>OY969418.1:0-4230000 GCA_963699175.1 uncultured Acidobacteriota bacterium | reverse complement strand
AACAATCCGGGCAAGGGATTTCTTCATAACACATAACAAGAGAAGACTACCTTGTTCAGGCCGCTTTATCAGTCCATCATCATTTTCAAACCACGACCGTTTTTCTTAGAAGGAGTGGGAAAGAGCAGTGCCAGCAGATCGTGCAGCAATAAGACTTTTGTGGGATGAATGGGAAGAATATAGATTACTTGACTCTGGGAATCGGAGAAAACTCGAGCAATTTGGCAAATATACCATCATTCGTAGTGAACCTAAGGCTTGGTGGGAACCCGAGCTATCGCCAAACGATTGGCAAGCAGCGGATGCGATTTGCGATGAGGAGAATGACCAGGTGCGCTGGCAATTCCGATCACCAATTCCCGGAGAATGGCTTTTGCATTTTGACAGGTTGATCCTAAAGGCTAGATTCAGCACCTCATCGAAGCATGTCGGAGTGTTCCCCGAACAATCGGCACACTGGCGCTGGATCAAGGCCCAACTCGCCTCTGATCCGCGCCGACCCATTCAGGTGCTGAACCTTTTCGGTTACACTGGCGTGGCTACCCTGGCGGCTGCCTCAACTGGAGCGCATGTGACTCATGTCGATGCTTCCAAAGTTGCTATCACTTGGGCGAAAGACAATCAACATCTGTCGGGCCTGGATCAAGCTCCTATCCGATGGATAGTTGACGATTCTATAAAATTCGTCAAACGCGAAGCTAATAGACAGAAACGCTACGATGCAATCATTCTTGACCCCCCGGCTTTTGGTCGCGGGCCAAAAGGAGAGGTATGGAAGGCTGATAGAGACCTCGTCAAGCTCTTAACCCTCTGTCGGCAGGTACTCAGCGATAATCCTCTATTCATCATCTTGACCATGTATTCGCTAGACGTTTCGTCTGTGCTCCTAGGCAATGTATTGCGTAACATGATGCGGGGACTGGCGGGGAGGATTGAGATGGGAGAACTAATCCTTAAGCCAAAGTACTCTGACCAAACACTACCTATGTCAATTTATAGTCTCTGGGAGAGAACAATATCGCAATCATTGTGATCCATTGGCGTTCTACCATTACTTGAGTCACACGAGAGTGCTTGTGTTAAGATCGCTTCGCCGCTAAGTCAGAGTTCCAAGGGGACATGAGAACTGTGTGTATCGAAGGTCAGAAAATACTGCTGCTTATTATCATTGGCTTGTGGCCGCTTAATTGTGCAGCGCAATCGAAACAACCCAATAAGCCTGCTGCCAAAAATGCGGAGAGTGAAAGCCAGGATACGCTGAGACAGGCGGCGGCGCTCTTTGAGGTAGGTCAAGCGGCACATCAGCGGGGCGAATGGGAAAAAGCGATTGAGAATTATACAGCGGCGCTTAAACTTGATCCTTCCTTGTGGCAGATTGAGTTGCAACTTGGCCTTGCCAGTCTTTCCTTGAATCGCTTAGCCGATGCGCGCAAAGCCATCAATCGTGTTATCGAACAGCTTGCGCAATATGATGACTCGTCTGACCAGCGTCAAGCTTTGGCTCGTGCCCAAGTCGCACTTGGAGAAGTTGCATTGGCGGAAGCGAAACCTGAAGAGGCTGAGAAAGCTTTTCGTCGAGCGCTTGAACTCAACCCTAAAGCCGCACGCGCCCACACAGGCTTGGCAGAGATCAAGCTCAGCAAGCATCAACACACAGAGGCAATTGCGGAAGCCAAAGCCGCACTTGAAGCGGGCGATCAGCGCGCTTCGACTTACGCATTGCTGGGCGAGGCGCTCACAATAGCGCGTCAGTACGATGAGGCGCTGATAGTGATTAACGAATTACTGAAACGGGAGCCGCGCAACGCGGCGGCGCTGCGTTATCGTGCTGAAATTTTCCTGGTGCGCAAAGACCACAGCGGCGCGATTAATGATCTGCGCACCGCAATTGCGGTCGAGTCGCGCCTGCAAGATCGCTTACGCTTAGCGGAGTTGTACACCCGCACGAAACGATACGACGAAGCTGGCACGCTCTATCAACAGATTCTCAAAGATGAGCCAGCGAGTAATGAAGCGCGCACCGGGTTGGCAATAATGCTGCTTGAATCTGGTAAAGCCGGAGAGGCGATCACTCAACTGGAAACGTTGCTTGAAAACGAACCAAAGAATGCGACGATTCGCGCTCAACTTGCTGAGTTGTACTTACCAAAACAGCCGGAGAAAGCTCTAGAACAGTATGCCGCCGCCGCCAAACTCACGCCAAATAACTTGTCATATAAAATTGGTGTGGGCGCGGCATTAGTCAAACTACGCCGCTTTCAGGAAGCTGTGCCTGGCTTGCAGCACGTTTTAGCAGAGAATCCTAAAGACGAGGTCGCTTATTTCGCACACACCAATTTAGCAACAGCGTTGTTCGAGCTTGATGACTTTGCCAGTGCCGCCCGTGAATTCGTTTGGATTCTCAACCATCAGCGCGAACAGAAGCGCGCAGCAATCACGCTTTACTTTCTCGGCATTTGCTTCGATAAGTTGGGTGATTACGAGCAAGCGTTGAAGGCCTACGAACAATTTTTATCTTTGGCGACCACTGATAATCAATTGGAGATTGACAAAATAAAGCTGCGCTTGCCAGCGTTGCAACGACAGATTAGGGAAGGTAAGGGAATACGAAAAAAACAATAGACGGAGGTTCGCTATGGCTCAGGCGTTGACATTGATTCTGCGGAGCAGTTTAGTCATTATCGGGTTGGCATTCTTGCTATGCGCTCCGGTCGAGGCGCAAAAACGTGATCATTTGACCGAACAAGAAATTGAAAAAGTGCGCGACGCCCAAGCGATTGACGAACGAATTGTGGTCTTCATCAAAGCTGCTGACCGGCGGTTGCTAGTGCTGACTACTCCGAACGCAATGCAGAAAAAGAAAGAGGAAGAAGAGTGGGGGCCGTTGCCAACCGGAACGAAGCTTGAGTTGCTCACCGATTACAAGCGTATTTTGGAAGAGGCTGAAGAGAAGCTAGATGACGCATACGAGCGCGGCGCAAAAAACGCATTGATCCCGAAGGCCTTGTCGAAATTCAAAGAAGCGGTGACGCGCCACATTGCTCAGTTGCGTGCGCTAACCTCGCAAATAACCGACCCGAAGGAACAACGCGCTTTAGCCGAAGCAATAGAAGAGGCGGAGACGGTGACGAAAGGCTCACTCAAATGAATGCCGCTTGGCAGGACACCAGAAAAGCGAAACGGCTCTTTGCGCAATGATGCAAAGAGCCGTTTTCAGTTGACGAAGGAGATCACTTAG
The DNA here is from genome assembly GCA_963699175.1 of uncultured Acidobacteriota bacterium. Taxonomy (GTDB): domain Bacteria; phylum Acidobacteriota; class Blastocatellia; order RBC074; family RBC074; genus JACPYM01. Next base: position 4,226,762 of record OY969418.1, on the reverse strand, counting down.
CGCGATAGCAAGGAACCGACGTAACGTAGCAGTTCGTTCGCGCTCTCAACTGTATAGCCGCGCTCTTTAACCAGCCGATCCACGACTTCATTGATTTTGCGCAACTGATCGGCATCAGGCGTCTTGGTCGAGGTCGTAATCTTCACCAAGTCTTTCACGTCGGCAAAGATTTTCTTCTCGATGGCTTCTTTCAGCCGTTCGTGCGAGTTGTACTCGAACGATTTGCCCTTGCGCGAATAAGAAGAGATGCGGATCAGAATCTCTTGCCTGAAGGTGTTCTTCGCGTTTTCCGAAATCCCGATGTGTTCCTCAATGGAGCGCATCAGCCGCTCATCTGGTTCCATCGGCTCTTCGGTCAGCGGGTCTTTGATCTTATCCTTGTTGCAGTAGGCCTCGACATTGTCGAGATAGGCGTTGCACAAGTTTTTCGCCATCTCTTCGAACGAGTAGACAAAGGCGCGCTGCACTTCATTCTTGGCAATCTCGTCATACTCTTTCTTAGCCAAGGTAATCAAGCTCAGGTAGCGTTCTTTTTGTTCAGCCGAGATGCCAGTGTGTTGATCGAAGCCGTCCCGGATAGCCTTCAACGCGTCAAACGGCGTGATGTATTTGACGCCTTCTTTAACCAGCGCGTTCGACAAGCGATTGATGATGTAACGCGGCGAGATGCCGTCCATGCCTTCGCGCACGGTCTCGGCCTTCAATTCGCGCACGTCTTTCAGCTTGAACCCCTCGACATCTTCGCCGTCGTAGAGCTTCATCTTTTTCAACAAGTCTACGTTGCCCTTCTTCGGCTCTTCCAGGCGTGTCAGTACGGCGAACATTGCGGCGACACGGAGCGTGTGGGGCGCAATGTGGATGTTACGTAACGCTTCACTTTGCCTGAGCAGCTTCTCGTAAATTTTCTCTTCCTGCGTGACCTTCAGGTTGTAAGGAACCTTGATCATGATGATGCGGTCTTGCAGGGCTTCCGACTTCTTGTTACCGACGAAGCTGTTGTATTCGTTTTCGTTGGTGTGCGAGACGATCACTTCATCGGCGTAAATCATGGCAAAGCGGCCTGTTTTGATACTCTGCTCTTGCGACAAAGTTAGCAGCGAGTAAAGAAACTTCTCATCACACTTCAGGATTTCGATAAACTCCATCAAGCCGCGATTGGCGATGTTCAACTCGCCGTCAAAGCGATAGGCGCGCGGATCAGATTCGACGCCGACTTCGCCGATGGTCGAAAGATCAATTGAGCCGGTCAGTTCAGTGATGTCTTGTGATTTCGGATCTGAAGGCGCAAAAGTGCCGATGCCAATGCGATCCTTTTCAGCAAAGAAAATGCGCTCAATCTGCACGTCTTCAATCGTGCCGCCGTATTGAGTATCTACCAAGTAGCGCGTTTGCGGGCAGAGATCGCCTTCGATATAGATGCCATAATGCTTCTCGATCTCGGAGCGTAGCTCTGGCGGGATCAACTGCATCGGCTCGCCGTGCATCGGGCAGCCTTTAATAGCGTAGACAGCACCGCTCTCATTGCGCGTCCATTTCTCCAAGCCACGCTTGAGTAGCGCCACGATCGTAGATTTGCCACCACCGACCGGCCCCATTAGCAACAAGATGCGCTTGCGCACTTCCAATCGTTGCGCTGCCGATTTGAAGTATTCGACGATTTGCTCGATGGCTTCATCAATGCCGAACAACTCTTCGCTGAAAAACTTGTAGCGTGTCACCTCGTCGGGTGTGCCTTCATTAAGTTTCTCGACGCCTGCCGCTGTAATCATATCGCTGATGCGGGCGTGCGAGAGCGCAGTGATCTTCGGGTTGGACGAGGCCATCTCGAAGTAATCGCGGAAACTCCCTTCCCACGATAGTCGCTCGCGTTCGCGGCGATGCGCTTCCAGCAGATCGGTGAGACTTAGACGCTTCTCTTGCTCAGTCATAATTACTGCTTCTCCTAGTCGCTGTACTGCACTGCCCGTTGGAGGAGTAGTGCGATGAGAGACTCTTTGATGGTTGAATCTGTTCGCGCCGGGCGCGCAAGGGGTGCTAAAGAAGAGAAATATACCGTTAAGTCAGATGGCTTTGACGGAGTCAGTTGCTTTATTTGGTTGTCTAGGCCTTCACTCACTTCTGTTCTCCTGTTTACTACAAGACCTAGCGGGGCATTCTAAGTAGCAGGCGCAGTATACCACAGCCTTGAAATTTGCGAGCAAGGAGGATTTCAATTCAACTCACCTAGGGGGTTCACACAGAACGACACGCGGCTGCCAGGTTTGCATTGGCGCGTCATAACTGGCAATGGCCAACAAGTTACCTGCTTGATCGCAAAGCTTGGCGAGAGTGCCGTCAGTATGATCACTCTTCCGTTTTAATGCTCGCCCATGGCCTAAGTCTCGCTGCTCGGCTTGGTCAACGCGGATTTCAGGAATGTTCAGTGCCGCACTCATCGGCTGCAAAAATTGCTCGGCCTGCCGGGCCTTGGCCGATTCGGCCAATTGTTCCAATGAGACTGCTTGCGCCAGCGAAAATCGCCCGACCCGCGTGCGGCGCAAAGCAATCAAATGTGCCCCGATGTTCAACCGCTTGCCCAAATCTTCGGCCAGCACGCGCACATAGGTGCCAGAAGAGCAAACTACACGAAAGGTAAAATCCTGCACCGGCACGCCAGCAGGTATCAGCACCAAACCCAACGATTCGCCAATCGCTAACTCCTTAATCTCGATCTCAATTGGAGGGCGTTCAACTTGCTCTCCCTGCCTGGCTAATTCATAGAGTTTGATGCCACCTATTTTCTTAGCCGAGTACATCGGCGGAATTTGTTGAGTGCGCCCACGCAAACTGGCCGCGGCGCTATGCAATTGTTCAATCGTCAAGTGACTGGCATCTACCGGAGCGGCAAGTGGCACGCCAGTCAAATCACCCGTATCAGTCGCAAAGCCAAAGCGTGCCGTCGCCAGATATTCCTTGCCATCTCCCGTCAGGAATTGCACCAGGCGGGTGGCGCGGTTGATGCATACAACCAACAAACCAGTTGCAAAGGGGTCGAGCGTGCCTGTATGTCCAACGCGGCGAGTGCCAAGCAGTTTTCGCACCTGCGCCACTACGTCGTGTGAGGTGAAGCCCGCTGGCTTATCAACCAACAAAATTCCATCTTTGGTCAAAACAACAACTCTCCCAGCCAAGCTTAAAATTGTGAAGTCAGCTTGTCATTGCATCAGCGAGGTTGAGCCGCGCGCGCGTATGCACCCGCACACCCGCGCGCCAATTTGTATTGATGCCGATGCGATAAGCTTCAACCCACGGTGCAATGCACTGTGCCAGGGTGCTGAAAGAGCGGTGAAAACGCAAACGCGGCGCTACTAGATAAAGCAATGGCGGCTGTTCAGCTAATTCAATACCAGCAAATAAATCGCGCCGTGCGAATTCACCACGCGCTCTGGCCTGCTCGACGCGTAGCCAGTAATCCAAGCCTTGCAGCGGCAATTGAGCATCCTCGCTGGCTTTGATCTCAATCACTACCAGGCGCCCCTGATAATTGACTGTCAATAGATCAAGCACCGAACGCTCATCGGCGCGCCAGGCAGGGATTTGCGAATAGACGAACCGTTCATCCAACGTAGCGTCGAGTGTGCGAATGTCACGACGCAGCAACGACTCTAGCCAAGCTTCAGCGCGTAGCCGGTAAAATGGATGTCGGCGATCAGGCGCTTGCGCGGAACGATATAGCACGATTTGGTTGACCAACTGCGCAAGCTGCGGAAAGTTGTCTTCAGTCAGCAAAGCCTGCGCTGGAGAGCCAAATCCATCTGGCAAGCCAGCCACACCAAAACTAACACGTTCCGACCCAACTCCCTCCATTCGCGCAAACTCCAATCCGTGAAGGCTGAAACTTTCAGCCTCAAGCTGCGAGTGTAAACGTGCTTCAATCAAGCTTGGCGCGAGCTTGAGAATACGCTCGCGCCAACGAGTGTGTGTCCGCACGGGCACAGGCCAGCGCAATTGACGCGTATGAGCAGTTAGCAATTCGGGCTGCGTTGCCAGTGGCACTGGCGCCAATTTTTCCTCTACCTCATCAAGCTCAAAACACTCAAGCTGTGCGCCGAATGATCTCCGCTCAAGCAACGACAACCGTTCAATCACAGTCTGTGACCGGTCGCGGGGCAGACAAAAGCAGAGCCGTTGCGCATGCCGCTTAGCCTCTTTGGCTTGGTTGAAGCCAGCCAGCCAAACCAAACCTGCCGCGACAATACCATCAATCTCATCTTGGCTTTCGGCTTGATTGACGCCGATAACTAAACTGGTTTCTTTGCAGGACTGGATACGCAAACGCAGATAGCGCTGCCTGCCCAGCAGCAGTTTAATGCGTGCATTGACATAATGCCGGGTGAGCAAGCGCGGCAGCATCTGTGCATAAAGTTGTCGGCGCTCTGCTAAGTCCGGATTATGAGAAGTCATCTTCGCGCGCCAGCGCGCAACATCACGTAAGATCAGCGTCGTCAAATCACGCCCGAAGCTGCGCATCACTCGTAATTGGATTTGGGCTGGCTCGATCTCATAACCGACGACGCGCCAACTTTGCGCGTGTTCATCATTCCACCAGGCAAAAACCAATTTGCCCCATTCGACGGTAAATTCATGATTGGCTGAAGGCTGCGTGCAAAGCAGGGTGGCAGGCTCTTCATCAATCAATAATTGCCACTTGGTGCCATCCAGTAGCGCCAACTCCAGCGCGTATTTGGCCTGTGCGGCGTTCTCGTTGTCAGTTACGGATGTCATGAAAACTCCGGGGCCGCTCTGCGTTTGCGTTCTGAGGCGTTTCTTGTTCCTGACTGGCGCGCGTGCTACCATCGCGCCAGTCAGAAAAGACGCAAGCAGATTTTACAACCCACACTTCGTTCAAGCTATTGCAGAATCCCCCAACCAACGAGTTTTGGGCAGGAGACTTATGGTTTGTCACAACTGCGGACGCGAGATCAAATTGATCGGCAAAGTTATGCGCAGCGACGAATGCCCGCACTGCGATGCCGATGTGCATTGCTGTAAAAATTGCCGGTTCTTCGACCCAGGCAAAAGCAATCAATGTAGCGAGCCACAAGCCGACTACGTGCGCGACAAAATCAAAGCCAACTTCTGCGACTATTTCAACCCGAATAATCGGCTCCCGCTGACTACGCGTGGGGCTGAACCTATTCAACGCGACGACGTGCGCAAGAATTTCGATAAACTTTTCAATAAAGGTGGCGCGAAGGGGCCGAAAGATGACGAGGCGCGTAACACCTTCGACAAGTTATTCAAAAAGTAGCAGGCGCCGGAGCAGTATCTTATGAGTGAGCTTTATCCATATCCGCCAGACCCGGCGCAATTCTATCGCCCGACCGTCATACAGCGTTTGCCGCAGTACGCCCCACTGCCGCCGGCGCCGGCACGCGAGAAGCTGAGCTTCAAGCGGTTGTTGTTGCACTTTATCCTGCTGGCTTTGACGGCACTGACGACGACGGTGATGGGCGCGCTGTTTTTGAATGACGGCACGTCGCGGGTAGTTTCCGGGCTGCTCTATTCGGTTTCTTTGCTGATGATCTTGGGCTCGCACGAGATGGGACATTACATTGCGTGCCGCTGGTACGGAGTGGATGCGACGCTGCCATTTTTCCTGCCGTCGCCGTTGCCGATCTTCGGAACCTTCGGCGCGGTCATCAAGATCAAGTCGCCGATTCCGAGCCGTCGCGCGCTCTTCGACATCGGTATTGCCGGGCCGCTGGCCGGATTTGTTTTCGCGCTGCCAGTGGCATTGATTGCGCATTATTTTGCCAAGGCGAGCGCGAGTGGAATTCCCGATGATGGTGTCATCGTCTTCAACGATCCGCTGCTCTTCAAATTTATCGGCAAGCTGATGCACCTGCCGCCGAGCATTGACGGCAATCCGCTCTGGTTCGCTGCCTGGCTGGGTTTGCTGATGACGAGTTTGAATCTGCTCCCGATTGGTCAGCTTGACGGCGGCCACGTAATCTACGCCATCTTTGGCAGAGTTGGCCATTGTTTAATAGCCCGGGCGGTTTATCTGGGAGTGGTGGCGCTGGCTGTTTATTCATACTTCAGTGGCGGTTGGCTGGGCTGGTTTGTCTGGGTCATTTTGCTGACGATTATGATGCGCTTCGGCCATCCGCCCGTGGTGGACGAAGAGGAACCGTTGGGATTCACGCGCATCCTCGTCGCCATCATTGGCTTGTTGGTCTTCGTGCTCTGTTTTATGCCGTTCCCGATTACAGTCTGAGTGCAACGCTCCGACGATAAAGCTAGAGCGGATTGCAAATCGGTGTACGGTGTGGTGCGGGATGTTTACCCGCACGGTTGGCTGAGCCGCGGTGCGGGTAAACAATCCGCACCACAACTTCCCGTACACGCAATTGCAAACTGATCTAGGCTCTCAAAGTGAGGAGACACCTTGATGACACTTCATGCTTCTGACGTGATGATCAAAGATGTGGTAACGGTGGCGGAGACCATGCCGCTCAAAGAGATTACAATTCTCTTCAAAGAGAAAAAAATCACCGGCGCTCCGGTGGTGGATGCCAACGGGGAATTGGTTGGGGTGATCTCCGAAACAGACATCATTCGCAAAACGACGAGCATTGGCGCCTGGTCGCCCAGCACGGCTGGACAGATTATGACGCGCAACGCTGTGACCGTCGCACCCGATGAAGCGCTCCAACGCGTCTGCGAGTTGATGTACAACCGCCGGATTCATCGCGTAGTGGTGGCCGAAGGGAAGCAAATTCGCGGCATCATCACGACGATGGACATCTTGCGCGCAATCGCTACGCATTTGCATCTGACACGCCAGGATACTTTTGAGAGTTAGCTGCCGCTAGACTAACAGCAAGGTTGATCAGCGTTGAGGAAACTGACTTCGTGTGCAGGGACTGTTTCTTCAAAAACTTTGCCAGGGTTGAGAATACCATTCGGGTCGAGCGCGCGTTTTAGTGTTTTCATCAACTCCAACGTCGGTCGCTCAATCGCCAAATCCAGAAACGGGGCTTTCGCGTAGCCCACGCCGTGCTCGCCTGAAATCGTCCCGCCCAATTCAACCGCCTTGGCAAATATTTCGCGCACGGCTGCTGCGCCGCGTTTGCGTGTGATTTCCTCTCTGTCTGGCAGCATCACGTTGATGTGCAAATTGCCGTCGCCCGCGTGCCCGAAGGTTGGAATCAATAATTCGATGCGCGCGCTCAAACTTTCGATAAAACTCAGCATTTCTGGGATGCGCGAACGTGGCACGACGGCGTCATGATTCAGCTTGATGACGCCGGTGCGCGCCACCGCCGGAGACATCTTACGGCGCACTTCCCAGATGGCGTCGGCTGCGGCATCGTCCTTGGCTTCCTGGAACTGTATAGCATGGTGTTTGGCGCACATCGCGCGCACGATCTCTGCCTCGCGCAAGACGGCTTCTTTCAATCCATCCACTTCGATAATGAGCAATGCTCCGGCTGAACGCGGCAAACCAGACGGCTCGAAATCTTCAATCGCGTTGATCGAGGTGCGGTCGAGCAATTCGAGCGCAACCGGCAAGATGCCAGAGCTAGTAAAATCGGCGACGCAATTGCAGGCGTCTTGCGCTGAGGAGAACACGGCCAGCGCCGTGCGTTTCGCCTCCGGCTTGGGCAACAAACGCAGGATGCAGCGCGTGACAATACCGAGCATGCCTTCGCTGCCGACTAGCAGACTCTCCAAATGAAAGCCAGTTGAATTCTTCGGCACGCGCCCGCCTGCCTTAATGATTTCACCCGTCGGTGTCACGAAATCCAGACCGAGCACAAACTGTTTGGTGTTGCCGTACTTCACACAACGCGGCCCGCCTGCATTCAAGGCAATATTGCCGCCGATGAACGATTCACGCCAACTTGACGGGTCGGGCGGATAGAACAGACCTTGAGCTTCGACAGCTTGCGCGAGTTCATAAGTTTTGACGGCAGGCTCGACAACTGCGACCAGATCAGCTTGGTTGATTTCGAGTATCCGGTTCATTCGCTCAGTCGCCAACACCAAGCCGCCTTTGACCGGGACTGCGCCGCCGGTGTAGCCCACGCCGCCGCCGCGTACGGTGACATAAAATTTGTGCTCGTTCGCCAGTCGCATAATCGCGGCAATCTCTTCCGCCGTGCGCGGGAAGACGACCGCTTCAGCACAGAAGACCTGCTTCAGCGCGTCCTGCGAATTGGCCACAATGACATCAGTGGCAGTTGATACGTAGGGCGCGCCGACAATCTGTGCGAGTTGTTCGATAATGGCGGGCCTAAGCATAACGATGAGATCAATCTCCCAGAGTGTTCAAAAATTTGCGCACTTGCCCGGTGATGTTTGGTCTGCTCATCAAATCAAGCTTCTCCGGCCAGGGATAAAGGGCCGAAATGACGGCCACGCTGTCTGCGCCAGCCGCAATCACTTCCGGCGCGCATTCGATTGTGATACCGCCGATGGCGACGATAGGGCGATCTGTAAGCGCTTTGGCGGCAGAAATCAATTCTAGGCCTACCACTGGATCAGGCTTCTCTTTTGTGGTTGTCGTGTAGATTGGGCCGACGGCCAGATAGTCAGCCGAAGTTCGCAAGGCGGCTTGAAACTGTTCGAGCGAATGGGTCGAGAGGCCGATGATCTTGCCTTCTTCCAAAATCTCTCTCGCTTCTTCAACCGATAAATCGTCCTGGCCCAGATGCACGCCGTCCGCCTCTGCGGTCAAGGCGACATCTACGCGATCATTGATGATGAGTTTGGCTCCGGCGGCGCGGGTTAATGGCAGACACGCGCGCGCGGCGTCGAGCAGTTCTTTGGCGCTCGCTTCCTTGTCACGCAGTTGAATCATCCGCGCGCCACCCTCCAACAAGCGTTGCACGATCTCGGCGTGTGTGTAATTGGAAAGCTGGGTGTCAGTGATTGCGTAAAGCTTCGGTAATTGCAGCATAGCGTTGTCGCAAGCGGTTCAGGAAATAATGGGGGACGGAAGTGAAGATACACGATGCGCCAGAGCTAAGCCAATTCGAGCGGCAGTGCCTGAGCAATTTGTAATGAGAAAGCTGCTTTACTCGCCCGTGGCTTAGGCTATAATGCGCGCCGGTCGAAAGCTTGCCTGCGTTTCCGTAGCCGCTGCGAGACAGAGAGAATCTCTGAGGCTGACGTAGTGGCAAGCGCGTTATCCCCTTCGCTCATCTTTCGACGGTTCAGCAAAAATCGTGGTGGAACTTGAGAGGAGGACTAATGAAAACACGTATCTTCGCTTTGGCGACCTTCCTGGCTTGCACTATCCTTTTGACGGCTTGCCCAGATCAAACCAGCATCGGCAGATTACAAAACGATCCGGCGCGTTACCGCAATAAAGAAGTTGCGATAGTCGGTCGCGTCGTCAACAGTTTCGGGGCACTCGGCTACGGCGCGTATGAGATTGATGATGAGACAGGGCGGATTTGGGTATTGACTGAGCGCGGCGCACCGGAAAAAGGCGCGCGTGTCGGCGTGGTCGGCAAATTCATCAGCGGCGTTACCTGGGGCGGGCGCAAATACGGCAACGCTTTTCAGGAGACAGACCGCCGTTTTCGTGACGGACGGTAGATCGCAAAGGCCATAATGCAAGAGGCAGTAATCAACTCATAAGCTGATTACTGCCTCTTGCTATTTCAGGCGGCTTGAGCTGCCATTCCTTTCGGGCGGCCATGAATCTTGATCGTGTCGTAGTCTTCGGCTTGGACGGTAAATTCGTAATCGCGCGCCGGGCTGTATTTGCCGATCATCTCGTTGAACTTGATGAGCATCGGCTCGACAAAGTCGTGCATCCAGGCACTCTCTTCGACGACTTTGTGCTGCACGTGCGCGACATCGTCCTTGCTAAGGCCAACGTGGTGCATCAACCGCAAGGGGAGCTTGGCCGCTTCCATCACGCCCGTGTCAATGACGTACTCTTCACGGCGCGCCTCCATCTCTAGAAGTTGCTTAAAGAAGGTCTCGTTGTCGGCGAAGCTTAAACTTTTTTCCATATCTCGTTCTCCTTGTGCTTCTGAGTTGATGTTTTGCCACGCCCGAACTGGGCGCGGCTTTGATCCTCAAACGCTCCTGACCGCGATAAAAAAACGTTGCGGCCTTATCAAGCCAGATGAACGAGTTGCAACAACCGGAAAATAATTTCAAACGGAAGTTAAAACAGCGCCGGGCAAAAAGTCAACGCTTGTTTTACTGCCGTTGCTTCTGCGGCGACCGCCAGGAAAATACTAATAAAATCGCGCTTGCGAGTGCTGCGCCTACTGCAAACCAATCACCATGCTTGGCGTAAAAAGTCAGCGTGCTGTTCGTCTGCGCCTGCCAGATTTGCGTGCCTTCGACAAATTGCGGCAGCGCGTCAACCACGCGCCCATCTGCCGTCAGCAGCGCCGTGATGCCGGTATTAGTCACCCGCACCAGATCGCGGTCGTTTTCGATCGCGCGCAGCATCGCGTGTGCTAGGTGCTGCCGCGCACCCGCCGTGTTGCCGAACCAGCCGTCTTCCGAAACGTTGACGAGCAGTGTCGCGCCATTTCGCACGAACTGTCGCACCAAATCCGGGTAGGCCGCTTCATAGCAAATAAATGCGCCAGTGCGAATGTAACCGGTCAGACGTTCGATGGCCGGGCCTTCCTGTCCGCTAGACTCGCTCAACAGTATGGAGCGTTGCGTGTTGAGCTTGAGCAGGTTGACGATGGCGGCGCTACCCGGTGTGAAATCGCCGGTGATCGCAGGCACGAAGCGCCCCAATAGCGGGCGCCACGGCACGTATTCGCCGAAAGGCACGAGGTGTATTTTGTCGTAACGTCGCAAAGCTTGTTGGTCATTGTCGGTTGGACGCGGGCTGATGGTGGTGACACTGTTGAAATAGTTTTCGCCATCGCGCGCGACGCTATTGATGATGAAATAGCAGCCGGTCGCGCGCGCCAATGTGTCCAACCGCTGTCGTGTCTCCTCATCATTTTCATAAAAGAGTGAGAGCGGACATTCGGCCCAGATCGTCAAATCCACCGGCTGATTCGGCGCTTGCGCGAGGGCCGTCTGCGTCAGCGCGATGGTTTTCAGCAGATAGCGTTTTGTGTCGTCTACCGGAATGTCTACCGGAATGTTGGGCTGCACACCCAATACGGTCAGGGTTGATTTATTTTGTCTGGATGGCGCATCCATCAAAGGCAGCCAGAAAGCCAGAGCGCCACAGAAGAGCAGGGCGCTGACCGCGCGAAACGGTTTGTGCGTTCTCGCTTTGAGCAACAGCACAAGGAACGCATTGCCTGCCACCAACAAGGCGCTGACAAAATAAACACCGCCAAAGCGCGCCAATCGTGCCACTGCGAAATAGCGCGCCTGTGAGACGCCCAGCGCATTCCACGTCACGCCTGTCACAAAAGGCCGCAGCCATTCCGTAGCCGCCCACAGCAATGGCGCAAAAGCAAAAGCCGAGTAGCCAAAGCGATTGACCAGCCGCGCCATCGCGACCGCAAACAACGCCGGAAAGAGCGCCAAGATGGCCGCAAAAAAGAACGCCACTCCGTAAGCCACGCCCGTCAGCATCGAACCATAATTGGTCATCGAATGCGCAATCCAGTTTTCCGCAAAGAACGTGAAGAGCAGGCCGGTCAGCCAACCTAGCCAGCCCGCGCGCCAGCCGCTCACACCGCTACCCAACGCATAGAGCAACGGAGCCAGCGCGACCCAGGCGAGCCAGTTCAAATCAAAGCGCGGAAACGAAAGAATCAACAGCAGCGCCGAGGCGGTCGCCAGTGTGGATTGCCAGAGCAAACCTTTGGGTGCTAGTGCGAGTGGGGCAAGCAAACGGTTGAGTTTCATAGCGCCGGATTCTAACACGCGGACTGGCGCGCGCGGCTAGACGCGGGGAGCCGCCAGCCGTTATGATTCGCGTGTTCAAGCAAACTGTGCCTCTCGCAACGAGGACAAAATGTTGGCTACCGCAGACGGATTCAGCAAGCTCGCTTTCCAACGGCTTCCGGCAGCAGAACAACTGCGCCGCGCCACGGAGTTTTACGACTTGCTGTGCCGCCGGCGCACCGTGCGCTGCTTTGCGCCCGATCCGGTGCCTTTTGAGTTGATCGAGTTGGCGATCAAGACTGCTGGCACTGCGCCGTCGGGAGCCAATCAACAACCCTGGCGCTTTGTCGTCGTCGGCAATCCTGACATCAAGCGGCGCATCCGCGAGGCAGCCGAGGCCGAGGAGCACGAGAACTACAACGGGCGTTTCCCAAGCGAATGGTTGCTGGCGCTCGCGCAACTCGGTACTGATTGGCACAAAGAGTTTTTGGAAATCGCACCTTATCTGATTGTCGTCTTCAAGCTCGAATACGGTTTGACACAAAATCCTGATGGCAGCGAACGCAAGATTAAGCACTACTACGTCAACGAATCGGTCGGCATCGCTTCCGGCATGCTGATCGCGGCGTTGCATAACGCGGGTTTGGCGACGCTCACGCATACGCCGAACCCGATGGGCTTTCTGGCCGAGATTCTGGGCCGGCCCAAGAACGAGAAGCCGTTTCTGCTCATCCCCGTTGGCTATCCGGCGGCAGATGCGCAGGTGCCGAACATCGGCAGAAAGTCTTTTGAAGAAATCGCGCAGGTCATCGCTTAACGCAATCAACAACGAGTCAGTTAGCACTCACTAGGAGGACTACTATGAAAGAACGTACCACAAGCACCACTGCAAACAAGCCGTCACGTCGCGGCTTTTTGAAAACATCAGCAGCGACAGGCGTCGGCTTGATGTTTGTTCCTGCCGCTTCCGTCTTTGGCACGCCCGCCAACTCTTCAATGGGCCTGGGTGTCATCGGCTGCGGCGGACGCGGCACCTATGACGCGGGAGTCTTTGTTGACCATACCGAAGTCCGTGTCACCGCCCTGCACGATCTGTTTGAAGATCGCCTGACTGCGTTCAAGGCGCGCTTTGACAAATCCGCCGAGCAGAAAGGCTACGCCGGTGTGCAGGCCAGCAACGTATTCAGAGGTGGCAAAGCTTATGAAAAACTCCTCCACTCAAAAGACGTAGACCTCGTGCTCATCACCAGCCCCCCCTACTTTCACCCCGAACATTTCGAGGCCACGGTCGCGGCGGGCAAGCACGTCTATCTGGAAAAACCGGTTTCAAGTGATGTGGCGGGCGCGCAACGTGTCTACAAAGCCGGGCGCGCCGCGCAGGGAAAAATCTGTGTCCACGTAGGTTTCCAGAAACGCTATGACGAAGGCTACAAGACCGTGATCGAAAAGATTCACGCGGGCGAGATCGGCGAGATCGTGCTGGGTCAAACCTTCTACTACACGAACGATCTGGACAGGCGCGAAAAGGAAGGGCTGAACGACCTGGAAAACCGCATTCGCAACTGGGTTTTTGATAAGGCGCTATCAGGCGACATCATCACCGAGCAGAACATCCACATCCTCGACATCGTCAACTGGGCGCTCAAGTCGCACCCCATCAAGGCCACCGGCACGACCGGGCGCGCCCTACGTAAAGAGGTCGCGGGTGTTCCGGCGGAATTTCTCTGCAACGATCACTTTATTCTGACCTACACCTATCCGGGTGATGTGCACATCAGCTTCAACTCGAACCAGTTCAAGAACAAGGGCTATCGCCAATCGGGCGAGCGGTTTTTCGGCTCGCAGGGAGTGGCGGATACGTTGCAAAGCGGCCCGGCAAAAATCATCTCGAACAAGGATCAAGGCGTAGTTACCTACAACGGCCCGGTGGATTTGCACAAAGCCAACATCGCCAAGATGCAAGCGATGGTCGAGAGCATCAAGTCAGGTAAATTCGACAATCAGACTGAGACGGGCGTTGATACCACGCTCACGACGATCCTCGGACGAATGGCTGCTTACAGCGGTAAGGAAGTGACGTGGGACGCCATGCTGAAATCGCAGCATAGCTGGAACCTCAAGCTCAATCTCGACAGCGTTGGTAACAGCGCGGTTTCGATGAAGTAATCCTTGTCCTGGCAAGGTAATGAGAAAAGGCGGAGTTGCTCGTTTGCTGAGCAACTCCGCCTTTAGTTTTTTGCCGGTCAATTCAAGCGAGCGATTGTGACAAACGTTCGATCTCGTTGATCTCCGCTTCGCTCAAGCGAAATTCCATTGCGCCGCTGATACCTCGTGCTTGTTCGGCGCTGCGTACGCCTACAATCGCGCCCGTCACTGCTGGATTGTGCAAGGCCCAGGCAATGGCTGCCTCGCCCGCATTGCGCCCGTGCCGCGCGGCAATCTCTTTGAGCTTCTCGGCCAGTCGCAAATTGCGTGTCAGCAGCGGCTCTTGAAAATGCGGGCCGCGTTTGCGCCAGTCATCCTCCGGCAAGTTGGCGATGCGCTCGCGCGTCATTGAGCCAGTGAGCATACCTGATCCCATCGGCGAATAGACGATCACGCCGCTGTTGTGCTTGAGCGTATACGGCAATATCTCCGATTCATACTCACGCCGCATTAGCGAGTAGGGCGGTTGCAGCGACGTGACGGGTGCGATGGCTTGCGCGCGTTGCAACTGGCTGATGTTGAAGTTTGACACACCAATCCAGCGCACTTTGCCTTCTTCTTTCAGTCGAGCGAGCGTCCCCCAAGCTTCTTCGACATCCTCGTCCGGTTCGGGCCAGTGAATTTGGTAAAGGTCAATTGCATCCGTCTGCAGGCGGCGCAAACTGTTTTCGCATTCCTGCCGCAGCGCGTCGCGTTTGAGCAGCTTGATGATCTGACGCTCTTCAGTCCAGTTGCGCCCGCATTTGGTGAAGATGTAAGGTCGCTTGCCGCTGTAGCTTTGTAGCGCCTGCGCCACGACCTCTTCGGAATGGCCAAGGCCGTAGACTGGGGCCGTGTCAATCCAGTTCATGCCTGCATCGAGCGCGGCGTGAATCGCGCGGATCGAATCGTTGTCGTCCTGTGCGCTCCAGGAAAAGGCCCAATTCGCACCGCCCATTGCCCACGCGCCGATGCCGAGAGGCGTGATATGTAGATCGCTATTGCCAAGCTGCTTTGTTTGCATAGTTGGTTGTTAGTAGTCAGATTTGATGAGTCTTGCAGCCTCTTCTGCCTGCTTCTGTGCAATGCCTTCAGATCCCTTATACCGGATGAAGCGCGGCAACCAAAGCGCCAGCAGGACGCAACCTGCCACACACAGCGCACCGCCCATTGCCACCGACGCGCGCAAGCCCAGCAAGCTTGCGGCCAGCCCGGCTTCCGCGTTGCCGAGATAAGGGCCGGTCATGTAGCTGATCATCTCGATGCTCGCCATCCGCCCGCGCAGGTGATCGGGGATCGTCTGATTCCAGATCGTCATGCGAAAGATACCGCTGACCGCGTCTGCGCCAAAGGCGATGACAAGAAAGACCAACGCGAGCCAGAGCTTTGTTGTCAGTCCAAAGCCAATAATCCCCAGTCCCCAAACCGCCGCGGCCAGCGAGACTGCCAACCCGTGGCGCTGGACTTTAGCTGCCCAGCCGGAAAAGAGAGTAACGATCAGTGCGCCAATTGCAGGCGTAGCGTACAGCAGCCCGACTGCGTTCGGCCCGAACCGCTCAGCAATGGCGGGGAAGAGCGCCATCGGCATGCCAAAGAACATCGCGTTGATGTCAATCAAATAGGTGCCGAGCAATTCCTGACGACTGCGCGCGTAAAGCCAAGCCTGCTTGATCGCTTGCAGGCTGGGCTGTTCGGCGGCTTCGGGCGGTGGCACGGGCTTCATCAGCCAGAGCGCGATGAGTGAAGCGAGGAAGGTCAGTCCGTCGAGCGTATAACCGACACTCGCGCCCAACTTACTGGTAATCAACCCGGCGAGCGACGTGCCGACGATGAACGTGATGCTGAAGCGAAACATCGTCAACGCGCCCACGGCAGGAATCTGTTCGGGCGGCACCAGGCGCGGCGTCAAGGCTTCGTGCGCCGGGCGATGCAGCGCAGTGCACGCCGCAAAGAGCGAAGCCATCGCAAAGAGCACCACGACACTCGGACGCAACAGCAGGGAATTGGCAACGAGTACAGCACAACAGAAAGTCATGGCCGCTTCCATCAGTATCACCAGCCGCCGCCGGTCAAAGGCATCGGCCAGCGCGCCGCCAACAAAGGCCAGCACGAACATCGGCACGAACTCGGCCACGCCGAGCAGCCCGACGTAAAATGACGAGCGCGTCAACTGGTACATCTGCCAGGGCAGCACGACGTAGCTGATCGCTGTGCCAAAGGCGGAGACGAATTGGCCGAAGTAGAGCAGGCGATATTCACGCGAGGTTTTGAGTGGCGTCAGATCGAGTGTGAAGGCGCTCAGGCTGCTTCGTTTGTTTTGCTGAGTTGAAGCGACGGTTGAATCAGACATTGTTTCAAACGGTTCGGAATAACTGAGTGCACTAGCTTATTGGTATTGTGCTTTCACGGCCACCCCATAGCCCTGTTCAAGCTGCATTTCGCCGCGGATTGTTAGTTTGCCTCCGACGATCACATATTCGATGCCTAATGAATACTGCTTTGAATCGTCGAAGGTCGCCCGATCAATGACACGTGCTGGATCGAAGATGACCAGATTCGCGCGCGCGCCATCTTCGATTCGCCCATAACCGCGAAGCTGGAAAGTCTCCGCCGCCAGCCCCGACATCCGGCGCACGGCTTCTTCGAGCCGGAGCAGACCTTGCTCACGCACGTAACGACCGAGGATGCGCGGATACGTGCCATAAGCGCGCGGGTGCGGTTTGCCGCCGAGCAAACCGTCAGTACAAACATTGACGTAAGGCTGCTGCATGATCTTGCGCACGACTTCTTCGGATTGGCTGAACGAAATCATCCCGACGCCCATGCGCTCTGCGAGCAAAAGATCAAAGGCAAACTCGGCGGCCTCTTCTTCGTTCACACGCTCAGCCTGTTTACGCAGGCTTGCCGCTTGCGCCAGATTCTTGCCTACATATTCAGCCCTGTTGCCAGAAGGAATGTCGGAGATGATGATGCCCTCCGGCCCTGACCATTTCCAGAAGTTGTCCCATTCGGAACGCGACCGGTCGAGCATCGCTGCGCTCATCTTGTCACGCTCTTCTGCGCTAGCCAGACGCTTAATCGTCTCTTCAACGCCGCCCGCGTGCGCCCACGGCGGCAGAATCGCGCCGAGCATTGTCGAGCCGGCAATGTAAGGATACTGATCCGCTGTCAAGCGCAAGCCTTCAGCCTGCGCTTGACGGATCATTTCCAACACGCCGTCAATGCGCGCCCAATTTTCGCGCCCCGCCACTTTGAAATGCGAGATGTGCACGCGCACGCCTGACCGTTTACCAACCTCGATCATTTCGGCGACGGCGTCTTCGATGTAATCGCTCTCGCTGCGCATGTGCGAAACAAAGATGCCGTCGAACTCCGCCACCGCGCGGCACAACTCAATCAATTCCGCTGTGTCGGCAAAACAGCACGGCGGATAGATCAAGCCGGTTGATAGCCCAAGCGCGCCTTCGCGCATTGATTGGCGGATGAGTTCCTGCATAGCACTGATTTCATCAGGACGCGCTTGCCGGTCTTCCATTCCCATCACGCTCAAACGCACCGCGCCGTGCGGAATCAAGTACGCGCAATCCAGCGCCGGTTGCGCGCGTTCAATCGCAGCCAGATATTCCGCCACTGATTGCCAATCCCATGGACGATTCAATTGCCCATCCAGCCCGGCGAGCGAACGCGCCACCTGCGGCTGATCACTCGTGCGAATTGGTGCGACCGAGACGCCATCTTGGCCGAAGACTTCGAGCGTAATGCCCTGCCGCACTTTCATCGGCAGTTGTGGTTCAACCAGCACGCGCAAATCCGAATGGCTGTGCGTATCAATGAAGCCTGGCGCAATGACCAAGCCAGAACAATCAATCTCTTCTCCCGCTGCCAACACTCCCGGCACATCAATCGCCAGGATGTAGTTGCGGCGAATCGCCACGTCAGCGAGATAGCCCATTCGCCCCGTGCCATCAATGACTGTGCCGTTTTTCAAAACCAGATCAGGCGTCTTCATCGTCCCCTTTCGTTTAGGCGTTCACGCCACCCATCCCGGCAAGCGTTCCATACATTTCAGGCCGCCGGTCGCGGTAAAACTGCCAGTGCGTGCGCACCTCACGGATCTCGTCCAAGTCGAGATCGGCCACAATCAACTCGTCTTTGTCCTCGCTGCCCTTGGCCAGAATGCGCCCGTCGGGATTGCAGAAATACGACGAGCCGAAGAACTCACCGACATTCCACGGCGCTTCGGTGCCGACGCGATTGATCGTACCGACAAAATAGCCGTTGGCGACAGCGTGTCCGCGTTGCTCCAACTCCCACAAATAATCGGCGTGACCTTTGGTTGTCGCCGAAGGGATGAAAACGATTTCAGCGCCATTCAAGCCCAGCGCCCGCGCGCCTTCGGGGAAGTGCCGGTCGTAGCAAATGTAGACGCCGATGCGCGCGTACTTCGTCTCGAAGGTCGGGAAGCCTAAATTGCCAGGCGTGAAATAGAACTTCTCCCAAAAGCCAGGCAGACAATGCGGGATGTGCGTCTTGCGGTACTTGCCCAGATATTTTCCGTCCGCATCAATCACCGCCGCCGTATTGTAGTAAACGCCCGTCATCTCCTCTTCGTAGATCGGCGCGACGATCACCATCTGATGCTGTTTGGCGATCTCGCACATCAACTGCGTCGTCGGCCCATCAGGAATGCGCTCGACCAAGCCGTACCAGTGCGGATTTTGTTCAGCGCAGAAATACGGGCCATAAAAAAGCTCCTGCAAGCAGATGATTTGTACGCCTTGTTTGGCAGCGTCGGCGATCATCGCCACGTGCTTATCAACCATCGCCCGTTTGATTTTTTCGATGGAGCTTTCAGCCGGCTCCGCATTGGTGGCCTGGATCAAGCCACATCTGACAATTCGTGACATTGAATTATTCTCCTTTGTTGAAACCACGAAGAGGCGAAGGACACGAAGATTTCTTTTTGTCTTCCTTCGTATTCTTCGTCTCTTCGTGGTTCAAAAGTCCTGTGCAAAAGTATCAATCATCAAATACGGATCGCTCATCGGATAGAGCACCGGGCAAGTGCAGCCGCGCCGCCGGTATTCTTCGACTTTGGCGCGCGCTTCTTCCGGCGTTCCGGTGGCCGAAATCTTGAGCACGAATTCGTCGGGCACATGCTGCATTGCCTCGTGAATCTGCTCAATGGTCGCGGGCCAGCCCAGGATGGATTGCACTTTGCGGACAACTTCTTCGCTGACGCCGGAGGCTTTGGCGATGTGCGGCTGTTGCGCCAGATACTGCGTGAGCAGCACTTTTGCCGCTTCAATCGCCTTCTTGCGATCTTGATCCACCGAGCAGACCACCAACTGCGGGCGATCTATATCATCAACCGTGCGCCCGGCTTTCTTGGCGCCTGCTTCCAGCAACTCCATTGCCTTGTCGTTGTACTCCGGCGGCACGCAGTAGTTGAGCAGCACGCCGTCGGCAATCTCGCCAGTCAATTCCATCATCTTGTCGCCGGTTGCGCCGATGTAGATGGGCACGTTGCGCGGCTCGCGGCGACCATGCACCACGTCCAGCTCGATGCCCGTGACGTGATGAAATTCGCCGTGAAAAGTGACGTTTTCCATGCGCAGCAAACGGCGCAGCACTTCCACCGTCTCGCGCATGGCGAGCAGTGGTTTGCGCCGCTCGATGCCGACATTTTTGGCCAGCGGGTCCCACCACGCGCCGATGCCGCAGATCATACGGTCGGGCGCCAGATCATCCAGCGTCAGCCATGTCGCGGCGAGCAGTCCGATGTTGCGCGTCCAGTTGTTGATAACGCCCGCGCCGATCTTGATCCGCTCGGTTGTCGCGGCAAACGCCGCCATCGGGACAATCGCATCGCGCACCAGACGGCTTTCGGCCTGCCAGACGGCTTCAAAGCCTTTGCTCTCGGCGTACTGTGCGTATTTGATTCCGTCCTGCAATGAGTGTGCGTCTTGTAGATAGAGTGCAACTCGGTTGGCTGGCATATTTACTTTGATCTCCTTTGCTCGTTAGACCTCAAAATCGTCATACGTATATCGTTTGTGCGACTTTTATTGCCGCTGGCACCATACACTTTGAAAAACCGTCAAGCCGTTTCCTATGTTTCCCGTCGGAGTGAACTCACAGTCCAAGCCAGTCACAAACCGCATCTTCAATATCGAGCATCTGCTCAGCCGTCAGCTCACCTAGTTTGCGCACCAATTTGGCGTGCGGGATGGTAACAAGATTTTGCGCATCGAACACGCCCTGTTTTAGAAAGCTCAGCTTGAGATCAACCTCGAAGCGCGATCCTCTGGGGCTTGTGGTATGGGGAACAAGCGTGACGAGCGCGCGGTCTTCGTCAAGCGCAGGGATGCTGAGTACCAGGCAGGGACGAGTTTTAGCTGCAAAGCCGAGATCAACTAACCACACTTCACTGCGGTTCGGGGCCTTCATCATTCATCTCCCTTCGATCAAGTTCAAGGAAGACCGCTTCGGCATTTGCCACAAGCTCATCATCTGTCAGAGAAGGAAAATCAAAGTCCTTAGTTCGGCGCAGGATTTCGAGCGCCACTTCGTGTTTTGTGACTTCCGGCAACGAGTCGAAAGAAGACAGGATGTTTTGCGCTTGTGTATTCATTGTGTCTCCAAATGCCGCCATTGAACGTCAGAAAAGCTTCTCTTTCAAGTCTAAAGTCGCGCCCACATTTTCTTAGACAATTCACGACTTTTGGCGGTAATCTCCACTTCATCGAGAAAAAGTAATCGCCGATCTTTCATCAGCGCTTTACCTGCACAAATCGTTGTCGTCACCATCGAATTTTCAAAGCCGAACAAAATGTGCCACGGCAAATTGCCCGCACTCAGCGGCGTGGTCGGATGGTAATCCACCAAGATGATGTCGGCATAAGCGCCAGGAGCGAGCACCCCAAGCGGAGCCTGTGGAAAGAAAACATTGGCGAGCGCGGCGTTGTTGGTCACGGCCATTTCGGCGACCGTATAGCCACCCATCCGGCGCGGGTCGCGGTGCGCGGCTTTGTGATGTAAGTAAGCCGCCTTCCATTCGTCCCACATCGCATTCGAAAAACCATCATTGCCCAAGCCAACCTTCACGCCCAGTCGCAGCAAGCCTTCTACATCCGCCGCGCCCACCGCGTTGTTCATATTCGAGCGCGGTTGATGCGTCACCCACGTGCCAGTTGCGCGCAGCAACTCTGCCTCACGCTGATCAATGTGGACGGCGTGCGCGACGCTGGAACGCTCGCCCAAAATGCCGAACTTGTGCAGGCGGTCAATCACGCGCAGGCCGCTCTTTTTCAGACTGTCGTACTGGTCGGCCTCGTGCTCGGCGGCGTGGATGTGAAAACCACTGTCGTGCGCGGCGCGGCAGGCTTCGAGCGTCGCGTCCGAGAGCGTGAGCGAGGCGTGCAAACCGAAAGTCGCGGCGATTTGAGATTTGGGATTTGAGCTTTGAGATTTGAGGAAGCGCAGGTTTTCGGCAATGCCTGCTTTGGCTTTTTCGTCGCCATCGCGGTCAGTAACCTCGTAACACAAGCAAGCGCGCAAGCCCGCTTGGTTGACTGCTTCGGCCACTACGTCTAGCGAGCCTTCAATCGCATTTGGCGAAGCGTGATGATCAATCAACGTGGTTGTGCCGTGTTTGACCGCATCTATCGAGCAGACGAGCGCCGAATAACGCACGTCGTCGAGCGTCAGCGCCTTGTCCAGCTTCCACCACAACCGCTCCAAGATTTCTGGGAAGTCTTTGAGCGGGTCGCCCGGAATTGCCATCCCACGCGCAAACGCGCCGTAAAAATGCGTGTGCGCGCAGATATTGCCGGGCATCGCATATTGGCCGCGTGCATCGAGCACTTCAGCCGCTGGATACTTCGTTCGCAATTCGGCTGATGGGCCAAGCTCGGCAATTCGGTCGTCTTCGATGAAGAGAGCATGGTTCTCAAAAATCTGGTTGGGTGTGCCCCAGGTAATGAGCGTTGCGTTGGTAATTAGCATTGGGAGAGGAAAGCTTTGAGTGGATGGTAGCGCGGCAATCTTAGCAGCGTCACCACCCACTCGAAGGAATTTAAGTGATAACTATTAGCGGACAACTTCAAAATCGGCGCGACAACCGCGGTCTACCCAAACACCACCACGGTCACGTCCCCAGGTGCGGCCTTGGATACAAGGCGAGTCACTGCGCTGGCGCACCAGCCGGACTTGGCCGGTTAAACCTTCGCTGCACCAATGACGCCGCATGTCGCCAGATTCGCAGTAGAAGGTCTGGACTGACCGGCCACGATTGCGGCCATAATATTGGTCACGGCTGCGATCACGGCCATAGTAACCCTCGTTCCCGGAGTAACGAGCATTGGTTTCAAACTCGGCGCGGCAGCCGCGATCCACCCAGATGCCGTTGCGGTCGTAGCCCCACGTCCGCCCTTGAATACAAGCCGAACCGCTGCGTTGCTGTACCAGGCGGACGCCGCCGCGGGTGTCAGCATTACAATAATGACGCCGTCCGTCATCCGAGGCGCAATAGAGGCCTTGCACAGGACTGCTGCTTGTACTGACTGTCTCGGAAGTATTACGCGCGGCGACTACGTAAAACAAACTGCCGCCAATAAAAACGGCCGCCAACGCCGCCACTGCCGTGGCTCTCGCTTTGCGGCCCCAGTTCCCAAGCTTATTCTCTTTCCAACCCATAATTCTTTCCTCCTTCTTAGAGTTCAAGAGTGGGGGTATGAAATAAAAGATAAGCAAACGCTGGGCCTCATTCAACGGATGCGCTAAAAAAGTAAGCTAGGCCCGCTTAACTATATTGTTCTAAACCAAAACCTTATCCAACTCTGCAAGGTCCGGTTTGATCCGCAATGGCTCTTTCACGGCTCGCCGTGCCGCCTCAATGTCTTTTAAGCCATTACCTGTGAGCATCAATAGTACACGTTCGTTAGATTGAATTGCGCCGCTGTCACATTGCTGTACAAATCCGGCAAAGGCGGCGGCGGCAGCAGGCTCGGCAAAAACACCCGTGGCGCGGGCGAGTTTGGCGATGGCAGCGATAATTTCATCATCGCTGACTTTGACGCCACAGCCGCCGGACTCGCGTATCGCACGAATTGCCTTGGTTGCATCACGCGGCTGGCCGACGTTGATGCTGTCAGCGACGGTTTGTGCCGGGCCTACGCGCACAACACCATCGCCGTTCGCGGCATCTACGAGTGCCGAAGCGCCTGCGGCCTGTACGCCTATCAACTTTGGCAAACGGTCAATCAAGCCCAGACGATAAAGATCATTGAAGCCTTTCCACAACCCGCCAATGATGCAGCCATCGCCCACGCCCACGAACACCTTGTCAGGAACTTCCCACTGCAACTGCTCGCCGATTTCCAGCGCCGCCGTCTTCTTACCTTCAGTCATAAACGGGTTGTAGCCAGTGCTGCGCTGATACCAACCGTAACGTTGTCCGGCAGCCAGGCAAAGGTCGTAAGCCTCGTCATAACTACCTTCAACCAGCACGACTTTTGCGCCATAGATCTGCAGTTGCGCAATCTTTGCTGCGGGTGCGTAGGTCGGCACAAAGATCACCGATTCCATCCCCACGCACGCGCACATTCCGGCCAGCGCACAGCCGGCATTGCCTGACGAGGCCGTAGTGATGATGCGCGCACCGGCTGCGCGCGCTTTGACCACTGCCAGCGCGCTTGGGCGATCTTTGAACGAAGCGGTCGGATTGCGCCCGTCGTCTTTGATGAGCAATTGCTTGACGCCAAGCGCGCTGGCTAGTTGCGGGCATTCATAGATGGGCGTCCAACCTACAGTGAGCGGCGGCACGGGCGATGATTCTTCAATCGGCAACAACGCACGATAACGCCAGAGGGTGAAGTTGCGATCTGCCGCGAGCGAGTCCTTGCTGAATTGCCTGCCGATGCGCTCGTAGTCGTAAAGTACGTCGAGGTTACCGCCGCACTCCGGGCAGACATATTCAATCTCGCTCACGCCAAACAGGCGCGCGCACTCCACACATTTGAACCCCGTGACGTTGCTCATCTCAAAAAAAAGATTGGCTTTTACCTAACGGGCGTTTTGATCTCGCCGCTTTTAGCCAAGCGAATAATGCGCTCCGCCGCGCGAAAGGCCAGCGCCTGAATGGTGCAAGTCGGCTGCCCGCGCCCCGAAGTGACAAAGCTGCTGCCATCGCAGATAAACAGATTTGGCACGTCGTGCGCGCGATGATCGGGATTGATGACGGAGCTTTTCGGCTCCTTACCCATCCGGCAAGTGCCGAGCAGATGCAGAGCAAACGTTTGCTCTTCCACCGGGAAGGGCCATTTCTTGCGCGCCCCGGCAGCGTCCAACAATTCCAGCGCGCGCGCCATGAAAAATTTCATGGTCTTCATGTCATCCGGGTGATCTTTGTAAGTCACGCGCAGAGCAGGCAGTCCCCAATCGTCTTTGACCTGCGGGTCGAGCGAGATGCTGTTGCTCTCCACCGGCAGCGAAGTGGTGTGAGCGAGCACGAACATTGTGCGAGTGAAATACTCTTTGAGTGTGGCTTTGAAATCAGCGCCCCAGCGTGGCGCATCTTTGGGCAAGCCGAAGAGCGCGAAACTGATCGGATAAAAATCGAACCGCGTATCAATCCCACCGCCACCGTAAAAGCCGAGCTTGGGATCAAGCTCGTAGAAATCGTGAATCACGCGTGTCACCTGCACGCTTTTGTATTCGTTGAGTTGCTGCTCGAACAGGCCACCCGCAAAAGCGCCGCCATTGAACATCAGATATTTTCCAACCAAGCCGCTCGCATTGGCCAGCCCCTGCGGGAAGAGATTCGATTTCGACATCAGCAGCAAGCGTGGAGTCTCGGCTCCATTCGCACAGACCACTACGGCCTGTGCGCGCTGAAAGATTTCCTGGCCGCTTTTGTCGAAATAGATCACGCCGGTCGCGCGCCCAGCTTTGTCGGTCTCGATCTTGCGCACATAGCTGTGCGGGCGGATTTCACAGCGCCCGGTCTTTTCGGCTTCGGGAATAACGGTCGCCAGCGTGCTCGATTTGGCTTTCACCTCGCAGCCAAAAGTTTCGCAAAAGCCACAATGCACACAGCCGCTACGCCCGCGATACCGCTCGGAGATGATCGCCATTGGAGCGGGAAAAGCGTGCCAGCCCAGCTTGCGTGCGGCGCGTTCAGCCAACACACCGGAAGACTTGATCGGCAACGGCGGCACTGGATAAGGTTTGGAGCGCCAGGGATCGAACGGGCTAGCTCCGGCCAAACCTGACACGCCCAACTCCCACTCAGCTTTTGTGTAGTAAGGTTCAAGCTCGGCGTAGGTGATCGGCCAATCAGCAAAGCCACTACCTTTGATCGGCCCTAGGCGGCTGCGCTCGATGAAATCAATTTCGTGAAAGCGCCAGTAATTGGCCGTGAAGTGCACCGAGCCGCCGCCTACCATACGGCCGTAACCGACAGCGGGTTGGATTTTGGCTTTTTCGTTTTCGGTTTTGCGGAAAGTGTTTGGCTGGCGTTTGTGATCGTTAGTCAGCGCCGCTTGCCAGTTGACCTTCAATTCGTCGTGTTGAAAGTCCGATTCTTTCAAATAAGGGCCTTGTTCGAGGACGACGATCCGAAATCCGGCGGTGGATAATTCCCTGGCAATGATCCCGCCCGCCGCGCCCGCGCCGACGATCACAAAATCAACTTCGCTCGTTGGATCAAACTTCGGCTGTGCCTGTTTCATCATTCGGCCTCTCAGCGGGCTGCCATAATACGCGCGTCCATCTCTGGAATTAACTGCTGATGCTCAATCCACCACTCCGGGTCACGCTGCACGTCGAGTTCTTCGACGGTCTTACCTTGTTGTTCAACCCAGGTGAAATATTTCAAGTTGTGCCATTGGCGACAAATCTCAGGTGTACCGTCCTTGATCCAATCCGTCTTCGCGCCGTGAAAGATCGCTTCGACGTAGGCCATTGCGCGCGCCTCGTCCATCTCGCCATAGCCTGCGACCATCTCTTCCATCACCGAATGATAACGATCAATTGCATCCGTGCAGATAGTGGCTATCACATCGCGCTTGCCCAATTGATAATGCTTCGCCGTTTTGATTGCACCGAGCACATTGCACACACCCGAAATGCCGAAGACGGTCGCAAGCTGTCGCACCTTTGCCACAGGAACACCATAGCGCCGCGTAAGCACGTCCTGCCCAACCTCGCTCGTCAGCAACTGCAAGCCCTTTTTGCACTCGATGTCGTCCAGACACATGATTGCGTCCATATTCAGCACGTTGTGAATCCAGGTCACGTGCTTGTCGCCGATGCCCTGAATGTCGTGCCCGCCGTAACCGTTGTTGTAGAGCGTCGGGCACTGAATCGGCTCCAACCCGACGATGCGCAAGCCGGGCCAGACTTGCTTGAGCCTATCGCCCGCCGCAATCGTTCCCGCACTACCCATCGCCGAGCAGAACGCCGCGATTGAGCCATTGCCGATGCCCTGCCGCGCAAGTTCGGCGGCGAGTTCGACGATGGTGTTGCCGGTGACGTGGTAATGGAAGCGATAATTGCCCATCACCTCAAACTGATTCAGGATGCGAATCTGCGGATCGCGTCGCAGCTCCCAGGTCTTGTCATAAATCTCTTTGACGTTCGATTCGACGCCAGGCGTTTTGATCACTTGCGCGCCATAGCTTTCAATGCGCTCGAAGCGCTCGCGGCTCATGCCTTCCGGCAGCACGACGATTGATTTGGCGCCGATGCGCCCACCTACCCACGCGCCGCCGATGCCGTAATTGCCGGTGCTCGGCCAGACGACCGTATGTTGGTCAATGTCTACCTGATCGAAGAGCAGGGCTTCGGCCAGCACCGAGTAGGCCGCGCCGACCTTGTGCGCGCCGGTAGGAAAGTCGCGCCCGTACAAAACTACGATGGGGGCTGCAACGCCGGTCAACTCGGCGGGCAGCACTTCGTATTTGATCTGGTCGTCTGCGCCGCGCCAGGTGATGTTGTAGAGATTGATTGGATCGAGCGGCGCATCGGTCAATGCTTTCGCCGCTCGTTGGCGAACGGCTGGATCAATCGTGCTCGGATGGAGCATCTCTTCGAAGGTGGGGCCGAAAATGGCTCTAGTCATCTCGATTCCTCTGTGTAATCTGCAATCCGGCGAATGACCTCTTGAATATCGTTCACAAAGGCACGACCTGTTCGTTCAGACATACACGATGCTCTCAACGATGTCTTTGGCGACCCGGCTGATTCTGATGCCTTCCAAACCAGCCGGAGTCAGCACGTCCACTTTGCGACCGAACAAGCGCTCGAGATAATTGGTAAATTCGATAAACCTGAAGCCGATTGGATGCTCGAACTCGACGATGACATCCACGTCGCTGGTTTCATTAAACGTCCCTTTGGCATAGGAACCGAACAGACCAATTTTGCTGACGCCAAATTCAGCGACTAGGTAAGGGTAATTTTCCCGCAGCAACTCGACGATCTTTTCTCTCGTCAGCATAGCCATCTTCTCTAGTCGGCGCTCATTTGCTCGGCGTTTCTGCCAACGCCGCCTTCAACCACTTTTTATCAGCAGGTAAGTTGTAACACCGCACACCCGTCGCATTATAAATCGCATTGATAATCGCCGGCGTCGTAGGAATCGAAGCCAACTCGCCCACGCCTTTGCCGCCATACGGCCCATCTTTGGTCTCATGTTCGATGAAGAAGGAAATCACTTCCGGCGTCTGGTCAATCAATGGCAGGCGGCATTTGTTGAGCGTGTCGGTCTGCACATAACCATCCTTCATCACGAAGTTTTCCTGAATAGCCATGCCCAAGCCCATCGAAATACTGCCTTCGACCTGCCCCTGCAATGCCAGTGGATTAATGACGCGTCCGACATCGCTTGCCGCAATCACTTTCAGCACTTTCGTCTCGCCCGTCTTGATGTCTACTTCGACCAGCACGGCCTGCGCGCCAAAGCCAAAGGCGAAGTGGTGATACTGCTCGCACATCGGCGCGACGTATTGATAACTCATCTTTGGCAAGCGCCCTTCGCGGCGCATCAGCCTGACGATTTCGCTGAGTTCAATGCTGTGGCCGTTATTGCGGATTTGGCCGTCGGCAAAAATCAAATCGTCAGGCGGCGCACCTAACATCTCCGCCGCTGTTTGCGAAAGCAGCTTGCGGACTTCCTTGCTGGCGTAGCGCGCGGCATTGCCAGTAACGTAAGTTTGGCGCGAAGCCGTCGTCGCAGCGCAATCCAACGTCCGATCAGTATCAGCGACGAGCACGTCTACGTCTTTGTATGGCACGCCCAACTCTTCACTGACGACCTGTGCCAGCACGCCAACCAGGCCCTGCCCGATTTCAGCCGCGCCCGCGCGAACGGCGGCGCGTCCGTTGGCAAAGACTTCGACCTCCGCTCCGGCGGCATCGTAAGCGCCGCTGCCAAAGCCGGTATTCTTGTAAGCGCAGGCCACACCCCACGCGCGCCGCTTGTCGCCTTCGACCGCGACGAACGGATGCTTCTCCATCTCCGCCGCGACGGTTTCGAGCGCATCTGCCAGACCGCAACTTTCAGTCATCACCTGTCCGGCCAACGTCTGCTTGCCGTAATTCAAAACGTTCTTCCGTCGAATCTCTACTGGCGTGAGACCCAGCGCCTCGGCCAATTGATCCATCTGGTTTTCCATTGCAAAGACGCTCTGTGTGACGCCAAAGCCGCGAAACGCGCCCGACGGCACGTTGTTGGTGTACATCGCGTAGGTGTCCACCTTCACGTTTTTGACTTCGTAAGCGCCAGCGGCGTGCGTCGTAGCGCGCAACATCACGTGACTGCTCAGGCTGGCGTAAGCGCCGCCATCGCCCCAGATTTCGGCTTCGTGCGCGGTGATCGTACCGTCTTTCTTTGCGCCCGTCTTCATCTTGATAACGGTAGCGTGGCGTTTGGGATGCACCATCAATGATTCTTTGCGGCTCAAAACCATCTTGACTGGACGCTTGGTAATCATTGCCGCGAGCGCGACGTGAATCTGCACCGAAACGTCTTCCTTGCCGCCGAACGCGCCGCCGATCAGACAGTTGATAACGCGGATGCGGTCTTCGGGCAGGTTGAGCGACGCCGCAATCTGGCTGCGGTCGCCAAACGGAATCTGACCGCCGCAGTAGACCGTGATACGCCCGGTTGGGTCGGGCACGGCCAAGCCTGCTTCCGGTTCGATGAAGGCATGTTCAACCGTTTGCGTGCTGTAGGCGCGTTCGATGATTACATCGGCTTCGGCAAAGCCTTGCGTGATGTCGCCATTCTCCAGGTGGTAATGCTTCAGGCAGTTGCCATGTTCGCCGGGTGAGTGATGTGGGATATGCGCGTGCAGGATGGGCGCGTCGGACAGCGCTGCCTCTTTCGGGCCGGTCACGACAGGGAGCGTCTCGTACTCGACTTCAATCAGCTTCAAGGCTTCAGCAGCGATGGCTTCCGATTCAGCAACGACCAGCGCAATCGCATCGCCGACGTAGCGCACTTTGTCGTAACAGAGCACCGGCCAATCAACTTCGTGTACGCCGCAATCTTTGCGGCCCGGAATGTCATCAGCAGTGAGTACGGCGGCTACGCCAGGGTGCGCCTTTGCTTTGCTCACATCTACTTTCAACAACCGCGCGTGTGGGTATTGGCTGCGTAGTGCGCGAGCGTGCAACATTCCCTCTACGTAGAGATCATCGGCGTAGATGCCTTTGCCCGTGACCTTCTCGACGGCATCAGGACGAGGTAAGGGGCGGCTGACGGCCTTGAGCAGCTGTTTGACCGCAGGCAGCGGAGGGACTTCCTGACCGGCGGCTTGCTGCACGGCACGGATAATCGCGTTGTGCCCGGTGCAACGGCAGATGTTCCACTTATGTCCGTCGTAGATTTCTTTGAGTGTTGGATTAGGATTCTTCTCAAGCAGAGCGATGGTTGCCATGATGAAGCCAGGTGTGCAGAAGCCACACTGCGTCGCGCCTTGTTCGATGTAGGCTTGCTGCACAGGGTGCAAGCTGCCATCGGGGTTTGCGATGGCTTCGATGGTGATAATGTTTGCGCTATCGGCGCGCTTCATCGGCACCAAACACGAACGCACAGCTTCGCCATCCCGCAGCACCATGCAACTGCCGCAATGACCTGTCGCGCAGCCGTCTTTCGTACCGGTCAAATGCAATTCATCGCGTAGCACGTCCATCAACAGAGTTTGTGGCGAAGCACTGATCTGTTGCTGCTGACCATTCACCGTCAACGTAAAAGTCTGTTTCTCACTCATCGAATTCACCTCAATGAAAAGCACGCCATATTTTTGTCCGACAAGCTGCCAGAGCTTGCCGGGGACTCGCGTTTTGACGCAATCCGAAGTCAGCGACAAGCTCTGGCAGCTTGTCGGACATTTGCGGCAGCGCACTCAACGATCCAACATTCGCATCCCTTGTTCATAGTAGCGCTCCCCGACTGCCGCACCTACAGGAAGCTTCTCATCAAGCCACTGTAAATCATCAGCGGTCAGCTTGATGTTCACCGCCGCCACATTCTCACGCAGATAAGCGAGCCTCTTCGTGCCGGGAATCGGCACCAAGTCTTGGCCTTGATGCAGCAGCCAGGCAAGTGCGATCTGGGCGGGGGTGCAATCCTTACGCGCGGCGATTTCTTTGACTGCTTCGACTAGCAGGAGATTGCGGTCGAAGTTTTCGCCCTGAAAGCGCGGGACGTTCACCCTGCGCCAATCGCCCTCTGCAAATTCATCGGCGCGTTTAGTAATGCCAGTCAGAAAGCCGCGACCGAGCGGGCTGTAAGGCACTAAACCAATGCCGAGTTCGCGCAACGTCGGCAAGACTTCAGCCTCGACATTGCGCTCCCACAATGAATATTCCGATTGCAGCGCCGTGATTGGGTGCACTGCATGCGCACGGCGAATGGTTTTGGCGCTCGCTTCCGACAGACCGATGTAGCGCACTTTGCCCGCTTTGACCAACTCGGCCAATACGCCGACGGTCTCTTCAATCGGCGTGTTCGGGTCAACGCGATGTTGGTAGAACAAGTCAATGTGGTCAACGCCGAGTCGCGCGAGCGATGCGTCGCAAACTTCTTTGACGTGTTCGGGACGACTGTCAATCCCAACGGGGCGTCCGTCTTGGAAGGCAAAACCAAACTTGGTGGCGATGATGGCTTGATCGCGGCGGTCTTTGAGCGCGCGCCCGACCAGCTTTTCGTTTTCAAATGGCCCGTAGATTTCTGCCGTGTCGAAGAAGTTGACGCCGAGCGCGAGCGCCTCGTGAATGGTGGCGATGCTTTCGGCCTCATCGGCGCTGCCATAAATGCCGCTCATTTGCATGCAGCCGAGGCCGAGCGCGGAGACGACCAGTCCTTGCGTACCGAGTTTTCTTTGTTCCATCGTGTGAGACTCCTTTGCGGTGAAAATACCAGCCCACTTTACCGAACAAGAGCGCGCTTGCCTAGCAATTTAACCGGCCGCTCCGGCGGTTGCGTTGCCGCAAGCTGGCGTTGCATCATCTCACGTCCCATGGCTGGTCAAAAACTACAAACGAGGTGAACCCGCATGAAACTCGGATGGATTGCCCTCGCGGTACTAGGCGCATTGGTTATCCCGGCGCAAGCGGCGATGAATGCCAAGCTGCGTGCGTTTGTACTCAATCCTTTGTACAGCGCCACGACCAATTATCTGGTCGGTTTGCTGGTCAGCCTGATAGTGATTGTACTGACCAACCGCTTAGGGCAGCCAGGCAACTGGCGCGGCATATTCGAGTCTCCCTGGTGGGCGTTGTGTGGGGGCTTGGTGGGAGCGAGCTTTGTCGTAGTCGCCGTTCTGTGCGTGCCGCAGATTGGTTCGGCGAGTTTTTCGGTGGCGGTTATTGGTGGGCAATTGGTCGGCGCGCTGCTGCTCGATCAATTTGGTTTGCTAGGCTTAGCGCAACGCTCGCTCACGCTGCCACGCTTGTGCGGCGTGCTCTTGATCTTTGTGAGTATCTGGCTGATGCAACGTGAGTAGGCGAGTCTTGTCATCGCTTGCGGCTACGTCACATAATGCCCGCTTATTTTTCAAACTACTTTGCCTTTGCAGGAGGAGGAAGCGTTGGCGCTCAAAGACCTGATTTCGATCTACGACCTGACGCGGCGGGAAGTGCGCCGCATTTTTGAAACGACGGCTGATTTGAAGACTAATCCGCGCAATTACAGCAAGGCGCTGGCCGGGCGCAGCGTGGCGCTGATTTTTGAAAAGCCTAGTCTGCGCACGCGCGTCACCTTCGATCTGGGCGCGACACAGATGGGCGCATCGTGCGTCTACCTGGATCATCAGAATGTGCGATTGGGCGAGCGCGAATCGGTGAAGGACATGGCGCTCAATCTGGAACGCTGGGTGGACGTGATCGTCGCGCGCACTTACAGCCACGAATCTGTGATCGAGTTGGCGGCGCACTCCTCTGTACCGGTCATCAACGGCCTTTCGGAGTTTTCGCATCCGTGTCAGGGCTTGACCGATTACTTCACGCTGACTGAGAAAGTCGGGGCGGATTTGAGCGGCTTTCGTTTGGCTTATGTCGGCGATGGCAACAACACAGCCCACTCGCTGATCTTCGGCGCGGCGAAGCTCGGCGCACACATTCGCATCGGTTGCCCGAAAGGCTATGAGCCAGATGCCGAGGTTTTGAAGCGCGCTCGCAAAGATGCGCGTAGCACCGGCGCGCGGATCGAAGTCGTCAATGATCCTTACGCAGCGGTTGAAGATGTGCAAGCCGTCTACACGGACGTATGGGCTTCGATGGGCTTCGAAGCGGAGACCGAGCGCCGCCGCGAAATCTTCTCCTCCTTCCGTGTGACTAAAAAGTTAATGAAGAATGCGGCGAAAGATGCCTTCTTCATGCACTGCCTGCCCGCACATCGCGGCGATGAGGTGGACGCCGACGTGATAGACAGCAAGATTTCAATCGTCTACGACCAGGCCGAGAATCGCTTGCACACACAGAAAGCGATTATGCTGTTGCTGGCACAGGCGAACCAATGAAATGCGGAATGCGGCGTGCGGCGTGCTGAATTTCAAGGCAGCGAAGAGGCGGGCAAGCAATGACAGAATCAGGCAACACACCGGACGCGCAAACGAAAGATATTCCGCAATCCGCAATCCGCAATCCGCAATCCAGAAGCCTCGCCCGCTCGGCCGGTATCGTCAGCATTGCCACAATGGGCAGCCGCGTGCTGGGTCTGGTGCGTGAGCAAGTCTTCGCGGCTTTCTTCGGCGCGGGGGTGGCAAACGCTGCTTTCCTAATTGCCTTTCGTATTCCCAACCTGTTGCGCGATCTTTTTGCCGAGGGTGCGCTTTCAGCGGCTTTCGTCTCCACTTTTTCACAGACGCTCAATCAAAAAGGCGAGCGCGAAGCGTGGCGGCTGGCTAATTTGGTCAACAATGGCCTGATCGTGATTCTGTCGGTAGTGATGATCGCAGGCATTGTTGGCGCGCCGCAGATCGTAGGTTGGCTGGTTAGTTCGGACAAAGCGCCGGGCAGTCAGACAGAGCAGGCAGTCTTGATTCCGCTGGCCGTTAAGATGACGCGCATTCTGTTTCCCTTCCTGTTGATGGTCTCGCTGGCGGCAGTGGCAATGGGCGTATTGAATACGAAGAACTACTTTGCCATCCCGGCTTCGGCTTCGACGATGTTCAACGTCGGCTCGATCATTGGCGGACTGGCGTGCGCGTACGCCTTGGCGCCGGATTACGTGGCGGGAATTGCCTATTCGCTCTGGCACCGTGTGCCGGTGCAGCACGACGAGGCTGGTGCGATACAGGCGATCATTGGCATGGCTGTCGGGACGCTGATCGGCGGGGTATTGCAATGGCTGATTCAAGTGCCAAGCTTGCGCGCGGTAGGCTATCGCTGGCGGCCTGAGTTGAGTTTCAGTGATCCTGGCGTACGCCAAGTGATGAAGCTGATGGCCCCGGCGATCATCGGGTCGGCGGCTTTACAGGTCAATTTGGTCATCAACACCAACTTCGCCACGAGCCTGGGGGAAGAGCCGGTCTCGTGGTTGCAGTACGCGTTCCGGCTGATTTATTTGCCGATTGGCATCTTTGGGGTGGCAATTTCGACCGCAACATTGCCGATCACTTCAAAGGCGGCGGCGGTAGATGATCTGGACGGTTTTCGGCGGGCATTGGCTGCGGCGCTGCGGTTGACGTTTTTGCTAACAGTCCCGTCAGCGGTGGGCTTGATGGTACTAAGCCGTCCGATCATTGCGCTGATTTATCAGCGCGGGAAGTTTACGTCATTCGACACAGAACAGACGGCGCAGGCGTTGAGCTATTACGCGCTAGGGTTGGTGGCCTACTCTACGATACGCGTGCTGACGCCGTCATTCTATGCTCTCAGAGAGACGCGTGTGCCAATGCTGGCGAGTTTGGTTTCGATTTTGACCAACTACATCGTGGCGGCGATTTCGGTGAGGCAACTCAGCTTCGGCCATCGCGGGCTGGCGTTGTCTATCGCGGCGGTGGCGATTGTCAATTCAGTCTTGTTGTTGGTTTTTATGCGCCGGAAATTGGGGCGCATTGAAGGGCGGCAATTGTCAGCCACTTTCGCTAAAGTCGTGTTGGCGGCCAGTGTGATGGGAGCAGTGTGTTGGCTGGTTAGTCGGCAACTCGAACAAACGCTCGGTGGAGAGACATTGATAGCGCGATTGCTGGATGTAGGTATTTCGATTGGAGTGGGCATGGCCGTGTTCTACTTGGTGGCCTATTCGCTGAAGGTTGAAGAACTGGATCGGATGACAAATCTCTTGAGCCGCAAACTGCGATTGGGCGGGCACTAAAAACAACGAGCGAGCAGAAACTGTAGCTGCTGGTCTCTGCTCGCTCTGGAAGATCAATTTAAGCTGGTGGGCTATTGATTGTTGTCCAAGCGCGGGATTTCCGTCACAACAGATGCCGGAGTGGTCATTGGTTGTCTGAAGAAGCGGTAAGAGATTGAGCGATAAACGCGCCCGGCAATCTCCGCCGCCCGCTTGCCCGCCTCTGTCGAGCCGGTTGTGATGACTGAGACTACCAGGCGCGGATTATCTACACTCGAAAACGAGGTGAACAGTCCGAGCTTGTCAGTCGCGCCCGTGCACGTGCCGGTTTTGCCTGCCACCTGTCCCAGCGGATCGAAGGCCAACCTGCCGGTGCCGTAATTGACGGTGCCACTCATCCCCGCCAGCATGCGTAACCGGTCTTCGGGCGTCATCTCGATCTTGCGCCGTAATTCTGGCTTGAAATCGGCTGTATCTTCAGTCGTGCGCGGAGTACGAGGGACGTAGAGATTTCCGCCGTTGGCGATGGCCGCGGTAAAAACAGCCAACTGCATTGCGGTGACGCCAAAGCCATCACCGTGACTCGACATGTGGCCAGTCTCTTCTTCACCTTCCTCGGGCAGGAAGCCAGGGCTTTCGCCAAGATAGTTGACGCCAGTCGTTTGGCCAAAACCGAAATTCATCGCGTACTTCATCACGCGTCCGTACCCCAGCGTGCGTCCCAACGCCTGGAAGAAAGGATTGTTGGAATGGGCTACAGCATCAGTCAGATTCAGGCTGTAGCGGGCGGAGATAGGCAGATCCAGATTGGGATCAAAGACGCCTTCGTGCAGCGCACCCATACCGACAATCAGCTTCACCGTCGAGCAGGGTTTGACCGGCGAACCCAGCGCCATCTGCTGATTGACGATGGTGAAGATGCGTCCGTTGTTAGGATCCATCACTACCACCGTACCGGCGCGTCCAGCTAAGGCATCAATTGCGGCGCGGCGAATTTCCGGGTCTTCGCCAGCGCTCTTGTCGTTGAGTACGTTGGCTGCTGCGCTATTGCGTAACGCTTCGTCACGCGCGCGCAAGGCACGCATCCGAGCAGCAATGATCGCCCGGCGGCGGGCAGCGAGCCTGCCTCGCGAGGTTTTTGCTAGAGTACCGCGCTTGCGCGCAGTGACACCAGTGATTTTGCTATTGCGGCTTGCGCCGTTCTTGGCTACGACTTTCGTGCTCTGTTTGCCCTTTTGTTTATTTGATTTGGCACGAACTTTAGCCTGTGTTGTTCCGGCTAGACTTGCCAGGACGAGGACACAAATCAGCGCACCTAGCGCTGGCGTCAAAAAGACGCGAAAAGACTTCTTCATTTTTCAATCCCTTTCTCCACCCGTGCGGCTGACTCGAGGGAAGCCAGCGGGCAACTGCTACAGGCAGTAGAAGACAAACAGACCTCAGCAAAGTTTAGGCAAACTTCAAAGCCTGATTCGAGGCAGCATGTCGTGTTGTGAGAACTTGTGACGTCAGGACGCAATAAATCAAATCGTGAGTCGCAAATTGCGTTGGAGCACCTGACGCTAGGAACTTGCCTTTGCCAGTTGAAAGCAAGCATTGGATGCATCTCCCCGCAGGTCCTTACCAAAATCTCACCCGCGATAAGACCGAAGGGGCTGGCGTGCGGACGGCAGTGTAACAAATAAGCTGTGGCGCAACAATATGTGAGGTTTAGTTGAAAAAATTATTCTTCGAGCTAAAAAATTAATCTTGGCAGCCTTGTGTGGCTACGTAGCCAACTAAATTGCTCTTGAATTTCAGGATAATCACAGCGGGCCAGACGTTTGAGCGGTACAATACAAATCAGCCAACGACTGTTGTAGCGGAAAATTCTGTAATGATTTCATTATTCTTGCCACACCCAGTTGCACAAAGCTAGTCTTGCAACCAACCATCCCCGTACAAATTCCAGACAAGCGAGAGCGCATCCCAAACAGCGGATTGCTGCCCTCTGATTAAGAGGATTTCAGTGATTCGGCAAATTTCTGACCAGCCGTATAACCGAACAACTTCAATTTGGATCATTGCATCTCAGCGCCGCGTTTTTAGCAGTAGTCAGGAAGTTTGAAATTCTTGAGCGGACGGTGCTGGTGAAGGCGAGGGAAAGGTGATGAAAAAGTTAGGAGACAATATGTTGACTACCAATTCTGATGAGATGCTCGCGGTTAATCAGGCAATTGAACCGAACCTGCTGCCGGACACTCCGGTCTTGCCGCTGGTGCAACCGCAATTGCAGGCCCGCGTTAATTCGCTGATTCACGAAAATCTCACCGATATGTGGTTGCTGATTACGGGGGAAGAGATCAAGGACGATCCGTTGGCAAGCAAGCACTTCGATGGCAAGCCCTTCGCGATGGTGTGTGGTGGGCAGATGCGCTTGTTGGAATCGCGGCCCTTCGCGCTTGATGCATTGCGCGCTGTTGGCATTGAGATGTCCTAAGCTAAACGAGAATCGTAAAGATTTGAGGGCTGGCTAACTTGAGAGTTAGCCAGCCCTCAAATCTTTTAGCTACGGAAACGTAGAAGAGCCCAGCCATTATTTCTTTGCCAGAGTGCGAACGTAAGCCACTACTTGCCAGATTTGCTCATCCGTCAGCCGCTTCATCCCCGGCATTTTGCCTTTCCCATTCTTGATTACCAGAAATATCGCGCCATCAGGATCGGTGGTAACTTCTCCTTTGGTCAAATCAGTCGGTCTTGGGTCATAAGATGAACTCGCTGGGCCATCACTTGCACCGAAGTCGCCGTGGCAAAGCGCGCAATTAGCCTGATAAAGCGGCTTGCCTGAATTGGCGGCCCTAGCCAAATCAGGCAACGGGTTTTTTGTCTCCTTGGCCACCTTAATGGGCAAAGTCATCGTCATGTTGATTGGCGTGGCCACCCCTGCATTAGTGGGTGAAATAGTCGGCGCACTGATTGTGGTGTTGTCTGCTGGTTGATGGGTACAACTCGAACTACTCAACCCCATCACGATCAGCACAATGATTAAAAGATGGGTTGCCGCGGTTGACCCATAGAAAGATGAAGGCGAATTCAAATGCATTATTTTCCTCCCTTACTTGAAGAAAGGTTTTGTAGCCCATCTCGTCTTGTTTGTGAAGAGAGCAAAATTGCCTCTTTTCAGAAAGGCCAACGTGTGCGAAGATACGCGCCGTTACAGCCGATAGATGACCAACCGCATCCCAACCCTATCGGATGATCGCTAGCGTGGGCATCCCTCTCTTTGCTAACTGGTTCAATAGCCTGGAAACAGGCGGGGTTAATCCCCAATCTCCGACCTGCGTCTTTTCATTTAAGACCAAGACGCCGCTGGTTGCGTCCAACTGGCCTGAACCGACGTGGGCAGTTATTGAATCGCATTATCACGACGAACGCTCTCACATTCAGTTAAACGGTTTTTTGCATGGTTTCAGATCGGATTGGTGAATGCCCCGGTAGCCGATTATCACCAGGTGTTGTCAGATGTTGGAGGTTAGACTATGCAGTGTCCAAAATGTCGGACTGAGAATGCCGCAGGGCATGCTTACTGCTTGAATTGCTGTACCGAGTTGAATCGCACGGCGTCGCGCGTACTGCGTAACGCAGAGAAAGCCAAGCAAGCCAAAATGCAACAGAGCCGGGTTTTCCAGACCGGTTGGCGTGTTATGCAGTTGATGCTTTGGGCTTTCTGTTTATTCGCTGTGATTGTAGTGGTGCGGGGTTTCAACTGGAGCGGCGTGTTGCGCGACATCAATACTACCAAAACTGGAGTTGAGGCGGATAAACCCGGCAAGCCCAACCGCGCGATACCTGAGCCTACGCGCCGCAAGCCGCAAAATGAAACTAAAACCAAGCCGAAAACCCCCGACGATGCTGGTGAAGTAAAAGAGACCCTCTTGCGTTTCCCAACGCGAGTTCCTCAGGATTTAATAGCTGATACTTCATCCGGAGCGGAACTTGGCGTCGAACCGGTAGAGCCCGTGTTTAGTCCTAAAATCGGGCTACTAACCATCAAAAGCTATATTCGCGCACGCGTCTACATTGATGGCCAGTTTTCCGGATACACCCCGCGTTCAGTCAGGCTGACTACGGGAGAGCACCAGTTGACTTTGCTCGCCGACGGTTATGAAGAATGGAGCCGCAATCTACGGCTAAAAGGCAACCAGCAGATCGGCGTTATGGCAGCACTGATTAAGAAGGTGACGGGCTGATTACTGACCAGCACGACGGGCAGGGTCAAATTGCTGTGTTTCCGATTCGGTTACGCTGTGGTACCCGCTGGCTTCTGCCAAATTGCGATTCGTCTGGCTGTGCAAAGCTGCTGGAGTGTGGGGAGCAACAGCAGACGGCGCAGCAGCCTGAAGCGGCCACGATCTCATTCCAGTTTGCGTCGTCGTGGTAGTCAACGTCGCCAGTTTGAGCAGTTGGCGGCAAATCAGAACCAGCGCTGTATATCCTGCAAAGGCCAGAAAGATGCCGAGTGGCGGGCCGTGATTTTCCGAGGCATACTGGATAATAGTTAAGGCGGTTGCTCCGGCAGTGACGAAGAGGAAGCCGAGAATACTGACCAGCGCCGTAATCTTGAGCACAGCCGGCACGTTTGGCTGGTTTTGCTGATTGGCCAAGTTGCCGGCTGCTACTTCGTTGATAAACTCCCGCGCCACGTCCACGGCCAATAGATTCGCGCCACAGCGTCGGCAGAACTTCTGACCTTTCGAGTTTTCCACTCCGCAATTCGGGCAATACATTCCAGGTTCTCCTCTGTGCACATCGCCGCGCGGAATTGAATCAAACTTGATTTGCGATTCGTGCAACGAGCGCAGTATAACAGCGGCTTATCGAGGCAGCAATTTCGGCTTTCTGGCAACGATTCATTTTTCGTATTTCGTACAGGAGTGTAGGCAATGATCTCATTGGCCAACCAAGTTGTTTTGATTAGCGGTGCCTCGCGCGGAATCGGCGCGGCGGCGGCGGTCAGCTTTGCTCAGGCTGGCGCGGCGGGCGTGGTCATCAACTATCGCACCAACCAAGCCGCAGCATTGCAGGTGGCAGAACAAGTGCGGCGAGCAGGAGCCGAGCCATTAATGGCACAAGCGAATGTGGCACAGGCGGATGAAGTAGAGCGCATGCTTGATCAAACCCTCCAGAAGTTCGGGCGCTTGGACGTATTGGTCGCCAACGCTGGCGTCTGGCCCGCCGCAGCGTGCGCCATCGCCGACCTCACCCACGCGCAATGGCAGGAGACAATCAATATCAACCTCAATGGCGTCTACTATCTTTGCCAAGCCGCAGCCAAGCTCTTCATCAAGCAACAGAGCGGTAATATCGTCATTGTCAGTTCAACCGCTGGGCAACGCGGCGAGGCGTTCCATTCGGACTACGCCGCCTCGAAAGGCGCGGTCATCAGCTTGACCAAATCGCTAGCGGTCGAGCTTGGCCCGTTTAACGTGCGGGTCAATTGTGTCGCGCCGGGTTGGGTGGATACGGAAATGGCGGCTTCGGCACTACGCGTGGATCAAGCGCAAGCGCAGAAGATTTTTGACGCGATCCCATTGCGGCGCGTGGCGACAGCGGAAGACGTTGCCAATCCGATTCTGTTTCTGGCTTCAGATTTGGCGCGGCACATCACAGGCGAGATTCTCAATGTCAATGGCGGGTCGGTATTGTGTGGTTGATCTGCTTGCTTACAAACACAACGGGGAACCGCTGCTCTATTAGCGGTTCCCCGTTGTTTTCTTCGGCGAATAGCCACTCGTTAGGTCGCTACTGCTAAAGACCCTGGCGAGGACGAAACCTTTGCAAAATCACAACCCAGCCTTTGTATTTTCTGTTTGCCCTCCGCGCCAGTCTTTCACTTTCGATTGTCGCTTCACACGCCGAGCCTGCACGAAAGTTCCCAGCAAATTCCCTTTGCTCTCTCGCATCAAACTTCTGCTAGCAGACGTTCCGTCTGCCGCCGTTTGACGATGCGGTAAATTTGCTCGCGCACGTGCTCCAATTCGTACGCGCGCTTGATCAGCTCCAACCCGACGCTTTCACGGCTTTTTGCCCGCGCACCCTGTTGCCACAACGCTGGATCGAAATCCACATAGACTGCGCGCCCAGCCATCATAAAATCGTCAATCCTCTCGCCCAGCTTCTCATCCGGCCAAGGCGCGCCAGGCGCAATCGCTTGCCAATACGCGCGCGCGCCAACGCCGTTATAAAAATGGATCAGCGGCGTGCGTGCGCCAACGATGAAGGCTGCGTGCCAGGGCAAATCGGCAATCTTATTGATGTAGCTCTGTGCCGCGCGCGCCGTCCAGTTCTGGTCATACAACTCTTTCGCCATGTGGTTGTACGTGCCTTTAGTCAACACCAACAGCGCCAGCAACCAGGGCAGAGAGCGCCAGCGATAAGCTTTGATTAGTTCCGGCAGCAGCCAGCCACTGACGGCTGCCAGGCCCAACAGCCCTATCAACAGGTAGCGCGGATTGACCGACAAATCGTGATTTAACAGCAACAACAAATCTGCACCCAGCCCGCAAAGGCCCAGCCCAAACAACAAGGCGTGTTTTCTTTGTACCCGCAGCAAAGCCAACCCACCCACGCCAAGCAGTGTTGCCGCACCGGAACAGTCGAACGCGTACTTGGCAACGAACCAAAAGTTTTTCGCCGTGACCGGATTAACCGCACGTTCCTTTGCGCTCAAGCCGTACCAGTTAATGATCACGCGTAGATAGTTATCGGTGTCGTAAAGCACCCAAAAGATCATGCCAGCCGCCGCCGCCAATACCGCCAAGCCACAGGCCAGCAGACAACGCCGCCAACTGAATTTATGCTGACGGCCCGCAATGATGATCAGTGGAAAATAGAAGAGCGCAAATTCGCGTAGATTGGCGCTGGCTCCGAGCAGTACGGCTGCCAATAAGAATTGATTTTGTTTTTCCAGCCGCGCGCTGCGCGCCAGCCACCACAACGACCAACTCAGTAGCAGAAAGCCCGGAATCTCGCTCATCCCGCGCGCGCTGTAGATGATATAGTAAGGTGACACTGCCATCAGCAAAGCACCAATGAAGGCTACCAGCCGATTTGCCGAGAGTTCTTTGTAGAGCGCGTAGAAACCGAGCGTGGCCAGACCCGCTTGTGCAATCACGCCATAACGCACGATCAAAAAAGCCCGTTCAGGCGGCAATTTTCCAAAATGCTCAACCAGCTTCCACAACCAATGGTTGTAGCCCAGGAAGAGCGCGCGCCCCAAACCCAAAGCTGAAGGCAAGCCCTGCACTGTATAGACAGTGTAATCAAAGCCATCCCAATCCGAGATGAAGGGGTCGCGCAACGTGTAGGCCAACCACCACGAAGCCAGTGCCAACGGTAGCCACAGATAAGCGTCTCTGAACCAATGGTGATTTGTAAGGGAAGCGAGGTTGGCGTGAACGAAGGCAGGCGCGGCGTGTTTCATTATCAGTAAGCAGTGGCCAGTGGCTGAATCCAACCGGCCACTGGCTGGCCACTGGCCACTGACGATCAAGCTTTCGGCGCGTAATAACCTTTGCGGTGGCGGACGCGTAGTTCTTTGCGATTGGCGACGCGGATTTCGATCTTGCGGAAGGTTCCGTCGGGGGCTTCGTTAGCCGGTTCGTAAGCGAGCAGATATTGCTGGCGCAAATCCTGTTCGAGTTGAGTAAAAGCGTGGTCAAGCTCGCGGTTGTTTTTAGGAAAAACGGCGCGCCCGCCGGTCGCTTCACAAATGCGTTTGAGCACGCCTTCATTGACGCCGCCAAAGCCGGGGTCGCCGATGCCGATGGCATAGACTACAACTTCGGCGCGCAGGGCTTCGTCAATCGCATCGCCGATCTTCATGCGACTAGTCGTGTCGTCACCATCGGTAATCAGGATAATTGTTTTACGTCCTGGCTCTTTGGCCAACAGGTCGGCGCTGGTGGCGATGATTGCGTCGTGCATTGACGTGCCGCCTTGCCGCGAGCCGCCATTGATCGGCGGCGTCGCCCCGCCATATACGCTGGGCGGCGGGCCAGCGATAAAGGCGATCTCTTCCAACCCTTTCCGCAAGCGCGTGGTATTTGAGGTTAAGCCTTGCATCAAAGTCGGCTCACCTTCGAACTTGATAATCGCCGCTGTGTCCTTGTTTTGGCGGATGACTGACTCGATGAAGCGTCCGCCCGCATCTTTGAGCAGCGGCAAGGTGTAACGCTCGCTGCCGCTCACGTCAATCAGCAACGCCATCGTCAGCGGCAGATCGAGCTCGCGTTTGAAGGTGAAGATCTGCTGGGGCTTGCCGTCTTCGAGGACGGTGACCTCTTCCTGTGAGATGTCATTGATGTAGCGGTTCTGTTTGTCCTGTGCGGCAAAGAGCACGTTGACCAGTTGCGTGCCGACGCGGATCGTGCCCATTTCGTCGTCTTTCTTTTGCGGCGGCTTTTGTGGCTGTTGCTCACCTTTCTTCTGGTCTTTCTTCTGATCGGCCTTCTGTTGCGCTCGAGCCGTGTTGGAACTGCTGTTGAATGCGAATCCCGCTAAAACCATCACCACCACGGCGCAAATCATCCAGGCACTGCGCGAAAGTTTTACTGCTTGCATATCTCTTTGTCTCCTTCTGTCTATCTGACGGCGCACTGAAGCGTTAGGGTGGTGAAGCGCAGTGCTTTTCAGCGCGTCATTGTTTGTTGATTGCCTCCGAGCTGATTTGGCGCGGCGGCACGGCGTTGTAACCATTCTTGGTTCTGATTTTGTAGTCCTTGTAGCCAGGCAGCTTGACTTCGATCTTGCGGAACTTGCCGTCATAGGTGTCATTGGTCGGTTGATAGCTGACCTGATACTGACTGCGCAACTCGCGCGCGATGGCCGAGAAGCTCTTCTCCAACTCGATCACCTGCGAGGCGAAGAAAGCCCGCCCGCCGGTCTCTTCGGCCAACTGCTTGAGCACCTTGTCCTCTTTGTTATCCACCTGACCCGCCTGCACGCCGAAGTAGCCAGCCGACTTCGTGCTGATGACAAAGACGACGGTTTCAGTGCGTTGAGCAATGTCAATGGCGTCTTTCAAGGCACGCTCGCTGACAGTATCTTCGCCGTCGGTAATGATAATCATCGCCCGGCGGCGGCCTTGGATGGAGGCCATCTTCTCTTCGCAGACGCTGTAGATCGCGTCGTAGATGCGCGTCTCGCCCTGCGCTTTGACCTTGTCAATCGCTTTAGTCAGCAGGTCTAAGCGGTTGGTGAAGTCCTGATGCAACTCGATCTCGGAATCAAAGGTTGCAAACAAGGCCCGGTCTTTGCGCGATTGCAGCATCGTGTAGAGAAAAGAGACGGC
This sequence comes from uncultured Acidobacteriota bacterium, assembly GCA_963699175.1. Taxonomy (GTDB): domain Bacteria; phylum Acidobacteriota; class Blastocatellia; order RBC074; family RBC074; genus JACPYM01. Next base: position 4,182,621 of record OY969418.1, on the reverse strand, counting down.
GGCATCTTTCTCGAACTTGAGCTTCGGCTTCACGCTGTTCGAGGTGTCCATCAGGATCGCCACATCGAGCGGCAAATCGCTCAAGGGCTGAAACGAGATAATCTCCTGCTTGGTCTTGTCCTCGTAGACCTCGAAATCGCTCTGCTTCAAATCGGTGATAAAGCGATTGGTCTTGCTATCAGTGATCGTAATGGGCAAGCGCACGTTGATAGTAATTTGGCGAATTTGCCCAGGCTCAGCAGTCTCATCTCCAGCCGGTTTACTTTTGTCGCCCTGCTTCTTTTGCGACTGGTTTTCCTGTTGAGTCGGTTTCACGGTGGGCGGTGGGTTCTGTGCAGAGACCGCGACCAGCCCGCCCAAGACTACCAGGGCGGCGCTGAGACAGAGACTCAACCAGCGACGTTTGTTCATAACAACTCCTCGTAACTGCAAACGATAAATTCGGTGCCTCGACGCTTTGACAGCGGATGCCAGGAAGTAAGAACGGATTATAGGGGGAGCTTTTGCGGCAGTAAAGCGGGTGAAAAATTGTGGCTTGCCAGGGTCAGACTCCCGCGCGTGAGCAAGGGCTTAGGATTTGCCGTTTCAAGCCCTTGCTCACGCGCGGGAGTCTGACGCAAACCCAGTCCAGTCCAAACACAAACAGGCAAGCCGCGTAAAGTTACGGCTTGCCTGTCGCTCGGCTGCTTTGCACGGCAGCATTACTGTTTTGGCTGTGTACCCGCGCCCTGCGTTGTACCGGGATCCACTTCAGAGATTGGCAAGCCCTCGCCCGGCGGCACCGGATTGACAGTGGTTGATTCAACGAAGCGAATCTGGCCGTCTTCAATCACGTTGTAATCTTTGTATCCCGCGCCGGAGCCTTGCCGTGTCGCCTGTATGCAGTATTTGTCAGCTTCGGCAATGGGTGAGGCGTAACGATACTGGCTCACCGGGTTGCCGCTAGCGAAGTTCGCCAGTAGCAATCCCTTCTCCGAAAGTTCTTTCAAACTACCAAAGCGGCCTTGTAGCGCGTTGAATTGAGCTTCAGCACTGTGCATGGTGCGCAGTGATTGGACGGCTGCGGTCTGGCGTCCCAGCTTCAGGTTTTTTTCCAATTGCGGCAAGGCGACCGCCGCCAGGATACCGATAATCGCCACCACGATCAGCAACTCGATCAGCGAAAAGCCGGCTTGCGCGCGGCGCTTGAGATGATTCTTCTGCTTCATAAAAACTCTGCTCCTTAATTTGGATCATTCTTGAGGGTCGAGGTTTGCTGGCTCACTTCAGGTGACTGTAACGACCGGCAATCAAGACGGTTCCAATATTACTACAACCCTGCTAGCTGCCAAACCCACGCGCGCACTTTCAGGAATTAGCATACGCACCCCTCTTGCGAGAATGACTACGCGGATAAGGATTACCAAAGCTGCGCAACGCCACACCCAAGACTGCCAGCGATCCCCCAATCCACATCAACGCCCAGAACATTGCGGGCACGCCCGTCATCCGCGCCATATTGAAAGCATCGCTCGGCGTATCGCTCAGCGCTGAAACCAGGAAAAGCGTTTGCAGATCGAAGAGTGCGTTCAAACAACACTGAATTGCCAGAAAACTCAGAAAGAAATGGGTCGCGCGTTCACTCAGCGCCAGCGCGACAAAGACCAACACAATCGCCAGCCCGATGCCCGTCATCAAAGTCAGTCCACCGCGCGCAAAAAAGAGCGTCAAGCCCAGAATGCCCGCCGCCGTGATCGTTAGCACAGCCTTGGCATTCTTTCCATCGCGGCACAGCGACAATAGACTCGCGCCATAGATCGTGCTGGCCAGATAACCGGCGCTCGCAATAAATAACGGAAAGCCCCCAACCGAAAGCGTCTCGCCGCTCGCGTCCAGGTGAATGCGCAAGCCACTGACCGCCCCACCCGTCAACAGCGTCACCAGCGCGTGTCCGCCCTCGTGGATAAAGGTGACGAAGAGCCGGAACGGATAGACCAACAACCGCGCGCCCGGAATAAACCACAAGATGATCGTCAGCCCCGAAGCCAGGAGCAAAAACTGGAAGCCGTCGTGAACTTTTCTTTGCATAGCCCTTGTTACGCGCCGCCCACCCATTTGGTTCAACGCTTCTCGCGAAGCAATTGCACTTTGCTATTGCGTAGGTGAAGATGGCGCGCCTTGCGATAAAACCTTTAGGATGTGAGCAGAGAGGATAAGCCGAATCGAACCGATGAGCAAAGAGTTTGAGCTATTGAAACCCGCATCCGAGCGAGTTTCATTCCTGCGCTTTATGGGCATCGAGCTGCTGGATGCTGGCGCGGGCTGGGTGAAGATGAAGCTCGTCTTCCGCCCGGAATTGCGGCAACCGACATCCTTGCACGGCGGCGCGATTTATAGCCTGGCTGATTCGGCAGCGGCCCACGCGTTGATGACGCTGGTTTTGCCCGAACAACTCGCTACGACCGTCGAGCAGCGCATCAACTTTTTCAAGGCGGTCAAAGATCAAGACATCATCGCCGAAGCCCAGATCGTCAATCTCGGCAAAACGCTAGCTTACTGCGAAGTGGCGGTCACGACTGAGGACGGTATGCTAGTGGCAAAGAGTACGGCGACGTTGATGCGGCTGGATGCTAGTCGAGTGAGGAGATGATGGTAATTATCACCTTCGCCCTTTGTCTCTTCGGTCTTCAGCGCACGATATGGTCGGCCGCCACATGCGATATGGAATAAAACTCCTGCTTTACCATCGCGCCAAAACAAAAAAAGTCTTAAAATCCAAATGTCAGGGCAACCAAAACGGCGGCACGATGCTTGCTGAAAGGTTGGCGAGCACCCCAAACAAGCGGGTTCCTAAACAGGACTTGAAAAGAAAACTTGCGAGCCACCTGGCTCGTTTTGCGCGGAGGACAACATGACATTCCATGTCAAGCAGCACGGTCTTCTCCCAAGCCGATGGATCAGCGCATCGGCGATACCGGCGGCTTTGTTGGCAGCGTTACTGATGTCGCTCAGCGTGGCCACATTCGCCCAAGACCAAACGCAATCACAGCGGGCGATTCGTGTGGCGCGCATCAGCCTGATCGAAGGCGATGTCAATTATCAACGCGGGGGTGACAAAAACACCGATTGGTTCGACGCGACGGTCAACACACCACTGGACGAGAAAGATCAGGTCTATAGCGGTCGCAACGCGCGCGCCGAACTTCAATTCAACGGGCGCACGCTGGCGCGCCTTGACCGCGACACCAACTTGCGCATCACGCAATTCAACACCAGCACCATTCAACTGGCTCAATCCATCGGCACGGCGACCTACAACGTAGACAGCCTTGACCGTCGTCAATTCCAGGTCTACGACGTGAAGAGCGGCTCGATTGATGACCCGCTCTACTTCGAAGTGGACACGCCCGTCGTGGCGGTGACCTTTCTCAAAGAAGGCAACTACCGCATCAACGTGCGCGATGACGGCACGACCGAAGTAATCGTGCGCAAGGGACAGGCCGAGGTTTACAATCAGGAACTCGGCACGATCCCGGTCAAGAGTGGTCGCCGCATCATCATCGAAGGGCGCGACGCCGGTTATTACCAGATCGCGCGGCTCGACGATAAAGACAATTGGGATCGTTGGAACGACCGGCGCGACGACGATCTTATTTCCCGTATACATCGCAGCTCGCAATACGTGCCCGCTTCGGTGGCAGGCAGCTACGACCTAGATTACTACGGCGAATGGTTCAACACGCCCGAGTATGGCTGGATGTGGTCGCCGCGCGGCGTGGCGACGGGCTGGGCACCGTATCGCGCGGGTTATTGGCGCTGGCACGGCGGCTGGGGTTGGACGTGGACTTCGTATGAGCCCTGGGGGTGGGCGCCGTATCACTACGGGCGTTGGACGTATTGGCGCAGCCGTTGGTGTTGGTCGCCGTACATCAACATCGGTGTCGGTCGCGTTGGCGTCGGTTTCTGGGATTGGTCGCCGCACTTGGTAGCTTTCTTCGGCTGGGGTGGCTATGGCAGTGGTTATCGTGATGGCTACTATGCTGGCTATCGTGATGGGCGTTATGGTTGGCTCGGCTGGTGTCCGCTCGGCATCGGCGAACGTTGGGGCGGTGGTTATTACGGCAGGAGCACGACGATCATCAGAAACACGGTGATCGTCAACAACACGACGCACGTGCGTTCGATTGATTCGCTGCGCAATTACAACGCGCCGAATGGTGTGAGCGGGATGGATGGTCGCCGCTTCGACAATCCGCGCGTGATCGCCGAAAACTTTACGGCGCCGCCACGTAACACCGGGCGGATGCTGGACCACAACCCAGGCGGCAATCCCAACAGCAGGGGAAACGAAGGCCGCGCGCTCGAATTCACCCGCGCCGATGCCTTCAAACCAATGCAGGGTGAGATTGTGCGTACGCTGCCAGTCGAACGTAATTCGCCGGTTGCCCGTGCCCTTGAAGCGCCAGTCATTGTGCGCCGCGCACCCACGGGTGAAGTCAGTGGGATGCCGACACGCAATGGGGTGAGTCGCGATGGCGTGCCATCAGATCGTGTTTTGCGCGATGGGCAATCCGTTACGGTGCCACCGGAACGTTCTGCGCCTACGCGTGAAACTACGCTGGAAGGCGTCGCGCGACCTGAACGCCGGGCGCCTGACTTCAAGCCGGTCGAACGCGCCGAACGGCCTGCGGTAACGCGCCCGGCGAGTGAGGATCGTTCGATGCCGCGCCGGGGCAGTGAGGGCAATGACGCTGGATCGGGCTACAACGCGCCGCGTGATCGCAACATGCCGCGCGATGAAGCGCCACATCGTAGCGAGATGCCATCCCGTGCGCCGGAGCGTAACGAAGCGCCGCGCCAAATTGAGCGGACGGAACGGCCTGTCGAGCGTCCTCAAGTCGAACGCCGCGAAGCGCCACAACGCGCGCCGGAACGCAGCGAAGCGCCGCGCGAACGCTCGATGCCTTCACGCGACAGCACACCGCCGCGTGAGAGTGCACCACGTAATGTGGAGCGCCCCTCCGCGCCTCCCGCTGCGGCGCCTACACGTGAAAGTGCTCCTGCGCGCGCGCCGGAACGCCCGTCAGGTTCCGACCGCCCGATGCCTTCACGCAAGCCTGATTCCTAGCAAACAGGGTCAGTAAAACAGGCAGGCGCCCCGGTTGAGTTGAAAGCTTAACCGGGGCGCTGTTTTTTTTGCGTAGCTGGTGGTTGTTACAGTTTTTTCGTCGCGCCGGTAACGGCAATGCCCGTATCCGTAGCAGTGAAGAAGGTTTCATTTCCATCGTGGATGATGACGAAGGTGCCGTTGGCTGAGACTCCGGCAATTGGCAAATCAACGCGCACCGTACCTGTGCAATTGCTGCTCACTGTGATATTGCCGCTCAAATTTCCCTGCAATGGTTTGCCGCCCAACGTGCCATTGTAGGCGCCGGAAATGTTGCCTAGCTGATCGAAGCTGATCGGGCCGGCAATCGCGATGGCGGAGCCCATCACGTTCCCACTATAAGAATAACCATGTACTCCCTGCATCGTGCCTAGGGTGCATGACTTGCTTCGTGCGCGGTCGAATGCGCTCTCTTGCGCGGCCTGCACGTTGAGCAAAAGGCCCTTTGAACGATGCTCGCCGGTGCCACGCCAGAGCGCGAACAACCCAGCCAATATGAGCAGGGTGAGGGTGATGTGTTTTAGGTTCTTCATCCGGATTCTCCTTGCGACAAATGGTTTAACGACAAGCCTGCGGACGATGCAGGGCATAAGAAGGTTGTGCGAGCGACACCTCTCACAACGCACGCAGGTTAGCGGAATCTGGGTGGGAAATCTTGAATGGAGATTGAAATTGTTACCTTGATTGCTAGTTGGCGTTCATAAATTGCCTGCCTGAAAATGAAAGTGACTAAACCCACTTTCAGGAGGAGCTTATGAACGCCACGTGGATTATAACGGTCTTTGTCATCATTGATGAATTGTTGCAAAAAGGCGGTCATCGTGACCACCCCTTGGCCCACGTCAGCGACGCCGAAGTGCTCACCGTCGCCATCGTGGCCGCTAAATATTTCCACAACAATCACGAACGCGCGTTGTTGCTTTTGCAAGAGACCCCTTACTTGTCAGGTCACTTGAGTGTCTCGCGCTTCAACCGTCGCCTGCACCAGCAGGCTGACTGGTTTGAACTGGCGCTTGCCGTACTCGGTGAAGTTGCCGCGCGGGGCGCCGTCTTTATCATTGACAGTCTGCCCGTACCGGTTTGCAAGCGTGTGCGTGCCCGACGTTGTCGCAAAGTGCGGGGGCTGGATTACTGCGGCAAATGCGCGGCGAAGAAAGAGAAGTTCTTCGGTTGGCGCTTGCATCTGATCTGCACGCCGGAGGGCGTGCCGGTGAGTTTCGCACTCTGGCCCGCGCGTTATCACGACCTCTCGCCCTTGCACGAATTAGCTTTCGTCCTGCCGCCGCAAGCGAGTCTTTATGGTGACAAGGGCTATATCGCAGGGGCTGACGCCGCTACCATCCTCGCAGAAACTGACGTACGCTTGATTACTGTGCGGCGTAAGAATATGAAACCCGACACCTGGGGTGATGACATGGACTTGCGGCGTTACCGCAAAACGATTGAAACACGTAACAGCCAGTTGGAGAAGATGGGCCTTGAGCATTTGCACGCACGCACCAATGCAGGCTTCGAAATTAAGGTTCATGCTTCCTTACTGGCGCTGTTTTGGACTAACTTCAACTAGCAATCAAAGTATTGTTATGAAAAAATTGTGAAGGCCCAGTCAATGGGCAAACTGTATACGTAGAACGCCAGAAATTAAGAGGCGGGAAAAGTTGGGTTACGTCCCGCCATATTTTTCCACTACCCAAAGCGGAAGAACCAGTGAAATTCATGCTCAGCAAGGCAGAAAAGTAAACGCCAAGACGCCGCAGACAAACCAGAGCGCCGCAAAGATCAACCCGTAGCCGAAGAAGGTGCGGAAATCAATCCGCGCAATCTCCGCCCGAATCACGAACCAGAAGGGCGCGACTAGATTGCCCATTTGATCGCCCACGCCGAGCGCCAACATCCCGCGCTGCGCCGTCACGCCCACCACCTCAGCCGCCTTGATGGTGACGAAGCCTTGAATCACCCATTGGCCTCCGCTCGACGGCACGAAGATCGCCACAATCGTCCCGGCCAGCGCGGTCAGCAGCGGGTACGTCCAGCGCGTCGAAATCGGCGCGAAGAGGCTCGTAAAAGCCGTCCCGATCGTGGTGAATTCAATCAACCCGGCGACGCCCGCGTAGAGGTGATACAAAACCAGAATCGGCCAGCAGGAGACGACGGCGCGTTGCAACGCCTGCGCGAAGTTGCGAATGTTGCCGTGCAGAATTAGGCAAACTAGCAGAAAGATCGTGTTGAGCGAATTGAGGTCGAGACTCGCGTGCTTGAGGAGAAAATGGGAATAGAGCCAGCCCGCCAAAGCCGCTGCTAAAATCCAGGGAATGAGCGAGTGCCGCTCTAGGCGCTTCGAGTAGTTAATGCCTCCGTCTTCCTTTTCATTGGCGCCGGACTGTAGCGGTTCGGCGAGTTTGCGGGCGGCAGGGAATTCAGCAATGGTTTGTGGCCGGCTCGGCGTCAACAGGCATGCCATGACGATCACCGCGACGGTGAAGCCGATGACCAGCGTGAGTGCGGCCGGCGACCAGATTGTTGAACGCAACGACAGCACGCCAGTCGTCTTTTCCATAAAATGTCCTGCCGTCGCCATCATCAACGGCCCGCTCGCCGAAAGGCCGTATTGCCAAACAGACCCTGCGCCGCCTTGCGCCGCCAACAAGAAGGGGAAGTCAATTGGAATCCCTTTGCGCTCGGCCTCGCTGGCAAAGTGCACGGCGATCAGCGGCCCTAGCGCCAGCGCCAACCCCCAGTTGAGATATGAAACTGCTGCCGCGAGCAATGAGGAGTAGATAATCACCTGCGTCACCGAGTTCGCCTTGCACGAAAAGAAAACGATGATTTTGCGGAAGAGCGGCGTCGCGCCCAGTACTGAACCGAGCACGAGGACGAGCGTCACCTGCATCGTGAAAGGCAAGAGCCTCCACAGCCCGCGATACCAAGCATCCATCGTGGCCGCGAAGCTATTGCCCAGCGCGAGCGCGGCGATCAGTAGTACGACCAGCATCAAAGCGGCGGTCGTAATTGCGTCGGGCACAAAACGCGCCATCACGCGCGCATAACGATTGATCCAATTTTCTTGGCTTTCTTGGCTCGCTTGGGCAGAGAGCGGCGCTTCTTCCACGACCAGCGGCGTAGCTTCGTTCTTCATTGAGACTCCTTTTTAGTCAGGTGGGACTGCTCGATTCAGCGAAAAGCGCGCCGCAGTATACTGGCAAAATAGATTAAGCAGAAGACTGAACGCGGCGACGGCAGCTTGCGCTTTGCCACCACTGCTCGGCTATACTTTTCTGCGCAAAGCTGGAGGAAGAAGAATGAGCGTCAAAAAGAAAGAACTGAAACAGGAGTACAAACAGAGCCATCGCCCGATGGGCGTTTACCAGATACGCAACCTGGCCAACGATAAGGTGCTGGTGGGGGCGTCGCTGAATCTGCCTGGCATCTTCAATCGGCAGAAATCTCAGTTGAAGACGGGCGGCCATCCAAGCAAAAGCCTGCAAGCCGACTGGCGCGAATTTGGCGAGGAGCAATTCGCCTTCGAGATTCTGGACGAACTGACGCCGCGCGAAGACCCGGCGTACGATTACCGGCCTGACCTGGCTTTTCTCGAAGAACTCTGGCTCGAACAGTTGCAACCTTACGGCGAGCGCGGCTACAACGAAAAGAAGAAGAACAGCGAAGAGCGGCTCAGGATGATCGCGCAGAATCGTTCAGACAGAGATCGAAACGACGATTGACCATTGCGAGACTTAGATGAAGTTGCGTACTGCTACTAAGAAGCCACCCGCTTGGCTGCCGATACTCGTGTGCGCGCTGGCGAGCTTGCTTGTTGGCCACGCCCGCGCCCACAAATTCCACGCCTCCATTACGCAAATGGACTACGACGACAAAGCAAAGTCAGTCAAAATCGCCACCCGCTTCTTTGTTGACGATTTCGAGACGGCCCTCAGCCGCTACGCCAAACGCCCGGTCAAATTCAACACGCCGCAATTGCTCAAAGAGAAAGCCAATGCTGATGCCGTGTCGGCTTACGTGCGCGAACGCTTCGAATTGAAAAGCCGCGCGGGCGCGCCGGTCAGATTCACGTGGGTCGGGATGGAGATGCAGGCCGATATGATTCTGGTCAACTTTGAAGGCAAGCTGGCCGGTGGCTTAACTGGCGCGCAGGTGCGCAATCGCCTGTTGCACGAACTGTTCGAGGATCAGGTCAACATCGTCAACTTCAAATTCGACGGCAAACAGACAGGTACGATGTTCAATGTGCAAGATGGGTTTAAGGTGGTACCAGAGAAAAAATAAGCTCAGACGAATACGGAAACTTCTTCACCTTTCCTTTTGACTTCAGCGAGAAAGTGCGCCAGATTGGCGCGGCATTTCGCAATAATTCCAAACTCAAATCACAGGTGAAGGCGATGAAAGCCAAATGTCTGATCCGCGTGGCGCTTTGTCTCTGGCTGAGTTCGTTTGCGCCGTTGACTTACGCGCAAACGACTGAACGCTATAACCTGATCTCTATCGTCACCGACGATCAAGCGCAATGGTCGGTCGGCGCGTATGGCAACCGCGAGTCGCGCACGCCAAATATGGATCGGCTGGCGCGCGAAGGGGCGAAGTTTCTGAACGCCTTCGTGACCACGCCCGTTTGTTCGCCGAGCCGGGTGGCTTTTCTGACCGGGCTATACGGCACGCAAGTCGACATCACCGATTATTTGACGGCAGCAGAGGGCGCGGCGGGGTTGGGCTTGCCACCTACAACAACGACTTGGCCGCAGGTGCTGCAACGTCGCGGCTATCGCACAGCGCTGTTCGGCAAGTGGCATCTCGGTACGCAACCGCAATTTCATCCGACCAAACACGGCTTCGACGTTTTTATGGGCGCGCCCGAAGGCAGCTTTGCGCCGATGAACCCGACGCTGGAGGTGAACGGCCAGCCGACCAAATTGCAGGGCGCGGCTTCTGATTTGGTGATGGACGCGGCGCTACGTTTTATCGAAGCCAACCGCGCGCGGCCTTTTGCAACGCTGATTCACTTCCGCGAGCCACACACGCCTTACACGCCGATGCCGGAAGAGGACGCGGCGTTGTTCAAAGACCTAGAACCGACAATTCCCAACGTGCGCGGCCTGGACACCAAGCAGATCAAGCAATGGCATCGGGAGTATTACGCCGCCGTGCACGCAGTGGATCGCAACCTCGGCAAGCTGCTGGCCAAGCTGGATGAATGGAACCTGAGCGGCAAGACGATTGTGCTTTTTACCAGCGACCACGGTTACAATATCGGGCATCACGGCATTCACACTAAGGGCAATGGCATCTGGGTGGCGGGCGGCGTCAATGGGCCGAAGCGTCCGAATATGTGGGACACCTCGCTCAGGATTCCGCTATTGATTCGTTGGCCGGGCGTAGTCAAAGCGGGCAGCGAGATTGCCGAGACGGTGCTCAACCTGGATACTTTCGCGTCGGTCTTGGGGATGTTGGGACTCACGATGCCCGCCGGAGTCAAGCAGGAAGGCCAGGATTTTTCGCCGCTCTTGCGCGGGCAAAAGATTGCGTGGCGCGACACGTTCTACGGGCAATACGATCTGCATAACGTGGGCCTGGCCTACATGCGGATGATTCGCACGAGCAGTTGGAAACTGGTGCGCCACCATCACGCGAATGAGTTGGATGAGCTGTACGACCTGCAAAACGATCCTGGCGAGACGCGCAATCTTTACAACGATGCGCAGCAACGCGCCACGCGTGAAGAATTGCAGCGCAAGCTGACCGCGTGGCAGCAGCACATCAACGACCCGCTGTTGCGCTAGACAAGCATCGTTACGGTTTCTGTCGGCTTGTCATCATCGGAAAGCAGTGCTTCTACAAGTAATCGAAGGAACACGGAACTATGAAAACCACACTTGGTTACACAACTCGCTCGCTCAAAGGTTTGTGGTTGTTGTCTGCGTTGCTGATCGTCTGCGCGCTGGCTACGGCAGCTTTTGCAGTCAAACGGCAACAGGCTAACCAGCAACCACCGCCGCCACGTCCCGTGATCACGCAGGCCAGTCCCGAAGAAGCCGCGCGCGAATTGAACAACCCGCGCAGCAAATGGTTTCGCGAAGCTAAGTACGGCCTCTTCATTCACTGGGGCTTGTACGCCATCCCGGCGGGCACTTGGAAAGGGCAGCAAATCCCCGGCATTGGCGAGTGGATCATGAACCGCGCGAAGATTCCGGTGAAGGAATACGAACAACTGGCCGCGCAGTTCAATCCGGTAAAGTTCAACGCTGAAGAATGGGCGCAACTCGCGCAAGACGCCGGAATGAAATATCTGACCATCACTTCCAAACATCACGACGGCTTCGCGATGTTCAAATCGCAGGTCAGCAAATACAACATCGCGGACGCGACGCCCTTCAAACGCGATCCGATGAAGGAGCTTCAGGCAGCCTGCGCCAAACGCGGTATCAAACTTTGCTTCTACTACTCGCAGGCGCAGGATTGGCACGAGCCGAACGGCGCGGGCAACACCTGGGATTTCGGCCCTGATGAAAAGAAAGATTTCGATCAATACCTGCGCGACAAAGCCTTGCCCCAGACGCGCGAAATCCTCACGCAGTACGGCCCGCTCGGCTTGATCTGGTTCGACACGCCGCGCTTGATGACCGAACAACGCGCTCAGGAGTTCACGAACATGGTGCGCGAGTTGCAACCGAATTGTCTGGTCAACGGGCGGCTCGGCGGCAAAGGGGATTACCGTTTGACCGGCGACAACCGCATCCCCGACCAGGCCGTCGGCGGCGTCTGGGAAGTGCCCGCAACGATCAATGACACGTGGGGCTACAAGAGCTACGACAACAACTGGAAGCAGCCCGCCGACGTTGTTTTCAAACTCGTTGACATCGTCAGCAAAGGCGGCAACTACCTGCTCAATGTCGGCCCGATGGCGGACGGCATCATCCCGCAACCGAGCCAGGACATCTTGCGCAAGGTGGGGCAGTGGCTGAAGGTGAACGGCGAAGCGATCTATGGCACCAGCCCGTCGCCGTTCGGCGTGGAGTTCGGCCAGTTGAGCGCGACGAAGAAAAATCAACAAGGCCAGCCGCTTTTTGAGCAGGCGAAGGATTGGCGCTGCACAACGAAGCCGGGCAAGCTCTATATCCATTTGTTCACTTGGCAGCCGGAGTTCAAGTTGGAAGGTGTGAAGCAGCAGGTCAAGAAGGTTTACTTATTGGCCGATGCGAAACACAAGGCGCTGAAGTTCACGCAGGCTGACGGTAAGTTGACGGTTACGCTGCCAGAGAAAGCGCCCGGCGAATTGGCTTCCGTGCTATGTCTTGAAACCGTGGGCGCTACTCGTTGATTGACGCGTTCGTAGTTCCGCCTTTAGGCGGCGCGTGACAGACCGCCTAAAGGCGGAACTACGAACGCGCTCTCTAAGTTTTGCTAGACCCGCAATCGAAACATTCTCTAAGCGAATTGAAGTTTGAAAACAGGAGCATCTTTATGATTTATCGTTCATTCACCCGCGCGTGCAGTTTGAGTTTGTGCCTGCTCGTTTTTACGTTGGCAACTTTTGCACAAACCGGCGTCACCCTTAAACCGGGACGCAATCCGCAGCAGCCAATTGATGAGGAGTACACGCGTAAGATTCGTGAGTACACCACCGAAACCTTTTTCAATTCGCCGCTCACCGATTACCTGCCTGCCTCGCAGAAAGTCCCGACGCCGAAGGCCGTGCTCGGCGATGTGGCGGGCGCGCCGGGCAAGCTGCCCTATTCGCACGAAGTCTACCGCTACATGCGCATGCTCGAACAAGCCAGCCCGCGCGTGAAGGTCTACTCTATCGGCACGACCGAAGAGGGGCGCGAGATGATCGCCGTCGCCGTCTCGTCCGAAGCCAATATCGCCAAGATCGAGGAGAATCGCGCGCGGCTGGCCAAGCTCGCCGACCCACGCACGATCAGGTTGAATGATGATGAAGCCGATAAATTGGTCGCTGATTCAGTACCGGTCTACTACATGACGGGCACGATCCATTCGCCCGAAACCGGCTCGCCGACGGCGCTGATGGAGCTGGCTTATCGCTTGGCCGTAGACGAGAGCGCCTACGTCAAACACATCCGCGACAGCGTTATCACGCTGATTACGCCGATAGTCGAGGTGGACGGGCGCGACCGGCAAGTGGATGTCTACAACTGGCACCTGGCCAACCCGGGCAAGAACTGGCCGAATCTGGTTTACTGGGGACATTACGTCGCGCACGACAACAACCGTGATGCAATGGCACTGACGTTGAAGCTGACGCAGAATGTGTTGAAGACTTATACAGGTTGGCGTGCGCAGGTGCTGCACGACCTGCACGAATCGGTGCCGTATTTGTACGACAACACAGTCGGCGCGGAGCCATACAATGCCTGGCTCGATCCGATTCTGACCAACGAATGGCATTTGATCGGCTGGAACAACGTCGGCGAGATGACCAAGCTGGGTATGCCTGGCGTATTCACCTACGGCACGTTTGACACTTGGTCACCCAGCTACTTGATGTTTATCGCCGCGTCGCACAACGGCATCAGCCGCTTGTATGAAACCTTTGGTAACGGCGGCGCAGACACGGTCGAACGTACGCTCTCACCGGCAGAGTATTCGCGCACCTGGTACAAACAGAATCCGCCGCTGCCCAAAGCCAAATGGTCGCAGCGCAACAACAACAATTATCAACAATCGGCGCTGTTGATTTCACTGGCCCACTTTGGCTCGAACGGCAAATACTTCCTGCGCAACTTTTACTTGAAGAGCAAGAATTCGATTTTGAAACCAAGTGTGTCAGGCCCGGCGGCTTATGTTTTCCCCGGCGATGATCCGCGTCCGGGCGGACAAGCCGAGTTGCTGCGGCTCCTGCAAATGCAGGGTTGCGAGGTGCACCGCGCCACTGCGCCCTTCACCGTCACGATGCCCGCGAAGAAGCGACCGGCGCGGCCAGCAGCGACTGAGACAAGAGCCGCGGATGGCAATGGCACAAATGGCACGGGCGGCCCGAACGCTGGACAAGAGCCGACTGCTCGACAGGAAAGAGCCGCGCCCGAACAAACCACCCGCCAATTCCCGGCGGGCAGCTATGTGGTGCGCATGGATCAACCTTATAGCCGCATCGCCGATATGATGCTCGATTATCAATACTGGTCGCCGAACGACCCGCAGCGCAATATCTACGACGACACGGCCTGGACGTTTGGCGAATTGAATAACGTGCAGGTCGTGCGCGTCACCGATGTCAAAGCGCTCGATGCACCGATGGAAAAGGTCAACGGTGAAGTTAAAGCTACGGGCGGCGTGGTCGGCAAAGGTTCCGTTTACGTGATCAATCACAATGCTGACAACGCGCTCGTGACGCTGCGCTACCGGTTCAAAGACGCGCAAGTTACCGTCGCCGAAGAATCGTTTGAAGCCGCCGGGACGAAGTTCAATCGCGGTTCATTCATCATTCGTCAGGTGAGCGAAAGCGAATTGCATCGTGCGGCGGGCGAACTGGGGCTGAAGGCTTATGCGCTTGACGCAGCGCCCACTGTCAAAACGCACACCATCAAAGCGCCGCGCATCGCATTGATGCACACTTGGTTGAGCACGCAAGACGAAGGCTGGTGGCGCTTGGAATTTGACCGGCGCGGTGTGCCTTTCGCTTACATCAACACGCAGGATGTAGCGCGTGAAGGTAATCTGAACGCCAAGTACGATGTCATCATCTTCGCCCCCGTAGGCCGTGCCAACCCGCAACAGATCGTCAGCGGCATGCCGATGTTCGGCAACCCGCTGCCGTGGAAGAAGACCGATTTGACGCCCAATCTGGGCCGCACGGACGAGACCGACGATATGCGCCCCGGTTTGGATTGGTCAGGTTTGCAGCACTTGCAGGAGTTCATTCAGCGTGGCGGCTTGTTGATTACCGCGAATGACACGGCCAATTTCGCCACCACTTTTGGCTTCGCACCGGGCGTCTCGATTGCACCGCCGCAACGGCTGCGTGTAACAGGCAGCGTCCTACGCTCGAAGCTGGTGGACGGGGCCAGCCCGATTGCCTACGGCTACAACGATAACCTGGCGATCTTCTGCGCTAACGGCCCGATCTTCAACTTGAGCAATCAAGTTGGCGGCAGAGGCGGACGCCGCCAGACACCCGAAGGCGGTGACCGCTTGACTGGTCGTGGCACGCCCGATGATCTCGACGTAGTGCAGAACCGCGCGCCCGACGTGATTCCAGAACAGCCAAGGGGCGAAGTCTGGGAAGCTACGCCGCTGACCGATGAACAACGGCGCAACGGCGTCAGCATCATTCCGCCCGCTTTGCGCCCGCGCGTGGTGTTGCGTTACAGCGATGCGCGCGATCTGCTGGTTTCCGGCCTGCTCGAAGCGGGCACCGAGATCGCGCAACACGCCGCCGTGATTGATGTGCCGTACGGCGCGGGCCACGTCGTGTTGTTTTCCAATAACCCGTTCTGGCGTGGCGAAACGCAGGGCAGCTACTTCCTGGTGTTCAATGCGATTTTGAACTTCGATAGTTTGAACGCGGGCAGGAAGTTGGCTGAGAAATAAAATAGTGAAGGGGCAGACCGTTAAACTACCCTGTCCTTGAGATGCTATTTCCTGAAGCCCCAATGGGGCGGTATAAGACAGCCCGGCGCAACGCGCCGGGGATTTGCGGGCGCGTCGTCAAAGCCCTGAAAGGGCGTAATAACCACCCGCTATTGTGCCCTTTCAGGGCTTTGGGAAACCTTGTTACGCGTTCCCAGGGCGTTGCCCTGGGCTATCGTATGACGCCCCGTTGGGGCTTCACAGGGGCACTTCTCAGACAGCTTTTGAGTTAATGGCACGACCACGGGAGTAAAGAGATGAAATCTATTAGTCGTAGAGAATGGCTCGCAAGCGTGGCGTTGTCAGCCGTGGCTTCCACCAAAATCACCTTAGCGCAACAAGGACAAGAACAGAAAAAGACGCCGCTCGCGATTCAGGATTACGAACCGAAAAGCATGCTCCACGTGGCGGAAACGAAGGTGGAACGCGCACGCTTCCCGGTGATTGATTTTCACACTCACCTGTCCTTCACCGATACCTCCGGCCCGACTGGACGAGCGCGCCCGCGTGCGACGCCCGCCGAGGTTCTCGCCGTGATGGATCGCAAAAACCTGCGGATGATGGTGCATCTGACGGGTGGCTATGGCGAAGCACTCACCGAAAATCTGCGGACTTGGCAACAAGCGCATCCCACTCGCTTCGCCGTCTTCACCGAACCCTGGTTCAAAAAGATCGTCGAGCCGAACTACCCGCAGTTCCAGGCCGAACAGATCGAGCGCGCGAAACAAGCGGGCGCGAAAGGCTTGAAGGTGCTCAAGACGCTCGGCCTCTATCTGCGCGAGAACGTCACGACAGGGAAGCTGATTCAGCTTGATGATCGTCGTTTCGATCCAATGTGGGAAGCGGCGGGCGCGCACCGCATGCCCGTGGCGATTCACACTTCCGACCCGGAAGCCTTCTTCCTGCCGATTGACCACTACAACGAACGCTTCGAGGAATTGAACGCGCACCCCGACTGGTCATTTCACGGCAAGGATTTTCCCAGCAACCGCGAGCTACACGAGGCGCGCCTGCGCGTGATCGCACGCCATCCCAAAACTCAATTCGTGCTCTTGCATGTAGGCAATGCGGAAGACCTAGCTTGGGTTTCGGAATGGCTGGAGCGCTATCCGAATACTTCGGTTGAAATCGGCGCGCGCATTGGCGAATTGGGGCGCCAGCCCCGCCTGGCGCGGAAGTTCTTCGACAAATACCAAGACCGCATTCTGTTCGGCACCGATGCCGTACCAAAAGGCGTGGAAACACCGCAGCAGATTTTCGGCGAACAGCTTTACGAGATTTACTACCGCTTCCTGGAGACCGAGGACGAGTATTTCGACTATGCGCCAGCGCGCATTCCACCGCAGGGGCGCTGGAAGATTTACGGGCTGGGATTGCCGGAGCAGATTTTGCGGAAGGTTTATTACCAGAATGCGGAGCGGTTATTGGGGTTGGGATGAAATCCGCGCATTTACTACCTATCGCATCCTCTGACGGGTTAGGGAGAGCCTCACATGAACGAGTCTGAAGTCGGACGAAAAAGACTGAAACAACTTTTTCAGTATCTGGAGGCGTTTAACCAGCAGCGTAACCCGGTTGTCCGTCAGGTTGAAGACCAAGCGTGGACTCTCTGGCTGAAAAACCTTCCTCAGCACTCCTCAATTCGGTTTGATGGTGGCCAGGATCAAAATGAAGAGTATGTCCTCAGAATCAGCAGGCCAAAGCTGACTGCGGTTCCTGAACCGCCGAAGGAAATCATAGATTGGTTGCTGCCAGGCTGGGATGATTGCTTCAAGGAGGCGAAGTTCGTTGAGATTAAGACCGAGATTGACCGTGACGGAAACGAAGTCAAAACCCGTTTCAACGAGGATCCGAAAAGAGTGAGAGCCATTGATCCGTGGCTCGAAGCGCGCAATGAGTGGGCGAAGCAGGAGCGACCAGCCAGAGAGGCATATAAGGTCTTCGAGCGAGTTTATGCGCTGTACAACCGCATTGAACGTGAGGCCGGGCGTTTGGAGCTTGTATTCGGCGACGGAATCTTGAGTTGGCGACTGCCTACCGGCGGACTTTACCACCCAATCCTGCTTCAGCGACTACAACTCAGTTTCAACCCGCAGATTCCGGAGTTCACCTTTCAGCAAACAGCACAGTCTGTCGAGTTGTACACCGCCTTATTGCGAACCAATCCACAAGTCGACCCAAGAGTTATCGCACGGGTCAGAGAAGAAATAGAACAGGGAGATTTCCATCCACTTGACCAAGAGAAAACCTCGGAATTCTTCAAAGGGCTGGTGCAAAGGCTGAGTTCGGATGGCCAGTTCATTCCTGAGGGCGGAGTTAAAGGCGAGGAAGATTTCCCACGACTGGCACGCGATCCGGTAATCTTCCTGCGGGCTGGAAATCTTGGCTTTGCCAAAGCCATCGAAGCGGTTCTTGAAGAAATACCTGGTCTTGATCTCAACGATATTCCTTCATCTTTGCTCAACATCACAGGTGTCGGCAGTCAGACCGTAACAACATTGCAAAGCGCGACGATCAGATTGGACGGAGGCGGCAACGAGGATGCAGAAATCCTTTTCAATAAGCCCGCCAACCCAGAGCAGCTTTTGATTGCCAGAAGATTGGAGCGACACGGTTGCGTACTCGTTCAGGGGCCGCCCGGAACAGGAAAGACGCACACTATTGCCAATCTGATTGGTCACCTGTTAGCCAAAGGGCAGTCAGTGCTGGTGACCAGTCACACTACAAAAGCGTTACGCGTACTCAGAGAAAAGGTTGACTCGCGAATCCAGTCACTCTGCGTCAGCGTGCTCGACAGCGACACAGAAAGTCAGCATCAGATGTCGGCTGCTATTGGGCAGATTGCAGGAAGGCTGAACGAGGACGCATCAGTTCTTGAGCAGAGAGCAAATGAACTGAGACAAGGCCGCGCTGAAATAATCGCAAAACTCGGAGAACTCAGGACAAGACTCTACCAAGCAAGGGCGGATGAGTACCGAGAGCTTTCGGTCGGTGGAAAGACATATTCGCCATCTCAGGCCGCACGAATCGTTCGTGAAGGAAACGGGAAAGACGATTGGATACCAGCACCTGCCCTACTCGGGAACGATTTGCCGCTGAGCGAAAAAGAAATTGCGGAGCTTTATTCGACCAGTCAGCTTGTCACTACTGAAGACGAACACGATCTGGCATCGTCAATTCCTGAACCGGAGTTGCTGAAGCCTTCGCATGAATTCGACGCTTTGGTGAAAGAAATTTTGGGACTACAGAGAACCGACCTCAATGAGCGGAGTGAATTGTGGGAGTCAGGCGAAGCCGTGACAGCAGAAGTGCTGGCGAGTTTGCTGGCGACATTGCAACGGGCAGTCGAACAGGTTACAGGAGCAGTGAATGACCCGCTGAAGCTGACACTTATCAACGACGGTCGCCGCGGCCCTGATTACCGCAGGCCGTGGGAAGAACTGATCGAAAAGATCAACCAAGTAGCACAGACCGCTGCGGCAACCAGATCTCTGACACTCAATGTGGGGCCGAAGCTTGCCACTGACATTACCCCTGAACAACAGGTCAGAATTCTGGATGAGATTATCGCTCATTTCGAGAGCGGCGGACGGCTCGGCAAGCTGACGCTGCTCTGGCATTCAGCGTGGAAGTCGCTACTTGAAAAGGTCAGCGTTGACGGCGGACAACCAACTGAAGTGATCCATTTTCAAGCTCTGAGAGAAGAGGCGAAGTTAGAGATTCAGAGAGCCAGCCTCATTAGCCGCTGGGATCGGCAGATGATGCCTCTGGGGGTTCCTTCAGCAGTCAGATTCAAACCTCACCCGGAAGAGATTTGTCGGCAGTACGCCGCTCAGATGCAGGTTTTTCTCGCGTGGCAGGAAGAAGTCTGGAGTCCTGCTGAAATCAGTCTGCGTAATGCTGGCTTTCAATGGGAAGTGTTTCTTCAGGAAATGCCTTTGAATCCGCAACCGCACGGGGATTTGTTTAGGTTGGCAGAGGCTGTCAGTAATCATCTACCAGCTGTTATAGGGGCAAGGATCATCGCGCAGCGTCGCGCAGAAATTGAGCAAGACTTATTGAATTACAAGGCCCGAATTAGTGCTCGACTGAATGACGCACCTTCGACAAAACTGCTCAGCGACCTGCTTCGGGCCATCGAGTCACGAAACATAAACCTTCATCGTCAGACTTCCAGCAGAATTGCCGAACTGCATCAGCGCCATCAAAATTACCTTCGTCGCCGTGAACTGCTAAATCGGCTTGAGATTGCTGCACGCGGATGGGCTGGCGCAATTCGACAGCGCATGCCTCCTCACGCGAGCGGCACTGTTCCGGGTAATGCTCCGCTCGCTTGGCTGTGGCGACAGTTGAACGATGAGTTAGAAGAGAGAGCACAAGTTTCAATCGCTGAACTCCAGAAGGAAATAGACAGCTTGGTCTCAGAACTGCACCGATTGACGGCGGGGTTGATAGAGGCTTCATCCTGGGCGCACCAGATCAGACGTACCGGTCTGGCGCAGAAGCAGGCATTGAATGGGTGGGTTCAAACCATGCAACGCATCGGCAGGGGGACGGGGAGAAGGGTTCCGCAACTACTGGCTGAGGCCCGCAAGCAGATGGAAAAGTGCCGCTCAGCGGTTCCAGTCTGGATTATGCCGCTCGCCCGTGTAGTCGAAAATTACCATCCGCAAAAGGGGCTGTTCGATGTTGTCATCATTGATGAGGCCAGCCAGTGTGACGTGGCGGGTCTCATCGCTCTTTATCTTGGGAAAAAGGTAATTGTGGTGGGGGATCATGAGCAGGTTAGCCCTGAGGCTGTCGGCCAAACGAATGTAGCCGCACAGAGCCTGATTGACGTATACCTCCAAGGAATCCCGAACTCTCATCTCTACGACGGGAAGCTTTCGATCTACGATCTGGCCAAGCAGTCATTCAGGGAGGATTGTTTGAAGGAGCATTTCCGTTGTGTCCCGGAAATTATCCAATTCAGCAATGGACTTTCTTACGGCTGGAGAATTAAACCGCTCCGTGACAGCACCCACAATCCGCTCCCTCAGGCAGTCATCACTTATCACGTTCGTAACGCCTCGTCGGATTCCAAAGTCAACAAGGCAGAAGCGAGGGCCGTGGCCGCTTTGATTGCGGCGGCTATCGAACAGCCCGAATATGCCGGACAGACGTTCGGCGTCATTTCGCTGGTGGGCAACGAGCAGGCGGAAGAGATTGAGAAGATTCTGAGATCAAAGCTTCTTCCAGCGGAATACACAAAGCGACAACTCATTTGTGGAAATGCCGCACAGTTTCAGGGCGATGAACGCGACGTGATGTTCCTCTCGGTCGTAGACGGGCCAGAAGAAAATGGACAGTTGCGAATGCGGCAGGAGGATTTATTCAAGAAGCGGTTCAACGTCGCCGCGAGCCGCGCCCGCAATCAGCTCTGGGTCGTTCATTCATTGCAAGCGGCGGTTGATCTGAAGCCCGGAGACTTGCGGCGTCGCCTTATCGAATATGCACAAAACCCACAGGCCCATTTTCAAACGCAAGCGCAGCAACTCAGCCGAGCTGAGTCTGAATTCGAGCGTCAAGTAATGAAAAGACTGATTGACGCCGGGTTTCGGGTCACGCCTCAATGGAAGGTGGGAGCGTATAGGATAGATATAGTAGTTAGTGGGAATAGTCAGCGTCTGGCTGTTGAATGTGATGGAGACCGATGGCATCCAATGGAAAAAATTCCGGAGGATATGGAGCGTCAGGCGATTCTTGAGAGGCTGGGATGGAAATTCATCAGAATCAGAGGCAGCGAATTCTTTAGGGATCCTGACAAGGCAATGAGGCCAGTTTTCGTCAAGCTAGAAAACCTAGGGGTCGAGCCGAAAAGCATAAATCAGGTGCCTGAACAGGAGAGTACAGAGCTGTCCGAAAGGGTTATCCGCCGAGCAGATCAACTTCGAATCGAATGGTTCGGAGTGAGTCCCGACCAAGATGAAGATGAAAGCAAGAATAATTCAGGAAGAGCAGCAGATCTTTTACCGTCATTTCTTCCTTTTGACGATTCAGACAAGCGATCAGTTTTTGAATTGGACTAAGATGACCGGAACATTTTACTCGGAGTAATGATTCCGGTTAGCAAGCGCAGATCGGGCTGAGGCTATGGAAAGTGTAACGGGGAAGCTCAAGCCCTACGACCTTGTTGCCCTACTCGTAGACGTGCCTGAGCACGACTTACTGCGCGGAGATGTCGGCACAGTGATCGAAGTTTTCGAGGCCAACGAACATCAGCCGGATGGATATTTGGTGGAGTTTGTGAATGAGGGAGGCGAGACGCGGATAGAGCTTGATGTGACTGATCCAAAACAGGTGATGCAGATTCATTTCAAGCTGCGCGCGGCTTGACTGATTGCGGTCAGGCTGACTTTGGCCACGAAATCTTCGATGCCCAGCTAGCGGATTATTCCACCGTCACACTCTTCGCCAAATTCCTCGGCTGATCCACATCGCAACCGCGCCGCACCGCAATGTGATAAGCCAGCAACTGCATTGGCACGGTCGAGAGCACGGGCGAGAGCAATTCGCTCGACGGCGGGACTTCAATCGTGAACGAGGCCATCTCGCGGGTATCCTTGTCGCCTTCGGTAACGATGGCGACGACGATGCCGTCGCGGGCGCGGACTTCCTGGATGTTCGAGAGTGTCTTTTCGTAGCGCAGCTTTGATTTCTCGTCGTCCGAGTCGAGCGTGTTGATGACGACAACGGGGAGGCGCGAGTCAATCAGCGCGTTCGGGCCGTGTTTCATCTCGCCCGCCGCATAGCCTTCGGCGTGGATGTAGGAGATTTCTTTGAGCTTCAATGCGCCTTCGAGCGCGATGGGGAAATTGATCCCGCGCCCCAAATAAAGGAAATCACTCGACAGGACGAAGTGTTTCGAGAGGTCGTCGTAGTCCGTGTTTGGGTCATTGAGCAACTTTTCCAGCTTGACCGGCAATTCGGACAAGTGGCGCACGTGCCATTTCAGTTGCTCTTCGGTCAACGTGTTGCGTTCTTGCGCAAGGTACAACGCGAAGAGATAGGCCGCGACCATTTGCGAGGTGAAGGCTTTGGTCGAAGCCACGCCAATCTCCGGCCCGGCGTGTGTGTAGATCGTGCCGTCGGCTTCGCGCGTGATCATTGAGCCTTGCACGTTGCAGATGGCGAGTGAGCGGCAGGCCTTCTCTTTGGCTTCACGCAGGGCTGCTAGGGTGTCGGCGGTTTCGCCCGATTGCGAGATGACCATCATCAGCGTGCTGGGCGTGAGGATGGGATTGCGGTAGCGGAATTCCGAGGCGTAATCCACCTCGACAGGTACGCGGGCGAGTTCTTCGATCAGGTACTTGCCGACCAGCGCGGCGTGCCAGGCCGTGCCGCAGGCAACGAGTTTGACGTTGCTGAAGCTGCGGAAGTAAGCCGCCGGGATGTTCATTTCGTCCAGGTAGACGCGGCCTGTGTCTAGGGAGACGCGGTTCTGTGTAGTGTCGCGGACGGCGCGCGGTTGCTCGAAGATTTCTTTGAGCATGAAATGTTTGAAGCCACCTTTTTCCGCTTGAATCGGGTCCCAGTTGATGCGTTGGATTTGCGGCTTGACCGGCTTACCTTGCGCGTCTTCGACCTGGACGCCCTCACGCGTGAGTGTGGCCATCTCACCATCGCCGAGGAAAAACATCTCGCGCGTGTGCTCCAAAATCGCGGGAATGTCAGAGGCGACGAAATATTCGCCTTCGCCGAGGCCGATGACGACAGGCGGGCCGAGCCGGGCGGCGACCAATTTATGCGGCTCATCGGCGGACATCGCAACCAGCGCGTAGATGCCACGAATCTCTTTGAGTGTTTCTCTGAATGCGCCTTCCAGCTTGAGCGATGGGTCGTGGCGCAGATGTTTTTCGATCAGGTGTGCGACGACTTCGGTGTCGGTTTCGGATTGGAAGCGATGGTCTTCTTTGATGAGTTCGCGTTTGAGTTCGAGGTAGTTCTCGATGATGCCATTGTGAACGACGCAGATGCGCCCGGAGCTGGAGCGATGCGGGTGCGCGTTCTCTTCGGTCGGTCGCCCGTGTGTAGCCCAGCGCGTGTGGCCCAGGCCGTAATCGCCTTCGAGCGGATTTTGATTGAGCGCATTTTCCAAATTGCGCAGCTTGCCCGAAGCGCGACGGACTTCCATCTCGCCTTTGTTGTTGACGACCGCGATACCGGCAGAATCGTAGCCGCGATATTCCAAACGTCGCAGCCCTTCAATCACCACCGGCACCACTTGCTTCGATCCGACATATCCGACGATTCCGCACATGAGGTTGATACTCCTTGGTTATTAGCTATGGGATTTTTCCTGAGTTGCTGGGTAATGGTTGAAGCTCACGGGTGGTGTGTTCGGTGATGCTGGGCACCTCCGTTGCAAGCGAGGTTGGGTTGAGTTGCCCGCCGCGCCGCGCTTCCAACTTCCGACGCTGCGCTTCAAGCTCTTCGATCTTTTTAGCGAGTTGTTGCTCCTGAAAGTTTTTGAAGAAGCCACCGCGAATCAGGTAGATCAAGCCGACAACGCCGCTAAGGAACGGCACAGCCATCAGGAGGAGTGCCACCGCAAAGCGCGAGTGGGCGGGGAAGTCTGGGCCTGCGCCTGCTATGATGCCGCTATACATAATGAAGAGCAGCGACAAAGCAAGCAAGCTTATGAGTAAAATGCTTGTGCCTTCGCGCACCTGTTTTTTCGATGCGATTGCCTGCTCGCCGTCTTCAAGCAAATGCGCGTGCTCGGCTAACTTCAGGCCGCATGATTTGCAAAACTTCTTGGGTTGTTCGGCCAACGCGCCGCATTTGGGGCAGTACATGGTTCGCACCTCATCCTTTGCGCTGCTGGTTGGATAGTCTTCGAGGGTAAGTCCGTATCTTTGCAAGTACATGGTTCGCACCCCATTCTTTACGCCGCTGGTTGGAACGTCTCAGTTAATCTTGCCCGCCTCACCGGCCACGGGGCGCAGCGTACGTGTAGTCGGTTCGGTGACGCTAGTTGCATCCTTCCGTGGAGCAATGCGATTGGTATCGGTCGGTAGTTCGAAGCTTACTTGTGGCAGTGGAACTGGCTGCGCGGGCAAGGCCTGTGGCAGCGGGATTGGCTGACCAAGCAACGCCGCTTCAGCGCGAATGCGTCGTTCCTTGTAGGTTTTGAAGAAACCGCCACGCAGCAGATGGATAATTCCCCAGCCACTCGTACAGAGCGCGCCGACTAACAGAAGGCAAGCGATGACTGCGAACGCTTCCGCATCTCCCCCGTTCGACGCCGCCGCCAGCGCAACCGCAAAAAATGAGAGAGGCAAGAAAGCCGTACCAATTAGCAACCACCGCGTGCCTTTCAGCCAGCGCAATTGGCGGGCCGCTTCCTCACGGTTTGCTAGGCCAGGCACGGATTGCGCGGCAGTGAAGGACAGCGCAGGCTGATCGAGTTTGCAGCCGCAAGTTTTGCAGAATTTTGTCGGTTGCTCAGAACGAACGCCGCATTGTGGGCAATACATTGGGTCTCCTTGTCAGTTACTCTTTAAGCTTCTTTTTGACCTGTGCTGGCACGCCCGCGACCAGTGAATCTTCCGGCACATCTTTCGTGATGACCGAGCCTGCGCCTGAGACTGAACCACGCCCGACTCTGACCGGCGCGACGAGCATCGTGTCGGAGCCGATCTTCACATCGTCTTCGATGAAGGTCGGATTTTTGTTTTTGCCATCGTAGTTGCAGGTCACAGTGCCCGCGCCGATGTTGACGCGGTCGCCAATCGTAGCATCACCCAGATACGTCAGGTGCATGGATTTTGTTTTGCGTCCGAGCCGCGATTTTTTTACTTCGACAAAGTTACCGACGACGGCCTCTTCGGCCAGTTCGGCGTGCATACGCAGGTGGGCATAGGGGCCAACAGAGTTTTTGCCGGTCAATTTGCTATCAACGATGATGCAGCCGTTGAGCACCTTGCACTCGTCACCGATCTCGGCGTTGGTCAAGCGCGACCAGGAATGGATTTCGCAGTCGCTGCCGATGCGTGAGCGGCCTTCGATGATGACTTGCGGATGGATGATGGTGTCCTGGCCTATTTCAACTGTGTCATCAATGTAGGTCGAGTTGGGATCAACAATCGTCACGCCGTCGAGCATCAGCCGTTTGAGCGTGCGTTCGCGCAGGCGTTGCGCGATCAGGGCGAGTTCAACGCGGTCATTTAGCCCGGCGAGTTCTTCGTAATCCGCGTGAAAGACCGTGCCGACGCGCTTGCCTGCGGCGAGCATAAGTTCGGGCACATCAGTCAGGTAATACTCCTGCTGCGCGTTGTTGGGGCGCAGTTGATCGAGCGCGGGCAGCAGGTCGGCGATTTCAAAACAGTAGAAGCCGGGGTTGACCTCAGTGATGGCGGCTTGGGCGGGCGTGCAATCTTTCTGCTCGATGATTTTGAGAAAATCACCTGCGTTGTTACGCCCTTCTCTGATGATGCGTCCGAAGGCAGGCGGCGGATCAATCCGAGTGGTAATGAGCGTGGCGGCATTGCCTGCACGCTCGTGTGTTTCCGCCAATTGCCGTAGCGTATCGGCTTGCACCAGCGGCGCGTCAACGTAAAGCGTCAACAGCAATCCCTTGGCATTTTTGAAAGACGCGCGCGCGCAGATCACTGCGTGGCCGGTGCCGTGTTGTTCAGTCTGCCAGACGAAGCGGAGCTTTTCGCCATTGTCGGAGTCGAGCGCCTGCCGCGCGGCTTGTTCGACCTGTTCGGCCTGGTGGCCGACGACGACGGTGATGGTTGCAGGATTGAGTTGCACGGTGGTGTTGAGCAAGTGGCCGATGAGCGTGCGCCCGCCGATTTTGTGCAGGGCTTTGGCCTGATTACTCTTCATACGCTTGCCAAGACCGGCAGCCAGGATCAAGACGTTGATTGGTGTGTTCACTGCAAACTACCTCGAAGCGAAAGATGTGATGATTGTAGATTTTGTGGCGAGATGCTCCTGCGAAGCAAGGGCAGGGGACATCTGGCTGCGCTGACAGATGTCAAAAATGGCCTGCGCCAGCCGCTGCGAATCATGGCGCACAAAGCGCGTTTCAGAGGCCAACGGTTGGATGATCAATTCGACGCCGGCGAGTTCGGACACCTGTGTGAGCCCTGGTTTGAAACCGCAGGCTTTCTCGGCGGCCGGGCGTTCGCGCGTTGCTGGCGCGGCTTCAACACTGAGATAGAGTTTCAGCCCGGCCAGCAACGTTGAAAGGTTGTTGCCAGCGCCGCTGGAGACTACTTTAATCGGATTGAGTGAACGCATGGTTAAGCTCACGGGTGGGATGACAGTATAGTTTTATGGCTAGCCATAGCGGCAACCGGGCGAGCAGTATGCCGAGGCGACGTGTCGGTGCGCTAACGGCAAGGTCAAGGTAGGGGACTTGCCTTTTTATGTTCACACGTTCCTGTGTTGATGCACTCATCACGCAGCAACAGGCGCATGACCGGTGTGTGGTTGATGATGTGTGATTCCACAATCTCGGCCACGTCTTCAAGCCGGACGCCGCCGTACCAGACTGCATCAGGATAGATCACTACAGTCGGGCCATGCGCGCATTGATCCAAACAGCCGGCCCGGTTGGCCCGCACTTGGGTTTTCAATCCACGCGCCGCCACTTCTTTTTTGAAAGCTAGCTGCAGCATCCCCAGGCCTGTCGGATCGCAACAACCTTTCGGATTTTCGGGTGGGCGTTGGTTGGTGCAAATGAAGATATGATGCGTAAACTTGGCCATAAACTTTCAACTTCTTGGCAGTTTAATTCCTGGGGATTGGCCGGTCTGCCCGAAGCGCGTCCGGCGCGGAAGGTGCTTCGGGACACGGCAAAACCACCAGGGCAAAACGGCCTGCGCAGTGTGCCTCAGCCGTTTCAATCACGTCAAGCGGAGATTTAGGTGGTGGTGTCCGTCAACATTTGCGCAAAAAAACGGACAGCCCGGCCTAGTTTTTAGCCGCCTGCTTTCACTGAATCCATCTTCTTTCACTGAATCTGTCTTTACGCAAAACTTTGACGGACACCTTTTGGGCTGCTCCTCTGACTGAGGTCGCTTGGGACAAGCTGGCTGATACGCAGGACATGGTCAACCTGTATCCCATTCACCGCTGGCTGCTCAATCTGCTCCAAGCTCTTGGAAGATTTACCAGAGCACAGATAAAGCGGCAAGAGGCTGCTAAGTTCATCTGTGGCTTGCCACAGCGGGCAGCAGAGTTTAGCCGAAAATAATTGCCTGGGCGGTATAAAAGTTGATCTTAAGCACGCGAGTGGCGTGTACATTTCGCGTTCAAAGGAGGACGCGAAACCTGAAGTTAGAAGCAGTCGTATATAGATTGCCTGACGTTTAGGATTAAAAGCTTAAGCCTGAGTCACAGGAAAGGAGGAAAGTGGGATGAAAATATCGAGCGACATTTTGAAACTGATCAATAAACTCTCGGACGAAGAGCGGGTAAAGGTGGATAAAGTGGTCAAACGCCACGTCGCCGCCTGTTTTCGCAATGGCTTTCCGCCCGAAAACATGGATCGGGTCTACATCGAGGCGGTTGAATTGGTCAGACTGGAAGAGAGGTTCCCGGAGCCAGAACCGGTCAAGGAGGAACGCAATTGGGAACCGTTTCGCCGTTATGATCAATACGTCAGCCCGAAAGCGGCCTGAGCATAAGTTGATCTTTGGAAACCGCATCGGGGAGTGAGCTACTAGGCTTGCTCCCCGATTTTCTTTGTAGTTGCTTCAGCCGTGACTGCCGTTCGACAGCGCAGACAGGCTCGGCTATAATCCGCAATCTTGTTCATCCAGCAAAAGACCGACCAGGGCAGGTGTGGCGAGCTTAGAAGTAATCCTGTGACGCAAGAATCATTAGTTCGTCTCGTTCATCGTCTGTCTTTTAATCAAAAGCTCTGGCTGGTAAGTGAACTTAAGATAGGTTTTCAATTTCGCACGTGCGTTCGTTCATCTCGTTTAAGGGAGTTTTCATCGCGTGAAAAGAACTTGGCTTGTTTCTTTTGTTGTTTTTCTTCTCGGAATCTGTGCCCCGGTTGGCCAACTCGGTACCTCAAAAGCTCAAACCACTCCGACCGACGAAGTCGCCATCATTCAATTAACGACGCCGACCAATGCGGTGGGTGTCAACGTCCGCAGCGTCAGCAACGACGGCAAGCGCATCGTCTTCGATTCGATCAACGACTATGACGGGACGAACGTGGACAGCAACAGCGAAATTTTCGTCTTCGAAGTGGACACGCGCACCACGCTGCAGTTGACTGACACCAAAAACATCGCGGACGCCACCGATGCCACCAAGATCGTGCGCCGCATCACCAACAACACGCCGATCATCAGCGGCGACGGAACGAAGATCGTCTTCACCTCCAACGCCGCGCTGACCGCTGCGAATAATGACGACGGCAATCAGGAAGTCTACTTGATTGATCTGCCGCGCAACGCAACCAAACGCTCCGACGCCAAGTTCACGCGCCTAACCGATACTGGTAAGAACAACGACCCCGAAGTCATCAACGAAATCTTCACCAGCTACACGCCGACGATCAACGATGACGGTTCGGTGATCGCCTTTGTTTCGACGCGCCGCACGTTCAACGCGCTCGAAAATGGCACACCGGCTTTCAGCGTTTCGAAGGAAGGCGCGAATCGTGATATTGACCCGGACGGCAACGGCGAGATTTTTCTTTACAACGCGACGACCAAACGTTATTCCCAAGTCACCATCACGCGCGATGCCGACAGCATCGTCAACTTTGTAGTCAAAGGTTTCAACAGCAACCCGAATCTGAGTGGTGACGGCAGGAAGCTGGCCTTTCTGTCCGGCTTCAACTTCCCCGGCGCGACGGCCAACAAAAACACCGATTTCAACGGCGAGGTTTTTATCCAGAATGTGGGCGACCCGGCCAACACTGTGCTGCAATTGACCGACACCACGGGCACTGCTGCCTCTCCCTTTAATGGGCCGATAAATCTGCTCCCGGCTTTCGTGCGCCCATTCAACCGCACCGGCTCGCTTTTTGTTTTCGAATCGGCTGGCAATTTCGCTAACAAGAACGCGGACAAAACGCGCGAAGTCTTTCTGGCCAATCTGAGCGCCGCGACGCCTACTTTCACGCAGATCACCGATCAAACCACGGTGGACTTGGTGAAGAACGATTTCAATTTCTTGCCGAGCATTAACACGACCGGTACGTTCGTTACCTTCGGCTCGACGCTCAACTTGACTCCGGCGACTACCAGCAGTGTCACCACCGACAACGCCGATGGCAGCCGCGAGGTCTTCCGCTACGATGTCGCCAAAGCCAGTTTTCGGCAATTGACGTTTACGCCCGTCTCCGGCCTGACCTTCGATCAACGAACCCAAACCGCGCCGAGTTTTGCTGACGCGGCTGGCACGGCAGTCAATTTCAGCATTGAATCTGATTTGGTCGCGCCGGGGTTGACCTTTAACCCCGAAGCCTTCCGCGCGGTGATCTTCCCCGTCACAGGCAAGAATTCGCAAGCGCCCTCGTTGGCCAACGCGGCCAGCTTCGACGGTACACAAGTGGCGCGCGGCTCGATTGTGGCGGCCTTCGGTACGCAACTGGCCACTACGACTGTGTCGGCGCAATCAGTGCCCTTGCCGACTGAACTCGGCGGCGTCCGCGTCACTGTCGCGGGCATCGCAGCGCAGATCGTCTTTGTCTCGCCCACGCAGATCAACTTCGTGCTGCCGAACCCGATTGCCACCGGCGACAAGATAGCCTACAGCATCAACAACAACGGCCTCCAAGCGACTGGTGAGGCCAAAGTGGTGGACGTTTCACCCGGCGTCTTCTCCACCACCGGCGATGGCAAAGGCAAAGCTCTCGCCCAATGCGGGCGCGTGTCGGACGACGGTTTAAGCTTCTTGGTGACCGCTCCGCCCTGCGCGGTCAGTAATGCCAATGAAGAGAACCTGCTGATTATCTACGGCACCGGATGGCGCAACGGCACGGGTCTAACAGTAAAATTCGGCGACCTAGTTTTGACGCCGAGCTTCACCGGGGCGCAGCCGGACTTCCCCGGGCTGGATCAGATCAACGTCACCATCCCGAAAGACCTGGCCGAGAAACAAGACACCGAATTCACGGTCAACTTCGGCGAACCGGCTAGCAACAAAGTGACGACTTCCTTCCTGGCTTTCGTAGACAGCTTCGCAGTCGCCAATGCCGCCAGCTACGAAGGCGGTATCGTCGCGCGCGGCTCGTTGGCGCTGGCGCAAAATACCGGCGCGGCATTGGCCAACGACACTGCCGATGGCTCGGCCGCTGGCTATCCATTCGAGTTGAAAGGCGTCAAAGTCACCGTCGGCGGCAAACCGGCGCGGCTGAGCTTCATCTCGCCGGATCAAATCAATTTCATCGTGCCCGGCGATCTGACGGCAGCCGAGCGGGTGGCCGTGGAAATTCTCAACAACGGTAAGCGACTGCGCAGCCGTGTCACGATTGCCGACGCTGCGCCGGGACTCTTTACTACCACTGGCAATGGCGAAGGGCGCGTGCTGGCCAAGTGCGTCAAGCCCAACGCTGATGGCACAGTCACGCTCTCTGATCCGCCCTGCGCGGTCGGCACCGAAGCCGCACCCAATCGCCTGCGCATCTTCGGCACCGGCTGGCGCTTCGCCAACGCGCACAGCGTGCAAGTTGGCGATCAAGTGATCATTCCGCGCTACGCTGGCCCGCTGCCGGACGGCAATGGCGGCAATATGTTCGGCCTCGACCTGATCGAGATTGACCTGGTGCAGGCGCTGGCGGGCAAGACCGACGTGGATGTGATCGTCAATACGCGGGTCGGTGATAAAGAGAAGGCCAGCAAGGCCGGAGTCAAAATCTCCTTCCAGTAATGTCGCGCTGACAAAGCGCAAAAACTGCGCGGGCGCAAGTGGCCGGACGGGCTGCTTGCGCCCACGCTTTTTCGTGTTAAAAACTTTGGCTTGTGCTTGGCCATTTCAGTAAGCTCTGCCGCGCTGCCATTCCCCCAACAAACATGAAAGACAACACCGGCCAGGTTGTTTCCAGTCAACACCAGAGCCTGTTATTAGCCTTGAGTTATAAAATCAACAAGACGTTTTGTCATCAAAATGGCGAATCCGAGGTAATGCATCCGCTAACTGTCCCGGCAAGCGTTCCTAGTCGCGCGCCAAGCGATGGAAGCATGCCACCCACATGATGCTACGCTCAATGACCCAACGCCGCTGCACTTTGCTGCCTTTGCTGCTGTAAATGCGTGGCAAGACAAAAAAGTTCAAATCGGTGGCCGCTTTTACCCGTGATTAACGCTTAGTAGTTAGAGGCACCTGAAAAGCCAGAAGGCAATGGCCTACTTGGTGAAGTGTGTAATGCCTATTAGATAAGTAGCTGATTGGTTTATAACTCAAAGTCAATAACAGGCTCTAGACGCTCAGAAAGGAAAGGCCAAATGGATCGCAGAATAACTCTAGTCATTCGTCAGCTACAGGTGCGGAAACTGCATCTCGCCCGGAACTCACAAAACAAAGATAGGCAAACTGATTTGCTGAAGGATCTGTCCCTCGATGAATTGGCCGCCTTGGTCAATCTTTCCGCTTCACGGTTGCGCGCTGTGTTCAAAGCCGAAACCGGATTGACCATCGCGCAATACGCGAAGCGGGTTAAGATGCAATGGGCGCAAGAATTAGTAAGAGAGACTTACCTGCGCGTGGCCGAAATTGCCGCGCGCTTGGAGTTCAATGACCCCAGCCATTTCGTGCGCGAATTCAAACGGACTTTCGGCTTGCCCCCCAATGCTTATCGCAAGGCAATCTGCTTAAGCCAGGAACAGCCGCCACAGTCCATGAATAGTCATCCAGTTTCTTGAAGGCGCAAACGAGGGGCGTATACTTGGCGTCGTCAGCAAATAATTTCGATTGCCCTTCTCAATTAACCGCACACCGCTGGCCAAAGTTGATTGAGCGCCTTCAATCGGTAACGCTCGCTGAAAACCAGTCTCGTTACGCCTTTAGCTAAAACTGCCGCGGTCGCCGTGCAGGGAGAAGTGTGTCCTGGCGGCGCGGCTTTTCGACAAGGATGGAGTTATGAAAAGGTCTCTGCTCGTATTCGGCTGCCTCGCCATTTTCTGTCTATTCGCGCTAGTCATCAGCCAAGCCAAAAACCAGACTAAGAAAAAAACTGACTTACCAGTGGCCGGGCGGCCAATAGCAATTGCTCAGCAACCGATTGGCACCGTCAGTATCGGAGCTTACGCAGCGGCGGGATTACCCGTAGCTTTGAATGCCGGGCTGGTCAACAGTGATAAAGGTTTTGCCGAGTTACCCTGCCGCCTCGGCCTTACAGGCAGCAGCGAGGTAGAGAGCATCAACCTCGCTTTATTCCAACTAGAGCCGACCGGCAAGCTGCGCGGAATCCAGGGATGGACGCAATTCTTCCACAATCAAACGCCCAAGACCGATGATAAGACGGGCGGGCGGTTCTTCGACTTTCCGCTACGGCTCCAGGGGCATTTGAATGCGCCCGGCGCGCTATTGCTCGCGTTGGAGTCGGTAAGCGGGCCAGCCGGGACGTGGGAGCTTGATTCCACCGAACTGTTACAGACGGTAGTTGCCAGGGCCGGTGGACGCCCCGATGCGCAGGCCACAGTGCGCCAGCAAACCGACCGGCAGCGCGGTGATTACGGGTCGAATTATTGCGCCCGCGCTTTTGCGCTCACCTTTTACTTAAGCAAATTTAGCGAGGGTGGCAGCCCGCCCGCCTTCACCTGCGACCAGCAGGAGCGTGCCTTTGTCGCCACTTACCCGGTGGTTAAGGCCGCCGCGAGCACGCAGTAATTACAGCGGCCTCGTTCAGCCTGGCCGGCCTGCGGCCTGTGCAGCCGTAGGTGTCCTTATTCAACTGTCATTCGCTTCAACACTCAAAGAGGAATCGGTTATGTCCAAGCCAGCTATTTCGCGCAATACCACCATTGAAAGACAAGTGCGTGCCCGACGGCACGGCGGCTTTGCCGTTTGGTCATTTGTCGTCTTGTTATTGGCGAGTACCGGCCCCGTGTTCGGCCAGACTATCAAATACACGCAGGGCAACACAGATGGCGCACTGCGCAGCAATTTGGAGGTTGATCCATCAACACTAGGGCTGAGCATACAGATTCCGCTCAACGAGTATGCGCAGCGCGGCGGGAGTCTGCCGATCACGCTACGGCATTCGTCGAAGTTATGGCGTATCCGGTTCAAGGATACATTCAAGACAGGCGTCAACCCGGTCAAGGCGCGTGTGGAGGGCAAATGGGGTGAAGGAACGATGTCGGGCTGGACGGCGAGTTGGGACATCCCGAAGGTAGATGCGCTGCCAGACAATCCCCGTGGCCCTTACGACGGATCGGGCGGCAACTACGGGCAGCCGTATTGCGATGCGCCGGGCTGTTACCAAAACCCACCTCTTCCACCACTCTGGTACATCAATCGTAAATTTCTGACTATGCCTGATGGCTCGACTCACGAGTTACGCAAGGATGATGTCCTCAGCTCCAACTTCAATGTTGATCCGGGTACCTACTATGCGGTAGATGGCTCGAATATTCGCTACGACACGACGACCGCAACGCTGTACTTGCCGGACGGCTCGCGCTACTTGCTCAGTATCAATGGGGGGACGCAGGCACAATACATTGATCGGAACGGCAATACGATGACTTACACGTTCAGTACCAGCCAGTGGACTGACACGTTGGGGCGGGGGATTGGCTTTTTGGTTAGCAATGGCAGTACCTGCGACCCCAACGCCATACCGGGGTGCACCAAGACGCTGCCGGGCACAGGCGTGTCGAACCTCAATTATAAACTCTGGTGGCGTCAATTGGGTGACCCGAATGTGTGTTCTACCGGTCCGAGTTCGTTGCGCGTAACCGCAGAACACGGAGATATTCCGACAAATATGCCGCCCTTAAATACTGCGCCGTATCTGTTCACACATTTCTTGAATGACTACGTGGTCAGCCCGAATGTCGCCTTCAACCCGATTGTGCTTTATCAAATCATTCTGCCTAACGGCCAGGCCTACACGTTCAATTACAATATCTACGGCGAGATTGACAAGATCACTTACCCGACCGGCGGCTACGAGAAATTCACCTACGGGATCATTCCCGGCCTCACTTCGAGTTTTGATACGCAGGCTTACAATCAGGGCAATCGTGGCGTCACCAAGCGTCAGGTAAGTGTCAAAGGCGATGGCACGGATTTGGTGGAGTGGAACTACTCGGCGACCCAGGGCAGCAAATACACGACAAAAGTGATTGCGCCGAACAATTCGTACAGCGAGCGTGATTTACAGGTAGGCAAAGGCGGCGGCGGCAACACCCTCTTCGGTTTTGATGATGCGCGGGCGGGCCGGGCTTATGACGAACGCACTTATACGGCGGGCGGCCAATTATTGCGGCGCACGCTTACTAAATGGGAAGTCACAGGGCCGGTGCCGGCGGCGCCAACCGGAGAGCCAACGGCAACGCGCAATGCCAGAGTCACTAAAGTCATCCAAATCCTGCTCGACACGGGCGGCAATGCGCTGGCGAAGACTACGACGATGGCCTACGACGCCGACCTGAATGTAACCGAAACGAAGCATTACGATTACGCCTCGATCACGCAGACGCTGGCGACCTCGAACCCCGCCAATACGCAGCCTGCGACCATCAACGCCTTTATTGATTCGTCGTTCCCGCTGGGCACGCAGATCAACACCGAAAAGGCGCTCTTTTTCCTGAGCGATTCCGCTTACTCGGCAAGCTGGACGACATATCGCAACCGCAATCTGCTGGCCTTGCCGACCAAGACCTGGGTGGAGACGCTGGGCGGCACCATCACGGCACGCACTGAGTATATTTATGACGAAGCGGCTTATGCGCCATTGACCAATACGCCTGCGGCAGGCCAGTGGAGCGATCCCGGCACGACGGCGCGCGGGACGGCAACGACAGTGCAGCGCTGGTTGAATATCTCGACCGACCTGGCTACCGGCACGACGACGACTTATGCTTGGCCGAATGGGCAATGGTTGGTCACGCATACACAGACTGACGTGTGCGGCAGCGTGCGCAAGATGTGGGACGCACGCGGCAAGGTCTCCGAAATCACTTACAGCAACACGTATGCTTATGCCTATCCGACCCAGACGCTCACGCCGCCGCCTTACACGGGCGGGAACGGGGGGCTGGGCATTCCCTTTGCGACTAATCAACAATTGACGACGAGTGTGGCTTACGACTTCGCGACGGGCAAAGTGACCTCGACAATAGACGCCAACGGGCAAACGACGACCAACAGTTATGCGAACGACGCGTTGCAGCGGTTGACCAAAGTCACGCGGCCAACGGGCGGTGGCGAGACGAGTTACGAATATAACGACACGCCAGGCACTTGCGCCTGCGACGTTTCGGTCAAAACGCGCACGTTGCAGAGCGCGGGCGTTTACGTCGAGGATTACGTCTTTTTTGACGGCCTGGGACGCACGTGGCGGACGGCGCACGGTGAAGGCAGCGGCAATTGGAGCGTGAAGGACACGCAGTACGACAACCTGGGGCGTGTATGGAAGACAGCCAACCCGATGCCGACCGGCGTGTTGGGCGGCGCACCAACACGTGGCAATTTTGCATTGGTGACGACGAACGTGACGACAGCCGCGTATGACGAACTGAGTCGCGTCTTGACAGTGACGACGCCCGACACTTCGGTGGTCACGACCACTTATAGCGGCAATCAGGTGACGGTGGCTGATCAGGCCAACGGCGTCCCCAATCCGATCAACAGCAACCTGCCGCGCAACACGACGCGGCGCAGCGTGACCGACGGGCTGGGCCGCTTGACCCAAGTCATCGAAGCCCCCGGCAGTCTGAATTACACGACCGATTACAGCTACGACACGCTGAGCAATCTGCGACAGGTCACGCAAGGCGCGCAGAACCGCTACTTCCTCTACGATTCAGCCGGGCGATTGGTGCGGGCGCGCAATCCCGAACAGGACGTGAACGCGAGCTACAACCTGACCGATCCGGTAACAGGTGCGGGCAACAATCAGTGGGTCTTGAAGTATGCCTATGACGAGAACGGCAATCTGAAGAAACGCTGGGATGCGCGCGGGGTGGCGACGAGCTACAGCTACGATGACATCAATCGCAACTACTCGATTGGCTATGCGACGAGCGGCACGAGCAGCGCAGGCACGGCGGCGGTTGAGCGATATTACGACGGGGCGACGCTGGGCAAAGGCAAGCTCTGGCGCACGATCTCTTACAACGCGCACCCGCTGACGGCGCAGGCGGCATATCAGTACAACGAGCTTACGGCTTACGACACGATGGGCCGCCCAACCAACGGCGGGCAATGGTTCCTGAATAGCTCGGCGCAGTGGGTGATCTATCCAATGTCACGCAGCTATGACCTGGCCAGCCACGTGACGGGGCAGACCTATCCCTCGAATCGCACGGTCAGCTACAGCTACACGTCAGCCGGACGGTTGAACAGCTTTACGGGCACGCTGGGGGATGGCGTGTCACGCACTTATGCAGACACGTTCAGCTACAACGCTGCGGGCCAGGCCACCAGTGAACGCTTCGGCACGCAGACGCAGTTGTATCACACGATGCAGTACAACCTGCGCCACCAGATGTGGGACAACCGGCTGGGGACGACGGCGGGCAATTGGAATCGCGGGGCATTGTTTACCTACTACAGCGTGACGGCGCGCAACATCGGCGCGCCGGGCGGGGATTACTCCGGCAACAACGGGAACGTCTGGATGCAGGAACATTACGTGCCGACCAACGATGCGATCACGACGCACACGATCTTCCGCGATGTGTACGAGTACGATGACCTGAATCGCATCAAGCGGGACACGGGCTGGCAAAAGGACACGGCCAACAACTGGACAAGTCCGCATCAGCAGGGGTTCAACTACGACCAGTGGGGCAACCGGACGATTGACTTGGCGACGACCTTCGGCAGTAACATCAATAACATAGTCTTTGGGGTGAACACGGCTAACAACCGTCTGAATGGGTTGAGCTATGATTTCGCAGGCAATGTGACGACGGACACGATCACAGGCAGTGGCGTGCGGGAGTATGATGGGGAGA
This sequence comes from uncultured Acidobacteriota bacterium, assembly GCA_963699175.1. Taxonomy (GTDB): domain Bacteria; phylum Acidobacteriota; class Blastocatellia; order RBC074; family RBC074; genus JACPYM01. The sequence goes on along the minus strand of OY969418.1, from coordinate 4,144,728 downwards.
ACCGAATGACAAAGGCGGCGGGTGTCGCCGGGTTGAGCTATTATGCGTATGATGCGGGCGGCAAGCGGGTGCGGCGAATTACGAGCGGCGTGGAGTCGTGGTACGTTTACGGCTTTGATAGTGAGTTGATTGCGGAGTACCCTGTCAACGGAGCAGCGAGCACGCCGCAGAAGGAGTACGGCTACAGGGACGGGCAGATGCTGGTGGTGGCCGGGTGTGATGTGGCGCGCTGGGTGGTGAGTGATCATCTGGGAACGCCGCGCATTGAAGTGGATGTAGCAGGGAGCCTGGCGAACGTGCGGCGGCACGATTACCTGCCGTTCGGGGAAGAGTTGACGGTAAATGTAGGGAATGGCAGTCTGCGGAGTACGACCAATGGATACGCGGCGGATTGTGTGCGGCAACGCTTTACTGATTACGAGCGGGATGATGAAACGGGGCTAGATTTTGCGCAGGCGCGCTACTACTCCAACAGGCAAGGCAGATTTACTAGCCCGGATTCCTTTGGAGGCAGACGCGCTAATCCGCAGACGCTGAACCTCTATTCCTATGTTCTCAACAATCCGCTGAAGTGGGCAGATCCCACTGGACACTTTGCGCAGGATCCGAAGAAAGAGGAAGATTATGACCCAAGCAAAGCCCCAGTCGCTGCCAGGATTGTCACAAATGAAAAAGCCGGGTTCTGGGGCAAAGTATGGGGCGGACTGAAAAAGATTGGCAGTGCAATCAGCTCAGGTGCTAAGGATGTAGGTAATGGAATCGCGGACATCCCTTTCAGGTTTAGAGATCAGGTAAATGGTTATATAGAGCAGCCACGCCGCTTTTTTGATGACGCGAATATTACCTTTGGTGCAATGGGGTTTGGTACTCTGGGTACTGTAGGTAAAATAGCGGCGGGAGCAGAGGAGAGTGTTGTTATAGTAGAAGAAGCTCTTGCTGAGTCTGGTGTTGTTATAGGAGAAGGCCTAATAACTAACCCGATTCCAAGTACTCTAGCGCGAGTTGTTCCAGGTGAAATAAACCCAACAACTTTAGCTGCTCCCTGGGTTGAAGATGCTTTTGTTACCGCTGCCGCAGATATTCAAGGAATGAATGCTGCCCAGATAGCTGAGAGGTTAGCGATACCGCTTCCCCCAAGTGGTACCTTTAGGGTCATCGAATTCCCAACGAGCAGCATCATGAACCTTGCCTCGCCAGTATTTAGGAGCAACCCTGGCTTCGTTGGCCGAGGACTTACTGCAGGAGGGGCACGTGAATTTGTAATTCCCAATAGCCCGATTCCTGCAAAGGCTATATCAAGAATTGTGGGACAATAACATGTATGATTGACTCAAATGTGCAAAAACTAGTTGGCGAATGGAAGATGGTTGGTGGCTCGCTACAAGAGGATTCCATTTCCAAACTCATAAATCAGCTTATATCGGGAGGCCTTCACAAAATCGCGGTATCAAATGACGGATGGATGATTCTCTATCAGGACCCTGACGACGGGCGATATTGGGAATTGTCATACCCTCAAAGCGAACTTGCTGGTGGGGGCCCACCAACACTCTCTTTTCTGCGCGATGCTGAAATCCTGAGCAAATATCCCTCAGTTGCTACTCAAGGGATGCAAGCAGAATCAGATGGCGGGAAGGAGAATAAGAACAGTTTTTAGAGTTGGCGTCAGGCCAGGCGAATACCACGGGATTTCGCTCCCAACACTTTGACCTTCGCCTACTGGCTTCGCTAAGCCCCCCGCGTCGCCAATCCCCCAATCAGCAGCATCAACCACAGCGGTCTGGTAGTTGCCCCAACAGCCCTCTTAACCTCGGAGATGAGCCATTATGGATCGCAGAGTAGCAGTAGTCATTCAGCGGCTGCGCGCGCAAACACTGCCTATAACTAGCGGCACGCCAGCCAAAGCACAGCGGATTATCACGCCCGCGCTAATGTCGCTTGATGAATTGGCGGCTTCGGTCAATCTCTCGGCATCGCGCCTGCGTGCGTTGTTCAAGGCGGAGACGGGGCTGACTATCCGGCAGTATGTGAAGCGCCTGAAGATGCAGCGAGCGCAGCAGTTAGTACGCGACACCTTCCTGCGGGTGAGCGAGATCAGCACGCAGTTGGATTGGAACGACAACAGCCACTTTGTGCGCGATTACCGACGCGCTTTCGGGGTCACGCCAGGCGAATACCGCAGATCGCTCAATGAAGCCACTAACATCGGCACGTGAGCGAAGCGAGCCGCCCACGCTCGTGAGGTTATGATCTAACAGACAGAACTATCCGGCCAACGCACACGGTCAGCTACGGCTACGGCGCGGACGGGCGCTTGAGCAACTTCACGGGCACGCTGGGCGATGGCGTGACGCGCACTTACGCCGACACGTTTGTCTACAACGCGGCTGGGCAGGTGACGAGCGAACGGTTCGAGCCGAAGACGGCCATGGGCGTGATCACGCCGCTCTATCACACTATGCAGTACAACCTGCGGTTCCAGATGTGGGACAACCGGCTGGGCACGACAGCGGGCGGTTGGAATCGCGGAGCCTTGTTCACCTACTACAGCGTCTCTGCACGGAACATTGGAGCACCCGGTGCGGATTACTCCGGCAACAATGGCAACGTCTGGATGCAGGAGCATTATGTGCCGACCAACGATGCGATCACGACGCACACGATCTTCCGCGATGTGTACGAGTACGACGACCTGAACCGGATCAAGCGGGATACAGGTGTGCAGAAGGACACGGCAAACAACTGGACGACACCACACCAGCAGGGGTTCACTTACGATCAATGGGGTAACCGGACGATTGACTCAGCGCAAACCTTTGGCAGCAACATCAACAACCTAGTCTTCGGCGTCAATACGGCTAACAATCGACTGAACGGGCTGAGCTATGATTTCGCGGGCAGTGTGACGACGGACACGATTACGGGCAGTGGTGTGCGCGAATACGACGGCGAGAACCGGATGGTGAAGGCGGCAGGGGTGGGCGGATTGAGCTACTACAGCTATGACGCCGACGGCAAGCGAGTGCGACGAATCACGAGCAGCGTGGAGTCGTGGCATGTCTACGGGTTTGATGGTGAGTTGATCGCCGAGTATCCTGTAAATGGACCAGCGAGTACACCGCAGAAGGAGTACGGGTATCGTAATGGGCAGATTCTGGTGGTGGCTGGGTGCGATGTAGCGCGCTGGGTGGTGAGTGATCACTTGGGAACGCCACGCATTGAAGTGGATGTGACGGGGAGTTTAGCGAATGTGCGACGGCACGATTACTTGCCGTTCGGGGAGGAGTTGGGAGTGGGGATGGGGAATGGCAGTCTACGCAGTACAACGAATGGCTATGCGGCAGATTGCGTGCGGCAGAAATTTGTCGACTATGAGCGAGACAGTGAAACCGATCTTGATTTTGCTGAGGCAAGATATTTCAGCAGCAGGCAGGGCCGATTTACCAGTCCTGATCCGTTTCTTGGCAGTGCTGAGCCTTATCAACCGCAAAGCTGGAATCGCTACGCTTATGTTCTTAATAATCCACTTTTGTACATTGATCCAACTGGTCTGATTTGGGTGAAGAATAATCAAGATGACAAATACTATTGGATTAATGATGATGTGTGGGAAGAAGCTTCAAAAATGACATTCAATAACGGCCAACAGTTGTTATACACTCCACTTAGGCCAGACCAGTTTGAATATGATTCTGAAAAAGGGCGGGTAGTGTTAGACCCGCTTGGACCTACTGCACTCAATCCTCTTGGTTACACTGTTACGCCACAAATGTCGCAGGCAGGAATACTCGTTGTTGGCGCACTTGGGACTTCACAAATTGATAGCCCCGCACCTGGTCCTGCTGATGTTGTGGCTCTTGGCATGCTTGTCTATGCTGGTTATGTCTGGATGACACAACAGACTCATCCGCTTCCTATTGTTGATCCGAACATATTTACCCAAGGAGATAGAGACGCACGTAAGATCAATCCAAAGAGGTATGAGGAGGCTAGGAAAAGATGGGAGCAGGCAATAGAGGAGTTAGCGAAATTACTAAGTAAACCGAATAAAACCCCGGCTGATAAAGCCGATATTGAGAGAGTTAAACGAGCAAAAGACAAAGCACGAGATGATATGAAAAAATCTGAGCCTCACGGAATAAAGGGAAAGTGAAACTAACAAAGGAATAGGAGGGGGCAATGCCGTTATTTACTTTTTTTCTAGAATACAACGGAGGGACTTATATTTCTCAAGTGCGTGCTCAAAGCTACAAATCTGCACCGAAGGTGTGGGCTGAAAAGCTCGATATAACTGTTATTGCCCAACCGGAAAAGGACTTCAGGGGTAGGCTTCTTAAGTCTATTAATGACGAGACGCCCACACCAATTGAGGGGATCAGTAAGACTTGGTGCTGCTCGCTGCTGTATTTAAGTAATGCGTTGGTCCATTTCACTCAAACCACCGAGTGACAACCACAATTTTAAGGTACTTGCTTCTTTTCATCGTCTCAACAAGGCAGCCAAAGAGAATTCGGCAGGAATCCGCTGATAACGAAAGCTTGTGATTGTTGAATCGCGCAGTCATAAGCCGCGTTATCGTCGGCCCCGACTTCTACAGACCCACCCCTCTCGCGCATCGGCTCTGGGGCTGGCGGCTCCACGGCTCGCACACTCACACATTGAGCCAGAGTGCTGAAGATTTCGCTCCAAACATTTTGACTTTCGCCTATCGGTTTCGGTAAGCTCCCCGCGTTGCCAATCCCCCAGTAAGAATCAGAATAATCAACCACAGCAGTCTGGTAATTGCCCACCAGCCCTCTCAACCTTGGAGATAAGCCAAATGGATCGCAGAGTAGCAGTAGTCATTCAGCGGCTGCGCGCACAAGCGTTGCCTGCGACTGGCAGCACGCCAGCCAAGTCACAGCGGATTATCACGCCAACACAAATCTCCCTTGACGCATTGGCAGCATCGGTCAACCTCTCGGCCTCGCGCCTGCGTGTGCTGTTTAAGACGGAGACGGAGCTGACTATCCAGCAGTATGTGAAGCGCATGAAAATGCAGCGGGCTCAGGAGTTGGTACGCGACACCTTCCTGCGGGTGAGCGAGATCAGCACGCAGTTGGATTGGAAGGACAGCAGCCACTTTGTGCGTGACTACAAGCGCAACTTCGGGGTCACGCCAGGCGAGTACCGCAGGTCACTCAATCTGGCCAAGGAGAATCAGACCAGTTGGTAAATCGGGAAATAGGTATGACAAGCCGGGGCATTGCCTAATGATCATTGGCGCGATGACGAATTGTCTGAGGCCTCGTGGAAGCTACGGGCAGAACGCGCTAAAGCGACCTGGTAGTTTGCTCAACTTACTTTTAATTCCTGGTATAACTGGCGAACTTCTGCGAGAACTGTGTTAGCCAAAAAATCTTGCTCTGTAGGTTTCAGCAATAGCTGAAAAACTTTGCTAGTGGTTGAACCATAAGGCTGCCAACGTGCTCTAAAGCGCGGCGCATTCGCATTGACGAAGATGGTCAGCGTCGGCACGCCCAAGGCCGCCGCGATATGCTGGCCCGCCGAATCGTAGCCGATGTATTGGTTGCTCGCCGCAATCAAGCCTGCAAACGCCCCGATGCTACCGTCCCAGGTGATGACCGAGGCGGAAAGCGTTTCCATCGCTAATATCTTAGTGGCATTTTCGGCATTGATTTCCCACACCGCTACGCCTTGCGCACGTAACGCTTCAATCAAGCGATTGATCTGTGCGCGTTCGTCCGGCGCGCCGCCTTTGTCGAGGAGCAGGGCAGAGTCTTTCAACAGTTCCTGCAAAAGTCCCAGTTCAAACTTATCATTGATCCGTTTGTCCTGATTGCCGCCGACGCCGAAGCTGAGGCTGACGAGGTGGCAGTGACCGGCGTGGCGCAAGCGTTGCGCAACAGCTTGGCCGAAGGCTTTGTGCGAATGAGGCAGCGCGAGTTGCGGGTAGAGTTGTGCACTTGTGCCAAAGACCTCGCTGCACCAGTGCGCGGTCAGTCGCGCCAGCGGCCAATCAGTGTCAGGCCGGTAACGGCGGCTCTCGAAGAAGAAATAATTGCGGTCATCGGCGACTACGGGGAGCAGTCCCAGTTGTGTCAGCCGCGAATCGGGGTCAATGACCAGCAATTCGTCGCTAGAACAATCGCACGCTTCATCTGTTACCGCCTCGACTATGGCTAGCCAACTGTGCAAGCGCGCGAGCATGCTGCCACCGCGCTCGTAGCTTAGCTCATGCACGCGCGTGCGCGTGTCGCCACCGAACAACTCGCGCAACTTGGCCGAGCCGAGTAGCACGAACTCGGCTTGCGGGAAGTGTTGGCGCAGACCGGCTAGCAGGACGCTTGTGACAGCAACGTCTGCACCAATGGTAACGCGTGAGAGCAAGAGAATCTTTTTGATCGGTTGAGATGAGTCAAAGCTTGCAGGCAAGGACAAGCGCCGTTTGCGGGCCAGCAAATCAGCAGCGTTAAACAAGTCGAAACGGCGTAGCGCCTCATCCAGTCTGCGACCAGCGGGCAAGCGGCGAAAGAATTCGATCACCTGAGTGAAGACTTCGTCGTAGCGGTCGCAGGCGGCGGGATCGAATGAATCGTTGAGCCGTTCGACCAGAGCAGGGAAGAGACCAATCACGCCAGCGCGCGCAATGGCTTCATCTTCGGAGATCGCTAGTTCGCAGAGGAGTGTGATTGCTGCGGGCGGGCAGGGTTGGCCTGCGGGTGTCTGGTAGATTGTTTCCGCTGCGTCGAGCGCGTGTTGCAAGGCCGTTTCAGCCGTCAATGAGGTGCGTTTCATCAGCCGGAATATAGCATTTACTTTAGCGTTTGTAAGACGGCCAAGCTTAGCTGAGCAAGGTCACGTGCGTTGTTAGAGTCAGTGAGAAGCCTAGCTTGACAGCCTGTAAAACCGGTTGTTAGACTGCCGCGTCTTCCACCAGGGTTGATCGCCTGTTAATTTCCGATCAATACAATTGAAGAGCGCAGTTCAGGAAAGTTGTGCTTGCCAATTCGTTACCCCGAAGCATTACCCCAAGCATTGCCCAAGCATTGCCCAAGCATTGTTTGATGCTGTTTTGAAAATTTTGAGCGCAAGCTACGTCTTCGCTTAAGGAGTTGTTTTTCATGCCTGTTTTTAACGGAGTCGAAACCCCCAAGGACGGCCAAGTCATCCGCGTGCAAAATGGCCGTCTGGTTGTTCCTGATAACCCTATCATCCCCTATATCGAAGGTGACGGGATAGGCCGCGATATTTGGCGCGCTTCCGAGCGCGTTTTCAACGCGGCGGTCGAAAAGGCCTACGGCGGACAGCGCCGCATCGTCTGGTACGAAATCTTTGCGGGCGAGAAAGCCTATAACAAATTCAGCGAATGGCTGCCGAAAGGCACGCTCGACGCGATTCAGCATTTCGTTGTGGCAATCAAAGGACCGCTGACGACGCCGGTGGGCGGCGGGATTCGCTCGCTCAACGTGACGCTGCGGCAGGTGCTCGACTTATATGCCTGCGTGCGCCCGGTGCGTTATTTCAACGGCGTACCTGCGCCGGTCAAGCACCCTGAGAAGCTGGACGTGGTGATCTTCCGTGAGAATACTGAAGATGTTTATTCGGGGATTGAGTTTCAGGAAGGCTCGGATCGCGCGCGTAAGCTGCTAGAGTTTCTGAGAGATTATGGCTATCAGGTCAATGAAGATTCTGGCATTGGCATCAAGCCAATCTCGATCACGGGGACGAAGAATCTGGTGCGCCGGGCCATCCGCTACGCCATTGAGCACAAGCGCAAATTGGTGACGCTCGTCCACAAGGGCAACATTATGAAGTACACCGAGGGCGCGTTCCGCGATTGGGGCTATCAATTGGCGAAAGAGGAGTTCCGCGACCAGATCGTGACCGAAGACGAGTTGTGGAAAGAGCACAACGGCCAAATGCCCGAAGGCAAAATCCTGATCAACGACCGAATTGCCGACGCGATGTTCCAACAATTGCTGCTGCGCCCCGATGAGTATTCGGTGATCGCTACGCCGAACTTGAATGGCGATTATCTGTCGGATGCGTGCGCAGCACAGGTCGGCGGGCTGGGCTTGGCGCCCGGCGCGAACATTGGCGATAACGCGGCGCTCTTTGAAGCGACGCACGGCACTGCGCCAAAGTACGCTGACAAAGATGTCATCAATCCTGGCTCGGTGATGCTGTCGGGCGTGATGATGCTCGAATATATGGGCTGGCAAGAGGCCGCTGATCTCATTATCAAGGGCATCGTCAAGACGATTGACCAGAAGCGCGTGACCTATGATCTGGAGCGCCAGATGGAAGGCGCGACGAAGGTCAAGACGAGCGAGTTTGGGGACGCGATCATCGAAAATATGTAGTTTGGAGTCCCGCCTTTAGGCGGTCAGACTCCGTAATCCAGAGTAGCCGCCTGAAGGCGGGACTCCAAACTTGAGGAGATTATGGCTCGAAAGAAAATCACTGTTGTGGGTGCAGGTAATGTGGGCGCGACGACGGCGCATTGGTTGGTTTCCAAAGAACTTGGCGATGTTGTGCTGGTGGACATCATCGAAGGCATGCCGCAGGGCAAGGCGCTTGATTTGGCACAAGCCGGGCCGGTCGAAGGCTATGACAGCCGCTTGGTCGGGACGAATGGCTACAAGGAAACGGCCAATTCAGATGTCGTTGTCATCACCTCGGGTATTGCGCGCAAGCCGGGGATGAGCCGCGACGATTTGCTCAATACCAACGCGGGTATTGTGTCGAGCGTGACCGAGGAGATTGTCAAGCACTCGCCCAATTGCATCATCATCGTTGTGTCGAATCCACTCGACGCGATGACGCAGGTGGCGTGGAAGAAGTCTGGCTTCCCGAAAAACCGCGTGATAGGCATGGCGGGCATCCTGGATGCGGCGCGCATGCGCTGTTTTCTGGCGGAAGCTTTGAATGTGTCGGTCGAAAATGTAACGGCCTTCGTGCTGGGCGGGCACGGCGACACGATGGTGCCGCTGCCGCGTTATTCGACTTGCGCTGGCATCCCGGTGACGGAGTTGTTGCCGAAGGAAGTCGTTGAGCAGATCGTAACGCGCACGGCCAATGGCGGCGCGGAGATTGTCAGCTTGCTCAAGACTGGCTCGGCTTATTACGCGCCTTCGGCGGCGGCAGTCGAGATGGTCGAGGCGATCTTGAAAGACAAGAAGAAGATTTTGCCCTGCGCCGTTTTGTTGGAAGGTGAATACGGTATCAACGGTTTGTTCGTCGGCGTGCCGATCAAGATCGGCGCGAACGGAGTGGAAGAGATTATTCAGATCAATCTGACTACTGAGGAGCGCGCGGCGTTGCACAAATCCGCTGGCGCGGTGCAGGAGTTGGTGGACAAGCTCGGCATTTAGTAGTGGGGCGACAGTGTGTTGATAGCTGAATAGTGGTAAAAACGTAAGGTTATACTCTTGCAGCCGCGTAGCGGCGACCTGAGTTTAGCCCGGCGTTTTCAACGCCGGGAAAGATAAGCCGTGAATTCCGCGTCGCGTCAGCGCCGCCTGATTCAAGCGTCGCTGACGCGACGTGGAATTGCTGCACACCGTACCGTGGGTTGAAAACCCACGGCTAAATTCAACTGCCGCTACGCGGCAAAAACGACAGCCTTACAGGGTTATCACTACTGAGGGCCGTTGATTGGTTGCTTAATCTATTGCCATACAAAGCGCGGCTTTGATAGCAACACACTATCGCCCCACTACTCGGCATTTAAGTGGTTTGCCGTAGATTCTAGCGTATGCTAGCTTGGCATGGCTGCCGCAGACTCGGAGGCCCAGCGAGGGCAACGAGCTTGCGGCAGTCGTATTTTATTGTCGGGGCAATGTCTGACAAGCTGCCAGGGCTTGTCGCTGACTCCGGCTTGCGCCAAACCGGAAGCCTCCGACAAGCTCTCAACAGCTTGTCGGACGTTTTGAGAGGGAGTAAGAGCAGTGAGCGAAGAACAAAAGGAATTGAGTGGCAAGGAGAAGATTCTGGCGGAATTGAAAACGCTCGAATATGAATTTACGGTCGAGTTGCCGAAAGCCTTGCGCACAGCGGCCGCCTTGGGAGATTTATCGGAAAACTCGGAATACAAGTTCGCCCGCGAGCGCCAGGATTACGTGCGTGCGCGTGTGCGCCAATTGCAGCAACAGTTGGCCCAGCTCTCGAGCATTGACATCAGCCGCTTGCCGCATGACCGCGCGTCATACGGCTCGACGCTGGTCTTGCGCGATTTGAAACGGGATGAAGAGGTCACTTATCAACTGGTGACACCCGAAGAGGCCGATTTCGAGAAAGGCTTGATCTCCACTGCTTCGCCGATTGGCAAGAGCCTGCTCAACAAGGAAGAGGGCGACGAAGTCAAAGTGCAGACGCCCGCTGGTGTGCGCGAGTTCGAAATCGTCAAGCTGCGCACTATTCACGACGAGGACGGTGATTGACCCCTGTGTTGCCACTGTTTAGAGGCGATGCTACACTACGGGTCTGTTTGCCGAGCATTAATCCCACAATTCACCGCATCTGGTGTGTGCCTGAAGCAGGACGGAGGTCGGCTCGTTGTCTTCCCCAAGAGAGCATCTCATCCAACGGTTGTTGACCGTCGCACTGCTGTTGATTGTTTTTGCCTTTAGCGCCGGAGCGATTATGTATCTGGCCTTGCGTGGGCGCACGGTCGAAGTACCGAATGTGGTGGGCAAAACAGAAGAGGCGGCAGCAGAGGAATTGGAAGATAGCGGCCTGCGCATACAGGTCAAGAGCCGTGCGCATAATGAGAAGGTTCCGCTCAATGTTGTCAGCGACCAAGAACCGGCGGCGGGCACTATCGTGAAAACTGGGCAGCTAGTACGCGTCGGCTTGAGTTTAGGCGCGCCATCCAGCAACAAGGTTACCAACAGAAGTTCCAGTCGTTGAGTAAGCCGCACGCTGGTGCAAGAAATCGTTTTTTGGGCGTTCCCCTCAAGCACAGCAACAAAATATGGGCAGACTGAGTCGCTGCCAAATTGCGCAAATTGGGATTGATCTGGAAAGTATTTGAGTTGAATCCCCCAATTGCAAAATGATCGAACTAGCGCCTTCAATTCTTTCGGCTGACTTCACGCGGTTGGGTGAGCAGCTTGCTACGGTCGAACGGGCTGGCGCGAACCTCGTTCACGTAGATGTAATGGACGGCCATTTCGTGCCGAATCTGACCGTCGGCCCATTCATCGTTGAATGGGTGCGGCGGGCGACCAAGCTACCGATTGACACACATCTGATGATCGAAGACCCCGACAAATATATCGGGGCCTTTGCCAAAGCGGGCGCGCAAATGATTTCGGTGCATCCCGAAGCGACCTATCATTTGCATCGCACGCTCAACTACATTCGCCAGGCGGGTTGCCAGCCTGGCGTCGTGCTCAATCCGGCAACACCGCTCGCTGCTATCGAAGAGATTCTGGCGGACGTGGATTACGTTCTTTTGATGTCGGTCAACCCTGGGTTCGGCGGACAGCAATTCATCCCCTCTTCGTTGGATAAATTGCGCCGCCTGGCCCTGCTAATTCGTGAACGCGGGTTGCAGGTGCGCCTGGAAATTGATGGCGGCATCAGCCCAGAGAACGCGGCGGAAGTAGTCGCGGCGGGCGCGGAAATTCTAGTAGCGGGTTCGGCCATCTTCGGCCAATCCGACCCGGCTGCGGCGGTGCGGGAGTTGCGCGCGGCGGCTGAGACGGCGACAATACCGCAGCGCGTACTGGCTTAAGCAAAAACTGCGAGCGCCAGGGTACTGCGTGACAGACGCTTTTTTTAGGAGTTGCATTTATGACCTCAAAGAGATTTATCCCCATCGCGTTGGCCTTGACCCTGACGCTGGTCGCGTGTGGCGGTAAGGACAAAGTTAAAAACGAGAACGAATATAAACCGGGCCGTGACAAGGAACTGTATGGGACAGCGGAGCAGAAGCTCAGAAAAGGCCGCTATGACGAAGCGCGGCTGCTCTACAACGTTGTCATTACGACCTACCCCGACAGCGAATACCTGCCGCTAGCCAAACTGGCCATTGCCGATTCGTTCTACCTCGAAGGTGGTTCGAGCAACCTCGAACAGGCCATCGGCGGTTACAAGGATTTCGCGCAATACTTCCCGACGCACCCGCTGACCTGCGCAGTCAAGCTCAAGATCGCGCATTCGCACATGCGGCAGATGAATGCGTTTAACCGTGATTGGACGCCCGCGAAGAAAGCGGAGTTTCAGTTGAAGGCCACCGAAGCCAGTTGCAAGAACTCGCCGCTCTATTCACAGATTCAGCAGAACCTGCGCGAGGTGCAACAGATTGAAGGTCTGCACGAGCGCGACATCGCCAACTTTTATATGAGCAACCGCCAAGCCTACAAGGCGGCGGAGGGCCGTTGGCGCGACATCGTGTCGAACTATCCTTACTTCACTTACCGCGATGAGGCGCTTTACAAACTCGGCGTGTCGCTGATTGAGCAGGAGCAGCCGGAAGAGGCGGCGCAATTTTTTACTGAACTGGTGCGTGAAATTCCGGGCAGCGAATTTGTGAAGGATGCCAAGCAGTATCTGGAAAAACTTGGCAAGCCGATTCCCGAACCAAATCCGGCAGCGGCCAATACGACTCCGGTTCGTCCTGGCCGCGTTGGTCAGGTCAAGCTGATTCTCGGCATGAACGACCTGGACATTTCCAAAGACGGCGTGCTGATTACCAAAGAAGGCGACGCGAAGGAAGAATCCGTTGAGAAGCTGCAAAAGCCAGTCGAAGCCATCGGCGGCGTAGGTGCGGTGCGCGCCAATACCAAAGGCCCGGTCAACCAGACTTCAACTGCAACCGAGTCCAGCGAGGTGGGCGGGGGTAATGGCAGTGCGACCAACGGCAAGCCGGCTGAAAAGGCTGTCAAGCCTGAAGCCAAGCCTGAAGCCAAGCCTGAAGCCAAAAAGGATGCAAAGAAGGAAGACGACAAGAAGAAAAAGAAAAAAGGCGTCTTGGGCATCTTCAAATAGGTTGACGCACACAAGCGACCTGAATGAAATCGCAAAAGACACAAAGCGGATGTTTCCATTCGCTTTGTGTCTTTTGCTTTTTAGTGATAAATAAAGTTGGCCAACAGGGATGTCACAGTGGCTAGAGCGGTCGCCATCTGTGGCAAGTAGGCAAGCGGAATATACTTGAAGCCACTGGCGGCTCATTCCGCAAATAGACGAAGTTCAACACGCAAACGAAGATGATAGAATGCAGCGTTGGTGCAGCGCGCGGCTGAGACGTTTAGCGCGGGCTTGCTATGCAATGCCCAGAGCGCCTAGGACGTCTATAACGGAGGATAGACGTGAGTTCAAAGATTCTGCTCGCCGATGACAGCGTGACCGTGCAGAAAATCGTCACTCTCACCTTTTCCGACGAAGGCGTGGATGTCGTCCCGGTCAATAGCGGCGACGAAGCGATCAGCCGCCTGCAATATATGCGCCCAGCGTTAGTGATGGCTGATGTCTCGCTGCCGGGCAAGAACGGTTATGAAATCTGCGAGTTTGTCAAAAGCCACCCCGATCTCAAGCACACGCCCGTAATCCTGCTAGTGCCTGCCTTCGAGCCGTTCGATGAAGAGCGCGCCGCGCGGGTCGGCGCTGACCATCATTTGACCAAGCCTTTCCAGTCCATCCGCACGTTGATTGCCACAGTGAAGAACTTGATTGAAGCGCCAGCAAAGCCCGCCGCAGAACCGATTGCCTGGCCGACGACTCATCCACCTCAAGGCGTACAGGCGGTTGTTGTGACTGGAGGTGGCACAAGTGGCACTCACGGAGACTTATCAGCGATAACCGAGCGGGGCACCGGCGATCTAGCTGCGCTCGCACAGGCCAAAAACTTACCCCAAGCTCAAACGCCCCCCGCCGTCGCCGCCAGCTTCACTTCCGTGCAACCCGCCATCTCAACCGCGCGGTGGGATGATGTAGATGATGTATTGGAACTGGATGATGTACTGGGATTGGATAACGTGTTGCCCCCGGCTAGGTTGATTGTTGCACCACCGCCGGTTGTGACAACTACATCGCCCGCTAACACAATCACTCAGGCCGTCAAATTGACTGCGGTCGAAGCCATCACCACTACCACCATCCCGCAGAGCGTGATTGACGAAATCGCCGCGCGCGTGACGGCGCAGGTCACGCTACATCTTTCAGCGCAGTTCTCGCAGTTTGCCGCCCAGATGTTTGAGGGCTTGACCAATCGGCTCGCGCAAGACTTGGCCCCGCGTATCGCCAGTGAAGTGTTGGCCAGGACGGGACAACCAGCCATCCCACCGCCCAGCGTTTCGACACCGGTCAGTGATGATCCTTTGCTCGACATTTGAGAGCTTAGCTTATTGCTGCGCGGCACGGCGACGCACGTAAAAGTAGTCCCACTCTTTCAATCATCACAACCCGCGCCCGCTCTGCGCAAAGCCTGACAAAATTGCCAACCATCGGTTGTCAGTTCAGTTTCGATTAGCGATACTTACCGTTCATTCGCTGAGCTTCAAAAAACATAAAAGCATTTATGGAGATTCCGAAAGCATACGAACCAAAAGAATGCGAGGGGCGCTGGTATCCGTTCTGGGAGCAGCATCGTTACTTCGCACCTGAAAGCAACACCGACCCGAAAGCGCCCGTCTATTCCATCGTCATCCCGCCACCAAACGTCACCGGCTATCTGCACATGGGCCACGCGCTCAATCACACGCTGCAAGACGTGCTCTCGCGTTGGCGGCGCATGTCGGGCGACCGAGTTCTATGGCTGCCTGGCACTGACCACGCGGGCATCGCCACGCAAATGGTGGTCATGCGGCAATTGGAGAAAGAGGGCGTCTCAGGTCGTGACTTGGGGCGCGAGAAGTTCGTTGAGCGTGTCTGGCAGTGGCGCGAACATTCCGGCGGCACGATTCAAAAACAGATGCGCGTGCTTGGCGAATCGGTGGATTGGGCGCGCGAGCGATTCACAATGGACCCAGGGCTGTCGAACGCAGTCAAGGAAGTCTTCGTGCGCTTGTACGACGAGGGATTGATCTATCGCGGCGAATACATGATCAATTGGTCGCCTGGCTTGCAAACGGCCATCTCTGATCTCGAAGTCGAGATGAAGCCGGTCAAAGGCCATCTCTGGCACATCGCGTATCCGATTGGCCGCAGCGTGACGGAGCGCGTTGAAGGTTTGGCCGAAGCCTATGCGGCGGCGAATGAAGGCGAAAACAAAACTGGACTGCTCTCAACGGCGGCGGGCGATTTTATCGTGGTGGCGACGACGCGGCCTGAAACGATGCTCGGTGACACGGCTATCGCATTCAATCCTGAGGACGAACGCTACCAGAGCGTCATTGGCAAGCACGTCGGGCTGCCGCTCGCCGGACGCGAGATTCCTTTCATTCAAGACGAACTGGTCGAGAAAGACTTCGGCACTGGCTTTGTCAAAGTTACGCCGGCACACGATCCGAACGATTTTGCGATGGGCAAACGCCACAGCCTCGAATTCATTCAAGTCATCGGTAAAGATGCAAAGATCACTGACGCTGCGCCCGCAAAATATCGTGGCCTCGACCGCAACGAAGCGCGCAAACAGGTCGTTGCCGATCTCGACGCATTAGGCTTGTTGCTCAAGACCGAAGACTACGCGCACAACGTCGGCCATTGCCAGCGTAGCGGCACCATCGTCGAACCATTGATTTCGACACAATGGTTCATGCGCATGAAAGAACTCGCTGAGCCAGCCATCGCCGCAGTGCGTGAAGGTCGTACCGAGTTTGTGCCGGAAAGCGCGGCCAAAATCTATTTCAACTGGCTTGAGAATATTCAGGACTGGTGCATCTCGCGCCAGCTTTGGTGGGGTCACAGCATCCCGGCCTGGTACATGCCCGACGGCAGCATTGTTGTTGCGCGCGATGAAGCTGAAGCGCGCGCGCGCTTGAAAGCGAAAGGACTTGATTCAGACAGCGCGCTGACACCCGATCCCGATGTGCTCGACACCTGGTTCTCGTCACAGCTCTGGCCCTTCTCCACGCTCGGTTGGCCGGAAGAGACGGAAGACCTGAAGGCTTTCTATCCCACTTCGGTGTTGGTGACGGGCTTCGACATCATCTTCTTCTGGGTCGCGCGGATGATGATGATGGGTTTGAAGTTTATGGGCGAAGTGCCGTTCCGCACGGTCTACATCAACGCGCTCGTGCTCGACCCGCAGGGTCAGAAGATGTCAAAGACCAAAGGCAACGTGATTGACCCGCTCGACGTGTTTGACCAATACGGCACCGACGCGGCGCGCTTCGCGTTGACGGCGGCTTCGACTGCCGGGCTGACGCTTGCCTTGCAGGAGTCGAAGCTCGAATCGGCGCGCAATTTCGCCAACAAGATTTGGAACGCGACGCGCTTCGTGCTGCTCAACTGCGATGAGATTTTCGAGCATCAGGAAGCGGTTGAATGGGAAACGGAACTCGCGCCGCCTGAATTGGCCGACGCCTGGATTCTGAGCCGCTTCAACCGTGTCGCGCTCGATGTCCACGACGCGCTGGCTGAATATCGCTTTCACGAAGCGGCGGCCACGCTCTATCACTTCTTCTGGAACGATTTCTGCGACTGGTACATCGAGCTATCGAAGCCATTTGTCACCGCCAAAGAGATCACGCCGCAAAGCACTGCAGTCAAGAAGCGAATCATCTACCTCCTCGAACGCAGCCTGCGTTTGTTGCATCCGATGATGCCGTTTATCACTGAAGAGCTGTGGCAACGTTTGCCGCACAAAGGCGAGACGATCACTCTGGCTGAGTTCCCGCAGCCTCACGCCGCACAACTCGATGGACGCGCCGAGCGCGAGATGGAATTGGTAATCGAGCTGATCACCAAACTGCGCAATATTCGCTCGACCTTCAATATCGCGCCATCGGTTCAGTTGAAAGCGCAACTCGCAATTGCCGATGAGGCGGCCAAAGCCGTGATCGAAAAGATGGCCGACCACATCAAGCGGCTTGCGCGCCTTGAAGATTTGCAGCTTGTCGAACAGCTTGACGTGCAGAAAGGCTCGGCACGCGCAGTCGCGAGCGGCGCAGAGATCGCGGTGTCGCTCGAAGGGCTGATTGATTTCGAGAAAGAGAAGGCGCGACTCGACAAAGAGGCGACCAAGCTGGCGAACGAATTGGCCGGCCTCGAAAAACGTCTGGCCAATCCCGACTTCGTCAACCGCGCTGCGCCCGAAGTGGTCGAGTCCTCACGCGCGCGCGCGACAGAATTGCGAGATCAAATTGCCAAGCTCAAAGCGATGCTCGAAGCGCTTTGAGGCTGAAGAGCAAATGCAATGATTCTTTCGCTCGATCCTGAATTCATCTTCAACGCTGTCAACGTGGCGCTTGCCGAGGACATCGGGCGCGGCGATTTGACGACGCGCTCGACCGTGCGGCCGGGTGTGCTGGCGCGCGGCAATTTTCTGGCGAAACAGGACTTGGTGCTGGCCGGACTCGAGGTCGCCGATGTTGTCTTCAGCACCTTCAATCCGCACATTCAAATCGAATCTACAGCGAGCGACGGTGACGAGGTCAAAGCGGGCAAAGTCTTCGCTCGTGTGACGGGTGACGCGCAATTGCTGTTGACCGCTGAGCGCACCGCGCTCAATTTTTTACAACAGCTTTCCGGCATCGCCACCGTGACGCGGCAATACGTGGAGGCGATTGCGGGCACGAACGCGAAAATCGTGGACACGCGCAAAACGACGCCCGGCTTGCGCATGCTCGAAAAATACGCCGTGACTTGCGGCGGCGGCCACAATCACCGGTTGGGGCTGGATGACGGCGTGCTCATCAAAGACAACCACAGCGCACTGGCAGGCAATGTCAGCGAAGCCGTGCGCCGCGCCCGCGAAACAGCCGGCCACTTGCACAAGATCGAAGTCGAGGTCGGCAATTTCGACCAGTTGCGCGAAGCCTTGCAGGCCAAAGCCGACATCGTGATGCTAGACAACATGACGCCGGAACAGGTGCGCGAAGCCCTCGCCATCATCAAGCAGCACGAGCCACATGAGCGTCGCACGCTGACCGAAGCTTCTGGCGGCATCACGTTGGCAAACGTGCGCGCCTTTGCGGAAGCTGGCGTTGATCTGATTTCGATTGGCGCCTTGACCCATTCCGCGCCAGCAGTGGACATCAGCTTCAAGATCAAAACAGCATAAATCAAAAGGCAAAAGACAAATCAAAAGGCAAAAGTGTGGAACGTGCTTTTTGGTAAGAAGAAAAGTGCCGATCTTTTGCCTTTTGCCAATTTGATAGAAGCCGCTTTTTGCCTTTTGATTTATGGAAATCATTCATCGCCCACCTTTCACCATTCATCATTTCGCTGCGCTTGGCTCGACTAACGACTACCTGAAAGCACAAGCTGACGCGCCCGAATTCACCTGCGTGGTGGCCGATGAGCAAAGTGCTGGCCGGGGCCGTCACACACGCACGTGGGTTTCGCCGCCAGGTGAAGGCTTATATCTCTCCGTTTTGTTGCGCCCAGAGGCAACGGCAAATCTCTCGCTCTTGAGCTTGTTGGCTGCGTTGGCGGTCGCGGAGACGCTAGCGCAATACAACGTTGCTGGCTTGGACATCAAGTGGCCGAACGATGTGTTGATTGCCGAACGCAAGGTCTGCGGCATTCTGGTTGAAGGTGCGAGTAGTGGCGCGAATGAAGTGCGCATCATCGTCGGCATCGGCGTTAATCTGAATCAGCAAAACTTTCCACCGGAGTTGGTTGAGACGGCAACTTCGCTGGCATTGCACCTCGGCCACACCGTGGCAGTGGACGTGTTTCGTGATCGGTTGCTTGTGCGATTGGCACACTGGTATGCCCAGTGGCGACACGGCGCAGGACGAAGCATCTTAGCGCGCTGGCAACAGCTTTCAAGTTACGCGCACGGTCAACAGGTGGTCGTGACGCTTGATGGTGAACAAGTAGAAGGCGTGACAATGGGCTTGAGCAAAGACGGTTCTTTGCTAGTGCAAACTGAAGACGGCGAGTTGCGCACTATGCTGGTTGGTGAAGTGAGCCGATTGCGCAAAGGCCGATGAATACAAGGCGAAAATCGTTTTTATGTGACTGGTTTTTAAGCAATGTATTAACGCAAAAAAATAATTTGCAGTTTGCTTGCGACAGGCGCTGCGCAAGTTGTGACCCACCTGAGCACGCGGTAAGATGTTTGACATCGGTGCCCCTCATTGATGTTGAGAGACAAAGCACGGGTAAAGAATTTAAGACGTGCAAGCTCGACACCCAAAGGACAGTTCAGCCGCTGAGATTGGTAAATCATTTTTTGACTGATGGAATTGATAAATTGATCTGGCGTTCTTTCAGTAGGAAAGAACTAGACGATGCGTCGCTAAGGCATGAACTATTTCAACTATTTCACCGAAGTCGAGAACGAATTTGTCAAACGGCGTGGCAGTCACCTGCTGGTCTCGCCGCTCGATTGGTCATTGATCGAGAGTTGGAAACAACGCGGCATCCCGCTGCACGTCGTCCTGCGCGGGATCAACACTTCATTCGACGGTTACGACAAACGCGCGCAACGCGGGCGGAAGATCAATACGCTCTTTTTTTGCCAACAGGAAGTCGAGGCGCTCTACCTCGAATACACCGAAGCGCGTATAGGCAGCGATTTTCGGCCCGGCACAAACGGCAAGACTAACGGCAACGGGCACGAGATGGACGCCGCGCCCTTTGCCAAAGCGCGGCTGGTAGAATTTCTGCGCGAGCGGCAAACGGCGCTGGAGAACTTGAGCCAGACTTGCGCAGACGATTGGCCGCTGGCCGAGACCTTCGCGCGTGCGGCGACGCGCCTGCGGCAATTGCTCAATGAGACACAGACTGCCGCGCGCGTGGACACCGAAGCGTTAGAGCAAGACCTGACAATCACAGAAGAGTTCTTACTCGATGGTCTCAAACAGAGTTTAGGTGCAGCGGCGCTGGCAAAGCTTGAAAAAGAGTCACATAAACAATTGCGCAGCTTTCGTGAAAAGATGGGGAAGGAGATTTACGAACAGACTGTCGGCAACTATGTCGCGCGCCGCCTGCGTGAGCAGCACCAGGTGCCGCGTTTGAGCTTGTTCTATCTTTGATGGCGTTGGCGCATTTGCTGGCCAACCCGGCGATTGGTAATCGGCTATGGCAAAACCCGCAGATGTCTCATTGATCGAAGCTATTCCCCAAGCTTCTGTACAACTCGGCTCAGTGCACGAAATCACAATTGAAAAGCTCGTCTACGGCGGCGATGGCTTGGCGCGCATCGGCACGCAGGCCGTCTTCGTGCCGTTAGCCGCACCGGGCGACCGGCTGCGCGTACGCATCGTGGCCGTCGAGCGCAACTTCGTGCGCGGAGTGATTGAAGATGTGTTGGAGCCTGCGCTCGTGCGCCGCCCGCCGCCTTGCGCGCACTTCGGTATGTGTGGTGGCTGCCAGTTGCAGCATCTGACCTACAAGGCGCAGCTTGCCGCCAAGGCCGAATTCGTGCGCGAATCGCTACGCCGCCTGGGCGGCATCGAATGGACTGATGAGATCAAAACCTGTGCGGCTGACGAATTTGCTTACCGTTCGCGCGCCGAGATCAAAGTGGAACGGGATGACAGTGGACAGCCACGCCTGGGCTTTTTCAAAGCGGGCACGCACGAAGTCTGTGAAGTCAGCGATTGTCCGATCCTGCTGCCTTCGATCAATCGTGAATTGCAGCGATTGCACACTGAGCCGACGCTGATTCCAGGCGATGCTACGCGCGTCCATTTGACTGCCGGAGATGATGAGGTGATCGTCACGCCCGCGACTGGCGAAGACGCCAAGTCGAGCGAGGTAGACGCGCTCGGCACGGCGCACCAGCGTATCGCAGGCTTCAATTATGAATTTGGTGTGCGTTCTTTCTTCCAAAGTAATCGGCTGTTAGTGGAAGAACTGGTCACAACCGTCATCGGTGACAAGCAGGGTGAACTAGCCGTTGACCTCTATGCCGGCGTCGGACTGTTTAGCTTGGCACTGGCCAGCCGGTTCGCGCAGGTGTGCGCGGTCGAAGGCAATCGCACAGCGGCTCAGCACGGCGCTGAGAATGCGCGCGCCAATAACGTCAGCAACGTGCGTTACGAGGCAATCTCGGTTGAAGCCTGGCTGAAGTACAAAGCCGCCGAACAGCCACGTCCTGATCTGGTCGTGCTGGATCCGCCGCGCACGGGTGCAAGTGCGACGGTGATTGAGCGGTTGGCTGCGCTCGCGCCACCGCAATTGGTCTATGTGTCCTGCGACCCGGCGACGCTGGCGCGCGATCTGAAAATGTTGATCGCGTATGGTTACGGCTTGGAATCGGTCACTGTGTTCGATATGTTTCCGCAGACTTTTCATGTGGAGACAGTGGTGGAGATGCGGTTGCTGCCTCGATAGTGTGCATACATTCACGTCGTGAATTATATTTGGGATCCAAAGAAAGCCACCCGTAACCGGCGTGATCATAAAATTGATTTTGCCGATGCCGTGTTGGTTTTTGAAGATGGACTGGCACTGACGATTGAAGATGACGATCTGGGTGAGTTGCGTTACGTGACAATTGGAATGGACGCGCTGGCACGTTTGTTGGTAGTAGTTTGGACTTGGCGTGGTGAATCCATTCGCCTCATTTCGGCGCGCAAAGCCACGCGCTACGAGCAGCGGCAATACAAGGAAGGTTTATGAAGAAAGAGTACGACTTCAGCAGAGGCAAACGCGGGGCGGTCGTCGCTCCGACTGCGGGCCAGACGCGTGTCACACTACGTCTGAGTGATGAGGTGCTAGATTGGTTTCGGGAGCAGGCGCACGAACTGGGTGGCGAAAGCTATCAAACACTTATCAATGAGGCGTTGCGCGTCTACATCGGGCAGCAAAAAGAGACATTCGAACAGGTGATGCGCCGTGTTCTGCGCGAGGAGCTACGCAAGGTTGCTCCGAAGCCTGCAAGTCGGAAGGCAGCGTAGCTCAGCTTATTGCTTCTTCGGGTTGCGTTAGGCAGCGCAACCTTCAACAGTAACTCAAAACTATTGGCCAAACGCTTATGCCTCGGCGTCTCAGCTTTACGCGGTTGAGCTTGGCACAACAACCGCTCATATTCCTGACGGTAGCTTTTCTGGGCGGCCTGCTTTGGGCGGCGCGCTACGGTCTAGCCGTGCGCGGTTGGCTGGCCGCATTGGCTGTGTTGTGGGCAGTTTGCGCGGCGTGTTTATGGATGAAGCGCGGAGGTCGGTTGGTTACGGTGTTGCTGCTTTGCGGCTGCTTTGTGGGAGGTGGCGCATTGTGGGCGCTCGATGAAGCAGGCGTGAGCAATCAGCGCGTGCGGAAGATTTTCGAACGCGGTGAACTGCGCTTAGACGAACCGTGCGAGGTGTGGGGCACGCTCGACGCGATGCCGGAACTCGCGCCTGACCGCATCTACCTGAGTATCGCAGTTGAGCGCGTAGCCACGTTGGGCAAGGAGCAGGTGGCGAGCGGCGACGTGTGGATTGTTGTACGGTTCGATGATGAGAAAGCGCGACGGGATTACGATGAGTTGCGGCTCGATTACGGTACGCGCGTGCGTGTATTGGGGCATTTGAGCAATCGCGGCGGTTATCGCAATCCGGGCGCGCCGCAGTTCGATGAGATGCTGGAATATCGTGGTTATGATGCGAGCGGTTGGGTGAAGAGTCCGCTGTTGATCGAGCCGTTGGGAGTGGGGCGGCGGAACAGGTTGCTGTGGCGGTTGTATCGCTGGCGGGCGCAATCGCTCTCCGTGATCTTACACAACTTCAAACAGCCGACTTCGGGCATTCTGGCGGCGGTGCTGTTGGGCAATCGGTATTTTCTGGAACGCGACGCGGCGCAGACGTTTCGTGAAGGCGGCACATTTCACTTGTTGGTAATTTCAGGCGGGCACGTGGCGTTGATGGCATTGGTGTTATTGTGGCTGGCGCGGCGGCTAAGGTGGGAACGTGTATGGCAGTACACGCTGGTTATTGCGATGTTATGGGCGTATGGACTGATGATAGGCGCGCCACCTTCGGTAACGCGTGCGGTGGTGATGATCACGCTAGCCTTGATTGGACAAGTACTCTTTCGCGCGGCATTAGGGGCAACTATGTTGGCCGCCTCGGCGCTGGTGCTATTGATCTGGCAGCCGCACGACTTGTTCAATCCGGCCTTCCAACTTTCGTTTTTGGCTGTGCTGGCGCTCGTGGTGTTGGCAGCGCCGGTTTATCAGCGCGTGCAGCAAATCGGTGTTTGGCAACCGACGGCTACGACGCCTTATCCGCCGCGCGCGCCGCGAGTCATCCGTTGGCTAGGCGAGGTGTTGTTTTGGGATGAGCGCGGGTTTCAACAGGAGAAAGTGCGGGCGCATCTACACTACCGTTTAGTCAAGTCACGAGTGGCGCGTTGGCTAAATCGCAGCCGATTGCAATGGGCATTGGCGTGGGTAGTGACGACGGTCTTTAGCACGATGTGCGTGCAGCTTGCGTTATTGCCGTTGATGATCGTCTATTTCCACCGCTTCTCGCTGGTCTCGCCAGTGACGAATGTGGTGGAGGGAGCATTGATCGTTGTGCTGATGGTGATGGGCGCGTTGTATTTGACTGTCTACGTGGCCAGCGCCTGGCTGGCAGCGTGGTTAAATCCGCTAGTGAACTGGTTAGGAATGCTTACGGTGAAAGCCGGGCAACCGCCGCTCGCCTGGCCTTTAGCCAGTGTGCGCGTGCCTGATTGGGATACAGGCGCGACGTGGGTGTATGCCGGATTTTTTGCTTTGATTTTCTTGGCCGTGCTACTAATCAATGAATGGAATCCGTTGCGTAAGGGCGATGCTATGTGGGCGGCCTGGCGCAAGTGGATTGGGCGGATCGGCGGTGTACTCGCCGCAGGCGGGATTGTGTGGTTGAGTTGGTTGCTAATTGCGCATCCGTTCCCGCACCGGTTCGAGCGCGGACGACTGAGCGTAACATTTCTAGATGTAGGGCAGGGTGATGCGATCTTCATCAACTTCCCACAAGGCCGGACGATGCTGCTCGATAGTGGCGGTCGCTTGGGCTATGCGCTCAAGCAGGAGCAGGCGGAGTTGGAGTCGAACGAAGACCTCTTCATTGAAGATCACATCGGGATTGGCGAGGCGGCGGTGCTACCTTTTCTGTGGCAGTTGGGGTTGAAGCGGCTCGATTACATTGCGGCCACGCACGGCGACAGCGACCACACGGAAGGCTTTGAGGAAGTCGTGAATGCAATGGAGGTGGGCGAGGCCTTAACGAGCATTGCGCCGCCTGCTGATAAGCCGCCCGATTTGTTCACGCGGACAGTGCGCCAACGCGGCTTGCCGTTGCGTGTGGTAACCCGTAGCACAAAGTTGATGATTGATGATGTGAAGCTGAGCATTCTTTCGCCCTTCAATGAAGCTGACGCGGCCAAGTCATCTGACAATAACTCATCGCTGGTGCTAAAGCTCGCGTTTGGCAGGCGTATCTTTTTGCTGACGGGTGATGTTGAGAAAGAAGCGGAGGCACGGTTGCTGGCTGCCGGGGAAGATTTGCGGGCGGACGTATTGAAAGTGGCGCATCACGGTTCGCGTACCTCTACAACCGCAGAGTTCTTGACGAAGGTTGAACCTGCGCATGCGGTGATTTCGCTGGCTGACCCTAGCCCGTTCGGACACCCGCATCCCGAAGTCATCGCGCGCCTGCGCGCGGCAGGCGCGCGGCTCTGGCAAACGGGCAGGTGTGGGGCAATTACTTTTACGACTGATGGTGAGGATTTGCGGGTAACGACCTTTGTTGAGTGTTCTCGCTAGCTTGAATAGCTGGCAGGCTGACGCAAATTGTCCTCCGGCGCAATGCGCAAAATTACAGTCAAGTGCATTTTTGTTGTAATGAAATGCCAGTCAATTCTCACTTTAAGTGCTTGGCGTGTATGAAGATAATTGGAGAAGCGATTGCGCCATTGATCCTCACGGGAGGCGCGATCACAATCGGCTGGTTGAATTGTCAGTCAGATAAGTTCTTTGGCGTTGATATTTCTTTGCGCTCTGCACTCTCTTGCAAAAGGGTGGAAAGTGTAGGAGGAAAAGTGCAGAATGCACGAAGCACGAAGCATTTTGTTTACGCTCTATTGAAGACCCTGCAGGAACGGATTGTAGCCAGTTGCGGGCGAATTTTGCCGAGGTCGTGTGCTGACACCAATCACAGTGTCGGCGCCGAGAATAGTAAATGAGAACTGTGATAAAGCCGCCTGAAGCAGAAAGCACGGCGCTGAGCTTGATACAGGACAAGCTGTACAAGATCGCGATAGAAGATGCTTCGGCCAACCGGGCTTTTTGGCTGAGCGTAGTAGAACGCGATCCGAAAAACGAGCAAGCTTGGCTGAGCTTAGCGGCGTTAGCTGAAAATGATAAGCAAGCGATTGGCTGCCTGCGGCGCGTCTTGGAAGCGAATCCGCAGCACGAGCAGGCGATTAGCCGACTGCATCGAGCGTTGTTGAATGAAGGCAGCAGGCAGGCCAAAGC
Organism: uncultured Acidobacteriota bacterium; assembly: GCA_963699175.1. Taxonomy (GTDB): domain Bacteria; phylum Acidobacteriota; class Blastocatellia; order RBC074; family RBC074; genus JACPYM01. The sequence continues at coordinate 4,119,218 of OY969418.1, read as the reverse complement.
AGGGAATAAGTCGCGGGCGCGCTGGCTGTTGATGGAAGCCTCGGCGCTGGACCCTAATAGTGAGCAAGTTTGGTTGTGGCTGGCGCAAGTAGCTGAAAACTCCAGCGACGTGGTGCGTTGTCTGCAAAAAGTGCTCAAGCTAAACCCGAGCAATGAACAAGCGATCACTTGGTTGAATCAGGGCTTTGCGATACAAACCAACTTCACACCGCTGATGCCTGCTTGGCAGTGTCCGATCTGCGCAGCCCAGTTTCAGATGGAATTGACCACCTGCCCGAGTTGCCGTGCCGTGCTCACCCTGGCCAACGTGGACAAACTGCTTGCAAACCGCGAGACGGAACAAGAAGTGCTCTGCAACGCGATCAAGCACTATCAAAACATCACCGAGAGCCTGCTGAATTTCGACGCTTGGTTTTATCAAGGGGTGGCGTATCTGCAGTTGCGGCGACTCAAGGAAGGCATAGCCTGTTTACAAAAAGCCAGCTTGCTGCATCCTGAGAATCAATTGCTAAAAACACAGCTTGCCGTATTGCGGCAACGGCAAAAGGCAGCGGCAGCGCGGACTGTCCTGGTCATTGACGATGCGGCGATTATTCGCAAGTTCGTGACGCTGACATTGAGGAAAGAAGGCCATCGCGTGTTGGCAGCAGCAGGGGTGAAGGAGATGTTGGCCAAGCTCAATCAAGCTACGCCAGACCTGATCCTGCTCGACATTTGTTTGCCGGGCGAAATGGACGGCTATCAGATTTGTAAAATACTCAAGGCTTATCCAACCACTAAAGATGTCCCGGTCGTGATGTTAAGTGGCAGGGGTGACTTGTTTGACAAAATCCACGCCAGTCTGGTGGGTGCTCAAGGGTATCTCACCAAACCAGTCTCGCCGCAGGAATTGTTGGAAGCGGTGAAGAGCTATTGCGATCAGCGGCTATAGAAATAACCATCTGCTTATGACAAAAATGTCAGGCAAAGGCACTGGAAAAACTATTTTGTGTGGTTTGCTAAAAGAACAACTTGGCCTAGTCGCACCCGCGGCGCTCGGTTTTTAGCAAGACCTGTATTTACTAGCGAGCGCTTTTGGCGATAGCGCACGCGGGCCGTGTGCGCTATCGGGTTTATATACAGTCTAAACTTGCCGCCTTCTTTCATTACCCATCCCAAGTAGTTAAACAAAATTGTCAGTACAAGTGCTGTAACACACATCTTTGTCAGTTACAGCAGTGCTTACCGCCAACCTCACCTCGCGTAAGAAGGCCAATGAAATGAATCATTTCGCCCGATAATTCCGCTCGCTGATGATCTGGCACCGGACTTGCTGAACTGCTTCGGCAAGTTCGGTATTAGGCCGGACGCCAAGTGCTCTGATGTTGATCAACTTCGAAACAATTCGGCAACACGCGGGCGAGAAACTGCGGCGGATCGAGGCGCAGCCTTCGGCCACAGAGCGGCTCACGGCGCTGAAGAAGTTTTTGAAGATCGAAACGCAACGCTTGCAGATGCGCCATCGCTTTGGCTTGAGCGGCACGCAGATCGTGGCCGCGCGCAGCTTGATTGTTGATCTGCTGATTCAACGTATGGCGCGCGCCGCCGCGGACGAGTTGGGATTGCCAGCGGATGAGCATCGTTTTGCCGTCGTCGCGCTTGGCGGTTATGGGCGCGCCGAGCTCGCGCCGCATTCCGATATTGACGTGATGTTTTTGCATCATGGCAAGCGCGACGCCGCTAGGGCTACCGCGCTGAGCGAAAAGATTCTGTATTTGCTTTGGGATGCCGGTTTCAACGTCGGCCACAGCAATCGCAGCTTGAGCGAATGTCTGGCGCAGGCCAAAGAAGATGCGATCACGCGCAATTCGCTGATTGATGCGCGACTGCTCTGGGGCAGTGCAGAGTTGTTTGAAAACCTGATCGAGCGACTCGACGAGGAGCTTTTTAGCCGCCAGCAGCGTGCTTTGCTGGATGAACTGATGGCCGAGCGGGCAGCGCGTTACGACAAGTTCGGCAACGTCGCCTGCCTACAGGAGCCAAACGTGAAGGAGACTGCTGGCGGCTTGCGCGATTTGCATACGCTGTTGTGGGCGGCGCGCGCCGCGCACGGCAAGGCCAATTTGAGCGAATTGGTGAGCGCGGAAGTGATAACGGAGCGCGACGCCAGAGCAGTCACGGCGGCCTACGACTTCCTGCTGCGTGTGCGCAACGAGATGCACTTCGCCACGACGCGGCGCACCGATCTACTCTCGCTCGATTTGCAGCAACAGGTGGCGCGCAGTTTCGGTTACACGGACAACAGCGAGTTGCAGGCGTCCGAGAGTTTTATGCGCGACTACTACCTGCACGCGCGCCGCTTGCACCGTTTGTGCGAAGCGCATTTGCAGCGTGCCGCCGCCAAGCAGGAGAGGCGCCGCTGGTTCAGCCGCGCGCGCACGATGCCTGCGCCGGGCGGGTTTGTGATGCGTGATGGCATGCTCGATCTGGAACACGCAAGTGACCAGTTGAATGGGCAGCGGATGATGCTGGCGTTTAGTTACGCGCAAGTGACGGGCGCGCCTTTCGGAGTGGATTTACAAGACGCGGTGCAGGCTGCCTTGCCAGCGGTCAACAAAACCTTTCGCGCTTCGGCTGACACGGCCCAAGCGTTTTTGAAACTCCTGCGCGTGAAAGGCAAAGTCACAACGGCATTGCGCGCAATGCACGAGTTGGGCTTCCTGGGCAAATACCTGCCGGAGTTTGGACGTATCACCTGTCTGGTGCAGCACGACCTGTATCACCGCTTCACGGTGGACGAGCACACGTTGCGCACGCTGGAAGTACTCGACGAGTTGGCCAATTCGCGGAACAAGCAGTTTGAGCGCTACCGCGCGCTCTACGGCGCGATCAGCGATCCGGCGGTCTTGCATCTGGGTCTATTGATGCACGACATCGGCAAAGGCCTGGGCGGTGGTCACACGGAGAAGGGCGTCAGGATCGCTGAGCGTGTCTGCGCGCGCTTGCAGATGAATGACGCAGCGGCCAAGCAAGTCATCTTCCTGGTCAAACAACACCTGCTGATGTCGCACATCGCGCAACGCCGCGATTTGAGTGACGAGAAAGTGATTCGTGATTTTGCCGCGCAGATCGGCACGCTCGATAACTTGAATATGTTGACGCTGCTCACCTATGGCGACATCAACGGCGTCGGGCCGGGGGTCTGGAACGAGTGGAAAGATGCGCTGTTGTGGGAGCTTTACATCAAGGCGCGCGCGCTACTCGTGCCGGAAAAGGAGCACGATCAATCGGTCGAACAGTTGCGCGAGCGTATCGTGCGTATGCTAACGAGCGAGTTGAATTACCACGAAGTCGAACGGCATTTCGACTTGTTGCCGGAAAATTATGCACGCCTGACCGCGCCGCAAATCATCATTGAGCACGTCCGGTTGGCTCACTCACTCAACTCGCGCCTGGTCAAATCGAGTTGGCGCGTGAATGCGCAAGCGAAGTGCACCGATCTGCATCTGTGCGCGCGCGACCGGCGCGGGTTGTTTGCCAACATCGCCGGCACGTTGACGGCGCAAGGGGTGAACATACTCAGCGTCAGCTTGAACACACGCTCAGACGGCGTCGCCGTAGATTCGTTCAAGGTCTGCGATACGGCGGGCGAGCCACTCACCGATCCGCAACGCTGGGAGCAGGTTGACGATCAGATCAAGCGCGCATTGAGCGGCGAATTGGACGTGGCGGCGGCGGTGGCCAAACGCCTGCGCGCGCAAGCCTCGGCGCGCTTCGCCAAACGTAAAACCGCCGCGCCGAAGACCACGCGGATCAATTGGGATAATCAATCATCCGACAAGAGCACGATCCTGGAAGTGCGCACGGGTGATCGCCTGGGCTTGGTTTACCGTATCGCGAGCACGTTGGCCGCGCGTTCCCTCGACATCGTCTTTGCCAAAGTGGCGACGGAAAAACATCTGGCACTGGACATCTTTTACGTGACCGATGCGGCGGGGCAGAAGTTAAAGGAAGACGACTTACCGGTCATCGAGGACGCGATTCGGGCGGCGCTCGATGAGCCGAATAAGGCTGAAGCGCAGGTTCTTACGGGTCGCAGTTAGATCCACCATCTTTGTTTAGCAGTAAATCTGAATTGAGGAGACACAAGCAATGGAATCAAGGATTACTCTGCGGCGCGTAGCGTGCGCTGCGTTAGGCTGTTTGACATTACCAGCTCTGGTGTTGGCGCAAACACCCACTATTGAAGAGCGGCTGGCTAAAGCGGAAGCGGCAGTAGGCAGTGCGCAGACAGCAGGCGATAACGCCTGGATGTTGGTCTGCTCGGCATTGGTCTTGTTGATGACCGGGCCTGGTCTGGCCTTATTTTATGGCGGCCTGGTGCGCAGGAAAAACGTCCTGGCCACGATGATGCAGAGTTTCATCTTGATGGCCGTCGTCACGGTCGTGTGGGCGTTGTTCGGCTACAGCCTGGCCTTTGCTAAAGGCAATGCGATTATTGGCGGTCTCAGTTACCTGTTTTTGAAGGGCGTGGGCACGGATCCTTCCGTCTATGCGGCGACGATTCCGGCGCTGACTTTCATGGTCTTCCAGTTAATGTTCGCCATCATCACCCCGGCGCTGATTAGCGGAGCTTTTGCTGAGCGCATGAAGTTTTCGGCAATGCTGCTCTTCTGCACGCTCTGGGTGATCGTGGTCTACTTCCCGCTAGCACACATGGTTTGGGGCGATGGCGGGCTATTGAACGCCTTTTTGGGCGGTAAGATTCCGGCACTTGATTTCGCAGGCGGCACAGTAGTGCATATCTCGTCGGGTTTCTCGGCGTTGGTTTGTGCGCTCTATCTGGGCAAGCGGCTCGGTTATCCGAAGACGCCGTTTGCGCCGCACAGCTTGGTCATCAGCGTGATTGGCGCGTGTTTGCTGTGGGTCGGCTGGTTCGGTTTCAACGCGGGGAGCGCGGTGGCGGCAGGTGGCCTGGCTTCGAGCGCCTTTGTTGCAACGCATTTCGGCGCAGCGGCAGCAGTGCTCGGCTGGTTAGTGTTTGAATGGCTGAAGCAGGGCAAGCCGACAGTCTTGGGCGGTATTTCGGGCGCAGTGGCGGGCTTGGTCGGCATTACGCCAGCCGCCGGGTTCGTCACACCGATGGCAGCGCTCGCTATCGGGTTCATAGCTGGTGCAGTCTGTTTCTTTGCTGTGACGGAAGTGAAGAAGAAGCTCGGCTATGACGATTCGCTCGATGCGTTTGGCGTGCACGGTGTGGGCGGGTTTACAGGCGCTATCTTGACGGGCGTGTTTGCCAACAGCGCAATCAATGTCGTCTTCAAAGACGGCGCCGGGAAAGCCTTGCCGAGCGGGCTGCTGGAAGGCAATCCGAAGCAGGTCTTGAATCAATTGTTGGCCTCGTTGACAGCGATTGCGCTGGGTGTGGTTGGCTCGTTCATCATCCTGAAGATCGTTGACGCCACAATCGGCGTGCGGGTGAGCAGTGAGGATGAATCGCTCGGACTCGATCTGTCGCAGCACGGCGAAGAGGGCTACAACCTCGACACCGATTTAGGCTTGTCCGTAGCGAGCAGCGCAGCGATGAGCGGCAGTAGTCTGGCGGCGGCAGCAGTAGTGGCCAGCGAGTAATGAATTATGGCAAAGCGTGTGGCAACGCAACGACCGCGCTTGCCACACGCTGACAACCATCCTAGCAAATCAGAAAGAGGCTCAAGATATGAAGAAGATCGAAGCAATCATTCGCCCACACTTACTCGAAAGTGTAAAGGACGCACTGCAAACACTGGGTGTGCAAGGCCTGACGATCAGCGAAGTGAAAGGTTTTGGTCGCCAGAAAGGCCACACCGAGGTCTATCGCGGCAGCGAGTACAAAGTTGAATTCGTGCCGAAACTCAAACTCGAAGTCGTGCTTGATGACGAAGTCGTCGAACAAGCTGTGGAAGCCGTCATCAAAACGGCGCGCACCGGCAAATTCGGCGACGGCAAAATCTTTGTTTTCCCGGTTGAAGAAGCTGTGCGCATCCGCACCGGCGAACATGGCATCAACGCAGTTTGAGTCAAGGCAAGCCGGCAAAATAAGGGGCTTCCGCGCTGTTTAAGACGATGCGGCAACATCGTCGCGCAGAAGCCCTCGTGAACAACCACACCGATAACCGTTGAAAGTCACCTGCGCGATTGCGCCGCGAGTGTAAGACTCGGCCAAAGCGTTGGCAAGACCGCAATCAACCCGATTGCGTCCTGCCGCACGCAGGTGAATGTCCCAACGGTTACGACACAGGAAGGATAACCTTTAGGAGACAAACGCCATGACTTTGAAAAATTATCATCTCGCGCTTGGAATCGGTTTTCTGTTGGCTGTTGTCAGCGTCGGCAGCCAGCCTACCTTCGCACAATCCACTATCTTCAATATTCCCTCGACCGATGTCGTCGCGGCGAAGAAAACTTACGTCGAATTCGATTTCATTAGCCATTTAGAAGGGCACAAGGATGGTGGTTTTCAAACCTACGTTCCGCGTGTTGTCTTTGGCTTAGGCAAGGGCGTCGAAGTCGGCCTGAACATCGCTGCCACTGATTCGGCAGGCTCAACTCTTGTTTACGCGCAACCAAACATCAAATGGCAGTTTTACGCGAATGAAGACAAGGGCGTAGCCACAACAGTCGGGGCGATTGCCTTTACGCCACTCAAGGATCGGAGCGCCAATGATAGTTACGGGCTTTTCTACGGCAACGTGAGCAAGAAATTCAAAGGCGATTATGGCCCGCGCCTTACGTTCGGCGGCTATGGTCTCGGCGGTTATGATTTCGCGGGCTTGGATAAAGGCGGCGCTATCGTTGGTTATGAGCAGCCGCTGGCGAAGAAGGCTAGTTTTGTGGCGGATTGGTTCAGCGGTAAGAACGGTTTTGGATACGTCACGCCGGGCTTCTCTTTCACGCTACCCAAGAACGGCTTGCTCAACATCGGCTATAGCATCGGCAACACAGGCCGCAAAAATAACGGACTATTTGTTTACTACGGCGTCACCTTCTAAGACTTCTTAGTAATCGCTTCCATCAGGTACGTGCTTAGTTAATGGGCTTCTAGCTGTTGGTGCGCCAGGCTGGGCTGCATCTTTATGCCGCTTAGTTTGTCTGGAACTGTTGAGGCAAGAAAATACATGAAAATACTTTGATTGCTAGTTGAAGTTAGTCCAAAACAGCGCCAGTAAGGAAGCATGAACCTTAATTTCGAAGCCTGCATTGGTGCGTGCGTGCAAATGCTCAAGGCCCATCTTCTCCAACTGGCTGTTACGTGTTTCAATCGTTTTGCGGTAACGCCGCAAGTCCATGTCATCACCCCAGGTGTTGGGTTTCATATTCTTACGCCGCACAGTAATCAAGCGTACGTCAGTTTCTGCGAGGATGGTAGCGGCGTCAGCCCCTGCGATATAGCCCTTGTCACCATAAAGACTCGCTTGCGGCGGCAGGACGAAAGCTAATTCGTGCAAGGGCGAGAGGTCGTGATAACGCGCGGGCCAGAGTGCGAAACTCACCGGCACGCCCTCCGGCGTGCAGATCAGATGCAAGCGCCAACCGAAGAACTTCTCTTTCTTCGCCGCGCATTTGCCGCAGTAATCCAGCCCCCGCACTTTGCGACAACGTCGGGCACGCACACGCTTGCAAACCGGTACGGGCAGACTGTCAATGATAAAGACGGCGCCCCGCGCGGCAACTTCACCGAGTACGGCAAGCGCCAGTTCAAACCAGTCAGCCTGCTGGTGCAGGCGACGGTTGAAGCGCGAGACACTCAAGTGACCTGACAAGTAAGGGGTCTCTTGCAAAAGCAACAACGCGCGTTCGTGATTGTTGTGGAAATATTTAGCGGCCACGATGGCGACGGTGAGCACTTCGGCGTCGCTGACGTGGGCCAAGGGGTGGTCACGATGACCGCCTTTTTGCAACAATTCATCAATGATGACAAAGACCGTTATAATCCACGTGGCGTTCATAAGCTCCTCCTGAAAGTGGGTTTAGTCACTTTCATTTTCAGGCAGGCAATTTATGAACGCCAACTAGCAATCAAGGTATGAAAATACAAGTGCGAGCATCTAGTGAAAAACCGCGGCTGAAACAGAGGTCAAACGCGTACACCTACCAACGTGCGCTGATCAAACTAGCCTTGTTCTATGTTTGCCTGACGATGGCGCCATTGTCGGGTGTGGCGTTGGCTGAAGAGTTGGCCTTGGTTGAAGAGTTGGCGCTGTTTGAAGAACGAGAGAAAAAGAGTAGCGGTGATACAACTAAGACGGCAGAGAAAACGAGGACTGAGTCCAAAGAAACTGTCGAGACCAAAGTTGAAACCAGAGGCAACGTTGAAACTAACCGGTTAATTGAGGGGCTGGAAGAGCGCATCCGGCAATTGGAAGAGAAGCTGGCGAAATTGACTGAGGCTTCGACGCCCACAACCAAGCAGCCGGAGGCCGTCTCTACGCCAGTTGCTACAACGTCCAGCAATATTGCCGCGCCCAAGAGCGAAGCCGTGGCTGTGCAGGAGCCTGCGAAGAAGGACGAACATCCCGTGCTCAACTTCTTCAAAGATGTCGAACTAAGCGGCATCGTGGATGGGTACTACAGCTACAACAACAACAAGGTAGATATGTTCACCCAGGGCCGGGCTTTCGAAGTGCGCCACAACGCGTTCAGCCTGCAACTAGCCAAGCTGACGTTGGAGCGCAAGAACTCGAAGGCCAACCCGCTCGGTTTCCGCGTGGATTTAGGTATAGGCGAGACGGTTGACCGCATCATTTCGGTCAGCGATTCCAGCCGCAACGACGGGACAAAACACGTGATGCAGGCCTACGCCAGTTATGTCGCGCCCGTCGGCAGCGGTTTGGCGCTGGAGTTCGGCAAATTCTACACCCCTATCGGCGCTGAGGTGATCGAAACCAAAGATAACTTCAATTATTCGCGCGGACTGCTGTTTACTTACGGCCCTTACTATCACGCGGGACTCCGCGCCAAATACGCAGTCAATGACAAAGTTGGGCTGACCGGATTTCTGGTCAACGGTTGGGACAACTTGTTTGAAAACAACGTAGGCCGTAATGCAGGTAAGACAGTCGGCTTTCAAGTTGGGTTGACGCCTCACAAGCGGTTCGCACTGACGCAAACTTACATGGCAGGCCCGGAAGCGCCGCTGGCTAACGTGCCTGACGTTTCCGCCCGCGATAATTGGCGGCATATTGCCGACACAGTGGCGACCGTCTACGTAAATGACAAGTTTACTTTGTTGGGTAATTTCGTCTACGGCGCGGACGGGGACAACGTCGGCAAGCGCGGCCATTGGACGGGTTTTGCCGGCTATTTCAAATACGCCTTTACGAAGAATTTGGCCTTCTCGCCCCGCTTCGAGGTCTTAAACGACAAGGATGGTTTGCGCACTGGTCTGGCGCAGACGATCAAGGATTTTACCCTGACGCAGGAGGTGAAGTTGTTAGACAACTTCCTCACGCGCTTTGAATTCCGGCGCGACTTCTCCAACCAGAAGTTCTTCACGAACGACCGTGGGTTAGCGCGTGACAACCAAAACACTTTCATCATCGGCCTGAGCTACTTCTTCACGACGAAGGGGCAATAGCCGAGGATGTTTCGAGTTATTTCTGTAGCTGGTGCTTAGTTGATGGACTCTTTGATGCGGTGGGTCTTCAAGGCCCACCGTCTTTTCTCCGCGAAATTTCACGAGGTCGCACGAACTGCTTAAGCGCGTGCTATGTCGTGTTCCTTCGCGGGACGAAGCTTACTTCCGTAGCTGGTGCTTAGTTGATGGACTCCTTGATGCGGCGGGTCGCAAGGCCCGCCGTGTTTTTTGGAATCATTTGATATTAACGCGCACAGTGTTAGCCATTTGCGCACCAATCGTCAATACGACATCCACCTCGCCGCGCCCCGCCAAGCTTGGCGCCAAACCCACGTTGAGTTGATCGAGGCCAACGAACATGCCTTGCGCGCCGATGAAGCTCAATTCTGCTGGAGCGCCACCGATAGTGACCGTCGCGTTCGCTTGCGAGTTGACGAACCGCGCGCCAGTGCCATACAGAATCAAGAATACTTGCTCACCTGCCACGCCCACTTCAATCGGCACAGAAACCCAACTGAGTGGCGCCTGATCGAAACGCGCAATTGGTTCATAGCTTTGCACGCCGTTTTTAATACGCAATACCAAGCCAATGGCTACACCTTGGCCGTTAGCATTGGCGCTGAACAAGCCAGGCGAGATAGCGGCAATCCGCACGCCTTCGGTAAAGACCGAGCCATCAAGGGTCGTGACCGTAACTGTAGCCGGGCCATCCACTGTGCCGGGCGGCACTTGATAATTGACCTGCGTTGGCCCGACGAAGAAGAGCGGCGCGAGGCGTTCCGCGTTGGCACTGTCGGTGACTTTGACTGTTACGTCTTCCAGCATCGTCGGCAGCGGCAGCGTGGTGGCTGGATGTGTCACCGCCGACAAACCATTCCCGAAAAGCGCCACAATAGATTCGCGGGCGAGCGGCACACCGGTGGCAAAACTGGCAGCAGAGAGCGAAACGATAGGACTGGCGAAGCGATGGCCGATGGCTTGCATCCGGGCCGTGTAGACGGAGGTGCGCGCAGTCACGAAAAGCGTCTTCATATCCGCGCCGCCAAAGACGCAATTCGAGGGCGCTTCTGGAAAGGTGAACGAACCCAGCGATTCGCCCGTCGGCTTGAGCACTTGCAGTGCGCTGCTGTTTGGACGAGTGACGTAAAGATTGCCCTGCGTATCAATCGTCATCCCGTCGCCGCCGCCGTTGCCTTGCAGCGCGATTGTGCGGGCTTCGCCCAACTGACCCGGCGCGCTGAGCGGATAAGCCATCACATTTGGTGCGTTGTGCAACACGTAGAGCGTCTTTTCATCCAACGAGAGCAACACGCCGTTGGGCAGCGACAGATTGGTGATGAGCCGCTTGACGGTTGCATCGGTGGCGATGAAATAGACCGCATTACCGGTGCGATCGCTGAAGTAGATGTTGCCTTGCCGGTCAACTACCAGATCATTGGGGCCTTGAAACGTGGTGTTCTCAAATCGGTTGGCAATGACGGTTACGTTCTTCGTGGCAAGCTCAATCGCGACGATGCGGCCGGTCTGACAGGCGATCAAACGCCCGCGCGGGTCGAACATCAAACCATTCACGCCGGGCTGATTTTCCAGGAAGGTCGTCAAATTGCCCTGTGTATCAATTTTGTGGATGCGGTTGCGCTGCACGTCAGAGAAGTAGATGTTGCCTTGCAAATCCGGTGCTGGGCCTTCGGTGAATAGAAAGCCGGTCTGGGCACGAGTAATTTCGCCGACGGGGCCAATGCCGGGAATCTGGGCAAACGTAGTTGTAGCAAAGCAGAGTATGAAAAGTGCGAGAAAGAATAGCCAGCGTGTTTGATGTGGCATTGAAGTTTCTCCAAAAACTGCCTTTGGCCTGTAAGCCAGGCTGGCTTCAATCACTTAGATCGGAGCTTCGGAAATCATGCGCAACCCGACCACAGGCGCGAAGTGACTGCGATTGTGTGTTACCAGTGGCACTTGATAGAGTAGTGCGGTGGCGGCAATCCAGGCGTCAGCAGTTTCGATGTAATTACCATTGCGCTCAGTCTGATCTTTGATGGCGGCCCATTGGTGGCAGAGTTCGCGGTTTGACTCAATGACGGTGTAAGGCTCAAGGAAGACTTCCAACTCCGCGCGCCGCCGCTCGCCCCAGTTGCGCGCGTTGGCCCAATGGTCAAGCTCAGCAATGGTCATGAAAGATAAGATACCTAAACTGTCTTCCAAGTAAGGCGCGTAGAGATCGCCACGCGTATCGCCTTTGAAGAGATATGAGATTACATCCGTGTCAATGACGATAAAGTCCATCATTCAAGGCTCCGGGGTTCTCTATTTCTATCTCGCCGCCCTTCGCGGACGAAGTTCACCAGGTCATCCACGCTTTCGTCTGCCGGGAAAAATTCACCTAGTTTGCGCAGTTCGGCATACTTCAACGGTTTCTTGCCCTGTTCCGCCGCCAGTTGTGCCAGCGTTTTGCGCGGTCTGATCGGTTGAACTGCTGACAGCATCGCAATCAGCTTGCGTTGATCTTCCTCGGAAAGTTTCAGCGCTTCTTCCAACACCCTATCTAAATCTGTTGCAACTTCAGGCATAGCGCGCCCTCCTTTATTTGAGCCTGACCACAGCATAGCCGAGGCCAAGCGGACGGGCAATCAAATTTGCCGCGCGGTCTGAAGCGGCGCCCCAGTTGGCAAAACAACCGTCATAACGCAAAATGAAACCTGCGCGCCGCACGCATCGTTTGCGGCTCACAGGAGAAGGAAGAACAATAAGCCCAATGATAAAGACAATGATCGGCGAAACTATCTCTCACTATCGGATTCTCGAAAAACTCGGCGCGGGCGGGATGGGCGAAGTCTATCGAGCGGAAGACACCAAGCTGAATCGCCCTGTGGCCTTGAAACTGCTGAAGACGCTACTGAACGCCACGGCTGACCAAAACGAGACGGCGCGGTTGCGCTTCATGCGCGAAGCGCAAGCCGCTAGCGCGGTCAATCATCCCAACATTGCGACGATCTACGAAGTTGACGAGGTTGAACACGATGACACGCGCTACAGCTTTATCGCGATGGAGTATGTGCCCGGGCAAACACTCAAAGAAGCGCGCGGCCAACTCAGCTTGGAAGAACTGCTGGATGTATTTGTACAGCTCGCTGACGGATTGGCCGAAGCGCACGAGCGCGGCATCGTGCATCGAGACTTGAAACCATCGAATATCCTGCTGACCGAAAACAAGCGCGCCAAGCTGCTGGACTTCGGCGTCGCCAAATTCAATCCGATGATACAGAGCGGTGGGGACGATGATCCGACCGCCAGCCTTTATCACACCAGCATGCTCAAGACCTCGCCGGGCACAGTGCTGGGCACGTTTGCCTATATGTCACCCGAACAGGCGCTGGGCGAAGAGGTGGATCACCGCAGTGACATTTTCAGTCTGGGCATAGTGTTTTACGAACAACTGGCTGGGCATCCGCCTTTCACGGGCAGTTCGGCGCTGGCCGTCGTGGACGCCATCTTGCACGCCGTGCCTGCGCCAGTCAGCGCTGCCAATACGAACATTGCGCCTGCGCTCGAAAACCTTGTCCACCGGATGATCGCCAAAGATCGTGCGCTGCGTTATCAATCCATGCGTGAAGTCGTCTTCGATCTGGACGCGACCCGGCGCGGCCTTACAAAAATGCTTTCCGCTGACCTTTACAACAGCGGCGCCACTTCTGCACTTGCCACTGCCGCCCTGCAAGCTGATGCGTACGCTACGCAGGCCATCCCCAGCGATTCGCTCAATTCAGGGACGGTCAAAGCGCGCACGGGTAAGAGCGTGGCCGTGCTGCGCTTCAACAACATCACCGGCAATCAGCAAGACGATTGGCTCGGCGTTGGCATCGCCGAAACGGTGACGGCGGATTTGAAAAACATCGAAGGCGTCGCGGTCATCGGGCGCGAGATGATCTACGACGTGCTGCGCCGCTGGAACGCGGATAATCAGCCCGACTTCGACGAGAAATTCGCCACGCGCGTGGGGCGTGAGGTAGGCGCGCGCTGGATCATCGGCGGCGGCTATCAACGCTTCGGCGAGCAGTTGCGCATCACCGCCCGCTTCGTCGAGGTCGAAACCGGCGAGATCATCAAAACGGTCAAGATTGACGGGCGCATGAACGAGATCTTCGAGTTGCAGGACAAGATCGTTTACGAACTCTCGCGCGACTTGGACTTCGGACTGCGCAGCGTCGAACGTGCGGTGATCGAAGCGCGCGAGACTAGCGTAATAGAAGCTTATGAGGCCTATATCACCGCCCGCGACCTAGCCTACTCCGGCACGCCCGAAGGCATCGAAAATGCCATCACTCTGGCCGAAAAAGCAGTCAAGCTCGACCCGAGCTACGCGCAAGCCTACGCCGGGCTGGCTTACGTTTTGACGCTCAAGGGGCAGTTCCTATCACAAAACGATTTGATAGAGCAGGCGGTCGAGTACGCGCAAAAAGCGATTGAGTTGAGGCCTAATTTGGCTGAAGCCTACAGTGTGTTGGGAATGGCCTTCATCGCGCTGGATCAGGTGAACGCGGCAATTGGCGCGCTCAAACGCGCGCGCGCTTTCGCGCCGGACGACGCCTTTGCGCACGCAGCCTTAGGCCGCGCCTACTTCATCGGCAAAGGAATGTTCCGCGAAGCCGCCGCCGAATTCGAGCGCGCGCTCAAGAGCCGCTCAGAAGGAGTGGAGGTGGAAGGCTCTTGGATTGCGCCTAGTTTGGCGCAAGTTTACATCTACCTCGGCGAGTACGAACGCGCGGAAAAGCTGGCGCACCAAGCCGCCCAGGCGCAGGGGAGTTATTTGCACAACCACGAAGGCATTCAGATCATCGGCGCGTATTCACGCCTCGGCCACGCGCTGGCCTTGCAGGGGCGCTACGACGAGGCGCTTGCCGAATACCAGCGTGAGGTCGCTTTTTGTGAACAGACGACGCACGCTTTGAAAGAGCGCGTCTTGATCGAGGTGAATCAAAAATTGACTTCGGTCTATATGTACCAGAGCGAAGAAGAGCAGGCGCGCGCAGCCTTTGCCGCGATGATGCAAATCTTTTTGGAGCGCTTGCAGCGCGGCGCGGATGATCCGTTCACGCGTTATTACGTGGCTTGCGCCTACGCGGTATTGGGAGACAAAGAACAGGCACTGGTGCACTTGCAAAAGGCGATTGAAGGCCGCCGCAATTTCAACGTAGCCCGGGCGAAGGTGGAGAAGGATTTTGCCGGGCTGCTCGACGAGCCGGAATTTCAAGCACTGCTCGGCTAAGTCAGTTTTGTCCGACAAGCTGCCAGAGTTTGTCGCAGGCTTCCACATTGGAACATACCGGAGTCAGCGACAAGCTGGCAGCTTGTCGGACAATATGCCGGTTCGACAGCACATAAACACAATGAACTTCGAGCACAAATCAGAACCCTTACTCCACTGGTCCGCCTTCCTGCGGCGGTTGCTGCTGAGTTCGCTGCTGGGACTGTTGCTTATAGTGGTTTCACTGGCTGGAGGCATGGCCGGTTATCACTACTGCGAAAACCTTTCCTGGCTCGACGCCTTCGCCAATGCCGCGATGATTCTTTCGGGCATGGGGCCGTTGGCGCAGCCGACTTCGGTCGGCGGAAAATTATTTGCCGGGGTTTATGCGCTCTACAGTGGGCTGGCAGTCATTGCGATCACCAGCATCATCTTTGCGCCAGTCATTCATCGCTTCCTGCACAAGCTGCATTTGGAGACAGAGGATTCTGACTGACTCGCAATGTCGCACTTTCCACTTAAAAATGTGCCGCTGCCTATTCGCATCGGATTTGTCCTCATCCTGACGGCTTTTACTTTGGTTGCCGCTTTTCTCTACGTCAACCGCTCCAAGCCAAAAGCTCTGACCGACAAAGACACGATCCTGCTGACCGAGTTCGACAACAAGACGGGTGACGCGATTTTTGACGGGGCGCTACGGCAGGGCTTGACGGTGCAGTTGCAACAGTCGCCCTTCTTGAGCCTCTTTCCCGACACGCGCGTGCGCGACACGTTGAAGCTGATGGGGCGCACGGGCGATGAACGCGTAACGCGCGAGGTTGGGCGCGCCATTGCGCAACGGCAAGGACTGAAGGCGCTGATCGCCGGAACGATTGTCAGTCTCGGTCGCAACTATTCAATCACACTCGAAGCGCTCAATAGCCAGACAGGTGAAGCCGTTGGCCGCACGCAAGCCGAAGCCGAGGGGAAAGAAGAAGTGCTCAAAGCGCTTTCGCAAGCCGCCGCGCAGATGCGCGAGAAGCTGGGTGAGCCGCTCGGTTCAATCCGGCGCTTCGATAGGCCATTGGAATTCACTACCTCCTCGCTGGAAGCGCTCAAAGCCTTCGCGGCGGGGAATGAGCAGGCGAGCCGGGGCAAGGTCTTTGAAGCTATCCGATTTTATCAGCAAGCAGTGGAACTGGCCCCCGATTTCGCCATTGCTCGCAGCGTGCTGGCCGGCTTTTATGCGCAAACCGATCAGCCTGAACTCGCGGCGGAAAATGCGCGCCAAGCTTTCGCGCTGAAGGATCGCTTGAGCGATAGAGAGCAAGTCGGCGTCTCGTTGGCTTACTACACCTTTGTCACGGGCGAATTGGACAAACGGCTTGAAACCCTGGAGCTTTATCAACGGACTTATCCGCACGACACCGAGTTGAAGCTCGCGCTGGCCAGTACGTATGTGCAAATCGGGCAATTCACGCAAGCAGTCGCAACCATCCGGGAAAGTTTGCGGCTGGATGCAAACAGCCCCTACGCTGCTACCGCCTATCTGTACTTAAAAGATCCGCTGTTGCGGCTCAATGAATTTGCGGAAGCCAAAGCGATAAGCGAGCGTGCGCTGCAACAGCAGCCTGATGCGCTGGACACCCATGCCAGCCTCTATCAAATCGCCTTCGTCAATGGTGACGCAGCCACAATGCAAAGGCAGCTTGATTGGGCGCGCGGGAAACCGGATGAGCACGCCGCGCTCGACTGGCAAACCGGCGCAGCAGCCTTTGCCGGGCAGTGGCGGAAGGCGCAGGATTTCTCGCGCCGCGCGATGGATCTCGCCGCACACAGCAATGTGAAGGCAGTGGCAGCACAGTATTCTGCAGAGCAAGCATTGCGCGCCGCCGCCATCGGCCAGCCATCACAAATCAAAGCATCCGCCGCGCAAGCGCTCAAGCACGAACACAATCAGGTATCGCTGACACGCACCGCCCTCGCGTTGGCGTTAGCTGGTGCATCACAACAGACAACAGCACTCATCGAAGAACTCAGCAACCGCTATCCTCAAGACACACTCGTCAACGGCATTTGGCTACCGACTATCCGTGCTGCATTAGGGCTGCAACGCGGCAACGCCCAGCAAGCGGTTGAACTGCTGGAAGTGGCCAAGCGCTACGAAGCTGCCGCCGAGTTCTGGCCACAGTACGTGCGCGGACAGGCTTACTTAAAACTCAAGCAGCCTAATGAGGCTACCGTAGAATTCCAGAAGATTCTCGATCAGCGTGGGCAGTCTCCGTTGTCAGTGCTGTATCCGCTCGCAAAGCTTAGTGCGGCGCGCGCGGCAATGCTCAGCGGCGATACGGCCAAAGCGCGCCAAGCTTATGACGAGTTCTTCAAGTTGTGGAGAGAGGCTGACTCGGATTTACTTGTTTTAGTTCAAGCGAAACAGGAGTACGAAAAGCTGTAGCAGCGAGGCTTTATGGAAGAGCGGAAGAGAAAGACGGCCATTACGCGGCTCAACGCCATCCCGCATTTGGCTTGCGGTTTCTACCCGACGCCGCTGGAAGAGATGCCGCGTTTGCGAGCTGCGCTCGGTCATAACGCGCCGCGCCTGTTTATCAAACGCGACGATTTCACCGGCCCCGGCTTCGGCGGCAACAAAGTGCGCAAGCTGGAATACGTACTGGCGCAAGCGCAAACCGAAGGCGCAGAAATAGCCATCACCATCGGCGGCGAAAAGTCGAACCACGCACGAGTGACGGCAGCAATGTGTGCGCGGCTGGGCCTGCGCTGTGTGTTGGTGTTGAACGCAGCAGCAGTGCAACACGCAGGTTGGGGACCGGCGAGCTTGGCGGCGGACAAACTCTACGGCGCGGAGGTTCATCGCGTCAGTAATCGTGATGAACGGCAGGCCACGATGGCGGCATTGGCCGAAAAGTTTCGCCGTGAAGGAAAGCGCGTTGCCGAAATTCCGTTGGGCGCTTCGATACCACTCGGCGCGCTTGGTTTTGTCAGAGCGGTTGAAGAAGTGCAAACGCAGCTTGCCGCACTCGGCGTAAAGGTCACGCACATCTTTCACTCCAGCTCATCAGGCGGCACACAAGCCGGACTCGTCGCCGGTTGCCAGCTTTTTGAATTAGCTGCGCAGGTCATCGGCGTCAGCCCGGATGATCCGGCTGCTTCCATCGCGGGAGAGGTTAATGCCATCATCAGCGGCATTGCCGCATTACTCGACGTGCCGCTGCGTGAAGAAGCCATCGTGCTGGATGAATACATTGGGCCGGGCTACGGCATTGATTCGCCCGCATCCATCGCCGCACTTGAATTGCTGGCCCGCACTGAAGGGTTATTGCTCGATCCGGTCTATTCGGCCAAAGCGATGGCAGGCTTACTTGATTGGATTAGGCAAGGCAAGTTGACGGCGGATGACACAGTGCTCTTCTGGCACACGGGCGGGCAACTGGCGCTCTTCTACAAACCGGAATAACTATGCTCACGCTCAACCAGATTTTACCGACTTACGAAGTTCGCGCGCACAATTACGCTGTTGACGCGGACAACAAGATTCATAGCGATGACGTGGCTGCGCAATACGGCTTTGCCGGGGGACTGGTGCCGGGCGTCGGCAATTATGCTTATTTGACGCACCCGGTGGTTGAGGCGCTCGGACGCGTGTGGTTGGAACACGGCACAATGACGGCGAAGTTTATTCAGCCCGTCTATCACGGCGAACAGGCCAGCGTGCGCGCCGTGGTCACGAGCATTGAGCCGGTCGTGATTCAACTCGAATTGTTCAACTCTGCCGGAAAGCTCTGTGCGGTTGGCAATGCGAGCTTGCCCGCAACATTGCCAGCCCTCGATCTGAATGATTGTCCTGCGCAACCGTTGCCGGAGCAGCTTCGCGCCGCAACAATCAGCGCAGTTCCGACGGGCACAATTCTTGGCTCGCTCGACTTCGTGTTGGATTTGGCGGACGAGGGCACAGAATTTCTCGATAAGGTAGCGGAGTCGTCGCCACTTTATCGTGCCGCGAATGTCGAAGACGCGCTTTGCCATCCAGCTTATTGGCCCGCGCAGGCTAATGAACTGCTGATGCGCAATGTGGCGCTCGGCCCGTGGATTCACACAGCGACAGAGGCGCAGCATTACGCGTTGGCGCGGCACGGCGAATTGCTTTCGTTGCGCGGACGTGTGACGGCAGCTTATGAGAAGCGCGGTCACGAGTTAGTAGAGCTTGATTTGGCGTTGTTAGGCATGAATGACAGACCAATCGCCAAGCTCAAACATACGGCAATCATCAAGCTGAGAGAAAAGCTTGAAGAATCTGTTTGAAAGTAATTGTCCAGCCCCGAAGGGGCGCAATACGGATAGCCCGGTGCAACGCATCGGGTCAGCAGCAAGGCAATACCCAAGCCCTGAAAGGGCACCATAACTACTCCTATAACGCCCTTTCAGGGCTTGGACAAAATTACTACACCAAACCAGGGCGTTGCCCCGGGCTATTGCATTTCGCCCCGTTGGGGCTTTAGCGGCACTTTCAATTGGCTGCTTTGAAACGATGACGCGCAAATTCCTCATCAAATCGGACAAGCCGAAAAGCTCGCTCATCAATTACCGCGAGGTGTTGAACGACGAACAGCGCGCCGTAGTGTTGGCGGGCAAAGGGCCGCTGCTGGTCATCGCGGGCGCTGGGTCGGGCAAGACACGCACCGTGACCTATCGCGTGGCGCGACTGATCGAAGCTGGCATCGCGCCCGCGCGCATCATGCTCGTGACCTTCACCAACCGAGCGGCGCGCGAGATGTTGAGCCGTGTGGAAGGCCTGCTGGGTGCGGACGTGCGCCGCGTCTGGGGTGGGACGTTCCATTCGTTGGCCAATCGCCTGTTGCGACGGCATGCAGTCAGTTTGGGCTACGAAAACAACTTCTCGATTCTTGACTCCGAAGACGCGAAGGATTTGATTGACGCTTGTATCGAAGAGGCCGCGATTGACACCAGGGCGCGGCGCTTCCCGAAAGGCGAGGTGCTGCAAGACCTCTTCAGTTTCGCGACCAATACCGACACGCCGCTCGAACAGGTCATCAACGCAAAGACGCCGCAGTTCGAGTCGCTCACGGCGCAGATCGTTCGCTTGGATCGGCTGTATCAAGCGCGCAAACTCGACCGCAACGCGATGGATTACGACGATCTGTTGATTAACTGGAAACGCTTGCTGGTGGAAAAGCCTGACATTACCGCCATCTATCAAGAACAATTCGAGCACATCCTGGTTGATGAATACCAAGACACCAACAAATTGCAGGCAGAGATCGTTGACCTGCTAGCGGAAAAGCAGCGCAATCTGATGGTGGTGGGCGACGACGCGCAGAGCATCTTCGCCTGGCGCGGGGCGAATTTCGCCAACCTCTTCGAGTTCAAAGATCGCTACCCTGACGCACAAGTTTTTCGTTTGGAGACCAACTACCGTTCGACACCGGAAATTTTGATGTTGGCCAACGCCTCGGTGACGCATAACCGGCGACAATTCACGAAACATCTACAAGCGGTCAGGCCGAGCCGCAATTTCGCGCCCGCGCTGGTGCCGTTGCGCGATGCTGAGCAGCAGGCAGCTTTTGTGGCCGCGCGTATTCTGGAATTGCGCGACGAAGGCGTGCCGCTTGATGAGATGGCAGTGCTTTATCGTTCGCACTACCACTCGCTGGAATTGCAACTTGAATTGACCCGGCGCGGCATCCCGTACGAGGTGCGGTCGGGCGTGCGCTTCTTCGAGCAGGCGCACATCAAGGATGTCGTGGCCTACTTGCGGCTGCTGGTCAATCCGCGCGATGAGTTGGCGTGGAAGCGCGTCCTAAAGCTGATCCCGAAGATCGGCAATGCGACAGCGGCGCGCGTGTGGGAGCGATTGGCTTACGTGCCGGAGCCACTGGCGATGGTACGCGCAGAAGATTTTGCTTCGGTCTTACCGAAAGGCGCGCAGGGCGGTTGGCGCGAATTTGTCGAATTGGTCAAGATGATGCTTGAACCTGACGCGCTAAACAATCCGGCCAAGCAGATTGAATTGGTACTGGCGCGTGGCTACCTGGACTACTTGCAAGCCAGCTACGAAAACGCCGAGGCGCGTGAAGAAGATTTGCGGCAGTTGGCCAATTTCGCGGCGCGCTTCGATTCGACCGAGACGTTTTTGAGTGAGTTGGCGTTGATCAACACCGAACGCTTCGCCGCGCCGGGCGGTACGGTGGGCGAAGACGTGGTGATGGGTGGTGATGAAGACGAAGAGTTGGCGCTCTCGTCGGTGCATCAGGCGAAAGGTTTGGAATGGCGTGTGGTTTTTCTGTTGTGGGCGGCGGACGGGCGCTTCCCGTCGGCGCGCAGTCTGCGCGATGCGGAAGGTGAAGAGGAAGAACGGCGCTTGTTCTACGTAGCGTTGACGCGGGCGCAGGATGAGTTGTACGTCTGCTATCCGTTGCTGGAAAGCGACCGCGCGCGGCAAAGCGTGGTGCAGCGGCCTTCGCGGTTTGTGACTGAAGTGCCGCGCGAGTTGTTGGAAATTTGGAGTGTGGATGAAGAATTACCTGCGCTGAAAGAGCTTGGCTTAGCTGAATTGGAGACGCCGAAGTTGTTGCATTGAACGCTGGGCTTGAAGGCACAGCGCGTGAAAACTACAATCACGCTCGTCAAACCCAGACGACGAAAGGAAGTGAAACAATGACTCCTAGTACTGCATTGAGCGAATTTGTGCTTGACCCAGAACGCGAGTACGAAATCGTCAACGGCAAACCGGAGGTAAAAGAGATGGCTGGCGCAAGACACGGTGGCGTGGCCGCCAGATTATTAATCAAAGTGGGAGCGTATGTTGTTGCCAACGAGTTAGGTGGTATCTACACACCTGATACTACATTTACCATCGGCTTGAATCAGCGGTTGCCTGACATCTCTTTTGTCGCTGCCGAGCGCATTCCCGAAGATGGCGAGCCAGAAGGCATTTGGCAGATTGCACCAGACCTGGCTGTCGAAGTTGCCTCGCCAAACGATTCACTGGAAGCAGTGCGCAACAAAGTGCGCGAGTATTTTACCGCCGGGGTGCGCGAAGTCTGGCTGGTAGTGCCTGGCGCAAAAGAAGTGCACGTTTACACCGCGCCGAACAGTGGGCGAATTCTGAGTGAGGCCGATGAGCTTACGAGCGAGAATTTGTTGCCGGGCTTTCGCTGTCAATTAAGTGACATTTTCAAATCACCAGCACGCCGCTCGGCTTGATTGTCCAATTACGATGACTTCACGTTCCAGCTACCTCGGCATGTTGCTCTTCCTGCTCTGTGCTGCCGCTTTCTCGCACTGCCTGACCTACACGCGCGCCAGCGAATCAATTCCTCCGCACGAAAAATTATCAACTTTTCCCGAACAGCTTGGCGACTGGCGGCAAGTCGAGGCGCAAACGCTCACGCCGGGCGCGGAGCGCGAGTTGGGCGCGGACGAGTACACATCGCGCACTTACGTCAACGAGCGCGGCGCGGCGGTCTTTTTGTTCATTGCCTACTACGCCAGCCAGCGCCAACGGAAGACTTATCATTCGCCGCAAAACTGCTTGCCGGGCGCGGGCTGGACGTTGGGCGCGCATCAAGTACACACGCTCGGTGCGCCTGAACAGACGATCAACGAATACCTGATCGAAAAAGATGGCGCGCGGATGTTGGCGCTCTACTGGTATCATGGCCGCGGCAGGTTGATCGCCAGCGAATATTGGGGCCGGTTTTATACTTTGGCCGATGCTGTAACGCGCGGACGCACTGATGGCGCACTGGTGCGTGTGATCCTGCCTTTAGCGCCAACCGAAACTGAAACACAGGCGCGGCAAGATGGCTTGGCATTTGCGCAAAGCTTGTTGCCGCTGTTGCCGCGTTATGTCCCAGATTAAGAGGCTTGCGGCGTAACCGCGTCGGGATTAGTATGCGGGCGTTTTAGCCACTTCGTATTTAAGCTTGGAAGAGAGGATCAAACGATGACAAATGTGACTCGCCGCAATTTCATGCAAACCTTGAGCGCCAGTTTGGCTGCGCCCGCCGTGCTCGGAGCTAGCCGCCGCGCGGCCAATATGGCCAAGAAACTGCCGATTGCCTTCTCGACACTAGGTTGTCCCAAGTGGGATTGGCCGACAATTATCAAACACGCATCCGAGTGGGGCTACGCGGCAATGGAGTTGCGCGGCCTGCTCGATCAGATGGATTTGCCCAAATGCCCGGAGTTCAGCGGCACGCGGCTGAAGCAGACTATGCAAGACTTGGCCGCGCTCGATTTATTGATTTCCGATCTGGGCGCATCGGCTAATATGCACGAACCGGACGCCGACAAACGCGCCAAGCAGTTGGATGAAGCGCGTCGTTTTATTGACTTGGCGCACGAGTTGAAAGCGCCCTACGTGCGTGTCTTTCCGAACGCGTTGGTCAAAGGTGAAGACAAGCAAGTAACCATTGCGCGCATCATCGCGGGACTGCGTGAATTGGGCGACCACGCCAAAGGCAGCGGCGTCAGCGTGATTGTCGAATCGCACGGCGAATTCAACAAGTCGCCTTTGCTGTTGGAGATCATCAAGGGCGCGAATCATCCGAATGTGGCTTTCTTGTGGGACGCGCACCACACCTGTGTAGCGGGCGAGAAACCGGAGGAGACCTACCGTCAACTCAAAGCATACGTGCGTCACACGCATTTGAAAGATTCACGTGCGGCGAAAGAGGGCGAGAAAGACCGTCGCTACGTGCTAATGGGTACGGGCGAAGTGCCAGTGAAAGAGACTGTGCGCGTGCTGGCGAAGGGCGGCTATCGCGGCTACTACTGTCTGGAATGGGAGAAACGCTGGCACCCCGAAATCGAAGAGCCTGAAATTGCTTTTCCGCATTACGCCAAAGCGATGCGCGAGTATTTGGCGGAAGCGGGCATCACGGCCTGATAACAAATAACGGAGGAAAACCCTTTTATGATGCAACCAAAACCCGCGCCCGAAGTGAAATGGGGTGAGTGGATCGGCGAAGGCTGGCAATTGTTCGTCAATAAGTGGCAAGTTTGGGTGCCGCTGATGTTGATCTTTGTCGTCGCACTGCTTGTGCCGATTCTGCCGGTTTACTTGTTGCTTTTCGGCTTGAGTATGGCCAATGCGAACGACCCAGAGGCCGTGATGTCACCGCTCCTTCCGCTGCTTGGCATGGCTGGCGGGTTGATTACCTTCGGGCTTGCGGCATTCATGCTGGGCGGTGTTTATCGCACAGCGTTCAAGGAAATACGCGGCGAACCGATCAGCATTCGCGATCTTTTTTCCGGTGCTGATCTGGTGCTCAGCATATTGGGCGCGATGGTGCTCATTGGATTATGCATCGCGGTCGGTACGATGTTGTGCGTCGTGCCGGGTTTTCTAGCAATGGGGCTGCTCTTCTTCACGCTTCCGCTGATCGTCGAACGCAGGATGGGTGTGATTGACGCAATGAAACTCAGCTTTGAAACGACGCGCCCAAATATGTGGATGTTCATGCTCTTTGCCTTCGTGGTTGGCCTGATGGCTTCGCTCGGCCAACTGGCCTGTTACGTCGGCTTGCTGGTGACCTATCCATTGCACTTTCTGATTACGGCAGCGGCTTATAGGGATGTCTTTGGTGTGGCGGGTGCGCGCCAGATTCCGGCAATGCCGTCGCCTCCAGCATACGCGCCGCAAGCTTACAATCAGCAGTCGTGGTCTAATCAACCGCCGCAATCGTATGCGCCACCGCAACCACCGGCACAGCAGCCTCCGCGCCCGCAGGTGCCGCCACCAGTTAGGCCGCAAGCGCCTCCACAACCGAGCGAATCGGCGACAATGGCCTGTCCGCATTGCCAGGCTGTGTTGCCGCGCGCGGCCAACTTCTGCAACTTCTGTGGCAAACCTTTGCGCGGTTGAGTTGACCGACGAGGCCGTTTGAAACGTTCGCGTTTCTGCTGCAAGGCAAATGGCAAGAGCCAGTGGGCGGATTCGTTCTGTCTCCTGGTTCGAGCCGTTTGCCTTTTGATTTCTGGGATTGATGAAGAAGTGGCTGGTCACAATCGGGTGTGGGTTGTTGTGCTGGTTGCCGTGCGTGGCGACGCAGGCACAGGAACGTCTGTTGGTGGGCACGTATGACCCGGCGTACACCAACAGCCTGGTTTGGCTGGCTGGTCGCAGCGAAGAGAATGGCCGCGATGTGTGGCAGAGCTTCTTTGGCGTGCGCGTGCTTGTTTACCGGCAAGGTGAAGCGGTCGAAGAGTCGCCACCGCTCGAACGCATCGCGCTATTTGGGCCACACGCGACGGATGGCGCTTATGCCCGGCTGCATTGGGAAGCCCCGTTTGAACGCAAGCTGCTGACTTTGCAATGGGCGCGTATCGGGCCACGCACGGTTGTCGCCCGCTTCTCATCGCAGACGCGGTTGCGCGTAGCGTTTGAAGCATATCAACCGTTTGCCATAGGCAATGAAACCGCGCGCGTTAATTTCCGCGCGCCGGATGGGCGCACGCTTTTGGGCGAAGAGGTTGCTCAGGTAAAAGCGACCGGCAAGCCGCTGCGCTGGTTGCTGCGGGCGGAGCGCGAAGCTACAGGTGCAGCCAGTTACAATGACACGGCCGCGCTGCGCACAACGCTCGTGAAAGAAGGACACGCGAAGTTGGAGCAAACAGAAGGCAGTGCTGCTTACGGATTGCAGCGTTTCGGCGCGCTGAGCTTCGAGTTGAATGAAAAAGAGTCTATCGGTTTTGTTGCGGTGCTCGGTGATGATGTGACGGCGTTGGAGCGCGAGGCCGATCAAGTGCTGCGCGAGCCGCTGGCCAAAACACTCGATCAAGCCGAGAGCCGTTACGATACTACGCGCCCGCGTGGTGACGGTTGGCTCGGCGATGGCGTGGAATCGCTCAGCCGCAGCGTTAACTGGAATCGCCTTTACCTGCCAGAACTGCGCAGCGTATTCGCTTCGGGTTGGCGCGCCACTACGCCGCCCGCGAGACAGATCAATCTGAACTGGGACGGCTTTTGGCGCGCGCTCACCGCCGTGTTGATAGACCCCGCGCAAGCCACGGCTACGGTGCGCGCCTTCTTGGCCAGGCAAAGCAGCGATGGCCGCTTGGCGCCCAGCACGATCAAACAACCTAGCAACGAAACGTCTGTTCAGGCGGGACGCTCCCTGCCGCCTGTGGCCGCGTTGTGCGCGTGGAAAATCTATTTGGGCACGCAGGACGTAGTTTTCCTGGCCGATGTCTATCCGCGTTTGAAACGCTGGCACGAATGGTGGCGCGCGGATCGTGGCGATGGGCAGCCGTGGCGCGACGGCAATGGCGACGGGCTGCTCGAATGGGGCTACGACGCGGAGTTGGAGGTCGGCGAACTCGGCGCGCGGGGGATGCCCACCGCGTTGAAAGCTCAACTAGCCGCGGTGGAGTCAGGCATGGATGACAGCCCGCAATGGCAATCCGAAGAGAAGCTGGTGGCAGAGGGCGAACAGAAGAAAGAGGCCGAGCCGCTCTTTGACGAGAAGACGCACACGCTGAAGCTCACGCCGATTGGCTTGAACGCGCTCTACGCGCTGGACACCGAAATCCTGCACTCGATGGCGCGCGAGTTGGATTTGAAAGAAGATGTGGCGAAGTGGGAGGCGCAGTATCAGCAGTTCAAGAAATTGCTCGATGAAAAGCTGTGGAGCGAAGAGGACAAGCTCTATTTGAATCGCCGCTGGAATGGCGAGTTTGCGCGCCGCCTGACGCCGGATATTTTCTACGTATTGGCAGCAGGCATCCCGACGCGCGAGCGCGCCGCGCAAATCGTCGAGAGCTTGCGCGATCCGAAAAAATTCGGCGGCGCGCCGATGTTGCCGACGCTCGCGCGCTCTGACGCGGCCTTTTCGCAAACGGGGCGCTGGCGTGGGCGTGTTTCCGCGCTGACGAACTATCTAGTCTATCTGGGCTTGAGGCGTTATGACTTTTCTGCCGAAGCGGCGGAGTTGGCGCAGCAGAGCACGATACTCGTGCGAGATGCGTGGTTGCGCGAAAGCAAAATCTACGATCATTTCCCCAGCCAGGTCGCCCAGCCGCCAGACGTGGTATCACCCAACCCTGTGTCGCCGGATGTTTGGTTTGGCGGATTGATGTGGTTGCCGGGCATTGAAGAGTTGATCGCGCTCGATCCCTGGCTCGGGCTGACGATTGGCAACCTGAAGATCAACGAAACCGCGCGCGTCAGCAACCTGCCGCTGGCGGGCGCGCACTACTCCGTCACCATCGCTGCGCCGCAAATGACCATTGCGCGCAACGGCCAGACTGAGGTTGAGTTTGAAACTACAGTGCGACTCTTCGGCTACCGCAGCGCCGAACGTACGCTCAACTTCTTCTGTGAAACCAGCAAGCCCGTCAACGTCCGCATCCCGCCCATCGAAGGCCGCAGCATCGCCGCCAACGTAGACGGCAAACCAATCGTCAACGCAGAGCCGGGCAAGGTGGCGCGCTTCAAGCTGACGCCGGGTGTGCATCGTGTGGTGATAGTGAAGTAAAAGTGGTCAATAGCTGCGATCTGCGATCACGGTGCTTTCATGCCTGCCAACTTCGGCAACGCTACGCCAATCTCTTCCCGCACGATCAAGTCAGCAATGCCGTCCAGCGGCGTCTCCGTGCGATTGACGATGATCAACGTCGCGCCGCTTTCTTTAGCAATCTCTGGAAACGAAGCCGCCGGGTAAACGACCAACGATGAACCGGCGGCAATGAATACTTCGCATTGCTGCGATGCAATGGCGGCCATCTGCATAGCCAACGCAGGCATCGGCTGCCCGAACGAAACGGTTGCCGGTTTCATCAATCCGCCGCAGGTTTCGCACAAGGGAGCCAACTCGCCGCCCGCCACGCGCGCCAACGCATCATCCATCGGGATGCGCAACCGGCACGACAGACATTCAGCGTCGGTCATGGTGCCGTGTAGCTCAATCACCATTTCTGAGCTGTTGCCAGCGCGTTGGTGCAAGCCATCAATGTTCTGCGTGATCATCGCCAGCAATTTGCCGCGCCGTTCCAAGTCGGCAAAGGCCAAGTGTCCAGCATTCGGCGCCGCGTCACGCATTGCAGGCCAGATCAGAAACTTCTGCCGCCAGGCTTCGATACGCGCCTCGCGGTCGTTGAGGAATTCGTCGTAGTAGATCATGCGGTTGGTCGTCCACACACCGCCGGGGCTGCGAAAATCGGGAATGCCCGATTCGGTCGAGATGCCCGCGCCGGTAAAGCCGACGATCTTGTCCGATTGCGCGATCAGTTCACAGGCTTGGTCAAAGGTCATAGCGCCTTGCAGTTTAGTCGGCGTATGCGCAAACTGGCAACGACTGTGACGCAAGTCCCTGGGAGCGCAGGCATCCTTGCCTGCTGACTTGGCATTTCTAACGCTGCTGCCGGGAGGGTGGCCATTGCATCAATGCCGTCTGAGGCCACGCGAGCAGGCAAGGATGCCTGCGCTCCCAGAACTTACTTTTGATTACGAGGTGAGAAATGAAAATCCCGCAGCTTATCGTTCGCTCCTTAGTTTCACTGAGCTTGTTTGCCGTAGCTTGTCAGCAACCTGACACAGAGAAGAGAGATTCGATGAAGGAACAAAAGGCTCCTACCAGTGAAATGCGCGATGCGCATTCTTACGCCAATTTCGATCAGGTGCGTGTAAAGCATGTTGCGCTCGATTTGGAAACGCTCTTTGATCGCGAGGTGCTGAAAGGCTCGGCGACCTTGACGCTCGAACGTCTCAAACCAACGGACGTGCTCAAACTCGACACGCGCGCTTTGAAGGTCAGCAAAGTCGAAGCTTCGACCGATGGCAAAACCTTTACGCCAGCCCAATTCTCGCTCGGCACGGAAGACAAGATTCTCGGCGCGCCGCTCACCGTGCAGTTGCCAGCTCAAGCTACCCACGTGCGCATCGAATACGAATCCTCATCTGATGCTTCGGGCGTGCAGTGGCTCGAACCGGCGCAGACCGCTGGCAAAAAGCATCCTTACATGTTCACGCAATCCGAAGCCATCCACGCGCGCAGTTGGATTCCGTTACAAGATTCACCCGCCGTGCGTGTGACCTATTCTGCTGCCATCCGCACGCCGAAAGAGCTACACGCCGTGATGAGTGCCGCAAACTTGCCGTGGACTGGGCCAGTTGGAATTGGCCAGATGGGCTACGCTTTTGACATGAAACAAGCCATCCCGCCCTATCTCATCGCCCTTGCCGTTGGCGACCTCGCTTTCAAATCGCTAGGCCCGCGCACCGGCGTTTACACCGAACCTTCAATGCTCGACAAGGCGGCCAAAGAACTCGAAGACACAGAGCAGATGGTCGCCGCTACTGAAAAACTCTATGGCCCGTATCGCTGGGATCGCTATGACATTCTCGTTCTGCCACCGAGCTTTCCCATCGGGGGGATGGAGAACCCACGCCTGACCTTCGCCACGCCAACGATTTTGGCGGGCGACAAGAGTCTTGTTTCGCTCATCGCGCACGAGCTAGCGCATTCGTGGTCGGGCAATCTCGTTACTAACGCGACGTGGCGCGACTTCTGGTTGAACGAAGGTTTCACAACTTACCTTGAACGCCGCATTATCGAGGCCATCTATGGCCGCCCACGCGAAGAGATGGAGGCCGTGCTGGCCTTGCAGAAGCTGAAAGAAGAGCTGGCCGAACTACCCGACGCCGACGAGATTCTGCACGTTGATCTGACGGGCCGCGACCCGGACGAAGGCTTTACCAGCGTGCCTTATGAGAAGGGCGCGCTCTTCCTGCGCTTGCTCGAAGAGAGCTTCGGGCGCGCGCGTTTTGACGAATTCGTGAAAGGCTACTTCGACCACTTCGCATTTCAGAGCATCACGACGGCGGACTTCCGCGCTTACTTGCAAAAACATGTGCTCGACGCCGATCCGCAAACCGCCGCCAAGATTCCCCTGGACGAATGGCTCAACAACCCGGGCCTGCCCGCGAAGATCCCCCAACCACAATCGGACGCCTTCACCAAAGTCGCTACCCAAGCCCGCGCCTGGTTGGATGGCAAGACCCCGGCGGCCAAGCTCGACACCAAGCAATGGACGACGCAGGAGTGGTTGCATTTCTTGAAATCGCTGCCACCGCAATTGAGCGAGGCGCAGATGCGCGAACTGGATCAAGCTTTCAAACTGACGCAAACCGGCAATGCCGAGATCGCGCACGAATGGTTGCTGGCCGTGATTCGCAACCACTACAGCGCAGCCTATCCGCGCCTGGAAGCGTATCTAATCTCCATCGGCAGACAGAAGCTGATCAAACCACTGTACGAGGAGTTAGTGAAAACGCCGGACGGACGCGAGCGGGCGTTACAGATTTATCGCAAGGCGCGTCCCGGGTATCACCCGATTGCGGTGACGGCGATAGATAAGGTTTTGAAGTGGGAGCAAGCGCACTGATGGTTGGCGCTGAGACCTGATCTTAGAGCGGATTTCAGATCAGCGTAGGGCAGGTTCCTAACCCGCCCTGGTTTCAATCAATGTTTAGCGAAACCCATGTAGGGCAGGTTCCTAACCTTGTCATTACCCACATCTTTTCTCTTTTGCGCCGGAGGCGCGGCGGATATTAGCCGGTGGTGCAACCACCGGGAGTCTGTCGTTATTGGCGTTGCGCCCTAGCAGGGCGCGGGACAAGACACGAAGTGAAGCAACTTTCGTATTGTCACGCCCTTTCCGGCACCCCGGCCGGGGTGCAATGTCGTGCTGCCGCGTTCCCGGTGGTTGCACCACCGGCTAATATCCACAGCCCTTTCAGGGCCAAAGGCGGAAATCGCTAAACGCGAAAAATGTGGGTAATGACAAGGTTCTTAACCTGCCCTACATCCAATTGCAAACCGCCCTAAACTCAGGTCTCAGCGTAACCAGGTAAGACATCGGTGTAACACCCGCATACGGCCTTCACCACAGCTTGGCCGTTATAAATTACAAGTAGCTTGCAGCCTCTGATAAAGCAGGATCAGCTTTTCGATGTCCTCGCTCGGGTTAGTGCGGAAGACAACATCGGTTTCCGCCAACAGTTGGTTGACAGTGGTAAAAGAGTTGATCACCGCTCCATGACTCAACGTCACAGGCACGCTCACACCATAACAGCCCAGCGTGCTACTCCCTCCGGTCAGGCTGCCTGTCAGAGCATTTTGCATGCTGATCTGCGCCGCCACGTAAGAGGCGAGCAATCGAGTGCGCGGTTGAGCGGCAAGGAACAGCGGAGGAGAAAGCGCGATCAGCACGGTCGGGTTATTTACGCCTACCGGAACCGTTTTATTCACGCCGGGAATGCTGACCACGCCACGCACCGCACTGAATGGCCGGCGCAATTGAGCTGCCCAAAAACTCGGCTCGGCAAAACAGATCATTGAACCGCAGCCTAAGGATTGAGTGACAGCCTGTGGCTCGCCGTAAATGAAATCGTCCATTGCCACCAAATCAACTACGCCATTGTTTTCGGCCTGCGCGTCTAATCCCGCGTCGCCGCTGGTAATACGCACCAAAGCAATCTGCGGCGTGGCGAACGAAGCGCCGAGAAAGGAGAGTGACTCGTGCGCGCCGGGAACAGCCAGCGCAAAGCCGCTGAAGATCAAATTGCCCTGTGCGTCAAAGAATTCGAGCTTGGTGCTGTCGCTGCGCTCGACATCCGTAAAGACAGCGCCAAAGCCCCGCACTACAGCCGGGGTAGTTGTGCCGGGTATAAAGAACGATATGTTGATGATATTGCTGCCTAACACCGTGAAGAGACGCTCAGGACTGAAAGGCTGAAAGAGATTAGGAAAGGCAGGATTGAGATTGCCGAATTCTACCGGTGTCCCGCTCACATTACTTGAGCTGGCGCTGACTTGAAACCTGGTGCCAGGCGTCGCAAAGACAACGCCCCGCTTGGAAATAGCGTTGAAGAAGTTGCCAGGCAGATTATTCGGTGCCGCCAGTTCATCAATCACTCCATCCCAGTTGATCTCACGCCGCCCGGAAGCGGACGGGGCGTCAGCACCATTATTTACTCCGCCAAGGTCGGCGCGGAAGTCGTCCACTGCACCTTGAATATCCGCAGGAGATAAACCCGTTGCCTGACGGATCACCTGAGCATAGCCGCGCGGCGTAGCAGCCATAAAACTCAACAAACAGATTGTCGCTACAAATATCACTTTGAGTCCGAGATGCTTTTTCATACTTCTACACTCCTTCTTGCGATTGATAGTTATTAGAGACAAGGCAATTCTCGCGGAGCTTGAGGCAATAATTATTCCTCTGTCATTTAGGCAGTTAATACTGAGGCAGTTTTAAGAAGGAGTGATGCTTTGGGTGTAATAGTGACGTTAAAGCTAAGCACGGTCGGTCAGCAATGCGTCAGGCTGATTAAGGCAAAGTGTCTATTCCGGTACGCGCCGCCACTTTCGTAACAGACGCACCGCTGCTGTCCACCGGTTGCGCAATAAACTGCGGCCTTGTTTCTCTTTCCATTCTTTTAACCACGCTTTTACTCGTAGTTTGCGCTGATGGAGAAATTGATAAACACGAGTCGCTTTGAGTGCCGCATACACCTTCGTTTTGAAACTGACGTAGCGCGCATGCAGCTTTGCGAACCAAGCAATGCGCAACAACTGCGGATGTGTCAGCGCATAAA
Organism: uncultured Acidobacteriota bacterium; assembly: GCA_963699175.1. Lineage (GTDB taxonomy): Bacteria > Acidobacteriota > Blastocatellia > RBC074 > RBC074 > JACPYM01. Next base: position 4,086,761 of record OY969418.1, on the reverse strand, counting down.
TCCGCGCCAGCAGTGCCGTGCCAGTGAGCTTGGCTACTATTATTATCACCAACCCAAACGCCGCCTGCTTGTGCGCAATCAGCCAAAACGCCGCGAGTTTGGCGGGTAGCAACAATAGTGTTGGCAGTCCGAACGCTGCCAATGCTCCATAGGGCGGCAGAGCAGCAATCAAGTGCTCTATCTGTCGCAGGCCAGGCAACCGCCCCAGCGCCGCCATCAGCCGCAACAGATCGTCCCACAGCCAGTCTTCAAACAAGACGACGATGGCCGCGAGCAGGATGAAGGGAGCGGCTAATATCTTTTTCAGTCTTGATCTCATCTTTTGTTGAGAGAGTGCAAGCCAAACCAATTTGCGAACAGCAGAAGCCAAACCAATTTCAAATTTCGTCGGGTGTTTCGTCAGCCAAACAATCGCATAAGCCCCAACGGGGCGCAATATGACAGCCCAGGGCAACGACCTGGGAGGCAAGCCATCAATGCACACAAGCCCCAACGGGGCGCAATAAATTCCCTGGCTACCAAAACCGTCTTATTGTCTCGCTCATTCAGGACTTGTGGGATCAATCATTCCTTTCAATCCCAAACGTATTTCTCATCGTATTCGACGCCGTGTTTGTTCAGCAGTTCTCGATATTCATCTTGAAACGATTGTTTGTTGTGATGCGCCTTCTGATTGGCGATGTAGCGCCTGACCTGTTCGACCTGCGATTGGCTGACGGAAAACGCGCCGTAGCCCGCTTGCCAGTAGAATTGGCCGAAGCTTGCGCCCTTCGTCTTGATCCATTTGGAAGAGCGCTTCTTGACCTCTTCGACCAAGTCGGCCACCGACCACGTCCGTGCGAGCGCGAATAGCGCGTGCACGTGATCTTTGTCGCCGTTGATGATGAGCGCTGGCGAATCGCAGCCTTGAAAGACCGTCGCCATATACGCGTGTAGTTCAGGTTCGATCTCCGGCGTCAACCACGCCTCGCGGTGTTTGGTGCTGAAGACCAGATGCACAAGGATAGAGGAAAGGGATTGCGGCATGAGCGATGACCTCCTTTTTTGAATGGGAAGAACCTCCCCCATCAGCCCCAACGGGGCGTCATAAGAAAGCCAGGGGCAGAGCAACGCGCCGCCCCTGGCCGCACCGGCAAAGAGTGACAAGCCCTGAAAGGGCGAAATAACCAGAATTGTTTGGTAGCCCAACGAGAATTTATTGCGCCCCGTTGGGGCTTGCCTGCAACGATGACTTCGTTCCCAGGGCGTTGCCCTGGGCTGTCATATTCTGCCCCGTGGGGGCTTTTGAAGAAGGGGTAACTCATCAAGACAATTTCTTTTGTAGTGGATGAGTGTTCACATAAGCGAGTCACTCATCTCCAGAGCCCAATTCAGCCCCTTCCTTCTTGCGAAGAATAAAATGCTTCTCCATTTTTTCAATCAATTCAGGCGTAACACTTTCAATGTTGTGCAACCCATCTATGTTCTCCGAACACCAAAAGAAATCGCGAAGCCTAAGTGCGAGGTCGAAATCAATCTGTAAGACTTCCATAAACACTGTGTGCTCGCAGCCATGTGGGTTAATCTTCTCAATCATTCCGTCCTTAGCTAGCAAATGCTCTAAATTTCGTAGAGTGGTAAATGAAAGATCAAGACCTGTTTCCCCAGCAATGCGAGAAAGCCTATCAAAATGATTGTTGAATCTACTTACCTCCTTGGTAAGTTTTTCAATTGCTTCCTTGATGCTTTTGCCCTGCTCATATATTTCAGACTCCATCGAGCTTGATCCGATGTAGTCATTCAAGTTGAAATGAAATGAATCGCTGGTTCGCTGCCCAACTTGAGGGTGATGATAGCTTGCTGTGATGTCAAAGCTAGCTGGCAACTCGCCACTTCCATGTAGTGCCTGACCGAACGTGCCATAAAGAAAATGGAAAGATCGTTTAGGGGAAGATACTTTAAGCCTTGCTTGAATAAAGTGGCCTTTCCTTTTTCGATCCAATGGGCCAATGAATCAGAATAAGTAACTGATGTTACGCAGCGCGGAAAATCGTTTTAGGTTTGACGCCCTTCTCAGCGCCGGAGGCGCGGTCGGAAATTAGCCGGTGGTGGAGCAAAGCGTAACCACCGGAAAGTCGAACGCCGCAATCTCGCGTCCCGGCTGGGACGCTGGACAGGACATTGATTTCGCGCCCATTGTCTATCCTGCGCCCCTACTGGGGCGCGGTTACTTGACGCCTGTGACCGGTGGTTTCACTGCGTTCCACCACCGGCTAATTTCCGCTGTGCCTCCGGCACAAAAACCTGTCAATTCCAAACTCGACTTTCTTACTGCGTAACATCAGTTAGTAAAGCTGACGTCTTCGGCTGCGCGATCGCCTATATTCTGTACAACAAGATATATCAAAAGCGTCTGACGGATTTTTAAGTCTACATTCACCAGTGCCGGAACTGCTTTTTGTCGGTTTCGAATGTCGTTTATCTCGTAGTTTTCCATAGGAACGGATTCAAAATTGTATCGCTTGTAATACCTATGATCCGAGGCCTGATGCGGACTTCTAAGGCTTTTGGGAATGGATACAGCATATAGGCAATGATCTATTGATAAATGAATTGCGGCTATTCTTATGCCTTCGATCTTGGGGCTAATGTTGCTGTTAATAACTTGTTCAAGCCATTCGCAGGTACATTTTGTTTTGATGAAATCAATACCGCCATCAATGGAAACAGGAAGCTGATCTTTTTCGGAGACGCCATAAATTAACAAGCCGCCGTCTGAATTTGCAAAAGCAGAAATGTCTTTAGAAATATTGAGTTTGCTCTTTTCTGTTCTCTCAATGGCTCTGCTTTACTTGTAGTCGAGATGCAGACTTTCTTGCACCTCATTTTGAATCATCTGATCAATTTCGGCGATAGTTGTGGGCAATATCAATGTACTCATATTTTTAATGGCCTCCCCGACATCATTAACATCACATCAAACTCACCGGATCAACCTCCACATTCACCATCCGCAAATCATTCCCACTCTCCTTCAACGCCAGCAGCGCCGCGTCCAAGGCCTCGCGTGCTTACTGAACATACATCTAAGATTGACCTATCTAGCATCGGCAATTATCATCCACCTATGGATTCAGCACTTGTCATTGAAGAGCTTCCCATGCCGCCCGAACTGAAGCCATTGTTCGAGCAGGCGGAGCATAATCTGCGCTGGTTTAATGAACACGCGGAAGAGCTTGGAGTTTTCCATCGCTACCGCGGGTGTTACGTTGCGGCGGCGGGGGAAGAGTTGTTCGTCGGTGACAGTTACGAAGCTGCCGAGCGCGCAGCCCGGGCGAAACATCCCGACGAATTGCCGCACATCCGCTATATTCCTCGCGAAAAGGCAGACCGCATCTATGCGTATCAACGGCCAATGGGCGCTATGTGATGACGGAATCATCCGGCCTGTGGTGCAAGGGCTGGTGCGCGTCACCGAAGAAAAGTGGATAGATGTTCCGTTCCTGCTTGATGCGGGTGCAGACCGGACGGTCTTTAGCGCACAGTTGGTTGACCTGTTACGCCCGCTCGAAAATCAGGAAGCCGAGCAGATTCATCTGGCAGGTATTGGCGGGTTGAGCGATTCCATTACGATTGAGACGGTCATTGGTTTCAAGAGTGATGGAGAGCGAATCGCCACGGTGCGCGGGACCTTCGGCGTCTTTTTGCAGATTGAGTTTGCCGATATGTCGGTGTTGGGACGTGATGTGAGCAACAACTTTAACGTGATTTACGACTATCCGAACCAGCTTGTTGCGCTGCTCGCTCCACCGCATTTCTACGAAATCAAAAAAGCTTCCTGAACCACATCAAACGCTACATTAAACTGACCGGATCAACCTCCACATTCACCATCCGCAAATCATTCCCACTCTCTTTCAACGCCAGCATTGCCGCGTCCAGCGCCTCGCGCGCCTGCCGCCGGTAGCGCGTCTTGATCAGCACCTGCAACCGGTGCTCGCCCTTCAAGCGCGACAGCGGCGCGGGCGCAGGCCCCAGCACGCGCAGCAGGTTCTCGTGGTCTGCCGCGCGCACCAACTGGGCTAATTCCGTCGCCACACTCGACGCTTTGTTGAAATCGCTGTGGCGTATCAGCACGTTGATCAGTGCCACGAACGGCGGGTAACGCATCTCGCGCCGGTAGCCGATCTCGTGGTTGTAGAACTTCTCGTAGTTCTGCTCCTTCGCAAACTCCAGCGCATAATGCTCGGTGTGATAACTCTGAATGATCACACGGCCCGGCTTGTCGCCGCGCCCGGCGCGTCCGGCGACTTGGGTCAGCAATTGGAAGGCGCGTTCGGCGGAGCGGAAGTCGGGCATGCCAAGGCCCGCGTCTACCGAGACGACGCAGACCAGCGTGACGTTGGGGAAGTCATGGCCTTTGGCGATCATCTGCGTGCCGACCATCAGGTCTACGTCGCCGCTGGCGAATTCGTTGAGCAGCCTTTCAAACGCGCCCCGGCGGCGCGTGGTGTCGCGGTCTAAACGCGAGATGCGCACGTCGGGGTACAGATCTTTCAACAGCGTTTCGATCTGTTCGGTGCCTTCGCCGGCAAAGTAAATGTACGGCCCCTGGCATTCGGGGCAGGCGCGCGGGACGCGCTCCACGTAACCGCAGTAGTGGCAGATCAGACGGCTTTCGATTTTGTGAAAGGTCAGTGTGACGTCACAGTTGACGCAGCGCCGTGTGTGACCGCAGGCGCGGCAGAGCGTGAACGACGAATAGCCGCGCCGGTTGAGCAGCACCAGCGTCTGTTCGCCACGCGCGTGGTTGTCGGCGATGGCGGTCTTCATGCGGTCGGAGAAGAGTTGCTGTTTGCCGTATTGGGCGAAGACTTCGCGCATGTCTACGATCTCGACTTGGGCGAGCGCGCGCCCGGCGATGCGTTCGTCGAGGCGGAGGTAAGTGTATTTACTGGTGTGCGCGTTGTGATACGACTCCAATGAGGGCGTGGCCGAGCCGAGAATGATAACAGCGTTGGCTTTGGCTGCACGCATGATCGCGGTGTCGCGCCCGTGATAGCGCGGCGAATCGTCCTGTTTGTAGGAGGCTTCGTGCTCTTCATCCACGACGACTAGGCCGAGGTTTTCTAACGGGGCGAAGACGCCGGAGCGCGCGCCGATGCAGACGCGGGCTTCGCCGTTGCGCAGGCGATTCCATTCATCCAGACGTTCGCCGTCTGACAGCGAAGAATGCAGGATGGCGACGGAATCGCCGAACTCCGTGCGCAGGCGGCGCGCGAACATTGGCGTTAGCGAGATTTCGGGCACGAGCATCAGCGCAGTCTTGCCTCGACGAACGGCAGCGGCCATCGCGCGGATGTAAATTTCGGTCTTGCCGGAGCCGGTCACGCCGTGGAGCAGGAAGGTGGCATAGGCGTTGGTTTGCAGCGCAGCGGTGATCTGGTCGAGCGCGGCTTGTTGTTTAGGTGTTAATGAAAGGTTGGCTGCCCCATCGCCATTATTTTTCAAGTGCGCCAGCGGGTCGCGGCGAACTTCGCGGACGAAGACTTCGACGTAGCTGCGTTTTTCGAGCGTGCGGATGACCGATGGGCTGACGGCGGCTTGTTCGGTCAATTGTGCGAAACTGAGCGAGCCGCCCGCGTCAAAGAGTAGCTTGATGACGCGCTCTTGCAATTCGTTGAGCGGCTTGCTGCCTTCGATGGGCGCGCGTTCGAGCAGGCGGACGGCTTGTTGGCGTTTGGGTTTGACGGTGGCTTGTTGGACTTGGCGCGTGACGCTGACGTAGCCGTCTTTTTCCAACTCGCGGATGAGCGCGGTGGCGCGGTTCTTGTTGAACTCTTTGGCGAAGTCGCTGGCCTTGAGCAGACCGGCGTCGGCCAGTTTTTTCAGGGCTTGGGCTTTACTTGAGTCGGGGCGTTTGGCGAAGGACGTGACGAGCGCGGAGCGGCCTTCGTTGGTAATTGAAACGTAAGTCTCAGCCTCGGCGTTGATGCCAGTAGGCAGACAGCATTTGATGACTTCGCCCCAGGGCGCGTAATAGTAATCGGCGATCCACTTACTCAATTCGAGCATCTCTTCGGTGACGAGCGGCTCGGTGTCGAAGAGTTCTTCGACCTCTTTGACTTCGTGGCTGGCGGCTTCCTGACCCGCTTCGGCCAGCGTTTCGTGCAGCGCGACGATGTAGCCGGTGATGAGCTGTTTGCCGAGGGGCACAAGCACGCGCGCGCCTGCCTTTGCGCTACGGGCGAAGCTTGCAGGGAGCGCGTAAGTAAAGGTCTGAAAAACGTAGAGCGGGATGGCGACTTCGGCGAACATAAGGAAAATCAAAAGGCAAAAGGCAAATATCAAAAGGCAAAAGTGTTGTACTTTTCTTTTATATTTGAAAAATCAGTTCCCCCCTTTTGATATTTGCCTTTTGCCTTTTGCCTTTGATTTTTTACGGCTTCCTGATCTGATAAACCCGGTATTCGGGTTGATCCACGATTTTCTGATAGCTCGTGGCAAAAAAGTTTTCATCCGCGTTCAACTGATTGCGTTCGACCGGCCCGACGACTACGTAATCAATCGCGTGCTTGTTCAACAACTCCACCGCTGTCGGCCCGCCGTGATAGATCGTCTGCACCTCGGTTTCGCGCGCGCCGTAATCAATACCGTGCGTCCACAGATGGCCGGGATAGCCCATTAGCGATTGGCGCCCGGTCAGCGCGACGACTGAATTATGAATCGGCGCGTGCAGGATACGGGCGCGTGGCGGCGTGAGTTCACGGATCTGTTCGGCAGCGTCAAGGTCGGCTTTGGAAAAAAGCCCGCTGTTTTCTGCCGGAGACAAAGCGCGTCCAACATCGAGCGCGCCAGCAAAGGTGAGGGAGATGAGCATGAGCGCGGCCAGCATGCGCGCAAAGATCGTGCGTTGCGCAAAGAGACTGGCAATGGTGAGGGCAACGAAGGGCGTGGAGGCGAGCGCCCAATAGACGAAGACTTTGATGTTGTCCCACGTCCACGGCGCCAGCTTCACGACATTGGGTAGGATGAACCAGAGCGCAAAGGGCAAGGAGAACAAACGCTGTTGTGCTGAAGAGAGCTTCTTACTCAGCAACGCCAGCAGCAACAGCAGAATAAACGCGCCAGTATTAGCCAGCCAAAAGACGACCGGTGAAGTCTGGCCTGCCTCCCACCAAAGTTCCAGCTTGAAGAGCGTGCCTTTGACTTGTGTGCCGCTCAGCCACAAAGCCTGCGGCGCGGCCAACAGCGCCGCCGGGACAAAGAACGCCAGCCATTCGCGTGAAAAGAAGATCAGCGCCATCAGCGCGCTTGCCAACATTACGGCAAAAAATCCGTGCGCGTGCAGCATCGGCAGCAACCCGGCCAACACGCCTGCGGCGAATAGATACCGTCTACGTTCCGGCATACTGGCTCCTTCGCCCAGCGCCATCCACCAAAGCGAGATGATTAGCGCGCCAAACGGCAGCCCGAAGAGCATTGAGCGTTGCGGCAGCAGCAGTGTAGTAAAGACATTGCCCCAACGCAGCGGGCACGGGCCTGAGGGCAATTCCAACTGCGCGTTCATTGTGTAGGTATTGGGCAGGTGCGCGAGAAACGTAGCAATGCCATCGGACGTTTTGCCGAGGTCTTGAAAGAAGTTCAAAAAGCCCAGGCCCCCGTTGAAGAGAAAGATCACCGGCGCCAAACGCGCCGCCAGACGATTGCCTGTCAGCCGATCCGTCAGGAAATTGAGCAGCCCGATCAGGGCCAAACCCAGCGGCAGGTTTTCGACAAAGAAGGCCACGCGCCAATCTGCGCCGAGCTTGATAAACCAGGCCGTCAGAAAATCTATCAGGAAGGGATAAGTAAAACGCAGCCCGGCAAAGATCGGACTTTCCGGCGGCAGGTTCTCACCATAGGCGAACGAAGTAATGACGCCGAAATGAAAAGGCAGATCGCCAAAATTGTTGGCGGGCGCGGTGTGCATTCCGTCGGGATAGAACATCACGACGCGGCTGAAGAGCAAGATCAAGAAGGCCGCCCACACGCTGTAATAGATTATTTCGCCTTTGTTCCTGGTGGTAATGCGCGCCTCGGCCTGCACGCGTGCCCATTTGACGGTGCGTGACAACGCGACCGTACTCGCCAACAAGATGACGACGGTGATGCCAATAGAAAGCAGGTTCAAGCCGAAAACGAGCGAGGTCAAAAAGCCGAGCCAGGCAAGGGCGGCCAAGCCCACTACGGCACCGGCGCAGAAACGTATGGGCAATGTCGCCTGTTGTGCGACTTGATAGGTGAGCAGCGTGCCGCCGACGATGGCACAGCAGGTAATGAAAACTGCCAGAAAATCTGCCATGGGGTGGTTGATAGAAGTCCGATTAGATTAATTGCACAGCTTGAATCAACGGCGAGCAAAGATAACAGGGAAGGCCATCCGTGTACATCGCGCGCGGGGAATTTTTTCGGCGTATGCGGACAGTTTATGCTCATGTGGCTCGTGCGACTGCCACCTCTTTAACAGCACGGTCGAGTAATGTGCCTACTTAAGCTCGAGTGTTTGGAGTTCAAGCTTTAACTTACTGGTGAATTGTGCACGTAACTCACCAGCAAGCTAAAGCTTGAACTCTAAACACTCGACGAGCGAGGTTTCACTTATAGTAGTCTTGTCAACCCTCGAGCAGTTAAGACTGCTGACAAAAACCGCATCTTGACCAGTTCGCGGAGCAGCACTTATAGTGGCGAACGAATCCTACGCAACATCGGTAAATGTCTAAAGGAGGATGATTGATTGAGTAACGAACAAGACCGAGCAACAGTTGGGTTCACAGTGACTAAGGAAGCCGAGGCCAAGCTGCCAACCGAATTCGGCCCCTTCCGCATTGTGGGCTTTCGCAGCACGACCAGCGACGAAGAATTCGTCGCCCTGGTCAAAGGTGAGATCAATCCCAAACAACCGGCGCTGGTGCGCATTCACTCGCAATGCCTGACCGGCGATGTCTTCCATTCGCTCAAATGCGACTGCGGCCCGCAATTGGAACGCGCGATGGAACTGATCCAGGCCGAAGGCACGGGCATCATCGTTTATCAGCAGCAAGAAGGGCGCGGCATCGGCATCATCAACAAAATTCGCGCCTACGCCTTGCAGGACGAGGGCGCGGACACGATTGAAGCCAATGTGCAATTGGGGCTGGACGTGGATGCGCGCGAGTACGATCAATGCGCCGAGGTCATCAAGCTCTTAGGCGCGGGCAAGGTGCGCGTGCTGTCGAACAACCCGGCCAAGGTGCGCGCCTTGATTGATGCCGGCTTGGAGGTGGTCGAGCGTGTGCCGATTGAGATCAAGCCCGAAGCTCAGGCGGTCAAATATCTGATGACCAAGAAAGAGAAGATGGGCCATTTGCTACAACTCAACGGCATTTTCTAAAAGCAGGTGGGGTACAGGGAGCGGTAGCGACCTGGTGACTTGGAGTTACGCACTTCACGAGACAACCAGGTCGCTACCGCTCCCCGTACCCCACCAACGTACAATGACGCTGACTGCGTAGGCGCGTCATTCCGCTTTTCGTGTTTAGGGCAAGGGAAAGCCAAACTCTTGCAGCATGTGATAAACCATTTGCACCGGCAGTCCTACGACGTTGGAATAGTTGCCCTCGATGCCTTCGACAAACCGCGACGCATAACCCTGAATGCCATAAGCCCCAGCCTTGTCGAATGGCTCGCCCGTCTTGAGATACCAATCAATCTCGGCCTCGCTCAGGTGGGCGAACTTCACGCGTGTGGCGGCAATGTTTGAGAGAGTCTGGCCGTCTTTGACCAGCGAGACGGCAGTCAAGACTTCGTGCCAAGCGCCGCCGAGTAGCCGCAACATGCGCCGTGCATCGTCCGCATCAACCGGTTTGCCCGCAATTTCATTCCCGATCACTACGGTCGTATCCGCGCCGAGCACGATCTCACCGGAGCGGGCTACCGCGCGCGCTTTTTCGAGTGACAGGCGCAACACATAAGCGCGCGGCGTTTCACCAGGTAAGATTGTTTCGTCAATGTCGGCCACGCGCACGGCGAAGTCGAAACCGGCGGCGCTGAGCAACTCCGCACGACGTGGCGAAGCAGAGGCTAAAATTATCTGCGAATGGCTCAACTTGTCGCTCCTTAGCTTTTTGTCTACACTTGCGGCTTCGCAAGTGCGCTTGCTTCACGCGCTTGCTTTCACTTTCGCATTCCAGCACAGAGCAGTAACTATGTCTAATCGCAAACGCGCAATCTTTCTGGCGGTCATCGGACTATTCAGCGTCATCGCGCTTGCCGTCAACGGCAGGTTTGCCTTGGCGCAAAAGCTGAAGCCTACCGCGCCAAAATCGAATGCCGACCGCGAGCGGCTGGCCAAGAAGCCCGCGCCCACCGGTACGCTCAAAGACCGGCTGGATAAGGATGACGGCTACTCCCTGGTGCTGTTTTATTCGGCGGACATTCACGGCAACCTGGAAGTTTGCGGCTGCCCGATTCATCCGCTAGGCGGCGTAGCGCGGCGCATGGGTTACATCAACGCCTTTCACAAACGCAGCCCTGACGCCGCCATCGTGATGGCTGATGTCGGGCGCATTTTTGCCGATGAAAAGCAGGAAGGTTCGGATGAACTGCGCGCCGATGCGCGGCTGATGAACGATTGGATCGTGCGCGCCAACGAGTTGATGAACCTCGAAATCGTCAACCTCTCGTACCGCGATCTGCCTTACGCGGGCGATCTGCTCAAGCCCGATGCGAAACTGAAGCCGGAGCGCTCGGCACTCATTTCCGCCAACGTCAAAGTAACCGATAGCACGCGCGAAAATCCTGCGCCTTACATTCTGAAGACTGTCACCGGCAAACGGCTGAAGTCGCCCGTGCGCATCGCCTTCATCGGCTTGAGCGATCTGCCGCCGGATAACTTCAAAGAGCAAGTCGCCAACAACGGCTTTGCCATTCACGACCCGCTCCTGGCCGCGAAAAACGCGCTCGCCGAAGTCCACGACAAGGCCGATGTCACGGTGATCGTCGGCTACCTGAAGCGCAGCACAGTCAACCGGCTCGCGCAACAAAATGACGATCTGGACATTATCATCAATTCGGACGGCACTGGCGTCACGCTCGATCCGATGCAGGTCAACAACACGCTGATCGTTTACGCGGCGAAAGAGACCAAGCACCTGGGTGAGTTGCGGTTTTACACCGATGCCGACAGTGTGGTGGAGCGCTTCACTAACCGCTACGTCGAACTCGACGAGATCATCCCGGATGACTCGCAACTCGCGACCATCACCAAACAAGCACGGCAAGAGATTGACGCTGTGCAAACTAGGATGGCCGAAGCCGAGGCCGAATTGATCGCGGCGAAGATTGCCAGGGAGGGCGCACCCAGTTCACCCTACGTCACTTCGGAAACCTGCGCCAAATGCCACGCGCCGGAATATGAGTTGTGGCAGAAGACGCGCCATTCACACGCCTTTGCCGGACTGGCAACCCGCCAGCGCGTGTACGACGCGGCCTGCATCGGCTGCCATTCGGTCGGCTACCAGCAACAAGGTTTCATCAATATCAAAGCGACGCCGCAATTCGCCAACGTGCAATGCGAGTCGTGTCATGGCCCCGGCGCCGCACACGTCGCCAGGCCTGTCAAAGGCCAATACCCGACGCCCGCGGCCCCGGCTAGTTGCATCGTCTGTCACGACCGCGACAACAGCCCCGATTTCGTGTTTGAAAAATATTGGCCCGTCGTCGCCCACGGCAATTTGAAAGTGACGCCCGCGGCCAAGCCGAAACCCATCGCCAAAGCGCGCAGGCGTTAAAGCTAATTGTCCGACAAGCTGCCAGCTTGTCGCGGCTTACCGCTCGTACGCACTGCGGGGTCAACGACAAGCTGGCAGCTTGTCGGACAATTTTTGAGGTCTGAAGCAGTGAACAGCTTGCTCAAACTGATGCCGACGATGATTCACCTGGCCGGTGATAACGAAGAAGTGCGCGAACAGGCGGCCTTTGTAGCATGGCGCACAGTGGCAGGTTCAAAGCTGGCCGCCGCTTGTGTGCCGTTCCGGCTTTACCAAAAACACTTGGTCATCGCGGTATCGGACAAGATCTGGCAGAAACAGATGCAGAATCTGGCTGGCGAATTTCTCTTCCGCCTTAATCGTGTGCTGGGCGCGCCGCTCGTAACTTTTATAGAGTTTCGCATTGATCAGCAGCTCGTGCTCAACGCGCGCCGCCTTGATGAAAAAGAGATCGAGTTTCAACACACGGCGGAGATAACCGACGAATTGCGCGCCGCCGCCGAACAGATTCACGACGAAACGCTGCGCGAACAATTTCTGCGCACGGCGGCGAAGTATTTGGAAAGAACAGAGGAGCGGCCGGGCGACGAGGCGACGAGGTGACAGGGCGATTTTTTTCTCGCCCCGTCGCCCCGCCGCCCCATCGCTACGTCACAACGGAATATGCCCATCACCAAACCCGAAGTCGAAAAGATCGCCCACCTGGCCAACCTGGAATTGACGGCGGAGGAGACAGAAACCTTTGCCAATCAACTCTCCGCCATCGTCGAACACATTGACCAACTGAACGAACTCGACACATCGGCGGTCAAGCCGTGGCAACAGCGCAGCGCGGGCGAGTTGGCCACTTCGTTTGCCGCGCGCGCTGACACGGTCGAGCCGAGTCTCGGCACAGACAAAGCACTTGAACAAGCACCGGAACAAGATGCCGGGCATTTCCTCGTGCCGCGCGTGATTGGCGGATAGCCTTTCTCAACGCCAAGACGCCAAGCACGCCAAGGTGAAGAAAAATGGCTTGGCATGCTTGGCGTCTTGGCGTTCAAAAAACTGTACTACGGAGTCGTAGCTTGAAAAAGAACTTGACCATCGCAGACATCCACGAACTCTACTCCTCTGGCGCAGCCAAACCGAGCGACGTGACGCGCGAGTTGCTCGACCGCATTGAAAAAGAGAACCCGCGCCTCAACGCATTTCTGACCGTCAATCGCACTGGCGCATTGCAACGCGCGGCGGAGTTGGATGCGAACATCCAAAGTGCACTGCGAGAGAAACCGCTTGCTGGCATTCCGGTCGCCATTAAAGACAATATGTGCACGGCGGGACTGCGCACGACTTGCGCCTCGCACATACTCGGCAACTATGTGCCCCCTTACACCGCGACCGCCGTAGCCAAACTCGAAGCGGCAGGCGCAATCATCCTGGGCAAGACCAATTGTGACGAATTTGCGATGGGCGGCTCGAACGAAAATTCAGCCTTTGGCCCTGTGCGCAATCCGCACAACGACGAATACGTGCCGGGCGGCAGTTCCGGCGGTTCTGCTGTCGCTGTGGCTGCGGGCCTCGCGCCCATCGCGCTCGGCTCTGACACGGGCGGCTCGATTCGCCAACCGGCTTCGTTCTGCGGCGTCGTTGGGCTGAAGCCGACTTATGGCCGTGTCTCGCGCTACGGCTTAGTCGCTTTTGCTTCATCGCTCGATCAGATCGGCCCGGTTGCCAACACGGTCGAAGACGCCGCGCGCGTATTGCAAGTGATTGCCGGACGTGACCGCTACGACGCGACCTCGGCCAATCTGGACGTGCCTAGTTACACGGCGAAGCTCGACGAAGGTGTCAAAGGCTTGCGCATCGGCGTGCCGCCCGAATGTTTTGGCGAAGGCTTGCACCCGGAAGTCAAAGCGAAGGTCGAAGCCGCGATCAAACAACTCGAAGCACAAGGCGCGCAAGTCGTCGAGGTCAGCCTGCCGCACACGAAGTACGCGATTGCGGTTTATTACATCATCGCTACGGCAGAAGCATCGTCGAATCTGGCGCGCTACGACGGCGTGCGCTACGGCTTTCGCGCGGAAGAGGCGCGTACGCTGGCCGAGATGTATCGCAAGACGCGGGACTTGGGTTTTGGAGCCGAAGTCAAGCGGCGCATCATGCTCGGCACCTTTGCGCTGTCATCGGGTTACTACGACGCCTACTACGAAAAGGCGCAATGCGTGCGGACGATGTTGATGCAGGATTTCGAGCGCGTGTTTGAACAGTGCGACGTGATTGCCACGCCGACCGCGCCGACGCCGCCGTTTAAGATTGGTGAGAAGACCGATGATCCACTGGCAATGTATTTGGGCGACATCTACACAGTGACGATCAATCTGGCGGGCTTGCCGGGCGTCAGCGTGCCGTGCGGGAGTTCGAGCGAGGGCTTGCCGATTGGGTTGCAGTTGATTAGCAAGCCCTTTGACGAAACAACCTTACTGCGCGCGGCTAACACTGGTTCAAAAGGTTGAGTTGCAGGTTTTTGTTCCTGGATCGGATCTCAATTGTGTGTACGGCAAAATCAACCACGGGGAGCACAGGGAGCACGGGGAAAGCTGAAATAGGCGGTCAAGGTTGGTGTTTCCCGGTGTGCCCCGTGCTCCCCGTGGTTTGATCCATACACTCATTTGCAAACCGATCTAATCGGCTCCTAGCGCTTTCTGCTCAGCGGGTTTCTTATCTGCCAGCCAATCACCCGTGAATAATTCAATCACGTTCTTTGCTGTGCCGACCAGCGGCGTAGCGTCCAGCGCAGTGTTGACAAGGCCGCGCATCAAACCTTTCTTTTTTATCTCGTAGCCGGCCAAGCCAACCACGACTACCGTGCCCACTACTGGGATGGATTTGCCGACCTTCCTGGCTAGCCGCGTTCCGCCAGCCCGAACCAGACTGCGCAAAATAGTTGTCATAGTTTCCTTCTCCTATCGTTCGATCAATTGACAAGGCCCATCTTCAGGGTTAGATGAAATTCTAGCGCAAAACCGCCATAATTCGCGCCAATGATTTCTGCCGCAGTAAAAAAACTTTGCCAAGCAGTGAACGAGATGGGTGGGCGTGCCTTGCTCGTTGGCGGCTGGGTACGCGATTACGTGCGCAGCGGTGGCAAGGTGGTTGATACGGATTACGACATCGAGTGTTATGGGCTGGAGGCCGAGCGGTTGAAGGCACTGCTGGCCGCGCACGGTCGGGTCAACGCAGTAGGCGAGGCTTTCACCGTTTTCAAAGTTTTATTGCGCGATCCTTCGCGCCAGCCGAAAAGCTTCGTCGTGGATGTCAGCCTGCCGCGCCGCGAATCGAAGGTGGGGCGCGGCCATCGCGGGTTCGAGGTCACGGGCGATCCTGAGATGTCATTTGTCGAAGCAGCGCGGCGGCGCGATTTCACGATCAACGCGATCATGTTCGACCCGCTGACCGAAGAATATATTGACCCCTTCAGCGGGCGCGCAGATTTGCAACGCGGCGTGATTCGCGTGGTTGATCCAAGCACGTTTGTGGAAGACAGCCTGCGCGTGCTGCGAGCAATGCAGTTCGCCGCGCGCTTTGAATTCACACTCGACCCGGCGACGGTCGAGCTATGCCGCTCGATTGATCTGTCCGACCTACCAGCCGAACGCATTTGGGCGGAGGTCGAGAAGTGGCTGCTGCAAGCGCGGCGACCTTCCATCGGCTCCTGGGCGGCGCGTGAGTTGGGCATCACGGAAAAGCTCTGGCCTGAAATTCACGCGCTGATTGGCTGTCCGCAAAATCCGGTGGCGCATCCCGAAGGCGATGTCTTTACGCACAACGGGCTGGTGCTTGACGAGGCGCGCAAGCTGATTGATGACTTGCCGCGCCCACGACAACTGGCGGTGATGTTGGGCGCGCTCTGCCACGATTTCGGCAAGCCGCTCGTGACCAAGCTCGAGCGTGGCGTCGTCAAAGCGACGGGGCACGAAGAGACGGGCGTACTGCTGGTCGAAGGTTTTCTCGATCGGCTCAAGGTCTTCAGCTTCGATCATTACGATGTGCGCGAACAGGCGATTGCCTTGGCTCGTTTGCACGCCGTCCCGCATCGCTGGCACAAGGCGCAGATACAAGGCGAGACGATCGGCGATGGCATGTTTCGCCGCCTGGCGTTGCAGGTCGAGCCGGACTTGCTCTATCGCGTGGCGCGCGCCGATTGTTTGGGCCGCCAGGGTGATTTCAAGCCTGAAGCTGAGGAGTGGTTCATTGCGCGGGTGCGTGAGTTGAGTATTGAAAGACACGCGCCGGAGCCATTGCTATTGGGGCGTCACGTGCTCGCACTCGGTTTGGAGCCGGGCAAGCGCGTGGGCGAGATCATAAAGGCGGTTTACGAGAAACAGCTTGACGGAGAAGTGCGCACGTTGGAGGAAGCAATTGCTGTGGCGCGTGAATTGGTGACTTTGTAATGTTGTCAGAACGCCAGAGGAAGAAACTTGAATTGCCTATGCCAGATGGCCAGACGGTACGTGGCGAATGCAGCTTTGTGCCGGGCGCTGCCGACACGCCTGCCGTTATCTTCGCACACGGGTTCGGTTCTGTGCGCAGCGGCGAGAAGGCGCAGGCGTTGGCAGACGAATGTGCGCAGCGTGGCTGGACGTTTGCAGCCTGCGATTTTCGCGGGCACGGTGAATCGGATGGCACGCTGCTCGAATTACGCGGCTCGCGGCTGTTGGAAGATTTGGAGGCAGTGGTGGCAGAAGTCAGCGACTACAGCAGCGGCCCTGTTTGTCTGGTGGGTTCGAGTATGGGTGGTTGGGCGGCGGCGTGGTTGGCGGCGTTTCAATCGCAGCTTGTGACCGCCTGTGTGCTTGTCGCACCGGCTTTTCACTTCCTGGAATTCAATCGTTTGAGTGCCGCCGAACGCACCGCGTGGCAGCAGACGGGCCGCCACCGCGTGCGCAACGAGTTTGTAGATGTTGAGATCGGTTATGCGCTGACTGAAGAGGCGGCGGCGTTCAAGTTCGAGACCTTGACCCGCAGCTTTCGCACGCCGACACTGATCTGGCATGGGATGAAGGATGAAAGCGTGCCTTATCAAACCAGTTTGGAGTTTGCCGCCCGCTGCGCCGCTAGCGACGTGCAATTGCTGTTGCTGAAAGACGGCGATCACCGGTTGAATCGCGCGAAGGCGCAACTGGCAGTGGCGGCGTGCGATTTTTTTGCGGCGCAAAGTTGAATTGAGATGAAGCTATACACAGCAAAATTGTTCATGGGCTACTTAGAAAGGTTTGCTCTAAGCCTGCGAAGCAGGCGGCAGCATAAAGCCTGGGGCGTTAGCCCCAGGACAATAGCGAAAGAGGATCGCCAAGCCCACGAAGTGGGCGACAGCCCTTGGTCTGCCGCCCGTTTCACGGGCTGGCGCAATTTTTTGGGCGCGCTACCCAGGGTTTCGCTATCGCTTCACCCTGGGCTTTATGCTATCGCCCGCTGCGGAGGCTGGAATAATGGGTCTTTCAGACAACCTGTTAAATATTGCCTCTGGATCATAATGGTGAGTTTGCCGCTGCTCAGCGCATTGACTGGCGCCCGATCTCAACCAACCAACAGCAAAGTAATCTTCACCGATGTCACCAAAGCCGCAGACATCAACTTCATCAACGTCTCGTCTGCCGAGAAGAAATACATTGTCGAAAGCATGGGCGGCGGCGCGGCGTTCTTTGATTTCGACAACGACGGCAAGCTGGATATTTACCTGGTCAACTCCGACACCGTCGAAGCGACACTGGCCAAAAAGCTGCGCCCGCGTGCCGCGCTCTATCACAATCTGGGCAACGGCAAGTTTGAAGACGTAGCGGGCAAAGCTGGCGTTGACGATCCCGGCTGGGCGATGGGTGTTTCGATTGCCGATTACGACAACGACGGCAATGATGATCTGTACATCACCTGTTTCGGGCCAAACAAACTCTACCGCAATCTAGGCAATGGCAAGTTTGAGGACGTGACGGCCAAGTCTGGTGTTGGTGATGCGCGCTTTTCAACCGGTGCGGCCTGGGGCGATTACGACCGCGATGGCGACCTCGATCTTTTCGTAGCCAACTACGTGGATTTCAAGCTCGACGATCTGCCGCAGTTCGGCAAAGGCGAGCTTTGCCGTTATCGCAACATCGCCGTGCAATGCGGGCCGCGTGGCTTGCCAGGCGCGGGCGATACGCTTTACCGCAACAACGGCAACGGGACCTTCACCGATGTGACCAAGCAGGCGAAGGTTGAAGATGCGAACGGTTATTACGGCCTGGGCGTCGTCTGGACGGATTTCGATGACGATGGCTGGCCGGATATTTTTGTGGCCAACGATGCGACACCGAATTATGCCTATCGCAACAATCACGACGGGACGTTTACGGAGATGGGCTTGGTGCTGGGCTTGGCAGTGGATGAGAACGGCCTTGAGCAGGGCAGCATGGGCGTCTCCGTCGCTGATTATGACCGCGACGGGCGGCTGGACATCATCATCACCAACTTCGCCGAGCAGTACAACACGATCTATCACAAGAACGCTGATGGAACATTCACTGATGTCACACGCGCAACCAAGACCGCCGAAGCGAGAGGGCCGTACGTCGGTTGGGGCGTGAAGTTTTTCGATTATGACAACGACGGCTGGCTCGATCTGTTCGTCGCGAATGGACACGTTTATCCGCAGATTGAAGGCGCGTTTCCTGGCGGCCAATATCGTCAGCGCAAATTGTTTTACCGCAACTTGCGCAACGGCACCTTTGCTGACCTGTCGAATGAAGTTGGCGAAGCCTTAAAAGAACGCCGGGCTTCGCGCGGCGCGGCCTTTGGCGATTATGACGAAGATGGCGATGTGGATGTGATCGTCAACGACCTGGACGGGCCGCCGATGTTGCTGCGCAATGATGGTGGAGCGCAGGCCGGTAATTGGCTCAACTTGAAATTGAGCGGCACGAAATCGAATCGCAATGCTGTTGGCGCGCGCGTGGAATTGAAAGTCGGCAGCCTAGTGCAAGTTGACGAAGTGCGTGCCGGTGACAGTTACATTTCACATTCCGATTGGCGGCTGCATTTCGGGTTGGGGAAGGCGACGGTGGTGGATGAGATCAAACTGCGCTGGCCCAGCGGAAAGACCGAAACTTTGACTAAAGTTGCCGCGAACCGCGTATTGAAGATTGTCGAGAAGTAGTCAAGGCTTTGGCGTATTGGCCCGATCTTTCTTCAACTGCTCGGCTTTCAATCGCTGCACCTCGGCAAACTCGCGCGCCGCGTCTTCCTTCCTGCCCAATTGTTGATAAACGCGCGCCAGCCAGTAGCGCCGCTCTGGGTCGTTCGGCGTTTTGGCGACAGCGATCTCCAACGGTTTCACTGCCTCGGCGGCCTTGCCTTGTTTGGAGAGCAATTTGCCCAGCAGCGCGTTGGCTTCGGGCGCTTGTGGGTCGAGTTTGAGCGCCAGGTCGAGTTGCGCGCGCGCGGGCACGAGTTGGCCGTCGGCTTCAAGGGCTTCAGCCAGGTAATACTGCGTCGCAAAATCTTGCGGGCTGCGCTGGCTTTCAGTAGTAAATGCGGCAGCGGCTTCCTTGTAATGAGTGAGTTTGAGATGCGCCAGGCCGAGCGCGAAATAAAGGCGTGGCAAATTGGGATCGAGTTTGGCGGCTGCCTGCAATTCTTCCAGTGCCTGCTCGAATTCCAGATCGCGCAAAAAGGCCTGACCTTGCAATAGGTGGAGTGCAGGCAACCCACTGGGGAAGGCTGCCAAGCGTTCAAGCGTGTTACGAAATCCCGGTTTAGCCGCACGCAATTGAGCCAGGCCGAGCGTGTAGAGCACCGTCGGATCGGGTGGCGTGGCATCCAGCGTTTGGCTGAGTTGCTGAATGGCCTCTTCGTCGCGGCCCAAGGCGGCGAGCGCCAAACCATAGAGCTGGCGAGCCTGCATAGAGGTGGGCGTTTGCGCCAGGAATTTTTGCAAGACCTCGGCTGCTTGCGCCATTTGTCCGGCGCGGTAATGTGCGATGCCGAGGTTGAGCAGAATCGGCGTCAAGTGCGGCGCGAGTTTGAGCGCCGCTGTGTAGGCAGCCACCGCTTCCTCGTATTTACCGAGTCGCGCGAGCACGACGCCGAGATTGGCTTGTGCTTCGGCGTAATCGGGTTTGAGTTTGAGGAGGGCGCGATATTCGGTGGCCGCCTCTTCCAGTTTGCCTTGTTGTTGCAGCGCGACGGCGCGATTGAATTGCGCCGCCGGGTCTGCCGGTTGCTGAAAGGCGAATGAAACAGCGAGCAAAAGAGTGAGCAGTAAGTGCGCCATAACGATGAAACACTAGCGCAAAATGTTTGATTGAAAAAGGGGAGAGCAATGATTCGTAATTGTGCTTAGCCGTATTTACCTGACGGAATCATTGTTGATCTTTCTTGCTGCGCGCCCGCCAATCCTCCTCCATCTTACGCAAACTGGCGGCATCTGCGGCATCCGGTTTTGCTTTCAGATAAGCGCGAATCTCGTCGGCGGCTTCTTTGAACTTTTGCTCTTGGGCGAAGATTTCCGCCAAATGAATGTGGGCGCGGACAGCGCTCTCCGGCCCCAGCTTCAACGCCTGTTGCAGGCACTGCTTGGCCTCTTCATAGCGATGGAGCGAAAGATTGGCGTAACCCAACAGCAGGAGGGTGAGCGGCGCGCTCGGTTCAAGCACAAAAGCTTTTTCAAGATTACTCACCGCCGCCTGGAACTGCTTCTGCTGAATCTGACAGTAACCAAGGCCGCGCAGTGCCGGAGCATATTTTTCATTGAGCTTTAAGGCACGCACGAAATCGGCCTCGGCCTCGGCCAGCTTGTTCTGCTGCATCAGCAGATTGCCGCGTTCGGTCAACGCTTGAAAGTAGCTCGGATGCAGTTCGATGGCTTGATTGAGTTGCGTCAGGGCCTGTTGCGGCTGGTTGTCTTTTTGCAGCTTGATGCTTTGCTCGTAGGCTTTGCGGGCGGCTTGGGGAATGTTGGCCTCTTCCGCGCTCACCGTGCCTGGATTGAAGTTCCTTTTCTCCTCGGGCATGGGCAGCTTCAAAAAGACATCCATTTGCAGGCGGTTGGAATACGCGCGCGTCGTGTCTGATTCGGTCGGGTCACAAACCTGATCGGGGGCGTTGGGGTTGGTGGCGCGCGCGCGATACCGACCGCCGGGCAAGCTGCGAATTTCGTACTGGCCCTGGTCATCGCTGATGGTATCGCGCGTGATCCCGCGCGGGCCTTCGATGATGACTTTGACACGCGTAGCCGGTTTGCCATTCGGCAGGCTGACCCGCCCAAAGATAGTGAAACCGCTGCCGCCCGTTACCTGGCCGAACTGCGCGCTGGTTGTCGTTGCGGCTAAACTGATGGTTAAGACTAGCCACGCCAGCCGGAGTAATAAGCTCTGTGTGTTGAAGCCGAAAGACACAGGTCTATCTTGAGAAAGTATAGATAGCATCGCGCGCTCCCAGTAAAAACGGGGGCTGCAACTATGTTGCAACCCCCGTAGCCAATTCAAGGCATTCTTCAGCCGGTGCTTAGAAGTAAATCTTCACGGCAAGCTGAATGATGCGATTGCCCGCCACAGTACCGCTCGTGCCATTGTATTCGCCGAGGCCGTTGCCTAGGCGCGGATTGCCACTGAGCGTACCGCCGCGAATATTCTGGACGTAAGCTGCATCCGCTTTTTGCTTCTGCAAGAAATCCGAGAAGTTCGTGGCGATGTTGAAGTTCACGCCGCTGTTGAAGCCGCTGAACTGCGGGTGGTTAAAGACGTTGAACATTTCCAGGCGCAGTTGGATGCGGCGCTCGCTGTCTTTGCCCAGCCCGAAGTTCTTGAACAACGAGAGGTCAGTGACATTGAGGCCAGGAGTATCCATGTAAGCAACCGGGAATGCTCCCTTCGACTGTAAAGCCTCGGCTACGCTTGGCAACCGGACGTTTTGCCAGTTGAAGGCATTGTTGCGATCATCGGTGCGCTCAACATCGCCGGTAAAGAGCGCGCCGACGCCCTGCGTCCAGGAGCCCGCGATGCGTTGGCCCAAGTTGACGTTCGGGATGCCGATACCGGCTTGCGTCGGCGAGCCGGAAATGAACTGGGTGATGCCGGTGATCTGCCAGCCATTGGTGGCAGTCTTGAGCAACCAATTCTGGTTCTTCAGACCGGGCAGCCGCCAGTCGTAGTTGATGACCGCCAAATGCGTGCGGTCAAAACTCAGACGGCGGTAGTCCGCGCAACGCGAACAGACCGGGTTGATGCCGTCGGTGTAAGTATTGGCTGTGCCCATCGCCTTCGACCAGGTGTAGGCCAAGCCAAAGTTGACCGAACTACCAAACCGCTTGTTGAGCGTCGCCTGTAGCGAGTGATAATTCGACGAGCCGCCGAAAGTGCGCAAACCGACGGTGTTGTAGCCCTGATATTTCTTCAGGAAGTCCGCCGCCAGCGCGAATGTGCCGGAAAACTTCAGACCGGCATCCTTGTAGACTTGCGCCAGGCCGGGTTCTTCATCCGGCACGATGCCATTCGGGAACCTCGATGGGTCTTGCGCCGCTTTGGTGAAGAGTTCGCCGTACGGGCTGTAGTTGAGGTTCAGAATCTCCTGTTGGTGGCGCGAGAGCGTACCAACATAAGTTGCACTGAACACGGTATTCCAGCCGATGTCCTGCTGCACACCGAGGCTGAAACTCTGCACGCTAGGAACGAAGCCTTCTTGATCAGCAGAAATCACGCCAGTGGTGCCGAGCGCGATTGCGCCGGTGCTCTGGCCCACCGTGGAGAGATTACCGAAGTTGAAGGTCGGGTTGAAAAATAGCGGCGGCTGGCCGACAGCGGCGAAGGCAAGTTCGTTGCCCTGCACGCGGTCGTAGCCCCAACGATAGCCGCCACGCACGACTGTCTTCTTGTTGCCGAAGACGTCGTAGGCAAAGCCGAAGACGGGGCCGAATTGCACACCACGGTTCTTGATACCGCCCGGGAAATTACCTTGTTGCTGGCCCTGCATCCCGTTGAACGGATCACCTGAGCCAGGCACGATACGTCCTATCAAATAGGACGGCAGCAGGTTATTCGGATTGGCCGGATCAACGGCGCGTTGATTTGCATTGCTTGTGCAGAAGTTACCATTTGTAGCGAAAGTGCCCAGCACGCAAGTCGGCCGATAAAGCCGCACGGCCTTGGCCGGGTCGAACTTGCTCGCCACGAAGTAAAATTCCTGTTTGCGTTTGTCGAATTGCGGGTAGATCAGCGAGAAGCGCATCCCGTAATCCACCGTCAATCGGCTGTTGACCTTCCAGTTGTCTTGCGCATACCACTCGATATTGGTCGAGCGATACTGACCCTGGAAGACACCGATATTCGGCTCTCTAAATTGGTCGAACTCGCCGAGCAGCGCGTTGGCATAAGGATGCCCGGCGTTATTCGGGTTGTTCGTATTGTTACTGAATGAAATGCTGGCGGAATCACCAGCGGCTTGATCCTTGCGGCTGCGCTGGTAATAAAAACCAGCCTTTGCCGTGTGTGTGCCAAAGACCTTGCTGACGTTGTCATAAATGTCGAAGGTCGTGTTGGAGTTTTTGTAGGGGTACTGGCTGTAGCCAGTAACACCGCCAAAGTTCTGGTTCGTGGTGCCACCGAAGGTGATATTGAACCATTGCGTCGCCGGATAGCCCGAGAAGGGTAGCGCGAAATTGAAGCCGATGCCGGAATAGCTGGCGGCATTCGCCACCGTCGGATCGAGCGTCAGGTTGTTCTGGCTCGCGCCAAAGATGAACTCATTCGTCAGCGTCGGCGAAATCGCGGACGTAACGTTGAGCGTGCTGTTCCAGGCTGGCGCCTGTTTGAAGATCAGGTTGTCGAAGGGAATCTGGTTGTTACCACCCGTCCAACCCAAGCCGTAAGGCATGACCTGTTGGTCGGAGTCGCGCGTGTAGCGGACATAAGCTTTGGTGCTGTCCGTGATGTTGTAATCCAGCCGCAGGCTATTTTCTTTGCGCGGGTAGCTGACGCTCAACTGCGAGTTGTGGTTGTAGCGGAAGCCATTGTCTGTGCCACCGAGCGGTGTATTCTCGAACTTCCGGAAGAGGTTCAGAATCTTGGTGCCATTCGGATTGATGCGGTTGGTGGGGATCTTATTGTCAGTGAAAGGCAGTCCCGTCACTGGATCCCTGATCACGACCGCCACGCCGTTGCCATCCTTTGTCTGGCTGAAGTCACCAGCCGCCTCAGCCGCTGTCGGCACACGCGATTGGCGTGCGGCCTGCGGCACGAGTTGCTGCTGCCATTCTTGCGACCAGAAGAAGAAGAGGCGCTCTTTCAGGTATTTGCTACCGATCTTGGGTGCCCAGACTGGGCCGCCGATGTTGTAGCCCTGTTGATTGTAGCGGTAGAAATTGCGCGGATTGCGCTCGATGCCGGTGTTCGGGTCGCCAATGCGCCCATTGGCATTGTTGAAATAGGAGTTGGCATTGAATTGTTCGTGACGGTGGAAATAGTAGCCCGTGCCGTGGAATTGGCTGGTGCCGCTCTTGGTCACGATTTGGATCGCGCCGCCGCCCGAACGTCCGTATTCGGCCTGGAAGTTCGAGGTCAGCAACTTGAATTCGGCGATGTTGTCGAGCGAAAGCGCAATGTGCTGCGTGCCGTTCGAGCCGGTGTCCACGTTGGTGGTGCCGTCAATCGTCAAATTATTTTTGCCCGTGCGCGTTCCGTTGATGTCAATGTTGCCTAAACCGCCGGGGCCGGAAACGGCAAAGCCGGTGGTGACAACCACGCCAGGCGTGAGCTTGAGCAGGTCGAGATAATTGCGCCCGTTGACGGCCAGGTTCTGCAACTGTTGATTGTTGATGGCGGTGCCTTGTTCACCCGACTCAGTCTTGATCTGAAGTTGGGCGGCGTCGGCAGTGACTTCAACCGTGTTGGAGATGTCGCCAACCTCGAGCGCGGTGATGCCGGTTGACTGTTTGTCCGACGCATTGACCACGATGCCTGATTTGACAGACTTCTTGAAGCCGGACGCTTCAATTGACACGATGTATGTGCCGGGTTGAATAACGGGGAAGGTATAAAAACCTTCGCTATTGGTGGTGGTATCGAGTGTGGTTGTGCCGCCGGTGTTGGTGAGCTGAACCTTGGCGCCCGTGACGGCATTGCCTTGCGGGTCATGTACGGTTCCGCTCAAGCTGGCGCTGGTCTGCGCGAAGGCAGAAACGGCCAGCAATAACACTAGCGACAAGAGCATTGGCATCCTCTTGCGAAGTGAGTTGATAAGCATAGGTTGTCTCCGTGTCCTGAATTAACGCCGACCAGAACGGCCTGCGACGAAGTTGCGATGCTACGCCAGTATAATCGCCAAGCTCAATATGCAAGGGCGCAACGAAGCGCAGCGCGAAGCCCCAGCCAAATTAACTGTCTATTGTTCGATCTGTTTCTTTGGGCAGAAACTATATTTAGATATGCCGTCATCCCAGCAGCCAACATTGCATTGGCGGGCGGATTATGAAACTGCTCCGATAAAACTGTCAAGCTGATTTGTTTGAGGGGCAAACAAATCCAGTTGCTTTTCGACAACAAAGGAACAAAGTGAAACATCTTTCAGTAAAGTTTTTCGGGATTGCGGCAGATGTACCGTAGACTGTCAGTCTGCGGAAGATTGGATTCCTCACCCACTGGAACCGAAGGTAACATCGCCGAGTCTGCCGCAGACTGACAGTCTACGGTACAGCATGGTCTGCTCCACAATTGGACGCAGGTGGCGTGATGTTTGAACACGGTTGGTGCAAAGCCGTGCCCCCCCTACTTACCACTGCCACCTGCGATATGTTTAGATAGGATGATTGCGCGGTGAAAGATGAAGCCTGAGATGATGACTTGCTTGCTCATTGCTCACTGCCTTAGCTCTGTCAGGCTTGATGCGGGAGATGGTATTCCAAGAGACGATCCAGTTCGTCGAAATCGAGCGGCTTGACCAAGAACTCATTGCACCCGGCAGCCCGCACTTCTTGCCGGAAGGCGTCCGTGCTGTAGCCGGAAGTAAGAATGATCGGCACATCGCCAAGGGATGAGCAATTGCGCATCTCCCGGTAGATTGCCAAACCATCGCGCCCGGGCAAGCTGATGTCCATCAGGACTAGATCAGGATGTTTATCCTTCGCCAGTTCAAGGGCGCGCTCGCCTTCTTCGGCCTCGATAACTTCGTAGCCTTTCAGACTTAGCAACACCTTGAGCATTTTGCGCGATTCTTCGTGATCTTCTACCACCAACACTAGCGAAGTGCGGGGTGGGAGCGGCGGGCTTGCGGGGAAACTATTTGTCAGGGGGCGTGCATCATTCATAACTGGTGGAACGTACATAGTAATAAGACAGGGTCAGAAGCTCGGCGATACACCGTATCTGGCAAGTCGCCGAAAACAAGTTTAGCGGCTGCGCTCAACAGCGCGAAGAACGGCCATCAACCTCCACCATTCCACCTGTCCTACCAGGCCGACTCAGTTTTTGTGTGAATTAAGTAGTGTCTACCGCTCTGGGTTCGAGGGATCAATGAGGAGTTGACCTAACGCATAAAACCGTGCCGCAGAAATGATGATGACCTGCTCTAAACTCCAGCCCTGAAATATCAGTTTGCTTTTGCTTAGATCAGTTTTTTTGTCATCACCATTTCTGAGACACGATCAACTCCTGAACTAAGCCTGGGTATGGTGACAAATATTCAAACGTTTAACTATTAGGAAGTGCGTAAATTTTGCTAGGGATTTTCCCTGAAGATAGTGTACGGGCAGGAAACACAGATGGCGTTCAAGGCTGCTACAAATATTTAGGTATCCCGCATCCAGTCGCGCAGGAGAGCGTAGCGCACGATGTCAATGCGGCTGCGCAGCTCAAGTTTGCTCATGGCGTTGGCCTTGTGCGCCTCGACGGTCTTGACGCTCAGGTCGAAGCGGGCGGCGATCTCTTTGTTGCTGTAGCCCCAGGCGATCAGGCGCAGCACTTCAGTCTCGCGTTCGCTCAGCGTGTCGCCCTTTTCCGCGCTCCGCTTGGAGAGTCTGCCTGACAGGCCGCTGACCGCCTTGCCCGCGACCGCTGGGTCTAGGTAGGTGCCGCCCGCGACGACGGCGCGGATGGCGCGAATCAGTTCGTCGGCGGCGCTCTGTTTGAGAATGTAACCGGCGGCGCCCGCGCGCAACAACTGTTGCAAATGGCCCGCGTCGGCGTGTCTGGTGAGGGTGATGATTTTCAGTCGCGGCAAGGTTTTCTTCAACGCCTCGGTCGCCAGCAGGCCGTTCAACTCCGGCATCGAGATGTCTAGCACGGCCACATCGGGCTGCAATTGGGGAATCTGTTGCACGGCAGCCTTGCCGTTGTTGGCCTCGCCGATGACCTCCATATCGGATTGCGAGTTGATCAGGAGCTTCAGCCCGTCGCGGATCATCACGTGGTCGTCGGCTAGAAAGATGCGCAGTTTGTTCATCGCTTTTCACCTCGCGATCCAGGCTCGGGCGCGCAAATAACCTCACCGGCAGCCATACAAATTAGTGTTGCGTGCTGTAGCCCCAACGGGGCGCTATACGAAAGCCCAGGGCAACGCCCTGGGTAAAAGCCGCAGTGATGGATAAGCCCTGAAAGAGCGTAATAACTTGGACAGCAAGCTATGCGGAATTTATTTCGCCCTTTCAGGGCTTGAAATATGGACGCCTGGCCCAGGGCGTTGCCCTGGGCTTTCGTATCGCGCCCCGTTGGGGCTGAAAGGGCTTTTGTACTCATGTAGATGACCATGCTCTCTCCCTTACGCTGATATGCGCGCCTTACCCCATTGATTCATTGCCTGCTGCCGCCGGAAGCGGAACGCGTACAAAGACGGTCGTGCCGCTGCCCGGCCCCGATTCGATCTCCATCGTGCCGCCGACCAGCGCGGCGCGCTCGCGCATGCCCAGGAGGCCCAGCCCCCGCCCGCGCTCGTTCGGCTGCTGCTGCGGCTGCTGCTGATAGTCAAACCCAACGCCGTCATCCTCGATGATGAGCACGAGGTCTTGCTGGCGGCGCTCGATGAGCACGTCCACCCGGCTGGCCTGCGCGTGCTTGGAGATGTTGTTGAGCGCCTCCTGTGCGATGCGGTAGAGATTGATCTCCATCTCCCGCGTGAAATGTTGCTGGTCGAGACCCCGGCTGTGAAACTCAGCGAGCACGTTGAAATGTTTCGACCACTCCACCGTGTAGTTGGCGATGGCGGCGAGCAGCCCCAAATCGTCGAGCGCGGTGGGCCGCAACTCCCAAATTAGGAAGTCCAGCCCCGCGTCTATCTGTTTGGCGACCTCCTGCGCTTTGGTGATGCCCGCGCGCAAATCGCCCGATTTGGTGTTGCGTTTCGTGAGCGAGGCGAGGTTGAGTTGGAGCGCGGTCAGCAGTTGCCCTAGGTGATCGTGCAACTCGCGCGCGATGCGCTGGCGTTCGTCTTCCTGCGAGCCGATGACGCGCCGCAGCAAGTGCTTGACGCGCTCTTCGGCGTGGCGGCGCTCGCCGACCTCGTGCAACAGCGAATCGTAGGCCGTGCTCAGCTCTTGCGTGCGCTCCTGCACCGCCGCCTCCAACTTCTCGCGGGCTTGGTGCAAGTGTTCATCCGATTGCTTGCGCTCGGTCAGATCACGCGCGACCTTGACGTAGCCACTGAGTTTGTCGCCAAGCAGCGCCGACATCACGCCACTGACGTAGAAGCGCGAGCCGTCCTTGTGCTGGTGCCAGCGTTCATCCGACGCGCGGCCTGTGGTGCGGGCCTGCTCGCTTTCCCGTTCCGGCACACCCTGCGCGCGGTCTTCCGGCGTGAAGAGGATGTCGGCCGATTGACCGATGATCTCGTCGGTGGTGTAGCCGAACGTGGTCTCCGCGCCCGTGTTCCAAGCGGTAATGCGCCGCTCCGGGTCGAGCGTGATGATGGCGTAATCCTTCACGCTATCAATGAGCAAGCGCAGTCGCTCATCGCTCGTGCGCACTGCCTCTTCCGCCCGTTTGCGCTCGGTGATGTCAATAAAGGCCAGCACCGCGCCGTCAATGCGGTCGTCGAGCGTGCGGTAAGGCACCACGCGCGTGATATACCAGCGCCCGTCAGCGCCTGCCACCTGGTGCTCGACGGAACGCAAGGTATTGAAGACCTGCGCGGCATCCTCGTCCAGCCACTCGTAGTTCAGGCGTTGCGTGATGTCCGAGAGCGGACGCCCGATATCGGTCGGGATGAGGTTGAAGATGTCCAGCGCGCGTGGCGTGTAACGTTTGATGCGCAGGGCGCGGTCAAGAAAGATCGTGGCAATCTCGGTCGAGGAGATCAGGTTTTTCAGGTCGTCGTTGACGCTGCTGACCTCCTCCACCTTGTTCTTCAACTCGTAGTTGACGGTCGTCAACTCTTCATTGATGGATTGCAACTCCTCCTTGCTCGTCTCCAACTCCTCGGTTGTCGAGCGCAGCTCCTCGTTGATGGCCTGCAATTCCTCGTTCGAGGCTTTCAGCTCCTCGTTCGCGGTTTCGGACTGCTCGATGGTCGCTTGCAACTGCTCTTTGGTGCGCTGCAACTCCTGTTCGAGCTGGGTGACGACAGATTCGGTCTCCTTCGCTGGCGGCTCCTTGCCTTCGCTGTCGAGTATCTCCTCGACCTCGTCAAAGATGACGAGGATGAAGTCAGTCTGTCCCGCGTCGCTCGGCACGGGGCGGGCGATCATGTTGACGTAAAAGGTATGGCCTGCGCGGTTGAGCCGCACGCGCCGGGTCTCGACACTCTTGCGGGTTTGGAGAGACTGAAAGAGCGCCGTGCGCAACTCCAGGCGCAGTTCCGGTTGGATGACTTTGAGCAGGTTGTGGCTGGGTTCGCCCCCCACGAATTGCAGAAAGCGCCCGGCGTGTTCCGAAAGATGCACGATGTCGTAATCGTGGTTGATGATCACGCTCGGTGGGGCGTACTGCTCGAGCAGTCGCTGGTGCAACTCGCCGACTGTGACACGTAGCTGCGCGCCCGGCGCCTGAACGCGCACCAGGGATTTGGTGACGGACGTGCCCAAGGGCAACGTCGGCACGCGCAACGCCGTGCGCGAAATCACGTTGGCTTTATAGATGCGCGACTTCTTGTCAAGCGCGACGAAAAGCTTGGGCACGACATCGGCGGACTCTGAACCGCCCAGAAACAGGTAGCCGCCCGGCAGCAGCGAGAAGTGAAACAACTCCAGCATCTGCTCCTGCACCTCGCGGTTGAGATAGATCAACAGATTGCGGCAAGCGACCAAGTCGAGTCGAGAGAAAGGCGGGTCTTTGAGCGCGTTGTGCGCGGCAAACAACACTTTCTCGCGTACGCTCTTCTTGACGACATAATGGTCGCCCTCCGGCGTGAGGAAGTTGCGCAGTCGCGTAGACGCGATGTCGGTGATGATCGAATTCGGGTAGTTGCCTTCGCGCGCGCGCGCAACCATGTCCTCGTCAATATCGGTGGCGAAGACTTGTATGCCCGGCGGGTTGGTCATTCCGGCGGCGTACTCACAGAGCAGCATGGTGATAGAGTAAGCCTCCTCGCCCGTCGCGCACCCGGCCACCCAGACGCGCACTTGGTCTTCGGGCGTCTTGCCCTTAAATAAACGCGGGATGACCTCGCGCTCCAGCGCGTCAAACGACTCGCGGTCGCGGAAGAAGTTGGTCACGCTGATGAGCATGTCCTTCAACAGCGAGCGCGCTTCCTCCTGATGCTCGCGCAGGAATTTGCAGTAGGCGGGCAGGTCGGGCTGCTGATTGACCTGCATGCGGCGCTCGATGCGACGCAGCACGGTCGCGCGCTTGTAATGCGTGAAGTCGTGCCCGGTGCGAGAGCGCAAGATAGCCAGAATTTCGCGCAGCGCCTCCTCAGCGGCGAGGCTTGGATCAACAATGCGAACCAGTTCCTCGGATGCCGGCAGCTTGATCACGCTCGCGTTCTGCCAAAGCTGGACGAGCTTCTCTGGCATCTTGGCTACCGGCAGCACGAAGTCCACCGCCCCGCTGCCGATGGCATTGCGCGGCATCCCGTCGTACTCGGCCTCGTCCGGGCTTTGCGCCAGCGTGACGCCGCCCTGCTCCTTGAGGCGTTTGAGACCGACCGACCCGTCCGAGCCGGTGCCCGACAGAACAATGCCGATGGCGCGGTCGCGCTTGCTCTCGGCCAGCGTGCGGAAGAAAAGATCAACGGCGACGTGTTGAGTGCGCGTGTCTTTCGGCTCCGACAGACTGATGAAGCCGTTCGTCATGGCCAGGTATTTGGTTGGCGGAATGACGTAGACGCGATTCGGCTCGACGCGCACCGTCTCGTTGACCTGCGTGACCGGCATCATGGTGACGTTTTGTAGCAGGTCGGCGCTATGGCTCTCGTGCTTGGGCGAGAGGTGCATGATGACGACGAAGGCCATCCCGCTCGACGCTGGCATCAGCTCGAAGAACTGGATCAGCGCCTTCAAACCGCCCGCCGAAGCGCCCAAACCCACCACGGGGAAGTCGTGGTGATTGTCTGATGGCGCTGGCTCTGTAGGTTGGGGCGTGGTGTTCTCTGCCATAGCTCGGCAATTATGCGCCTTTCGTTATTGAACCGAAAAGGGCGCGCGTTTTATTTTGTGAGGCTTGCAGCAAATTTCTCTTCAGCCCCAACGGGGCGAGATAGAAAAGCCCAGGGCAACGCCCTGGGAGCGATGACGCCAATATTCAAGCCCCAACGGGGCGTCATAACTTGAGCCGCGAGCAACGCAGATTTATTTCGCCCTTTCAGGGCTGGTATTTCATTACGCGCTTACTCAGGGCGATGCCCTGGGCTTTTCTATTCCGCCCCGTTGGGGCTTTCAGCGCCCACACGAACTGACAATTGGCCATCATCTGCCGTATACTGCGCACGCCGTTGCGGCTAGCACGACACCAACAACTGGAACCGAAGGGATGCGCGGGCACTGGTATTTTGAGGAGACCCCACCATGGCAAAAGCACAAAACAAAGAGCACAAGCAGAAAGATCCAATGGACGACAAAAACTATAAAGACAAGAAGGCGCTGGTAGGCCGCGTTCGCAAAGTAGTCAAGAAAACCCAACGCAAGCTGGGCGACGAAAAGTTCGAAAAAGAATTGCAGCGCACGATTGGCTTCTTGACCGAACTGCGGGATAAGCTCAACCAGCCGGCCTCCAACTCGTCAAAGAAAACAACTGGGAAAACAGCGGCGGCCAAGTCGCAACCCAAAACACCGGCCAAAGTGGCAGCTAAGGCTACGGCGAAAGCGCCAGCCAAAGCACCGGCCAAGCCCAGCGCGAAGCTTTCGGCGGCTGCCCACGTCGGCACCAAAACCGCCAAGAAGGCTTGAGCAGCACGAGGACGCGCGATGGCGATTCTGTTGGATGCTTTCTTCAACGGGAAACGCGGCCCGCGCCGTTTCTGGCATCAGCGCTGTGGGCATTTGACCTCGGACGAGTCACTTATTGAGTTGTTCGATTTCGCCGCCGCTCTGCAACTGAAACGCGAATTGGTGCAGGTGAAATCAGTCTTGCACTACGACCTGATCAGTCCGGAATATGAACGCGCGCTGGGGCTGGGCGCGCAGTTAGTCACCTCGCGCGAACTGGTACAGCGCGCCATTCGGTTGACGCCGCGCGCCTTCGGGCGACTGATTCCGCCGGAGGAACAAGCGCTGTTGGCCCGGCTGGTGGCGCGGCGTTGGTGATCGAGCTAGCTGCTAAAAAAGGCTGAATTGACACTGCGCAAAAGCGCGTGCTACTTTGCGCGGCCTTATCGCAGCAAGAAGCGGGAACATAAAAAGGAGCCGTAAATTTGGACGATCTCAACATAGGCAGAATCGCGATCACGTTTGTCGTCTTTCTCCTCTCGACGGTCTTGCACGAGCTAGCCCACGCCGTGATGGCGTATAAGTGGGGCGACACGACCGCCAAAGATATGGGGCGGTTGACGCTCAATCCGATACCGCACATGGACCCGATTGGCACGCTCTTGCTGCCGCTCTTTATGCTCTTCTCAAGCAATGGCGGCAGCATCATGGGTTGGGCCAGCACGCCCGTAGACAAGTCGCGCATGCGCGACCCGAAGTGGGGCGATTTCTGGACTTCTTTTGCCGGCCCGCTCGCCAATCTGTCGCTGGCCATTCTCAGTTTTATCGCGCTCAAACTGGTCTTGCATACTGCGCTAGGCGCGTCGCTGGACACTTTTCGCGAACCCGTCAGAGTGTTTCTGGTGACCGGGTTGTGGCTGAACATTTTTCTGATGATTTTGAATCTGCTGCCCATTCCGCCGCTTGATGGCGGCCACATGCTGGAAAATCTCTTGCCGTCCGGTGCGGCTGAGGTTTTTGATAAGATTCGCCCCTTCGGACTCATCCTGCTGATCGCAGTGGGCGCTTCGGGCGCGCTGAACAAACTGGTTGACCCGGTGATTGATTGGGCGTTCTCGCTGCTCTGAAGCGGATAGAGCAGGAGCGGGCTTAGCTATCACTCAAGCGGATTGTCGCCTCTCCAAATCCTACAAAGCTGCTAGAATAATCGCGCTATGAAAAGAATCGTTAGCGGTATGCGCCCGACCGGCAAATTGCATCTGGGCAATTACGAGGGCGCGCTCAAAAATTGGGTCAAGCTGCAAGACCAGTACGAGTGTTTCTACTTCGTCGCCGACTGGCACGCGCTGACTTCGGATTACGCCGACACGGCGCAGATCAAAGCCAACACAATGGCGATGGTCACCGACTGGCTGGCCGCCGGACTCGATCCAAACAAGTCCACCATCTTCCTGCAATCGTTAGTGCCGGAGCACGCCGAATTGCACATGTATTTTTCCGCTGTCACGCCGCTCGGCTGGTTGGAGCGCGTGCCGACCTACAAAGAGCAGCGCGAAAACATCGCCGACAAGGATTTGAGCAACTATGCCTTTCTCGGCTACCCCGTGCTGCAAGCCGCCGACATCAGCATGTACAAAGCGCATTACGTGCCCGTCGGCAAAGACCAGGCCGCACACGTCGAACTGACGCGCGAGATCGTCCGGCGCTTCAACAACTTTTATGGCGAGGTCTTCCCAGAACCGGAAGCGCTGCACACTGAAGTATTGACGCTGACCGGCACAGACGGGCGCAAGATGTCGAAGAGCTACAACAACACGATTGAACTGGCTGATTCGCCCGACACAATCCGCGCCAAGACGCGCCAGATGATCACCGACCGCACGCGCGTCCGCCGCACCGACCCCGGCCATCCCGAGGCTTGCGACGTGTGCCAGATGCACCGCCTGTTTGTGCCTGCTGCAGTCGCCGACAAGTTCGACGCCGATTGCCGCGCAGCCAACATCGGCTGTGTGGATCGCAAGAAGGCGTTGGCCGAAGCGCTGATTGAATACCTTGCGCCGATTACTGAGCGGTTGAATTATTACCGCGAGCATCAGGACGAGGTGCGAGACGTTATTCTCGAAGGCTCAAAGAAAGCGCGCGAAGAGGCGAGGCGGATTATGGGAGAAGTGCGGCGCGCAATGAAGATTGATTGGAAATAGAGCAAGCGTCCCACGGCTTATCTGTCAAAGGCATGTTACGATTTGTGCAAGGAGGTATTGATGGCTGCTGAACCTAATCATCTTTCGCTGAACTATGACGGTGGCAACGAAGCCAGAGCAGAGTTAATCACCGCCCTGGAAGCGATGCCGCCTCAAACTGAGTTAGGCGCTGAACTCTTCTCGCTACGGCTGCAAATGTTACGCCAAGGGCAACGTTTGTTGACACTGGACGAAATCAATCGGGAATTAGGACGTGAAGAAGACGCTGACGTTCATTGATTCAAACGTGTTGATTGCCGCTGCGACTGGCAAAGGCAAGCAGGCTTTGCGGGCACTGGCGATTTTGAATGACCCGACGCGTGAATTTGCTAGTTCAGTCTTTGTACGGTTGGAGACCGTGCCCAAGGCTACCTTTCATAAACAAAAACTGGAAGTCGCCTTCTACGAAAGGTTTTTCGCTGCTGTCCAAGCCGCCCATAACACTCCCGAATCCTACGAACTGTTAGTAAAGGAAGCGGAAAAAGTTGGTGGACAATTCGGGTTGAATATGGCCGATGCATTGCACATTGCTGCTGCGCTTGATTTGGCTGCTGAAGAGTTTATTACCGCAGAGCGTCCAACCTCCCCTTTCAAAAACGTTAAAGGAATTAAAGTCACCACGATTTATACACCATAGCTCTATCCCTCTTAACTTATCCCCTGTTTCAAAATGGCAAGCACTAAAAAAATGAAATCCGCTGGGCAAACTACAGCCGTGGCGGAATCACCCGACAACGATGACGCCCGCCGCGACAACTACCGCGTCAAGCTGGAAATCTTCGAAGGCCCGCTCGACCTGTTGCTCTACCTCATCAAAAAAGATGAGATCGAGATCACTGACATTCCTATCGCGCATATCACCGAGCAATACCTGTCTTATCTCACGTTGATGGAAGAACTCAACGTCGCCGTGGCGAGCGATTTTCTGGTGATGGCCGCGACGCTGATTTACATTAAATCGAAGATGCTGCTGCCGCCTGACCCCTTGACTGCCGGGCAGGAAGACCTCAACGAAGACCCGCGCACCGAATTGATCGAGCGCCTGCTGGAATATCAGAAGTACAAAGCGGCGGCCAACATGCTTTACACGCGCGGCCAGCTCGAAGCGGCTTCTTACACACGCGGCCTGCTCGAGACCGACACGCACAACCCGGAGGTTTCGGCGACGGTCTTTGATCTGCTGCGCGTCTTCCGCGAAATCCTCAAGCGCGCCGAAGCCGAAGCCGAGATGGAGATTCAGCGCGACGAGGTCACAATGGCCGAAAAGGTCGCGCAGATTCGCGCCGCGCTCGATGCCAACGAAGAGATCAACGTGCGCGACCTGTTTATGCTGTCGCGCTCCAAACGCGAATTGATAGTGACCTTCCTGGCTTTCCTGGAATTGGTCAAAGCCGCCGAGATCAGTCTGGTGCAACAAGACTTGTTCGGCGAAATCTTCGCGCGCCGACGCCAGACTGATGCGGCGCTAGCCCTGATCGAAGATTCCTATGAGGCCCAGGCCGGCGAGCTTGAACCGGTCGCAAACGCTTGAAACGTTATGAGCAACGAAGAGACAAAACCGACTGAAACACCTGAAGAGAAAGCTTCCGATGTCGCGGCTGAGATTGAGGCCACTGAGTTCGACTTTGCGGCGTTGGAAGACGAATTACTTATGATTGATGACGCAGAACAGATGGAAGACCACGCCGACGTGGCCGAAAGCATTTTGCTTGAACATGACGAAACGCCGTTTGAAGAAGCCGAATTCCAAGAAGAGATCACCGCCACGCAGGACGAACTCAAATCTGTCGTCGAAGCCTTATTGTTTGTCAGCGAGGAGCCGCTCTCCGTCAAACAGCTTGTCAAAGTGCTCGGCGAAGTGTCAGAGGCTGACGTGCAGGCGGCGCTCGAAGAGTTGGTCAAAGATTATGAAGCGCGCCAGGGCGGACTTGAGGTACGCGAAATCGCGGGCGGCTGGCGCATTTCTACGCGCCCGCAGCATCACGACTTCATCCGCAAATATCTGAAGTCGCGCCCGTCGGCCAAACTCTCCTTGCCCGCGCTCGAAACGCTGGCGGTGATTGCCTACAAACAGCCGATCACGATTCCCGAAATTCTCGAAATTCGCGGCGTCAGCTCGTCATCAGCGATCAAGACGCTGCTCGAAAAACGCCTGATCGCCACCAAGGGGCGCAAAGAGACCGTCGGTCGCCCGATGATGTACGGCACGTCGAAAGAATTCATGCTGCAATTCGGTCTGAAAGATTTGACCGAATTGCCGAGCATTGAGGACTTTGAAGATTTAGCTCAATGAGCGTCAGCTTTTTGAACCACGAAGAAACGAAGAGCACGAAGGCTTTCAGACAATCTTCGTGCTCTTCGTTTCTTCGTGGTTTTATAACCGTATGAACATTCTGTCGCTCGAAAACGTCAGCAAAACCTTCGGCATCAAGCCGCTCTTTGAGGCCGTCACTTTTGGTCTGGACGAAGCCGACAAGATCGGCGTCATCGGCGCGAACGGCAGCGGCAAGAGCACACTGTTGCGCGTCATCTCAGGCGCAGAACAACCCGACACCGGGCGCGTCGTCTTAGCCAACGAAAGAGTCATCGCCTATCTCGCGCAGAATCCGCCTTATGATCCAACCCAGACCGTCAGCGCAGCCGTATTCAGCGGCGACAATGAAGCACTAAAACAAAAGCTCGCCTTGCTGCGTGATTATGAAACAGCCTGCGCCAGACTGGCCGAGCAGGGCGGCACGGATGAAAAGCTGCTCGCGCGCGTGGCCGACCTCGCACACCAGCTTGAACTGAGCGGCGCTTGGCAACTTGAGAACGAGGCGAAAACCATCCTCACACGACTTGGCATTACTGATTTGCAGGCGCAGATGAAAACGCTCTCCGGCGGACAGCGCAAGCGCGTCGCTCTGGCGCACAGCCTCATCATCAAACCTGACCTGTTGATCCTAGACGAGCCGACCAATCACCTCGACGCGGAAACAGTCGAATGGCTCGAACGCTATCTCTCCGAGTTCAACGGCGCGCTACTGCTCGTCACACACGACCGCTACTTCCTCGACCACGTCACCAACCGCATGTTGGAAATCGAGCGCGGGCGTGTGCAGACTTTTGCGGGCAGCTACGCCTACTATCTGGAAAAGAAACAGGAACAGGAAGAGCGCCAGGCCACCGAGGCGCAGAAGCTCAAACAACTCGCGCGCCGCGAACTCGAATGGCTGCGGCGCGGCCCCAAAGCGCGCACCAGCAAAGCCAAAGCGCGCATTGACCGCGCCAATGAACTGATTCAACAGTCGCGCCAAGCCGCCGCCGACATCGCCGACAAGAAGTCGCTCGAAATTGCCTTCGACTCGCAACGACTCGGCGGCAAGCTGCTCACGCTTGAAAACATCAGCAAGTCGTTTGACGGTAAACCGGTTGTCAAAGATTTCAGCTATCAATTCAAACGCGGCGACCGCATTGGCGTCATCGGCCCGAACGGCACGGGCAAAACGACGCTGCTCGAAATCATCGCCGGGCGCTTGCAGCCGGACGCGGGCACAATTGAAAAGGGACAGACCGTCGCCATCGGCTATTACGATCAAGAGAATCGCGCACTCGCCGAAGACCAGCGGCTGATTGATTACATCCGGGAAGTAGCCGAGCGCATCCAGACGGCGGACGGCAGTTGGTTGAGCGCCAGCCAAATGCTGGAGCGGTTTCTGTTCCAGCCCGCGATGCAGTATCAACCGATTGCCACACTGTCGGGCGGCGAGCGGCGGCGCTTGTATCTGCTGCGCCTATTGATGAGCGCGCCGAATCTGCTGCTGCTCGACGAAATCACCAACGACCTGGACATCCCGACACTGATCGCGCTGGAAGAATATCTCGAAACCTTCCCCGGCTGTCTCCTCGTCGTCAGCCACGACCGCTACTTTCTTGACCGCACGATTGATTACCTGTTTCGCTTTGAAGGTGACGGGCGCATACGCGAATACCCCGGCGACTATTCGACCTTCAGCGAAATTCGCGAACGCGAACGCGCTGAAACCGCACAACAAAGTGAGGCCAGCAAACCTGCCAAAGCGCAAACTGCCTCGCCTGTCACCACCGAAGCCTCATCAACCAAACGCAAACTTTCGTTCAAAGAGAAACGCGAGTTGGAAGAGTTGGAAACACGCATCGCCGCCGCCGAAACGCGCATCGCCGCCGCCCAAGCCGAGTTGGCCGCACACGGCAGCGATCACTTGCTGGTGCAGCGGCTTTACGAAGAGTTGCAAGCGCTCAACAAGCAGCTTGAGCGTGATTTGAATCGGTGGGCTGAGTTGGCGGAACTAGCTGGCTGAACTAAATCTCAGTCTGATGGCGATAAGAATGTAAGGCTGAGATTTTGCAGCCGCGTAGCGGCGACCTGAGTTTAGCCCGGCGTTTTCAACGCCGGATAAGCCCGGCATTGTGTCCTGCGTCGCGTCAGCGCCGCCTGATTCAAGCGTCGCAGAACTTACGCAGCCAAGCTAAATGGTTCCAGTAGCGGCGATTGCCTGGGCACCTCCTGGCGAAATAACTGGCGGCGTAAGCGATAGATGGTCGTTTGTTGCCTGATAGCTTCCTCTTCCAAGACGCAGTAAGCTATCAGGCAAAGATGCAAGTGGGCGGTCTGCGCTGCGCGGCTGCGCGCCGGACATTACTGCCAACGCAACTGGCCGCGCAGGATTTTGAAGAACTCTTCAATCTGTTGCCGTTTGGCGTAAAGCGCTTTGACTTGCACGACACTTAAAGTCAGCCGACTGGTGGCTAAGTACCGCTTGCCGTCTTTGACAACCAATACTTCCAACCCACCACTCAAGCTGCCCGTGGCGTGGCCAAAGCGCTGCGGCCATTGTCCAGCCAAAGCTTGGCCCCGGAAACTGCGGTTCTTCTTCAAGCGCGTGACAAAGTGCCAGTCGTAAGCCCGAATTTGCTTGAGCAAGCGCTTGGCGCTGTACCAGCTATCCATCAACACATACTCGGGTTGCAGCCCCAAACGCTTGGCCCAACGTAATAACTGCGCGGCCAGCACGACTTTGCTCTGCTTGCCTTTGCGCCAGATTTTGATGCCGATGGGCACGCGGCGCGTGCCATCCGTCCAAATCAAGGCCACCACGTTGAGGCCGCGCACAACCCGTTGCAAGCGCGAGCAATAAACCCAAGAGACGCCAAAGATGCGCTCGCCAAACTTATCCAAGACCGTGTCATCCAGGACGAGCCAACCGCCCTGACCGAGGCGACGCTGCGCAAATTGCTGCCACAGACGTGTTGGCCAGCAGCAGGTCGTTTGCAACAAGCGCGTGAAACGGTCATGACTGAACTCCGCGAAACATTCCGCAAGTTCCACCGCATTAGCTTTGGTCGCGCGATAGCACAAGGCTATGATGTAAAGGGTCATCAGGGCTTCCATCATTACTTTCTCCGCCAGAGAAGTAGGAAGCTCTGATGTTACCCTCACTTAGCTGTTATGCGTAGCCTCTGCGTCGCTGACGCGACGCGGAATTGCTGCGTATTACTACCGTGGGTTTTCAACCCACGGCTGAACTCAACTGCCGCTACGCGGCAAAAAATGACTGGGCCTTACCTTTTTATCACTACCCTCAATCGAGTCTTTACGGCTTGTCATATACTCGGCCTCGCCAAACGACTAATGACGCGACAAACAAATTGAACGGTGCGAATTGAGATGATGGACGACTCCGAACTGCGCGCGAACCTGGAGCAGTATCACAACGAGAGCTTCGGCTGGGCGCTGAGCTGTTGTGCGCACGACCGCACGGAGGCTGAAGGCGTGTTGCAGGCCGTCTATTTGAAAGTGCTGGCAGGGAAGGCACGCTTTGACGGCAAGGCTGCTTTCAGGACTTGGTTGTTTGCCGTAATTCGCAGAACGGCGATTGACGAGCGGCGGCGACACTGGCTGCGCGGCTTCGGCTTAGCCAAATATGTCGAGCGCGCCGGACGCGCAACGAGTGCGGTTCGCCCCGACGAGGTTGTTTATCAATCAGAGCTGCAAACGTTGTTGCGCCGCGCGCTCACCCGATTGCCACAGCGTCAGCGCGAAGTTTTGCAATTGGCCTTTTACCACGAACTCAGTTTGGCGGAGTCTGCCGAGGTGCTGGGCGTCTCGCTCGGCACGGCGCGCACGCATTACGAGCGCGGCAAAAAGCAGTTGCGCCAGTGGCTGAAGGAAGAGCAGGTCAACGATGAACCAGTCAGAAGAACAAATCAAAGAACTGTTTCGACAACTGAAGCAGGACGATGAGCGTCACGCGCCGTCGTTTGCCAGCGTGTGGCAAACTGCTGTGACACGCGGCGAAAAGGCCGCTGTGGGTTGGTCTATTCTACGTGTCGCGCTGGCCGTCATTGTGTTGCTGACACTCGCAGGCGCGGGGTTCGTGTTCTTCAGACAAACTGCGGACAAGCAAGTGGCGCGTCCGCCAGCCACGCCTGAAGTCAACGCGCCGCCAGCGCCACACAATGACCCACCGCCAAAGCTTGCTTCATATGACAACCAGCCGCGCAAAGTCGTGCGGCGACGGCGTGCGCCAGCGCCAGCGCAGCCACTTGAAGTGATGATTTCGCAATGGCGCTCGCCCACAGATTTCCTGCTGAAAACTCCCGCAGCCCCGGGGGTGAAAGAAGTGCCGCACCTGGGTGTGCTGCGCATGCAGATCAAACCGCTCGTCATCGAGCAGCAAAACGAGATGGAGGAACTATGAGACTGAAAGCGATGCTTGTTTGTGCGTTGTTATTGCTGACTGTGTCAATTGCGCGAGCGCAGCAGCCTGACCCGAAACCAGAGGACTTTGCCGCAACTCACATGTTCTCGCCGGAATTGATCCTGCAGTATCAACAGACGCTTGGCTTGACCGAGGAGCAAAAGAATTACATCAAGACTGAAATCCGCAAGCTGCAGGCGCTGGTCACAGAAAAGCAGTGGAAGTTGGAGGATGGCGTCGAGAAGATTGAAGCGATGGTCAAGCCCGATAGGATAGATGAACAGGCGGTAATGACGCAGTTGGGTAATGTGCTCAGCTTCGAAGGCGAGATCAAGCGCGCGAATATGGCCTTACTCATTAGGCTCAAAAACAAGCTTACGCCGGAACAGCAGGCGCGCTTGCGCGAACTCAAAGTCTGGCAAACAGGCAAGTGATCGTGCGACCAAGCGGCGTTGATTATAGCTCGCCCTGGGCGCTCTCGGCAGGCGAGCCAGTTTGGTACTCACCCAAAGCCGCGCGCAGATCATCAGGTA
Source organism: uncultured Acidobacteriota bacterium (assembly GCA_963699175.1). GTDB lineage: Bacteria > Acidobacteriota > Blastocatellia > RBC074 > RBC074 > JACPYM01. The sequence goes on along the minus strand of OY969418.1, from coordinate 4,045,205 downwards.
ACGGCACCGCGCGTTCCTGCGCAAAATCCACCCACGCATTTACACTGCGCGCCACGGCGACCAGTTCATCCGTGTCTTGCCGGAACATCCCGTAACTCAACTCGAAACTGCGCTGCCCGATGCGTTCGACGCACACGCCGATGTCGAGCGTGGTCGGGTAGCGCACCTGCTGCTTGAAATCACAAGAGGTCGTGACGAGCGTCGGGCCTTGCGCTGCGCCGCCACTCCGGCCCGGCACGCCGATTGAGCGGAGCAGCTTGATGCGCGCCGTTTCGCAGTAGGTGAAATAGACCGCGTTGTTGACGTGCCCCTGCGCGTCCATATCGCCCCAACGCACTTCGACCTCGGCCCAGAAAGAGAATTGCTCGCGGGTGATGATTGGTTTGGTCATGATGTGATGCTCCAGCTTTTGGTACGGAACGGGGAGCGTAAGCGACCTGAGCATTCACTTGAAAGCCCAATAGGCAGCGTGAATGCCTCGCGCCGCGGTCATTGATTCGCATTTGAATGCTCAGGTCGCTCACGCTCCCCGTTCCGTATCGCCACGCTCAGCCGAGAATCGCCCGCTTGGCGTCGGCGAGTTCTGCGTCGCGGCGGTGGTAGCCGCACTCGTTGATCAGCTTCTCGGCGGCGGCCAGGTCGTCCTGCGGCGATTGCCACGGGTACGCTGGCGCGCGGAAGAAGAGGCGGGCGCGGTAAAGATGAATGTCCGCCAGAAAGAGTTTCATCGGGCCGCGCTCGGCGATTTCCCAGGCTTCGTCCAGATCGCTCTGCGCGCTTTTGGGGCCAATCTGCGTGCCGGTCAGGCTCCGTAGCCAGGCGCGAGTGAGGAGGGCAGGGGGAAATCGGTGCTGCGTGCCAGCGCGGCGGAGGCCGGACACAGCAGCGTCAATGTCTAATTGTGGATTTTGGATTGCGGATGGTTCAAGAAACGCCATATAGAACGCGGCGCGGCCTAGGGTAAGATGGTCGAGGGCGATGTCGAGGAGCCAGTTGTTTTGCTCGGCAATCTTGATCGCTTGCGTCGCGCGCTGAGAAACGGTCAAGCATGCTTCAATCAATTCCGCATTCCGCATTCCGCATTCCGCGTTCCGCATTTCTCATCTGCCACACTGCTCGCTCCGCTTCCGTTAGGAGTAAGTCGCTATACTTGAAGCCCTGGATGGAATACAGCAGCGGATAGGCGGGCTGGTGCTTGGCCTGCATCTGCTCGGCCTCGCGGAAGCGCGCCATTGCCTCAGCCCTGCGGCCCGCTTGGTGCAGAGCGTCCGCATAGCTCGTCCGATACAACAGATGAACTCCCCATTCTGGACTCTGATCTGTGTAGGCCAAAATCTTCTCGCCGTCGGCCACAGCGTCATCGACCTCACCAATTATCAGTTCCAACTCGCTTAGGTTGCCGGCATCAATGGAAGCGTTCTTCCAATCCTCCTGCTTGACTCGCATCTCCAGCCCAGCCCGTATAGGCTCAAGTGCTTCGATCAATCGGCCCAAGGCACGTAGTCGGACGGCAGCTTGGTTCAGCAGCCAAGCTTGATAGTCTTCACTGAAAGTGGGCGAGATGCGACTCCAAGGATTCTCGAAGAAGCAGGCAACGGCTCCTAAGTCAGAACCGAACGCGCCGAGTTTCTTCGAACTATAGTGCTCATCTCCCTGCTTAATGCGAGCGACGTAGACTCCGTCCCATGCCTCCTGCTGTAACCCCGCCTGACAGCCGTGAGCCACAGCTTGGTAAAGCGGTTGGAGGTCCTCGAGCGTAGGCTGGTCGCCTTCCTTCGTAGTGGCGCAGAGGTGTTCGTAAAGTCGCTTGTGCGCGGCGCGCCAAGCTTCGGGCTGTTCCTGGCGCACGCGCCGGGCGAAATATTCCCGCAACAGCGGATGCGCGTCGAGGGCGATGAGTTCGCCGGAACCTTCCGCTCGGTTCACCGTCAGCAGCTTCGCGTCTTCCAGTCGCTTGAGTGACAGGTTGCGCTGCGCCTCGCTGAGGCCGATGAGCGGTTCGGTCAACCCGGCGATGGCTGGTGGCTGCCACAAGGCTTTCAGGCAATCCGCCGTAGCGGGACGGTCGAACAGGCCGAGCAATTGCAGCAGCGCGAGGGCACGCTGGCTGTTTTGAGTCCCGGCTTTAGCCGGTTCACCATCACCCGCCGCCTGAAGGCGGGACTCAGAACCTTCCAGCCATTGCACATACGCATCCATCACGCGGAAGGCATGGCCGCCCTGCTCCTCGGCGTCGGCTTCTGCCAGTTTGATCAGGTCGCGCTGGCGGATGTCTCCGGCGTGGGCGTCGCGCAGGTAGCTGCCCAGCAGGTTCAGGGTCAGCGCGTGGCCTTTCACATCCTCAACCAGCTTCTCGTACTCATTCCAAAGCGGCTGCTCAGTCGGAATGGTTTTCCGCAGACTGCCTCGCACGCCCAGCGCTTGGAGCAGCGCCACGCCCGCCTCCGTGGAAAGGCGCGTGAGCTTTTCCTCCCGCACGGTCTTTCCAATGAAGGCGCGCAAGTCGGGGAGGGCATACCGGGTGGTGACGACGCACAGGCCGTGACTGTTGGCGGCCAGCCCTTTGAGCAGCGCGGCCAGCCCCTGATCTTTGAGTTCGCCCGCCGTGGGCGAAGTGGGCGCGTATTGCAGCGGCTCCAAACCATCCAGGATGAGCAGCGCCCGCCGCTCGCCGACGAGTTGCGCCAGCCGTCGCCCTTTGTCGAACGCGCCTGCGGCGCTGCCCGCCAGCGCCGCGTCGCCGAAGAAGCTGAGAGCTTCCGCCAGAAACGTGTCGGACGAGGCAGCTATTTGCTCGCGCGCCCCCTGGCTGTAAAACGACCACGCAAAGGCGACATCGCACCCCGGCCAGTTTTGAAACGCTAGGTCGGCAGCCCATTTCGCCACGAGCGAAGTCTTCCCCTCGCCGCCGAGCGCGACGAAGGTGAGGATGTGCGGACGTTTTGTTTCGTGGTGTTGGACTTTGGCCCAGGCGTCGTTGAGAAGCGCGGTTTCGGTTTCGCGCCCGATCAGTTCAGCGGGGGCATATTCGGTAATGCGGGCGATGTCAGCTTTTACAGGTTGGGCGGATGGCGGTTCGTCGAAGGTTATAGGGGTTCCGGTTTTGCGCGGTCTGGTCTTGATCGTCCCGACCGGTCGCGCTTCTACGCCAGCCTGACCAAGCAGAAAGTCGTAAAGATTCTGATAGGCATCAGCAGCAGTCAGTGCGTAGTATCCAATCGCGCGCAGCGGATCAGGAATCCAATCTGCAACGGCGGCCGACAGAAAAACGGGAACGAACTTCAAAGTTCGGCTGCGCGCGTCGTAAATCTCTTGGGTAATTAACGCACCTTCCCAATCCACACCTTTGCCTTTGCCAGGTTCTTCGTGTCCTCGGAATCGGCGGTAGTAAGTTTCGGTGCAGATGACGAGGACGAAAGTTGCCGCATCGAGTTGGTCAAGCATCCAGCGCGGCCAGCCTTGTTTCGGCGAACCATTCACATACTGGTCGAGGATAGTGTTGATGCCGTCTGCGCGCAGTCGTTCTGACAACCCCAGCACCTTTTCACGATGCGCTTCGGAATCGTGGCTGTAGCTGATAAAGACATTGATTTCGTTCATGGCAGTGGTACCCAAGAGTTTGTTTGGAAGCTTGTTTTCTTAACCCGCGAATGCGGGTGAAAGCATAAAGCCTTGGGTGAAGGCGTCAGCCGCAACCCAAGGTCGAGCAGCCAATGAGTGCTAAGCCCGTGAAACGGGCGAAAGCCGCTCGTCTGTCGCCCGTTTCACGGGCTTAGCCATGTTTTGCGCCAATCCCTGGGGCTTACGCCCCAGGCTTTATGCTTGCGCCTGCTTCGCAGGCTGAAAACAAGGACTTCCGCAAAGGTTTTGCCGGATAAGATTTCCCGCCTGCTTGGCCTACAACGCAGGCGACCCAGTAATGCCCGCAGAGAAATACAACAGAAACGCGCCAATTAACAAGCCTTCAACGGCAATGGCGTGAACATTCGCGATTTTAGATGGTGTTGTGATTAGGTATACAGGAAGTCTAGGTAGGCGGGTTGAGAACCTGCCCTACCGACGCTTTGCGCATAGCTAGCCTTAATCGCATTGAGCGTCAGCCACGTAATGCCTCTCGCTCCAACTCCTGTTCATGCTGTTCGCGCAGCTTGAACTTTTGAATCTTGCCCGACGCGGTCATCGGAAAATCATTCACAAAACGCCAGTGCTTCGGGATTTTGAAGCGCGCCAGTTTGTCGTGGCAGAAAGCTTTCAATTCATCCGCCGTCACGGCAGCGTCGGGTTTTAAGCGTACCGCCGCCGCGACTTCTTCGCCAAAGAATTCGCTTTTGATGGCGTAAACATAGACGTCCGAAATTGCCGCATGTTGGCGCAATAAATCTTCGATCTCTTTGGGCGCGATGTTCTCGCCGCCGCGAATGATGATGTCTTTGATGCGCCCGGTGATGCGCACGTAGCCGTCCGCGTCCAGCGTCGCTTGATCGCCTGTGCGCAACCAGCCGTCCGCGTCAATCGCGGCGCGCGTGGCTTCGGGGTTGTTGTAATAGCCTTTCATCACGTTGTAGCCGCGCACACATAACTCGCCCGGCTGATCTAGGCCGACTTCTTCACGCGTCGCCGGATCAACGATCCTGACTTCCATTTCGGGCAAGACCTGGCCGACCGTCTGCGTGCGATGTTCGAGCGTGTCGTCGCGCCGCGTTTGCGTGATGCCGGGCGAGGCTTCGGTCAGGCCGTAGATGATCGTGATCTCGCGCAGGTTCATCTCGTCAATCGCGCGCCGCATCAACGCTTCGGGACAGAGCGCGCCAGCCATCACACCCGTGCGCAGCGTGGACAAGTCGAACTGCTTGAACTGCGCGTCTTCCATCTCTGCCAGAAACATCGTCGGCACGCCGTAGATGGACGTGCAGCGTTCGCGCTCGACAATCTGCAATACCTTGTGCGCATCAAACGCTTCAAGCGCACACAGGCAAGCGCCGTGTGTGTACGCGCCCAACACGCCGATCACGCAGCCGAAGCAATGAAACAGCGGCACACACAAACACAGCCGATCTGCTGGCGTGTAGCCCAAGCCTTGCCCCAGCCAATAGCCGTTGTTGACGATGTTGCGGCTCGACAGCATCACGCCTTTCGGAAAGCCGGTCGTGCCCGACGTATATTGCATATTGATCACATCGTCCAAGCCGACTTGGCTTTCGCGCGCGTCGAGTTCAGCTTCGCTGATCTGTGCGGCCAATTCGCGTAGCCTGTCATAAAGTATCAATCCGTCCGGGCAAGCCTCGTCAGGTTCGCGGCTGATGAAAAGCGCGCGTTTCAAATCAGGCAAACGGGAATCGCCGACTGCGCCAATCTCGCGCAGCACGCCAACATAATCCACATCGCGAAAGCCGCGAATCGTGATGACTGTGGCGGCTTCGCTCTGGCGCAGCAGGTAATCAACTTCGTTTGCGCGCAGCGAAGTATTGACCGTCACCAAAATCGTGCCAATCTTGGCCAGCGCGAATTGCAAAACCACCCATTCCGGCACATTGGTCGCCCACAACGCCACGCGCTCGCCTGGCTCGACACCACAGGCCAGCAAGCCGCGCGCGATCAATCGCGCTTCCGCTTCTAGTTGCGCAAATGTCCAGCGCCGGTCGTGATAAACCAGCGCCTCGTTGTCAGGGAATGATTCGGCCAGGCGCATCAGTAGCGCGCCCACAGTCACATCGCGGAAAGGCGCAGTGCGGTTGTCCATTGGTTTCAACTCCTGCGGAAAATGTCCGACAAGCTGCCGAGCTTATCGAGGTCTCCGGATTGTACGCAATTGGGAGTCAGCGACAAGCTGGCAGCTTGTCGGACTCAGAAGATTACGCGAAAAGTCAGGTTGATGCGTTGGCCCGCGGGCTGGGCCGTTTTCGGAAGTTGATGCACCCAGCAATGCTGCGTTGGGCCGCGCATAATCAGCAGACTGCCGTGCGTCAAATTCAGGTCAACACGCGGCACATCCTTGCGGCGTTTGTGACGCAACTGAAAGCGTCGTGTTGCGCCAAAGCTGACTGATGCGATCACCGGATTCTGGCCCAACTCCGGCTCGTTGTCTTGATGCCAGCCGATGCTATCGCGCCCGTCACGATAGCGATTGAGCAACACGCTGTTGAAACTGGTTTGCGCGACGACTTCCACACGCTCCTTGATTTGTAACAGCGCGGGCGTCCAGGGTAAAGGGTGACGCGTGATGCCGGAGTAAGTGTAGCTTTTGCCCGCGTCGCCGTACCAGGCCGTCAGGCGCGGCTCGGCGATCTCTTTGCCATAAATTTTGAGGTGGCTTTGCTCCCAGTGTGTCGTCGCCAACAATTCAGCAAACAGACGATCGCTCTCTGTGGCAGGAAAGAAGCCTTCGTAAAGAGTAACTTCAGCGTCGGGCAGCGCAAGCGTTTCAATGCTTGATTGAAACGTGGCAGGAAAGAGATTGGGTTGAGTTGGTGGTGAGTCTAGCATTGCTGACACATCCCACGCGCAACGGTTACGAGGTCGCCCAGATGTTGGTACGAATGCCGACTGCCAGCATCTTGCGCGCGCCCTTGATGACCGCGTGCATGGGGTCTGTGGCCGCCCGCACTTCAAGCGACGTTTCATCTGCCAGCAACTCGCTGATGCCGGTCAAGCAGGCGCCACCGCCGGTCAGTCGAATGCCGCTTTCGATCACCTCGCAGGCAATTTCATCGGGCAGTTGGCGCACCGCTTGGCCGACTGCGCCAGCAATCTCGTTGAGCGCCGGATTCATCACGTTCGCGATCTCTTCACCCTGCACGTACACACGTCGTTGCAAGCCGGTTTGGCGATCCAAGCCCGCGACCACGAAGACGTTCGGCGAGAGTCCTGGCCGCCCGGTGCCGACTTTTTGAATCAAGCGTTGCGCCTCCTGGTAATAGAGCCGCATATCGTGCTGCTTGGCGATCAGCTTTGCGACTGCTGCGATCAGGTTGCTGCAAGCAGTGCGCACGGCAGACGTGGCGATCAATTCGCCGGAGCGGATGATGGCAATGTCCGTCACACCGTCACCAATATCCACCAGCATCTGCGCGTAAGGTGCACCGACATCCATCCCGATGCCGATGGCTGCGGCCAGCGGTTCTGGAGCCAGCACGACTGCCGAGGCCCCGGCGCGTCGCGTCGCCTCGACGAGCGCCAGGCGTTCGTTTTCGCTGGCGCTTGTCGGCGCGCAAGCGAGCACGCGTGGACGCCACAGCCCAAACCGTCTGGCGCGTTTCAACAACGGGTTCAACAAGGCGGTGGCAGCGTCCACGTCGGCAACCACGCCGCCGCGCAACGGCGAGACTAAACGGTTGGGCCCTCGCACCGGTTGCTGCGTGGCAGTTAGGCCGACAGCTTCGACCGAGCCTGTTTCAGTGCAGACCTGCACTACCGAAGGTTCGTCGGCCAGCATGCCGTGGCCTTGCGCGTAGAGCCGCGTATTGGCCGTGCCAAGATCAATAGCGATGTCCGGGTCGGCCAACACCCGACGGACGGACGAGATAAGCGATGACTGCATGATAATTGTTCCCAGCTATAAATAAGTCAGTATGATAACCGTAGGGCAAAGTATAACCTCTCGCCAGGGTCTACGGGCAAAGATCATAGCTTATTTGCGCGTAGATTTTTCATATTCATTCTTCAACAAATTCATTAATTCTGCGCGCCGGTCGTAGAGCCGTTTCAAGGGACGCGGCTCACGCTTTGCCAGCGCGTAGGCTGTAATCAACGGCAGCGCCACTGTTGAATCAACATAGCAGACCACTGTGCCCGGCAACTGGTCGGGATCAATCTTGCCCCAACTGACAGCTTCGCTTGGCGTAGCGCCACTCAACCCACCTGTGTCGGGGCGGGCGTCTGTGACTTGTAGAAAGTAGTCGTGGCCCTTCTCTTCGATGCCGAGCACTTCTTGAATCTGCGGCTCGGTTTGTAGCGCGAAGTTCTTCGGACTGCCACCACCGCAAATAAAGATGCCCGACTTGCCGCCGCCACGTTTGGCCCCGAGCACAATCGCCGCCGTCTCGTTCACGTCTGCCGAAGGGTTCAGGCGCAGCTTGCCGCCCTGCAATTCCATCGCGGCGACGTTCATACCGATGGAGCTATCGCCGGGCGAAGAAGTGTAAACCGGCACGCCACAACTATAGGCCGACGAAAGCACCGATTGATTCTTCAAACCGAGCACGCGCTCACGCTCAGCGACGTATTTGCCGCAGAGGTAGTGAAACTCTGCCGTAGACATCTCGCGCTGGAACTCTTCGGCGCGGATGATCTCGCGGAAAAAGGCGTCGGTTGAAAGCAGGACTTCGTAGTCGAAGAAGATGTCGTAGATGCGCACGACGCCTTCTTCGCGCAGCACCACATCGCTCGTCTGCGCGTTGCCGCGATGCATCGCCAGACCGAGGCCAAAATGTGTGTCGTGATAAAGATTCGCGCCGGTTGAGATGATCCAGTCTATAAAACCAGCTTCAATCAAAGGGATGATGGCGGAAATACCCAGGCCCGCCGGGGTCAGCGCGCCAGTCAGCGTCAAGCCGACTGTCACGTCATCGCCCAACATCCGCTCGGCAAAAAGCTGCGAGCCTTCGCGCAGGCGAGCGGCGTTGTAGGCTTGAAAGGTCGTTTCGATCAATTGCACAACCGAGATGTCTTTAGTAATAGGCGTGGGGGCGATGCGTTTGCCTTGTAAAAACTTGCTTTGATTCACGGCAGTTCGTCTCCTGAATGTAAACGGGGGTTGAGCAGCTTCTGACCGGCATAGTAGTATGACCGGGCTGAACCGACAAACGCCCGCTCATCTATCACAAGTTGTGGCACGAGTTGTGGCCGCCCGCGTCGTTCGGCCAGAGCCGTTTACAAACTGCAAACATCATTCCATCAACCTTACCTAAAAGGAGAGGAGAACACTGTGAACACGATTTTTCGCCGCATTCTGTTAGCCAGCACTTTAATCGCCGTCTTCGCGCTCGGCGTTAGTTTAGGCCAGTACAAATTCGGCCAGCCGAAGACCATCTTGCACGTTGTGACCGTCAAGTGGAATGCCGATTCCACGCCGGAACAGCGAATGAAGGCCGTTGAAGGCGTAAAAACGATGGCTGCCAAAATTCCCGGCATCACCAACGTTTGGGTCAAGACAATCAAAGTCCAGCCTTATGGTGACGGCGGCGCTGTCTTGGCGATGGAGTTCAAAGATCAGGCCGCTTTCGATGCCTACGCCAATCACCCCGCCCACAAGGATTGGGAAGCTATCTATCTCCCGGTTCGCGAAGAAAGCCGCTCGCACGACGTGACCAACTAAATTCAAAGTGCGAAAAACGGAGTGCGGAATCAGCAAACATTCCGCATTCCGCATTCCGCATTCCGCACTCTTACTGATGTCCAAACCCGCTCCCGCCATCGAAACCGCACCAGTCGCCGAACCGCAACTGAGCACGTTGGGGAAGGTCTTTCGCGCTTTCGCTTACCGTGACTTTCGGCTGATGTGGTTCGGCGCTTTCACGTCGAGCGCCGGGACGTGGCTGCAAGAAGCCGCGTTGAGTTGGATCTTACTCGTATTGACCAATAAGACGCGCTACCTCGGCTTGAACGGGTTTTTGAGCACCGCGCCGATTCTGCTTTTTACTTTGATTGGCGGTGTGATTGCCGATCGGGTTGACCGGCGGCGCATCCTGCTCACTTCGCAATGGGTGCAACTGACTTGCGCGTTTACGCTGGCCGGTCTGACCTTCTTCAAAGCGCCGGTGATGGTGTTGGTATGGAGCGCCTTGGCGCTGTCGTTTATGGCTGGTTGCGCGCAGGCGTTCGGCGGCCCGGCCTATCAATCGCTGATCCCGATGCTGGTCGAGAAGCGCGACCTGCCGAATGCAATCTCGCTCAACTCGATTCAATTCCAACTCGCTCGCGTGGTCGGCCCAATGGTCGGCACGCTGCCGTTTGCCCTGATTGCCGATCAATTGCTGGCCGGGGCGGTCAGCTTCGGCATCAATGGCTTGTCGTTTCTGGCTGTCATCGCTTCGTTGTTGGCGTTGAACGTTACGCACATTCCGCGCGTTAATACCGGCGGTATGCGCAGCGAAATGCGCGAAGGCTTGTCATTCGTCTGGCATCAGGAAGGCTTGCGCTCGCTCACCTTGCTGGCCTTTTCATGCACCTTCTTCGGCATGCAGATGACGGCTTTCTTCGCGGCGTTTGCGAAGAACATTTTCCAGACCGGCCCGGATGGCAACGCGGTGATGATCTCGATTTCGGGTTCGGGGGCGGTGCTGGGCGCGCTGGTAATGGCGGGTTTGGGCAATCTGCCGAACAAGGGCCGCCGCGCATTGATAATGCAGATGGGCTTCGGCTTGACGATCATTGTCTTTTCGCTGGCGCGCACGGTTTGGCTGGCCTATCCGGCGATTTTTTTGTGCGGCATTTTTATGATGTGCGTCTTCGCTTCGATTGCCTCGCTGGTGCAATTGATCGTCAGCGACGAGATGCGCGGGCGTGTGATGAGCATCTACATGGTTGCCTTTCGCGGCGGGATGCCGCTGGGCGCACTCCTCACGGGCTATCTGGCCGAGCGATTCTACTTGCCACACATCATGCTGGTGCAAGGCATTCTGGTTTTTTTACTCGCCGCCCTGTTTATGGCCTCACGTTCAGAGGTGAAAAATCATTGAGCGCCGCCGGAGTTGATGCCATGCCGCAAATGACCGTTGCTGACATTGAAGCCTTTCTGGCCGCGCAATTTCCGCAGCTTGAGGCTTTGCCTTTTAGACTCGAACGCGTCGAAGAACGGTTGATTGAGGTGCGTCTGTTGTATGACGACAAGCATCTGCGCCCGGGTGGCACAATCTCCGGGCCGGCTTTGATGTCGCTGGCCGACGCTGCAATGTACATGTTGGTCTTGTCATTGGTCGGGCCAGTAGCCTTAGCGGTGACGACCAATCTCAATATCAATTTCCTGCGCAAGCCGCAGCCGGGCGATGTGCTGGCGCAGGCTGAATTGCTCAAGCTCGGCTCACGCTTGGCCGTCGGTTCCGTGACGATGTTTTCAGCAGGAGATGAACAGCCAGTCGCGCATGCCACGGTTACGTATTCCATCCCGCCGCGGCGTTGACGCAACTACGCATATTCAGGGCAGGGAAAGCAGTGTTATTGTTTGCTCAATTCGCGGTATAGCCAGGCTTTGGCCTTGTTCCATTCGCGCATTATGGTGATCGGCGCAAGCTGCATCACCTCGGCAGTCTCTTCCACGCTCAAGCCGCCAAAGAAACGTAACTCGACAATCTTACTTTTGCGCTCATCAATTTCGGCCAAGCTCTGCAAGGCTTCATCCAAGGCCACTAGATCGGGGCTGCGTTCCGCGTCCATCACGAAAGCTTCTTCCAACGAAACCTGCTGCACGCTGTTGCCCTGCACACGCGGACGCTGGCGCGCGAAATCCACCAGGATGCGCCGCATCAATTGTGCCGAGACGCCGAAGAAATGGGCGCGGTTCTGCCATTTCACGTTCTTCCAGTCAATCAATCGCAGGTAGGCTTCGTTGACGAGCGCGGTGGTCTGTAACTGATGGCCGGGCCGTTCGCGTCCCAGATAGCGCCGCGCCAGTCGCTGCAATTCGGCTTGCACGAGCGGCGCCAGCTTTTCGAGCGCGACCTGATCGCCATCGCTCCAGGCGACCAGCAGGCCAGTTACTTCATGCGTCGAAGATTGTGTCATCGCTTCCCCCACTCATCGGCAGTTATTCGGGAGGCTGCCAATCTACCACACCGGCTTGTGGTGCGGTACAGGGAGCGGTAGCGATCTGGTTGTCTTGCGAGGTACGTAATTCCAAGCCACCAGGTCGCTACCGCTCCCTGTACCGCACCGAACTCATTCGGACAGCATGCGGCCTTGGTTATCCACCGCTACTTCCATTGCCCGCGACTGCACGCCACACGCAGCCAAGCGCGCCTGCATCACGTCGGCAATCGCCGCGCAATTGTCCAGCGCGAACGCGATCATCGTCGAACCCGCGCCGCTGATGGCCACGCCCAACAAACCCGGCTGCCGATCAAGCTCATCATTCATCTTCAGCACTTCGCTCAAGCCCGGCGCGAGTGGCGCGCGGTAGGGCTGATGCAAACGGTCGCGCAGCGCCTCGTTGATCAGCTCGAAGCGGCGTTCAGCCAGCGCGGCTTGCAACAAAGCGGCGCGCTGCAAATTGTAGATGGCGTCGTGGCGCGTAATCATTTGCGGCAACACCGCGCGCATCTTAACCGTCTCCATTTCGAGCGCAGGAATGCAGAGCACGACGCGCACCTCTTCCGGCCAATGCGTTTTGACCGCGAGCAGCGACAATCGCTGATTGCCTGCGTAATCTGCATATTCCTTGACGACCGCTACAACCAAACCACCCAATGTCGCCGGGGCCAGATTGTCGCCATGTCCCTCGAAATGGAGCGCGTAGTTGAAAAAATCCTGCTGCTCCAACCGTTCGCCGGTCAGTGCTTCGTAGACCGAAATGCCCGCAATGATGGCGCTGCTACTGCTGCCCAAGCCGCGTGAGAGCGGAATCTGGCTGTCCACACGGAGGCGCGCGCCGGGCAGCTTTTGCTTGCGCTCGGCGGCGACAAAGCGGGCGGCGCGCACGATCAGATTCGATTCGTCGCGCGGGACTTTCTCCGCGCCTTCGCCGGTCGGGATGATCTCGAAGCCGCTGGATTGCTGCTCGACTTCGAGACGCAGGTAGAGCGAGAGCGCGAGGCCGCAGGTGTCGAAACTTGCGCCGAGATTGGAAGTGGAGGCGGGAATGATGATTTCGGTTTTAGGCATTGTTGGGAAAGACAGTTGGCTCACTACCAGACAGTGACAACGAGTATATCAGCCCTATGCTGAGTCACTAAATTCGCTTTTGCCAAGCTTGCGGATTGCGCCTTGTGTGGAAGCAAGCCAACACTACAACCGTCTCGTCAAAGACAAAGTAGAAGATGCCGTAAGGAAACTTACGTAGCAAAGCTCGCTGAACATTCTTGTAAACGACGGGATATTGCGCCGGGTTACGGCAGATGGATGAGAGGCGCGCCTCGAAAGCCCGAATGAATTCCGAGTCGAGGCCACTGCCAATAGTACGATACCAAGCGACAGCTTCTTCAAGGTCGGCTTCGGCGTCGGAGCTAATGAGCACAGATAGCGGATTCATTTGCGAGTCAGGCTCTCTTTGACTTCTTCCCACGAACGGGTGGGCATTGCGCCTTGTGAGAAGCGTTCCAGACGGCGATCAAGCTCTTCTATCTGCGCCGTGGTGACAGCTACGTCCTCAGGTTTTTGCGCCACACTATCCCAAAGGTCTTCGACCAATTGAATGCGCTCAGCCACACTAAGATTGAGAAGCTCTTGCGACAAGTTAGTGTTCATAGCTCGTAAAGCTTAGCCAGTGAAATTCCCGGTTGCAATAGATATGAGGTGACCTTAAGTTTTAATTCAAGCTCCAATGTACCGCGCATACAACGACCGCGCCACATTCACATCTTCCGTACCTTTGACAATACCGCGCGCATCGGCGAAGACGGTGATCTCGTGCTCGTTTGTCTTGAACTTCAGCAAAAAACGATTGTAGCTCACCTCCCCCGCCTCGCGGAGTTGGCGGGCGAGCTTCTCAAAATCGAGTTGCGTAGCAGTCGCTGGCGTGATCTGCACCGCGTTACGCCCGCAAAGCGAAGTCACCATCTGCCCGCCGCGCGCAGTCAAATACTCGTAGCGATGTTGCGCGCAAGTCGGACAATCGGGCGTGCGCTCGCGCAGCTTCAGCCGCGTAAACGAATTTTGCCAGAGGTCGAATTGAATGAGCGAGCCGTGCAACTTGTCGGTCTGCCCCGTCAACAGCTTCAATGTGTCGGCGACTTGATAAGACGAGATGGTGGCGATGATTGGCAAGATCACACCCGCCGTATCACAAGTCGGCGACATACCCGGCGCAGGCATATCGGGGAAAACACAGCGCAGGCACGGCGTCACACCGGGAATGATCGTCATCTGCACGCCGTAAGCACTGACCGCTGCGCCGTAGACCCAGGGCTTGTTGAGTTTGACCGCTGCGTCGTTGATGAGATAGCGGACTTCAAAATTGTCCGTGCCATCCAGCACTACGTCAGCATCGCGGATCAAGCCTTCGATGTTGGAGTAGTTGACATCTTTGACGACCGGTTCGGCGGTGACCGCAGAGTTGATGCGCGCGATGCGGTTGGCAGCGGCGATGGCTTTGGGCAGCGCGTTCGCAGCGTCGCTCTCGTCATACATCACCTGGCGATGCAAGTTCGACTCTTCGATGAAATCGCGGTCAACCAGGCGCAATAAACCTACACCAGCGCGCGCAAGCATCTCTGCGTGCATTGCGCCAAGCGCGCCGCAACCGATCAGCGTGACACGGCTTTTGCCGAGCTTTTCCTGGCCTGCTTTGCCGATACCGGGGAAGAGGATTTGGCGAGAGTAGCGATCCATTGGAAGAAAGGATGAATGATGAGTGATGAAGGATGAAAGCTCGGCGTAACCTACTTTCATCCTTCATCACTCATCATTCATCCTTCGGGTTACCTGGTGGTCTTAATCAAAATCTCCGTGCCTGATTCCAGTTTGACCTTATTGCTGCCTTGAATGTATGTCGAACCGGCGCCGACGCCCGCGCCGATGGCTGCGCCGATAGCCGCGCCTTTGCCGCCGCCAGCGATTGCGCCAATGACAGCTCCGGCTGCCGCGCCGCCGCCTGTGCGTTTGGCTGTAGTCGAAGTCTTGCTGCCGCTTTGAACGGTGCCTTCTTCATCCACGCGCTTGGCGGAATCTTCACCATAGACTTTGACGACTTGGGCGGCCATCGTGCGACTTGTCCCATCTCTAAATTGAATCCGGTCGAAGGAGAGCACCAGCGAAGTGCGGCCTTTGAATTTGCCCGATTGGTCAATCTTCGAGACGTGGCCGGTGATAGTGGCCCCATCGTAACGGCTGGGCGAGACTACGGTGGCGCGAAACTTATCGCCGTTTCTAGCCTCTTTCGTATCAATCGTGTCTTGCAGGCGGATCTTCATCTGGGTGCCGCGCGGGATGACAGGCGCAGTTGACCTAGTCGTTGTCGTTTTGCTCATTGTTGATCTGGAGCTAGTTTGCGCCGCTGCCGCCAGTGCCAGCAAATTGACAACAAGGGCTAACACAGCGCATCGAAGGATGTAGTTTGAGAGCTTGGCCATTGTTTTTCCTCCTAACGGGTTTATTTTGATCTTGGGGAGGGAACGCAAGTTGAACACGGCGGAAGCTTAGCAAAGACGTGTGGGAAAAGCCACGCGAGCTTTTTATCGCAAAGGAGTGCACCGCATTGATTTACTAAGTGCGGGCGGGTTTCTATAATCGCCACGCTTGTAGTTTGAACTACATTCGACTGGAAAGTGAAAGGGCTATGATCGAGCCGGGGTTGGCTTGAAACGTAAGTATGCTGAAAAAACTCTTTGCTGCGGAAAACTTGCTCAATTGGTTATTGGTGTTTGTGCCAATTGCTGTCGTGCTGGAATTCACCCACGCCAGACCGATTGCGATCTTTGCGACTTCGGCGCTGGCGATCATTCCGCTCGCCGGTTGGATGGGGCGCGCGACTGAGCATCTGGCCGAGAAGTTGGGTGAAGGCATCGGTGGGTTGCTCAACGCGACGTTTGGTAACGCGGCGGAGTTGATCATCGCGTTGATGGCCCTACGCGCTGGCATGTTTGACGTGGTCAAGGCTTCGATCACCGGCTCAATCATCGGCAATATCCTGCTGGTCTTGGGGCTGAGCATCCTGGTGGGCGGTCTGAGGTTCCCGCAGCAGACCTTCAATGCGACGGCGGCTGCGCTCGGCTCGACGATGATGGCGCTGTCGGCGATTGGCTTGTTACTGCCCGCAGTCTTTCATCTAATCGTGCGCAACAGCCCGGTGGTACGCGAACAAAACCTGAGCCTGGAAATCGCCATCGTGCTCTTCATCACTTACGTCTTGAGCCTGATCTTTACGTTGAAGACGCACTCGCACTTGTATGTGGGCGAGTTGCAGGACGAGGAAGAGAAAGCCATCGGCACGCACGGCTGGAGCCAGAAGCGGTCAGTCGTGACTCTGCTGGTGGCGACGGTGTTGATAGCCGTGATGAGCGAGTTTCTAGTAGGCGCGGTAGAAGCAGCTTCGCACACCTTGGGGCTGACTAGGATTTTCGTCGGTGTGATTTTGGTGGCGATTATTGGTAATGCGGCGGAGCATTCGACGGCAATCTTGATGGCGCTGAAGAACAAGATGGACTTGGCCCTCAACATCGCCATCGGGTCGAGTATGCAGATCGCGCTATTCGTCGCGCCGGTACTGGTCTTTGCCAGCTATGCCTTTGGCAAGCCGATGGATCTGCACTTTACTGCCTTGGAGGTCGTGGCTATCGCGGCTTCGGTGGCTGTGATGGCGCTGATTGTACAGGATGGCAAGTCGAATTGGATGGAAGGTGTGTTGTTGCTCGCGGTCTATGTGATCTTGGGTTTGACGGTTTACTTTTTGCCAGAAGCCGACAGGGCTGGTGAGGCGATACAGCCATTAGTTCCGCATTCCAAACCTTGACGGCTGGATTATCTTTGGAGTGCTGCGGCTCGACGCCGCACTCCAAAGGCGATTATTTGCGCACGAGACTGCCGCCCCGCTCGCGGATCGGCTTGCTGTCAACCAGTTCGCGCCAAACTCTGCCTTCCAGTTTTTCGGCGGCTGCTTCCAGAACCTTCAACATTGCGTCGCGGTGGTTGAGCCGGTGTTTGAGTTCAACCGTAAGCTGTTCGGTCGGTTTGAGTGAGCGGTGATGCAAGAGCATCTCGTTGGTCTTCTCGACCATCTCCTCAACCCGGTTGGTCTTCTCAAGTGAAGTGAGTATATCTGCCGCATGAGCCAGTTCGTGGCCCAACACTTCGGCGTAGCGGTCCTCACGGTTCAATTGGTCGAAGGGAATAAAGCCTGCCGACCGCCACGTCTCGCGCCCAACGTAAGCCAGATCAATGTTGCTGAGATTGAGTTGAATAACGCCGACGTGTCGTTCGCCGCGCGGATCAAGTTTCAGAATGTTGAAGTGGCCTGCAGTAGAAGTGACGTTGGGATTTGGCTTAACGAAGGCGATGTAAACAGCGTGCCCGCTCGTCTCGATCCATTCCCACAGGCCGCGCAGAGTCGGGTGCAAGTACACACCTTCGGCATCCTGCGCGAAGACGATGCGCTCAATGGCATTCCAGCGTTGTAGATCTTTGGGAGAAAGCTGGTCGGTAATAATACCGGTCGGCTCTTTTACGTCAGCCGTGCGCTCAGTGGGTAAGGAGAGAGCAGTTTGTGCTGCCGTCACTGGCGCGGCGACTGTGATTAATAGACCTCCGAACAAAACCAGCGGTGCGATTGCTCGCCAACTTCGACACCGCATTGCGGCCTCCTCATGGGGATGCGAAGGTATAGGGCACCAAAAAACTAAACCTTGCGCCTCGGCTGACTTCGGACGCAATCAATCTTTACTTTGCAAATAACGCGCGGATTATATGCAACACCCTAGTTCAGGGGAAGCAAGAAATGAGATTTATCGGCGGACTGGCTGAAAAAAATTGTTGGCCTGTTAGTTCGACGACTTGAAGCTATAAATCAGAAAGGCTCGACAGTGCCTCACTCACTGTCGAGCCTTCTAAATGCGATCCTCACACACACAATCAAAACTTTTTGGCCAATTGCTGATCGCTATCAAATATCCTCACTATATTCAACAGCGCGAATCAGCTTGGTTGCACCACTAAACGCCTCTTGCTTGGGAAAGTTCCACGAAGTCCTAAAACTTTTTGAAGAGATTTTGTGCTGCCGGAAAATTCGGGTAATTAAAACTCGAAGAGCCTGGTAACTGCCTCACTCAGTTACCAGGCTCAGATGCGAACTTCTTTTGGAAGGAATCGGTGATCGTGGCTTTCTCGCTTGTATCCTCACTATACTCACGAGCTTGATCACCTACATTTGCACCACTACACGCCCTAGGCCGGAAAAAGTTCCAGCCAGATTCAGATTTTTTGCAGAAACTTTTTCGGACCAGGAAATCACCCTATCCTTGGCTGCCTGAAACATAAAGTTGACAGCCCCAGACGCATTTTAGATACTGCCCGCCGATGCCAAAACACAAGCTCAAACTCGGACTTGAAGTATTGCTGACGGAAAAGACCAGCCTGCTCTCAGGCGCGCGCGTAGGAGTAATCTGCAATCCTGCGACGGTTGACCACAATTTCAGACACGCCGCTGACCTTTTCCATGCTCACCCCGACATTAATCTGACGGCGCTCTTTGGCCCGCAACACGGCATACGCGGCGAGACCCAGGACAATATGATCGAGTGGCAGAGCTTCCGCGACCCGCGCACAGGAGTAATGGCCTTTTCGCTCTACGGTGAAACCCGCCAGCCGACCGAGCAGATGTTGCAGGACGTAGACGTGCTCGTGGTAGATGTGCAGGATGTCGGCACGCGGGTCTATACTTTTGTTTACACAATGGCGCTGGCGATGCAGGCCGCGCAGCAATTTGGCAAGCGCGT
The DNA here is from genome assembly GCA_963699175.1 of uncultured Acidobacteriota bacterium. GTDB lineage: Bacteria > Acidobacteriota > Blastocatellia > RBC074 > RBC074 > JACPYM01. The sequence goes on along the minus strand of OY969418.1, from coordinate 4,026,630 downwards.
GGTCGTCCTTGATCGTCCGAACCCAATCAATGGCGTGGGAATCGAGGGTGGCCTGCTCGAAGCCGGTCATGAATCGTTTGTCGGCATGTATCCGCTCCCGATGCGCCACGGAATGACGGTGGCGGAATTGGCGCGGCTCTTCAATGAAGAGTTTGGCATCGGCTGTGAGTTGGAAGTGGTTCCAATGCAAGGTTGGCAGCGCGAGTTCTGGCTTGATGAAACGGACGCGCCCTGGGTGATCCCATCACCCAATATGCCCACAGTGGAGACGGCGGTAGTTTATCCTGGCGCTGTTTATGTGGAAGGCGCGCGGATTAGCGAAGGGCGCGGCACCACTAGACCATTTGAACTGATCGGCGCACCATACGTGAATGCCTACGAATTGGCCACCGCGCTCAATAACCTCGAATTACCCGGCGTCTATTTCCGCCCCCACAGTTTCATCCCGACTTTTCAAAAGTTCGGCGGCAAGCTCTGTCACGGCGTGCAAATTCACGTGCTCGACCGCGCCACGTTCAAACCGGTCGTCACGGGCATTGCAGTTATCAAACTGGTCCACGATCTCTACCCAAACGGCTTTGAATGGCAGACGCCGCCCTACGAGTATGTCTTCGACCGATACCCATTCGATGTGATCGCGGGCACGTTCAAGTTGCGCGAACAGATTGAGAATGGCGCTTCGGTCGAAGAACTGGCTGATTCCTGGCAGGCTGATGAACGGCGCTTTGCCGAACAGCGCGCCAAGTATCTGCTTTATTGATCTGGCAACAGCGATGAAGTCTCTGGCTGAATATCTCCTCGAAGCCGAGCACAATCACGGCCACATGTGTCCTGGACAAGTGCTTGGTGTACGGATGGCCATGCTCGGTTGCCGCCTCATCGGGATTGAAGAACCAAAGGTTGGCAAACGGCTAATTGTTTTTGTGGAAATTGACCGTTGTGCTGCGGATGCGATCAATACTGTCACGGGCTGCCGCTTGGGCAGGCGGACGCTCAAATACCGCGACTTTGGCAAGCTTGCTGCTACTTTCCTCAACACTGAAACAAACGAAGCCGTGCGCGTCAGCGCGCTCGAATCGTCGCGCGAGTTGGCGAAAGAATGTTTTGGCCATCTGCCGACCAAGAAGGCGCAACAACTCGAAGCTTATCAAACTCTGCCGGACGAGCAGCTTTTCCAGGTTGAACACGTACGGGTGGCCTTGCCTGAAGCTGACCGGCCAGGCCATCCGCTGCATCGTGCGCTCTGCGAGGTCTGTGGTGAAGGCATCAACGATCAGCGCGAAGTCATTCGCGACGGACGTACACTCTGTCGCGCCTGTGCCGGCGAGCGATATTACGAAGTGCTGTAAACGCTAGGTCAGCTACAAAGTGCGCCGGACTTGCGTTAAGATCACTCTGCCATGACTGGTCACGCGCATTCACCTTCCTCCACACACGATCACGCTCACCACGATCATTCGCGGGATCATCATCACGCACACGGGCAGGGCGCGCCACAAAAGACTCTGTTGATCGTGCTGGCGCTGACTTTCGTTTACATGCTGGCCGAAGTGGTTGGCGGTTATCTGGCTAACAGTTTGGCGCTGCTCTCTGATGCTGGTCACATGTTTACGGATGTGGCGGCGCTCGCCTTGTCCTATTTCGCCATGCGTTTCGCCGCACGACCGGCTACTGCCAGCAAAACCTACGGTTTTTATCGGCTGGAAATTCTGGCGGCACTGGCCAATGGTGTGGCGTTGATTGTGCTCTCGATCTTGATTTGCTTCGAAGCCTGGCGGCGCTTGCGCGAGCCGGAGGTGGTGCAAGGCTGGACGCTCATCGGCGTTTCGGTGGGTGGGCTACTTGTTAATTTGATCTCGGCCAAATTGCTCGCACACGACCAGCACGAAAACCTGAACGTGCGCGGCGCGTTTCTGCACGTGCTCGGCGACCTGTTAGGCTCAGTCGCCGCAGTGCTGGCTGGCGTACTGATTGTCTGGCGCGGTTGGGCTTGGGCCGATCCAGTCTTCAGCGTGCTCATCAGCGTGCTCATCGTCTACAGCGCCTGGCGCTTGGTGCTGGAGTCGGTCAATGTGTTGCTGGAAGGCGTACCCTCACATATCAACGTCAAAGCGGTTGAACAGGCGATGCGCGGTGTGGTTGGTGTTTGCTCAGTGCACGACCTGCACGTTTGGACGATCACCTCAGGCCGCCACGCGATCACGGCGCACGTAATCGTGAAAGATAGCAATGAAAGCCCGCGTGTGCTGAACGAACTGCGCCTGCTATTGCAGGAGCGATTTGCCCTGAGTCATTCGACCATTCAAATCGAAGAACCGGCGCAGATTGTCAACATTGAGTCTCGGAAAAAACAATGAAACAACAAACAACGCGCGTGCCTTTGCTGGGATTGGTCTGTCTGCTCATCGCTGTAACTTTCATCTCGCCCGCAAATCACGCACAAGCAGCGGCTGATCTCGTCCTGTTCAACGGCAAAATCTGGTCGGTCAACGAGCGGCAACCGGAAGCCGAAGCCGTGGCTTGCCTTGGCAATAAGATCATCGCCGTGGGCGCGAACGCGCAAATCCGCAAGCTGATTGGCGCAAACAGAAGGTGATTGATCTCAAAGGCAAGCGCGTCGTGCCGGGCTTCAACGATGCGCACGTCCATTTTTTAGATGGCGGCGCAGGCTTGGCGAGTGTGCAGTTGCGCGATGCCAAAACGCCTGAAGAGTTCCGCCAGCGCATCCGCGACTTTGCCGCCAAGCTGCCGAAAGGGCGTCCTCAAAGCCCACAGAGATGGATTTTGAACGGCAACTGGGATCGCGAGAACTAGACGCCCGCGCGCTTGCCGACGCGCCAGTTGATTGATGACGTTACGCCGGACAATCCGGTTTTTATCAACCGCCTTGACGGGCACATGTGTTTGGCGAACTCGCTCGCGCTCAAACTGGCTGGTGTGACACGTGATACGCCTGACCCGCCCGGTGGCACGATTGTGCGCGATGCGCAGGGCGAACCATCTGGCGTTCTGAAAGACGCGGCGATGAATTACGTCTACAAGGTGATTCCTGATCCCAGCCCGGAAGAGATGGTCGAGGCAATCAAGGCTGCTATGCGCTGCCGCCGAAAATGGTGTGACCAGTGTGCAGGATATGTCGGCTTCGCCAGCGGTCTTTGCGGTCTATCAAAAGTTGTTGCAGAGCGGTGAATTGACTGTGCGCGTCAGCGGGCATCAGCCGTTATCGCAATGGGAACGGCTCGCGCGTGTCGTCGTGCGTGCGGGTTTTGGCAGCGACAAATTGAAGATCGGCGCATTGAAAGGTTTTGCCGACGGATCGCTCGGTTCGACGACTGCGCTCTTTTTCGAGTCTTACCTGGATGACCAGGAGACCGCCGGCCTGCCCAGCGACGAGATGTTTCCGGAAAGCAAAATGCTCGACAATATCGTCAAAATCGCTGATTCTAAAGGACTTATAGGCTGTTTTGGTGGCCAAAAAACTTGCAGGAAACTGCTCAAATCCAGCGGTAATTATACTCTATTTCTGCCCTTTCCCCTAGCACTTTTCACGCAGAACCCCAATATTGACAGGCCTTTTACGCGTTTTCGTCTAACGCCCAATCGCGCTAAGTTCACTTTCCCACCCGCCCGCCCTTCCAGTTTTTTGAGTTCGGATGTAGAATCCCGCGCCAAGCATTCTCAAGATAGTAACGAGAAAGACGTTTCTCACTCGGTTGCCATTCACATAGGGGAGACTCGCAATGCCAAGATACGAATCTGAACGGCCATCTGAAGTAGTTTACGCACGCCGATCTGGCAGACGCCAAACCATACCGTCACACAATATGGCTCCGCTTATAGTCTTGGGTATAGGGATCGCTGTTATCGGTGGAACTATCTTGTTTGCATTATTGGTTTATATCGGTTGGCTCTCTCTGCAACAGGTGACTTGGTACTTCTGGCTCGCGATGGTTCCTATTTTCCTGATAATGGCGGTCGCATCTGCTTATTTATTTGAAGGTAAAAAGGCAACTATCTCTTTTAGCTTGGGTCTGATTCTGTGTGTGTGCGCGGCCTTCATATTTCTTAAGGGATGTACATCGGGCATATTGGAGATGGCGCGTGAAATGAGCGGCCCCAAGCCCAAAGATTCTCCTGTAAGAGTTTCTTATACTTCAACACCCTATCAGTCATCCACTCCCTGGCCGAGTCCAACTTTTGCGCCAGTTACCCCCAACCCTCGATACAACATACCCTGGCTGCACGCCAGAGTAGACTCAATACGTTTTTTTGAGTCAGGTACAAATCAGGCAGCGCGAGGAGAAAGACAATATCGCAATAAATTCACGGCAGAACACACGAAGTTTATTAGCTGGGAGTTAAATCTTGAACACGAAACACATGCGCAAGATGTTGACTTTGAGATTGAGGCCAAGTGGTATGACCCGAATGGGGAAGAGTTTCTGTTTATGTCTCACCCGGTCAAGAAGGCTGCGCACGCTGTAAAGTCTGACTATACGAGTGGTTGGGGAAGCACCGATGCTGGTTGGGTATGGAAGAGCACGGCTCGTTTACCGACACCCTTCGCGTCGGATTGGTATTTCACGCCAGAGCAAATCCTAAAAGACAATGCTGACAGATTCAAAGGTCTCAGAGAAGATAGCTTTCGTTCTAAACGAACAGCCGAACCTAACGATAGAGCAGGTCGCGGAAGTCCTAAGCGAGAAACCAGCGACCATTCAGAAAACCGTAAAACGCATGCGGGACAAAAAGCTAGTGGTGGCGACGCCAATGCCGAGCCTAACGTGGCGTGGGATGATTTATTTTCTAAAGATGGCGGGGACAAAGCATAGGCTCACCGAGCAGTCCTACAAGCATCACCACCAGATCGGCCAGCTTTATGTTGCCTTACGGAAAACCGGGAAGCCGCTCAAGTGGTATCACACTTCAGACGATACTGAAGGGAGATTTGACTGCGCAATGGACTGGCAAGGAGTGTTTATCCCCTTCGAGGTGCACCGTGGAACACAGCCCGTAGATGTGGTGGTTAAGAAGGCAGAGTACTACGCCAAGAAGCCAAATTGTCGTCCCGTCTGGGCACTCTCCGACTACCGACCCAACCCGCTTGAAGAAATCGAAAAGACAGCCCAGCAGACAGGTAATGAGATTCTGAACGCTCTTACAGAGGTGGGGATAACCGCCCAGCCGCTCATTACGAGATTGGAAAAGTTCACGCAAGACCCGCTCTCAAAGGTGCTGGTCTCCCCCCGGAATTATGCAATTTCCTTGCTCGAAATTGTGTCCGATTCACCGTCCGTTTGATGTCCGTTCCTTGTCCGACAGCCCGGACAGTCTTAGGCCGAAAACCTTCTACAATACAGTCAGTTACAAGCTTCGGACAATCTGACTATGGGGAAAGGGGCAGAGCTTTGGCTGCGCACGGTGTAGCGTCCTCGCTCGCGCTCCGACTTCCGACCCCCGATTCCGACTTCGGCCTGGCTTTGCGCCTGCGCGTCCGACAATCCCGCTTCGCACTCCGTGCTACGCTAAATACGGTCAGTTTGCCTCTCGGCTATGGGGGGTGGGGTTGTGGGTTTTGGGTGTATATGTAGCCTCAAGTTTTCCGCTCCCTAAATACGTACCCGTTATATGAAACGACTTGTTTTGATTGCGATTGTGAAGACGCTTTTGTTTATTTTGTTGGCGTCTTGGTTGGTGTGGAACGTCGCTTCTATCGGGTGACTGAATGCGTTCAAAGGTCACGAGACTTTGACCTAAAGACGAACAAAGGTTGAAGACCCTCTTATTTATGAGAGGTTTGGTTATGAGCAATTAGAGGCTAGAGTTTTGAGTTTTGTGGAGACTTCTTCGGAGGTCTTTTTCTTTGTCTAAAGGAGTACGGATTATATTAGCCCCTTCGGGGCTACGCCTAACGCCGGCGGGGCGTCTCGCAAAGCCTCGACGGTAATTTCATAAATCCTTTTCAAGAGAAAACTCCTAAAGACGGGGGTGTGTTTTTGTCCAGGTCTAATCGGTGTAAAAAGATACCCCCGTCACCCATAGAAAAAATACTTGACTGGCTGAACTGCGGCTGCTGTCCCGTGCTCGTAACCGGGCGTTGCCCGGAGAGGATGATGTATGGATGGTGTTTGGTTGGTTGTGTTAGTTGGCTTATGTATATATTGGTTGATGTCCATCCGCCCCTAGTCTTGGGTAGTGTAGCAGCCGTTTCATCCCGTCAAGTATTTTTGCTATATTGCCCGCCCACCCACGGGAGTATCTTTTTCCGCCTCAAGACCAGCCACGCCCTTGTATCCAATGCCTCCGCTTACATCTTTAGGAGTGTTAAGTCTGCCTGTGTACCAGTTCCCTTGTAGGGATGTGGTGTGTCTTGCTCTGCTGTGTTGTGGTTGCGTTTGGTTGGTTTGGCCTCGTTTGGTTTAATCCGTTCAGATTCCGCCTGCGGCGTACTCACGGCTTGCGCCGTATTTTTTTATTTGGTTGCGCCTACGCTTCGCGGGCGCGTCGGTGTTCTTTTTTTCTTTTTATTTGTCGTCTTTAGGTCTTTTGTCTCGTGCCTATTTCCCGCTTGTTCTTGGGGGAAAACCGCACGTTGTTATCCACTGTTTTGCTTGCGCGATTCTATGTAGTTGCTATGCTGAATGTGGGAGAAGAACAACTAATCTGCACACTGATAACCTCGTGAATTTCGTGCAGATGTTCACGGGGTTTTTAGTGGGAAAGGGCATTATATGAAATGTGCCAAGTGTGGTAGTGAGAGGTTTACGATTGAGGAAAACGAGGCTTACGAGTGTCGAGTTAAGGAGGGACGGATTGAGTTAGTTAATTCGTTCGGTTGCGACTTTGAGAATCTATTTTGCTACCTATGCGGAGCGAGCCAGAAGCTAGACTATTCAGATTTCGAGTTCGAGTATAAATTTTAAGCACATCAATTTTATGGAGTACAGGAATCCGTTCAACGAGCCTAAGAAGCATTATCCAATGCAGGAATACGATAAGTTTTGCGACACCTATGAAAAGCACTATGCGCTAATCGTAATCGGAGAGTTTAATAAGTGGACGGCGCTTGCGTGTGGGCTGATAGTTTTAGGAGGGATAATTGTAACTTTAATTCTCAGCTAAGTTTATGACACTCATTTACACATTCGAGGGTAAAGCCAAAGACCTATTACCAAACTTGCAGACGTGGATAGGAATTGAGATGACACAGATTGAGTATGCGTGTGAACATAACAAGACAAACTCTGACGGTCTAGAAAGGTTTTGTATGGACTGTGGCGTGACCCTTGAGAGCTAATAAACTAATCGGGAGGGATGGAGACAGGATATATGCACATTTGTCCGGGATGTGAGGTTAGTTACTTAATCGCAGCGTGGCGCGTGACTGGAAAAGAGAACGGCCAGCCAGTCCAAACTTTATATGGTGTATGTCTATGGTGTGGTTTTGAAGTTGCAGTTAGGCGACATACAGTTTTGAGCAATTAAGTCTAGGGGAGGCGCGGGTGCGCATCCACAAGTCCACGCCTCTTTTGTCTGTTAAAATAATATTGGAACAGAGACATACGCCTACTACATTCACTGTTGGACGGCAGGCCCCATAATTGGGGAAAGTCTAAAGTGATGTACCCACCTTACCTAAAAAACATCGGGTGATGCTTGGCCGAGGGCTGACAAAGTGTCAGATGTAGGCCGAGGGGTGTCGGGGCAATTGTCGATGAGACGAAAGTCGTAGGGCAGTAGGTCAACTGCTGTCTCTTTTCCTGTCGTTCAAGACGCCTCGCACCTGACCCGTGCGGGGCTTATACCTATGAGCATACTTTCTCAGGCAATGTCACGGGGCGGAGACTTTACTGACTATTACAGGCGGCTCCACGCGCGGGACGAAAAGAAAACGCCCCGCATTTACGTTAAACGCGAGCCTGACGGGTCTTGGAGTTCGTTTACGAGAAAAGGCTGGTGGAAGAAGAAACGCTTTACTACGGGGTCAAAAACGCCCTATGAGGCGAAGGAGAGGCACAAAAAGAAATTGGAGATGTTGAAGCAGATGAGGTGGGGTAATCAAAAAGCCCGCAAGAGATTGCGAACCGTAGACCATTTTGCTGGCGTCGGCAAAATGGTTGTGGATAAGTGGGATTAACAAAAAATGAATGGGTTGCTATGCTTGAGGTAGTTAAATAAAGCTTCTGGATAGAGACCTCTTATCGGGGGGCTGGCTTTCCCAGAAGCTGGCCAGTCAACTGGTAAGAGCTTTTTATATGGAGATACGTGGTTCAGCCAACATCGAATGGATGTACCCAAACGTCTACAACGATGCATCTTTAGCACAGAAAAGGGACACACTCACAATCACCCTAATGCATGTCCGCGCAGCCGATTCAATCCAAATCGAGTTTGACGCCGATAGGAACGGTTGGGTAATACGGATGGACAAGACTAAGGATATGGATGGGTATTCCGACGTTGTTGAGGAAAAGCAAGAGGTTGCTTTTGTCCCTGCTTGGAATGAAGACGGTGCTGCTCAAGAATAATTGAGCGGGGCCGTTTTTAATTCATCCACAACGTGGTCAACCGACACCACGAGAAAACGGTTTTTACTCGGCCTGGCGTTCAGGTTAAATTCCCGCTCTGACCTACCACTGTCAACGGGGACTTGGCATGAACACCAGGGGAGTGCATGGGACATCTAGTGTAATACTAACCAGTGAGGACAGGCTGCCGTGTATGCGGGGAGAAAGGTGCTGCTGGGACAAGGGGCTAGGAACTAACTGTGCGAGTTGGATGATACATATCGGAGACTTAGAAGCTGTTGGGTCTATCCAAGGGAAAGAGTGGAGTATGGGAAACCCGCCTCTAACGTGAGAAGCGGGCAAGCGTTCGTGACCTTGGGTTATTTCAATATAAGCCGACCCATTCTATATGCTTCCCTCAGGTAATTAGCGAAGAAGCGTTGATAGTTGCCCTGTTCTATGTCCAGCCCCATCGCTACGCATACTTGCTTAGGCGTTACTTCACCCTTCAGCCATGCAAATACAAGGTCAACATGTTCGTCTGTCACAACGTGTCGTATAGTCCGCCTACTGACCGGCTCCTTCAATGCTTTCTCAAGTAAAGTTTCCTTCATAGTTTCTATTCTTCTGCCGTTTGTTCGGCGTTAAGGTCAATATAATAATGGGTGGACTTGGTGTTGAAGTCGTACCTCTCGAAATCGTGCTTATCATATAATCGTCTGGCCTTCGTGACAGTTTGCTTGTGTGCATCAGGCGGAAAGCTAAAAACGAACGCCTTTTCAAGGTCGGATATTGTCCCTAGTAAGTGCATATTATTCTCCGGGCTTAATGATATTCCCAAAGTGTTCAAACGTGCGCGTCTTACTGATGTTGATGATCAATTACAGTCACTCCGCATACAGGGCATTTCTTGCCAAAGACCTCTTCAGCGGTCGGTATCGGTTCCCACCCGTCAGCAATCATTTGTTTTTCTGCCTCATAAATTTCAACGTCGCTTAGCTTTGGATCGACAGTGGCAAAGTGTGGGATACGGTCAGAGTGTTTGAATATTGTGCCTCTCATAGTTTTGATTGATTAAGAATGCAGTGGTGCATTGTCAGAATGCAGCGTCTCAGCCCCATCAAGCGCAAATCCTTATTTCGCATAGCACCTCACTTGGCATCAGGTTTGCTTCTGCACGCAGACGAGGCGAATCGAAAATCGGTTGGCCAATTCATCAAGGAGGAGTTTGTTATGTGGAATAAAAATGAAGTGAAGGGCAAAGCAAAAGAGGTAGCGGGTAAGGTCAAAGATAAGGTCGGGGAAGCTACGAATAACCCCGATTTAGAAGCGGAAGGCGAAGCCGAAGAGGCTGAAGGCAAGGTGCAACGTGGGGCCGGTAAGGTACAGCGCAAAGCTGGTGAAGCAGTCGAAAAGGTTGGTCGCAAAGTTGCCGGAAAATAATAGCAAACTCAACGGAGGAGGAGTTTATGATTCAGAAATACAAACGGAACATGGAAGCGGGAAAGATCGGTTACGCCATTCTGTGGCTCCTTGGAGTGCCGTCTAGTATTCTCGTGGCGGTTTTCCTTTTGCGTGGTTGTCATTGATTCCTTTTGGGTTTGATTGAGTGGTCAGTTTGCATGGGAGTTGGGGGGAAAGCGAGTAGGAGCGGAAACGTTCTTGCTCGCTTTCTTTTTATTACGGATGAGTTGGCTCATATCCGTTTGTATTCGTGGTTGTAAATATCGAATGCGGTTTCAGATTTCATCACCACTTCAACCCTCACAATTCTGGTTTTGACGTGCTTTGGTATCTGGTCTTTGATGTAATGCTCAGCCGACCACTTGGTAAAGTGGATACTGCGAGGCATTGTCAGCCGTTTGGTTTGGCTGTCATAGACCGCCCACATTCTGGCTTTCATATTGCAGTTCTTAATTATCCTCTGGTGTACGAAACTGGTAGAAGTCGTAGCCAGAGCCATCATCATACTGAGGTACGTTCAGAAGTCTGGCTAACTCTGCCTTCGCTGCCTTGTGCGCAGTATCGGCTCGGCAGCAACTACAGCCCTCTGAGGCCATATAATCCGCTATTGCCTGACGTATTTTTTCTAGTTCGTTCATATTGGTTGCATTTCTTAATTCTCAATTTCATTTCTCGCACCTCTGAATTTCTTGCTTTTCTTCGATCATAGGATTTACCTTAAGGGAGATGGAAAGAGTCAAGAAACACAGAGTGGTTAAGGTATTGGGTATTTTGCTATCGGCCTTATGGCTCCTGGCTACAGGGTATATTGCCTATCTGCTCTTTATATTTGCGCGTATGGATTCATTGGCGGGTACAAGTTCGTCGGGGCTACAGGATCAATTCATTGCCATACTCGGCTATATCGCTTGCGGTTTGTGGCCGGTTGTATTGTTTACATATCGGATGAAAAGGCGCGGCGAGCCTATCGGTATTCAAGGATTGACGGTGCTGGCGCTTTTCGCAGTCTCGCCTATTTTGGTTTATTTGGCGGTAGTCTTGGCTAGACCTTACTAGGCTAATTCCCGTCTATTTCATTCCTCGCAGCCTCGTTATTCGCGCTCACGCTCGCCCTTAGTTCCGCATAGGAAAGTGAATCCTGCCACGTTTCGTTAAGCGTCCCGCACGTTGTCTGACTGACCAGCCGTGCAACAATCTTCTTGTTCACTTCACAGCGGAAGGCGATCCACTCTCTTGATTGAAGGTAATTGAGTGCCCATCCGAGAAGGGCGAGGATGACGAACGAGTATTTGAGGACGGTGCGACAATTTGGTTTTGGTATTTGGATTTTCATAGACTAAGATTTAATTGTGCTTTCAATTGGCGGACACAGCTTTACGGTAGGGAGTGTTTCCCTTGGAGTGTTCTTCACTTGCGCCCAAGTTGGCGAATACCTGTATTCTCATGGTTGGAGCAAGTCTGAAGTTTGCTTATTTGTGTTAATAACTTCGTGTATAACAACGTTTTGTTTAGATCGTTATGTGCCTGCTGAGTGTCCAGTTTGCAAAGGTAAGATGTATGGGGATGGAGGCGCATATAGATGGAGAAAAACCTGTAGTAGCTGTGGGCATATCTATTCTGCGTGACTAATACGAGATTAACTGTGAGCGAATTCCGCGAGGTTAATTACTTCTTCGAGGGTCAGGCCAAACAGTTCATTTTTCCGACGCCAGTCTGCGGACATAAGATTGTTTAGCATTTCCGTGGCATCGAGCTTGGCGTCGTCTTCGAGTGATGGATAAGGATGGCTCATAAATTTAGAAAAGTAAGCCGTTCGGGCTTTGTTTAATGATTTCATCTACGCGCTTATTGAATTCCTTGAAGGTGTCTAGGTAGCTTGAATAGCTTCTAAGCCGTTCAATCGCCCTCCACGTTTCCTTTGATTGCTTGGTCATCCCTTCGCTAGGGTAGCGTCTGTAGGTGTATCTCCGGCCTGTGAGAGGGTCTACCGTCTCAAACCAGTAAGGTTTGATAGGCCAGTGCGGTTCTTCGTTCATACTTGCTCCTTCCTATTTGACTTAATGGTTAATGCTCCGTTGTGAGGATATTTATTACCGGCACACCATTTACCTACTTCATCCTTACTCCCACACCAGTTGCCGTATTTCCCTTTCTTGATGATTGTTCCGTGTTTTTCGCACGGGGTGCCGACTTGGGAATCAAGCCACGTCTCGTACTCTTTATCGGTTATGGTAGTCATTGAGTAATCGGTTATGGATTTTACGCGCCCTGTATTCAAGGCGTGGGAATTTGAGGGGTTTCGACCTTTTTGGTTGTGGGATAGAGTGGGAGTACTTACCTTCCACGTAGATTTTAACTTTGCTGTTTGATTTTCCGAGCAATGCGATTGACATAGAGGTAGTTGGTTTTTAGTTTAATGGCTATTTGTTTTTGCGGCACTCCTTTATGCAGGAGTTTGATAATGGCTTGTTGAAGCTTTGTTTGTCGTATCATTGGCAGGCGGGTTACTTATCTTGTAATTGAAGTATATACCTATCGGTATATCTCGTAAAGGCTATGAATGTGGATAACTGGTATATACCGCAAGAGTAAGCGCAAAGAAATAATACGCGGAATGTGGTATAGTTTAAGTAACAAGTAACCCGCACCCAAAATGCAAATAGGCTCAGCCGAGCATAAAGCTCAATTCATCGAGAAGATGAAGGAAGACAGCCAAACCAATATCTGGAAAAACGAACTTCACATACTCCGGCTCAACATCGAACTGAATCTATTGAAGGGCGAACTAGAAAAGCTTGACAAAAAGCTTGAAGAGAAAGGCAAGCCCGCCGCGAACGAGGAAAAGAAGCAAAAGTTTGTCCTTGAGCAGAATATCGCGCACAAGGAGAAAGAGATCGCGCAGGTCGAAGAGACGAAGAAATACAACGAGTTTCTTTTGAACGATTTATTGCTGAGGTACGAATCGGCAGGAAAGAGCATATAGTATGGCGATCAACGACGGCAGATGCTATGCCCGCCCCAAGGTCATCAAGTTTCAATGGCCGGTAGTGACATTCTTTATCAGCCTATTCCATTCACTCTTTAGGCTCCTTCCCTATTGCGCGTGGCATAAGCGGCGGCACGCATAGATAAGCGCAGTTAATTGATTTTTCAATATGGCAGGAAAAGGTGGCGCAAGACCCGGAGCCGGAAATCCAGGTTACGGCAAGATGGAATTCATCCGTCAGAAGGTGACGGAGTTTTCGCCGTTATGGTGGGGGCAGTGGGAAAAGATGTTGAAGAGCAAGAGCAAGGCAGATAAACGTTTCGCAATGGATCAATTCAATAAGCTGCAAATCAAGATGATTCCTCAGCAATTAAGCGGGCTCGATGATGGGCCAATCGTTCTCACATGGAAGTCGAAATCGACTACGCGCCAAGAAGATGGGCCGAAGGTCTCCATCAACGCTTAAAACGCTGGATTGTCCTTGTTCTCCACCGACGCGCCGGAAAGACCACAGCGGTTCTCAATCATCTTCAGCGTGACGCCACCTCTACCCCTGACAGCCAGTTTGCGTACATTGCGCCGACCAAAGTTCAGGCGCGGCTCATTGCCTGGAAGATCGCTAAGAAAATCTCTCAGGACATTCCCGGCGTAAAAGCCAACGAGCAGCAGATGACTGTTACCTATCCGAATGGCGCGGTATTGATGCTGCTTGGTTCAGAGGATGTTGATAGCCTGCGCGGTTTGGCACTGTGGGGCGGTTGTCAGGACGAAGCCAGCCAGCAGCCGTCAAACCTCTTTTCTGAAATCATCAGTAAATGTTTGGCCGACCACCTTGGCTACTGGATATGGCTTGGCACTCCCAAGGGGAAGAATCAGTTTTATCGCACCTTCCAAACTGCCAAGAACAACCCCGATACCTGGTCATGTATTGAGCGAACGATTGATGACACGCTCCGCGAAGAATCAGGCGAGACGGTTGATAACCTCAGAATCGCACTTGAAGATGACCGCAGGCTAGTGGCGCAGGGTGAAATGACCGAGGATGAGTTTAATCAGGAGTGGTACAACTCGTTCGAGGCAGCGGTTAAAGGCGCGTATTACTCAGGCCAGCTTGCCGAAGCGCGGAAGCAGGGCCGCATCAAGCTTATTCCTCACGATTCAGTATTGAGAACTCACACCGTTTGGGATTTGGGCGTCGGCCAAAACCTAGCTATCGGAATGTATCAGCGGATCGGTGCCCAGCTTCATATGATTGACTATTGGGAAGGGTCGAATAAGGACGGCATCCCGCAGGCAATCAAGGCGCTACAGAACAAGCCCTACATCTTTGGGACGCATTTTGTTCCCCACGACGCGGAAGGGACAGAATCAGGGACAGGAGAAACCCGGCTGGCAACTGCAAAGAAGCTGTGGCCGCAGGCGAAGTTTGAAGTTGTGCCTAAGCTCCTGGTAGATGATGGGATTGCCAAGGGCCGGGCTATGTTTGCCCGTCTATGGATTGATGAAACCAATTGCCAATTATTCTTAGACCACATCGCCCAATACCGGCAGGCGTGGGATGAGAAGAGAGGAATGTTTATGGAAAAGCCGTATCACGACTTTACGAGCCACGCCGCAGACGTTCATCGCTACGCGGCGATCAGCGAGGAGAAGATGAATAACGAAGAAGAACAGTCAATGCCTGACCAAGAAGAGCCTAATGGTGATATTTACGATGAGTAATTGGCTCGCTCGTATTCATAACGAGCCACACCGCAAACGCAAAGAAGCCGAGGGCGAGTAAGACAAAAGTTATTAACAACACCAAAATCATAACCCCTCCTCACGCAGTACAAGTGCAAGCGTCGTGCCTCCAAATGATGAATAAAGCTCAACACTTATGATGGTGCGCCTGTTGATAACTGAATGGGAACGGGTCAAAGAACGCTTCAACCCGATTGAATTGAAACAGAAGAAAAGGGGTGTGTTTCAGTACGCAATCCCGCTTTACAAGGGGCAGAACTATCCGCGCTTTCACTTGCACGTAACGAAGAAACACAAGGTATGGATAGAGGTGTGGGTGCATCTTGACTGGAAGCGGCACAAGAAGTGGGAGACGTTTAACGCGCAGTTAGTTGACTTTATTCACAAGCTTCAGCAGGTGTGATACAATTAGGGCACAGTCATTTCACATACGACAACTAAAAACGGCAAATAACGTGGCGCTACTTCGGCCACTGTGACGAGTTTACTTTGCCGTTCTCGCGCAGTGACCCCTTAGCTCCATCATCGGAGCTTTTTTATTTGAATGGATACAGCCGAACACACAGCCGAAGAGATTGACGAAGCTTCTGGCTTCAGTCTCAAAACCGTTTCCGAGCAGATCGACAACGAACACAAAGTTGCCGAGCGGTTTATTCGCGCGTGGCGTGAACAGAAGCGCACCTACCTGAAGCTATACATAAACCAGCGCAAGAATCCGAAGAAGGTTGGAGATACGCTGATGTTTTCGACACACCAGACCATTCTCGCTTCACTCTACAAAGATCGGCTTGATGCTGAATGGATGTACCGCGAGGAAGAGGACGAAGACCGCGCGGATGAAGTCAACGCCCTGTGGGAGTTCGACTATGACGAGATGGGCAAGCCAGAGCACGATTTTGACAAGTATTGGGATGCTTCTTTCTTTGGTATCGGCGTTGAGGACTGGAGCCACTTTGACCGCGACAGCCTGACGCCGATCCCCGTGATGTGGGACCCGCTTTCAGCCTATTTTGACCCGAAAGCGATTCGTATCAACGGCAACCGGCTTGGAAATGGCGCGTGTAGATTCCTTGGCCGCGACATCACCCGCACCAAAAACGAGATGGAAGACCTTGGCGGGTACTTCAATCTTGAGAAGCTCGATTCAGACGAGGCAGCCGTAAAAGCACGCCAGCAGAACCAGCAGGCACGAGACGCGGCGCGAGGGACGGATACGGGTATGGGCGAGGATGTGACGAACAACAAAGCCTATCCGCTCTTACAGTGGTTTACCCTGATTGACGGCAAACGCTATCTGATTGAATCCGGCAATGAACGCAAGACCATCGTTCGCATTTCACGCGTGAAGACGGATTACTGGCCGCTACAGGAGCATCGCATCTATCCTGACCCGCATTTCCTGCTCACTCCCGGTACTCCCGATTTCACCGAAGACAAACAGCGAGCACGGGCCAAGCTCCAGAATTACGGACTCGACGGGGCGTCTATGGATGTCATCCCGATGTGGCTGTTTGATAGCGACAAGATAAAGAACAAACAGCAGCTTCGAGATTGGAAGCCAGGAAAGATGATCGAGGGCAAGAACCTCGACGGCAACGCGATATTCCCGCTGACCAAGCCGTCTATTCACCAGTACGTTGATAACCTAATGCTGATGATGCAGAGCAATGCTGAAAAAGCTTTGGCTACTCCTGAGATTCAGCAAGGCGCGTTGTTCAACCAGAAGCGCACGGCAACTGAGATTTCGGAAGTATCGGCCAACGTTGATAACCGCTATGCACTGACTGGCTCGTTATTCGGCCTCACTGAAACGAACGGCGCGTATATGTGGTTCGATCAGTACAAGAGTAAGTTCAAGGACATTGATAAAAAGCTCGTTCGCATCATTGGTGCGTTCGGCCCGAAGATAACGCCCGTCACGAAAGAGACGTTTAACTTTAAGAAAGACCCGGATGTAAAGATTGAATCCCGCGTTGTCTCCCAGTCCCGTAAGCGTGAGCAGCGGAATAACCTTGCAGTCTATGGACAGGTGTTGGTGCAAACCCCAGGCTCAAACCTCAGATATTTTGCCAAGAAGATGGGCCGCTTAATGTTTAGTAAAGACGAGGTAGAGCGTTTATTGCCTCCTAGCGTGGACGAAATGAAGGCAGAGCAGGAGAACGAGGCGTTAAGCAAAAACTCCTTGCAGAGTGTCAAAATTGAAGCCACAGACGATCATAAGATCCACCTTGAGATTCATTCCAAGGCAAAAGACACGAAAGCCAAGTTCGCGCATATCGAAGCCCACAAGAAAGCGATGATGATCCAGAGGAATAACCCGGAAGTGTTTGCGGGGCTTTTACCCGATCAACAGCAGCAGCCAGGGCCATTACCCGGACAAACCCCACCGCCAGCCACGCCACAGGGTCAAGTAGCAGAGTTAATCCAATAGTATGTTTAAGAATGACACCGAAAAACGAGAAGCCATTACCCACCTGCCGAGCTTGAAAGAGCATTCCGGATGGAAGTTTATTGTAAAAGCACTGAAAGCCGATGCAGTTGCCTTAGAAGCACAGTTGCGCGAGCGAAAAGACTTCACCAGTTTAGAAGAAGTGTACAAGCTGCAAGACCTCAGAGACGCCACCGAAGGCTTTATAAACCTACCCGATAAGATTGTCGCCGCAGCCAAAGATGAACCAGCGCAGCCACCCGCCGATGACGATCCATACGACACAGAAGAACCGGAAGCAGAGCAATGACCATTTAGTTATTAAACGTCCGAGTGGGAAATCAACACGCCTACTCGTGAGTAAGAAAGGTGCTGAATATGGCCGATGAAGCCAACACGCAGGCCGCCGAGGAAACTCAAGCGGCATCAGCGGAGCAAACCGCTGGGGATTCGCAGACCCAGGAACAAACAACCCAAAGTGAGACGACTTCTCAGGACGCCTCACAATCCGGCTCAAGTGAGACGAAAGCCGACGCCAGCACAGGCGATAAAAGCAAGTCCGAGAACAAGGACGCTAAACAAGAGTTCAAACCCGTTTCCCGCCGATCCGCTGCCTATCGGATTCAGCAGCTTACCAAGCAGGTCAAAGACCTTAAGGGAGGCCAGCAGAATTCTCAGCAGCAAGACGACACGGGAGACGAAGACGCAGGCGATGACACGCCACAGCCGGATATTTCCGCGCTTGTTGCCCAAGAAGTTGAGAGACGTTTGAATCCAGTTATGAGCGAGCATTCAAAGGCCGCTGATGATTCGGAGATAAGCGAGCTTTTCACGGGCGACCGGGCAAGCCAACGCGCCGAGTACGAGCCGAAAATCCGCGAACTGTGGAAGCTCGACCAGTACAAGGACGTAGCGGCCCAAGGCCTCCACGCCATGCTTGTCGGAAGGAGTATTGATTCAATCGTTGCAAAAGCGGTTGAAGCAGCCCTCACGCAAGCGAAAGAGGCGGACAAAGAGGCTAAAGAGTCATCAGCCAGCGGTTCAAGTAATACCAGTAACCGCACCGGCAAGAACGGCAAATCTGTTTGGGAAATGTCTTCTGAAGAATTTCAGAAGCAGAACGAACAGGTCAAAGCCAACCTCTAGCCGTGGCACCTAAGCAACAACAATGGCAGACAACATTACCACCCGTTCTGTTATCACCGCCGAAGTGGATGCAATCTATCAGCGCACTCTTTTAGAGAGAGTCGTGAACGGATTCCACTTTCGGAAGTGGGGACAGGTACGGAACATTCAAAAGAACTCCGGGACTGACACCGTGCGTTTCCGCAGATATGGCAACCTCTCAGCCGCCACCACGGCGCTTACCGAAGGCGTCACTCCGGCAGGCAGTCAGTTAGCCATCACCAACATTACCGCCCAGGCTTTGCAGTATGGCGACTTTGTAACCATGACTGACAAGGTGTTGATGGACACCCAAGACCCGCTCTTAACTGAGACGGTAGAGATTCAGGGCGACCAAGCCGCAGACACCTACGACCAGTTGACCCGCGACGTGTTAGCCGCCGGTACAGGCGTTCGTTACGCGAATGCCGCAGTTTCCCGTGTGACCACTTCTTCCAACGTGCTGCTTACAGACTACCGGAAGATTGCCCGCACGCTAGCGAAGAACAGCGCCAAGAAAGTTACCCGGATGATCACGGCGGGTACAGGCGTCAACACCACGCCGATATACGCCGCGTACATCGTGATTATCTCGCCGGACACTCATTACGACCTCAAGAGTCTTTCCGGGTTTGTGGCGGTCAAGGACTATCCGAGCACCACGACTGTTTTGGAAGATGAAGTCGGTTCGATTGACGAATTCCGCTTTATCCAGACCAACAACGCCAAGGTGTTCAGCGCAGCCGGTGCTGCGGGTGTAGACATCCACGCCGACATCATCATCGCCGCGAATGCTTACGGCATTACGCAGATCGAGGGTGAAGCCTTGAAGAGCATCTACAAGCCGCTCGGCTCTGGTGGTACGCAAGACCCGTTAGAACAGCGGGCGACCCAGGGTTGGAAAGGCACGTTCGTTGCGAAACGCTTGAATGAAAACTTCTTGCATCGCTATGAACATGCTGTAAGCAACTAGACCCCGTGAGGGGGATGTAGTCTCCCCCTCTTTCCCTTAATCAGTAAGCAATCACGACAATGGCAAAAAAGACAATGGCAAAAAAGGAGACTGCTGAAGTGGAGACCGATGAGGTTGAAACTCCAGTAGAGACTCCGGTAGAAAAGCCAACGGAGCAGCCAGTCGCCGCTCCCACGCAGCGCAGTTCAGTCACAGAAGAAGCCGCGATGAACAAAGACATTTCGGATATGAAGGCCGTGCTTGATGCCCAGCCGAAAGTCGAGGTGTATGTACCGCTCGACATTGGTGAAAGCCTCAAGAGCAATCCGTTCATCCCTGTGTGCATCAATAGCTATCGCTTGAATGTGCCGAAGGGCGTTCGGGTGAAAGTCCCGCAATCCGTCGCTGACATCATTTTTGAGTCCTTGAATATCTACGAGGAAAACTCAGCAACAGCAATGCGGGCTGATCGGACTGAAGTCAAAGACGGTATCAGCCTTCAAGACGCGCTCGCTTAAGTAGCGCGACACGCTTAATCAGTAACTTTGTAAAACAATGGCAGAAATCAACAATCGTTCGAGTCAGGGAGACAGCCAGCTTCAAGCCGTGCTGGATTCTCTCTTAGCAGACATTACCGCGATCCGTACCGTGTTGGCCGGTATTCTCACCGGTTCCGCAACCTATGACGCAGCTTCCTTGGCTGATGGTGTAGGCGCGACCACCACGATAACCGTGACCGGCGCAGTGCTGGGAGACTTCGTTATCGTTTCTCACAGCGTTGACCTCGCGGGCATAACCGTCACTGGTTATGTATCCGCAGCCGATACTGTATCAGTCAGATTCCAAAACGAATCAACCGGCACGCTCGACCTCGCTTCCGGCACGCTCCGCGCTCTGGTATTACCACGCGCAAGCTTTGCCGCTCCCGCAGCCCTCACGACTACGACTTAGTTTGAGTTTAGTCCCTGAGCCTCTTTATAGGGGCTTTGGAGTAACCTCAAATGTATGACCACGACAGACCTCGACACTTACACCGATTACATTGCCAAGACCAACTCCACGATGTTTCCGACAGCGGAGAAGCTTTTGTATTACAACGTGGCGTACGGGATTCTCTACAGTCTGATTATTGACGAGCAGGAAGACAGCTTTGAGGAAGAGGATGTGAAAGACACGGTTGCAAGTCAGTCCGATTACATGGAGAAAGCGCGAATCCATCACATCAATTGGCTCAAGATAAATTACGGAGACGGACTTATCCCGGCCCGCTACAAATCAGAGCAAGACCTAATTTCTGAGTACGGCAACGAACTTGAAACGGCTTTGAGCCAGTGGGACAAGTCAGACCCAATTTACAATTACAAGGGCAATCATTTCTTTGTCTATCCCGCGCCTTCAGATGATGAGGATGGCACGAACAGGCTCAGAGTAAGTATGGAGCTTTTGCCCGCAGACCTCACAGGCGGAGATACACCGAAGATTCCCGCCAACTTCCATTACCTCTTAGGCGAATTCGCAGCCCACAAGTACCACCAGAACAACGGCGAGACTGAATCAGCACTTTTGCGAAAAAAGAACTTTGACGAAGGCACACAGATAATGCGAGCCACGATGTTCCCACGCGCGAGACAGCAAGAGTTTACCGCCCACGTTCCCGATGACGACGGTTCAAATTATTAAGTCATTAACCGCATAACTATGCCAACACGAGCAGAGATTGAATCCCGCCGAGGAATCGTGCGGGACGCAGGGGGCCGGATTATCCGGTCAAAACAGTGGCTCAAAGAGCGCATCACGCAGCTTGAAGCCAAAGTGGAGGACTGCACCCAGAGAATTAAGAACGCCAAGGCTGAGATCAAACAGCGCACGGCTGAATTGAAGGAGGCCAAGTAGTATGGCAAGCGTAATCTACAACTCATTCAAGCGGGACATCATGAACGGGGCGCTTGACCTCGACACTGATACGATCAAAGTAATGCTCGTCACTTCAAGCTACACCCCAGACCAGGACTCGCACACAAAGCGGAGTGATGTTACCAACGAAGTCTCAGGCACTAACTACACCGCAGGCGGGTCTGCGCTCGCGAACAAGGCCGTCACCGCAGATAACACCGACAATGAAGGCGTGTTTGATGCCGATGACCTCACCTGGTCTACCTCGACTATCACAGCCAGAGGCGCGGTGCTTTATAAGAGCCGTGGCGGTGCTTCGAGTGCAGATGAGCTTATCTGTTACATAGACTTCGGTGCAGATAAGTCATCTTCAGCCGGAAACTTTACTTTGCAGTGGGATGCGGAAGGCATTTTGAACCTTAACTAGATAATTAACCTCAAACACAAATGGCACGATATAGAATCTACAACGGAGCCATGCCAACGACTGCCAAGTTCGTGGCAGTGACTACCGGCACATCAATAAAAACCCTTCTTCAATTGAAGCCGTTCAACCAATGCAAAATTGTTGCTTGGGGAATTTCATTCGATGGCTCTGCTGCGGCAACGCCAATCGCGGTTGAGTTGTTGGAAACGGGCACCGTGTTTGGAACAGTGACCGCTTCGGCTGATGCGGATTGTATAAAGTTGAACGGCGCGGATCAGGCCGCTGCCTCTGTTGCGGGGCTAACGTTGAGCACTTCCGCTACTGGATACACCTGTACTTCCGAAGGGTCTATTACTACGGTTAGGCTGTTCGACGCCCAACTTGTGGCCCCAACCAACCAGTACATCTACCAGTTCCCATTAGGGCAAGAACCTGTCTTGGTAATTGGCAATGCTTGCCGCATTCGAGTCCACGCCGGAGCAGCAGTTAATGCGATTTGTTGGATAGAAGTAGAAATATAAATTATGGCCCGTCTATTCTCTTGTGGGTTTGAAATCAACGACAACGCGACCGCCGCAGAGATAGACGCCTTCTCTGGTTTCTTTGCGATTGATAACAACGCCGCGCGTACTGGTTCGTATGGCGGCAAGTCAGCGCCCACCGCGAGTACAGGCTTCGCCCGCGCTCACCTATTCTCTTCAGATCAGAACAAGGTTGCTTATCAAGCGGTGGCTGTCAGGGTAAACACCACTCCGAATGCACTGATTCAGCTAATACGCTTCAGCACAACGGGGAACGGGAATGTCGGCGCTATCAAGCTCAACACTGACGGGACGCTGTTATTGACTAATTCAACGGGTACACAGATTGGTTCTGCGAGCTTGGCTATAAATGATGGCAAGTGGCACGTTGTAGAAATGGGGATGGACTCAACAACCAATCCTGGTACGTTGTCAGCCCGGTTGGATGGAGTACAGTTCGCCTCTGGTTCAAACGATATTCGAGGTTCGTGGGGCAGAATCGTAATCGGCTGCATCACGCCGAACAGTACAGCCTCAATTGACTTTGACGACTGGAGGTTAAACGACACAACGGGTACACAGCAGAACTCGTGGCCCGGTGACTCAAAACTGATTCTGCGTCAGCCGAACGCAGCAGGAGACGCGAACGCATGGCTGAACACTGCCGGGGGCGCGGGGGCTAGTACAGATTGGGGGTTAGTAGACGAGAACCCTGCGAATGACGCGACCGATTACATTCAGACAGGGACGCTCAATAACGAAGACCTGTTCAACATAGCGAACTTTGGCCTTTCGTCAGTTGATGTTATCAACGTCGTTCACGTTTCAGGCAGGTTCAGAAACGATACTGCCGACGCGACTGCCGCATTCAAGTTTGAAATCGAGAAAGCTGCCAGTGGCACCAAGTCTCAGTCCGCCGCCATTATCCCAAACAGCACGACTTGGAAGACCAACAACGTCAGCGCATTGATAGGCTCGACTGTTCCCATTACTCTTTACGCTGATCCAGACGGCAATCCGTGGACAAGCTCGACACTCGATTCGATACAGGCGGGCGTAATCCTGACGGCAGCCAACGTCAACAAAGTTCAGGTATCTGCCATCTGGGTCTACGTGGACTACACACCCGGCCCTGTTGGGAAGATCGTGAAAGCAATACAAGCAATTAACCGCGCAAGCACCTACTAATATGGCCCGCTTTGGTCGTTCATTCCCACTCAAACCACTCTTGGGCAAAAGGCTGTTCTCTAACAGCAGCGACGCCAGCGTAACACCAACAGCCCAGAGCGTAGTTATTTCAATTGTGGCGGTCACGGTATTACTGGGCGTTACCATTTCTCCGAGTGCGCAAGCCGCGACGGTTTCAATTCAAGCGCCAACAGTCATACCGGAAACGAGAATTAGTCCCGCAGCGCAAACCGCGACTTTCAGCCTACAGGCCCCAACAGTTAATCTGGGTTTTGTAGTCAGTCCGAGTGCTCAAAGCGCAACCTTCTCAGTGCAGGCTCCGAGTGTGCAGACAGGAGTTGCGCTAAGTCCGAGCGCACAATCAGCCACTTTCAGCCTACCTGCCGTCACCGTCACCACGCAGACCGGCGTTACAGTTTCGCCTTCAGTACAAAGTGCGACATTCTCAATCCCCACGCCTACCCTTGTACTGAGTACTACGACATCTCCGAGTGCTCTAAGCGGTACATTCAATCTGATCCCGCCTACCGTAAGCGTGCAGACGCAAATCACGGTAGGGGCGAGCGCTCAGACCGCGACATTCTCAATCCAGACACCAGTCGTAAAGTTCGGCTCGACTATCTCAGCAACCGTTCAGACGGCAACCTTTAGTCTCCTCACCCCACACATTCCGTTATGGGGGCAAATACCAAGGGCAACAGACGCTACCTATAGCCAGACCAGCCGCAGCAGTGATGCAAATTACAGCCAGGTCTCACGCGCATTAGATGAGGACTGGACGCAAGTAAGCCGCGAAAACCCATGAAACAAACCTCTTTCGGCAATTTCCAAGTAGGACAAGTTGATAACCCTTCAATAGAAGATAAGGGCGGTTTTGAGTTCGCGAGCGGGATGGACATTTTCAGTGAGCCGGGAGTGTTGAAAGCTTCTCTGGCAATGACCTCTGTTTCTCTAGGTGCTGGCGCGAGCCTTACGGCAGACCCCTTGTTTATGCGCGAGACGGCGGACGCTTCCAACACCCGCGCGTATATGATTGCAGGGGCTAAGATACTTGAATCCACGGACGGTTCTACGTGGAACCTGTTTTTGACGAACGCCAACGGCACGAATCTTGGGCTTGAGATATTCAATGGTTACGTTTATTACGCCTCAGCCAGCAAGCTCGGCAGATGTCCGGTCGGTAATGCCGCAGGTAAAAACGACAACTTTGCGACAATAGAAACGGACGACCGTTGGCATCCGATGGCCGTACAGGCAGGCACGCTGAAGATCGGAGCGGGGCGCTTCATCGTTTCTGTAGATGAATCCTCCACTGTCACCGCAGAGGCGATGAAAATGCCTTCAGGGTATAGGGCGCAGTCGCTCGCGGAATACTTTAGAAAGTTATTTACCGGCACGCGGTTTGGCGCGTTGTCAGGCGGCACACCCACAACCCACGACGCCACCGTTTTTGACTGGAACGGAATTATCCTCGCTACCGGCTCAGCCCTGCCTGATAACCCATATTCTTTGCGTATGAGAGGTATGCACGCGCTATTTGCTTCATCTGAAGGGCTGCTTGGATTCCCAGACGTAAAGGGGCAGATTTACCGCTTTGACGGCAATACATTTCTGCCTTACCGGACAATCCCACAGATTGCCAAAGGCGGCGAGATCTTCCGCGTTGATCCGGGCGCGATTCACCAACACATCGAGACCGTGATTTTCGGCGGTTCGAGCGGGCAAGTAGTTGGCGTGTATCAGATGAAGAATGGCGCTCTCTGTGAGGCGTTTGTACCGAGCGTGAAGACCCCAGGTGATGAAGGGGCGTTCAACATCTTCTCAGTTCGTTCCGCCTTCAATGGCCGGGTGATTATTGGCTACAGTGACGGCTTAGGAAACAAGGCGATTGAGATTTCCCACGCTACGAATAAGCAGAACAACGCGATGATGCGTACGCTCTGGCATAAGATGGGGACTGACCAGCTAAAGAGACATTACGGAGTTAAGCTCAACCTCAAGCCGATGGCCGCGAATACAGTAGTGACGGTTGCGTACCGAACAGGCAGGAGCGATGCGTTTACCTCAGTTTCCCAGACACTGACACCTTCCACGCAGGACAAGCCGATTTACCTCCCCGTGCAGCCGCGCACGCGCGAGATACAGTACCGCTTTACCTACACGACCAGTGGCGCGAACACGCCGGAATTACTTTCCTACGACCCGCTGTTTGAAGTCTTAAAAAGCAATCGCTAATGCCTCAGCCAGACCCACATTTTCATAAGACCGACCGTATTTCCGAGATAGATATTATTCCCGACCCTACGGTTTTAGGCGCTCTGCCCGCTTCCGCTGAAGAGGGCAAGTTTACCGTGATTGAAGACGGCAGCGATTTTATCTTGTACCGCTTTGTGAAAGGTACTTGGGTGCTAATTGGCCCGGTGACGCTTGGTGATATTTCTCCGCTCACGATTAAGGGAGACTTGCTGACGCGCGATGATTCAGCCCATGTGCGCTTTGGGGTTGGCGAGGACGGCCAGGTCTTAATCGCAGATTCAGCCGAAGCGCAGGGCTTCAGATGGACTGATTTTGTCGTTGAAAGATTGGCAAAGACAGTCACAGTAGTTGGCTCATTCGCAGTTGGCGACCTCATCGTAAAAGTCCCAGCAGCCACGGGTGTCAAACTCTACCGGACGGTAGATAGTGACTCTCCCGGTTGGGGAGCGGGCAATACGGACTTTGGCACTACTACGCAGGAAGAGTATGCAATCAAATTCAGAGCGCCGTTTGGCTTCACGCTGAAGTCATTCAAGATTTACCTTGAAAAGAACGGCACGCCTGCTGACAACGTAACCTGCAAGCTTTACAACGACAGCGCAGGCTCTCCGGGAACGCTAATTACTACCTCAGCCTCCACAGTCGCGGGCGGCACGATAGACCCAAGCAATGCGGCTGAATATACGTTCAATTTCAACGATGCGCTGACTGGTGGTACGGATTACTGGATACCGATGGACAGGAGTGGTTCAAACGATAACTCCAATTATTACCAAGTCCAAAAGAGTGATGGTTCAGATTTAACGAGCGGCGCTATTGCTTCGCTGTGGCCTCACTACGATTCCAAGCTTTCGTCCGACCCAAATGTTTGGGGATCGAGCTTAACCCCGCTCACCTTCTTTACGATTATCGGAGACATCTCAGAGAGCTATCAGAAGTGGCACGGCGTCCGCTCGAATATTGTCGTTGAACCAATCGGGATTGTGACGGCGGTTAACGGGAGCAGCGCAACAGTAGTGATGGCAGGTTTGGCCACCGGACTATCCGGCCTGACACCTGGCGCGATCCACACTATCGGCGGCTGTAAGGTCGGGCAAGCTCTCTCTGCCACTGAACTGATGGTATTTCCACGGAAATCGTTTACCTACAAGGAACTAGCCACCGACTGTGACGGCACCGTTTATTTCCCGCTCGGAATCAGACCACTTACTGCCACCAAAGACGTAACCGGAACCGTGAACCTGGACACAACAACCACCCCAGGTGAAGTCAAGATAAGCGGGGGAGGAAATGGGACAATCAATTTCTCAGATGAGTATGAAGCCATTTAACTAACTATCTATGCCAAATCCTTACGTCGGCGCTGGCTTTGACCAGTCCATCGGAACGAGAACCAAGCCGGGACAAAACCAGGTTGAGTTCTACAACACACAGAATCCCAGCCAAGCAGCTTTCGGAAACCCGCGCGAGCTTGCGACTTTTGCTCAGTCCATTTCCGGCAGGAACGACATCAACGAGCAGAATGTCTTTGACATCGTAAAACAAGGCTTCACGCCACGAGCAGACGCACTTAATCAGATAACGGATAGCCTCAACGCGCACCAAGACCAGTTATTCCAGGGATCGCAGGCCGCACCAAAACGACAGTCAAGCTCCCTTGCTGACAGTATCGCCGCAGACGAGTCCAATATTGATTCCGCGCTTGCCGAGTTCAATACGCTCAAGACTAAGCTCTCAAGTCTGACCGCTCCAAATTACGAGCAGTCCTACAATGACCTCAGAACCGCGCAAGGACTTCCACAACTTGAAAGCGATTTTGCCGCGAATAATAAAACCATCCGCGAGCTTCCCTATGTAACACGCATGAATTCGGGAAATGCAGGAATTGAGACCGAGGGACAGCTTGCCGCAGACACCGCGCAGAAAGGCATCCCGCTTGAAATCCAGCAAGGCAATCTACTTGACCGTTTGAAGCTGGCGCAGGACTTCATTACGAACTCGCTCAATCTGAAAGAAAAGGACTACAACACTTCTAAAGAAGGGATTGCCAGCGCCATAAGCTTGGTTGCCGACACGCTGAATCTGACCCGCACGCACCTCCAAGACCTCACCGCTAAACAGCAAGAACAGCAGGCACGAGAAGAGATGGGCCAGCAGTTCGCCTTTGATAATCGAGTCACCGCGCCGTTCTATGACATTGGTGGAACGGTCTACCGAACGAGTGACCGGATGCCCGCGCACAATCAAGCTGAGTATGTCGCAATGGGTGGTAAAGGTGATTTTAGCGATGTGCAGAAAATAAGCCCGAAGGTTGATCCGGTGTCTATCAGCCCAGGCGAGACGCTGATTGACCCGGCGACAGGCAAAGTTATCTACCAGGCCCCATCTAAATCTACGGGTACAGTGCCTATCGTACCGACAACGCCAGTCAATTCAGAAGAAGCAAGGGTACGACAGATTATTGCGGCTAATCCCGGAGAATGGGGACACGCCGCCGACCAGATAGACACAGAGTTTGGCAAAGGCACAGCCACCAAATACGACGCGCTTTTGAAATCAGTCTATCAAGACGGTAAGAACGTGGGTTCAATCCAGACCGGTAGCACAGGGAATCCCGTTGTAGATAGCTGGGTTGATCTAATAGGCAAAGGACAGGCTAAATTGTCTGATGTTCCTTCCGCTTACAAAAATGCGGTGGCTAATGCAGTTTCCAACTCAGGAGTAAGCCCGACCGAAACAGTAAAACTATCAGCCGCGCAGCAGGAAACAGTAAACACCTACAATACCTTATATGACCTTACGCAACAGGCTCTAGACCTTGGCAACAAAACAGGCTTCGCGGGCACGGGCGGCTTTGGGCAGGGTTCGTTAAAACAATTCCTTGCAAAGAATCTTGGTACTGGCAGTGCAGATGCGGAACAGTTAAGAAACCTAATCGGGAATATCAAAGCGACACTTGCCAAAGCGAGAGGTGGGACAAGCTTTACGCCCAATGAAGAGAAACTCTTGGAGTCTTATACCCCAGGGATAGATGACAGCGGACTTGTACTTACCTCGAAACTAAATGGGTTACAACAATTTATTAAGACCGCTACAGGTAATATCACTGGACAAAAGACAAGTAGCGGCATTGCTCCGAGCGGAGGAGCGACCACCACGCAAGGCGTCACGAGCAGCGGCTTAAGCTACACCATAATTCAATAACTATATGGCTATTATTCAATTCGCAGACGGAACAAAGGTAAATTTCAACGGCACTCCGACTCACCAAGATGTTGAGGAAGTGGCGGCCAGACTCGGCCTCAATAAAACGGCCCCGGCACAGCCGCCCAAGAAAAACATTGTGCAGAAGACTGCGGGCGCTTTAGGCGTGGAAAAGGCCGGGCAAGGTTTAGCGACTACGGCCCGCGTCGCATCTGGAAGCATCAATCAGACGGGCGATGAAGAAGTCGCGATGCTCAAGTCCGCTCAGGACGTAATTAACGCGCTACAGCAAATGCACGACGTGCCTAACACCGATCCGAAGAAGGCACGGCTCTTACAGCTTTTGAGGGAACAGACCGGAGCGCGAGCGGTCACACAAGCCGAAATAGACCCAGGAACGCAGTTATCAAACAAAGAGGTGTTGGGCAGCTTTGGCAATGTCGCGTTGAATGTCGCGACGGCAGGGCTACCAGCACCGAAAGGCGCGACGGCAGCAGTGCGCATCGCAAAAGGAGCAGGTCAGGCGGCGGCAGTCGGAGCGGCGCAGGGTTTCTCACAAGGCTTGAACGATAACAAGTCAATCAAAGACTCGATTAAACAGGCCGGGACAAGCGCAGTTGTGAGCGGCGGTATCGGCTTCGGTGTTCAGGGACTGGCAGAGTTCGGCAAGCTGCTCACAAGTAACAAAGTTACGGAAGGGATAGTAAATAAAAATTTGGGCGTGTCCAAAAAAGTCGTGCAGGCAGGTAAATCACCGGCAGGCGAGATTATCAGCAAAGGCTCGATCAAGAGTAAGGCGGGTTATCTGGCCGCAGCGGAAAAGGAAATCAGGAACGCGGATACACAGATTGCAACCATTCTGAAGAACGACACGCGCCGGGTTGATTCCGCGCCCGTTTTGGATGAAGTGCGCCAGCGTTTGATGCATGTCTATAAGGACGCGTTGAACGCGAAAGACGTTGAAGCAATTGTCGAGAGCCTGCCTGTAGCAGCCCTGCGTGACAGCACCAGTATGACGATTGACCGTGTAAACAATTTGCGTAAGGTTATAGATAATAATTACATCGGCAGTTCCAAGTGGCTCAATTCCGCCAACGCTACGCCCGAAAGAATCACGGCTTTGAAAACAACCGCCAATGTGTTGCGCGGGATTGTGCAGGACAGCCACCCGGCCTTGCCAAAGATTTTCCAGAACTACTCGAAAGCGATTACTCAAAAAGCGGTACTTGATGAAACGCTCTCAAAGCCGCACATTCTGACAAACCTGTTAGAAGCTCTGAGCAGCGCGGGGATTGGCTTGGGTGCGGGCGGGTTTTCTCCGGGTGGCGCGTTGAAAGGACTCGCGAGCTTTGCCGCGATAAAAGCCCTGTTCTCAACTCCCGTGCAAACAGGTTTAGCGATTGGTTTGGATAGGGCCGGGAAACTGCCCGCTACGAAAGTGGGACAGGCCGCGCGAGCAGTCAGCAGAGTGGCTACACAAAGGGCGATTCAAGCCGTTCAGTAGTCTCGCCCTCGCAGGAATCTAAAGACGGTTTCAGTGAGGCGATCAGCACAACTGCAAAAATAAGCAGTAAGAACATATCCCACAGCCTACACCCTCCACAGAATCCCGCAAGTTACCAAATCCTACCAACACGTAATTAACGCTTAAGTAAGCGACATGGACCAAGAACTCACAAATGACCACGACCTACTTGTCGAGCTTCGCACCGAATTTCGAGGGATGCGAGAAGACATCAAAGACCTAAAGGATGGAACAGCATCCCGGCTTAATGCATTGGAGAAGAAAACCGATGACCTTGAGGCACAGAAGGCCACCAAGCAGGAACTAGAAAAGATTGACACCCGACTTGACCGAGTAAGGACGACCCTCAACTACATGATAGGCGGGTTGATTATCGTGAACATACTGTTGCCTTTTATTATTAAGTATCTATTTGAATAATATGCCAGAAGTCATCAATCACGGCGTCCGCCTTGGGATGCGCCCACAAGACTACAAGGCAGGTGTCTTCACGTTCATCTCCTACGAGGAAAGAAACCCGTCAGGAGATTGGAGACCGTATCTCCCAACCAAAGAAATCCAGTATGGCAAGGAAGATTCTCTTTCGTGTGTTTCATTCTCAGCCTGTAATGCGATAGAGGCACAAATCAAATTCCTCACTGGTCACGAGATAAATTTTTCCGATAGATGGCTCGCGAAGATGAGCGGCACGACCATTGAAGGAAACTGGCTGTATAAGGTCGGTGATACGGTCAGGCAGTATGGTCTTGTGCTTGAGACAGACTATCCAACGCCGCCGAACTATACGTTCAATGAGTATCACGCAGACATCCCGCAGCCGCTCTACGACACGCTTAAAGAGAAGGCCACGGCATTCCTACGCAAGTGGGATGTGAAAACCGAGTTCGTGCCGGCCACGAAAGCGGATATGCTAAAGCACCTCAAGCACGCACCGCTACAGATTGTCATCCCAGGCCACGCGATTCTCAATTTCCTGTGTGAAGAAGATGTCGTGAATTACTTCGACACCTACGCACCACACGAAAAGAAAACGCCTTACAGAAACGTACAGGCAGCTTACAAGTATGTATTAACCCCTAAAACTATGGCAAAGAAATTTATTATCAACGACGGTGGAAAAATCGGTGTAGCAGTCATTGAAGGCTTTACCGGCACAATTGTATTTGCGAAAACTCCGCAAGCTCTTGAGGACTTGAAGAAAGCCCTTGAAGTACCGGACGACGCGCCTACATTCAACTATCCGCAATAGGTGGATAACCTACTAGCAAAATAATCTGAAAAGAATATTATTAAAGAGACGAAGCCGGGGTGGACTAGGGTATTCGTAAGGAAAGTTCCAACCACCGCTGTTTCATTCAGCGCCGTCAAAACTACCAAGCCTCTACGGTATCTTAGTCCTTCACATATATGAACTCATTCCTCAGAGCACTCAGTTCAAAGATTGTTTGGGTAAACGTAATGACCACAATCCTTGAAGTAGGAGCCGTGATAGACGGTGTTTTGCCACAAAAGTATCTTATCTACACCACGACCGCAAAATCCATTCTGACCGTCATACTGCGTGTGTGGTTTAACAAACCAAGTGACCCACCGGAAATCAAAACCATCCCGGAAAGTTTATAACCCCCGTTTGAATATCTGCCCGAAGTGCGGCGACGTATTACTGACCGTCAAAGCCCAGCAAGACCACGAGAAAGTCTGCTTCGTAAAGCTGCACACTCTTAAGTGAACATTTCAATTGTCCCCGTCAGCCTATGTGCTGGTGGAGCCTGCGTCGAGCGGTTAGCGTCTGTGCTTGATGTAGACCTTACCCGCGCACATTCCACAACCACAAGAAGGAACAATACACCCGCATATATGAGGGGCTTTGAGTATGAAACGGCCATTGCCGCACGGGAGCTAATTGTTTCCGTGGCGATCATGCGATTAGCCCCTCGCCAAGCCTTCCTATCATTCCTATCCTAGAACCGTCCCGCCCAATATGCGGATAAACTAAAGGCCACCCGTTTTTATGCGAGTGGCCTTTTTTCAGTAAGAGAGGAACATCCTAAATCAACCTTACCATCTGCGACCGCTGTACTGCCGGAAGCTCTGATAGAAGCCTTGTTCAAAGCCTTGACGATAGGCAGCATTACCATTCCGGTAATGGCTTGAATTATTTGGCGTCATCGCTCGATTCGATTGGGCATCTTCACGGCCTCGTTGTGAGCCGTCTCGATAACCTTTCTGGTAATCACCGTTATTGTATCCGTAGTTGCCGTTGTTCCCGTAATAGCCGTCATTTCCATAGCCACCGTTCCCATAACCACGATTGTCATAGCGACGGTTGCTTTCGTATCGGTCATCAACGCCGTTACGATTACGGTCTATTTCATAACGATCATCCACGCCATTTCTGTTGCGGTCAATGTTGCCGTTACGGTCACCCCCCCTGTTACGCTCAATTCGGTTATCCACACCGTTCTGGTTGCGATCCACTCGATTATCGTTTCTCCGGTTTTGATTCCAGCGCCCGTCTTGTGCCTGCACACTGGATAAGCTTGACAGACCAGGTGCGATTACGAGGCCCAGACCGAACACCGACGCAAACGCGAATTTCTTTAGATTTTGTATTCTCATTTCTTTTACCCCCTCGATATATCAGCGTGCGTAATTGCAACTGATCTACTGGTAAGTATTGCATTTGAGGGGCCAGAGTTTAGTAAAACCAGTAAGTGTTGAGCCTAATCACAATGCGGTTTTAGTGTGGAACAAGAAGTATATAAACTTATGCAATCTTCACACCGAAGCGTATAGGATTGACACCAAACGAGTAATGCCGAGCTACTTCTCGACTTTGACCGTAGCCGAAAAACTAAAAGGCCACCGACTCTGCGCCGATGGCCTTTTTGACCTTGTCTTTGACACATCTCTCGTAATTACTCGATTGGTATATCAGTGAGAACGATTTCCTCGTGGCTGCCTCCGAGTCGAATCCCTGTAAGCCTTTCACCCATAGGAGTTCTGTTACTCAGAAATGTATTACCCGCAGAATACTTTTCGTTTCTCTTAACAGTGGCTTTCGCTGTGGCAATCACCATTTTATGATCCATGATGCTTATCTCACCGGTCTTAGCGTCATATTTAGCAAGGTATTGCCCAGGCTCTACGTTTGTATTACCAACCCACATTCGTTCTCGAAACGAGACTTTCTGTTCTAGGTTTTTTCCTTGTGCAAATGCGCCTAGACTTACCAACCCAATAATTGAGACAGCGACAAGGCTCATAATTAGTTTTTTCATCTATATCACTTATCTGAATATTTCATGTGCTCAAGTGCAGATGATCATCAGACTTCCTTTGACTAGAATATATACTTGCTTTTTCATCACCGATGTCTTCTATTGCACAAGGGAATAGTAAATAAAAACCGCCCCATCCCACGGGCGGTCTTACGTTTACTCAGCAGCTTTCAGGTCATCCCCAAATGCAGATATGCAAAAAGCCCACCGATTTGCACCGATGGGCTTCTTTGTGTGCGAGCTAATAGGTTACTTACCAACACATTTCGAGGTTAAAGTCATCCTCAAATTCAAATTCGTCCTGACTGGTATTGGTTGAAATATCAGTAATCTGTATTTCTTCGTGCTGGCCGCCCAGACGGATACCGGTTACTTGCATCGAATCTTCACTGCCGCGCGTTAAGAGCGCGTCCCGGTCAAACTTGTCACTATTCACTACGACTGTAGCTTTCGCCGTCACCACGACATCAGCATCGCGTTCAAGCTTCATTTCGTGTGAGGCCCCGTCAAAACGTACTTTATAACGTCCAGGTTTGATCTTCACACCGTTTACATAAACGGTACTGCTAATATTGATGTTTTCTTTCAGGTTTTTGTAGTGATCCGCCAACGCGCCCGCGCTCAGCAGACACAACAAAGAAAAACTCGTCAATCCAGTCGCTATTTTTTTCATGACTTCCTCCTTTTAGAAAAACCTGCTTATCTCAATTCTCATCGAATATCGAAATCAGGCGTTTCATTTATAGGTTTAGTGTTCACTCCTCTTAACGATAAGACCTAAACTTATTGGATTTATCAATGTAGCCCACTGCTACAAATTGACCTTGCGACATAAATCCCACTTCGCTTCCCCTAGCAGTATAGGGAGTGTCAAACTTCTGTTCTTTTGTTAGCTTGCTGCTTCTCTTCGTTTCCTGACGCGCCAACCAACGATCAAGCTTGGTATAGTCGCGCTCCATTTTTGCCTGCCACGCCGCATCTTTGCGGGCCTGTTTGCTCAAATCACCTTGTGCATACGTGATTTGGCTTGCGCCTACAATCGCACCACATAAAACAACTGAGCCTACAACTTGTGTCAATCTCCTTTTCATAACTCCCTCCTTGTTCCTGTTTCTTCTTCAGGAACAGTTTTGACTATTGCAGATGACGTGCCATCAGACCACGTAGACTGCTAAGCTCTTTTTACAGAATATTTCAGAGCTATATGAGAACAGGCCAATTAGCCTAAGTGCTATCAAATGTACAGATGAACCACAGTTTGAACTTGAGACGTGCATTATCTGTATAAACAAAAACCTCCCCTCCAAGGCGGTCAATTTTTATGCTGCTTGCTCCATCTGCTTCGCCGCTTCCGCTATATCCGGGGCGACAGGAGGCAGGAACGGATCGGTGCCCTCGAAGAGAGCTTCGAGGTTGATAGTCAGATTCTTGTATAGCTGCTCTATCTCAGGATTCAACTCCGAGTGCGGGCTTGGCATAGTCACATAATCAGTTTCAAACCCTTTCCCAGTGCGAGTCACACAAATATCGTAGGACTGCGGATTTCCCCATTTTGGATTATCCACGAGTGCCTTGATTGCCTTCATCACTTTCTTCTGTGTGATTTCGAGTATTTGTATTTTTCGCTCATCGTAGTTGTACACCGCGAATGCCCAGAAGTGGGATATTTTGAAACCACCGTCTTCATCGAACTTTATATCTTCAGGGATGAGGTTCCATCCGTCTTTCGAGCGTACCGGCTTATTCTGTGTGTTCCAGTATTCAAAGCCTACGACGGCGCTAGACAGGACTCGGAAATTATTCTCCCCGTCTTGAAATCGCATGTAGTTGCTTGTTGTTGGGATTTTTTCGTATGTTGATGGTAGGAAGTTAGACATAGTGTTTATAAGTTAGTTGATTGATTAAATATTTGGTTGTTGTTGTTGTCTTGGATGAGGCACACCCGTTATACACGCTCCTCTATAGCTATTATGCTCTACATCCCATTTTATATGGCAACTCCGACACAGATACATATAGTCATTCAAGTCTCTGCTGTATTTATGGTCTATATTGGCTAGTTGTAATGGTTTATTAAGATGACAGTGTTCACATTTATCAGGCTTTGTCTTTCGGCTATTAACCCAAATATGTATAGCGTGATAACCCGCCGTACTGCCTTTATAACTGTGATGAATATCCCCTCTATATCTCTTGCTATACGCTGCCTTTCTCTCTTCAGACCATTTACGCCCATTGAGAGTGCGACGTTTAAGATACCATTCGTGTTTATATTTCTTTTGATATTCTTGGTCGCTGCTTCGACCACCTTTCCAATTAGAGTTATTTTCACCTGACTGCAATTTACTCAGTTTTAAGTTCTTCATACTTTTTGCGATTTACTTACTCGCTGAGGTGTTTTACAGAATAGATGACATTTGCACTGCCATCCTGCTGGTCTTCATAACTCACCTTTACGACATTCCCGATTATGTGGTGCCCGTCTATCGTAATTACGACATCCTGGCCGAGTTGCAATTCTTTCGGGAACGGAATCCGAGAAGAGAGCCGCTCATTGATTGGCTTTTCCATTGGCTCTTGAGGTCTTTACTAATACGTCTTGCTGAGGCTGTACTTGATGCTCAAGCCCGAAGTGTTCGAGCAGGAGGCGAAGTAGTTTGGCATCGTGGGCGGCATCGTGCCTGAAGGCGTGTAGGCTTTCGTTGAGGTAGCCAACTCTCTCCTCTAAAGAGTCGAGATGGTCGCCTACGGTGTGAGCGTCGTCATCCTTCAATGCTTCTTCAATCGCTTTATCCAGTTCGGACAGGTCGCTGATTGTGACTTCTTGTTTTGGCTTCCTCTTTGCATCCAGTGCGAGCAGGAAGCCGATTACGCCGCCTCCGACTATGGAAACGCGATTACCGGAAAAAGTTTGATGAGCATAGCCCTTCCGAAGTAAGAAAAGTGTGACCAAACACTTTGCTTCAGGAGGACACTATGCTCATCCAGGAAACCATAAACGAACCCGATATGCTGCTCAAGCTGCTGGTTAATCTCGACGATCAATTGCAGGCCTTGCAACCGCAACTCGCCGCCCAACAGTTGCCGCGTGACCGTCGGGGCGGGACAGCGCGCTTGTGTGCCGCCGAGGTGCTGACGATCATGATTTACGGCGCTTGGCTCGGACTGACCGACAAGGCCAAACTCTATTACTACTTTCAGCGGCACCACTGGGCGGAGTTTCCGGCCTTGCCCAGTTACAGCAAGTTTGTCGAAGCGACGAACCGCGTCGTGCGTGAAGCGGGCGCACTGTTGGGTCAGCAATTGCAAGCCAATCGCGCTGCGCAGCACGGCCACCCCGTGGTCTTGCAAGACTCCACGCCCGTGCCGGTTTGCAAAGTGGCCCGTGCCAAACAGCATCGTACCTTCAAAGAGCACGCGCGCAAATCGCGCAACGGGAGTGGCTACTGGTATGGTTTCAAACTGCACGTGCAGTGTGATCAGCGTGGGCGTTTATGTGCCGTGCGTTTGACGGCCGCCAACGTGGATGATCGGCAGTTGCTCGACCCCTTGTGTGAGTGGATCGAGCACGGCATTGTGGTGGGCGACCGCGGTTACATCTCGCAAGCAAGGGCAGAAGAACTAGGGCGGCGTGGAATCAAGCTCTTCACCCCAAACCGCAAGAACATGAAAAAACTCGCCACGCCGTTCCAAGTAGCGTGTCTGCAAGCCCGGCACCGGGTTGAAGAGGCGTTCGAATTTCTCAAGTGCTGTTTCGGCCTGATCCGCAGTACACATCGGGCGGATTACGCCTTCGCGATTCACTTGCTGGTGTGTTTACTCGCCTATTCGCTCTTTAACTTGCTGTTTCAATAAGCACTTTTTCCCGGTAATCGCGTTGGAAGCAACTATGATAAGTGGGTTCATATTGTTCTGATTGGTTAATGGCTGATTTCGACCTTTGGAAATGCGAAGCCCCCCGACAGCTAGTTGCGTAGCCATCGAGGGGCAAAAGTTCAAACTCTTTACACCTACGCAACTAGGTACTTAAATAGTAGCAAAGCTGCGAAAGCTGTCAATGTGGATAAAAATAAGATTGAGGTTCAGCTATCTCTGAACAACTAAGAAGACATCCCAAGCCCAACGACCGACTTGAGCACCGTGAACATCTTTTACCTTTGCGCGGTATCTAAATTGATTGCCGTACTGATCAACACGTTTTGACTCTTTATAGTCTAGATCTATAATTGCAATTCCGAGCTCCAGAAGAGTATGCAGCTCATTTGGCACTGAAACTCCATCATGGTTGGTATCTTGCCACAGTCGTAATCGGCTGAAAACGCTGTCTCTGCTATCTATTTGACCATCTCTATTACCTCCATTGGAGAGTTTGTCATATTCGGTAAGGGCAAGAAAACCATTTTTCATACCCTGCGACGGTGTAGGTTGTGGGGTGAAATTGCCAAATAATTCAGTACCGTTATCTATAACTCCATTGCTATTGCGATCCAACACAAGCAAGGCATCATCTGACCCTGCGGAAGTCCAAGCTAGACGCTCAGCAATTCCATCAGGTTTAAGGTCAAAATTGACTCCTCCTATTGCGCTTGTAAGATTAAATCCGTTACCCAATACGTCTATCACCATAGGAGTGTCAGAACACTGTCCATATACGTCTGAACAGCAACATAGAGTTGAGTTCCAACTTAGACCTGGATCGCAAATTGCGAAATCACATCCGCTACACCATTGACCCATGTAATCGCAGGTATTTGTTCCACAGCCTTCTACAGGGCCACATTGTCCATTGCTTTTACATTCGAGGTGCGGGCTATATTGTCCGGCGGGACATGGACAGAAGAAGTTACCACTTTGATCACAGGGATTTGTCCCACAACCTGAGACCTCAACACAATGGCCCCCTTCACGGCATTCAAAGTGAGGGACTGTTTGGTCGCACGGGCAACAGACATCAGTTGCAACAGAGTAACTAGGTATTGATTCACAAAAAGTGAATCCCGCCATACAACTCACAAGGTTTTCTATTATTTTATTTCGACCACATCCTGTGGGATTTGGATACGGCGCAGTAGTTACCATACCAGGACAAGTTTCAGGGTTTCCACAAGCATATGTATTGGCCGGTTCAGCCGTTACATCAAACCGATTCCCCCTCCTGGACATTGGCCAGAATTTTGGGGTGGGCTTTGCGCCGACACAGTATAATCCCTGACCAGCGACATTCTATTTGCAATTGTAAAGGAAAGTGTTGCACTTACAATAAGTGCAACACTGAAGACATGCTTTCTCATAAACACACCCCTACTACCCATCGCGTTCAATTTAGGGCGCGACAGCATTTCTGACACATTCGAGAAATGTGACTGTTTAGTCTCTGATGTTAGAGCGGTTTGTCTACACTTGGATATAGATTCCGCTTCGTAAGTGGCAACAAACAAGCTGATTTCGTTTTTGCGATAGCTTTACTTAGGAGTCTTAACCCTCACCCACTTATTATGGTCATCTGGATCTGGTTTATACCAAGTTCCTTGTTCCCACCTCATACCATCATCAAATTCAATAATTGATACTTGTATAGTTGCCTGATTTAGATAGTCTAGCTGAAATGATCTTGATGCGAGAAACTGCTTCATGCCTTTCAGATAGTTACTGGAAAGTTTGAATTTGAATTGTTCATTAGGCTTTATAGCAATCGGATCTCCAAACCTACCTTCTTTATCAGTTCCAACGAACTTGGGATTTATACCTAAATCCTGTTGGTAAACCATGCGCGGGCCATACGCCATAGTTTCGGGGAACATAATTGCGAGGTTAATCCAGACAATCTGTTTGTCATATTTGTTTGTAAGCGTGAACTCAAGGTTCTCCAACCAGTCCTCGACCTCCCCGCCACCACGCCCCGCAAGCGTCCTAGCGTTAAATTTTTGACCCAGAGTAAATTTGGTGTTCTTGACGTTAAATTCACTTAGCCCATATGGCTCTACAGGAAACGTTTGCACGTCAATCATCTTCTCGTCTGATTGCTTTATTTGTGGAGGAACTGATGTTTTTGTGGCCGTCCTGGCGCTGCTTCTAAAAGTGAAGCCCAGGAACGCTGAGGTAGCACAGACCGCAAAAAACACGAGTATTTGAATAGGACGGCTAGCTGATAGAGATTGCATAGTGGCCTCCGCGTTGTTACAAGAGTTGACTAAACTCACCGATGTCGCGTGGCTAGGTATAACTAGCCACTTCCCAATTCGCCGTATATGCCGATTTTATCGCGTTGTCAATAATAAAAAGCTGCCTGTTGATAATTATTCACAATAATGGATTTTTTTTCGGCTAACCCTTGCAACGAGTGAATACACACCTCACCCACAAGGCCATAAAAGCTCTTATTTATGTAAGCGTGATTTGTTGGTAAGAGCTGCCAAAGAAATGTAGAATTTTTACTCGCGGCAACTTGACTCGCAAAGATTTTCAATAATGAATTGAAATAAGTGGACATAAACAGTAATGGGGCGCTTTTCAGCACCCCTCGTTCCGCAGCGTCCTCAGCCATTAGGGTATTTCCACTGCGAGTTGGGCGGAATATAGCTCAACGGTCAGAATCTGCCAAGTGCTCGTAAATATTATCCTTTCAAGAGTTTGGCTTGACCTCCTCAGAGGTCAGAAGTAAAATTCGCCGCTCGAAAAGCGTCTAGATTTTACAATTGAACAAGGAAGGAAATATGCCGCCTAAACCATCCGTTTTTGTATTGATGCCATATCACACAAGTTTTGATGATATTTATCTACTTGGGATCAAACAAACATGTGAAGATGCAGGTGCTGATTGTACACGCGCGGATGAGCAAATTCACCAAGAGAAGATTCTTGATAGGGTATACAACCAAATAGCTAAGGCTGACGTAATCGTGGCTGAAATGACTGGATGTAATGCCAATGTTTTTTATGAGGTTGGGTATGCACATGCTCTAAACAAACATGTAATCTTACTTACTCAGGAAGCAAAAGACATTCCATTTGACCTCACCCAGTATCAACATATTATATATGGAAACAAAATAACTCATCAATTAAAGCCAGAGTTAAGCAAAAAGCTTCGATGGTGTTTAGATAATCCCAAAAAACCTACCAGATTTATTACTTCGGAAACGGGATTTCTCTTAATAAATAAGAAAAGCAACAAATGCATAGATGTGCCATGGGAAGTTGAACTCGATGTCGTGCATCAATGGGAACAGCATAGAGATGTGAATCAGCAATGGACGTTACGCCAACACAATGATGGTACAATAGTCATCATTTCTAACTATACAAATAGGTGTTTAGGGATAGTGGATTGTAGTACCAAGGAAGGCTCACTTGTAAGTCAGCAAACTTACACTGCCAGCGAACATCAACATTGGAATTTTGAGGAGCGAGACGACCATTCATTCAAAATAAGCGCAAAACATAGCGGCCAATGCCTAGACCTACAGTGGGGTGACACAAAAAATGGGGTCGTTACTATTCAATGGCCTTGGCATGGAGGAGATAATCAACGATGGTTTCTTAGACCAGCATTTTTATAAGCCATTTGACAAACTTATCCACAACCCCGATTTGACCGTTTTTCACTTCTCATTCATACTTCAGATAGGTGAGAACTCATATCACCTCCTTTCCATACTCCATCCCAGAGAACA
The DNA here is from genome assembly GCA_963699175.1 of uncultured Acidobacteriota bacterium. Lineage (GTDB taxonomy): Bacteria > Acidobacteriota > Blastocatellia > RBC074 > RBC074 > JACPYM01. The sequence continues at coordinate 3,985,418 of OY969418.1, read as the reverse complement.
AAGATAACAAAATGCCCGACCACATTTGTTAAGCCGTTTCTTCCCTTGGTCGGGCAGACGGCTTTTCATTTTGTTCATTAAGTGTTGCGTGGTAAACGGTTCGTTAGCTCTTTACGCCTAAAGAGTAAATCCGCGCAGGTTTTACCACGCAGCATCTAGTGAAGAACTAGCCCCCGAAAGAGTGACCCGACACCGTTTGCAAGCGGCGTTTTCAAAAAAGATTTCGCCGTTTAGAGAAAAGGATTGTGGATAAGCCCGTGGATAAGTGGACAGCCACCCCATACGCGACACCCCAACTTGCAACGGGAGAGGGATTACGTGAGGGGGTCTTATAGGGCACTAGGGCACAGTGAGTATGTATGACTACACAGATAACAAATACACAGAACGGATACGCCTTACCGAAGAAGACCTTGAGTGGATAAAAGCAAACAAGGGTAAGAAATCGGCGGCTGGATTTTTAGAGCAAATAATTAACGAGTATAAAAACAATGAACACAAAACCAATAAGAAAAGAACCGTATGATTGGAGAGAGGGAGTTTGCAAATTTTGCGGGGTGGAGGCAACGAACGGGTGCTGTTCTAAACATTGTATGGAGTGCCCCCTTTGCAGAGGGTTTGGCGCTGTCTCTAAAGCCGTATGGGAAGAAGCCTATAATAAACGAGTAGGATTTCGTTCCGGTTTAGTAAGCAATGAAACGGACGAGCTAAAGGAATGGATTTTTAATCGACTGGACGAGATAGACCGTTATGGGTGTGAAAGTTGCTGGTCTGATAGTCATAACTGTACTTGTGAGAAAGACAAGAGACAGAAAAGGATTGAGTTCTTGAACCAGATAACGGAGAAATTAACCAATTAATCGGGAGGAAGAAAACGTCACCTACTTTCTTTTCCGTTTCTTTGTGAAAAATCGTGGCAACATTACAGCAATCAAAATTCCAGCCCCTATGCCAACAACCATACCCACTAATCGGCCTAGCGCATAATCTCGTGCATCCGTGTTGGTTTGAATCAGCGACAAGAAAAATAGTGATAGTGTCAGATACATAATCCCTCCTTTGTACAATGCTAAAATAAACTATATGCAGACGCAAAGAGAAACAATCCTTCAGCTTCTAAACGGCGCGTTGTGGGTGTGTGGAACAGGTTTCCAATCAAGCTACATCCCAGAATATCGCACCAGAATAAACGAGCTACGTAAGGAAGGCTTCACTATCGAAACAAGGAAATGCCAACAACATAGGCATAAGGGGATAATGCAGGAATGGCACCTTGCCACGAAGGAGGCAGTCCAAGACGATAAAAGACCCGTCCAAGAAAAAACTCCTTCTATAAACGATTCTGTGCGCTCACAGCCCATACTGTCCCCACCCGCCCGCGACTACCAAACCCACGCTAAAGAGTATTGCTGCTGGGTGTATAGAGATAGCATCGAAAACCATTACAAGCCGTGGCATACGATAGGTTGTAAGGCGCGAGAGCCTTTACTGAAAGCACCGGAAAAGCCACAGCCTAAACAGACCTGGAAAAATAATCCAGATTTCCACAGACCTATCCACACGTGCTGTCCGATAGCCATAGCCTGCTATGAAAAGAACCTACCCGTGAGCCACGCGCAAGGGTGTGAAGAAAGGCAAGCGGCCATTAAATGAATTTATATGATGGAAGTGAGGAAATTGGAAAATATCCCAATGTTCGAACAACACTTGTCTGGTGGCGGTTGGATACCTGCTAAGCTTCATGGAAAAACTATCGCCATCTTGTTTTGCCCAAAATGTGAAGACGGTATGGAATTAGGAAGACCAGACGGCAACCATTCAATAGCCAACGACGGCACAGTTACGCCTTCAGTGGTGTGTGGAAATTGTGACTTCCACGATTTCGTAAAGCTATTAGACTTTTAGTCAATGTCTCTCGGCCACCGATCAAACGCGCGGAAAACTCAATATAACGGACGAACCTACGATTCGATGCTCGAAGCAAGCGTCGCGCGTGATTTAGACATTCTCTTGAAATCGAAACGAATAAAGCGCGTTGAGCCGCAAGTGAAATTTGAACTTCGTGGGATTAACGGCAACGTCATCTGCAAACACATCCCTGATTTTATTGTGACGCTTCTAAACGATACCAAGAAGGCGGTCGAAGCCAAAGGAGAGGAAACCAGCGAGTTTAAGCTCAAGAAGAAGCTTTTTGAGGATAACTATCCGCACATCGAATATATCGTCGTAAAGCGCGAAAACGTCGGCTACGGGCCACTTATTGATTTACCAGCTACGTTACGCAAGCCGCCTGCCGATACCTACCAAGAAGATGTTACGCGGGTAATACAAAATCTCGTTGCCCCTGTGGATAACCGCGTCACCCCCAATTTCTAACAACCTCTATACTTACTAATAGGAGCAATTGGAAAGCTGCGTACTTGCACTACGCTTTCTACACAGCAGAACCAATACACTTGGCGGGGGGCTTCACACGCTCCCCATTTTTCCCAACCTCGCGTGGTATCCCATTTGAACTATCACGCACGCCACATTTCAAAAGGAGGAATATGGCAAGCAATAAACCGCAAACGAAGGAATCGGGCGCACCCGCGAATCCGATTAAACCCGTGGCCGAATTTCCGGCTGATGACGCAGGACTAGCCAAGTTTACTTGGAACGTCCGAGGCGGCAATGAGTCGCTCACCATCCGCTGTGATGACGAAGAGGAGTTGAAGGTGTTACGAGACAGATGGAAAGTCGTCATCTCGCCACCGCGCCGGAAGCTTCCGTATATGCACAGTGCCGACGCTTGTTTGGTCGAAGGGTGCAACGGTGTGATGCAGACACGGACAGGCACCAACCGGAAGACGCAGCAGCCGTATCAGTTCCTGCGCTGCTCAAACGCTCCGAAGTGTAACTTCACGGCCTATATTGAGACCGAGGAAAACACGCCGGAAGATGCGGGAGTCTCACCCGTCGCCGCAAGAGCCGCGCAGAACGGAGCCGCACCCGATGACACCAGAGCAACGGCGTAAACTGCGCGGGCATGATCTACTGCCCGACGAACTGAAAGCCACTCTGCCGCCTCTCTATGCTCAAGAAAAAGCCAAAGACAAGACCGTACACATTAAGTACTTTCATCCGCAATCCGTCTGGACATGGTTCGTCACGGAAGGAGCGCAGGAAGAAGACTGCTTTATGTTTTTCGGTTACGTTGTCGGTGATGATGAAGAGTGGGGTTACTTCACTCTGGAAGACCTTGAGGGGATCGGGGGTGACAGGAACAACAGAGGAATATTTATCTTGCCAGTAGAGCGAGAACTACACTTTAAGCCTAAGCCCTTAAGCGAGGCGAAGAAGTAAGACCTTGAACGAGGACACGAACGCAACAACGCGCCCGTGCCCTCTTTTGTTTACGCCACCCGCGAGAGCGGACTTAACTTAACGTGTAAATCCGCCAAATCTTGATTGACCAAATTGACGTATTTTTGAGTGACCGCCACCGAGGAATGCCCCAAGACCCGCCGAAGTGCAAACACGTTTCCCCCGTGCTTTACATAGGCTGTTGCGTAGTAGCGCCTCATTGAGTGCCAGAGGAAATAGGGAAGCTTGCAGTACTCAAGATAGACCTTCAAATCCCGCACCGCGTTAAAGTAAGTGACCTTCTTTCCTTTACGAGTCGGAAAAATCAAGTCGTGTTCGTGCCGCATAAACTTAAACAGGATTTTCCGCAGGTCTTGCGACATCGGCACGTAGCGCACCTTGCCCCCCTTGCCTTTAATCGTAATCATCAACTGGTCTAAGTTTAGATTCTCACGAGTGAGGGAAAGGCTTTCGTGAATCCGTAGCCCAGTATCAACCGTGAGCGCGATAAGTGCCCGCGTTCGTTCCTGCCCGAAGTTTCGAGGCTTATAAGCTATGAGGGTTGCAATCTGCTCGTCACTTGGCACAAAGAGGATTTTTTCGACTTCCTTGAGTTTTGGGAGTCTCAGTTTTACACAGTGATTGTTTTCGTGGAGCCACGCCAGAAAGACGTTAAACGCCTTGATGTAGGTGTTGATTGAGGAGACCTCTAAGCCTCCCTCGCGCATTGACATCACACAATCTTTCAAGCTTGCTTCGGTTAGCTCTGCGCCTTTGAACCATTTATACGCTTCCTTGTAGCTTTGGATCGTTCGCGGGGAGAGGTTTCTTAGGTATTCTTACGCGATGTGCAACTCTCTTTAAGTCCTTTGTTCTCAACGGTGATTTTCAGCAAATTAGCTTCAGGTTGAAAACGCCGCCTTTTGAAATCAGCGACTTACGAAAAAGAGTTGCACATCAGGTATTCTTGTTCTCTGATAAAGCTTTTGAATAGGTTTTCCATCGTTCCTCCAAAGGAATATGCTCAAATGAGCCTTGAAAACCCATAAACCCTTTAGAATCAACCGATGCGACGAGATGTTTCCGGAAAGCAAAATGCTCTCACATATTGTTGATTCTACAGGGTTGATAGGTTTTTACACGGCTATTTGAGCTGTTTCCAACGGAGGAAGTATGGAAAACCTATTCAAACTCTTATCAAGGAACAAATCTACCTAAGAAACCTTTCCTGGCGCACTATCCAAAGCTATGAGGAAGCCTTCAAGTGGTTCAAGTGGTTCGACCAGTGCGACTTGAAAAGCTTTGAGCGTTCCGGGAGTCAGTTCTCCCCTGGGGGCTTGATAGGCCTGATCCAAGGGAGAACTTTATGTCAGAGAATGCGCAAAGCTTGTCCCACTCGAAGTGGGATTGCAAATATCAGGTTGTGTTTGTGCCCAAACGACGAGGCCAGGAGTTGTTTGGGCATTTGCGCCAGAAACTCGGGCCAGTCTTCCGTGAGCTGGCACGCCAAAAAGAGTGCGAGATCATCGAAGGACATACATCCGCCGATCACGTGCATATGTGCATTGCGATTCCACCAAAGCACGCGGTGGCTTCAGTGATCGGTTTCATCAAAGGCAAAAGCGCGATCCATATCGCCCGTTTGCGTGGCAAAGCACGCAACTTCAGTGGGGAGAGCTTCTGGGCACGCGGTTACTATGTGTCCACGGTCGGCCTCAATGAAGAACAAATCAAACGCTATATCCGAGAACAAGAAGGCTCGGATGAGAGCGGGCGTTTCTAGTCGAACACACAGGGAACCACGCCGCCGTGGTTTAGTTAGCCGTCTTTGAGACGGCACTGACTATCAAGCCCCCGGCCTCGCCGGGGGTGTCTGACTGGCGATTCAATGCGCAAGAAAGAAGCCTTGACCAAAGTGAAGGCAAAGCAGTAGAACTTAAAGGCCAGCGCGCTCCGCGCGCGTTCATGATCGTGCCAATCGGCGTTCACGATGCTTGCCATTCAGTGTTCATCTTCGTGCGAATACCCATGCATATTCGACCCGGGGGGCTGTAGAAGCACTTGGCCTAACACGACAAGGCCGTTCCGCTCTTCGCGCTTGCGGGCCTGCGAAACGATGCGCGATTCGATCTTTACGTCCGGGTCTTGCTTGAATTTGAGATCATCTGCGGTGATTGGCTCCAATCGTGGGCCAAGCGGGCCGATAATCCGAATCGTCTTTTTGTCTGTCCCTTCCTTGAAATGTTGCTTGTACTGGTCGTACCAAATGTAAGCGGTGTTTGTCTCCGCAAGGCTGAACAGTGAAGCGGCCAGGCCGTAACGGTTGTCTACATTGGCTGAAACTTCTGAAACCTTGGTGGCTGAGCGTTTCTGGCCGAATAGGATGCCTTGCTGAATCTCAGGGGTCGCAATCGCTTTCTCGGCATTTACCTGAAGGACACCCATCAGGTTTTCAGAGAATTGATGAATGGATGGCTTGGTCAGCGGGATGATGGTGTTTGCATCAATATTCTCGCCTTCAATGTACTTACCCGCCTTGTGTTCTCGAAGCTGCTGTTTGTTCTTGATCTTGTTTTTATCGAAAATCCACTCCGGCAAGACATCCAGCTTCACGGCATCGAGCGTCCAGTTCTGAATAAGCGCCCGCGACCGATGTTTATCTTCTGTAAAGTCAGGCACACCCGGCGTCCAGAGCGTGTGAGACATCGGATACAAGCGTTTGATTTCAAGCGGCCAGTATTCGGTTTTCAATCTCTGCAAACGAACAATCGTATTACCTTCGTTCCCGGCCTCTATCAAATACCGCTTGCCATCAATCCAGGTGTACCACTGCAACAAGGGATAATACTTGTTGTTTTTGACATCCGTATCTAAGCCTGAATCTATTCCGCGTGCTGCGTCGCGGGCCTGCTGGTTCAGCTTCGCCTCCGCGCCCTTCTTCTCGTCTGAGTCGAGCTTGGCAAGATTGAAGAATCCGCCGTGCTCATTCATCTCCTGCATCGTCCTGACTACGCCCCGTCCGCCAAAACGCATCGCACCTTGTCCTAAGCGGTTGCCATTTATCGTCGTGGCTTTGCGGTCAATGTAGGTTTCAAGCGGGTCCCACACGGTCGGAATCGGGGTCAAGGACTTGCGGTCAAAATGGCTCCAGTCCTCGGACTCTATTCCGTAGAAGGTGGCATCAAGGTAAGCATCATAATCGTGCTCCGCCTTGCCCATTTCGCCGTAATCGAAGGCATACAGTGAATTGATACGCTCGGCACGATTTTCGTCGCCTTCCGCGCGTGGCATCCATTCCGCGTCCAGTCTGTCTTTGTAAAGTGAGGCAAGAATCGTCTGATGCGTGGAGAACATCAGCGTATCGCCGACCTTCTTGGGATTCCTTCTTTGGTTGATGTACAGCTTGAGGTAGGTGCGCTTATTCTCTCGCCACGTTCTGCCGTGACGCTCGGTGTCTTTGTGCTCGTCAATAAGCTGCTCAGAGACTGGCTTGAGCGTAACCCCGTTGTATTCGGTTATCTCTTTCACTTCATCCATAAAAAATAGCGCCCGACGTGTGGAGGCGCTATGCAAAGGAGCGGATAAAGCCACAGCGACGAAACTTTATCCGCAGCCTGTACAAAGCCGCCGATGTGTCGCTGTGTTTAGTTGTATATGAAAAGTGCTACTTGGCATTAAGCGCGAGCCATAGATTCGCAACTGCCTCTTCTGGTGTCTTACCCCAAGCTGTCAAATGGCCGGAAAGACCTTTGCCCTTACGAGCCTTAGCTGACCAATAACCAACCTCATCGGCATTAACTCCGCCTTGTGGAGTCGCAACTATTCCGTTTGGGCGTTTGGCGTGCCAGTTCAATTGTTTGAACACAGGTAGACCTTCGGAATGAACTCCACACGCTTCTATAAGCTCGGAGAGGGTAGGAAGAGGAACTTTGTTTTGCTCGAAACCTTCAACATCATTTGGTGCGCCTAAATAGGCTCGGCAATTATCAAGTCGCTCTGGGAGAGGGAAATTTGCATCCTTCAGTTGTTTGGCTAGTTCATAGCTGAGCATAATCTCTTGACCTAATTGTATCATACCTGCTGAAGCTTGTGGATAAAGTCAACCAACTGCGCGTTGAACGTCTCCCACTTCTTGTGCCGTTTCCAGTCAAGATGCACCCACACTTCCATCCATACTTTGTGTTTCTTCGTTACGTGCAGGTGAAAACGCGGATAGTTCTGCCCTTTTGTAGAGCGGGATCGCGTACTGATACACGCCCCTTTCTTCTGTTTCAATTCAATCGGATTGAAGCGTTCTTTGACCTGTTCCCATTCAGTTATCAACAGGCGCACCATCATAAGTGTTGAGGTTTATTCATTGTTGAAGGGGCACGACGCTTGCACCTGTACTGGGTGAGGAGTGGTTATGATTTTGGCGTTGTTAATAACTTTTGTTTTGCTGGCCCTCGGTTTCTTTGGGTTTGCGGTGTGGCTCGTTATGAATACGAGCGAGCCAATTATTCATCGTAAATATCGCCATTAGGCTCTTCCTGTTCGGGCATAGGTGTTTCCGGGTCAGGCGGGGCTGCCACTTGTGATTGATACGCTGCTGCGTCCATAACGTCGTCGTTAATTGCTTTGGGGAAGGTCATAAGTTCTTCTTCAAGGTCTTTACACTCGCCGGTGATGTAATAGATCGAGCCGCTTTGATAGCGCGGTAGCAGGCTTCTTATGCGAATTTCCTTATTAACTTGGTTGTGCTGAAGCTCAACAATGGGAAGGAAGGTGTTTCGTTTGCGCTGTTAACGGTTTGATTGCCTGTAGGTAAATTGTCTTTTCGATACCGATGGCTTCTGGCCTGTCTTGCCTGTAAAGCGTGAACAGTAGGTCTATCAACTCAAGCGGGCTTATCTTCATCCGGTAAGCCTTCAGATTCCAATTGTTCTCCTTATCTACGAAGTTACGGACAATGCCCGTGTAGTCTGACGATGCCGCTTTCGATACCGCTGTGTTTATCGTGATGAAGTTTCGCGTCTTGAGTCGTTCGACTTCGGCCCATGTCCGGGTCTTAAAATAGCTCTCCTTGAATTCCTGTGTGGCTGGACTGATAGGGTTCTGCTGGTAAAGCGATGCCCAGTCATAAATCCCGATGGCGTTCTTTATCTTCTCAAGGGCTTCAAGGTTGAATTTGCTTTCCCACAACGCCTCGCCCTTTTCCCGATGCTCTTCGTCTTTCTCCGCAATCGCGGGGAATTGCACGACTTCCCATTCATCAAAGGGTAGGTTCGCGGTTCTCAGTTCCTCCTGTTGCCGTAAAAGCCGTCCTACGAGGTCATCAAGATGCCAGCGTGTGCAGATGGCGATAATAGCGCTTACGCCTTCCTGGCGCGTGTAGAACGTAGATGTATACCAATTCCAGATTTTCTCCCTTATGACTTCTGAATCTGCTTCTTCTCGGTTTTTGAATGGGTCATCAATAATTCCCACCTTAAAACCTCGACCTGTAATTGCGCCTCCGACACCTGTAGCGGTATAACCTCCACCTTCCTGGGTAAGCCATCTTCCTCGTGCCTGAGTATCCGGGCGTAATTGCGTATTAAAGATGGCTCGGTAATGTTCATGGTCGAGTGTGTCCCTTGTTTTAAGACCAAAGTCTTCGGCAAGCTCTGCGGAATAGGATGAAACGATAATCGGCCAATCTGGGTGAATTCCTAGTGTTTGCGCCAGGAATTTGATTGTCGTCTCTTCGCTCTTGCCGTGGCGCGGTGGGAGTTCAAGGATGAGGCGGGCGTTCTGGCCGTTCTCGACTTTCCTGCGGGCTTCCTCTAGCTCCTGGGCTATGAGGTCGTGATGCCAGTTTGGCTGATAGCGCGGGTCAAGAATCTGCGAGAAGCTGATAAGGTCATTTTGTGCTGCCTTTGTTAAGACTGCTTGCCGCTCGTTTGACGATAGCGGTAAAGACTTCTTCTGAGACATCTAGCTGATGTTTAATTTCACCGCCCAAATCAATCTGCTTGTTCACCTTTCCCCAAACTCGTTCAAACAATTCTTTACGCGCATCTTTATCACCGGCCTCGGCCAATGCAATCAGGCATTCAAAGATGGGCTTTCGCTTAAGCAAAAACATCTTTACAAGCTCTGCCTTTGCCGCTTCTGCCTGCTTTAAGTTTTATCTGCCTGTGGAAAAGTGCGCTCATAATGATTGCGTTTTGAACTCTTCGAGGCTCGTTTTTATGTTGAATACGTTGCCGTTCTAATCTCTCTAAATGCCATGCAACAATACGCTTAGCTGACTTAGGACTTCATGATCGATGATGAGAGCATGCCGCATATATTTTGCTAATACTGGACTTGTGGAAAACGCTGTGGATTGTAGAGTGGCTGTGATATATTGCGCTGATGAAACCTCAAGGACAAGACACAACAGAATGGGTCTACATTCTGGCTGGCACAACTAGGGAGTACACAACAGCTCGTCAGAAATTGAACTTACTTCCCAAACAGGCTTTCTGGCTGACCAGACCTTCTAATCTGAGCGGCTTGCGGAGTCCGAAAGTCTATCGGTATGGAACGTGGCGGAATCTGCCAAAGGCTGACGAGATTGAGCAAAAACTGGAAGAGATTAAAGCCATAGTCGAGAATATAGGGTGAACATACGTGGCTATACTGCTATCCCCTGGCTCTTAGCATACTCCGTGACTGACGCAATCCGCCTCGGCCAGTAGTGAGCAATCTTTTCTTCGACTTTCGCGATTTTCGTTTCGATGGCCTTCAATCCTTCTTGGGCAACAAATTTTGCTTTCTCACCCGCGTTCTTGGACGGGTACTCTTTCTTCTCAAGTTTCAAATCAATCTCCGCAATCTCTTTGCGCTTATCTCCGAGATTATCACGAAGCAACTCAAGGTAGAGTTCGTCCTGCCAGAGATTCTTGTAATAGTCTTTGATGAGGTCTTTGATGTATGGAGCTTTATGCTCGGCTGAGCCTATTTGCATATACGATTTATTGGCTTAATTAAAAGGTAAGTTAGTAATATGGGGATAACTACCCTAGACAGAATATAACAATAGGAATATTATTAAAGTAATAAAAGTAACCAGGCAAGCCAATGCGTAGACAAACACTACTCTATCTCCGAATCGTGAAGCTTCTTAGAAAAGGTCGAAAGCCTCACGAAGTCTCTAAACAGACGGGAGCCTCTTACATCTACATCTGGAAAATCAAAAAGGAATTAAAGAAACAGGAATTGCTATAAGTCTATGAAAGAACGATGGCACGAATACGAAGCTGGCCTGTTCAATAAACCCGCAGAGCACCTTTCAACGCACACAACTGAACAGAGACAGGCAGCAAACGATGAAATTAACGGTATTGAATATGCGGAGTGGTGCATCCAGTGCGAAAAGTTCGTTTTATGAAAACCCTTGTGGACTTAGCGGCGGAGTTGCAACCACTGCTGAACACAACGCCAATTAGCCACGATTGTAAAGGGATTGACGGCTGCATTACCTGCCTGGACTTCCAAGACCTATATCAGATAGCACAGCGCAATCTCAAAGCAGATCAAGCTTTAATACATAAATCATAACACAAACCAAAAACAACCTTATCAACACCTATATGCAAATACAAAACTACGTCCCTAAGCCAAACTATCGCAAACTCATCAAATACTTCTTCGTCATCCTCGCCCTTCTCAGTTTCCTTGCCAATTATTATCAAGCCAATAAGTGGATCGCCCTCCGCTGTGAAGTGAATGAAAAGATTGTTGCACGTCTGGTAAGCCAAACAACGTGCGGAGAGCTTAACCAAGCGTGGCAGGACTCCCTTTCTTATGCGGAATTGCGGGAAATGGTGAGCGCGAACAATGAAGCGGCGAGAAATGAGATGGATGGCAATTAGTCCACCCACCGTCTAAAATCCAAAGTGTGAGGTGCCCCATCTGTGAGTAAACACGTTCACCCCTTAGTAAAAGTCAGCCGCACTAAAACCGGCCTCGGCTTAGTCGCAACCCATACCATTCTTCAAGGTGCTGTGATAGTCCAATATAGAGGCCGTATCATTGGAAAGAGGGAGTCGGAAACACTAGGCGGGAAATTCCAGTTCGCTCTCAGTAATTGCAGGTTTATTGACGGGCGAGACCGCAAAAATATAGCGCGGTACATCAATCACGCCTGCCGCCCGAATGCTGAGGCTGTTATACACGGCAGCGAAATATGGATTTACACGACCAAGCAAATCAATCCGGGGGAAGAGATAACCATCCACTACGGGGAAGAATATTTCAGGGAGCACATCGGCCAAAGGAACTGTCGCTGTGCAACTTGTGAGAATCTATGAACGCGATTACCGGGAAAAAGTGCTTATTGAAACAGCAAGTTAAAGAGCGAATAGGCGAGTAAACACACCAGCAAGTGAATCGCGAAGGCGTAATCCGCCCGATGTGTACTGCGGATCAGGCCGAAACAGCACTTGAGAAATTCGAACGCCTCTTCAACCCGGTGCCGGGCTTGCAGACACGCTACTTGGAACGGCGTGGCGAGTTTTTTCATGTTCTTGCGGTTTGGGGTGAAGAGCTTGATTCCACGCCGCCCTAGTTCTTCTGCCCTTGCTTGCGAGATGTAACCGCGGTCGCCCACCACAATGCCGTGCTCGATCCACTCACACAAGGGGTCGAGCAACTGCCGATCATCCACGTTGGCGGCCGTCAAACGCACGGCACATAAACGCCCACGCTGATCACACTGCACGTGCAGTTTGAAACCATACCAGTAGCCACTCCCGTTGCGCGATTTGCGCGCGTGCTCTTTGAAGGTACGATGCTGTTTGGCACGGGCCACTTTGCAAACCGGCACGGGCGTGGAGTCTTGCAAGACCACGGGGTGGCCGTGTTGTGCCGCAGGATTGGCTTGCAACTGTTGACCCAACAGTGCACCTGCTTCACGTACGACGCGGTTGGTCGCCTCGACAAACTTGCTGTAACTGGGCAAGGCCGGAAACTCCGCCCAGTGGTGCCGCTGAAAGTAGTAGTAGAGTTTGGCCTTGTCGGTCAGCCCGAGCCACGCCCCGTAAATCATCATCGTCAGTACTTCGGCGGCGCACAAGCGCGCTGTTCCGCCCCGACGGTCACGCGGCAACTGTTGGGCGGCAAGTTGCGGTTGCAAGGCCTGCAGTTGGTCGTCGAGACTAACCAGCAGCTTGAGCAGCGTATCGGGTTCGTTTATGGTTTCCTGGATGAGCATAGTGTCCTCCTGAAGTAAGGTGTTTGGTCACACTTTTCTTACTTCTGAAGGGTTATGCTCATCAACCTTTTTCCGGTAATCCCGTTAAAAGGCTCTATCGAAGTGGGCAAGCTAGCTGATCTGACGGTGCTCTCTGACGATATTTTCAAAATTGATTCGGGGCAGATCGAAAAGGCCAAAGTCGAAATGACAATCTTTGATGGCAAAGTAATTTATGAACGTGCAGCGCGGCGTTGAGCATCAAGGCCGAATATAGTCCGTGCGCAAAAATAGAAACGTGCTCCAGGCATTGATGGCGATTGAACAAACAAGCAACAGTGCTTCATACCACGGCACGCGGCGCGGGCTGGTTTCCAACAAGACCAGAAACATCCACGGCAAAAGCACCATCGCGTAACGATAAGAAAACTGCCACCCGCCCGGATTGCCGTGGCACCAGAGCACGAAGGTCAGCGCCACGATTGCTCCCCAGGCCAGCCATTTGAGCGCCGCGTCTTTTGCTCCACGTCGGAACAAGAAAATCAGATAGGGGCTACTCAAAAAGATCGAACCGCCGAAGCCTGTCGGCACTAGGTAAGGATAGGTCGTAATGCGCTTCCACGGCGTCAGTAACATTTCCTGAAAATTGAGCGGAATCGCGTAGAGCGAGAAGATGCCGTGCTGATACCATGATTCTTGCAGTACGCCGGGAATCCGCGCGTAGCCAAAATCGAGTGGCGAAGCGAAGCGCACATAGTTGTATGCAAGCGTCGCCACACCGAGCAGGAAAGGGAAGAGCGAAAAACTGAAGGCAGCGCGCCAGAAGGTTTGTTTGGTCTTGGCTTCAGCTTGTGTTACGTGACGATAAAGTAAATAGTAAAACAGCGGCGCCAGCAGAATAATCTCTGTGCGATTGCCAAAGGCCAGCGCAAAGCAGAACCCAGTGGCGAGCGGGTTGAATCTGACTAGCGTGAAATAGAGCGCGCCCAACTGGCCCGCCACCGCCACGCCCAGCGCCACGTGCCACGCCCCGGCGAAAGCCAGATTCGCCCACATCCACGTGCCCAGCAGCGGAAAGAGCACCAAAATCAGGCGTCGCGGCGTCGCATCCTGATATTTGCCGGAAAGCCGCCAGAAGAAAAACGCGGCAAGCGCAGCCGAAAGCGCAGCCAGCAAGACGCCGGGAAACGCTTCGATCAACTGTAGTCGCTTGAGCACAGCAAGCGGCAGCATCGTCAACACGCTGCCGAGCGGAAAAGCTGAATAATACTTGCCCTCGTGCGGAATCATCTCGCTCAACCACGAAGGCGGCGCTTCGGTCTCGCCCAATTGGCCGTGCAGCAAGGCTACGGCAATGCGCAGCGTGTAGTCATAGAACGTCCCGGCCTGTGGATTGGAGTAGTAGTAGATGAGGAAAATCCCTGCCACTAACAGGAGCGGCAGGGATTTCGCTAGGGTTGAATGGTTCGACTGCTGGCTCATTCTGACCTGGGTGCGCACACATCCTTGCGTGCTGTGTGGGATTGAACGTCTTAACCAGAATGGATAACGCCGGAAGCCTGGCACGCACGGATGCGTGCGCACCCAGACGGCTATTTAATCGCAGTGCCGGTGCGCTTCCAGTTCGAGCGCGTGAAGATGTCCAATATCTTATTGCCGGTACTTTGCGTCTCAGGATCGTTCGGGTTGTACGACCAATAAACGTAGAGCGCGTGCCCAATGATATTGCTGCGCGGGACAAAGCCCCAGTAGCGGCTGTCCAAGCTATTATCGCGGTTATCGCCCATCGCAAAATAGCTGTCAGGTGGCACGATCACCGGTTCATTGACGCCGTACTTGGTATCTGACCCGAAGCCAAAATCAGGCGTGTCGTGATCGCGGTCGTCGTAGTAGACGCGGTAATGCGTGCCGGGTGGGGCGGGCGCGACTTTGATTTCGGGATGCGCCGAATAACGGTTGTCGAGCAGGTTGATGGTGACGCGCTGCTCGGGCAATTCCTTGTCGTTCACAAACACGCGCGAGCCTTTGACCAAGACCTTATCGCCGGGCAGGCCGATGACACGCTTGACGTAGTTGACTTTGGCATCCTGTGGAAATTTGAAGACTATGATGTCGCCGCGTTTAATCTCGCGCGTCGGCAGCAACTTGCCCAGCACGGGCGTCGGGCGTCCGAAGACGAATTTGTTGACGAAGAAATGGTCGCCGATGTGAATGTTGTTCTGCATCGAGCCAGTCGGCACTTGCACTGCCTGCGCGATGAAAGTCATCAAAAAGAGCGCCATCACCACGGTGATCAGCCCTTGCTCGAAATATTCGCGCAGGACGGACTTTTGCGGCGCGGTTGAAATAAACGGCATGTAGCCTTCGGGAAAAGTTGTATTGGCTTGTGCCGTGTTGAAGGTTTCTTGTTCTGTCATGGTTGTTCGGGCAACGGCTGCGTGTCAGCAACTTCTTCGATGAATTCAGCCGTTTGAATTTCTGTCAGCACCGACTCCGCCTCAGCCGATTGAGGCTCGCCGACGGTTGGTGCGATTTCGGCAAGCGCGGTTTCGGCTTCTTCTATTTCTTTCAGCTTCTCCAATTCGGCCAGCAGATTATCGAGCGCCGTACGCGCGGCGGCCTGATGCGCACCCTTAATCGTCGTACCTTGTCCAGTGGCAATGCAACGCCCGCTGACGCGCAACTCAATCTGAAAGACGCGATGATGATCCGGCCCCAGGCTCTCGACGATGGCGTATTGCGGCGTAGGCAGCCCGAGCGATTGCAGGCGCTCCTGCAAAGCCGTCTTGTAATCGGCCATCGCCAGGTTTTGCGGATCAACTGCCGCAAACGTTCTGGCAAATTCGCACCGCACAAACTCCTTGGCGGCTTCGATACCTCCGTCGAGATAGATGGCGGCGATCAAAGCTTCGTAAGCATCCACCTGCAAGGCCATCTTGTGTCGCCCGCCAGTCTTCTCCTCACCGCGATTGAGCAGCAGGTAATTACCCAGCCCTAGCCGCGCCGCATGCTTTTGCAAATTGACCGCGCTGACTG
Organism: uncultured Acidobacteriota bacterium; assembly: GCA_963699175.1. Taxonomy (GTDB): domain Bacteria; phylum Acidobacteriota; class Blastocatellia; order RBC074; family RBC074; genus JACPYM01. The sequence goes on along the minus strand of OY969418.1, from coordinate 3,969,838 downwards.
CATAGGCGCGCAGTTTGGAGAGTGTGCCTTCGTTTTGTGTTGGGTAAAGTTCCAGCAGCCAGGCGCTGATAAGGAACTCCAGCACGGCGTCGCCGAGAAACTCCAGGGCTTCATTGTGCAGCGGACGCGGGTCGGCTTGTTCGTTGGCAAAAGAGCGGTGGGTGAGCGCACGACGGAGCAGGGCACGCTCACGAAAAGCGTAGCCAATCACGCCCTCAAGCTCTGTCAGCAAAGCGTCGTGCGTGAGCGCAGCTTCAGTAATAGTTTCAACTTCCACCTGCGCGGCTGCCTCAGTTGCCGTTTCAGCCGTGATTCCTGCGGCGGCTGTCAAAGAGGCTGGCGTCGGTTGAATGTCTTCGGTTCCTTCGTTACTCACACGGGATTTTTACCACGATGTACTAGCATAACGAAAGCCAGCCTCCACATCGGAGAGCTGGCTTTCGTCGAGTATGGCTTGCGCTGTCGCAGCGAAGGCACAGACAGGCTGCTTAGCGTTTCCTCTTCACCGGCTTTTTAGTAGTGGTAGTCGTTGCTTTTTTAGTGGTGGCAGCCTTAGTGCCATTGGTGCCAGGCGTCGAGCCAGGGGCCCCACTGCCACCAGCCGCCATCTTAACGTTGCCACCAGTAGTTGGCGGGCCGCTGGGCATAGCGGTTTCCGCCGTGTCAGCCTTCGCGGGGACGGCGACATCCGCGATAGTCGGGTCGGCTTCGTAGCTCTTCAAATAAGCCGCTGCCTTCTCAGGCGCGCCAGTGCGGTAGCCCCAGAGCGAGTTAAACGACTCACGTCCGAAATCCTGCATAGGCTTCGTGGCCGGAGTGTTTGCCGTGGCGACCATGCGTGCGTAATCGGCGATCAGCATGTCAACCACGACGTTGATCTTTTTAAGCAGCTCCTTACCCGCATCGCCAGTCTTCTGATCGTCTGTCATCGCCTTGTATTCGGCACTCAGCTTGACATATTCGTCATTGCGGATCTGCGAGCGCAGATAGTAATTGTTCGGGTCTTTCCAACCGATGCTCGGATTCGCACTGGATTTGATGGCGATGGATTTCCCTAGGTAGGCAAGCGCTTGTTGTGGGTCGCCTTTTGCCTCTTTGGTGTAATAGCCCAGATATTGATTGCCGAGCGCAATGACTTGATCGCGGAATTGCGCGACATGCTGTTTCTCCTCATCGCTGCTCGGGGCGGGCGCGGAAGGGTCAAAGAGTCTGAGGGCTTTTTCGACGTAGCCTTTGGCCTTATCTTTGTCCTTATAAATCTCGCCGATTACAGCACTGCCACCGGCAATGGATTGTTGGGCTGCAACATAATGATGGAAGGTCGTTGACTTAGCTAGAAAATCATCGCCGGTGCTGAAAAGCCTATCCAGCTTCGCCGCCTCAGGCCCATCATAATAGGCTTTGAGCGCCGCTTGAAACTTTTCCCACAGGTCAGCGAGATCCTGTTGGTCAACAGTGCCCTTGGCATTCTTTGCATAAGTGCTGCTGGGGTATTTTTCCAGCAGTTCTTTAGAAAGCTGGTAGCACTTAACTTTGTCCTTTTTGGTGTAGCAGGTGTCGTACCAAACGCGCTCGAACTCAGCCTTCGGGTCGTCTTGAGCGCGGGCAACGTTCGGTAAGATCGCTAGCGCCGCAAAGAGCAACGCGGACATGATCGAAAGGCTCAACTTCTTCATAACGATAGATCCTCCACTTCATCCTTTCAGTGTCTTGAACTGGTGTGATTTGACTCTGACAACGAGATGCTTGTTCCCACGATGCGTCGGCGCAGTGGCAGCGCTTGTTGACTTGCCCGTTGTGACTCGTGCGACAGTTATCGTTGAGCCAGTGCGATCACAGCTTCCGGCACGCCGCCGCTTGGCCAATGAGCTGGCAGGAGACTGCCATTGGGGTGACGACGAATGCTTGCCAAGTTGACGGAATCTTAAGACGGTGCAGCTTAATGTTTGACGTTTGCGCAAACGGTTCTCTCTCGAACTTGTCAGAGTTCCGAGTATTGTGCATGATTCAAATGCTTTGTCAAGAAACGCAAAATTCGCTGGAAACCCTGAAATCACTGACGAATGATTGCTTTATCCGCGACATGCAAGAACGATGCGATAAGCTCGACTTGCAAGCCTATCCAAAGTCCTGAAGGTGCCCTGGCGTAGTATTCTTATGTCGTCCTTACTCACGCATTTCACTGTCCGCCAAGCCGATGTTCTGGAACTAACCCGGCAGCTGGTCGAACGCGAGACGACCTCGCGCGAAGAGCACCGGCTGCACGAGATTGCCGAGTTCGTGGCCACGCTCCTGCGTGAATTGGGCTGCCAAATCGAGCTTTTCCAGCAACCTGGTTATGGTACGCATCTACGTGCGCGCTTCGATTTAGGGCACGAGCCTGAGGCGCAACAAATTTTGGTGATCGGTCATCTGGATACTGTTTGGCCGGTAGGAACTTTGCAACGTCTGCCCTTTCAAATCACGGCCGAAGGCAAGGTGCACGGGCCGGGTGTTTTTGATATGAAGGCGAGTGTGGCCAATTTAATCGAAGCGTTGCGCGCGATTGCTTCGCAAGGCTTGCAGACGAAACGGCCCATCACGGTTCTGCTGACCTGTGATGAAGAGATTGGCAGCCGCACCTCGCGGGCCTTGGTTGAAGAAGAAGCTCGGCGCGCCGCCGCTGCGCTCGTGCTAGAACCGCCGATTACTGGAGGCGTTGTCAAAACAGGGCGCAAAGGCATCGGCGTTTTTACGTTGCGTGCGTTGGGGCGTGCTGCTCACGCGGGTCTCGATCCGAGCAAAGGCGTCAATGCAGTCGTTGAACTGGCGCATCAGACGTTGCAGCTTGCTGCGCTCAATGATTACGAACGCGGCACGACGGTCAACGTGGGCGTCTTCAACGGGGGCACCACGACGAATGTCGTCCCGGCTGAAGCGACTGCCAGAGTGGACGTGCGCTTCTGGACAAGGGAAGATGGCGAGCGCATCGAACAGCTCATCCGCAGTCTCAAGCCCAAAATAGCGGAAGCGCAGCTTGAAGTCAGCGGCGGCATCAATCGCCCGCCGATGCCGCGTTCGCCCGGCAACGTCGCCCTCTTTGAGCACGCACGCGGGTTAGCTGCCGAGATCGGATTCGATTTGCGCGATGGCGTAGTGGGCGGCGGTTCGGATGGGAATTTTACGGCAGCCCTGGGCGTGCCGACGCTGGATGGCCTGGGCATTGATGGCGCAGGCGCACACGCCGACCACGAACATATCATCGTGAGCGACATCCCACGTCGCGCCGCTTTGCTGACGCGCTTGCTACAAACAGTTTGAATAGTAGTCACTGCTTTATGGAACGCATCTACCGCGACCCGGTGCACAATGTAATCGCGCTCTCTACGGCGCGGGCGGATGATGCTTTGCTGATCTCCTTGATTGACACGCCGGAGTTTCAGCGGCTGCGTTATATCAAGCAGCTTGGGCTAGCGCTTTACACCTACCAGGGCGCGGAGCATTCGCGCTTCACACACAGCTTGGGTGTAATGCACGTGATGACGCGCGTGCTCGATCATCTGAGCAAGAAGTATCGCATCAGTGAAGAGGCGCGCGTGGTAGCGCGGGCGGCAGCGATGCTGCACGACATCGGGCACGGCCCTTTTTCGCACGTTATTGAAAAGATTCTGAAGCAGCACCACGAAACCTGGACGGCGCGCATCATTGCCGATCCTGCGACTGAGGTGCACCAGCGCCTGGCGCAATTCGATGCGGCCTTGCCCGAAAAAGTGATCGCCGCGATTGAGCACCGCTATCATCCGGCTTTTGTCGGGCAACTTGTTTCGTCGCAGTTGGATGTTGACCGGCTGGATTATCTGTTGCGCGACAGTCTGATGACCGGCGCGAAGTATGGTAACTACGATCTGGAATGGATTCTGCATTCGTTGGAGATTGACGAAGAGCACGACCGCGTTTACGTGGCCGCCAATGGGCTGTACGCGGTAGAGGAATATTTGCAAGCGCGGTTTTACATGTTCCGCCAGGTCTATTTTCACCGCACCTTACGTTCGGCAGAGGCTGTGCTGATGAGCATTCTGCGCCGCGCGGTGGAATTGATGTGCGCAGGAAAACTGCAATTCGTTGTGGCCGGATCGGTGATGGAACGAGTGCTGCGGGGCGGGGAACTGAGTGTGGTTGATTATCTCGGCTTTGACGATCACGACGTGATGTTTCATCTGAAGCAGTGGACGCGCGAGGCGGACGGCATTCTAAGCGATCTGGCGCAGCGTTTTATCAAGCGGCGCTTGTTCAAGGCGGTGGATTTGGAGATGGCGGCGGAGGAACGGGCGGCCTTTGTCGTGGCGGCGCGTGAGCGCGTGGCAGCCTGCGGGTTTGACGCCGATTATTATCTGATCGAAGATCGCGCGGCGGACATTCCTTACTACAGCTACTATCGTCCCGAGGGGAAGGCACGCTTGATTATCGAGCGCAATGGCGAGCTTTGTGATATTGCCGAGGTCTCCACAGTTGTGCGCGGCATGCGCGGCTACGAGATTCACCGCATCTGTTTTCCGCACGAGATGAACACTGTGATTGAACAATTGAAGCGATGAAATATTGGGCGACAATCGGGCTTTGGTTAGCGTTGCTTGCCGGTTGCCAAACGGCGTCTGCGCAAGCGCCGCTGCGCTTGGCGATTTTTGATGTGCAGGGTGATGAGACTGGCGAAGTGGGAGCGTCATTACACACTTTGGCTAAAGCAGAACAGGCAAGCTTTGAATTGCTCGATGACACATTGACGCGTGTAGCTGCGCAGGGCGCTGGTTATCAGGGCAGTTTGAACTTGCAACGTCAGGAAGCGCGTGCGCTGGGCTTGAGCGTGGGCTGCGACTTTTATTTGCTCAGCAAAACGTGGGTAGGACGGCGCTTGGGCGAGGGCGAGCAGTTTTACTACGAAGCCTGGGCGGGCTTGTTTGCCGTGGAGACGCGCACTGGCGCGTTAGTCTCGTTTGCTTTTGAAAGCGCGCGCGCCGCAAACGAGGCAGCCGCGCGTAAGAAATTGCTGGCCTCGCTCACCAGTGTTTGGCTACAACAGTCGCATGCGATGTTGGCCGCACGCGCCCAACATCAAGCCGAGATTGCCAGCGTTGGCCCGCCCGCCACGCAAGTGATCGAAGTTTTGAGCGACGATCAGCTTGGGCAAACAGGGCAGCAACCGATCTTCTACCAACGGCTCAAGCCTGAGTACACGAAAGAGGCGGAATCGGCTGGTATTGTGGCGACGGTTGAATTAGAAGCGGTCTTCCAATCCGATGGCAAGGCCGGAGAAATTACAGTAACACGCTGGGCCGGGTTTGGATTAGACGAAGCGGCGATTGCCACCGTGCGAAAATTACGCTTCAAACCAGCCTTGCAAGCAGGAAAAGAGGTCACAATTCGTGGGCTGGTGCGCTATAATTTCCACCGGTCCCCCACATTGGCCGAACATCAGGAAGAGGCTGAGCGGCTCAAACGCAGCCTGCGTGAGTTGAAAAACCCCGTGTTCAAGAGTCCGCCGCCCCGCCCTTAAACGCAAAGCCATCATTGAACCTCCGTCGTTGGTCGTGCGTCGTTTACGTTGAATGGTGTGGGGCAGTGATGATAAGACGGAAACTGATAAGGATTGAAACTACAACACTGCAAGATTTTGCATTAATGCTTGAGAGCTTCCCCAATGGTTATTGCTCATAAACTTCTTCGCTTGCTATCCCATCTGTGTCTGGTTCTCTGCTTGGCTGCGGTTGCGGCACGGGCACAGGAAGCGTCTTTCTCAAATACTGACAACGCGCCCTCCTCGCGTGAGTTGCGCCTGAAGGTTTTCGATCAAGTCTGGCGCTCGATCAACGAGAACTACTATGACCGGAACTTTCACGGGCTGGATTGGCTGACCCAACGACAGATCTATCGCCCGCAGGCGGAGGCGGCGCGCGACAGTGCGGAGTTGTATCGCGTGCTGCGCGGGATGATCGGCAAACTGGGCGACGCGCACACGCGCGTCTACTCACCGGAGGATGGCTTTGACCGCAATCGCCCGTCGGGCACGACGGTCGGATTGACAGTGCGGCGCATCGAAGGGCGCACCGTGATTACTTCGGTTGAACCCGGCTCGGAGGCGGCGCGCCTCGGCATCAGGCCGGGGCAGGTCGTTACTCAGGTGGACGGGACGCCGGTCGAGCAGGTGTTGGACAGGTTGCAAGAGGAACTCGGTGCGAGTTCGACGCCGACGGCGCGTGATCTGCAAAGTCTGGATAGGCTCTTTTACGGGCAGCGTGACACCTTGCTCAAGCTGACTCTGTTGGATGACGAGCAACAGCCGCGCACCTTCACGTTGCCGCGGCGCTACATAGAGTTTCAGCGGCGTGTGGTGCATCGGGTATTGCCCTACAACGTAGGCTATATTGAATTGACCGGCTTTGGCCCGGAGATCGAGCGCGAGTTCGACAAAGCCATGCAGTCGTTACAATGGACGCGCGGGTTGGTGTTGGATTTGCGCAATAATGGCGGCGGCTTTGTCAGCACAGTGACCTGGATCGCCAGTTACTTTTTCCCGGAAGAGACCGACTTGGGTGAATTTATCACTCGGCAAGGCCGCTCGACGCGGCGCAAAACCTGGAAAACGCGCATCACTTACCGCGCGCCGCTCGTCGTACTCGTCAGCAATCGCTCCGCCAGCGGCTCGGAAATCCTTGCGGCAGCGGTGCAGGAACGCAAACGTGGTCTGATTGTCGGGGGCAACAGTTCAACCTGTGGTTGTCTGCTTGGCGTGAGCCGGACGCTGCGGTTGGATGATGGCGGCAAGCTGAATATCAGCGATACCGATTTTCGTACCAGCTTGGGCAGACGGATCGAGGGCGTAGGCATCAAGCCGGATTACCAAGCTGAGTTGAGGGTTATTGATTTGTTTGCCGGTAAAGATGGTATGTTGGAAACGGCGCTTGACCGGTTAAGCCGTAGCTTTGTTTTTGGCGCGCGCAACGGCGAGATAGATTTCAAATTGAAAGTGCCAGAGTTCCCCTTGCCGCTCAAAGAGCGCAGTTTACCTGCCTCGCAAGTCAATCGTTAGCTTCACAGCAGGAGAGTAGTAATCGTGAACAAGCTGTTGAAATATGTTGCATCGGTCGCTTTGCTTTTCACCTTTGTGGCAGAAGCCCAGGCTCAATGGACAATCGCCTTCCAAGACAGTTCGAAGCGCGATCTGAATAGCGTCTTCTTCCTCGATCAAAATCGCGGCTGGATTATCGGCGATGGAGGTATCGTGCATGCCTCGCAAGATGGCGGCTTCCAGTGGTCGCTCATCAATGCGCGTGTCAACACCAATCTCAACGACGTGTTTTTTCGCAATCAAAACGAAGGCTGGTTGATCGCCAGCGGCGCGTTGATTATGCGCACCCAGGACGCGGGCGAGTCATGGGAGTTTATCTATCAAATCCAGCCTTCACCGGATAAAAAGAAAGATAGCGCGGAGTTGTACAGTCTCGCCTTCCCGAATAATAAAAAGGGCTGGGTCGTCGGCACTGACGGTCGCATCTTGCATACGGAAGATGGCGGGCGCAGTTGGGCGAATCAGGAGAGCGGCACAGTGGAGGAACTGGTGCACGTCAAGTTTATCAACGATAGACGTGGCTGGGCGGTTGGCGGCGCCGGCGTAATTCTTTTTACGGACGATGGCGGTAGAACCTGGGAGTTACAGGACAGCGGCACAACTAAGCATCTTTATCACATCGAGACACAGGGCAAAAACAACGCTTGGGTCGTGGGTGATGACGGCACGATTCTTCGCACTACGAACGCCGGGCTGACTTGGGAGAGTGTTGTTACAGGAGTCAAAAAGAGTTTGATTAACCTGGCCTTTGCGAACGACCGGGAAGGCTGGGCGGTCGGTTGGGAAGGCACGATTCTCCGCACTCAAGACGGCGGCCAAACTTGGGTCGAGCAGGAAAGCGGGACGCGGGAAAACTTGTATGGTGTCTCGGTGAAAAGGAATAAGGTCTGGGTCGTGGGAGCTAAAGGATTGGTTTTGAGATACGAAAGTCGCTAGGGCATTGGTGCAGTACCATGAGCGGTGGCGACTTGGTTTCTCATCTTGAGCACAAACCGTAAAGCGAAAGGGGAGCAGATTTGAGCTGCTCCCCTTTCGAATTTAACCGGAAGTTGTCGAACTGTCGCTTAGCAGTTCGCCGGGAAGATCGGCACGGTGAGCCAGGTGGCGCTTGTGTCGGTCTGCGTTAACGTCAGCTTGTGCAAGTTGTGCCCGCCGCTGAACGCGTTCGCCTGCGAAGAGACGTTCGGGTTGAAGTTGATCATGGCGCCCGACAGACCAATATCGCTCAAACTGGAAACCTTCAGCCAGCCCGAACGACCCGCCGGGACAAACCTCTCAAAGGGCGGCACCGAGCGCGGGAACGTGTTCGACAAGCTGCCCATTATTTGGCACGCACCGGGGAGTTGGAAGCTGGACACGTTTTCGGCGTCATCATAGAGAGTGCCGAATAACGTGCCGGTAGTCGCCGCGCCAATCGCCAGGTTGCCGCCGATGCGGTTGACGATGATCATCGTGTCGTTGCCGTCCGCACGGCTCGGAATGTTCGAAGCCGCCAGTGTGCGCGGCAGCCGGTTGTAGTTGACTCCGTTGAACCGCAACACCCCCGTAAAACTGGAGCCGTCGCAGTCGGCCGGGTTAGCCACAAGGGCCGAAAATGCTTCCGCGCCCAAGTTGGCCACGTGGCCCGACGCGAATTTTACGTACTCGTCGCCGATCAGGTAGTTGAAATTAGTTGGGCAGCCACTGTCGTCCGTCGCCACGCCAACGATGTAGCCTTTGACGCCCGGATCAATGTCCGAGGCTAAGAAAGTAGCCGTCTGCGCTGCCGTCAAGCAAATGTAAGAGTCGGCGATCGAGCAGTCCGCGCTGTTGACGAAGAAAAGGTGTACCACCGCCCCACTGGTGACGTTCGTGTTGGTAACGTTAATGCGGGTATTTTGTGTGGCACCACCTGAAGCCGCCGACGTGTAGATGTTGTAAAACAACACCGAGCCGGCTTTCTGATCGCTAACTTCTGCGCCTGCCGGATATGCTACGCCCGGATCGGCCGCCAGGGCCGAAGCCGCCATTGCCAGCAGCGCAAAAAGCAAAAAGACAATATGTGTGAGTCCGCGTGAGGTTCGCATCTTAGAAATTCTCCTTATCGTTCTCTAAAACGTGGGGCCTAACGTTAGTTAGTTGGTCACAAAGCAAGAACAGCTCAGCGTGGAAGCCGTTTTTACGATGTATGAACACAGGTAAGCCTGAGCGTTGGTATTTAGCTCTATAGGAACTGACCGCGGCAAGGCAGCACTCTGCCCTCATTGTCAGTTATTCCAACCAGGCTTTTGCAGATGGGGGTCAATGGAATTGGGACTGTTTGTGAGGGGCCTGAACTAACGCGCGCAGTCTACGTATCCAAGCCAGTCTTGTCAACAACTTTAATTTCTATTCCAGCGACGCCAATGTTTGATTTTCTAAGGCTTAACGCGCAGAACTATTCATGCCGCAGCACCTCGACCGGACGCAGTCGGGCAGCCGAATAGGCAGGATAAATAGTGGCGAGCAGGCTAATCAAAATCGTCACCAAACAAACGCCCAGACAATCCAACACGCGCAGCTTCAGCGTGACATAAGAGATCGAATAGATTTCCGAGGGTATCGAAATCAGTTGATACCGGTTGATCAACCAATGCAGCAGCATGCCGAGCACTAAACCGGCCAACGCGCCAATGACGCCAATCGCCGTTCCCTGTAGACAGAAGATGCGCCCAATGGCTGCCGCCGTCGCCCCTTGTGCCCGCAGGATGGCTATGTCGCGGTGTTTCTCGATCACCATTAGCGTCAAGGTGGTGATGATATTCAAGGTGGCGATGGCGATCAGCAAGACAAAAAAGATCAGCACCACGCGCTGTTGCAACTGCAACGCAGAGAAGAGTGGACGATTCAAGTCTTGCCAGGTGTTAGTTTCATATTCAGCGCCGACCTGGGCTTTGACCCGCGCCGCGATCTCACCGACATTGTAAATGTCTGCCACGCGCATCTGAATCACGCCTGCCGTGTGGCCCTTGCCGTTCAATTGCTGCAACGCATCGAGCGCAATATAGGCCCACTTCGAGTCGTATTCGTATAAGCCCGAAGCGAAGAAGCCCACCACGCGGAATTCGGTGTAGCGCGGGCGCGGAATCAACCCGGCGGGAGTCAGCCGCGTGGCGGCAGAGACCACCGTCAAGATGGAATTGAGTTGCAAGCCCAAAGCCTGCCCCAATTCCTTGCCCACGCTGATGCCTGCCACTGGTTGCGCGCCTTCTGTTTGAGAATTCGTTTGGGGATTACTCAACTGAGTTGGGTCGCCCACGCTGGTGATCGAAAAAATTTCGTTGGCGCTACGCGGCGCAGTGAGATCAACACCTTTCAAAATGGCTTGTTCGCTGCGGTCGCCGATGGTCAACAAGACCGGCTCGTAACTGGTGGCGGCAGCGGCCACGACGCCCGGCACAGTTTGAACTTTTGCAGCCAACTCTTGGTAGTTCTCGATGTTGCCGCCATCGGCTTTGAGCAAGTTGAGGTGCGCCGTACCTTGCAGGATTTTGTCTTGCACCTCGGTACGGAAGCCTTTGATCAGCGCCATGGCCACGAGCAACGCCGCCACGCCGACCGTGATGCCGAGCACCGCAATCGCCGTGATGACGGAGACGGCTGTCTGCCTGCGCCTGGCGCGCAAGTAGCGGAGTGCAATGAACAGTTCGTATGACAATGGCTAATTCTTCCAGTTCAGACGCGTAGCAATCTCGCCCAGATCGAGCACGCGCAGATTGAGCGAGCCGCTAGGATGGTAAATCGCTATAAACCTGGACTCGGAGGCGTCAGGGTTTTCGAGCCGGTAAGGCGAGGTCCGCGCCAAGTAGCGCACACCGAGCTTCTTCCAAACCTCCCAGGCCCCCGCCGGATCGTCCGAGGACACAGTTTTGTGCCCCGTGTAGAGATACACCAACGCCGGATTTTGCGTTGCCACGACCGCCTCTTTAGGCACGCGCTCGCCGACGTACTTGATCAAGGCCTCGTTCTCGTCAAAAGCCTTGAGCCATTTCAATTGATATTTGGGCGAGGGGTCGGTCAGCCGCTGGATAAATTGATTATTGCTGTAAAGATTGAGCGCGACTACAAGCCAGATCAAAACTGTCGCGGGAACCCATTGCTTCTGATCGGCAGTTTGCTCGAAAAGCTTCTGATAGATGGCGACCAGTCCCTTGATTCCCATCAGCAGGTAATACAACAGAAATGGCACTAACGGTAGCAGCAAACGAAACTGCTCCCAGCCCCACGAAACTGAGATGGCCAGCGCCAGTGGCGTCACGAACTCAGCCAACGTCCAGCGTTGGCGCGCTGCTGTGACAAACCCAAAGATTGCCAGCGCGGCCAAAAAGAGCGAGATAAATCGGCCCTCCTGTCCAATACGTATCGGCTCGCCTGGTTCAAGTGGGCGAAAGAGTGAGTAAAAAGCGACGGCTCCCATATCGTACTTGCCGATCTCCGATAGGTTGTTCCAGAGGCGCTCCGGCAAATCGTCCAGCGTGATCGTGCCTTGCAGCGGCTGGCCCGCGACGCGCTGCCAGAATTGCGTGGTGTAAGGCTGCACGATGTTGGCGCGTTGTTCATCGCGCTGTTCCGGTGTCGGCTGGTGCTTACGTGAATAGATCAGCCACGGCCCAAGGAGCAACACGACCACTGCCGCAAAAACCAACAGCGCGCGCGGCAGCTTCTCTTTGAACAAATAGATCAGCCCGCCCAGCAACAAACCCAAACCTGCCGGGCGTGTCAGAAAAGCGGCAGCCACCAACAAGCCACCGAGCGCGGCGAATGTCAGCGCAGCATTGTTTTTGCCTGCGCTGACACAGCGTTCGAGCAAAATGATCGCGGCCAGTTGCAACAGCGTAAAAACGCATTCGGACATCACCGAAGAAGTTGCCAGAAAAACCAGTGCCGGATAGAAGACTGTCGCCGCCGCAATCCCTAAGGCGGCATATGCCGGCACGGCGCGGACACGCCTGAAGTAGTAATAGGCCAGCCAGCCGACGCCAAACATAGCGCCAATCGAGACAGCTTTCAACAACCAGAGATTGCCGGGGAAATTGGGTGAAAGACGATAAAAGAGCGAAAGCAGGAAAGGGAAAAATGGCGTATAGAACGGATGAATGCCCGGCGAAGGCGAATTGATCAGCGTGTAACCTTGCCCTGTCGCCAACGCTTTCGCCAAGAGCACGTACCAAGCGTCGTCTACTATCAGTCCGACCACTCGATCCACCCGCGTCAGGTAGATCACGAAAAACAGAATTACAGCCACTGCTGCCAGCCCAATCAAAAGCCACGGCCTGCGCGCAGCCGTGGTGGTGTTGATTTTGCTCTGCGCCTCTGCGGCAGTGGTTTCAGTGGTTGGTTTGCCGGGTTTGGCTTTGGTTGGGGAATGCTTTGCCAATTTTTTTGCTCCTAGGGAAATGTCCAACAAGCTGGTGAGAGTTTGTCGCTGACTCCGAGTTGCGCCAAACCGGAAGCCCGCGACAAGCTCTCACCAGCTTGTCGGACAACAGCGCTGCGTTATTTTGCTTCGGGGCGCATGTGCGGGAAGAGAATCACGTCGCGGATCGAATGTTGGTTAGTCAGCAACATCACAACGCGGTCAATGCCTATGCCTTCGCCCGCCGTCGGCGGCATACCGTAAGAGAGCGCGCGAATATAATCTTCGTCCAACACCATCGCTTCCTCGTCGCCGCGCTCACGCTGCTGCACCTGTCCTTCGAAACGGCGGCGCTGCTCGACCGGATCGTTCAACTCGGAGAACGCATTGGCGATTTCCATCGAAGCGATAAACAACTCGAAGCGATCCACGAAGCGTGGGTCGTTAGGATTCTGTTTCGAAAGCGGCGATAGCTCAGTCGGATGTTCAGTGATAAAGGTCGGGTCGAGCAGATGCGGCTCGGCCACGTGCTCAAAGATTGCGCCGAGCAATTGCCCATCGTTCAGCTTTGGGTCGAAGCCCAACTCGAAGGCCGCCGCCGCCTGCTCCAACTCACTGCGCGCCATCAAGCCATCTAACGTAGGCTTCGCGTCGGCTTTCTCAGCCGGCCAATATTTCAAGACCGCCTCGCGCATCGTCAGGCGTTGCCAGTTGTCGAAGTTGATCGTGCGGCCCTGATAGGATACTTGCCGCGTGCCGCAGACCTTGTCGGCCAGCAGGGTCAGCAACTCCTGCGTCAAATCCATCAGATCGCGGTAGTCCGAATAGGCTTGATACCATTCGAGCATTGTGAATTCCGGGTTGTGTTTGTACGACAATCCTTCGTTGCGGAAGTTGCGATTGATCTCGTAAACGCGCTCAAAGCCGCCCACAACCAGCCGCTTCAAATAAAGCTCCGGCGCGATGCGCGCGTACAGGTCAATGTCCAGCGCGTTGTGATGGGTTTTGAATGGCCGCGCCGCCGCGCCCGTCGCCAGCGGTGTGAGCATCGGCGTTTCGACTTCGACGTAGCCGCGCTCGTCGAAATAATGACGCACCTCGCGGATGACCTGCGCGCGCCGCTCAAAGACTTCACGCGAAGTCAGTTCGCCCGGCTCGCGCTCTTCATGCAAATGCGCGGCGGAACTGCTAGCGATCAAGTCAACATAACGCTGGCGGTAGCGCAACTCCTTATCCTGCACACCGTGATACTTGTCCGGCATCGGCAGCAACGCCTTGGCCAGGAAGTGGAACCGGTGCACGTGCAGCGACAGTTCGCCAGTCTTCGTGATGAACAGAAATCCTTCGACGCCGATCCAATCGCCCAAATCCAGCTTTTGATAAAGCGCCCAAGCTTGATCGCCGATGTCGTTTTTGCGCAAGTAAACTTGCAGCTGTTTCAGCCCATCGCTCAGATGGGCAAACGCGGCTTTACCCATCAGCCGCATCGTCATAATGCGTCCGGCCACGCGCAGATGTCCGCCCTCGGCCTCTTTCAATTCGACATTGACCTTATCGAGTTCTTCGCCCTCTTTCTTGCCCGCGTAGCTGTGATAGCGTTCGACCAGTTGCGAAACAGAGTGCGTGCGGTCGAAGCGGTGGGGGTAAGCGGCGTGGCCCGCCTCGGCAATCTCGGCCAGGTGCTGGCGACGTTGTTGAATTTGATCGTTGTCCTGCTCGAGCAAGTTTCGTGTACTCCTTGTGCGATGACTTCGTGTAGAGACGTAAGGAAAATGCTACAGTGCGCCAGGTCAAAGCTGGCACGCCGAAAGCAAGCCGCGATTATAGGAATGCGTATTTAATGGTGTCAACGCGCGAAGCTTTACGGCGCACGCGCCGCGCTTTTACGAGCGGTTGAACGAACGCCGCTCGTTCAACAAAAACGAAAGGAAACTACCATGAAACGAATGCTTCTGTTTGCAAGTCTTGCCGTTGCGGCAATCCTGTTGTGTCTGGTCGCGCAAGTTGTGGCGCAGCGTTCAAGCAGTTCAACCAATGAAGCGACTGCCACGACGCAATGGGAATATCTGGTCGTTGCGGGTGGCACAGTCAATCTGACTTCTGAAGGCATGGGCAGCCGAACGCGCAAGCAACCTGATGACTCATTCAGTCGAGAAGCCTACGCATTGGAGCGCAATTTCGACAAGCTCGGTGCGAAGGGCTGGGAGTTGGTCTCGGTTTCTGGCCCGCCGAACGATCCAATCTTCTATTTCAAACGCCTGAAGGAAGGCCGTTAGCGCAAGCCTGAAATTTTCCGAAACATCACCCAAACACGTTTCGTATGATGCGGCGTGACGGTAAGCAATCAACGCTCAGCGTCACCGGCGTTGTTCAAAGGTTTGAAAGGAGTTCGAAGTTTATGGGCAAAGTTATCGGCAACATCATCGGCATTGTACTTATGCTTGCGGTGTTTACAGTTGCGCTCAAGCTTATCTTTCTTGTGCTCGGGTTGTTTTTTGGTTTCTTAGGGTTGTTTTTCGTGCTGCTCAAGCTGGCGATTTTCTTCGGGCTGATTTATTTGGCCTGGACGTTTTTGCGCAAGCTGTTCGCTGATAAACAAACCATTTAACTTTGCGGTGAGCTGTCTCGATTGGTCCTCTAGTGAATTGATAGTGTGATACAGCTTGCGGGCTGCCACGGTTGTTTACAGTCCTGTCTCCGCAGGCGCTTAGGTGGGTGCTCCTGAATCTGGTCGGTAAATAGCCGTGGCGGCCCGCATTTTTTGCTCAGCCCTTCACGATACTGTTCAATTCGTCAAATCTCTCGATCAAATAATTCGCCCCGGCGGTTTCCAGTTCCGCGCGCCCGCGAAAGCCGCCGACGTAGCCGACCGTCGGCATCCCGGCGTTGCGACCCGCCTCAATATCTACCCAACTATCGCCAATCATCAGACATTCTGTTGGCGCAACTTCGCAGAGCCGCGCGGCTTCAAGCAGCATCAGCGGCGAGGGCTTGCGCTCTGGCAAGCTGTTGCCACCAAGCACTACAGCAAAATGCTTGAGCAAGCCGACGCCTTCGAGCAAGTCCGCCGTGAACTCATAAGGCTTATTGGTGACGACGGCCTTAGGCCAAGCTTGCAAAGCTTCGAGCGTTTCAGCCACGCCGGGATAGAGCCACGTTTGATCGAGCATGTGCGCGCGGTATTGGCGCTGATAAATTTGCCAGGCGCCTTCCACCTCATCGGTTGACGGCTCGCTCGTTTGCGTGGCACGGAGCGCGCGTTCGATCAGCAAGCGCACGCCTTCGCCGATAAAGCCGTGCACGATTTCAGCGGGTAGAGTCGTCCGGCCCATTTCGGCCAGCGTAAAGTTGAGCGAGTCGGTGATGTCGGCGCGCGAATCTACCAGCGTGCCGTCGAGATCAAAAAGTAGGCAGCGATACTTCATAGATGACTTTCAAGTCGCGTTTTGGCATTTGTATTAGGAGGGCATAGTATAGCTTCAACAACAATTCACCAAAGCGAGGAGGAGCGATGTCAAAACAAGCCGCTGAGACACAGCCCAAATACACCAACCGTCTGATTCACGAAACCAGCCCTTACTTAAAGCAACATGCGCACAATCCGGTTGACTGGTATGCCTGGGGCGAAGAGGCGCTCGTGCGAGCGCGCAACGAAGACAAGCCGATTCATTTGAGTATAGGCTATTCCGCATGTCATTGGTGTCACGTGCTCGCGCATGAAAGTTTTGAAAATGAGGCCACTGCCAAACTACTCAACGACAACTTCATCAACATCAAAGTTGACCGCGAAGAACGCCCCGATGTGGACACGATCTACATGAACGCCGTGCAGATGATGGGGCAGCGCGGCGGCTGGCCGTTGACCGTCTTTCTGACGCCAGATGGTGTGCCGTTTTACGGCGGGACATACTTTCCGCCGGAAGATCGCTATGGTATGCCAGGCTTTCCGCGCATCTTGCTGGCACTGGCCGAAGCGTATCGTGAGCGCCGCGCGGAGGTTGAAGAAAGCGCCGCCAGTTTGCTACAGGGGTTGCAGCGCGTCAGTGAGGTCACCCGTACGGAAGATGAATTGAGCCGGGAATTGTTGGATCACGCGGCCAAGCAGATGATGCGCGCCTTCGATCCGGCTCAGGGCGGATTTGGCCGCGCGCCGAAATTTCCACCTTCGATGACGCTGTCGTTTCTGTTGCGGCAATATCAACGCACGAAAGACACAGCCCTGTTGGCGGCGATCACCTTGACACTCGACAAGATGGCGCGCGGCGGAATGTATGACCAATTGGGTGGTGGCTTTCATCGCTATTCGGTGGACGAGAAATGGTTGGTGCCGCATTTCGAGAAGATGCTTTATGACAATGCGCTGCTCGCGCGCATCTACCTGGACGCTTGGCTGGTCACAGGGAACGAATTCTACAAACAGATTGCGACCGAGACGCTCGATTACGTGAAGCGCGAGATGACCGACACCAGCGGCGGCTTTTATTCGAGCCAGGATGCCGACAGCGAGGGCGAAGAAGGGAAGTTCTTCGTGTGGACGCCAACTGAAGTAGAAACGTTGTTGGGTGCGGAAGACGCCATACTCTTTAACCGGTATTTCGATGTGTCCGAGGATGGCAACTTTGAAGGCCATAGCATTTTGCACGTGGATGACGAAGTTGAAACGATTGCCAAGTTGCTGAAGGTGACGCCGGAGCGTTTGCATGAAGTGATTGAGCGCGGCCAACGGCTGCTCTTTGCGGCGCGCGAGCAACGCATCAAACCGGGGCGTGATGAAAAGAGCCTGACCGCGTGGAATGGTTTGATGCTGCGCAGCTTTGCTGAAGCCGCGCAGGTGTTGGGCCGCGCCGATTACTTTGAAACGGCGGTCAACAACGCCAACTTTCTGCTCACACAGTTGAAGCGGGATGGCCGCTTGCTGCGCACTTACAAGGATGGCGAGAGCAAGCTGAACGCTTATCAGGAAGATTACGCCTATCTGATTGACGGATTGCTGGCCTTGTACGAAGCCAGCTTCGAGACACGTTGGTTCAACGAGGCGCGCACACTTGCCGACACGATGATCGAACAGTTCTGGGATGCCCAGCAGGGCGGGTTCTTTTTTACCAGCGCCGATCACGAAGCCTTGATCAGCCGCACGAAAGATTTTTATGACAACGCTATTCCATCGGGCAATTCGGTGGCCGCGCACGTGCTGCTGCGCCTGGCGCTCTTCACTGGCGAAGCGCGCTACCGCGAACTGGCGGAGCGCGTTTTGCGCATCATCAGCCCCGATCTACAACGGATGCCGAGCGCCTTCGGCCACGCGCTCTGCGCCCTCGATCTCTATTTCGCCGCGCCACCTGAGATCGCCATCATCGGCGCGCGGAATGAGCCAACCACTAAGGAGATGTTGTCAGTTGTCTTCAATCGCTATTTGCCCAACAAAGTAGTGGCCTTGGCCGATCCGCTTGATGCAAATGCGGCGCAAGCCATGCCGTTACTCGCCGAGCGCAAACAGATTGCGGGGCAGGTCACGGCCTACGTTTGCCGGAATTTCGCTTGCTCAGCGCCAGTGACTGAAGCCGCGCAATTGGCTGCGCAGCTTCAATAAACGCAAGCGACAGAAAAAACGCAAAATTGACAGCCCTCTATTTTAACTTGTAAGATGCGCCCTTAATCCAAGGGAGCTAAGGGCGACAATGCCTTCAGCATTGCGATTCACCTGCCACAAGGTGCTGAAAAAAGTTCAAGAGCGGAAATGCCAACATTAGGCCAGGAATTAAAACGGTTACGCGAAGAGAGAGGCATCAACCTGCATCAAATTGCTGATGCCACCCACATCGGTGTGCGCTTCCTGCAGGCCATCGAGAATGACAGCTACGACATCCTGCCGGGCGGCATCTTCAACCGTGCCTTCGTGCGCAAGTTCGCCAAGTACGTTGGCCTGGATGAAGAGCAGGCGCTAGCGATGTATGAACGCCAGCTCGAAGAGATGGGTGGCGAAGAAGCGCCCCGTTCCAACTACCTGCGCGCCGAAGAATTCGAGGAGAAGCAGCCGGGCAATAGCTGGTTATTGTCAGGCATTATGTTTTTGCTGCTTTGCGCGGGCGGTTATGCGGCGGCGTCATATTTCAGAAATCAGCAACATAATGCGAATGGCAGCGCGATTGCCCAGACTTCTCCCACGCCGGAGCCAAGCCCTACCGTCACACCGGAAACTTCCGCCTCGCCAAGTTCGACCGCTTCGCCCGAAGTTTCTCCCAGTCCGGACGCCTCACCTGTCGCAAACGCTACACCAGCAACCGGGTTACTTGTTCAACTGACAGCAACGACCGGCGAGTGCTGGATCAGCGTCAAGCCGGACGGGCAGAATACCCAGCAAGCTTTGCTCAAGGCGGGCGAAACCAAAGAGTTCACGGCCAATGACAAGGTGCTGATGAACCTGGGCAATTTCCCGGCGCTCAACATCAAGGTCAACGGGCGTCCGCTCAACCCCGACAAGCTCGCGCCCAACCGCACGAGCGTGATCGTTAAAAATGTCGTTATCACAAAGGACAATTTTCAAGCTTTTTATGACTAAACGGGCAAGCGCCGCCGCCTGCGCCAGGCCGAAGAAATGGCCTGACCATCACGCGCGCGCCTGCGCCAAACCCTGCAAGCAACATTTAATCGAAAACGAGCGAACCGCGCAGCCGAATGCCTGCGCGGTTTTTGTTTATACGTGAGAGGATTGGTGCTCAATATGCTGACTGAAAATTTACTCGAAGCTCTGACTTTTGATGATGTGCTTCTGCTTCCCGCTTATTCCGAACTGCTGCCAACCGAGGTGGACACCGTCACGCGGCTGACACGCAATATCAAGCTCAACGTTCCCGTGCTGAGTTCGGCGATGGACACCGTGACCGAAGCGCCGATGGCGATTGCGCTTGCGCAACAGGGCGGCATCGGCGTGATCCACAAAAACTTCCCCATCGCCGCGCAACGCGACGAAGTGGACAAGGTCAAACGCTCCGAATCGGGCATGATCGTTGATCCGGTGACGATGACGCCGGATCGCAAAATCCACGAAGCGATGGACGTGATGAAACGCTACAAGATCTCCGGCGTGCCCATCGTCGAGAACGGCGGCAAACTGGTCGGCATCCTGACCAATCGCGACCTGCGCTTTGAAACGCGCCTTGACATACCGATTGGCGAAGCGATGACTAAAGACAACCTCATCACCGTCCCCGTCGGCACCACGCTGCGCGAAGCCGAAGGCATCCTGCAACGCCACCGCGTCGAAAAGCTCCTGGTCGTGGACGACAACTACCGCCTCAAAGGTCTCATCACCGTCAAAGATATTCAAAAAGCGATCAAATATCCCAACGCCGCGAAAGACGACCTGGGCCGCCTGCGCTGCGCCGCCGCCATTGGCGCGACCGGCGATTTCCTCGAACGCGCTACCGAACTGTTCAACGCCCGCGTAGACGTACTGGCCATAGACACCGCGCACGGTCACAGCTCGCGCGTGCTCACCGCCATCAAACAGGTCAAACGCCGATTCCCCGAAATAGATTTGATCGCAGGCAACGTCGCGACGGCTGAAGGCGCAAAAGCTTTGATCCAAGCGGGCGCGGACGCAGTCAAAGTCGGCATCGGTCCAGGCTCGATCTGCACAACGCGCGTCGTGAGCGGCGCGGGCGTACCCCAGATCACCGCCGTTTACGAATGCGTCAAAGGCGCAGCCGGTTCCGGTGTCCCGGTCATCTCTGACGGCGGCATCAAATATTCCGGCGACATCACCAAAGCCATCGCCGCTGGCGCCGACTCGGTAATGATCGGCTCGCTGCTCGCGGGCACGGACGAATCGCCCGGCGAGATCATTCTTTATCAAGGCCGCAATTTCAAAACCTATCGTGGCATGGGCAGCATCGGCGCGATGCGCGAAGGCAGCAAAGACCGCTACGCGCAGCAGGAGGTGGAAGTCGAGAGCAAGTTGGTGCCGGAAGGGATCGAGGGGCGCGTAACCTACAAAGGCTCGCTGGCCGCCTTGATCGGGCAATTGGTCGGGGGCTTGCGGGCGGGGATGGGCTACACCGGCTGTCGCAGCATTCAGGAGCTGCAGCAGCAGGCACGCTTTATGAAAATCACGGCGGCGAGCTTGAAAGAATCGCACGTGCACGACGTGATTATTACGAAGGAAGCGCCGAATTATCGAGTGGAGTAGTGCAAAGCTTTGTTAGCTGGCTGCGGTAGTCAGATAGAGCGAATTCTACTCAGTACGATCTTTGTTGAGGATGCAAACGTCTTCAAAAGGCAGGTATCGGTAGATTTTTCCTGAAATTCGGCAACACACAAAAACCACTGGCAATGAGCGCGGCAATGGAAAATTCCCAAGAATTGCGCTGAGGCTTTTTTCCATTGTCCCTCGTCGGTTAATCACCTCTGGGTCTTGGAGAATTGGATTGTCACTTGCTCTACGAAGCTCTCTTGGAATTCCTAGCGCTCATCAGCACCGTCAACCAAGCCCATCGTGTCGGTTGCATACTCACTGGCGAGGGAAGCGCTGGTCATAGTCCGCGAACTCCTCTTCGAGGTGCCGCTCTTCTTCGCAACTCAACTGAGCAAGTTGCGCCGCCAACAGCAAATTCTTTTGCTCGTCAACAAATGCCTCTGGGTCTTGCGCTCGTTTGCGCAGCAGTAGACCAAGTCCGCTACCTCGCTTAACAGCTCCGGCGGCAGCCCCTTGATGCCTTCAGTAATCATTTGTTGATAAGTCTGTGCATCCATTTTCAGCTTCCCCCGCGTCCGAAGATACCAACCAATATCGGCGCGATTATATGACTTGCTAGGGTTCGCTGCCAAAACAACACCAGTTCTGCCTCAGTCCTTGTTACCCACACCCCGCAAGTTCCTTCAGTTTGGCCAACACCTCATCGTTCACGTCATTCGTAACAGGCAGCCCCTGTTGCTGCTGAAACTCATTCAAAGCCGAACGCGTCAAGCGTCCCATCAACCCATCCACCGTGCCCGGAGAGAAACCGAGATAGCTGAGATAAGCTTGTGCCGTCCGCACCTTCAAATCGGGGAACGTCCCGGCCTGGAAGCCTTGAAAGGCCGCCGCCAATTTGACGTCGTATTTATTGATTGCGTAGTTCGGGCCGTTGTAGATGCGCGCGAACGTGGCCCAGTCGTGGTTGCGTAGCGCGGTGACCGCTTTGGGCTGTCCATTGATGAAATTGGCCATGGCCAGCAAATGGGCGTTCTCGGATTTCACCATCGCCGCCACCATCGCGTCTGCATCGGCGAAACCTGCGGCCTTGGCATTGAAGCCCATCACTTGGCCCAAGCCCCAGGAGGCGCTGTTCAAGGCGGCCTCGCGATTCAACGCGATGGCGCGTTTCAGCCGGTCATATTGTGGCGCGCCTGACTTCCCGTAACCGCCGGGCTGCGGGTTGCTGATGTCAGGATTACTGTTGTCGAATTGATGATTGGTCTGGCGGCTGAAGATGTGGCGCTCGAAGAGGATGAGTGGGCGACGGTCGGGCAGAAAGCCGAAGCCGCGTGTTTCGACCGTGCCGACGGCGACCAATTCGGCGACCTGGACTTGGAGCAGGCTGGTGGCGGCGTTGATGCCGTCCATATCGAGTGGCGAAGCGGTTCCAGTGAATTCGTCTGGCATGATTTAGTCTCCTTCTGGTAGCTGAATTGGATATGGTTGCCAAGCTCGTTTGCTGAGCTTGATTGAAGGGGAAGCCGCCTGGCTTCTCCGGCAAGTGGCGAACACGCGGTAGCGCAATTACAGCCCGATCTTTTGCAGCAAGTGAGTAAACCGCGCATCGCCGCGCAGCGGTTTCAAGCGCGGATCAACTTTGAGATAGATCAGCCGATCGCTACGTTCGACCAGAGCTTTTTGCAACGAGGCAAACGCCTCTTCCTTTTCACCCAGCGCGGCGTAGATGGCGGCGAGTTGATAAGCCGAAGTGGAATTGGGCAACTCGCTGATGATCTTGCGCGCCTCGTCCTTTTTCCCGGCGACAGCGTAGGCGTGGGCGAGTTCCACTTTCACCACGGCGCTGCCGTTGGAGAGTGTGAGCGCCTGGCTCAACTCGGCAATCGCTTGCTCGTAGCGGCCCTGCTCTTCGTAAACCTGGCCCAGGTAGCGGCGCGCGGCGAAGAAGCTGCCGTCGAGCGCAATGGTCTTTTGCAATTGCGTGATTGCCTCGTTGTATTTGCCGGTGTAATAAAGAATGCGCCCCAATTGCGCGTTGATAATCAGCGAGAGCGGGTCGAGTTCCTGCGTGCGCTGGGCTTCGGCGACGGCTTCTTCGGAGCGACCGCGCACGGCCAGATAAGTTGAATACCATTGATGTGCGGGCGCGTAGTTCGGATTGAAGTCGAGTGCGCGTTGGAATTCCTGCTCGGCAATCACCCAGTCCCAATCATAAATGTAGGCTCCCAGCGCCAGCGCCGCGTGCGCTTCGGCCAGTTTGCTGTCGAGTTCCAGGGCGCGTAACGCAGCGGCCTTCGCTTTCGGAAAAGCCTCGCGGGGTGAGAGCGAGTTGTAGAGAGCCAGAATGTTGTAACAGTCGGCTATGCCAGCATAGGCCGGCGCGTTATTGGGATCAGCGGCCACGACTTGTTCAAACAAGTCGCGGGCCTTCTGCAAGCCTTCGGGTGTGCGTTGATTCCAATAATGACGCGCTTTCTGATAAAGCTGCTGCGCTTCGAAACGTTGTTGATCGCGGGCGGGGCCGCCCAGCGCCAGGCGCAGGTTCTGCGCAACACTGCGTGTGATCTCCTGTTCGGCCAGCAGCAGGTCGGCGAACTTCGGCTGGTATTGCTCGCCCCAGATGGTTGTGTTGTCGCGCGCCTTGATCAACTCGATGTTGATCATCAGGTTGTTGCCGCGCCGGGCGATCTTGCCGACGAGCAAAGCCTGCGTGTCGAGCGCCTTGCCGATCGCGCGGATGTCAGTCTGCTGGTTTTTGTATTGCGAAACCAGATTGAGCGATTTCACTTTCAGCTTGGGCAGTTGCGACAAATTGTTGATAAGCAGCGCGGTCAAGTTATCGCCCAGGCTTTCAGTCTCAGCATCGTTGCCGCTAACGGTGAAGGGCAAGACGGCCAGCGTCTCGATCGGATTTTCGCGCCAGGCCCAATAACCCGCCAGGCTCAACCCGCCGAGCAAACAGAGCAGGAGCGCCAGCACGCCGCGCTTGCGCTGTGTCAGTTGGGAGAGGATGTATTCGGCGCTCGAAGTCGTGCGGACAGCCAACTCCGTTCTGAAGGGGTCGCGCTGCGTGGGTGGTGGTATGAAATTCTGGGTGCCAGTGTCGCTGATAGTTTGTGTGTTGGCGTACGTGACTTGCGAAGAACGATTCAGTTCGGCCTCAAAATCCAGCCGCTGTTTCAACCGCTGTAGGTCGCTCGAAAGACTGCGGCTGTTTTGATAACGCTCTTCGCGGTCTTTGGAGAGCATGCGGCTGACGATCCAACTGATCTCAGTCGGCGGCTGGCCGCTGCGATGATCGAGCAGCGGTGGCTCTTGATTGAGAATGGCGGCGATCACGTCCGACGGGCTTTGGCCGGTGAAGGGCAGGCGGCCTGAGACCGTTTCATAAAGCAGCACACCGAGGCTGAAGATATCGCTGCGCGCATCTATATCCTGTCCGCGCGCTTGTTCAGGCGACATATAGCTGACCGTGCCCATCACCTTGCCCGGATCAGTTCGGAGCGCCAGCGTCGGCGCGTCAGGGTCAGGGCGCGAGCGTTCCGTCTTTTGCTCGATCAGCTTGGCCAAGCCGAAGTCGAGCACTTTTACATAACCATCGTGCCGGATCATCACGTTCTCCGGTTTGATGTCGCGGTGGACGATGCCAGCGTTGTGAGCGGCGACCAACGCGCCCACTACTTGTTGCATCAAGCCGACAGCTTCACGCAGGCTGAGCGGCGCTTTGGCCATCCGCTGCCGCAGCGTCTCACCTTCGATAAATTCAGTGGCGATGAAGTGCACGGAATCCGTGTGGCCGACTTCGTAGATGGTGATGATGTTCGGATGGTTCAGCGCGCTGACGGCTTTGGCTTCTAACTCGAAACGCCGCAGCCGTTCGCTGTCCGTGGTGAAGCGTTGCGGCAGGATTTTGAGCGCGACCTTGCGGCCCAAACGCGCGTCTTGCGCCAGATAGATTTCACCCATACCGCCCGCGCCCAGCGGCGCTCTGATCTCGTAATGACCGAGCTTTGAACCAACTGTGACCGACATAACGTCAAGCCGAAACAAAAAATCGTGCGCGGTTTTTGATAAACCGGTTGCTTTCGAGTTGAAACTGTAGCGCAAAAGAGGCTGCGACAGGCTGTAAGCATACTTCAGAATTTAGCGGAGTGTCTAACCGCCAGCCTCTGCTTGAACGAAAGATTCTGACAAGGCGAGCTTACGCAGGCTGCGTTACGTTCAGCAGAATCTTGCTGCCTGGCTAAACGGTGTTGGAACGGCAGGTGTTTGTGGTCACCTACCGCTCCAACGGAAATTAATTGATCAAAAACTCTGGGCGAGCAGATAGCCAGCAAAGAAATAGTCGCTGAGGATTACCAAGATTAACACTGAATCTCAGGAGCAACAGGCAGCATGTGAAATGGAAGGCGGCAGATTACTCTGCTGCCTTCTTAGTCTTCGGTCTCTGATTCGCTGCCAGCACCTTCTTGCGCATCCTGATAGATTGCGGCGTAACCTCGACCAACTCATCATCGGCCAGATATTCAATTGCCTGTTCCAGCGTCAACTGGCGCACGGGCACTAAGCGTAACGCCTCATCCGCCGTCGAAGCGCGCATATTGGTCAGCTTCTTTTCACGGATAATATTCACATCCAGATCAACGTCACGCGAGTTCTCGCCGACAATCATCCCTTCGTAAACCTGCGTCTGCGGTTTGAGGAACAACTCGCCCCGCTCTTGCAGGTTGTAGATCGCATAAGTCGTCGCCACACCCGCGCGGTCGGCGACCAGACTGCCTGTGCCGCGCCCCTGCAATTCGCCCTGCCATTTGCCCCAGCGCAGAAACAGCGTGTTGAGCAAGCCCGTGCCTTTTGTCTCGGTCAGAAACTCGTTGCGGAAGCCGATCAAGCCGCGACTCGGAATCTCGAACTCCATACGCACACGTCCGTGACCGTGATTGACCATTTTGGTCATCGTGCCTTTGCGACGGCCCATCGCCTCGGTGACGACGCCGATGAATTGGTCGGGCGCGTCAATCACCGCGAGTTCGATGGGTTCGCGCAATTCGCCGTTGATCTTTTGCGTGACGACCTGCGGGCGGGCGACGTTCAACTCGTAACCCTCGCGCCGCATTTGCTCGATCAAGATGGCAAGTTGTAATTCGCCGCGCCCGGAGACTTTGAAGCTATCGGGCGAATCAGTGTCTTCGACGCGAATCGCGACGTTGGCGAGCAATTCTTTATCCAATCGCTCGCGGATTTTGCGCGAAGTGACGTGTTGGCCTTCTTTGCCCGCAAAGGGCGAGGTGTTGACGCTGAAGATCATCGAGATCGTTGGTTCATCCACCACGATGCGCGGTAGTGGTTTGGGATTGAGCGCCGATGCAACGGTGTCGCCGATGTTGATGCCTTCGATCCCGGCGAGCGCAATAATGTCGCCCGCCTCGGCTTTTTCAATCGGCGTTTGCTTCAAACCCTCAAAGGTATAAAGCTGTGTGATCTTGGTCTTCTCGGTCGCTCCGCCGTGTTTGCAAACCGTAACCTGGTCGCCCACTGCGACTGTGCCATTGAAGATGCGGCCAATTGCCAGGCGGCCTACGTATTCGCTGTAGTCCAAGTTGGCGACCAGCACTTGCAACGGCGCGGCCTCGTCGCAACGCGGCGGCGGGATGGTTTTGACGATCTCTTCAAACAGCGGGCGCAGATCATTGCCCTCGTCTTCCAGCTTGTGTTTGGCGATGCCGTCGCGCGAGATGGCGTAAAGGATCGGAAAATCAATCTGCGCGTCGTCGGCGTCCAGGTCAATAAACAGATCGTAGACTTCGTTGACGACCTCTTCAGGCCGCGCGTCTTGCCGGTCAATCTTGTTGATAACGACGATGGGCTTGAGTTTTTGTTCGAGCGCCTTCGAGAGCACGTAGCGCGTCTGCGGCAACGGGCCTTCCGAAGCGTCAACCAACAACACGACGCCGTCGGCCAGCTTCAAGACGCGCTCGACTTCACCACCGAAGTCGGAGTGACCTGGCGTGTCCAGGATGTTGATCTTGGTGTTGCCAAAGCGCACGGCGGTGTTCTTGGCCATGATCGTAATGCCACGCTCGCGCTCCAAATCCATCGAGTCCATTACGCGCTCGACCATTTTTTCATTAGAGCGGTAAAGGCCGGATTGGCGCAGCATGGCGTCTACGAGCGTAGTTTTGCCGTGGTCTACGTGGGCAATGATGGCGATATTGCGAATGTCTTCGCGGAGTTTTGCAGAATCCATTAAGTGAAAAATCCAAACGCTGAGCTAAACAAGTAAGCCGTATTCTAGCCGCTCAGGTGCGGATTTACCACCGGGCGTGCTGAAACGTTATTCAGGGATGGCGTTGTTGGCCGCTTCGACGCGCAAACTGATCTTCGAGAAGATGCTGGCGATATGGATGCCGCTGCCGGTTAAGTAAAGCATGGCGACCGCGCCGATCAGCACCAGCAGCAATGAGTATTCGACCAAGTCCTGACCCGCTTCGTCGGACAGAAAATCAACAAGGATTTGTTTCCAGTTCATGAGCATAAAGTGTGTGTAGGTATTGCAAGCGGCGCACAGGGTAAGTCAAAAGACACGTCCGCACATTATTTCTGAGGCACAGGTTGTGATGAAAAATTTGGGGCGGGGCCGAACCGGATGCATTCAAGCAGAAATTGCTTCGCCAGGCAAGCCGGTCAGTACATTGGCACACTCCGGCTGCCTCATGCTTGAAAGCATTTTTGTGATTGGGGAATCACAGAACGAGAGGGGATCGGGCAAAGGGGGTGAACAAGCAATGCCCGCGCAGGATGTGAGCGCAACAGGCAGTCTGGGCTGCCGATTAAGGGAGACGGCCCACATTGCGCGACAGCGGGGGGGGACTTAGAGATACACTTGAGCAAGTTGCGCGCGCAGTTCCTGTTCGCGGACGACGGCATTGCGTAACAGCAATCCGTAGTTGGCGCTGGCACGTTCGGTGCGAGCCAGTTCGTCGCGTAAGGTGCGCACTTCAGCTTGCAGTTCGTTGATCTGTTCCAGCGCTCGGCGCAGCCGCTGCTCTGGCGCTGATTCGAAGCGGGAAACATTATTGAATGGTCTTTCGACCAGTGTGTCTGTGTTGACTAGCGGTTGATTGACGAGTTGAATCGCTGCACTCATAGATTTTATCTCCTTAGCCTTTCATGCTTGTGTCAGCCAAAGCTGACCGTTTGCTGTTGACACCAAATTCCGGGGATGCAAATTGCGGAATTCATACCTAACCCTGAGCGCGCCTGTTGAGGAGCGTGAGGGATAACTCACGGGGCGATTTCGTCTCTAGAAAAGATCGCTTGATTAAATGGGCGGCTTTTGGTTGAAAAAACCATTTGAAGGGTTGCCTCCACCATGAAATTCTGCGCGCGACCAAACCATATTGGCCCGGAGCAGCCTGGAATAATCAAGACGAAAAAATAGGGCAGCTTTAGCTAGGTGTGTGTAGGAGTGAAACGAAACGGTTTGAGGCCAGAATCTGGGGCGGTTGGTACGAATACAGCAGAGATGTCCAACCAGTATGCGATTCTTCGTTTCAACTAGCTTGGGTCGTGCAGCGTTGAAAGTAGGCTTCTTAGTTTACTGTCTTTATTGTGAGTTCACGGCACCTGACGCCCAGCGCACTGAAGCTCTTTAGGCTTGCTCGGAACTCAATCTGTCTTATCAAACGCGCGCATCTTAGCACGAGGAATTTTTGCAGCGAAACACTTTTTGCTTTACCGCCGCACTTTTTTTGCGATTGGCACTCTTCTGCGATTAACTTGGCAGAGTGATGCTACGCCACGTTGCTGACGCGCGTCGGTGCGCGCAAATATCTGTGCTAAGATGCGCCACTTCCGCACGCACATGGTAAACATTACAGGCTGAAATCATCATGAAATAATAGGAGCAAAGATGACCGCACAGTTACTCAACGGCGCACCGGTCGCCGACCGAATCAAACAAAGCGTGGCGACACGTGTCGCAGAACTCAAAGCCAGCGGTTTGCAACCCGGACTGGCCGCCGTAATTGTCGGCGACAATCCCGCGTCGAAAGTTTACGTCGGCAGCAAGGTCAAAACTTGTGAATCGCTCGGTCTCTATTCGGAGAAACACGAGTTGCCGGTTGAGACGACAACCGACCAATTGCTGGCTTTGGTCAACGACTTGAACCGGCGTGATGAGATTGACGGCATACTGGTGCAATTGCCACTGCCGCCGCAGATCGAAACGCGCCGCATCCTGGAAGCGGTTGATCCGGCCAAAGACGTGGACGGCTTTCACCCAGCCAACGTTGGGCGCTTGGTGCAAGCTGAAGAGGCGCTGACGGCTTGCACACCGACAGGTGTGATCGAACTGCTCGATTATTATCAAATCCCGATTGCGGGGGCGCACGCCGTCGTCATCGGGCGCAGCGACATCGTTGGCAAGCCGCAAGCGTTGTTGTTGCTGCATCGTCACGCGACCGTGACCATCTGCCACTCGCGCACCAAAAACTTGCCTGAGATAGCGCGTCAAGCTGACATCCTTATCGCCGCGATTGGCCGCACCGCGATGGTCACGAGCGATTACATTCGCGCAGGCGCGGCAGTCGTAGACGTTGGTATGAATGAAATCTCTACTGCCGAAGAGGTCAAACGACTTTTTCCTGATGACGAACAACTAAAGCGTCTAGCCGAATTGGAGAAGCGCGGTTACACCCGCATCGGCGATGTCGAACCGCGCAGCGCGATGGAGCAGGCCGCCTGGTTTACACCTGTGCCCGGCGGCGTCGGCTTGTTGACGATTGCTATGCTGATGAAGAATACGCTCAAAGCGGCGGAGATGCGGCGGGGCGGCAAGGCGAAAGCGTAATGCTCAAAGTCGGATTAACAGGCGGGATAGCAACGGGGAAATCATACGTAGTCAGCGTGCTGCGCGAACTCGGCGCTGAGGCGATTGATGCCGACACCGTCGCGCATCAGGCCATTGAATCAGGCAAGCCTGCCTATCACGACATCGTCAACGAATTCGGGCCAGCGGTTTTGAACCCAGACGGCACGATCAATCGTGCGGCGCTCGGCGGCATCGTCTTTGCCGATCAGGCGAAGCGCGAGCGACTCAATGCCATCGTTCATCCACGCGTGTTTGAAGCGCAGGCCGAATGGCTGGCCGCCGTAGCCGCGCGCAATCCGCAGGCGGTCGCCGTGCTTGATGCCGCACTGATGATCGAGACTGGGTCGTACAAACGCTTTGATAAATTGGTCGTGGTTTATTGCGAGCCGCAGTTGCAGATCGAGCGTCTGATGGCGCGCAACAATCTGACGCGCGAACAAGCCGAGGCGCGCATCAATGCACAGATGCCGAGCGCCGAGAAGCTCAAATACGCCGACTTCACCATCAATACTTCAGTTGGTTTTGAAGACACGCGCCACCAAACCGAGGCGCTTTACGCAGAGCTGAAGCAATTGGCGCAAGCGACCTAAACGTCAAATTTGACAGCCTTCCGGGCCAAACCTATACTCGCCGCGCGTTCAAGGAGGCGCGATGAAACTCTACGACGTAACTGTTGCCATTTCGGAAGAGTTGCCCGTCTATCCCGGCGACCCGCCTATCCGCATCACGCGCACACATTCGCTGGAGAAGGGCGATCTCTTTCGCGTCTCACACGTCAGCTTCGGCACGCACATCGGCACGCACATTGATCCGCCATACCACTTTATGCGCGACGGTTTGCCGCTCGACCAGGTGCCGCTCGAAATCTTTATTGGCCCGGCGCGCGTGATTGATGTCGGTGCAGTGGACGTGATTGACGCCGCCGTGTTGCAGCGTTTTGATTTGGCAGGTGTGAAGCGGTTGCTTTGCAAAACCAAGAACTCGCGCTTGTGGCAGACCGCTAAAGAGTTTCAGCCCGATTTCGTTTATCTGGAAACCGACGCTGCCGAGTTGCTGGTCAAACTCGGTATGCGGCTTGTCGGCATTGATTACTTATCAATCGAGAAGTTTAATTTCGAGCAACCCACTACGCATTGGACGCTGCTTGGCAACAATGTCGTGGTCGTCGAAGGTTTGGATTTGTCTGAAGTCCCGCCAGGCGATTACGAACTGCTCTGCTTGCCGCTCAAACTCAAAGACGGCGACGGCGGCCCCGCGCGGGTGGTTTTACGTGAATTGGCTTGAAAACGAAATGACGCCGAATGAATTTCAACAACTGCGCGCTGCTTACGCGCGGCATTCGATTCCCGCATTGATCGAATTGCTGGCGAGCGAGGAACTGCGCGTGCGCTTTTTCGCCGAGATGGCCTTGCGTGATGCCACCAGCACCTGACTCAACTTCGGGCCTGCGGCTGCGCAGGCTGAGCGCGAGCGAGCAATTGAAGAATGGCGCGTGTGGTGGCGCGCACATCGAAACAGCTTCAAGAAACGATGGCAAAAAAATCTTCCAAATTCGAACTCAAGGTCAACGTTGCCAAAGGACGGCCGGCCGATGCGCCCAGCTTCCGCGAGCGTGTCTACGAACTCGTTCTGCGCATTCCGCGCGGACAAGTGATGACCTATGGGCTGGTCGCGCGCGTGTTGGGCGGAAGTTATACCGCGCTCAGCATTGGCGAGGTAATGCACGCCACGCCGCCCCCCACTGAGGATGGGCGCAACATTCCGTGGCACCGCGTCATCAACGCGCAGGGCGGCCTCTCGACCGCCGGAATGACTACGCCGCCCGATTTGCAACAGCGACTGCTCGAAGCCGAAGGCGTGGTGTTCAACGAAAAAGATCGCTGCGATTTGAAGAAGTATTTGTGGACGCCGCCGGAGTATGAGGCAGAGACGCGCGCGGCCAATTCTGATCAAAAGAGCTTGTTCGATTGAGCGAAACAGGAGCAAAACATGGAAAACAGTTTGAGCAATAAACCCCCTTATCAAGTGACTGCACCGCGTTATTCGGTTTCTCATCACATGGTCACGACAGCCTTTGAGCTGCCGGGCTTTCGTGTCGTGCGCAACTTGGGCGTCGTGCGCGGCATCACTGTGCGTTCACGTTCGATCTTCGGCACTATCGGCGGCGGCTTGCAAACACTGGTAGGAGGCAACATCACGCTCTTCACTGAGCTTTGCGAAAAGGCGCGCGCCGAAGCGTTTGAAATTATGATTCAGCACGCTTCTGAAGTCGGCGCGAACGCGATTATTGGCGCGCGCTACGATGCCAATGAGGTGATGAACGGCGTGACCGAAGTGCTGGCTTATGGTACGGCAGTAATTGTTGAACCACTTGAACCCGCTAGCTACCGCAGTTAAGCAGGATGAACAGAGTATCTCAGGCAATAGCAAATCTTTTTCAGCGCCGAGACGCAGAGAACGCCAAGCTGGCGCAGCGACTCCGCATAGCTTCTGCGTCTCGGCGGCGGCAAAGCTTGCGCGCGGCGAGTCTTCTGTTGCTCGCTTTTCTCTCGCTATCTTTTATGGAAAGCCAAAAAGCTCGCGTCTACATCTTCGACCTTGCGCAAAGTCAACTCAATCTCACACTCACGCAAGAAGGGTTGCTCAGCAAGAAGTATCTTACGCATCAGGTCGCCGTCAAAAACTTCAGCGGCAAGGTCACACTGCCGCGTGACGAGCGACAGACCGCCGTCGAGCTTGAAGCCGAAGCCAAATCGTTCGTCAACGTAGACAAAACCATGAGCGAATTCGAGCGGCGTGGCTTTCAGGATGTGCTGCAAAACAAGGTGCTCGAAAGCGAGCGGTTCCCCATCATCAAATTCAAAGCGGCCAAAGTCGCCAATCTCAAAAAATCCGGTGACACACGCACCTTCACCCTTAACGGCGAGTTGAGCCTGCACGGCGTCACGAAAAACGTGACTGTGCCCGTCAGCGTCACGC
Source organism: uncultured Acidobacteriota bacterium (assembly GCA_963699175.1). Lineage (GTDB taxonomy): Bacteria > Acidobacteriota > Blastocatellia > RBC074 > RBC074 > JACPYM01. The sequence goes on along the minus strand of OY969418.1, from coordinate 3,937,317 downwards.
TCGCCAATGACCAACTGCGCGCCACTGGCGAGGCCAAACTGAAGCAGAGCGATTTTGGCATCGAGCCTTACTCTGGCGGCATGGGATTGATCAAAATCGGCGATGAGCTAAAGGTCAATTTCTCAATCGTGGCCAAGTTGGTTATAGCGCAATGAAGGAGGCGCAAAAATGAAGAAGTTATTTGCCGTCATTGTCTGCCTGATCTGTTTGTCGTCAAGCAGCGATGCACAACGTGGCCACACTTACAAGATCGTCACTGCCGAAAGTAGCCTGTCGGTCTTCGTAGCCAAAGCTGGCTTGTTCAGCGCCTTTGCGCACGACCACAATATCGGCGTGAAGTCGTTCAGCGGCAGCGTCACCGTGCCGGAAAGCGGCCCCGCTACTTTGGTTGGTGGTGCGCTTGCGCTCGACATTGAGGCCAAATCGCTCACCGTGCTCGATCAGAAAGTCAGTGACAAAGACCGCGCCGAGATCACCAGTTCAATGCACAACGCCGTGCTGGAATCGGAGAAATATCCGAAGATCACGTTCAAATCTGCCTCAGTCAGCGGCCTCAAGCAGATGGGCGAGAATAGCTATAGCTTCACGGTCAACGGCGACTTGACGCTACACGGCACAACCAAACGCATTGCCGTGCCTGTCAGCGCGACGATTACGCCGCAGCAGTTGCGCGCCACTGGCAAATATACGCTGCGGCAGACCGATTTCGGCATCAAGCCCTACTCGGCGGCGGGCGGCGCAGTGAAGGTCAAAGACGAAGTCGTCATCAATTTTAGTATAATTGCCAGGCAGTAACGCGCGGCGGTAGTAAGCTTGTTGGTGGGAGCTAGGCTTTATGGCAATTAGCCGGAAACGTTGGCGACGTTGGTTGTTTCAACTCAACTTCCTTTTGGCGTCGTTCTGCTTTGCCTTGGCTTTGCAAATGCTACTGCAAAATCCATTCAAGGCTGCTCCGCCGAAGGCATTGCCCAACCCGACTGTCACCCCCACTGCTCTGCCGACGGTCGTGAACGCTGTCACTCCCGCGCCACAAGCTGCGCTGTCACCTGCGCCATCACCATCGCCAACTCCACTGCCCGCCGAAGAGCCTGCGGCAACGCCAAATATTCCTTTGGCTTCGGCTCAATTGCCGCCGGGTTTGAAGCTGATTATTCCCGTGGCAGGTGTCAAGCCGGAGCAATTACGTGATACTTTTAGCGACGCGCGCTCGGAAGGGCGTGCGCATAACGCGCTCGACATTATGGCTCCGCGCAGCACGGCTGTATTGGCTACCGCCGAAGGCCAGATTGTCAGGTTGTTTCAGAGCGAGCGCGGCGGGATCACGCTCTATCAGTCGAGCAAAGATCAGAAGGTGGTTTTTTACTACGCGCACCTGGAACGTTACGCCGATGGCTTGAAGGAAGGCCAACAGGTGCATCAAGGCGAGGTGATCGCTTACGTGGGCGATACGGGCAATGCTGGCGCAGGGAATTATCATCTACATTTCGGTGTTTGGCTGATTGATGATCCCAAACGTTTTTGGAGTGGCGTGAACCTTAACCCTTATTTGTTGTTGAAAGAGGCGCGTTAATTTTCCGACAAACTGTTGTGCTTGTCGCGGGCTGCCGCTTTAGCGCAATGTGGAGTCAGCGACAAGCTTTGACAGCTTGTCGTACATCAAGAAGCTGAGGAATAAGCCGTGCGGAAATTGTCAGGTATCCTAATCGTTATTTTGGCGCTGGGTTCAGGTCTGGTTTATTACGTCTATAAAAGTAGCTCGCCACAGCAGGCGCAGCTTACGCCTGCTCCAACTCCCGCGCCCACGCCGCTGCCGACCTCTACACCGCTAGTCAAACTCAAAGAACTGCCCATCACCTTGCCAATGATTGATGCACTCTTCTTTGTTGACCGGCAGTTCACGAGCGAGTTGAAGAGCAGCTTGCAGTTGACCGATGAACAGGTGGCGCAATTGCGGCAAGCCACCCGCAACGAGACAGCCAGGCTGCACGAAAACAACAACGCTGAAGCTGCAACGAGCACTCTAGCGGCTGGCGAGCGCGCCGCCGAAAAGGTCAGCGCCATCATCGGCCCGGAAAAGGCGCAGCAGTTCGCAGATTTTGCGTTGCGCCGGTGGCGAGTGGTTGGCAGCCTGGAGAACGACTCATTGATTGCTGAAGCGCCGCTACCATCGGCCACGCTGTCATTTGGCTCGCCGACGCCGCTCGTGACAACGCCTACGCCCGGGCCAAGCGCCACGCCTGCGGCGCCTGCGGTGACGCCTAGCCCCGTCACGGCCACACCGGCTTTCGCCGCGCCGGCTGATACGCGCATTCTCGTCAACGCTCCGGCGCATCGGCTGGATGTCTTCGAGAATGGCCAGTTGCTCAAATCGTACAAGGTCTCGATTGGCTATCCGGACTTCCCACTGCCGACAGGGCTGCGCAAGGCCAGTTCGGTCATCTTCAATCCAACCTGGACGCCACCGGATGAACCCTGGGTGGAATCGTCAAAGACAGTCAAAGTTGGGGAAACCGTGGCAGCGGGCGACAAGCTGAATCCACTCGGCCCGATCAAAATTCCGATTGGTCTACCGTCGCTCATTCATGGCGGCAAATCGTTAGCCAAGATCGGTACCTACGGCTCGCACGGCTGCGTCGGGATGACCGACCGGCAGGTGCAGGATTTTGCGAAACTGCTAGGCCGGCTGGGCGGGGTGGAAATCTCTGACGAACAGATTGCCGAACGCGCCAAGAAGCGCACCGAGACCAAGGTCGTGAAATTGAAACAGGCCGTGCCGGTCGAATTGCGCTACGAAACGATCACGGTCGAAGACGGCAAGCTGCATATTTATCGTGACGTTTATGGCCTTGATGTTGACGTGACGGAAAATCTGGAAGCGGTACTGGGCAGCTATGGTGTGAAACTCGCCGATTTGAGCGATACAGAACACGCTGAGGTTGAGGCAGCGCTGGTTGCTCTGCGCAAGGCGGTCAAAAAGACTGAAGCGCCTACGACCGGCGCGCCTCTGAGCGCCGAGCAGAAAGCTGAACAGCGCAAGCAGAAGCTTGAACGCGAAAAGCTGATTCGGCAGTTCAGAGGGAAGAAAGACGCCGTGATTGAAATTGCCGCGCTGGCTGGCAAAGGTTACCCTGTAGCGTCGGAGCTAGATACAGGCAGCGCACCTAAGCCTGCGGCCAAGGCGGCTACCACCGGCAAGCGCAAACCATCGAACGTTTGAAATCTGCTGGGGAACTGGATCATTTGACCGAAGCGTGCTGCTTTTAGCTCCGCTAGGAGCACGATATTTATAGAATGGGGACGTGTTTTGTTTTCAAGCTCCGCTAGGAGCGGCATCTGGCAGATGCCGCTCCTAGCGGAGCTTGAGAAATTGGCGGCACCGTAAGCTATAAACATTTCGCCCCGCTGGGGCTTGAACTCCCAAACTTCAGGAGACGCACAATGGCACAAAGGCTAAGCATTCAACCCGAACAACTTATCGAAGTTCACAGCCCTGCCACTTTGCAAAAAGTCGGTGAAGTCGTCATTAACTCGCCCGCCGAAGTACGCGCCGCCGTCGCCCTGGCGCGCACAGCGTTCAAGGGTTGGAGCAAACTCGATTTCAAACGACGTGCGGACGTGTTGCTCTCGGCGCGCGATCACTTCCTGGCGCGCAAGGAAGAATTGATCGAATTGCTCTGCGCAGAAAATGGCAAGCCGCGGTTGGAAGCCGTAGTCGAGTTGACTTATGTTTGTGACGTTATCACGTTTTACGCCAAGCAGGCCAAACGCTTCCTCGCGCCACACGGCATCAAGCCGCACTTGCTCAAACAAAAAAAAATCACCGTGCACTACCAACCGCGCGGCGTGATCGGTCTGGTGACGCCCTGGAACTTCCCGTTGATTTTGACGATTGGCGAAGCAATTCCGGCTTTGCTGGCGGGCAATGCAGTCATCATCAAGCCGTCGGAATGGACGCCGCTGATTGCCATGCGTGGCGCAGAAGTGTTGCACGAAGCTTTCAAGGCAGCCGGCTTGCCGAGCGAGCTTTTGCAAGTCGTCAACGGCTACGGCGAGACGGGCGGCGCGTTGGTGGACGAGGCCGATATGATCGCCTTCACCGGCAGCGTGCGCACGGGTCGTGCGGTGGCCGAACGCGCGGCGAGGCGGCTCATTCCGGTCAGTCTGGAACTCGGCGGCAAAGACCCCATGATTGTCTTGCGCGATGCCGATTTGGAGCGGGCCGCGAATGCCGCGGTCTGGGGCGCGTTCACCAATTCCGGCCAGGTCTGTATTTCGGTCGAACGCGTTTACGTGGAAGAGCCGATTGCCGAGGAGTTCACCCGGCGCGTGGTCGAAAAGACGAAACAGTTGCGACAGGGCATTGATGGCGACGAAGCCAGTGGCGACAAGCGCGTGGATGTGGGCGCGATGACTTTCCCAAAACAGGTCGAAACCGTCGAAGATCATCTTGCGGATGCCAAAGTGCGCGGCGCGCAAATTTTGACGGGCGGGCAGCGCAATCCGCATTTGCGGGGTAGATTTTTCGAGCCGACGGTGATTGCAAACGTAGATCATTCGATGAAGATTATGACCGAAGAGACCTTCGGCCCGGTGCTGCCGATTATGCGCGTGAAAGATGCCGCCGAGGCATTGCGCCTGGCGAATGATTCGCGCTACGGCTTGAACGCCAGCGTCTGGACGCGTGACCGGCGGCAGGGCGAGCAGTTGGCCGCGCAGGTCGAGGCAGGAATGACGACGGTCAACGATGTGCTGGTCGGCTTTGGCGTGACCGACGCGCCGTCGGGCGGGCTAAAAGAGAGCGGGATTGGTAAACGGCACGGCGCGCCGGGCATTCGCCGTTTTTGCCACGAACAAGTTATTATCAGCGACCGTTTCAGCTTTTTGAGTCTGAAGCGCGAGCCGACCTGGTTTCCCTATACGGCGCAAACCGAGCGCGTGCTGACGCGGTTGCTGGGCGCGCTTTTTTCGACGGGGCTGGGCGCAAAGCTACGAGCTTTGCTGGGCAAATAACCGCAGTCGCCGGAGGAATCGAATATGCGAATGAAGCCGTGGCTGTTTTGGCTTATCGCTCCGTTTTTTCTGATCGCGGTAATGACCGGGACGGGCTTCCTTATGTTGATTCGGCCAAGCCGTCGTCCTGGACAGCGAGCGACTGCGACACGACGACTGAAGGAGTAAGTAGTTACAAGGCACAGACCGGGCGTGTCTTATTGCGTATAATAGGCGCACTCTTCTCAATCGCACCGGGAGCGGAATTGAAACTAAAAGCATTGTTGTGTAAGCGGCAGAGATAACGATCTGCCATGTCCGACAAGCTGTCGAGCTTGTCGGTGACTTCGTTATGTGTCCAAGCGCGGAGACCGCGACAAGCTCGGCAGCTTGTCGGATATTTCCAAGGAGGTCTGTATGTATCGCATAGTGCTCAGACACCTGAGTGGTTCAAAGGCGAATCAGGTTGAGCAATTTCCGCTCAGCCAGCACAAGGAACTGATCGTCGGGCGTGATGCGGCAGCCAACGTCCAGTTTGCTGATACGGATGTGGTGGTGGGGCGCCAGCACCTGAAGCTCGCGCAAAACCCTGCCAATCCCGCGGAGTTCCTTATCACCGACCTTAGCAGTCGCAACGGCACTTACCTGAATCGTCACAGAGTAGTGGGTATGGCAGTGCTCAAACCCGGCGACGTAGTGCAATGCGGCGTCAATGGGCCGGAATTTCGTTTTGAGCTTGAGCCTGAAACAGAATCGCTCGGATCTGAGAGACGCCCTGCTCCCACCAGTCCCGCCAATCTCTCCCCACCAGTAAGACCAGCCGCGCCACCAGCGGACTCCCCGCTTGCGCACCTCGCTAGTGCCGCTCGCCCACCTGCTAATGCCGCACCCGCTCGGCCCGCTGCGCCAGTGGCTGAAGCGACAGTTGCGCGTGCGGCTGAACCAAGGCCTGAATTGAAGCCCGAACCGAAGCCCGAACCGAAGATAGAGAAATCAAACCGGCCTTTGTTGATTGGCGGCGGAGTCTTGATGGGCTTGGTTGTTTTGGTCGCAGGCTTCTTCAGCTATCGCAGCTTCACGGCTACCGAGACGAATGGAACGACGAAAACTACGAGCACGCCACTGCCGAACACCGCTGCTGCCACTGCGAACCCCGCCCCGAATGTCGCGGCTGGTGAGGCCGAGAAAGACGCGCAGCGCGCGGTGTGGCGCATCGAGGTCGCGCCTTACCTGGCGCTTGGTAGCGGGCATCCGGGCAAGGCCGCTTCTGATTTCGACAAACCGGATGGCGTGGGTTTCTCGCCCAAAGGAGTGCTTTTCGCCACCGACGCCAAAAACCGGCGGGTGCAAGTTTGGGATGTCAAAACGGGCGCGCGCCTGGGCGAATTTGGTCACGGCGTCTTTGGCGGCGAGATCGTAGATGTCGCGGTCGCCCCGGACGAAACGGTCTACATCACGGATCAATCGCTCAATCTCGCCTACACCTTTGTGCCGCCAGCGCCCGGCGCTCTGGATGAGAAGGGCAAGCCGCTCGGCCCTTATGATTATCAGTTCAAAGGCACGCGCTTCGGCGAGCAAGGGTTCAAGAAACTCGGCGGCATCGCCATTGACTCGCGCGGGCGCATCTACGTCGTAGACGCGCATCGCAACAAGGTGTTTCGCTTCAACCCTGATAACACTGTTGACAAGACTTTCAAGTTTGAGCAGAACCGGGGTGGCGTCGAGGGCGACACCTACCTACACGGCTGCGAAGGCATCGCGATTGATGAATCGGCGGGCAATCTTTTCATCGCCAGCGAAAAGGACGCGGTGGTCGAAGTCTTCGATTGGGAGACTGGTGCGTACAAGCACCGCCTGGTTGGCGCAAGTCTGGACGCGGCGGAAAAACCTGCGGGCAAACACGTCTTCTTCGGCTCGGTCGAAGGGCTGACCTTCGCGCGCCGTCATTTGTTGGCGGTGGATGAGAGCGCAGGACACATTCAGATTTTCAATCTTGATAGCCCGGACGTCTTCAATCACGATCTGGCCGAATATGCTGCGCCGCAGCCGAATCGCCCCAGCGGTTATCAAGGATTCTTCGGCCACGGGCCACTCGTGAACTTCGAAGACAAAGAAAACCTCGCCTTGCAAAAACAGGTCAAGCTCGGCTCAGTCCTGCCCGGCCAAGCCAACCCGCCGGGTTACTTCTGCTCGCCCGACTCGATTGCCAGTTACACCGATGCGGCCAGCGGCGAGACTTACATTGCCATCGCGGATCAGTGCAACTATCGCCTGATAGTTTACCGTTGGTCGGATATTGGCAAAGCACTGGGCCAGCCAATCACAGTGGCCGAAGTGAAACCAGCGAGCGTGGCGGCAGCTAAGGAGACCGTTACCCCAGCCGCCGCAACCCCAGTCAAGCAGGCCAGCGTCGCTCATACAAAGGTTGCTGCTAAACACGCTAACGTCGCCCCTACAAATACTAGGGCTAAGCCCGTGAGTGCGACCAAGCCTGTCATCACTCCGAAGCCGGTCGCTGCTCCAGCGGATAACGGCGGTAAGAAGAAGAAGAAAAAGGACAAGCATCCGTACTAAGCAGGCGCGCGCACTCTGAGATTGTAGAGTCAGCAGCTTGCTGAATTTGTTTGCATTGTGATAAGTATCCGCGCGGTTACAAGTAGTTTTTCTCAAACACCCGTGCTCCGTCACCCGAAACAATGTGTCACCCGCTTGCAAAATCCTTGCTCCCCTTGCTCCTGCTCTGCGCCTTGCTGTCAGGTTGTCTTGCCTATCAGGCCAGCACTCAAAGCCGCAACTCACGCGCTATCTTGAGCGAAGCGCCGCCGCCTTACGATCAAAAAATCGCCTACGGTAGTGAACCGCTGCAATTCGGCGAGTTGCGTTTGCCCAAAGGCGACAAGTTTAAGCGGCCTTATCCGGTTGCCGTTGTTTTGCACGGTGGCTGCTGGCTCGCGGAATATGGCTTGGGCTACATGGGCCATTTGAGCGCCGATTTGGCAGCGGCAGGTGTAGCGACGTGGAATCTGGAATACCGGCGCGTGGGTGACGCAGGCGGCGCGTGGCCGGGCACGTTTGCGGATGTCGCGCGAGGCGTGGATTACGTGCGCACGCTGGCGAAATCGTATCCGCTCGATTTGAAGCATGTCGTTGCGGTTGGTCACTCAGCAGGCGGACATCTGGCCTTGTGGGTGGCGGCGCGGGAGAAGCTGCCCAAAGACAATTTGCTGTACGCCAAAGAACCATTACCGTTGCTCGGCGTGGTTGCGCTCGCGGGCATCACCGACTTGCGCCGCACGGGCACGGCTTGCGATGTGGAAGTCGGGAAGCTGATGACTGGCTCGGCACAAGAGAAAGCCGGGCTGTACGATCTCGCCTCGCCGCTCGCGCTCCTGCCATTGAAACTGCCGCAGATCATCGTGCAAGGCGACAGCGACCGCATTATCCCAAGTGCGATGGCGACTGCTTACGTTGACGCTGCCAAACAGAAAGGCGATGCCGCCAAGCTGGTGCTGATTGAAAAGGCTGGCCATTTCGAGTTAGTTGATCCGCAGGCAGCGGCGTGGGTGCGGGTGAAGCAAGAAGTATTGACGTTGTTGAAACTGGCAAAGTAAATCTCAAATCTCAGATTCGAGATTTGAAAACACACTCGAATGAGGAAGAGTTGTGCTGTATTCGCGCATAAGGCCGAATGACATTCAGCGAGAACGAACGAAAACAAATTTATTCATTGAGGTATCACAATGACTGATCACATCCCCACTAATGGCAATGGCAGCCACAATGGCTACACACAGACTTCGCTAACGCCCAATACCACGCCAGCCGATGGCGGTAAGCTGATCGTGCTGACCGCGCCGCTTACCGAAGCGATTGACCACGCTGGTTATTTCATCCAGATGGGTATGGCTTCGATGCCTATTTGGATGGAAGGCGTGATGAACAGCAAGTATCCGAACTGGCGCGATGTCGAGTACAACGAAGACGGCTCGGCGCGCTACATGCCCGCCGGCTCGCGTCTGGTCGAAGCCGCGTTGCTGCGTGAGTACAAGCCGGAAGACATTGCCTGTTGCTATCCCGACGATCTGGATAAATTCATCGGCCCGAACACACGCGTCGTTGCCGTCTCGACGCACAACCCGCTGGGCGTGACTTTTGCGGCGGGCGTCTACACTTCGATCTTCGGCACCTCGAAGATGCCGATCAACTCACATTACGCGCGGCTGATGTTCGCCAAGCTCAAAGAGCACCCCAATCGCAGCAACTTCAAAGTAATCGTCGGCGGCTCCGGCGGCTGGCAGATCACGCAGACCGATACTTTTGACGAACTCGGCGTGGATTGCGTCGTCGAAGGGCGCGCCGAATCCGAAGACACGATGGCGCTCTTCCAAAAAGCCATCAACGGCGAGCCGCTCCCACGCGAAATCGAGGTCGCCCATCCCAAAGACCGCGACGCCTTCCTCGTCCCAAACAAACGCACTACCTTTGGCGTAGTCGAGATGACCACTGGTTGCGGACGCCGCTGCCAATTCTGCGTGCCCGACCTCAATCCGCAGATTGACATGCCGAAAGAGAACATCATGAGCGCCGTCCACGCCAACGTTGAAGGCGGCAACAAACAGATCAGCCTGGCAACGGAAGACATGTTTATCTGGGGCCAGGTGCACACCGACACGCCTTTCTATTTCCCGAACCGCGAAGCGCTCCTCGATCTGTATGGCTCCATCGTCAACACGCCCGGCGTCGAACAACACGTCCTGAGCCACTGCACGATGGCGCCTGCCGTGGTTGACCCGGTGCTGATCAAGAAGCTGTCTGACATGCTGCTCGATAAAAGCCCGCTTCATTTGCCCTCGCTCAGTTCGCATCCGAAGAAGAAGATTCTGGCGCCATTGATCGGCCTGGAGACTGGCTCTGTGCGCATGGGCAAAAAGATCATGCCGAGCAAAGGCGTCCCGTTCCCGATTGACGAATGGCCGAGCGTGATCCTGGAAGGTTTGCGCACGCTGAACGAGAACAACTGGTTCCCCGTGATGACGCTGATCGTTGGCGCGCCCGAAGAGAACGATGACGACGTGAAAGCGACGCTTGATCTGGTCTACGAGATGGAGCGGCGCGGCCTGTTCGCCTTCCTAGTGCCCTCGATCTTCACGCCGCTGCACGACACGCGCATGCAGGACAAGATGGGGGTGAAGGAAACAAACAAACTCTCGGCGCTGCAATGGCAACTGCTGATGAAGTGCTGGAAATTCAATCTGCGCCACGGGCTGTACAGTTGGTGGGGGCCGATTGCCTGGCGCACGGGCGCGCTGGCGCTGTGGGCGTGGAAGCTGCGCAAGATCAACGGGCCAAACTTCACTTGGCCGCTGTTTAACTTTGCTGGCGCGCTGCCCGAATGGTTGATGCAGAAGATGGGCAAGGTTTACGTCGGCAAGCCGCTCAAGACGAAATCGCGTAAGGAACTGCTGGCGACGATTCGCCCGAATCAGCAGCAGTATCTGCGCGAGGATTGCGGGGATTTGCCGGATGGGTGGCAGCCGAAGAAGCCGTTGCAGGTGTTGAAGCATGAGGTTTTGGCAGAATCGGCCTGATAAACAGTTATTCTTGATAAAGTGTGTTTTATTGGTGAAACGGTTGCTCTATAATTCGTCTCGTTGATCTGGCTATTGTTCAGCAGTCAATTCAGAAAGGTTTGAATGAGCAACTACTCTAAAATCGAGTGGACTGACGCAACGTGGAACCCTGTTCGTGGCTGTCAAAAAATCAGCCCAGGATGCAAGAATTGCTATGCCGAAACGTTTGCAGAACGTTTTCGCGGTGTATCAGGTCATCCCTACGAACAAGGATTTGACCTGCGCTTGCTTCCAGAAAAACTCTTAGAGCCTTTTCGCTGGACGACGCCAAGAACTGCATTCGTCAACTCGATGAGTGACTTGTTTCAGCAAGGAGTGCCGAACAATTTTATAGTGGATGTTGGGCGAGTGATGATCACAGCTAATTGGCACACTTATCAAGTGCTCACAAAGCGCGCTGAAAGGATGAAGAAACTGCTGAAGCGCGAACTTAGCTTTGCTAGCAGTGCGAGTCATATTTGGTGGGGCGTAAGCGTAGAAGATCGAAAATATGGATTGCCGCGAATTGATCATTTGCGTGAATCCCCAGCCGCAGTGAGGTTTCTTTCAATCGAACCGTTGCTTGAAGACCTCGGAGAGCTTGATTTAAGAGGAATTCATTGGGTGATCGTAGGCGGGGAAAGCGGGCCAGGTTGCAGACCCATCTCTGAACCTTGGGTCGAATCAATACTTCAGCAGTGCTTAGAAGCTAATGTGCCATTCTTTTTCAAACAGTGGGGTGGTTATCCTAAGAAAAAGAAAGGAAGGGATCTGAATGGTCAAACGTATGATGACATGCCAACTCGCAAAGTCGCACCAATGCCTGCGAAGTCTGATCGGGTGCAGCTAATCAATAATTTGTCGTTTAGTACATTTGCCCGCTAACCTCAATCGTCCATAGCTGTCTCATTGGTTCATTGCAGTTCTGTTAAACCGCTTTGGTTTAGAAAAAGGATTGCCGTATGCGAAAGAAAAATAGAAATACGGAAGATGATCCATTTCTGCCAATGGAATTGCCAGAACGTGTTGAGCAAGAGCCAAAAGTAAAAGCGATCCACAATCCTATTTGGACAGAGAACAAAGCTCGGCTAATTGAACGCTACCTCTACTACTTTGTTCTCATAACCAAGCATGGAACTTATATAGATGGATTTGCCGGGCCCCAAGAAGGTGATAAGCCAGACATGTGGGCGGCCAAACTCGTGTTGGAAACAGAGCCAAAGTGGTTACGCCATTTCTATCTTTACGATACCAAAAAGAAGCAAATCAATGCCTTGGAAGAACTCAAAGAAGCTCAGCCTAGCCGCGACAGCAAAGGTAGGAAAATCAGCCGTGAAATAGAAGTGAAACGTGGAGATTTCAATGAATGTGTTCTTGACTTGCTGAATTCTGGCAAGATCAAGCAAAAAGAAGCAACATTTTGCTTGTTGGATCAAAGAACCTTTGAATGCAAGTGGTCAACCTTAGAGTCACTCTCACAGTACAAGACTACAGGAAACAAAATTGAGCTGTTTTACTTTTTGGCTATCAAATGGCTCAAGCGGGCATTGGCAGGAACGACGAAAAACACCAAAGAGCTAGAAGAATGGTGGGGACGCGCGGGTTGGCGTGACTTGCGTTCCATGTCGTTCGATGAATGTAGGGATTTATTGGTCGAGCGGATGAAGAATGAACTTGGTTACAAATCAGTCATGCCTTGGCCGATCTTTATGAAAGAAAGCGGCAAATCGGTCATGTACTATATGATTCACGCTACTGACCATCCTAAAGCTCCAATGCTTATGAGACGCGCTTATGAGAATGCGGTTAAACCGAAGGAGCCTGTTGAACAATTGAGCTTGTTAACTCTCATTGGTAATGTCCAGAACGAAGAAAGTAGGTGACCTGTGTGCTTATGTGCTCTTGTGCGCTCATTTGCGGTTGCAAACCGTCTGTTAAAGAAAGTGCGGGATAGGGAATTCATGAAAACAAAATCGATATTAAGCCTGTTGTTGCTGACACTAGCAACGAATTTTGCAGCGTGTTCGTCACCGGCCCCCGCCCATAAGTCAGAGCCAAAGAAAGAAACAAGCAACCTGCCAGCAAAGCTGCGCCCGCTCGACCCCAACAACTTCGATACAAAAGCCGACCCTTGCGCCGACATCTTCCAATTCACTAACGGCAATTGGATCGCGCGCCATCCGATTCCGGCGGAGCGTAGTGCGTGGAGCTTGGCGGCGGAGATCGAAGAGCGCAATCTGGAATTGCTCCATCGGATTTTGGAAGAGTCTGCACAAGCTAATGCGCCGCAGGGCAGCATCCAACAGAAGGTCGGCGATTTTTATCACACCGCGATGGACGAAGCGCAGATCGAAGCCAATGGCGTTAAACCGCTGGCCGAGGATTTCGCGCGCATTGCAGCGCTCAAAGATACGGCGGAATTGGCCGAATTGATCGGCTCGCTGCATCGTTACGGCGTCGGCGCAGGCTTTACGTTCTATGTGGATCAGGACGCGAAGCAGAGCGACCAATATATGGCGCAGATCTATCAGGGCGGACTTGGCTTGCCGAATCGCGATTATTACTTCGACGACAAGTACAAAGAGATTCGGCAGCAGTACCTGGATCATGTCACCAAGATGTTCACGCTGCTCGGCGACGGGGCAGATACGGCAAAGGCCGAAGCCAACACGGTGATGGCGCTCGAGACTCGGTTGGCAAAGGTTTCGATGCGGCCCGAAGAGCAACGCGATCCCAACGCGATCTATCACAAGACCACGCTGGCCGAATTGACAAAGCTGGCGCCGGACTTCGCTTGGGAGCGTTATAGCAAGGCGCTTGAGCTTGCCAATCCATCTGTCTTCAATGTGGCACAACCAAAGTTCATCAAAGAACTGAACGCGATGATGAAGACGGTGCCGCTCCCCGATTGGAAGACCTACTTGCGCTGGAACGTCATTACCGAGGCGGCGTCGAGTCTCAACAAAGCTTTCGATGACGAAGATTTTCGTTTCTACCGCACGGTGCTCAATGGAGTGAAGGAGCAGAAGCCGCGCTGGAAACGCAGCGTTGAATGGACGGACGGAGCGCTCGGCGAGGCGCTGGGGCAGCTTTATGTCGCACAGGCTTTCACACCTGAAGCGAAGGCGCGCGTCAAAGCATTGATCGAAAACCTGAAGGTAGCTTTTAGAGAGCGCATTTCGGCGCTCGATTGGATGGGCGAGGCGACTAAACAGCAGGCGCTCAAGAAACTCGAGACGCTCAACTTTAAGATTGGCTACCCGGACAAGTGGCGCGACTATTCGAGCTTGCCGATCACGCGCAATTCCTATTTCGAGAACGTCAAGCAAGCGACGCTGTTTGAATTCCGCCGTAATCTGAAAAAACTTGGCCAGCCGATTGACCGCAACGAATGGAATATGACGCCGCCGACCGTGAACGCTTATTACAATCCGACCAAGAACGAGATGGTTTTTCCCGCCGGGATTTTGCAGCCGCCGTTCTTCGATGTTGAAGCCGACGATGCGGTCAATTACGGCGAGACTGGCGCAACTATTGGCCACGAGATGGTGCATGCCTTTGATGACGAGGGACGACAATTCGATGAGCAGGGTAACTTGAAAAACTGGTGGACAGCGGAAGACGAAAAGAAATTCAAGGAGCGCGCCGCCGTGCTCGAAAAACAGTTCAACGATTACGTAGTAATTGACAGCCTGCATATCAACGGCAAGCTGACGATGGGCGAAAACATCGCTGATCTGGGCGGCCTAATTGCGGCTTACAGGGCGTTCCAAAAGTCGCAGCAAGGTAAACCGCCGCAACCAAAGATTGATGGCTACACGCCCGAACAACGTTTCTTTATGGCCTATGCCGAAAGCTGGAGTGCGAACAACCGCCCGGAGCGGTTGCGTTTGATGCTGTCGGACAATCCGCACGCGCCTGAACGTTTCCGTGCGATTGGCCCGGTTTCCAACCTGCCGGAGTTTTTCCGGGCGTTCAGTTGCAAGGACGAGAAGTTGGTGAACCACGTAAAAATCTGGTGAGTAAACGTCATGGTTCAGCAAAGGAGTGCCTATGCCACGTGGGAAAGCAGACAGAGGCAAATGCGAATATTGCGGTGAAGAGTTGGCGAAGAATGCTATCACCAAACACTTCGCCGCTTGCTCCAAACGCAAGGCAGTAATCGCTGCTGCCGAACAAAAGAAAGGCGCGAGCGAGACGCTCTATCATCTGCGCGCAGAAAACCCCTACCTGAAACAGTTTTGGCTGGATTTGGAAGTGCGCGGCGCGGCGACGTTGAAAGACCTCGACCATTACCTGCGCGAAATCTGGCTGGAATGCTGCGGGCACATGAGCCAGTTTTCGGTCGGCGGTTGGGGCGGAGAGGAGATCGCCAAAACGCGGCGGATTGATCAGGTCTTCAACCGCGATGTTGAACTGACGCACATCTATGATTTCGGCACTGAGACTGAAACGCGAATCAAAGTGATTGGCCAGCGCGAAGGCCAGCCGACTACCAAACACCCAATTGCGCTCATGTTGCGCAACCTAACACCGGAGACGCCGTGCATTGATTGTGGCAAAGCGGCGACCTACCTTTGCCAGGAATGCATGATCGAAGATGAAGTCTGGGGCGCGTTGTGTGACGAACACGCCGAGACACACCCGCACGACGGATACGGCGAGCCGAGTCCGCTGGCGAATTCGCCACGCATGGGGCAGTGCGGTTACGAAGGCCCGGGAGAACCGCCGTATTGATTGTCAGCGCGCGGAGGCACGTATGAGCGACACCAAACCACCGCTCTGGACTTGCCCGAAATGCGGCCACAAATTTGTGACGCGCAATTTGTGGCATTCGTGCAGCAATTATCCGCTGGATTACCATTTCGCCAACAAAGAAGCCCAGGTGCGCGATCTGTTTGATCGCTGGCTCAACTTTGTCGAAACACACGGCGGGCCGGTCGTGGTGATCCCGCAAAAGACGCGCATCTGTTTTATGGTGCGGGTGCGCTTTGCCGGGGCGGTGACGCGCAAACGGTGGGTGGAATGTTCGATGTGGTTGAAGCGGCGCGTTGAATGGCCGCTCTTTCATCGCATCGAAACCTTGCTGCCGTATGGCTACTTTCATTATTTCAAATTGAGCGATCCGGCGCAGTTACCTGCGCAGTTGAATGACGAGTTGGCAGTGTTGGTGCGTGAGGCTTATGCGATTGGCTGTCAGGAAGGTGGCCCGCTTGAAAGAGCAAGTGAGTGAGACGCTTTGTCAGTCGTGATGATGAGTCAGCAGTTCAAAGCAAAAATTTATAGGCTGGGCACCTATCAGTATGTGGATGTCCCGACACCAATCAGCACGGCCTTTGGCAAACGTGGGCATGTGCCGGTGGTTTGTCAACTCAATGGGCATACGTTTCAGACTTCGCTCACACCTAACGGCGGTGGCACGCACCGGCTCTTTCTCAATGGCAAAATGCGCAAGCAAGCCCGTGTCGCAGCGGGCGACACCATCGAGATTAGTCTGGCAATTGATACTGTTTCGAGAGAGCAAACGTTGCCGGATGATTTGGCAGAGGCGCTGCGTGAAAACGATCTGCTGGAAGCCTTCAATCATTGGCAACCGTCGAAGCGCCGCATCTTTCTGGCTTGGATAAAGGAAGCGAAAGCGGAAGAGACACGGCTGCGGCGGGCGGAGCACATGGTGCAACGGTTAATCGTAGATTTGCCACGCATCAAACGGCGGATGATGAAAAGTGCTGATTGATTGCCAGGCGGTTGCTGGTAGCTCAATGCCAAGGAGCGAAAACTATGAAAACATTGTGGACAGAATCAGACAGAAGCGCATTGCTCGACCGGCTGACGCGGCTCAATGCCGATGCCAAGCCGCAGTGGGGCAAGATGAATTGTGCGCAAATGTTGGCGCACCTGAACGACTCCATGCGCATGACTGTGGGCGATCTGCCGGCGCAATCGAAGGGTGGGCCGCTGCGCTATACGCCGCTCAAACAACTCATCATCTACTGGCTGCCCTGGCCGCAGGGCGCGCCAACTGCGCCGGAATTGATCTCACGCGCGCCGGACGGCATCGAGCAAGAAACGGCGGCAGTGCAAGCTTTGGTCGAACGCTTTGCGCAGTGCGCAGACAAGTCGCAATGGCCAGAGCATCCGGCTTTTGGCAAGTTGTCGGCCAAAGATTGGGGCGTGTTGGCGTACCGGCACATAGATCATCATTTGCGCCAATTCGGCGTTTGATTTTTCGATTAGGAGGTTGGAGTAATGCTTAACCGAAGACGTTTGACGGTTATCGCGTTGGTGTTTGCGTTGGGCGTGTTGACGTCGGGCTGCATCAGCATTGAGCAGGAAATCTTTTTGCAGCCGGATGGGAGCGGTGAACTGCTATTGCTCATCTCCTTGCCTGATTTGCCCGACGATGCGAAAGGCGGGATGGCTGGTGATCCGGCAGAAGCAATGCAGAAATTCAAAGCCGAGGTCGCGCAGAAACTACCGCCAACGATCAAGCTGAAAGAAGCGAAGGAATTGAAGCGCAACGGCACGCTGGGCTTTTACGCACTCTTTCAATTCAAAGACCTCAACGACGTGCAGGCCGTGATGGCCAACGTGATGAAAGAGAGCGCGCAAGGTTTGCCAAGTGGCGGCCAGCAACCGCCTGAGTGGAAGCTGAAGCTCGAAAAACAAGGTGGTTCTACCAACTTCACGCAACTGTTTTTTGCCAACGTCTCCGACACAAAAGTCGAAACCAGCGGCAACATCCAGGTTGAGGTCAAGCCGCAATCAGAACCAACACCTGGCCGAACTACTGCACGGGCAGGTGGCCAGGCTGCAACAGCACCAAAACCCGCGACGGGCAGCACTACTGCGCGCGCAGGCCGCAAAGCGACAGAACCAACGACAACTCCGCCGCCGGAGGCATCGGCGTCAGGCGAATTGAAGATGGAAGGAATGGAGGGCTTGGCGCAAATGATGTTGGGCGCGATCAAGTTCCGCTTTGTCCTGCACACGCCAACGCCGATTACCAACTCGAACGCCGACCTAGTGCTCAACGGCAAGACGGCACTCTGGAATTGTTCGCTGGCCGCGTTTGCCAAAGAGAAGAAGCCGATTGAGATGAAGGTGAGTTTCTAGGCTCTGAAGTGAAATTTGATGTGGTTGCGAGCGTTCAGTGGATTATGGCGGCTGCTGCCGAAACGCATGCGGCGCTGGGGCGTCTTGCTGACCGAAGCGCGCTTCACCGTGACAGCGGGTGCAGTGATTGTGGATGAGCAAGGCCGCGTCTTGCTCTTGCAGCATCGCTTCCGACCAGGCAGCGGCTGGGGCATTCCGGGTGGTTTTATCCAACCGGGCGAACAACCGGAGGCGGCGTTGCGGCGCGAGTTGCGCGAGGAAATTGGCGTTGAGCTTGAGCGCGTAGAGTTAATTTTCGCGCGTACGCTAGAACGTTACCGGCAGATTGAACTGGTCTTTCGCTGCCGTATTCGCGACGCGATTTTCCTACAAACCTATGAAGTGAAGCGCGCTGCCTGGTTTGCTGTGAATGAATTGCCCGCCGGTCTGAGCGCTGACCAACGTGCGCTGATTGAGCGGGCGTTGCACTTGTCAGAAGGTCATAGCGAATAACCAATCAAGGACTCACAATGAAACTCGTTCTCTCAATCATCTCGTTGCTACTTGGAAGCGGTCTGTTTTCATCGGCTGGCAATTTGACCCAAGAGCAAGCGCCCCAATGGCCGATGTTCAAAAAGCATCTGATTGACAGCGGCGCGAACGAGAGCGTTGCCGCGGCTGACATCAACGCCGACGGGCGATTGGACATCGTCAGCGGCGAAAACTGGTTTGAAGCGCCGGATTGGAAAAAGCATCGGCTGCGCGAGATCGGCTTTCAGAACGGCTACGTGGACAACTTCAGCGACATGATTCTGGATGTGAACAACGACGGTTTCCCGGACGTGGTCGGTTGCGCGTGGTTCAGCAAACAACTGCGCTGGTTTGAAAATCCGCGCCGCTTCGATGGCGATTTGGCCAACGTGCTCTGGAAAGAGCGCGTGATTGAGACGGGCTTCAACTACGAATTGGCGATGCAGGTGGATGTGGACGGTGACGGCAAGGCGCGCGAGATTCTGCCCAACTACGGCAGCAGCAATGAGGTCGCGTGGTTTGAAGTCGTGAAGGGCGCGTTCGTGCGCCACTCGGTCGGGCGCGTGCCAAACGTCAAAGGCTTGCACGGCGTCGGCGCAGGCGATTTGAATGGCGATGGCAGGCCGGACATCCTGACTGCGCACGGCTGGTTTGAAGCGCCGCCTGATGTCAGAGACGCTACGCGCGCGGGCGCGTGGACTTGGCGCGAGAATGCGCAGCCGGTCAAAGCTACGCGCCAGTGCAGCCACATCTACGCGCAAGACGTGAATGGCGATGGCAAGAATGATCTAGTCTTCGGCCACGGCCACGATTTTGGCTTGCGCTGGTTGGAGAACAAAGGCGGCGAATGGCCGTTACACACGATTGACGATAGTTGGTCGCAGGCGCACGCGGTGACACTGGTTGATCTGGATCGTGACGGCAGGCTGGACATCGTGACCGGCAAACGCTACCTGGCGCACGACATTGATCCGGGCGCGTATGAGCCGTTGGGCTTGTACTGGTATCGGTTGAACGCCGATGCAACTTACACCAAACACGTGATTGATTTCGGCGGCAAAGTCGGTGGCGGAATGCAACTCCCGGTCGTGGACATTGACGGTGACGGCGATCTGGATATTGTCGCGCCGGGCAAGTCGGGGCTGTATTTGTTCGAGCAGGTTAATTTTCAAAGACAAAAAGGGAAGTAGCCGAAGTCCGACAAGCTGCCAGCTTGTCGCTTGCTTCCCAAATAGACGCATTGTCGAGGCTGCGACAAGCTGGCAGCTTGTCGGACGATTTAAGGAGAGCAATGTTCGTTCATTCAGTTTACTTTTGGTTGAAACCAGATTTAACAGCGGCGCAGCAAGACCAGTTCTGGGCAGGTGTGCGCTCGCTGGGAACGATTTCGTCGGTGCGGCATTGCTACATCGGCACAGCGGCGGCGACAGATCGCCCAGTCATTGACCGTTCGTATTCGTGCGGCTTGGTTGTCGTGTTCGACGATGAGACTGCACACGAGCTATATCAGGTAGACCCGATTCACGACAAGTTCCGCATTGAGTGCGCGGAACTGTGGCAGCGGGTGTTGATCTACGACGTAGCGACCAACTGACGCGCCGGACTTATGCAGAGCTACTCATCCGCCGCGCGGTTTGACAGTCGTACCGTCAGCCAATAAGAATCTTTGATGGTTGCCCAACGATTGGCGTGTTTTGTGCATCTGAAGCGCGCCTTTTTTGAAAAGGCGGAGAAACTATGTTGAATCTGAGAAAACTGCAATTTGCTTTCACTGGCGCGCTCGTGGCGCTGCTGGCTTTGCTGGCCACCGCGCAAGCGCCGCAAGTGACGTTGAAAACCACCGATGATCGCACGGTCAGCTTGTCTGAATGGCAAGGCAAGATCGTCGTCTTGTCGTTCGGTGGAACCTGGGTGCCGCTGGCGGCGAAAGAACTGCCCGCGCTGCAAAAGCTGGCGGATCGTTACGTGGCGCGTGGCGTGCCGGTTTACTGGGTGAGCGTCAACAGCGCAACACCAACTGGGAAGGGCTATATCTCGAACGCTGATTTGGGCGCGTTTGCCGAGAAGAATGGTTTCCGAGCTCAGGTCTTGCGTGACGTTGACCGGGCGGCTTATCGCGCCTTCGGCGTGGATGCGCTCCCGACAGTCGTCATCCTCAACAAGGATGGCCAAGTCGCCCGCAAGCTGGTTGGCTTCGACCCAGCTCAGGGTGAGGCCTATGCGGCGGTGATGAAAGAATTGGATCAGTTGTTGAAGTAGTGGTTTTCAACCTGAGGAGTCAGAACGCGCTCGTTACTCAGCAGTGACGAGCGCGTTTGCTTTGTAGAGCGACGCTGAAATGTTACGCACCCGCAAAAATCAGGTCTACACGCTTGCTAACCTCACGCAACCAAGCCTCGTGGGTCATCTGCCGTTCGGCCTCGCTACTCTTGCTGACTTCCGTCGTCACCCAACCGTTGTAGCCAATCTCGCCGATGGCCTTGCGCACTTCTTTCCAATCAATGCTACCCTCGCGTAGCGGCACGAACTGGCGCGACTCGGATTTGAAGTCCTTGATGTGGAACTTGACGATGCGTTTGCCGAGCGCGCGAATCCATTCCTGCGGGAAGCCGTACATCACGACGTTGCCGACATCGAAATATGCTTTGACCCACGGGCTGTTGAATTCGTCTACATACTTCGCCGTGTCGTAGGGCGTCAGCAGGAACTTGTTCCAGACCGGCTCAATCCCGATGACCACGCCCAAGTCTTTGGCCAGCGGGATGAGCTTGCGGATTTCAGGTTGCGAACGTTTCCAGGCGTCGAGAATCGTAACGTCCGGTTTAACGACCGCCGGGACTAACAGCACCACATCCGCACCCCAGAGCTTCGCGTTGCGCAGCGAAGTCTCCATGCGTTCGTGGCCTTTCTTGATGTCTTCGGGGTTGGGGCTGGAGTACGGCCATTCCCAGTGACCCATGTTCATCACCGAGTGAATGCGCAGCTTGGCTTTTTCGGAGGCTTCTTTGATCGTGTCGGCCTCTTTGGGATCGCTGATGGTCTGCATCTCAATGCCTTCGAAACCGACATCTATGGCCAGTTTGAAGCGGTCGAGATAGCTCAAGTCGCGTGGCAGCATGTTGATGAGCACGGATTTTTTGAGCTGACCTTGGACAGTTGAGGCCTTGAGATTTTTGCCAGGGAGCAATGTCGTTGCTGCCCCCAGCGCCGACGTTTTTAGGAAGTCGCGTCTGTTGATCATAGGATTTTCTCTCACTTGATGTTGATGTGAACGGCGCTTGCTGTTTTCCCGTTACAGCGCATGCCATCTGCATTCTACGCCGCCCACTGCCTGTGGGGAAGGAAGTTTTGGCAAAGCTCAGACCGTGATGTAAGATGCCGACTGAATCACCATTCAGTTTTGCATTCATAGCAGAAGGAGAACCCTGATGGCACAAGCGCAAGCAGAAATCCCCAAATACGTCCCGCAACCACTGACCGTGCTCAACGAAGAGGAGCAGATGTTCGCCGCCAGCGTGCGCGAATTTGCCGAGGCCGAGATCAAGCCCTACGTCCGCGAGATGGACGAGCAGCAGAAGATCAAACCCGAAATCATTCAAAAGTGTTTTGCCCTCGGTCTGATGGGCATCGAACCGGGTGACGAATACGGCGGTGCGGGCGGCACGTTTTTTATGGCCTGTCTGGCGATTGAGGAACTGGCCCGCGTTGACCCTTCGATCAGCGTGATGGTGGATGTGAACAACACGCTGACGATCAATGCGTTTTTGAATTACGGTGCCGAGGCGTTGCGCAAAAAATATATCACGCGCCTCTGCACCGACACGGTTGGCGCGTATTGTTTGAGCGAAGCCGGTTCAGGCTCTGACGCCTTTGCGCTGCAGACGCGGGCCGAAGACAAGGGCGATCATTATCTGCTCAACGGGCGCAAGCTCTGGATCACCAACGGCAACGAGGCGGGCATCTTCATCGTCTTCGCCAACCTCGATCCGAGCAAAGGCTACCGAGGCATCACGGCGTTTGTGGTCGAGCGCGGCTACGAAGGCTTCACCGTAGGCAAGAAAGAAGACAAGCTGGGCATCCGCGCGTCATCTACCTGCGAGCTGTTGTTTGACAACTGCGTCGTGCCCAAAGAGAACGTGCTGGGCGAAGTCGGCAAAGGTTACAAGATTGCCATCGAGACGCTCAATGAAGGCCGCATCGGCATCGGCGCGCAAATGGTCGGGCTGGCGCAAGGCGCTTATGAATGCGCACTGGCCTACACCAAAGAGCGCAAGCAGTTCGGCCAGCGCATCGCCGATTTCCAGGGCGTGCAATTTCAGATCGCCGAGATGGCGACGAAGATCGAAGCCGCGCGTTTGATGGTCTACAACGCGGCGCGCTTGAAAGACGCCAAGCAGCCGTTTATCAAGCAGGCCGCGATGGCCAAACTTTATGCGTCCGAAGTGGCAGAAGAGGTCGCTTCACTGGCGGTCAATTTGTACGGCGGCTATGGCTACGTCAAAGATTATCCGGTCGAGAAATACTTCCGCGATTGCAAGATCGGGCAGATTTACGAGGGCACGTCGAATATGCAGAAACAGACGATTGCGAAGATGCTAATTGCGGATTGATAACTCATCTACCAAGACACGCGAAGCAGCACGGGGAGAACCAGCCAACTTCTCTTCGTGCTTTTCATTTCTTTGCGGTAAGGTATTGACTTACCGCAAACATTTTTATCGTCCAGGAATCATTCAGTGAATCATCCGCTTTTCGACAAACTGCAAGCACTGGCGAACGCTCAGGAGGCTGAGCCGGAAAACCCATCTGCCGACCAACCCGAATTCTTGCCAGAAGAACCGCCGGGCTTTTGGGATGATGCCAACGCGTCGCCAGAGAAGGCGGCTGCCCGCGCGCCGAAACCGAAAGTAGACCATCTTGCCGCGCTCAACGAATCACAACGCGCAGCCGCCTCGACGGCGGAAGGCCCGGTCTTGATTTTGGCTGGGGCAGGCAGTGGCAAAACGCGGGTTATCACCTATCGCATTGCACACCTGATCGAAACCGTCGGCGTGCGCCCTGACAATATCCTCGCCGTCACCTTCACCAACAAAGCGGCGGGCGAGATGAAGGCGCGCGTCGAAAAGCTTTTGGCGGGCGGCCCGAAAGTCAGCGCACCCTTGCTCTCGACGTTTCACGCGCTCTGCGTGCGCATCTTGCGGCGCGATATTGACAAGCTCGGTCGCGGCTACACGCGTTCGTTCACGATTTACGATAGCGACGACCAACAACGATTGTTGAAGCAGTGCATCCGGGATTGCGAATACGATGACAAGACGTTGACGCCGCGCCAGGTCAACAGCGCCATCAGTGCGGCCAAGAACCGCAGCGAGACGCCGGAACTCTACGCCGCCAAGGCCGAGTACAACGACCCGAAGCGCGAGATGATCGCGCGCGTCTATGCGCTCTACGAGCAGCGGCTGCAAGCCTCCAACGCGCTCGATTTCGATGACCTGCTGATCCGCACGGTGCAGTTGCTCAGGCATTCGGAAGAGGTGCGCAACTACTATCACAACAAATTCCGCCACGTGATGGTGGACGAGTTTCAAGACACGAACGGCATCCAGTACAACCTGACGCGCCTGATCGTCGAAGGCTCGCACGCGCTGCTGCACGACCGCAAGCCGGACGATTTCTGGCGCAATCGTAGCCTGTGTGTAGTGGGCGACGAGTCGCAGGCGATTTATGGCTGGAGAGGTTCTGACTTCAACATCATTCTCAATTTCGAGCGCGATTTTCCCGGCACTAAGATAGTTAAGCTAGAAGACAATTACCGCTCGACCGCCAATATCCTTGACGCCGCGAACAAGGTTATCGCTCACAACACACAACGTTTCGACAAGGTATTACGCGCCAACACAAGCGCGGGCGAAAAGATCAAATATGCACAACTGCTCGATGGCGAAAACGAAGCGCGCTGGGTCATCGGCAAGATCGAAGACCACTTGCTGCGCGAACCGAAGCTGCGCGCCGCCGTCCTCTATCGCACCAACGCCCAGTCACGTCTATTTGAAGAAGCCTGCCGCCGCGCCGGTCTGCGATACAACCTGGTCGGCGGTTTTAGCTTCTACGAACGCGCTGAAGTCAAAGACGTCATCGCCTATTTGAAATTGGCGTTGAACCCCGATGATTCGCTGGCGCTGCTGCGCGTCATCAACACGCCCGTGCGCGGGATCGGCAAGACGACGCTCGACGATCTGGAACGCCGCGCCAAAGATTTCGGCGTCTCGCATTGGGAGACGATCAACCTGGTTGTTGATCAGAGCCTGTTGCCCGCGCGCACCGTTACCGCGTTGAAAAGCTTCCGCGACATCATCAACGGTTTAGTTGAAAAAGCGAAAGACCAAGCCGAGCCGCTTGCGGAAGTCGTCAAAGCTGCTGTGATTGACACCGGCTACGAACGCGCGCTGAAAGGCGAAAACAGCGAAGAAGCCGAAGCGCGTCTGCTCAACCTGGAAGAACTGGTCAACGCCGCCGTCGAATCGGAGCAGCGCGGCGAGACCTTGCGCGACTTCCTGGATCACGCCGCGCTCGTCGCCGACACCGATCAATACAAAGCCGAGGCGCAGGTCACATTGATGACGATACACGCGGCCAAAGGCTTGGAATTCCCGCTCATCTTTATAGTCGGATTGGAAGAGAACCTCTTCCCGCACTCCCGCGTGCGCGAAAGCGAGGCCGAACTCGAAGAAGAGCGGCGTTTGTGTTACGTCGCCATCACGCGCGCCGAAAAGTATTTGTATCTGACGCACGCGATGAAGCGGCGCATCTATGGCGAGGAGATGCCCGCTGAGCCTTCGCGCTTTTTGAACGAATTCCCGCTTGAGTTGATCGAGGATTTGTCAAAGGGCGCAAGCTGGCTGCGCTTTGCAGGCAAGCCCGGAGCGAGTGGCGACACAATGCGCACGCTCACTGCAACGCCTTATCCTGCGGCGCAGCCCAAACGCACGAGCAACTTTCAAGGTAAGACCTACAACAGCGCCGACAGCGTGAAGGAGTTTCTTACCCGGCAGGGCAAGACGGTTGACGACAGCGCGCTGCCAGGAGAGCCGAGCCGTACTGAAACGCGCAACCGTTTTCGCGTCAATCAGCGAGTGCGCCACGCAAAGTACGGACAGGGCTTGATTGTCAAAGTCGAGGGCGAGGGGGACGAGGCGAAGCTGACGGTCAATTTTCCGGGGTATGGGCATAAGAAGTTGATGGCAAAGTTTGCGGGGTTGGAGAAGCTGTGATGTATAGTTAAACTGTGACCTTGTAAATGCTTAAATCACCGCAAATGCGGCAATAACTGACCTTCAGATGCTTAACATGAGTGCTCCAAAACTTTTTGCTGAACTAACGCCACAAGTTACGAAAGAGGATGACAGATGGCGCGGTCGAACTTCTCAAGGGGTAGCATGGGAGATTCATGTTGGCGATGCTATTGAGAGTTTGAGAAAGTTGCCAGACAACCATTACAACTGCGTCATTACCTCGCCACCATATTACTGGTTGAGAGATTATGGCATTGAAGGGCAGATTGGTAAGGAAGAGACAGTTGAAGAATACGTCAGTGCCATAGCCTCGACGATGAATGAAGTTTACCGGGTCTTGAAACAAGACGGCGTTCTCTTTCTTAATATTGGAGATACCTATTACTCGGGAAGAGGTGAATCTCAGGGTAAAGATCAAAAAAACAACAAACGACGATTCGGCTTGAGAGCCGTTGATAAGAGCGGTGGGCTTGGGATCGGCGTACAGAAAAAATCAATCATTGGAATCCCCTGGCGGGTAGCAATGGCAATGTGCTTAAGAAAATGGATTCTTCGAAGCCCTATCATTTGGCATCGAGAGCATTGCCTACCAGAAGCGGTGAGGGATAGGCCCCGTCGAAGTTACGAGTTTGTATTTATGTTTGCAAAAGACCGGAAATATTACTTTGACCGTCAACCTCTTATTGACAAAGATGTAGACGAAGACGTTTGGACTATTGCCGCTCGCCCTAAACAGGCTAATGGGATAGACACAGCCCCTTTCCCTGATGAACTTGTACAAAGATGCCTGGATATCGGTTGCGACAAGGGTGGCAATGTTCTTGATCCATTTGCTGGTAGTGGAACTACGCTCAGGGTCGCATTAACTTCTGGAAGGTCAGCAACTGGCATTGAGTTAAACCCTGAGTTTTGTGCCCATGCGGTAAAAAATCTGAGTAACCTGTGAGTATCTAGCTATGTTTTTTAGTGCGGGACAAATAGCAGACTCGGTGAAACGACTTGAACCGATAAACCCATTTTTCGGCATTACGTTTCTGGTATTCAAAAAAGGTGAGCTTCCAATTGGGCAAAAGACCGACTTCCCAATTGATGCAGCAAATAAAGCCTTTCTCGAAAAATACTATCGTCCCAGCCCTGACTCAGACTATTTTTTCAGGATTTTTCGGCCATCAGATAAAAGTCATCATTGGAACAGGCCAGATTACGCAGCTAAAGGCTTGCAAAGTGTTAATACAGGAAGATTCGTCAATGCTTTTGATCACGAGAGAAATTCCAAGCTTTGGGGCTGGAAGCCTGATTACATAGATATATTGGAAATGCACTTAGGCAAGACTAAAGTGCCCATTCTTGATCTCGCAGTATGGTTGTATCGGGAAAAGGATTGGCCTTTAGGCACTGTGACGCAAAATGTTATCAATGCATTCAAGGATGAGTTCAAAATCAATGAGGAAGAAGAGAGAAAACTCTTTGCATACCCGTTGCTGCTCGAAGCACTTGACCCAATCCGAAGTTTCCAATCACAAAAGGCTACCTGGCATGAATTAAGTGAATTGCTTGACCCGGACCCGCCGCCGGATTTCAAACCTGAAGAAGGTGGGATTCTCCGCTCACTAATGCTTCAGGGAGTTGGCCCTGCTAGAACCTTAAGTTTTGAACCAGCAGAACGTCTCAGCCTTATAACTGGTGATAACGGACTTGGCAAAACGTTTCTCTTGGAGTGTGTTTGGTGGGCTTTGACTGGTAATTGGGCAGAACAAACTGCCTATCCGCGTAGCGATTCAAAACGGGTTGAACCAAAGATTTCTTTTCTTATTGCAGGGGAGAATAAATCACGGCCAACTGTTGGCAGCTATGATCGGCTTTCTGGCATTTGGACTCTACCCAAGAAGCGACCAGCTATTCCGGGCCTTGTTGTTTATGCAAGGGTTGATGGTTCTTTTGCGGTATGGGATCCAATGATGAATCGTCACCTGTTAGAAGAAGATGGTGAGACAGTTAGAACCTCACGTTACCTTGTTCTTAGCAGAGAGCAAATCTGGAAAGGGTCAGAAAAGAAGATTGCAGGGTTGCTCTATGATTGGGTGTTCTGGCAATTGAGGTCGGATAAGCAATCTGCCTTTTCTACTCTGCAAAAAATATTGCAGCGGTTGTCTCCAAAAAACTTCGTTTTAGAGCCAGGAACGCCGGTTAGGGTTCCTGGGTATGAAGTTGAAGTGCCAACTCTAAAGCATTCTTATGGAGAAGTTCCCATTGTATTTGAATCAGCCGGAGTACGTAGAATTATCACGCTGGCCTATCTTTTAGTCTGGGTTTGGAATGAGCACAAAATCTACTCTGAAATTGCCAGAAGACCACGCGTTAGTAACTTAGTTATTTTAATGGATGAGATAGAGGCACATCTTCATCCTCAATGGCAACGCTCAGTTTTACCGGCCTTGCTTGAGGTGGGTAAAGATTTGGAAGAGGGATCAGAGGAGTGGTTGCAAGTGCAGTTTATGGTGGCCACTCATTCTCCGTTTGTTGCTGCTTCAGTAGAGCCATTCTTTACTCAGGATAAGGACAAACTTCTTCATTTGGGCCTAACTTCAAAAGGTGAAGTGAAGCTTGAGGAATTGCCATTCTTAAAACATGGGCCAATTGATTCTTGGACTACCTCCAACGTCTTTGGTTTACTGCAAGCTCGTTCAGAGCAAGCAGAGGACGCAATCATTGCTGCAATTGCTTTGCAAAGAAAAGAGTCGCCCAGCACGGAAGAAGTACGGGAAGTTTCTGAAGAACTCCTGAATCATCTTCCATCGGATGATGAGTTTTGGCCTCGCTGGCTTTATTTTGCTGAGCTAAATGGAGTGCGACTATGATTCCCTTGCAACTTCAGCCTGCACCGGGCGATTTTAAAAGTAAAGTGAAAGACCCTGGCCTATATTTTCTACAAGCCCTTTCACGTAAACCCACTCATAAAGATTACAGAAAGGCCAATGCTGAGTATTGGAGGAGGGTTACGCCAGAAATATATCAGGCCTATGACGGAGTATGCGCCTACAGTTCCCATGCGATTCCTTGGTTAAATCGGCAGGGAATACAGGGTGAAGATCCAACGATAGATCATTTCATTCCTCGGCACGTCAACCCCAGTCTCGCTTACGAATGGAGCAACTATCGGCTAGCCATGCGAAAGCTCAATGAATACAAAGGTGAAAAAGAGTGGGTCATGGATCCGTTTTGCATAAAACATGACTGGTTCACTCTTAATTTTGCCACGATGAGGGTTGAGCCTAACACGCAATTGCCCCGATACTTGAGAAATCACGTAACGAAGACAATCGAAATACTTCGGTTGAATAAAGACAATAATCTTGTCGGCACACGACAGGCTGTAATCATTGAATATGCAAACGGAGGGTTTCCTCTGGATTGGCTGGAGAGAAAATACCCTTTTATTGCGTATGAGCTGAAACGACAAGGAGAGGAAAGCAGAATCAAAGAGCGATTCAGCAAGCGCTCTGCAAGTTTCAGCAGCAACGGGTGAAGATTTGTGAGGTTGCAAAATGAGAAGATTGGTTGCCATTTCCGAAGACTTGTTCATCAGGCACGGCCAAGAAGTCGAGGCACTGTTTCAGCAAGCTGTAGAGCGCGAGTTGTGGCGGCACAAACGATTGGGCAATCCAGTAGTGGCTTGGGAGAACAATCAAGTAATAATCGTGCAGCCTGAAAATATCGAAATTGATGAGAGTTTGTTGCAGAGCAACGGGAAGAGTTTAGAAGTCAAATAATGAAGAAGTCTGAAGTACAAAAGATCGGCTTTGTCAGCCTCGGCTGTCCCAAAAATCTGGTGGACAGCGAGGTGATGATGGGGCAATTGAAACAACATGGTTACGAACTAACCACCGACCGCGAGCAGGCGGACGTGATGGTGGTCAACACTTGCGGGTTTATTCAAGCGGCGAAGGAAGAGTCTATCAACACGATTCTCGAAATGGCCGAGTTAAAGGATTCGGCCAATTTGAAACGGCTGGTTGTCGCGGGCTGTCTGGTCGAACGCTACCGGCAGGACTTGCTCAACCAGTTGCCGGAAGTGGACGCGGTGCTGGGCACGAGCGAGATTGAAAAGATCGTCGCGGCGGTTGATCCGGCTGCTGTGGCCGCGCAGGATGCGGCCTTTGTCGCGTCGAATGCGTGGATGACGCGCGGGTTGCCGACCTATCTATATGACGAGGCGTCGCCGCGCTTGCTGGCTACGCCGAAGCATTTTGCCTACGTGAAGATTGCCGAAGGCTGCGACCACACCTGCGCGTTTTGCGCGATTCCGCAGATGCGCGGGAAGTATCGCAGCCGCCGTGCCGCTTCGATTGTACGTGAGGCTGAACAATTAGCAGTGCAAGGTGTCAAAGAACTGATCCTAATTTCGCAGGATTCGACCCAGTACGGGCTGGATTTGGGATTGAAGGACGGCTTGGCCGAATTGCTGCGAGCGTTGGCGCGCGTGGACGGAATTGAATGGGTTCGCGTGATGTACACCTATCCGAACAGTTTAAGCGATGCGACACTGCGCGTGATGGCCGAAGAGTCGAAGGTGTGCAGCTATCTGGATATGCCGTTGCAGCACGCGAGCGCGCAAGTGTTGAAGCGGATGCGACGTGGCGGCAATCGGCAATTACTGGAAAAGCTGCTCACACGCGCAAAAGAAGTCGTGCCGGGGATTGCCTTGCGCACGACGTTCGTCGTAGGTTTTCCTGGCGAGACAGATGAAGATTTTGCGGAGTTGCTGCAATTCGTCCGCGACATCGAATTCGACTGCGTAGGCGTGTTCACTTATTCGGACGAAGAAGGCACGCACGGCTTTGAACTGGACGGCAAAGTACCCGCGCGGGTGATGCGTTCGCGGCGGGCGAAGCTGATGCGCGAGCAGGCGAAGGTTTCCAAGCGACGCAACAAGGCATTGATTGGGCGACGCTTTCGCGCTTTGCTCGAAGGTGTGTCGGAAGAGAGCGAATTGTTATTGCAGGCGCGGATGGAATCGCAAGCGCCCGAAGTGGACGGACACGTGCTCATTAACGATGTACCAGACGGTTTTGCCGGCAAGCCGGGCGATTTTATCGAGATCGAAATCAATGAGGCGCACGAATACGATTTAGTCGCGCGGGTTGTCTGAGCCGTTTAGCCACCTTCGCTGATAATCAAAGCAATGGGTTTTCTGCGGGCAATGATGCGCAAGCGTTTAGAGTTCAGCCTTTAGGCTGGTAGTGGCGCGCTACGCGCGCCGTTGCAAGCTGAAGCTTGTACTCTGAACGCCTGTGCCGGATGGCTCGCGTTACTTGCAGATGATCGAAGAGAAGATTGCAGAGAGTCGCACGAAACGCGGGCGGGTGATGAAGATCAATGGCCCAGTGGATGCGCTTGCCGTGGTTGTGGCGACGGGATTGGGCTTGGGCTTGAGTCCGATTGCGCCCGGCACATTCGGTTCATTGCTCGGCGTAGGCTTGGCATATCTGCTAATTTCGAATTTGAAATTTGAGATTCTGTTACTGCAAAACGCGCTGTTGTTGATCAGCTTGATCCTAACGTTGATTGGCATCTGGGCAGGCACGCGTGCTGAGCGGATTTTTGAGCGCAAGGACGCGAGCCAGATTGTGATTGATGAAGTTGCCGGACAGTTGGTCGCGTTCGCCTGTGTCGCACCCTACAGCGCGCGGCTTGAGGGGCGCTGGTCGTGGGCGTTTATCACGGCATTCGCGCTCTTTCGCCTCTTCGACATTTTCAAACCTTATCCAATTAACAAGCTGCAGGATTTGACGGGCGGCTTTGGCGTGATGATGGATGACGTACTGGCGGGGATTTACGCCGCGCTGGGTTTGTCATTCATTCTTTTTTTCATCTTGCGCTAACTACTGACCACTATGCTCAATGCTGAGATTATCGCTATTGGCTCGGAGATGCTGACGCCGTTTCGCTTGGACACCAATTCGCTATGGTTGACCGAGCGGCTGAACGCGCTGGGCATAGAAGTGCGACTCAAAACAGTTGTGGGTGATGACGAGGCGCGGTTGGAAGAAACAATCCGCGATGCGATGCGCCGGTCGGAGATCATCATTTCGACCGGCGGGTTGGGGCCGACCGAAGATGACATCACTAAAAAAGTTTTCGCGCGCGTGCTGGGACGCGAACTGCAAATAGACGAAGCATCCATCGAAAGGATCAAGGCGCGCTTTGCCAAGCGCAACATCGAGATGACGCCGAACAATGCGCGGCAGGCGCTGGCTTTGACCGGCGCGCAAATACTAGTGAACGATCATGGCAGCGCGCCAGGCCAGTTGATCGAGCAGGACAACTGTACTGTGGTGTTATTGCCTGGGCCGCCGCGTGAACTGAAGCCGATGTTTGATGAGCAGGTTGCACCACTGTTGAAGCGGCGCGTAGGCGAAGTTTACATCCTGCGGCACAAGCTGAGTATTTATGGCTTGACCGAATCGAAGGCCGATTCGTTGGCCGCGCCGGTCTACACGCAATATACCAATCCCTCGACGACGATTCTTTTCAAAGACGGGCAGCTCGAATTGCATTTGACCGCGCAAGCACAGACGGAAGCTGAGGCGCAAGGCCTGTTAAATGAACTCGCTGGTAAGTTGGTAGAAGTGCTCGGCGATTATGTCTATTCACAGCGTGACGAACTGTTGGAGGAAGTAGTCGGCAAACTGCTCAAAGCTAACAGCGCGACACTCGCCACGGCAGAAAGTTGCACAGGTGGCTTGCTGGCCGGACGGTTGACTGACGTGCCGGGCAGTTCTGACTATTTCATCGAAGGCGTCGTGTCCTACGCCAACGAAGCAAAGATTGATTTGCTCGGCGTCTCCCGCACCTTGATTGAAGAGCACGGCGCGGTGAGCGAGCTGGTGGCCGAAGCGATGGCGCGTGGGATTCGTGAGCGTGCCGGGACGACGCTAGGCATCGGTATCACAGGCGTTGCGGGGCCGGGCGGTGGCAGCGAAGAGAAGCCGGTTGGCTTGGTGTTTATTGCGCTGGCTAGTGCGGACGAGTGCAAGGTGCGCAGGTTTATCTTTCCGGGTGACCGGCAATTCATTCGCACGCTGGCGGTGAATGCAGCGTTGGATTTGGTGCGGCGGCGGTTGATGTGAACTGAGACAGGTTTCAGATGAATATCTTTCCCCTCATTCTTGCCTACCTGCTCGGTTCTATCCCCTTCGGCTATCTCATTGTCAAACTCAAAAGCGGTTCTGACATTCGCCAAGTCGGCAGCGGCGGCACAGGCGCAACCAATGTCTCGCGCAAAGCAGGCAGAGGTGCGGGCGTCGTGACGCTGGCGCTGGATGCGTTGAAAGGCACGCTGGCCGTGCTGGCGGCGCGTTGGCTGACGGGCGAGAGTGGGACTTCGTGGATTGTCGCAGGTGCGGCAGTATTGGCGGTGATCGGGCATTGCTTTCCGGTCTGGCTCAAATTCAAAGCGGGCAAAGGCGTGGCGACGGGTTTGGGCGTGTTTCTGGCAATTGTGCCGTGGTCGGTGCTGGCGGCCTTTGCGTTGTTTGTGTTGATCGTGTGGCGCACGCGTTACGTCTCGCTCGGTTCGATCTGCGCGGCAGCATTTGTGCCGGTGTGGACGGCGTTGCAACATCAGTTCATTGCGCCGGTTGGTGCTTTCGTGCCAGTGGTCACGGCGCTTTGCGCGGCTTCGGCGCTCATCATTGCCAAGCATCACGAGAACATTAGACGTTTGTTGGCCGGGACGGAGAACAAATTTGGGTCGCAAACGAAGCCAGCTTGAATCTGGGATTTGAGATGAAACGGATTGCAGTCATCGGCGCAGGTAGCTGGGGCACGGCGCTGGCGCTCATCGCGGCGCGCGCGGGCAATCAGGTGCGCTTGTGGGCGCACAGCTCTGAAGTCGTTGAAGTGTTGCAGCGCGAGCGCGAGAACAAAGTATATTTGCCAGGCTTCAAGCTGCTGGAAAGCATTGCGCCAACCAATGAGCTGGCCGAGGCATTGCTCGATGCAGAGATCGTGTTGACCGCCGTCCCGTCGCATTTCACCCGCGCCGTTTATGCGCAGATACAGCCGTACCTGCAACCGCAGATGATCTTTATCAATGCCACGAAAGGCATCGAGATCGAGACGCAGATGCGGATGGGCGAAGTCGTGCGCGATGTGTTGCAAGCTCAATTTGAGCCGCGTTACGTCGCGCTGTCAGGGCCGAGCTTTGCGCAGGAGGTAGCCAAAGATGAACCGTGCGCGCTGGTGGCGGCTTCGCGTGACAAGGCGGCAGCAGAAGCGGCGCAGGCGGCTTTATCGTCCACGCGCTTTCGCGTCTACACCAATGACGACGTGACAGGCGTCGAAATCGGTGGCGCGCTCAAAAACGTGATGGCGATTGCGACGGGTGCAGTGAATGGCTTGGGGCTGGGCTACAATAGCGCGGCGGCGTTGGTCACACGAGGTTTGGCCGAGATGACACGGCTGGCCGTGCGAATGGGCGGGCGCGCCGAAACCCTGGCGGGCTTGGCCGGCATGGGTGATCTGGTTTTGACCTGCTTCGGGCAATTGTCACGCAATCGCCGTGTGGGTTTTGAATTGGGGCGCGGGCGCAAGCTCGACGAAATTATTGGCGCGATGCGTGAGGTGGCAGAAGGCGTGAAGACGGCGCGCGCGGCGTACGCGTTGGCGCAAAAACTGAAGATCGAAATGCCGATCACGGCGGGCGTCTATCAAATGCTCTACGCGGGCAAAAGCCCACGCGAGTTGGAAATCGAATTGATGGAGCGGCCGCTGAAAGCCGAGAGAGTTTGAAGTTTACGGATGACGGAAAAGACACAGACGATCAAAGCCATTGCCACAAACAAAGAGGCCTATCACAACTATTTCATCCTGGAGACCTACGAAGCGGGGATTCAATTGGTCGGCACGGAGGTCAAATCGGCGCGTGGCGGGCGGGTGAATTTGAAAGATGCCTATGCGTTGGTGCGTGACGGCGAGGCGTGGCTGCTCAACGCGCACATTAGCCAGTATTCGCACGGCAACCGGCAGAATCACGATCCTGTGCGCGACCGGCGCTTGCTGATGCACAAGAAAGAAATCATTCGGCTGCAATCGAAGGCGCAGGAAAAAGGGCTGACGATTGTGCCGACAAAGTTATACTTCAAAGGCAATCTGATTAAATGTGAGCTAGGCATTGCGCGCGGCAAGAAGCAGTATGACAAGCGCGCGGAGGAAGCGAAGAAGACACAGGAGCGCGAAGCACGCGCAGCCATCAAAAATCGAATGAGAGATGAATGAAAGGACAAGTGGAACTGCATGGAGATCAAGGCTGATTCACGAAAGTATTATGAAATCGAGTGCGACGCGCTGGCCGTCGCCGTCTACGAAGGCGAAAAGCCGAGCGAAGGCTTGCTTGCCGAATTGGACAAACGCACGGGTGGCACGCTTGCCTCGTTGATCGAAACGGGCGAATTCACCGGCAAAGCTGGCGAAAAGGCTTATCTGCCAAATCCGGGCGAATTCAAAGCGCGGCGCTTACTGTTGCTGGGTGCGGGCAAAGAAGCCGAATTCGATCAACACACGACGCGCAAATTGGCCGGAATCGCCGCGCGGACATTGCGGGGGAAGAAGGCGCGCAGTTTCGCTTTCCTGCTGCGCGGCACAGCGGTCGGCGAACAAGCGCAGGCGGCGGCGGAAGGCGCGCTATGGTCGCTGTTTGAACCCGACAAGTATCACACGAGTGACAAGACCGAGACTCAGCTTGAGACGCTGACATTGGTGGCAGATGATGCTGAGGCCAGCAAGGCAGGCATTGAGCGTGGGCGCATCATCGCCGAGGCGGCCAATTTCGGGCGCGATGTCGTCAACGAGCCGAGCAACGTGATGACGCCGACTGAACTGGCGCGCAAGGCCGAAGAGGTCGCGCGCGATTTCGGCCTGGAACTTGACGTGCTCGACGAAGCGCGGATGAAAGAGCTAGGGATGGGCGCGCTGCTTGGCGTAGGGCAGGGGAGCGCGGAGCCTTCCAAGCTGATCGTCTTGCGCTACACGCCGAAGACCGATTCCACCGAAACCATCGCCATCGTCGGCAAGGGCATCACCTTCGACACGGGCGGCATTTCGATCAAGCCCGCCGACGGGATGGAGAAGATGAAGTACGACATGGCTGGTGGCGCGACGACGCTCGCGGCTATGCGGGCGATTGCGCAGCTCAAACCGAACGTCAACGTGTTGGGCATCGTCCCGGCGGTCGAAAACATGCCCGGCGGCAGGGCGCAACGCCCCGGCGACGTGGTGCGCACGATGGCGGGCAAGACCGTCGAGGTCATCAACACCGATGCCGAAGGGCGGCTGGTCTTGTGCGACGCGGTGGCGTATGCGCGCAAGCTCGGCGCGACCAAGATCGTTGACCTGGCGACGCTGACCGGCGCGGTCTCGATTGCGCTCGGCGATGTTTACGCAGCGATCCTCGGCAACAATCAGGAGTGGATTGACTCGATCATTGCAGCGAGCAAAGCGGCGGGCGAAAAGCTCTGGCAATTGCCGCTCGACAAAGAATACCGCGAGCAGATCAAGAGCGAGATCGCTGACATTCAGAACATCGGCGGACGCAAGGCGGGCACGATTACCGGCGCGTACTTCATCCGCGAGTTTGTGGAAGACACGCCGTGGGCGCATTTGGACATTGCGGGAACAGCCTGGAATGAAAAAGCCAAACCGCATCTGGCCGTAGGGCCGACGGCGGTGGGTGTGCGGACGTTGGTGAAGTTGGTTTGTGGATGATCGGATTCGAGTGAGATGGCGAAACTGAGTCTTACGTATCGCCAGGACGCTACCGCGCCAACGGCTGCTCAAGCAGCTTCTCTGCCACTTCGGGAGGCAACGAGACCAGCGCGAAGGCGCGCGCCGAATAAAGATAATCTTCGCCCGATTCGTCCACGATGCGCAGGTACCCGGCGGGCACTGCTGGGTCGGACAACACGCGGTAGATTTTATGTAGGATCAGGTCTTCGCCCTGCGAGTCTTCGCGCAAGCAGATGGCAAATTGTGTGGTGGCATCTGACATATTTTCAGTAGAGAATCCGTTTGATCTTCATCTTTCGTTTGCCGATGCCGTGCGCCTCATACCAATGAATTTCAGCAGTATGGGTGGTTCCGTCATCAAGCCTGACCGTCGCCACGCCTTTCAATTTACGACAGCAGCCTCGCCCATAGCGGCGCGCCAGCGCGTAGCGTTCGCGCACGGCAGGGCCAGCGGCAATGACCTCAATCTGCGTGAGCGCGCCGACGAGTTGAAAGTTGTCGAAGGTCATGCGTCACGATCCTTATTCTGCCGGGCGCTTTTCCGAGACGCAAGCGGGCTAGCATCGAGCAGTACGACCGGCAGTGCTTGCCTCCTGGTTTGGACGGCGTGATTATAACCAGCCTGTAACGATGGCGACAAACAACTCTCTGAACCATTACCCGTAAGGAGAAAAGCGATGGCTTACAAGCGTTCGACCGCCAGGGTTTCTTTCAGCATCGCCAGTGCAATTGGATTGTCGCTGACGATCAGCTTGATAATCAGCCTGCTCTTGTTGGCAAACACGCAACAGCCCAGCGCTGCGGCTGCCGCGAGGTTTGTAGTCCAGAATCCACGAACTGAGAGCAAGGGCAATGTCGGGCGGCCTGCCAGTTCCCAAACTTCGGGCGAGAGACAATTGCAGCCGGGCAAGCCAATTGAACGAGAGCTAGCCGGAAACCAAGCCCACTCTTACCAACTTAAACTCACCGCCGGTCAGTATCTGCACGTCGTAGTTGAGCAACGAGGTATTGATGTAGTGGTGACGCTATTTGGGCCTGATGGCAAGAAGCTGGCTGAAGTTGACAGCCCCAACGGTACGCAGGGACCTGAGCCGGTCTCTTGGATTGCCGAAACCACAGGGAACTATCGCATCGAGGTGCGGTCGCTCGAAAAGAATGTTCCCACCGGACGCTACGAAGTGAGGATCGCCGAGTTGCGAGCGGCGACGACGCAAGACAGCAATCGTGTTGCTGCTCGGAAGTCATTTGCGGAAGGAGAAGCATTCTACGCACAAGGGACGGCTGGAACTCTACGAATGGCAATCAAGAAATACGAAGAGGCATTGCTGCAGTGGCGAATCGTTGATGATCGCAGGGAGGAGGCCAATGTGCTCTACAGCATCGGAGCAGTCTACGATTCATTGGGGGAGAACAAAAAAGCGCTCGACTTCTACAACCAGTCGCTGCCGTTATGGAGTGTGGTCAGTGACCGTGGTGAGGAAGCACGCACACTCAACAAAATCGGCTCGGTACACAACTCGCTGGGTGAGAGACAAAAGGCGCTCGACTATCTTAACCAAGCACTGCCACTACGGCGCGCAGTCGGCGACCGCGATGGTGAAGCAACTACGCTCAACGACATTGGTGTAGTCTACTATTCACTAGGCGAGATGCAGAAGGCAATTAACTTCTACGACCAAGCGCTGCTACTACGGCGCGCAGTCGGCAATCGTAACGGAGAGGCAATAACCCTTAATAACATCGCCTCGGCCTATTATTCGCTAGGTGAAATGCAGAAGGCGCTCGACTATTTTGACCAAGCCTTACCTGTGCTACGCACTATCGGCGACCGCGGCAAAGAAGCAGGCATACTCAATAACATCGGCGCGATTTACCATTCGTTGGGTAATAAGCAGAAGGCGTTCGACTATTTCAAGCAGTCACTTTCGATGATACGCGGAGCCGGCAACCAAGGTAGAGAAGTAGTTGCACTCTCCAATATTGGCTCTTTTTATGACTCGCTAGGCGAGATGCAGGAGGCGCTCGACTTCTACAATCAGGCACTGCTACTGACACGCGCGGTCGGCGACCGTAGCGGAGAAGCCAAGCTGCTTAATCGCCTTGGTAAGGTCTATCACTCGTTAGGTGAGATGCAAAAGGCACTTGACCTTTTCGGTGAAGCGTTACTGTTGCAGCGCGCAATCGGTGATCGCGCGGGAGATGCTGGCGCGCTCAATAATATCGGCGCGGTCTACTCCTCACTGGGCGAGAAGCAAAAGGCGCTCGACTTCTACAACCAAGCATTGCCGCTGGTGCGCGCGGTCAATAATCGCGCGGATGAAGCTTACATACTCAATAACATTGGGGCGATCCACTTCTCAATGGGTGATAAGCAGAAGGTGCTTGATTACTTTGACCAAGTCCTGCTGCTATCGCGCACAGTCAGTGATCACAGTGAAGAAGCCAATGCGCTCAATAACATTGGTGTTGTCCATTTCTCGCTAGGCGAGAAGCAAAAGGCGCTCGACCTGCACAACCAAGCACTGCCGCTATCACGCACAGTCGGCAATCGCAGGATAGAGGCCAATACGCTCGATAACATCGGGTATGTTTACTACTCGCTAGGAGAAAAGCAGAAGGCGCTCGACTTTTACAACCAGGCGCTGCCGTTGCGGCGTGCAATAGGCGACCGCCCTGAAGAAGTCACAACGCTTAACAATATTGCTCGGGCTGAACGCGCTCTTGATCGATTTAATGAATCCCGATCTCATATTGAGTCTGCAATAAAAATCATCGAGTCACTGCGTACCAAAGTTGTTAGCCAAGAACTGCGCGCCGCCTACTTCGCCACGGTACACGAGCAATACGAGTTCTATACTGACCTGCTAATGCAGACGCACAAACAAGAGCCAGTCAAGAGCCTCAACACTGCAGCGTTGCAAGTTAGTGAGAGCGCCCGCGCGCGGTCGCTGCTTGAGAGTTTGACCGAAGCTCGCGCTGACATTAGGCAAGGCGTTGACCCAGTGCTGCTCACGCGTGAACGCGAGTTACAGCAACGATTGAACGCAAAAGCAGAAGCTCAGTTAAAATTGCTTGCTGCCTCACGCTCGGAAGCACAGGTTACTGCAATCAAGAAAGAGATTGACGCTCTAACCATTGAGCTACAACATGTGCAAACGCAGATTCGGCAAACCAGCCCGCGCTACGCGGCGCTGACGCAACCACAGCCGCTCACTGTCACCGAAACCCAACAAGTGCTCGACGCCGACACGCTCTTGCTTGAATATTCACTCGGTAATGAGCGCAGCTTCCTATGGGCAGTGACGCCGACGGCAATCAACAGCTACGAGTTGCCGAAACGCGAGGTGATCGAAGCCGCCGCTCAGCGCGTCTACGATCTGCTGACTGAACGTTTCAAAGAAGTAGAGGGTGAAACGAAGGAGCAAAAGCGCGCACGCATCGCTAAAGCCGATGTTCAGTATCCTACTGCCGCCGTAAGCTTGAGCCAGATGTTGCTCGCGCCGGTCGCTCAGCAATTGGGCAAGAAGCGGCTGGTTATCGTCGCTGACGGGGTACTGCATTATTTGCCATTCGGCGCGCTGCCTGATCCAAACAATCTCAATGAGAAGGCAAGCAATTGGCAGCCGCTCGTCGTCGAGCACGAGATGGTCAATCTGCCATCGGCTTCGACGCTGGCCGTGTTGCGGCGCGAATTGGCGGGACGCAAACCGGCAGCAAAGACACTGGCTGTGCTTGCCGACCCAGTTTTCACGCGCGATGACGAGCGCGTCAAAGCGGGCACATCCACCCTTGCCAATAAAACCGCAGAGAAGAAAGCCGAGCCATCATTGAAAGAGTTGGCAAACGAGAAAATTACCAGGAAACTACTGCAAAAATCGGTAGGCGGCGCGGGCGAGTTGCAGATCAATCGTCTGAAGTTCACGCGGCAAGAGGCCGAACAGATTCTCGCGCTTGTCCCTACAAGTGAAAGAATGCAGGCGCTCGACTTCGCGGCCAATCGCGCGCTGGTCGAGAGCGACAAGCTGAGCCAATACCGCTACGTCCATTTCGCCACGCACGGGCTGGCCGACAGTGAGCGCGCGGAGTTGTCCACTCTCGTGCTCTCGCTCGTAGACGAGCAGGGGCGGCCACAGGACGGCTTCCTGCGCGCGCACGAGGTCTACAACCTGAACCTGCCAGCGGAACTGGTGGTGCTCTCAGCGTGCGAGACGGGGCTGGGCAAGCAGGTCAAGGGCGAGGGGCTGGTGAGCCTGACGCGCGGCTTTATGTATGCGGGCGCGGCGCGCGTGGTGGTCAGTCTGTGGAGCGTCAACGACCGGGCGACGGCGGAGTTGATGACGAAGTTCTATCGCAAGATGTTAGTTGAGGGGCAACGCCCAGCGGCGGCTTTGCGCGCGGCACAGATTGAGATGTGGCGTACGCCGCAGTGGGCAGCACCGTACTACTGGGCGGCTTTCACGCTGCAAGGCGAATGGCGTTGAGGTGATTTTACAGGCAAGCTGAAACCGACGTTGGTTTGACCGGCTTTGAGACTGCACAGTACAATCCCGTTTACCTTTTCCCAACCTCATCAAAGTTCAAACGGAGACTACTGCAGTGAATATCCAAGCGATTGAGCAGTTACTTGGCGAAGAAGGCCAAGCTTTGCTGGCGCACGAGTGCAAGACGATTGATAAAAACTTGTTGCACCTGCCCGGCCCCGATTTTATAGACCGTGTCTGTATCAGTTCAGACCGCCCGAATCCCGTCTTGCGCAATATGCAGACGATGTTCAACACCGGGCGGCTCAGAGGGACAGGCTATCTATCAATTTTGCCGGTGGATCAAGGCATCGAGCATTCGGCGGGCGCGAGCTTCGCGCCGAACCCAGTCTACTTCGACCCGGAAAACATCGTGAAGCTAGCGGTGGAAGGCGGCTGCAACGCCGTTGCCTCGACGCTGGGCGTATTGGGCGCGGTCTCGCGCAAGTACGCGCACCGGATTCCCTTCATCGTCAAGCTCAACCACAACGAATTCTTGAGCTACCCGAATCAGTTCGATCAGATTATGTTCGGCAGCGTCAAACAGGCGTTCGAGATGGGTGCGACCGGCATCGGCGCGACGATCTATTTTGGCTCTGAGGAATCGAAGCGGCAGATTCAGGAAGTCAGCAAGGCTTTCGAGTACGCGCACGAGTTGGGCCTGTTCACCGTGCTGTGGTGCTACCTGCGCAACAATGCGTTCAAGAAGGACAAGGATTATCACGTCTCGGCGGATTTGACGGGGCAGGCCAATCATCTCGGCGTGACCATCGAAGCCGACATCATCAAACAGAAGCTGCCGCTCAACAACGGCGGTTACAACGCAATCTCTTCAAAAGAGAATCCCTACGGCAAGACCAATCAGAAAATCTACACCGAGCTGTCGTCCGATAATCCGATTGATCTGACGCGCTATCAAGTAGCGAACTGCTACATGGGCCGCGCCGGGCTGATCAATTCGGGTGGCGAGTCGAAGGGCCAAAGCGATCTGGCGGAAGCTGTGCTGACCGCCGTCATCAACAAGCGCGCGGGCGGCACAGGCTTGATCTCTGGGCGCAAAGCATTTCAGCGTCCGATGAACGAGGGCGTGCAGATTCTGAATGCGATTCAGGATGTTTATTTGGCCAAGGAGATTACCGTCGCTTAGCAGCGACTATGCTTGAACAGTAGCACTGCACAAATGCGCAGCGGGTTGATGGCAGCCTGCTGCGCATTTTGCTTTGTGCCAGTTGCGATCTGGCACACGATAGCTGCGCGCTTTACGCTGAGGTTGTCTCCACGGCAGACTTGCGCTTGGCGGCAGTCCCAAAAGGCAAGCGCGGGATAACCACCAGCTTGAGCCAGAGCTTGAAAAAATCGCGAGTTGTGCGCGCCACGCGGCGCAATGTGAAAAACTGCGATTGCCCGTGCAATCGCGGGTAATGCTGCACAGGCGTTTCGACAAACCGGCAGCCCGCTTGGTGCAGTTTGTAGATCATCTCGGTGCAGATGACGCCGCTCGAAGAAACCAACTCGACCGATTGAATGGCTGTGCGGCGCAAGAGCCGGAAATCGCAATCCACATCGCGGATCGGCAAGTTGAACAGGAGGCGCGCCAGGCGTTTGTAAGCTGCACCAATCACAATGCGGCGGCGGTTGTCAGCACGTTTGCGCTTGTAGCCATTCACCACGTCTACCGCTTCAGTCAGCAACGGCAGCAGTTGAGCTAACTCCTGCACAGCGTATTGCCCGTCGCCATCTGTGTAAAAGACCAGCTCTTTCG
This sequence comes from uncultured Acidobacteriota bacterium, assembly GCA_963699175.1. Lineage (GTDB taxonomy): Bacteria > Acidobacteriota > Blastocatellia > RBC074 > RBC074 > JACPYM01. Next base: position 3,894,734 of record OY969418.1, on the reverse strand, counting down.
TCGCGTTGGCAAAGCCGCTGCGCAACGCGCCACCGTAGCCGCGATTGCGCGGATGGTGGATGACGCGCACGTGTTCAGATTGTTGCGCCAATTCATCGAGTAGGGCGGCGGTCTGATCCATGCTCCCGTCGTTGACGACAATCACTTCGTAATCCGCCGTCCATTGCGGCAGTAGTTCCAATGCGCCGCGCACCATTGAGCCAATCGAGCCTTCGTCGTTATAGGCCGGGAAGAAGACGGTGATACTTGGTGGTGATGCGGTCGTATCTTGTTGGTTGATCATTGTTATCTCCAGTGGGCCTAATTTATTTGCGAATACTGTGCGGTGTTTTGCTGATGGGTTGTCACAATCTCCACCCGATTATTTTTCGTCCAGCAAACGAAGCCTTCGGTTTCGCCGAGAATTTGAACGGCAGAGCGCTGAGTAGGTGGAAGCGTCTGGAAGACGGCTTTGTCCATAATGACAGCCGCATTAGGATCGCGCTCCAGCCGAGCGAACGCCTCGCGGTAGTCTGTCAGCAGATCGCAATTGCGGTTGGCGTACCAGATCACCTGAAAAAGGTGGGCATCGCGCGGCTTCTTTTCGGTATAGAGCAGGATGTTGCGACCAGGAAGAGTCGCAGTGGCGGCCACGGGTGCTAAGCGGCGCATCTCTTCAGGGCGCGCGCGATACTTTGGATTAAAGGCCAGGCCAACCAGCACGAGACACAAGACGATATAGGTTGCCTGCAAAAAGACTTTGCGTCGTTGCGCCGCGAGCAACCGGTCGAGCGCTAACGCGGCCAAGATGGCGAAAGCGGGAAGATCGGCATTAGATAGCGCAGCCATTTGTGTCCGGCGATACTGAAGGGAATGATGACGCCCAGCACCCAGAGGAGCAAGAAGCTGCTGGCCGGGTCCTTTGTGCGCCGCCATTGCTTGATTTGTAGCCACAGCCCTGCGAGCAAGAAGGGCAGCCAGGGCCAATAGGTTTTGCCTAACAAGATAGGGTATTTCAGCAAGCCCGCAAAGAATTGCTCCGCACGCTTTCCCTGTGTTAGCGGCAGATTCTCAACAGTGAAGGAGAGGTGCATTGTCAAAAAGCGCGCGCCGTGAAGCCAATATTCCGCGCCGAACCAGCAGAGTGGCAGACCAATCGCCAAGAGCAAACCAAGTTGCAAGGACTTGTTGCCCAGCAAGCCCAATCGTCTGTTGACGACCAGATGAGCGATGATGATGCCCAACGGAATCCAACCGAGGAAAGAGCGCAACAAGACCGCCAGGCTAATGGCTAAACCGCACCAGACAAAATAAGATTGTCGGCGCAGCCCCTTCAAATAAAAGAGCAAGGCCAGCGTGAAGAAGAAAGCAAACGGCACATCCGTCATCGCCCGCATCGCGAAGCGCATAAAGAACTGCGTGCTGAGGAGGATCAACATTGCCCAGACCGGCAGCCAATAGGAATCGCTTAGTTCGCGCGCAACGAGGTAGACCAGCAGCAATGTCCCGAAACCTAATAACGCTGCCGGAAAGCGCGCAGCAAAATCCGAGACGCCGAAGAGCGCCATTGAGAGAGCTTCCAACCAGACAAAGAGCGGCGGTTTGTCGAAGTCGGGCTGGCCGTTTAGCGTCACGGTCCACCATTGGCCGCTCGAAAGCATCTGTTTACCCTCGTGCGCATAAACGGCAGCGTCATAGCCGCCCAAATCTCCGATGTGAAGCTTGGGGAACAACACGAGCATTGCCAGCAGCGCGAGCAGCCAGAAATGGCACTGGCGGTTTTCAAAAAAGTATTTGGTAAGACGCGCTGAAAAGCTGGATAACACAGACGCCAAACTCGACGCGCGATCAAAACAAGAATCGGGCATAGAAAATCCTCCAGTAAAAAACCGGCAGAATTCGGCTGAGCAAGCAAATTTTCTACAACCAACCCTAGCGTGTGTACGTCTGTATAGCCGTACACACAGGTGGGCCGCAAAAAAACGCTCGCCTGCCTGTGGTTCACTGAGCCAGTGCGCAAAGCTTGTCAGGGCGTCATGCGTTCTGGCTCTTTTCTTGTTTAAGGCGAATACTGCGTGAGGATCAGACACACACGACTATCCTCACTCTCCCTCACAAAAGCAGTTGGGTTTATTAAATTGATTAGTTCGCTTCGCACCGAAAACTAATGCTTTCGGCTTGTTGATTAATTTGTTGATTAATTAGGAAGGATAAGATTCTCTCTTCTGAAAACGGGGAGAGTTTGGCACGGGTATTTAGAATTGTAAATAGGTCCTGTACTATTCAAGTAAGCGAAGCGCTGACGAAGTTAAGGACGCCGCGCGGCAATGGCTCTGAGGATTTTTGGAGAAGGAAACGAATGATCGTCAAGACGTTTATTACGCTGCTGTTTGTCCTAGGAACTCACAGCCTGCCACTCAAATCAGCCCAATCCTCTGTGCAAGTGGAATTGGTTGAAGCGCCGCCGCTACATTTGCCAGGTGGGCAAGATAGCACGGACCGTATTCATACCATTGATTGCAACAGTCCTGTCGAGTGGGATAGCAACGGGCAACTGTTAGTCTTCACTTCTTCACAGCAACCTTTCCGTAGCAGCGGGCCAACCCTTTTCTCTCTCTCCTGGCCTGCACTGCCCGTCTTTATCGAAGCGCGTGCCGACGTACGCGGTGGTCAGTGGCTCGAAGCCACTTATCGCGCTGCCGACGGCAAACTCTATGGCTGGTATCACAACGAACCGCCGGGTTTGTGTGGTAGCTCATCACGGCTGACCGCGCCCCGCATTGGCGCGTTGGTCTCAGAAGATGATGGCCAGACGTGGCGCAATCTCGGCATTGTGCTTGACGCGCCAGCCGGGTCGCTCAATTGCAGCACGCAAAATTTTTACTTCGCGGGCGGCAACGGCGATTTCTCGGTGTTGCTCGATCAAGCGCAAGAGTACCTTTACTTCCTTATCAGTACCTATCACCGCCAATTCAACGAACAGGGCGTGGCGGTCGCGCGGATGCGCTTGGAAGACCGCGACAATCCTATCGGCAAAGTCTGGAAATGGTATAACGGCGAATGGAGCGAGCCAGGCGCAGGCGGCCACGTGACCACGACCTTCCCCGCAATGATTGATTGGCATCGGACGAATGCCAACGCCTTTTGGGGAGCGGCGGTTCACTTTAACGCGTTTCTAAACAAGTACGTGATGTTGCTCAATCGCGCGATGGATAGGAACTGGGCGCAAGAGGGCATCTACGTTTCTTATAACGACGATCTGGCTGATCCGCACGGCTGGAGCATGCCGGAACGTCTGCCGATCTATCAACAACTCGGTTGGTATCCTGAAGCCATTGGCACCAACGCCGGCGAGACGGATAAATTGATCGGCCAAACCGCGCGTCTCTTTATTGCGGGCCATTCCTATTGGGAGATTTCATTTTACCCAACCGACAATCCAGACCCAGTCGTATTGCCGATTCCCTCACGGCGTTCGCCAACCGATAACCCGATACTGCCCAGCAGAGGTAATCAATAAAGCTCAGGGCGATAATGCGCTGGTAAGTTGCGCGTGAAAGCGTAATCACATATCGTCCATTGACAGATTGAACCGAAACAGGGTAAAAACACGCAACTTGTTTTCGTTGACGTCACTTTGGTGGCGTCGCTAATTGAACCAAACTGAAAAGTTCGTAAGCAGAAGAAAAGGACAATCAACATGGCTGTTTCAATTAACGCCAATAGCTGGTCTAGCAGTGGCAGTTCGCCCACGCGGAAAGCGCAGCATTCCACTTCGCTTTCCCTCCGCCTGAATCCTGCCTTTATCTCCTTCCAACCTACCTGTTGTACCTCCTGTTGTTGTTGCTGTTGTTGTTGTTGACGGGGCAAGCCTGCCGACCGTAACTGCCGCCATCGTTCCCATCACAAGCCAATCTTGTAATTCGCTGGGAGCGTAGGCAGGGCGTGTCGTCTGCGCCGTGCTAAGCAACGGTGCGCAGCCGCGCTTGCGGTGGTCTAGTGGCCGGGCTTCGGTTTGCCCCACACTGACACTTCGCTGTGCTTGCTGTAGCGCATCGGCGCACGGCTAGCGGGCGTTGTGCTACGTGTAGCCACGTAGCGCAGCACATTCTTTCAAAGGCCAAAAAGAATTGAGGTAACAATCGTATGAGCTGGAAACACACATTTGCCAACTGGCAAGTTGAAGTTGATTGGGAAGGGCTGACCTTGACGCCGTTGGGGTCGGGAGTGGTTGAGCGGCGCGACCAAGCTGAAAGAGAAGAGGAACAAGAACGCCGGTTTAATTGCGCTGCGGCGTTTGATGCGCAGCCTGTAGCCAGCGAAGGAGAGCGGCAAGTATGGGTTTGAGGAGCTTGCCGTTGGGCAACACCCATAACGCGAAAGTTTATTTGGTAGGCGCAGGGCCGGGCGATCCGGGCTTGCTGACGCTAAAGGCGCACGATCTGCTCGGCGTTGCCGACTGCGTGATCTACGACTACTTGGTCAATCCTGAAATACTGCGGTTTGCCAAAGCGAAGGCGGAGTTGATCTACGTCGGCAAACAAGGCGGACGCAAGTGTATTGCGCAAGCTGAGATCAATCAGCTTCTGTTGCGTAAGGCGGCTGAACACCGCGTTATTGTGCGACTCAAGGGCGGCGATCCGTTCGTCTTCGGGCGCGGTGGCGAAGAGGCATTGGCGTTGGCTGAAGCACGTATTGATTGGGAAGTCGTGCCCGGTGTTTCCTCCGGCATTGCGGCGGCAGCTTACGCGGGTATCCCAATTACGCATCGCGGACTGAGCAGTTCTGTGGCCTTCATCACCGCGCACGAAGACCCGGCTAAAGAGTTCTCGTCCATTCGTTGGGAACAATTGGGCGCAGAAACGCTCGTCTTTTTTATGGGCGTGGCGCGCCTTGGGCAATTGACGGAGAATCTGATCACACAAGGCCGCAGCCCGGCGACGCCCGTTGCCGTGATCCGCTGGGGTACGTATGCAGACCAAGAGGTCTACGTCAGCGATTTGCAAAACATCGCGGCGCTCGTGGCCAGCCACAATGTCAAACCGCCTGCCATTATTGTAGTGGGCGAAGTCGTGCGCTTGCGCGAGCAGTTGAATTGGTTTACGCCGCAATTGATCGCAGCGGCTGTGCGAGCCGCCTGATTCCGGATATGCGCTACTACCCAATCCACCTCGATCTGCAAGAACGTCCGGTGCTCCTGGTCGGCGGTGGTGCGATTGCCGAAGGCAAAGCGGAGCAGCTCATCGCAGCAGGCGCGCGCGTGCGCGTAGTGAGTCCCACGCTGACCGCGCGGTTGGCGGAGTGGCACGCGCAAGGCGCGATCTTTTGGCGTGAGGGCAAATTTGCCGAAAACGACTTGGATGGCGTCGTGCTCGTCATCGGCGCGACCGATGATCAAGCGGTGAATGAAGCAGTTGCGCGGGCGGCGGCGGCGCGCGGGCTGCTCTACAACGTAGTGGATCAACCGGCATTGTGCAGCTTTATTACGCCCGCGCTAGTCACGCGCGGGGAATTGCAGATCAGTATCTCTTCGAGCGGCGGCAGTCCGACGGTAGCGCAACTCGTCAAACGCCGCATCACCGAAACAATTGGTGAAGAGTATGGCGAGCTGCTGCGCCTGACCGCGCAACTGCGTACGAGCTTGCGCGAGCGTGGAGTCGGATACGCTGAGCGGCGCGATCTGCTGAACGCTTTTGTAGAATCGGACGTGCTGGCGCTCTTGCGCGCCGGGCGAGTTGTTGAAGCCGAACAGCATGCCCAGGACGTGTTGGCGCACGCGACTGGCCGCGCTGCTGCACAACATAAATAGTCGGGCGAGCGCTCGGCAAGTTCCCGCCGCTACTTCTTCTTTCCACCCTGATTTGATTTGTTAGGCTCGGCCACGACCCTGACTGCCCTGAAAATTCTGAAACCAAAGCACTCGTCAAAACGACTTCATAGGTGAAGCGGCTGATTATTCAAATTATCCCTGATGCCGCCTTATGGGTCATCGCGTAGAGTTCGGATGTGGCGAAAGGCCACATCCGAACAAGCAGCTTTTTGTTCCAGGAGGAATATGGGCGCGTGAGTAGCCTAGCCGTGCTGATGGATAAAACTGTCGAGAGCGCTGCCCTGGCTGCTCCTCTGGCTATTGATGCTTTACCGCTAACAGCGACGATGCTGACTGTGGCTCAGACCGATGACGAGTTAGTCAAAGCGGTTTGTGCGGGCGATGAGACAGCTTTTGCGTTGCTCTTTGAACGGCATCGGCGTTATGTGACGGGCTTGGCTTTCCGTTTCTTCCATCGGCGCGAATTGGTCGAAGAGATTGTGCAAGAGAGTTTTGCCAAAGCCTATTTTGCGCTCGGCACATATCGAGGCGGGCAAGAGCGGTCGTTTATGGCGTGGCTGGCGCGGATTACCGTCTTTGTCTGTTATGACGAGTTGCGGCGCACGCGGCGGCGGGCCGAAAGTTTCTTGAGCGATTTGAATGAAGAAACGGCCGCTTATCTGCTGGAGAGCTTACAAGACTCCGGTGCGAGTAACGACGTAGAAGGCCGCGCAGTCTTGCAGGATTTGGCCAATCGTTTGTTGGAGCGGCTTGGCCCTGAAGATCGGCTGGCCTTGACGATGATTGATATGGCGGGTTTTTCGGTGGCCGAGACCGCGGCCACGCTCGGTTGGACAGTGCCGAAGGTCAAGACGCGGGCCTTCCGCGCGCGCGCGGCCTTGCGGCGTGTGTTGCGCAGGTTATTGTGAAGTGTGAGTAGACAATGTGGCGAAGCAAGCAGCAAAAATTAGATGAGGAGCATTTGGAGCAGGTCAGACAATCCCTGCTGCGCGCGGTCAATGCGAGCGAAGACGAGATTGCCGCGGTGGCCAATGCGCCTGAGCTTTATGACCGAGTGCGCGCGCGCATTGCGGCTGAACAGGAACGACGCGCCAGAGCGCGGGCCCTGGCTGATGAACGAGTGGCGCTGCTGCCATCATTGAGCGTACTGTTAAACGGCTTGAGATCGCTGCGTGGGCCTTTGGCGGCAACCGCAGTGGGCTTGGCACTAATTGTGTTGGTCTGGCAGAGCGGATTGTTTTCGCGTCTGCCTGAGCAAGCAACCACCAACTCTCAAGCGAAAGTGGCACAGACTGCGAACACGCCACAGCCAAAACTTGCTGTGCAGCAAGACACGGCAGGGAAGAACATAGAACAAGCAGAGATGGAGGGAGTAAGATTGACTGGCATTCGCCACGTCCACGCGGCTTATCACCGTGCGCGCACGACTACGCAGGAAATCGCGACTGAGTTTTTGCCGCTGACTTATGTGACAGAAGCGGCGCAAGAGAGTGGGCAAGTAGTACGAGTCAGAATACCGCGTGCGGCGCTGGCTTCGTTTGGTCTACCGGTGAATGCGGAGCGGGCAAGCGAATTGATTAAGGCCGATATTGTTATCGGTGATGACGGGGTAGCCCGCGCCATCCGATTTGTCCAATAAAGCGTGTTCGCGATAAGCGAGGTAGTTAAGCGAGGTAGTAAAGATGTTAATGACAGTAAAGACAAATAAACACAGGCTAGCAATGTTGGGATGGGGTTTGGCGCTGCTGTTGAGCGGCGCGAGCGTGGACGCGCAAGAGAATCGCACGGACAAGTCGCCGCCAGAACCGCAACGCCGCGAAGGCCGCCAGCGTGATGGGCGTGGCCCTGGCCCAGGTCCCGGCTTCAACTTCGTCGGGGCTGAGATGCGTTTTGGCGGCAAGACGGTCAAAGGCGCACCTTATTCGGCTACGTCGATCAGCGAGACTATTCAAACGCTCGGCGATGGCACAAAGATTACTCGCAAGACGACCTCGGCAGTCTACCGTGACAGCGAAGGCCGCACGCGACAAGAGCAGACGTTCAGCAACATTGGCCCGTTTGCCGCGACGGGGGAAGCACCGCGCCTGATCTTTATCAACGATCCGGTCGCCGGATTGAACTATCAGCTCGACCCGCGCAATCACAGCGCGCGCAAGCTGGTCTTGCGTGGCGGCCCGCCTGCTGCGCCAAAGCCTCCCTCTTCCTCAAAGGCCAAGACGGAATCACTCGGCAAACAGGTAATAGAAGGCGTCGAAGCCGATGGCACACGTTCGACGATCACCATCCCGGCGGGTGAGATCGGCAATGACCGCGCGATTGAAATCGTGTCGGAACGTTGGTACGCGCCCTCGTTGCAGATCTTAGTGCTCAGCAAGCATCGTGATCCGTGGATGGGCGAGCACACCTACCGCCTGACCAATCTCAATCGCAGCGAGCCAGAACACACCCTCTTCGAATTGCCGAGCGATTACACTGTCAAAGAAAATTCGTTTGGCCGTCCCGATTGGGATAGGAACCGCAAGAAACCACCTGAGCAGTAGGTCTCATCATTGAGGTGGTGCGCCACAAGTTTCGTGGTCGCGTGGAGGCTGGCAACTTCATACCGCCTATCCTGCCGGTCTTCGGTTGTTTGCGCGGCCACGAATCGTTTTGCCCATACATTCAGTCAAAGCAAAGTCTGGTACAACAGGCCATAGAGGAGTATCCTACCCAGCGCAAACTTCGACGTAGTAGCCAGTAACCAACCCTTAAGGAGGAAGATTCATGGAGAACAGCAATCTGCTTTACACGCGCCGCTATTTCTTGGGCAGCGCCGCTGCTGGCTTGGCCAGTGTTGCGTTGTATACGCCGGGCGTCTTCGCCCAGCAGTTGCGGCAGACGCCCAAGCAAACCGAAGGGCCGTTTTATCCGAACAAAATGCCGCTCGACACTGACAACGATCTGCTCATCATCAACGATAAAATCACGCCGGCAGTCGGGACGATCACACATCTGACCGGGCGCGTCCTCGATGCGCGCGGCACGCCGATTCGCAATGCCGTGGTTGAAATTTGGCAGTGCGATAACAACGGCGCATATCTGCATACCGGCACGACCAACGCAGATAAACGCGATGTCAACTTTCAAGGCTTTGGCCGCTTCGTCACCGGCTCGACGGGCGAATACTACTTCCGCACGATCAAGCCCGTGCCCTATCCCGGTCGCACGCCACACATCCACTACATCGTCAAACAAGGCGACAAGCGCATGTTGACGACGCAACTCTACATCAAAGGTTTTTCGGGTAATGAACAGGACGGGATTTACCGCAGCTTGAAAGATCGTGAACTCGTCACTGCTGACTTCAAGCCGCTCAAAGATTCGAAGATTGGCGAAGTGGCTGCGCATTTTGAACTCGTGCTCGGTCTGACGCCGGAAGACTTGAAGCAAGACGCGCTGCGCGGACAACGCGGTTAGCGACGCGGCAAAATCCTACCGTTTTTCAAGCCGCACTGAGATGGCAAGGCCTGTTTTGCGCGCTTTGCCATCTCGCGCGTGCCGATTCGGCTAGTGTGCGCTAATTGGTAAGCTTGGCTATAATGCCTCAGCGTTGCGCAGTAACCCGACTTATTCGAGCCGCAATCACTCAGCCCAAGGCCGTGCGGCATAGATAACCCCCTGAACAATTGAATCACCCATTTGACGCGGCGAGGTAGATAGCGTTATGGCAGAAGTACCTGAGGTGGAAATACTCACGCGTGATCTGCGCGAAGCGGTCGTGGGGCGCACGATTCGCAAAACAGAAGTTCTCCAAAAAGCAGCAGTGCGCTTTCCTTCAGCCAATGAGTTTTCTGACCTTTTACAAGACCGCGTAGTGTTGGGAGCCCAGCGCAGAGCCAAATATATCTTGCTGCCGCTTTCTGAAGACTTAATACTGGCAGTGCATTTGATGCTTTGGGGCACGCTCAAACTTTTACCATCTGCTCAACCGCGTGTGCCAGAAACACTAATTGTTTGGCGGCTTGATCAGGATGAAGATTTGCGCTTCCTCGATAAACTCGGCTATGCGCGGGCAGCAGTCGCACCGCCTGATGAACTGGCCGAGCGGCTTGATCTCGGCTCACTTGGGCCGGAGGCGCTTGATCCATCCTTCGATGTCGAAGTCTTGGCGCGTCAGCTTGGGCGACGCCGAGGTGTGCTCAAAACCGTGCTGTTGAATCAACGCGTGCTGGCCGGCTTGGGCAATCGTGATGCTGACGAGAGTCTCTGGCTAGCAGGCATTGACCCGCGCCGTTCGGCGGCTTCTTTAACAAGAGATGAGTTGACGCGACTACACGCGGCAATCAAGCAGGTATTGGCAGAGGGAATTGCGCTCCGTGGTACGCAGCGCGATCTCTTTGGACGCAAAGGGCAGGCGCAACATCGCCGCTACATCTTCGAGCAGACTGGGCAGCCATGTCCGCGCTGCACAACTCCCGTCGCTCACCTGCGGATTGGCGGGCGGAACGCTCACTTTTGTTCACAGTGTCAGCGTTGAAATTGACTATTGCTTATCATCAAAGCAACTGATGTTACAGTTTGAAATCGGGATTGCCTCCAAAAGCAAATAGATGGGTCAATAATCTCATCGGTGTTTCCTCCATTCACAACTTTGCTGTTTCGAGGCTGGATTGATTTGCCAGCGCCAAGTTTAACTTAGAGCGTGTACGGGAATTGAGGCCGCCGGTAAACTCTTGTTATGTCAATTTTACGAGAGCTTCCCGACGACCTCTGGAATGAGATTGAAAAGCTCATTCCACCACGTCCGCCGCGTTCCAACGGCGGACGCAACCCGGCAGATGATCGCATCTTGCTCAACGGCATCTTTTTCATCCTGCGCAGCGGCGCAGCTTGGCGCGACGTAGCAGAAAAGTATGGCCCCTGGTCAACCGTTTACGGACGTTTCTGGGAGTGGCGCAACGCCAAAGTCTTTGAAGACATCTGGCGCGTTTGTTTGCGCCAATACGATCAAGACCACGGCATTGAGTGGGCATGGCAGAGTGGCGACGGCACTTATGTGCGTTCGCCGCTCGGCGGCCCAGACAATGGCCCTAATCCTACAGATCGCGCCAAACCTGGCATGAAAGATCACGTCTTAGTGGACGGGCGCGGCATTCCGTTCTCCGTAGTCGTAACAGAAGCCAATCTGAATGATCATCTGGCCTTGCCAGAATTGCTCAACAATCACGCGGTTGTGCGTCCGCAACCGCGCGCCGACGAACCGCAGAACATTTGTTTGGACGCGGCCTACGATAACGAGCCGACGCGTGCGACCTTGTGTCGCGAATACTACACTGGTCACAGCGCACCCAAAGGCGGACGGCCCAGCGACGCGCCCCGCCATTCTGGCGGGCAAGCCCGCCGCTGGGTGGTCGAGCGCACCCATGCGTGGCTCGACCGCTTTCGCCGTTTGGTGACTAATTGGGAAAAGAGCAGTGAGAGCCGTTATGCCTTTCTTTGCTTAGCTTGCGCTCTCATCGCGTATCGCTTTTAGTTGCCGTACACGCTTTTAGCCGCGTGGCAACCCGTAGGCTAGGTCTGTATTTATCCGAAATGGTTAATTGACGGCCTTGCCAGCCAGCGTGTATAACTCACAACCTACGTTTGTAATCTCGAATAACAAACAAGTTTCAACTTGAATGCAACAAAGGTAACGACATGCAAGTGAACGCAAAATTACAACGCGCAACCTATTCAGGCTTAGGCATCCATCAAGCCTCAAATGTTCTCTTCTTCTCCGCTAAGACTGCCTGCCACACTCTGCCTTCCTCATTTTCCCGCTGTTGTTGTTGTTGCTGCTAGTTCTCCGTTGGGCTTAGTCGGCCTGACACAATCCACCACAATTTACTGCTGACTATCATTCGCAGCCTGCGCCTTATCTGGCTATGACTTGCGCATGAGCATTTGCTTGGAACTACCCGTTTGTAGTTCCGCCTTCAGGCGGTCATGGCACTACACCAGCCCGCCTGAAGGCGGAACTACAAACGCCGTACACGCAATCGAACACTAATCTAGGAGGAAAACACGCAATGAGTTTGATCGAACCCCACGGCGGAAAATTGATTGACCGCCACGTCCACGGCAACGAACGCGAGGCGCTGTTACGCGCGGCAACCAAGCTGCCTGAATTGACCGTCAACGCCCGCGCCGAAGCCGATCTCGAATTGCTCGGCAATGGCGCGTTCTCGCCGCTCGAAGGCTTTTTGGGCGAGGCCGATTACTTGTCGGTGGTCGAGCACCGACGTTTGGCAAATGGGCTCGCCTGGACGATTCCCGTGACGTTGGCCGTGACGGAGCAAGAACGCGCGCGGCTCAACGTAGGCGATGACGTGGCCTTGCGCGCGCGCGACGGACGACTGCTCGGCGTGCTGCAGCTCGCCGAGATTTATCGCTACGACAAGGTGCGCGAGGCCGAACAGGTCTACCGCACGACTGAAGAGAAACACCCTGGCGTGCAGGTGATCTACGCGCAGGGTGATTACTTGCTCGGCGGCCAGGTCACGCTCCTCGAAGAGCGCCAGCCGCAGGAGTTCGCTCAACACCGTTACACGCCGCGCGAGTTGCGCGCGCTCTTTGCCGAAAAAGGCTGGCGGCGCGTCGTAGCTTTCCAGACGCGTAACCCGGTGCATCGCGCGCACGAATACATTCAGAAATGCGCGCTCGAAACGGTTGACGGCTTGCTGCTTCATCCGATTGTCGGCGAGACGAAAGCCGATGACATCCCTGCGCCGATTCGGTTGCGCGCGTATGAAGTGATTATCGAGCACTACTACCCGCTCGACCGCACGCTGCTGGCCGTGTTGCCCGCCGCGATGCGCTACGCCGGGCCGCGCGAAGCCATCTTCCACGCCATCATCCGGCAGAACTACGGCTGCACGCATTTCATTGTCGGGCGCGACCACGCGGGCGTCGGCAATTACTACGGCACCTATGACGCGCAACAAATCTTTGGCGATTTCGCGCCGGGCGAGTTGCAGATCACGCCGCTCTTTTTCGAGAACACCTTCTTCTGCCGCAAGTGCGACGGCATGGCTTCGTTGAAGACCTGCCCGCATGATCCGGCGCAGCACGTCAGCCTGAGCGGCACACGGGTGCGCGAGCTTTTAGCGAGCGGTGAAATCCCGCCCGTCGAATTCACGCGGCCCGAAGTCGCGCAAGTGTTGATCGAAGGCTTGCGCCAGCACGCGTTGAATGCGAAGGCTTGAAACAAAGTTTTTGAGGCGGCGTAGCCAAGTGGTAAGGCGAAGGTCTGCAAAACCTTTATTCATCGGTTCGATTCCGATCGCCGCCTCCAAGTTTCGATTTGTTCTTTGATCGAGTTGTTTCAGTAGCGAGTGTTTGGTTGATAGAATGTTACAAATCTTGAGTGGCAATCATTCGCTACCTCCCCCATTTTCAACCGAGTACGAGTTACGGCAAGCGCCGTCTTCCGTAACGAAAAGTTTTAACAGGAAAACGTTGAAGGAGGGTTATGCGAGTAAAGCTGATTCAGGCTGTGTTGATCATTTCCGTTTTCTCAATCAATTCTTTAGCGCAGACGGCCACGGCCACGCTCAAAGGCGTGGTGGCTGACAGCGGCGGCAATGTGTTGCCGAACGTCGCGGTGACGCTGACCAACAGCGCCACCGGCCTCAAAAAGTCATTCACGACGGATGCGGGCGGGCAGTTCAGCTTCACTTTTGTCGAGCCGGGTTTCTACGCGCTCGAAGCGCAGGCCAGCAATTTCAAGAGCTATCGCCAGCCGCGCCTCCAACTCGAAGTCGGACAGACAGTCGAACTGAACGTTACTCTCACGCCCGGCGACTTGCGTGAAGTAGTCAACATCGTCGCCACCGAACCGGCTGGCCTGGACACGGCCACCAGCTCGCTCGGCGGTATTGTCGGACGCCAACGGGTTGACACGCTGCCGCTCAATGGCCGCAACGTTTTTCAGCTCGCGCAGCTCGAAGTCGGTGTGACGACTGCGCCCGGCGCGCGCGGTGCGAATCCCGATCTGACGGCCTCGGGCGAGGTTTCGATCAACGGCGGGCGCACGCTCAATACCGAGGCACTGGTGGACGGCATCCCGCTCTCCAACAAAGGCGACAACCGCATCTCGTTGCGGCCCTCGCCCGACGCAGTGCAGGAATTTCAGATTGTGACCAATTCATTCCCGGCGGAATATGGCCGCACGGGCGGCGGCGCGTTGAATTTTTCGACGCGCTCCGGCGGCAGCGAATTTCGCGGGACGCTCTTTGAATACCTGCGCAATGACGCGCTGGATGCGCGCAGCTTTTTCGTCAACGCCAATCCGAACGGCGTGAAAGAGAAACTGCGCTTCAATCAATTCGGCGGCAACCTGGGCGGCCCCATCCTTCTGCCGAGCTTTGGCAAAAACGGTAAGTGGCTCAGCAAGCGCGACAATCTTTTCTTCTTCTTCAATTATGAGGCGCTGCGCATTTCGCAAAGCAGGCAACAACCTTCCACCGTACCGACGGTGAAGATGCGCAACGGTGATTTCTCCGAACTGTTGGGCGCGACAATTCCCGGCGTGACTGTGTTGGACAGCAACGGCAACCTGATCCCGGCGCGCATCGGACAGATTTACGTGCCGGGCACAGTCATTCCCGCCGGTCAGCTAGGCGCAGGCTCGCGCGTGGCGTTTGCCGACAACCTCATTCCCGCTACGCTTATCAATCCAGTAGGCAAGGCGGTGCTGAATTACTATCCGCTGCCGAACGCCGCTGGCGTGCGCAATTCCAACGGCCTGGGTTTCAGCAACAACTACGTGGCAAACACGTTCGCGACGACTGACAACTATCAGATCACGGCACGCCTTGATTACCACCTTTCGGAGTCGCAGCAGTTTTTCGGGCGTGTGATCAAAGACCACAACATCCTCTATAACTCCGGCCCGTTCCCGACCAGCATCGCGTCACCGATTCAAAACCCACAGCAATCTTCTGTGCCCAGCAGCTGGGTGCTCAATTATGTCAACACACTCTCGCCCAAATTGGTGCTGCATTTGAACGCGGGCTTCACACGTTTCAACAACGACGCGACCCATTTCTCGCGCGGCTTTGATGTGACTTCATTGGGGCTGCCCTCATACATCGCCAGCGCGTCGGATGACACGATTGTTTTTCCAACGCTCAATCCGAGCGGCTATTCTCAATTGGGGCCGCCGCGTAATTTCGGCTTCTACCACAATAACCAGGACGTGTTCAGTCTCAACCAGGACTTGAGCCTGCTGCGCAGCAAGCATTCGATCAAGTTGGGCGCGAACGAGCGCGTCTATCGCATGTACAACTATCGCCCCGATGACCCAGCGGGCAATTTCAGCTTCGCGCGCGGCTTCACGCAACGCGTACCTGTTGAAACGACGCCGCAGACGGGCGACGCCATCGCCGCCTTGTTGTTAGGCAATCCAGCTTCGGGGCGGCTGGCAATCGCGCCGCAGCCCGCGCTGCAGAGCAAGTATTACGCGGCTTTTGCGCAGGACGATTGGAAGATCAATCAGCGTCTGACGCTCAACCTCGGGCTGCGTTGGGAATTTGAAACCGGGAACACGGAACGCTTCAACCGCTTGTCGAACTTTGATCCGCAAGCGCAGTTTCCCGTCAATCAGATCACGGTCGCTTTTCCTGACGCGACCGGCTTGGGAACGCAGACGATTGCGCTGCGCGGCGTAGTGACGTTGGTCGGGCGCGGCGGCGTAAAGAGCCGCGAGAATACCGAGCGCGACTATAACAACTTCGGGCCGCGCATCGGGTTGGCTTTTAAGCTGAATGAAAAGACAGTGCTGCGCGCGGGCGGTGCGATTTTCTACGCGCCATTGGGCGGCGGCGGGTTTAACATCGTGACGGCGGCAGTGGCCGATCTGGCCGAAACGCCCTTCATCGCTTCGCTCAACAACGGCATCAGCCCGACGCCCGGCACCACACTGAGCAATCCTTTTCCGTCAGGCATAGTGCAGCCCGCCAACGCTTATCAAGGCCCGCTGACTTCCTTCGGGCAGCAATCAGTTCCGGTGCGCTTGCGCGACATCCGCCAGCCCAAGCTTGGACAGTGGAATTTGAACGTGCAACGCGAACTGCCGGGCGGCATTGTCTTGGAGGCGGCTTACGCGGGCAGCGTAGGCATCGGCTTGCTCAGCGGAGCGACCGACATCAATCAACTCTCGCCCGACGCGCTGGCGATTGCGAGCAAAGTCGTCAACGGCGCGCCGCTCGGCAATCTGACCGTGGCCAATCCGTTTTTGAATTTGCCTGCGGAGCAACGCCCGCCAGCGACTTCAATTCTAGGCCGTTCGACAATGACCGTCGCCCAACTGCTGCGGCCCTATCCGCAATTCGGCAATGTCGTATCCTACAGCCAGAACGAATCGCATTCGAGCTATCACTCGTTCCAACTCACGGTCGTGCGACGCATCGGCGAGGCGCTGAACTTCAGCGCCGCTTACTCGTTCTCAAAATCCATAGACGACCTGACTTCGATGTCGCTCAACAACCAGACGATTCAGATTCAGTACTATCAGGATTATCACAACCGCCGCGCTGACAAAGCGCTCTCGAATTTCGATGTCACACACCGCTTCATCGGCGACCTGAGGTGGCAACTGCCTTTCGGGCACGAGCGCCGCTTTTTCCGTGAAGGCGTCATGGCCAAAGTCCTGGGCGGCTTTTCGGTCAACGCCATCGCCCAGGCGCAGAGCGGCTTCCCAATTTCAATCAGCGCCGCCAACGCTTCATTGCAAGGGCTGGCCTTCAACAGTCTGCGTCCAAACATAGTGGGCGAGGTGGCCATTGCTGCCAACTCGAAGGCCGGCCGCCTACGGCAATACTTCAACGCGCTGGCCTTCACGCAACCTGCACCCTACACCTTTGGCAACGCGCCGCGCACGCTGTCGAACTTGCGCGGGCCAAGCTATTTCACCACTAACCTGTCACTACAACGCGATTTCAAATTCACGGAGAATGCCAGGCTGCAATTCCGCGCCGAAGCTTTCAACGTTTTCAATCGCGCGAATTTTCAAGCTCCCGGCACCGCGCTGGGGGCGGCCAATTTCGGCGTCATCACTGGCACCGAAGACCCGCGTCAATTTCAATTGGCGCTGCGGCTGTATTTCTAAAGCAACCATTAAACACACACGAAAGGAACAACGAAACTTCAATGTCACAAGGATTCACACTCTGGTTCACCGGCCTCTCCGGCGCAGGCAAAACAACTCTGACCGAAGCCATCTTGCCCGAATTGCGCGCGCGCGGCGTCAAAGTCGAAGTGCTTGACGGTGACGAAGTGCGCACCAATCTGAGCAAAGGTCTAGGCTTTTCCAAAGAAGACCGCGACACCAACATCCGCCGTATCGGCTACGTCGCGCGACTGCTCTCACGCAACGGCGTGGGCGTGATTGCTGCCGCTATTTCGCCCTACCGCGAAATCCGCGATGAAGTGCGCAGCTTGGTCGAAGCCGACGGCGCCGTCTTCGTCGAAATCTACGTCAAAGCCTCCCTTGAAGCGCTGGTCGAACGCGACGTGAAAGGGCTGTACAAGAAGGCGCTCGCGGGCGAGATCAAACAATTTACCGGCGTCTCCGACCCCTATGAAGAGCCGCTTGCGCCCGCGCTCGTAATCGAAAGCGACAAAGAGAGCCTGGCCGAGAGCGCGGCCAAGCTGATTGCCAAGCTCGAAGAGTTGAAGTTGATCGCTGGCGCGCAGAAAGCGAGGGCGACCACGTGAGCTGGCAACTCCTGAAGCGCGCATTGCTAAAAGCCAAAGGCGCGGCCCACCGGCTGCGCCTTTGGACGACACCTTACAGCGAAGCCGAGCGGTTGACCGACGACACCTCGCCCAATCCTTTCTTGGAACTGTTGGCAGGTTAAAACGTCACGCCAGGCAAATACGGAAAGGAGCACAACATGAACGTCGCAACCGCAAGCTGGTCGGAGTTCGAGATTAAACAACTGGCGCACCGTTTTGAGGCCGCTCAAGTCGAAGACCTGCTGCGCTGGGCGGTCGAACGCTTTGGCGCAGGCTTGGTGATGACTTCCAACTTCGGCGCGGAGGGCGTGGTGTTGATTGACCATCTCGCGCGCATCGCGCCGCAAACGCCCCTTGTCTACCTCAACACAGGCTTTCAATTCGCCGAAACAGACCAGTTTAAAGAGCAATTACGGGCGCGCTACAGTCTGCACATCCTGGAACACGGCGCAGCATTGAGCGTGGCCGAACAGAACGAGCGATACGGCGCGGAACTTTACGCGCGCGACCCGGATTTGTGTTGTCGCCTGCGCAAAGTAGAGCCATTGCGCGATGCCCTTCACGGGTATACCGCTTGGCTGACGGCCCTGCGGCGCGATCAATCGCCGACACGGGCGAACTTGGGCGTAGTCGAATGGAATACCCGTCACGGCTTGTTAAAGCTCAATCCGTTGGCAACGTGGACGCGGGGCGATGTGTGGGCATATCTCACAGAGCACAAACTGCCCCACAACCCACTTTACGATGACGGCTATACCAGTATCGGTTGTGCGCCGTGTACGCGCCGTGTCTTGCCAGGCGCGCACGAACGCAGCGGACGCTGGGATGGTGCGCAAAAGCTCGAGTGTGGGATACATCTGTGAGGCGGCGAAGTCCTTGAATTAGCAAAAAAACAGCAATAGCCACCTGAAGCAGTGGCTATTGCTGTTTGAAACTGACTGATGAGCCGTGTTGGGCTCGAACCAACGACCCGCAGATTAAGAGTCTACGCTGTTGTTTCTGACACATCCCGCTGAATCTCTGAGAGTGCTGAAAAGGCAATATTTACAGGCTTCTCCTGCGATCAGGAATTCCGTTGATTCCGGCTAGTTCAAGCAGGGTTGGTGTACAATCGGTGTACAAAACTTCGGTGCGCCTCACAGTGGATTAGCTACCCGCTGGACAGCCGCGACATCCTGAGCGTGGTTGGCGCGCCGAAACATTTGCTCAGGAGGCTTATCAGGAGAGCCAGATATGAGCAACGCGCAAGGTTTGCCCGCCAATCTACTATTCTCTATCCAAGTCATAGTCAATTTCACTGGTGGTAAAGACGCAACATCTACTGAGGCGAGGGAAGAACTTGGTGAGCAACCAACGTTTGCACACTGCGAAATCCTCATTGATGATTTTGACTATCCACCAACCAGTATCCGCATTTTGCCGAATCTAAATCGCGCGCACGCTTACCGTCATAAGCTTGCAGATCGTTTTGCAATCCTCTTGCAGCAAGCCGTTATCGAAATGGCCCGCGAATGTTACGTTGAAATGCGCCCTAATGCCGACCAGCCTATTTCAAGAAAAAGAGCAGATAGGCTTGAAAGATATATTCGTGAACCTCGCAAATTGATCGAAGAATCTCAGCGAAAACGCGCCAGGATTAATAACGTTCAACCTAACATTGAGGATGAAAACAATCTGCCAGCCAATTTGAAGGAGGCTTACAAAACAGTCCTACCTATGTGGAGGCAAACTTGTAGCCTTTACAAACGAGCAAAAAAACGTGGAGGGAAAGCACTGGAAACATGGCGAAAGGATTCCATGAGTTTCTTCGCTGACCTGCCTATAAACATACCGCCTCCCGACTTGCTAGATTGGGTTGTGGGTGGGACAAAAGGGCCTGGGGGTGGTGCTGAGTTTGTCGATCACAGAGGGTTTGGCTTACCAGCAGCAATTGCTCGTAGACACGCTGCACGCTTGTGTTTTATGGCTGATGGAAACTACACGGACAACACCTTAAAAAAGATGCTGAAACCATCAATGCAAAAGAAAAAAATCTGAAGCTTTCGTTTCAGATTTCTGTTCGTATCAGCAAAAGCGTACCTCTATCAAATCAGAGGTACGCTTTTTGTCTTTGCAGAAGGGCTTCGTTTGAAAAGGCGTACTTCGTAGCCACCTTTTACCCAACAAAATTCTTTTTGGGTCTGTGATTCTGCGCGCGTCAAGCCAGGCCGGTCTATTCCGGTTGGTTTTGTTTAGGTTCGATTGAAAGGGGAATATTCATGAGTTTTTGGGAACGCACGCTTGCGGATGTGCCCGCGACAGCACAGGAGTTGGGCATGCCTCTAAAATCAGTTTATGACTTTTTGTCCCGCCACCCAGAAATCAAAGTAAAACTTGGTGAGCGCCGCGTTCGGGTGAACGTGCAGAAATTGCGTGAACTAATTGAACGCGGTGGCATAGCGGATACGGAGCGTGAAGCAGCATAAACAGAACGCCGATTGCGCAACCGCACATGATCTTGGCGGATGAGGTGCGATAGCGAATCAGCGTTCTTTCAAACCCTATCGAGAAGGTTTGCATGCCTAAGTGTATAGAAAGGGCAGCCGCCGCGCCACTCTCTGAGCTTGGCAGTAATAGTGCCCAACGGCTAGAGACGGCGCTTGGTTTGGTGACACGAGGTTTTGCACTGCTACCGCTGCATGGAAAAGAGCCTGCTTTTAAGTTGCTTCCAAAGGTGAAGGGCAGTGCATCGTGGAAGCCTTTGGCCAAGCGCAAAGCTACTGCTGAAGATGTGCGAGCTTGGTTTATGCACGATCCCACAATCAACATCGGCATCATCACCGGGAAGGCTTCAGGCGGACTGATTGTTGCTGATTTCGACCGCAACCCGTCGAAAGAGTGGCTATTAAGGCATGCGCTTCCACCGACTCCGCGCGTGAACACGCCGCGCGGCATGCACTGCTACTACTACGCAGAGAAGCCGCTCAGGGGCTGTGATTTCAAATATGGCGAAATCAAAGCAGAAGGCGGTTATGTGGTGGCTCCTTTATCCATTCACCCAAGCGGCAAGATTTACGAATGGGCAGAATTTTTCTCGTTGGCGGAAATACCGCTCGCTCCCATACCTGATTGGGTGACTAAAAATAGTAAGCGTGCGCGACGCAAAGAGCGATGTGATAGTAGCGCAGAGAATCAAAAGGCTCGCGGGCAAATTCAGCCTGTGGCTATTCCTGCCGCGCTCGTTACGAAGTGCCCGCTTACAAGTGATGATCTGCGCCTCTGGGCAACTGACGAACGGGCGGTGCTCAAAATGGCGCGGGTGTTGGGAATTGAAGTGCCAAAAATTGGTGAGAGCTTCCACTGCGTTTTGCCAGGGCATAAGGACAACCGCCCTTCGGCAAGCTTGTTTCGGCTATCTCGCGGCGAAATTGCCTACCGTGATTGGCACAAGCTTTGGCCGGATGAGTGGCTGCCACTCGCTGCTGTGCGCGCTGCGTTCGCCAATGGTGAGGTAAGGCGGCTTAGTGAAGGTGAGTTTGCCGTGTGGCAAACACGCTTGCTGATAGAAGCGGGATTGATAGCACCCGCGCTGGTCACACTTGCACCTCTGCCTGGAGGAGAGAGTCAGACTGTCAAAAAGGTATATGAAGGCTTCCGTTTCCTACTTGGTTGCAAGTGGTTGCGCGACCCGAACTCGCCAACCGCCTTTGCTTATCGTTTCGCCGCCGCTTGGTGTGGCGTTGGCATCAATCAAGCTGGCGCAGCAATAAAACGGCTGCTTGACCTCCAAATTATCCGAAAGATGAAGGCATCTCCCAAAGATGGTGTAAATGTGCTCTATGCGCCTAACTGCTAGACAATCCAGAAGTGACAAAGAGGAATATTTATTGTCACTGTGCGAGGCGCGTGCGAAACGGCACGCAGTAAACCACCAGAAAGTGACAAGGAAAAATATTTTTCCTTGTCACCATTGCTAAGAGACAGCAAGTTGCTAAAGAGCTAATAAATGCAGAAGGCAGGAATCAATGAAAAGCATGAAAGAGGGGCAAACCTATGTTGAAGACGAAAGCAAGACTTGTTGCGCTTGAAAAGGTCGAGCGAGCGCGGCTTGATGCTGAGATCGAAGCATTCATAAAATCGCTCACAGATGAGGAACTAGTAGAGCTTAGAGACGAGTGTGGCGAGCGCGAGCAGCTTTCACCCGAAGAATTGAACCGGCAGATAGAAGAAGGACGGCGACTAGAGACGCTGCAAGACAAGGTGTTCGGACTACAATATTTGCACAATTGGGTGTTAGAGCGGCGCAGCAAAACAATGACTGTCCAAGCAGCCGATGACAGGAAATGACAGGAAATGATAGTGAAAACCCGGAATTGACGGCGAAGCAATTGCGCGCGATTCAAAGCCTGCTAAAAGAGCCAACAACGGCGAAAGCCGCGAAAGCTGCGCAAATCTCAGAAGTCACGCTTTTCCGCTGGTTGCAGAATCCCGCCTTCTCAGAGGCGTATCGTGAAGCACGTGAGCGCATTCTGGAAGGCACTCTGACTTTGCTGCAATCGGCTAGCGTTGAAGCTGTCGAAGTCTTGCGCAAGGTAATGAAAGACGCGAAAACGCCTGCATCATCCCGCGTAACTGCTGCGCGCAGCATCTTGGAACTTTCATTCAAAGCGCGTGAGGTTTTAGAAATTGAGGAGCGCCTGCGCTTATTGGAAGCGCGGTTATTGGAACCAAAAAGGACAAACAAAGTAGACACAGCGTGACCACCTATGACCTATTCACAAAAAGCACAAGAATTGAGGCGGTGCAAAGCGACCAAAGCCAATGGTGAGCCATGCCGAGCTTGGGCAATGTGGCGCGATCCGAAAGGGCGATGTATGGCACACGCTGGCGTCAAACGGAATTTTAACGGGCGCTGGAAAGAACCGGTCAAGACGAAAGCTGTTGCCTGCAACTGTGCGGCGTACCAGTGGCCGCACCGGCCCGGCGGTGGCTGGTGTCGCTGGCCAGACTCGCCTTTAGTTTATGTGCTCACGCCTGAGAGTACGCACAGTTGGCCACGTATGCGCGGAGTAGAGGGCGCGCTGATGAGACTATTGCAAAGACACTGGCGCAGGCAGAATCGAATGTGAACAGATAGGATTTCCGAGGTGGGGTGTGCGGCTTAGCCTTGCATCATCAGAATATAGATAAAGCTAAGCACATGGCTAAACTGATGGGGAACAGACAATACAAAACCGCATTTCTTGCTTATACTTTCCGCCCCGTAGCAAGTTGTAGTGAATGACCGCGAATCATAAATGTCCATGTCATCTGATCTCACTTTTTTCACAAATGAGCCTGGAAAGAGTTTGCGTGAGCGATTCCACGCCTTACTGACAACGCATACTAAGGCATTTGACTGCCTCGTTGGGTATTTTTACCTGAGTGGATTTCATCAGCTCTATCCAGCCTTGACGGGGGTTGAGCAGATTCGTGTGTTGATTGGATTGAAAACAGATCAGGCTACCTATGATCTGTTGCAACAAGCCAAACAGCAGCGGCTCAATTTTGCTTCGCATGCAGAGGCAAAAGAAAATATTCCAAAAGGGATTCTTGAAGAGTTGGATAGATTCGAGGAAAGTCAGCAAGTCGAAGATGGGATCGGCCAATTTGTGAAATGGTGTGATTCAGGCAAGCTTAAAGTGCGCGTGTACCCTTCAGAGAAAATACACGCAAAAGTTTACATCATGACCTTTGCCCCCGGTCACATTGACCGTGGTCGCGTCATTACGGGGTCAAGCAACCTCTCGCAATCAGGGCTGCAAGACAATCTTGAATTCAACGTCGAACTGAAGAATCGTGCGGATTATGAATTCGCGCTGCAAAAATTCAATGAGCTTTGGGCGGATGCAGTTGAGGTCTCGCCGCTCTATGTCGAAACCATACGGCAACAATCGCCTTTTGCTCAGTTTGAGCCATACCATCTTTACCTGAAGTTCCTTTACGAATACTTCAAAGATGAACTGACCCAGCCCGAAGAATTGGAAGATGCCTGGCTGCCAGGCGGATTCAAAAAACTTCGCTATCAGGAAGACGCTGTTTTGAGCGCGCATAAAATCCTTGATGAATATGGCGGTGTCTTTCTTTCTGATGTTGTGGGTTTAGGGAAAACCTACATGTCGGCGCTGCTGGCGCAGCAACTGCAAGGGCGAACGCTGGTCATTGCGCCTCCTGCTTTGATTGATCGAGACAACCCAGGTTCGTGGCCAAATGTCTTCAGCGACTTTCGTATCCCGCAAGCCGAGTTTGAATCATTGGGAAAGCTAGACGATCTGCTGCGGCGTGACATCTCAAGATACAGCAACGTTTTCATTGACGAAGCCCATCGCTTCCGCACCGAAACGACCGGCACGTATGAGAAACTGGCGCAGATTTGTCGCGGCAAGAAAATCGTGCTTGTGACGGCTACACCGCTCAACAATTCCCCGCGCGACATTCTCAGTCAGATAAAGCTATTTCAGCCTGGCAAGAACAGCACGATTCCAAATGTTCGTAATCTGGAAGCTCTCTTCAGCCGACTGGAAAAGAAATTGAAGAAACTGGATCGGCAGCGCGACCGCGATGAGTATTTTCGTGTTGTGCAAGAGAATGCCCGCGAGATCAGGGAGAAAGTGTTGAAGTATGTAATGGTTCGGCGCACGCGAAACGAGATTGCCAACTATTACGACACAGATTTGGCCGCGCAAAATTTGAAGTTCCCGCAAGTCGCAGACCCCGTCCCTTGCTTCTATCAATTCAGCCCGCAGGAAGATGCCATTTTCAGCAACGCCATTGAACTGCTGACACAAAAATTTACTTATGCTCGCTATCGCCCATTGACGTATTACACTGGCGAACTCAAAGAGCAAGAATTGACTGGCCAACGCAACTTGGCGCGATTTATGAAGGTGTTGCTAGTCAAGCGGTTGGAAAGCAGCTTTCACGCCTTCCGGTTGACGCTAGATCGGTTCATTCGTTCGTATGAGCTTTTTATCGCCGCTTATCACGATGGTGATGTTTATATGAGCAAGCGCCACAGCGCGCGGCTATTTGAACTTTTGGAAAGCGGGGATGATGAGGCAGTCGAAAAGCTGTTGGAGCGTGATCAAGCGCAACGATTTGACGCGGCAAATTTTACGCCGATGTTTATTCGGGACTTGGAGCGAGACTTACAAACGCTGCGCGACATCCGCGACGACTGGCAAACGATCAAGCGTGATCCGAAGTGGGAAACCTTGCGTGCGCTGCTGACTGGCGCGGGAAATTGCGCGCAGGGCAGGTTGATTCTGTTTACCGAATCGAAAGAAACCGCCGAATATCTGGCCTTCAAAATCAGTGAAGATGTGGATGAACAGGCATTGCTGTTCACTGGTGATTCCATAGGAGACGCCCGCGCGAAAGTCATCGCCAATTTCGATGCCCGCCACCACGCGCCACGCGATGAATTTCGCATTCTGGTGACAACCGAAGTCTTGGCCGAAGGTGTCAGCCTGCATCGTTCCAACACCGTCATCAACTATGACATCCCGTGGAATCCGACGCGGTTGATTCAGCGCGTTGGGCGCGTCAATCGTGTGGACACGCCTTTCGACGTGATTCGCACCTACAACTTTTTCCCAACCAAACAGAGTAATGACCTGCTGAAACTGCAAGAGGCGGCAGAGGCCAAGATTCAAGCATTCATCGAAATGCTTGGCGCGGATTCACGGCTGTTGACTGAAGGCGAAGAGGTCAAATCTCACGATTTATTCCAGCGCATCAACTCCAAGCGCACGATCACCGGCGAGGACGAAGAGGAAGAAAGCGAACTGGAATATTTGAAGATCATCCGTGCTGTGCGAGACAACAATTCTGAGTTGTTCAATCACATTAAACACCTGCCACGTAAAGCCCGCGCGGCTCGACTGCACAAAGATGCGGACGGTAATTCGCTGTTGACGTATTTTCGCAAAGGCCGGTTGGAGAAGTTTTTCCGCACTACCAGTACCGGTTCGCAAGGCTACGAATTGGATTTTCTAGCCGCAGTCAAATTACTTCAATGCGAGCCACAGACGGAGCCACATTCCCTTGGACGCGATTTTTATCAACTGCTCGACCACAACAAAGAAGCGTTCATAATTGCCACACTGGAAGACGCCGCGTTGGAGGACACCCCCGCTGCCAGTCGCGACCATAGCGCCAAACTGTTGCGCCGGTTGAAGTCGAAAGACATGCGGCATTTCAAAGGCTTGACAGATGAAGACGAGGAATATATTCGCGCTGTCATCCGGTTGTTGGAAGATGGCGCACTGCCGCGTCCCACGACCAAAAAGCTGATGACGGCTTTGCAGAATGAAATAAATCCACTGAAAATTCTTGGCGTCTTGCGGCGTGATATTCCGGATTCTTTTTTTCAGCCGACTCAGGCGTCGCAACCACATCGCAACACTGCCCCGCGCGAAGTCATCCTCTCTTCGTATTTTGTTAGCGAGTAAGTTATGGATAAGCAACAGGCCAGAGAACTCATTGAGCAAACCTTCAAACAAGCCTTTGACTATGACCGGTTTCATCACTTCACTGCGCAATTGCTCAATCATCTGAATGATTCGCCCGAACGGCAAAGTGTTTGGTCAGGTTCGAGAATCAAAAAGGCCTATGCCGAACACGTCAATCATTTTGAGCGCATCGGCACTTATACCGACCCAGAAGGCCGCAAGCTTGATGTGCTGGTCATTCATCTGAAAAAGGAAACGACGCTTGAGCGTGGGCGCACGTTGTTGCGAAATTTCGCGGCGGATTATCTTTCGACTGGACACGGCAACGACAAAGACGCTGTGCTGGCAGCCTATGTTTCAAAGGAAGAAATGGATTGGCGCTTCTCATACGTCAAACTGGAATACGCTCTGGAACAGGACGAAACGGGCAAGGTCAAAGAGCGCAAGGAACTGACTCCCGCGCGCCGGTATTCGTTTCTGGTGGGAGAGAACGAAAAGAGCCACACCGCGCAAAAACAATTCCTGTCGTTGCTGGAAAATGATCAGAGTGATCCATTATTGAAAGAGATCGAAAAAGCTTTCGACATTGAAAAAGTCACTAAAGAGTTCTTCGAGCAATACAAACTGCTGTTTGATAAGACCAAAGCTGCGCTGGAAACCCGGCTCAAACGCGATGCCCAAGCGCGCGCCGAATTCAAAGAGAAGGCCGTCGAAACCGATGATTTCGCCAAAAAGCTGCTGGGCCAGATTGTCTTTCTATACTTCTTGCAAAAGAAAGGTTGGTTTGGCGTCAAGCGCGACGCCGCTTGGGGCACAGGCCAGAAAGATTATCTGCGGCATTTGTTCAATAAGAAAAAGCCGGACGAGAATTATTTCAACGATGTTTTGGAACCGCTCTTTTACAACACGCTGGCTGTCGAACGATCCCACGATTATTCCGACCGTTTCCGCTGCAAGATTCCTTTTCTGAACGGCGGATTGTTTGAACCGCTGGGCGATTACAATTGGGTTCACGCGGACATCCTGTTGCCAGACGAACTCTTTTCCAACCACGAACGCACCAAAGATGGCGACGACGGCACGGGCATTCTTGATGTGTTTGACCGGTATAACTTCACCGTCAACGAGGCCGAGCCGCTGGAAACCGAAGTCGCCGTTGACCCGGAAATGCTCGGCAAGGTCTTTGAAAACCTGCTGCCCGAAAATTTGCGGCACAAGGGCGGGACATATTACACGCCGCGCGTAATTGTCAATTACATGTGTCAGCAGAGTCTGATCAACTATCTGGCTTCGCATCTGGAAGGCACTGTTAGCCGTGAAGACATCGAAACTTTCATCACGCGCGGCGAAGTCCTACGCGAGTTCGAGGCCAACCAGCGCAAAGACGAAAAGAACATATTGCCCGACTCCATTCGCAAAAACGCCAAACAGCTTGACCGATTATTGGCCGAGATCACTGTTTGCGATCCAGCCATCGGTTCAGGTGCGTTCCCGGTAGGCATGATGCAGGAGGTTGTCAAAGCCCGCCTGACCTTGGCTTCTATTGAAGGAATGCCCGAACGAAGCGCCTATGATCTGAAACGGCACGCGATTGAAAATTCTTTGTATGGCGTGGATGTTGACTCCAGCGCGATTGAGATTGCCCGCTTGCGGCTGTGGCTGTCGCTGGTGGTGGACGAATTGGAGTTCAAGCGCATTCAGCCTTTACCGAATCTTGATTACAAGATCATGCAGGGCAATTCGCTACTCGAAGAGTTCGCAGGCGTTAAACTATTCGATGACGATTTGCTGGTTGGTTCTGAGCAGGACGCGGAAGCGCAAAAGACTGCTATCCGTGAAGAGATTATCTACAAGCAAAAACAGTTGATTGAACTAGCTGGTAAAAAGATTCCTAGTGCGCGCGAACTCAAAGCCAAATTCGGCAAGGAAATCGAACAACTTACCCGACAATTGAATGCGCTTTCGGCCACGCCCTCTGCCCCACAAGAAGACAAACTTTTCCGCGACCTCAGCATTGATGTGCGCGACAAGTTGGCTGAATTGAAGCGGCTGCACAGGGAGTTTTTTGAGCAATCCTCACCGAAGAAAAAGAAGGAACTGCGGCAGAAACTGGAACAGCTTGAATGGGAATTTATGGAACTCAGGCTGGAACGCAGCGATCCCGCGCTGCTCAAGGAACTGGCCAAGCACCGCCGTGACAACCGCAAAAACTACTTTCTGTGGAAGCTGCATTTTGTCGAAGTGTTCCAGGCCAAAGGCGGGTTTGACGTTGTCATTGGCAATCCGCCTTACATTCGCATTCAGGAGATACAGGCAAGCGCGCCCGCGATGGCCACTTACTTCAAGCAAAAATATGCAGCAGCGGGCAAAGGCAATTACGACATCTACGTCATCTTTATCGAGCGCGGGCTGGGCCTGTTGAACAAGACCGGCTTTCTTAGTTATATCCAGCCGCATAAATTTTTCAACGCCCAATACGGCGCACCACTGCGCAAACTGATCGCCGACGGAAAACATCTATTGCACGTCGTGCATTTCGGCGATCAGCAAATTTTTGCTGCCGTGACGACCTACACCTGCTTATTGTTTTTAAGCAGACGTCCTGTGGAGCAAAGCCGAGTTGTGAAAGTGGACGACTTCGAAGCTTGGAGCAACTTTAGGGTTGGAAAAGAGGGCGCTTACCCAACAACTCAACTAACAGCGAACGAGTGGAACTTCACAATTGGTAAAGGTGCTACGCTCTTCGAGATGCTTGCGAAAGCTGGCCCTAAGCTGGCAGATGTCTCATCCAGAATTTATCAAGGGGTCATCACAAGCGCAGATGGCATCTTTCTTTTCAAGGAATTCAAAGACTCCAATAAGGCAGTGATAAGTGTTTTCTCTAAAGAGTTGAACGAATGGATCGAATTGGAAAGAGACGTTTTGAAGCGGGTTGTGAGAAGTGGGAGCATTGGGAAATTCTGGGCTAGAACCACTGCCTATGTTTTATTCCCCTATGAGGTTGAAGGATCAATTGCCAAGTTGATCTCACAAGGCCAAATGAAGAAGAAGTACCCATTAGCGTGGAACTATCTTTTAATGAACAAACAGTCTCTGGAATCACGTGAGAAAAGTGCTTTCAAAGATGAACAATGGTATCGGTTCGGTAGAAGTCAGAATCTTGGGATGTGGGAGCAGCCGAAGCTTCTTGCGCCATATATGATTACTGATTTGGCAACCTATCTTGACAAATCAAACGCTTATTACTTTGTCAACGTAACAACTGGTGGATACGGAATTACTTGTGATGAAAAATTTGGGAGCTATGAATACATTTGTGCGTTGCTTAATTCGCGTGTTCTAGATTTTTACTTGAAGCAGGTATCAACCAATTTTCATGGTGGTTACTTTGCTGCAAATAAGCAATACATAGAGCAACTGCCTATCCGTACAATCAATTTCTCAGACCACTCTGACCAACAACGCCATCGGGAAATCGTCACGCTGGTTGGTTACATTCTTTTCCTGAAAGACAATGCTGATGAAACTGAATCACGCGACCAACTAATGGTCAATTACTTCGAGCAGATCATTGATGCGCTGGTTTATGAACTCTACCTGCCCGAAGAACTCCACACGGCGGGGCGAGAGTTTTTCGCGCCCCTAGCAGCAGAACGGCTACCCGCACTGGCTGACATCAGAGGCGATAAGCTCAGTGACCTGCGGCAAATCTTCGAGCGGCTGTTTCACAAAGATCACATCATCCGGCAGAACATCTTCTTTCTGGATACGATTGAAAGCGTTCGCATCATTGAGGGGAAAGCATAGATGGCCAGGCCCGTGCAAATTGTGTTGGACACCAACGTCCTGGTGTCGGCGTTGCGGTCGCAGTTGGGGGTGGCGTACAAGCTGTTGACCATGCTCAATGACCCGCGCTGGCAGGTGAACGTTTCAACGACGCTGGTGTTGGAATATGAAGACGTTTTGAAGCGCCCTGGCATGGTGCCAATCAGTCCAGCGGCGGTAGACATTTTGCTAGACGGTCTTTGTTCTATCGCCAATCAGCAGGAAATCTTTTTCCTGTGGCGTCCCACCTCGACTGATCCAAACGATGATTTTCTGCTGGAACTAGCCTTCTGTTCGCAGGCCGATTTCATCATCACGTATAATGCTAGTGACTTACGCGCCGCTGCTGAGCTGGGAATTGAAGTGGTAACGCCGCGTGAGTTCTTACGTCAAATGGGAGAGTTACAATGACCAATCTGCAAACGCAAATTCCCGACGCGCTTTATCAACAGATCGAACAACTGGCCCAACGCGAGCAAGTCACTATCGAACAGTTCGTCGCTCTGGCGCTATCCGCGCAGGTCTCTTCATGGCAAACGCGCAACTATTTAACCGAACGCGCGCGCCGGGGAAGCTGGGACAAAGCCTTGGAGGTGTTGCGGCAAGTACCCAATGTCGAACCGGAAGAACACGACCGTTTTTGAACACCATAGGCCGCGTCTGCGCCAAATGCGCACAGCTTGCTTCAGCCCTGCTTCGCTCGCTTATGCGAATCACTACTATTGAAATCAACAACTTTCGCGCGTTCAAAGGCAGCCCGCTGAAGATCAACTTGGGCAAAGCGGGCAGAAACCTGCTGGTTTACGGCGAAAACGGCAGCGGCAAATCCTCGCTCTTTCATGCGCTGAAAGACTTTCTGGAATGTGCTGGGACAAAAGACATAGCCCAATTTCCATTTTGCAACATCTTTTGCCAGACAAATGATGGTTACATCCGGCTGCAATTTGCCGATGGACAGGCAACGAAAAAAAAGCCAAACCCACAAGCCAAAGCCTATGAATGGTCAAGCGCGAAAAACGAAACCAGCGAGCAATTGATCCTGGAAATCAACAAGACCAAAGGCTTCATTGATTACAAGAAGCTGCTGGCGACTTATTACCTGCAACAGGACGCCCCTTCAGTCAACATTTTCAGTTTGCTACTCGACAACATCCTTGATCACGCTGAAAACGATCTGACCCGCCGCCCATTCGGCGAGGAATGGCGCGGCATCAAGGAAGCAGCATTAACACTCAACAAACGCTCGCCCAAACAAAAACAGGAATTGATTGACCGAATCAAAACTTTCAACAACGGCTTACGCGTTAAGTTGGAAGAGTTGCAGAGCAAGGCGCAGGAGATTTTGAACGCCTTCGGCTATAAACTCGAAATTGAGTTGCATTTTGGCGGTGTTGAATACGACGCGCCAGCAGGAACAATAGGAAAGCAAATCATTGGCTTGAAGGTGAAGTTCTTTGGCGCTGGGCGCGAAGACCATCACCTATTTCTGAACGAAGCGAAGCTCTCGGCTATTGCCTTGGCAATCTTTTTCGCTGCATTACTACTACAACCAGTTAGCCGTTTACGCGTGTTAGCTTTGGACGATGTATTGATTGGACTGGATATGTCCAACCGACTGCCAGTGTTGGATATTCTGGACAAGCACTTTGGGGCGTATCAAATTTTCTTTTTCACCTATGACCGTCCTTGGTACGAAATCGTCAAACACCACATAGAGAGCCATAATCGGGCATCTGAATGGGAGTCCGTAGAGTTCTTTTCTGCTCACACTAACGATCAAGACCTGCCAGTTTATGCGCCAGACCGCAAATTCCTGGAGCGTGCCAAAGAACATCTAAACAACAATGATTGGAAAGCTGCCGCTGTTTATGCGCGCACTCACTTTGAAGCGAAACTGAAAAGATTCTGTGAGAGAAAAAAACTCAAAGTGCTCTACAAAGAGAAAGCCAATGAATTGACTACAGAAGATTTCTGGCTTCCAGTGAAGGATGCAGCAACCAGCCAGAATTGGACGCAATTGACCCCACAGTTAATAGGCGACGTTCAGAAATACCGCAAAGTCGTTCTCAACCCGCTCAACCACGCCGATTGGAAAAACATTCATCGCCGAGAAGTGCAGGATGCCATAGATGTGATTGAACAATTGGAAAAAGCCTTAAGTTCGATTCCTTGAAACCCAAGATTTCGCTCGCCAATAAGCGTGACACTCAAGGTTGAAAGCGTACACTACTGTGTATCAAGCCAAAGTGTTTTATAGTCGCGGCATGATTGAAATCCGTATAAGACAGATGGCAGAACGGCGAGGATTGAGCAGTGCTTATCAACTACGGAAAGCATTGGAAGACTTGTCTGGTGATTCTGTCTCGCCAACCCTAACATCACGATTATGGAAGGGTGATTTTGCCAACATCGGCATCAAGACTCTTGATCGTCTATGCCAGGTCTTAAAATGTCAGCCAGACAAGTTGCTCAAGTTCATGTCTGAAGAAAAGACACAACGGAACTAGATCATAGATTTTCTTCAGTCTTTGCCTTCAGTGCCGCTGAATAAGGTGAAGACGCGATAACAATCTTCCCACGAAAAGAATCACTAAACCTTCAGGAAAGGGTGAATATCTATGCGTGGGAATCTGATGAAACGTGGCGACAGTTGGCAAGTGCGCATCTCACTTGGAAGAGATGAGAACGGCAAACGGCTCTACCATCACAAAACTTTTCGTTTGAAGAAAGATGGAGAAAGGTATTTGAGCGCCGCATTGCGCGAGAATGATCTTGGCATCTTTACTGAACCTTCAAACGTGAGCCTGAATGAGTATCTGAACAGATGGCTTGAAACTGCCGCAAAGCCACGTTTGCGCGAGCGCACCTATCTTGGCTATGCAGATCAACTCAAACGCCACGTGCGCGAGCCTCTAGGCGGCAAGAAACTGTCGGCGCTGCGCCCGCTGGATATTCAAGAGACTTACAGCCAAATGCAAGAGCGTGGTATAAGCCCGCGCACCATCCGCTACACGCACGCGGTTCTTTCATCTGCGCTCAAACAGGCTACGCAATGGGGATTGATTTCCCGCAATCCTGCGCAGCTTGTTCAATTGCCGAAGGCCAGCAAGAAAAATGTCATGCGTTCGCTGACCTCAGAAGAAGCGGCGCGGTTTCTTCAAACACTCGGCAGTGACCGCTATGCAACATTGTTTTCATTTGCTCTTGCGACAGGAATGAGGCCAGAAGAATATCTTGCCTTGCAATGGTCTGATGTAAATCTTCAGACGGGAACGGCAACTGTTCAGCGTGCATTGATCTGGAAAAAAGGCGGAGGATGGTACTTTGACCAACCAAAAACAGACCGCTCACGCCGCATTATTCCGCTGCCTGCCTCTGTTGTGCGCCAGCTTGTCGAACATAAGCGCCATCAGAACGAAGAACGCCTCAAGGTTGGCCCTGAGTGGCAACAGAATGATTTGGTCTTCTGCACCGAAATTGGCTCGCCGATCTACGCGCACAATCTCATCAAACGCCACTTCAAACCTGCCCTAAAGCGTGCCGGACTTCCACAGACAATCCGGCTATATGACCTCAGACACACAACTGCAACCTTGCTACTACTGGCAGGCGAAAATCCCAAAGTAGTTTCAGAAAGACTTGGTCATGCCAGCATCACTTTGACGTTAGACACCTATTCGCACGTGTTGCCTGATATGCAGAAGGCGGCGGCTGAAAAGCTCGAAAAGCTGCTATTTGGCTGATCTGGTGTACAAGAGGTATACAAATAGGAAAAGGGCAGCTTGGTGGCTGCCCTTAACTTATTGATTACAAAAGTGAGCCGTGTTGGGCTCGAACCAACGACCCGCAGATTAAGAGTCTGCTGCTCTACCAACTGAGCTAACGGCCCTCTGTCAACGTTAAGGATTTTAGCTTTCAACTTGCGCTTGTCAAGAGCGGTGATTTGCCGCAGCCGCGGCTTCGAAATATCCAACGAATGCGCGGCTGGCGTTGCGTGTGCTAAGATGACCGCTGAAGAGACATCACCAAAAGAGAGGGCATTATGGCAGAGGTCATCACGTGTGCGCGTTGTAAACAAAAGCTTCCCGGTTTGGAGAAAGCGCCCTTCGGCAGCGCGCTGGGCAAAAAGATTCACGCCGAAATTTGTCAGGCGTGCTGGAAGGCGTGGCTGGCAACGCAGAATCAGCTTATCAATCATTACGGGTTGAGCACGATCAATCCCGATCACCAAAACTTCCTGATCGAAAATATGCAAGCCTTTCTCTTCAGCACAGGCCAGGGCGCGGAGATTGACACATCCTTGCAGGGCAAAATTTCGTATTGAAGTGGCGTTGGTCTTGCGCGGCAGGACCGGAAAATCATCTGCGTTGACAAGCCCGCAAGCGCCGTAATATCTTTTCGCCCAGTTTGAATTGGCTTGAATTAGCTTGCGCGAAGCCGTTTAAGTGAGACGGTGAGGCGCTGATTGATGGAGTAATGAATATGAGGAAAGAGAAGTATCCAGGCATCACACCGGATGATGATGGCGACATCCGCGTCATTGACGACCTGGGTGCCTGGCGCAACGGTGAATACAGCAGCGGCGGTCTGTGGCAGGAGGCGAAGGCGCTCATGCGCGACATCTTTTTCGCCGGTGTGATCGCCGTGATGATTGTGGTCTTCGTGGTGCAGCCGGTGCGCGTCGAAGGCCAGAGCATGATGCCGAGGTTACACGACCAGGATCGCATCTTCGTCAATAAGTTCGTCTATCCGCTACGCGAATGGCTGGGCGACCGCGAGCCGATCAAACGCGGGGACATCGTCGTGTTGCTCTACCCCGAAGACCCATCGAAGTCCTACATCAAGCGTGTCGTCGGGTTGCCGGGCGAAGAAGTCAATGTCGAGAACGGCAAGCTTTATATCAATGGAGTGCACATAGATGAGCCGTACCTAGACCCCGAGTACCTGTCGCAGGATACGACGGGGCCCACGCGCGTGCGCGAGCATTTCTATTACGTGATGGGTGACAACCGGCGCAACAGCAGCGACAGTCGCTACTGGGGACAAGTGCCGGAGAAGTACATCTACGGCAAGGCGATCTTTCGCTACTATCCGTTTATGCCGTTCGAGCGCGTGGGCAAGCTTGAGTAGTGAGCTTGTATTGAATATGCAGTTGAAGTTAGCGAGCGCGGAAGCGGCGACGTTTTCCGCGCTTTGCTTTATCTGGCGGAGTCAGCTTGTCGCTGACTCCGCCAGGCGTCCGACCGGGAGACCACGACAAGCTGGCAGCTTGCCGGACATTTGTTAATGCGTGAATTGGGACTGGTAATCGGGTTGTTATGGCATCCGCTGGCGGCGCTCAAAGGGTTGCGTGACCGCGCGCCGTTTGGCGTAGCAGTGCTGGCGGCTTGGCTAGCGACGGTTCTGTACGCAATTGCGGCAGCGGTGTTGGGCAGCTATGCACAAAGCGGACGGCTCTTCACGTTGCCGGTAATGCGCACGCCGCAGTTCTGGCTGAGCAATATCTACGGTGGCGCGTGGAATGCCGCCATGCTGGTGCTTTTTATCGGGGCATTGTACGTGCCGTTTGCCGTCCTGCTGGCGAATTGGTTTGAGCGGCGCGCCAGTTTCACGCTGGTATTGCGCGAAGAATATGCGGCGCTGGCTTCGTGCGCGTTGGCGGCGCTGGCCGTGTCATTGCTGGTGACGTTGTTGCCAGCCGCGGTCATCAGTTGGCAGAGCGCGTGGCTGAGCAGTGAAGCCGTGCCCGGCTATTTCGTCTTGTTGCTGGTGATCCCCCTGCCGATCTTTGCGGCCTTGATGACGTTGGCGGTTGGGCTGATCTTTCGCATTGGTTGGGGCAAAGCAGTGATGACGACGCTGCTCTCATTTCTCTCGCTCCTTGGGGTGGTCGTGCTTATGCAAGCGGCGGCTGCGATCTTCACGGCGCCGCTGCTGCTCTTGCTGATATTTTATTTCCTGCGCGACAAGCTTGACGATTTTCTGGCAGTACGTGGCGCGCGCCGTTCGTTCAAACAGCACCTGGAAGCGGCGATGCTCAATCCGGCGGATGCGTCGGCGCATTACAATCTGGGCTTGCTCTATTACCAGCGCGGCGCATATGAGCAGGCCCACACCGCATTTCAGCGCGCCTTGGAGATTGATCCGCAGGAGGCCGATGCGCATTATCAACTTGGCCGAATCACACGCGAGCAGGGCAATCTCAACGAGGCGATTGCCCATTTTGAAAAGGTCGTGCGGCTGGCACCCAATCACAGCCAGTACGAAATCTGGCGCGAGACGGGGTTGGTTTACTACGCCGCAGGGCAATACCCGGACGCGCTGGCGATGCTGGATAAGTTCCTAGCACAGCGCCCGTCGGATGCCGAGGCACGCTACTGGCGCGGACAGACACTGGCGCAATTGGGGCGTGAGGCAGAAGCGGTGCAGGAGATGCAGGCTTGCGTCGCAACGGTCAGAACTGCGCCCGCCTATAAGTACCGGGTCGAGCGGCGCTGGCTGCACCAAGCGCAAAACTTCTTGCGCGAACGGCAAAACTGATTTCAAATCTGAATCTCAAATCTCAATCCAGAGGGCAAGGAAGAAACAAGCACTAACGATGGCAAGTGATAAACAGCGGGAAGCGATACTGGCGCTCGAAGACGGGCGCGTTTTTCGTGGCCGCGCCTGGGGGGCGCACGCCGAGCGTGTTGGCGAAATTGTCTTCAACACGGCGATGATGGGCTATCAGGAAATCCTGACCGATCCCTCTTACGCGGGGCAGATCGTGACGATGACCTATCCGCTGATCGGCAACTACGGCGTCAACACAGAAGACGTGGAATCGCGCCGCCCCTTTGTCGAAGGTTTCGTCGTGCGCGAAGCGTCGGAGGTCATGTCCAACTGGCGCGCCACGCAATCGCTCGACGATTACCTAAAACTGCACGGCATCGTCGGCATCTCCGAGGTGGACACGCGCGCGTTGGTGCGCCATATCCGCGAGAAGGGTGCGATGCGGGCCTGTCTGTCTTCGCTCGATCTGGATGAACAGAGCGTTGTCAACAAGGCCAAGCACGCGCCGCAGATGCTAGGCCGCAATCTGGTGGACGAAGTGACCTGCGGTGACAGCTATGCGTGGTCGTCCATCAAAGACGAGCAGAACTCACTTGACCCGCTCGGCGAGTTCCGTGC
Organism: uncultured Acidobacteriota bacterium; assembly: GCA_963699175.1. Lineage (GTDB taxonomy): Bacteria > Acidobacteriota > Blastocatellia > RBC074 > RBC074 > JACPYM01. Next base: position 3,857,702 of record OY969418.1, on the reverse strand, counting down.
GACAGTCACGAACGCCTTGCGACCGGGCGAAGCGCCGTTCCGCGTCGTGGCTTACGACTTTGGCATCAAGTACTACATCCTGCGTTATCTCGCCTCGGTCGGTTGCGAGGTGACGGTTGTTCCGGCGAACACCTCTGCGGAGGACGTATTGGCGCTGAACCCTGACGGCGTCTTTCTCTCCAATGGCCCCGGTGACCCGGCGGCTTTGCCAACTATCGTCAACAATGTGCGCAAGCTGACCACGGCCGCGCCCGTCTTCGGCATCTGTTTGGGCCACCAGATTCTCGGCCTCGCGTTTGGCGGCAAGACCTACAAGCTCAAGTTCGGCCATCGCGGTGGCAACCAGCCAGTCAAAAACCTGCGTACGGGGCGCATCGAGATCACTTCGCACAATCACGGCTTTGCGGTTGATCCCGACAGCTTGAGCAAGGACGAGATCGAGCTGACACATTTCAATCTCAACGATGAATGTTTGGAAGGGTTGAAGCACAAAAGGCTGCCAGTCTTCTCGGTGCAGTATCACCCGGAAGCAGGGCCTGGGCCGCACGATGCAACCTACCTTTTCCATGAATTTGTGGCAAATATGCGGGCGTATCGGGAAGGGCCAAAGGCGATTGCGCGCGGGAAGTAGACGTTTGTTGTAATGCCTGAAGCTGAAGAGATAAAACTTGAGTTTGATTTTGAGCATGCTGATATTTCTCCTGGCATGGAGGTCGTTTCGCTCATCTTTGCAGATGAAGGCGTAACAGAATCTTTGCTCGTGACTCCACTTGCTCAGAATCTTTTTCGGCTTGAAGAATCACCTTTGAATGATGAGTTGGCGTTTTATGATGTGATCGAAGGGGAGAGACAAGGGGACGGAAACGTAATCTTCCAGCGAGTCGCTAAAAAGTCTGAGATGCGCCGATTCAGTTACCTGTTAAACAACCAGATCATTGACTCAATGCAATTCCAATCCCTTCAGCAGCAAGTAATGGAAATAGGTGGAAACTGGGAAAGATTGTTTGGTGGAATAGTGATTTTCAGTTTGCCTTCGGAGGGTACTTTGGACGTTGAAAACGAGGTTAATGCTATCATTCAATCAATCGCCTCTGCTGACTCAGCAACGTAAGCCATGCCAGACTTGCCGATGGCAATCTTCAATTGCCCGATCTCGTCAATGAAGTACGAAGGAAATCTGCGATTCTGTCGATATAGGCTTCGCCATTACCAATCAAATTGTGATCGCCACCTTCCACAATCTCCAACCGCTTCGGCTCATTCGCCGCAGCAAACAGCTTGCGCCCCAACTCGACCGGAATCACCTCGTCTCGCGTGCCGTGCGTGATGAGCACCGGGCAATGCACGCCGGTAATCTTGCGCGCCGACTCAAACCGATTCTTGCCCAAGCGATGCAACCAACCCGGCAACCAAGGCAGCGCATGCGCCGCCAGCTCGCTCGCTGAACTCAAGCCCGATTCGACAATCAACGCCGCATTTGGCCGCCGCGCCGCCAGATCAATCGCCACCGCCGTACCGAGCGATTGGCCGTACAACACCAACTGTTCCGGCTTCACACCGTGCTCACGCACCAGAAAGTCATAAGCCGCGTCACCGTCGGCATACAGTCCCCATTCGTCCGTCAACTTGCCCGCGCTGCGTCCGTAGCCGCGATAATCGAAGACCAGCACGTCGTAGCCGCGCTTGGACAACGCTTCGGCGACCCAACCGACGTTGGTCAGATTGCCGCCGTTGCCGTGGCAGTGCAGGATGGTTGCCAGCGCGGGTTGCTCGGTGGCGCGCACAAACCAGCCGTGCAGTTGTTCGCCATTCGCGGCCTTGAACCACACGTCAGCGCCATTCGCGGGCGGCGTCCATTGCGCGCCGGGAATGTAACCGACCGGATGATAGGTCATTGCGTGTTCGATCCAGCGCAAACCGAGCACAAGGATGAAGGGTAACAATAAACCGAAGGTGCCGAAACGAAAGACGAATGGGTTGGACAGCATTGAGCGCATAAAACCTCTCCCAAAAAGCAATAGCGCAGGATGTGTGACCTGCGCTCTTACCTTACGCTCAACGCGACGCCGTAGTTCCGTTCGGCTTCAACCACTGATCGAACCAACCCAACACCGTCTTGTACCACAACTCGCTGTTTTGCGGTTTCAACACCCAGTGGCCTTCGTCAGGGAAATACAACAACCGCGATGGCACGCCGCGTCGTTGCAAGGTGCTGAATAACTGAATGCCTTCTCCAACAGGCACGCGATAATCCAATTCGCCGTGCACGACCAGCGTCGGCGTCTTGAACTTCGCCGCGTGCAGGTGCGGCGACCACTTGGCATACATTTCAGGATTCACCCACGGCGCGCCTTTGAACTCCCACTCCTGAAACCAGAGTTCTTCGGTGGCATACATGCTGGTCGTGTTGAAGATTCCGGCGTGCGAGACCAGCGCTTTGAAGCGATCCGTGTGGCCCATCATCCAGTTGACCATATACCCGCCGTACGAACCGCCCGCCGCGCCAATGCGTTGCGGGTCAACGTAGCCGAGCTTGATGACGTGATCCACGCCTTTCATCAAGTCTTCGTAGACTGCGCCACCCCAATCGCCGCTGATCTGTTCGGTGAAGGCTTGGCCGTAGCCGGTCGAGCCGTGCGGGTTGATCATCACGATCACGTAACCGCGCGCCGCCCACATCTGCGCATTCCAGCGATAGCTCCACGAATCGAACCAAGCGCCTTGCGGGCCGCCGTGAATCAGCAGCACCATTGGATATTTTTTCGTCTGGTCGAATTGCGGCGGCTTGACGATGAAGCCGTGAATGCGCGATGGCTTGCCGGGGCCGATGTCGGTCGAGGCTTTCACTCCGCCAAGTTTGGCTGTGCGTACCACCGGGGTCTTTGCGCCATCGAACTCGAACTCCTCTGCCGAATTGAGGTCGAGTTGCGCGAGCAGCGCGGCATTGGTCTGCGTAAGTTGCGCCACGCCAGAGCCATCAGCATTGGCCTTGAAGACTTCGGCAGGCAGCGCCAACGTAGAACGCGTGAAGGCGAGCGTTTTGCCATCGCCTGAAAGCGTCAGGCCTGTGTCGCTGCCGCCGCTCACTAAGCGCCCTAACTTGTCGCCATTGAGTGGCGCGAAGTATATCGCTTCGCGCCCACGGTCTTCTACGTTCAGGAAGAGCCTTTGACTGTCAGGCGACCAGAGCAAATCGCCAACCCAGCGGTCGAAGTTGATTGATAGTTCGCGCGACGTGCCGGCCTTGCGGTCAAACAACATCAAGCGGAAACGATCCGATTCGTAGCCGTTGCGCGCTTGTGAGCGGTAAGCAATGTATTTGCCGTCAGGCGAATAACGCGGTGTCGTATCGCTGCCGGGATTGTTGCCCGTAATGCGTTTGGCTTCGCCACCGTTGGTCGAGACTATGAACAAATCGTTGTTGGTGCTGAGCGCCTCGTCTTTGTCAGTGTTGCGCGCAAAGACGAGCTCGCTTGAATCGGGTGCGAAGTCGAACGCGGTCGGATCGCCTAGGCTGAACGGCGGCACGTCGTAATCACCCGACGTTAAGTCTTTCTGTTCTCCGCCATCGCTCGAAACAACGAACAAGTGCGAACGCTTGCCGTGCTTGAACGAATCCCAGTGGCGATAGAGCAGACGGTCGGCGATGACGGCTTTGACCTTGCTCTTCTCTTCGGCTTCGCTGCGCCGCGCGACGCAGTTAAAGGACGCGCAATCGGGATAGACATCGGTTGTAAAAGCGAAGAGCTTGCCATTGGGCGACCAGATGAATTCGCTCACGCCTTCGGGCGCGGCGGTGATTCTACGCGCATTGGAGCCATCGGCGTTGGCCACATAGATTTGCGGCGCGCCGTCCCGCGTTGACAGAAAGGCGAGCCATTTGCCATCAGCAGACCAGCGCGGTGAGAAGTCATTCTTGTCCGAGGTAATGAGCGGTGCCGCCAGTGCACTGGCTCTGTGGGTTGAGATGACCCAGATGCTGCGCTTGCTGCGATTGACGTTCTTGTCAACATCGCTGACGACGTAGGCGACCCGGCTACCATCCGGCGCAATCTGCGCGTCTGAGAGCCGCTTGACAGCCATCAAGTCGTCGAAGGTGAGCGGGCGTTTAGTTTGCGCCAACACAACAAAGCCCAAAGCTGCAACAAGCTGAAAAAGCAAAAACAACTTGAAAGATCGTTTCATAAATTCCTCCGAAGACTTATTTGAGTGGCAAATATTCAACTCGATTGAGCCATTCTTCAAGCTCACTGGCCAGCGCCACTAGCGTCAAGTCTTCGATGCACTCTTTGATTGTAACATTGAGTTGGTGCGCGTAGATGACGCCGCTGAACGCTACGCCAGTCTGTTGCCGCCGTTTGGCTTCGCGTAGAAGATCATCATCTTGTGTGAACAAGACTCTTTGCAATTCAGTGGTACGGTCGAGCAACGCCGGATCGGGTAGTGTGCCCGCTCCGTCCTCCTGCGCCCTCAAAACATCAACGCCGCGCAAACGCAAGCCTTCAACCACAGCACGCCGGACGTGGACATCTGTGTAAAGTTTTGTGTTCATCGACAGGTGAGTTCCTCGACTACTCGGCTGCCGATTCCGAGGTGCTGACAGCTCGGCGTTTTAGTTCCAGCAGGCGTTGCCGCAAGGGCGAAACAGTCTCCTGTGCAGCCATTTCGTTCACCGTAAACCAACGCCGCTGAATCTCGGCGTCCAACTCCAGTTGATGATCGTAGTAGTACGACAACGCCGCGTGAATTTGTGCCAGTGAAAGGTGCGGATACTGAAAATGCATCTCTTCAGGACTGGAGCCGTGCGCCAGTTTATCGAGTGCAACTTCGATAACCTTGACATTGGCGCCGCGAATCCAGGCAACGCCCTCGCCGTCAATTTCAATATGCGCGGTCATAACCGGACTCATATTGTTCTCCAAGAAAAAAGCTATTGCCCACTGCCAGCCGCTTTCACCGCTGCTTTCGGCTGGCGCTTATGTGCGTCGAACCAATCGAAAATCTCCTTGAATGCAGGCACGACGATGTTGCCGTGATCGCCGCCGGGCACTTCATTGTATTTGATCTCGATGCCGAGTTCTTTCCCGGCTTTGACCATCTTGCGCGATTCTTCGACCGGCACCGTCGGGTCTTTGTCACCATGAATGACAATCCAGGGAATGTGGCCCATGCCTTTGAGCTTGGCCAACACGAGCGGCGTGCCACCGCCGGAGATGGGAGCGAGCGCAGCAAACAAATCAGGATTGTTCGCCGCCACCGACCATGTGCCATAGCCGCCCATCGAGTGGCCCATCAGGTAGATGCGATTCGGGTCAATATTGAATTCTCGGCGTACTTCCTTGAGCACATCCAGCACGTCGCGTTCGGCCGTGCCCATATACATCGAAGCCGGGCCGCGTCCCTTCGGGCAGACGATCAAATAGCCGCGCTTCTCAGCTTCTTCTTTAATTGCGCCTTTGGCATAGCTGGCGAAAAAGCTGCTTTCGTCACCGCCCATGCCGTGCAAGGCCACAATCAGCGGCCATTTCTTTTTGGCCTCGTAGCTGGCTGGCACAAAGAGGCGGTATGGTTGCACTGTCGAGTCCACCGGCGAAGCGTAGGCCCAACGGATGTCGCCGCGTTGGGCACGCAGCGGATTCACGTCTTTGCCGACCTGATCGAGCAATGCGTGAGCGCTGGCAAATTCGGCGCGCCAATCAACGCGGTCGAGCGGCAATACGCCATCGTTGACCAAGTCAATCAGCGAGGCCACGTAATCAGCGGGCGGCAGCGCGCGCAACAACCAGGGCTGGAGCGGATCCTCGGGCCGCGCCTCCAGTTCGCTTCTGACAGTGGCGATGCGTGCTTTGAGTTGGTTGGCTTTGGCATTCAAATCGTGTTCGATGCGGATGGTGGTCGGTCTTTTGAGCGGCTCACCTTCTTTGGGTGCGAGGGCCAGCACGAGTTGATAATTGCCAACCGGCACCAGCGGCAACGGCACGTCGAGCGTAGTCTCTTTGCTGAAGTCCGCCGCCACCTCATTCAATGTCTTCAGCTCTTTTACTATTTGTTGTTTGCCCTCGCGCGTTTGAACGAGCGTGAGTGTGAGGCTGAGCTTGCCCGGCACCGGCTCATCAAGGGTGTAGCCTTGCGTGAGCTTCAAGCGCGCTGTCTCGCCGGGATCGTAGATCAACTTGTCCAATTTGATTTGCAACGCCGTGTTGAGGGCGCGCAACGGCGTCCATTCCTGTTTGCGCATGAGCGCCATGGCGTGTGAGTAATGCTTGATCGCCTCACCGTATTTCTGCGCAGTAGTTGCCGCGCGCGCTTTGGCTTCGAGTTCCGCGACCGTCTTGCGCGTGGCTTCGTCCATCTGCGCTGTGTTTTTCATTGTGCGAAAGCTGACCGACAGGCGCAGCACTTGTTGGGCGTCTTGCGCAAAACAGGCGAGCGCCAGCGCGCTGGTGAGTAACAAAGCAAAGACGAAATGGAATTTGGTTTGCCGCATGATGGAATGACCTCCGGGTTGGAAAGTTGGGAACGCGAGTATCCTACTCCCGGCATCGCTGAATCAGCAAATCATGCACGGCGCGATTTTACTACCCGGTCGAGCCGAAACCGCCGCCGCCGCGTTCTGTAGAGGTCAGTTCTTCAGCCCATTCATAAGCGCAACTGGCCGCGCGTTCAATGATAAGTTGGGCAATACGTTCGCCACTTTGGGCGGTGAAGGGTGCGTGGCCGAGGTTGATGAGCAGCACCAGAATTTCGCCGCGATAGTCGGCGTCAATGATTCCCGCCAAAGTATCGATGCCGTGTTTGGCCGCCCAGCCCGAACGCGGCGCGACACGTCCATAAAAGCCCGGCGGAATTTCCACGACGAGACCGGTCGGCACAGCTTTGCGTTCGCCCGATTGGAGCGTGAAGTCTTCGATACAATGTAAATCTGCGCCTGCCGCCCAGGTTGAGCCGCGCAATGGAAGTTGGGCGGCTGGATGAAGTTTTTTGACTTTGATCGTGAAGTTGTCTGAGGTGGTCATGTAGTTGATTTAGCCGGCGCCAGCCAAAGCTTTGGTTTCAGGTTTAGCTTCATTGGCTGAGTCTTCATTGAGCGCGCGCACGGGCAGCTTGATTGTGAATTCGCTGCCTTCGCCGACAATGCTGGTTACGGAAGCCTCGCCACCGTGCGTCAGCGCGAGATGTTTGACGATAGCCAAGCCCAGCCCGGTGCCGCCAGCCGCGCGCGAACGCGCCTTGTCTACGCGGTAGAAACGCTCGAAGACGCGCGGCAGCGCCTCAGCCGGAATGCCAATGCCCGTATCGCGCACCTGGATCAAGTGATGATTGCCGCGTTCGGAGAGCGTATTACTGACGGATACGCTGCCGCCAGGACGATTGAACTTGATCGCGTTGTCAATCAGGTTGATGAGGATTTGTTCCAAGCGGCGACGGTCGGCGAAGATGCGCAACTCCTCGTTGACTTCGTTGCTAAGCGTGACTTGGAATTTCGCCGCGCGTGGCGCGAGGTGCGAGAAGACTTCGTTGACAAACAGATGCAGCGGGAGCGCTTCGGGTGCCAGCCTGACATTCCCCGCTTCGATGGCGGAGAGTTCGGCGATGTCGTTGACCAGCGCGCGCATGCGCTCGGCGTTGCGGTGAATTGTGTGCAGAAAGCGCAAACAGTTTTCCTGGTCGTCCAACCCGCCGTCGAGCAGCGTTTCGACATAGGCCGTGATGGCGGCGAGCGGCGTGCGCAACTCGTGTGAGACATTGGCAAGAAATTCCTGGCGCACTTGTTCCAAATGCTCAAGCTGTGAGATGTCAATAAACGCGCCGACTACGCCATCAATTTGATTGTCGTGCAGCCGCAAAGGCGCAGCGTGCAGCCGCAGGATGCGGCGGGTTTGCGTGTCCGTGTCGCGGGTTTGGATGCGCGCTTCGGCACGTTCTCCTTTGTTAAGCGCCTGGTTGAAGACACTATGTACCTGCGGGTCGCGGCTCACGTCGGTCAAGCGTGTCAGCGGACGCTCGCTCAAGTTAAGTAGCGTGCGTGCCGCGTCATTGACCAGCAGTACATTGGCCTCGCGGTCGGTGATGACCAGCCCCTCGGCCACCGACTCGACAATCGAGCGCAGCAGGTTGCCACTGTGTTCAGCTTGCGCCAAAGCTTCGCGCAACCGTTGATTGCTCTGCTCGCGCTCGCTGAGCAGCGTGGCCAGCCGCTGCACGATAAAACTTGCCGTTACCAGCGTCAGCAAACTCACGACAATCGTCGTGACGATGTGCGACGTGATGACATCCATCTCCGGGAAGAGCACTGTCTTCACCGTTTCATAAAGCGCGAAGAAGAGGGTGACGCCAGTGGTGGCAATAATGACTTGTCGCCGTTGGGGTGTCATTGAAAGTAGTGGTCAGTGGTTGGCTGTCGCTGCCTCATTGCCTAGCTCAGCGCAGCCGCGGAAGCGGTAGCCAATGCCGATGACGGTTTCGATAGCATTACCGCACACGCCGAGCTTTTTGCGCAAGCCGCTGATATGCACGTCGAGCGTGCGCGCCTCGCCATAATATTCCAAGCCCCAGACTTGGTCGAGCAGTTGTTCGCGTGGTACGACACGCCCCTTGTTGCGTGAAAGGATGGCCAGCAGCGCAAATTCTTTGCGCGTGAGCTTCACTGCGTTCTCCTGACAGATGGCTGTGTAATTGCTGTAATCAATGCGCAACAGCCCATCGTCGTAATTGACAGGCTGCTGTGTATCGTAGCCGGAGCGGCGCAGGGCAGCTTTGACGCGGGCGACCAACTCGCGGACGCTGAAAGGTTTGGTCATATAATCGTCCGCGCCCAGTTCCAGGCCGCGCACTTTATCGCGCTCTTCAGTGCGCGCCGTCAGCATGATGATCGGCGTTTTGCGCGTCAGTTCCTCCGTGCGCAAGCGGCGGCATAACTCAAAGCCACTCATTCCCGGCAGGTTCAAATCGAGAATGATCAAATTCGGCGATTGGCCGTCCTGTTCTCCACGCTTTGCGACTGTGCCGCCCAACGCCGCCTTCAAAGCTTCTTCCGCACTCTCGGCTACGCGCGCGCTGTATGCGCCTTCACGTTCGAGGTTGTAGCGGATACTCTCTGCAATGTCGTTATCGTCTTCGATAATCAGGATGTAAGGTTTCATTGTTCAATAGAAGAAGTCAGCAGACAGCAGACAGCAGACAGTAAGTGTGCGCGTCGGATTGGACAGCTACTACCTACTGTCTGCTGTCTGCTGTCTACTTCATCAATTGGCTATGCTTGATCACTAGCGCCTCTTTCATGTACACGACCAGTTCGCAAATATCTTTGACGTAGTCGCCGATGCGTTCGAGATGCTTGGCGACAAGTACAAGCCGCGCCGCCCGCCCGCCCGCCGCCGCGTCGCGCGCCATGTGGTCGAGCAGGTCTTGAAAGATACGGTCGTAAAGCTGATCAATCTCATCATCGCGGTCAATCACTTGCCGCGCCGCGAAGGCATCCGCCGCCGCGAAGGCATCGAGCGAGAGCCGCAGCATCTCACAAGCCAACCAACTCATCTTGGGCAAATCGAAATAAGGTTTGAGCTGCGGCTCGTTGTTCAACTGACCGGCGAGCCGGGCGATGTTGCAGGCGTGGTCGGCGATGCGTTCGAGGATAGGTGTAATCTTGATGGCGGTGACGATGACGCGCAATTCGTGCGGGTCGGCGGCGGCGCGCGCCAGCAGATTGACGCAGAGTTGGTCGGCTTCGAGTTCGAGCAGGTCAATGCGGTCATCATCGCGCAAGACTTGTTCAGCCAGCTCAGAATCGCGTTCGATCAAAGCGCGCGTAGCCTGATCAATCGCGCGCTCGACTTCGCCGCCCATCAGCAGCACATGATCGCGCAAATGATTGAGATCTGTTTCGAGCAGATTCTTCATTGCTTTTTCCGCTGGCGTTTTTGCTGGCAAGGAGCGCAGCGCCGTCGTGGCTAGCATTCCTTTGTTTGCCGCATCCGCTGACCGTTCATAATCGAGTGAAGAGAAATCTGCCATTTGCGTCCTCCAAAAACAAGCGAGGAAAGGTGAGAGCCGGCCGCTACTGTGCTCCTAGGTGATAAGAAAAAGGCGCTTCTACTTCTGGCAAAGCGGAAGCGCCGAAAGACACAGGACTAGGCACTTGATTGTCTACGCTTATATCGCTTCAACTTTGATTCTGTGTAAGCCGCCAGTTAATTCTGCGTAAGACCTGGCCACTCGGCCACAAATTTATACCGGTTTGAAGCGCGAGTTTAACAAGCGCGTGTTAGTGCGACGTTAGTTTGAAGTTAAGTTGAGGTTAAGCTCTGCAACAGCTATTCGCGCTTGAGCGTGACCGTATCGAAGTGCTTGCCGTCCAGGCCAATGGCTTCGACCGTGAGGTCTTTGGTTGTGACGTGAATGAGCAGAAACGATTGTTGCTGATCGTTGCCATAAGCGGTCAACTGGCTTGGCTTGTTCAGGTTGTTGCGCATGATCTTGCCACTGCTGCCTTCAGTGATGTACTGCACGCCGTCTTGCGGTTTGATGCGTTCGTAAACGTGCACGTGTCCGGCCAACACCAAATTGACTTTGTGTTTGACGAAGAGCGGGTGCAATTGATTACGCAGACCCAAATAAGCCGGGTGCATCTTGCCGGAAGAGAAGAGCGAATGATGCATAAAGGCGACTTTCCAGCGCGCCTTTGAATCTGCGAGCGCCTTGGCGAGCCAGTCAAATTGCGTCTTGTCCAATTCTGTTTCCACGTTGGTATCGAGCGCGAAGAACTCGATCAGATGCTCCGTACCCTCGATGCCTTTGACGAAATTGTAGTAGCGGTTGCCGCCCATGTTGAAGTCTTTGTAATTGACGTGATAGTCGGCGGATTGTTCGTCATGATTGCCGAGCGCGGCGTAAAACTTCACGCCCGCCGCGAGCAGATCTTTGTAGGGCAGTTCAAATTCAGCCTTGAAGTATTTCGGTTTGCCGCCGCCGTAGATGTTGTCGCCTAACATGAGCACAGAGTCGAAAGGCGTTTTTTCTCGGTAGGCCAGCATTTGTTTGGCAATGGCATATTGCTCCTTACTGCCATCGCCACTGTCGCCGATGACTGCAAAGGTAAGCGATTTGGGTTTGTCTTGCACCGCCGTGGCGACACCACAGGCGAGACACAACAGTACGAATAAAATCAGCTTATTGACGTTTCGCTTCATAACTCCTTGTTTCCTGCTTCGAGATGTCGGCGGAAAATCCGGCACGCTCGCCAGACCCACTGGCCTATTCAGCAACAATGATAGCCTGCCTACCGCACAATGCTTTGGTTCAGGCAAGCAGTGGGTATAATAGCGACCGTTAGAATATCGGTCAAAATTCATCGAGGCAGGTGACGCCGTCGTGGTAGAAAGAAAGATTCGAACTCGTAAGGCGCTTGCGCCCCCACTCGTGCTGGCGGTTAAACTCGACACCATCGGGCTTACGGCCGCGTTGTTAGACGACCGCACGCGCGTGTTGGCGAAGGTCGGCAGTTCGTTCTCGTCCAGCACCACGCGTGGCATCGTGACGACGCTGACTAAGCAAATCATTTGGTTGGCGCACGTCCAGGCGCGCGGCAAATCCGCCATCCGAGCTATCGGTGTTAGTGTACCAGGCCAACTCGATCCGCAGACTCAACGTGTGACATTCACCGGTTGGAAGAATTGGACGCGCGTGCCCTTGGGGCAATTGCTCGAACGCGAGTTGACCGCAGCGGGCTACGACATTCGTCAATCGGCTGTGGCCAACGAAGCCAGAGCGGAGTTGCGTGCGACCGGCCAGCCACCCATCGTCGTCAGTTCGCGATTGGCTGCCCTGGTTGCCGCTGAAAGTTGGGTTGGCGCAGCGCGCGGCAAACAGCACGTGATTTACGTCGAAGTCGGCGAAACGATTGAGAGCGCGTTCTTGCTCAACGGACGCGCCTGGATGGGCGCGGACGGCTTGGCTGGTGCGGCAGGTTGGCAAGCTTTGGCCGAGAGCTTCCAGCCTGATTACGCGACGCAAGGATGTTTGAATGCTGAGGGCGCAAAAGGGGCGTTGGTGCGACGTGCGATTGAAGAATACAGCGGTGACGCGCGGACGATGATCGGCAGCCTGATACGGGAAGCACCGGAGCAATTGACCCCAGAGATGATCGTGCGCGCGGCGCGTGGCGGCGAACAACACGCGCGCCAGGTCGTCAGCGCGCATTGCCGCTGGTTGGGACGCGGGCTGGCGAATTTGATTTCGCTGCTCAACCCTGAAGTGATTGTGTTAGGCGGGGAGTTGAGCGCGGCACTCAAACCGTTTCTTGACGACATTCGTGATGAGGCGAGTTTGTGGGCTTTGCCTGACGCAGCGCGTGGCTGCCGGATTTTGTTGGCGACCGTTGACGAAGACGCGGCACTTTTGGGCGCGGCGCGTTTGGCGATGCAAGCGAGTTAAACAGTTCTGGGGTTAAACTGAAAATAAAAAAGGCGGGTTGATAAGCTTATTTATCAACCCGCCTTTCATTTTTCCGCTCGGCTTAGCGCGTTGAGCTACTGTGGCTTGACAGGCTCGTCGCTACGACGTTTGAGCGTGGGACGTTCAGTTGGTTCGGTAGTCTTCTCCGTCGGCTTGGCGTCTTCGTTCGCCGAACCTTCACGCCGTTTGAGCACCGGGCGGTCGCCGGATTCAGTCTGAGTGCTCGATGGATTGGCATCCGTGGCATCCGAGCCATCGCGTCGTTTGAGCACTGGACGGTCAGATGAATCGTCCGCTGTTGAGCCGCCGTTGTCGCCGGTGGGTTGCGGGCGTCGTTTGAGCGTCGGGCGCTTGGCGTCCGCGGCGGCGCGGGTGGCGCGCGTCGAAGCCGAGATTGCAACCAGCCGCGACTTCAGATCATTGAACTCCGAACTGCTCAACTGATACTCGTTGCGTTCGGGGAATTTGGCGATGAGCTTTTCCACTTCGGTGATGCGGTCACCGGTGTAGGGGTGCGTGCTGAAGAGCTTCGAGAGCGTCCCTGGTTTCTTCTTGTTCTTGGCCTGTAACTTCTCAAAGAAAGTTGATAGCGCCTTCGGATCGTAACCGGCGGCCCACATATATTGCGCGCCCAGCCGGTCGGCCTCTTTCTCAGCACCGCGCGAGAAGCTCAGGAAGCCCATCGGAATCAGCACTCCCGCTGCTTGCTGGATAGCGTAGCCACCGATCCCGCCCAGGAAGATCAACGGAATCGAAGCGTAGTTCATCAGCGTACCCTTTGAAGCCTGCTCGACGCCATGGCGGGCGGCCACGTGGGCGATCTCGTGCGAGAGCACGCCTGCAACTTCGGCTTCGTTGTCGGCGGCTTCGAGCAAGCCGCGATTGACGTAGAGAAAACCGCCGGGCAGCGCGAAGGCATTCACGTCTTCAGCATCAATTACCTTGACGGTGAAGGGAACTTTCGAGTCGGAATGGAGCACGATGTTTTGCACCACGCGATTGACGAATTCGTTCAGCACGGGATCCGTAATCAGTTTGGATTCACGATCAACTTCCATCGCCAGTTGGCGGCCTAGTCCCACCTCTTTTTCAAGCGAATAGAAATCAATCTGTCCCTTGTTGATGTTGCGTTTGCCAATCAGCAAGGGATTGTCTTTATCATCGAGCTTTTCTTGGGCTTTGGGTGCAGATTGCGCCAAGGCCGAAAGTGCGGTCAGTGCGAAGGTGAGTGCTAGCGCCGCACTCTGGCGGAAAATTTTCTTGAACATCTCTTTACCTTTCATCGCAGAAAGCAAAAGGGGTAGCTTCATTGTCATCAAGTTCGTCGTAAGTATAGACCTGCAGCGCGGCTTTTGACGACGATTTCGCGCAATAAGTTGACTGAAACGATGTTAAATACGGCTCATTTGCTTGAGCCATCTGCACAGGCGTTGTAGCATCCGCGCGCACTTCTGTCTGCTCCATCATTTTCAAAGCGGGCGCAACCAAACAAGACGGATCAACGCATGTCATCCACATCAGACCCTGTCAGCACGCTTACTCCCTCAGAACGGAAAACCGCGCGCCGCTTGCTGCTCGGCAAATGGGCCGTCGTGTTGTTGGCAGGTCTAGCCGTCTATGCGCTGCCTGTGCCTATCGGCATTACCGCTACCGCGTGGCGGTTGTTGGCTATTTTCATCGCCACGATTGTTGGCACTATTCTGCGTCCAGTGTCTGGCGGCGCAATAGTGCTGCTCGGCATCGTGGCTGTTATGTTGACCAAAGCGATGCCGCTCAGCGAGGCTGCCATCAGAGTCGTTTCGCCCGACCCGACAAGGCTCGATTTGAGGGCGATTGAAACATTGCGACTCAAGGCAGTGTTAGGCGGTTTTGCTGATCCAGTAGTGTGGCTCGTGTTGGCGGCATTTTTTATGTCGCGCGCACTGGTCAAAACAGGCTTAGGGCGGCGCATTGCGCTGCTCTTTATCCGCGCTATCGGCAAACGCTCGCTCGGCTTGGGCTATGCGTTGGTCGGGACGGATTTTCTGCTGGCTTCGGTCGTGCCGTCGAACGGCGCACGCTGTGGCGGAATCATCTTTCCGATTGCGAAGAGCGTGGCCGAAGCTTACGACTCGCGGCCCGGAGAGTCGGCGCGCAAGCTAGGCGCGTTTCTGATGACCTTCATCTATCAATGCGAAGTGATAGTCTGTGCCATGTTCCTCACCGGCCAGGCGGGCAACTTGATCATCCGCAAGCTGGCCGCGCAGGCGACGCCGATTGATCTGAGCTACACGCGCTGGTTCGTTGGTGGCATTGTGCCGGGGCTGGTTGGGCTTGCCGTCACGGGTTTGCTGCTCTATCGCATCTTCCCACCACAAATCACCCACACGCCTGCCGCTAGAGAGTTCGCCCAAACAGAATTGGATAAGTTGGGCGCAGTCTCGTTGCACGAAAAAATCACACTGACGGTGTTTGTGACGATTGGCCTGTTGTGGGGAACAGCCAATCGTTGGCACAGTCTTGATTATTCGGTCGTCGCCCTGCTCGGCATCTGTACCCTGCTATTGGCAAGCGTGCTGACTTGGGATGACTTGATGATGGAGCGCGCAGCCTGGGATGTCTTCATCTGGTATGGCGGCATGTTGCGGCTGGCCGAAGCCTTGGGCGAGACGGGCATCACCAAGAAATTTGCCGAGTCTGCCGGGCAATTCACAACAGGCTGGCGCTGGGGCGCGGCACTCCTCGCTTTGGCGGTGGTCTACTTTTTTGCGCATTACGCTTTCGCCAGTATCTCGGCACACGCGCTGGCGATGTTTACGCCGTTTCTGGTTGTCGTAATGGCTGCCGGAGCGCCTACCACAATGTCAGTTTTGTTGTTGACCTATTTCTCCAACTTGTCGGCGGGGTTGACGCACTACGGCACAGTGCCAGGGCCAATCTATTTCGGCGCTGGTTACGTGTCACAGCAGACGTGGTGGCGATTGGGTTTGATTGCGGCGGGGCCAAATATTTTGGTTTGGGCGACAGTGGGTGTGTTGTGGTGGAAATTGTTGGGCTGGTGGTAATTGTTTGGAGTTCCGCTTTAGGCGGTTGGGCGTATTTTCTCCGAGCCGCCTAAAGCAGAACTCCAAGCAGTCAGTTCAATCCAGCTTCGGATGCATCGTATGCCACTTTGTCGCCTGCTCGAATGCTAGCGCCACGCGCAATGGCGCGCCCTCGTCATACAAATTGCCCGTGAACATAATCGCCTGCGGCAACTTGTTGATGAAGCCGCACGGCACGACCGCCGCCGGATGACCGGTCAAGTTGGTGATGAGCAAGCTCGCGCTGCCCGGCGCGGGTGTGACAAAGACATCCCAGTTCGACATCAATTTGTCCATCTCGCGCATCAACAACGTGCGTGCGCGTTGCGCGCGGAGATATTCGACCGCTGGAATGAAGCGCGCTGTGCGGAAACTGTTGGGCCAATCGCCGGCGCTTTGGCCCGACAACTGATTGACGCGGCCATCGCGCGTGATGTCGTCGAAGGCAGCGGCGGCTTCGGCATTCAAAATGATGCGCAGGGATTGCGCGTCGAACTTCGGCATTTCCATTGGTTGCAAATTTGCGCCTGCTTTGCGCAAAGCTTCGAGCGCATCCTGATACAACTTGCGACGCTCTTCTGAATTTTGGCCTGGATTGCCACCACCACCACCAGCATTGCGATTACCGCCGCTTGGTTCGAATTCGGCTTTGATATAGCCGATGCGCATTTTTGACAGCGGCAGATCAGGCTGCCAATTGAATGGCACATCGCCCACCGTGATGTCGTGTCCATCCGGGCCGTACAATGCATCGAGCACCAATGCGCAGTCTTCCACACCGCGACAAATCGGCCCGATCTTGTCCATTGTCCAACTCAAGCCCATCGCGCCGTAGCGGCTGATGCGCCCGTAAGTGGGTCTCAAACCTGCCACGCCGCAACGCGACGATGGCGAAACAATCGAGCCGAGTGTCTCTGTGCCGATTGAAAAGCCGACCAGCCCTGCCGAAGTCGCCGAGGCCGACCCGGCAGACGAACCACTCGAACCGGTACGATCTTCTTCCGGCTGCCACGGATTGCGCGTCACGCCGGCGAACCAGCGTCCGCCCTGTGCCAGCGCGCCCATCGAAAGTTTGGCGACCAACACTGCGCCGGCGTTGCGCAAGCGCTCCACTACCGTCGAGTCGTAATCAATCATCTGCTCGCGGAACGGCTCTGCGCCCCAAGTGGTTTTGATGCCTTTAGTGGCAAACAAGTCTTTGACGCCGCAGGGAATGCCGTGCAGCGGCCCGCGATACTTGCCGCTCTTGATCTCGCGGTCGGCATCTTCGGCTTGTTTGAGCGCCAGTTCTTCGGTCAGCGTGACGACGCAGAGCAGCTTCGGGCCGTATTTTTTCAGGCGTGCTAGATACATCTTCGTCAACTCAGTTGAAGTGACCTTGCGCGTACGCACGAGTTCGGCAAGCTGCGCCGTTGTAGCGAAAGCTAAACCTTCGGCCGTGTTGAATGGCGGCAGTTCAACCTTGCTCGGTTTGAGCTTCGTCTTCGCGCGGTTGAAAGTTTTGCCGGGCAGCGCCGGATGAAAAGCCGTCGCCGGTTCGGTGTCGAGCGGCACGTCAATCTTGCGTAGCGCTTCGTAGCCAGTGAGGTTGCGATTGACACCGGGCAGCGCCATTGCTTCTTGCGCGTCGTCCAATTCGAGGCCGATCAATTGCTCAGCCGTGTGCAGCATCTCTTTGGTGATGCGCTGCGGAGTCTGCGGTTGTTGCGGTTGCTGAGCCAGCGCAATTAGGCCATCGGCGTCAGACGCGGCCAAGCTTGCTGCTCCGACCGCCGGGAGCAGTTTGACGAAGCTGCGGCGGTCGAGTCCTGACTTTTGTTTATCAGCTTGTGATCGGCTGCGTGCGCGCAGTTTTTTCTTCATAGATTTCCTCATCGGTGAAATGGGTTGTGTTGATTGCCTGTTGATGCACAGGCGGAAAACTTTTGCGTGCTTGCGGCGCGCCAGCATGTACTCTTGCTAGCCTGAACGGGTTTCCATTATTGTCTGCCGGGCACAGGTGACTTATCTCGGATTTGCGCTTAGTTTGTGGCTCTCGAAATAACATAAATCAGCGGCTTGTGCCAAGCAGATTGACTTGCCCAAACGGAGGAGAACTCGTGAAACTGATCGTCATCATTGCTACCTGTACGCTCATTGCGCTCTCGCAGCCTGCTTTGGCGCAACAGCGGCGCGCACCACGCCAACCCGCCGCGCCGACGCATCAACTGAAGCCGACACCAAAAACCGTCGCCTGGGGTTACTACGACGCTAAAGCCGAGCCAGTGCTCCGCATCAATTCTGGCGATACGGTTGAAATCCAAACGCTGCTCACCAACAGCCCAACGCGACTCGAAGCCGCTGGCGTGTCGCCCGCACAAGTCGAACAGTCGTTGCGCGACATTTACAAAGAAGTCACCAACAAAGGCCCAGGCGGCCACATTCTGACCGGGCCAATCTACGTGGAAGGCGCAGAACCAGGCGACGTGCTCGAAGTGCGCATCCAAAAGATCAAGCTGGCGATTCCTTACGCCTACAACTCATTCGGCCCGCGCAGCGGCTTTATCCCGGAAGACTTCCCATACGCCAAAACCAAGATCATTCCGCTGGACGAACAGAAGATGATCGCGCGCTTCGCCGAAGGCATAGAGATTCCGCTGCGCCCCTTCTTCGGCAGCATGGGCGTTGCGCCGCCAGAAGCTATGGGTCGCGTCAGTAGCGCGCCGCCCGGTATTCACGCGGGCAACCTGGACAACAAAGAACTGGTAGCGGGCACGACACTCTTCATCCCGGTGCACGTGCGCGGCGCATTGTTTGAAACGGGCGATGGGCACGCTGGGCAGGGCAATGGCGAAGTGGATATTACTGCGCTCGAAACTTCGCTCATCGGCACGTTTCAATTCTTCGTGCGCAAAGACATGAAATTGCGCTGGCCGCGCGCCGAGACGCCGACCCATTTCATCGCGATGGGCATAGACAAAGACCTGACGGAAGCAACCAAGATTGCTGTGCGTGAAGCAATAGATTTTTTGGTGACTGAAAAACACCTTAATCGCGACGATGCCTACATGCTCTCAAGCGTTGCCGTGGACTTCGACATCACACAACTCGTAGATGGCACCAAAGGCGTGCATGCGATGATTCCGAAGACGATCTTCAAACCAAACTCGTTGAGTAAGGAGAAAACTAAATGAAGCGAATTCACGCTGTCGCAATCCTGGCCACCATCTTGCTGGCATCCGGGTTTGCGTTCAGCCAAACCAAAGGTCAACGCACTGTACCCACCCGGCGCAGTGCTACAACCACCGCAGCACCGAGCGCTGAGGCAGAATTGAGGCGGCTCGAAGGTGAATGGTTCGACGCGATTATAAAAGGAGACAAGGCCACGCTCGGACGATTGCTAGCAGAGGATTTCGTCGGCATCGGCAATGACGGAGAGCGGGTCAACAAAACGCAACTCATCGCCGAAGCGACTGCGTCTGGCGTTGATGAGGTTAAAAGCGAAGATATTCAACTGCGGTTTTACGGCAACACTGCCGTCGTCACTGGGCGCGGCAGCTATATCAGAAATGGCAGCAAAGTCGGTGAAGACCGCCACACCGAAGTCTGGGTAAAACGCCCCGGCCCGGCTGGCAAGGCCCGTTGGCAAGCCGTCTCGTGGCAGACGACCACTCTCAAACCCAATCTGGCAAAGAAAGGACCAAAAACTGTGACTACAGATTCAGGACTTCAATATGATGACCTAGTCGTCGGCACCGGCGCGAGCCCACAAACTGGTCAAGCCGTGACCGTGCATTACACCGGCTGGCTGACCGACGGCACCAAGTTCGATAGTTCAGTTGATCGCGGTCAGCCATTCATCTTCAAAATCGGCGTTGACCCTGTTATCAAAGGCTGGGTTGAAGGTCTGATGTCCATGAAGATCGGCGGCAAACGCAAGCTGATTATCCCGCCGCAACTCGGCTACGGCGCGCGCGGTTATCCTCCCGTGATCCCGCCGAATGCGACGTTGGTGTTTGAAGTGGAGTTACTGGGAATACAATAATTGACGGGGCAAAGAGGGAGCGCCAACTCCCTCTTTGTTTCTGCCAACGGTTTTAGCGGCCAGCTTTGTTCTAGCCGCACGCATCCTTATTGCCAAAGTTTTCGGCTTGGTTCGTCCAGCCTGTCCATCCAGCCGCGCTTCTGATTTTTACCCACCATTCTGCCTGTAGTGCTTTTTCCAGTTTTCCCCAGCAATTCGGCGTCTCTTCACAACGAGGGAGGGTTTGCTCATAAGGACCGCTTACGTAATCGAGTTGCTCTTCATATAGCCTGCCTTTGAACCAGACCTTATAAAAGCCTTCACCGAGCGGTGTGTAGACCCAGAGCACGTCTCCCGGTTGATAGTTCTCGTGAGTTTTCTTGACGATGAATCTGCTGGGAATGGTGCGAACCTCGCCTGTGAGCGCAACAACTCTGCTGCCTGCCTCGAACTTTCCTATTTGATTGGAACGCTTGTTTGGCTGGGCATAGGCGATGGTTGTTTTGCGAGTTATCCAGCTTCGATACGTGCAGCACTCAAAAGGGCACGCGCCTTTATCAAGGTAAACTGCCGGGGGCTTCGTCTGTGATAACACCTTGAAGCCTGACAAGGTCAAGCTGGTAATCAATACAAAGTTGGTGAATCTTCTCCACATAGTGCCCCTCTTTTTACGAACGAGGCAATGCCACCATTTCCTGCCTTGCTTGGTTCGCTTCAGCGAAATTCCCGCCGCCCAATTGCAATGCCTTTTCATACGCCTGCCGCGCCCGTTGCGTCTCGTTGTTGTCACGTAGCGCGCGGGCGAGGTGCAGGTAGTAGCCCGCGTTCACTGGGCGGCGTTCAATAGCTTTGTTGAACTGTTCGGCGGCGAGACTGTGCTGGCCTTTCTTGTAGTAAGCGTAGCCGAGCGTATCGAAGAAACTAGCCTCCGGCGCAATGGTAACAGCGCGCTGCGCGTAGTCGCTCGCTTTGTCCAGATTGCCGAGGTTTTTGTCGGCGTAAAGCCAGGCCAGATTGTTGTAGGCAATCGCGGCGGCCAGCGAGCGGTTGTCGAAGCTCAACGCCTTCTCGTAGTGATTGATCGCTTCGGAATAGCGCCCGCGTTCTTCTTCGAGCAAGCCGATGAGCAGATGCGCTTGCGCGGTCTGCTGCGCCTGACGATTGCTCTGGATGACAGTTTGCAATTCGCTGACGGCGCGCTCGTAGAGGTTGCGGCGTTTGTAGAAATCGCTCAACGCGAAGTAGGCATTCAAGTAGTTTGGGTCGGCCTCAAGGGCTTGGCGCAAGCTCTTTTCGGTATTGGCGGCATCGCCCTGCGCATCGAAAACACGGCTCTGTTGAAAGAACAGCGTGGCTTGCTCGGTTTGCGTGGCGCGCAGCGCATCGAGCTTGGCGAGCGCGGCGGTGTAGTTCTTCTGCGCCAGGTAAACGTCAGTCAAAGTTGCCACGGCGGTTGGGCTGTTGGGCGCAAGCTCGACGGCCTTTTCAGCGGCGCTTAAGGCTCTCGGCAAGTCGCGTTTTAGCAGATGAATCGTTGCCAAGTTGATGTGCGGCTCGGCAACTCGCGCGTCAATCTCGCTGGCGCGCGCGAGATCGCTTTGCGCGTTGGCGTAATCGCCAAGCTGCATCCGCGCCACGGCGCGCGCGGTGTAGGCTTTGCTCTCGAGGTCTTTCAATGCTTCCGGCGGCAGGCGTGTCGCTTGGAAATCTGTATCGTTGGTCTTCAACGCCGCCAGCACGTTGAGCAATTGCCCGGCGGTCTCTACGGCTTCTTTGGGTTTGGCTTGATGCAGGTAAATCCTTATCAGCATCAACAGGCCCATCGGGTGGCGCGGATAATAACCGAGCAGGCTGTTGACCAACGACCGCGCGCGCACCGGGTCGTAATTTTGTAAGTAAGCGTCAGAGGTGTAGTAGAGCGCGGCAGGCAGCGCTGGTTCCATTCGCAGCGCCTGTTCCAGATCAATGATCGCCTCGCGGTAGTTACCTTCGAGCGTGCGGATGCGCCCGCGTACGAGCAGCGCGTCGGTGTCTTGTTTGTTGTGTTGGAAGGCGGCTTCGAGTTGTTGTTTGGCTTCGTTGGGGCGGCCCTGCGCGAGCAGCAATTCGGCCAGCCGCGCATAGCCGCGCTGAAAGTCGGGATGATCTTTGAGGAACTGTTGATACTCGCCGATGGCCTGTTCGTTGCGCCCTGCGCGGGCGTGTAAGTCAATGATCTGCGCGTGCCCGGCGACTTTGTCAGGTTCGAGTTCGATTTGCCGCGCCAGGTATTTTTCGGCTTCGTCGAAGCGGAATTGATTTTCGTAAAAGCGGCGCAGCGCCACCAGCACGAGTTTGTTTTGCGATTCGTGCTGGAAGGCTTGCAGCAATTGCTGCTCGGCTTCGACAGTGCGTTGGCTGGCGTAGAGGAAATCGCCGTAGGCGAGTCGTGCCGATGCTGACTGCGGATTTTTCGCGAGCGCAGTTTTGAAAGCGGCATCAGCTTGGGCCTTCAACACGGCGGCCTCGTTCGTGCCTTGTTCGCCAGCGCGCCGCTCGTAAAAGCGGGCGAGCGCCAAGTATGGCTCGACCTTATCGGGATTGAGCTTGATCGCGCGGTCGAGTTCGGCTCGCGCGTCATCGTAGCGTTTCTGTGTGGCGCGCACGTCGGCAAGCAGCATGAAAGCCTCGGCGCGGTTGCTGTCCTTAGCCAGGACTTCGTTGACCAGCCGCTCGGCCTCTTTGACGGCCTCGTCCTGCTGGCGTCCGATGCGCGTGTATTGCAAGAGCATTTGGCCAAGCCGCAGCCGCGCGTCGAGATTGTCCGGGTCGAGCTTAGCGGCGAGTTGGAACTGTTCGGCGGCTTCCTGCATGTTGCCGAGTGCGAGGCTGGCTTCGCCCAGGCCGTGATGCGCGGCGGCGAGGTTGCGATCAATTTGCAGTGCGCTGCGAAATTCGATGCGCGCTTCGGCATAAAGCTGGTCTTTCAAATATTGTTGACCGCGCGCGAGATGTGCAGTTTTGTCTCGTTCTGGATTTTGACAGGCGGAGAGGAATAACAGCGCCAGCAGAACTAGCAGCAGACGAAAACTGAAATGCGAATAAGGGGGAATCATTCTAGTTAAGACGTACTGGTAAATCTTTGGGGAATGCGCGCGTAGCGTTTCTTCGGTCAATAGGTGACGTGAGTTTAGCCGAGCAAGCAAAGTGCGGGCAAGTGCCCGTAGCTTGCGCCAACCTTAACAGCAAACGATAATGCCCGCCTTAAAACCAACCTGCCCGATGGGCAAAGATAAAGCGAGTTCAACGCGAATGAGCGCAGGGCAAAAGATGGATTTGGAGAAAATCGCCGCCGGGGTGCGTCTGATCCTGGAAGGCATTGGCGAAGATTTGCAGCGCGATGGCATCCAGGCGACGCCGCAGCGCGTGGCCGAGCTGTACGAAGAAATCTGCGGCGGGCTGCACGAGCAGCCCGAAGCTGAGTTGAAAGTCATTCCGGCAGAGACGCAAGACGAGTTGGTGATGGTCAAAGACATCGCTTTCAGTTCAATCTGCGAGCACCACTTGGTGCCATTTACCGGCGTAGTACACATCGCTTACGTCCCGCAAGACGGGCGCATCATCGGGTTGTCAAAGCTGGCGCGTATTGCCGACATCTACGCGCGGCGTCCGCAGGTGCAGGAGCGGTTGACGACGCAAATTGCCGAATTGCTCTATAACGGTCCGTTGCAGCCGAAAGGCGTGCTGGTGGTGATGGAGGCCGTGCATTTGTGTATGGTGATACGCGGAATCAAGAAACACGGTTCTACAACGATCACGGCGGCGGCGCGCGGCGTGTTTCGAGACGACGAACGCACGCGCAATGAAGCGCTGGCGCTGTTGAATGCGCCACGGCGTGGTTGATCATTCAATGGAGAAAAGCATGCAAAGACGCAGATTTTTGACAGGTACAGCGGCGTGGGTTGGGCTTGGTTGGCTTGCTCCTTCGGCCTTACTAACGACCCATGCCAGGCCGAAGTTTGCCAACAATCCTTTTACGCTCGGCGTGGCGTCGGGCGAGCCGTGGGAAGATAGCGTCGTTTTGTGGACGCGGCTCGCGCCTGATGCGTTGAATGGCGGCGGAATGCCAGCGCAGAGCGTCGAGGTGAAGTGGGAACTGGCGAGCGATGAGCAGATGAAGAATATCGTGGCGAGCGGCACCGCAGTCGCCGCGCCCGATTTGGGCCACTCCGTACACGTCGAAGTCTTCGGACTGCAACCGGCCCGCTGGTATTGGTATCGCTTTATGGCGGGCAACGAGGTTTCGCCGGTTGGGCGCACACGCACCGCTCCTGCTTACAATGTGATGCCGGAACGGTTCAGCCTTGCCTTCGCTTCCTGCCAACATTACGAGACGGGCTTTTATACAGCTTATCAACACATGGCCGCAGAGAACCTAGACCTGGTCGTGTTTCTGGGTGATTACGTCTACGAGTACGCGGGCATAGACGGGCGCGTGCGCAAACACAATAGCGACGAGATTATGACGCTGAGCGATTATCGCAATCGGTATGCGCTTTACAAGAGCGATGCGCTCTTGCAGAAAGCGCACGCCAATTTCCCTTGGGTGGTGACGTGGGACGATCACGAGGTTTGCAACAACTACGCGGGCGTGTTTGGCCGACCGGCTAATGATTTTCTGACGCGACGCTTGGCCGGGTATCAAGCTTTTTATGAGCATCAACCGTTGCGCTCGTCGGTATTCAAACGCGGGCTGACCGTAGATCTGTATCGCGATCTGAGTTTTGGCCGGTTGATCGAGATGAACGTGCTCGACACACGGCAATACCGCACGAAGATTGCTTGCGGCGATGGCACGAAGGAGTTGTGCGCCGAGGCGCTCGATCCGCAGGCGACGATTATGGGGCGTGAGCAAAAACGCTGGTTGATGCGCAAGCTGGATCAATCGTCGGCGCGCTGGAATGTGATGGCGCAGCAGGTGATGATGACGCCGCTCGATATGGAAGTTGGGCCGGGGCACAAATACAGCATGGATAAATGGGCCGGGTATATGGAAGAACTCAAGCAGATGATGCGTTTTCTGGCAGAGCGCAAGCCCGCGAATCCGATAGTGCTGACCGGCGACATACATTCGAATTGGGTGACAGAGCTTAAGGCCGATTACAACAAGCCGGAATCGGCCATATTGGGCGCGGAGTTCACCGGCACTTCAATCTCATCGTCGGGCGATGGAATGGATACGCGTCCCAACACTCAACAGTTGATCAGCGAGAATCCACATTTGAAGTTTTACAACGGCCAGCGTGGTTACGTGCGTTGCGTGGTGACGCCGAGTAAATGGCAGACCGATTATCGCATTCTGCCATTTGTCACACGCCCGGATGCGCCGGTTAGCACACGCGCATCGTTCATTGTGGAGAATGGCCGCCCAGGGGCACAGAGCATTTCGTCGTAGGAATTGTCATGCATAAGACCAAGATCAAGCTGCTGGCTTTCGCCGTGTGTTTACTACTGTCGTTGGCGGTCTTACTCAGAGCGCAAGGTGGCGATAATCCGCTACGCTTTGAAGTGACGCTTGCGTCAGGCTTGAGCCAGAAGCTGGGCGGGCAAGCGCAAAGCGGGCGGCTCTTCGTCATGCTCAGCCGCGATGAAGGCCGCGAACCGCGTTTGGCTGCTGGGCGCACGGGGATGGATGCGCTGCCGATGTTTGCGCGTGACGTGGCGGTGTCGGTTGAGCAAGCAGGTGTAATTGACGCGAGTTGCGTCGCCTTTCCGCAGGCAAGCTTGAATGAATTGAAGACCGGAACGTACAGCGTGCAAGCCGTGCTTGACACAAACCGCGATCTGAAGGGCATCAACTCGCCGGGAAATTTGTACAGCAAGCCGTTACGTGTGCAGCTTGATGCACGTAAGAGTGGCGCGGTGAAGCTGCAACTGACCGAGCAATTGCCTGCCGAACAACTGCCTGCCGAGACGGAGTACGTCAAATACGTCAAGCTGCAATCAGAGTTGTTGAGCAAGTTCTGGGGGCGTCCGATCTATCTGCGTGCGGGTGTTGTGCTGCCGCGCGATTTCGAGCGCGAGCCAGAACGGCGTTATCCGGTGTGGGTGATGATCGGTGGCTACGGCTCGAGGTTTACAGGCGCGGGCCGCTTGGCGCGGGATAGTATGTGGCTGGCCGATGGGACGCCGCGCATGATTGCGATTCAGCTTGATGGCGCGGGGCCGTATGGCGATCCGTACCAGGTCAATTCGGCCAACAACGGGCCGTATGGCGACGCGATCACGCAGGAATTGATTCCATTCATCGAAAAGAAGTATCGCGGCATCGGCGCGGGTCACGCGCGTTTTTTGAGCGGCGGCTCGACGGGCGGCTGGGTCTCGCTGGCCTTGCAGATTTTCTATCCCGACTATTTCAACGGCGCGTGGTCGTTCTGCGCGGACGGCGTGGATTTTCGCGGCTTCCAGTTGATCAACATCTACGAAGACAAGAACGCTTACGTGAACCGGCACGGCTTCGAGCGTCCGGGGATGCGCGATCTGGACGGCGATGTGAACTACACCGTGCGCCACGAATGCCAGATGGAGAATGTGTTGGGCAGCGGCGACAATTGGGCGCAATCGGGCGGGCAGTGGGGCGCGTGGAATGCGACGTATGGCCCGCGCGGCGCGGATGGACGGCCAGTGCCATTGTGGGAGCCGAAAACGGGCGAACTCAATCGCGCGGTGGTCGAGCATTGGAAGAAATACGACTTGCGAATGGTGTTGGAGCAGAACTGGCCGACGCTTGCGCCGAAGTTGAAAGGGAAGCTGCACATTTGGATGGGCACGGCAGACAATTATTTTCTCGATAAGGGAATGCGACAGATGGAAAGCTTCTTGAACAAAGCCCAACCGCCTTACGAGGGTAAGCTGAATTGGGGGACTTACAAAGGCCATTGTTGGCGCGACATCACTGACCGGCAGATGCTGGATCAGATGATGGCGGCGCTGGCAGAGAAGCAAAAGGTGAACTGATGCAGGAACGCTTGCAAAAATTGATCGCGGCGGCGGGCCTAGCTTCGCGGCGCAAGGCGGAAGAGTTGATTCTGGCGGGCGAGGTCAGGGTCAACGGCCAGGTCGTAACTGAACTCGGCACAAAGGCTGACCCGACAGTGGATCACATCAAAGTGCGTGGCAAGCTCATCAATAGGAAGCTGGCGGAGCAGGAGAAGATTTATCTTTTGCTCAACAAACCGCTCGGCTATTTAACCAGCAAAGCCGACCCGCAAGGCCGCCAGTTGGTGATTGATCTGCTTGGCAAATACCGTGACAAGGTGCATCCGGTGGGACGCTTGGACGTCAACACAGAGGGCTTGTTGTTGTTGACCAACGATGGAGCGTTCACGCAGCTTGTGGCGCACGCGCGCAACAAAGTGGCGAAGGTTTACGAGGTCAAGGTCAAAGGGCAGCCGCGCGAAGCGCTCATTCGCAAGCTGGAACGCGGTGTGGTGCTCGACGACGTGAAGACTGCGCCCGCGCAGATCAAGCAGACGGATTTGAGCGACACCAACGCGTGGTATCAAGTCACGCTCTACGAGGGGCGTAATCAGCAGGTGCGCAAGATGTTCGATTCCATCGGTCATTCGGTCATCAAGCTGCGCCGCGTCGCCATTGGTTTTTTGCGCAATGAACGGTTGCGTCCCGGCGAGTACAGAATATTGAGCGAGGCCGAGGTCAAGAAGTTTTTCAGACTGCCGGAAGCGCAAGCGCAGCGGCCAAACAAAGTGGCAAACAAACCTGCCAGAAAGAAGCAAACGACCCGCAAGGCGCGCTGAACTTTGCTCAGCTTGACAAGCCAGCGAGCCAACGCTTAGAGTCTCAAACTGCTTAAAAGATCGAAGTTTAGGATGTTGTCTTGATGCTTAAATCATCAGCTTTGCTACTCGCCTGATTTCCCTGTAGCTAAATTGTTATGGTTTACGAATAGGTGGATAATGTTTGGCTGCTGATGATTGAATCATTGAGGGAAGTATGGAAATCGTTTTAGCCAACAGTCTGGGATTTTGCATGGGCGTTAAGCGCGCCGTGGACTTGGCTTATCGCGCGCTCGATAAGGCCGAAGGTGCGCCGGTCGTGACGTTGGGGCCGCTGATTCACAACGCGCAGGAGATCGAGCGGCTGCAAAATGACGGCATCGGGGTGACCGACGTAGATGCGATTCCTGCAGAGGGCATGGTGGTGATTCGCGCGCATGGCGTCACACCCAAGGCTTACCAAGAGATGAAGGCGCGCGGGTTGCGCGTGATGGATGGCACCTGTCCGTACGTGCATTATTCGCAGCGCAAGGCGTTTGAACTTTATCAGGCGGGCTACACTGTCGTGATCGCGGGTGATAAGCAACACCCTGAGATTGTCGGCATTCTCGGCCACATCAATGATGACGCCTATGCCGTGAAAACGGTCGCAGAGGCTGAGGCGCTGCCCAATTTTGAGCGCATCGGCGTGATCGCGCAGACGACGATCAGCCCGAAGAAATATCAGGCGATCATTGATGTGTTGAAGACGAAGGCCAAAGAAGTGAAGGTCTGCGAGACGATCTGCGACGCCACGACCGAGAATCAGGGCGCGATTCGTGAGCTGTCTGCTGAAGTTGATTTGCTTTATGTGATCGGCGGACGCCATAGCGCCAATAGCAATAAGTTAGTTGAAACCGCGCGCGAGCAATGTCCGCGCACCACGCTCATCGAAACGCCTGACGAGATCAATCCGGCGGATTTGCGCGGCGTGCGCAAGGTGGGAGTGAGTGCCGGTGCGTCTACGCCCGATTGGATGATCCGGCGCGTAGTCGAGCGTTTGCGTGCGTTGGATAGTGAGATAAATGCTGTGGCGGCTTGATTGGTGTGCGAAGTTGCGAAAAAAAACATTCCGCATTCCGCATTCCGCATTCCGCACTCGGTGCGTTGGCAATTGTTTGCCGAACGGTTTATGATTCGCATTCCCTGAATGCAAAAAATCTGCCTGATCAGCTAACGATCCTGGAGTGGCAAGCGCCATTCTCGAAGTTCTCCCAGGAGGAAGTCCAAGTTAATGTCAACCGATAACAATAATCCCACTGCCGAAGTCCCCATTGTTGAAGCAGCCGCGGCTGCAACGGCGACTGAGGGCGGGCAAGCAACATCAACCGCTGTGGCACCGGCCCCAGTGGAAGCCAGTACTCCGGCCCCAGTGGAAGCCAGTACTACTGAAGCCAATCCCGAGTCAGACTCGGAAGATAACAACGCTGATTCCAACGGTGATGGCGAGGGCGAAGATTTCGCCTCCATTCTCGCTGCGCACGAGAAAGAGCACCACGCCGAAATTAGCGAGAACGAAGTCGTCAAAGGCCGCGTCATCAAAATTACTGACCAAGCCGTCATTATTGACGTTGGCTTCAAGTCCGAAGGGATCGTTCCACTCGCCGAGTTTAAGGATGGCGAGAACGTCACTGTCGCTCCGGGCGATGAAGTTGATGTCTTCGTCAAACAGCTCGAAAACTCCGAAGGCTATGTCGAACTTTCCCGCGCTGATGCTGTGCGCATGCAGACGTGGGATTTGATCGAGCAAGCCTACCGCACTGGCGAAAACGTCAAGGCGCGTGTGCTTGACCGCATTAAAGGCGGCTTGCGCGTGGACATCGGCGGCGTGCAGGCGTTCCTGCCGGGCAGCCAAGTGGATGTCCGCCCAGTGCGCAACCTCGACTCGTTCCGCAACAAGGACATTGACGTCCGCGTGCTGAAGGTCAACAAGAAGCGCGGCAACATCGTGCTCTCGCGCAAGGTGCTGCTCGAAGAAGAGATCAACAGCCGCAAGGTCGAAACGCTCAAGACACTCGAAGAGGGCATCATCGTCGAGGGCCAGGTCAAGAACATCACCGAATACGGCGCGTTCATTGATCTGGGCGGGATTGACGGCCTGCTGCACATCACAGACATGTCGTGGGGCCGCATCCAAAATCCGAACGAGATTTTCAAAGTCGGCGAGAACGTGCAAGTCAAGGTGCTCAAGTTCGACCGCGACAAAGAACGCGTCAGTCTGGGCTACAAGCAGCTTATTCCCGATCCTTGGGCGACGACTATGGAGCGCTTCCCGGCAGGTTCGCGCGTCAAAGGCAAGGTCGTCTCGGTCACTGATTACGGCGCCTTTGTCGAATTGGAAGACGGCATCGAGGGCCTGATCCACGTCTCGGAGATGAGCTGGTCGAAGCGTGTCAAGCATCCGTCGAAGCTCGTCAACGTCGGCCAAGAGGTCGAAGCGCAGGTGCTGGCCGTTGACCAGAACAACCGCCGCATCAGCCTCGGCATGAAGCAGACCGAACCCAATCCCTGGGATACGATTCAGGAGCGCTACAACGTCGGCACACGTGTCAAAGGCCGCGTGCGCAACCTGACCGACTTCGGCGCGTTTGTCGAGGTGGAAGACGGCATTGATGGCTTAGTCCACGTCTCCGACATCTCATGGACGAAGCGTATCAAGCACCCGAACGAGGCACTCAAGAAGAACCAGGAGGTCGAAGCTGTCATCACGGCGATTGATGTCAACAATCGCCGTCTGTCGCTCTCGATTAAAGACCTGGAGCCGAATGCCTGGGATCGCTTCTTCAACGAACACAAACCGGGCGATGTCGTGCCGGGCCGCGTGACGCGCTTTGCCAACTTCGGCGCGTTTGTCGAACTGGATGACGGGATCGAAGGTCTCTGCCACGTCTCCGAGCTTTCGGATCAGCACGTGGACAGACCCGAAGATGCGGTCAAACAGGGCCAGAAGCTGCAATTCAAGATCTTGAAGATGGATCGTGAAGCTAAGAAGATCGGCCTATCGGCGCGCGCCGTCGGCAAGGACGAGCCAATTTACGATCCGCGCAGCTACAGTTCTGGTGACTCCGGTGGCGGCATGGCCAGTCTCGGTGAAATCGCCGGGCTGAACCGTGGCAACGACAACGACAAGGACTGAGACGGTTGTTAGCGGGTGAGCCAGCCAGTCATAACCTGGCTGGCTCACCCGCTAACTGTTTCTGACTCAAGCCAGCGTAGGCGATGAAACGAAGCAGTTTAATTCTCATTGCGGTCATCAGCGTGGTCGTCTTAGGGATGTTTGCCATCACTCTCTTTGCATTGATGGCGGGCCTTTCCGGTGGCGGCAGCAGTGGCTTTGGCGGTGGCAGCCGGATTGCGCTGATCCCGGTCGAAGGCGTCATCAATGACGCAATGGCGAAGACCGTCAATCGTTACCTCAAACAATATGGCGAGGACGACCGTGTCAAAGCGATCATCCTGCGCGTGGACAGCCCTGGCGGCGGTGTTTCTGATTCGCAAGAAATCTATCGCGAGGTAAAGCGCGTCAAAGACGAACACAAGAAGAAAGTAGTCGTTTCGATGGGCAGCGTCGCGGCTTCGGGCGGCTACTACATCTCTTGTCCGGCGGATTACATCTTCGCCAACCCCGGCACGATCACGGGCAGCATCGGTGTCATCGCCGAGTGGTTGAATTACAAAGAACTGGCCGAGTGGGCGAAGGTCAAGCCGGTTGTTTTCAAGACCGGTGAGTTCAAAGACACTGGCTCCGGCACGCGCGAAATCACGGAGCGCGAGCGCCAGTATTTTCAGGGCTTGATCAGTGAGATGTACGGGCAATTCGTTGGCGCGGTGGCTGACGGGCGCAAAGGCAAGGGCGCAGAGGGTCGAGAACTGACCGACCCCGAAAAGGTCAAGCCTTTGGCCGATGGGCGCGTCTTTACCGGACAAACTGCCAAAGATAATGGCCTGGTGGACGAATTGGGTGGCTATGAAGACGCCTTGAAGTACACCGCTAAGCTGGTGGGCATCAAGGGTGAGCCGCAAGTTATCACCCCGCCCAAGGAGCGTGAAGGCCTTTCGCTCCTGGATTTGTTATTGGGCGACACACCTTTGAAAAATGTTTTTTCGTCGGGCTTGCCAGGACATTTGACCGAAATGGATACTTCGGTCAAATTCAGGTATCAGTTGCGGTGAGGTTGTGTGTCGGAAGCCCGCGCGAGCGCAAGGGCTTTTGATTGTGAAGACCAAGCCCTTGCTCACGCGCGGGCCTCTGACACAGCCTTAACGAGCAGCGCGAAGAGCGGCCATTCAACTGACTCAAAAAAGGACTTCACGGAGGAGCAATGACTAAAGCGGAGTTAGTGGAAGAAGTAGCACGTGCGGCTGAGTTGACCAAAAAAGACTCGGAAGTGGTTGTGGACGAGGTCTTCAAAAATATCATTCAGGCGCTCAATCGCGGCGAAAAGATCGAGCTGCGCGGGTTCGGCTCGTTCCGTGTGCGCCAACGCGATGCGCGCCGTGGACGCAATCCGAAGACCGGCGAGCCGGTGGATATTCCGGCCAAGCGTGTGCCGTATTTCAAACCTGGCAAGGAACTCAAGGAACTCATCAATGACGGCGCGCCGGACACAGACGGTGATGGAGACTTGAACGAACTGGCCGGTGAGGCCGCTGAACTCGGCGAGCCTACGGCAGCCGTCTGAGATTGAGCATGCGGTGGGCGAAAAGAGCGGTAAGGCCCCAATATGAGCTTATGGTTCGGTAATTTGATTCTCAGCCTCATGCCCTCGTTGACCATTGCTAGTTTTGTCGAGGAGCTTTCTGCCCGGAAAACAAACGAACTGCCGACGTGCCAATCACGCTTGCCCGAAGTCACTTTGGAAAGTGAGATAGCTATGAAGCCGTTCTTGCAGCTGCGTTTCCTGCGTTGTGCCAGAGCTTTGTTCGGTCTGGTTGTGCTACTGGCCGGTAGTGGTATGGTTGCCGCGCAGGCCGCCGGCACAAATCCCAACAGCGGCAGAACTACAGTTACCACACATAGCATTCGCGGCAAGATCTATACGCCCGCTGGCGGTTTGCCAGAACAGCGCATTCGCGTTGTCTTGGAAGTCAGCACCGGTGGCGTTGCGGCGGAGACCTTTAGTGATTCGGTCGGCAATTTCGAGTTTCGCTCGCTCACGCAAAACACCTATCGCGTGTCAGTGCCTACGGACAATCACACATTTGACACTTCGCAAGAGACGGTTGAGGTCTACGGAAATTTTTCACGCACCTTCACTGTGCAAATATACCTGCGTGAGAAGAACTCCAACCAACCGCCGGGGCCGAAAGGGAAAGTGCTCTCGGTCGCCGATACGCAGGAAGTGCCGAAGGACGCTAAGAAGTCTTATGAAAAAGGCGTCAAGCTGGCGCGCGAAGCGAAACCGCAAGAGGCAATCAGCGCCTTGCAGGAAGCGCTCAAAGCTTTTCCCGATTATCTACACGCGCTCAACAAGCTAGGCGAACAATATCTGCAAATAAACCAGCCCGCCGAAGCGCAGGCGCTGTTTGAGAAAGCCGTCGCCACGAACAATAAGTTCGCCTTGCCGCACATCAACATCGGCATTCTGCTCGTTGGCCAACGACGTTATGCCGAGGCCATCGAGGCGCTGGAAACGGGCAATCGCCTGGACGACAGCTTTCCGATGGCGCACCTGCATCTCGGAATAGCGTTGATGAATCGCCACGCGACGGATTACGACCGTGCGGAAAGGGAGATGCTGCGCGCGCTCGACATTGGTGGGAAGACGCTGGCGCAAGGGCGACTCCATCTTTTCAATCTCTACACGCGCCAGAAAAATAATCAGAAGGCAGCCCAACAACTCGAAATGTTTCTCAAAGAAGCGCCGAACGCGCCAGAAGCCGAGGCGGTGCGGCAAAAGTTGGAGGCGCTGAAAAAGATGCTGGCGCAACAAGCGGGCGCAGCAAAGAATCAATAGCGTGCGCTCAAATAAAAGACGTAGGTAAATTTGGGTTCGACTCCCAGTCCCGCCCCGCACATTCTCCATCTCAAACTCATCATGGTGAGCGGTTGATAAAACCGGGGTAGGGAATTGTTATAACTGACTATGCCTAACGCTATCTGCGGTGGGCATCCCATTTTCTTTTACCGCCTCTCGCTTCATATCTTTGCAAGGGAGGCGGTTGAACTTATGCTGACAAAAAGTCTATCGAGCAACAGTAGCAGTGAAATCCAGCCTGCGCCGACCAACGTTGAACAAGCGCAGGCCGTACCTGTGTCGCGTCGCGCCATCATCATAGGCCTGGCTGTGGCCGCAGTTCTTTTTTTAGTGGTCTATGTGGCGCGCC
Organism: uncultured Acidobacteriota bacterium; assembly: GCA_963699175.1. GTDB lineage: Bacteria > Acidobacteriota > Blastocatellia > RBC074 > RBC074 > JACPYM01. The sequence continues at coordinate 3,824,043 of OY969418.1, read as the reverse complement.
TGGATCGCGCCGTCGGATTGTTTGTTGACGACGCCTGGTACGTGCTGCTGGCGCAGGCGCTGGCAACAGGACAAGGCTATCAACTCATCAGCTCGCCTACGCCGGGTCTGCTGCCGACCTATCCGCCCGTCTATCCGTTTCTCTTGTCACTGGCCTACCGGCTATGGCCTAGCTTTCCGAACAACCTACTGTTGCTGAAGTCTGTGTCAATGCTGGCGATGCTGGGCGTAGGCTGGGCAAGTTGGCGACACTTCAGACGTGACCGCGAATGGCCGCAGTGGCTTGCACTCTTGAGTGCGCTAACGGTTGCGCTCGCGCCGACCTTGGTCTTTCTAGCGACCTCTTCGGCAATGTCTGAATGCGTCTACATGATGTTTCAGTTAATGGCGTTGGTCGCAGTCGAAACGTGCGCGCGTGCAGAGTCTGACAAGCGCGGCTGGCGTTATGCGTTGCTGGCGGGCGCGTTGGCTGCCGCTGCTTTTCTGACGCGCTCAATCGGACTGGCCGTCATCGGCGCGGGTTTTCTCTATTTGCTCAAGGAGCGGCGTTGGCGTTCGGCAGCAGTCTTTGCGGGAACAGTAGTAATGTTGGCGGCGCCCTGGATGCTCTACGCGCGGCTGCACGCGCCCACGCTTGCGCAGCGCTACGAGCAGGGTGGGATGATTATGCAGCCTTACGACGTGCAACTCTGGCAAAGGCGCGCAGGCGACCCTTCCAGAGGCGTGATCAGTTTCAGCGAGCTACCCGAACGGATGTGGGATAACACGCGCATGGCTATCGGCAATAATCCGGCGCGCCTCTTTCTGCCGACCTTCTACCGTTCCACCAAGTTGAGTGGCGAAGAGGTGCTCGAAGCCAGCTCCAATACAAAGTTGCTGGCTTGGTTATTAAGCGCGTTCATCATTTCCGGCTTGGTGTTGACCGTCCGTCGCAAGATTACTGCCGCCGAGCTATTGGTCTTCTTCACTTTCCTGATCGCTTCTGTTTGGCCCTGGGACCCGTATCGCTTCATCTTGCCACTGTTGCCCTTCTTGCTTTTCTACTTGTTGGAAGCTTTGCGCGCCATCTTCGAGCTAGCGCAACAAAAGTTGCAGGTTAAATCGCCAGCGCCTTCGTGGAAAGCAATGTTGGCGGTAGTGAGCCTCTTGTTGGTTTTCTACTTGGTAGATCACGTTGGTTACTGGCGCCAGCGCAACGACACGACGCCGGCAGAATATTTACCCTGGCTGGCGTTATTTGATGAGAACAAGGCAGCGCTCGATTGGATGCGTGAAAGGGCGCTGCCCGATACGGTTATTGCTTCGGAGAATCCAGCGCTCGTTTATCTCTACACTGGCCACAAGAGCGTGGCTGGAGATCGAGTGGAGGACAGATGGGAGGATTGGAAGCGGCTGAACGTGCGTTACCTGGCTCACCTGTCAATCTATAAAGTGGATGCACCTGGTCTCATTGATGGGCGCTTTAATCAGGTTTATATCTCGAAAGGGCCGTTGAAACTGCGTGTGATTGACTTCGGGCCGAAGGAGAATCGCAAGCCCTGGAATGTGTTTGCTCCAGGTGGGCAGATCAGGATTGACAAGTTTAACTAGGGCCGCGCAGGTTGCTGATATGTGGAAAGAGATTATTTGCCTCCTGCTCTTCGCCGCTCTCCTCCTAACGCTATCGCTCACTAGCGCGCGGCAAAAGAGCGCAACCTTTGACGAGGGCTTTCATATTCCTGCGGCCTACACCTACGTGGCCTACGGCGATTTCCGCCTGAACCCTGAACACCCGCCGTTGGTCAAATTACTCTCGGGTCTGCCACTGCGTTACTTGCAGCCGCGGGTGGACTTGAACGATCCCCATTGGCGCAATGTCGGTGAGCTTTTGTTTGGCTGGAAGTTCCTCTACCTTTGGAATGATGCTGACCGGCTTATCTTCTGGGCGCGTGTGCCGGTAGTACTGCTGTCACTACTGATCGGAGTGGGCGTTTGGTGGTGCGCGCGCGACTTCTTTGGTTGGAAGGCCGGCTGTCTGGCGCTCATCCTCTATCTATTCAATCCTGACCTGCTGGCGCACGGGCAACTGGTCACAACCGATCTGGCAGTTGCAGGTTTCCTCTTCATCGCGGTCTACACCTTCTTCCGTTCGCTGCGGCGGTTGAGCGTAGGGAACGTGTTGTTGACCTGTCTGGCCGTCGGCGCGGCGCTGCTCTCCAAATATTCCGGCATACTTGTTTTCCCGATGCTGGCGTTGGTTGGCGTGGCCTTCGCTTTCTCGCGGACGCCGGTCGAGGTTGCTTTGCCTAAGTTGGGTGGTCGCTCACTTGCTTCGTGGCAGAGCAAGTTGGTGGCGGCTGCTGCGCTCGTGTTGATTACTGCGCTGACCAGCGTGGCGTTGATCTGGGCGTGTTATGGCTTTCGGTATCAACTCTCACCCGATCCGGGAGTCGCGCAAACAGTCAGCCGCCTGCCTTACACGGCCAGCTTTGGCCCGGTCGGCTCGATAATCGAGCAGGCGCACTTGTGGCATCTGCTGCCCCAGGGCTATACCTACGGCTTCATGACTGCGCTCGCATCAACACAACAGCGCGTGGCCTTTCTGCACGGCCAGCACTCGACGCAGGGCTGGTGGTATTACTTCCTTGTCACCTTTCTCCTTAAAACTACGTTGCCGTTCCTCTGTTTGATTGCGTTGGCTGGCTGTTTCATTCGCCGCTACAGAGCGAAGTGGGAAGTCGAAGCAATGCTGCTTCTGCCAATGATTTTTTATTGGCTGGTGACGCTGAGTAGCAACATCAACATCGGCCATCGTCACCTGTTGCCGATCTATCCGTTCTTGATCGTCTTTGTCTCGCGGCTGGCCAATGTCTTTAGCGCATCACAGCCGCGCCTGTTGGCCGTTGCCTGCGCGCTCTTGATTTCCTGGAACGTGGGTGAGGTGCTGTGGGTCTACCCGCACTTTCTGAGCTACTTTAACCAAATCGCGGGCGGGCCAGCGGGCGGCTATCGCTGGCTGGTGGATTCAAATTTGGATTGGGGGCAAGACCTCAAAGGCCTGGCGAAATATGTGAAGGAGCACCAGATTGAGCCTGTCTATATTTCATACTTCGGCAGCGCCAACTCAGGCTATTACGGGCTTAGGGCAAAATGGCTGCCTGGTTACAATCCGGAGACGAAAATCCGCCAGGACATCGTCCCGTTCGACCAGGTGCCTTCGGGCGCGACCGTGGCAGTCAGCGCAACCAGCTTGCAGGGCAGCTACCTGAATGACCGTGAGTTTCCCGGCATCGAACAGTTTATGGCGCGGTTGCGCAAGCTGGAGCCGGTGGACAAGATCGGCTATTCGATCCTGATTTACCGAATGCCTTGAAGGGGTATGTGAATCCTAAATGTACCGTAGACTGTTAGTCTGCGGAGGACTCGGCGGTACAACCCTTGGTTCCAACGGGTAAAATCTCAAGTCTTCCGCAGGCTAACAGCCTACGGTACTGGTTTACTGCCGACTCATCACATAAACTCCGCCAGAGTAGGAGCCAGCATAGAGCCGGTTTTGATTGAACGGATCGGCAATCAGCATCAACAGTCGTGTGCTCGGCAAAACGCTGACGTTGAGCGGTTCCCAATTCTTACCCCGATCAATCGAGTGAAAGAGTGTGCTGCGCAAGTAGTCGTTCAAATATAGTTCATCTGGAACTTGTGGATTGACCGAGAGGGCCGTGACTTCGACCAACATGGGCATCCCACCGCCACGCTGTTCCCAAGTGCGCCCGCCATCGAACGAGCGGAAGAAACCTTCCGTGGTGCCGACGTAGATTGTGTCTGCTGTGCGCGGGTCGAAGATGATGGCGCGGATGTGCGTTGGGTTGTCGTTCGATTTCTTTTCAACCAGCGACAGCAGCGCAAAGCTCTCGCCATTGTCGCGCGAGATCAGCAAGCCGTCGCCCGTGCCCACCAACAGCAAGCCAGGCGCGTGTGGACTGGTGGCAAGCACCGTGATGTTGCGCGCGTTGGCGGAAACAGTTGAGTCCGCGTACAGCTTCAGTTCCTTCCAACCTTGCTTCTCATCATCGCTGCGAAACAGTCCATCCCAGGTAGACGCGATCAGGCCGTAGGAACTGCCTACACGCGGCTGATCGGTTGAGGTGGATTGCGCTTCGCCCAGCACTGGCTCCGTTTTGCGCAGCTTGATCGGCGTCAGCATGTAGACTTGGTTTTGCAGATCAACAAATGGGTCAGGCGACTTGACGGGCGGAGGTGGCACAGGCTTTTTCGCTGCAACCGTTTTCACGTTGCGTCGCGCCGTAACCGGAGCTTTCTTGCCCTTGCCTTGCTTGGCCACCACCTTCACAGGTTGTTTTGGCTTGCGTTGAGGCGTGTTGTTGGCTGCCTTCAGAGCGGCAGGTGACGCGGCTGCTGCCGGGTCTACGGATGCCTGCTGGTTGGTGGGCGGCACGGTTTCAGGCTCAGGCTTCTTCGCCTGCACCCAATTGCGTCCGCGATCATCCGAACGAAACAAGCCGTGATTCGTGCCCGCGTAGAGCGTCTCTGGGGTGGTCTCGGATTGATAGATCGAATAGACATCGCGCGTGCCCATGCCTTCGACCGATTGTTTCCAAGTGATGCCGCCGTCCTCGCTGATGAAGAAGCCGCCATTCGCCTCGTCATTGAGCACGCCCGCGTAGATGCGCCCGCGCGCTGTGCGATCAGCCACGACAGTGTTAACGTAGCGGCTAATGAAGCCGGCGTTACTCATCTCGTAAGTTTCGCCGCTGTCGTTGCTGATCAAGATGCCGTAGTGATCTGTGGCGACAAAGATGCGTTCCGGGCGGCTAGGATGCACGGCCACCGCATTGATGACGACGCGCGATGAGACCTGTCGCCACGTATCTGCAGCGCCGCCTTTGACCGAACGCCACAAGCCTTCGATCGTACCCGCGAAGACGATTTCGGGCTGTGTCGGATGTTGATAAATCACTTGCGTGCGGCGGCTCGAATAAGGAATGCCTTTGACCTTCGTCCAGTTTTTGCTGGCGTCGGTCGAGCGATAGATGCCGCTGCACGCACTCATCCACATCGCATTGGGATTGGCCTCGTCAATCTGGATCGAGAAGATGTCGGAGTCGTCCACCATCCCCGTGTCTTTCATCCCGGCCAGCTTCCACGTCTGCCCACCATCGTAGGTCTTCCAGGGCAGGTGCCAGGTGCCGACGAAGATCGTATCAATGTCGCGCGGATCAATCGCCGCGGAATGAAAACCAGTCAACTCGCGGTCGCCTTCCGGCGAGATGCGCCGCCAGCTCGCGCAATGATCCAAACTCCGATAAATGCCGTCGCGCGCCACCGCAACAAAAACATTGGCATCTTTGGCTGCTTGTACCAGCCCGCGCACCGAATGGCCGCGCAAGGTGGCAATCTCGCGCCAGCTTGCGCCGTCGTCCTGGCTGATGAATAAGCCACCACCGGTTGCATCGTCCAATGCATCTTTGACCTGTTTGAGACAAACGTAAATTGTGCTAGGGCGCATGTGGTCGAACATGATCTGCGTGACGGCAAAGCCCGGCATCTTAATTCCAGGTCGCAGTCGTCGCCAGATCTGTCCGCCGTCGGTCGAGCGGAAGAGTTGGCCGTCGCTTGCGCCGACGATGATGCGGTCGCTGCTGCGCGGATCAATGGCCAGTGCCGTCACGTCGCCGCCAAATGGGCCGGTCATCTGCCACACGCGGGCGCGCTCGGCTTCACTGGCTGGCGAGACGGCCAGATCAATCGGCGCGGCGTAAGTAATGCGCCACGCTTTTGTCGCGGTCTTGAAATCTCCCAGATCAGCGGAGACTTGTGCGGGCACAGTGGCCGTACACAAAATGAGTAGGAGAGCAAAGGCCGTCACGACCTTTAGGCTAGCGAAACATCGAGAGATCATTTTTATTTCCCACTATTCAAAGCTAACAATGTCAATCGCTCACCCGGCAATTGGTAAGGGCAATCATTGGGGGGATCAAGGTGCTGCAATTGTAACCGCGCACACGCGCAAAGCAAACAGGCAAATAAACAGGTAGCCGTTGTCCTTTCTTCGCTGGGGTAAGATCGGACATGTGCAAGGGTGAGCCGATCAATGCGACGATCTATCTTTGCCAAACGGCGCGGCTAGTCCGATGATCAATATTGCGACCAGTGATACTTGCAGCAATAAACGATAGAGTGAGGTGTAGACATGACCCATAAATGGCACCCATGAACTGAAGAGATAAGTCGCCGAGTATAAGATGACTGGCAAAGCAACTGCCAAAAGCAAAGCTACTGGTTGTTTGCGCGGGCCTTTCGAGATAAACAAAGGTAAGGCTAAGAGTACTCCCGGCCACAGCAAGCTCCAAAAATGCCAATTTAGCAGCATTTCTCCGACTAACACCCGGACGATTTCAGGTAGCCTTCCGAGGTTTGACGAGAGCGTGCTTAAAGTGAAGGGAAGGTAGTCTTGTCCCATTTGAGTATGAACGAGACGAATGAACAGATTCCATCCGGTAAACGTAATTGCGCCTGGTAGCACCAAAATAAGCAATGACCTGAGTTGGCGCTCGCGCGCGACTTTGATAATGGCGAGAGCTACCAGACACAGCCAGAGGATGATTCCTTCCCGCTTAATCCAGGGTAAGACTGCTGCCAGGCAGCCTAATAAGTACAAGGCACCCGCCGCCTTTGTCTTCCAGTAATCAAGCAAGTAGATGACTGAGGCAAGGTAAAAAACCGCCAGCGGAAAATCGGCGTAGGCAGAGATAGCGCTTCCATCCCCGAGTCTGGTGAAGGGCACAAAAAAGACTAAGAGCACCGGCAGAAGTCCCCGCCAGCGTTGCCCGCTGAGCCGCGCGCAACCAGCGTAAAGCAAACCCAAAGCTGCAACGTAGAAGAGGGGGAAGACCAGTTTTATCAACTCCTGATCGGCGCGGCCAAGCCAGCCATAAAACCAAGCCTCGACGAGCGGCAGGCAGAGTGGATACTTAGGATGACTCCAGATGCGCGTCGGATCAGAGAAATAACTCAGCGGAATAGCCCCACCATTGAGGTAGGCCAGTCTGGCCTTTATGTCCCAAATCGCTAAACCATCTCCACCGAGTTGGCTGTTGAAAGACCACCAACTTACTATCACTGTCTGAACAATCAAGAGGACAGCAAGCAGGAGCGCCTCCATCCGCGAAGGTAATGCATAAATGCTCCATGTTCTTTGCCGCCTTCTCACAGCAATCCCGGTTGCTCCTGCGGCAAGACAGGCTAAGGCAGTAATCCAGCGCAAAGTGGCTCCGGAAAAAAGCAGCCCCGTAATGAATGATGTTAGCGAAATAAAGGCGGCGCCAAAAAGAATGGAGAGACTCAGCAACTCGGGCACGCTCAGCGCATATCTGGGTGGGACGATCAGCAACACGACTCCGCACCCTGCCAGCAGTAATATCACAAGGGCGGTTGTGAACAGTATGAAGTCCATTTCATTGTCTCCGACGCCGGAACTAATTTCAGCAGTGGACCAATCGCTTTCCCGCCCGGCAACGAGCTTGGCGGCGCTATCTGATAAAACAGAACGCCTGCTATTTTTAGACCTTCTGCTGGCGTCTCAGCCCACTTGAATTGGTGAGGCGGTTGGCCTGACTGACTACAACCCAGGACGTAAACTTGGCGGGGCCAACTCAGATAGCTGATAGCGAAATATTTTGACTCGAAGGCCGTGGCGTTGCTCCAACCGACAAATAGGATGGGATCAGACGAGGGGAGTTCGGCCATGGCGGCTTGAATGGATTCAGATGGCCGTGGCACCTTGAGTGTCTTAAAGTAGGCGTCAGTGGTCGCATACTGATTGCCAGCTATGGTTGATCGGGTTAGCGCATCTGGTAAAAACGATGTTCCGCTCCCACTATATCCAAGAGCAATGAAGGCTATGAGGAAAAGGCCCCAAAGAGCGTCGAAAAAAAATGATTGAATGTGCTTCACGGTCATCGGTGAATTACCAACTGCTCATACCGCGCTAAGTGATTATTGACAAGCTATGCTACCTACCAAAGAAAAGGCTGCGAGTGCTGCTTGTCCGGCAAGCTTGCGAGCTTGTCGAAGGTTTTCATCATGGCATGCGATAGATAAAGATTGAATAGCCGATCTTGGCTATCGGGTCCAGAGTTTTCAACTGACGCATGAATTGTTCGATGCCTGGGAACTCCGGATTCGCGATCCAAAGACATTGAAGGCTATTGACGCTGACCGCCAGCAATGCCCCGCGCGGAATCTCAGACAACGGTTCCAACTCTCTCCCGTGCAAGGCTTCGTTGTTGTACGCCGCCAGATATTTCGGCTGGAGTTCATAATATTCTGGTTTGGCCGTGCCGAAGTAGGCGAGGTAGAACGGTTCTCCCGGATGTTGCCGGCGATATTCCGCCAGCCCTTTCAGATCTTGCCCCCAATCAATATTCGAATCGGCCAGCCATTCGTAGCCGCCATTAGGGCCACCCGCAATTTCATTGAAGTACGCTAGAAAATGCGGATAGAGAAAAAGCGTTCCCGCAATGTACCAAGCCAATAACAATGCGTAAGCAGCGGCCCAGAGACGTTGGCGCTGCTCATCGAAGACGCGTGCGACCTTCGCGGCGAAGACGATCAGAAAAGGGTAGACTGGCAGAATATGCCGGTTCCCAATGTTGAGCGTATTGACGCTGGCCAGCAGCATAAAAACTACAACCGGACACAAAAGCATGAACTCAGCCGTCAGCCCGGCGCCGTAACGCTTGATGAAAATAAAACCCAGCAGGATAAAAATCAGGAGCGGAATGGGTGTTTTGACCAGGAAGCTCACCAGGAAGTAATAGCGCCAACCAGTAGTGCGCGAAACCTCTCCCAGCAGGAAGGCCCGCCTCTTTTCAGTTGATAAAGGCACGAACAGTAAACCATAGGTATACGATTCAGGCACAATGTTCCACTCTTTGGCGACTTTGCCGAGGTTGTTCATCAAGCCGCCCCTGTCCCAATAACGTTGCCAAGCCATGCGTTGCGAGATGGCCGGGTCGGGCGAGATGCGGTGGCGGAAGCCGTAACAGGCCCAGATCATCGCTAATGACACAAAGCCCGACGCGACGATCAAACCGCCCGCCACTGCCAGCTTGCCGTAGCGCGATTTGATAGTGCGCCCAAGCTCGCTAGCGCGTTTCAGCCGCACTTCAGTTTCATCCTGTGAGAGCGCGAAGACCATGCTGATCAGCACCAGGACAGGAAAGACAAAAATGCCGGAGTATTTGGTGATCAACGCGCAACCGATGGCGACACAAAACAGCGCGGCGTTGAGTATGGTCAAGCGCCGCAACGCCCGGTAGAAAGCGTAAACGCCGATGAAGATGAAGCACGAGATGCCGAGGTCAGTCGTGACGAGTTGGCCATGCGCCAGCAACTCTGGGTTGAGCAAGTAGAGCAAGAGCGCCAACACCCCGGCCTTCCATCCGTAAAGATTCCACGCGCAATAACCGACTGCGCAAAGCAGCAAAATAGAGATCAACACTATCGGAAGTCTGGCCCAGAAGATCAGCTTGTCAGCGTCATTCCAGTAGTAAAGAAACTTGTAGCCGAAATAACCGGCGTCCAGCGTTTTGCTCCAGTCCTCATCAGCAGTGTCAACTTTAGGATGCAAGAAGCGCAGCGGCAGGGCGGCGAGCAGCTTGATAAACGGCGGATGCTCCGGGTTCATGCGGAAGTCATGCAGCGCAAGATTCGTATAGCCCGCGGGGATGTGCGTCACTTCATCGGCTGTCGCTGACTTGCGGCGCATGCTGAAGACAGCGAGGAGGAGCAGCACCAGAGCGCAGGCCACAAATACCGCCACTGGTTTATGTCCAAAGCCACTCGCGCGGCTCTTCCACCCGGACGGCGCGCGCAACAATAAAAGCCAGAGGCCGAGCACGCCGAGCGGCAGGAATCTGTAGACATCTTTGAACTTCTCGTAGACGAATCCTGGCGGCGCCTCCCACGCCACGCGCGATTCCGGCGAGCCTAAGTCTACGACCCGAAAATTCGGGTTATTCCGGTCGCGATAAACAGTCGCGTACTTGCTCTCCGCCGGGTCAATTGCTTCGGGGTAGACCGACAGGCGCACGATGAAGCGCACGCCCAGCCGCTTCCAGTTTTCCCAATTACCTGTCGGATCATCCGAACCCACGGTTTTGCTGTCAGTATAGAGATAGGCGAGCGGCGGATTGTTGGTGGCGAGCACCGCTCCTTTGGCCGGGTTCTTGGCAACCCATTTGAGCATGGTTTCAGCGCCATCGAAAATTTGCAGCCACTGCGGGCGATCCAACGCAGAAGCGCCTGCGCTGCGCAAGATGTAGTTCACATTGCCAAAGAGATTGATCAGCACCAGCAACCCTACGACTGCGCCCATCGCCATCTCTGGCGCGCGCGCAGTCTCACGCTTGCGCAGTTTCTCAATCGCCTGGTAGAGCAGAGCGCAACCCAGCAGGAAGTAAAAGGTCAAAAAAGGAATCAGTGGCAGTACGAAACGCACCGTCTCCCAAGGCCACAACACCGTCACGCCCAACGAAGTAACAACGGCGATTTCGGCTAGTGTGATCTTTTTGCGCACGACCGAGATGAAGCCCGCGAGCACCAATGCGCTGAGCAAGAACGAGTAGAAGAGCGGGCTGGCGCTGCCACCCGACTGCACGTCCGCAGATTTCGCCTCCTCATAGGGATTTCGCAAAGCCTCGAAGACAGGCGCTGAAAGGATGCGTGCCACATCACGTCCGGCGATGGTGGTGATGTTATCCCAAACGCGGGCGGGTAGGTCGGCTGCCGATACCTGACCAGTGCCTGCGAAGCCCGCGCGCCGCTGCCAGAACTGCGTGGTGTAAGGCTGGACGATGTGGCCGCCCTGCTCTTTCTGCTGTGCAGGCGTAGGCGTGTGCACGCGCGTATAAATTGTCCAAGGGGCACAGAGCAACATTGACACTACTGCAAAGAGCAGTGCCGCGCGCGTCAATTTTTCTTTGACCAAGTAAATTAGTACGGCGAGGATCAATGCGACGGCGGTAGAGCGCATCAGAAAAGCTGTCGAGGCCAGCCCGGCGGCTAGTGCAGCGAGTTGTAAGCCCCGCGCGCTCGAGCCTTGCTTCACGCAACGCTCGACCACCAGAATCACCAGCAGAAAATTGAGCGTAAAGACGCACTCCGACATCACTGTCGAAGTGGCGAGGAAGACCAGCATCGGACTTAGCACCGTCGAGAACGCAATGCCCAGCGCGACAAAAGGTGATACGCTACGGTCACGCACAAAGTAGCGATAAGCACAGATGCCGACGCCCATCATCGCCACAACCGAGACGGCTTTTAGCCACTGAATATTTTCCGGGAAGCTCGGAGCAATGCGATAGACCAGCGAGAGAATGAAAGGAAAGGCGGGCGGATAGAGCGGCAAAATATCAGGCGATGGTGAATTGAGCAGCGAATAGCCGTGTCCAGTCGCTAGTGATTTGGCCAACAACACATACCAAGCGTCATCCACGAACAAGCCGACCACGCGATCCAGCCGCAGCACGTAGATCAACAGGCTGACCAACAAACAAACGATCCCAGCCACCGTCACCCAACGTTGCGGCTGGTTCGTCGTTCCTAGCTCTTCGGCAATCTCGGTTTTTTCCTGTTCAGTAATAGTCGCTTCGTTATCACGCTCGTCCATAGTATTAGCTCTCCGCTGCCATTCCAGTCCTTCGCTCGTTTGGAAACTGTCATACCTGCCCGCTCAATGCATGCCAGGCAGTCTTACTGAACTGAAATTAAAGTTTGAAAAGTTCGCTCGCTACGCTGATGCTCGGCATCAATAGCTGATTCAAGCGTTTTTTGCAAATAGGCGTTTGTAGGAGCTGATTCCTGGATTGAGTTGTAAATCAGTGTCGGGGCAGACCTGGGTGTCTGCCCCGGATTTAGTGTGTGCTTAATCACGGGGACAGACACACAGATCTGCCCTGACCTTAGCGCTACCGATGTCGAAACGTCAGAAACAAATTGTTGCCGCGCCGATTCACCAGCAACAAAGCCGGTCGGTCGCCTGTGCGTTCCAATGCCGTTTGCAGTTCAGCCGCGGAGGCCACCGCTTGGCGATTGACCTGCGCAATCACATCGCCTTGTTGCAAGCCAATATTAGCCGCCGGGCCAGCCGGATCAATCTGGTTGACGACTACGCCGCGAGTCTGAACATTGATACCCAGTCGTGAAGCAAGCTCCGGGGTGAGCGGCATCACGGTCAGGCCGAATTTGTTGCTTTCGCCTGCGCCGGGCGTTTCACTGCCACGCGAAGTTGCAATGGCGCTTTGGGGAATGAGTTCTCCCAGCGTAGCGCGTACCTGCTGTTCCTTGCCATCGCGCAGAATGGTCAAGCTCACTTCCGTACCCGGCGCTGAGCCAGCCACGCTGTTGCGCAGGCTGTTGCTGTCAACGATTGGCGCGCCGTTGAAAGCCGTGATGACGTCACCCTGTTTCAGTCCGGCGCGTTCTGCCGGGCTGCCGGGCGTGACTGCGTTGATGATTACGCCGCGCACTTCTTTCAGCCCCAGGCTGGCGGCAATCTCTGCGGTCACTGGCTGCATCGTCACGCCGAGTTGGCCGCGCCGAACTTTGCCGGTCTTGATGAGCTGGTCCATAACGCTGCGCGCCATATTGGATGGAATGGCGAAGCCGATGCCGATGTTGCTACCCGTAGGCGACAGAATCTGCGAGTTGATGCCGATCAATTCACCTGTTGTGTTGACCAGCGCGCCGCCGGAATTGCCCTGATTGATTGGCGCATCGGTTTGTAAAAAGCTCTCGAAGCTGCCATCGCTCAAACCGGTTGTACGGCCTTTGGCGCTGATGATTCCGGCGGTGACGGTTTGGCCTAGGCCCAGTGGATTGCCGACTGCCAACGCAACATCGCCGATGCGGACACGATCCGAATCGCCCAGCGAGAGCACAGGCAAATTGCCAGCGTTGATTTTCAGCACGGCCAAGTCGCTTGGCGCATCCGAGCCGACCACCTTCGCTTCAAGCACGCGATTGTCGTTCAGTTCGACGGTAATCTGTTCCGCTCCATCCACGACGTGATGATTGGTCAGAATGTTCCCGTCCGCGTTTACTACGACGCCGGAGCCAAGCCCACGCTGCAAACGTTCCCGCGGCGGCTGGCTGCCTTCGTCGAATTGTCGGCCGAAAAATTCGCGGAAGAGTGGATCATCAGAAAATGGAAACTGCTGTGGCGCTCGCGTATGGCGCTCAGAGCGGACAGTCACCACTGCCGGTGCGACGCGGCTGACTACGTCGGCATAAGAACCTGGCGCAGCCGCTGTGCCAGCGTCATTGACTAGCGCGGTTTTCAAACCTGCTGGCGCGATTTCCTGCTGGGTGCAGGTAGCGCCCATCCCAATTACTAGCAGCAGGGGAACGAAGAGCATGCGATTGAACACACTCGGTCTACGTTTTAGTAAATCTTTTTCGTTTTTCATAAGGCTCACTCCCTCATTTTGCCCTTTGTATAAATTGTGAATGCTTGAGAAGCATTCGGTTTAGCGCACTGTTCGGCAAGCTGGCAGCCCAAATCGAAGGCTAAACCTGTACCGTAGACTGTCAGTCTGCGGCGGTCTCCCCAAGTAAGCGACTGGTGGAGTCTGCCGCAGACTGACAGTCTACGGTACAGCGCTACCACTTCACCTAGCAGGTGAAAACCTGAAATAGCGAAAAGGCCTGTGGCCACTGGTCGAAACTGCATTTTCAAATCCTTAGCCATAGATTTGGGTTGTCAGCTTGTCGAACAACTAATGAGGAGCAAATGTCGTGCAGTAACGCCCACTTTTATTCGTTTGTTCGACGGTGTACTGGTGGCTCAAGGCTGGCGCACTGTATGGATTTTTGTTGCAGTGTATCCCCGGCTGACATCGAGTGTTCGATAACTGAGAAACCTACGCGCAAAAACTGGCGAACCGCCTTATAGGTCGGCGATTTTGGCAATGATTGAATGTGGCCTGTCTTTTGCTTTGTTCCGCGGCGGTGATTGATTCACCAAGATCATTTCTGAGGTGGGGAATATGCACGGGAGTCAGAGCGCCTGCCCACCAGCAGGTTCTTCTTCTCCGCAACAGTAATGAACATGGCTGCCTGAGTTCGGTGCTTACAGTGTAGGGGGATGCTGTGACATAACTCAGGCAGCCTTTGTTTTATCTATTCGTCGCGCGCGACTTGAGCTTCGGCATCTCGCTTACATCAATCCTTATCGTGACAAAACAGAAGACAAAAAAACAGCTTGTTGATCCGGTTGCTGTGACCAATCCGTTGGTTGCCGCCAAAGCGGCTGGCCTGCGTTATGTCAGCGACCAAGCGCCCGGCCTCACGCGCAAACGGGCGGGGCGTGGATTTACCTACTTGGATGCGGCGGGGAAGACCGTGCGCGATGCCGAAGCTCTGCGCCGCATCAAGGCATTGGCGATACCGCCCGCGTGGCGGGATGTTTGGATCTGTCCGCTTCCAAATGGCCATCTACAGGCCACGGGTCGCGATGCCAAAGGGCGCAAGCAATACCGCTATCACGCCCGCTGGCACGCGGTGCGCGATGAGACGAAATTTGAACGCCTGGCAGCCTTCGGGCGGGCGCTGCCGGTGGTGCGTCAAATCACCGAACGGGATTTGAGCCTGCCTGGCTTGTGTCGCCGTAAAGTGCTGGCGACTGTAGTGCGCTTGCTCGAAACAACTCTGATTCGCGTCGGCAATGAAGAGTACGCGCGTACCAATGGCTCCTTCGGATTGACGACGCTGCGTGATCGGCATGTGAACATTTCCGGCGCGAGCTTGCGCTTTCAATTTCGCGGCAAAAGCGGCGTCAGCCACGCAATTGACCTGAATGACCGGCGCTTGGCCAAGATCGTGCGAAGTTGCCGCGACTTGCCTGGGCAAGAGCTTTTTCAATATTTGGATGGCGAAGGCCAGCCGCAAACTATTGGTTCGGCGGAGGTGAATGATTATCTACGCGAGCTGACCGGCGAAGATTTCACAGCAAAGGATTTTCGCACGTGGGCAGGCACCGTATTGGCGCTGGCGGCGCTGCGGGTGCGCTGCGATTTCACTTCACAAACCGCTGCCAAAAGAAATGTCGTGCGCGCGCTTGAATGCGTAGCGCAACGGCTCGGCAATACACCAACTATTTGCCGGAAGTCTTATGTACATCCATTGGTAGTGCAACTATATCTGCAAGGTGCATTGCTTTCTGCGTTGGAGCAAGAGTCAGCAACCCCAGCTAGCAATAGTTTTGACCTGCGTCCAGAAGAGGCTGCCTTGTTGGTTCTGCTCAGACAGCCGTCAAATAACACCACATCACCGGCTCAACCGAAGCGCCGTTCTTACAAATTGCTAAAGCGGCATTCACCGACTGAAGTGCTGGCCGCGTCTATCTGACGCGGCACTCTTTGTCGCATGAGTTTGCACATTCTTGAATAAGGTTATGAAAGACAAGAGCGGCAAAATAGTGGATAACCCGTAACACAGGTGGCTTGGAGCAAGCTCTGGCTCGGAGGTTAAAGAAGGTGGTCAACAGTCGCTATCAGGCAGGCTGCGCCAGCCTCTTCCTTGCATGAAGAACCTCGCGGTGAGCCTCTTTGACTTGCGTTGCGTGTGGCTCCAAACGCGTTACTTCACGCAACGCCCGCATCATTTCTCCCTCTGGCACGCGCAGCAGCTTCCCGTCTTGCTCAACCAGATCCCATAAGCCCATGCGCGTCCATTCGTGCGGCGCGTGCCATTCAGGCATACCGAGAATCGGATAGAGGCAAACTCCGCGCAATGGAATTTGAGCATTGATGACTTGTTCGACTTCAATCGCCAACTCGCGCAGCCAGGGTGCGCGGCGCGAGCCAACCGCACTGGTTTCACTGATCAGCATTTCCGTTCCGTAACGCTGCCAGACCGTGCGGATCAAATCGCCCAACGAGCAACAACGCGGATCGTCCTCCTCTAAAGGACTTGTCTGTTGCCATTCCCACTGGTTCGTCCAGTAGTAGTTGATTCCGACAATGTCTAGATGTTTGGGGCTACCGCCCAACTCTGGCAGCAACTTGCCGCAGAGCATATCCCAGCTCTGGAAAACTACGTGATTATTGAAATGCTCGACCTCGTTGTGCGACGCAGAGTTGGCAATGGGAAGCGCGACGCGGCAAAGCGGGTCAACGTTGACGATGCGCGCTCTGGGATTGGCGGCGTGGATGGCGTTAATACCTTGAATCGCGGCTTTGATCAGTTGGGTTTTCAATTCCCAACTGCGTCCGGTTTGATGTGGCGCAAACAAGCCGGCTTCGCCTGCGGCCCAGGCAAAGAAAGATGGCTCGTTGATCGGCGTGAAAGAACAGACTTGGGCAGTCTGTCGCGTGATGAAACTGGCGACAGCGAAACAGTAATCGGCAAACCGGGGCGGGAAGTCAGCAGAAAAGAGATCAACGTCGTCCGGGTAGCCGAAGTGAAACAGATCGTAGATGAGCTCGATCTCGTGACGCGCCGCCGCCGCCAGAAACGGTTCGACGGTCGAGAAGTCATAGCACGCGCCGCGATTCACCAGCGGCCAACGGACGACTTCGCGCGCAGTATGGATGCCTGCTTCGCGCAGCAGCCGGTAATCCTGCTCGGCAAACAGATCGTGCTGCGTGGCGCAGACCTGATCTATCCACTGCCCGTGCCGGTTATATCCCGTGCTGCCTTCAAACCCAGCCTGAAAGAAGCTTTTGAATCTCATTCAGATCGAGGGGAGTGGGTTATTTCAGCTTGGTCTGTCTGCCAGTCAAATTGGCAAACAGCGTCAACGCCTGCGCAACGACCTGATCTTGATTGTAATATTTATAGGTGGCCAGTCTACCAACGAAGTGCACACCCTTGGTCGTCTTGGCTAGCTCCTGATATTTCTTGTACAGCTCCATGTTTTCCGGGCGCGGTACGGGATAGTAAGGATCACCCTCGGCGCGCGGATATTCATAAACAATACCGGTCTTGCTGTGCTCCTGCCCGGTCAGGTATTTGAATTCGGTGATGCGCGTGTAAGCGTGCTCGTTTGGGAAATTAACGACCGGCACGGGTTGATACACAGGTTTGTCTATTGTTTCGTGTTTGAATTCCAGTGAGCGATAGGGCAATTTGCCAAAACGGAAATCGAAGAACTCGTCAATCGGGCCGGTATAAATCATCTCCTTAAAGGGAATGACGTGTTCGATCTCACGGTAATCAGTGTTGAGCAAGATGCTGATGCGTGGATGATCGAGCATATTCTCGAACATCCGCGTGTAACCGTGCAGTGGCATCGCCTGATAGGCATCGGTGAAGTAACGGTCGTCGCGATTGGTGCGCACCGGGACACGCGCGATCACCGAGGAGTCGAGTTCCGACGGGTCTAAGTCCCATTGCTTGCGCGTGTAGTTGCGAAAGAATTTTTCGTACAACTCGCGCCCAACCTTGCTGACGATGACATCTTCGGAAGTGCGAATCTGCTCGCAATGCTCGGCTTTCGACGCGAAAAACTCTTCCAGTTGGAAAGAATTCAGTTGCAGCCCGTAAAGCCGGTTCACGGTGTCCAGATTGATCGGGATCGGCAACAATTGGCCGTCTACGCTGGCCCGCACGCGGTGTTCGTACGGTCTCCATTGTGTGAAGCGTGAGAGGTATTCAAAGACTTCGCGCGAGTTGGTGTGAAAGATGTGTGGCCCATAGCGATGAACCAGAATGCCCGCGTCATTGTAATGATCGTAAGCGTTCCCGCCGATGTGCGGGCGCTTGTCAACAAGCAAAACTTTCTGCCCTGCCTGGTTCGCCAATCGTTCTGCTAACACACTCCCGGCATAGCCAGCCCCAACAATCAGATAATCAAACATTGCAAACCTTTCCTGAAGCTAATCGCCAGACGCCATCGGCGCGAATGCGGCATTACTCCGACTCGGCTTGCTGGTAGGTATAACAGGCCGCTGCACGGGATAATGCGCAACAATGCGCTGTTTGATGAACTGAAGCATCTGTTCCCAGGTACGATCCCAGGAGCTCGTGGCGAGTGTTTCGTCCACTTGGCGCAGCCACGCCGCCCGGTCGAAACCGGCGCACATCAAGGCTTCAGCCGCCTGGATAAACTCAGGCACCGTGTCGGCGATTTTCACTAGACCCTGCTGGCCATACGGACGCACTACATCGCGGATCGAAGTCGAGATCACGGGAATGCCTGCTGCTAGGTATTCAGGAGTTTTAGTCGGACTGATAAATCGGGTGGATTCATTTCTGGCAAAGGGGAGCATCGCAATATCCCAGCCTGCCAGATAGGCCGGGAGTTCTTTGTAGTCTTTGCTACCCAGATAATGAATATTTGGGCGCTGCGGTAATTCAGCCGGATCAATTTTGACGACCGGGCCGAGCAACACAAAATGCCAATCTGGGCGCGCCTCGGCCATTCCGGCGAGTAATTCGACATCCAGACGTTCGTCAATCACGCCGAAGAACCCCAAGCGGGGATGTGGAATGTCGCGCTGGTCAGCGGGCTCTGTAGTGAGTTGACGCGCCTGTTGGAAATGCGCAGCTTCGATGCTGCTGGGGAATGGATGAATGTGTGGGTGCAGATGACGCTTGGCTTCGTAAAGGCTATGTCCGCCGGTAAAGACCAAATCAGCGCATTCGAGCAATTCTGCTTCGAGTCGCTTCAAATTCGGTGGCGCGTTTTTGAAAGCTGACAACTCGTCCATACAGTCGTAGATTCTGACCAGCGGTTCCAGATGCCGTGTGAAGCTGAGCGCCATTGGTGTGTAGTACCAAAGAAAGTAATTGCTGATTTCGTACTCGATAAACAATTCATCAATCAGCAGCGCCTGCTGCAAAGCTATAATTTCAAGCTCATCCAAACCATTCGGTAAGTGCGGCACGACTACCTGCACGCCGCAATCGCGCGTGCCGATTTCCAAGCGCGGGACGCTAGCACCATAGATAGGCTCTTCGACAAAAAAGACGCGGCGGTCACGCCCGCAACGACTCATTAAATGTTGCGGACGCTGCCAAACGAAATCCCACCGCAGATGTGAGAGACAAATCAGATCGGGTACTCGTGCCAAACGCGCGGCAGTCGCCTCTGCACGCCCATGCACATTACGCAAACTCGAGTGAGATAAGTCGGTTGAATAGCTTGGCTTCCTCAAGTGAGTGAGAGGAACGTCTACATTAGATAAAACATCTTTCTTCGCCATATTTTCTCCATTGTTAAGGGAGCAGAAGCAATAGAGCTATCCGCGTTAGTAGAGCTAGAGCAACGAATGTGCCAAGTGGAGTGAGAGAGAAAATACAGTGGTTAGCGGCCCAATGGTTAGTTAAGGCAAGATCGTGCTGAACGCTAAGCGAACAGAGTGTAAAAAAACGAGAAAGAAATGTGTTCTTATTTGTACTGCGGTCGGACAGGTTGAGGTGCCAGAAGTGAACTGACCGAATGCAGTGCTACACGTCAACTCTAATCAAGTCAATTCACTTGCACCCTCAGCAGGTTCAACCTCAGAAACAGTTGGCTGAATATTAAACGCACGCTGGTATTCACTGACGATAGTTGTTGTGAGATGTTCAAGCGCGGTACGCTGCACAAGATTGACAGTGCAGCCGCCAAACCCGCCGCCTGTCATACGCGCGCCCAACACTCCCGGAACGCCTAAGGCCGTCTCGGTCAAGAAATCTAACTCAGCGCAACTGACTTCATAGTCATCGCGCAGCGAAGTGTGTGATTGATGCATGAGTTGGCCTGCCTGCGTAAAGTTGCCCGCGCGCAAGGCGTCTGCCGTTGCCAGCGTCCGTTCATTTTCCGAGATCACATGGCGGCAACGCTTTCGGACGGGCTGCGGCAGGCGAGCTTCGTAGCGCTCGAATTCCGACAGACTGACATCGCGCAACGCGCGAATGCCCGGCAGAAACTCGCGCAACAACTCGACGCCGCGTTCGCATTCCGCGCGTCGCGTGTTGTATTCCGAGGCTGCCAGTTCGTGTTTGACGTGCGAATCACAAACGACAATTGCCACTTCCGAAATGTCCAGTGGAATCACGCCAGTCTCAAGCGAGCGACAATCAAGCAGCAGCGCCGCTCCACGGACGCCCTGCACCGATGTCCATTGATCCATAATACCGACCTTCGCGCCGACGTACTCGTGTTCCGCCTGTTGTCCTGCGAGCGCCAACAGCTTGCCGTCCGGTTCTATGCCTGAGAGCGCCAGCAGCGCCAGACCCACTGAAATTTCGAGTGCCGCCGACGATGACAACCCGCCGCCCGTAGGCACATCCGACATCAATAACATGTCTGCTCCACGCAACCGTTTGCCCTCATCTTTGAGTTTGTTGAGCAGCGCCTGTGCTACGCCTTCCACATAATCAAGCCAGATGCCCCGTCGCGGCTGGCCCGGATTGTCCAAATCGAAGGTCATCTGCTCCTGCACAGTGGCCGAATGGACGCGCACCAGACGGTCGTCGCGTGCTGCGCTGGCGGCAAAGGTCGAACGGTCAATCGCCATTGGCAGCACAAAGCCTTCGTTGTAATCGGTGTGTTCGCCGATCAGGTTGACACGGCCCGGCGCGCGGAACAGCCGTAGTTCGCGGCCATAGATCTCTTTGAAGACGGCTCTTACTGCATCCGGGTTAATCACGGCTGGCGCAATTCCTCCTTGTGGTTGATTGGCTTGATCTGTGCGCGCATTTCCACGTTTCGCTTTAGGCAGTGTACCACTGATAAACGTGCCCGTGCCGATTTATCCCTGGAGTTCAGTAACCGCAGGCTCAGTCCGCATTGCGCGATCCGACTCGGGTGCCCGTTCCCACGGTTCGGTTACCGCGTAAGGCCCTTCATACTCGTTGGGGAAAACCACCGGCAGGCGCAAACAGACGCTCTGCGTCGGGAGCACCGTGCGCCAGTCGTGAATCAGTTGCCGGTACGCTTCGCCAACCGGGCGAATCCGGCGATCCAGATCGAACAGGCCCAGCGGGTTGGCGCGACCGTTCATCTCGCACAAGGCTGTGTCCCAATCCACTTGATCCGTCAACGAATACCAGGTGAAGCCCACAATCGGCACACCGTCGTTGCGCACGCGCAGCACGTTGGCCCACTCTTTCCACAGCCAGTTGACGGCTTCGTCCCCGTTCGGTCCCTCCATCATATTTGTTTCCGTGTGCATTACCGGCAGCAGGTAGCGGTTGTAATATTGTCGCGTAATCTCGGCGTAGCCGAAGACTTCGCCCGATGCTCGCGTATTGCCGTCGGCAGAGACGCGGTGCTCGTTCGTCACATAATAGTCGTTGCCCATAATGCAGTAGTGCTTCAGATTGTTGTGCAGAAAGAAATGATACTCCTCGCGCAGCATGCCGTTGTCCATCAAGTATTCGTACATCTCCGAAGCAACACGGCGTCCGTAGTTGAGATCGAGCGAGAGAAAGCGCTTTGCATTCAGAATTTCGGCTGGCCCAATCGCTTTTGGGTTTTCGGCGTGGAAATACTCGGTTGATTCGCTCTGCACAAAGATAGCGTCGGGGCGAACTTTGAGAATCTCCTGCATCGCCAGCACGTTGGCTTTGACGATGTGTTTGAGCGCGTTGACGAACGCGCGGTCGCTCCGCATCTGCTCGTTCCACCAACCGTAGCTGGCTGAGAACGTCGCGCAAATAAACATCTCGTTGATAGGCGTGTACAACTGCACCCAGGGAAAACGTTGCGCAAAAGCTCTGGCGTAGGCCGCGAACAATTCAGGGAAATCGGGGTTCTGAAAATTACCAATCCAATCCGGCACGCCGAAATGACAGAGGTCGGCAATCGGCGCGATGTTGCGCCGCCGCAGATCGCCGAAAGTCTCGTCCGCAAAGTCCCAGTCGTAAAACTCCGGCCCTAAATACGTGCGGTGTAGCGGCGGGCCATAGCGCAGGAAGTATATGCCCAACTCCTGAACCAACTCGAAGTCCTCGCGCCAGCGCTGGTAGTGGCTACACTTCTCCATCTCGTCCACGCGCACTGTCCCTTGGCAGATGGTAGGCGCACTATTTTCAATCCCGGTTGCGAACAGAAAAGCCCGGCTCATCAGTTTATTTTGCTCCCTGCCTGCTTGCCTTGACTGGCGCCAAGTCACGGTTGGCCGGGCCGTGGATGACCTTGCCATGCGGATCGAAGCGGGAACCGTGACACGGACAATCCCAACTCTGCTCCGCGTTGTTCCAATGCACGATGCAACCCAGATGTGTGCAGACGGCTGAATGCTCGTGCAGCGTGCCCGCTGCGTCACGATAGGCGGCGACCTTGCGCAAGCCTCTGCGCACGATTGCCCCAGTCCCGCGCGGAATCTCTGCCGCCTCGTCCGCCGTGCCGCCGGTTACCCAGTCGGTCAGATAGACTGCGACGTCGAAATTCTCTTTGACGAAATCCTTAACCGCGCGCGGCGTCAGCCGCGCCGGATCGTACAAATCAGCCCAGGCGTTTTTGCGACCTTGAATCAGATCGGCCAGCAGCATTCCGGCCACCGTGCCGTGCGTCATGCCATTGCCTGAATCGCCGGTGGCAATGTAAACGTTGGCTTCACTGCTCGGATTCGGCCCGATGAAGGCCAAGCCATCTACCGGCTCCATCACTTCGCCCGACCAGCGATATTCAATATCCTGAATCATTGGAAAGCGTTCGCGCGTCCAGGCTTCCAAGCGCGAGTAACACTGCTCAGGGTTTTCTTCCTGACCAGTCTTGTGATCTTCGCCACCCACGATCAGCAGATCGAAATCATTGTTGAGGTGATGCAGGCGCAAGTAGTGATACGGATCGCCCGTGTCCCAATAAAGTGCCAATGGCACTGAACCAGCGGGTACGCGCGCGCCTATAACATAAGTTTGATAGCCCGCCTGTTTGGTGTGAATAGTGACGACATCATTGATCGGCGTGTTGGTGGCTACGACCACAGCATCAGCAGTAATGGTGTGTCCAGAGTAGGTAGTGATAGTGGCAGAGTTTCCGCCAGCGATTTTTTTGGCGCGCGTTTGGGTGAAAACTTTGCCGCCCTTTTGCAAGAGCGCCTGAGTCAACCCAGCCAGATATTTCAGCGGGTGAAACTGTGCCTGCTGCGGGAAGCGCAACGCTGGCCCGGTGTCAAAGCTATTGAGCGGCGCCCGCGCGACTTTCTCCACCGCCGTCAGTCCAACGCGGTGCGTTGCTTCAAGCTCTCGATCAAGCGTATCTGCGGGATCACCGGGCTTGAGGAATAGATAACCATCCACCCGCTCAAACGAGCAATCAATCTTTTCACCACGCACGATGGATTCAATCAAATCAATCGAAGCGTTATGACTGGCGGCGGCCAGTTGCGCCCCGGCCTGCCCGTGCAGCTTTTCCAAATTGAAGTAACGATCATCCAGCGCGTAAGTCAGATGAGCGGTAGTGCGCCCGGTTTCACCGCCGCCGATCTGATTCATATCAATGACGAGCGTCTTCAGCCCCACGCGGGTCAGCAGATAAGCGGTGGTCAGTCCGGCGATGCCTGCTCCGACCACGCAGACATCACATTGTGCGTCGCGGTCAAGTGGAGGCAGTTCCGGCAACGCCGTCTGCCTCCACACAGAAGTATGTTGACCTAGTTCCTTTGCCACGTCTCACCTCTTTCAGCGCGTTTGATAAGGCTGATCCGTGCGAGAAGCAACTCGGATTGCCTGTTCGCTAGCCGGGCGACCGGACAGCGAATTCGGCGCATTCAAATGCGCGCCTTGATCCACACCCACGCCAAGCCGATCAACCAATTCGCCGCCTAACCAGCCGGTCAATAGACTAAGCGCAACGCCGGTGAAAGAGAGAGTCAGCGCCATCACAGGTGGCGCTTCAGGCGCCGGTCGGCGCAATAGACAGCTTCCGATAAACAACGCCACGACAATTACGTTGCCCACACCGTGCAGCAAGCCGATAGATTTGGCCCGCGTGTGTGCCGGAATTGCCAGATAGTCAATAAAACCAAAGATCGCTGCGGCCAATCCGCCGATGATACCTGCATAAATCAGGTAATAAGACATGCCAGTCCAAAAACTGTTTTCAGTCGCCAAACTGATGATGTCAAAGATCACCGCAGTGGCGAACAATCCCAGCGGAAAGACGATCATCATCGGATGAATTGGATGTCCAAATAATTTTGCTTTGCTCTCCATAATTATCTTGTTTAAGCATCCGAACATTGATTCAGACGCCAAGGCTGCCTTTCCTCAGCCCAAAGAAATTCCCTCTGTTTCTCAAAAAGTCAGTGGTGCAATTGAGGTGCCATTGGCCGCAAGCAAGCGGTTAGCTACGAAGCTGCGGCAAAGGTGTTCGCAAGAGGTACAAGACGTAGCTACTTTGTCCGTTTTGGTTCCATATACAAATAAGCTGACCACAATTGCGGCGGGCGCATTCAGGCTGGAACACCAGTTGCGAACAAGCGGGCTTACAAATTTAGCAGACCGGTAAATGCAATGACCTATCAGAACCCTGTCCATCCGCGTTCCTGTCCCGACCCATTTGTGCTGAAACATCTGAATGAGTATTGGTGCTATTGCACAGGCTTTTGGCACGACGGGCGCTGCTTCGGCATATTGCACTCGCGCGATCTCCTTCATTGGCGCGAACTGGGTGGCGCAATGGAGCCGCTCGATCTGGACGCCACCTGTTACTGGGCGCCGGAGGTCATCTATGACAACGGTGCGTTTCGGATGTACTACAGCGTCGGCAATGAGACGCGCATGCAGATTCGCGTGGCTGAAGCGATACATCCGGCGGGGCCATTTATTGACAGTGGCGTGCGGCTCACTTTTGAAGACTTTGCGATTGACGCACACGTGTTCATTGATGACGACGGCCAGCGCTGGCTCTTTTACGCGAGTGATTTTCTGGACTATCAGCAGATTGGCACTGGCACGGTGTGTGATCTGATGCTCGATCCATACACGCTGCGTGGCAAACCGCAGCCGGTCACCAGAGCGCGTTATGACTGGCAAGTTTACGACCCTCAACGTAAGGAGAAAGGCGGCGTGCGTTGGTATACAGTCGAAGGCTCGTTCGTGCTCAAGCACAAAGGTCTCTACTACCAGATGTTCAGTTCCGGCAACTGGCAGCACGAAAGCTACGGCGTGAGCTATGCGGTTAGCGACCAGATCAATCGTGATGAGGAATGGGTACAACACGCGGACGGCGTGCACGTGCTGCCGATTTTGCGCACGATACCTGGCAAGGTGATTGGGCCAGGACATAATTCGGTCGTGCGCGGCCCCGATAATCAACAGTTGTTCTGTGTTTATCACCGCTGGGACAGAGAGAGTGACAGCCGTGTGCTGGCGCTTGATCCGCTCGATTGGGCGGGCGAACGAATGTTGATCATCGGGCCAAGCACGACGCCGCAGCCTGGGCCAGCGGCTCCGTTAATCGCGGACTACTTCGATCAAGCGAACGATAGCGAACCAGATGCGAATTGGCGTTGCAGCGGAGGTCAGTGGCGTGTGCGGGATGGGTCGTTGAAACAAGAGACAGTCAACGGAGAAGCAGAGGCGCTCTGTCAGCTTCGTTCGCCTTATTTCGTCGCTGAAGTAAGCCTGAAAGTAAATTCTGTCGAGACCAGTGAGAGCGCGACTGGCATCAAGCTACTCGCTGCCAAGGAAACAGTCTTGTACTTCAGCCTGCTGCCACAAGCGGGACAAGCCGTTGTAGCGAGGCAAGCAAACGAAGGCTGGTCGCATCAAAATTTCCAACTCCCGGCCAACTTCGACTTCAACGTTTTTCATCTCCTGCGCGTCGAGGTCAATGGTCTGCGCGTTCAAATCAGCCTTGATGGCTATGTCTTGAATTGGACGGGCAGGCTGAATTCGCAACCGCTTTCGCTAGCTTTGATGACGAGGGACGCGACGGCTGAATTCGCCGGCTTAGCGCTGACCGGTGGCTGGCAGGATTGGTTTACCGAAGCGGAGACCGACCCGGTGATGCTGGGCTGGGAAACTACGGCCAGCGATGACCGCTGGCGCATTATCAATCAGCAACTCCGCTTTATCGGCCCGGCAGGCGAGCCTTCGATACTGACCAAAGGCCCAGTGCCTGCCGATTACGAACTGGTCATCAATGCGCGGTTGATCAGAGATTCGCGCCCGTATGAATGCTATGGATTTTATCCCGCACTCAGCGCAGATGAATTCAGCCCGCTGCTGACAGTCAAACTCAATCAGGATGGCTGGGCAATTCATGCGAGCACGCAAACGGGGGAGCGCAGCTTTCGGCTGCCCGCGAGCTTTGACCCGTTTGTCTTTCAGCAGTTTCGTTTCCGGAAGGAGCAGACGCTCCTCAACGTTCAGCACGAAGCCGAGTTCATCGGACAAATCGAAGTCCCCCGCGCCGCCAGGCTGGTTGGTTTGTATGGCTACTGCGAAATTGCCGCTTTCGATCTTGTGCGCGTAACGGCTTTGGGACTAAGTTAGCTCGAAAGGAGTGTTGCCTAAGCCAAAGAGGTGCCCCATTGACAGACTGAGGTGCGAGAAAGACCATGTTTGTTCGGCAACGGACAGTTGCCTGGCAGATTGATAACTGATCTTGATCGTTGAATTGATCCAGGCTGACGAGGATCAGCAAATTGCTTTCTGCGGATCGCCGTTAGCCATAAAGGGAAACCATTTCAAATGGGAAACCTGCGACTAAGCCCGCAGCCGGATGACTTCATCTGGGCAAGCGGTATTGAAGACACTTTCGTTCCGCAAATAAAGACCGGACATCGCGCGCTCGATGAATACGAACTGATGGGGCATTACCAGCACTGGCGCGAAGATCTGGCCTTACTTCGTGACAGTGGGATGCACGCCGTGCGCTGGGGCGTGCCGTGGTATCGCGTCGAGCCACAAGCCGGTGAATTTGATTGGAGCTGGACGGATGAAGTCATTCCGTACCTGGTCGAGGAACTGAAGCTCACGCCGATCATTGACCTGATGCACTATGGCTGTCCGTTCTGGCTGTCGAAGGAGTTTGCCAACCCGGATTATCCGCGCGCGGTGGCCGCGTATGCCGGCGCTTTTGCCCGCCGCTACCACCAGCTCATCAAATGGTACACGCCGCTCAATGAGCCGTTGGTCAACGCACTGATGTGTGGACGGCGCGGCCTTTGGCCACCGTATCTGCGTGGCGATAAGGGCTATATTACCGTCATGCTCCAACTGGTCAGAGGCGTGCTGCGGACTGTCGAGGCGATCAAGACTGTTGATCCCGATGCAACGATGGTGCAGGTGGAAGCGACTGGCTTGAGCCGCGCGATTCGGCACGAATTGGAAGTGCTGGCGCTGGAAGATCAACGGCGCGGTTATCTGTTTTTCGATCTAATTACCGGCCTCGTCACACCAGAGCATCCGATGTTTCCCTGGTTGTTGCGTAATGGCGCATCACTGGACGGCTTGGCTGAGATCGCCAGCCGTCCCATTCCGATTGAAGTCCTCGGCATGAATTTTTATCCGCAATGGTCTACTCAGCAAATTTACTACGATAACAAGGGACGCCTTGCTTATCGTTCGGTCGAGCAGGATGGCGCAGGTTTTGTCGCCCTCATCGAAGATTATTACCATCGCTACCGAACGCCGATCATCATCACTGAAACCAGCGCGCACGGCCAGGACGACGAGCGCTCGCGCTGGCTGACTGCATCCGTCGCCGCAGTCAAGGAGTTGCGCGGGCGCGGCATTCCGGTGCTGGGTTACACCTGGTTCCCGCTCTTTACGATGGTGGATTGGCGTTATCGGCTGGGGCGCAGACCCATCGAGCGGTATCACATTGATTTGGGGTTGTACAAAATCAATAACACAGGCACGGCCAATCGCTGGAAGGCAACGCCGCTAGTCGAGCAGATTCGCGGTTACATCAGCGACCCGCTGACTTCTATAGGCCCACTTCTGCTGGCGACCGACCCGGCTCAATGAATCTGGTTATTCTCCTGGGCGGCCTGCTCGTTCAACGCGGTTAGCCAAGACGGACTGAGTGCGGACTGACTCTCTTCTCCCTTGGCTTGCGCCGTACCGATGCCCCCTGGAGCGGGGAGCAGACGATTGCCCAGCCCCAGCAGATCAGCCGTGAGTCCGGGGAAAAGTCCGTGCATGGTCACGGCAATCTTCGCCGGGATAGAAAGTACGACTTCGGCCTCTCCGCTTTTACAAGCTTTCACAATGCGGCGTGCGGCGCGTGTGGCGCTGATTGAAGTCAGCGGCAACGCATCGCTGATGCTGAACCAAGTATATTCGGCGCGATGCTGTCCTTTGAACGTGGCATTGCGCGGGCTGCCCGTTCGCATCAAGCCGGGGCAGATGGTCGTCACGACAACGCCGTCTTTCATCAACTCTGCGCGCAAACCTTCGGATAGACCGACGAGGGCGAATTTGCTGGCGCTGTAAGGCACCAAATGCGGCACGCTGATCTTTCCGCCGATAGAAGTGATGTTGACGATGCGCCCTTCCCGCCGGGCGCGCATCTCCGGCAACACCGCGAGAATGGTGTATAACGCGCCCCAATAATTTGTCTCCATCGCCTGCTGATAATCTTCGAGCGTCATCACCTCGACCGGGCCGACGCTGATGACCCCGGCGTTGTTGACGAGCACATCAATCTGGCCGAGGTGCAGCCGCACCAGTGCTACCATCTCTTCAACCTGCGCCTGACTGGTCAAATCGCAGGTGACAGCCAACACGTCGCCACTGAGCTCGTGCAATTCAGCGTTGGCACGTTCCAGTTCTTCGGCGTTACGCGCACAGATTGCCACCCGTGCGCCTTCGCGCAGAAACTCACGCGCCATTACTAATCCAAGCCCGCGCGAGCCGCCGGTAATCAACACAGTTTTGCCGCGCAGATCATATTCGCGGCTGCGCCGAATCACAGAGCGAGTCAGCAGCGCCGCGCCAACGCCTGCGGCAGTAAAGACAAGTCCAGATTTGCGCCGTTTCAATGCTGCAAGCGCGTAATGTTTGATTACCTTGCGCACCAGTTTATTTTTCAGACTCATTTGATGTGGTCTCCTCCTCGGCTTCCATCAATTGCTTGAGGCGTTGCAAATCCTCTTCTACTTGCTGGCCTGGCTCCTCACCGAAAAGTTTTGCGAGCAGCACCCCAGCCTGCCCGCCCGGCGGTTCGTAGACTATCGAAACTCTGACTTCCGTCTGGCCTTCGGCAAAGCGTAAGAAGCGCACCGTGCCAGCATGGACGATTTCAGAGCCTGGCAAAGAACGCCAAGCGATCAATTCATTTTCCTGTTCTCTGACGATCTCGGCGTCCCATTCGAAGGTGATGCCGGCAATCGCTTTGGTAATCCAGTGCGACTGTGTAGGACTGAGCACCTGCACGGATTCAAGGTGAGGCATGATGCGTGGTAGATTTTCGAAGCCATGCCAGAAGCGATACAGCTTCTCTGGCGGGCTGTTGATAATCACACTCTTCTCAACCCAGACCCCATTCATTTCGATGACAGGCTCAATCACGGATGAAGGGCTGTTTTCTGCTCCAACCCCGACATTCCGATTTTTAGCCTGCGCTGGCGCACTCAAATCTGTCATAGATAATCCCTCGAATTTGTTGAAGTCTCGCGCAACTGATGTGCCTTGCTAAAATTCTGAAACGCGAGAAACCGATGCTATCAAAGTGAAACTTCGTAGTTACTACTGCACTGCTGAAATACAATCGCGACTCAGTATTAGTACAGTGTGATCTTAGCCATTACAGCCTTAATACGGGCTTTGGGCAAAAAAAGAGGCTGCTATCCGCCCCATCTCATCGAAGACGAGGCGTAACAGCAGCCAAAACTGCTCCGGAATAGTGTGGCGCATTCACCCGTTACACGCCATTCGGAGTCCCCTTTTTCCCCTGACTACACCAGAGCGACACCCAAAAAGGTAGTAACCCTTGTCGGCGAAAACTAGAGCAATCATGATGCCACAGTTACATTGCTCTATAAAATTTCTGAGCTGACTTGATTCAACAACCAGAAGAGAGCGCCGCAATATCGTAGACTGCGAGAGTCTGCGGAAGACTCCGCGTCGTGTTGTTTCGTTCCGGTAGGTTTGCAATTGAGTTTTCCGCAGACTCACGCAGTCTACGGTAGCGCGAACTGAAGGATAGCTGTGATGCTATGGCATCGGCTTAGTGCTGAAGCTGATGGCCCGTCTCAGTATTGCCGAGTGATTCCGGTTGGTTCTGTGTGAAGTTTGAAAGCCCATTCTCAGGCCGATGCGGTTTATCTGAAAATTCCGTGGCCGGGATAGCTTCGGGAGCAGGTTCGCTGAGTTGCTCCACGAGCCATTGACGAAAGAGGTCGGCTTCGAGCTGTTTGCCCGTCCAGCGAGCGCGATCATACATCGTCAACGCCATGAGCAGCGCGTGATGTTGCCCGGCGCGGTCATGCGCCATTTCAAACTGCTTATACAAACGATTGATCAACCCCACACTTTGACGCGCCGCCGCTTCATTTTTGAACCCCAGCTTGTTGGCGAAGAATCTGGAGTATGTATTCATCGGGTGCGCCGTCGTCGTGTACAAGTCGAAGTAACCTGCGATCAGCCCCGCCGACTGCAAGACCGAAGCGGCATAACCAGGCCGTGTGCCGGTCATCAGCGCAATGTCTTCCAGGTTGTCTATGCCGGAGGTATATAAACTGATGATCTGATCCTTTTTGGTCATCCGTTTGCTTTGGCTTAGTTCCGCTTCATCCTCTGGATTTTGCACAGTTTGCTTTTTCATACAGTACGTTTATGCAAGCGGCAGACCCAACTGAGGAAGAAAGACGCTATGACAAAGGCGAAGCTTGTAGAGGAAATTAACGTGCTGGCAGCGCAAATTCGCGTTTGTGCAAAATGTCCGCTGCACGAAGCGCGCACGCTGGCCGTGCCTGGCGAGGGAAACGTCAAAGCGCGCGTGATGTTGATTGGTGAGGCGCCGGGCAGGGAAGAGGACGAAAGCGGACATCCGTTTGTCGGAGCTGCTGGGCGCTTTCTCAATCAGGTGTTGGAAGGCACAGGCATCAGCCGCGACGATCTTTTTATTACGAACACCGTCAAGTGCCGGCCTCCGCAGAACCGGACGCCGCGCAAGCTGGAAGTTGAAACCTGCACGTCAAACTATCTGTTCAACCAGATCGCTTTGATCAACCCGGACTTGATTATGTTGTTGGGCACGGTGGCGGCGAAAAAAGTGCTGAGCGTGAAAACCATCAATGAAGTGCGCGGTCGGGTAATCGAAAGAGATGATCGCCGCTACATCGTTGGCTATCACCCGGCGGTCAGGTTTTATCGCGAAGACCTGGCTGAAAAAGTCAGAGAGGACTTTGCCCTGCTGCGGCGGGAAATCGAACGGATGTCTAAAAAGTAATACTTGGTACGGAACCGGGAGCGATAGCGACCGGGTAGGCTGCCGGTTGAACCCGTCCATTATGAAGCCCGCCTGGTAGCTATCGCTCCCGGTTCCGTACCGAAAAGTTTGGTAAGGAGGAGTATGGCAACACAGGTTGATCCTGTTTGTGGGATGAAGGTTGAAGAGGAAGAGGCAATGAGCAGCTCAGAGTATCTGGGCAAGACCTATTACTTCTGCTCGATTGATTGTAAACACAAGTTCGACCAAAGACCGGAGCACTACGTGGTGCGGTCAGGCAATGGTCAGGCTAGGGCGGCATCCGCTGACGATAATTTCTGAAATCAATCTCGCTGTAATCGTTGTTCGAGAGCAGGCAGACCGCGCAACGTAATTAGCGTCAACAGTGTTACGCCGCCTGCAAGCAGGAACTGATGCAAGGATACGCTAATGCCAATGGCGGCTGACATAAGCAAGGCTGCGGCTGTAGTTAGCCCTTCGACGCGCTCCCTCTGGCCGTGACGTAAGATTGTGCCCGCGCCGATGAAGCTGACGCCAGTGATAATTGCTTCAACGATGCGCACCGGGTCAGCCGTGCGCGCCGATTGTGCGTGCACTCCGGCATCGTGCGTGACCAGCACGTCGCTCACCCCGACCAATAGAGCCGCAGCGCCAGCCACCAGCATGTGTGTGCGCAAGCCGGCAGGTTTGCTGGCCTGTTCCCGGTCGTAGCCGATCAGCCCGCCGCAGAACATTGCCAGCAAAACCTCACTGATTACCTGCAACTGAAAAGACAGGTTCATTGAATGAGCGCCGCCAGCCCGATGATTGCCTATTATCGTTCCACTGCCAGATCGTTTGTGACTTCAAACACACCGGAGACGCCGCGCGCTTTGATGTTGGCGACGTTCCGATCACTTTCGGAACTGACGCTGCCCTTCAAAGTCACGCGACCGTTGTCAACAATGATGTGAATCGTTGGATTGGCGCCGAGCGCATACCGGAAGAGCGGCGAATCATTCCCGAAGAGCGCAAAGTAGACCGCGCGCCGAATGCGATCATCATTGGGCGAAAGCGGCAAGACTTTGATCTCGCTGACCAGTCTTTCTACGCCTTCGATCTCCTTCACCCGCGCCTCCGCGTCAGACTTGGTCGTTGGGCGCGTCACCCAGCCACGCAACGTCACTACGCCATTCGGCCCGACTGTGCCTTCCAGCCAATCGAACACGCCGTACCAGGGGAGCGTTAGCAACTCGTGACGAATCTCTCTGACCAAGCGCCGCGTCTCGCGCGCTTGATCTTGCGACGTTGTGCTCTCGTTTTTCAGCGCAGGTTGATCAGCAGCATAACCACGACCTGATAAGCCGATAAACGCTGCCGACAAAACCAGAATAAGTGAAGCAGTCGTGAAATTGTGTTTGTTGCTCTGCCACATAAATGTTTCTCCTTCTCAGTTGGCGATATTCAAGTGCCGCCGGATGTGTGCCCGACGATGCTACAAGTTTCTTTCTGGCGAAGCGTAAACCTCTCCGCCCTTATCAATTTACGTAGAGGTGCAACCACTATGCCATTTGCTCAAAGCGGAGCATTGCAGGACTTGCGGCATAGAGCTTGACTAAAACCTACTCTAAGGAGGAGACAGTCATGTTGAGAAAAGCAACAGAACTGTATGGCATCATCATCACTGCGACAGATGGAGCGATTGGTGAAACCGAGGATTTTTATTTCGATGATCAAGCGTGGATGGTGCGCCACATCGTCGTCAAAACTGGTCACTGGCTGGAGCGCCAGCACGTGCTTCTCTCACCGCGAGCCGTCAAAGAGACCGACCTGCCCAATCGCCAACTCTTCGTCAAGTTGACGAAGGAACAAGTCGTCAACAGCCCGGACATTGATACGCAGAAGCCGGTTTCGCGCCAGCACGAAACTGCACTGGCCGATTACTATAACTACCCTTATTACTGGGGCATTCCTTTTCCAGTCGGCGATCCCTTCTACCCTAGCAGCTTCGAAGTGGTCGAGCCGGTGATGACGAAAGAAGAAGTGAAAGCCGCCGCCGAGAACGAAGAAAAGAACTATGACCCGCATTTGCGCAGTGTCCGGGAAGTAACGGGTGATTACCTCGAAGCCGTAGACGGCGAGATTGGACACGTCGAGGATTTCATTATTGACGAAGCTGACTGGACGATTCGCTATCTGGTGGTTGACACGCGCAACTGGTTGCCCGGTGAGCGCGTACTAGTCGCACCATCGTGGATTGAACGAGTGAGTTGGGAAGAAGCAAAGGTTTTTGTAAAGCTCACGCAGGAAGCTGTAAGGCGGTGTCCTCGGTACGAAGGAAGTGCGCTGACGCGCGAGTATGAGGCGCAACTCTACAGTTATTATGGCAAGCCACCCTATTGGCCGTGAATCAAAACGCGCGAGAGCGGGAGAATTCAGGCTGACTTGCGCGCGCGCGTAAGCGCAGCTTTCTTGGCAGAAGCCGAGCGTGCTGCTGCCGAACGTTTGGCAGCAGTGGCCCAAGCACGGGATTCCGCTTCGTCTTTGGAAACTTGGCGTGAGCTGTTTCCTCCCTGACAGGTAGTTGTGTTTGACCAAGCTTGGAAATATTCAGCCTTAGCATTTCTTTTAACAAACTTCTTTCACCAGATGAATGAGCGGTTACGCACGGAGAACCTCCCTGCTAATGCGCAGTGTTCGCTGATCGGTCTGTATTGCTGGCCAACCTGTTTTTGAATCGTGCAGTGGGCGTATGGTTGATGGACAAGTATGCCTATTTCAGCGCACGACAACCGCGGAAAAAACTCGCACAACGAAGATTTGTTGTTAGCTAGTAATGCTCAAATCAACCCATAAGTGTAGTTTGATGTCACGACCAGCCGAAGTTACGCGCGCTGATTGTGGCGCTGAGCAGGCCTGCGCGCGCCGCTCGATTACTTTCGCCAGACACCGTTAATTTTGATTGGGTGGATTATCTCTTGTGCGCATCTGGCGCGCGCTTTGCAACAGTACAGGAAGCTAAGTTGCACCTGGCGAATTGCCTGAAGCAGTTCGTGAGTTTAGCGGGTGTAACAGAGAAGGTGATCGGGTGAAAATTCCAATGATCGTAGATGTAAGCAATGAAGGCTGTCTGATTTGAACGCAGCTTGTGACCGTCGCCGATTTGAACGAATCGGCAAATCAGACAGCCTTCTTCACTTAAAAAGTAAAAAGGAAATCGGCTATGAATCAGAGAGAAGAGACCGCTGGCTTGATCAATGACTCCGCCTTATCGGGTGGCAATTACTGGGAACGCGAAGAGCGTCAGAGTGAATCAAGCTTCGACCAGATCAAACATACAGCCGCAGATAAATTGCGGCGCGCCGCGGAGACATTGCAACAGCAGAGCGAGCGTGTTGGCCTTAGACAAGATTACGGGCAGCGCGCCGCGGACTGGCTGGATCGGACGGCTGATTATGTGGGCGAATTTGATCCGAAGCAGGTCAAAGCTGACTTGGAAGAGCAGGTGCGGCGCAATCCGGGCCGCACGTTGCTGATTGCCGGAGGCGTTGGCCTGTTGCTTGGAGCAATACTCCGCCGGAGGTGAAAGCGATGCGATACAGCAATGGCCCAATTGTTTCTGAAGCAGGACAGCGCGAATCGTTCGGTGAATTGCTAGGCGACTTGGCCGGACAGTCAGCAGGACTGGTGCGCGATGAAATCAAGCTGGCACGGCAGGAAGTCAAAGAAAAACTTCACTCGTACAAAGGCGCGCTGGTCTTTTTGCTGCTGGGTGGAATTATCGGTTTATTCGCCGTCATTGCTTTAGGCGCGGCGTTCGTCATCTGGCTGGGGGAACAAATTGGTATGGCAGCAGCAGCGGCGCTGACTGGACTGGGGCTGGTACTGATTGCGGGCGCGCTGTTGTTGTATGCGCGTGTTGTTTTCAGCCACCTGAGCCTGAAGCCGGAACAGACTATTGAAACGCTAGAGGAGGACAAAGAATGGCTCAAGCAACTCACTTAACCACTTATGCCGAGGCTGACAAGGCGGCAGACGGCCGCAGCGCAGAAGAGTTGCGGCACGACATTGCGGCGCGGCGAGAGGTTATTGCTGGCACGGTAGACAAACTGAGTGAACGGGTGCATCGCACTTTGGACTGGCGCGAATACGTAGCACAGCGTCCATTGGTGTCGGTCGGAATCGCGGCGGGCCTAGGGCTATTGATCGCGGGAAAAATTTTCAAGCCGCAGCCTACACCGCGCGAGCGGATCATGGATGCGCTTTCAGAAACCATCGAAGACTTGACTGACCGCCTGCGCGGCCAATTCGACCAGTTGCCACAGAAACGTTCTGGCCCGGGCCGCACCGTCAAGGCGGCGGCGACCGGGGTAATCACCAAGGCAATTACCGATTATGTAGGTAAGCAACTTCGTGGGGCGAACAATTCACGCCGGCGCGCGGCGTGGGATTCCGCAAGCGATTATCGGGCTGAGTATCAAGACGAGGCGCAGCGGTTTGAGTAAACCGCTAAATCAAGCGCCAGCGATTTTCATCCGGATAATCAATCAACATCATTCAGGCAACATCATTATTCAGGGAGGAAACATGGAACCTAAGAACACACAGGACAAGACGCCAATCACTCAAATGGGAAGCACTCCTGGTCAAACAGGCTATCAAACGGGAACGCCCACTAGTGGCGGGCACGCAACCGGCACAGCGAAAGCTCGCCAACAGACCCCGGGACGCACGGAGCCGGTGGGGCAAGAGCAATGGAATGAAGTGAAGGAACGCGGCGCGGAAATCGCTGACAAGGCCAAACAGACTTTCAATGAGGCCTATGAACGGACGAGCCACGCCGTCAATGATTCATACGGTCGTGCCATAGATTATGGCAGCGAACATCCTGGGCAAGCGATGCTCATTGCTTTCGGCGTCGGTGTCGGTGTCGGACTTTTGATTTCGAGCAATGTCAGCTCGCGCAGTCGCACCAGTCGCATCGTCCCGCCTGTGATGAATGCGCTGTCAGAGATTGCGGCGGAAATGTTCCGCTAGAACAGACGGGCAGAGACAACGAGTTTGTTGTTGTCTCTGCCCGATTGCGAAAAGTGGCCGCCGCCGCCAGTCACCGGGTGTGCAGCAGAATTACTGACTTTGATGATTTTGCGCAAATCACCAATCAAATTCTGTTTGTGCGCGGCACTGACTGCAGTGACTGACTGCAGCACTACGCAACTCGGATCACAATATCTCGCCTGTGTGTTTGCTAGAGCCACGCGGACGAGTCGTACGCAAAGCCATACATAAATCGAGTATCAATACAGCCGCTGCATTGTAACGAAGCGCTTCTCAGCGATTTCCTGCGCTTGAAGCTGGCATTGTGCTTGCTTTATCAAAGTTGCCAGATAATTAAATCTGACAATTCGGAAGGAGGAATTATGGCTCA
Organism: uncultured Acidobacteriota bacterium; assembly: GCA_963699175.1. GTDB lineage: Bacteria > Acidobacteriota > Blastocatellia > RBC074 > RBC074 > JACPYM01. The sequence continues at coordinate 3,787,295 of OY969418.1, read as the reverse complement.
GACATTCTGCAAAGTAATTGGAGTCGTACTCTTGCTGGTTGGCGCGATCGGTTTCGCCAGCCCGCATCTGCTGGGCATGCATCTCACGCAGATGCATAACATTGTGCATCTGTTGACGGGTGGGCTGGCCCTGTATTTCGGGTTTGCTGCTTCGGCGGAGGCGGCACGCACCTTTGCTACGATCTTCGGTGCGGTATATTTGTTCCTGGGTATCCTGGGGTTCATCACACCTGAGACTGTGGCTAGCATACTTCAGATGCACCGGATGGAGGACACGAGCAGCAATCTCACGACGGATAACGTCGTTCATCTCCTGCTGGGCGGGCTGTTTTTGATTGCAGGGCTGGTGAAGTCGTCCCACACAATTGGCATAGACACTACGGATCACGGGTTGCACGGACATCACTAATAACGTGATTTGACAAGCGTGTGCTGTCACAACATAGCTTGAGAGGAGAGGCACTGAAGAAGCAGGAGAGGCTTCGGTGCATCTCCTTTATTAGTTATTCCAGGCAGCCAGCAGGAACAAGCGCCAATGATCAAAGCAGTCATCTTCGATATTGACGGAACGCTGGTGGATTCGGTGGATCTGCACGCGCAAGCCTGGCAGGAGACATTCCGAAAATTCGGACGCGAGATTCCTTTTCTCGAAGTGCGCCAGCAAATCGGCAAAGGCGGCGATCAGTTGATGCCGGTCTTTTTCACGAAAGAAGAACTGGAACGCTACGGCGAAGAGATGGAAGACTACCGCAGCAAGCTTTTCAAGCAAAAATATCTGCTGCAGGTGCGTGCTTTCGACAAAGTCCGCGAACTCTTCGAGCGCATGCGGGCAGATGGCAAACAAATCGCGTTGGCCTCTTCCGCCAAAGGTGACGAGTTGGAGGTTTACAAAGAGATCGCCCGGATCACTGATCTAGTTGAAGAAGAAACCTCAGCCGACGATGCGGAACGCTCCAAGCCACACCCAGACATCTTTGAAGCGGCGCTTGAGAAACTCGGCAATCCTCCGACCGATGAGGTCGTTGTCGTCGGCGATACGCCCTATGACGCCGAGGCCGCCGGGAAGATCGGATTGCCGGCCATCGGAGTGCTCTGTGGCGGTTTTCCTGAAATGGAATTGCGTCGCGCGGGCTGTATAGCGATTTATCAAGACCCGGCTGATCTGTTGTTGCATTACGAATTATCTCCATTGGTACTGGCAACGAGTGTCAAAGCTTCACGAGGTGGAATTTGACACGCAATGTTCAATAATAACAAAGGAAAGCGATGAGCCAAGATCCACAAACAAGTACACCGCCCGCCCCTCCGCCTCCCAAGCCCGTTGATCAGCCGGACGGCACGAGTACGCCCGAATCGGAACCACCGCCGCCACCGCCACCGCCACCGCCAATGCCTTATCCTGAAACTCCACGAATGCCAGGCGATCCCGGTATAGAGCAAATAGCGGATTTCGAGTGAGAGCACTCGCCGTTCGGCCTCGTCTGCTAGATCGGTTTGCAATTGCGTGTACGGGAAGTTGTGGTGCGGGTTGTTTACCCGCAGCGCGGCTCAGCCAACCGTGCGGGTAAACAACCCGCACTACACCGCACACCGATTTGCAATCCACTATAAAAACCTGGCGGTGACAAAAAAGAGGGAAGCTCTGTTTTCAGAGCTTCCCTTTAGCAAAAGAGACCATCAACAAGCTTTAGTACGTGATGTTCTGGCCGTTATACTTTTTCCACTCGTTCTGGAAGTACGTCGAGTCTTCGCTGCTGCGTGGAGTCACGCCCATCACGATGCCACCATTCTTGATGTCGCTCTCGTAGAGTTTGGCGTGCTCTTCGGGGATGCCAGAGCCGACCAAAGCGCCAATCAATCCGCCCGCAATGCCACCGGCCCCAGCGCCTGCCAAGCCTGTCACCAATGGCCCGGCGAGTACCAGACCGAGACCTGGCAACACGACCGAAGTACCAATGGCGGCTAATGCGCCCAGAATACCTAAAGTTGCTCCGCCAATGGCGGCTCCGGTGCTGGCGCCTTCAGCGGCTTTGCTGCCGAGTTCGGTGTCTTTATCGGAGAAATACTTTTTACGCGTGTCATCCGACATCAATAGGTTGACATCGTTATGAGTGTAGCCACGACTGGTCATCGAATTCCAAGCGCGCTCGGCGCTGTCGCGATCTCTGAACGTGCCAAAGACCTGATTGGCCGACTGGCGCGCACGACCCTCGGCGTTTTGCTGTGCGCCGCGTTGCTCAAGATTACGATTCCCGGTTACTGAGCCGACGCCCTCTTTGGCCGCGCCAGTAGCACGCTCGCTTATTGCAGAGGCTTCCTCAGCAACTTTGTTGTCATACTTCTTTCTTGGTTCTGCCATGACTTAAATCCTCCACGGTTGAAATTAGGCATTCACACTTTCAGCTACAATCTGCTTAGATTCTTAGCCTGAAAGTAATTAGTCTTATTGCAAAGCTGTTTGCGCTGGGAATACTGCAATCACTATTCCCAGTGAGATCGAGGAAGGGCCTTGGTTGTAGCTGAAGGACTTGGCGCTGATTAAATTCATAGTAGGTAAAATGCATAGTTGGCTTCGTATCCATCAAGGACGCTTCATCAATAAAACGTACACCGCTGTACGCAGTGAGCGGACTCGCGAATCCGCTCACTGCGTCAACTCTTATCTGTTGCGGCTACTAGAAGAGCCGCCCTTGCCTGTGCTACCTGCGCGCGCCGCGTTCGTTTTCGGCGTAGTCCGATTGGCACTACTACCTGCTTCACTCTGCTCAGTGAGCAAGCGTGTGAGATGTTGCTGTAACTGCATCACGCAGTCCGCATCCTGTGAACGCATCTCTTCAAGTAGTTCGCTGATCTCCTCATTGTCTTGCGCGTCTTCAATGTATTTGTCGTAGGCTTCGAGAGCCCGCGACTTTTTATGCATGATCGTGATTAAGTTGAAAGTTAGATTATCCAACGGGTAATCCCCTTCGCGTTCGCTAGCTTGTGGCATAACTTAAGTCCTCCTTGTTTGGTCAGCAGTCCGCTTAAGGCCACTGCATGATTTGGTAAAAGACTGCTCTCCGCAGACCGCTCAGCTAAAGGTCGGTCTGCGGAAAGACAGTTCATCTCTTTAGGATCAGATGGAATGACGAACCGCTTGGCTCGTACAAAGTATTGCTGCAAAGGAAGTGCCAATGACTGCGCCTTAGGCCGCCTTGTGCCGCCTATGCCAAAACACCAGACCTAGACCCACCAAGGCATTGAGCAGCAACACGGCGTTGGTGACAACGAACACCCAGTTGTGGAGCAGCCAACTGTAAATCGTGAAGCCTACTGAAGCCGCCACCTGCCCAATGAACAGCCACTTTGAAATTCCTTTGCTTGAGCCATCCTGCCATTGCTTATAAACCTGCTTCCCGATAGTCAGCACGAGAATCAGGGAACTGAGCCAGCCGATGGCTTCGGTCATCTCACTCTCCTTCCGCGCTGCCGCCTCGCTTTAGCGATTACCGCTACGCGCTGAAGTTGCCTTGCTTAGGCTCTTCTTGGCAGCTTCCAGTTCTTGCTCTAATGCCGACAATTCATCTTTGGAAAGCGTCTTTTGCGCATCTGGGAACATCTCGTTCTCTTCTTCTTCCACGTGATGCTCGACGTTCTCCTTCATTACTTTGAGCTTGGCGTCAAACTTCTCACTGCCGTCGGTGAGACGTTCAATCTCTTGTAGCAGCGTCTTTACTTGCCGGTGCTCTTCGATGGCTTCGAGCACGTAGTCCTTCAAGTCTTCATACTTCTGCAGCGCGGGATAAAGCACTGTCTCCTCGATCTGCGTGTGATTCTCCAACTCAGTTTTGATCTGCTCGAAGAGTTGTTGCTTTTGTTTGTCGGTGGTTGCTGCTTCTGCTTGACTGAATAGGTCAGCTACTTTTCGATGGTCTTGTTTCAATGATTCAAATGCCATAGTGATTCTCCTTCAAATAAATTTGGTAATGCCTCACTGCTATGCCACACGTAGCAAGACTCAGACCAGCAGCAGCCAGATGGCTTTTCAGCGAATTATTGCGGGCACTATATGGAATACACGACGGCTGATGAGATTTGATACAGTGCGACGGATGTATAGCGCACACAGATTGTTCTCAATTCCGACAGGTAAATTGCTTAAGACGCTTATGGTGTGGCCCCTTCACGCAGCAACTCTTCGACGCTTTTGCCGGTTTCGATGGCACGCTTGGCGATCTCCGCTGCACCCATAAAGCCGAGCTGCTGATTGAGCGTGGCCGCTTGGCCGACACTGCGCTCGGCATATTCACGGCAGCGCTCGACGTTCGCTTGAATCCCGTGCACGCATTTCTCCGCAAAGGCTCGCACAGCCTTTTGTAGCACCTCCAACGATTCGAGCAGCGCGTAGGCCACATAAGGCATCATCACATTCAACTCCAATTGCCCGGCCTCAGCGCACAGCATTACGGCGGTGTCATGCCCGATGACGTGGAAACAAACCATGTTCATCATTTCGGCCAGCACCGGATTGACTTTGCCGGGCATGATTGAAGAGCCGGGTTGCACGGCGGGCAACTCGATTTCGCTGAGCCCCGTGTGGGGCCCGGAATTGAGCAGCCGCAGGTCGTTGGCGATTTTGCTCAACTCGACTGCCAGGCCGCGCAACGCAGCCGAGAGCGCCAGAAAATCGCCCAAGCTTTGTTGCGATTGAATGCGATCTTCAGCCTCGCGCAAAAACAATCCGGTGATTTTGCTCAGATAGGTTACGGCCAAGCGCGCATAATCGGGATGCGTGTTGACACCGGTGCCGATGGCCGTGCCGCCCAGTGGGAGTTCGAGCAACTGATTTTCTACCGTCTGCAAACGCCTGCGCGCGCGCTCCACATTTCCGGCATAAGCGGCGAACTCCTGTCCCAAAGTCATTTCAGTCGCATCGTGCAGGTGTGTGCGCCCGGCTTTGATGACGTTGGCAAATTCCTCAGCCTTAGCCAGAAAGGCATCACGCAACTGTTCCACAGCGGGCAGCAATTCGTGCAACAACCGCAGACAGGCAATGCGCATCGCCGTCGGCATCACATCATTGGTAGACTGCGCTTGATTGACGTGATCGTTCGGATGCAAGTGCTCGTAAGCGCCACGCTGATGGCCCAGAATTTCCAGCGCGCGATTGGCGATTACTTCATTGACATTCATATTGTACGAAGTGCCCGCGCCCGCCTGAAAAACATCCAGCCTGAATTGTTCGCTCCATTTTCCGGCGATGACTTCATCCGCCGCCTTGATGATCGCTTCACTGAGTTCGGGCGCGAGTTTCCCGACCTCGCGATTCGCTTGTGCCGCCGCCCGCTTGATTTCTGCTAAAGCTGTAATCAGCGCGGGATGAATGCGCAGATTGCTGATCTGAAAATTGTCGAGCGCGCGCCGTGTCTGGACGCCGTAAAGCGCTTCGGCCGGTACGGCTATCTCGCCGAGCGGATCACGCTCTACACGTGTGGATTGACTCATTATTGATGTGGGCATGTTGACTCCTTCGTAAGTCGAATGGCGATTCTCGTACCGAAGCTGCTCATAATCTCAAATTTGCGGTTTGAAATTCCAAAGCATGTTGCCTGGCATTATCTCAAATTTGCGGTTTGAAATTCCAAAGCATGTTGCCTGGCATTCTGTTTGCCAGTAACGAAGCGCACCAAGATAGGTCAGGGTGCGCTTGCGCGTCCGGCCTGTTGCCTGTGTTGAATGGACAGGCATTATTAAAAGAGGTAGTGAATGAGAATCGTTGAAATACGCACCCAAGCGGGGCCGAACATTTACAGCCATCGCCCTGTGCTTGTAATGAAGCTGGCCCTGGAAGACTTGGCCGAACGCGAGAGCCGAGAGTTCTCAGGGTTTCACAAACAACTGTTGACGTTATTGCCGGGCTTACACGCGCATCATTGCTCGTTGGGAGAGCCGGGCGGTTTTGTGAAGAGGCTGGCTGAAGGGACTTATTTCGGCCACGTAGTCGAACACGTCGCCTTGGAACTGACTGACTTGGCGGGCAGCCCAGTTATTCATGGCAAAACCAGAGAGACGGGGGTGCCAGGCATCTATCGCGTCATCATCGAATACACAGCAGAGCAGGGAACACGCTTTCTCTTAAAAACCGCTGTCGAACTGGTTGAAGCGTTGCTGCGCGAGGAAGAGTTTCCGCTGGCTGACAAGTTGAAAGAAGCGCAAAGAATTATTGCACAAACCGAACCGGGCCCCAGCACCAATGCAATTCTGCAAGCCGCCACACGGCGCGGCATTCCGTGGCGCCGCCTCAGTGATGCTTCGCTGGTGCAACTCGGTTATGGAAAAAATCGGAAACTGATCCAAGCAGCCATGACAGGGCAGACCAGCGCCATCGCGGTGGACATCGCGTGCGACAAAGAGCTGACCAAAACGCTGCTCAGCGAAGCCGGCATACCCGTGCCGCGCGGAGTTATTGTCGAGACCGAGGCCGAAGCGGTTGCCGTGCTGCAAGAGTTTGAAGGCGCGGTCGCGCTCAAGCCCTACAACGGCTGTCAGGGCAAGGGGGTTTCGCTCAATCTGACTACGGTGGCGCAGGTGGAGCAGGCGTTTCATATCGCGCGACAGTACGCGAGTAAAGTCGTCGTAGAGGAAATGTTGAGTGGGCGCGATTACCGTATCTTGATCGTGAACGGCAAGCTGGTGGCTGCGAGCGAGCGCGTGCCTGCACATGTCATCGGCGACGGCGCGCACACCATTGCCGAGCTGATCGAGATCGTCAACCAAGACCCGGCGCGCGGCGACGGGCACGGCAAATCGCTGACGCGGCTCCTCGTTGATCCGGTGATGCAGGCTTATCTCAAAAAGTGCGGGCGCGCGATCAATGACAGACCGCACGTGGGCGAGCGCGTTTTCCTGCGCGAATGCGCCAACCTTTCGACCGGCGGCACGGCGAAAGATGTCACTGCGCTGGTGCATCCTGAAATTGCCGCGTTGTGTGAACGCGCCGCGCGCATCATTGGCCTGGACATTTGCGGCATTGATCTGATCCTGCATGACGTTGCCGAGCCTCTCAAACCTGGTAGCGGCATCGTCGAGGTCAATGCCGCGCCAGGGTTGCGCATGCACGTAGCGCCCAGCGAAGGCGAGAGCCGCCAGGTGGGAGAAGCGATTGTCGAGATGCTCTATCCGGCACCGGCGGACGGGCGCATCCCGATCATTTCCGTAACCGGCACCAACGGCAAAACCACGATCACGCGGATGATCGGTCACGTGTTGACTAAGGCGGGTTGGAACGTCGGTATGACTACGACGGATGGAATCTATCTAAATGAACAGCGCGTCGCCAAAGGCGATACGACCGGCCCACAATCCGCGCGCACCGTTCTGGCTGATCCTTCGGTCGAAATCGCCGTGCTAGAGACTGCGCGCGGCGGCATTGTGCGCGCTGGCTTGGGCTACGACTGGTCGGATATTTCCATCATCAGCAATATTCAACCCGATCACATCGGACAAGACGGTATCAAGAGTGTTGATGATCTGCTCTTCATCAAATCGTTGGTCGCGGAGCGTGTGCGCGAGGGCGGAACGCTGATCCTCAATGCCGATGATCAGCGTTTGGCGCGTTTGATGGATGAGCCGCGTGTGAACCGCGTGGAGAAGCGCGTGGTCTTCTTCTCCCAACATCCGCTGCACGTCACGTTGCGCCGTCACCTGGATGCTGGCGGCACGGCCTTCTTGTTACACAACGGCTGGGTTGTTGAAGCCCAAGGCCATTCAGAAACGCGCATCGTCAGGGCGGATCAGATTCCAATCACCTTCAATGGCGCTGCGACTTTTCAACTCACCAACGCGCTGGCTGCGGTGGCCGCTTGTCGCGCGCACGGGCTGTTGCCGGAAATAATTGCGGCGGCGCTGAAGGAGTTTCGAGCCGACCTACATAATCCTGGGCGCGCAGGGCTGTACAAAGTCGGCGCAGGCTACCTGCTGGTAGATTACGGTCACAACCCGGATGCTTTTGAAGCCATCTGCCGGATGGCCGCGACCTGGCATGGGCGCAGAGTCACGGGGATCGTGGGTGTGCCCGGCGACCGTGCCGATTCAGTGATCGAGCAAGCCGGACGCGCGGCTGCGCGCGGCTTCGAGCGCTTGCTGATCAGAGAAGATCACGATTTGCGCGGGCGGCGCAACGGCGAAGTAGCAGAGCTTCTATGCCGCACTGTGAAGAATGAAGTCCCTTATCGTGAGTGCCACGTCGTGACTGATGAAGCTGAAGCATTGCGCAAGGCGCTGGCGGAAATGATACCGGGCGAAGTCGTCGTGTTGTTCTATGAAAAGTTCGACCCAGTGATGGAGGTGTTGCGCGAATATAACGCCATACCTGCCCCTGAGCTTGCTGAGGTAAGTTCAACGGTGAAAGTTATTCGTCAACAACCAGCGCAGCGCCGAGCGACGAACTCGTGGATGGGATAAACCAATATCCCCGCGAGGAAACGATGTCAGACGATGAAACCAGGTTGATTCTGATCGAGCACGGCGAGGTCTACGCACCGGAACCGCAGGGGCAGCAAGATGTGCTGCTCATCAATGACCGCATCGTCAGACTCGGGGAAACAGATCGTCACGCGCTCGAAGCGCTACGGCTGAATCTACAAGTCATCAATGCCTCCGGCTGCGTGGTCACACCTGGCTTTATTGATCCGCACGAACACCTGCTGGGCGGCAGCGGTGAGCGCGGAGGGTTCTGTACGCAGACGCCCGAAATTTTTCTGACTGAGATTGTCAGCGCCGGAATTACGACGGTCGTCGGCTGTCTTGGCACCGACACGAGCACGAAGACGATGCCCGGCTTGCTGGCGCGCGCGAAGGCGTTGCGCGAAGAGGGCCTCACCGCGTTCATCTACAGCGGCGGTTACAACGTGCCGCCGGTTACGCTGACTGGCTCGTTGCGCAACGACTTGATCTTTGTCGAAGAAGTAATCGGCGCAGGCGAGACTGCCATCGCGGATGAACGCGGCACGCAACCTTCGCTGCAAGAACTGGCGCGACTGGTCAGCGATGCTTACGTCGGCGGGTTGTTGAGCCGTAAGGCAGGCATCACGCATTTCCACGTCGGCGACCGCCCCGAACGGCTCAAACTGCTGCGCGCATTGCTGCAACATTACGCGGTCAAGCCGGAGTGGCTTTACCCCACCCACGTAGAGCGCAACGAAAGCCTGATGAAGGAGGCCATACGGCTGGCGCAAGAGGGCGCTTTTGTGGACGTGGATACGATGGAGGAAGACCTGCCGAAATGGCTGCGGTTTTACCTGGACAATAACGGCCGCGCGGATCGGTTGACGGTCTCTTCGGACGCAGCGATTTCCAGCCCGCGCACGCTCTATGAACAGTTCCGCGCGTGTGTGCTCGAACACGGCTTTCCGCTGGAATTGGTTCTGGCGCTACTCACTTCAAACACCGCGCAGGCGCTGCGCTTGGAGAAGAAGGGCAGACTGAAAGCAGGTTGTGACGCAGACTTGCTCGTGTTGCGCCGCGATTCGTTGGAGCTGGTCGAGGTGATTGCACTAGGGCACCGCATGGTGAGTGCGGGGCAGGTACAGGTGCAGGAGAAGTTTTTGGAACGCAGTAATCGGAGAATCACTTTGCATGGCGGGAAACAATCACAAAGCTAAGCGGCGTAAAGCCGCCGCACAATCCCTCAACGGAAAAAAAGAGACAGACCGCGCGACAGTCGCCGCGAAAGGGCGGCTGCTACTGATCGGCGGACGTGAAGACAAAGAAGGCGAGAGAGTTCTGCTGCGCTATCTGGTTGACCAACTCGCCTCGGGCAAGCTGGTAGTCGCCACGCTGGCCTCGAGTTTGGCGCAAGAGCAATGGGAGCAGTATCACCGCTTGTTTAACCGGCTCGGCTTAAAAGAGGTCGAACACCTGACCATCGGACAGCGCGAGACTTTATGCGATGAGCACTGGTGTAAAGTACTGGACGGCGCAAAAGCCGTTTTCTTCACCGGGGGCGACCAGTATCGTTTGACGACGCGGCTCGGCGGGACGAAAGCGTGGGAGCGCATCGAGAAGATTTACCGCAAAGGCGGCATCATCGCCGGGACTTCAGCCGGGGCTGCGGCGCTGAGCGAAGTGATGTTGTCTTCAGGTCGAGGCGAAGAGGTCTACCGCAACGATGCCGTGCCGTTTCTCGCGCCTGGGCTGGGCTTGGCTAAAAACCTGATTGTTGACCAGCATTTTTCCGAACGCGGGCGCATTCGGCGTCTACTCAACGCCGTCGCGCAAAACCCGCGCCTACTCGGTGTCGGCATTGATGAAGATACCGCTGTCTTGATTGAAGGCGAGCATGGTTTTCAGGTGCTCGGCTCAGGTGCGGTCTACATCATTGACGGTCGCGAGCTGACCTACAGTAACATCTCCGGTGAAGTGCCTGAACGCACGCTTTCAGTCTTCAACGTCGGGCTGCACGTGCTAAGCCATCACGATCAGTTTGATTTGGTGACGCGCCAACCTGTGCTTGTCTCCGCCGTCGAAGCCGACCGCGAAGAACGCATGGCGATGCTGGCCGAGTGAGCGCAGATAACGGTAAGGTGTACAGTACTGGGAGCGGCAGCGACCGGGTCCTCCGCTTAGGACGTGGCCGCAAGCACTCAGTCGCTGCCGCTCCCGTTACTATTCTTCAATCTGAAAATCGGTGTCCGCCGAGCGCCGGTCAAGTTCCCAGCGATGCCGATCACGCTTGGCCAGGATTTCCTCGTGCGTTTGCAGTTCCTGATTGTCCTGCAATTCAAGGCCAGCGGCCCGGCCAATCTCATCCACGATGTCTTGATCGGGCGTGGGTGCGTGACCGCCGACTGATTCCTCACCACTGTCTTCAGCTCCTTGCCAACTCGCATCCACATCACCCGCTGAAAGCAGTGGGCCAACCGAAGTGTACTCGACCATTTCTTCCAGCATTTCTTTGCCGCCGACTTCCGCCTGGCTGCCTGTCGAGGTTGGTTGGGTTTCAGGCACGGGCAGGTTATCTCTTCGGCGCGTTTGCTTGACGGCTTTGCTGGATTTCTTTGTGGCGCGCACCTGCTTGGCGGCTTTGCCAGCTTTCTTGGTAGCTCGTACCTGCTTGACTGCTTTGCCAGCCTGCTTGGTGGCGCGCACCTGCTTGGTGGTTTTTACAGATTTTTTCATAACCTCATCCTCAAGGGACACTCGGCCATCTGATCAGGGTTTCAACACAACCTTGATGCAACTGTCTACTTTCTCATTGAAACGTTGGTAGCCGTCCGGCGCATCTTCCAACCGCAGCCGATGCGTGATGACGAAAGATGGGTCAACTTCACCTTTCTGAATGCGACTGAGCAGCGGAGCCAGGTAGCGATGTACGTGCGTTTGTCCCATCTTGAGCGTCAGCCCTTTGGCAAAGGCCGCGCCGAGCGGCACCTTGTCGAGAAAGCCGCCGTAAACACCTGGGATCGAAACCGTCCCGCCCTTACGACAAGCATTAATTGCCTGACGCAGCGCGTGTGGCCGATCCGTCGCCAGATACATAGCCGTCTTCGCGCGGTCATACAATGCATCCGGCGTCGTGCCGTGCGCTTCCAGTCCGACCGCGTCAATGCAGGCATCTGGCCCACGCCCGCCGGTCATTTCCTTTAACTGATCGAAGACATTGGTCTTGCTGAAATCAATGATTTCAGCTTTGCCTTTCTCCTGCGCCAGGCGCAGCCGTTCGGGAATCTGATCAATCGCAATCACACGCTCGGCGCCAAACAACCACGCGCTCAAGATGGCGAACTGACCCACTGGCCCGCAGCCCCAGACCGCAACCGTATCACCCGGCGTGATCTGACAATTTTCCGCCGCCATATAACCGGTCGGGAAAATGTCTGAGAGAAAGAGCACCTGTTCGTCATCCAACTCTTCGGGGATTTTGATCGGCCCGACATCGGCGAAGGGCACGCGCACATATTCTGCCTGCCCGCCTGCGTAACCGCCATACAGATGCGAATAGCCAAACAGGCCTGAGCCGGAAAAGCCATACAGCTTTTCGTTCTTTAACGCATCCGGGTTTGAGTTGTCGCACAAAGAAAAGAATGTCTTCCGGCAAAAGAAGCAATGCCCGCAAGCAATCGTGAAGGGCACGACAACGCGATCTCCCTTTTTCAAGTTCTGGCACTCACTGCCGGTCTCGACGACCACGCCCATAAACTCGTGGCCGAGGATGTCGCCCTTTTCCATCGTCGGGATGTAGCCGTTGTAAAGATGCAGATCAGAACCGCAGATGGCCGTGGTTGTAACCCGGATAATCGCATCGCGCGGGTTAAGTATTTTTGGGTCGGGCACGTTCAGGACACGCACATCGTGTTTACCATACCAACAGAGAGCTTTCATGATTTACTCCGCGTTTATCAGCATAAAGGCAGACCTGTGTGTCTGCCCCGGTTTGGGCGCTCACCGAAGCCGGGGCAGACACATAGGTCTGCCTCTACTGATTCGTTTATCTGCCACCCCTGGCCCACGACGCAGCAGCGCGACCTGACGGCTGTCCTTGTGTAGAAGCCGTCTCGCCCGCCTCCATCAATTGTTTGAAGCGACGCAGGTCTTCCGCAATTTGCTGTTCCGGTTCTTCGCCAAAGAGTTTGGCCAACAACGCGCCGAGCGTTCCACCAGGTGGCGCATAGTTGATCGAAACCCGCACGACTGTCTCCGTCGCACCGGGCCTTTGCTCAAAACGCACCGAACCGGCATTCGGAATGGACGAGCCTTCGACTGAACGCCACGCGATCAACTCATTCTCTTTCTCGTTGATGATCTCGGCGTCCCACTCCGCCCTCATCCCCAGCGGCGCTTTTGCCACCCAGTGCGAGCGTTTGTCATCCAGCCCGCGCACCGCTTCCAGATGCTTCATAAAGCGCGGCAAGTTTTCGAAATTGCGCCAGAAGCGATAAAGCTCTTCCGGCGCTTTGTTGATGGTCACGCTCTTTTCCGCCTTGATGCCTTCGCCGTGCCGCACACCGGCGTGATTATGGCGTGCTGTGTTGAGGCCAAGCGCGCCATAAACATCGCAATGGCCACTCACACCGCGCCACGCCAGCCCGCTACCCAATAGCGCCAGCGCCAACCCGCCGCGCCCGCCTTTAGTCAACCCCAAAACAGTCAGTACGCCACCACCCAACGCTGAAACGATGCGCTCGATATTGTGGACGTTGAGCTCGCGGTTGTAGGGTCTGCGGTTACCTGGGCGAGCCATTGAGATAAAGCTGTCGTTGGGTTCGAAAGTTCTTTCTGCTGATTCCATACTGCACTCCTACGTGGAAGCTGGTTGATTGATGCTGCTGCGCTCACTTGCACTGGCAATTGAGCCGAAGCAGCCTCAGTTATGTTGAACTATGCTGGAGGGTAGGCTGCAATTGATATGCCTTGCGAATAAGCCTACAGGTAGAAAACTGGTGTACCTGCAATGATACATTCTTGGTGAACCGAATCAGAGCAAATGGTGGTGTTCTGTACACTCAATCTTTAGCACAGCTTGCTTGAACGATGATGAAGAAAAAAGGCGAGTGGGGAACACTCGCCTCTTCATACGCCGTAATTTGTTGGGAAGGGCAATAAGACTGTACCGCCCTTCCTACTTCATCAACGTCTACCGATTTTCACCCTTGGACGGCACAGGCGTATCGCCATTATGCCCGTGCTGCTGAATCAGGATTGGGCCGCCGGAACTGCGAATGACATACCAATTACCCTCAGACGGACGCCAGACGGCGAAGTCGGTCCTGCCATCACCGTCGTAATCGCCCGGCACCGGCACATCACCGTTGAAGCCCCACTGCTGCACCACCGCTGTGCCGGTTGAGCTGCGGATGACGTACCAAAGGCCGTTCGACGGTTTCCAGATGGCAAAATCAATTCTGCCATCACCATCGTAATCGCCTGGCACCGGCACATCGCCGTTTACGCCCCATGACTGTACCACCGCCGTGCCGGTTGAGCTGCGGATGACGTACCAAAGCCCGTTCGACGGTTTCCAGATGGCGAAGTCGGTCTTGCCATCGCCATCGTAATCGCCGGGCACCGGCACATCGCCGTTTACACCCCATGACTGCACCACTACCGTGAAGCTTGAGCTGCGGATGACGTACCAGAGACCGTTCGACGGTTTCCAGATGGCGAAGTCAGTCTTGCCATCGCCATCGTAATCGCCCGGCACGGGCACATCGCCGTTCACGCCCCATTGCTGCGTCGCCACACCGCCTGTGCTAAGGGTGACATACCAAATGCCCTCGCTCGGACGCCAGACGGCAAAGTCGGTCTTGCCATCGCCGTCGTAGTCGCCTGGCACGATCACATCACCGGGAAAGCCCCACTGTTTTGTAGTTACCTGGATGCCTCCGCTGAAGTTGACAGACCAGATGCCATTGGACGGATGCCAGACGGCTAAGTCGGCCTTCCCATCGTTGTTATAGTCGCCCGGCACCAGCGCATCACCGTTGACGCCCCATTGCTGTGTCAGCACCGAAAAAGTCGCACTGCGGATGATGTACCAAGTGCCGTCGCTTGGCCGCCAAACGGCAAAATCAGCTCTGCCATCGCCGTCGTAATCGTTTGGTACTGGCACATCACCTGTGCCGCCCCACTGCTGTGGCGTCACCTGGCCGCTCCCGCTACGCAAGACGAACCAGATGCCGCTGGACGGACGCCAGACCGCGAAATCGGTTTTGCCATCACCGTCGTAATCGCTTGGCACAGGTATATCGCTTGATACGCCCAACTGCTGTATCACTATGCCGCCCGTACTGCGGGTGACATACCAGTTGCCCTCAGACGGACGCCAGACCGCTATGTCAGTCTTGCCATCGCTGTCGTAATCGCCCGGCACCGGCACGTCACCGTTGAAGCCCCACTGCTGCACCACTGCCGTGCCGTTCGAACTGCGGATGACATACCACTCACCACTACTCGGTCGCCAGACGGCGAAATCAGTCTTGCCGTCGCCATCATAGTCGCCTGGCACCGGCACATCACCGCTTAAGCCCCACTGCTGGGTTCGCACCGAACCATTCGAGCTTTGGAGAATACGCCAAGTGGAGTCGAGCCGACGGAAGACCGCGAAGTCATTATTGCCATCGCCGTCGTAATCACCCGGTACGCTGATGTCATTGTTAGGCGCAGTGCCTATACCCCACTGAGTATCAGAAGTTGGGCTGGCCCCGCTTTTGGCGACCAACCAATTACCGTTGGCGCCACGCCAGACCGACAGATCAGTCTTGCCGTCGCCGTCAAAATCAGCCTTTGCCGCACGCCTGCTGATGATCAACGTGTAAGCGCGGGTCGTGCCGCAGCCTTCGGTGCCGGTCACAGTCAATGTGAGCGGGAAGGTGCCGGTTTGCGTAGGCGTTCCAGAGAGCGTGTCTGTGTTGAAGCTCATCCCGGCTGGCAAGGTACCGTTCAGCGCGAAGCTGTAAGGCCCGTTGCTGCCGGTTGCCGTAAACGTGATCGGATTGTAAGGCTTATCAGGCCGGCCTACGGGCAGGAAAGCCGGGTTGACGGTGATCGCCGCACAAACAGGCACGGAGTAAGCATGAGTCGTCGTACAGCCGCCAGCGTCCGTCACCTTGATGCCAAAGTTGAAAGTGCCAGCCTCCGTAGTCGTGCCAGAGAGCAGACCGTCTGCAGAGAGCGTCAATCCGGTGGGTAAGGTGCCGCCACTAACCACGAAACTGTACGGCCCGGTGCCGCCACTCGCCGTCATCGTCTGGCTATAACTCTGCCCGATTGCGCTGGCGGGCAGTGTTTCGGGATTGAGCGTGATGGACTGGCAAGTGATAGTCAGCGTATAGGTGCGCGTCCCTGAACAGCCGTTTGAATCGGTCGCCCGCAGAGTGAAGGTATAACTACCAAACGCCGTGGGTGTGCCGTTCAACACGCCACCACCCGAATACGAAATGCCTGGCGGCAACGTCCCGCTGATCTTGGCGTGCGAGTAAGGCGCGACGCCGCCCGTCCCGACGACATTTTGGATGTAGGGTTTATTGATTGGCGCGGGCGCGATGATGAGCGGGGTAAGAGAAATCGTCGGGCAACTGCCTATCACCAGTGAGTAAGGGCGCGTGCTGAAACAGCCAGCGCGGTCGGTCGCTTTGACCGTAATGCTGAAGTTACCTGTCTCCGCTGTGGTGCCGGAGAGCAAGCCAGAGCTATCGAGGTTCAATCCGCTGGGCAGCGCGCCGCTGCTAATCATGAACGTGTAGGGTGTCAGGCCGCCGCTCGCTGTCAACGTCTGGTTGTAGGCCACGTTTGGCGCGCCTGCTGGCAATGTGCTGGGACTGATGATGAGGTTTGGGCAGGTTACATCGAAAACATACGCCGCACCCTGATCTAAACTTGTAGTGCCTTGATTGATGTCTCTGAGCCAAATGCCCAGGACTGCTGATTGAGAACTAAGCGCAACGGCGATCCCGGCTTGATCCCCTGCCTGACCGCCATTGATAGTCAGCTTTTCCTGCTGCGCCCAATTCGTGCCTGTGCGAATGAAGACATAGGCCGAGCCTTGATCGGGATTGGAGTCGTTGAAGCCCAGGTCATCGAGCGGCGCGCCGATGAGCGCCGTGTCGCCGATCAGCGCGACCGAGGTACCGAAGCCGTCATTGCCCGCGCCGTCATTCGCGCTCAATTGCGCCTGTTCGGTCCAAACCACGCCGCTGCGCGTAAAGACGAAAGCCGTGCCCTGATCGGAAACCAGTCCTTGCGGCGCGCCGACGACGACTGTCTCGCCATTCAAGGCCAGCGCGCTACCGAAGAGGTCGTTCGGGTCGAGCAAATTGTTGCTCAACTGTTGCTGAAACGACCACGTGCTGCCGCTGCGCGTGAAGACGTAAGCTGCGCCACGGCTTGAGTCGTAACCGGGCGCGCCGACGACCGCCGTGTCTAAGACAAGCGTGACAGCCGCGCCGAAGTTGTCATTGGCCGCGCCAGCCGGGGCCGTCAAACGTGTTTGCTGCGCCCAAGTCGCGCCGGTGCGCTTGAAAACATAGGCCGCGCCTTGATCGGCATTAGGTGTGATGTCTTTCATCGAAGCGCCGACCAGGATCGAGTCGCCACTAATGGCGACAGCATTGCCGAACCGATCATTCGCCAGCGGATCATCAGGCACCAGCTTCTGTTCGAAAGCCCAAACGTTCCCCGTGCGCCGGAAGACATAGACCGCACCCGCATTTAACCCGGCGTTCGTGTCGGCAAAGGGCACACCGACCACTGCGACATCACCTTCAAGTGCGACTGCCGAGCCAAAGGCGTCGCCGCCTTGCCCGTCAGGCGCGAGCAATTGCGCTTCCTGCGACCAGACCCCGCTGTTGCGCCTGAAGACATAAGCCGAGCCTTGATTGACGTTGCTCACATTGTCAGCCGGCGCGCCGACCAGCACGGTATCGCCGCTCAGCGCGACTGCCTTGCCCAATTGATCGTCGGCTTCGCCATCCGTTGCAATCAAGTTGGCCTGCTGCACAAAGCCGTTGAGTTGAGCAGGCATATCACCCTTCTGCGCCGCAGATTTGTGCCAGGGCACAGTGGAGATGAGCAGCGCGCCAAACAGCAAAAGCCATAGACTGCGCCTTAAGGCGATGGCAAAGCCAGGAGAATTCGCAAGGGGAGAAGCTGAATTGCGCCCCTGCTGAGGTGAGGTGAACAGGCGAACGTCGAACATGGGTTGTCCTTCCTTTTCTTTCTTGGTTACTGAATTGTCTGAGGGGCACATGTTCGTGGAGAAGTTCGGCCACAAGGTAACAGATGGGCGCAATCGCTCAAAGACTTTAATTGAGAGGCGCGCGGGTATTAATATTAAAATCGGGGGTGGTGGCTCAATAGGATCGGATACGGCGAATGATCTTCAACACCAAACACGTCAAGTCGAAGAACTAGGTATTTGGACAAAAGTATTTTGGCAACCACGAAGAAACGAAGAGCACGAAGAAGAGGAAGCTGCGGAAAAAGAGAAAAGATTGAGCGATATTGATGTTTTCTTCCTTCCCTTCGTGTTCTTCGTGGTGAAAAGTTTTTGTCCAAGAATGTTTGTCCAACCACTTAGGTAAGGCACTGATAAGCTAACCGCAACTTGGCGTGCTTGGCAGCTTGGCGTTTGAAATTTCTTCCTCTCTTGACCGCATACAAAGTGCGGCTGCTGAATGCTTCAGCGTAGGGTGCGCCAGTTACCTAACGCCATACGCTGGCACTGGCAGATCACCCGTGCCGCCCCATGGCTGTGTCAGCACCGAAAAAGTCGCACTGCGGATGACGTACCAAGTACCGTCGCTTGGCCGCCAAACGGCAAAGTCCGTTCTGTCATCGCCATCGTAATCGCCCGGCACTGGCACATCGCCCGGACCGCCCCATTGCTGTGTTGACCCCGCGCCAGTCGCGCTAGAGATGACATACCAGAGACCATTACTAGGCTTCCAGATAGCGAAGTCAGCTTTGCCGTCGCCGTCATAATCGCCTGGCACCGGCACATCGCCGTTGACGCCCCACTGCATTGTCATTCCCGACCAGTTCGCGCTGCGGATGACGTACCAAGTGCCATTCCCCGGTCGCCAAACGGCAAAGTCAGTTTTGCCATCACCGTCATAATCGGCTGCTACCGGCACATCCCCTGCGCCGCCCCACTGCTGCGCCATCCCGGCGCCGCTTGCACTGTTAATGACATACCAGACCCCATCACTAGGCCGCCAAACGGCGAAGTCAGTTCTGCCATCGCCGTCATAATCGCCCGGTACTGGTATGTCGCCGTTTATGCCCCACTGCTGCACTAATGCTGCGCCGCTCAGGCTGCGGATGACATACCAGAGACCATTACTGGGTTTCCAGATGGCGAAGTCAGCTTTGCCGTCGCCGTCATAATCGCCTGGCACGGGCACATCACCGTTGACGCCCCACTGCATTGTCACTACCGACCAGTTCGCGCTGCGGATGACGTACCAAGTGCCGTTCCCTGGTCGCCAGACCGAGATATCGGTTTTGCGGTCGCCATCGAAATCGGCCTTCTTAGCGCGCGCTGCAGTGCCTGGATTATTGATTGTGAGCGTGTAGTTGCGCGTCCCCATACAGCCATTTGCGTCAGTCGCTTTGACGGTGAAGTTGAACGTACCGCTCTGTGTGGGCGTGCCCGAAAGGACGCCTGATGGCGCAAGCGACAGGCCCGGCGGTAATGCGCCTGCGCTGATGGAGAAGGTCACTGTGCCAGCGCCGCCTGATTGCGTGAAAGTTTGGCTGTAAGGCAGGCCGGCAGTGCCGTTGGGAATGTTTGGCGGATTGACAATAATCGTCGGACAACTGCTGCCCGGCGTGAGCGTGAAGTTGGTGTCCGAAATATCGAAGAAGATATTGCCGACCGCCTCGACCTTGATGCGCGCTGTCGTCGTGCTGATATTCGGCACATTGATCGTTTCGCTGCCGTCGTTCGGCGTGCTGGCAACAATGGTGGTCGGGAAGGTCTGGCCGCCATCGCTCGAAAGCAAAATCCTGACGTTGGCCGCGTTGACCGGAGCAACATTCGTATTGTTGACCGCCCAGGTCACGGTCTGCGCCGTATTGCCCGTCCAACTCACCGGCGTGTTGGGTGTGGTGACGAGGAATGGGCCGGATGTCCCACTCACCGTCAGTGCCACTGAATCTTGATTTACCCCACCACCACCTGCGTGGTTGTCACGTATCAGCACGCTGAAATTGAGCGTGCGCCCGACACGCGGCAACTCTTCCGCCGTCTTAAACGCGCCCGTCATATCAGGCGGATCGTTGGCGTTGTTCAGAATGTAGGTCAGGCTCGGAAAAGTGCGCGATGGCGACGACGAAGTAGGGAAGGAACGAAAGATCGGGCGTGTCGTGCCTGCCGGATCACTCCCGTCGTTGTAAGAAGCGGCTGTGCCATTCTGCGGAAACTGCGCGCCACCCGAATCAATCTGATCCCAGGTGTAGGTCAAATTGGGCACGTCACCCGCATTTGAATCGCTGCCCGCAGCCGTGAGCGTAAAAGGCGTCTGTTTCGGAATCGTGAAATCGGCGCCACCATTGACCGTCGGCACACTGTTGCCGGTCGCAGTGTTCACTGAGCAAGTGGCAGAGCTAGTGAGATAAGTGGTGATTTGCGCGTAACTCCCCGCGTGGAAGCGCATATCGCGCGCGTTGGTAACGTTGTCCGCGCCACAAATGCCGGGATAAGCCATAATCGTCGAGCCACCGCCCGGTTCATAGGCACTCGCGTCACTACGACTGGGCGGCGCGCAATTGTCTACCGTGCCATTGAAACTGTGATTGGCTCCAAATTGATGGCCGAGTTCGTGCACCCAAACGCCAAGTGCCGTATTGTTGCTAGCCGTCCCGCCCACGAGTGTTGCGCCGCCCCCTTTGATCGGCCCCAGGCCACTGAAGTCAGTATTACTACAGACCACACCGATGAAAGAGATGCCTGACCCGCCCGTACCGCCGAGTTGACCGAAGACGTGGCCCACATCGTAATTGGCCGCCCCAACTTTGTCGCGCAGATCAGGCCGTACTTGATCGAGCATCGTACCTACGTTGGAGTTGTCATACGGATCAGTCAAAGGCGTGAATGCACGATCTGTCGTGTAAAGGATGTTGGTGTTGTTGACCAGATTGAGATGAACGGCTAACTCGCGCTCGTAGATTAGATTTGCGGCGTTGAGCCAGGTGTTGAGCGAAGCCACCGTACCCGCCACCGTGCCGCCGCCGTATTGGTTGCAATATTCCCAAGTAGCCGCGATGGCGATGCGATAACTGCGCAGCGTCGAGCCGACTGCGGCCTGCGGGGCAAAGATGTTGATAGAACTGGCATTGTTAGGGCCGACATTGTGAATATCGCGGACGAGACATTCAAAGCGGCCGTCTTGCGCGACATTGCTGGTAAAGCTGACGTAATCATCTCCGCTGATCGGTTGTACGTTGATCGTCTGCGCGCCCGTCAGGATGAACGCGTAAAAGCCGCGCGGCGAAAGGTCGCAACGCAGCGTCATCGCCGGATTGTCCAGCGCGTAACCGCGATAGCTCTTGATCTCAGGAAAGCGCGCGGCCAGGCCCGGCTCCAATGAGGGCGATTCTTCAAGCTTGAAATGCGCGAATGAGCCATCAGGCAAAGGCAAGGGCAGCACCGAGCGGTCTGCGCCGGAAAATTCCGGCGGAGCTTGCTTGAGCACTTGCTCGAGCGCGTCACGCTTGAGCCGAAAAGCGCGTGCTTGCGCTGGCACGCCTGCATTCGTGCGCCAATTGAGCGGACGATCAAGCATTTCCCAAATATCATTGGATACTTGGCGCTCTTGCGCAGCAGCAGCGCGACCCTGTCGCCACCAGCCATTCAGCCCAACACCCAAGACGGCCAGACAAACCAACAACCACAACAGTGCCAAATGCCCAGAGCGGCTGCGCCGCAAGTATTCCGTATGCAATGAGCGAAGATGCTTACTCATGTTACAACCCTAGTGCTTGCCTAATGCCCAACTAATAGCGCAGGCGCAGACCAAGCGCGCCAGCAGTCCAATGAAGATTATTGATAAGCAGGGGGCCCGCTGAAGCTTTCAGCAGAAAGAATCTAGAGCGGTTTGCAAATGAGAGTACGGAGCAAACCACGGGGCGCACGGGGCACACCGGGAAACACCAACCTTGACCGCCTATGCCAGCTTTCCCCGTGCTCCCTGTGCTCCCCGTGGTTGATTTTGCCCTACACACAATTGAAATCCGATCTAATCGGATGAAAGACTGACCAAATTTTCTGATTAGGGGATGCTCAGTTGCATTGCTTGCTCAGCAATAGATATGCCGAAGTGAAAAATGCTGATAGCGGCAGTGGGGCTGTAACAGCAGCAATGCAATCTGAAAGATTACGCTACAATGGCTGTTCGTTTCCGTTTCAATTCGAGTTGCATTGGTGATTTTGGTAGTCCGAGGCTACCTGATTGAATGCGGCGCCGAAAAGTCACTGGCTGGAAAAAAAGTGACTGATGCCGCACAATCGTCGTCGTTCATACCAAAGCGACGTTTTTATTTGTGAGAGGTTGTGATGAAACAAAAAATTGTGCTGCTGACTATTCTGCTCTGCGCGCTGATATTGCCCGTCTTGGCGCAACGTGCTACGACCACAGCGCCTGGCGGACGATATTCTACAAGCCAGTTACCCACGGGGCCGCTGAGCTTGCAGGATCTGAATTTGCTGTTGCGCCGCCAGGTCGGGCGCGATTTGACCGAAGCCAACTTAGCAGTCTTGATTGACCGCGTCGGCCTCGCCTTCGACCCGACACCCGAAGCCGTCAGTCGCCTGCGCGCCAACGGAGCGCATCAACATCTGATCAACACAATCAAACGCGCTGCGGAACGCTTGTCGGCGAACGCCAATAGCAAAGTTGTCATTTTGAAAGAGACGCCCGACCCCTTCATCGAAGAAACGCGCCGCAACGTGCGCGATTATCTGGAAGAGTTGCCCGACTTCATCTGCCAGGAAGACATTGAGCGCTTCTACGATATTGAAGCGCGCGGCGCGTGGGACCGGGCCGACAAACTGAGTTACGAAGTGACCTACAGCCGCAAGCAAGGCGAGAAATACAAACCCCTCAACAGTGTGGGCCGCCCCATGACCAAGTCGCTGGATGAAGCGGGTGGCGCAACTTCGACTGGCGATTTCGCTTCGATGTTGGCTGGACTTTTCGATCCTGAAACCAAAGCCTTCTTCAAACCCGCTGGCAAAGAGCGGCTCGGCAACCGGCAAACAACGCTCTACGACTTCCGCGTGCCCCAAGCGACTTCCAAGTTGCAGGTAGAAGCCAAAGGCTCCGGCTTTCGACCCATCGTCGCCGGTTACAGTGGCACGGTCTGGATTGATGATGAAAAGAAATTGGTATTGCGCATTGACCACGCGGCGGATGACTTGCCCGCGAACTATCCGGTGACCAATTCGGAAAGCTCAGTGGATTATGACATGGTCAAGCTGCGCGGGCTGGAAGTGGAATTTTTGCTGCCGATCCGCGCCGAGTTCATCATTGCCGACCGCCGCGAACGCAAATACTTCCGCAACCTGCTCTCGTTCAAGTTCTATCGCAAGTTCGAGACGGACATCAAAATTACTGACGACCCGCCTGCGCCGACGAAACCATAGGAGCTCAAAGGCGAGATCGGAAATTAGCGCATAGCGGCGCGCGCGGCCTCAAATGTAGAAAGACGAAGTTATGTTGATGGAACGAGTGAGCCTATGCAGCGTGTTGTTTTGCGTTGTTAGCTTCGCGCAGGTTTTAGAAGCTCAGTGTAAAAAGCCGAAAGATAACGAAGTCCCACACGGTGCTAATGAATTTATCCTGTTGGCCGATCAGGTAGTCGAACGCATACAGGGCAGGGTATTCTTTCCAAATTCGGAACCTATGGAAGACATAGTTCTAGAGGTGTATAGGTACAATGGCGGGAACTCTTATCAAGAGATAAGCCAAGTTGTGCAGGGACAAAAGAGGGTCGCGGCTTGTTTAACCGGTGCTGATGGCAAGTTCTCTTTTACTAGGCTGAGAGCAGGAAACTATCTATTGCGCGCAGGAACCCGGCACACGAAAGGATTCAATGAGGTTTACGCCATCCTTACGCTTAAACCTGGCAGGAAAACAAGCGCGGGCAAGGGGCTTGAGATAGTGCTATGGCCTGGCACCTGAATTTGATCACAACTCATCTCAGTATCGGTTCCCCAGCAACAATGTCAGCAGATTGTTTTGAATAATTAGATTCAATGGCAGATCGCCGTGCAGATCGCAATTGAACATCGTGTGCTCAGGCGTCTGTTTCATCGCGTGCAGGATTGGTTCGTTGTCATCGGGCGCGAGCGTCAGCCCAAATAAGCTCTGCCGAATGACACGCCCATCGCCCGGCAAAAAGATTTTATCGAGCGCCAGTTTGCGTTGCTGCCGGTTGCCCATGGCTTTATTTGGCCAGAAGAGCGTTTTTTGTACGCCATCCTCATTGACGATCAACGCGCCTGCGATGGTCGGTTCACAATCGCCGCCGAACAAATGTAGACGCAAGCTAGTGGGCAAGTCGCTGCGGGCATCGAGCGCGCGCTGAAAAGCCTGGGCGCGTGCCAGCACCACACGCAAATAACGTTCACGCAGTTCAACCAGGCGTTTGGCTTCGGCCTCACCCTTTTCTGGCCCAAGCCGTTTGACGAGTTCTCGCTTTTCCTCCGCCAGAAAATTCGTGTTGAAAGCCGCCGACCAATGAAACTTGCGCCAGGTCTCAACATCGTAAAGATCGAGCGGCAAACGTTCCAGTTTCTCGTTGAAGAAGCGCGCGCCCGCATTGCGCGGCAAGAGTTGATAGACCGAGGGCACGGTGAAGATCATCCGCCGGTGCAACCCGCGAAAGAGTCGCAGCCGCGGGCGATTGGCTTCAGTCACCGAGTAACCCTGCTCAATCGAGCGAAACGCATCGAATGAACCGGCGTTCGGCGAGCCAATCAAGATCAACCGGTTGAGATTCCGCGCGCCTGACCAATCAGGTTGTGCCGCCGATTCGGCCAGCATGTCACGCGCGCCGTACATTGCGTAATAACGTGCGATTAGCCCGCCCATCGAATGCGCAATGATGTCGAAACGCAATTCAGGCTTATTCAAGCGCGCTTTCAACTTGTTGATCTTCTCGGCCAGCAAGTGCGCCGCTTCGACGTTGTCGCGTCGCCAGTCGTAAGCGAACAGGTAATAGGTGTCGCGGTCGCCGTCACTGGCTGGCTCGTCAAGGTTGCCTGGGCGATAGGCGGCGTAATCCTCCAAGGCTTTGAGCAAGCCGGCATAAACGCCGATCAGCGGTATGAGCCTGCCGAGATTAGCGCTTTGCAGCACGCGCGGTGCGATGAGCTCGTCGCGGTTTTCGGCCAGCGTCTCGGACTCAATCGGCAACGCCAGCGCATCGCGGTCGTCCGGGAACAACTCCGGCCAAAGTGTTTTCTGCGTCCTTTGGTTGACCAACTCCGAGCCGAGAATGCCAGGAATGATGATGATCGGCGGTTTGTTTTTTGGCGCGACTTGCTGTGGGGCAGGGAAGATTTTGGGCAGCGTCGGCTTGTTGGCTTTCAGGCAGGCCACACTACTGAGGGCGACGAGCAAAAGCAGCGCCAGGAAATTTCTGTGTTTGAGCCTGATGATCTGTGCCATCGTGCGTGTCGAGGTTGAGAAACCTGCTCGCTCGGCTGAACGCCGTGGTTTAGGCCGTCTTGCGGAAGAACATCACGTACTCGTGCTTGAAAATAAAAAATCCACCGGCGAGCGCGCGATAGCGCCAGATGTTTTCCAGATTGCGCTTGGCGCGGTTGTTCTGCATATCTTTGACGACGATGCTCTTCAGCTTATAGCCGCGCTGTTGCACCGCCTGCATGCATTGAAAGCCCAGCGGAATCCACTCGCCACGCTCGTACATATCGCCGATCACAAGCGTCAGGTAGCGCCCTGTCTCCAAAAACTCTGTCGTTACATCCACGACGTGGCCGAAGCGTTGCAGGAAGCTTTCGACATTGGGGCAATTCGACAGGTCTTCGGGCCGCTCGGAGAACTTGATGATCGAATGATAGGGCGGATGTAGGATCGCGAGTTGCGCTTGCGTGCGGTTGAGCGCCTTCAATTTTTGTTGAATCAAACGCGGCGTGTGCACGATGTCGGCGCTGTCAGAATTGATGACTTGCGTTTTGATGCGGTCGGGGTTCTTTTCCCGCTGAATGCGCGCGCGCGTCGCTTGCGCCAATTCCGGTTTCAATTCAATGCCGATGCCGTGCCGTCCCAGGCGGCGGCATTCGATCAGCGTCGTGCCCGAACCGAGAAAGGGGTCGAGCACCACATCGCCTTGTTTGGTGTAGCGGCGCATGGCTTGATAGGGAATCTGCGGCACGAAATTGCCGTGATAATCGCCGTTGTGTGTGCCGCTGCGGCCGCGTTCGGGAATCTGCCAGAGCGATTCAGTGATGAGGTCGCCATATTCGCGCCAACGCGTGAGGTCTAGATCGTTGAGCGCGGGCTTGCCGTTGGGTGAACGTGTAGAAGTTTTTGGTTCCGCTACCTGCGTGTCCTTATTTTTGCTCATAGGCTCTGCTGCGATTGCCGGGATGTGTCAGCGCCAGCGCTGGTACTTTGATCTCGGTCGGCGTCCAATCGTAAGTCGGCAGCATCCTGCCATCATTCATTTGCAGCCCCCGCGGATTGGCGGGCACGCCGCTCAAGTTCTGCGTCGCTTGCACGGCGATGCGCCGGATGCCTAGTGCGCGCACAGGCAGCACTTCGCCTGCATCAGCCACGCCATTGCTGTTGCGGTCACGCCAGACGGCCAAGCCTTTCAATTCAGCGCCCGCCAACCAACTGTCGTGGTTATCGTCCAACAGCGCGAGCGGTTCATACCCATTGCGCCACGCAATCCACCAGGTGGACGAGCCAAACAATTGTACGCCCGATTGCACGCACCCATTATTCGTCTGATCCCAAACCAGCAGGCCTGTCTCCGGCTTCACCCACGGCCACCAACGCGCCACGCCGTCGCCGCTCAAATCGAAACGCACGCGAGAGCGTTCGGCCAATAAATCTTCGAGTGCGCCTGCTTGCGTCAGCGAGAAGATGATTGGAGTGACCGCGCGCGGTTTGCTTTGCAGCTTATCAATGGTGTCACGAATATCAGCGAGTTCTTGCTGTTCTCGCTCTGAAAGCTTCCCCGCGCGCGGCTGCAACAGCCGCCGGATGCCCTCGCCGGCTTCCAAACTGATCTGCGAGTCGGCAGAAGGCCCGGTGTGTTCATTGACCAAGTCTTGCTTGACAGTCAGTGCGTAAGCCCGGCGATAGGCCGCCAACGCGCGCTCCTGCCATTCGCCAGCAGTCTGTGGCAATTGTTTTAAGCTCTTGAGCGCGTCTGCTGCCAGGCCCGCGCCTGTTTCGTACATCCAACCGAGGCCGAGAAACGCGGCGGCCTGATTGGGCGCAAGTTCAGTGGCGCGCTGGTAATTGCGGATAGATTCGCCTAGATGCTGAATAGACTCAGCCGTAGGTTTTTTCGTATTGTCGCGTTGCACCAAGATGGATTCGTAGGACGGCAGGCCGGGCAACGGGCGCTTGTCATTCTCGTAAGCGGCAATCGTTTTCGTCTCTTTGGCAAAAGCCAGGCTGTGCAAGCGCCCGAGCACGTAATAACCCTGCGCATCATTCGGATTCTTCTTGATATAAGTTTCAGTGTTTAGCAGCAGCCGTGCCACCGGAACTTCGGCGGGTTGTATCCACCTCCCTAATGGATTTTGGAAGAGCACACAAAGGAGCAACAGCGGCCCAACCAGTCGCCCGAAAATTCGAGTATGGCGTTTCATCTTAAACCTCCAATCAGCTTCAACCTTGAGCTTGAGGCGCTTAACGTTTGCGCGCCACCAGCGTGCGCGGAAGGCCTTGCAGATCATCGAGCAGATAATGCTCCGACCAGATGTCGCCAGCCAACATACTCGTGATCGCCTCGGCCTGAGTATAGCCCATCTCGCAGATGAAATAACCGCCCGCCTGCAAACGTGGCGGCGTGTCTTGCAGCAGGCGGCGGTAGAAGCTCAGCCCGTCGCCGTGATCGGTCAGCGCCAGGTGTGGTTCCCAATCGCGTACTTCGCGTTGCAACGTAGATATTTCGTGCGCGGCGACGTAAGGCGGATTGGAGATGATGAAATCGGCAAACGGCTCGGCTGGGAGATCGTTGAGCAGGTCGGCGCAGATGAATTGCACGCGCTCGGCCACGCCGTTGCGTTTGGCGTTGTGAAGGGCGACCGCTAGCGCTTCAGCCGAGATGTCAGTAGCTACGACCTGCGCCCCGCTCAACTCGCGCGCCAGCGTCACGGCAATGCAGCCCGAGCCAGTGCCGACATCAACGATGAGTGGTTGGTGCTTCGGTTGTGCCAGACGAATGGTCTCTTCGATGATGATTTCAGTCTCGGGGCGCGGGATGAGCACGGCAGGCGTGACTTCAAAATCCAGGCCGAAAAATTCCTGATGGCCGGTGATGTATTGCAACGGCTCGCCCGCCGCACGGCGCGCGATCAGCTTGTCGTAGTTTTCCAACTGCGTTTGGCTGAGTTCTTGATTGTAATGGACGATCAGATGAGTGCGGTCGCAAACGAGCGCGTGCGCGAGTAAGGTTTGTGCGTCGAGCAGATCGTTCGGCACTGAAGCGTCGCGCAGGGCTGCGCTGGCGAGTTTCAAAGTCTCAGCGATGTTACTCATCGGTCACGCTCGGGCCACGTGCTTTTCCGTCTCCTGTTTGAGCTTCTCAGCTTGGAAATAGGTCACGGTTGAGTCAATCAACTCATCAATCAGCCCTTCCATAATCGTGTCGAGCTGATGCAGCGTCATGCCAACGCGGTGGTCGGTGACGCGGTTCTCTTTGAAATTGTAGGTGCGAATCTTTTCTGAGCGGTCGCCACTGCCGACCATCGAGCGACGCTCGGCGGCAATAGCCTCGTGCTGTTTGGCCTGCTCGATTTCATAGAGGCGCGAACGCAGCACGCGCATCGCCTTCTCGCGGTTTTTGATCTGCGACTTTTCGTCCTGCATTGAAACGACCAAGCCCGTCGGCGCGTGCGTCAGGCGCACCGCCGAATAGGTGGTATTGACCGATTGGCCGCCGGGGCCGGAGGAGCAGAAGGTATCCACGCGAATATCCTTCGGATCAATCTTCACGTCCACTTCTTCGGCTTCGGGCAGGATAGCGACGGTGACGGCGGAGGTGTGGATGCGCCCGCTGGCTTCGGTTTGTGGCACACGCTGCACGCGGTGCACGCCCGATTCGTGCTTGAGCTTGGAGTAGACTTTGTCACCTTCGATGATTGCTTCGGCTTTTTGAATGCCGCCCAGGCCGGTTTCGGATGAATCGGTGACTTGAAATTTCCAGCCGCGTCGCTCGGCGTAGCGCGCATACATCCGCAGAATTTCTGCCGCAAACAGACAAGCCTCTTCGCCGCCCGTGCCAGCGCGGACTTCAAAGATCACGTTCTTTTCGTCGTTCGGGTCTTTGGGCAAGAGCAGAATTGTGAGTTCGCTCTCGACCTGCTCGCGCTGTCCTTCGGCAGTCGTCAACTCGGCCTGCGCCAGTTCGCGCATCTCTTCGTCACCTTCATTCAACAACTCACGCGCCCCGGCGATGTCGCTGTCGAGCTTTTTTAGTTCGCGGTATTTCTCGACAATCGGTTCGAGTTCGCGGTGCTGTCTGGTAACTTTGGTGTAGCGCGACTGATCCGAGATGACCTCATTGTCGGTCATCTGCTGGGTCAGTTCTTCGTACGTCTTTTCGATGGCATCGAGTTTTTCAAACATAAATTTTAGGTGTTAGAGGTCAGATGCTGGATGTTAGTTAAGGGCCGAGCTTGGCATCTAGCATCTAAACTCTAACATCTGCCAATGGTGGTTCAAGTTTCAGCGATTCTTCCAGCGCATAGATAGCGACTTCCAACTGATCGTCCGACGGTTCTTGCGTCGTCAGGTTTTGCAGCCAGAGACCGGGGCGCGTGATAAATGAAAAGAGCGCGCTCGTTTCCTTCTTGCCCGCTGCGCGGATGATCTCGTAGGAGATGCCCGCAATCAGCGGAATTAGCGCAATGCGCGTCAACATATTCAGCAACAGCGAATCGAATTTGACGACCGAGAAGAGCACAATCGAGACCAGCATCACGATCATCAAGAAGCTGGTGCCGCAACGCGGGTGCTGGCGTGGGTGGCGGCGCACGTTGGGCACGGTCAAAGCTTCACCTGCTTCCCAGGCAAAGACGGTCTTGTGCTCGGCGCCGTGATATTCAAAGATGCGCTTGATGTCGCGCAGCCGCGAGAAGCTCCAGATCATCAGCAAAAACACGCCCATGCGAATCACGCCGTCAACCAGGTTGAATGAAACCGACGGACGCACCGGCTTCAAGTATGCTTGCAACCAGTGCCAAGCAGCCTGATACCAGGGCGCGCTGGCGTCGCTCGTAAAGTTGGCTTGCGGCGCATTACCCCAACCGAAGTAGATGAAGAGCACGTTAGTTGCCAACAGCGGCAGCACGATAAAGAGCAGTACGTTGAAGAAGAGCGCAAAGACCAGCGAACCCGCCGCTGTCGCCGCCGCGCTGGAACCGGAAGCTTTTTCCTCGGGGGCCTCATTCACGCTGGCAATCGCGGCGGGTGCTTCAATAGCATGCGCAGTCGTCATCAATGCGCCAGTAGCCGCAGCGGCTTTGACCGCAGGTTGCGCCTTTTGCCGCTCCGATTCTTCCTGCTCTTCCATCATTACCGTCGCCGAAAAGTTGAGCGCCTTGACGCCGAGCATCATCGAGTGAATCAGTACGGCGCTGCCGCGCAACACCGGGATTTTCAGCCACGGATATTTTTGATCCAGCTTCGGCAAGGCTTCGGCCTTACTGATGATTTGCCCATCTTGGCGACGTACGGCGACCGCATAAGAATGCGGCGCGCGCATCATCACGCCCTCAATAACCGCTTGGCCGCCGACGATAATCTCTTTTTCCGGCTTCATCACTGCTCCTTAACTGCCTAGAAAACGCCCCAAAAATTAAAGCCACAGCCGCAAACCGCAAAGCTGCGCAGGTTGTGACCTGCAAGCCGCCAGGGGATGCGCTGTGGCCATTGAATGGTTCTTTGCTACAAATGCACACACACCCTCACCGTCTGGCGCGTAGCGGCGCTCAAGCCGGTGGTAGTGTTTGGCAAACTCTGTCTCATGACAATCAGCAAAAATGCTTTAGGCCGTCGGCTCAGTCTTTTTGGCGTAACGCCTCTGAAAGCGTTCGACGCGGCCCGCCGTGTCTACCAGCTTTTGTTTGCCGGTGTAGAACGGGTGGCAGACGGAACAAATTTCGACGTGGAGTTCGCTCTTGGTCGAGCGCGTCGTCCACGACGAACCACAGGCGCAAACGACGTGGCACTCCTGGTACTTGGGATGAATTTTTTCTTTCACGTTGACCTCTCCTTTGGACAATGAATCGTAAAGATTACTGCCAAGCCCCTTGCCATACTCATGGACAAAAAATTGTTGGGCTGGCAAACAGCAAAAGTATCCGATATTAGCGAAGGCTGTCAAGCGTGGCTTTAAGTAGCCCCCAAGTTGCATCAAGAGCTTTCCAAATTGATTGAGCCAAAACAACAGACTTGATTCCCACCAGCCACCCCTCCATACGCGCGACAACTTTTTTGCCATCTACTAATTTTTTAATTGACAGTCTTGCAGGCTGCGCGTAAGCTTCGCGACGAATTCTTTAGTAGATACATTCCACCACAAGGAGGTGACTCACTTGGCGCGCAGGAAATCGCCAACCTTGACCGAGGTCGAGTTGGAATTGATGGATGTGCTCTGGGATCGTGGCCAGGCCACGGTGGCCGAGATTGTCGAGGCTTTGCCGGAAGAGCGGCTAGCCTACAGCTCAGTGCTAACGATGATGCGCATCCTGGAACAGAAAGCTTACGTGACGCACGAGAAGGAGGGCCGGGCTTTCATCTACCGCCCGCTGGTGGATCGCCAGCAGGCGCAGAAGAGCGTGATCGGTTATCTGCTGCGGCGATTTTTCGACAACTCGCCGGAGTTACTGGTCGTAAATCTGCTCGAACACGAAGAGGTGGGGCCTGAAGAGGTCAGCCGCCTCAAACGCATGATCGAGAAATCGTCGTAGCCGAGTCCGGCAAATATGTTATCTGCCGGATACTCTCAAACCAGTTTTTTAAGCAGTAAAACAAACAGACTTTCAAAGACTTGGCCTCAGATTTGGAGGACACCATGAACCTGTTGCTCGAATCCCTTGACCCGCTCGCCAGGCTAATCTTGCAGGCGCTGCTCAACAGTCTGTGGCAAGGGTTATTGATCGCCGCGTTGGTGTGGTTGTTGCTGCGCGTGATTGGTCAGGTGAGCGCCACCACGCGCCACGCTGTCTGGTTGGTGAGCCTAGTGACGATTGGGTTGTTGCCCGTGCTGGCGCTGACCATTTCGCCAAAGCCGCCACAAAGAGCCTTACAGTTAGCTTCAGCTACTGCGCTGCCAACGACGACAAGTGTTACGACAGACAAACTTATCGTGCTACCTGACTGGCGCGATGAGGTGATGCCGCTTAGCTCACCAGTCAAACATTTTGCTTTGCCGGTCAAACAGCGCAAAGAGAGTGTGATTACTGTATCAGCGCCACCTGCTGTTTTTGCGAATGCGCCAATCGCTCGTGACAACCTCGCCACTAGATTGCCGGAAGAATTGCCGGGCGCGGGCGTTGATGATCCGCCAGTGGCAGCGCAGAACTGGGCAGTGCTTAGAGGTGGGTTGAGTGGTAGATTCTTGAGCCTGCCCGGCCAGTTTGTCATACGCTTCCTGAATGGTCGCGCGCCGCTCCTGCTGGCTGCCGTATGGTTGCTGGTTTGTGTGTTGATGTGCGGGCGCATTGCGCGCAGCTATCTCTTCCTTTTCCGGCTGCGTCGCCAACTCGCCGCTGTGCCAACTGGGTTGAACGAGCGAATGCGACGGCTGAGCGCGCGCTTCGGCATACGGCGACGGGTTGGGCTGTTTACGGCTGAAGACGTGAAGATGCCGATGACGATTGGCTGGCTGCATCCGCTGATCGTGCTGCCGCCGGACTTGCTCGAAAGCCTTTCGACCGTTGAGTGCGACAGCGTCATCGCGCACGAGATGGCCCACATCAAGCGTTGGGATTACGCGACCAACTTTATTCAGCGCGTCGTGCAGGCGCTTTTCTTCTTCCATCCGGCAGTCTGGTTCATCAACAAGCAGTTGGTCATCGAACGCGAATTGGCCTGCGACGATTGGGCCGTGAAGCTCACCGGAGAGCCGCGCCGTTACGCGAGTTGTCTGGCCAAGCTGGTCGAATTATTGAGCGAGAGCAAACCGCTCGCCGCCGCTACGGGAATTTTGTTTGGAAAACACATCATCTCTAGGAGGGTTGAAATGATCCTGAATCGTGACCGCAATGCGACGACTTCTGTGTCGAAGCCCGCATTGATCTACGCCATTGGTTTGGCCTTTCTCTTCGTCTTTGCCTTCAGCACGCTCTCGCCAGTGATTGCCGTGCCGCTCGCGCAAAAGCCTGCCAAGAGCAAAGCGCAAGAGCCGAGGCCCGCGCAGCCTAGGACGCCGAGCGCTGTGGTTGCCTTGCCCGTCGAACCAGTCGAGCCACACGTGCTCTTGCCGGATTTTGACGAGCTTACGCCATTGCCGGCTATCGTGGCAGGCGCTGAAGTGATGGAACTGCACGGGTCGCCCGTATTGGCGCCGTTGCCGGCACAGCTTGTTGGTGAAGGCTTGACCTCATTGCAGGATTGGGAGCGCACGCCGCCGCCATCGCCAGGTTCCCTGCTCGCGCCAGTTGCGATTGATGGTCTTTTCCCACCAACCTGGGCGACGCCCACGCCGTTGGCGCCTTTGGCCGCTGGGGTTGGTTGGCAAGATGCGCAAGCCAGCGCCAACAAAACGCCGACGATTCCTGAAAGCGAACTGCTCAGCTTGCTCTCCGACATCGTCAAGCGTGATGCCGATGCGAACGTGCGCCGCGAGGCTTTGCAAGGTATTGCTCGTGTACGCAGCGATGCCGCGATCAACACGCTGCTCCAGCTTTATGATGGCGTCACCGATGTGAAGCTGAAGAGTGAAATCCTGGGCTACCTGATGCGCCGCAACGGCGATAACAGCAAGGCTATCGCCAAGCTCGTCCAGATCGCCAAGACTGAAAAGAACGAAGAGTTGCTGGGCCGCGCGCTGAGCCAATTGGCTTATGTCAAAGGCGACGAGGGCGCAGACCAGTTGATTCAAATCTACGACGGTTTGCAAGACGCGAAGTTGAAGCAGCGCGTCATTCGCTCGCTGGCTTACAACAAGAGCAAGAAGGCCATAGACAAGCTGATGAGCATTGCCAAGAACGACACCGACCCGGTGCTGCGCCAGGCGGCCATCCGCAGCATCTATGAGATTGACAGCCGCCTCTATCTAAACTTCGCTGAAGGTAATCGGCAAGGTTTGTTGCAACCTACTACACCTACACCGCGCGTTTTCGCCACGCCTAGGGTCAATAACGAGGAGTGGAACGAGCGGCTGCGTGAATTCAAGGAGCACATGCAGTTTGACTTCGACGGCAAACATTTTGATTTGAATCAGGAACAGCTCAACAAATTGCTCGAACGCACACGCGAAATGCAAGAGCGGGCGCGTGAGCTGAACGAGAAAATGAAGTTTGATTTTGACGGCAAGGCGTTCGAGTTGAACAAGCAACAGTTGGAAGACCTGCAACGACGGGCGCGCGAAGCGAGTGAGCGCACCCGCGAGCAGATGCGTGACTTGCAAGAGCGGTTGCGTGAGCAGCCTGCTCCAAGAGTGTATCGCTATCGCGACGAGCAAACGCCACAACCCGATCAAGCGCCCCAGCCGGTAGCGAAACCGGAGCGGGACAAGGGCCAGAGAGTCGTTAAGCCCGCGATTGCTACTACTGCTGCAACCTCGACGCGCTAAACTGGACGCCTGCGGTGGGCCTCCTTTGATAACGAAGGGCCGCCGCAGATTTTCGCTGACAAACGCTGCTCAACTTAAATCAGCGGAATCTGCGGCGGGCATTGCTTGAGGTAAAGGTTATGAAGCTTCTGCATTCGCTCACAATTTCGGGCTTGTCTGTGGCGCTGGCGCTGGCCGCGGCTGCACAGACCAAACAGACTCCTCCGAACACACTGCCGGGCAAAGTCGCGGCTGAAAAGCCCGCTGCCAAACCTGCTGCTGAAGCGAAAGGGGCAGAGGATAAAGAGAACAAAGAAACTGAAGCCGGATTCGTCGCAGAACGACAGCAGCGTGGTCTCGGTCTCGTGCGGGAAGCCGCGCAGGAGGCCAGCGGTTTTGAGGACAAACGTAGCGCCGCGCGCGTGCAGGCGCTGGCCGCCGACCTCCTGTGGAAACACGATCCGAGCGGCGCCCGCGAGCTTTTCGAGAAGGCCTTCGACACAGCGATTGCGCATTACCGCGATACCAAAGACGACAACGTCGAGCGCGTCTCGGCCAGTTCGTCCGTCGGTCGCGCAGATATGCGGTTGGAAGTCATTCGTATGCTGGGCCGCCACGATGGTGAACTCTCGAAGAAGCTGACCGAGCGCTACGTCGAAGAGAAGAAGCGCGAAACGGCAGAGCGCCGCCTGCAGAAAAATCAGCTTCAAAATAAGCAAGACACGGGCAGCCAGCGGCTTTTCGGGCAGACCGACCCAACGTCCGGCGACCTGCTGCAAGCGGCGCGTTCGCTGCTCGAAACCGATATGAAGACGGCGCTGCAACTGATCCAGCGCGCGTTCGCCGTCGGTGTGCCGCAAAGCGCGCCTTCGTTCTTGCCAGAGCTTGCACGGCGTGACCGCAAGGCGGCGGATGAAATCTACGTGGGGGCGCTCGCGCAGCTTGCCGCCAACCCGCAGCCACATGCTGGACAGTTATTGCTGCTTTCGGCTTATCCGTTCGGCGAAAATCGCGTCTGGGTGAGTGAGGGGCAAGGCACCAATTCCTACGGCTTCGGTGTCCCACAAAACTGGCAAGCCGATCCGGCAGTCATCCAGCGCTTCCTGGCTACGGCTATGGTCGTGGTTGCGCGCGCGGCGGAACTCAATCCATCGCAATCGCCTGACGCTGGCCCGCGCGTTGGCACGGCGCTCTTTGCCACCCGCGTGTTGGAGCCGAAGATAGCGCAGTACCAGCCTACCGCGCTCGAAGAATGGCAAGCGCTGGCCGGTCGTTTGTTCGGACTCGCTGCTGAGCAGCAACGCGGCGGCATTGACGAGACTTTGAAAGAGATGGCGCGCGAGACCAAAGGACCTGTGCCGGGGCAAATCTCCGACCGCGCCAAAGATCTACAAGACCGCGCCGAGAGATCTACCAATCCGGTCGAACGCGATGACCTGTATATGCAAGCCGCCATGCAGGTCAGCCGTGACGATATAGACCGCGCGCTGAGCCTGGTGGATAAGATTTCCGATCTGACTTACCGGCGCACCGTGCGTTCTTGGGTTTGCTTTGACGCGGCGAACCGGGCAACGAATGAAAAGCGCTTCGAAGACGCGCGGCGCTACGCGCAAGACGTTGAAGCCACCGACCAACGCGCTTATCTCTATTTCCAGATTGCCGCCGCCGCGCTCAAAGGGCAGGAACGCTCGCGCGCCGTCGAAATGTTGGAAGAGGCTGCCACCTTCGCCACCAAGGCGGAAGATACGGCAGAGAAGCTGCGCGCGTTGCTCGGCCTCACCAATATTTACGCCACGATCAATCCGGTGCGCGGCTTTGAATTGGTGACGGAAGCGATCAAGACGGCCAACAAGGTTCCCAACTACAAGCCCGATCAAACGCAGTTGGTGCGTGTGCTTGCGCTACGCGGTGGGCGTGGCGCGAACACCAACGTCAATTCTGTCGAAGCTTTCGATCTGGGCAAAACGCTGACTGTGCTGGCGCGCACAGATTTCGAGCGGGCCTTGTTGCTGGCTCAATCAATCGAACAAAAACCATTTAGATATACGGCCGTGATCGCACTGGCCGCCACGCTCATCGAGCCGAAACAGGTTTCACAGGCACAATAGCCTGTTATCAATCCACCCAGCTACACGACACGGCGCGAAG
Organism: uncultured Acidobacteriota bacterium; assembly: GCA_963699175.1. Lineage (GTDB taxonomy): Bacteria > Acidobacteriota > Blastocatellia > RBC074 > RBC074 > JACPYM01. Next base: position 3,750,686 of record OY969418.1, on the reverse strand, counting down.
GCTCCGGATTGCCGCCTTTGCCGCTCGTCGTGTGTCTACGCGGAAGCGCAGAGTGCGACAAGCTGCCAGCTTGTCGCAGGCTTTCGGTGAAAACCAGTGATTCGCTAGTCAAGACTGCGACAAGCTGGCAGCTTGTCGGACATTCTTTTGAGGAGTTTTTCTATGTTACGTCAAGCAGTACTTACTTCAACGCTCTTGGTGCTGGCCTGCGCCGGATTTGCCAATGCGCAAAGCCAAGCAACGCGCGTTTACACGCGGGCCGATTTCATCAATGTGGACGGCGCAAGTCTCAACGAAAAGATCGAGCGTGCCGCGCAAATGTTCAAAGCCACGCGCCAGGGCGATTCAGTCTGGCTGGCCTATCACCTTCCGGTGCACGAGAACGCGCGCTTCGGGCAGAATTCCGGCTGGATCTATTACGACGGCGACGGCATCCGCTTGGAAAAACGCGACGACCCGGCGGGGGCAGCAGTTTTCTTTTTGACCGACACGAAAGGTGCGAAGCCGGTCTTCATCCGCGCCAAGACGCTCAACATCACCGAGCCATACAAGTTTGAAAACCGCCCGGTCTACTGGCTCGGCGACATCGAAGCTGGACAGAGCGTGGCCTTTCTGGAAACGCTGTTGCGCGCCGGTCTGAATCAAACCAGCGATAAGGCCAGCGAGCGCGTCCTGAGCCGCAGCGCGTTGCGCATCATCAGCTATCACACCAGCCCGCGCGCTGTGCCGCTGCTGGAAGAGATGGCGGTGAAAGAGACGCATCCTGACCTGCAACGCACCGCGATTTCGAGCCTCGGCCAGATCGCTACGAACCAGAGCCTGGACGTGCTCGACAAACTCTTCAACACGGCCACCACGCAGAACAAGCGCGAGATTGTGCGGGCCTACGGCTACGCCGACGGGCGCAACCTGGACAAACGCGCGCTGGATCGGTTGACCGCGATTGCGAAGTCGAGTGAGACGAACGACGTACGCGCCGAAGCCGTGCGGCGCATTGCCAGCTTTAGCTCTCGCAATGAAGCCGTAGCGGATCGGCTGTTTGAAATCTACGACAGCTTGAACGACGTGAACTTGCAGCGCGAGATCCTCCAGCACGTTTCAACCAACGAAGGGAAGAACGAAAAAGTGTTCAGACGGCTGGTGGCGATTGCCAAGACGGGCAACACGCCCGAGTTGCAACGTACGGCGGTGCGGCGCTTGAGCGTTGGTAAAGAGGATGAGCAACTCAACCTGTTGATCGAACTCTACGACAGCAGCACCGTCGAAGCGGTGAAAGAAGAAGTGATCATGTCGCTCGCGCGCAGCGACAGTCGCAAGGCGGCGGATAAGCTACAGAAGATCGCCAAAGACGATCCCAGCCCGAAGCTGCGCCAGGCCGCGATTCGCCGCTTATCCAGTCGCAGCGTAAGCGTCGTTGCGCCGGGTGATTTCAACTTCGTTTGGCGTAATGAGGGGGATTAGGCAGGGAAGGCAAGGGAATTGCAGCGGGGCAAAACCGCTGTGATGGAAGAGCGGACAAATGGAGCAGCGCCGCTCTTTCGTTGACGCCTGCTGTCTGGTGCTTGATTGGTTGGAGGAATTCAAGCCGCAGAAGTCAGACAGCAGGCGTTAGCTTTCTTTACAGGCAAGCAGGGAATGCCGCCGGGTGATTACCGCTTCTTACCTCTGACCATTCCGACGGACTTTTTCGTATAACGCGCCAGCGTGTCCGGGTAGACTTTGACTAACGCCGGCCCGGCTTTCGAGCCTTTCAACACGGCTTCCGCCGAGTTCTCATCGCCGTAGGCTTCCTTCATATCACTGTTGTCAACCGAGATGACCGTGCCTTTAAGTTCGAGACCGGCAAACAGACCTTTGCTGCGCGAGTAAGAAAGAATCTCCGAGTTGAGATATAGATCGGTCGAAGCGCCAGCCTGCCTGCCGACTGGCCCAGCCGCGACGGAAGCATCGCCGCCCATCTCGAACTTGTTCTTCAACAGACTGCTCATCCCCTTGTCGTTCATAAAAATCAGCACGAAATCGGTTGCCTGCGCACCGATTTGCAGACCGAAGCTGCCGCCCTTCATATCGAAGTAAGCTGGCGCGCTCCAGCCCGAAGCCGTGCGACAACTGGCAACGCCACGTCCGCCGCGTCCACCGATCACGAACCCGGCCTTGATGACTTGGGGAAAGACCGCCACGCATTTGGCCTTATCAAGAATCGTTTCCGGGATACTCTTTTCGGGAATGTCCATAATCTCTTTGAAGACGTTCGCCGCTTTGTTCGCTTGTTTGACGGTATCGCTTGAAGCGCTCAGCTTGCCTTGCGCGTTGACCGTCAGCGCGACGAGACAGCAGACGGCACACAAAGTCACAAACCTCGATTTCATAAGTCCCTCCTGGGTTGAATTGTTGATTGAATGGTTCTGCAACTACTCGGACAATGCGGGCATTCTGGCAGACGTGGGCTGGCTCGGCAAGGAAAAGGCGAATGGCTGAATGATGCGTTAAGTGGCGTCTTTACCACCACGGCCTTTCATCCGACTTCATCATGTAGCTATAGCAGCCTGCGCCGTCGAATCGCGCTCCTTCAAGGTTTGCTCCCTCAAATTGGGTACCCTCTAACGCTGCCCCCGAAAAGTTGGCCCCTTCCAGATCTGCATTTCTGAAATCGCAAGTCTTGACGTTTGCTGATACAAACGAGCTCCGCTTGAGATTGGCCCCGCGAAAATCTGCAGTGATGAATGAGTGGGAGAAATCCACGCCTTCCAGAACAGCATTCTGAAAATCGTAAGTGGAATTATCGAGGGCCACCGTTGCAAAGTATCGTTCTCCTTCAGCATATCGCCGCAATAGTTCTTCGGTACTTCCGGGCGGTTCATAATTCGGCGATTTGTAATTTTCTTCAACCATTAGGCTCCCCATTTCATTACGGGACGAGCGGCCTAACAAGTTTGTTAAGCAGCAACGCAGTTAGAGGTTGTTTTGCTGTCGGGCGACTAGCTGAACTACTCTACCTCTCTTGTGGCGTGACTTCTTCAAACCGACTGATAGGCTACCTCGCCCGCGCAAATTGTGTAAGCCGTCGTGAAGTCTGGCCGAAAGACTGCGATGTCCGCATCCTTACCGACTTCGAGCGAGCCTTTACGCTCCGCCACACCACAGGCTTGCGCGGGGATCAGCGAGGCCGTGTGTGCTATGTCAACCAAGTCCATTCCCGTAAAACTCATCGCGTTGTGCGCGGCGTTGTTCATCGTCAACACCGACCCGGCAATCGTCACACCATCGAGCAGTGTACAGAGGTTGCCGCGCACCTGAATCTGGAAATCGCCAAGCGTGAAGGTTCCATCGCCCACGCCTTGCGCTGCCGTCGCATCCGTGACCAAGGCCAAGCCCGCGCGCCCTTTGGCCTGCCACGCCAGCCGTGCCATGCGCGGATGCACGTGCACACCGTCGCAGATCAACTCAGCACAAATACCTGGCTCGTTCAACGCGGCAGCGGCCAGCCCGGGCTTGCGGTGATGCAGCCCCGTCATCGCGTTGTACAGATGCGTCGCGCGTTTCGCGCCAGCGTCAATCGCAGCCAGCGCAGTATCGTAATCGGCCTCCGAATGGCCGACCGAAGCAATTACGCCGTTAGCCGTCAACCAGCGAATCAATTCCAAACCGCCAGGCAATTCAGGCGCGCTGGTCATAATCTTGACGCGCCCGGCGGCGGCGTCCAGCAACTCGCGGCATTCGTCAAAGTTGGGATCGCGGATGCCCCATTCCGGCTGCGCGCCTTTGTATTTCGGGTTGATGTACGGGCCTTCGAGATGCAGTCCGAGCAATGCGGCGGCTGGAGCGGGATTGGTTTCGGCTGCGATTGTATCGGCGACAGCGCGCATCAACTCCGCGTGCCGGGCAGCAATCGTTGTAGCCAGAAAGCCGGTCGTGCCGTAACGCAAGATTGAACGGGCGATACGGCGAATGCCGTCTGCGCCGTTAGCCATCACGTCATCGCCATGGCTGCCGTGGAAGTGCGTGTCAATCAAACCCGGCAGCACGAAGCAGCCGCTGGCGTCAATGATCTGCGAGCCTTCATCAGGCTGAGCTTCATTGACCGCGCCGACAAAACGAATGTGCCCGGCTTCGCAGAGCACCAAGCCAGGCGTGATGATTATTTGCGGCGTCATCACTGCGCCGCCAACGATGGCAAGACGAGAGTTCATCAGTTTGTAGAGCGAGAAGCAAGCATTCAGTCGTTCCCTACGGCCAACGGCTGTTGCACCGCCGGGTTATGTGGCTCACCTTTGATCGCCACGCGATGCCATTTCAAGGCCGAGCCAATGATGACAATGACCAAGCCGATCATCAACGAGACCGTGATGCCAGTGTTCAAGTAAAGCCGCTTCGGCCAATAGTTGTAGACCACGTTCTGATATCCGGCGGTCAGTTCGATCACACTGATGAACACGAGCGGCGCCATCGTCACCCACGCATAACGCGCTTTGCCCGAATTGATGATGAAGGTCGTGCCCACACACAGCGCCACGCACGCCAGCATCTGATTCGCCATACCAAACAGCGGCCAGATCGTAGCAATCGAACCCGTCCAGATCAGATACGTCCAGGGAATGACAGCCAGAAAGCTGGCCAGAATCGCGCCCGGCAGCCAATCGGTCTGCGCGAATTTGCGATGCACTGTGCCTAGCGTCTCCTGCATCATAAAGCGCGCCACGCGTGTTCCCGCATCCACCGTCGTCAGAATAAACAGCGCCTCGAACATAATCGCAAAGTGATACCAATAGCTCATCAACCCGCGCATGCCTGGAATGCTCGAAAAGATTTGCGCCATCCCGACCGCCAAGCTCACCGCGCCACCCACACGCCCGGCCAAGCGCTCTTCACCAACCGCACTCGTCAAGGCTGCCAGATTCGATTGATCGAAGCCCATCGAACGCAAGCTGGCGTCAATTTTGGCGAAGGCTTCGACCGGCACGTTGATCTGGAAATAGTCGTGCGGGAACATCGAACTGGCCGCAATCAAGGCCATCACGCCGACGATGGATTCGCAGAGCATCGCGCCATAGCCGATTGCGCGTGCGTGAGTTTCTTTATCAATCAGCTTCGGTGTCGTGCCAGAGCTAATCAACGCGTGAAAGCCCGAAATCGCGCCACACGCAATCGTAATAAAGACAAACGGAAAGACCTTACCAGGAATAATCGGCCCACCGCCATTAACGAAAGGCGTCACCGCCGGCATCTGGAACGTCGGCATCACCGCAAAAATGCCCAGCGCCAGTAACGCAATCGAGCCGAGTTTCATATACGAACTCAGATAATCGCGCGGCGCGAGCAGCAGCCAGACCGGCAAAACCGACGCGACAAAGCCATAAGCCGCCACGAGCAGCGTGATGCCATTCTTGTCGAATCTGAAATAGTGGGCGTAGGACGAATCCTGCACAACCTTGCCGTAAACGACCGCGAAGATGAGCAGCGCGACGCCGACAATTGTGCCCTCTTTGATCGCGCGTTCAGTCCCGCCGCGCCAGCGGAACATATACATTCCCATAAAGAGCGCAATCGGGATGGTCATCGCAATCGTGAACATTCCCCACGGGCTTTCGGCCAGCGCGTTGATGACGGCCAGACCGACGCCAGCGAGCGCGACGACCAAGATCACCAGAATCGCAAAGGTCGCCACCCAGCCGGTCACGCGGTCAATCTCGCGCCGCGCAATCTCGGCCAGCGACTTGCCGCCGCTGCGCATCGAGGCCACCAGGGTGACAAAGTCATGCACCGCGCCGCCCAGCACGACGCCGATGACCAGCCAGAGCAAGCCGGGCAGAAAACCGAACTGCGCCGCCAGCACCGGCCCAATCAACGGTCCCGGCCCGCTAATGGCGGCGAAGTGATGGCCCCAGAGCACGTACTTGTTGGTCGGCGTGTAGTTCGCGCCATCGTTAAATTTGTGCGCGGGTGTGATGCGCGCATCGTCCAGTGCTAAAACCTTCGCCGCGATGAAGGCGCTGTAGAAGCGGTAGGCGATGGCGTAGATGCAAAGGACGGCGATGAGAATGGGGACGGCGTTGATGGTCATAGGTGCTTCTGTTTTTGGGAAGAGCACTAGCTCTTAGGTTTAGATTTTGTCTTACGTAGGTGATAGACCGTTATTTCTTTAGGAAACTTGCTCCATAAATTAAACTCTTCGTCGGTCAACCGCGAATATCTTTTGGTAGAGACATGACGAATGTTCCAAGCGAAATTCAGATGATGGTAAGCATGCTCAATCCAAATTTGGAGATCAATTTCAGAAATTTTCTCGCCATTTTTTACGCGGCGTTCAATTTGCTCAAGCTGCTCGCGCGCCTCGCTTAGATTGCTTAAGATAATTTCCCAATTCAGCTTTTTCATAAGCCCCGTTGAGGGGCTACTCAGTTCAAGGTGATCAGCCCGCTGCGAAAATCAATATTCAAATTCAGCCCGCGAAAGAAATCTAAGCCGAGCAATCCGTCAACGCTCGCGCTCGGCGGCAGGTTATGGCAAAGCACAGGAAAATCAACCCGCTCTTGATCCAGCGTCGCCATCCGGTTGAGCACAACCAGTGGGACAAACTCAATTCAGCTGCCAGTCGTGATTTGATGTAACTCTTTTGCAGTTGAGGTGTCGTAACCCAATTCCAACAGCCGGGTCTGGTTAATGAGCGTGCCGGTGGCTCCCGTATCCACCGCTAGTGATAAAGCCGCCCGGCCTGTCGGGCCCCACAACCTGGCCTTCACGATCACTAGGCTGCGCCGAGGATTGAACGCGTAGCTCATAAAACATACTCCATCCCTTCTGGCTGGCTGCCCGTGTAGACCACCGCGAAATCCGCTGGGTGCGGCTGGAGTTGCAGTATCTCCCGATCAAAAGCGACGCGGTCTTTGTGGTGGTGGATGACCTTGCCACCCAACACATTGAGTTGCTCGTCTACTTCGGGGTCAGCAATGAGCACCCATTCGTTATCGAACTGTTTTTCGATCTCTTCAATCTTCATCACTTGATCCATAAAACTCACTCCTCGCTGAAAGCTGTTAGCCGATTATAGCGCAGTCCTTTTCACAAGACAGCCCGCGCCGCTTTCAGCCATCGCTTTCCTGCGTGCTAAAATCCAGGCCGTAACGCAATCCAATTCACGTCAGGACAGTAAGCAATGCCGACAACAAAAGCCAAAGAGCGCAAGGAACAGTTCACCACTTCCTCCGACATCGAACTCAAAAACTGTTTTCACCCAGACGACGTGCCGGTCAATTATGATGCCGACCTCGGCGAGCCGGGCGCGTTCCCCTTCACGCGTGGCGTCTACGGCACAATGTATCGGGGCCGTTTGTGGACGATGCGGCAGTACGCGGGGTTTGCGACGGCTGAGGAATCGAACCGGCGCTACAAGTACCTGCTCGAACACGGCACGACGGGCTTGTCGGTCGCCTTCGATCTGCCGACGCAGATCGGCTACGACAGCGATCATCCACTGGCGCAAGGCGAGGTCGGGCGTGTGGGCGTGCCAATAGATTCGCTGGCTGATATGGAAGTCCTCTTTGACGGCATTCCGCTCGACAAAGTTTCGACCTCGATGACGATCAATGCGACGGCCTCGATTTTGTTGGCGCTCTACATCGCGGTCGGCAAAAAACATGGCGTGCCGCCAGACAAGCTGAACGGCACTATTCAAAATGACGTTCTGAAGGAGTACATCGCGCGTGGGACTTACATCTATCCGCCGCGCGCTTCGTTACGCATCATTACCGACATCTTTGCCTACTGCGCACAGGAAGTGCCGAACTGGAACACGATCTCGATTTCCGGTTATCACATCCGCGAGGCCGGTTCGACGGCGGTGCAGGAGGTCGCCTTCACGTTGGCCGACGGCATCGCGTATGTGCAGGCGGCGCTCGACGCTGGCTTGCTGGTGGATGAGTTTGCGCCGCGTCTGGCTTTCTTTTTCAACTCGCATAACAATTTTCTGGAAGAGGTGGCGAAGTTCCGCGCGGCGCGGCGCTTGTGGGCGCGCGTGATGCGCGACCGCTTTAGCGCAAAAGACCCTAAGTCAATGATGCTGCGCTTTCACACGCAGACGGCAGGCTCGACACTGACCGCGCAACAGCCCGAAGTCAACGTAATTCGCACGACGATTCAGGCGCTGGCCGCTGTGTTGGGCGGTACGCAGTCGCTGCACACAAATGCGATGGACGAGGCGCTGAGCTTGCCGACCGAAGACGCGGCGCGCATCGCGTTGCGCACGCAGCAAGTGGTTGCTTACGAATCGGGCGTGGCTGACACGGCTGATCCGCTGGCTGGCTCTTATGTCATCGAGCATTTGACCAACGAGATTGAGCGGCGCGCAGCGGAATACATTCAGAAGATTGATGAAATGGGTGGAATGTTGGCGGCAATTGAGATGGGCTATGTGCAGCGCGAGATCGAGCGCGCGGCGTATGAATACCAGAAAGCTGTCGAGGCGCAGGAAGAAATTGTCGTTGGCGTGAATCGCTTTCAGATTAAGGAAGAGACTTCGATTGCTACGTTGAAGATTGATCCGGCATTTGAACAGGCGCAAGTCGAGCGTGTGCGCAAGGTGCGTGCGGAACGCAATGCGTCGGTAGCAGTAGCGGCGCTGGATGACGTTGAGCAGGCGGCGCGGTCAGGTGAAAACTTGATGCCGAGGATTGTTGCGGCGGTTGAAGCTCACGCGACGTTGGGTGAGATTGCGGATCGGATGCGGACAGTGTTTGGCGAATACACAGACGCTGGCTACTGAGCAAAGAAGCCCTAAGGAGATAAAGATGATTAGCAGAAGAAACTCTGTCGGTTTGATCTTTTGTCTGGTTTTGGTTTCATCGGTGACCTTAGCCCAAGTAGAAAAGGATAAAATCAAGGCGCGTGCGGAAATGTGCGTGAAAGCTTTGCAGACAGGCGAGTACAATCAATTTATTGAATTCACTTATCCCAAGCTGGTGGAACTAATTGGTGGCAAGGTCAAGATGATTGCCCTCCTTGAGAAAGGTATGAAGGGAATGAAAGCTGACGGTTTTGAACTGACGGCTGTCGCTGTTCAAGAGCCGAGGGAGGTTGTCAAATTCGGTTCCCAACGATTCGTGATTGTTCCTTACTTTCTAACCGTGAAAGCTCCTAACGGAAAGATCACCTCAGAAACTTTCCTGCTGGGAGTTGCTGATAGTTTGAATGCCATTTGGACGTTTGTTGATGGGCAGAACTTAAATGACGCGGCGATGAAACAGCTCTTCCCAAATGTTTATGGAAAACTCAAACTTCCCGAGCGTAAGCCACCGGTTATTCAGCGAAATCAATAATGAGCAGAAGGTAGCTGTAAAAGAATTTGATTTTGCTGATCGGATAATATTTGAGTGCACATGCCAACTTGTAGTATGAATGCGGCGCATTCCCGCCAAATTTTTGCCAAGTGATGGAGGTTGAGATGGTGGATCAGGTGTTGGAGCGCGGTGCAAGTTGGATCAACCGCCGTTTGAAACCAGAAGACATTCGCGGTTTTTGTGCGCTGGTGCTGGTCATTTATTTATTGATGACCGGCGTCTCGTTTGTGACTGCCGCGCGCCATGAGGGCCAGACGATTTTCGGGCAGGTCTTGGGTGCGGACTTTCCGGCGTTCTATGTAGCAGGGAAAATCATCAATGAGTATGGGACGGCGCGCCTGTATGACCGCGATTGGCAAGCTCAGCTTTACCTCAATCTGTTTCCCTTCGAAGAATCGAATGTCCGCTTGCCCTATCTCAACGCGCCTTTCTTCGTATTACCTTTTCCGCTCTTGGCCAGACTGCCTTACGCATGGGCCTATCTGATTTGGTTTCTTGTCTCACTGAGTTTGTATGTGGCAGGTTTCAAGCTGCTCTGGCGTTCGCTGGAAGGCTTGCCGCAGGAAGCTTATCGTACAGGCTTGCTGCTGGCGCTCTCGTTTATGCCCTTCCTGGTGGAATGTTTGGCGGGCGGGCAAACATCGGCGTTCGGGTTCTTCTGCTTGGCTGTGGCGTTGGTGTGGGAGCGGCGCGGAAAATATTTCTTGAGTGGGCTGGCGCTGGCGTTGTTGGCGTATAAGCCGACGATGCTGGTTTTGATAGGGCCAATGTTGCTGGTGACGAGGCGTTGGCGCACGCTGGGCGGGATAATTACTGGCGGAGTGGCGCTGTTGGCGGTTTCGTGGCTGGCGCTCGGCGGGCAGGTGGTTCTAGCTTGGTTTGAGACGATGGTTGGTTACTCGCGGCATTCTACTGGCGCATTATCGGGATTGCGGATTTGGAAATATGTTGACGTGAGTTCGTTTGCTCGTGCCTTGTGGGGCGGCAATGGGGTGTTGCGTTGGGCGACTGTGGCCTTAGCCTTTACCGTGTTCCTGCCGTTCTTGCTGAGGGTATGGTGGATGAAGAGGGAAGAACATTCTTTGAGTTGGGCCTTGGCCATCGCATGGACGCCGGTATTGAACCTCTATTTTGGCATCTACGATGTGACGCTGGTGGTCGCGAGTGTGTTATTACTGACGGCTTGGCATTACCGTCGCGGCGGGTTGAGCAGTGGATACAAATTTCTGTTGTTGCTGCTTTATATCACGCCTTGGTTTTCGCAGACGCTTACCAAGGCGGTTGGCTTGCAGCTTTTTACGCTTGTCTTAGCGGCATTGGGAATTTATCTGTTGCGCCAGATGCGTGCTTTGCCAACCGAAGCAACGCCTGAATTACTGCAGTTCAACCCTGAAGCCAGACCTGCTTGAGCCGGTCAAACGGTACGTGGCTCAGGAGACTTGTGGCACGACGAGCCAGTGTTGCTCTTCGTGCCATTTTCTTTGGGTCGCCAATTGAAGTTGGCGCGTCGCACTACTTTCCCGCCGGTTTGTGTTAAGCTTAGCCCGCCAAACTCAGATAAAAAGGAGTACGAGAATATGGTTGAGACACTCGCCTTGCAGGATTTGCGGGCGCAGCAGGAAGATTTACAAATGCGCGTGGCGGAACTCAGGAGGTTTCTTTGACGTAGATGCGAAACGCGCCGAATTGCAGCGACTCGAGACACAGGTCGCCGCGCCGGATTTTTGGAGCGACCAGGAGCAGGCACAGAAGACTTTGCAACAGCGGTCGCGGCTGGAAAAGGCCATCAACACGGCGGAAGAGCAGACGCGGTTGGTGGATGACATCGAAGTGCTGTTTGAATTTGCGGCGGAAGATCAATCGTCAGCGGCAGAGTTGCGCGAGTCGCTGAAGCGCTTGGCCGAACAGGTCGAGGCGAGTGAGACACAGATGCTGCTCGGCGGCGAGAATGACGCGCGCAATGCGATTGTGGCAATCAACGCGGGTGCGGGCGGCACCGACGCGCAGGATTGGGCCGAGATGCTCTTGCGGATGTACTTGCGTTGGGCGGAGCGCAAAGGCTTTGTGCGCGAGGTGCTGGACATTCAAAGAGGCGAAGAGGCCGGGATCAAGTCGGCGACCTTCCGCGTCGAAGGCGAGTATGCGTATGGCTTTCTGGCGGGTGAGGTCGGCGTGCACCGGCTGGTACGGCAATCGCCCTTCAACTCCGGACAAAGCCGCGAGACGAGTTTTGCCTCGGTTTTCGTCACGCCGGAGATTGATGACAACGTCGAGATTGAAGTGTTGGACAAAGACCTGCGTGTTGATACTTACCGTGCGACGGGCGCGGGTGGCCAGCACATCAACACGACCGATTCGGCGGTGCGCATCACGCATATCCCGACCAACATCGTCGTCACTTGTCAAAACCAGCGTTCACAGCATCAGAACCGCGAAGTGGCGATGAAGGTGTTGAAGTCACGTCTCTACGAATTGGAGATGCAGAAGCGACGCGCCGAGACTGACAAGCTGGCCGAAGCCAAGCGCGATATTTCGTTCGGCTCGCAAATTCGCAACTACGTGCTGCACCCTTATCGCCTGGTCAAAGACGTGCGGACGAAGCACGAGACGAGCAACGTGGATGCAGTGCTGGATGGCGACCTGGATGATTTCATCAAAGAGTATCTGCTTTCTAAACGGGCGCTGGCCGTTTAAGACAAGCGAAGCAGTGTTGAACTGAGAAGACCGAAGACCGAATAACAAGCTTACGAGAGTCTGGCGAGTGGTTGGGATTGGGTGTCGAGGGCGGAGTAGTTGAATCGCTGAACTCCTCACAAACTTTCTCAACTTTCCGAAACGTTATGCCAATCAGAGAGCCAGAAACTATCAATAAGAAGCGGCCCAGCCGCGCGTCTGATGCGCGGTCTGCCAAGCGTAAGACTGGCGCTGGCAGAGCTACTAGGCAGACGCGGTCGAGCCGGTCAACCAAGTCTCAACCGGTCACGGCCTGGAGCAATTGGACGGCGAATACAAATTGGCCGGAGTTGATCAAAGATTTGGCAGGGCTGGCACTGTTGGTCTTTGGCGTAGTGATACTGTTTTCGCTGTTCAGTTACGATCCGGCAGATTCATCGCCTAATACCACCGGCGCCAATGCGCAGATCAGGAATTGGATTGGCCCGGTCGGCGCAAATTGGGCTTCGCAACTTTATGCGACTTTTGGCTGGTTGGCCTGGTTGATACCGATTGTCTTACTTTGTGCGGGCTGGTTTTTGTTGCGCCCGCCTGAACTGCATGTGCCTGCGCTCAAGCTGTTCGGCTGGTTGTTGGTACTCTTTTCAGTGGCGGGTTTGTTGGCGCTATCGGATTTAGATCGCCCGCAGAATGGCTATTTCCATCGCAGCGGTTGGATTGGACAGTTGCTGGTGCGTGATGGGCTGGTCAACTCGCTTAACGTAATCGGGGCGTTTATTCTGCTGGCGGCGTTACTGCTGGCGGGCATCGTAATCTCCACACCGTTTTCGCTGAGTTGGTTGCCAAAGCTATTTGATGATTTGACGCCGGGAGCAGGCGCCAACCTGGGCGAATCGTTTTTAGGTCGTCTGCGCAAACGGCGCGCGGACGACGAAGAGGACATAGCGCCACGGAGCCTCTCTACGCGGCGCGCGGCGCGCCAACCGTTGCGTGGCGCAACCACCGGGCGTGGTCTGTTGGCTGAGAAGAATGGGAAAGACAAAACCACCCCGGTCATCGCCGAAAAATATGATCGTAAGCGCGTCGCAGAGGTGTTAGCCGGAGAGCCTGAAGAAGATGATTGGTTCGCGTTTGAAAGCGACGAAGAGGAAGGTGACAATGCGCTGGTCATCAACCAGACTACGCGTGGCGAAGCCAAAACTAATCGCGGCGAGAGGCAAGAGGCGGATGTCGCGCCAGGCGGTGGTCCACCGCTTCATCCGCGCCTGCGCCCTTCGTTGCGCGGCGAACAGCGCAAACTGCCATTGAAGGGACGGCCTGAACGTAAGGAAGATGATTGGCCGGAAGATGATTTTCCGGCAGACAATTCCAACGGAGCAGGGACGGAGAGCACCCCGGCGCCGCCTCTGCCGCCACCGCGCCGCACAGTGGATGAGATGCTCGCCTCAGCGACAGTCAAACGTATTGAGCCAGCCATGCCGGAGAAAACGCCGGAAAACAAGCTGAACAAACTGGTCAAGAATGTTTCGCGCTTGATGGCGAATTTCAAAATGCCCGAAGCTGAAATGCTTTCGCCAGCTGCTGTGCGCCCGGAAGTTGCTGACGCTGAGTTAATGGATCGCGCGCGGCAATTAGCCGAGAAGTGTGCCGAGTTCAACGTCTCCGGCAAAGTCACACGCATCAGCCCTGGCCCGGTCGTGACGACCTTCGAGTTCAAGCCCGATCCGGGCGTGAAATATAGCCGCGTTACCGGACTGGTAGATGATCTGTGTTTGGGTTTGAAAGCCGAATCAGTGCGCATTGACCGCATCCCTGGCAAATCTACCGTAGGCATTGAGGTGCCCAACACCGTGCGCGAAACGATTCGTCTGCGCGAAGTGATCGAATCAAGGGAATTCCGCGACTCGCCTTCCAAACTGACGCTGGCATTGGGCAAGACTATCTACGGCTCGAACTACGTGGCCGATTTGAAGAAGATGCCGCACTTGCTGATCGCGGGTGCGACGGGCGCAGGCAAATCGGTGGCGCTGAATTCGATTCTGATCTCGATGCTTTACAAGGCTTCGCCCGACGAGGTGAAGTTCATCCTGGTTGATCCGAAGCGGCTTGAACTAGGGCTTTATGCAGACATTCCGCACCTGCTAACGCCGATTGTGACCGACCCGAAACGCGCAAGTTATTCGCTCAAATGGGCGGTTTCGGAGATGGAGAACCGTTACAAACATCTGGCGGCGTTTGGGGTGCGCAACATTGACCAATACAACTCCGATGTCTGCGCCGGATTCGATCCCAAAACCGCCGCGGATAATGATGACAAACCAAAGCCGCTGCCCTACATCGTGATTATCATAGATGAGTTGGCCGATTTAATGATGATCTCCGCGCGTGATGTCGAAGAGAGCATCACCCGGCTGGCGCAAATGGCGCGCGCGGTTGGCATCCATTTGATTTTGGCGACCCAGCGCCCATCGGTAGATGTAATCACCGGGTTGATTAAGGCCAACTTCTCCTCGCGCATCTCGTTCCGCGTCTCGTCAAAGGTAGACTCACGCACGATCATTGACACCAACGGCGCGGAGGCGTTGTTAGGAGCAGGCGATATGCTTTTCCTGCCGCCGGGCACCTCGCGACTGGTGCGCGTACACGGTGCTTATGTGGACGAGAAAGAGGTCAAGCGAGTCAGCGATTTTATTCGCTCACAGGGCATGCCTGCCTACGATGACCGCGTCACGATGAGCGACAAGGAGCTGGAAGGCTCCGAACTGGGCGAGATGAAGCGTGATGAGAAATACTATGACGCCGTCAAGATCGTGATCGAAATGGGGCGGGCTTCGACCTCGGTCTTACAGCGCCGCCTAAGAATTGGCTATGGCCGGGCGGCTTCGATCATTGATATGATGGAGCGCGAAGGCATCATTGGTCCAGAAGAAGGCGCGAGTAAGCCGCGCCAAGTTCTGGTAAAAGCCGACTTCCTTGACAGGTTAGAGCAGATGAGCGAGGAAGAGGAGTTTTGATTGCTTAAACGGATAGGCACCTAAATACTATCGCGCGGTGTTTTTCCCTCGTTCACCAAGTTTTCCTACTAAGCGGAGGCTTAAATGTGGAAAAGTTTTTTGGCTGTGGAGTGAGCTTGTTTCGAGTATGCATCTCGCTGAGGATACAGCACTTAATTGGCTGTCGAGAAGATGTGCAATTCGTTATAAAGTGCTCTTTTTGCTACCTTTGACCACTATTTCCACAGCGTTTTCCACAGCCTTTTCAACATCTATTGTGGAAACGGGCGGAAGCGGTTGATAACAAAGAACAAACGTGGCTTAAACATTTATTTTGCATGGACTTAATGTAAAACTTTAGGTTGCAAGCAATGAAGCTTCAATTGGCACTCGACACACCTGATTTAGTCCACGAGCTTGATTTGATAAGCAAAGTGGCGTCCTACGTTGATGTGATCGAAGCTGGTACGCCGCTACTGATCCGTGAAGGAATCAGAGCGGTGCGTGAGCTACGACGCCGTCATCGTGGATGTCCGGTCGTAGCTGACATCAAGGTGATAGATGCGGGAGAGCCGATTGCTGAATTAGTCTTTGCTGCGGGCGCTAATATCGTGACTGTGCTGAGTTGTGCCTCGGACGAAGTTATTGCGAAAGTTGTGCAGCGCGCCAAACGCTATGATGGAACAGTAATGGCTGACAGCTTGGGCGTGTCCAATATTCCTAAACGCGCTCGGCAATTGCGTGAACTGGGTGTTGGCTCACTTTGCATCAACCGGCGTGGGTTTAAGCAAAATACCAGCGACCGCGAAGAGAAACTTGCGCAGCTTGCCGACTTGGTCAGTCAGATTGATCTACCCGTCTATTTGGCGGGCGGAATTGATCACGAAGAACTCGTAGATTTACGTGAACTGCCGCTGGCAGGCGTCATTATTGGCGCAGCCATTGCCGAGGCGCAAAACCCCGTCGAGTCAGCCAAACGCATGCGTGCTATCCTTGAAGGCTAAAACAGCAAACCTTAGCTGTATGACAAGCCGCTTCAAAAGGCTTATCGTCAACCAAAGTAGACAGCCAACGCACTTTCGTCACGCATTGTGGACAGCTTAGGTAGAAGAGTCGTTTGGGCGGGGATGAGAATTAGGGCGTAATCCAAACGGGCAGGCTTCCCAAAGAAAAGTTGTTCAAACCGCAACTTCCAAAGCTGACGTAGTCTGTTCGTCTTTGGCGGGGAACACATCGCCGTTGAAGGCTTCGATCCCGGCTTTTATCAAGCAAACTACCGGCAATAGATCAAGCACAATCTCAAGCGTGCCAAAAAGATAGCCTTTGCGCCGCAGAACATTGGTAGCATTGGCTAGCACGAAAAAGCATCCGACCACCGGAAGCACCTTGATCACACGCCACGCGAGAATAAAAAACTGCTGCATTGTTTATTTCCTACTTCCTTACTATTTTCAATTTGGAATTTGTTCGCGGGGCAACCGCCGACCTGAATCATAGCAACTCGAATGCCAACCCTGGATAACCTTACAAAAAAACTGCTAGTATCTAATGGTAGAGAGTTTACACGTTCAAAAAGTCGCCGGTTATGGCGCAGTTCAAAGGTAGAAGGTGCGCAATCCAAACAGAAGCTGTCATTCGGAGAGTGGTAAGGTGGAATACCGAGGAGAGAGCTTTGACTGGTGTTAGATTGACGTTAAATATGTGCTTGCGAGTTAGCGAAAATTTCCAATCCTGGACTGGCTAGGTATACTGAACGCCTTTCGGTTGTCCTGTGTGATTTGAAAAGCTGGCTTGCCGCTTAAGGAGATGAATCTATGTTCCGTTTGCTACCAAAGGAAGATAAGTATTTCGATCTATTCAATCGCGTGGCTTCCAACATCAGCGGAAGCGCGAAGCTGTTGCAACAACTTTTTGGCGATTTTGAGCAGCGTGCTGCTTACGCCGAGCAGATCAAAAAGCTTGAACACGATTGCGACGTGCTGACGCATGACATCGTCAAACGACTCAATCAAACCTTTATCACACCCTTTGACCGCGAAGATATTCACGCCCTAGCCAGTTCGCTTGACGATGTAGAGGATGATATAGACAGTGCTGCGCGCCGTGTGATGCTGTACCGGCTGGACCAAGCCACCGAACACACTCGCAAGATGGCTGATGTGATTGTGCGCCTGACGGGCAGCCTGGAACGCGCCGTCATTGCGCTCGAAAAAGATGGCCAGGCAGTGCTGAAAGAGTGCGTCGGCATCCACACACTGGAAAATGAGGGCGACGCGCTGTACCACGACGCGGTCGAACGGCTCTTCACACTCGAAACCGACGCGATTCAGATCATCAAGCTGAAAGAGGTTTACGAGAAAATGGAGCGTTGCATTGATCGTGCTGAAGACGCCGCCAACGTCCTTGAATCCATCGTGCTCAAAAACGCCTAACCCTAAACTGATTCACTCGAAAAAGCATTTACAGAGGTCTGCATGGAATCCTCGACTGCGCTCGTTGCATTCATTATCTTTCTCGCCTTGGCCTTCGACTACACCAATGGTTTTCACGACGCCGCAAATTCGATCGCGACGGTGGTATCCACGCGCGTCCTTTCGCCGGTAAAGGCAGTGGGATTGGCGGCGTTTTTCAACTTTGCAGCCATCTTCATGGGTATCAGCGTCGCCAAGACGATTTACACAGGCTTGGTGGATTTGAAACAAGTCACTTTATGGGTTGTGCTCGCAGGTTTGATTGGCGCGATTACCTGGAATTTGATCACTTGGTATTTCGGATTGCCGACCAGTTCTTCGCACGCCCTGGTCGGCGCATACGCTGGTGCGGCTGTCGCCAAAGCAGGGTTCGGCGTTTTGATCTGGCAGCACTGGCCGAGAGGTTGGGCGGGTACTTTATCTGCCATCGTGATGTCACCAGTGATGGGCATGTTATTGGCTATTACCTTGGTGGTTATCGTTTCTTGGATTTTTCGTAACTTTGCGCCTTCGCGGGTAGACCGATTTTTTCGTTGGGGACAGCTTTTTTCAGCCTCGTTGTTTAGTTTTTCGCACGGCGGCAATGATGCACAGAAGACCATCGGCATTATTATGGCCACCCTGGCGTTGTCCGGTCAGCATGACCCGAATGATCCGAACATCCCCGTCTGGGTAATGGTTTCAGCCTTTAGCGCAATCGGATTAGGCACAATGTCTGGCGGTTGGCGTATCGTCAAAACTATGGGATCGAAGATCACCAAGCTCAAGCCAGTCGGCGGATTTTGTGCGGAAACGGGAGGCGGTATAACCATTATGCTCATGACGCACTTTGGCATTCCGGTTTCGACGACGCACACCATCACTGGCGCAATCGTCGGCGTAGGCTCGGCTCACCGTCTTTCAGCCGTACGTTGGGGGGTGGCGGGCCGCATCGTGTGGGCCTGGGTCATCACTATTCCGGCCGCTGCCGGGATTGCGGCAGTGACTTACACTATCATCTCCCTCTTCCAGTAATCAGCGATGAAAATGTTTCCGGCGAAACTCTGTTTGGCTTCGCTAGTTGCGCTATTAACTGTTTCTGCGTGTCGCCCACAACCCGCCACCAGCACTCCACCCGCGCCAACCGCTACGCCTGCGCCCACGCCATACCAGCTTGGCGAAGCGGGTTTGCAATTCGAGATGCCAGCGAACTGGACGGCCAGTCAAGCTGGCTCCGATACAGTGGTGATTACCTCGCCTGATAACGAATTGTCAGTGAGGTTTATCGAAACGGCGGAGAGAGAACAGAAGGTTGCTGAATTGCTCAACACCTTCAACAAAGATCATCAAGGCGTCAAAAAAGGCGCAACCAGGCAAGGAGCATTCAACGGCCTGCCTCACACCTCTCAATCCGGCGAGGCTACCAACACTGTCACCAACAAAACGTTTGAATGGAGTATTGACACCCTCACCGCCAAAAAGCCGCTGGTCATCTATTCGCAAGTCAACCGCGAGGCCAAGGGAAAATATCGGCAGGACTACGAAAAGCTCATCAGCAGCCTGCGTCCCATCCAATAATCAATTCTTCCCCTCGTTGGAATAGAGTGTTTTATACGCTTGCAGGTAGTTGAGCACTTTGAAGACGTAATCCTTTGTCTCGCGTTTCGCCACCTCAATCACAAATCGGTCAACCTCTTTGCTCTGCGCCCGCTGAAGCCAGCGCCGCACCGAATCTTCGCTGCCGTTGTAAGCCGCTGCGACGGCTTGCGGCGAGCCGAATTCGTCAAACAGGTTTTTCATGTATTGTGCGCCGATCAAGATCGCTGTGCCCGGTTCGTACAAATCATCCTGCTCAAAATCCTGCAACCCCAATTGTGCTGTGATCTGATTCGCCGTTGAAGGGATGAATTGCAATAAACCGCGCGCCGCCGCAATGCTCTTGACGCGCGGCCGGTACTCGCTTTCCTGCCGCGCGATGGAAAGTACGAAACGCGGATCAACTCCACGCGGTGCAGCGTGGCGCTGCAATTCATGGCGAAACGGAAATGGGAAAATGACCGAGGCCAAATCACGCGGCAACAGTTCCAGACGATAATCATCCGGCAGTCCACGCAAAACCGGCTCAAACAACCGATAAGCGTAGTTCGCGCAATCGCCACGCGCGCAGTAATAAGCCACAGTGTTGTTGCTAGCTGTCTGCGCCGCCGCTAATTCTGCCGCGCCTTCATCAGACAAGCCCAAAAACAATAACTCATTCGCAATCGTCAAGTGGCTCGCGCCGGTGGCGGCAGGCGCGCCGTCAGCAAGCGGCGCCTTGCGCCCAGCAGGCGTGAAGTAGAAAGATGGCGCTTGATAACCGGGCAGCTTTGCATAAGCCGAGCGCAGAATGTCAAACAACTCCTGCCGCGTCTTTTCATCATTAACCAAACGCAGCGCCTGATTGACCGCCGCTTTGGCCTGCATCGCGTTGCCTTGTGAGTGGGCCTGCTGCGCCTGTGCCACAAAAGCTTCACGCCGCGTTGCCACCAAATTCTTCGCCCGCGCATTGGCAGCCAGCGCTCGCAAGCGTTCTGTCGCGCGTTGGCCGTAATAGCCAGTGGCGTTGTGATGACCTTCGTTCAAGGCCAAGTATTCGGTAATCGCTTCGTCAAAGCGCCCCAGCTTCTCTAAACAATACGCGCGCAGAAAATTGACCTCCGGGTAGTTGGTCGTTGCCACCAATCCGTGCACGTTCAGGTTCTTTGCGCGCAACGCGGTCAAATCACTTAACGCGCCGCTGAAATCTTCTTTGCTCAACCGAATCTTCGCCTGATGGAAGAGTCCCGTCCCGGCAAAATACTGCCCCGGCGCTTCGGCTTGTGCGCGCGCCGCCCACCTTAATGCCTCGTCCAGTCGGCCCGCCGAGCGCAATGTGTCAATCGCATTCAGGTGCGCATAGCCTACGAATTGGCCCTTCGGATAACGCTTCAAATAAGCCTCGTAACGCGCAATCGCCTTGTCCGCATTGCCGCTAAATTGGTCGCAGTGACCGGCGTAATAAAACCCCTGCTCGCCTTCTTCAGTCTGCGGAAACTCGTTGCCCGCGCGCTCATACCACTGGCGCGCTTCCGCAAATTTGTCTTCGAGGAAATACCCACGCCCCAGGTTAAACAAGCTCTCCGCCCGCGCCCTGCTTTGTGGAAAGCTGTTGACGACGGCCAGCCAATGCGGGCGCGCCTCGGCAAAGTAGCGGTTGAATTGCAGTGCCCGCGCCCGGCGCAGATGCTCGGCCTCACTCAACATCATCTGCGCCGCTCCATCCAGCTTGTCCAGATTCAAAATCGCGCGCAATGAGGTATCGTCGTGCGACTTGCCCGCCCGCGCCGCTTCAAACGATGCGCGCGCCGCTTCAACTTGTCGCAGCGCCAACTGCGCCTCGCCAATGCGTGGCAGCAACTCGCGGCGCGGCCCCAACTGCCGCAGCATTGAAATCACCGCCTGATAATTGCCCGTCTTGAAATAACTCTCACTCAACCGCAGAACTGCTCGCTCGCGCCACAGGTGATCGGGGAACTGGGAAATCATTTTTTGGAGCGCGGCTTGTTCATAATTTAGCTTGCCCGCCGCGCGCGCCAGTTCTGCCAAATGCCACAACGCGTACCCGGCCAGCGGTGAATTGCGCGCCGCGACCTTTTGAAAATACTGCGCCGCTTCTGCCTCCGCTCCGCGTCCATCCAACAGCCGCGCCAGCAAGTAGTCATAATTGTTGCGTGAGAACGCTTCGGGATTGCTGCGCAGCAACTCGCGTAGTTGTTGCTCGGATTTGGCCGCTTCGTTTTGTTCGGGGGCGGTGCGCGATGCAGTGGTTGGCTGCGATTGGCTCTGCGGCATCAGCGCACAGCTAAAAAGCATCAACAACGGGAGCGTGAAAGCGGAAAAGCGATTCAACATAAAAATGCCGAGTGCCAAATGCCGAGGGGAGGCCATCGCTGGCCCAGCACCACGCACTATCTGATTCGATCTGTCTTGCGTTTGATGAAATCCATCATCACGTACTCGCCCAAACGCAGACTCGTCGTGAAGTAAGCCTTGCCGTGCGCGATCTCGGTCAAGCGTTTGACGAACTCGACCAAATAGTAATCGCTCGTCAGCATGAACGTATTGACGATGATTCCCGCGCGTCGGCATTGCGCGGCCTCGGCCAGCGTCGCGTCAATAATCAGCGGATCAAGCCCCATCGAGTTTTTATAGAGCCTGCGTGTCTCGCTCTTCTTCCCGCGCTGTTGCCCAAACGGGTTCTCTTCGTCGAGGAAGAGCGCCGAAGGCTTGCCGTCGGTAATCATAATGATCTGGCGCATGTCTTTGCGCTGTGCCAACAGCAGACGCCGCGCCAGCTTCAACCCTTCACAGGTGTTGGTGTGATACGGCCCGACCTGCACGTTGGCGAGCCTGGCCAGCGGCACTTCTTCCGCGCCGTCGTGAAACAAAACCAGCTTGAGCGAATCGCCCGGATACTGCGTGCGGATCAAATGCGACAAGGCCAGCGCCACACGCTTCGCCGGTGTAAACCGGTCTTCGCCGTACAAGATCATCGAATGCGAACAATCGAGCATCACCACCGTCGCGCACGATGATTGATACTCCGATTGCTGCACCATCAAGTCTCGATACTCCAGATTCAACGGCACGCCCAAGCCTTCGCGCCCAATCGCATTGAGCAGTGTGCCTGTGATGTCCAGGTTGAGCGTGTCACCGAACTCGTATGGTTTCGATGCTTCGTAGGCTTCCACGCCTGTTGAAAGATAGTTGGTGTCGTGTCGCCCCAACGCTGATTTGCCGAAGCTCGCCATCAAGTTTTTGAGCGTTTTGAAGCCCAGGAAATCAATCCCCTTGTCGGTGACTTCAAACTTGATGTTGGGCTTGCGATAGGCATCCGTCTCGCCTTGCTGTTGTTGATTGCGCGACTGCGCGCGCTTGGCCGCGTCGTTGCCGAACAAGGCTTCCAACTCGTCCGGATCGCCCAACGCCTTTAGATAGCCTTCCTGCAAGAGCCGCTGAATCAAGCGGTCAATCAACTGTTCCAACTGCTCGTTGCGCGCATTGCCGTCTTCGTCAAAGAGTTGGTTGTACTGCTCCTGATCGAGCAAGCCGGAATTTTTTAGCGCCTCACGAATCGCGTCGCGCAAGGCCTGCAACGCGTCTTCCGGGTCGAAGTTACTGAAGTCATCGTCGTCATCCCAATCTTGCCAGCGGTTTGAGCGGCGGCGGAATTGGTCTTGGAAGCCGCTTTGCAGCAGATATTCCGAGAGAGCGTCCATCAACTCTTCCAAGCTGATGTCGTCCCAATCTTGGCCTGTCCATTTGGAGTATTTGGTAAAGCGCATCGGTTTCCTCACTTGCTTTGCTTGACAGTCGCAGCCAATAGCGGCCCAGCAGCCACTAACTTTTTGCGTTTGGGGTCTACGGCGAGATTCAATCCTTCAAGTGTCCGCGCGCCTAGCAGTGGCAAATCGCCTTTCTCTGCAAATACGACTTCATCAATAGTGAAATACTTGTCCAGCCGAATGATGGCGAAACCGACACTGCGGGTGATTTGTTGGCCGTTAGCCATGACAAATGGCAAATCCTTCTTCTCACGTTGCGTGCCGATCTTTTCGAGCAGCGTCGCCGGTATCCAGGTGTAATCGCTGCCCGTGTCTACGAGTAGTTTGGGTACAACTACGGATTTTGCGCGCTCAATGTGGTTCTCGACTTTGCACCGAACATAAAATGTGCCCATCTGGGTTTGCCTTTTCGCTTTCATAAAGTTCGGCTTTCAATTCAACCGCCCGCCACTCCAATCATCAAAATCCCGCCGCTTTGACTGTCGCTCCGGCGCAGCCTGGCTATATTTCGCACTGCCACGTTCCTCGCTGCGCGCCAACTTCTTTTGCGCGTGCAAACCTTCCAACAATAACTCACACGCGCCAATCAGCGTGCCCGGCTCTTCGTCTTCCAGCAAACCACTGCGCGCCGCGTCCAACAAGCCTTTGACTTTCTTCAACTCACGCAGTGCCGTCTCATCATCCATCATTTCGCTCAACAGCAAACTCTTGCCGTGATTGAAATGGTCTAGTACCTGGCGCAGATCAATCCCGCTGTAGCGTTCGCCAAAGACTTCGCCGCAGGCTTTGCGGATCAAGTCGCGCGCGATGCGTTCCGCGCCGACCTGCTCGCCTTCGTATTCGAGTTCGAGCTTGCCAGTGATCGCCGCAACCGAGGAATAGACATCGCTGATGCGCGGCGTTGCAATCATTTCGTTGTTCAACAATGCGCGACGTTCGGCATTGGAGACGACGCTTTCCAGCAAAGAGATCGGCAGGCGCTGGCTGACGCCGGAGCGTTTATCAATACGCTTGTCGGTGCGCGCGATGAAGGCGACCTGTTCGGCAATCTCGTTGATCAGCGGCGGAATATGAATCGTCAGCCGGTGCGTGTCGTTACCGCTATCAAAGCGTTCCGTCCATGCCTCCTGCCGTGTAATCTCGATGCCGTGCGCGAGCGAGGTTGGATAGTGCGTTTGAATCTCCGCGCCGATGCGGTCTTTGAGAGGCGTGATAATCTTGCCCCGCGCCGTGTAATCTTCCGGGTTGGCCGAAAAGATCAGCAGCACGTCGAGCGGCAGGCGCACGGGGTAGCCTTTGATCTGCACGTCGCCCTCTTGCAGGATGTTGAACAAGCCCACCTGAATCTTGCCCGCCAGATCGGGCAGTTCGTTGATGGCGAAGATGCCGCGATTGGCGCGTGGCAACAGGCCGTAATGAATCGTCAATTCGTCTGAGAGCAGATGGCCGCCGCGCGCGGCTTTGATCGGGTCTACGTCGCCGATGATGTCGGCAATCGTCACGTCGGGCGTGGCCAGCTTTTCAACGTAGCGCGCATCGCGGCCCACCCAGGCAATCGGCGCGTCGTCGCCGCGTTCGGCGATGAGCTGTCTGCCGTAAGCCGAGAGCGGCGCGAGCGGGTCATCGTTGATCTCGGAGCCGGCCAGCACGGGAATCTCCTCATCGAGCAGCGAAGTCAGGTCGCGCAGGATCCGGCTCTTGGCCTGACCGCGCAGACCGAGCAGGATGAAGTTCTGTTTGGCCAGCAGCGCGTTGATGACTTGCGGGATGACGCTGTCTTCGTAACCGACGATGCCGGGGAAAAGCTGCTCGTTGCGTTTGAGCTTGCGCATCAGGTTGCGGCGGATTTCGTCTTTGACTGAACGAGCCGAAGAAAGTTGATAGCCGGACGCCCGAAGCGCGCCGAGTGTGGATGGTTTTGCCATGCGATACCTCTAAAGAAGAATCAAACGCCGTGATCTTACCTTTGGCTTTCGGGCTGCTGCAAGTAGGGGGCCGATCGGCCGTGCAGTACCGGGAGCGTGAGCGGCCGGATGATTCCGCATTAGACGCACCTAGAGTCACCCGGTCGCTCACGCTCCCGGTACTGCATAAGCACTGCGCTGATGTATCGGACAATAAATTTTGCCGCCGCTTGAAACCTTCTCTCAGTCGCCGCCACATACGGCACGACAAGCGAAACCGCTAAACAAAATTTCCATAATCAGGGGAGAGAAAGACAATGGCAAAGAAACTTTTTAGAACGATAGCAATCTGCGTGGCAATCTGTGTTCTCAGCACGGGGGCACTGGCGCAAAGAGATAGAGATCAAAGAGACAGAGAAAGAGAGCTAAGAGACAGGGAGAGAGACCAAAGAGACAAGGACAAAGAAGAGCGCGGCTTGAGTTGCGACAACCGGGATAGATGGAACAGCGACCGGGCGAACCATTGTGTGATGCGCGAGCAGACAATTGGCGCGGGCGGCCTCATCAGCGTGGACGGTCGCACGAATGGTAGCGTTTCGGTAAAGGGCTGGAACAAGGGTGAGGTCTTCGTGCGCGCGCAAGTTCAGACCTGGGCGCAGACTGATATGGAAGCGAAAGAGCTGGCCGATCAGGTGCAGGTCGAAATCAGCGGCACGAACATTCGTTCCAACGGCCCTTCTACGCAAGGCCGCAAAGGTTGGGCAGTCAGCTTTGAGGTCTTCGTGCCGTCTAAATCGGATGTTACGCTCAAGGCCCACAACGGCAGCGTGCGCGTGAGCGACGTGCGCGGGCGCATCGAATTCGACACGACCAACGGCAGCGTCCGGCTGGCGCACGTGGCTGGTTACGTGCACGGCGCGACGACCAACGGCAGTGTGCAGGTCGAGTTGGATGGGCAGCGTTGGGACGGCGAAGGGCTGGATGTGCGCACGACGAACGGCTCGGTTAGAGTGATGGTGCCGGCGAACTATTCGGCGCGCCTCGAAACGCGCACGGTCAATGGCGGCTTGAACTTCGATTTCCCGGTCACGGTGCAGGGCAAGATTGATCGGGAGTTGAACACCGACCTCGGTTCCGGCGGCCCGCCGATTCGCGTGGCGACGACCAACGGCAGCGTTTCGATCCGACGGCAGTAAGCGGCTTTGTTGGGATAAGAGCAACGCGGCTGACGCGGATGCGACCGGAGCAATCAGGATTTTTAGCAGGGGTGCTTAAATCCACATTGCTCCGGTCGCGTCTACGCCAGCCGCGTTTTGTTATTTGAGGAAGCGGCGTGTCAGATTGAAGCCGATGGTCAAGCCCTGCAACCCGTCGTCACGGCCCAGCAAGCCGCGCGTCATCGAGCGTTGCGAAAAAGTCGTGCCTGGGCCGTTGGTAAAGATCAAGCTGAACGCGTGTTTGCGCGTGACGCTCGCTTTGGTGAAGCCAAAGCCTACCACCGGACGGTGGATGCCCGTGAAGCCGAAGGGCGAAATGTAGCGCGCCTCTTCATTCACACGATAGTTGGCTTCGGCCATCAGCGTTACCGACGGAAAGATATTGACTGCTAAGCCACCGCCCAACGCGACCGCCGTTTCACCAGGCGCATTGGTGGTTGGGGCAACTAGCGGACGGTCGCCAACTGTGACGGTCGGTACGAAGTAAATCTGTGCATGGCGGGTGATGCTGCGCGCGAAGGTGAATTCAAAACTGGTCGCAAAGTTACGCTGGAAATTGTCGCGGCCTTCCAACGCGACGCGCGCCTGGAAATTGAATGGATGGCCTTTCGATTCTTTCAACACGCTGGCACCGACGTGCAATTGAATCGGGCGGCCCAGGCTCGTGGGTGAGCGATACGCGCCGACTTGCAGCCAATCGGTCACGCCGTAGATCGCACCGAACGAAGGATAGGCGATCGTGTCCAAGCCTAGTAATTGCGCTCCATCGCTGGGTTCGCCAAAGGGGAAGCGGTGTGTGAAATCTACCCACAATGAGCCTTTGGGAACATCAACCCCCGTGGGCAGATTGACCAGCCGCACGTCTACCGGGCGGAAGATGTCCGAGTGTTCTTCCGCTTCGGCAGGTTTTTTGGCGGGCTTAGGTTCTGTGGTGGCTACCACCGGTCTGGTTTCGGCAGTCAGTTCTTTGACCGATTTGTCGCGCGTGTTGATCGCATAGCGTTTGCCGTTGATCTCGACGACGGCTTCATTGTCGGAAGTGAAGGTGACCGGCGGCGTGTCTTGCTTGCTGCTGGTGAAGCGATCAGGGAATTGTTGGCGCAATTCGGGGGTGATTCGACGGCCCGCTTGCGCGAAGGCTCTGCCGAAGTCATTGCGCGGGCCGCCGCCAGCCGGGTTGATGTGGCAGACGGAGCATTTGCCTTTCAGTTCAGGTTTAGTGAACGGATCAGCTTCATAGATTTTCAAGTAGTCGGGTAAGGCGTTAGCGTGGTTTACAAAAAGCGCCACGGCGCTGCAAAGAAAGAGAAATTTGATTAAGCGAACTTTGGACATCAGTTTTCTTCTCCTCAGTTGGATAATGACCCGCGCAGTTGGTCAATGTGTTGTTATTGGGGGCGCAGGATGATGAGCAAGCAACGCGTTAGAATCAAAGAGCAGTAGCAACGACGAACAATTTTGCTCGTGCTCAGCGGCCCTTGAAATCCGGTTTGCGTTTTTCCAAGAACGCGCGCACGCCCTCTTCCTTGTCTTCGCTGGAAAAACAGAGCGCGAAAAGATCAATCTCAGCGTCCAATCCTTCGCGCAGCGTCGTGCGCGCCGCGTTCTTGACGGCAGCTTTAGCCATTGCCAGCGCCACTGGACTTTTCTCGGCGATCTTGTTGGCCAGTTCCAGCGTCTTTTCGCGCAACTCGGCGTGCGGATAAACTTCGTTGACCAGGCGCAGACGATGCGCTTCCTGCGCGTCAATCATCTCGCCGGTCAGGATTAACTGCATGGCCTTGCTTTCGCCGATCAAGCGCGTCAGCCGTTGAGTGCCGCCGCCGCCAGGAATGATGCCGAGATTGATTTCAGGTTGGCCGAAACGCGCGCGGTCGCTGGCGATGCGCAGGTCGCAGGAGAGCGCCAATTCGCAGCCGCCGCCCAGACAGAAGCCGTTGATCATCGCGATCAGCGGCTTCGGAAAATCTTCGGCGGCGGTGAAGATGCTTTTGGCCTTCATCACCGCGCGCTGCTCGACCGCCGTGCGTCCGGCGAATTCGTTGATGTCCGCGCCCGCGACGAATGCTTTATCGCCTGCGCCAGTCAGGATGACAACGCGAATCTCTTTGTCGTCGCGCAACTCGTCGAGCGCCTCGGCCACCTCGCGGCGTGTGGCGATGTTCAAGGCGTTGAGCTTGTCCGGGCGGTTGATCGTCAAGATGGCGATGCGCTCTTGCCGTTCGAGCAAAATGTTTTCAGCCATAGTTTTGATTTCCTCTACCTTACAAATGCACAGACTGCCTCACGGCAACCTATGATGACTGCATTCCAGCAAGCTTAAGTTAATGCGGTTGATTTGGCTTATTGATTGATTTGTTTTTAGTCCCAGCGAGCAGCAGCATTATGCGTTGCGCTGAAAGCTTAAATCAAGTTGCGCGGGTGGAGGGCTTCTGGCTATAGTTCAACTCGTCTTCAATCCAATCAACTGCAAGCTTGAAAGTGTGCCTGGCAAATTCGCACAGCAAAGACTGCGTAGCCGGGTGATTGTCCAACCAAAGGAGCGATGCAATGGCTTATGAAATTACTGCGGCGCGAACGGTCTTCACGGCGGATGGCAAATCAGCCGACGGTTATCTAGCGCA
Source organism: uncultured Acidobacteriota bacterium (assembly GCA_963699175.1). Taxonomy (GTDB): domain Bacteria; phylum Acidobacteriota; class Blastocatellia; order RBC074; family RBC074; genus JACPYM01. Next base: position 3,722,130 of record OY969418.1, on the reverse strand, counting down.
ACCCGTTGACGTTGAGCGCGCGCCAGCCTTGATCCTGATTCAGGAGTGGTGGGGTTTGAACGCGCACATCGAAGACGTAGCGCGACGTTTTGCGCGCGAAGGCTACACCGTCGCTGCCGTTGATCTCTATGACGGCAAGGTGACGAAGGACGCGGGCGAGGCGGGCAAATTGATGAGCAGCCTCGATCCGAAACAGGCTTTGGCGAAGCTGGGCGCGACACTCGCTTATTTGCGCAATCAGCCGAATGTTTCTGCGGTTGGCGTGACGGGCTTCTGCATGGGCGGTGTCTACACGATATTAACCGCGTGCAATTATCAGGTGGACGCCGCCGCGCCGTTTTACGGCATGCCGGATGATTTGACCGTGCTTCAAAAGCTGAGCTGTCCGGTGCTCTTCATCGGCGGCGAAAAAGATCAATGGATCACGGTCGAGAAGATGAACAAGCTCGATGCGGCATTGAAGCAATATGGCAAAGAGGGCGAGGTGAAGATCTACGCGGGCGCCGATCACGCCTTCTTCAACGATACGCGCCCGGAAGTTTATGACGCGCAGGATGCAGCAGACGCCTGGCAATCGGTGCTGGCGTTTTTCGCCAAGCATTTGCGCAAAGGGCAAGCAACCGGGGCTTGAGACGGAATGCAGAATGAAGTGGCGATCATCACTGGAGCTTCATCCGGCATCGGGCGCGCGACGGCATTGGCGTTGGCCGAGCGAGGGCTGCGCTTGAGTCTGCTGGCGCGTTCGGCGGAGAAATTGGCGGGGGTGGCGGAAGAAGCCCGGCAGCGCGGCGCAAGCGAGGTCAGTCATTTTGCCTGCGACGTGCGTGATGAAGCTGCCGTCAGTCAGGCGATTGCCGATACGCTGGAACGTTACGGGCAAACAGACATACTCATTAACAGCGCCGGATTGAGTTTGAACGGCGAAGTGGACGGCTACGCGCTGGCCGATTGGCATACGGTGCTCGACACCAATTTGACCGGCACGTTTTTGACTTGCCGGGCCGTCTTGCCTGCGATGAAACGGCAAGGCGATGGGCAGATCATCAACATCTCTTCGGGCGCGGGACGCAACGGCATCAAACAGATGGCGGCCTATTGTGCGGCAAAATTCGGCGTCATCGGCTTTACCGAATCACTGGCGCTCGAAGTGCGCAATCACAACATCCGCGTCTCGGTCTTGTTGCCCGGCTCGGTCGCCACTGATTTCTCACGGGTGGCGCGGCGCGAAGCGGAACATGGTGCCTCAGAAAGCTCGCACGAGATCGGCTATGCGATGACCGCCGAGGAGGTCGCAGGCGTGATCGTGGCAATGCTCGAACAACCGCCGCAAGCCTGGCTGAGCGAGGTCGTGTTGCGTCCCCTCAATCTGGAACTGCGAAGGACGGTGGGTTAGCCGAAGTGAGATGGCACATCCAAGAAGGTAAACAGATGACGAGCGATACCGTTTTTTGTCTCGGATGCGGCATCACGCTCAGGCCGTTTATGAAGCGTTGCCCGCGCTGCGGCGCAGAGCGAGACGCTGTCTCTGAGCTTACTGCGCCTGCCGTCCTGGGCGAAACGTCGAGCGGCCCAAAGGCTTTGCCAGCGGCGGTGACTGATGATCTTCAAGCTGCGCCAAAGATAACTAAAACGGCCGTCATCCCGCTTGATGAAACTAAACGCCGCGCTTTGATTCAGGAAGAAGGCGCTGCCTCCTACGATGCCATCGTCCTCTCACCGCCGGATGAGGTGCGGCGGTTTCCACTCTTTACGCGCGCGCAACTCGTGTTGCTGCTGGTTGGGTTGGGCTTGTTGTTGGTGGGCTTGTTGATCGGCTACCTGCTTTGGAAACGTGACGTGAAGGATACGGTGGCCACACTCAGCAGGCAGCAACTCGGCGCGCTTCCACCGCCTGCTGTCGTGCCATCCGGCGCTGGCCTAACGCCCAATCAAAATGCTTCGCCCACGCCTACCGTAACAGTAGACGATCAAGTGTTGTCGGAGGAGACGCGGAAGACATTGATTGCTTACAACCCGACAGGCTTCACGCGCTACAAGTTCACGGTCAAAGAGGGCGTTATCACTTTGACCGGCGAGGCGGCACATCAGCCGGAAAAAGACGGAGCGACAAACGTTTTGCGCTTGCTGGCCGGGGTAAAAACCGTTGTCAACAATCTGGTCGTCAAGCCAGACGCCCAAGCTCCACCAACGCCGGTCTTGTTGCCGACTCCTGTCAGTGCGCAAGCCAGCCTGAGTCCGCCCGCTCAGCCGGAAGAGGTCAAGCCCAGCGAAACCACGGCCAGCCCCGACAGCTCGCAAGCCGCGCTTGAAGCCCAGCGCGAAGCGGAACGGCTCAAGCAAGAAATCGAAGCTGCGCGTCAGCGCGCAGCCGAAGCGCAGCGCCAGCGTGAACTGGAAGCGCAACGCCAGCGCGAAGCCGAAGACGCGCGCCAGCGCCAACAGGCGGAAGACGCGCGCCGCCTCGAAGCTGAACGCCAAACCCGTCCAGCGCCGAATCGTCCTGAAACAAGCAGCCTGCGCTCCGGCACAGTGGCTTGGAGCGGCCTGGTGGATGGCGTAGCCGAGATCGTCATTTCCGGCAGCAGTGCGTCTGTCCGCCACGTGAGCGGCGAAGCCGTGCGTGAGGCGCGCGCTTCATTCAGTGCGGCAGCGCCGCGTTCGCCAGTCAGCGTCAAACTGGTTTCGAGTAACGGACGCGGCGCAATTCGTGTTGTGCAGGAGCCTGATGCGGCGAACGGCTATACCACCATCGTGCGCATTGACGACAGCGCCAACGGCGGTGCGAAACTGCATCAGTTTACCTTGCGGTGGACTTTGCAGTAGGCGGGAGAGCAATGCAGCGCGCCGAATTCAAAACAGATGAGCTAAAAGAAAAGCGGCAGCAACTCAAATACGTCACGCAGAATCTGGAAGCCGCTTATGGCATACCACGCAACGAAGAGGCTGACAATCCGCTGGACGAATTGATCCTGACGATCCTTTCTCAGGCGACCACCAATCAAAACAGCAGCCGTACCTTTGCCAATCTGAAAAGCCGCTTCAAAGATTGGGAAGCGGTGCGCCGTGCCAAACCGGAAAAGATCGAAGAAGCAATCAAGCTGGGTGGACTGGCGCAGGTCAAATCGGTCGTCATTAAAAACTTGCTCAATGAAATCAAAGCCAGAGTAGGAAAACTCGATCTGTCATTTTTACACACCGACCCGGTAGAAAAGGCGCGGGAGTTCTTGACCTCGCTCAAAGGTGTAGGGCCGAAGACGGCTGCTTGTGTATTGCTTTTTGCCTGTAAGCAGCCCGTCTTTCCGATGGACACGCATATTTTCCGCATCGCACGACGGCTCGGCTTGATCCCGGAAAAAGGCAGCGACGAGCAGTCGCATCGCTTGATGGAACAACTGATACCAAAAGCTAAGCACTATTCGCTCCATATCAATATGATTTTGCACGGTAGGCGGATTTGTCACCCACGCAATCCTAAGTGCGAGCAGTGCTGTTTGATTGAGCAGTGCCGATATGGGCAAGCCTTCCTTTGATCTCACTCGCAAGCAAGTGAACAAAAAGAGTGCAGGTGTATTTTTCAAATTGTACCGTTCTACTGCGGCCTGAACTGGTCTTGAAAGAACTGTCAAATGAGTCACGAGACTTTGGCTGAAGATTTACTCTTGAGCTTGCAACGACTTAAAAAACAAAATGAAGAATTTTGCTGAGCCAGTGATGAGTGGCATCGTCGTTGCTCTATGTTCGGGCGACAAGCAATGCTTCAGCAGTTTAGGTAATGCTCAACTACGGAGGTGTTGGGGGACACCTGAGGCGTTCGCAGGAGCGCAAGCGTCTTTACCGTAGACGAGATAGAACGGCTGTCACAGTTCGTAGGGTTCTTGGGGGAGGCTTTACGAGTTTGGGCAGCCGTTCTTACTTTATCAGCCCGGCCTATTTTCACCAGCCACGCCAGAATCTTTTCCGACCAAAACTGTAACCAATCGCTCTAACCGCTCATCATTCGCATTAGTTGAGTTTGTTTGTATTAGCTGACAAGCGGCGGTATCGTAACGCTGATTATTCAGCAAGAGTGGAGGAACTATGTCGAGAGGAGCACGTGAGTTGAGAAAGTTTAGTGCATTGTTGTTGGCTTATCTGCTCGCTGTCGGGCCAGCGCTGAGCCTGGCGCAAGAGATGAAGCAGAAGAGCAAGACCCCGGCGCCGAAAGCCAAGAGTCTGACCGAAGAACAAAAGGTCATCCATTTGCTTGACCGCGCCACCTTCGGCCCACGTCCGGGCGATGTCGAACGCGTGGCCAAGTTGGGGTGGCAGAAGTTTTTGGATGAGCAGCTTAATCCTGAACGGCTTGATGATCAGGCGCTTGAACAGAAGCTCAAAAACATCGAGAGCATTCACCTGAGCAACAGCGAGCTGGCGAAGACTTACCCGCCGCCACAAATTCTCCGCGAAGTCTTGCAGAAACGCGGCCTCGAATTGCCGGGCTTGCCCGGCAACGTCAATCCGAACCAGAACCCGAATGCGCAACCGAGCGACTTGACCAAAAAAGACGCGAAGAAGGGTTTCAAAGAGTTAAGTAAAGAGGCGCAGCAGAAAAATGCCGGTGAAGAGCAGACAGCAAACCCGCCGGCGCAACAGCCGCAAGCCAATGCTGCTGATATGGCCAAGCGCCGCGAAGCCCTACAGGCGCTTAAAGAGATGGGCTACAGGCCTCAGCAACAACTCGTGCAGGAGTTGCAGCAGGCCAAGATCGAACGCGCCGTTTACAGCGAGCGGCAGTTGCAAGAGGTGATGACCGACTTCTGGTTCAATCACTTCAACGTCTTTATTCAAAAAGGCGCTGACCGCGTGTTGACGACCTCCTACGAGCGGGACGTGATTCGCCCGCATGCCTTCGGCAAGTTTGAAGACCTGCTCAAGGCAACAGCGGAAAGCCCGGCGATGCTCTTCTATCTGGATAACTGGATGAGCGCATCACCGAATGCCAAGCTGCCCAATAATCGGCAGGAATTGCGCCGGATGAGGAATCAGCAGGGGCAAGGCCGCCTTGACGGCGCGCGTTTGGGACGGCTCCGCCAGATGATGAATCAGCGCAACGCGCAGACCCCGCAGGCAGGCCAACAGCCACAACCCAAGAGAATGACGCGTGGCATCAATGAAAACTATGCGCGCGAAATCATGGAGCTTCATACGCTCGGTGTGGATGGCGGCTATACACAAAAAGACGTGCAGGAAGTGGCGCGCTGCCTCACCGGCTGGACGTTGCGCAATCCGCGCGGCGGCGGTGATTTCATCTTCAACCAATTTATCCACGACGATGGCGAGAAAGTCGTATTGGGCAAAAAGATTCCGGCGGGCGGTGGCATCAAAGACGGCTACGCGGTGATCCACCTGCTGGCGACGCATCCTTCGACCGCGAAGTTCATCTCGACCAAGCTGGCGCGCAAGTTCGTCTCGGACGCGCCGCCGCAAGCCTTGATTGACAAGATGGCGCAGACCTTCCTGAAGACCGAAGGCGACATCCGCGAGGTCTTGAAGACCATGTTCTACGCGCCTGAATTCTGGTCGCCGGAAGTTTATCGTGCAAAGATCAAGACGCCGTTTGAGATGACTGTCAGCGCCTCGCGCGCGCTGGGCGCTGAAACCAACGGCAGCCCGCAATTCCATCGCTGGCTCGCGCAGATGGGCGAGGGCTTGTTTATGGCGCAACCGCCAACCGGCTACCCTGATACGTCGGAGCAGTGGGTGAACGCGGGTGCGCTGCTGAATCGCATGAACTTTGCGTTAGCCTTGAGCGCGAATCGCATTCCGGGCACACGCGTTGATTTGGGCAAGCTTGCACCGGGCCAGCCAGCCAAGTCGCAAGCGCAACTGGTGGATTATTACCTCAAGCTCTTCTTGCGGGGCGAAGTCTCGCCGCAAACGCGCGCGACGATTGACAAGAGCTTGAGCGAAAATCAAGTGGCAATGGCCGATGGCAAGAACGAGCGGCAAGACGCAGCGAAGATTGTCGGCTTGATTTTGGGTTCGCCGGAGTTCCAGCGGCAGTAACAGAGAAGATGTCAGAGGCTAGATGTCAGATATTAGTGGAAGAAGTCCAAAACCAGCATCTGGCCTCTGACATCTCGGAGGCATTTCAATGAACAGAAGATTTTTCCTGAAAAACAGTGGCCTTGCGTTGGCTAGCTTTGGTGTAGCGATGAATTCGCCGTCCTTTCTGGCGCGGACGCTTCAGCAGACGGGCACGAAAGGACGGCGCAAGATTTTGATTACGATCTTTCAACGCGGCGCGATGGACGGCTTGAATGCGGTCATTCCGTATGCCGAGCAGGAATATTACGACCTGCGACCAACCATCGCCGTCCCACGTCCGAAGAGCGGCGATGTGACCGCCGCGCTCGATCTCAACGGGCATTTCGGCTTGCACCCTGCGCTCGCGCCATTCAAGCCGATCTACGATGAAGGTCAGTTGGCGATTGTTCACGCGGTTGGTTCGCCCGATACGACGCGCTCGCACTTTGACGCGCAGGATTATATGGAATCGGGGACGCCTGGCGTGAAGAGCACGACCGATGGCTGGCTCAATCGCTACTTGCAGACGAAGGCCGATCCGAAATCGTCGCCCTTCCGCGCGGTGGCGATGGGCGCGAATATGCCGCGCGCGATGCAAGGCAAAGCGCCCACGCTGTCCATCAGCAACTTGAATGACTTCGGCATTCGCACTGGCGGTGGTGAAGGTGGCCAAGCCATCCAGGGCGGGTTCGAGGCGATGTATGAGCAGACTGCCAACGCAGCCTTGCGCGGGACTGGGCACGAGACCTTTGAAGCGGTGAGGCTGCTGAAAACGGTCAATCCGACTCAGTATCAACCGGCGGCGGGCGCGAACTATCCGCGCGGGCAATACGGCGACCGCTTGAAACAGGTTGCACAGCTCATTAAATCGGACATCGGCTTGGAAGTCGCCTTTGCCGACATCGGCGGTTGGGATACGCACGTGGCCGAGGGCGCTGGACAGGGCCAGTTGGCCAATCGCTTGATCGAATTTGGCCAGGGCATTGCTGCGCTCTACGCTGATTTGAAAAACCGCGCGGACGAAGTCGTGATTTTGACGATGACCGAGTTTGGGCGCACGGCCAAAGAGAATGGCAATCGCGGCACCGATCACGGCCACGCGAGCGTGATGTTCGTGCTCGGCGGCAACGTCAAGGGCAGGGAAATCTATGGCAAGTGGCCGGGCTTGAAGACTGACCAGCTTTACGAGCGCCGCGATTTGGCGATCACGACTGATTTTCGCGACGTTTTTGCCGAGTTGGCCAAGACGCATCTTGGCGCAACGAATCTGAACGCCATCTTCCCTGGCTATCAAGCCAATCAAGCCAGCTTCAAAGGGCTGCTGCGGGCTTGAAGTGGGGGATTTTCCAAACGCAGCTTGAAAGTATTGTCTAACAGGGCTGGTCACGTGACCGGCCCCTAATTTTTTGTAAAGAAGTAAGCTCAGCTTAAAGTTATGCCAACGCGAATCTTCTCGCTTGCATCAAAGCGCCGCTCCGCGATACTCTTTGGCTTGCACCGGACAGCCGGTAAACCTACAAAGTGATGATGAGGATGAAGTGATGAGTAGGCTTGGCTGGACAGTGACCTCACGTGTCCAGCACGGCTGCCCCGAAACGGCCCCAGAGAAAGCACCCCGGTTTGACAGCGCTGTTTGCCTGCCAGCCGCTGAGGTTCCCCCGAAAGCGCAAGCCTGATAGTAGACTCCGAAGCTACTTGTTCCTGTAGTGCTCCAATAAATTTGTGATAAATCGTCGTCGGGAGGTTTCTATGCGTTTGCCGCGCGTTGCTCAAGTTTTAGTTCGACAGCTCAGTGCCGCCGTACTGAATCGTCATGCGCGCCAAGTGCCCTCGGTGCGACTTTATAGTTTGGCGCTTTTGTTGCTTGGTGTGTTGGCTTTCTCCTTGAGCGGACAAGCGGGTAGAGTGGGCTTGGCAAGCTCGGTTGAGCGCGTTACGAACGAAGTTAAACGGGCAGTGGCGAAAACGATCAAACGGACTGCTGCTTACACTGGCCTGAGCTGGTCACCGCTAGCGCGTGACATTAGCGCAACGCCTGTCACGACGGTCTCCGCAGCCAGCTTTGAAACGGTGCCGGTAGCGCCGGATGCGATTGTCTCTTCATTCGGCGTCAATCTCGCCACACAATTGGCGATTGGCAACGACACCGATCCGAATGCGCCCGGTGTCCAACTCCCAACGCAACTCGGCGGAACGAGTGTTGAAATCAATGGCCGACGCGCCGGCCTGCTTTTTGTCTCGTCGGGCCAGATTAATTACATCATCCCTTCTGCGACAGAGTATGGCACGGCTAATGTCGTCGTGCGTTCGAGCGATGGCACAGTCTCTAATGGCACGATAGAAGTATTGCAGGTCGCGCCCTCTTCCTTTGCGGCGAATGGCAATGGCCGGGGAGTGGCGGCGGCATATGCCGTGCGCGCGCGCGTAGATGGTTCACAGATCAATGAGACAATCGCGCAATTCAATACCAGCCTCAACAGCTTTGTCACCAAACCAATTGATTTAGGGCCGCCAAATGGTGAGGCGGTGTTTTTAGTGCTTTTTGCCACCGGGTTGCGCAATGCTGATGACCCTAACAACGACCGCAATCTGAGAGAAAGCTTCAGTGTACTGATCGGTGGCAACCAAATTACGCCGACCTTCGTCGGTGCGCATTCCCTTTTTGTTGGAGTTGACCAGATCAACGTGCTGATCCCGCGCAGCCTGCTCGGGCGTGGAATTGTCAATGTTTCAGTAGTCGCCAATGGATTCAGTGCCTCGAACGCGACGACGATAGAAATTGCCGGCGCGGCGAGTGTAACGCCGCCGCAAATTACTGGCTTTAGCGTGCAACCGGCTTTAGCGGGTAATGAGCTTGAGATCACCGGCAGTGGGTTTTCTACCACGCCGTCGGCCAACACAGTGCGTTTTGGCAGCGCGGAGGCCTCTGTGATGGAGGCGACGCCGACGAAATTGAAAGTGATCGTGCCATACGGAGTCGAGACCAGTATGGTCAGCGTGCGCACTCCACAGGGCGAAGGCATAAGCGCTAGCGTACTGCCGATCCGCACTTCGATCAGTGGTTCGGTAGAAAGCACCAACCGGCAGCCGTTGAGCAACGTTACAGTGCGGCTGACAGGCGTCACCCCGCCTGTCACCACGAGCACCAAAGCCGACGGCTCGTTTGTTTTACCCGATGTGCAGGCGGCTTCACACTTGGTCGAGGTAGACGGCAGCTCGATCCCGACGCAACCACCCTGGCCTAAAGTGACGATCAAAATCACCGCAGCGGCGAACCGTGATAACCAGTTCGTGCGCCCCATTCCATTACAACAAGCGACCGGCGCAAGCGGCACCGTTGGTGGTGACTCATCCAGCTCCGCTGCGAGCAATCAGACGAATCTGCGTGTAGCGGAGCCATTGCAACAACAGCAGCCAAGCACGACTGTGCTACAGACCGGCAAGTTCAGTTTGATTCTGCCGAACTCGCTCAACGTGACCTTTCCGGATAACAGCACGAGCGGCAAGCTCTATTTGACTCCGTTGCAAGATGCGCGCACACCGGTTGACCTGCCAACCAGTTTCTACAGCACGAGCATCGTGCAAATCACGCCATTCGACACGAAGTTTACGCCAGGCGCTAAGCTGATCCTGCCGAATTCGGACGGTGTGGCGTCCAATAGCAGGTTGAAGCTTTTCCGCTACGACAAGAATCTAGGTCTCTTTGATCAGGTAGAAGGCGCGCAGGTCAAAATCAGCGCCGACGGCCAATTTCTCGAAACCGGCGATTACAACGTCAAGGACGGTAGTTATTATTTTATCGCCGCCCCGCGCACGACGACCGACGTAAGAGGCCGAGTCTTATGCTGCGTGTCTGAGAATGGCACCGTGACCAGCAGTACTCCAATCGCCAAAGGCGTTGTAGAGTCGCGTGGCCAGAAGGAGCAGACGGATGGCAATGGCGGCTATCTGTTGCGCAATGTGCCGGTCACGTTGGGCGAGAACGTGTCGGTCGGTGTGACCTACGTCCGTCCGACCGGACGTGTAGATCGGGCGCAGAGCCGGGCTGTCGCAGGTATTATCCGCGGCCTGACGAGCATTGAAGATGTCTATTTGATGAGCGAAAACAGCAATCGCGAGCCAGTCATTCTCGCGCCCATCGAGATTGAAGTTCCAGTGGGGCAAACGCTGGACGTGCCCATCTCCATCTACGACCCCGACCCGGGTCAACAGATCGCTGCATCAGTGGAAGGTGTGGCCTTTGCCACGCTGATTAAGTTGTCGAGTGGCGGCACGATTGCCAACCCCAATGCCTACGTTTTGCGGCTCGCGCCAACCCAGTCCGGCAAGTTTAATTTGAATTTGAGCGCAACCGACGGCCAAGCAACGGCGGGCAAGAACATTACTGTTAATGTCCCCGTCGCGAATCGCACACCTACAGCCAACGATCAAGAAGTTACAATTGATGAGGACACGCCGGTAGCAATCAAGCTGACCGGCAGCGACCCGGATGGCAATACCTTGCAGTATGCCGTGGTGCGCTCACCCCTCAATGGCACTTTGTCCGGCAGGCCGCCCAATCTGACTTATACTCCGCAGGCCAACTTCAACGGTTCGGACAGCTTCTCGTTCAGGGTCAATGACGGACAAGCGGACAGCTTGCCCGCCACCGTGAAGATTACGATCAGGTCGGTCAACGATGCGCCGGTCTTGACCGTGCCAACGGCTGTGACCGGCAACGAAGGCCAATTACTGACCATCAATCTGACAGCCACCGACCCGGATCAAGGGCAGACCTTGACCATTGTCGGTCTCAACTTACCCGCTGGCGCCGAATTCTCCATGACCTCGCCGACCAGTGCGCAGTTCAAGTGGACGCCCAGCTTCACGCAATTTGGCGTCTATGTTCCGACATTCAGAGTCGCCGATAACGGCACGCCACCCTTGAGCGATACCAAAGAAGTCAGAATCCTTATCGCAGATGTGCCAGCCATCTCCGTCCCCGGCGCGCAGTCAGTCAATGAAGGCCAGGCGCTGGTCTTCGATGTGGTCAGTTCAATTGGGCAAGGTAACGTGACGGTCACCGCCACCAATTTGCCGGAGGGCGCAGCCTTGAATGCTACAGGCACTGGCACCTGGCAGTTCAAATGGACGCCCAGCTTCAAGCAGGCAGGCAACTACGTTGTGACCTTCAAAGCCACGACCAGCGGCGGCACTGAGAGCAAAGACGTGCGCATCACGGTCTTCGACGTACAACACGAATTAGGCAAAGAACCAAACGACCTGACCATCTTCGGCGCGCACAGCCCCGCCACACGCGACCCGCTCGATGCGGGTGACGCCACCGGCACCAGCGTGGCTACAGGCGACGTGAACGGCGACGGCATCGCCGATTTGATTATCGGCGCGCCCGCTGCCAACAACGGCACGACAGACGTGGGCAAAGATGTGGGCAAGGTTTACGTCTTCTTTGGCAAGACGACGCTCGGCGGCAGTCTAGACCTGGCGCAGCAGAAGCCCGATGTCAGCTTGATCGGCGAGCGCGCCTACGATGCCTTCGGTGCCAGCGTGGCGGTGGGCGATGTGAATGGCGACGGCAAACTTGATCTGATTGTGGGCGCGCCGTTAGCCGATAACTCCTCGCGCCGCGATTGTGGCAAGGTTTATGTAGTGCCTGGCGGCTTCCCGCCCACTGCGCTTGACGCAGATAAAAGCGCCGTCATCAACCGCGTCGCCAGCCTTATCATCATTGGCGCGAACGCCGAGGATAAGCTGGGCACGCGCGTCGCCGCTGGCAACTTGCGCAATAAAACCGGCGCGATGGAGTTGCTTGCCAGCGCGCCAGGTCTGGAAGTGAAGCAGGAGATCACTAGCGCGACGCTGAAAGACGCAGGCGCGGTCTATCTCTTTGCAGGTGGTGCGGCGCTGACTGGTGAACGAGACCTGGCCAGCACTTCGGCCACCTTCACGCTGACCGGTGTCGCGCAGGATGCGCAACTAGGGCTGTCGCTCGCCGTCGGCAACTTCAACGGAGATGATTACGCAGACTTTGCTACAGGCGCGCCTTATGAGGACACGTTGCTCGGTAAGGCCAGCGGCAAGGCTTATCTGGTGTTCGGCGCGAATAACCTGGCAGGCACAAGGAGCGCGGCCCTATCAGCCTTCTTCCTGTCAGGCACCAGTGAAGGCGACAACCTGGGCGCAGATGTCGCGCTCGGCGACATCAACGGCGATGGCTTTGCAGATTTGGTGATGGGCGCGCCGGGTGGCGATGGGCCGGCCAACGGGCGTCCGAACACTGGCGAAGTTGTGGTCTACTTTGGCGCGGCAGGCGTGCCGTCCAGGACAATGATAATCCAAGGCGCTGGCCGGCGTGATGACCCGGTCGCCGATGCGTTGGGCACTACGCTGGCAATCGGCGATTTCAATGGCGATGGCATTGCCGATCTGTTAATTGGCGCGCCCGGCGCAGACCTGGTGACCGACAACCGTAGCCCGCTCGGCGCGGCTTATCTGATCTTTGGCTCGCGCACCGCGTTGCCGTCCACGTATGACCTGGTTACCAAGGGTGCTGATCTGACGATCTATGGCGCTTCGCCGGGCGATAGGCTTGGCCTTGGTGGATTTGCTTTCGGAAATCTGAATGGCGCTGAGACGGCTGATCTGATACTGGGCATTCCGCGTTCGTCCAGCGTCAACAGTTCGCGCCTTGAAGCGGGTGAAGTGCGTGTGCTCTATGGCGTACGGCGGTAATAATCGAGCCTAACAACCCAACTCGCAGAACGCGGTAGCTGAAGTTCGGTTGCCGCGTTTTTTATTTCCATTGCAGCGCCTTCTGCAATTCGCGCTTGAATTCCAACGCGCGTTGTTGCCGGTTCAGCGGGTCCTTTTCCAACGCCCGCAGAATCTCGGCTTCAATCACGATGCTGACATCGGGGTTGAATGAGCGCAGTGGCGCCGGGCGTTCGTTGAGCACTTTGCCCGCGTGATCTCCCACCCGTTTAGCTGCAAACGGCGGTTGCCCGGCCAGCATTTCATAAGCAATTACCCCCAGGCTAAAGATGTCCGAACGCAAGTCAGCCTCTGCGCCAAGAAATTGTTCGGGGCTGAGATAGGTGGGCCGCGTGGGCAATTGTCCCAGTCCTTGCAATTTAGCCGTCTTGCCCGGCGCATAAACGCGGCCGCCCGACACGCGCGAAAAGCTGAAATCCACCAACTTCAACGGTTGCTTAGCGCCAGCCTCGACCAGCGGTTGGTGAGCAGCGCCACTCGATTCGCCGGCCAAGATGATGCTCTCCGGTTTGAGGTCGCGGTGCACCAGCCCCGCTTTATGCGCGGCATCTAGGGCCTCAGCCATTGTGCCAAGCAACTGTATCGCCTGCGTCACCGGGAACTTGCCCACCCGCCGTAACTCGCTACGCAACGATGCGCCACGCACGTATTCGCAAACAACGTAGGCGCTTGCGTCGGGCAAGCTGCCAAAGTCATAGACTTCGGCCACGGCAGAATGTTTGAAGCCCGCCGCCAATTCGGCTTCCTGCGAAAAACGGTCGCGCGCGCGCGGGTCGGCCATCGCACTCGGACGGATGATTTTGACAGCCACCGGCTGGTCAGTCTCAAGGTCAAAGGCGGCAAAGAAGGCACTGCTTGCCCCACGGTTGACGATGCGCTCGAGCCGGTAGCGGTCGTTGATCAGGTGCGGGATAGCCTCAACGGTGACGAGTTCGACAAAGCATTCAGAGCAAGCTTGCTGACTCGGCGGGAAACACTGCTTGCACGAAACACATTCGCGCATATTGCCAGATTGATTACTGGGGGACATAAATGCTCTCCTGCAAAAAAAAAAGTATTTGAAGCTGCCGGGCCGCCCGCCTGGCTTGTGGAGGAGAATGCAATGAAATGCCCACTGGCAGCCTTGACGCGGCGCAGCTTAGCACATTTGGTTATGGCTTGCGTAGCTGATTTTAGCGCGGCTGGCTTGCGGCAGAAGCTTGTCGCACCTAACGCGCGACGTTACAATCGCCGCACCTGATAGTGCGTGGCAATGATGGCGCAAGCTGTCTAAATCGGACCACACGAGATTGGCACATTGATTGTAAAGGTAGATTGCGGGTGGCGGGTGTTTAGAGTACCGCCTTATGGTCTTTGACGAATTAAATCGGTAACGAGTCAACGTAGGGGCAGACCTGCGTGTCTGCCCCGGTGGGTGGTGCGCGACTGGGGCAGACACGCAGGTCTGCCCCTACGCAAACTGCCGCATGCGGTTTACCGATTTAATTTATCAAAGACCATTAGGCGGCAATTGGCGCGTTGCGCCGCTTGCCGCCTAAAGGCGGTACTCTGAACACCGCTGCTGCTGTGCTTCGCGGGAAATCGAGTGTACCAATCTTGTATGCTTCGATTTAGCTTGCGTGGATTTCTCTAGTAGCTTTCTGGTGCAACCGCGCAAGCTAGACAGCTTGCGCTACTACAAACAATGGCTCTACAGCTTAAACCGAAAGAAGAATGCAAGTGGGATTTGGTCGCGCTGGGCGAAGTGATGTTGCGGCTCGATCCAGGTGAGGGGCGCATTCACACGGCACGCGCGTTTCAAGTTTGGGAAGGTGGCGGCGAATACAACGTCGCGCGCGGGTTGAAGCGTTGCTTCGGCTTGAACACAGCAGTGGTCACAGCCTTGGCTGACAATCCGGTTGGGCGCTTGGTGCAGGATTTGATCTATCAGGGCGGCGTGGCTCAGTCGCACATCAAGTGGGTCAAGTACGACGGCGTCGGACGCGCGGTGCGCAACGGCTTGAATTTTACCGAGCGCGGCTTTGGCGTGCGTGGTGCGGTAGGTTGTTCGGATCGCGGCCACACCGCCGTCTCGCAACTCAGGCCCGGCGAGATTGATTGGGAAAAGATTTTTGGCCAAGAAGGCGCGCGCTGGTTTCATTGCGGCGGCATCTTCTGTGCGTTGTCGGAAACGACGCCGCTGGTGGCGCAGGAAGCGATGGAAGCAGCGCGGCGACACGGCACGCTCATCTCGTATGATCTGAATTATCGCGACTCGTTGTGGAAAGGCATCGGCGGCTCGGCGCGTGCGCAGGAGGTCAATCGCCGCCTGGCCGCGCTGGTAGACGTGATGATCGGCAACGAAGAGGACTTCACGGCGGCGCTGGGCTTCGAAGTCGCAGGCGTGGACGAACATTTGTCGGAGCTTGATCCCGCCAATTTCAAACGGATGATTGCGCTCGCCGTCGCGCAGTATCCCAACTTCCAAGTCGTCGCCACGACGCTGCGCAACGCGAAGACGGCGACGCTCAACGATTGGGGCGCGATTGCTTATCACGATGGGCAGTTTTACGAAGCGCGACTGCGCGAGCAGTTGGAAATCTTTGACCGCATCGGCGGTGGCGATTCATTCGCCTCAGGCTTGATCTACGCTTTTCTGACCGGTCAAGGCGCGCAGCAGGCCGTCGAATACGGCGCGGCGCACGGCGCATTGGCGATGACGACGCCGGGCGACACTTCGATGGCGACTCTGGCCGAAGTGGAAAGAGTGATGCAGGGCGGCGGCGCGCGCGTGGCCCGCTGAATCTCAAATCTCAAATTTGAAATTGACGAGGTTGTAGTAGTGAAAGTGAACCGCTTCTATCTTGTTTTATTGATCACGGCGTTGTTGGCCTTGCCTGCCACAGCGCAAACCTCCAAACGCAAATCGAAACAGACTGGCAAAGCGGCTCCAGCGCAAAAACCTCCAGCCACCAAACAGCCGGAGGTGTTGTCCGAAGAAGGGCAGCTTGCCGCTGCCAACGGTCGCATCACCCCAAGTGAGTTGAAGCGTAAGCTGGACGCAAAAGCAAACGTCGTCATCGTTGACAATCGTGATGGCCGCGCGTGGATTGGCAGCTCGGTCAAACTTCCAGGTGCGATTCACATCCCGCTCACCGAACTGGAAGCGCGCCTGAAAGAGTTGCCGCAGGATAAAGAGATAATCACCTACTGCACCTGACCGGACGAGCATACTAGCGCCGGGGCGGCGGAGATACTCAAAGAAAACGGTTTCAAACGTGTGCGGGCTTTACTTGGTGGATTCGACGGCTGGGAGAAGGGTGGCTATCCGGTCGAGCCGAAGGGGAAACAGTAGTTAGCCGTTTCGTAGTTCGTCAATTTTGAAACGCAATGCGAGGTTCAGCCTATGCCAAACTCAACTACCATTCGCATACTTGAGAAAGAGAGCAACCGGCGTGGTGATCTCTTCGGACGCTTGATGGCCGACCTCTTTGTCGCGCTCGGTTATGAGCAGCCGCGTCTCAACGTACACAAATCAGGCCGCGAGCTTGATCTGACAGCGGAGCATCGTCTCGAAAAACGGCGTGCTGTCGCCGAATGTAAAGCTACTGCCGACACCATCGGCGGCGATGATGTGAACAAGTTCGTCGGCGCACTCGATGCGGAACACGATGATGGGTTGCCAGTGACGGGCTATTTCATCTCACTCAACGGTTTCAAGGAGACCGCACTTGAGCAAGAGAAGAATCGCAAGCGCACTAAAATCACGACGCTCGACGGCTCACAAGTCATTGAGCAGATGGTTAAAGGGCGCAGCCTAATTGCTAGGGAACGCGCGACTGAATTGGCGGGGCGATATTGCGCTGGGCTAAACGAGCTTGTGCTTGATGACGCAATCGAGTTGCTGGCACACGAGCGTGGCTGGGTATGGACGATCTATTACATGCAAGGCAAAGAGCGCACGCACTTCGCTCTGATTCACGCCGACGGCACAACGCTCGCCCGTGCTGTGGCAGAAGAGATTATTGCCGCTGATCGCAACTGTGATGGCACACTACATGAGTTGATCTGTATCAATCCTGCGCCAGCACAACCTAGCAACGATGCGCAGCAAGTGGAAGATGCACTGGCAGCTTATGCGCGCTATTTGGCTGAAGAATGTGGCTTTATCCTTCTCGATGGCATGCCCGCTGATAGTGATGTAGGCTCACGGCGGCTTCAGCTTGAAAACCTGTTCGTACCTTTGTATCTCGATGTGGGGCCGCAAGAGAAGCGTCGGCCAGTAGGCGCTGTACTGAGTGACTATTCACGGTTGGCTTTGCTCGCACCGCCAGGCGGCGGCAAATCCACGTTACTTAAGCGGCTGGCCATTGCATACGCAGACCCGGCGCGACTGGGCCGGGTAGCAGATGAACTGCCACCGCGCGATTGGCTGCCGCTCTTTTTCCGATGCCGTGAGTTGCGCGAGCTGGCACGTGGTTCATTTGCCGAGTTGATTGAGGCGTTAACGGAGCGTGAGCCGGTGCGCCAGCACGCTGCCACTTTTCGCACCGTTGTAGATCGCGCCTTGCTAGACGGACGCGTGCTGTTGTTGGTTGATGGGCTGGATGAAATCTCCGATCCAGGTGACCGTGCGGCCTTTGTTTGTACGCTGCGGACGGCGATTCAAGCCTATCCTGGCACGGCCATCGTGGTTACGTCGCGTGAAGCTGGCTTCCGGCACGTCGCCGCGCACCTCGCGCCTGTTTGCACGCTCGCTACACTTTCGCCGTTCAACGCTGAAGACATCGAACGCCTCTCTGTCGCGTGGCACCGCGAGGTTGTAGGCCATTCTGAGAAAGTGCGCGCCGACGCTGAACAACTCGCCGGCACGATCTCCAGCAACGACCGTATTCAACGGCTCGCCATCAATCCATTGCTTTTAACAACGCTCCTGCTGGTCAAACGCTGGGTCGGTACATTGCCCACACGGCGCTCCGTGCTTTATGACAAAGCAGTCGAAGTCTTACTGATGACTTGGAACACCGAGGGACACAAAGCCATTGAGAAGGAAGAGGCTTTACCGCAGCTCTGTTATGTCGCCTCAGCGATGATGTTAGATGGCGTGCAGAAGCTTAGCCGACCGCATTTAGCCAGACTTTTGCAAGAGGCCCGTGACGCGCTGCCCACGGAGTTGGGTTTTGTGCAAGGCACGGTCGAGGAGTTCATCCACCGCGTCGAAGACCGCAGCAGCCTGTTGATGATGACTGGCCTTGATGTGGAGGACGGGCGGTTGGTCGAGTTCTTTGAGTTCCGCCATCTCACGTTTCAAGAGTTTTTGACCGCACTTGGGATTGTTGAAGGTTGGCATCCCGAGCGCAAAGAGCAGGATACACTGGTTGATGTGCTTGAACCGCATTTAGGGAAGGAGGAATGGCGCGAGGTTATTCCGCTGGCGGCATCTTTGGGCGGGAAAGCAACGGAAGCATTGATTCAACGGTTGACTGAACGGGTTAGCGCGGTTTCAAAAGAGAACTTGGAGAGTGGTGATAACGCGATTACCGGGAAAAAGTGCTTATTGAAACAGCAAGTTAAAGAGCGAATAGGCGAGTAAACACACCAGCAAGTGAATCGCGAAGGCGTAATCCGCCCGATGTGTACTGCGGATCAGGCCGAAACAGCACTTGAGAAATTCGAACGCCTCTTCAACCCGGTGCCGGGCTTGCAGACACGCTACTTGGAACGGCGTGGCGAGTTTTTTCATGTTCTTGCGGTTTGGGGTGAAGAGCTTGATTCCACGCCGCCCTAGTTCTTCTGCCCTTGCTTGCGAGATGTAACCGCGGTCGCCCACCACAATGCCGTGCTCGATCCACTCACACAAGGGGTCGAGCAACTGCCGATCATCCACGTTGGCGGCCGTCAAACGCACGGCACATAAACGCCCACGCTGATCACACTGCACGTGCAGTTTGAAACCATACCAGTAGCCACTCCCGTTGCGCGATTTGCGCGCGTGCTCTTTGAAGGTACGATGCTGTTTGGCACGGGCCACTTTGCAAACCGGCACGGGCGTGGAGTCTTGCAAGACCACGGGGTGGCCGTGCTGCGCAGCGCGATTGGCTTGCAATTGCTGACCCAACAGTGCGCCCGCTTCACGCACGACGCGGTTCGTCGCTTCGACAAACTTGCTGTAACTGGGCAAGGCCGGAAACTCCGCCCAGTGGTGCCGCTGAAAGTAGTAATAGAGTTTGGCCTTGTCGGTCAGTCCGAGCCAAGCGCCGTAAATCATGATCGTCAGCACCTCGGCGGCACACAAGCGCGCTGGCCCGCCCCGACGGTCACGCGGCAACTGTTGGGCGGCGAGTTGCGGTTGCAAGGCCTGCAATTGATCGTCGAGATTAACCAGCAGCTTGAGCAGCATATCGGGTTCGTTTATGGTTTCCTGGATGAGCATAGTGTCCTCCTGAAGCAAAGTGTTTGGTCACACTTTTCTTACTTCGGAAGGGCTATGCTCATCAAACTTTTTCCGGTAATCGCGTTGATAGGTTGCTTGTTTTAGCACTTGGACAATGTCTAGCGGATGAAGTCGCAGTTAGGCCAGAAACCATTCGTGCCGCGATGAGAGAATTGGTTCAGCATGGCGTTATCTTGGAAAGTCTGTCTTTCACCCCGATTCTTGTCAGAGGGCGTTATGGCGCACTGCTGCGCGAAGAGGCACGCAACGCTCTGATTAGTCAAGTCGCCATTCCTTGGGGGGCAGTATTTGCCCTACAAAGTGCCATTTGGTTTCAAGCTATTGAAGCAACAAATGTCGAAGACTATCGTCGCATCGCCCAACACTGTCTTGAAATGCTGAACAGCCAGAAGCTTATTACAAGGCACGAGGGAGCGCAGGAATGTGTGGTTTGGCTTCGGCATCTTCGAAATGACGACGAAAGACTCAATGAGTTTTCAAGCCTCTTGCAACAGATTGGTACATCTATAGTGCCAATGCTTTTTAGCAATGCAGCCATTGAAATTTATGCTGCGGATTGGGCTATCTATGAACTAATTCTCAGTCGAAGATGGGATCCGCCGGTCAAGCCAGATCTCTTGGGAAGGCTCTTTGATTTATGGCAACATCACGAGGAAGAGAGAATACGCAAAAATGTAGGAACAACGATTCTGACTCCGCGACTATTGCCGCGTGGAAGTGACGGTCCCTGTGCCACGATTCAACCTGCCGAGTTCGAACAGTTTGTTCAGAATTATGACAAACTAGATTCCAGGAGTGAGAAGCCTGCTGCGCTTATAATCGCTTGGTACTTACGCACACCGTGGAGTGACGCTGAATTGGTCACACGTATTCGTAGTTTAGTAAAAGATATCTCGCTTACGTCTCATGCTAGCAGAACGTTAAAAGACATACTGATGGAACTCGGCGAAGCACCATAATTCTGTTCAACAAAGAATAATCCCCTGAACAGCCGGTCAGCTTACTTGAGCTGTTCAGGGGAAATTTTGGAAGAGAGAAGAGCCGCTACTCTTCCTCGTTAATCAAGCCTTTCTCGATCTGCTCCTGCACATCAATCGTGTATTTGGCCCAGGGCACGGCTTCCAGACGTTTGAGCGGAATCTCTTTGCCGCTGATGACGCAGACGCCGTACTCGCCGTCTTCAATGCGCTCCAGGGCTTCATCAATCAGGGTCAAGATTTGGCGGTCGTTGGTGGATTGGCTAAAGAGTAATTCCTTGGTGTAGGAGTTGGAGGCCTTGTCAGCCGGGTCTTGCGTGGCTTCAATGTCGGCCTCACGTCCGTGATCTTCGTTGCGTCCCACCACTCCCAACAATTTGGCCCGTTCTTCGAGCAAGCGCTCTTTGAAATAATTCAGTTTCTTTTTTTCCATCTCTTTTCCCTCGGACTAAAAATAGCCGCAAGAACAAGGGCAATCTTCAGAATTTATGATAGGGCAGCCCCGCGAGCAGGGTGTAAGCGCGATAAAGCTGCTCGGTTAAAACCACACGCGCAAGATCGTGCGGCAGCGTCAAAAGGGAGAGCGACCAAGTTAGGTTCGCTCGTTGCTTCACCTCAGCGCTCACTCCGGCGAAACCGCCGATGATAAACGCCAGGCGTTTGACGCTGGCCTGTTGTCGCGCGCCGATAAACTCAGCCAAAGCGGGCGACGAGAATTGACGGCCTTGTTCGTCGAGCAGGACGACATAATCATCACGCTCGACGGCTGTCAGTATCTTTTCACCCTCCCACCTCACCACGCGCCGTTCATCACCTGAACCGGAAGGCTCTTTCAATGCGCTCACGTCGCAAGGGGCGAAGCGCGTGAGCCGCTTCAAGTAATCGGCCACCAAAGCGGCGCAGTGTTGCTCTTTGGTTTTGCCAATCCAGACGAAATGCAAACGCATTTGAATGCGGAATGCGGAATGCGGAATGCGGAATCGAAATCCACACACGCAACCGCAATCAAGCTTCAAACCTCGACCCGCTCGGCATCGCGCCAGAGCCGCTCGAGATCGTAGAAGCGGCGTGAGTCTTCGACGAAGACGTGAAAGACGAACGCGCCGAAATCAATCAGAATCCACTCGGCCTTGTTGTAGCCTTCGATGTGCAGCGGGCGCACGCGGTACTCTTTCTTCAACCGCAGCGCGACCTCATCGGCAATCGCCTGCACCTGGCGCGCATTTGTGCCGGTGCAGATGATGAAGTAGTCGGTGAATTCAGTGATGGCTGCCAAACGCAGCACGACGATGTCGGTCGCTTTCTTATCTTCCGCCGCGCGGACAGCCGTCGTGACCTGCTCGGAGATCAACAGGTCTTCAGGCGACAAAGTTATGGTTGGCACCGTTACCGGCGCGACGATTTCTTTTTGTAGTGTTGCTTCACTCATTCTGCCAATTGATACAACCGATATTTGGCAATGTAAGCCGCGACAGGCGGCGGCGCCATTTGCGCAACCGATTTGCCAGCGCCAGCCATCTGGCGAATCTCGGTGGCGGAAACGTCTGCCGCCACATAATCAGTTATGAACACATGCGTTTCGGTCAAATCCTCCGCACCCGGCTGAAAGCCGCCGCACAAATCAATCACGCGCGCTTGCAAATGCGGTGCGAGATGCGCGGCCTCCACAAGTCCCCGGGCGTTATAGCCAGGCCGGGCGGCGACGATGATACTGTATTCGCTTAACAGCCGCTCGTGCTCGCGCCACGACGTGACATCGCGGAATGAATCCATACCCATCACAAAGAACAATTGCGCACTTGGATCTTGCGCTTGCAGGCGGCCCAAGGTCTCAATCGTGTAAGGCCGCGTGGGCGCTTCGAGTTCAATCGTTGAGATCCGCAACCGCGCATCGTGCGCCGTGGCCAACGCCAGCATCGCGTAACGATGATGCGGGGCGCTGATTGCTTGGCCGCGTTTGTGCGGCGGCACGAAAGCCGGCACGAATAACAATTGATCGAGCGCGAAATTTTCAAGCAGCGCAGCGGCCACGCGCAAATGGCCGTTATGAACCGGATCGAATGTCCCGCCGTAAACTCCGAGACGTTGCCGCACAATGGTTACTCGCGTTGCCTGGCAGCGGAAACTGCGCGAGCCGCTTTATGCTCAGCCTGTGTGTTATCCGCTGCCGCCTGCTGCAAACTTTCCAGCTTACGCGCGACGGCGTAGACCAGTTCCTGCAAACCGCTACCCGTCGCGGCTGAAATCTGATGAAACTCCAGACCGGCGTCCCGGCAAAACTCTTTGAACTCGTCGAGCCGTTGCGGATCATCGAGCGCATCAATTTTGGTCGCCACCGCGATCTTGGGCTTGGCCGCAACTGCTGGACTGTATGCTTCAAGCTCGTGCGCGACGGTCTGGTAATCTTTGATCGGGTCTTGCGCCGAGCCAGACACGTCTACAAGATGGAGCAGTAATTTGGTGCGCTCCACGTGTCGTAGAAAGCGGTCGCCCAAGCCTACGCCCACATGCGCACCTTCGATCAGGCCGGGAATATCTGCGACAACAATGGTTCTGTAATCTCCCACATCCACTACACCCAGATGCGGTTCAAGGGTCGTGAAAGGATAATCGGCGATCTTCGGACGCGCCGCTGAGATGCACGAGATCAGCGTGGATTTTCCGGCGTTCGGCAAGCCGACGAGGCCGGCATCAGCGATCAGCTTCAATTCAAGTAGCAGATGACGCTCTTGGCCAGCGCGGCCTTCTTCGTGATAGCGCGGGGCGCGATTGGTTGACGTGGCGAATTGCGCGTTACCGCGTCCACCGCGCCCGCCTTTGGCGATCAACACGCGTTCGCCCGCTTGGGTGAAATCGTGGATGACTTTGCTGGTCAATTCATCCATTACAACCGTGCCGACGGGGACTCGCACGACGATCTCATTCCCGTCTTGACCAAAACGGCAGCTCCCTTCACCGTGCCGCCCACGTTCGGCTTTGTGCTCCGGGTTGTAACGAAAGTGCAGCAGCGTATTGACGCCCTCCGATGCCTCGAAATAAACCGCGCCGCCGCGTCCGCCATCACCGCCTGAAGGGCCGCCGTGCGGGACGAACTTTTCACGCCGGAAGGCCGTCACGCCGTTCCCGCCGTCGCCACCTCGCACGAAAATTTTTGCGCGGTCAATAAACATCAACCTAAGATTGAGCCGCTCTTGTGGGTCGGGAGCCTAAGCTGCCTGTTCAGCCGGATAGACGCTGATAAAGCGTCCTTTGCGTCCTTTGTCTTCAAACTTGACGATGCCGGTGATGCGAGCGTAGAGCGTATCGTCGCTGCCGATGCCGACATTGTTGCCGGGTTTGAATTTGGTCCCACGCTGGCGCACGAGGATCGAGCCACCCGTGACCAACTGGCCACCGAAGCGTTTGACGCCCAGCCGCTGCGCATTCGAGTCGCGTCCATTACGCGAACTGCCTACACCTTTCTTATGTGCCATTACTAAAACTCCTGTTGCTCGCTCTTAAGCGAATGCCTCAATCTTGACTGACGTAAAGCCCTGCCGATGACCTTTGGTGCGCTTGTATTGTTTGCGGCGCTTGAATTTGAAGACGATGATCTTCGGGCTGCGTCCATGCTTGACGACCGTGCCGCTGACTTTTGCGCCGTCCAGCACTGGCGCGCCGATTTGCACGCCATTCTCGTCGCCGGAGACCAGGACTTCAAATTCGACCGCATCGCCTTCCTTCTTATCGGCCAATGAGGGGACGCGGACAACGTCGCCAGGGCTGACACGGAACTGTTTGCCGCCCGTGCGGATGATTGCGTATGCCACTGTTAAGACACCTCCATTTTTTCTTCCAATGCAAAGTCGGGCATTATAGAGACCTAGCAGAAAACGTGTCAACCGCCGGGGCGCTGTTTGGCTGATTGGCTAATTCGTTCACCGCCCCACCACGCAGGAAAAATCGGCGGCGCGGAATAATTTGCGCTCGGTCGGCGATACAGAGGGCAGGGCGCAGACCAGTAGGTTCGCTGATAAGTTTACGCGCTCAAACACAGAGAGGAATTACACGATGATTGCCAATGCAGCGAGTTTACCTCTGGCCGAAGAGCAACCGGGTTGGCTGGGAGAACTGCCGGACTTCCCGACGTTGGCCAACGTGCTGCGCATAGAGAAAATCTGCTGGCGCGGGCTGACGATTTACACTTGCGGAGATGCGGCTACTCATCTTTATTTTGTTTTGAAAGGCCGGGTGAAGATTTTGCGAGCGTCGGTCTTTGAGAATAACCAACGGCGGCTGCCGCAAGCATTGCCTGAATTGTCCGCTGCCGCAGGGCGTACTGGCGAAGACAGCGTGCACTTGGCGCATGAAGAATTGGCGGAGTTGATTGGTTCAACTCGTGAAGTGGTCACTGGAATAATGCTCGAATTTCGCCGGCGCAGGCTAATTGACTATAAACGCGGTGTGGTGCGCGCCCCGCGTGACGCGGCTGAAGCAATTCCTGCTTGAAGAAAGCATTTTGTAGAAATGAAGCAGTCAAGAGTGTGGCGGTGCAAGCTAGGCCAGTCCGCTAGCTAAACAAGTCGCTGGAGGCTAGCCAACCATCCGCTACACTCCGGCCATTTTGCTTGCTAAATCCTTTCAACATTTTAGCTTGCCTGAGCCATCCGGGCAGGCTACAATCCGTCTGGCGTGCGTAACATACGCGGTTGCTGGGTTGATTGTGAAGCTTGAAGGTGGTGCCTGGGTCTTACCCCTAAATCCGGTCCGGCATCACTCGGTCAGGAATCTAAGCAGCAAGAATAGGTCAATCCCATTCGGTGCTCACGATTGCAGGCGCGTGGCCCTCTCGCACAAATCCGATTGACAAGCATCCCTAGTTCAGTTGGCCCGGCATAACGACCAGGTGCGGTTAGGTTGCCGGGTAGCGGGGCTGTTATCAAGCTGTTTTCTGAGACAACCAACAATAGCCCAACATCTAACCCACAAGGGAAGAAAAAACTATGAGAGTCATCTGTCCAAAGTGCCAATTCGAAAATCAGGCCGATTCTAGCCGTGTTGTTTGTGCGCGTTGCGCCACAATCATTGATGTCAAGCCTGATGCGGGCATGAGCTACGACACCTACAACACCAACTTCGCTGACCCCGGCTACAACGACGCCGGTTATAGCGATAGTGGTTATGGTGGCGGCAGCTTTGATAGTGGCAGACAAAGCACGATGTCTACCAACTACGCGGGAAATTACGCTGGCGGCAATTATCCCAGTGGTAGTTACGGGGGCGGCAATTATCCCAGCGCTAATTACCCAACTGCGCCGGTCTCACGTTCCGGTGATCACGACGTCTACGCGACGCGGATTGACGACGATGATTTTGGCGATGTGCTTGACTTGCCGCGTAACGCGCCGCCACAGCAGGGCTATCAGATGGGCGAGACCACGCCGGTCTACGAAGATGTCTTCTCCACGCCTGAGTACGGCATGCCGAAAGATCAGCGCAATACAGCGGACCCTTACCGCGGTGGCATGGCCGATCCTTATCGGGGCGGCAATTACAACGAGCAGGGATTTGACAGTCCGAGCTATGGCGTTCCGCCCGAGCCTGAGTTTATGGGCTGGCCGGTGTTGCCCGAAGATTCCACCGATCCGGGCATTTCAAACGTTGGCGGTTACAACAAGAAAGGCTCGCGTTTCAAAACTGTGCTGATCGGAGCGGTCGTTATCCTAGGCGGTCTGTTCATCTACAATTTCCTTAGCGGCCCGGTGACAAAGCGCACGCCACCGAGGAGTGCCGCGGTGACCGATGGTGCTACTAGCGGTGCAACCAACCCTTCCGACGCTGGTTCGACAGGAGCCACTGATGCGAGTAAAACCACTCCTCCGGTGACAGTCCCGCCAAGGGCCGACGAAAAGCTGCCCATCGGTGTTACGGGGCCAGCGGGGATTGCAGAAAGAGGTGATGCCACGCAGCCTAAGCCTAACAACGCGCAAGTGGTGATTCCGCCCGTCACTGGTGGCAGCAAAGTACTGCAACCGGATAAGGTGACGGTGAAGCCGCCATCACCCACTTCGAAAGAAACCACCGCCACAAAACAGCCCGCTGGAATGGAACCTACGCCGAATCGCGGCAACATCACCATCCAGGTCGGCTCGTTCCCTGAGCAGGCGCAGGCCACTGAACGCGTCAGCCGCTTGCAAGCGGCAGGCGTCACGGCGCGCACTGTGGCCGCTAACGTTCAAGGCCGCACTTGGTATCGCGTGCAGGTCGGTAAATTCGCCTCGCGCGAACAGGCTACCAGTTATGGCAGCCAGTTGCGCGTCAAAGGGTTGGAACCAGATTTCATCGTGACGCCCATTAAATAAATCAAGGCGATGAAATAGCGATTGAGAATGGGGAGCAGGCTGAAGGATTGAATTCGTCTGCTCCCATTTAATGTATAAGTTGGGTCAGTGATAGCACAGCAATCCCCTACCAGCAATCGCAAGCCTGCCGAGGCGCTCTACGCACAAGTCGTCGAGCGTTATGCCCGCCTGTTCGACAATCCGGCGGCGCGCTTACGTTTTCTGCACAGCACGCTGGCCAAACAAACCGCCCGCCAAGCCGAACTGCGCCAAGCGCTGCAACGCTTCCAATTTCTCGAAAAGACGCGCTTTTATGACTGGATTATGGAAGCGCGGCTTTACAACTCCATCCTCGAAGAATTACGAGCTATAACACGCAACGCGCCGCCCGCCCAACGCGCGCGCCTGCAGCAGGTCGAAATTCCTCTTAGAGCCAAGTTGATCCACTCCTGCTATCAGGCGCGGCATGCTTTTTATGCGGTGGGAGTGTTGATCGCTGGCGTGCTGTTGTTCGGGCTTTATTCATTGGCTAGTTGGTCGGGGCAGAAGGCCAGCGCCTACATGGCAGAACGCTATGGCAAAGGTGGGCGCACCATTTTTCTCACCGCTGCGAGCGCGCCGAGTGCCACGCCCGCCGTCACCACCGTGCTCAACCGCTACGAAGCGGAGAAAATCTGGTTGGTCGAACAAACCGCCAAGCTCGAACGCTACAGTAACGGCGGGCAGATCATCACCGAGCACGAGATTGATAATCACCCGCGCGCCTACTACGTCTATCCGCGCAACGGCGAAGGCGACAGCGACCAAGTCAGCCGCGCACAAGTTGGCATCGTCTACCACACTACGGAAGGCGAACAGATTCCGTTTTCACCCGACAACAACAACTCAATTCAAGAGCGTTCGCACAACCTGATTAAATACGTCCAGCGCCTGAAACTGTACAACTATTTGATTGACCGCTATGGCCTCATCTACCGCATCGTGCGCGACGACCAAACAGCC
Source organism: uncultured Acidobacteriota bacterium (assembly GCA_963699175.1). GTDB lineage: Bacteria > Acidobacteriota > Blastocatellia > RBC074 > RBC074 > JACPYM01. The sequence continues at coordinate 3,694,561 of OY969418.1, read as the reverse complement.
AACCACGCGGGCTATTCACTCTGGGCCGATCAAAAGAACGTCTACATTGGGCTGAACGCCAGTTTCATCGGTGTCGCCTTTGAATCCAGCGTCGCCAATTCGCTCGAAGAGACGCTGACTTCAGCGCAGGTGTTAGCAGGCCGCCAGTTAACGGCGATTCTGCGCAGCATATACAAGATCGAAGATGTCAATTGCACCACACACGGGCTGGTCTCGGTCAATCCCGATAACGGCGCTATCGCTCCCCATTACGACTGGGCGAAAAACTTCCCGTTCGTAGCCATGGGTCTGTCGGACAAGTACAAAATCCCGACGCCAAACATGACCGATTACGGCTTCACTTGGGATGATGAGATTCTCGAAAAGATGAACAAGACACTCTGGGAGGGCGCCGTCGCGGCGGACGAAGAGTTCAAACACCGCGCAGAAAAGTTGCACACCACCGTCGAAGACTTGCGCCTAAAACTGCGTGTCCTGTACCGCGAACAATATGCACGGCAGAAGACCCTGCAAAATTCCTCATTGCCACAGAATGCCAAATTGACCATGCAGGCCGATGCCGCAGAGAGCGTAGCACGATAAAATACGATTCAGGTTCAAGGCGGCGTGTTGAGCAGAAGCAAGCTAGTTCTTTTAGCTTCCTCGCGACATCAGTCTTTCTTGCCGTAATTGATCGCTTGGATTTCTTCACGCTCGCTCGAGTTGAGTTCCGCTCGCTGAAATTTGTTCTGACAAAAAGCCCAAGCTCACAGTTGCATTTTCATAGGAAAGCAAGTAAGAAGTCTTTTCTCACATGCCTAAATCATCACGTAAAAACGGAGGAAAAATGGAAGAGAAAAATCCCGCGACACCCGAGGCCGGTGGCGAAGCTGGCGCGCTCGGCTTAGACATCGGCACCAGCCGCATCGTGCTGGCTGGTGGCTCCAATGGCAACAAAGCGAACGCTCAACTCAACGCTTTCGTCGGCGTCCCTTATTCGAAAATGACTGAAGCCATCCTGCAACAGAACAAGATGGTTTATCACCGCAATGGCAAAGAGTTATTTGTCTTTGGCAATGACTCTGAGCGTTTCGCCAGTTTCTTCAACGCCGTCCCGCGCCGCCCGATGCAACTCGGTGTGCTCAACGCACAGGAGCCGATGGGCCAGCAGATCATCCAGGCCATCATCGAATCCATGGTGCCGCGCGCCAAGAAGAACGAATTGCTTTGTTACTCCATCCCCGGCAAAGGCGAAGGCACCGACGCCAACCTCGTTTACCACGAAGCCGTGCTCAAGACCTTCCTGCAATCGCTCGGTTACGAAGCCAAGGCGGTCAACGAAGGTCTGGCCATCATCTTCGCCGAGTTGCAATCGGAAAACTTCACCGGCATCGGCGTCAGTTGCGGCGGCGGCATGTGCAACGTCTGCGTCTCGTTCCTGTCTGTGCCCATGCTGACCTTCAGCATTCCCAAAGGCGGCGATTATATTGACAACAGCGTCTCGGCCGTCACCGACGAACCCGTCACGCGCGTGCGCCTGGCCAAAGAAGAATCGCTCGACCTCTCGCGCCAGCCGAAGGACAAGATTTCGAGCGCGCTGCACATCTACTACGAAGAGGTCATCAACTCGTTGGTCGAGAAGCTGCGCGAAGAGTTCGAGAACTCCCGCCAATTGCCCAAGCTCGACCGCGCCATGCCGATTGTGCTTTCAGGCGGCACGGCCAAACCGCGCGGCTTCCTGCAAAAGTTCGAAGCGGCGCTCAAACGCGACGGCTTCCCCGTGCAGATTTCCGACGTGCGGCTGGCCAGCGATCCGCTGACGGCGACAGCGCGCGGGTGTTATATCGCGGCGATTTCGGAAATTCGTTAAGTGCGCCGCAACTGCCAAGACCTTGAAGGGGTGACGGGATGAAAGGGTGACAGTTAATGCAATCGCCTTTTCCTCTCTTCATCCCTTCCGTTTCTCAGCGTCCGTGATGTCGGAGGTCGGCATGTCTTCCTTCCCCCAATTTGAAGACGACGTTTTTATCAGCTATGCCCGCATAGACAACGCGACTTTAGCCGGGCCGAAAGGTTGGGTCGAGCTATTGCACGAACGGCTGAAGACGCGCCTGGAGCAACTGCTCGGTGAAAAAGTCAAAATCTGGCGCGACCCAAAGCTGCAAGGCAACGAGGAATTTTCCGATGTATTGGTTCTCAAGGTCGGCAGCGTTGCTTTACTGATCTGCGTCCTTTCGCCACGCTACCTCAAATCCGAATGGTGTCTGCGCGAGTTAAACGAGTTCTGTGAAGGAGCTGGTCTCAGCGGTGGTTTGACGATCAAGGGCAAAGCGCGCGTCTTCAAAGTAATCAAAACGCACATCGAACGCGGGCAGCAACCGGAGCGATTGCAAGGGCTACTCGGCTACGAATTTTACGAGTATGACGAGACGACAGACCGCGCGCGCGAATTCAGCCCGGAAGTGCAACCGCAGAGCGATCCGCGTTACTGGGCCAGGCTGGAAGATTTAGCTTGGGACATCAAACGACAGCTCGAAACCCTGCGTGGCTCAATCCCCACATCAACAGTTTCACCCACGCCACCCACGCCAACTAACGGGCACGCCACGACCGACGGCAACGCTGTCATCTATCTCGCCGAAACGACCGCTGACCTGGCCGAAGCGCGCAATCGTATCCGGCGCGAGTTAGAGATGTTTGGCCTACGCGTGTTGCCCGATAAAGAACTGCCGCTGAAAGCGCCTGATTTGATCCGCGATGTGCGCGCCTATTTACAGCAAGCCGAACTCTCCATTCATTTGGTCGGCGCGAACTATGGCATCGTGCCCGAACTGGAAGAGAGCCGCTCCATCGTGCGCTTGCAGCACGAACTGGCCGCCGATGGTCAAGCTCATCCGCAACTCACACGACTGATCTGGTTGCCGCCGAATTTGACCGCCAATGAACCGCGCCAGCAGCAGTTCATCGAAACTTTGCTCAACAGCTCCGACGCGCAGCGCTTTGAACTTCTGCAAACCAAACTCGAAGACCTCAAAGATGTCATCAAGGCCAAGCTCGATGCCACGCGCTCAGTCGTCACAACTGAAACCGATACGCTACCCACGCAAATCTACCTGATGTATGACAAACAAGACCGCGAGGCCGTCAAGCAGGTCTACAACCACCTGCGGCTCAAAGAAGGTTTCAAGGTCGCGCTCTCCCGCGTCGAAGGCGACGGCGCGCAAATCCGCCAGGAGCGCCGCGCCCAGCTTCTGCAAAGCGATGCTGTGCTGATCTTCTACGGCCAAGCCAGCGAAGATTGGTTCAGCGCAATGATTGATGAACTGGTCAAAGTTCCCGCCTACGGGCGCACGCGGCCTTTTCTGGCGCAAGCGATCTATCTGGCCGACCCGCTGACCGACGAAAAAGAAATGTTTGACGGCGATGATCCGCTCATCTTGAAAAACTTCGGCGTCTTCGCGCCCGCGACGCTCGCCCCGTTCATTCGCCAACTCAGAGCAGCGCAAGGAGGAAAATCATGAGCCTGCAAAAGCTCAGTCTGCTGACCCGGCTCAAAAAGCCGACCAATCCGTTTCCAGGCCTGCGCCCCTTCGAGCGGCACGAGAGCCACCTATTTTTCGGGCGCGACGGCCAGAGCGAGCAATTGATTGCCAAGCTGCGTAACACGCGCCTCCTGGCTATCGTCGGCACTTCCGGCAGCGGCAAATCTTCACTCGTGCGTGCCGGTCTGTTGCCCGCGCTTGCCAGCGGTTTGATGGCCGAAGCCGGTTCCAATTGGCGCACGGCCATCCTGCGTCCCGGCAATGATCCCATCGGCAATCTGGCCCGCGCGCTCTGTGCGCCCAGCGTCTTCGGCTCCGACGACGCCGAGAACCGCGCGCTGCAAACTGCCATCACCGAAGCCACGCTCCGGCGCGGCAGCCTCGGTCTGGTCGAAGCCGTGCGCCAAGCCAACCTGCCCACGACCGAAAACCTGATCGTCATCGCCGACCAGTTCGAAGAACTCTTCCGCGTTGCGCTGGGCGCACAAGACGAAGAGCACGAAAACAACAAGGCTGCCTTCGTCAAACTGCTGCTCGCCGCCGCGGAGCAGCGTGAAGTGAACCTGTACATCGTGCTGACGATGCGTTCGGATTACCTGGGCGATTGCGCGCAGTTCCTGGATTTGCCCGAAGCCATCAACGAGAGCCAATACCTGATCCCACGCCTGACCCGCGAACAACTCCGCGACGTGATTACTGGCCCGGTCGCTGTCAGCGGCGCAACGATCACGCCGCGCCTGGTCAATCGGCTGCTCAACGACTTCGGCGACAAACAAGACCAGTTGCCCATCCTGCAACACGCGCTGATGCGCACTTGGGATTATTGGCAGGAAAACGCGTTCGTAGTTCCGCCTTCAGGCGACGCTGACTCGAATGCCGAGCCTGAAGGCGGAACTACGAACGCGAGTGCCGCTTGATTTGTCGCACTACGAAACCATCGGCGCTATGGACAACGCGCTCTCGCAGCACGCCGATGCCACGTTCGACCTGTTGCCCGACCAACGCCACCGCGATGTGGCCGAGCGGGTTTTCAAAGCTCTGACCGAAAAAGGCCCCGATAATCGTGAGGTTCGCCGCCCGATGCGCTTGGGCGAACTCTGTCTCGTCGCCGCCGCCAGCGAAGCGGAAGTCAAACAAGTCATCGAAACCTTTCGCGCGCCGGGCCGCTCGTTCCTGATGCCGCCAGTGGACACACCGTTGAGCGCGGATTCGTTGATTGACATCTCGCACGAGAGCCTGATGCGCAACTGGCAGCGTTTGCAACAGTGGGTAAACGACGAAGCGCAATCGGCGCGCATCTATCACCGGTTGGCCGAGACCGCCGAGTTGCATCAAGCAGGCCAGGCTGGATTGTGGCGTGATCCCGATTTACAGATCGCGCTTGATTGGCAGAACGAAAATCGGCCTAACGAAACTTGGGCGCAGCGTTATCACGCCGGCTTTGCCACGGCACTGGCGTTTCTCGAAACCAGCCGCCAGCAACGCGAACGTGAGGCACAGGAACGCGAGGCTGCCGCGCTCGAAAGGGAAGAGCGGCGGCGGCGGGAATTGCGCCGCACCAGAATCGTTGCGTCAGTGGTTGCGATTGTGGCGGCGCTCGCCTGCGTCGGGGCATTTTTCGTTTACCAGCTCTATCGCCGGGCAAATGAGAGCGAGATGCGTCACAAGAGGCTGAATTACGTCGCCAATATGAATCTGGCGAGTTATGCCTTTGAAAACGGAAATGCGGCACGCAGCAATGAGATTCTTGATGCCTTCCTGCCAATATCGGCTTCCGTTTCCAACCGTAACGAAGAAGATTTGCGCAGCTTTGAATGGTATTACCTCTGGTACCTTAATCATCAGGAGAAGGCGATGCTCAAAGGACACACCGCCAGTGTTTTTTCAGTCACGTTTGCGCCGGATGGGCAGACGCTGGCGAGCGCTGGTGGGGATCGGACAGTGAAGCTGTGGGATGTGGCGAGCGGACAAGAGAAGGCGACTCTCAAAGGACATGCTAACTGGGTTTTTTCAGTCACGTTTGCGCCGGATGGTCGGACGCTGGCGAGCGCGAGTGAGGATCGGACAGTGAAGCTGTGGGATGTGGCGAGCGGACAAGAGAAAGCGACCCTCAAAGGACATGCCAACTGGGTCTGGTCAGTGGGGTTTTCGAGTGATGGGCGGACGCTGGCAAGCAGTGGCGGCAGCGAAACAGAGAAAGTCGGCCAATTCACGCAGTCCGGTGAAATCAGGCTCTGGCGTGGCGCCACCGATGCCGAAGTGGCGCGACAGCGGAACCAATGAACTCAGACGGCGCGATTGTTCGGGCTTCAGCGTCTTTCCAGACTTGCAAGAATTGTGCGTAAGCCGCGCGCCCCGCGCAGTGTCGCCTTTGCGCTCGTAAGCTTGGCCCGGATGATCATGCACCATCATAAGGCTTCAGTTGGCGCAGCCTTTGGAATGAAATGATCAGGAATATTGTCGGCAAGCTCCGGCAGGACACGTTTGCCAGCCGCCGTTGCAACTCTTCTCAACGACTCCGCCGCAAGCTATGATGGCGCCATCATAGCTTGCTTCACCGACCGCAGAAGTTTTAACAGCGGCCAAACTCAAACATGATTCAGCTCAACTTAGGAGACAGCCATGAAAAATCTGTTCCCCCGTCTGGTCTACCGTGTCGGCCTCAACAAATCACGCCGCTGGTGGTTGGTTTTGCTTTGCCTGCTGATGCTGTTGGGCGGCTTGCTTTGGCTGGCGCGCGCGCCACAGACGGGCGTGGCGGCGCAAGGCTCGGCAGACGCAGTCAGACTCAGCGAAGGCGTCCAGCGCCAAATCAAGGCGTTGCTCGACGAAAAGGCCGCGCGCACACCCGCGCAACAGAAGCTCGATTCGCAGTTGCTCTACGCGCTCAAGATGCGGCGCGGTGAAGAGGTCGCCCCGGGCATTCGCCAACTCAGCGTGCGCGTGGAGACCGATGCCAAAGCCAGGACGGTCGTGGACATCACGGCTATTGTCGGTGGCACGTTGCTTGAAGATATTGAAGCTATCGGCGCGGAGATCATCAGCGTTCATGCGCAATACCACAGCATCCGCGCCAGCACGCCATTCGACCGCCTGGAAGAGATCGCCGCACTGCCGCAGGTGCGCTTCATTCAACCGAAGCAGGAGCCGCAGTACCTGCGCCACGTCGCACGCGAGCGTGAGCGCGGCGTAGCGATAGGTGAAGAATTGCCGCCCGGTTTTCTCTCTCGCGCCAATCGCGTGCGCGGCTTTTTGACCGAGGCGCTCGACCATCTGCCGTTGCAGCAACAGCTTGGTATCCGGCAAATCAATAACGCCACTTTCGCAGGCGGCAAAACTTCCGAAGGCGATGTGACGCACCGGGCGGCGGCGGCGCGCGCGATGTTTGGCGCGAACGGCGCGGGCGTGCGCATCGGCGTGCTCTCGGACGGCGTGGTGAGTCTGGCCGCGAGCCAGGCTTCGGGCGATTTGCCGACGAACCTCGTGGTGCTGCCTGCGTCCGGCCCGGTCGCGGGGGACGAAGGCACGGCGATGCTCGAAATCATCAACGACCTCGCGCCGGGCGCACAGCTTTACTTCGCTGGTGCGCTGGGCAACGCGGCCAGCTTCGCACAGGCGATCCGCGATCTGCGCGCGGCAGGCTGCGACATCATCGTGGACGATATACAGTACGACGCCGAGACGCCGTTTCAAGACGGGCAAGCGCCGGGCGTCATCTCGACGACCAACGGCGGCGTGATCGCACAGGCTGTCAACGACGTGACCGCCTCCGGCGCGCTCTACTTCACTTCAGCAGGCAATCAAGGCAACAAGGACAAAAATACCTCCGGCGTGTGGGTTGGTGATTTCGTGGACGGTGGCGCGTTGCCACTCATCCCTGGCAGCACGGTGCACAACTTTGGCAGCGGAATGCAATTCGATATGATCACGGCCATCAGCAACCGACCGGTTGCCACGCTCTTCTGGTCCGACCCGCTCGGTGGCTCGAACAACGACTACGACCTGTTCGTGCTCAACAACACCGGCAGCGGCATCGTCGCCTCTTCGACCAACTTACAGAACGGCACGCAAGACCCCTTCGAGCTTCTCAACACAGGCATCGCGACCAACAATCGTCTGGTGATTCTCAAAAAGACTGGAGCGGCGAATCGCTTTCTTTATTTGCAGAACTATCGTGGGCGATTGAACATCAGCACTGAAGGCCAAGTGCACGGCCACGGTTGCGGGGCGAATGCTTTCAGCGTTGCGGCCACACCGGCGGGCACAGCCTTCGGCGCTGCGCCCAACCCAACCGGGCCTTTCCCGAATCCGTTCAACTCGTCGAACATAGTCGAGCTGTTCAGTTCCGATGGGCCACGCCGCCTTTTTTTCAATGCGAACGGCACGCCGATCACGCCTGGCAACTTTTCCTCAACCGGCGGCCTGTTGCGCCAGAAGCCAGACATCACCGCGGCGGATGGCGTGATGGTTACTGGCGCAGGCGGGTTTGGCACGACCATCGGCGGTAACAAGTTCTTCTTCGGCACCTCGGCGGCGGCTCCGCACGCGGCGGCGATTGCAGCTTTGCTCAAGTCGGCCAATCCGGCGCTGACTCCGGCGCAGATACGCAATGCGCTTATCAACACAGCCGTTGACATCGAAGGCGCTGGCGTTGATCGCAATTCCGGCGCTGGCGTCATCATGGCCTTCCAGGCGTTGCAAGCCATTGGCGCTGTGCCTTCACCCAATCTGCAAATCGGCACAGTGACGGCGACACCAGTCGGCGGCAACTTCAACACGTTGATCGAGCCGGGCGAAAGCGCGCAACTCAACGTGCAACTGCTCAATACTGGCGTCAGCGATGCCAGCAATATCGCCGTGACTTTGACCACCACGACGCCGGGCGTGACGATTTCGCAGGGCAATGCCAACTATCCCAATCTCGCATTTGCCAGCGGCGCTGCCGTTAATCCGACGCCGTTTACTTTTGCGCTCAGCCCCGGCGCAATGTGCCCATTGCGAGTCGAGTTTGTTTTGAATGTCAACTTCGCGGGTGGTGGCAGCCCACGCGCTTTGAAATTCAGCGTGCCGACTGGGCCGCCGCCTGTCGTCATCACCTCGCGGCTAGACGCCACAGCGCCCGCGCCTGGCCCAGGCTTCACGGCGACGAGCGGGCTGCAACTGGCGCGGCTCAATCGTAGCGGCCTATTCAGCCTGTGTGGCGTGAATGCCCCTTGCCCCGGCGTGCTCGCCGGAGGAACTGGCACGCGCCGTTACGATGCCTACAGTTTTTCGACCTGCCCGGCCAGCACACCTGCTTGTATCACGGTCACGCTCGAAACGCCTTGCCGCACGGCAGCGAATGCGATTTTCGCGACGGCTTACCTGGGCAACAGCTTTAGTCCGGGCAGCCTCTGCACAAACTACCTGGCCGATATGGGCTTCGACTCTTCGGGGGCCAGCCCAGCCAGTTTCTCGTTCAACGTGCCGAGTGGGGCCAGCTTCACCATCATCGTCAACGAAGTCAATGATGGCGGCGGTTTGAACTGCAACTACTCGCTCAATGTCACCGGGCTGTGCTGCCAACAGACGAGCCTCTGCCCGGCGTTCACCAACGTCAACCCGGCGAGTTCAGGCCCGGGTACCAACGTGACGATCACTGGCACGAACTTCACCGGCGTGACTGGCGTGCGGTTCGCCAACGATGCTGCCGCTGCTTTCACTGTCAACAGTGACTCACAGATTACGGCGATCGTGCCGAGCGGCGCAGGCAATGGGCCGCTCACTATCAGCCGGCCCGGTTGCCCTGACGTGCAGACACCCGCCTTCACGCTACTGGCTTGTCCGACCATCACTACGTTCAGTCCAATCTTCGGCACGGTGGGCGCGACCGTGGTAATCACGGGCACGAACTTCACCGGCACAAGCGCGGTCAAGTTCGCCAACAACGTTCCGGCGAGCTTCACCATCAACAGCGATACACAAATCACTGCGACCGTGCCTGCGGGCGCAGTAACGGGGCCAATCACCCTCAGCTGGTTAGGCTGTAACGATGCGCAGACTACCGCTTTCACCGTGCAGCCGGGCGCTTGCACGGGAGCGGCCGTCGAACTCAAAGTTGATGACGGGAGTTTTGAGAGTGGCATTGGCCAGACGAACGGGGGCACGGACAATGGCGTCAACCGGCTAACACCAGCCAGCTATCCGGCCACACTCAATGGCATCTCGATCTTCTGGCCAAATGGGGTTGGTCTACAGGTGGGCGCGAGTCTTACGCTGCTGATCGGAAACAATTCGTCTGGCGGAACCAATATCAACGGGCTGAGTTTCCAGACCGTTACGGCAACGGTGCAAACACTGGGGCAATTCAACTTTTATTCTGTGCCGCCGCTGACGATCAACGCGGGCGACTTTGTTGTCGGCTTCCGCATGACTCACGGAGCCAATGTCTTTCCAATTGCACTTGACCTAACAGCGCCCTCGCAGCGGCGCTCATACTTCTCAGCGGATGGCAACACCTTCACCATCATTGACGATTTGAATGCCAGCCTGGCAGGCGATTTCGGCATTCGGGCCGAGTTGCAGGGTACGACGGCTACTTGTTGTCCGGTGGTGAGCGGCCTCAATCCGACGACTGGCGGCACTGGCACGCAAGTCACGATCACCGGCGCGAACTTCACTGGCGTGACCGCCGTCAAGTTCGCCAACAACGTGACGGCAAATTTCACCGTCGTCAACGACACCACGATCACGACGACGGTGCCGAGCGGCGCGGTGAACGCCCCGATCACCATCAGCCGACCGAGTTGCCCGGACGCGCAGACAGCTCCTTTCACCTTGCCAATAGTTTGCCCGACGGTGAGCGGCTTCAGTCCCACGAGCGGGACGGGCAGTACGCTAGTTACGATCAATGGGACGGGTTTCACCGGCGTGACCAGCGTCACGTTCAACACTTTCAATGCCAACTTCACCGTCAACAGCGACACGCAGATCACAGCGACCGCGCCGACCCCCGCATTTAACGGTCCAATCAGAATCCGCAAGACCGGCTGTGCCGAAGTAGTAGCCGGCAACTTCATAGCCTGTGGCGCAATCAATATTGCTGCGGCTTCCTTGCCCGACGGTGCCGGCGGCACGATTTACAATCAAACCCTCACGGCCAGCGGCGGCACTGCGCCCTACAGCTTTGCTGTAACATCTGGGGCGTTGCCCAGCGGCTTGACGCTCACCAATGGAGGCATACTTTCGGGCACACCGAACGTGGCGGGCACGTTCAACTTTACTCTCACCGCGACCGACGCCAACGGTTGCGCGAGCACGCGCAATTACACGGTCAATATTACTATTACGTTGGACGCGCAGACTCGTGCCTTGTACGTCTTGAATGAGAACAGGAGCGGAAACCAGATTTACGGTTATGCAGTGAATGAGATGACGGGCGCACTGACGCTCTTGCCAGGCTTTCCCATCTCAACTGGCGGCATTGGTTTTGGTGACTTCCCTAGCGAACGGCTAGTGATAGATCGGGCGAATCTGCGGCTCTACGCGATTAACTCTTTCACCTCCTCAAGTACGGTCAGCGCCTACGCAATCAACCCTCTGACAGGCGCTCTCACGCAGTTGCCTTTTAGCCCGATCAGATTGGGCTTTGGGGACTGGTATACCTCCTCTATACATCCGAGCGGCTCGCCACTGGTAGTAGGAGATGGCACTAATCATCGGTTGTTGAGTTATCAGATCACGGCAACGACAGCAACCGCTGCCATCGGTAGCCCTTACAATACGGGAAATGCAGCGCCGCGTTCCACCACTTTCAGTCAAGATGGCCGCTATGTTTACACAGGTGGGCCATTAACCACTACCATTGCGAGCTTCAGCGTCGATCCTGCGACCGGTACCCTAACTGAACTAAGTACGTCTTTCGATTCCGGCGCTAGCTCTCCGTTAGCCTATGCCACTGATGCGGTGGGACGACTTTTTGTGGCGCATTTTGGGGACGCACAAGTGAGGGTTTTCACCACAGCAAGCGGCATTCCGAGTTCCGTCCCCGGCAATCCCTTTGTTTCTGGTCTCAGCCAAGCCAGTCACGGCCTTCTGCATCCAAATGGCTTTTATCTAGTCGCTGCTTCTATCGGTCGCGTGGGTGTCTATCAGATCAATGGTAATGGCAGTGCCACCACACTCACTGCTGTTTCCGGTTCACCCTTCGTGACAGGAGGGACTATGCCCAATGTTCTGTCCTTAAATCAGGCTGGGACATTTCTGTTTGCTGCTAATGGCTTCAGCCGCAACCTAACGACCTTCAGCGTTAATCTCACAACTGGCGCATTGACTACACTCAGCACGCAACCCACCAACACATTGGGCATTTCAGGTAGCATTACTGGCATGGTCTATCTCCCGTCGCAGTGTCCGACCATCACCTTGTCACCGGCAACGTTGCTAAGCGGCAGCGTAGGCACGGCCTACAATCAAACCATCACAGCCTCACCATCAGGCAATTACACTTTCGCCGTCAGTGCCGGAGCTTTGCCTGCGGGCTTGTCGCTCAACGCGACGACTGGCGCAATCACCGGCATGCCGACAACAGCGGGCGTGGCAAGCTTTACAATCACTGCGATCAGTTCTGGCGGTTGCAGCCGCAGCCAAAACTATACGCTGACCATCGGCCAATCTAACCGGATGGTGCGCGTGGGCAATGCCAGCGGCAATTCTGGAAGTATTGTGAGCGTTCCCGTCGAGTTACTCGCGTTGGGGAATGAAAACGCTTTGAGTTTCAGTCTGAACTTCAACCCGGCAATCCTGAGCAACCCGCAAGTCACACTTGGAAGCGACGCCTCGCTGGCACAGCTTAACGTGAATTCTTTTCAAGCAGCGCAGGGCCGATTAGGAATCTTGCTGACACTCCCGCCGATGCAGACATTTCCTAGCGGCATACGCCAAGTGGTTGTCGTCACCTTCTCGATTGCTGCTAGCGCTCCCGCAGGCTTGACTCCGGTTAGCTTTGGCGATCAACCGGCAGAGCGCAAGGTCATTGACGACATGGGGACCATTTTGCCGCCCCCGCCCTACACCCAAGGTGCAATCAATGTCATTTCCAACCCTGTGCCAATGCTCGGCAGCTTGAATCCGGGCTCAGTCCTCGCTGGCAGCCCAGGCTTCGCACTCACGGTCAATGGGACGGGCTTCGTCAACGGCTCGACGGTGCGTTGGAACGGCGCTGACCGCGCAACGACTTTTGTCAGCGCGATGCAACTTACAGCGCAGATTCCCACGACAGACCTCGCCACAGCGGGAACGGCCAGCGTGAGCGTTTTCAATCCAACACCGGGCGGCGGCACATCCAACGCGGCCACTTTCACGATTAACAATCCGCTGCCTGCGTTGCTGAGCTTGAATCCGAGTTCAGCCACAGCAGGCGGCCAGGGCTTCAGCTTGACGGTCAACGGATCGAACTTCGTCAACGGCTCCGTCGTGCAATGGAATGGCAGCAATCGCGCGACCACTTTCGTCAATGCGACGCAATTGACGGCGGCGATTTCTGCCGCAGACATTGCCACAACGGGGACGGCGACCGTCACTGTAGCAAACAGCGCGCCCGGCGGCGGAACATCGAACGCGCTCAATTTCATCATCAACAACCCTACGCCAACGCTGGCGAACATCAATCCGAGTTCTGCCATCGTAGGTGGTGCGGCCTTCACACTCACGCTGACTGGCACGAACTTCATCAGCAATTCCGTCGTCCAGTGGAATGGCTCGAATCGCCCGACCACCTTCGTCAGCAGCACACAACTGACCGCTGCGATTCCGGCCAGCGATATTGCCAGCGCAGGCATGGCTAACGTGACGGTGGTCAATCCTGCGCCGGGCGGCGGCACTTCAACGGCGCGAACCTTCACCATCAACAATCCGGTGCCGCTGCTGACGAGCTTGAATCCGAGTTTTGCAGTCATGGGCAGTGCGGGCTTCACGTTAACAATCACGGGCAACGGATTCGTCCCCAACGCAGTCGTGCGCTGGAACGGTGCCGACCGTCCAACGACATTCAACAACGGCACACAACTGACTGCCGCAATTCCGGCAAGCGACTTGGTGGCGGCAGGAGCGGCCAGCGTGGCAGTCTTCAATCCAACACCCGGCGGTGGTCTCTCGACCGCGTTGACCTTCACGATCTTCTTTCCTGTGCCGACGATCACTGACTTGAATCCGAGATCGGCCATCGCAGGCAGCGGCGTTTTCACACTGACGGTCAGCGGAACGGGCTTTCTCCCCGGCGCAGTCGTGCAATGGTTTGGCGCTAGCCGACCGACGACGTTCATCAGTAGCACGCAACTAACCGCCCAGATTCCTGCCAGCGATATAGCCGCCGCCGGAAGCGCAATGATCACTGTCACCAATCCCGCGCCTGGCAACACAACGTCAAACGCTGAGGTCTTCACCATCAACAATCCGGTGCCGACAATCACCAGCTTGAATCCGAGTTCAGCCGTCGCTGGCGGTCCGGCCTTTACGCTTACCGTAACAGGTACAAACTTCGTACCCCAGTCGTCCGCCCGCTGGAATGGCCTTCCCAGACTGACGACGTTCATCAGCAGCACGCAATTGACTGTGGCAATTTCTGCCGCAGACATCATCCTCGTAGGCACGAACACGGTGACCGTCTCCAACCCCGCGCCCGGCGGGGGAACGTCAGCGGCACAGACCTTCACCGTCAACAGCCTCGCGCCGACGCTGGCGAGTTTGAATCCGAGTTCAGTAATTGCAGGCGGTGCGGCCTTCATGCTTACCGTCAACGGCCTGAACTTCGTCAATGGCTCGGTGGTGCGCTGGAACGACAGCAATCGCGCGACGACTTTCTTTTCCTCCACGCGGCTTACGGCTGACATTTCCGCCGCTGATATTGCCAGCGCAGGCACAGCGCGCGTGACCGTCGTCAATCCCGCGCCGGGTGGCGGCACGTCAAACGAACTGACCGTGACTATCGCCAACACAGTGACGAGCGTGTCGGCAGCCAGCTTCCTCGGCGCAGAATTGGCCACCGAATCCATTGTCTCGGCTTTCGGCCCCGGCCTGACCACCAGCACCGCGATTGCAGATACCACGCCGTTGCCGACTACGCTCGCAGGCACGACGGTTAAAGTCCGCGACAGCGCCGGAGTCGAACGGCTCGCACCGCTCTTCTTCGTCGCGCCTTTGCAGATCAATTACTTGATGCCACCAGGCACAGCGGCGGGCACGGCGGCCATCACGGTAACAAGCGGCAATGGCACGCTCTCGGTTGGCACGATGCAGATCGCGCCGGTCGCGCCGGGCCTGTTCACCGCCAACGCCAGTGGGCAAGGCGTCCCGGCAGCCGTCGTGTTCAGGCTCAAGGCCAATGGCGCGCAGAGCACTGAGCCGGTGGCGCAATTTGATGTTGCCACTGGCCGCTTCGTCGCTACGCCAATCGAGCTTGGCCCGGAAGGTGAGCAGGTCTTCTTGATCCTGTTCGGCACTGGCTTCCGCGCAGTTAGTTCTTTGAACAACGTTACGGCGCGCCTCGGCGGCACAAACGCAGAGGTGTTATTCGCGGGCGCACAAGGGCTGGCGGGGTTGGATCAAGCCAACCTGCGGATACCGCGCAGTCTAGCCGGGCGCGGCGAGGTGGATGTGGTGATAACGGTGGATGGTAAGATGGCGAACACTGTTAGAATCAACGTTAAGTGAAAAGAGGATTGAGGCGGTGAAGAGATGATTTTCCGCTTGACGATTTGAGCCGCGGCGAAAAGCAAAACAGACCGCCTTCTTCTGTTCTTCTACTGTATGTTTGCTCCAGCACCTGACCTACAACCTTTCCTTGCACCGCTCGACATCGTCAAACTGGTCGGCTTTGCCACGGGCGCGGCCTTGCACTTCTATCTCTGCTGGATGCTCTTCAACCGCTACGGGCTGCGCCGCTCGCAGCGTGTGTTGCTGACGCTGGGCTTCGTGCTGGGCTTTTGGCATCTGGGCAATTTCGCCGTCACGATCTACGAATTGCTGGATATGAGCCTGGCGCGGTGGTGGCCCAAGTCGGCCAACATTGTCGCCTACGGCGCGCTGGCGTTTTTGCCGCCGCTGTTGGCGCACGCGCATTTCAAACTGCTCGAATGGTTCGATCCGCGCGTCTCGCAAGGCTGGGGCAGGCGCTGGTTGAAGCCGCTCGCGGGGTTGGGCTACCTGCCCACCTTCGTGCTGCCATACGCCATCAACCGGCTGTGGCAAGAGCCATACGAGCCGCCGATTCAGCGGCTGGGCGTGTTGTTGCTGCCGTTCATGGTCTGGTTCGTCTTTATCTTTCTCGAATGCGCGGCGATTGATTGGCGGCTCGCGGGCGTGTGGCGAGCGCCGCGCGAGCGGCAGTTTTTTAGAACTTTTGCGCTGACGATGTTGGGGAGCGCGGTGCTCTTCTTTGTGGCCTACGTCGTGGGCGCGTGGCAGTGGGGCGTGCTGGGGCGGTATCTCGATCTGCTGGCGAAACTCTCGTCTATCGTGCCGACGGCGATTGTGGCGTATTACATCTACCGTTATCGCTACTTTGAACTGGTCTTGCGGCAGAGCGTGATCTACGCGGTGCTGGCGGCGGCAGTGATTATGATCTACATCAACGGCATACGGCGCTTCAGCCTGTTTATGGCGGCGCGCTACGATGTGCGATCGGACGTGATCGAGGCGTTGCTGATTCTAGTCTTGATTGCGCTGGCTGAACCGTTGCGACGCGTGACGGAAAATTATCTGCGCCGCTTGTTCACACGCGAAGTCGGCTTATATCGCGAGTTGGTGGCACAGGTCGGCGCGGCCTCGGCCAGTCTAGGCAATCTGACGCGCTTCATTGCCTTTGCCGAACAACATCTGCGCGAGGCGTTGGAATTGAACGAAGTGCAGATCGTCCCGTCGTCACAAGCCACGTCGGTCGCGGCTGAATTTTGCCAACTGGCCGAAGCGCGCCAGTTGAAACAGATCGAGGACACGGCGTTGCTCGCGCAACTGAAGGCCATCGCCTGCTACGCACTCTGGCGCGAAGGCCGAGTGGTCGGCTTGCTTATCGTGTGCGGCCAGGAACAACAGCTTACCGCCGAGAAGCGCGAAGTGCTGGCGGTGTTGGCCGGGCACATCGCTGTTGCCATCGAGAACTGCCAACTGCTGGAAGAGAAGGTCAAGCTGGAACGCGAATTGGCCGAGAGTGAGCGTATGGCTGCGTTAGGACAGATGGCGGCGACTGTCGCGCACGAAGTCAAGAACCCGCTGAGCGCGATCAAGTCTATCGTGCAGGTAATGCGCGAAGACGAAGCTGTGGCGCGCGAATACGACTACGATCTGAATTTGATTAACGGCGAAGTGGATCGGCTGAGTCGCAGCGTGTCACAACTGCTAAGCTTTTCGCGCCCGACGGTCGTGGCGGCTGCGCCCACAAGTTTGCGTGAGTTAGTCGAAGGTGTGTTGATGCTCACGCGCGCCGAAGCCGAAGCGCGCGGGGTGCAAGTCAGCGTGTCATTGCCAGCCGATCCGTTGCTTAATGGCGAAACGGCGGCGGCGCTGAAAGAGATTCTGCTCAACCTGATGCTCAACGCTTTGCAAGCGATTGAGCACGAGGGCGCAGTGCAGATCAGCAGTGCGCAGGGCGGCGAAGGGCGATTGCAAATCAGCGTCACGGACAACGGTGCCGGTGTGTCGCCGGAGTTGCGTGAGAAAATCTTCGACCCGTTTTTCACCACGAAGCAACGGGGCACGGGGTTGGGCTTGGCGATTGTCGCGCGTCGCGTGCGCGAGTTGAATGGCGAGATCAAAGTTGTGAGTCCGGTTAGCGCAGGACGCGGGACACAGTTTAAGCTGAGGTTGCCGTTGGCAGGCGGGGCATAGTAGCTTATGCCTGGTTGCGAATGGAGGTAGACGACATGGAGACTATCGGACAGGTTACGGTTGATGATTCCGGCAATGTGGCGATTCCTAACGACATTTGTGCACAACTCGGTTTTACACCCGGCGAAAGGTTGTTGGTCGAAAAGGGCAGCAACGGCGAGGCGAGGCTAGCGCCAGCAGACAACCTAACGCAAGCAGTTGAAGTTGGTGTTGCTGAGGAGAGCTTAGGGAAAATCATTGATGAAGCTGGCGTGTTAGTCATTGCCTTTGATACTACTGAGCCGCTGCCAGAGTCTGTATCAGCGTGGTTGAAAGACCCAGTGAAGTATGACCGTGAAATGCGGATGAAAGAAATAATGAGAGGGTCAGGCCTTGAAAGCCTTGATTGATACATCCGTTTTGGTGGCCGGGATGCTTACTCTGCACACCCACCACAGCCGGGCTTTGCCGATGCTTGCCAGCGCCAAAAACGGGCAGCTTGACGCCGTGGTTTCAGCACATTCATTAGCTGAGACATACTCCACGCTGACCAGAATGCCGCCGCCCTTGCGTATTTCACCGCAACACGCGTGGCTGGCAATCAAAAGTAATGTGTTGTCAGTGATGACCGTCTTTGCGCTCACCGCTAACGATTACCGCGATCTCATTGAACATCTCGCTCAAAACAATATCGCAGGCGGCGTAACTTACGATGCGGTCATCGCCTGGGCAGCAGTGAAGACACAGGTTGACCAGATCATCACGCTCAATGCTAAAGATTTCCGCCGCATCGTACCGGCACTCGCAGCAAAAGTGGTTGTACCGTGAAACTCGGCAGAGGTTGGCTTATGTCTGAACCGAAAATCCTCATCGTGGATGACGAAGAAGCGGCCCGCTACGGCATGCGTCGCGCGCTCAAAAACTACGACGTGAGTGAGGCCGCGAGCGTAGACGAGGCGCGCCGACAGCTTGCCGCCGTGCGCCCCGCGTTGTTGCTGCTCGACATCAACCTGCCCGGCACAAGCGGTCTTGATTACTTGCGTGAGTTGGCAGCAGAGGCTGAGGCACCGCCGGTTGTGATGATCACCGCGCATGGCAACGAACGCACCGCCGTCGAAGCGATCAAGGCGGGCGCATACGATTATCTGGCCAAGCCGTTTGAAGTGGATGAACTGCGCCTCGTCGTCAAAAACGCGCTCGAAGCCGCCTTGCTCAAGCGCGAGAACGAACGCTTGCGCGCCGAATTGAAAGCCGCGCGCGGTCTGGGCGAATTGCTCGGCGCGAGCGAGCCGATGCGCCGCATCTACGATCTCATCAACAAGGTCGCCGCCACTGACGTGACTGTACTGCTGCACGGCGAGTCGGGCACGGGCAAAGAACTGGTTGCGCGCGCCATTCACGAACAGAGCCAGACCCGGCGCAAAGGCCAATTCGTGGCGATGAACTGCGCGGCGCTTCCCAGTGAATTGATCGAATCGGAACTCTTCGGCCACGAGCGTGGTGCGTTCACCGGCGCGGCCAACCAGCGCAAAGGCAAGTTCGAACTGGCCGACGGTGGTACGATCTTTCTCGACGAAGTCGGCGATATGAGTCTGAACACGCAGGCCAAGCTGCTGCGCGTGTTGGAAGAGCGCAAGGTCGAACGGCTGGGCAGCGCACACGCGATCCCGATTGACGTGCGCGTCATCAGCGCCACCAACCGCGATCTGCACATGGCCGTCGCGCAGGAAAAATTCCGCGCCGATCTTTATTACCGCTTACGCGTCGTGCAGATGGATCTGCCGCCCCTGCGCGAGCGGCGCGCAGACATCCCGCTGTTGGCCGAGCATTTCTTGGCCTCTTACGCGGCAAAGTATCAACTCAAATGTACCGAGATCAGCCCAGCGGCGCTCAAACGGCTGATTGCCTACGACTGGCCGGGCAATGTGCGCGAGTTGCGCAACGCCATCGAACGCAGTGTCGTGTTGGCCGACGGCGCACAATTGCAGGCCGAAGACCTACCCGCCGAGATCAACGCCGCGAGTAAAGCGCCGGATGATAAACCCGCCGATTCGTTTGAACGCGCGACGCCAGTAGCTGCGGCGTCAGACATTCTGCCCGTCCCTTATCTCGACGATTTTCGCGAAGCACGCCGCGAATTTGAGCGCGCCTACATTGAACGCGTGCTGAACGAGACCGGCGGTAACGTCACGCGCGCCGCCGAACGCGTCGGCATGCACCGGCAGAGCCTGCAACAGAAACTGAAAGACCTCGGCCTGACGCGTCGTTACGTGTTGAGCGACGAAGCGCCAGATTCGGCTGACGAGTGACGAGCGGAGATGGCAGGCAGTGAATCGTTCTAAGAGTCGAGGTAGGGAATAGAAATCAATTCGCTATCCTTCTCACAGCCCCAACGGGGCATCATACAATCGCCCAGGGCAACGCCCTGGGAATGCAATCCAAGCAAGCCGTAAGCCCTGAAAGGGCGTAATAACACAAGTTATTGCGCCCTTTCAGGGCTTGTATGCGTAATTGCCAAGTCACCCAGGGCGTTGTCCTGGGCTTTTTTATGGCGTCCCTTTGGGCTTTAAAGAAATGTTGCTTTTGCTCTGGCATCGCCGTTGCAATAAGCCAGCACGCAACCGTTGAGGATTTTTGAAAAGCTTGCGCCGTCATCATCAATGTTGCAGCCCGACACTGAAAGCTGTGATGCTGATGATGCGGCGCAAGAATTTTTTGTCCACATCATCCAGGAGAAACCTCATGTTCAAACAAAGTTTGTCACTCGCGCTGATCAGCTCACTGCTCTTCATGTTGATTGGCGTACCTACCGTCACAGCAAAATCGAAAACGGAAAAAGAGGCCGCGCGTGCTGCCGAGGTGAAAGCCGGGGTTGCCAAACTCGGCAATGGCCCGGAGGCGCAGATAACCGTCAAGCTGCGCGATAAAACCAAACTGTCAGGCTACATCAGTCAAGCCAGCGCCGATTCGTTTGTCATCACTGACCCGAAGACCGGCGCAGCTACCGAAGTGCCTTACCCGAGCGTCACCCAAGCGAAAGGGAAGAATCTTTCGACGGGAGCGACCATTGCGATTACGGCGGCGATTGCCGTGGGTGTCACGTTGCTGGTGTTGTACCTGATTGCCCAATCGTTGGATTAACATTTTAGAGTTGAATTGCAGCCTGTGTTGGGAAATGGATGTTGAAACGACGGCTGATAAAGGGAGCAGCTATATGGTTATGCCTTACTGTGCCGGCAGTGGCGGGCATGGTGTATGTTGCTTATGGGCTTTGGGTCTTGTTCTGGATCACTGTCGGGGGAATGTGTTGTTGCTTGCTCTATCTTCCTTTCGTTAGTTGGTTCTCAATGCGAGCGCCGAAGCTGTTGCAAGTTGGGTTTGTGTCGCAAATTGTTTTTGGCGTTTATTGTGCTTATAGACTGTTAGTTCAAACCAGCCATTTCCCCAGGAATGAAAATGGCATTTTTATTTTTATCGGGTTGTTGCTGCTAATCGGTGGAGCAATGACGACGGGCGTGTTGTGGATTTGCGAACGACGAGAAAGACAGACGCAGCGGCAGTCTGTTTTATCCATTTCGGGCTTCTTTGACCGGTCTTGAGAAGGATGGCAGTCTCTGGTTGTTGAGACTCCGAAAAGTCGAATTTTCAAACTGATATGAAGCAACACTTGCGAGCATCGTTTTTCTTTCCGATTTATCTGGTCATCTGTTGTCTGATCTTGCCACTCAGCACCCGACTCAATGCTTTAACTGCGTCTTCGTCTGCCCGCCCTCGCCGCCTCATCCTCATACTCGATGGCGTTCCCTATAAAACCGTTGCCGAACTGCGCGCTGAAGGCCGCTTCAAGCATTTCCACGACCCGTCGCGCATGATCTCGACCTTTCCCTCTTCGACTAATCCGGCGATGGTGGAGATTCTGCACGCGGAAGACGCGCCGGGTTACGAAGACCATTACTACGACCGCGCGCGCAATCGGCTGGTGGGCGGCTTGCAGGATCGCGTGCGTGGCGAGAAGTTCATTCGCGGCACGTTCCGCGAGACCTTCGATTATCACGCGACGGCTTTTGGCGGCGCGTTGGCGTATGTAGCCGCGCCGCTCAGTACGATGATTGCAGCGCACTTTGATCTGCTGGCCTGCAAGCGCGTTTTTCGCCGTGCGCAGACACCGGTTTTCGTCGGCTATCTTGGCGCTACTGATTCGTTGACGCATCTGGGGGGCGAGCGGGCGATCAAATCCTACCTGCGCACGCTGGATCGCGCGGTCGAGGAGTTGATTGCCGAATCGCAAGGCACGCTCGAAGTCGAGATGTTTTCGGATCACGGCAACCGCTATGACTACTATCGGCACGTGAAGCTGAACGAGGCGTTGGAGCGCGCCGGGTTTGTGGCCGAGAAGAGTTTGCAGAGCGGGCGCAGCGTCGTGTTGCCGAAATACGGCTTGGTCGGCTCGGCGCAGTTGTTCACCTTGCCGGATAACCAAGTCAGATTGGCCGAAGTCTGCGCCGCGACCGAGGGCGTGGATTTTGCCCTGCATTACCTGGCGGACAATTCGCTCGCGCTCGTCAGCCGGCGAGGCCGCGCGCGTATCGTTCAGGCGGGCGACCGCTTTAAGTATGAAGACTTGGGCGGTGACCCATTGCGGTTGAATGCAATCATTGAAAAGTTGCGGGCAGCAGACCAACTTGATGCAAATGGTTTTGCCGACCGCGAGAGCTGGTATCGTGCGACCTTGCAACACGAGTACGTTGATCCGTTGCGCCGTTTGTTCGATGGTTTCAACGCACACGTCAAGAACCGCGCTGACGTGATGGTCAGTTTTGAGGACGGCTGGTTGATTGGCAGTCCATTTATGAGCGCAATGGCTGTGATGCAGGCAACGCACGGAAATCTGCGACGCGGCGAGACCGAAGGCTTTGCGATGTCTACGCGACAAACTTTGCGCGAGGCGGTGCGGGGCTACGAGTTGCACGGTTTGTTTGCGTTGGGGCAACGCGCGCACGTTGATGCGTTCTTCAGCGGGCAAGGACATTGCCAAATTGGGCCAGCCTTGGCGCAATCATTTGCCGGAACAGAAAAGAAACGATGAGCTTGTTGGTTGCCGCCAACTCACCCCCACCATAAATGCACAGTAAAACCTACGGCGCAATTGCTTACATCAGCCGCCCAGCGCATGCTCAGCGCGCATCGCTAAAGTCCCATTTCAGGCTTTAACAACCTTCCGCCACTGCGCAAAAGCTGCACATTGAATTGCCGCGCAGCAAAATTGCCGTTATAGTTCGTGACACTCTCACCTGTGGTTCGACCGAAAATGGAGGCTGGCCTGGCAAACTTGATCAACTTATTGCATGTCGTTATTAATACTTGCTGGCGGTGATGTTGAGCGCGTTTGGCTGCGGCCGCGATGGTGTGAATGCGAAGACGAATATGGCGAAAAAGAAAGCTACGACGGCTGGCGTCAAAATCGAAATCGTCGAATACAAAGGCTGGAAGAACAATCTCAAACTCTCCAACGGCGCTGCGGAGTTGATTATCACGCTCGATGTCGGGCCGCGCGTGATCCGCTACGGCTTCACAGGCGGCGCGAACGTCTTCAAAGAGTTCGCTGACCAGATCGGCAAGTCAGGCGAGAAGGAATGGATGATTCGTGGTGGGCATCGCTTGTGGCACGCGCCAGAGGATTTGAAGCGCACCTACGACCTAGACAATTCACCGGTCGAATGGAAGCAACTCAAAGAGGGCAGCGTGCGCGTCACTCAAGAGGTCGAGCCGCTGACCGGCATGCAAAAGGAGCTGGACTTGACGCTCGACGCTGAGGGCACAGGCGTCAAGGTTGTGCACCGTTTGCGCAACACCAATTTGTGGGACGTGGAACTGTCGCCGTGGGCGTTGACGGTGATGGCAACTGGCGGCGTGGAGATCATTCCGCTGCCGCCGAAGACGCCGCACCCGCAGGGCTTGTCGCCGAACCAACAGATGATTATCTGGCCGTACACTGATTTGGCCGACAAGCGGTGGATGTGGGGCACGCGCTACATCACGCTCAAACAGGATGTGCAAAAGGGGCCGACGAAGATCGGGCTGGCGCACAAGTTGAAATGGGCCGGTTATCTGAACGGCGGCGTGTTGTTTGTGAAGCAATTCGGCTACACCGAAGGGCGGCGCTATCCCGACAGCGGCTGCAACTTCGAGACGTTTACCAATCAGGAGTTTTTGGAGGTAGAGTCGTTGGGGCCGTTGCAGCGCATTACGCCGGGGAAGAGCATTGAGCATGGGGAGCAATGGTGGTTGTTGAAAGATGTGGGGAGTGATTTGAGTGAGGCGGGGATTGAGGCGAATGTGCGGGGAAAAGTTGAAGCATTGCTCAAATGATAGTTCTGTTAAGATAGCTACTCTGTAAGGAGCGAAATTTCATTTAGTGAGGTCACTATGTCATCTGCTGCAATTGCGACAGTCACAAAAATGCTCGAAACTTTACCTGAAACAGTGCAGGCACAAGTAGCGGAGCATCTGCGCGAATACATTGAAGACCTAGGCGATGAACTCAAGTGGGATAACTCATTCAAGCGGACGCAGGCAAAGCTCGTCGAGGTCGCGTGCCGAGCCAAACAAGAGATTGCTGAAGGCAAAGCGCAGCCGATGGATTATGAGCAGCTATGAACTCGCAGACCTTGCCATCATTCTGGGAAGCTTATCGTGCGCTTGATGCTACAGCCAGAGAACGAGCCAGAAAGGCTTACAAGCTGTGGCGGCAAAATCCATTTCATCCTTCATTACACTTCAAGTGCATAAACGGCGAAGAGAATATTTGGTCAGTAAGAATCACCGCAGCTATCGTGCGCTGGGTGTATTGGCTGGCGATACCGTAACCTGGTTTTGGATTGGCAGCCACGATAATTACGAACGATATTTCGGATAGCTGAATTTGATTACTTGCACAGGAGATAAGAGCTATGCTCGCCGGCAAACCTTGGAATGAATGGGTCGCACAGTACGCAGAAAGCCACCAACATCCGGTCAATCGGTTTTGCCATACACTGGGCATTCCAATGATTGCAATGTCTATTGTGATCTTTGCGGCGGCGCTGTTTGTTGCGGGTTTGTGGTGGATGGCACTCGCGTTGTTTGTAATTGGCTGGGTCTTGCAATTCATCGGGCATTGGTTTGAAGGCAAGCCGCCGGAGTTTTTTAGTGATTGGCGGTTTTTGTTTGTCGGCCTGCGCTGGTGGGCAGCCAAAATGCGCGGGCGCGTTTAACGAATTACAGGAGAAGGGCAATGAGCACAGTTGATACAGCGATCGAGTCAATGATTCTCAACCTGGAGAAGAAGACCGGCAAAAGCCTGGCCGAATGGGTGAAGCTGGCGCGCGCGGCCAAGCTCAAGCGGCATCGCGATTTGATCAATCATTTGAAAACTGAACATGGGTTGAGTTACGGCTATGCCAACTTCATCACGCAGAAAGCACTGGTGACGGAGGGCGAGGCCGTAGCGAGCGATGACGAGATTGTGGCAGCGCAGTATGCGGGGGCAAAAGCAGACTTGCGGCCTATCTATGACGCATTGATCGCGGCGGTGAACACATTCGGCCAGCATGTCGAGGTGGCGCCAAAGAAGGCTTATGTGAGCGTGCGACACACGAAGCAGTTTGCCATCATCCAGCCTTCGACAGCGACGCGCGTGGACGTGGGCATCAATCTGAAAGGCATAGCACCGACCGAACGGCTGGAAGCTTCTGGCAGTTTCAATGCGATGGTCAGCCATCGCGTGCGGGTGAGCAAAAAGAGTGAAGTAGACGAAGAATTGCTTGGCTGGTTGAAGCAGGCTTATGACGCAGCGTAAAGAAGCGCGAGTGCATGGCAAATACAAAATCCCTGACGATCATCGTTGACAAATCAAGCTGGCCAAAGAGCCGCCCGCCGGAAGAGGTGATGGATTTGAACGGCAGCGCGGCGCTGAGCCTTGAGCAGGCTTTGTTGCAGACGGCCTTGTGGACGCGCCCGCCGCATTATACGGGTTGCGACCTGAGCGATTGCTGGGCTTGGCTGCGTTATCAGCGGGCGTTTGCTCCGGCATCTGACCTGCGGTTGCGCAGGGAATGGGACGAGATCAGCAGCCAGCAGAAGGCCGTTTTGAGTGATGAGTTGAGCGTGGGTGTGGCGACGCAGATGTTGATCGATCGGCTGGGTTTTCTGCTCTTTGTCGAGACAAAAGCGTTGGTCAATTTGCTGGGAACAAAGCTGCTCAAATTGGGGCGCACGACAAAGCGGGGGCCGAAGAAAGCGCCGGACTATTTGGCGCTCGACACGCGTTTGGAGTTCAGCGCGCTCGAATGCAAGGGCAATCAGAGTTCGCTGAAAGAGTTGCAACACGCGATTGCGACCGGCATCAAGCAGAAACAGAATTTGAATCCGGCTGAAGGCAATCAACTCAAACATTCGCTGGTAGCTGGGCTGTTTCTTCCACAGGCGCGCAGCAAGGAGGCAGCGACGTTGCAACTCAGCGATCCGACCTGGGAAGAGATGCTGCCATTGTTTACAGAAGTCCCTTTTCGTGATCTGTTGATCGCGGTAGTGCAGCTTGCGTTGGCCAAGCATTTTGCGTTGATGGGCTGTCACGCGTTGGCGAATGTGTTGGCGGTGGCTGATTTGGCAGAGCAGAAGCGGGCGCTCTACGAAACGCGCAGACAGTTGGCCTATCCAGTGAAGCGTAGGCGCGAGCAATTGCAATTGGCGGTGGAATATCCGTTGTCGTTGCAGGCGACGCGTGCGCCGCAGGAGAGTTTGTTTCCTGACGAACAAGTAAAGACACGGCGCGTCCGGTTTCAGATGAGTTGCGCGTTGGAGTTGTATGAGCGTTTGACGCGCAGCGCGACGCCGGAAGAGGAGATTTTTCAACTGGCTAGCAAGCTGGAAGGCGCTGAGTGGGAGGCGCAGGGCGATGAACTCAACACGCGCTTGCGGTCGCCATTGGGTTTTGACTTAGTGTTAGAGTATCGAAGCTAAAGAGGCGTGTTTTGCATGAGGCAAAGACACAGGCATAATTGAAACTATGGATACGAAGTTTGTTATTGCGGGCAAAGAGTTCAAATCGCGTTTGATCATCGGCACGGGCAAATACCGCGCGAATGAGCAGATGGTCGAGGCCTTCGAGCGTAGTGGGGCCGAGATGATCACTGTGGCCGTGCGGCGCGTGAACGTCACAGATCGCTCGCAGCCCTCGTTGCTGGACTTTATTGATTTGAAGCGCTTCGCCATTCTCCCCAACACGGCAGGTTGTTATTCGGTTGACGAGGCGCTGCGCACGGCGCGGTTGGCGCGTGAAGTCGGTTTGTCGGATTGGGTGAAGGTCGAAGTGATTGGCGATCAGCAGACGCTCTTTCCAGATAATGAAGCGACGCTCGAAGCCACGAAGATTCTGGTCAAA
This sequence comes from uncultured Acidobacteriota bacterium, assembly GCA_963699175.1. Taxonomy (GTDB): domain Bacteria; phylum Acidobacteriota; class Blastocatellia; order RBC074; family RBC074; genus JACPYM01. The sequence goes on along the minus strand of OY969418.1, from coordinate 3,667,780 downwards.
GAGGGCTTCACCGTGCTGCCTTATTTTAGCGACGATCTGATTATGGCAAAGAAGTTGATTGATGCAGGAGCGGCGGCAGTGATGCCGCTGGCCGCGCCTATCGGTTCGGGCTTGGGCATTCAAAATCCGAATAACCTGCGCATTATGCGTGAGCAGATTACGGGAGTGCCGATCATCGTGGACGCGGGTGTGGGGACGGCAAGCGACGCGTGTTTTGCGATGGAATTGGGGATTGACGGCATCTTGATGAATACAGCCATTGCCGAAGCGGAGCAGCCGGGCGAGATGGCAGACGCGATGAAGCTGGCGGTACAAGCTGGACGCTTGGCCTATTTGGCTGGACGAATGGCGAAGCGGCTATACGCGAGCGCCAGCAGCCCGCTGACCGGAGTTATACGATAACAGTCGCTGGGTTATCGAATTGCGTTTTAATATGGTAAGTAGAGTAGCTGCGCGACAGGCTGATTTCTCAACCCTCACCTCTTTTGCAACCAGACCTGCTTTTCGTAAAATAAGCGTGCGTGACACCGCTGGTGCCCTTTCAAGCAAGCCGCTGTGCCGGTCAATTCCAGGTAGTAATCGCGCAAAATCTGTTTTCGCTCGAGAGACGGTGAATCGTCATGCCTGATCTGTATGCGGTGCTGGGTGTCAAACGCTCAGCCGATGCCACCGAAATCAAATCTGCCTACCGCCGCTTGGCGCGCCAATATCACCCTGACGTCAACCCTGACCCAGCGGCGGCGCGCAAGTTTGCTGTGCTCAACGAGGCCTATCACATTTTGAGCGATCCAGCGCGGCGCACTTGGTACGACCGCACCGGCAGTACCGAGGGCGCCAACCTAATCTCGAAGAACAATCAGATGAGTGTGCAGGCGATGCGCGCCGCCCGGCGGGCCTTCTATCAGGCGCGTGCTGACCGCATTGTTAATGAATGGTTGGAACGGGAGCGCATTGAGACAAAAGCGCGTGGGAAGGCCGTCTACACGACCGTAACGTTGTTTCTCTCCACTTTTGTTATTGCCATGACGAAGCCGAATTTGCTGGAAACGGCGGGCTTGTTTTGGAGGGTCGCGCTGGTGATTCTGTTTGCCGCTGGGCTGTGGCATTTGGTGAGTAGTCTGAAACAGCACTTTGACTATTACACCTATCCTGCCACACGGAGCCGTTCATCCGCGAGCAAAGCACGACCACGGTTCACCCGTGGCGTGGCCTGGGCGTTTGTCATTGGTGGCTATCTGGTTTCTTTCGGTGCCGGGATTTTGATTGATAGCTTGACCAACATTTCGATAGAGTTATTTGGCCCAATGACGACGCTCAATGATGCGCTGTTTGGCGTCATTCTCTTCCCACCAATCGCCGTGTTGATTGTGGATATGATGTACCGTATCAATCTGCGCTTCGAGGAATTGTAGAGTTGACCTGCGCGAAAAGTTGGCGCCATGAATAACGGCGTGAGAAACTCAAGCTTTCTCACGCCATTTGCCTTATCTGAAATGCACCTTGTCGCTTAGTCTGTTGCAGATGAGAGCGCCATTTGGTTTGAATGACGGAAGCGGTCAACCACATACGCACCCAACAACCACAGAGAACAGGCAACTACAATCAGCATAGAAAACCATTTGCCATACGTGCCCTCAGGCGACCAGATCTCGGTTGCTTCATGCAGTGCCTCGCTGTTAGGCAGTAGTCCGGCTTCAGAAAATTCGTGGAAGGTGTAAATGGCGACTTGCGCGAGGAAGAGCAACAGGAAGATGCTCGTGACCTGAAAAAAACGTTTCATATTGATAAGGTGGCCGAAGCGTGCCCAACCCAGTGATAGCAACGTCGCTCCGCCTAAACCCATTAATGCACCGCGCAGGTAGTTACCCTTAACTTGGCTTAGCAGCAACGCTGTTTCCATACCCTCGCGTGTAATCATCAATAGAGCGAAGAGGAACACGCCGAGGAAAGCTGCCCAGCGGGATTTTTGCTTTGTGGCTTCGCCCAGCTTTACGTTTACCTGTTGAACCATCTTGGGAGCCGTACGCCACATGTGCACTACTAGGCTTGCAACCAGTACCACTGCGACCAGTCCGAGCAAGGCCTCCCACAAGGCTTCATTCACGCCTTGCCGCAAGACGTAACCTAGTGCTGCGCTCGACGCAATAGAAGCACCGACAGCCGTGTAGACGGCAGGTAACAACCATTTCTGTTCAGTCTTGCGCAGATAAGCGGTAATTATCGCCACGATCAAGAAAGCCTCGAAGCCTTCACGCAGAACAATAATAAATGAATTGAGCATTTCGGACTGCCTTTCAGTTTGACGATCGCTAGTTGAATGCTCACTAGCACGAGCGGGATTATATTAAAAATGAAAATGCTTTTCAACTTTAGACTGCACAAAAATGATTTTACTGGAAAAAAAGAGAAACGAGTTTTTAACGCGGATTGACGACGCTGATTAGTTGAAAGCGCAATTCGCCAAAGCGCATGCGCATTACCAAGTAAAGTGGCAAACGTCGCGCGTCGTTGGAGACCCATGCTTGGGCGATCAATTGGGCCTTATCGGGTGTCAGCACGTCCAATTGCAAACAATCGCGCGTGCCAAGCGGGCCGCCGATAGTCTCTGTTTTGTTGGCTCTGACATTCACGTTATAGACACGGTGGTTAGCGTCAAGGAAGGCATATTTGTAGGCTGAACCAAGTTTTAGTTCAGTCGCGCGAATTGCGTAGAAGAGAGAAACCAGATCGAGCGTGCCCGGCTGAATGTTGATCTCTGTGCCATTGGGCAGTTTCACCTGCCTTTTCGCCCAATCATATTCGGCGGTGACCTGTTTAACACGGCGTCCTTCGCGTAAACGTGTGTCGGTCTTGACCGGTTCGAGCGTATCAGCATCGGCGTAGCTGGTTAATTGGTCATTGATATTGATAACTGCGCGCGCAGCGCCAATTGACGTTGCCTCGGCAGCAAACTGGAAAACGCGCCGCTCCCCAAGATCGCCTTTTTGTTGGAGATAGCCTTTTTGCTGCACTTCAAAACTAGCGCGTCCGACCGAAGTAAACTTGCCCCACGCAATTTCATAGTTCAGCCGCTCACCCAAATCGAATGGTAAGACACGTGCGCTGGGGCCTGGCTTATTACCGTGGCCATTGGTAGGTGGAGGTATTGGTCCGCCTTCGAGCGCCTCTGTCAGTGGCACGGGCTGGATACGCGGTTGCGCGCCCCGCACTGCCAACGTGGCATTGGCTAATTGACCGCGCACCTCGCCAAAGGGCAATTGCGCGACAAAGCCGACCGGCAAACGTTGCGTATCGTCAGAGAACCAGATACGCGTGCGATATTTGCTGTACTGTTTCTCTTTGGGTGTGATCTCCACGCGCACAGCTTTGTAGCTGCCCGCCTGCGAGATGACAGGTTCGCGTTTCTTCACTTCGGCTTCCACTTCGAAAACTTCTTTGCCATAGAGCAAGGTGTAATTCTGTTTCCAGCCATCGCTCAACGATTGCTGGCGCAGGGCATAGAGGAGCGAGAGCAAATCGTAAGTGTTGGGCGGAAGTGGCAGGGAAGAGTCGTCCTGAAAACGCGCTTGACGATTGCCTTGATCGAAGATGACTGTTTCATCAGTCTGTTTTGTGCCATGCCGCAGGGTGTTTTCCAGCCGATAAGGCAGTAAGGTTTTGGCATTCGCGTAGCCAGTGTACTGATTGTACATCTCAAAGAAGATCGCGCGCACGTCACCAGTTGTCTCAACCTTGGCACGCAGTTGAAAACCTTCCTGGCCGAAGAACGCGCCACGCTCGACCACTTCGAGTTCCACCCGTGCTGCTGAGACGAAATTAGACCATGAGACGCTATAGCTGAGTCGCTCGCCTGCTGTGAATGCGGGGGCGTTGCTGTCTGTGGCGGCTATCTTTTCCACTTTTGGCGCTTGTGGTTTAGGTGGTGGCGTTAGGCCGCCGGTTTGCTGAGCGAACAAGTGCCAGCCGCAAAAACCTGCGCTCAAAACGAATAGAAGAGTAATGATGACTTTACGCGATAATGTACGAAGCATTAAAACCTAATTCCGCCTTACTGCTGATATGAACGCGCCAAATGCCGACTACACGCAGGGAACTGCCGGAAAAATAATTTAGCGGGAAACATCGTTGGGATAAATGGAGCAGCCCGTTCTTTCACGTTTTACGTCCGGGCTTGTTCGATTTCTTCAAAAATTTTCTGTGCCGCCAGCGCCGGGTCAGGAGCCGCGATAATTGGGCGCCCCACCACCAAGAAGTTCGCCCCTGCCTTAATCGCTTCGCCGGGCGTCATTACGCGCGCTTGGTCGTTTAGCGCCGCGCCAGCCGGACGCACACCCGGAGTCAGGATGACGAAAGACGAATTGTGCACTGCCAAACGGATTGGCGCAATCTCTTGCGGAGAGGCGACGACTCCATCCAGCCCGGCGGCGTTGCAAAGTTTGGCCAAATGCACGACCTGCGCGGCCAAATTGTTTTCAATCCCCAACTCTTTCAATGATGCTGGTGTATGACTGGTCAGCACCGTCACGCCCAGAATCAAAGGGCGCGGCTGGCCTGCGCGCGCAGCCCACTCGCTGACTGCTTCAACCGTAGCACGCATCATCTGTATGCCGCCAAGCGTGTGCACGTTGAAGATACTCACGCCCAGCTTGGCCGCTTCAACTCCTGCCTGCGCCACTGTGTTAGGAATGTCGTGAAATTTAAGGTCGAGGAACACGTGCTCGCCCATTCCTACGATCTGCCGCACCAACTCCGGCCCTGCTGCCGTGAAAAGCTGGTTGCCGACCTTAAACATCCCGGCCAGCCCGCGCAATTGTTCGACCAATGCCAGCGCTTGCGCGGCTGAATCAACATCGAGCGCAACGACCAATGGATTACGGATTGTTTCGTTCATTTGCCTTTCAATCTCAAAGCTCGAATCTTGCTCATCACAGCAACGCCAGCGCGCACAACCGCACCGGATCAACATAAATCCCCTGCCAGCGCACCGCGACGTGCAGATGCGGCCCCGTAGTGCGCCCGCTTTTACCGCTCAGCCCGATAATCTGGCCGCGTTTGACGCTTGCGCCCTCTTTGACGTGAAAGTCCGATAAGTGCAAGTAGAGCGTCAACAACCCGCGCCCGTGATCGAGCACGATCAACTTACCTTCGAAAAACAAATCGCGCGCCAAAATCACTTTGCCACTATTCATGGCGGCGACTGGTGTGCCTATTTCAACGTCGTAGTCCAGTCCCTGGTGCAGACCGCGATGTCTTCCATTGAAAATCCGGGGTGCGCCAAAGACCTCACTGATCGCCGCCTGCAACGGCGCAGCAAAAGCGCCTTCCCACATTTGCGCCGACGAAGAGCCCCGGAACGCCTGATTCTTCAATGCCTGTTCTCGCTTGATGCGCGCCCGGATTGCGGGTGAAGAGCTGAAAAAGTCTGGATCAACACTCAAATAGGTGAGTGGCGGGCGCACATGCGCTACGGGAATACTGTAAGTTGACGTAACCTGCTCACCGCTTGCCAGCACGGCCGTAATCACCAACGGATATTTAGCCGCAACGATCTCCGCGCCAATGCCGCCTACACCGTACCAAGCGCGCGTTTTCGCATCGAAGTCAAAGACCAGCCGCCGACCCATCCAAGTGCCGCTGATCGTCGTGATGCCAACCTGCGAGGCTACTCGAAACACACAGGGCGAGCCGTTGAAAACCTGCTCCGGTTCGAGCGTCACGACCAGTGCGTTGGTCGCCCCCGTCTGCGCGGCAGCCAGCAGCGGTGTGGCCATTAACAACGCTAGCCAGATCGCTGCTTCTCTTCTCACTATCTCTAGCTTCCTCAGCGGCAAGACTCGCAATACGTCACCAGTAAGTGCTTGAGGCGGCCTCCTCGTTTCTAATTCTTTTGCGCCTTAATCGAGGCTGACCGTTCCCACCAACTGCCCGATGTTTTCCAACCCTTGCTGTTCGCAGTAAGCGGCCAAACCACGCACAATCTTCATTGACGCGCTCGGATCATAAAAGTTCGCCGTGCCGACTTGCACCGCCTGCGCGCCCGCGATGATGAATTCGAGCGCGTCTTCGACCGTGGCGATGCCGCCAATGCCGATCAGCGGAACCTTCACCGCGCGAAAGGCCTGAAACACGCAACGCACCGCAATCGGCTTGATTGCCGGGCCTGACAACCCGCCCGTCAGATTGGCCAGTCGAGGCCGCCGCGTGCGGACATCAATAGACATCCCAACCGCCGTGTTAATCAACGACAACGCATCTGCGCCCGCTGCCTCGACCGCTCTGGCAATCGCCGCCACATCAGTCACGTTCGGCGACAACTTTACGACTACGGGACGCGAGGCCGTTTTTTTTACGGCTTCGGTCACCGCCGCCGCCTGCCGCGCATCGTTGGCAAAGCTTTCGCCGTCGGCCTTCACGTTCGGACAGGAAATATTCAACTCATAGCCGTGAATGCCTTCGCCCTCTTCCAGAATCTTGATCGCTTCGATGTACTCCTCAATTGTGTAACCAAAAACATTCGGAATGATGCGAGTATCGTATTTGCGCAATTCTGGCAGCTTCTCTGTCACGAACGCCTGCGCACCGATGTTTTGTAAGCCAATCGCGTTGAGCATACCACCGTGCGTCTCGACGATGCGCCACGGCGCGTTGCCACGCATTGGCAGGGCCGACAATCCCTTTGTGCAGACGCCGCCGAGCTGATTCAGGTCAATCAACTCGGCCATATCCAGGCCGTAGCCGCACGTCCCGCTCGCCGTCAATACAGGGTTGTTGAAGCGGATGCCCGCAATCTCGGTCTGCAATTTGAGATTTGAGATGTTCGATTTGTTTTCAGTCATCGTTCGTAAACTGGCGCAGCAAAGCTTTGTCTTTCTTGTAAGTCAATTTTTCGATTGCTTCCTCACCGGTAAACCACTGGCAAGCCGTAACCTCATCCGACGGGCAGAAGTGCGCCTTGCCGACTGGCTTCATATGCCAAAAGAGCACGACTTTCGGCTTGCCTTTCGCTCGATAAGCGGTGAAGCCGGCGAAGTCAGTAATCGTCGTGTCGTATCCGGTCTCCTCTTTCACTTCACGCTGCGCCGCCTTGTCCCAGCCGTCGTCATCGGCTTCGATATGTCCCTTGGGTAGCGTCCAGTCCGAATATTCCGGACGAAAGACCAACAATACTTGGCGGCCTTTTTTTGTCTTGCGCCACAGGATGCCGCCCGCCGCGTAAGTGATTTCAGCTTTCGGTTTTTTCTGTGCGCGCTTCTTGGTCTTGCCGCTTGTAGTTTTGCTCATCGCGCTGCATTCAAAAGTGTAATTCGTCGCTCCAAAAGACCGATCCGTCGGTGCAAACCTTTTTGTAAACGAAGCCTTCCGCGCATTCGTGTTTGATCGCGACGGCACAGCCTACGCACACACCGAAGCCGCAGCCCATTGGCGCTTCGAGCGAGAGTTGCGCGGGCACATTATTTGCCGCCGCGATCTGCGCCACACGATGCAACATTGGGTCAGGGCCGCAAGCGTAGATGATCTTCGGCATATGCGGCGTGGCTTGCAGATGATTTTCAAGCGGGGCGGTCACAAAGCCTGGCTCACCGTAACTGCCATCTACGGTCGCCGCGTGCACTTTGCCTCTGGCAATCAACTGTTCAAAATCTGTCAGGCCGCACAGATCGCCTTTGCCAGCGCCGCCGATGAAGAGTCGCGCCGGAATCTGCCAGGCGATTAACTTCTCGGCGAGCATAAACAACGCCGCCGAACCGACGCCACCCGCCACCAATAGCGCCTCGCGCCCACGCGCCGCATCGAGATCGAAAGTGTTGCCGAGCGCGCCCAAGAACTCCACGCCATCGCCCGCTCGCAATGTAGCAAGCGCCTGCGTGCCGTGCCCTAGAATCTGATAGATAAACTCAACGTGTAATTCTTTGCTGTCGCGTTCAGCACGATAAAAAGCCATCGCGCGACGCAACAGCGGTTCGAGGCAGCCCTGAGCTTTGAGCATCGCAAACTGGCCCGGCAGCACGGGAAACGATTCAGCCAGGCGCAAGCGCAACAGGCCGTAGCTGCGCCCGGATGGAGCTTGGCTCAATTCGTTCTGCTCGACAGTGGCGATAGTGTCAATCAAGGGAATGCTCTCCGCGTTAGGCTCGATTTTGAGGCAGTGCGCAGTCTACAGAATGTTTTCGCGAGGAACAAGCCACGCTTGGCGAAACGATTTGCCGCCTTCGTCGCGCTTCGTGTATCGTGACGTTTACCGCCAGCGCAGACCATCAGGCAAAACCATGCAGGCCAACAAAATTTTTGCGGGCATCATCGTTGGCATCATCTTGCTGGCCAGTTCGCCGTTCATGCTCGGTTTGATCTGGCCACGCATCAACGACGTGCGCACGGGCGAAACACCGCAATACCCGGACATCCAGCCGCAACGCTTCAATCAACCCGGCGACAAAGTCTTTGCCGCCGCGCTGGCCGTAGCACAGGCGTCAGGTTGGGAGATTCGGCTGACCGATCTGCAACAGGGCATCATCGAAGCCGCCGCCACGACGCGTCTGCTGAAATTCAAAGATGATGTCACGATCACCTTGACGCAGGAAAATGACGTAACCGTCGTCAACCTGCGCTCCAAATCGCGCTTGGGCAAGAACGATTTTGGCACCAGCGCGCGGCGCATCCGGGCGTTTCAAGCGGAACTAGCGAAAAGATTATGAGCAGTGTATATTCGCGCGGCGCAGCAGGTTCAACGCGCAACTCAAGCAATCGAATTTATGCAAAGCGGAGGACGCAGTGATGGAGCGGCGTGAGTCGGAGTTACGCTGTAATTTTTGCGGTAAGCATCGCACGCAAGTAAAACTGCTGATGGCAGGCGTCCACGTTTCTATTTGCAATGAATGCGTCAACGTCTGCATTCAGATGCTGGCCCAAGAAGCTCCCCGGCGCGGCTTGGCCTTACAGGAGCTATTGCCCAGTTTGAGCAGTGTGCCTGAACTGTTAATCGAACAGGATGCAACCGAAGAGAGAGCTTATGGACTTTATTGAAAAAGCCGTCGTGATGACCAGCGCCGATATGACGCGCGTATTGGCACGCATCGCCTCGCAAATCGTCGAGAACAATCCTGATCTGTCCAACGTCTTGCTGGTCGGCATTCGGCGGCGCGGCGTGCCGCTGGCCGAGAGAATTGCGACAAAGATCAAGGAGATGGACAACGTTGACGTGGCGACGGGCGCGCTCGACATCACACTCTACCGTGACGACCTGAGCACCGTTGGCGAACGCCCGGTCGTCAACAAGACCGAATTGCCCGCCGACATCACCGGCAAGACGATCATTCTGGTAGACGATGTGCTCTACACCGGACGCACGATCCGCGCGGCGCTGGACGAGTTGATTGATTTCGGTCGTCCACGCCGAGTGCAACTGGCCGTGCTGATTGATCGTGGCTGGCGCGAATTGCCGATCCAGGCTGATTACGTCGGCAAGTTCGTCACCACCACCGCGCAAGAGATTATCAAAGTGATGCTGCCGGAATTTGACGAGCAGGAACAGGTGTTGCTCGTCGAACAAGCCTAATTGCGGAATGCGGATTGAAATTCGGATTCCAAACTATTTCAGTTGATCGGCAAGTTCCGGCGACAGAAATCCGCATTCCGCATTCCGCAATCCGCAATCAAAAATGCCGCTAAAACGCAAAGACCTGCTCGCCATCGCTGACCTCTCGGTCGAAGAGATCAACCTGATCCTCGACACCGCCGAAACCTTCCGCGACATCAACACGCGCCGCATCAAGAAAGTCCCCACGCTGCGCGGTAAGACCGTCATCAATCTCTTTTTTGAAGCCTCCACCCGCACGCGCACGAGTTTTGAAATCGCGGCAAAGCGTCTCTCCGCCGACTCGATCAACATCTCGGCTTCGACCTCCAGCGTCACCAAAGGCGAGACCTTGATTGACACCGCCTTGAATTTGCAGGCGATGTCGCCCGACGCGATTGTCATCCGCCACTCATCCTCCGGCGCACCGCACGCGATTGCGCAACACGTCCAGGCCGGTGTCATCAACGCGGGCGATGGTGCGCACGAACACCCGACCCAGGCGCTGCTTGATGCGCTGACCATCCGCCAGAACAAAGGCCGTATTGCTGGGCTCAAGGTCGCCATTATCGGCGACATTCTGCACAGTCGCGTAGCGCGCTCAAACGCGCACCTGCTTGCAAAACTCGGCGCACACGTCGTGTTAGCAGGCCCACGCACGCTTCTGCCATTCGGCTTGGAAAAGCTGATTGATGCGGGCGAAGGTTCTGTGAATTTTGCTCACCACGTCAACGAAGCGATCACCGATGCCGATGTCGTGATGATGTTGCGCATCCAGCTCGAACGCCAAGCGGGCGGCTTCTTTCCGAGCCTGCGCGAATACTCGATCTATTACGGTCTCAATCGTCGTCGTTTGCTGCTGGCTAAACCTGATGTCATCGTGATGCACCCCGGCCCCATCAATCGCGGTGTCGAGATTGATTCGGACGTGGCCGACGGGCCGTTCTCGCTGATTTTGGATCAGGTAAATAATGGTGTGTCGGTGCGGATGGCGGTGTTGTATTTGCTGGCAGGTGGCGAGTAAGGGTGAAGTGGGTATGGATGATCTAACGAGCTATATTTTCTTCTATCAGTCGCATTTGATGACGCCGCAAGAGAGGGCGGCCAATAGAGCAATTTTTGGTGAAGAAAAGGCTCAAGGTATTGAAGGCAGGCTGGCAGAGTTTTACAGAGAGCATTTTGGCTCGACTGATCCAGAAGTAATGATGTTGGTCAAGAAGGGGCGCGAGAAATTTATCGCTGATGTAGTCGAGCGCATGTTGCGTGAGCAGTATGATCAAATCTTTTTCAATCGTTGTCCAAAATGCCAGGCACTTGCCAGAACGCCAACTGCTAAACAATGCCCAAAATGCTTTCATAGCTGGCACGATGATGAAGCTTAAATGGAAACTCTATGATCCCCATGTCATCTGACCTGCTTATAAAAAACGGCACCCTCATTGATCCTTCGCAATCGCTCGAGGCTCGCCGCGACTTGTTCATCCGCAATAGCAAAGTCGAGTCTATCGGCGAACAGCTTTCTGTTGATGATATAGAAACCTTCGACGCCACTGGCTTGATCGTCGCCCCCGGCTTTATTGATTTGCACGTTCACCTGCGCGAACCGGGCTTCGAGTACAAAGAGACGATTGAATCCGGCGCGCGCGCCGCAGTCGCAGGCGGCTTCACCTCGGTCTGTTGCATGCCTAACACCAAGCCGATCAACGACAACTCGTCCGTCACCAACTTCATCATCGAACAAGCGCGTAAAGCAGGACTAGCCAACGTCTATCCCATCGGCGCAATCACGCAAGGTTCAAAGGGCGAACAACTGGCTGAGATCGGCGAGATGAAAGCCGCTGGCATCGTCGCCATCAGCGATGATGGCAAACCCGTAGTGGATTCGGGGATGATGCGTCGCGCGATGGAGTATGCGCGCGATTTCGATCTGCCCGTAGTGGATCATTGCGAAGATTGCTGCGGCGCGACCGGCTGGGCGATGCACGAAGGCGAGTATGCGGCACTGATGGGCTTGCAAGGTTTGCCCGGCCTTGCCGAAGATTTGCACGTGGCGCGCGACATTATGCTCACCCGATTGACCGGCGCGCGCGTCCACATCGCGCACATCTCGACTGCGCATTCGGTTGAATTGGTACGCCGCGCCAAAGCGCAAGGCTTGCCCGTGACCTGCGAAGTCACGCCACATCATTTCACGCTGACCGACCGCGATGTCTTCGAGAGCCGCTACGACACGCATTTCAAGATGGCGCCGCCGCTGCGCTCGCAGGCTGATGTGGACGCCGTAATCGAAGGCTTGCGTGATGGCACGATTGACGCGATCGCGACCGACCACGCGCCGCATCACGCCAACGAAAAGATGCTCGAATTCGACCGCGCGCCCAACGGCATCATCGGCTTGGAGACGGCGGTCAGCTTGACGCTCGACCGCCTGGTGCAGCCTGACGTGATCTCATTGAGTCGGATGATTGAGTTGCTCTCGCGCAATCCGGCGCGGCTCTTCGGATTGGCGCGCGGCACGCTGCTAGTGGGCGCAGTGGCGGATGTGACGATCTTCGATCCGGGCAAACAGATCAAAGTCGAGGCTGCGCAGTTTCAATCGAAAAGTCGCAACGCGCCCTTTGACGGTTGGGAATTGAAAGGTGCAGTGGTCGCGACAGTGGTGGCAGGCCGGCTCGTGTGGTCGTCTGGCTCTGGCATCAAGTGAGCAGCCATGCAGGATTGACCAGCTAGGTCAAGCTTGCCGTTCATACTTTGACTTAGCGCAATGTCTGATTTTGCGACTCGCTAAAGCGCACCTTTGGCAAAGCCCTTTGCAGCGTTTTGGCGCCTTCTTCAGTAATCTTTGACTGGCCAATCAACAACACCTCCAACTTGCTCAACTTCATCAAATGCTGGATGCCCGCATCGCTGACTTGAGTATCGAACAAGCTGAGTTTCTTCAGTTGCGGAAAGGCTTTCAGGTGCGCCAAACCTTGGTCGCTGACTTTTGTCCCACCGATCAGCAGCGTTTCAAGCTGAGCAAGACGATTCAGTTGGCCGAGACCGCTATCGCTCAACTGCGTGCGAAACAGGTTGAGAAAGCGCAGCTTGGTCAAATGCTTGAAATGGGTCACACCCGCGTCGCTGATCTTGGTCAGGCGTAGGTCAAGGTGACGCAGTTCGGTGAAACTTTGCAGGTGCGTCAAGTCCGCATCGCTGACCTCAGTTCTATGTAGATCAACTTTGACGACCGGCTTGCCGGGCAGTTGTTCATCCACTTCGACCGTGCCGCCCAGTTTGATGATGGCAGCGATGGCTTCCGTCTGCTTGGTTGAAGCTGTGGGCCGGGCCAGCACTAGAGAAACGCAATTAACAATCAAGAGTAAGAGCGTGCAAGCTTTCATCTATAATTCCTTTCGGGCATCAGCTTGGCGTAGCCGTCTGCACAAGTTTACCTATTCATTTGGGCGGCTCGATTATTCTGCTCGCGTGAAAAGAGACGCACTGCCAGCGTCCTGCTCGTTTCACATAGACGGTGGTGCGCCGATACCGGACGATGGACTCTTTGCCATTGAACTGAACTTTCTCGGTTGATAGCCCGGTCACTACAGCCGCATTGCCATAAACGCGCACCTTCATATCACTGATGGTTTCGTCCAGCACGCTACGCTCAGGTGGTGGTGCTCCGGTTGCGGGCGCTTTGGCCTCTTCGATCTCCTCAGCCTTGTTGGTGACAAATGCACGGCCATCAATCCCCACGTAGTCATCAGCCAGGATGCGGCTGATCGCGGCAGTGTCATGTTTTAAGTAAGCCGCTGACCAGTCGCGCTCCATCTGCATCAACTCCTGCTCGATTCCGGTGTTGCCACTTGGCTTGGTTGTTAGCGCCAACGCGGTAAGGCTCAGCGCAGCGGTCAGCATAATCAGAATAATTCGTTTCATTCGTTCTACCCCTCTCTCACTTGTGTGATTGGTCGCTATGGCAAATTGAGCGCCGGTTTGACTTGGCCGCGATGGCAAGTCGTGCAATTGACCACAGGTCGCTCGCTCTTCAAGTTCTTGATCTTCGCAAGCAAGTCATTGCTGATGGTCATCGTCATCTGCACCATCTCACGGGTGATCTGTTTGGCGGGCTTGTCTTCTTTCTCCCACGCGCCAGGCACGTGACAATGCGTGCAATTCACGCCGAGCGATTTGCTGTAGCCGATCTCCATCATCGCCAATAAGCGGCCAGCGGGCACGTTGGTCTTGAACAATTGAATGTTTTTGAAGACCTCGTTTGCCGGTTGATTCTCCTTGCCGGCAATCTGCTTTTTCAATTCGGCGAGCGCCTGTTGTTGATCGAATTGACCTGACTGCTGCGCGGGCGCGCTGGTTGTTTGCGCAGCGGTGCGCGGTGATGCCGTGACCAAATTCAGCGCAAGCGGGCCGCAAGCTAAACTGATTAAGGCAAGCCTTTTGATCTTACCGGCGAAAATTTCTTTCCTGGGCATAAACTCGAATCTCCTTCGCAAAAATGGTGTGACTGCGGCAGGCAATCTACGCATCGCGCTGGCTTGTGGCAATCAACTTGGGATGAACAGCCGGAATTGGGGGACGGATTTTGCTGAGTTGGGGATGAGAGCGCGGCCTCAATCCGCTTTGCCGAGCAGTTTATGCAACTCCTCGCGGTAGCTGCGGCTCGAAGTCAGTTGCGTGCCGTCTTGCAGGATGACGACGTAATCGCCGTGAAACCAGGGCTGCAATTCTTTGATGCGTTCCAAATTGACGATGGTTGAGCGGTGTATGCGCAGGAATTTTTCCGGGTCGAGTTTTTCCGCCAAACTATTGATCGTTTCGCGCAACAGGTGACTCTCTTTGCCGAGGTGCAGGTGCACATAGTTGGCGGCGGCTTCGATCCAATCAATCTCATCTGCGCGCAAGAAGAAGACGCGCCCGCCCGCTTTGATCACCAGCCGTTCGAGCCGTTTCGGCTTAGCCTTCAAATCAGCGAGCAGCGCGACCAATTGTTGGTTCATCGTACTGGCGCGCGCGTGTTCGATCTGCTGCCGGGCGCGTTGTAGCGCCTTGTCGAAACGCTCGCGGTCGAATGGCTTCAATAGGTAGTCTAGTGCGTGGACTTCAAAAGCGCGCAGCGCGTATTGATCGTAGGCGGTGACAAAGATCACTACTGGCATGTGCTCGGTTTCGATCAGCTCCAACACGCCAAAGCCATCGAGCTCTGGCATCTGCACATCCAGAAAGAGCAGGTCGGGCGCTTGCGCTTCGATGGCCGCCACCGCGCTCAAACCGTCCGCGCACTCGCCAATGATTTCGATGCTGGCATCAGCCGCAAGCAGGTCGGCAATCTTTTCGCGCGCCAACGGCTCGTCATCCACGATCAAAACGCGAATCTTCTGCTTCACTTCGGCTCCTGTTCAAGGCGGAGGGGCAGCGTGAGGCTGACCAGCAAGCCACCATCGTTCGCATTGCTTAGCTCAAATCGCTGCGCCGCGCCGTAAAGCTGCTGAAGCCGCGCGCGCGTGTTAGTCAATCCGACGCCTTCTTTGATTTCTGCTTGCAGCCCTGGCCCGTCGTCACGCACCTGCAAATGCAAACTACCGTCCGCACGAATCGCGCGAATCTCGATTGAGCTAGCCGCCGCGCGCGCCGCAATTCCGTGCCGAATTGCGTTCTCAACCAACGGCTGCAAAATCAGATTGGGCACGCGCGCGTCCAGCGTTTCCGGCTCGATCTCCATACGCACCTGCAAACGGTCGCGAAAGCGTGTCTGCTCGATTTCCAAATAGCGTTCGAGAAATTCCAACTCCTGCCGCAGCGTCACTTCCTGCGCGCCCGCGTTCTCCAATGTCAAACGCAGCAGATCGCTCAAGCGCGCCAGCATCTTGTCCGCTGCTTCGACATCCCGGTGCATCAACGACGAGATTGCGTGCAGCGTGTTGAAGAGGAAGTGCGGTTGCAATTGCATCTTCAGCGCCTCTAACTGCGCCTGTGCCAATTGGGTTTCGAGTTGTGACGCCTTGAGCTGATGCGCGCGATATTTGCGATAGTAATCGAAGGCGTAGACCACACCCACAATCGCCCAGTAGGTAAACGTCGCGTTCGATAACTCGAAGATGGCAAACCGTCGGGCATGATTTGGCGCCAACATACGGCGCAGCGAAAATTCCGTCATCATTTTGAGCAGGGAAAGCAGCACGCTGAGTGGAAAATGCGCCAAGAAGCGCCGCTTCCAATTCTCCGGTTCCAGTGCAAAACGGCGTGCCAGCCACAGCATCAACGGAAAGAGCGCAGCCCAGACGTACCAGTCACAGTACGCGATGGCCAATGCGTTCCGCCACGTAATCGGATTGCCCGCATATCCGTAGCTCAGCTTGATGCGCGTGGCCGTAGACAATCCCAACAGCGTCCACGCACTAAAGATCAAGCTCCATTTTTTCCAACGTCGCGCCAACATTGTTGGCGGGCATTATAAAGAGCCGCCGCAGAATGTCAGCACAAAACGTGCAGTCCCACGTCCGTTGCGCTAAACTCTCCGCCATCTGATCCATCAACAATGAAAATGTAGCGTAGACTGTCAGTCTGCGCCTGACTTCGAATCTTACCGTTTGCGGAGACCTGCGCAGACTCACGCAGTCTACGCTACATCGCGAAAGGAGCTTCGCCGTGTCTTCCATCGCCGTTGCCGAACCTGTACTCGAGCAGAAAGAAACAGGTCAGATCAGCGCTGCGCCTGCGCCTCGACTGCCGCTGCTCAATCGCTTGGCTTCGATTGACGCCTATCGCGGCTTCGTCATGCTTTTGATGATGGCCGAAGTGCTGCGCCTGAGCCGAGTCTCCGCCGCCTTGCCTGAGAGCGGCTTCTGGCGCTTTCTGGCTTGGCACCAATCGCACGTGCCGTGGATAGGCTGTTCGCTGCACGACCTGATTCAACCGTCGTTCTCGTTTCTGGTCGGCGTGGCGCTGCCGTTCTCGTTGGTAAGCCGCCAGCAGCGCGGGCAATCGAAAGCCGAGATGTTTCGCCACGCCTTCACTCGCGCGCTGATCTTGATCTTCCTGGGCATCTTCCTGCGTTCGGTCGGCAGGCCGCTGACCTATTTCACTTTTGAAGATACACTGACGCAGATCGGCTTGGGCTACAGCTTTCTCTTCCTGCTCGGTTTGCAGACGGTGCGCGTGCAATGGCTGGCGCTCGGCGCGATCCTGGTCAGCTATTGGCTGGCTTTTGCGTTGTATCCGCTGCCGCCTGCCGATTTTGATCTAACCTGGGTCGGCGTGCCAAAAGACTGGCCGCATTTGATGACGGGCTTTGCCGCGCATTGGAACAAGAACACGAATTTCGCCGCTTGGTTCGATCAACGTTTCCTCAATCTCTTCCCGCGCGAGAAGCCGTTCGTCTACAACGGCGGCGGCTATCTGACGCTCAGCTTTATTCCCACGCTGGGCACGATGATTCTGGGCTTGCTGGCGGGCGGCGTGCTACGCAGCGAGCGGCGCAATTGGGACAAGGCAAAATGGTTTGTCGTGGCAGGCGTGCTCGGTCTGGTTTCAGGTTGGCTGCTGGGCCGCTTGGGCATTAACCCCGTGGTCAAACGCATCTGGACGCCGAGTTGGGTGCTCTTCAGCGGCGGTTGGTGTTTTCTGTTGCTGGCGGCCTTTTACGTGCTGATTGATTTGAAGAGCGTCAAACGCTGGGCCTTCCCGCTGCTCGTCATCGGGATGAATTCGATTGCGGCGTATTGCATCGCGGAACTTTGGGGCGGATTCACCGCCGCCGCGCTCAAGCGACACTTCGGACAGAATACGTTCAAGGCGTTGGGTGATGCTTACGAACCGTTGTTGCTGGGCGGCGGAGTACTGGTAGTTTATTGGCTGATTTTGTTTTGGATGTATCGGCGGAAAATCTTCCTGCGCATTTGAGCTAAAGAGCCAGCGCAGAATTAGCCATCTGCGCTGGCTCTTTCAACCTCTCCAATCAAACGGCTGTCGTGTGGATCACACACTGTGCTGGCCGGGTGTTTTATTTGACGTTGATGCGCACTGTGTTCGCCGTCTTACCGTCCACCGTTAGCACCCAATCTAAATCGCCACGTCCAGCCAGCGTTCGTGGGATTTGGGCATTGAGTTGATCCAAGCCCGCAAAATCGCCTTGTGCCCCAACAAACAATACCGTGGCATTCTCACCGCCCAGTTTGGCAGTAACTGCCGAGAGCGAGCTACGGGAGCGGAAGCCCGTGCCAAACAAGATGACGAAAACCTGATCGGTGGCAGGCCCCAGGTCAATCGGCACAGCGACGAATCTGCTCGTCGCCGTATCGAGGCGCGAGAGTGGCTCAACGCTCTGTGAGTTGTCGGCCCGCACGCGCAACACGTACCCGGTGGGCACGCCTTGTCCGTTAGCATTCGCTGTGAAGAGTCCGGGCGCGACATTGGCGACTTGAATTGTTCCGGTTGAGAGCGTTCCATCGCCGCTCGTGACAGTTACCGTCGCTACGCCGGTAGCCGTCCCCAGCGGAATCTGGTAATTGATCTGTCCTGTCGAAACAAAGAAGAGCGGGGCCAGCCGCTCAGTCCCCGCGCTGTCTTTGACTTTGACTGTGGTGCCAGCCAAGGTCGTAGGCAAGGGCAGGCTGGAAGCTACCTGTGTCGAAGTGGCCAGGCCTACACCGAAGGCTGCCACAATCTCCTCGCTACTGAACACTGAGCCGTCGAAACTAGCCGCCGACACCGCCGCGACCGTATTCGTGCGGGCAGTGATGGTGACGGAGCCGCTACGCTCCTCAGACGAATCACCTACGGCAACCATCACTTTCCAGTTATAGGTTCCCGCCGCAGCATAAGTATGTGTGGCGCTTTCTCCGCTGGCGCTTGAACCATCGCCAAAGCTCCAAGAAAAAGAGGGCGTGCCTTCGCAATAACTGGCATAGGCTGCTGCTGAAAAATTGAGCGAGTTGCCCACTGTCCCACTACTAGGCGCGGTAGCCGAGCAGGTGAGGGTACAGTAATATTGGGCATAGACAACCCCTCCTGAGGAGTTGAGCCAGCCCAACAATCCCGCTACAACAACCGTCAGAATGGCCAAGTATTTTGCGCGTTTCGTCTGTTCTTTCATGAGTAATCCTCCTAAATGAGTGATTGGTTTCATACCACCCTGCCGGAGATGGCATTTGTAGAAAAAAGCCGGTAAGCAAGCTGATCGAGTGCGCCACGCGCAAGGAGTAAACAGGTCAGTTGCCAATCTTCTCTGTGCGTCGCGCTAGCCTCGATCAAAGGACTTTGACTTACGCAGCGCGATGCTACGTAGCACCGGCAGACTGCGAGGTGATCCTTCGTCAGGATAAAATTCGTGCGCCCAGCAAAGATAAGCGACCGTGTGATGATTTTCCGGTCAGGATAGAGTTGATGTGCCCAGCAAAGGTAAGTGATTTAGTGGCCGCCATAATAGAGTAAACACCATTCGTTTGCCAGACGGCTCGCGCTCTTTTCGTACTTTATTTTTGCAACCCCGCATAGCCTCGACCGTTCCTCAGCTTGCTTGAAAGCTGTGTGCCCGCTTGAATTGGCCCGCGCGTTTGATTAGCCTCAACGTTGCCCCCAAAGCGTGCTGCCAGCCATGGCCTGGGTCACGCAAAGCAAGAACAGCAAAAGAGGTGTAAATGTATTTGTTCGTTAAGTCCTGCTCAGCGTTTGTCCTAATCCTGATCTTTACTCTAACCACTACTGCAACCAGCTTCCCGCAGAAGAAGCGCCTGCAAGCGCCACCATCCAGAGTCAACCGGATTACCTTTGCCCAGGCGCAAAGGCTGCTCGAAGGTGAAAGCGAAGGCAATCTGAACAAGCGCGCCACTTTCGATGTGCTCACGTACTCCCTTACACGTCTGCGCAGCGGGCAGTTGCTGGAACTCTACTATCCGGTCAGGGCGAATATGCCTAATGCTAAAAGCTCTGCTAAAAACCCCACTGTGCCCGGCTATGGTGTGCTTTATGAATCAGAATCCGATTACGCTGACGCGACGCGCCCACGCCACGCACTGGAAGATTTGATCCCGGATGGCCGCGCGTTTGTAGACAGCATCCCGCAATTGGTCGCGCAGTTGGAAAAGCGCTTGCGCACTGGTGCGGGCAAACTTGATTACTCGCGCGCTAGTCTCAAACGGCTGGACACCTACATCGCCTCGTATCAGAGCGCGCACACGACGGCGGAAACCAACGCGCAGTTGTTTCAAGAGTTGACTGCCTATTACGGCGAGACGTTGCGGCGCGCGCTCAACGGCGAATGGCAGCTCACCAATGAGCGCGTCAGCAAGACACACGTGCAGGTCGAGCCGAACATCCGGTTTGTGCCGAACAGTTCCACGCGCGCTAAAGTCGTCAAGCCGTGGAGCAGCGTCCACAGCGCGCTGCACGACGAAGAGAAGCGTGGCGTGGGCGTGACCAAAGCCTTCGACGCGGATTTGGCAGCGGCCCGTTGAGGGTAGCGCGACCTGCTGAGGTTGCGCCGCTTCCCTTTGTTGTCAACTGGGGAAGCGGCGCAACCTCAGCAGGTCGCGCTACCATTGCTGCGATGTTCGTTCCCGCGCAAGCGACTTTGCAAAAGCCCTGATCGAAGAACGAGCGTGCTTGTCTCGGCTATGAGCGAGTGCTATAAGTGCCGCCAGTTTCCACACTCAAGCGGAGGATTCTTTATGTCCAGAGTTTATCGCAGCTTGTTGTCGTTGTTGGCAGTCGCCTGCGTGTGTGCGGCTGCGCCAGCGCAAGTCAAAACCGTTTCCATCGCGCCCGCCAATGCCGAAGGCGAAGTCGGACAGCAACTCAAGTTGACCGTCGCAGGCTTGGATGAGAGCGGTAAAATGGTCGAGCAGAAGGCGATGATCTGGGCTGCCATGCCGTCTGACTTGGCGGCGGTGAGCGAGGACGGCACGATCTCTTTCTTCGCGCCCGGCGAAGTGCGCGTATTGGCGGTGGTCGGCGGCAAGATCGGGCGCACGACAATTCGCATCAAACCGGCGCGCGTGGCGCACGTCGAAATTGACAAGCCGACTGCTCCGCTCGTGGTGGGTGGCACGCTGAAGCTCAACGCCAGGGCCATCGGCGCGAACGGCGACCCGCGCAACGAAGTGCAGGTGAGTTTGGAATCAGCCAATCCGTCCGTTGCTACGGTTGATGCGGCAGGCTTGTTGACAGGTGTTGCGCCAGGCCAGGCCAAATTGATAGCCAGGGCCGAAGGAGCAATGGTTGCAATTACGCTCGACGTGGTGAAGAGCAATGTGCACAGCGTAGCCATTACACCTAAAGCAGCCAACGCGCGCACGGGCGATGTCGTGCGGTTTGCCGCGCAGGCTAAAGACGTTGGCGGCGCTGAGATCAAAAACGCAGCGGTGCGCTGGACGGTGAGTGGCGAAGGCGCGGTTGTCGAAAGTGACGGCGGCTTTGTGGCCGAACGCCCAGGCAGCTACATCGTGACGGCGACGATTGGCGATCAATCGTCTTCCACCTCAGTTGTAGTGGCGCCGCGCAACGCCGAGCGCGCCTTGGTTGAAGTCGGGCGCATCCGGCTCAAAGATATGCAAAGCTCCGAACAATGGCCCTTCGGCAATTATCTCTACGTCGCGACGATTTGGGATCAAGTGCAGGTCTGGGACATTAGCGATCCTGCGCATCCGAAATTTACCGACACGCTCAAAGTAGACGCGCGCATCGTCAACGACGTGAGCGTCACGCCCGACGGCAAGATCGGCGTGCTCACGCGTGAAGGCGCTTCGAGCCGCAAGAACGGCATAGTCTTCCTGGACACAACCGACCCGGCGCATCCGAAAGTCATCTCCGAATACACGGCGACGGTCAGCGGCGGTGTGCACAGCGCCTACATTGACGGGCATTACGTCTATCTGACCGATGACGCGACCGGCTCGATGCGTGTGATTGACTTCAAGGACGTGAAGAATCCGAAAGAAGTGGCGCGCTGGGAAACGTCTGGGCACGGGGCTGGCAAGGCGGACAGCCAATTCTCCGTCGGGCGCTACTTGCACGACGTACAGGTGAAAGACGGCTTGGCCTATCTAGCCTACTGGCGCGACGGGTTAATCATTCTCGACGTGGGCGCAGGCATCAAAGGTGGCGCGCCCGAAAGGCCGCAACTCGTCAGTCAGATTCGCTTCAATCACAACGAACTGTACGGCGATGGCTGGCTGGCCGGGACGCACGAAGTTTACCGCTACAAGAACTACGTCTTTGTCGGCGACGAAGTCTTTCCGGGTGAGTTCAACATCTACGGCAAGGAGCGCATCCCGGCGCGCGGCGTACTGCACGTGGTAGACGTGTCTGACATCTTGCACCCACGCAAAGTCGCCGAATACGGCGTGCCCGAAGGCGGCGCGCACAACGTTTGGGTGAAGGATGATATTTTGGTGATGGGCTATTACGGCGGCGGCGGGCGCGTGCTGGACGTGTCGGGCGAATTGCGCGGCGACCTCTATCGGCAGGGCCGCGAGATTGCGCGCTTGTGGACGGGCGACCAGCAAGGCTTCCGCCCGAACGTGCCGTTCGCGTGGGGCGCGCGACAATTCGGCGAGTACATCTTTTTCAACGACATCAACTCCGGCGTCTGGATTATGAAGCTCGGCCAGCCAAAGCAGAAAGGTTCGACGACTGCGCCGGGCGAGTAGTTAGAGCGATTGATTCGCAGGCGCTGGTAGATTTGATTGAGTTTCACTGCGGACGTGACCAATTCCAAAGGCCGGCCATTGTGACAGTAGCGACAATCAGACTTGCCGCTACTGCCAACAAACGCTGAGCAGAGCTAAGCTGCATCTACGGAAAACTACCAATCCAGGTGCGGGACAAGTGGACGATAATCCGTCTTGCCAAACCACCCAATCATACAAACCCAATCTCTAACGTATAGATTCCCCATACTCTTGGTGACTGCGCCCACCGGGACAAGGCGGCTGGCTGGTGGCTGATCCAAAATGCGATAGAGGTATTGGAAGTGTTGTGAGGTAAACGATCTCGCTTTGTTAGTCACGGTGACTTTGTAATTCTTCCCGCCCTTGAAGACAAAATCATTGGCGCCGCCGCTGAAATGGAGCACAGCGTAACCGTGGTCAGGCACCACGACATCCAACCCGGCGGACGCCGCGGCACTGATCGCCGGAATATCGTCACACGGTCTAGCGGTCAATAAGTCGGCAAAGGCTACGTCATGCAACGGCCCGCGCGCGTAAAGCTCCCCATTACGAAAATGCAAACGTGCCCGGCAGCGTTCCGGCCTTACACCCAGCGGCTGTTGCGGGTAGAGCCTCTCTTCAATATCAATGAGAGTCTGAAACGGTTGGCGCTCCTCTCTGGGGCCGTGTGTTGTAAGCGGCTCGTAAAAGCTGAGAGGCTCTGCCGCCGGATGCACATCCAGAAAGATGTCGCCATAAATCTGCCCGTAGCCGTGATAGTTGAAACCGTGATACTCACCGGCAACCGCTCCGCCGTCTTCCTCAATGACAATGTGCGGATAGTGGATGTCATTTGGCGGAGCATCTGATGTATCTATCAACCCTACCATCACCTGTGGCTTGTTACTGGTGAAGAATGCACAAAGGTCGTCGAAAGTGAATCTGATTGTACTCATAACTTTCCTCCTAAACTTAAGCTAGTTGGTTTGTGTTGAACAGCGTCAAGTATTAGTTGCTTGAATCTGAGATGAAGATAAGAGAGCAGTTTCGCCAACTGACCCGTTCAAGACCTGAAAGTTTGGTGGAAGCCCACGACCTTATAGCACTGGCACTAAATCAACACAACTGGGCTGCGTAAGTGCGCCTGACGGACCGAACGCAACGATAAGACAAAGGCCGAGCGGTCTTACTACAGTCGCTGAAATCGCTTCCAATAACAGAGGATGGAACACACAGCCAAAACTACTGAGGCGAGCAAAAAATTACGTCGCGGAATGCTGCGCTACGCAGATGCTATCGTCTTGCACGAGCGAACGTGAAACTCCGCCGTTTGGCTGCTCATCGAAAAGCTGGCCGTAGTAAGCCGAACCAGCACGCAAGCGCCAAATGTTGTCGGCAGAAAGTGAGCCAGCCATCAACACGCTTTCGATGTCCAATTCTGGATACTTCTTGCTGGGCGAGAGCGGCGTGAAGCACAACGCATGATAGAAAACGACGTGCTTCGGCTGGACTGCTGCCAGCAAGTAATCGCCCTGCCGTTCAATGGCGTGACGAAGCACAGCCTTAAAGAGCAAGAGATGGCTGCGCACCGAAATGCGGCGGTATTCGGGAGCGATCGCCAGCCGGTTCAACTCGACAAATTTCTTATCAAATCCAAGCTTGGCGCCGATCTCTTCTTGGTATAGCCCGAAGGTCGGAATGGAGTTCCAATTGGGCTTATTCAGGTGAAGAGTATCGGCGGCAGGCTGTTGAATTGTCGAAGCAGTTGATTGAACTGGCGAAGCGCCTGCTACTAGGCAAGCGCGAATTGGTTGTTATACCCGACGGTGACTTGCACCGGTTGCCATTCGAGGTCTTATTTACTTCTACTTCGACAGCGCAGAGCAATCTGCTGCAGTTGCCGTATCTGGTCAAAAGCTTTGCCGTCAGCTACTCGCCCTCGGCGAGCGTGCTGGCCGGATTGCGGAATGAGTCACGGCCAGCCGCGCCGAAAGCCTTCGTGGCTTACGCCGACCCAGTCTACGAACAGAACGCCGAGGGCGTGATTGCTTCAACCGTGCGTGCTGCGAGCGCGGGCGGACGCTTGAGCCTGAACCGTCTGCCGCACAGCCGCCGCGAGGCCGAAGGTATCGCCAAACTATTTGGCAGCAGCGAAGCCGATCTTTTTCTTGGCTCTGAAGCCAGCGAAGAGAACGTCAAGCAGAAAGACAAGCTGAGCCAATATCGGTTGGTGCATTTCTCGACTTACGGCTACGTCAATGAAGCGCGGCCACGTTTCTCAGGCCTCGTGCTGTCATTACCACCCGCGGATAAAGCCGGAGAGCGCGAAGACGGTTTGCTCTCGGCTTACGAAATTTTCAATTTGAAGCTCAACGCCGATTTGGTGACGTTGTCGGCTTGCGAAACCGGGCTGGGCAAAGAGGTAAAAGGCGAGGGTCTGATGAGTTTGATGCGCGCATTTATGTATGCCGGGACGCCGTCAGTAATGGTCAGCCTATGGAAAGTGGATGACAAGAGCGCGGCGGATTTGATGATCCGCTTTTACCGTAATTGGCGACAGGGCGTGAAGCAGGGAAAAGCGACAATCAAATTGAACAAAGCCGAAGCGCTGCAGCGCGCTCAGTTGGACGCAATCAAGCAAGGCAATTCCCCGTACTATTGGGCGCCATTTGTTCTGATGGGAAGACCTTGATTTCATTGTCTTCTTACAGACTCAGTTTTCCAAAAATCAATCCCCGCTGCCTGCTGCGCCACTTCCACTGTCGCCACCGTCTGCAACGCCACCAAATCAATCGCCTCAACCATACCCGGCTCGCTCCCCACGCCTTCGACCGAAACGAAGGCATAGCGATTGTCCGGTGACACGACCACGCCGTGCACTACCTTGCGTTTGGTCGGCAAGCGCGCCAACTCCTTGCCCGTCTTCGTATCGTAGACCGACACGGAAGGCCCGCGTTTATTGGTCGCAATCAGCTTGCCGTCTTTGCTCACAGCCAGGTTGTAGACGCCTGGCCCGGCTTCGATGCGGCGCAGCACGCGCCAGGTCTTGGCATCAAGCTCGACAATCTCGCTCGATTTGTTGCAGGCGACAAAGACCGATGCGCCGTCACTAGACGGTTGCGCCCACGTCGGCGAGCACGACACGTCGCCCGGCTTCGGCGCTTCCAAGCCGTGCCCGCCTGCGTCGTGCGTGGCGTGGGTTGAATGGCCCATCTCGAACGGCGAGCCTTGCATCCCGGCCTCTTTGCCTCTGGTCAGGCGGAAGTGGCGCGCGACCTTGAAGGTGGCAGTGTCAATCTCGACCAACAAATCGTCCATCATACAGGCCGAATAATGGCGAGTGCCCTGCGGGTTGAAGCGCGAACCGTGCGGCATCGTGCAGGTCGGGATGCGTTTGAGTTCGACCATCTCTTCGGTGGAGACGACCGAGACCGACGAGGGCACCATATCGCCGTGCAGGTTGAAATTGACGACGTAAAGGAACGCGCCGTCGGGTGAAATATCCATCGTCGCGGGGAAGTTGCCGAGCGTGACTTTGCCGAGCACTTTGTCGTCTTTGGCCGAATACTTCCAGACCGAGCCGAACGGACGCCCGTGGCCGAGCGAGACGAAATAGGTCTGACGGTCGGGCGCAAATGCAATGCCGTGTGGGCCATCAATGTCCGGTTCCATCAGGCCGGTGGTGAATTCCTTTTCGACCTTCGCACCAGCGGGGCCAAAGCGGATCAGCGAGATTTTGTCGGCAGCTTCGGAGAGGACGTAGACGAGGTAGTCTTGGCCGGGCGGTTTTTGCGTGAGGCTTGGTTGGATGAGGGTGAGTAAGACGCAAGCGATGAGTGCAGTGAATGTGCAGAACTTCTTCATAGCTATTTCCTTCGTGCGATGATTGCGATAACGTGCGATTATGTTGGCAGGCCATACTAACGAAAACAAGCTTACTAAGAGAGGATTGAGGCAATGAGCGATTCATACGAACATCTGTTGATCGAAACCACTCCCGCTGGCGTGCGCACTATCACGCTCAACCGCCCCGACAAACTGAACGCCGTGAATATGAAGCTCGCGGACGAACTGCCCGCCGCGCTCAGCGAAGCCTCGCAAGATGATTCCGTGCGTGTCGTCGTCATTACTGGCGCTGGACGCGGCTTTTGCGCCGGGCTGGAACTCTCGCCCGAAAACGTCGCGGCGATGCGTGATGTGCGCAGCAAATCACGCCACGAACGGCTGGACGATCTGCACTGGGTCGGGCGCTGGGTGCTGGCCGTGACTGGTTGTGACAAGCCGGTGATTGCGGCCATCAATGGCCCGGTGGTCGGCGCTGGTTGCGGCTTGGCACTGGCTTGTGATTTGCGCGTGATGAGCGAGGCGGCGGTGTTGAGCACGGGCTACACGCGCATCGGGCTGTGTCCAGATGCGGGCGTCAGCTACTTTCTGCCGCGTCTGGTCGGTTGGTCGCGCGCATCCGAGTTAATCTTGACGGCACGAGATGTGAAGCCTGCCGAGGCCGAGCAGATCGGTTTGGTCAGTCGTGTGCTGCCTGTCGAGCAATTTGTGGCGGGTGTGGCAGAGTTGGCTGCGCAGCTTGCCGCCGGGCCGCCGCTGGCACAGACATTGTCGAAGCGGTTGTTGCTGGCTTCGCTGGATTCAGAGTTGACCGACCAATTGCGGCGCGAGATTAGTTCGATCTTCCACTGCCTGGCGAGCGAAGATACGAAAGAAGCGATGCGCGCATTTGCCGAAAAGCGGCGACCGGTTTTCAACGGGCTATGATAGACGACGTAGGGAAGATGCTGGAACGAGCGGAAGAATTGCGGCAGCGACTCGCGCGCGTGGGCGAGAAAGTGCGCGCCCACGTACTGACGGAGTTGCGGCGGCAATCGAGCGAGAGTCTGTCAGAGATCGCATTTGAAACGGCGGCGGACAAAATCTATGTGATTGATCGTTCGGTCGAAACGATCTTGCTGCCCGCGTTGGTCGAAGAACTGCAACCACTGCTTTCTTTCGCGTTGATTTGCGAAGGCGTGAATGACGAGCAACCGCTGGCCTTTCCCGCCGGAACGCCGCTTGATGAATGCATGGCGCGGCTGATCGTTGATCCGATAGACGGCACGCGCCCGATTATGTACAACAAACGCAGCGCGTGGTGGCTGGCCGGGCTTGCGCCGAATCGCGGCGCGGCGACCAGCTTGCGCGACATCAAAATCGCCGTGCAGGTTGAAATCCCGACAACGCGCGCAGCACTAACCGACACGCTGTGGGCTGTGCGTGGGCAGGGCGTGTTTGGCGAAACGGTCAATCTCATTACGGGCGAACGCGCGCGTTTTCAACCACAGCCTTCGCGCGCCACGACGATTCACGGCGGCTTCGCTTCGTTCTTTCATCCCTTTCCCGGCGGGAAGGAAGTCTTCGCCGCAATGGAAGAAGCGTTGGCACAAGCGCTGATTGGCGGCCTGGAAGTTAGCAAGACGGCCCTTTTTGATGAGCAGTACTTGACGACGGGCGGCCAGCTTTACGAATTGATGATGGGGCGGGATCGGATGCTGGTGGACGTGCGCGGCCTGCTCTACGCCAAGTTCGCGCGTGAGGGCAAGGCGACCGGGCACGCTTGTCACCCTTACGATTTGTGCACGGCGTTAATCGCTGAAGAAGGGGGTGTGCAAATAACCGATGGGGGCGGACAGCCGCTTGATGCGCCGCTCGATACGACGAGCGATGTTTCGTGGATTGGCTATGCCAACACGGCGATTCGTGCCGAGGTCGAACCAATCTTGTTACCCTTGTTGGCGGCCCACGGCTTATCGAATTAAAGATGCTCAGACACAAACAACATTTCAACAACTCATTAGCAGTTTGTTTTTGGCTTGTTACTGGGTTGCTCGCACAAGTCTGCGCGCAAAACGCTACGCTCACGAAGGCGATTGATGCACGTGTGCGCGCAGCTATTACCGATTTCAAAGGCCAGGTCTGGCTCTACGCTAAAAACCTCGACACGGGCGAAAGCTATGGCGTCAACGCCGATGAGCGCACGCGCACGGCCAGCACGATCAAATTGGCGATTATGGTCGAAGCCTTTGCCCGCGTGGCCGAAGGCAAAGCCAAATGGAACGATGAACTGTTGCTGACTAAAGAGAAGCAAGTACGCGGCTCAGGTGTGCTGTTCGAGTTGAGTGATGGTTTGAAGCTCACGCTGCGCGATTGTGTCAACTTGATGATCGTGGTCAGCGACAACACGGCAACCAATCTGGTGCTTGATTATTTGACGACGGATGCAGTCAACGCGCGGATGGAAGCCTTGGGGCTGAAAGCCATCCGCTCGTTGCGCAAGATCGGCGGCGGCGGCGAGAGCAAGGCTTTTGCCGAAGCCTGGAACAAGCGCGCCGATGGCAGCGCCTACGGCATCGGCGTCAGCACGCCGCACGAGATGGTGACGTTGCTGGAAAGAATCGAACGTGGCGAAGTCGTTTCGCCCGAAGTTTCCAAAGAGATGATCGCGTTGCTCAAACGTCAGCAGGATCGCAACGGAATGGTGCGCAGGCTGAAAGGCGTTGAAGTAGCCAGCAAGGCTGGTGCGCTCGACGCATTGCGCAGCGATGTCGGCATTGTTTATTCGCCGCGTGGCCGTATTGCGATGGCGCTGACGGTTGATTACATGCCGGAGGTCAATTGGTCGGCTGACAATCCGGGCTTGTTGCTGCTCGCGCGGTTGTCTGAAATTTTGGTGGACGGCCTGGGCAAGGCCGAACAAAAGCCGCCCGTTCTTCCTTCCAAGCCAAGCGAAGGGATTAGCAAAGCAGAATTCGACGTGATCGAGGGCAGCTTTCACGACGCGCTTGGCACTTACGCCGAATTGTTGCTGGCGAATCAATTAATCGAACAAGGCAGGCTCACGCAAACCCGCTTCGCTGTCGCCAAGACTGAGGCCAAGCTGCAAGCGGCGCTCGCGCGATCGCCAAGCACAGATGCACGCCGCGCCCTACTACAACGCGAAGTCGAATTCATCCGTAGCGCCGCCCAGCAAGGCGCACAACAGTTGCTCACCGATAGCGGCAAGACGCTCGCGGCGGTGCGGCATACGGCGCGTGAATTCGCCAATGCTCACGCGGGTGATGTGCGGTTGGAATTCACCGACGGCACGGCGCTGCCCGTCTCGGTCAAAACTGACAAATCGAACAAAGTCGCCGTCGCCGAGGGCCAGACGCCCGATCTGTTCAACAAATGGCTGGCGCGTTATTTCAACGTGTCGCGTGAAGAATACGCCGGGCTGATCCGCGAATTGGGCTTCGCGGATGAAGCGGAGTTAAAGGCCAACTACCGCAACGTCGCGCGCCTAGTAGCCGAAGTACTCATCCGCAAGCTCGCGCTCGCCGATTGCGCCATCAACGATTTCCGCCGCGCTCGCGTCACCAACCTCGCCGCTGCCCAAACTCTGTTCAAGCAATTACGCCATTACAAACACGGCAACGACGACAGCCGCGTCATCATCTTTGACCGCGCAGACGGCGAAGTGAAATGGGATTCGCGCCTGGATGCGCTGGACGTAAACGCCGTCACCGCCGAACGCATCTCGTTTCTTCCGGCGCGCCCGCGCAACAGCCAAGCAACGGCGACGGAATTCGGTTTGAAAATTGATCGCCAAACCATCGTGACATTTCAGATCAAGCATCGGCGGGGCAAGGCGAAAGGGACGGCGCGGCAGTATGAGTTTTCGGATATTACGACGCGGCTGAGTTTGTAGTTAGACTGCCTGAAGCATGGCCTGCTTACTATAATCATAATGCATCAGAAGCAGAGCACCAGAACAAGCACGCTGACAAGCAGATGATACGTCAGTATAATTTCAATCGGGCGGTTGTACTCGATTCCCGAGCCTAACTACCAGGGCCTGGAGGCTACCGAGTATGTCTGTACGCTATCCAGAGAGGAGGAGCATATGGACGAAGGCGAAGGTTGGTTAGTTCGAAGAGCGGTTGATTTGTTGAACAAGTACCACTTGGTTTTAGTGGTTCTGCTATCGGCAATGCATATCGGGCTAGCTTGCATTCATACTCGGGATTCGGGTAGAGCCGCCCTTACATTAAGCTCAAGGATTAGTAAGGCAGTTTTGGCTCAATTAGGGGATTCTGTAGCCAAGATCAATGCCATCACATCAAAAGCTGAGCGAAGGCGCATCACACAATAACAGTTATGGCGACAATCCGAACCTGACTTCCCTAAACTACGGGATTCATTCCGTAGCTAGTGGAGGTCATTACGATGGATTGTCCAATTTCCGTTCGCTTCACAACTGCTCTTTCTTTTCTCAGCACCATTAACCAACAACACGCGCTGCGCTATCTCGCTGTGCTTGAGTCTCGCAATTACGCCCGCAGCACACTTCTGGCGGTTGCAGGCACGCTCAAATGTCTGACGCGTCATCTGCCAGACGCGCGTCAATCCGCACTCATTGCGGATCTCACGCAAACCACCTCACAAGACATTTCCGCGTTCGTCTGCGCCGCGCAACAGGCCGGTCTCGCGCCCAGCACCATCAATGTCAAGCTCAGCATATTGATGGAATTCTTCGAGTTCCTGCGCGAAGACGGCCTGATCGCACAACAGCCGATTCTGCGCCGCCGCCATCGGCTTCTGGCGCCCACCACCTTACCCAAGCCAATGGCCGAAACCGATTTGGCGGCTTTCTTCAAAGTCATTGATTCGGTCAGAGACCGCCTCATCTTCCTGCTGCTGTTGCGCTGCGGCTTGCGCGTTTCGGAGGTCTGCGCGCTGACCTGGGAGGCGATTGATTTCGATGACGGCACGGCGCGCATCAACAACGGCAAAGGCCAGGTGGATCGCCTCGTTTACTTCTCGCCCGATGTGGAGCAAGCATTGAAGACTTGGCAAGCCCGCCAAGCCGCTGACCAATATCTCTTTCCCAGCCGCATTCGCAAAGGCACACCGCTCGAACGCTCGCGCATCAATGTGCTGATGAATGAGTACCTCCGGGAGGCCAACATTGCCAAGCACTATTCACCCCATTGTCTGCGTCACACCTTCGCGACGGAGTTGCTGAACGCGGGTGTCCCGCTCGAAGTGCTCAAGGAACTAATGGGGCATCGCTCGATCCAGATCACGTTGCGCTACACGCAACTCTACGATACTACCAAGCGACAACAGTACGATCAGGCCATGACGAAAGTTGAACAACGCCAGGCCATCGGTCGGAGGTAAGGATGGAACCAATTCAAATCAAGCAATTCTGTGCACATCTGCAAACCCGCAATTATTCGCCGTACACCGTCGAGAACTATGGCCGTGACCTACGGCTGTTCTTTGCTGAACTCGATAAAGAGCTCCGCCAGGTTTCCTGGCGCGATGTGGATCACTTTGTGCAACAACAAGCGCGCGCTGAGTTGGCGGCCACGACGATCAACCGGCGGCTCAACGCCATCAAGCACTTCTTTGACTACTTGGTGATTGAGCAACAAGTGTTGAGCATCAATCCGATCAAGCCAAGCCATTTTTTGCGGCGTGGCCGACCGCTACCCAAGAAGCTTTCGCAAGCGCAAGTCAAACAACTCTTCGCGCAGATCAACAACCCGCTGGATCACGCGTTGTGCCTGCTGATGCTACGTTGCGGCCTGCGCGTAAGCGAAGTCGCCAAGCTCAAACTTAGCCACATTGATTGGGAACAGCAGTCACTGCTGGTTGAGCAAGGTAAAGGGCGCAAGGATCGCGTGGTCTATCTGTCTACCGATGCACTGGCCGCGCTCCAGCACTGTCTGAAACTGCGTCCAACTTCAGTGCCTAATGAGTTGTTCTTCTGGAATCAGAAGCGTGCCAACCGTGCGCTATCGCGCAAAGGCATTCAGAAGAAGGTCGAGCGCTATGCCAAAGCTGCCGGCCTCAAAGCCAGTTGTCACAGTTTGCGCCACACTTTCGCTTCCAACCTCTTAGAGGAAGGCGCGGAAGTGATCTCGATTAAAGAACTGCTGGGCCATTCCTCTATCGAATCGAGTGAGCGCTACGCCAAGCTCTCGAATCAGCGCGTCAAGCAGATGTATCTGCACACAATCAAGAAAGTCATTGATAAAACGCGCGTCTGAGCTAATGATTGTCGCCAATAACAGCCTGTTGCTCGGGCAATGCGCTAAACCAAGGCTGGTTTGGCTTGAAAAACACGACGTAACAGTCGTTTACCAATGATTGTCGAAGTCAGGTTATTGTCGCCATAATATAATAAATGATGTATTGCGCTTCAACACCAAGTAGTTTTACCAACTCAATTGGCATGAAAAAAGCCCTGAAAGGGCTTAATTCAATAGCCGGGGACAACGTCCCCGGAAAAGTAGGGTAGTTGTCCCTGAAAAAGTCGGAAGACATTGAGAGCGTGGATGATAAGGCAAAGCGAGTGGGTATAAAATCACCAGCAAACACTTGGAAAGGATGAAAAACTGGTGATTTGATGAAATGGAGAAAGCCCGCTTATCTCGACCCGTCTAGGGGCGCAACCTCGTTGCGGGA
This sequence comes from uncultured Acidobacteriota bacterium, assembly GCA_963699175.1. Taxonomy (GTDB): domain Bacteria; phylum Acidobacteriota; class Blastocatellia; order RBC074; family RBC074; genus JACPYM01. The sequence goes on along the minus strand of OY969418.1, from coordinate 3,635,062 downwards.
ATTGCTCAATCGAGAACATCCCTTGTTTCGCTTGGCGGCTGCCATCAACTGGCAGGTCTTTGAAGACGAGTTTGGCCCACTCTACGCTGAAGGCGTGGGCCGTCCCGCTTTACCGACGCGGCTTTTAGTAGGCTTGCATTACTTGAAGCACCTTTATCACGTCAGTGATGAGGTCGTCTTGGCGAGTTGGGTGGAGAATCCCTACTGGCAGTATTTCTGTGGCGAAGAGTACTTCCGCCACGAATTGCCGTGTGTGCCGACTTCGCTGGTGAAATGGCGGCAGCGCGTAGGGGCTAAGGGCATCGAGCAACTGCTCAAGCAATCACTCGACACGGCGCAACGCGCGCAATTGCTCAAGCCAAGCGAACTACAACGCGTGATTGTGGACACGACTGTACAGGAGAAGGCCATCGCCTTTCCCACTGATGCACGGCTCTACCACAAGGCGCGGCGTGCGTTAGTGCGCTTAGCGTGGAGCTTGCCCTGCCAACTGCGCCAAAGTTACGAGCGGGTTGGTAAGCAAGCCTTGGCTCGTCAAGGACGCTACGCAGCAGCCCAACAGTTGAAGCGTGCACGGGCGCAAACCAAGAAGCTGCGGACATATCTGGGCCGGGTGCTGCGCAATCTGGAGCGCTTTGTTGGGCCACTGACTGAGCGGCAGGCGCGCTTGTTGATGATCGCGCGGCGTATCTTTGAGCAACAACGTGAGGATCGCGGCAAGCTCTACAGTGTACACGCACCGGAGGTCGCCTGCATCGCCAAAGGCAAGGCGCACAAGCGCTATGAATTTGGCTGCAAGGTCAGAGTGGTGACGACCAATCGCAGTAACTGGATCGTGGGAATTGATGCTGAGCCAGGCAATCCGTATGACGGCGCTACCTTGCGACCTGCGGTGGAGCAAGTTGAGCAACTAACCGGGGTGAAACCGACAGAAGCGTTCGTGGATCGAGGCTATCGCGGTTCAAAACATCATCCTGAAGCAGTGGCGGTTTACCTTTCCGGGCGGCGGAATCTCTCGCGGAGGTTGACCAAGCTGCTGCGCCGCCGCAGTGCGATTGAGCCAGTGATCGGACATACGAAGCACGATCACGGGATGGAACGCAATCATCTGCTGGGAGAGGCTGGGGATCGGATCAATGCGATGCTGAGCGGGTGCGCGTGGAATTTGAAAAAGCTCTGGCGGGCGTTCGTTGAAAACCCCCGCCTTTGTGCAACAACCTGACTTTTTCACACTCGACTAGGGTAGAGTCACCGACCCTGTAAGGGTCGCACTAACACCTGGGAGGTCATGCGATGGCTCAAACGCTGACCAGTTTGTTGGTTCATCTCGTTTTCTCGACCAAAAATCGTGCCGACCTGATTACGCCTGAAATTGAACCGGAGCTTTTCGCTTATATCGGCGGAATAATCAAAAACGAAAAGTCAGTATTGCTTGCATCAGGCGGCACGATGAATCACGTGCATCTGTTGGTTTCGCAATCAAAAAACGTAGCGTTGAGTGAATTGGTGAAAGAGATCAAACAAAGCTCGTCGAAATGGATTAAGACGCAAGGGAAAGAATTCGCTGACTTTCATTGGCAAGAAGGCTACGGCGCATTCACGATTGGCCAATCACAGGTTGAAACGCTTCGTGGTTATTTGGCCAAGCAAAAGATTCATCATCAAAAGCAAAGTTTTGATGATGAATTGCGCGAAGTGTTGATGCGGTATGAAATTGATTACGACGAGCGGTATTTGTGGGATTGATGTTGTGTGCGACCCTTTCAGGGTCGGTAGCCATATTTCGCCTCTCCGGGGACGTTGTCCCCGGCTATTGAATCAAGCCCTTTCAGGGCTTTTGAGCTTGTCACACTTCCACCCGCTCCGCCTGCGCATTCCACTTTACTTTCCGTTCCTGCCGCAACGCCAGATTGCCGATGTGCGCGGCACGTGCGCATTCCACCGCGACGCGGATGTTCGCTGTCGGCGTCTGGCGGCTCTTGATGCAATCCAGCCAATTGCGAATGTGCGCAATCGTCCCATCGGCGCGCGAGCGAATCACAACTGAAGGCTTGATCTCGCCGAATTTGCTATCGGTTTCGCCGCCTTCTGGGTGAATGGTGAGGACGGAGCGGTCGAGTTTCATGGTTGCTTTGGTGCCGCGCAGTTCGAGGCCGCCGTCGTCTACGCTGGAAGCCATTTGGCCGAGATAGGTCGCGCTGAAATTCTTCGGGTAATCCAGCACACAAGTGATCGTGTCGGGGCATTCGAGTTCTTTGAGCAAGTACCGCTGCCCCGTCGTCATCGCGCTCACAGGCGTGGGCGAACCGGTGTACCAATGCACCACGTCAATCCAATGCGACATCAGATCGGTCAGCGCGCCGCCGCCGAAATCCCAAAACCAGCGCCAGGTGCGGTATTTGAGCGCGGAGATTTCTTGCGCGGGCGCATTGCCGAGCCAGGCCTTTTGATCGAATTTGGCGTAGTTGAGTTCTTTGGGCGCGGTGCGGGCGTAATAGTTCTGATACCACCACATGCGCACGGCGGTGATTTGCCCGAGCGCGCCGTTGTCTACGAGTTGTTTGCCGAGGATGAAATGTTCCCAACTGCGTTGCTGCGTGCCGGTTTGCACGACACGACGACTGGCTTCGACGGCTTTGATCAGCGGCGCGCCTTCTTCGAGCGTGTGCGTGACAGGCTTTTCGACGTACACATCCTTGCCCGCGTTGACGGCATCGGTGGTCATCTTGGCGTGCCAGTGATCGGGGCTGCCGATGATGACGGCGTCTACGGTTTTGTCATCGAGCAACGCGCGATAGTCGCGGTATTGTTTGGCTTGGGGTGCGTGCTCTAGCGCATCGCCCATACGCGGCTCATATACGTCGCAGATGGCGGTAAACGTTACATCGGGATGCACCTTGGCGTGGTTCATTAACGAGCGGCAACGCCCGCCCGTGCCGATGGCGCCGAGGCGGATGCGTTCGTTGGCGCCCAGCACGTTTGAATAGGAAAGCGCGGTTGTGACGGTGACGCCCGCAGTCGTGGATTTGAGAAAGTTGCGACGCGAAAGAGCTTGGTTTTTCATCGTAGCCTCAAATGGAAGACGAAGCTTTAAGCACAGAGAACACCGTACCGGCGCTGCGCGCTCGGACGTATATTCAATTGCAAATTGAGAACCGCGCTAAGGTTAATACTCGCCTTTACCGTTTTTCAGAAAACTCTCCAGCCACTTGTTGATCTGTTCCATCTGCTCCGGCACGTTGTTATGTCCGGTTTCGAGCGCCAACAACAACCGCTTTGGCGCGGTTACGACGTTGTAAGCCGAATACATCGAAGTCGGCGGACACGTCTCATCGTTGTAGCCCCACGAATACAAACCCGGCACTCGCACGCGACGCGCAAAGTTGACTACATCGTAATAACCGAGCGTGGCAATCTTCTCCGGCGTGCGGTGCGGGCTTTCTCCCGTTGCGCCCGTCGCGCGGAACATGTGAGGCCAGCCGCCTGCGCGGTTTTTCAGATAACCGGTCGTGTCAGACAGCGCAGGATAGATTGCTGCCATGCCTTTCACGCGCGGGTCGAGTGCCGCCGTGACGATGGTCAACGCCCCGCCTTGACTGCCGCCGGACACGGCTAAATCTTTACCATTCCACTTCGGCAGGCCGGCTAAGAAGTCGTTTGCACGCACGCAGCCCAGATAAACACGTTTGTAGTAATAGCGGTCGCGGCTCTCCATCCCAAAAAGCTGGTAGCCTTGCAAAGCACCTGCACCGAGCGCGTCATACACGCTCTGTTCCATCGTCACTGGAATGCCGTGAATGCCGATCTGAAAAGTGATGATGCCCTTCGCGGCCATCTCGGTCACGCCACGATATGGGCGCACGCCCGCACCCGGCACGTAGAGCAACGCCGGATACTTGCCCTCGGCTTTTGGCTCGCACAGAACTCCGTACAGCCGCGAGGGCGCGTTGCCCATGCCGATGTTTTGCAAATTGACGTGATAACAATTGACTGTGGCTGTGCCGTAATCGGGCAGCAGTGTCAGCTTAGCGTCGAGCGGGATTTTGGCGAGCGCCGCTTTGTTGGCGTTCCAGAAACCATCGAAATCTGCCGGGTCTTCGACGGTCGGCTTGATTGCTTCGGGCGCGAAGGCCGCAGTAGACAGGCCGCGATAGCTCTTGCCATTCACTTCTGCCGTCGCAATACAACGCAAGAAGCCCGGTTCATTCAGCGTGCCGCCGTCAACTATGATTTCAGCGCCGTTGAAGGTGACGGTCTGTTCAATCTTCGGCGGCATTTGTTCGGGGCCGATGCGATAAATCAGCTTGGCATTCGTGGCTGGATGGCCGTCTTGAATGACGGTGATAGTGAATTTAACCGGCTGGCCCAGCTTGTACGTCCAATCGGCGCGCTCTGTTTTGACGCGCACTTGCACGGTGCCGATGCGGTCTTGCGCCGTTGCAGGCAGCGCGACGAACAACGTTAAGCAAAATAGCAGGGTGGCGAGCAAACGGTTTAACAAGGTGTTCCTCCTCATTGCGGTGCATTGTAAGCGGCGATCTTGCTGATCGCCGGGCAAGCTTTGGCCTCTTCGATATTGAGCTTCAGCTTACTGGTTTTGACGGTCGGGAAGCGCAAGATGCGTTTGTAACCGATGGTCGTTTGTTGCGCGATGGTCGTGTATTCACGCCCATTCCAGCTTTGCAGTGAAAACTTTTTGACGCGCTGGCCGAGCGCGATCTGTTCCTGCACGAGGAAGCGGTTGAATTCGACCTCGCGGCCAAAATCCAATTCCAACGCTGCCGCCGTCACGCCGTCATCGGTCGCCCAGTAAGTTTGCGGGATGTCGTCGAGCACTTTCTCTGCGCCAAAACTGGCACTCTTGCCGCGCACGTTCGTCGCGGTAATCTTGCCTTTCGCCAAGTCAGTCTTAAACGCCTCGTCCCGCGCCGCTTTGAATTCCAGCAAGCGCCGCTCGTCGTTCTCATTCACCAATCCACGCCGATCCACGCCGATGTTGAGCAGCAGATTGGCGTTGCGTCCGACCGAGCCGTAGTAGATGTTCATCAACTGCTCGACCGATTTCAGCTTGCCGTCTTCGTTCGCGTGATAGAACCAGCCGGGGCGAATTGAAACGTCGCATTCGGCGGGCAACCAGACTGTGCCGTTCTCGTCGCCAACGTTCAATTGTTTCTCGTCAGCAAAGCCTGGAAACGTGCCTTCGTTGTCGCGCGGCGACCAATTGGTTTCGCCGGCAAAGCCGCGCTCATTGCCGACCCAGCGGATGTCCGGCCCAGCGTCGCTGAAGATCAAAGCGCGTGGCTGCCATTGCTTGACCGTTTGGGAGAAACCGTAGAAGTCATAAACCATGCGCTTCTTGCCGTCGTTCGCGCCGTCCATCCACGCCTCGAAGACTTCGCCGTAGTTGGTCAACAACTCGTGCCACTGTTCTTTGTAAACGCGATTGTATTTCGGCGTGCCGTAGAGCGGATGATTGCGATCCCAAGGCGAGATGTAGACGCCGAATTTCAGGCCGTACTCCTGGCAGGCCGCCGACAATTCTTTCAGCACATCACCTTTGCCGTCCCGCCACTTCGAGTTTTTGACCGAATACTCCGTCGTCGCCGAAGACCACAGACAAAAGCCGTCGTGATGTTTGGCAGTGATGATGATGCCGCGCATCCCGGCGGCTCGGACGACGCGCGCCCATTGGCGGCAATCAAGCTGTGTCGGATTGAAATTGTCGGGATGCGCGCGCCCTTCGCCCCATTCATGATCGGTGAAGGTATTCATGCCGAAATGAACGAAGGCGTAGTATTCCAACTGCTGCCAATCTAGTTGTGCTGACGAAGGTGTGGGCGCGATAGGTTTAGGGGGCGCAACTTTCGCACTAGCTAGCAGAGAAAGAGTTGCAATTGCCAGCGCAATAATTGCCAACGTTTTTTTCATCATAGGAATTGCGTGCTGCGTTTAGAGTCCCGCGTTTACGCGGCCAAGCTTTAAAGCACGAGCTAGCCGCCTGAAGGCGGAACTCTGAACGCGGGCTTACCAGCGGTAACGTTTTGCTTCTAACAGCGCCTCGGCAATGCGCCGCCGCGCGGCTATCGTGTTGAGCGGTCGCGGCTGCGCCAAGTGATCGAACGCGTGTTCGATGCCCGCTTCAGTCAGCGTCGCAGCCAGATTGCGGGCGTTTACCGCAACGCGATCTGCCGCATCGCTCGCGTAGACGCGCGCCATCTCCAACGGAATTGCCGCGTCTCGCTCGCCACGATTGGCAAGCAGCTTTTGCGTGCGCAGCCAAGCGCTCTCTACAGCAAAAGCCTCCGCCACAATGTCGGCCACCAGCCCCAACACTTCTTGCTCTTCGGCAGCCTTGTCACCATAACAACGCACGACGGCATCCAGCGCCAGAATGGCCGTGCGCTTGGCTTCAGTCATCGCGCGTTGCACGTAAAACAACCCTTCGGGTTGTTCCGCGCCAGCTTCGGTACGGTCCGCCAAATGCACAGCTAATCGCGCTGCCACCTCGCGCAACGGCGCCGCGCCACTGGTTGCCGCCTTCAACAACCGAGTCGTGATGATGACGCGGTTGATCTCGTTCGTGCCTTCGTAAATGCGTGTGATGCGCGCGTCGCGGTAGCCCCGCTCTGCTGGATAATCTTTCGAGTAGCCGTAGCCGCCATAGACCTGCACCGTCTCGTCCACGATGTAGCCGAGCGCCTCGCTCGTCCAGACTTTGTTGATCGAACATTCGACTGCGTATTGCTCAATGGCCTTCAACGCCTGTAGCGGATCATTCTGATCAACTGTTTCCAGCGCGCGGTCAATCATCCCCAGCGTGCGCCAGATAATCGCATCGCCGACGTAACAACGAATCGTCATCTCGGCCAGCTTGCGTTTAATCAGGCCGAAGCTCGCAATCGCGCGCCCGAATTGGTGGCGCTCCAGGCTGTAGGCGATGGCGTGGTTGAGCGCGATCTTCGATTGGCCCAAATTGCGTCCACCCAATTTCAACCGCCCCAGGTTGAGCACATTGAACGCGACTACGTGGCCTTTGCCGATTTCGCCCAGCACGTTTTCAACCGGCACGCGGCAATCTTCGAGCATCAAGGCGGTGGTCGAGCTGCCATCCAGACCGAGCTTCTTTTCCTCGTGGCCGCTCACCACGCCGTGCTCGCGCTCGACGATAAAGGCGGTGAACTTCTCGCCGTCCACTTTGGCAAAGATGATGAAGACGTTGGCGAAACCGCCGTTGGTGATCCACATCTTTTGCCCTTTGAGGATGTAATGCTTGCCATCTTCACTCAGCGTGGCTTTGGTCTTGGCCGCAAGCGCATCGGAGCCGGATGAGGGTTCGGTCAAACAATACGCGGCGATCAATTCGCCCGTCGCCAGCTTGGGCAGATACTTTTCGCGTTGCGCAGGCGTGCCGAAATAGACGATGGGCAGCGTGCCGATAGTCGTGTGCGCGCCGAGCGATGCGCCGAACGAAGGCATCAGCGCAATCGCTTCGCCGACGTAGGCCGAGCTGACCTTGTCCAGACCGAGGCCGCCGTAGGCTTCGGGGATGTCAATGCGGAGCAGATCGAGTTCACCGGCCTTGAGCAATAGTTGGCGCGTGACGGCCCAGTCTTTCGAGTAAATCTGTTCTTCGCGCGTCAAGACCTCTTTGCGCATGAACTCTTCAGCGACGCCAGCGAACATCTGTTGTTCTTCGCTGATCTCTTCGCGGGTGAAGACTTCGTCGGGTGTGCGGTCTTCAAAGAGGAAGCTGCCGCCTTTGATAACGTGGTTGGGATTTGAGTCTGGAACAGTCGAAGCCATTGAAATGTTGCCCTTCTGTTTTTTAGCCCCGAAGGGGCATAATTCAATAGCCCAGGGCAACGCCCTGGGTAGCAGGATAGGATTTGCGAGCCCTGAAAGGGCGAGATAATTCGACAGAGCCTCGCCCTTTCAGGGCTGGCGATTGTTTTGATTTCTTACCAGGGGCGTCGCTTCGCTGTGCCCCTGGCTATTATGTTGCGCCCCCTTGGGGCTTCGATTTGAAAGACGCTATAACTTTGCCGTCAGCCGTGCAGCTTGAATTACTTTGCCGGTATCGCACTATTTGGCAGCGACAGCCGGTTCTTTCAACAGTTGTTCAATCAACTTGGTGACGCGCGTTTCGTTGGCCGGGTCCCAGCCGATCAAAATCTGGCGCACGATGCCTTGCTTGTCCAGCAGCACGATTTGTGGAATGCCGCTGATGAAGTATTTGCCTTCGTTCGTTTCACGCCGCGCGGCTTCCGCCGCTGCGCGGTCGGAGAAATCAATGCGGGGTTCGACCGCAATCTTGAAAGGCAGTTTGTAGTGTTCGAGATAATACTCGCGGTTGGCGGCCATCTCTTCTTCCGGTTTCAAATCACGACGATCTTCGAAGTAGCCATATAACTGTGTCGCCAGCATCACGTCCAAGCCACGTTGATTGAACTGCTGATGGAATTTGAGCATCGCTGGGTAGCTCTTGCGGCACGGGCCGCACCAGTGCGCAGTGAATTGAATCAAGGTCACGCGCCCGCGCAAGTCGAGTTGTTTGGTCTCAGGTGCGGCGTTGAGCCAATACGTGCCTTTGAGCGGTGCGCCGGATTTGCCGACCAGCAAATAGCGTTCAATGGCTTGGTCGAACGCTGTGTGGAATGGTGGCGTAGCGCCTAATTCCGCTTTGCCTTGCTTCAGCGTTTCGAGCGCCTTGCCAGTCTCGCCACGATTGGCCTGTACCAGCGCGATGGCGTTGAAGGCCGAAACCTTTGGGATGCTATAAGTCGCGTTGTACTTTTCCGGTGGAACCTGGCCGATGAGTTTGAGGATAGCAGTGTTGTGCGCCAAATTCGGCTCATCCATGTCGGCATAGCCGTAATAACCTGCCATACGGCTGTGCGCGAAGATTTTCTGGAAGATCACCTCATTCGACAGAGCATCAATCTGCGCGGTGTACTCCTCGGCGAGTTTGACGTTCTCTTCGCTCGGCGAGCCTTTCAGCATAATTTCGATGGCGGAAGTCAGGGCCTCAGCGCGCTCGCGCTCGCTCAGGTTCGTTGCTTTGAGCCGCTGGTTGATTGCCTCACGCGCACGCCCAGGCTCATCGGCTTCGAGATAGAGTCGAGCCAAGGTTGGCAGGTCAGTTCCATTTACCTCTTGTATCTTGAAGCGTGTGGCGTACTGCTTGGCCAACTCTTTGGCTTGCATCAGGTAGGCGCGATAATCCGGTTTCTGCCCGGCCTTGCGCGCGGCGGCGGCCTGCTGACCCGCATATTGCTGAACGGCCCTCAAACATTCCTCGATAGTTTGCGGTTCCTGTTGTTGCGGCGTCTGCGCGCTGCTGGCAGTGAGTAGCAAGGTTAAGGCAATCGTGAAGAGAAACAATTTACGCATGACTAAACTCCTTTCTGCGCTTCGGTGAATGCGGGCGCTCCGGCTTGTTGTCCTAAACGATATTCTTCCGCCCAGCCTGGCGGCGCAAAGATTTGCTTGAACTTGATCCAGAGTGCGGCGGGCTGTTTCAGATCGCGCCAGATGTCGGCCCACAAATGAAAGCCCACGTAAAACGGGTTGTACGAATGCACCGGATGCAGAATGCCGTATCGCACTGGCGCTTGTTCTTCTACAAAAGAACCGAACAGCCGATCCCAAATAATGAAGACGCCCGCGTAGTTCATATCAATGTATTCGGGATTTTTGCCGTGGTGCACGCGGTGGTGCGAGGGCGTGTTAAAGATCAACTCGATCCAGCGCGGCAGTTTGTAGACCAGTTCGGTGTGAATGAAAAATTGATAGGTCAGGTTCAAGCCGTACATCAACAAAATCATCTTTGCCGGAATGCCCAGCCAAGCCAGGCCGACGAACCAGAGCCAATCAAGCAGGTGTTCGAGCGGCGGCTGGCGCAGTGCGGTCGAGAAGTTCATCAATTCCGATGAATGATGCGAGACGTGAATCGCCCAGAGGAAGCGGCTGCGATGGCTCATCCGGTGAAACCAGTAATAGCCTAGGTCTACGCCGAGGAAGGCGATTGCGGCGGACAACCAACCCGTGCCCAGCAGATGGATGCCGTGCGCGCGCACCCAATCAAGGCAGATGATGATAAAAAGCACCTTGCCGATTTCGCCCAAGAAAACCTGCATCGCCAACAGCGCGTAATTGGCTAGCGAATCTTTGGTGACGTACTTATCGGTGCGACCGCGCCGCCGCCAATGCCACATTTCATAAGCGATGCTGATGATGAAGCTCAAGTAGATGATCAAAATCATCCTGAGTTCGAGTGCCTTGTCGTCCATCGCGGTTATTCCTCGGTAAATGTCCGGCAAGCTCTGCCAGCTTATCGGACTTTGGAAAAGTCGGGTTCGGTGCGAGTGATGTTGCCGCAGGCGCTCAATTTTCGCAATGCACGCTTTATGCTAAGCTGCGCGCCATCTTTTCCCGCCGTACCGTAGACTGTTAGTCTGCGGCAGGCTCGCGGCAGATACCTGCCGAAGCCGGAGGGCGCAACGACAAACCAGCCGCAGACTGACAGTCTACGGTACATTGGAGATATAACTGTGCTGGTTCCGCTCAACGAATACGATTTTCTCAAACGCGCGCTGGCTGTGTACGGCGATTGCGAGGCTGTGGTGTCAGGCGATTTGCGCCTGACTTATCGGCAACTTGGCGAACGCGTGAATCGGTGGGTTAATCTGATGCGCTCGCTCGGAGTGCAGCAAGGCGACCGCGTGGCGATCATTTCGCAGAACAGCCATCGCATGCTCGACGGCTTTTTCGGTGCACCACTGATGGGGGCGATCTATATGCCGATCAACTTTCGGCTGATCGCGGACGATTTCAATTACATCCTCAATCACGGCGAAGCTAAAGTTCTGATTGTCGAAGACTGGCTCGTGCCGACGCTCGAAACGATTCGCCCGGAGCTGAAAACCGTCGAACATTTCATCGCACACACAGATGAGGTTGCTGATCCGCCTACAGGTTGGCAAGACTATGAAACGCTGCTGGCCGCCGCTTCCAACGCCGCGCCTATACCAGCGGACGTTGACGAGAACGACGTTGCCACGATTCTTTACACTTCCGGCACGACGGGCCGCCCGAAAGGTGTGATGTCCACGCATCGCAACCTCTATATCAACGCGTTGAACTCGACCATCGAGTTTGGCCTGACGCACGACGATGTTTACCTGCACACGCTGGCGCAGTTTCATTGCAACGGCTGGGGCTTGCCTTACGCGGTGACGGGCGTCGGCGCGAAACACGTCATCGTCAAGAAGTATGAACCGGCGAGCTTCTTTGACCTGGTGACGCGCGAGCGGATGAGCTTTGCCTGTATGCCGCCGACGATGATCAACATGGCTTTGAATCATCCATTGACCGAAGCGCAACAAGCCGCGTTGCCACGCACTGGCGTACGCGTCGGTACCGCAGGCTCCGCGCCGCCGCGCGCCTTGATCGAAGGAATGCAGGAACGGTTGGGCTGGCAGGTTATTCAGATTTACGGGTTGACCGAAACCTCGCCTTTCCTGACTGTTTCGAAAGTCAAACCGCACATGCGTGATTGGCCTGCCGAGGAGAAGTATCGTGTGCAGACGCGCACCGGCTACCAAATGCTCGGCGTCGAGGTGCGTGTGGTGGACGAGAACGGCCAGGACGTTCCCGCCGACAACCAGACGGTGGGCGAAGTCATCGCGCGCAGCAACGTCGTGATGGCGGGCTATTGGAAACAACCGGAAGCGACCGAGGCCGTGATCGTGGATGGCTGGTTCCATACGGGCGATATGGCGACGCTGGACAGCGAGGGGATGATCGAGATCGTTGACCGCAAAAAAGACCTGATTATTTCGGGTGGCGAGAACGTTTCATCCATCGAAGTCGAAGGCATGCTCTACAAACATCCGGCGGTGCTCGAAGCCGCCTGCATTGCGATTCCCGATGAACGCTGGGGCGAAGCGCCTGCCGCGCTGGTCGTATTGAAACCGGGAATGAGCGCGACCGAAGCCGAGATCATCGAGTTTTGCCGGGAGCGCATGGCGCATTTCAAATGTCCGAAGGCGGTGAGTTTTATTGACGCATTGCCGCGCACGGCGACGGGCAAGATTCAGAAGAATTTGCTGCGCGATAAGTATTGGCAGGGGAGAGGGAAGCGGGTAAATTAGTGCGCGAAAGCGATGTGTACTTATGCCAGATGTGGTTTTGCTGGATAAAGCAGTACAAGAGCTAAAAGGTCTGTTGGCTCAGATGTCATTGGGTGAGAGCGTCACCTTGGCTGACACAGAGGGGAAGCCGCTGGCGTTGCTGGTGTCTTTGCAGTCTGAATCAACCAGTCCGCCAGATGACGCGGATTGGTGGCAGGATTGGGAAACTATGGCGCGTGAGATCAGCGCTTCCTGGCAAGGTGAGCAGAGTGCTCTCGAGACGTTGGTTGAGATGCGACGATAAGAATCACGATAGACGCCAGCGTGTTTATCGCAGCGGCACGCACAACCGAGCCAAACTTTGCCGACAGCAGCAAATTTCTTAAACAAGTACGAACTGTTCACGCAGAGGTTTTTTGTCCGGCCTTGGTTTTGCCGGAATGCAGCGCTGCCATCGCTCGACGGACGACCAACACTGCATTAGCTTTGACATTAGTTACAGCCATCGAAGGCTGGCCCGGGTTACAACTCATTCAACTAACCTCCGTACGGGCACGGCAGGCGGCACAGCTTGCCGCTATCCACCGGCTAAGAGGTGCTGATTCCATTTACCTCGCCACCGCTGAAGAATTCACGACAACGCTTGTTACCTGGGATGATGAGATGTTGCAGCGTGGTGCTCCTGTAGTTTCTGTTGTCACTCCTACCGATTGGCTTAGTGCCAACCAGCCAAGCCCTAGTCATCCATAGGGTAGGTACATTGATTCCAGCAAAACTACTTTCTCACCGAAGTAAGTTTTACCTTTTCTACCAAACGTTCAGAACTTTCAGCCAGCAGCGCGACAAATTCCGGAATATAAGCCGGAATGAAATCACTCCTGAGCAATGCGGCGCTCCACTGTCTCTGCAATCCATTTTTATTCAAAGGCCGCGCCACGAGCTTGCCTGTTTTTACCTGATCGGCTACAGCCCATTGAGCCATTGCGCTAACGCCCAGCCCCGCCTTGACCATCTCAAAAATCGCCTCGGTCAACTGCACTTGCGAGGCGCGAGCTGGCGTGACGCCCGCCGGATTCAAAAAACGTTGGAATAGGGTGCTGTCTTTGGGAAGGACGTGGAGAAACAGATGTTGCTCGGCAAAGTCTCTAGCACGCCAATAGGGCTTGGCCGCCAGCGGATGATCGGGCGACATTATCACGACCATTTCATCTTTGAAGAGTGGTTTGTAGAGCAGCCGTTTGTCGCGTTCGATCTCGGAAACGATGGCCAGATCGAGCTTGCCATTGAGCAGCGCCTGCAAAGGTTGGCGCGTCGCTTCGACGACGATTTTCACTTCGATGTCGGGGAAGCGGCGGCTGAAATCTTTCAGCTTCTCCGGCAGCCAGTGGTAGCAAGTGTAACATTCGGTGCTGATGCGCAACACGCCGCGCTTGTGATTTGCCATCTGCGCGACCTCGTCCTCGGCGTGTTTGAGTTCATCCAAGATGTGTCGCGCAGACGAAAGCAGCCGCTCGCCCGCCTGCGTCGGGATCATGCGCTTGTTCAAACGCAGAAAGAGCGGCGTGCCCAAGCGCTCTTCGATGTCGCGCAACTGATGGCTGAGCGCCGATTGCGTCAGGTGCAAACGCTCGCCCGCCTTCGTCACGCTCTTCTCTTCCGTGACCGCCACGATCAGTTTGAGATGTCGAATGTCCAGTTTCATCGGCTTCACCTTCCAATAAAGTTGAATGAGCATAGCTCATCGAAAAGATGCAAACAATGAGTTTGCTCCATACACGCGCGATTCGTATGATGCCATTGATGTCTGAGCCTATGGAAAGAAAACCGAGGAACATGTTCATCGCTGGCCTTGCCCAGTACGTTCAAAGGAGATTAGCTATGACGGATTTGCGCTACCCCATCGGTAAATACGAACCGATCACTAACACGAACGAAGCTCAGCGGCGCGCGTTGATTGACAGCTTGGCCGGTTTGCCGCTTCAATTGCGCGCTGCTGTAAGCGGCTTGTCGGCGCAACAACTCGACACTCCTTATCGTCCGGAGGGCTGGACGGTGCGGCAGACAGTGCATCACATTGCCGACAGCCACCTCAATGGTTACATCCGCTTCAAATGGGCGCTGACTGAAGATGAGCCGAGGATCAAACCCTACGACGAGAAACTGTGGTCGCAACTCGCCGACGCGCAGACAGCCGACCCGGCCTTGTCGCTGGCTTTGCTGGATGCGCTGCATCAACGCTGGGTGTTGTTGTTGCAGGCACTGCAAGCCGAGGACTTCATGCGTAAGCTGCTGCACCCGGAAGTGGGATGGATGCCGCTGGACACCACGCTTGGCCTGTACGAATGGCACGGGCGGCATCACACGGCGCACATCACGAATTTGCGGCGGCGGATGGAGTGGTAGCAAAAGCGCGATTGAAGATAGGAGGAGAGATTTATGAGCGAGATTGTGGAGATCAAGCTTGACCATGCGATAGACATTTTGAGCCGCACGCCTGCGGTGCTACGAGCACTGCTTCACGGGCTTCCTGCCGAATGGACAATGAGCAATGAAGGCGAGCAAACCTGGAGTCCGTTCGATGTGCTGGGCCACCTCATCCACGGCGAGCAGACGGATTGGATTCCGCGCGCGCGCATCATTCTGCAAGACGGGGAAGGCCGCGCCTTCGAGCCGTTTGACCGCTATGCGCAATTTGAGGCGAGCAAAGGCAAGACCGTCGAAGAATTGTTGGACACCTTCGAAGCCTTGCGGCGTGAAAGCCTGCGCGTGCTGAAAGAACTAAAACTTAAGCCAGAAGATTTGGCGAGGACGGGAAAACATCCAGAATTCGGGCGCGTCACACTCGGCGAGTTAATCGCAACCTGGGTGGCGCACGATCTGAGCCACCTTATGCAAATCTCGCGCACGATGGCGCGGCAGTACCGGGAAGCGGTCGGGCCGTGGCGGCAATATTTATCTGTGATGAAGTGACTCAATCAGCAGGAGAAGTGAGCATGTTGCAGGATTTGCGATTTGCCCTGCGCGGTTTGCGCAAACGACCGGGCTTTAGCTTGGTCGTGATCATCACGCTGGCGCTTGGCGTCGGCGCGAACACCGCGATCTTCAGTGTCGTCAATGCCGTGTTGCTCTCGCCCTTGCCTTATGGCCAGCCGGATCGGCTCGTCGTGTTGTGGGCCAAGAACGACAAGAAGAACTTGACGCAACAGCCGGTCGCTTACCACAACTTCAAAGACTGGCGCGCGCAGAATCAGGCTTTCGAGCAACTTGCCGCCATACGCGGAGAATCGTTCAGCCTGACGGATCGCAGCGAGCCGGAGCGCGTCAGTGGCGTGCGTGTGACGACCAACATTCTCACTCTGCTTGGCGTGAGGCCCGTAGCCGGGCGCGATTTTCTGCCCGAAGAAGAACAGCCCGGCAAGGCGGCAGTCGCGCTGATCGGTTATGGCTTGTGGCAGCGGCGCTATGCCGCCGATCCTAAACTACTCGGCCAGACGGTGACGCTGGAGGGGCGCCCGTTTACGATCATCGGCGTGTTGCCCGCGTGGTTGAAATTCCCAGGTCTAAATGTTCCGGCTGCTGGCGCGGAGGTATGGATTCCGTTCGTGCCCTTGCCGAGCGAGTCGAATCGCAGCTTCGCCAATACGCGCATTGTCGGAAAAATGAAACCGGGCGTGACCTTGCGACAGGCGCAGGCAGAAATGAATGTAATCGCCGAGCGGCTGGAACAACAATATCCCAACGACAACACAAACCTCGGCGTCGAGATCATGCCGTTGCACGAAGCGCTGACAGGGCGCGTGCGTCTGGCGCTCTGGATTCTGCTGGGCGCGGTTGGTTTCGTATTGCTGATCGCTTGTGTCAACGTGGCGAACCTATTGCTGGCACGCGCGGCGGGGCGGCGCGCGGAGACGGCGATTCGCACCGCGCTGGGCGCGAGTCGCTGGCGCGTGATGCGCCAACTGCTGGCGGAATGCGTTGTACTCAGCCTGAGCGGCAGCCTGCTCGGTGTCTTGCTGGCTTATCAAGGCATTGCGTTATTGACCAAGACCAAGGCGGGCAACATCCCGCGCCTCGAAGAGATCAGCATCAACGCGCGCGTGCTCGGCTTCACACTGCTGGTTTCATTGGTGACCGCTCTCATCTTCGGCTTGTTACCTGCGCTGCAAGCTTCGCGCATTGAACTGGTCGAGACGTTGAAAGAGGGCCGCAAAGGCGCGGCGGGTGGCGTGCTGAATCGTCGCCTGCTCAATGGATTGGTGGTGACAGAGATTGCGCTTGCTCTGATTCTATTGGTTGGTGCGGGGCTGTTGATTCGCAGCTTTCGCGCCATCAGCGAAGTTGATCCGGGCTTTAACCCGCGCAACGTGTTGACACTAAGTGTGCCACTACCACAGGCCGGTTATCCCGATCAAGCGACGCAGTATCGCTTTTACGAAAATGCATTGGCGCGTGTGCAGGGCGTGCCCGGCGTGCAAGCGGCCGCAATGGTCTTCCGGCTGCCGCTCGTCGGGTTGGCTACAGTCATCTTTACTGCGCAAGGTCAGCCTGTGCCAACTGGGAGCGAGCCGAACGCAGACTATCGCGTCATCAGCCACAATTACTTTCGCGCGTTGGGCATCCCGTTATTGCAAGGGCGCGAGTTTAACGAACACGATACAGTTGAAGCAGCGGACGCCGTGATCGTCAATCAGGAATTAGCGCAGCGTCATTGGCCAAATGAAAACCCGGTCGGTAAACGCTTGCAGCTCGCGCTCGAAAGAACGCGCTGGCGCGAAGTTGTCGGCGTGGTCGGCAATGCCAAACTCTCAGGGTTGGACGCGAAAGTTGATCCGGCCATCTACGTGCCGCTCGCACAAAACACCTGGCCGAACGCCTTGCGCACGAGCTTCATCGTCACGCGCACCAGCGTCGAGCCACACATTGTAGCGCAGGCTATTCGACGAGAGCTGCGCGCTGTTGATCCAGCCTTGCCCATCACACAGGTGCGGACGCTGGCCGAGATCGTTGACGAATCACTGGCACAGCGGCGTTTCAATATGATGCTCTTGCTGATCTTTGCCGCCGTGGCGGCTGTGTTGGCGGCTGTCGGCATCTACGGCGTAATGTCATACAGCGTGGCACAGCGCAGGAGCGAAATGGGCATCCGCGTGGCGCTAGGTGCGCAGGAAGCTGACATCCTGAAGCTGATCGTCGGCACAGGCGCAAAGCTGACCGTCGTTGGCGTGTTGGTTGGTTTAGCCGGGGCTTTCGGTTTGACGCGTCTGATGGCGGGCTTGCTTTATGGCGTAAGCGTAGTTGACCCGCTGGTTTATGCCGTGATTTCAGCCTTGCTTGCTGCGACGGCGCTGCTGGCGACTTATCTCCCGGCGCGGCGGGCGGCGAAAATAAATCCGATCATTGCGTTGAAAGATAGTTGAAAAAACGGGTCATCACGCGTCCGCACTGCGCCGCGACACATTTCAAAGTGGACTGGTCAAAATCTAGGAAATTGGCTCTTTTAGCAGGCCACTGTTGATGTTAGCTTTGATGCCGCGTGAGCATAGAGGAGGACAACCAAAATAGCTAGGCGGCAATGCGAAACGCGCGTCACTGAGCGCGGTTAGACGCATCTGCCACAGCGGCGCTCAACCACAGGAGTTGTAACAATGACAGTTGATGACGCCTTACTGCGCAACGAATTGGCGGCAGATTTCAGACCGATGGATAATAAAGGCGGCGGCTGTGAATCAAACGCGCTGCCGGGTGCGGTTGATTGCACGGACTGCATACTGGAAGAAGAGGCGTGCTTTATCGGCGTCAGCCAGCACGTCGCGCAGTTGAAGAAATTCGTGACGGCGCAAGCTGCACAGCCACAGCTGGTTTTACTTCTCGGTGAGTCTGGCCTGCATTGCGAGCAGGTTGCGCGGGCCATTCACCAGTTGAGTGGGAGGACGTCACACTTCTTTCGCTCAGTTGATACGCGGGCCTACAATGCAGCAGCTCTTAACGAGTTACTCTTTTCACCGGCAGGTTTGGTTGACTCTTGCCGGGGTGGGACGATTTTTATAGATGAGGTCTCCAAGCTCCCCCTACCATTGCTTTACCGGTTTGCAATCCTGGCTGAGGGATTAGATCAGCGGACGCACTCTGGCGGAACGATTAGCGGACGGCTGATTCTGGCGGCGAGTGAGAGCTGGCCAAACCCAATGGCGAAAAACGAGCCTTTCGCTGATGTTGTGGGCGTGCTGCAACCTGCTGTTTTCAGACTGAGACCGTTGCGCGAACGCAGTGAAGACATTCCTTACCTGGTCATCTACCTGGCTGATCGCATTGCCTGCCGTTTGCACAAAGGCCGTCACAACGTTTCGCCCGAAGCCCTGGCGCTGCTGGCTGCTTATGACTGGCCGGGGAACATTGATGAATTGGAGACTGTGCTGGAAAGCGTGATCACGCATACCCCGCCGCCGGAGGTCAGTGAAGTGCTGTTGCCCTCAAGAATCCGCCGAGTGAAATTTGGGCAAATACCTGAAGAGGGAATCAACTTGTTCCAAGCAGTTGCAGACTATGAGCAGAGTTTGATTGAGCAAGCCTTGCGACAGGCGGGTGGCAAGCAAAGTGCCGCTGCTCAATTGCTGGGCCTGCGACCGCAGACGCTGAATACGAAGCTAAAGCGCTCACACGACACAAATCTCGACGAATCTGGCTGAAGCAGTAATTACTCGGAAGCCGCCACTGCCGGTGTGGCATTAACCGGTAGTGATAAAAATGTGAGGCTCAGTCGTTTTTGCCGCGTGGCGGCAGTTGAATTTAGTCGCGGGTGCAACCCACGGAAAGTGCGGTTAAAATTTCCGCGTCGCGTCAGCGACGCTTGAATCAGGCGTCGCTGACGCGACGCGGAAATTATCGTTGTCCTTCCCGGCGTTGAAAACGCCGGGCTAAATTCAGGTCGCCGCTACGCGGCTGCAAAACCGTAGCCCTGTATTTTTACCCTTCCATTTACTAACCAAATCAGAGTTACTTTCGTCTCGTCAAGATCACACTCAGTTATCACATCTCTGTCTCCTTACCCACCAATCGGTTTGGCAAACCCGCGCGAAGACTCTACTATCTGCGGCGACAAAACGGTGGCCGAGCAATAGCCGGTTACCGTTGCAAAGACCGGAGTATTAATGGACGCGCTGATTTCCATTAACAATTTGCACAAGAATTATGGCGCGCACGCGGCGCTGCGTGACATCAGCTTCGCGGTGCAGGCGTCGGAGTTGACCGCAATCATTGGCCCGTCGGGTTGCGGCAAATCTACGTTGCTACGCTGCCTAAACGGCCTCGAACTATTTGATAACGGCAGCGTGCGCATCGGCGAGCACAAGCTGGTCTGGCAAGACAGCCACGCGCCGCGCGATCTGCACACGCAGTTGCGCCACTTGCGCGAAGACGCCGGGATGGTTTTTCAAAGCTTTAATCTCTTCCCACATCTGACGGCGTTGGAGAACGCCACGCTCGCGCCGATGGTGGTCAAACGAGTCCCGCGTGCGAAAGCCGAGCAGAAAGCGCGCGAGTTGTTGGCGAAGGTCGGCTTGCGCGACCGGGTTGATTATTACCCGTCGCAGCTTTCCGGTGGTCAGCAGCAGCGCGCGGCGATTGCGCGGGCTTTGGCGATGGAACCGAAAGTGATGCTGTATGACGAACCGACTTCGGCGCTCGATCCGAGCCTGGTCGGCGAAGTGTTGAGCATTATGCGGCAGCTCGATGACGAAGGGATGACGCAGATCGTCGTCACGCACGAGATGCGCTTTGCGCGCGAAGTAGCTGACAAGATTTTGTTCCTACACGAGGGCGCGTTGGTCGAATCCGGCGCGCCGGAAGAACTCTTCACCGCGCCGCGCGACGAGCGCACGCGCACTTTCCTGCAACGATACCTGTGATGAAACAAGCGAACGAGAGTTGGGGCGTGTGTGAGAAAGAATCTGTTCACCGCCGAGACGCAGAGAACGCAGAGGAGGCGCAGAGAGTTGGGCCATTCTCTGCGTTGTCTTCGCGTTCTCTGCGTCTCAGCGGTGAACGAGCGGTCGGCATTGGCCTTTTCATTCTCGTCCTGACCTTCTTTCCTCACTTTGCACTTGCTCAAAATCTCCGTTGGGGCGGTGATGCGGAAGGCGGCGCGCCGTACCTGTTGCCCAATCCGAAGAATCCGCGCGAGATCATCGGCTTTGAAATTGATCTGATGAACGCGCTCGCCACCAAACTCAAGCGCCGTTCGGTCTTTACCCAAAATCAGTGGGACGGGCTGATTCCGGGCTTGCAACGCGGCAACTACGAATTGGTCGCGAACGGCTTGGAGATCACCGAAGACCGTAAGCAGCAGGTCAACTTTTCGATCCCGTATTACCGCTGCGGCGAGCATCTCAGCGTGCGCGCGGACGAACAGGCCATCAATTCGCTAAACGATCTGAAAGGCAAAGTGGCCGGCACGCTGAAAGCCTCGCTCGCACAGCGCATCCTCGAACAAACGGGCGGGATCGAAGTCCGCACGTATGAGACTCAGAATAATCCGTATGAAGATTTGGCAAACGGGCGGCTGCGCGCCGTCTTGATGGATTGGCCGATTGCGGTCTATTACAGCAAGCCCAACCCGAAGCTGAAATTGGTTGGCGAGAGCATCGGGCGGTTGGAGTACGGCATCGCGGCGCGCAAGGCGGATACGGAGTTGCTGCGCCAAGTCAATGACGCCTTGCTGGCCTTGATCAAGTCTGGCGAATTGCGAAGCATCTATGAAAAATGGGGCATCTGGAACAAAGAGACGGGCGAGCTTTTCGCAGAACTGGCGCCGGGCACTCAGTCGCAAGTCGCCGCGCCCAGCGCTACACCAGGACAGGTGCTGACCGACTTCACGCAGAACATCACCAAGCAACTGACTTGGCGCGAACGCTTGTATCGCTGGCGCATTTATCTGCCGCCATTGTTGCTGCAAGGCGCGCCGATGACACTGTTGATCTCGCTGCTCTCGATGATGTTGGCGGTGGCGCTGGGTCTGATTATCGCGCTGGTGAATCTGTACGCACCGCTGCCGTTGCAGTGGTTGGGGCGCGCTTATGTCGAAGTCATGCGCGGCACGCCGCTGTTGATCCAGCTTTATATGATTTTTTATGGCTTGCCGAATCTGGGCATTCGCTTGTCGCCGTTGTTGGCTGCTGTGACAGGTTTGGGCTTGAACTACGCGGCGTACGAAGCGGAGAACTATCGCGCGGGCATTCAAGCGATTCCACGCGGACAGATGGAAGCGGCGCTCAGCTTGGGGATGACGCGCTGGCAGGCGTTGCGCTACGTGATCGTGCCGCAGGCGTTGCGGCTGGTCATTCCGCCCGTGACCAACGACTTCATCGCGCTGTTCAAAGATTCGTCCATTGTCTCAGTCATCACGATGGTCGAATTGACAAAGGTCTACGGGCAATTGGCCGCGACCTACTACGATTACATCGGTGTGGGGCTGTTGACGGCGACCATCTATTTTCTGATGGGTTTGCCGTTCGTGCGGCTGGCGCGCTGGGCCGAGGTGCGGTTGGCAACGGACAAGCGTGTAGTGACCGTAGCGAAGCCTGCCTGATCTCAAATTTGAAATTGGAGGAAAATCAATGAATCGTCGCAATGTGTTGAAGACTGGAGTGGCCGCGAGTTTGTTGGGCGTGGTTGATTTGCCAGGCAAAGCAATGGCTGAAACGCCAAATCATTATTACGAGTTGCGTAGCTATGAGTCGCGCAACGACCTGCAACCGGGGCGGCTCAACGAATTTTTCCAGCAGCATTTCGTGCCGATGGCGAAGCGGCAGGGCATCGGGCCGTATGGTTTTTTCAACGTGATCTCTGGGCAAATCTCGCCGAGCGTGATCGTCGTGATTGACTACAAGTCGCTCGCCGAATTGCAGGCGGCGCAGGAGCGTGTCGCCAACGACAAAGAGTTTGTCAAAGCCTGGCAGGCTTTCGATGCTGCTGGCGAATTGCCTTACGTGCGCTACGAAAAGACGTTGTTGAAAGCTTTCGATAAACATCCGCAGATTGAGCTTCCGCTGACGGACGAGAAACGCGCGCCGCGTGTTTTTGAACTGCGCACCTACGAATCGAAGAACGCCTTCAGTCTGCGCAGCAAGATCGAGATGTTCAACCAGGAAGAGATCAAGATTTTCCGCGACTGCGGCTTTGCGCCAGTCTTCTTTGGCGAAGCAGTTTTCGGCACGCGCATGCCGCATTTGACGTATATGATCGGCTTCGACAATATGGCGGCGCGCGACAAGGCGTGGGACACTTTCCGCGCGAATCCTGATTGGGCGCGCGTCAGAACCAAGCCAGGTTGGTCGGATGCAGAGGTCGTGACCAACATCCACGCTTCGTTCTTGCGGCCCACTGCGTATTCGCAAATCAAATAGCTAGCGCACTGTCCGACAAGCTGCCAAGCTTGTCGAAGTCTCGCATTGTGTACGACGCAGAGTCTGCGACAAGCTTGGCAGCTTGTCGGACATTTTCAGAAAAGGAAATCAACAATGAGCGATCAACTGGCACGTAGAGATTTTGTCAAACGAGGGCTGGCAACCGCAGGCGTTACGCTGGCGGCCAACGCCCGCGTGTTGGGCGCAAACGACCGCATCCGCGTCGGCGTCATCGGCCCGGGCAGGCAAGGGCGCGGCGACATGAGAAACTTTCTGGCTAACCCGGATGTAGAAGTCGTGGCGCTTTGCGATGTTTACGAACCGC
This sequence comes from uncultured Acidobacteriota bacterium, assembly GCA_963699175.1. Lineage (GTDB taxonomy): Bacteria > Acidobacteriota > Blastocatellia > RBC074 > RBC074 > JACPYM01. The sequence continues at coordinate 3,612,206 of OY969418.1, read as the reverse complement.
ATCTGTTGCGGGCGAAACAGGACGCCAAGCTGCCGGAGGTGGCAACCTACAAAGATTTTCGCCAGGTGCTCGACCGCAAGGATGTGGATGCGGTACTGGTGGCGACGCCCGATCATTGGCACGCGTTGATGACGGTCGAGGCTTGTAAAGCAGGCAAGGATGTCTACGTCGAAAAGCCCGCCTGCGTGGTGGTTGAAGAAGGGCGGCGGATGGTGCAGGCGGCGCGCAAATACAACCGCATTGTCCAACTGGGCACGCAGCAACGTTCGGGCGAACATTACCACGAAGCGCGCGAGCTTATTCAAAAAGGCGGCATCGGCAAGGTGACTTTTGTGCGCACCTGGAATTTCGGCAATGCCGCGCCGGACGGCATTGGCAATCCGCCGGACAGCGAGCCGCCTGCCGAACTGGATTGGGAGATGTGGCTGGGGCCAGCGCCCAAACGTCCCTTCAATCAAAGTCGCTTCGGCGTGCACCCTGAGCGCTGGTCGAGCTTCCGCTGGTTTTGGGATTACGCGGGCGGGATGATGACCGATTGGGGCGTGCATCATCTGGACATCGTGCAATTCGTGATGGGCGTGGATGCGCCGAAGGCCGTGACGGCGCTGGGCGGCAAATACGCGCTGCAAGACAACCGCGAGACGCCGGATACGATTCAAGTGATTTATGAATACCCCGGTTTCGTCTGCACCTACGAAAACCGCGAGTGCAACGGGCAAGCCGTGAATGGCGAAGGGTACGGCATCAGCTTTCACGGGACGGATGCGACATTGTTTATCAATCGCGCCTACTTCCAGGTCTTCCCGGAAGGGACTAAAGAGAAGCCGCGCGCCGAGGCCAAACAGGTCAGACAGCCGCAACGGCGCGGCACTCCCGAACCGCACTCGCGCAATTTCCTGGACTCGGTGAAGTCGCGCAAGTTGCCGACCTCGGACATTGAGATTGGGCATCGCTCGACGACGACGGCGCTGCTGGGCAATGTGGCGCTGCGTTCGGGCAAGCGGATTGTGTGGAATCGTGAGACGGAACGGTGCGAAGGCGATGCGCAGGCATCAAAGTTTTTGACGCGGGAATATCGGAAGCCGTGGAAGCTGGCGGTTTAGTCGAAAGGACATCCGACTTTAGAGTTATACGGGCCTCTTCAACCATTTCCGAATCTGGTCGAGCGTGGCAGTGGCTCCACCGCAGACGACGACCAAGACAGTATTGAACTGCTCTAACTCCGGAGCCTTCTCATAAGTTAACGCGAGACTTGCCCCACAAGCAGGCTCGACAAGGATTCGTTGGTCAGTAAGAAATCGTTCGCAGGCCAAAAGCGCACTTCGATCCGATACTATGACGCTTTGAATTGGATGTTCTTTCGACCACTCCACCGCTTTGTTGCAAACACGTTTGGCGCCGAGACTGGTAGCGATGCTTGTAATGCTTGCTAACTTAACCGGCTGTCCTGCCTTTGCGGCTTCATGAAAAGATGCGGCTCCTGCTGTTTCGACGGCAATAATTGGAATGTGACTCCCGCCATTTCGTCTAAGCCCTTCAGCAACGCCGGACAACAGCCCGCCGCCACCAACTGAAAGAACAATGCAGTCAGGTTTCAGCCCCGAACGAAAGACCTCATCAATGATTGTGGCATGGCCTTGCCAAAGAAGTTCGTCATCAAAGGGATGAATGAATTCCTCAGGTTTGCTGAATAGCGACTGAGCGTAAGTATTCGCCTCTTCCCAAGTATCTCCATGAACGACAACTTTGGCACCCTCCAGCCGAAGCAGATCTTTAGCTCGGTCAGATGTGGTTTTTGGAACTACTACCGTGACCGGCACGGCCAATCGCCGACCTGCATAGGCGACAGCCAACCCGGCGTTTCCACCTGATGAGGAAACGAATTGGCGAGCGCCTTTCTTTGCATTCGTCTCGCATGCCAAGCCAATCCCTCGAATTTTGAATGAGCCTGTCGGCTGTATTGCGTCAAGCTTTAGCCAGACCGAGCGGTCAGACAGCAAGCTCAATTGGCGCGATTCGACGAGCGGTGTTTCAACGTGAAGTGGCATGGTACGTATAACGTCGGGATGATCGGGCGCGGTGCTGCTTCTATTCCCCATTTTCGGTTTAGTAGGCCCAACCAACCCGAAGATGGGGAATGTTCACAGCCTCAACGCCCTTCCGCGTTGCGCTCCTTGTTGTACAGATAAAGCCCCAACCCGAACTTCGCCGCCGCACGCCGCAAAGCCATGCTCTCGGCATTTGAAGACGGGTCGCCAAACATCCGCTCGCCCTCCTCCGGCTCCTCCTCTGTGCCTGTCGCCTCGCGGTGCACTATCCCTTCGAGACAGGGGATCGAAAGGCGCACTGTGAGCACCAGCCGCCCTTCATTATTCCAGGTCACGCTGCGCACGGTGTAGCTCCAGCCGGGCGCGTGCAAGTCCAGGTATTTGACCGCGTGATACCAGGGGATGAAGTCCAGCACTTGCCCTTCGCGCCGCTTCTGGTACAAGTGGCGCGCTTTGATCGGCCTCGACAGGTCGGTGATGATGTCGTTGATGGAGCGCAACGAACGCGGCCCCGGCGGGAGCGTCTGTTTCGTTGATCTGGTGGTTGGTTTATCTTCAGCCGAGTCGGTTTCCACTTCCGCTGGCTCTTCCAATAAGGCTACGTTGTTTTCATTCATCATACGTTACTGCTTGTTGATGCGAAACGAATAGTTGAGTGCCTCTTGGGTGCTGCCGGAGGAGTTTGTGCCGTAGACTTTCAGGGTATACGCGCGCGTCCGGAGCAATGCGGCGGGCACCTTGACCTCGAGCATTTTACCATAATCTTTGGTGTGCGCCTTGAGGGTGCCACTCTGCCAGAGCCGCATGCCATCGGGCTGCGCGCGCAATTCGACGTTGTAACTGGCGCTTGCATCGCGGCCCAATTCGAGTTGAAAGACGGCCTCTTCAGCGTTGGAATTGACCATCAATTCGGGCACGCCTTCCGCCCCGCGCGAAGCCGGACGCAAGTCGAAAGAGCCTGGCTGGAGGTCTCCGCTGGCTGAACGAGTCTCGGCTGTGTTGCCGGGTGTGGTGGAGGCTGTAGGTTCAGGCGTGATTGCGGCGGTCTTGAGTTTGCCGAAGGCCTCACCCGATTGATCGGGCGGTTGGGCAACGCGCTCATTGCCAGTGGGTTGTTGGGCGACTTGGCTCTCTTGGGCAGCTTTATTCTCGGCCTGAAGTTCCCTTTGCCGATATTTGAGCCGCGCGAAATCAAAGAGTTGGAACAGGGTGATGGCGAGCAGTACGAGCGCCAGCCCTTGCATTACGATGCGCGGCGCTTCTCCGACTGCTTCCCAAAACTTGCTTCTATGCTCGGTGTTGGTTTGCCGGGGCTGACGGGAATTTTGCCAGGCGTCTTGCCAGCTTGTCGGAATAAACTTGAGCCAGCGGCGCGGTTCGGCGTCGCCTGCCTGGATCACATTCAAATCGTCCAGGAAGCCCTGTGCAATCTTGACGCGTTCGCGGTTGGCGGGTGAGGCGAGAAAGTAGCGGCGGAAGCGCATCAGGTCGTCGCCTTGCAATTGGCCTTTGACGAAGCATTCGATCAAGTCGTCTTCAATCATCCGCACACGGTGGCGGAAATTTTCGTCCGACTCCTGCAAGGTATTAAGACGCTGCATTTCACCTTCCGGGAGCTGTCCCAGCAGGTAACGGGTGACCTGGTCGCTTTGCATGACAATCTCTTTTGGGCTGCAAACTGATGTCTATCTACGGGGAGGACGGACGATTCTTATACCAGCAAAACCAGCGAGCGGCAACTGTGGTTTGAAGTTTTATGGTCGTGCGTCTTAGATTGTTTGTCCGCTTGAATGGGTTTTGCCCGCTGGCTTAGGATGGCAGTGGAATGTCCGACAAGCTGCCAGGGCCTGTCGAGACCACGAGGTGGACGCGCTGCCGAGACCTCGACAACCTCTGGCAGCTTGTCGGACAGTTTAAGAGAAAGATGAAACGAGCAATTGTCTTATTGAGTGGCGGGCTGGATTCTACGACGACGCTGGCTATCGCGCACAACGCAAGCTTCGCTGTGCACGCGCTGAGTTTTCGCTACGGCCAGCGCCACGCGGTTGAATTGGAGGCGGCGCGGCGCGTGGCCGAACATTTTCGCGTCGCCGAACACATCGTTGCCGAAATTGATCTGCGTGTCTTTAGCGGCTCGGCTCTAACATCGAACATCGCCGTGCCGAAGAGCCGCTCGCTCGTCGAGATGTCAGGCGATATTCCGGTGACCTACGTGCCAGCGCGCAACACAGTCTTTCTGTCGTTTGCGCTGGCGTATGCCGAAACACGCGTGGCCGGCGACATCTTCATCGGCGTCAACGCGCTCGACTATTCTGGATATCCCGATTGCCGGCCCGAATATATTGAAGCGTATGAATGCATGGCGAACCTTGCCACCAGAGCTGGAGTCGAAGGCAGGCAGCGCCTCAAGATTCACACGCCGCTCATCACGCTGACCAAAGCCGAGATCATCCAACGCGGTTTGGTCTTGGGGGTTGATTATTCGTTGACACATTCGTGTTATGACCCAACGCCGGAAGGCTTGGCGTGCGGGCAATGCGATTCGTGCTTGCTGCGCTTGAAAGGCTTTGCCGAAGCGGGCGTGCAAGACCCGGTGCGGTATGCCAAGACATGAAATCAAAAGGCAAAAGGCAAATATCAAAAGGCAAAAGTCGGCACTTTCTCTTTTTGATATTTGAAAAAACAAGTTCCACCCTTTGCCTTTTGATATTTGCCTTTTGATTTTCTTATGGCCTATTCAGTCAAAGAAATCTACTACACGTTACAGGGCGAAGGCGCTCAGACGGGTCGTGCCGCTGTGTTTTGTCGTTTCGCCGGGTGCAATCTTTGGTCAGGGCAAGAAGCTGACCGCACTACAGCCGTCTGTCAATTTTGCGATACAGACTTTGTCGGCACTGACAGCCCCGGCGGCGGCAAGTTCGATGTGGCGGACACGTTGGCCGCAGCCGTCGCCAGCCAATGGCCCGCACAGCGAGCCGGACAACCGCTGGTTGTGTGCACTGGAGGCGAACCGTTGTTGCAATTGGATGAAGCGTTGGTGGCGGCCTTGCACGCGCGCGGTTTCGCGCTTGCCATCGAAACCAACGGTACGCGCTTGCCGCCGCCGGGCATTGATTGGATTTGCGTAAGCCCGAAAGCGGGCGCGGAATTGGTTTTGAGCGCGGGGCACGAGTTGAAACTCGTCTATCCGCAAACGGGGGCTGAGCCGGAGCAGTTTGCACACTTGGACTTTCAGCATTTCTTTTTGCAGCCGATGGACGGCCCTGAGTGCGCATTGAATACACAACTGGCGACGCGCTATTGTCTGGAACACCCACAATGGCGGCTGAGCTTGCAGACGCATAAGCTGATCGGTATTCCTTAGAAGCCTGATGAACACTGCTGAATTCAATCAATCTGCCTATCAAGCCGGAGTGCGTCGCGTCTTGCTGATCACGCTGGCGCTGAACATCGCCGTGGTGATCGGCAAGTTGATTGCCGGATTGCTGGCAAACAGCCTGAGCGTCATCAGCGACGCGATCCATTCGTCGGTGGATTCGCTCAACAACATCGTCGGGCTGGTCGTGATGAAGTATGCGACCGCCGAGCCGGACGAGGAACATCCCTACGGCCACGCCAAGTTTGAAACGCTCGCGGCTTTTTGCATCGCGGGCTTCCTCTTCATCACTTGCTACCAACTCACGCTGAGCGCCTTGCAACGCTTGCTAGCTGCCGAATTGCCCAAGCCGCAAGTGACGGCGCTGACTCTGAGCGTGATCGTCATTACGATTTTAGCCAACATCTTCGTAACAGTTTTTGAGCGGCGTGAAGGCGAGCGCTTACAAAGTGCCTTTCTGATCGCCGATTCCGCGCACACGCGCAGCGACGTGTTGGTGAGCTGCTCAGTGTTGGCAGGTTTAATCATGTTGAAGCTTGGCTATGTATGGATTGACCCGCTCGTCTCACTTGGCGTAGCGGTGATGATTGCGGCGAGCGGCTATCAAATCTTCAAGACAACCATCCCCGTGTTAGTAGACGCCGCGCCCGTCTCCTCCCGCCGCATCGCCGAGATTGCCGAGAGCGTGGTGGGCGTACATTCAGTGCACGATGTGCGCTCGCGCACGCAGGGCGGCGAAATGTTTGTCGAAATGCACCTGCACTTAACGCGCGAAGAGCAGCGCGATCACATCTCCGCACACGCCATCACCGAAGAAGTCGAACGTCGCCTGGAGCAGGAATTTGGCCGCGTAGTCGCTACGATTCACGTCGAACCGTTGATCACCCACGCGGCCCACTCGTCTGAGGTGTGAGCCGCGCCATTGTCGGCTAGGCAGAAAAGTTGTCTAATGCGCACATCCGCTGAAGCGATTCCGATAAACACAACCATCTTGGGAGAAAACTATGAAAGATGAGACGCGCAACCAAATTACACGCCGCGACTTCATCCGCAAATCGGCTGAGGTTATTACTGTCACGACACTTGGCTCAGAGCTAATCGCCGAAGCCGCCCCGCCCGTTCGCACCGCCACTGATTGGGTGCAACTCGGCAAGCTCAACAAACACAAGATCAAAATTCCGCGCCTGGGAATGGGTACCGGCACGGTCAATGGCAAAACGCAACGCGACCTTGGCGCGGAAGGTTTCAATAGCCTGGTGAAATACGCGTATGAACGCGGCGTCCGCTACATTGACACGGCGGACAATTACAAGACACACGAATTTGTGCGCGAAGCGATCAAGGCCAACAAGCTGCCGCGCGAAAGTCTCTTCATCCAATCCAAGCTGCCGATCAAACCCGAAACGACGGCCAATCCGCTAGCGACAATTGATCGTTACCGCAAAGAGTTGGGCGTGGATTACATTGACAGTTTGCTGATTCATTGCGCGACCAAGGGCACTTGGATCGAAGACCAGAAAGCCTTAATGGATGCTTTTGACGAAGCACAGCACAAAGGCTGGATCAAAACGAAAGGTTGCTCGTGCCACGGTCTAGCTGCCTTGCGCGCGGCCACGACGAGCGACTGGATGGAAATCCAACTCGCGCGTGTCAATCCGATTGGCCATCTTGTAGACAGCGATCATCCGACCAACCCGCATTTCGCCGAAGGTAAAGTTCCCGAAGCCATGAAAGAGATCAAAGCCATGCACGACAAAGGGCGCGGCATCATCGGCATGAAGATCATCGGCGAAGGCGCGTTTACCGACCCGGCAGAGCGCGAGAAGTCGTTCCGCTATGCGATGACCTGCGGGTTTGTGGATGCCATTGTCGTGGGGTTTAAGAATACAGCGGAGATTGATGAGGCGATTGAGCGGATGAATCGGGCGTTGGGCGGCAAAGCTTGATTGGGGAAGGCTGCAACAAAAGACAGCGGCTTTGCCAGCAAAGCCGCTGTCTTTTGTTTTCTGATTACTCGACGAATTCCACCTTAACTTTTGTCGGAATCACACCTTTGCGATAACCTTCATCCAACAACAACTGCACCCCTTGGCGGTCGCGTTCCGTGTAACCGAGCGTGCTCTTGTTGACCCACATCGCCACAAACTGATCCGCTGTCTCGACTGGCATATCGCGCGCAAACTGCATGGCGTAATTCAAAGCGTCTGCGCGATTGTCCATCGAAAACTGAATCGAGCGATGGAGCCAGTGCGAAACTCGCTTCTGCAACTCCGGCCCCAGATCGCGTTTGATCGCGTTGCCACCCATCGGCAACGGCAAGCCGGTTTCTGCGAGCCACCACGCGCCCAGATCAACGATCTTTTTCAAGCCTTGCTCGTGGAAGGTCAACTGGCCTTCGTGAATCAGCAAGCCTGCGTCGTATTTGCCTGCTGCGACCAGCTCAATAATCCCATCGAACGGCTCGACGCTATATTCAAACTCCGGCGTATGCAGCCGCAACGCCAGAAACGCGCTGGTTAGCTCACCCGGGATGGCAATGCGTTTGTTTTTGAGTTCGCTAGCGGGGAATGACTCGCGCGCCACCACCAGCGGGCCGTAGCCGTCGCCGATGCTTGCGCCGTGCGGCAACAGCGCGTAGTTGTCCGCGATGTAGGCGTAGGCGTGAAATGATACAGCGGTCACGTCGAACTCCTGCGTCTTCATCGCAATTTGGTTGAGCGATTGAATGTCTTTGAGGACGTGCGTGAACTGCAACTCGCCGGTGTCGAGCTTGTCGGTGGCGAGGCCGTAAAACATGAAAGCGTCGTCCGAGTCTGGACTATGTGCAACTTTGATTTCGCGTTTGGTCATAGGGATTTAGTTCTGCTCTTCTGCTTGAAGTAAAGCCAGAAGTTTCTTGGGAGCGACAAGCCGGTAGGCTTCACGCACGCAATTGGTGACGGTCGCATCATCGCTACGATCCAGGTGCACGCCAATCCAGCCCGACGGCCCCACATAAGGCGGCACGAAGAAATGCTCCGGGTCGGCGGCTACGAGTTGCGCTTGCACGCCCGGCGGCGCTTTGAGCCACAATGCAATGCGCCCGTCGCTATGATGGTTATTCACGTAATACGCAAACAGTTTGTCACGTACCCGAAAAGTGGGCGCGCCCCAGGCTTCTTTTTCGGTGGCTTCTGGGAGCGCCAAGCAAATTCGGCGGGTGCGTGCGAGATGATCTTCACTCTTTCGTTTCATTAGGTGTTACGCCGCCGCATACTTGCGCAGTGGATGATAGAGCGTGTCGCGCTCTATTGGTTCAAACCCGGCTTCTTTGATCAGCGCGATAATTTCGTCTTTGCTGGCTTCGTTGTCGTTTTTGCCTTCGACCAGGTAAGACTCCATCAACTCGCCGCCACCCGTGATCGTGCCGTCGAAATCGTTCGCGCCGAAATGGAGCGCCGTCTGCGCCAGCCGTTTGCCGAGCATCACCCAGTAGGCTTTGATGTGATCGAAGTTGTCGAGCAGCAGCCGCGAGATGGCGATGACCTTCAAGCTGTCAATGCCGGACGGACCAGGTAGATGTGCGAGCTGTGTGCCCGGCGGATAAAACGCCAGCGGGATGAAGCATTGGAAGCCGCCCGTCTTGTCTTGCTGTTCGCGCAACCGGACGAAGTGGTCTATGCGGTCTTCGGTGGTTTCGACGTGGCCGTAGAGGATCGTAGCGTTGGTTTTGAGTCCAGCCTGATGGCATTTGCCCGCCATGTCTAACCAGCGGTTGCCGTCGGTCTTGTGCGTGCAGATTTTTGCGCGCGTGTCTTCGGCAAAGACTTCCGCGCCACCGCCGGGGCAAGAGTCCATCCCGGCGGCACTCAGCTTCTCAATCACTTCTTCATCACTTAGCTTGTAGAACTTTGCAAAGAAGTCGAGTTCGACCATTGTGAAAGCTTTCAGGTGGAGTTTGGGAAACTCGCGCTTGAGCGTCGCAAGCAGGTCGGTGTAGTACGAAAATGGCAGACGTGTATTCAAGCCGCCGACGATGTGCAGTTCGGTTGCGCCTTGTGCCCAAGCATCGCTAGCAATCTTCAACGCTTCGTCGAGATTGTGCGTGTAGCCGCCTTCCTGATTGTGTTTGACGAAGAAGCCGCAGAACTTGCAGTCGGCGTAGCAGTAATTGGTCGGGTTGAAATGGCGGTTGACGTTGAAGTAGGTCGCCAGCCCATGTTTACGGCGGCGCACCGTGTCGGCCAGCCGCCCGATGCCGTGCAGATCGTCGCTTTTGAAGAGCGTCATTCCGTCGTCGAAACTCAAGCGTTCGCCCGCCATCACTTTCTCAGCGATGGGCAGCAGGGAACGATCAAGGAAGAAGTTTTCCAACATAGTCACTCCACGTCTCAAATTCCAAATTTGAGATCCGAGATTTGAAATCAAGGTATTTTCAATTGCTGTTTGATGAAGGCCTCGACATCCGTCTTCATCAATTCGCCGAAGGCGACTTGCGCGCGTTTAGCGACGATCTCGCCGCTTGCACTCAAGTCACTAGTTTGCAGCAGCAGGTTGAAGGGCGTGCCCCAGAGGCGCGGGTCTTGTGCGGCGGTGCGATAGGCGTAATGCGTTGTCTTAAGGCGGTCTTTGGTCTTTTCGCTTTCTAGGCAGATCGGATATGCGGGATTGTGCTGCTTGATGAAGTCGCGCAGCTCTTCAGGCTTTGAATACTCGCAGATGCCGATGACCTGAAAGCCTTGGTCTTTGTACTTGCGGTATAGCTCGTTGATCGTTTCTACGTCGTAATTGCTGTTGTGGCACCAGGCGGCGAAGTAGTGAACGAGCACGAGTTGTTTGCCTCGCGAGGCTTCACGTAGATTAAGCAATCTCTCGTCGAGCGCTTTGAAAGTGAAGTCTTTGATCTCCAACGCGGCTTCATGTAGCGGCGCGTACTCGTGCGCGTGGACTTCAATCGTTGTACTGTTCTGCGCGGGCGTAGGGGGCGGCGCAGTCTGCGCCTGTCCTGCGACGGCAAGCAGGGTTGCGACAACTCCGAGTCTGATTGCAGTCATTAGCTTGTTCATCCGAATAGAAAGATGTCCGCCGCCACGGTCACGAACAGGATGACGCTGACGTAAGCGTTGGTCGTGAAAAAGGCCATATCAAGTTTTGAAAGGTCATCTGCTTTGACGAGGCTGTGTTGATAAAGCAAGAGCGCCGCCGTTGCCAACACCCCCAACAATCCCAGCCAGTGCAGCCCAGTCAAAAAGTAAATCCACACCAGCACGCCAAACATCAACGCATGCAGCAAGCGTGACGCCAACAAAGCGCGACCAATGCCGAGTCTTTGCGGGATCGAATGCAGTCCCGCCTGCACATCAAAATCACGATCCTGGCAGGCGTAGAGAATATCGAACCCAGCAGTCCACAACAAAACCGCTAGGCTCAATAGCAAGGGCACAGGCGAATCAATCGCTCCGCGCACGGCAATCCACGCGCCCGTCGGCGCAATAGACAAACACCAACCAAGCACTAAATGGCTCAGCGCCGAGAAGCGTTTCGTGTACGAATAGAAGAGCACTGACCCCAACGCAATTGGTGAAAGCAACAAGGTCAGCCGGTTGAGCATTCCTGCTGCCAGAAAGAAAACTGCTGCCGAGACAGCCGTGAAGAGCGTTACGTATTGCACGCTCAGTAATCCCGCCGGAATCGCCCGCGTCCGCGTGCGTGGATTGGCCGCGTCATATTCACGATCCACCAGGCGATTGAACGCCATCGCCGCCGCGCGCGCGCCCACCATCGCCACAATGATCCAAAGCATCTGCCAGCCATTCGGCATGCCACGCGCCGCCAGCACTGCGCCTAAAAAAGCGAAGGGCAAGGCAAAGAGCGTGTGCTCGATTTTGATCATCTCCAACGTGATTTTTAGGCTCTTCAACATAATCAACTCGCCCGCCCCGCCGGCTTGCTGCCTTCCCAGCGCGTCTGCTGCTTGTGAGCAACGCCTAGATGATCGAGCAGACGATGCGTAAAGTGCTCAACCAGATCATCAATCGTTTGCGGTTGATGATAAAAGCTGGGCATCGCCGGAATGATGCGCACACCGAGCCGGGCGAGCTTAAGCATATTCTCCAAATGAATCACGTTGAACGGCGTCTCGCGCGGCACCAGAATCAACGGGCGGCTCTCTTTCAAAAAGACATCGGCGGCGCGGTGAATCAAGTCGCGCGTGATGCCGTGCGCAATAGCCGCAAGCGATCCCATGCTGCACGGCACGATTACCATCGCATCCGAAAGATAAGACCCGCTGGCCACTGTCGCGCCGATGTCCGCGACGGCATGCACGATCACCTTGTCCGAATCAGCACCGATCAACTCCCGCACCACGCGGCGCTCCGTGCCCGCGACATTCACGCCCAACTCTTCACTGACAACGCGCACGCCGGCCTGCGAGATGATCAGGTCAAGGCGAGCGACCTCCGAACTAGCGCAAAGATGCCGAAGCAGATGTTGCGCATAAATCGAACCGCTTGCTCCCGTAATGCCGACGGTGATGGATTTCATCGGTGTTGGTGACTCCTCGGTCAATCAAGCGATGAACTATAGGTGTCGCTAAAAAAGCTTGTCAAGCTGCACCACCAGCCGCGTTGCCACCGGGTAGCGCAGCGCGCTATAAACTCTCCATCGCTTTGCCAGCGCTTTTGATGATACAAATTCCGCGTGACGATTATGTCACAGAGAGGTGGAGAAAAAACGTTATGGATCAGGAACGGTTGAAACAACTCCTGCAAGCTGTGCAGGCGGGCCAGGTGGATGTCGCGCAGGCGCTCGAACAGTTGCGCCACCTACCGTTTGAAAACCTCGGTTTTGCCCACGTGGATCATCATCGCGCATTGCGGCAAGGCTTCCCCGAAGTGATCTTCGGTTTGGGTAAAACGCCTGAGCAGATTGCGCTGATCGCAGCCCGGCTGCTCGAACGTTCGGCCAACTTGCTCATCACGCGCACCAACGGGGAAGTCTACGAGCAGATCAAAATGCTTGAGTCGAGCGCAATCTATCACGGCACCTGCCGCGCGATCACGGTGCGGCGCGATGAGACGGTCTACGGGCGCGGCGTGATTGCAGTGGTGACGGCGGGCACGTCAGACATCCCGGTGGCGGACGAGGCGGCCATCACGGCGGAATTGATGGGTAATCAGATCGAACGCATCTTCGATGTCGGCGTGGCGGGGCTGCACCGCATACTGAGCAAACGTGAATTGCTGCAAGCGGCGCGTGTCATTGTTTGCGCGGCGGGGATGGAAGGCGCTTTGCCTTCGGTAGTCGGCGGCTTGGTGGGCGTGCCGGTCATCGCCGTGCCGACCAGCATCGGTTACGGCGCAAGCTTTCAAGGTGTCGCAGCCTTGCTCGGCATGCTCAACTCCTGCTCGTCGAATGTTGCGGTCGTCAATATTGACAATGGTTTTGGCGCGGGCTTTGTGGCGAGCTTAATCAATCGCGAGTGAAGTGGGGAGAGGCGTACATTAATCAGCCTGCTTTACCGTTACCCTTGACCTTTGGTTCTTCCACCATTCCACTGCCTGTCGTATCCGAGGCCATCACCTCTAAACAATCGCGAAACTCCTTACGCAGCATGCCGCGCCAGATTTCACGATATTGGGCATACAACAGAGCTTCGCGCTCATCAAGTGAGGCGAGCAATTTTTCGAGCAGCGCGATCTGTTTGCCTTTAGGCGCGAGCCGCCGTTGGCGCGCCAAGTCTTTCGAGAGCATCGCCCGGTGCGTCACGCAATCCTGATATTCGCCGAGAATGTCCTGCCCGCGTTTGAGCAATTCGGTCAGTAGCGCCAACCGGTCGGGATAAAATTCGCGCAGCGTCTCGGCGCTGTAACGCAGCCGTTTGCCGGAGATGCGCAAATTATGCAGCTCTACCTGAGTCGGCTCGTTATCGGCATCGGGCCAATGCGTGTAGAACTCTTCGAGCCGCGTACGCATAATGCGAGCGGCGGTTTGCCTGGCGGGTTTGTCAGGGCGAACCTTTTTAACTTTGAGTGGCTTGGCCATGTGGTTGTCGCGTCTTTGATTGAGCCGTCGCCACAGTCGCAGTTGGCTGCGGCAAGAGTTTTGTAAATTCGTTTTTGAAGCCCGCGTAAAGCCCGCCGTCTAAAAAAAGCAGCAAAGTTTGAAACCTACGTTTACGCTGTTTGCGCAGCCGTTCGATCAAATTGGCGAGTAGGTGGCGCTCCATCACTGCCAAACTCGCTTGTTGTGGTTTGAGCGATTCCATCAACACGTCCAGGTCGCGCACCTCGCCCAGCGCGTCGGCCAGGCTTTGCGACCAGAATTTGATTTGCCGCCGCTGTTCTTTTGTCCAACAAGCGCCAAAATTACTTAAAGCCACGCGCAGTCGCCGCGTCGCCACGCGCATGTCGTGAATGGCTTCCATGTCGCCCTGCCGTACGCCAGGCTCCTGTGCAATGATCGTAGCGTGCAACTCCGCGAAGGTGCGTTGCACCAAGCGCGCAGTGGTATTCTCTCCAGCGAGTGTTTTGCTCTGCGTCATAATGGGATTCCTGATTCTACCGGATTCATGTAAATTTTAGGTTAGCTGGGGTTTATGGCTCAAGTGCGCGGCAAAATAAAATCGCGCGGCAAAAAGCCGGGAATTTTTTGACGGAAAACTGGAAGAAAATCTCCATTCGGCATTTTCTATGGATGCCAGCATAATCTGCTGGTGTCGGCGAAGTTTGTGGCGGTCCGATGCCGGTAAGAAACCCCGTCACCTTAACACTTCCCGGTTGGTTCTTTGGCCGTGGAGGAATTGATTGTACCCAGTGAGCAGTCAATTCCTTCACTGCTGTTGCCTCAACGCGCTTTCCCACCTGACTTTTCTTCCCAAGACGATTCATCCAGCAAAAATAATCTCTTTCTGTAAATTATGGGGGCTGCTGCAAATGTACTGTAGACTGTCAGTCTGCGGCAGACTGGATTATCTACCCACTGGAACCAAAGGGTACAGCATCGAATCTGGCGCAGACTGACAGTCTACAGTACAGCAATCATGACGCTCAGTTTTTCTTCTGCGAAGAATGAAAGATGGCAAGTTGAGAATTGAGTATCTGGCCACCTCGCCTTTATAATCCGGCTTCGCTTCGGCTCAGCAGTGACAACCTCGGAGGATTCGCCCATGCGCGCAGATTTAGCCGACTGGATTGCCCTCAACATGATTCGTGGCATCGGGCCGCGGACTGCCAATCAACTGCTCGAAAAATTTGGTGCGCCCGCGCAGGTCTTTGCCGCCTCGCGGCTGGCGCTGGAAGGCTGCGGCCTCAAGCTCGAAACGATTCAAGAACTGCACGATTCGGAAATTCTCGAAAAGGCCAACGCCGAAATCGAGCGGCTGGAACAGCTCAACGCACGCGTCATCACGCTCGAAGACGAAGACTATCCCGGCTTGCTGCGCGAGATTCACGACCCGCCGATTGCGCTTTATGTGCGTGGTGATTTGACCAAAGCCTACGCGCAACCTTGTCTGGCCATCGTCGGCTCGCGGCGTTGTTCGACCTATGGCGTGAATGCCGCGCAGATGCTGGCGCGCGAACTAGCGGCCAACGGAATCACAGTCGTGTCGGGACTGGCGCGCGGGATTGATGCCGCCGCGCATCGAGGCGCGCTCGAAGTTGCGGAAGCGGGCGGCCAAACCATCGCCATCGTCGGCACAGGACTAGAAACAACCTACCCGAAGGAGCACAAGAAACTGGAAGCGCAAATCATTGCCAGCGGTGCCGTGCTTTCTGAATTTCCACTTGGCACGCCACCGTTGCCGCAAAACTTCCCCTACCGCAATCGCATCTTGAGCGGCCTCTGTTTCGGCGTGTTGGTAGTCGAAGCCGCCGAACACAGCGGCTCGCTCATTACCGCGCGACTGGCTTACGAACAGGGCCGCGAAGTCTTCGCCGTGCCCGGCAATATCACCTCGCAAACTTCTTTTGGTCCGAACTACCTGATCAAAGACGGCGCGAAGCTGGTGCAGCAATGGCGCGATGTGGTCGAGGAGTTGCCGCTCCACTTAAAAGAAAAGATCCTCGGCGTACAGCGCCCGGCCAAGGGCGGGAAGGGAAGCTCCGTCGTGCAACCGCTCTTTCCCGCCATCGAACTCAGCGAAGAGGAGCGCAAAGTTTTGGATGCGCTTTCAACCGATGTGCCCGCGCACATTGACCAATTGCTGCTTTCCACCAATCTCGGCTCCGCCGACTTGATGAATGCGTTGCTTGGGCTGGAAATGAAAGATAGAATCAAGGAGCTTCCAGGCAAGAGCTTCATTAAGAGGCTATAGATAGATAGACAGACGGTTATAAAAAAGGCGGTTGTGTTGTGAATATTTTCGGGTGGCTGGGTGGGATTCTCGCCCTGGTGAAAAGTTTCGTCTTCGGCATTGCCAATCAGGTAATGGTCATGCCGGTCTATTGGGCAGCGCCGATGATGATTTTGGTGGGTGCGGCGGATTCGTCGCTGCTCTCCCTACCCGAAATCAACGACATTATCACCGTCACGCGCGTCGCCAAAAATCCAAGCGAAGTCTGGTTCTTCCCGCTCTTCCCGGCTATCGGCTCGGTGCTGGGCTGTATGCTGCTTTATGAGATTGCGCGGCGCGGACACGATTCGATCACCAAGCGTTTTCATCCCGCCGCTGTCCAGCGCGTCGAACTGATCTTTCGGCATTGGGGTTTTTTTGCGCTGGCGATCCCCGCGCTCTTGCCGCCACCCTTGCCGTTCAAGATTTTTGTGGCAACGGCGGGCGCCTTGGGCTATCCGCGCACACGCTTTGCCATCACCGTAATGGTGGCGCGCACGGTGCGCTATTATTTCTGGGGCTTTGCTGCCTGGATTTATCGCGAAGAGGTCTTGCAGGCATTGAGGTGGATGGAAGGGCATTTTGTGCTGATTATCAGCGTAGTGTTGGCGCTGCTCGTGCTCTTCTTCTTGATTCGCGGCATTATGCACTTACTCAAAAATCGTTCACTGAAAGCAGAGGCTTCATATTCAGATTGAAATATCCGGCGAGTGACCTAGCTTGCCGGCAGTCACGTTTAACTAACCCCCTGCGAATTTATTACGAACCTAACCGAGATTCCGACAAGTCGGGCGGCTCGCCCTAATGTTTGTTGGACATCAGGAGACTTCATCATTGAAATCACTCGTTGCTAAAATCATGGCGTGGCTGATAAAAGTCAAAGCCATACTGATAACCTTCGGCGCGCCCGGCATCTTCGCCATCGCGCTGCTGGACGCATCTTTCCTGCCCATTCCCGGCGGCACGGACGCCGTCGTGATGACGCTTTCACATCTCAACCATACACTGATGCCGCTCTACGTGCTGATGGCGGTGCTGGGCGCGACGCTGGGTTGTTTGTTCCCCTATTGGATTGGTTACAAGACAGGCGCGGCGGCTCTGCGCAAATTCAGTGAAGAGAAGCGCGAGCGTGCGTTGCGCCTGCTCGACCGTTATGACACTTGGGCGATGTTGGTTGGCGCAGTTCTGCCGCCGCCGTTCCCTTTCAAAATCCTGTTGCTCGCAGCGGGCGGCTTTCGCATGAATGTCTGGCGCTTCCTGTTTGCCATAGCATTGGGTCGCAGTCTGCGATTCATCCTGGAAGGCGTAATGGCCGTGCGCTACGGCGACCAAGCCGCAGAGCTTTTCAAACATCACTATCCGAAGATCGGCCTGGGTATTGCCGCCGTGATCATCGTAGTTTTTATCATCAACACTTTGCTCAAACGCCGCCACGACGAAGACGATTTGTCTGACGGCAATTTGAGCACGGCTGAATGAGGCGCGCGTTCGCCTCGCAGCTTTAGCGCGCTTCGTTTCAGCCCGTCACAACACAAACCTACAAGCTGGAGGTATCGCAAGTCATGCGTTGCTCATTCACCCGTCTGCATTGGCTGATTGCCGTTTTAGTCACGCTTTGCGCGTTGCCGCTCTTCTACGCAGGCGCGCAACAGCCCGCCGAGAACGCCTTTACTGTTGATGACGCGCTTGACGTTGCCAATCTCAACATCACTGACCTGAGCGATGATGGGCGTTGGCTTGCCGCAACCTCATCTACCTTGCGCGACCGCATCGGCATTGATAATTCCCGCTTCGGCGATCCGACCTACGTCGCGCCAGCGGTCAGCGAAGTTTGGGTCATTGATACGCAAACGGCCAAGACACAGAAGCTCTTTCCCGACAAACGCCAAGTGCGCGGGCTGCGTTGGTCGCCTGACGCCGCACGGCTGGCCCTGCTCGCGCTGCGCGACGGTAAGTTCACGCCGCAAATTTGGGAGCGCGCCACGAACAAATGGCAAGATGTCGCGCTGCCGCCTGGCAAAGCGATAGCTGAAAACACCGAATTGATCTGGTCGGGAGACGGCGCGGAATTGTTGTTAGCCGTGCGCCCCGTCGAATGGCAGCCACAGGCGCGCGCCAAGTTCGATGCCGAAACCAAAGCGTCCGTCGTCGTGCATTCAAGCAAAGAACCTTTCCTCGCCTGGGAGGAGTTGCGCCGCATGCCCAACCTGCGCGCGCTCGTCGCCTACAATCTCAAAAGCGGCCAGACGCGCGAAGTGATCGCGCATACCAAACTAAATTCATACGACCTCGCGGAAGACGGCTCGTTTCTCACCTATCAGGAAGACATCACTAAGAAGACCGATTACGACGTGATCTTCGGCAGCGAGAATCAAGTCTTGCTGAAGCCCGCGAACGGCGGCGAAGCCCGCACGCTCCTCAAATCCACCAAAGGCATCAGCCTGATCTGGTCGCGCGCCGGGCGGCATTACGCCTACGCGAAAGACGGCAATCTCTTCGTTGCTTCCGTAGATGACAAAGAGCCGCGCCAGTTGACCGGCAAGAAAGACGAGAAGGCCGAAGCAGACAAAGCCAAAGAGCGGGAAGGTGAAAAAGAGAAGGCGAAGGAACGATACAGCGCCGTGCGCCTGAGCGTGAAAGGCGACTGGCTAATCGCGTCGAACAAAGAAGGCTTGTGGCTGGTAGACACAACCTCAGGCGCGAAAGAACAATTCCTGAAGATGAATGAGGAAGACAAAGAAGCGCCGCGTTATCAAGTCGTCGAATGGAATGGCGACGACATCTATCTCAGCTACGCCGCGCGAACGAAATGGGAGCGCGGCTTGGTGCGCTACAACCGCAGCACCAAACAGATGACCGACCTCATCAAAGACGGGCGGCTCTACAGCAACTGGCGTTTCTCGAAAGACGGCCGTGTCCTCGTCTTCAGCGCCGCCGAAGGCAACCGCCCGGCCGAAGTTTACGCCGCCGCTGCCGACGGCAAAAACATTCGCCGCTTGACCGACAGCAACCCGCAGTTGAAAGCCAGACGCTTGAGCAAGACCGAACTCTTCTCTTATCTGGATGTAGACGGCACGCGCAGTTACGGCGTGCTCTACTACCCGGCGGATTACGAACCGGGCAAGAAGTATCCGACCGTCTTCAACGTCTACGAACAATTCTTCGACGACAATTTCAACGGTACGATCAACGTGCTGACCAGTCACGGCTACGCGGTCGCGCAGCCCTCAGTCAATCTCGAACAAGGCTTCCCCGGCGAGGCCTGGGTGAAAGGCGTGACAGCCGCCGCCAACAAGCTGATCGAAATGGGCGTCGCCGACCCCGAACGTCTAGGCGTGCAGGGGACGAGCTATGGCGGCTACGCGACCAATTTGCTGATCACACAGACCAACCGCTTCAAGGCCGCGATCAACATTTCGGGCAAGGTCAACATGGTCAGCTTCTACACCGACAGCCCGCGCCTCGGCGTGCGCAACATCCACGCACCCGAAAAGAGCCAAGATCGCATCGGCGCGACACTCTGGCAGCAACCGCAGAAATACATCGCACAGTCGGCGATCATGTTCGCCGACCGCATCAAGACGCCGCTCCTGCTGATGACCGGCGAGCAGGATCACAACGTCCCCGCGCGCCAGGCGATGGAGATGTATTACGCGCTACGCCGCCTGGGCAAAGAGGTCGCCTGGGTCAGCTACACCCAGGGGGGGCACGGGATGCCGACTTCGACGGTCGAGGAAGTGCGCGATTACCACCGACGTATCGTGCAGTGGTACGACGATCATCTGAAGGGCGATTTGAAGAAGAAAACCGAGGACGCGAAGGCAGAGAGCGGGCAGCAATAAGGTGCAGAATGGTGAGAAGAGGCCGCGGTTGTAGTTCCGCTTTCAGGCGGACCGCAGCGGCGCAGTGGCTACTAACCGTCTGAGATTGTCAACGTCCGCGTCACGGTTAAACAGATTATGAGCTTTGCTGAAGCTCAAGCATCGACACAGAAAAGGAGCGCATCATGTCCGACGAAGAAAGAATCATTCACAACACAGAAGAAGATCAAGAATGGGCCGACTTGCTCTCACCCGTGCGCCGCAAGTTCATCATCGGCGCCGGTCTGACTGTGGCTGGCCTGGCCGTCGGTGACATAGAGGTAGTGGGCCAGGAATCGCTCACGCCCGCCGGCCTAAGTTTCAAGCCGATTGTACCGCCGCCTGACGTGGGTAAGAGTCCGTGGGGCTACGAAACCTACCGAGAGCCGACGTCTCGGCCAAAGTGCGTGCGGCCCGGAGAAGAGAACGGCTTGCCGAAAGCTCCGCGCCCGTACACCGACATCAAGAGTTACCACGCGCATTTCTACTTCGACGAAGACACTTATGAAAAGGCCGCGCTGGTGCGCAAGTGGTCGGCGGAGCGTTTCCCGGTGGAACTGGGCAACTGGAATCTGGAGCCACGTGGCCCGCACGTCACGCCGTCGTTCTATTTCGGTTTCACCAACGACTTGTTGCCGATCATCGTGCCGTGGCTGCAACTCAACAGCTTGGGACTGACTATCCTGCTGCACCCCAACACCGACAATCCGCGCGCCGATCACCTGTATTACACGTTGTGGGTCAACCGCTCGCAGCCGGTGAACGCCTACAGCATGCCCAAGCAAGCGAGTGTGGAGAAGACTTTTCCCAACACCAAACCAACGGTGAAACTGGAAACCTAGAGGTGCGGTTAAAAGGTAGGTGACTGAGCTTATGGTGTTAGGAGTCGAGTGAAGCCTTCCTGGGCGAAATGTTTGTCAGTTGTTAGAGCTTCGAGGATTCTACGCTCGCGCATTAGGATGAAGCTAACCGCATCGCAAAGCGAGTAGTCTTTGTCCGAGCGCGCCTGCAAAAGTTGGACGGCTCGCGTGTGTATGCTGGCATCTACCCAGATAATTTGGATTGCTGCATCACTGAGAATTTCATCGCTGAAGGACAAGACTTCCTGACGCGACAGCCCGCGAATCAAAGCCAGCGCCACGTATTCGGCCAACACATAGTTTGTCGTTAAACGGGTGCGTGCCTTTTGGTAATACTCAGTAGCAGGCAAATGATTCTTGTCTTTTTCGCTGTGCAAGGCGAAAAAGCCCGACGTATCAATCAGCATTGGCAGCCTCAGTCTTCGTTTTCAGCGTCTTGAGCATAAGCGCGCGCTAGGTCGGCATCAATCTTTTCGTTGTCCGAATCGTTAGCCGTGCCGCCTTTCCAACTGCCGAAAAACTTAGTGATGTCTCCTTTTTTTGGAGAGGTCTGCTGCATGCCATTTGCAGGTGTCTGGCTGGTCACTTCTTCCAGAATCAGCGCGGCAATCTGCAATTTTTCTTCGTTGGTCAGTGGGCGAATTGCAGTGGTGTATATTTCCTGAATGTTGGCTTGCATAATGTTTACCTCGCCACTGATCGTAACATACAGAATAATCCCGACGTATCGAGCAGCATCAATTCTCGTCCTCATGGGTATTGGCGTATTCACGTGCTAAATCGGCGTCTATCGTTTCGTTGTCTACGCCTGTCGCATAACCCAGACTCGCGGAGCCGAACAAGTCAGAGAGTTTTTTTCCTTCCGATGCGGTTCGCCATTCGCCGCTTTGACTGGAATGGCCTGTGCCACTTGTTCCAGCACAAACTCTTCCGGCGTGCGGCCTTCCTTCGAAGCGGCTTCTACGAGCGGCTGGTAGAGGGCGTCCGGCAGTGTGATTGTGAGTTGATGTTCCATCACTGATACCTCCGAGCGGATTGTAGCAAGCCATTCTCACCAATGCTATTCAGGCAACGGTCAATGAAAGGTGATTTGAATAAGGCGGAAGTGGCGAAGGTGGCGAGCGGGTAGGAGTGAGTTCGCAAAAGAAATTCGCTTGTCTGAAAATAAGCGTTGTGGTTAGCTTGCAGCTTGAGTTGAGCCAAACTATCAGCATACTGTTCAGATTCAAGTGCTGCTGAAAGAAGCGAGGTGAGTTATGAGTTTGCCAGAAGCAATGCTGGTGCCTGCGATTGATTACCCCGAATCGGATGGACAACCGATGGCCGAAACCGACAAACAACGCGATTTGATGAACGCGCTGATAGAAGCGCTGAAAGGGCATTTCGCCAATGACCCGCAGGTGTACGTCTCCGGTAATCTGCTGCTCTATTACGTCAAGGGCAATCCTGGTAAACGTGTCGCGCCTGATGTCTTCGTTGTGCGTGGCGTACCGAAAGGCGACCGCAGGATTTACAAGCTGTGGGAAGAAGATGTGCCGCCCGGCATTGTGATCGAAGTCTCTTCGCGGCAAACGTGGCGCGAAGATATGTTCACAAAATTGCGGCTCTACGAAAAGCTCGGCGTGCAGGAGTATTTCATCTTTGACCCGGAGTACGATTACTTGCCTGATCCGCTAATCGGGTGGCGGTTGGAAAATGGAGAGTACGTGCCGGTTGAGGTAGTCGAAGGGAAAGTCAGCAGCGAAGTGTTAGGCTTGGAATTGGTGGATACGAGCGAGACTTTGCGGCTGTTTGACTCGCAAACCGGCCAATATTTGCAGACGCCAGCAGAAGCGTTGGCAGAGGTAACGAAGCTGCGCGAAGACCTGGCCCAATTGCGCTCAAATGCTTAGTAGTCAGTTAAGACAGGTAGAAATCAGCCCGCGGGATAGCCAAGTTTGTTTGAACCATGCCAAGAGCAAATCAAACGAAAAGCAAGAAAGAGGATTCAGGGATCAGTGCCGCTCGAATTAGCCGGAAGGGCGCTATTATCGCTGCGTTGCTCACTTTGTTGGGAACTATAATTGCTGCCACAATCGCCAATGGGTGGTGGGGCAAATGGTTTACACCTCAACCAAAACAGCTAACTGTAAGAGTGAAAGATGAAGTGACAAGAAATGGAATACCAAGAGCAAAAGTGAGACTTGAGGTCGAAGATACCACTTTAGAGCAACCAACCGATGCCTATGGCGCTGCATATTTTTCTATCCTAGACGCGAGCAAGCGAGTTTTGATCGCTGTAGAAGCTGAAGATTACAACAAACCTGACGAACGTAAAGTAGTTCCACCTACAGTGAGTTGGGAGATAGAGATTCCATTGCGCCGATTGAAATCGCTACCGGGCTCCAACACAACACAAGCGTCAACTCAGATTTCCCCCCAAGCCCAGTCCCCTAGAAACAAACAAATGGTTTCGCAATATGTAGTGGCATGCCGGAATTTGTATGACAAAGCCGAATCAGAAGCGGCCCTCTTCCAGTGCAACAAGGCGTTGGAAATTGATCCTAAAAATCCAGAAGCTACTGAACTGAAAAACAAAATCAAGGCTTCTATCAGAACGGTAGGCAAGTAATCCTGGTACAGGCTAATCGCTCTTAAGGAGGTTAGGCTATGCAGTATCAACATCTGCGATTCTTGGTTGCGATAATTATTGGAATAGTGGTCACCGTCACAGCCATTGAGGCAAAAGTCAGTTACCAATCGTCGCAAACTAATCGCCCTTTAACTTTGAACGATATTGAAAGACTCCTTAAGCAAGGCCAGTCAGAAGAGCACTTGATTAGTTTGATCACTAAACGAGGTCTTACCTTACGTTTAAGCGATGAAGAATTGGAGGGACTAAAGGCAAAGGGGGCAAGCGTTAAAGTTGTTGAAGCCATCCAAAGAGCAAAGGTCATCGAGAACGAAAGACAAATTCCAACAAGAAAGCCACGTCTTTGGATTACGTACGCGCAAGAAAACAAAGACACCGGTAACTTCGGCTTTTTGACTCAGGAATTACAAAAGGCTGGTGTCGAAGTTACGTATAAGGACGTTGCTGTGAAAAAGGGTTTTCTGCTATGGGATCAGATTGCCAAGAACATTGAAGACCCCAATCTCGATGGCTGGGCTATTCTACTTACCAAAGAAAGTCTGCAGAGCGAATTATGCCAAGAAGAGCTTGCTTACGCTCTTGATAGAGCGCTGAGCGCTAGGGGGAAAGAGTTCGCATTAATAGGGCTCGTGCATCAAGTGGGCACGCAGGAAATACCACTGTCCCTGCGCGTCAGAGGAATAATAGACCTGCGTAACCCGCAATGGGCGCAAGAAGTGCTCGCAAGTCTCCGTCATCAAACATTACCGAAGGTCGAAACATCGCCGGACAAGTATATTTGGCAGGTTATAAAATCATCGAGGAACAGCAGTCTGATAGCGGTCTGGGTGAGACCGCGTTTTAACGAGCTAAGCTATTGGCGATTTATCGTGCCCGTCACTGCTCCCACCAAATTAATCACTATAGGTGTAGGGACACCACCTCAAACCTTTGACTTCTTTGGTGGCATAGTTAATGACCCTTTTGAAGATAGAAGGACTCTGCAATTGAATGACAACTCATTTGAAGTTACCGTCCAAGGAGCGGCCAATGTCATAACTCCCGGAGGCGGTTGTTTCATCGTTTTGAAAGAGCCATTCCCAACATTTATCGGTTTTGCCATTGCGCAAGGTAGGGCGGGGTTGGATATGAGCACATTTGAAGTCAAAGATATAAATAATCTCGAAGTTAAATGGATCGAATCCCGATGAATCGTACTCAATTACGAGATCTGTAAAGTGATGTTCATATTCTACACAGCTTAAACGAATGACACTGAATGTCAGTTCCCAGCAGACTCAGCCAAAATCTTACGATACGCCTGCCGCGCAAACTCATACGCCTTTTCTGCCTCCGCCCGTTCCGCCGCGCGCATCCTCGGCGCTTTCTGGCTCCAGCATTGGTCAACCGCCTTCAAGCACCATTCGGCGCTGCGGCGTGAAGCGCGGATCGGCTGATTGTTGACCAGCACGAAGACGGGGTTGGTGTGAGCGGCGGGCAGGATGCGCAGCGCAACCCAACTGCTGCGTTCGATGGGAAGGTCGAAGGAGAGTTCGCGCAGCGTGCCGTCTGCTACGATGTTGCGCCGCGCCACCGGCTGGCCGTTGACGATCAATTCGACCGGCACTTCGCGCGTGGCGCCGAGGCGCGCGCGTTCGAGGTCCCAATAAGGTTTTTGAGCATAGCTCAGCTTGCGGATGACTTCGTTGGCTTGCTCGTCCAGGCGCGCGGCGACTTTGGCCGTCACGCGCACGGTCGCAGCCTTTTCGAGTTTCACTTTGCTCTCTTGCGTCCCGGCTAGCACGCCGTTGACTTGAAAATCCATCAAGTGGCTCTTGCCGTCTGACACGTAAGTGCGGCCCGCGCGGATGCCGTCAACCCAGGCGTCGAAGTTCAGCTTGCCATCGAGTTTGACGTAGCTGCGGCCCAGGCCGACGCGTTCGCCGTAGATGCAGGGGAAGTCGGTTTCGCCGCTGATACGAGTGCGGAAGCCTGTGTTGAGCGTGTGATACCAAATGTTCAGTTCCCAAACCGAGGGTGTGTCTACGGTCGAGATGAAATCCACCGCGTCGTGCGCCACATCCACGATGTATTCGTTCGCGCCGATGCCGTCGAACTTCGGCAGTTCGTAATGCGGCAACTCGGCGGTCTTCACTTCCAGGCCCCAGCCCGAATGTGCAAAGCCCACGACGGCGCCTTGGGCTTTGGCCCATTTCAGGATTGGCAAATCCCAAGTGGGCCAGTCTTCGATCACTTTGGTGTTGGGGTAATCCTGGTCTTTCAAACGCAGCAGGACTAGGTGGCCGGTGTGGCTGGAAGGGAAGCCGGAGACTTCTACGTCGTAGCGCATCAGGTTCTCCGCCGTCGAGAGCTTGTGGTCTTTCGCCTCGAAGAATTGCTTTTGATAGTAGTAGCAGGGGCCCCAGGTGAGCACGCTGCCGATGTTGAGCGCCTCGCCGAGGATGTGGCGGATCATGTCTTCG
Source organism: uncultured Acidobacteriota bacterium (assembly GCA_963699175.1). Lineage (GTDB taxonomy): Bacteria > Acidobacteriota > Blastocatellia > RBC074 > RBC074 > JACPYM01. Next base: position 3,586,653 of record OY969418.1, on the reverse strand, counting down.
GGCTGGACGCCTTGCGAGGGCGTTTCGTAATGCATGCAGCCAGCGGCGTGGATGTGATGATCGCCCGAATACCAGCCCAGCTTGGCCGGTTCAATCCAGCGTTCGAGTTTGAAGGTGGCGGTTTGCGGTTGACCGGCTGTGATTTTGACGCGCTGCGTTTTGACCAGATATTCCGGGCCGCGCGTGTATTCGATCAGGTATTCGCCTGCCGAGAGTGAAAGCTGCTCGCCATCAGCGCGATAAATCTGCGGGTGAAATTGAAAGTCGGGCGCGAGGCGTTTGGCAAGCGAGGGGTAGACGTGTTCTTGCTTATCTCGAATCAGAAACGAGGCAGTCGTCGGGCGGCCCAATTCATCCTGCACGCGAAAGGTCAGAGTCGTCGCGGGCATACAGTTAAAGAGAATGTCTACGTCGTTGCGAAAGCCGATGTCCTGCGTGCCCTGGCCGACGTTGAAGCTGATGCGCGCTTCGCGTTTTCCCGCATCGCGGCTGTAAAGCTGGATGATGCGGTATTCGAGATTGAGTCCCGAAAGCGGGCGTGTTTGCGGCGGCTTGGTGTAGAGGCTCAATTCCATCCAGCGGTCGGCCACGTCGCGCGCGCTGATCGGTTGTGGCGGGCGCGGGCTGCCCGAACTGCGCACAAAGACGCGTTGCGCTTGTGTGCTGTCGGCTTTCAATTCGGCAGTCACACCGGCTTCGTTGCGAACTTTGACCAGGAAGGTGCGCCAGCCGTTTTGCACGAGTTCCGGCTTGGCCGCGCTTTGTGTAACGCGGACGCGGCTTTCGGGATTAATGTGCAGCTCGAAGAGGCAGTAGCGGTCGAGCACATCTTGAATCGCAGCAGTCGTGCGCGTGGCGTGGTACTCGTTGAGCGATTGTTCGAGCTTTTGTTTGTCGGCGGCGGCCAAAGGCGCGCCCAAATAATCGAGCGTTTCGAGCAAGCGGCGGACTTGCGCAGCGAAGGGTTGCAACTCCACCGGGACGGTTGTTTGGGCGCTGGTGGAAAAGCAGAGAGCTAATAGGACTAAGCTGATCCGCACGAGTTTAGGATTGAAAGTCATGGCCAACCTCCGTAGTTTTACTGGGTTTCTGATAGCCGCATTTTATACTACTTCTCCTCCCAACCCAGTCTGGTCAATAAAAAACCCAGCCTTCGCCCGTCTTCGTTGCGCGGGTTGAGTTGGTGAGGAACAAAAACCTGATCGGTACTGATTTGCAATTCAGACCATTTGCCCGCGCCTTGCTGGGCCGGTGTGATGATGAACTCTCTTTGTAAATTCGGCTCTTGCGCTTTCATCTGTTCCAGCACAGCGCCATTAAAGATGAGCTTGATCGTAGACGATTTTGGCAAAACATTGAGCGGTATGTCGCCTTCGATCTGCAAGCGCATTTGCCGTCCTGTGTTTTCTAACCGCGCGACACCCTCGTCGCTCATCCAACGCTGGGGGTGGCCTTGTTCATCGCCTTCCGAGTCGTAAAAGCCTCGCACATATTGAATGGCGGGCAACGCTTTGTCTGTCGGTTCGATCTGCCAGAGGCTGATGTTTCCCCAATGGCCTTGCGCGCGCCAGATGCCCCGCGCGCGCCGCTGCGCTTCCTCGATTTCGTAGGGTAGCAAGAGGGCGTAGAATTGGCAGCCTCGTTCCTGCACGCGATTTTTCACTGAAGGCCAAACCTCTAGCGGCAGCGATTCCCAACGGAGGATCGGGCGCTTGGTGTAAAACTTCAGCGCGCCACTCATTCCGCCCGCTACGACCATTGCCTGCGTAGGCAAACGTGCGTCAGCCCAGCGACACGACTCTGCGTTATTGGCTTGCTCCCGACCCACGCGCAAGGCTTGAAGCTTTCGGTCATACTGCCATGCGCAACCAACTGCCACGAGGAGCAACGCGAGACCTACAGCCCAAGCTAATTGGCGACGCTTGTCCAGCAAGTTAGCCAATAGATGTTCAGTCGTTAGCAATGCGCCCAAGATCAAAGCTGGATAGCCTGGCAACAGAAACCTGGTGTACCACCAGGCGTCGTAAAAACTGTAGAAGAGATAGAAGATGAAAAAAGCGCCAAACCACGCGCTGAGCAGCGCGCGGTCGCGCCAAGCGAGCCGACGAACTAACCCCACACCAGCCCAGCCCAGCAGCAGCAACGGACTCAACGTCACAGTCAGCCAGAAGAGGTAATGTTTGAGGCGTGTGCTGAGACCAGCGAAGACGATCAAGTCTTGATGCTGGGTCAGGCTATAACCTGTTTGCAACAGGCCCCCGAAGACAATGAAGTTGTAAGCGGAGAAGAAGATTGCCAGCGGTAGTCCGCCGAGCACGAATAAAAGTATGGTTTTAGGTTTCAGCCGCAAGCAAAATGCCAACGGCGCAAGCATTAGGCAATTAGTCGGACGCACCAGAAACCCTGCGCCGAACGCCGCGCCCGCCAACAAAGCCCATTTATCATTTTGCCTCGAATGCAGCCCTGCCCAGATCAGCGCCAATGCCCAGCAGAGCGCCGTGACATCGCTCATCGGTTGCAGGGCCATGAATATGAAGGTGGGGTTGGCGGCAAGAATCAATGCGCCCGCAAACGCATAAGCGCGCGTCAAGCCGAGCTGTAGCCCGACCAGATAGATGAGTACTAGGCTCAATGCGCCTAGCAGTGGGCTGACTAGAAACGGCCCGACTTTCCAACCAAAAATCAACGCCCCAATTGCCAGATGAAGTGAAAATCCGACCGGGTAGATTGGAGACATCTGTCTTGTCGGCGTGTTTCCCTCGCGGTGTTGGATGTAACCCAGCGGGACGAAGAGCGGCGCGTTTTCAGTTGGAAAGCCGAATTGGTCTAACTCAGGAATGGGCAGTACAACGCGAGCTTGCAGCAGCGAACGCGCCAAGTTGGCGTAGCCGGAACTGTCAGAGCCGCCGACGGCATAAGATGCATGCTTCACCAACACCGCCGTGTAAATCACCAGCAGCGCCAGCATCCCTATCACTAAAAGCTGCGCTCGGGTTAAACCGCGCATAAGCTCTTTGGCAGGTCGAAAGCCTGGGAGCGCACGCGGCTCGCGTGCGGGCGTTGGGAGGCGCTACCTTCACTTCAATGTGTTACTTCCGCAAGCCCCGCACGCGAGCCGCGTGCGCTCCCAGGTTGATCTGAGGCGCGCTCGAACAAGCTATGCCAGCTTCCACGGCTTGCGATAGGGCCGCGACAACATCTGATTCGCCTCCTTGTCGCCGATGAATTCTTCCTTCGTCGCGTCCCAGTTGAGCGAGCGGCCCAGGCGCGTGGCGATGTTACCCAAGTGACAAACCACGGCGGTCAGGTGGCCCTCTTCGACATCGGCGATGGGGCGCTGGCGGCTCTTTACGCAATCGAGGAAGTTGCGGATGTGGAGGTTCTGTGACTCAGGGCCATTGCCCTTCATCTGCATCGGTTCGATCTCCGGCTTGGTGCCCTTCCGCCACGTTTCGGGAGTAATCGTGAAACCGTCGCGCATAATGCTGAGCGTGCCTTTGGTGCCGTGAAAGACCAAATATTCGTCGCGCATACGATTGACTTCGCGTCCTGACCACGAGACGACGCAGTTTTGGAAATCGTAGAGCACTTCCTGCACGTCGGGCGTTTGGCCGCCGTCTTTGATCTCGTAGCGCCCGCCGTATGCTGTGACTGCCCTGGGCGCTTTGGCGTTCAAGGCCCAGCGTGCGATGTCCAGATTATGCGCACCCCAATTGGTCATCTGCCCGCCGGAATAATCCCAGAACCAACGGAAGTTGTAGTGGCAGCGGAACGGATCGTAGGGAACGTAGGGCGCAGGCCCCAGCCACATGTCCCAATTGAGTCCTTTCGGCACTTCTTTGCCTGGGCCAAGAATCTCTTCAGGTTTGAAGCCGGGCAGGCCGTTGCGCGTGTAGGCTGCTGAAATCTTGTGCACTGCGCCAAGCGCGCCTTCCTGCACCAGCTTGACAGCTTTTTGATAATGCAGGCCGGAGCGTTGCTGGCTGCCGGTTTGCACGACGCGGTTGTGTTGGCGTGCCGTTTCGACCATCTTGCGGCCTTCGACGACGGTGAGCGAGAGCGGCTTTTCGCAATAGACATCCTTGCCCGCCTGACAGGCCATGATCGTCGGCAGCGCGTGCCAATGGTCGGGCGTAGCAACGATCACCGTATCAATCTCTTTGATGTCCAGCAGGCGGCGAAAATCGCCATGCTTACTGACTTTCCCCGCACCTGCTTTGGCTTCGGCGGCTTTAGCGCCGCGCTCCAAGTATGGTTCGTAAACATCACAGACTGCCACGGGCATGACGTTGGCTTGTTTGAGAAAGATCGGGAAGACCTGCATGGCGCGGTCGCCGCACGCGATCAAGCCGACATTGATGCGGTCGTTCGCGCCGAGAATGCGCATGCGGCTCAAGGCCGTGCCAGCGCTGGCCGCCAAAGTCGTTTTTGCAAAAGCCCTTCTAGTTAAATTCGTCATTGTCTTCAATGCTCCTGTTGAGATGGGGTTCTTCCTCCATTTACGTGCGCGTGGCTGACACGGTTACGGCTGATCTGGCGCAATGTAATTGGTCATAATCAAATCGTTGTAAGTTTGATAAAGCCCCGCGTCGAAATCTTTCACGAAGACGGTCATCTGTTGCAACAGCGTAGTCAGGCGATGGTTGGGCTGGCGCGCCGGATGCGGCCCCCGCCCAGCAATCGCGCGGATGAAGAGGCTCTTTTCCGTCAGCGGCAGCTTCTTGATGTTGTTGGCGAAGCCGCTGAACGAATCGCTGCTCTGGAACAGGTACTGCTCGACGTTTGACGTGTAGAAAGCCGTCACCGTGTAACCGTTTTTGCGCAGGTAATCGCCGACGGCGGCCAGTGCCTTCTTGCCGCCGAAATCGCCGACCACCGGAATGATCAAGTTTTTCTCGTGCAGCCCGCGCACGAATTCATAATCTTCCACGCTGGCCAGGAAGTTGCCCTGTTTGCCCTTGAGATCGGTGCCCTGCAATATCTCTTTCAGCGTCGGAAAGAAGCCGCCACCACCGCCGTCCGTGCGATAGGAAATCTCCAGCCCTTCATCGCGAAAGCTCTTGTAGACATAGTCTAAGTCTTTCTGATCTTTCTCAGTGAGCGTGAATTGAAAGTCATCCTGAATCGTTTTGCGGATGGCGGAGAGATTGGCTGCGTAAGCCTGTTCATCGGCGAGCGCCCTTTCAAAATAGGCCAGTAACTCGTTCAAGGGCGCGTCCGCCGCAAACACTTTCTCCTTTTCTTTCGGCAAAGGTCTGCTCAACAAGCGCGACAGGAACTGCGCGCGCGTGGGCGACAGATGAAAGACGGCCTTGTACATCAAGTGCTGAATAATCGCCTGGCGACGGATGTCTACCAGGAAAGCGATGCGCGGGCGGATTTTGGCAATGTAGGTAAAGTTCTGCTCCGGCCCCACGCCGATGTAAGCCCCGCCGCTGGCGCCCAGTTGCTTCATTTTGTCCACCACGTGCAGATACGAAGTCTCGTTGGAAGTAAAATTGTCTGAGCGGAATGAGCCGCCCTCTTCCGAGCATTCATTGCTGATGCGCGCGAACTCTTTGGCCGATAAACTTTCCGGCGCTTTCGCTTGCGGCGCAGGGGCTTGAGCGTAGGCGCTAGCGGTCAAAACGCTACTAAGCGCGAACAAAGCCAGCGCCAGCAGATGAGTAAAACGAGACTGCAACTTCATATGTACTTCTCCATTTTTCAGATTGAGCACGAATGTGTGGCCGCCATTGTAGCCGAAGCCGCCTGGGTACGCACGCTGTGTCCCCTGACTTAGCGCGGAATCAACAGCGTCTGCGCGTTACCGTTCAGCGTGAGCAGCGGGTGTTTGACGATGGCGCGGAATTCGTAGCGCTGCCCCGCTTCTAAACCGCTGACCTCTTGCGTGAACTCGCCAGTGGCTGTACGGCTCAACAACTCGGTCGCCTTCCACGGGCGCGAAGTGAATTCAGTCGCTTCCGGTTTGACGCGATATTGAAAGCTGACCTCGACCGACGTCGCTTTGCCCAGATCATCGAGCCTTCCCGTCAACACGGCAGTTTTGCTCGCTGTCTGCCACTTGGCTGACACCGTCATCACGCGCGGCGGCGTGATGCCAGGCTTGGCCCCGCTGATCTTGATGACGACAGGATTGGGCCATTGGTTGTTGGTATAGAGCCGTTGCGCCTTCCACGTCGTAATCTGCAAGCCATTTTCGGTCTGCTTCCACAGCGCGTGCGGCACAATCTGCGGGCGATATTCCAGAATTTCGCCGGTCTGGCCCAACACGCTGATCGTAGTCTTTTCGGTAGCCGCGACCGATTTGAGCGTGATCGTTTTAGGCTCACCGTACTTCCACACATCGGTCACGATGGCGTAGATCGTCTCGCCATTGCGCGTAAACCAAATGTCACCTTCGTTGGTCACGACCCACGGGCGCACGTTGTAGACGGCTTCCCGGTTGACGAACATCCAGAGCGCGACCTCGCGCAGCCGATCTTCCTGTTCAATCGGCAATTCACCATCCGGCTTCGGCCCGACGTTGAGCAATAGATTGCCGCCTTTGGCGCGCGTCTCGATCAAGATGCGGATCAATTGCTGGCCCGACTTGTAAGTCTCGTTCGTCGGTTTGTACGGCCACTCCGTGCCCATCGTCAGACAGGCTTCCCACGCGCCTTCGAGCGCGAGGCCAGGTATAAACTGCTCCGGCGTTTCAATCGCGCCGCGCGTGACCACGATATTCGGGTCAAGCTGCCAGCACAGCTCGCGCAAGCCTTCAGCCGGGCCATCAATGAAGAAGAGATCAATCTTGCCGTAGTTGGTCAACAACTCGCGAATCTGCGCCTGGTCGTACTCAAGCAGCCCTTTGTTCTCTTGCGGCGTCACGCCCGGATGTGGCGCGCGGGCGATGCGCTTGCCGTGTTGATGGAGCCAGTGAAAATCGTCGGGCGAGAAATAGAAGCCGATGGCGATGCCTTGGTGGCGGAATGCATCAACCAGTTGTTTGGTGAGGTCTTTGCCGTAGGGCGTGCTCATCACGTCAAAATCGGTCGTCTTCGTGTCGAACATACAAAAGCCCGCGTGATGCTTCGCGGTGAAGACGACATATTGCATCCCGGCGAGTTTAGCCAACGCCGCCCAGTCCGCCGGATTGTATTTGCGCGGATTGAAGAGCTTGGGCAGTTCGCCGATGTAGCGTTTCAGATAATCATCTGACGCGCCGACCATCGAATGGCTGATGACGCCGCCGAGCGTGCCATCCACGTTCCAGTGAATGAACATGCCGAAGCCAAGGTTGCGGAACCATTCCAGGCGTTCGGGTTTGTTGCCAGCGGGTTTTGTTTGGGCGTGGGTTGGCGCGGCTAGTGTGAGGGTGACGCATAGCAGCAAAGCTGCGATTTGTCTTGAGAAGAAGAATTGCCGAATAGAACCCGCGAAGCGGGTGGCCAGAATGTAGCCCCGGGTGGAGCGCAGCGGAACCCGGGGTAGTAGTCCGTAAAATCGTTGAAGCCCGTGAAACGGGCGGCAGATAATGAGCTGTCGCCCACTTCGTGGGCTAGTGTTGCTTTGGCTTTCGCCCACATTTGCGGGCTTTATACGCAAAAACATTTCTTTGATGTCTGTGGATTACTTCTTCAAATTGATCCGCTGCGCTTGCTTCTGCGCCTTCAACGCCAATTCTGTCGCCAAAAAACAATGTGCTTGCTTCATCGCGGTCTCACTGCGATTGATCACATCGTTGACCAATTGCTCGCCGTACAGCAGCGGGACGTTTTCGCAATAAATGCGCTGCACGCTTTTTCGATCCACCAGGAAAAGGTGATTCGCGCCGGGCATTCCTGCGAGGTCTACGTTCTTGCGCACCTCGATGTAGCCGTTCGTGCCCAACACGGTCAACCGCGTATCGCCCCAGGTCGGCAGCCCGTCAGGCGTGAACCAGTCAATGCGCAGATAGCCCGTGCCGCCGTCGCCACGCAACATCGCGTCGCCGAAGTCTTCCAATCCTGGATGCTGCGGATGATTCATGTTGCCGACTTGCGACGCGACGACCTCCGCGCGCGTCGAGCCGGTGAAGAAGAGAAATTGATCGAACTGGTGCGAGCCGATTTCACAGAGAATGCCGCCGTAACGCTCGCGCTCGAAAAACCACGGCGGGCGCGTTTGCGGGTTCATGCGATGCGGCCCCAGCCCGATGGTTTGAATGACTTGGCCGATGGCCCCGGCTCTGACCAACTCGCCCGCCTTGAGCGTCGCCTTATTCTCAAACCGCTCGCCGTACAAAATCGAGTAGATGCGATGCGTCTGTTCTTGCACGCGACGTACTTCGGCAAGCTGTTCCAGCGTGGTGACGCCGGGCTTGTCCACCATGAAGTCTTTGCCGTGGCGCATTACTTCAATGCCGAGCGGCGCACGTTCATTCGGGATCGAGGCGCTGACGATGAGTTGAATCGAACGGTCTTCGAGAATCTCTTTTTCGCTGCGGGCGAGCTTGGCCTGCGGAAACCGCTTGGCAAAGTCGGCAGCCAACTCAGGCTCTTTCGCGTAGAACCAAACTAATTCACCGCCGCCATTCAGGACAGTGGTAGTCTGATTATTGATGTGGCCGTGATTCAGCCCGATGACGGAAAAGCGGATGCGTAGTTTGTTCTGGTTGTTCATGGCCGCCGCATTTTACGCCGCAACGTCGTTCAATGCACGCTGAAGTCCATCCATTGCTCAGCGCGCCCGTATTTCTTGTTCGCCAATTCATCCTTGATGATCAAGTGCAACAGATACTTGCCTTCGGGCAGATTGTTCAGCCGCAGCCGCCCAACATAATCAAAACGCTTCGCATCAGCCTTGGCTGGTAACTCGACTGCGTTGGCAGGGAATTGGTAAACCCGCTTGCCGTCGCGATAGATTTCTGCTTGCACTGTCACTTGCGGCTTTGTCGTCTTCTTGTCGGTCGTCGCGTTGTAGATGGCCGCGCCGTACTGAATCCAACCCGTGCGGGGAAACTGGCGCACGTAAGTCGTGGTTTGCAGGTCGGGCGGTTGTGCACTGTTGGTTGCCTTGTCAGCGGCAGGCGCACTGACCTCCACTGTTCCGCTGGCATTGCTAGCCTCGCTGGTTGGAATGGCGTTGGGCTTGGGCGCGTTCAGAATCAAGCCCGAAATTGCGAGCCGCTTCCTGCCCAAATCCGGCACGCGAATGAATTGGCTGGCCGTGCCGGTCTGCCCCGTTTGATCGTCGCGCAAGACGGCGCGGAACTGATACGCGCCGGGTTTCTTCAATTGAAAATCTCTGCGATAAGCCAAGCCATTGGCCAGCACTTGTTGATACTGCTTTTCGTCAAAGCTTAGGTTGATGCGATGCGCAGTTACGTCCGCTGTTGCACCTTCTTCATCAAAGGCAAAGGCGGCCAGATCAAGGTTGAGCTGCTTTTGGCCGTTCGGGCCGTCTTTGAAAGTCAGCTTCGAGCAATCAATGTGGAAGAGCGCGCGCACGAACGGCCCGGCTTTAGCGGAGTTGAAAAAGACCGGTGTCATCTGCAACGACAAATCGTGTTTGCCAAACGGCGCAAGGATCGAGCCAAGCAATTGATCGCCGCGCGTCTTCATTTCAGGCCGCGTCGTGTCCTCATCGTTCACGCCGAAGAAGCCGGAGCGCGTGCGCACACGCAGCCCCGGACGCTTCACCGTGACTTTGATCTTGTGATAGCGCCGGTCGAACGTTCCATCTTCAGGGTCGAAGCCAAGCAAGTAATAACTCTGCTGATCGTAGATGGCCTCTTGAATACCGATGTTCAAGTCGTTCGTGTTGGTGACGACGAAGCCGCCTGTCTGTTGTGCCAAGAAGGTCGGCCCATCCTGCGTTTCCTGCGCTGCATCACGTGCGTCGGTCAACGTTGATTCAGTCATCCTGCCGCCAGTGTCCGCGCCAGGGGAGAGAGCTTGCAGACCTTTGGCGTCCATCGCGTAGATGACCACGCTCGAACGATTGGCCTGCTCGGTCAGGTTGCGCATTTGTTGCAGGATGAGTTCGGTCGTGTTGTCGTTGTCGTTCTTGCTGTAAACCTTGAATCCGTCCGAAAGCAGAATCACAGACTTGCGACCCGGCAGATCGCGCAAACCACGCACGATGAAATTGACTGCGCCCAACGTGCCCGTCGTAAAACTGCTCTCGTAAAATTCGTCGGCGTCTCCTTGCGCCGCCGCCTGCGCAGCGGCATCCGTGTCCGACTGCGCTGCTGTTGTTTCAGCGGCATCAGTGCTGGTCATGCCGAAAGTCGGCGACATATCGCGGCTGAGCGGATTCCAGATCAGCCGCTCGATGGCGCTGTAGAGCAGCGGCTTGTCGCTGGTGAATTGTTCCAACATCCCCAGCCCGTTGCCCGTGCGAATGATGGCGATCAAATCACCTTCCTGCATTTGCTCGGCGACAAACTTGCGGAGCGTTTCGCGCACGCGCTCAGTGCTGGCAAAACCCAAGCCCAGATCGTCCACGATGAAGGCGATGGTGCGGCGCACTTCGGAAGGCGCAATCTGGCGCGTCGGCATGGATTCGGGCGCGACAAACTTGTCCGACTTCTTTTTGGTAGGCGGTAGCTCGCGCGCCACTAGCGGCAGATTGATGTGCGTGAAGTGCGAGAGCGATTGTTTCTTGCCGTCCACCGTCAACTCGAGATCGTCCGCGGTCAAATCTTCTACGTGCTTGCCTTTCTTGTCGGTGACGACCACGTCCACCTGGACAAGCTGTGTGCTGATGCGCACCGCTGTGTCTTGATTGGCTTGCTGTTGTGAGTTTTGCGCTAGAGGTTGTGTTTGATTAGCCGCAGGCGGGTTAGTCTGACTCGATTGTTGCGCGCGACGCGAGGCGGGCAAAGTGACCGCTAATATAGCAGCCGCGAGAGTGAAAGTAGCAAGGCGCGAAAATTTGAACATGGGATTTCCTTCATCAAACTACATTGAATCGTCCGGTTATTTCTTCCCGTGTTCATAACAGACGAATGGCTGCTGAGGGAGTTTCAGAAAATCAACACCCTAAAGCGTGCCGCTGCCTAACGCCATGCATTGGCGGCGCGCTATGTCAGATCATGAAGGCCTGGCGGTTTGCCCGGACGTATGCGATCCGCTCCGTATCTATCTCCCATTCATCAGAAGCATAGGCTCGCTCATCGTAAACGGAGAAATCGTGATCAACAAAATAATCCTCCCATTCGATTTCGCTGGTGCGAAGTTGCCTTACGGCTTCTTCGTTCTCAGGCAGCAGTCGTTTAACTTCAAGGATAATGCTCTCGGCTTCAGTCTTGCCGAGGAAGTGGTAGCCAACTGCAGCAAGCTCAAACCACTCAGGCACGTTAAACGCGGCCTGCGCGAAGCCACCGTTACCAACTTCCCACTGCAGCAGTCGGCTCGCGTAGTAAACAGTGACTGGAAACGGGAAACGCTGAAGATCATTTGGAGTTCTGATCTTCTTGCAAAGAGCCAACCACACAGCGCCGTCCAGATCGTCATCAGCAATCGGCGATTTTTCGTCAGCTTTTAAGATTTCTCGAAGTGTCTTTTTCATGGTCAAATCGCCACTCAACTACTGGTTGGCTTGCCGGTGCGCCAGCGGCATCAACGTCACTGGCCCAATCAACCCGGATTCGCGTGGCTGCCAACTCGCCGCTGTAAACAAGCCATCCGCCCCAGCATTCTCGCGCCGCCGCGCAGGCATATTGGTGTTGTAGAACCGCTTCCAATTCACACCGCGCCGATCCAGATCAATGATGCGATTGGTCATCAAATTTGAAACGGCGACTTCCAACGTATTCTGCTCGCGCAGCAATTCTTTCGGCAAGCGGATTTGATACGGCGCGCTGAGCAACGCGCCCAACTCTTTGCTGTTGAGCTTGACCCGCGCGCTCTCGGCCACGCGGCCCAGATCGAGCAGCCACGCATCGGCTTGTCCCTGCGGTCGCGCAAACGTCAGCGTGTAGCTGGCCGTGCCGGAAAATCGCTTGACCGCCTCGCCCGCGAAATTCGTCCATGAAGTCAACTCGCTCGTTTCAACCGGCGCGGGCAATTCCGGGCCGCCTGTGACGAAGCGCACCGACCATTTGCCTGTGAGCGGTTGTGCCGCGCCTTGTGGTGTGAAGTAAGCGAACGGCGCGCCACTGACCGTTGTGTTGAACGTCTTCAAAATGCACGACTCGCCGGGTGCAAGTTGCAGATAGACTTCGCTGCCGCCATTGGCCGATGCGCGCAACGCAGCCAGGCCGCGCTCTTCACGCATCGGGTCGAAGATGGCCGCCGCTTTCGCGTTCGTTGGCAATGCCACCCATCCGGCGAACGGCTTTTGTTCTTGATTGGTGATGAAGTAATACGGCCCGCGTTCATCGCGGCGGCGCACGAACTGTAAGCCCTGTTCGACCAGGGTCTCGCGCTTGATGCCAGCATTGGCGAGCAGCTGTCTCAGCTCGTTGCCCAGCAGGAAGCGACCTTGACCGAGCTTGGCGCTATGAATCCCCGACATATCCGCCGGGCCGAATTTAAGTTGCGCCGTAAGCTGCTGCAATGTAGTTCGCCGCGCGTCCAGATTGCCTAATCCCGGCACATCCTTTGGCAAACCATTGTGCACAATCACAGTCGCGCCTTGCTGTGCCAATTCAATCAGCTTGGCCAAGGTCATCGCCGGGATCAGCTTTGTTTCCGGCAACACGATGGCTTTGTAAGTCGTGCCGCCCGTTTGCAAGGCATTGCCTGCAAACCGCACGTTCGCCAACTGTCGATCCGAAATCAAATCGAAGGAATAGCCCGCCTGAATCAACGCTTGCCCATCGTTCAAGCCCAGATCGCTTTCGATGCCGCCGCCGTAATGATTCAACATCCCGCGCGCCGCTGGCTGCGACCAACTATCGTAGATCGGGTAATAAAGCAGTACATCGTTGTCCGGCTTGCCTGCTTGCAAGAACGATTGACAGCGCGCGACGTAGCGATTGACCTCAGCGAAATCGTTCCAGAACGGGTTGCTCGGACTAAACTCGACCGAAGCGTAAAAAAGGAAGCCTGGCCACGGCTCACTTTCAGGCGAGAAGGCCAGGCCGTGATAGAAAATGTGATTGACGCCGCCGAGAAAGAATTTGTCCACGGCCTGCTTGACCTCGGCCAGCGTCGTCAGCGTGTGCTCGTTCAACCACGTCGCCGATTCCGATGATGCCAGCGGTTTGCCAGTTACGTGCGCGGCGGAAGTGGCAAACTTCATCCGCAGAATCTCCTGCCCCTCGGTTTCGGGAATGTCGCTCGCGGCGTACAGGTCAAGGATGTTGGCTGGCGAGCCGTGCGCCTGATTGCGGATGATCTTGCCCTGACTCGCCGCCCAACGTTGCCAGGGAGTGGTGAATTGATCGAGCAACAGATCGGAGATGGTTTCGCGGAAATCGCTCAACACGCGCGCGTTTTTGTCGGCGCTGTCTTTGCCCAACAAGGCGGGCAGTTGCTGGCGCAGATCGTAGCCGCGTCGCGTTTGAAATTCGGCTAGGAAATTCGGCGTCCAATTCGATTGGCCGTCGGCGTCGTCCACTTCATAGGAGTCGTTGAAGAAGGCGCGCAGAGCTTTCAGATTGTGTCCGGCAAACGCCTGATCGAATCGGCTCAGATAATTTTTCAACGCGTTCGCCGAGAAGTGATCAATCACGCTGCCCTCACCGCCAGGCGCGGCGCGCTCGACCTGTTTGCCGTGAATGCCTTGAAAGATCGCGTACAACGTCCAGTTGCCTGCGGGCGCAGTCCAATCGAGCTTGCCTTCTTTGTTCACTTTGCTGGTTAGATCAATCGTTTCGCCTTTGTCTGAATAGGCCATCAGCGCCTGCAGCAGCAGCAGCTTTTCAAAACGGACTTGATCGAGCGCCAACGCCTGCAAGTTTGGATTGGCGCTGATCGGTTCTTTCAATTCGTCAATACTGACGCGGCGATTGACCGCGCGCACCAAAGGTTTTTGCACGAAGCTGACTGATTCATTCAACCGTTCGCCGCCTTTGAGCGTGTAGGTTTTGGAAACGAAGTTTTTGCTTGCATCGGCCTCGCCGACCAGCGGCCCGCCGAACGGCCAGCCGGTGCCGGTCGCCATGTCTACGCCCAGCCCCAGCCGCTCGGCCTCTTTCAAGGTGTGTTCCAGCATCGCCACCCATTGCGGCGAGAGGTAGTTGATGAAACGATCTTCGTAACCTTTGACACCGTAGATCGGTGTCAGCTCCAGACCGCCCAAGTTGGCTTTCGCATACTTCTCCATCTCGACGGTCAGGCCGCGTTGATTGACGATGCTGCCGAGCCACCACCAGCGCGTCCACGGTTTGGTCTGTTTGGTGATGAGTGGCCAATCAAGCGCAGCAGTGCGTTGCGCGTCGGCTGAAAAAATACTGCCGAGGAGTATCAATAACACGGTCAACCAAAGTGAGAGAAATTTGCGATGCTTTGTCTTCACGATTCACCTCGAATAGAACCTGGGAGCACACGCGGCTCGCGTGCGGGGTTGAATTAAGTAAGCGCGGTTGCCGGAAGGAGAACAATCCATTGCTCGCACGCGAGCCGCGTGCGCTCCCAGGAGAGTAGTTACTTCTTCACGGGCGTCAACGCAATCGCCGGGCGCGGCGGCTGTTTCATTCCCTCGCCTAGATAAAAGCTGGTATGTGGTGGCTGGTTATATCCGACGTTTTGCCAGGCGATGCTCAGCCGGTATTGCGGATCGTGCATCAACGTATAAAAACGGTGCTCGGTCGGGATCGTCGTCGTGTAGATACGCAACTCTTTGTTGTCCATCGTGCGCCAGATTACTTCTTCACGCCAATCGCCCAGAATGTCTGCGCTCAAAGTTGGCGTGGCTTTCGAGCCGTTGTTCGACGTGCAGCTTTCTGCCGTGAGCAGCGGTTTGAGCGTGCCAGTCTGCCCATCCCATTTGGAGATGACGTTGCGATCCAGCAGTTCGCGCAACAGGTCGCCATCCCACCATACAACAAAGTTGACGGAACGGGGAGCAGCGCCGATGCGTTCGCCTTTGCAGTTTTTCAACCCTTCTGAGCCGCCCCACATCTCTGCGCCCGGATAGCGCGGGTCAATATCTGCGGCCACGCCACGGCCCACATCTTTGTCTTGATCGCTCGTCCACAGAATTTTGCCGCTGCGCGCATCATACAAAGCGGTGCCAGGGCCTTTGGTGCCCTCTTCGATTTCGTGGATGCCGTAGACTTCAAACCCCGGACGCGCTGGGTCGAGGTCGCTGACGTGCAGTGCGTCGCCGTGTCTCAGCCCTGTCGAATAAAGCCCTTTGCCGTTGTCGTCCACGCACATCGAGCCGTAGATGATTTCGTCTTTGCCGTCACCGTCTACATCTGCGACGCTCAAGTTGTGATTACCTTGGCCCGAATAGGCAGCCCATTCCGGCTCGGCGGAATCGAAGACCCAGCGCAAGGTCAACTTGCCATTGTGCCAATCCCAGGCGGCCAGCACAGTTCTTCCGTAATAGCCGCGACACATCACCACGCTCGGTCGAACGCCGTCGAGATAGGCAATAGCCGCTAGGAAACGATCTGCACGATTGCCGTTGTGGTCATTCTTGCCGTTGCCACCGGCACCGCCCCAATCGCCGAGGTCGCCGCGCAGTGGGATGTAATCTGTCGTCGCCAGTGCCGCGCCCGTCAATCCGTCAAAGATCGTAAAATACTCCGGGCCGGTCAAAATCTTGCCCAGCGTTGCCGGGTCTTTGCTGACCCAATCGGCCTGCGCGTCGCCGATTACTTTGCCTTTGCCATCAACCACGCCGTCGGCGGTTTTGCACGCGACTTCGGCGCGCCCGTCGCCGTCCAGGTCGTAGACCATGAACTGCGTGTAGTGCGCGCCTTCGCGGATGTTCCTGCCGAGGTTGATCGTCCACAGCAACGTGCCGTCCAGTTTGTAAGCTTGCAGAATCGGCGGATCGGTCAGCCCGACTTGCGCGTTGTCGCGGCCCCGGCCTGTTTGATGCAACACGATCTCGTATTCACCATCGCCATCCAGATCGCCGACCGACGCATCATTCGGTATGTAAGCGGGCGGTGTTTGCAGCGGGATCGAAAGGTATTGTCGCGCGGGGGTATTGGCAGGCAGCGAGAACAATTTACTCGCCTCCTGTTCGCGACCATTGAGCATAGGCCGGACGAAGTACGAATTGGCTTTCGTCAAGTCGGCTTGGGCATCAACAAAGCTTGTCGCGTCAGTGATTGGTTGGCTATTTAACTTGGTTGGTTTGCCGCCAGCAGTTGCGCGATAAAGATTGAAAGCGATTTTGTCTGAGTCAGTGCCAAGTAGTCGCCAGCTTACGAAGACCTTGCCATCACCTTGATTCACAGCCACTAGGCCGCGCCCCAGCCATTCCATCTGCCGCAATTCAGCAGCATTTGTGCCAAAGAGTGAGATAACAACAACAGCCAATGCTAGGGTGATTAAAATTATGCTTGCGTGCCTTGCCTGCGTAGTCTGCATAACGTGCCAATCGAATCAAGAGACGAGCACGACTCAGCAGGTGTTTAGAGTACAAGCTTTAGCTTGCTAGTGGATTGTATGCACATCACTAGCAAGCTAAAGCTTGTACTCTAAACACTCGCCTTGATCGTTTAGTTTTTATCGGAGTGCTAAATCCCGTGCGCGAGCCGTTTGCCTTTCACTTCGACGGCATAAACGTGTGTTGGGCCGTGCATATTCGAGCGAAAGACAATCCATTTCATATCGGGCGTGAAGGTGACGTTCGGCTCCAGCTTGTAATCGTGCTTCGCCAGATTGACCAGCTTCTCAGTCTTCAGTTTGCTATTCGTCGGCGTGAACAGATAAATCCACTGGCCGTTGCCGGGCGCAGCGACGCTCGATGGGCCGCCGCCGTCACCGGCGAAAAGTTTGCCGTTCGGCGCGCAGTTGAAATGCACCGACCATTCGGGGCGCGGCACTGGGTAGCGCGTCTGCTTGCCCGTAGCGAGTTCTACACCCGCCAGCCAAAACTCTTTGCTCTTGGGCGTCTGCAAGTCGTACCAGACGGTCTTGCCGTCGGCGCTGAAAAATTCGTGCCCGGCGATTTCCATGTCCATCGTGCGCTTATGCATCAGGCGCGGAGCACCACCATCAACGCGAATCGTCCAGATGCGATCAACTTTGTGCCACGGGCCTTCGTGGCAAAACATCATCAGTCCTGGATCGGTCGGCGAGAATTGCACGTGATTGAGCCAGTCGGTGCAGTGATGGAAGGGCTTTACTTCGCCGCTCTTGACGTTGATCGTGTAGAGCGACATTGGCAGCCGCGCGGCCAAGCGCCGTTCCATCATGTTCTCTTTGCCGGGGTAACTGTCCAGCCGTTCGCCTGGCGTGGTGTTGGTTGGCGGTTGAAAACTGTTCAACTGGCCGCCTTCGACCAAGCTGCCGCCGAGCAGCGTCTCGTCAGCATTAACGGCAAAGCCAGAGCCGGTGCGCAGTTCGGTATTGCGGACAATCTCGCGTGTAGCTTTGGTGTCGAGGTGCGTGGTCATCACCGCGCCGTCTTTGATGTAGAAAACTTGGCGCGTTTTCCTGCCGACGATTAGGCTGCCCGCGCGGCCTTCGACGATCAATTCGATCTTGCCGGTCTTGAGTTCAATGGTGGAGATGCCTTTGGGCGTAGTGATGACGAGCTTGTCGCCCGTTGCGGTGTAGGCGTTTTGATGAAAGTAGAGGCTGGCGCTGCCCGGCTCGCGCGAGAGTCGTATGACGCGATGACCTGTTTCCGGCTCGATCCATTCAAGCGGCGGTTCTGTTTGAGCAGCGAGTTGAAGCGCGGCTGTGTGCTTGGCTATCAACAAAGTGGAACTGCCGGACAGGGCTGCGCCTAAAAATTCTCTTCGTCGCATGATGGTCATCCTTTCGGCTACAAACGCAGGTAGCGATGAAAATGTAAGGCTGCGGCGCTAGTTGCAGCCGCGTAGCGGCGACCTGAATTTAGCCCGGCGTTTCAACGCCGGGAAGCGGCAGAAAGGCCTCGCGTCGCGTCAGCGACGCTTGAATTCAGGCGTCACTGACGCGACGCGAAGGTCAAACCACGCTCTCCGTGGGTTGAAAACCCACGGCTAAATTCAACTGCCGCTACGCGGCAAAACTGGCAACAGTCTTAGCTTTATTCAAACGCGGAAACGGCAAGAGCCAGCCAGCCGCTTGCTTGGCTGGCTCTTGCAAAAAGTTATTTGGCTCGCTT
The DNA here is from genome assembly GCA_963699175.1 of uncultured Acidobacteriota bacterium. GTDB lineage: Bacteria > Acidobacteriota > Blastocatellia > RBC074 > RBC074 > JACPYM01. Next base: position 3,568,461 of record OY969418.1, on the reverse strand, counting down.
GGCTACGAACTCCTGCGCCTGCCCGCCACCTGGGCCACCTTCTCTGGTAATCTTGATCTCGTCGCCGCTGACTTTGCCTTTGTAGGCGATTTTGACCTCGCCGTTTTGGCCTTGTCGCACGACGACGAATGAGATCGTGTCACCTTCGACTTTGCCGTCGGAGATAGCCGTGTCGCCTTGCCGGCCCGACATCGTGCCGGTCAGCTTGCTGCCTTCAACCTTGAAGTTGAAGGTGGTCTCACGGGGTGTGCCATCTCGTCCGGGAACCTGCGCGACCCACTTGCCGCTCACGTCTGCCGCCCAGGCCAAGGTGGCCGCAATCAGAGCGAAACAGACAGAAAGAAATAGAGTTCGATACTTCATGGGAAGTCTCCTTTTTGATGTTGATGAATCTTCTCCTCCGGTCGGAAGAGAGCTTGCCTGTCAATGATGCAGGGAAACTTCCGAGAAAGAAAGCCCCGCGCCTCACTAAACAAGGGGCGAAAGCCCTTCACCGTAGACGTGCCTTCGTCCCTTTGGGATTCGCAAAATTTGCTGTGCGCTCAAGTGGACGTTGAATGAGTCAACCACAGGGGAAAGCTAGGCTGATGGTTGCTGTGCAGGTAGTGCTAAAAGTGTGAGGCAGAATTCACCGCTGAGGCGCAGAGAGCGCGGAGACCTCGCAGAGGGGAAAAGAGAGGGAAAGACCTCATGGTCAGTCCTCTGCGCTCCCTCAGCGTTCTCTGCGCCTCAGCGGTGAAGGAGACTCACGCAACCCAAAGCATTACTTTTTGTGCACTGCCGCTGTGCATTCTTTGTCAACCCGACTTTTTTCTGTCCCCCTGGTTAATTCCATGTCTATTTTTCAGCCGCCTTGCGCGAACTGGATGATTGATCGAACCGAGTTGATTGCCCCGTAAATCGCCAGCGCAAAGAGCAGCGCCATCACCACATTCTCCCACCAGCGATTGCGATACTCCTTGCCGATGTAGCGCGCGCTGGCCGTGATCCACCACAGCCCGCCAGCCAGCAGCGGCAACAGGACGACCTGCGCGCTATTGGCGACCAGCGTCAAGGTCACGAAGTCCGGCATGCCCGGAATCACCCAGACCATCGGTGACACCAAACACCAAACGGCGATCCAGCGATAGAGCGGATGTTGCCGGTAATCCTCCTTGATCGGCCCTGTCCCCGCTTTCCAACGCAGCCACGCGTGACTGCCCAAGTAAGCCAGCCCAGCAGCGACACCAAGCACCGAAGTATAAATCGCCGCAAAGACGCCCAGATAAAACAACCAGCGCCCGCCTTCGCCGAGCAAGGCACTCAACAAACGCGGCAAATCGTCCAACTCCTTGATTTGTTTATTGGGAAAGAGCAGTTCTGCGCCCAGCGTCCAGACGGCCAAGTTGAGCAAGACCATCACTGCCATCGCCAGCAGAATATCGTAGAACTGCACGCGACGATATTGCGGCCCGCGCCAACCTTTCGCTTCGAGGAAGTAGGGGTAAGCCAGATTCATTATCGAGCCACCGACCGCGCCCACCATCGCCACCGCCACCAGCAACGGGTTGAATTTGCCGTGCTGACCGGGCATCTCGATCCGATACAATCCCTGCAACAATCCCCACAGGTTGAAACCGACCCACAGCGCCGAGCCAAGAAATGAAATTCCCAGCACACCCAGAAAGAATTTGAAGATGGTTTCTAGCCGCGCGTAGGCGGGGCGGAAAACCAACACTAGCGCAACCGCGTTGCCTAACAACGCCCATTGCCAAATCTTACCGATGCGGAAAAGATTGTGGCAGATCTCGCCCGTGCCGACGGTCATATAAGCTTCATAAACGTGGCCCATCACGATAGCGGCCACAAAGAGCACGGGCGCGTACCAACGATGCAGCCGTGCCAAGCCGTCCAAGACGCCCTCGCCGTGCTGATTGCACAATTGATAACGCGCAATGAGCGAGACCAGCAGAAAGCGCATCACCACCGCGACCAGCAGCACCCACATCAACGAATAGCCATAATTGGCGCCCGCCACGCCCATATCCACCACATCGCCCGCGCCCAACCAAGTGAGCACGATGACGATGCCCGGCCCGAAAGAGCGCAGGTATTCTACGAAAGAGTGCGGCACAGGCGGCGCTGCGGGTTGGTCGGGGGATGAATTAGCCATAGAGGTTTCAGAGTATTTGTTGACAAGCAATGTCCGACAAGCTCCTTGGGCTTGTCGGACATCACAGGTTATTACTGGCTCAAGCGGCCATCAGAAGTAGGTAGTGGGGGAATGGGTGGGACAACGGTAATAGCGTAGGGGCAGACCTGTGTGTCTGCCCTGAAGCGGCGAGTGCGCAAGACCGGGGCAGACACACAGGTCTGCCCCTACGTCCTATTCCATTTCCCCACTACCCATAAGTAAAGCTTCACGGCTACCTGTAATGCTGCGCGGAGCGCGCGCCGCATTATACCCACCGAAGAAGGTTCCCGATACTTCTGATCGCTAAGGTCTGAAACTACATCGCACTTGTTAGTTCGAGAATCAAAATTCTACTCTCAACTTAAACTGGAAGACACGCGGCAAATTGGTCTGCGCCGCAGCCTTGCCAAAATTAGCATTGGTAATGTTCGTATTGATGCTTCCCAAACGAACATTGTTGAAGAGGTTGAACGAATCCGCCCCGAACACAAACCGCAAACTCTCGCGGATTTGAAAATTCCGGGATAGGCTCAAGTCTTGATTGAAGAAATGCGGGTTGCGCAATCCGTAAGCACCAGTCGCGGGCGTGTTGCCGTAGGTGAACGAAGCCGGAGAGATGAAGGCTGCCGCGTTAATAAAGGGCGTGACTCCTCCGTCCCCTTTGAGCCGCGCGTCTCCAGTAAAAGCCGGATTGTAACTGGCCCAGCAGGTACCCGCCTGTGGCACATTGCAGGTCGCGGTGAACGGCCCAAGCGGCGTACCCGAAGCGTACCGCGTGATCCCGGAAATCTGCCAGCCACTCACGACCGCCTGCGCGACCTTGTTTTCGGGATTGAACGTGCGCCCTTTCCCGAACGGCAGCTCGTAAGAGTAGAACGCGTTGAGCAGGTGCGGCTGATCCGTCGTGGAGAGATGCTTCTCCTGTATGTACGCGCTGCGATTCCCATTGATGGTGCCGAGCGCCTTGCTGTACGTGTAGTTGAAGTTGAAGGTCAGCCCGCGTGCAAGGCGCTGCTGGACGGACAACTGCAAGGCGTTGTAGTTCGATTGGCCAACGTTGCCGTAAACATCAGTGACGCTGTTGTACTGCGGGAACGGGCGCAGCATCTGAGCGATAGTCCCCGAAAAAGTGGGGAACGGCAGGCTGATGCCCGGCACAATCGCCTGGGCTGCTGTGACGTTCGCTGGGGTCGCGTTTTGGGTGAGCAGATTCCCCAAGACCAGATATTTGGGATCTATCTGATTTGACCAGGTGCTACGCCCGCCTCCGCGCAACTGTTTGCCATTGCTTCCCACGTAAGCCGCGGTCACGACCAGCGACTGTGTAAGCGAGCGTTGAACCGAGAGGTTCCAATTCTGATAGCGCGGCGGCTGGCTGTTCGGGTCGCCAAAGGTCACGGCGCCGCCCGACCCCGTCCCGTTGAAGCCGGTCTGATAGGTCTGGTCGTAGATCGGCCCTTTGGCGTAAGGCGGGATGCCGTTTTCCCAAAACATCGCCGGAGTAAATGAGCCATTCGGACTGACGATGGGCGCGTTGGCGTTGATGCCAGTCAAGCCCGTGCCGATGCGCGCGCCGTCCCGGCCTCCGACCGCGCCGCTGCGCGAGTACATCATTCCGTAGCCGCCGCGCACGGCCGTCTTGTCGTTGAGGCTGTAAGCAAAGCCGATGCGTGGGCCAAAAGCTTTGTAGTAAGTGTCGATGATCTGGCTGCAATGACAGCTTATGGCATCCGGCGCGTAATTGCCGCCGAAGCGCAAGACGCCCGGACGTCCTCCGGCGGCGGGGTTCGGAGCGGTCGGGTCAAGATAAGTAAAGTGGTCGCCTGCTTCCACGTAAGGCAGCATGATGTCGTGACGCAGCCCCAGATTCACGGTCAGACGCGAATTCACTTTGTAGTCGTCCGCCACCCACCAGGCATAGCTGCTGAACTGTGCGAAGGTCAGGACGACAGAATCCTCGTTGACGGTCGCGCCGTTCAGCGCCCCCAGCAGAAAACTGGCATAGGCGTTACCAGTGCCGCTGAGCAATCCGCCCGTGGCGTTGAAGCCAGCAGTCTGTAGATTGCTGAAGTTCGTCGTCAGCAAACTTCCGGTGTCGTTGGTTTTGGTATGGTCGGACGTATGCTGGTATTGGAAGCCGAATTTGAACGAGTGCTTGTTCTTTACCCACAACAAACTCTCCTGGAAGGTGTAGTTGTAATTGTTATCCTCGAAGTCTCTGGAATTCGTACCGCGCCAACCCGAAGGCGCATTGGCCCCCGCGAAAGCCGCTTCCAGGAAAGCGTCGCTCGCATCACCGGCAGGCAAGCCCTTGAGGCCGGACTTGGTTGACCACTTGCCGTCCGAAGTGGCGTTGGTGATGGGAACGAAGAAGTGGTTGAAGCTGAAGTTTGCTTGATTGACCAGATTGGAACTGAGAGTCCAGTTATGTTTCACCTGCACCACTGTCGGGATTTCAGTAACCAGCCGCGTGTCGGTGTAAGGCAGCGGCAAAACGGTTTGTGGACTAGCGGCACTTGTCTCTCTGAAGGCTCCGGGCTGGCTGCGCTTGCCGTAGGTATAGATGCCGGAGAGACGCTGCTTCGCGGTGAGGTTGTAGTCCACTTTCGCGTTGTAGCTATTGTTGTCATAAGCCACGGGCACTGATCCCAAGAAGTTATTTTGGAGTCCTGAATTTGTCGGCGCAGGCAAGAGGGACTGATAGGCTTTCGAGATTGCTGAAATGCGGCTGGCCGGAATGATGTTTCCCGGAAACGCTGTTCGCGCAAAGCCACCAGTGACCGCGACCGTCGTCGTCGGGTCGTAAATCGCCACGGGCAATTCGCTGAAATCGCCCTGCCGCATCTTCAGCGTCGGCACGGTCGCAAACTGCGTCGGGCTGGTCACCCGATAACGCCATCCGTCGTAGGAGAAGAAAAAGAAAAGTTTGTTTTTTAAGATCGGGCCGCCGATGGTGGCGCCAAATTCGTTTTGATGCTCGACCGGACGAATGGCGGGGAAAAAGCCTCTGGCGTCCAGCACAGTATTTCGTAAGTACTCAAACCCTGAGCCGTGAAATCGGTTGGTCCCGGATTTGATCGTGTAATTCTCAGAGCCTTGCCCGTTGAACTCGACGCCGGTGCCGCTGGTTTCAACCTGGAACTGCTCGACGGCTTCGACTGAAACGCCGAGGCTGATGGTGCGGCCTTCGCCCTGCTGGATCGGGTCCGTGATCGGAACGCCCTCGATAAAAACATCCTTGGAAAAGCCCTGCGCACCATTGATCGTTCCCCAACGATTTCCCTCCGAAACTCCGGGCAATAAGAAAATGAAAGCGCCGGGATTTCTGGGCCCTTGGCCAATACCAGAACCGGCGACGGCGGTGCCCATCGCCAGCGGCAAATTCGTGTACAACTCGTTGCGTATCGTGGTGCCGAGCCGCGCGTCGGAAGTGTTCAATTGCGCGGGCGCTGAGGTGATCGTCACCGTTTCGCTCGCCGCGCCAACCTGCAAGCTCAAGTTGAGGCCGACTGTGCTGAGCGCATCTACCACCACCCCAGCCTGCTCGAGCAGCCGAAAATTCGTGGCCGAGACCGTGATTTTGTATTCGCCCGGTGGCAGCGGCGCGAGCACGTACAAGCCCGCTCCGGTCGTCTGGCGTGTGGTTTTGACGCCGGTGGCCGTGTTGGTCGCCGTCACGGTCGCGTTGGGAATCACTGCGCCCGTGGCGTCGGTGACGACTCCTTGAATCGAACCCGTCCCGCCGATCTGCGCCAACGTGTGTGGTGCGGCCAGCAGGACAGCGGCGCTCACGAACAAGCACCACAGAAATATACTCGCAGATTTTTTATTCATGACGAACTCCTTATTGGTTGGGATCAGATTTAGAAACTGAAGGAGAGCTTGTTTGCCAGTGATGCGCGGCAATTTCCGTTAAAGAAATTCGCGCTTAACGAAAAAGCAAAGGAGCGGAAGTTTTGTCACCTAGATCGGTTTGCAAATGAGTGTATGGATCAAACCACGGGGAGCACGGGGCACACCGGGAAACACCAACCTTGAGCGCCTATGCCAGCTTTCCCCGTGCTCCCGGTGCTCCCCGTGGTTGATTTTGCCCTACACACAATTGAAATCCGATCTAAGAGGTGTCTCCGCTCCTTTGGGATTCCCGAAATTTGCCGCGCGCTCAAATGGCCATCAGAAATAAAGCTTCACCGCCACCTGAATGATGCGCGGGTCGCGCGCGCCATTGTATTCACCAAAGAACGTCCCCAACACACTCGTATTTCCGGCTGGCCGTGTGTTGTTGGTAATGCTCAGGCCGGTGTAGTTGCCGAAGATCGCCGCGCCGGTCTGACCGGCGGCATTGGTGATGTTGGTGGTGCGGTTGACGCCGGAGAATTGCGTGTGATTCAGGAAGTTGAACATCTCCAGACGCAATTGCAAGTAACTCTTTCCCTCGCGCGCGACAGGGAAGTTCTTGAGGATCGAGAGGTCATGGTTGTTGATGCCAGGGTTGCGCAAGTACATCCGCGAATACGGCCCCTTGTCGTTGATACCGGGCACCGAGAAGGCAGACAAGTTGATCTCGTTCGGTTTGCCTTGAGCCTCGCCGGTTACGCGCAGGCGTGGCTGTTGGCCCGACAGGTTGCCTGCAACGTAAGTGCCGAGCAGGCGGTTCCCCGCATCCTGTCCTGTGATGGCCAATCCGAGTTCCGCCGGGTTGCCCGATGAAACTGTCGAGATGCCGGAGATTGTCCAATTATCGAAAGCTGCGCGTGACAGCCAGTGATCGCCGACGAGCTTGCTACCGCGCGGCAAATTCCAGACAAAGTTCGCCACGAAATAATGCGTGCGGTCGAAAGCCGCCAGCGCGTAATCGTAGCTCCGTGGATCGCTGATGTGTGTGAACGTGCCTTCATCCGACACAGTCGTTTCCACCTTCGACAGCGTGTAGGCGACGCCCAACGTGACGCTCTTCGAGAAGCGGCGCTGCAACGAAACTTGCAGTGAGTTGTAAGTCGAGTTGCCGTCGAAGGAGCGATAAGTAATGTCGCCGTAGCCTTGATAGGGCCGCAGGAAGTCCGCCGCCAGCGCGAACTGGCCGCTGAAGCTCAGGTTCGCTGCCTGATGCGCCGCCGGTAAACCCGGCTCCGTGGCCGGTATCGTGCCATTGGCGTAGCGCGTCGGGTCTTGCGCCGATGCCTTGAAGGTCGTGCCGTAGGGGATGGAGTTCAGGTTCAGGGTGCGCGGGAGGTGGCGCGATTGCGAGCCGACATAGGCCACGTCAATGACCGTGTCCTTCCAGAGTTCGCGTTGCGCGCCCAGGCTGTAACTATAAATGGCTCCCCAGTCACCCTCGCGGTCTACGCCGCCAATCGCCGAAGGTGACAGCGCGCCGCTGCCGCCACTCTGGATGTCTTGCAGGTAGCCGAAGTTTAGCACCGGGTTGAGAACATACGGCGGATTGGACGCGCCGACACCGCTGATGTCGCTGCGGTAGCGGTCATAAGCGAGTCCGAAACCGCCACGCACGACCGTCTTGTGACTGCCGGTCACGTCCCAGGCAAAGCCCAAACGCGGTTGCGGCAGGATTGCGTGGCTATCAATGCCACCTGGCGGGTAGCCGTTGGAGACCTCTCCCAAGCCGTTGGTGAGGCTGCCCGAGTTGGGGATCAGTTTGCCGACCAGAAAGCCCGGTTGTGTGTTGGCCAGTGTTGGCGTGCCCGTAGTGGCCGGGTCGAGCGCGCGATACGTAGCCGCGCCCGAAGCGCAGGTCGCTGCGCCGACACAAACTGGCCGGTAGATGCGCGGCGCCTTGCTTGCATCAAACAGTTTGGGATCGAAAAAGCTCTCTGGGCCGGTGACGTTGTGATATGGCTCGTAGTGTGACAACCGCACACCCAGATCGAGCGTCAGGCGCGGAGCGATCTTCCAGGTGTCCTGCGCGTAGCCGGAGATGTCCTGATAGAAGTAGCTCTGCTTCACTTTGGTGCTGGCCTGCGTATAGCTGTTGTAAACGCCGAGCAGCACGTTGGCGAAAGCCACGCCGGTGTTGAGCGGATTGGAGCCGTTGTTAGCGAAGTCAATATCACTCTGGACGCGATTCTGCGAATTGCTCGCGTTCGAGGCGCGCTGATAATAGAAGCCGAATTTGAAAGTGTGCTTCCCTTTGACCTTGGTCACATTGTCGAGGAAGTTGTTGATGACGAAGCGCTGATCGAAAGTGCCGAAGACGGAGGTCGTGGGCAGCGCGCTGGCATTCGCCAAAGCGCCCAGCGCGATGCTGGGGATCAGATTCGGCTCGTTGGCGCTGGGATAGAGCAGCGGCGTGTTAATACCGGTTGCCGCCCGCGTGGCCTTGTCGTCCGAAGGCGCGATGGTAACGCCGCCGCGCCCGGCTCCGAAAGTAAACTCATTGATCAGCGTCGCACTGAAGTTATGCGTCAGCGTAAACGACAGCACGTTGCCCGGCCCGTTCTTGCGATCAGTCACCGTCAACGGCCAATTCCATGAAGCCGTAGTTGTGCCGTAAGCGAATTGCTGATCGTCGTAGTTGTAGACCCAACGCCCGCTCAAGCGCGTCGCAGCGGCGATTTGATAATCCACGCGAACGATGTTCTCGCGGCGCGGATAGGCGCTTGGCACCTGCGAAGTGAAGTTGTACTGATTGCCGCCCGCCGTCGTGTTCGAAGCAGGGAAGAGTTTGAGGATCGCCGAGCCGGGAGTATAGAGGCGATTCGTCGGGATGATATTGTTCGGGAAGCAGGCTGCCTGGCTGGTGGCGCTGCAAGTGCCGCTCAGCAGTGGGTCTTTGACGTAAAGTTTAGCGCCGCCTCCATCCACCGACTGCGAGAAGTCGCCGTTACGCTCGGCAGTGGTGGGCACACGAATGTTCACCGACGCGGCCTGCGGCACAAGTTGACTGTAATATTCCTGGTTGACGAAGAAGAAGAGCTTGCGTTCGTTCTTCGAGCCGATGAAAGGCACCGGCCCGCCAAAATCCCAGCCGTAGTAGTTAAAGCGGTACAAAGGCCGCGTGAAGCCTTTTTCGGACCCGCCCCGCGCGTTGTTGAAGAAGGTGTTGGCATTCAGGCTGTCGTGGCGGCGGAAGTAGCGCCCTGAGCCATGATATTCGTTGGTGCCCGAGCGCGTGGTGAGCGCGATGAAGCCGCCGCCGGAGCGGCCATATTCGGCCTGATAATTCGAGGTTAGGATTTTGACCTCTTCGAGCGCGTCGGGATTCACCGAGACCAACGCGCCAGTGTTGTTGCCGAGATTGTAGTTGGTCACGCCATCCACTGTGTACTCGTGTTGCGTGTTGCGCGTGCCGTTGATGCTAAACCCACCCGTGATGTTAGTGACAGTCGAAGCGCCGCTGCCCGAAGCCGGGCCGCCCGCAATAACGCCGGGCACCAGCCGCGCCAGATCAATCGCGTTGCGCCCATTGAGGCCAATGCTGCGGAGTTGCTGGCCCGAAACCAAGTCGGCGCGCTCGCCCGATTCCGTTTTGATCAACAACTGGCCCGCGTCCGCTGTGACCTGCACCGTTTCGGAAACCGCGCCGACTTCCAGCGCAAAGTCGCCGGCATTGAGCTTGTCGCCCGTGCTCAGGTTGATATTGCTCTTCTCGATCTTCTTGAAGCCGCTCTTCTCGGCTTTGATGACATAGTTGCCGGGCGGTAATTGCGGAAAGACGAAGACCCCGTCACCATTCGACGTGACTGTCTGCGTAATACCATTCGCCGGATTGGTGGTCGTCACGGTGGCCCCGGCGACGGACGCGCCGTTGCTATCTTTGATCGTGCCGGAAATTGAGCCAGCGCTTTGCCCTAAAGCGCTGGCGGCGAGCGAGAGGATAACTATGACAAATAGCCATAAAGGAGTTGCCTGGGTTTTCATTGATCTATCTCCTGGTAGTTGATGCTCCTCAACCACGAGCATGACGATGAGTCTGCGTAGTTGTTCTGCATTGTTGATGGTGCGATGAATGTAGAAGCGCTCCGAAAGCACGCGATTAGCTCCGGAGCGTCAAAAGAGAATCCCAGCAAAGCTAGTCATAAAGGCCGATAGGTTGTCAGTTTGGCTGATGGATTGAGCTTCAGTAAAAAAACCGATCAGAGCGGCCTGTCCATCATAGGTAAACCCACCGCTGAGTGCGCGAAAGCTGTTTAGGCGCGGATACGGTCGCCCGCTTCAGCCCGCTCAGGAAAGAGCCTGGTCAGCATCTCGTCTTTCCAATGCGTCATTGATTCTTTGACCAATTGCCGCAACTCGGCGGCTTCGCGGCTGGCGAGCGAATCTACAAATTGCAGATGATCCGCCGCGCTCTCGACGTAATTTTCCTGATCGCGGTCGTTGCGCATCAGGAAGAAAGCGAATAATGGCACCACCAGGCGTTCGAGCGTGTCCACCAAATACAGGTTGCCCGACAAGCTCCAAAGCTTGCGGTGGAACGCAATGTCGTTCTCGTAAAACCGGTCCAGTCGCACTTGCTCGGCGCTCTGCTCCATCTCCTGTGCCAAGCGGCGCAATTCAGCAATATCGGCGGGCGTGGCATGCTGCTTCGCCCATTCAATCGCCAGCGACTCCAGCTCGATACGTAGCAGAAAGATTTGCTCGATCTCGTCAGGGCTGAGTTTCGTGACATAGGTGCCCTTGTAGGGAAACTTTTGCACGAAGCCTTGATGTTCCAACTCAATCAGTGCCTCGCGCACCAACGGCGTGCCGACACCCAAATCCTGCGCCACTTTGTTTTCGACAATCGGCTCGCCCGAAGCCAGCCGCCCCAGCAGAATGGCTTTCTTGAGTGCTTCGATAACCTGGTCTTTTTTCGAAATCGGCTTGATGTGTTGCAGAACTCTGGCTTTCATCGCTTCCTCAATTCAAGCGCAGCTTTTGCGTCGCCGCTGCGCCTCCAAAACTTCGCTCAAATGTTCGGGGCAGCTTAGATCCAGAATGATGTGCTGGCGACTGATCTGAAATTCATCGGCCCCACCTTTGTACCGGCCAGACAATGGATGCTCGCCTTCCAACTCGACCAAGCCTTCGCGCACCCAACGCCAAAAGTTTTTTGGCGTGACCCAAAAACTCCCACTCTGACACTGAATGCGCGCGGATCTTTTGCTGGCCATAAAACACTTTTCCCTCAAATCGGCCCCTACGGGAATCTCTCAACACGGAGAGCTAGGTGTAAAACTGGCGGGAATTTACCGATGACCAGACCCGATGTCAATGAAAACGCGGACAGATTCTCAGATTCTAAGATGATCTATTACCTGACGACCTGCTGAACAGGACGCGTTTAGTTCAAAACTTCTCCTGCTCAACCTTAGTGCGTCGCACATCGGCCAGGCCCGTCAAATTACGCGCGGAAAAATCGCTAACCTTACGCAGCACGAAGAAAGGCACGCCTTCGGTGCGCTTGGCTTTCACGTTATCGAAACTGGCTCCGGCGACATCGTCGAGTACGATCACTGGACGTTGTTCGTCCTTCACGAAGCTAACTTCGACATCGCGCACTTCAAGTCCCTTCACGTGGCGTATGTAAAAACCATAGGCCGGGATCGTGCCAAACATACTCGGTTCGGGATAATTGTTCTCGCGCTCTGGTACCTCGACCGCCGCGTCTTCCTTAGTCCCGCCGCCGCGATAGACGATGCGGATGTTGCTCAGCCGCACGTCTTCAATCGGTTGCCCAGGCAGGCCGCAGATGAGCGAGGCGAACTTCGCTTCGGCATCCGATACAACCACATTGCTGATCGTCACGCGGCGAATCGCACCAACCGTTAGTTCTTTGGGGCCACGCATCCGGCTGCCCAAGCGCAGGAAGATTGGCGCAGTCGTCACGTCGCGCATCGTGATGTTCATCACGGTGATGTCTTCGATTAGACCACCGTCAACCGTCTCAAACGCCAAGCCGCGACTGCGATCAAAGACGCAGTTAGAGATAGTGATATTTTTGAAGCCACCGTTCGATTCAGTGCCGAATTTGATACGCCCCGTCACGCCATCGCGGTCGGGCGCTTGTTGCTGTGTGCGTTTGAAAGTGCCATCCAGGAACGTGCCCGGATCGTAACCGGTGACCTGGCAATTGGTGATCGTCACGTTTTCGGTCGCACGCGCAAAGCCGAGGCCGTAGGAACTCTTCAACACAATCGCGTCATCATTCGGCGCGTTCACGCTGCAATTCGAGATGCGCACGTTGCGGCAGGAGTCAATGTCAAAGCCATCGCGATTGGTGTCCACCTTCAGGTTATCAATCGTCAGGTTGTCCACGCCCGCCGTCAGCAGCGCAAAATGCCCGCCCATCAGCAGCGTGACATCGCGTAGTGTGACGTTGCGGCAGAGCTTCAAAGCGATGGCTTTGTTACCCTGGCCATCCATCGAATTATTTTGATTGCGTTGCGCACCTTCGCCCAGCGGCGTCTGTGCCCGCGTGCCCGCGCGTCCGCCTCCCAAGCTGACCGGGCTGTCACCCGGACCCGCCGCCGCCCGTGGCCCTGGCCCGCGGCGCGTCAAGCCTTTGGTGCCGTCAATCTTTCCTGGCCCCAGAATCGCTACATCATGCAAGCCGATGCCCCAGATCAAACTGTTCTGCCAGTGGCTGTGGCCGAAGTCTTGGTACATATCCCACTCGTTTGGCTCCGGCAGATCGTATTTACCCTTCTCGCCCGGTTCTGCTGCCAGGATCGTAGCGCCGCTGTCCAGGTAGAGCGTGATGTTGCTTTTGAGCCGAATCGAAAAGCTCAAGTAAGTGCCAGCAGGGAAGTGCACCGTGCCGCCGCCCGCCGCTGAAGCGGCTTCAATGGCTTTGTTAATGGCATCGGTGTCTACGGTCGTGCCGTCGCCTTTCGCACCAAACGCCCGTACATCATACGCGCCAAACCGCGCGGCGCTGTTGCCAGAGGCTTGTCCGCTCGCAAACATCGCGCGGACAGCCGGCGCAAATAGCAGCGCTACAACCACACAGCAATAACCGATTGTCTTCATCATAATCTCCGATTTCCTGGGAGCGCACGCGGCTCGCGTGCGAGGGCCGAAGTGTTTACCTGCCGGATAGCGCGCTAAACTTCCAAAGCCTCGCACGCGAGCCGCGTGCGCTCCCAGGGCTCTACTTGCGCTCCCACGGAAACGCCGTCGTCGGCTGGTTCACAAATCGCCGCATTTTGAGCGTGAGTTTCCCGCCCGCGCCGGCCTCCAAGCGAACCTGAAACTCGCGCGCGTTTAGCGGAACCGCCTGGCCATTCCATTCGACTGAGTCGAACTGGTGTTCTCCATAGCCGCCGGCTTGGACTACAACTTCTCGGCTTGCAGTCTGGCTGACATTGACCAACGTGACGGTCAACGACTCGCCGGTCATCTGCTCGACCAGCGCCGCCACATCTTCAGGAATCCCGGCGCGGTGTTTGACCGGATCGAAATAGCGCAAGTTGCTGAAGAGCGTCCGCGCCCGCACATCCGGTGGCAAGCCGCCCCACATCAATTGCATCAGCGCGCCCACCATTGCGGGATTAAGATTGAGCGGATCGTCCGCTAAGCGCGTATCTGGCGTAGTCTCGTCTTTACGTATAGACTGCACCCGGCTGCGCACGCGCTCCAAATCGCGCCGCAACGCTTCTTCTGGGAACGATGGGTTGCGCCCTTCCAGAAACTCCAGCCAGCCATCACGCGGCACGCGCTCGCGGTCTTCTTTTTTCATCGTGAGGAAGTAGGCTTCGAGCGCGTACGCGTTGAACTTCTCCGGCGTATAAGCATACCAGCCCTTATCGCCGTGCATGCGCGGGTACACGTTTCGCCCGTTTTCCACTTTCACCTGTGCATTGATCGTGTCGGCCTGGTTGCGCCACGCCTCGACGTACTTGTCATCGTGCGTCAGCAAGTACGCGTTCATAAATCCTATGAAGCTCCACGGCACGCGATTGCGGTTTTCTGCTCGGCCCGTCTGCGGCACGATGGGCGAGAAGCCCCAACCATAAGTGCCGCCGTACCACTTGCCACCCGTCTCCCCGCCGATCTTCCCGTCCAAGCCCACATTCGACGGAATGACGTTGCCATTGGCCGCCATCCGCTCGCGCCAGGCGTCTACGTATTCCAGCAACCAAGCGCGATACTTCTGCTCACCCGTTGCCAAGTAAGCGTTTAAAGCCAGCGTCGTGCTGAGCAGATTGAGCGGATGATCGCCCGCGACATCGTTGTAATCTTTGAAGTGGGCCAGCATCTGCTCGTAGCTCTGTTCGCCGTGTACCAAGCGCGTGAAGCGATTTTTCACTTCGATTGGATCACCCGTCCAATCGAGCGCCGTCGCCTTGCGCAACATCGGCCCACGACTCCCGTTGATCATGCTGCGAATGAGTTTGAGCTTCGGATCGTAGTTGGGCGCGCCCGCGTCTTCGTTCATGTAAAAGCCCGCGTAACGCCGCACGCGCTTGAGGTAGTTCGCATCCTGCGGGTCGGAAAGTCCCATCGCATTGAAGACGCGCAAGCCTTCGGCATTGTGCTGCCAATCGAACATCACAGGGAACTCTTTGTAATACATCCCGTCGCGCGCCATCGGCACCTCGACCGTCTTGGCTTCGGTGTATTGTCGGATGTGCCCTTCGATAGCTTTCAGGTACATTTGGCGTACAATATCCGGCGCGCCGAGCGCGTGTAGTTCTGGCCACATCGCGAGATTCTCAATCGCATCGTCCGGCCCATCGTCGCCACCCCAGCGTGTGACGCACAACAGATACCCGCGTTCATCAAAATAACGCGCGAAGAACTCTTCGCAACCCGCCGTGCTCGCGCGTAACAATTCACGCTCAAGCAAAGCCCAAGTCGGCGGTGACATCGGCGTCTCAATGTTGAGCTTGGGCGCGGCAAGCAACAAGGTTGGTGGAAACGCACTACCCAAAAGGGCAAGGAGCAAACAGGTGTAACGGGTGAATCTGTTCATGGGTGAACTCCATTTCTCTCGACGCTAAGCGGCGAGGTGAATTTAGTAGTTTGGACAAGCTCGTTATCAGCTAGATGAACAATTCCGCCGACACCGAGAATCGCTCACCCAGCGCTTTGGCAATCCGTTTGCTGATGGCGCGCTTGCCGCTTAACACTTCGCTGATGTAGCCGCGCGACTTGAAGACCGGCAGCAGATCGGTTTGTGTCAATTCGTTCTGTTCCATCAACGTGCGCAAGATTTCGTGTGGCTGGCTTTTGGAAAATGAAAAATGCTGAGCGTCGTAATCTTCGATGAGCTTGGTCAGCAATTCGAGCAGGGCGTGTTCTTCCGGCGAGAGGTTGCGTTGCCCTTTCTTCAAGAGTTGCCCAATCTCGGCGTCAACTCTGTCATATTCCTGCTCGGTTTGAATCACCACCGGCAAGACGCGCGACAACAAACGCCCGTATTTACGCGAGTCAAGTTTTTTAACAGCTACAGTCATCTTTCCAAGCTCCTTTGTCGTACTCCTTGTGCGTCAGTATGTGTCGCACATATACGCGCTGCACTTGATAAAGGATGATGGCGATCAAACGGTAATCGTTCCCCTTGATGTCGAAGACCACACAATCACAATAGGGATCAGCGTGTCGAAAGGTGTTCCTGACATCGGCGAAGCTGCGCCAACTCGCTTGCTCAGTGATGTCATACCATTCCAACAGCGGTTTCTTAGCGTCTGGGTGTTTCTCCCAAAACTCACGCAGCTTTTTCTTGCTGATGATTCTCAAGCAGCCAACGCTCCTCATTGGAGGTGTTCGCAAACTGCGAGCTTGAGCATTTTACCTCTTCATCCTTCCTATTCAAGAAGAGAGAAGCTCCTTCACTGCGCTAGCCCGCTACGCCGCAGCCCGTTCACTTCAATCCTTCAACCAGAAAGAGCGTCGAAACAATGCGGCCATAGCTGTAAACCGTAGTCTGACCGTCGGGCGTTACGACAAGGCTGGTGAGGTTGGAAACCTGGTCAGGATCGAGCGGCATGATCTCTTTCCACAATTGTTTGCGCTCGGTCGCCACGTCATAGCGATAGATTCTGGCGGGCAGGGGCCGCAGCCGCGCGAGGAACAGCGCGCCGCCATCGCGGCTCCAACAAAGAGCGCTCTCGCCTTTCTCGATCCCTGACAATAAGCGCGGCGTGTTGCTAGCGGACGGCTCGGTAAGTGAGTAGATGGCTGGTTGACCGTTAGGGGTGAGAGCCGCGATGAGTTTACCGTCCGGCGAAATCCGCCCCGCGCTGACTCCTTCCGGCAAGATGGGTTGCGGACGGCCTCCGGCGACATCCTGCCGGTAAACGCGCAGCTTGCGCTGCGGCTCGCTACCCGCAAAGAGAATCTGTTTTCCGTCAGGGAACCAGGTGCTTGAGCCTGGTTGGTAAGCCTCGATCTGGCCACGCTCTAGCGTCTTTGTCTCGCCCGCGCCTACGGGCAAGAGTCGCAGTTGCTGGGGCGCGCCCGAAGTCAGCGCGAGCACCCATTTCCCGTCCGGCGATAAGCCTTCGGCCCGGCCTATGCCGAGTCGAATCGCGGGCGATCCATCGGTTTTACGCAGGTAGATCGCGGCGTCATCTCCGCCAGCCTCCTGGCGCTCGTCAAAGATGATCGTCTTGCCGTCCGCCGATATTTCTCTGACCGTAGAGCCGTCAAACCAGGAGAAGTCACGTTCTTTCGCTTTGTCGGGCGCTGCGCCGGGTGGCAAGTAGATCATTGAGGCTTGGAGTAAGTCCTGCTCGACCAGCACGCGCCCATCGTGGGCAATATCCTGGATCGCCAGTTTGCCAGGCACGCGGGCCACCAACCGCTGCTGGCCTGCAAGCGTGACTGCGTAAAGAGCGTGGATGCCATTCTGACTGGCGGTGAACCAGACTTCATCGCCCGCAGGCAACCAGGCGATACCTTGCAAGCGTCGCCACCCTTCGGCCAGCACACGCTTCCGGCCATCCAGACCAATGACGGCCACTGCTACACGACCATCGCCTGTGCGTTCCGTGAACGCGATCAGATCGCCTTTTGGCGAGAGCCGGATGTCACTGCTGATCGCGTTCTGGCTTTCGTAAAGCAATTTTCCAATCGGATATTCAATCCGCTGCGGTCGCCTTTCGACGATGCGTAACACGGCCAGACTCTTGCCATCCGGTGCCCAATCGGCAGCAACTACGTCATTGAGAATCTCACGCGGCGCGCCGCCGACCAGCGGCACCTGCGCCAGCGTCACACCGTTTTCGCCGCGCAACATAACTGCCATCTCGCCCGTCGCAGAGATTGATATTACGTCAGCGGCGAGTCCGAGCGGACGCGATTCGGGATTGCCCAACCGCGTCGTGAATAACTCTACCGGCTTGCCTTCCCACGCAGCGCCATAAACCACCGTCTGTCCGTCAGGAGCGATGCGCGCACGCGAGAGATTGCCGCGCCGGAAAGTGAGCCGATTGAATGAAGGTGATGCGGGCGGCGTTTTCCCCGTCTGCCAGCCCAGTAGAAAGGCCAGACCCAATAAGGTCAGGGCGGCCACGCCGACGAGTGCCCAGCGCGCCGTTCGCCGCGCGGTGGCGAACGGCTGCGCTGCACTCGCGCCCGAAGGAATTGAGAGAGCTTCGAGGGCAAAAGCCAGATCGCTGGCTGATTGAAAGCGCCGTTCCACGTCCTTCTCCAGACAGCGGCGCACAATTCGTTCCAGCGCAGGCGCAATTTGCCGGTTCGTTTCTGAAAGTTCAGGCGGCTCATCTTTCAGAATCGCGTTCAGCGTCTCGACGGCTGAATCACCACGAAAGGCGCGTTGGCCCGCGAGCATCTCGTAGAGAATCGCTCCAAAGGCGAAGATGTCTGAACGGCTGTCCACTTCAGCGCCGCGCACCTGCTCCGGCGACATATAACCCACCGTGCCCAGGATCACGCCCGATTGCGTGCTCACGTCTCTGGTTGCCAACAAGCTGAGCGTTTCGCCAGAAATCTTCGGCGTCACCAATTTCGCCAAGCCGAAATCCAGAATCTTGACGCGCCCATCTCTGGTGATGAAGAGGTTCTCCGGCTTCAGGTCACGATGCACGATGCCTTTCTCGTGCGCCGCTGCCAATCCATCAGCCACTTGGCGCGCATACTCGACGCTGCGGCGCTGAGTGAGCGCGCCGCTTTCGAGCGCGGCGCGCAGCGTCCGGCCTTCGAGCAATTCTGAGACTAGATAGGGCAGTCCTTCGTGTGTACCGATGTCGTAAACGACCAGGATGTTGGGATGATTGAGTCGCCCGGCGGCGCGCGCCTCTTGCTCGAAGCGGCGCAAGCGTTCGGCATCGGCTGAGTAAGCGGCGGGCAAAACCTTGACGGCGACTTCACGTTCGAGCCGTCCATCGCGCGCACGCCAGACTTCGCCCATTCCGCCTTTGCCAAGCAGCGAGAGCAATTGATAAGGGCCGAGCAGCGCGCCTGCGCTGACATGCGCCGACTGTTTTTCTTTAGCCAGCAACTCGGCGGCCAATTGCAGAGCGGGCGCTTCGATGAATTCTCCGACCCGCGTCTGAAATTCGAGCAGCGATTCCACTTCATGCCGCAAACTTTCATCGCCCGCGCAGGCCGTCGTCAGGAAAGCCGCACGCTCCTGCGCGTCGCGCTCCAACGCGGCGTGATAAAGCTGCTCGATCTTTTGCCAGCGTTCAGGATTCATCAGCACTCTTTACGTTGATTAACCGGCCACGGATGTTGTCTGGCTGGCGCGCATTATACCGGCACATTGAAATTCGCGTAATGCCTACCGTCCTAACCCTACGGCCATTTATTCTCATGGCAAGGCAGTTGGCCTTAACGCCAAGACGCCAAGAGCGCCAAGTGGTTTGAGAGTCTTGGACGGATTTTCGCCAGCTCCGGCTTGGCGCTCTTGGCGTCTTGGCGTTGAGCAGACCACAAAATAAACAGACCTTATCCCAACCCGACGCGCCGCAGCAGATCAGCAAAGCGCGGCTCAGCGCGCAAACCATCGAAAAACGGCTCCACCTTCAGCGTCATCATATCCACGTTCCGCTCGGCATAAGCCTGTTCGAGCCAAGCCAATGCTTGCTCCTGTTCACCCAAGTGCGCAGCGATTCTGGCGAGGTCGAGCGGCGAAACATAACTGTGCGCCGCCTGCTGCTTGAGCAAGGCGAGCCGCTTCTGCCAGTAGCCGCGCAGCCCTGACGCTTGATAGGCCGCTTTGTACGCGGCGATGCTCTCTACACTCTCGTCGGCTAGGATGCGCGACTTGAGGTATTCGGCAAGGGCGGCCTCGTCCATCCGCTTCCATTCGTAAGCCCAGCCCAGGACTTCGTGTGACCAGGGGAAGCGCGGTTCCAGCTCGATCGTTTTTTGAAGCTGCGCGATTGCCGGTTCGTACTGTCGCGCAAACAGAAAACACATCCCTAAATTCATGCCGATGGTGGGCGAAAGCGGATCGAGTTGCCAGGCGCGTTGAAGCTCCGCCCGCGCTTCGTCAAAGCGTCCACGCGCCAACAGGTGCATGCCCAAGCGGTGATGAGCCGCCGCATAGTTCGGATTCAATTCGAGCGCGTGCCGATAGTCGCGTTCTGCCGCCGCCCAATCCCACTCGTGGCGGTCGTTGAGAAAGGCCAGCGCGACGTATCCTTCGGCCAGTGTGTCATCCAACTGCAAAGCTTGCGCGGCCGCCGCCTTCGCTTTCAGATAGGTTTCAGCCGAAGGTGTCGTGAAGCTGTAAGCAGGAAGTTGGAGATAGGCTTCGGCTAGTCCGGCGTAAGCCAGGGCGTAGCGTGGGTCGCGCTCGGTGGCCTGTTGAAAATATTCCACGGCCTTCTTCAATCCGGCTTCCGTCCGCTTGTCGTAAGAGTAGCGACCTTGCAAGTAGAGCTGATAGGCCGCTGTGTCTTCCGTTGGATGTTTTGCTAGACGAGTCTTTTCATCACCACTCAGTCGCAGCGCCAGCGTCCTGGCCATGCGCTCTGCAATCGCGTCTTCGACCGCGAAGAGGTTGGTGAATTGCTCATCGAACTTCTCGGCCCAGAGTGGCGCGCCGTCGCTCGTGCGCAGCAGCCGCACCGTCACGCGCACCTGCGAGCCTGCGCGTTGGATGCTGCCTTCGAGCACCGCCTCCACCTGCAATTCACGCCCTGCCGCCAGCGGGTCTTGTTGCAAGTCACTGTAACGACGCACGGCGCTCGTCGGGCGCACGATGACTTGGCGCAGCGTGCTCAAGCGTGTGATGAGCGTGTCGGCGATGCCGAGTTCGAGCGCTTCGTCACGATTATCCAGCGCCAACGGCTTGAATGGCAGCACGGCCATCGATTTCACCGTCGCGGCTGATTCGGCTGCCGTAGGGCGGCGGGCGAGCCAAAAATAAATAGCGGCTGCGCCGAGTAATGTTAATGCCAGCGCGGAAATGGCCAGGCTTTTCCGATTTGGTCTCTGTAGCGCTAACGCAGCCTGCGGGAGAGCGACGTGCTGCGTTGCTGCTAGCTCACCGACGGGCCCGTCTGGCTGCTCCTCGATAACAATGCGCGCCGCCGTGCGCTTTTCAATGACCAGCTCAGTCTCTTCCGCTTCTTCAATCGAAGCCTCAGCGACTTCCGCCACGAAACGATAGCCACGCCCCGGCACGGTCACGATGTAACGCCGCTCACCCGGCCCGGCGGCCAGCGCTTTGCGCAACGCCGAGACGTTTACCGTCAAATTGTTCTCTTCCACCACCGTGTCGGGCCAGAGCAGTTGCAGCAGTTCGTCCTTTTCCACTACTTGCCCGCGCCGCTCAATCAGCGCAATCAGTAAATCGGTCGCCCGCGCCGTCAGCACCACCGACTCGCCGTCGCGCCAAAGCAGGCGTTTGCGTGTGTCCAGGCGAAAAGAATCGAAGTCGTAGAAGTGAGGTTGAGCCTTGCCGTTCATTGCTTTAACAAATTTAGAAAGTTTAGCGCCAAACATTAGGGCAGCTTCGCTTATTTGGCGAGCCAGCCGCCGTCTGGCGCTATTGCTTGGCCGGTAATGTAGCTGGCTTCGTCCGAACAGAGCCACAACACCACGCGTGCGATTTCTATGGTTTCGGCCACGCGCTGCATGGGCACTTGATCGGCAATCAGCGTGTTCACTGCGGGGTAAGCTTCGAGCGCCGCATCCACGATT
Organism: uncultured Acidobacteriota bacterium; assembly: GCA_963699175.1. Lineage (GTDB taxonomy): Bacteria > Acidobacteriota > Blastocatellia > RBC074 > RBC074 > JACPYM01. Next base: position 3,547,229 of record OY969418.1, on the reverse strand, counting down.
TCGGAATGCGTCCAACCCGGACAGACTGCGTTGACGCGAATTCCACGGCTCGCGTATTCGTGCGCGGCGGTTTTGGTCAGCGCGATGATGCCGTGTTTACTGACGGCGTAGGGCATGTGGCCGACGGTGCTGGATTTCAATCCGTAGACTGAAGAGTTGTTGACGATCGCGCCGCCGCCCTGTTGCAACATCCGGGCAAGCTCGTACTTCATACACAACCAGGTGCCTTTCAGGTTGGTGTCGAGCACATGATCCCAATTCTCTTCCGTGTGGTCGGCGGTGGGAGTGAAAACGTCTCCGGCAATTCCGGCGTTGTTGAATGCGCAATCCAGCCGTCCGTAAGCGTTTACCGCCCGCTCGACAACTGCGCGAACCGAATCCTGACGGGTAACATCGGTCTGCACGAATAGAGCCTCGCCACCCTCGTCTTCGATCTCCTTCACGACCTGCTGGCTTTCTTCAACGCGGCGGGCGGCAAGGACGACTTGCGCACCAGCGCGGGCAAATTCGATGGCCGTCACCCTGCCGATGCCGGAGCTTGCGCCAGTGACAAGCACAACTTTTCCCTTAAATTTTTTCTGCATCAGAACATCCTTGGTTATTGCTCTTGTTTCGTTGCGGAAGGTTGCGGCTTAACCACAGCGCGAAGGACGCGTTCAATCGCTTCGCGGTGGCTGAGCCGTTTGTTACCGCCCAGTGTGTTCCAGCCGGTGAAGACCACGACCAGATCATATTCCGGCACGATGATCGGCATTTGCCCGCCGAACCCGGACCCGGCCTAAGCCAGTCGTGAGCCATCACCGTAAGGATAGAGCCACCATTTCAAACCATACTGAACGCCGCCACCGCCCACCTTGACGCTCGGCGCGACGGAAGCCTTGACCCAGTCGGATTCGACAATCTGTTTGCCTTCCCAAGCGCCGTTTTTCAGAAACAGGTAAGCGATCTTGGCCAAGTCGTGCGCGCGCAGGTACAGCCCGCCTTCAGTATCAACCACGCCGGATGGCGTGCGCTTCCAGTAGAACTGCTCGATGCCGAGCGGGGCGAAGAGGTGTTGGGCGGCGTACTCTTCGATGTCCTGCCCCGTCGCCACGCGGAAGATGTGCGAGAGCAACTGCGATTCGCCGCTACTGTAATTGAACTGCGTTCCCGGCTCGCGCGCCATCGGGCGGTTGATGGTGAAGGCGACCCAATCCGCGCTGGCCTCCATCAGGCTGGCGGCGTTGTTCAGGTCGGTGTAAGGAAGCTGCTCGTTCCAGTCGAAGCCGCCGGTCATCGTCAGCAGATGGCGGATGGTGATGCGGCGTTTGCGCTCGTCCACATTCGCGACTTTGGTTGCGTCAAAAAACTTCAGGATGGGTGTGTCGAGGCTTGGGAATTCTTTGCGCGCGATAGCAACGCCGATGATCACCGAGGTGATGGTCTTCGTCACTGACTGCATCGTATGCAGCTCGCCGCGCCGGTAAAACGGATGCCACCACGGGTTGAAGTAATTGTATGGCCCTGACGGGTCGTGCGCGTTCAGCGGCCCAGGTTCTTTGGCCTCCTTGCCGTAGATGCGGTCGTAATCGTGTTTGTACGAACGATCATAGACGGCCTTGCCGTGGCGTATGACGAGCATGCTGTCAACGTAGCCGTACTTGCCGGCGGCGATGTCGGCGTCCAGTTCGGCCAGCACTTTGGCATCGAGTCCGACGGCGGCAGGCGTGGACGTAGGCCAGCCTTTGGTCGGCCACGAATTCTGGGCGACTACGCACGCAGCCAGCAGAACCGCCACGAAGAAAACTGAAGCGGCATAAGCCAAAAGACATTTGACCGCTTGGGCGAATTTCTCTGCTCCCGCAGGTTCAACCGCCTCGCCATCGCGCCAGAGCAGGCGTTTGTGCGTGTTCAGGAGAAAAGAATCGAAGTCGTAGAAGTGAGATTTGGCCTTGCCGTTCATAGCTTTAACAAATTTAGGAAGTTTAGCGCTGCAGCTTAAAGATTTTAGCGCCGCTCCTCCGCGATGCTCCGCCGCGAAGTTAAACCCGGCTGTCCGACAAGCTGCCAGAGCTTGTCGCCGACTCTCGGTCGCGCAACACCAAAAGTCTTCGACAAGCTTTGGCAGCTTGTCGGACGGTTTCGGAGGAGCAATGGGCCGCCAGCGCAAAACCACAATCACCGTCGAGCAGCAAGAGATTCTAGTGCTGCGCCGCCGTCGCCGCGTCACGCAACGCTGGTGTGACGGATGCGCGCAACAGGTCGAAATGCTCAGTCCTGAACAGGCTGTGGCGGTGGTCGGTCGCTCTGCGCGCGCTATTTATCGGCAGATCGAGGCCGGGCAACTCCACTTTACCGAAACGCCGGAGGGGCTGGTCTGGATCTGTCTCAACTCGTTACTTGCCTAACACCATAACACAAGGAGTCAAACTATGAATCGTCTGCTAACTATCAACGCCCATCGTTTTCACCGTCAATCGGAGAAAGGAACCATTCACATGAACACACAACGCATCTTCAAACTCTTCCTGCTGCTGGCTACACTCGCACTCTCGTCAACCGTCGCCCAGGCGCAATGGGGTAGAAAGTGGGACTTGACCGCTGCCTCGACTGTGACGCGCGAGGAAACGCCAGCCGATGACCAGCCCTTCGACAAGAACATTCAAGCGGCCTCAGGCGGCATTTTCGATACGCTGGATCGGCAGAAAACAGCCATTGCCGGTAGTTGGCTGCTCACGGTCAACGCCGGAGGGCCGCCGCTCAAGGCGCTCGCCAGTTTCACCTCTGACGGCATCTTCCTGAGCACAGCGCAGGGAGATGTCAACGCGAATGCGGGCGCGCCCACCATCTCGCCTATTCACGGCGCCTGGGCGCACAATGGCGGACGCCAATTCATCACCACCCATATCGAACTCGGCTACTCAGTGCAGACCGGCGAGTTGATCGGCACGTTGAAACTACAACAGGTGATCAATCTCAATGATTCGGGTGACGCCTGGACTGCCACGCTGCGTTTCACGCTGTTCGATCCGAATGGGAATGCGCTCTTTTCGGGCACCGGCACGGCCCAGGCCACACGCATCAAGGTCGAGCCGCCGAAGTAGCTTGCCAATTAAGTTGACTGACCGCTGGCTGCTGGCCGTCTGACACTCGGCCAGCAGCCAGCTAACGCATTATTCAAATCTCACTGCCTTAGCCCGACACGCCGCAGCAGATCGGCAAAACGTGGCTCATTGCGCAGGCTGTCGAGCGTTGGGTCAATGCCCAGAAACTGCAATTGCGGATCGTGCGCGACATAAGCGCGCTCCAAAGACGCTAGCGCCTGCTCCCGCTCGCCTAGCGCGGCATAGAGCGTCGCCAACTCACCTGGTGAAACATAAATTCGGCTCGTCTGCAATTGCCGTAGGATTGCTTGCGCGCGCTCTCTCTCACCCACTTGCGCATAAGCCGCGCCCAACGAAATTTGCACGCTCGTCGTATCGGTGCCCAGCTTGATCGCCTTTTCGTAAGCAGCGATAGCCTCTGCCAGCCGCGACTGCGCCAGATAAATGTTGCCGAGGCTGATCTGCGCGCTCGGATAGTTCGGGTCCAATTCGAGCGTTTGCTGCAAGCGGGTGAGCGCCTGCTCGTAGCGGCGCGCGTAGTAGAACCTGTAAGCGACCGTAGTGTTGAGTGGAAGCGACAGAGGGTCTAGCTCTCTGGCGCGGTTGATTTCGGCGATGGCTTGCTCGTGTTGCCCCAGATTGCTGAGGTAAGCAGAGTAGCCGCTGTGCGCGCGGGCGAGGTTTGGGTTCAACTCGATGGCGCGCTTGAATTCCCGCTCGGCAGCCGCCCATTCCCAATCATTTCGTTTCAGACTGGCCAGTGCGAGGTGTGCTTCGGCGAGTCTCTCATCCAACTCCACCGCTCGCTGTGCCGCCGCTATCGCTTTGTGCGTGAATTGCTGCGGGTCGAGCATGTTGTAGACCACCAGCGTCTCGTAGCGAGTGGAGAGTTCGGCATACGCAAGCGCGTAGTTCGGGTCTACAGTGATGGCCTGCTCCAATTGCTCGACAGCTTTCTTCCGATTTACCGTCCCGCCTTTGTTCCAGTAGAAGCGCGCCTTAAGCAGCAATTCGTAAGCTTGCGGGTGTGCCGTCTCGGGGCTGGTGAGTTGCTGCGTAGCGCTCTCAGAGAGTTTCCAACGCAGCCGGTCGGCAATCTCGGTGGAAATCGCGGCCTGCATTGAAAGCAAATCTGACGAGTGACGATTGTATTGCTCGCCCCAAATCTGTGTCTTGTCGCGCGCGTCCACCAATTCGACACTGATCAGCAGGTTCTCGCCACGTTGCGTGACCCGGCCTGTCAGAATGGCTTTGACGCCCAGCGCCTGCGCCACTTCCTGCGGGTCAATCTCTTTACCTTTGTAGCGAAAGCTCGAAGTGCGCGCGATGACCTTCACGCCGGGCAGGCGCGAGAGACGGTTGATGAGGCCCTCGCTGATGCCGTCGGAGAGATATTCCGCATCCGGGTTGTTACTCATGTTGGCGAAAGGCAGCACGGCGATGGAATCAATGACGCTACGGGCGAAGTAGCGCATGGAAGCAAAGTAGGCAATGGCGATGATGGCCAGCGCGAGCGCCAACAGTAACAATGTGCTGCGCCGCTCGAGTTGGCCGACGCGATGCTCGGCGCTCGGCTCATTGGGCGCTAGTTTGTCTGCGGCGGTAGTTGCCGCTGCCAGTCGCGTTGTCTCATAGCTCACCGCCCCGCGGCCTGTGTCTACGCCGCCTTGGCGCGCCGTGCGTTCCAGCTTTGCCTGAAACTCAAGCTCCTGTTTGAAGTCTTTGAGATCGGTCAACAGATCATTGACGTGCTGGTAACGCTGCGCGCGGTCTTTGCTGAGCGCCTTGCCGACAATCTTGGCCAGTTCGGGCGGCGCAGCGGACAGCGGCGGTGGCTCGCGCTCGAGGATAGCGGCCAGCGTTTCTACTGCGTTGACGCCCACGAAAGGCCGCTGGCCCGCGATCATTTCATAAAGCACGATGCCGAGACTGAAGATGTCAGTGCGCGCGTCCACCTTCTGCCCACGCGCCTGTTCGGGTGACATGTAACTCGCCGTGCCCATCAGCAGTCCCGGCTCTGTTGTGAGGTTGGCATTGGTTGCGGCTTGACTGTCAACGGGGCTGTCAACTTGGTTCTCAAAGGATGACTGGCGCGGTTCGAGCAGTTTGGCTAAGCCGAAGTCCAGCACTTTGACATAACCATCGCGCCGCAGCATGACGTTCTCCGGCTTGATGTCACGGTGAATGATGCCAGCTTCGTGCGCGGCGGCGAGTGCTGCTCCTACTTGGAGAGCGATGTCGAGTGCGGCGGGCAAGTCAGGCTGGCTTGGCGTGAGCCGCTGCCGCAGCGTTTCGCCCTCGACAAACTCCGCTGCCATGAAGTGAATGCCGCGTTGCTCGCCGATTTCGTGAATGGTCATGATGTTCGGATGATTGAGCGCCGAGACAGCGCGCGCTTCCTGTTCGAAGCGCCGCACACGATCCGGTTCAGCCGTGAACTGCGTGGGCAGCAATTTGAGCGCGACTTTGCGACTGAGCAACACATCCTGCGCCGCGTAGACTTCGCCCATTCCGCCCGCGCCGATGCGTTCCAGCACCTGGTAGCGGCCGAGCTGTTGGCCGATGAGCGCGGCGTCTTGTTCGGCGGCCAGGATTTCCGTCACGACGTGCAAGGGTGGCGTTTCGATCAAATCCGTGGTGGGCGTTTGATAGCCGAGCAGCGCTTCTACTTCGCGGCGCAGTTCGTCATCACCAGCGCAAGCCTCGGCGAGAAAGGCCGCGCGCTCGTGTTCGGCGCGTTCCAGCGCATCGCTGTAAAGCTCTTTGATCCGCTCCTGGCGTTCGGTATCGCTCACTCACTTGCCTCCGCTCAGTTCGCGCGCCAGCCAGGCTTTGGCCCAGTTCCAATCGCGCTTGACCGTCTTAGGCGAAATCTTCAAGACCACCGCAGCCTCTTCCACACTCAGCCCGCCGAAGAAGCGCAACTCGACAACGCGGCCCGCGCGCGGATCAATTGCCGCAAGCGCCGTCAAGGCATCGTCGAGTGCGATCAATTCCGCGCCGCGTTCGATGGAGACTTCCAGCGCCTCGTCGAGCGGGACTTGCGCTGCGCCGCCGCCCCGCTTTTGATAGCGGCGCGCGCGCACGAAATCCACAAGCACCCGTCGCATCAATTGCGCCGAGATGGCGAAGAATTGGGCGCGGTTCTGCCAGTCTACGTGCTGGGTGTCAATCAAGCGCAAATAAGCTTCATTGACGAGCGCAGTCGTTTGCAGCGTATGGCCCGCGCGTTCGGCGCCCATGTAGCGATGCGCCAGTCGGCGTAATTCGGCGTAAACCAGCGGCATCAGCTTGTCCAGCGCCGTTTCGTCTCCCTGGTTCCAGGCGAGTAGCAATGCGGTGACCTGCTCCGGTGAAGCGGTGGCCATCAGACGAACCTGCCTTGTTGAACTAAACTTTGTGCGGGCGGCGATTATACACCCGCCCGCATCCGGCTCAATTTTTTTTCGCCGGGATGACCTCTGGCGCCAGTCATTTCACGCCTATACATATGAGTGCAGAAAAAAACGCTGGAAAGCACGCTGAAATTTCCACCAAGACTGCGTCCTTGTCCGACAAGCTGCCGAGCTTGTCGGGGTCTACGGGATGCGTCCAAACGCGAGAACCGCGACAAGCTCGGCAGCTTGTCGGACATTTTTCCGAGGAAAGTCCATGTCTGCATCCGTCGCACAAAGCTCTAAACGTCCCACACCGCCACTTGAGGCTGACCTGCTTGCCGCCATCGCACGCCGCGATCGAGCGGCCTTGGCCGATCTTTACGATCATACGCATCGGCTGGTCTTCGGCCTGTTACTGCGCCTGTTGCCGGAGCGCGCGCTGGCCGAAGAGATGCTGATCGAGGTTTACCAGCAGGTCTGGCAGCAAGCCGCGCAGTTCGACGCGCGCCGCCGCACGCCACTCGCCTGGTTATTGATGCTCGCGCGCCGCCGTGCGCTAGAGCGCCAGCGCGCTTCGACCAAACAGGCTCAAAGGCAAGCGTCAGCGCTTCCCCTTACTGTCTCAGCGGGAGCGCATGACGACCAGGGAGAACACCACCCGCTAGCCCAACAGCGCCAGTTGGCGCGTGCCGCGCTCAGCCAATTGAGCCTGGAACAACGCCAGGCTATCGAGCTGGCTTACTTCACCGGGCTGAGCTATCCCGAAATTGCCGCTCGGCTCAATCGGCCGCCAGGCGCAATCCGGGCCAGCATTTGCGAAGGGATGCGGCTGCTCAGAAATTACTTGCAGCCTTTGTCCGCAACGCCGCTTGAGTGCTTAGAGTAATCGCTCCTGAACAAGAGCAATTGCTTACTCCGCCAAGCCGACGCGCCGGAGCAACTCAGCAAAGCGCGGATCGCCATGCAGCGGCTCCCAAACCGGATCAACCTGGAATTGCACCAACCACTCAAACCGATCCAGATAAGCTTGCTGCAAAGCCGCGAAAGTCTCTTCGATCTCACTCAATCCGATATGCGCTAGCGCAAGGTAAAACGGCGAGACATAGCGTTGCTTCGTCAATTCGTATAACTCAGCCAGCAAGCGGCGCGCTTCTTCCGTGCGACCTGCCTTGGCGTAAGCATGACTCAGCGCAGCAGTCACTTCAGTGCCGCCGCCGAACTGAAGCCCGCGCTGCAATTCTGCAATCGCAACCTCGTAGCGTCCCTGTTGGATGAGCGTCCAACCCAGACCCCAGTAGGCCATAAAGTAATGTGGTTCCAACTCAATGGTAGCGCGGAATTGCGCGAGGGCGAGGTCGTAGTGGCGCGCGAAATAATGTACCCAACCCATCATCGCATTGTGGCTGAGCGAGAACGGATCGAGCTTCAATGCTAGTTCCCCTTCAACCAAGGCCAGTTCGAATTGGCCCATAGCCGCCAGGTAGAAGGCATACCACAAATGCGCAGTAGCCAGATGGGGATTGAGTTCGAGCGCGCGCCGAAATTGCCGCTCGCATTCCTCCCATTCCCACTCGTACCACATCTTCACCAGGCCCAGCACCAGGTGAGCTTCGGCCAACGTCTCGTCCAGTTCCAACGCCTTCAACGCCGCCGCCCTGGCTTCGGGCAGCGCCTGCTTCGGATCAATAAACAGATGCGAGAGCCAGCACCAAGCATCGGCCAGCCCAGCATAAGCGCGCGCGTAATGTGGGTCTTGTTCAATCGCTTGTTGAAATAGTTCGATACCTTTTTGCGCGCCTTCTTTGGTACCGCGGTTGGTGTAATAGACACCTTTGAGATAAAGCTGATAGGCGGCAGTGTCAGCAGTGGAGTGTTTGGTCAAGCGCCGCCGCTGCTCACTGCTCAAGCGTAGCGCAAGCGCCCGCGCGACTTGTTCAGAAATGGAATCCTGAATGGCGAAGATGTGAGTAAACTGCTCCTCGAACTTCTCGGCCCAGAGCACCGCACTGTTACTGACGCTGATGAGTTGCACGGTCAAGCGCAAGCGGTTGCCGACCAGTTGGACGCGGCCATCGAGGACTACATCTACGCTGAGTTCATGTCCGGCGGCGACGGGATCGTGTGCGCCTCCTGTATAGCGGACTATGGCGCTCGTCGGTCGCAGGATGAGTTGCGGCAGATGGCTGAAGCGCGTGATCAGCGCATCGGCCAAGCCCAATTCCAGATATTCATCGCGCTCCTGTGCACCCAAGGCTTTGAACGGCAACACGGCCAGCGTGCCGACGGTTGGCTGCTCATCGATCTCTTCTTCAATCACCACACGGGTGCGGGCGCGACGCGCTACGATTAGTTCGCTGCTGGCGGGCGTTTCCTTGACCTCGGCAGTGAAGCGATAACCCTGCCCCGGAATCGTGACGATGTGGCCGGGTGCGCCCGCCGTTTCACCGAGCGCCTTGCGCAGCGCCGACATGTGCACGGTCAGGTTGTTCTCTTCGACGGTGGTGTCGGGCCAGACCGCCTGCATCAACTCGTCTTTTTCCAACACCCGCTCGCGCCGTTCGAGCAAGACCAGCAACAGAGCGAAGGCTTTCGATTTGAGGCGCACGGGTTGGCCGTCGCGCAGCAGCAGGCGCTTGTGCGGGTCTAGGCGAAAGCCGTCGAATTCGTAATAGCGCAGTGTCGGCTCGTTCTTCATCATTGGCCTCATCAGGCTGGTTGCCAACCTTCACTCTGGGATTACGCCAAACAAGTCGGGCCGGATTTACGGCAACAGCCATCAACTCAATTCCCGCGCAATCTCCGCCAACTCGCCGTCGCGCCGGTGGTAGCCCGTCTGTTCGATCAAGGAGGCGGCCTGCTGCCAGGCCGTTAAGTCCGGTTCGGCCGCTTAGCTCTGTTTCTCTTACTTTCCGGCTTGTTAGGTGGTGCGCCTGTGAGCCATTTTTTGATAGCGAGATCAATACCAGCATTTGGTTTTTCCCAAGAAAACCTGTGCTCTAAAAGCCCTGCCCAGTCTGCTCTATGATGGTTAAATTTATTCTCTACCAGAAACAGAACGTCTCTCCCCATACCTCTCATCCATCCCCACTCCATAGCCACATTAGGGTTGAGCTCTGGTTTGTACCGGTCCTCAACGATTGCAACTGCCTTGCAGCAACCAAGCAGATATAACTCAACATTATCCCAAATAAAGGGGTGAAGATCAGATTGAGACGCAATTCGAGCAGAAAATCCACATTCAGTAATCGCTTTTGAAACAGCGTTAATCACTGCGGTTAGCTGCTTGTCTAATTGAGTATCGCCATCTGGAAACTTTGTCATAATGAAAATTGATTGTTCATATTTCGCTTTAACGTGGAAGCCATCTAATCTGCTCTGATGACGTGAGTGATGGGGTGGAAAGCAAACAAGTTCCCGTAGCTTCTCTTTTATCAAACTTTCCCATTGAGACGCTTGCTTATTCAGCGGATCTTGAAGGGAAGGGGTTTGTAGGGATCGTGCGCTTTCCCTCATTCTATATTCGTGTTCAAAAAGGCCACGAAGCTCCAAGATGATAGAATCAAAGGTGAACATAGAGGTAACCTAATAAATGCACTCATAGAACTGACTGACTTAATCTTAATGTTGTTAAGTCCTCATCTCGCCGATGGTAGCCTATCCGCTCAATCATTGCTTTGGCCATTGCCCAATGTTCGCGGGCTTTGTCGCGATCACCTTGTGCCAGGTAGAGGCGGGTGTATTCCAACTGGCAATCGCACTGATGCAACCCCATCTCGCCACGCTCGGCGATGTGTCGCGCTTCGTCAAGATCACGTTGCGCCAGCATGAAATTGTCTGTCATCCGGTGCAACGTCGCCCGTGACAGCAGTCCATGAACAATAAATTCTTGTAGTCCTGCTTGTCGTAAACCATCCACTGCGCGCTTCAAAAATTCTGCCGCCCGAGCGATTACATTGCCATCTTCCTGTTGTGCTTGTAGTAGGAAGGCGCGCCCTAGTAAAAGATTGTCTAGCGCGATGGAGAGCAACGAATACTCTTTTTCTCCCCATTTAAGCGTTCGTGCCGCGCGTTCATGCACTTCTTGATACTTTCCTTGTCCCAATAGCAAATCACAATATCGAAATCCAGCCATGGAATAGAGAAGAGGGGTGGTAGGTTGTAGCGCTTTTTGCATAGCTTCAGCCTCATGGAAACCTTTTTCTGCCTCATTCAATCGTCCGGCCTGATGCAGGACATCAGCATGAGTTGTTCTACCTACTATTCGTTGAGAGTTGTCGCCACTCCGGTCGGCTAACTCTACACTTTGTTGAGCGAAAGTCAGCGCCTGATATACATCACCAATAGTGAGATAGAGTTCGCTGAGATTGCTGGTGGTTTGTGCAGCGTTTTTCCAGTCTTCCTGGGAAATCGTTATTTCCAAGCCTGCCTGCATCGACCGCGCTGCTTCTTCCAATCTTCCTAACCCACGGAGGTCATAGCCAGCCACAGCTAGAACAAATGCTTTGTGAGTCTCTGTGAGGCTAAGCACTGGTTGCTGCCAGGGGGTGGCAAAAAAGCCAGTTAGCGCAGCGAGATCAGCGCCAAACGCACCAAGCATTCTGGTAGTGAAAAACTCATTCTTTCTGCAAATCCGCTGCCAGTACACATTATCCAATGCCTTCTGATGCTCACCTGCTTCACATCCATGCACTACTGCAGCAATGAGGGGCTCCATCTCGTCAATTGTCTCTGGCAATGCTTTGACCGTGCGAGTTAAGTGTTCATAGAGCCGGTTGTTGGCTTCGCGCCAGGTATCCGGGCGCTCTCGCTTGAGTTGTTGTCGGAAATGCTCACGCACTAGCGGGTGAGCGTCCAATTCACCGGGCGCGTGATGTCTCTCTTCAGCGATGAGTTTGTATTTGTGCAGACGTTGCAGTGCGCGAAACCATTTGCCTTTTGATGAAGCTTGAATGTGATCGGTCAAGCCGGGAATGGCCGGAGCCTTGCGCAATGCGGCGATGGATGCGTCATCGGCAGGGCGATCAAACAGGCCGAGCAGCCGGAGCACATTCACTTCCGCGCCCTCGCCGAATTTCTGCTCGAAGGCGGCGATCAAACGGCGCGGGTGTTTGCCTGCTTCCGCGGGCAAATCCAACGCGGGAATCTGCGCGGTGGCGGAGATGTGATGGCCGGGGATGTCTTGCAGGTAAACCGCCAGTAGATTCAAGGCCAGCGCGTGGCAGCCAAAATCCTCCGTGGCTTTTTCGAGTTCTTCATCCAGGCCGCGCACACCCCCGACGCGCAACAACGCGCGGCCGGCTTCAGGCGACAGGAATTCCAGATTGATCTGCTGAACGTGCGTTCGTAGTTCCGAGGTGTCTTCGCCAGCGACGCTGCTGCCTGAAGGCGGAACTACGAACGCGTCTGCGGGCGACTCTTCGTCCAGTTCGCGGATGCGTTCGCGCGTCGTGATCACACACAGCCCCGGATTGTCGCGCGCCAGTTCCTCAACCAGCGTACTGAGCGCCGGGTCTTTGATCTTGCCGCGTTCGTATGCGAGCGCTGATTGCAGCGGCTCCATCCCATCAAGCAGCAGCAAGGTCTTTTCGCGCCGCACCAGATAGGCCAAACGTTCGCCTTTGTCCCACGGCGAACCGGCGGTCGGGTCCGGGTCGCCAAACCAGCTCAGCGCCGTGTTAATGAACAAATCCGCCGAAGTCGCGCGTTCGCTTGTGCCCTGACTATAAAACGACCAGGCGAAAACGCGGCGCGCCCCGCGATAGTTGTCTTGGGCCAACCGCTCCAGCCATTTATTGACCAGCGTTGATTTGCCGACTCCGCCCCAGGCGACAAAGCTGATGACGTTGGTTGCAGCCGTTGCCCAGGCTTCATCCAGCCAGTTCAATTCAATCTGGCGGCCAAACAGATCAGAGCCGGTGAAGGGCAGACGGGTGAGGTCGAGCTTGTCGGGCGGCGACCAGCGAGGCGGAGGTGGGGCAGGCGGCTGGTAATTGGGATCGGTGACGATTTTGGAGATTGCGCGCGCGACTTCGAGGAAGGCGCCGTCTTCGCGGCCTTGAAAATCTTCGGAGATGGATTTGCCGTCGCGCGGCAGCATTTGTTTCTCTTCCAGCCAGGTGTGCGCAAACCACGGACAAGGCCGAATCAAAACAGGGACGAACCCCATGCCAGCGCGCTGACGGCGTTCGAGCAAATAGGGAAACTCTTCTTTGACGCAAAAATCCGAAGCGAGGTAATCGGCTGAGATCAAACACACGGCGACGGCGGCACGCTCCATCACTTCTTTGATCCGGTCGTACCACTCGCTGCCCGCGTCAATCTGCCGTTCATCCCAGATGGTGATCTGCCCGGCTTGTTCCAAAGCTTTGAGATGAGGCCGCAGCGCATCTTTCCACTTCTCGTCTTTGTGGCTGTAGCTGATAAAGACTGTCGGTTTGTCCATAAGGGAAATACCTGTGTGCCAATCGAATCTCGGATAAATACTCGAGCCTGGCAGATAACAAGAGTTAGCAACGATTAGGCGCGCGGTTAAAGACATTAGCCCGCCGCCTGCCGGAATATACGCCACGCCGCCGCGCTTCGGATGACGAAGCACGGTGGCGTGCTAAAGCTAGCGCAATTTGTCTGCTTGCGCCACTGCCAGCAGACAGTCGCTAGCAAACAGTTGGAGGAAACGTCGAGTGAAACGGAGAAGGATCGAAATCACGGTCGAGACGGAGCAAGTCATCATTCTGCGGGAGCATGGGCTGCGTCAGCATGGGCTGCGAGCGCGCGGCGAGCGCATCACAGATTGGTGCCCCGTCTGCGCCGAGTCAGTTCAAATGCTCGCTGCTGCAGAGGCCAACGCGCTGCTCGGACTCGCGCCCCAGGAGATTGACGACCAAGTCCATTTCACTGAAATGCCGGATGGCACGCTGCGGCTCTGCCTCAATTCACTGCTCAATTCAAACCTGATAAACAAAGGAGACCTGTTATGAAACGCCAAATCACTTTCACCTTTATCACCCTTTCAATCGTAGCCTTGCTGTTATGCGGCATCAGCTTTACGAGCAATGGCCGCGCCGACCTTGTGCCCGCTGCGCACGCACAGGAGCGGGACGCTGCCGCTCCGCCGATACAAGCCGAGTTCCCGCGCCGGCCTTCTTGCTCGCTGGGCACAATTCAAGGCAGCTACGGATTCACCGCGCAGGGAACTCTCGTACCGAACCCGGCGCTGCCACCGGGTATTCCGACGGGGCCTTATGCGAGCCAGGGATTGGTGGCGCTCGACGGCTTCGGCAATCTGACCAGTCTGGTCAATGACAACTTTAACGGCGTGGTCGTGCCCACGGCTCCGAACACCGGCAAATACACGGTCAATGACAATTGCACAGGCTCAGCGCAACTTGCCAACGGCGTGGTCTACAACTTTACCGTCGTCGAGGGCGGGAAAGAAATTTTGTTTTCGATTGGAGTGCCCGGCGTAGCGGTTACAGGCATAGCGAAGAAGTTGTAAAGGTGTAGGCTGATGTCAGGACACTTTTGAAAAACTGGTTTTAGTTTTCGCCGCGTTAGCGGCGGCTGACTTTAGCCCGGCGTTTCCAACGCCGGGTAGCGATGCCCAAATTATCTCCGTCGCGTAGCGACGGTTGAAATGGGTGCCAGCGTCGTATGGTTTCAAGCGTCGCTACGCGACGCGAGTCTCATTTGCGTACTTACCCAGCCCTAAAGGACTGGGCTAAAGTCAGCCGCCGCTAGTGCGGCGCAGAGCAGATCTTTCTGCTAAAAACAAAAGTGTCCTGACTCCAGAGGTGTAGGAGATAAAGAGGGCAGCCAGTAGCAGGCCACACGGCTGGCACTATTGGCTACCCTCGCTCAATCGCTCAGCCACAAGGCAGACGCAATCACAACAGCAGGCAGAGCACCAACCGTTACGCACTAGCGCAGTTGACACGCGCCGTCAGCCAAAAATTGACAAAGCCAATGGCCTCACCTACAGTCAGCCTCACCTTTATCTTTCACCTCTGACTTCGCTCCGAGGTCTTAACCTGGATCACGCGCCGGTCTACTACACCACCCGCATCAAGTGGGGTGGCGACCTGTCTTAAGCCCGTTTAAGGAGGATGCGTTATGCGATTAACCGTAATCATAGTTCTCTTGAGCCTTAGCCTGATGGCTACGAGCGGGGCACAAACGAAGCCGCCCGTTAAGCCCGCCGAGTACGGCCAGTGGGAAACACTCGTGACCGCCTTCAACAACGGCGGACTGTCGCCCGACGGGAAGTGGCTGGCCTACGGCATCAATCGCTCGAGCCGCAACAACGAGTTACGCATCACCAACGTTGCTGACGGAACGACCAAGGTCGCCGCTTTTGGCGCGCCGCCCGTCTTCTCCTCCGACTCGCGCTGGGCGGCCTACGGCATCGGCTATTCCGAGGCGCAGGAAGAGAAGCTAAGGAAAGAGAAGAAGCCCATTCACCGCAAGCTCGGACTACTCAATTTGACCAGTGGCGAGCAGACAGTCGTAGAAGGGATTGAATCATTCGCCTTCAGCCCAAACGGCGCTTACTTGGCCATGCGCCGCTACGCGCCGGAAAAGAAAGAGACGCCCGAAGCCGCCACAGCCGGAGAAACAGACGACGCGCCGGGCGCCACGCTGATTGTGCGGCAATTGGCCAGCGGGCGCGATACGACATTTGGGAATGTGGCGGAGTTCGCCTGGCAAGACCTGCCGCAGCGTGGCCGCTTGCTGGCCCTGACGATCAGCGCCGAAGACAAGACCGGCAACGGCGTGCAGCTCTTCGACCCAGAGACAGGCACATTGCGCGTGCTCGATTCCTCCGCGTCTACCTACAGCGGTTTGGCGTGGCGCAAAGAGAGCGCCGATCTTGCGGTGCTGCGTTCAAAGACTGGCGAGCGGTACGAAGGTTCGACGCAAATTGCACTGGCGTGGACGCGCCTCACCGAAGCGTCAGAAGCCAAGCAGGTTTACGACCCGACAGCGGATGCGAAGTTTCCCGCAGGCATGCGCACCGTCGCGTTTCGCAAACCATCCTGGTCGGATGATGGCGGCAGCGTGTTTTTGGGCATAGCTAAATGGAATGAAAAGCCAGCGAAACCAACTCCAATAGCAGCCGAGAGCGGCGGCAACGGCTCAGGCCTAATTGCAAAAGAAACAGCGCCAAACGCGGCTAAAGATAAAGACGATGACGAGCCAGCGGCAGTGGACGTGTGGCACGCGCGCGACGTTGACGTGATGCCGAAGCAAAAGCTCAGCGCCAGAAACGACCGGCAGCGAAACCTGCTGGCGGCCTGGCACGTTGCGACGGGACGCTTCGTGCAACTTGGCAAAGACCTAAACGAACAGGTGTCGCCCATCAAACATCAGAAGCTGGCCTACGCGGCCAACTGGTCGGCCTTCGCGATGGAGCGAACCATCGGGCGTCCTGCTGCCGATCTTTATTTGATTGACCTCACCACCGGCGAGCGCACGAAGGTCAAAGAGCGGCTCAGTGAAGATCGCTACGTACAAGCCAGTCCCGGCGGACGTTACCTACTCTACTTACAAGACGATCATTACTGGACGATTGACGTGACCACGCGCACGGTCGTCAACATTACGAAGAACGTGCAGACTTCATTCGTAGACCGCGAGTCGGACTTCACCATCAAACAGAAGCCTGCCTTCGGCGTGGCGGGCTGGACGAAGAATGATGAGTCCGTGATCTTGTATGACAAGTTCGATCTCTGGCAGGTCGCGCCCGACGGCTCGCGCGCCACGCGGCTCACGGACGGCGCGGCAGCGCAAGTGCGCCATCGCTACGTGCGCTTGAAACCGGACGAAGAATGGATAGAGACGGACAAACCGGCCTATCTCAGCTTGTTCGGTATTTGGAGCAAGAAGTCCGGCTACGCACGACTGCGTTTTGGTGCGGCGAAGGATGAACACCTGGTTTGGCTCGACAAGAACGTCCAACGTTTAGCGAAAGCCAAAGACGCCGATGTGTATGCGTATGTCGTCGAGGCCTTCGACGATTCACCGGACGTTTCGGTAGGCGGCCCCGAACTCAAAGAGGCGAACCAAATCACTAAGACAAACCCGTTTCAGAGCAACTACGCCTGGGGTCGCGCGGAACTGATTGAATACAAGACTGCGCGTGGCGAACGGCTGCAAGGCGCGTTGTTTTATCCCGCCGCTTACGAGCCGGGCAAGAAGTATCCGATGGTCGTCTATCTGTACGAACGACTCTCGGACGGGCTGCACCGCTACAGCGCACCATCGGAGCGCGACTACTACAACGTGGCTGCCTTCACTCAACAAGGCTATTTCTTGTTCGAGCCTGACATCGTCTTTCGGCCACGTGAGCCGGGAGTCTCAGTTGTCGAGTGCGTGACGCCAGCGGTGAAAAAGGTCGTCGAGATGGGTTTGGTTGATGCGCGGAAGGTCGGCGTGGTGGGGCATTCGTGGGGCGGTTTCGATGCGTCCTACCTGGCGACGCACACAGACCTGTTTGCCGCCGCAGTGGCGGGCGCGCCAATCACAAACTTGGTGAGCAACTACGGCAACCATCATTGGAGTTCCGGCATTGCCGAGACCGATCACATCGAGACGGGGCAGCAGCGCATGGAAGTGCCGCTCTGGGAAGACCTGCAAGCTTACATTCGCAACTCCGCAGTCTTCAACGTGCAGAACATGAAGACGCCGCTGATGATCGAAGTCGGTGACAGCGACGGCACAGTCTTCTGGCATCAAGGCGTAGAGCTGTACAACCTCGCCCGGCGCGCGAAGAAAGACGTGGTGTTGCTCGTCTATTCAGGCGAAGACCACGGGCTGCGCAAGAAATCGAACCAGCTTGATTATCACCGGCGCATCCAGGCGTGGTTCGGCCATTATTTGAAGGATGAGCCAGCAGCAGCCTGGATTAGCAAAGGCATAAGCTTTTTGGAGCGCGAACAGGAGTTAAAGCAACTCAAATTGCAAAAGGGAAAGAACTGATCCTGCTAGAAGATCAATATCAAAAATCCTTGTCAAACGTTGTTTAGGATCGAGAGTGCTGTCCCTTCAAATATGCGCTGCTTCTCGTGCTGCGGAATATTCAAACTCTCAATCGAAGAAACCGCCCGGTCAATTGAACCCAACAAATGCGGATAATCGCTGCCCATCACCAAATGATCTGTGCCTACCAGATCGCGCGCTAGATTCAAGTTGTAGGGGCTGAACGTCACGGTGTCGTAATAGAGCCGCTTCAAATAGGTGCTCGGCAATTGGTCAATCTTCACGCGACATTCGGCAAAGTCGCGGAAGCCGTTGTCCATGCGCTCCATCAAATAGGGCACCGCGCCGCCGATGTGCGCGATGATCCAGCGGATGTCGGGGAAATCGCGCAGCAGCCCGTCGTAACACATGCGTGCCACGGCCAGCGTAGTGTCGAAAGGGAAGCCGATGATCGGGCCTAAGACGTACTCGCGAAAAGGCTCGGAGTTGGCGGGCAGCATCGGGTGCAACAGGATGCAGAGCTTCATCCGGTTGGCCTCTTCAAAAAATGGGCGATAGGCGGGCGCAGTCAGCGGATTGCCGCGAATGTTGCTGAGCAGGATCACGCCGTTCAGCTTCAACTCGTCAATGGCGCGGTGCAACTCTTTAAGCGCCGCATCGGGCGCGTCCATCGGGATCGAAGCGAAGCCCTTGAAACGTTTCGGATGTTTGGCGATCAATTCGGCGTATGCGTCGTTGACCATGCGGGCGACTGCGGGTTGGCCCTTTTCGTCGGCGAAGAAGATGTTCGGTGTCGAGAGCGAGACGACTTCTACATCAATGCCCACGCGATCCATGTCTTCGATGCGCTTGGCGACATCGGTCATCGGCGGCGTGATGCCAAAGAAGCGCGCGCCGCGATATTTGATGATCGTGCGCCCGGTCGGGTCTTTGTCGAAGGAGAACTCCGACGGAGTCTCGCGGATCTTTTGGAAGAAAGACTCCGGATAATAATGCGTGTGCAGGTCAAGTTTGCGGCCCGGTGTTGGCCGAGTTGTTTGTGCTTCTCCGGCGGTTTCGCACAGCGCGCCAGCGCCAACGGCCCCGGCCGTTTTCAAGAAATCTCTTCTGATCACTCGTCCCTCCGCAAATGTGTTGGAATATGGCCTCTTCACGTGCCTGGCATTTACGTTCCAGGCTACCTAGATGGCGGTGATCATACAGCACTCAGCGGCGTGCATAAATAGCGTCGCTACCACGCGCGACCTTCAACTCCGCAGCGGAGGGCAAATTGTTATGGCGCAGCAGATCCTCAATGATCGCCATGTCGCGGTCTCTGTTCATGCCCGCGACCGCCAGCGCGTGATCGTCCTTGACGTAGAAGGCTAGAAAATCTTTCTCCTCAACTTCACCGTCAAAAATGATCTCGTCCCATTTCGTTGCGTGGCCGACATAAGTGAGCCCGGCGTCGAACTGGCGCGTCCAGAAGAACGGCACGGCGTCATAAACGGTCGCGCGCCCTGCCATGTTGCGCGCCGCCACCCGGCCTTGTTGCAACGCGGTGCGCCAGTGTTCTATGCGGGCGCTTTCATTGGTGCGGGCGTCGGTAAAACGCGCAATGTCTCCGGCGGCGTAGAGCGCATCGGCGGCGCGCAGGTGCGCATCAACAATGACGCCGCCGTCTTCGTGCAAGCTGACGCCCGCGAGAAAAGCTGTCGCGGGACGCACGCCGACGCCGACCACGACCAGATCGGCTTCGATCTTTTCACCCGTCTTCAGCGCGACGGCCTCAACCTGACCGTCGCCGACTAGGCGCTCGACCTGCGCGCCAAGTCTGAATTGAACGCCATTGCTTTCGTGTAGCGCCCGGAACAGCGCGCCGATCTCCGCGCCGAGCGTGCGCTCGAAGGGCGTCTTATCGGGCGCGACCACCGTCACTTCAAGCCCGCGAGTTCTCAGGCTGGCAGCCGCTTCCATGCCGATGAAGCTTGCGCCGATGACGACTGCGCGCTTCGCGTTCGCTGCTGCGGCGATGATTGCGTCGGTATCCGCGAAGCTGCGGAGCGTGAAAACATTTTTCAGGTCGTTCCCCTCAACTTGCAAAGTTCGCGGCTCACCGCCCGTTGCCACCAGCAACGCATCGTAGGTGAGCTGCTCGCCGTCGCTAAAAGAGATGGTCTTCGCCTGCGCGTCAACGCGCGCGACTTCTCTGCCGCGCCAGACTTCGATTGAATGCTCGGCGAAGAACTCGTCAGGGCGCAGCGGCATCCATTCAGGGTCGGCGTGGCCGTGCAAATAATCCTTGCTCAGATTCGGGCGGTCATAGGGCAGGCGGTCTTCGCGCGTGAGCAGTACGACGCGTCCCTGAAAATTCTCCTCGCGCAGAGTTTGCGCCGCCATGTAACCGGCGGCGCCACCGCCCAGGATGACGAAGGTGCGTTCATCCTGGCGCGCGTCGCGCTTGGCCAGCGGCGGCGTGCGGCGGTCTGTCACTTCGTCAGGCAGGCTTACAATGACGCGCCCGCCTTCGACCCTGACTTCGTAGCGTGGCAGCGCGTCGAACGCCGGAGGCTCTAGCAAGTCGCCCGTCTTTACGTCGAATGAGGCGTGGTGCCAGGGGCAGATGATGCGCTCGCCGCACAGCGCGCCTTCTTCGAGCGGCGCGCCGTAATGCGTACACGTCGCACCGACGGCGTGAAAGCTCCCGTTCACGCGCGCGAGTAACACTTTCGCCTCGCCCGCCTCAAGCGCTTTCATCTCGCCGTCTTTCAAGTCGTCAACTTTAGCCAGTTCCACTTCTCGCATAGCAGATCACTCCTTATAAATGGCGTCGCGAGCCTCAGCGCACAACGCCGCGCCAGCATCCCGCTCGAGTGCCGCCGGGGTCAGTTGATGAGGTGCCCCAGCCGCTCTTTCTTCGTCTCCAGATAGCCGCAAAAAGCTTCGTGCGGCTCAACCTCGAGCCGCACCCGCTCGACGACCTCCAAACCAGCCTCCTCCAGCGCGCGCAGTTTGTCAGGGTTGTTCGACATTACGCGCAGACGGCGCAGCCCCAGTTCGAGCAAGATTTCCGCACACTGCTCGTAAGTTCGCAAGTCAACCCCTAAACCGAGCAGTTCGTTAGCTTCGATGGTATCCGCGCCCGCATCCTGCAGGGCGTAAGCTCGAATCTTATTAACGATGCCGATGCCGCGCCCCTCCTGCTGCTGATAAACGATCACACCACACTCTGCATCTGCAATCAAACGCATAGCAGCGTGAAGCTGTCGCCCACAGTCGCACTTGACCGAGCCGAACACGTCACCCGTCAGGCATTGCGAGTGAATGCGCACAAGCGTCGGCCTGCCTGCCTGCGGCTCTCCGCGCACGAGCGCCACGAACTCCTCATTGGAAGTGAGCGAGCGATAGCCAATGATGCGGAACTCACCGTACTCCGTCGGCAGCCGCGCCGCCGCTACCCGTTCAACCGTTTTCACAGGCGCGCGACGAGCGCGCGCGCCAAACATCTGCAGCGCGCGGCGTCTGCGGTTGTTTACTGCGAACTGAATCTGTCTTCTGCGTTTTCTCTTAGTCAACATCTTTTACCTCAAAAGGAAACTTTCGTTTCGATCAAGTATTGAGGCTACACCCGACTATCGCAATAAGTCAAGAAAGTTTTTGACTTATTGATTTTTTGAGTGATTTTGGGTTAGATTGCTCAGGAGGGAGAGCTATGGCGAAGACAAAAATCGGCGAGCGGTTCTTCGGCAGCACGCGCGGGCAGCTAGTGCGGTTGCTGCGCGGCGCGGCGCGCACGGTTGAGGAGTTGGCGGCTGCTCTGGATTTAACTGACAACGCGGTGCGCGCGCACTTGGCCACACTCGAACGTGACGGACTGGTGTATCAGGCGGGCGTGCGGCGCGGGGTGCGCAAGCCCCACGCCACTTACGCGCTCACGCCCGAAGCAGAAGATCTCTTTCCGAAATCTTATGACACGCTGTTCAATGTGCTGTTGAGTGTGCTGAAGGAGAGGTTGACGCCGGACGAGCTGCGCAATGTGCTGCGCGAAGTCGGGCGCAAGGTCGCTACGGACACCATGCCGAGCGTTGCCGCCCGCCCCGATCTTTCAGCCGGGGCCGAGCGGGCGGTGGAGGTATTGGAGGCCCTAGGCGGCGCACCGCGACTCGAACGGGGGGCAGACAAGATCACCATACAAAGTACAAGCTGCCCATTGGCCACAGCCGTCGCGGCGCACCCGGAAGTGTGCCGCATGGCGGAGGCGCTCCTCGCGCACCTTACCAGTGGGCGCGTGCGCGAAAAGTGCGACAGAACCAGCGTTCCGCCTCACTGTCTTTTTGAGATTACGGAGAAGAGCAAGCGGCGAGGTTGATACGCACTGGCAGGCGCTCCGGGCTGAGAGCTTCACTGCATCAGTCCGACGCGTCGCAACAAGTCGGCGAAGCGCGGCTCGGCGCGCAGGCTTTCAAATGCGGGATCAACCTTCAACCACACTAGCCAGCTCGACCGGTCAGCCTGAGCCTGTTCGAGTTGCGTGAGGGCTTGGTTACCCTCGCCCAAACTGGCGTAGACCGTAGCCAGATAGTAAGGCAAGAGCCGGCCCTGTTTGGCCTGCGTTTCCAATTGGCCGAGTAACTCTCTGGCCTCGGTGACTCTCCCGCTCCGCGCGTAGCCGATGGCGAGCCAAGTCAGGCTGCGTGGTTGCCGTCCTGCAAGCTCTACGGCCTTTTGCAGCGCGGCCAGCATCTGTTCGTGCTCGCCCTTATATCTATAAGCCCCACCCAGCATCGAGTGCGCCAAGACAAAGTTCGGCTCAAGCTCAATGGCTTTCCGGCACTCCGCGATGGCTCGGTCGTATTGCCGCGCCAGGACGAAAGCCCAGGCCAGATCCATATTCAGGACGGGCGAGAGCGGGTCAAGCTCCTGCGCGCGTTTCAACTCAGCCTGCGCTTCATTCAGTCGTCCTTCCTGCGCCAGATACAGACCGTACCAATCGTGCGCCGTGGCATAGCTCGGATCGAGTTGTAAGGCGCGCTGGTACGCTTGCGCGGCTCCGGCGCGATCCCATTCGAAGCGTTCTTTGATGAAAGCCAGTGAGGTGTGAGCTTCCGCCAACAGGTCATCAATTGCCAAGGCCCGCTTGGCTGCCGCTGCGGCCTTGAGCATCTGCTCGGCTGGCTTGAGCGCGAGCAGTCCGCCGAAGACAAAGCAATCGGCCAGGCCCGCGTAGGCGAGCGCGTAGTTCGGATCAATTTCAATCGCCCGCTCGAAAAACTCACTCCCTTTGCGGTAGGCCTCCAACGTGCGCTTGTCCCAGTAATAGCGGCCTTTGAGATAAGCCTGATAAGCTTCGGTGTTCTGCGTGTAGCGTTTGGTCAAGAGCTGGCGCTGCTCGCTGGTCAATTTCAAGGTGAGTGCTTCGGCCACTTTGGCAGAGATCGAATCTTCGACCGTGAAGAGGTCAGTCACTTGTTCATCGAATTTGCCCGCCCAGAGCGGCTTGCCATCGCTCGTGCTGACCAGTTGCACCGTCACGCGGACGCGATCACCCAAGCGGCGGATGCTGCCTTCGAGCACGGCATCTACTTTGAGCGCCTGGCCTGCTGAGACGGAAGCCGGAGCTTGATTAGCATACTGTCGCACCGCGCTTGTCGGGCGCACTGCGAGTTGGTTGAGGTTGCTCAGCCGCGTAATCAACGCGTCAGCCATTCCCAATCCGAGATATTCATCGCCTGCCGCCACGCCTGAAGCCTGAAACGGCAACACGGCCAGCGAACGCACCGACGGGTTGGGTTTGCTTGAGGGCCAGAACCAAATGGTCAGCGCGCTCAAAGCAATCAGTGCAATGCCTGCGACGGTCACCGGCGAGCGGCGAGATTGAATGGCTGAACGCGCGGGCAGGTTAATTGCTTCTCCCGCTCTCCTGCTCTCCCGCTTTCCCGCTCCCAATATCTCTTCCTGTTCGACCACGATATGCGCGCGGGCGTGTTTTTCGACGATCAAATCTTCTTCGCCCGCCCAGACTTCGTTGACCTCGGCGATGAAGCGATAGCCGCGACCTGGGATCGTGATGATGAAGCGCGGCTGTTGGGTGTTCTCGCCCAGCGCCTTGCGCAAGGTCGTCATGTTGACCGTCAGGTTGTTCTCTTCAACGATGGTGTCGGGCCAGAGCCGCGTCATCAATTCGTCCTTGCCCACCACTTGCCCGCGCTGTTCGACCAGCGCCAATAACAACTCAAAGGCTTTTGAAGTGAGCGCCACTGTTTCGTCGTCACGCCACAGCGCTCGTTTGAACGGATCGAGCCGGAAGGATGCGAATTCGTAGAGGCATTTTTCCGGTTGAGTCGTCATGGCAGTCAACCTTCAAGGCATTTAGCAGGATTTAGCGAGATTTAGCCGCGCCGTTTAAGGACTTTAGCGCGGCCTTTGACCAATCATCCGCAGCGAGCCGAAACGCAAGGCTCACGAATGTCGCGCGGCGCTGAATCTAACACATTCGACGCCCGCCGTAACGGGAGCGGGGTGAGAATTGGGCAAGAAGACGCGCACCGAGATCAGTATCGAGACCGACCAAGTGGTGGTCATCCGCCGCCGACACGTCGCTCGGCAGTGGTGTGTGGTGTGCGCTACGCACACGCAAATGATCACTGCTGAAGCGGCGGCGGCGGCGACCGGCTTGGGCCGTCGCAGCGTCTACCGGCTGGTTGAACAAGGCCAAGTGCATTTCTGTGAAACCAGCGACGGGCTGCTGCTGATTTGTCTCAACTCGCTACCCATCCAATCCAACCAACCATCAAAAGGAGAATGAATTTATGAAACGCACGTTCGCATCAATTATCATCGTGGCCTTGTTCGTCAGTTTGTTCGCGCTTAGTTCCGTCTTGACGCGCGGCCAATCAAACCAACGCACCGGTCTATTGTCTACGGTGCAAGCGCAGGCAGTCGCGCAGGACGACGATCCGTTTAACCGGGCACGCACCCAGCAATGCTCACTCGGCACGACACGTGGCCGCTACGCCGCTACTGTTCAGGGCACTGTCCTCAGTCCCAATCCCCTCGCCATCCTCTCCGTTGGAACCTTCGAACAAGACAGCGCCGGAAACATTACTGGCTCCGACACCGCGAGTTTTGGCGGTCAGATCATTCCGAGAACCTACACCGGAACCGTCACGGTACAGGCGGATTGCACGGCCACCGTCAAGCTCACCGTGCAAACCGGCACGCCAGGCTTGGTCGCCAACTTGAAAGGCGTGATTGTAGATGGTGGCAAAGAAATCCACTTTATCCAGGCTGATAACGGCACCATCGTCGGAGGTGTGGCAAAGCGGTTGTAGTCGCGCCATTCGGGTTAGATCATTCTGGTAGGGGCAGCAGATAGTGTGGGCTTACGGATGACACTATTTGTTGCCCCACGCACGCGTTACAGCAGTCCCTGCTTGCTCAAACGAAAAACCGAAGCCGCTTCGTTACATCCGTTAAATCCGACTCTTCTTTGCCCGCCGTATAAGAGAAAGCAACTGACAAAGCTTGCGGCCAAATGCTAGACAAAGTGCTAGTGCAGGCGTTGGTACGTATCACGACTACGTCATCAGCGGATAGCCGCACTGTGTACGGTTGAGCGGGAAAGCCGCAAACGGAAATGGGGATTAGAAGGGGAGAAATACTATGTCAACAGAAGCAACCTTGCCTGTCACTTCAGTAGACGCACCGGAACCAGTACAAGTCATCACCACTGCCGACGTTGCGCCGATCAATTACGACTGGGGCGCGATCAAATGGCTCTCGGATATGAAGGTCACGCCGGGCAGCCAGCAGAGCATCGGCTATGCCTTTGTCATGCCGGGCAAAACGAATCCTGAGCACCGGCACATGGGCGCTCAGGAGGTCATTTATATGCTGGCTGGCGAATTGAGACTGTTTGCACACGGCGAATGGCTGACGCTAAGCGCCGGACAGACGGCGGTTATTCCGCAAGGCGTCCGGCATATCGTGGTCAATCAAGGCTGGGAGCCTGCCGTCTACGTAGCAGCCTTTTCGCAGGCGGTGCGCGATACGGTCTTCAGAGGCCAGACCGGCCTGTTGAATCAGGCAGAGAAATTGTATTGAACGCCCTGGTGGGCTAAACCAAAAACACTAACTCAAGAGGAGAATACTTATGGCAAACACGCAAAACAAAGCACTCGCACAACGCTTCTTCACCGAAGTTTGTAACGGCAGAAAGCTGGACGTGGCGGAAGAACTTTTCTCGGCAAACCACACTTATCACGATCCCGGTTCGCCAGGCATCGGCGCTGGCCCAGCCGGTCAAAAACAACTGATCGGCAACTATCAAACCGGTTTTGGCGATGCCAAGTGGACGGTGCACGAGATGCTGGACGCCGGAGCGGATACAGTCATAACGCGCTGGACGGGCAGCGGCACGCATACCGGTGAGTTGATGGGCATCGCACCCACCGGCAAGTCGGTCAATGTAGACGGCATCTGGATGCATCGCATCGCTGATGGCAAGATCGTCGAGACTTGGAATGTTTGGGACACGCTGGGAATGCTGCAACAGCTTGGCATCGCGCCCAAGCTGGGCTAAGGCTCATGCCGAATTGCGTAGTTGATTCGTGGAGAGTTTTTGTCGCTTGGAGATTTTTCGCTGAGCAGGCGACTGCAACTCTTCACGAATCATTTTGCTCATCTCGCGCACGGCGTTCGGAATGTAGCTGGATTTGAGCGTCACCAGTCCGAGCTGGCGCTGAAGCGGGTGCTTGTCAACGCGCATCAGCGTGACTTTCCGGTCTGCCGCCTCTTTGCCCACGGCGGGCACCGGCAGAACAGAAGCGCCCAGTCCTGCCCCGACCAGACTTTTAATCGCCTCGATGTTCTCCATCACCATTGCAATGCGTGGTTTCACCCCCAGCCCCTCGAAGAAGCTATCAATCAACCGGCGCATCACGGTCTTCTGCTCATACAGGATGAAGCGCAATTGACTCAGATCGGCGACGCTCAACGCGCGCTTGCGCGCGAGTGGGTGGCGGCTCGGCAGTGCTATCTTTAATTCCTCAGTGCAAAGCGGTGTAACTTGTAGGTCGTTTTCTTCTATCGGCAACATCACCAGACCCAAATCCAGCCGCTGCGCTTGCACAGCGCGCAGAATGTTGTCGGTAATGTCTGAAACGACAATCAGCTCGATGTTCGGGAAACGCGCCTGATAGCTTTCGAGCACCGGCGGCAATTGATAGATCAGCGTCGTTGCGCCCGTGCCGAGGCGCAGCTTGCCGCGCTGCATCCCGGCCAATTCCCGAATAGACATCTGCGCGTTGCTGACATCCTGGAAAATCTTTTCGCAATGCTCGCGCAGTAGTTGCCCGGCTTCGGTCAGGAGCACACGCTTACCGACACGGATAAAAAGCTGGCAAGCCAATTCTTCTTCGAGCTGTTTGATGTGTTGGCTAATAGTTGATTGCGAAAGACGAAGCTCGCGGCTGGCGTGGGTGAAACCACCCGCCTGCACCGCCGAATGAAAAACCCTGAGTTGGTGAAGATCCATGCTGCCTCCTCATCCATCGGAAATACCGATCGAAACGTTCGGGACAATGAATTTTACAGTTGACGGGTTAAGCTGTATAGTCCTGCTCATTTCCGGCCATTATGATCAAGCGGCGAGTCGAAATAGCTGGGTATCGAGAGTTACTGCCAACCAAGCATGCCTGTCATTCTGTTTAAGCCAGGGGCTTGATTATCACACGACATCGCCGACATTTAGCTTTGCTGGGTACAAAATTTTTTGAATAGTGCGAGTGTGCGCGGTCTGAGAGCGTCTTCGGAAAAGTGCCACTCAAAGCCCCAAAGGGGTGGAATGTAATAGCCCGGCACAACGTGCCGGGTCGCGGGCCAGTCGTTTCACAAGCCCTGAAAGGGCGGAATAAAAACTTATCACGCCCTTTCAGGGCTTGTGAATGTGCCGCTCGTCAACCCAGGGCGTTGCCCTGGGCTATCACATCTCGCCCCTTTGGGGCTTTACAAAGAACTTTTAGACGCTCTCTGCAACACACTCGAAGTCATTGCTTGCGCGCTTTCCGTTTTTGGTGGGAAGGCTCCGCAGCACGAACGGCAAACAAAAATCGCATCACTCCGGGGGTAACTTTATGACTTCTTTGCAATCGCGTTTTGGGCGCAGCGTGTTGAGTGCGCTGGCAGCCTTGCTCGTAATGTCGGCGCTTACCAGCGCGCAAGATTATCGCGCCAAGTTGCAAGGCACTGTCGCCGACGCCTCGGGCGGCACGTTGCCGGGTGCGAAGGT
Source organism: uncultured Acidobacteriota bacterium (assembly GCA_963699175.1). Lineage (GTDB taxonomy): Bacteria > Acidobacteriota > Blastocatellia > RBC074 > RBC074 > JACPYM01. The sequence goes on along the minus strand of OY969418.1, from coordinate 3,519,528 downwards.
CAGCCTGCGCAACGTCGCCACCGGCGTGGAAGTCACGCGCCAGACCAACGGCGAGGGGCTGTACATTTTCGATTTCGTCGAATCGGGCACCTACACCATCGTGGTCGAAGCGCAGGGCTTCAAGAAATTCGAGCAGCGCAACATCCTCGTGCAAAATCGCGGCGACATCACCGTCAACGCCAAGATGGAAGTCGGCGGCGTCTCGGAAGTCATCACGATTCAGGACACGCCCGTCGCCGTGCAGTTCAATTCCGCCAGCGACACCACAACCATCGGCAATGAGATCATCAGCCAGATTCCGCTGCGCGGGCGCAATCCTTACAACGTGATCGCGCTCGATCCGACCATCAACGGCGGCGAGAACGCGAACGGTGAAAACCGGCCTTATCACCACGCTTTCGCCAATGAGTTCGACGCGGGCGGCCAGACCACGCGCGCCAACGACGTTCAGCTCGACGGCGTGCCGCTCACTTCGAGTTACAAGACTTCTTACACGCCTTCCATCGAAGCCGTGCAGGAAGTGTCGTTTCAAAAGAACTCGGTGGACGCCGAATACGGCTACAGTGCGGGCGGCATCGTCACGCTGAACATGAAATCGGGCACGAACCGCTTTCACGGTTCGGGCTATTACCACAATCGCAATCCGCGCTTTAACGCTTTCGGCGATCCGACGATTCCGCGCACGGCGGGCGCGGACGAAACCATCTTTCGCGGCACCAATCTGAAAATGTATGGCGGCACGATTGGCGGCCCCATCGTCAAAAACAAATTGTTCTTTTTCTCGTCGTGGGAGCAGTGGTACGACCATCGCCCGATCACGGTCAAACTCACCGTGCCGACGGCGCTCGAACGCAGAGGCGATTTCAGCCAATCCAGAATCGGCGCGTATACCTATTCGCTCACTCCTGGGGGGACAGCACTTTTGTGTGGTGGAACTGGCACGACTTGCGCGCGTCCCGTTTACGACCCGCTGACTTCGACCGGCACGAGCGGCGTGCGCACGCCATTCGCCGGCAATATCATCCCGGCCAATCGCTTTGACCAGACAGCGGCCAGGCTGCTCGCCGAAGCGCCGCTGCCCAACCTGCCGGGCAATGATTTGAACTGGCAAGGCACGAAGACTGAAAACGTGGACTATTGGAATCTCTCGAACCGTGTGGACTGGAATATCAACGAAAAGTGGAAAATGTTTGCCCGCTACGGCTACTTCGTTACCAGCCTGCTCGAAGCCCCACAAGACGACACGGCGGGCAAGCTCTTTCCGGCGGGGGCAGCCATCGCCACGGATTGAGCATCGCGGCGGACACGGTTTACACGATCTCTTCGTCGAAGGTGCTCAACCTGCGCGCCAATTACCACAAGCTGATTGACGAGTTCGCCGCCGACAATTACGTGCTCGGCAAGTCGGGCCTCGAGGCGCTGTGGCCGAATAATCCGTGGTACACCTCGCTGTACACCCGCGACTTGATTCTTTACCCGCGGGTGGATGTGCTGACCGGCACTACTGCTAACCAACTCGGACGCCCTGGGGGCAGCGAGTTCTGGCAACGCCCGCAAGGCTGGGGCGGCTCGGCGCGCATGAACTGGTACGCGGGCAATCACAACCTCAAGTTCGGCGGCGAACTGCGCGTAGACAAAGGCAAGGGTGCGCGCTTCGCGCCGATCGGTCTGAATTTCCGCGCGCAAAACACGGCGAGCCAGAACACTAGCGCCAACATCAACATCTCCGGCAACGAATGGGCGACGATGCTGCTCGGCGTGTTGGACGCCAACACTGTCGCGCAGCGCATACCCGTGCAGGAAGTCGTGACCTTGGGTTACTCAGGGTACTTCCAAGATGATTTCAAAGTGAACAGCCGGTTGACACTCAATCTGGGCCTGCGCTGGGAATATGAACCCGGCCCGGTGGATCGGCAGAACCGCTTGTCACAGCGGCTCGATCTGACGAATCCGATTCCTGAATTTCAAGCGACGCCGCCGAACATGCCCGCACAGGTGCTGTCGTTGCTGGCAACCAAAAGCTACAAGCCAATTTACAACGGCGCGTGGGTTTTCACCGATGCGAACAATCGCCACGCCTGGTCGCGGCAAGCGGCGAATTTCCTGCCGCGCATCGGCGTGGCATGGAAGCTCGACAGCAAATCGGTGCTGCGTTTCGGGTATGCGCGCTATATCTCGCCCTCGTCGAGGATTCGTGACCCGCTGGGCGATTTCGTCAATCAATACACGGGCTATTCGACGCTTTCGAACCCGCTAGGCGTGCAATCGATCGTTAGCAGTACTGGCCAAAACAATACCGGCATTCCGGTGGCGTTCCTTTCCAATCCGTTCCCGACGACAGGGCAGTTTGCGAATCCGCTGCAACAGCCGACCGAAAAATCGCTGGGGCGTTATACCAGCCTGGGTAACGCGGTCACCCTTGATGAATACGAATTGAAGCCACAAAACAACGACCGCTATTCGGTGTCGTATCAGCGCGAAGCGTGGAAGCGCACCATCGTGAGCTTCGATTTCTTTTTCAACAACGGCTCGAATGTGCCGATTAACGTTGATCTGAATCAGGCCGATCCGAACTTCCTGTATGAACAGCCGCGTTCGGTGACGAATGCGTCGGTAAAGAATCCGTTTAGGAATTACCTGACGCCCAATGTCTTCCCCGGCGCGTTGCGCAACGGCGCGGATATGGTGACGGTGGCGTCGTTGTTGCGGCCTTATCCGCAATACCAGGCGATCACGCAAACCAACACGGCGCTGCGCGACTTGCACGTGCAATCGTACAAGGTGCAGGCGCAACGCCCCTTCGCGCAGGGCCTGAGCCTGTTGGTGAATTACGCTTATCAACGCGAAGCGCAAACGGAGTTCTTCGACGACCGGGCGATGTTCGCGCGCGAGTTGACGTGGCGTCCGTTGCCGATTGCGCATCACCGCATGAATCATGCGGTGACCTGGGAAATTCCGGTGGGCAAAGGCCGCTGGTTGTTCAAGAATGCGCCGCTGCCGGTTGAGCTGGCTTTGGGCGGCTGGCAACTGACGACGACCAATCGCTGGTATTCTGGCCGCCAGTTGGTCTTCTCGCAAAACCTGATCGTCAGCGGCAATCCGCGACTCGACAACCGCACGCTCGGCCCGAACGGCGCGTGGTTCGACAAGTCGGTCTTCGCGCCCTTGCCCTCGGGCACGAACAACGACCCAGCCAGCACGCCGCGCAAGAATCCCTGGACATATGACGGCGTGGTTGGCCCCGGCACGAGCCAGGTGGACGCGACGCTGAGCAAATCGTACCGCATCCGGGAGCGGTACAAATTCGAGTTTCGCGTTGAAGCCTACAATGTGGCGAACCATATCAACTGGGACAATCCCATCGTGGATTTCAACAACGCGAATTTCGGCAAAGTCATCAGCAAGCGTCCAGGTTACATCGGGCGTGAGATTCAGTACGGCTTTAAGCTGTCGTTTTGATTGGAGGGTATGTGTGCGCCAAAAAGCGGCAAAACCATTAACCGGAAATTACGGTTTTAGGTTCATGGTTTTGTTGTGGCGTTGTTTGCTTTCGCCTAGCAACTGCAGTGTGTGCCATGGGCAAAACAGGTTGTCAATTACGCATTCATACGGTAGCGCAACCTGCCGAGGCTGCACAGCTTCACTTATCGAAAGCCTGGAGGTCATGGTCGAAATCAATGTCGTAAATTGCAATGCAGTGCAACCTCGGCAGGTTGCGCTACCGTTCGCTGGTGCATACACGACAAAGCGGCGGCCGACAGCAAGACGAATGAGGACGTATAAGGTAAGCTCGTTGCTCTTTACAAAGCGGGTTACAATCAGCGTCGCCATCCGCTTGATGAGGAGGATTGTTTCAATGGCAAACCAATCAATTCAGTGCGTGATTATTTATCCCTTTGCTGGCATCAAGGGAAATGATCGGCTTTTCTGCCGCATCCTCAGCATTGCCAAAGAAGTCAGTGAGACGCCTATACTTGTCTACGATGAACGCTGTCCTAGGGCAGATGAAGCCGCGAAAGACCTTGAGAACGCGGTGAACAATTTCAACGCCGAGATAGTAAGAAGCCGAGGAGTAGACACTTGTCAGAACTGGCTGGACGGCTGGCGAGTTGCACTTAAACATACTGAAGCCAAACGTATTGTGCTGCTCCCGGGCGATTTACAGAACCTGAAAGACGAAGAAGAGGTCATAACTAACCTCAGAAGTTTCGTCCGAGCAGACAAGCCGGATTTCATTTTGGGTAATTTCAAAAGCATAGACCCATATAGCGCGAAGGAACTCATTGATGTGTATGGTGTGTTTCCACTCGTAGCAAATTGGTTTCCAGAGGCTTGGGGATGTCTACGCGGTGTCAAAATTGACAAACCACGCTCAGAGTTCCTGAACATGTCGGCACCCTACCTGAGAGATATGCTCAACAATCGCCCATTCGCATACGAGCAAACGCTTAGCATGCTGATTAGAGCTTGGTACCAATGTAGAGATAAGGCACATGGAAACGATTGGGAGGCTAACGAAAATTGGAAATCCACAGTTTGCCCAATGCCAATAGGAGAGGTTTCTGATGCCCCTGGTGGCCGCAACTATGCTGGTGCAATAGATCAAATAGAACGCACCGAACGTATGCTTCGGACTTTGTGGCGTGAGCTTGAAAAGTGGGTTCCGACTGCTAATGCGAAAGCTTTCATGGATGACGTGAAAGAATATGGTGAGAAAGATGAGCGATCCACAGCCATCCGAAATGCCGGTCGTATAGCTATCTGGGCGCTACTCGGACCATCAAACATGTAAAACAGTTAAACTTATGTGATCTTCATTTTGCTCATGTGCGGCTTTCTTTCTTCCAGCTTTTTGAGGAGCCGCTGCCGTCTTTCTTCCGGCGGCAAGTCAAGCGTGTAAAGCCCACGTTCGCGCAGGATCCTTTCAGACTCGGCGCGCGCTTCGGCTTCGTCTCGCAGGATTTGTGCGTACTCAGCTTCAACCTCTTCGCGGTGCTGCTCAATGTAGTCATAGACCGCATCGAGTTGTTCGGTCGTGATGCGCATTACGTCCAGGATTTCTTCTCTGCTCCAATCAGCGGACTTGATCAAATCCATCATCGAATAGACCGTAATGCGCGTACCGGCGATGGACGGGCGCGTGGAGTGATCTCGATCAATGATTCAGTAGTTGTAGTAGTGCTCATAACTTGTTTTCCCCAATTGAGGTTTTAGTATAATCCTGGCTGACCTGAGCGTAAACAATAAGAAAGGCAGAACAAAAATGACCGGACTTTTACATCCAGTGTGTCGCGCGCTGTTGTGCGCGGCGTTATTTTTAAGCGCAGCCGGAAGTCTCGGCAGCGCTGCCCAACAAAAGGCACAAACGGCGCAAACCGGTTGGGCGCAGGTTCCAGCCATCTTGAGCCGCATCAAAGCGCCAACGTTTCCCAACCGTGATTTCAAGCTCACTGATTACGGTGCAGTCGCCGACGGCAAGACCGATAACACCGAAGCCATCCGCAAAGCCATTGCGGCCTGCAATGCGGCGGGTGGCGGGCGCGTCGTTGTGCCGCCGGGCGTCACGCTGACCGGCGCGATTCATCTTAAAAGCAACGTCAACCTGCACGTCCCAGAAGGCGCGACGCTCAAGTTCATTCCCGATCCGGCGAAGTATCTGCCAGTCGTGCTCACGCGCTTCGAGGGGACGGAATGCATGAACTATTCGCCGCTCATTTATGCTTACGAGCAGCAGAACCTCGCCATCACTGGTAAGGGCGTGCTCGACGGCTCGGCTTCGGCAGAGAACTGGTGGGCGCGCAAGACGTCAGGCAGAGAGAGCGTGCGCCGCTTGCTTGAATTTAACGACAAAGGCACGCCGGTCGCCGAACGCGTTTTTGGCGAAGGGCACGGACTGCGGCCCAACTTCATTCAACCTTATCGCAGCCGCAACATCCTGATCGAAGGTGTGACGATCAACAACTCGCCGATGTGGGAGATTCATCCGGTGCTCTCCACGAACGTCACAGTGCGCGGCGTCACTATCGTCAGCCACGGCCCGAACAATGATGGCTGCGACCCGGAATCGTGCAAAGACGTGTTGATCGAAGATTGCGTCTTTGATACTGGCGACGATTGCATTGCCATCAAATCGGGGCGCAACAACGACGGGCGGCGCATCGGCGTGCCTTCGGAAAACATCATCGTGCGCAATTCGACGATGAAGGACGGACACGGCGGCGTAGTGATGGGCAGCGAAATTTCGGGCGGCGTGCGCAACGTCTTTGTCGAGAACTGCAAGATGGATAGCCCGAACCTCGAACGCGCATTACGCTTCAAATCGAATGCGCAGCGTGGCGGTGTGATCGAGAACATCTTCATGCGTAACGTCGAAGTTGGCCACGTCGCCGAAGCCATCCTGACCGTAGACTTTTTATACGAGACCGGGCCGAACGGGCCGCACAAGCCCGTCGTGCGCAATGTCACAGTTGAAAATGTGCAGAGCGCTTCCAGCCCGCGTGTGCTGTGGATCGCAGGTTTCCCCGGCGCGACGATTGATAACATCAATTTCGCCAATTGCACTTTTCGCGGCGTAGAGGCGAGCGAACAGGTGGTACACGCCGGTTCTATTTCATTCAAGAACGTCACCATTGAACCGGCGAAGAAAGGGCGCAGCCGCAATTCGCCTCAGGTGAAGCCCCCATCAAATCAAAAGTGACCGCGCAGAGGTCACGACTTCATAGACAGTAATGCAGGACGCAAGTCCAATTTATCGGAGAGGTAATTATGAATCAGAAACTAAGACACCTTCATTGGCCACTCGCGCTAATACTCTTAGCGTTGGCTGTCACGGCCAGCGCGCAAGAGTTCCGTGGCGCACTCACAGGCAAGATCACTGACCAGGCGGGCGCAGCGGTGCCGGGCGCATCAGTCAGCATCAAAAACGTCGAGACCAATATCGTCAACACGACGACGACGAATGCAGACGGCAGCTACAACTTCCCGCTCTTGCAGCCGGGCAAATACGCGCTGAGCGTCACGCAGCAAGGTTTCAAATCGGTGCAACGCGGCAACCTCGAGCTGCGCGTGGCCGACAAATTGACGCTGGATGTTCAATTGGAAGTTGGTGCGGCGACGGAATCAGTCACGGTCGTAGGCTCAGCGCCGACTTTGGAAACCGGCTCGGTCACTACGGGCACGGTGATCAGCAGCCAGGAGATCAACGAGCTTCCCCTGACGGAAGGGACGGCTTACCAATTGGCGACGCTCGCACCTGGCATCGCTTACACGGGCAACCCGCTCTTCACCGGCCCTACTTCCAACGGCAATCTGTCGGCCTTCCGCTCGAATGGCGCGACGGGCCGCAACCAGATCACGTTGGACGGCGCGCCCAACTACGCTTTTGACGGCGGCGTCGGCTTCTCGCCGCCATCGGATGCCGTGCAGGAGTTCAAAGTCCAGACGAACCTCTTTGACGCGCAGCAGGGTTATTCCGCCGGGGCGACTGTCAACGTCGCCGTCAAGAGCGGAACCAACAATTTGCGCGGCTCGCTCTGGTATTTCAACCGCGACCGCAGCCGCACGGCGAATAACTTCTTCTCGAACAAAACAGGGCAGGATCGCCCGGAGCGTACCTATCACCGTTATGGTGGTGTTGTCAGCGGGCCTGTTTGGTTGCCTAGCAAGGTCTTTGGGCCAGCGGGCTACAATGGGCGCGACAAAACTTTCTTCCTGTTTTCATACGAACGCTTGAAAGACAGCGTCGCCGAACCGCAGCTTTTCACTGTGCCGACGGCGAAGATGCGGCGTGGCGATTTTTCGGACTTCCTCACGTTGGCGACGCCGACGCTTATCTACGACCCGGCGACGGCGGTAACTAGCGGCAGCAACGTCGTGCGCACGGCCTTTCCCGGCAACATCATCCCGACGGCGCGGCTCAATCCGGTCGCATTGGCCTATTTGAATTTCTATCCGCAGCCGAACACGGCTGGCAATGTTGACGGCACGAATAACTACTTCTCGAACATGATTCGGCGGCAGAACTATCGCGCCTATCTGACGCGGCTCGATCACAAGATCAGCGAGCGTCAGACGATCTTCGGCAAGTACTACCACAGCTTCAACCCGGAAGACCGTTACAACTGGGCGGGCACGATCAACAACTACCCGATCACGAGCGGCTTTGAATTTCGCACCAACGATGGCGGCAACGTGGATTACACAGTCACGCTGACGCCGACCACGGTGTTGGATGTGCGTGTGAACTTCAACCGCTTCGCGCAGGAGCGGCAACCCGCCGAACCGTTTGACCCGGCGCAGTTGGGCTTTACCTCACAGGCGTTGGCCGTGATGCGCGGCTACGATTATTTCCCACGCTTCGACATCAGAACTTACGACGCTACGCGGCCTGTGCGCTCCACGCTGGGTTCCAATCGCTCGGACTACAACGCGGGTCTGCTGCGCCCGTTTATGATGGGTTCGTTCCAACCGACGCTGACCAGGATTTTCGGCAATCACGCGACCAAGATGGGCTACGACCTGCGCGTGTTGCGTGAGAACTTGATCAGCAACGGTTATCAAGGCGGGCGCTTCTTCTTCGATGGCACGTACACGGCCCCGGCCTCCAATTCATCGTCCGCGCTGCGGCAGCTTTACGGGCGTGACGTGGCGGCGTTTTTGCTGGGCATCCCGACGGCCTCGTCTTCGCAGAGCTTGATTGATAATCCGAACAGCTATTCCGTCCAATCGGTCTATCACGGCTTCTATTTCCACGATGATTGGCGCGTGAACTCGAAACTGACGCTCAATCTCGGTTTGCGTTACGAACTGGAACTGGGCTTGACCGAGCGTTACAACCGCATCGTGCGCGGCCTTGACCTGACGGCGACCAGCCCGATTGATGCAGCGGCGCGCGCGGCCTACACCACAGCCTATAACGCCAGTCCAAGCAATTTCCCGCTCACGCCCGACAAATTCCGCGTGTTGGGCGGGTTGACCTTCGCAGATGATAACAACCGTGCAATCTATGATGCGGACAAGAGCAATTGGCAGCCGCGTGTTGGTGCAGCCTACAAGCTGAACAGCAAGACGGTGGTGCGCGGCGGCTTCGGCATTTTCATGGCACCGTTCCAGATCGAGACGCCCAACCAGGCGACCTTCTCCGGCTCGACGCCGTTCGTGGCCTCGAACAACAACGGGCTGACTTTTGTCGGCACGCTCAACAACCCATTCCCCAACGGCCTGCAACCGTCGCTGGGTTCGAGCCTCGGTTTGCTCACGCGCGTTGGACAAGACCTCGGCGCGTCCGACGCGCCCATCATTCCGCTCGATCGTCGCAACGCAAAGTTCGCGCGGTTAATCTTCGGCGTGCAGCGTGAACTGCCCGGCTCGTTCGTCGTCGAAGCCAACTTCGTCACGGCGTGGGGCTACGATTTGGCGGTCAGCAAGAATCTGAACTTCGTCCCGCGTTCATTCCTGGGCGACACGCCCGCGACCGATACAACGGCCAACGCCTCGCTGAGTGCCGCACTGCCGGGCAACAGCAATCCGTTCCGCAACCTGGTGCCGGTGGGCGGCAGCCCTTTCAACACGGCGACGACGATCACCCGCGCGCAATCGCTGTTGGCCTTCCCGCAATTCACCAACGTTTGGGTGCAGCAATACAACGGCACGAATCGCTACAACTCGCTCCAGCTCCAAGCGCAGAAGCGGTTCTCTAAGAGTCTCAGCTTCACCGGGACTTACACCTGGACGCGGTTGCGCGAGCAGGTGAATTATCTCAACCCCTCCGACACAGAGTTGGAAGATCGCATCTCGCCCGACGAGCGGCCACACCGCTACACGTTGACCACTGTTTATCAACTGCCGTTTGGCCGGGGCCACAAGTTCGGCAACAAGCTGAGCCGCGCGCTCGACGCTGCTGTCGGCGGCTGGCAACTCAACGGCACCTACGAATGGCAGAAGGGCGAGCCGTTCGTGTTCGGCAATTCGCTCTACTACGCCGGTGATGTGAGCCAGTTGAAGAGCCATGTCGGAGAGAAGAACGCGCAGGGGCAGACGTATGGCATTGACGTCTCGGCTTTTGACGCAGGATTGGTCAGGCTAACTTCGTTCGGTGTGCGCAACGTGCCGACTACGTTGGACAATTTGCGCAATCAGTCGTTTTTGAACGTCAACCTGTCACTCACGAAGAACTTCAATCTCGGCGAGCGGCGAAGGTTGCAGATTCGCAGCGAGTTCCTGAACGCCTTCAACCGTCCCTACTTCGGTTCCGGAATCAACCTCGATCCGAGCAACGCGGCCTTTGGCTTCGTGACGACGCAGCGCAACAACCCGCGCGACGTTCAGCTTGGCGCGAAGTTCACTTTCTAAATCGGAACAGGCAGCAGTGATAAGGTACAGGGAGCGGTAGCGACCTGATAGCTGCGTGAAGCGCGTTGGTCGTAAGTACCAGGTCGCTACCGCTCCCTGTACCGCATTGGAAGGGCAGGCCGTTTGGTCTGCCCTTTTGTTTCGCTGTGTCTTATGATGCCGCCGCCATGCAATTAACCGACATCTTCGACCTTTCGTTGGTGGGCCGCGCCGCGACTGAGGCGCTTGATTACGCTGATTCAGACGGTACGACTGCGACGCTCACTTTTGGCGAGCTTGACGTGCGCAGCAATCGTATTGCGCGCTTATTGACAGCACGCGGACTTGTGCGCGGCGACCGGCTGGGTTTCTTCCTGCCCAATCGCGTCGAGTTTATTGATCTGTTCCTCGCCTGCGTCAAAACGGGCGTGATCGTCGTGCCAATCAACGTGCTCTACCGTGAGCGCGAAATCAGCCACATTGTCGCCGATGCTGAACCGAAAGCCGTCGTGGCTACTGTCGAACTCGCGCCGCACGTTCCGGCAGGCGCGCCGGTTTGGAACGTTGACGAATTATCCGCTGCTGCACGCGATCACGATGGCGCGCGCGTGCGCACGACGCTGGATGGCGATGACCCGGCAGCCATCGTTTACACCTCAGGCACAACAGGCCGCTCAAAAGGCGCGGTGCTCACGCATAACAACTTTGCCTCGAACACCGTCAATCTGCTTACCTGCTGGCGCGTCACCGAGGCGGATCGTTACTTGGCCGTGCTGCCGCTCTTTCACGTGCACGGCTTGGGCAATGGTGTGCACGCGTGGTTGGTGAGCGGCTGCCGGATGCGCTTGGCGGAACGCTTCGACATCAATCGCGCGCTCGCGTGGTTTGAAGTGTTTCAACCGACCCTGTTTTTTGGCGTGCCGACAGTCTACGTGCGCTTGCTGGAATTGCCTGACGAGCAGGCGCGGCGCATCGGCGCGGGGATGCGTCTCTTTGTTTCAGGCTCAGCGCCACTGCCTGCGCATGTGCTGGAGGCGTTTCGCGCTAAATTCGGCCACACTATTCTGGAACGCTACGGGATGAGCGAGACGTTGATGAACATCAGCAATCCTTACGAGGGCGAGCGGCGCGCAGGCTCGGTCGGTTTCCCGTTCCCTGGTGTCTCAGTCAAGCTTCTCAACGCGGCCATGCAACCAGCAGCCGAGGGCGAAGTCGGTGAAGTTTGGGTGCGCGGGCCGAATGTCTGCGCGGGTTACTGGCGACGGCCTGATGCGACGGCGGAAGCTTTTGTTGACGGCGCTGACGGTAGATGGTTCCGCACAGGCGATCTGGCGGAGCGGGCCGCAGATGGTTACATCACACTGCGCGGGCGGCGCACGGAACTGATTATCTCCGGCGGCTTCAACATCTATCCGCGCGAGATTGAAGAAGTCCTACTGGAGCAACCTGGCGTGTGTGAAGCCGTGGTGTGCGGCGTGCCGGACAAACGACGCGGCGAGTTGCCGGTAGCTTACATTGTCGCGGATGAAACTTTTGATGAGGCAGCAGTCGCCGAAGCTTGTCGGCAAGCGCTGGCCTCGTTCAAAGTGCCGCGCGCTTTTGTGCGCGTGGAGAGCCTGCCGCGCACGGCGTTGGGCAAGGTGCAAAAACATCTCTTACCTCCCTGGAAAACCGCATGAATCCTGCCATCGCTTCGCTGCTCGCATTGTTGCTGGCCATCGCGCTTTCGATGACATCGCGCATCAACGTGGGATTGGTGGCGATTGCGCTGGCCTGGCTCGTCGGCGTCTATGTCGCGGGCTTCAAAGCAGAAGTTGTGATGGCGGGTTTTCCGGCGACGCTATTTCTGATGTTGGCTGGTGTGACGCTGCTGTTTGCTTGCGCCGAAGCCAACGGCACGTTGGAACAATTGGCCCACCGTGCCGTGCGACTCGTGCGCGGCAGTAAACGGTGGCTGCCGATTCTTTTTTTCTTGATTGCGATGGTACTCTCGACTATCGGGCCGGGGGCGATTTCCAGCGTGGCATTGGTCATCCCATTGGCGATGGCGATCAGCGAGCGCGCAGAGTTGTCGCGCTTCCTGACGGCGTTGATGGTGGCCAACGGGGCGAATGCCGGCAACTTGTCACCGATCAGCGCCCTCGGCGTCATCGCCAACACCAAGATGGCCGAAGCTGGCTTGGTCGGCCACGCGGGAAAAGTTTGGTTCGCCAACTTTATCGCGCACGTCCTGGTGGCGGCAGCGGCTTATGTGCTTTTGGGTGGTTGGAAAAACTCTGATGCGGTGAGCCAACTCGACGAAGCGGCGCAGACCGCGCTGACGCGCACGCAAACTTTGACGCTGGTCATCATCTCAAGTTGGATCATCGGCGTGTTGGTCTTTAAGCTCAACGTGGGGTTGAGCGCCTTTGGCGCAGCCACGCTGTTGCTGGGATTGCAGGCGGCAGACGAAGCGCAAGCGCTCAAGCGTGTGCCGTGGGGCGTGATCATGATGGTAAGCGGAGTTTCGCTCTTGATCGCTTTGTTGGAAAAGACGGGCGGGATGGAATACTTCACCACGCTGCTGGCGCGCGTCGCGTCGCCTGGGAGCATCAACGGCGTTATTGCCTTCATCACTGGCGTCATCTCGACTTACAGCAGCACCTCCGGTGTCGTCTTGCCCGCCTTCTTACCGACCGCGTCGAAGCTGGCGGCGCAACTGGGCGGCGGCGACCCGCTGGCCATCGCGCTGAGCATCAACGTCGGGTCGTCCATTGTGGATGTCTCACCGCTCTCGACGCTGGGCGCGTTGTGTATAGCCACGGTGAGCAATCCTGATGAAGCCAGGATTCTATTTCGCCAGCTTCTGTTTTGGGGCTTATCAATGACCGTTGTGGGCGCGCTCTTCAGTCAACTGTTTGCCGGGATGATTGCGCGGGCAGGGCTTGGCGCTGGCTAATCCCTACTTTGAAGCCGCCACCTCGCGACGGGGCAAGACGCCTTTGTCTATGGTCTTGCCGGTGCGTGTAATCACCTGGAAGTGCATCTGGTTGCCAGCGATCTCGATGAGCATGAAATTCTGGTCCTGATCAAAGAACTTTTCCGCCTGATTCGTCGGCTTCACACCATTGGGATCAATTTTGCCGCCCGCGCCGGTGATGAAGTGGTAAATGCCACTTTGCGGCTTGAAGCGCTCGTAAAAATGCTCGTGGCCTGTAAAAACTGCGTCCACTCCATTCTTGATAAGGCTCGGCTCGATCACACTGCGCAGCTCTTTGTCCGGGCCGTGCCTTTGGCCTGAAGAGTAGAGCGGATGATGAAAGAAGCAGATCTTCCAGTCCGAGCCGCTGTTTTTCAGTTCGTCTTCCAGCCATTTTACTTGTCGCTCATCCATGTAGTTGCTGTTGAGCGCAAAAAAGCGGGCCGGGCCTTTTTTGAAGGTGTAGTACTCCTTGCCGCCCATGTTGAAGTTTTTGTAGAAACGCTGATTCGGATTGTCGTGGTTGCCCAGCGCGGCGTAGAACTTCACGCCCGCGTCCAACAGCTTCTTATAAGGCTGCGCGAATTTCGACTCGTAATCTTCTGCCTTCTCGGTGCCGTAGATGTTGTCGCCCACCATCAACACGAACTCGAACGGGAAAGCTTCGTGGTATTGTGCTAGCCGCTCGGCCAACGCCACTTGTGGTTCTTTGCCCGTGCCCGTATCGCCGATCACTGCAAAACGTACGGAGTCAGTCTTGTTAGGCAGAGTAAGCGACGGGCCTTCTTTGGAGGTGCTGGAGGCCACCGGTGGATTTTGCGCGTGTTGTCTGGGGCCGCCTACGAGCAACAGCGTGAAGAGACCAATTACAGCAACGATCCGTTTCATAATTCACCTCACAGTTGTGATTCTACAGAAGCGCATTGGGAAAGTAATCAACAATCAGACGGGCTTCCTTATCAAGCAGCACCATAGCGCGTCCGACGAAATGATAATGTAACTGCTTGGGCAAAGTTGGCAGCTTCAACAGGAGCGTCGGCGGCATCTCGATCAACTCTTTCGTCTCAGGGTAAGGGACGTTGGCGCGCAAGGGGACTCCTTTTGTCTGCGCTGTTATGACATCCTGGCGCAACTCCCTCAACCGCCTACCCTTGAATTCCTCTTTAATGACACCGCGTAGGTGGTTGGCAATATCAGGGGTGAAAATATCGCCGGGCTTAGCGCCCTCCCTGGCAGCAATGATGTTTGTCTGTAGTGATACCAGGTGGGCTTCTATCTCTGATGGCTGACTCTTAGCAGTAAGCTTCGGTAACTCAGCTTCCAACTTGTCGCGCAGCTTGATGTACTGCTTCACCCGCTCATTAAACGCCGCCACTGCCGGTTCCACGCCTTGTCCTGCACGGACAAGGCTCACGCGCGGTTCAAACCAAAGCGCCAGGCTAAGCAGCAAACCTGTAGTAATCAACTGTCTCATAAAAACTGCTTGCTGGTAGATTTTGCGTTTCATAGCGAACAGAAAGGCAAGGTAAGTGCCACCTGCTCCATTGTTGCGTAACTTCAGCAATAAGATATTTTGAGAGTTATTCACCCTGGTGATTACAGAGCAAATATTGGCTGGCAAGCGGACAGAATGTATTACAGAACGACAGCAGGCAATCACTCTTTGAATTTGTGATCATCTAGCGAATAGTGGCGAATCGTAGCGAATAGTAGCGAATGAGAATTCGCTTGCGCCCAGGCAGCTTTTGCCCATCCTCGCAAGATGATGTTACGATGAAGACGCTTCTCCACCAGATAGAGTGTTTTTGATTCGAGCCCGTTGACGGGCGGTGTGAGCGACTGGCATGCGCGTAGTGTTGACTATCGCAGGTTTCGATCCATCAGGCGGCGCCGGGACGTTGGCCGACATCAAGACCTTCGCGGCCTTTGGCTGTTTCGGGACGGCGGCGATCACGTCTTTGACTGCACAAAACACTGTAGCGGTCTACGGCGCGTATCATCAATCCGCCGAGGTCTTGCGCGCGCAACTCGAACCGCTGCTCGAAGACTTCGAGATTGCGGCGGTCAAACTCGGCATGCTGCCGCATCGTGCGTGCATTGAAACGGTGGCGGAGATCATTGAACGATACGCGCTGGCCAACGTCGTGCTCGATCCAGTGATTCGTTCGACCAGCGGGTATGAGCTGATTGACGAGGCGGCGCTCGCCGCTTTAATTGAGTTGTTGTTGCCGTTGGCCGACTTGATCACGCCGAATTTGATCGAAGCGGAACGCTTGACCGGGCAGCCAGTCACTGACTTGGCGCAGATGGAGCAAGCGGCGCGGCGCATTCGTGAATTGTGTCTGACACGTCCTGCCAAGCGCACAGCCCGTTGCGGGGTGTTGGTTAAGGGCGGGCATTTATCAGATGAAGCGATTGATTTGCTTGATGACGGGCAGGAGGTGCGATTGTTGCGCGCGCCGAAAATCGCCACGCGCAACACGCACGGCACCGGTTGCACGTTGTCAGCAGCAATTGCGGCCTCGCTGGCTTTGGGCGATTCGCTGCCCGACGCAGTGCGGCACGCCAAGCAATACGTCAGCGAGGCATTGCGCCGGGCGCCAGATTTAGGTCACGGCGCCGGGCCGTTGAATCACAGCGTCAAGGCGCGCTAGGCTTAAGCAGATTCTGTTGGCATCTTCTATGAGCGATTCACCAAACCCACCCGTCTCTCCCCAGGACGCAACCGAAGACGAGCTTTTTGTGCGTCAGTCGAATGAAGACGTGACGCTCTTCGACCCGCAGCGCATTGTCAATGCGCTTGTCCGCGAGGCGCAAATCTCGTCTGAGCTTGCGCAAAAGATCAGCCAGGAAGTCAAAGCACAGATTCAGCGCTCCGGCATACGCGCGCTGACCGCGCCGCTGATCCGCGGTCTGGTGGACGCCAAGCTGCTCGAATACGGTCTGACCGACGCCTATCGGTTGCACGCGCGCTTGGGCGTGCCGCTTTACGACGCAGATCGCATCATCCAAACGGCGCCGCGCACTGCCAGGACGTTGCACGGGCCTGATGGTACGAGCTTGGCGCTGGCCGAAGCGATTAAGCGTGAATACGCGATGCAGGCGGTTTTTTCCGAAACCGTCGCCAACGCGCACTGGGCGGGCGATCTACACATCGAAAACCTGGGTGAGGTTGATCGCCCGGCGACACTGATCAGCTCGCTCGATTTCATCAAACGCTACGGCGTGCGCTTGTCGGGCGGCTTTGCCGGGTCGCGTCCGGCGCGGCGGCCTGAAGTTTTGGCGGCTCATCTGGTCAAACATACGGCGGCACTGCACGGTTATTTCAGCGAAGCGCTCGCTTGGGATTCGGTCAACTTTGCGATGGCGCCCTTGCTGGTGGGCTTGAATCAGCGCGAGATGAAGCAGATTGCGCAGGCGCTCTTATTCGAATTGTCTGCGCCAGGCATCGCGCATGGCGGTCAGCGAGTGCATTGCGATCTGCATTTGGATTGGGAATGTCCGGCTTATTTGCAAGACCTCGCCGTTGTCGGGGCGGGCGGCGAGAAACAGACCACGACCTACGGACAACACACCGCCGCTGCACGCGATTTCCTGAAAGCTCTTTTTGAAGTGCACCTGGAAGGCGACGGGCAAGGATTGCCCTTCACTGGGCCGCGACTGATCTTGCACGCGACTGAGGACTTGATCAGCAACTCCGGCTACCGTGCCGCACTGGATTTGGTGTCACAAGCGATGGCGCAACAGGGCGGCGTGTTGTTGGTTTTTGAACGGGCTGGCGGCGCGGGGCAGGATGCGGAGGCCGCGCGCGCCGAGGCGTTTACAGCGCGCTACGGCGTAGCGGCGAGCAAGCTGCAGCGCGCGCCGGAGAGTTGGCAATGGCGTGCGGCTTTCTTCTCTGCGGTGGCGCTCAACCTGCCGCGCCTAGCCTATCGTGCGGCCGGCGACCCGGTGCGTTTGCTTGAAGCGATGACCGAGTCGCTCGAATTGGCGGCGCAGGCTTCGCTTGAAAAGCGCGTCTTTCTGGAAAAATTGCTCGCGCGTGGTGAGGCAGGCGCGCTGGCACTATTGGCGCTGCGGCAGGGAAAAGAACAGTTTATGCCGCTCAGTTGGACGGCGCATGCGCTTTGTCCGGTGGGCTTGGCCGAGTTGACGCACGCCGTGACAGGCTACGCCTTGGGCATGGCACCAGAAGCGTTCAACTTTGCCAGCCAGATCGCCACGCATTTGCACAACGAGGCCGAGCGGCTGTCAGTCAAACATAAAGTGCAGTTCCTGCTGGCCGAGTCGCACGACCCCAGCGCGGCGCATCGTTTCGCGCGGCTCGATCTGCGCCAATTCGGCGCTGAAGCCGTCGGCGGCATAATGATCGAAGCGAACAATGAAGACGCGGCCTTTTATACCAACGCCTTGAAATTGCCGGTCAATCAGCGCCTCAGTTTGCTGGAACGGTTGAAGGTCGAAGGACATCTTCAAGGGGGCAAACTGTGGAATGCGGCAAGTGAGGTTTGGTTAGGCGAAAACATGCCGACACCGGAACGAATGCAAACGCTGCTGGCGCTCGTCTTTTATCAAACCAACGTGCCTGCGTTGGCGATAGCACCGGAGTTTACGATCTGCTCAGCCTGTCTGGCAGTGGCGCGCGGCCAACACAGCGCCTGTCCCCAATGCAACTCACCGCGTGTGGATGGGCTGGCGCAGGCGACGCATCGCTATGGTTTGGTTTCGACTTGGCCGCAGTGGAAGCTGAGCGAATTGGCGTTGCGACGGCGCGATGAAATCTGATCTTAGACAGCCTGTGGACGTGGCAAGCGGAACCAAAAACGCGAGCCTTTCTCGCCGAGCGAAGAATGACCGATCTGCCCACCCCAATGCTCGATGGTGATGCGACAGAAATAAAGTCCCAGCCCGATCTTGCCTTTGCCTTTCTGACCTTGCGCGAATTTCTGAAAGAGCGTCGGCGCGATTTCAGGCAGCACGCCAGGGCCTTCGTCGTCAATGGCGACCAGCACTTGATCGTTTTCGCTTTCGTAGCAGCCGACGGTCACAGTAGTCTCGGGCGGGCTGTGCCGCAGCGCGTTCTCGGCGAGGTTGGAGATGACCCGTTCGAGCCGCGCATTTTCACCGACGACTTTCCAGTTGCGCGACGGGTCGAGCGTGGGCGCGACTTGCAGTTTGACGTGATTGAGCACAAAGGCTGGTTGCAGGGCTTCGACGACTGCTCGAACGGCTTGCGCCGCGTCGGGCGCGTTGGCCGGATCAACGGTGAACGAGTCTAGTGATTCAACCTCAGCGGCGAAGGCGTGCAGGATTTCGCGGATCAACTTTTCCTGTTTATCAGCCTGGCGTAGGCCGATTTCCACAAACTTCCTGCCTTGCGCCGAGAGATTTTCATTGGCCAGCAACTCGAAGCCACCCTTGATGCCAAGCAGCGGTCCGGCCAGATCGTGCACAATGCAGTGCAGCAAAATCTCCTTCTTCTGAATCTCTTTGACCAGCCGCTGATAGTTGAGGCTCAGCTCATTGCCTTTCTGTTGCATCAGCCGCTGTTGCCGCTCCTGCTGCGAGGCGTCGAGAAAGAGCACGTAGTCGCCTTCTGCCGTGCGCAGAAAATGTAGATCAGCCGGGCGGCCCGCTTCGGTATGCACGCACGGCAAGAGCAACTCTTCGCTGTCGAGCGGCAGCAATCCGGCGAGCAAAAAGATCTGCTCGCTGACGGGATGGCCGATTTGCAACTGCTTCAGGCCGTATGCTTCAAGTTGGCCGCCACACGCCGCCAACTTGCCTTCGTGATCAACCAGGACATAAGCGGGCGCGCGGTCTTCGGCGATGAGCTTGTGCAGATGTTGCTGAATGCGCGGTGGCAGTTCGGGCATACTAAAAATCAAAAGGCAAAAGGCAAATATCAAAAGGCAAAAGTAGATTGAGGAAGCTAGCTTTTCGTATTTGAAAGAAAAGTGCCGACCTTTTGATATTTGCCTTTTGCCTTCATTTTTGCAGAGTTTTCTCAGCTAGCAATTGAAACGCGGCTTCGACGCCGACGCCGGATTTGGCGCTGGTTTGGATAATCGGCCAGCCTTGTGCAATGAATTCTGTAAGGCCCTGGTCGTCAAGCTCCCACTCGTTACGCAAGTCACTCTTGTTGATGAGCAGGATGAAGGGAACTGCGCCGATAGTTTCCGTCACACGCTGGTGCAAGAGCCTGGCTGTGTCGAGCGTCGTGCGGCGCGTGCCGTCGGCGACGATCAAACAACCAGCCGCACCGCGCAAATAACTCAATTGCACTTTCTGAAACTCATCCTCGCCCGCTAAGTCCCAGATCACCAGATTGACAGTTTGCTCGCCCGCCGGAGCAGGGATGGTGACAATACGCCTTTTGATTTGCACACCGACCGTCGTCTGATACTTTTCTGAAAAGTTACCTTCGACATAGCACTTGACCAGGCTGGTCTTACCCACCGCGAACGCGCCAAGTAAACAGATTTTCTTTTGAAACTGAATCATCTTGGTTGTTGGGGATCGGCCTGATTGGTCAGTCAGTGTGTCACAGCAATTTCAAATCTCGAATTTGAAATTGGAGCTTGCCAAATAGCTTCGCAAGCAGCACGCGGCTTCCGTTCAAGGCAATTCAATCCGAAACGAGACGCGCCGATTGAACTGCCGATCTTCTTCGGTGCTCTCCGCCCGCAAAGGATTGCTGTTCCCAACGCCAGTGGCGCGCAGCCCTTCACGCGGCACGCCACTGGCGGCTAACGCATCCAGCAAGCGAGTGGCGCGTTCCAGACTCAAGCGTTGGTTGACAGCTTCACCACCTTCAGCGTCAGTGTGCCCCGTGATGGTCAGTCGAGGCTGCTGGCCTGTGAGCGAAGCCAGCGCAAACAGTCGCGTCACTTGTTTGACCAAAGTTTGCAACGCTGCTTCTTGCCCCGGCGCAAACTGTGTTGTGCCTTGATTGAAGCGCAAACTGCCCTTTTCCACTTTGTCTTTGAGTTGAAGTTGTTCCTGCGCCTCCGCCGTCAGCAGACCGCTTTCATCAAAGCGCGTGATGCCGGGCAGTACGCGAGCCAGACGACGCGCGTTCTCAATCCACTGTTGTGGGGCGAGACCGCTGGCCGCCAGCACACCATTTTCGATTTTCAGGCTGACCGTATCTGGTGGTTCGAGCACGCGGACAGCACGCGACCGCACAAAATCCAGTTCGAGCGCGTGATATGGTTTCCAACGACTCGTGACATCGGTAGGGTCAATCGGCGTTTGTCGCAAGATGGCCGCCGGGTCAGTCGCCAGCGGGTCGCGCAAGCCTTCAATGAAAAAACGCGCGCCCAACAACTTGCCGCCGCCACGGCCCTGTTCGGTGATAACCAACCCAGGCTCGGCTCGTAGTCGCGCAAGATAATCGTTCCAGCGTTGTTGCGCGCGATAGTTGAAACCCGCCCAGACGGTCAACAAAAGCAGTATCAGCGCCAGTGGCGCGCTGACCGTCAGCGGCAAGCGGAAACCTTTGGGCGCATCGGTCACTGGTGATTTGCCGCGATATTGCGACTGCAAACAAGCTTCCAGATACTCGCGGCTCAACTCAAACGGGCTGGTGTCACCATCGAAATCGAGCAACGCCTCGCGCTGTTTGCTATGAATCGCTTCGAGCGCGGGCAGCAGCATTTCGTTGCGCAAGCCTTCGGGCGCGCTGCCGCGAATGACTATGGCCAGATAGGCCAACTCGACTGGCGGCACGCCGCCTTCGATCCAGACCTCCAGCTCGCCATAATCGAGCTTCATCAAGTTCTGCTCTTCAGTCGCCTGGAACGAATCGCGCCCCAGGTCGTTGATCGCGGTCAGTAGGCCAGAGACCAGGTCGGGGTCTTCAGCTTTGGCCGTGGCGGCAGCGGCGTGTGCCAACAACAACCCAGTTTTGCGATGAAACAGGAAAGCCTGTTCGACGCGATAAACCAGCGTGTGATAGAGCACGACTTCGGCGAAGGAACGCCCGGTGCGCAAAGCCTCCCAGCGCCACTTCAAGCCCTGCATCGAGACGCTGTGTTTGAGCGTCTCGTCAATGGATTGCACCAATTCATTGAGCGTGTGCGAAATGGCTTGGCGAATGGCGGGGCCAATAACAGGTGTGACGACTTCGATAACGGCGGACGGATCGTTTTTGATGGCCTGTCGCAGCGCTGGCCCGATGTTCGGAGTGAGCGCCGCAGTCAATGCCTGATCCTGCGCATTGCGGGCACGGATGGCGTCGGGCAAGGCGCGACTCAAGTCTTTGACGCGCCCTTTCTGATCATTCAACCGTGCGTTGAGTTGAGCGAGTTGTTGTTGCTCCGGCGCGAGTAACAGACGACGCAACTGGGTGAATTTTTCCTGGTCAGTAACCAGCGCGCCGGGCGGCGTCTCCAACAACGCAGACGTAGTTTCTTCAGCCGTTTCAGGCGGCTTTGACTGATTGGGCACGATGCGTAGTGGATGATCGCTCATAGTTGGCGGCGGATTGAGAAGCGCGAAGCGTCATTTTCGACCTTCAATCCTCTAGCTTCACTCGCCTGGCAAACGGAACTGATTGTTCAGTCGCAGCGCCAACTCAGTAAAGAGATCGGCCAGCGCGGCACGGTCGGTCTTGTCGTTGCGCAATTCCTCAGCCTCGCGCGCCAGCTTGGCAGCAAGCTCATCGTGTCTGCGGCGAATTTCATCGCTCAGCGACTTTGATTGTTCGAGCAGTTGTTGCCGCAGTTCGCGCTGCGCCTGGGCTGTTTGATCGTCGAGCTGCCCGATTTTGCGTTCGATGTTTTTCGCCGTTTCCTGTAACTGGCGCGACAGTTCATCGTTGCGTTCGTCACGCTGGCGCGCCTCAGACTTGATGCGATCAGACAAGGCCGCCAGCTCGTTCTTGAGGAAGCTCTCCAGCCCATCGAAGCGTTGCCGCGTCTCCTCGCGCAACTCGGCGGACTCCTTCATCAGCCGCTCTTCCAGCCGCGCAAAGCGTTTGTCGTAGTCCCGCATTTGCGCGCCGAAAATCAGGTCGCGAATTTTATCCACATTGCCGCTCGCATTTTCCGCCACACCGGGCGCCTCGCTGACCGGCGCGGGCACGTAAGGCATTGCGGCTTCATTCGTGGGCATAGGAATTACGTTAAGCTCAGGTTCCATAGGCTACTCCTTACACTGATGAAAAGTTGGCACCGCTCCGGGTAAAGCCTCTGCGCCGCGCGCCGCTGTGTACGAGAAAGCGTGTATATTGCATTCCGGCTGCTCGCATAATTGGGGGAGAGGATTTCAAATCGTTTAGCTGTTTTTGTATTGGCGCTGCCCGATGCGAGGCAAGCATATATGATTCATTCTGCAAACTGCAATGCGCGCGGCTGTCCGACAAACTGCCGAGCTTATCGTTGACTCTGAGTCAGACGCATCCCGAGGACTGCGACGAACGCGGCAGCTTGTTGGACAGCCGCTGAAGAGAAAGTTGATGATTATGTCGAATGACTCGCTGAAAAAGAAACTGACGATCTTGGGTTTGGATATTGGTGGCAGCAAGACTGCGATTGTCGAAGGCACGCGCGACGCAGAGATTCTGCAACGTTATGAGCTGGCTACCGAAGCCTGGCGGCCTTTTGAAGAAGTCTTCCCACGCATTGCTGCGTTGCTGCAGCGAATAATTGACGAAGCCGGACAGCAACAAAGAACCATTGCAGCCGTGAGCGTTTCGATTGGCGGGCCGCTGCGCATTACCGAAGGTGTGCTGCTCGATCCACCGCACCTGCCCGGCTGGCACGGCGTGGCTTTGAAAGCGCGGCTGGCGGCTGCATTCCCGCGCTTGCCTATTTACATCGAGCACGATGGCAATGCGGGCGCGTTGGCCGAATTTCATTTTGGCGCAGGGCGGGGTCGCGCGGATTTGCAGCATCTGGTCTTCCTGACTTTCGGCACAGGCTTGGGCGCAGGGATTATCGTCAACGGTCGCGTGTTACACGGCGCAAGCGATACGGCGGGCGAAGTCGGCCACTTGCGGTTGGCTTGGGAGGGGCCGGTTGGCTTTGGTAAAGCGGGTTCGTGGGAAGGCTTCGCGTCGGGCGCGGGGTTGGTTGAGTTGGCGCATCAACTCTTTCCCGCGCGCTGGGCGCGGACAACGCCGATTCGTGAGGTGGTCGAAGCAATGCTGGCCGATGACGCACAGGCGTTGATAGTGGCGGAAGAGGCGGGCAAATGGATGGGGCGCGGGATGGCGCTGTTGGTAGACACCTTGAATCCACAATTGATCGTGCTCGGTTCGCTCGCAGTAGTGTTGGGCGAACGAGTGCTTGCGCCTGCGCGCCGCTCTCTGGCAGAGGAGGCGCTGCCGCAGGCCGTGGCTGCGTGCGAGATTGTTCCGGCTGGCTTGGGTCGTAGGATTGGCGATGTGGCGGCGTTGATGGCGGCGTTGAGTCGAGCGGAAATACAGGCGAAGCTAGCTGCGTGCTTCGATGATTGAGCGAACATTTTGTTGTAGCGCTGCTAAATCGGTGAAGAGCTTGATCGCGGCAATGCCCGCTGCGCCGCGTTGCAACGGCTCGCGAAAGTTGTCCAGCTTGATTCCGCCTAGAGCGAAGACCGGCAGTTTGACCGCGTGGCAAATTTCGGCAAATCGCTCGACGCCCAACGGAGCACCGTAAATGCGCTTGGACAGCGTGTCATAGACCGGGCCACAAACAATAATATCTGCGCCGTCAGCTTCTGCCGCTTGGGCTTCATTCAGCGAATGCGTCGAGACGCCTAACAAAAAATCACGCAAGCCTCGTTGAGCAACCACACGGCGCACCTCGGCCACGGGCAGGGAAGTGACACGCAAATGCACGCCGTCTGCGCCAGCCGCCAGCGCCACGTCGAGCCGGTCATTGACCAGCACCTTTGCGCCGTGTGTTCGCGCCCGTGCGATGGCGGCGCGCGTAAATTCACCAAGCGCGCGCGCCGTCAAATCTTTTTCGCGAATTTGAATTAGTTGACAACCGGCTTGGGCCGCGCGCGCGATGGCTTCGAGCTGCGCGTGCAGGAGTTCGCCTTCAGTCGTTTGAGGATTGTGGCGGAACGCTTGGCGGTTGGTGATCAGGTAGATCGAATTTGGTGGAAGTTGCAGCTTCATGGGCTAGTGACTCATCGCTGCCAGCTAGCACGCGCACGCTTTCGCGGAATTTGATGACGTCGCGCAAGCCCGCCAAAATGTTGATAACACCCAAGCCGGTTACCGCACCGCGCATCCAACCGCTGGTGAAGAAGGAAAAAAAGCCTGGCGAATTGAGCTTGCCAGTGACGAAGTAGAGAAAAAAGTTGTCATCCCAATAGCGCGTCCAAGGCAGGATCAACAGCATGATGCCTACCTCAAAACAGATCAGGATGTAGACAAGGACAGTAATTTTGGCCGACCACAGATTCTGCTGCACGTGTGATTCGTTCCCTACCGGTTCTCTCATGCTATTGATTGATTGCGCAGCATAGCAGGTTAGACAGATTAGCCGCAACTTGCGCCTTTGAGGATTGGGGATTGAAGAGCGACGAATGTTCCCTGTGATCTTCGCTCTTCTGATTCAGCTAGCGGGAAAACTTCAAGGTGAGCGTCACGCGGCGGCGCACGACCGTGGTTTCTGTCGCGCTATTGGATTCATCGAGAGCCTGGAGCAGGCTGGCCAGATCATTGATAGCTTTGGCACCGACTTTGGTGATGACATCGCCCGTCTGCAAGCCGCTTTGCGCTGCACGATTATTTGCGTTGACGGTTGTGACTAAGACGCCGCTCGGCGCAGCTAAAAAGCGGAGCAATTGCGCAGTCGCCGGTTGCGCTTCAAAGCCATAGACGACCCGCAACTTCACTTCTGGCGGTGCCTCACTGGTTATCCCCTGCATAATCGCGCTGAAAGTTTCGACCTTGCCTTTGAAAGTCTCGCGGTTCGGATCGGTGGTAGGGATGGAATTGAGTTGCGCTTTATAGTTTTCCAAACGGTTTAACAGCGCCGATAGCATTTGATTAGGTTCGGTGGCTGGCGCCGGGACGAGCTTGGCTTTAACGACTAAGTATTCGTCGCCCCGCTTTAGCCTGATAGTAATCTCGCTGTCGGGCGGCAACTGGCGTAGCGCAGTCATCAATTGACCGTTGCTCTCGACGCGGCGGTCATTGATGCTGAGCAGGATGTCGCGGGATTTGATCCCTGCCTCTTCCGCCGGGCTATCAGGGAAGACATCGCGCACACGCACGCCTAACTCCGGTTTAACTTGGCGCCCAGTAATAGACGTAGGGATTGGCGGAGACATGTTCAAATCCGGCGTCGCACCCAGCCAGCCGTAGGCGATACTCTCATTCGACTTGGCTACCTTAGCCACGATCTCCTGCACGCGCGAGATTGGATAGACGAGGCTCAAGCCGTCGCTGGTGGTGTCGTAGAGCGCGATGCCAAAGAGCGTATTCTCGCTGGTAAAGACCAGACTGCAATCCTGTACGGACGTCAAACGCGGCGCGGTGAGTTGGTAGAGCGGATTGTTGGCGTTGTAGCGGAAGTCTTTGACGGCCTTGACGACTTGGCCATCGAAATCATAAATACGCGGATAGATGGTCATGTACGCAGGCTGATTTTGTCCCTGCTGCGCATGGAAGCCTCTGACCTTCACGCTGCGTTGCAGCGGTAGTTTGGTTGCTTCCGCAAACTGCGGCAAGCTGAGGCTGGCCCCTTCAACCTTCAAGACGCATAAGCCGCTGACCGAATCGAGTCCGAGAAAGCGCGCGGGAGCGGGCTTGTTGATGCCTTGTCCCAGAATAAAAATGTCGTGCGGCGGATTACTCGGCGTGACGCCGACCAGGCGCGTCACGATATGTCCTTCAGCATCTACCACCACACCCAGTGTGACATTCTTGACTTGTAAAGGCGGCGTCGGCTCGCCATCGAGCGTCATCAATGCCTCTTCGGCCGGGCGTAGGTCAATTGTCTGGCGCACATAGACCAGGCCCTGCACTTCTTTGTCTTTGCGCAAAACTATGGTGCTGGAATTAGCTGGCGTAATGGCTGGAGCGGCTGGCGTGGTTTGCTTGGGGCGTGGTTTGCGACGGGTAGTCTGTGCGCTGGCCTCGGTTGCCGAAAACGCCACTAACCAAGCGAGCGACCAAACACAAAAGATAAACAAACGAAACGACATTGAAAATGCTGAAGGCGGTAATGCCTAATAGTAAAAAGGCCGCAGGAATGGACGGGGAGAACCTGCGGCCTAAACTCAATGTAACTAACAAAAACTAGAACGCCACCGCCACCTCAATCTTGGATTGTGGCATGTACTTGACCAGTTGTTGCCCGTAGGCGACCCCACTGTTAGGCAGTTTGGTTTCCAGGCGCTTGGCGGAATCAAAAACAGCTTGCTCAGTAACACTGCTAGCGACCAGCCTGTCGGCTGCCGGCGTAGCCACGAAGCCTTTGTTCATTGCCTGGCGCGGAACACGAGCAATTGCTTTGGCAACTTGGTCGCGCACGGTCGGCATTGTGTTTGGTTGGGTTGGCTGCGCAACCCTGAGCGTCTCACCAGTTTCAGCCTTAGTAGCAATATTTGTGCTTGTTGCCTGCGACTGACCACCATTGCGAGTAAGCTGCACGGCGCTGAAGGCCACAAACAACACGACCGCAGCCATTGCCGTAGCGGCCTGTCCTAACGAAAACGAATTGACCAAGAACTCGGCCAGCCAAGCCAGCGGACTCCGCGCCGCCTTTTCAGCTTTGGCTTGCGCCAAACGCCCACTCAAGCGGAAATTGAAATCGGCGGGCGCATTGACCGGCGGCAGCGAATTGACCAGCGCCAGGAGCTTGACCTCTTCGCTGGCCAGCCGTGCTTGCAGGCGCGTGTTGAAATCGGCAGGTGCCTGCACACGCGGCTGCGCGCCGAGCAGCTTGAGCAGCGAAGACCACTCGGTACAATCAGGGCAGCCAGCGAGATGGCTCTGTAACGTGTTTTGCGGGATGCCAGTGTCCATAGCCTCTCTCATCTGTTCACAAGTCATGGGTGAGTTCTCCACTCGGAAATGCTCAGGTTATCTAAACAACTAAACAACCTGAATGGGGAATCGGAAAACCTCGATCAACTGTGTTACTGCGGCTTCAAACTACTGGGCACTTCACAGGTAATCGCGTAACTTCTCTTTCAATAAGTTGCGGGCGCGGTTGATCCGGGATTTCACCGTGCCGTCAGACAAATCCAAAACCTCACTGATCTCTTCGTAACTGCGGCCTTCGACATCGCGGAGCACCAGCGCGATGCGGTACTTCTCCGGCAGGCTCGCAATAGCGCGCCTTACGGCAGCGCGGCGCTCGTCGTTAATCATCGTATCTTCCGGTGCGACGATGCGCTGATCGGCCACTTCGACTTCGATCTCTTCGCCGTCTTTGCTCGAAGAGAAGAAGGGCATTTGAAAGACCCCGCGACGTTTGCGCTGGCGCATCTCACTGATCGCCAAATTCTGCGCAATGCGATAAATGTATGTCGAAAAACTGTGCGTCGCTTCGTAACGCCCGGCGCTCGTGTAGACCCTGATAAAGGTCTCCTGGGTCAGATCAACCGCTTTGTCATAATCGTTGAGCAGCCCGTAAACAAAGTTGGTGAGCTTGTTTTTGTACCGCTCCACCAACTCCTTGAATGCCAACTCATCGCCCGTCTTAGTCGCGGCCATCAATGCGTGGTCATCCAACTGCGCGTAATCCAACTCATTTTCCGGCATCTGCTTGCTAATCCAATCAGAAGTCGGCGCAGTGGAAGCAACACCCGATTCGGTGTTTTGAAAACCAGCCTTGATCAGGCCAGCTTCAGCAAATCCAGCACTGAGACTCAGCGTGTTCATCACCAACCTTATTACTTTGGAGTGCCTTTCCCTTCGCCCCAGGGGTCAGTTCGCGCCAGAACCACAGCGCGCGCGCCGAGAATAGCGCCAGACGGAATCGGTTGGGAAGCGTATCGTTTCAACTCAAGTCGGTGGGCACCTTGCTGCTGTCTAGCTTATATTCTTTGCTTCAACGCCAGCACGAGTGAACCGAATCTGCATTCCACATTGCGCCAACACGCCTGCATTCTCAATTTGTTCCAGGAAGTTACGAGAATTTTTCAACCATTTAATTCAAGCCAGTCTATTCATCAACCTTAGCCTAAGACTTGTATCGCCCCAGACGCAGCTATGAAGTTTTTACGCGCCCCAAGCCTGTTATAAATGAAGGCGCACGATATAGTGTGCCTGCATATTGACAACAGCAAGACTGCTCTCCCCACTTGATGTTTTCAAGTCCCTCTACCGATGCCTAAACATTTTGTGCTCGCTCGGCTGGGAGGCGCACAAATATGCTATAGGCGGGACGCTGAAATTGCATTAGCATTGCCGACACTTATTGCCAGCCGGGCAATACTGAATAGAGAAGAGAGGATTTTTTATGGAAACAGCAACTGGCACGCCTGGTAGCGCGCCATCTAATGACGTGTCCACCTCAAGCGTGATCAAAGTCGCCATCGTCGAAGATGATCGCTCACTGCGCGAAGGCCTCGGCTTGTTAATCAATGCCACGTCGGGCTTTCGTTGTTCACGCACCTTCGGCTCGGTTGAAGAAGCGTTGCGCGCCTTGGGTACTGATGTGCCGGATGTCTTATTGCTGGATATTCATCTGCCTGGCATGCTCGGTTCAGAAGGGGTGCGGGTCTTTCGCGACAAATTCCCACAGATGCAAGTGCTGATGCTGACCGTCTACGCCGAACAGGACAAGATTTTCGAGTCCATCTGCAACGGCGCGTGTGGCTACTTGTTGAAAAAGACGCCTCCGGCGCGCTTGCTCGATTCCATTCGTGAAGCGCACGAGGGCGGCTCGCCGATGTCGCCCGAAATCGCGCGCAAGGTTGTCACGCTTTTTCAGAAGACCGGTCACCTGCTAGGCAAACCCGAACAAGGAGACGACCAGTTGACGCCGCAGGAAGTGCGTTTGTTGCAATTGCTCTCCGACGGGCACAGCTACCAGAGTGCCGCCGGTCAGCTCAACATCAGTGTCAACACGGTGCGCAACTACATCCGCAGCGTCTACGACAAACTCCACGTCCATTCCAAAAACGAAGCTGTTAGCAAGGCGCTGCGCAGCCGAATTATTTCATAGTGGTCAGCGGCCATTGACCGCTAACAAAAAAAGCACAAGTATGCTCTCCCGCTACGGTGCGTCTGTCGTTATTGTCTGATGCCGTTTGTTTGTGTTCTCAACAATTGGAGTAAGCATGTCTCACCCTTCCCAGTGCGAATTGGAATTTGGCTCCTTCAAAATCCCTGCCAAAGTTGATCTGCTCTACAGTGGTGACAAGCTCATCGCGCTCGAACGGCGCGCGGTGCAGGTCTTACGCTATTTGGCCGAACACAACGAGCGAGTCGTGACCAAGGACGAATTGCTCGAAGCCGTCTGGCCCGATACATTCACGACCGATGGCGTATTGAAACGCGCGATCTCTCAAGCGCGCCGTGCCTTGGGCGATGTGGCCGATCAGGCGCGCTTCATCCAAACCTATCACGGTCAGGGCTATCGTTTCATTGCGGAAGTTAGACAGTCGGCAAAAGAAGCCACCCCGGCCGACGCAGAAGCCAAGTCGGAGCGCGGCGGCAGCGTAGATAAAGCCAAGAATGTTGCTACCTCTGCGCCATCATCGACTGTGACTGCGGCCTCGCCTAAAGTAGTGGAAAGCCAGCCGCCCGTTTTTGATGTGCCTACTTTGCGGCAGGCTGGTGTGCCCGATTACAACCAACTGGTTGGGCGCGAGGCGGAGTTGCTGCAATTGCAAAATGAATATGCGCGCGTGTTGGCGGGTAATGGTCGCCCGGTGATGGTCTTCGGCGAGCCCGGCATTGGAAAGACGCAGTTGGCGCGCTCCTTTATGCGCTGGGCGCAAACGCAAGGCGCGCTTTGTTTGTATGCACGCTTCTTCGATTATCAAGCCAGCCGGCTCGCGCCTTATGAAGTCTTTCTCGATATGCTGCGCACTGTGTTGAGTGTGCCCAGCGCGGGCGTAGCCACTGGCGCGCAGGCCAGCCTAACTGGTGGCCTACGCAGTATGGCGCAGCGAGAGCTTAGCGTGTCATTGCCCGAAGAGTTGTTTGTTGAGACCAAGCCTGGCGCCGAATTGCGTATCAGCAAAACCACCGGCACCTTGACACCACCGCAAACATCAATCAACCCCACGACAGGCCCGCTCATCACCACCAACTCGCGCACGGTCGTACCGATCAGCCAGTGTTTCATTCGCGCCAGTTTGCATCGCCCGCTGGTGCTGGTCTTCGACGACTTGCAATGGGCGGATGAGGCGAGCCGCGATTGTGTGGGCTATCTGCTGCGCACTTTGCAAAGCGAGCCATTGATGGTCGTCTGTCTGGCGCGCGCCGAAGCCGCCAACGACCGCGCGCATCCGCTGGCAAACTGGTTGAGACGGCAAGCCAGCTTACGCAGCTACACCGCTTTGACACTCCCGCCGCTTGGTGAAGGCGACTGTCGCGCCGCGTGTGAAGCGGTCTTCGACCGCAGCCTGCAAATTCCTGCGAGTGACTTGCAGCGGCTGCGCCACGTCACGGGCGGCAATCCGTACTTTCTGACTGAAATGTTGCGGCTATTGATGTCGGAAGGCGCGATTACCTTCGACGCCGCGCCGCAACCGGCCTGGCAATGGCGTGGCATCAAAGATTTGCGCTTGCCTGACACGATTGTGATGGCGGCGCACGCGAAGCTGGATCGCTTGACCGAAGAGGTGCGCGAGTTAATCGAATGTGCGGCGGTGATCGGCGATGAGTTCCGCATCGAGACGCTCGCCGCAATGACTGGACGCAGCGAAGAGGAGATCGAAAGCCTCTTGCTCACCGGCGTGCGCTGCGGTGTTTTGTCAGAACGCAGTGTCTCGGCGGGCAATGATGCGCGGTTTTATCACACCATCCTGCGTCATGTGCTTTATGAAAACCTGCCAGCGCGCCGCCGCAAGCGGTTGCACCTGCAAGCCGCACAAGCGTTGGAGACTGTCTACCGCTACGACCGCGAGCGCGTAGCTGAAGCCGTAAGCGTGCATTACGAAGCGGCGGGCGAGGCGGCGCGCGCCTTTGAATGGAGCTTGCGCGCCTGGCAAGCCGCCAGCAGCCGCCAATCCTGGAGCGAAGCCCTGTTGAACATCGCACGCGCCCGCCGCGCGGCTGATGAAATGCAACGCGCCGCGCAAGCGCCGCTGGAGCCAGGCGAACGTCTGCGTTTGCTCTTTGCCTGGGGCGAGAGTTGTTCTGCGGTGGGGCAATTGCAAGAGGCCGAGCAGGTTTACGAAGAAGCGGTGGCGCTGGCCAATGCGACCAATGATCGCGGGGCGCTGGCGGTAGCGTTGCTACAGTACGGGCAAACGCAGATGGGTTTGAGCCAGTACCGCGAAGCCGTGCTCTCTACTGAACAATCGTTGGAGTTATATCGGCAGTTAAATGATGGCGAGGGCGTGGCGCTGGCGATGCTGCAATTGGGTGACGTGCAGGTGCGGCTTGGGCATTACGAGGCAGCGGCGCAATTCGCGCAAGACGCGTTGGAAGGCGTGGCGTTGAACAGCCAGATTGCGGCGGTTGCTTTTGGCTTGCTCGGTTGGGCGCGTGCGCTGCAAGGCCATTATGCCGAGGGTGTGCCCTTGCTCGAACGCGCAGTGGATTATATGGGCAGCATTGGCGACGTGCAGCGCCGCGCCTTGCTCTTGCGCCGCCGTCATTGGGCCGAACTGGCGCGTGGACGTTACGAAAGCGCCATCGAGTTGGCCGCGCGCGCGCGCGATGATTTTCGCGGCATCGGCGATGCGCGGGGCGAGGCGCAGATGGATTTGGGCATTGGACAAGCGCGCCTGGCGCAAGGGCTGTACGACGAAGCGGCTGAATTGCTCAAACGCGCACAGGAAAGTTTGCATCGCGTGGGCGATACACACCTTGAAGCCGAAGCGCAATGGCTGTTGGGCCGCACGGCTTGCGAGCTGGGGCAGTATGAATTGGCCGAGACGCAATTGAGCAGCGCGTTGCAGACAATCCGCGAGAGTGTGGGCGACCGCGATGATGAATTTCGCATGCTGACTGATCTGGCGCGCTTGCGGCTGGCCACTGGCAGACACACAGAGGCGCTGGCGTTGGCGACGGAAGCGGCAACGATTGCCGACGAGTTGCACAATGTGGATGGCTTGGGCGCAGTCTTGCTCGAACAGGCGCGCGCGCACGCTGCTGCGGGAGCCGAGGAAGAAGCCTTGCGCAAAGCCAAACACGGGCTGAAGCTGTTGGAGGAAACCGGATCGGGTGAACGTTGGCGCGGCTATCAGGTCTTGGCCTCGTTGTTAGAGCAGCGGCCCGATGCGCAGAATAAACGCGAAGCACTCGAAGCATTGCGCCGCTCGGTCGGCCTGTTGGGCGAGCTACGCGAACAACTCGCCAATGAACACGAGCGCTGTGCGACCTTCGTCCGCGCGCGCCAATCAGTGTTACAGCAATTTGGGGCGGCCTTGCGGCAAAACGGCTTTGGTGACGAAGCCGCCGCCTTCGCCCGCGAATGGAAACTAGCTGCTCCGGATAAGGCACAGGGAGCGTAGTTACCTTTAGCGGTAGTGGCGCAAGCGGGAGAGAAGGTTTGGAGTCCCGCCTTATGGTCTTTGACGAATTAAACCGGTAATTAACCAGCGTAGGGGCAGACCTGCGTGTCTGTCCCGGTTAGCGCGTAATCCACCGGGGCAGACACGCAGGTCTGCCCCTACGCTGACCGCCGCACTCCGCTTACCGATTTAATTTATCAAAGACCATTAGGCGGCAGCTTTCGTTGACTAGCCCGGCCGGCTGAAGCCGGTACTCCAAACTCACCACCTTGAGCCACTACCCCTTTAGCGCGCTAGGCCGCTGTCGTTTTTTTCATCACAGCTTGGCCATTTTGTTCAGCTAGACAAATTGCGTTACCACCACTCGATCAGTTACGAAGCACGCTCAGCCAGACTGGTTAAAACTGCTAACCTCAAGTTTCTACAAGAGTTTTCCGCCCGCTAGGCTAACTGTCGCGACTTCTCAGACAGATGTGCAGCGGCTTCTTTTGCTGCGTTGCAAGCGGCCTCACCAAAACATCACGAAAGCGTCACCAAAGCCTCATGAATGCAAACCGCCACATGCGTAGAATCGGCCTCGTTGATGGGGCTGGTGAAGAGAAGCAGAGAATGACTGGCCCGTGATTGAAAACTTGGTTGAGGAGCTTGGAAGTGGTTATGCAAAACGCAAACCACGAAGTTCATCGCGCAACAGTCGCCCAGTATTGATACTGAAGCGGCGCGCGGTGACTAAGCCTGAGCCGCCTTCGTCCCGTAATATCCGCGCCTTGGGTACGAGGGCGGCTTCAGGCGACTCACCGACGGAGTGCAAGCTTTGGTTCGCCGCCGTGAAATGGCGCGAGCGGCGAACGAAGGGTTGAACTCCCCACTGGAGGGAGCTTCAAGCTAATGCAGTAATTTGGTGGTTGCATAAAGCCGCCACCACATATTTAACGGTTTGAGAACAAGGAGACTAAAGAATATGAAGAGCAAGTTTTTTGTGTTGATGAGTGTAGCGTTAGTGACGTTGATGCTGAGCTTGGCGGTTTCGGCCCAGCGCAAGAATGACAAGAACGATAAGAACGATAGGCCGATCGTGACGAACCCGGGTAATATGACGGTCAAGCCCAAGATAATGTTGACCTGCGCGCCCGGTCAAGGCAAAGACGTTTCCACGCCGCTCAATGTCAAGAACCCGACGGCGCAAGACCTTCCTTCCGGGAAGTTGATCTACTGGTCGGCTAAGGTGAACGGCGGCGGCACGGCTACTGACAAGCAGACGCTCAGCGCTGTGCTCAAGAAGAACAGCGGCAACGAAGCCAGTCTGCTTGGCCCTCCAGGCAACCTCAGCTCGTGCCAGGCTTGGACTTACTAAAAGAAGGGCAGGCCACTTGAGCGGGTGCTGGAAAGCAGTCACTCGCTCAAGTTCAATGAGCAAACATTTTCTGGATGACAGCGGCTTTGTTGAATATTGCATCCCAGCAAGGTCGTCAGGCGCGTTCATCCCAGTGTGGCAAGGTCACTGGGATGAACGCGCCGCAGTTTATGGAGGCAGTAGTAAAGAAAGAATGAAGTCAGGCTAAATAGATCGAGCAGGAGAAGCGAGGGAGAGATGATTGAAAGCAACGACACAATACCAGCGCACGGGCTACCCAAGACGACAGGGAATCTAAGCCACAAACTCAGCATGACTGCGCAGCCCGGCCCGTTACGGCAACCCGACCCGCAACGCGAGGCTCAATTATTGTGGCAAGATGCGTTGCAGCTAGCCGAGGAAGCCAAAGGCAACAACCCGCTGCGACTGGCACAGTTTCTCGATCAGTTGGCCAAAATCTATGAAGCGAATGGCGAGCATGCGAAGGCCATACGGCTTTACGAACGTCTGACACGCCTGGTTGAAAAGACCGGTTGCCGGGGTGAATTGAACCATTGGCGCTTGCACGCTTGGCGGCGTTTGGCGGCGCTGCAACAGGCGCAGGGGCGCAATGGTGAAGCGGGGCAACTCTTACAAAGCGCTTTGCAATTGGCCGAAAGTCTTTTTGGCGCGCACAGTGTGGAGGCGGCAGAAATTCAGCACAGGCTCGCGCTGCTCTTGCAAGAAGAGGGTCAGTTGGGGGAAGCTTATGCGCATTGTCAGCAGGCGCTGACGCTCTACGAAAATTTGTTTGGCGAAGAGCATCTGACGGTGGCTGATCTTTGCCACGATCTGAGCGGGCTGGAAGCCGCGCGCGGTCACTGGAAAGCAGCGCAGCATTTTGCGTTTCGCGCGCTGGTGATTCGTGAGCGGCGCTTGGGCCAAACGCATCCCCTGTTAGTCGCGAGCCTCACCGCGTCGGCAGGAATTCTAGAATCACGGCAACAATTGGATGAAGCTGAGCTGTTTTATCGGCGCGCATCTGAGATTGTCGAGCGCTGTTACGGCGCGGAGCATTACCAGGTAGCTGTGCTCTGGCTGAAACTGGTTAGATTGCTAGCTGCGCGCGGTGCAATACAGGAAGCCGAACTCGGCTACCTGCGCGCGTTGGCGATCAAAGAGAAATTGCTTGGTGTGGAGAACCTGGAAGTGGCGCAGCTCTTGCGCGAGTTGGCGGTGTTTTATCGCGTGCAAAGGCGCGTGGAGGAAGCAGAAGTTTGCGGCCAACGCGCGGCGAAGATTTTCGCGAAGCTACACGACGAGGTCGAAACTGTGGCTGCTTGAGTGGTGGCGTTTGAAATGCGACTTTCAGAAGGTGGTAACGGTAAAAATGTAAGGCGATGGTTTCGCAGCCGCGTAACGGCGACTTGAATTTAGCCCGGCGTTTCAACGCCGGGTAAGCTTGGCAGCGAATCCCGCGTCGCGTCAGCGACGCCTGATTCAGGCGTCGCTGACGCGACGCGGGATTGTTGCGTACAGGTACCGTGGGTTGAAAACCCACGGCTAAATTCAACTGCCGCTACGCGGCAAAAAAGACCGGGCCTTACCTTTTATCATTACCCAGAAGATCACACGCCAGACTGCGAACACATTTCAGCCCCAGAAGAAGTATCGAAAAATCGTTTTGCTGATAGCTATGGAGAAGCTTAGTGAAGCATAGAAGCGGGGTGATGCGAGCAGACACAGATGAAGCTGCGTGTGACCGCGTAATCAATTGGTTGTTCGCCTTGTTGTGGCTGATGCTGATTGGCGGCGGTATGCCCGCGTCTGCGCAAACCAATGTGCCGACGCTGACCAGCCTGGTTCCCAACACCGCACAGGCCGGGACGCCGGGATTGCAGATCACCGTCAACGGCCTGAACTTCAACCGCCTCACCGTAGTGCGTTGGAACGGGGCGGATCGCACGACCGATTTCGTCTCGACTTCGGTGTTGATGTTTAATGCGACGGCAGCCGATCTCGCCACGCCGGGGACGGCACAAGTCACCGCCTTCAACTCCGGCGCGGGCGGAGGCGTCTCGAATCCGCTGACGTTCACCATCACACAGCCGCCGCCACCCGCGCCAATTTTGACTGCAATCAATCCGAACTCGGCGACCGCTGGCAGCCCAGGCTTTACCTTGACCGTCACGGGCGCGAGCTTTGTCAATACCACAACGGTGCGCTGGAACGGCGCGAACCGCCCGACGACCTTCGTCTCGGCCACACAATTGACTGCGCAGATTCCAGCCTCGGACATTGCTACGCCGGGCACGGCGTCCGTCACTGTTTTCACACCGCCGAATGCGGCGGGTGTGGGTGGCGGCTCATCTACCAATGCGCTGCCCTTTACGATCAACCAACCGGCGAACCCTGTGCCGACGCTGACCGCAATCAATCCGAATTCGACGACGGCGGGCGGCGCGGCATTCACGCTGACTTTGACCGGCACAAACTTTATCGCCACGTCGGTGGCGCGCTGGAACGGTACGAATCGCCCCACGACGTTTATTTCTACAACACAATTGACCGCGCAGGTTCCGGCTTCCGACATTGCCAGTGCAGGTACGGCAAGCATCACGGTCTTCAATCCGCCAAATGCCACAGGCGTTGGTGGTGGTACGTCGAACGCGCTGCCGTTTACGATCAATCAG
Source organism: uncultured Acidobacteriota bacterium (assembly GCA_963699175.1). Classification (GTDB taxonomy): domain Bacteria; phylum Acidobacteriota; class Blastocatellia; order RBC074; family RBC074; genus JACPYM01. Next base: position 3,482,627 of record OY969418.1, on the reverse strand, counting down.
CCGCCGAATCCTGTGCCGACGCTGACGAGCCTCAATCCAAGCTCTGCAACAGCGGGCGGGGCGGCTTTTGTGCTGACAGCGACAGGCACGAATTTCATCAACACTTCCGCCGTGCTCTGGAACGGGGTCAATCGCCCTACAACGTTTATTTCGGCAACGCAGTTGACCGCGCAAATTCCAGCCAGTGACATCGCCAACGCAGGCACAGCAAACGTAACCGTCTTCAATCCGCCCAACGCAGCGGGCGCAGGCGGCGGTACGTCGAACGCTCTGTCGTTCACGATTACGCTAGCGCCCGCGCCGCTGCCAAACTTGACCAGCATCAATCCCAACACGGCTAATGCTGGTGGCGCAGGCTTCGCGTTGATGGCGACGGGTACGAACTTCATCAACACGTCAGTGGTGCGCTGGAATGGCGCCGACCGCCCGACGACCTTTGTTTCGGCGACTCAATTGATCGCGCAGATTCCGGCGGCGGACATCGCCAACACAGGCACAGCCAACGTCTTGGTCTTCAATCCGCCTAATGCGAGTGGCGGTGGCGGTACATCCCGCGCGCTGCCCTTCACCATCAATCAAGCGCCGAACCCTGTACCCACATTGGCCAGCGTGATGCCCAATCCTTTGCTAGTGGGCACACCCGGCGTGACGTTGACGCTTACTGGCACGAACTTCGTCGCCAACTCAATTGCGCGCTGGAACGGCGCGGATCGTCCGACGATGTTTGTCAGCGCAACGCAGTTGACCGTGCAGCTTCCCGCGTCAGATTTGGTCAACACGGGCACGGCGAGCGTGACTGTCTTCAATCCCGCACCCAGCGGCGGCTTGTCCAACGCGCTGACGATCAATATCAACAATCCCGTGCCGGTTATCACTGCTGTTCTGCCGAATTCAATTGTTGCGGGTAGCGCGGCGTTCCCCTTGACCATCAACGGCAGCGGCTTCATCCCAACGTCGGTCGTGCGTTGGAACGGCGCGTCGCGACCGACCGCCTTCGTCAATGGCAATCAACTCACTGCGCAAATTCCGGCGACAGACGTGCCAGCCGTCGGCACAGCGCAAATCACAGTGGCCAATCCAGCGCCCGGCGGCGGCACTTCAAATAGCTTCACGTTCACCATTACGGCTCAACCCTTGCCGCCGCCCGTGCTGACTTACGTTGCCGCGAGCGCCATCGCGCAAGGCGCTCGCCAAATGCGCTTGACGCTAACCGGGAAAAACTTCCGTCCCGGCGCGCGCGTGGTGATCGGGCAAAGCGAAACGAATCCGGCGTTGATACCTGCACCCGACATCCTGGTCGAAAGCGTCAACCGGCTGAGCGACACGACCATCTTCGTCATCATCAGTGCCGCCAACAATGCCGCACTCAACACGCGCGCGGTGGATGTGATCAACGCCGACAACACGAACACGAGCGCGCGTGGCTCTGCGACGACACAGCCATTGCGTGTGCAGGGCGGCACTTCGCTCGGCGCGCCGTTGCAGATCACCACCGTGCTCATCGTGCATCCGCGCACCGGCACAATCCTCACGCAGGGCGAGCCGGTCTTTGCCGAAGCCGTGCTGGCAGGCGCGGGCACCGGCACGATCATTGGACAATGGCTCTGGGACGGCAATGTGTTTGAACAATTCGCGCTGCACTTCACGGCGGGCGAGCGCCGGACGCTGCGCACGAATAATCCGCTGCCGACTGCTTACCTAGGCCCGCACAGACTCGAAATCAAAATCACCTCGCCCAATCTGATTCAATCGCCGCCGATCGAAGTCATCGTTAACAACGGCGACTGGAAAATGCTGCGTTTGATGGAGCCGGTTTCGGGCGCGGGCTTCGTCGCAGAAACACCGCCGCGCTTGCGTTGGACGGTGGTGCCGGGCGCGATGAAGTATCAAGTCGGCTTTTCGCAGCAGCCTTTCTTCAACACGCTCACTCAGTGGCACGACGTGGCGATCAACGAATGGCAAGTGCCGCTGGATGTGTGGACGGCGTTGCCGTTTGGCGAATTGTGGTGGACGGTGCGCGTGGTCGAGACTTCCGGCAACCTGCGCCAACCGGCAGCGCTGCGACGGATGCACCGCTTGTCGCCGGGCGCGTTGAAGCCGGTGTCGTTTGCGACGCCAACTGATACGACCGTGCTTGAGTGGCAACCGGTGCGCGCGGCGGTGATCTATCGCGTCACGATTACGAGCGACCTCGCTGGCAAGCTGGTGCTGCGCCGCTTTGCCACGGCCAATGCGAAGCTGGATGTGAAGTCGCTGGCCGACAAATTCCAGCCGGGTGTGACGTATTACTGGCGCGTCGAAGCTTACTCGTTGAAAGGCCGGTTGATGTATACGAGCGAGCGTTACAGTTTCTTGCCAAAGGCAATGAAGACCGGCCTGTTGCGCGAAGTAGAAGGAATGACTTGGCAGATTGCGTTTGCCAACCAAGCGGCGAATGTGAGCGTGGCAAGCGTCAATGGTTTACGCAAACAACCGGAAGGCGTGGCAGAGATTGCCGCGACCAAATTGCCACCATTGCGGGCGGCGCGCGGGCGGCGCGCGTTGAAAGTTTCGCCTTTAGGCGGCAAGCTCGAAAATGCAAGCTTGCCGCCTAAAGGCGGGACTCTGAACGCGCTGAACGCGCAAACGCAAAAACTTGCAGACAAGATCGCCAGCCGCACGCCACAACCAGATCAAACCGTCAAACTCGCCACGCCGCAAGTCGCCATTGATTTCAACACGCCGATTAAACCGAGCGAAGTTGGCTTGCAACTCGACGACACCGATTACAGCGCGTTGGCGCAGATTACCGAAAAGCGTGTCGCCCTCACACCGACCATCCCGCTCAACAACGGCCAGCATCAAGTGCTGCTGACCGTCGGCGCAGAATCCATTGGCTGGTTCTTCAACGTGCTGGCAGCAGCGGGTGCAAGCGAAGCCGATCCCGAAACGCAGGGCACCGACGCGGAGAAGGAGACGCCGACAACCGCGACTGCCAACGAACAAGCCACTGCTACAGAGGCTACTGCGCCGGCTGACCCTAACGCCACGCCGCAAACGCCCGCTCCTGATGCACCACCGCCGACGGTTGAAAAAGAGTGGAAGTATGAAGGCTCCGCCAACACGCAAGGCGTTTCAGGCCAGGAAGCCGACTCGAATATTCTCGCGCTGGCAATGCAGGGGCGTTACAAAAACGGCGCGTGGCTGACGGAAATGAATGGTAACGGCTTGCTCAACTCGTTACTCAGCCCCGACCCGCGTCACTCGTTGGGACGCTTCAACGACTACGTGATGCACGTCGGGCGCCAGTCGCCCAATTCGCGCTGGGGCGCAGACCTGCGCTTCGGCATGATTTCGCCACAGACTTTTTTGAATGCCGAATACGTCTCAACCGGCTTTGCGCGTGAGGGCATTGAGGCGGCGTTGAAAACACCCTTAGGGAACCTCGATTTCTATCGCAATACGAATGACAAAGGGCAGGGCGAAGGTGTCGGCTTCGGCTTTCACCAGCAGGTCTTCGGTGGCAGCTACGATGCGCCTGCGTTTACCAAAGACCCTGAGCGCGTGAAGTTCCGGTTGATGTGGCTGAGCGCACGCGATGTGGGCGGCTTGCCGTTGAAGATCGGTTATGACGCGGAGGGGCATCCGTTGACGCAGGTTGATGCGTTTGCGACGCCGCGCGTGGGCGATTCCTACGGTGCGCTGCTGTCAATCAAGCTGAACAAGGATTGGGCGTGGTTGTCGGAGTACGCGATTACATCGAACAATGTGAACCGGCTGGCGCCAGATGCCACACGCCAATTCGGGCGTGCCTGGCGCACCGGTTTTATCGGCACGTGGAAGAAGGCCAACATCAGTCTGTCGTTTCGCGACGTCTCGCCCAACTATGCGATTCCGGCAACGGCGTCGTTGACACAGTTGAGCGCGAGCGACCGGCGCGGCATTGATTTCTCTATCTCGCGTAACACACCCTACGGCACCTTTGGCGGCACGTATCAATATTTGCAGAGCGATTTCCGCTATGACGAGCGCGCGCATCTCGGCTTGAACAACGTCAATCTGACCTGGTCGAAACAACTCACTCAAACGACCACAGAGAATGCAAGCTACAGCACGCTACTCACTGTCGGCTTGAACGAAGTGCGTACGACAACGGGCAATCGGCATGAGCCGGGCATCATTGGTTTGGCCGATCAGCGGCGCGATGGCGTGAATGTTTCAATCACGGAGACGATTCAGACGAAGCCAATCGGCATGCTGGCGCTCACCATCGGCGGCTCGCGCAATTGGTTCCGCGACAACGTGAATGATCACGCCAACAACCTCATCACCTCGCTCAATTTCAGCGGGAACTGGACGCCGCGCCCCTTCTTTCAATGGAACGCCAACGTGAGCGTCAACTGGGTGGCGGGCGAACGCTTCAGCGTCGGCGGCTCGCGCATGGTGACGACTTATGTTCAGCCGACGTTTATCTGGGCGCGCACAGGGCTTTCAATTATCCCGCTGGTAACGGTCAACCGGCTGGCTTCGGAGTTAAGACTGTTAGACCCGCTGGGTACGCAGATGCGGACGAGCGATATGTGGGCGTCCAATGCAGGCGGGCGGCTGGCGTGGCAATTGCCGGGCAAACTGCGCTTCAACGTCCTCTCGTTTGAAGCCAGTCAGGCGTGGATGCGTGACGGTCTGTCGGGGATGCGGAGCAATATGCCGCGTTATCTGTTCCTGTGGACGCTGGTGCAGCCGAGCAAGCCCGCGCCGCCGCCGGAAGAAAAACAGGCGCAGCAGCCAGCTCAACAACAGGCGCCTAGCACGGCGGGCGGACAGCCGAAAAGTGAATAACGAATTGGCGGCGCTGAGTGAATGCGAGTGGGATGAGTTTCGTTCACCGCAGAGACGCCGAGTGCGCCGCAGGAAGCGCACAGAGCAGTGGGTCTTTTCCTTTCGCTTCTTCTCTGCGAGACCTCAGCGTTCTCCGCGCCTCTGCGGTGAACTCAGGATTACATTCTCAGCCCTACCCGCTAGGTTATCGCAACTGCGTTAAGTATCGCGTAAGCGACTTCGTTATGGGATATGTCCGAATGGCCTTTGATGATCGCGTCAGAGTTCAGATTGTGAAGCTTGCCAGCTTTGAACTGATAAGAGCCGCCAATGTTGAGCAGCGTTCCATCGCTGGCTTCCGGTGTCTTCTGCGCGCCGTTGCGTCCTATGCCACCGAACGGATCGTTCTTATCGCCAATGCCGGAAGCATTCTGGCCTGCAATCAAAGATGCCAAAGGATAAGCCAGCCCCACCGCCTTATCATTCTCGGTGCAGGTGATCACTATAGGCCCTGTCACCCTGCTTCCTGATACTACCTGGCGGAAGAAGCCGTCATGACTTCCATCAAATTTTTGCGCAAAGCCGTTGTGCGAAAAAGCCGCCTGCAGCAACGTCATCGAACTCACTTTGACCGGTGGCTGACCATCAGGCCCGAAGGCTGCCGCCGCGACCAGACGCCCGCCGAAGCTGTGACCGATCAGATGGAGCTTTGGCGCGTTGGCCTGGGCCTGAATCTTGCGGATTAACCGGTTCGCGCCCGCTTGTCCGACAATGCCTGCCCGCTCTTTCATCTGGTAGTAAGTTGTAAAGTTGAGCAGATTGCGCGCGGCTGATTTGATCCCGCTGAAGAAGCTTCCGAGTCCGGCTGCTCCGCCCGCCGACCCGTGTGCGCCAGGAGACCCTAGCGATGCTGCGCCGCCTGCGGGCTGGGTGTGTGCTGATGGCGCGAACGCCGGTTTGCTCAGGCGGGTCATCACATCTCCGCCATCGAGCGTGAAGAAGCGGTCTGAGGCATCTTCTGCATGCTCGGCGCCTCTTTGCGGAAGCGAGCGGATGAGGTCGGCAAACTCACGCTGCGCGTTCTTGCTGTTTTCGAGTTGCGGCACAAGCTGCCTAGCCTTCGCCAGCGTGGCATCGGCATCCGCTTTGTCGAAGACCCCTTTGAGATCATCGAGCTGTTTCTGAATGAATTCCACCGTCACGGCGGAGTTGATGCCGGCGGCCCCGCTTGGAATCAATTCCTCTTCGGCAAACTTCTTGGACGGCCAGAGAATGCCGAGAACCGCAAATTTGCGCCCCCCGAGGTTAGACACACCTCCATCGCCCAGCACTTTGTTCACACAGTCGAACAATCTCTTGTAGAGATTGCGAGCATCGGCCATATCATTGTTCCAGCCGTGGGAGACCACGAACAAATCGGTGAAAGCGCCTTGGGCGATTGAGTTCAGCGCTTGATTCACTTCGTTCTCATCCGCCGCATCGCCTTGTTTATTGAACTGCACCTCGAAGTACGGAAACGGAAAACCAGGTATATTAGCCATTGTGTCCTCCAAAAGTTACACAGATTGGATGGCGCGCATCAGGTCAACCAGGCCATGTCCCTGGAAGTACTGATCGCGTTTCAGATCTGTTGCTGTTGATAAGAATATTTTCTTGACTTCCTCGGGCTGGCCGATGAATTCACGGCGCACTGAAAGAAAGGCAGCGATCACTCCCGAAACGTGCGGCGCTGCCATGCTTGTGCCGCTATCTTCTATGTATTTGCCGATCACTTTAGGTTTGTTTTCGGCAGATTCTGCGGGGCTTGCCGCTGCTCCCGCAATAACGGCGGGGGCAGTGGCAACAGCAGCCTGCGCTCCCGCTGCGGCTACAACCTCGGCTGGGGCCTGCGTATCGTTTGCTCCTGTGGCTCCGTTGTTTCCCGTAGCAGGGCGTCCTCCTGAAGCACAAGAGATGATCTTTTCGCCGGGTGCGACGAGGTCAGGTTTGATCCGGCCATCGCCAGTCGGACCTTTTGAAGAGAAGTAGGAGACGCCATAAATGTGCGGGCTATCTCGATGCGTTGAACCGACGGTAATGGCCATCTCTGCATTGCCGGGGTCGTTGATAGTCAGACCTAAACCGGCAGTGACAGCTCCCTTGAAGGCATCCTGGACGAAGCCGTAGCCGGTATTGCCAGCGGCGACGACCACGACCACGCCAGACTTGACGAGCCGATTGACTTCCACACAGAGCGGGCTTTGTCCGCAGGCAAACCACTCCGGTTCAAAGTCATAGCCAACGCTCATGTTCACGCCGTGAATACGAATGCGGCGACCATCACCGTTGATCTCTTGAATCGCTTCGAGGGCGGCAATGAGATTGCTTGCCTCGCCCTGCCCATTATCATCCAGCACTTTCATGCTCACGAGCTTGCACCTGGGAGCCATGCCCGAAATCGTTTTCTCCGGTTTCGTGATGGTCTTGATTTCCCCGGTTTCGTCGCGGTAGCGGATTTCGGTGCTGATCTCTCCTTCTTTTTCCGTCATCTCACCCGCGATAATTCCGGCCACGTGTGTGCCATGCTTGAATACATCCACGAGCGGTTCTCCAGGCCCGTTGAGCACAGTGAAATCACGATGCCCGTCTATTTTCAGATTGTCGTGTTTTGAGAAATGCGGATGATGCTCGTCTATACCTGAATCCAACACAGCCCAGACGAGGTCTTCGCCCCAAGCGCCAAATGAATTGTGGGCTGCGTTAGCTTTAACCGTGCTGATCGTCCTGGTGACAAGTGCTTTGATGGAAAAGTCGGGCCAGATACGGTAGATGGCCCGTTTAGGAACCTTGGGCGTTGCCACTGTCTCAGCTTTCTCAGCGGCGTTCGACTTATCAGGCGGGGTATCCTCATCTTTATGCTGCGTGTGATCTTTGTCGAGGTCAACCAGCTCTTGAATTACTCCAGCCGAGAGTGTGGCAAAGAGGTACTGCTGACTCAGCTTGCTTTTCTCTTTATTGATGCCTTGCTTTTTCGGATCAATATGATGCTTTTTGAGTATTTCCTTGACTAATTCCCGCACACAATCGCGCGCTTCGTGTCGCCCGTGGCTGTAGTCAAGATTAACATCAATGATGACTTTGTATAATTCTGGTTCGCGATTCGGGTTTTCCTCAAGCTCTTTTGCTTCGGCCTTGAATCTGTCGAGCAGCGGAATAGCGATGACCGTTTTATCCAACACCTCAGGCGTAAACGGCTTCTTATTCGGGTCTGTTTGTTTCTTTTGTAGCTGCTTTGGGGGCGGCTTGACCTGCGGCCCTAAGCTATAGCCGGATTTGGCGGAGCCGGATGCCACTTTATCGGCTGACTTGCTGGTAGATTTACGCGACGGCTTGCCTGAGGATTTTTTGGTTGCCATATCTATCGTCCACTTCTTGTTTGCTTGTTGTTTAACGAAATCTGCTATTACGCAGGAGGTTGCGGTATCTCAAGGTGATAACCCGGATCAGCCGGTGGGAGTAGGAACTTCGATACGCGCCTATCCGCCCTCACGGCCAGCTCAAAGGCCGTCTTATCGGCTATTGATGAGGGAGCTACGTCGAATACGTTTAAGATTTTTGGGTCAGCCGCATGGTGGGAAACCGAGGTCGGCCCAAGTTCGATGATCTTCGCTTCCATAGCAGCCTTGATTTGGGTTGAGGTCATGCCAGCAGCTTTCGCCGCCGCGTATACGTCTATAACCGCATCGCCCGCCGCCGCGTATAGCTTCTTTTGTTTGGCGACGCCTTCAACCTCCAGGTTGTTGTACATAACGCGAGCCTGAGCGGCCGGAGTTCGCGCCGTGCTTGAGATTGTTGCGCACGCCAACCGAGCGGCTTTAAGAATGTCTTTGAGGATCGCCATTGAGAAAGGGGTGACGTCCTCAGCTTTGGCACTGGCTCCGAACTTAATCGTGATGTCGTCAGGCATGGCTCGCTCCTTATGGCCGTGCAGGTTGTAACCTACCGCCTATTTGGGCAATGGAAATTTTGTCGCTGAAAGCTTGGCACGCATTGCACTCTTGGCCTTTCAAATTAAAACAACGGAATGCTGACGCGTTTTGAACATTGAGAATCGTACTGCTAAGACCGGCAGAGCGTAGTGCCAGTAATAGAAGCCTGTCAAGAGGCAGAACAAAACTAAATCCGTTGCCAAGCGGGCAAGCGGCTAACGAGCATTTCTGCGCCGCTTCGAGCAGAAAATAACCTGGCAGACCGCGTTTCATCTCGCTTCTCATTTGATGTTGATGCGCACTAGATTTGACACCTTGCCATTGATGGTCAGCGCCACATCCACCTCGCCGCGCCCACCCAGGCTGCGCGGAATTCTGATGTTTGATTGATCGAGACCGGCCAAGTCGCCTTGCGCGCCAGCGAAGAGCACTTCGGCGTTGAGGCCACCGATGCGGGCGCTCACCGCCGCCAAGCCAGTGTTGAAGCGGAAGCCGGTGCCGAATAGCAGCAGAAAGACTTGGTCGCTCTCCGCTCCCAAATCAATCGGCACGGTCACAATCGCATTTTGCTCGTTGATGGCTGAAACCGGCTCGAAGCTTTGGCTGCCGTCGGCTTTGAGGCGAAGGACGACTGCGGCTGCCGGGCCTTGTCCACTGGCGGTGGCCGAAAAGAGGCCGGGCGCAACGCTGGCAACGTTGATTGTCCCCAGCGAAAATTGGCCGTCGGTGCTGTTCGCTGTGATTGTCGCAACTCCAACGGCTGTACCCGACGGCAGTAGAAAATTGACTTGTCCCGGTGAGACAAAAAAGAGCGGCGCGGGTCTTTCCGTGCCCTGGCTGTCACGGATTAACAAGCTGCTGCCACGCAAAGAAGTCGGCAGCGGTATAGTGGCGGCCACTTCGATCCCGTTAGCCAGATTGACGCCGAAGGCCGCGATGACAGATTCCGGCGCTACTTCTGTCCCTATAAAACTGGCGGCTGAAACACAGACGACGCGGTTCACGATTCTGAACGTCAAGGCAGCCGAGACGCCTCCGCCCGGAGCAGGGGTGAAAACTGTAACCGCAGCCGTGCCGACCGCAGCCAGGTCAGTCGCTGGGATGGCGGCTTGCAGTACGGCGCTGCTGATGAAAGTAGTGGCGCGGTCGGCGCCGTTCCAACGCACCACTGAGCCGTTGATGAAATTAGCGCCACCCACTCGCAGATTGAAGCCGGGCGAACCTACCGCCATAGCAGTCACAGTCATACTTGCCAGCGCCGGTACTAGGTTTGGCGCAACGCCGGTTATTACAAGCGAGTAGGTGCGAACACCCGTGCAAGCATTTGAATCGGTTGCACGAACGGTGAAGCTGAAAGCACCGGCAGCCGTCGGTGTGCCCGATAGTAGACCGGTTGGCGAGAGTGTCAGCCCGACTGGCAACGATGTATTGAATAATGCGAAGCCAACCGAGCCAATGCCGCCTGCCGCCGTAAGCTGTTGGCTGTAGGCAGTGCCGACTGCGGCTTGTGGCAGCGTCGTCGGATTGAGAGTGATGGCTTGGCAAGCGATCTGCAAGGTGAACACGCGTGTGCCAAGACAGCCGTTCGTGTCGGTGGCTCGCACGGCGAAGGTGAAATTGCCCGGCGTCGTCGGTGTGCCCGACAGCACACCAGTTGCCGCGAGCGTCAGCCCTGGCGGCAATTCGCCCGCGCTGAGACTGAAGGTATGCGGCGTCGTGCCACCGCTTGCCGTCAGGCTTTGATTGTAGCTCGTGTTGAGCGCGCCGTTGGGCAGCGTCGTTTGCGCGATGGTGATGGCGGGACAGTTGACGGTGTTTAAGGCCACGCGCCATGCGCCGCGTCCATGCGTGAAGGCGAAGAGTTGTTTTGCGCCGCTGGTATTGATGGCCAGCGCTTCGGTAATCACGTTGGCAAAGCCGGTGTTTTCCACTGCCCAAGTCACACCGCCGTCAATTGAGGAGAAGACCCCGACATCTGTGCCGACGTAGAGGCGATTTGAATTGATCGGGTCAACCACGATGCAATGCGTTGGCACATCGGGTAACGCGCTTGCTCCCGTGCCATCTAGGCTCTCCCACGTCGTGCCGCCGTCAGTGCTCTTGTACACGTGGCGGTCGGTCGGCAGGGTGCTGAACGTGGAGTAAGTGGCGTAGGCGATATTGGTATTGTTCGGATCATACGCGACCCACGAAACCAGACCGCTGCGTGGGCGCACTCTGGGCCAGACTGTGTTCGCATCAGAAGTTGTTCCAACATCGGTGCGATGAATGAAGCCCGAAGCAGTTCCGGCCAGGACATTATTGGCATTGGTTGGTGAAACGACGATGGCGCTTGTCGTGTCGTTAGTCAGTTCAGCGCTCGCCTGCGTCCAATTGCTCGCGCCGTTGCTGGTGCGCCAAAGTTTTGAACCGCCCACCCAGAGCCGTTGCGCGTTGGTTGGGTCCATCACCAAAGGCGGAATGAAGAGGAAGCGGCTTTCGCTCAATCCCGTAGTCGCCGGAGCGAAGTTCGCGCCGCCGTTCGTGCTCTTTTGAATCGCGCCATTTTGGATTTCGATGTAAAGCGTATTGGTGTTGTTCGGGTCAACCGCAACGTAGCCGCCGTCGCCTCCCTGAATCTGCGTCCAGTTGTTGGGGCCGCTTGCGTCAGTCCCGCGCGATACGCCGTTGTCCTGTGCGCCACCGAAGTAAGTCTTGCCGTCAGGATAGGGCGAGCCGTGATAGAACTGCGTGACGCCGAAACTGTTGTTCAAGGTAGTAAAAGTGACCTGCCCGGCGCAATTCTGTTGACCGCAAACCGTCGTCCTGACCGCCGCGCGCGCATCAGTAGTTTTGAACACACCGCCGTCATTGCCGACAAACATCGTCTTGTTGCTCGCGCCATTGAACTGCGGATGAAAGACTATCGTGTGGTAATCAACGTGCCCGTCGCCGCAAGCGGCCAAGCCCCAATTCGCGCCGCCGTCATCGGAACGGAAGGCGGCCACACCGCCGACCCAGACGCGGTTCGGATCAGCCGGATCAACGGCGATCGCACTGTCGTAGTTGCCCTGGTTGATAAAGCTGTTATTGCAAACGGCGACGGAGAGATTGGTCAGTAGCAGCGTGTTAAATAAGGTCGCATCGGTGTTGCGAACGCGTGCTTCCCACGTGCCCGCCGCGCCGCCGCTGGTCGAGCGGAAGACGGCGTGCAGCCCATTGGCGTAGCGGTTATTTGGGCCACCGACCAAGCTGACAGCGAGCGCGTAGACGATGGCCTGATTGGATGGCGCAAGCGCCAAACTGATGCGCCCAATTCCCGTCTCGGTGTGAACTGGCTCCCACGTCCCCGCACCACCAGCATCGGTGTTGCGATAGATCGTGCCTTGATTGTCTGGGCGGCAAGCGATAATGAGTTGGTCAGCCGCTTGACCGGTGCGCCCTACCAGATCAGTGCAGTTAGGTTGATTGAGCGTCCGATTCCAACTCGCTCCGCCATCGAGCGACCGCCACAAGCCCGAATTGGTCGCCGCGTAAACAACCTGACTGTTGTTTGGACTAACAACCAGCTTGTTGACTAAACGGAAATTCGCGTTGTTAGCCGTCGCGCTGAGATGCATCCAGCTTGCCCCGCCGTCGGTGGTTTTGAAAATGCCGTTGCCGATGAGACCGATGGTGCCAGCGAAGGATTCGCCCGTTCCGGCATAAATCACGTCCGGATTTGTCGAAGCCAGCGCCAGTGTGCAAACCGCCAAGTTGGCGATCAAATCGCTGATTGGCACCCATGACGCGCCGCTGTTGGTGGTTTTCCACACACCGCCAGCAACACCTGCCGCGAACATTGTGTCGGGCGTAGTTGGATGAATCACCCAAGCGCGCGTGCGACCGCCAATGTTGCCTGGCCCAAGAAAGCTCCACGCGCCCAGCGCCTCCGCTGCTGACCTCTCACTCAGATTGAGCCGTCTGCCCAACGCCGTCGAGTAGACGGGCATGTTCTTCATTTGTTGCAGCGCCGCTTGGTATTTTTCTACTGGCAATTCGCTCGCGCCCTTCGGCAAACGTTTGAGCAGGAAATATTCGGCTGCCTCGTCCGGTTGATCGAAGAGGTTGGAATGATCGAGCGCAGCTCTTTCGCGCTGCTCAGATTCTGGTGGCTGTGGGAATCTCACGCGTACCAAGCCGTAGAGAATCAGTAGAGCCAGGATTGAGATGAGTGGCAAACGACTCTTGTAGTTTGTATTCATATCATTTCCCGCGCAGCGACTGACGCGCGCTCTCAGAAATAACAACAAGCAGACAAAAAGGCGGAGGCCAATTTGACCTCCGCCTTTCATTTTCAGCTTCGCCGCCAGTTTAGAACTGGAAGCGGAATCCGATCTGGATTTGCCGCTCGCGGAAGAGCGTGCTATCCGCTGCGGTGGTTGTGCCGAAGGGGGTGTTGTAGTTCAGCGTGTTGGTGGTCGTGTTCAGGATATACGCGGTGGTGTTGACACCAGTGACCTGCACGCGGTTTGGCACATTGAAGACCTCAGCCAGAGCTTCTATGTTCATCTTCTCCTTGATGTAGAAGCGACGTGAGAGACGAACGTTGACGATCTTCTGAGCCGGCGCTGTGAAGGAGTTGCGCTCGATCAACTCGCCGAGTCTGTTGCGCCCGCCCGAACGATTGAGGCTGCCCGCGCCGCCACCGCTGCCTGACACCTCGGCGTCATAAGCAATCCCGCTGAAGATCTGGAAGATCGGCGCGATTGACCAGCCGTCGGCTATGGCGCGCAAAGCGTTGTTGCCAGATTTGACGCGCGGCGCAAGCACTGCGCTGAGCACGAACTTATGCCGGCGGTCAAAATTCGATCTGCCTTCATCTGCTTCAGGATTGAAGACGTTGAACGGAATGTTGTTCGAGGTGAAAGTAGATGAGGTTTGCAAAGTGTCAATGGCCTTCGAGAGCGTGTAATTGGCCATAAACATCACGCCATGCGCCATCCGATGATTGGCTTGCAACACGAACGCGTTGTATTGAGATTTCACCGTGCTGGCAATCTCCGTAAGCTGCGCATACGTGGTCAAGGGACGCGCGGTAGGGAATTGTTGAACTACCAGCGATTTGCCATCGAGCGGCCCACCCACGAGCGGGAAAGTCGTGCTCGTGGTCGGCGGCGAGAGGTTGCGATCAAGGAAGGTCGGAAGCTTGCGACCGAGGCTGGCCAGATACGAGGCCGACACCGTCAGGTTGCGCAAGACCTGGCGCTCGAAGATCAAATCGAACTGATGAATCTCCGGATTGCCAAAGTTTTTGGCAAAGAACTGGATCGCACCTGTGCCAGGAGGCGCAGAAGTCAACACGTTCGGGAAGATCGGCGCGGTCGCTGCCGTCTGGGCCAAACTTATCTGGGTTTGCCCGGCGGGGTTGCCGGTGTTGATCAAGGCGTTGTAGACGGTCGAATTGATGATGCGTCCGTAATACAAGCCGTACCCGCCACGCAGCGCGGTCTTGCCATCGCCAGTGACATCAATGGCGAACCCTGTGCGCGGGCCGAAATTGTTTTTGTCTTTCGGCATGAACGAGGTCGCTTCGTTGATTGTCCGGCCGATGTTCGGGATGGCGTCGGTAGCGGAATTCGGGATTTGCGGCTCCGGCAACTGTTGGTATTCGTAACGCACGCCCAGGTTGAAGGTCACGCGCGGCAGGAATTTCCAATCGTATTGCACGAAGAAGTTGTAGTCGTTGGTCTTCATCTCCGCGCCCAGCGGCCCGAAGCCTTGCGCGTAGTTGCTGGTGTAGCATTTGCCGCGAAAGCGCGTGCTAGTGGCACAGGTCACAGTGGCGGCCAACGGCGTCTTCCAGTTGACATAATCAATGATGAAGTCATTGATGTTGTTGTAGGAATATGAGCCGCTCTCGGTGCGCAGATTGCCCAACTCTTCCTTGACGTGGTTAATGTCCACGCCGAATTTCAGCGTATTGGCGCCGAGCGACAGCGTCACGTTGTCGGTGAACTGATAGCGCTTTTCGTCCGGATACCTGGGACGCTCCAGGAAAGTCGGCTTGCCAAAGGCCAGGCCGTTGGTTATGAAGACGTTCGGCGCGCTGCCATTGATGGCCGTGGCGGGTTCACCAGGCAGTGGCTTCTGGCTGTTTTGATACTCTAAATCACGGGCGATTTGCGTGCGGAATTCATTGACCACTCGCGAACTCAGCGTTGAAGTGAGTCGCACTGTCGCCCAGTCAATATCCACGAAATCGTCACCAAAGCTGGCGCGTGCAAGCTGATTGACCGGCTGCGTCTGAACGCCCGCGGGTGAATCCCAGCGTAAGCGATTGTAGGTGACCGTGAGGGTGTGTTTGTCGGTTACTTGCCAATCAAGCTTCGGCAAGAACAAGAGCTGGTCGCCCCGGCGCGGCACTGTGCCAGTCAGCGAATTGATAAAGGCCAGCGTGTCGTCAATCTGCGCGGTGGTCAGATTGCGCGGCGCGGCCTGCAAGGTCGTGCGGTTGACGGTGGTCAGAAAGCTTGGGCTGGTGAAAACGCCCAGACCAGGAAAATTGCGCTTTTGCTGATCGTAGCTGAAGAAGAAGAACAGCTTGTCCTTTTTGATCGGCCCACCCAGCGTAGCGCCGAATTGATGACGCACATCTTCGGGCTTGATGCCGACACTCGAGGCCACGCCGTTGACCAGCAAAGATTGGAAGGCTAGCGGATTGCGCGCGCCCCATTCGTTGTTGCGCTGGAAGTAGAACGCATCGCCGTGGAATTGGTTGGTGCCGCTCTTGGTCACAGCGTTAGTCACGCCGCCCGCCGAGCGGCCATATTCGGCAGAGTAATTCGAGGTGTTGACCTGGAATTCACGAATCGCCGACTGGCTGATCGAGTAATTGATGCGCGTACGGCCACGTTCTTCAGAGAAGAACGCCTGGTTATTGTCGCCGCCATCAATCGTGTTGTTGTTCAGCAAGCCCGAAATGCCGCGAAAGCTGATCAAGCCAAAGGTGCCATCGGGCACCGACCCGGGCGTCAGCATGGCGAAGTCGGACCAGCGGCGGCCATTGATCGGTAGATTATTGATCGCCTCTTGATTGATGTTGGTCGCAAACTCTTTTGACTCGGTGTTGACGACCTGACCTGTGGCCACGATCTCTACCGTAGCTTCTGCTCCACCCAATTTTAAGACGGCCTCGATGCTGGTGGTGCGTCCGACCTCGACAGTGATCTGATCCTGTTTGTAATTGGAGAAGCCAGAGGCTTTGACCGTCAGCGTGTAGAGGCCGGGCTGGAGATTGGTGAACTTGAAGCGGCCTTCCCCTTCTGTCGTGGCCGTCTCTTCTCTGTTAGTGCCCACGCTCAGCAGGGTCACCGCCGCGTTGGGGACGACGGCGCCGCTCGGGTCGGAAACCGTGCCGCTAACCGCGCCCGTGACGGCGGACTGTGCAAGAGCAAACGCGCTCAGTGCGCTTAGTAGAGTCAGCGCCAGCGCGAGTCGAAATACAGTAGACATATTATTAACCTCCCTGGTTTGGGTTTCCTTCGAATTGAACATGAAGTGAACTGGTTAAAAGCTAAGCACCGCCACCCGGCAAATGCAGATCGCAAGCTGATACCTGCCTCACTTGACCGCCTCCGCGTGAGGAGGCGCGCATCTACAAGTGCCTGCCGACTAACACTCACTTCGCGTCAGCAAATTGATAACCGATACAAAAGTTGTTTTTCATCCCGGCTGATGTGCTTAATTGATTCCTGCGCCACTGCCGGACGCTCGTTCTGTCTTGCCCGATACTTTTTTATGAAGGCAATGGGAATTACAAGTCGCTTTAGTAGGCTAGCAGGGTAAATCAGCCCCCGCACGCCGGTCAAGTTAAGTCAGCCTCAAGACCAAAAGATTGTCTCGCGCAATTCACGGCGAATCATTAATCAACGACCCTTGCCGCTTGCCTTAGGCGCGGCGCGCGGTGCCTTCGGCTTGCCGCTCTCTTTTGGCGTGACGCGCGTAATTTTCGGCCTACCGTTCTCGACAAACTCAAAATTGTAATCAACCTGGTGCGGCTGATTCTCTTTATCGAACGTTGTTATCTGGAACTGGCCCCGGCTGCCTTCAGCTTTGACGATGATGGGGAAGCGCCCCTTGATGTCTTCGCGGAAGGGGGTGTAATACTCGCGCTGCTTGGGGTCAAAGGCCAACACCTTCAGCCGGTCGAAGTCGAGCCGGTCATCCGCGCCGAAGAGTAGTTTTTCTGCCACCAGGTAATGCTCTTTGGTTTGATTCTGTTCGTCCTGTGTCGCGCCGATCTTTTGCCAGCCGGTGATGCGGCGACCGGTAGAGACGAAGAAGGTGATATCACCTGGCACGTCGAGTTCCACCGAACCGCCGTAAATCCAACCCGCCGGGACGATAGAGAAATTTTTCAGCCGCACCTGATACCAGTCATCATATTTCGGCCCGGTGGCTGTGCTGGGCGGATTGGCGCTGCTCGTTTCAGCGCGTTGCTCGGGTTTTTCGGGGCGGGGCTTGCGCTCGCGCGCGACGATTTCAAGCTCTGTGCCAGCGGGCAGCATATAGGCCACATTGTCTTCGGCGCTGCGATCCGGCGTTAAACGTAGCTTGAGTCGCGCCTTCGATTTGCCGAGCGCCTGCGTGGGGGTGGTGCGAATCTCTTCCGCGAGCTTTTGCGAGGTTTGAACGATCTCGCCTTTGACCAAATATTGCGCTTCGATCCAGCCGGACACGTCATTCGGGCCTTGCACATTCGCCCACTCTTTACTGCCTTCGCTCTTGCGCTCGGTGATGGTCACCTGATCGCCGCTTTTGACCTCGCCGACGGCGCGCGCCGCCTCTGCCGTAGAGCTGCGCAGGCGCACCCGCTCCGGCCCGACATACGCGCGCTCGTCTGCGCCGCTCCCTTTGGAGGACGAACAGGCTGCTAGCGCCCCGACACAAGCCAACAGAACCAGGAGTAATCCCCGGTTTCCTTCCAGCATTTTCTTCATAGCTTTCACGTAGAGTCGCGATTGTTGGAACCGCTCTTTGCCCTTGGCATAATTTGACTACCAGAGTCTACGGGCAAGGCTAAAAGGTTGCAAGGGAGGGCTCAGGAAGATTATTTTGCAACCAGAGCAGATCGTTCGCGTGAATTCCGTTGCAGTACTTAACGCCCCAGCTTCACAACATAAAGCAGAAATAGGAAACAGACGCTGGCTCAATGCTGGTATCCGTCAATCCCCCGTATAGATTCATCTCCCTTTCTGCTACCTCACAACCGTTCGCGGTTACAGAAGGAGTTCGTCCAATGCCACACCGCCATTTCAACCGGCGCTTTAGCCTTTCGCTGAGTGGTCTCTTGCTAGCCTTGTTCCTGCTGCAACAAGACACGCGGATTACCGCGCGCATAAATCTCGCTGCGCAGTCGGCCACAACATCAACGCCGGAATATCGAGATTTCATCACTTATCAACGGGCCGCCGACACTGCGACACGTTTGGCCACGGCAGAAGAGACAGAACGTTTGAGACGCGGACGACAGAATGACACCCAGCCGTTGCACGCGGAACAGAGCGCCGCGCCAGTTACCGCGAATGTCCCGCGTGATGGTTTCCTACTGACCTTCCGTGGCACTACGCAACTCGACCGCTACCCGCAGGCGAAGGCAGCCTTTGAACGCGCGCTTGAGCGCTGGCGAGAAATCTTTGCGCCTGAGGGCGCTTCGTACGCTAATATCGAAATAGACATAGATTTCGGCCCGCAGTACTTCGATGTACCATTTCCCGCCGCCAGCGTCATTGGTGTGACGCGCGTGGGGGAAGAGAATTTTCTTTATTTGCGCTTCTTGGATCGGTTACTCGAAAATAGTTTTGGACAGGAAGCGGTGCGTCTTTACTCCTTCCTGCCGACCACACAGATTCCCACCGAGATGGGTGCGACCAGCACGATCATCATGACTACAGGTCACGCGCTGGCGCTGCGGATGCTTGATTTCCAGCGCTTACGTCCGGCTATGGGCTTCAATGCTGAAGCGCCTTTCGATTTTGATCCGCGCGACGGCATTGAGCCGGGCAAACTCGATTTTGAAGCTGCCGTAATGCGCGAGATGGGGCGTATTCTTGGCTTTGTCTCGCGAGTTGAAGACGCGGACTCGAAATGGGGTAGCGAACCGACGGTGACATTTTGGGATCTCTTCCGCTTCCGCGCCGCGGCCAGAAGCGACTTCACGCCGGAGGTGATTCGCGCGGAACCGCGCCCGGTGCTCAGCGGCACGGCGCAAGTCTTTTTCGCCGGTCGCGAGCCGATCGCGCTTTCGACGGGACGTGGCGATGGGCAGACGGGCGATGGGAATCCGGCGGGAGCTTGGAAGGACGACGCGTTGACTGGTCGTTATCTGGGCGTGCTCGATCCGACTTTGGCGACGGGTGAGCGCGGTGGATTCACCGCGAATGATCTGCGCGCATTGCAGGCCCTTGGTTACAACATCAACGAGTTCTCGTCTGTGATGGAGGTCTTGTCAGTGGATGACGGCTCGCGCGAAGAGACTTTGCCGCTTGGCGGCGCGTTGATGGTCAACCGGCTGACGCCAGCGCGTTACCCAGCCATGGTGGATGCCGTGCGAGTGCAATTGCCCGATGGTGCTGACGGCGCGGCAACGGGGCAGACACTGCGCGTAGTGCTCTTTGCCGATCCGGCGCGTACGGGCAAGCCGCCTGTCAATGCAGCATTGCTCTACGACCGCACGATCACGCTGGGCAATCTGCCCGCGCATCGCATGCTCGAAATCATGCTCGACAAACCAGTGACGCTTGCCGCTGGTGATCTGTACGTGGGCGTCCAGACAAATTCCAACAAAGTCTTCGTTGGCGCAGACCGCAACGGCGCGCCGCAGGGAGGCGCTTTCGTTTCGCGCGATAACGGCGTGAGCTTTCAGTCGTTGCAAGTCAATCAACAACCCGTCAACCTGCTGCTGCGCGCCGTCTGCCAGGAAGCATTTGAAGCGCTACAGACGCCGCAAATCGGCGCGCTCAGCCCGGACGCCGTCGCACCGGGCGGCGCGCCTTTCGAGTTGTTCGTCTACGGCAATAACTTCGAGCCAAAGCGAGGAGGTGACTTTTCCACACTTTCTCAAGTGCGTTGGAACGGGCAGCCGCGCCCGACCGATTACATCAACGGCGCGCTGTTGAAAACGACAATCTCGCAGGCTGACATTGCACAGGCTGGCACGGCGCGCGTCACCGTCTTTACGCCAAACGAGCCAAGTGCGCGCGAATCCACACCGGTCGAATTCAGCATCACGCCGCAACCACCTGCGCCAACGCTCTTGTCCCTAACACCCGACTTCGCCACGCCGGGCAGCGAGTTGGCCACGCTGACTTTGCGGGGGCGTAGCTTCACGGCTAAATCAATCGCGCGCTGGAACGGTCAAGCGCGCACAACCAGCTTCATCAACAGCAATGAGCTGACGGTTTCGCTCAACGTTGGCGACTTCGCCAACGCCGCCAATGCAGAAGTAACTGTCTTCACGCCTAACACAGGTTCGCAGACCGAAGGCAAAAGCTCCAACGCGCTGCGTTTTCGCATCGCGCCGTGCACTTACAAGGTGTTGGCGCCAGACCGCCCGCTTACCTCTAGCGGTACGTCCGGCGCTTTCACCTTGGAGACCGAGCCGCCCTGCTCGTGGACGTTGACTACCGAGACACCCTGGCTGACTCCCAGAGGCACCGGCACAGGCCGAGGGCGCGCTATCGTGAGCTACGCCGCAACTTTTAATTCCGGCAATCCGCCCCGCCGGGGCGAATTGAAGATTGCCGGACAGACGATCAACGTCCGACAAGTGGCGCGCGTGACTGGCGCATCGGCGGCGAATTACAACCAAGCCCTCGCGCTCAACTCTATCGGCTCACTCTTCGGTCTGGAGCTGGCAAAGCGGGAACAGACGGCTGAGCGCACGCCTTTGCCTACCAGCTTGGCAGGCACAGAAGTCAGGCTGACCGATGCTCAGGGCAATACGCGGCTGGCACCACTCTTCTACGTCTCGCCGGGGCAGGTCAATTTCAACGTGCCCGCCGGATTGAGGGTGCTCGATGACCCGTTTGTTGTGGCGCTGGGCACGACTGCACGGACGGAGGTTTATGTTGACGGCCAGCTTATGGCGGATGGTTTCGTAACTTTGTCGCAAGTCGCGTCAGGACTGTTTACTGCCACCGGAGGCGTGCAAGGTCCGGCAATCGGGCTGGTGTTGCGCATCAAGGCCGATGGCACGCAGAGCTACGAGCCGCTGAGCGTCTTTGACCAAGCGCGTAACCGCGTCGTGACGAATCCGATTGACCTTGGGCCACAGACCGACCAACTCTTTTTGATCCTCTACGGCACAGGCTTTCGCGCGCGTCCCTCGCTCGATGTGGTCAAGGCGAGCATCAACGGAATAGACCTGGAAGTGCTCTATGCCGGGCCGCAAGGTGAGTTGGTAGGATTGGATCAGTTGAACCTGCGCGTGCAGCGCCGCTTCATTGGCGCTGGCGAAGTACGCCTGCGGTTTTCGGTGAATGAGATAGGGGGGAGCATCGTCCTCGTCGCGTTTAAATAGACCTCAATCGGCATAAGCAACGAATTTGGCTGGCCGCTGATTCCCGGTACGCCCGGTCAGTAACTTGATGACCAGCATCAACTCCACCGGTTCGACCGGTTTGGCGACGTGCACCTGGAAGCCGTTCATCAACGCACGCAAACGATCTTCGGTACGGCTGAAGGCCGTCAGCGCGACGGCAGGCAACATCTGTCTCGGCCTTCCGACCGCTCCTACTCGCGCACCTGTTGAATCAAGCTGTAACTATCCTTCTCAGGCATGCTGATGTCGGAAATTAGGATGTCGGGTAGCGCGCCTTTCGCCCGCTTCAGCATGTCCAGCGCTTCATTGGCCAACGACGCAGTCTTCACCCTCGTTAGGAATGAACAGCAGAGCAGCGCGGCTGTGTGCGCTGCTCTGCGACAATCGGTGGCTCATTGCGGACGCGCCAACGGCGTCACGCGCTCAATGCTCGCCCGCACGTCAGCATTGCTGCGCCCGCTGGCTTCATAGGCGCGCGCGTATGCGTCGAGCGCTTGCGCGTACTTACGCTCATTCTCGAAGACATAGCCGAGGTAGTAGAGCGTATTGAAATCACCAGGACTCAAGCGGTCAGCATTGCCCAACATCTCAGCGGCTCGCGCCCAAGCGCGACTCTGCGCGTGCGCAAAGCCCACCGCAAAGAAGAGCGCCGCGTTAGGCTTGCTCGAAACAGCTAGCGCACGTTCCAGCGTCATCTCGGCGTTGGTGTATTTCTTCGCGGCGAGATAAGCGCGCCCGAGCAACTCGAGCGACGCGGCATCTTCGCGCAAAGTCTTCAAATTGGTGGCGCTGCGAATCGCCTCATCAAAGAGCGGCTGCGCCTTGCGCTCGTCGGTCTCATTCGTGCCCAAGCGCAACAAGCTTTCGACCAGCAGGCCCAGCATCTCAATGTTCTTCGGCGCGGAGTTCAGCCCGTTGCGCAACGAAGCCGCGGCTTCATTGAATTTTCCCGTGCGGAACTGTTGCACGCCGAGGTAGTACCATGAGTCGCCGTCTTTCGGGTCGAGCTTGACTGCCGTGCGAAAAGCCGCGTCGGCTTCGGCGGCGCGGTTCTGGTTGGCGTAGGCCACACCGAGCATGTAGAAATTGGCCGCCTCTTTGGGCTGCTGTTTGACCAGCGTTTCAAAGTAGGGCAGGGCGCGCTCGTAATGCTGCAAAGCAATCTCGATTCGCCCAAGCGCCTGCAAAATGTCCAGGTCGTTCTCGCCCTTTGCTTTCTTGAGCGCGAGCGCTTTTTCGAGTGGTAGGATGGCAGGGTCATACTCTTTGAGTTGAAAGTAGGCCAGCCCGACAAATTTCCAACTGTCGGCATGATCCGGAAACTCATTCAGCACATTCTGGAACTCAGTGATGGCCGCACGATACTGTCCTTGCTTGTAAAGCGAAACGGCTTTTTCCCAATCAAAGCTCGCTGCCCAAACTGCTTGCGCCAGCAACATTGCAGCCAGTGCGCAAGAGGAGATGACGAGGTACAGCTTTTTCATAACTAATCTCCCGAAATATTCAATGTGATGTGCTCATCGCGGTTGCCAACGCAATGGCTAGAGAGCCGATTGCGCCAGTGATAGAACGGCACAGGCAACGACAAGTTGCAAGGCCAGTGGAGCAGCGTGGTTGGTAAAGGGTGGAGCTATGTTAGCGGATTTGTGGATGAGTTGCCATTGGCTGCGGCGCATTGGCGGCATAGCAAAATGCAAGGGCAAAAATGCAAAGGCCTCGCCGGAATGACGAGGCCCAAGAAAGCTTTACTAAAAATCGTGTTTTTACTCTGCCGCCTGGTTGGCCAACTTGCGCCGCGCCAGCAGCGTGCCCAAACCCAAACCCAACAGCACCAGCGTCCCCGGTTCGGGAATCTGCGCGGGTGGCGGTGTTGGTGGAATGGTTGGTGACGGACTGGGCTGAATGATAATCGGCGGTTGGACGGCAGGTGTATCGCTGCCCCCACGGCACAATACCGCGCAGAGAATCCCCGCGGCGAGCAAAGGCGGCAACGCATACCAAGCACGCGAGGTTTTTGCGCGGCCCAGCGGTACGGCATCAACGCAGTTTTCGTCGCAGATCACGCCAGGGCCGTATTTAACGATGCGGCCATCTGGCAGGCGAACGAACTCTGGGTGATTTGGGCTTTCCTGGGCGCGCGGCGCTTGGTTATCTTGCCCGCCATTCTGGCCATTTTGTTTGCGCTTGGTGGAAGCGTCTGCCACGACGGTTGGCACCGGAATGCGGGTGAAAGCTGCGCCCGCGTCCTGGCGCAGTTGCCGATAGGTAATCGGATCGGCAAAGGCTACTTGCGCCAGGAGCGCGCAAAGCAGCAAAGATGTAAATATGCGGCGAACCATGCGGAACCTCAGATTAATGATGGCACCACCGATAAAGTAGTAGTTAGGGTTTGAGGGGACGCACTTTTCGGTGACGAAAACAGATCGGATTTCTATACTTCTCAGAATCCGTTTCAGAGGGGACGACGAATTATACGTTTAAGCCTATTTCTTGCGCAATCAAAAATTTAGCCAATCTCTTTGCACCCTTTGGGTCGTTTGTGCCTGCTCTGGTGGGCTTTGACACGCCAAGCAGGCTGGCAGGTGCGGCACTCTGGTCCAGCTACCTTCGAGCGGGACATCTGTCCACTGTCTATTACTTGAGTGGCGGATCAATCTTGATGTCGGCGTTGTAATCATACCAAGTCATTACGCCCTTTGACCTCCTGTTGCCGGTTTCGCTTTCGAACTCCGATTTGTAGGGCAGGCCATCGAACATACCGACCCAAGTCTTGCTAGCGGTCTTGCCTTCAGCTCCCATCAAGTTGGTCGAAGTGTATTCGTAAACGAGCATCGGCTTGCCATCGAGCACATCAGGTTGGATAAACTTCGCCTCGGTACCCTGCTTGAGCTGTTCGACGACCTGCGGATCGCGTACAGCTTTCATCTGACTTTGCAAGCCGGTCACAACCCTTTGCCATGAACCGAGCGTCTTCAAAAAAGCATCCTGGCCGACAAAGATCATTTCAGTCGGCCCGTTAATCATGCGGTAGCGGTCAGGCGCGACAAATTCGTAGCTGATCAGACTGGTGCGCCCTTCGGCGGTGGATTCAAGTTTGGCGCGAAAGGTTTGGGCGGCGAGCGATTTTTGGAAAGCATTGACAACGCTGTCGAGGGGATTGCTGCGCGCCGCGGCAATAGCGGCCTCTTTCTCTTTCTCGTTGCTGGGCACAGTCACGGCCGGTTTAGCCGGTTCACTCTCAGCAGGCGAAGAATTGCAACTGCCGGTGAGCGCCAGCGAGCCAAAGAGCAAAACCACCTGTAACAACTTCATCAGAATCCTCCTCGGGAAAATGTCCGACAAGCTGCCAGAGCTTGTCGCTAACTCCGGGTTGCGCCACACCGGAAGCCTACGACAAACTCTGGCAGCTTGTCGGACAACGGCATCAAGCAAAGTAAACCCACAGCGCAATCATCGTCACCAACAAGACTAGCGTGAAAACCCAATTGAGCCGCTGTTGTAACGGCGTAGCAGACTCCATCGTTTCACTTGAGCCGCCGTCCTGTGCCGTTTGAAATGTCAGCCCGGTGAGTTGCTCGGCAGCCGGAGCAGGTGTCAGCAAGCTCACCACCACCAGCACCACTACACAAATCACAAACATCAACACCGCGAAGTGCAGAAAGTTCATTCTGACAAACGTGGCCAACCAACCTTCGAGCGGTTGTCCGGCATAAACTACTTCGAGGATGAAGCGCGCCGCGCCGAGCACGAAGCCGACCAGCAACGACGCCAACGCGCCGTGCCCGTTGACGCGCTTCCACGCAATGCCAAACAAAAAGACGGCGGCAATCGGTGGTGACACGTAAGCCTGCACGCTTTGCAGATAAATCCAAAGCTGCGAGCTGATGCGGCCTATCAACGGAATCCACAGGAGCGCCAGCCCGGTCATCACTACCGTCGCCAACCGCCCGACGTTGACCAGATGCCGCTCCGATGCCGCGGGCCGCAGCTTTTTATAAAAGTCCATCGTGAAGATGGTCGAGCTTGAATTGAAGACTGCGCTCAAACTTGACATCAGCGCCGCCAGCATCGCCGCCACCATCACGCCCTGAAACCCCGGCGGCATCAAACGCGCCACCAGCAGCGGGAACGCCGCATTGGAATCCGCCGCCATCTCGCTCGGGTAGAGCGCCCGCGCAATCATCCCCGGCACGACCAACATAAACACGGGCAGAATTTTCAGGAAGCCCGCCAGGATAGTGCCGCCCCTCGCGTGCTCGACGCTTTTGGCCGAGAGCGTGCGCTGCACGATGACCTGGTCGGTGCACCAATACCAGATGCCCAGAATCGGCGCGCCGAAAAAGATGCCCGTCCACGGAAACTCACTGTCCGTCGCCGGCTTCATCATATGAAAGAACTCGCCTGGCACATTTGTCTGCAAACCCGACCAGCCGCCAATCTTGTCCAGCCCGATAAACATCAGCAACAATGCGCCCGCCGTCAGAATCACCGTCTGAATTACTTCGGTGTAGATTACTGCCGCCAGGCCTCCCGCAATCGTATAAATTCCCGTCGCGATCACAATCGCCAGCGAACTCTTGACCATCCCCCAGCCCAACACTGCTTTCAATACAATCGCGCCCGCAAAGATACCCACGGCAATTTTCGTGAACACATACGCGATCAGCGAAATGCTCGCCAGATACGTCCTACACGCGCTGTTGTAGCGCCGCTCCAAAAACTCCGGCATCGTGTAGACCTTTGAGCGCAAATAGAACGGCACAAAGACCCAACCCAACAGCAACACGATCAACGCCGCCAGCCATTCAAAGTGTCCGACAGCCATCCCCGACGAAGCGCCTGTGCCCGCCAAGCCGATGAAATGCTCGCTGCCGATGTTGGCCGAAAAGAGCGACGCGCCAATCGCCCACCACGCCACGTCGCGACTCGCCAGAAAATAGTCGCTCGTCGTGCGCTCGCGCCGCGCGAAGTACCAGCCGATGGCAAAGATCACGGCGAAATAGAGCGCCAGCACGACATAATCAATCGGCAGCAGCCGCGTTGCGCCGCCTTGCAGCAACAACACAGGTAACTGGGGCATGTTCATCGCGGTTTGTCCTCTTGCTCGGTGTGGAGATTATTCAAGTGGGATGCTCGTCAGGACAGCACGAGCCAAGCAGTGCAAACGGCGGGCAGTATAGCTTTGCTGTGCGGGATTGCAAGCTGATTATTTGGCGCGGGTCTTAATGTTTTCGATAGACACGTCCACGCACCCGCTCGATCATCAATTCATCTTCCAGTGTCCAACCCCAAGCCTCTTTGATCTCTGGTCGTTTGTGCGGCGTCAGAATAAGCAGGCGTGGCGCGACCTCGGCTAAGCGAAATAACAACGCTGGTAGACGCGAGGCTGTCAGCAAATGCAACGCGAAGCTGCACACGATGAGCGAATACGTGCGCCCGGACAATGCACCCTCGACAATTTGCTCGAAGCTCAGGCCTTCAGCCGCTTGCCCCGTGCGCGCTTGATAGGCCGCGCCCGTGTATGGGTCAATGCCGTCAATCGTGGCCGCACCTAACTCCCGCAGCACAAGCGTCACTTCACCACTGCCGCACGCCAGATCGAGCACGCGCGTCAGATCAAGCTGCCAGCGCGGGACGACTACACGCAGCATTCCGCGGATAGCGGCCTCGTGTGGATTGCGATAAGCCGCGCCGTACTGTTGATAAAAAGTCTGCGCGCCGTGCTTCTCGTACTGCCGCCTGATAGCTGACTCATTGTTCTGGTCTTTGCGCTTCACAGTTTGAGTTGCGGCGCAAATGCTTCGCTGCCTGCCAGCTTAATCATTGCGTCGAGCAGATGCCGCGCATACTCGTCTTTTCCGTAGCTTTCAGCCAAACGGAAAGTCGTAATCAACGCGCGCCCTGCGCCCACCTGCGCACGCAACACCAACGCGGCGTTCTTATTGACCCAACCCAGAAAGATGCCGGAGAGCACGTCGTCATAGTTTTCTGCCTTCACGCCTTCGATCACGAACTTCGGCGTGACGGCTTCGGCTTCAAAGCCAAGCAGCTTGTCGAAGGCTACAGCATTGAACGGCGCTTGATTGACGTTGACCCAGTTGAAATTGGTCACCCAGTTGCCGTCGTAACCCGTCGCGCCATTGCGCGGCGTGAGCTTGATAGGCAAACCATCAGCCAGCGCCTCTTTGCTGTCGGCCAACACGATCACGCGCCGCCCGGCGTTGAGCCAGCCTTGTGTTTGTTGATCCAGCTTGTCGGTAAGAATGACGGCTTCCTTATCCGGCGCGGCGGCCAGCGTGTAACCCGTGCTTTTCAACGCTTCACTCAATGCTGACAAACCACCTGCCAGATAAACCTGGCCGCTCTGTTTCACCGGTTCGGGATAAATGAACAAATCGAGATAGTTTTCTGCAATGACCTTGTTGCTGGCGTCACGTAAATCCAGCTTGGTGCGCCACGCCATTGGCTTCGTCACGTTTGGCGCAGTCAACGCGAGCCGCTCATCCACAACCACTGAAGCCCGCGCTGCCGGTTTGATCTGCGATGACGTGATCAGTTTGCCGTCAGCGTAGCAGCTCAGCTTCAAAGCTTTGGCCGCCGCTGCGCTGTAGCGCGAAACGTAAGTCGTCAACTCGATCTTCTCCGTGCTTACATATGATGGCGAGACCGGATGCGCAAAGACGGCATCCTGCTGTTGCAGTTTTGCCATCTCGCCCGCGTAGACCTTCAGGTTGCGATACATATCGAGCAGCCCGTTGCACTCCCAATTCAGATCGGTGAACTCGGTGATCGTGTAGCCCTGAATCGGCGCGTGCTGGCGAATCTCTTCGATCTCGTGTTTGAGCGAGACCCACTGATGCCGCTGCGTCGCTCGTGCCAAGTCATTAAACCCCGAAAACAGCCGATCAAACTTGTAACCGTGAAAGCGGTCAAACACACCGGCGGGCCGCGTCACCTCACGCCCGTTGAAATCACGCTCGAACCACCAGGGCAACTTATCCGGCAGCATGGGCAAACCCCAGTTGCCGAATTCCGACAAGACAATCGGCTCCTTGCCCGTCGGCTCTGCATCACCGTTCTTGCTCCACAACCAAGCCGGACGCGAGGCCAGATCGGCCACCCACTTGTCCCACGCCGCGCGATTGTCCGGGATCGAGTAGTACTGATGAAAATCAGCGATGTGCGTTTTGAGATGGAAATTTTGACAGCAGGGGCTGTTATCCACGGTCAGCCGCCCGGCTTTAGCAGCTTCAGGCGCGAGCCGATTGAAGGCGTCTTTGAGCCACTTGCGCGTCTGCTCCTCGCGCAAACCTCGCACGCCCCAAGCTTCGTTAATGATGCTCTGGATGACGACCGACGGGTGATTCCAATCGCGTTCGAGCTGACCCAAGAAGATCGCTTCGCCGCGCTTGGCCGCTGCCTCCGTCCATACGTTGTCGTCCCAGCTTGGGATTTCATACCAGATCAGCAGCCCCGTCTCATCAGCCGCGCGCAGGTAATCGGGCGTGGGTACTTTGATGTGCGTGCGCAGCATGTTCAGGCCAAGTTGCTTGGCCTTGCGCATCTGATCGAGCAGGAATTCGTAAGAAGGCGGCGTGTAGATGCCTTCGGGGTAAAAGTCTTGGTCGAGGGCGGAGATGATGTAAATGGGTTCGCCGTTGAGATAGAACTTGCCGTCGCGTGTTGCAAAGGAGCGGAAGCCGAAGCGGTCAGTATGATGGTCGCCATTCGGTAGCTTTACTTCGACAGTGTAGAGGTTGGGGTGGGTTACACTCCATCGCATAGGGTTGGGAATTCGACCTTTGAATGCCCAATGCCTATTGCCACCCGCTGCCACCCACGTCTTGATTGTCCTACCTAAAGGATCAATGACTTTCACTTCAGGGTTGTTCTTATATCTTTTGTAAGTCATCCGAAAGTCATAGCTTTCGTAGCGGTCTGGGTCTTCTGGCACGATGTCAAAGTCAATCCAGAAGGAACCATCTTGTTTTGGGGTTGCTGCAACCTTTATGAGGTGGACCTTCGGTTTAATCTCTAAAGAAACCGATTGCCAAATCCCACCTGTCTGCACATACCAACTCTGTTTTCCGTGTGGCAACTCGTTGTAAATCATCTCGCCCCAACGCGCCTTGTCGTTGTCAGGATCAGTCACACGCACAGCGATTTCATTCGCGCCCATTTTGATCAACTTTCCGACATCGAGCGTGAAGGGTAGATAGCCGCCTTCGTGCTCGCCTGCCTTCTGCCCATTGACGAAGACTTCGGCGAAATAGTCTACCGCGCCGAACTTCAACAACGCTGTCTGCTCGGGTTTCAACGCGGGCATCTCGACCGTCCGCCGATACCACGCCACGCCGCGATAATCGCGCAGGTCGGCGAACTGCGCGTTCCAGGAGAGCGGAACACGAATCTCGCGCCACTCCCGCGCGGCGTTCAAATCGTTGATCGTCCATTTGCCTTCGCGGTCAACGGCGAATTGCCAGACGCCGTCGAGCGATTGAGATTGCGCCAGCGCGGCAGACGCGCAGACAAATAAGCAAAACAGCGCGAGTAGGGAGCAGCGTAGTTGTTTCATAAGCCTCGCAAGGAAATCGGAATTGTGGATTGACCTGGGAGCGCACGCGGCTCGCGTGCGGGCGTTGGGAGGCGCCACATTCACTTCAATGTGTCTCTTCCGTAATCTCTGTACGCGAGCCGCGTGCGCTCCCAGGAACGCGCACAGTCTAAACACCCCCCAGTTGTTTCTCAATGTTTGACTGGCTAAACTTTGCCTATGCCGTTCGGACGACTGATCGAAAACAAAATCCGCGAGGCTATCGAGCGGGGCGAATTCGACAACTTGCCGGGCAAAGGCAAGCCGCTCGACCTGACCGAGTACTTCAACACGCCTGGTGATTTGCGGCTCGGTTACGCGATGCTCAAGAGCGCGGGCCACGTGCCTGTCGAGGTCGAATTGCGCCGCGAGATCGAAGCGTTGGAAGCACAACTGGCAGCCTGCACCGACGCCCAACAATGCGAGAGCTTGCGCCACGAGATCAACAGTCTCTCGCTCAAGCTCAAGCTGATGACCGACAGCGGCCAGCGCGCGCAACGGCATCGTTGAATCAGTCTTGCTGATGTTTAGCGCACGGTCAGCAGTAGCGTATCGCTGAGCACTTTGCCACGTTCGTAAGCCAGCCGCTTGCCATCCGGCGACCAGGCAAAGCTGAAAATCCTGTCTTCGCTAAAATTGGTGATCGGTTTGGCTGGGCTGCCGTCCAGCGGTTGTCGCCAGAGGTTGGAGACGCCGTGTTGAGTGCTGCCGAAAACCAGCGCCTGGCTGTCGGGTGTCCAGCGCAGCAGCATCCGCCCTTGCGGCGGCAAGTTGTCGAAGACTCTGGCCGGACTCTGCGCCACCTCTCCTGTGCCAAAGGGAACTAAAGCCAGCTTCAAGCGCACGGATGGCGGCGCGAAGTAATAACAGGCCAACCACTGACCGTCGGGCGAAACGACCGGTTGAAAAGAATGAAAATCCGTAAGCTGCACTGGCGCCCCGCCGCCAACTGGCGCCTTCCATAGCTTGGGCAC
This sequence comes from uncultured Acidobacteriota bacterium, assembly GCA_963699175.1. Taxonomy (GTDB): domain Bacteria; phylum Acidobacteriota; class Blastocatellia; order RBC074; family RBC074; genus JACPYM01. Next base: position 3,451,733 of record OY969418.1, on the reverse strand, counting down.
GCCAGAGTCCAGCACGTCATAAACGATCCACTGCCCGTCCGGCGAAAAGCTGTGCGAGCTTTCGCCAGCATTATTTGTCAGTAGACGTAGACCGCCGCTACCCATCTGCATCAACCAAAGGGCACGCGCGCCGCTGCGCCAGGACACGAAGGCGATCTCTTGCCCGCTGGGCGAGACGGCAGGTTGGAGATCTGTGGCTGGATCATCGGTCAACTGCCTGCGGTTACGGCCATCGTTGTCCATTTGCCAGAGGTCGGAATGACCGCTGGCGGTCGAGCTGTAAACGATTTTGTTGTCAGGCGTCCACGCCAGCCCCAGGTACAGACCGGCGTAACCAATTATGCCAGGGGCTATTGGCGTAGCGCGCTCGATTTCGCCCGCTGGCGCGACGTAGATGTTCGAGACGCGCGTGGACTGTGTCGTCGCCAGCTTGTGCCCATCCGCCGACGCGCTGATGCCGGTGTAGCTGTTCGAGTCGTTGGTTACCTGGCGCGGCTCACCCGCGCGCGTGGGGATCAGCCAGAGTTGATCGGAGAAGGTGTAGGTCGGTTCGCGCCAGGCGACGGCCAGAATCCCGCTGCCGTCGCGGAGCCAGCAGACTTGCCCCATGGTAATCCATCTGTGTCCGGGCGTCTGTTGCGTGAGCAGCGTCTGCGTCCCATCTTGCGCATTCACCGCCAGTACATCCGAGTTCGTAAGACAGCCGTTGATGGTTCTGACCGCAGAGGCGATCTGTTTGCCGTCCGGTGACCAAGTCGGCCCGGCCAGCGAAAAGGGCGAGGGTTGTACGCGCGTCGCCACGCGCCGCTCACCGCCACCGTCCACATTCGCCACGATTAGCGAGGTCTCGCCGGTGCTCGGATAATTCCGCACGAAGGCAAGCTGGCTTCCGTCAGGAGAGAGCGCTACGGGGCTGTCTACGTCGTTGATGATCCGCTTCGCCACGCCGCCGAGCAGGGGAATTTGATAGAGCACGCCCATCATCGGAGACCCTTCGTAGACCACGTAGTAGACGTAGCTGTTGTTGTGCGAGAAGGTCGGCCCGCGATAGCTCACCTCGGCTGGCGGGACGATTTGTACGCTGCTACTGTTTTCGACCTGGCGTACCACCAGACCTTGCCGACGGCCGTCATCGAGCACATGGGCCAAATATTTTCCGTCGGGCGAGAGCGTGGGAAAGCGGGACTGCCCGGTATTCGTCAATTTGGTGAGCTGTAGGTTCGCGGGAGAAAGGGTGAGGTTTCCGGCTGAGCGCGAAGCAGCGGCTTTGAAAAACAATGCCGCACCGACGAGCGCGATCAGAAGCCAGACTGAAGCTGTGACAAACGATCTCTTTTGCGCGGTTGAGCGGCTGGCAGCTCGGGCGTATGTCGGCGGCCCAAGTTGCGGCTCGACGAGCAATGATGACGTGGTCTCCGGCTTGTCAGCATTGCTGAAAGCTCCCGCCCCGTTCGACTCTGTTTTAGCAACCGAAGACTCAGTCACCGAGTTGGGTTCTTCGCGGATTCCATTTTCCGTGTGCGACGCCGCGTCATTAACCAACACCGCCTTGACCGGGGCGATAAACCTGTAGCCGCGCTTCGGGATGGTCTCGATATATGGCTGTCCGGCCTCGCCTTCGCCTAGCGCCTTTCTCAGATAAGAGATGTTGCGCGTCAGGCTGCCTTCTTCGACAAAGGTGTCGGGCCAGAGGAGCTTGATGAATTCGTCTTTTTCCAGGATGTGGCCACTATGTTCGACCAGCACAAGCAGCGTGTCAAAGACTTTGGGCGGCAACTGCACGGGCGCACCTGCGCGCGTCAAAAGGCGCTCAACCGCATCCAATTGGAACGGCCCGAACTCGTATAACTGCTTATCCTGTTTCAGCGTTTCCATCTTCAAAGCCTCATCCGAAAAAAATCCGAGCTTTATCCGAACTTCCTCACGACTCGCCAAGAGACTTTAAGTCAGTATCGGATGCGCAAAGATGATTTGGTGGAGCCTGGCAATCTCGCCAGCGGTGGCGGGCATTATAGCAGCCCGCCAAAAAACGCCACAAAGGCTCATTTGAGGATATTTCTCCTGCTTCAGGGAGCAACGACAAAGATCAATGCAGGTCAAATTAACCGCTTTCATCCTTCTGCTCAGCGTTTTCTGTCTGAGCGTCCTACAGACATTCGCTCAACAACCGCAAGCGCGCGCCGGCCATGCGCTCGTCTTCGACACTCAACGCCAAAAGGTCTTGCTCGTCAACGGCGACCAAGTGACGGGAGGAACAGTGGGAGAAGTCTGGGCGTGGAGCGGAGGTGTCTGGGAACTGATTGACCGGAGCGGGCCGAGTCCCCGCACCCTCGGCGGTGTGGCCTACGACATAAAACGGCAGGTGCTCGTCCTGCAGGGCGGACTGCCCGGCCAGGGCGATGGGCTTTATGGCGATACGAGGGAATGGGACGGCAGCAACTGGCGACTCGGCAGTGAGGGTGGCCCAGGGGTGCGCAACCATCACGTAATGATCTATGACGAGGCGCGGGGTGTAACGCTCCTGTTTGGCGGTCAGGATCGCAACTTCAATCCGCTGGGCGATACCTGGACGTGGGACGGCGCGACGTGGCGACAAGTGGCGACCACCGGCCCGCCCGCTCGCGTGCATCACGACCTGGTATACGACAAAGAGCGCGGCGTCGTACTGCTGTTCGGCGGCATTGATGGGCAGAAAACCTTGTCCGATTTCTGGGAGTGGAACGGCCAGCGTTGGCTTGAGATCAGACAGCCCGGCCCTGGCCCGCACTCACATCATCGCATGGCCTTCGATGCAGTTGGGCGTAAGGTGCATCTGGTCGGCGGCGATAGCGCCGATCAACGCGCGTGGACTTGGGATGGAACGAAATGGGAACCGTTTAGCGGCGCGATCCCCACCCCACGCCTGCTCCAAGCGATGGCCTACGACGCAGCACGAGGGCGGATTGTTCTATTCGGTGGCTACTGGGAGGGTCCCAATCTCGACGACACTTGGGAATTGGTTGACGGGCAATGGGTGCGGGCCAACACGGTCAGCACCCTCTCGGCTGCCAGTTACCGAGCGGAAGTGGCCAGCGAGGCCATGGCAGCGGCCTTCGGCGCAAACTTCGCTGCCAACGCGGTCGCCGCCACGACACTGCCTTTGCCGACCACGCTCGCGGGCGTGACAGTGAAGGTGCGGGACATTGCTGGGGTGGAACGTAACGCGCCGCTCTTCTTCGTCTCGCCTGGGCAGATCAATTATCTGATTCCTGCCGGAACGTTGAACGGCGCAGCCACCTTGACTGTGTCTAGCAACGGCCAGGCGCGTGCCATCGGAGCGGCGCAGGTCGCAACCGTCGCGCCAGGAGTGTTTGCCGCCAACGCCAACGGGCAAGGCGTGGCGGCGGCAGTCGTCTTGCGCATACGATCCGATGGCGCGCAAACGTTTGAACCGGTCGCGCGCTTTGACACGGCGCAGAACCGCTTCGTCGCCGTGCCGATTGAGCTGGGGCCGGAGACGGATCAAGTCTTCCTGCTGCTCTTCGGCACGGGCTGGCGCAATCGTAGCGCGCTCAGCAGCGTAACGGCATCGCTTGGCGGCGTGAGCGCAGGAGTCGAATACGCCGGGCCACAAGGCGATTTCGCCGGACTCGATCAAGTGAATCTGCGCGTGCCGCGCACGCTGGCTGGACGCGGTGAAGTCAACGTTGCGTTGCTGGTGGACGGTAAGGCGGCCAATGTGGTGACGGTAAGCTTCAGTCGCTAAATCGAAACAACCTACTTGGTACATTCGACTTTGTCTGAATACAGCATCGGCACGCGTTCAGAGTACCGCCTTTAGGCGGCAGCGCGCCGCAGGCGCGTCAATTGGGCGCTTCGCGCCACCCGCCGCCTAAAGGCGGTACTCTGAACACCCGCACGCCGCAGCTCGCGTCTTCATTCAATGTACCAATCTCATATGGTGCGATTTAGGTTGAACCGACAGAGAAAACAGAGGAATTATGCTGAAAAGTTATTTTTGGTCGGCGCTACTGTTAGTTATGTTGATGCCGCTTGACGATTTCACCTGTCAGGATTTCGTGACGGCTCCCCCACAACAGGCGAACGTCACGGCCTTCGTCGGCGTGCAGGTGATCCCGCTGAACGAAGAGCGCGTGCTTTCTTCGCAAACCGTGATCGTCCGTGACGGCGTGATTGTCGAACTGGGCGACAGCAGCACGGTCAGTGTTCCTGCTGAGGCGCAGGTCGTCTACGCTTGCGGGCAATACTTGCTGCCGGGGTTGATTGATATGCACGCGCATCTCGAACAGGCCGATCTTCCGCGCTACTTGGCGAACGGCGTAACGACGGTGCGGAACATGTGGGGCACGGCACAGATTCGGGATTTGATCCAGCGCATCAACAACGGCTCGCTGGCTGGCCCGACTGTTTACTCTGCTGGGACAGGGTTGGACGGCAGCACGGCCTTCACCTCCAACCCGATCATCGTGGAGAACCCCGCGCAGGCTGACGCTATCGTCGCCAGCCAGGTCAGCGCGGGCTGGGACTTCATCAAAGTTCATCAGGAATTGAAACTGTCGGCTTATCAAGCGATCCTCGCCGCCGCCCGCCGCTACAACATCCGCGTAGTCGGCCACGTCCCCACGCGCGTGCCCATCGAAGAAGCTCTGATGACCGGGCACATCTCGGTCGAACACTTGACCGGCTACGATGTGGCGTTGAACCGTGCGGGGAACTTTTGGGGGCCTAGAGCCTGGGCGAACATTGATGAAACAAAGATTCCAGCTTTGGTTGCCAAGACCGTTGAGACCGGGGCCTGGAATTGCCCGACGCTGAATGCCTTCGATTTGGTGGCGCCACTTTTTGGCGCAACGCCGTCAGAGCGCCTGTTGATTGTTCAGCATCGGCGCCAGATGGTGAGAGCTTTGCACGAGGCGGGCGCGAAGCTGCTGGCCGGGACGGACGCCGGAACCAATGTGACTGCTGCTGGCACGGGGCTGCACGATGAGTTGGCGGAGCTAGTGACTGCCGGGTTGCCGCCTTACGCGGCGCTCAGGACGGCGACGATCAACGCGGCGGAATTCCTCGGCAAAGCGGATCAAATCGGTAGCATCGCTGTCGGCAAACGGGCCGATTTGGTGCTACTCGCGGCAAATCCGCTGGAGAATATTCGCGCGCTCGCTACAATCAAAGCCGTGATGCTGCGCGGCCAATTGTCGCCGCCGCCACCGGCGCGCGTCATTCCGTGCAGACCACCTTTAAGCCGGCCAACCGGCGGGAGGACAGTTGAGCCGTAGCAAAGTACGTGAATGATTTTACGCAGGCGAAGAAGATTGCAAGGTATTGACAACTTTACAGTGCCGGAGGCACAGCGGAAATTAGCCGGGATGCAATCCCCGGAAGTAGCCGCAGACATGGCGCGCGTCCTGAAGGGACGCTGGACGAAGCTCGATCCTGCGTCCCTTCAGGACGCGGAGGCCTCAGGCGTTGTGTTCCGGGGATTGCATCCCCGGCTAATTTCCGCTGTGCCTCCGGCACATTGCGAGCGTCAAGCATCCCTCTTTCGCCTTTGCTGCATAACATTAGTAAGTGACCTATGACGAAAATCATTCAAAGCCTGCGCCAATCAACTTGCCTTGTGATGTTGGGCTTCGCCATCTGCGCTTTGCTGAACGCACCAAGCGCGCGCGGGGCCGAGCCCGAAGCTTACTGGCCGACCGGCGAATGGCGCACTTCATCTCCGCCCGCACAGGGGCTCAACGCGGCCATCCTGTCGGCGCTCGTCAATCGCATCCGCCAGCGTCAGATCAGAGACCTCGACAGCCTCTTGATCGTGCGTAACGGCCATCTGGTCGTCGAGGAGTATTTCAACGGTTGGGGGCCGAACGACCTGCACACGCTGCAATCGGACACCAAGAGCGTCACGTCACTGCTCACCGGTATTGCCATCCAGCAAGGGAAGCTGCCCGGCGTCAGTGCGAGGGCGATAGATTATTTCTCCGAATATCAGCCGATCAGTAACCTCGACGCGCGCAAATCCGCGCTGACCGTGCAAGACCTGCTCACCATGCGCACGGGGATGGATTGGAGCGAAGCCAATTACAACGGCTCGCCGCTCCAGCGGATGAACGAATGCCTGTGCAACTGGCTGCGCTTCGTCGTGGATTGGGCCATGCGCGAGCAGCCGGGGACACGCTTCGAATACAACAGCGGCGGCGTGATTATGCTCGGCGGCGTAGTGCAGAAAGCCGTCGGCCTGCGCGTCGAGAGTTTCGCGCAACAATATCTATTCGGGCCGCTCGGCATCACGCGCTTCAACTGGTATCCGGGCCAGGGCAATTCTGTCGTCCACACGGGCGGCGGGCTGTATCTGCGCCCGCGCGACATGGCGAAGCTCGGCTACTTGCTGTTACGCAATGGGCGCTGGGATAACCGGCAAGTCGTCTCTGACGAATGGCTGCAAGAATCTATGCGGCACTGGCTGAGCTATGCGAGCACCTTTGCCGGACACCCGTTGGGTTACGGCTATCTGTGGTGGCTGCTTTCGCTGGACGGCGCGGATGGCGCACAGGGGCCGGAGTTTGACATTTACACCGCTGCGGGAGCGCAGGATCAATGGATCTTCGCCGTTCCGAAATATGACTTGGTAGTCGTGGTGACGGGGAGCACTTCGGTCACCTTTGCCCAGCCGGTCAGCTTTCTTTACTCCGATATTCTGCGGGCCGTGGAAGATAATCCGGCGGCTACTGTTTCAGCCGCCAGTTATGCCGCTACGGCTGTCGCTCCCGAGTCTATCGTTTCAACCTTTGGCTCTGCGCTGGCGATCTCTAGCCAGGGCGAAGCTGCTACGACGCTTCCGCTGCCGACTTCGCTAGCCGGGACGACGGTTCGCGTGCGGGACAGTTTCGGCTACGAACGCCTTGCGCCGCTCTTCTACGTCCGGGCGGATCAGGTCAACTACCAGATTCCGTCAGGTACGGCGACAGGGTTGGCCACCATTACGGTCACGAGCGGCGATGACAACCGGTCGGTCGGCGTCAAGCAGATCAACCCGGTCGCGCCAGGTCTCTTCTCATTCGACTCATCTAGTGGGCTGGCTACCGCGCAGGTGCTGCGCCTCCTGGGCGATGGTTCGCAAAGCTACGAAAGCGTGGCGCGCTACAATGCGGCGCAAGGCAAGTTTGTGGCAGTGCCGATTGAGTTGGGGGCGGAGAGCGACCGCGTCTTTCTGATTCTGTTCGGCACGGGGCTGCGCGGGCGCAGTTCGCTGGCCGCAGTCAGCGTCGCGCTCGGCGGCGAAGCGGCGCAAGTCTTTTATGCCGGAGCGCAGGAAGCGCTGGCCGGCCTGGATCAAGTCAATGTGCTCGTGCCACGCACGCTGAGCGGGCGCGGCGCAGTAGACATCAGCTTGAGCGCCGCTGGCCTGACAGCGAATACTGTTCAAGTAATCGTCAAGTAGCGCTAGTGAAACCGAAAGGCTGTCGGTCGAGCGCCGGACTTGACAGCCTCCATTTCGATGAAGACAATGCACAACGTTCATTGGAGACATGGCCGAGTGGCTTAAGGCGGCGGTTTGCTAAACCGTTGTAGGGTGTAAAGCTCTACCGAAGGTTCGAATCCTTCTGTCTCCGCTTTTCTTTTGCAATCAGCGCGTGGCGAGTTCCGGCGAATTGCTCCACGAAAAAAACTGCTAAAGAGCCAAGCCGGAATTCCGGCTGACAACAAAGTTTTCCGAAAAGACCTCGCGTTGCTTTGTGGCGCGAGGTCTTTTTAATTGCGGCCAGCGGCTGACGAATTGCCGAATGGACGGCAATCCGCAATCCGCAATCCGCAATCCGCAATTGCCATGAAAAACTTTCGAGAATTCATTCAAGCCGACCGTGTGCGCGTCTTCGATGGCGCGATGGGCACGATGATTTACAGCAAGGGCGTCTACATCAACCGCAGCTATGACGAGTTGAATCTGTCCGCGCCCGACCTGATTGCCAACATTCACCGCGAATATATCAAGGCGGGCGCTGAGATCATCGAGACCAATACTTACGGCGCGTCGCGGCTGCGGCTGGCGAAATTGGGGCTGGATGACAAACTGGCCGAGATCAACGCCGCCGCGGTGAAGATTGCGCGCAACGCCAGCGCGTCGGCCAAACACGATGTCTTCATCGCGGGCGCGATTTCGCCCATTGGTGTGCGCATCGAACCTTACGGCCCGACTTCGATGGACGAGGCGCGCGCGCTGTTCAAAGAGCAGGCGCAGGTGTTGCTAGAGAGCGGCCCAGGGGGAGTTGACTGTTTTGTGCTCGAAACTTTTCACGACCTGGCCGAGATGCGGCAAGCCATTCAAGCTGTGCGCGAACTGTGCGACCACGTCATCTTTGCGCAGATGACCATCAACGAACGCGGCGAGACGGCCTTTGGCACCGCGCCCGAAGTCTTCACCGAACGCCTCGATGCCTGGCTCGGCCCCGATGACGTCATCGGCTTGAACTGTTCGGTCGGCCCGCAAGCGATTTTGGAAGCCATCGAAAAAATGCGGCCCCACACGACGCGCCGTTTGTCCGCGCAGCCGAACGCTGGCAATCCGCGCGATGTCGGCGGGCGGCGCATGTACATGGCCTCGCCCGATTACCTGGGCGAATATGCCAAACGCCTGATCACCGCCGGCGTGCGCTTCGTCGGCGGTTGCTGCGGCACCACGCCCGAACACATCAAACTGGTCGTAGACGCCGCGCGCGCGCTCAGCCCAGGCCGCACTTCCATCGCCGCGCTCACAGTTGAAGAGAGCGCTTCGCAAGCCGTCGAGCCAATGCCCTTTGCTGAACGCTCGCGTTGGGCTAGGAAGATCGCCAACAACGAATTCGTCACCAGCGTCGAGATCGTCCCGCCCAAAGGTTGCGACCCGTCGAGCATGCTCAAGAGCGTGCGCCTGCTCAAAGACAACGGCGTGGACGCGGTCAACGTGCCCGACGGCCCGCGCGCGCAATCGCGTATGGGCGCGCTGGCAGTGTCTTTGATTATCGAACAACAAGTCGGACTCGAAGCCGTCACGCATTACGCCTGTCGTGATCGAAATTTGTTGGGGATGTTTTCAGATTTGCTGGGCGCAGCGGCGTTGGGTTTGCGCAACTTTCTGCTCGTCACGGGCGACCCGCCGAAGATGGGGCCGTACCCGGATGCGACTGCCGTCTTTGACATTGATGCCATCGGCCTGTGCAATCTGGTCAATCGCCTGAATCACGGCATTGATCCCGGCGGAAACTCCATTGGTGGCGAGCCGACGAAATTCGTCATCGGCGTCGGCGTCAATCCCGGCGCGCAGGATTTGGATTACGAACTGCGCCGTTTTGAATGGAAGGTCGAAGCGGGCGCGGAATTCGCCATCACGCAGCCGGTCTTTGACGTTGAACAGTTGAAGACCTTTCTCAAGCGCATCGAACACTGCCGGATTCCGATTGTGCCGGGCATCTGGCCGCTGACGAGCTATCGCAACGCCGAGTTTCTCAACAACGAGGTGCCCGGCATCTCGGTACCCGAACCGATTCTGGAACGCATGCGCAAAGCGCCCGATGGCGCGGCTGGTTTGAAAGAGGGCGTCAAGATTGCGCAGGAGATGTTACAGGAGGTGCGCCCTTACGTGCAGGGCGTGCAGGTTTCGGCGCCGTTCGGCAAGATTCCGCATGCGTTGGAAGTCTTTGAAGTGTTGCGCTGAATCTTCACTGTTAGGTTGATAAAGCTAGTCAGTCGGCAGCTTGCTGCGTCGCCACTTTGAATTGTGCTAGCAGCACACCCAAGTGTGAGGACTCTGCAAACCGCTCGTCTGCTTCAGTCTCCCATTGCCGCAACAATTCTTGTTGTAACGGTGTCAGCATCCCCAGCGCGGCTAAGGTAGCGGGCTTCTGATTCAGTGAGTCTTTCAAAGCCATAGCCGAAGGTAGCAAGCCACCATTGTTCGAGTTCGTTTCCATGTTTCGCTCTCAGCGTTTATAAAGTTTCGTCTGTCAGCCGCAGTTTCGCCGAATAAGCTTTCCCCGTCAAAACCGTTGCGCCAATCACATGGGCGTTCGTACTCTCAACAAATCCTTTCAAGTTAGCCAGCGTGCCGCCTTATCCGATGAAATCATCAACCAGAAAATATTCAGCCTCACTGATTGGCCCACCAAACAGCGCAGGCCGTGCCAAGCGCTGATAACCGCCTGATCCTGTATGGCTCACGCGATTGATTTGGATGATGCCTTTGGCGAGCGGTAGATTGAGCATTTGTCCAAGCTGTTGTGCCACCGCACGCGGAATGGCATTGACGCTAACCGCCTCCAATGCTGTCACTGCTAGCAGGTGCGGTTTGCGTGAGCCAACCAAGGCGCTAAGTCTTTCCAATATTTTCAGCGTCGTAGTTTCGAGCGCCAGTTCGGTGGCTGCCGTATCATCGCCATTTTTGGCCGCCGTGTAGAGTGGGTGCTTCTTCACTGCCGACTCTTCGGCGTGAATCACGACATCCGGGAAGTCATCCCAATCCGTGCGTCGCAAGTGCTGCTGAAGTAATTTGGCAAGTGCCGGGACAGGTTCCATTACAGCTCTCCCGCAAACTCCACCAACAAATTACAAATCTGATCCATCACGCCCGTTACGTCGCGCCCGCTACCTGTATAGTTGTTGCCATAAAAACTGAAGATCACCACCTGCCCGCGCGCCGTCGTCAAATAGCCCGACAGCGCATTCACGTACGTCAGCGAACCAGTCTTCGCCCGCACATTGCTTTCGGCAGGCGTGCCTTTCATCCGCCGTTCCAGCGTGCCGTCAAAGCCTGCTACCGGCAGCGATTCACGGAAGACAGTGAAGTGCGGATGCGTCAGCATGAATTCGAGCAGCCGTGAAGTCGCACGCGGCGTCACCAAATCCGAACGCGCTAAGCCCGACCCATCACGCAAACTTAAACCAGTCAAATCCACGCCAGCCTTTTGCAAAAACGTCTTGCGCGCCTCAATTGCACGATCGAGCGTCGGTTTCGGCCTGCCGTAGTTGTCCAGTTCGTGCACGCCCTGCGTCGCACCCGGCATCACTCCAAGTTGGCGCAACAACAACTCGGTGTGCAAATTCTGGCTCGGCTTGTTGATGACTTTCAGCAGCGTTGACAAAGGCTGCGATTCGACAAAGGCCAACTCGGTCAGCTTGCTCGCGTCGAAAGGTCTGTGCACGCGCGCAATCGCGTCCATCTGCGTCGCGCGTTCACGCACGCGAATGCCGCGCCGCTCAAGCGCCTCTTTCAACAGCGTCGCCGCAAAGCTGGCCGGATTGTGCACGGCGATGTTCACTTCGTGCTCACGCGCATTGCGCGAGATCGTGCCGAAGAACTCGACGTTGTTTGTGTCGAGTTGGCGATAAACGCCAATGCGCGTCTGCCCACCCGCTGAGGTCGTCGCGTGATTGATGATAGTGGGGAAGCCGGTCGGCGGTTTGGTTTCGATTGTAGGCGCTTCGCCAGCGCGATGCCCCGGCCGGACGACATAGGTGAGGACGTTGTCGTTGACGGTCAGCGCGCTTACCTCCGTGCCATAGTAGAACTGCAAATCATCCCATTCCCAGCCTATACCTAGCTTGTCCCCGGCGAAGTAGCTGTCATCGCCGATCAGGTTGCCCGTAATTACGCGGACGCCGCTCGCTTTGATCTGTTCGGCCAGATGTTCGATGGCGGCGATCTTTTCCGCCGGGTAAAACTCGTCGAACTTTTTCGGGTTCTCCGCGTCGAAGCGCGCCGACAAGTTTGGGTCACCGCGCCCGTACAGGATCAAGTCGCCGCTGAGCACGCCCACCTTGCTCGCCGGTTTCGTCGTGTAAACCGACGTGCGGATTTTGAATTCCGGCCCGAAGGCGTCGAGCGCCGCCGCCGTGGTATAGAGCTTCATATTCGACGCGGGCGTGAACGACTTGTCGGCGTCGCGCTCGAAGAGCATTTTGCCCTGCGCGGTTTGCAGTCGCACGCCCCAGCGCATCGAGGCGAATTTCGGTTGATCGAGCAGCGCAGTTATCTGCGTTTGCAATTCGGTGAGCGTTTGCGGTTTCGGCGGCGCAGGTGCCTGAGCAGGCGCGGTTGCCTGTTGGGCTTGCAGCGGCGCGACCAGCAGTACGCCGATAAGTAGAAAATGAATGGAGCGGAAGAAATGCGAGCGGTAGAAAAGATGTTTAGTCATAGCTTGCGGTAAGACGGTTTCAATCGAACGATGGCGGTAGTTGGAATAATTCTGCTTCGACAATGTTGAAGCGCGCCTGCTCCACCTCCAAGACCAAGTCATAATACTGCACAAAGCCTTTGGCAAAATCAGCCACGCAAAAACATGGATGATGTTTTCGATAGAGTGTCCCAGCATTGATGATGGTCAATTCGCCGAAGCTGCGCACCAGCCGTTGATGTGTGTGGCCGTTGATGACAAAACGAAATTCGCGCCGGTTGACCAATTGCCAGAGCGGATAGTTGGCATGCAGCCGGAAGTTGTCATCCAGTGGCCACACGCCCGCCATATCATCTACGCCGAGACCGTGACAGAGCAACGCACGCCCGGCGACCGTCTCCAAGCGGCGCGTGAGCGGTAATTGCGGCAAATACTCCCACGCCGCCGACTGCAAATCGAAGCGCGAAGTTACATCGGGCAATCCGCGCATCTCGCCTGCAAAGAGCCAGCGTTCGTGATTGCCGCGCACGGCAATGACTTGATACTGGCGCAGCAAATCAATTGTGCGGTTGACATCGCCAGGGCCGTCCACGATGTCGCCGACTGCGCAGATGAGATCGAGTTGCTGGGCGTGGAGAAATTCCAACGCCGCCGCCAGCCGCCCGTCTTCGCAATGGATGTCGCCCAGTACGCCGATGCGGCGCAGCAGTTTCGTTTTGTCTTGTGATGATTCCGGCATCGGCGACTGTTTACCACAAGGGCACTGAGGCTAGCCACTATTCGTGGCACGTACAAAAGAAAAAACTCCACGCCAGTTGTTGCCAACCGGCGTGGAGGCCATCGCTACAAGCTCTCTTGTTGTACGTCGTTGATAGCTACGAACGGTGCCGCGTGGGCGGATTGTAGTTCAACGAATTTTCTTGCCGCGCTGAGGCAAAATGTTTTGGCGCCTTAATCCTTCGCACCCAGCCTAAACGTAACTCCAACGCTGAATGTGCGCGGATAGCCCGGCGTCGCATGGATGCGCGCGGCAGGTTCGGCATTCGTCGCGATGCGCGATGCAAAAAAGTTCTGTGTCTCGAAGTAGCGTTTGTCGATCAGATTGTCTATTGCCAAATTGAATTCGACTCCGCGCCGCAAGCGGCGGTTCAAGCTGAAATCAATCACGTCCAGCCCCCCCGCGCGAACACCCGGTTCGACAGGGTCGAGCCGGTAATTACTGGTGTGGCGATAACGCAGCGAACCACTGAAGCCGCGCCAATCGCTCAGCGTCAACGCCGCGTTGCCGACGATGTGTGGTGCGCTGTCTACGTACTTGCGCGCGCCCGGTGCAGGGTCGTCTTCGGCAAAGAAGAGGTCACGATAAAAGGCATTGGTGACTCGCGTGACCCCAGCATTGAAGCTAAGTCGCTGCGTAAGCGCCACTGCCGTCTTGACCTCAAAGCCATAGGCGCGTGTCGGCCCTTTGAATTCAAAACTGCCGTCGTCGGGGATGTAGACCTGTTCGTTCGAGCGATCAATCAGGAACAGGTCGGTGCTGACCGAGAAGCGTTTGAAATGATGCGCCGTACCGGCTTGGTAAAAGTCCGTCGTTGAAAGATGCGGATGTTCTGGCCGCTGCACTACGCCGCGCGCGTCCTGGCTTGAAATGCCGCGCCCGTAGTTGAAGTAGATGGTCAGCGGCAAACGATCCGCAGGCGTGACGGCCAGGTTGAATTTTGGTTGCACACGCCCAGCGCCTTGCACGCCGGAATCTGCCGGGTTGATCTGGTCGTTTACCCTGAACCGGAAATAGTCGTAACGCAGTCCACCTTCCACGTGGACGTGGCCGTGAAAGAGATCAAGACCTTGCTGTACATAACCGGCGAGGTTCGACACGCGAGCGCGGGCGCTGGTCAGCAGAATCTCTTCGTTGGCGCGGTTTTCCGCTGAAATAAATTTACGGTTCGGTGTGCGATTGAGCGAAGGAAACAGCCCGACGTTGATTTGGTTATCGTGATAATTGGCGCCTGCGGTCAGCAACGCATTTTGCCCAAACAGCTTGTAGGGCCGCAGATATTGAACGTTAGCGCCCTCCTGCAACCGCGAGTCGTGCTGTTGAATCTCATCGCCGTGCTTGGGGTCAGCCAGAAAAAAAGTGAAGTTCGACCAGAGATCGAAGAGCGAGCGCGAGACAAAGCCATCTATTTTGAAAACCGCGCCACCCTGCTGTTCCTGCCTGTAGTAGGCGCTCAAAACACCGCTGCGCACACGCCCGCCGTTGTCAGGGTCAATGAAGCCGAAGCGATCCAGTGCGCCCACGTAAACCTGATCAAGAGGGATTTGTCCGAAGGAAAAGAAATCGTTGCGTCCGGCGTTGAATTTGAAGCCTAGCTTGCGCGTGTCACTCAAACGATGAATGTAATTGCCAGTTACGTTATCTCGCTTGTAACGCAGCGGGTTTTTGAACGGCCCATCGCTGCGCGAAAGCTCGTAGGCAATCAACGCATCGTCGGCCTTGAGCTTTGGGCTGTAACCGAGAAACGAGCGGAACGTGTCGAAGGAGCCACCCTGAAAACGCGCCGTGAGTTGATCGGCCAGTGTCTCTTTCAAGCGAATGTGGACGACGCCCAAGCCAGAAAAGTCGCCGTACTCGGCGCTGAACGGGCCATTGAGAATATCTACGTCCTGCACCAACTCCGGCGTCAGGGATTTCAATTGACCCAAGTAGCCTTGCCCGTGTCCTTGCGTGCCCTGGTTCTGCTGCACGTTGTCCACCAGCACTTTCAAGCCGCCGTTGACGCCACCGTGATCCAAGTTGAAACCGAAGCGGCGAATTTCGAGCGACTTGCCGCCGCCTTCGTGCTGCCCAGCGTTGATGCCTGCGTCGAGCGTGTGAAAGACCTGATCATCGCGCGAAAACAATGTGTCGCGGTAGATGGCTTCGTTGCGGCGGTCAATGGCAGGCTCAAGCTGCGAGGCTGAAATGACCAGGCTGTCGTGTACTTGCGGAATGACGTAGGCGATCTCCAGGCGCAACCGTTCGCTTGGCTGGTTGGCGTTGATGGTTGTTTCATTGGCCGCGATGTTTTTGCCGGTGACGCACACAATCACGCTTTCGCGCGGCACGGTCAAGCTGAAATTGCCCTCGCCATCAGTAGTCGCTGTTTTGTCACCAGTCGAAGTTTTAACGGTGACGGTTGCGCCGCGCACGACTTCATTGTTGGACGTGATGACGGTGCCAGAGAGCCTGCGCGCGCCGTCTTGCGCGAACAATGTCGCACTACACAGCAAGAGAAGTAGCGAAGTTAGCCTAGCTTTCATCTGATTGATCCTCGGCAATAAATACGCAGTCGCGCCAGACTCAGATTGAAAGTGCCGTATTATTCTTCAATGTCGCAGCACTGTCCGCTCTAACAGCCACCACGCGCCCGCTAACGCGACCAGCACGGAACAAACGGGCACATAACGTTTAATAAAAACCGGATATTGATGCAGCCGCCAGATCAGCGGCAAGGCCAGCGCGGCAATGGCGAGTTGGCCGATTTCGACACCTAAATTAAACGAGAAGAGCGGCACGGCCACGCCGCCGCCATTTGCGCCGATGCCCAATTCGCGCAGGACTGAGGCAAAACCGAAACCATGAATCAACCCGAAGGCGAAAGTCAGCAACCAGCGCCGCCGGTAATCCTTGCGCAGCAGATTTTCGACGCCGACGTAGAGAATCGAAGCGGCAATCAGCGGCTCGACAATGGTTGAAGGCAGATTGACTAAGCCCAGCGTTGCTACGGCCAAGGTCAACGAATGCGCGATAGTGAATGAGGTGATGATTTTCGCGGCCTCTTTCAAACTGCCGCCGACGATCAGCAAGGCGAAGAGAAAAGCCAGATGGTCGTAGCCGGTGAAGATGTGCTCGATGCCCAGCTTCAAAAATTCCCCAAAAGAAAAGCTGGGCGCTTGTGTTTCGGTGTTGCCGGGCGCGCTGCTGTCGAAGCTGTCCTGTTGGACGGAGAGAATTTGTTCCTTGAGCGTTTGACCTTGATCGGTCAGCAGCGAGACGACCTGGCGATGGCTGCGCGGCAGTTTGGCGAGGATGAGCGATTTGGCTTTGATCGGCAGCGTGGTCTCGCCGGCAAAGGCGACATAAAACAACACGTCGTTGCCAGTGTCGAGTTCGGCTTTGGCCGCGAGCGGCGTCAGACGCTGGCCATTGGCGCTGATCTCAAACGTGCCGAGAGCCAGCGCTTCAAGCTGCGCGCGCGCGGCGTTGAACTCTTCCGGCGTGTAGTTGCCGTCGCGGTTCGCATCTATTGTCACCAGCGGCTCGATGACGCTGCGATTGAAGGCAAGAAAGACGATGAGTTGGCCGCTGGCCAGACGCAACTCGACATTGCTCAAACCAGGGTCGTGCGCGAAAGCGGGGCAATTACAGGCCAGACAGAGCAGCAGGCATAACCCGGCAGGCAACCAGCGTTGACGCCAAGTGGCAGGGGTGAATTTTGGTTGACGCATAGGAATCGCCTTAGTGCACCAACCTATTTGTCGTCGGTAAACAAACGCTGGATCGGGGTGCGCTCATCTTGTTCGCGCGCGTCGGCGGTTGGCAGAAGCAGCGTGTGTTCGCTGGACAGTGATGGCGCCGTCAAATTGAGCATGGGTAATTCGAGCTGTTCGATGGCACGTAGATGTTCGGCGGCGGGTTGTGTCTCGCGTAAGTAGAGCAAGAGCCGCCAGAGCAGGACAATCACTATCAGCGTATCGCCGACCATTCGAACCATCGTGTTATCGGCGGCGAAGTGCAGGGTCAGGCAAGCGCCTAACAGCATCCAGATTATTCCCGTGAAGGCTTTCATCGGACGTGTTATAGCCCTTCTCAGGTTGATTGCTCAACCCCAAAACTGCGGTTGGCGGGAGCCTAGCCATAAAAAACTCGGTAGCGGTGCAAGCGGGAGAGAAGGTTTGGAGTCCCGCCTTTAGGCGGCAGCTTGCGTTGGCCAGCCCAGCCGGCTGAAGCCGGTACTCCAAACTCACCACCTTGCGCCACTACCAAAAACTCTTCCTGTGCTCCTACGTCGGCGGTGCAGGCGCATTAGCACAAGCGCAAGCAAGGTGCAGAACGCAACACCGGACGCGATCACGCGCGGCGTGAGCAATCCGGCAAAGCCGACGCGGAATTGCACTGCCGGCTGGTGGTCGCGCGTGAGCAACGGCTTGGCTCCGGCAGGCAGAGCGCCGGTCGTGGCCGACCACTGCACCGCGCGCTCATTGAGCGGGGCCATCAACTGGTCTTCCGGGTAGGCTTTCAACTCGTCGCTGACGCCGTTACCAAAAGCCGTGCTGTCAAAAATCGTGACACCCGCGACAGGCAACAGCACGATCTCGTGCCAGCCTTGCCGCTCAACGTGATTGGTGTCGCTCAACGTCAATTTGGTGTTGGTTGAGTTGAGCGAGACGGCCAGTGGCGCTTCCAACTCGCATTCGATGCGTAGTGTAGTTAGATTGGCCGCGCCAGGCGGCAACGTGAGCGATTGATTGACAACGCGCAACGCGAGCGGCTGACCGTTGGCTGTGAGACGCAAGCCGTTGAGCCATTGCGGCACGACGCGCGCCAGCCAGGCGCTCTTTTCAGCTTCTGAAAAAGTGCCGTCGCTGTCGCTGTCAGCAGTTTGCAACTCCTGGAACGCGGCGACCTCTGCATAGTCCACCACGTAACGCAGACGCACGCGGTCTGCGCCCGTTGCTAGGCGCGTGTAATGATTGATCGTGAAATTGCCCAGTGGGTGCGCAGTAACAATAACTACTGCGCACAGCGCGAACAGTAGGGGTCTGATCAGTCGAACTACGTGTTTCATCGTTCGTTTCTGGGCAAGTTTAGTTGGCGACTGCCTCAACCGCGCGTTTGGCTTGCAGCGGATCGAATTGCGAGTTGAGCTTCAAGGCGCGTTGCAAGTAATCGCGCGCCGCCGTTTTGTTACCAGCGGCGCGCGCAATCATCCCGGCGTGATAAAACAGCTTGGCGTCTTGCGTGCCCAAACGCAGCGCGTCCTTGATGGCTTCTTGCGCTTCAACCAGCTTGCCAGCTTTGAGCGCCGTCCAGGCGAGCGCGTCTGCGCCATGAATATCGCGGCGCACGGCGTATTCGCGTTGGGCGGCTTGATAAGCTTCTTCCGCTTTCAAGTTGTGATCGGCGTAGAAGAGCGCGAGCAGGCGATTGTAGAGTTCGCCTTTGGCCTTGCCGAGCCGCGCGAGTTGCTCGCAGAGCGCGTATTGAGCGGCAGCCTCCTTCGTACGTCCGGCCAGTTGATAAAGATCGCCGAGCGCTGCGACCGTCACCGGTTCGGGCAACAGGCGCGTGGCGTGTTCGTATTGTTCAATCGCGCCGGGCAAATCGCCGCGTGCGGCGCGCACGCGCCCTAGCCCGGCGAGCGCGCGATAGTAACCGGGAAAGGTCGTCAACGCATCGCGATAATATTTTTCAGCCGCTGTGTAATCACCCGCATTGAAGACTGTATCGCCCAACTGCCAGCGACACCACGCGACCGTTTCCCACGTGGGCGGCGCAGCGGCGAGCGCCGTTTGTAGCGCGTTCTCGTAATGTCCGCGCGCGCGCGCATTATCACCGCGCAGCGCAGCGAGTCGCGCCAGCCTGGTTTCGGTAGCCATGTCGTTGGGCGCAAGCTGGGAGAGTTTTTTGATGGTTGCCGTGGCGGCGTCATATTCGCCGAGTTCGAGTTGCGCGTCGCCGAGCAGTTGATAGGGATAAGCTTTGCCGCCATCCATTTGAACGAGTTGTTGAGCGTGGTCGCGCGCGGCGGCGAAATTGTGACCGGCGAATTCGGTTTGCGCGAGCAGGCTCAAGCCGCCGCGATTTACCTCGGCGGGCACTGATTTGAGTGAAGCTTGAGCGGCGCGTGTGGCTAATTCCAGATAGGTCAAGTTGCCAGTCTCGCGCAGAGTTTGCAGGTAATAACCGCCCAGCTTGTTTTGCGCGGTGATGTCATCGGGATCGTTTTTGACCCGTGCTTCCAACCAACGCGTGGCCTGCGCGCGCGCTTCGGTTTCGGACGGCAAGGGAGCAGCGGCAGTCGGCGGTGCGGCGGGGCTTGCGGTCGAAGCACTTGATGAAAGAGCCGCGCCACAGCCTTGCGCGCAGAGCGTCGCGATAATGATGAACAAGAGACCAATCAGCTTGGCTTTCATAATAGTTCCCGATCAGAAGATTGATTGCGCGGGTGTGCCGATTGAGCGCGGATTCGACCGGCACACCCGCTCGCTAACGCAAGACTGCCGCCGTTATGGCAAAGCGGCCTCGCGCCAGATGCAATGCCAGATGCAGTGACAAATGCAGCTGGCGTTAGTTGCGCGTGTTGTCGTCCACGCCGCTGTCACGCGGTTGATGCGGTGGGGCGAAGAAGGGGAAGGCATCGCGGAAGGGCACGTCGTTGGCGTTGGCATTGTCTGTCAAGGGGTTCTGATTGGCGATGAAGAAGAGGATCGTGTCAATCACGTCATCGCCTACGCGTCGCCCGTTCGGGAAGCCAGCGCCTGCGTTGTTGCCACCGCCAGGGCCTGTATTGGCTTTGGTGATGTCCAAGTGCAGGAAGTCACCGCGCGCGACGGCAACGTTCGCCAGAATGCCGATGTTGGTCGCATTCGTCCCAAAGCGCGTCAGCGTGGCGACGATGTCTGTGGCAAACACGCCCGCTGCATCGTCTTGGGTCAAGCCGAGATTGAACTCGTTCTTCCGACCAAAAGGAATGAGCGCGACGTTGACTGCCGGATTCCCCGCGCGATCAACATTGTTGTAGACCGGCGCGGTTGGCGTGCGGAAGGGGAATGAGCGCGACGGGTTGGGAGCCAGACGCGCCGTGCGGGTGTTGAGGCCGAGCACGTTGTTGTTGGGCGCGAGGATTTGACGAATACGCGCCACCGGGATGCTCAACCCGATGGACATCGTGTTGTAACCGGCAAAGCTGTCACGTCCGCGATTAAAGACGGACGGATCAGGGCTGCCGGCATTGACCGAGGCGGCAAAGCGCGAGAAGGCCGGAATATCAAAGGTGAAGGGATCATCCGAAACGCCAGCGAAGAAGCGGATGTCACTCGCCGCATCAGTCGTGATTACCGGCGCAGGCGCGGTGGGCGCCAAGCTTGAGACGGTCGTTGGCGCATTGAAGGTTCCGAAGAAGCTCGATGTGATGGTGGCGATTTGCGGGGTGGTGGCCGCTCCGATCTTCGGCGAAAAGGTCACGTCAATGAGGTGATCCACGAAGGGATCGCCACCGGTTTCGAGTTCGAAGCGATAGCGAACGTTGGGGTCGAAGATACCGAAGTTGACGGATTCGGCGGGCACGATGAAGCCCGAGACAGTCAGCAGCATGACGAGACGCGTATTGTCATTCGGGTCGAGGAAGAGATAAGCGTCGTTCAGATCGGCTGTGCGGTCGTTGGAAGCGTTGGGCGCATCGCCGTGATCCGCCGCGCCCGTAGGCGTGGCCGGAATCAAGAGCGTCGCGAACGCCACCGTCACGACCAAGACCAGCGAGGCGATCTTGCGGTTGAAGGTGTTGAAACGAAACATGATTTTCCTCCTTACAAAGGATGATCTGACTCAGGGCGAGCCAGGGGTTGTAATAATAGATAGGCGCAACGACATGGCTGTTCGGTGACACAGCTACGCCGTTGCGCTCCAGGAGCTGGGAGAGACGCGATTCCGGCCACTCTCGACGAGCACGCAGTCCCGGCTAGTACGGCAATTCGGCCATTGCCAACTTCCGCAAAGCACACCTGTCAGTGGCCCACACGCAAGCCAGACTCGGATTATTGGTTCCAACTGGTTCTTACGTGACTGACGCGCGCTTTAGTTTTATCGCGCGGCTCAAAAGTTGACGCAGCGAGACGCGTATTAAGTTTAGGTTGTGCAAGTATCAATCGGGTGTCTGAGACCGATTAAGGGAATTAGGTCGTTTGTTGGGGGATTATGTTTGGTCAA
This sequence comes from uncultured Acidobacteriota bacterium, assembly GCA_963699175.1. Classification (GTDB taxonomy): domain Bacteria; phylum Acidobacteriota; class Blastocatellia; order RBC074; family RBC074; genus JACPYM01. The sequence goes on along the minus strand of OY969418.1, from coordinate 3,430,619 downwards.
CCAAGCAGTACGCTTTGAGAAAACCTCGGTTTGCTCAAGCGACAATTTTCTTTCGGTAAGTAAACAAGATTGGTGAGTGAGTGTCAAAAGATTTTAGTTACTGTAAATATTTCGGCGCAGCAGTTCGTGCCAGCACAAGAAGAAAAATAGGTAGTGGTTCAACCATGAGAGATAAATGCCGTAGGCCAAGCGCATGGAGTCCGGCCTTTAGGCTGCTGGCTCGCTCATGCAAGCTAGCAGCCTAAAGGCTGGACTCCATGCTCTTCTCTCCCGCTTGAGCCACTACCGAAAAATATTTTGTTGGGCATGACCCATTCCACATGCGCTTCCCGCCTATACCGACGAGCGCAATGGCGCGCTGAAATTTTGCTCGAAATGAACTACCCAACTACTAAGGAGGAACCAACATCATGCAACGCATCAACTTTCTAATTGCAATCGCTATCACAGCACTCATCACCCTCGCGTCCACGCCGACGCTGGCGCAAAGCAACGGAATGGCTGAAATCAAGAAGCGCATCCTCGAACAGATCGCCGCCGGCAAGCGCCCGCAACCGGTGACGGACACAAACCCGATTGAGAACACTGAGGCCGAAGCCCTGGCTGCCACGCCATTCGCAGCCGGACAGGGTGGTATCCTCGATGTGGTGGAACGCCAAAAGAGAGCTTTGCTCGGCACCTGGAATCTCACCCTAACTTTCAGTGACGGAGGGCAGGCGAAATCCACGCTGAGTGTTTTCCCTGGTCGCGCGGATGGTGAAGGATTGATTCTGCACGCCGCCGACGCTTCACTGCTCCTACCGAACCCAACCACACCAGAGCAGGGCGTCTGGCAGTACACGGGCGGACTTCAATTCATTGCCTCCTACCGTGGCTACGCGGTTGATGAGAAATTCGAACAGCCCTTCGGCACGATAGGTTTCCGCCACGCCATCACGGTGAGCGATAGCCAAGAGACCTTTACCGGTCGGGCTACCTTCGAAGTCATTGACTCCCACGGAGAGGTGCTCTTTTCTGACACCATCCAGACTCGTGGCGTGCGCCAACGCGCTGTCGCGCCATAACCGCAACCGTCAGCTTGTCTGGCAGCTTTGAAGAGCAATAGGCAAAATACACCAAGTTGTGAACTGCGAGTTTGCAAGCACAGTTCACATCTTGGTGTAGCGTTTTTATGAACACACCTAATAGCCAAGCTGAAGACTCGGGAGCAACAATGTAACTGGCTCACATCTTTTTCACTGTCCCACTCAGCAGAACTTGGCTGGGCGAAGTCGAAATAAAGGAAATCTCCTTGCCGCCATTGACGATCACGCCTGTCCCTGTGATGGTCAGTCCCCAGTTTGTATAAGTGATTGACCCGGTCACCGTGCAATCCGAGCTGACTTGATAAGTGCCCGTCACTGCATCTTCGAGGGCCCGCCCGGCGACGTTGATAGTCCCTTTCCCCTGTAGTTTACCCGCCCCGTCAAAGACGGCGTGCGCGACGGCGACAAAATCACCAAACCCTGTTGCTGTCCCCTGGAAAAGGACGCCGTAATAGCCTTGGAGTGTGCCGTTGTTGCAATTCTGCGCACGAGGAACGAGAAGTGGGTTTTCGGAAACCTGCGCCTGCGCGACCGGAACAAACAGTCCACTGCTGGCGGTTGGCTGCTGGCGCTGAAATGCGCCAGAAATGAGCATGCCGACCAAACAAAGTACTGGAATTGTTATCTGAACGATGCGTTTCATCTTTGCTTTCTCCTTTTTCGTTGAGTGTGATGGTTGACTTAGTTTTTTGCGAACATCCGTCGCGCCGAACGCTGCTGACCGGACATCCGCCGGATAATTTGTTACTACGAAATCTTCATCAGATAGCCGGAGACGCTTACTGTCAGACTGCCGCTGCCATTGGCGATATTGCGTGCGACGTTGAAGATAACTGCCGTGTCGCCATCGGCGTACAGGCGTAGCGGTTGGCCTGCGGTGAAGACCTCGCTGCCGCTGAAGGACGTGCCGTTGCTGTTGCGCGTCAGGTAATGTGGCACGCGCACGCCCCTGATCTCGGTCGTGATGTCGAGTTGGTGAATATTCTGCCCCGCCGGCACGGTGATAAAGGCAGACGCGTACTCGATGACCAGTCGTTGACCGGATGGCACGGCGATAATGCCACTGCCGCTGACCGAGCCGTTGGGAATAGTTGATGTCACTGTTTGGTGAAAGGGCGTGACGCCATCGTTGACGCTCTGCACGAGCACGGGATTGCTCTCGCCATTATTGACCGTCACGCTCGCGCCCGTGGCCAGCTTCACCGTCGGCGAGTTGGTCACCGTAGTCGGCACGGCTTCGGAAGACGAGTTGATGACTTTGACCTGACTGAAGCCGGATTGCGCGATGCTGCTGCTGGTGCTGGCGACCATCAACGTGGCGATCACCACTGCCAGACCGAAAGCGGTGAAGATGTAGTTCTTGAATTTCTGCATACGTTGGTCTCCTTGCTACTCTGTCGTTCCGGTGTGGCTGGTTACTTCGCATTGTAGGTGCCGGTGAAGTTCCCGTTGTTGGCATTGCCCTCAACTGTATTGTTGCCACGCGACAGCAGCGCGCCGCCGCCGGACGAGAACAAGCCGTTGCCGTTGTTGTCGGTGACGGTCGAGTTGGCTGCGCGCACGGTCGCGCTGCCGATAGCGGAAATCCCACCTTGGTTGTTCGCGCTGATGCAGTTTTCGAGGTTCAACTCCGCGCTCGCGCCCCCGCTAGGCGCGGCCAGGAAGCCGTTGCCACTTTGACCTGACGCAGTCGTGTTACGCGCCGTGACCTTGGCGTTGGAACTGGCGTGCAGGCCGTGAAAGCTGTTCTCAAGCCGACAATTTTCGAGCAAGGCTTTGACTGTGGCGGTGTTACTGCCAACGAAGATGGCGTAGCCGCTGTCGCGTACGGTCGTGTCTTTGACAAAGAGCTCGCCCGTCGCAGAAAGAATGCCTTCGAGCGTGAAGCCATTGATGACACAGTTCTCGACATGCAGTGCGGCGCCAGCGGCAAAGTTAATGCCCACCTGGCCTAGCTGTCCGCCCTGCGCGTAGAGCGTCAAGCCACGCAGCACGACGGCATCATTCGCTCCGGCTGCGACGCGCACCGCGCTGACGCTGGAGCCGGTCACATTGATCCCGGCGTAGACACCGGGCGCGGCTTGGATCGTCACAGCCTTGTTGATCACCAATTGGTCATAATCACCGGAATCAAGCGCAACGATTTCGCCTTTGGCGCTGACTTGTGTGAGAGCGTAGGTGAAGGTGCGACACGGCTGCGCTTGGTTGCAGACGCCGCTATCCGCGCCATTCTGTGCCGAGATAAAGACGCGCGCCGATTGTGCTTGAGCACCCGTCAACAGGACGGTGCAGACCAATGCCAGCGCGCCGAGCGAAAGACGAAGCCGGGTTAAAAAAGCGATGCTCGAATAGTTTGTTAAGCTATACATGCGAAATCTCCTGTGAAGCTGTTGCGTTCTTTGCAATGGTCGAACAGGGGCGTCATTGCCCGACGGCGCCTGCGCACTTTCCATCCCGCCTTTGGAAATGGGCGCAATTGAGCGCCGTCCTGTTTGGCCAGAACTGTTTGCCATCACACGGGCGAAGATACCGGTAGGCGGGCGTTGAAATCTTTAGGTTGGGTTGAAATTAGGCTGAAAGATTCTTCAAAGAGTTATAAAAGCGGGTGGTCGGCTTGAGCTAGCTGAGGCTGGCACAGGCGTTAGGCTGATTGTAGGTGTTATTTTTGCGCGCTCGGCTGCCTTCTGTGTATCGTCAGACTTCTTTGAGCATCGCAGCGTTCAATCCCTCCCATCGCACCGTCCACGATCCATCGGCAGGAAAGCCCGGCGCGTGCGTGTGCGGCGCGCCTCGCCAACCCGCCGCCATCATCGCCACGGCGTAAAGCAGCCCGCCATTGCCTGGCAGATAGCAAGGCAAGTTGGGCCGCTGGTAATTGTGGCCGTTCGGCAAATAGCGATTCTTCGCCGTCTCCATCAACAGCGCATCCACCGCGATCTTCGGCTCGCCCAGCCGTGCTGCCGTCATCGCCGTCAACGGATAATCCCAACCCCAGGTCTCGTCCCAGCGCCATTCCTTCAGCGCCTTCGAGAGCGTGCGTCGCATCGTCTCGCGGTCAACGCCGTCGCCTGGCAGCATGCCAAGCGCGCCGAGCATTGATGGATGATCGCGATTGCGTTCGGTGAAAGTCTGCGGACAGTTTTCGTGAGCCAGATAGACGCCATCGCGTACAGGCAACGGCGCAAGCTTTTCAATCACGCGCTCCCATTCAGGCTTGCGCGGCATGCCCAAACGCTCGCGCCAACGCTGCGCTGTCTTCAAACCGAAAAGCCAATACGACAATTCGTAAGTCGGATTCCACGTCTCGCGCGGCGGATGATTCTCTTGCGCCGGGATGAGCGGCGGGCCAAGCACATAGCGTTGCGTCTTTGAATCGAAGAACGCGAATGAGGCCATGAATTCCGCCGACTCGAAGACGACAGAGCGATAGCGTTCGAGCGTCGCACGGCCAGGGCGCGCCAAATAACACAGCTCCGCGTAAAAGATCGGATGCGGCTGTTGCCAAATCAGCAGCGGGCCAATCGGCGAAGGGCTGTCGCGACCATCCGGCGCAGTCATCTTTGGCCAGCGCGCCCCCGCGTAGCCTTGCGACTTGGCCCACTCACGCGCCCGCGGCAAAATCCAGGCATACCAACTCAAACTTCTTTCGAGCAGTGGCAGCCGATTCCACAATGCGAAATGCGCCGCGTGCCACCAGTGCATTTCCAAATGGTACTTGCCGTACCAACTGTTGACCGTCAATCCAGTCTCTTGCGGCGGCAGCGAGCCTGCACATTGAATCGCCGTCAGGTATTGCGAGAGCACAATGCGACGTTCCAATTCGGGTGCGCGCTGGTCGCGGCTTTCGGCTAACTCTATGGCTCCGCCCTCCGTCCAGAAGCGTTGCCAATGTTGTGCGCTGGCGTCAAAAGTTGCGTTGGCGCCCGGTGGGACCTGCTGCTGAGACCGGTGCGGCGTAAACGTGGCGGTGAATTCGAGCCGCGCGCTTTCTCGCGCCGGAGTGAGCACGAAGGTGTGCGCAGAGTGCTCGGTAAGCGCAGCGCGAGTGCCCCAATTAAACCAGGCGTAGTAATCATCTGCATCGAGCCGGCGGTGCAACTCTACGCTGTTGGCGTTCTGGTGAAGCAGCGTGGTTTGGTGTTTATCCGGCTGGTTCCAATCGGCGGCTTGCATCGAGGGGGAGCCATAAGGAAATGCGAAACGCACTGTCAGACGCCCTTCCGCAATCAACGGCGATTCGATCACCACGGCCAGCAAAGCCTGCGCGGGATGTACAGCGGTCTTGACCATGAGCTGCTTGCCTTCCAGCTTGAAACGGCTCACGAGCGTGCCCGACCAGAGGTCTAGCTGTTGTTCGATGTCGCTGATGTCCGACGCCTGCGCCTCAGCGCCGCTTTGCTTCAAGAGCCGCAAACCGATCTGTCCCAGGTGCAGCCTGTGCGGATTCTCGCGCAGCCAGTTGTACAATTCGCGCTGCCCCTCGCTGCCGACCGGATAGCCGACCTGTCTGCCGTGCGTGTCAAATTGCGTGAGCCGCAACGCGCGCGGATCAAGGCCGTGCGCTGGCGTAGTATGCCAACCCCACTGCGACTGCGTGCAGAGCGGCATAGCTTGCTCGTACACTTGTGGGAACGTTTGCAAGCCCGTGATGTCGGCGGTGAAGGCGAATTCGCCGTTGCCGAGTGAAAGCGGCGAGAGCGGGTCGAGCTTGCGCAGGACGGGGCTGTGGCGCTGAACGAGCGCTGCACGTTCGATCCTGCGCTGTGGTTGCAGTGCGGAATCGGGTTGCGCCAACGAGCCAGTCAGCGCCAGACCGCTCAGAAAATGACGTCGTGAGAGTTTCTCCATTGCCTCAAAATTATCGTTTCGATTTAGCGAAAGGTGATCCGATACGTCTTACCTGCGCCGAGCTTCAGCTTAACCACGCCTGCCGCGTCAGCTTGAAACGGCATCGTCCTGCCTTGTTCAGTCACGCCCGCAATATGTTGGCCACGCGGCGGGCGCAGCTTGTGCTCGCCATCAACATCGGAGCGCAACACGGACTGCGTTGCTTTGCCAGCTTGCCAGTTGAGATCAATCTGCATGTTACCGCGCGCGCGCAGACCCTTGATTGAACCCATTAGCCACACTTTTGGCAAAGCCGGCAAAAAGGCAATTTCGCTAGCGTGGCTTTGCAAGAGCATCTCGACCATGCCCGCCGTGCCGCCGAAATTGCCGTCAATCTGAAACGGCGGATGCGTGTCAAAGAGATTGGGCAACGTAGATTTTGCCAGCAACGCAACAATGTTTTCATGCGCGATGTCGCCTTCAGCCAGCCGCGCCCAGAAGTTAATGATCCACGCGCGACTCCAACCCGTGTGGCCGCTGCCTGCCTGCAAGCGACGTTCAAGCGAGGTGCGCGCCGCCCGAGCCAATTCCGGCGTACCGTGCAGGGTAATCTGATTACCCGGATGCAACGCGAACAGATGCGAGATATGCCGATGTCCTGGATCAGGCTCGTCGTAATCTTCCAACCATTCCATCAACTGCCCGTGTTTGCCGATTTGCAGCTTGGGCAGCCGCTCGCGCGCCGCGCGCACTTGATTGCGAAAGTCCGCGTCAACACCTAGCAACTCGCTCGCTTCGATCACGCGCGTGAAAAGCGCGTAGGCGATCTGCGTGTCCATCGTCGGCGCCATGCACAACTTGCCAACCGTGCCGTCCGGCAGGCGATAGCGATTCTCCGGCGAGAGCGACGGCCCTGTGATCAAACGCCCTTTACCATCGTCAATCAAATAATCGAGCAGAAACTCGGCGGCCTCCTTCAACACCGGGTAAGCGCGGCCAGACAAAAAATTGCGGTCGCGCGTGTAGTCGTAATGATCCCAGAAATGCAGGCTCAGCCACGCCGCGCCCATCGGCCAAACCCCCGACCCGACGCCGTCAATCGGCACCGCGTGTCCCCACCCGTCCGTGTTGTGATGCAAGACGAAACCGCGCGCGCCATAAAGCTCTTTGGCAATGCGCCGTCCGTCTTCGCGCGCCTTGTCAACCAGGTCAAACAGCGGCTCATGCAATTCAGCCAGGTTGCAGACCTCTGCGGGCCAGTAGTTCATCTCCGTGTTGATGTTGATCGTGTACTTGCTGTCCCACGACGGCGCGAGCTTGTCGTTCCAGATGCCCTGCAACGTGGCGGCCAGCGTGCCCGGGCGGCTGCTAGCGATCAGCAGATAGCGCCCGAATTGAAAGTAGAGTGTTTCGAGCGCCAGGTCGGTCTCGCCCGCTTGCACACGCCTCAAGCGTTCATCGGTCGGCAAATCGGGGATTGGCGCATGCAGCGTGAATTCGACGCGCCGAAACAAGCGTTGATGATCGGCGACGTGCATAGCACGCAAGTCGGCATACGGCTTTTTTGCCGCCGCCAAATACTGCTCGCATTTTGCCGACGGGTTTTTGTGCCGGTAACTGGTCGCGGCTGCAAAAAACAACGTCGCGCTATTTGCGTCCTCGACGATCAGTTCATTCCCCTCTATGCGCGTATTCCCGCCATCGTTCAGAACCTGCAAGACGCCATGAAATTTGACGCCGACCTTGCGTTCGTCGGGGTGGCGCTCGTCACGCGCGATGGCTTCGCCTTCAATGATGACGCGGTTGGGATTGACCGCCGTCGTTTTACTATCGGCTTCACGCGTGAGCGTCGCGGCAAAAGAAAGTCCGCCCGCCTTGTCGCAACTGAGCCGCAGCACGATGACCTGATCGGCGGCGGAAGAGAAAACTTCGCGGATGAAGCGCGCGCCGTTGGCTTGATAACTGATACGCGCAATGCCTGTCGCCAAGTCAAGCTCGCGCCGGTAATCGCTGGCCGTGTCTTGTCCCAGAAAGCGCAACAGCAGATCACCGAGCGGTTGATACGGTGGCATTCGTCTAGGCGTCGCGATGAGCGCGCGATCCGCCAGTTGTTCAGCTTCTTTGAGTTTGCCCGCCAACAACAAGCGGCGCACTTCGGGCAGCGCGCGCGCGGCCTCCGGATTGTTGCGGTCGCGTTTTTCGCCCGCCCAGATGGAGTCTTCATTGAGCTGCAAGCGTTCAGACTGAACGCCGCCAAAGACCATTGCGCCCAGCCGCCCGTTGCCCAGTGGCAAGGCTTCATTCCATTGCGTAGCGGGTTGGCGATACCAGAGCAGATTAGCGCGGTTGGTGGGCGCATCCGCTGGCACAAGTTCGACGGTGGTCAGCGCTGCTGCGCTTGCGCCCAACAGCTTCAGATAATCACGTCTCGAAATTGATGTGGTGTTCATTGTGTGTTTGGAGTGAGAAGGCTTTAGCAAGCTTAAAGCTTGTTTGGTAATTCCAGCCCCAGCGGGGCGTAATGTTTATAGCTTGCGATGTTGCTGATTTCCCAAGCTCCGCTAGGAGCGACATCTGTCAGATGCCGCTCCTAGCGGAGCTAAATAACAAAAGCACTCCTCGGTCTATAAACATCACGCTCCTAGCGGAGCTAAAAAGTGCAGCGAAAAGACAATCAAACTTTCATCAATTGCTCTAGAGCCTGGGCGGTGCAGGCTTATTCGGCACATCCCACGCATTCGCACCTTTCGTCTTCAGCTTGCGTTTATAAACTTTGTCGCCACAAGTCGCAAAGAGCGTATCGAAATCCGCACCACCAAAGCTCAAGTTCGAAAGTCTGCCATTCGGCGTCGGAATGATCGCATTGACACGTCCCGCCTGGTCGCAAATCTGCACGCCCAGCTTCGTCGCCACGTACAGCCGCCCCTCGCGATCCACACGCATCCCATCGGCTTGGCTACTATCAACCGTGTCGGCTTCGTGCAGCCAATAATAGCGTTGCTTGAATTGCGGCGTGCCATCCGGCTGAAGCTGATAACTATAGACCCAATGCGACTGGTAATCGTCTACGTACAACAACGTTTGATCGGGCGAGAGCGTAACGCCGTTAGAGTAACGCAAGCCCGTATCCACAACTTTCTTTTCGCCATGCGAATTGATCAGCCAGACGTTGCTTTGATTGATGGCGGGTGTGTTTGGCTCGGTCACGTAGATGTTGCCGTTGTGCGCCACCACAAGATCATTGCCGCGAATTCCTTCGGCGATAACAGTCATTTTCCCTTCGGCATCAAACGCCACGATCTTCTGCTCGCCGGTTACAGTGTAGAGTCTGCCATCAGGCCCGAAAGCCTGCCCGCTGCCACGCTTTGAATCGGCGACGAATTCGCTGACTTTGCCGTCCACTCCAATTTTGTAAATCTTGCTGTTCGGGCCATCGGTGAAGAAGACCTCGCCTTTGGCGTTGACCGCTGGCCCTTCGGTGAAGCGATAGCCTTCGCCGACCAATTGCCAGCCTTCATTTGGTAGCAGCAACGCATTCAGCACTTGGTTTTTCGACGCGCCCGCTTTCACCGGCTGCGGCCAATCTTTCCACAACCAGCGCATTGCGTCGGGAAAGATCGCCGTGCCGTGTCTGCCGCTGTGCGGGCCTTCGCCCCAAACGTGATTGACCTCGTAACCCGCAAAGACCAGCGCGCGTTCAAGCGTCTGATTGGCCATCCACCAATCGCCGCCGTAGATGTTGTTGTCATTCGACCCGTCCTGCAAAAAGATACGCAGCGGCTTCGGCTCGTACTTGCGCACCAACGTGTGATAACTGTCGCCGCCGCGCAAACCGACATAAGTGCCGATGGCGCTGAAGACGCGACTGAACGCATCGGGCCGCTCCCAGGCCGCCGTAAACGCGCAGATCGCGCCGCTCGACGAGCCACCGATGGCGCGGTCGTTGCCGTTCTTCGACAGGCGTATGGCGCGGCCATCCGAAGCCTTCTTGGTTTCCACATCCGGCAAAATCTCTTCCAGGATGAAGCGCGCGTAGCTGTCGCCCAGACCGTCGTATTCGTAGCTGCGATTCATGCGGTCAAGTGCGCCATCCGGGTTCGCCGCGCGCACTTTGCCGTGCATCACAAAGATGCCGATGGTGACGGGCATCGCTTTCTTGTGGATCAGATTGTCGAAGAGGACCGGCGCATTCCACTGCACGCCGTCCTGATTGACGTAAACACAGGCTGGTGTATCGGGCTTGTATTGTGCGGGCACGTAGACCCAATACTCGCGCCAGGTGCCGGGGAAGATTTTCGAGTTTTCGAAGGTGAATTTGAGCACCTCACCCTTCGGCACGCCAGGTTGCTCTTGCGAGTCTGGATGCGGTGGGTAATTTTCTTGTTGTTGGTTCGCCGTCTGCGCGAAAGCCGTCGCGACGACGAAAACTGAAAGTACGAGTGCGAACAATGCACGGGTCGTTTTCATAATGTTTTGGTTGTCCTTTCGTGCAGCCTGATTGCCGCAACGAGCCAGATTATTAAGCGAGCTTTTTCAGCACCTTCAGCACACGTTTCCGCTGCGACTCTTTCTCAAGCTCATTGAGCCGATGGTTGATCACTTGCTGAAACTGCTGTCTATTTTGGCTATTGATGACGGCCAGCGACATTTCGACGTACATCGGGAACTGGTTGTTCGGGCATTTCATCAACTGTTCGAGCAATAGCGGCAAGCATTCGCCAGCATATTGTTTCAATGCTCCGAGTTTGGTCAAGATGCCAACTGCATGATCTCTGGCGATGACAGAACCGCTGTTGTCAGCCGCAGTCAGGATTTTTACCAGCAGACCGTGAACGCCTTTGGGTTCGAGCGCGGCAATCGCGTCTAGCGCCGTCATTGCGCCCCACACCAGGCGATTGTTTTTGCTGTCGAGCAACTTGCCGAACTCACGGTAATGACCGGCGATCAATGCTGGTTGGCGCTCACCGATTTCGTAAAGAACTTTGATGCAATCGCTCTGGATGTTTTTGTCACGGTTGAAAAGGTTCTGCACCAATTCCGCCACAGCCTGCTGATCGCCGGTCGCTGCGATGCTTTGCGCCAGTTCCTGATTGGGAACCTCGTCTCTGCGTTTAAGCGCAGTCGCTAATTTGTCTAACACGGACATTCGGTTTTCCTGCTAGGGCGTGTTTTCCAAGCCTTCACCGTTTGCCATCCGTCGGCCCCGGCCAATTGTCGGTGCGGAATGGCGCGGCGGGCAGTCCTGTTTCGTTGGTTAGATTGGGCTGCTTCGGGTTGTTGTTAAACGCATAGCGCACCGTCTGTGGTTGCGGCACGTCAGCCGACCAAACTTCGACGCGATTCTTGCCAATGATCTTCGCTTCTGCCCAATGCCACTTGTGATCTGCGCCTGCAATAGCAAATTCGCTGAGCTTGTCACCCTCGCGAATCTTCAACCCTTTACTCACTTCGTCAAAAGTGAGAACGATCTTTGACCCGGCAAGCTCGGCCTTGCGAAACAGCGGGCCGGATTTGGTAAGCTTGCGGCCGTAAGCATCGGCCATTGCCCAGCGCGCCATCCGCTTGCCTACGTCAAGCTTGTTCTTCGGATGAATGTCGTTCGCTTCGCCGATGTCAATCGTCACGATCAAGCCGGTGTGTGCTGTGTTGAGGACGGTGCGCCGCTGCGCCTCACGTAAATGGCTCCAAGCTTCGTCGGCTGGCTCAGGTTTTACTGCACGGTAATTAGGAAGCTGCACGATGCCGAAAGGGAAGTCGCCTTGGCCGCCACTCTGTTGCCAGCGTTCGCGCCAGGCTTTGATCATCGTTGGCAGCAGCACTTCGTATTGTTGTGCGCGTGCTTCGTTTGATTCGCCCTGATACCAAATGGCACCGCGAATGGCGAAGGGCATCAGCGGCGCAATCATCCCGTTGTAGATCGAAGCCGCAATGCGATATTCGCGCAGCGCATCAGGCACGGCAGGCTGCGCGGGCGGGCGCTTGTTTTCAGTTCGCGCCTGCTCAACGGCAGCACGCCACTCTTTCATCTTCGCATCGTATTCGGCCTGCACGCGTGGCCGCTCTTCAGCCCAAATCTTTTCGCGCTCGATGCACGGGCGCAATTCGTCAGACGCTTGCAAATATTCGACCGGCGTCCACGCTTCGGCCTGCGAGCCGCCGTAAGACGAATTGAGCAACCCGATGGGAACGTTCAATTCCTTCTGCAACTCGATGCCGAAGTAGTAACCGGCGGCGGAGAACTCTTTGACTGATTGTGGCGTGCAGCTTTCCCACACAGCCAGTGGGCCGGCTTTGTGTTTGAACGCGACCTGACGACTGACGTTGAACAGGCGCAGCAATGGATGATTGGCTGCGGCGATGACGGTGTCGCCATTGGCCGTCTGACTCAAAATCAATTGCATATTCGATTGGCCTGAGACCAGCCAGACCTCGCCCACCAAAATATCTTTCAACTCGATCTTATTTTTGCCTGCGATAGTCAGCACCGCTGGCGTGGTGCTCGCGCGCAACGGATCGAGCGTGACGCGCCACTTACCGTCTTTGTCGGCGCTGGTCTTCTTGGTCTGTCCGGCGAAGCTGACAGTGATGGCTTCGCCCGGCTCGGCTTTGCCCCAAATGGGCACGGGCCGCTCGCGTTGCAAAACCATCGCGTCGGAAATCACATCCGGCAACACGACATCAGCCTGACAGAGGCCTGTTGTCAGCAAGACGATTACGATAGTGATGAACAATCTATAAAAACCAAAAAAGAATTCTTCCGAGCAGAACCCGCGAAGCGGGTGACCAGAATTTAGCCCAGGGTGAAGGCGCAGCCGCAACCCTGGGTAACGGTTGGCAGAAATATCCAAGCCCGTGAAACGGGCGGCAGACACTGGCTGTCGCCCACTTCGTGGGCTTGCATAAACTTCGTCGCAGCTTCCCAGGGCTTGCGCCCTGGGCTTTATGCTGTCGCCCGCCTTCGCGGGCTTCAAGAAGAAAACCCTTTTTTTGAAATCTATATCTTTCATCTCAACCTCTTTGGTCAAAGTGCCAATGCCTACCGCATCTCTCGCTCTAGCAGCGACTCACGCAAATCAGCCACGGCGGGATGATGATGCGCGATCTGGTAAATATTCAGGATCAAATCGAACGTCATGACAAAATAGGCACGCTCGTTTCTAAAGTCAGCAAAGACCCGGCTGTGCAGCAAGGGCGGCAGCGAGCTTGTCTTTTCACCCGCCAGCAGCAAAGGCAAAACGGTTTCTTTCTGTGCCTCAGTGCCCAGCAGCCGGTTCGCAATCAAGTCCACTTCGGCGGCCACGACGTAACCCGTCGCCGTGTCCTTATTCTCGTACTTCCGACGGTAGCTCGGCGTACCGACCATCAGCACCAAATCACATTGTTCAATCCGTTCGACGAAACGCGACACGCTTGCCCCTACGCGAGCGTTCTCCCACCGATCCAACACCACCCTGATCCCAGCCTTTTGCAGATCAGTCGCCAAATTGCGCTCAACCCAGCGTTCCTGCTCTCTATCGCCCCAGGCATAGCTGATAAAGCACTCCGGTCGGGCCAATGCCTGACTCTCCACGTAAGACGCCAACTGAAAGACTGCCTGTTCAAACCGCGTCCGCTGAGCCGCGATCCAGCGTTGCTCTTCGACCTTGCGCTGTTCCGATTGCGTCAACTGGATCGGCTCGTCGGCCTTCGGCAGCACGGCCCGTTCGCCACACTCCGCACAAAAGGCGAAGTCTTTCGCGCCGCGCAAACGCTCGCGCACCACCGCGCGGTTGATCCGGTGAGCGTTGGGACAATTGACTGGCTCGTAGCGGAAGACGGTCAGGTTGCGCCGCGCCAGAAAACTTTCAAACAAGCCTTCAAAGACCTTCTGCCCCGCTTTCGGTACGTTGGCGCCGAAGTAGAGCACCAACTCCAACTCGCCCGCCTGATTATTCTCCTGCCGGAAGCCGCAGATCGAGCCGTCCGCCATCACATAGCGCGCCTGGTTCTGCCACTGATCGGTGCGCGTGAAGGTCTGCGTGTAGCCGAGCAGCACTACCAGCGACGCATAGACGTTCTCGACCGCCCCGCTGACCGAGTAGGCCACGCTCTCTTCGGTCGGCGGCTCGTTTTCGAGCAGCGGTTTTTTGAGGTTGATCAATTCCGGGAAGACTAGATACGACTTCCCGCCGAGCGGGTCAATCTCGCGGAAACAGACGTTGTGTTCCAGAAAGAGCAGCGCCGCCGCATCGAGCAGGATGTCGCGCTCATCAGTCGGGAGCTTTTCGAGTTCCGGGAACGCATACTCACCGGCCAACAACCGCCGCTCCTCCAACGCGCCCAGCCCCTTCACGTTGCGCCGCGCCTCCAGGACGAACGAAGCGGCCAGGTTGTTGAGCAATTCCGGCGCGAGCAGGATGCGCTCTTCCACCTGCGACGTGCGCAGCCGCTTCACGTAGCCGTAATTTTCCAGGTGGCCCACGGCGGTCAGCATCTCGTGGAGATGGATTCGACACCATCACACAAAGGTTTCAGACCATTGAGTAAAAGCACAAAGCATTACCTCAGCATCCTCACGACGCGGAAGCCGCGGTAGCCATCGCGATCATCCGGCCGGGCGCTGCGACGACTCGCAGCACGACAGCCTCCGGCGTTGAAGTTCCAACCACCGCCACGAAGCACTCGGTTCGATCCCGAACTAGGGCCGCCTGGGTCAGCCAAAGGGCTGCCATTATAGTAGCTTGCACTATACCAATCCTGACACCATTCCTGCACATTGCCGTGCATATCATACAAGCCCCAGGCATTTGGCTGCTTAGTTCCGACAGCGTGCGTCCTATTGCTCCTGTTGCTAGAGTCGCCGGAATACCAAGCCATCGAAGCAAGGTCTCCGGCATATTCGCCCGTCGTGCCCGCGCGGCAGGCATACTCCCACTCTGCCTCAGAAGGCAGCCGGTATTCCTCGCCCGTCATCTGCGATAGCTTCCGGCAAAACTCTTTGGCTTCATCAAATGAGACTCCTTCAACTGGCAAATTATCGCCTTTGAACCATGATGGATTATTACCCATCACCGCACGCCATTCCGCTTGAATTACTTCATACTTACCAAGATAGAAAGGTTTCAGGATAACTACCTCGTGAACAGGTTTTTCATCTTCTACACCGGGATCGCTTCCCATCCGGAACTCCCCAGGTTTAATCAAGATCAACTCCATACCAATGGAGTTTTTTAGTGATGGGGTGAGTGAATTGGCTGATGCAATCGCTGATTTCAGCTTCGCCCTTGCATCTTCCAATTCTTTTTTTCGCGCTTCTTCAACCCTTCTTTTCTCGGCCTCTAGTCTAGCCCTTTCTCTCTCAACTCTCTCAACTCTCTCAGCCTCAAGCCTAGCTTCTTCTTTTGCCCTAAGCTCCTGTCTAACTCTTTCTCTTTCAGCCTCAAGCTTAGCCTCTTCTTTTCTTCTCTCAGCCTCAAGCCTAGCCTCTTTTTCAGCCCTGATTTCCTCTCGAGTCATTTGAACGCGCCCGCTGCCCTTGCAGTTGTAACAGACATTGGTTACGTCGTCGCCTTTGTCCACACGCCTCGTCCCGCTCCCGTCACAGACCGGACACAGCATCCTCCCAGTGCCATTACATTTCCGGCAAGCCATCAAAACCCCATCGCTACGACGGCTGATCGAGCTATAGTCGTGTGGGGCGCCCCATGTCCCATCACAAATTGTGTCACCTTTTCCTGCGCATCTGTTACATCTGACTTCCTCATATTTGGCAACGTGCTCATGAGTTTTGCCAGAGCCGTTGCAGACGGGACAGGTTTTGAACTGCGCGGTAGACGACGATGCTGGCGGTGTTGCAGGGCGAGACGGGCTAGACCTGCGGCGTTGTTGCGCAATCACGGTCGTCGCTACAATCAGGCCGACCATAAATAACAGGTTAAGCTTGATCAAACTCCTTTTGCTGGTCATTTTATTTCCTCCATGTCAACGGGGTTGTGTGAATATGCCAAGCGGTTCTTTCTCTTTCATTCCGTCCGACGCCACGCCTCGGCACACTGGAAGCAATGCGTACCTAGGGAAATCTGTGGGCTGATAGTCTAGCGGCGCACCGTCACTACCGTAATGCCTGTCACCCGACTAAAAGGTGAAGTCGGGCGCTCAGCGGTGACGAACTCTGCGGCGCCTGCCAGCAATGCCGCAGCGATGTGCAACCCGTCCAGCGCACTCAGGCCGAACCTCCGCGAGACATCCTGCGCCTCAGCCGTAACTTGGTTGCAGTCCGTCACCCAGACGGCCACGCTTGCGAAAAAGGCTTCGTAGAATTCCACTTCAGCTTTTTGCTGGTAGTACTGGGCTTTGGGCAAGACTTCCAATTGCACGAAGGGCGAGCTGACAAATTCGCGGCTCGGGTCATTCAACACCGTTAGCGCCCGCAGCCGTTCGGCCGCCTGGCCGCGCCAAGCCGTGATCAACACTCCGGCATCAATGAACGTCTTCATACGGTTCGCGCCCCAGATATTCCAATACTTCATCGGCGCTCAAAGGCTTGACGCCCTGTTCCAATCCGCGTCGCGATAGCTCGATCAATCGCGCGCCGAGCGGAGTCTGCGGCTGCAAGCTGTCGAGCGCAGCGACAATCTCTTCTTTTTCTGTGTCCAGCCAGTTGGCTTGGGTTTTGTTGCGCTTGCTCATCTTCACACCTCCATCAACAATAATCGGTTGCGCTCCTTTTGCCGTTAGGCGGCACAAGGTAACGGCATTACATTCTGATTACTGCTTGTAGTCAATTCCCCATTTGATGTCCGACAAGCTGCCTAGCTTGTCGTTGACTCCGAGTTGCGCCAAACCGGAAGACCGCGACAAGCTAGGCAGCTTGTCGGACATTTGGGCGCTTCAATTCCCCAGCGGCTTCACCTCTGTAGCCAGCGGACTCGTCGGCACTTTGAAACTCTCCACCGGATCAGGCCGACGCGGATCAAACGCCGGCACATCCCGCACCAAAAACTTCACGAGGCTGAGCCGGTTGGCCTTGATGCCTGCGACGATGCACTTGGCCAGCTCGTAGCTGCCATAGTTGCTGTGGTGCGTGCCGTCGCCTTCTTTGAAGAGCGCGCCGGAGCGGTCTGGCCCCAACGCTTCATAGAGCGCCTGGCTCATCACGTTCAGGTCAATCAGCGCGACCTGCTCTTCCTGCGCGACCTGGCGCACGGCGGCGGGGTAATCGCCGAGACTGTTGGTGATTTTCCCCTGCGCATCGAAAGTGCGGCGGTGCATCGAAGTCACGAGCACCGGCGTGCCGCCGCGTTTGCGTGTTTCAGTCACAAATTTTTTCAGGTCGGCTTTGTAAGTCGTGAACGCGCCGACGCCTTCGCCCCGCTCTTTCTGGTCGTTGTGGCCGTACTGGATGAACAGATAATCGCCCGGCTTCAGCAGGCTCAAAACCTTATCCAACCGTCGCGCACCGAGCGAGCTTTTCAGCGACTCGCCCGACTCGGCGTGATTGGCGACGGCCAGGCCCGGTTTGAAGAAGCGCGTCAGCATCTGGCCCCAACTGTTGTACGGCTCGCGCGGCTGATCTGTGATGGTCGAATCGCCGAGCAGGAAGACGGTCGGCACACGGTCGGCCCGCGTGATTTCGAGCGCACAGAGCGCCGGACGCGCGCCGTTGAATTCGAGCGTCAGCTTCTCATCCCACGCCCACCACTCCATCGTCTTCTCGCGGTCTTTCAAGCGGACTTCGCCGCCGCCCGGAATTTGGGGCGTGCGGACGTTGACGGTGAAGGTGCGCGTGGCGAACTTGCCCCTCGCCGTCTGCACCTGCTCCAACATCAAGCGGCGCAGTTCGGCTTTGACGGTCGTAGTGCTCGCGCCTACCGCATCGCCGAGCGTGATGGTGACGTTGTAATTGCCTTCGGGCAGCGCGACTGAAAAGTAGAACGGTTTGTCGCTCGTGCAAAAATCACTGCGCAAGGCGTCTTTGCCGTTGCGCTCAACGCCGGTGATGGTTGCGCCAGGTTCAAAGCCATAGCCGCGCTCTTTGGTGTAGGTCATCGCGGGCAGGACTTGCGTGTAGTCAGGCGCGACCTTGCCTGGCCCGAAATCGAATTTGAAATTGGTTTGATTGTTTTGCGCAGAGATGGTTGCCGTTTTATTGAACAGGCCGACGGTCGTTGAAGCAACAGTCAGGGCAAACGCGATTGCTCCTGCACGGATGTAGCTGTAGAGCATAGTCATCCCTTTTGTAATGGCGCTTAATTCAGACAAGCACCAAAGGTGCGTAATATGAAAGCCCAGGCCAACGGCCTGGGAACGAGCAGCAAAATTGTTCAGCCCCAACGGGGCGCAATAACCTCGATTATTGCGCCCTTTCAGGGCTTGGGACTATATCCTGAACTTACCCGGTGCGATGCACCGGGCTATTATATTTTGCCCCGTTGGGGCTTTGACGGATTGGCTTCCTTAAAATTGAAAGCCGCAGACCGGCGCAGAAAACGCTGATCTGCGGCTATCCGCGAAAATCTGTGGTGGTTTTTTAAGCTTGCGATTCGGTCAACTGGTCAACCTTGCCCGTGCTGTCACCGATCTTCTCAGGCCGCACGCCCATCTGTTCCAGCATGGTCAAATACAGGTTGGTGATCGGCGTGTTGTACTTGTACTGAATGTGTCGCCCCGGTTTGAATGCGCCACCACCACGACCGGCGAGTAGGATCGGCAGGTCTTCGTGAGTATGGCGATTGCCGTCACCCAGGGACGCGCCGTAGACGATCATCGAATTGTCGAGCAGCGTGCCTTCGCCGTCCGGTGTGGCTTTGAGCTTTTTCAGGAAGTGGGCGAACAACTCGACGTGGTAGGTGTTTATCTGCCTAACTTTCTCGATCCAGTCTGCCTGATTGCGATGATGCGTCAATGGATGATGCGGATCGGCAATGCCGATTTCAGGGTAGACGCGCATGCTGCCTTCGCGCGCGAGCACCAGCGTCGAGATGCGTGTCAGGTCGGATTGAAAAGCCAGCGCCAACAAATCAAACGTCAGCTTGGCGTATTCGTCAAAGGTGATGGGAATCCCGGCGGGCTTCTCAATCGTCGGGACAACTGTGCGCTGATCTTTCTCGGCGCTTTCGATGCGCTTCTCGATCTCGCGCACGGCGAAGAGGTATTCGTCCATCTTGCGGCGGTCGCGCGTGCCCAGCGTGCCGGTCAATTTCTGAGTGTCTTCACGCACCAGGTCGAGAATGCTCTTGCGATATTCGGCGCGGCGCGCGCGCACTTCGGGCGCGAGGCTCAGATCGGCAGTGCCGAACAGCCGCTCGAAGACCGCGCGCGGGTTGACCTCTGGCGGCAGCGGCGTGGTCGGCGTGCGCCACGAGATGCTGTTTGTGTAAGCGCAACTGTAGCCCGAATCGCAATTGCCCACCGTGCGCGAGTCTTCGCAACCAAGTTCTAACGAGCCAAAGCGCGTCTGCGAACCGATGGCCTGCACAGCAATCTGATCTGCCGAGACGCCACCTTGAATGTCCGCGCCCGCCGTCTTCTTGCAATGCACGCCGGTCAGGAACGATGCGCCTGCGCGCCCGTGGTCGCCGGGACCGTCGCCAAGTGCATTGCCGTTGTGATCGGCCAAACCAGAGAGCATGGAGAAATCTTCGCGCAGCGCGGCCAGTGGTTTCAGGATGCGCTTGATCTCGAAGTCTCTACCCAGCGTTTTTGGCGTCCACTCGTCCATCACGATGCCGTTGGGCACGTAGACAAAGGCGAGTCGCACGGGACTCTTGGTTTTCTCAAGCGCCAACGCGGGCGTCATCGCGTCGAGCATCGGCAGCGCGATGGCAGTGCCCAAGCCTTTCAGAAACGTGCGGCGTGGTAGGTGTTTACGAGTGATGATCATTGTGCGCGTTCTCCTCTGCGATTTTGGAATGGGAGACTTTTGACGATTTCTAGCGTCAGACTGGAAAAGCGATAATCGTTGATTGCGGCGCGAGATGCAATCTGTTTTACGGTCGGCTTGTCATAACGCTCCAAGCCGCGTCCCAACGCATAGGTCAGCAACTTTTCGGTCAACCCTTCGGCAAACGCCGCGCGGTCGGCGCGCAGAATCTTCTTCAACTCCTGCGGCCCGTTGAACGTCCTGCCGTCGGGCAGCGTACCGGTCGAATCAATCGGGAACTTGCCGTCCTGTGTGCGCCACGCGCCGATGGCGTCGAAATTTTCCAGCCCGAAGCCCAGCGGGTCAAGCCGCGCGTGACAGGCCGCGCAGGTCGTGTTCTTGCGGTGCTCTTCCAACTGTTTGCGCAGTGACGCGGCTGTGCCGATTTTGGCCTCGTCCAGGTTAGGCACGTCGGGTGGCGCGGGCGGCGGCGGCGCGTTGAGCAGATTGTCCAGAATCCATTTGCCGCGCAACACCGGCGAGGTGCGTGTGGCGTATGACGAGACGGTCAGAACGCTCGCTTGCGTCAGAATGCCGCCGCGTTGCGTGTTGCCGGTCAAGGCGACTTTTTGAAACGCCGGGCCGGTGATGCCGGGAATGCCGTAAAAACGGGCGAGTCGCTCGTTGATGTACGTGTAATCGGCGTCAATGAAGTCCAGGATGCTGCGGTCTTCGCGGATGAGGTTGGCAAGAAATAGTTCAGTCTCGCGCTGCATGGACATGCGCAAATAGTTGTCGAATTCAGGGAAGCGTTGCCGGTCGGGTTTGACCGATTCCAGCTTGCGCAATTCCAGCCACTGGCCGCCGAAGTTTTCGACGAGCGCGCTGGCCTTCTCACTCTTCAGCATCCGGCGCACTTGCGCGGCCAGCATCGTGGGCTGGCGCAGCTTTTGTTGATCGGCCAGTCGCAGCAATTCATCGTCCGGCATGCTGTTCCACAGGAAATAAGAAAGCCGCGAGGCCAGTTCGTGTTGATTGATCGGTTGAATATTCTCTGCCGTCGTCCGCGCCGAACGCTCCTGCTCGATGCGAAACAGGAAATGCGGCGAAACCAGCATGGCTTGCAGCGCCTGCACCAAGCCTTCTTCAAACGAATCGCCGCGCTGCTTAGCCATTGCAACCAGACCGAGCAGTCTGTCCACTTCCTGCGTGGCGACTGGGCGGCGATACGCACGACGCGCCAGGTTGGAGACGATCTTGCGGTCACAGGTAGGCAGATGATGACCATCGAGATGACCGCAGGTGTAGACGAGCTTCAGACTTTCAGCCGACGCTCCCTTAGCTTGATTGTACGGCCCGCTGATTTCTACGTAGCTGGCGCGTGCCTCGTTCACCGGCACTTTCTCTTTTGCTCGCTCTTCAAAACGCTTGCGAAATTCTGCGATGCGTTCGGGCGGCAGGTTGCGCGGCGGTTTGAATTCTGGCGGCGGCGGCACGGGGCGCTTTGACGGATTCGGGCCGTTGTAGGTGACCGGCAAGCCTTCATACAAGCGCGGGATCGAAACCGCTATCCAATGTTCGCCCGCTGGCACGCGCAGGCGGAAGTCTTGCGTCATACTGCCAAAATCCTGCCGGTCAACCGAGAAGGAAGCGAGTTTTTCGGGATCAAAAGCGACCGTTTGAATCTCTTTGCCGTCAATCCATAAAGTGAGCGGCAATGGCTCCGACCCCAGCGGGCGCACGCCGCCCAACAACACGCGGATTTGATATTCGGCCTCAACAGGGAAGCGATACGTTACGTGTACGGCATTAGGCAGGCTCAAGCCGGTTAAGTCGTAATCGGTGAGCGGCGTCGTGCTCGATTTGATCGGGCGGCCACCGGGCCGCAACTGCGTCATCGTGGGTTTCAGCAATTCAGGGCCGAACACGGCGGCGCGCGCGACCTGTTCCGCCGCCGTCAAATATTTCTCCATCAACACGGGCGAGAGCGAGAGCACGTCACCGATATTGTCAAACCCATAGCCCGAATCATCCTGCGGGAAATCGTCCGCCGGGCGGAATTTCACACCCAGCAGATCGCGCACAGTGTTGTTGTATTCGGCGCGATTCAAACGGCGCGCCGTCACGCGACCTGGGTCAGGTTTGACCAGCTTGTCCACGCGCGCGAATTCGCCCTCAATCCAACCGATGACTGCTTTCACTTCCGCTGGCTCCGGGCGCGGTGCGCCTTTGGGCGGCATCTCGCCGGTGCGCAGCTTCTGCACGACGTTCTCCCAGGTCTCGCGGTGCTCAGCAAGATCGGCAGCAGTCTTGAACTGTTCGAGATTCAGGCTGCCCGAACTGCGTTTGGCGTTGTGACAGGCGTAGCAATTCTCGGCCAGGAACGGTTGCACCGATTTCTCGAAATCAGCGGCGACGGGCGCTTTTTGGGCTTGTTGTGCGGGCGGCGCGACTGCTAACCAGAGTAGTGGTGAGAAGAGCAAAGTGATGAGCGCGCGCGCCAAGTTCTTACTTTTCATATACGTTGTCAGCTAGCTAACGAAAATCTCGTGAATGATCGCAGATTACAGAGACGGCGTTGGTAAATGTCAAGTTACAGATGACATCCGATGAAAAAAGCCTGGCCCAGCTTTCTTTGCAGCTCTCAAGCTCGT
The DNA here is from genome assembly GCA_963699175.1 of uncultured Acidobacteriota bacterium. GTDB lineage: Bacteria > Acidobacteriota > Blastocatellia > RBC074 > RBC074 > JACPYM01. The sequence continues at coordinate 3,408,213 of OY969418.1, read as the reverse complement.
TCATCCCTTTCGCCGACCGGGCCAGATGCCCTAACCAGCAATCGTTTTAGCAGAGTTTTGCGGTTTGGCACCAAACAAAGGTATGGGAGTTGGGAAACTGAATGATCTTCACCGCAGGATAGTGCTAAAAATGTAAGGCTCGGTAATTTTTTGCCGCGTAGCGGCAATTGAATTTAGCCGTGGGTTTTCAACCCACGGGAAGCTAGGCCAACAGCATTCCGTCGCGTCAGCGACGGTTGAATTCAGGCGTCGCTGACGCGACGCGGATGGTTGGTTGCCTGCTCCCCGGCGTTGAAAACGCCGGGCTAAACTCAGGTCGCCGCTACGCGGTTACCAAGCCGCAACCTTACATTTTTATCGCTACTCAAGCGGGTTTTCTCGCCGCTTCAGTTTTAGAGAGCTGACTTGTATTGAGACCCGCAAGCTGAAACCTGTGAGGCGTTAATCAGATTTCAGCTTGCGGGTCTCAGGTATCAGCGCAATCCTGTGCGCTCTACTCGCATCAAGCCGTTAGCGCGTCTTTGCAGTACTGGAAGCACTTTCTGACTTCGGCCACGGTGTTTTCGCCGCGATATTCGTACTCGATGTTGGCCGGGATGTTCCACTTCTTCTGTTTCAGCAGTTGCAGCACCTGCTTGATCGGCGTGTCGCCCTCGCCCCAGGGAGTGTTCGCGCCCTGATCTTTCTTGCGGTCTTTTAGGTGCAAGTTGGTGATGTGCGCGTGATGCTCATTGAGATAGGCAACCGGGTCAAAACCTGCCGCGAAGAAATGGCCGATGTCCAGGTTGATCCCGAAATATTTCGACATGGCCAACGCCGCCGCGAAGCTTTCATGCTTGGCGAATTCGTTGGGATCGGTGATGTTTGAATGGCCGTGCATCGCAACCATGATCTTGTACTTGTCGGCAAAGGGCGCGACACGCTTGGCCGCAGTCACTGTGGAAGACGCGGTGATGAGCTTGACGCCGAGCGCCTGCGCCATGTGGAAGCCGCGATCAATTTCTTCGTCGGTAAAGCTGTCATTGAAGCTGTAGTTGTAAGCTTGCAGCTTGATGCCTGCGTCATCGAATTTTTTGCGGATCGCTTTGAAGTGGTCGAGCGAAACCGTCAAGCGCCATTTGCGCATCTCTTCGCGCGCTGCCGGATTCGGGCCACGGCCTCCGCCACCCGGCGGTGGGCCTTGTGGTGGCGCGCCTGGCGGTGGTGGGCCACCAGCCGGAGGGCCGCCAGGCCCGCGTCCGCCACCGGGGCCGCCAGGGCCGGGTTGTGGGCGCGGCTCGACGTGGCCGGAAAAGAGTTCACATTCGCCGATACCGATCTCGACCATCGCTTTGATGGCCTCGTCCAGCGACATCGTGCGGAAGCTGTAAGACTGCACGCCAATCCGCACGCCGTTAATCTTGGAGTTGACGTCTCCCAACGCCAGCGAAAGTGGCAGACCGGCGACCATGATTTTTCCGAAGTCTCTTCTCGAATACATGTTTTGTTTCCTCACGTTTGGTTGGTGCGGTACAGAACGGGGAGCGTGAGCGACCTGCGCCGCAATGTTGCGCTCACTGCGATGATTGCGTCAGCTCCCAAGACGCAGGTCGCTCACGCTCCCTGTTCTGTCTGTAACTAGGGCTTGTCAGCCGCGATGTAATGCGTCATCAGCAGATCAGAATAAGTCTGATATTTCCCCTCGTCGAAGTCGCGCAAGAAGACCGTCATCTGCTGCAAGAGCGTCGCCGACCGGTGGCCCGGCAAACGCGCCGGATGGTTGATGCGCCCGGAGGCGGAGCGGATGAAGAGGCTCTTTTCAGTCAAAGGCAGCTTGCGCACGTTATTGGCAAAGGCCGCGAATTTGTCGTCCTGGAAAAGATATTGCTCGACGTTCGAAAGATAGAAGGCCGTCACCGTGTAATTGTTCTTGCGCAGGTAATCGCCCACTGCGGCAATCGCCTTCTTGCCGCCGAAGTCGCCGACGACGGGGATGATCAGGTTTTTCTCGTGCATGTTGCGCATGTAGTCATAATCTTCTGCGCTCGCCAAAAAGTTGCCGAGCTTTCCATTCAAGTCCGTCATCAAGACCAAATCCTTCAGCGTGGGAAAGCCGCCGCCAAAACCGCCGCCACCGAAGTTGCCGCTGCCGCCGAAACCGTCTGCCCTGAATGAGAATGAAATGCCCAAGCCAGCGCTGCGGAAGGCGTTGTAAACGTACTCCAAGCCCTTCTGATCGTCTGCCGAAAGCGGATACTGAAAATCTTCCTGAATCGTTTTGCGAATGGCGGCCAGATTTGCCGCATAAGCCTTGTCATCCGCCGGAGCTTCGCTGAAATAATCGAGCCAGGCGTTGATCGGCGCGTCGAGCGCTGGGCCTTTTTCCTTCGGCAGCGGCCGGCTGGTGAGGCGCGACAGGAACTGCGGGCGATTCGGCGAAAGATGGAAGACCGCTTTGTACATCAAGTGCTGGATGATCGCTTGGCGGCGAATGTCGAAGAGGATAGCCAGACGCGGGCGGATTTTGGCGATGTAGGTGTAATTCTGTTCAGGCCCGACGCCCAGATAAACGCCACCCGTCGCGCCGAGTTGTTTGAGCTTGTCCACGACGTGCAGATAAGGCGTCTCGTTGGAAGTGAAATTGTCGGAGCGGAAAAAGCCGCCTTCTTCCGAGAACTCACGGCTCAAGCGCGAAAATTCTGCGGCGGATAGTCCTTCCGACTTTTCCTTTTGCTGCGCCGCCGATTGCCACATCATTGCGGAAGTGGCAATGAGCAGGACGAGCAGCAGTGGGGCCATTAAACGAGCCTTCAGATTCATAGTTGATTCTCCCTCTTCACAGAGCAGTTTTCAGTCGCACTATTTCGCCTTGCCATCGTTGAAGCAGAAAAGATGCGTCTTGCTGCGCAGATACAATTCACCTTCGGCCACTACAGGCGAGGCGACGAACATTTGATCTTCGAGCGTCGTGCTGTAGAGCACTTCAAACTTCTCGCCCATTTTGACGACCGTCACCACGCCGCTCTCGCTCGCCAAGTAAAGCTTGCCATCCGCGCCCGTGGGCGAGGCTTTGAAGCTGTCGGCTTGCGGCAGCCGCTGTTGTTGGTAATACGGCTCGCCCGTCGTGGCGTTGAAGCAACTGAGCAGGCCATTGTCTGACAGCGTGTAATACTTGTTGTCGTGCAAGACCGGCGATGGCGTGTAGGCCGTGCCGCGCGTTTGGCTCCAAACGACGGCGTCGCTGCCCGTCAAATCGCCTTCTTTGCCTAAGCGAATAGCCATCAGCTTTGGCTCGCGGTGGCCGCTCATCACTACCACGCTGTCGTTGTGTTGTACGGGTTGCGGGATGACGTTGCTGCCCAGCCCGGCACATTCCCAAATCAGCTTGCCGTTGGCGGGATCGTAGGAGCGCACCTTTTTCGACGCGCTGATGATGAGTTGCGGCTGCCCCTTGTGCTCGGCGATGTACGGCGTAGACCAGGAACTGCCCTCGTCACGGTTAGCGCGCCAAATCTCTTTGCCGTTGCGTTTATCGAGCGCGACGACGAACGAGCCGCTCTCGTGGTCGTAATGATGGATCAGTAAATTGCCGTGCAAGGTGGGAGCCGAGCCTTCGCCAAATTGCAGGCGAATGCGCATCTGCACGCCAGGGTCTTTCTCCCAAATGAGCTTGCCATCGAGGTCGTAACAGTAAATTCCGCGTGAGCCGAACGAAACGTAGAGATACTTGCCATCTGTCACCGGTGCGTTCGAGGCAAAGCTGCCGTAGGTGCGATGGTAGCCTTCGTGCGGCGTAGCCACCTTGGCCGTGCGTTCCCAGAGCGTCTTGCCGGTCTTGCGGTCGAGACAGAGCACAACCAGCTTGTGCTCCTCGCCCGCGCCAGCGCCGCCGCCAGGCCCACCGCCACCAGGCCCGCCTCCGCCGCCACGTCGTCCGCCGCCTGCCGCTTGATCAGTGTTGGGTGCGGGTGTTGTTGGCGCGGCGGTTTTACCGGTTGGCACAGCCGTAGTCAGAAACATTTTGTCGCCCCAGATCACAGGCGTCGAAAAGCCGCGCCCTGCGAGGGCAACTTTCCATTTCATGTTCTTTGTTTCGCTGAACTCGACGGGTGCGCTGCTGCGCGCCATCCCGTTGAAAGACGGCCCACGCCACGACGGCCAGTGCGCTGGATCGGCAACGGAAGAGATTGCCGAACTGGTGCTGAATGCGTTTCCGAGCAGCGTCAATAAAACCAGACAGACAAGCGCAAGCCATTTTTTCATTGTTTCATGCTCCCTCGATATTGTGGTGTGCTGTCCGACAAGCTGCCAGAGCTTGTCGGAGTTTTCGTTATGTGTCCAACGCGGAGACCCCAACAAGCTTTGGCAGCTTGTCAGACATCTCAATTCCCCGGTGGCCCCACCGAGCGTGGCGCAGCGTCACGCTTTATTGGCGCGCGCGGCGCAAGCGTGCGCGTGCGCACTGTGTAAAAGTTCGGCGCAGGCGGTGCGTTCATTCCGTCACCCAAATAAAAACCCGGATGCGGCGGTTGGTTGTAAGCCACATTCTGCCAGGCAACGGCCTCCCGATATTGCCGGTCGTGCAGCAAGGTGTAGAGCCGATTCATTGCCGGAATCGTCGTCGTGTAGACGCGCAGCGCCGTGTTGTCCGCCGTGCGCCAGATCACCTCTTCGCGCCAATCGCCCAAAATGTCTGCGCTCAAACACGGCGTCGCTTTGGTCGAATTGTTCGAGGCCGTGCCCGTGGCCGCGAGCAGCGTATTGGCCGTGCTCGATAGCCAATTCCATTTCGAAATGGTCGTGCCGTCCAACAGTTCGCGCAACGGATCGGCATCCCACCACACACCAAAATTCATTTGCGCAGGGCGGCGGCTGGTAATCAATTCGCCTTTGCAAGAGTACAGACCGCCACGCGCCGCCCACGCCTCGTAGCCTTTGTAACGCGGGTCAATGTCCAGCGCCACGCCCCGGCCCACGTCAGCGTTTTCGCCCGACGCGCCCCAGATCACCGCGCCCGATCGGGCATCGCGAAAGCTGGAACCGTTCGGCCCATATTTCGCTGGCTCTTCGTGCGGTTGATACGACTCCAAGCCCGGCCTGTCCGGGTCCATATCCGAAAGATGCAACGCATCGCCGTGTCCCAGCCCGCTGTTGAACAGCCCCTTGCCGTCATCATCAATTGCACACGCGCCGTAAAGAATCTCGTCGCGCCCATCGCCATCCAGATCGCCGCCGCTCAAATTGTGATTGCCTTGTCCCTCGTAGGCGCGGTTGCCGGGTGTGCCATCGCGGCTGTCGAACATCCAGCGCCGCGTCAATTGGCCGTCGCGCCAATCCCACGCCACCAACACTGTGCGCGTGTAATAGCCGCGACACATCACCAGGCTCGGCCTTTGTCCGTCAAGGTAAGCGACCGCTGCGAGAAAACGATCAACGCGGTTGCCGTAATTGTCGCCCCAGTCTGCGACATCGCCGCGCGCGGGCAAGTAATCCGTAGTGACAAGCGTTGCGCCTGTCTGTCCATCAAAGATCGTCAGAAATTCCGGCCCGTCCAATACATAACCGGAAGCATTGCGCCAATCCGCATTGGCATCGCCGATTACTTTACCGGCTCCATCAATCGTCCCATCCGCCGTTTTACAAGCGACCTCGGCTCTGCCATCACCGTCCAGGTCGTAAACCATCAACTGCGTGTAATGTGCTCCGGCGCGGATGTTCCTCCCCAGATCAATCCGCCACAGCCGCGTGCCGTCCAAGCGGTAGGCGTCGAGCAAGACATTGCCGGTGTAGCCGCTCTGCGAATTGTCTTTGGAGTTGGACGGGTCCCATTTGAGTACGATCTCGTATTCGCCATCGCCATCCAAATCGCCAACGCTGCAATCGTTCGCGTTGTACGTGTAGCCGACGCCGTCGGGCGTCGTGCCGCCGGGCGGCGTCTGAATGGGGATGTTCAGAAATTGTTGCGCGGGCGCATTCGCCGATAGCCTGAACGCAGCGCTACTCACCTCTTCCACGCCGTTGCGCACAGGCCGCACAAAGTACGCGGTTGGCTGACTCAAATCAGCCCCGCCATCAACGTAGTTGGTCGTTTGCGCGAGCGGCTCATTGTTTAACTTGATTGCCGCGCCTTCACCAGTGACACGATAAAGATTGAAACCGATGTCAGCAGGATCATTCCCCAACAAACGCCAACCGATGTAGACCTGCGTGGCGCTCGTGCGCACTGCCACCACACCACGCCCCAGAAATTCCATCTGATGCGGCGGCGCATTGAAGGCCAGTTGTGAAGCCTCCGAATGGCGCTGCCTCCAGCCCACCAGCAAGAGCAGCAAACCCACGGCCAGTGTCGCCGCTGATTTGATTCCTGACTTCATCGCTGCTTTGAGAGTGATTGGTAAGGCAGGGGGAAGACGCCCAAATGCACGAATGTGTATTGAGCGTCTATTGAAAACGTGCTGCCGCACTTTGCGTGTAAGGTTCGGAGTACCGGCTTCAGCCGGAATGACTGCTTGTCCAGGTCTTCCGGCTGAAGCCGATACTCCGCACTAACGCAACTTTGCGTTTACAGCGTCCAGCCCTTGCGATATTCGCGTTGCAGGTACTGATTCGCCGACTCAACGTTGGTGATCTTGCCCGCTTCACCGTCGTAGCGAATCTGCTTACCTTGTCCGGCACGCATCGCGACCACACCGAGCAACATCGTTTCGGTCAACCGTCCGGCGTATTCAAACGGACAAGTCGCCTTCTCGGTGCCCTTGATGGCGTTGGCCCAATTCATGCGGTGCTTCGCTTGCGCCTGCGGGCCGGTGCCGCTGGTCGCAATACGCGGATAGGTCTTCGGAACTTTCGCCGCGACCTCCATCAACGAGGCAGGGAAGAGCTTCGGGTTCGCGCCATACGTCCCGTGCATCAGGATGCCCTTGTCGCCGATGAAGATGACCCCACCACCACGATCCAACGGCACATCATCCGGCATCAGCTCGTGACGCGGCGGCATCAGCCCACCGTCATTCCAAATGAGCCGCACCGGTGGTTGCGAGCCGCGCGCCGGGAAGTGATAAATGATCTGCGAGGCCAGCGGATAAGTGACCGGCTGGTTCTTGCTGTCAGTGCCAAACGGTGTGTAGGTCGCTTCGACTGTGGTCGGATAGCGCAGTCCCAGCGCCCAATACGGATGGTCAATCAAATGCGCAGCCATGTCGCCGATCGCGCCCGTGCCCCAATCAGTCCAGCCGCGCCAGTTGAACGGATGATAGATCGGATGGAAAGGCACTTCAGGCGCCGGGCCAAGGAACAAGTCCCAGTTCATGCCGGTCGGCGGCGCATACTCGCCTACCATCGCCGATGCCAACGCCTTGTTGACCTGGCGCGCGTCCCAATCGTTGCCGAACCTGCCACCGCCCGCGCCTTCTGCTGGCGCAGTGGGCTTGACCGGGCGCGGCACGCCTTGCGGCCAGTAATTGACCGGGCGATCCGTCCAGACGTGGACTTCACGCACCGGGCCGATCACGCCAGCCTGCACCCATTCGTTGACCAGCGCCGCGCCTTCGCTCGAATGGCCCATGTTGCCCATCTGGGTGACCATCTTCGTGCGCGCGGCAGTCTCGCGCAGCACGCGCGCTTCCTGAATTGACCAAGTCAGCGGTTTCTCGACGTAAGCGTGTTTGCCCATCTCCATCGCGGTCTTGGCGATGGTTGCGTGCAGGTGATCGGGCGTGGCGACGACGATGGCGTCAATGTCTTTTTGTTGTTCGAGCATCTTGCGGAAGTCGGCGTGACGTTTGGCCTTGCCATAAGCTTCCTGCAATTTGACCGCCTGTGCGCGGCGTTCTTCTGCCGCCCTTTGCATCTGCTCAGCAATTTGCGGATTGGGTGTGCCGCCCCCCGGAGGGCCACCGCCGGGTCTGCCTTCGCGCTGTCTGGTCAGGTTGGCGACTTCGCGGTCAACATAGCCGAAATCTACGTCGCAGAGCGCGACCATGTTTTGGCCATTGGCGACGAGTTCGCCGGAATCGGTTTTGCCCTGGCCGCCACAGCCGATCAGAGCGAAATTGAGGGTATCGCTGGGCGGTTGATAGCCTGGCCCGCCGAGTACGTGACGCGGCACGATCATCGCGCTCAACGCCGCCCCGGTCGTCCCCGCGACGAATTTACGACGTGATAGCTTGTCTTTTTGCATAACAGTTCCTTTGTTGGTTGTATGGTAGACATAATCGGAAATAGCTTCTAGTTTAGGATTCAACCACGGGGAGCACGGGGGACACGGGGAAACTTGATTGAAAAGAGAAGGTCCAGACTTTCCTAAATCGCTTTCCCCGTGTCCTCCGTGCTCCCCGTGGTTGTTACCCACTTAAAACCGATAACGTCTGGTGAAATATGAGTCGCAACACCTCAAGCCTTTGCCTGTTGTGCCACCACGTTACTCGTTGTGAATCTTGCTGCGGCGCATCTTACACGCGAACGCCGTCAGGCGCTAATGGCAACGAGCGCAGCCGCACGCCCACCGCCTGAAAAATCGCGTTGCTCACCGCCGGAGCCAACGCCACAATCGGACACTCGCCCGCGCCCGCCGACGGCAAATCTTTACGATCAACGAGCACGGTCTCCAACTGCGGCAGATCGCTAAAACGCGGCACGCGATAGCGCGAGAATTTCGGGTTGAGAATCTTCCCGTTCTCGAATTCAATCGCCTCGAACAATGCGCCGCCGATGCCCTGAATGATCGAACCCTCGACCTGATTCTTCAAGCCGTCCGGATTGACAATCGCGCCGCACTCGAAGGCTGTCACGACGCGCACCAGCCTGACTTTGCCGCTCGCCTTGTCAACTGCGACCTCGACGCAATTGGCGATGTAGCCAGCCTTCTCGAAGCCGCCCGCGATGCCGTATCCAGTGCCTGGCGCGGGCTTTGTTTTGCCCCAGCCGAAAGCTTTTGCCGCCGCTTCGAGCACGGCGCGCAGCCGCTCGTCCTTCAAATTCTTCAGCCGAAATTCCAACGGATCGAGCTTCACGCTCTGCGCCAACTCGTCAATATGCACCTCGCGCGCAAAATGGTTGGCCGTCGAAGCCAGCGCGCGATAAGAACCTTGCTTGAGCGGCGACTCAGATTGATGAAACTCGTTGCGCTGATGCGCAATCGCGTAGACCGGACGCAAGCCCGCCGTGCCGGAATTGTAGTTGTGAAACTCCCAGGCCGTAATCTGGCCGTCATTGCTCACGCCACTCTTGATCTCGATCACGCCAGCGGGCCGCAGGTAGGCCCAGGTGAACTCTTCCTCGCGCGTCCAGACCAGCTTGACCGGCTTGCCCGCGCCCTTCGCTAGGCGCGCGGCTTCGACTGCCGCTTCGCCTGTGTGCTTGCCGCCGTAGCCCGAACCGGTGTCGGGCATAATCACGCGGACGCGATTTTCAGGCACACGAAAGGCGCTCGCCAATTCACTGCGCACGCCGAAGGGGCGCTGCGTCCCCGTCCACACCGTCAGCTTGCCATTAACCCATTCGGCGACGGCGGCGCGCGGTTCGAGCGGCACGTGCGCGATGTAGGCGACGGTGTAACGCTGCTCCAACTTCTGCGGCGCTGCGGCCAGTTCCTGGTCAATCGAAGCGCCGCTGTTACGGCTCTGCCCGGTTTTCTTGAGATGCTCGAAAAGCTCTTTGCCAGAAACTTGCGGCGTAGTCTTCCATTCGGCGCGTAACGCGGCCAATGCGCGCATCGCTACTGGCTGGTTCGGCGCAACGACGCCTACGAAATCACCATCGCGCACGACCATCACGCCTGGGAGCTTTTCAGCCTCGCTCGCATCAAGCGACGTAAGCGTCGCGCCGAATGCGGCGGGCCGCAGCACTTTGCCGTAGAGCATGCCGGGCCGCTTCATGTCGGACGTGTACTGGTGCTTGCCGGTGACGACCTCGCGGGCATTGACCTTGCGCACAGGCTTCCCGGCAATCTTCCATTCGGCAGGCGGCGTGAGCGTCACGCCCGCGCCGATGGTCTTCATCAGCTTCTGCCCTTTGGTCAATTGCCCGAAGCTGAGCGATTGTTTTGATGCTGTGTGAGTAATCTTGCCGCCAGCTACGGTCAGCGCGCCGCGCTCTACTTTCAACTGTTCAGCCGCCAGATCGAGCAAGGCTTCACGCGCCGCTGCTGCTGCCTTGCGCAACTGCGGACTCATCTGTGGCGTGGTCATACTACCGAAGGTGCCCGCGTCGAAAGGCGTCAAGTCCGTGTCGCCCATCACCAATCGAATCGCCGTAATTGGCGCGCGCAATTCTTCCGCGACGACCTGCGCGAGCGAGGTGCGGATGTTCTGGCCGACTTCGACTTTGCCGGTGTAGGCCGTCACGCCGCCGTCTTCGCCGATGTGCAACCACGCACCGATTTCTTGCGGCACCGGGGCACCGCCACGGCGTCCTCTGCCGGATTCCTGTTCTTGCTGAGCCGTTCCTTGCTGCGCCAGGGCATCTTTGACCGCGAAGACGATCAGCATGCCGCCGCCCAGCACCTTAAACATGTCGCGCCGCGTCAGGTCGAAGTGGTAAGCCGGGCCAGCCGTCAATTCATAACGTTCCGGTTCGATCAAATACTCATCAAACATCGGTTCAGTCATTCGCCACCTCCTTTCTGCGCTTGCTTGTTGCTGCCCGCCATCTGCACGGCAGCCACGATGCGCGAATAGGTGCCGCAGCGGCAGACATTGCCCGTCATCGCGCGCACTATCTCCGGCTCGGTCGGGTGTGGGTTCTTCTTCAACAGGCCGACGCCCGATATGATCATGCCCGGAATGCAGTAGCCGCACTGCATTGCGTCCGCTTCGATAAACGCCTCCTGCAGCGGATGCAGCCGCCCGTTCTGTTCGAGGCCTTCGATGGTCGTAATCTGTTTGCCCGCGAGCGCGTCAACCTTTGTCAGGCAGGAGCGCGCCGCTTGTCCGTCAATCAGTACTGTGCACGCGCCGCACTGCCCTTCGCCGCAGCCGTATTTGGCCCCGGTCAGGTCTAGGTCATCGCGCAGGACGCTGAGCAGACTGCGGTCTGCCTCCGCCTCGATGCGGCGCTTGGTTCCGTTGATCTGAAGCTCGATAACTTTCACTGAATACCTCCTATTCGCTTAGCGCAGCTCGAACGGCAGTTTGACGGAGGAGGTAGTAATCCGCCGCTCGACGCCTTCAAACAAATCAACATCAAATGGTTTGCCAATATTGTTGCCCGCCAGGTCTTCAATTGTAGTCTGAATGACCAATTGATAGCGACCCGGTTGCCAGGGTGCGCTGGGCCTAAAAAACCAACGCCGTTCTTGATCTTCCAAACTGACTTGCCCTGCCACGCGCGCGCCAGTTGCGTCGCTCACGCTGATCAGGCGCTGCGCCAGGGCGTGATCGAGCGGTTTCGGGAAGCTGACCACCAGCGCTTCGCGCTCGCCTGCTTTGGGCGCTTGAATTCGCCATTGCGCGGGATCAAGCGGCTCACGATCCGGCAGCGCAACTCGGAATGATTTCTGAAAACTCTCTTTGAGCGGATTGCCCGCGCCATCACGCCACTCGCGCTCGATCACCAGCGTGTAGCTCTTGCCGGCTTCGAGCGCAGGGCCAACCTCTACTAACGGAAGGACGCCGCGCTTGATGCGGCCTGGGTCAATGATGAGCGTCAACCGCGTCAGCGTGCTGTCCCACAACTCTTCGGCAATCTCCAGGAAGGGAAGCTTGATCTTTTTGCCGGAGGCATCGCGCAGATGAATGTAGTCATAAATCTGTCCGCGGCTCATCGGCGCGGAAAAGTGAAGATAAAACTTGAGCAGGTTTTCCGGCAGCACATCCGCGCTGGGATAGATCTGCGTGACTACAGTGCTCGGTGTCGTATCACGCGGCGGTAATTGAAAGGCTGCTGTGATGGGTTGGCTGGCCGCGCCGCGTTGACCGGGCAAATACTCCGGGTGAAAGACGGCTTGATACGAGACGCCCGGTTCGAGCGGAAACTGCGGCTCGAAGCGCAGCACGTCACCCTCAATGCGATACGTACCCGTCATCGGTGGCAAACTCGGCTTGGCTGTGGTTTCAAACTGTCCAGCATACACGGCCAACAATCGTTGCCACTGTGCTGGTTGCCAATTGGCTTGTTCCAAACGTTTGAGTGTGGCGGCGCTCAAACCGCTGACTTCGACGATGGATTGGTTGGGATTCGCTGGCTTCGGCTTCCAATTGAGTGAAAGCTGAGAGGCGGATTGCGCCGCATCAACACAAAGGCTCAAAGAGGCAAAGGGACAAAGCAGCAATAGGAGCAACCAAACTTGCCCCTTTGCCTCTTTGTCCCTTTGTCCCTTTGTGTTGAACATACGCCCGATGCGGTTACGGCAACGGCAACGTCTCCAGGTTGAGCGCGCCGCCTTCACCACGCCACAACAAGGTGACGTTCTTGCTGTCGAAGCGATCCAACTGATCCACGCCTTTCCATTCGGCGATGGTTTCGTAGGGCAGCCCCTTCTTATCCGGCACGGGCGCGCTGATGCTCTCAGCTTTATCAATCTGCTCAGTGCTGATCTTCATCACGCCACGGCTGTTGTTAGCCATCAACAAGTAGGTCTTGCCGTCCTTCTCGTAGACGATCATATCGAGCGGGCGATTGCCATTGCCTAGTTCGGCGATGGTCTTGCCTTTGATCTTCGCGCCGGGTTTCAGCTCGCTCAGCGGGAATTGCACGAGCGGGGTGCAGGTGTAGGCCGCCAATAGATGATCTTCCTTGCCAATCTTGAAGGTTGTGAAGGTGCGGATGGGAGAGCGCGTCTCGAAGCGTCCGTGCGAGCCGTGATAAATCTCGACGCTGGTCGGATTGCTGACCGCTGTGAACGGGAAGGGAATCGCGCGCAGTGTCGAAGCAAACTCCTCGTTCGACAGACCGGCGATGAAAACACTGCCATTTAGGAAAGCCAGATCGGTAATGGATTCCAGACGCGGGTTGCTCTGGCGATTGCCTTGACCGACCATTCCATCCGCTGGCGCATCGGGCAAATCGGCGCGCGAGAATTTCACTTTGTCCAGCGCGACGACTTCAAGCTGGCCATCGGTCTTGACCCGCACGATCACCGGCACCGCCTCCGGGCCACGCCCACGCGAGACGGCCAGATAGGCATTGTGCGAGAGCGGATTGATGGCCAGGTCTGCAATCAAAATCTGGTCGGCGCTCGTGCCCAGCAGCGCAGCAATCTTCTGATTGATGCCTTCGACTTTGAAGGGCTTGGCGTTGGCTGCGACTTTGGTGTCGCCCGTAGCGATGGCTACGATGGCCGCCGCTTTGGTGTCGGCGACGAAGAGAATGCCTTCAGGGCCAAAGGTCAGCGGCCCCAGGGATTTCAACTCAGCCTTGCCCTCTTTCATCTCTGCTGTCCATTTGGCGTCTGTCGGCTGGACAAACACGCTGAAGGCAAAGAGGGCCAGTGCAAGCGAAAGAGCGAAGCGTTTCATAGAACTCTCCTTTTGATTGGGACACGGTCGCTGCCCGCCGGGGGCGCACGCACGCGTCGGGTTCTGCAATTTGCTCGTTTGCGTTGTCAGTTGCGAAATTAAAGTGATAGATGCTCGCTAACAAAGACGACGCGCGCAGGTGCCGGGTTACAAGCCTCTTCGCGCATCGCGTTGGCGCACCGTTTGATGGCTTGCATTGTAGGCCGGTCATTACCGGTCTGCAAAGCACAACAACCGATTCACCACTGTGCGTGATGAATCGGTTGCGTGATAACGGGCGTTCGAGCAAGCCAGAGCAAGCCTGCCCGGACGGTGATAATAAGATCCGCTAGAAGGTGAACTTCACGGTTATCTGAGTGCGCCGCGCATAGTTGGCCTGATTACTGGCGACAATTTGCCCAAAGGCCGCCGAAGTCACTCCGGTAGTTGGCCCGGGGAACAACACGTGATTGAACGCATTGATCAGCTCGGCCCGGAATTCCAAGTTCTTGTTTTCGAAGATCTCGGTTTTCTTGAGGATCGAGAGATCAATGTTGTTGATCTTATCGCTGCGCAAATTGGCAAAGCGTATGGGGAAAGTCCGGACATTATTGACCGGCTGCTCCGCCGAGGCCTTCACAAAGCCGGCGTCGGTGTTGAACCAGCGCGCCACCGTTTGTTGATCGCCCGGCAGCGCGATGTTGTGCACGTCGCCGTTGAAGAAGATGTTGCCAAAGCCAATCGGCACGCCGCTCTGGAACTGATAGACGCCCGATACCTGCCAGCCGCTGATGAAATACGAAGCCGCCCGGCTGACGTTGGCGCCAATCTTCCGCCCCTTGCCGAAGGGAAGTTCGTAGATGCCGCTCGCCGAGAAGCGATGCGGGCGATCAGCATCGGAGATGACTTCGCTCGGACGCGGGTCATCCTGGTTCAAGAGCTCCGTAGCTTGCATGAACTTCGAGAAGGTGTAGTTCATGCCGAGGGTGTAGCCCTTCGAGAAACGCTTGTCCAAACGCGTTTGCAACGAGTGATACCAGGAGTAGCCGTCGTTGGTCGTCGTGGTGACGCCGTCGAACTGCGGGAACGGGCGCAGCAACTGTTGCCGCGCAATACTGGCGGCGCGGAAGCCTGCCGCGGCATTCGCCGGCATCAGCCCGACAAACGGATTGGGGATCAACGCGGTTAGATAAGCGTTGGTTGTGTTATCGCGTGTCGTGGACTTGCTCAGATACTTCTGCGGCGTCACGTTCAGGTTGCGGGTAATCTCGATGTGCGTCCCGCGATTGCCGACGTAGGCCACTTCAGCCACCCAACCCTGCGGAAGTTCGCGCTGCACGCTCAGCTCCCAACGCTGGTGATAAGGCGAAAGCGGATTGGGATTGAAGAAGGTGATGCTCTGGCCCAGGAAGGTTTGAGCGCCGTCCCCCGCGCCGCGCGCTGGAGTGAGGCCATTCTGGAAAGCCACGAATGGATTCGACAACGTTTCGATGAAGGTGACGCCATTGTTGAGACTGGGCGTCAGCGCAGTGTTAGTGTTAAACCCAGTCTGGTTCACATCGCCGCGCCGTTGACCCAGAAAGCCGAAGAAGATGCCGTAGCCGCCACGCACCACCGTCTTGTCGGTGAGCTTGTAGGCAAAGCCTAGACGCGGCATAAAATTTCGCTTCGGTGTGTTGTAGGCGCCGCGTGAGGCGCCGCCCACGCCCGCGAAAAGCAAACCGCCACGCAAGTTGAAATTCGCCGCCGGGACTTCGGGCGTCGGGTTCCGCGCATAAGCGGTGCGCGCCGCCGCTTCGATCGGTTGAATGGCAGCGTAGTCAAAGCCGCTGACAGTGCGGTTGTAACGCTCGGTCAGCGCCCCTTCGTACTCCCAACGCAAGCCGAGGTTGATCGTCAACCGCGAGTTAAACTTCCAGTCATCCTGGAGGAAGATGCCCGTGGTGGTGGATTGCTCGGCATAATCCGCTCGCTGTTGGATCGTGCCGGAAGTCGGCAGCCCCAGCAGGAAGGCGGCGAAGGAAAAGCCCAGTTGGCTTGGCACAGCGGCGTTGTCCAGCGGACCACGCACGAACGCCGAATCGAAGACGAACTGCCCCGTCTGGTCGTTGCCGAAAAACTTGTCCGTCTCGCGGTAGGAGCGGAACTCCATCCCATACTTGAGTGAATGGGATTTGACGACATGGTTCATCGTCGAACTGAAGGCGTGTGTATCGGTCGGGCGCAATTCGCCGCCGATGGCCGTGCCCTGATAGCCGGAGATGTCAAAGCGCGGGAAGCGCCGGGTTTCTTCCGGGATCAGCTTGTTGTAGTAGGCGGGGAAGCCCAAGGTGGTCAAATCCATGCCGCGATTGCCGGGATTTGAGTTGGTGCCGCGAATGAAGCGGTTGTAGCCGTAGCGCGTGTTGACGACCATCGTCGAATTGATCGTCCAAACGTGATCGAGCGCGCCTTGCCGTGATTTGAAGAGGAAATACTCGCCGGTCGCGATGTTGTTGTAGTAGTTGTTGTAGTTGCTGTCGCGGTCGTACCAACTGCCGCGTCCGAAGATACGGTGGTTGTTGTTGATGACGTGATCAATGCGAATCGTGTTTGAGAGATATTTGATTGTCTCAAGCAAACCCGGCTGCGCAAAGTTGCCCGTGCCGTCCGCCGCGCCTTGCGAGGTTGGCTTGGGCAAGTAGCTATCCACAAACTTCCGGGCAATCGGATTGATCAGATTAGCCGGGATGATGTTCCCCACAAAGGGGTCGCGCCGGATGCGGCTGCCTTCTGCTCTGGCAGTGAAAGGATTGTAGAGTTGATAGCCCGCATTGGCTGCCAGCAACTCGGAGAAGTCGCCGTTGCGCATCTTCTCGCTCGGAATGGTCGGCGTGCCGTTGTTGCGCGGGCGCGATTCGGGAATGCCTTCGAGTCCGTACATGAAGAACGTCCGGTTGTGTCCGTTATAAATCTTGGGAATCCAAACCGGGCCGCCTACCGTCCCGCCCCAGCGGGTATATTTGAAATCTGGCAATGGCGTGCCAGTGCGGTTGGCAAAGAAGTCGTTGGCAAACAGCCCCGGCGGCAATTTGGTGTAGTAGGCAGTGCCGTGGAAGGCGTTTGTCCCTGACTTGACGCTCAGGTTGGTCACGCCGCCTTCGGTGTTGCCGAAGCTGGCGTCGAAGGTGGCGGTTTGCACCTTGAATTCCTGAATCAAATCCTGCGGCGGCACAAACGAAGCGATGACTTCGTTGGCGTTGGCGGTGGAGGTGCTGGGCACGCCGTCAATCGTCACGTCGCTGCGATTGGCCAACGTACCATTGATCGCGTAACCGACAATGTGCGTCGGCTCGAACGGACGATCCAGTCGCGGATCGCGCGTGTAAGAAACGCCCCCGGCAAGCCCCAATAACTTGAACGGTTCGCCGTGCGGGATGGGCAGTTCGGCCACGCGCCGCGAGTCAATGACCGTACCCAACGAACCGGAACTCGTCTCCAATTGCGGCGCATCGGCAGTGATGGTGACCGTCTCGCCGACATCGCCGACTTCGAGCGCGACGTCCAATTCGACGGTGTCATTGACCTGGAGCAAAATGCCGTCGCGCACATACTTCTTGAAGCCCTTGTTTTCAACCGAGAGCTTGTACGTGCCCGGCAACAGATAAGGCGCTTGGAAAAAACCAGCGTCGTTGGTTGCCACGGAGACAGTCGTCCCCATCGCTACATTGGTGATCTTTACCGCCGCGCCCGGGACAACTGACTGGCCAGCATCTTTGACCTTGCCGTTGATGGTGCCGCGCGCTTCTTGCGCCAGCAGGGCTGTCGGGGCTAGTAGCGCTACAGCCATGAAAACCAGCATGGCCAATAGCTGTGTCGCTTTGATGGATTTAGGATACATAGTTCCTCCTTGGGGAAAAGTAAGGCAAACTGTCTAGCCTGCCTGATGTATTCGCCTGTCGTTTTTAGAAATGAAGCGAGGCAAACTAGACAGTTTGCCTTACCAGCGTGCGGCGCTTTCATGATTTCAAGGCCGCGAAATACCCCAGCAAAACTTCGATCAATGCCGCGCTTTAACGCGCTTGACTTATGCCGTCGCCATCGCTGCTTTGGTGGCGCGCAAGCGTTTGAGTTGCTCGGCGGCGCTCGCCGTCAATTGGGCGCGATAGACCGTTGCCATAGCCGCCGCCCAATGCACTACTTCCCAAAGCGCATCGTAAGTCCATTGCTCAAGCTCTGAAGGAGCATCGAGCGCAACGGGCAGATTCGGACTGAGCAACCCGCGCCCCAGCACCAATACGCCGCGCCAAACCACATAGATCATTAGCCAGCGCATCACCACCGCCAGCGTGCCATCGCCCATCTGTACGGCGTACCGATGCAGCAGAACGCTGAAAGCGGAACAGATGCCCAGCAGCGCCAGCCCGAACGGTTGCAAAACGCGGCTCAACAGATACGGCGACCGCCCTTGCGACAAATCTTCGCGGATGAGCAACAGCGCCAGAAAGACCAGCGCGACGCCCGCCATCGAAAGGTAATCGCGCCGCTCGATCTTGAATCCCAGGCCGAGCCGATGCAGTGCCCACCACATGGCTATCAACGCCAGCAGCAGGCAAAGATTGGCGGGCACGATCAACGCGTTCTCCAACAAGCCACGCAGTGGGTTGCTGCGGTAGTCGTGCACCAGAAAATCAATCAACAAACTGCCCGCAATCTTTTTCAGCAGCGAAAGCGCGGCGTTGGCCGCGAGCAGCCACCAAGCCAATTGCGCCCAGCGGGATTGGCGATATTCCGCCGCCACTTCCAAACTGAGCACGAACATGATGCCGAAGGCCAGCACCCCACTCGTCGTCATCACCAGCGCCTCGGCCAGCCGAAAACGCGGCGCCCAACCCCAGGCGGCGGGCAGATAGAGCGCGACGAGCAACAACAACTCACCTGCCAAACCGCAGACGATCATTCGTGGTGTAAGGCGCAAAGCAGACATAGAGTGTTCGTGCCAGCCGGAAAATTACAGTTGCCCTTGTTCGCGCAGCAGCGTTGCCAGCGTGTCGCCGCACATGGCCGCCGCAATCGCGGTCAGCCGTTCCAGAAATGGTTCCCAATTAGCCTGCGTCACTTTTTCCAACGAGCGCGCTGGCGAATGTTGCGCGGCGGCCTGCAAAGCGCGCGCGGCCACCTGTGTCCCGCAGAAAGGCGTCAGCGTGGTTTCCAGCGAATTCAAGCGCCCTTGCAAGGGCAGGGCGCTTGGCGTTTCCGCCTGGTGTAGCTCGGTGAAAACGCCGCGCAGCATGCGATGCAATTGCCGGTCTTCGAGCGTCAGCGTGCGCCGCGCTTCTTCGCCTGCTGTGTGCAAAGCCTCGCTTGCCCCGGACATCTGTTCGTAGAATTCCCAGCAACTCAGACAGCCAGCAATGTGTGCCTCGATGCGGTCGCGCACCGGCGTGGTCGCGCAAGCATCCAGGTAATCATTCCACTCTTGTTCCGTAATTCCGTGCTTCATAAAACTTATCCCAGCAAAGCCCGATTTATGGAGTGCTGCGGCTTGACGCAGCACTCCATAAATTCAATTGATTCGTTGCCGCGCAGCCATTTCCGGTGAAAACCGGATAAGCTGCGCCAGCTTTTTTCTGGCGTTGAAGATGCGCCACTTGATTGTGCCCAAGGGTAGCTTGAGCGCCTCGGCCAACTCCTCGTAACTCAAGCCTTCGACAAAACGCAGCACGACGAGTTCGCGTTCTGCCGGGGCCAGCGCCTTCAGCCATTCGGTCAACCGCAGATCAGCCGTCAGATCGTAGGCGCTTTGCAGACTGTCGAATTCTTCAACCGTGACGCTGTCCCACGCCACCGTTTCGATCCGCACCCGCTTCCCGCGCCAGAAGCTGACCAACTCGTTGCGCGCGATGGCGAAGAGCCAGCCGTAAAACAAACCCGTCTCGCGCAACTCGCCCGCCTGGCGATAAACCTTGAGCATGACGTTTTGCGTCAATTCTTCGGCAGTCGCCCTGTCCAAACCGCGCAGCAGAAAATAGCGATGCACACGTAGACCGACCGCCTCGAACAGGGCGCAGAAAGCTTCTTCAGTTCTGGTAGCCAGAAAGTCTTCGATGACTGGCCGTTCTTCCACGTCGCTAACTCCGTGTTGGAATCCCGCTGCTGTCTAATTTAAGGTTGAGACCTTTGAACAGGCGCTGGGCCTGGCCCATTCATTAGCAAAGACGCAGCGATGCGGGGTTTTGTTTGAACCGCGCGAAAAAAAAGCAGGGGCAGGTTATGTGTTTGCCCCTGCTGGTGATCTGCCTAATGCTTGGCAAGCCGCGCTTGGCGCTAGAAGTAAATCTTCAGCCCGAACTGGATATAGCGCGGCAGCCCAAGCTCGCGCAGGTTGCCGAAGCTTGTACTATAAGCGCGCTTCAAGCGATAGAGCTTGAAGCCGTCCAGCGTGCTCAGGTCGAATGTATTGGCGTCTTTGGTGGCGAAGCCCTGCGGCAGTTTGATGTTGGCATAGTAATCCAACGGCAACGCACCACTCGGCAGCCGCGCGCCGGTGATGAAGCCTTGAATCCTCGCAAAGAGCGCTGCGCCTTCCGCCGTTGAACGCAGCGGTCTGCCAGAGGCCGCCGCCGCCCACGCGTCGTAATCGGCAGTCGCGAGCACTGCTTCATCCGGCAAGCCCATGAAATCCGGGCCAGCGTTGCCGGAGCTTGAGCGGAAAATCGGACTGTTCAAGACGTTGATCGCGTCCACTCTGAATTGCACCTTCCGCTGGCCGTCGCCGAGCTTGAAATCTTTCTGGATTGAAACATCGAAGTACCGCTGCACGGGGCCACGTATGTCGAGCGTGCGCGGCGCAGTGCCCAGTGCGCCTTTGGCCGGACGCATAAAGGCCGCCGGGTTGATATACGGCTCGCATAGTGTGCCGACCGGGCAATCACGCGACCAGAGCGGATTCTTGAGCGGGACGCCGGGCACGAGGTCGGGCCGGATGGTGTGTGTGATGTCAGAACTGAGCCGGTTGCCCTCAACGATAGTCGGCAGGAACGGATAGCCGCCCTGCAAGCGGAATAGACTGGTCAGCGTCCAGCCGCCGATGGCTGTGTCTACCAACCGGTGCGCGTTACTGAGCAACTTGCGCCCGCGCCCGAAAGGCAGGTCGAAGATCGCAGTCGAACTGAAGGAGTGTTTGATGTCGAAGGACGAAACGGCCCGGTCAGCGCTGCGTGGCGCGCCGAAGGTGATGTGACCTCCGGTAACCGTGGGCGAAGAAAGCGTGCGTGTCTCAGGGCTGGAGTCCGATGCCTCGTCAATGGATTTGCCAAAGGTGTAGTTGGCCGTGAAGGAAAGCCCAGTGCTGATGCGGCGGCGCACATCCACGTAAGCCGCGTGCCGAATGCTGTTGACCGAAGCGTCGTACAAGCCAAACAGGTTGTTAAACCCAAAGTACTTGCTGCCGACGTTGCCGCGCTGCACCGAAAGTACCGTGCCGGTCAGCGAGCGCCGCCCCAGCGGATCATTGAAGGTTGTATCTGAACTCAAGTTGTTGGCTTCGAGGGACTCGACGAAATCAAGATCGCGCGGGTTCAAGTTAATGCGCTGCGAGAACAGATGCGTTCCCTTGTTGCCGACGTAGGCGACTTCGACCACCGTGTTTTTCATCACCTCCCAGGAAAAGCTCAGGTTCCAATTCTGCGAATACGGCGTCGCTTGGGTGCCGAAAAGCGCAAAGCCGGGGATAGCTAGACTGCCGTCGTAAACCAACCCGTCAGTGGGAATGTTGAGCACTTGTTCAGGCGTCTGTGACAAGTAGAGCGGATAAACAGCCGACAAACGGAACGGCTGGGTCAGGTCAGTCGAGCTTGATGAGCCGTTGGCATTGGTGGACAAGCCGTTAAATGTGCCGAAGTCAGGGCTGGGTGTGCGGTTCTGGCCATTCAGCGGCGCGTGCGAAATACCGTAACCGCCGCGTACGACGAAGTGGTGTTCTTTCATCCAATCGGACAGCGGGCCGAAACTATTCGGACTCCAGGCAAAGCCGAAGCGCGGCTCGAAATCTTTGTACTGGATTGGGAAAAGATATTTCGAGCGCCCGCCGCGTCCGGCATAAGCGAACGGCGGAATCAGCACGCTGGTTGGCACTGTCGAGGGGATGGCCGCCGTGGTGGCTATGCCCAAACCAGTGGCAATCGCGCGGCGTTGCGCATCAGTGAGCTGCACCGTTTGTGCCAAGTCAGGTCTGAAGACGCCTTGCCGGTTGTATTTTTCGGTGCGCGGCAATTGCAGCGCATAACGCAGCCCCAGATTGAGCGTCAGATTGGGTTTGACCTTCCAATCGTTCTGCACAAATGCTGCGCTACTTTTCCAGCGGTAGTAATATGGAATTAGCACTGGACGCGCCTGCACCTGGTTGGGCACGCCGATTAAATAACTGGCCCAGGTGTTGCCGCCCGCTGCTGCCGTAGTCCCGCGATTGTTGCTGGTATTGAGCACGCGGAAATCCCAGCGCCCGCCCGCCGCACCGAAAAACGGTGTGACGTTGAGCAGTTCGTAATTCAGATCCACGCCGAATTTCCAATTCATTGCGCCGTGCGCCCAGTTGACGATGTCGTTGATGTTATAGCGTTCCTCGACGTTGAAGTTGTTGGTTGAGCCGGACGATCCAATGGAAGCAAACGCATTCGGGCCGTCAGCACTGACGTTGAAGAGCGGCATGCCGCCCTTGGTCAGCGTGGGAATACCCAACTCGTTCGAGAGGTTGCGTCCGGTTTTGATCGAATACTCGGGCGAGAAATCTTCACTGAATACACCACGCGTGTAATTAAGGTGTAGCTCGTTGATGAGCGTCGGTGAGAAGATGTGTGTGTGTCTGATGGCTGTTTGTTTGGAATTGCTCCAGGCGGCGGAGTTACCGTTGATGTCGCTGCCAAAGCCGCGCACGCCCACCGCCGGGACTTTGGTGAAGCGAAAAGTGAGGCGGTCGGCAGCGGTCAATTGATGGTCAATACGCGTCGTGTAGCGCGTCTCGTCCTGCTGCACAAACCGGTTGACGACAAAGTTGGAAAGCTGGCCCGCTGAGTTGATGAAGTAACTGCCTGCGTGTGGCAAAAACTCCAACGCCTTGACCGCGACGGGGTCCATCTGATTGGCCGGAATCCGGTTGCCGGGAAACTGCTCAAAGAGCGCTCCCGTCGCTGGGACAATTGGTACGTACCTGCCATTGACGACATTGAATTGCTGGAAGATGCGCGTTTCGGTGCTGGTCACCGGAATCTGCGGATACTTCGCCAAGTCAGCAGTTGGTACCCAACCGTTGGCGATGCGCGATAAACCGCTAAAATCGCCCGCCCGCATTGCGTCGGTCGGTAAGAGCGTGTCAGTCACCAAGAAATCGCGCCGCCAACGTGGCTCATACGCGAAGAAGAAGAAAGTCTTGTCGTGCCCATCATAAGCCACTGGGCCGAAGACTTTCTTTGGCAACCAGACCGGCCCACCGATAGTGAAGGAGCCTTGGCTATAGCGCAAGTTATTGGGCGGACGTAATGTCGAAGTAGTCCACTTCTGCGCGTTGGTCGCTGGGTTGCGGTGATAGAAGAGCGCCACGCCGTTGTACTTGTTCGTGCCGGACTTGGTTGTCGCGCTGATCACGCCGCCGCCCGTGCGCCCGAACTCCGCCGAATAAGCCGAAGTTTGCACGGTAAACTCCTGCACCGTCTCCGGTGTGAAGCTGACTACGGCGCGTGCCACACCGACACCCGTATTGTTTACACCATCAGCCAAAATCGCCGTGCTGCCGGCGCGTCCGCCGTTCAGGCTCAAATTGAAACCGGGCACGGGTTGGCCGGAAGTTACGTCCGGGTCTTCGCTGCCCGCATCGCCCGAAACATTGGGGGCGGTCAGCGCCAGGTCGAGCACGCTGCGGTTGGCGAGCGGCACGTCTTGAATTTGCCGCTCGCTGATAGTTTTTGAGGTCGTGCCAGATTCATTATTGAGCAAACCCGTTTCGGCTGTGATGTTGATCGTATTTTCGATGCCACCCGGTTGGAGACTTATGTTGACGGTAGCAGTGGATGCTGTGTCCACTTTGATGTTGTCCACCACCGTTTTCTTGAAGCCTGTGGCTTCTACCGTGATGCGGTAGACGACCGGTTCGAGCGAGGTGGCGGCGAAGGAGCCTTCGCCCGAAGTCGTCAGCTTCTGCGACTGGTTCGTGCCGATATTCGTGACCGTGACTTTAGCATTGGGAATGACTCCACCAGTGCTGTCCGTCACCGTGCCGCTGATGCCGCCACGATTAGTCTGCGCGCTGGCCTGCGCGACGCAAAGCACACAAAGAAGGACACTCAATAAACCAGCGATTGCTCGAAATGAAGTTCTCATACGAAGCCTCCGAATATTCCAGATTAGGTTTTGTGTTTTATCTTCCCAGCATCGGGCCAGCATCCCCCAGGGCCAGCATCCCCAAGGGCTTGATCGGTGGCGTAATGGATGGCGCGCCACTCCTTTGTGTCTAGCGACAAATGGCTAGCTTTATTGTTATTGAACCAGCTACCTGCACTCTTGCCAGGATTTCTCAATTACGAGAACAGAGCGCCTAGCCGCCGTGATTTATAACTGACAGTTCAAATTGATGTCAACGTAAGTAGGGCGGCATCCTCAGATTCTAAGATAATCTATTATCTGGCAAAACGTGGCAAATAAACGAGGCTTGTGCATAATTGACCGAGTATCAAGCTTGTCCAAAAAAGGATTCGCCAATGAAAAAACCGAGTTACTGTTTGCTGCTCTTCAGCGCATTGTTGCTTGCGCCCGGCTGGTTTTCGCAAGCACAACAGCCAAAGTCGCGCCCGCTGAATTACCTCTTCGCCTATTTCAAAAACAACGGCGAAGACGGGCTGCACCTCGCGCACAGTCGCGACGGCTTGAAGTGGCGCGCATTGAATGAAGACAAGTCTTATTTGACGCCTGCGGTTGGTAGCCAGAAGCTGATGCGCGATCCCTGCATCTTGCAAGGGCTGGATGGCACGTTTCACTTGGTCTGGACGACGGGCTGGCGCGGGCGCGACATCGGCATTGCGCACTCAAAAGATTTGATCCGCTGGTCTGAACAACGCGCCATTCCCGTGATGGAACACGAACCGGCAGCGCTGAATTGCTGGGTGCCGGAAATCTTCTACGACGAAGCGCAAAAGCAGTATCTGATCTTTTGGGCTACGACCATTCCCGGACGCTTCGCCGCCACCGACGCGAGCGGCGGCAACGGATTGAATCATCGCATCTACTACGTGACGACGAAGGATTTTGTGAGCTACAGCAAGGCCGCGCTCTTCTACGAAGACGGCTTCAACGTGATTGATGCGACGCTGGTCAAAGACGGCAAGCGTTTCGTGCTGATCCTCAAAGACGAAACTGCGCAGCCTGTGCAGAAAAATCTGCGCCTGGCTTTTAGCGACAAAGCCAGCGGGCCATTCAGCCGCGCTACGCCACCGTTCACCATCAACTGGGTCGAAGGCCCGACTGCCATCAAGCTCAATGGCTCATGGCTGATCTATTTCGATATGTACCGCGACAAGCGTTACGGCGCGGTCAAAACGCGCGATTGGCAGCAGTGGGAAGTCGTCACTGACAAGCTCGCTTTTCCTGACGGCGCGCGCCACGGCACGGTCTTCACTGTCTCGGATGAAATGTTGCGGCGTTTGTAGATTGATTGGCGTAACTCTTTGAACAAAAGGCGAGTTCTCCACTTTCAATTTCGATTCTCCATTTTCAAGCAGAAAAACCAACCGCTTTCAGCTCACGGCCCTTTCGGTTTTACTATACATTTTTTGTAACTGCCCGCTGCGGTTGGATGTCTATTGGGTGTCGCCTGTCCCAGCGAAGTTTATCCAAAACAATCAACCTAATAACCGAAAAACGTCTGCGTCTTTTTGCAGGCAGGGCTGTGCCTTGTTGGTGATGAAAAATGGGTCGCGTTATTTTTATCTTTGTTGTGTTGGCCATGGCTGCCGCTGCGATTGGCTACTTTTTGCCTGAGATACTCAAGCTGTTTAAGCGGAAGTGATTGCGTACGTAGCATTGGTGCGTTTGTTCGCCTCATCCGTCCTGATCCGGCGCAGCAGTTCGATCCGTAGCCGCTTGCTGCTTCCCCACAAAAAAGGCGCTCAAAAAACCTGAGACCGCTTACTCGCCGCCGCCGTCTATCTGGTGGCAATGCTGATTGCGTTTTCAACCCTGCATGCCTCAAGGAGTAAGCGATGGGTAGTCACAGAAAGATTTTATTCGTCATCGGGCTGACTTGGCTGTGCGCGCTAACTGGCTGGTCGCAAACCGCGCCACCACCACCGGCCACGGGCAGCATTGCCGGGCAGATCAAGCTTGGTGACAAAGGCGCGCCGAGCGTAGTAGTAGCATTGACGTCCGCCGAGCAACGCGGCCCCGGTCAAGGCCCAGGTCAAGCTCAAGGCCAAGACGCCGCCGCCGCGCGCACCACGACTGATGGCGAGGGTCGCTTCCAGCTCAACAATGTTGCAGCAGGCCGCTATCGCGTGAACGTGCTCGCGCCGGGCTACGTGGTGGCGGGCACACCGACAGTACAAGTCCCTGACGGACAGGCGCTCAATAGCGTGGATTTCAGTTTGATCAAAGGCGGCGTGATCACCGGCAAGGTCGCGGCGGACGGCAATCGCGCAGTGATCGGCGAACCGGTCACGCTCACGCCACTGGATGAAACCGGACAGCCCACGCGCCAGCCTGTGCAAGCCGCGGCGAATTTCCGCACGGATGATCGCGGGATTTATCGCATCTACGGCGTGCCTGCGGGGCGCTACTTGGTGAGTGTCGGGCGCGGCGATGCAGGTGGTGGGCCTGGTGGTTTTGGTGGCGGCCCTGGTGGTGGCGGACGATTCAACAACAGCGCGCGCACTTGGCAGCGTACTTACTATCCTGAGGCGTTGGACGCGACGCAAGCCTCACCCGTCGAAGTGTCCGCTGGCAGCGAAGTGGCAGATATTGATATTCGGATGGCCTCCCGCACGACCTACGCAATCAGCGGGCGCGTGGTTGATCAGGAAGGCAATCCTGTCGCAGGCGTGCTGATCGGTCACGGACGCACGAGCAGCCCCGGCAATGGAGGCAGAGGCGGCAACAACCCAGCTAATCAGGGCAACGGCAATCAAGCCAATCGAGGCAATCAAAATAACAACAACAATCGCAGCGTTGTGATGGATGACAGCACCGACGGCGCAAGCGACGCGAAGGGTGAGTTTAAGATCGAAGGTTTAGTGCCGGGCAAATATGCGGTCTACATCGCGCAAGATCGCGCGAACCCAACGGAGTTTTACAGCGACCCGGTCAGCGCAGAGATTTCGTCTTCGGATGTCAACAGCATCGAAGTCAAACTGCAAGGCGCAGCGAGCGTGAGCGGTGTGGTGGTGTTTGACGGTGCGTCCGATCCGAAGCTGCTGGCCAACCTACAGAATCTGAGTGTCAACGCCTCTGCGCGCGGCGCTGGGGGCGGCAGTAGTGTGATGCGTATGACTAACGCTACTGCGGCTGTCGCCCCGAACGGCGCTTTTCGCGTGACGGGCTTGTCGCCGGGCATGGTCAACCTGAACATCAATGATCAACGCGGGCCAGGCTCCGGCTTGACGCTTTTGCGTATCGAGCGTGACGGCGCGGATGCGCGCAACGGCTTGCGCGTCAACTCTGGCGAGCAAGTCGGAGGTGTGCGTTTGGTAGTCGCTTATGGCAGCAGCACCGTGCGTGGCTTTGTGCAAGTTGATGGCGGCGCGTTGCCGTCGGGCATTCGCCTGATGGCTTCGGCGCGGCGCGTGGATAGCGGCGGCGGGCGCATGGGCGGAGGCGGCGCTATGCCAGCACAGGTTGATGCGAGCGGGCGCTTCCAAATCCAACAGCTTGTAGCAGGCACTTATCAAATCAGCGTGCAACTGATGGGTGGCGGAGCAGGCTTCGGCGGCCCAGGCGGGCGCGGCGGCGATGCAATGACGCAGACCGTGACTGTCGGTAACAATGCCGTGCAAGATGTTGTCATTCCGGTCAGCCTCGCCACTTTGCAGACTCAGATACAACAACAGCAACAACGCGCCGGACAGGGCAATGGACAGCGTGGCCAGAATCAGCCGCCCAACCGACCGAGAGGAGGTCGTCCGTGAAGTTGTGGTTGTTATGGCTGGCGCTGAGTTGCGCTGCGCTCGCGCAAACATCAAACGCGCCGGCTACTAAAAAAACGGCAGATGACACGGCCAGCGCGCAATACGGCGCAATCACCGGGCGGGTGATCGGCACGGACGGCCCTGTTCCATTCGCCAACGTTTCTGTCGCAGCAGCGAGCGGGCCAGGGCGTGCCGGTGGTGGCGGCGGCAAGAGCGTGACTACGGATGCCGAGGGCAATTTCAAAATTGACGGCTTGCAGGCGTTGGCCTGGCGCGTGACGGCCAATGCTCCGGGCTACGTGTCAGATGACGCAGATGCCGCAACGCCGGAGATTGCAGCGAATCAAACTTATCATCGCATCGGCGAGATGGTGACACTACGATTGGTGAAAGGTGGTGTGATTACCGGGCGTGTGTTGAATCCGGCAGGCGAACCACTGGTAGCTGTACGCGTCAACGCCCAAACGGTACGTGATGCTAATGGCCAGGCGATTGGCAGTGGAGGCAACAATGTGGGTGGCGGGCCGGGTGGCGATTTTCAAACCGATGATCGCGGCGTCTATCGCATCTTCGGGCTGCCTGCCGGAACTTATGTTGTGGCCGCTGGCGCCGCTGGTGGCTTTGGGCCAGGCAATCGCCTCTCGCCTTACGATGGCAACGCGCCGGTCTATTATCCGGCGAGCACGCGCGACGCGGCGGTGGAAGTCGTCGTCAACAGCGGTGCCGAGACCAGCGGCATTGATCTGCAATACCGCGGCGAGAAAGGCTACGCCGTTAGCGGCAAGGTGACTGGCGCAACGGAAGACAGTGGTGGCAGAGGTGGCTTCACTTCCGTCGTGCTTAGCCACGCAGCCACCAGCTCGGTCGTCAATCGCGCTTTTGTCACGCAGCGTGGCGGAGGGCGCGGGCGCGGACAGATTCAGCAGAGTGAAAGCTCGTTTGCGCTCTACGGTGTGCCCGTGGGCGAGTATGAAGTCACAGCCTATCGCAATTCGCCTGCTGGAGAAGACGCAGCCTCTGCGCCGCGCCGCTTTGTGGTGAATGGCAGAGACGTCACTGGTGTTGAACTGGCGCTGAAACCGCTCGCTTCGGTGGCAGGCCGCTTGCAACTTGAGAGCGCCTCTCAATGCAAGAGTCTGCGCCGCGCCACATTTGAAGAACAAGTCTTCAGACTGCGTGCTGAAGAACCCAGCAAACCAATGCCGGGCCGTCCCGCCGGGCCAATTGCTGCGCCGAATCGCACAGGCGAATTGAGCTTTCGTCAATTGAATGCCGGACGCTATCGCTTGTTGACGGAATTGCTGTCTGAAGAGTGGTTCGTGCGCTCTATTACGTTGCCGGGTGTGGCCGCTAGCACTGGCGCGAGAACGGCTGCTAGGACTGCCGCCAAACCGGCGGCGCCAGTCCTGTTGGATGCCGGACGCAATGGTCTCGCGTTGCGAGCGGGCGAGCGCGCCACCGGGTTGGTAGTTATGGTTGCCGGAGGCGCTGCCGCCCTAGCAGGCCGCGTTAAAGCTGCCACAGGCGTGTCGTTGCCCGCTCAAACTTCTATTTACTTAATTCCTGCCGAACGTGAACAAGCCGACGACGTATTGCGCTACGCAGAAACCAAAACAAGCAGTGATGGTGGTTTTAGTCTGAAGAATCTCGCACCGGGGAAGTATTGGGTGTTCGCACGGCCTGCGGAGAAGCTGGCTGACTCTGTCCTGGTCTTGAAAGCCTGGAACGCGACTGAGCGGGCGAAGCTGCGGCGTGAAGCGGAGGCTGCGAACAACGTGCTTGAGCTACAGCCTTGTCAGCGGCTGACGAATTATGAGTTGATGGTCAAGTAGCGCAGGAAAGTCCGACAAGCTGTCAGAGCTTGTCGGACGCTACCTTGATCTTCATTTCAAGCCAATCAATTCAACTTCAAAGATCAGCGTTGAATTAGGCGGGATCGTGCCCATTGCTTTGTTCCCGTAGCCGAGATCAGGCGGAATGATGAGCTTGCGTTTTCCACCAACGCGCATGGCCTCGATGTCTCTGCCACCGCCGACGCCGACCTCTAACCCTTTGATGACCTCGCCTTTATTAAGCGCAAATTCCAGTGGCGACTTGTCGAGGTTGCTCTCGAACTTGACTCCGTCCGCCGTCCAGGCGGTGTAATACAACCGCGCCTTTTGTCCGAAGAGCGGGCGCGGGCCATTGCCTATGACCAGGTCTTGATACTTCAAACCGGATGGAGTGGTTTTGAGTTCACTGTCACCGGCTTTGTCCGCTGCTGCTGTAGCTGCGGTAGGTGTAGGTGTTGCCTGGGAGGCGGGAGGCTTAGTCTCTTTAGGCTCACAAGCGCTCAGCGCCAACATGATTGTAATGAATAAGGAAAACACAAATAACAACTTCTTCATCAGGTTTTCTTTTACGCCCCATAACTGTTTAGTTTGAAAGATAGGGGTCAGGTGTTTGATGGGTGTCAGGCAGGCTCGGCCTGCTGTGCTCAAGTAATAATGTCGCCCCAGTCCAATTCAAAAATCACTAGAAAATGTTGCACCGCCTCCGGGTCGGCGGTGATCAGGCCGACCTCGCGGCGCTGGTCGAGTTCGACTTTGCGCAGGCTCTGGCTGCCGAAGAAGACGCGTTTGCCGTCGCGGATGATGGCTTGGACGTGCAGGCGGAGGTCGGGCATCTTGCGGACTTCGATCCCTTTCACCTTCTTGCCCATGGTGCCGATCACCTTGATCTCGATGCCCGCCTTGGCGCAGTTTTCCAGATGCTTGATCATCTGCGCGTCGCTCAGCTTATTGTCGTAAATCAGGAGTTGCCGTTTTGCCCCCTGGATGAATTCGCTGAGCTTCTTGCGCGAATTGATCGGGCTAATGACGAAGTCCTCGGCTTCGGGTTGGGGTTGGAACTGCAAGGTGTCGGCTTCGAACAGCCCGCTGGCTTCGTTGACCAGTCGCGGGTCTTCAGTGATCACGCCGAAGCTGCGGCTGTGGTGTATATCCAGGAAGGTGAAATTGAAGGTCATCAAGTAAAGCGCGCGGCGATCCACGATCATCAGCTTGCTGTGATAACGCACCAAATCTTCCGCCGAGCGTGTAACCTTGACACCCGCATCGCGTAAGCGCTTTTCCAGCCGCTTGATATCCTTGAGGTCTTCTTTATTGGTGTAGGTAATGAGGGCATGCACATCCACGCCGCGCCAGGCAGCCTCGACTAAGGCCTGCTCGATCTCCAGCCGATCCAGCCGATAGATGGTGACTTCGACCGAGTGTTGAGCGTTTCTGATGCCGTTGAGCAACGGTTCGATGCCGTCGCGTGGTTGGACGATGACGCGCATTGTTCGGAGGATAGCGGATCGAAGATCGAAAATCGAGGCTATAGCTTTCAAGCAAAAGAAATTTCACCACGAAGAAATGAAGAGGACGAAGTAGGCGACCGAAAGAGGATCATTTGTGGCAATCCTTCTTTTTTTGGTAGTGGCGCAAGCAGGAGAGAAGGTTTAGAGTCCCGCCTTCAGGCGGCAGCTTTCGTTGACCAGCCCGGCCCGCTGAAGCCGGTACTCCACACTCACCACCTTGCGCCACTACCCTTTTTTCTTCTCTTCGTTTTCTTCGTGGTTTCATTTTCTTGAAGTCTGTAGCCGCCCAGCCTCGATCCTCGACCTCGATTCTCCATCAACTACATACCTGCGGCTGATTTCAGTTCATTGATGCGTTTGCGTATCACGCTGGCAAAGCCTTGCACCTCAGAAGGTGTCGCACCAGCGGCGCGGAAAGCATCTTGGATTTGACTGTCGGTCAACTGCCCGATGATGCCCGCAAACCAGCGCACGTGCTCGCGCGGCACATTCTTGAGCGAGCTGCCCATCTTGCCCGTGTAGTGGAAGCGCACCGTGTTGCCGCTCACGCCATCGAGAAAGGCCTGTTTAGAGTAATCGGCCAAATCCCACTTGGAGTGTGAGGTGAAACCGCCCGCGTGACCGAGCGTGCCGCCCCAATCCGCGACCAGATACCACTCTTTAACACTGTTGTCTTCATCGTACATGCCAAGCACGTTGTTGTTATCCGGCTTGGCATCCCAATTGTTGAGCAGGAAGCCGAGCATCGCCAGACCGTACAAATCGCGCTTACCGGCGAACGGGTTGGAATCCCAATCCCACGGAGTGCGGCGACGCGCGATGTTGTCAGGACGTTTCTCGAACATGCCGTTAGTGAAGGAACCGTTTGCGCCGACAAACTTCTTG
This sequence comes from uncultured Acidobacteriota bacterium, assembly GCA_963699175.1. Taxonomy (GTDB): domain Bacteria; phylum Acidobacteriota; class Blastocatellia; order RBC074; family RBC074; genus JACPYM01. The sequence continues at coordinate 3,376,432 of OY969418.1, read as the reverse complement.
GCGCGTCCCAGCCCGGTTACGCCGTTGACCTGGCCCGAAGGCACGAAGTAGCTCTCTTCGACCATGTAGCCGCAGGCCCAGACGATGCGGCTGCAAGCGACTTCGGCGTGGACTTCCTCGTCGAATTTGATGTTCCATTTGACGCCGTTGGCATCAATCACTTTGATCTTGGGATTAGTGCCGGTCAGGTCTTCTTCCTTGAATTGGAAAGGCGGTTTGGGCATGCCTTCCTCGCTGCCGATGCCGTGGATCAGATCGAGCGAGGCGATGTCGCCCGGATCACGCCACATAATCGGCGTGCCGATTGTAGTCGGTGCATTGGCGGGCAGCTTCTTGCCACCTTTGCCTTTACTACTGCTGCTGCTGCTGCTGCTGACTTTGTCTTTGCTGCTGCTACTGTGACTGCTGCTGTGTTTCTCTTCCTTTTGGGCCTCCTTAGCCGCTTTCTCTTCGGCCTTCTTGGCCTCTTTATCCTCTTTCTTGCTCTTCTGCGCGAGCGTGGCATCGAAGGGCACAACGCTGGCCGCCGCCACAAATAGGGCGACGATAAAAGCAAGCCAAAGAGCAGGACGAAGCGATGAATTACGCGTGTTCATTAAATTACCTCCTTGATGGTGGGTTAGTGACAAACTTTGAAAGTTACTCGCTACCAAAATCTGTTAGAAAAGCGTCGAGGCAAGCGCTGCGGTTGCCTCGTTGAGTACATGCGGAATTCGGGGCCGGAAAAGATCAAAGCGCAAAAACATCGGGCAAGGTGAAAAGTAAAGTCTTTTGTCACTCCTTCACTTAGCCTCACCCTTTCATTTGTAATCCAGCTTCAGATAGTTACCTGCATCACCCACGACGATCACAAAACTCTGGCCATTGATTGTCACGCTGGTGATGCCTTCGGGTTTATATTTGTCTTCAAGTATCAAGACGCGCCGCGGTTGCTCGTTCGCGTTGCCGCTCCATTCCCACAAGCCGAACTCGGTCTTCTTCTCAGTCTCCGGCGCACCCGACAGAATCAGGAACTGGCGCACGTGCGGGTCGTAGCTGATGTCGCGGATGCCTTGCCCGTCGAGCGTGAGCGTGATGACCGACGGCTGATCAACTTTGAGATTGTTGAGTGACAAGGGCATCAGCGGATTGATGAGCTTGAGCGGCACCAACACTGCCTGATTGCCGACAAAGGGCGAACGCAAACCGAGCAGCAACCGTTCGTGATTCGGGTCATAAGCCAAACCTTCGATATTCAAACCGCCTTCCAAGCCCGGCGCCGCCCCACGCGCAGTGATTTCAGGTACATTCTGTAGCAGGAACGCCCGCAAACCGCTGACGATCTCGGCTTGTGCGCTGCTGAGGGTTTGCGTTTGTGGATTGAAGGCGAAACGCATGAGCGTTTGGGCACTGCTGTTCGCCGGGTCGGATTGCGAAGTAATCACGTAAAAATAATTATTGCCGTAGGTGATCGCTTCGGCGTCAACAAAATTGACGTTGAGCGGGACAGGTTTCAAATCGCCCGCTTGTAGACCGCTCTCGTTGATGGGCATCCAGAGAATTTCATTCTTGCGCCCGTCATCTGCAATCAGTAGACCGTTGGAATTCGGCACGGCAATCGCGCCGGAAGCCTCAGGCCGTTTGCCGAAAAGCCCTGTATCGAATTTTTCCCAACTGCCCGGAGTCAGCTTAACTACTGCGGCTGTTTCGCCTCCAGTTTTGCCACTGCTACCGCTGTTGTTGTTGTTGGACTGCGAAGGCCTTAATACCATAACGGTGATGACGACCGTCAGAACAGAACCGACTATGGTCGCCAGGATGCGCCCGCCGGAATTGACCAGCGCCGCCCGAATGCGCTCATCCGATTTTTTCTTCTTGTCTTTCTCTTTCTCGCTTTTCTTTCGCTCTTTTTCCTCTTCAGGAGTGAGCACAGCGGGCGCGCCCGCAAAATTCGCGGCCACCCCAGCGGCGACTCCTGCGCCGGTTAGGCTGGCACGGCGGCGAATCTCTTCGAGCGCTTCGAGCGAGAGACGCGCAGTCTTGTTCTCAACCGTCTCCGCCGGATTGCGGAAAGTGAACAGCACTTTGCCCAATTGAATCTTGTCGCCGTGTTGCAGCGTCCAGGCTTCGGTCGTGAGCCGCGTGCCGTTGACGAAAGTGCCGTTACTGCTGCCCAGATCAACGATGCCGTACCCACCATCGCGCGACAAGAGGGCTGCGTGCGTTGCACTCACCGTTGGATCGTTGAGCACAATCTTGTTGTGCGGCGCTTTGCCGAGCGCAATCTCAGGTTGATTGATCGGGATTTCCAGCTTCTCACCCGATGGCAACACGCCGACCAAACGCGGCACGAACTGCTTGTCGAGTTGCGCGGCAATCTCGCTCGCGGTCGCCAGGCGAATCGCCAACGGGCGGCCCGCTGTCTTCTTGATCTCGTCGAGCGCGGCTTTATCTGTTGGATCAGCCACCGCCAGCAGCAACTCGCCCGGCGGGCCAAGGAGCGGCGCCATCAGCTTTTCACGCAGGAATTGCGGCTTGAGCCGCTGTGCCAGCGCGATGTCAATCTCAGCCGTGCGCAAATCAACCGGCGTCAGGTTGAAGGTGCGCGACAGCAGATCGCGCAGGCCGAGTTCGGTGACGACTTTTTCTTCGAGCAACGCGCGATAGAGCCTGCGCCCACGCGCATGCTTTTGTACGCGCTCAATGTCGGCGGCGGCGACGATCTTGGAGTGCACCAACGCGCGCGCCACGGTGTCTTCGCTCGGCAGCGCAGGTGTTGCCGGCGCGGGCGGCGCTACCGGCGGCGGCGGCACTGCGTTAGCGCCAATAATCTCGGTCGCCGTCAAAGTGATGGTCTGATTGTCCACGAGAGAGCGGAAGGTCAGCTTGCAATGTCCGAGCTTGATGACATCACCCGATTTGAGTTCGCGCGGTTCGGTCAAGCGCGCTTCGTTGAGAAACGTCCCATTGCGACTGCCGGCATCAATTAATGTCGCCCGCTGCCCGTCGTAGCGGATCACCGCGTGACTGGTGGACACCGCCGCATCACCTAGAATGATGTCGTTGTCGGGGCCTTTGCCGATGCGGGTTTCAGCTTGGCTCAGTTCGCACTCCATCACCGCGCCCTCGCGCGTGATGATACTCAGCGCCGAGTGAGCTTTTTCCTCAGTAGCGGGTTTGGCAATTTGTCCGTGCGGGGATTGGGTCTCGTGCGACATTCTTGCAGATTCCTTCAGAGACTAAGCTGGCAACTGTTCAATCAGCGTGGGGAAATACGCCGTTACTTTGAATTTCATAACTTCTTGTCTGCGAGCCACGATACAAGCGGCGATGCTAATCCAGTTTTCCAGCTAAATCAATACGCTGTTTGAACGTGTTAAGTGCGCCAAAAGATTTACTTTTGAAACCTAGCACTGTGCCCATCGTAAGGTATAATCGCTCCTGCCACCTAAAGCCTTCCAGCTTTCGTTTGGCAAAAGCATTCTACCGAAGATTCAATTTGCGAATGAAAAAGAGAACTTTACTCAGACTTTCCCTGCTCGCCCTGCTAGCACTGGCCGGGCAGGCGTCGCTGCACGCGCAGTCCGCCCAACCACAAGCGCCGCCCAACATTGTCGCCGGAAAAACCTCTGCGGCCAGCAGCGCCAGCTTGCGTCAGGAGACTTTCGACCTGGTCTGGCGCACAGTCAACGAGAAACATTTCGACCCGACCTTTGGTGGCGTCAATTGGGCACAAGTGCGCGCGCGCTACGCGCCGAAAATTGCAGCGGCCCAGAGCGACGCAGAGTTTTACGGCCTCTTACAACAAATGCTCGGCGAGTTGCACCAATCACACTTCGCCATCATCCCGCCTGATGCTGTCGTCGAAGAGGAGCAGCACAAGCCCAGCACTGGCACGCTCGGCCTTGAGGTGCGGATGATCGGCCAACAAGCCGTCATCAGCCGCATCGCGCCCGATTCCGTTGCCGCGCGCTCCGGCTTGCACACAGGCTTTGTGATTCAACAGATCAACGACACACCAGTCACGCAACTCGTGCAGAGGTTGAGCAAGAGCACAGAATCTGAAACCATCAAGCGGCTCCGCCTGGAGCGCCTGATCTTGGCACGTGTGGATGGCGCGGCGGGCAGCACGGTCAAACTAAGCTATCTGGATAGCCGTGATCTGCCGCAGGAAGCGAGCCTTGTCCGCGAGCGCATCACCGGCGAATGGTCGCCCGCCTTCGGCAACTTCCCGCCACAGTTGCTCGAGTTCGAGGCCAAGCGCTTGCCGAGTGGGCATGGCTACATTCGCTTCAACATCTTCGTCATTCCGATGATGGAGAAGATTCGCGCGGCGCTGCGCGAAATGAAAGACGCGCCGGGCATCATCTTCGATCTGCGCGGCAATCCCGGTGGCATCGGCGGCATGGCACCAGGCATCGGCGGGCATTTGTTTACGCAACAGACTTTGCTGGGTAGGATGCAGATGCGTGCGGGCTATCAGAACTTTGCCGTTACCCCGCAGTCGTTGGTTTACAGCGGGCCACTCGCCATCATTCTCGATGGCGGCAGCGCCTCGACCAGCGAAGTCTTTGCCAGCGGGATGCAGGAACTGGGACGCGCCGTGATCGTTGGCGAGCGCAGCACTGGGGCCGCGCTGCCTTCCGTTATTCAAAAACTGCCGACTGGCGCGCTCTTTCAATACGCCATCGGCGATTTCAAAACACCCAAAGGCACTTTGATCGAAGGGCGCGGCGTACTCCCCGATGTGCCTGTTAAATTGGCGCGCGCCGCTCTGCTGGCGGGCCGCGATATATCGCTGGAGGCCGCCGTGCTGGCCTTGCAGAAGCGGGCGCGTGGAGTGAGAAAATAAGTTTGTCATTCCTCCACCATGTCAACTCACGTTAAATCTGAAAGGAAGAGAACTATGAAACGTTTTGTCATGATCAGCTTTTTTATTTTGCTGGCGGCGAGCCTCGCCTTCGCGCAGACCCAGCCGCCGACAAAAACTGAGACCAAGCCGGAGGCAAAGCCTGCCTTGCCGACGGTAGACCAAGTCCTCGACAAATATGTCCAAGCCATCGGTGGCAAAGCCGCGCTAGAGAAAGTCAATTCGCGCACGAGCAAGGGCACCTTCGAGATTCCCGCGATGGGCGCGAATGGCACCTTTCTGTCTTACGAGAAAGCGCCAAACCTGACTGCCTCCACCATAGACATCCCCGGCTTCGGCACAGTGAACATCGTGTTTGATGGGAAGAACGGCTGGCAAAAAGACCCGATGCAGGGTTTGCGCGAACAGACGGGCGCGGAACTGGTAATGGTCAAAATCAACTCGGAGTTTTATGGCGCGCTCAAGCTAAAAGACCTCTACAAGAAAGTCGAAGTCAAAGGCAAAGGCAAGGCCGGCTCAGCCGAGGTCTATATCGTCGAAGCCACGCCCTCAGAGGGCGGCCCGGTCAGCCTCTCTTTCGACGCCACGACGGGCCTGCTAGTGCGCCAGGAGATGGAGCAGGAGACACCCCAGGGCAAGATGCCGACTGAAGTCCTGTTGGAAGACTATCGCGTAGTGGATGGCGTCAAACTGCCTTTCGTGGTCAAAACCAACACCCCGGCCTTCGGATTTGTGGTCAAGCTCGAAGAGGTCAAACATAACGTCACCATTGACGACGCTAAGTTCAGCAAACCATCTGCGCAATAGTTGCTCAAGCGGAAGAATTGAAGAGTGAGGAGCAAAAGACCATCTGCTCCTCACTCTTCATCGTTGATGTGACGCCCTGACTAAAGAAAGGATTTTATGGATGCACTGGGAATGATCGAATGTCGCGGCCTGGTGGCGATGATCGAAGCCGCTGATGCGATGGTCAAGGCCGCCAACGTTACGCTGGTCGGCTACGAAAGAGTGGATGCCGGACTCGTCACCGCCATCGTGCGCGGCGAAGTTGGCGCGGTCAAAGCCGCTGTCGAAGCGGGTGCCGCCGCCGCGCGCAAAGTCGGCGAAGTCGTCAGCACGCACATCATCCCGCGCCCACACAGCGAAGTGGACGAAGGCATCCCGGTCATCCACACTGGCGAGACGAATCGCAAACCGATCAGCGGGTCAGTGAATCCGCACGACTAAAACGATACGAAACCGGGAGCGATAGCGTGCCTACGGGAGTCAACTGCCGCCAACCTACCCGGTCGCTATCGCTCCCGGTTCCGTACCGCCAAGCTATTTTATTTTTCGCCAAACGACATTGTTGTTTTGGCGAACGTATTCTTTGAGATTGCCAGTTTCCTTAAACTTTTCCGGATCATCCGGCGAGACCCAGCGCGCCAGCAAGTGGTAATGGCTTGTTTGAGGAATGTCTACTTTTCCCCACTTCAGCTCTATAACCTTGGTCGAGAAGCCCGCGAAGTCAGCTACCTTAACCGACTGAATTTTTTTCCAGGAATTAGACGAGTTTGGCGTAACGCCCGTGGCATAGAACAACTCCAAGGTGCCGGTTGCCGCTTTAGGACTGTCGTTGTGAAGCATGGCATAGACCCATTGATCTCGATTAGAAGACGGGTTCTCGTGCTGATATTTGTTCTTGTACTCATACCCGACTTCGTCCAGCTTATCTTGCTGCTTTCGCAGCCACAGGTCTGGTGAATTCCAGAGCGTCTTGCCTGCCAGCTTGGGGGCGGGTTCCTCTCCGAGGTCGTCCCAGCTATCTCTTAGCCAAACACCTTTGGTTGACGGCTTGCCGCAACGGAGATTGGCAATTCTAAGGGCAGTTTGGTTGAGCACTTGGTGATTGTCCGCTTGGCATTGGCCGAGCATCGGAACTGCGGCTTTGCAATGCGGGTTGATACAGCCGAGTGCTTCATTGCGATAGGTCACGTTCGGATTCGAAAAATAAGGAATGCGCTTAGCCGCCGTAGCCATAATGGTGCACCACTGCTTTGTTTTGCTGACAAATCCGTGGGCAATGCCTGCTCGGTCTGCCTCAGGGTTTCCGCATTCGTGCCCCGCCCCCATTTGGTGGCCAAGCTCGTGTGCGAAAGTGAATTTTGTGGTGGCCGGGACTTGATCAACAATCGAGATGGCATCAGCCGGGTCGGTCAACCCGGCCGGCCCATCCTGTCCTGCATAATCAACGATCACGACTATGCAATCCGCGTGATAGGCGTCGCGCCATTCCTTTATCTGCTTGCGGATGGCGGGACTTGTTCCCGTGTCGCCCGAAGGTTTTAGATTGGACATGTCGAGCGCCGGGTTCTCCTCGTAGTCAATCTCGGCGGTATGAACGAGGCGCAAGCGTTGTTCAACGCGACTATTGATATAAGCCTGATTGGTCTGGGCCACCGCCCTGGCTATCGCTGTCTTGATGGCCTTTACCCCGCCTGCTTTGGAGCGGGCTTTTTTGGTGTAAACAACCAGCACGTCAATTCTGAAGGGCGAGTCGGAGTTACAAGGTGGCGCGGAGGAAGCTTCAGTGGCCGCGTTTTCGGTGAGTGAGGTGGGAGTATTTATTTCGCCGAAAGTGGCTTGGCTAAGCGGATTCAGACCCTGACAACACACGATTATCAAGAGGGAAATAAGTATGGCTTGGTGTTTCATACGCGACCGGAGAAGGTCTCAATGAGGGAAGGAATTTGCAGGAATGCCATCCGACTTACTATTACAGCAAGCAAGGCAGAAAGGCATTCCTTGCAATAGGTGGTTCAGTGCAGCCTAAGCCCCGCCTTGTTTAATCATCAGTGCAATCTTCCTGGGCACAACAGATGGCTCTTTTAGCACACCAAATCTGGCTCCCAGGGCAATCGTGTTGGAGTGCACGAATTGAACTCAACTCCTGGGCGAGTTCATCCCATTTTTTCTTCACTGCTTCCAACATCTTCTTTTGTTTTTCTGTGGTTCCCGCAGTGACGAAATAATAGGGGATGCCATAAGAGATCAAGCCAAGCAGTGACTGATATTTTGTTTGTAGGGTCGGCCCTTCGTTGGCTGGCTGTTTTGTCGCTTTGGCTGGCGCCTTTTTCTTCGCAACCATAGCAAGCTCCTTTGGGGTCAAGAGTTTTTTACTTCTAGCCAAAAGAGCGTGATTTGTCGCTCAAAACTGCCAAGCAATAACAAAATTTTCTTTGGCTTGCTCGCTAAGGCTCTCGATTTTACGGAAGGCGTTCGATCATTGTCGCGGTGATCCAGCTTTGCTGTTTACTATAAAAAAGTCTCTTTCCGCTTGGATCCCAGGTGAGGCCCGAATAATAGACATCTGGATCGTGATTGTTGGTCCGCTTTTTAGGCAGACCACCGGTGGCCGGTAATACCTCTATGTTGTCTTTCCCATTCTTTCGCGAAACGAAGGCGTAATACCGCCGGTCAGTTGATAACTTGATGCTGTTCAAATAAACAGCCGGGAGCCGGGCCAGTGGCTTGGTGTTACCCGAAGCGACTATCACGCTGAGTAATTCGAATTCTTTAGGCTCTGAAATATCTATCCCTCGGGCAAGAAAGATTTCTTGACTGGAAGCCGACCAGCCGATGAGTTTGAAGTAGGCGCGGCTATGGAACACTTCTTCGATCTTCCCCGCACGGTAGACAGAAAGGCTACGCAGACGTTCGTTAGTAACAGCGTCTTTCACGTCTGAAAAGTAAGCCAAACTATTATCGGGCGACCAAATTGGACTGTGAATCCTGGTCTGTGAAGCGTTGTTGGTTGTGACCTGTCTCTTCGCCGAGCCATCTTTGGCCATCATCCAAAGGTTGGTAACGCCTGCGACACGTGTGCAATAGGCAATAGTGTTGCCATCAGATGACCAACTGTAGGTTTCTGCTCCCAGATTGAGAGGGACAAACGACCGCTGATTGGCGGAGACATTATCCGGAACCAGTTCGCGCACGGTGTTGCTGGCCAGATCCAACGTCCAAAGTCCCTGTTTTCCTGCGGCCAAGCGAAAAAAGAGCAGTGTGCTGCCGTCGGGCGACCACTTGCTATCGCAACCCTGCGTCAGCTTGGTTGGCTGATTTTGCTGCGCTAGCGATTTGATAAAGATATCTTCGTTGCAGTAAATCTCATCTTTTACCTCAAGGTAGGCAAGGCTATTCCAGCACAGAGACACGGCTGGCAGGAAGTGAGAGCTGAGTTCCGACGTTTGCGCACTCTCGGTTCCCGTGAGCAGATCCAAGGCCCAAATGTTAGCAGGCTGTCTGCGCGAGACCCCGATGAGCTTGTTTCCATCCGGTGAAACGGCGGAGAGATCGAGATTACTCTCGCTCAAAGTTAATTGCGTAGCCGCTTGCCCAGTGACGCTTGTGTAATAAATCTGGTAGATGCCGGAACTGTTGGAGACGTAGGCAAGTGTTTGGCTATCGGGAAACCAGACAGGAAACCTGAGACTGCCTTTACTGCCGGCCACCGGGTTGGGACTGCCCGTGGGCAAGGGCTGGATCATGATTTGGGAGAGGTTCTCGGCCCTTTGCGAGTAGGCGATCTGCCGCTCGTCCGGTGAAACGCTGAAGTCGTTTACTGCGTTGGTGAAGCGGGTTAGTTGGGAGACCGCCCGTGTCTGCAAGTCAACCACCTGAAGGTTGTTGGTGTCATTCACAGGGACAAAATAGAGGCGTTCTCCTCGGTTATCGCGGAACCAGCCCACTAAGTAGTAAACCTCAGGCCCGATCTCGCAGAGCAAAGTTGGGACACCACCCGAAGCGGAGACCGCCCAAAATCCACGTTTGTTCTCGCGATTAGAAAAGAAAGCCAGCTTCTGCCCATCCGGTGCCCAAACCGGATGGTAGTCCGTCCACTTTCCATCAGTAAGCTGATGCGCTTCGCTGGAATTGAGATCTTTGACCCAAATATAGCTCCCCCGCTCGTCCTGCAAGTGGTACGCAATCTTGTTGCTATCGGGCGAGAAGAAGACGCGGGAAAGATAGCCTTGTGCTCCGACTTTATGGCGGACGGGTTGAGAGGTTTTCCAATTTGCATGCTCGAACAATCTGGCCTGTTTTGCGGGACGCGTAACGAAATACCCGGCCACAACCAGCGCCGCGATTACCCCGCACAGCGCCAAACCTACCCAGAATGGGCTGGCAGCAGTTTTGGAAGAGCGTGCGCGCCTGCTTACAAAACGGCGCAATGTTCTCTTTAGCGAAAAAGCTCGACCCTGATAACCGCCTTGCTCAAGTTGTTGCTCAACTATGTGAAGCGCGGCTTGCAGGTCTTGAATCGTTTGGTAGCGTTGGCCGCAGTCTTTGGCTAAAGCCTGTGTGACAATCTCCTCCAATTCGTCGGGCACTTCCGGCGCGCAAACAGTAATGGGGTTGGGCTCGTGTTCGAGCAAAGCCACGATGACATCCGCGTTGGTCGTGCCGCGAAATGGCAATTGGCCCGCAAGCATCTCGTACAGCACGACACCCAGACTAAAAATGTCTGTGCGGGCGTCCACGTCAAGGCCGCGCGCCTGCTCCGGCGACATGTAACCCGGCGTGCCGACCACCGTACCCTGCACTGTGCTGTGATGATTGGCCGGGACAGGATTGTCAGAACCGTGCGCGGCGCTTTCGGTCAACTTGGCGATGCCGAAGTCCAGCACTTTGACCACGCCGTCGGGTCGCACCATTACATTTTCGGGTTTGATGTCGCGGTGGATGATGCCGTTGGCGTGCGCAACGGCGAGTGCAGCGGCAATCTGGTTGGCGATGGCGAGTGCCTCTTTAATCGGCAACGCGCCGTCGCTCAGCCGTTCGCGCAGCGTCTCCCCCTCGACGTACTCGGTGACGATGTAGTGGCGCGGGCCTTGTGGGGTGGGTTCCTGGCCGATCTCAAAAACCGTGATGATGTTCTGATGATTGAGCGCGGAGGCGGCGCGGGCTTCACGCGCAAAACGACGCAGGCGCGACTCGTCCATTGTGAAGCGCAAGGGCAACAGTTTGAGCGCGACCTTGCGGTCCAGCCGTGTGTCCCGTGCCAGGTAGACTTCCCCCATCGCTCCCGCGCCAAGCGGCGCTAGCACTTCGAAGTGCGCGATCCGCTGTCCGGCGGGAAGTGTGGTTTGGCTGGCAGCCTGTTTGGCTTCAAGCTCGAAGGCCGGCTGACGCATGAACTCGCCAGCCTTTTCGCTTGCCGCCAGCAAGGCTGCGACTTCGTCACGCAAAGCAGTATCGCCCGCGCACGCTTCATTGAGCCAAGCGGCGCGCTGTTGTGGCTCGCGCTCCAGGACTTCATCAAAGAGGCGGGCAATCTGTTGCCAGCGTTCAGGAGACATCGGATAGGGAAGAACGGCCAGTCCGGCAACGGAAGAATTGGCTGGCTAGCTGCTCAATTGAAGAAACAACCACGCGCGCGCCAACTCCCATTCGCGGTAGACGGTGCGCTCTGAGGTGGACAAGACTTCGGCGATCTCCGCGACTTCCAGCCCGCCGAAGAATTTCAACTCGACGATCCGGCTACGGCGCGGATCGAACTTCTCCAAATCTTCCAACGCATCATTAAGCGCAACCAGGTCTGCATCATAAGGGGCGCTTGTGGTATCGGCCTCGGCGAGCGAAATGCGAATAGCGTCGCCGCCGCGTTTCTGATAGTTGCGATTGCGCGCGTGATCCACCAACACGTGGCGCATCAGCTTGGCTGCGAGGCCAAAGAACTGCGCGCGGTTCTGCCATTGTGTTTTCTTCAAGTCAACCATGCGCAAGTAGGCTTCGTTGACGAGCGCGGTGGCCTGTAAGGTGTGGCAGGGCCGTTCGCCGCGCAGATGGTTTTGCGCCAGCCGATGCAGTTCTGCTTCGACCAGCGGAATCAGCCGCGCCAACGCCGATTCGTCTCCTTCGCTCCAAGCGCGCAACAGTTGCGTAACCTCTTGCGCCGATGATGCCGCCATACATCCGTTCACCAGAAAAATGTGAGAAAAGAGCGGCGACAATTTAGCACAGGCTTGTGCGTCTTACCATTTCCGGCGGGTCGCTAATCCCGAAATATTTGATAGGAAGAAAATTTTTGCGACACCTGGCAGTTTGGCGGCAGGTTTCACGCTCTTATAAGCAGACGAAGATTTTCACCTACTCTCGGCGTTGCCTGTTTTGCGCTCAAATGGCGCGATAAGAACGGGCCAGTCCCCCAGCCGTGTGATTAATCATTCAGAGGGCAAAACGTAAGTGGCTGCCCTCTGAATGATTAATCAGGGTAATAGGCGCACCGAATCCTACGTTGGGTGCCCACATCGCGCTACGGCGGCCAACTGTGTCGCGTTGCGATGCCCAGAAATACAGAGCATTAAGTCAGGTTTCGAAATGTTGCACCAATCCACCTGCGCGCCAGGACAGAGTCGAGTCGGCTTACGAGCAAGTTGGGAAATGCGCAGCATCATTTCTGAAACCTGATCCCGGTTATTTATCCTTTTGTCCCTGGCCTAAGTATTTTCCGCTTATAACATCGCACCAGCCAGATAGACGATGCAGTGCAGCAAGTAATGTTGGCAAGCCTTAGCGCAGTGGTTACCACCTCAGCCGTGCCTTCATCCTTCACCCAAGCTTGGATCTCGCGGCGGTTGCGTAAACCCAGTCACGCAACGCGCCACGAGCCAACGTGGGTGACAGCGCCAACTTCAACTTCACAATTTCTGCTCCCACTTCAACGACCGAATCGCCGTCTCCAACTCTGTCTGCCAGCGCGCTGCTTCGGCCTGCGCCGCTTTCTTCTCGATGCTGAGTTGTTCCAGTCGCGTCTCTTGTTGATCGGCTTTGGCGATGTAACGCGCGATAAGCTGTTTAGCGTCCGCCGTGTCCTTCAACGATTTGATGTTCTCACGCAGGCGATTTTGATCGGCGCCAATCTCTTCAGCTTCTTTCTCCAACGCGGCAATCCGCTCCTGCGTGCGAGCGATGCGGCCCTTCGATTCGATCAGCTTTTCCAACTCAGCGCGTGCGGCGGCGTCTAGGTACTTGTTGGTGATGAACAACTCGACCTCGCGCGGGGTGAGCGCGGAGAGTTGATAGCTTTCCATCAGCGCCAATGTTTCCGACACCGCGAACTCGACCCGCGCGCGCGGCTTCAACTCGACGCGGAAGCGGTAGAAATTGAGCGTCTGCGAAGCGGGCTTCACTTCATCAGGCAATTTCCAGCCGGTGCGGATGGGGTGCTCGAGGTAAACGACGCGCTCCTTGTCGGTCTGGTTGATGAGCGTGTAGGTTTTGGTCTCGGCCACGTAATAGTGCGTCTCGAAGACGCCGTTGCGCGCGCGTACCAGAAAGACGGGGCGGCGCTCGCTTTTGAACTTGGTCGTGGCCAGGGTGCCCAGATCGAGGCTGAATGAGATGAAGCGTTGTTCTTCCGGCTTCAAGCGTTCGATCAGCGATTCGCCCGCGTAGGCGTCGCCGTCGAGCACGGTCAGCGCGCCGCCTTCGAGCGTGAGCGGCGAAGTGTTCTTTAAGCGGATGCCATTCATCGGGCGATCACGGCGCGCGGCTTCGTTGAAGATCGAGACGCGCTCGCCTTCCATCTTGGTTTGCAGAATGGGAATGAGCGCCGAGCGATCTTTGCGCACAGTGACAGGCTGTTCGATGCGGTATTCAAACAACTCGCCGACCTCTTCGCCTTGTGCAGCGGCTTCGACGCCGGATTCACCCGAGGTGATTGCGTCACTGACGCCCGTCTCCCGTTTGGTAACGACACCCATTTCGGTTAATGTCAGATTGTTTCTGCCATTGAGCGGCATGTTTTGAGCTTGCTGATTAGACTGCCTGATTGATGGCGGCGGTGGTTGTGGCACACCAGCAACATTGCCTTGAAGCCTTCCTACTGTTCCTATTCCAGCGGCGCCTCCACCAAACTGATCGGAGCGATCTCCGACATTGAACTCTCTCGATTCAGCCTCGAACACCTGTGGATTCAAATTCAAATCCTGCGGAATCGGCACAACCGGGCGATAGCGATAAAGCGGCTGCTGAATCGGCTGAATAAACGATACGGGTGTGCCCGACACCAGCGAGAGCGACACGTCCGTCCAATCCTCTTCGCTCACATTGTCCACAATCGCCCAGCCTTGAAAAAAGGGCTTGCCTGCTTGATCCAAGACCACACGATAGGTCGTCTTCCAGATCGGCGCGGCAATCGTATAGCTGATGACCATCTCGCGTTGTGCCTCGCCTGCTGAGGTGACAGTGATCGTCTTGGCATCGCGGCGGCGCGCCGAAGCGGTGGCGCTGGCGAAGTGATTGATGTCAGTCTTCGCGCCTTCATCGAGCAGCTTGATTGCGCGCACTTCGTTCAAATCAAAGCTCTGCAATTCGCCGCCATCCGCCGCCAGCACGAGCGTGTGCGTCTTGACGGGCGTTTTCTGTTTATCATCTTGTGCGACGCCCACTGTACGTTCGCCGACCGTGAGAATTGCGCCGCTAGCCGTGCGCGTCGCCGTTGTCACTACGACTTTCGCGCCCTGCAGTTGTTGCAACACCCCGGCGAGGCCGCCCGTCTCGCTGTCGGTCGCGGCGTCAATCGAGAAAGGAATTTCATTCAGGCGCGCGGAGGGCGGCGCGGACGAATTGTAGCTGACCGCGCCAATGCGCCCTTTGCCCAGGTCTAACACAACCAGCGATTTCAACACGTCGTCAATCTGCGATTGCTTGAAGGCCAAATTGATCTCGGCCTGGCCGCTCACCGTGCCGCGCCGCTCGAAGTAGGCGACGCCATTGCTGTAGAGGATGACGCGCTTGAGCGGCAACATAGTGGATTGCGAAGGACGAACGACAGTTGGCAGATTGGCAACGGTAGTCACGACATTGGGCTTGCGTTGGGCGCGCGCAGGCGTTTGCGCGAGCAGCGCACCAGCGGTCAACAGTGCGATCAGCAAAAGGGCAGGGCGTTTCATAAACTTGATCTCCTTGATGTTTGAAAAGGGGCATGGGCTTGTATAGACGCATTGACGCGTGTTGTGTTCCAAACTGGCCTTGGTAATCGAACGGAGAGTTGAAGAGAAGCTTGCAGGATAAGGTAGTGGTACAGAACCGGGAACGATAGTGACCGGGTAGACTTGGTATTGGAAGCGTCCGGGATAAAGTACCCGGTCGCTAACGCTCCCGGTTCTGTACTGCCACTTGCGCCAGACTGGCGATACTAGCCGGGAAGACCGGCGGGCGCACCGATTCATATTGCCAGCCGAACAGGAATTCGACCGCCGCGCCACACACACGCCCCTGACACGGCCCCATTCCACAACGCGTATGCAGCTTAGCCGCGCGCCAGCCGGGTTGTTGCTGCAAGCGCGCGAAGCTGACATCTTCGCAGCGGCAAACGAGCGTATCAGCTTGCGGCAGTCCTTTGAGTTCTGCGCGCAACACAAAAGCACGATTAAGGGCATCGGCAAAGCGTTGTGCTTTGGCGCGCGCGGTAAAAAGCTGGCGCGCCGCGTTGTGCTCACCGAGCGCAGCCAGTCCGGCGATTTGACCTTCGAGCAAGGCGACTTCGACACCACCAATGCCAGTTGATTCGCCCGCGCAATAAACGTTGGTGACAGAGGTCTGCTGAAACTCGTCAACAGCCACACAGCCAGCGCGCAATGCGCAACCGAGTAAGGTAGCCAATTCGACATTCGGCACAAGATGAAAGCCACACGCCAAATAGTCGCAAGCCAACTCGAAACGCCGCCCGCCTTGTTGCAGCGTCACACTTGCGAGCTTGCCATCACCCTGCGCCACGACCGGCCAGCAGTTGAAGCGTTGCGGCACGCCGCGCAATTGCCGTTTCAATTCTATGGCCTGTGCGGTCTTGCTCGCGCTGCGCAGGACTTGCAGGCCGAAGCCGAGCAGCTTGGTGAAAGGCGCTTGTTCGGCGATCAGCAACACCTGCGCGCCGCGCTGCTTCAAATAAGCTGCGACCGCTAACAAGAGCGGCCCGCTACCCGCCACGATGACGCGCTTGTCCGCAATGGGTAAACCGGATTTGACCAAGGCTTGTAGCCCGCCCGCGCCCATCACATTCGGCAGCGTCCAGCCCGGGAAGGGCAAAAAGCGTTCGCGCGCGCCGGTAGCTAAAATGATTTTTTGCGCGCGAATAGCCAGCGTGCCATTAGGCGTTTCGGCCAGCAACGTTTTGTTTTCAGCTTGCGCGAAAATGCGCGCGCCGTTGATGAATTGCGTGTTGGTGGAATGCAGGCGCTTGAACCAACTGGCGGCTTGCGCATCGTGCGGCGACTGCGCTTCGCCGCGCCAGATTTGTCCGCCGGGGTGCGGATTGTCGTCGAGGACGGTAACAGATTGTTTATGCGCGGACGCGCTGACCGCAGCCGCCAAGCCTGCGGGGCCTGCGCCGACGATGAGAATGTCGGTTGAGTGAAGGTTGTGTTCCGGTTGGTTCATCAAAAGCTAGTTGTTATTTCAAGCTTTTCTCACTGGGTTTTTAGTTGATTTCTTCCGCTTCTTTGCAGGATCGGCTTCGACTATTGTCGGCACTAATGGGCATTCGGAGCATTGCCCAGATGAGCAGCTTCGCATTAGGTCTAAGAGGCGTTGCAAATCCGTTTCGTCGCGATACTCAGTGGAGAAATACAGTCCATTCAGACTAGCGATCAACCGGTTGCCCTCAGCCGTGCGTTTCAAGCCATAATGAAACCTGAAGCGGTCCACCTCCAAAGCTTTCGTCCAAACAATGCGGTCTTTGTCCACTTCAAAAGGGGATTGAACCAAGCCTGCGGTGTATCTCACGCGGAAGGAGTGATCAGTTGACTCGATGTAGCCATACCAAGCATCAACGAGGTTGTCTGTTCGATATGCTTTGTAGTTTTCAGGCAAGAGGATTGTCCACCAAGGCGCCAGCCTTACTCTCTTGGACTGTGCCAGTGCATCAGCGCTTTGCCTTGCTGAAGGAGTTTCTTGAGCAAAACCCTTTCGCGAAGGGCTAATGCTAAGCCTTATCAAAACAAGCATGATCGCTGTAAGTAGAATTGTCAGGAAAACGTTTCTTGAAAGGTTTTTCTCAACCATCCGTCTGCACCTCCATTCCCTCGAGACAGACAATCTGGCAACTGCGCGCGTGCGTCTGTCCGTTGATCGTCACGCGGCATTCATAGCAGATGCCCATCCCGCACAACGGCGCGCGCGCTTCGCCAGTGACCGAGCGACGGAAGGTGGTGGCTTGTGTCATCAAGACGGCTGCCGCGACGGTGCTGCCGGTGGGCACGCGCAACCGTTGCCCATTGATTGTCAGCGTGAGCGTTTCAGCCATGCGCAGCCTCCTGTTGTGTTACCAACGCGCGCGAAGGCAGATACGGCTCAACCGGGATGGCTGATGAGCGCTTGAGCAATTGATCGGCGAGCAGCTTCGCCGTGCCGAGTGAAGTCGTAATGCCCAAGCCTTCATGGCCAGTAGCCAAATACAAATTCTCGTCACCAGAACAAGGCCCAATCAGCGGCAGATGATCCGAAGTCGCCGCACGAAAGCCCGTCCAGACGCGTAGGGCAGAGAGCCGCGCCAAGCCTGGCATGTATTCGCTCGCACGCCGCAGCATCCAACCGAGCATCGGCGGCTCAACCGTGCGGCTGCTCACACCGAATTGGCGCGAAGAGCCGATCAGGATTTGCCCGGTCTTGCGCGGCTGCGCGTTGAAGGCGACCGAAGCCGCGTTGTGTGTATGCGCGCTTTTCAAGTAGCCAAGCTCGATCAACTGATGACGCACAAAGCCCGGATAGCGATCTGTGATGACCAGATGGCCTTTGCGTTTCTGCACATCAATGCCCGGTGTCAATTCGGGCGACCAACTGCCGGTAGCGTTGACGATAAAGCGCGCCCGAATGAAAGTGCCGTCACTCAATTGCACACCATCCTGCTTAATAGCCACAACCGGCTTGCCGATAAAAAGCTCCGCGAGGTGCGCCTGTGCTTGCGCCAATAAATACGCAGCAGCGCACGGCGGATAGCTCACGCCGTCGCTCGGTACAAATAAACCGCCCGCCAAACCTGATCGTAAATTCGGTTCAGCCTCCGCCAGTTGTTGAGCGTCGAGTACTTCGGTCGCCACGCCGCGCGCGCCATAAAAATCGCGCTTGCGGTAGACTTCGGCCATCTCTTCTTCGTCCGCCGCCACCCAAAGCGTGCCGCATTGCTCGTACTCGGCGGTTGCTGGCCATTCAGCCGCCAACTCATGCCAGAGCGTTTGCGAATAGCGCGTCAGCGCGAACTGCGCCTCCGAATCGTCCATCACGACGATGTGGCCCATGCCTTCCGCCGTCGCGCCGCCGCCGATCACGTCGCGTTCGATGACTGCGACGCGCAGCCCGGCGAGCGCACACTCGCGCGCACAAGCCGCGCCAACGATGCCCGCGCCGATGATGGCGACATCGAATGTGGAGTACGGAATGCGAAGTGTGGAATCGTTTTGCGCTAGCGTTTCGCTCATTTGCCGGATGCGACTCACCAGTTAAGTGTGCGATTGGTCAGTGTGCGAGCAGTCGCCTTCGAGTGTTTAGAGTACAAGCTTTAGCTTGCTAGTGGCGGTGCGAACAATCCACTAGCAAGCTAAAGCTTGTACTCTAAACACTCGTTGGGTCGCTATTTCAGACAACCCCGAGCCGTTTGCCAACCGTCTTGAAAGCTTCGATGGTTTGCTCTAAATCCTGTTGTGTGTGTGCGGCGGAAATCTGCGCGCGCAAGCGGGCTTCGCCTTTCGGCACAACGGGGTACCAGAGACCTTTGATGTAAACGCCTTCGTCCAACAGCGCGCGGCTCATCTCCTGCGCCAACGCCGCTTCGCCCAGCATAACAGGCACAATCGGATGATGCCCTTCAAGAATGGTAAAGCCCGCGCGCACGATCTCGCGGCGGAAATGCTCGGTGTTTTTGTGCAGGCGGTTCACGATCGCTGGGTCGCCCTCGATCAAATCAATTGCTGCGATGGAGGCTGTAACTACAGCGGGAGGCACTGTGTTGGAGAAAGTGTAAGGCCGCGACTTCTGGCGCAGGAACTCAATCAACTCGCGCCGCCCCGCGATGAAGCCACCCGAAGCGCCGCCCAACGCTTTGCCGAACGTGCCCGTGATGACATCAATCTGTCCGTGCACACCCAACTCTTCTGGCGTGCCGCGTCCGGTTTGGCCCAAGACGCCCGAAGCGTGTGACTCGTCTACAAAGAGCAGCGCGCCGAATTCGCGCGCCAGTTGCACCAACTCAGGCAAAGGCGCTAGGTGGCCTTCCATCGAAAAAACGCCGTCGGTGGCGATGACTTTGAGGCGATAGTTTTTGTCACGGTCTTCTTCGAGCAGTTGCCGCAGGTGTCCCACGTCACGATTGCGATAAAGTTTTGAGGCAGTCTGTTTGGCTACGGCGCGACAGAGCCGCACGCCATCAATGATACTGGCGTGGTTGTATTGATCACTGTAGATCACGTCTTCATACGCGGTCTCGCCAAAGTCGTTGGCGTAGAGCGCGGTGAAGAAAGCTTCGTTGGCGGCAAAGCAGGACGAGTGCAGAATCGCCGCTTCGCAGCCGATGAAGCGTGCGATGCGCTCTTCCAACTCCAAATGGATCGGTTCGGTGCCGCAAAGAAAGCGCACCGACGACATGCCGAAACCCCATTCGTCCAGGCCACGCTGCGCCGCTTCCTTGATGCGCGGATGATTGGCCAGACCGAGATAGTTGTTCGACGCCAGCATTACGCAATCGCGCCCCTGCACGCGGACGCGCCCGCCCTGCTCGCTTTCAAGCGGCACTTCGTATTTGTAGGTCCGCGCTTCGGCAAGCTTGTCGAGTTCCTGCTGCAAAGTCGTATAAAGCCGGTCGGGATTCATCTAAATCTCCAATCAGTACCGCGAGCGGTAGCGAGCGGGTTTGATGTGATAAACACTCGCTACCGCTCGCGGTACTGATCTATGCCTCCAGATTGAATAATGGGTCGGGCGTCAGCAACACTTTGACGGCTTCTTGCGTGCGTACCAATTCGAAACCGCGCTCGAAATTTTCCAGCAAGATCGGCTCCCGCGCGATAATCTTTTCGAGTTTGGCTTTCAACCCGGATTTGTTTGCCGCCAACAGGTCGAGCATGGTGTACCAGGTGTCGAACATGCGACGGCCAAAGATACCGCGCATCGTCACGCCCTTCCAAATGACATGGTTGCCGATATCGAATGAAGCGAGCGGACGCGACGGAATGCCGAGCAGCATAATCTGCCCGCCATTTTTAACGAACTTGCCTGCGTCATCATAGGCTGCCGCCGAGCCGCTCATTTCCAGCACGATGTCTACGCCGCCGCCATGCTCATTGCTGATGCGCTCGAAGAGCTCGGCCTTTTGTCCCGGCGCGTTCTGCTCGTTGGTGTCGAAGCAGAGATCGGCGCCCATCTCGCGGGCAATCGCAAAGCGCCGCGCCAAACGGCCCGCATCAATTCCACCCGTGGTCAGCGAAAAATCAGTGACGTAAATGCGCGTAGCGCCCAGCGCGCGCGCCACTGCTGTGGCCATCATCCCCTGCGTGCCACAACCGAGGATGGCTACCGTCTTGCCCGACACATCGCCTTCCATCACCGTGTGAACGGCATTGCCAAGCGCGTCGAGAAATGCGCCAAAGCGCGGCGGAATCATCGCCTTGCCGCCAAAGCGTTCCAGGTTGATCAGATTCTCAAATGGCACACAGACATAATTAGCAAAAGTGCCGTCCAGGTGCACGCCCTTGATGCGCACATTTTGACAGACGTGTTTGCGCCCGGTCATGCATTGATGGCAGTAGCCACAGGCGATGTGCATTTCGCTGGTGACATAATCGCCAATGCTCACCAATTCTTTCGGCACGCCCGCACCAATCTCTACGACTTCGCCGCAGAATTCGTGGCCGATGACCAGTGGTTGATAGCGGCTCGCATCACCGCCGAGCAGACGCAGCATTTCGTCGCGGATGCCCTGGCGCGAAGGCGAATGGTAAATGCCAAAGTCTGTGCCGCAGATGCCAGCGGCGTAAACGCGAACTTTGACTTCCGCCGGATGGAGTTTTGGTTCCGGCGCATCGTCTGCAAAACGTAAGCCCTCTTCTTCCAGGCTGGCTTTAATCAGTGCTTTCATCCGCTCCTCCAAAAACGTAGCGTAGGCTGTCAGTCTGCGCGTGACACCGCCATTGACGCATTACCGAGACATGCGCAGACTGACAGTCTACGCTACACTTTTTTCATCACTTCAATTCGCGCGCTTCGATGCCATCGTCACGCAAGACTTGCAGCAATTGTTCGATCTGTTCGCGCCCCCGTGTTTCCAGCGTCAAATCAATCTCGACGCCGCCGACTTCCAGGTCAGAAAAGGCGCGGTTGTGTTCGACCTCCAGGATGTTGCTGCCGACCTCGGCGACGTGCTGGCAAATGCGCGCCAACTCGCCGGGGCGGTCACGCATCAGCGTGCGCACGCGCACCAGTCGCCCGTCTTTCGCCAAACCACGCTCGATGATCTTCGTCAGCAGGTTTGGATCAATGTTGCCGCCGCTGATGATGATGGCCACGCGTTGGCCTTCTATCTTTTCAATCTTCTTGAAGAGCAAGGCGGCCAAGCCTGCCGCGCCGCCGCCTTCGACCACGGTCTTTTCGATTTCGAGCATCTTGAGAATCGCGCTGGCTAGCTCGCCTTCCGAGACGGTGACGATCTCGTCCACGTATTGGCGCACAATCTCCAGCGTGCGTTCGCCTGCGCGTTTGACGGCCAAGCCGTCGGCAATCGTCGGCTGTCCGGCGACTTCGATAGTTTGGCCTTGCTCGACGGCCGCTTTCATCGAAGGGAAGCAGGCCGGTTCGACGCCGATGATGCGCAGGTCAGGGCGCATCGTTTTCAGCGCAACGGCGATGCCGCTGATCATCCCGCCGCCGCCGATAGGGACGACGACGGCATCGAATTTGACCTCTTCGTCGAGCAGTTCCAAACCGAGCGTGCCTTGCCCGGCGATGATCGCATCGTCGTCAAAGGCGTGCACGAAAGTGTAGCCGTGCTGGGCCGTAAGCTGTTTTGCGTGCGCCAATGCCTCGTCGTAGCTCGCGCCGTGCAGCACGACTTCGCCGCCGAGGTCGCGCGTGTTCGAGACTTTGATCAGTGGCGTCTGCTTCGGCATCACGATGACCGATCTGAGGCCAAGTCGCGTGGCGTGATAGGCGACGCCTTGCGCGTGATTGCCGGCGCTGGCCGCGACGACGCCCGCCGCTTTTTCTGCCGCGCTGAGTTGCAGTAGTTTGTTCAATGCGCCGCGTTCTTTGAAGCTGCCGGTCATCTGCAAATTTTCGAGCTTGTTGAAAATGCGGCAGCCGCAGAGCTTGCCGAGCGTGAGTGATTCGGGGCAGGGCGTGCGATAGATAGCTTTGCCCAGTCGTTCGCGCGCGGCGTGAATGTCGGCGATGGTTATCATAGCGGCGCAAGACGTACCACATTTCGCCCCGCGCCGCAAAGGTCGTCCGCCGCACAAAAAAATGCGTGCGAAACCATGCGATTTCGCACGCAGAGTAAAGGTGGTGATGTAGATGTAACCCTTGAAAGCCGATAAAGTCCGCCCACTCGGTTGCCCGCAGCGAGCTAGACTTCAGTAAGTCAGTGCCAGATTGACCGCTGCCAGGTAATCAATGCGCACGTAACCCAGTTGTCCGACATAGTTGGGATTCAGCGGATTGATGTTCACTCCGGCGCTGGTAATGATCGTATTCAAATTGGTCCGGCTCAGATTGTTTCTGACCGAGAGCAACAAGGCCGCCTCGCCAGCTACCAGCGGCGTCGAGAACGAAGTGCCGCTCCACCAGGCCCAGTGGTTGCCGGGGTAGGCGGTGTAGACGCTCACACCGGGCGCGGCCACTTGGATGCCGGTGTGGAAATTGGCAAACGAGGCTTTCACATCATTATTGCCTATTGACGTGACGCTGAGCGTCTTGCTCGTGTCCACCGCCGGATAGTGCACCATGTTCAGATTGTCGTTGCCCGCGGCTGCAACCATGTAGCTGCTAGGCAGCGCGTAGCTCAATGCTTCCTGGACTACCGGGTCTTCCTCAGTAAAACCGAAGCTCAGATTGAGGACGCGCGCGCCATTGTCAGCGGCAAAATGGATCGCGCTGGCGATGTCGAAACTACTGCCTGAGCCATCAGCCGTGAAGGCACGCAGCGGCATAATCGTAGCTTGCGGCGCAGTGAGGGCGATCAAGCCTGCCACAGCGGTGCCGTGACCAGTACCATTGCCGCCCAACTCATCTTGTGGGAGGCCGTCGTTATCTACGAAGTCATACATCGGGTAGGCCAGCCTGCCAGCAAAGAGCGAGTGATTCAGATCAATGCCGGTATCAATTACAGCCACGCGCACGCCGTTGCCGGTCGCCAAATTATGGGCCTCGGCCAGGTGCAGATTGGTCGTTGCGGGCTGGCCATAAAAGTTAATGGGCGATTGGTGATCAAGAAAGGCGTCGCTGGACTGATCAAGAAAGGCGTCGCTGGACTGCTGCACCTCGGCAGACTTGATGATGTAGTTGAGGCTGATGTTGGCCACCGCGTTATCTTTGGCGAGTTTGGATATTTTGTCTTTGGCTTTCTCGTGGGTGGATGTGCTCACCAGGTAAATGTTGGTACCGGGAATTTGTTTGAGGAAGTGTGTGTTGTTTCGATTGTTGACATCATTCACACGGTAGCCTGGCTTTAGCGTGACAACCAGTTCATATTCACGAAACGACCGCCCATTGCCGTTGCCATTGCCATTGCCATTGTTTTGCGAAAACGTCGGCGGCGTGACCGTCAAGCTTAGCAGCAAGACAAGGATGCAAAGGGCAAGTAATCTTCTATGGGACATCTTTATCCTCCACGGTTCTGTTAGGGATTTGCAGGGGGAGTTTTTTAGTTGCGCCCGAGCAAGACGAACGGCGCCCAGAAATATGGGTGCTCGTAGTCGCGTCGGGTCGCCAGAGCTGCTTCACGTAAAGCTGTGCGCGGCGCAGCGCCAGCTTGCAAGCGTTGATAAAAGGCCGTCATCAATTGGGCAGTGGCCCGGTCATTGACAGCCCACAAACTGACCACGAGCGAAGTCGCGCCCGCAGCCAGGAAGCCGCGCACTAACCCCAAAATCTCATCACCTGCGTAGACACCGTGTGCGCCAGTGCTACATCCGCTCAGCGTCACCAACGACGCGGGCAAACGCAGCTTGCAAATGTCGTAAAAATTCAGCCAGCCATCGGCCAGCTTCAATGCCGAAAAGAGCGGATTGTCTTGCCGGAAGACCGCGTGCGAGGCAATGTGCACCAGATCGCTCTCCGGCGCCGCCGCCGCCAGTTGCGCCAACGTCGCCGCCGCGCCAATCAAGCATTGAGCGTGCGGGAAAAGCTGGCGAATCGCGTCAATCTCGGCGCTGATTTGCGGCGCAAGCGCATCCGCCGCACCTACGATCAACGCACGTTCCAGCCTGGGCGCCGGTTTCCCGGCAGCCCAGGCATAGAGCCGTGCACTTGGCATGAGGACGAACTCGTGATGGTCGAGCAGGTAATGCGCGCCATCGTAGAGCGCCTGAAACGGCACGCAGTGCAGCAGGTCGAAAGGAATAATGACCAACTTCCGTCCCGCCACCTGCTTGGCAATCGGCGCAAAGAGCGCCTGATACAATTCGTGCAAACAAGCTTTGATGCTGGCGAGCAAATGTTCCTGATGCGCGGCGAAGTAGTCCGCCCCGTAGCCGAACTTCTCGATCTGGAAGCGCAGCTCCGAGGTCAACTCTTTCAACTCTTCGCGCGTGCCTGCGCCGCGCGTGACTGTCACCGACTCCCGGTCAATCAGGAAAATCTTCAACTCATCCGCGTCGAAGTAGTATTCGATCAGCGTTTCATCAGCCGCCAAAACGGCCTGCACTTCCTGCACCGGCAGACTGGTCAGGTTGTGCAACCAGGCGAAATCGGGTTCCTGCAACTGCGCCTGCCGCGCCAACTCGGCTAGCGCCTGCTCGCGCGACTGAATTTCGGCGCGCAGCTTTCCATTGAGCGCCACCCGCCGCCGTTGCTCGTTGATCTGGTCACGGCTGAGCTTGCTGTAATACCAATGCAAATCCTCGCGCAGTTGTTGCCAGTGCTGTTGGAGCTTCTGATCGGTCGGCGCGGCGGCGCTGGGCGTTGACTCCAACTCGTTGAGAAGCAGATCGGCCAGCGTGCGCGCCTTGCGGCTTTCGAGATAAAAGAAAGCTTTGGCCGGGCCGTCCACCTGATCGCCTTTGAGGCAGAGCCGGATCAGCTTTTCATAAACACCCAGCTTGTTTTTGAAAAACGCGCTGCGGAATTCATCCACCCGAATGTTGCTGCGGATGCGCTCGATGCAGGCGACGGATTGGGTGTAATACTCATAAGCCTTCTGCGGTTGATCCTTGGCCACATAGAAGTCACCAAGCAATTCGTGGGCTTGTTGCTCTATCCAGGGCGCGTCAATTGCCTGACCGGTCTGCAAGGCGCGTTCGGCCAGTTCCCGCGCGTGCCACAGAGTCCCCAGCGTGAGCCAGGCACGGGCGCAAATGAGCTTGGCGTAACAGGACTTGGATTTCAGCCCTTCCCATTCGAAATACAAGTCCACTTCCGTAGCCAGCGGCAAGGCTTTGGCGGCCTCGCCCCGTTCCAACATCAATTCGGCCAGATAAAGGCCAAGCAGGTTTTGATAAACCTCGTTACCTTCGGCTTTGAACTCCTGCCGGGCTTGCTGCAACAGGCTCTCGGCTTCACCGAGCCGCTGTTGTTGCAACTCCGCCAAGCCGCGAAAGGTGAGCGCTTTGGCCGCTTCGTAACGCATTTCCAACGCGACAAAGCGTTCGCGCGCGCGCGCCGCCAACTGTTCTGCTTCCCCGTGCGCATTCAGTTGCAAATAGATTTCAGCCAGATCGAGTTCGCATAAAGCCCGCAACTTCTGATTGCCATTCTGCTCGGCTTCATTGCCAGTGGCGTGCAGCACGTGCATGGCCTGATGATATTGGCCTTTCAGGAAATGCAGATAACCGATGCTGTAGTGGGCTAACAGCGCGAGTTGCGTGCGTCCCTGCGCCTGGTAAAGCTCATGCGCCTCTTCGTAAAGCTGCCCCGCGCGGCGGAAGTCGTCCAAATTGGAATAGATATTTGCGCTGTTGAGCGTGACCGTCGCCAGCGCGACTTGATCATTGGCTGCCGTGAAGACCGAGCGGGCGCTCTCATAACACTCTAACGCCACGCGGTTTTGATCCAGCCGGTGATAAATGTTACCGACGTTGGTGGCAAGCTGCGCCGCCAGCAAATCTTCGCCGTGGCTTTCAAAGACCTGGCGCGCTTCATCAGCGAGCCCCAAAGCCTCTTGGTAGCGGCCCAAATACATCAGCGCATCCACCAGTGCGCGCGCTACCCGCGCCGACTCGACCATCCGTCCCGCCTCGTCATAAAGGCGGCGCGCTGTCTCATACTGCTCGATGGCTTCGGCATAGCGCCCATTGACATGCAGCGCCTGCGCCCGCGCGCGCGCACCGAGCGCGTGGGCCAATGGATCAGTAGCAAGCTGAGCAAATTGATAGGTGAACTCCCCCAACCGTAGCGCGTAACGCAAATCCTTGCGAATCTGTATGTCAACTTCCTTTTTGAGTTGTTCAATAAGCGACAGATTGACCTCGGCACTCTCGAGCGCCAGCCGTTCGGCCAGCCCGTTCAGTTCGTACCGGTTGATCAGTTCGCGAATTTTAGCCTGTCGCTCCATTTGCTTAGTCAGGGCAACTACTCAGAATCACTTGGTTCGTATGGTTCAAAGGCGGCTCAGTGGTCGCGGCGAGCCTTAGTGAACGCCGCGACCGGTGGCCGTCGAGTGCAACGAGATAGGCTGCACTCAAATCAGGACTGCTGCGTAGTCTCGAGCGGGTCGAGCCAGATCTCACCCTCTGGCGCGGCCAGCTTGAGCGTGTAGCGGCCCTGATGGACTTGTTTGAATTTGAAGATGCCGCGTGCATTTGTCCGTGCTTCGGCGCGCAAAACGTTGGTCTGCCAAAGCTGCACCGGCAAACTGGCCAGTGTGTGAGCTACTGCTTTGGTGGGCAGGATCTGCCCCATTACTTCGTCAGTTTGGCCGCTCTCGGCCAACTCGAAGCGCACATCAATGTCGTAGCCATCGGCGCGGAAAAGCAATTGCCGGCTTTGCGACAAGGCCGGCACACCCACGCGAACCTGCGCCGGTTGCGGTTGCCAGAAGCTGTCAAAGATAAGCTGCGCGATGATCTGCCGCAGTTTAGGCTCTGGTTTCTTCCGCTCCGGGTTGAAAAGGGCTATCGTGCGTTGCAAGGCGGCTTCCGCAAAATCGAAAGAGCGGTCGGTGGCCGTCAACCCCAAGACCTCGGCCAGCCACTGCTGATTGGTCTGGCAAGTCCGGCAACCAGTGGCTAAGTGGGTTGCAATTGGCTTGCGCGTCGCCGGGTCGCCTGTCACACGCAAATAGTCCACCAGATTTTCCAGATTGATACATCTACTCTGTGCGCTGAATTTCATGCTGCATCTCCGGTTTTTAGGGACAGAATTGATGTTGTATATCTGACGCACCGAGACGTGAATAATCTAAGGGCAGACCTGTGGTTGCTGTGAAGTGGTGGCGCAAAACCATGACCGCGCGCACAGGACTATCCCTCAGCCGTTGTAGCGTAAATTCGCATCTCGGTGTGTCAGATATATTGTGAGAGAGCTTTCGCGCTCCCATACGATGAGTGTCAGGGAAGGGGCCGAAAAATACTTGTGCCCTAAAAAAAATTCTCTTGGGTCAAATTAGCTTTGAGCTTGTCTAAGCAGCGCCCGCGGGTTGGCCCGATGCTGGCCGTAGGGATGCCCATTTGCCGGCTCAATTCGGCGTAGCTCAGGGGAGTCTCGGCGTAAAAAAGTAGCTTGAGTAGTTCACGACAGCGTTTGGGCAATAGCTCGATGGCACGACGGATCAGATACTGCCTTTGCAGTTTGAGGATGTCGGCATCCAGTTGCAGGTGGGTCTCATCGGCAGGCTCGTTGGTCGCATCCCACTCCGGCGCGTCGAGCGAATCGGTCAGGCCGCGCCGCCGCCGCAGTTTCCAGCATTCGCGCACCGCGACGGTGATGATCCACGAACTCAGCTTCGCCTGCTGCCGGAGCGTCGCGAGTTGCTGAAAGAGCGTCAGAAAGACGGCCTGTAACACGTCGGCAGCATCCTCTTGCGCCAGCCCGAACTTGAAAGTGATGGATGCGACCAGGCGCTGATAACGGCGCACCAGCGTTTCCCACGCGGCGGCATCTTCCGCTAGACAGCGTGTTAGAAGTTCGCTATCAGAGAGCCGTGAGTAATCGGGCATGCAGCTACGATAAGTTTGCCTTTCGTTGATGTCAACGAACTGAGAATTTTCACTGCCGCAGGAGATGCTTTATAAGTTAGTTTCGACCTGGGAGCGCAGGCATCCCTGCCTGCTGGCGTGGTAGGGACGGCCTACGGGATGACGCGCAAACCAACGCAGTTCCAGCAGGCAATGATGCCTGCGCTCCCAGGGTTATGCCCACGCTTCATTCATCTACGCAAGAAAACCTGCTTGGAACGCGCATTCTTAAAATTAGTGACTGGACGCTTGTTGGCTTTGCTGCCCTTGTTGTTGGCGGTCGCTTTTGGCGCATTCGCACTCGTGCGACTCGCGCCGGGCGATTTTCTGACTGAACTGAGCGAGAACCCGCAGATCTCGGCGGAAACGCTGGCGGCCCTGCGACAACAGCACGGCTTGGATCAGCCGCTGACGGTGCAGTTCGGCAAATGGCTCTGGCGCGCGGCGCAAGGCGATCTGGGCTATTCGTTGATCTACCACACGCCCGTCAGCACTTTGCTGGGCGAGCGCATTGGTAACACGTTGTGGCTGGCGGTCGTGAGTTTATTACTGGCATGGCTCTCGGCTGTGCCGTTGGGCGTACTGGCGGCGCGCGGGTGGTGGCGCTGGCTCGCACGAGTTTCAGCTTGGTTGTCGGCGTTGCTGTTAGCCGTGCCGTCATTTCTCCTAGCCTTGTTTTTTTTGCTGCTGGCGGCGCGGACAAACTGGTTTCCCTTGGGTGGTGTGGTTGCGCCGGAGACAGAGAATTTTTCTGGCTGGCAAAAGCTGGTTGATTTTGCCTGGCATCTGGCGCTGCCTGCGACGGTGCTCGCCTTACGACAGTTCCCGCATTATTTCCAGCAAGTGCGCGCGAGCGTGCGCGAATCTCTAACGCAGGATTTCATTCTGGCGGCGCGCGCAAAGGGCTTAAGCGAGCGCGCTATCCTATTCAAACACGCGCTGAAGCCTGCGGCCAATGCGCTGGTCACGCAGGCGGGCAATTCGCTGGGCGCGCTGTTGTCCGGCGCTTTCATCGTGGAGGCGGTGTTGTCGTGGCCGGGCTTGGGCAGCTTGACGATCAACGCGCTGCTTGGCCGCGATCTGTTTGTGTTGTTGGCTTGTTTGATGTGGGCGGCCTTGTTGCTCGCCCTGGGTAATCTGCTGGCAGATATTTTGTTGCTGCTAGTTGATCCACGGTTGCGGCAATCAGCGCGGGCGGTGAATCCAATTCAATGAAAACAAGATTCAGGCTTTGGACAGGCGGCGGCTTATTGGCGCTCTTGATTGTGGGCGCAGTGTTCGCCGATTTGCTCGCGCCGTACCCGCCGGATGAGCAACAGCGCGCTTATCCATTCGCCGCGCCGAGCCAGCTTCACTTCAAAGACGCACAAGGCCACTGGCAATGGCCGCCGCGCGTATTTCTGTTGAAGCCGATTGACGCTCAGCCGCGTATTTATTTGCAAGACCCGACGCAAAGTTTTCCGTTGAAGTTTTGGAGTCGGGGCGCTGCTTATCGCCTGTTGGGTATTTTCCCTGCCGAAGTCCATCTGCTGAATGTGGACGAACCAGCGCACTTGTTCGTGTTGGGCACAGACGCGCTGGGCCGCGATGTGTGGGCGCGTGTTTTGCACGGGGCGCGCTTGTCGTTACTGATTGCGGCGGCGGCTTTGTTGTTGGTTTTGCCGCTGGCTTTGTTGATCGGTTGCGTGGCGGGGTTTTACGGCGGCTGGGCCGACTTCGTGCTGATGCGATTGGCTGAGTTGTTTCTGGCCTTGCCTGCGCTTTATTTAGTGATTGCTTTGCGCAGCGCTTTGCCGTTGAGCCTGGAGCCGGAGCAAGTCTTTGGCGCGTTGGTTTTGGTGATTGGGCTGTTCGGTTGGGCGCATTTGGCGCGGGTGGCGCGCGGTTTGGTGATGTCATTACGCCGCCGCGAATTTGTCACAGCGGCGCTGGCCTTAGGTGCCACGGATCGGTGGATTATGCGGCGCCACATTCTGCCGCAACTCGCGGGCTTCACTTTAACGCAAGCAGCGCTGGCTGCGCCGGGTTACATTCTGGCCGAAGTCACGTTGTCGTATCTGGGCTTGGGTGTGCCGGAGCCGTTGCCGAGCTGGGGCAATATGTTGGCGGGCGCGCAAAACGTGCAGACGTTGAGCAGTTATTGGTGGAACCTCGCGCCAGCGGCGGCTGTTTTCTTGACGAGTTTGGCCTTTTACCTGCTGGCCGAAGGTTTGAAAGACTGCTTTGATCCGCACGCATTGGAAGCCAGCGCGACACAACGTGAAGGGCCAGCGAATTGAGCAGTGTTGTATGTCATATATCGAGCTTAACCGGGCAGGCGGCACTTTCCACTCTCCTCTCAACTGCCTTGCAGGAAAGTTGAGAGTAGGTAGTGGAGAGTGGAAAGTGCGGGCGCTTTCACAACGTTTTGGTTGTCCCCCATAACGTCTTAGGGAAACGTCAAGATGATGAAGAAAGTCTTTTGCTTTTTCTTGCTCGTCAGTTGTTGCTTACTGCCGGGCACGGCGCAAACGAGCAAACCGAAATACGGCGGACGCCTGATCATCTCGAAGTCCGCCGGGCCGCGTACGTTTAATCGCCTGCTGGCCGCCGACGATCAGACCAACACCATCACCAACTGTTTGACGGGCACGCTCATCCGCATCAACCGCCAGACACACCAGCCCGAAGCGGCGCTGGCCCGCACGTGGCGGCTTTCGCGCGACGGCAAGGTGTTGACCTTCAGTTTGCGGCCAGGCGTGCGTTTTTCTGACGGGCGGCCTTTTACGGCGGACGATGTCGTCTTCACTTTTCAGGTGCTCAACGATCCACAGATCGCCTCGCCGCTCGCCGATCAGTTCAACCTCGAAGGGCAGCGCGTGCAGGCGCAGAAGCTCGACGATTACACCGTCGCCTTTAATTTCCCCGCACCTTATGCCGCCGCCGTGCGCCTGTTTGATGGCGTGCCGATCCTGCCGAAGCATGTGTTGGAACAACCATATCGCGCCGGACGCTTCACGCAAACGTGGACGCTCAGCACACCGCCGGAACAGATCGTCGGCTTAGGTGCGTTCAAGCTGCGTGCGCATGTGCCGGGGCAGCGCATCGTGTTGGTGCGTAATGAGAACTATTGGAATACCGATGTGGCGGGGCAGCGCTTGCCTTACCTGGACGAAATCGTTTTCAACCTCGACCCTGACCGCAACACGCAGTTGCTGAAGTTTCAAAAAGGCGAGACCGATCTGCTCAGCCCCGTGAATGCGGACGACTTGGCCACGTTGTCTGAGTTGGAGAAGCAAGGCAAAGCGAAAGTCTACGATCTTGGCCCCAGCCTGATTCGTGAAGTGCTGTGGTTCAATTTGAATGATGGCAAGCAGGCCACGGGGCAGCCACTGGTTGATCCGGTCAAGCTGAGTTGGTTCAAAGAGGCGCAATTTCGCCGGGCCATCTCGCACGCGATTGACCGCCAAGCGCTCGTTCAACTCGTCTTTGCGGGCAAAGCAACGCCGCAATACGGCTTTCTTTCGGCGAGCGACAAGCTCTGGTTCAACGCCAACGTGCGCAAGTATCCTTACGATCTGGTGCGCGCGAAAAGTCTGTTGGCCGATGCCGGATTTCGCTACGTGCCGGATAAGCAGGTCTTGCTTGATCCGCGCGGGCAAGCAGTGACGTTCACGCTGCTGACCAATGCGGGCAACGCGCTGCGGCAAAAGATCACTGCGCTGTTGCAAGCCGACCTGGCCAAAATCGGCATCAAGGTCAATCTGGCTTTTATCGAGTCGCGTGCGTTGCTGGCGCGCATCAACGAGAGTTTCAATTACGAGGCTTGTTTGCTGGCGGTGGCGAGCGGCGACGTTGATCCGAATACGCACCTCAACTTCCTCTTCAGCCACGGCGCCAATCATTGGTGG
Organism: uncultured Acidobacteriota bacterium; assembly: GCA_963699175.1. Classification (GTDB taxonomy): domain Bacteria; phylum Acidobacteriota; class Blastocatellia; order RBC074; family RBC074; genus JACPYM01. The sequence continues at coordinate 3,344,336 of OY969418.1, read as the reverse complement.
TATCCGAAGCAGGCCCGTCCGGTGACTGCGTGGGAAGCGCGGCTCGATGATTTGCTGAAGCGCCAAGCCGTCGCGCTCGATGCGGCGGCGCGCAAACGCTTGTTTGATGAAGCGCAGGCAATACTGGCCGAACAGCAGCCGTTTATCATGCTGGCCTCGCGTCATCTGCTGGTCGCTGCCAAAACGGGGATCGGCAATCTGAAGCCTGCGCTGCTCAACGATTTTGTGTTGTGGAATTGCGAGGAGTTGTATTGGCGTTGAGGCTTACTGTGGTTTGAGTCTATCCGCAAATTTCTCGATGTCGCGGGCGCGGCGCGATCATCACGGCGTCGGGCGTGTCCACTACCACCAAATCGCTTACCCAGCAATACCACTCAGTGTGCGTCAAGGGGCTTGGCTGTGAACACGCGCAAACTGTGCGCGCCTGCCATCAGGCGACAACTATGAAAAAATTTCGTATTGAAACTGACTTGAAGCCTATGCTAAGTTGCGCCGCGTCAGGCTAGAACGACTAGCCTGAACAGGCTTTGCTAATCCCAACCAAGACGGACTGCCCTTCTATTATCTGCCCACCGTCGCGGCTTCGGAAGCGTTGCTTTCGCCCCTAAAGACAATTTAGTTCGTGAGCTTGATCTCGAGTTAGGCGGCTTTGTGTTTGTTACCCGGCCCCTGGCTTAAGGCGTAATGCGCCGGCCAACATCGGTACAAACCAAAGCTTGGTCAAGCGCATTGAATAGTTGTGTCGAACCGAAAGCGCCCCCACGCGCTAGATGCGGAGCTTTGCAATATGGTGCCTGTTGCCAGGTCTCACGAGAGCTCATTTGAGACAAGCCGCAGGAGTGATATGTAACTAAGTGGAAAAGTAATCTCGGAGGTCTGAAATGAACTTTGTCAAACGTTTTGTTAAAGAGGAAGAAGGGCAGGACATCGTCGAATATTCATTGCTGTTGGTGCTGATCGGTGCTTCGGCAGTCTTTATCTTGACGGCGATGGGAAGCAACATCAGTGCGATCTTCAGCAAGATCAACACGCGGTTGGAGAGTGCGAATCAGAACATTTCCTAAGCGAGTCCCATGCAGTCTGAAAAGTTTGGCGCAGTCTGGCAAAGTCCCCAACGGCTTGGCTGGACTGCGCCAAACTCCACGAACCGGCCTGACTGATGCGAGCAGTTGCCCGTCCTGGTGGTGGGGTGGGCCACCCGTCGGCTGCCGTTAGCGAAATTTTGTCACTAATTCAGCCCGCACAGTGACAAGACCACTTCAATAAATCCTTTTTTTGGAGTATCCTCTGCCACTACTTCTATTTATTGTGACATTGGCAAGCGTTTTTTGGTGTCGCATACCCCGATTGAGTATCGTTGGCCCACCCGAATAGGCCACACCGCACACGCCGAAAAGTTGAAGCAGAGCTGTCACAGTGGCTGAGCGCGTAAAGTTAAGACGCTCAGTGAAAGTTTTGAAGGGGGAGAGAAAGACTGGCGGGAACTGTGCAGCATTCAAGTGTGCGCCGTTTCAAACCTTCTCCCAGCCGGTCTGAACTACGGAACTAAATGAATCTACGCTCGATCTTCAGTCTGTTTTCCAGCGATCTGGCAATTGATCTCGGCACAGCTAACACGCTCGTCTTTGCGCGCGGGCGGGGTATTGTCGTGTCTGAACCGTCAATCGTCGCGATCAACAAAATTACGCATAAAGTCGAAGCTGTCGGCAAGGAAGCCAAAGAGATGCTGGGCCGCACGCCCGGCAACATCGTCGCCATCCGCCCGATGAAAGACGGCGTGATCGCCGACTTCGAAGTCACTGAGAAGATGTTGCAGTACTTCATCCGCAAGGCCCACAACGGCAAGACGTGGGTGAGTCCGCGCATCGTCATCGGGATTCCGTCGGAGATCACGCAGGTCGAACGGCGCGCGGTGGAAGATTCGGCTTACCGCGCCAAGGCTTCGGAGGTCTATCTGGTCGAGGAGGCGATGGCTGCCGCGATTGGCGCGGGGCTGCCGATCACCGAGCCGCATGGCAACATGATCGTGGACATTGGCGGCGGCACGACCGACATCGCGGTGATCTCGCTTTCGGGTATTGTCTACTCGAAGTCCGTGCGCGTCGCCGGCAACGAGATGGACGAATCCATCACGCAATACATCAAACGCAAATACAACCTGCTTATCGGCGAGCGCACCGCCGAACAGATCAAGATGGAGGTCGGCTCGGCTGACCCGACAGAAACGCCGATTAGCATGGAGATCAAAGGGCGCAACCTGATCGAAGGCATCCCGAAAACTATCGTCGTGACGGACGAAGAGATTCGTGAAGCCTTGTCCGATTCGGTCGCCACCATTATCAACGCGGTACGTGTGGCGCTCGAACGCACGCCGCCTGAGTTGTCCGCTGACATCGTGGATCGCGGCATTGTGCTTACGGGCGGTGGCTCGTTGCTCAAGAAACTCGACGCGCGGCTGAGCCGCGAGACGGGCCTGCCAGTTTCGCAGGCCGAAGACCCGCTCTCCTCGGTCGTGCTCGGCGCGGGCACAATGCTCTCGGATTTCGAGTTGCTGCGCCGCGTGCGCTGGGATGGAGCGACGTTACCTTCATAGGGAGTAGACCGCAAGACAGTAGACCGCAAGACAGTAGATATAAATCAGCGCGAGACTGGCTTCCGCATACTGTCTTCTGTTTACTGACTTCTGTCTACTGATTTCAGTGGTCCTTTTTGACAGGCTCAAACAAGACGCAACAAGGATGCTGGCAGTTTTTCTGGCCCTGCACCTGCTTGTGGTTTCATTCAATCGCGCGCAAAACCGTCCGGGATTTTACGTCGGGCAAGTTGTGCTGATGACGCTTTACTGGCCGGTGCAATACGTCGCGGCGCATGGATTGGGCAGTTTTCGCAATGCCTGGAATTATTACTTCACGCTGCGCGATGCGCGCGCGGAGAACCAGCAGTTGAGAACGCAACTCGTGCAGGCCAATCAAAAGCTCCTTGAAGCCCAAGATGCAGCCAAAGTCTCCGAGCAACTCAACACCCTCGTCAAATGGCGCTCGGGTTTGAATTATCCAGTGATAGATGCGCAGGTCATTTCCCGTGACGCCATTCAATGGTTCAACACGGTCGTGATAGACCAAGGTTTGGCCGCCGGTGTGCAAAAAGACATGCCGGTGGTGACGCCGGAAGGTTTGGTCGGGCGTGTAATTTTTGTCGGGCCAGTCTCTTCGCGAGTCTTGTTACTGACCGACGAACGCTTTGGCGCGGGCGCAATCATCGGCCAACTGGTCAATTCGCGCTTGATCGGCGTGGTGCGCGGCAAGAACAGCTATCTGTGCGTGATGAATTTTGTCGCGGCGTCCGAGAAGGCGACAGCGGGCGAAATGATTATCACCTCCGGGCAAGATGGGCTCTTCCCGCGCGGGATACCGCTCGGACGCGTGCGGTTAGCGCCGGGCGCGCCGGGTGTGCCGCAGGCGCTGGAGGTCGAACCGGCGGCTCGGCTCGACAAGCTCGATCTGGTGGCGGTGCTGCAAGTGCCGAAAGATCAAATCCGCGCGAAGGCGGATCAGCTTGTCCAATTGGAACACGAGAAGCAACAGCAAGAGAAGCAGCAGGGGCGCAAAGCACGCTGAAGGCGCGTGCGCTGCGGAGGTCTAAAAGCGTTTGGAGAAGAACTCGCTCGGTTCAGAACGGAATATCAAGATTGCGGTTTGCCTTCTAGTGGCCGCATTCCTACAAGTCACGCTCGTCCAACACATCAGTCAGGGGCTGCGCCATATTGACTGGCTCCTGCTTATCGTGGTCTATGTTGGCTTGTATCAACGCAATCATCTCCTTGCGCTGTGGACGGCGACGCTGGCAGGCATTATGAAAGACGCGAGTAGCGGCGGGCCTGTCTTTGCCATTAGCGGCATCGCTTATCTGTTGGCCGCTTATCTGGCAGATCGCATCTCGGCGTTGATCGTCCTGACCAACGTGCCGGTACGCATCGGGACGGTTGCCGCGGCTAGCCTCATCAATATTGTCATTCAATTGATCGGCTACCAACTCCTGCGCTTGCCGCTGACGCCTTTGACCGGACAGGAGAACGTCCTAGCAACCATCGTGCTCAGCTTGATTGGCAACCTGCTCGCTTCAATCCTGCTCTTCACGCTGCTAGACTTCTTCTTTCAAGCGACGACCGGACAAGGATTGCGACGGCTTGAAGCCTTGCGCGGCTTACAACGTCGCCGTCGCTTCAAGGTAAAGCCCAAGAAGCGCTTCAACCCCAAACCCCGTAAACGTTCGCTCTTTCGGATGGGAAGATTATGACGCCGATTCGCCAACCCAATTTAGTGGTCAAGGAACCCGGTTTCGTCTCGCAGGACGATTTGCGGCGCGGCGCCGAGCGGCTGCAACTGATCGTCTACCTCACTTTCATCGTCATCGCCGTCCTGGTTGGACGGCTTTGGTGGTTGCAGGTGATGAACGGCGGCGCATACGCCGAGCGCGCCGATCAAAATCGCTTTCGCCTGCTGCCCATTCCCGCACGCCGCGGTGTGATCTATGACCGCAAAGGGCGCGTGCTCGTCACCAGCCAATCGGCCTACAACATTGTCTTGAGCAAGAAGGATGTCAAAAACTACGCAGAGATCACCGAGTTGCTGGTAGAAAATCTGGGCATTGAGCGCGAATGGTTGGAGCGCCGGTTTGAAGAGGCGAAGTATGAAGCGAAGTACGAATCTATCGTCGTCAAAGAACAAGCCAACGCAGCGGATGTCGCCTGGGTGGATTCACATCAATACGACTATCCGATGATTCGTGCCGAAGAAGCGCCGCAGCGGTTGTACCTGTTCGCGCAGCTAGCTGCGCACGCGCTCGGCTACGTGGGCGAAGTCACGAAGAAGCAGCTCAACGATCCGAAGAGTCAATACCACAAAGACAAAGGCTACAAGCTGGGCGACATCGTCGGCCAATTCGGGATTGAGTTTACTTACAATGACATCTTGATGGGCAGAGATGGCGAGCGGCGCGTGCTGGTGGACAGCAAGGGCCAGATCAAACAGGAGATTGATCGCACTGAGCCGATCCAGGGGCGTGACCTGTACACGACGCTCGATCTCGACATTCAGCAAATGGCTGAAGATCAGACCGACACGATGCCCGCCGGACGCGGTGCGATTGTCTCGACTGACCCAAACAACGGTGAAGTGTTGGCGCTGGTCAGTCATCCGGCTTTCGATCCGAACGCCTTCTCGCAACGTTCCAAAACGCCTGAGGGAAAAGAAGAGATTCGCGCTTTGTATGAAGATCCGGACAAGCCGCTTTACAATCGCGTCATTCAAGGCACCTTCCCGCCCGGCTCGACTTGGAAGTTGTTCACGACTACGGCGGGCTTGAATGAGGGCGTTATCACGCCGACTAGCTCGCGGATTCAGGACGGCGACATCCAGGTCGGCAATTACCTGATGCACTCGATGTCGCACATGGGTCAACCGGACATCGTAACGGCAATTATTCATTCCTGCGACGGTTATTTTTACCGTCTCGGGTTGAAGCTGGGGCCTGAGCGGTTCACGAAGTGGGTTGACATCTTTCAGTTTGGCCATAGAACCGGCATTGATTTACCGAACGAGCGACCCGGCACTCCCCCGGTACCCGCGACGAAGAGCAATATTGCGCGTAACATAATCAGGAATAAGGTCCGCCAACGTTGCGAAGCACAAGGCTTAACTGGTGAAGCCAAAGAGAAGTGTGAGCAAGAATGGACGCCGCAGGAAAAGAAAATGTTAGAGTTCGAGTCCCGCTATACGGATTACGATATGGCCTCTTCGGCCTTCGGCCAGGGGCAGAATGCTTCGACGCCGATTCAACTGGCACGCTACGTCGGGGCGTTGGCGAACGGTGGCCACATGCATACGCCGCACCTGTTATTGCGGGCTGGCGCGGGTGTTGACCGCAACGGCAATCAGCAACCTGAAGTCACCTACGCCGACAAGAACGCCTTCAACGTGCCGCTGGCGCCCGAATTTCACGAGATCATCAAGAAGGGCATGTGGGGTGCAGTCAACGCGGGCGGCACGGCGGGTGCGACCGCCATTCCCGGCTTTGACATTTGCGCCAAGACTGGCACCGCCCAAGTGGCATCGGCCGATAGGGCGGGGAAGAAAAGCCAGGATCACGCCTGGCTCATCACCTTCGCGCCGCGCGACAAACCCGAAATCGCGATGGTCATTCTGACCGAAAACGCGGGCTTCGGTGGCAAGCAATCCGCGCCGCGCGCGAAGCCGATTTACGAAGATTACATCCGCCGTGTGCACCCTGAGATAGGGTTGCCGCAAGCGGACGTGGCAGCGAAGAAGTAAGTTTGGAGTCCCGCCTTCAGGCGGCTGGGCTGAGCAATCAAACCAGCCGCCTGAAGGCGGGACTCCAAACCCGAATTTATGTTTGGCATTTCCCAAAGAACGATCAAGGATTTCGATTGGTGGCTGCTCGCGCTCGCGCTGGCCGTCGCCCTCTTCGGCGTGATCGAAATTTCCAGCGCCGAAACCGCGCGCCCGTTTCTGGCCGGCTCGTGGCGCAATCAGTTGTGGGGAATCGCCGCAGGTTTAGTAGTGATGCTGGTGACGATGGTCTACGACTATCGTGTCATCGTCGGCGCGTCACACTACTTTTACGCCGCCGGCGTAGTGTTACTCATCCTGGTGCTCACGCCCTTGGGTGATGTGGTCAATGGTAACAAGAGTTGGCTCAACCTGGGGGTCATGCGTTTGCAGCCCTCGGAGTTTGCCAAGCTCTTCACACTGTTGATGCTCACGCGCTATCTGGCCGACGTGCGCGAACGTCCGATGAAACTGCGGACGGTCCTGGTGGCAAGCGCCATCTGGATTGTGCCGACGGTGCTCGTTTTCCTCGAAAACGACACCGGCAGCACGCTCAGTTTTACCTCTATCCTGGCTGCGTTGCTCTTCCTCGCCGGTATGCGTTGGACTTGGATCGCAGCCGCCGTGTGTGCGTTGATCCTGGCACTGGGCCTCGGCATCCCGAAGGTTTGCAGCAGCTCGAGTACGAGTTACAAGATTCAACGCATCAAGGCCGTCTACTGCAAGGAGCAGGCCGAGAAGCGGTATAGCTACCAGAACGACCAGTCGGAAATTGCCGTCGGTTCGGGTGGCTTGCTGGGGAGAGGGATTGGTCAAGGGACACAGGGGGCGCTCGGTTTCGTCCCCGAAGTTCACACGGATTTCATCTTTGCCGTGGCTGGTGAGGAAACAGGTTTCCTGGGCAGCTTTGGGCTGATGGTGGCGTATCTGTTGATCATCACGCGATTGTTCTTGATCGCCCGGCAAGCGCGCGACCGCACGGGGCTGCTGCTCGTGGGGGGCTTTGCTGCGCTGCTGTTGTATCACGTTACCGTCAGCGTCGGGATGGTCGTGCGGCTCTTGCCGATTATGGGCATCCCGCTGCCACTCATGAGCTTCGGCAGGTCGTCAGTGTTGGCCGTGTTTTTCGGGCTGGGACTGGCGATGAATGTGCGTTTGCGCCGGTTTGTGAATTAACGCTTTGCGCGTATTTCGAAGCCCGAATTCGAGCTTCGAAACTTGAGTTGGCGCACCTGAAGCCAGCTTGAGAGAGCCGACAGCCCGGGCAAAGCTTAAAACGACCGGAGGCCGACGCCGAACAAGTTCCCTTGATCAGGTGACAACTCGGTTGTGGCCGCGCTGACTGATTAAGCCTCGGCGCGCTGTGACCGTACTATTAACGCTGGTGAGTGACACGTTTGCCGCGCTAGGCAGTGAGCAAGCGGGTCAACCGTCAAAGGTCTTGGAAAGGTTTTTGCCGCACGGGCGGCAGTTGAAATTGACTTGGTGTAAGTCAGGCCATTTGAGCAAAGTGACGACAGTGATGTACCGCAGATTGGGCACGATTTGCGGCAGTCCAGAATGGAGTAACCCACCAGAATCCACTACGTCGTCGCTAGGAGTCCGCCGCAGGCTCACATAGCCTACGGCAAAGTTTCGGCCTAACAATCCGAGCGCCGCCCACGCGGCGAGCCAATTCAACGTCTGCCAGACCAACGGCCATTCAGCTCACCATACTGCGACACCGCAGTCATTGCAGGATGAACGAGCAAGCAAGCATTGCCCTAAGCCCTGCTGCGTGTGTCATACCGACAGGAGAATAGAATGTCGAAAGAATTGATCGTCAGCGTCAACGGACGCGAAAAGAAGATCGCCATTGTCGAAGACGATGTCGTAACTGAGTTTTACGTCGAACGCGGTGATGAGAACCAGGGCATCGTCGGCAACATTTACAAAGGCCGTGTGATGAAAGTTTTGCCCGGCATGCAATCGGCCTTCGTAGACATCGGCTTGGAGCGCGACTCCTTCCTCTACGTCTCGGACTTCTTCGATGAAGAACTCGATGAGGAGGTCGAAGAAGAGCGCCCGCAGCGCCCGTCTTACCGTGACCGCCCACGCCAGCCGCGCGAGGCCGCTTATGAAGCCACTCGCACAGCCGAAGATGAGCGCGACTCGGAACTAGCCGTTGCCGCCATGCGTCACATCGAAGAGTTGAGCGAGGAACCGGAGGTCGAACCCGCGCCCGGTGATGAATTGCTGACTAGCACCAGCGTCATCATCAACGGCGTGGGTGATGTGATTGCCAGCCCGATAATTGAAGCAGAAGAAGTGATCCCCGAAAAACGTGACCCACGCCAACGCCGCCGCGTTCGCCTGCGCTACGCCGACCCCGAACCAGAGCGGATTGTCGAAGCGCCAGTAATTGCTGCCGCGGAGACGCCGGAGAGCGAAGTTGCGGCTGAGACACTGGAAGACTCGGAATATACAGACGAATCGCCCAGTCGCCGTCGCCGTCGCCGTCGCCGTCGCGGCCTCGGCTCTGATATTATCGACGCTGAAGCCGCCGAGGTGAGCGACGTAGCTGAGCCAGCGGAAGTTGCCGAAGAGGTGACCGAAGAAGCCGATGAAGAAATTCAGGAAGGTCACCGGAAACCCTTTGTGCTTGTACACCACAATCCGTTCGAGCGTATTGTGGACGACGAGAGCGAGCAGGAAACTGGTGATCTGCTCAAGGACGCGCTGATGCAGGAACGCATCGCCGGACATTTTCGCGCTGAAGAGTTTCGCAGCTCTTTGCTGGAAGTCGAACCGACACCTGATGTGAAAGTCGGCTCGCTCGCCAGTTCGCTTGGCCGGCCCGCCGGGTTCGAGCGCATCAGTGATGAGCCGGAGGGTGTGCATACTGACGAAGCCCATCGCGAAGTTGAGTCCGGCAGACAAGCTGAACTGCCTGGCGAAGCTGGCGCGTCATCAAGCGAGCAAGCGCACTCGGCAGAGACCACGGCAGAAGAACTAGACACAACTTGGCCAGAGACCGAACGCCATTTCCGCGAATTCTCGCCGTACGCGGAGCGCCGCACCAGAGATTTATCCACCGAGGTGGATGATGTGCTTGAAGACGTGACTCCGGCAGACGCGCGGCGTGCAGCGAAGAAAGAGATCAACGTCGTCGAATTGCAAGGCGATGTCGAAGTCCTGCCGCTCTCTTTGTCAGAGGATGAGCCTGCCGAAGAGCCGCTGGAAGACGCCACCGCGCAAGTGCGCCAACGCCCGCGCCGTGGCGAGATGGCGACGCGCCGTGGTGGTCGAGGCCGCCGTCGCAATTTCCCACCGCGTCGCACGCACGCTACCGAAGCGACCGCCGATACGGAAGAATACGACGAGACAGAACAGGAAGAAGCCGCGCCCGTGCCCGTGCCCCTGTACGTGGCCGCACCTGCCCCCGCGCCAAGCGGCCCGCCTCGTCGCGGCAATGGCGGCAGCAGTCAACAGAACCGCTACCAACGCCCTGTCATTACCGACCTCTTGCGCGAAGGCCAGGAGATCATCGTCCAGATTGCCAAAGAACCCATCGGCCAGAAAGGCGCGCGCATCACTTCGCACGTCGCCTTGCCAGGTCGCTATATCGTCTATATGCCGACCGTCGAACACATCGGCGTCTCGCGCAAGATCGGCACCGATGAAGAGCGCCAACGCCTGAAACGCACGCTCCATCAACTACGCGCCGAAGCGAACGGCACAGGCGGCTTCATCGTGCGCACCGCCGCGCACGGCTGCACGACCGAAGACCTACGCGACGATATGAACTACCTGTTGCGCACCTGGACCGAGATGCGTCGCCGCGCCGACCGCGTCAAAGCCCCGGCGATCATCCACCGCGACCTGGACTTGGTGCAGCGCATACTGCGCGACCAGCTTTCGAGCGATTTCAGCGCCATCCGCGTGGACAACGAAGAGGAGTATGAGCGCATGGTGGATTTCGTCCACCGCTTCGCGCCGAAGATGGTCAACCGCGTCAAGCTCTACACCAAAGACACGCCGATCCTCGATCACTACGGCGTGCAGCCCGAAATTGACAAGGCCGTCAAACCGCGCGTCTGGTTGAAATCAGGCGGCTACATCGTCATCAACCAGACCGAAGCCCTGGTCGCGATTGACGTCAACACCGGCAAGTTCGTCGGCAAGTCGAACCGCTTGGAAGACACCATCGTCAAGACCAACCTAGAAGCGGCCAAAGAGATCGTGCGCCAGATTCGTCTACGTGACTTGGGCGGCATCATCGTGCTCGATTTCATTGATATGGAGGAACGGCGCAATCGCGCGAAAGTCTTGCAGGCGCTCGAATACGAGATGCGCTCGGACAAAGCGCCCTCGAAGGTTCTCCAGTTCAACGATTTCGGCCTGGTCGCCATTACGCGCAAACGCGTCAAGCAATCGCTCGAACGCACGCTCTGCACGCCGTGCAGCTACTGCGGTGGCGGCGGCATGGTCAAGAGTGCGCAAACTATCAGCTACGAAATTCTGGCCGAAGCGCGCCGTATCTCGAAAGAGGTAGACGACGCCAACGAAGTCATCCTGCGCGTTCACCCCGACGTGGCCAAAGCGTTGCGCAGTTCCGAGCGCGATGTGTTGCAGGAGATCGAGTCCTACCTGGGTGGCGTGGTGTCGCTCAAGAGCGATCCGGCAGTGCATCAGGAGCAGTTCGATATTGCGCTGGCGTAAAGTCTGATTGCTTGGTTTGATAAACAACACGGCCTGCGGTCTTCTGCTGGCTACATACCAGTGAAAACCGCAGGCCGGTATTGTTTATCAGTTGCGCTATTATTCAACAGGCTCGCAACCTGGGCAGCAACGTTGTCACTCGTAGCGCAAACACTCAATCGGATCGAGCCGCGAAGCCTTGCGCGCCGGCCAGACGCCAAAGATCAAGCCGACCAAAATCGAAACCGTCACGCCCGTAATTACCGCCCACGCCGGGATCGCTGCCGGAATCGCCGGAATAAAAAACATCAGCACGTAACTGACGACGACGGCGAACAGGACGCCCAGGATGCCGCCGAGAAATGTCAGCGTCATCGCCTCGAACAGAAACTGGCGCACGATGTCGCGGCGGGTCGCGCCGAGGGCCTTGCGCACACCGATTTCGCGCGTGCGTTCAGTCACGCTGACCAGCATGATGTTCATTACGCCGATGCCGCCGACCAGCAAACCCACAGCGGAGATTGCAATCGCAAAAACGCCGATGGAGCCGGTGATGCTGTCGAACTGTTTGACCATCTTGTCGGCGGTGCTAAGGTCGAAATTGTTCGGCTGGTTGAATTTCAGCCCGCGCTGGCGGCGCAAAATCTGTTCGACCTGATCGTAGGCGTCGGCCAAGCGGCCTGACTTAGCGCGAATGTTGAGCATCGTCCATTCGCTGCGTGGCACTAGCTTCTGGCCCGTCTCGAAAGGCATAAAGACGGCGTTGTCCTCGTCGTTTTCGCCAAAGAAGCCCGCTTTCCTTTTTTCCAGCACACCGATGATTTCAAATTCCTTGCCCTGCCAGGTGACGACCGATCCCACGATGCTGGCCTGATTGGGGAAAAGCGCTTCGGCCACATTCACGCCGATGACAAAAACTTGGCGGCGATGTTCGTCGTCCACTTCGCTGATAAAGCGTCCTTCGACTAAGGAAACGTTGGCGATGCGTTCATAAGCGGCTGAAACACCTTGCAGGTTGCCTTGCTTGTAGGAAAGCCCCCGGTACTTGAGCGTACGATCGTTGATCCATAGATAGCCGGAATTGGCGACGGCTTCGACGGCGTCGGCCTGCGCAAGAATCGCCTCACCATCGGCGGCGGTGAGCGGCTTGCGATAATATTCGCTGCGGTCGCGCCCACCCATGCGCGGCCCGGTGGACAGGTGAAAAGCCGTAATATTATTCGTGCCGTAATCTTCGATCATATTGACGATGCTGCGGCGCATACCTGTCAGAATCGAAGCGACGGCAATCACTACGGTCACGCCAATGACAATGCCCAGCACGGTCAGGAAGCTGCGGAACTTGTTCGACCGCACCGTGTCCAGCGCCATCTTGACTGTTTCGACCGGCAATATGTTCTGTAAGCGCCAGTTCTTGCGCATGGCGTCTTTAGCGACCAGTTGGAGCGTGATTGCTCTTTGCGTTCTCATGAGCGCACCTTTCGATTAATGTACCGTAGACTGTCAGTCTGCGGATGACTTGATCTTTGCACACAGGAGCCGGAGGGCGAAGCGCCGAGTCCACCGCAGACTGACAGTCTACGGTACGGGGGCTTAACTCTTCGACAGCGCCACAATCGGATCAAGTCGCGAGGCTTTGAAAGCCGGATAGATGCCCGCGATCATACCAATGCCGCCAGACACCAGGATAGACAGCAATACGTAGCCAACCGTGACCACCATCGGAATGGCCGTATTTGTTTTGACCGCCCACGCAATGCCGGAGGCCAGGAGTAACCCCAGCACACCGCCGACCGAAGAGAGCAGCGCCGATTCGATCAGGAATTGCAGCATGATCTGGCCGCGGCGCGCGCCTACTGCTTTGCGCAAACCGATCTCGAACGTGCGCTCGGTCACGCTGACCAACATAATATTCATCACGACCACGCCGCCGACCAGCAACGACAGCAAGGTCACCGGCGTGACGACCAGCGCAATCGTGCCGGTGAATTGATCCACTTGGTTTTTGAGCGCATCGGTGTTGACCAAACCGAAATCGTCTTCTTCATTGCCGGTCAGCTTATGACGATTGCGCATCACCATACGAGCTTCATCCATTGCAGCCACGAATTGTTCCTGGTGCAGGGCATTGCCGTGCAGGCTAATGCTCTGGCGGCGTCCGTAGATGTGCCCGTAGGTGCTGATCGGCAGATAAAGGTGGTTATCAAGCGAATTGCCGAACATCGAACCGCGCCGAGCCTCGACACCGATGATGCGCAAGGGGCAGCCCTGCACTTTCAGTTCCTGGCCGATTACATTGCCGCCAGGGAAAAACTTATCGCGCACATCCATCCCAATCACAGTTACGAGCGCGGAATTCTTCTCTTCGCTCTCAGCGATGAAGCGACCTTCGGCGATGTCCTTGTTTTCGATCTCGCCCATGTTGGCGGTCACGCCATTGACCTGCGTGCCGAAGAGCTCCTGGCCGTTCTGTTCGAGCTTGGTACCGTTGCCGATGGTTGCGCCGACTTCCTCACATTGTTTGCAGTGCTCTTTTAGCCACTCGTAATCGGTTAGGTAGAGGCGCTTGTTGCGCCGCATCATCTTTTCCCACTCTTCTTCCGAAAGCCTGCCGTTGACCGCGATGCGCGCGATCATAAAGTGGTTCGCGCCCAGCATCTTCGAAACAGTGGTCAGGACGTAGGAGTTCAAACCGTTGATCGAAGCGCCCACCACCACGACCGACGCAACGCCGATGATAATGCCGATGAGCGTGAGGAAGGCGCGCAGCTTGTGGGCCAGGATAGCCTGCAACGCCAGTTTGAAGGCGTCCAGATAAAATGATAGGTAGCTTCGCATATGGATAGAACCTCAGATAACTTAGGGAAACGAGAATTATGTGTCTGACTCCTGTACGTTGCTGTCGCTGGCCGGGTTCACGCTTAGTTTTGTGAGCGGAACCGCTGTCGTAGCGAACTGTCTTTATACAAACGAAAATAACGGTAATTCATTAACAGGCGGGTGCGAAACTTCGCTAGATTTATTTAGCTGCCGAGTTCTTTCAGCGCCGCCTGATCGAAGCCGATGACGACTTGATTACCTTTGCGCACAATGGGGCGGCGCAACAGATTCGGCTCGGCCAGGATGAGTTGAATCAGCTCAGCGCGCGGCGGCAACTTTGCGGCGAAGTTTCGCTCCTTGTAGAGCGCGTGGCGAGAGTTGAGGAAAGAGGCAATGTCATCGTTGCCAAGAATCGTTTCGACCTCCGCAGCAGTCAGCGGCTTTTTTGCGTAATCGCGTTCGATCAAGTTGTCCACACCGATGTTTTCGCGCAGGAAACTCCGCGCATTGCGGCAGGTCGTTCAGGTGCTTTTGTACCAGAAGTGGATTTTCATAAGTGGTAGGTTGTTGGTGATAGGTGGAAAGGTTTATCTAACAACCAACTCTACTACCAGCCAACTGACGGTATGTTAGCTGATTGTCTACGATTACGAGACATCAGAGACAGTAACTTCTCAAACCCCTTGGACTTGATCCGCTTGTGAATCGAGGCTTGTGAGTTCATCCCAGGTTTTAGGCGTCCACTGCCGTGCAAGCATCTCGGCTTCCGTGAGTCGGTCCGAAGACAGTGTTTTGGAGACTGTTTGTCTGAGTTTAATCGCCTGGTCCTTGTCCGCCTTTGAAAGACGATGGGCGGCGAGGTTCAGCCACTTGTGCGCGAGAAGGTGATCTTGCGGGGCGCTTACCCCTTCAGCGTACATGCGTCCGAGTGCCAACTGGGCGACCGTGCTCCCTTGCTCGGCCGCCAGAGTGAGCCGTTTCAAAGCGACGGTATTGTGACCCTGCCGTAGAGCGCTTAGACCCATGTCGAGATTGAACTTAAGGATGGCTTCGCTGATCTGGGATTCGAGGAAGAGCGCTGATTCCTCTACACTCTTACGGTTCGCAAGGGCAGCGGCAACACGCTCGGGGTGGATCATGTCGCCTGCGGCGTAAGGGTCTCCCCCCACATGATATGCGACAGCAAAGAAGTATGGAGAAGACGCGACACGTTCTTCGATCCGTTTCCTCGTACTTCCGAAGAAGCCAAGACCCTCAAACCAGCCGCGCGCTCTGAGTGCTGCCCATTGTTCTGCCGTGTGATCGAAGCCTCCCTTCAGTTCCCTGAAGGCTAGCCAGGCCAGTGCCCACTTGCGGACCACCATTTCAGACATTATTCCTCCCACCTACAGCTTGTTCTCAAATGAACTTCTTTCTATTTTGGCGACATACGAGACGACGAATACGAGATGACGAAGTCTCAGGAAGTTTCCAGCCCAGCTAACTATCTATTCAGCCGATTTACCTACCACGATCAACCCGATGGCGAGTTCACCGGTTTTCAGTTTGAGCTTTGTTTCCAGAATCGCGCGCTCGTGATCATCGGTGACAATCTTCGGCAACTCTTTTTCATTGGAGGCCGGAAAGTTCAGCGCCAACGGCGCAGGATGGCCGGTGCCAATAGCCGTGCGACTCAGCTTGATAACTTCAGCCGCAGGCAAATCCTTCGGGTCTTTATCTTCGGCGGGCGGCGTGAGTAGGAAGAAATCGCGCGACGGCGAAACGCCCAGGTGCGCGCCATCCTGCAGGCTCAGCCCATAACGCAAAATGTAAACTCCGGCCTTGACGCCTTGATCGCGGAAGTCGTTGGTGTTTGCCGGGAAGTTGATCACGCCCACCAGCGCGCCCTCGTTGATCTGGCCGAAGTTCGCGCCGTCTACCGACCCAGCGCGGCTTGGAATTTCTTTGCGGAACCAGACATCGCAGATCACCTTGCCTTCTTTGCCGGTGATGCGCAGCCCCTTATCATTCAGCGTCGCGCGCACCGCCTCGGCTACTTTGGCATCGGTCAGCGCGCCGATAGATTCAATCTTGTATTCATTAATGCTGCCTGCGCGCGCACCTGATACAAAAGCGCAGAGCAATAACACAAAAGCTAGCCGTCGAAACATTCCCTCAATTCTCCTGTCACGAAACTGTCCGACAAGCTACCGAAGCTTGTCGCAGTCTCCGGCAAGTAAACAACCGGAAGACTGCGACAAGCCAGGCAGCTTGTCGGACAGTGCAAAGTCTATCGTCTGTTATTTAGCGAAGTTGCCGATAAACGCGCTGCGCTTGCCGTTGAGCGACCAGACGACACCGAGGCCAGCGCCACGGAATTCGTCCGTTGTCGCCACTGCCGGCATCGTGTGCACGGTCGGAGTCAGCGGCTTGAAGAGTGTTTCTTCGTGGCCGCAGATTTTGTCGCCACTGGTGATCGGGCGCGTGCTGATGGCCGCCAGGTTGCCCGCCTTAACATATGCGGCAGCCGGGTGCTCGCCGTAATATTCCATCTTGAGCGAAATCGGCGCGGCATCAATGCGGGTGACAGTTTCAAACAGCTTGCCACCCATCACATGTGCAAAGTCAGCGAGCGCCTCGCGCTGTTCGGGGTTGGCGCGTTCGTCCACGATCAACACCGCTTTGGCCGGATAGGGATTGGTGAATTGATAGCCCAGCGTGTCCGCGCCTTTTGTCACGCCGACCACGTGCAGGCCGTCGAGTTTGACGCCGTTCCATTCACCTTTTGCGATGCGCCAAGCCATGATGGCTTGATCGCCCACTTGTCCGGCTTCGGAATTGGCGAAACATTGGCCGGAATAAACGTCAAGATTGCGCGTTTCGACGTATTCGCCGGAAATCTGTTGCGCCTGTGCTGCTGTGGCCAGCAGGCCGATAAACGCTGTTGCGACCAGTAACGATAGCTTCTTCATCTTCATTATTCTCCTTAACTGCTTGAATGGGTCAGGCACGTAGGCAATTTCCAATCTCAAATCTCGAATTCAAATTTGGAATTTCAACTGCTTTGCCCAAACAGTCAACGCACCCAACACATTTTGATAAATCTCCAAACAAGACCGCGCTCATTGTACCAGCAATTTGTCTGATGAGAAGCGCGACGTGTGAGATTGTCGGGCAGCGCGCGTCAAGCCAACGGCAATTCGCCTTTGTGGCAACCACGCGCGGATTTGTCGCACTCGCCCGGCTCGGCCAGTCCGCCGTCAGGGCCAAGACAATTCTGCGTGTGCAAACACCAGAAATAGCCGCTGTTCGAGGGCTGCACATCCGGGTCTTTCAGGTCTTCGCCGCCAGGATAAAACAGCCCTTTCCAGCGCAGCGACGAGCACAGGTTGGGACGATTCGGATTTAAGTTGTCGAGTTCAGGCATCTTGTTCTCCTTTTAGTTTGGAGTCCCGCCTTTAGGCGGCAGGACTCCGAATGCGAAGCCTACCGCCTAAAGGCGGGACTCTGAACTTTTAGCCCGCCGCTTGCAGCAGCGCACGTTTGACCGCGACGCTGGCGAGTTGGATTTTGTAGGCATTGCGGCTCAGCGCGTGCGCGTTGGCGACAGCGAGCTTGCCCGCAGCCGCTGCGGCGTCTTCACTCACGGTCTTGCCGATGAGCGATTTCGCAGCCTCGTCCGCCGCCCAGGGCACGGGCGCAACGTGACCCAGCGTAATGCGCGCGGTCTTGACCTTCTTCGCCGCATCGAGCGTCAACGCCACCGAAGCCGCTGCCAGAGGCCAATCAAGCGCCTCTTTCTGACGTACTTCGTAGGTCGCGCTCCGCACGCTAGTCGCAGCCGGGACGATGATCTCGGTAACAATCTCGTTCGGTTGCAGGGCGTACTCGCGTTCGTTGGACGATTTGGGTGTGACGAAGAATTTCGCCGCTTCGATCTCGCGCGCGCCACCAGCGCCGAAGACTTTGATCTTCGCGGCTAGCGCAATCAACGCCGGAGCGAGCGATGACGGATTGACGAACTTCGCCTCGCCGTCATTGCCCAGGATCGCGTGATAGCGGTTGTCACCATTGGCTACAAGCGGTGTGCCGTCTTCGCCTTTGGGCAACAGGCCGAAGCCAGCGCGGTAATACCAGCAACGCGGGCGCTGGCACAGGTCGCCGCCCACCGTGCCCATATTGCGAATCTGCGAGCTGGTGACACCGGCGACAGCTTGCCAGATGGCCGGATAGCTGCGCTTGACCGCCACGTTGTCGAGCACTTCCTCGAACGTGACGAGCGCGCCCAGCCGCAGCCCTTTGGCCGCCGTGTAGCTGATGCCATCGAGTTCCTTGATGCCTTTCAGGTTGACGACGCGCGTGGGCGTGACGATGTAGTCTTTGAGCAAAGCGAGCAGATCAGTGCCGCCTGCCAGGGCTTCGGTTTCGCCCCACTTTGCGCCGAGCACTGCGACAGCTTGTTCTTTGGTCGTTGGGCTGGCGTATTCGAATTTATGCATTAGCCCCTCCCTTCTTTCTTGGCCAAAGCCGCGAGCACGCGGTCTGGCGTCAACGGAATGGTCGGCACGCGCACGCCGATGGCGTTGGCGACGGCATTTGAAATCGCCGCGCCAGGTGAATTGGTCGGCGGTTCGCCGAGGCCAACCACCCCGCGATCATCGTAGCCGGGGCCGGTCATCATGTGGACTTTGAACTCGCCGATGTCGCGCAAGCCCGCGAGTTTGTAAAACTCCATGTTGCCATTGAGCATGCGCCCCGTCTGGTCGTCCATCACCTTCTCTTCGTAGAGCGCATAGGTGACGCCCATAATCATCGCGCCGAAGACTTGGCTTTCAGCCGTCTTCATGTCAATGATCAGGCCGCAATCCTGCACGGCGACGAACTTGTTCATCTTGACGATGCCGGTCTCGATGTCCACCGAAACATCAGCCATCTGCACACCGCCCACGCCTGCCGAAGCGAGCGTGCCTTGACCCGGTTGTTTGCCACGCGCGGTGAGCGGTTGCACGCCGATCTTCGCGCAGGCCTGTTTCCAGGTCATGCTCTTGGTGGCATCGCCGATGACTTGAATCTTGCCGCCGACGGCTTCCAGTTTGTCAGGCGTCGTGCCCATTGTGGGCGCAACCTTCTCGAAGAGCAGACTCAACGCGTCTACCGAACCGCGCCGCGACGAAGAACTGATGCCGCCAGTGGTGGTCGAACCGCCCGACGCACCCGAAACCGGATAGCGGTTGTCGCCCAAGCTCACCTTGACCCAATCGAGCGGGATGCCGAAGGTCTCGGCCACGACGATGTTGAGCACCGTGCGCGCACCGACGCCCAGGTCTTGCGAGCCAATACGAATTTCAGCCGTGCCATCGGGATTAATGATGACATCACAATCGCTATTGTGCGGCTGGCCTTGCCAAGTGTGAATCGACAGTCCCAAGCCGCGTTTGACCGTCTTCGTGCTGCCCGGCGCGCCTTCGCCGCGCGGACGCCAGTTCTTTTTCCACTCGATTAACTCGGCGCCTTTCATCAACTCGTCGCGGTAAGTGACCGCACGCGTGCCAGCCAATTCGAGATTCTTGATGAAGAAGTCGAGCGGGTCCATACCGAGCTTCGCCGCCAAATCTTCGAACGCTCCCATCGTAATGACGGCCATCTGCGGATGATTGGGCGCACGCCAGGCGCGTTGCGCGCCGACGTTGGTCGCCACCGTCTGGAATTTATTGCGCACGTTGGGAACTCTGCCGAACACGTAGGGGAATTGCTGAGCGCCGAGGTTGCCCACGCCGCCGCTGCCCCAGACATCACTTTCCCAGGCCGTGATTGTGCCATCCTTCTTCGCGCCGACTTTGACCTTGGCATAGAACGACGGGCGCGTTCCGGCGATAGCCAATTCGGCGTCACGGTCGAGAAAGTATTTGACCGGTTTGCCGCCCGCCTGTTGCGAGACCTTCGTCATTTCGACGCCCCACGGATCAACTGGGAACTTGGAGCCAAAGCCGCCGCCTACATGATCCATCTTTACGCGTACGCTGCCTGCTGGCATACCCAGGGCTTGCGCCAATTGGGGGCCATTGGGAGAAACGGCTTGTGTCGAAGGATGAATCAGGATGTTCTTCTCATCCGTCCACTCGGTCACCAAGCCGTGCGCTTCCAGGCAGCAGTGCGTGATGACGTCACAGCCATAAAAACCTTCGACCACGACCTCGGCTTCAGCGAACGCCTTGTCAGGCTCGCCCACATCACGCGCGTTTGGCGGACGCAGATAGGCCGCGGGCGCTTTCGACCGGTCGGCCTCATTGACGAAATGCGGCAGCTTCTCGTACTGCACCTTAATCGCCCGCATCGCGTCTTCTGCTTGCAGTTCTGTTTCCGCCGCGACTGCGACGATTTCCGCTCCCGCCCATTGCACTTCATAGCCAGGGCCATTGATGACCTTGACCGCCTTCACGCCGGGCATTTTCTCTGCCGCGCTCGTGTCAATGCTGACGACCTTAGCGTGCGCGTAAGGCGAGCGCACAATCTTGCCAAAGAGCATGCCAGGACGATTGATGTCGTAGCTATATTTCGCCTTGCCACTGACCTTGTCCGGGCCGTCAATGCGCGAGATGCGCTTGCCGATGTGCAGGCGTTTTTCCGCTTCGGGCCATTTATATTCAGCCATTACGCTTGCCTCCTTTGCTTCATTGCCGCCGAAGCCTGCGCCACAGCAGCCTTGATGCCGACATACGTGCCGCAGCGGCAGAGATTGCCGCCCAGGCCCAGCTTGATTTGTTCGTCATTAGGCGTGGGATGTTTGTCGAGCAGCGACTTGCAGGCCATCACAAAGCCCGGCGTGCAGAAGCCACACTGCTGCGCATCATTGTCCCAGAAAGCCTGCTGCACCGGATGCAGTTTGTCGCCCGTGGCCAGGCTCTCGACCGTCGTGATCTTGTGGCCCTGCGCCTCGATGGCGAGCACCGAGCACGAATAGACCGGCTTGCCATCCATCTGCACCGTGCACGCGCCACACGTACCCCGGTCGCAAACGCGCTTTGCGCCCGTCGTGTCGAGATCGTTGCGCAGACAATCGAGCAATGTCACGCGCGGTTCGACACTGGCCTTGACCGGTTTGCCATTGATGGTCAGCGTGATGTCGGTCTTGTCCGGGCCAATGATCGGCACATTAGCTACGGCTTTGGCCTCTGCAACTTCGCCAGCAATCAGCGGCAAAGAGAGCGCCAGACCAGAGCCTTTCAGGAAGTTACGGCGCGACACAGACGGTTCAGTTGATGCCTCGTGCTGGTCGAGCCTTTCATCGGATTTGCTCATCGGCTACCTCCGTAAAGGGAATTGGGTACAGGCCGCATCCTGCTTGTGAACGCGGCAAAACTTGATGAAGAAGCGTCGTTGCAACATGACAGAGAAGTCTCTGCTTCAAACGACGGCCTACGGTATTTGGTTACATTTGTATTTAGACAGCGATTTATCGGAACAGGTGGCAGTATAAAACCGGTTGGATGCTTAGACAAGCTGCGCTAGTTAATGATGCCAACCGAATCAGCGACATTATCACAACCTGTCATAATCTGGCGGCTCAACATCAGGCACTTGTGCCATAAATTCCAGGAGCTTCTTGCGGCTGCCGCGCTGCGCGCGCACTTTGATCTCATTCTGCGCCACCCAAGCTCCGAGTGCCTGTGCTAGCGCCAGCGAAACGATCTGTTCTAGTGTCATGTTCTCCCGCGCTGCAAAGTCAGCGGCCAATTGATATAGCGGCTCAGGAACTTATGCTTGAATCGTCGTCATTGCATATGCCTGCCTTTCACTACCGCGTAGCAGACGCTGTCCCCAAACTCTGCACCACCCGCGGCTGATCCAACACCCACCGCCGAATAATCTGATACCCGCGCTCCGCCGGCAAATAGCGCCGTCCGCCTTGATGCCCGTCCTCTTTGCCCGTTTGCACATTGAGCGGCTTGCGCAACAGCTTGCTCGTTTCGATATCGGCCACATTCACGCGCTGTTGTAGGATCAAATAATTCTTCAACATCTTCGCCACTGTCCAATAACCATTGCCATCCGGCCCGGCCAACTCCATCGAAGGCACGCGCCCTTCGACCGCGTGGCAATTCATGCAGGAGCGCTCGTCCATACGCTGCGGGCGGTTCATCTCGGGCGCGACGTAATCGCCGAAGTAACGGAAGCTGGCCAGAAATTGTGGCGTCAGGTTGGGCTGCCCTTGCGCATCTTTGCCCAGGCCTTCTCTTAAAGATGCGGCCAGCGGCTCCTGCTTGACGGCCTCCTGCAAATCGCTCAGCCAAAGTTGTGGATCACTGTAGCGCAGCGCATTGCGGGCAGCGCCATTCTTTTCGGTCTCGACCAGCTTGCGCAACAGCTCTTGCACCGCCGGGTTTTGCCGTATGGCAGTGAGATTGGCCAGACGGAAAGCGATGTTCCGGCTCATCACCGGCGTCTCAGGCCGCAGCATTTGCAAATAAAGCTCAACTGCGCGCGCGCGCGCTGCGGCGATCTCCGGCGAAGCTGCCTTGTTGTTGGCTGCCTCGACTTCGGGAATCCCGTCCCCATACGAAGTCACCCAAGCCACGCTCGG
The DNA here is from genome assembly GCA_963699175.1 of uncultured Acidobacteriota bacterium. Lineage (GTDB taxonomy): Bacteria > Acidobacteriota > Blastocatellia > RBC074 > RBC074 > JACPYM01. The sequence goes on along the minus strand of OY969418.1, from coordinate 3,321,929 downwards.
CAACCAGAAATGCGCGGTCAACGGATTCTTTGACGCACCCGGAATGAAGCGCAGCAACACATCAGTATGCAGATCGGAGTTGGTCGCGAGCGTCGCACCCATGCGGTCGGCGACATACCAATCGGCATCAGGCAAGCCCATCGGCCTGACCGCTGCTTCCGCTGCGTCGAGAATCTTCTTCAACTCAGCCGCACTTGGCTCAGGGGTGTGCTTGGGAATCAGCAAACGATAGAGCAACTCGCGCTGCTCAGTGGTCTTCGGCACCGCCCACTTGGCGCGCGCGAAGAGTCGCAGCACTGGTTGCGCGAGCGTCTGGCGGCGGTCGTAATCGAGCGCGCCACGCAGAATCTGTTCAACCAGCGGCTCGACCTTTTCCTGCACGGCGGGCAGCGTGACCGCGCTCGGATCGGAAACGGCGGCGGCGGCTAGCGTACGCAACTCTTCAGGGCCGTGCGTCGAATAATCAATGATGCGGTCTTGCAGCGGCTGATAAGCAACATTCGCCGCGCCTTCCATCACCAGCCATAATTCCGGGATGTTCGCCGCAGCGGTCTTGCCCCACAACCGCAGCGTGGCCTTGCCCATCATCTCAGTACTGCCTGCCGTGATGTAACCCATCTGCCCCGGCCCGCCATCACCGCCCGCCGAGGCGTAAAACGTTGCAGAAATCGCGACCAACCTGCGCGCCAGCCGGTCTTTGACGGCAACGGACAACGTCGCATCGTCGAGTTTCTGTTCGAGCGTTTTGAAGAGCGCCACGAGTTCTTTGTACTGGTGCTCATCGCTGCCATTGGCCTTGTGGCCGTTGGCGATGAAGAGCGCGTGGCTCTGGTAACGGAAGCAATTTTCGACCAGCGCGTTCGATTCGCTGCCGAGCAGCTTGCGCGTCCAGGCTTGCTGAATTGCCGCACGCATCGGCGGATTCCACACCCACCATTGCCACGCGGCTTTCGCAGCCCACGCGCGCACGCCGGGATGTGGGTCGTCGTTGAGCGCCCTGTCCAACAACTGCGTCAGCCGCTGCTTATCAAAGCGCGGTTGCGTCATCACCGCATCGGCGCGCATGCCCAAAGCTTTCAGAATGCTCTCGCGCGTCAAATCGCTGCCGGTCTGATAAGCCGCGAAGACGGCTGCAAAACCAGTGTCGTCGAGCAGTGTTTGCTCCATCGCCCACGCCGCCGCATCGCGCACCATCTTGACCGGATCGCCCAACAAGCGAATGAGCGCCGGTACGCCGCGTTCGTGATGCACGCCGCCCAAGGCCTGCGCGCCCCAGAAGCGCACTTGCGGATTGGCGTGCCAGGCAGCCTGAATCATCAAATCCAGCAACGCCGGATCGTCCGTGTGCGATAGTGCCCGCACGCGGGCGAGGGTGGCCGGAAGAGATTCTCCACTGCGCGGAACAAACATTGCGCGCACCGGTTTGACGGGCTTTTCAGGATAGAGCCGCGCCAACGCGTGCAACGAGTAGGCCGTCGTGACAAAGCCGGTCAGCGCATTCTTGTTCCAGCGGCCATACGGGTCTTGCGTGCGCAGCAACGTTTTGACCCCACGCGCCACGCTGGGGTCATTGGCGTCATAACCCAATGCTTGAAATGCGATCAGCGCCAAAGCCGTGGGCGCAGGATCAAATTCGCCGTTGGTCTTCCAGGTTTGCCCGCCGTCGCTCGTCTTGCCCGGATCGAAGCCCCACGAGCCATCGCTGTTTTGAATTGCGCGCAGCCGCGCTTCGTCTTTCTTGAGTTGTTCCTGAATGCGGCCCCAAAGCTTGGATGCATTTTCGCCGCTCAATAATTGATAAGCAGGAAAGCGCGCTGGCGGCGGCTCCTGCGGCTTGCCGTCTTTATTCGGCGCAGGTGTTGGTTCTGGTTTTGGTTCAGGCGGCAACGTTGGTTGAATGGTGCGCGCGCGCTGGTTCTGCGCCAAATAATCCTGCGGAAAAAATCGCTTGAAAAACTCGATGCGGTGAGACAGATCATCGCTGTAACGCGGTTGCACGCCGAGCATCTTTTCAGCCTTCTCTTCCAACGCGGCAAAATAACGCGGATGGCCAGTGCGATCCCAGGCCGTCCGTAAAATCTCGCCCGCGTAGTTGTAGACCACCGATTGGCCGACGTTCGAGCCAGGCCCGGCGGCGTTGATGCCGCTGGGGTCGGCGGTTTGCAGCGTATGATTAGCCGCGCGAATCGCTTGCATCGAATGCAGCTTGCGCGCGGGCACGGCACGCTCAGCCGTGCAGACATTGTGCCCGGCGACACGCGTCCCCGCGGGGCCGTCGCCGACATCTAGCGGCGCGAGGCTCGTATTATTTGCCGCGTCTTTCAAATAGTTGGTCGGGCGCAGCGATTCGTACATCACGTTGATGAGGCGGCGGTAGTTTTGCAGGTTTTCCACCACGTAGCCGTTTTCAATCGGCACGGCCGGCCCCCAGACGCCCGATTGCGTGTGACAGCTCATGCAATGCGCGCCCATCAAATTGCCGGTGTCGCGAATGCGCCGTTCGACCGAAGCGCCGCGCGGGCGATTGGTCAGCCAGGCGTCTACCTGGCTGATGTGGTCGTACATCGCTTGCCGCACGGCTAGGCGCGCGTCGTCATAAGGCGCGGGCTTTAACACGCGCAGCTCGATTTCATAACCGGGCGCGTTGGCTTCGGCGCGCAGAAAATAGACACCGCCTGGTTTGAGCAGGCGATTGATGGCCGCGCGGTGCGTTTCGTTCTGTTGATGCGTGCGTTCGTTCTCGTTGCGGCCTTCGGTGTATTCGACTAGCGCGCCTGCGGCATCGAGCGTGTAGAAACGAAGCTGGGCGGCCAGTGTGTGATCGGGAATCGCCAGGTTGCAGGTCAACAGACGCGGCTCTTTGCCATTGAACGCGAGGCGGAACCAATCGTCGCCCGATTTGCCGACCTTGCCGTTATCGAAATATTCGATGTCGTCCGCGCCGCCAGTGATGCGCACGGCCTGCACACCTTCGCCCGTGGGCAAGGCAATGTCCTGCGCCAATTCAGGCGTGTCGTTTGGCTCTGTCTCGACGTACATGCCTGCTTGCGGCGCGTCTTTCAAATCCAGCGGATTGATCGTTACTGACAACGGCACAGACTTCCCGGCAGGCCACGGCGTCTGACGCGGAAAAGTTACTGCTTGCGGCGCAATGCCGTCCTCACGCCAGCGCGCGCCTTCGAACACGGTGGCTTCGTCAGTGATAGGTGAAATTTCTAAAGCGTAGACGCCCGCAACTGGCGCGCGGTAGACGAGGTATATATCAGTATCTAGCGCGTGCAAGACCTTCTGCCAATCACCCGTCGGCTTGGTGTAGATGCCAAAAGTATCAGGCTTGCGCGCTGACAGCGCAGGCAGCGCGTCTTTTGCTTCAACCAAGGTCCAGCGCACGCTGACGCGGCCATGTCGTGGCAGCGCCGAGGGCGTCGGCAGCCCGACCGAAAGCTCGAAGGTTTCGCCGCGCTGCAGCGTGAAACGTTTCTCCCAACGCCCCTGGAATTGCCAATGCAGGCGCACCGGCGCAAGGCTGACGGCTGCGGCGGGAGCGGCGCTCTGCCGCCAAAACAGCAGCGCGAAGAGCGTCAAAACAACTGCGAATAAAATTGCCCGCCGATGGGAAGGGTGCGTTGCACGCATAATTCCTCACTTTGAATTGGCCGTGTGCTTGGCCACAGTAGTTAAAAACGATTCCAGTTTGAGACACGAGTCACTAACATTTGCCGCCAGGGCAGCGAGCCACAATCAACATTCTGAGAATAGAATCGTACTCGGCCTGCGACACATTTCTGGTACGCCCGCTCTGCCCCTGCGGCGGCTGGTCCATATCGGTCTTATGCGCAATGACCATGTCGAGTTTCGGCAAAACGGTGATGTACTGCCCGCCCGCTCCGATTCCTGTGTACGCGCCCTCAAATGGGCCGGGCGAATGCGGCGCATCCCAGACCCACCACATATAACCGTAGCCCCACCGCATGCCCGTGCCCAACGAACGCATCCCCGGTGGATTCATTTCGTTGATCGGAGTCACCAGACTACTGATGCGCCGCGTCCAATCGCGCGAGACGACTTGTTGCTCGCCCCATTTCCCTTCGCGCAACATCAGCAACCCGATGCGCGCCATATCGCGCGTCGAGAGCCAGATGTGATAGGCCATGTGTTGCGAGCGCGTGGCGTCGCCACTCTTGCGTTGGCGCGCGCGGTTGAAATCCTGCATGCCAATGGGTCTGGCCAAATCGCTCTCCAGCGCGTCGTAGATGTCACGCCCGGTCAGCTTCTCAAACACCGCGCCCGCCGCGTTGAAATCCCAATTGTTGTAGAGGTAGTAGGCGCCGGGTCGTTGCGAATTGCGCGGCGGCGCGCTGTCGGTCGAATCGCCAGGGTTGGAAGCCAGATGATAAACGCCGGAGCGCGCCGTAATCAGATTCTCGACAGTTGCTTCCAATTCGCGCGACTGCAAACCGCCAACATCGGTGAATTCCAACTCGCGTAGCGTCTTGTCGAGTTTGATCGTGCCGTTCTCGACATACTTGCCGTAGAGGATTGCCAACACGCTCTTGCGCACGGAGGCGAGATAACTCAGGTGCGTCAGATCGCCGTATTCAAACAGCGAACGCCCACCCACCGAGACCAGCAGCGCTGTCGTGTCCAACGATTGCAGCCAGCCACGCAACGCTTGCAAGCGCGCAGAAGAATAGCCAACCGACTCCGGCTTCTCGATGCGCTCCCAATCTTTGCCGGGGTAAGCCGGAGCTTTCTCTTTGGATTGCGATGGCGCAGTCTGTTCGGCGTAGAAACCGAGAGCCAAACAAACAACGAGCAAGCCAACAGACAACCACGCCAGCCTGCCGCGCTGCTGGATTCCGTATCTGGTCAACATATCTCGCTCACCTCATTTCGGGTTTTCAGAGTGGAACATCATCCCTGTAGGTCTGCCTGCGCCTGCCATCGTAGTGATTACGCCGTGGCTGTCAACGTTTCTGACGCGTTTTGATTGGCGCAGTCGGCAATAAAACGGCGATGGCTCTTTGCCTCTTCAGCGCGGCACGGGCAAATTTCCGTTCCGTTCTGTCTTGAGCTTTTGATCACTCGCCTCTATACTCCGCACCGTTCTCCCCACACTACTAGGCTCAAAGCAATACTTTTGATGAAGTGCTCCGCAACTTGCAGCGGAGCGGCAAAAGCGTTGGCACTTGTCGGCGCTGGCGAATTTTCATCCCTCCCAGCGTTTGAAATACACCCTTTCGCGGCTAGTTGCGGCAATCCGGCGCGCAGCTTAACCCGCGCTTGAGTCAATGCTATGACTATACACACACGCACCCCATTGCATCTCTGTCCTCCCCTCGAAGAACAGCGCACCACCGCATTGCGCAGAAAGCCTGCTCAAGTCATCGCTTTCGTCAATCAAAAAGGCGGCACAGGAAAAACCACCGCAGCGCAAAATCTGGCCATGTGTTTCGCCCTGCATCACGGCAAGCGCGTGCTGGGCGTTGACCTAGACCCGCAGGGCAACTTCGGCCAGGGCCTTTTCTACGAGCCAATCAGCACTACGAAGACCGCCGACCGGTTGCTGATGGTTCCTAAAGCGAATATTGATGAGTACATCATTCCGGTGCGCTCGGGGCTTGATCTCATCCACAACGCTTTTCAAAAGGAACTGCATGAAAACGTGGACAGGTTGCCCCTCAGCCCTGATCTGTTAAGAAGACAGCTAGGCCCGGCGCTAACCAAGTATGACTATATCGTGGTTGATACCCCGGCCAGTTTATGCAGATCAACCCAAGTAGGCATTGATGCAGCAGATCAGGTCGTCGTGGTCATTTCCTGCGGGGTCTATGGGCTTAGCGGGATGGTCTCAGTGATAGACTGGGTGAGCGGCCTCTGCATCCGGCTCAACAAGCGTCTGCCCAAGATCAAGGTAGTGCTGAACAACTACGACGAGCGACGGCGGTTTGATCGCGAATTCAAACAACAAGTCCAGTACATCTTCGGCGACGAACTTTGCCGCACGCAGATTCGCACGAGCACACGCGTCGTCGAGGCGGCGGCAGCCGGGCGGGCAGTCGTCGAGCAAATGCCGCTACACCCAGTCGCCCACGACTTTTTGCGGCTTGGTCAGGAAGTGCTCGGCTTGTCAGCGAGCGCAGAGTCCCCGGTTGAGCTGTCCGACGATGATCTGAGCGAGGACGAAGAGTTGTTAAATGAGATCAGGGCGGTATCGAGGGCGGTGTCGCTTTATTGATAGTAAGCGCGACATCTACCACAACCGCCGTATCGGGTAAGCGTCAAAAGCGGTATCCGCGCTAATTACGGGAATCTGCTCTGCCATTGCTTGCGCGATGATGAGGCGGTCAAACGGATCACGGTGATGAAAGGGCAAGGTTGTCAGCGGTGCGACGTGACGCGGCTCGATGTGCAGGATGTCGAATTGATTGGCAGCCAACTCACGCTCGAAAAATACGTCCAGCGGTTCAGCTAAGGAGTATTTGCCGATGCCGATTTTGATGGCGACTTCCCAATATGTCGCGGGGCTGATTGCGACTTCATTGTTCGGATCAGCGATCAGGCTGCTGGCATTGGCGCTGAGCAATGGATCGGCCAACACAAACCAGAGGAAGGTATGAGTATCCAGGAGCAGCCTCATGGCATGTACTCCCGAAAATCATTCAAGTGTTCCTCGTCCTCGGCATGGATGATGAGCTTACCCTTGGCACTGCCTGGCTGACGTGGCTGGCGCGGTGTGGGTGGCGGGCCAACGAGTTTCGCCACCGGACGATCATTCTGCGTGATTACCAATTCCGTTCCCGGATTGAGCTTGGCAATTAAATCGGCCAGATGAGCTTGGGCTTCCTGCAAAGTTACCGTCTCAAGCATACGACACTCCTTTCGTGCAGAAGGTAGCGGCAAAGATGCGTGTTATTGTTTCGGTCATTGTCTTACTTCCGACGGCATTCTAGCACGCCACTACGCGCTTACGACTTAGGAAGCGGCGCAGCAGTTTTCAATTTGGCGACGACCTCTTCGACGATGCCGCGCACTTCGGGCGAGAGTTTTTCGATTAGCGCTTCGTTGCCGGTTTGTAGGTAATCAATAGCACGGGTGAGTGGAAATAGCTGTTCTTCCAAACCCGATTCAGCGATCAATTTGCGAGCGGCAGCCGCTTGCCCGTCCAAAGCAAGCTTCAACATTCCAACCGACACTTTATCTGCCCATCTTTTACTCTCTGCTTTCTTGCCAGCTTCAATGGCGCGGGAGTAACTTTCAAGTTCTCCTTCAAAATCATCCATAATAGATAATGTCGCTCCGCGTCTATGCCAAACTTCGGCGTTTTCGGGGTCAATTGTTAGAGCTCGGTCGTAACTTGCAATGGCCTCTTCGTACTGCCCAAGGTTATAAAGAGCAATACCGCGGCTGAACCAAGCTATACTTTCCTCAGGCTTTATTGCCAGAGCTCGATCATAGCTCGCTACGGCCTCTTCGTAACGGCTCAGTTCAGCAAGAGCATCGCCACGATATTTCCAAACTTCTTCATCATCAGGTTTTACGCGTAATGACCGGTCATAACTCTCCACTGCCTCTTCGTGGCGGTTCAATTTATCCAGCTCAAGTCCTCGAAAAAACCACACCAACTCTTCATCTGGCTTAATTTCCAATGCACAGTCATAACTCGCCAATGCATCTTGATGACGACCTATATCCGTTAGTGTGTTGCCGCGAGCTACCCAAGCATCTTCATTCCTAGAATTGATCTTCAATGCTCTATCGTAATTTGTAATTGCCTCTTCATGGCGCCCCAAGTCGTAAAGTGTCTCGGCACGCTGAAACCAAGCTTGGTCATCATCGGGTTTGATTGCTAACCCGTGGTCAAGATGACTAATTGTTGCTTCGTAGTTCTTTTCTTCATAAGCCAGCAAAGCTGCTGCCATTGTTTCTGCAAACTCCTTGTCACGTGAAGAATCAATTGCTCTTATCTTGGCAGCTTTGACCGAAGCGACTTGCTCTTGGCTGAGACATTCAACTTCGATCAACTTGGCTAAGGTCATATCGGATAGATTTGCCAAATTGACTTGTGATAAAAGATCAGTCTTGACTGAAGCTACCTCCTTGAGCGCAAGTTTGCCGCGAATGACACGCTCCATGGCGCGCAAACGTGCATCCGGGTCCGTCATTGCTTCTGCCAACCAACGATGATGCTCAAGAACATCTTGCGCCTTCTGTGAGTGTTCTTCTCGGAAGTGATAGCGAAAACGGTCAGCTAACTTCCGGCTTTCAAGTTTCATTTCTTCATCCGAATAAATCGCTCTGAGCCATACTATTAACCAACGCATTCGCTCTTTAGTATCTCTGCCAAATCGCATCTGATGCCAAATTGCATATAACGGTTCTGACAACGTGTACCAAGAACTGCGCCCGCGCAAATTCGCAGCGCGCACATACCCAAGTTCCAAAAGCCGTTTTAGTTGCGAACTAACTTGATTGGGCGACAAGCGCACGGCGGCAGCGATTTCACCTGGCGTCAACCCTTCGTTGGTTTCACCGCTGACGCGCGCAATGTGGTCGAGGATTTTGCGTTGCTGTGCAGGCAGTGCCTCAACCTTGGCTTTGTAATACGGTGTCACCTCATCTAGTAATTTTTCCAACGCGCGACGCACTTCGGCCACGTCCGAATGGCTTACGACACGGTAAAGCATCAGCACCAAACGCGGATTGCCGCCTGTGAAATATTCTAGCGTGCGCAACCGGGCGGCGTTCTGTTTGAGCGTAGTCTCGAAATCTGTGAGGCGGTCAACTTGAGCGCGGCGGCGCAAAAGTTCCTGCATCTGCGCGAATTTCAAATCAGCGAGGTCGTAAATTTTGAAGAAATTGTAGAGTGGTTGGTCATAAGCGCGCGCCTCTCTGAAGAACGTTGTCGCGCCGCCGAGGAACATCACTGTGCTGTCGTTCATCAACTCATCGCGCAACCGAGCGTTGTCGCGTTCATCGTTGATCTGCTCCAAAATCTGATCGAAGTTCTCCACCAGCAGCAATAACCGTTTGCCGTGTTGCTGCCGCCAATCTTTGAGCGCAGCATAGGCGGCATCCTGCAAATCTTCATTGTTCGGATATTTCTTCTTCAGGTCATCAGCGAGTCGCCGCAAGTCGGTATCAGCAGTGTCGGCAGCAATGAGGTTGAGTGTTTCAATCCAGAAATCGCTCAGGTCATAGATGCCATACGACTCTTCAGGAAACTTCACCGCCTGCCATTGATTGGCTAGCCCGCAATCCTTAATGGCGAATTTGACCATTAGCAACACAGTAGTCTTGCCCATGCCACGTGGCGCAATGATGACAGCGTGCTGCATACCTGCGCTGTCAGGTTGGCTTTTGATCAATTCGACGAGTTCGTCAACCAAAGCCTCGCGCGCGACGAAGGTTTCTTTGATTTCTTTCTCTGACATCTGGTCGGGGTTATAGAGCAATTCCATTACTGATACCTTTCTCGATTGCTTCAGGACTGTTTCGCTAGCTAGCGCTTAATGCCCAACAAAGTAGCGACAACGCTTGCCATGAAAAGTAGCGTTGAAAGGAAGACTTTCGTCAGAACAGCAATATCTGCGCGGACAAGTAGGACGATGAAGGCAACTACCCCAATTGCCATAATCGTTCGGGCATACTCCATACTGATACGCGTCTTGGATTCTTCAAGCGGCGTGGGAGTTAGTGAGGTCTTCTCGCTTTGCGTTGTCAGGCCATTTGAACTACGTGCTGAATCGTCAGCGGCTTTCCTGCTCCTGGCGGATCGTATTGTTTTCTTTCTCGGCATTCATATCTCCAGTAGGTGAAGTGGAGATTGAAAGCGGGTTAACCCTCCAATTCCACATTTGGTCTTCTCCGAGCTTTACGTTGTACAACGATTCCGTTGTACAACGAGCGTGTTGTACAACGGAATCGTTGTATTCGTCAATGAGTTATTTTTTCAGCCCAATAAAAAAACAAAGAGGCACAAATACAAGTACCTGTGCCTCTTAAAGTTACTGTGCGAATTTAGCTTACTTCGCCACCAGATTGACCAACCGCTTTGGAACCACAATCGTCTTGACGACTTGCCGGCCTTCCAGCTTGGCTTGGACGCGCTCGTTGGCTAGCGCCGCTTCTTTCAAGGCTTCGTCTGCTATGTTAGCCGGAACGACCAGCCGCGCGATCAGCTTGCCGTTCAGTTGAACCGGGATTTCCAGTTCTTCCTCTTTGGCCAACTCTGCATCGAACTGCGGCCAGGCAGCAGCCACCACGGCTTCATTGTGGCCCCCCGCGCCTTTCAAAGCCGTCCACAACTCTTCCGCAATGTGCGGCGTGAATGGGGCCAGCAGCTTGGCCAACGCTTCCAGCGCCTCTTTCAGCGCGAATTTGTCGGCAGCGGTCGCGCCGTCTTTCAACGTGCCGTCAAAGGCGTAGACCTCGTTGGTCAGTTCCATCTGCGCGGCGACGGCGGTGTTGAAGTTCATGCGCTCGCCAATATCGGTCGTGACGCGCTTGATCGTCTGGTGCGTCTTGCGGCGCAACGCACGGGCAGCAGACGAAAACTCACCTTCGGCAGCGCCGTCCAATTTGTCGTGCCACTTGTGAATGATGCGCCAGACGCGGTTCAGGAAGCGTGACGCGCCTTCTGCGCCAGCCTCGCTCCATTCCAGGTCTTTTTCGGGCGGCGCGGCGAACAACATAAACAGCCGCACAGTGTCCGCACCGTGAATCTTAATCATCTCGTCGGGGTCAATCGTGTTTTTCTTCGACTTCGACATCTTCTCGATGCGACCGACTGTCGCTATACGACCGCAGGTGACGCACTTGCCATCAACGACTTCACTCGGATACAGCCAATCGTGTTCCTCGCAGCGATAAGTCGTCAGACAGACCATGCCCTGCGTCAGCAGCTTCTTGACCGGTTCGCCGAATGAGATCAGGCCCAGGTCGCGCATGATCTTCGTCCACAGCCGCGTGTAGATCAGGTGCAGCACGGCGTGTTCGATGCCGCCGATGTACTGCTCGACCGGCGTCCAGTAGGCGGCTACCTCCGGCGCGAAGGGCAGCTTGTCGTTGTGCGGGTCGGCGTAGCGGAAGTAGTACCACGTCGAATCCACAAAGGTGTCCATCGTGTCGGTGTCGCGCCGCGCCGCGCCGCCGCAAGTCGGACACGTCGTATTCACAAAGCTTTCGTGTTCGGCCAGTGGCGCGCCTTTCGACGCGAAGTCCAGATCGGTCGGCAGCACGACCGGCAGTTGCTCTTCGGGCACGGGGACGATGCCGCACTTGGCACAGTGGATGAACGGGATGGGCGTGCCCCAGGCGCGTTGGCGCGAGACGCCCCAGTCGCGGATTTTGAAATTGGTCTGCGCCGTGCCGAAGCCGTGTTGTTCTGCATAAGCAGTCATTGCGGCAATCGCGTCCGGCACTTTCATTCCGCTGAATTGGCCGGAGTTGATGACTACGCCGGATTCGTCTTTCGCGGTGAAAACGGCCTCGACGGGGGCATCGTCCGCTTCGATAGAATCAGCCAGCTTGATGACGCGCGGAATCGGCAGGCCGTATTTCTGCGAGAATTCGAAATCGCGTTCATCGTGCGCTGGCACGGCCATAATCGCGCCCGTGCCGTAACCGGTCAGCACGAAGTTGGCCGTCCAGATCGGCAGCTTTTCATTGTTGAACGGATTGATGGCGTAATGGCCGGTGAAAACGCCCAGCTTTTCCTTGCCTTCGGCAATACGGTCTTCAGCAGCAATGGCTTGCTGCTGCTCGACAAAAGTTTTCAGCTCATCACTCGCTTTGCCCACTGCGATCCATTCTTCGATGTACGGATGTTCTGGCGCCAGGATCACTGAGGTAGCGCCGTAGATCGTGTCAACGCGCGTGGTGAAAATGCGAATCTTTTTGTCCGGCTCGCCCTCAATGCCAAAATCCACTTCCGCACCTTTACTGCGCCCAATCCAGTTGCGCTGCATCGTAATCACACGATCAGGCCAGCCGCCTTCCAGTGTGTCCAAGTCGTCCAGCAGCTCGTTGGTGTAATTGGCCACGCGCACGAACCACTGCTCCAGCTCGCGCTGTTGGACGGGCGTGTCTTCGTGTCGCCAACAGAAGCCGCCTTCGGCTTGCTCGTTGGCCAGCGAGGTGTTGCACTTGTCGCACCAGTTGACCGTCGCGTTCTTGCGGTAGATCAGGTCACGCTTCCACATTTGGACAAAGAACCACTGATTCCAGCGGTAATATTCCGGCGTGCACGAAGCGATTTCGCGGCGCCAGTCGTAGCTGAAACCCATGCGCTTCAATTGCACGCGCATCGCGTCAATGTTCTCGAACGTCCACTTGTCGGGGCGCGCGTTGTTTTTGATCGCAGCATTTTCAGCCGGCATGCCGAAAGCGTCCCAGCCCATTGGGTGTAGCACGTTGAAACCTTGCATGCGTTTGAAGTGTGACAACGCGTCGCCGATGGAGTAGTTACGCACGTGGCCCATGTGGATGCGCCCCGAAGGATAGGGCAGCATCTCCAGGCAGTAGAACTTCGGTTTCTGCGGGTCTACTTCGACCTCGAAGACTTTGGCCTCAGCCCAGCGTTGTTGCTGGCGCTCTTCGATCTCTTCGGGAAAATATTTTTCGTTCATGGTTCTCTCGCGGTCAAGGGCCTCGCAAAATCAAAAGAGCGATGATCACATAGCTGCCACATCACTGCAGAATGCAAGGCAAGTTTATAAACTCGTGTGGTAAGAGTGCGGTCGGAGGACGCAGCGCAATTGAAACCCGTTAGCGGGTATTGCGCTGCAAAGTAAGGGAGAGGGCGGTCTGCGGGATATTGCCGGCGGCGCGCATTATGGCCGTGGCGCGACTTTCGAACCCTCGTCTGTATTTATTCGCTACCTTTGTCATTGCTCTTTAGTTCTCCGATTGATCTGCTTCGAGCCTGGATTCTACACGGCAGCCGGAAGAGGTTCAAGCTTTATCCAATCGGTTGCGGGCGCTGGGGCGGCGTAGCAAGGCCCGGTAAAGCGCTGGTAAGTGCGGCGCTCTCAGCAACCAGTCGCGCAGACGGACGAGCGGTGAAGCGCGTAGCAGCGCCAACTCACCTTCGACCTTCTTACGTTCGGCCTTTAATCGTTGGCACTTAGCCCAAAGGCGGTCTTTCTCCTTAATTGCTAACTCGCTCTTAGCTTTTTCACGCTCGTACTCGACCCAAGGTCGCTCCTTGTCTTTGATCGCCAACCTGCTCTTGGCTCTTTCATGTTCGCACTCAGCCCAAAGCTGGTCTCTTTCCTTGACTCGCGGGGAAAGCCACCGCAGGTAAGCTACCGCCGCGTGCCCTTCGGCTTCCATCGTAGGTGTTGGTGATTCTTCGTGCTCCTTGATGACGCTTCGATAAAGCTCGATCAACTGATCTACGACCGGCTCGCGCCCCGCTTCAGCGCGGATGCGCGCGGAAACTGCAGCAGCGTCAGCCGCATCATAGCGAGCGATCTCTTGTGCCAGCGCCTCGCTGGTGATAGGTCGGTTCAACGTGCGGATGCCAAAGTTGAGTGAACGGAGCCGATCAACTTCTGCCATTGTCACCATTGGGCCAGTTCCGACCGCATCACAAAGCACAACTGCCGCTCCTACAGCCAATGCTTCAAGTGCGGCGCGTGCCTTGGCGAAAACCAGATCGTAGTTTCCCAGTACCTCTTCGGGACGCGCACAGGCAGTGCCAGCGCTCAGACCCATTACGTCCAACTCGATCTCGAAGCGAACACAAACCTCACGTACCATCCCAAGGTAATTATGCTCGTTAGCATTGTTACTAAAGACCAAAGCACGTTTCGGGTGTGAGGGCAGTGGGCCGCGCGGCTTGAACCGGCGCAGATCAACAAAATTGAGTAGCACCGATACCCGTTCTTCCGGTATGGCGCTCTCACAAACGAGCCGGTCACGGCAGGTGTAGTCAACCGCGACATATCGCCTTATGCGTGGGAATTGTGGCGGAGCCTCTTCCCAGGGCAACCAGCCATGACAAACGTAAATGGCTGGCACGGCAGGAAACCGCAAGAGCGCGGTCATGTTTCATAATGGTGTTGGCCGTGAATAATGTCTGGCTGGGCGGTGAGCAGCGCCAGATCATTGATGACAGGGATGGTCGCCGCGCGCAACTCGTCGGCGACCTCGCCCAGCACTGTGCTGTAAGCCACTGGCTTGTGCCCGCGCGCTAACAGCGCCGTCGCCAGATCGCGCACGTACAACTCCGAGCCTGCGCGATTTGCCAGAGTGTTGTTAGTGATCAGAACCCGCAAGCTGCTCATCAGCACGGTTCTCTCAGATAAGCATCGAGTGCAGCGGCGAGTGGCCTGACGTGCTCGTTGTAACGGAGCACGCGGTTGTAATAGCCTGCGGCTACCTGCTGCTCACCATAGCGTTCGTAAAATGGCGGCTCAGACAAGGGGGCGATTGCTGCGGCCTCCGTTCCCACTGTACGCAAACATTCGACGCGGAAAGCTTCGGGGCCTAACTCATTCAGCGCAGCATTCAGGTCAGCCGCGATGGCTGAGTAATTGCGCGCCACAGTCAGTTTACGCTCTAACGCTGGATCGTCTAGCTGCAAGAAAATAGCTTCGCGGCGCAATCGCTCCGGGCAATTATTCGGCGGCCCGACAAGTGGAAAATCGAAATTTGCGATCTGCCGCCCAGCAACGTACCACACCCGCTTTACCGCCGCATTAATCAACATGCGGCAGACCTCATGCCCCGGATTATAATTCTCGCTCGCATCACCAACGATGTAAGTTATCGCTTGGCTGGCAAGCGACTGGCTCAACTCTTCCAGCAGCCCAATAAAAAGGTCGGAGTCGTGATCGAGCAGTGCAGTGTATAAAGTGTGGTCAGTAAGTCTTCCGTAAATGCCGCCAGGCGTCGCACCTGCGCGGGCTAAGATCTGCGTTGTCGAATCTAGTCTGGATCGTCCTGTATGCCCTGATCCATCGGTTAAGACAAAAAACAGCGGTTGCGCTAACTCAAGCCAGCCGTGCATTCGTAATTCGTGGCCTGGATGTCCGACAATCAACGCGGCTCGACCTGCCGGAAGTTCGTTTGTTACGGCTGAGGGCAGGGGGAATATGCTTGGATTTTTCATACTGCAATATCTTCAAGTCGCCACAATGCTAAAGGCGCGCTGGCGGCGTAAGTAGCTTGGGGAATTTTCTCCATCAGAGTTATTCCGGCGAGATCTGAACTTGGAAGATAAACTTGCCGAAGCTGGTTTTCCGGGCACACCGCGTTTTGATCGCTGAGGAATGGTAAGAAGGTGCGCCGATTTAGTCAAACTTTCAATTCCTCGTCTAGTCAGTTTGAAGCAACTTTTATTTGACTCGGAAGCATGTACAATCTGCGCAGTCGTAGATTCCATAAACATTCGCTCAGGTGAAGACCGCTATCGTCTTTTGCCTGACAATAGCAGAACGTAATGAGCAAAACGATATTCAAGCATTGAACCGCACTATTCCGGTCGCAAGTTCTGCGACAGGTAAAGCGGCGCTTTGGACTTTCGGCCTGACCCTTCCTTTGTCGCAGGGCCAGATGCCGCAGGCCCTGCGCTGACACGCATCACAGCTACGTTTGGCGAACCAAACATTTGCCGCAAGCAGTGTTTCGTCTGCCCGCATTTGGTCTCCAAGCGTGACCGTGAGC
This sequence comes from uncultured Acidobacteriota bacterium, assembly GCA_963699175.1. Classification (GTDB taxonomy): domain Bacteria; phylum Acidobacteriota; class Blastocatellia; order RBC074; family RBC074; genus JACPYM01. The sequence goes on along the minus strand of OY969418.1, from coordinate 3,306,257 downwards.
ACCCAAACTCATACCCTATAAGGAAGGAGCTTTGAATGAGTGAGCAAACCGCTCAACCTGCTTACCTAACCGAACTGGAAAAAATCATCAACAACGTGATTGCGCCCGCCGCAGTTGAAATAGACACGAGCGCGTCTTTCCCGCGCGCCGCACTCGACGCGCTCGGGCAAGCCGGCCTGCTGGGTTTGATCAGCAGCCCCGAAGTGGGCGGCTTGGGTCAAGCGCATCGCGCCGCAGCGCAAGTGGTCGAGCGCCTCGCTACTGAATGCGCTTCGACGGCGATGGTCGTGTGCATGCATTATTGCGCCACAGCGGCCATCGAAGCTTTTGGCCCGCGCGCGGTGCGCGAAGAGATTGCGGCGGGCCGCCACGTTTCAACGCTGGCTTTTTCTGAAAGCGGCTCGCGCAGCAACTTCTGGGCGCCGGTCAGCAGCGCAACCCGTTTGGCTGAGGGCGTGCGGCTGGACGCGCACAAAAGCTGGGCCACTTCGGCGGGCCAGGCCGATTCATACGTCTGGTCTAGCCGCGCGATTGCCATCGAAGGCCAATCGTCAGTCTGGCTGGTGCCCGCTTCGGCCAAAGGTCTTTCTATCCCCGCGCCGTTTAACGGACTGGGCCTGCGCGGAAATTATTCTTCGCCGGTGATTGGCGAGGGCGTTGTCATCCCGGCTGAAAATCTGCTGGGGACGGATGGCGGCGGCGCGGACGTGATGCTGGGCGTTGTATTGCCTTACTTTCAAGTGATGAATGCCGCTTGCTCCACTGGCATTATGGAGGCAGCGACGAACAAAGCCGTCACACACGTTTCTGGCACGGAGCTTACGCACACAGGCCAAACTCTCGCCGATCTTCCCACGGTGCGCGCTTATCTAGCGCGGATGCGCATCAAGACCGACCAGGCGCGCGCGCTGTTGCACGACACAGTCACGGCGCTCGAAACAGGGCGTGCTGATGCGATGCTGCGCGTGCTAGAAGTCAAAGCTGCTGCTGGCGAGAACGCGAACGAGGTCACAGACTTGGCGATGCGCGTCTGCGGCGGCGCAGCCTATCGCAAAGAGGTTGGCGTCGAGCGACACTTCCGCGATGCGCGCGCTTCGACTGTGATGGCGCCCACCGCCGATGCGCTCTACGATTTCATCGGCAGAGTGCTTTGCGGCAAGCCGTTGTTCGATTAGGCAAAGAGCGGCGCAGGCTGTCCGACAAGCTGCCGAGCTTATCGCTGACTTCGAGTTGCGTCTAACGCGAAGACTCCGACAAGCTCGGCAGCTTGTCGGACATTTCGGAGAAACTTTACGATGAGTAAGACTGAACCGTTACTGCTGGGGGCCGTCGCTTACGATCCAAAAGTCGTTACGATTTGGGAAGGCTTCAAAGCTTACTTCATAAAACAGGGTTTGGAGTTTGATTACGTGCTCTACTCCAACTACGAACGACAGGTCGAGGCGCACTTGGCAGGTCATTTTCACGTCGCCTGGAATTCGCCGCTCGCCTGGGTCAGGGCACGCCGGTTGGCTGCTGCGCACGGCCAACAGGTCGAAGCAATTGTTATGCGCGACAGTGATCAAGACCTCACCTCAGTGATTGTCGTCAGGGCCGATGCGCCCATCCACACGCTCGCCGACCTGAAGGACAAACGGGTCGGCGTAGGTACGCTCGATTCGCCCCAAGCCACTTTGATCCCGCTCTCGCACCTACGCGCGCAGGCGCTTATGCCCGGCGTTGATTTCGAGGTCGTGCATCACGATCTGCTCGGCGGCAAACACGGCGACCACATCGGCGGTGAACGCGAGGCGGCGCGCACGTTGATGGCGGGCCGCGTTGACGCAATCTGTGTGATTGACGGCAATCATCTGCTCTTCAGCTCGGAAGGCACGCTGCCGCGGGGCGCGACGCGCATTCTGGCGCAGACTGCCGCTTACGACCATTGCAATATGACGGCCAGTTCGTCCGCGCCAGCCGGTTTGATCGAGCGGTTCCGCGAGTTGTTATTGGGCATGTCGTATGACGACCCGGAAGTCCGGCCGCTGCTCGATCTGGAAGGACTCAAGGTCTGGCGGCCAGGCCGAGTGGAAGGCTATCGTCTGCTCGAACGCGCAGTTGATGAGACAGGTTTTTATGACAGCAACGGAAACATCACCAACGCCGATTATAGATATTGAGCAATTGTCGTTTGAGCAAGGCGCACACCTGCTGCTCAAACGCGCGCTGGCGCAAATCCCGGTGGGCGGACGAATCGGCGTCAGAGGCCGCTCGCCCGAACTGCCCGTGCACCTGCGCGCCTGGTGTCGCGCGCAAGGGCACGAGGTGATTTGGAATGAAGCCCCTGCGTGCGACGCAAACACAGGCTCGCCGTTGCTCGCCTGGGTTGTGCGTGGTTCCAGTTCGACCGGTCGCTGGCGTGGCGCGCAACAAGCCGGGATGGCCGACGCGCGTCTTAGCGGGGCAGTCGTCAACGAACCGGGCAGCACTTGGGGCTTGGCCGCGCGCGGCGCAAAAGTCGAAGCGGGCGGCCCCGCCTTTCACTTTCAACTCAACACCAAGGCCGCCATTTGGGCCGAGAACGCGCCCAAACTCTACGCGCAGGCCGCCGCCGCGCAATGGCAAGCCGACAGCGCGATCAATTGGAATGAACCGTTTGAAAACGCGCCGGAGATCGAACAGGCAGTCGTGCAGGTGATGACCTACCTGATCGAAAACGAAAACGCCGCGCTGCTCATCCCGGCCAAGTTCCTCGCGCAAATCCACCCGCACTTCCGCGAAGTCATGCAGTTATTGGCACTGCAAGTCGCCGATGAAGCGCGCCACATCGAGGTCTTCACGCGCCGCATCACGCTGCGCAACTGCGAGCCGGGTCTTTCGACTGTCAGCGGCCAGCAATCGCTCAAGACGCTGCTGGACGAGCCGGATTTTGCACTGGCCTCATTCCTGCTCTCGGTCTTGGGCGAAGGCACGTTCTTGAACTTGCTCTGGTTTCTGGAAAAACACGCGCCCGACCCCGTGACACGGCAAATCGCGCGGCTGGTGGCGCAGGATGAGGCGCGCCATGTCGCCTTCGGCCTAAGCCATCTGCAATATCAAATTACGCTTGAACCGGCGCTGCGCGAGCGGCTGGCGGCGGCCATCAATCGCCGTCACGATGCGCTCGCCAACACCACCGGTCTTAACGAAGAAGTCTTTGACGCGCTAGTGCTCCTGGCGGCAGGCGACACCACACCCGCCGCCATCGCAATAGGCTTCGCTAAAGTCCAAAGCTTGAAAGAAGAGATGCATGCCGCGCGGCAGGCGCGCTTGCTGAAACTCGGCTTTGCCGAAGCAGAAGCTGATGCGCTGTCCGGGCTGCATACCAGAAATTTTATGTGAAAGGTAATGTGGCAAAAGAATCAAGGCGACAAGACAACGCAACTGGCTGTCTTGTCGCCTTGAAAATTGTCAGGCCCGAATTAGATGTCCAGATTCTTCACATCCAGCGCGTTGTCCTCGATGAACCGGCGGCGCGGCTCGACCTGCTCTCCCATCAAGATAGTGAAAACCTGATCGGTCTCGACCGCATCGTCAATGCGTACTTGCAGCAGCGTGCGCTTCTCCGGGTCCATCGTCGTTTCCCAAAGCTGTTCGGGATTCATCTCGCCCAAGCCTTTGTAGCGCTGGATGTGCAAATCCTTCTTCGCGGCGGAGAGGATGTGGTCGAGCAATTCCAGGCGCGATTCGACCTGGGTTTCGCCGCCATTCTCTACGATGACGAAGGGCGCTTGCTGCAATTGCGCCATCTGTTTGTACAACTCAATCGAGCGTTGGAACTCGACGTGCGTCGCCAAATCCCAATTGATCTCGACCGTCGTACTACCGCCGTTCAGCTTGATCTCGATACTGGACGTGCCATGCTCTTCATCCGAAGTCAGTTCGGTTTTGTAACCGGCCTCGGCCAGCGCTACTTCGACCTTGCCCAGCAGGTCTTCACTGGCAAAAACATCGTGCAGCTTGCGCTTTTCCACCTGCATCAAGCCCTGCTTGCCGCTCATCGCTTCGAGCATGGTGTCGAGCACCTTGCGCTCACCCAGGCGGCGTTCGAGCTTGAGGTAGTAGTTGCTGAACTCGACCAGCTTTTCGAGCAGCGCGGTCAAATCCTTGCCGTTGATTTCTTCGCTGGTCTTGCTGACTTTGACCGTGACGTCTTCGGTTGCCTTACGCATCAGGAAGCGCGTCATCTCGCGGTCGTCTTTGATGTACCGCTCTGTCTTGCCTTTCTTGACTTTGTAGAGCGGCGGTTGCGCGATGTAGACGTAGCCGCGAGTCTCGACTTGCTTCTCGCCATTCTCGTCCACTGTCTCGACTTTGTGTTCGAGCAACTGCGGCATTTGGCGATAGAAGAAAGTCAGCAAGAGCGTGCGAATGTGCGAGCCGTCAACATCCGCATCAGTCATCAAGATGATTTTGTGATAGCGCAGATTCTCAACGTTGAAGTCATCTTTGCCGATGCCAGTGCCAAGCGCCGTGATAAGCGCCTTGATCTCGCCGTGCCCAAGCATCTTGTCGAAGCGCGCCCGTTCGACATTCAGAATTTTGCCTTTCAGCGGCAAGATCGCTTGCGTCTTGCGGTCACGGCCTTGTTTGGCCGACCCGCCTGCTGAATCGCCCTCGACGATATAAATCTCGCACTGGGCCGGGTCTTTCTCCGCGCAATCGGCCAATTTGCCTGGCAATCCGCCACCGCTCAATGCGCCCTTGCGCACGATTTCGCGGGCCTTGCGGGCAGCTTCGCGGGCGCGGGCGGCTTCGACCGCTTTGCCAACGATGGCTTTGGCCACCGAAGGATGTTCTTCAAAATAATTGCTCAAGCGTTCGTACAGGAACGAATCCACCGCGCCCTTCACATCCGAGTTGAGCTTGCCTTTGGTCTGTCCCTCGAACTGAGGTTGCGGAATTTTGACCGAAATGACCGCGACCAAGCCTTCGCGCACATCGTCGCCCGTCAAGCTGCCTTTGAAATCGCGCAGGATATTCGCGGTCGTAGCATAACGACTGATCGCCTTCGAGAGCGCCGAACGGAAGCCCGACAGGTGTGTGCCGCCATCCACTGTGTTGATGTTGTTGGCGAACGAGAAGACCTTCTCGTCGTAGGCGTCGTTGTATTGAATCGCCACTTCGACAGTCAGGTCATCGCCCTGCTCGCCGCTGGGGTCGCGCTCGAAGTAGATCGGCTTGTTATGCAGCACGCTCTTGTTTTTGTTCAGGTGGCTAACGAATTCGGCGATGCCGCCCTGATAGAAAAATTCGTGCTTCTTCTCCTCCTCACCACGCTCGTCGGTGATCGTGATGCGGATGCCTTTATTCAAAAACGCCTTCTCGCGCAAGCGCTCCGAGAGCCGATCGAAACTATAGTCAGTCGTCGTGAAAATTGCTGGATCAGGTTTGAAGGTGATCTTCGTGCCGCGCTTACTGGTCTTGCCGGTCTTGGTCAAGTCGGTGGCCTTGATGCCCTTCTTGAACTCCATCTCATAGACCGCGCCATCGCGTTTGATTTCCATGCGCAACCACTCGGAAAGGAAGTTTACGACCGAGGCGCCGACGCCGTGCAAGCCGCCGGAGACCTTGTAAGCATTGCTGTCGAACTTGCCGCCCGCGTGCAACACGGTCATCACGACTTCGGCGGCAGGCTTCTTCTCGGTCTTATGTATGTCTACCGGGATGCCGCGTCCGTTGTCTTCCACCGTGATCGAGTTGTCCAGGTGAATCGTCACATCCACCTTGTCGCAGAAGCCCGCCAACGCTTCGTCTACCGCGTTGTCAACGATCTCGTAAACCAGATGATGCAAGCCCAAATCGCCGTTCGAGCCGATATACATCGCCGGGCGTTTGCGCACGGCCTGACGGCCTTCGAGCACGGTGATCTGTTCAGCACCGTAGCCATCGCTGCTATTCTTTTTATTCTTCTCTTCTTTGTCTGCCATTTCTATTTGTTTCTCTTTTGCTTTCATAACTCTTCAATCGCTTTGGTTGGAAAACTCAGCCGAGCCGATCGCCACAAGCCACCGGCGCTAAAGGCGGCTTAAAACGGCGCGCGATGTTTTTCGTCATCAATCTCATCGCTTGGCACAGTTTCAGCCGCTGCGGTTTGTCGCAACCAATCCAGTGGTTCTGCTTGCAACGGGGCGGGCGTTTCGGCCAATTGAATGACCGGCTGAGTCACTGGCTCGCTGGCTTGCTCTATCCGGGAAGCGAGCGCCGGTTCTTGCTGGCCTGAATCCCAATTTAACCCTTCAGCCTCAGTCGCTTGCCCGGCCACAACGCAGATCGTCCGGGCACGTGCGCGGTAACGGTCGGCAATCCACCCTTTAGAAGTCGAAACCAGGGTTTGGGCCTTGCCTTCCAGGTAATCTAGCAAAATCCCAATACGCTCCCGATCCAATTCCGCGTCTATGTCATCTATCAGAAATACGGGGTATTCATCAAACATGCTATGGTACACGCTCAACTGCGCTAGATCAAGAATCAGCAAGGCGCTGCGTTGCTGTCCTGAACTGCCGTATTTTGCAATTTCGTAGCCGTCAGCCTGAATTTCCAGTTCGTCACGATGTGGCCCAACCAGCGAATAACCAATGCTGATTTCGTTCTTTAGCCGTAACGTCAATCTTTCGCGCAACAGTGCCGCGTAATCGCTAAGATTGCCCTTTCCTTCGAGCGACGATTTGTAGCGGATGGTGATCTGCTCGTGTTGAAACAGCTCCGGTTTGAGCTGGGCTTTGAGCTTCTCGACATACCCCAGGCGCAAGGTGTGAATCTCCGTGCCCAGCGCCACCAACTGATCGTTCCAGGGCTGAAGCACTTCAAAATATGACTCCGGCTCATCGGCGTTCGAAGCCTCGCGCAACAGCGCATTCTTCTGCTTCAACACGCGCCCATACTCGGCCAAAGTGCCCAAATAAGCTGGCAAGGTGCTGACCAGCCCACGATCCAGAAAGCGCCGCCGTGCGTCGGGTGCCCCCCGCACGATCTGCAATTCGTCCGCCGTGAAGGCAATCGCGTCCAGATTGCCCAGATAGCGCGTCACCGCCTCGCGCTTGCCGTTGACGAAGCTCTGCTTGGTCGCCTCGGTGATGAGCAGTTGCAGGTCTTTGTCGAGTGTCCCGCGCGCGACTGTGCCGCGCAAGATGGCTTCTTGAGCGCCGTGTTTGATGACCTCTTTCGGATGTGCCGTGCGGAAGGATTTGGTGGTGGCGAGCAGGTAAACGGCTTCGAGCCAGGCGGTCTTGCCCTGCGCGTTCTGGCCGTAGATGACGTTGAGGCCGGGGGCGAATTCGATGGCGCCGGTGAGGTTGCGGAAGTTGATGGATTCGAGGCGTTGGAGGTGCATTGCTGGCCAGTGGTCAGATAATCTCGCTCAACACAGTCGCGTTAAGTTGGGGAATGCGTTTGAATGCCGGATCATTCGTAATGAACTGCGTGCAACCAATGGCCAGCGCTGTTGCAGCATGAATCGCGTCAGGAGTTTTTAGCTTTATATCAGCGCGTAGCTGCGCCGCGTTGCGCAAAATATCCGGCGAAATCGCCGCCAGCCATAACTCGGCCTGTGTCAATGCCTGTTCATAAGCCGTGATGAGCAATTGATCCTTTAACCTCAGAGGCACAACCAAGGTTTCCAACAAAGCCAATTCACTGCTGGCAACTTCGACTTGCCGAGCCTTCACAGCCTGCCACAGTGGCTGCAAGAGCGGATAGTAGTCCGCGTGTTTTTCGACGCTGTAGATGATGGCGACAGTGTCCAGGTAGATCGTACCGGCGGCCAGCGTCAGCGTTCCCACGAATCGCGCTCCTCACGTAAATAGGCATCAGCTTCTGCCGAAGTTTTGAAAATCCGCCCGCCCGGCAGACCCTCGATAATATCCAGAACTGAGAGGCGGGAAGAGGGCTTGATCTCTTGCTGACGTTGCGCCTCTGTCACCCGATTGAGAATCAAGGAAGCGAATTCAAGTTGGGCACTGAGCGGCAATTGGCTTACGGTCGTTTCATACAACTGTTGCAAATTCTCCATAGTCCTGCTCCTCTTAAAACCACTATGCCGAATTCTAACACAGACGTAATGCGCCTCACTCGACCGGCATAATCGGCACATCCCAATGCGCCAACAAAATTTCAAACCGCCGCTGCTCTTCGCGCTTAAACGTCACCTGATCGGGATAAAGCTGCCGAGTCAACGCCGCTTCATCAAATGGCGCAAAGACCACCGCCGCGCTCTTGAACGTAATCGTCACGCGGAAATCCCAGCGCCCGTCTTCGGTCGCGTGATAACGCGGCTTTTCCAGCTTGACGCTCACGACCCGCCCCAACTCGATCTGTTTTTGCAAGACAGGCAGATGATTCTTTTTGAAGAGCTGCAGGAATTCGTCGGCATAGCCCCAACGGGCTTTGTAATAATACTCAACAACAACGGGTTGTTCGGACGCTCTTGCCGCTGACGTTTGCGCTTGGGCAGTCAGCGTTGACAAGGAAAGCAGCCCAGCAAAAACAACGATCCGCAGAATTGGTTTCATGGTTAGCCTCCCGAAAGTTTTATCTGCTGGCCAGCACGTCCAGCAATTTTTGATGAATCCCGCCGAACCCGCCATTCGACATAATCGCCACTACATCATCCGCGCGCAACATCGGTTTCAAATGCTCGACAATCGCCTCCGCGCCATCAATCGCAAAGGCCGGTTTGCCCTGCGCCTGTAAGTCTTCGACCAACTCTTCAATAGACATCTGTTCTTCGGCTTTCACCCGGTAAGCCTCGTACAGCGCGGCAATAACGATATAGCCTGCCGGGTCAAACGCCCGCGCGTAATCGTCCTGAAAGACTTTCTTGCGCGACGCCCAAGTGCGCGGCTCGAACACGGCGACCAGGCGGCGATTCGGATATTTCTGGGCAAGCGCGCGTAACGTCTCGCGCACAGCGGTCGGATGATGAGCGAAATCGTCAATCACTGTGACGCCGTTCACTTCCCCACGCACTTGCATCCGGCGCTTGACGCTTTTGAACGTGGCGAGGGCTTCGGCAACTGCACTGCGCTCCAGCCTCAGCACTTCAGCGGCGGCAATAACGCCCAGGCAGTTGCGCACGTTGAACTCCCCGGCCAACGGCGTGCGAAAGGTCGCGTACTCTTTACCCCCGACAAAAACAGTGAAGCGCGTCTCATCCGGCAAATACGCGATGTTTCTCGCCGTCCATTTCGCTGTGGCTTCCAGCCCGAAGCTTTCGACCGGGCACCAGACGCCTTGCGGCGCGATGGGCTGTTCGATCAACTCGCGCACGACCGGTGAATCCCAACCGGCGAGCAAATGCCCGTTCGACGGGATTAGGTTGATGAGCAGGCGGAACGACTTCTTGACAGCTTCGAGATCGTCGTAGATGTCTGCGTGGTCGTACTCGATATTATTCAAGATCACCAAGTCGGGCAGGTAGTGCAGGAACTTCGGCCCTTTGTCGAAGTAGGCCGTGTCGTATTCGTCGCCCTCGATCACGAAATGCTGCGAGCCGTTTACTTTGAAACTCGCGTCGAAATTCTCGGCCACACCGCCGATCAAAAACGACGGGTCGAGGCCGCTCACCTGCATCGTCCAAGCCAGTAACGAAGTCGTAGTCGTCTTGCCGTGCGTGCCCGCGACGACGGTCGAATGTTTGCCGCGAATGAAATGCTCGCGGATGACTTCGGGCATCGAGGCGCAGCGCAACTTGGCATTCAGCGCGTATTCGATCTCGGCATTGCCGCGCGAAGTAGCATTGCCGACCACGACGACATCAGGCGCCAAACCATCTGGTTGCCGCAGGTGTTCGGCGGCAAAGCCCTCGTAAGTCTCGATGCCCAACCGCTTCAGTTCATCGCCCATCGGCGGGTAGAAGGCTTTGTCGGAGCCGGTGACGCGGTGGCCTTGCGCTTTGAGCATCCCGGCAAGCGAGCCCATCGCCGTGCCGCAGACGCCGATCAAATGAAAATGCTTGGATTGCATCGGCAGCGATTATAACGAGCCTGCCGAGCTTTGTCTTGGCGCTGAGATGTCGCGCAGATTTGAATTTGGCGCGCCAATTGGCTAGATTGCCGACTGTCATCATATCTGGGCTGAGGTTATCGAAGATGAAGCTTGACCGCCGCCAATTCGTGCTTGCTGCGCCACTGCTCTTGGGTTCCGCCAGTCTCACTGCGCAAGAGCGTGCCGCCAGCGAACCGCAAGATCTCACCGTGCGCGGTCGCATCATCTGCCTTACCGAAGAGCTGCAAAAGCTCTATCAAGTTGTGCCCGATTGCGACACGCGCGGCCACGTCTTCACGTTGAAGACCGGTGCGGGCCAATATTATCCCCTGCTGCCGACCGACAGCGCCGCCGCCGTCTGGCTCGACGAACGCTACCGCCAGCGCGAGTTGCAGGTTGTGGCGCGCCGCTTCCCGCCCAACAACTTTCTCGAAGTCATCAAATTTCAAGCCTGGCGCGATAGCAAGCTCTACGATCTTGATTATTACTGCATCGTCTGCAACATCTCCACACACAAGCCGGGGCCGTGTGAATGCTGCCAAGACCCGGTCGAATTCCGCGAAGTGTTGGTCACCGAAGACCATCAGTCACCTGGCACAACGCCGCCCCCCAAGTAAATCCTGCGCCAAACGCCAGCAACAAAACATACGCCCCTGCCCGAAACCGCTTTTCGTCTTGTGCCTGTTGCAAGGCAATAAAAGCCGACGCGCCGCTCGTGTTGCCGTACCGATCAACATTGATGACCAGCCGTTCCGCTGATATTGCCAGCCGTTTGCCGAGCGCCCGCAATAGATTCAGATTGGCTTGATGTGGAACGACAACGTCAATCTGTTCCATCGTCAGGCCGTGGCGCGCCGTGATGGCCAGCGCCGCCTCGCTCAAGCGCCGCACCGCTTGCAGAATCACCGTGCGTCCATTCATCGCGCCATATTGCAAAGCAGGATCGTCCGCCTGCCAGCGTGCGCCATTCGCAGTGCCTGGCGCGCGCACACAAAGGTCTTCGGCAAAACTGCCGTCCGTAGCAATCAACACGTCGAGCAGCCGCAGCGACAATCCATCCGCTCGTGGCTCGCGGCTCACAACCACTGCGCCCGCGCCGTCGCCGAAGAGCATGCTCAACTCGGCGCTGCGCGGATGAATGTCCAGCCCCTTTGATTGCGCCTCTGCGCCAAAACAGATCAAGTGTTGCGCCGCGCCCGCCGCGATTAGCCCCTGCGCCAATTGCAGACTGTACAAAAGCGCCGCACAACCTACGCGCAGATCAAGCGCCGGAACTTGGCGGCAGCCGGGCAGACTGCGTTGCACGAGCGGCGCGATGCCGGGCACTTGATAATCGGGCGAGAGCGTGCCACCGATCAGATAGTCGGATTGTTCGGCGGTCAACCCTGCGTCTTGCAGCGCCGCTTGCACTGCCGTCGTGGCGAGTTGCGAGGCGGATTGTTCCGCCTGCACCCAGCGCCGCGCGCGGATGCCGGAGTTGGCTTCGATCAATTCGGGCATGACGCCGAGCAGCGGTGCGAGTTCAGCGTTGGTAACTTCGCGCTCGGGTAAGGCTGCGCCGAAGCCCGTCAAATAACAGTTCATTGCGACTCCTTGGCGCGGGCGATGAAGGTCTCGACTTTCGCCATTGTGTCGAAGTTCTCCGGGCGCAGTTCAGCGTCAGCGACGCGAATGCCGCACTCGGTTTCGAGCAGCGCGACGAAATCCACCAGCGCGAACGAATCGAACACACCTGCAGAGAAGAGCGAAGCGTTGTAAGCGGGCAATTCCGTGCGCGCTTGCTTGGCGGATTGTTGTAAGTAGTTCAAAACGGTTTCAGGCAACATGACTTTCATTCTCCTTGAAAACGTACCGTAGGCTGTCTGGCCTGCGGCAGTATTGGTCAAACGTGCGTAAATTCCAGTGGCGCTGCTGCGGAGTCAGCCGCAGGCTCGCGCAGCCTACGGTACGTTGCGCACCGCCAATGTTGGTGCGCTGCCAGTGGGCTTGGCTTTTTCGTAAGCCTTGAGCAGCGCGTCGTAAAGCAGCGTGCCGACGAGCTCTGCGCCTTCGGCGGTTGGGTGTAGATAATCGCCGCCCATCAAACGTGGGCGTGCTTCACGCCAGCGCGCCACTGTGCCTTCGCCGCCCATTGCGGTGAAGGTGTCGAAGAAGGCGCAGCCGGTTTCAGCCGCCAGCCTGCGTTGCGCGGCGACCAGCTTGGGAATGGTCGGGCGCGTGATGACTTGGCCGCCCGCGCCGCGCTTGCCGCGATCCATCGGCGCGACAAACAGGATTGAAACTTCGGGCAAAGCTGCGCGGATGCGGCGCACGACTTCGCGCGTATCCTGCTCGTATTGATCCATCGGCCAGTTCTCGAACTCGCTCTCGTTCGCGCCGTAAGCGAGGATGACTAGATCGGGCTGCCGGTGGCGCAGTTGTTCGAGCCAGTGTTGCTCGTCGAGGTAATGCGCGAGCAAGCCGATGAACGCGCCGTTGACGCCAAGCGAATCGTATTGCACGCCGCGTTCGCCGGAATCGAGCACTACTCCGAAGAGACGTACTTCGCCATTGCCCGCCGGTTTGATGGTGAGCGTGTGTTCGCCCGGCTCAATGTTGACGCGATAGAAGCCGGAGCGTGTCGTCTCGCTCGCGGTCGCCACCCGCGCATGGGGCTGACCGTCAACTTCAAGCGTGAACTCGCCGCCTTTGGGTTGCGCTAGATAGTAGATGTCAAAGCCTGCGACACGCCGCGCCAGGTCGTCCGTACTTGTAGGGCTGAAGCTGGCCGAGGCGTTGGGCGTGCTGGCGGTGAAGCTCGCGCCGCCGAAGCCGAAGAGATGTTCGCCGCGCGAAATCCACATCGGATTGCTCTGCCAGCCGCGCGCTTCCAGCACTACGCCGTCGTGCTGATACCAGCCCCAGGGCTTGGCCGCGAGGATAAAACCGTGCCCAGCGTCGCCAAAACGTTGTTGCAGCTTGCGCCGTACAGTCGCAGTGATGCCATCGTTGGTGATGGGCGAATCGCCGTAGTGGCTGATGCGCGCTTGACCGCTGGTGGTTTCGACATGTTGCAAGGCGGCGAAGAAGTGTGCGAGCGCGCGGCCTGACGGGTCTTCGATCTCGCCGGGCCTGGCCGGTTGAACGGTTGTAGCCTGATTGACGACAGGCTCTGGCGTGGCTGCCGGTGCCGCCATTGAGGTTGTGTTGCCCGTGTGTTGAAACAGGCTGAGGACACTGCCTGGCACGAGCAAGCGGTAGCGGCTGAGCGTGGGGAAGCAGTAAGGCAAGACGGTGAGTGCGGCGAAACAAGCCAGCGTGCACGCGGTCTTGCCCAACAGTACGTGTTGAGTCGTCGTAGCGTTGGCAGGGCGCAACTTGAGCGTGAGTTGTTGTGCGGAAATCATGTCTACCTCTCAGAAGTTCCTTTTCGGGCAATTGATAGGCTTTTGATAGAAGTATTTGGGGATGTCCTTTTCGTCCCTGATAAACCTAAGTTTGCTGCACTCACCATACTTCCCGCGCCGAAAGCAATAGTCCATAAATGACAGATAAGCAGCACTGCTTCTCACCAGCACGTGAATTCGCGGCCAGCGTCCGGTCGCACTATTCAAATAAATTGTTTGGGCGGTAATCACGCCGAGGAAACGTACTGGCGCAATGGTGTAAATAGCCCATTGAGAAAAGAGGAAACCGCTCCCAAGAAATACCAAGTACTCAGGTTTTAAATCACCATTCAGGTCAAATTTGAATCCGCTCCCGGGCAATCCGGGCGGCCAGTTCTGAGCTTTGCTGACCAGCTTTTCAAGCTCTCTCAACAGGCGGCGATTGTTTGGAAGATGAGAAAGCGGACACTCAAAGTTCACAGCTACCTGAAAGCGTGAGCGCAGGTTTTTTGCTTGCGACTCCTTTGCTTGTGTTTCTACGCACACAGAAGCGCATACCAGAAAAAGGATGAAGGCCAGCTTGTGCGATAACTGCTTTGACATACTTGTTCCTTAGAACCTCGTGTAGATAAACGGCACCACATCGCTGCTTGCGACGAAGTACAACCCGATGCTCAAACTGAAAAGCAACACAGCCTGTGCTGGCGCAGGCAAGCGCGTGAAGCCGCGTTGCACAGTTTGCCAAGCGCCGTCAGGCAGCCAGTGTGCAATGAAGCCCAGCAGGATCAGCGCCACGAGCGGCCAGGCCAAGTTGGTGAAGTCCACGCTGAACTGACCCAACTGACGCAACACGGCAAAGGCCTGGCTGACGGTTTCCGCGCGAAAGAAAATCCACGTCAGACAGACGAAGTGAAATGTCAGCAACACGCACAGGCCACGCGCCCACGCCGTATCTTTTAACACGAGCCAGCGTTTGGTCTGCCACCAGCGCACGGCCACCAGACCCAGCCCGTGCAGCAAGCCCCAAAAGACAAACGTCCATTGCGCGCCGTGCCACAAACCGCCGAGCAGCATCGTCACAAGCAGTCCTGCATAAAGCATCGCCGCATTCCGCGCCCGCGCCCCCACAAACGTGAAGAAGACGTAATCGCGCAACCACGTCGAAAGCGAGATATGCCAGCGCCGCCAGAATTCGGGCAAATCCTGCGCGCGGTACGGCGCGTTGAAATTGGCGGGCACTGTGAAGCCGAGCAGCAACGCCGAGCCGATGGCGATGTCACTGTAGCCGGAAAAGTCGGCATAGATTTGCAGCGCGTAGCCGTAGACCCCGGCCAGCACTTCGAGCGACGAAAAGCGTTCGGGGAAATCGAAGACGCGCTCGACCAGGTTGGCGCTCAGGTAATCGGCGATGGCGATCTTTTTGATCAAACCGAGCGCGATCAGAAAGAGCGCCTGCCCGCCCGTCTCGGCATACAGCGTCAGGGGTGAGCGCAATTGCGGCAGCAATTGTTTCGCGCGCAGAATCGGCCCAGCCACGAGCGTCGGGAAGAAAGCGATGAATGCGAGATAGTCGAGATAGCTTTGCGCGGGTTCTACATCGCGGCGATAGACATCTACGACGTAAGCGACTGACTGGAAGATAAAGAACGAGATGCCGAGCGGCGCGAGCAGGTTCAGATGCGGCAGGTGCAATTGGTAGCCGCAGAACGACAGCCCTTGCGCAGCGGAAGCGAGAAAGAAATCTGCATATTTGAAGACACACAACGCGCCCAGGTCAGCGCAGAGCGATAGGCTCAAGAGCAGTTTGCGTCGCCGCTGGCTCGCGCTGCGTTGCATCAAGCTGGTCGTCGTGTAGTCGAGCGCCGTGAGCGCCGCCAGCAACAACAGCGGCTTGACGCCTGCCTGCGCGTAGAAGAAAAGGCTTGCGCCAACGAGCAGCGCCACGCGCCAGCGCACGCGCCCGGCGATCAGCCAGTAGGCGAAGAAGACGAGCAGTAGAAAGACGAAGTAGTTGCCTTGCGTGAAGAGCATACGATTTCCTTTACTTGAACTCGGGCAATTCGGAATTCAGATAGCTGCGCAACAATTCGTTGTACAGGGCCTCGCCGACCAACTTGTATCCGGCGCGCGTCAAGTGGACGTGATCGGGTTGCGCAAGCGGTGTGGCGCGCGTGGCCCAGTAATTGATCGAACCTGCGCCGCCCATCGCTTGAAATAGATTCCAGAAGCCTGCGCCTGCGCTGAGCGCGGCTTGCCGCTGAAGGGCGACCAGTGACGGTAAAGCGCGCAGTGATTGCCAGCGCCCATTGAGGCGCGTGGCACGGTCGGGCGGCGCGATCACGAGTAGGGAAGCCTGTGGTGCGGCCTGTTGAAAGCGTTGCAACAGCTCGGTGAATTGCGCGCGATACTGCGCCAGGTCGAGCGTCGCGTCACCCACTTCGTTCGAACCGTAAGCGATGACGATCAGATCAGGCGCGTGTTCCTGAAGCTGTTCCGCCAGCACTTGCCAATCCCAGGCGAGCGGGCGCGTGGCGCGCGCGCCGTTGATGCCGAGCGCGTCGTAGGTGACGCCTGCCACTTGATGTTCAGCCGTGATGCCGCAGAGGCGAACAGCGCCGGGAGTGATGGTGCGCAGTTCGAGCGTATGTTGGCCGTCTTGCAGGGCGGTGATGATGACAAAGAGCGAGACGGGTTGCGCCGCGGCGAGCGACAGAGCCGGTTGCACGAGCGCGCCATCGAGCCAGATTTCAATCGTGCCGCCGCGCGGTTGTTGCAGCAGGTAAAACTCGAAGCTGTGGCCTTCCGCCGTCAGCCAAACGCGCTCGCCTGCTTTTTCGGTGCTGAGGCTGACCCCGGCCAGCCCGAGCCAGTTGTCAGTAGCGAGCGTAGCCAAGCTCAATCCGTCAGTACGCCAGCCCGCAGTTGCGCTGCTGGTGATGCCGTTGCGCGCGTAGCCGGGCCAAGGGCGGCCCGCGAGCAGGAAGCCAGGCCCGGCATCGCCAAAGGCTTGTTGAAGCTGCGCGCGCGCCACGCCGGTCAGCCAATCTGCCGCGACGTGCGAGTCGCCGTAATGCAGGATGCGTGTGATGGCGGGCGTCTCCGCTTCGTTAGAGCCTTGCAGGCTGTGGGTAAGCGCGCGATGGAATTGCGCGAGTGCGCGCCCGTTCGGGTCTTCGATCTTTTGTTGCGCCAGTCGGCAGGGCAGGCAGTCTGCTTCGCGTGTCCGTTGCCGCGTAGCATCGCAAAGCGCTGTGGTACTGCCAGCCAGCAGGAGCAAAAACAACGCTAGCCAACGTTGGCCTTTGCTTGTCGGGTTTGTGGTTTCGTTCAGCATCGGGGCGCAGTATCGGGCAACGGGGCGAAGTGGATTAGGCGTGCGGCAACGGTGTAATTGCGGGTGATTGCTGTTAGTGAGCGTGGCGAGACCGCTAACGGCGGATGTGGAAAACCACAGGTGTTGCTTTAGACAAGCGAGCTAGCCAAGCTATAATCCGCTGCGTCTGACACGGCCTTTCCTCAGTTTCTGGCGGGATGTATTTGCTGCAAATCTGAAAAGCTGTGCGATAGGCGATCAAGCAAGTTTGGCGAGTTTGGCAAGTTTGGTAAACAGAGGCGAGAAATCGGCCATGGGGTTGATACCGGGTTACGAGAACGACATCTTCATCAGTTACGCGCAAGCGGATAACCAACCTCCCCTCAAAGGCAAACAGGGGTGGGTTGATTTCTTCGAGGAGTTGTTGCGCTCGCAACTCAACGAGCGTTTGGGTGAAGAAGTCACGATCTTTCGCGATCCGCAATTGCGCCGCTTCGGTGAATTCCCCGAACAGTTGTTGCAAAGCCTCAAGGACAGCGCCGTACTGGTTTGCGTGCTTTCGCCGCGTTATCTCAAATCGGATTGGTGCATGTGGGAGTTGCAGCAGTTTTGCGAAAACGGTGGGAAGGGGCGCATCATCAAGGTCGTCAAAACCGCGCTTGACGACCACGAACAGCCGCCGCAAATCAAAGATGTGCTTGATAACCGCTTCTACCGTGTGGATGCCCGTTCACGGCAATCCACGCATCTCACCCCGGTAGTCAATCCCGACCACTTGCCGGAATTTTTTGAGAAAGTGGAGGTCATTGCCCAGCACATCGTTGAGCTGCTGAAAAAGCTGCGCCAGTCACAGCGCCAGACTACTACTTCAGCACAAACAACCGAAACGCCAAAGATAGAAGCGCCTGCTGAAAAGAAGCAGGCGGCAGCGCCGAAGCAAAGACCGAGACCCGTACAACCAGCACAAGAGAGCAAACCGCTATTTCGTCTTCCATTCAAATCGGCAATCAAGGTCAAACCTGCTTGGTTGGCATTGAGTGGCGCAGCGTTACTTGTGGCTTGGCTAGGAGTGCTTGGTTATCGAGCCTGGAATATCAATCAATCTGCTGCGCCAAACGAGCCACTTAAACCAAGCCCCACTGGTGTACCGAAGGTTGCCAGACAGGATGTGGCGGATGTGACGGCGCAGAGCTCACCTAAACCAAGTCCCACTAGCTTGCCTAAGGTTACTCCAAGTCTGCCAACCTTCGAGTTTGAAACAGCCATAGTTGATAGCAAAGGCGCAATCATTAAGCGACAAAAAAAGCAGGCGCGCTATTTCAAAGACGTGATTAACAATGTATCACTGGAGATGGTCGAGCTTCCCGGCGGCACTTTTATGATGGGTACGGCAGAGTCAGAGAAAGCCGAGATCATCAAAGAATATTCGCGCTTTGGTAGCTTTGGGAGTGATGCGCGCAAATGGGTTGGTTGGCAACAACCACAACACGAGGTCACGCTGAAGCCCTTTTCGATGGGCAAATATGAAGTAACGCAGGCGCAATGGCGTGCCGTAGCGAAGCTGCCGAAGGTGGGCAGCGAGGAACTCAAGACCGACCCGGCGACATTCAAAGGTGACAATCTTCCGGTTGAAACGGTGTCGTGGTATGAAGCACAGGAGTTCTGTCGCCGCTTGAGCCGTGCGACCGGGCGCGAGTATCGGTTGCCGAGTGAAGCCGAATGGGAATATGCGGCGCGCGCAGGTACGACGACTGCCTTTGCTTTTGGCCCAACGATTACGTCTGCTATCGTCAACTATGATGGAAATTATCCGTATGGCTCAGCGCCAAAGGGGCGGTATCGCGACAAAACAGTTCCGGTCGGCAGCCTTGGCTTTGCAAATGCGCTGGGGCTGTTTGATATGCATGGTAATGTGTGGGAATGGTGTGAGGATGTTTGGCATGATGGTTATGGTGGTGCACCAACGGATGGTAGTGTCTGGAGTGATAGTGGAGATCAAAGCCGCCGGGTGCTGCGTGGCGGTTCGTGGTACGGCAATTCCTGGGTCTGTCGCTCCGCCTATCGTTATGATAATGGGCCGGGCATCCCCTACACCTATAGCGGTTTTCGTGTTGTGGTTTCTGCGAGGACTCCGTAGCCCTCTGCACTTTTACTGTATTACTCTTTTGCAGTGTGCGTAAAGCGCACATCAATCTTTCGACCTATGCAAGTGGTTTTGAAGAGGCACACAGTCTGAAGTAAATTGGGCGCGCTGACAAAGCAATTTGCAGGAGGTGAGCGCAATGCTGCTGGAAGATTACTTCGATTTCCTGTCCCAGAATGAAATCAGGCTCAAAGGCCATCGCATCGGCATCGAGGACGTGTTGTACGAGCATATCTACAACGAGCTGTCGCCAGCGGAATTGGTAGAACGATTCCCCACGCTGAGCGCAGAGCAAATCTACGCGACGATACTTTATTACTTGAACAACCGGGAACGCCTGGACAGCTATCTAGCCAAGTGGCTGGAGCACGGCCAACGAATGCGCGAAGAGCAGGAGCGCAACCCGACGACGGCCATGCTGAAACTGCGCCGCGCCAAAGCGGAACAAATGGGTGAGCCGCTCGGCAAACGCTTACTCAAATTTGCTGGCACGATTCCAGGGCTGCCGCCGGATATGGCTGAAAATCACGATCACTACATTCACGACCAACCGAGACAATGAAGCGCGTTTTTGCTGATACTTTCTACTTCATCGCTTTCAGCACGTGTGATGAGTTGACGACGTGGTTGCGTGAATATATGACTGAGGGGACACAATGAACGGCAGCTTGTGGCGTATGCAAAACTATTTCAGAGCGATCAGTCTTTTGTCATTGCTACTTCTCACTAGCAGTTTTACCGAATGCTACAAACCAGTCGGACGTGGTGACGCGCTGCCGAAGCACATCAAGACGCTGGCGATCCCAGCATTTCAGAATGAGGCGCTGCGTTTCAAGGTCGAACAGCGGTTCACCGACACGATGGTGAATGAGGTCTTGCGGCGGGCGCGGGCGTTGGAGGTGGTGGCCAACCCGGCGGGTGCGGATGCGGTGATGATTGGAACAATCAAGAGTTTCTGGGTGCGTCCAGTGCTGCTGGATGATCTGGGGCGCGCGCGTTTGTTTGATGTCTCGATTACGCTGTCATTGACTGTACGCGATCAGACTAAGAACAAGATTATTTACGACAATCAGAACTATGTTTTCAAAGACCAATACGAAATCTCGACCGACCCACAGCAATTTTTTAGCGAGGAAGGGCCAGCGGTTGACCGCGTTGCGCGGGATTTTGCGAAGAGCGTGTTGACGACCATTTTGGAAGGATTTTGAGTTGAAAGGCGGGGAAGTTGACTGATGGCTGGGTTCAAGTGGAGAGGATGGTTGGCAGTATTCGTAATATTCATCCCGTGGTCTGCGTTAGCCCAGCAAAATGAACCGGTCGAAATGCGGGCGATTACCACCGCAAAGGCTGCCACCTTTGAGCAAGAGCTAAACGAATTCGCAAAGCAGGGCTTCCGGTTGGAAAAACTGTTTGAGTCTCCAACGGTGATGAACCAAGCGGCTGTCTTGACTCGCCGGGTTGGAGAGTTGGTTCCGAACTTTGAATACAAGCTGTTGGGAACGAGACGGCTAACAACCATACAAAAAGAACTGGATGAGGCCGCTTTACAGGGCTACGAAATCAGAGGGGCGATGGCGGCAATGACGCCTTATCTAGGTACGGATATAGTCTTAGTTTTGGAGCGTCCAGTTGGAAGCCTTACACCGCGGTTTAAGTATTCGCTGATTTCGACTGAGCTGGGGAAGGAGGTCAAATTATCTGAAAGTCTTGCAAAGGTAGTGGCTGATGGATTTCGTCCGGTGAAAGTGCTCCAGAGCTACGATATGAGCCTCACCATTTTTGTTGGCGTAAATCGTTCGGCCAACATCATTGTGTTAGCGCGTCCGCTCGACGCATTGGCCGCCGCCGCCGATACGGAGATCGAGTACGAGGCGATTGCAACTCAACGAATGGCAACGCTGGAGAAAGAACTGAATCAGGCTGTCGGCCAGGGTTTCAGCTTCTACCTTTCGTCACCGAGCCGCCTGGCGCTGATGTCACGGCGCAAGTCACAGCCTAGGCCACAAGTCGAATACAAGCTGCTCAAGGTGAAAAAAAACGACGAAACAGAGGCCGAATTGGTCAAGCAAGCGCAAGCAGGTTTTGTTTACCGCGCAAATTTTTTTGGCAATGGAGGCGTCCACGCACTGCTGGAGCGAACCCCAAAAGCAAAAGCCCCGGAAGACAAGCTCGAATACAAAATCTGTAGACTGCCCTTTAGGGGAAAAGGACAGGAACAATTTCAGAAAGAATTGGATCAAGCTTTAGCTATGGGCTTTCGCTTCCTCGACTTGGTAGCCTACGATAAGGTTCTGCTCGTTCGTGCGGGCAAGACTTCCTGAAGGTTATGAAGAACTCCTCTGCAACAGACCAACTCAAATCCCAAACCGATTTTGACCGCAACCTGAAAGCGGGCAAGTTCGCGCCGGTCTACTTGCTGGAAGGTCGCGAAACGTATCTGCGCGAGCAGGCGGTGCAACGTCTGATGCTGGCGGCGGTGGATGAGGCTTTGCGCGATTTCAACTTTGCGCGGATGTCGGTCGGCGATGGAGATTTAGCCAGGGCCTTGGCCGTGGCGCAAGAGTTCCCGATGGTGGCGGAACGGCGGATGGTGGTCGTGACGGATTTCGAGGCGATCAACGACGAGCGGCAGCTTGAACTATTGAAGGATTATTTGCAGCGGCCCGTCGAAACGACTGTGCTGGCCTTTGTCAGCCCTGGCCTGGACAATCGCCGCAACATTGCGACGATGCTCAGGAAGACGGCGGAGGTCGTCAGCTTCGATCCGCTCGATGAAAAAGAGAATGCGCCGCGTTGGGTGATGGATTACGCCAAGCGCGGCGGCTGTTTTATTGAGCTGGCTGACGCGGTCTACTTGATCGGGATGGTGGGCACGGAGTTGCACCGGTTGAAGACGGAGTTGGATAAGCTGATCTGTTACGTTGGCAAGGGGCGCATCTCGCAGACAGAGATTGACGAACTGGTGCTGCACACGCGCGAGCACAGCAATTTTGAATTGACCGATGCGTTGTTGGCGGGGCAGCGCGAGCGGGCACTGCGGTTGCTCGGCCACATCTTCGACAACCCGCCGGAGCCGCCGCAGACGTTGGCGATTATGATGCTGGGGGCGATTGCGCGCGGCTATCGTAATCTGCTTATCTCGAAAGATTTGATGGGACAGAACGCGGCAAATGAGGAGATTGCCAAAGCCGTCGGGATGTCGCCTTACGCGGTGAGACACCTCAACGAACGAGCGCGCAAAGCGGAGACTGAAACGCTGCTCAAAGCCATAGGGCGCATCGCTGAAACTGACGTGGCGCTGAAATCGTCTTTAGCTACGCCGCGCCTACAATTGGAGTTGTTGATCTGCGAACTGTGCCCGAATGAAATTGCGCCACGCCGCGCGGTCTTTCGCTAATCTCTGCAAATGTGCGCCGCAAGGCTGACACGCGTGCCGCGCTCTGCTAGACTGCACGCGCCAAATTCGCTCTGGCAACTCACAAGCTTAGGAGTGTAACTAAAATGAAGTTCAAATCTCTGTCCATCGCGCTGGCGCTGGCGTTTGCCTTGGCTGTCGTCGCCTTAGGGCAAACGCCGCAAGCTGCCAAGCCAGAATCTAACACGGCCAAAAAAGAGGCCGCGCCGAAACTGATCATCAGTAAAACACAGCACGATTTCGGCGACATCAAAAAAGGCACGCTGGCCGAGCACACTTTCGCTTTCAAAAACGAAGGCACGGCTGATTTGGTGATTAATAACGTCGCGCCGAGCTGAGGGTGCACCGCAAGCGACTTCACGAAAGTCGTCTCTCCTGGTCAGGAGGGCAAAGTCACACTCTCGGTTCACACGGACAGTTACGGTGGCGCTCTCAGCAAAACGGCTGAGGTCTTTACCAACGATCCGGCGCGCCCGCAATTTACCTTGATAATGACGATGGTCATCAGCGTGCCGGAGGCTGCACCCGCAGGTAAGCGGATTGGCTCGTTGTTTGTCGGCCCGGCTGACCGCTGGGGCACGGAAGTTCCGCTCGGCCTGACGGCGGGTGGCCTTTTCAGCATCTACAACGATAGCCCGCAGCCGCTGAAGATCACCAAACTTGATCCGGGTGGCGAGGCTTTCAGCCTGACGCTCAACACCTTGGAGGAAGGGAAACGCTATACAGTCAACTTTGCAGCTTCCACCAAGCTGCCGCTCGGCGTGTACCATCAGACGGTGAAGCTGACGACCGATAGCAAGGAGACGCCGGAGCTGGTGTTGGAGTTGGATTTGCGCGTTGTCTCGCCAGTCAAAGTCAATCCGGCGAAGGTCGTGTTTGAGAACATTCCCTTTTCGCTGCCCGATTATGATTTCAGCACGCTGAGCAGATTTGCCTGGGTGACGATCACGCGGGGCGAGGGCTTGGAAATCAAGAGCCTGACCTCTGACCTGCCGTTTATCAAAGCCAAGGTCGAAACGGTGACCGGCAATGGACAGACGTTCCTGCTGCGCATCGGCTTCAGCGATAAACCGTTGAAAGGCCGTCATCAGGGCGTGCTCAAGATCGCGACGAATAATAAAGACGTGCCGTTGGTGGAGTTGCCGCTGATGGTGGATGCGCAGTGAAGAACTAGGATAGAGAATCATAAGAATGGAAAATCGGGCTGCGGAATTGAGCTGGCTGTTTAATTCCGCAGCCCGATTTGCACGAGCATGGGTTGCTCGCTCGTCTTTTTGAAGCGGCCAATACAAGCCAGACACGGATAATGCTGTTCTTCCTCGCGTGCGCCGTCTTTCGCCACTTCTAGCCGTTCGCGGTGCACTTGATTAACCAAATCCATCAGCTTGCTGATTACCGCTGACAGGCTTTCTTTTTTCAAATCGCCCACCACGTCTTCGCCTTCGTCATCGCCATCGCGGTAGTTCGACAGTTGGCAACAGAGCGTCAGCCGCCCGCGATAATCTATGTTCAAGTCATCCAGCGTCAGTGGCGCGCAGCGTGGCAGGTAATAGTCGCTGTAGAAACCCACTGCCATCGCAATCTCGTGACGAAACTCGGTCGTCACGCGCGCGACATCGCGTTCGACTGCGCGCCATTCGCTCAAGGGCAGGATCAAGTCCGCGCCCAGATTGTGTTCGGTCGGCATCTGGTGGCCGAAGACTTGCAGCCTGACCTTCAAATGCGCGCCGAGCAGGGCGAGTTGCTCGATCTCGTGGCGATTGGCTTTGTTGATGGTGGTGATGATGCTGGGCTGTATACCAGCCGCCTGACAGACCGCGATGGCCGTGACGACTTCGCGATAAGAGCCGTGACCGCGAATCTGATCGTGCGTGGCCTCGGTCGCGCCATCCAGACTGAAGGTGATGCCGCTGAGCTGTGCGCGGCGCAAAGGAGTGTTGACGGTCTGAAAAGTCTTCTGAAAGTTTCGCGCGTTGGTCAGGAAATGGTAGGTGTAGCCGTGCGTAGCAATCAGGTCGAGCGCCTCGCCAAAACGCGGATGTAGTGGCGGCTCACCGCCAGTGATAGCGATGTGGCGATAGCCGAGCGGCTTGGCTTCGAGCAGAATTTTTTCCAAGACTTCGAGCGGCAGGAAAAGGTCGCTCTTATCGCCCGCACCGCGATAGATATTGCGGAAGCAATGCGTGCAGTCCAGGTTGCAGACGTTATTCAGTTCAATTCCAATACGTGGCATAAAAACTTTTCAGCGGGCAAATCGGGCTTTGAGAGCAATGTCAGCACGCGGATTCTACCCTGCCCGTAGCCCAGATTGCCAACCGGAAATGAAAGGCAGGCAATTGGTTGCGGCTCTTGAACGCGGTGCGCTATGATGACGCACCTTGAGGTAAGTAGTTATAAAACGGCAAGATTAAAATCTTTGGGCAAGAGCAACCCACATTTGAAAGAGCGGCATCACAGGCGGCGATTGCGACGCACATAAGTTCTTTAAGCTGTATCGGAGATCATGTACGTCGCGGGTGCTTCTTCTTCGCCATTATCCGTCTGATGAAGATGCCCGCTCTCGGCAGGAGAGCAGGCAACAAGCGTGATAGCGAAACCGATCAACCTGGCCACGTCGGATTACGACTTGGCTCAAGCGGCGTCGCGCGGCGATATGGCGGCGTTCGAGACGCTTTACGAACGTCATCACCGGCGGGTCTATAGTCTGTGTCTGCGGATGATCGCCAACCCGACCGAAGCAGAAGATTTGGCGCAGGAAGTCTTCATTCAACTCTTCCGCAAGCTGGGCAGCTTTCGTGGGGAATCGGCATTCACCACCTGGTTGCATCGTCTGACGGTCGATCATGTCTTGATGCATTTCCGCAAGAAGGGTGTGAAGCTTGAAAAGACCACTGAAGAAGGCGAGATCGGCGAGATTCAAGACCTGATTCAAGGCGTAGGCGAACGCCCGCGTTTTGTGGATCGGATCGCGCTGGATAAGGCAATTTCGGAATTGCCGCCGGGCTATCGCTCGGTCTTCGTGCTGCACGATGTCGAAGGCTTTGAGCACGAGGAGATCGGTCGTATCCTGGGCGTTAGCACGGGAACTTCAAAGTCGCAACTCCACAAAGCCCGCATGCGGTTGCGAGAGTTGCTCAACAAGAAAGCT
Source organism: uncultured Acidobacteriota bacterium (assembly GCA_963699175.1). GTDB lineage: Bacteria > Acidobacteriota > Blastocatellia > RBC074 > RBC074 > JACPYM01. The sequence continues at coordinate 3,280,871 of OY969418.1, read as the reverse complement.
TAGTTTTAGTTGGAATTCGCCTGCGGCTGCCGACTAAAAACTGAAAGCGAACACAAACCACACACAAGGTAAGTTCGGAGAGAAAGCAGTATGGAATGTCGGAATGTTGTCAATGCGTTGTCTGATCATCTGGATGGTTTACTAAGAGACAACGACGAGGTCGTAATCGAAGGCCATCTTACTTCTTGCCCCCCCTGTCAAACCATCAAACTGGAATTGAGCGAAATTCGCACTGCCGCCCGTGATCTGCCGTTGCACACTCCATCGAGTGCGCTGTGGCTGCGTATCAGCAACGCACTTGAAGCGGAGTTGGCTGCTGAGGAGACCAGCACGCCAGCGGCCGCTCTCAAACAAAGTTGGTGGGCGCGCCTACAGTCAAAGACTTTCACGTTCAATCTGCCACAATTGGCGGGCGCGGGCGTGGCGGGGCTGGCTTTGATCGCTTTCAGCGCGGTCAGCTTCTATCGTCAATACAACTCGGTGTTAACGATGCGCGGTATGCAGGCGGTTGCGATTCTGCCAGAAGAAGCGGAACTGGATCGCAAAATAGAAACGCTCAAGGCCCGCATGGTTAGTTGGCAGCCGCAGCGCCGCACAGATTTCGAGCAGCAGTTGGGCCGGATCGAGGTGTCGTTGCAGAACTGCCGCCGTCACCTGCAGACCAACCCTGACGATGCGATACATCTAGCGATGATGCACGATTTGTATCAGGAGAAACGGCAATTGCTGGAGGACATCGAGCGGCTCAAATGGTAGGCGCGCCATGTTAGCCCAAACTTTCTTCCCTTCAATGCAACCAGTTTATGGTTTGGCGCTGGGTCTGTTCCTGGCCACCTCGTCGGTGCCGCAGGCCCGCGCCCAAACTCTCAGCAAAACTTTCCAGGTCGTGCCGGATTCGAGCGAGGTCGAAGTCACCAATCAAACTGGCTCGATCAAAATCACCGCTGCCAGTAATACCAATAAAGTCGTCATTAATGCCAAACAGTCCGCTGCTGACGCGCAGATCAATGCTAAGCAAACATCGGAAGGCCGCGTCAAAGTCGAAGTGACCGGGCTGGCAGCCGTTGAGTTGGAACTAATCGTGCCAGCCGCGATCAAGCTCGACTTGTTGTGCTACAAATGCGCCATTGTGGTCGCCAACACGAGCGGCCCAGTGCGCGCGCGGACGCTGGAGGGCAGCATTGTCTTCAGCGGACTGCGCAGCCCGCGCGTCGAAGCGCACAGTACAAGTGGCAATATCAATTTTACCGGAGAGATCTTGCCGCACGGCAGCTACAAGCTGAAATCATTCGCCGGACGGGTGGACGTAACGCTGCCAGCCAATGCCGATTTCAAATTGACCGCCTCTTCATTCCGCACCAGGATGGAGTTAGGCAACTTTCCCTTCAAGTTCAAGAAGCAGAGCGCGCAGATAGTGGAAGGGGAGTGCGGTGAAGGACGCGCGACGGTGCTGCTCTGGACGCAAGAAGGTAGCCTACATTTGCACCGTAAGCCTTGAGCCAATGGGGGAGTTGATTGGATAATTCAGCCCGCGCACAAACTACGCATTCAATCAACACGGGTAATGCCTGCGGGAAAGTAAACCCAACCGATGACATCACACTCCACTGCCGTTCAAAGCGAGGACTCGACAACCAATGGCCAAGCTCTAGCAAAACCTGCTGCGGATTGGTGGGCAGCTTGGGATGGGCTGGCGGCGGTTAAAGCTCAACGACCGCTGGCAGGCTGGGCCAATCGAGTGTTGTTGGGCGGGTTGATGCTCTTTGCGCTGGCCGTCCCGCATTCGATCTTCGCCGCGCATTTAGGCTTAGACATCAGCTTAATCGCCTGGATAGTGCGCGATGTGACGCTCGGCAAGCTGCATTTCCGCCGCACATCACTTGATAAACCATTGCTCTGGTTTGCCGGTCTGACGGTGCTTTCTGCGATCTTCTCGGTTGAGCCGAGCGTCAGTTTACCAAAGCTGAAAACTTTATTGCTCTTCGGCGCGGTTTACCTGTTGGCCAGCAACCTGCAAGCAAGAGCCGTCAAGCCGCTCTTAGCCATCTTGCTCGTTTCCAGCCTGGCCGGTGTCGGCTTCAGCTTGTTTGAGAAAGTCTACGGGCGTGGGATGGTGATTGCTGCTATCGAGCCGGACAGTCCGCTTCTCGCCGGTCAGCCGCCGGCAAGCCAATTACAGCCGGGTGATGTGATTTGGATGGTCGGCAAGCATCGCATTTACACCGTAGCGGATGCTGCCCGCCTCATCAAAAGCCGATCTGACAATACTACGCTTGAAGTCGAGGCTTTGCGCGCTGGCGACCCGGTGCAGGTGAAGCTGACGGTAAACGAAGCACTGAAAGCACGCGCAGACGCACTTGGCCTCACCACGGCAGGACGTTCAAGGCGTTTTCGTGTCTCCGGCTTTGCGCGCCAGTTTTTGACTTATGCCGAGCAGATGCAAATGCTGGCATTACTCTGTTACGGCATATTACTGACCGCGCTCACCGCTGTAAGGGGGCAGCAACGCATACGTCTACTGGGTGGGTTTGGCCTGTTGTTCCTGCTCTTTTCACTAGCCCTGCTTTTTACGGCTTCGCGCGCGGTGATCGCAGCTTTTTTGCTGACCTTGCTGCTAGTCTCGATCTTGGTAGGAGGTCGCCGTGCGCTGTTGGTCGCGGGCCTGTTGGTATTATTGTTGGGTGGGCTTTCGTTATTTGTGGTGATGGCGGCACGGCAAAGTGGGACGGTCACGTTCAATGATGACAGTACAACGCGCCGCTTGGCATATATGCGTGCTGGCTTGCGAGTGATTCCGCAACATCCCTGGTTGGGCGTGGGGTTGGATGCGCATAAACGGCATTGGCAGGAGTGGGGTTTTCCGGGTGATTACGTAACGCACACACACTCGACGCTGATTCAGATTGCGCTCGATCGTGGGTTGCTGGCCTTGGGTTGTTACGTCTGGTTGATAGCCACGATGATCGGTTTTGCTTGGCGCGGTTTCAAACGGCAACAAACGACTGGTCGCAGTTTTCCGGTTGGGTTGAGTCTGGGTGTGTTCGGAGCGCTTGGTGGGTTTACGGTCAGTTCACTGGCCAATTACAATTTTGGTGATTCAGAAACCTTATTGTTACTACTCCTACTGGTGGGCTTGCTGATTGTGGCGGACCTTGAAACCCCACCCCCTGCTGTGCTTGCTTGAAAGTCCCGAAAAATTAAATTCAAGAAAATAGCCGGGCGGACTGAACATTTTTGAAATAAATCGTTCTTTATGTATGAGCTTGCGCTAGTTAGCCCGCTACCAACCAGCCAAGCATTCATTCCTCTTCTGACAGAGCTGTTTTCGGTCAGAAATCAGTCCGACAAACCTAGACCTTGCAACGTCCTTCAAGTAATTCAAGGACGCGGCGAGGCTACTCACCATGCAGAAAAGGAGCTATAAGATGAGCGAACCGAAAGAAGTTCTCAACGCCATGTCGGCAGTCGCTGGGGCAGGGTCTCAATTACGCACAGTGATTGTCCCTGAAAGCACCGGCGATCCGGGAGAAACCCCAAAAATGCCGCCACCGTCGGGTGGTGACGGGGAAAGTCCTGACACGCCACCACCGCCGAATGAGGGTACTGAGAAAGAAAGCCCTGATACGCCGCCATCGAGTTAGTAAAGAATGGCTGTGTAAGGGATGAGGTTAAATGGTCAATCGCAATGAAGATCATAATGGAACCACCGGCCCTTACTGGAGATAGTCAATGAGTAAGCAACGCTTGAGTAGGGTGGTCTCAATTGGGGCTACCCTTTTGTTTCTGACAGCAACTCATTCTGCCTTGCCGGAAAGCTATGCTGTGTTCCCCCAAGATCATCGTTATACGACTATCCTAAAGTTGATTCAGGAGCGCGAATATCCAAAGGCCTTCGCGGAATGTCAACTTCTGATCGAAGCCTCGCCGCAGATGGAGCTGGCTTATAAAAGGCTTGCCGAGACAGCCAACGCGGCTGGCTTGGTAGCGGAGGCGGAGAGCTTTCTCAACAATTTGGTCGCGCAAACGCCCACACAACAGGCGCTGAAGCATTACGGCTTGGCCACGCTCTACAACCTAAAGGCTACCGACCGAAACAACCAACAGCGCGTAATCGAACACTGCCAGCGAAGTTTGTCATTGGCGCCGGGCTTCACCCGGCCGTACAAAATGTTGGTTGATGCTTACCTGAGACTTGGCCAAGCTGAAGAAGCCAACGCTTATCTAAGCACTGTTTCGCAGCAGCAGCCCGATAATGCCGCTGTCTTCTACGGATTGGGATATTTCTATAAACAGAAAAACAATTATGCGGAGAGTTTGAAGTTCCTGGATCAAGCTCTTGCTTTAGCGCCGAACCTACGAGATGCGCTTTATGAAAAAAGCGCTGTGCTGGTGCGAACCAATAAGCCGGCAGACGATGCTGTGGCGTTGCAATTGAGCGCGCAACTTTTGCTGACCGCCCGGGAGCAAGGTGAGCTTGAACAGCAGATCAGAGTGTTGGTGCTCAGAGGCTATGTGCAAAACAAATCCGGCCAACCGCAACAAGCCATTCAATCCTACACCGAGGCACTGCGACTTGCCGAGTTCACCAGTGAAGTCGAACAACGTGACTATTTGCTCGGCGCTCTTTGCGAGAGCTATATACTCCAGGATGACTACGCCAATGGTTTGGCCACTTGCCGCAGAGAATTGTCCGCGGCCTCGTCAAATATCAGGGAATACACTCTAGGCAATCTAGGTGTAGCTTATCGCCGCCTTGGGGCTACGGATTTAGGAATTAGCTCTTACAGGCAGGGCTTGGAATTGGCCAGGAAAAGGAAGAACGTTGATGCTCAAATTTTTTTGCTGACCAATTTGGGTGGAGCCTATAACGAACTGAAACGATATGACGAAGCCCAGCGGCTTTTGTATGAAGCAGTCGAGTTAGCCGATCAGAGCGACGACCCTTCCAGAAAAAGCCCTACACTGGCCAGCTTAGGTCGGCTACATTATGAGCTGGGAAATTATCAGCAAGCCTTAGCCATTCAAGAGGAAGCCCGGCAAATCTCGCAGTCCATCGGAAAGCCGATTCAAGTGGGTCTCTCGCTCCATTGGCTTGGCCTGACCTACGCCAAGTTGAACGAATGGAGCAAGGCGTTGCAAGCTCAGCAAGATGCGTTGCAAATCGGCGAGCAGATCAATTCAGCGCGTTTGGTTTGGTCGGCGCAAAGTGGAATGGCCGCCATCCACCGCCAACTCAACCAGCCTGAGCAAGCGAAAGAGCATTATAGTTTAGCCATCGAAGCGCTGGAAAAGACTCGCAAGCGGCTCAATGAAGACGAGGACAAGATTGGTTTCTGGCAGGACAAAGTCAAAGTCTATAAAGACATGCTCTCCTTATTGATGGAATCAGCCAGCCCTGCCAGCCGGGAGGCGCAAGAACAAAGAGCGGCTGAAGCTTTTCACCTCTCCGAGAGCTGGCGTGCCCGCGCCTTTTTGGATCTCTTGGTCGCAGCCCGGATCAAACCGGAAAGCAAGCGTCTGCCTCGCGCTGCTGTACCTGCTTCAACCCAACCGGCGCACTGGCCCGGCAGCTCGCCTATCGGCTTAACCGAGGCTCAAGCGCGGCTTGATAACCGAACGGCGGTGCTGGCCTATTCGCTAGGTGAAAGCGAGTCCTTTCTTTTCGTCATTAGCCGCCGCGATTTTGCCGTGCATAAACTCGCCAGTGAAAAGGATATCAATGAGAACACCAGCAGGCTGATCAAGCTGTTGGCAGACAAGCAACAGTTTTTGCCCGACCGCTATTGGCAAGAGGCGCGCGCCTTATCTAGGCAATTGATTGGCCCAGCTAGAAGTCAGCTCGCGGGTAAGACCCAGTTGGTTATTGTGGCCGATGGGGCTTTGCAACGATTGCCCTTCGAGGCTTTGCTGAAAGAGACCGCCGAGCAACAGGCTACGGCTGCGCTCAACGAGTGGCCTTATCTGATCAAGGATTTTGCCATTAGTTATGCGCCCTCCGTCAGCATTTGGGCCAATTTGCAGGCCGAGACATATCGGGTCCGCCCAGAGCGGAAAGATTTTATTGCCTTTGGCGATCCGCTCTATGGCGAGCATTCAAGTGCTTTGTCCACCGCCTTGTCCCAGACCACCAGGACGGACACACCGGGCCAGCTCGCGCCGCTGCCGCATAGCCGCGACGAGGTAGAAAAGATTGCGGCGCTCTTTCCGCGCAAGCGGGTCGCGCTCTTTCTTGGCGCGCGGGCCAACGAAGAGAATGTCAAAGCGACAGGGCACCTGGGCCAGTATCGCTTTGTGCACTTCTCAGTACACGCCCTGATGAGTGAAACTGCGCCGGGCTTTTCCGGGCTGCTGCTATCGCCCCGCGCGGCGACAGCAAATACGGCGGGTGGCGCGCCTCATACTGCCAGCGATGAAGACGGCGTGCTGACCACCAGCGAAATTTTTAAGTTGCGGCTCAATGCCGAGTTGGTTTCGCTCTCGGCCTGTGAGACTGGTCTAGGCAAAGAGATCAACGGCGAAGGATTGATGGGATTGATGCGCGCTTTTATCTACGCTGGCACGCCTTCCGTGCTGGTCAGCCTGTGGAAAGTTGATGACGAAGCTGCCGCCGATCAGATGATTCGTTTCTATCAATACCTACTGAAAGGTAAAGCGCAAGGCCAGCTCAGCAGGCTCAACAAGGCGCAAGCATTGCGACAAGCCCAACTCGACGCCATCCGGCGTGGCAGCGTGCCTTATTTCTGGGCTCCTTTTGTGCTGGTCGGCAATCCGTAAGTCTGGGCCAGCCAAGTTGGTTAGAGCGGTTTGCAATTGGATGTAGGGCAGGTTCTTAACCTTGTCATTACCCACATCTTTTCAGTTGAGCGCCAGAGGCGCGGCGGATATTAGCCGGTGGTGCAACCACCGGGAGTCTGTCGTTATTGGCGTTGCGCCCTGGCGGGGCGCGGGACAAGCCACGAAGCGGAGCAACTTTCGTATTGTCACGCCCTTTCCGGCACCCCTGCCGGGGTGCAATGTCGTGCTGCCGCGTTCCCGGTGGTTGCACCACCGGCTAATCTCCACCGCCCTTTCAGGGCCAAAGGCAGAAATCCTTAGTGGGTGAGTTTCATTCATGGAGATGAAATCACGCTAGATTTTTTCAGAGTAGCTCCAAAGTGGCTCTGGAGAACAGTTTTGGCATTGTCCAAATGTGATCTGTGATCCCTGCCGCCATCATCGGAGTCCGTTCCCGGTATTTTTTAGCTTCGCCTTTGACCTCTTCTCGCAGACCGAGATGAGGCTTAACGAAATGGTAATAAGCAAAGGCAAGGTGGAGTTGTTGCTCCAAGCACTCGCGCTTCTTTGAAAAAGCAATCGTCTTACGCACCAAGCGGCGGTTCTGATGCCGCATCGTCAGATTGTTGCGTTCGACGAAGCTCGTGTTGATGTGCTTGCTCACCGGCGAGCGCCTGAGCTTGGCGGCTACGGCCTTCCGCGTACCGAAGACGACACGCGTCGTAATCTCAACTACGCGACCTCGTTGGCGTCGCTTGACGACTTGTGCGTAGAGCAAATGCTTGGGCGCTTTGAGCCGCGGCTTGCGTGGCCGCCCGCGTTTGCCAGTGCGCGGGAACTCTTGGCGCAGGCCGTAAGCTTCGAGCAGCGCATTGTCATATTGCTCTAGCTCATCGGACGTGAATAAGGGCAAGTGCCCATCTGAACGATCGCGCACACCTTTGACCAAGCGGTTGGCGTTCGCTTGGACGTGGCGGCCCACTACAAAGTGGAGCACGACTTTGTGGCGCGGGTCGAAGCCCACCCAGACCCACTGGTCGCCATAGATGGCCTGGAGTTTTTCCAGGGTCGACAGGTGCGCCTCCTTTTTTTGACAAACGACCAGAGTTCATCCAACTGGCATTCTTCTAGGTGATAGTCTTTGATCAGGCACTCACTCACGCGTTGGCAGTGCGCGGCCGCTTGCTCAAGGATCAGCGCTACCGTGTTCTTGTCGATGTCAAAGATGCGCGCGCAAGCACGGATGCCGTTACCTTCGGCGAGCGCCTTGAGCACACGATAAATCGTCTGCTCATCAGTATGAAAGCCAGCAAAGACGCTGTCGTGACGCGCACTGAACTCACGGCCACATTTCAAACAGCGATAGAAAGGCGTGTGGTGTGGCCCATAAGTACGGATCAACTTGAAATCTTGCTCGACGGTTTCGCACTCGTTCGGGCATCGCAAAGGGTGCGTTGCTTTCATTACCTGCCTCAATTGAAAAATGGGTTGAAGATGCTCCTTAGGCTCTCAAACCCCGATCAATTGGGCAAGATCGTCCATGAATGAAACTCACCCATTAAGCAGAAATCGCTAAACGCGAAAAATGTGGGTAATGACAAGGTTCTTAACCTGCCCTACATGGGTTTCGCTAAACATTGATTGAAACCAGGGCAGGTTAGGAACCTGCCCTACGCTGATCTGCAATCCGCTCTAATTGCTCCGCGCAGTGATTTCGATAACGGACTCCAGCGATTCGGTACCCTCGTTTTGGCCGTGAGAGCCGGTCACCCGCAAGAAGTATTTGCCGTCCGCCAGGCCCGCCCGCTCGAAGACCGCTTCAATTGCCATGTCTTTAGTCACTTTGCCGCCCGCCGTCCGTACTACTTGCCGCTGGCTGTCGAGTAACTCGACGCGGAGGGAGCGGTAGCCAAGTGGGTTGTAGATTCTCAACTTGACGCTGAAGGTTTTTTCCTGAGCAGGCACAAACAACAATTGTGGTTGAGTGACATCTGTAGCCGCTTTTTCACCTGAAGTGACAAACATCTCTCTGGTCGAAAACGGTGGCTGAGCCGCCTGACTTTGCCGGTGAGGTCGCGGAGACTCTAGCTTGGCTTGCCCGACAGCTCTTCGTTGGTCAAACGTCGTCTCGGTTGGTCGCGCACTCGCAGCCGGGCTAGCTTGCGTCGAAGGCTGTGACGGAGTGTCGGAGGTTTGCGCGAGCTGGGTTTCCGTTTGCCGCCCACGCCAGACAAAGAGGCCGGCCAAACCAAGTGTGACAAGCAGTCCGGCGGCAAGTGGCAGCAACCAACCGCTGGACGCGCTGGCAACTGGATCTGCCGCAGGAGCAGCCTGAAAACTTGCTTCTGACAATGGCAAACGTTTTTTCAACTCCTGCCAGCCAGCCTCGATCTGCTCATTACTAGGAATCATTTCATCAGTTTGTAGCGGAGTAAAAAAGTCGCTCCCATCTTTGAAGGCCCGCAAACATTCAAAACAATCGAACAAATGTTGTTGCACGCTGGCCAAGCGAGCCGGTGACAATAGGCCCTGTTGCAGCTCGAACAACTCGGCGTCGCTAAGGTGCTCCTCGCCATGTTTATCAAATTGATGTCGAATAACATTCATATAAATTCCCCTCTGTTCAGCTCGGCCCGTCATCGGCTGAACTCCCTTGCTGAATCTCCGCGCCCCTGGATACTCAAAATTCAAGCTCGTCTAAATACTCGCCCAACTGCTTGCGCAGCAGTTGTCTGGCTTGGTTAAGGTGCGATTTGACAGTATTGGTGGAAATGCCCATCACTTGCGCGATCTGGTGATATTGCAACTCGCCGTTAATGCGCAGTTCAAGGCAACGGCGCGCCCGTTCGGGCAATTGCTGAATGGCTTCCCGTATCTGCTGCATATGCTCTTTCTCAAGCAACGACTCTAGGGGAGTATGGACTGAATCATTGAGTCGTGCCGCTGGGGACAATCGCTCGTCGAATTCGTCTGTGCTAAAGCGGTCAAAGGGGAGGTTTTGACCCGCTCGCTTCTGTGCATGTTCTTTCTGCCGTTGGTTATAAAGCGTGCGGCGGGCGATCTGATACAGCCAAACAGTGAACTGATCCTCCTGCCGCAACTGATTCAAGCTTATATAGACTGAAAAAAACGTCTCCTGGGTGAGTTCTTGGGCTTCTTCAACCGATTTTTTTTTTCGCCGGAAGAAAAAAAAGACCTGGGCATAACAGTGCCGGTAAAGCAATTCGAAATTTTGCTCTACCTCCTGCCCTTGTTTAAGTGCCTGCACGATGTCTGCCACAGTCTGGGATGGGTTCACGGCGGGGCATTATAGATAGCCGAGGCTAAAGAGGCTACTGCACACGGCATTTTCTCCACTTTTTTTGCCGCGCAAATTTTTCCTGAAAATTTTTATCTTGGGACTCACCCTTCGGACGATTTTTTCAGTCTTATAGCAGCACAATTGAAAATTCATTTTTCGCAGCGCACTTATAGACGAGTTTGCGTCCACTTCAGCCATTGGGTGCAGTAGCGGCTGAAATCCGGCGCTTACCGGAATCGGGTCGCGCTGTTTCGCGCAGCGTAGGGGCTGAGCACCTGCAACAGCGTTGCAGGTGCTCAGCCCCTGGCCAGCCAGCGCAATTGCCTGCGCTGGCAACTCGTGATTGAAATTGAAGCAGCGTATTTTGAAAAAAGTTTTGCCAGGTTGTAACAGCCAATTCCAACCCGGCGTTTCGATCAGCCTGCCACGGCCTGGGGCTCAGCCCTTGAGCTGACCGAAACAACGCACATTGATCAGTCCACAATGTGCTTGGGCGTCGTAGCGTGGTGAACCGCTTACGCGGGCGGTTCACCACGCTACGACGTTTTTTTTGGTCAGTGCTTGGTCAGCCTCATCATTTCATCACGCCTTTCCCGCAAGCGGCAATTTGCAGTAGACTCTCCCACGCTTGATAAGCTGTTACGCAATCTCACTCTATCTGCAATATGACTGTGCGACGAGGCCCTACTTGTGATGTCACCAGGTTGCCTCATCAATGAACGACTCTACTTATGATTAAGACACTGGAATGGACTGAGACCGGCGTCGTGATGATTGATCAGCGACGCTTGCCGACCGAAGAGCTGTACCCGGTTTTCCGCACCTACGAAGAGGTCGCCTGGGCCATCAAAGAGATGGTCGTGCGTGGCGCTCCAGCCATCGGTGTCGCCGCTGCGATGGGCGTCGCCCTCGGCGCGCGCGACACCCGCACCGAAGACCCACAAGAATTCGAGCGGGCTTTCAACCTTATCTGTGACGTGCTTGCTGCAACACGCCCAACCGCCGTCAACCTTTTCTGGGCCATCGAGCGGATGCGCAATCTTTACACCAAGCTGAAAAATGAAGGAGCTTCGCTGGGTGAGACCCGCGCTCACTTCATTGCAGAAGCGAACCGCATGCACGACGAAGATGTTGCCGCCAATAAGGCAATGGGCCGTCACGGCGCTGAGTTGATCCCCGATGGCGCGACCGTCTTGACCCATTGCAATGCCGGGGCCTTGGCCACCGCCGGCTACGGCACAGCGCTCGGCGTCATCCGCGCCGCCGTCGAAGCGGGCAAGCGGGTGGCCGTCTACGCCGACGAAACACGCCCCTTCCTGCAAGGCGCGCGGCTAACCGCCTGGGAATTGCACAAAGACAACATCCCGGTCACGTTGATTACTGACAGCATGGCCGGCCATTTCATGAAAGCGCGCCAGATTGATTGCATCATCGTAGGCGCCGACCGCATCGCGGCCAACGGCGATGTCGCCAACAAGATCGGCACATACTCCGTCGCCGTGCTGGCCAAAGAGAATAACCTACCGTTCTACGTCGCTGCGCCCATCTCCACGCTCGACCTGAGCATCCCCGACGGCGAGCACATTCCCATCGAAGAGCGCGCTCCGCTCGAAGTCACGCACGTCAAAGACGTCCAACTCGCGCCGGAAGGCGTACAGATTGCCAACCCCGCTTTCGACGTGACACCCAATCGCTACGTCGCCGCCATCATCACCGAGCGCGGCATCGCGCGCCCACCATATCAAGAAAGCTTGCAGCGTCTGGCAGCGAGCGTTTAGTAGGAGAGAAGCTAGTCATGAGATCAAACTCACGCGTCGGCGTGTATGTGGACGTAGCCAACATCAATCGCAATGGCGGCTACGGCATGGGCTACGAAATCCTGCGCGAATTCGCTTGTCGTGATGGAGCCGAGGCAATGCGGCTCAACGCCTATGTCAGCTACGACGCCGACAAAGCGCGCCGCGACACTTATTATCGCAATCGCACTAATAGCTTCTATTCGGTGCTGCGTGATTTCGGCTACAAGGTGATTCAGAAAGAGGTCAAATGGTTCGAGGACGAAGACGGCAACCGTGTCGCCAAAGCCAATGCCGATTTAGACCTCGCCGTAGACGCCTTGCTGCAATCCGCCAACCTTGACCGCGTTTTGTTGGTGACGGGCGATGGTGATTTCGTGCAGGTCGTGCGCGCCTTGCAGAACAAGGGCTGTCGCGTCGAAGTCGCCGCCTTCGACAACGTCTCGCACGAACTGCGGCGCGAAGCCGATATGTTCCTGTCCGGCTATCTGATTCCAAATTTACTGCCGATTGATAACGAGAACGGGGAGGCCAATGAATGGGGCGAACTCGGCCACCGCGTGCGCGGCATCTGCTATTACCACAAGAACGACTTCGGCTTTTTCCGTTACCTCAAACACATTGATGAAAACCTCTGGATGACCGACGCCAAACATCCCGATTCGCCCTACGGCACGGCTTGGTTTCACGACACCAACTTGCCGCAGGAGGCCAGCCCGATGGAATTACCCAGCCGCCGATTTATTTTTGAATTCAAGTTGGTGCGCGCGGAGAATGACAAAGGCTTTCGCGCGGCGGATATTGATTTGGTGGCGCAGTTGTAAGGTCTGTTTGCCATGCCAATGCAAAGCCGCCACGTGCCGATGAGCGTGGAAGAGTATGAACTGTTGCCCTTCGAGCCTGGTTGGAAATGCGAGTATTACGATGGCCAGGCGCATTTCACGCCGCGTGATCATCCGGTCATTACCACGCTGAGAGTCGCGTCGCACCCTATCAATACGCCTTGCCGCTTGCGACCCGCGCAAAGCGCCGATGCTGACAAGCTGATCGAAGCCTACGTCGCCGCCTTTGGCACAACCATCGAGTATTGCGATTACACTGACGCCAAGTTGGAGCAAGCTGCCCGCCGTGTGCTCGACGAACACTTCTCCGGCGAACGTGGCAACCCGCTCGCAGCCTCACGTGTGGCGATTGACCCTCACGACGCAGAAAAGCTTATCGGCGCGGCCTTACTCAGCGCAGGTCAGAGCAGCGCGCGGTTGGACTTGCTCTTCGTGCATCCGGCGTGGCACGGACGAGGCGTCGCTACTGCCCTCGTTGCCGAAGCTGTCAATCATCTGCATCTCTACGGAGAAGCGCGCTTGATGAGTCGCTACCACATTGGCAACGACGCGAGCCGCCGCTGGCACCAGCGATTCGGCTTCGTCGAAGAGCCGGATTTGCCACGAGCGCGGCTCTACTGCACTGCCGTTCGCCAAGAACTCTGGCGACGTGAACAGCTGGACGATTTGACGCCGGAGGAACACGCTCGCTTACAAGCCGAACTGGACGGCTGGCAAGCACAAGTGGACGAATTGGAACGCATCGCCGATGAGCAAGGCTATGAGACTGTTTGCGCGCTCTATCGCTGGTAAGCGGTTACTCCCTAGCTAGCCCAAGCGCCGAGGGCCCTGCGTATCTGAACGATTTGGCCGAGGTGATAAGCATTGTGATCCGCGACCAACAGAATTTCGCGTAGATAAGTGTGTCCCTGCCCGTGTGGAATCTCTGCGGTCAGATCCACCTTCGCGTCCTGCGCCAGCTTGACGACCTCTTCGAGATCAGCGAAGAACGCCTTGACCGAAGCCGACCAAGCCTCATCTGTCAGTTGATCGGTTGCTGTCGGCCAGTAGCCTTCGGGAAAGGGCGGCGAAACCCAGTTTGCGTCGAGCGTGTAACGCAGGATGTCTTCTTGCGCAAGCCGCATGTGCTCCAACTCTTCCCAAACTGAATGACCACCGCTTGCCGGTCGCACGTTGCGCAACGCTGGATTCAGCTCAGCCAACGCTTGCTGTGGCGTCAGGTGCGCCTGCCCGCCACGTAGCAGTTCAGCGAGACTTTGACGTAAGATCGAATCGTTCATGTTTCCTCCGGCAATTCAGCGAGTTTATTTACCAGCAAGTGTAACCACCATCGGCGAGCACAATACTACCGGTCATCAGGCTTGAGGCGTCTGAGGCGAGAAACAACACGACTGAGGCAATTTCTGGCGGTTGCCCGACGCGGTGCATCGGCGTCATCTCCAACCAGGTGGCGAACCATTCGGGATTATCCATGCCGCGGCGCGTCATCGCCGTTTCGATGTAAGTCGGCGCGACAGCATTGACTCGCACGCCGCGCGCAGCCCATTCAGCCGCCAACGACTTGGTCAACAAGTGCACGGCCGCTTTCGACGCGTTGTAGTGGCTCTGTGGCTGTGGTTTGTTGGCGATGATGCCCGACATAGAACCTACATTGATGATGCTGCCTCGGCCCGCTTGCAGCATGTGGCGGCCAAAGGCGCGGCAGCACCAGAAAACGCCGTTGAGGTTTATATCTATCACCTTCAACCATTGCTCATCTGTCATCTCCTCGGCTGGCGTGTTAAAGGCAATGCCAGCGTTGCAAACCAGTATGTCAACGCCGCCGTGCTGCTGGACTATTTGATCGGCGGCGGTGGTCACGTCCGCCGGTTTGGTAACATCCAGCTGCAACACGTCAGCGGTGAAGCCAGCTTTGGCTAGTTCGCTCTGACCGGCGGCGGCTACTGCCGGGTCTATTTCTGCAATCACGATTGTAGCGCCCGCTTCGGCCAGCGCCTGCGCGCAGGCGAGGCCAATATTGCGACCGCCACCGGTAATCACTGCAACGCGCTTTGAAAGATCATATTTTTCGAGATACATAACGACCTCCGTTTAGATTTTGGATTTTAGATTTTGGATTTTGGGAGCTTGCTATAGGCAAATAGGCCTGCCAACAGAAAGCAGCAATCCAAAATCTAAAATCCAAAATCGAAAAATCAGATTGCTTCGCCCGCAGAGTTGAACAAGTGGCAGTCTTTGCCCTGAATCTGGACAGCCACGCGGTCATGGACACGCGCAGGGCTGTCGCCGTTGGTTGCGATGGTCAACATCTGGCCGCCTTCGAGTTGAACATAGAGGTAAGTTTCATTGCCGAGCCGCTCGGCCACCGACACTTGTCCCTGAAATTGCCCTTGCGGGTTTAACGCCGGATGCTCAGCCCGCACACCTACTGTGACCGGCTCCTCCGGTTTCAAGCCGTCTGGTCGCGCTGGCACGTGCAACTCGCCGACGCCGGGCAGTGTGACAGCAATACCAGCTTCACTCACGGCCTTTACACGCGCCGGCAACAAGTTCATCTTGGGCGAGCCAATGAAGCCTGCGACAAACAGATTCTTCGGGTGGTGATAAAGCTCCAGCGGCGCGCCGACCTGTTCGATGACACCGTCCTTGAGCACGACGATCTTATCGGCAAGAGTCATCGCCTCGACCTGATCGTGTGTCACGTAGATCATCGTTGTGTTTAAGCTTTCGTGCAGACGCGCAATCTCCAGGCGCATCTGCACGCGCAGACCCGCGTCCAGATTGGAGAGCGGTTCATCAAACAGGAAGACTTTCGGCTGGCGCACAATGGCGCGCCCGATGGCTACGCGTTGGCGCTGGCCGCCGGAAAGTTCCTTTGGCTTACGCCCGAGCAGCGCTTCGAGCTGAAGTATTCTGGCGGCTTCAATAACTTTCTTGTCTCGCTCGGCTTTGGGGACGCCCGCCAGCCGCAAACTGAAAGCCATGTTGTCGGCCACGGTCATATGCGGGTAAAGCGCATAACTTTGAAAGACCATTGCCAGTCCGCGTTTGTCAGGCGGCGCGTCGTTGACTCTTGCGCCGTCAATCAGCAGATCGCCCGAGCTGATCTCTTCAAGCCCCGCAATCAGGCGCAGCAGCGTTGATTTCCCGCAGCCCGACGGGCCGACAAACACCACGAAGCTGCGGTCTTCGATCTCGAGGTTGACACCTTTGATGACTTCCAAATCGCCGAAGCTTTTGCGGATGTTGCGTAGTGTGACGGTTGCCATTGAATCTCCCGTTACTTGACCGCACCGAAGGTCAGGCCACGCACGAGCTGGCGCTGGCTCAGCCAACCAAAGATCAGAATAGGCGCGATTGCCAGCGACGAAGCAGCGGAGAGTTTGGCCCAGAACAAACCTTCAGGTGCTGAAAAAGAGGCGATGAAAGCCGTCAGCGGCGCCGCGTCTGAGGTCGTCAGGTTCAAACTCCAAAACGCTTCGTTCCAACACAGGATGATCGAGAGCAGCGCGGTCGAGGCCACGCCGGGCAGGGCAAGCGGCATCAATAGGGAAAGTAGCTCTTGCCTGGGCGTTGCGCCGTCCATCCGACCGGCTTCGAGAATATCCTTGGGCACCTCTTTGAAAAATGTGTAAAGCAGCCAGACGACAATCGGCAAATTGATCAAGGCGTAAATGATGATCAGGCCGATTCGCGTATCAATCAGCCCGAAATTGCGAAACAGGATGTAAATCGGCACGAGCACACCCACGGGCGGCAGCATCTTGGTGGATAGCATCCACAGCAAAGTGTCGCGCGTGCGCTTGGTTGGAAAGAAGGCCATCGAGTAGGCAGCGGGAATCGCGAGCAGCAGCGCCAGCAGCGTCGCGCCGCCTGAAATCAAAATGCTATTGGTCGCGGACTTGAGGTAGTTGGCGCGCTGCTGAACTGCTGCGTAGTTTTCAAGCGTCGGTTTGAAAACTATCAGTGGAGGCGTTGTGACAGCATCAATCTCTGTCTTAAAGCTTGCCAGCAGCATCCAGGCAATGGGAAAGAACACGAGCAGGGCCGCGCTCCACGCCAGCAGTGTGACAACCATCTTCTGATAAAACGCGCGCTTCATCTGTGATCAAGTCTCCAATGTTTTGGCTACTGTGCGAACCAAAAAGATGGCCACGATGTTGGCCAGCACGATGGCGATCACACCGCCTGCCGAGGCGCTGCCTACGTCGTACTCAAGCAGCGAGCGAATGTAGATCAAGTAGGCCAGGTTGGTAGTCGCCAAGCCTGGCCCGCCCGATGTCGTGACGAAGATCTCCGCGAAGACGGAGAGAAAAAAGATCGTCTCGATCATAATCACCACGCTGATCGCGCGGCGCAAATGCGGGAGGATGATGAAGAAAAACATCTGCACAGGCCCTGCGCCGTCCATCCGCGCCGCTTCGCGCTGTTCCTGGTCTAGCGACTGAATCGCAGTGAGCAAGATCAACAACGCAAACGGCAGCCACTGCCACGACACAATGATGATGATGGAGGTCATCGGCCAGGCGCCGAACCAGTCTACGGCCTTAAGCCCGACTGAGTGCATGAGAAAGGCAACCAAGCCGTTGACCGGGTGCAAGAGCATGTTCTTCCAGACGAGCGCGCTGACCGTCGGCATCACGAAGAAAGGCGCGATGATCAACAGCCGCGCGACTCCGCGACCGAAAAATTCCTGATCGAAGAGCACCGCCAGCAGCGTTCCCAGCACTACTGTGACTGCGAGCACCGAACCGACCAGAATCAGAGTGTTCAGCATGGCCGTCCACAGCGCCAAGTCAGTCAGTAGCGATTTGTAGTTGGAGAAACCGGCGAAGCCAGTAGTGAGGGGATTGAGCAGATTGTAGCGCTGAAACGAAAACCATAAGGTCATCGCCAGCGGCACAATCATCCATAACAGCAGGACGACGAGCGCTGGTGATAATAGTGGCATTCTGATTTTGGATTTTGGATTTTGGATTTTGGATTGCGGAAGCGGAAGTGGTTGCCGGAGCGTATTCATTGATTTAGCTCATTCTGATTTTTGATTGCAGGCACTGAGTATCTCACTCGGCTCCTCAATCTAAAATCCAAAATCTATTTGTGGTACTGGTTGCTGCGCAGCGTTTTTATTGAAGCAACCGTCATGGCTACGATTTCGTTAGTCTCCGCCATCAAGCTCGATAGCTTAGCTTCAGAAACAATCTCGGATTCGATAAGCAACTCCATCCAGTACAGTGACTCGTCTGCTTCTTCTTCAACAATCGCCAGTTTGTGAATCACATCAGCTTGAGATTTTCCACGACACGCCGCTCGGTAATTCGCACCGACCGATGTGGCTGAACGAAGCAGTTGCTTGCCAATCACCTCGGCAGTTTGTCCTTTGGGCAAAGCCTCGACAAGCTTAATTACTCTTAGCGCCAGCTTCTTTGTCCTATTCTTGAAATCCTGCTCATTCATAACGCTCCCCAATCCAAAATCCAAAATCCAAAATCTATTTGATATAACCAGCTTGTTTCATGGTTCGTTCCGTTGCGCGCTGTGCCGTCTCAAGCGCCTGCTCAACGGACATCTGGCCAGCGAGCGCAGCGGCGAGCGATTGACCGACTTGTGTCCCGATGCCTTGAAATTCTGGAATGGTGACGAACTGCACCCCCGTGTAGGGCACAGGCTCCGCCGTCGGATGGGCAGGGTCGGCAGCCAGAATGGCACTCAACACGAAGCTGGCAAACGGGGCTGCTTTTTTATATTCGCTGTTCTCGTAGGTTGATTTGCGAGTTCCGGGCGGGATAACTGTCCAGCCTTCCTTCTCACCCACCAGCTTCACGTAGTCCTTGGAAGTCGCCCACTTCAGAAACTGCTTGGCTGCCTCCGCTCGCTTTGAAGATTTTGGAATGGCCAGTCCCCACGACCACGCCCAGCCCGCGCCATTGGGAACTTTGGCAATCGGGGCGCTAGTAAAGCCGGTTTTGTCGTAAACCTTGCTCTGGCTTTTGTCATAGATATATCCAGCAGCCGACGTGGCATCTATCCACATCGCACAGTTGCCGTTAGCAAACAGAGCGCGGTTTTCGTTGTGCCCATTCGAGCTTGCGCCGGGCGGGCCATATTTTTTTAAGAGGTCAGTGTAAAAGCCGACTGCCTCTTTCCAGGCCGGAGAGGTCAATTGCGGGTTCCAATTTGCGTCAAACCAGCGGCCCCCAAAAGTGTTGACCATCGTGGTGACAAAAGCCATGTTCTCGCCCCAACCCGGTTTGCCGCGCAGGCATGCGCCATAAACTTTCTGTTCCGGGTTGTGCAGCTTGGCGGCAAATTCTTTGATCTGGTCATAGGTCGGATGCTCAGGCATTGTGAGGCCTGCGCCTTTGAACAAGTCCGCGCGATAAAACGTGAAAGAGCTTTCTGCGTAAAACGGCACAGCGTACAGCTTGCCGTCGTAAGACAACCCGTTGCGCACCGGCTCCAATAGATCGCTGTAGTCGTAGTCAGCGCCCAGATCATCTACGGCCAAGAGTCTGTCTTGCTTAGCCCAGATCGGAGTTTCGTAAGCGCCAATGGTGATGATGTCGAATTGCCCGCCGCCCGTCGTAATATCGGTCGTGACACGCTGGCGCAGGACGTTTTCTTCCAGCACTACCCACTCCAGCGGAATGCCAGCCTTCTCTTCAAACTGCTTTGAGAGCCGCTGCATGACAATCATGTCTGCGTTATTCACCGTGGCTACGGTCAGCTTTCTGGCTTGTTCTGTCTTACAACCGACGAGCAATGCAAAGGCTGCGAACAAAGTAGCCAGTCTCAACTTGGTCATGACTCATCTCCTCCACAAAGGCCGGAAAATTGGATTTCTATACTTGCGATCACGCTTAGCGATGGCTCTTCCAAAAGCGGCGACCGTTTCTTAGCAAATCGTGACTTCTTTTTCAACAACGGCAGGCTACTGCACTGCCGTGATGCCAGAATGGCTCTTTCAATGGCCCGCTTGCCTATGGATAATGAGGCCACGCATTCAACAGATCAATGAGGAAATGAATGACCAATCAGACAGATGTCTTGATCATCGGTGGCGGTCATAACGGATTAGTCACGGCAGGTTATTTGGCGCGCGCCGGCTTGAAAGTCACCGTGCTCGAACGCCGTCACGTCGTCGGTGGCGCAAGTGTGACCGAAGAGCCGTGGCCAGGCTTCAAAGTCTCGACGCTCTCTTATCTGTGCTCGCTATTGCAACCGCGCATTATCAATGAATTGGAATTATACAAGCACGGCTATCACATTTTTCCGAAAGACCCGTCATTTTTCACTGCTTACCCGGATGGGCGGCATCTCTTCTTTTGGCAGAACAGGGCGCAGACCGTGGCCGAGATTGCGAAGTTTTCGCCGCGCGATGCTGAGGTCTATCCGCAATACGAAAATGAGTTGGAGCAGTTGGCCGAGTGGGTCGAATCATTGCTGCTCGAAACGCCGCCGAACATCGTGCGGCGCAAGCTCACCGACTTACTGCAAATGGGCAAGCTGGGCTTGAACACCTTGAAGCTCGGCGACGCGGGCTTGGTGCGACTGGTCAAGATTATGACGCAGAGCGCGAAAGATTTTTTGCAGGAGCGTTTCGAATCGCCGCAAATCAAGACGACGCTGGCGACCGATGGCGTGATCGGCACAAATGGCGGGCCTTCGACACCGGGCACGGCTTACATTCTGCTGCATCACGTAATGGGCGGCGCAGCAGGGCAGCGCGGCCTGTGGGGTTTTGTGCGTGGCGGGATGGGCGGGATCAGCTTGGCGCTCACCTGTTCGGCTCAAGCGAAGGGCGCGACAATTCGCACCAATGCGAGCGTCGAACGTATTTTGATCAAAGACGACAGTGCTTACGGTGTAGCGCTCGCGAATGGCGAAGAGCTAACGGCGAAGCTGGTCGTTTCCAACGCTGAGCCAAAGCGCACATTTTTGCAGATGATTGATGCGGAGCAACTCGAACCCGAATTCCGCCACAGCATCGAAAGCTTTCGCTGCGAAGGCGCAGTTATCAAGATCAATCTGGCGCTCGATGGGCTGCCCAACTTCACGGCCTTCCCGAACAAGTCGGATAAAGAGATCAACCTGCCACACAAAACGACGATGCACGTGTGCCCTTCGATGGAGTATGTTGATCGCGCGTGGGACGATGCGCTGCAAGGCTATCCATCGAAACATCCGATGTTGGAATGCACGATCCCGACAGCCTATGACAACACGCTCGCGCCGCCGGGCAAGCACGTGATGAACATCTTTGCGCAATACGCGCCATACAGCTTGAAAGAGGGCGCGTGGACACAGCAGTTGAAGGATGAATTCGCTGACCGCTGTCTGGACGAATTGGCCGAGTATGCGCCGAACATCAAGAACATCATCTTGCATCGCCAGGTGATCTCGCCGCTCGATATGGAGCAGGAGTATGGCTTGACGGGCGGCAACATCTTTCACGGCGAAATGAATCTGGATCAATTGTTTTTTCTGCGCCCGACGGCGGGTTGGGCCAACTATCGCACGCCGATTCGGAACCTGTATCTGTGTGGCTCCGGCACGCACCCGGGCGGCGGCGTGATGGGCGCGCCAGGCTTCAATGCGGCGCGCGAGATTTTGAAGGATTTGAAACGCTAACCTTGGTACGGTACAGGGAGCGGTAGCGAACTGGTTCTCCGCATTGGGCGCAACCAGTGTCACCAGTTCGCTACCGCTCCCGGTACCGCACCGCAGCTTGAGGAAGAAAGAAAACATGACCGCAGCAACCATCGGCTTCGTAATTTTGGCAGTCATCGTACTGCTCATCGTCGCGCGCGGCGTCTATCGCGTGCTCTTGGGCGAATCAATGACCACGGCCTTGATTGACCGTGACAACAAAGCGGCGGCGATTGCGCTGGGCGGCTTTTTGCTGGGCGTGATCCAAGTCATCATCCCGGTCTTGAGTGGGCCAAGCCATAGCTTTTGGAGCGACGTGACGAGCGTCGCAGCCTATGGCATCGGCGGCATCGTGGCGATGAGTTTGACGGCGTTGATCTTCGAACGTTACAGCAAGTGGGCGGGCGCGCCGCTGCACGACCAGATCAGCGCGGGCAATGTGGCGGCGGGTATCTGCGCGGCCGGCATCTATTTTGCCGCGAGCGTGATTGTGGCAGGTGTGCTCAGTGGTGATGGCGGTTCGTTCGGGCCAACCATAGTTTTCTGGTTGGCAGGCACAACAGCGCTGATCGTGTTGACGCATCTATTCCGGCAATTGACGGCTTACAACGACGCTGAACTGCTCAACAGCGGCAACATCGCGGCGGCGTGTGGTTATGCCGGGCTGGTGATTGCGATTGGGATGATGGTGGGTTATGCGGTGTCGGGCACATTTACCGATTATGCCAGCGCGTTTCGGCAATTCGGGTTGATGCTGTTGCTTGTCCTGGTGCTCTATCCCGTGCGACAGATCATCGTGCAGATGTTGTTTTTGGGCGGCGGCTTCAGCTTCCGCAACGGACGGCTCGATCACGAGATTGCCAAAGACGGCAACGTCGGCGCGGGCGTGTTGGAAGCGGTCGGCTATTTTGCGGCGGCTTTAGTTGTCACCAGAATTTTCTGAATGAGATTGCAGATAGGGGCAAGCAATTTGTTGGAAGTCGCCGTCGGCCTTAGCTTACGGCTTCCGCGCAAACACGTAAGCGCGCCGCGTCTGAACTTCGACCTCCGGATACGGCTCGCGTTCGATGACTTCTTCGATCTCAAAGCCTGCCGTCTGCAAATATCCAACCATCTCTTCGGTCTCGAAGAAAACAAAATCCAACGCCACAGGCTGCTCCCATAATTCATCGAGCTGAATCACTTGCTGTCCCAGGTGAAATGTCAGCAGCAACAGACCCGGTGAGCGCAAGACGCGCCACAGCTCGCGCAACGCCGCCACCACGCGGTCGCGCGGAATGTGAATGATGGAATAAAAAGCTGCAATACCGCCGAAGGTCTGCTCCGCAATATCGCTCAGCGCCAGCATATCGCCCTGCTGAAATGGAATCACCGGGTTCAGTTGCCGTGCGTGTCTGAGCATTTCCGCCGACAGATCAATCCCGCAGACCTGCGCGCCGCGACTGTGCAGATAAGCAGCCACCTGTCCGGGGCCGCAACCGAGATCACAGATGATTCCAAGCGCGCCGACCTGCGTCGCCAACCGATCCAGCAAGCTGCGGTCAAGCGGTTTATGCTCCAACTCGCCGTATAACCGCTTGGCATACTCTGCTGCTATCGGGTCATAGTCGTTGCGTAAATCTGAGCGCGTTGATTCCATCCGTTTCACAACTCGGTATCAATCAAACGCGACCCGCGTGGTGGATTGTTTCGTACCCATGTGTCCGGCAACGATCTCAGCCTTGAAATAGTTTTCGCCTTTGATCGGCGCATCGGCCAAGCGTCGCAGCATTGTAAGCTGCCCGACGTGAGTCAGCGCATCGGCGACTGGCCCTTGAAACAGCTTTTCGACTGGCGCTAGGAGCGGCGCATCCGACGCCAAGTATTCATCGAATTTCTGCAACGTGGCAAAGAAGCGCGCGACTTCCTGCTCCCACTCGAGCGGCGTCGAGTCGTGCCAGGCGTTTTGCCCTTTGGCCAATTCCAGCGCCCAATCGAACAGGTCGCCGATGTGCGCCAGGATTTGCACGGGCGTGCGGCTGGTCTTTCCGGCGCGAAACGCGGCGAATGCGGCGGGCGCGTTGGCTACGGCCTTGCCGCCGCGATAGGCCACGGTCGCTACTGTATGGCGCAATAATGCGCGTTGAGTGGTGAGCTGGTCAGTGCTTGGTTCAGTCATTTGCTTTTCCTTTCAAGTTTGTCGAGGCAGGCTCTAATTCAGCTACCTGCACCATAATGATGGTCATACCGGTTTCGCTGCCTTTTGAATGCAATTCGCCGCGCTCGAAGAATGCGCCTTGTCCTGCGGTTAAATGCTTGCGCTGCCCATCTGCGCCTGCCGCCCAGCCCGCACCAGCTACGACCAGAAACAACTGGCCGAAGCCTGCGTGGTGTGGACCGATTTCGCTGTTGGGGCCGAAGTAGAGACAGTAAACGTGCGCTTCACCTGTGCCATTACCTAAAGAAACGCTGGCAGCCGAGACGCTGTTGAACAACTCGATAGGAGTGGCGCGGTCAGGAGAAAACTCGATGATTTTCATGCTGCTTCGCAGAAATCGTCTGCCATCAGAAGAATGATGTCAACATCGTTGGCCGCAGACCCATCTGCATTACAAATAAAAAAGCGAGCAGGAACGCTTGTCCCCGCTCGCTCTCAAATCGGTCTGAAACTGCGCTATCTACGTTCACTAAGCATATCGTTTCTCTTGTCACGATAGCCTTCGTTATATCCTTGTAGATAGGCCTCACGATAGGTAGCACTATCGGATTTATAGTAATGTTTGTGACTTTCTGCGTTGTTTACCAATCCTTTCTTCGCGTCGGACTTTCCGGCACTACGACCGTCACTATACCCTTGCTCCCTCGCTGAAGCGATTGGGTCTACCACCGTAACGTAGCGCGGCCCCCAGAATGGACGATAGAAAGGACGGCGATACACAACCACTGGACGTTGTCTGACAACGACAGTCTGTGCATTAGCTGTTATTGAGCCAGCACCAACCCAGAGTGTCATTACTGCGAACACTCCTAGTACAAACTGTTTTACTCTATTCGCTTTCATATCAATTTCCTCCTTCCTGCTTAACTACTGAGGCAATCTCTCGGCCAAAATTAGCGGTGCAGACGTTAAATACAGATAGAGAAATTATTCATCACCAATAGATGGGCAAAGAGAAGTTCGTTGAATTCAGGCAATGAGAAAAACTATTACTGAGGAAAAAGAAAGGTAGCAACATCAACGGACGCTGCTACCTTTTCGATTAGCAATTCAGCAGGCGCTTAAACCAGCGTCGGGTCTTTCGCCTCTGGGTCAATTCCCAAGTCCGCAAAAGCCTGCAACGCTTTCTTCGCTGTTACCTTGCCTTCACGCGCCAGCTTCGACAGCGTCGCCGCCACAATCGAAGCCGCGTCAATCTCGAAGAAGCGCCGCAAATGTTCGCGACTGTCCGAACGTCCAAAGCCGTCCGCGCCCAACGCGACCAATCGCCCGCTCAGCCACGGGGCAAGCTGATCGGGCAGTATCTTCATGTAATCCGACGAGGCGATGATCGGGCCGTCCGCGCCTTTCAACGCCTGCACGATGTACGGCACTTGCTCCGGTTGATCGGGGTGCAAGCGGTTCCAACGTTCGACGCGCAGCGCATCACGCCGCAACTCGTTGTAGCTGGTCACGCTCCACACATCTACGTTGACCTTATATTGCTCGGCCAACATTTGCTGCGCCTTCAAAGCTTCGTTGAGCATTGGGCCGCTGCCGAACAAGTGCGCTTTGGCTTTGCCGCCACCTGCACGGAATTTGTAGATGCCTCGGATGATGCCTTCTTTCAGTTTTTCAATCGGAGCTGGCGCGGGCGGCTGTGCATAGTTCTCGTTATACAACGTCAGGTAATAGAACCGGTCTTCGCCGTCCTGATACATCCGACGCATGCCGTCTTGGATGATGACGGCAAGCTCGTAAGCGTAGGTTGGATCGTAAGCCGCGCAGGTCGGCACCGTGCTTGCCAACACGTGCGAGTGGCCGTCCTGATGTTGCAAGCCTTCACCGTTCAGCGTCGTGCGTCCCGCCGTCGCGCCACACAGGAAGCCGCGCCCGCGCGAATCGGCAAAAGCCCAGGCGAAGTCGCCGATGCGCTGGAAGCCGAACATCGAATAGTAGATGTAGAAGGGAATCATCGGGACGCCGTAGTTCGAATAGGCCGTGCCCGCCGAAGTGAACGAACACATCGCGCCCGCTTCGGTGATGCCTTCTTCGAGGATTTGGCCGCTCTTCGACTCTTTGTAGTAGAGGAAGTTGTCCATGTCGTGCGGCTCGTACAACTGGCCTTGCGAGGCGTAGATGCCGACCTGCCGGAACAGTGATTCCATACCGAAGGTGCGGGCTTCGTCCGGAATGATCGGCACGACATGTTTGCCGACCTGTTTGTCTTTGAGCAATTGCGTCAGGATGCGCACGAAGGCCATCGTGGTCGAAACCTCGCGCTCTTGCGAGCCTTCAATCTGCTCTTTGAAAAACTCCAGCTCGGGCGTTTGCAAAGCAGGCGCGGTAGCCGTGCGTGTCGGCACATAACCGTTCAAGGCAGTGCGCCGCTCTTGCAGGTAGATCACTTCCTGACTGTCCGGCTTCGGTATGAAGATTTTGGCCTTGAGCGCGTCCTCCTGGCTGAAGGGCAGGCTGAAGCGTTTGGTGAAATCAACCAGATCGTGCTCGTCGAGCTTTTTGGATTGGTGCGCTAAGTTGCGCCCCTCGCCGCCTGACGCGCCGAGGCCGTAGCCTTTGACCGTCTTGGCCAGGATGACGGTCGGTTGGCCTTTTGTTTCAGCGGCCCGCTTGTAGGCGTTGTAGACCTTGATCGAATCGTGGCCGCCGCGTTTGAGCTTGCCCAGTTCCTCGTCGCTCATGTGTTCGACCAGCTTGAGCAGTTCGGGATATTTGCCGAAGAACTTCTCGCGCACGTAAGCGCCGCCTTTGGCCTTGAAGCTTTGATACTCGCCATCCACGCACTCTTCCATGCGTTTGAGCAGCAAACCCGAAGTGTCGCGTGCGAACAGTTCGTCCCACTGGCTGCCCCAGAGCACTTTGATGATGTTCCAACCCGCGCCGCGAAAGGCCGCTTCGAGTTCGTTGACGACCTTGCCGTTGCCGCGCACCGGGCCGTCGAGCCGTTGCAGGTTGCAGTTGATGACGAAGATCAGATTGTCCAGCTTCTCGCGCGAGGCCAGCGTGATCGAACCCATTGATTCCGGCTCGTCCATCTCGCCGTCGCCCAGGTAGGCCCAAACCTTGCGATCCGTCTTCTGAATCAAGCCGCGATTTTCCAGATAGCGCATGAAACGCGCTTGATAGATCGCATTCAATGAAGCTAGACCCATCGAGACGGTCGGGAACTTCCAGAAGTCTGGCATCAGCCAGGGGTGCGGATAAGATGAAAGGCCCGGCGTGTCGCGCAATTCGTGGCGGAAATTTTCCAGGTGCTGCAACGTCAAGCGACCTTCCAGAAAGGCGCGCGAGTAGATGCCTGGTGAGGCGTGGCCTTGAAAGAAGACGAAATCTCCCGGCTCCTGGCCGATCTTGCCGCGGAAGAAGTGATTGAAGCCGACTTCCATCAGCGTGGCGACCGAAGCGTAAGTCGCAATGTGGCCGCCG
This sequence comes from uncultured Acidobacteriota bacterium, assembly GCA_963699175.1. Classification (GTDB taxonomy): domain Bacteria; phylum Acidobacteriota; class Blastocatellia; order RBC074; family RBC074; genus JACPYM01. The sequence continues at coordinate 3,253,886 of OY969418.1, read as the reverse complement.
ATGCCAGGGTCTTTCTTGTTCTGGTTGACGACCATCGCCATCGCATTCCAGCGGATGATGCTCTTGATACTGCGTTCGATCTCCAAATCGCCAGGATAAGGATGTTCGTCTTCGACGCGGATGGTATTGGCGTAAGGCGTGGTGTATTGCGGATCAAACTCCAGGCCCGCTGACTTGGCACGCGCGCTCAGCGTGTTGAGCAAGTAGGAGGCGCGTTGCGGACTATCATTGTCCAGAATCTGATCCCAGGCTTCCAGCCATTCGGCAGTCTCTCGCGGATCGCTGTCCGCCGAGGCTGCCGGCCGCTCCTCGGCGGCTTTGATTTCTTCTTCGAGTTGAGCTTTTGCTTGCATTGTCGTGTAACTATCCTTCACTTATTGGCACAAATTGCTTGATATTGGCGCGTCGCACTTGGGGCGCTTATCTCAGCTAGTTCATAGACCCAAATGTTTCTCAGCCGTGTAGCCGGACGCGCAGAGTTGATTGCGAAAATTGTTCTGATGCTTAGTTGATTGACTCGCTCTTGATGTCGGCTACGAATTAAGCCGGTACTATAGCGTAAATGTGGCTGAAGGTCGAAATGGGTATGATGCGCCTCGGTATTTTAGATCAGGTTGCCATTGGCGGACTGGAAGAGATGTGCGTCAGTTTTTGCGGCGCGGCAGTAGCATACGAGTAGTGTCCTGCTAAAAAGTCGCAGGCGACTGACACCTCAGTGGGAAGCGCAGGGACAAGCCTGTTCACCGCCGAGGCGCAGAGTGACGCAGAGGGGGCGCAGAGAACTGCTCCGCGCGCCCTCTGCGTCACTCTGCGCCTCGGCGGTGAATGCCTATTGACCTCAACTTACCTTTTCCTCACTGAACAACTTTCTATCTTTCTATTAGGACACTACCTGAGTACGCAATGCGCGCAAAACTTTCGCTTGCACCGTCCACAAGACAAAATTACCAATATCGAAAGTCGTTGAATGATGCCGTCTATGCTTGGAAAAGGCCGTGTGGCATCTTGCCTTTTCTTTGAATCTATCCAATTAAAGAGCAGCGCAGCCCTTGCCAAATCCAGCAAACTCTCATAAGCTTCGCCCACTTCTAGCGCATATTTTTTGAAACAGCATTATCAAAGAAACTAGCACCATCAATAAGCACCGCTTGGGTTAGTCATAACAACCGCTCTCTTAGCAGTTGGCAAGCGTTTCAACCCTAATTTCCAAGCAACCAGGAGGTGCTTATGCGACACACTCGTTCAGTAAAGCAGCGCAGCTACAAGCTCAGTAAGCTAGCTGTGTCTTCGTTCTTCCTTGCGTTATTGGCTGTTGGCCTGGGGTTCTTGCTTAGCCCCAACGCGACGCCAGTCCGCGCGCAATCAACCTCGACAGGCACGGTCTCAGGCCAGGTTACAGACGCGCAGGGCGATGCCGTGGCGGGCGCAGCAGTAACGTTGCACGACACCGCGACGAATGCCGAATTGAAGACCGTCAGCAACGAGGCTGGACGTTACACCTTTGTCAATGTGCCGCCCGGTCTCTACGACATGTTCGTCAGCAAGTCAGGCTTTGTCCGGGCAAAACTGACCGGGGAGAAAGTGACAGTCGGCTTGGTGCTGACCGTCAACGTCACACTACAAGTCGGCAACGTGTCGGAAACTGTCGTGGTGACGGCGGCGGGCGCCGAATTGCAAACATCGAACGCTTCGGTCGGGACGACGATTTCCGGCAAGCAATTGGAGTTGCTGACCAACCTCGGGCGCGATGCCAATGCGTTGTTTATTTTGCAGCCAGCCGTGACACCGGGCGGCAGCGTGGCAGGTGCAGTCAACGACCAAAACACCTATCAGCTCGACGGCGGCAATAACAGCAGCGATATGGACGGCACGCAGAACGTCTACACGCAAGCGGCGGGCTTTATCGGTTCAGCGGCGGCAGGCGGCACGCCCTCTGGTGTGTTACCGACACCGGCTGAGAGTATCGAGGAATTCAGAGTCGCCACCAACAACCAGACAGCCGACTTCAATGGCGCGGCTGGCGGCCAAGTCCAGATGGTGACCAAGCGCGGCACCAATCAATGGCATGGCTCGGCTTACGAGTACTACTTCGGTAGCAACTTCGGAGCCAACACCTGGACGAATAACCGCACAGGCATCAAGCTGCCTTCGAGCCATCAGAACCGCTTCGGCGCTTCCGCAGGCGGTCCCATCACTCCGGAATTTTGGGGTGGGAAGACTTACATTTTCGCCAACTACGAAGGCCGTCGTTTTCCGCAAGGCACGACGATTGAAAAAGTGGTGCCTTCGGCGCTCCTGCGCGCGGGCGTGATTCAGGTTCAGAACAGCGGCACTGGCGCAGCGCCCGTAACATTGAATGGCGTCACCTACGCAGTAGGAGCGTGGATACCCTACAACATCAACCCGACTGCGGTGACTGTTAACGGCGTCACCTATCAACCCGCCAACATCTGTGGAGCGGCGGGCAACCTGGCTTGCGACCCGCGCGGCATCGGCCTGAATCCACTGGTGAATCAAATTTGGTCAAAGTTTATGCCGCTGCCTAACAATCCTTCGGGCGGCGACCAGTTCAACACCCAGGGTTATCGCGCGCCGATTCGCCTGCCGCAGGATTCAGACTTCCTCGTTGGCCGACTCGATCATGATTTTGGGCCGAACTGGCGCTTTATGGCTAGCTATCGTTACTACCGGCTCAATCAATTGGCCAACACCCAATATGACGTCGGCGGCCTGTTGGGCGGGAGCCTGGGACAAGCGGTCTCTACCGCCCCGCGCGCGCAGAAGCCTTCCTATTACGTCGTGGGCTTGACGACCACCATCAGCCCCACGCTGACGAATGACTTCCGCTGGAATTACCTGCGGAACTTCTGGGAATGGTCAACTGCCGGAGCGCCGCCACAATTGCCCGGCCTCGGTGGGGCGCTCGAAATCGGCGGCGAATCGGTGAACGCGCTGATCCCGTACAATGTGAACGCGCAGAATGCCCGCACACGTTTCTGGGACGGCCAGGATCATACGTTGCGCGATGACCTGACCAAGGTTGATGGGAATCACCTGTTCCAGTTCGGCGGCTCGTACCAGCGCAATTTCATGTATCACCAGCGCAATGACAACGGGCAATCCACGATGGCCGCGACGACCTACGTGATTCAAGGCGGCAGCGCAGTGTCAGGGCTGACGATGACTGCGGGTGGCATCAGTTATCGCCCGGCTGGCTTGCCCAGCACCCAGCAAAGCAACTGGGACAATCTGTACGCACAGGCGCTGGGTCTGGTCACCTTGCCGCAAGTCGTCTATACCCGCAGCGGCCCGCAACTGAACTTGCAGCCGCTGGGGACGCCAGCCTTCGATAAGAGCATCGTGCCGAGCTACAACGCCTATTTCAGTGACACGTGGCGCATGAAGCCGACCTTTACGCTAACCTACGGTCTCGGCTATACGCTCTCGATGCCGCCCTACGAGCTTGACGGGAAACAGGTCATGCTGGTGGATCAAGCGGGTAGCCCAATCGTGTCGGAAGATTTTCTAGCCCAGCGGAAGAAGGCAGCGTTGGCCGGACAGGTCTTCAACCCCGTGCTTGGGTTTGCCACCGTGCCAAACGTCGGCGGTGGCCGGAAATATCCCTTCGATCCTTTCTACGGCGGCTTCAGTCCGCGCGTCGCGGCGGCCTGGACTCCCAGCTTTAAGAGTGGCCCGCTGAGCAAGGTCTTTGGTCAAAACCAAACGGTCATCCGTGGTGGCTACAGCCGCATTTACGGCCGGTTGAATGGCGTGGAGTTGGTGCTGGTACCACTGCTCGGCACGGGGCTGTTGCAGGCCGTGTCTTGCGAAGGCGCGGTGCGTGCGGGTGCAGCAGTCAACGGCAGCCAGTGTCTCGGCGCTGGTGGTGCCAATCCGCTGACGGCTTTCCGCGCCGGGACTGACGGCTTGATCGCACCGCTGCCCAGTGCCTCGGCAACTTTAGCGCAACCGTTCTTCCCCGGTGTGGGTGGCAACACCCCGGCGGGTGACGGCTCAGCGCTCGACCCGAAACATAAACCCAACTTTTCAGACCAGTTCGATTTTACGATTCAGCGTGAGTTGATTTCGCGCAAGGTCGTATTGGAACTCGGTTACATCGGACGGCGCAGCGGGAACGACTGGCAACAGATTGATCTGGACGCGGTGCCGCACATGACGACTTTGAACGGCCAGAGCTTCTCTGACGCCTTTGCCAAGGTCTACACCGCGCTCGCTGCTGGTGGGACGGCTGCCACGCAGCCGTGGTTCGAATCGGCGCTGGGCGGACAGACTTCGGCTTACTGCCGGAACTTCGCCAGTTGTACGGCGGCAGTGGTGGCGAACCAACGCGCTGCCATCGTGAACACTCAGGTCTACAACCTCTGGACTAATCTCTCGAACCAATCGTCGTGGACGCTGGGCCGCACGCTAGCCTTTAGCTCGACCTGCGCCAATTCGTTGGTCTCCACGATCAATCCGACGACGTTGGTGCCCGTTTGCTCGCAGTTGCGGTCCATTTTTATGAACACCAGCTTGGGCCACGGGAACTACAACGCCGCTTTTGTTGGATTGACGATTCGTGACTGGAAAGGTCTGACGGCGCGCTCCAACTTCACCTGGAGCCACACACTGGGGACAGGGGCTGAGATTCATGCCCGGAGTTCCCGCAGCGTCGTTGACCCGTGGGACATCGAGGCGAACTACGGGGTGCAGGATTTTGACATCCGCTTCCTCTACAACCTTTCAGTGGTCTACGACATGCCGTTCTACAAGAACCAGAAAGGCTTCGTGGGTCGTGTGCTGGGTGGCTGGTCAGTCTCGCCGCTCATCACCGCGCAGAGTGGCTTGCCGTTGCGCGTGACCTTCAGCGCCAACTGCCAGTCGTTCGGCGAAATGAATTGCAGTTCGGGTAGCAGTTGGGAAAACGCCCCGTTTGCCAAGGAGTACACGGGTGGCAACACGGCGCACAAGGATCTCGTGCTGAACGGGACGGTTGGGTTGAACACCAACCCAACGGTCAGCCGGGGCACGGGTATCAACATGTTTACCAACCCGGACGAGGTCTACTCGCAATTCCGGCGGCTGGTGCTGGGTCTCGACCATCGTGGTGGGGGCGCGGGGCCAATCCGCGGTTTGCCGCGCTGGAACCTCGACCTGAGCGTTGCCAAAGACATCAAGTTCACCGAGCGGATGGGCATGACCTTCAGCGCACAGTTCGCCAATGTGCTGAACCATTTCCAACCGAGCGATCCGACTTTGAACATTGATAGCCCGGCGACTTTCGGCGTCATCAACGGGTTTGCCATTGACCCGCGCCAGATCGAATTCGGTCTGCGCTTCCGTTTCTAGGCCAACAGCTTCTTGGCAAATAAAGCGACGCGGTAACCTGTAAAGGTTGCCGCGTCGCTTTTTGTTTAGGTCGGGAAGGCCGGTGCCGCTGTTTTCGGCTTGTCCTTACTTACTGATGTTACGCAGTAAGAAAGTCGAGTTTGGAATTGACATGTTTTTGTGCCGGAGGCACAGCGGAAATTAGCCGGTGGTGGAACGAAGTGAAACCACCGGTAACACGCGTCAAGTAACCGCGCCCCAGTAGGGGCGCAGGATAGACAATTGGCGCGAAATCAATGTCTGTCCAGCGTCCCATCCGGGACGCGAGATTGCGGCGTTCGACTTTCCGGTGGTTACGCTTTGCTCCACCACCGGCTAATTTCCGACCGCGCCTCCGGTGCTGAGAAGGGCGTCAAACCTAAAACGATTTTCCGCGCTGCGTAACATCAGTTACTTACTTCTTCAGTAGCGCTTTGACTTGCTCAATCGCTTGCCTTACCTGAGCTATGTTTGGCGCATTGGGAACGTCGGCGAGGTATTGCTCGAAAGCGCGCAGGGTGGCTTCGTATTTTTGCTGATTGTAATAAAGCTCGCCGAGTAGGAGTTGTGCTGCGCTGACGGACTTGCCGCCCAATTCATACGCTTTCAACAACTCGCGTTCAGCTTCGGGCAGTTTCTTCATTTGTATCAGTGCTGCGCCCAGATAAAGCCGCCCCATTGCCGACTGTGGGCTAAGCGCAAGGGCCTTCTCCAATTCCGTTGCGGCAGCTTCGTAGCGCGTGTCGCGATGCAATTTCGCACCCAGTTTCAAATGCGCGTCTGTGCGCTCGGCGGTCGCTAGCTTCGTATCTTTGAGCGCCTCGCGCAATTGCTGTTCAGCTTCGTCCCATTGTTGCGTGGCCATGAGCGCTTCGGCATAAGTGACGCGCGTGGCAGAAAGCGTGGGCTGATCCTGCAACAACTGATTGAATAATTGGATGGCTTCGTCGTCGCGCCCTTGCCGATGGCGCAGGAGCGCGAGGTTCAGACGCGGCAGATGAAAGCGCGTGTTCAAGCTGAGCGCCTGCGTAAATGCGGCGGCGGCTTCATCGAACCGGTTCGATTTCAGATAAAGCACACCCAGTTCGTTGAGCGCACGCAGGTGCTGCGGGTAAAGCGCCAAAGCGCGCGTGAATTCGCTGATTGCCTCGTTCGACTTGCCTTCATTGACCAATCTCAACGCCTGCTCATAGGCTGCGCGCGCCTCTGCCGGCGCCTTCGCGTCGTATTCAGCCACATCCATCGTAGCCTTTGGTGGTGCAGCGCCGCGCAGTGGGCGCAAAAAGACGGGCAGGTAGCTGGCTGCGCTACGCAGCTTGGTGAGGCGTAGCTCAGTTTGCTCAAACGTACGCTTGTCGCCTTCGACGTAGAGACCGTAATCGCCCTCATGCACTTGGTCATTGGTCAATGAGAATTTGCCTTTGGCATCAGTGGAAACAATTTCCTGGTGACCGTCCGGGAAAATGAGTGTGAAGCGCAATGGACGCGCTGGTAGGTTGCCACCCGGCACGAAGAATTGAATTGTCGGCGGAGCTTGTGCAGCGACCGCGCAGCAGCAGAGCAGTAGCAAAGTTGTGGCACAAATGATTTGGGCAAAACGAAATGGCGGTAAACGCATAACTCGTCCTGGAAGTAAGCAGGCTACTCTTCGGCCAAAAACTTCTTCGTCTCGCTCAGGAATAATTCCAACTGATCGTGATGCACCCAATGCCCGGCGTTGGGCACTTTGACCAAGCGATGATGCTTGATGACATTCGCGCGCCCATCGCTGCTCGGATCGGTGGCCCAACTTTCCATTCCCCAAAACAACAATATAGGGCAAATGATCTGACTGAAAATCTGGCGCGCGTCTTCGATGTTTGTGCCGTAGGGCGGGAAGCTGCGCGCGAAGTTGTCGAACTTCCACACGAGCGAGCCATCCGAGTTCCAATTCGTGCCGTGCAACGTCAAATGCTGCGCGACTTCATCGGACAGATGCGGGTTGGCCTCTTTCATCCGCGCGACGGCGGATTGCAGATCGGGATATGAGTGTGGCTCGCGCTTCTCAGTCTTGCGCACGCCTTCGATCCAATCGCGCATGCGTTCGTGCGCCGGTTTATAAATGGGATGGCGGGGTGGCGGGCCTAAACCTTCAATGACGACGGCCTTTTTTACACGTTCAGGAAAGACGCCCGCGTAATGCAGCGTGATAATGCCGCCGAGCGAGTGGCCGATGATGTAGATCGGAAAATCGTTGATGATGTCGGCCAGCGCCGATAGGTCGAGGACGTGCTCGGCAATCGAATAAAGCGCGCCCGGCGCTTGCGCGCTGTTGCCGTGCCCGCGCAGGTCGAGCGCGTAGACGTGGAAATCGTCGCGCAGCGCCCGCGCCACCCAATCCCAATTGCGCGCGTGATCGAGGCCGCCGTGTACCAGCAACAAAGTCGGCTTGCCCTCCGTGCCCCAATCCCAGAATTGCAGCTTGAGCCGGTGTGAGTAGAAATAATGCGAGATGGGTTCCATCGGTTGTTTCCTTCGCTGTTAGGGAGATGACGGCGTATGCTAGCGCGTTGCCGCAGAAGACGACAAGCTGCGCGTGAGGCGCATTGCCGAATTATGAAGGCGTAAGGCTCAGTTGATGGAAAGCGGCCAAAGCGCGGCGGGGGAATGCCGCGCTTCGTTTGCGATCAGATGAGTGTTTCAGTAGCGATTCTGAGGATCGTGAGCTTGCCGGTGGATGTTGCGGCTGGCGTGATTCAACTCACGCTGAATCCGGGCGCGCTCGCGTGGCGTGAAGACGCCGCCCGAATGCCGGGCGCGGGCTTCGGCGCGGCGGATGCGCGCCTCTTCGGCTCGGAGCCGGGCGGCTTCGAAGCGCGTCAATTCGCCGTTGTGTATGCCCGCACGGATGCGCTGTTGTTGTTCGCGCTGGCGGGCGTTGATGTCTTGGGGCCAACCTTGTGCGAAACTGGTTAGTGGAAGCAGCAAGGTCAACACGGTGATGAGGGCTAAATTTTTCAACCAACGTTTTTGCATACAACCTCCTTCGCTTGCCCTGCAAGGCAAGACGATGTAAACGTGTGCGCTACAGGGGCGCACGGCATGAGAGGCGGGCTGTCGTGTGAAGGTCGAAAAAAGATTGATTAAAATGAGATAGGGGGGCAGCTTGAGCTATACAGGTTTTTTATTGCCGGCTATACGTCACTCAATCGTCCTCGCGCTATTCACGCTGACACTGCTTGCTCAGCAGAGCCAGAACCCCTCGCCGATGGTCGAACGCACGCGGTCACACGCGCGACTACAAGAATCGTTGCCTGCCGGACGGCGCGAGAAGTTGGAACTCGGCACGCTCTTCATACCGGCCAAGCTACGACTCAAAACGCAGACGCCACTCTTCATTCACTTTCACGGCGGCACGTGGCTGCCGGAGGTGGCGGCGGAGCGTTTGGTAGACACGGCGGTCATCTCGATTCAAATCGGTGCGGGTTCGAGCGCTTATGCCAAGCCCTTCAGCGATGAACAATTGTTCGCGCGCTTGTTGAATGAAGCCGAGAGTAAAGTGCCATTGAAGTTCGCTCCCGTGACGCTGACGGCGTGGAGCGCAGGCTACGGCGCGGTGCGCGAGATTTTGAATGTCCAGGCGAATTACGCGCGCGTTGATCGCGTGTTACTGATTGACGGCTTGCACACGGGCTATGTTGACGGAAAGCCGGGGCCGCAGGAATCCAAGATTGAGACGGACAAACTGGAAATCTTTTTGCGTTTCGCACGCGATGCCGTAGCGGGCCGCAAGCAGATGATCATCACGCATTCGGAAATCTTTCCGGGCACCTTTGCCAGCACGACGGAAACGGCGGATTGGCTCCTGGCGCAGTTAGGCTTGCAACGCCAAGCGGTCTTGCGCTGGGGGCCGATGGGCACGCAGCAGTTGAGCGAAGTACGAGCGGGCAAGTTTTTGTTGGTAGGCTTTGCGGGCAACTCTGCGCCCGATCACGTTGATCAGTTGCACTCGCTGCCGGATTATTTGCGCTGGTTTAAGTGAGCGCTCGCTCAGGCTCAGGTGTTTAGAGTACAAGCCTTAGCTTGCCAGGTGTTTAGAGTACAAGCTTTAGCTTGCCGGTTGATTATGCGCATAATTCATTGGCAAGCCAAAGCTTGTACTCCAAACACGCGACGAGCAAAGCTTCAGCGTAGCCGAATCGAACATGCTGCCCCAGCACGGCTGACGATGTTTCAAAGCTCCGTCCACGCAGGTGGTAATTTTGCGCAAGATAATCCGGCGTAGCCGCTCTATCACTTTTGCCGTATTGGTGTCCTACCATTATGGTGCTTAACTAACGAACAAAGGCACAGAAAACTAGCAGCGTCTAACCCCCCAATTGGCGTGGCAAAGCAATCCCACAAATTATGGAGCAAGTAAGTTGTATGCGTTCCCTACCCATCCGTCGTCTGACCAGTTTGATTCCACTAACGATCCTGCTGGCTTTTCTGATCGGCTCGTTTACGAGCCAGAACTTCAATCAACTAGGCGAGTTTGAATCGGAAGCCGAAGCAGAAACAGAGGAGCGTGCGAAGCCGGAAGCCGAAGCATGGTTTTACGAACAACGCGCCTATCCGCTCGAAAGCATTCCGTTGGGCGCGCGTGCGCAGGCCATCGAGCAACTTGAAGAGACGGAAGTGCGCCGCGCGCAGACGCGCGCGAAGCTTTACGGCAAATCTGGTGCGGTGATGATCGAGCAGAGCCAGCCGCAGTGGGAGGCGCTGGGGCCGCAACCTATCACCAACGGCCAGATCAGTGGCAACAGACCCGTGGCGGGTAGGACGACTGCTATTGCGCTCGATCCGGGTTACGACGGCGTGAACAACCAGACGCTTTACATCGGCGCGGCGCAGGGTGGCGTGTGGAAATCTACTGACAACGGCGCACGCTGGACGCCAATCACTGACGATCAACCGTCGTTGGCTATTGGTTCGATTGCGATTGATCCGACAAACCCGAACGTGATCTACGTCGGCACGGGCGAGGGCAATGCGAGCGGTGATAGCTACTACGGCGCGGGCTTGCTCAAATCGGTGGACGGCGGCCACACATGGCGCGTGATTGAGGGGCCGATCTCGACTCTTAACCCGGCCCAACCGGTCTTTCGCAGCATGGCGATCATGCATATCGTGATTGATCCCCGGAATACACAGACGCTCTATCTGTGTACGCGCACGGCTTCGATAAGCGGGCCGTCGGGCGGCACGGGGGTAATTGCGCCGGGGCAGCGTGGCGTGTGGAAGTCCACCGACGGCGGCAACACGTGGCGCAACCTGGACGTGACGGCCAGTAATGGAAGCATCAGCGCCAATGACCTGCTGATTCATCCGAATGATTCCAACCTGCTCTTTGCCGGGATGCAGGCACGTGGCATCTATCGCTCGCGCACGGGTGGCGAGCCGGGCACGTGGGAGCAGTTGGGCGGCGGCTTGCCGAGCGCGAGCCTCAGCCGCATCAAGCTCGTCGTTGGGCCGCCGATTCAGCCTTCGACTTCGCCGACGCTCTTTGCCGTGATGGCCCACACCAACGGCGATACGCTGCTAGGTGTGTTTCGCTCGACCGACGATGGCAACACCTGGACGGCGGTTGGCAGCTTGCCGTCGAGCACCGGGCAGACCAGTTACAATTTGGCGTTCAGCGTTGACCCGCAGAACGCCAACATCCTTTACTTCGGCATGATCAATTTTTTCCGCAGCATTGACGGCGGACAGACCTGGGTGAATCAAATCAACGGGAATGGTGGCGGTGGCATTCACGCGGATCAACACGCCTCACTGATCGTCCCCGGCAAGCCGAATCTCTTCTACATCGTCAATGACGGCGGCGTCTGGCGCTCAGAGAATGCCAACAACGTTAATGAGCCGATGGGCTGGGTCAATCTGAACTCCACGCTCAACACGGTGCAGTTTCAGGGTGTGGCGCTCCATCCCACCAACCCCAACCTATTGATCGGCGGCACGCAAGACAACGGCACCAATCGCTACAGCGGCAATCTGGCCTGGACGCGCATACAAAGTGGTGATGGCGGCTTCGTGGTGATTGACCAATCCAATCCCGACGTCGTCTATCACACCTTCTTCAATCAGAATAATGCCAACGGGACAAGTCCGCAGATTGGGCCGGAGATTTCATTCAACGGCGGCAACAGTTGGGCGCGGCGCGGTTGTTTCGGTTGCACGGCGCAGATGGGCGGCTTCAACCCAGCAGACCGCGTAGGCTTCTACGCGCCGATGGCCTTGCATACGGGTTTCACGGGCGCGGGCGGCAACGTGGTCTACTTCGGCACACACCGGCTCTATCGCACGGCCAATCAAGGCACGACGTGGAGAGGCTTGGGGCCGAGCACTGACGGCTACGGCCAGGATTTGTCCAAAGGCAGCGGACGTATCTCGGCTATCTCGGCGCAGCCCAAACTCGACACCTCCACCGACCCGCCGGGCGAGACCGTCTGGGTGGGCACGAGCGATGGCAATGTGCAAGTGACGACTAATGCGGGCAAATTGGCCGACGCCGTCTTCACCAATGTCACCAAAGCGCCACTGCCCAACCGTTGGGTCGCGGCCATCGAGGCAGACCCGAACGAGCCGAAGCGCGCCTACGTAGGCTATTCTGGTTTCAACACGGGCACGCCTACGACGCCGGGCCACATCTTTGTGACTGATGACCTGGGCCAGACGTGGCGCGACATCAGTGGCGACCTGCCCGACGTGCCGGTGACGGCGATTGCGGTTGATCCGACGCAAACCGGGACGCTCTACATCGGCACCGATCTCGGTGTGTTTGAGACGACTGATGGTGGCGCGACGTGGGTGCGGTTGGGCAATGGTATGCCGCGCGTGGCGACGTTTATGGTGCGCTATCAAGCGGCGACGCGCAGCCTGGTCGTGGCGACGCACGGGCGCGGGATGTATCGTATGAGGCTGGCTGTGCCGGTCGTGAGCGTTTCGTCAGCGAACTTCGCGCGCAACTCGCTGGCGGTTGAAGGCATCGCCTCGGCTTTCGGCGTGAATCTGGCTACGCGCACCGAAGTGGCAGCCTCGTTGCCCTTGCCGACCACGTTGGCCGGGACGACAGTGCGCATCGCCGATGCCAATGGCGTCGAACGCTTGGCGCCGCTGTTCTTTGTTTCGGCACAGCAGATCAACTATCAAATCCCGCCAGACGTTGCGCCGGGCGCAATCACGGTGACGATCACGAGCGGTGATGGTTCTGTCTCGTTCGGTATTGAGCGCGCGAACAGCTTTGCACCGTCGTTCTTCACCGCCAACGCCAGCGGGCGCGGTGTGCCTGCCGGGGTCGGCGTGCGTGTGAGCGGTGGCGTGCAGACCTTTTTCGCGATTGCGCGGCTGGACAATTCAACCAATCCGCCGCAGTTCGTGCCTGAAGCGATTGATCTGGGTGCGGCGAACGATCAAGTAGTGTTAGTGCTCTTCGGCACCGGCTTGCGGCGACGACCGGATTTGTCTGGAGTGGATGTGACGATTGGCGGCAGCAGAGTGCCAGCGGATTATGCGGGCGAGACGCCAGGATTTGTGGGGCTGGATCAGCTCAACTTCAGGCTCCCGCGCACGCTGGCCGGGCGCGGCGAGGTGGATGTGACTGTTAATTCTAGTGGAGTGGTGTCGAATACAGTAAGAGTTAGCATCAAGTAAAGTAGCGGGCCGCGCGAATGGATCGGGTAGTGGCGCAAGCGGGAGAGAAGGTTTGGAGTCCCGCCTTTAGGCGGAAGCTTTCGTTGACCAGCCCGGCCGGCTGAAGTCGGTACTCCACACTCACCACCTTGCGCCACTACCTGGATCGAACTCATCTCTGAAATTGCACGACCAGATTTGCTTATGAAGAAAAACCTGGAAGAAATGTCAACGCCTGCGAATCGCGAGGTGGCCAAGCCGGTCGAGCCAAAAAAATGACCATAGTGATTGCAAGTCTGACTGGGCGGCTGGGTGGAAATTAGGTCAACCTAGCTTGCAACTCCATTTTTTCGGATATTTCGTTGGGATTTTTGGATAGGTCACCTGCCAATTTTATCGCTACTTCCCGCAAACCTTGCGCTAATTGTGGCCAGCCTTGGCGCTCACCAGAAATTTGCAATTGCTTCAAAGATGGAATATTAGTTGCCTCGCTGTAATACGTTTTTCATCAATTCAATCGCAAACAATTAAAACTTCACCTTGGCTATCTACCTGGCGCAACAAGATGGCCAAGTTTTACATCATCGCAAAAGAGGAAAGATATGCAAAAGACACATAGGAACTCAGCGCGCTCTGCCCTGCTGCTCAGTTTGATACTGATTGGGGCGAGCCTGAGCACGTTGGCGCAAGGCACGACTTCGCGCCTTACTGGCACGGTGGCTGACGCTTCGGGCGCAGCCGTGCCCGGCGCTACGATAACGTTGACCAACGAAGCCACCAACATTTCATTCACCACGCAAACGGGGAGCAGCGGCGCTTACGCTTTCGACCTAATCCCGGCCGGAACCTATCAGGTTTCGGTGGAAAAAACCGGCTTCAAAAAATTCATCTCCAACGGGAATGTGGTGCAGATCAACCAGCCGGCGACGGTCAATATTGCCATGCAAGTGGGCGAAGTTTCGGCCCAAGTGACCGTGGAGGCCTCGGCGGACGTGGTGCAAACCAGCAGTTCGGGCAACATCGGCAGCACGATTGATCAGAAAACGCTGGAGAGTTTGCCGATTGTGGGTTTGCGCGGGCGCAATCCACTTGATCTGCTGAACTTCCAACCTGGCGTTGTGACTGGCGGTAACACGGGCGGTGGGGTCAGCGTGCATGGTTCGCGCGACCGTGCTTTCAACTTCACGCTGGACGGCGTGGACCTGAATGAATCCAGCGCGGGTGGTTCGAACTTCACGCCTTTGCGTCCAAACCCGGATTCTTTGCAGGAGTTTCAAATCGTGACCAGCGGGTTTACCGCTGAACTGGGACGCAGCAGCGGCGCGCAAGTGACGCTGGTGACGAAGTCGGGCACGAATCAAATTCATGGCAATGCTTTCGAGTATTACCAAACGCCGCGCTTTAACGCCAAGAGCTACACCGGCAATATCAATAACCTGCCGAAAGATCAGTTTGTCCAACATATTTTCGGTGGCAGCGTCGGCGGCCCAATTATCAAAAATAAGTTTTTCTATTTTGCTAACCTGCAAATGCTGCGCGCCTACGATACCGGGTTAGTCACGCGCACCGTCTATACTTCAACGGCGCGCTCCGGGCTGTTCCGCTACGTCGTAGGCCGGGCCAATGCTCCGGCAGGCACGGCGACACCGTCAGTGGATGCCAGCGGCGCGGCGACGCTGCCTCCTTGCAGCGCGACTGTGACGACTCTTTGCATCGCCACCTATAACGTTGCCAACAACCCGTCAGGGATTGGGCCGGATTCGACTCTGTTAGCGGCGCTCAACGCGCAACCATTGCCCAACAATTTTGCGGCGGGCGACGGACTCAATACAGCGGGTTTCAACTTTGGCTCGCCACAACACGAAAAGCAGTATGACCTGGTCATGAAGTTTGACTACAAGCTCAATGATAAGAATCTGTTTTACGTCAGATATGCGCAAGGCGAGCAGAATACGCTTGGCGATTCGGTCAATGGCGGTCGTCCGATCTTCCCGGATTCGCCCAATTTCGTGAATACCTATCGTGATCCGAAAAACCTGGCGGTCAATTACCGCTGGTCGCCCACGAGCAGATTCATCAACGAATTTATTTTGGGCTTGAATAAATTTGCCTTCAGTTTCGATACTGAGAAACCTGATCCCGCCATTCCTTACACCTTCATCAACGTTGCCACGGCCAACACAAACTTCGTGCGCAATGCGCGCCGGCTGCAAACCTGGCAATACGTTGATAACGTAACGCTGGATTATTCGCCGCACGTCATCAAAGCTGGCATCAACTTCCGCTTTGGCCGCCAGATTGACGACAGGTCGTCGGTGGCTGGCGCCGGGCTTGAGCCGATAGTGAGCTTTGGCGGCGCGGCAGGTTACACGGCCTTTAATTTGCCAGTATCGAGCGCCACCAACATCAATGCCACTGATCTAACTCGACTGCAAAATACAATCAACGATTTCCTGGGTCGCGTTAGCAGTGTTTCGCAAGCCTTTGTTTCCGACCCGAATAATCCAAGCCAATTTGCTCCGCTCGGCACGCGTTGGAACTTCACCGCGAAATATCCGGAGTTGGATTTTTACGCGCAGGACAACTGGCGCATCAAAGAAAACCTCGTGCTCGATCTTGGAGTGCGCTGGGAGGCCAAACTGAATCCGAGTTCGGATGGCCGTCCGATCCTGGTTCCCAATCAACCCTTCACTTTAGGCTCGGCCCCGTCAAACACGTTGAAGTGGGCACAGGGTGATTTGTTCAAGAATGATTTCAAGAAGATCCTGCCTTCGGTCGGTTTCGCTTGGGATCCGTTCAAATCCGGCAAGACCTCGATTCGTGGCAACTATCGCATTGCGTCTGACCGTATCGCGACGCAATTATTTGCCGCTTCGATCTACCAAAACATTCCTGGCAATGCGCTGGGCGCCACCAACACAGCCTTCGGGCAAGGCGGCGGTCTGTTCCGCAACGTGGCTCCGGTCATCGCTGCTCTAGCTCCGTCATCCACACCAGAAGCATTGCGCCAACCTGCGGCTTTCGGCACGGGTTCGATCAACGTGATTGATCCCGCGTTGCAGTTCCCGCAGATTCATTCTTGGTCGTTCAGCTTCCAACGCGAAGTGTCGCGGAACACAGTCTTCGAAGTGAACTACATCGGCAAACACGGCGTGCATTTGCTGGGCGGCTACAACGCCAACCAAGTGAACATCAACGCCAAGTTGCCAGGGCAGAGCGAAAGCTTCCTCGATGCGTTCAACAACATTCGCGCGAATGCCAGCTACAACAGCCCGCTCATCAACTTGCTCTTTTCAGGCAATGCCAACAACAACGGCGGCACGGCCAGATTCCGCGCGTTGAACACCACTGCTTTGACGCAGGGCAGTGTGGCTACGCTGGCGGTTGCGTCCTCACAAAAACTTTGTGTGGCGGCGGATGTCAGCGCCGGAATTTGCACGAACGCGCAGTTGAATCAAAGGCTGTTCGACATCTACGGCTTTAGTTCATTTCTACAGCCCTACTCGCAATTCACTGGCGGGTTGAACGTCTTTGATAGCAACGATCATTCAATGTATCACGGGCTGGAACTCATCCTCAGACGCCGCCTGAGCGCAGGGCTGAGCTTCCAACTGGCCTATACCTTGTCGAGGTCATTGGACAACCGGTCGTGGGATCCGTCATTGAGCACGATTTCGACTGGCGCAGTGCAAGCGGCTTCCAGCACGCCCTTTAACAACAGCAACCGCGACTTGAATTATTCGTGGTCAGATGCTGACCGCCGTCACGTGTTCCAAGCGACTTACCTTTATGAATTGCCGTTTGGCAAAGGACGTAAGCTTGCTTCGGGCATTTCGAGGGGCCTCGATTATGTGATTGGCGGCTGGCAACTTTCCGGCACTACCCGACTGACTTCGGGGCGGCCCTTCACGGTCTATTCCGGCCTGGCTACATTTAGCAACGTCGTGAATTCGTTGGCGGATTGCTCCGGCTGCACGCGGGATATGGGAAGCTTGGTTATCGAAAGCGGCAGAAATTTCTGGTTCGATGCTGCGGACAGAGCTAAGTTTACTTCGCCTGCACCAGGCTCGATTGGCAACACTGGGAGGAACTTCTTCCTGGCGCCGCACTTCTTCCAAACCGATGCTTCTTTTAGCAAGAAGTTTAGGATTACCGAACGCGTGAATTTCGATTTGCGGGTGGATGCCCAGAATCTGACCAACACGCCTTCGTTCGACAACCCGACCGCGACGTTGACGTCCACCATTTTTGGGCGCATCAATGACAGCGTGACCAACGCGGCTAGAAGAATTCAGTTCTCCGGCAAAATCAATTTCTAAATTTTTCCGGGACTACAATCTGGCTTTTGACACGTGAAGGGATGAAACGCTACCCGTTTCATCCCTTCACGCTTTGACAGTAAATTTGACGGTAATACAGTAGTTTTGACAGTAACGAAGAATGACCCAAAGCCCTACGCCACGGTCTTCAAAAAACTCAACCGAAGTGTTGAGATTAACGATGATTCCGATTAACGTGCCAAGTCTGTGAGCACCACTTCAAATAGTTCAACTTACATTCAGTAGCTAATCATCTGTCACTCGCGTGCAGAACAACCCAAAGGAGGTTTCATGCAAAGAATGAAGAGCATCTTCACTTGCTTGCTTGCTATTGCCTTGTTTGCCTTGAGCGCCTTTGCGCAAACCAGCACCTCGCGCATCAGCGGCACGGTGACCGACAGTAGCGGCGCAGTCGTCCCTGGCGCCAAGGTCACTGCCAAGGACGAAGCGACCGGCGTGACTTACACGCAGACCACAACGGGCGCTGGTCTCTATACTTTCTCCTCGCTGACCGTCGGCAAATACACGATCAGCGTCGAGATGAAAGGTTTCAAGACCGTCAACAAGATCGGCAATGTGCTCGAAGTCGGCACGCCGCTGGTCGTTGATGCGGCGCTCGAAGTCGGGCAGGCCACCGAGATCGTCAACATCGAAGGCGGCTATGAAAAATTGCAGACCAGCAATGCCACCATCGGCAACGTCGTCCCGCAAAAGGCTATTGAAGCCTTGCCGCTCAATGGGCGCAATCCACTCACGCTGATCGTGCTCGAACCGGGCGTGACGCAGCGCAGTTTCGGCGGCATTGGCTCCGGCATTCACGTCAACGGCTCGCGCGACCGCGCCTACAACGTGACAATTGACGGCATCGAGGCGAACGAGTCCACGGTGCCCAATCCGGTTTCCAACCTCTACCGCATCAACCCTGACAACATTCAGGAGTACAAGGTCACCACCAATAACGCCACGGCTGAAGAAGGACGCAACAGCGGCGCTTCGGTCTCGATTGCCACGCGCGGCGGGTCGAACGAGTATCACGGCACGGTTTGGGAATTTGCCCGCAACACGGCGCTCAACGCCAACGACTTTTTCGCCAACGCACGCGGCACGCAAAAGCCTGAGGTCAAGCTGCACCAATACGGTCTGGAAGGCGGCGGCCCAATCATCAAAAACAAGACCTTCTTCTTCGCCAGTTGGCAGGGCCAGAAGGTGAAGTTCACGCAGCCGATTGACCAGACCTTCGGTTTCCCAACCCTCTATACGCCGAGCGCGCTCGCCGGGAAATACCGTTACTTCAAAGCCGATCCGAACAATCCGTTCAAGGTCAATGGCGTGACGATCACCAACAACAGTCCTTTGTTGGTTGACCGGCGGACAGGCGCGTATGTCGCCGGGGTGCACGATTGCACCAGCGCGACCGATTTGAACTGCGTGGCCAGCTACGACATTGTTGCTAACGATCCGCGCCGCATCGGCCTTGACCCGACCATTGCCAAGCTGTTCGGCTCTTATCCGAAGCCGAACGATTATGCGGTTGGCGATGGTTTGAACACTGCGACCTACGCCTGGAACCCGCCGACAGAGAACCAAGGGCCGAATTGGGCAGTGCGCATTGATCACACACTCAACTCGAAGAACTCTATCTTTGGCCGCTTCCTTTATGCCGATCAGAACACTAAAAAGGGCGACCCGCTCAATGCGCGCCCGCAAGTCTTCCCCGGTTTCGCGCCGCTCGGCGAAGTTTTCCGCGCGTCAAAGAACCTGTCGCTGGGCTGGCGTTCGCAAATCACACCGACAATTAACAACGAGTTGATTGTCGGCTTCTCGCGCTTCTTCTTCCTCTTCACGCAGGGCGAGGCCAATCCTGATTTCCCGAACATCCCGCCGTATGCGTTCAATAACGCAAGCGTGCCGTTCATCAATACGCCGCGTACAGCGCGTGGCGTGACAACGCCGCAGTTGCTGGACAACGTAGGCATACTGCACGGCGCGCATCAAATCGGCGCGGGCGTCAACATTCGCTTTTACCAGCACAACGACCAACGCGGGCAGCCGGGCGGCATCAACGTGACGCCTTCGCTTTCGTTCAGTGCCACGGTCTTGCCGCCAGCTTGGGTGACGACGGCGACGGCGGCGGGTATCAACGCGACCGACCTGACCCGGTTGCGCAGCACGGTCAACGACGTGTTGGGCATTCCGGCGCGCCTGACTCAAGTTTTCATCGGCGACATCACAAGCGATGCGTTCCTGCCCTTTGTCGCCAACGGTAAAGTCTCGCTCTTTGACGTGGGTACGCGCATCAAGCAGTACAACGCCTATGGGCAGGATGAATGGAAAGTGCGGCACAATCTGACAATCAACTACGGCGTGCGCATGGAGTTGAATACGCCGCCGAAAGAAGCTGCCGGACGTGTGTACATTGCCGACAAACCGATTGACGGTTCGCAAGGGCCAGTGACTTATGGTAAAGGCAAGAGCTTTTACACTGGCGATCATGACTTGGCTTTCGGCCCACGCCTCGGCATCGCGTGGAGTCCGGGCAAGAGCAGCAAGCTTGTCATTCGCAGCGGCTATGGTGTCGCCTTCGACCCAATTTCGTCATTCCAGGTCACAGCGGTCATGGGTCGCCCGCCGGGCTTGGTCACGACTTGCCAATCAACTGTCGGCACTGCGCCAACGGCGGGTTGCGCAGGCGTGCCCTCAGATAAACGCATTGCTGAAGGCTTCCCGCTGGCGTTAGCCGCGCCGACGACCAAGCCGTCTTCGTTCTTCACGCTGCCAGCCACTTTGCTGAGCAACGCGCCACCTGTCGCGGCCTTTGATCCGAATTATCAAATGCCGACGGTGCATCAGTGGAACCTGAGTACGCAATACGAATTGCCGAAGGGCTTCGTCGTCCAAGCGGCTTACATCGGGCGGCGCGGCACTCATTTGCAACGCGCTTATGACATCAACCAGATTGACGGTACGCCAATTCTGGCTGACTTCCGCGCAATGCAGGCGAATATAGCTAAGAACTGCACACCCGATGGCACGGCGACGCTCGATACGACTAAACCAGCCTGTAGTGGTGGGCAATTGATCTCTATCGTCAACTATCCGACGACGATCCCGAACAGCCCGAAAGGACCGCTCACGCAAGCCTTCGTCAACTCCGGCACCACAATCACCGAATTGCAGCAGGGCGGCGTGGGCAGTACCGCCGGTCGCATTGAACAAACGACGCTGGCGCTGAAGCTGCGCCCGAATCAGCAATTCGGCATCATCACCTACATTGACGCTGGCGGTGATTCTTACTACCACGCCGGGCAGTTTACGCTGCGCAAACGCTTCGACCGCGGCTTCATGTTCGGTTTGGCCTACACCTTTGCCAAATCCATTGATGACCAATCGTTCGATCCGGTAGGCTCGTCCTCCGGCGGCGGCTTGTCTACGACCAGCTCGCGCGCGCCAACCACCATTCGTGACTGGCGCAACGAGCGGTCACGTTCCGACTTCGACCGGACGCACGTGCTGACGATGAGTGGCGTCTGGGAAGCGCCGTTTGGCAAGGGCAAATGGCTCGATCCGCACAACGGCTTTGCCAATGCGGTCGTAGGCGGTTGGAGCTTGAATGGCATCTACACCAAGATGTCGGGCGAACCGTTCTCTGTGCGCAGCAACGTCAGAACTTTGGACAACTCGCACGACTCACGCGCAGCGATCATCAAGCCGGTCGAAGCGAAGTTGCAAGATAAGCCCGGTGTCGCCGGGCCAGTGGTCTTCGCCGATGCCAGTGCTTTCGCCATCCCCGCCGCAGGCACCGATGGCGCAGGCCGCAACATCTTCATCTCGCCGGGCTATTGGAACGTTGACCTGGGGATCAACAAGTCATTTCAATTGACCGAGCGCTTCAAGCTCGATTTCCGCGCTGAAATGTTCAACGCGTTCAACCACACCAACTTCGACAACCCGCGCGATGCGTCAACCGGTTCGCCGAGCATCCTCTCGACGGTCTTCGGCCAGACGTGTTGTGCGGCAGTCGCACCGCCTACCACCCAGACGATTATTCAGACGGGTGAAGCGTCGCGCGTGATTCAGTTCGCGCTGAAGTTGAAGTTCTAGCGTGGCTTTCAGTTGAATGAGCGGGAGAGTGAGGGGAGCAGGTTTCCTCGCACTCTCCCGCTTTTTTTCTGGCGTAGCGTGCTTTTGCGCCGCCGGGGATTATTCCGAAGTTGTCACGACCGAGGGGAAACCGGCGCTGGTCTTGAAATCGCTGCGCGAATGGGAAGAGCGGCTGCCCGAAAAACACTTCGCGCGCATTCACCGTTCGACGATCATGAATCTGGAATACGCGGAGCGCATCGAAGGCTGGTTCAATCGGTCGTATCAGATTCACCTGCGCCATCTGGCGGAACCGTTGTTGGTTAGTCGGCGGTATGCGGCGCAGTTGAAACAGAGGTTTGGGTGAATGGGTAAAGGTATGAGTTTTGCACAAGAGGAAACTAGGCAGCCATCATCTAAAGTTGTCGAATTCTGACAGCAGCATTGCGTAAAGGTTGTCCAGTGTGTCGCAATGATCAAGTAGGTTTCCTGAGGTAGCGAAATATCGTCGCAATGAGTGCAGCAGGGTATCATCAGGCGCAATTGATTTCGCTTTCAGCAAGTCAGACTCCACTGATCGTGATTTGCGCAAAAAGGTTTTCTTGGCAAGATAGCTTATATCCTTTACTGTGCTCACAAGCTCTTCCAAATTACCGGCTTCAATCAAATGGTAAATCAAGTGATCCCAGAGGTATGGCTCATTGTCTGGCATATTCGCCCAAGAATACACACCACCGGGTGATGCGGGTTGGGTTAAGGTGGAACGATAGGCGTCAAGTAAGTGATTGTTGAGTATGGTTAAATTGTCCCTCTGCGTTTCTAGCAGGAAAGTCCGTAATAAAGGGTGCAAGCCTATACAGCGAACAGCTAAGTCGAAACTTTGCAATAACGAGAGTTGATACAAATGGTTGCATAACTTCTCTGTTTCAAGTTCATCAAGGCCACCAGTTTTCCCCCATAACTTTTCTAGGGTAACGAGCGGGATATTCACATCTTCTGGGAAGATCACTAACTCATAATAACGCGCTCGGTCATTGGTACTGAGAAGTTCAAGGGTGGCTCCTAGAGTTTTTGAGACGGCATGACTTCGAACAGACGCGTCACGTTCATCGAAGGCTACCAACCCTTGCTTATCCATTGCTCTATTGGCAAAGTTTATAGCGGTTTCCAGCGATTCGCCGCTACTTGTGCGATTGCGCAGCACGCCATTCACCAATTTGAGCAGAAGCGGCCAGTTTCCTAACCGCCTGGCTAACGCGTTTAACGCCGCCAGCACCGCCGGAAAATCGTCGCGCTCTGCTAACCCGGCACTGAGCAATGCGACGGCTTCTTCCTGCCGCATCGCATCTACATGAATCTTTTGAGCATTACCGGGCAACAAGTCGAGATTGCGCGTCGTGATTAACCGAGCGCAACGCGGGCCGCCTTGCAGAAATGGACGCAGGTGCGCGTTGTTCCACACATCGTCGATTACAATTAATATATCGCGGTCAGCCAGCAGATCGGTCAATCTAGCAATGGCAGCTTCAAGATTTGTAAAGCCTGGTAGTTCGCCACTCAGTGCATAAATCAAGTCTTCAACACGTTTGGTTAAATCACTAGGGTTTTCACCAAGTGTTACCCAAAGAATGCCATCATCAAATGTATCTTGGATAGCCTCATTGTGGCAGAGCGCCTTTGCCATAGTGGTTTTGCCATAACCGCCTGCGCCGCGAAGTGCTGCTGTAATCGCTATTGGTTCGCTGTGCCGCTGATCAATCAGCAGATTGACTAAGGAATCAAATTCAGCGAGACGCACAACGAAATCTTCTGGGAGGTCTTCCGCCATAAACGGAATACGGCGTGCTTGGCAGCGAGAGTGTAAATCGTTAAGGAGGTTAGCCCAATCAGGATCAGGGTCATAGAAGTGAACATCGCGCAGCCAGCGCGGCAGGGAATTGAAATCGAGATTTGGAGTGCCTTTAATAGGAAACACGCATACACCTTGCTGTCTTGCATAACGCCACTCCTTACGAACCTTAGGCGAATTGAGTGCATTAGGTGTTACTACTAGCAACATGAATTCCACGTGATCAATTGCCTCTGTGAGTTGTAGCCACCAGTCGCGCCCACCTTCCATCCCGATGCCAGTGTCCCGCCAAATTAGGATGTTTTCTGTTTCAAGCCGCTGCCTAAGTTGATCAGCAAACTTATATCCGTCACTACGGGCATATGAGATAAAGATACTGCGACGCACAGCACGCAAAGATTCCTTTGCCCAGTCATCAGTGAATACTTTCTGGTAAATACGATTACGTACAAGTAATTGACGGCTAATATCGATTTTAACTACGCCAGATAGTTTTACAGCGGTGTAAATTGGTGATAGAGGCGAATCTGCAACTTGCTCACCCCGATAAATTCGACGATACAATTCCAAAATGTCCCACCCAAGCTCCCTATCGTGAGTCAACCAGTTCTGCACATATTCTAAGTTTGAATCTTCGTGTTTAGCGTGCGATGAGAGGAAATATCGTTCTACTAAAAGGTCAATATGCGTGTCTGTACTAGCTTTGGGGAGTTCCTGTGCTGCGGCGTAACATAGTTTCTGAGTCAAGTATGGATGACCACCCGTCCAATAGAGTATTCGCAACAAGGCTTGCTCACATTGCTTTTTGTCTGGACTGAGACCTTGTGTTAATGGTTTGGACTCCTCAAAACTGAAGTCGGTTAACTCAATACGATGCCCTATGTTGAAGGGAGTTCGTTTGCTGTCTTTCATTAGATCGGATGGGGCAGCTACACCAAGCAGTACAAAACTTAGTCGTTGGTATGCGGTGTCGATAGCGCGCGCGTTGTAGCAGGCGCGAATCGCCGCAAAGAAATCATCCGTGAACGGAAGCGAGATTGTCGAATCTATCTCGTCAATGAAGATGACAATCTGTCCCGTGAGGCGTTCAAGCAGCAGGTCGCTGAAAAATTCGGTCAGGCGTTGCAAGGCGGGCAGGGCGGCGCGCGCTTGCCACCACACTTGCAGGTCTACGTCGCGGAGCTTGAGTTCGCGCAAGAGGCGGTGCGCGATGCCGTAAAACCACTGCTCGGCGGTGAGGTCGTCTTTCTGCCCACCGATTTGGGTGAGGTCTACGATGGCGGTGTGGACGTGGGCTTCGGTGGCGAGCCGTCTGGCGGTGCGCGCCATCAGGCTGGATTTGCCCATCTGGCGCGAGGTCAGCACGTAGCAGAACTCGCCTGCTAACACGCGGTCAAACAACTCCTGGTCGGCCTGGCGCACGACGTAGCTGGGCGAATCGGGATTGACCGTGCCGCCGACGACGTAGAACGAATTGGTGGAAGTGTTAGGCATTGGGTTGCGTTGATGAAGTCAGCGGTAAAGCAAATGAGACGGCCCCTGGGAGCGCAGGCATCCTTGCCTGCTGGACTTGGGCAGTATGCGCATCATCCGGCAGGGCGTCCACGCCACCACAGCAGGCAAGGATGCCTGCGCTCCCAGGCTACAAGTGCTTGCTGAAATAGTCCCGGTACAACTCGCACCGCATCTGCACCGCGTCGCGCGTGTCGCCTCGCACGAGTCCGGCGGCGTTGAGATTTTGAAACAGTAGCTCGTCCTCACATTCACCGCGCGCGAGAATCTGTTGCACGGCTTGTTTGAGGCGCTCGTTGTTTTGCAGAAACCACAAGAGCCGCCGCAGATGATCGCCAAACGGGCCGCTGTCGTGACGCGCTGCGGCGGCGAGTTGTGCCAGCGACCAACGCTGGTCAACCAGCATGTACAACGCCTGCCGCACGAGGAATGGATGGCCGCCCAGGAGTTCACACAGCGCGCTGACTTCCTGCGCCGTTTTCAGCGGCTGGCTGTATTTGACGTTGAGCGCGGTGACCTGTTCGGTGTCGAAGGCGTTCAGCGTGAGCGGCACGCCGACGTTGAACGGCGATTGGGTGAAGTCTTGAATCCACAAATGCGGCTCGGTCGAATGGGCCAGCGTTAAGTTGAGTTGGTTCCATTCCGGCTTGCGTGCGCGCAGGTTGTGCCAGCCGCGCAAGGTCGCAAAGAAATCGTCGCGGTAGGCGCGTTTGAAGAGGTGATCCACTTCGTCAAAGAGCAGCAGGTACGGCGCGGCGGCTTTGGCAAGCAGGGCTTCTTCGAGAAAGTCGGTCAGGTTGTCTTTTGCGCCGAGGCTCGCGTCCCAAAACTCATTTGGTTTGAGCAGTGTTTTGAACTCTCGTGCCAGCTTGCTCGCCAGGTAGCGTAGCAAGCTGTCCAGACTTTCCAGCACCGCTTCGTCGAGCAGTTGAAAATCGAGATAGAAAACCTGCTGCTGATTTTTCTGTGCGATTGCCGCCGCCCGCGCAAGCAGGGAGCTTTTGCCGAATTGGCGCGGCGCTTTGACGATGATTGTTTCGCCGTGACGCTGTATCAACTCTTCCATCTCCGCGTCCACCGCGCGCCGCACGTAGAACGGCGATTCCATGCGCACCGCGCCCGTCTCACGCCAGAAGCGCGGATCGGCGGCGGGCAGCGGCGCGCCTTTAGCTTCGGTGACGGCGGCGAGTGCATGAATCGCGGCTGGGCCTTCGGTTGCTGCGGTTTGCGGCAACGCGGCGCGGCGTTGAATGGCCGCGAGCAGTTGTTGTGCGATTGGCTCGTAAGGGTCGCCGGACTGCCAGACCGCGTACTTGATCGAATAGAGATAGGCTGCCAGATCATAAGGCAGAGCATCGGTGAAATTGACGCGCACGGGCAGGATCAAATACTGGTCTGGGCTTTGCTGTCTCAGTTCGCGGGCGATTTCTATCTCGCGCCGCACCAGATCGCTCAGGATCGAATCTTTTGACAGCAGCACGATGAAGCAAGTGGACGAACGTAGCTGACTTTCGATCTCTTTAGGCCAGTACGCGCCGGGCGGCATCTGGCTATCAATGAAAACCTGGCTGCCGTTGTTTGAGAGGTGCTCGGCCAGAAAGCACGCGAGGCTCTGGTCAGGCTCGACGTGGCGATAGCTGATGAAAGCTTTCGTGATTGGCGAATCGTTTGGCACGCTCTGTCTCCCCGCGATAATGAAGCTTGTGGCAACAGATACTGCTGATGGCCGCGCGGATTATACCGGAACGCGAGCGGTTGCCCTAGCGGAACCGAGCTATTCACCCTCCGCTTCGGAGTTTTAGCTATGGGCTGCTTTCAGATTGTCGGTCAGATCAGCTTCGGCTATATTCCAGTCGCGCAAATTTGCCGCACGACATCAACTTTCACCCCATAGCGTAAACCGCAGGAGGTTTCGCCAATGCTGAATCACAAACCCGCTCAAACGCGCTGGCAACGCGCGTTGAAAATGCTCTCCATCTTGTTCGCCTTAGGCGTGGCGCTGTTCATCATTACGCGCGGCCAGAGCAGCAGCGCGGCGCAACAGCGGCCAAAGGAACTGACAGCTACCGAAATAGATTTTTTTGAGAAGAAAATCAGACCTGCATTGGCAGACAATTGCTACGCCTGCCACAGCGCGCAAGCCAAAAAGTTGCAGGGCGGGCTGCTGCTCGATACGCGCGAAGGGATGCTGAAAGGCGGCGCATCAGGCCAGCCCGCCATCGTGCCCAGCGAACCGGAAAAGAGCATGCTTATCAAGGCGATTCGCTACACCGACGCGAAGTTGCAAATGCCGATGGGCGGCAAGCTGCCGGAGCAGGTCATCAAAGATTTCGAACAATGGGTCAAGATGGGCGCGCCTGATCCACGCGTTGGAACGAGTGCCGCCGCTTACGTCTCACCTTACGATTTCAACGAAGCCAAAAAGTTCTGGTCGTTTCTGCCGGTCAAAGACGCGCAGCCACCAAGCGTGAAGAACGCCGCCTGGGTCAAGAATCCGCTAGACAGTTTTATTCTCGCCAAGCTCGAAGAGAAGAAGCTCAAACCGCTTGGCGCTGCTGACAAGTTGACGCTGATTCGTCGCGCGACGTTTGACCTGACCGGCTTGCCGCCGACGCCTGACGAGATTGACGCGTTTTTGAAAGACGCTGCGCCGAATGCCTTTGAGAAAGTAATTGACCGCCTGCTAGCCTCGCCAGCTTATGGCGAGAAGTGGGGTCGGCATTGGCTTGATCTCGCACGCTATGCCGATACGGCGGGCGATAATTCCGATTATCCGGTGACGGCGGCTTATCGTTATCGCAACTATGTGATCAATGCGTTCAACCACGACAAGCCTTACGATCAATTTATCCGCGAGCAAATCGCCGGTGACATTCTCGCCAAACAACTTCCGCTACGCGTAAATGGTGCATTGCCTGCAGGCGCAACAGACCAAGCCGAAGCGCCGGACGCCAAAAAACAAAAAGCCAACGAGCTTCCCAAAGATCATCAGGAGAAGATCATCGCCACCGGCTATCTGGCTATGGCGCGCCGCTTCGGCTCGCGCAACAAAGAGATGAATCTGACGATTGATGACACGATTGACAACCTGGGCAAGACCTTTCTCGGCCTGAGCACGAGTTGCGCGCGCTGTCACGATCACAAGTTCGATCCGATTCCGCAGCGCGATTACTACGCGCTCTATGGCATTTTCAACAGCATTCGTTATTCGTTCCCCGGCGCGGAAATCTATCCACACCCGGCGGAGATGGTCGCGTTGGTGACGGGCAAAGAGGCCGAGGATTTTTACCGGCGGCAAAAAGAGCTGAGCGAGATTGACGACGCCAGCGAACGCTTGAATACCGAACGAGGAGTGGCTGCGCGCAATAAGAAACAGAAGGAAGATGAGCAGAAGGCCGCTGCCGCTGCTGCTGAGAGGAGCAAAGAAACGCAACGAAACAATGAGAGCCTGCTGCCGCAGCAAAATAATTCAACCGGCACAACGCTGCCGAAAGCTTATGAATACATGCCTGCCGATTTCGACCGCGATGTGACCAACAACCGGCAGGCGCAGGAATCCAAGCGCCTGCCTGAAGAGGTCGAAGCAGAAGGCACACACATCCGGCTGCGCACTGCCGAATTGCACGCGCGCTACGCGAACGTGCCGAAGGCTTATGCAGTCTCGGAAGGCTTGGTTGCCAACGCGCGCATCCACCGCAAAGGCGATCCGAAAAACTTGGCCGAAGAAGTCCCGCGCGGGTTTCTGACAATCCTGGGCGGGCAGCAAGTGCCGAAAGAGCACAAGAGCAGCGGGCGCGAATTGCTCGCCGATTGGATTGCCGATGCGAAAAACCCGCTCACCGCGCGCGTGATGGCCAACCGGATTTGGCAATGGCATTTTGGCAAAGGCCTGGTGCAGACGCCCAACGATTTTGGCGCGCGCGGCAAAGCGCCGACGCATCCTGAATTGCTGGATTGGCTGGCGACGCGCTTTGTCGAAGGCGGCTGGTCGGTGAAGAAACTGCACAAGCTGATAATGCTGTCGCACACGTATCAATTGGCGAGCGATGTGGCTGAGACGCCGCGTGCCAGTTTGTATGCGGCAAACGCGGCAGTGGACGTGGGGAATGATTATTACTGGCGCTTCAATCGGCGGCGCTTGTCAGCGGAAGAAGTGCGCGATGCGCTGCTAGCGGTGAGCGGGCAGCTTGACCGCACGATGGGCGGCGAACATCCGTTTCCGTCCGAAACGACGTGGCGTTTTACGCA
The DNA here is from genome assembly GCA_963699175.1 of uncultured Acidobacteriota bacterium. Lineage (GTDB taxonomy): Bacteria > Acidobacteriota > Blastocatellia > RBC074 > RBC074 > JACPYM01. The sequence continues at coordinate 3,224,861 of OY969418.1, read as the reverse complement.
GCACGTGCAGTTCTTCGGCGTGTATGAGACAAATCGCCGCAGCGTTTATGTGATGCAGCAGCGGTTGAAGAAGCATCCGTTTTTTGAAGTCTTTGATGGCGCGGATACGAATATGCCGGTGGACAACCGACCGCTGAGCACGACGCCGTTGCAGGCTTTGTATTTGATGAATAACCCGTTCGTGCATCAGCAGGCCGATGCCTTTGCTGTGCGCGTGGGGATGGCGTTTGATACTTTGCGCGAGCGGATGGATTACGCATATCGGCTGGCTTACGGACGCACGGCGAAGCTGGCGGAGATCAAAGAGGCTACGGTTTATTTACAACAGGCGCGCCAGGATTTGACAACGGCGCAGACGCCGATGGAGCAGGTGAATCGCGCGACGCTGGCGAGTTATTTGCGCGTGGTGTTGAGTGGCAATGAGTTTTTGTATGTGGATTGAGCGATGAAAACACAAAAAGGATTTCGCCGCTTTCGGATTCGGGGCGGGGATAAAAAAGCCAGGGAACAGATCAAAGATCTGTGCGAGCAGATTGTCGCTGTGGCTGCCCCACAAAAGATCATTCTTTTCGGTTCTTATGCCTCCGGTCAACCAAAGGAAGATTCGGATATTGATTTGCTAGTAGTGATGCCGTTTGAAGGCCATCCGGCGTATCAGGCAACAAAAATCAGAATGCAGATAAAGCCAGCAATGCCGCTGGACTTGCTGGTGAGAACGCCGCAGTTTGTTGCGCAACGGCTTGAGATGGGAGACTTTTTTATGCAGGACATTGTCGAGCACGGCAAGGTGATTTATGAAGCTGATCACGCAGGAATGGATAGACAAAGCAGAGGGCGATTGGGGAAGCGCGCAGCGTGATTATCGTGCCCGCAAGAATCCTAATTACGACAGCGCCTGTTTTCATACCCAACAGTGTGCGGAAAAATATCTGAAGGCACGGTTGCAGGAAGGCAGGATTCGTTTCGACAAAACGCACGATCTTGAAGAGTTGCTTTGGCTGGCGTTGTCTATCGAGCCAACGTGGAGTTCGTTACAAGCAGACCTGGATTTTCTCAATAACTTTGCGATTGATTACCGTTATCCTGGTGTAAAGGCAACAAAGCAGACGGCGAAAGATGCTCTTACAAGCTGCTGCCAGGTGCGCAAAATAATTCGTAGCGCCTTCGGATTGCCGATTTGAGAAACGAAGAGGAAACACAATGAAAACAGTTTGTACCCGCCGCCAAATGATTCGCTCCCTATTCGGCAGTTCATTGCTAATGCCCGCCGTCTTCGCGCAATTACTAGCGACTGACGGGCGTGCTGCCGAATTGGGCGAAGACAATCCGCTCGCGCCCAAACAGCCGCACTTTCCGGCCAAAGCCAAGAACGTCATCTTCATCTACCTGCCCGGCGGCTGCTCGCACGTAGATTCGTTCGATTACAAGCCGAAGCTGATTGACGACGCCAAAGCGGGCCGCTTGTATCAAGGCCGCCGCAAACTGCTCACGCCGCTGTGGGAGTTCAAACCGCGCGGCCAGAGCGGTCTTTACGTGAGCGAGTTGTTTCCGCATATCGGCTCAATGGCCGACGACCTTTGCATCATCAATTCAATGCGCGGCGATCACAACGACCATTTCCAGGCGACGCTGGGCATTCACACTGGCTCGGTCACGTTTAAGCGTCCGAGCATTGGTTCGTGGGTGAGCTATGGCTTGGGCACGGAGAATCAGAACTTGCCGTCATTCGTCGTGCTCGCGCCGCAATTGCCGTACACGGGCGGGCAAGTGTGGGATTCAGACTTCCTACCAGCCGTTCATCAAGGCACACGTGTGGTGGCGGGCGAAGAGCCGGTGGCCAACCTGAAGCGGCGCAGCGTGAGCGAGGAGTTGCAGCAGCACGAACTTAGTTTGCTCGAACGCTTCAACCGGCGACACCTGCAAACGCGCGAGGCCGATCCGCAATTGGCAGGGCGCATTAAGTCTTATGAGACAGCCTTCGGTATGCAGCGTGCGATGCCCGAAGCGTTGGACTTGTCGAAAGAGAGCGACGCGACGTTGAAGCTCTACGGCTTGGAGCGTGGCCAGACTACTGGCTTTGGCTGGCAAGCGATTGTGGCGCGGCGCTTGGTCGAACGCGGCGTGCGCTTCATGGAGTTGATTGACGTGGGCGCGTCGAAGAATTGGGATGCGCACAGCGATATAAAGACGCACGAGCCGTTAGCGCGCAACATTGATCTGCCGATTGCCGGGCTGATCAAAGACTTGAAGTCGCGCGGCTTGTTCGAGCAGACGCTGCTCGTCTTCACCACTGAGTTTGGTCGTTCGCCCTCGGCGGAGGGGGATTACGGGCGCGGCCATTTCAATTCGGTCTTTTCTTCGTGGCTCGCTGGTGCGGGCGTGAAGGGCGGGATGACTCATGGCAAGTCGGATGATTATGGGATGAAGGTGGCGGAGAAAGAATGTCACGTGCACGATTTTCACGCGACGATCTTGCACCTGCTCGGCTTCGATCATACGCGGCTCGTGTTCCGGCACGGCGGGCGGGATTACCGGTTGACTGATGTGCACGGGAATGTGGTGAAGGAGCTTTTGACCTAGGATTGGACATGGGCGAAAAATTTGGTCATCTGAATGCCGCCAAAGCGGAACAACTTCTAGTAGGAGTTTCCTTACAGACTATATGCCAGTTGATGGAATTATCATGGAGCACGCCCCCCCAACCGGCAGCACCGATAAGTTGTTAATCCCTTGGCTGCAAGCATCTGATCGCACACGAGCGCAGGATTTACTCGCCAAGCTAATTTCAGAGCATGCCATACCGACGATCAACGAGATCGTCACGTATCGGTTAAAGGCTTCCCTCAAGCTCCAAGCAGACGATCGGCATAGCCAAGATGCCGAGGATATTTGTCATGAAGTCGTTCTCCAGTTATTGACGAAACTCAAGCATTTCAAAGAGGCGTTGGGCGAGCCACCCATCCACAACTTCCGCAGCTATGTGGCGATGGTGGCCCATCATGCCTGTTCGATGTATTGGCGTCAGCAACATCCGCAACGGACACGCCTCAAGGATCAGCTTCGTTATGTGTTGCTCAATCAACGCGGGTTTGCTTTGTGGGAGACTGCGAACAAAGCCTGGCTGGGCGGGTTTGCCGCCTGGCGTGCGCAGGAGAAGACGGCTGTTCCGCAATGGCGCCTTCGAGCTTTGCAAGATGATCCAGCAGTCATAGAGATAACCGGGTCAGGGAAAGTTGCGCTGGCGAATTTGCACCAATCCGACTTGTTGGCCGCCATCTTTAACCATCTCGGTGGCCCTGCCGAATTTACCGCCCTGGTTGATCTGGTTGCTGCACTACGCGGAATCAAAGACTACCAAGGGGATACCCAAGAACCTGAAGATGGCCTTGAATTAATGCCTAACGAGCGGCCGGCGAGCCACGCCGACCGGATCGAGCAGCGACTCTATTTGCAACGGCTTTGGCTGGAAATTTGTCAATTACCCTTGCCGCATCGGATGGCGCTTTTACTCAATTTGCGAGCCGCCGACGACCGTGGGCTGATTGTCTTGCTGGTTGAGTTACAGATCACTACCCTGCATCAGCTTGCTGAAGTGCTCGGTCTGCCGCCGCTCCAATTTGCCGAACTCTGGCGGGAACTGCCGCTGGAGGATACGCACATCGCCACTTTACTGAAGCTCAACCGGCAACAAGTGATTAATTTACGGAGTTCAGCGCGCCGGCAGTTGGCCAGCCGAATGCGCGTAGTCACGGGCGGGCACTGAAATTTTTCGGCGCTTGTAATATAAGCAGGTTGTTCACACCTTCTAAGTGCGTAAGATCAAATCGCCCAGCTCAAGCGATAAATAATCCGAAGCAGGTTTATTAGAGGGAAGTATGGTCTTTACTCATCTTTCAACACCGGATCTGCAACGCTTCCGTCAGGGAACGATGGCTGTGGCAACCTTACTTGAAGTGGACAGGCATCTCGCCGCTTGCGCCGAATGTGCGCGGCGTTTAGTAGGGGAGTCTGAGCTGGGTGAAACGCTGGCGCTCTTGCAGGCTGAATTGGCAGAAGCAGAAAGCCAAGCGTGTGCCTATTTTACCTTCGAGCAGAAAGCCGCTTACGTCAACGACGAATTGAGCGCACAGGAACTTACGCTCGCCGCTTTGCATCTGGAAATTTGCCCAGAGTGCCACTTGGAAATCGAGGAACTTCGCGTCCTCAGAGCTAGGTTGCCGCTGCAGCGTGAATATGCGCCTCCCACAGTGCCAACCCTCTGGGAGAGGCTGCGTGCGCTTTGGGAACTTCCCGCCCTTCGCTGGCCGCTGCAAGGCCTGGGAATAGCAGCGGCCATGGTGCTCGTTATCTGGTTAGTGAATTCAGTGTGGCGCGTAAGTAGTGTTGGGCCATCAAGCCGACTAGGGCAGCCGCAAGAGACTCAACAGAACGTGTTGACTAAGCGTGGCGCGGAGGCTCAAGCAGCTCCCTCCAGGCAATCGCCAGCGCAACCCGATCTTCCGGCTGCATTAACTGCTCAGCCTTCGCAGATGGTTTTGGCGCTCCAAGATGGAAAACGCCAGATCACGCTTGATCAGCGAGGAAATTTGAGCGGCTTGGACGCTCTCTCGCCGGCCTCCCAAGAAACAGTCAAAGTTGCGCTGACGACGCAGCGAGTGAAAATCTCCCCACTGCTTAGTGAAGTGCGTGGGGCTTCTGTCCAATTACTCGGAGGTCAGCGCGAACCTAATGAGTTCTCCTTACTTTCGCCCGTCAGCAAAGTGGTGCAGGCGGCTCGCCCACCTTTCAGGTGGCAGGCCTTGGCGGGCGCGTCGAATTATTACGTGACCATTTACGATACGAAACTGAAGAGCGTCGCTTCCAGTGCAGCGCTCAGCAGCACTGAATGGACGCCTGAGGAGGAACTTGAACGAGGCCAACTCTACCTCTGGCAGGTGCGAGCGATCAAAGAGGGGCAAGAGTATTTTGCCCCGGCGCCGAGTTCACCCGATGCAAAGTTCAGAATTTTAGGGCGACCTCAAGCCGAAGAATTGGAACGCGTCAAAAACGCCCAGCCCTCGCATTTGGCGCTGGGAATTCTTTATGCGCAGGCAGGTCTGTTGGAGGAAGCCAGCCAAGAATTCCAGACGCTCTATGCCGCCAATCCCCATTCGGCAGTGGTGCAGAAACTGCTTCAGAGCGTCAATAGCCAGCGGCGGGAGCGGCGTTAAATTCTCAACGGCCATCCCCGATAAGTACGAAGCCAGCCCAGTAAAACGGATGCCGATAACGCGGATTGCGCAACACGGCCAGCGAGGCCTGCCGGAGCGCCTCGGCTTTGCTGAGTGCAACAGACTTTGCTGTGCCAGGTCTTGGCCACAAGCGGCGATGGAATTCCAGCATCAAATCGGACGTACTATTCGATTCTACCTTCCACTGGCTCACCACATTGGAAGGAGACCCGGCGATGAAGAACGCCCAGGTTAGGCCGATGATTCCTTCTCCCAAACCGACGCGACCGCGTGCCGTTTCACAAGCCGAGAGCACCACTAACTCGGCTTGCAAATTCAAGCGTATGATTTCCCAGGCTTCTAACAGCCCGTCTTCGCCTTGCTGGTCGGGTACTTGGCTGAGCAGCAGATGGGAATACATCGGGCTGGCATCGTTGAGAATGCCGTGGGTCGCGAGGTGAAGGACGCGATAGCGCGCGGCCTCGGCCTTGAGCAGATCCTCGCGTGCTGCTGCGCCGAGCAGGACTTTACTACGTGTTTTGCCGTAGAGCTGTTTGAGTGCGTTGATTTGTCGCTCCGTTTCCAGCAAAGGCGTAGCCTGATCGCCAAGCAGCATTGTTTCCGTTTGCGCCGTGCCTTGCGCGCCGAGCAATGGATTGCCGAGAGCAAGCAATGAAGGCGCACGATTGGAAAGCTGACCTCTTGCCGCTTTGTGTTTGAACATTGCGTGTAAGACTGGCAATGACGGCGCGTATGCTAGCGCGTAATCTTCAATCAAATAACGCCCGCCAGTGGCCTGTAAGGCTTGGAAGGGCAACTGCCACAAACTGCCGTCGGGAATGATGATCAACGCTTGCTTGTTCAATAATTGGCGGTGCGCCGGTTGGAGCAGCCGGCGATACAGTTCGCCAGCCAATTCGCCGAAGTCAAAAGAGCGATTGGCAATTCTTCGGCGAAAGCGTTCCGCCAAAGCGGTGATCTCATTGCGGGTAAGGTTAAGCGGATAGACCTGCGCGGAGGCCGACGGGGGAGAAGCCCCTACTGAATTTGGCGCTGCTCGCGTAATAACGAAGAGGTAGGTCTGCTCCTCGGTGACGACATATTCCAGAATGGCTGTTTGCGGGTCGGGCAGCAGGTCACTGATTTCACCCGGGCTGAGCGGACGAAGCTCACCACGTTGCAGCTTCAATTCCGGATGAGCCGAGTACAAGCCGGTTTGAAACGCTTCCTGCTCCAAGCGCAACTTCTCCAACTGGGCATTCAACTCGCCTAAGCGGGTTTCATTTGGTTGAGTCTGTAGCCGTTCCCGATAAATCAGCGTGTTGAGCGTCGCCAGCCCGCGCTTGAACCGCTGCTCTTGCTCCGCTTCTGCCACAGTCATGGCTTTGGCGACATCCGCTTTCCCGCCTTGCAAGACATCAAGCAAGACACGGCCCTTGGCGCGCTGGGCATAGGCGAGTGCATCCATCACCTGACCCCGTGTGACGAGCAGGTCAATCATGCAGTAATAAGGTGCGATGCGCGTTTCTAGAAAACGCTGCCGATCCTGTTCACCGCCGCTGGCTTGCGCGCGTAATTGCTCGACGGCGTTGATGGCGGTGGTGAAAGCTTGCTCGGCTTGTTCAGGCTGGGCGAGCGCCAGCAGCGCTTTGCCGGCTCGGGTGCTCGCCTTACTCAAAACCTCTAGATTGCCGATCTGTTTGGCGAGCGTAATGGCGCGCTCCGTCAATTCCACTGCCTGGCGATAATCGCCCTGTAGGCGGCGGGTGTTGCCGAGATTGCTCAAGAGAAAAGCCAGCGCTTCTTTATTTCCCAACGCCTCGGCCAGTTGCCTGCTGCGCCGGTAGCAATCTTCGGCCAGTTGGTATTGTCCCTGGGCTTCGTACACGACCGCGAGATTGTTGAGTGCGAGAATCATTGCCGGTTTGAAGCCTTTCTCTTCAACCAGCTTCAGCGCTTGCTGGAACGAAGCGAGCGCTTCGTTATATTCATTTAGCCCCAGGTGCGTCAGCCCAAGGTTGTTGAGGGCTTGCGAGAGTAGCCCCAGATCGCCCAGTTCTTGCGCCAGCTTCAAGGTCAGCCGTTGTGTTTCTAAGGCGAGCGGGTAGTTGGCCTGCAAGAGGTAGATGCCGCCGATGTTGTTGAGCGCGCGTGCCAGCCCACCAACGTCTTTGCGCTCTTCGGCCAGCCGCTTGCTCTGCTGGTAATACGCCAAGGCTTTGCGGTAATCACCCTGACTGTAATTGATGTTGCCTAGATTATTGGCGGCGTTCAGGATGCCTTCCTGGTCACGAATCTCTTCCGCTAATTTCAAGCTGCGTTGGTAATAAGCCTGCGCCTGGGTCAGGTTGCTCTGCTGGTAATAAACATTCCCCGTGCCGCGCAAGGCCACCACCAAATCCGCTTTATCGCCAAGTTGTTCGGCAAGCTGCTGTACCTGTTCGTAAGCACGGAAAGCCGGTAGATAATCACCGCGCGCGAAGAGTGGCCGCGCTTGTGCCAGCAAGGCTTGGCAGAGGGTGTTGGTCACCAATTCTTTCTCGGTTTCCAGCAAGGCGCGGCGGGCCTCCGGGGAAGTCGTGGCCAGCAGTGTGGCCGCGAGGTCAGCTTCCGCCGCGACGTAACGCCAGACCTTCCAGCTCGCGCCCTCCTTGACGAGATGCAAATTCCAGTAGGTCTTACCCGTGGGCGTCGTCGCACCCGGCTTGGCTTCTATGGTTGGCTCAAAGACCAACCGCACCTGGGCTTTTTCGTTTTCCAACTTGAGCTGGCCAATCATCGGCGTGGGGATTTTGCTGAGACCGGTTGCAGTGAAGGTCTGTTGAAAAGCCTGCTGGGTGGCGGCCAAGTCCGGCGCGCGCGCACTCCACAGTGCGCGCAAACCCTCCAGATCTTTTTGCTGATAAGCTGAACAAAACTTTTCGGCGATGTCCCGCACAGCTTGCTGTTCTTCGGTTTGCCCCCAGACTCCATCTACTGCCCAAAGAGAAATCGTGGTGGTCCCGAGGAGCGCCAAGCCAAACAAAAGAAAGTTGTAAACAGACAGACAGCCATGTCGGATGTAGGGGCGCATACGAATACCTTCTTATAATGTTTTCCGCCGCAGAGCAGCAATAGGAACAACCAAACAGTGGGGAGGAAGCGGGCTAATCATGCCTTGTCTTTAATCAAGACACAAGATTCCCCGTCCTGCGAGGATTCTTCGTCAAAAGTTGAGGCCATACCGAACTTTTTTTACGAGCTGTGCAATATCGCGGCGGTTCCCACACCTTCTTAGCTCGAACGGGCGAAGGGTTTGATAAAGCTTCCATAAAAGCTCAGCACAATCTTCTCAGGCAGGGACTTACCAGTAGCTCCGACTCGTGTGCCGCTCTCTGGAAGTCGCATCAAGGATAGGTGAGAGCAATCTTTATCGCAAAAATTAAAGAAGATCATGTGCTGCAAATAGCTGCTACTCGCGATCTAGTGCGCAGTCGTTGGTAGAGAGAATTTGCAAGTCATCCACAAGATGTTGGTCTCCGAAGTTAATCCCTGGTAGGCCAGACACTTAGAATCCCTGTAACGACTGCAAGGTTTCAGCCTTGCAAGGAGGCTTATAAAAATGAGGACCAAGAATAGTTTCTTGATCGCGTGTAGTTTGACGATGCTTTGTGCCACTGCGTGGATAATGGCGAACCTCTCTATCAGTGCTGCTGCGTCATCTGCCATTCCGATGCCAGCAAGCATTGATACAATCAAGCTGATCATAGAGCCAGCCGATGCTGTGACTGGAGGAGCGACTGCCACCGTCTCGGAGTTGATTAGCATGGCATCACCCGCCTGGAGACAGTTGGTGATTCAAAAGGTTTCCGCGTCCATGTGGAGCGGCGACACGAAAGTCAGATTCTGGGCGGTGCAATACCGGGTCAATGGAGTGTGGAGGGCCATGCCGGCGAATTGGGATCAGCGGCAAGTCTTGATGATCTCTCAGAACGGTTGTCCGGTGGCATGCCCTGGTACTCGTGATCCCAGAGGAGATCCGGGTGGCTTTTCAGGTGAAAATTGCAGTTGTGGTCAAAGTGATAATTAGGACACAACGCCCAGGTGCAATAGGCAATCGCTGCTATTCGGGCGACCTAACTCTCCCTAGCTGTTCAGTCTGGAAAGTCCAACTCACCACCAATGTCTGAGGTCATAAACTACCTACAGGCGAGGTTTGAAGAAATACAAGAGCGGAGGCAGCGAACTCATGCGAAACGCTGCCTCCGCTTTGTCGTTGGTGGGGGGAGGATCACTTCAACTTGACGTACTCTTTCTTGGCCGTGTTCAACACTGGCAGATCTGCATCAGCATCTTTCCACGACGCGAGGAACTTAGTGTAATGCTCGCGGCTCTTTGGCTTGTCGCCGGCCAGCGCCAGCGCGCGCGCCAGTTGTAATTCGGCCAGCGGATAGAGCAGCGAACTCGGCTCGTAGCCACGATGCGCGAGAATCTTTTCAAACTCGGCGGCAGCTTCCGTTCCTTTTTTCAATTGCAAGTAGGCTTGACCACGCAGCCAGGCTGGGTAGAAGAATGCGCCGCTTTCGTAGTGGCTGACCGGGTGTAGCAGTTCGAGCGCCTTGGTCGGATGGCGCCCGTGCAATTCGCTGGCTGCGCGGCTCAACGGCAACCAGATAGCATTGGCCAGCGTGTTGCGCGGCTGGCGGCGCACCATCTCGTCATCGAAGGCTTCGGCACGTTGCACGTCGCCGCTCAAGGCGAGCATCAACGGACCGAAGGGCGCAGCTTTGCTGACCGAGTAGAGGGCAAAACTGTTGGGTGAAAGCTTGGCGGCCTCATTCAAGAGCGCCTGCGCATTGCTGGTCTTACCTACCAGGGCCAGGCGCAGCGCATGGTTCATCATCAGCGCGGCGCTGATCTCGGTCAGATTGCGCTGTTTGGTGACCTCCAATGTGCGCCGCATCAATTCGTCCGCCTCGCGCAGCTTGCCACCGAACGCGGCAGTCTGTGCCTGCCATTCGTAACCGCGAAACTCATCCGTCTTACCCTTGGTCCATTCGACCTGTTTGTTCATCAGCGCTTGGTCGCCTTTGATAAGGCCGATTTGGTAAAGCGTCGTGTGATAACCCAGCCGGTCGAGCTTTTTGCTCTGCGCTTCGTTGATGAGTTGCAACGCCTCGTCGTAGCGACCGAGGCGCACCAGCAGGTCGGCGCCGTTTTGATAGGCCGTGCCGTTGCTCGGATCAATTTTGATCGCCTCCCGCACTTCGGAGTAAGCGGCTTCGAGTTGGCCGAGACGATTGAAACAGACCGACAGGTTGACGTGCGGCGAGACCTGGCGCGGATAGGTCTGCACAGTCAGGCGATAAGTCTCGATAGCTTTTTCGACTTCGCCGCCGATTAGGTAGTAGAAGGAGGTGATCGCCAGTCGTTCACGTTCGCTGACGCGGTCGCGCAGCTTGTAGGCTTTCTCGGCATTCTCCACGCTCGGCTCGGCTTGACCGATGTTCATGTAGACCACGCCGAGGCCGTTGTAAGCGAGCGCGAAGTTCGGATCGAGTTCAGTGGCGCGTTTGTAGAGCGCAATGCCTTCGGTGTAGTTGTCGCGCAAGCCGTACTGGTCGCGTCCGAGCGAGTAGGCCTTGAGGGCTTCGAGTGAGGAGGTGGTGGCCTGGTCAACGGGCGCGTTGAACTTTTGAATTGAGCCGAGCGATTCGCCCAGTGCGCTGCGCAATTCGTTGGAGGCTTTGTCCAAGGCTTTCAAGACTTGATCCTTATTGTCGGCTTCGGCCAGTGTGCGTGCGAGCGCTTCGCCGGTCTGGCTATTGATCGCTTCGAGCGTGATTGAATAGTGGCGGTCGAGCTTGTCAATTTGGCCGAGAATGGTTGCTTTCAATCCCTGGCGCAACGAAATCTCGCGGGCGATCTCGCGGGTGACGCGCTCATCGGGTTTGCGATTCATAAAGCGCAGCGTCTCACGAATCTTTTCTTCGGGGAGCAGATTCAAGAAAGGCGATTGCGACAGTTGCACCGAGAGCGCTTGTTTGAGCGTGCGATCAAACACATCGTCGCCCGTGGCGTTGACGAAGTCGGCCAGCAGAATCGTATCCCGCTCGCTCAGCTTGAACACGTGGCGGGTAACGAAATAACCTGAGATGGTAGTGAGCAGCAGAACAGCCACGACGATGCCCCACCACATCTTGCGATTTTTCCAGCGGGCTATTTGGGGATCGGGCCAGACTGGGTAAAGTGCGACGTTTGCAGATTGGGCGAAGTGTTGGTCGAGGTCGGGTTGAATGCTACGGAAGTTGTGGTGTAGCCGCCCGAATTGGGGATGGCCGACTGCATGCCTATCGGCGTATTCGTGTGGAACGAGGTCGGCGTCTGGTTAAACTGCCTGATCTCTCCCGAAATACTTGTCGGAGTACTGGGAGTATGGAGACTGTGAGAGAGCGGGCTGTGATGGCCGGAGTGCGACCAGCCGGGCACGGGCGTAAACGCCTGGCTGGTTGTGTTGATTGGATGGCCACCAGCGGCGTGCGTCTGTGGCGCCATGTTACTCGCGCCGTCATGGGTGAAATCCGGCAAGTCGCGGACGGCCTGTTCAAAGAGGCTCGCGGCTTCCGTCGCGCGGGCGGGCCGGTAATGCGGCGTTTTGGCCAGCATGCGGTTGATCAGGTTTTCGACTTCGGCTGGCACATTGGGCCGATATTTGGTCAGCGGCGGTGGCGTGTCCAGCAGATGCGCGCGAATCAGTTCGTGGACGTTCGCGCCGTTGAAAGGGAAGCGGCCTGTCAGCGCGCGATAGAGGATTACACCCAAGGCATAAATGTCGGCGCAGCCGCTGATTTCTTCACCCGTGCGGAACTGTTCGGGGCTGGCGTAATGCGGCGTGCCGAGGGCCGAAGAGACCATGATGTCGGTGCTCTCGCTGATGACTTTGGCCAGGCCGAAGTCGAAGACCTTGACCCACTCGCGGCCGTCTGGTCGCGTGTTGATCATGATGTTATTTGGCTTGAGGTCGCGGTGGATGATCTTCTGTTCGTGGGCGGCATCGAGCGCGGCAGCGATCTGGTTTAACAAATAGGTGATGCGTTGATAGCTCATGCCGTGTTTCGGTTGCATCTCGGATTCGAGCGTGTTGCCTTCCAACCATTCCATCACGATGTAGGCAATCTGGTCTTCGGTCTGGCCCGCGTCGTGGATGGTGGCGATGTTTTCGTGCATGAGCCGTCCGGCCAGTTGCGCCTCGCGCTCAAACAGGGTGAGCATCTGACTGTTGTTGACGGCGATATTGGGCAGCAGGATTTTGAACGCCACCTGACGTTTGATTCCGATGTGATGAGCGCGGTAAACGGCGCTCATACCGCCAATAGCGGTCAGAGCTTCGATTTGATATTTACTGGCAATCAGCCGGCCCGTCAGACCATACAGGTCTTTGAGCATGAGCGGCTCACCATCATTCAGGCAAAAGCTATATGACGGGGCATAGGAGCGCCGACACTTCATGCAATATTTCATCTTGACCTCCACAAACTGAATCGAAGCGTAGGCAACCGATTCTGAGACGGACTTTCACGGCGAGCAGAGAGACATTAAGCGCCTCGCTTTGGCTCTGCGCTAGGTATTGGCGCAGGCCAGTCAATCAATATTACGACGCGGTGAATTCTTTTTTGGCCAGATCTGGCACCGGCAAAAACAAAACTGCGTTCGGACGGCACAGCGCATAAACTACTGGCGCTTGCGCGAGTTGTAGGGCCAGGGCGGGCATGCGCGTTTGGTCGTAGACTTCGTTACCGGTCAGCTCGAAATGTCTGGTGACCAAAGCAGTATCTTTCGCGAGCAGCTTGTGTTGCCGGTTGTAAAAGAAGTAGAAGACAGCGCTGCCGATCAACGCTGCGGCGATCAGCCACAGAATAAGTTTCCGCGAGTCCGCTACTTGCATTTTGATAAGTGGGGGAGGTTTCTGCAGCTCGGTAGCGTCGGTCACGGCAGGACTCTTGACGGGAGCAGGCGGTGAGAGCGAGCCCGTCACTCTCTTCGGCATATTTTGCGGGCTGCCAGCACTGACCGAAACGAAAGTCGCGCCCCGCGTGCGCGCGGCTTGGCTGTGATTTCCCGAAGGCGAGTCTGCGGGCTTCTCTTCATAATTGACAGGCGACGGCGCAACCGGTAACACGACTGGCTTCTCGCCGATATCGCTGTGTGACAGCCCGGCCCTGCCACCACGCCCAGCAGGTTGTCCGTTGGGTTGCCCACCAGGAATAGAGAGCGAATTGGCGAAGCTGGTAGCGCCAATGACTGGCGGCGCAGCGGGCAGCGGACTGGTTTGTCTGCTGTCATAGCCATTGCTGTAGCCATTCGCATAAGACCCTCTGCTGCCATCGGCCAAGTTTGGCGCGAGGCTGTCGCTGTTGCGCTTGTGGCTGACGGTTTGGCGTTCCGAACCTGGGAGCATCTGTATGGCCTGCTCATAAGCCTCCGCGGCTTCTGCGCCGCTGGCCGGACGGTAATGCGGTGTCTTGGCCAGCATGCGGCTGACCAGGTATTCGAGTTCCAGCGACGCATCGGGACGCAAGGCGCGCAGCGGTGGGGGAGATTCCAACAAGTGCATGCGAATCAATTCGTGCACGCTGGCGGCCTCAAACGGCATTTGGCCTGTGAGCAGGCGATAGATCATCACACCGAGCGAGTAGATGTCTGACCTGCCATCAATCTCTTCACCGATGCGGAATTGTTCGGGGCTGGCGTAGTGCGGCGTGCCGAGCGCGGAAGAGACTTCGAGTTGCGTGCTCTCATTGGTGATTTTGGCCAGGCCAAAATCGAGCACTTTGACCAAGTCGCGCCCGTCAGGCCGCGCGACGATCATGATGTTGCTCGGCTTGAGGTCGCGGTGAATGACGTTGTGTGTGTGCGCAGAGTCGAGCGCGGCGGCGATCTGGCGCAAGAGATAAGCGATGCGCTGGAAGCTGAATTGCGCACACTCGCTGAGTTCGTTCTCCAGCGTCTTACCTTCCAACCACTCCATCGCGATGTAAGAGATGCCGTCGTTAGTGCGCCCGGCGTCGTGTACGGTGGCGATGTTTTCGTGCGTGAGCCGTCCGGCGGTGCGAGCCTCCCGCTCGAAGAGGCTGTGCATGTTGTGATTTTGCAGCGCCAGATGCGGCAGTAGAATTTTGAAGGCGACGCGGCGTTCGACACCAATCTGGCGGGCGCTATAGACCGCGCTCATACCGCCGACAGCGATTAACGATTCGATCAGGTATCTGTCGTTGATGATGCGCCCCGTCAAGCTGTACGGATCTTTCAACGAAAGCAATCCGCCGTCGTGGGCACAGAGAGTTTGGGTCGCTGCGTAAGAGCGTTGGCACTTTAGGCAGTATTTCATTTTCACCTCCACACATCTCACTTCAAGCCCCGGCATGCTGCGAGCTGTAAGCGGGTTGTGTTCTCAAAGAAAAAATCGTCTGCGGTAATTCGTAGGGACTGCCATTCGGACTGGCTTATGCATATCAGCCAGTCGTGGGGTGACGGACGAGCTTGCCGGAAAGTGAAGCGCGCCTGCCTTACTTCACTTTTGCTACAGCGCGTTTAGCGTTGCGCGGCATATTCTTTCCTGGCCTCGATCAACACTTGCAAATCGGCGTCGGCGTCTTTCCACATCCTAAAAAACTCTTCGTAATGTTTGCGACTCTCTACGCGGTCGCCCAAGAGGGCGTGTGCGCGCGCCAACCCCAAACGCGCCAGCGGATAAAAGGGCGAAAGCGGCTCCCAGCCGCGATGATTTAGAATGGTGTTGAATTCGATGCCAGCTTCCCGGCCTCTGTTCAGGCTCAGGTACGCTTGGCCGCGCAGCCAGTTGGAACAGAAAGAAGCGCCCGGGTCATAGGGTGTGACGCCCTGCAGCAGGTCAAGCGCTTTGTCAGCCTTGCCTTGTTCAAGCTGCATGACCGCTTTGGTCAGCGGCAGCCAGACTTGGTTCGCCAGCAGATTGCGAGGGTATCTCTGAGCCGTCTCCTCGATGAGCATTTGTGTTTGTTGGATATTGCCAGCCAGCGCCAGGGCGAAAGTGCCGTAAGGCACCGTCGCGAAGGCAGAATGTCTGACAAAGGTATCGCGTGAGAACGCGAGCGCCTCGTTCAGATGCTGCTGAGCTTCTTTGTGCCGCCCAAAGGCGGTCTGTCGCAAAGCCTGCGAGACGGAGATAGTCGCGACGAGTTCTTTCAGGTCGCGTTGTTTGGCGGACTCAATAGCGTGGTTATAAAGCTGCGCGGCCTCACGCAACTTGCCATGAAAGGACGCGGCTTGCGCTTGCAAATTGAGCGCCTTGATTTCGTTCCCTTTGCCTGTCAGCCAATCAATTTGTTCCCGCATTAAGCGCTCGTCCGCTTGGGTAAAAGCGATTTGATAGAGGTTCTCGTGCACGGCCTCGCGGTCAAGCTTGAGGTTGACGATGTCATTGATGACTTCTTTGGATTCCTCGAAGCGGTTGAGGCGGATCAGCAACTCAGCCCGGTTGGCCAGCCCTGCAGAGTTGCGCGGGTCAGTTTTAATGGCTTCGAGCGCATTTGCCAATGCCGCTTCAAACTGCCCGATCTTGCCGTAGCAGACCGAGAGATTGTTGAACGTAGAGATCGAACGCGGATAGCTTTGGCGCGTCAGTGTCAGCGTATCAATAGCCTTATCCACTTCGCCAGTAACAATGAAATGGTAGAAGAAGGCCGCCGTCAAGCGTTCCTTTTCGCTAATACGATCGCGCAATTGAAAAGCTTTCTCTGCATTCTCCGCTGCCACCTCGGACTGTCCTGCATTGGCGTAGAGCGAGGAGAGGCCGATATAGGCCAGCGCAAAATTGGGGTCAAGTTCGACCGCACGTTTGTAGAGCGCCAGTGCTTCAGTCCGATTGGCTTTGAAAGTATTCTGCTCGCGTCCGAGCGAGTAGGCTTTGAGCGCGTCGAGCGAAGAAGTCGTAGCGTCCTGGATGGGCTTGTTGAATTTTTCGATTGAGCTGAGTGATTCACCGAGCGTTTTGCGAAACTCGGTGACGGCTTTGCCCAAGGCCGGTAGCACCTGATCTTTGTTTTGCGCTTGGGCCAGGCTACGCGCGAAGGACTCGCCGGTCTGGCTGTTGATTGCTTCGAGAGTGATCAGATACTGGCGGTCAAGCCGGTCAAGGCGTCCGACGATCAAGGCCTTGACGCCTTGGCGCTGACTGATTTCGCGCGCCAAATCACTGGTCATGCGCCCATTGGATTGTCGGCCCATGAAGCGCAATGTCTCACGAATTTTTTCATCAGGTAGTATGTATAAAAATGGCGATTGAGCTAGTTGAATCGAGAAAGCTTGATTCAGTGTGCTATCGAAGACTTCCTCGCCTGTGTTGTTGATAAAATCAATGACCAACACCATGTCTTTTTCTGTCAACCGTGTTTTTACGACAAAGAAGGTGCCGAAGCAGACGACAATCAAGCAAGAAATCAAGGCAGAAACGGTGATCACCTGACGACGCTTGATCCAGTCCACCCATGTACCGCTACGTTGTGTAGGCAGCGGTTTGCTCAGACTGGTCAGAGTTGAGATGTCAGGCTCGTTATCAAATTGAGGCCGGAGTAGCGCGGCGGGCCGGTAAGATTTCGATTGAAAACTGGAAGCTAAGGCTGGCACAGCGCCATTCGACTGTCCGCTGGACTGTCCGCTGGACCGGCCATTGGTATAGATTTGCCCGTTCAGCGGCGGAGGCGGTAGAGCCTTCGCGCCATTGAGTGTGCGTGGCGCAAAGTTGACGGGCGGTTCTTCTTCAGTCAAAGCCAGCGCGCGTTCGAAGAGGAAGACCACTTCGCCAGCCCTTTGCGGACGGTAATGCGGGTTTTTGGCCAGCATACGCAGCACTAACTCATCCACCGCGCTAGGCACGTCAGGCCGCGTTTCAGAAAGCGAGGGCGGCAATTCGAGAATGTGTTGTCGGATGACTTCGTGCACCGACCCGGCGCTGAAAGGCAATCGCCCGGTCAACATTTGATAAAGCGTCACGCCCAGTGCATAAATATCCGTCCGTGCGTCAATCTCCGAACCGGTTTGAAATTGTTCCGGGCTGGCGTAATGTGGTGTCCCGACGGCGGTGGAGACAAGCACGTCTTTGGCTTCGTTGGCCAGTTTGGCTAAACCGAAGTCGAGCACCTTCACTTGATCCTGCCCGTCTTGGCGGCGCGTGATCATAATATTGCTGGGCTTCAGGTCACGATGGATGATCAACTTGGAATGCGCCAGGTCGAGTGCCGCGCAGATTTGTCGTAAAAGAAAGGCTGTGCGTTCCAAACTGAGCGGGCCATTTTGCGCTATCTCGTCTTCCAGCGTGTGCCCGTCCACCCACTCCATGGCGATGTAGGCGATTTCATCGGTGGTGTAGCCGGCGTCAAAAATGGTGGCGATATTTTCGTGGGAGAGTTGGCCTGCGGTTCTGGCCTCGCGTTCGAACAGATTGGCTACGTGATGCGCATTGCCAGCCAAGTGTGGCAGTAAGATTTTGAAAGCAACCCGGCGCCCGACGCCGATTTGCTGGGCTGTATAAACCGCGCTCATGCCGCCCATACCTACCAAAGCTTCGATTTGGTATTTATCAGCGACAACGCGGCCAGTTAAACCATAACGATCTTTGAGAGCGAGAATCGTACCATCTTTAGAGCAGACACTCTGAGAGTTAGGGTAAGAATTCTGGCACTTCGTACAATGCTTCATCACCACCTCCGAACACCATTCGCCTAGACAAAAGTGCACATATCCTTCGTAGGAATCGTATAAATACTACATCCGATATGATAAAGCGAGCCAATTTTTACAGTTTATGCCCAAAAAAACCTAAGAAGCTCTCTGACAGCGCGCAATTTAACAAAACATCGTACAGATATCTGCACACCGGAAGCTGATATGCCGATTGTGAGCCTTGCTCTCTTTCGTTATATTGACCGCATCGCAGTTTAATATTCACCCAAGAGTTGAGGAAGCATGAGCGATTACGTCAGTCAGATTGCCAGCCAGATACGCCGTGAAGTACACAAAGTGATCGTCGGGCAGGATGAAATCATTGACCAGATTTTGGTCTGTCTCTTGGCTGAGGGACATGCCCTAATCGAAGGTGTGCCAGGCACGGCAAAGACCTTGCTAGTCAAAACCCTCGCACGCGTTATCAACGCTGGATTCAACCGCATTCAATTCACACCTGACTTGATGCCTTCGGATATTACCGGCACGAACGTCTTTAATTTGGGGACTTCACAATTCACATTGCGACACGGTCCCGTCTTTACGGACATCTTGTTGGCTGATGAAATCAATCGCACTCCGCCCAAGACACAGGCCGCCCTGCTTGAAGCGATGGAAGAACGCCAAGTCACGATTGATGGCGAGAGCCATCATCTCTCACCGCTCTTTCTGGTGTTGGCCACTGAAAACCCCATTGAATACGAGGGAACTTATCCCTTACCTGAAGCGCAGCTCGATCGTTTTCTGCTAAAAATCCTGATTGCATATCCGTCGCACGAACAGGAGTTGCAGGTCGTCGCCAACTGGCAGGCAGGCTTTAACGCGCGCAAACTGGAAGCAGTCAATTTACTGCCGCTCGAAGATGCCACGGCTATTCCGCAATGCCGCGCACAAGTGCGCCAAGTGCGAGTCGAATCAAGTATTCAAAACTACCTGGTGACCCTCGTGCGTCGCACACGGGAAAACCCCAATCTGCTTTGGGGAGGCAGCCCGCGCGCCTCGGTTGCCTTGTTGTTGGCTAGCAAAGCGCTAGCCGCTTTGCGTGGTCGCGACTTCGTTACGCCTGATGATGTGCGTGATGTGACGCGCCCGGCGCTGCGCCATCGCGTGTTGCTACATTCCGAAGCAGAGATCGAAGGGCTGTCGCCCGATGCTGTGCTAGACGAAATTCTGGCTTCGGTAGAAGTTCCCAGATAACTGATCACCGTTCATGATTTTCACTTGGCGTTTCTTCATCCTAATTATGCTCGGCGCGTTGCCGCTAGCACTGGTCTGGCATCAGCCGCTCCTGAAGTGGGGCATGCTCAGTTACGATCTGCTTTTGGTTGTGGCGGCCTGTTGGGACTATCGCCAAACCGAGCGCGCCGAGGACTTGGAAGTAGAGCGTCACTTGCCACGCCACTTGATGATTGGCGCGGAGAACGAAATCAGCATTAGTATCACCCATCGGCTGCCGCGTCGGCTCAGCTTCACGCTCAAAGATGAATATCCGCCCGAATTGGAATTGCGCGGTGAACGTGAGTTATTTGCTGAGCCGCAACGGAGCAATACAACGAATCCGCTCATGCTGCTCGCCAAACAGCCGCGCGAAGCAAGCGTCAATTATAAGCTCTACGCTGCCGCGCGCGGTGATTATCAGTTTGGCGACATCGTCTTACGTTGGCGCGCGCCCTGGGGGCTGGTCATCAAACAAGCGCGCATCTCGGCGGCGCAGCACGTCAAGGTCTATCCGAACATTCACGAAGCGCAAAAATATGAATTGCAGGCGCGGCGCAATCGCCTGCTGCAAGCTGGACTGCGCCGTGTGCGTCTGCGTGGGCAAGGGCGTGAATTCGAGAGCCTGCGCGATTACGTGCCCGGCGATGAGTTGCGCCACGTCGCCTGGACGGCCACAGCGCGGCGCGGGCGCTTGACCACACGGCAATACCAAGTCGAGCGCAATCAAAGCATTGTCGTGATGCTGGACGCCGGACGCCTGATGACCTCGCGCATCGAACGGCTCAGCAAACTTGATCACGCCATCAATGCCGCACTAGCCATCGGCTATGTTGCCTCAAGCGGCGGCGACAATCTCGGCCTGCTGGTCTTCAATCGTCAAGTCACGACCTGGCTGCCCCCGCAGCGCGGCCAGGCGCAGTTGAGCGCGCTGCTCGAAGCCCTTTACAACGTCAAAGCTCAGATGATCGAACCGTCCTACGCGCGCGCCTTTCAATACCTCGCCCAACACTGCAAGCGCCGCTCGCTGGTCATTATCCTGACCGATCTGATTGACCGTGAAGCCTCTGCCGAGCTGTTGAGCTACACCGAAACGCTGCTGCCACGCCATCTGCCGCTGATTGTCACAATCGGCGACAACGATCTGCGCGCGCTGGTGACACGGCTTCCTCAAGCAGTCGAAGATGTGTACCAGCAAAGCGTGGCCGAAGAATTGTTACAACAGCGTGAAGAGGCCCTAGCGCGCATCATCGAATTAGGTGGGCTGGCGCTGGATGTCCCCGCCGGGCAGTTGTCGTTGCAGTTGGTGAACAAGTATTTGGAAGTGAAAGAGCGCGGCTTGTTGTAGGCTTGACCCTTCATCGTCAAACACGCTAAACCTGCATTATCGGAAGGAATGAATGATGGCTCGTTCAAAACAGGAGAAACCGCGCTTTGCTACCGTCGAAGAGGCGCTCAATCTACGCAATGTCGAGGATTTGAAACAGTTGGTCGCACTGCTGCCGACGACTGAACGCCCAGCGCGCAAAGGCGACCTGGTGAAGCTAATTCTGCATTACTTGATGGGCGACCATTTGCGTGCGCTTTGGCAACAACTCGATGAAACGCAGCAGAACGCCGTGCGCGAAACGCTCTATTCTGCTGAAGGTTTCTTCAATGCCGAACGCTTTCGTGCCCGCTACGGCGGCCTGCCCAATTTCGGCGAGCCGGTGGACAATTGGCGCTACCGGATCAACCCATCGCTCCTGCGTCTGTTCATCTACGGTCTAGATCGTTACAACAATCATTATCCCGGCACGCTTATTCCTGAAGATCTACAAGAGCGTTTGCGCACCTTTGTGCCGCCACCCGCGCCGCCCAAGTTGAAAACTGTAGACGAGTTGCCCGAGTTCTTCGAGCGCATAGAGAAAGAGTACGAATTCTCCGATGACCCGACAGACGTGGGGCCGACCATTTACATGCGCAATCGGGTTTATGAAATGCGTCGCCCGCGCGGTGTGAAAGAGATTGTGCATCGGCTCCCGCTGCAACGTCGCGACACCGAACGCGCCGCCGCGCAGGATGTGGTAACGCTGCTGCGTCTGGTGGACAAAGGCAAACTCACTGTCAGCGACAAAACCTATCAACCTTCAGCGGCAACGATGGACGAGATCGCCGCACTCCTGCGCGACGGCGATTTATACGAACCCGAACCGAAGCTCGGCAAACATGCACAAGAGATTGGCCCGCTTAAAGCCTTCGCCTGGCCGTTACTCTTGCAAGCCAGCAAACTCGCTGAATTGAGCGGCAGAAAACTCGCTTTGACTAAAGCCGGACGCCAAGCCCTCAATGCGCCCGCTGCCGAAACGCTCAAACTGCTCTGGCAACGCTGGCTCAAAAACAAACTGCTCGACGAATTGAACCGGGTAGAGATCATCAAAGGCCAGTACGGCAAAGGCAAACGCGGCCTGACCGCGACTGAAGGTCGCCGCGCCGTCATCGCCCAGGCGCTCAAACAATGCCCCCTTGGCCAATGGATCGAGTTCGATCAATTCTCCCGCTTCATGCGCGCCGCCGCCTACGATTTCGAAGTCTCGCGCCAACCCTGGGAGCTTTACATCGAAGATCACAACTACGGCAATCTCGGCTACGAAGGCTACGGCGGCTGGAATGTATTGCAAGAGCGTTACATGCTCTGTCTGCTGTTTGAGTATGCGGCAACGCTCGGCCTGATTGATGTCGCTTACGTCACGCCGCGCCAGACGCGCCGCGATTACAAGGAGATGTGGGGCGCGGACGAGCTAGATTTTTTGAGCCGCTATGACGGGCTGCTCTATTTCCGGCTGAACCCGCTGGGCGCGTACTGTCTTGACCTGACGCAGGGCTACACGCCCAGCCAACTCGAAGCGCGCGCCACGTTGACCGTCTTGCCGAGCTTACAAATTAATCTCAGCGGCGAACTCTCACCCGATGAGAAGCTCTTGCTGGAAAGTTACGCCGAACCCGAATCCGAGACTGTCTGGCACCTCAGCCGCGAGAAGGCGCTCGCGGCGGTAGAAGGCGGCAACGACCTCGCCGAATTGCGTGAGTTCCTGCAAGCGCGTGACGAGCAGGAGTTGCCTGACACAGTCGTCGCCTTCCTCGTCACGACCGAACGCAATGCGCGGATGTTGAAGCAGAAAGGCGCGGCGTTGTTGATTGAATGTGCCGACGCTGAATTGGCCGAACTGCTGGCTACGCACGAGCGCACCAAGAAGCTCTGTCTGCGCGCGGGCGAGAAGCATTTGGTGGTGAAGGAGGCGGAGGAAGAGGCGTTTCGGAAGGCGGCGCATTTATTGGGTTATGGGATGCCGCGCGTTTGAGGAAGACGAGATGACAAAAGATGATTTCCAGATCGGCTTGGAGTTTTATACTGCCACTGGCAAGTGGCGCTGCACCGACATCGGCACACGCAGCATCGCAGCAATCAAGCTCGATAAGACCGATGAAAGCTGGTACAACGGCCCGCCGTATGCAGTTGCCGAGTCCGTTTTTGACGAGTACGATCAAGACGGTTGCAGCCTCGGCCCGGCTGAGTTTGAAGATTGAAACCACCAGACAAAAGAAGGAGTAATGAAGCATGGACGAAAAACTGTTACGCGCCGATGAACTGGGGGTGCGGTTAGAGATTGTCGGCGGGCTGCCCATTTGGGAGGCGCATCCGGTTTACAAACACCAGAAAGCCATTGACCGCATCCGCCAGACCATTCAAATCGTTGCGACCGAACCGGCTGCTTGCGCCTGCGTACACGCTTCGGATGTTTACGTCAGCTTCCCCGACGGCTCGCTCAAACGCCCCGACATCGCCATCTTCTGCCGCGAACCGGATGAAGAGGACGAAGCTGTCAAACTCGTGCCCGAAGCTGTTATTGAGATCATCAGCAAAGGCTATGAAGCCAAAGACCTCGAACTCGGCCCGCGCTTCTACCTTTCGCAAGGTGTTAAGGATGTAGTGGTCTTCGATCCGTATACGCTGGTGGTCTTACACGTGCGGCGCGATGGCGCGACGCGGCAGGTGTCACCGGTCGAGATTGTTTTGGAATGTGGCTGCAAATGTACCGTGTAGAGGGCTGCAATGAATTTGAACGAAAGCGAAATCCCTAACCAGCGCTACCAAATCCTGTGCGTCTTGAGCGACAAAGGCGGGATGGGCGTGATCTATCAAGCCCACGATCTCAACCTCAACGGCACGGTCGTCATCAAGCAGTCGCGCTTCACTGAGCAAGCATTGCGTGAGAAGAATCCTGACTGGTCGGCCGGACAAGTTCGCAGTCAAGCCGAATACTTGCGCAAAGCTTTCGAGTTGTAATTAAGGAGTTGTGATGCAAACCGTCTCAATTGAACTACCCGAAACTGCCTTTGCCGCATTGCGCAAAGCGCCCGCCGATTTTGTTAAAGAGATGCGCCTCGCGGCAGCCGTGAAGTGGTACGAACTCGGCGAGTTGTCACAAGGAAAAGCCGCCGAAGTCGCAGGGCTGACGCGCGCAGAGTTCATTGCCGCACTGGCGCGCTTCAAAGTTTCGGCCTGGCAATACACGGCGGAAGAGTTGCAGGTGGAATTGTCCGGTGCTGGCGATATAATCCGGTTGTTGAAACAACAGGCTGGGGAATGAGGAAAAGCGCGACGAGAAGCTTCGCGCCAAGGCAGATGTTTTGAAAGGCACAACGTAGTGAGCAATCATCCGAACATCAAAGACCAACTCGAACAACTCATACGCCAACGCATCGTCATCATTGACGGCGCGATGGGCACCATGATTCAACAGCACAAGCTGGTAGAAGCCGACTATCGCGGCGAGCAGTTCAAAGACTGGCCGCGCGATCTGAAAAATAACAACGACCTGCTCTCGATCACGCAGCCGCAGATCATCGAGGGGATTCATCGGCAATACCTCGAAGCCGGCGCGGAGATTATCGAGACGAATACTTTCAACTCGCAGAGCGTCACGCTCGAAGATTTTGGCATGGCGCATCTGGCCTATGACATCAACCTTGCTTCGGCCCAGCGCGCACGCCAAGCCGTAGACAAGTATCTCGCCGAGCAAAAAGAAAAGGGAGTTGAGCGCGTCGCGTTTGTGGCGGGTGCGTTGGGGCCGACGACGAAATCGGCTTCGCTCTCGCCGGATGTAAATAACCCGGCGGCGCGTAACACGACGTATGCGCAGTTGGTCGAGTCGTACTACGAGCAAGCGAAGGGCTTGGTAGATGGCGGGGCCGACCTGCTGATTGTCGAGACCGTCTTCGATTCGTTGAATTCGAGAGCGGCGTTGTTTGCCGTGCAGAAATACTTTACTGATACGGGCAAAGCGCTGCCGCTGATGCTCTCGTTCACGATTGTAGACCTCAGCGGGCGTACGATGAGCGGCCAGACAGTCGAAGCCTATTTCCACGCGACAAGCAATGCGCCGCTCCTGAGCATCGGCATCAATTGCGCGCTGGGGCCGAAGGAGATGCGGCCTTATATCGAAGAGCTTTCATCCATCGCGCCGATTTATGTCAGCACCTATCCAAATGCAGGGTTGCCGAATCCGCTGCTGCCGACGGGCTTCCCGGAAACGCCTGAAACGATGGCGCCGCAATTAGCCGAATGGGCCGAACGCGGCTTCCTGAATTTCGTTGGCGGCTGTTGCGGCACGACACCTGATCATATCCGCGCAATTGCCGAGGCGGTCAAACCGTTCAAGCCGCGCGTGCCTGTGAAGCGCAATCCATATCTTTGTCTGAGCGGCCTTGAAGCCTTGGTCATTCGCCCCGAAACCAACTTCGTCAACATCGGCGAACGCACCAACGTGACCGGCTCACCGCGATTCTCCAAGCTGATCTTGAACGGTGAGTATGAAGAGGCGTTGACCGTTGCGCGCCAGCAGGTCGAGAACGGCGCGCAGATGATTGACGTGAATATGGACGAAGGCATGCTCGATAGCGAGGCGGCGATGACGCGCTTCCTCAACCTGATCGCGAGCGAGCCGGACATCGCGCGCGTGCCCGTCGTGGTTGATTCGTCAAAATGGTCAGTGATCGAAGCCGGGTTGAAATGCGTGCAGGGCAAGGCCGTTGTCAATTCGATTTCGCTGAAAGAGGGCGAGGCGAAGTTCGTCGAACAGGCGCGCTTGATTCGTCGCTACGGCGCAGCGGTGATCGTGATGGCCTTTGATGAAAAGGGGCAGGCGGACAACTACGAGCGGCGCGTGGAGATTTGCTCGCGCGCTTATCGCATCCTCACCGAACAGATCGGCTTCCCGCCGCAGGACATCATCTTTGATCCGAACATTCTGACGGTGGCGACAGGGATGGAGGAGCACGCCAACTACGCGGTAGACTTCATCCGCGCGACACAATGGATCAAAGAGAATCTGCCCGGCGCAAAAGTGAGCGGCGGTGTCAGCAATATCTCGTTCTCGTTCCGTGGCAACAACACGGTGCGCGAGGCGATGCACTCGGCCTTTTTATATCACGCAATTAAGGCCGGGATGGATATGGGCATCGTCAACGCCGGGCAGTTGGCCGTCTACGACGAGATTCCGAAAGACTTGTTGACGTTAGTCGAAGATGTTTTGTTGAATCGCCGACCCGATGCAACGGAACGCTTGATCGCTTTTGCTGAATCGGTGAAGCAGAAAGACAAGGCTGAAGTCGTCGCCGATGAGTGGCGCAGTGGTAGCGTCGAGGAACGGCTGTCGCACGCGCTAGTCAGGGGCATCGTTGACTACGTCGAAGCCGATACCGAAGAGGCGCGGCAGAAATACGGGCGGCCCTTGCGCGTGATCGAAGGGCCTTTGATGGACGGGATGAATGTTGTCGGTGATCTGTTTGGCGCCGGCAAGATGTTTTTGCCGCAGGTGGTCAAATCGGCGCGCGTGATGAAGAAGGCCGTCGCCTACTTGCAGCCGTTTATGGAAGCGGAGAAAACCGCCGACAGCAGGGCGCAGGGCAAGATTTTGATGGCGACGGTGAAAGGTGACGTGCACGACATCGGCAAAAACATCGTCGGCGTCGTCTTGGCTTGCAACAACTACCAAGTGATTGACCTGGGCGTGATGGTGCCGTGCGAAAGGATTTTAGCAGCAGCCAAAGAACACGACGTACACATCATCGGCCTTTCCGGTCTCATCACGCCGTCGCTTGAGGAGATGCAGCACGTGGCGCGCGAGATGCAGCGCGAAGGTTTCACCGTGCCGCTCTTGATCGGCGGTGCGACGACTTCGCGCGTCCACACAGCGGTGAAGATTGCGCATCATTACGAACCGCCGGTCGTGCACGTGCTCGATGCCTCGCGCGCGGTGCCGGTCGTCGGGCAGCTTATCAATCCCGAAACGCGCGGCGAGTTCGCACTGAAAAATCAGCGCCAGCAAAACCAAGACCGCGAAAAGCACGAGGCCAGCCGCGAACAGCGGCGCATGCTCACGCTCGCCGAAGCCCGCGCCAATCGCACGCCGATTGATTGGGCGACGACGGAATTGGCCGTGCCATCATTCACCGGCTTGCGTGTGTTGAATGATTTTCCGCTCGCTGAACTCGTGCCGTTTATTGATTGGTCGCCGTTCTTCCACGCGTGGGAGTTGGCGGGCGTCTATCCGCGCATCTTGGATGATGCAGTAGTGGGCGAGCAGGCGCGCAAGCTTTTTGCCGACGCGCAGCAGTTGCTCGCACAAATTGTAGATAAGCGGTTGCTCAAGGCGCGCGGCGTCTATGGCTTCTGGCCAGCGAATGCCGTGGGCGATGACATCGAGCTTTATCACGACACGGTGCGTGCGCAAATCATCGCAACCTTCCACACGCTGCGCCAACAGGCTGAAAAGCGCAGCGGGCAATTCAATCAGGCGCTCTCCGATTTCATCGCGCCGCGTGAGAGCGGGCGAGTAGACTACCTCGGCGCGTTTGCCGTCACGGCGGGCATCGGATTGGAAGAAGTCTGCGCGCACTTCGAGCGCGATCACGATGATTACCATTCGATCATGGCTAAGGCGCTGGCCGACCGCTTGGCCGAAGCTTTTGCGGAACTATTGCACCAGCGCGCGCGTGAGGAGTGGGGCTACGGCAAAGGAGAGAAGCTAGCGATAGAAGACTTGATCAAGGAACGCTACCGCGGTATTCGCCCCGCGCCCGGCTATCCGGCGCAGCCCGATCACACGGAGAAGCGCACTTTATTTGACTTGTTGCAAGCAGAGAAGAACGCGGGCATTACGTTGACCGAAAGTTTTGCGATGTGGCCGGCAAGTTCGGTCAGCGGCTTGTACTTCGCGCATGCTGAAGCGAAGTATTTTGCGCTCGGCAAGATCGAGCGCGATCAGGTGGAAGAGTATGCGCGGCGCAAAGGGATGGAAGTACGCGAGGTAGAGCGGTGGCTTGCGCCAAATCTGAACTATGAGCCGTAAATGGATTTGGCTAAAATGACAGCGTATTGAGCGAAAGGAGCCAAGTTGATGACTGCCTTGCCGAAACAACTTTATACCTTGGAAGAATACCTTGAACTGGATAAGAATTCGGAAGAGAAGTATGAATTCTTTGAAGGGATGGTGCGTGGCGTCGGCGAAGTTTATGCGATGGCAGGTGGTACCATCGAACACAACACGATTGCCGCAAATGTCATTCGTGCGCTTGGTAATAAGCTGGAAGGCACGCCCTGCCGTCCGCTGACCAGTGATGCACGGATCAAGGTTCCCACTGCACTGCCTTATCATTATCCCGATGTCACTGTCGTTTGCGGTGAACCAATCATCGAAGAGCTACAAGGACAGCAGATGTTGCTCAATCCTGTCTTGATTATTGAAGTGCTGTCTGACTCGACAGCCGCCTACGATCTCGGCAAAAAGTTTTCTGCTTATCAATCCATTCCTAGCTTTTGCGAGTATCTGCTAATTGCGCAAGATCGTCCGCATGTTATTCAGCACGTCCGGCAAGAGGGTGGCAAATGGCTGCGCTCTGAGTACCACAGATTGGACGCAACAGTGGCATTGGAATCACTCAACCTCACGCTGTCACTGAGTGAAATCTATCAGCGCATCAGTTTTGCTTGAAGCCATGACGCGTACGATAGCTTGGCAAAAATGTTGAGAGAAGACGATGCAGCCAACCATTCCTCATCGCTCAACGCTTATTGAAAAATCGTCAAATTCCGCTCGTTGATCAAATCCAAATACAACGGAATCGTTGGCCCGTACTCAAGCGCCGCGTAGCCATCGAAGTTAAGGTCGTAAATTGCCTTGAACACATTGCGGTAATTGATCTCACCGCTGCCCGGCTGATGGCGGCCCGGGTGGTCGCCGATGTGGAAGTGGCCGATGCGTTGAATGTTTTGGCGGATGAGCGGGATCAGATTCCCTTCCATAATCTGTACATGATAGATGTCGAAGAGAATTTTGACATTCGGGCTGCCGACCGCGTCAACCAGCTTGGCCGCGTCGCGCACTAAGTAGAGGTAGTAGCCCGGATGATTGACGTAGGTGTTGAGCACTTCGATGACCGCCGTGATGCCGTTCTTTTCCAGCGTGGGTGCGATGGCTTTCATACCGGCGATGGCGCTTTCCATCATCGCTTCGCGCGACATGCCGGGCACATCGTTGCCGGTGAGCGTGACCAAGCGGGTGGATTTGAATTTCTTGGCAATCTCGATGGCAGACTCCATCTCTTTCAGAAACTGGTCGCGCTCTTTCGGATTGACCAGGCCGCAATCCTGCGCAGTCACGCCTTTGTTGGCCACGATGCAGGCGCAAGCCAGGTTTGGATATTTGGGCGCTTCAGCCAGAAAAGTATCCAGCACCTTCGGGTCGCGCCAGTTGAACATCTCGTAGGCGTCGTAGCCCAGGTCGTTGAGCTTCGCCAGCGCGTCGGGGATGGGCAAGCGATTCATCATCCCCCACGTGACTGAAAGTTTCAGACGGTTGAGTCGAGGCCGGTTTTGCTGCGACAATGCCGAGCCGATAAAGGCGCCCTTCAGGTTGAAGGTTGGCAGCACAGCGGCAGCGCTCGCGCCGAGTTGCAGAAATGATCTGCGATTTAGCATAGTGTTAGTCTCCGGGTGTGAAATTGGTGCTACGACGTTGATGATTGTGCCGGGTGATTGTGCAATCTTGTGTCCCAAATTTCAAATTTTGCGGCGCATGTCAGAGTGAGAAAAAACAGCGCAGCAATTTTGCCTAAAGCCGCCGACAGTTGGTAAGGAGGCCGCGACGATGTCGAATCTGCCAGAACTTTTGGAGCAAGTCCCCTTTCCTGAGCCGGAATTTGTAGACAATCCCGAACCGCGCTGCCCCTGCGTGCTACTGCTCGATACCTCGGGTTCGATGAACGACGAGCGCCAGGTCGTGCAGGCGCTCTCGCCTGTGCAGCAACTGTTGCAAGATTCGCTGGCCGCACGTTCGCTCAAGCCGATTGATGAACTCAACGCCGGGCTGCTGGCGTTCCAACGCGAATTGCTGGCGGATGACTTGGCCGTCAAACGCATAGAGGTCGCGGTGATCACTTTTGGCCCGGTCAAGCTGCGCAGCGATTTCCAAAGCCCCGATCTGTTTCGCCCGCCACGACTCAACGCCGAGGGCGACACGCCGTTGGGCGCCGCGATTGAAAAGGCCGTCGAGTTGATCGGCGCGCGCAAGGCCGCTTACAAACAGCACGGCATTTCGTATTACCGCCCGTGGGTTTTTCTGCTGACCGATGGCGAGCCGACCGACGATTGGCAACGCGCGGCGCAGTTGGTGCGCGCGGGCGAACAGTCAAAAGCCTTCGCCTTTTTTGCCATCGGTGTCGAAGGCGCGAAGTTCGACATCTTGCGGCAAATCTCGCTGCGCCAGCCACTGCGACTCAACGGTTTGCAATTCCGCGAAATGTTTCGCTGGCTGTCGGCTTCGCTCAGCGCCGTTTCGCGCTCCAGTCCTGGCGATGAAATCGAGTTGCCGAATCCGGCGTTGCCGGATGGGTGGGCCTCTTTGTAATGCTGCTGCCCTATGTCGCAAACCTTCTACACATCACAAGCGGCTAAAATCACGCTTGGCGCAAAACTCGGCAGCGGCGGCGAAGGCGAGGTGTATGAGTTGCGCGGCCAACCGGAGTTGGTGGCCAAGCTCTATCACGAACCGCTCGCCGCAGAGAAGGCCGAGAAGCTGCAAGTGCTGGCGCGCCTCGGCAATGAGCGCTTGTTCAAAATCGCCGCTTGGCCAATAGATGTCTTGCGCGCCACACCCGCTGCCGAAGTTTGCGGCTTCCTGATGCGCAGGCTCAGCCAGGCTGCCGAAGTTCACACGCTGCACAGCCCGAAGAGCCGCTTGCAGAAATTTCCCGAAGCTTCGTGGGCTTTTTTGCTCTACGTCGCCGCCAACATCGCGCGGGCCGTTGCCACTGTGCACGAACAAGGCTTTGTCATCGGCGACGTGAATCCCAAAAACATTTTGGTGACGCGCCAGGCAACGGTCCATTTGCTCGATTGCGATAGCTTTCAAGTGACGGCAGAGGGCAAAACTTATCGTTGCGCGGGCGGCTTCCCCGAATATACGCCGCCCGAATTGCAGGGCGTAATCTTCCGCGCGATTGATCGGCGGCCGGAGCACGATTGGTTTGGCTTGGGCATAGTCATCTTTCAACTGCTCTTTCTGGGGCGACATCCATTTTCAGGCAAATTCAGCGGCGCGGGCGAATTGACGTTGGAGCGCGCGATTCGCGAGCGGCGCTTTGCTTATGGCGCGGACGCGGCTGCGCGCGAGATGCAGCCGCCGCCCGGCGCGCTCAGGCTCGAAGCCGTCTCGGAGCCTTTGGTCGAATTGTTTCGCGCGGCCTTCTTGTCGGCAGAGGCAGTGGCGCGCCCGCGTCCGCGCGAATGGATTGCGCCGCTGGAAAGGCTGGCCAAATCGCTCAAGCAGTGCGCGCTGCACAGTGGCCATCGCTATTGGCAAGAACTGGCGGCTTGTCCCTGGTGCGAGATCGAGACGCGCGCACGGGTTCGACTCTTCAATTTTGCGTTGAATGGCAAACGCGGGCAGCCTGGCTATCTCCGGTTGGATGAAGTCTGGCGTGAGATTGAGAACGTCGCGCCGCCTTACGTGCCGCCGTTGCCGAGCAGCCAGGCGTTGGCGCTCGCGCCGTCTGCCGAGGCGGAAGCCACCGCGCGGAGAAAACAGAACAGCTTCTACCTGGCTATTCTGATGAGCCTGGTCAGCGGCTTTGCGATTGGGCTGTGGGTGGGCTTCCCCTTCGCGCTCTTACTGCTATTTGCGGCCGGTTTTATCATACGGCGGCTGACCGGGACGGAACTCGATGCCGGTGTGCAAACGCTTTGGCAGAGGCCGCTAGGAGCGACTGACGATCCGCTCACACAACGGTTCGAGCAGGCTAAACAACAGGCTGAAGCGAAACTCAGACAACTGGCTGAACGCTGGAAAAACGAGGCCAGCGAAGAACGTTTTCACGCCCGGCTCAAGGAACTGGAGTCGCGGAAAGTGGCCTACGAGTCACTCTCATTCAAACGCACCCAGCAGCTCAAGCGACTGGAAGAGCAGACCAGGGCCGCGCAACTCGAACGGTTTCTGGCCCAATTCGCACTGGACAAGACTGTTTTGAAAAACTTCGCTCCGGCGTTCTACGAGAACTTGCGCTTAGAGGGCATCAGAACGGCTGCCGACCTGACCTCCGCGCGCTTGAGAAAAGCGCCGCTCGTGGGGGCGGGGCTGGCGCAGATATTGCTGAATTGGCGGAACGAACTCGAACATGAATTCGCTTTCGATCCGCAAACAATCCCGCCACACTTGCGCGTCAAGCTGGAAAGGAAATTGGATGAGACGCGCGTGCAGCTTGAACACGATTTGCGCAGCGGCGCTTTCTATCTGAACCGTCTGAAAGACGAAATCAAAGAGAGCCAGCGGGCATTGCACGCCCCGCTGCTCGCCGCGCAGACGGCGTTGGCGCAGGCTGAGAAGGATTGCGAAGCGGTGGCCAAGCGCAATCGGTTTGCGCCGCTCGCGGTTTGTCTGTTGCTCGCTTTCTTTTTCGGCGCTTTTTGGAAGGCGGGTAGTGCGGATGAGCGGCGGCTGGTGGACAACATTGCCCGCATTGAAAGGACACAAGAAGCCAAACAGGACTCGACCCAAAGTTGGAAGTTCGCGGAAGCCCAACAGCTTTACGAGCAAGGCACGGAGTCATTGAAAAAGGGAAAATACGAAGAGGCAATTGCTCTTTACCAACACGCGATTACCTATAACCCCAAACTGGCTGAAGCTCATCACCAACTCGGCTATGCTTATTACCGATTGAAGCGCTACGACAAAGCGCGCACGGCGTTACTTGACTCACTCGCCATTCACAAAGGATTCGAGCCTTACTTCGATTTAGGGCAGGTCTACTTTGACCAGGCAAACTGGTTGGAAGCGAATGCAGCCTTTAACAATGCAATTATTGTAGCTGGCGCAATCGGTCGTGGGGAGCAATATTGGCAGGCGCACTCCTACGTCGCGGTGTCGCTGGTCAACCTGGGCGCGGAAAAAAGTGTGATTGAGAGCTTGAACGAGGCGCTCAAACAAAACCCTGGCAGCATTGAGGATCACTTTCAGCTTGGCACGTTGTACCTCCTAACGAATCAGCCTCGATTAGCCAGGGCACAGTACCGCAGTTTGAAAGACAAAGACCCCCGCGCCGCGATGGAGTTACAGAAGTTGATGCGACAGCGTGGTGTTCAATAAGGCTGCTCTCGTCACTGCGCTCAAGCGTTGTCCTTAATTAAAACGCTTGCCTGAAACTGCCGCCGGAGTAGAATCTCAACCAGCCCATTTTCCCGACCTCCACACGCTTTGCCTGATCGTTTGGAATTCATGCTACGGTTTCCTCCACGAGGAGTGTTTTTATGGAGACATTATGAGAACCAATCTTTTGCTTGCCTTGCTCGCGTTCTGCTGGCTCGTGGCGTGGCCGTTCCCGCTGCAAGCGCAAAACTCGCTGATTCTTTCCAAAGATGCGGGCGGCTCGCTCCTGCGCAACCGCCTGTCATTTACTTTGCGCACCAATCCGACTTGCGATCAGACGGCGCAGGTGCTGCCCGACGGCACGCAGTTGAACTGCGAAGACCTGAACTTTATCACTGACGGCAACAGCCTCGGTCTCGTCTATGGCTCGGCGCAACTCATCACGCCCGACGGCAAGGTGTTTCAAGCGCTGATGCTGCGCGGCACGTTTGGGTTGAACGTGCGCCGCGATGCCGACAAAGAGTGCCGCTTCGGCCACCTGGAAGCTGTGCTCGAACCCGTGCCGACCTTTGCGCCTGTGAACATTCCGCAGATTGCGCTGGCGTACCTGTCTGCCGATGTCATTCCCGAAGCCGCCAGCCCGCTGCCTGCTTATCGCGCCAAGCTGGATGGAGTCGTCACGATGCCTACGCGCAATCCTGTCACAATCAAGGCGGACAAGGAAAATTACAACCCCAAAGAGCCGATCATCGCGCTGATCAGCAACGGCGCGCAACAGGCGATTACAGCCCTCGATCTGAAATCGTATTGCACCATCGTTAGATTACAGCGGCAGGCCGGTGACTTATGGCAGGACGTTGGCGAATGCCTGTTGAAACGCAGATCTTTTCCGGTCACGATCGGCGCAGGCGAAACTGCGCGCGTCGTGTTGATGCTGGACGAAAATTCCAACGCAAGCAGAGCGCCGGGCGTTTATCGGCTGGTCTTCGACTACAGCTTCGGGAGCGGCAATACTACCGCGACCGAATTGCTGACCTCCATTTCATCAACCTTTCGTGTAAACAGCATGCCAACGCGACAAGCCGTGAATATGTTGCTTGACCACGAACCGATCTTTGTCGGGCAGAGCTTTGTTGTGAGCATCATCAACGGCTCCGATTTGCCGATTCAGACCTTCGATCACAAAACCCAGTGCACGGTCTTGCACCTGCAACGCAAAGAGGCTAACGGCTGGATAAATGTCGCGGAGTGTCCACTGGCTTCGCCTACACTTCCGGTGACGATTGGCGCGCACCAGAGCTATCTCGTCAAGCTGTCCGGCGAAGGCGCTGCAAGCTTACCGGTCGGCACCTATCGGTTGGAGTTTGTCTATCGAAATGTCATTAGCGACCAGACACGAGCGCCGGATACGACGACCTATACGCCAGAGTTTGCCATACAAGATAAGCGATAAGGATTGAGGATGCCGATCTTCGCGACTTGTGCTGGCTGACTTGGAGATAACTCGCTACCTGATCAGACGGTGTATAGAGTACCGGCTTCAGCCGGAAGGTTGATTGCCGAGTCCTTCCGACTGAAGCCGGTACTCTATACACCGTCGCCTGAAGGTTCGGGTTACCCGCGAACTTCAACTGACACCCGCCGTGATCTTCGATCCATGCTTAAAGCTCAAATCGCAATCCCAGCCGCAGCGTGCGTGGCTTGATTGTTCGTGGCGGCACGAGAAAGTTGCCCAAGCTGGTCGGAACGAAATTGACGAACTCTGCGCCGAAGCTGAAGACGGTCGTATTGAATGGATTGAACGCTTCGAGTTGCCACGTCAGGCGGCGTTTTTCGGCCAGCCGAAACTCCCGCGCTAAACGCAAATTCAGAGTGTGGGTGCGTGGCCCGCGTCCGGCATTGCGTGGCAAGTTGCCGGTTGTGCCCAGCGTAGGCAGTGAGAATGCTTCGACCAATCCTGGCGCCAAGTTCTCATTCGCGCGCCGCCAGCGAATGGCGCTCAAGTCGCCGCTAAAGCTGGGCCGGTCGGTGTTCACGTCATCCAGGTTGCGGTCATTGCCGCTCGCGCCAATGCTGAGGTTGAATGGCCGCGCCGAACTCAAGTTCAACGTGCCTGCTAGATTCAAGCGCGCCAGCCAGGCGGGGAATTGATAGTAGCCGCTCAACGCCACACGCTGCCGCGCGTCCAGCGTGCTGAGCGCGCGCTCGCGCTGGAAATCGCCTACCACCAGCGGCGATGAAGTGTTAAGCGTGCCGTCGTCAATCAGCTTGCTCAAGGTGTACGACGCGCGCAGATAGCCGCGCCCAATATTTTTGAAGCTCAGGCGTTGCTGCAACTCCAAACTCACGCCGTGATAGAAGCTGTTGCCCAGTGCGTGCAACTCTTCAACCTGCGTCAAGGCCGGCTGCGGGCGTAGCGGACGAATGGCTGCCAAAGCCGAGCGCAGGCTACCTACATTGTTGCTGGTCGAGGGATTATTCAGACCGAAAAGAACGATGGTCTTGCCGCTTTCGGTAAACGCGCGGCTGGTTGTTGCGCTCAAGTCGAAGCGCACGAAATCGGCATTGCCCGTAGCCGTGATCGGACGCTGCCCCGTCTGCGGATCAACGCGATTGTCGAAATCGCGCGAAGTCAAATAAGCCGCGAAGTCGCGAAATCCGGCAGGTAATCGGGCGGCATTGGCGTTGATCTCGCGCCATAGGTGAATGCCGCGATTGAACACATAGTTGAGCTCGAGCTTCAGCCCGCGCCTGACTTCATGCTCTACGCCAAGCGCGGCTTGATAACTCACCGGAATGCGGAAGTCGCTGCTCACACGCCGCAGAAAGCCTGCTTCGCGCACGCCCAACTGTGTCACGCGCTGGTCGTTCGCCGCCAGCACAGTCGGAAACTTCAGTTCAGTTAGCAACCGCTCCGTTGCTGCGTTGTTTGTATCCACCAGCAATGCGTTAGAGGTCAGCGTGTAATCGTCCAGCGTGCGCAGCATCGCACGGTTGTAAAAAATGCCGTAGCCCGCGCGCAGCACTGTTTTGTTTGAAGCAAACGGCGCCCAGGCCAGCGACAGGCGCGGCCCGAAATTATTCCGGTCATGCAAGATTGTCTCGTTATCCCAACGCAAGCCGAACGAAACAGTCAACGCTGGCCGGACGCGCCAATCATCCTGCACGAACAAGCCAGTGTAGGTGTTGTGCAACTCAGAGGTCGTGTTGAAGCGGTGTTGATAACGCGACGGTTTGTTAGCCAGAAAGTCCGCAACCGACGCAAAGTTGAATGTGCCCGTCACATCGCTCAGATCAAGGTAGCGCGAACGAATCGCCTGCACGTCACCGCCTGCGCGCAACGTGTGACTGCCGCGCACGTAACTCAGTGTGTCTTGCACTTGCCAGCGCACTTCGCGCCGATCCACGCCGCCCGTGTTGCTCGAACCAGCTAGCAGGCTGCCAGTGCGCGTCAGCGCGTTATCGCTCGCATCACCGATCACGTCGCGCGGGTCGTCAATGTCAATCAATACGACCGGCAAGTCACTCGGCGGCGCGTCGTTTGGCGTCAAGCGCGAGAATTGAAACCGCACCAGATTGGTCACACGTGGCGAGAGCGTAAAGTTGTCACCGAGCGCCAGCGCCCAACTGTTGCGTCCCGTCGCGCGCACCGTATCGAGCGTGCGCCGTTCGCCGGGAAAACCGCGTTCATCTCGATTGCGCGTCAGCGTGAGCACACTGAAGGCGTTCCGTCGCTCGCCCAAATTGAAATCATTGCGCAGTTGAACAGTGTGCGCCACACGCGGCGTCGTCACACGTTCGTCATACAGCCCGACTGCCGCGCCGCCGTTGACTGTCGTCTTCTTGCCGGTGCGATCTACCGCTTCAAAACCCAAGTTCGCGCCATTTGGTTTTGGCAAGGTAAAGATGGCGTTGCTCGCCACCGGCACCAACGCTGCAATGTCCGCGCGATCGTAGATGTCGTCGTATTCGTATGCGCCGAAGAAAAAGAGCTTGTCTTTTTTGATTGGCCCGCCAAAGCTCACGCCCGGATTGTGATTTTGAAACGGTAGGCGAAAACCGCGCTCCGGGTCGGCGTTGCGGCGAAAATTGTTGGCATTCAAGCTCTCATCACGGAAGTAGTAAAAGCCGCGCCCGCGCCATTGATTCGCTCCGCTGCGCAAACGCAAGTTGACGCGCCCGCCTGAGGCGCGCCCATACTCCGCCGAGAATTGATTGGTGATGACCTGCACCTCCTCGACGGCATCAATTGTCGGCACGAAACGTTCGCGCCCGCTGCGGTCGTCATTGTTGTCCAGCCCCTCAATCGTCAAGTTGTTTGAGAAAGCCGAGCCGCCATTCAACCCGAAGCTGCCCGACTCTTCCGGTGTGCGACCGAAGCCGTCCTTTCTATCGCCCTCGGCCAGGTCGCGGTCAGTGAATGCAGGCGACGCAATGCCCGGCAATAGATAAATCAAGTCAAACACGTTGCGCGATTCAACCGGCAATTCATCAACCTGCGCGCGCGTCAACGTGCCGCCGATGACGGTGCGCGTGGTGTCCACCTGCGTTTCGTTGGCGCTGGCCTCGATCACGACTTGTTCCTCGACCTGCGCTGGCTTGAGCTGGAAATCGCGGCGCAGCGTCTGGCCTGCGGCGGCGCTGAGATTTTGATAGACGACCGTTTGAAAACCACGTGCCTCCACACGCAGCTCGTATAGGCCTGGCGGCAGTGAACTCAGGCGATAGCTGCCGTCGGCCTTCGTCGCCACAGTGCGTTGCTGCTCGGTGTTGAGTTGTTTGAGCATGATTTGTGCGGCGAGAATCGCACCACCATTGGCATCCCGAACGCTGCCCTCGAATGTCACGCGATCGAGATCGTCAAAGCTGTGGCTTGAGACAACAGGTGTGAGAAGCAGGAGCGTGCAAATGCAATGCAGTAGGCTGCGAAACATAGTTCACCTCGCTTGCTGAAGTCGGCTGTAACAGTCGGCTGTTGATGATTCTTGTCTTGACCAAAACTACCTTTGCTGAGGCCGCAATCGTCAAGCGGGTTGCGGCGGGCGAATAATACTGCATTGCGGAAAGTGTGCAAAGGGCGGCATTCGGCTGGCAGTGACTTTCTTTGCCCGTCTATTCAAACCTTTTGTGAAAGGGTAGTGGCTCAAGCAGGAGAGAAGAGCATGGAGTCCAGCCTTTAAGCTGCCGATTTGAATAATCAAGCCAGCAGCTTAATGGTCTTTGACGAATTAAATCGGTAACGAGTCAGCGTAGGGGCAGACCTGCGTGTCTGCCCCGGTGGGTGGCGCGCGCCTGGGGCAGACACGCAGGTCTGCCCCTACGTAAACTGCCGCATGCGGTTTACCGATTTAATTTATCAAACACCATAAGGCTGGACTCCATGCTCTTTGCCTGCTATGTCTGGCTCTCCCCATTGAACCACTACCTGTGAAAGAAGCAGGTCTTCGCAAAAAAAAGCCCCAGCATGGACTGCGCGGATCGAGCAGTCCGTGCTGGAGCAATCTCCGTAGCAATTGCTAAGTTGTACTACACCGCAAGCTGGCCGCACGTCGGCGTCATTTGATTTGCACTTTGACCCGATTCGCTTCGCGTCCGTCCGCCGTCAGCGCCAATTCGACCTCGCCACGCCCGGCCAGACTGCGCGGCAGTCGCAGGTTGACTTGGTCCAAGCCTGCAAAAGCGCCTTGTGGCCCAGCGTAGAGCGCCTCAGCGTTCGCGCCGCCGATGCTCGCCGTCACCGCCGAGAGCGCACTGCGATAGCGCAGCCCAGTCCCGAACAAGATCAGAAAGACTTGGTCGCTGGCATTCCCCAAATCCGGGCCGAGGTCAATTGGCGCGGCGATGAAGCTTCTGGTTGCCGCGTCGTAGCGCGCGACCGGCTCAAACTGCTGCGCCCCGTTAGCCTTCACGCGCAACAGGAGGGCCGACGCCACCCCTTTGCCGTCCCCGTTGGCCGTAAACAGCCCCGGCGCGACGGGGGTGACGTTCAGCGCGCCAGTGGAGACCGAGCCGTCGCCGCTCGTCACTGTCACGGTCGCGGCCCCAGATGCCGTCTCGGCCGGAACCTGGTAGTTGATCTGCGTCGGCGCGACGAACATGAGCGGGGCCAGGCGCTCTACGCCAGCGCTGTCGCGCACCGCCACGCGCGTGCCAGCCAGCGCGGTCGGCAGCGGCGTGGTCTGCGCCACTTCCAGTTTTGTCGCCAGCCCGCTGCCGAAAGCCGCCACCAGCGATTCGCTCGCCAACGCGTCGCCCGTGAAAGTGGCGGCTGAAACACTGACCACGCGCCGTTGGGTGCTATCGCCGACAGTAGCGGTGATAGTGTAGTTGGAAGGGCCGGGGCCAAAATTGACTATGCCGATGTAATACACGCCGGCCCGCAAGGCGGGCGTGCTACCGGGCGTGATGGTGATGGACTCCTCGTTGCCCTCGCCATCGGCCTTGAAGTCGGCAACGATGTCATTCTGGATATCTACCAGTGCGCCGAAGCGCACGTAGAGGTCTACTTCGGTGTCGCCGCGCAGGTCAACTTTGAGCTGCGTCGACCCGGTGGGCACTTGGATTGTGTACTGCATAGCGCCAAGGATACCGTTGTAAGTCGCCCATCCGTTTATACGGTCGGAGCGCGGCACGCCTGACGTAAGCGGGGCGGTTGTCGTCGGGAGGGGCACAGGCGAAGGTTTGGGCGTAGGCGTAGGCGCAGGATCGCCAACGTCAACGATGGCGCGGATCAGCGCATTGACCGACGGGGCCCCAACCGCCTCGGCGAGCAGGGCGAAGCTCGCGCCGTTGTCGAACGAATAGAAGGTGCGGTTCTCCGCCGCGCCGCTAAAGTCGAGGGCGAAGCTCACGCCCTGGCGCGGTGTCGGCGCCTGGTAGCCGACGTAGAAGTTGCCGGAGTTGATCGTCGGGCCGTCGGGAATCGTGAACTCCAGGAAGAGTTCACTGCTGGCGCTGGGCACAGTCGTTACGATGCGCCGGAACGGCGCGCCGGGCGGTGGCTGAACGCTCGGCCCCTCTTGCGCGTAGATCAGCAGCCTGACCGGCCGCCCCGTCGGGTCACCCTGATTCTGAAGTTCCGGAATGACAACGCGCAGTTTGCGCAAGGTGGCGGGGTAACTGGGCGGCGTTAGCCGCGTGACCATGATCAGCCCGTCACCGGTCGCGCCTTGGTCAAACGTTCCGTCGTCGAGCTTCAGTTCCGTCGTCTGCGCACTGGGCAGTGCATTGGTGCGATACCCCATCACCTCAAATGCCCGGACATCGCTTTCGGTCATTGGGTAAAGCGTCCCGTCTCGGCTAGTAGGGTCCAAGACGCCGATGTAGCGCTCAGTAAGATCATCATCTTTCCAGTGGCCAGCCTGCTTTCCATCGCCGCCGGTCCGATCGCTCCGCGCCGTGGAAAGCGGCATTTCCGGCCCGCCGTCAAAGAGCCTGTGTTCGCCGCCCGGCGATAGGATGCGCGGCGCGGTGGCGAACGTCGCAGCCGTGACGCCGGGGCGGAAGCGGAACAGGTCTAGTATCTCGGGGGACAGCGGCAGTTCTGGATGCTCATCCTTGTCGCCGACGGCGGAGAAAAAGCCCAGCGCGTGACCGATCTCGTGCATCGCGAGCGCAGTGAAATCTATGCGCTTGGGTTTAATCCCATCGCTCTGGTCGAAGTCGAAGCTTTGGGCAGAGTTGAAGCCGATGCGCGGAGGCCTGCCCCACCGTTGTTCTTCAGCCCCAGGATCAGCTACGGCTGGCAGCAGGCCGAGCGCGCGTAGCTGTGCGACGGGCATCAACAGCGACGTCGTCACACCCAGGTCGGTCGGCACTCGCTCCGGCGGCAGCGCAGCATAGAGCGCGGCCTCTTGCGGGCTGCCTGCGCTGCGGATCAAAGCCTCGCGGATCGTGGGGTAGATCGTGTTGCCGATTAAGTTCTGATGCTCCGTGATGGCGTTGAGGTCACTCGCAAAGTGCTTGCCGAAATAGGTTGGGCCGTAGTCTACGTCAAGCACTACCGTGATGCGGTTCTGGATCTGCGCCGCCCACGCGCTGGCGGCGCGCAGAAAGGCCGCCTTGGCTTCCGGCTGTTGTTCCAGTTGTGCTGTGCCGCGCAGGATGATCTTCAAGCCAGTCTGAAGTTGTTCATCCGCGCTGAGCGGGGACGTTTCGTCGCGCAGGATGTGCAGTTCCGTTGAGTGGCGGTCCTGCGCCAGCCTGCGCGCCTCCTCTGTGGTCGTCGCCCGGCAGATGACCTTGCCATCGCGGACTTCGATCACAGATACGCCTGTCTGTGGCCTGACATCCAGCCCGTCCAATGTGTCTCTGCCGGGCGCAGGTGATGCGCCGCGCGGGTTTTGCGCGACCCTCTCGATCTGTAGGTGCTGCGCGCCGGGATGTTGCAGTGCCGCGCGCGCGGCGGCCGGGCGCAGGCCCGCGATGATTAAACTCGCAAGCAAACAGCCCAGCGCCAGTAAAAGCGAAGTAGACCTCAATGCCGATGCGACGTAACGCTTCTGACCTTCCATAGTTTTCTCCCTCTTCCTCCTGTTGGTTGCCTAACTGGTTTCCAACAACCCTGCGAAGTCGTTGAAGACCCCAGTCTGGCTTTCACCTGAGCACGCGGAAAATCAGGCCGAACAGGATCAGAGCTCGAAAAAAATCGGGTAGTGGCGCAAGGTGGTGAGTTTGGAGTAGCGGCTGCAGCCGGCCGGGCTGGTCAACGCAAGCTGCCGCCTGCAGGCGGGGCTCCAAACCTTCTCTCCCGCTTGCGCCACCACCAAAAATCGCTACATAAGGATTCCCCGTTACTCGACGAATTGGCCAAGCTGCGACCCGCGGAAGGGCTGCATCGTCGAACTGAAGTATCTCGGCGGGATAACATTGGATGAGACCGCCGAGGGCTTCGGCATTCCACATCCTGCCGAGTGGGTTCGTCAGACCAGCAATTAACAAACGAAATCCGGCCAGCGTCTCGCGTAACGTAGCGAGCGCTGGCCGGATTTGTCAGTCGTGCGCTGAAATGTCGCGCGATCAACTTACAACTTAGGGTAGTGGTTCAATGGGGAGAGCCAGACATAGCAGGCAAAGAGCATGGAGTCCAGCCTTTAAGCTGCTGGCTTGATTATTCAAATCGGCAGCTTAAAGGCTGGACTCCATGCTCTTCTCTCCTGCTTGAGCCACTA
Organism: uncultured Acidobacteriota bacterium; assembly: GCA_963699175.1. Taxonomy (GTDB): domain Bacteria; phylum Acidobacteriota; class Blastocatellia; order RBC074; family RBC074; genus JACPYM01. The sequence goes on along the minus strand of OY969418.1, from coordinate 3,182,846 downwards.
CCCAACTTAGTAGCGTTTTGTCGTTGCCACACCGGCTTTGATTCCCTTGCCGCGTGCACCGACTCTGCTTGGTGGTGGGGTTGTTGTGTCGGGCTGTCCGCCGCAGACCCAGCGGTTGTTGACCCGATCTTTGCCCGTAATCTCTTGGTCACCACAGACGTTCTCGCATTTGCCGAATGTGCTGCTTTCTGGGCCTGTTTTGTGCTCACAATTTTGACCGGCATAGTCTTTCCCCGTTTTTTTGCCAGGAGTATCTTTTTTCTCCGGTGAAGCAGCCACAGAGTTTTCCCAAGAGCCAGCGAAAGAAAGAGCCAATGCCAGTCCTAGCACGAACATGGCGCAGATAGATTTGATTTTCGAAGTTTTCATGTTTACCTCCAAATTAACCAGTTGTTATTCTCAATCTTGTTCCTCATTGCTGCGGATAACTTAGCCGAAGGAACGGTGGAGGGCGGCGAGATAAGTCATTGGCGAAATATGTCATTGGTCACACGGGTTGGGGCGAACGCGCAGAGTAGAAGCCGGACGAAACGATCTTGCTTGGCTCGCGATGCGTCGGCTACAGTGTAATCGCGGTTCAATGAGCGGCTGAAAGAGTTTATCACCTACGAAACTAGCAACGGCGTGCGCCTTCTGCATGCGTTCAAACAATGGCGATGACAGTAGAACAAATGGTTTGAGATGAAACTTCGTAACCTGGCAGGTCTGTTTTCAGAACGTTGGCGCGAACCTTCTACCTGTGGAGCCTGCGGCCAACCTTTTCAGTGTGGCGCAAAGCTGACCGGCTGTTGGTGCGCCGAAGTTAAATTGAGTGAGCAGGTACGCGCCGAACTGCGCGCCAAGTATCAAGGATGTTTATGCCGGCAATGTCTGGAGAACTTCGAGGCCGCCGCACCGCGGCCTGAATAGAGTCATGAACAAAAAAGACATTTCAATTGTCACCATGACTCGCGCCAAACCGGACGACTATAAATTGCACCGAGCTGCATTGCATGAATTGGCTGCGCATGGATTGCCTACGGTGATTACGGACGGAGGATCAAGCGAGGAGTTTCTTTCCTACCTCAATTCGTTTCCAAACTTTATGGTACAAAGAGCGGAGCAAGCTGGGGCATTTCTTCAGATTAAGACGAGCTTTGATATTGCTCAGCAGTTTGCGACTCCTTACGTTCTATACACGGAGCCTGATAAGCAATTCTTCTTTCAACAGCGGCTGGCAGAGTTCATCGAGCGAGCATCGGTTCACAACACGACCGGGATCATCATTCCTGCTCGCACAGCGGAAAGCTTTGCTTCCTATCCCGAATCCCAGCGATTTACCGAAACGTTTACCAATCAACTCTGCGGCAGAATAGTAGGCAATGATGGCGATTTCTCCTACGGGCCTTTGCTTGTTCATCGGACACTCATTCCGTATTTAAGTTTGCTTGAGGGAGAGATTGGTTGGGGGTGGAGACTTTTTCTCTTCGGGTTGGCGCGCTGCTTGAGGCTTGAAATTGGTCAGATCGAGCTGGACTTACCGTGCCCGCTTGAGCAGCGGGCCGATAGCGAATCAGAGTTGTTCCATCGCATGCGCCAATTGCAGCAGAACGTGAGTGGCCTCAATTTATCAATCGCGCTCTCTGAAGCCCAACTTGCGGAATTGTCGAATAATGAAAGTCTGGGTCAGTAGAGCAAAGAACCTTGTTTCAAGCTGTGTGGGCAAGGGCGAGGTTAGCGGCGAATATCAGCCAAGCAAAAAGGGCATTGCTGCAAGCCGTCGAGCACGCGGCGCAGGTGGCTGATCGTTGTCTGCGCGTTCCAGCGTACTTTGCGGGCGCTGAGAGATTTGCGGCGGTACTCGACACGAGTCACGATCAACAATCCCAAGCAGGTGAACATTCTCTGGCAGGCTTTGAGAGTATTGCCCTGAATCGTCGGTCTAACTGCATCGTTAAGTCGGCTAATACCTGATTGGTTTTCCTGACATCCGGAGGTGCGCGATGGATGACTCCCTACGAGTTGTTTGCGAGATGTACCAAATGCTTTGGGATCGCTTCAAAAACGCGCTTGAGGAACTGCGCGAAGATGAGCTTCACTGGCGGCTGGTTCCCGAAGCCAATACGATCAACATCATCGTCAGACACCTCCGCATCGAAGCGGAGTGGCATTTGGACAGCTTGGCACACGGCGCGCCGCTGCCCACCATAGCGGTGGACGTTTCCCAAGAGATGATTGACGCTGTCCCCCTAGATTTTGCAGAGAACTTCAAAGTCTTGGAGGAGTGCTATACCCGTTTTGTCACGACTCTTCGAAGCGCGCCGCTGGCTCTGTTACAGGAGCGCACCTCAGCCGCCTACGGCGCAGCAAATGAGACTGAAGGTCGAACGTATCTGCTCGCGTATCACCAAGTCTTGCACCTATCGCTGCACTGTGGACAGATCAGGATGATTCGGAACCTTTACTGCAAACTGCATGGAGAGCCTCAACGATTTTTCCCAGAGAACCCGACATATCCAAGCTAGCCTGCCGAGACTCATCTTCTAGTCGGGCTAGCGTGATGGGCATAAGCTGCTGCGCTGAACTATTCTGCTCCAAGCAAGAGAGAAGGCGATTACATAGTTTGCCTGGAATTTAGCCGCGTAATTCTTCTGGCATTATAAAAGCGCCAGCACACGCTGACGGGCTGCGTTTACCAAGATTTAATTTGACCTGAGCGGACCCTTTCCCTAGACTGCCTATCTTCATCGAGGAAGCAGGGTCGCGTTACGGCGGCCAGCTTTTTCATCCCCCGCAATAAAAAAATTGTCGAATTCCCGAGGCGAGGTCTTGGCAATCACGGGAGAACCTGTTGGTTTGCGCCAGCAAGGATCGGTTGAAAGGGCTGAGCCTGATCAAGGGGTACGTTTCCGTCCAATCACTCAATCATAAGCATAAAAATTGGGTAGTGGCGCAAACGGGAGGGTAGTGGGGCGACAGTGTGTTGATGGCCGAATAGTGGTAAAAACGTAAGGTTATACTCTTGCAGCCGCGTAGCGGCGACCTGAGTTTAGCCCGGCGTTTTCAACGCCGGGAAAGATAAGCCGTGAGTTCCGCGTCGCGTCAGCGACGCCTGATTCAAGCGTCGCTGACGCGACGCGGAACTGCTGCGCACTGTACCGTGGGTTGAAAACCCACGGCTAAATTCAACTGCCGCTACGCGGCAAAACGACAGCCTGACAGGTTTATCACTACTGAGGGCCGTTGATTGGTTGCTTAATCTATTGCCATACAAAGCGCGGCTTTGATAGCAACACACTATCGCCCCACTACTAACGGGAGAGAAGGTTTGGAGTCCCGCCTTCAGGCGGAAGCTTGCGTTGATCAGCCCGTCGGCTGAAGCCGGTACTCCAAACTCACCACCTTGCGCCACTACCAAAAATTGAGCGCACAAATAATTGCCACGAGAGGAAGCAAGTATGTTTAAGTCTGCCCATTTCGCAATGCGCTTACAATCAGTCGCACTGTTGATTACAGTCGCCGTGATTTGTCTTGGCTTTGGTATCCAAGCTCTGATCCAGCCGTCTTCTGCCCTAACTAACAGTGGGAGCATCACGGTTTTTGGTACTCCGCTTACGGAAAACTTTGATTCACTCGCCCAAACTGGAACTAATATCGCTTGGGCGGACAATACAACCATTCCAGGATGGTACTCGACGCGCACTACCTACAATAGTGGTACCGGCAGTTCCAACACCGGTGCTTTGTACAGTTTTGGTGTGGCCGGAACAAACCCGGTGACTGAGCGTGCGCTGGGGTCTGTCGCCTCTGGTGGTACTGGGACAGTGTACCAGGCCGCGCGGTTGACGAATAACACCGGCGGAACGATCACGTTGCTGGCCATCAGTTATGTCGGCGAGCAGTGGCGGAACGGCGGCAACATCACCGCTCACACGCTGACATTTCAATATCAGATCGCCAACGCCGGAGCAATCACCGGCGCCAATGCTCCGACGAGCGGATGGACCACCTTCGCCCCGCTGAGCTTTACCGGCCCGATTACGGGTGCGGCGGCGGCAACGCTTGACGGTAATTCGCCTGCGAACCGCATCCCCATCTCAGCGAGCTTAGCAGTCACAGTGAACAGCGGACAGGAGATTTGGGTACGGTGGCAAGACCCGGATGATGCGGGTAATGACCACGGTTTGGCGATAGACGATTTCTCGGTCACGGCGTCAGGTATCCCGCCGACACCGACTCCAACTCCGACTCAAACTCCGACTCCAACTCCGACACCCAGCCCGACACCGACTCCAACGCCCTCAGTGGCGGGAACGGTCGTGATTAGCCAGGTGTATGGCGGTGGCGGCAACACGGGCGCGACTTTGAAAAATGATTTTATCGAGATCATCAATCACAGCGCGACGCCAGTTGATTTGACCGGTTGGTCCGTGCAATACGCTTCGGCAACACTGTCAAACTGGCAGGTTACCCCACTGCCCAGCTTTATGCTTCAGCCGGGTCAATACTTCCTGATTCAGGAAGCTGCCGGTGCGGGAGGCACCGACAATCTACCGACACCCGATGCTATTGGAACCATCGCGGTAGGTTCAACCTCTGGCAAGGTCGCGCTCGTGAGCAATACGACGGTCTTGACCGGGAACTGCCCTTTGGGTTCAGGCATAGTTGATTTCGTCGGTTACGATGGAGCGAACTGTTTCGAAGGCGCGGGAGCAGCGCCAACCCTTTCAAACACGACAGCGGCCCTGAGACTAGACAGTGGCTGCTTTGATACCGACGACAACAACGCCGATTTCGTTTCCGGCGCCCCAAACCCGCATAACAGTTCGTCAGCCACACACGATTGCACCACTCTCTTTGGTGTTGATCGGCGAATCCCAGCACGGTGCTGGAGGGAGCTTCGACCAGTTTGAGGGTTGATGTTTCTCCAGGTCAGAATCCGCCCAGCACTGGCATCAGCGTGACAGCGAATCTTTCTTCAATTGGCGGTTCGCCCAGTCAGTCTTTCAGCGGCGGCGGAAATGTTTTCACCTTCAATGCCACTGTGTCGCCGAGCACGACAGCCGGGATGAAGTCGCTGCCGGTGACTATCACCGACGCCCAGTCCCGTTCATTCGGCGCCAATATCGTGCTGAGCGTCCTGCCGGTGGTTCCCAATCACATTACTATCAACGCGATTACCGGAAAAAGTTTGATGAGCATAGCCCTTCCGAAGTAAGAAAAGTGTGACCAAACACTTTGCTTCAGGAGGACACTATGCTCATCCAGGAAACCATAAACGAACCCGATATGCTGCTCAAGCTGCTGGTTAATCTCGACGATCAATTGCAGGCCTTGCAACCGCAACTCGCCGCCCAACAGTTGCCGCGTGACCGTCGGGGCGGGACAGCGCGCTTGTGTGCCGCCGAGGTGCTGACGATCATGATTTACGGCGCTTGGCTCGGACTGACCGACAAGGCCAAACTCTATTACTACTTTCAGCGGCACCACTGGGCGGAGTTTCCGGCCTTGCCCAGTTACAGCAAGTTTGTCGAAGCGACGAACCGCGTCGTGCGTGAAGCGGGCGCACTGTTGGGTCAGCAATTGCAAGCCAATCGCGCTGCGCAGCACGGCCACCCCGTGGTCTTGCAAGACTCCACGCCCGTGCCGGTTTGCAAAGTGGCCCGTGCCAAACAGCATCGTACCTTCAAAGAGCACGCGCGCAAATCGCGCAACGGGAGTGGCTACTGGTATGGTTTCAAACTGCACGTGCAGTGTGATCAGCGTGGGCGTTTATGTGCCGTGCGTTTGACGGCCGCCAACGTGGATGATCGGCAGTTGCTCGACCCCTTGTGTGAGTGGATCGAGCACGGCATTGTGGTGGGCGACCGCGGTTACATCTCGCAAGCAAGGGCAGAAGAACTAGGGCGGCGTGGAATCAATCTCTTCACCCCAAACCGCAAGAACATGAAAAAACTCGCCACGCCGTTCCAAGTAGCGTGTCTGCAAGCCCGGCACCGGGTTGAAGAGGCGTTCGAATTTCTCAAGTGCTGTTTCGGCCTGATCCGCAGTACACATCGGGCGGATTACGCCTTCGCGATTCACTTGCTGGTGTGTTTACTCGCCTATTCGCTCTTTAACTTGCTGTTTCAATAAGCACTTTTTCCCGGTAATCGCGTTATCAGTCAGGTCTACGGCGGTGGCGGCAATAGTGGTGCTACTTATACGAACGATTATGTCGAGCTGTATAACCCGACGGCGGCGAATGTGAACATCACCGGCTGGTCTTTGCAATATGCTTCGGCGGCGGGCACGAGTTGGACTAACAAGCAGCCGCTCGGCGGCATGATTGGCCCGGGCGAGTACTATCTGGTCAGTCTGGCCTCAAGCGGCGCGATTGGTGCGCCGCTGCCGACTCCAAACATTTCCGGCGGGATAAATATATCGGCCACTGCCGGGAAAGTTGCGCTGGTCAGTAACGGAGCAGCACTGGCCGGAGCGTGTCCGCTGGGCAGCGACCTGGACATCGTGGATTTTGTCGGTTACGGAACCACCGCCAATTGTCATGAAGGGACGGCGAACACAGCGGCGCCCAGTAACACTTCGGCGGTATTCAGAAAGGATAACGGGGCCACCGATACCGATCAGAATGGCAACGACTTTAACGCCGCAACGCCGAATCCGCATCGCACAGCGCCGATTGTTGAGCTAGGGCCGTGGGTTGCAGACACCGATCCAATCACGGACGGGTTTAATGCGCCCTATGACGCGACCGTCACAGTTAGTTTTAGTGAGCCAGTGAATGTTGACAGCGGCTGGTACAACATTAGCTGTACTTCCGGCACGCACAACGATGCCACCATCGCGTCATTTAGCAGCTCCAAGGGGTTTCACATCACGCCGAACGTCAGCTTCCAGTTTGGTGAGCAATGCACAGTCACCATCTTCAAAGACAAGATTCACGATCAGGATCTCGACGACAGTGGGCCTGATACTGACGCCTTGTTCGAGAACTACATTTGGTCATTCACAGTAGTTGGCGCTGGTCAGCCAATTCCATATCCGCCGAGTGTCCACCTGACGATGGGCAATCCGTCCAACGCGACTACTGCGGACCAGAACAACTATTTGATGGAGAAGCCGACCTATACACTCTCTTACAACCGAGACAAGGGCACGCCGAACTGGGTGAGCTGGCACTTGGATCCATCCTGGTATGGCACGCTGGCGCGCATTGACACCTTCCGCGCCGACCCGAAAGTACCATCCGATTGGTATCGCGTGCAGGATTCCGATTTCTCCGGCAGCGGTTTCGACCGTGGTCATATGACGCCGAACGCCGACCGCGATAATCAAAACCGCATCCCGATCAATCAGGAAACTTACCTGATGACGAACATGGTTCCGCAGTCTCCCGATAATAACCAAGGACCGTGGGCAGAGTTTGAGGCCTACCTGCGGACCCAAACGGATAGTGGACAGGAGATCTATATCGTGGCCGGGCCTTATGGAGTGGGCGGTTCCGGCGCTAACGGCGGGACAACGACGACACTCGCGGGCGGCCAGGTGACCGTTCCGGCCTACACCTGGAAGATCGCGCTAGTGCTGCCGCAGGGCGCGGACGACTTATCACGCGCGACCTGTTCAGCCAGAACAATCGCCCTCCTGCTGCCCAATGTTCAAGGCATCAGGAACAACCCCTGGCAAACTTACCTGACGACAGTTGATGCGATTGAGGCTCTGACTGGTTACAACTTCTTCTCGAACCTGCCGGAGGCTGTGCAGAACTGCGTTGAGGCGGGAATAGATGGAAACAACCCACCGGGTACGGCTAACCAGTCCGCCAGTACTGCGGAAGATACGTCGGTGACGATCACTCTGCCGGCGGTGCGGTCGAACAACAATACTCTCACGTTTAGCATCGTGGGCGGCGGGCCAGCGCATGGTTCACTCGGCAGCATTTCAGCGGCCTCGTGCACGGGTGGTGATTGCACTGCCACTGTGACATACACGCCCGGCCCAGACTACAACGGTGCGGATAGCTTTAACTTTAAGGCGAACGACGGCAACATCGCTTCAAACGTCTCAACGGTCAGCCTCAGTGTCACAGAAACGAACGACGCTCCGATAGCCGTCAATGACGCAAAGGCGACGAACCAGGAGACGCCGCTTAACTTCCCGGCAGGCGATCTGACAACCAATGACACTGCCGGGCCAACCAATGAAAACGGCCAGACCTTGACCGTGACCAGCGTTACGGCAACCGCTAACACACACGGAACGGTGACGCTCAGCAGCGGGACGGTGACTTATTCGCCTGCCGCCAACTATAGCGGCCCGGCCTCGTTCAGTTATCAGGTGTGTGACAATGGCACGACCAATGGCTCGCCTGATTCCAAGTGCGCGACAGCCACCGTCAACGTGGCCGTCAATGGCAAACCGACCATCGCCGGAGCGACGATCTCGCGGCAGCAAGGCGCCGCCGCCTCGACCTCACAGATCGCCACCGTCAGCGACGCTGAACAACCAGCCAACACCGTGACTGTGACGATCAACGGTGGGACGAGCGCGACGGTCAATGGCGTGACCGTCAACAGCATTAGCGTTGACGGCGCAGGCAATGTGACGGCGAGCGTCGGCGCGAGCTGTAGCGCGAGCAACGCGAGCTTCACCCTCACAGCTACTGACAATCAAGGGGCGACGGCCAATGCGACGCTGACCGTCAACGTCACGCCGAGCACCGCGCCGACTATCACGCTTAAGCCTTCGGTTGAGCTGTGGCCGCCGAATAACAAGTTCGAAACCTTCGCCCTTGCCGACATGGTGCAAAGCGCCAGCGACGGCTGCGATGGGAACTTGATCAATAGCGTGGTCATCGAGAAGGTCACGAGCGATGAAGGCACTCTTGCCTCGGGCGACATTGTGATCGCGGCGAATTGCAAGTCGGTGCAATTGCGGCGGGATCGGAATGGCAACGGTGATGGCCGCGTCTACACCGTCACGCTGCGTGTGCAGGACAGTTCCGGCAACGTCACGCGGGCCAACTTCCTGGTGACGGTGCTGCACAGTCAGAACGGCAGCCCGGCGGTTAATAGCGGGGCGGCTTACACGGTGAACAGTGCCTGTTTCTAAAGGCAGTTTGAGAAACAAACGATTGACCCGGCTCGGGAGTCTTAACCGGCTCCCGGAGAATCAGCCATCGGTCATCAAGCAAGCGTACGACCTGTCTTAAAAACTGAGGCGGTGCATCCTCGTGCGCCACCTCACTGTTTGGGAATGTGAGTAGAGTAGATCGCCAATCATAGGCCCTTACGGTCCCACCAGTGCGCTGCGCACAGGCGCAGGCATCGGCTGATTTCCTTTCAACGCCTTCCACAGAATGTCATTGAGTTCGTCAAAATCCACCAGATCGTAATCCGACCAATCTAGCCGCGCTGAACGCTGCGCGCCTTCGCCAGTAGCGGCGTTCTTCGCCAGCAAATCCACGCGGGCCGGTTCTGGCGTGTAGGGCGTGAGTGTCGGCGTCGTGGTGAAGACGTGATAGAGCGGTGTTGCCAGTTGATCGTACTGCGTCATTGGCGGCAGCCCCAGAATCAATCCCATCGTGCGCACATACGAAACCGTCGTGTACATCGTGCTGTCCACCACCCCACCGCGTTTGACGTAAGGCGAATAGACGAAGCCGGTTGTGCGACGTGCGTCCACATGGTCGGGGCCGTTCTGCGCGTCGTCTTCGATAATAAAGATCGCCGTCTCAGGCCAGAACTTAGATTTGCTGACGGCTTCGACGATCATCCCCAGTGCCAGGTCATTCGACGCCACGCAGGCCGTCGGTGTGAAGCGGCCCGCCGTCAGCCCGTCGGTGTGGTTTTCACCGAGTGACATCACCATGAAGTTCCACCACTCGCCTTTTGCTTCGGCCCCTTTCAATTCTTTGATGAAGACCTCAGCCAGCTTGGTGTCGCGCTGGCGTCCGCCGGGTTGGGTTTTCAGCTTCGACCATTCAAGGCTCGCGTTTTCGCGCAAGCCTGAAGCGCCAACAAAGACCGGTTCGGTGTCGGGCGATGAACGGAATGAGGCAAACTCGCCGTAGCTGCGATAGCTCTTGCCGTGCTTGCGGCAGTTGTCCCAAAGATAGCCAGCAGGCGAAGCGCTCAGGCGCTCATCGGCCTCAGGCTGGCCGCGGCGGCTGTAGCTGTTAACCCAGGCTTTCTGCGTGTAATCGGTCGCGTAGGCTGCGTTCGACCATTGGTGGCCGTCCTGCGAGACTTCACCGTTGCAATAGAGATTGTCGAGGATAACCGACTCGCGCGCCAGTTTGTGCGCGTTGGGTGTTACGTTCTCGCCAAAGAGCGTCAGGTTCGGATCGCCATTGCCTTTGCCCAAATCGCCCAAGACCTGATCGTAAGTGCGGTTCTCGCGGATGATGTAAAGCACGTGCTTGATCTTCGGGAAGACCTCTTTTGTGATGCGGTCGGCGTGCGCCTGGTCAATTTGCGCAGCCGGGTTCGGAAAGTTGTTCTTCACCTGCGCGGTGTAAGCGGTGAGTTGCGCGCGGTCGGGCACATCAATGATCGAGAAGGCACCTTCGAGTTGCGAGCCAACGTAATCGTAAGGCTTCTTGGGGTCAGGCGAACTGTTCTTATATTCGGTCGCGGCGGGGAAGTTGCCGCGCAAGCGCAGCCCGCCCTTGCTCGTACCGACGAAAAGTTTCTTGCCATCGGGCGAAACAGCGATGGCGGTCGGATACCAGTCGGTCGGGATGAAGCCCAGTACGTCGGAAGTACGCGCGTTACTGATGTCAATCATAGCCACATCATTGTTGTCAGCGTTGGCGACATAGAGCCGCTTGCCGTCGCCGGTGAGAGCCAGCGCGACGGGCGTCGAACCGACCAAAGCTTTCGGCTGGAACGAGGTGCGAATCGTTTCGATCAGCTTGCCCTGGCGGATCACGCTGACGCTGTTCGATCCGGCGTTGGCGACAAAGAGACGCCCGTCTTTGCTGTACGCCAGATCATTCGGATGATTGCCGACTTTGAGTTTCGCGATCTCTTTCAAGGTCGCCGCGTCAAGCAAACTTACCGATTCATCGCCCCAATTCGAGACCGCGAGTTGTTTGCCATTGGGCGCGAGCGCCGCCGCGTAAGGCCGATAGCCGACTTTGGCCGACACCTGCGTTTTGAAATCCGCGCCGCTCAAACGGTAGACCATGTCGTTCTGCGTGTTGACGACGTAGAGCGCGCCGTCCGCACCGTAGGTCACGCCCGCCACAAACCGCTCCTTATCGCTCAGCCCTTCAATCGGCAGCGACGGTTTTGTCTCGAGTTTGCCATCATTGAATGCCAAATGCAGCACGGGCAGCTTCAACGCGTCGAGCACTTCGGCGCTGACGCCGCGTTGTTGAGCCTGTCCCGCAAACTGCGCGGTCAATGGGCCACCGCCCGAAACAAACAGCTCATTGGTCTTTGGACTGAGCGCCATCCCCGTCCAATCTTTGCCGATGTTGATGGTGCTGATGAGCTTTTCGCTGGCTAGCTCAATCGCGTTAACGCTGTGATCGTGCCAGCCCGCCGTGTTGACAAAGGCGTGCTTGCCGTCAGGGCTGACGACAATTTTCATCGCCATATCGCCGGGCAGTGACAGGTGGCGGCCAGCCGGCGTAATGCGCCAACCGACGGGCAAGGTAATGCCCTCGCCGTCCGCGCTCCTGCCAGGCCGCAGCATGGATTTGAGCTTTTGATAACCGCCAGCTACTCCGGCAGTCGTAATAACCAACAATACGGCAATGAAGACAAATTTCCGCATGGTTTCCTCCCTGTTCGAAGTCAGCAACGTCCATAGTGGCAATCGCCCACTCGTTTGTTTGGTTTGGTATTTAGCACGTCAGCTTAGCCTTACTTGCCCTGACCGCTTGCTGGCGGGATTGGCGCAAACCCCGCCTTTTTGACCAGCGCTTGCCCCTCGGTGCCGGTCATGAAGCCCAAGAATTCGACCACCGCCGTGGTTGGCTTCTCACTGGTGAACATATATAACGGGCGCGCGATCTTGTACGACTTGTCCAAGATGCTGCTGGCCGAAGCCAACTGTCCCTCCACGCTGACCGGGTGGACTTGCTTGTGACCTTCAGCGTAATCGATGCCATCGTAGCCAATGGCGTTCGGCGTACTAGCAACCATTTCCAGCACTGCCTCGCTGGTGGCCTGTTCTTGCGCGGATTTGACCACCGGTTCGTTATGCAGAACCAACTCGGCCCAGGCTTCATGAGTTCCAGAATTGGTACCGCGCGCGACAACCACGATCTCGCCTTTCTTACCACCGACTTGTTGCCAGTCGGTGACCTTGCCAGTATAGATGTCCTTGAGTTGCGCGAGCGTCAGGTTTTTCACTGGGTTCGAGGGATGGACGATGGGAACAATCCCGTCCCAAGCCACCACCGTCTCCTTGGCGTCACGCTGCCTTCTGTGCAGTTTCTCTTTCTCCTCTTTCTTCAACTCGCGGGAAGACAAAGCGACATCAGCGTAACCGTCCGTCAACGCATTGATCCCACCCTGCGAGCCGGTCGTAGAAAGAGTGATGTTGATTTCCGGGTGCTGCTGTTTGAAAGCCTCCACAGCTTTTTGCGCGACTGGAAGCAGCGTGGTCGAACCCAGGATCGCCAATTTATTCGAAGGGGCAGGCGTTGGTGGCGCAGCGGTCTTAGCCGCTTCGCCGCCACTGCAAGCATTTGACAGCATAGTGATCGTCAAGACCGCCAACAGCATCAGCAACTTTTTCATAGCTTCCTCCTGTAGTCGTGGCGACTTCCGCAAGCGGCGAGCTTGAAATAGGTGATCGAATCGCCCCTTGCAAAAATCCGTTACCTTAATTGTGAAATGTTTGAGGAGTTACCCTTCAGGCGCTACTGCCCGATTGTGCTTGGAATGATACTGCGGTCGTGTTTGGGGCATGTTAAATCCCGTCTCCTTTTTATTGCTGCCAAAAGTAATAGCACAGCGCTTGCTACAAGAGCCGAGCACGGCTCGTCCATTTCAGGGAAACGCGCTCTCAGGGCGGAAAGTAGAAGAGAGAGCAGTTCAGTTCCCGCACGCTGAGAATAACCCAGGCTTCAAAGCTAAAGTTTCTACACAAGTCCGTGCCCCTCTAGCTCCTTAGGAGCGCAATGTTTATAGCATCGTAAGCCAGCGCAGCGTTTAGCTCCGTCGGAGCGACATCTGCTAGCCTCAGATGCCGCTCCTACGGAACTAGGAGGCTATTGACGCAAACCCCTATAAACATTGCGCTCCTACGGAGCGGGGAAAACTTGTGTAGAAACGAATGCTTCAAAGGCTGGCAGAACTACACACCAAAGATTGGGCAGCTCGCTTAGCGCTTGAGCGCATCCGCCTACAGCAAAGCAAAGCCAGCCGCAGGCGAGTGTCAGTCGGCGAGAGCGTACCGCTACTCAATATCGTATTTCCTTAGGCATTTGGTCAACGATTGTTAGCGGTGCAGCGTATTGCCCGTCCTGAAAAATGCAGCCGGGCTTGCGGCTATTTGGTTACTTGTGTAGACTCCGCGCCGCTGGTGGCTGTTTTCTCGCACTCCTTGGCAATAGTATTTGTACAAATAGCTCGACGATTGATCTGACAAACAACAGGCAGCGCGGAACAGCAACTCAAAATCAACTCCTTCTCCTATCCTACATAGGTCGAAACCAGTAGATCCTCGGCCAGAGATTCAGCAGACAAAAAATCCGATAATTGGCCAAGCGCTGCTTTGGGAATTGGCTGATGAGCGTGTGTACAGGCGCGGCCAAGAGTATTTTGATTGGGGCAGGTGTTTTATTTTACGGCCAAAGAGAGTCGGGCAACCGCCTGCGTGCAGGGAACTCAAACTTATCAACGCGATTACCGGAAAAAGTTTGATGAGCATAGCCCTTCCGAAGTAAGAAAAGTGTGACCAAACACTTTGCTTCAGGAGGACACTATGCTCATCCAGGAAACCATAAACGAACCCGATATGCTGCTCAAGCTGCTGGTTAATCTCGACGATCAATTGCAGGCCTTGCAACCGCAACTCGCCGCCCAACAGTTGCCGCGTGACCGTCGGGGCGGGCCAGCGCGCTTGTGTGCCGCCGAGGTGCTGACGATCATGATTTACGGCGCTTGGCTCGGACTGACCGACAAGGCCAAACTCTATTACTACTTTCAGCGGCACCACTGGGCGGAGTTTCCGGCCTTGCCCAGTTACAGCAAGTTTGTCGAAGCGACGAACCGCGTCGTGCGTGAAGCGGGCGCACTGTTGGGTCAGCAATTGCAAGCCAATCGCGCTGCGCAGCACGGCCACCCCGTGGTCTTGCAAGACTCCACGCCCGTGCCGGTTTGCAAAGTGGCCCGTGCCAAACAGCATCGTACCTTCAAAGAGCACGCGCGCAAATCGCGCAACGGGAGTGGCTACTGGTATGGTTTCAAACTGCACGTGCAGTGTGATCAGCGTGGGCGTTTATGTGCCGTGCGTTTGACGGCCGCCAACGTGGATGATCGGCAGTTGCTCGACCCCTTGTGTGAGTGGATCGAGCACGGCATTGTGGTGGGCGACCGCGGTTACATCTCGCAAGCAAGGGCAGAAGAACTAGGGCGGCGTGGAATCAATCTCTTCACCCCAAACCGCAAGAACATGAAAAAACTCGCCACGCCGTTCCAAGTAGCGTGTCTGCAAGCCCGGCACCGGGTTGAAGAGGCGTTCGAATTTCTCAAGTGCTGTTTCGGCCTGATCCGCAGTACACATCGGGCGGATTACGCCTTCGCGATTCACTTGCTGGTGTGTTTACTCGCCTATTCGCTCTTTAACTTGCTGTTTCAATAAGCACTTTTTCCCGGTAATCGCGTTATCAGGTAACCTTACGTAGCGACGGGGAAAGGGTTTTTTTTGAATGTGAATGCCCGGTCGGACTGGCAGGCAGATTCTGCAAACACGCTGTTGCCCTAGGGCTGTACTGGTTAAACCAGGATAGGGAGGTTGGGAAGGCGAAGTCGTGTGAGCTTCTGTTTGAACAGACGATCAATTTACTGATCAGTGGCGAGGGGGATTTTGTGGATGGGCCGTGGGGTGAGCGACTAAGAACCCTATTCGGAGGCCTGCTCGAATCTGGAGCAGTCGCTGAAGTCAGGGAGATGGTTGAATCCGCATTAGCTATGTTAGTGGAGGCACGGTTTTGGGATAGCACGGACAAAACACAATGCAAGTGCTTAGCGGCGTAGCGGTAGAAAGCCCGCTCGGACAGAAACTGCGCCCATTGCGCGAAGATCACTAGGGCCACCACCTCGCTACGTGCGAGCGCGGGTGGTGGGCCAGGTGGCACCGCTTCAGGTGGCAGAGTTTTGTCGAAATCATCCACTTTGACGTAGAGTTCAGTCAGGAAGGCCTCCGGGTCAAGCATTGGTTAGCTCCTTTCTCTTTCACAAGCTAACTATGTTTGTCCCTTGCCTTCCTGGCAATTATCACCCGCTATTTCACACCAAGCGTTTTAGTCTGTTCAGCATTCTGTCCTTCCTCTACTTTCGTTGCTTAAGCATCGCGCAAGATTAGCTCGACCGCCCCCGAAAACCGCTTCCAGGTCTCCCCCTCTTCATTAAGTTGTTTGCGCCCGGCAGTCGTCAGTTTGTAGAACTAGGCGTAGTGTCACTGTTTTTAAAAAATCAAACGCTAACGGCCAAGACCTTTCCCTGCGCAGGTGTTAGAATCCCGACCGTCGTCTCATTCCTGGCAAATAATGGCGCCTGATCACGCGTCAATTCTTCTATCAAGCGGCTGCACCGTTCGATTAAGCACTGGAGCCAAACAATGAATTTCACCAGACCGGTTGTCGTCAGAGTTCTTCTTTCATCTGTGTTGCTTGGTTTCTCGACTGCTTTGGCGCTTCCGCAAGCGACCACGCAACAACCCGTAATCAGTTCACGCGTCGTGAAGGTCCTGCAAATTGACGGTCTGCTCTTCAAAGACCTCAACAAGAACGGCAGGCTGGATGTGTATGAAGACTGGCGGCGTCCGATCGAAGAGCGCGCGGGCGACCTGGTGGCGCAAATGACCGTCGAAGAGAAAGCCGGATTGATGGTGGGGCCTACCTTGCCGATGGGGCCGGGCGGCAGCGTGAGTGAACAAGCGGGTTATGGAACCAATCCATTTAATCCGGGTGGGCCGATTACGTTGAATACGCCAGCCACCACAGATGCGCTGCTCAGGCGGCATATTCGCCAGTTCATCAACCGGGAAAACGTTGCCCCTAGAACGATGGCGACTTGGCTGAACGCAGTGCAGCAGATTGCGGAAGGCTCGCGGTTGGGCACTCCGGTCCTTTTCGTCACGAACCCGCGCAATCATTACGGCGCACAAGCCGCCTTCGGAATGATTGAAGCAGGGAATGCGTTTTCACAGTGGCCGGGTACGCTGGGCTTGGCCGCAATGCGCGACCCCGCCCTGGTCGAAGAATTTGCCCGCATTGCCGCACAGGAATATGTCTCGGTCGGCATTCGCGGCGCATATCACCCAACTGCTGACGTGGCGACGGAACCGCGCTGGAATCGCTTCCGCGAAACGTTTGGCGAGGATGCGAAATTGACTGCCGAGATCATCACGGCATTGGTGCGTGGCTTTCAGGGAGAAAAGCTCACGGCCCACAGCGTTGCGCTGACGACCAAACATTTCCCCGGCGCAGGGCCAGCGGATGACGGGCTGGACGCGCATTTTGCTTATGGCAAGAATCAGGTCTATCCGGGCAAAAACCTTGAATATCATTTGCAGCCCTGGAAGGCGGCGATCGCCGCCGGGACGGCAATGATTATGCCGTATTACGCCGTGCCCAAGGGGCTGACCAGCGAAGACCTGGGCATGGCGTACAACAAAGAGATCATCACGGATTTGCTGCGCAATAAATTGGGTTATACAGGCGTCGTGAATTCCGACACGGGCATCTCGACCGGGATGCCCTGGGGCGTCGAAAACCTGAGCGTCAAAGACCGCTACAAAAAAGCCATCGAAGCGGGTGTAGATCGTATTGGCGGTGATGCCACGCCGGAAATTATTGTCGAACTGGTCAAAAGCGGCGGCCTCACCGAAGCCCGCATTGACGAATCAGCGCGCCGTATTTTGCGTGTGTACTTTGGCCTCGGCATTTTCGAAAATCCGTATGCCAATCCCGACGAAGCCGAGCGCACCATTCGCAAAAAAGAGTTCCAGGAAAAAGCCGA
The DNA here is from genome assembly GCA_963699175.1 of uncultured Acidobacteriota bacterium. GTDB lineage: Bacteria > Acidobacteriota > Blastocatellia > RBC074 > RBC074 > JACPYM01. The sequence goes on along the minus strand of OY969418.1, from coordinate 3,165,663 downwards.
CTTGGCACAGCGCAAATCCATCGTGCTGCTGAAAAATGCGAAAGACATTCTGCCGCTGAAAAAAGGCGTCCGCATGTATGTTGAAGGCTTAGACGCTGCGGTTGCTGCGCAGTATGGTTATGTCTCAACCAATAACCCTGATGACGCCGACGTGTGCATCGTGCGTGTGAGCGCAAGCGGAGGCGGCAATCCTGGTGGCCGTGGACAGGGTGGTGGACGCGGCGGTGCAGGCGGTGGTTTTGCTGGCGGCAGACCCGGTGGTGGCCCAGGAGGTGGCTTTGCAGGAGGCGGCAGGCCCGGTGGCGGCAACCAGCCTGTTGATTTGACCATACCAGCGGCACGCCTCACGCCCATTCGCGCGCTGATGCAGAAAAAGCCGACGATCATCGTGATGCAATTCGACAGCCCGTACGTGATTCCCGAATTAGCCGGTGAATCCACCGCGTTGCTGGCTACGTTTGGCGTCACTGACGAGGCGTTATTTGACGTTTTGATGGGCAAATTCAACCCGACTGGCAAATTACCGTTTGAATTGCCTTCGTCCATGGATGCGGTGCGGGAACAGCTTGAGGATCTCCCATACGATTCAAAGGCGCCGCTCTTCAAATTCGGCTCAGGGTTGAGTTACTCCGACGGAATTTCCAGATCGAACCGCCCTTAGACATGAATACCTAAGCTTGGCGTATGAATCAGATCATCCGAGCACTTTTCTTAGGGCTGGGATGCATTTTGCGCTAAATCACTTTTCACCTTTGTTTGCTTGCTTGTGAACGTCATGGAGTTAGTGACTGTGTACGCAGCGCCAGTAACCTGGGAGAACCGACCATGAAGAGAGCCACAATCGTCGGCGGGGCGTTCGCCATTGTGCTCGGCCTCGCCATCGCTGGTTACCTGGCACTCAAGCGGAACGTCGCCCACGCCCCGCCTACCTCGACCGCGATCACCCCCTCGACCGTAGCGGCTGAGGCGCATCCTAGCTTCCTCTATGGCCGCATCATCAGCGACGGCGGTGCCACCTACGAGGGGCGGCTGCGCTTTGGGCTGCACCAGGAGGCGTTCTGGGGCGACTACTTCAACGGCTTCAAGGAACAGAACCCCTGGGCCGCCCACGTGCCGCCCGAGCGGCTGCGCAAAGAGCCGCGCACGATCAAGATCTTCGGCATCACAATCGCGAGACGGGAGGATCAGATCGACCTCGTGAGGCCCTTCATGGCGCGCTTCGGCGACATCAGGCGCATCGAGCTGCTCGGTCGGAATGTCCGGGTGACTCTCAAGAGCGGGACCGTGTTCGACGCCGACTGGTACTCCTCCAACGACCTGGATGACGGCGTGCGCGTGTGGGACGGCAGTCGGGGCGTCCTGGACCTCGGCCCTCGGCGGCTCCGCGCCATAGACCTTCTCCCCGCCGCCCCCGCAGGCGCGGTCCCCCAGCGACTCCATGGTACGGTGCACACGCGTCAAGGCGACTTCACCGGCTTCGTCCAGTGGAACCGGAACAAGGGGCTCGGCGCTGACGAACTCAGCGGTCGCACCGCCGCTGGGAATCTCAGCCTGCGTTTCGACACCCTACGCTCCATCGCGCGCCACTCGAGCGACAGCTCCCTGGTGACGCTGCTCGACGGCCGCGAGATCGTGCTCTCCGGCACCCGCGAGGTCAACCACGACAACCTCGGGATCTACGTAGACGACCGGCGCTACGGCCGGGTACTGATTTCCTGGGACGCCTTCGAGCGCCTCGACTTCAGTCCCGGCGGCAGCGGCCCTGCTTACGGCGACTTCCCGCTGGGGCACCCACTCACGGGCAGCGTCACCACCCGTGCCGGCCGCCGCCTCGCCGGCCGCCTGGTCTATGACCTCGACGAGAGCGAGACCACTGAGACGCTCGACGCTCCATCCCAGGGCGTAACCTACACCATTCCCTTCGGCCTGATCGCCTCGATCGTGCTTCCCGGCCGCGAAGACGGCGGCACCCGGCGCGCCAAGGTGACGCTCCATAACGGCGAGGAGCTGCAGCTTGAGCTCAGCGGCGACCTCGGCGAAGGGAATGGCGGCATGCTGATCTTCGGCGACGGCAGTCAGCGCCCCGATTACGTGCTCTGGACCGACGTCGAACGGCTCGACTTTCACCGCCCGCCTTTGATGTACCCGCCGCAAGGTGGGCGCCAGATCACGGGCGCTCAAGTGCCGGAGGTTGACGGCAAGCCGTTTAAGGCTAAGGGCACGGGGTCGAAGCGATAAGGGCACAAGGCCCATTGCCAGAAGCTGCTCCCGCTTACGCTAAGGCCGCAAGTCTTATTATGCACTCGCCAAGCGCAACCGGCCGTATAGGGGTAATGTCACTCTTGTCCATGCGTCTGACAAAACGCCGACGCTATTTTGGGCTAAAATTGGGATGGTCGAAACTTCACAGTGCAAGCCGTTGAGAACATAGATGATTTAATCATCGTTACACCCAGATGAATTGATCAACGAAAACAAGTGAACGGCGACTCGAAGAAGTTCGTTCGTCAAGCTTTCGGGAGGAATGACTCTTGCCAGATATAATCCGTGACTTGAAGCACACATTTCGGCGTCTCGCCCGCACGCCTCTTTTCACACTCGCGACGATAGTTACACTCGCATTAGGGATCGGCGCCAACACTGCCATCTTTAGCGTGATCAACGGCGTGCTGCTCAAGGCTTTGCCATTTCCCGAGCCAAATCGCCTGATCGGGGTCTGGCAAACGGCGCCGGGAGTAAAAATAAAAGACCTCAATGCCTCCCTCGCCGATTACGTTACTTACCGGGAAGAATCCAAAACATTTGCCGATGTCGCCCTCTGGAAGGGCCGGTCAATGACCGTCACCGAGTTCGCCGATGCGGAGCGGGTTGATGGAATCAGCGTAACCTTCCGGTTATTACCGCTGTTAGGAATCAATCCAGTGCTTGGCCGCGGCTTTGCCGAAAAGGACAGCGAGACGAAAAGTCCCGATGTGATCATGCTCGGTTATGGCTATTGGCAGCGCCGCTATGGGGGTGACCCAAACGTCATTGGACGACGGATCTTGGCCGATGGCGCCGCTCGCGAGATCATTGGCGTACTGCCAAAGGACTTCTGGTTCATGGATATGGCACACGATCTCGTCGTGCCGATCCGCTTTGATCGCGGCTCCGTACGGCTCGCGGGTTACAACTTCCAGGCGGTCGCTCGGCTTCGACCCGGTGTCACAATTCAGGAAGCCAATAGTGATGTCGCGCGCATGATTGGCATTGAGCTTGGCAAATTTCCTCCCCCCAACGGAATGAGCACTAAGATGATGGAGGACGCGCGCCTGGGTCCAAACGTTCGCCTGCTTACTGATGACCTGCTCGGCGACATCGGCAGGAGCTTGTGGGTGGTGATGGCGACGATCGGAATTGTCCTCCTTATTGCTTGCGCGAACGTGGCCAATCTTTTGCTTGTCCGCGCCGAGGGACGGGCGCAGGAACTAGCCGTGCGTGCGGTACTAGGAGCGGGTCGTGGTCGGCTGGCGCGGGAAATGTTTGTGGAAAGTCTCACCCTCTCGCTGTTGGGAGGACTGGCGGGTATCGGATTCGCCGTCATCGTGGTGAAGCTGGTTCTGGCACTCAGTCCGTCGCGCCTGCCCAGGTTCGATCAGATTGCGATTGACGGGACGGCCGTGCTGTTCACCTTGGCCATCTCGGTGGCTGCGGGATTCGCGTTCGGCGTGATTCCTGTCCTGAAGCACGCCAGAATTCACCTCGCCGAGGCGCTCCGCTCCGGAGGCCGCACTGCAAGTTCCGGCCGCGATCGGAATATCGCTCGCAATACCCTGACCGTCGTTCAAGTGGCGCTGGCGCTTGTCCTGCTCATTGGTTCGGGGCTGATGGTCCGTAGTTTTCAATTGATGCGCCAGGTCAATCCAGGTTTTAGCCAGCCCGCAGCGCTTCAGACTTTTCGGATTTCGACGCCACGGAACGCCACGACGAAAGACGCTGAAGCCCTGGTCATGCAGCAGAAGCTGGTCGAGCGCCTGGCCGCGCTCCCAGGGATAACAGATGTGGGCCTGATTGACGACCTGCCAATGACCGACTCCCAAAGTCAGGATCCGATTTTCGCGAGCGACCATACTTATGCCGCTGATCAGATCCCACCGTTACGCCGTTTCATTAGGGCAGCGCCGGGCACATTCAAAACCCTCGGTGTGCCCCTCCTCGCCGGTCGTGAATACACCTGGACAGATCTGCATGAAAGTCGGAACTTCGTCATTATCGCGGAGAACTTTGCGCGCGAGTATTGGGGATCAGCCCAGGCTGCCGTCGGCAAGCAGATCCGTGAAAACCCCACCGACTCATGGAGTGAGGTGATCGGCGTGGTTGGCGATATTCGGCATGACGGCGCTGATCGGAGTGCACCTTCTTCGGTGTATTGGCCGTTGCGCTCGCCATATTCACTGACCTATATGGTTCGCACCGCTCGCGCCGGAAGTGATGGACTGGCCAACGAGATCCGTCAGACGGTGTCGTCCGTCAACAGCAGCATTCCGATCACCGCGATGCGAACGATGAAGGAGATCTATGAAAAATCCATGGCGCGGACTTCATTCACTTTGACGTTGCTGGGGATCAGCGGTGTGATGGCGCTGTTACTTGCTTTGGTGGGGATCTATGCGGTCATTTCGTATACGGTAGCGCAGCGGACTCGCGAGATCGGCATCCGCATGGCGCTTGGTGCGCAAAGTGGCAGTTTGAAGTTGATGTTTGTGCGCAACGGTCTTGTTTGGGGCGCGACAGGCGCGGGGCTCGGGCTGGTCGCCGCGGCTGCGTTATCGCAACTGATGTCCACTCTGCTCTTTGGGATTAAGCCGATTGATCCACTGACATATCTCGCTGTTGCGATTACATTGCTCGCAGCGACGGCGGTGGCGAGCTATTTGCCAGCGCGTAGAATTACTCGGGTAAATCCGGTAGATGCCCTCAGGGCGGAGTGAGAGTGCAATTGGCAGATAAGAGGCTGAACAAGCTTGCAACGCTCTCAAGCCGTGTCGGGTCGGCCCCCCGAATGCCTATGAATAAAGGCGATTCGCACGGCATACAAAATTATTTGGCCTAGCGTATGATTTTTCCTGGATGCTGCCTAATAGTGAAAAGATAAACCTGGCTAGTATTAGGCAGTTACGAGGCAGTATAAATTTAGTTAGCCAGCCCTTTGCAGGGTTCTGCACGATTCGGAGGAACTATGGACAGACACCTCATCACCTCTGCGTGGTGGCTCGGCCTGATATGCCTGGCGCTGTGCTTGGTTAATCCCGCAGCCGCCCAGGTCGATCAGCAACGTGCCGAAACCTACTTCAAAGAGGCAGCTACTATCTGTCAACGCGACGGCGGGCGACTCTGGGGCGTCTCATTGTGCGGGCCGATGGTGTTCGCCGACGCGCGGACGCGAACGGTCGCCACCAACCAGCCACGCCCGCCAGGGGAACTGCCTCGAAGTCTTGGGTTCGGGAATGCGCCGGTCGAGTGGGGTGGTTCGCGTTGGGCCGCCTACATGTGGGACTTTACGACGTCCTTGCCGGATGCACGCACACGAGGCGAGTTGATGTTGCACGAGCTCTTCCACCGTATTCAGGGAGACCTCGGGCTGAACATCGCTGGTGGACCGGCACGGGCGGGGAATGAGCATTTGGACACATTCGAGGGGCGAATTTGGTTGCGGCTCGAGTGGCGGGCGCTGGCGCGGGCGCTCGCTCAGTCTGGTGAGAACCGTAAGCGCGCGGTGAGCGAGGCGGCCGCCTTTCGATTGATGCGCCGCTCGCAGTTTGCCAATGCCGCCGAGAACGAGCGCGTCGAAGAAATCCGGGAAGGCCTCGCTCAATACACCGGCATCGTCGCCACGGCTGCCACGCGCCCTGAGGCAGTCACCAGTGCGATCGAGCACCTGGCTGCGGCCGAAGGGCATGAGACGTTCATACAGCAAGCATATACAACCGGTGTGGCGTACGGGATTCTTCTCGATGCCGCGTCGGCGGATTGGAGGCGCAGAGTGCGCAGCGACTCCGATCTCGGGCAGATGCTGATGGCGGCCCTGGAGGTCAGACCAGTCGCGAACGCGGTGGAAGCCTCGGCGCGTTACGATGGCACGGAACTCCGAGCTGCGGAACAGGCGCGGGCCGAGCGGCGCAGGGCCGTGGTGCGCGAGCTGCAGAACCGCTTCGTCGAAGGTCCCGTGCTTCACGTTCCGTCAGGCGGTGGCGGAACGTTTAACGCGGTCGGAGCCACGCCCATTCCCGGAGCCGGGACGGTGTACTTCTCGCAGTACCGTCAAAAGGGCGAGTGGGGCACGTTGGAGGCGACGAAGGGCGTCCTGATAAGCGACGATGGCAAGCGACGGCTGCCTGGCCCGGTTCGCATTGAAGGCGCCAACCTCACGGGCGATGGCTGGACGGTGACGGTTGCCCAAGGATGGGTTGTACGCCCCGGGCCTCGGTCCGGCGATTACCAGATCATTCGCGACCCGCAGTAGGTGAAGCGGGAACACCAGACAGCTTTTCAACAATTAGACATTACCCGGTAATTTCCAGCTAAAAAGTGCGTTCGGCACACGTCCAAAAACCTGGGAAAACACCGAATCTCATTCCCAGCTTCCAGCAATACGAATAGGGGTTGCCGTTGCGTTGACCCGCCCAAAAGCCGCGTGTTAGCTTGTGATGAGGAAAGAGAGCCTTATGGTGGTAAAACATCTCGGAAGCAGTGCAAAAAAGCGCGCCCTGCAGCGTACATTCGCGGTGCTGCTTCTCTCGCTCTCTTTCATTGACTTGGCCGTTATTGATCTATTCCTGCCGGAGCGTTGTGAGATGGAAGCAGCGGTGGTCTCAGGCAACAGGGCCACTACTGCCAGCGACAACTTTACCATTGCCCCCTTCCCAAGCACTTCCGAATCAACTCCGCAGCATGATTCAACCGAATCAGTCCCGGAAGAGGATTGCTTTTGCTGCTGCGCGCATATCATCCCTAGCATCTATTTCAGCTACCCGGAATTACGGCTCCAAGCTGAGAGGGGCATTCCTAAGCTAGCCTTTCTCCCATCCGCGCCACCTTTAGAGACCTATCACCCCCCGCGCATCGCCTAGCGTCACCCATTGTTAGAACACACGACTGTTTAACAGCACCTTTGTGCTTCGGCATCAGGTCTGCCAGCAGGGTAGTGGGGCGACAGTGTGTTGATGGCCGAATAGGGGTAAAAACGTAAGGTTATACTCTTGCAGCCGCGTAGCGGCGACCCGAGTTTAGCCCGGCGTTTTCAACGCCGGGAAAGATAAGCCGTGAGTTCCGCGTCGCGTCAGCGACGCCTGATTCAAGCGTCGCTGACGCGACGCGGAACTGCTGCGCACTGTACCGTGGGTTGAAAACCCACGGCTAAATTCAACTGCCGCTACGCGGCAAAACGACAGCCTGACAGGGTTATCACTACTGAGGGCCGTTGATTGGTTGCTTAATCTATTGCCATACAAAGCGCGGCTTTGATAGCAACACACTATCGCCCCACTACTGCCAGCAGTCAGGGCTTGCTTTTATGGCGGCGGCTCGTCTTGGGGTGAGTTGTCCGCAGGGACTCTTGCGATGCTTTATTTAAAGTTTTGGCACTTGAAGTGCGCCGCTTCCACTTTGGCGCGGCGGTTGAACTATCCCTTTTTGTTTATACTGCTGTGTCTCTCGTTACATCCTATTGCCAGCGGCCAAACTTTGCCGAGTGCGAAAGCTGCACCGACCGCTTCCATCAATGCACCGGCTGAAAAACGGGAGAGCTTGGCGGACATTTACTTTGACCCGCAGCAAGGCGTGACCGCCACCGAGCTCGTGCGCCTGGCGCTCAACTCTAACGCGGAGCTGGCCGCCGCGCGGCTCAACGTTGATCGCGCACGCGCGCGGCTGCAACAGGCGGGACTCAGGCCAAACCCCACACTTGAACTTGAGCGACAAGACGGCGTGCTTAATTCTCCGGGCGAACACGCGACGACGGTCGGCGTCTCAGTCCCACTCGAACTCGGCGGGAAAAGGGGACGGAGAATTGACCTTGCAAAAGCGGAACTGGAAGCCGCCGAAGCCGAGATCGCCGACCGCGAGCGCCGTCTCACCAACACAGTGCGCGCGACCTTCGCTGAAGCGCTGGCCGCACTCCGTGAGCTTGAGATCACGGACGAATTACACTCGCTTGACACACAGGCGGTGCAGGTCGTCGAAGCGCGCGTCAACGAAGGCGACGCCGCGCCCCTGGAGCGAAACCTGTTGCAGGTGGAATTGGAGCGCCTGCGCGCGCGGCGCGCGCTCGTCGTCGGCAAATTACAGGCAGCGCTCTTACGCTTACAAAACCTCGCGGGGCTGCCGGTCTCACAATCCTTACGGCTGCGCGAAGGGTTGGCCTTGGTCGCATTGGCCGCGCCGCCCGGCTCGCTGGAAGCGGCCGTCGAGATCGCCTTGAGGACGCGGCCAGACCTGCGCTTCGCCCGCCTCGAAGAGGAAGCCGCCCAAGCCGGGCTGCGCCTGGCGAAAGCGCAAGCCGTCCCTGACGTGACGCTCTCGGCTCGTTACGGAACCAATCAATCGAGTTTTGACACCACGCCCATCGGGCCACTCAGCGACCGCGATCGCATTTTTACGGTCGGCGTCTCGGTCCCGCTCCCGCTTTTCAATCGCAATCAGGGCGCAAAGGCTGAAGCGGCCGCCTCCATCACGCAGGCGCAGCGCCGCCGTGAGTTTGTCGAGCAAGTGGTGCGCGTCGAAGTAACGAGCGCCTGGGCCAGATATGAGGCGGCGCAGGCCGCAACCAAGACTTTCGAGGAGGGCGTGCTGGCGCTCTCGGCCAACAACGTACGCGCGGTGCGTGGAGCGTATGAGGTTGGGGCTTATCGCATTAGCGAGGTGCTCGCCGAACAAAGGCGGAGTCTCGACGCGGAGCGCGAATACACTGAAGCGCTCGCCGAAAGATACCGCGCGCGCGCCGACTTGCAGGCGGCCATCGGCACGCCCGAAAAGCAGTGAGAGGAGAGAGAAAATATGGCTAACGAATTACTGTCTGAATCAAACACCGCTGCGGCGCGCCGGCGCGTGCTGGTCTGTGCCGTGATTGCAGTGTTGCTGATCGGCTTGGCGGGCGCTTTCCTCTGGTCACGTGCGAAGAGTTCGGCGGGCAAAGAGACCAAAGCCACGGAAGCCGCGCATGCGGGTGAACATGAAGAGGGCAAAAAAGACGAGGTAGAGCTTTCGCCGGAAACGCTGGCCGCAGTCAAGCTGGAGACTGCTGAGGTCGTCGAACAAGCCAGCGGTGGGAGCGTGCGAGTCCCCGGCACGGTAGAAGCCAATCAACAGGAGCTGCAGCAAGCCACGCCGCTCGTCTCGGGCCGGGTCGAGCAGGTCAGCGTGGCGCTGGGGGATCGTGTACAAAAAGGGCAGGTGCTCGCCGTGATTTCCAGCCCGCAAATTGCCCAGATGCACGGCAAGCTGCACGAAGCGGAGACAAAACTTGCCCTTGCGGAGCGTAACCTGACGCGCGTGCAACAGGCTGAAAATCGCGCGGCAGTGCTGACCGCAAAGGCGAAGCTAGATGAAGCGGAAGCGACGTTGAAGCGGACGCGCCACTTGATAGAGCTTGGCGCTGGTGCAGGCAAAGACTTAATAGCGGCTGAAACCGTCTATCAAACAGCTAAGGCCGAATACGAGTTCCAAAGAAACATTGCACTCAACCGAGAGATTCAGGAGGCACGCGCGGAAGTGGAGACTGCGCGCGTTGATGTCGCACACATCCGCGATGAGACGAAATCGCTCGGTGCCCTGGTAAGCAAGAGCGAGCACAGCGAGCACGACGACACCCGCCAGCGGGACACGTCACTCGTCGCGCTGATCGCTCCGGTCTCCGGCACGGTGACCGAGCGGCTGGTGAACTCCGGAGCGGGGATCAAGGCCGGCAAGCCGCTCTTCACCATCGCCAACCTCTCGACCCTTTGGGTGATCGCCAACGTGCCGGAAGCGCAAGTGGTCAAGTTGCGCGTTGGCGCTCCGGCTGTGGTGCGGGCGACGGCACTCGGCGGCGCGGCACTCACTGGTCGCATTAACTACGTGGACCCGCGTGTGAAGGAAGACACGCGCACGGCGGGGGTGCGCGTCGAGGTCAGGAATCCGGGCGAGCGGTTGAAGACCGGGATGTTCGTCGAAGTCGAGTTTCAAACGTTAGAGACCGCCAGCGCCGAAAGGGAGTTGGTCGTGCCTGAGACAGCCATTCAACGGCTGGGTGAGCGCGTGGTGGTCTTCATCGCTGAAGAGAGCGAGCCGGGCCATTTCAAGGTACGCGAAGTCGAAGTGGGGGGTGAAAGGGGCGGTTTCCGGCGCATCATAAGCGGCCTGAAAGCGCGTGAACGGGTCGTGACCAAGGGAAGCTTTACGCTCAAGGCGCAGTTGCAGAAGAGCGAACTGGGGGAGGAACATTGATGATTGGCTCACTCATTCGTTTCTCCGTTGCACACCGCCTGCTCGTGCTAATGGTGGTGGGGATAATGATCGGTGCCGGCATCTACAGCCTGCGACGCTTGCCGATTGACGCCGTGCCCGACGTGACGAACGTACAGGTGCAAATCCTCACGGCTGCAGCGTCTCTCGCGCCGCTGGAGATCGAGCGGCAGATCACATTTCCAGTGGAAGTGGCGATGAGCGGGCTGCCGGACATTGCGGAAATCCGCTCCGTCTCGAAGTTCGGCCTGTCGGCCGTCACCGTCGTGTTTAATGACTCGGTGAACATCTATTTTGCACGCCAGCTCGTGCAGGAGCGATTGTCACAAGCGCGCGAGCAGATCCCCGCCAACATCGGCGCGCCGGAGATGGGGCCAATTTCAACCGGGCTGGGTGAGATTTATCAATATGAACTGAAGGCCAGCAAAGAAGGCGAGTATGACGCAATGGCGCTGCACACGATCCAGGAGTGGAACGTGCGGCGGCAGTTACTAGGCGTGCCGGGCGTGACGGAAGTCAACAGCTTTGGCGGTTTGGACAAACAGTATCAGGTGCGGCTTGATCCAGCGAAGTTACAAGCCTACGGCCTGACGCTGCGCGACGTGCACGAGGCCGTCGCGCGCAACAACGCCAACGTCGGCGGCGCGTACATTGAAAAGGGCGCGGAGCAATACCTGCTGCGCGGCATCGGTCTGGTGACCTCAACCAATGACATCGCGCGCATCGTCGTGAAAACTGGCAAGGAAGGCGTGCCTGTCTATGTAGGTGATCTGGGCGAAGTCGTGATCGGCGCGGCGGTGCGGCAAGGCGCGGTGACGGCGGACGGCAAAGGCGAAATCGTCGCGGGCATTGCCATGATGCTCCAAGGCGAGAACTCGCGCGCCGTCGTCCAGCGCGTCAAACAGCGCGTCGAGCAAATCAGAAAGACGCTGCCCAAAGGCGTCGAGTTGATTCCGTTTTACGACCGCACCGAACTGGTAGACCGCACAATCTGGACAGTGGTCAAAAACTTAATGGAAGGCGCAGCCCTGGTCATCATCGTGCTGATCCTGCTGCTAGGCAATTGGCGCGGGGCACTACTGGTGGCCACGATCATTCCGCTCTCGATGCTCTTTGCCGCTATCCTGATGCGCCTCTTCAATGTGTCGGGCAACCTGATGAGCCTGGGCGCGCTGGATTTCGGCTTGATCGTGGACGGCGCAGTGGTGATGGTGGAAAACGCCGTGCGCAAGCGCGCCGAAGCGCAGCACACAGGAGAGGAAGACTCCCCGGAGCGCACCATTCTCGACGCCTGCCTCGAAGTCGCGCGCCCCGTTGTTTTCGCCGTGGCCATCATCGCCATTGTTTACCTACCCATCCTGAGCCTGACCGGGATTGAAGGGAAGATGTTCAAGCCGATGGCGCTGACCGTGGTGTTTGCGCTGCTCGGCTCGCTGCTGCTCTCACTCACCTACATCCCCGCCGCCATGACCTTTGTGCTGCGCGGCAACGTAGGAGAGACGGAAAGCCCGGTGATTCGCTTCGCCAGAAGGTTTTATCGCCCGGCGCTCGGCACCGTGATGCAAAAGCGGCGCACGGCCCTTCTTGCCGCCGTCGCGCTGGTGGCAGTGAGCGGCGCAATCTTTCCCTTTCTCGGCTCGGAGTTCATTCCGCGCCTGGATGAAGGCTCGCTGGCCGCGAACTTGATGCGGTTGCCCAGCGTGTCGCTGACTGAATCTGTGCGGATGGCGGCAGAGGCAGAGAAAGCCCTGCGCACGTTCCCCGAAGTAACCACGGTGGTCACTAAGACCGGGCGTCCGGAGGTGGCGACCGATCCGATGGGCGTAGAACTGAGCGATTTGTATATTGCGCTCAAACCGCACGACGAATGGACGACCACGAAATCGCGCGAAGAGTTGATCGAGAAGATGTCGGAAGTGCTGGAAAAGCGGGTGCCCGGCGCGGCGTTCAGCTTTTCACAGCCGATTGAACTGCGCGTAGCGGAGTTGATCTCCGGCGTGCGTTCGGACGTGGCGATCAAGCTCTTTGGCGACGATCTTGATGTGCTGAAACGTGAAGCCGACAGGATCGCGCGCGTCGTCGGGCAAGTGCGCGGGGCGGAAGACGTAAAAGTGGAGCAGGTGTCGGGCTTACCGCAACTGCAAATCAAGCCCGACCGCGAGGCAATAGCGCGCTACGGCATCAACGTCGAAGACATCAACACGCTGGTCGAATCCGTCGTCGCCGGGAAAGAGGCTGGAATGGTCTATGAAGGTGAGCAGCGGTTCAGCCTGGTGGTGCGCCTGAACGAAGCGGCTGGCCGCGATGTGGAGACGATCAAAAACCTGCTTGTACCGGCGCCCACCGGCGCGCGTATTCCCCTGGCACAACTGGCGGACGTGGCCGTGGTCGAAGGCCCGGCGCAAATCTCGCGCGAAGACACGCGCCGGCGCATCGTCGTCGAGTTGAACGTCAGGGGCCGCGACATCGGGAGCTTTGTCAAAGAGGCGCAAGCCAGGATCGGTGAGCAGGTGGAACTGCCGCCCGGTTATTACACGACCTGGGGCGGGCAGTTTGAAAATCTGCGCCGCGCTTCGGATCGGCTGTTGATCGTCGTGCCACTGGCGCTATTTCTGATCTTCGTCCTGCTTTTCTCGACCTTCCATTCGGTCAGACAGGCGGTGCTGATCTACACGGGCATCCCGTTTGCTGTTGTCGGTGGGGTCTTGGCGCTCGCCCTGCGCGGAATGCCGTTCTCGATCTCGGCGGGGGTGGGCTTTATCGCGCTGTTCGGCGTGGCGGTGCTCAACGGTGTGGTGATGGTAAGCTACATCAACCGGCTGCGCGATGAAGGGCGCACGCTCGAAGAGGCCGTGCGGGAAGGCGCGGACACGCGGCTCCGGCCCGTGCTGATGACGGCGCTCGTCGCGAGTCTCGGCTTCGTGCCAATGGCGCTGGCTACGTCTGCTGGTGCGGAAGTGCAAAGGCCGCTCGCAACGGTAGTAATCGGGGGGGTCATTACATCAACCTTACTTACCTTGTTACTTCTCCCGATGCTTTACCGCTGGTTTGAGCGTGCACACAGTGAGGCCAAGGCCACCGAAATGGCTAGGCTGACCCTGGAGAAAGCGCCATGAGAAACGAGTTGGAAACCTGGTTGAGAGTTTTTCTTCCGATCTACTTGCTCGTCTGGTTCGCCCTGGCGTTTGCCTGGCGTTCGTACCAGGTCTGGAAGCGCACCGGACGTAACCCCTACCGGCTGGGAAAGACCGACAGCGCACACGATTTCATCGGGCGCTTGTTCAGGCTCACTATCGCCGCCTGCGCAAGCGTCGTGCTGGTCTATTCGTTCTGGAAGGGTGGATATGATCGGCTCGTGCCTATCACCTGGCTGGAACGGCCAGCCTTGGCCGTTGTCGGCCTGGTACTGCTCGTGGTGTCGCTCGTCTGGACGCTGCTCGCGCAGAAGCAGATGGGCGATTCCTGGCGGATCGGGATTGACCAGGAAAACAAGACGGCGCTGGTCAATCACGGGATCTTTCAGCTCTCGCGCAATCCGATCTTTCTCGGAATGCGCGTAAACCTACTTGGTTTCTTTCTCGTCTTGCCCAACGCCGTCAGCCTGGCGGTGCTCGTCCTGGGTGAGGTGCTGATTCAAATTCAAGTCAGGCTTGAAGAGGAGTTTCTGGCGCTCACACACGGCGCCGATTACACGCGCTATTGCCGGCAAACGCGCCGCTGGCTCTGACACGTATTGAGGGTAGAGAACTATGGGACACGCGCATTCACACTCGCCCGCTTCCGGGAACAAAAAGAAGCTGGCCTTTGTTTTTGGCCTCACGCTGCTTTACCTGATTGCTGAAGTCATCGGCGGCATTCTTACTCACAGTCTTGCCTTGCTTGCGGATGCCGGGCACATGCTAACGGATGTTGCCGGATTGGGGCTTGCGCTTTTTGCCATCAAGTTCGCCGAACGCCCCGCGACGCCAGAGCGCACTTATGGTTTCTACCGCGTAGAGATTTTGGCCGCCGTTATCAACGCTGTCGTGTTACTCGGCATCTCGCTTTACGTGCTTTATGAAGCATACGGACGCTTTCGCAACCCGCCTGAAGTGCAGAGTAAGGCAATGTTGCTCGTTGCTGCTATCGGCCTGGCTGTAAACATCGCGGGATTTTTGATTTTGCGCGAGGGTTCGCAAGAGAGTCTGAACATGAAGGGCGCGTACTTTGAAGTCCTTTCAGATATGTTGACCTCCATTGGTGTGATTATCGCAGGCGCGGTTATGTGGGCAACGGATTGGTATTACGCTGATCCGCTCATTTCCGCAGGCATCGGCCTGTTTATTTTCCCGCGCACCTGGCTGCTGCTGAAAGAAGCGGTCGGGGTGCTGCTCGAAGGCGTGCCCTCGGATGTCAATCTGACTGCGCTCCGCGAGGCCATCGGCAAAGTGGCGGGCGTTGCCGGGGTGCACGACCTGCACGTCTGGTCGCTGACTTCCGGCGTCAACGCGCTCAGTGTGCATGCGGTGCTCGCTGACGGCGCAACGCACGATGAAGTGCTCGCGGCCGTGCGTGAATGTGTGACGCACGATTTCAAGATTGCGCACGCAACGGTGCAAGTAGAGAGCAAAGGTTGCGCTGAAAACGAAACGCACCTGTGAGGAGTAATTTGTTATGAGAGAGTGGCTCAACCCTTTTACGAGCTTTCGCGCGCGGATCGTCTTTTTCGTGCTGCTGGTGCTGTCGGTGACGATCCTCGTGCTCTTCCTGTTTAACCGCCACTCGGAACAGCGCATCACGCGGCTGGTGGCGGATCAGCTCAGAGACACGTCGCTCGCCGTGGATCTCGCGCAGACTTCCTTTTCCGCTGGCAAGTATCTTTACAAACTCATCCCGGAAGACGGACGGCTGCGGGTCGGGCTGGATGAAAGCCACATCATTCACCGCATCCTCCTTACCGACGCGGCCGGGCGTGTTATTGACAGTTCGGAGCAGGGCGACATTGACCAGACGATCCAGCAGGTGCTGGCTGATTTGACGCCCGCGCCATTCGCCAAGCCGCCGCGCGGCACGCCAGCAGACGGTCGCGAACCGGAGCAAGTGTTTACCTACCCGGTAGAAACTGAAAAAGGACTGCGACACGTCCTCATCATCATCTCTCCTCACCGGCTGGGTGAGATCGTGCGCGAAGAAGGGCGGGAAAGATGGATCAGCATTACGCTGCTCGGCCTGCTACTCGTCTTCGCCGTCGCGCTGGCGAGCTGGCATTTCACACGGCCCATCCGCGAGTTGACGGGCGCGGCGGAGCGCGTCTCGGCGGGTAACTTCGATTTTGAGCTGACGATTAACCGCCGCGACGAAATGGGCAGGCTGGCACGAACCTTCAACGAGATGCTGGCCGGGTTGCGTAGTAAACGGGAGTTGGAAGAGAGGCTGCGGCAAGCCGAACGCTCCGTGATCACTGGCCGCGTCGCCTCCGGCATCGCGCACGAAATCCGCAACCCGCTCAGCTTCATCAGCCTCTCCGTAGATTATCTGCGCGACAAGTTCACGCCTACGGTCGAAGCCGCCCGCAACGACTACACGCGGCTGATGGACAGCATCAAGGAAGAAATCACGCGGCTCAACAATATGGTCAGTGACTTTCTGAATTTCGGCCGCCCGGCGCGGCTCAAGCTGGGAGATCTCGACGCGCGGGAACTCACCGACTATGTCCTAAACCTGGTGCGCGCGCGGGCTGAGCAGCAGGGCGTAGCCTTGGCGGTCAGGGAAGAATTTGATGAGGGGCGTGTCCTCGACACCCGTTTTCAAGGGGACGCGGAGCAGCTTAAGACCTGCTTTTCGAACCTGGCGATCAACGCGGTGCAGGCAATGCCCGATGGCGGCTCTCTCACCGTCACCTTGCACCCACACAAGGAGAACATACGGGTGGAGTTCGCGGACACCGGCACCGGTATTGCGCCCGAGTCGCTGGAACATCTGTTTGAGCCCTACTTCACGACGAAGGAGAAAGGCACGGGGCTAGGGCTGGCGCTCACCAAGAAATTCATTGAAGACCACGGCGGCCAGCTTCTAGTGCGCAGCGAAGTGGGTGCGGGCACGACTTTCACCGTCATTCTGCCGCGTGAGCCGCTGGGGAGTCCGCAGACCACCCCACTGCCGCAAGCCGTGCTGCAGGGCGGCTGACAATTCAAAGTGCCGCCGCACGAGCGCCGCGAGATAAAGCCTCTTGAAAGGTAGGCCGCTCTTCCAATAAAGAGGCCACACTATTTGAAAATCATGAAGGTGCTCCGTTGGGTAGACAATATTAAACGTACTCTCGGGCGTGGGGTGTTTCCTCACGAGCTGTCATTTTTCCTTGAGCTTCCCTGGCGAAGCATAATGCTCTCGCCTCAGAAGCTCGGCGCACGGCTCGCTCTTACGGCCACGAGCCGTGTGCTTGAAGTGGGTGCTGGCTCCGGCTTTTACAGTATTGAAGTCGCGCGTCGGGTGTCAGAGGGACAGCTTGTGCTCTTAGACCTTCAACCTGAGATGCTAAAGAAGGCTCAACAGAAACTCGTGGCGACAGGGTTGTCCAACGCTAGTTACGCGATTGCGGATGCCGGCAAATTGCCCTTCAGAGAGAATTCCTTTGACGTGCTTTTTCTCGTCACCGTGTTGGGAGAGATAGCCAATCGGCAAGCTTTTCTGAGCGAGGCACGCCGTGTCTTAAAGCCGGAAGGCATACTATCCATCAGCGAGCATCTGCCGGACCCAGATTTTTCCCCGTTCGCTAAAGTCAGAACGCTGGTTGAAAAAGAAGGCTTCGAGTTTTCCGAGCGTCATGGCGAGCGGTGGAGCTATACCGCGAATTTCAAGAAATCAGGGACGAGACATTCAACACACAATCCGCTCAATCTCGTCGAGGCTGATCGCGTCTTTCGTCCGGTCATACAGCTTCGTCGTGAACGTGCCATAAAGCCGGTTATCCGGCGCGATCAATAACAAGATAGCCTTCCAAAGAGCCCCACAAAAATCGAACTTTCCACTTGACTCTGGTCTTGGCTCCAGAGTGTAAACTCTCCCTATGAATTCATCGGCGCTACGCATCGGGGAGGTGGCGCTGCGCGCTGGCGTAAGCATTGATACCGTGCGTTATTACGAACGACGGCGGCTCTTGCCGCCTGCCCCTCGCACGGAAGGCGGGTTCCGGCTCTTTGCGCCGGAGACGGTGGAGCGGGTGCTCTTCATCAAGCAAGCCCAAGAGCTAGGCTTTTCACTTGATGAAATCGGAGAGCTCTTAACGACGGGCGGCGCAAACGAGTGCCGGCGCGTGCGTGATCACCTGAAGGTCAAACTCACCGAGCTGGATGAGCGCATCCGGCTAATGCAGGACTTTCGCAAGACCCTGACTCGGCATTTGGCGGCCTGTGAGCGCGAACTGAGCCGCCATAGTAAAGATACCGTGTGCCCGGTGCTCATAAACATCTCGCGCGCCGACGCGCGAAAGAAACAAAAGAAATGAACTGTTGCGCAGCATCAGACAAGTCTCTGGTTGAGTTGCAGAAAATAGGCGCTGCACGTGGCTGCCTTTCCTGTCAGGGGCCAAGCCAGCCAGTGACGCTCAGAACGATGCTCCTAATGCTCAAACCGGAACTCTTTAACCGGCTGGGTGAGAGTCAGTATCGCTTCTGCGTCTCTCCTAATTGCTTAGTAGTTTACTTTTCAAGGGAGCACGCTTTCCTGACCGGCGATCTGCGCATCCGCGTCGGCTTGAAAGAAAAAGACGGTCTAATTCCGCTTTGCTACTGCTTCGGTTTTTTCGAGCAAGACGTGCGGCGGGAGATCGAAGCCAAAGGCCAAACCACTATTCCTCAACGCATCACAGCTCTGACGAAAGAGCGGATGTGCGCGTGTGAGGAGAGAAATCCGTCAGGCGCTTGCTGTCTCGGCGAGGTGGCAAAGACGGTCAAGCGTTTGATGCAGGAGGCAGTATGAAACGAAAATCATCATCGGCGGCGCGGCGCTCGTGCTCTCAATCGCCTTCTTATGCGCTCAAGGCGGAAGCCTCGCTCTTCCGGCTCAGGCAACCGCGCCCACTCCTACAACGGCAGAGTTGACCGACCTGAATGACTTGGAAATACTCAAGCAGGCGTTCCAGCGTGACCCTGGCGCGGTGCGCCTGGTCGCGCTGCTCTCTCCGGTCTGCCCGATGTGTCGTTCGGGATTTGCCGATATGCAGAAGGTGCTCAAAGCAATACCTGACAACCGGCTACGCGCTCACATCGTTTGGTTGCCAATGTTCCCCGGCGACTCGCGGAAATGGGCACAAACGCGCTCTGACGAGTTCAGTGACAAACGCTTGAGCTACTATTGGGATGGCGAAAAACTCTCTGGCAATCAGTGGCAAAAGCTACTCGGCACGAAGCGGGAGGCGTGGGATGTTTACCTCTTGTATGGCGCGGGCAGTCAGTGGGACAAGGAGCCGACTACACCGGATTTCTGGATGCACCAACTAAGTGGTGTGAAACACGCTCCACACCTGGATGAGGAGGCATTCGAGACCAAGGTCAAAGAATTGCTGCATCCAGTGAAGAAGTAGGAACGATGAAACCATCAAGGATTACCATGACAGCGGGCGGGTCGTTGATCACAGCCGTGTTTTCCTGTTTACCCTTGGGCTGTTGCGTGTTCCCCGTTGCATTCTCCTTTCTGGGGGCTGGCGGGCTAACTTTCGCGATGGCGCTGATGCCATACCGACCTTACTTTATGGGTCTCACCGTGGTGTTTCTCGGCGCGGGGTTTTATTTCGCCTACCGTCAGCAGCCAGAGGAGCAGTGTGCGCCGGGTACGGCCTGCGCCGCTCCGCAGAGCCGAAAACTACAACGGGTGAGCTTATGGGTGATTGCGGCGCTCACATTCGCCCTGCTTGTTTTCCCGTATCTCATACCGTTCCTACCAATCGGAGGCTGAGATGAAACGGCGTAGCTTCATTATCGTCGCGGCGGTGGTAGCTGTGTGCTTGTGCTTGCTCTTCTATCACCTTTATGGAGGTAGCACGACACCACCAGGTCAACAGCCGCTGGTGCGCTTGAACAGCGCCAACCTTGCGGCCCTGAAAGAGGCGTTCAACGAGTCGGCAAATTCTGTGCGCGTGCTTGTGATGCTCTCACCTACCTGACCTGTCTGTTTGCAGGGGGCTTCTGCATTCGAAAAACTGCTGCACGAAAAGCGCGGACAGAACATCCGAGTCTTCGTAGTCTGGGAGCCGGTCATACCGACAGACTTGTTTGCTCCTTCGACGGCTACCTTGAATCGCATCTCTGATTCCAGGGCCTCACAACACTGGGACAAGGAACGTCTCATCTCTCATTTACTTGGCGAACGCGATAGCTCCTCCATCGTTTGGGATTATGTGGCGGTGTATGAGCCGGGCAAAGTGTGGGATCAAGCGCCGCCTGAGCCTGTTTATTCGAGTGTGCCGGTTGTCCGCGTCATTGACGACACGAGAGAGACAATCGAGCGATTGTTACAGGCAAAGGCGAAATGACGAGATGCTGAAGACGCTTTATCAAATCACGACCGGTCTGCTTATCGCGCTTGGCGTCGTGCACGTGTGGTTTACCCGTTATGCCTACGACGGATTTTCGCTCGATGTACTGTGGTTCATCGGCTCGGGGGCGGCGATCATCTTCGCCGGGCTGCTAAACATCGTCATGCTCAGAGGGGCTGGGAAAGACCGCGTGGTGTGGTGGCTTGTCTTCGGGACCAACCTCACTCTCGCGCTCGGTTTTACTGCGTCCCTGCTCGTATTGAGAGAGCCGCAGGTCTTTGTCGGTATCTTCCTGTCTGGTTGTGAAGCCATTGCTTCGCTCCTGCTTCCACGAATCTAAAGTGTCAAACAATGAGGTGAGCTATGAAAGAAAAACGTGTTTGCATCGCTCTCTGTTTCGGCTTGCTGCTGTGGCTCGGCTGTTTCACTGCAAGTGTCGAGCAAACCGCCAACGGGCAAACGAAAGATCAGAAAGCCGCTGTAAGCAACCCGACCGCGCGTCCTTACTCGAAAGACTTAAACGCACTCCGCACGCGCTTCAATCAGGACAAGGGTAAGCTGCGGCTGCTGGTTCTCCTCTCCCCGACTTGACCAGGTTGCGTCATTCGGGGGGCCTCCGAAGTCCGTAACAAAGTGCTCAATCAAATCAAGGATGCCGATCTGCGCGTCTACGCTGTGTGGGTGCCGTGCTTGCCGTCAGACAATGAGGGCAGAGTTCCGAACGCCACCACTTTGTTCAAGTAGATACCGACAAACAGACAAGACTGTCCCGGCGGCTTGGCGTGGTCGGGCTGCCCGACATTCGTTTTGTTTCACCGGACGGCAGAATCATTCACCGGCTCAGAGGCTTTCAAGATGCCGAGAGCTTTGCCGCAGAGCTCGACCGCTTCCTCCAGAGCCTGGAGAGCAAATGAAATGCAGAATGTATACCCGGCACTGCGCATTACCGATTACGAAAAGAGCAAGGCCTTCTATGTGGAGGGGCTCGGATTTCAGATCGAGCGCGAACACCGCTTTGCGCCGCATCTGCCTGTCTTCGCGACGATCAGCCGTGACGGGCTTTCGTTGTACCTGACGCAACATCGCGGCGATTGCGAGGCGGGCGGCCTGGTTTTTCTCTACGTGCCTGACGTGGACGCATTTTACGCAGAGATCACGGCCAGAGGGGTGGTGGCGCAGTCGCCGCCAGAGGTGTTCGAAGGCAGGCTCAAAGATTTCCGCGTGATTGACCCAGATGGAAACAAACTCGATATCTGCACGCGTTTGAACGCTTGAGCAACATTGATTGAGGAAATGGTAATGGTTCAGAGTTGTGTTGCGCGCGATGGCGAAGAGTTCGCTGTTTGCTCCAAGGGTGGCGATTGGTTGATCGCTTGGCACTCTCCGCTTGCGGTTCCGGTGGGTCAGACACATGGAGCGAATGCTTTCTGCGTGACTGCCGCCGCGGGCGTCGTGCTGATCAGCAACGATGGCGAGCGCTGGGGGTGGCCAGGGGGCCGTCCCGAGGGTGAGGAGTCTTGGGAGCAGACTCTCCGCCGCGAAGTCTTGGAGGAAGAGTGCGTGGCCGTCGTTGCTGCGCGGCTGCTCGGCTTCTGCCGTGCCGTGTGTCTCACTGGGCCTGAGCAAGGGCGTGTGCTGGTACGCTTCGTCTAGTTGGCAAAGGTTGAGTTGCTGTCGTGGGATCCCCGCTTTGAAATCGCGCATCGCCGCGTGATCCCAGCCACCGAGCTGCTGGCGCATCTCTGGATGGAAGCGGGCTTCGAGCCAATCTATCAGCGGGCGTTGGTGGAGGCAGGGCTTGTTTAGAGACGGCCCTGTGCGGGCTAATGCTGCCAAAAAAGGCCAGCAAAATGCTCGCGTGCCTTACTTCGTCCCTGCATGATAAAGGACGTTGCCATTCACGGAACGACGTAATTTGCACCTGCTCCCGTAATTCGGAAACGGCCTTATCAGCCGCAGAGCAAAGCCATTGTAAGCGTTCAGTCAGCTAAAAGTGGAATACTTATCGAGTGCTAAGCATCAGGAAATTTGGCTATTCCTTCCCATTGGTTTTGGAAGTCGGCAGGTTATGCTATTCAGAACGCAATGGTGAAGTTTCCGTTCAACGAACTGAATATGCGCGATCCAGAGCATGTCGCTTGGGTGAAGTCGCGGCGTGATCCGGAGCTGTGGCACGTCGCCGCGATCGCCTTGCTCAACTACCTTGGCGATCCGCGCAGCTTTTTGGTCTGGCTAATGGATCAGCCTGAGACGGATCGTGCGACGGCTGGGTATGTTTTCTTTGGCGCGTACGGCTCCGCTTACCTGCGTGGACAGACCGATTTTGAGGGCGAAGGCTTGTCCGACCAGGAGTGGCTGCAGGCCATGCAGGCCATTTGCCGCCGGGCGGCGAGCAGCGGCTTCACCAATGATTCGCTGGGACTTCATTCCGGGTTCGAAGCTGAGCGCCAAGCGTGCCTCGACTTGATCAAGCGCGGCCAGGTCGCGGATGGGATTGCCGTTCCGCATGCGCTGCTCGACACCCCTTTCCCCCCTGAGCAGAAGCGCCGATATTTCATCGAAGACGGAGCGTTACTGGATTATGACCCGGGCCCATTCTTATCTTAAGCTCGCGGTGACTAGTGTTTCATCGCACTGAATTCGATGGATAAAGCCGCTTGAGCTTTTCGCGGGCACCCTTGATCGAGAAGCGCCAATCGATAGTTTCCTGTGCTTGGTTGCGTTGCAGTTCCCAAGCCGCGACTTCGCGCTGAAGAGTTTCTTCATCAGGGATGCGGCGCCTCAAGCACTGCCGTTGCAAAATGCTCAGTTCAATTTCCGCCATATTAAGCCAACTGCCATGCTTTGGCGTGTAATGGAACTCCAATTTGCGCGCCAGGCGAAACGCCTCTTCCGGCGCGAAGGCTTCGTACAATGAGCCCGGTCCGTGCGTGTTGAGGTTGTCGAGCGTGACGCGGATCAGGTCGACGTCTGGGTACTGCTGATCAACCAGCCATTTCATTTGCTGCGCGAAGTCGTGCTTAGTGCGCCGCTCAGTAACAGCCACGTGCCGCCAGCCAGCCTGCGGTTCGCAATGGATGAAGAGGTTGCGCGTCCCGTTTCGTTCATACTCGCAGTCCACTCGCGCGGGTCGGCGGGACGCGGCCGGTAGCCCTTCCCGCACGTCCGCCAGCAATTGCCGACTGGTCTCGTCGAAGTTGACCTTTGGGCGTTTCGAGTCATAGGGCTCGGCGTAGAGCGCCAGCACATCTTCCATCGCGGCCACGAACGTTCCGCTGACTTCCGGAATACACCACTGCTGTTTGCGCCAGGGCTTGAGTTCGTTTTTTTGAGTGCCCGTCGCACGGTGTCCCGCGAGCAGGCCTCGCTAAGCTGCAAGGCCACGACGCGCTCGGCGAGCAGTTGCAACGTCCAACACTCCCGCCCCTCCGGCGCCGTACTGCACGCCTCGGCGATCAAGCGGGCTTCACCTTTTTCATCCAGCTTTGGCGTGCGGCCTGGGCGGGGCCGTTCAGCCAAAGCTTCCAAACGCATGGCATTGAAGCGCCGCCGCAGGCGCTCGACGGTGGGCCTACTGGTCTGCACTTCATCGGCAATCGCCTCATCATCCAGTCCGGCATCCGCTTTGAGTAGGATGCGTGCGCGCGTCAGCTTGCGGGTAGAGTGTTGCCCGCGGCGCAGCAGTTGTTCCAGGCTGGCGCGTTCTTCTTCAGTCAGTGCGACATGGTACTTTTTGGCAGGCATGGTTGTCTTTCCTCCTGGCGGAAAGTGTCTGCCAATGCCGGCCCATTGCAAAAAGCATTCGTCAAAACTTGTGCGATGAAACACTAGAGAATATGGAGCACACCGAGAACGTTATCTTGCCGACGCGGGTCGGGGAGCGGCATCACCGGGAAGATCTCCCATGGACCAGCGTACCATGTCCACCCACATCTGCTGGATGTCGGGCCGTCCCCAGATCTCCTCACGATGCCCAAGGCCATTGTAGAGAACACGCCCTTTGCCGTACTCGCGGGCCCAGATGACCGCGAAGTCCTTGTCCTGACGATGGACGCCTTGCCTGGACAGATCAACCTTGTCGGCGTCGAGACGCAGCAGCAGCACGCGCACGTTGGCGCGCGAGAAGTCCTTGATTTGGTAGATTTCGTCTTGGAGCGTGAAGTTCTGGGACAGGCGTGTCATGCCGGGGAAGTTCGGATCCTCTACTGGGAGCGGCGCCTGGAATTTTCCCCAGGGGTGGCCATCGAAGTAGCCGCCGAGCATCTTGCCGTGATCGCAGAGACTGGGCGGCAGCCGGTGAATCAGATTGAACCGTTCGTCCACGTCCGCAGCCCCACGCTGACGCGCCTGTAGTGACCATCGACTGTGATATACTGAACTACGTCTTTCAAAAATGAAGCAAGGAGAATGATGATGAAATTAGCGAGAGTCGCGCTGCTTCTCACGTTGGTGTCGGCGGCTGTTTGGGCCCAAACCAATGTGGGCGAACAGAAACCCGAAGCTACACTGCCTTTTCAGTTGACCACGACAGCCACGTTTGAGCTGCCTTGGCGGATTGCGTTCCTCCCGGATGGGCGCATGTTGGTGACCGAAAAGATCGGGCCCATTTGGCTGGTCTCGCCTCAGGGAGAAAAGATCGCGCCATTGGGCAATACGCCCCCCGTCTACTGGCAGAATCAGAACGGCATGCTGGGCGTTTACGTCTCGCCCCATTTCGCTACCGACGAAAGCATCTATCTCACCTATATCGAGCCGGGTGACTATGGCGGTGGCCAGGTGTTGGCACGCGCCAAGCTGGACCTCCGACGTAATAGATTGCTGGATTTCAATGTGCTGTGGCGCCAGATGCCCAGAGGCAAGGGAGGCCAGGCAGGCGGGCAGGTCGTTTTCTCGCCCGATGGTCAGTATCTGTTCATGACGGTTGGCGACCGCCAGCGCATGACCCCGGCCCAGGATCCGGACCAGCCGGTAGGCAAGATTCTGCGGCTAACGCTGGATGGCAAACCAGCCCCGGGCAATCCCAACTTCGGCAAAACCGGTGCTGCCACCATTCAGCTCATCGATCCGCCACAGGACACCGAAGTTGCCAAGACAGCGAAGCCGGTGAGCACCTATACCTTTCCCGGCCCCAACCTGACGCCAGCAGAAACCTGGGCTAGTGGCTTCCGCGCACCGTATGGTTTGGCGCTTTCGCCAACCGGTGAATTATGGGAGGTTGAACATGGCCCGCGCGGCGGCGACGAGCTGAACCTGATCGAGAAGGGCAAAAACTACGGCTGGCCACTCGTCTCCTACGGGAAGAACTACAACGAGGTGCCGATTCCCAGTCACGACACGCGGCCCGACTTGGCGAAGCCGGTCCTCTATTGGGTACCGGTGATCGCGCCGGGCAACCTGATGTTCTACCGCGGTACCAAAACTTTTCCGCAATGGGACGGCAGTGGCTTTATCAGCGGCCTGGCGACGCATGACGCTCAATCGCATCATCTTCGACGGTAAAGGCGGAGCCAAGACCGCCGAGCGCTGGAATGTCGGCAAACGTATTCGCGATGTGGAACAAGCGCCCGACGGTTCGCTGTGGTTGCTGGAAGACGCGAATCCCGGCGCACTGATTCATGTGACTCCCAAGGTGACTCCGAAGTGATCACTCCGCGTTAAGTGCGCTACCCACCTCGTTCGCCTGACGATCGACGGCGAAAGGTGACCGGTAAAGTGTGGCTTCTGGGCGTTTGAAGATAGTTTCCGAGAGCAGTGCACGCTGGACTTCTGGTGGTTCAGCGATGCACCGCTCCGGATGGTGATCAGCCAACAGGGCCGAAGGCGACCGTATCAGGGTAGATGCGGAATACCCTGAAGTCGTCAATAGTTTCTGTGACCCCTTCCCCATTTTTTTGGCGGTTGCTGCTCGTTTATTGTAGCTCCCCCATTTACCTAATATCTTAGACAAACAACTTGCAACCAGGATGAGGTTGGCTCGACGCACGGTAGACGGGTGAAGGGCGATGATTATTGATGGCGCAGCGCCGTGTAACAGTTTTTGACATGGACACCGAGAACGTTATCTTGCCAACGCGGGCCGGGGAGCGGCATCGCCGGGAAGATCTCCCATGGACCAGCGTACCATGTCCACCCACATCTGCTGGATGTCGGGCCGTCCCCAGATCTCCTCACGATGCCCAAGGCCATTGTAGAGAACACGCCCTTTGCCGTACTCGCGAGCCCAGATGACTGCGAAGTCTTTGTCCTGACGATGGACGCCTTGTCTGGCAAGATCGACCTTGTCGGCATCGAGACGCAGCAGCACGCGCACGTTGGCGCGCGAGAAGTCCTTGATTTGGTAGATTTCGTCTTGGAGCGTGAAGTTCTGGGACAGGCGCGTCATGCCGGGAAAGTTTGGATCCTCTACGAGGAGCGGCGCCTGGAATTCTCCCCAGGGGTGGCCATCGAAGTAGCCGCCGAGCATCTTGCCGTACTCCGGCCAGGACGTGAACGTGATGGCGGCGCTATGGATGCCGATGAAACCTTTGCCGTCATCGCGGACGAATGACAACAGGTCAGCCTTCTGCGAGTCATCCATGTCCAGGTCGCCGTCGGTGAAAAAAGCCACGGCATCGAAGGCATCGAGGTTCTTCGCGCCCCACTTCAGCGGCTTTTTGGTAATGTTGGCGCAGTCGGTCCGAAAATAAGTGTCCCAGCGCCCCGAGCTTCGCCCGAGGTTGTAAAGGGTGACCATCGCGGTAGAGATTGCTTCGTGCTGATAGCCTTTGCTTTGCCCAATGACCAGGAGCCGCCGCTTCTTCTCTTCCTTCACCCCGCCTTGTTGACCAATGGTTAGGGCGGTTGGGGGAGAAGATAGAGCAAGGAGATTCGCCACGGCCAGGCTGGCGGCTATCACTACGAGACGTCGGAACAGTTTCATGCCGACCTCCCGAAAGTCGTGCCAGAAGTTGTGAGGGATGCATTGAGGGTTTCGCGGCGATCCGACTCCGACGACGCGATCAAGTCCCGCATGAACTCAGCCGCCAGTTGGGCCTGCTGATGAGCATAGCCGATATCAACCGTCTGGCCATCCACCACGGGCAAATCGTGGCACAGCTCGTAGCTCATGTAGCCCTCATAACCAATGCCCCGCATGGCGCGGACAAAATCGCGGTAGTACTGGTTCGTATCGCCTCGCACCTTTTTGTCGAACACATCAAACCCGCGGATCGCTCCGTCCGAGAGGCGCTCGAATTCGCCGCCGAAATGCGACAGCGCTTGCAGCGGGCCGACGTCTCGTGCCGCTTGGTAAATGACGTCAGTGCTCCGGTCAGGCATGAGAGGAGCATCGAGGCAGACCTTCAGAGCGGGCGAGTCCACCTCGCGCACCATGCGCATCACATCCTGATGGTCGTGGATGACGGGCTTGTGATTTTGCAGGGCTAGCGTAACGCCGGCGTCCTCGGCGTAGCGCGCACACTCGGCCAGCGCCTCGCGGCACCAGCCCCAGATTTCCTCGGGCGAGAACGGCTCGTGGACGACCGTCCAGAGGCGCTTGGCAATGTCATAGCTGGCCAATTGCGGATGTCGCGTGACGCCCCACCAGGCCAGGAAGACCCGCAGCGTTGGCGCCCCGAGATCGGCCGTCATGCGGATCAGGTCGCGCACACAGCAGATCTGGGCCTCGCGGACCTCGGGCACGGGGTTGCTGAAGTCGTTGTTGGCCGCCACCGCGAAGATCTCGATCCCTTCGCCGTCGGCGATGGAGCGTAGTTCGTGGCAGCGCAGCGTCGGCCAATCGAGCGGATTGCCGTGCGGCCGCTTGCCGTCAATTTCGATCCCGTCATAGCCATACTGCTTTGCCCGGGTGATCATTGCTGGAAGCGACAGAGCTTCCCCGCGATACCAGAGTCCCAGATAGGTAATGCTATAGAGTCCCAATTTCATCGCAATTCCTCCCTTGAGTCGCCCGGAGAACAGACCCGGCCGCGCTCGTGACTGTCACTTGAGTCGTCCGGCCGACCAAAGGATGGCGTTGTGGACCACCGTCCGGTACTCCGGCTTGCTAAAGATGGTGGGACCGTGTCCCAGTTGGATGGCGACCACCCGAGATGTGGCGCACGGGCCAATCCACGCCAGCAGCCGGTCGCTGTTGGGGTTGTCCGTAATCAATAACGGCCGGACCCGGGGAGAGATCCACATGTTCTTGTAGGTTTCGTCCAGCGCCTGGAAAGGCTTAAGTGCCGCAGTAATCGGGTGCGTCCCTTCTGGGGCGACGTTGATCTGCTGGTCTCCCTTGTAACTGGATGAGGGATTGTCACCCTCCTTTTGCAGGCGATAACTGCCGCCGACCACATCCTCGTACCACCAGGGCCACTTTTGGTAGTTCAGCAGGGCATGGTGCAGGACGACGATGCCTTTGCCACCCTCCACGAAATCGCGGAGGTTCTTCCTGCTGGTCTCGTTCAGGTCGCGGGAGAAATCGTACATGATCAGCACGTCATACTTGCCACGCAGGTCGCTCTGAAACGCAATGTCGCTGGACGACACCGGTAAGCGGCCCAGGTCCTTGTAGCCGTCGAAGAGTGAGTAAAACGAAGTCTCGTGCTCGTGTCCGCCGGTGATGAGCAGTGCGCGTACGTTATCGCCGGATGGCGCTTTCCAACCAAGAAAGTCCTTCCCGTTGAAGAGCGAGACAAACCCTTCAGGCGGCGGATTGTCTGTCGCCCATGCTGAGCGGCCAAGCAGTAACCCCACGAGGAAAAGTAGGACGGCGCTGCGCGTTATCATGATTAACCTCCGCTGGTAGTGCCCCGAAAACGTGCTTGCCGAAGCGTGACTGTGATAATGTACCAAGCCGGACTTTCGCGGTCATGCGTTGTGAACGCGCAATCTACAGCTTCGCGGGCTCGGTGCTTGCACACAGGATGCCTGTGCGGGCCGTGGGGCGACGGCGGCGCATTCTACCGTCCGACGCCCAATCAATTCAATGAAGAACAACTGAGCGAGTATTTCCTGCGCCTCAAGAATCACAGTACGTACTCAACATCCGTTCGCTGTCCGTTCAGCAAGAGCAAGGGAGGCGTTTTTGTTACGCCGAGCGCGCCGCTTTAACCACTGGTTCAAACAGAACAGCGCAATGACAAGCGGTGGCAGCGACAAACTTCGCCAGTAGGAAAGCAAGAATGGCCTTGGCACCGCCACCGACACCTGCCCCAGCACGCTGGCTGCTTCCTTCTCTCGTTTGATTGTCACTTCCAGCTTCCATGACCCCGCCTCGGGCAATGTCAGCAGGGCGGAGTAGAGTAGTTTGTTCTGCGCCATCTCTCGCGTCGCCTGCTCGGCCAAAGTCACACCGCCTTCCTGCTGAAGCCTTCAATCTTTTCAATCAGGTGAGCTTTGGCCAGCCGACGAACACGCTCAGCAGTGGCCTGTTCGGTCAGCCCACGAGAACCCTGGCGTCTAGCTTGGGGGCAGGCGGCGTCGCCGGTGGCGGGTTCAGCCCGCTTTATCAAGTCGGCGGCCCGCGCTCCATTCAATTGGCCCTTAAACTTCAATTTTGAACAAGCCATCCGGCGAGAGAGCCAAAAGTTGCCAAGCGCCTCCGCAATGTTCTTACCCATTCCGAGTACCTAGGTGAGTCAAATGTATTTTCACCATTGAAGCTGGCAGAAATCGGGGTGCAAGCATGTCTAAGCTCAATGGCTCATGTACAAAACGTGTGCGCTGGATAAAATCAGGGAATGATCTTCCCGATTAGCGACTTGATGGGCCAGGCCGATTCGTGGCGTCCATAAAAAGAACTTGACGTACTACGTCGCGATGTGCGAACACCGCATTAACCGAAAGCGGATTTCACCGGCTTTTATCTGTTAACCTGTCAGACAGCGAAAGCACGAATCCTGTACATGAGCCAAAAAGTCATTGAATCCAACCTCCGATACGCCGCAGGTTGTCAGTATTCCCATTCATCAAACTGGGGTATACACCTACAAAGAGGCGGCTACGCTAAGCAAGTGCAGCTATGTCACGATCTGGCGAGCCGTTGCCAATGGCAAACTTAAAGCGACAACTATCAGAAATCAGCCAAGAATCATTGGTGCTGAGCTTTTGAGTTGGATAAAGGCTGGTGGTGAAACCGAGCGCAGCAAGGCGACGATGTAACCCTTCTATGTATGCGTAGCTCTTCTCGTCCAAGGCTTCAACATATCCCTAATCAAATTCTCGATAGACTCTCTACGTCTCGGCTTGGCCTGAAAAAATGTGCTTACCTAAACTGTTTTATTCTAAAAGTCGGGACGACTTGGTTGGCACTGGGGAGCTATTACACTTTAACAAGCGTGCTGTAATGAACTTTTGCCTTGAATAATTCTTCTGCTAAAGTGTTGCTGAAGTGTTGTAAAAATAGTTAAGGCTTCCATCCGGAAGCCTTAACTTATTGATAATAAAATCGGGGCGGAGTGATTTGAACACTCGACCTCTCGGTCCCAAACCGAGCGCTCTACCAGGCTAAGCTACGCCCCGTGATGCTGTGGCATTATACATATCCGCGGGCCGAGTTCAAACGCGCGTTAGTTGTTGACGTTAGGCGTTAGATCAGAGACGATTAGCCGGTTTGAAATCCGCTCCCTTAGTTTGGAGGATGCCCTTGAAGAGAAGATTGAAAAGAACTGTGGCAACTATTGTGAGTGCCGGATTGCTGTGCTTGCCTGGTGTGGTGAGCGCATCGAACGCGGTGGTAGCACAAAAGAAAAGCACGCGCACACAGCGGAAGCCGGGCGCCAAGCCTACTCCTACGCCTAGCCCCACGCCCAATAATCTCAGTGCTGAGGCGGCGCAAGTGGCTGAGCAGATCCGCCTCGTCACGCGCTTCATCTACATTTACGGTAAGGTTGCTAACGGCTTGGAGCTGGCTGAAGAGCAGGCTAAGCAGGGCGAGATATCGCCCGCCGCAGCGGCGAAGAATCAGCAGAGCAAAGATGCCGTGGTGAACAATATCAGGGGCTTGCGCACGGGGCTGGGGAATGTGGTCGCGCGCTTGCAAGCCAACTCGCAGTTACAGGTGCAGTATTTGAAAGCTTCGTATGCGGCGGAAGCTGTGACGAATGCGGAGCGCCTGGCTGCAAGCAGCAAATTCGATGAAGCAGGAAAAAGTTTGGTGGCGGCAGTTGAACGGCTGACTGAAGTGTTGCAGGCGCTACGCTGAGAGCAATGTTGCCGCGCGCAAAAGCGTGCTACGCAGGAAGCTTGATCGCTGGACGGCGCGAGTGCGGAGTGTTGCCGGGGTAGCAATGCCTCAGCTCGGTCAAGCCAAAGAGGCGGATGGTTCGATGTCATGCGTCAATGGCAACGACCACCAACTTGTGCCGCTCCTGACATCATCGGCCATCTGCGCATAGAGGGCGGCTATCCCGGGCGGCCCCTGCAATAATTTCAAATCGAGCAAGACATGGGCTGCCTGAGTCACACCAAAAAATTCATACGAACCACACGACGCCTGCCAATCATTGGTGACAACATCTTGCTTGGTAAAAGCTATCAGCAAGGTTCCCTCAGGTACGGAAGTATGGATTAACTGGTTCATTACACCTCGGAATAAAACTCGGCAGACTGCCCCAACAATCTCCACTGTACGCCGTGCTACAGCGCACAGTGGAGCGGGTGAACGCGCATTGGGTGAAATGCGCCAGGGGAAGGGAAAGCAGACTGGGCGGTTTATTTTATCGGTTGCGGCTCAAGACTCGCGGGTGAAAGAGCGACTTGGCACGCTACAACCCAGTTTTAGTGACAAGGGTGGTTAGGCAGCTTCGGCCTTCAAGCTCAATTTGCTAATCAATATCTCTTCGCTGCTTTTGTATAGGCCGTCGCCCGCAAACTGGGCGAGGATCACCGTGATGTTGTCTTCGCCGCCGCGCGCGTTGGCCAACTCGGTCAGCCGGTGGCAGGCATCCGCCGGGCTTTCGGCCTCTTGCACGATCTGTTGCATTTCATCGGCGCCAATCTTGTTCGAGAGGCCATCGCTGCACAGGAGTAGGTAATCATCCCGTTCGAGCGCGACAGCCGTGAGCGCCACCTTGACCTCGGGTCTGACGCCGAGCGCCTGCAGGATCACATTGCGATAACGATGGCGGGCGGCTTCCGATGGTGAGAGCAAGCCGTCGTCCATTAGCTTCTGTACTAGCGATTGATCTTGGGTGAGTTGCTGAATGCTGCGCCCACGAATCAGATAAGCGCGCGAATCGCCGACTTGGGCCACGTAAGCGACGCCATCGCATACGAGCGCTGCGGTCAGTGTCGTGCCCATGCCTTTCAATTGCGCATTCTGTTGCGCGTAGCGCCAGATGCAGCCATTGGCGTACTCGGCCACTTGGCGCAGTTGTTCGCCATCGGCGGGTTGCGTCACGCTGTGCTGCAATCCGCGCCGCAGCAATGAGACAGCCATGGCGCTGGCGACTTCGCCGGCCTTTGCTCCGCCCATTCCGTCGGCGACGGCCAGCAATGTGCCACGCTCACCAATGTGGGTGAGGTTCATTTTTGTCGCGCCGAAGTTCTCATGCCTAAAGTCGGTCATCAATAAAGCGTCTTCATTAGTCTTGCGC
Organism: uncultured Acidobacteriota bacterium; assembly: GCA_963699175.1. Classification (GTDB taxonomy): domain Bacteria; phylum Acidobacteriota; class Blastocatellia; order RBC074; family RBC074; genus JACPYM01. Next base: position 3,133,095 of record OY969418.1, on the reverse strand, counting down.
CGTTGACCGACATCGGTCAGGCCGTAAGCTGCCATTGAAATCTGCGATTCTTCCCTGACCGCGCTCATTACCTGTTTTCTACCAACTCTCTCTTTGATATCGCTCGGATATAACATTTGCTTTGAAAACTTTCTGCGTCTTTGCGTGAGTGGCTTTTGTCTGCCCTCACCTACATGAGACGGAATCTGTCGGCAAAGCCCGCCATATCTGAGCAATTTTTTTGCGGCAGGCTGCGAGCCTTTCTTCCAAACCTTTGTTTGTCAGCGCATAATCCCGGCCTGCAAAAACTCTCGCGTCACAACTAACTGACACTTAACTGACATGGAGCAAGCGGAACATAAAGGTTTGATCCGAGGTATCGGCCGCTGGGACCTCGTTGCTCTAACCATCAACATCATCATCGGCGCTGGCATCTTCGGCCTGCCGTCTAGAATCTACTCCTTGACGGGCGCTTACAGTCTGCTCGCTTACTTGGTCTGTGCGCTGCTCATTATCCTTATCATTCTCTGCTTTGCCGAAGTGGGCAGCCGTTTTGCTGAGACTGGCGGCCCTTACCTTTACACGCGTGTGGCATTCGGCTCGGTCGTTGGTTTCGAGGTCGGGTGGCTGCTGTGGCTCGCCAGAGTGACGGCCTTCGCCGCCTTGTGCAACTTGATGATCGGCTATCTCAGTTTCTTCTCTCCAGCGGTGGGAGCGGGCTGGTGGCGCGCGGTCGTTATCACAATCGTCGTTATCTCGCTGGCGACGGTCAATCTCATTGGCGTGCGCGAGGCGGCGCTGGTCAGCAACATCTTCACAGTCGGGAAGCTGGTTCCACTGCTGATCTTCGTTGTGGCGGGGCTGTTCTTCATCAACCCACAGCAATTTTCCTTCACGACGCTACCAGGCTATGGTTCATTCTCGACAGCGGTTTTGCTGCTCGTCTTCGCGTTCAGCGGTTTTGAGATGGCCGTGATTCCGTCGGGCGAAATCCGTGAGCCACAGCGGCATATCCCGTTCGCGCTGCTGACGGCAACGGGCGTGATAGTCCTGCTCTACACGCTGATTCAAGCTGTCTGTATCGGGACGTTGCCGGGGCTGGCCAATTCTGAAAGACCGTTAGTTGAGGCCGGCAGCCGCTTCCTTGGCGCGGCGGGCGCGGCGGTTATTTCCGCCGGGGCGGTGATCTCTGTGACCGGTACGCTCAACACTGTGACGCTGGCCGCGCCGCGACTGTTGTTTGCGATGGCAGAGCAGGGCCAGCTTCCGCGCGTCCTGGCGGCGACACACCGGCGCTTCCGCACGCCTTATGTTGCGATTCTGATTTCAGCCGCCATTATGTTGGTGCTTACGCTGCAAGGGGCGTTCATCTCCGCGCTCACCATTAGCACGATCGCCAGGCTGCTGGCTTACGTGATCACCTGTCTGGCCCTGCCAGTGTTGCGCCGCCGCAGCGATGTACCGCCGCCGGGGTTCAAAACGCCTGCGGGCACAACGGTGTCAATCGCGGCTGTGGCGCTGTCCGTCTGGGTGCTCTCAAACAGCTCACGATCTGACGCGCGCAATGTGGCACTGGCGGCGGCGCTGGGGCTGCTGATCTATCTCGCCTATCGCTGGCTGAGTGGTAGACAAACGCATCAAAACGTAGCCACTTAGTCGCGCCCAATTAAGCCTTGACTGCCTCTGGTCGCTACCTTAAGATGCCTCGTCGGGAAACGAGGCAACAATCAATTAAGACCATTGACAATGTTCGCTCTCCTCACTGGTATAGACGGGCATTGCCTAACACGAGCGGGTCGAGCTAAGCCTTCTAACCGAAAACCCAAGCGCGGAATTCGAGTGAAGTCGTCATAGCAGATTGAATACTGTTAAAGTGCCCCAGGATTTTGGAGTTGAGGCAAAGCTGGGCGCGCAGCGGTGGCAGCGGGCGCGCCGAGGCTCGTGCGGCGCTGGAATGGCAAGGACACGCGAATGGACACCCCGTACCTCAGTTGTTCAAACGCAGTCGCAGGTGTGGCGCTTCCGCAGACAATAATCAGTGCTCCGACAATTTGAAAAAAGTATGTAGCGTGAGCCAGGGCGAGTTGTGCTTGCGCAAGTAGATTTTTTGAGCGAAGAGCAGCCAGACCAGCATTGAGCTGGGCAGCGTCTGCTGCTTGCACTAATACACATCAAGCAGGCCGCATAGAGATGGAGATTGAGAATGGGTTAGGTAACGCGGCTGTGAACGACTTCTCCCTCGTGCCGTGGGAAAAGGAGTAGGAAGAAAAATGGCTGATCGCGGAATGATTGGACGCCAGCAAAGTCGGGTGAGACGCTCGACCGTAATGATCGCTTTATCAGTAATCGGTTTGAGCCTGGTCACGCTCGGGTTGCGCCAAGTTTGGATGCAGCACGCACAGGCGGCGGGAGTGACGACTTTGGAGTTGTCCGCTTTGCCTGCTCAAGGGAAAACTTTGAGCGACGACAAGGGAGCGGGCACGGTGGTGGCCGGGTATGAGGGCTCGTTCGATCCGCGTACCAAACAACTCGTGTTGAAAACTCCGAGCGATGGGCGCAGCCTGCCCGACCGTGACGGGCGCTTGAATACGCGAGTTGATCCGAATGCCGTTGTGACGCTGGGTAGTCAATTCAGCTTTACAGTAGTCAACAGCACTTTCATTCAAACGGGCGATTTGGCCGGGAACATCTCCGGCGAGATTCAGTTGATGAACAAGCTCGGCGTGACGCTTTTCAACACGCGGGTGGTCTTCACCAAATTCGCCATCTGCCCCACGAGCGGCGCTTGCAATGGGGGTAGTGCGGGAACGCCTGCCAACACGACGCCGGGGATGACCGGTTTTGCTTATTACAACGACGGGTTGATTCCTTACCAGGGCAAGCTGAATGTCTCGCGCGCTTATGGCGACATTACGCCGGGCGGCACGAGCAATGCCGTGTGGACATTCAATGTTTCGACTACGCCCGCCAAATTCTTCTTCTCCTTTGTCGTCCTGGCCGACATCGGCGTGGCGGCAGAGAGCGTCTATCCGGCAGCAGTGCAGGTCAATTCCAACAGCGGCGCGAGCGTCGTCATTCGCGGGCGCAATTTTGCCAGCGGAGCAACGGTCAACCTGCTCAATAGCAACGGCACTTCGGTAGCCACACTCACCAACACTTTCAACGATGCCACGCAACTCACCGCGAATGTTCCGGCAAACACTCCGGCTGGTGTCTATGGCGTACGCGTCACGTTAGCGAGCGGTACGCCGGGCGGAACGGGATCGAGCACGATCCTGGGACGCTTGACGGTGACGGCGCCACCGAGCGGGACGCCGCTTTCAGGCAACATTAGTTCGTTGACTGGGATAGGGCCGTTTCTGGTTTCGAGCGACATCACACTTACTACGGCCATCACGGTATCGCCGGGCACGGTCTTCTATATGAACGGTGGCACGCGCGTGCTCGTTGCGGCTGCCGGCAATCTCATTGCGAATGGCGGCGTGCCGGGCGTGCCCAACAGTGCGAATGTTCCTACGCCCACACAGATAGTCTTTACTGCACAGCGTTCGCCGGGCGCGGCACTGCCCGCTCAGGGTGCGTGGGGTGGCATTGATGCGACAGCGGCGTCCAGCATCACCACGCCGCTGTCAATGCGCAATGTCGTAGTCGAGTATGGCGGCGCTGGCAACAAGCCGAACGTAGACATCAGCAATTCCGGGCGTACGCTGCGCTTCACCGACAGCATCTCGCGCCATAGCGCGGGCACAGGCCTGGCGGCGAGTAACAGCAATAACAGCCTGACAGGTTTCGCGCGCAACCGCATCGAATACAACGGAGCGGCTTCGGGCACACCAGCAATGATTGTCAGCGCCAACGCAGCGTTGGGACTTTACGAGATTCCGGCCACGACCGGCGGCGAAGCGATACCGCTGGGCACGTTTGCCACCGATCCGAGTTCTTTCTACACCGGGGCCAACGTCTTCATGGGCAACCAGCTCGACGCCATTCAGATTCCTGACACTGCGAATGACTTCACGCGCTCCGGCGTCCTGGTCGGGCAGGGCGATACGCCGATTCAGATTCGCGGCAGCAACGCCAATCCCTCAATCATCGGCGGCACGTCGCCTAACACGCCTGCCGAAGTGACCATCAGCCCGACAGCCCGCATTCAATTGGCCGCAGGCATGGATCTGCAAGCGGGCGACTACGGCTCAAGCCGCCCAGGCTGTTTGGCTGCTAACGGGTTTGCCGGGGTCAATCAAGTTGCTGGCGCGTCGCTCAACAATTCCAAGTTCATCATCTTCGAGCCTATCCCGAACAACACCAATTTCGGCGCAATCTTCTTCGCGCGGAATGCGATGGGCAGTTGCATCCTGAACTTCGTGCAGGTCAAAAACGGTGGCGCCAGCAATCAGGGCAAGGGCGCGATCATCGCGGATGGCATCAATCCGAGCGTCAAGAATACACAGATCACCGGCAGTTCGTCCGGCACCATTGTCGAATTGAGTGGCGGGGTGGTCTTCTCGAACGGCACGACCGCCAGCAACAATGCCCAGTTGATTATTGACACCATCGCGGGCGGCCTTTTAGGTGATGGCAATGTCAGCACAAAGGCGACGCTGGTTATACCGGGATTGCTGGCGCTCGATCCGCAAGGGCGCGGTTTGTACATCGCGGATGCAAGCGAGCGCGGATATTTGCTGCGGTTCTTTAACACGACGCGCAATGCCGTGACGGTTGGTGGCATCAAGGTCGCGGCGGGCACAGTAAAGTTGATTGCCGGTGGCGGCTTTGATTTGGCCGACAATGCCCCGGCGCTCAATGCCGATCTGGGCTTTATCCCCGGTCTGGGCGTCAGTCCGGGCCTGGGTGACGTGGTCTATTTTATTGATCAGGGCGGGCAGACGGTGCGCTTTATCAATGTTTCAGCCAATCCCGTCAGCCTCAATGGGACAACCATCGGTGTTGGTCGCGTGGGCACTTTTTCTGCCGACTCGAAGTTCGGGCCGTCGCTTAGCGCCCTGGCCGTTCGTCCAGATGGCCAGGTCTTGGTTGCCGATGCGACGCCTAATCAATGGCGCGTCTACAAGGTTCCAGCCTCGGGTGGCGCGGCGACGCTCTTTGCCGGGAATGGCGCTGTGACCCAAGCTACCGACCCTTTCAGCCAAGGCCCGGCGACTGCCATCCCGCTCAGAGAGCCACGCTTCATACTCCCGGATGCGCAGGGCAATGTCTATCTCTCCGACACTGGCCACGGGCGCGTCATCAAAGTTGACGCTGGGTCGAATGCTACGCTCGTTTCTCAATTCACCGCCGGCCAGGGACAAAATGTGATGGTTATTCAGCCTTACCAGCACGCGCCGTTCCCAACCGGGCTGGCTGTACAAAACAACAAGCTCTACATCGCTTTGGGAAATGCGCAGCAGATTGTGATGGTGACACTGCCACCGCAGGGTAGCACCACCTACCCGAAGCTCGCTGGCACGATTGAGACGGCTTGCGATTACAGCACGAGCAATTGCGGCGATAGTGGCCCGGCTGGCAACGCGACCTTCTTCATGCTCTCGCAATCCGCTTCGTTTCCACCGACTGCTTCGATTGTGGCGGACGCCAATGGCATCTTTGTCGCCGATCAGGGGGGAGCTGCGCATGGCCGCGTCCGTTACATCAATCTGAGTAGTAGCGCCGTCGAAGTAGCCGGGGTAAACATTGCGGCAGGCAATATCAACACGGTGGCGGGCAGCGGGCTGCCTGCCCCTTATGACGGCGGGCTGGCCACGAGCGCGGAACTGGCTTCGCCGACTGGCGTGGCCGTTGATCCGACTAACGGAAATCTCTGGATTTCCGATACGTTCAACGGAAGCCGCCTGCGCTATGTTAATCGCACTTCGGCGCCGATAACACTCTTTAGCGGGTCAGGCAAAACTCTGACCGTACAGCCGGGCCATATTGCCACCGTCAACAACGACATCAGCGCCGAGCAAACCGATGATGTGCCGGCTGTGCAGGGGGGCTTCGACATCCCGCAAGGTTTGACGGTGACGAACAAAGGTGTCTACGTGGTTGATACCAAGAAGGGGCCGGCCTTGATCGGCCTTGGTCGTGATACGAGCGTACTCCGCTTTATCAACACTACGACTCAGGCTGTGACCTTCTATGCGGGTTCGGCCAACGAGACCATTGTCCAGCCAGGTTTCATTAAGATAATAGCTGGCGGCGGCGACGGCAGCGGCAATGTCGCTGACGGTCCAAACCCCTTCGATGCTGTGTTCATTGGCGCGTCCGACGTTGCCGTGGCAGCGAACGGAGATATGTATCTCGCCGACAATGGCAACAGCCGTGTGCGCCGCATTCTGGCCTCCACCGGCGCAGTCTCGACGCTGGAAGGGTTGCCGGGCAAGACTAACCTGGCGCCAAACTCAAACCCGCCGAATCAATATCCGGGGCTTACCTTCGATTCCAGTGGACGTTTGCTGGTAGTGGACTACGTCACCAACCGGTTGCTGCGTGAAAATTCGCCGGGCAGCGGCATTAATGCCAATGGCTTCCAGACATTGTTGACTGGCAGCCCGCTCAACAAGCCGCGCGATCTGGTCTTTGACGCAGCAGGTTTTCTCTACGTGACCAACGCCCTTGATGACCGTACGACCCACCAAGGCACGCATCGCGTGGCGCGTTTGACGATCAGCGGTAATACCGCTACCGGCGTAGTGATTGCCGGTACAACAGAGGGGTACAGTGGCGATCTGGGCCCGGCGGCCAATGCGCAACTGAACTTTACTTCGTCGCAAATCTTCGTCCAGGCTGGGGCTACCACCACGCAGGTGACGGTGCCCGCGCTGGTGGGTATTACCGTTGGGTTGAGCGGAGAGATCATCTTCGCCGATCCCGGTAACAACGCTATCCGGCGCATCCGGTAGGTAGAGTGTAAGTCGCGCTTGAGAGATAGAAGCGGGAGGTATGAATTTTATGAGTAGAGTCAGGTTGATTGCTTGTTTGACGATAGGCTGGTTGTGGTTGGCAATCGCACTACCCGCCTTGGCGCAAAGGCAGGAGGGTGACAGCGGCTATGCCATCTTCGTTTCGCAGCGTGAAGGCACGCCCGAACTGTTTACCATCAACTTGACCACGCGGCAGGTCAGTCAATTGACCAACACCGGACGTAGCCATTTGGTTCCGGCAGTAGCTTATGGCGCGCGTGACATCGTCTTTGCCGCGCGCGAAGGTAGCAGCTACGAGCTATTCACCGCGCAGATTGCCGCGCAATGGCGTTCGCGCCGTCCGACGCTTATCGGCTTGCAGCGGTTGACCACCGACACCATTGACGAAATCTCGCCGAGCCTCTCGGCCACGGGCGCGCTGGTCGCTTTTGTTTCCGGCGACGGAATCGAGTTGATGACCGCGAGCGGTGGCGGGCGGCAAGTCTTGCTGGCCAATGATGGCCGGCACCGCGATTATGCTCCGGCGCTTTCGCCCGACGGCTTGCGACTTGCCTTCATTTCAGATCGCGGCGGCGAGGAAGAGATTTGGTTGCTCACGCTGGGCACGGGCGAATTGCGCAGGTTGACGACTGAAGCGCTGCCGTTTGGGGGCTTGAGTTGGAGCGCCGATGGCAAACAAGTCGCCTTTACAACGGCCAACACGAAAACTACACTCAGTGGCATTGCCATCGCCGATACCCAGACGGGCAGTTTCCGCGTCTTGACTGATAGCGGGGACAGCAGCCCGGCGCTTTCGGCGCGCGGTGACCGCCTGCTCTTCACGTCACAGCGCGATGGTGATGCAGAATTGTACTTGCTCAATCTCAACACAGGGGTGGCCGAGCGGCTGACCCACAGCGCGGGGCTGGACGATGGCGCCGTCTTCTTGCCCGAACCGACCATGCCGCGCCGTGGGCAATAAACCAATCAGCGGCGGACTGGCTGGCGTAGACTTCACGAAATGAAACCACGAAGTAATAAAGAGGACGAAGAAAGCAGCGCAAGTGAAATCACTTCAACTCTACCTCTCTTTTCCCATCTTCGTTTTCTTCGTCGCTTCGTGGCGAAAGCTCTTTTTCTTGAAGCTATGTTTTGATAGATGAGAAACGCGATGCAAAACAATCAGAAGATCGTCACCAAAGAGCAGGCTTCGTTCACCGAATTGTTGGACAATCAGGAAGCCATCATTCTCGATCTGGAGAATCTACACTATTACACCCTCAACGCCGCCGCCATCGTCTTGTGGAAGCGGTTGCGCACGGGCGCGGCCCAGACGGCAGCGGCCCTAACTGCGGCACTAGCGAAGGCTTTCGGGATCAACCCGGAGCAAGCCGAACTCGACACACGCGATTTTCTCGCGCAACTCGCGCGCAACGGCCTGATCGAATTTGTGATGGGCGAGCCGGAGGCAACCTCACCGGCCTCTTTCGCAGCCGGCGAAAGCTTATTGGCTTATGCGCCGCCACAACTCAAGCTCTCCAATTCGCTCACGCAGGTGGTGCTGTCCCAATCCGCCACCATCGCCACCGCTGCTATCACTGGGCCATAAAATTAAACGCAACGCGAAAGCGTGTAGGCGGCCAAAGCGATTGTCTTGGCCGCTCACGCCCTTGCCATCTTGAATGCCCACCATTGAATTCACGCTCGCTGCCGTTCCTATCCGCCTCACTTCCAACTCGTCTGAGCTAACCGATCTGCTGGCCACTTACTTTCGCTATTACCAGCCACGATTGGTGAATGAAGCGCAGACTGATAAGCAATCCACCAATCCACTAATTCTTAAGCTGGACTTCTGTGATGTTTTGCCTGCGCGCCAAACATTGCTCACACCAAATGCCGCGCTCTTTTCACATACCGGCGTGATTCAGCTTTGGCATGACGCCGAGGTCTTCTTTTTCGAGATGGGCGCAGCGGCCTTTTTTGTCGAACCCGAAGTTAGCCGCGCCACCGGTTACCTCACCCCCGCTGCGCTCGCGTACCCACGCATCGTGGCCAATACTTACACGATGCTGGCACTGATGTTGCTTTTGCGCGCACGCAGCGTTTATCACTTGCACGCCGCCGCTGTGCTCACGCCGGGCGGCAAGCTTTGCGTCATCCCTGCCGCACCGCGCGCCGGAAAGACAACACTCGCAACTGCACTCGGCTTGGCCGGTTGGCAGCCTGTGAGCGACGATTCGCTCTTGCTTGAAGCAGGTGACGCGCCATCCAATCTGATGCCGCTACGCAAAGAGTTTCATTTGGATGAACAGTTGCTCGTGCGCTGGCCTGACCTTGCGCGTGCCGAGGTGCGCCAGCGTTATCTGGGCAGAGCGTGTGTTGAGGCACTGGAATATTTCGGCACGGTCGTGTTGGCCGAACGCCAGTATACCCAGATTGATTACGTGATTGTGCCGCAGATCAGCGGCGAACTACACAGTCGCTTAGAGTTGCTGTCGCCCAGTGAGGCGCTGCTCAGACTGGCTGAACAAAGCATGTTTTTGCAGCTCTGGCGCGATCACACTGCGCGTCACTTCGCTGCGTTGGTCGCGCTTATGCAGTCGGCTCAAGCGTATCAACTGTGGTGCGGAACCGATGTGTTGGAAGACCCGCACGCGGCGGCGGCTGTCTTGCAAACCCTAGATAAACTCGGAGAATGAGGGTGGGGAAAGCCGACGTAACGTCGAACTCCATCGTTGTCCTAGATCATCAGACCGGTTGTCCCTATAGACGAAGTGCGGAGTGCTTGGACAATTTACACTCCGCACTTTCCATTATCTCCGAGGGTTAACCCGGCGACGAATGAGCTGGCTTATTTAGGGCTCAACTCTTTCACCGAGGAACGTCTTGGCACGGGCTACCCCGGCGTCCCACTTAGCAAGTTGTTCCGGTGTGAAAAACTTGACCACGCGCTCGCGCAACGCGCCGCGTTCTGCCTGGAGTTTTGCTATCACGTCCGCTCTGGTAACGTCCGGGTTATTCCGACGAATCTCATCCAACTTTTCGCGTGCATTCTCCAGCCCTGCCTTCAATTGCTCTTTTTGTGCATCAGACAGATTCAGATCAGCGGCGAATTGCTTAAGCTCGGTATCGACTATCCTTGCAGTTTCAGGTTTCATAATAAAATCTCCATATTGGTTTAAGATAGTTGGTAGTACCGGCTCGGTCATCAAGCGGTGACCGGTTCCGATACAAGATGCCGGTTTGGCGTTCCAACCGGGTTTGGGAGTCTTCAGGACTCAAACTCGATAAACTCAGTTTCCAAAATGCTCTATCATTCTTGCTGGCCTAGTGTCGTAGCCACGCGGCTACGCAGCCAAGCCCTCAATACCTCCATGCTATGCCGGTGATCGGGCCGCTGGTACTGTCACTTTTTACAGGTTGGGGAGAATTGTTTGCGTCGCATCAAACACGCCGTCCGGGATTTTGTCGTTGATTTCGTCAATGTGCGGATTTAACGACAACAATTCTATGACTTATTCTTGCTTGGCTGGTGAAAGCTTCGACCAGGCGATACCTGCGACCATCATCTGGCCACGCTCATTACAGGCGTAGGAGGTCGTGACTGCGAGTAAATACAAAAGCCCGGAAGCGATTCAGCTTGCTTCTGGGCTTTCACATTCAGCTTAGGAGACTACTTCTAGACAGGCATTAGAAGCTCACACCTTACCTCTGACCATCTGAAATTGCTGATCATTAACCGGATGGTGAATATTGTGATTATCTGAGGCTAAAGCGCATTAACTGCGTGCCTGCTTGGTGGCATGCTTAAATCTTGTACTTCTTCATCAACAGATGCCCGTAAAGCTCCGCCACTAATGCCAACACCGCCCGTACCAACATCAACGGCCCCAGCGATAAATATTGCAGCATCACGCCCGCCAATACAGGGAAGGTAAGATCGGAAGCATCCACGCCGCCTTCTAAAATCCCCATCGTCTTGCTGCGACTTGAGAGATTGAAGCTCGACACCTTTGCCGCAATCGCGCCCCAGGTCGGTTTGAAAGCCGCCTTGCCGATCTCGTCAATGCCGCGCGCCAGGCCCATCATCACGCCCAACAGCGCCGTACCCGCGAACCAGGGCACGATCCAGAAGAGCGCCGAAGTCGCCAGATTGGCAATCGAACGCAGCGCTATCACTTTACCAGCACCGATGCGATCCGCCAGCCAGCCGAAGAAAGGGCCGAACAACAGCGGCACCAGCGTTTCCGAAACCACCTTGATCCAACCGAGCGCGCCCGGCGTGACATCCAGCTTGACCGCCAGCACAGTGAAGAACTCGCCCGTGACCATGTAGGCTGGAGCGGTCAAGGCCGCGCCCAACAAAGCGAAGGAGTAAACGTTTGGTTGTTGTTGCGGCGCGTGCAGCAAGCCAGTGGGTTTTTGGACTTTGTCTTTGTCCTTCTTCTCTTTCTTCTCCTTTGGCTTCTCCTTGATGAAAAAGTAGACCAGTACGAGCGAGGCCAGCGAGAAGAGTGTGGCTAGCCAGAAGATAAAGATCAGGGCTTTGCGCAGCGGTGTGCTGTCTACCACTTTAGGCAGGTCATTGATCGGCACTTGGCTGAGCGGCATGGTGCGTTGCTCGACACGCAGCACCTTCTTCGGTTTGGGATCGGATTCGTCGCCGGGCAATTCGCCGTTGACCACTTCGGTGGGCGCTTTGATGATCTGCTCGACTTGCTTGCCAGAGCGATTGACTTTGTCGAGCACGGCGACGTTGGCCGTGACGGCCTGCGTGCTGGCGAACCAGGCGATCAAGATCGTGAGCACGAAAGCCGCCAACGCTTCGCCGATGCCACCGGAAGTAGACTTAGCGGTGGTGTACCAGGAGTAAGCCTGCGCGATGTGCTTCTCGTCGGTCGCGTCGGCAATCATCCCGGAAGCCGACGGGCCTTTGGCCGAATCGGCGATGCCGCGCACGACGCTGACGGCGAAAAGGAAGGGCAGGTTGGCGACTGAGTAAAGCAAACCCACGACCGTGCGGATGCTGAGCGAGATCATGAAGACCGGCTTCTTGCCGTGCTTGTCTGCGAGCGTGCCGAAATAAGACCGCAAGAGCAGTGGCACGACGTTTTGAATCAACACTAAGCCCATCACCGAGGTGATGTCTAGTCCGAAGACGAGCAGGGCATACAAGGGCACGGCGGTTTTGACCATGCCGCTCGAAATGCGCGAGAGTACAGCTTCGGCCATCAGCGCAACCACCACAGTGTTGAATGCGCCGCGTCCTTTCTCAGTAGCTTGGGCGACGACCGATGGCAGCGCGGTTTCACCGGCAGGCAGTGGCGCGGCTTCGCGCTGCACGATGACGGGCGCAATGGGCAGCACGCCAGTCAGTTTGTTGAACGCTTTGCCGATCACCCCGACTTTATTGCCCGAAACTGCTTCGAGTTCGCGCGCCAGATCAAGCGTGGTGGGTTGGCGCTGGTTTTGTTCTTTGGCCAGCGCGCGGCTGATGACGGCGGCCACATCCGCATCAATCTCCGGGCGTCCGAACTCGCTGATGTCAGGCACGGGCGCGGTCAGATGCATTTGCGACAATTCCATCGGATTGTCTGAATCGTAGGGCGGCGCGCCGGTGAGCAATTCAAAAATGATGACGCCGAGCGAATAAACATCGGAGCGCGAGTCGAGCGGTTTGTTCAACCACTGTTCGGGCGACATGTATTGCGGCGTGCCGAAGACGCCGAGCGGGCCAGTGAGTTTGACGCCCTGGCTGATGGATTGATCCACTTTGGCGAGGTTGTAGCCGCCTACTTTGACTTGTTCGCGCCCGTCCTGCCCGGTCTCGACAAAGATCGTTTCGGGTTTAAGGTCACGAATGACGATGCCGTTGAGGTGCGCAGTGTGGACCGCGCCCGCGATTTGATTGACCAAGCCGACGACGCGCGACAGGCTCATCCCGCGCTCGCGCAGAATCAGGTCGCGCAGCGTGCGGCCAGTGAGCAACTCTTCGACGATGTAGACGATGCCGTCGGCTTGTGAGTAGCCGAAGTCATAGAACCGGACGGAATTGGGATGTTGGATGCGCGCGGCGACTTGCGCTTGGCGGCGGAAGCGTTCGACTGCAATGGGGTCATTGACCAACTCCGGCTTCAAGATGCGCACGGCCACCTTGTCGCCGAGCATCACGCGCCGCGCACGGTAGATGGCCCCGCTCACATCCTGTCCGATCTTGGCTTCGAGTTCGTAACGGCCATCAAGCGTGAGCTTGAGCGCCTCATTGCTGGGGATATTTTGCGGGCCGTCCCTAGGCACCAGCTCGCCGGTTAGCGCAACGCGGTATTTTAGTTGTGGCGGCGGCGGCACAGGCGGGGCAGCGGGGCCTTTGGTTGGCGCAGGCTCGTTGACGTTGGTTGAGTAAGACTTCGGCGTGTCAATATGGGTTTTGTACGCGTCGCTTTTGACCGCGTCGGTCGCAACCTCCTCCAAATTGAAAACGATCTTGACGCGCCCGAGTTGAATCTTGTCGCCATCGCGGAGTTGTTGCGCGTCGTCCTGTGGAACCTTCCGGCTGTTGACGTAGACGCCGTTAAGGCTACCCAGATCGCTGATCACGTACTCGCCGTTTTGCAGGCGCACGGTAGCGTGCTGACGGCTGACGCCGCTGTCATTGATGACGATGTCGTTGCCGGGAGCTTTGCCGATGATGACAGGATAGCCGGGTAGTACGGCTTCTTGCGTTTTTCCGTCGGGGAGTGTGATGTGGAGCTTGGCAATGATCTTTGGCATGGTTGGAATAAATAAAAATCAAAAGGCAAAAGGCTGGTAGAAAAGGCAAAGGCAAATATCAAAAGGCAAAAGGGTGGAACTGATTTTTCAAATTATAAAAAAGAAAAGTGCCGAACTTTTGCCTTTTGATATTTGCCTTTTGCCTTTTGATTTCTTACTGGCCTTTCTTCTTGCCCTTCTTCTTGCCGCCGCCTTTACCAGTGTTGTCTGACGCCGGTTGCGTAGGTTGTGTCGCTTGCGGGGCAGCAGTGCGCGCTACTGTGTTGGGGCTACTTGAGCCAAGCGCGCGTGCAATGTCCGACCAACGATAGACAGCCAAACGGTAATTGCACTGATCGGCAATCGCGATATAGGTCTCGCCATCCATCGTGTGCGTGGCAATCGAATCGGGCGAGCAGAAATAGCCGGGCGGATTAGCTTGGCCTGGAATGATCGCGCCCAATTTGACTTTGTTTTGCAGTTCCTTGTTGTTCTTGTCTTCAAAATCCACCTGGGGCGAATGGCCGACGAAGCCTTTGTAGCCGCCATTGCGCGCGCGCAGCGTCGGGGCAAAGCCCACCAGATCATGGTTGAAGACGCCGGGACTGTTCAAGTCAAAGATTTGAATATGACCGGCGCTCTCGTCTACGGCGAAGAGATTTTTACCAGCAATAGCTAGCCCTTCGACCGAGCCGGAGAAGATGGATTTGCCAACCGGTTTGCCCGAGCCATCGGAACGCGCGCCGACCAGCTTGCCTTTGTGCGCGCCGCTTTCCCAATCGAAAACCTGAATGACGTTGTCCTTTTCGCTGGCGATGTAGATGTTGCCCGCCGCCTCGTCAATCGCGATGCCTTCGCAGCCGTGCAAATAGGTGTCGCCATCCAGCCGATTCTTGGCGAAATGCCACGACGAATCGTTCGCGCCGTCGGGCGTGTAGCGGAAGACCTCGTTCAAATGTGCGTCCACCGCGTAGACGCGGCCCTTCGAATCAATCGCGATGCCGCCGAGTTTGTCGTAGTGACGCTCGCCGAAGCGCGTGCCCTTGAACACGTAACCGTAGGGGCCGAGCGGCTTGCCCTTTTCATCTTTGTCACTAGGTTGCGCCGGCATATAGGCGTAGGCCAGATTGAGTACCTGATCGGTGACCAGCACCATACCATTTGGTCCCACGGCGATGTCTACGATCTGGCCGCCCATCGTGCCGTGACCGAACTCGCCCAGGTGCATTTTGGTTTTCACATCCCAAATCTGTACGCGGCGATTATGCGCATCGGTCGCCAACAGTAAGCCTTGTGGGGTGAAGGCCACGCCATCAGGTTTATCAAAATCCGAAATCTCTTTGCCGGGACGCCCGCTGCCCAGCGTCGCATAAGGCTCGGCGTGAATACGCCAAGCTTCGCGTTGCGGATCTTGCTCACCGGTTAGTTGAGCGGCAGCGGCATTGGGCGCCGCGCGCTCGACAGGTTGTTCAGGTTGCGGTTGAGCCGGTTGCGGCTGGCCGGTAGGCTGCGTGGCTGCCGGGGGCGCTTCCTGGCCCTGCTTTTTCTTCTTCTTTTGTGGGGCGGCGTCAACCGGATTGAGGAGGGCGAAACTGAGCGCCACTGTGATAAAGAGTGCAGAGAATAAGCGTGACTCGGGATTCATAGGCTACTCCTTTGCTGCGTGGTTGGTTTGAAACAGGAAGATTATCCACGAAAGCGCCCGAACAGTACAACACCGGGAGCGCCAGCGACCAGGCTTCCCGTTGCAGGCTAATTTAACCGCCGCAACGCAGAGCCAGTCGCTGACGCTCCCGGTACTGTTATGCAAAGCTACTTTAAGATTGCTTCCAGCGGCACCAGCTTGAAGTTCTGATTCTTGGTGCCTTTGTCGTTGAAGCCATCGTGGACAACGAAGACGCCTTTGGGGAACCTGTCGCCCAGGTTGGCTGTTGTCACGTCAATGCCATCGGTCTCTTCCGTGCCGTCAATTGTGCCGTCACCGACGCGGAACTTTTTGACGAATTCGTTGTTGCCCTCACGCTTATAAACGACGTAGGAATAATTGCCCTGGCTCGACGCAATCAGATGACCCTTGCCATTCGAGCCGTAGGCAATCGCCAAGCCTTCGACATCGGCGAACAAGTGGCCGTCACCGACTTTGCCGACCTGCGTGCGCTGCGTGCCGCCATCGGGTTCGGCATTATATTTCCAAATGCCGACCGCTTCTTCGCTGATATAGAAGTGGCCGAGTTCATCATCAGCAACACAACCTTCCACCACGCTGCCAACTTTGAACCTGCGGACGGATTTGGCATCCACTTTGCCGCTGCCATTGTCAAATAGCTCGAACTGTTCAACGTCGCCCGTCTTGCTTGTGCCGAAATAGAAGGTCTTGCCAGTCTTGGGACTCTTGTACATACACATCCCGTAGATCGCAATGCCGTGCTTGACCGAGCGCGCCGCGACGTTTTCGAGCAGACGTGTCTGCGGGTTGACCTGGTAGATCACCATCGAATTGTCTTTGCGATTGCTGGCCGTGACGAGGCTGACAGGCTTGCCGCCGAGCGTGAAACCGTCGCGCAAGTCCACGTTATCGAGCAAACCGTCAGACAGGTATTGAAGCTGCTTGCCGCTAAGATCATAGACGGCGATGCCGCCCTGTTTGTTGGTGCCGATGATGGTGCTCTTCGACGGGTCGGTCGGATGAACCCAAATTGCGGGGTCATCCGCCGCGTCGCCGCTATGCGGCACTGGTTCGGTCTCGACCGTGGCATGGACTGTTTCGAGATCGGCCTTCACTGCCACTGGGGCCGGGCCACGATTGGCATCCGTATCAACCTTCTTTTGATCGGATTTGCTGAGTGATTTGCTTTCCTGACTGGTCTCGCTCTTTACGGCTGGTTTGGCAGCCTTATCCGACTTTGCTTCCTTTGTCTCTTCCTTAGCGCGCTTTTCAGACTCTTCTTTGGTCTTCTTCTCGGCCTTGACGCGATCTTTCTCTATCTGCTTCGCATCCTCTGCCTTGTCGTCATCATCCTCATCATCGTCGTCCTTATCCTTTTTGGCCTTCTTGAGTTTGTCTTTTTCAGTTTTATGCTTCTCTTTTTCGGCCTTCTTCTCCGCCTTGTTGCTGTCGGAGACGATGTCGTTGAATTGCGCGAACACCGTGCCTGAAACAAAAGCCAACGCCAACAAAGCGATCTGTAGGTAGAGCCATTTGCCCTGCGGTCTTCCAAGTTTCAATTGCATAAATGAATTGTCCTCCTATATTTCTTGAGCCTCACCATCGGCTGTTTGATAAACCAATTTTCCACGCCAGGTCAATTCAGCCAATAATTGCTTGATGATTCGCTTGAATGAGGCTCGCGCTTACGAGACCTTCAAGCGGATGCCTTCGATGAGGCTACCCTGAGCGAGTGTTGCCACAACCTCTGGGCAACCGCAATTTAATTTATGCCTAGCCGCTAGGCGTGTTCCAAAATGAAACGCGCGATACGTTCGCCCCCCTCCGGCACGCCTTTATAACCGGGGAAGCAGTTGACTTCGATCACCGAATAGCCCTTCGGGGTCTTAACCAGATCAACACCATACAATTCCAAACCAAACAGCTTTCCACAGCGCCGCACCAAATCCTCTAATTCGGGATCATCGCCGACTGGCGTGCCCAGCTTCTCTTCTTTGGTTTTGGCCGGGAAGATGCGCTTGATCGCGTAGACGTAATCGCCAATCGCATAGGCTTTGTAATCGTATGGCTCGTGCTCTTCGTATTCTTGCGCAAAGATCAACCGCTCGCCCAGCGCCGTGCCGTCCTCGCCGCCATCGTCATCGGCAGCCGGGCCGTCACCCGCACGGCTAGCCACCAGCGCATTGAACTCTGCTTCATTCAGACAGACCTCGATGCCCATCCCGCGCCGCCCGCGATAAGGCTTCACGACAATCGGCATCTGCCGTACGGTGGGGCGCAATGTATCCAGCGTGTCAGTCACGAAGGTACGTGGCGTCGGAATGCCCGCCTGCAACAGCATTGTGCAGGTCAACACCTTGTCGCGCACCTTCATCGTCGCCGGATATTCGTTGAGCAACTTCGCCCCGCGATAGTGCGCCGCCGCCGCCAGTGATTCGGCCAACGGCGAATGTGATTTGAACAGGTAAGCGTCGTAATCGAACTTGAAATTTTCCAGGTCAATCAAGCCGCTGCGTTCAGTCACGATCTCTACGTCCGCGCCGCCGGATTTCAATCCGTTCAGCACGTCATAGGTCACTGAAGTTTGGCTACGAGGCGGTTCCATTAAGAAGCAAATACGCATTATCTTTACCTTTCGCTTTACAGCCGCGCTAGCGGCGATTAGCAGTAGTCCGGTCTTTCCAGTCCGGGTGAATTCGTCAATGATGATTTCGATTGTCTTTTGCCACAATCACGGCATAAACCTCTGCGATTATCGCCATCACTACCCGCACACCTAACATCACACCCACACCAAAATGTCCCCACAAAAAACCGCCCAGCAATGGCCCCAGCGCTTCACCCATCCCTTCGCCCAACCCGAAATAGCTCATCACCCGCGCCCGCCGCCGCCGATCTAAGCTTGCCGCGCGCGCCATCAACACGCCCCACGCCGGACGAAAGGCCGCCTTGCCCGTTGCGTCAATTACATTGCCCGCCGCCATCCCAATAAACGTTGGCCAGAACCAGAACAACAATGACGAACAAATATTGGCCAGGCTGCGCACTAACAGTACCAGCCGCTGGCTCACATTGTCAGCCAACCAGCCAAACGCTGGCCCTGCGAAGATCGTCACCACCGGCGCAATTGTGTAGATCGAGCCAGCCTGCGCCGCGTTCAAATGCGCGTACTCGGTTGCCAACACAGGGAACAGGTTGCTGATCATCCCCGCCGTACCGGTTATCAAGGACCCCAAAATTACTATAGGCAACAGCGACATGTTGGTTTCCGCCGCCTGCGCAAATGAAGTGAGTGAGGAAGTCGCTTCATTACTCTTGGGGTACGGCTCCGGGTGCGGCGGCTCGCGCAAATATCGCGCTACCACGTAGAGTGGCAAGAACGAGAGCACGAAAGCCACCAGAAAGAGCTTTGCATACGCGTCCACCGTCCACCACAACAACCATCCGCCCAACGCCCGGCCCAGCGACCCGGCAGACATCTTCAACGACGAGTACCAGCCAAAGGCCGCCGCCATCTTGCGCTTGTCGGCGTATTCGGCGATCAATGCACTGACCGACGGGTCGCGCAACGACTCCGAAAAGCCGTGCAGCATCCGAATCGCATAAACCTGCCACGGCGAACTGGCAAAGGCGAGCAGCAAGGCCACCAAGCTGCGCAGCGCAATCGCCGCCGTGAAGCTTCGCTTCAAACCAACGCGATCCGCCACCCAGCCCATCACTGGTTTGAACAACTGTTCGACGATTAAATTGAGAGAGAACAAGAAACCCGTTTGGGTCAGGCTCAAGCCCATGCGGCGGTAGGCAAAGAGCGGCAGCGCAAACCCGATAATCCCGAAGCTCAGGCGCGAGAGGAAGCCTTCGGCCATAATGACGAAGAGCGACGCGTTGATGTTTAGAGTCCCGCCTTCAGGCGGTTGGGTTACAACTCGGCTAGGCCGCCTGAAGATGGAACTCCAAACGCGCTTAGCCATTAGCTTCTGCTAGGTTTGGCGGCGTCAAACTGACCTTGCCTTGCGCATAAGCATCAATGTAATCGGCAATCATCCCCGCCGCGTTCGGCACGCCCTTGTAGCCGGGGAAATAGTTGACATCCACCACAAACGGCCCGCGGTCGCTCTCGATAATGTCCAAGCCATATAGGCCCAGCCCGCAGACCTTGCCCACCTTCAAGGAAATCTCGCGCACCTCATCGCTGATCGGCACCGGGCGGCCCGGCACCGAGAAGCTGGTTTCAGAGAACGGCTTCTGCACGCCGTACACTTCTTCCCCCGCGACGTAGATCTTCAAATCCTCGCCGTGACCGGGAATCGCTTCCTGAATAATCATTGGTGTGACGGGCGGCGGAATCTTGTCAATATCCTCCGGCGTCCGGCACAGATGCACGCCCGCGCCACGATGACCCATGTGCGGCTTGATGATGAGCGGATGTTCTTCCAACAACTGCTTTGCCAGATTCAAATCACCACTCACCCAAGATTTTGGGGCAGGCACGCCCGCTTCCAGCAACAGGCGCGACGTGATGATCTTGCTCTGAATCAGCGAGCAGGATTGATACGGATTCAAGATGTTCGCGCCCTGCACGTGCAAGATGCCCGCCAACGCGAGCGACAGCTCCGTATGCGATTTGAGCAGGTACATATCGGCGCTCGGTTTGAGCGTATCGGAACGCTGAATGATTTCCTCAGCGATGTCTTCTGTGATGGTATAGCCGCGCCCGCGCAGGACTTCGTACATCTCGACCAGGACGGGCGAGGGGACGGGCGGGACGCGGCGGACGATCATAAAGTGGAGTTTCATCTCATTGACCTCACAAGTTATTACGTTGAATCAGAATTCCTAGCGGGACTGCTAACAGCAGGCTAAATAATAGCCAAACTATACCAGTGATCGATGAAATAGGTTGCTTCCTTATGTACCAGGGAATCCAATAGATACTTTGCAACAGTGCAAAAACAGTTAAGCCATAAGCCCATCCTCTAGGGATCACCAGCTTTAATAACTCTGGAATAAGATAGAGAAAAACAAAGCACACACAAGTAGCACCAAAAACTATTCCCAGGAATTTAGTGAAATTCACCTTGCGCCCAGGAACGAGCCAATATGTTGGGAGCAACGCCACAGGAACAACCAAGCAGTAATTAAAGAACAGAGAGATATGCCAATATTTGTCTAGCAATCTAGAGCCGAAAATAGAGATCACCAATGGAACAATAATGATCAACTTTGATTGCTTATAACTGTTCGTGTCTTCCATAAACCTAAAGCGCGTCTTCCCCTCAGCGACTGCTAGCGGTAGAATGCACTCGCTATGTCAACTGTGCCCGTAATGAGCAAAGAATACGTTACGCAACTCGACTACGAGTTTGAGAGTAAATCGCGCGTCGCGTACCGTATCGCGGGCACGCGCGTCTCGCTCGACTCAGTTATTATCAACTGGCTCAAGGGCGAAACGCCTGAAAGCATCGCGCAAGACTTTCAACCGTTGCCGCTGGAAAAGATTTACGGTGCCATCGCCTTCTATCTTGCCAACCGCGAAATGATTGATGAGTACCTACGCCAAGTCGAGAGCGATTTCGACAAGCTGCGCGAAGAGTTGCGTGAAAAGAACTATCTGCTTTATCAAAAACTCGCCGCGCACCGGCAAGAGAAGCTATCTCAAGCCGCCCGCCCGGCCACTGAGCTGCAGTGAAAGTACGCTTCCAGGGCGACTACGATTTCAGCGGCATCATCATCCGCGCCCTACTACGCCTTCAGCCTGCGATTGATTCTCAAACCGGTCACGTGGCTGGCCTGGAAGGCGTTTCCGACCCGGAGGTCTTGGCGTTTGCTGCGCGGGAAGGCCGAGTGTTAGTTTCACACGACCGCAGTTCAATGCCGCGCCATTTCGCCAACTTCATTGTCAATCAAACTTCTTCCGGTGTGATTCTGGTCTCGCAGGACTTTCCCAAGCAGCAGGCGATTGAAGAACTCTTGCTCATTTGGGAGGCTTCTGAAGCCGAAGAGTACGTCAACCGGCTTGTTTCAATCCCGCAGTGAAAATGTAATCCGCCAACAACTCCGCCGCCCCCGCCACACCCTTAAACCCTGGAAATGTGTTGATGTCCACCACAAACGGTTTCCCATCTGAAGTGATGATGTCCAAGCCAAACAGATCAATACCAAACGCCCGCCCACAAGCAAAACAAATCTGCTTCATCTCCTCCGGCACCTCGAAGGCCTCGCCCAGCTTGTCTTCCAGCGTCTTCGGCGGCCAGACGCGGCGCACGCCGAAGACCTGCTCGCCAATGACGTAGAGCTTGTAATCGCGCCCGTCCGGTTTGTGCAGCCGCTGTGCGAAGAAGAGGTCGTCAGTTGTGACGGTTGCCAATTCGTCGGCGCTGTGAATCATCTGCACACCACGCCCTTGCGAAGCACCCCAGAACGGTTTGACGACCAGCGGGCCGTCTACGAGTAACGCGGCAAGCTGCTCGGCCGATCCGGCAAAATAAGTTCCGGGCAGCGGCACGCCCGCCTGTTGCAAGACCCGCGTTGCCAGAATCTTGTCTTTCATCAAGACGACGGTCGGGTAAGGATTCAAAATCCGCGCACCCAGCGTGTGCAGCAAGCCCGCGTAACTCAGTGCCGTCTCTGTGCCCGCTTTGAGCAGGTAGAGGTCGTGCGCAACGTTGACCGCCGCCACGTCGGTGTACTGCGCGTCGGGATAGATCATCTCGACAGTTGCACCGCGTGTGCTGAGCAATTCCGCCGCTTGCTGCATCACGGAGCCGCTGCGGCCTGCTTTTTCACGTGTTGAAATGACGCCAATCTTCATGCAAAAAGTCCAGTGTTAAGAAATTTCCTTCACCACTTGATTGAGCGCCGCAACGGTGCGGTCAATCTCTTCCAGCGTGTTGTACACGTGAGGGCAGAGACGCACGCCACCGGTCGGCGCGCCCGCGATACCGTGTTTAACGTAGAGCGCTTCATAAATCTTCTGCTGATCCATTCCACTAAATTCGACCACGCACACGCCCGCGCTCAGTTCTGGCTTGGTCGAAGTCCGTAGTTTCGCGCTCGGAATCTTCGCCATGCCTTCTTTCAGGGCTGTCGCTAATTCTCGAATGCGCGCCTCGATGCGTGTAGGGCCAATTAGGTTATGGAAATCCACTGTCACACCCATAGCAGAAACTGCCGCATCATCACGCTGGCCCAGCGTCTCGAACTTGCGCGCGCCACGCGCGGAGGTCTCGACCTTGTTGCCCCAACCCACGCCGACCACGCTCGGCCAGATTTCCGCGATGCGCGCTTGGCGGACATAGAGCAAGCCCGCCTCTTTCGGCCCCATAAACCACTTGTGCGCGCTGCCGGAATACGAGTCGCAGCCCAGTTCGTGAAGATTGCGCGCCAGCGAGCCAAAGGTCTGCGCGCCGTCTACGTGCGAGTAGATGCCACGCTCACGCGCCATTCGGCATAGCTCCTGGCTGGGCAAGCGCACGCCGGTTGTACTGGAAACATCGGTGAAGCTCAACACTTTGGTTTTGGCTGTGAGTGCTGCGCGAAAGGCCGTCAATATTTGGTCTACGCTCTCTGGTGGGTTCGGCAAACTGACACGTTTGACAGTGAAGCCCTGCCGCGCGGCACGGACATCCCACGCGACGTAGTTAGTCGGATGATTTTGGTCAAAGAGCACAACTTCATCACCGGCTTTCAATTCCAGCCCGGCGACGATCAGGTTGTTGGCTTCGCTGGTATTCCTGACGATGGCAATCTCGTCTTCTGTTGCGCCCAGCAAGCTGGCGAGCTTCCGGCGCGCCTCTTCGCGTAACGCGTCGAACTTGGCGCGATTCTGAAACGAGACATCGCTGTCCAGATCGTTGGTCAATTGAAAAACTCGCTCTCTGACCATGTGTGGCGAAGGGCAGAGATTGGCGGCGTTCAGCATGGTGAACTTGGGCTTGATGGTGAATTGTTCTTTCACCAAGTGCCAAAACGATTCATTCGGAGTGTCGGCATTGGTGAGCCGAGTGGCAGCACGCCATAACTCGCCGCTCGTGCCAGCCTCGCCCAACGTAGGAATAAGTGAGAGCGCCGCTGCGCTGCCAGCGAATCCTTTGAGAAACGAGCGGCGATTGGTGTGTGGATGAAGCTGATTGGAGTTGTTTTGCTGGTTCATAGCGTTGCCTCAGTTTCGGTGTTTCTTACTCAGCCGCGTGTCACACTCTGCTCCACAAAATCCGCCAATCGCTCGTTCCCCTCCGGCACGCCCGTGTAATTCGGATAATCATTGATCTCGATCACCAGCGGCCCATCATCGGTAATGATGGTGTCCACGCCGAACAAATCCAAGCCAAACAGCCGTCCACACTGCTGCCCCAGCTTTTCCAACGCTGGCGTTATTTCAACTAGGCCGGCGCGCGACGGCTCGCCTTCCGCGCGCGGATTGAAGGGCGATTCCTTGCGCACGGCCCAAATCTGATCGCCGACGCCATAGAGTTTCAGGTCATAGCCGTCAGTCTTGAAATAGCGCTGCGCCAAGGCCACCGGCTCCGGCCAATCGGTCTTCGCCATCTCGTCCGGCGCGTTCACCACCAGCAAGCCGCGCGAGTTGTCGCCAAAGATCGGCTTCAAGATGATGGGGTAATGTTCGGCGGGAATGTTGGCAGCCAACTGCGCCACGCTGCCAAAATAGGTTTGCGGAATGGGCACGCCTGCGTTGGCGAACGAGATGGACATCTGCGCTTTGTTGTGCACGGCAGCAATCGAAGCGCGCGTATTGATCGTCTTCACGCCGCGCTCTTCCGCCCAGCCCAACAGTCCGAGCAAGCCCCAACTGCGCCCACGCCCGACAATCAGGTCGAGACCGTTGAGCCAGTGGTGTTCGCCCATCACGTAAAAGCTTTGTTGCGGGTCAATCAGAATGATGTGATGGCCGCGCGCTTCCAGGGCATTTTTCAAACCGGTGGGTTGACTCTGGCTTAAGTAGCGCGCCTCGGCCATCAAGCCAATGCGAAGTGGGGACTGCATAATGCGTCGTTTCCTTATTTCAGACTTCAGGCCCTGGGTGGGCCGGTTCGGCATCTATCAATTGTTTTGGGGAAGCCATCAAGTAGCGCGGCGATTATAGCCCGCGCCGAACAACGGTCAAGCAAAAATATCTTTGACGCAAAACACCGATTCCTAGCCACAGAGTCACAGAGACACAGAGAGAAGAAAAGCTCTCAGTTAGTTCTCTCACTCACTCTCTGTCTTTGTGACTCTGTGGCCAACCTTGCGTGAGGCCTCTTTGAAATTGCTCCGCCAATGACAAATAGCCAATGGCAAATGACAATGTTATACTCCCCGCCGTTTCTGCACGCGCAACGTATTAGAGGAGACGAAACGCCGATGAATACCCGTGGCGAGCTTCACCTGCAAACTGAGAACGAGGTGAAAATCTTTCCGCTCGAAACTCCGCGCTTCACCATCGGGCGCGGCACGGAGAATTCGCTCTGCCTGCCACACGGCGTTGTCTCGCGTCTGCATGCTGAAATCATCCGGCTGGGCGATGACTTTTTGATGCGCGACCTGGGTTCGACTAACGGCAGCTACGTCAACGGCGCGCGCGTGGCCGAGCAGATGTTGAATGAAGGCGATCTGATGCGCTTCGGCCATGGCGGCCCGGAAGCTGTTTTCAAACTGATTCAAATCGCGCAGCCCGACGCACCAACTTACAGCGCACCCAAACATCCCAAGAGCACCACACAGAACCTCATTCAGTCGCTTTCGGGGCGCATGCTCGACGAGATGCCTGCCGACCCGCGCGAAGAAGCCAACCTGCGCTGCGTACTGGCCGAAGCACATCTCAATCAAGGCCATCCTGACCGCGCGCTCGAATTGCTGGACAAGTATCACGACCAAACGGCGCTGGCCGACTTGCCCGTGCCCTTCCGCGCGTCGGTGTTGCTCGCGCTCGGTCGCGCCTACAGCGAAGCCAAACAGCTCGAACAGGCGTTCGCTGCCTTGCAACAGAGTCTCACTTGCTACGGACAAGTTTCCGACGAGGCAGGCGGCGCTGACGCGCACGCAGCCATCGGGCGCGCGTTGATCAACAAAGGCGAATTGCTCGATGCCCGCAGCCATCTGCAGCGCGCTACCATAGCCGCGCGCCGCGCGGGCAATGCGCGCTTGTTGGCCGAACTGCATTACCTGCTCGGCAAAGTCGAATGGAAAGAGGGCGATTTTGAAGGCGCACGCTATCACTGGCTGCGTGCCTCGCGCCTGGCCGAGACGACGACGGATCAAGTGTTGCGCGCCCGCGTCAAGATGCAGGAAGCTTTTGTGCTTTACGTCGAAGCCAAATTGAAAGACGCCGTGCCAGCTTTTGAGGAAGCCATCGAACAAATCAAAGCCATCGGCAACGTGCGCATGCTGCTCAAAGCTTACAGCGGCCTCTCGCGTGTGCTGACGCGCCTGGGTTCGTGGGGCGCAGCCTTACGGTTGTTTGAGGAGCGCTTGCAACTGGCGCAACAAAACAATCTGGCTAAAGCCGAAGCCGTCGCGCTGACCGATCTGGCCGAGTTGAAACTCTATCAAGGCGATTTGATGACCGCCTGGAACGCGATTCAAGCTGCCGTTGCGCGCCACGGCACTCCTTATGCACGTACTCAACGCATATTGGGGCGCGCGCTGATGTCACGCGGCCAGCGCGCCGAAGCCATCGAAGCCTTGGAGAAAGGCTTGAACACGGCGCGTGAGAAAGGTGCGTTTGAAGAGCAAATCCTGCTTGAACTCGAACTCGCACTCGTCTACTTGGAGAAGCATGAGTTGGCCAAAGCGCAGACCCAGCTCGAAGCCGCCGAAGCAATCACGGCGCTCGATCCTGAATTAGGCTTGGCCGGGCGCGTGCTTTTTGTGCGCGGCTGTTTGCACGCGGCGCAAGACCAAGTGCCCGAAGCCAATCGCAGCTTTGCGCAAAGCCTTTCGATCTTCCAAGCCATCGGCGATCAATTCCGCACGGCGCAGTGCGAGGGTGCGATTGGCGAACTGCGTTTGAATGCCGGACGCATGGAATCGGCGCGCGCGCATTTCGAGCAGGCGCAGAGCATCTTTGCCAAACTCGGCGCGACCGCCGAAATGCGCCGCATCGAAGTCCGCTTGGCGACCAACATGCTGACAGGCGTACAAGGCGCAATGACCAACCTGGGCGCGCCGGGGATGAACAAGACCGCTTACCTGACAATGTCGCGCCCGCTGACCAAAATGGGCGCGACAGCTATGCTGCCCAATCCGCAAATCGTTTTGTTGGCGGTCGGCAACCCTGAATTGGCAGGTTTGTTGGCGCGGGGTCTGGAGGCAGAAAACTACATGGTCGAAAACACACAAGATGGCAAAGCGGCGCTCGAAAAAGTGCTGAGCAAAGAACGCAATTTCGGCATGCTCGTGCTCGACGCGCTGCTCGAACACAAGTCTGGTTTCGACGTGTGCCGTGAATTGCGCAAGGCCAAACTTGAAACTCCCGTCGTCTTGTTAGGTGGCAGGCAAGGCGTCGAAGACAAGATCGAAGCTTTACAAGCAGGCGCGGACGATTTCCTGAGCAAGCGCAATCTAGTGTTCGAAGAGTTGCTGGCCAAGATGGAAGCATTATTGAGGTAGACAGTAGACAGTAGACAGTAATCAACAAGCTACTGTCTACTGTCTACTGTCTACTGTCTACTATGAAAATAATCATTCTCGGATCAGGGAGAGTTGGCTTGGGCGCGCTCGGCATTGCGCTGGCGATGCAGGGGCACGAGTTGGTTTTTGCCGCGCGGCGCGACGAAGTCGTCAATTCGATCACGCGGCTGGGCTTCGATGTCATCACCAAAGGCGAGATCGAGACGCGGCTGGAAGTACGCGGCGTGCGCGCCGTTAAAATGCCCAGCCAGGAATTCGTGCAGGAGGTGTGCAGCGCCGATCAGATCTACACTTCCGTGCGACCGGACAATCTGCCTTGGATTGCGCCGCAACTGGCCGAGGCCATCCTCTACCGCATCAAATCGAACGTAAAACAAACGCTGGATGTTTTTTGCTGCGAGAATTTGAAAAACGCCGGGTCGCAAATCGAACGGCTGATCTTCACCAATCTGCCTTTTCAATACGCGCAGGACGTGCAGGATCGTGTGGGTTTCAATGCGGCGGTCTCTGATCGCATCGTTTCGGCGCAGGATTTCGATGAGGCCGGGCGCATGGTTATCACGGCGGACGCTTCGGGTGACGTGCTCTTTGACACTTTGCAGGTCAAGCGCGATTTTGATGTCCTGCCGCCATTCAAGGGGCTGGACAACTTTCCCGCCTCGATTGAAGAGAAGCTCTTCATCCTCAACTGCGGCCACGCCGTCTGCGCCTACCTGGGTTATGCGAAAGGCTACGCCTACGTACACGAAGCGATGGCCGACGAGACGATTAGCCGCGCAGTAGTCGGCGCGATGCTCGAATCGCAACGCGCGCTGCAAGGCAAACACGGGCGTGCGCTGCATTACGCCGGGATGATCACGGAGATTCTCGCCAGCTTTCGCAACGCCGCCTTGATGGACACCATCGCCCGCGTAGGTCGCGACCCGGTGCGCAAGCTACAAGCCGACGACCGTTTGATCGGCCCGATCAAACTGGCCTATCGCTACGGCATCGAGCCGACCAACTTAGTCAGAGGCGCCGCTGCCGCCTTCGCCTTCGATCCCGGTGGCGACCCGCAAGCGGTCGAGATGCAAAAGCTGGTGCGCGAAAAAGGGCTTGAACACACGCTCGATTTTATCTCGCAATTGCGCCCCTGGAATCCGATTGCGCAAATGATCCGCGCCGAATACAAGCGCCAGTTGCAGCCTGCCGGGCGCTGACAGCGCAAAACCGATCAAATTTGTTGACTTGCCGCCCAATCAGGCATAGAAATAAGCAATCCCTTGCGAACCGGAACCCAGGAGGTTTCTTATGAAAAAGATGCTTTTCGTTGCTATCTCCCTTTGCCTATGGGGAACGCTGGCGGCAGGACAAAACATCCCAACGCTTAAAACAGTCAAGAAGGTTTACATCGCCGAACTTGGCAAGCGGCCCGAGTCCGATCTGATCCGTGAGAAGATTCGATTGCGCTTGATGAAGTCGAAACGGTTCACTGTGGTGGACAAGCCTGAAGAGGCTGATGCCACGCTGACAGGCTCTGCTGGCTTGGAATGGGTTGACGCATTCCTGGTAGGAGGATATGGAGGTGTGAGTTGGGGAAGACCACCTTACTACGATCCTGTTTATGGCCCAGGCTATGGAGGCCGAACCACGAGTGTCGGCGTGTATGGCGGTAACGACAAAGTTCAAGCTGGCACTGGCGTGTTTCGCCTAATCGAGTCCAAATCACAGGACAATATCTGGGATTACGAGGTTAAAGTGGATTCGAGTAGTGATAGTGCTACCAGCGCAGTTGCTGATAAAGCCGTAAAGCAGTTGCTCAAGGCTGCAAGGAAGGCGGACGGCACATAGCTCCACCAAGCTCATAGACAGCAGGCTTGGTCTAAGGCAATGCACCGGACATTGAGCTATGACAGAACCAGTATACACAGCCCAACGGGCGGTGGCCGCCACAGTGCATGAGCACTTCGCCCGCCACATTGCGGCTGCGCGCCAGCAGGGATTAGCGTCACAGCCGGACGTTCAGACGATTGAGTCGCTCATCGCCGCCGCCTTCTGGGCCAGCCTGCGGCGCGAGGAAAGCTACTTCCCAAAAATTTCGTTCGCCTTTCTTCCGCCAGAGCAAACGGAGCAACCGCTGACATTCGAGCGCTCGCTCCCGCTCACCCCGATTGCCCTCGCCCGGCTCGCGCCTGCCGTCGAGCGTCCCAGTATCCATCTAGGTGTCTGGCACTACGAGAATGAACTGCGCGTGTGGGGCACGACCCACGTAATACCAAAGCTCTGCTTCGTACTGGAGGTCATCGAACCCGGACTGCTGGTGATCAAGTACCGCCGCGGCCAAGACCCCGGCAAGTTCGTCAACGTCGTGGTGCTCAAGGGAGACCAGGTAAAGGTGATAGACGAAGAAAGTGCCCGACTGCCCGACTGCCCGAGCCTCATCAACTCGCTACTCGGCTTCGGCTTGCCTGTTTCTTCCAATGACTCTGTCAATGTGCTCGTGCAACTAGCCGTTTCAATGCGTGCGCACGGGCGCGGTGGCGCATTGCTGGTTGTGCCGCAGGGCGCTGAGGCGTGGCGCGAGTCAATCATCTGGCCGGTGCCGTACTCGGTGTCACCTCCATTTGCCGAGCTAGCCGAACTGATGCGGCAAGCAGCGGACGAGCGAAGCAATCGCGCTTGGCAGGAATCACTTCGGCGGGTGGTTGAGGTAGTCGCAGGACTGACCGCAGTGGACGGAGCGACCCTGCTTAGTGATCAGTACGAGCTATTCGCATTTGGCACCAAGATCAAACCGCGTAACGGGAGTGCAGAGGTCGAACAGGTCATCCTGACTGAACCTGTCGTCGGGGCTACGGCTGCGGTCGTCAACCCTTTAGACCTGGGTGGAACTCGGCACCTGTCAGCGGCGCAGTTCGTCCAGGATCAACGCAATTCGTTAGCACTGGTGGCATCGCAAGACGGGCGCTTCACCATCTTCGCGTGGTCGCCCTGTGAAGGGATGGTGCACGCGCATCGTGTAGAGACGTTGCTGCTGTAAGTGGCAATAAAAAAGGGGCACAGGCTGGCTGTGCTCCTTGATTTTCTTTGATGGGCTTGCCGCGACTCGAACGCGGGACCTACTGCTTAGGAGGCAGTCGCTCTATCCACCTGAGCTACAAGCCCGTGCAATCCTTTTAGATTCAAGACTTTACCTTTTTTGAAAAAGGAAAAAGTATGAATCAGAGTGACTGCTTCGAGAATTCACCTGATATAGAAACACTCTTTGAACAGTATGTCAAAGAAATGCGTTTCCTGCGCAACTTCTCAGAACGCACCTTACAAATCTATCGTGAGGTTTTCAAGCGGTGGCAAAAGTTTGCAGGCGGAATCCCGACCGAAGAAAAGCTCGCCCAGTATGTGATTGGGATGCGGATGGCTGGCCTCGGCACGACAAGTTGCAATATTTCAATCAGAGCGACTAACGCTTTCCTGACTTGGCTCAAGGATAAAAAGGTTATTGAAAACATCCGCATCAAACGGCTACCGGAAGAGAAAAAGAAAATGCGGACGTTTGATGACGCCGCGATCAAGGCCATTCTGTCTTTCAAACCAAAGGGCAGAAATGAACAGCGGATTTATGCAATGGCCTGTCTTTTCATAGATACTGGCGTGCGGTTTAGTGAAGCGCAGGGCATTCAAACAAACCGCGTCAACTTTGACAACTTGGTCATTATCGTAGCAGGGAAGGGAAATAAAGAGCGGATCGTTCCAATGAGCTTGGAGCTTCGGAAAGTGCTCTATCGCTATTACACCAAATTTCGTGAAACGAAGTTTGAAAGCCCGCACTTCTTCTGCACGATAAATGGTCATCCCATTACTTATGATAACGCGCGGCGCGATCTGTTAGACGTGCTCAAACAAGTTGGACTGAATAGGGATGACATAGACGGTTTTTTCCATAGCTTCCGGCGCGGGTTCGCCCGCAACTATGTCAAGAATGGGGGTAATCTCTTTTACCTACAGCACGCAATGGGGCACGCCACACTTGATATGACAAAGCGATATGTAGAAGTCGAAGATGAGGACTTGAAACGGGCACACTTGCAAACGTCAGTTATGTCTCGCTTGCGATTATAGGGAAGTTGGTCTGCGCAAACTCCCCGTGGAGGTCTACTAGCCAGAGGTCAACCACTAGGGCAGCAAGGTGGGGCGTCTTGAAGTTCCCAAGGTGAACCATTTTACCGTCTACTGAAATACTGGCTTTCCACGAATTTTTAGTGGTCTTGTCTCTGGATACATTTCTATATCCGGATTCGCTACGAGTTTGCACATTAGCGTTGTTCTGGCGCTGAGTACAAAGCCTTAGTTCGCGTTTCCGGTGGTCTAATCTGTCGTGGTGTATATGGTCAACCTGTTTCCCCTTGGGGGCATCCATAATCAGGTGGTGCATTCGTATGCGTTTACCCTTGTGATAGGTGAGTACATAGCCTTCGTTTACATACCAACTATGGCCTTTTAATTTGTCAAAGTCTTCATCGTCTACTTTGGCAAACTTTCCCTCTCCGTACTTTCCTTTAAGTGGTATCAGTTTCATAAATCTGCCCAGGCAGTTAATGGTATAAATTTTATATTGGCATAATTCCAATCGGGAATATCCTTTTTATCTATCTCGACAAATTTCGCACCTGGGATCATTCCGGCTTTAGCGGCTACCATGTCGCGCTGGTACAGCCAGACCTTAAAACCATCTGGTGTCAAAACTGGGGTAGCTACTCCATTTTTCGTAATATACCAAGGCAACGTCATTGCCCACTCATAATCTTCATTGTCTATGATTGCTTTCTTACTAGAGTTGACTAAAAACAATTCTTTAGCCATGAAACTCCTTATAGAAACACAAAGGCCCACCTCACAGTGACGAAAAGATGGGCTTTTATGTGTCACTGTTAATTACCTTAATCATAGCAAGCCTACAGAATCTGTCACTGTGGACAACAAAAGAGGGCAGATTGCTCTGTCCTCGTTCAAGGTCTTACTTCTTCGCCTGGCTCAATGGCACAGGCTTAAAGTAAAGGTCTCGCTCTACTGGCAAGATAAGTTTTCCGTTTGACAAGCCGCCGATAATCTCAAGGTCTTCAAGAGTGAAGTAGCCCCACTCCTCATCGTCGCCTACGACATAACCGAAAAACATAAAGCAGTCTTCCTCCTGCGCTCCTTCCGTGACAAACCACGTCCAGACGGATTGCGGATGAAAATACTTAATGTGTACGGTCTTTTCTTCGGCCTTTTCCTGAGCGTAGAGAGGCGGCAGAGTGGCTTTGAGTTCGTCGGGCAGTAGATCATGCCCGCGCAGTTTACGCCGTTGCTCTGGCGTCATGTGCGGCTCCGTTCACAGCTTCGGTTTTCAGTGCTGTGGCTTGTAGTGGCGAGATTGGCGCGTCCTCTGGTGTATTCTCCTCGGTCTCGATGTAGGCCGTGAAGTTGCACTTCGGAGCGTTTGAACAACGCAGGAACTGATACGGCTGCTGCGTCTTCCGGTTCGTGCCCGTTCTCGTCACCATCACACCATTACAGCCTTCAACTAGACAGGCGTCTCCACCGTGCATATACGGAAGCTTCCGTCTCGGCGGACTAATCACGACTTTCCATCTGTCTCGAAGAATCTTTAACTCTTCCTCGTCATCACAGCGGATAGTCAGCGACTCATTGCCGCCTCGGACGTTCCAGGTAAAGCGAGCAAGGCCGTTGTCATCAATCGGCGCTTCGGTTACGGGTTTAAGCGGGTTCGCGGGTGCGTCCCCAGCCTTTGCTTGCGGTTTCGGATTGCTTGCCATTAACCTCCTTGTGGTATGGCAGGGCGTGATAGTTCGTGTGGGTTATCACGCGCGTTGTTGGGAAAAATGGGGGCTACAGGATGCAACCCCCGCCAAGTTGGGACAGGTTCCGGTTAGGGAGACCCATCCCGGTTGATTTGGGTTATTAGTAGGATAGCAATTTCACGAAATTCGGGGTAACGAGTTATCAACAGGTTATTTTTGTGGCTGTAATGCGAGGTATAGTTTAGCTACGGCTTCTTCTGGGGTTTTGCCAGAACAGAACTGTTTTTGGAACCTCCTATCTCCTCTGTATATTCCCGCTCTCCAATCGTTAGAGTGCTGTTCTAAAGAAAATTGGCTGAATAGGATACTTGCACACGCTGCTATAAGCTCGGAGAGGGTTGGAGCGTAGTAAGACTTGCCATCACCAAAGGCAAAGAAGCTATCTAAAAGGCGTTTACCCAAGACGGCTTCACTGTGAAGTTCTTGGAACTCCCATCCTGCGTCTTTAAGTTGTCGTGCTAATTCGTAGGTCATACGATTCTGCTTGGTTAATTATTGGCAGCGAGATTCTGCATAACAGCGGCCACGTCTTCAGCAAAGGTATCGGGCGGAGGCTTACGAAGCGTAGCGGGTAAATCAATAAGCGGCCCATAGCCGACGTTTTCACGCTTCACGACGACGTATTCGATGTGCGGATAATTGTCCTTGAAAAGCTTCATCTTCGCTTTCCAGATGTCCGTTTCCTCGCCCTTCGCTTCGACCGCTTTTTGCACGTCGTCATTGCACGTCACGATGAAATCAACGATGTGCGCGAATATCTTTGTCCCGCCCTTTCCGAACAAATCAAATTTCACCTGAGGGGCAACAGCCTTAATCCGGCGCGACTTCAACAGAATGTCCAAATCACGCGCGACACTTGCCTCCAACATACTGTCGTAGGTTCGTCCGTTGTATTGAGTTTTCCGCGCGTTTGATCGGTGGCCGAGAGACATTGGCTAACTGGTTAATTATGCGTTGACAGGCTCTCCAAGCAATTTCTGAGAGTTGTTGCTGATATATTCGTACAAGGTAGAGCCATCATTGTGAATCGTATAAGGCAGGAAAACTTGCTGTAATTCTACGGTTCTCAATTCTACAAGCGCCATTTGCACGTCCACCCAATCACGAGTGATGCGCCAAGCAACACGGTAGCAATAGTCTTCGTCCATTTCGGCCCGCCTGTTCCCTTGGGCAATCATCGCTTTCTGTGCCTCACGCCATTGCATAGGAAGGCGAAATCCCCAGTTTTGCCCGCCAACATTTATATTGAAAGACAACGCGGCTATCCGACCTGTCCCTTGCTCATACTCAGTAAGTACGCCTGCGGCTCCGTGCTGTTGTA
The DNA here is from genome assembly GCA_963699175.1 of uncultured Acidobacteriota bacterium. Classification (GTDB taxonomy): domain Bacteria; phylum Acidobacteriota; class Blastocatellia; order RBC074; family RBC074; genus JACPYM01. The sequence continues at coordinate 3,099,006 of OY969418.1, read as the reverse complement.
GCATTTCCTGTATCTCCATTATCGAGCGATTGGCAGGGACTTTAGTTGTGTAATTTTTCAATGCCATATAAATCTACTTAAGAATGACTAGCTGGTTGCTTTTCTAAACACCCCTGCGAGTGCGTGACCGGAAGCCGTTTTTCACAGACAGGCTAGGTCGGGTTGATCCCCGCACGGTTCCCACATTTGAGCCGTAACAAAAGGGTCTGCATTCTTGGTACTAGCATACTGTCTGAGGCGGTGCGTTAATGCTCCGCTCCCCGCTGGCAGTATCAGTTTCCAGGGTTTTTAGTCTTACAGTTAGCTGATACGCACTGTAAGCACATTACCCTTCACCAGCAGGAAGCGAGGCACTACCGATGTTTTATATGAAACTCAATGGCCTTCTTGTATTCCGTTGTGGTGAGTGGCCTGCCGAGTCGTTTCCGTTCTTCTTCGTAAATCTCTATCTTCTCCCTGGCTGATAGCTCTCTAGGCTGCTTGGGTGGGAATCGGGTGGCTCTGCTCTCAGCAAGGGACTTGGGCGGGGCCTGGTAGTTCTGGGCGGGCGGGGACTGAATCTCTTCTCTACGGGGCAAATCTTGCGTCTCAGAGGCTTTTACCGGGCCGTACTGGTTTCCAGTGGTAGTGTAAACATAGAACTTGATAGTCCCGTTTTCTTCTACGATGTGTAAGCCTGGGTCGTAGTAGGGGTCTTTGGGGTCCCTAGCCTCCTGAAGTCTCCGAACGGCTGTGTAGGCTTTGTAGCCGTTCTCTTCGGCGTATTTTTCGATGTTCCGAAAATGCACTTAGCCGTGTAGCTTTATGTATTGTATCAGTTTTTCACGTAGGCTGGTCATAGAGTTGTTGCTTTATGTATTTGATGCGTTCCTCGGTGTCGAATATCACGATTAATTCTGCGCGTGTGGTGCGGTGGCGTTCGAGTATTATCATCTGGTCAATCAGTTCTTCGATGAGGTCAACTTCGCGTTTGGTCATTTTCGTTTGGTTAGGTCGTATATTATCTTGTCAATCACTCCTACTACGCCCTTAAGGTCTATATCACAAGTTTTGCAGACTCTTTGACCATGAGCTTCTTTCTGGTACTCCGCTTCGGCTAAGAGGAATTTACGGTAGTCTTCCCAAGTAGTTTTATTTGTTGGCATTGTTTTTGCTTTCGTGGCCGTTTGTGGCCGTTATTTGCTACTAGACACACTCCCGCCTTTACTCTGATATATCCCTATACACAAAGTTAGTAAGAATATGTATCAGCCAGTCTTGGAGCTTACTCTGTTGTCTCCGTGCTTCTTATGGGCGGGATTCATTCGCTCTGCCCCGATGATGTAGCGTGGTGGTTGGATATTTGCGGTGGCCATCTCCACATCACAACTCTTTGCGCACTTCCTACTACACCAACAGGTCAGAGAGAGCGATTCATAAGTCGCCAGATTCATCCTGTTTATCGCCGGGAGAACCTGAACACGGCGTTTGGCTGAATTGTCTTTTACATAAGTAAAAACGCAGCCGCTCGAATTATCGAGCAGTAGCGTCTTTAATCCAGCCTTGAGAAACCAAGTGTTTGAAGGTATGGCGAACGTGTGACGGCTTACCATTTTTCGCTTTGCACGTCTTCAAATGCTCCTCAGCGAATTGTTCTAACGTGACTGACTGTCCCCATATACTTTCGATATGAGCTACAGTGGTAGGGTGATGGACGGCTTTGAAGCCTTCCCATATTTCGTTTTGCATTGGCGTGAGTATGAATAATTAAAAGCCCGTTTTGAGCGGTGAGCCTTACGACGGGTTATCACACGCCCCAAACGGGGTTTCAATGTCGTAAGGTCTTTTGAAGATTTGATGAAGGAACTACTTATACAGTAGCAAGTGGGTGGGATTGGTCAAGAGGTGGGGTGTGGATAATTATTGCGGTCTGTATTACTTGCGATATTTTAGGTAGGCCTCTGCCACCGCGAGTAGAGCGGTAAATAATAAAATTATTGCCGCAAATGCCCCTTTGCTGTACTCTGTTATACGCCACACTATTCCACGAGTAGCTTTCAGCATCAGCTCCATAAACAATATAGCCAGTGATACGGTCAGCGCTATAAGACACGATGTTCCTAGAAGAATAATAGACAACCCGTGTGTTAAAAGTAAAATAAATGCTCCGTAATATACATATACCATTGTCCATGCTAGAACTTCATCCATTAAATAAGGCTTGAGAAGCCTATCGATTCTCAGGATTCCATTAACAGTGAGCCAGGTAAATATTAAAACTGTTGTTGCGATTACAATAAGGCGAAATATATAATAAGTAAGTGAGGTACAATCTAATATCCATTGAATAGCGCTACGCTCTAAAGCGCCTCCGCTTGACAGCATCCACGTATACTTGCTACGTCGATAAGGCACGCTCATTTTAGAAGCCAAAATATTAACGAAATGCGGACTTTTTATATTGAAATATAAGTCGTAAATTAACCATATAACTGGAGCCATAATCAGAATTCTAAGGATCAATGGAACGCCCTTTTGTAATGATAGTGACAGTAAGATACAAATTATACAGATTTTTCTCGCGACAAAAAGTAATACTCGTCTCACTAGGATCCTAGAGAACCATTCTAAAAGTCTAGTATAGTCAAGTTTTAGAGTTAGCACATCAAACTTTTCCTGAAGCCAAGATTGTTGATGAGGACGAAGTAATAAATCGCCAGCTTTAATTATGTTCGCGAGTATCCCTACTACAAGAAGTATTTCAACAGTCTTTTGCATACATTAGAAGGAGGACTGAGCTTAACAAAAAGCAGCCCGCTTGGACTGCCCGTGGCTATCAAAGGTATTCATTGTAGTGAACGGGGCAGATGATACAGCTTGAGCGGCGCAGATTCTAATCCTGTCTTGACTGAGCGTCAATCTCTTGTGTACACTCCGCTCAATTCGTAGCGGTATACCCTAATGGCTGAGGACGCGTGCGGAGCATTCGATTTAGTCGAAAAAAAATTCAATTTTATTGGCAGGAACTACCAACAATTCACGCTCATATATGTAAAGGGTCTTTTGAGCCCATAGGAGAGGTGTGTCTAATGATTGCGTAGACCATTGCGAGTGAGATTTAGGTTTGTGGAAAATCATTGCTAAGCAGCTTTTTATTGTTGACAAAGTGGAACAATAAGCGTATAGGCGAGACAATACGTTGCTATCTCAAGTCTAGTAACGCAGAACAGTTCACTTCAGTTCATTTTAGTCTTGGCTTGGGAGGTTTTGTGTTCAAAAGGTAAGAGAACTTTGCCTCTCAGCCAGGGCTAGATTAGATAACAACCCCCAGCAAAACTGGCATAATGAACACTTTTATTTTCGAGTGAGCATTGTGCATATTAAAGGAGAAAATTATGCTCAACAGAAGAAGTCGTCTTAGCCGCAGATTCTTCATGATCTCAATATCAATAATACTCTTACTAGTTAGTATGTTGAGTCTTGGGTCTAAAGGTTTCAAGTGGAATAGTTTGGCCTCAATCCAGCAGCAACGAGAGGCTGTGATTTCTGAGCGTGAATGGCCTAAGGGAATTTTGGAACTGGTTGAGGTCAAAAATCTCAATGCAGATGACTTTCCAAAGAAGCTTGGGTTGGTGGTTAAGAACGTTTCAGCTAAACCAATATATTTTATTAGCATTTCTGTTCTCTTTACAGATTCAGAGAAAATTCTCGGGCGTCTTGGAGGGATGACACTATATCATGGAGATTTGAGGTTATCTCCCGCAAAAACTATTTCTGAATTAGGAGACAAGCCAATCAACCCTGGTGATACTTGTAACGTGGAATTCGATGATGAAAGAGCAAATAAGTTCTTTACATATCTTGACCCAACGGTTAGAAGTGAACTTATTGCAAACGGTCTAGCTCACTTAAAGTTAGTTCCACAACACGTCAATTTTGGTGATGGTACAGGGTATATTAACGATCAACCTTATCCTGTTAAATTTACGAGCTTCAAGAAAAAGGATGGTGGTGTTGTAAATGGTTATATTGATTGCCAAGGTGAGGGCGCTAATTGTTTCCGATATAACTGGTTCACTAATAACGGGTGCGGAGGAGTTCCACCACCTTGCCTATGGGACAGTCCTACAGAACGTGCACAGGATCTTCCGTGTAGGAAACAGGAATGGATATCAAATAGTTGTGAGTGTCAAACTATAACAATAGGCTCGTGTCCCCAATAGGCTGCGTATCCTACGAGGGCAGTTTTACGTCAGTCAAGTCTCGCCAAATTCAGCCCTATTGGCTAAAGTGCTTTATCAGTAAAAAGACGCCCGTCATCCTATATAGGAGATCAAGAAGCTAAGACGGGAAAATAGAAGAAAAGATTGCCCTGTCCTACTAAAATAGGGATGGCATTTTATCCACATTGACAGCTTTTACCTACTTGCTAGACTAATATTACCTAGTTGCGTAGGTGTAAAGAGTTTGAACTTTTGCCCCTCGATGGCTACGCAACTAGCCTGTCGGGGGGCTTCGCATTTCTCAAAGGTCGGTCATTTATCAACCAATCTAAAACAATGTGATTATACAAGTCCCTGGGCAGCTATCCTCATTCCGAACGCTCGCAGACAAATCCCTGCGGTTTACAGTCACGACACAAGAAATTGAAGCCGATATTAAAGCTTCTCTCTTCGGCCTCGAACAACAACCCGGCTGGTTCGCCTTCAACCCCAAACCAATCGCGCAAGAAGAAGTCAAAGACGATCCGCTTCCCGTAGACGGTAAGGTGGTCAAAAGCCCTTCTAGCCGCTACAGGGCAACGATAGCTGTGTTCCTCAAGAAGTGGGGAGAGCAAAACAAGCGCAGCATCACGCAAAGCGAAATAGACCTCTATTACGAACGAGAGATGGAAAAGCAAATAGACGCGATGAAGCGCAAAATCAACGAACTCAATTAACAAGGGCGGACGGCGCATTGTGGCATCCCTTGTCTGCAATGTGCCTCCGACTTAAAGGAAACAATATATGCAATTCAACTTCAGCCAAAATAGAGAACAAGTGGAGAAGCAATACAGCCTCGGCAAAGGCGAATATTTCAAGCCTAAAGAGGGCGCAAACAAAATACGCCTTGTAAGTGTCTGTCTTCCTCATCCTGGGGATTTCAACGGCAAGCCGACTTTCAAGTGGTTGTGCCAAGTGCTCGACCTGGTAGACGGCAAAGTGAAGCCATACTTTATGCCGGACAAAATCTATAAGGACATAATGAGCCTTCAGCTTGACCCGGACTACGCTTTCGACGAAGTGCCGATGCCGTACAACATCAACATTCAGACTGAGAATGCGGGGAAGATGGAAGTAAAATACACGGTCATTCCATCACCCAAGCGCATCCCGCTTACGGATGAAGAACTGGCAGCAATTGAAGCCGCGCCATCCATCGAAGAACTGCAAAAGGAGATTCGCGAAAGTGAAGGCAAAGCACCTGTAGTGTCGGATGAGCAGAGACAGAAAGAGCACGCGGAGATTGAGAATGAGATAAACCCGTCTGATATTCCGTTCTAAGCTGAGCAAAATAAGACCGCCTTGGAGGGGCGGTTTTTGTTTATACAGATAATGCACGTCTCAAGTTCAAACTGTGGTTCATCTGTACATTTGATAGCACTTAGGCTAATTGGCCTGTTCTCATATAGCTCTGAAATATTCTGTAAAAAGAGCTTAGCAGTCTACGTGGTCTGATGGCACGTCATCTGCAATAGTCAAAAGTGTTCCTGAAGAAGAAACAGGAACAAGGAGGGAGTTATGAAAAGAAGGTTAACACAAGTTGTAGGCTCAGTTGTTTTATGTGGTGCGATTGTGGGTGCAAGCCAAATCACATACGCACAAGATGGCTTGAGCAAACAGGCTCGCAAAGATACTGCGTGGCAGGCAAAAATGGAGCGCGACTATACCAAGCTTGATCGTTGGTTGGCGCGTCAGGAAACGAAGAGAAGCAGCAAGCTAACAAAAGAACAGAAGTTTGACACTCCCTATACTGCTAGGGGAAGCGAAGTGGGATTTATGTCGCAAGGTCAATTTGTAGCAGTGGGCTACATTGATAAATCCAATAAGTTTAGGTCTTATCGTTAAGAGGAGTGAACACTAAACCTATAAATGAAACGCCTGATTTCGATATTCGATGAGAATTGAGATAAGCAGGTTTTTCTAAAAGGAGGAAGTCATGAAAAAAATAGCGACTGGATTGACGAGTTTTTCTTTGTTGTGTCTGCTGAGCGCGGGCGCGTTGGCGGATCACTACAAAAACCTGAAAGAAAACATCAATATTAGCAGTACCGTTTATGTAAACGGTGTGAAGATCAAACCTGGACGTTATAAAGTACGTTTTGACGGGGCCTCACACGAAATGAAGCTTGAACGCGATGCTGATGTCGTGGTGACGGCGAAAGCTACAGTCGTAGTGAATAGTGACAAGTTTGACCGGGACGCGCTCTTAACGCGCGGCAGTGAAGATTCGATGCAACTAACCGGTATCCGTCTGGGCGGCCAGCACGAAGAAATACAGATTACTGATATTTCAACCAATACCAGTCAGGACGAATTTGAATTTGAGGATGACTTTAACCTCGAAATGTATTGGTAAGTAACCTATTAGCTCGCACACAAAGAAGCCCATCGGTGCAAATCGGTGGGCTTTTTGCATATCTGCATTTGGGGATGACCTGAAAGCTGCTGAGTAAACGTAAGACCGCTCTGTGGGATGGGGCGGTTTTTATTTTGTGACGGCGATTTGTTGAATAAAGGTAGTTGCTTCCTTCCGGAAATCCTCCCAACTCTTGTCACCTTGTGTAACTGGCTCTATCATCAACATTAGATGCTTCGACTCAGTGTCTTTGAAGTGATACTTCTCTACGATGTCGTAAAAATCTCTTCTACCTTCTCTCGCCGGGTTAACCAGTACACTTAAGAGTTCTGCTATGAACTGTGGATATAATCGTTTTCTCCTTACATGTTCTGGCTCTGGGCCGAGCCCATAGTTAAACAGGACTTCTTCCCACCCTGCTTGACCAAGTTCAAAAATTAACTCAGCGTCATGGTGGGTATATTGTTTAATCTTGCCCTCTAACCCGGCAAAGACTAATAGCATCTTATCAATGATATAGTGTTGGTGTGACTTAAGGTCATCTAGTATCTCTTCTGGTATTTCATTTTTATGGAATTCAAGACTATCCATTACGTAAGCTGACGAGCGTATAGATTCTCTCAGTTTATCCGCCAGATAACCCGACCACTGCTCGTCCGTCATATTCAATCTTTCCATAGTACCCCCTAAAGATATGAATACACGATTGGTTGAACAAAGAAAAGAGCCATCGGCATAAAGTCGGTGGCTTTTTGAATTGATCCGCAATTGGGCAGGGGCGGAAAGGTAGGGATATAGGTGGGTCTAATTGAAGTCCATAATCACGAACCATTCGTTCATAGGCACTTTCTCCTTTCAGAACCTGAGTTTACAGAGCAGAGCAAACGCACGGTTCAAAGCCGCGAGTTTCGCAAAGCATACCGCGTGGTAACGCTTGCACGAGTTCATATGCTCGTAGAATGAGCCAGACAACAGCGTATCGCATTCTGCGCACATAAATCACCTCCCCGTATGTGGATTTCATGTTTGGTCTCCTTCGTGTTGTGGAATGTGCGAGGTAAGGTCTACATCAAGCGTTGAAGAAATTCGCTCGATGCAGGCCCCACCACACATTAGGCGGGGTAGCGTCATCTCTCACTATGCAGCTTTACAAAGCAGACCTTCTCGTGGTCTTTCTGGTCTTGGATGGTCAACAGAGTCGCGCCGCACTTCGGACAGATATTCAAACGGGGGTTATAAACTTTCCGGGATGGCTTTGATTTCCGGTGGGTCACTTGGTTTGTTGAACCACACGCGCAAAATGACGGTCAGAATGGATTTCGCGGTCGTGGTGTAAATGAGATACTTCTGCGGAAGGATACCGTCTATCACGGCTCCTATTTCAAGGATTGTGGTCATAACGTTGAACCAAACAATCTTTGAACTGAGTGCTCTGAGGAATGAATTCATATAATTGATAGGGGCCAGCTTCACGGTTTTAGCGCAATGGCGATGCCACTATTGGGTATGAGTCCCAAACTCGCCAGCCCCCGTGTTTCGTCTCTTTAATTATACTCTCTGCTTTTGTGTGGGTATTGATAATCTATCTGTCTTTGATGACAACCTTGTTAGCTATGCGGAGTTTCAAAAACTCGTTCGGGCTAAGTGTGAGCACTTTCGCGTTCGGAAAGTCTGCCAAAAAGTTTTCGTATTTAGCTGAAAATGGGACTAATACGTCTGCCTCATTGAGATAGATCGTTCCATCTCCTTCTTTCTTTATAAACACTGCTGCGTTCCTTTCATAGCTCACCTTATGGGCAAGCCTGTAGTTAATGGTCTCGTAATTGAGATTGGGTAAAGCCGTGGCGAGTCCGTCTACTGACGCGTAATCGTAGAGGTGCGTTTGGTCTTGCGCATCACTATTCTGAAAGAGCGCGTGCGAAATCTCGTGCGTCACGTAATGGACAAAGGCGGGGAGCGTCGGCCACTTCCACGAAACGTCATTCTCACCTGCGACAATCTGCATCAGCGCCGGGAATGTCGCGGGCAGTTCTGAATAGTAGTGCCCATAGGTCGTAATGCCTTCGTGCGTGTTCTGCCAGTCACCTGGTTTGCCGACGAAGATAACCACGTCCGCGCCTTTATTGAGGCTCCACACGTTTTCAATAAACCAGTCCTTGTCTACTGCACAATCCTGACCGGAAGCGTCCATATACACTTTAGCCGGGATGTTCTGGTGAATGGTGCGAATCGGCGGCAAGAAGTCCAAGACCACTTTGCCACCGCTAAGCTGTGTCATTCGGCTCGCGGCCTGGGCCATTAGATTGGTTTCGTTCGTGTAGGTCTGGTTGTTGAATACCAGTTGGACTTTTAGGGTAGTTTGCATAGCGATTGAGATTATTCGGTCAATGTCTATCGTCCCTGGGCACTGCGTGGGCTTCACTTCCTTGTGGCCGATGATGTGTGCTCGGTCAAGCAGAATGTTGTGGCGCTTTGCGATTTCAGCAACCAACTGGCCTGAGAGCTTATAGTCTTGGTCTGACAGGTTGTGGTCTGTGGTTGCGTCGTGCTCGATGCCGATGCTCTCAGCGTTCACGGCTCCGTCCCCTGCGTGCCAGGCTACATCTTCCTCCTTCACCCACTGCCATATCCTGCCTTTTGAAATGCCGTAGTGTGCTGAGACCTTATTCGCGGCGTTCTGAAAGCGGGTGTTCGCGCTTTCGAGTGTGCCGAGTCCGAACCAATGAATGACAATTTTCTTTACGGGTTTGGTGCGCTTGTTGTAATTGGGCGAGCCTTTCCAAGTGATGTCCATACTATTAGGGTTTGAGTAATGCTTTAATGCCTAACGCGATACCGATTAAAATTGAAATGAATACCAATACCCCGGAAGACCACTTACCAACCCGAACAGCCGCCGCATAGGTCTCTGCCATTGGCGTAATAATCTTGGCAAGGTCGTCTACTTTCTTTTCGAGAGAGTCAATTCTATCTTGGCTCATATAAGCGTTAATTACTTAGGGTGCTGACTTTACTTTCAATAGCTCTCAGCGCCTGTATCAACTTCTTGACGCTTGGGTGGCTTTCGGACTTGCCCTGGTTGAGTAGTTTTACTTTCTGCTGCTGTAGGCGCTGCCAACTCTCTTCTAGTGCGGGTATACGCGGATCGCCACGCATTTCAACAGAGAGACCGACTGGTATCTTCGGGATTTTTCCCGTCACCTCTTTTATCGTAGAAGCTTCTTCTATTTGCTTTGTCCCCGGCCCTGAGATGAGCGTTTTAACCGCGCTTCGTGTCTGTGGTCGCTTGCCGACATTCGCGAGCTTCGCGCCGATGCTGCCGCTCTTCGTAAGTCTGTTGAGAACGAACAAAGGCACTCCGAGTTTGCTGCCGCCGATGAGTGAAACAAGGTCGGTGAGTGAGAGCGGATTCTGTCGTGCGGCCACGGGGAGTCTGCGGATCAGCGCGTGCTCAATCGGGATAAGCTCTGAAAGCTCTCTGTTGATTTGCTTCACGCCCGCATTGCCTGCCTTAGTTGCGGCCTGCTCAATATCCGTCTTCAGGATGTTGTACGCCGTGTTGTAGACCTGCTCAATTGCGTTCGCGTCTTCTGCCGGGATGCCGAACTGCCATGCTCCTTTTGCTCCGAAGGCACGTTTGATTCTCTGCGCGTCGGCTATGTCAATAATTCCGTCCCGTGATAGCTGCGTCATTTCCTGCGCGAACTTTTCAAGCTGTGCCTTCAGCGCAAGGTTTGAACCGGCGTTCTCCAATACTTCTTTTTCAAGCTTGGTCGCTGTTTCGTAATAAACCTTATTGAGGTCAACGCGTGCGCTTCCGGGTTTGAGGAGTGACTTCAATTTGTTTGCCCGCTCCGTGATTGCTGCCTGTGTTTTCTTGGCAGTCTGTTTGAGGCTTCCACCCAAGCTGTATTTATTGACGTTCTCAATTTTGAAGCCGTTTGAGATGTCGGCCTTGGTGGGTTTGATGACGGCGTATTGAATCTTCTCACCGACTTTGTTCACGCCCGCGACTTTGGCGACGGTTGAGAATGCGGCACTCGCCCACGGAAGGGCACCAGAAATAAGAGCGGCTGTCTTCGCGTCCTTGTCGTCGTAGCCTTGGGCTTTGGCTACTGCATAACCTGCACCTGCATCAAGAGCACTTCTGCCGCCAACGTCTAAAAGCTTCTGCACGGCTGCCGGAGCTTTTACGAGCTTTGAACTTTTCGTGATTGCACTCGCAAGAGGCGCTATAGCATTTGCGGCTGCATCTGCTGGAGAATGTCGCCCGTAATTTTGCCAACGTGCTGGAAAACTCCCTTAGCCTTTAAGTCTTCATCTGTGAGTACATCAAGCGGTGCCTTCTTGCCCGTGACCTTCTCGTAAGCCTTATCAAGGGGTTTCAGTAAGAAGTTTCCGACTTGAGCAAAATTCTTTCCCGCGCCGACCACAACATCTTTGGCGGGCGAGAGAAAATCTTTTACTCCCCACGTTGCGGGGTCTTTATCAAACACGCCCCACTTTTCTTTAGACTCTTGAGCGGTCTGATGCTTAGCCACTATCGCGTCGAGCACCTGAGAAGGCGTGGCCTTGCGCTCCTGAATGGCGACCTTCACAGGTTCTGTGAGCGCGGGGTTCTTTTTTACAAGCGTGTAAAGGATGGTCGTGTCGTCTGCGCCGCGTCCTCGTGCAACGCCAATATCAGAGGCGATTTTGTCCATCTGCGGGGCTTCTGGCGGCTTTGGCGGAACGTAAATACTCGGCTGCGCTGGAAGCGGCTGAACGCTCAAATTCTGCTGCACACCTGTGGGCTTACTCACCACGGGTAGTTTCGCGGGCGTCGGTGCGGGCGGTGCCACTTTCAAAGGCGCGGTAGGTAATCCGCTCGGCTTATTCACTACTCCCGTAAGTGTAGGCGTGTTTGTCGGAGCACTGAGGACTTGAAGTGCGGCCATAGATTTAGAATAGGTCGTTAAGGTTTACGCTCGCTCCTCCGCTCTGTGTGTTATCTGGTGCGACGTAGTAGGGAATGACTTGTGAGCCTTGCCCTGGCGCTACTCCATCAGCTTGCTTCGTGAAGAACTGGACTGACGTGTCATAAGCGGACTTGCGCTGGTTGTAGATGTCGGTGGCCTGCTGCAAAAGCTGCGCTCGTCCTGAGTCGGTCAAACGGTCGCCTGCCCACATCTTCTTGGTCAGCGTAATCCCGAATCGTGCAAGGGTGCTCTGTGCGCCTTCAAAGGTTCGGAATTCTTCTTCGCGAACGCCGGTCGTTGGATCGGTAATCTTCGCGATCATACGCATCAAAACAATATCGCCTGCGCCGTTGCCTTTGGTGGCCGCGCTTCGTGCGGTCTCAAAGCTCGCTCTGACTGCCGGGAATTCTTTGATATTCGCGTCCTGGCGGGCATTGTCAGAAATCGTATTCAAGCGGTTGAACTGCGCGGTGGACAGCCCGCCAATCTCTGAGCTACTACCGCATGAACCCGGCTTATAGGTTTTCGGAACTGAATTGACGATTTGGCCGGTCACGGGATCATAAAGGCTCTGTCCTTCGCTGATGGTCTTAAGCTCGGATTGAAGCGTCTGTACATCCGGGAAGGCTGCGCCCGGCTTTCCCGCGCCGCCAAGCGCCTTATATTCCTCGTAGGACAGTGGCTTGCCGGTTCTCGTGTCGTATACGGTGTCGTTGCCGGGATACTTGTAGAATCTGCCCGTAATATTGTTCTTCTCAGCGAAGGCGGTCGCGTTCTTTTCCGCTATAGCTTGTTGTTCTGTCTCTGCGCCTTCTATGCCGAGCAAGTAGTTCAATTCTTCGGTGCCTACTTGTCGTTGCGCGTTGTAGTCGCCCACCTGTCGCGCGACGGAGTTGTTTACTTCATCTATGCCCTGGTTGTAGAGGTCAGCGTAAGACTTGTACTGGTCAATCAGATTACCGACTTCCGCGTCTCGTTGGTCTGTGAGCCGCTTCAATCTGCCGATGCGCGAAGCCTCGGATAGGAAGGGGTTTTCGTTTATGTCTGCTTCTTTACTCGTGAACTTGGCCGTGAGGTCAGCAATCTTGGTATTGAGGTCGGTGAGCCTTGTCTTTATCTCAGTTAGGCCAGATGCGTTATAAGCATCCTCGTAGATTTTCTGCTGGCTCGGCGCAGTGCTCGTGCTGAAAAGCTGCTTGGTGAGTTCGCCTATCCGCGTCTGATTTGGGTCTTGTGCGGGCGGAGTTGCGGGCGGCGTGGTGGGAACTGGCAACGCGCCTTGCTGCTGAACAGGACTGCCGTTTGCATTATAGGTGCCGTCTCCAAGCGTGAAGCTCTGCGCGGGGGCTGTCTGGCCTGGAATGGGCTGGTTGACCACATTGCTGAAATCCGGTCTACCACCTGCCGCAATGTAATCCGCGTAGCTCAAAGCACGCCCGGAAGCGTCGTACACCTGCGGGCTGTTCGGATCGGGCTTATAGAACGTTACTGAAGGAGTGGCGGGTGCCGGTGCTACGGGTTTTGGTGCGGCTGGTTTGGGTGCCGGGACTGGTGCAACGGGTGCCGGTGCGCCGCGCGGCATTATCGGGGTCGGTAAAGATGCGGGTTGCAGGACTGTCGCCGTTTGACCGCCTTGGATGCTTGGCGTTGAGCCTTGCAAGTTGTATGGGTCGCCTTGGAGAATCATATTAGTCTAGGTAATTAAAGTTTCCGATGAATTGACTTGAGTTCTTACCCTGCGAGAGGAAATCCGGCACTTCAAACATCGGCCTGCCCGCACTCTGCATCAACGCTTTCTGGTCGGCGAACGGCTTCCATAACGCGTCCAGTGTCTGATACGCCTTCTTGCGCTCTATTTCGGCCTGCTGCGGCTGTTTCTTCTTGTCACTGTCTAAAGCTTCGGCATAACCAAGCAAAACGATAGCCTCATTTCCTGAGTGTTCGTAATTGTCGCTTGTCGGACTTAGGGCGTCTTCGATATGTGCGACCGGGCGGGTGGTATTCACCCTTAATACTGGTTTGGGTCAAAACACTCATAGGCTGGTATAAACCCCACGTCCGGCTAAAGACGCGGGGTATTGTGGGCTTGGTCGCCCGCAAAAGGCACAAGGGAGAACCATCAAGCTAGCCGTGCTTGGCCTCACAAGTCCGCCGCAGCAATCCATATCACTGCGACCGTCTTTTACGCGTACTGCTACCACTACGTCCCTCATAGAGCAGGGTTCCGCCCGTACCCTAAGTAACTGTTGCAAAGTTCGGGGCAGTTTTCAGGCGACCAGTTGAAAGACCTGGTCAGGTGTCAGTTGTTTGAAAAACTTGTCGGCCACTGCGAGCAATTCCTCCATCGAACGGCAACAGCGGTTGGCCGTGATGAAGCCTTTGAGCCGCCACCAGAGCTTCTCAATTGGGTTATCGCGGTGCGCGGCGTACTTGGGCAAATAAGCCAGTTGCAGTTGCGCATGCTCAAGCAGCCAAGCCTGCAGCGCGCGGCTCTGGTGAATCGAAGCGTGATCGAGAATCAACAGAATCGGGCGGCCTGCATAAGGCGCCAACAAGTCTTCCAGAAAGGCGCTCATCTCCTGCGTGCGTTTGCGCGCAAAGGCGCGGTAAAAGACTTCGCCACTGTGCATATCGAGCGTCCCGAACAGCGTCCGGCAAGCATTCGTCATGGGCGCGGGCAGCACGACTTGCGCGCCCACGCGCATCCACATCCGGCGCAGCCGCGGGACGAGCCGCAAGTCGGTCTCGTCTTCCACCAGTATCACGGTCTCGGGCGTGGCCTCGGCAATGCGTTTGCCGATCTCCTGGTGAATGGCCGCGCGTTGCGGATCAAACTGGCGCGGGCCGAGTTTGGGGCGGCGGCAACGATAGCCCAGCTTGAGCAACACCCGGCGCACCAGCCAGGGGCTGACGCGTTGCCAACAGCGGGCGGCCAGATGCTGCGCCAGCGTGGCGACCGACCAAAAGGCGAAGACATAGCCGAAAGTCCAAGGCGGTTGATTGACTTGGGTGAAGATGGCCTGCTCGGCACCTGCGGTCAGGCAGCTTGGACGACCGCTGCGTGGCTGATCCGCCAAGCCCGCCGTGCCGTCTTGTTGATAGCGCCGCAGCCATTTGCGCACAGTCTTTGCTTGGCAGTGGAAGCGGCCTGCGATCTGCGAGACAGGGACTTGTTCGGCTGACCACAAAACCATCCAGGCGCGTTGTGCGACGCGCCTGGATGCGTGTTGGGTTAGGTCTTCAAGTGCTTGACGAGCTTCCGGGCTTAGCGTATTGACAAAGATCATCGGGGCTTTTCCTCCGCAGTTTGGTCACTGGGAGTTTAGCCCTGGTTCTGGGGCACTGAAAAAGTGCCCCGAACTTTTCAAGAGTTACTTAGAGGGCTAGGACGTCCATCTTACCGTGTCGTAGGGTCATCGCCCGTGCCCTTTGCAGAGGCGAGGGTGGGGGGGGTGGTATGGCTCACTCTTGCCTATTCATCATATCAAATGAAAAAGCAGCCCGTATCCGTGCGTGGATAAGACCGCCTTGTGACTACTCTCCCTCGTAAAGCTCTGCGTGCTCTATCTGCGTATTCTCAATCCCTATCCAGGTCTGTAAGTCTGGCAATAGTTCTTTGGCCTTGCCGGTGAATGTGTAAATGAGTGTCATAAATTTAGCTGAGAATTAAAGTTACAATTACCCCCCCTAAAACTATCAGCCCACACGCAAGCGCCGTCCACTTATTAAACTCACCGATTACGACTAGCGCATAATGCTTTTCGTAAGTGTCGCAAAACTTATCAAACTCCTGCCTTGGGTAATTCCGCTTAGGTTCATTGAATGGGTTCCGATATTCAGAGTTAGCCATAAATTTACTGCTCGCTTAATTCTTCGCCCTCCATATCCTTTAACTGGGCCTCCACCATATCCAGACATTGAAATATCCGCTTTTTGCCCCAGCCCGTATAACACTCGCGAATATACGTGAGCCTGCTGCGCACCTCCTCTAAGGTCTCCTTATCTGGACGCAACTCACACCTGAAAAAATTCTCGTCGCACTCATCGCATGCGTAATCATACTCTTCTAGCTCCTCTAGACAAAGAAAAAGACCTCCGAAAAGGTCTCCACAAAACTTAGAACTCCTATTAAAACTTCTGGCCTTAACTTTTAATATACAGAACCATATTCAAACTTTGTCGTCTTTAGGTCAAAGTCTCGTGACCTTTGAACGCATTCAGTCACCCAATAGAAGCGACAATCCACACAAACCAAGACGCCAATAAAACAAACACAAGCGTCTTAATAATCGCAATCAAAACAAGTCGTTTCATATAGGGACGTATTTAGGGAGCGGAAAACTTGAGGCTACACAGACACCCAAAACCCACAAACCCAAACCCAGTAGCCGAGAGGCAACCAACCCGTCTTTAGCGCCCCACACGGGAAGCGGGATTGAGCGACACGGGACAAAGCCCATCATCCGCCACCATATAGAATAGTCAGGATAACGGAAGTCCTTTAACTCCTTATACCCTAGCATGTTATACGAAAAGAGTTTTCCACTCGAATGGAGGCCGACTGGAAGCCGGGTGGAAGGCTACTGGACGCTCTGAAGCGAGAAAAGGGCACCGTCCCGTGGGCGGATCAGGCACTCAGAAAGGGGGCGCTTATGAAGCATAATGCACGGGGAGACGAGGAACTGTGAGCCTCGGTTGTAGGGAGTTAAAATTCTAATCAACTCATCTGCGTACTTCTTAGCTGGGATGTCCTCATAGTCTTGAACAGCGAAAATGACGTGAAACCTTCCGTCGAGTTTCAGGTAGTGCTCGACCTTTTCCGGGATGACTGTCTCGCGCTTGTGATAGTGCGTCCCCGTCTCAGCCTCAAGGAAAAACTGATTGCCGAAAATCTTAAACGCACGGTCAAACCGAAAACCACTCTTGCCGTCTGACTTCGGAATCCAGATAAAATCCTCGCCGGTAGATTTGAGACCAGCCCACACGTCGCCGCACATCTTCTCGTGTTTATAGCTTTGCTCGGTTAGTTTCTTTGAGCTTTTCAGCCTCCAAAAATAGTGCGTCCACGCTCGAAACCGTTCCGGTTCCGCCAGCACTTTTTTCTTTTGGAGTTCCTTCAGTGCTCTTTGGAGGGTGTTTAGTTTTCCGCCCACGGCTAGGTGAAGCTGCTCGGTTGTGAGATTTGGTTCCTCGCTCAAACTGGACAGAATCAATTCCCGTAAATCGCTCGGCATTGTCTTTTCGGATTTCCTCGGCAGTGTAATACCAAGGACTTGAAAATAATTGGTCTAAATATTTGGCAACATTCCCTGATCCATCAGGGGTGTCAGGCACGTTTACTAAGACTGGGGCAATGCGGTTATTTCTGAACACCATCTGCCGCTTCTTCTGGTCTAGGGAAAGGGCGTAAGCAACATCATCGGGTTTCAGGTCTCCGCCATACCCAACCATCTTTGTCACGCGTAGTCTTTCTTCTGGGTCTTCGATATAAAAGGCGGCTTTTAGCTTAGTGTTCCCCATCACCGCTTTTCTGATTCGCGGATCGTCGTCAAGCTGGCCTAGCTGCTGGTGGGATAAAATAAATCGGATACCGATTTGTCTCTTTAGCTCAAGGGTACGGGCAACTTTTCTTGTCGCGTATTCCCCGGCCTCGTCTAGGTAAATATAATAGGGCTTCGCAAACTCCCAACCCTCACTCGTCCCCCGTCTCATTCGCTCAATCGCACCCATTACCTGATTTAAGATTATCGTGACCATCAGGCGGCTTTGTAAGACATCTAAACCTTCATCTGTTGCGGCGTTTACTAAAATTACCCAGCCGTTTGAAATCAGCTTCGTAAAGTCCACTCCCTTCCGGTGGGCGAACATAAGTTCAAGCGCATCGCTCTGGAAGATAGGGTTTAATCTCCTGACCGTAGAGCCAAAATCCTTATACCTAAACTCGTTCTTGAATGCGGAGTGAACATCATTCCAGTCTTTACGCGCGTACAAATTATCTTTTAACTTGTCAAAGATAAATTCTCTGTGCCGGTAAGAATCAAAGTCATCGTAATTCGTGAAGTACAGAGAATCGTAAAGCGTAAATTCTCCGTGATGAAGGAGGTGTAACCGAGCACGGGAAAACGTAGAAAAATTGACAGCCGTCGCGTTTCACGGGGTAAGGGCGAAAAGCGGGAGTATCAGCATCATCGCCGCAGGCGCAGCGCTTTAAGAAGTGATTCCTTTTCGGTACGAGTACGCGCAAAATAGTGAACCCTGGTTGCGTCAACAACTGGGGTTCCGTCTTTGGGCTGCCTACCGCGAACGGTATCCAACTCCATAGCCGATGGAGTGATCGTGCCATTGGTGGCAGCCTTTGTCTACGCAAAGGAGGCCGCGCCACCCATGAGCGCAGACGGCGCGCAGGCGCCGTTCCGGCAACGCTTTTGCCGCGCGCCAGGCTGTGGCGCGCGCTTCTTTCTCTGTCGCGCTTGCGATCGCGGGCAGCGTTATTGCAGTGCTCAGTGTCGCGCACGGGCGCGGACGCAGCAACGGCGCAGCGCACGCCAACGTCATCAGCGCAGCGGCGCCGGTCGCCTTGATCATCGTGACCGGCAACGTGCCTATCGCCGCCGTCTGGCACAACGACCAGTGCCTCAAACATTACCTGCCGACCTGCCACCCCTTGCACGCGCGCCTGCCGCTGACGAAGAAAACGTGACGGATCATGCTTCTCAAGCCACCGCCGTTTCCGGCATCGTGCACACGTCCGCCTGGTGCTGGCCTGCAAGGGCGTAGCCCCGCTGGGCGGCGCTCGGCGCGCTTGTTTGCCGTTGGTGCGGGCGTGTCGGCCGTTGGCTCAATCCCTTCGTCAGCACTGGCTAACATGATGATTGCACCAGAAACCGTCGCGGAAATTCGCCGCCTCTTTTATGCCGAACATTGGAAGGTCGGCACAATTGCGGCTGCGCTCGAACTGCATCCCGAGACCGTCAAAAATGCGCTGCGCATTACACTGCCCGCCGCACGTACGCTGCCGCCGCGTAGCACCGACCCGTATGCCGAATTCATGCGCGCGACCTTGCAGCAGTACCCGCGTTTGCGCGCCACGCGTCTGCTGGAAATGCTGCGTGAGCGGGGCTTCACGGGCTCCATTCACCAGTTGCGGCGTGCGGTCAAGCCCTTGCGTCCGGCCACGCGCGAAGCCTTCTTTCGCCTGACGACCTTGCCCGGCGAACAGGCGCAAGTAGATTGGGCTGCGTTCGGTACCGTCCAAGTTGGGCAGGCGCGCCGTCAGCTTTCGTGTTTCGTGCTGACGCTCGCTTACAGCCGCGCCTTCTATCTTGAATTCTTCTTTGACCAGCGGCTGGAGAACTTCCTGCAGGCGCACGTCAATGCCTTGGCCTGGTTTGGTGGTGCACCACGCAACATTTTGTATGACAACTTGAAAAGCGCAGTCCTGGCGCGCCACGGCGACCAGATTCGTTTTCAGCCGCGGCTGCTCGAACTCTGCGGGCACTATCATTTCGCCGCGCTGCCGTGCCAGCCGCGACGCGGCAACGAGCAAGGCCGCGTCGAACGCACCATTCGTTATGTGCGTGAATCCTGCTTTGCCGCGCGTCCCTTCGTCACTTTGCCATTGCTCAATCAACCAGCGTGGGACTGGCGCGACCGCGTCACGCTCGCGCGTCCGTGGCCGGGCGATGATGCGCGCACGGTTGGCGCATTATGCGTAGCGGAAAAACTGCGCTTGCTACCGCTGCCCGCACATCCCTTTGAAACCGACCTGGTGCAACCCATCCGCAGCGGCAAGACGCTTTACATCCGCTTTGACTTGAATGATTACTCCATCCCACACACCTATGTAGGTCGCACGCTCACGCTGGTCGCTTCCGCGACGCAAGTACGTTTGCTCGACGGCGCACGCGAAATCGCGCGCCAGCTGCGCTCCTATGACCGCCATCAACGGATTGAAGATCCCGCGCATCTGCAGGCGCTGTTGGAAGAGAAACGCAAAGCCCTCGGCGCGACTGCGACGGGTCGGCTGGCACACGCAGTCCCTGACATCGCCCTCTTTCTCGACGCCGCCTTTCAGCGCGGCGAAGCGCCGGCACGCCAAACCACGCAATTGCTCTTGCTGTTGGATGATTACGGCGCGGCAGCTTTAGCTGATGCCGTGCGCGAAGCCCTCGCACAAAATACGCCGCGTGCGACTTCCGTAGCTTTTATTCTCAGTCGCCTGAAGCGCGGGACGCGCGCGCCTTTACCAGTTGATCTGAGCCGCGCGCCACATCTGGCTGAGCTCTCGATTCCGACGCACAACCTGGAGGCTTATGACCAGCTCACGCAAAACGATGACGAGCACGCATGACCTGCCCGCACAATTGCGCCAACTAAATTTGCGCGCGACGGCGGAACAACTCGACGACATCGTCGCACGCGCCACGCGCCAACGGCTCGCGCCGCGTGTGTTGTTGGAGGAACTCGCCCAACGCGAACTCGCCGACCACGCACAACGCAACCTGCAACGCCTGCTAACCCAAGCGCGCCTCGGCCGCTTTCGCCCCATCGCGGATTTTGATTGGAACTGGCCGAAGAAAATTGATCGCCCTTGGCTGGAACGCGCGCTCAGTCTTGAATTCATTCACGCCCAGCGCAATCTCATCCTGCTGGGCGCGAACGGTCTCGGCAAAACCATGCTGGCGAAAAACATCGCCTTGGCCGCCGTGCAAGCCGGGCACCGCGTCTTGTTTCGCACGGCCTCCGAGGTGCTCACCGATCTGGCCTGTGATTCGCCGCAACTACGCCGCCGCAAATTCGGCAGCTACGCGCGCCCCGCGCTGCTGGTGATTGACGAAGTCGGCTATCTCTCCTACGACGCAGCGGCAGCAGATTTATTGTACGAAGTCGTCAACCGCCGCTACGAACGCTGCTCGATTCTGATCACCAGCAATCGCGCTTTCAAAACCTGGAACGAAGTTTTCCCCAACGCCACCTGCATCACCACGCTGCTCGACCGCCTCACGCACCACGCCGACATCACCACGATTGAAGGCCAGAGCTACCGCGTGCGTGAGAGCGAACGTGAAGCTGCGGCACGCCGCAACCAACCCTATGCCTAACCCTAAAACGGCCGAAAAAGAATACATCGCCCGGGTTCTCAAGCTGTACCTGAGTCTGCCGCAAACGCCGGCGCGCACGAGCCGCAGCGACCGCCAACTGGCGGCACAGTGGTACGCGCAAGCCCTCGCCTGGGGAACAGTCGAAGCCGCACTGCTCTTAGCCGCCGCGCGCCGCAGCCTGCGCGATCCCGCGCTGCCGCCGCTCGGTCCCATCCGCTCACTGCACTACTTCGTACCGCTGCTGGCGGAAGTGCTGGCCGTGCCGCTGCCGCCGGACTATGTGCAGTACCTGCGCAGCAAACTTGCCGCGTGCGTACCCACCACATGAGCCGTTCCGTGGAACGCGACGGCTGTCAATTTTTCTACGTTTTTGCCTGCGCGACTACAGGAGGGAAACTAGCGCAGCGAGGTTTGTTTCTAGTATAGCAGTTCTGCCCGGATCGCGGACATCAAACAGGACACGAAACGCATCTTTCATCGAAGCAACTGAATCATTGATATGGCTCGGATGATAATTAAACGGGTTTATAGGGGCGACTTTTTTATGGGTTCTGAATCTGTAAGGGTCAATCAATAGAACGCGGTTAAAATTTATCTGGGCACAGTATTTGAGAATCTTGGTTATCGTTCCCCCTTGGGCTGAGGGGGCTATAAAAAGTAAACCGCATGCCCTGCCCTCTCATGGGTGGATTCCTTGCTCATATTCTTCTACAAGACGGTCAATATCTTTTCGGATCAGATACTCTAAGAACTTCGACTTACCCTCGCCCGTGGTTCCAAGGATGTGCATGTGGGATTCCCGTTGCTCCTGGAAAATATACACATCACCAGCCGCACTACTGCCAATTAACAAGAGGTCGTCTTGGGTCAGGAGGCTCTGGAAGAATTTATCGCGGGTCTTCTGGAGTCCTTGTCTTTGCCTTAGTAGCTCTTTTCGGCTTTTGCCGGTTATCAGTTTGAGATAGTCCCTTTTCAATATTCTTTATCTCCCTATAGCACCCTTTCACCAACCGCTCTAAGTTATCTTTCCGCTGATATTCCCGCTGAGATAACCTGTAAACTTGATCCTGTTTTTTCTCTAGCTCGTCTATCTCCTTGTCATATTCAGCAATTACTTGAAGAATCTGCTTGATGCGTTCGTGTGGCAGAAGGGTCGTACTTCTCAAGCCAAAGTTAAGCTCTTCCTTGGCCTCAGCCACTGAATTATCAAAGACTATTTTTGTCTCTTCTCGCTTATGCTCAAGCCTAAGCTCAGACAGCTTACGCTCCTTTTCGATTTCGATGTCTGCAAGCTTCTGTATCTTTTCAACCTCAATATCTGCCTGTGTCCGCAATTCTAGGAGCTTCGCATCAATCTCAATTCTTCTTGTCAGATAGAGGTTGTAAATTTCAGGCGGCATACCCAGAGCCGCCGCAGCGTTTGCTACCTTTTCACGTAAAGCATATTCCGCCCGTCTACCTCGTTCTATAACCACCGCACTTATCTGGGCTTCCTTTTGGGCTTGTATTTGCGCGAGGGTCGCTGCCATTCCCAGAACGCGGTTAGTTCTTGCGTTCTGGCCTGAATCTTCATGGCTTGCTTAAGTGCAGCGTTGGCCTTCCACTTGGGGAACAGGACGGAGTCCTCTGAATACTTGAGGGCCTTGTTCTCCACTTTCTCGTAGATAACCTGGATTGCCTCTAGCAGTTCGCTCTCCATTGCTGGGGACACAGTGGGTACAGTCAATGCAGTGCTCCCTCGGAGGACAAGCGAGTTTTCAAAGTTGGCTTCTGTGTAGCCCTCTTCTGCGAGGTCTTCGCCCAACTCCTCGTCGGTATAATCGTCGTATTCTCCTGGCTCGGCGGCTGCCTTTGCCAGCCTCCCAAGTCTGGCGTAATTCATCGTCTTACCCTTCCTCTTTTATGACGAATATTGTAAGTGTCTTTCTCTGGCGTTTCGTCTTCGGGTTTTAGCGGCAAACACTTGAACATTGAAACACAGGCACCAGACATAGAAAGGATTCCGGCCCAAAAGTTCTTACCGCCCGGTTCTTGTCCATGAGTATAAACGCCTAAAAGTGCGATGGCTGAACTCAATGTCCAAACCGCACAGAATACTACGCACAAGACCCAGTATTTCATCTTCGTTGACTCTACCAGGTGTTTGTTATCAAGTGCTCTGGCAATAATGTAGAGACCAACAAAGATGGCGAATCCATAAGTAACGTAGCCTGATTCCTGTTGAGACATAGGTCTACTCCTTTGGGGTGAATAGTTGGGCAACCGTATATCTTGAGGTGTAGTCTGCTTCGGGTACTATCTGAAGTAGACTTGGCGCGGGATTCTACTCCTGAACTCGAAAAACTAAAAGGGCGGGTGGGCGGGAACAACTAAAAGGATTTCGTTTCGTAGGACGAAAACGCGTAGAGTGCCCGTGTTTATTGGTGTTTCGCTGTAATGCCTCAGTTATAGGCTGAAGAGAGCCCGAACCCAGCCGCGGCTCTGGAAGTATTAAGCGGTAATGGGAAACCGCGTGAAGTACCAACTTGGCAAGAGCCCGGATTATGGCGTCAACCTGTGCGAAGGCTGTTTAGAGAAGCAGCGTGAAATTGATCGGTTGCGCGAAGAGCTACAGCGGCTCAAAGCCAAGCTCAAGCAACGGGAGAGAAAAGCGCAGGAGGGGCCGTTTGGTTCCGCTACGCCCTCCGCGCGCAAGCCTGTTAAAGCCAACAGCGAGGAAGACCAGCGCGCCAGGCGCGGTGGGGCAAAGAAAGGGCATCCGGGGCACGGACGCAACGCTTGCTCTGCCGCCGAGGCGGATGAAGTGCGGCGCGTCGAATTAAGTGCTTGCTGCCCGGATTGTGGTGGCCAGTTGAGCGCGGCGAAGCTCCGTGCCCGTACGGTGCTAGAGCTTGAGCCCGTGGTGGTCAAGCGTATTTGCTACGAGTTGGAGCGGCGGCATTGTGCGCGTTACCGGAAGAGCTATCAGAGTCAAGCACCGGCTGTCTTGCCGAAGGCGCTCTTAGGCAATCAACTACTCAGTGAGTTGGTCGGCGAGCATTATTTGCAGGGTGTGCCACTCTCCAGCTTGGTACGGCGCTTTGGCCTCAACTTGGGGACGGTGATTGAAGCCTTGCATCGGCTGGGACATAGCTTTCAGCCCGTGCTCAAGCAATTGAAAACCGAGTATCGGCAGGCGGCGGTGCGCCACGCCGATGAGACCACTTGGCGCACGGATGGCCACAATGGCTATAGCTGGCTGTTTTGCACGGAGCGTGTGAGCTTATGCCTGTACCGGCAAACGCGCGCGGCGAGTGTCGTGCGCGAAGTCTTGGGTGAGCAGCCGTTGGATGGGGTGTTAGTGGTGGATCGCTACAACGGCTACAACCAGGTCAAGTGTCGGCTGCAATACTGCTACGCGCACCTGTTGCGCGAAGTAGAAGAGTTGCGCGACGAGTTCAGTGCCGAAGCGGAGGTACAGTTGTTTGCTACAACCGTCATCCCTTTGCTGGCTGATGCCATGCATCTGCACAGCCAGCCGCTGAGTGACCAGCAATACTATGCCGCTGCGCGCAAGCTCAAAACCAAGCTCGAGCAAGTCATGCGAGCCGAAGCGCAACATCTCGGGGTACGCCGGATACAAGACCTGTTTGTTGAAAAAGCCGAGCGGCTGTACCAGTGGGCGGCGGATCGCCGCGTGCCCGCCGATAACCACCGCGCAGAGCGCGAACTGCGCCCGACAGTCATCGCACGCAAAGTGAGCTTCGGTTCGCAATCGGAAGCGGGCGCTAAAACGCGCGAGATCCTGATGAGCGTAATGCAGACACTCAAGAAGCGCGTCAAAGATCCCATCGCGCATTGCAAAGAAGTCCTTGATGCACTAGCGCGCGATGCGAGCAGTGACCCAGTGAAACTGCTCTTGCCAGTAGAAAGCGGCTAAAGAGGCGGATGAACTTTGACCACAAGCTGGCTATCTCTGGTGCGCACTTTGATGCTTGTGAGAGGTGCATCTAATCTTTCGCCTATAACTGAGGCATTACTGTTTCGCGTGAAAAAGGTATATGAAAAAGGGCGGGGAAGTGGTAAAATCAAGCCCGATTTAGAGTGACTGATTCAAAAAATCGGGCTTGAAAATAAACCACGTAAAGTGTTGATTCTAAAGGCTTGACAGCTAAAAGCTCATGCCGGGCTTAGGAGGCAGTCGCTCTATCCACCTGAGCTACAAGCCCGTGCTGCCAAAATTACGAGGCGTATTTTAGCAGCGAGAAGACATCATAACCAGCCAATCGCTCCCGCCCCGGCAAAAATTCCAGCTCAACCATAAACGACAAGCCGAAGACTTTGCCGCCGAGCTTTTCGACCAATTGCGTGACGGCTTTGGCCGTGCCCCCCGTCGCCAGCAAGTCGTCTACGATAATGACGTTGTTCTCGGTGCCGATGGCGTCTTTGTGAATTTCGAGCGAGTCGGTGCCGTATTCGAGTTCGTAACTGACGCACTCTTTTTCCGCCGGGAGCTTTTTGGGTTTGCGCACAGGCACAAAGCCCGCGCCGAGTTGGGCGGCGATGTAAGGCGCGAAGATGAAGCCGCGCGATTCGATGCCGATCACGGTGTCAATCGCGTGACTTTTGTAAGGGGCGGTCATGTGATCCAACGCCGTTTTCAACCCGGCAGGATGTTTGAGCAAAGTGGTGATGTCGTAAAACAGGATGCCGGGTTTGGGGAAGTCAGGGACTTCGCGGATTAGGTTCTTGAGTTCTTGTTCGATAGTCGGGTCAACAACCATTGCAGGGGAAGCTCCTTTGTAGGTATCTAGAAATTAGTGGTCAATGCGGAAATCGCGATAACGGCCCGTAGCGGGCAAGTCGGTTTCTTCAATGTCGGAAACCTGCGCGAAGGTCGGGCCTGCCGCCAGGTCTTTTTTGAATTCATCCATCGCGTCGCGCTCGCCTTCGGCCACGACTTCGACGCGGCCATCGGGCAGGTTACACACAGTGCCGTGCACTTGATGACGCGCGGCGGCACGCATGGCGAAGAAGCGAAAGCCAACGCCTTGCACAATGCCGGAGATGACGAAGCGACGCGCGACCATAGACTAAAAGTGCCTTTGAAATAAAGCCGCGTCAACTTAGCCGCTCTTGTCGCAGCTTGTCAACCAGTGGAAAATGGCGCGCAATCATAGGAGGCGGGATTCGTGAACCTTATTATTCGTAGGGCCGAGCTGTCAGACGCGGAAGCTTTGTGGCGTTGCTTCACCGCGCCCAAAGTCGTGCGCAACACGTTGCAACTGCCTTATCGCAGCGTCGAGTCTGTGCGCGAACTTTTGGCCCAAAGCGGGGAAGGGAATTACCAGCTTGTCGCCGAAGTGGATGGCGAGGTTGTCGGCTCGATTGGCATGACTGTCAGCAGCAGGCCGCGCATCAACCACGTCGGCAGCCTGGGCATGATGGTGCGCGATGATTGGCAGGGCAAAGGCCTCGGCTCGGCGATGATGCAGGCAGCGGTTGAGTTGGCGGATCAATGGCTGAATCTCGTGCGCTTGGAGCTAACTGTTTACGTGGATAACGAGCCAGCCATCGCCCTCTATCGCAAATTCGGTTTCGAGATCGAAGGCACGCATCGCAAGAGCACGTTTCGCGATGGCGGGTTTGTAGACACCTACACGATGGCGCGGGTCAAATGAGCCGCGCCATTTCTTGGCAGCGATTTTTGAGGGGTGAGCAAATGAGAAACTATCAGGCAGCTTCTAACAGGAAGTCTGATTCTTCCAGCAAGAAGTCTGCCTCCTTTTCGCAAATCCATCTTTCGGTCTGGCGAGGAGCGCGCTTCAAAATGAATTGCCAGCGGAGTTCTTCCACCAAGTCTCGTGGCGCTCTCTGCGGGCCAGCGATCACATTTTGGTAGGCGGCCTGAGCGGTTGCTATATCGCCTAAAGCGCCAAAGACGTGCAGCCGGATGACGTTCGTTTGTGGTGCTGACACAGAGGTTGGCACCAATTCGATTTGCTGGCGCGCCTCTTCGTAACGGCGTTGTTGCAACAACGCTACTGACAATGCACGACGGAAATAGGTTCTCGATTTAGCCAACGGACAGTGTGTCACGCCGTGCTCCAGAATCAAGGCTGACTGTTCGAACTCCCCTAAACGCAACAAAATCATCCCGCGAATGTGGAACCCGATCCAGTCTTGCGCAGCTTCAGACACCTCCTCAGGCAATCCCACAAGAGCATCTTCATAACGCCCCAATGCAGCCAACACGCAGCTACGCCCGCTCTTTGCCACCACGTTTTCAGGATGTGCTTGGCAGACAACTTCATAAGCCGCCAGCGCCTCAGTCAGCTTGCCCATCGCCTTGAGCACATCGGCGCGCCCGGTCTGCGCCACCACGTTTTCAGAATGTGCTTGGCAGACAACTTCGTAAGCCGCCAGCGCCTCAGTCAGCTTGCCCATCGCCTTGAGCACATCGGCGCGCCCGGTCTGCGCCACCACGTCTTCAGGATGTGCTTGGCAGACAACTTCGTAAGCCGCCAGCGCCTCAGTCAGCTTGCCCATCGCCTTGAGCACATCGGCGCGCCCGGTCTGCGCCACCACGTCTTCAGGATGTGCTTGGCAGACAACTTCGTAAGCCGCCAGCGCCTCAGTCAGCTTGCCCATCGCCTTGAGCACTTCGGCGCGCCCGTTCTGCGCCACCACGTCTTCAGGATGTGCTTGGCAGACAACTTCATAAGCCGCCAGCGCCTCAGTCAGCTTGCCCATCGCCTTGAGCACATCGGCGCGCCCGGTCTGCGCCACCACGTTTTCAGAATGTGCTTGGCAGACAACTTCGTAAGCCGCCAGCGCCTCAGTCAGCTTGCCCATCGCCTTGAGCACATCGGCGCGCCCGGTCTGCGCCACCACGTTTTCAGGATGTGCTTGGCAGACAACTTCGTAAGCCGCCAGCGCCTCAGTCAGCTTGCCCATCGCCTTGAACACTTCGGCGCGCCCGGTCTGCGCCACCACGTCTTCAGGATGAGCGCGGCGCACTTCTTCGTAAGCCTGTAAGGCTTCGGGCAGCTTGCCCATCGCCTTGAGCACATCGGCGCGCCCGTTCTGCGCCACGCTTTTGGTATTCAATTCTCCGAACGAGTAGGCTTGTGCATACGCCTCGAGTGCTTTCTCGAAACGGCCTGTCACCAGCAAAGCATCTCCATATTGTGCCCATGCCCAACCGTCATCGGGTTTGACCTGCACACTGCGTTCGGCCAGAGCCAACTGCAATTGAGAAAGCCCGCGCTGTTTCGCTTCGCCCGCTAAGTCACAGAGCGATTTTGCCAAATGTTCCGGTCGTCCGTACTCCTGTTGGTGCTCGATTAGTGCGTCAATAAAATCTTGCGCGCGTGCCAGATCGCGACGGTCTAACGCTTCAAGAATAGCGTCTTTCTGACGGATGACGCGGTTGAGTGCATCCTTTGCTTTGACCTGTTTTTGCTTGCGTGGGCTGCGCGCTGCTCTCTGCTCTTGTTCGGCTCGCAACGGCGCGCGCGCGATTTGCTGCTCGGCACGTAACGGCTTAGTCCAGCCCTGAAGCACCTCGCGGGCGTGTGGCATTACACGTATTGGCGAGCGCTGCAAAGCTTCGACCAAAAAAAGACTGGCGTTATTTGCTGCGTGGGCATTGACTAAATCTTTGAAAAGCCCGGCATAGACGGCGACGTGATGAAACTGCTGACGCTCTTGAGGCGTGCTGAATTGCGATGTGGGAATCTGCGCCCACGCCTGGCTGACAGCGCTAATCGCGGGCTGCCGCTCGGCTAATCGCCGCCAAAAATCGCGGAGGCTAGGCAAGGGCGGGTTGTCGCAGAGTCGCTGCGCGCCGGCGAGATCAGCCGCGGCAGGCAATGGCTCCGCATACAGAATCAGTTCCAGGTAGTTTCCGACAGCCGGGTTGCCCAACAACTCTTCAAGCGCCTCGGCAGTCTCGCGGCGGGCGGCTTCTGAAAGCTCACCATCGAGCGTCAGTAAAGCTAGATCGAGCGCGCAGACACAATCGTAGTCGTGCTGCAATTCTTGCAGGGCTTGTTCGTGGGAAGTGTTCTTAAGTTGGCGGACGCTGGCGGCATCTGCAAACAAGAGGCGTAATTCCGCCGGGTGACGTGGGGTAAGCTGTTGCGGCGCACCAATGTCGAATGACCAGAACGCAGGGCCATCGGTCAAAACTGCGATCCCGGCTTTGCCACAAATCAGCGCGTTCATAGCTTGAGCTTGACTCCATACTTGTCGAGTTTTTCCTTGAGTCCTCTGACCATCGCGCGCTCTGCCTTGTTGGCGCGTGCGCTGAGCGTAATCTGCTCAATCGTGCGAATGGTCATTGGCCCGTAAACTTGCACCTCGACAAAATCATCCTCGGCAGAGGTCTTCCCCTGCCGTAGCAACAGGGTTGAGTATTCCTCAGGCTTCGCGGCTGCGTCAATTCGCCCAGCCAGCTTTGCCACACAGAGCTTGGCGCGTTCGGCCCAAGTTGCACGGTAGCCTTTTGGAACTTTGTCGGCATCGCTCATCTTGAGCGCATGACGATCAACAAATAAAGTCGAGTTTTCCTCCATTACCGACGCCCGATGCGAAATCATCTCGGTGCGCAGCAGCCAGGAGCAGAGGCCATAGTTGGACAGCCCTTCTTCGGTCAACGTGAGTGCGGCAAACCGCAAATGCTCGGCGTAGTTGGTAAAGAGCGCCGCGTCGGCAACCATACGCAAGGCATCCCATTTTTCCCCACTCGGCATCTGCACCTCAGCATCAGCGAGTTGGTAGTAGGTGGCATAGACCTTATTTTCACTCTCGGCCAACCGCAGCGTTTCAGATGGAGAGCGACAAATTACCGCCTTTGAGCCTGCCAACCTGGTTTCGAAATCCTGTAGGACACCATCAACGCCGCGCGTTGCTGCCTGGGCAACGGCAGCTTGATAGCGTTGCAGCAAGGCCTCGCGCTCTTCCTCTGTCCCAGACGCACGGACATTGGGAGGTGGCGCAGGCTGGCCACAATGTGGACAGCGATCTTTAGCGGGCGGAATATTATTCCCGCACTTTGTACAGAGGAAAGCAGCCATGCTCAAGCCAAGGAAACAGCTTTTTCCCACCGCAGAATGAGTTTAAGATCAAAACGGGCCGCAGCTTAACGCACTCGCGGTTATTTTCCTAGTTGCAGAGTGCCGAACGCTTCCGGCACATGGTAGTTGTTGCTATTGGTCGGACGCCACGTGATGCCGCTGCGCTTGGGCGGCGGGCCTTGCAGGCGGTAGAAGTTGATGCGCAACTCGTTGCCCGATTTGGCAGGCCGTTTATCAATCTTGTCGAAGGGAATGCGCATCTCGCCGTACCAAATCTTCTTTGCCTCATCCAAGCGCGCTTTCACTTCGAAGCCGGAATTCCATTCCCAGTCGTGCTTGGCCGGAGTCGGGTTGCGATCAATGTCCAGATCAACCCACTCGCCTTGCGGCGAGACTTGAAATTCGGTGTAGTGTTTGATGTTTTGAAAATCGCTGCCGATGAAGGCTTCGGCGACGTCCCAATCCCAGAGCTTGTTGGTCTCGGTCGTCGTTGACGGATTCGGCTTCAGGTAGAGTTGTTCGTAAGGGCAGACGAAGAGCAGGTAGAGATTCTTGGTTGTCCAGCGCGCGCGAATTTCGGTGCGATGGCCGGGCGTTAGGTCGGCGCGCGGGCCGCGTTCGGCGAAGACGCCTTTGACGTTGGCCCATTCTTTCGCGTCCGGGTCGGCGGTCAAGGCGACATCACCCTTGGCGCGCGCGGCAGTGATGATGGTCGTATTCGCCACCGATTGCGCTTGGGTGGCGATGGCTACAAACGCAGCTAGCAAAAAAGACAAACAAGACGAAGTGCGCGGGTTGTTCATTGGTATGCTCCTCGAGTGAGTGATTAACAGCGCCGTCATCATCGCGCAAAGCGGCGTCAGTGGCAATATGAGTTGGCAGCGAATCGGACAATTTGGGATGACAACTTGCTGCTTGCTTGTCGGCAGTCTCGTTTTCTCTTCTATTGCTGGGACGCGAGAGTACGTTCGTTATGAAGAGAGCCGCGTTTCAATGGCCTGCACGTATACTGTCGTTGTCTATGCTGATGACATGCTACCTAAACGCCAAATCGTCAGCGCCGCGCTTGATGAAGTAGATCGCATTGACCGGTTAATGAGCCATTACAAGCCCGACAGTCCGCTTTCTCGCATTAACCGCGAGGCTGGCAGCCAAACAGTGAAGGTCGAACCGGAGTTGTTCGATTTTCTCGTCGAATGCGTGCGTTATAGCCGCGAGTCGGCGGGCGCATTCGACATCACGGTTGGGCCGTTGATGAAGGCTTGGGGCTTCTTTCGCGGAGAAGGGCGCA
This sequence comes from uncultured Acidobacteriota bacterium, assembly GCA_963699175.1. Classification (GTDB taxonomy): domain Bacteria; phylum Acidobacteriota; class Blastocatellia; order RBC074; family RBC074; genus JACPYM01. The sequence goes on along the minus strand of OY969418.1, from coordinate 3,068,000 downwards.
TGCCTAGCGACGCTGAATTGACGGCAGCGCGCAATAAGATTGGCTATCAACATCTGCTCTTCGATCAGCAAGCGCGCACGCTTCGCTTTGCCCAGGCTGGCATGGAACTCGATCTCGGCGGTATAGCCAAAGGCTATGCAGTTGATCGCGCAGTGGCGTTGCTCAAACAGCACGGCGTTAATACGGCGCTAGTCAATGCGTGCGGGAGCACGATCTACGGACTGGGGTCGCCACCAACTGAGTCCGCCGGTAAAGGCTGGAAGGTGGAATTGCAAGATCCGCTCGACGCGCGCAAGGCGGCGTTGGCGGTGTGGCTGCGCGACCGTGCGCTTTCGGTGTCGGGCAGCTACGAGAAGTTTTTTGAGTTGAATGGCCAACGCTATTCGCACGTGATGGACCCGCGCACCGGGCGACCTGTGCCAAATGTGCTGAGCGTAGCGGTGCTCACGGCGAGCGGCACGGCAGGCGATGCGCTCGACAATGTTTTTTACGTGCAGGGTGTGGAGTGGAGCAGAGCTAATCGGAAACGTTTAGGGGCGGATGAAGTCTATTTCTTTTTGCCACAATCAGCGCGCAGTTGGCAGATGGTTCAGTTGAAGAATTGATGTCCTGGGAGCGCACGCATCTCGCGTGTGAGTGGTGATGTGTTTACCTGCCGGATAACGCGCTACTTTCCTGGAGCCTCGCACGCGAGCCGCGCGCGCTCCCAGGACAAGCCGCGCGCCTTCACTTCTTTACTATTAGATCAACCACCGTATAAACGCCTATCTGCGGCAATGAAAATTCCGTGGCCCCGTCGGCATTAATGAACTCCTCCAGCGGCAGCTTATCAACTCCATAAGAGACAGCCTCGCCTTTCGCATACGTCCCACGCACACGCACGCGCAAGCTATACACTTCACGTCCGCTGTAGTTGAGTAAATGCAGGCGCGCGCGCCGGCCATCGCCAAGCAGGCGGCCCAGCACCACTTCGTTGCCGTAGATACGCAGCGAGCGCGCTTCGTCAGTGAGTTGGCGGCGCACGCGCAAGACGAACTCGCTCGGATCGGCGGCGGCTTCCGTGGGAAATTCTTTGGTGCCGAGTTTGAGGTTGATACGGAACTGCGACAGTGGCGCTTTGGTTAAACGGAAAAGCAGATTGCGCCGCACCAATAGATTCAGCACCTCGCCCATCTCGGGCGAGGCATCATCAATTACGGCCAAGTCTGCAACCGGTGGCAGATTCACTTGGGGCAATTGCCGCAAGAAGGCCGACATCCGCGCGGCCTCTTCCGCATCTGCCGCGTCAATCTTCAGCAGCACATCGGCGTTGTAGACAAATGCTTCGGCAGCGGCCAGTGCGGCTTTGCCAGCGGGCAGTTCGTAGTAAAACTTGCCTTGCGGATTGCGCAGAATGCGCCAGCCGTTGGCGTCGAGCCAGGGACGGCTCGTGGCCGAGGCGACGTTGGCGCGGCCTGCTAGGCGCGGGACGAGCAGCTTCTCGCGGTTTTGCAGCGCGGCTGCATCCGTTGCGCGCGCGTCGAAGATGACTGGGAAACGCTGTGTGGTGGCCACGCGCTGCTGGGCCGCCGTGTTGCAGAGCGTGCCTGCGAACAGCGCCAGCAGACAAAGCAAACTCGCCCGCTTCATATTTCAAACCCCCGCACGCGAATCTTCTCCAACTCGTGCACACCGAGGCCGAGCTTCCCGGCGAATTCGACGTGGCCTGGCTCGCGGATGATGATGTTGACGTTGGGGTCTTGGTCGCGATTGCCGCCGTTGATGAAGTCTAGGGTTTTCTCCGACCGATCATAGATCGAGATTGCGCCGTGGGCCTTGCGTTCGTTCTCGATCACGTCGAGCAGCAGGCGATCAATCGCCACTGGGTCAGTGCCGAACCAGATTTGCTTCGGGTAGAAAACGTAGCGCCGGGTGCGCGCAAACGGCCCGCCGTGCCACACGCCACGCAGACCATCCATAATTTGCAAGACCGTCTTCGAGCGCAGCGGCTCGACCGCCGCCAATGTGCCGACGAAGGAGAGCGTGTAGGTGCGGCCTTTGTAGTGCGTGCGCGCGACATTGGAGAAGCTGCCGTAGGCGATATTTTTCAGACAACCTGTTGCGCCCGTCGCGCCGTGATCTTTCATGTTCGGCACGTTGATGACCTTGGTCACAGTTTGCGAAACCAGCTTCACCATATTCGAGCGCGTGTCGTCTTCGCCAAAGAAGTCGGCTTCGACATACACGCGCGGGTCGTAGCGGGTATTGTCCAGACGCCGGTTTTCGCGCTCAGCGGCGAAAATCTGTACGCCTTTCGGCACGCGCGGCGCATAGTTCACCGCGTCCATCTGGTTCTGGAAGCGTTCGTAGATGTAAATCTGCGCGGGTTTGAGACCGACGGCCAACAGGTTTTGGATGATCTCTGCTACGATTTCATAGGCAGAGACGACGTGCGGGTGGCCGCCACAATTGACCTTGATGCCGACGATGTCTTGCGGCACAAAGAAGCGCCGCCACGCTTGCAACGATTGTTTCTCACCAGTCAGCTCACACATTCCGCGCGTCATCATCTCGCGCACGACCTCGGCATTGGCTTCGTTCGTGGCTTCGTTGACGCATTTGGGTGATTTGATCTGGACGACTTGGCCCGGGTACGGCCCCGGCATGCCAGGCGCGTGAGCCGGTTTGTATGGGGTGGCAACGCGATATTGCGGATGATGCTCGTCCGGCGGAATGGTCGAAACGAGCGGAGTCGCCGCGAGAAACTGCACAAAGGTTCTGCGATCCATTGCGCTCTCCTCAACAAGACAAGAGATTGAACCACGAAGGAATGAAGAGCACGAAGGACAGAAGATTGAAGATCGAGGATAGAGGATTGCAGTGCGCCACTTGCGGTGTTCCGCGATATTCTATCCTCACTCTTCCTTCTTCGTGTTCTTCGTCTCTTCGTGGTTCAGATTTCAGATGTAAGCGATCACGTCAATTTCGACAAGCGAATCGCCCGGAATCCAGGCCGCCGCAATCGTCGTGCGCACGGGTGGTTCTTCGCCGAAGCGTCCGCGAAAGACTTCGTTCATCGGCTGGTAATCCTCCGCCTTGGACAGATAGACATTGCACTTGAGCACCTTGTCCATCGAAGAGCCAGCGTTGATGAGTTCCTTTTCGATCTCATCGAGCACAGTCTTGGTGTGTTGCTTGATGTCGCCTTTGTAGTGCGCGCCTTTGCCTGCGATGAAGAGTAGGTTGCCGTAAGAAACGGCTCCGTTGAAGAGCGGCAATGGCGCGTCGGGTTTGCGCTCCGGCTTCTTGCCGTCTTTGTAGTGGACTTTCTTTTTGGCGGCTTGCGTCGCCGCTTTCGCAGCCGGGGCGGCTACGGCGACTGCGCCAGCCACAGTCGCTGTTTGCAAGAGTTTTCTGCGTTGTGGATTCATTGAGCACTTTTCCTTTCGTTGAAACAGGAGTGGTTTGACTATAGCGGCGTGATTATACGTAATACGCGCCAACCGGCAATAGTCCACCGACGCTTCCAAAGCTTGACAGTTGAAAGAAACCGGGCGTATGGTCTGGCTGACTTCAATCCGCATCGCACAGGCAAACTGAAAATTAACAACGCAGTCCCCACTTTCTCTGGAGGCCCATTATGACAGATCATCGCGTGCAACAGGGCTGGCAGTGGTTGTGCTTGGCCTTTCTGCTTGTTTGCTTTTGTTCCGCCGCTTTTGCGCAAACGACTTCCACCACGATTGTCGGTACCGTCTTAGACGCTTCGGGCGCAGTCCTGCCCGGCGCAAAAGTTACGGTGCTCAACACCAGGACGGGGCAGAAGCGCGAAGACGCAACTTCCTCGACCGGCGATTACAGCTTTCCGCTGCTCGATGTTGGCGTCTACGATGTGACGGTGGACGCGCAGGGTTTCAAGCAGGAGGTGCGGCGTGGCGTAGTGCTGCAGATCAACGACAAGCTGCGCGTGGATTTCGCGTTGCAAGTAGGCGCGACGACTGAAAAGATCGAGATCACCGCGGCAACTGCGACGCTACAGACGGAAGAAGCGACGCTGGGCCAGACCATCGAACAGCGGCGCGTCGAAGAGTTGCCACTCAACAATCGCAACCTGGGCGTGCTGGCGATCTTGCAACCAGGCGTGCAATATGGCCCGCGCAGTGGTACCGATGGGCAGGGCTTTGGCCAACGGCAAGGCGCGAATGGCGTGCCGATTCCTGGCGTGGGCCTGGCTTTTGTCGCCAACGGCCAGCGCGAGACCAATCAACATGCGACGCTCGATGGCGTAGTTGCCACCGAAGCGCGCGTCAACACGATTCCGTTCAGCCCTTCGCCCGAAGCGGTCCAGGAGTTCCGCGTATTGTCGGGCAGCTATTCGGCTGAATACGGTTTCAATTCAGGCGCGCAAACCATCATCGTGACCAAATCGGGCGGCAACGAATGGCACGGTTCGGCGTTTGAATATTTGCGCAATGACGTTTTCGACGCCGAGAACTTTTTCCAGAACTATTTCAACGCGCCGGGCGCGGCGCGCTCCAAGAAAAACAGCCTAAGGCAAAACGATTTCGGCGGCGTGCTGACGGGGCCGTTGTGGATTCCGAAAATTTACGACGGGCACAACAAAACGTTTTTCATGGTTAATTACGAAGCACGCCGTCGTCGCGATGGCGGCATTGCGCAAACGGCGAATCATCCACCCCTAGCCTTTCGCAACGGCGATTTCAGTTCGTTGCTAGCCTTACCGACGCCCATCAAGATTGTTGATCCACTGACGGGCGCCGAGTTCGCCGGCAATATCATCCCGTCCAATCGCATCTCGCCGGTTGCCAAAGAGTTCATGAAATTCTGGCCCGAACCGCAGCGCGTCAATGCCAATCCGCTGACTGGTATCAACTACACCGGTTTCGAGCAGCGCAAGTTGGATGACGATCAAGCCTTTGTGCGCGTGGATCACAACTTCAGCGAGAAAGACAAAATCTTCGGGCGCTATGCCTTCAATGATGTTACGTATAGCGTGATTCCGGGTGACAACCCGAACTTCGCTTACTTCGTCGCAGGGCGCAATCAGAACGTGGGGACAGCGTGGATTCACATCTTCACGCCGAGCTTTATCAATGAGGCGCGCTACGGCTACAACCGTTCGGTGGACAACACGCTCAATCCACGTGCGAACACGAACTTCGATGTCGAGACATTGGGCTTGACCGGGTTCCGCGTTGTCAACGACAGCAACCGCAAATTCACGCCGCGCGAAACGGGCGTGCCGACGATTTCGGTCAACAGCTTTTCGGGCTTGTCGGAACAGGACGGCGGCAATGGCTTCGACTTTAACAATCTGCACCAATTTAACGACAACGTGACGTGGAGCCACGGCGCGCACAACTCGAAATTCGGTTTCGATTTTCGCCGGCTCGCACTCTTTCGCGGCGCCGCCAACACGCCGCGCGGCGGGTTGACCTTTAGCGGCGACATCGCCAACAACGGTTTTGCGGCTTTCCTGCTGGGCTATCCGAGCAACACGACAACGCCGGAAGGCTTGCCGCTAACTGACACACGGCAGAAACGCTTTGCCGGTTACGCGCTTGATGATTGGAAGGCGACGCGCAAGCTAACGCTCAATCTGGGTCTGCGCTACGAGTACAACACGCCAGCGATTGACATCAAAGGTTTGTGGCGCTCCTTGAGCTTCACGCAACTGACCAACGGCTTGCCGACCTTCATCCCCGCGATTGGCACGCCGTTCGAGTTTTACGAAGCGCAAAAGACGCTCTTCATGCCGCGCCTCGGTTTTGCTTTTCGTCCGACTGACCATTGGGTGGTGCGTGGCGGGTTCGGCATCTATTACAACGTGCATCAGTTGAACAACTACACGATCCTTAACCTCAACCCGCCGAAGTCGGGTACGAGCACCTTCACCAACACGGCGACCGGCGGTAGGATCACTAATGCTGCGAACCAGCCGGTGTTGACCTATACTGCGCCCTTCGGCACAGTCAGTCCGACTAGCGCGACCGGTATCAACGCGCTTGATCCAGACAACCATCAGCCCTATGTCAGCCAGTGGAGTTTGGACGTGCAGCGACGGCTGCCGTTCGACACGGTGCTCTCAGTCGGCTACGTCGGCAACAAAGGCACGCATCTTGACAATAGAGTTGAACTGAACGCCCCGGCGCCGTCCATCCTGCCAAATCCCAATGGGCGGCGTCCGATTCCGTCGTTTGTAGACGGGCCGGGCGGACCGGTGCGTCCGCTAAACATGTTGCGCTGGCTCACCTCAGATGCCAACTCGTGGTATCACGCCTTGCAGGTCAATGCGCAGAAACGCTTCAGCCGCGGCTTGCAATTGAACATCTCGTACACCTACAGCAAAGCCGAGGGCGAAGGTTATGGGCGCAATGAGAGTGGCGGCGCGCTTCCGAACACGTACCAGAACCCGCACGACCGCGCGGCGGAGAAGACGCGCTACGGCTTTGATTTCCGCCACAGCGCGGTGATCAGCTTCTTGTACGAGTTGCCAACGATTCCGGCCTTCAAAGACAACATCGGAAAACATATTTTCGGCGGCTGGCAGATGAACGGCATTATTCAATTGCGTTCGGGCTTGCCTTTCACCGTCACGCAGACCAACACGATCAACACCATCGAAGGCCATGTGCGCCCGGATCGGTTGAGCAGCGGCAAGCTCGACGATCCGACGATCAACAAGTGGTACGACCCAGATGCTTTCCGCGTGGTGACTTGTCAACAGCCGGGCGCGAACACGGCTGCAGGGCAGGCCCTCAATCAATACCTGACACAGTTCTGCCATTACGGCAGCGCGGGCCAGGGCATTCTGGAAGGCCCCGGTTTCAAGAACGTAGACTTCTCGCTGCTCAAGAACACACAACTGACTGAGAAGGTGCGCTTGCAATTCCGCGCCGAAATTTTCAACCTCTTTAACACACCGCAATTCGGCATCCCAAATACCGGGTTAAATGGGGCGACAGCATTTTTGCCCTCCACGGCGGGCGGAGCCTTCCCAACGCAGGTCACGGCATCACGCGGCCCCGGCTCGATCTCCAGCATCGTCGCGCCGATGCGGCAGATGCAGTTCGGGTTGAAGCTGTTGTTCTGATGAAAGACGGTGCAGCATCACGCGCGTAAGCAAGCGATACTGCACCGTTCACATCACCCCACGGGTTGCTTTATGAAAAATCTTTTTACCCCGTTTCTTCATTTCCCGCTGCTGATCGCAGGCTTGCTTGCCGTCGGCATAATTGCTCTTTGGCCTGTGAATACTGCTTCCGCACTCGACGAAATTAAGATCGAACGCTATCAAGCCGTGCCCATGCGCGATGGCGTAAAACTCTATGCCGATGTTTATCGCCCACGTGCTGAAGGGCGCTATCCCACGCTCGTCGTGCGCACTCCCTATGGCGTGCAGCGTGACGCTGTGCACGAGACGATGATCAAGTTCGCGCAACGCGGCTACGCTGTCGTTATGAATGACGTACGCGGGCGTTATGAGAGCGAAGGCCGGTGGGAACCATTTCGCACTGAAGCCAAAGACGGTTATGACACGATTCAATGGGCGGCCAAACAGTCGTGGTCGAATGGCAAAGTCGCCACGCAGGGTGGCTCGTACCTGGGCCACGTGCAGTGGCGCGCGGGCGGGCAGCAGCCGCCGAATTTGGTGGCGATGTTTCCGGCGCTGGCCTCGACCAACATCTATCGTGATTGGATCACGCTGAATGGTGTTTGGCGGTTGTCATTCAATTACGGCTGGGGTGTGGTACGCATGCCGAACCGGATTATGTTGCCGCAGTATTGGCATACGGAAAATTATGCGCCGCCGGAATTGAAATACGAGACGATCTTGAAACATCTGCCGCTCAAGGACGGCGATTTGCAGAGCGCCGGCTATGCCGTCCAGCACTACCGCGATTGGGTCGCGCATCCCGACTACGACGCCTACTGGAAAGAGATCAGCGACGAAGAGCAGTTCGGCAAGATCAACGTGCCCGTCCACACGAGCGGCGGCTGGTTCGACATTTTTATTCAGGGCACGATCAACGGCTTCGTTGGTGTACGCCAACACGGCGCGAACGAAAAGACGCGGCGCGAATCACGGATGATCATCGGCGCGTGGGGGCACGGCCCGACGCAAAAATATGGTGACGTGGATTTCGGCCCTGCCAACAATCGCAATCAATTCGAGACCGAGTTGCGCTGGTTCGAGCACTATCTCAAAGGTGTAGACAACGGCATTGACCGTGAACCGCCCATCGAGATTTTTTACATGGGCATCAACCAATGGCAGCACGAACAGGATTGGCCGATACTGGGGACGAAGTTTACGCCGTGGTACATTGCCAGCGGCGGCGCGGCTAACACCCCGTCCGGTAACGGTAGCTTGAGCGCGAGTGTGTCGAGCGGCGCGGCGAGCGATCAATACGCCTATGATCCGAATGACCCCGTACCAACGATTGGCGGCAACAATTGCTGCGGCACGCCGACACTGGCTGGGCCGAAAGATCAACGTGTGCTGCAAAATCGCAAAGACATTCTGGTTTACACCAGTCCACCACTTACCGAACCGCTGGCCATTGCCGGGCCAGTGAAGATGAAGCTCTTTGCCGCGACCGACGGCTCCGACACCGATTGGGTAGTGAAGCTAATTGATGTGGCGCCGAATGGTTTTGCGATGAACATCTGCGAAGGCATATTGCGCGCGCGTTATCGCAAGGGGCCGGACAAACCGGAATTGCTGAAGCCGAACGAGGTCTACGAATACGAGGTTGATCTGGTCGGCACGGCGAACGTCTTCTTGCCCGGACACCGCGTCCGCGTTGACGTCACGAGCAGTCATTTCCCGCAGTTCGACCGCAACCCGAACACGGGCGAAACGTTTGGCATGTCGGACAAAGTTCGCGTCGCCAAACAAACGATCTTTCATACGGCACAACGTCCCTCGCAGATCATCTTGCCGGTCGTGCCTGTGCCGAAAAGTAAACCGCAGTCTGCAATGAAACAATAACCTCGCCACGAAGCGACGAAGAACGCGAAGAGTTGGAGGCAGCGTTCGGTATCTTCGAGCTTCGTGGTTGCAAACAAAGGCAGGTACTCAATGTCTACTCGTCGCAACTTTCTACAAGCATTATCGAGCGTGCCCTTTGTCGGCAGCCTCATTCCAACCAAAACATTGGCGGCTGTCGCGAAGGGGAGTGGCCGCGATTATTTCAAGGAACTCGGCGTGCGTCCGTTCATCAATGCTGCCGGAACGTACACGGTGCTGACTGCTTCGCTGATGCACCCGGAAGCAGTGGAGGCGATCAACTATGCCTCCAAAACTTTCGTGCCGTTGAATGACCTGCACGATGCCGTCGGCAAGCGCATCGCTGAATTGATCGGCTGCGAAGCCGCGATGGTAACTTCGGGCGCGGCTGCTGCTTTAACAGTCGGCACGGCGGCTTGCGTCGCAGGCAAGAAACAGGATTGGATCAGACGCCTTCCTGACTTGGCGGGCAGCGGAATGAAGAGCGAAGTGATCATACAGAAATCACATCGCTACGGTTACGACCACGCGGTGCGCAATTGCGGGATCAAGATGATCGAGGTCGAGACGGCGGAGGAGTTGGAACGCGCCGTCAGCGAGAAGACCGCGATGATGCTCTTTTTCAACGACAATGATCCGAAAGGCCAGATTAAACTTGCCCAGTTCGTCGCCTTAGGCAAAAAGCACAACATTCCGACCTTCAATGATGCAGCCGCCGATGCGCCGCCGACCGAGCATCTGTCGAAGTACACGAAGATAGGTTTCGACCTAGTGACTTTTTCGGGCGGCAAAGGCTTGCGCGGCCCGCAGAGCGCGGGCCTGCTGCTTGGTCGCAAAGATTTGATCGAAGCGGCGCGACTGAACTGCTCGCCCAACAGCGACAGCGTCGGGCGCGGGATGAAAGTCAATAAGGAAGAGCTATTGGGCATGATGGTCGCCATCGAACAGTATTTGAAACGCGATGCCGCCGCCGAGTGGAAAGAGTGGGAGCGCCGCGCCAAACTCGTCACCGACATCTTCGCCAATCACAAAGCGGCGAAGACCGAAGTTTACCTGCCGGAGATTGCCAACCACGTCCCGCACATACGCATCACGTGGGAGAAGGCGGCACTCGCTTTGTTGGCCGACGATGTGCGCAAACAATTGCGCGAAGGGAAACCGTCAATCGAGATCGTGCCCGGCTCTTCATCCGCCACCGCGCCGCAACAAGAGATCGCGGTCAGCGTCTGGCAGATGCAGCCGGGCGAGGCCGAGATTGTTGCGCGACGTTTGCGCGAGGTATTCGGCAGCGTTAAAGGCTGAGCGCGGTGTCCGACAAGCTGCCAAGCTTGTCGCAGTCTCCCAATCAGACGCCTTATCAAGCCAGCGACAAGCTTAGCTTGTCGGACGGCTCTGAGGATTGCGTATGTACCAACGTAGTTGTGTTTTCCTGATCGCTCTTTTGTTGGGCTTGCTTGCCGTCGCGCAGGCTGATGACAAGCAGGCGCCCGCGGGCTGGCAACCTGCCGCGCCGCGCGAAGAGATTCGCCCGCAATTTACTTACAACCCGCAAGGCGGCCAGGATGGCAAAGGTAGTTTCGTCATTGCCGCCGATGAACGCGAAGGCTTGGCTGGGTATTGGGTGAAGACGTTTCCCATCACGGGTGGCAAATCATATCGCTTCTTCGCGCTGCGCAAGGTGGAGAACGTCGCCGAACCACGCCGCAGCATACTCGTGCGCATCATCTGGCAGGACGAGCAAGGCAAAGCCGTCTTGCGCGACACGCCCGTCGTCAGTGGCTATTTGCGTGGCGCAAAGCCTGTGGCCGAGCCTGAATATCCAACCGACAAAGCTACGAATGTGGCAGGCTGGACGGAGGTTTCGGACACTTATCGCGCCCCGGCAAAAGCCGCGCGCGCCATTATCGAATTGCACCTGCGCTGGGCGACACGCGGCAAGGTTGAATGGAGTAATGTCTCCTGGGCTGAAACCGCACCCTTACCCGAACGCAAAGTTCGCTTGGCCGCAGTCCATTTTCAGCCGCGTGGCGGCAAGACGCCGCTGGACAATTGCCGGATGTTTGCGCCATTGGTAGCCGAAGCTGCGCAACAGAAAGCCGATCTGGTCGTGTTGCCTGAAACGCTGACCTACTACGGACTGGGCAAGAGCTTCATTGATGTGGCCGAACCTATTCCCGGCCCTTCGACAGAATATTTCGGCGGCTTGGCGAAACAGCATAATCTCTATCTCGTAGCTGGGTTGGTCGAACGCGACCGGCACCTGCTGTACAACGTAGCTGTGTTGCTCGGCCCCGATGGCAAACTCGTGGGCAAATATCGCAAGGTTGCGCTGCCGCGTGGCGAGATTGAAGGCGGCATCACGCCGGGCACTGAATATCCGGTCTTTGAGACGCGCTTCGGCAAATTGGGGATGATGGTTTGTTACGACGGCTTTTTCCCGGAAGTGGCGCGGGCGTTGAGCGCGAACGGCGCGGAAGTAATCGCCTGGCCGGTCTGGGGCTGCAATCCATTGTTGGCGCAAGCGCGCGCGAACGAGAATCACGTTTACTTGGTCAGCAGCACTTATGAAGACATCTCGCGCAATTGGATGTTGACCGCCATTTACGATCAGGAAGGGAAGACGCTGGCGCACGCGGAGAAATGGGGCACGGTGGTGATGGCAGAGGTAGATTTGAATCAGCGCCTACATTGGGCCAGCTTGGGCGATTTCAAAGCCGAGATTCCGCGCCATCGCCCGGCAGACCGCATACAGCCGCAGCATTGATAAGGTAGAAGGAAAACTGGCTCGGCAAAAAAATAAAGCCGCTGACATTATGTCAGCGGCTTTTGTAACGATATGGTTTTCTCTTCGATGTATTTCGCTCGCTTAGCGGCCCCAGCCCCAACCACGGCCATTGTACTGGCGGTAGCCTTGCGCATAACCTCTGCGGAAGCCATCGCGATAGTCGCGGTTGCCATTCCGGTAATGGCTGGAATTGTTAGGATCGGCACGCCGACGGTCACGGGAGTCTTCCTGCCCCCGGTCTAGCCCATCACGGAAGCCGCGCTCTTCATCACGAGAGCTGCCATTTCGATTACCCCAGCGGTCGTCCCGGCGGTCGTTGCGACGATCCCAACGGTCATCTCTGCGATCACGACGGTCTTCCCACCGACCTTGGCCATAGCCCCAACCCTGTGCCTGAACGGTGGAAAAACTTGATAGACCAGGGACAACAACGAAGCCCAATGTCAGAACCAGCGCAAATGCATACTTTTTGATTTTCTGGATGTTCATACTCTAGATGTTTACCTGAGCCGATCAGCCTGCGTGATTGCAACTGATTCCAGGTCTCCTTTCGACGAGCCGTTTTGCACTTGGTATGCCAAACTGTGCGGTCGAGTTGTAGGGGGGCTAAGTCATTCGATTTCAACAGCCATAGTCAGACGGCCTCAGCCAGCAGCTAGGTCTGAAGAGTTTGCCACTATTCCATATCGTATAATCGGGAAAACGAAAAGGTTGAACCTTCCTAAGTAAGTGCCTGATGGCTTGGCAGAGTTCGCGGCAGTTGCATACAATCGCGCTGCTCGAATTTGAAAACAATCTAAAAGGCCTTTGTTAGTGACCAATCAAATTACGCAACCAGAGTGGGCTATCCCAGGCTATCTGGAAGTCCGCAACCATCATCTTGCCATCAACGGTGTGGACGCTGTCGAACTGGCGAAACAATACGACACGCCGCTCTTCGTCATCTCCGCGCCGCGCATTCGTCATAACATCGCGCGACTGTTGGAAGCGCGGCAACATCATCCGAAGCTCAAACTCTGTTTTGCCTCGAAGGCGAACAACTTGCTCGGCGTGTTGCGCGTTGTGCGCGAAGCGGGCATTGATGTCGAGGTCAACTCAGGCGGCGAATTGTTCAGAGCTTTGCGTGCAGGCTTTCGTCCCGATCAAATCGAGATGAACGGCATCGCCAAAACCGAGCAGGAGATTGCCGAGGCGATCAACGCCGGGATTTACGCGATCAACCTCGATTCGCCGTTTGAATTGGAACTGGTCGAACAAGTCGCGGCCAAGCTCAACAAACGCGCCAATGTCACAGTGCGGCTGGTCGCGGGCGTCGGCACACGCTCGCACGCGGGTTTGCAGACGGCGCTCTACACTTCCAAGTTCGGGGTCTCGCCGGCGCAAGCGCGCGAGATGATGTTGCGCGCCGTGAAAAATCCCGACCTCATTAACCTCGCTGGCATCCACATTCACGTCGGCTCACAAACGCCCGATCCCGAACCTTACGCCGAAGCCTTCGCGACAATGTGGGAACATCTGTTGTGGTTGCGCAAGGAGACGGGTCACAAGCTCCAACACATCAACATTGGCGGAGGCATTCCGGTCAACTACCTCCGTGATCCAGCACAGGCTGCGGAAATCAGCGAGGATGAGCGCACGATGCTCGGCGCTGACATGACGGCGGCAGAGATGCTCGAAGTGACGTTGCGTGTCGCGCGTGATTCATCGAGAACCGCCGGAGCAGAAGCACTGATGAGTGAAATCGAAATCGTGATGGAACCAGGCCGCGCAATCATCGCCGATGCGGTGACGATTTTGACCACGGTGCGTAACGTCAAACACCGCCCCGAAACTGGCGAAGATTGGGTGCTGACCGATGCGGGTTACAACCTGATGCTTTCGATGGTGATGTATCACTGGTACTACCACGCAGTGAATGCTTCTCGCCTGGATGAGCAGGCAGCCGCGCGTTATCGCATGGCTGGGCCATTGTGCGATGGCGGGGATGTCTATTTCGATCTGCACGGCGACGGGCATCTGCCCGACCAGCGGTTCTTACCCGTCGGGACGCACGTGGGCGATGTGTTGGCAATGCTCAACACCGGCGCGTACACGATGTCGCAGATGACCGCTTACAACGGACGGCCTTTCCCCGCGGCTGTTTTGATTGGAGAAGACGGCAGCGTCCAAGTCGTGCGCCAGCGCGACAGTTACGAAGATTTGCTGCTCAACGAGGTGTGAGATGGCTACAGTCGAACGTGCCGTACAAATCGCCGCTCAAGCCCATCAAGGTCAGCGCGACAAGGCTGGCGCGCCGTACCTGCTGCATCCGTTGCGGCTGATGATGAGGATGGAGTCGGAAGCGGCGATGATGGCCGCCGTGCTGCACGACGTAGTGGAAGATAGCGAGTGGACGCTCGACCAATTGCGTGCCGAAGGCTTCAGCGAAGAGGTCTTGCAAGCGGTCGAATGCCTGACGCACAGGCTCGGTGAAAGCTACGATGAATTCGTCGCGCGCGTGCAGACCAACGCCATCGCCCGCCAGGTCAAGCTGGCCGATTTGGAAGACAATATGAACATCCGGCGCATGGCTGAAATCACGCCAAAAGATTTAGCGCGGCTGGAAAAATACCATCGCGCTTGGCGCACACTTATAGAACAGAGGTGACCGACTATGTCTCGACATCGCCAAACCCGCTTTGCTTTGCTGATCTCAGTTTGTTTGACCGGCCTGCTCTTTTCCGGCGCGTTTGCCATTCAAAGCAAAGCGGTGAAGCTCTTTGACGGCAAAACATTCAACGGTTGGGAAGGGAATCTGAATCTCTTCCGCATCGAAAGCGGCGCGATTGTCGGCGGCACGATGAATGCTCCCATCGCGCGCAACGAGTTTCTCTGCACAAAGCAGGAGTATGGCGACTTCGTCCTGCGTGTGCAGTTTAAGCTGCTCGGCGACCCGGCCCGCGCCAACGCGGGTATTCAATTCCGCTCGCGGCGCATCCCAAATGATCACGAAGTTATCGGCTATCAGGCCGATATGGGACAGCAGTATTGGGGCGCGCTCTACGACGAATCGCGGCGCAAGAAGGTGTTGGCGCAACCGAATGCGGAAGAGTTGAACAAGGTGTTGAAGCGCGGTGAATGGAACGAGTATGTCATTCGCGCTGAAGGCAAGCGCGTGCGCTTGAGCATCAATGGTTATCAAACGGTGGATTACACCGAGGCGGATGATAGCCTTGAACAGAAGGGTTTGATCTGTGTGCAGATTCACGGCGGGCCGCCGAGCGAGGCGTGGTACAAGGGGCTTGTGCTGGAACCGCTGAACCTCAAGAAATAAACGACCATCACTTTAATGCGCAACAAAATGTGCCGCATCGCTGATTTGCTTTTTGGGTTGGCACTCAGCTTGAGCTTGCCCCTGAGCGCTTGGGCGCAAACCTCACCCGCTGCGGCGGCGTGGCCGACGCGTGGTTGGCAGATCTCTACGCCCGAAGCGCAGGGCGTTGATTCCGAACAACTCGCCAATGCCATCGAGTTTGCACGCAAAAACAACGTCAATATTCATAGCCTGCTCATCGTGCGCAACGGCTACCTCGTCGCCGAGGCTTACTTCTACTCTTACGACGGCAAAAGCCCGCACGACATTGCCTCCGTCACCAAAAGCATCACGGCGACGCTGATCGGCCAAGCCATCGCGCAAGGCAAAATTAAATCGGTGCAGGAACCATTGCTCGCCTTTTTCAAAGGGCGCCAGTTTGCCAATGCCGATGCACGCAAAGAGCACATTACGCTTGAACACTTACTGACAATGTCGTCGGGGCTTGATTGCGCGGGCCGGGGCGAACCTGCGCTGTGGCAAATGCTCAGCGCGCCCGATGATGTGCAATTCATGCTTGACTTACCGGTAGTCGCCGAGCCGGGTAGCACTTACGGTTATTGCAGCGGCGGCATGCATTTGCTCTCTGCCATTCTCACGCAAGCAACCGGCATGAAGGCGGAAGCCTTCGCGCAAAAATATCTCTTCGCGCCGCTCGACATTCGCACTGCGCTGTGGCCGCTCGATCCACAAGGCGTAAATCACGGCTTTGGCAATCTGCACTTGCTGCCGCGTGATATGGCGAAACTCGGTTGGCTCTTTCTCAATCGTGGCCAGTGGGCAGGCAAACAGATCGTGCCTGCCGCGTGGATTGCCGACGCGACGCGCGCGCATATCAAGACAGGTGGCGCAGGTACAAGTGATTACGGCTATGGTTGGCGCGTGCCGCCGCCGGGCAACGTCGTCGCGTTTGAAGCTAGCGGGCGTGGCGGGCAGCAGATCAGCGTCCTACCGTCGAAGAATGCAGTGATCGTCTTCAATGGCGGTGGCTTCAATGCAGGCGAGATGATGAAGCTGGTGTTGCCTGCGCTTAAAGCGGAGCAAGCGTTGCCTGAAAACCCGACTGGAGTGGCGAAGCTCAAAGCTGCGATTGCCGCTGCTGCACAACCGCCTGCATCACAACCGCCGTCTGCGCTTCCCGCAATGGCTCAGGTTGTTTCGGGCAAGACTTATGAATTAGAGCCGAACTGGCTGGGGCTAAAATCGTTGTCGCTCGTGTTTCGGGCGGAAGGGGCGGCGCTGGTGAAGCTACAATTTGGATCAGCGTTGAAGCAGGCGCAATGGGGCCTGTTGGCAAAGGTTAGAGGCGCGGGCGAGGTAACAGAAACGCGACCGATTGGAATCAATGGCGTGCCTGTGATTACCGGCAATGGCGTTCTGGGATTGCCGGTTGCGGTGCAAGGCTTCTGGGAAGACGGGCAGACTTTCGTGCTTGAATACGACGAGATTGCCAATACGAATAGCTATCGGCTGCGCTTGAGTTTTGCCGGGGATGGTGTGATTGTGCAGGCGAAGGAGCGGACAGGGTTGTTTGATGAGAAGTTTGCGGGGAAACTAGCGGACAATCGCTGAAATGGTTTTTGCAGAGAGGAGTTGTTTATGCCAGTGACAGAAGCTGTGTTTGAAAACGGCGTGTTGAAGCCAGTGGCCGCCGAGGGATTCAAAGAACATCAACATTACCGCCTGGCTTGGGAAGAGGCGGATTTAGCTAGCAGCAACGCTGCCAGCGGCAATGAACTGGTGTTGCCCGCGCATCTGGCCCATCGCCTGGATGTGTTGCCGGATGGACGCCGCGTGATCCGCTTTAGCGGAGCGCGGCTGGTCTCGCTGGATGATTGGCCGGACGACTTCGATCCGATTACCGTAGCGTTGGAAGAAATCCAGCAAGAGCAAAATCGTTTGCGGGAAGAGGAGTGGAATGAGTTTTATCCTATGGAGCCGCGCTCGTGATGGAATATGTAACCGATACTCACCCGCTCTTGTGGAATCTGTTTACACCGAAGCAGCTGGGCCGTGCCGCCTTTGCCGTGTTCCGTGAAGTAGATCGCGGCAATGCCAAGCTGTATGTGCTAGCCATCGTCGTTTCAGAAATGCTGATGGTCATCGAGAAAGGCCGCATCCCAAATGCGACGATGCCGGATTTGCTCGACGAGATTGACCTGATGCAACTCAGCCCGTATCACGAATTGCTGCCGTTGTGGCCGGCGACTGCGGTTGCCAGCCGAACGCTTACATCTATCCCCGATATTTTTGACCGTCTAATTGTGGCAGAGGCTTTGCGTCTGGGCTTGCCTTTGATTACACACGATTCCGTCATCACCAATTCCGGCTTGGTCAACGTGGTTTGGAACTGAGCGAACGTTGTTCCACCTTGCCCGCACACGACTCTATGGCTGAAACAAAAACTCAACTCATTCGCGGTCTCACCCTTACCGACACCACCGCGCTCGTCATCGGCACCGTCATCGGCACTGGCGTCTTTCTGAAAGCCGCACCGATGGCGCAGAGCGTCGGCACGCCCACGCTCGTCCTGCTTGCTTGGGTCGCGGCTGGCTTGCTCTCGCTCGCCGGCGCGCTCACTTACGCCGAACTCGGCGCGATGATGCCGGAGGCGGGTGGCGAGTATGTCTACTTGCGCCACTCGTACGGCGAGGCGTCGGCTTTTCTGTTTGGCTGGCAACGGTTCATCGTCGCTGGCAGCGCCTCGATTGCCGCGCTGGGCGCAGGATTTGCGATCTTCCTGTCGCGCATTGTGCCGCTGGATGCGGTGTGGGCGCGGCACGATTTCACTTTCCTGGGGCAGACGATTAACTGGCAATTCGGGGCGCAGCAGATTGTCGCGGTCGCCGTGATCTTGTTGCTGACAGCGGTCAACTGTTTGACTGTCGTCGTAGGCGGCAAGGTGCAATCGGTGCTCACTGTGTTGAAGATTGCGGGTATTGCGGTTGTCATCGGCGGGGTTTTTTTCGCTGCACCCACGGCGTCGTGGTCGCACCTAGCAACGCCCGCGAATACGCCGCAGTGGAGCGGGTTTGCGCTCTTCGGCACGGCGATGCTGGCGGCGCTTTGGCCCTATGATGGCTGGAACAATATGCCGATGGCGGCGGGTGAAGTACAGAATCCTGGCCGCAACATCCCGCGTGCGCTGATCCTCGGAATGGTGGCGGTGATGGCGATCTATTGCCTGATGAATCTTTCGTACTTTTACGCTCTGCCGTTTAGCGAAGTCGTGACCTCGAATTCGACGCAGTACCGTGGCGCATTGCCAGTGGCGGCCAAAGCGGCGCAGAGTTTTATGGGCGATTATGGCGCGCGCTTCCTTTCGATTGCCTTTATGATTTCGGCCTTCGGCGCGCTGAACGGTTCGATTCTTTCTAACGCGCGCGTGCCCTATGCGATGGCGCGCAATGGAATGTTTTTCGAGAAGATGGGGGCGCTCAGCTCGAGCACACACGTGCCTGTCTTCGGTTTGATTGTTCAAGCAATTTGGTCGTGCGTGCTGGCGTTGTCGGGCACCTTCGATCAGTTGACCGATTGTTTGTTGTTTGCGTCGTGGATTTTCTACGGGCTGGTGACTTCGGCGGTCTTTGTCTTGCGGCGCAAGTTGCCCAACGCGGACAGACCGTACAAGACGTTCGGTTATCCGGTCGTGCCGCTGGTCTTCGTGCTGGTAGCTCTGTGGCTGATTATCAATACGCTCTTTACCAAGCCGGTCGAGTCGGTAGTGGGCTTGGCGTTGATGGCGTTAGGGCTGCCTTTGTATTTCTATTTCCGCGCCAGCCGTAAGCAATAAAACAGACGGCTTAAAGCGGCTCCCGAGGGTCTTGACCTCATCAGATGACGGGAGTATGTTGAGAGACGTTGAGGCAAAATTGCAGTCTCAAACCGGCGGTCAGCGGCGACCGAGGAGAGCCGCAAGCAGGTTAACAGTGCTGGCACGTGACCAGCCCCGGCAAAAGGAGGTGCTGCATCGAAACTGACTCACAATTGAATACTACAATTCAGACGTTCCAGAAACGTCTTTACTGTGTCTCTTGACGCAGACGTTCTAAAACCGCTGAGCCTGTCAATTAGCCACGAGGTGATTGGCAGGCTCAGTCATTTGGCCGCGGCAATATTCTGTCAGACTGACCGCTCAAGCCCTTTCACTTTTCCCGCCTTGCCTGTAAAAAGGTGATTAAAATCTTCGACTGATCACCCTAAAACAATTATGCGCATACTCGATTTGACCATTCTCGTTGCCTATCTGGTCGGCACTGTCTTGTTCGGCGCCTGGTTTTCGCGGCGGCAACGCAAAGGGATGAAGGATTACTTCGTCAGCAGCCAGCGCGTGCCATGGTGGGCGATTATGGCCTCGGTCGTTTCGACTGAAACCAGCAGCGTCACATTTATCAGCGTGCCGGGCTTTGCGTTTACCAACAATTTTACCTTCCTGCAATTGGTGATGGGCTATCTGATCGGGCGCTTGGCCGTGACGCTGATTTTCGTGCCGCTCTATTTTCGTGGTGAGTTGTTGACCGTATACCAATTGCTCGGTCAACGCTTCGGCAGCGGCGTGCGGCGGCTCGCTTCGTCGTTGTTTCTGATTACGCGCAGTTTGGCCGATGGTTTCCGTTTGTATCTGACCGGCTTGGTGCTGGCGGCGGTATTGCTGGCGATGCCAGGAATGAGCGAGGCGGCGCGCGCTTGGGTGCCGGGCCTGGAACCAACGCTGACGATCATCATCATCTCGGTGCTAGTGATGGGACTGGCGACGATTCTGTTTTCTTACGTTGGCGGCATTGACGCAGTGATCTGGACGGACGTGACGCAGCTTGGAATTTATCTGCTGGGCGCAGGCATTGCGGCGCTGGTTTTGCTTAACAACATTCCGGGTGGGTGGAGCGAGGTCGTCAGCGTGGCAGGTGCGGCAGGCAAATTCACGCTCTTCGATTTTACGCTGAGCTTGAGCAAGAGCTACACCTTCTGGGCGGGCTTGATCGGCGGCGCGTTTCTGACCACCGCGACACACGGGACGGATCAGTTGATGGTGCAACGCTACCTCTGCGGCGATTCGCCGAGCGGCGCGCGCAAGGCGTTGTTGGTGAGCGGCGTAGTTGTCTTCGCGCAGTTCGCCTTGTTCCTGTTGATCGGCGCGATGCTCTATGTGTTTTACAACCACTACGCGGCGGGCGAGATGGCGGCATTCACAATTGACGGACGCGTGCGCGCAGATCGCATCTTTCCGCATTTTGTGGTGAATCACCTGCCGCCCGGTGTGGTCGGCCTGGTCATCGCAGCGATTGCGGCAGCGGCCTTCACTTCATCGCTCAACTCGCAAGCGGCGGCGGCCATGGCAGATTTTTACGTGCCGATGACCAAAGGCGAAAAATCGGATGCGCATTATCTGAAAGCATCGAAGGTGCTGACCGCCTTTTGGGGAGTCATTCAAATCATCGTCGGCATCTTCGCCATCCGGCTTTCGGAAAGTGTCGTCAACGAAGTGCTCGGCATCGCGTCATTCACCAACGGCGTGATCTTAGGCGTCTTCTTCCTCGGCACGTTTACCAAGCGGGTGGAGCAAACGGCGGCAATTATCGGAATGATCATAGGCGCGGCGGTGATGCTTTCGATCAAGCTCTTCACCAGTGTCTCGTGGCAATGGTATGTGTTGATTGGATCGCTGACTACGTTTATGTTTGGCTGGTTGAGCAGCCTGGTGCTCAAGGAGCAAACAAAGGCGGCAGCGACGGAGTCAGCTTAATGGCTCCGACAAATCAATCGGTGATGAAAGGTCTATTTGTGAAGTTGAGATTGATAGCACTTGTGCTGACATTAGTGTTTGCGTTTATCTCGGCGGGTTTTACGCAAACCGGCCCCTACCAACCCTTCGACCGCCCACTCACGAAGAAAGAAGAGAAGTGGGTGCGCGACACGCTCAAGCGCATGCCGCTTGACGAAAAGATCGGGCAGATGTTTCTGGCCGACGCCTACATCACGTTCTGGAACCGCGAAAGCGACCAATACAAACAACTACAACATCACCTTGTGGACAATAAAGTCGGTGGCGTGCTGATCTTTCGCAGCGAAGTCTGGCCGACCGCAGTGCTGACCAACCGTTGGCAAGAGCTGGCGAAAACGCCGCTGCTGATTTCTGCGGATTTGGAGATGGGGCCGGGAATGCGCTTCGACGACACGCCGTGGTGGGCGCCGAATATGGCTGTCGCGGCGACCGGCGATACGAAATGGGCGCGCTTGCACGGCGAAGCCACCGCCAAACAGGCGCGCGCGATGGGCATCAACTGGCTCTACGCGCCCGCGGTGGATGTGAACAACAACCCGGACAATCCAGTCATTAACGTGCGTTCGTTCGGCGAAGACCCTATGCAGGTCTCCGCCTTTGCCAAAGCATTTATCGAGGGTGCGCAAGCGGCGGGCGCACTCGCCTGTGCCAAACATTTCCCCGGTCACGGCGACACGGCGACCGATTCGCACATCGGCTTGCCAGTGGTGGACGTGAGCAAAGAGCGGCTGGACAAACTTGAACTCGTGCCGTTCCGCGCCGCGATTGATGCGCACGTCGGCTCGATTATGTCTGCGCACATCGCGCTGCCACAGATCGAGACCGAAGTCGCCGCGCCCGTGCGTCAATTGTCCGAACGTGAAGCGGCAACGGCTGAATTCACTTCGCAGACTGAAGAGAAGACCCGCGTGACCTTGCCCGGCACGCTCTCGCCCAAAGTGCTGACCGGCATCCTGCGCGAAGAATTGAAATTCAACGGCATCATCGTCACCGACGCGATGAACATGGCTGCGTTGGCCGCCCGCTACACGCCTGCCGAAGCAGCCATCCGCGCCATCAAAGCCGGGGCCGACGTGATTATCAAATCGCCTGACATTGACGCCGCCATCGCTGGTGTCAAACAAGCCGTAGCCAATGGCGAGATCAGCGAAGCGCGCGTGAACGCTTCGGTCGAGCGCATTCTGCGCGCCAAAGCCGCGTTGGGTTTGAATACGCGCCGCACGGTTGATCTCAACGAAGTTGATCGTCTGGTCGCCAGTTCCGAATTCAACAACATCGCGCAACAGATTGCTGACCACTCAATCACGCTCGTGCGTGATCATCAGAAACTGCTGCCGCTCAAAAAAGAGAGCAAGGCTTACGTACTGAGCTTTTTTGACGAAAACGATTCCGTAATAGCGCAAACCAAAACGGACGAATTCATCAAAAACTTGCGCGCCGCGCTGCCTGCGCTAGAAACCGGCGCAGTCTCGCGCAACGCCACCGATGCGCAAATCGCCGCCATTCTCGCAAAGATTGATGCAGGGAAATACGACATCGTTTTTTACGCGCTGGCCTTCCGTGCCGTCTCAGGCCGCGGCAGCGTCACTCTTCCACCTGTCGCCCAGCGCCTCGCCGACGAACTCATCAAACGGCATCTGACTACGCGATTACCGCTCATCACGATTTCGTTTGGCAATCCTTACATGCTCAAAGCCATGCCCGATTCGCCGTCTTACCTCCTGGCGTGGAGTCCGTTTCCCGTGAGCCAGCGCGCGGCGGCCAAAGCCGTGTTGGGCGAGATTGAAATCAATGGGAAGTTGCCGGTGACATTGCCCGGATTGTATGAGCGGGGCAGTGGAATGAAGATTGAACGAAAGCCAGAAGCGGCTGCTAAACCGGCAAACAGATCGAATTGAGAGGCGCGAGTGCGGCGCTGTGTGTTTAGCAACGGATTGAAAGTGAAGCGGGCAATCGGGCGCGGGCGTTCAGAGTCCAGCCTTTAGGCTGCTGCTGGCACGCTCCGCGTGCCGGGCAGGCTGAAGCCTGGACTCTGAACACCGTTTGTCCGAGGTTTGCCGTCGCCTGACTTTTCGCTGAACAAACGCTCCCGGTTTCTATTCCTCCCTCGTCACACTTGCTTTAGAATGCCCGCGTCTGATCTCGGCAACAGTTGCAACCGGGCGTTGCGACCAAAACGAAAACGCATAGCAAGGGGAAATAGATGCCTCACATTCCCAACCCATTCACCAATCGAGGCCCGGTCACGAACCGGGAGGATTTCTTCGGGCGCAAAGACGAATTGGAAACCATCGTCTCCCGCTTGCGCACGATGCAGAGCGTCTCCGTCGTGGGCGAGCGCCGCATCGGCAAATCGTCGCTGCTCTATCACCTGATGCTGACGGGCGCGGAGCGGCTAGAAGATGAACGCTACCGCTTCGTCTATTTCAGCTTGCAGGATGCGCATTTCCAGACGCTCGCCGGTTTTTGCGCCACGGTCTTGCGCAAGCTGGGCTTGAATAGCGCGGGCGTAGCTGACGGCCAGTCGGCGGCGGCCAAGCTGGTGGCCTTCACGGACGAGTTGGAGACGCTCACAGCCGCCAGCGAGCGCGTGGTGCTGTGTTTGGATGAATTCGAGACGACCTTCAAACAGCGCGACGAGTTCGGGGATGGCTTCTTTGAGCATCTGCGCTCGCAACTCGAATTGTGCAAGTTTGCTTGCCTCACCGCCACGCGGGATTCGTTGCAACAACTGCGGCTCGACGGCAAGTTGACCTCGCCCTTCGACAACATCTTTACGAAGGTCGCGTTGGGCGATTTCACCGAAGTAGAAGCCGCCGAATTCATCGCCTATTACGATACGCTGGTCAACTTCAGTGAAGCCGAACGGCGCTTCATTGCCTCGTATTTCGATCCGCATCTGTATTTGAGGTGAACACGTGGCAGGAGTTAGACAACACATTCTTCCCAGATTTTTGCTTAAGAGGTTTGCCAGTAGAACCAGCGGCAAAGAAGTTCTTACTTGGGTTTTCCGAAAAGAGGGAAGAGTTTTTGAGACAAACATAGAAAACGTCAGTGTTGAAAAGCATTTTTATGGCAGGGAAGGAGAGTTGTCTGCTGATGAAGAAATAACGAAGCTGGAATCTGAGTACTCAAGGTTATTGGACACTCTGAGAGCGTGTGATAAAGACGAGGAAATTCGTGATCCCTTAGCACCTGAATTTATTGCTCATCTTTCTAGCCGCACTAAACATCTTCGAGATTCTTTTATTGAGATGTCGGACTCTTTTCTTGGGCGATTGTTTGAGTATCTCGAGGACTTTGAGAACATAAAGAAGATGACAATGGCTCTCATGAAGACTGAGTCCCAAGTGTTTAGAGATCGTTTTGAAAAAGAGATCAAAGGGCTTCACCTTTCAAAGCATCAGAAAAGGCAGGCGTGGCTTCATCTGAAGAGTCTTGTTCCGACAATGATGGAGTCCAACAAAGCTGAGTACGAAGCTTTTTTCCAAGAAACTGGGGCAAAGATGAGACAGATAATTCCTGGCGTGGCGAAGGACGGTCATATACAGGTTTTGGCAAAGGCCCTTGTTGCAGAGCCGCGAGCTGAAAGCTATAGACAATTACACTTGAGTTTCCTGGCGCGCGACGCGGCTCGCGAGTTGATCGAACACCCTGTGCCGGAATTTGCGTTGGGCTACGCCGAGGGCGTGGTGGAACGGATACTGGAACTCACGCACTGCCAGCCCTACTTGCTGCAAGCCGTCGGCTCGGAACTGGTCAACTACATCAACAGCCAGAAGCGGAAGGTGGCGACGCCATCTGATTTGGACGTGGCCGTCGAGCGGGTGCTGGTCTCGGCGGACGCCTACTTTGAAAACAACTGGCGCGATTGCAGCGAGTCGGAACAGGCCGTGTTGCGCGGTTTGGCAACGGGTGAAGCCGATGAGTTGACTGCGGCAGAACGGCCAGCGGCGCTGCAAGGCTTGAGTCGCAAAGAACTCGTCGAGCAGCGCGGCGAGCGGTGGCAATATACAATCGAGCTTTTCCGGCGTTGGGTGTTGAAGAATCGGGTTCCGGCGGCGGTATCGTCTATGGCATCCGGGCAGGCGGTGCGGATTGCGTAATCGGTTGGGCAGGGGAAGCAGGGAAGCGTGGTTAGCCTTTCTTTGCGCCCTTTTGCTTCTTGGCTTTTTTCGCTTTCGGTTTGGCTTTGAGCTTTTTGAGACCTGGAAATTCGATGCCGTAATAAAGCTCAGCCAACGGCAGACGGCAATCAATCGAGTCAATCTTCAACACGCCGTCCAATCCGCTGATGGGGTTGAGCAGCCATTGCCCGTCAGCTTGTCGGCGGTAATGTTCAACCAGCGGATAGGCCTGCGAGATGAGGACGTAATCGGTCAGCGATTCCAGATGCGCGCGGTAGCGCCAGAACTTTTCGCCGCGATCAAATGATTCGGTCGAGGGCGAGAGGATTTCAAAGACGACGGTCGGGTTGAGCAGCACATCCTGATGTTTGTCGAGGTATTTGCGCTCTTCGCAGACGACACTGGCATCGGCGTAAGAGAACAAGCCTTTCGGTTGACGCGTTTGAGAGATGGGGTGGCCGCTGCGAATTTTCGTATTGGCCGAAATGACACGGCACGGTTTGTCTTTGAGTTGAGCGCGCAGTTCACCCAAAAGATTGACGTTGATGTCACCGTGAGTCGGGCTTTCGCCTGCCATCGCGCGTATCACACCATCAATGTATTCGTGGCGCTCTTCAGCTTGCCGTTCAAATTCCAGATATTCTTCTACGGTGTAAAGTTGCCCAGGTCGAATCTTGTGTACTGGCCGCATGTGGCTTGCCTCCAAAAAGTCCGGGCAAAAGATTGAAGGGCGATTATACCTGTTGTGTGCTTTGCAGGTTAATCGCCCTTCGCGCTTTTACATTTTTGATCAAGCCCTATTCCGGCGTCTTCGCCGTCTGAATGATGTGCTCGGCCACCATCGCCACAGTTTGCGGCGCGTCCTTCGAATAGAAAGCTACGACCAGCAAAATGCCTTTAGCGGCGCGGATGATCACGCCTTTGCCCATAAAGTCGAGCGGCGCGGGCTGGTTGGGTACCTGGAAAGCTGCTTTCAGATCGAGGAAAGTTTTGATCTGCTGGCCATCGTTGATGACGCGGCGCGAGAGGGCCTGCATGTTCTGCGTGCCGTTGCCGGAAGACATGCTCTTGAGGATCAAATCTACGATCATATCGTTGTCGTGATCGGGGCTGTTGGCTTTTTCGAGTTTGTTCCAGATGGCGTTCAGGAAGGCGGCGTCTTCATTCGATTTGAATTGTGCGCCTGCCGTGACATTCTGTGTCTGCATCTCGTTGGCGCTGAACTGGCCGCCCACCCAATATTGCGGGTGTTCGAAAGAATAACCGCCCACCGGGTCTTGATAGCGCGCATAACCAGCCATCACCGAAACATTGTTGTTTGCTGGGGTCGTCGTAGGCGATGTAGCCGGCGCGTTGGCAGGTGTCGAAGCCGTGCCCATTGGCTTGGTGGTTGTCCCTGGCATCGTAGTCGTAGTCTTTGACGGCTCTTTGATCGCAACCAGCGGCTGTGACGAGTTGGTAGGCGCAGGCGCGGCTTGTGGCTTCACAGGCGCTGGCGTAGGCGTCGGCATGGCCTTCGCTACGTTAGTCGGGGCGGCAGGCTCCGGCGTTTCATAAGCTGCAATGAAGTATTCGCGCACCGTGCCTTGCGTCTTCAGTTGCTGGCCGTATTGTTCGGCAGCCGCACGGGAAGGGAAGTTGCCGACGCGTACGCGGAAGAAGATGCCTTTGCCCGGCACCAGGCTTTTGACGATGTAGGCTTGCACGCCTTGGGCTTTGAGTTGATTGACCTTCTCTTCGGCTTCCGTGCGTACGGGCGAGGCTTCGATCTGGACGGCGAAACGGCCCGCTTGTGCGAAAGCAATGGCGGTGAGGGCGAGTGTCAAAGAGAACGCGATGAGTGAAGTCGAGAACGTGGGTCTATTTTTCATAGTGTTACTTACCACCTTACACCTGAATCTAGGGATTTGTTGGGTTGAGAATGGTGCCCTTGCCCGATTGGGCGCGTGTATTATGCACAAACTGCCAGTGGATTTGAACAAGAAACTTGCAAATTTGGTTATGCGGCTGTCCGGCGGCTTGTGATTAAAACGCCTTTGATTAAAACGTTTGATAGCCGCCGAGCCGATGCTACAATCCGCACGCATTCCTAAATAGCACGATCTGACAGAAGGGCAAGGCCAATTTACTCTTGAGATTTCTGCTGGCTGACGACAATCGGGAAGACTGTGTGCTGATCCGGCAAACGCTGCTGGCCGAATTTAGCGGCGCGCGTTGTGTTGCGGTCAGCGGTCAGGATGAATTCGCGCAGGAATTGAGCAAAGGTTGTGAGGCCGTCATAACTGAATTCCGCCCGGGCTGGACGGATGGAATGGCGCTGCTACGTCAAGTGCGCCAGCACGATGCCGTTTTGCCAGCGGTGATGCTTACCAATCACGCCAACTTGCAGTTGGCCGTGGCTGCCTTGAAAGCTGGCTTCAACGAGTTTTTGCTCAAAGAGCAACTCTCGCGTTTGCCAGTTGCGTTGCGCGCCTGTCTTGAGCGGGCCAAAACGCAACGCGAAGCTGGGCAGCAGCAGCAACAGGCTGAAGTTGTGCTACAGCGGTTGAGCGCGATTCAAACAATCACTGACGCGGCGCTGGGCACGCTCGCGCTTGATCAACTGCTGCGCGAGTTGTTGCTGCGCATTTGTCACGTGCTGGGAGGGGAGACGGCCACGGTGCTGCTGCTGGCGGAAGACGAGCAGCACTTGGTAGTGCAGGCGTCTTTCGGTTTGGAGGAAGGTGGGCCGACGCGCGCGCGCATTCCAGTGGGACAGGGTGTTGTTGGCCGCATAGCAGCGCAGAATGAGCCGTTGATCTTTAACGATCTGAAAGAAACCTCTGCCGCCAGTGGTTTGACGGGCTTGCTTGGGCAGAAGACGCGTTCGCTGCTCGGTGCGCCGTTGCGTGTGCGCGGCAAGGTGATTGGCGTCGTGCATGTCGGCGCACAAACCCGGCGTAGCTTCACGCCGGAGGATTTGAGTTTGTTGCAGGTGGTGGCAGATCGCGCTGCGTCGGCGATTGATCGCGCGCAGCTTTATGAACAAGTGCTGGCAGCGCGTGACCGGTTGGTATATCTGTCGCGGCAATTGATCGAAGCGCAGGAGACCGAACGCCGCCGGTTGGCGCGCGAACTACACGACGAAACAGGGCAGGCGCTGACAGCGGTCAAGTTGAATTTGCAGGCGTTGAAGCAGCGCAGCAGCGATCTGCAGTTGAGCGCGCGGCTAGAAGACAGCATCGGCATCGTCGAGCATTCGTTGCAGCAATTGCGCGACCTGTCGCACGAGTTGCGCCCGTCGTTACTTGATGATCTGGGCTTGGTGGCTGCGTTGCGTTGGTTTGTGGACCGGCAAGCGGGGCGGGGCGGGTTGAGCGCTCACTTCACTGCGACGGAAAATTTCACGCGTTTGCCTGCCGAAGTCGAGACCGCTTGTTTCCGCATTGTGCAGGAAGCGTTGACCAACGTCATCAAACATGCAGCAGCGCGGCGTGTCTGGGTTGAATTGGATACCACGCCGTCCGACGTCCTGTTGTTAATGCGTGATGATGGTATCGGCTTCAATGTGCAAGCCGCGCGTGAAAGCGCCTTGCGCGGCGGCAGTCTGGGGTTGCTGGGCATGCAGGAGCGCGCGCAATTGGCTGGCGGAAAGTTTGAGATCAAATCGGGCAAAACTGGCGGCACGGAAATTTGTGTGCGCTTTGCCAAAGGAGCGGCATGCCATCAATCAAAGTCCTGATCGCTGATGATCACACCTTGGTGCGCGCTGGGATTCGCGCGCTGTTGCAGAACATCGAAGGCATCGAAGTCATCGGCGAAGCCAGCGATGGCCGCGCGGCGCTCGAAAGCATCCGTGAAAAGCGGCCTGACGTGGCATTGGTGGATATTGCTATGCCGGGGCTGAATGGGATGGAAGTAGCCGCGCGCGTGACTAAAGAAGTGCCGCAAGTGCGTGTGTTGATGCTTTCAATGCACGCCAACGAAGAGTATGTCTTGCAAGCTTTGCGCGCAGGTGCGGCAGGGTATCTTGTCAAAGGAGCTGATACTATCGAATTGGAATTGGCGCTCAAGGCGTTGATGCGGGGCGAGAGTTATCTTAGCCCGGCAGTCTCAAAGCATGTGATTGCCGATTATGCGAAGCGTGTGGGCGGAGAAGCCGGTACGCTCGAATTGTTGACTCCGCGTCAACGCGAGATTTTGCAATTGATCGCCGAAGGCCATTCGACTAAAGAGATCGCCCATTTGCTCAAGATCAGCATTAAAACCGTTGAGACACACCGCAGCGAGTTGATGGAACGATTGGACATACACGACGTAGCGGGCCTTGTACGTTACGCCATCCGAGTGGGCGTCGTGACCTCGGAAAAATAGGCTCAGCGTCACTAAGGTTTTTCCCCGACTCGGCTCAGGGATTCCCCGATAGCACTAAAACTGGCACCTGCGGTATAAACTTCTCGGACGGTTGGGCTGGTCTGTGACGCCGGATTCAGAAATCGGCATCTGTTTCGTCCGGTTGGGGGAGAGGCTCCGGGGAGGAGCTTTTCACAGATCAGCCCGCTTTTGATTTTTTAGATTTGGGCGGTGGCACACTCCAAGATTGCATCCCAATGCCACCGCTTGAAAATT
Organism: uncultured Acidobacteriota bacterium; assembly: GCA_963699175.1. Taxonomy (GTDB): domain Bacteria; phylum Acidobacteriota; class Blastocatellia; order RBC074; family RBC074; genus JACPYM01. The sequence continues at coordinate 3,038,333 of OY969418.1, read as the reverse complement.
TGGGCGGCGGCACACTCCAAGATTGCATCCCAATGTCGCCGCTTGAAAAGCAACGGCGGCTTCCACTCCGCGCCTTTGAGGAAGCCGCCGTTGCTCTTTTTTACGTAAAGTAAAGCCTGCCTACACTGCCTGCCTTACACTTTTTCCGGCACTACATACGGCGCGCGGTATTGACGCCGCAACATGGCATTTGCCTCTTTATCGTGGACGAACTGCTCTTTGGCTACGTCGAAATCGAGCGTGCGTCCAGTTCGGTACGAAATGTTGGCGAAGTGCATGCAGGCAGCGGAGAGATGACCTTCTTCGATCTCGCCGTTCAAATCCTCGCGCTTGCGACTGCGCACAGCTTGAATAAAGTTAGCCCAGTTGTTGCCAGCTTCTTTACGCGCCGGGCCGGGTTCAGCCTTCTTGCCCAGGAAGGTCTTATATTCGGTGTAACCCTCAATCGCCATATACCCTTCCGAGCCATAGAAAAGATTGCCGACCTTGACGTCCGCTTCCGGATTGGTCATCCAGTGGCGGACTTCAAAGACGAGCAGCTTCTTCTTGCCGTTCTGATTAAATTCCAGCGTGGCGATCTGAGTATTCGGCGTTTGTTGGTCGTCATCGAACATAAAATGACCGCCCAGCGAAGAGACTTTCGTTGGCAGTGTCACGCCTAAACCCCAGCGAGAAATATCCATCTCGTGAATGCCCTGGTTGCCGATGTCGCCGTTGCCGTAGGCCCAGTTCCAATGCCAGTTGTAATGGAACCGGTTTGGATTGAACGGGCGTTCCGGCGCTGGCCCTTGCCAGAGGTCGTAATGCACGCCTTGCGGCGTCGCCTCATCCGGTTTCTTGCCAATTGTGTCGCGCCATTTGTAGCAGAGGCCGCGCGACATATAGACCTCGCCGATTACGCCTTCTTTCAATTTCTGCATTGCTTCACGCAACGCCACGCCGGAGCGGCTGTTGGTGCCGTGCTGCACAATACGGTTGTATTTGCGCGCCGCCGCAACAAGCTGTTTGCCTTCCCAGAAAGTGTGCGAGGCAGGTTTCTCGACGTAAACATCCTTGCCTGCCTGACAGGCCCAGATGCCCATCAAGCTATGCCAGTGGTTGGGTGTGGCAATCGAGATTGCGTCAATGGATTTGTCTTCGAGTAGCTTGCGTATGTCGGTAAAGCTGGCAGGTCGTTTGCCTTTGGCCTTCTCGACTTCGCCCAAGCGTTTGTTCAAGACCGATTCGTCCACATCGCACAACGCGGCCAATTCGACGTTTGGCATATTGCTGTATTGGCGGATGTGCGAGTTGCCTTGGCCGTTGAGGCCAACGACGGCCACGCGAATGGTGCCGTTAGGACTACCCGCGTAGGAAGTCATGTTAAAACCTAGCGATGTGGCAGCGACGGAAGCGGTGGAAGTTTCAATGAATTTGCGGCGATTCATAGTGATGATCTCCTTGCGAAACGAAGTTGATTGAGTGTGGGTTGCGATGGCGCTCAGTCTACGCCAGTTGGCGGCAAAGTGCTATACTCGCGGCCACACTACAATGACGGAGTCGCAATTATTATGGTTACTAGCAATCTGCAACCAGGGCGAGACCAGACGTGCTTGTGCCCTGATAGTCTTCCCAAAGTCTCGCCGTTGGAAAACGGCGATTGTCTGAATACTGAATTCAGGGGGTGAAACCTACGCTGATGAACAATCTGTTTTGTGTATTGTGTTTTTCGTTTATTGCTTGGTTCGCGAACCCGCTGGATATTTTTCCCAAGAGTTCGAACTTTATTAACAGAATTGAGGGACAGGTATATGACCCCAATCGTAGGCCTGTTGAGAACGCTTATATCGAGCTACTGAATGATGTAGATACGATGATTGCTCAGACCCGGACAACTCCGGCTGGCCGGTTCACTTTTTCAGGCATGCCAGCCGGACGATTTATCATAAAGGTTTTACCCTTGGGCACGAATTTGCTGCAGCAAACCCAGGAGGTGCAGGTCACTAATACGACCCTAGCTAGCAACGACATTGTGTATGTTGATTTCCATCTTCGTTACGATAAACGTGGCCGCGAGACAGCCACTGAAACAACGCGTGAAGTAGTGTTTGTGCAGGAAATCCCAGCTGCTGCAAAAAAAATATACGAGGAAGGCCTGGCTGATCTGACAAAAGATCAAGCGAAGGGTTTGGCCAAACTGGAAGAGGCCATCAAGATTTTCCCTACCTATTTCGATGCCTTACATGGGCTTGCTAAAGAATATTTCACACACCAAAAGTTTGAGCAGGGCTATCCATACATGTTAAGAGCCATTGACGTAAACCCACGCAGTCATTCCAGCTTTTACAGTTTGAGTTATGCTTTTTATCAGCTTAAACAGTATCCGGCTGCCTTAGAAGCCGCCAGAGCCACTATCGTACTTGTTCCCGAATCAATTGACGCGCAACTTCTTTATGGCACGATTTTGCGCATTACTGGAAATTATACGGAAGCCGAGAAAGCGTTGGTTAAGGCCAATACGTTGGCAAAAAAACTGAATAGCGAAGCGCATTGGCAACTGGCCTTGCTCTATAACCGACTCAACCGGACGCAAGACACCATAGACGAACTGGAAGCTTTCCTAAAACTCGTGCCTGCTTCCCCCGATAAAAACAAGATTCAAGAAATGATCGCAAAATTAAAGGCCTCCGCCAACAAGAATAAATGAACTGGGCAGCGTGGTTGGATTCTCGGCTTGAGGCGGGCGGAACTCCAACCGCGTGAGCGCTACCTTCTAGCACATCAAGTGCAGACCGATTTAAGCCAAACCACCACCTGAAATAAAGAAAGCCTGCTTTTGAGCAGGCTTTCTTGAAAAAAGATTCGATTCTCATTCAACTAGAAGATGAATCGGAAACCAAATCTAACGTTACGGATACCTTGATAGTTAGAAGGTTGCCCATAAAGACTACTAACCGGATTGGTTCTTCCGTTGGTCGTTGTGCCCGGAGCGCCCTGAATACTCAGGTTGGCGCCACTGGCCAGGCCCGCAATCTGCGGCCCGATTTGTCCATTCAGAATTTTGTTGAAGACGTTGGTCAACGTTTGCGTGTTGGCATTGTAGGTCGGATCAATGTCAATCGCCGCGATCGTATTGGTAACTCGATACTTGGCCGTAGTCAAGCTGGTTACCGTATTCTGGTTGAAGGCATTCAAGGCATTGAAGTCGAAGGCTAGTGAATAACGCCCGTCTTTGCCGAATTTATAACGATGCGTCAACGAAAGGTCCGTTTGCGTAAAGACTGGAGTTCTTCCCAAATCGCCCCGTTTTGATAAAACAATTGAAGAGGCAGCAATAGTGACAAAGGTCGTCTGTGGTGTGCCTTGGAGCGCGGTGAAGAAGAACGACAAATCCGTGGAGTGGGTTTTACTCATCCACTTATCGAAAGTGTAGCCACCGTAAGCCTTGAAAACATGCGGGCGGTCAGTCGCCAACCGTCCGTTATCGGGTTCGCCGTTTGCGGTGAAACCATTAACGACATAGTCAAAGAAACGGTTGACCGCCGGTGCTGTACGCCCGTTTTCGTCAGAGCTTGCCAGCCCTGAATAATTGCCGTACAGCTTACTGTACGTATAATTCGCGTTGAAAAAGTAGTTGTTGGCAAACCGCTTGTTCAGCACAATTTCAAGTGCGTTATACACGCGTTGAGGCTTCGCCGATTTTACGTAGCCGGTTTGCTTGTCAAGTTTCAGATCCAAGCCTTCGCCCGGATTACCGATGGGGTAGCTCTCGGCTTCTGCCAGCCCCAAAATGGCGTGATCTTCGATGGCGTGGTCAACATTCTTGCGGGTATAGCGAATTGACAAGACATAACTCTTCCTTAATTCGCGTTCAAACCCCACCGTGATTTCACTTTGACGGAACGCCTTCAAATCAGGATCAACCCCAGTGACGAGCAATCCAAGATTGGTAAACTGCTGTGGGGTCAAGTTTGACGGTATGCGGAAGTCTCTTTGCAGTTGACTCAAGCCGCCTGCCGTTGACGGGTTGCCGCCGCCCAGGGGATCCTTCCAGCTCCCCAGAATCCGCTCTGGGGTGTAGTAACTGTAATTGGGATTGGCGGCGGTAATCGGGAAGTAATCTGTACGGAAAAAGTTACCACCAAATAGGCCGCGCGGCAGTTCAAATTTCAAACGGTCATAAAACCAGCCGAAGTTACCAAAAACCTTCGTTTTGCCGTTACCGAATAGATCATAAGCACCACCCAGGCGCGGAGCGATCTTTTTGCCCCAGCCTAATTGAACGGGCGGAATCTCCGAGCCAGCCAAAGTCTTGCCTGCATTGAACGAGGGCAGAAATTCCTTTTCCAATCTGACGCCTAAATTCAAGGTGAGCCGAGTTAATGGCTGCCATTTATCCTGCACGTAAATGCCTTGGTAGTTGTTTTGGGCAACACCACTCGCACCTGATCTGGAGAACGTGCCGACCCCAATACAACTCGCCGAGCCAAGGGCGCAAGGAAGACTGACACCAGTTGCCGCACCAGCGTAATCTAGACCATAGTTGAGGGTCACTGTGCCTGTCCCGGCATTACCATTTAAGACGTCATTGCTGGTTCGACCGTATTGATAGCCGCCTTTGAATTCGTGTCTGCCGCCAAAATTACTGAGAAAATAGCTGACGTCTCCGCTGTACTCATTTTTGATCGAAACGTCACGCGTGTTGATGGAATTCGTGGTGAGATTCTGGAAACCACGCCCACCTGGGCAGCCCGTCACAATCGTGTCATAAGCGGTTTGTGAGCCAGCGCAGACATAGCGTGGTTCATTGGCCAGTGCGTAGTTGCCGCCTTTTTGATTCTGAAAGGCGCGTCCATAACGGAACGTCGCAATAAATTTGCCGCTCGGTGTCCAGGTCAGTTGGCTCGTGAAATTGTTTGAGTTAACCCGTCCACCTTGCAGACGCGCGTATTGTTCGGAAGGATAGGAAAAGCCGGCGTATGTGGTATTAACCGGGTTGGAAGTCGTGATATTGCCAAACGGAATGTTGCCATCAGTGATTTCCGGATTCCACAAATAAGTTACCGAGCCTCTCAAATTATTGAGAATCGAACCATCCAGTCGGCCAAAAGCATATTCGCTTTTGATATTCCGTTTATAGGTCAGCGGAGCTAGCGGCGTTCCGGTGGCCGAGAGTCTTGGCGACGGAACAAAGCGGCCGGTTGAAAAATTCGCATTGCTGATGGCATTGATAAAATTCGAGGTGCGCGTGATTCTAAAAAGCTGCGGCGAATAACTGCCTAGAAACCACAAACGTCCCTTGATTGCAGGCCCACTAAAAGTCCCAGTCGGATAGATGTTGGCAAATGTATCCTTCTTCTGTGGGAGCACATATACATAATCAGGATTGGCTGCGATAGCGGCGGCGGTGGCACTACTTGAAACAAAACGTGTCAGTGAAAATCTTGGGCTGGGTTGCAGGCCGCTCAAATCAAAGGCCGAGCCAAATTCACCGTGAAAAGTGTCCGAACCCGATTTGGTCGCCACGGCTATCACGCCGCCCGAAGCCCCACCATGTTCAGCTTCAAAACCGCCGGTTTTTATTTGAATTTCAGAGATAAGCGCGAGCGGAATGTCGTTTACTCCGTTGAGTGTGCCGGTTCGAAAATTTTCAACCGGTAGTCCGTCCACCACAAAGGTGTTCTCTGAACCCGAAGCTCCGTCAACTTGGAAACCGCCCGAAAGAGATTCTTGTCTAGTGGCCGGAGACAGTTTCAAAAGCGACTGAAAGCTAGTGCCTTTGGGTAGTTGATCAATCAATTTTTGGGTGATGTTTGTTTGAACTTTGCTATCGGAAACGTCGACATTGATCCCCAGCGCATCAGTCGTCACAACAACCGATTCAGACGTTGATGAGATACCCAACTTAACGTTGACCTGTGTGGCCTTTTCAATAGTCACAGTAATATCGTCAATCGTGGTGGCCGCAAAACCGCTCGTCGCAGCAGTGCTGACTTTGTAGGTGCCGATAGGAATTTGTTGAACGCGAAAGTCACCCTGACTATCGCTTTGCACAGTTCGCTTAAAACCCACTGTGACACCTGTCACGGTAACGCTTACACCAGGCACGACAGCGCCATTTGCGTCAGTCACTTTGCCTTCGATGTCGCCGGTTGTCCGTTGGCCGAACGCCGTCATTGCGAAGCAGAGGACGACGGACATCGTCATTAAGGTATATCTGAAACTTCTTCTCATTGTGTGATCTCCTATGGGGATTGGGGTGTCATAAATTGCGGCAGCAGTCAGTCTCCCGACTGCGCTCCACACTCATCTGTTTCAAGCCATTGGCGCAGTTTGCAGCTTTCTTGCTCTACCAATAAAGCTTTGGTAATCGAATATAAAAGCGTTCGACTGAATTGAATGATGGTACGAGGCTATCGCATAAATTTGGGATGCCTCTACAGATCGGACAGGTGCTATTCAGCTACGCACAAAAACTTGTAAGAGTGGCGAGGATACTACTCGCTTTAGGCTAACATTTCAATTAAACCGTGCATTCGGGCTGACAATTTACGCTACTGATACCACGCTCTGGCGGGACTGCGCGCCGCGCCTTTAAGCAAGTTGGAATTGTGAGAACGACTTTGTAAAAGTTCTACTGATGGTAATTAGCCTAATCAATGGTTCTTGCTTGAGAGAAAGATGGGGGACAGTTAAACTGTCAGCACTGCGCAGTTCATAATTCTCATTTGCTCTGGTTGAGTCCAGAGTTCTATCTCCCGCAAACAACAACTTGATCATTTTTGGCGGAGACGGCGTTATGGCAAGCATCGTTCTACTATTTCTTTTCGGTTCCTTCCTGCCTTTACAGCAAACCTACCTCCTGATCGGGAGCATAAGGGACACACACGGACAGATCGTCTCGAACGTACGTGTTTCAGTGACCGATGAAAACTCATTGCCGGTCCGCACGCTGATGGTTGATTCGAGTGGGAGGTTCAGCGTCAAAGGCTTGCGCGCTGGGGTTTACTTGGTGCAGATCTTGACCACCGGCACACCTTACGAAGAGCAGACCCAGCGGCTCGAACTCCATTCCGGGCGGCGCACAGGACAATCCGAAGAGCCCTACCCGATTGAGTTTGTGCTCAGGTTCAAGAAGGGAAAGGAGGCAATTGCGAGCGGTGGCACAGTCTTCGCGCAAACGGTGCCAAAGGAGGCACGTGCTGAGTACGAACGCGCGGTCAAAAGCCTTAAGTCCAATAAGACAGATCAGGCTATCGCCTCGCTCAAGAAGGCCGTCGAGCTTTTCCCGGATTACTACGATGCGCTGGAAACGCTCGGCATCGAATACGTCAAAGGCGCGCAGCACGAAGCAGCTTTACCCGTGCTCAGGCGCGCGCTGGAACTCAACCGAAGCGGGACACGGGGGCTTTACGGACTCGGCGTGGCTTATCTGAACTTAAACCGCTTTGTCGAGGCGATTGAGCAATTAGAAGCTTGTGCGCAACTCAATCCTAGCAATCCGAATACGCAGATGATGCTCGGGTTGGCCTATGGCCAGAGCCGTCTGTTTGATAAGGCAGAAGCGGCTTTCAAAAAGGCGCTGCAAAGTGGCGGCGCTGAGGCGGCGGAAGCGCACTTTTATCTAGCCGGGCTTTACAACAAGCGAGGCCAGTACCGCAAAGCCTGGCAAGAGTTGGAAGCCCTCTTGCGGCAGTCGAAGAACCTCAAAGACCCGGCGCAAATCAAGGCTATGGTTGAAAAGTTGAAGGAGAAAGAAAAGACTCAGCCTGCCGCCGAACAGTCGCCGTATGAATTTGCCGCACTCGCTGAGCTTACACCGGCGACGCCTGCATCTGCCCCTGCCGAACCTTCAGAGACAACGCAAACCAACACGCCGCCCAGCCTCCCAGGCATGATCTCGGCCAGCGAGGCGGTCGAGATCACACGGAGCAAACAACCAACTGAGACCACTACGCCGCCCGAAAATAGAGTGGCTGTTGCGCCTCCGCCAGTGCCGCCTCTGCCGGCTGAACTAGCGGAATTGTTGAAAGAGAGCGAGACCGCTGGCGAAATGATGTTCAAACAGTTGCTCGACTACACCTATCAATTGAAAAAGACCCGGCGTGTACTCGACGAACAGGGCAAACCTGGCAGCACGCAAGAACAGGTCTTTGAAGCCTATCCGGTGCGTGGTGAGCACGTTTTGATTCGTCTCAGCACGGATGGCATCCCTTCACGGACAGTAGCTGAAGACCGCAAGCGCGCGGCAAAGTCGCTTGAAGAAGCCGAAGCACAACGCGCTAATCAGCGAGCTAGCGAAACTGAACTGCCTAACTTCAACGCCTATGTCTCGGCAGGCGTGTCGGGAATTTACAACGGGAAAGTGGGATACGTTTCGGTCAACGTGGCCGCCTTGCTACGCTACTGCGAATTTTTCGCGCCACGTATTACAACAATTGCTGACAGGCCAATAGTGGCATTCAGTTTTCGCCCGCGCTTCGGTGCCAATGTGCCGCCCAACTATGCCTATCTTGCTAAACTGGTCGGCACGCTTTGGATTGATCAGCAGGACAGGATTGTCGCCCGCTTGGAAGGCTGGCCAGATTCGGCCTTTGACCTAATCTCCTCTACTGCGACGGACAACGAAGCAGCGCTGGTTTATCAACAGGAGCGGCAAACCAATGGCTTCTGGTTTCCGAGTTTGATCCGTTTGAATGCGCGTGGGCGCGCCGATTTGTTCAACGGCTTGAACTGGGATGTGGTCTTCGAATTCAGCAGCTACCGCCGGTTTGATACAGACGGCACCGAGAAGATCAACACTCCTTCAACCAAACCTGATTGAATAGACGTCTATGATCGGGTAGGAGGGAGCCTTACGGCTCCCGTCCTCCCACACCACCGGACGTGCGGCTCCGCATCCGGCGGTTCACTTAGAAAATTGAAGTTGCCGCAGTTGATCCAGCAGTGAGATGAGTCCCAGCCGCTCAAAGTAGGATTTCGGGAACGCTACGTTCATATGTGCAGCGCCTGCGTTCCACCACGCGCCACGCCCGTTGACCGAGCTTTTCCAGGCGCGTAGTTTCTCCAATCCGCGTTTCATCAATTCTTTCATTCGCGTGTAAGGCCGCTTCCAGCGCCGCCACAAGAGGCAGCGCAGTTTGCGTCTGAGCCAGCCGTCCAACTCTTCAAAGATGCCTTTCACTTCTGCCCGCCGGAAATACTGCAGCCAGCCGCGCAGCAGTTGATTCAGCTCTTTGATGACTTGGGGCAGACTGCGTCCTCTTCCTGTGCGAATGATCGTGCGCACTTTGGCCTTCAGCCGTCGGACGGATTCCGCTGCCACTTTCAGCCGTGGTTGTTTCTGCCACGTCATTGAGTAGCCCAGAAATTTCCGCTCCCACGGACGCGCGACTGCGCTTTTCTCCAAGTTAACTTTCAAGCGTAGACGCTGGGCGAGGAATTTCGTTACTGACGCCATCACTCGTTCACCGGCTGCTTTCGACCGCACATAAATATTGCAGTCGTCAGCATAGCGGCAAAACTTGTGGCCGCGTCGTTCCAATTCCTTGTCCAGTTCGTCCGGTAAGACGTTCGAGAGCAACGGCGAGATTGGGCCCCCTTGCGGAGTTCCCTCCGCTCGTTGGCTTACGCCGCCGCTTACCATCAGCCCAGCTTGCAGGTAACTGCGAATCAAGCGCAGCACGCGTTTGTCGCTGATTCGTCGGGCCAGCCGCGCCATTAGCACGTCGTGATTGACCCGGTCGAAAAATTTCTCTAAATCCAGGTCTACAACCCAGCGCCGTCCTTCAGCCACATACGCACGGGCTTGCTTGACCGCAGCGTGTGTGCTGCGTCCGGGGCGAAAACCGTAGCTTGCTTCAGAGAAGTTCGGCTCAAAGAGTGGACTCAAGACTTGATGTAGCGCTTGTTGAATCAGCCGGTCCAGAACTGTCGGAATGCCCAATTGTCGCACTCCGCCATTCGGCTTCGGAATCTCCACGCACCGCACCGCTTGCGGCTGGTACGTGCCGTTCAACAAGCTCTCTTTGATCTGCGCCCAATGCGCTTGCAGGTAAGGCTTCAACTGCTCGACTGGCAGCTCATCAATGCCTGCCGCGCCTTTGTTGCTCATTACCTGCGCATACGCCTTGAGCAGGTTCTCACGCGCGACCACTGCTTCCATCAACGGTGACTCTTCCGGTCTGACGGGCTCTCTCTTTGCCGTTCCGTTTGACGCACCCTGCCCCTACTCTCGCGGTTTCCGACCGCTACCCTCCGGGCGGGAATCGGGCATCTCAGCCGTACTGTCGGCGTCTGTTTCGGTCACGAAATTCAAGCGTCAGTCCTTGCTAGGTGTTTGGGCCTTCGCTCCGGTCGCGGAAGCTACTATGCCCTCTGCTGACTTCTGTCGGCTCATCGCACCGTCTCTCGACGACACTAGCTCAAAGGCAAGCTGACAGATCTCCCCGGGTATAACGCATTCACCTTCACGCTTATGCCCGGCGCATCTACGCCAAGACTTTCCGTACAGGTATCGGACTTTGAAGAGTTCTGCCTTCTCATCCAGCCTTGTCGCCTCGTAGGCGCTTTCTGTTCGTCGGGCCAGCGTTTTGCCTACGGGCTTCCTTCGGATTCCATCTCGCGATGAACACCCTTGCCTTCGGCTAACGATTCCCCCTGTCGGGTTCGTAAGGGACTTTCACCCTCAAGTGAGCGCGCCCTGCCGGGCGCACATAGAAAAAGGCTGCTCACTTTTGCAAGTGAGCAGCCTTGAACATGTGCTAGCCGGTTCCTGCGGAATCAGACTAGAAGATGAAGTGCATCCCCAGCCGAATCTCACGAATGCCCTGATATTCGATAGGCAAATTGAAGAATGGGCTTTGTGGGAGTGAGGTTGATGAAACAGGCGTCGTCGGTGAAGTGATGAACTTCGTCGGATCAAAGCCTGTGAAAAACTGCTGATCCGTCAGAAGAGCACCAGGCCCAACCGTGATGTTGCCGGCACGGTTAAGGCGTACTTGGTAACGAACCGGAGCTGCCTGATTGAAGAGATTGGTGATATTCGCATCCAACTTCAGGGTCTTTCCTTCGGAAAGTTTGAAGGAGTGCGCCACCAGTATGTCTGTCTGCGTGACAGCAGGAGTACGGCCCAGATCGTTGCGGCCATTGATGATCACCGGCACGACCGCGACGACTTCAGTACTGCGCGGCGTTCCGCTCTGAATATACTGTGAAAGCGACAAGGTCGTCGTGCCACCCTTCCAATTAATCGGATAGGCTCCGAACAGCTTGAAGACGTGCGGACGATCTGTGTTGAGCAAGCCGTAAACGTTGTTACCCTTCGAGTCGAAGTTGCCATACGGCAGGTCGAAGGCGCGGCTTACGTTCGGCTGTGAGCGACCGTTCTCGTCGGAGTTCGCCAAGCCAGCGTAGTTGCCGTAGAGACGGCTGTACGTGTATGACATGTTGTAGCTAATGCCATTGAGCCAGCCACCCTTGGTCAGGCGGCCATCCAGGCGGAACTCAACCCCGTCGTAGTTACGCACCGCTCTGGGGAAGAGCGATTGACCAGATTTCAAGTTCAGCTTCGCGCCATTCAACTCAGAAATCGTGTTGCTTCTCAAACCGTAGCCAGGGTTCCCGATCACATAGACTTCGTTCTCATCGGCATCGAAGATTCCGATGTCTTCGATCGGATAAAGCAATCGGTTACGGGTGTAACGTACCGAAGCCACCATATTGCCAGTAAGTTGATGCTCGGATGACACCGAGATCGCGCGCGAATAAGTAGCGTGAATGTCAGGATCAATGCCTTCCAATTCGCCCTGAGCATTGACGGCTACTGAGCGGTTGTCGTATTTGGTGATCGCCGTACCTGCCGCACCAGGATTGGATTTGTTAAGAAGAGGGATTTTGGTTGGATCGTCCAAAGTGTAAACATTGGTAACCCAGTAATCACCACCAAACGAACCACGCGCCAACTCATACTTCAAGGTGTCATAGAAGTGGCCGTAGCTAGCGCTGATCTTCCACTTGGCATTGCCTAACACGTCCCAAGCTCCGCCGAAACGCGGTGCCAGCTTATCGCCCCAGCCAAAACGGATCGGATTCGGAATCTTGGCGCCATTGGCTGCGACATGAGTGTAAGGTGGCAGGAATTCGTTCTCAATGCGCAGCCCGCCGTTGATCGTCACGCGCGGATGAATCTGCCATTGATCCTGGATGTAGTAGCCCTGGTTGCGGCTGTTCGCGCCATTGTTATGACGCACGCCGTCTTCCCATCTGTAATAGCCATAGGTGCCGCGGCGATTGGTAATGGTACCGCGGTTGAAGGATTCTCCCCAATTAAAGGTGAACTGACCATTCGCGAAATCGTCAACCACTTCGTTGGCGATGCGATTCAGTGCATAGCCGCCCTTGATAGTGTGCTGCTGACCGAAGAATCGCTTGATATACGTGGCATCCAAATACACATTGTGACGGGTCAACGTATCCTTGATGACCGTCAACGTGCTAGAAGTATTCTGGAAATTCGCTACGCCAGCAAATTGAGCGGGAACCGGAGGATTGGTCTGCAGCGAAGTGGCAGTGTTATAGATGAGCCACGGGACAGTCGGCAGCCCATAGGTATTGCCCTTGTCATTCGTATACTTATAACCGTATCGGGCGCTCACGATAAGATTCGGAGTGACCGTATAAGTAAACGATGCGGTGTAAGCCTGTGCAGGTGTGAAGCCACCTTGGATTGATTGATCCGTTGCAGGCCGTGCAACCTGCGGGTCGGCGCTCTTCAAAGTTCCAAGTACTTTGATTGGAGTCCAGATGTAGGAAGTATTGATCTGGATCTTCTGTGTTGGGGCATAGTCCAGGCGATTAACCGCATAGTGACGCACAATACGGGTGGTCGTCGTCTCCGCTCCGTTCGAATAAGCGATTGAACGCTCGGCCCGGCTAAGTTCAGGGAAGTAGCCGCTGAAGAAATGCAGACGCTCTTTAAGAATCGGCCCGCTAAATGTGTAGCCAGGATAAAAGGTGCGATATTGGTCTTCTTTCTGACGGAAGAATTGAGCTGTCGTAACCGCTGCCGGATTGCTGCGCCAGAAACCACGACCGGCTGAGTTCAAAGCTGCGCTGGTGAACATCAGCGCGCCTTCGCCGTGGAATTGATCCGCGCCGCTCTTGGTCACGACGTTAATTACGCCGCCGACGGCGCCGCCGTATTCGGCCTCAAACCCGCCGCTCTTGACTTGAACTTCTTTGACGAACTCAAACGGGATCGCGCTCTCGCGGCCAAGCGCTGCGTTGCGGACGTTTGAAACCTCTACGCCATCCAGGATGAATTGGTTTTCGGAACCGCTCGCGCCATTGACCGAATAACCGCCGACACCGCCAGCAGGGCTGCTACTGTTGGTGCCTGTTGCGCCAAGATATCCAGCGCTACCTTGACTACCTGCGCGCGGGTCGAAGATCACGCCCGGCGCTGACTGCAACAACGAGTTGAAGGTGCGGCCTTTCGGCGTGTTGTCAATAAACTTTTCGGTAATGTTGGTCGCTGATTTGCTTGATGTAACGTCAATCGCCTCAGCCGCCGCGCTGATCGTCACCGATTCGGTAACGGCACCGGCAGTCAACGCCACATCCAGCGTCAAGTCGCTGCCGAGTACGACGGTGATGTCTTCATTCTTGCTGGTTTTGAAGCCAGTCTGGCTAACGGTAATGTTGTAAATGCCAGCCGGTAGTTTCGGGAAGCGGTAGCTGCCTTCCTTGTCGCTAGTGGTGTCAATTGAACGCACCAATGCGGGGCTGGAAGCCGTCACTTTAGCGCCAGGAATCGCTGCGCCTGTTTGGTCTTTGATGATTCCTTTGATAGCTCCCGTGTTCTCCTGCGCCAGCGCGAAGGCTGACGTAAAGACCAACAGGGATACACCGAGCAGAAGGCTAAACAAGCCCAGCATCCTCTTGGCCAAAAATCTTGGTTTCATAGTGGGAAACTCCTCAATATATGTTTGGGGTTAATAAGAACGTCAACGGGTTATCTCCGTCAGCGCTTAGTTGATCTGTCTCCGAATTTGCGTGGATAGCCGCATTATTTCCTTGAAGACATTGATAAACCGCCTGCAACTGTTTGAATGCGTCAATTTGATCTGTATTGAAGCTGTGTGACTATCGCGCAAATGTTTGAATTGACCGTGCGAATCTTGGACAAGGGCAAGTATTATTCCAGCCGATTGTAAAAACTTTTGGAAGCGGCAAAGACCCTCTAAGCTTGGATTTAGGCTTATAGCTGAATGTCGTAACCAGACATTGCGTGTTCAAAAAAATGAATATCTATGCAAATTTTCGGATTGACTGAGTCTAGGCTTCAAGCCTCAGTAGCCTGTTCCATTTATGCTTGAATTGATGCCAATTGAGCACACCAAATTTGATTGCGATGAGCAGTATGTGTGTGTTGCGACTTGGGAAGACAATAAGATTGGTAAGCCAGCTTATAAATTCGACTGACCAGGCTTTGTAGTAAAGCTTTCTTGAAGATTGGTAGAGGCTCTTTGGGGCTAAAGTCGCATTTTTGAAGCAGCTTTCAAATCAATGTGTAGATGAGGAAAACTCAGTAGTCTTGGTGTTATCGCTGAAAGCGATTAGCTAAAGGTTGGTGCCGCAAAATTGTGTTGAGAAGATCAGGAAGGCAATGCCCGAGCAGAAGCTATAGGCGCAACGTAGAGGATTGAGACGCGCGCTCCTCAATCCTCCACCCATAACCTTCTACTAACCACTAAGCCTTCCACGCGATCTTGAAGTTGCACATATGCAGGTGTGCCCGCGCCCGACGCATCTCGAATACTTGGCCTTCCACCTTTGCGAAATCCCGGAGCAAAGCTGCGAACACGCTGCGATAGTAAGAGTGCGCGCTGCCCAGCGTATCGAGGCGGTCAGAGAAAAGACCGTCGCGCAGTGATAGATAAAGACACTGATCGTTAGGCTCAATGATAATGATCTGGCTGGTACTGCCCGCGAAGCGGTGTGCGATTTTGCGGGCAGTCGCAATGGCTAGTCGCACCCGCCAGGCGCGCGGTAATTGGCGCACCGCAAACTTGAGCGGGCGGCTCAGTTCTTGATGAAGCGAATGATAGAGTGCGTAACCGGCGGCGGCGAAGACCTCGCGGCTGTTGGGTTCGTTGGCGACCAGCCGCGCCAGCTTGATCGCGCGCCCGGCGCTGACAATCGGCGTGTCTTGCTCGACCAGCGCCTTTGTGCGTTCGAGCGTTAGACCCAATTCGCGGCTTGCGCGCAGATAAGTATGCGGCAGATATTGGCGCACCGCTTTGAGCAACTCGTGCTGCACCAGCGGCGCACAGGAGGGCATACCTAAACAGCCCTCTTGCGTGAGTGATTGAGATTGGGACTGGAGTACAAGTGGGGGTGAGGTGACTAACCGCAGGGGAGCAGCGGAAGAATTTACCAGGGCTATCATTACAGCTAACTCCTTTCATAGCCAGCGTAGCCGTGACGGCTTGCCTTTCGACGTTTGCTCACGCTGGTCGGTGTTTCGGGTTTTGGGGGCAAGGAAGGCCTACCGGTTCTGTTTACACCGAACAGACCTACCACTCATCTCATCGGTTGCTTGCAAGCGCGGCTGTCAGTACTGGATTAGATAGGGGCAAGACACTCACGCCTATCTAAAGCCGACAGCTCATTAAGATCCAACTTGGTGTGCTTATTCAATTAACTGCAGCGGTGTATATGCCGCTTTCAAAGGCGAGACTCAATTCACCGACTTAACCGACAACTTAGTCAACGTCACACCCGGAGTGCTGATTACTAGGTGAAGCGATGTTCCGAGGGCTGAGCCTGATTGCGGCTGTGAGAGGAACAGCAAGCTGCAATCACGCTATGATATCCTCAGCAAAAGCACTCTTGCGGTGTAACGAGAAAAAGTCTCGCGGTTCGCCCGCCTGTGTGTGGATTCAACTTTATTGAACCGTGTCACCAATCACTTAATTAACTGAACAACCCGCTGGCTGGTCGGTTCCGGTGAATCACAGACTAACTCGGCAGCAGTCCAGATAGTTGCTCAATAACTGGTACTCACAGATAAGGTCGCCCGCTTCCCGCGTGAAGCTACCTGATCAACCGCTGCCACTTTGATTCGGTTATCTGATTGATGAGTCGCAAAGGCAAATTAACTAATGACTTAAGGGCTGTCAACAAAAAACTGCGAAAAATCTCAACTTTTTTTACCAAACACGCTTAATTGGGCTTTTGTTAGAAGTATTCTGCTTTTATCTGACAAGCTCCAACAATTGCTCACCATACTTGGCAATCCGTGCAGGCCCCAATCCATAGATATTGTTTAGCTCACTCAAAACGCTTGGCCGTGTGATAACCAGATGCTCCAGCGTCTTGTCGGGACAAATCATATAAAGCGGCACGCGCACGCGTCCTGCCAACTCTTTACGCCACACGCGCAGTCGCTCCAATGTCACACGTTCTTCCGCCGTCAACGGTCGCAATTCAGGGCCGGCTGATTTAAGAGAGTTTTTGATTGTCAGTTCTTCAGCGCCGTTTACTTTCAACCGCGCCCGCCTCAGTTCAGTTTCCAACCGGCCTTGGTTGCGTAGTTGCTCGGTCAATTGTTGATAGACCTGTAATGCGACTTGCGCATCGAGCGCCGCGTAATCCAATTGCGCTCCCGACAATGGACGTTGGCGCCAATTGCTGCGCTGAAGGCTTTTGTCGAGCGTCAATCCGAAAAGATGTTCGGCCACCGACGCCAGTCCGAACGAGTGTAAGCGCAAAGTGCGACGCGCCAAGCGCAACGTATCCACAAAACCGATGGGCGCAAATCCCCAGCCGCGCAGCGCGCCGTCATCGAAGCGCGCATTGTGCGCAGCCATCCAAACATCTGGATTCTCAATCAACGGGCGCGCGGCTTCGATGCCTGCCGTGAGCGCGTCAATCACTACGACCTCGCCCGTAGGCGCGGCCAGTTGTAACAGACTCAGCCGATTTTGCTGTGTGCGGAAATCCCAATAGGTCTCTGTGTCGAGGCCGACAATCTCCTGTTGCGCGAAGTCCGCCAGCGTGGCGCGCGTTTCTTCAGGATCAATCAGGTAGCGATATGGGAGCGGAGCGTTCAAAGCGGTTCGATGATGCTACAGAGTTTTAGATTCAGACACGGAAGCCAACATCTAACATCACCCCGCCACACTTGCAAACGCTTTTCTGTCTGTCACTCGGTTTGCCACTCGGTTTGCGTTGATCGCATCCATCCGCTTTGATCTCACTTTCAGCTTCCACCACCCTTTCTCCATCTTTCTTGAGATTTCGCGAGCGCGCCTGCGGCAAAAGCGGATGCGCTTCAAAGCCCCGCTTGCTACGCGCATTTTTTGCGCCTTTACGTGGCTTCAGACGCTCGGTAAGCAGCCTTTCGCTGAACTTCGCTTCGGTCGTCGCAGTAGTAACGATTGCAGCTGTGATAACCGGCTCGCGTTGCGCGACGGCTGTTGGCTGGTCTCCTGCAAGAGTTCAACAGGTAGAAGTTTGGAGGTGATAAATGCTGAAGGACGATCTTGGTGTCGCTGTCCATCGTTCCATCACGTTGAAGGGCCTGCTGACACTGTGTTGTCTGCTGGTGTGGGTGGGTGAAACGCTAGCCGAAAGTTCGCGTTATCGCGGCGGGTTACGCAATGCGCCGGAGAAGCAGCGGCTCTCAGCCAAGCAATTGCGCGCGGTGATCGAGAGCTTAAGCGCGAAGACTGGCTGGCGCGAGTTGCACTTTGATGAAGAGGGTTTTCTAGTTTGTCCTGAGCCAGACAACTTTGAGGGCGGCTCGGCCTCGGCGCGCCTGCTCTTGGCCGAAGCAATGATGAGCCAGCGCGTGTTTGAGCTGGAAGCCTATAACCGAACTTCGGCGGTTGTCTTTGCGCGCTTGGATGTGCCTATTGCTTACGAAAGCCGCCGCACCGGGGCGCGGATTGACGCTTATCCATTGCAGATTGATTTCGCAGACTTCGGTAGTCTGCGCGGTGACGGCGTGGCGCTCAAAGCTTTTGACATTGGGCTGGTGATTTTGCATGAACTGGGGCACGGTGTGTGGAATCTGCGCGATGCGCAGACCACTGAAGAAGAGCCTGGGGAGTGCGAGGCCTACATCAATCGCATCCGCCGCGAACTCGCCTTGCCAGAGCGCCAAACCTATCAAGCGAGAGTACGGCCCTACACGCAACCGGCGGTAGGCGCAACAATCTATCTGGCGGAATTATTGTTCACGCGCACGGTTGAGAAGAACGGCAAGGCACGACAGGAACAATTTTACTTGCAGTGGGAAGCCGGTGCCGCGGGCCGCGCGCCAGCGCTGCTCATTAAACAGTGGCCGGCAATCACGGCAACTTCTCGCTAGAGGCTGTGGACGCCTAGCCGGAATGTCTTTGCGCATAGAGCCGCATTACATCGCCGAGTTTGAGTTGCAACGTGCGCTCTTCTAGCTGAGCGAGTCTGCTGAGCCTAAGCAGCCCGGCGGCGAGCGGGCGATTGTAGCGGCTCAACCGGCTCAGAAACAGCCGCACGCTCATTGCCTTGCCTACCGTGCGCACTTCACGCACGGCAAAGCCCTGCGCCTCGCACAGACGCGTGAGCGTGCGGGGTGTGAAGAAGAAGAGATGATCGGGGATAAATTGTTGCCAGCGCGCGCCGAGTAGGTGGAACCACACGGTATCAATGTTCGGCGCTTCCAGCACAAGTGAGCCGCCCGGTTTGATAATGCGCTCTAGCTCGCTCACCACGGCAGCGGGGCTGGGCAGGTGTTCAATCACATGGTAAAGCGCCGCTGCATCGAAGTGCTCGGCAGGGAACTGTGCGTCGAAAAGCGTCCCAGTCACACAAGACAAGCCGCGCGCGCGCGCTACGGCACTCGTCTCAGCGTCTGCCTCGACGCCAGTCACCTCGAAGGCCGTACGGGCTTCCAGCAGCAACTCGCCAGTTGAACAACCGACTTCAAGCAAGCGTCCCCCGGTGATGAAGCGGCGCAAATCGCGCAAACGCTCCTGCGCCGTCACCGCGCGCCAGGGTTGTTCGTGCTGCTCGACCCCAGGATCAACCAGTGCCAATGCTCGTGCGCGCGCTGCCAGTCGCGCCATTTCGGCAGCCGCTTCCGTATTGAGGGTGTGAGCTGCGGTTGACCAGGTTGCTTGATTGTTACCAGCTTGTGGCTTATTGACAAAGTAAAGCTGGCAGCGACGACAACGCACGAGTGGGCCATCCAGACGCGGCGTCGCTAAAACAAATTCACTCTCGGTCGCGCCGCACAAGTCACAGATTTGAGCTTCGCGATTGGAAATTTGAGATTGGAGCTTCAACGCTGTAACTCGTAACTCTCCTGATAAAGCTGCAAGGTTTTTTCTGCCGCCGCACGCCAGGTAAATTGCCCCGCCCGCGTCAGCCCAGCAGCGCGCAAGCGCGTCCGTAGCGCTTCATCATTCACTGCCCGCAAGATTGCCTGGGCCAAGGCCGTCTCATCATACGGATCAATCAGCAGCGCCGCGTCGCCCATAATTTCTGGCAGGCTCGAATTATTGCTGGTCACGACCGGAGTGCCACAAGCCATCGCTTCGAGCGGCGGCAAGCCGAAGCCTTCAAAGAGGGAAGGGTAAACGAAGATAGAGGCGTTGCGATAGAGCGGCGGCAAATCTTCATCGGCAACGTAGC
This sequence comes from uncultured Acidobacteriota bacterium, assembly GCA_963699175.1. Classification (GTDB taxonomy): domain Bacteria; phylum Acidobacteriota; class Blastocatellia; order RBC074; family RBC074; genus JACPYM01. The sequence continues at coordinate 3,018,671 of OY969418.1, read as the reverse complement.
CAGTCAAGATCACATCATTCGCCCAACGCGGCTTCAAGGCTTGGGCCGCTTCGGCAAAGATTTCGTGATGCAACCAGAGCTTGCGCCCAACGATGACGAGTTGGTGATTGAAGTCAGGCTGCTCGTTGCGCAAACGTGCGTAGGAGCGAATCAATCGCACCAGATTCTTGCGCGGTTGCAGGCTGCCAACCGCCAGAATGTAGTCGCGCGTGATGCCAAAGCGTTGTTTGTTGTGCGCCGCTTCGTCGGCCGATTGTCGCTCAGCCGTGAAGTGCGCTTCGAGGCCGTTGTAAGTGACAGCGACCTTTTCCGGCAGCAGCCCGTAGGTGCGCAACAAATCCTGCCGCGAGTATTCCGAGACGGTCGCAATACGGGCGGCGCGCTCTGCCGTGCGGCGCACCGTTAGCTTCAATTGAAAAGCCCCGCGTCGCGTAAAGGTTTCAGGCAAGTGTTCAAAGGCCAGATCGTGAATCGTCGCCAGCACCGGCGCAGGGCAAAACGGCGGCGCAGTATATTGCACGTGGAGCACATCCACCGAGCGACGGCGTAGCTCGTACGCCAGAAAGACCGGCACGCGCACGAGCGGCGTCGGCTGCGGGATTTGCCGGATGGCAAAATTGGGATGCTGCTTGGCAAAGCCGTTGCGCCATGCTACCGCTGCTTGCGCATTGGCGAGGTAGATCGTGTAGCGATTTGCGTCGTCCACCTCAGCCAACGCTTTCAGCAAATTTCTGATATAGGTTTCATTGCCGCCCTGTTGCGCGCCGATGGCGTGGGCATCAATTCCGATGTGCATAATCCGTGAAAACGAGAGCGGCCAGATGATACGGTGAAGGGAAGAAAAGGTAAAAGGGTGAAGGGGTAGTTATTTCTCACCCCTTCACCCTTTTACCTCTGCAGCTTGATTACCGGACTAACGTCGCGACGCCAGCCGCTCAATCCCCTCTAGCGCCTGCTCATAGCGCGCGAAGCGCTTTTCATCGGCGCGAAATGCGGCAGTGTGATAGACGCGCCGTCCGTTGACCAAGCGCGGTTGATGCTTCATATGCAGCATCTCGTGATAAAGCACGAACTCGACGAGGAGTTCAGGCACGTTGATACTGTCGAGCAAGCGGCTGATGACAATTGTGTCGTGCGAATAATCGTGATGGCCCAGAATGCTTTTGCTGCGGCGCAGGCTCCAGCTCAAGATTGGCGCGACCAATTTGTTGTCGAAGTACCGGCGGTTGACCCGCGCAAAAAGCTTGTCGAGGTTATGCACGCGGCCTTGCGCGCTCGTCACGCGTTTGTAGCCGCGTTTCTGTCGCGCCAGGTCGGAAGCGCGCAGCACCTGCGGTTGGTAGGCATATTGCCGGTAGCGCTGATCCTGCTCCGGCGTCACCCGTTTTTTGAAGAGTTTGGCCACCAGGATATGCGCGAGCGCCTGATGCACGTCGAGCGGCGCATCTTGCAAGATGTCTGACACACGCACGTACATCCGCCGGTTGCGCAGCCGGATGGTGTGATTCAGCCCGGCAAAGGGATAGAAGGAGACATGTATCTCCGGCAATTCCTGCCGCTTAGTGATTTGTCGGAAGGCGTCGGCGAAGACGTTTTTGAGTGTGGTTTCCCTGGGTGACATAAGCGACCTCGACCTTGAAAACAAACCTATTTTTGCGAGTGAATGCCGGACGCAAGATGACGCCCGACCCCAACCTCCAGTGAAGCAAGCAACTGCTGGAACCATTTTGTATGAGCCTCTGCACAGGCTGCTTCTGACGTTGCGGCCTTGTTACTGCTGGCAACGTTGTCGGGAGTGCAAGCATAGTAGAAATTTCGTGAAAGCCCCGTCAACAGCCTTTTTCAGCGCCCTGGCTAAGTTGAAGCAAGCACGGTGAATTTAACCGATTGCTTAATCGGCTTGAAGTTGTGGTCGCAAAGCCCACTTTGAAGTGCCGCCCTAAGTGCTAACTTTGTCAGTGAGTTAGCCATACAAAAACGGCGAAAGTGTGAATTGGTCTGAGAGTTGAGGATAAACTGTTGCCATAACACCCTTTAAGCCAGTCGGCGGCTTTTCACCGCCAGTCTCTCGCCAGCCGGAATCGTTCCTGTTATGCTTCCTGTCATGCCGTCCGACCCAGACAATTTGGGGCTATTTGCCGAGGCTGATGAACTGACGCTGGCTGAGCCTAGGAGCGTAAAAATTGATCTGAGCGCCCCGCTGGCCGAGCGAGTGCGCCCGCGCACGCTCGACGAATTCATCGGCCAAGCGCACATCGTCGGGCCGGGCAAGCTGCTGCGCCTCCTGATCGAAGAAGACCGGCTGACTTCGCTGATTTTCTGGGGGCCACCGGGCACTGGCAAAACGACGCTCGCGCGCATCATCGCCCAGCGCACCGCCGCCGAGTTCATGCCCTTCAGCGCCGTCACCGCCGGTATCAAAGAGATCAAGCAGGTGATGGAGAACGCCGCCAAGCTGCGCTCCAAACTAGGCCGCCGCACAGTACTCTTCGTTGACGAAATCCACCGCTTCAACCGCGCGCAGCAGGACGCCTTTCTGCCCTACGTCGAGAACGGCACGATTGTCCTGATCGGCGCGACGACCGAGAACCCATCGTTTGAAGTCAACTCCGCTCTGCTCTCACGCTTAAAAGTTTTTGTGCTCAATCAACTGAGCGAAGCAGAAGTCGTCCTGATTCTCAAGCAGGCACTGGTTGACAGCGAGCGCGGCCTGGGCAAACTGAATGCGCAGATCAGCGACGCACAATTGCAGCAACTCGCGCAATACACGGGCGGTGACGCGCGCGGGGCCTTGCACACGCTGGAACTCGCGGTCAGTTCGACTGCGCCAGATGAAACAGGCCAGCGCAGCATCACCGACGAAGCCCTGCGCGAAGCTCTGCAACGCGCCGCCGCGCTCTATGACAAAAAGGGCGAACAGCATTACAACCTGATCTCGGCCTTCATCAAGTCCATCCGCAACTCGGACGCGAATGCGACGCTCTACTGGTTGGCGCGGATGATTGAAGGAGGCGAAGATCCAATGTACATCGCGCGCCGCATCGTCCATCACGCTTCGGAAGACATCGGCCTGGCCGATCCACAGGCCTTGGTCGTGGCCGCCGCCGCCGCCCAAGCCGTCCATCTGATCGGCTTGCCCGAAGCGCGCTGCGCCTTGGCCGAAGCCGCTGCCTATTTGGCGCGTGCGCCGAAGTCGAATAAGGTTTATATGGCTTACGAGATGGCTGCCGAAGACGCCCGCGTGACGCAAGCAGAACCGGTGCCGCTGCATCTCCGCAATGCGCCGACGGCCTTGATGAAAGGTTTAGGTTACGGCAAAGATTATCAGTACGCGCACGATTATGAAGACGCCAAGACCGACATGGTTTGTTTGCCGGAGAAGTTGAAAGACCGGCGTTATTACGAAGGAGAGTAGCAATTCTCTAAATGCTGCTGCTTCACTTGCAAAGATCTGAAGCCAAACTACTGACTTGAGGTAGTGGGGTGGGACGTAGGGGCAGACCTGTGTGTCTGCCCCGGTCTTACGGACCCGCCGCTTCAGGGCAGACACACAGGTCTGCCCCTACGCTAGCAACGTTATTCCACCACATTACCCCACTACCCTAACTTGAAAATCTGCGCAGGCTGCCCCAGCGAGCACGTCCGAGCCGCTCTGCCAGCACTCTACTGACCGCTCATCAGTTTGTTTTATGAAGTACCACGCTCGATTTACCAGCCGGCCAGTCTTTTCTGTCGGTCTACTTTGCCTGGCACTATTTTCGTTCCTTGCCGCCCAACGCCTGCGCTCGACCTCGGCGGCGCAAATGACCGAGGCTGAGCTTGCCCCGAACCATCCAGCGAGTGAAGCCGCCAGACTCTACCGATTGAAGCGCCTGCCCGAAGGCGAAGCTGAATTACCTGTTGAACGCTATCTCGCTGCTGACGAGCAAATGCGCCAGATGGCGCGGTACTCGACTGTCACTGCCCAATTACACGCCGCGACCAGCAATTTGGTTGCTGGACAGGCAGCGGCGGAGACATGGACGTCGCTGGGGCCGGGCAATGTTGGCGGGCGGACGCGCGCTTTGATCTTTCATCCGGCAGACCCGCAGACACTCTTTGCAGGGGCGGCGGCGGGCGGCGTCTGGAAGTCGAGCGATGGCGGCGCGACCTGGCGACCGTTGGGCGACAAGCTTGCCAACCTGGCCGTCAATGCGCTCGCCATTGATCGCAATCAGCCCAACGTGATCTACGCAGGCACCGGCGAAGGTTTTCTCAATTCGGACGGGGTGCGTGGCGCGGGGATTTTCAAGAGCACGGATGGCGGCGCCAATTGGGTGCAGTTGCCTGCCACCAGAACGACGGACTTTTACTACGTCAACGATTTGATCAGCAGCCCTGGCAACGGCCAGCGCCTCTACGCTGCGACGCGCACCGGCGTGTGGCGCTCGCTGGACGGCGGCGGGAGTTGGACGCGCGTGCTCGATCCGCAAATGAGTGGCGGCTGTCTGGACTTGGCGATTCGCACAGATCAGGCGGGCGATTATGTCCTGGCTTCGTGCGGCACCGGCTTCTTTCAACAATCCGCCGTCTATCGCAATCCCGCTGCCGCCGGGGCTGGGACGTGGGAGAAGGTGCTGGAGGAAACGGGTATGGGGCGCGCTTCCATCGCCTTCGCGCCCTCCGATCAGAGCATCGTTTATGTGGCCTCGGCGTTGCCCTTGAGTCCGGGAGCGAGTACACAGCCCGGCTTGTTCGCCGTCTTTCGCTCGACCAATGGCGGCGTGGCCAATTCGTGGACGGCGCAAGTGCGCGGCACGAGTGCGAACAAGCTCAACACCGCGCTCTTCACCTGGGTGCGCGAAGCTTTCGCGCAGGAGTGCGGGTTGGGGCCGAATCAGTTTCTCAACACGGGCTGGTACTCCAATTCGATTGCGGTTGATCCGCTCGACGCGCAGCGTGTGTGGGTGGGTGGCGTGGAGTTGTTTCGCTCCGATGATGGCGGCGCGAATTGGGGCTTGGCCTCGGCTTCGTGGAGCGAACGCGGCGCGCCGCAATACACGCACGTGCATCATCACGTCATTGCTTTTCATCCACAGTACAACGGCGCGAACAATCGGACGCTGTTTGTCGCGGGTGATGGCGGCATCTACAAAACTGACGACGCGCGGGCGACCACGGCGACGGGGGCAAGCGCGCCGTGCAATCCGAACGCGATTGCGCTGCGTTGGACTTCGCTCAATCGCGATTATGCAGCGACGCAGCTTTATCACGGCGCGTCTTACCCGGACGGCACACGTTATTTGGTGGGCGCGCAAGGGCACGGTTTTTTGCGTGGCTCGGATGCGGGCGGCATCAATGGTTGGGAACACGTACTGGGCGCTGATGGCGGTTTTGTGGCGCTCGATGCGGGGAACAGCAATGTGATCTACACGGCGACGAGCGGCAGCTTGATTCGCAAATCTACGGATGGCGGGCGGACGTTTGCATTGGCGCGCAACGGCATTGACGATCCGGGTTTTCTGTCTACCGCGCCATTGGTGATGGATCCCAGCGACAGCCGCCGCTTGTGGACGGGCGGAAGCAGATTATGGCTGACTACGGACGGCGCGGCGCACTGGTCGTTTGGCGGGGCATTGCCACAAGGCTCATTCAGCGCGATTGCCGTAGCGCCGACCGATTCCAACGTTATTCTGAGCGGCACGAGCGCGGGGCAGATTTTCGGCAGTGCGGCGGCCACACCGCGCGCAGGCTTTGTTTCGTGGCTGGCGATTGATCCGGTCAATCCGAGCGTGGCCTATGCGACCTACGCTACGTTTGGCGGTACGCACGTTTGGCGCAGTCCGAACGGCGGCGCGACGTGGAGCGGAATTGATGGGAGCGGCGCAGGAGCGTTGCCGGATGTGCCGGTGCATTGTCTGGTGATTGATCCGCTGAATCGCAACCGGCTCTTTATCGGCACGGATGTCGGCGTGTTCGTGACGCTGGATGGCGGCGCGAATTGGGCTGTAGAAGCGGGCTTGCCGAATGTCGTGACCGAGGCGTTGGTATTGAATCGAGAGGCGAATTCGCTGCAACTCTTTGCCTTCACGTATGGGCGCGGCGCGTGGCGTGCCAATTTGGGCAACAACGATTGCCGCTACGCGCTCACGCCAGTCAGCGCCAATGTCAAAACCGAAGGCGGCAGCGGCAGCGTGACCATTAGCGCGCCGAACGGCTGTCCCTGGACGGCCAGCATCAATGCAAGCAGCGCAAGCTGGCTTCGGCTTGATGGCAACACGAGTGGCAGCGGGAATGGCACAGTTAAATTTACAGCCGAGCCAAATACAGGGTACCTGCCACGCTTAGGCACGCTCCAACTGGCCGGGCGCAGCTTCAACGTGACGCAGCCGGTGAAGGAAGATCAAACGCCGCCAGTCGTCAAAATCACCGGGCCAAGCGCAAGCGGCAGCTTCAAAACTACAAGCCGCACCATCAATCTCAGTGGCACAGTGACAGACGATCTTTACGTCGCCAATTTGAATTGGCGCAATGATCGTGGCGGCGAGGGAACGCCGCTGACCGAAGTGCCAGCAACCTGGGCGTTCAATGGCATCAATCTCTTGCCCGGCCTCAACCAGATTACCGTCAGCGCGACCGATCTGGCCGGACACACAGGTAGCGCAACGCTGAGCGTGCTTTACACGCCTACGCAATCGGTGATGCTCGTGGCCGGGAACGGTAATTACTTCCCGACCGACAACAGCTATGGCGATGGCGGCCCGGCCTTGGCCGCGAGCATCGAGACGAGCGCGCTCACCGTTGATGCGCAGGGCAATCTCTTCATCGTCGAGACGAGCCGCGAACGCATCCGCAAAGTGGCTGCCAACACCGGCATCGTCACGCTTTATGCGGGCGGCGGTTCGGGCTTAGGTGACGGCGGCCCCGCGACAAATGCCATGCTCCGTAATCCGCGCTCGGCAGTCGCTGATGCGGCGGGCAATCTCTACATTGCCGATTACGGCAATCAGCGGGTTCGCCGCATCGCGCCCAGCGGCATTATCACGACGGTGGCCGGAACGGGCACCAGCGGCTTTAGCGGCGACGGTGGCCCGGCCACAAGCGCGCAGCTTTTTGGCCCGACAGTCGTCGCACTGGATCGCGCGGGCAACTTGTACATTGCTGATGATGAAAACCGGCGCGTCCGCAAAGTCACCCTCAGCACTGGCCTCATCACCACCGTCGCAGGCAATGGCGCCGCAGGCTTCGGCGGCGATGATGGCCCGGCGACGAGCGCGCAGTTCAAACGCATTCGCGGGCTGGCCTTTGACAACGAAAACAATCTTTACATCGCCGATGCCGAGAATCATTCGGTCAGGCGCGTGGCAGCCACAACCGGTATCATCACGCGCTATGCGGGACGCGCGAATGGTGAGTGCTGCGGCGCGCAGGAGAACGTACCGGCCAGGGAAGCCGGCTTGCGCGAACCATCAGTCTTGGTATGTGACAGTGCCGGGAATCTCTTCATCACGGAGTCCATCTACGGCACTGTGCGCCAGGTTGCCAAAGCGACCGGCCTCATCACGACAGTAGTGGGTGGTGGTTTTGATGATGCCTATCCGGGAGCAATCCCAAGCGAGGCGCGCTTCTACGACTTGCAAGCGGTGGCGCTCGGTCCGTCCGGCAATCTGTTCTTCGCCGAGCGGTTCCGCGTCTGGAAAGTCCTGCCCTTTGTCATTGACGATACTGTGCCGCTACGCATTACGATCACCAGCCCGAAGGTGACTGGCAGTTACAACACCGACACAGGCTACGTGGGGTTGGAAGGCACCCTCAGCCTGAAACCCACGGTGACGCACTTCACTTGCACGAGCGACCGGGGCGGTACCAGCACCTACAGCCAGCGTGTGTGGTTCCGCGATGGCAAGTGGTCGTGTGGAACCTTACTCGCGCTAGGCCAGAACCGACTGACGGCGACCGTGTATGACGTGTGGGGCAACAGCGCCAGCGCCACCCTCATCGCCAACTTCAATGCGCCCGACATCGCTCGCACGATTGTGGGACTGCCAGGCAATCGCGGTGGTAGCAGTTTCGCGTTTGGCAGCTTCAGCGGCGATGGCGGCCCAGCGGCAGCGGCGCGCTTGTCCAATCCCTCCGCCGTGGTGCTCGACGCGGCGGGTAATCTCTACATTGCTGATACTGGCAACAACCGCGTTCGCAAAGTTACGCCGCAAGGTCTCGTCACGACCTTCGCGGGTAATGGCTTGCTCGACAAGCTGGGCGATGGCGGCCCGGCTACCGAAGCCGCGCTCAAGGAGCCACGCGGCGTTGCGGTGGACGCGGTGGGCAACCTCTACATTGCTGACACAGGACAGCACCGCATCCGCAAAGTCACGCAGGCCGGACTTATCAGCACCATCGCTGGCACTGGCGTCGAAGGCTTCAGCGGCGACGGTGGCCCGGCCACCAACGCCCGCTTGAACGCGCCGCTCAACCTCGCGGTGGATGCGGCGGGCAATGTCTACTTTTCTGACTTCGGCAATCACCGCGTGCGCAAAATCACGGCCAGCACTGGCCTCATCAGTTCGGTTATCGGTGGCGGCTACGGTTTTAGCGGCGATGGCGGCCCAGCGGTGACGGCGCAATTGAGAGCGCCGCGCGGCGTGGCGGTAGATGTGACAGGTAATCTTTTTGTCGCGGATTCGGAAAACCGCCGCATTCGCAAAGTCACGCCCGCCGGTATCATCACCACAGTCGTAGGCACTGGCGAGGTGGGTGCCGTCTACTACGATGAACCTGCGCTGAGTGCCCAACTTACCGCGCCCAGCGCGCTGGCGCTGGATCGGCAAGGCAATCTCTACTTCAGCGATTATCGCGTCCACCGAGTCGGCGCGGATGGCATAGTCCGGCGCGTCGCGGGCGATAACGTCGTCAGCGCTTTCGGCGATGATGGCGGGCCGCCACTCTCGTTGCTGCTTTTCTCGCCGCCTGGGCTTGCGCTCGACGGCAGCGGCAATTTGTACATCGCCGACGCCCGCTACCATCGTGTCGTGGTCGTGACGCCGTTCCAAAACGTCGCCACCATACACGCCGCCAGCTTCGCCAACTCGGCGCTGGCCAGCGAATCAATCGTCGCAGCTTTCGGCGCAAATCTCGCGACCACGACGCAGATCGCAACCGGCTTACCGCTGCCGACTCAACTCGGCGGCACATCAGTGCGCGTGCGAGACAGCGCAGGCGCCGAACGCTTCGCCCCGCTCTTCTTCGTCTCGCCGACTCAGATCAATTATCAAATCCCGCCCGGCACGGCGAACGGGCCTGCCACCGTGCTGGTCAGCAACGGGCAGGGAGCGATTGCCAATGGCAGCTTGTTGATCGAGCCAACCGCGCCCGGCCTGTTTACGGCCAATGCCACTGGGCAGGGCGTGGCCGCCGCCACGGTGTTGCGTGTGCGCGGCGACGGCTCGCAAAGTTTCGAGCCGGTGGCCGTCTTCGATACCACGCAAAACAAATTCATCGCACGCGCCATCAATTTCGGCGCGGCCAACGACCAACTTTTCCTGGTTTTGTTTGGTACAGGGTTGCGACAACGAGCCACGCTCGCTGCGGTGACGGCGCAGGTCGGCGGTGAACCGGTGGAGGTTTTATTCGCCGGTGCACAAGGCCTAGTCGGGCTGGATCAGATCAATCTGGCTTTACCGCGCTTGCTCGCCGGGCGCGGCGAGGTGGATGTATCACTGAGTGTGGACGGCAAGCCGGCCAACCCGCTACGAGTCGCGTTTACCGGTGGGCCGTGCAGCTTTCAAGTTGCGCCGCCGTCACAAACCATTCCAGCCACGGGCGGCTCAGTTACGCTCAACGTGACGACTGGCGCGGCTTGTGCTTGGATGGTGCACAGCAACGCCGCGTGGCTGACGCCTGCTTCCAACGGTGTCTTTACAAGCAGTGGCAGCGTGAACGTCGTCGCGGTGGCAAATCCCGATCTCCGACCGCGCACGGCGGAGCTTAAACTCGGCGGGCAAACCATCACCATCACGCAAGCTGGTGCGGGCGGGTCGCCCAGTGTGGCAATTACCAGCCCTGCTGCGTCAGGCACGTTTATCACGTCCTTTCCCACAGTGAATCTGCGCGGCACGGCCAGCGCCGCGTCAGGCCTGAGTGTCATGAGTTGGAGTAATGACCGCGGCGGCAGCGGCTTTACCGTCGGCACGCCCGCCTGGGCGATTGACAATGTTTCGCTGCAAGTCGGCCTGAACAATCTGACTGTCACGGTCTACGACAACCTGGGGAGCAGTAACAGCGCCCGCCTGGCCGTCACCTTTCAACCTGAGTTCCGCATTCAGACCATCGCAGGCGGCGGCGACAACCTCTTCAGCGAAGGGAGCCGCGCGCTAGAGACTCGCCTTTATGTTGATAGCATAACCCTGGACGCGGCGAACAACGTCTACTTCGGCGGCTCCGGGCGTATCTTGAAGCTGAATGCAGCGGGCATACTGACCACGGTCGCCGGGGGCAACGGGTACGGGCCAGGCCCGGACAATGTCCCGGCGACGGCTTCGTCTATGGGGGTTACTTGGGGCCTGGCCTTTGATCGTAACGGCAATCTCTATTTTTCGGACAGCGAATACGGACGAGTGCGCAAGATTGACGCGACAACCGGGATTGTCACCACGGTGGTCGGTGGCGACTTGACCAGCACGACGCTCGGTGACGGCGGGCCAGCGTTCCAGGCTATACTGCGGTACCCGGCGGGCCTGGCCTTTGATAGCGCGGGCAATCTTTACATCGCTGATTCCGGCCAAAATCGTGTGCGTAAGGTCGAAGCTGCGACCGGGATTATCCGCACCATCGCGGGCAATGGTACGGAGAACGGTGCCTTGGGCGATGGCGGCCCGGCCACTGCCGCCAGCCTCGCAGGGCCATTCGGTTTGGCGTTTGATCGCGCGGGCAATCTGTTTGTCTCCTCCTCAGCCGGGCATGTGCGGCGCGTGGATGCGGCGACCGGCGTTATCACCACCTTTGCTGGCGGTGGTCAACAGGCGGGGGAAGATATTCCGGCGCTCACTGCTTCTCTCAGTCCGCGCGGGCTGGCCTTCGACGGACAAGGCAATCTCGTCGTTACTGAACAGCGGCGGTACGTGCGCCGCATTTCTGCCGTCACCGGCCGGATCGCTACCATAGCCGGCAGCAGCGTGTACGGGTACTTTGGCGACGGCGGCCCGGCGCTCCTAGCCTCGTTGGATTACCCGCAAGGAGTGGCCTTTGATCGCACAGGCAATCTTTACATCACCGACGCAGGCAATGGCCGCATCCGTAAGCTGACGCCGTGGGCGATGGCGGCGCAGTCTTCAAACACAAGTAACAGCGCAGCACGCCAACTGCTATTGCCGAAGCGCCAGAGTTGCGGTATTACGAAGGCGAACGGTGATTGACCACCACACTCCAAACTTTCCAAAGAGGCGAAAAATGAAAAAAACGCTCAAGCTGGCCTTCGTTTTGAGTGCGCTGCTCTGCTTGCCAGTGCCAGCACAAAACCCGCCCGGCTTCAACTACGATGAAGCCAAAGTCGGCAGCTACACACTGCCTGACCCGTTGGCGATGAGCGATGGCGGCAAAGTCAGCAACGCACAGCAATGGCGCAAGCGGCGCGCGGAGATTCTGCGCTTGTTCGAGACGAACGTGTATGGACGCACCCCCGCGAAACATCCGGCGATTCGCTTTGAAGAAAAGCCGCGCGACGCGAAAGCCTTGGGCGGCTTGGCAACGCGACGCGAGATCACCATCTGGTTGTTGGGAAAACCAGGCGGCCCACGCTTGAATCTGTTGTTGTATGTGCCGAACCAACGCACCGGTCGCGTGCCGGTCTTTCTCGGCATGAACTTCAACGGCAATCAAGCGGTGCACACCGACCCGCAAATCACATTGGCGACGAGTTGGATGCGCCCGACGCAGGATAGCAGCGTCGTCAACAATCGCGCGACCGAGAAAGCGCGCGGCACCGAAGCGAGTCGCTGGGCAATAGAGATGATCATCAAACGCGGCTACGGCGTGGCGACGTTTTATTGCGGCGATCTCTTCCCCGATCACAAAGACGGGTTGAGCGAATCGGTCATCTCGCATTTGTACAAAGCAGGACAGACTGCGCCCGCCGCCGACGATTGGAATGCGTTGGGCGCATGGGCTTGGGGGCTGAGCCGCGTGGTGGATTTCTTTGAACGCGACAAAGAGATTGACGCCAAACGCGTCGCCATCATCGGTCATTCACGTTTGGGCAAAGCGGCCTTGTGGGCAGGCGCGCAGGATGAACGCTTTGCGCTGGTCATCTCGAACGAGAGCGGCGAAGGCGGCGCAGCCTTAGCGCGGCGTAACTTCGGCGAAACCGTCGCGCGCATCAACACGAGCTTTCCACACTGGTTCTGCGCGAACTACAAGAAGTACAACGAACGCGTGAGTGAGTTGCCGGTTGACCAGCACGAATTGATCGCACTGATCGCGCCGCGTCCGGTCTACGTGGCCAGCGCCACTGGCGATCAATGGTCTGACCCGCGCGGCGAATTCCTTTCGGCGCAAGCGGCCTCGCCGGTCTACAAGCTGCTGGGCACTGATGGCTTGGGCGCGCAGGCGATGCCAGGCGAGCATCAGCCGGTGATGACGACGATTGGCTATCACATTCGCGCGGGCAAACACGATGTCACCGATTATGATTGGGAGCAGTTTTTGAATTTTGCGGACAAGCATCTGCAACGTAAATAAGCTGTTCGACAAGCTGCCAGCTTGTCGCAGTCTCGGCTGGCGAACAATTGGGTTGACGACCAAGCCTTCGACAAGCTGGCAGCTTGTCAGACATTTCGAGGAACAAGATCATGAATCTGAAGCGACGTGATTTTATCAAAACCGGCGTGGTAGCAAGTATCGCAGGGACATGGCCAAAGACTTTGCCCAACGACAAAGCCGGCAAAGATGATCTGTCGGCGAGGCTCGCCAAGCTGATGGCCGAGCCGGTGCTTAAAAAGGAACTGTTCAAACAGCCGGTGAAGCTGACCTCGGTCGAACTGTTTCAAAACGGCAAGCATTACCTCGTGCGCGTGCGTTCGACCGACGGCGCGGAAGGCTTGGCTGCCGCGCACGATTCGGTGATGGCGACGACCTATCCGATCTTTCTCAAACGCATCGCGCCATACTTTGTCGGCAAAGATGCGCGCGAGTTGGAAACGTTGATTCATGAAGTTTATCTGCGCGACTCCAACTACAAATGGCAGGGGTTGCCCTTCTGGGTCTGCGTCGCGGCGCTCGAAATCGCCGTGCTCGATCTGCTCGGCAAGGTGGCCAACAAACCCTTGGGCGAATTGCTCGGCGGCGTGGTGCGCAAGGACGTTGCCGTCTATCGCGCCAGCGGCAATCGCGGCAACACGCCTGAAGCGGAGATCGCCTACCTGCAAAAGATCGTCGCCGAGACTGGCGCGCAAGCGATCAAGTTTCGGCTGGGCGCGCGGATGCATTACGACGACGCTTCGACCAAACGCGATCTGGCGATGATTCCGCTGACGCGCAAGACCTTTGGCGACAAGATGACGATCTATGCCGATGCCAACGGCTCTTACGACGTGCCGATGGCAATTCGCATCGGCAAACTGATGGAGGCGCAGAAATTCAGATTCTTTGAAGAGCCGGTGCCGTTCGATTACTACGACGAGACGAAGCAGGTGGCCGATGGGCTGAAGATTCCGATTGCGTTGGGTGAGCAGGAGAGCAGCTTGCGCAGCTTCCGCCACATCATTGAAACCGGCACGGCGCGCATTGTGCAGCCAGACCTGCTTTATTTCGGCGGTTTGACGCGTTCGATCAAAGTGGCGCGGATGGCGGCAGCGGCTGGGTTGGAGTGCACGCCGCATATGTCCGGTGGGGGCTTGGGCTATCTTTACATCGCGCACTACGCGTCGTGCGTGCCCAATTGCGGGCCACATCAGGAGTACAAGGGCGAGGACGATACGATGCCGGTGGAGTGCGAGACGTCTTCGCTCAAGAGCGAGAATGGTGTGATGAAGATTCCTAGCGGGGCTGGATTGGGTATCAAGTTCGAGCCTGGTTTTGTGAACAAGGCGGTGGCGGTTTCCGCCTAGCCGCTACCATACCGCGCGTGTTGCGCGCGGTACGGTAGCGCTGTTACCTGTCTTCAGTTCGTGCCTTTCAGTTTCTGAAGCATCTCCTGCGCCTTCTTCATCCAATCTTCGCCATCGCCACCGAAGCCGATGCCTTCAAAGGTCAGCTTGCCGTCCACACTGACGACCCAGTTGCGCGGAATGCTGAAGACGCCCATGGTGTTTTGAGCATAAGCCTGCCCGAAAATGACGGGGAAGTTGTACTTGTTCTCCTTCATGAAAGGCTCGACCAGACCCAGCTCTTCGTCAATGTTGAGCGTGAGAATCAGCACCTCCTTGTTCTCTTTCATCTGCTCGCTCAGCTTTTGCACGTAAGGCAATTCGCGCAGGCAAGGCCCGCACCAGGTTGCCCACAGATTGATAAAGGCCACTTTGCCTTTCAGATCGGCTAGTTTCCACTTACGCCCCTGCAAATCCGTCAGATCAAAATCGGGCAAGGGTGTGTTCTTCGCGTCCCAGGCTGCGGCTGCCGCTACTTCGGTCATGTTCTTTGAAGCTTCGTTGCGCGCCAGATAAGCCTGCCAGCCCTGCTCCGTGCCGCCCAACTCTTTCCACAAACGTTGCGCGTTGTCGCTCAATTCATCTTTCTTGCCCGGCTTGGGCGCGGCGGCTTTCGGGCGGAAGGCGAGCGCGGTTTGGTAAGCCATCAAGGCATCGAGCTTGCGCTGTTCAATTTCGGCGACTTTGGCGGTGGTTTGCCAGTAAGTGGCTTGGTAACTGGCGTAGCCCATTTTGAGCGAGTCTTTGGCCTTGTCGTTGGGTTTCTGTGCTTTCAATGCCTCGGACATTTGCGCCAGCATTTCGCGCGCTTTGTCAGGCTGTTTCAGCCTGGCGTAGGCTTCGGCAAGCAGCGGCCAGCTTTGCCAGCGAACGTATTTCAGATTACCGGCTTCGTAGCCTTCTTCGCGCGGATAGAGGTCGTCTGCGGTACGGCCGCCATCGAGTCGTTCAATTTCTGAAAGTCCCTTCTGAAGCAAGACCGGAACCTGTTCCAGCCGCATGCCGCGTTTAAGGTAAAGCCGGGCCACCGCGACTTCAATCGGCGGAATGGAGTAGGAATAGCCTTCGCTCTCGTGCGCTTTCGCATAGCCGTCGTAGGCCGCCTCCACGTCGGCGTTCGACGAGCCTTCCAGTTCACTGAGCGAGAATAACCGCGTTGTCCAGGTGCTTTCATCATTCGGCCATTGCTTGAGCCAGTCGGCGGTGACTTGTACGGACGCTTGGTAATAAGCCTGCTTCTTCTCGTCCGGGTCTTCCTGTTTCGGATATGGATGTGCGTCACGCCAGCGCGTCTGGACTATGCGCCGCGACGTCTCTGCTTTCGGCAACAGCCGCAACATCTCGTCTTCCGCCCAGCGCTGAGCCGCTTTGTCGCCAGCCTGCTTGTAGCCGGCTTGCAGCGCCAGGAGCCATTCCTTGCTGTTGAGCTGCTTGGCGCGCAGGCGTTGCAAATCCTCGGCGATCTGTTGGCGCACCTGCGGATGTTCCGGTACGGGTTTTAGCTTGAAGCTGAGCGTCCAGAGGTCATCCCAATAGGCAAGGTCGTCAGTGGTTGTCGTAGCGTCCAAGCGCGCGCGCAAGCGTTGCGCTGCTTCGGCCATCAACTCCTTGTCACCCATTCGAGTGAGCAGCGAGAAACCATCCATTGCTGTTGGGCATTTCGCCACCCACAGCTTCAGGTTCTCTTTCGATTTGGCCGCGTCGCGGAAATTGGGGTAGTTATAAATCTCCGCCAACTGCAGATAGCTCCACGGAAAATCCGGTGTGCGCTGGCTGAGCTTGTCCAATTGCTCAATGGCTTCTTTAGTCTTTTGCCCGACCAGCAGGCGCGCGTAAAGATAGACTGCTCCCGGATCGTTCGGGTTCTTCTCCATCAGTGCGCGATAGTCGGCGAGCAGCGCCTCCCGATCAACAAAGAGGCCACTGCGGCGATCATTCTGGTAGCGTTTCTGCATGTGAAAGTCGTTGGGATATTTCTTCAGCAACTCTTGCAGCATCGCCGTTTGCCGTTCGCGTCTTTGCTTGTAAGGCAAATCCTCGTCATTCACTTTGGCGACCTTCTTCAACTCCTCTTTCAGAGCGGGCGAAGGCGCACAGTAATTCACCGCGCTTTGCGCCAGGGCTAGGCTTGAGCTTACGCAGAGCAGCAGGCAGGCAGTTACGAAAGATCGCAGAATCGTTCTGCGAAAGGGCGTCAACAGTTCTCGCAGCATAAGGCTGATCTCCTTTCACTGGGGTTTGACTTGTTATTGGAATGGCGCAGCGATCTGTGCCAGGCGCATTATGTAAGCATGCGGAGCGTGTTTCAACTGCTGAGGTACAGCGCGCCATAAATCCTGTTCGGGTTGTTCGCTCTGTTTTCGCCGCGTGAGCGGCGGCTGATTTTAGCCGTGGGTTTTCAACCCACGGTGGATATGCGCGATTACCCCGACGTTGCGTCAGCGACGTTTGAATTCAGGCGTCGCTGACGCGACGCGGTTATTGACGCCGCCCTTCCCGGCGTTGAAAACGCCGGGCTAAAGTCAGCCGCCGCTAGCGCGGCGAAGAGAAAGCACAGAAACCCTCAAAGGATTTGCGGTGGCCAGTACTATAAGGTACACGGCAACAAAACTTGTTGCCTAAAAACGAAGCAACAGCGCCCGTCTTCGCACATCTTGCGGATGATAAGGCAGGCGCTGTCAATGGCCTTAATTCATAAAGAGTAGAGATCGAGCGCGCCGCTCAAGCGGGTTCTGCATTGCTCGAGTTGCGCTCTAGCGTTCCGCTCGGCCAGCCGCTCGATGTGTGGGGCGTAGTTGATAAGGTTGAGTGCCTTGATGACCGGTGCGATTTCTGCCACCTTTTTGTCGGGCAAGCCGTAGCCTTGCAGGAACTCCTGCTTTTCGTCAATCGAAAGGTCATGCAGCGCGAGCGATAATTCCCAATAAGGCGCCAGGTTCGACATGCAGTCTTCCCAATCAATAATAGCGATGATCTTGCCGCCGTCATTCACCACCACGTTTTTGAGTCGTACATCGCCGTGATTCAGCGTGGGTTTGAGCGACCGCTTGCCTGCGCGCTCCAACGTTGTACGCAGCACTTTGAGCTTTTGCGGCGAGAGCATGCGATGCTTCTTCAGCATGGCGAGCCGGGTCTCCAGCCGGAGTTCTTCGGTTAAATAAGCGCGCCAGGTGGCATTGCGCGAGAGTTGGTTGTTTGACCAGTCGAAGACGCTGCCAAAGCCGGTCGTCGGGATGGAGTTGATGAGCGCGGCGTAGTGGCCCAATTCACGCAAGATCACCAGCCGCTCAGGATGGTTGGTGGCTGCTTGCCCACGCACCTTGCGCGAGACCATGTAAGGGTAGGGAATGACCTCGTTGCCGACTTCCAAAATCTCCGGCGTCGGCACGCCTGCCTCTTGCGCTTTGGCTACGGCCCATTGCTCTTTGATAAAGGCGTTGAGCTTGGTTTGTGTCGGGCAGATGCGCACGACAAACTCGCCCTCTTTGTGATAGACGAGAAAGACGAAGTTGCTCAGCCCGCTGGCCTGATATTCGATGCGCTTCGGTTTGGTGCCGAAATGATGCTCGATGATGCGGCGCGCCTGGGCTTTCACTTTGCGCACCTCACCGTTGGAAGTTCCCTGTGGTTTGGTCATCGTCGTAGCCCCCGCTGGATTTCCGCCAACCGGAACAGCAGGTCGCCGAGTTCGAAAGAGGTTTTGAGCTTGATCGTCTGAAGCGAGCCTTGAAATCCCAACTCGCGGCCGCCGACGATGACGGCCAGTCCGACTCCCTTCAGGAAATTGTCCATCTCCGTATCGCCCGCGCCGACCGAATGGTTCAGATCAATGCCGAGCCTGGTGGCAATGCTTTGCGCGCCGTAGAGTTTGTTGACGCCTTGCCGCGTATAGAAATTGCCCCGCCTCGTGTGCTGATAAGCCATGAGTTTGTCTTGCGGGACGTTGACGAGGAGGAAGACCATGCAGAGCTCTTCAGCCAACATCTGTTCACGTAGCTTGGCAAATTCAACGGCGGTGACCGAGGAGGCGCTCGTGTATTTTTCTTTGACTGCCTGCACCTTCTCCGGCACTGGCGTCCAAATGATCTCTCCCATACGCCAGTCGCGCGGGTAGTAAAAAACCAGGATGTCGTTGATTTCTCCATCCAACAAGCCTTTGACACCATCCAGGACATCCTCAATCTCTTCAGCTTGCAATGGAAAGGCAGCGATCTCTTCAAAGGTGAGTTCGTCCTGCGCCGTCTTAGTGACAAAGCCGAACTGGCTCCCATTCAAGGTCACAGTCGGGATAGGCGAGTTGGAGATGCTGTACCAGTCTTTGCCAAAAGTGCGGATCACGGAAAGCGGAAAGCGCAGCGTATTGAGTATCAGCGGTCGCCCCAGGTCATAAAGCTCTTTCAGGGCGAATTCCACGGGCTTCGGGATGTAGATTCTACCGTGCTCCTCGTGCACCACCGTGCCGTCCAGATCGGTCACGATCCCGCCGTATGCAGCATAAGAAGATTGATGCAGGAATTGCTGTAACTGTTCTTCAACGCTCTCATCTAGGACTATTTTCCGCACTCCTGACTCGACTTGTTGCACTGCTAGCATACATTCTCCTACACTTCTGCTTGTTCTCAAGGCTGAAGTGCAAATCTGAGTCCACGAGCCGTCCAGTTCTTCCCAAAATTTAAAGTTTACTTCTCGGCAGCGGGCAAGCTGAGCAGCCAGATGTCTGATTCGATGGCGTAAGTGGTGTAATAGAGGAAACGTTTGTCAGGTGCGAGCCGCCCGCCCGATAGAGTGAAGGATGGCAGATCGAAGACCTCAATCATCTTTTTGGTTTGCACATTGACCAGGTAGATTTTGGATTTATACGCGAAGAAAAGTCCTCGGCTGTCGGCCAGCCAAGAGCCCATTTCATCGCCGATGTCGGTAATGCGTTCGTACTTTTGCGTGGCCAGCGAGTAGATGATGATGCCGCCCGCGACGCCATCTTTTGTCAGACTCACGCCCGCGATGTACTGGCCGTTCGGTGACCACGATTGGGCTACAAAGCCGCCGCCGGCCAGTGGGGGCAAGGCGACAGGCGTCTGCTCGCGCCAGCTTTTGTTTAGCTCAATGATGAAGCTGCCGCCGTGTCGCCCACCGTAGGAAAGCTTGGTTCCATCCGGCGACCAGGCCGGGTCAACCGCGCCATCGCCGGCGGCGAAGGTGAGTTGACGCTTCTCGCTGCCGTCCGCTTTGATCAGCCAGATTTCGTAATGCCCACTGATGTCTGAATAAAACGCCAGCGACTGCCCGTCCGGCGACCAGCGCGGCTGACGATCTCGGTAAGTATCGTTGGTCAATTGGCGCCCCGGTTCGCTGCCATCAGCCTTCATCACGTAGATGTCCAGTGGGGATGGGCTGTACGAATAATAAGTCAGCCATTGGCCATCGGGTGAGAGATCAATGCTGGATGGTCGCCGCCCGCTTTGCAGGATGTTGACCGGCTGCCCCGTCGCGCGTTCTGTGCGAGGATCGAAGGCGACACGTTGAATGTTTTCGCGAATCAGCGTTTGCGAGAAAACCAGCTTGCGGCCATCGGCAGACAAGCTGAACTCGCTAACGTCAGACGCTTGGGTGGGCACCAGTTCCGGCTCGCCCAGGCGTTGCCCGGTTCTTTCGTCCAGCGCCACGCGCCACAAACTCATGCGCCCTGAGCGGCTGCTGACGAAATAGAGATAAGCGCCATCCGGCGACCAGAGAGGATACCAATCCGCATACTCATCAGCGGTGATTTGTAGCGGCTGCCCTCCAGTGGCCGGGATCGTCCAGATGTCACGATGCGAGCCTTGGCTGATGCCCCAATAGGCAATACGCCAACCATTTGGCGACCAGCGCGGTTGCAACGCGTGCTCGCTGCCAGCGACAGTGCGAATCGCGCCCGTAGCCAGATTGATGATTTCCAGGTGGCTGTCAACGTTGAGTTGATTGTTGGGGCTGACGGCGCGGCGAGTGGAATAGACGATCTCTTTGTCGTCAGGCGACCAAGCCGGATTGTAGCCGTCACACACGCGCCGGGGATTCTCGCCTGTCACGCCCATCACATAAATCCCGCCGCCACCGCGTTCCGTGCGGAAAGCGATGAAATTGCCGTCGTGCGAGGGCGCAGGCGCAGTGTCATTGGCTGGCGAATCCGGCGTCAGATTTTGCGGATTGTCCCCACCCACGCGCTGACGAAAGATGTCCCATTGGCCGTTGATCCGGCGTACGTAAATCACATTTGCGCCGTCTGGCGTCAGGTTTGGATACTCTTCGCGGTCGGGATGCTCGGTGAGTTGCGTCATTTGCGCACGGCCCCAAATAGATGCCGCAGCGGCTCTGTCGTTGTTGCGCATTGCGCGCCAAGCCCAACTCGCCGCCAGTCCGAACACTAATAGCGTGATTACTGCTGTGGCACCCCACTTCCACCGCTGGCTGAGCCGTCGCGGTTGTGCGAGCACTGAACCAGATGACGGGTGTGAGCTTGAAGCCGATTCAAATTCGCGCTGCACCCGTTTCAGCTCAGCGCGGAAATCATTCGCCGTCTGACAACGCAACTCGCGATCTTTCTCCAGACAATGGCTGATGATGCGCTCCAACTCCGGCGGCAAATCCGGGCGAAGCTGAGTCAGCGGCAAAGGCTGGTGATGCACAATGGCGTCGAGCGTCGCCGCCACCGAATCGCCTTTGAACGGGGGCGCGCCCGCGAGCAGTTCATAAAACAGCACACCCAGGCTGAACAGATCGCTGCGCTGATCCACGTCTTCGCCCAGCGACTGTTCAGGCGACATATAGCTCACCGTTCCTACTACTGTGCCCGGATTGGTCTTGCCCAAGTTGCTGCCTGAAGCCTTGGTGGCACCCAACGACGAAGCCCGTTCGACCAATTTGGCCAAGCCGAAATCGAGCACCTTCAGATAACCATCGCGCCGCCGCATGACATTTTCCGGCTTGATGTCGCGATGCACGATGCCTGCCGCGTGCGCAGCTTCGAGCGCAGCGGCGATTTGCAAGCCACTCTCGATAGCCTCTTTCAGCGGTAGCGGGCCGCGCCTGAGCACTTCGCGCAACGTCTGGCCGTCTACGTATTCAGTAGCGATAAAGTGCTCGCCGTTGAGTTCGCCAATATCGTAGATGGTGATGATGTGTGGATGGTTAAGAGCCGAGACGGCGCGCGCTTCCCGCTCGAAGCGTTTGACGCGCGCAGCATCCTGCGTAAATTGCGGCGGCAGAAGCTTGAGCGCAAGCTTGCGATTGAGCCGCGCATCCCGCGCCAGATAGACCTCGCCCATGCCGCCCACGCCAAGCACCGACAATACGCTGTACGGCCCCAAGGTTTTCCCCACGAGCGAGCGGTCAGGTTCAGCCGCCAAGTTTTGCGCGGCGACTTCCAGTGCGGGGGCATTGAGAAACCGCGCTTCGGCCTTGTCGTGTGCGACGAGCAGCGAGGCTACTTCTTGCTGCAACGCTTCGTCGCCCGCGCAAGCTTCGGCCAGAAAAGCCGCACGCTCGCCTGGCGCGCGCAGCAGCGCTTCATCCAGCAGACGATCAATCTGTGCCCAACGTTCAGCCTTCATTGAAAGGGTAACGGGTTGAAGATGCTTGTTCGGCTCACAAAACTGGGGGACAACGTACGCGAATTTAGCATGGGCGATGAGGTAGATTCCATCGGCATTTGAGCCAGCGCGCGTTCATCAGCTAAGATGCCGCTTCGCACACAAACTATTCATCGCCAATGTCCGACAAGCTGCCAGAGCTTGCCGGGGCATGCGGTAGAACCCAATAATTCGCCAACCGAGACTCCGGCAAGCTCTGGCAGCTTGCCGGGCATTTTCTGAGGAACTACATCGTGACCACACCTGCTGAAGCCTTATCATCTCCTCTCACTTTACCCTTTGACCACTACTTCGATCCCGAGCCGCGCCAAAAAGAGATCGCGCTGCATTTGTATCAGCAGGTCGCCGACAAGCCACTTGTGTGTCCACACGGTCACGTTGACCCGCGTATGTTCGCCGACCCCGATTATCAATTCGGCTCGCCAGCGGATTTGCTGCTGATCCCCGATCACTACATCTTTCGGATGCTCTACTCGCAAGGCGTCCCGCTCGAAGATTTGGGCGTCCCGCGCGTAGACGGCGGGCCAGTCGAAAGCGACCATCGCAAAATCTGGCAGACCTTTGCCGAGAACTTCTATCTGTTTCGCGGCACGCCGACTGGGATGTGGCTGACGCAGGAATTGATTGAAGTCTTTGGCGTGCGCGAGAAATTGAATGGCGCGAGCGCACAGCGCATCTACGATCACATTGCCGACTGTTTGACCAGGGCAGAATTCCGCCCGCGCCGTTTGTTCGAGCAGTTCAATATCGAAGTGTTGGCCACAACTGACGCCGCGCATGACCGGCTCGAACATCATCAAGCGATCAAGGCTTCGGGCTGGTCAGGCCGCGTCGTGCCGACCTTCCGTCCCGATGGCGTAGTCAACCTTGATCGCCCCGACTGGCACGCGAACTTGCAGGCGCTGGAAGAGACTTGCGGCTACAAGATCACCAGTTACAAAAACCTTGTCGAAGCCTTGGCCGAGCGCCGCGCCTACTTCAAAGCGATGGGCGCGACGGCGACCGATCACGCCGCGCTGACGCCGCTCACTTACAGGCTTTCCAACACGGAAGCCGAAGCGATCTTTCAACGCGCGCTCAAAGGCGAAGCATTGCAGCCACAAGAGGCGGAAGTATTCACCGGCAATATGCTGATCGAGATGGCGCGCATGAGCATCGAAGACGGCCTGGTGATGCAATTCCATCCCGGCTCGTATCGCAACCACAATCCGCAGGTCTTCGAGCGCTTCGGCTACGACAAAGGTTGCGACATTCCCATCCAGGTGGACTACACGCGCAGCTTGAAACCCTTGCTCGACCGCTACGGCAGCGACCCGCGCCTGACGCTGATTCTGTTCACGCTGGATGAAACCAGTTACTCGCGCGAACTCGCACCGCTGGCCGGGCATTATCCGGCGCTCAAGCTCGGCCCGCCCTGGTGGTTCAACGACAGCTTGAACGGCATGCGGCGCTTCCGCGACCAGGTGATGGAGACCACCGGGCTATATAACACGGTCGGCTTCAACGACGACACGCGCGCCTTTCCTTCGATCCCGGCGCGGCACGATCTGGCGCGGCGCGTGGATGCGAATTGGATTGCTGGATTGGTTGTGCGCGGGATCGTGGATATGGAAGATGCGGAAGAGATGATTCACGATGCGGCGTATCGGTTGGCGAAGCGGGCGTATAAGTTTGACTGACGTTGGCAGAATTGTGATAGTGCGCTGCAAGGAGGTAGTTATGGCTGGTAGTCTATTGACGGAGATTGCTGAAAAAACAGCGAGCTTACCCCTGGAAAAACAACGCGAGGTGCTTGATTTCGTGAATGCGGCGCTCGCGGACGCACAAGCAGTCCGCATCGAAGCGAACATTTTGCCGGAGAAAAAACCGCCGTTCCGCAGTATTCGCGGAGTCATTAAGCACAGGCTCGAGCATCTGGAAGAAGACCTGGCAGAAGTACGCCGTGAAATGTGGCAGAACTTTCCGCGTGAAGAACCGAAATGAGTGCGCTTGTCACCGATACTCATGCTTTACTGTGGTACGTCAATGATGCACCTGAGCTTTCGACCCGCGCAGCGCAGGCGTTCGAGCAGGCTGAGCAAACCAACTCGATCGTTTATGCCTCAGCCATCAGCTTGGTCGAGATACGTTATTTGGTTGAAAAGGGTCGTGATGTAACAGAGGCCGACTATCAGGCGGTGGTTGATTTGCTTACCGATACACATTCTCCCTTGATGCTAGCTCCGCTGGATTTTGTTACAGCCGATACGCTCTCCCAAATTCCACGTGCCACAGTGCCTGATATGCCAGACCGCATTATTGCGGTCACGGCGCTGGTGCTGGGCTTGCCATTGGTTACCCGCGATTCCAAAATCCGCGCACTCTCCAACATCATCACCATCTGGTAGAGATGAAACAGGGTGAGTTGGTCTGCATGAACCAACTCACCCTGTTTCATTCTCCCGCGTAGATTGCTTAGAACGAATACCGCAGCGCAAACTGCATCACCCGCCCCGGCCTCGGCTCGCCCACCGGCGTTTGCGAGCCGGAGAATTTGCCAAAGTTCGCCGGAGCAGTGGTCGCGGCAAACGGCTCTGGTGACAACGACAACGCGCCGGTCGCAAAGACGCCAAACGGTTGCGTGTTCGTCACGTTGAAGACCTCCCAGCGGAATTGCAGCGCGTGGCCTTCGGCGTAAGGCAGCTTGAACGACTTGCTCAAACCGGCGTCGAGCGTGAAGTAGGTCGGGATGCGCAGCGTCGAGATGTTGCGATCACCGACTTCGCCCGCGCGCGCGTTGCGGAACGAGTTGTAGGCAGCCAGCGGATTGGAGAAGAGATTCGGCCCTCCGTTGACATTCGCGCTAGGGCTGGATTCCACATCGCGCAGCCGCACGCCATCGCTCTGCGTCTGCCAGTTGGTCGCCCACTGCGTATCGCGCGGTGTGCCCGCTGGCAAGCCTGAACTGGCGCGCGCGATGCCCGTCAGTTGCCAGCCGCCAATCAAAGCATCAGCCACTGAATTGATCCCGCCGAAAAACTTCCGGCCCTTGCCGAACGGCAGTTCCATCAACCAATTCGCGTTGAAGTTGTGGCGGATGTCGAAGTTCGAGACCGAATATTCCAGATCGGGATTGAACGAATTACGGATCACGCCGCTCAACACGCGCTGCGTTTCAAGCGTCGAGCCGTTGTCCATAGACTTCGCAAACGTGTAATTCACGTCGAGCAGGAAGCTGTTCTTGAAGCGCTGCCTCAGCGAGAAGGCCGCGCCGTGATAGTTCGAGAAGCCGATGGTCGAAAGCGTCTGCAAGGCCGCGTACTGCGGGTGGAAGAAAGCATTCGCGAAGATGCCGGCGTCGTCAATGTTGAACTGAATGTCGGTGAAATCAGTGTCGTTAAAGCCGCCGACGGCGCGGCGCGCGTGCAATTGGTAAGCCGCCTGCGACGCCGTCAGATTGACTGTCGCACCGTTGACGGTAGCTGGCCCAGCCAAGCCTGGGAAGAATTTCTCGAAGAAGGGAATCGCCTGCACGTTGCTGATCGGCGTGTTGGCAATACGCAGTTCGTTCAAAATGCGCGCCGCCGTGTACCAATCCTGCCCCGATTGTGGATCGCGCAGATTGTTTGGTTGCATCACGTCGCGCACCACCAGCAGATCGCGTGCGGCACGTCCGATGTAGCTGGCCTCGAACGAAAAGCCTTTCGGCAATTCGCGCCCGTAAGACAAGTTCCAGGTGTACTGTCTCGGCGAAACGAGCGTTTGGTCAATGCCCGCGATGATGCGGTCGGTCTCGTCCGCCGGGAAGGCCAGCGGGAAGTTCAACTGCGTGGGCGCCGAGATGCGCGGAAAGGCGCGCACGTTCGGATTGAGCGTGACCAGCGGCCCCAGCAACGTGGTGGGATTGGTCGAGTTCGCGCCGTTGGTGGTCGAGGACGAAAAGCCGAACGAGTTT
This sequence comes from uncultured Acidobacteriota bacterium, assembly GCA_963699175.1. Taxonomy (GTDB): domain Bacteria; phylum Acidobacteriota; class Blastocatellia; order RBC074; family RBC074; genus JACPYM01. The sequence continues at coordinate 2,992,995 of OY969418.1, read as the reverse complement.
TCCGATTCCGACGAGACGGCCAATTGGCTGCCGATGCGGTCGTAGAGCAGACGGAAGCCGCCGCGAATCACCGACTGGCCCTTGCGCCCGAACGCGCGGCCAAACAGGTTATTGCCGAAATCGGGCATCCACGCGACTGAGATTGTCGGCGCGAGGTTGTTCTTGTCCATGTCGTAAAAGCCCGGCTTGCCATTCGCGCTGCCGCCCAGATTGAAACCGACCAGCGCGTTGAGCGGCTGCCCGGCGTTGGCGCTGGCGATGCGGCGTTCCAGAAACTCGCTCAGATTGGTATCGGGTACGAGTTGGAAGCCGTTCTTTTCGTAAACCGGTGTGCCGACGCCGTAACGCAAGCCGTAAGTCAGCGTCAGGCCGGGGCGCAGTTGCCACACGTCTTGGCCATAGCCTTCATACTCTTCGGTCGCAAACGTGCGCAGCGCGGGCGTGCCGACGGAGAGCGCCTTGCCGTCCTTATCGAAGACCTGATTGATGCTGTATTGCGAGAAGCGCCCGATGGCCGCCGCCACTGCGCGCCCGTAATCGAAGTTGAAGCTTGACGCCAGCGTGTCGGCCACCGGAGTGAGCAACGACGCACCGCCGCCTTGATAAAACTGGAAGTTGACCTGCGCGTTGTCGTACGAATTATTGCGCGACACGCTGTTGTTGCGCACCACGCGGATGTTGCCGCCGAATTGGAGGGTATGCGTACCCTTCACCCACGATACGTCGTCAGTGATATGCCACGTCGGGTTGGTGCGAGTGTTGGTCACCGTGTTCAGACGCGGCGCGAAGACATCGCGGAAAAGGATGGCTACGCCGTCATTATCGCCCTGCGACGACAGCGCCGCGCGCGTCAGCCCCAAACGTGCGTTGTTGACGAGGCTGCTGGTGAGCGTCCACGTGTGTCCGAGAGCGAAACCTTTCGGATGCACCCAGAAGGCTGTGCGCGGCGTATTGGGGAAATTGGGCGCGCCGCCGAACAAATCTTCCTGGTAGTTGCCCCGGAAGAAGGCTGTCTGTTTGCTGGTAATGTTGAAATCTAAACGCGCAACGCTGGCATTCAAACGCGTCGAAATCGGCGCGTTGAAGCGATAACCCGCGCGGTTCAACCCGTCGCCGACGGTGAAATCGTTCGGCAGCGGCGCGCTTTGCAGAATTTGCAAACCCGTCGGATTGACGCCACCCGTGGCCGGATAGAGACGCGCAATATCCGCCGGAGTCAGCGTGGTCAGCCCGCCCGCCTGATTGCGATAGATGACGTTGCCTTGTCGCAGCGAAGCGGTCGGCACGTTGCGCAGCACCGATTGCTCCGCCGCATCGCGCCGCCCTTCGTAGCTGAAAAAGAAAAAGGCGCGGTCTTTGATGATGCGGCCACCCAAGGCGCCGCCGAACAGATTGCGGATCAGTTTCGGACGCTTGGCGCGTTCATTGCCCTGCGCGTCGCGGCCCAGCGCGTTGTTAAACCAATCATTGGCCGTCGTGATGGTGTTGCGATGAAACTCATAAAGCGAACCGTGGAAACTGTTCGTGCCCGATTTGGTCACAATCGAAACTTGGGCGCCTGATGAACGCCCCTGCGCTGCGTTGGGCACCGAGGTTGTGACGCGGAACTCCTGTGCTGCTTCCGGGCTTGTGCGCAACACGCTGGAGAAGGCATTGCCGAGCACCAGATTCACGCCCGGCACAAACGCGCCGTTGCCCGCCGCCGCGACCACATCAAGGCCGGTTTGTTGTTCGTTCGCATCCACGCCGTCGAGCGTGATATTGGCTTGATCGCGCCGTCCGCCGGTCACTTCGCCGCCGCGATTGACGCCGGGTTGGAGTGAGAGCAGGCCGACGATGTTGCGCGCGTTGAGCGGCAATTCGATGATGCGCTTGCTCTCAAACGCATTGCCGATGCTGGCGTCTGAGGTGTTGATGGGCGCTTCGGTCGCCGCGCTGACGTTGAGCGATTCGGTGAAATTGCCGACTTCCAACTGCACGCTGACATCACGTGACGTGTCCACCAATGCGCTGACATCTTTGACTGTCAACTTCTTGAAGTTGGTGGCTGCGATTTCGACTTCGTACTGGCCCGGCGGAATCGCGGTGAAGCTGTACCCGCCTTCGCCATTGGTCGTTTGCGTGCGATTGAAATTCTTGTCCGCGCTGACCAGTTTGACCGTCGCGCCCGCGACCGCCTTGCCTTGCGGATCAGTGACAGCGCCGCGAATGACTGCCGTGCCGGTTTGAGCCAAGGTGTTGAAGCAGATCAACAAAGACCACAGCAACACACCGGCTGCGCTGCTGAAATTGATAAAGCGGTTTAACAACTTCATTCTTCCCTCCTGTAGTAATAAAAGATTGGAATGGCGAGCGCAAAGACTGAAACCCGACGGTAGCAAGTGCTGCCCTGGTGTGCTCGCTTCCAATCTGCTTGTCTGAAAAAGCACTCTGGCAAAGCGCAACTGGTGTTCCATCCACTTATGGTCATGTACGGTTGGGCTGGCCCGTGCTGAGCCGTAGCTATTTAGAAGCGGTTTGAAAAGTCAGCCCCGCTAGGGGCGAAATGTTGATAGTTAGCGCCTAGATCGGTTTGCAAATGAGTGTACGGGTCAAACCACGGGGAGCACGGGGCACACCGGGAAACACCAACCTTGACCGCCTATGCCAGCTTTCCCCGTGCTCCCCGTGGTTGATTTTGCCCTACACAATTGAAATCCGATCTAGGTATAGATTCCAAGCTCCGTAGGAGCGTCATCGTACCTGTCGCTCCTACGGAGTTCGGAGAAGAGATACCCGCTGTTGCTACAAACAGATCGCTCCTACGAAGCTGAGGCGCAGCTACGAAATTTCCGATGTCGTTCAAATTCTCGGATGACGCGACCAAGCAGAGAACAAACAACAACCGCAACTTGCTGCCTGAGTAGCTCACCCTTATCATCCGAGCCAAGCGATGAATTACACCGAAGCAATCAACTATCTATATGCGCGCGGCCATGAGCTTGAGACGATGAATCTTGGTTTGGCGCGCATCCAAGCCCTATGTGAGGCCGCTGGACTGCCGCAACACCGCTTTCCCAGTGTGCTGATTGCTGGCACTAACGGCAAAGGCTCGACCGCCGCGATGACCTTCGCGATTGCCCGCGCCGCAGGCTTGCGCGTCGGGCTGTACACCTCGCCACACTTGGTCGAGATCACCGAACGCTTCCGCTTGTTCGAGCCGGACAACAACACGCACGACATCAGCCAGGATGAGTTCGCGCATTACGCGACAGCGGTGCGCGCGCTTGGCGAACAACTGATGGCCGCGGGCAAGTTGGCTAGCGTGCCCAGCCTGTTCGAGCAATTGACGATGTTGGCGTTTCTCTACTTCGCTGACAAACAAGTTGAGCTGGCTGTGTTGGAAGTCGGTTTGGGCGGACGGCTCGATGCGACCAACGTCAGCGCGCCCGTGGTGACAGCCATCACGCCGATTGACTTCGATCATCAGCGCCACCTGGGCGACACGCTCAGCGAGATTGCCGGTGAGAAAGCAGGCATCATCAAACCACGCACGCCGCTGGTCGTCGCGCCGCAAAAGCCGGAAGTAATGCAGATCATCACCGCGCGCGCGCGCGAACTGGACGCGCCCACCATCGTCGTGGAAGAGAAGCTGCGGGCTGCGCGAGCCTTTCAGGTTGATAAAGATTTCAGCGTGTCTTCGCTGTCACAACCAGGCGCATGCCGACTGCGTTACGCCGCGCGTCACGCCGCTTACGATGTGCGGTTGAGCTTGCGCGGCGGCCATCAGGTCTTGAACGCGCTGACGGCTTTGCACGTCGCCGAGACCTTGGCTGAAGCCGGTTTTGCCATCACACCCTCAGCTATCGAAGCAGGTTTGCAGCAGACCGATTGGCCGGGGCGGTTGGAGTGGATAAAGTTGCCGGACGGCAGCGCCCCGTTATTGCTGGACGGCGCGCACAATCCGGCGGGCGCGCGCGTCGTGCGCAAGTTCCTCGAAGATTTCTGCGCCAACCGTTCCGTGACGATAGTCTTCGGCGCGATGAGCGATAAACCGCTGGGCGAGATGGAAGAGATTCTCTTTCCGGCGGCGCAGCAATTCATCACCGCGCACGTCAACAACCCGCGCGCAGCAGGCGCACATGAATTAGCGCAATTGGCAGAAAAACACGGCGCGCGCGTGTTGGAAGCTGAAAGCGTGGTGGAGGCGTTGCGACTGGCGCAGCAGGTGACACCGCCACGCGGGGTGATTTGCGCTTGCGGCTCGCTCTATCTGGTCGGGGAGATCAAGCAGTTGTTGGGAGAGGGAAAGTTGTAAGAGACCGTTTGAAAGTCAGCCCCAGCCGGGGCGAGATGTTTATAAGGTGGTGCTAAAAATGTAAGGCCGGATTTGCAGTCGCGTTAGCGACGACCTGATTTTAGCCCGGCGTTTTCAACGCCGGGAAAACGGCGAAAAGCCTTCGCGTCGCGTCAGCGACGCTTGAATTCAAGCGTCGCTGACGCGACGCGAAGGTCACGCGCTAATTTTCCGTGGGTTGAAAACCCACGGCTAAATTCAACTGCCGCTACGCGGCAAGAAAACGGCAGCCTTACATTTTTATCATTACCGTTTAGTTGGCTTTCAACCACCCGCTGAAACTGTTTGGCAAAAGCACGGCCTGCCAATACAATCCCAGCCGCAGTCAGCCCTGATACTAAAGCAATGGAGTGTAGACTTATGCCAATTGAGCTTTCTCTTTCCGCCGCCGAGCTTGATGACGAAGCTTTGCAAGACCTGACGCGCCAATTGTGCCGTGATTTGCGAGCTGAAGCGGGCGTGGAAGCTGCGCTTGTAACCCGCCCTGCCGAGCCCGGAACCAAAAGCGGTGAAATAGAACTGATCGGGAACCTGCTGATCAAAGCCCTCGGTGCGGGCTTCGGTGGCGGTGGTGCGGTAGCGTTGTTCAACGTGCTGAAGACTTACCTTCAGCGTAAACCAACGTTGGAGATTGAGATTCAACGCAAGGGCGGTGACAAGATAAAAATCAAAGCTGACGATCTGAGCAAAGGTGAGCGGAGCGAAGCATTGCAAATGCTCAACCAACTGCTTGAAGGAAAAGCCGCCGAGGAAAAGTGATGAGTGAAGCGCGCCGCTACGCCATCTTGATCGGCAACAGCGAATTTCCCAACGAGCCTTCACTGCCGGCTTTGCGCTGTCCGCAGCACGATGTGGCGGGCTTAGGTGAAGTGTTGGCCTCGGCAGATTTTGGCTTGTTTACTGATGTACTACCGCTCATTAACGAGCCTCACTACAAGGTCAAACCGGCGATCAATCGTGTCTTCAGACAAGCGGCGCGGCAGGATCAAATCCTGATTTATTACTCCGGGCATGGCAAACAGGATGCGGTCGGGCATCTGCATCTAGCGACCGTGGATACCGAAGCCGAGGCCTTGGAGACGACTTCGGTTGAGGTCGGGTTGTTGCCGCGTTTGATTGACAACCACAACTGCAAACAGGTCGCGTTGATTCTGGATTGCTGTTACAGCGGTTTGGTTGGCAAAGACTTTCTCAAGGGCGGCGTAGACGACCAGTTGCAAGTAATGTCGGAAGGACGCGGCATCTACATCCTGACGGCTTCGACCGCGACGCAAACCGCCCGCGAAAAAGAAGGCGACCGCTACAGCGTGCTGACCAAACACATACTGCAAGGCATTCAGCAAGGCGCTGCTGATTACGATGATGACGGATTGGTGAGCATGGATGACCTTTACGAATATGTCCGCGCCGCCGTGCCGCAGGATAGCCCGCAACATCCGATGAAATGGGTGTTGGGAATTCAAGGCAAGCTGGCCATTGCGCGCGCCGCCAAAATCTACCAGGCCGAACAACTCCGTGAGTTCAAAGCGAAGGTTGTCAGTGTCGAAGAGTTTTTGCCGGATGAGGTGTTTGACCACGCGCTGCAAATCATCCGCGCCAACCAGGCCAAACGCGATAAAGAGTTTCTCTTGTTATTGGAGGCGCTGTGTCACCGGTCAATGCGCGTGGGTGAGTTCAGTTCGCGCTGGCTCAAGCTGACTGCCGCCCCGGCTGTCCAGCCGCCAGCACAATCAACCGCTCCACCGGTTGTGCCACGGCAAAATAAGCCGCAGCCGCAAGCGCCAGCCAGCGCAACGCCAGCCAAACTGCAACAACCCGTCAGCTTCACCGACAAGCTCAACGACGTTCCGTTGGAAATGGTCTACCTGCCCGGCGACACCTTCAAAATGGGATCGCCGAAAGGCAAAGGCTACGACAGCGAAAGACCGCAACACGACGTGACCGTGCCCGGCTTCTTCATCGGCAAATACCAGATCACTCAGGTGCAGTGGCAGGCAGTGATGGGTAACAATCCGGCGCATTTCAAGGGCGACAATTTGCCGGTCGAGCAAGTTTCGTGGGAGGACGCGCAGGAGTTTTGCCGCAGGTTGTCGCAACTGACCGGCGAGGCTTACCGGCTGCCCAGCGAAGCCGAATGGGAGTATGCCTGCCGCGCCGGTACGACGGGCGATTATGCGGGTGAACTGGATAAGTTGGCTTGGTACGATAAAAACTCCGGTCAAAAGACACATCCTGTTGGCGAAAAAGAGCCGAATGCTTTCGGACTTTACGATATGCACGGCAATGTCTGGGAGTGCTGTGAGGATGTTTGGCATGGCAATTATCAAGGTGCACCAAGCGATGGCTCGGCTTGGGTAAAAGATAGCAAACAGCAGCCCCGGGTGGTGCGCGGCGGCTCGTGGCGCTTCATCAATGGCTATTGCCGTTCCGCCTCCCGCTACTCCTATGCTCCCGGCGACCGCGACTATTATTTCGGTTTGCGTGTCGTAGTCTCTGCGAGGACTTCGTAATACTTTCGCAGTTTTTTGCCTTCAACACAGATAAGTCCGATGAAAATCACAGGCATCATCTGGCTGGAAGAGATTCTCGAAAAAGTGGCGCGCAAACATGGCGTCCAGCCGCAGGAAGTCAGAGACGTGCTAGCCAACTCACCACACTTCCGGTTTATTGAAAAAGGGCATCGGAGCGGAGAAAATGTCTACGCGGCCTTTGGGCAAACCGATGCGGGACGGTATCTGATCGTCTTCTTCGTTTATAAGAAAGACAAACGCGCGCTCATACTCTCGGCTAGAGAGATGTCGCGCGCCGAACGGAAAAGCTATGAAAAGAAGTAAGAGTTCGATCTCGCAGGCCAGTTCGTATGCGGAGATTGGTGAGTTTTGGGATACGCACGAGCTTACGGAACATTGGGCACAAACCAAGCCGATTGATTTCGAAGTCGAATTGCAGTCCGAGACGACCTACTACGCGCTCGAAAACGGCCTCTCATCGCGTGTGCGCGAATTGGCTCACCAACGCGGCGTGTCAGCGGAAACGCTGCTCAATTTGTGGATTCAAGAGAAACTACAGGAAGAGGCAGCCTAAGCAAAGCGATTACGGCTTACTGCGTCTCAATGGCGCTGTCCGCGTGACACTCTCCCAGAACAACCGCACCGCGCCCTCGCCCGCCTGTTTGGCATACTCAACTGTCAAGCGGTGAGTGCCCGCCACGAGCGTCGCTTCAATCACTGTCGGCGACGACTTGGGTTCTTGCCACTGGTCAATCAGCTTTTCATTGTCTAGCCACACGCGCACACGCTCGCGCGCTTCCACGGTGAAACGGTACGTACCCGTGCCAAACGCCACCTTGCGCGTCCAGCGGGCAGAGAAGTCTTCGCGGTTGAGACAACCAGTCTGGCCGCGTTGTCTGCCCAGGTTCAATTGCAATTCGCCCTCGCCATCGTCGCGCACCAGCAACGGCGCGCCGCTCAAATCGGTTGAAGCAAAGTACTCGCCTTTCCAATGCTCGGCGGGCACCTGCGCCAGACACGGATGTTTTTCCCAGCGCAACTCCACCTGCGCACTGCCGAAACGCTCGAAGTATTCGAGCGCGAGTTGATGGTTGCCCGCGCTCAGCTCGACATCAACAACGTAATCGGCCATCTGTTCCTGCCAACGATCGAGCTTCAATTGCTTGTCCACCCACAGCCGCACGCCGTCATCCGCGCGCAGCTTGAAGCGGTAGACGCCTTGCGCAAACGCGAAGGTGCGCGTCCAGCGCACGGCAAAGTTATCTTTCACCGCGAAGCAACGTGCGTGCGGCGCATCCAGGCCCCAATCGAAGGCTAGAAAACTTTCGCCGTCATCGCGCACCATTGTCGGTGACCCGCTCAATTCGCGGTTGGCAAAGTATTCGCCCTTCCAATGATCAATCGGCACTTTGGCCAAACACGGCGCGACGCTCCAATTGAGCTTGATCGCCGCGCTGCCAAAATGTTCGAAGTACTCAAGCACGACACGGTGTGCGCCGCCGCCCAGTTCGACCTCTACCGCGTACGTCATCATTGCCTGATCGTGCCATTCATTTATCAGCGGTTTGTCGTCAACCAACAGCCGCACGCCATCGTCCGCCGTCACGGTGAAACGATAGCTGCCCGGCGCTAAGACGAGCGTACGTGCCCAGCGCACAGAAAATTCATCAACGCCGATGCCGCATTCGCGCGCCGGGGAGTTCAAGCCCCAATCAAAGAAGACGTCCGCCGCGCCGTCATCGCGCACCAACTGCGGCGCGCCGCGCAATTCGCGGTTGGCAAAATATTCGCCGCGCCAGCGATCTGGCGGTACGGGCACAGACGGCGCACAACGCTGTCCCGCATTGCTCTGTGCTAGCAGCGATTGCTCAAAGTGAGAGCCACACAGCAGCGCCAGCATTGCCAACCCCAGCCAACTTTTCTTCAACCCTTGCGTTGCCATCCTGCTTCGTCTGCTACAGCAAATTTGAGATTCGGGATTTGAGGTGCTGATTATTTCGTCCCGCGCCACTGCGCTTCGTGCTGCTCGCTCACGGCGCGCGTGTTGTACTTGCGCAAATACGCCTGATGCACAGCGTCGTTTGGATAAGCGTCGCCCGCCCCATACGGATAACTTTTCATCCCGTGATAAGGCAATTCGCCAATTGTTTCGGGGCGCGCCGAATTGATGTCCATATCCTTGCCGAAGCCATCTGCGTAAAGCAGGAAATCGCGTTTCCACCCGCGCGGCAACGGCGGCAGACGGCGCGCGTCGAAATCCACCTGCAACTCGTCGCCGTTGCGCGTGATGACATATTGATCGTCCGGCGCCAAGACCAACGCGCGCACCTCGCCGTAGCGCGTGTAGTTGCCCAGGTGCGCCTTCCACGGCGCGAACGGCTCGATCACGCAGTAGTCATAGAGCATCGGCAAGCGCCCGTCCGGCGAATACTCACGCGGGAAGCCGCGCCAGCGCAATTCGGCTTGCGATGGCTGCAGCGTGCTGACGCGCAAGGCTGACTGATCATCGCTCGTATCCACCAGGATTTGATCCCAGTAGATGCGCATGCTGGTCACGATGCGAATCTGCGTGCTGTCACAGAGCAGCTTGCCCGGCAACTCGACCGTCATCGTTTTCGGCAAACCGGCAGGGAAGCCCATCTGCGCGCGCGCCGTCTCCCATTGACCGCGGGCGTTTTTGATTTGCAAGTAAGGCGGCACGAGCTTTACACCCGCCTGTGCGGCAGCCAGATTGGCAGTCGAATCGGCGTAATCAATCCAGGCGGTGAGCAGGAGCAAGACGCGCTTGGCCTGCTTCGCGCGCTCGCCGAGATCGAGCGTGATGGCGTGCTCGCGCGCGTAGCCTTTGAACGGTAGCTTCTTAAAACTTTCGGGATATTGCCGATCAACCTGGGCTACAAGGGGCAATATGTTTTGCCCTCTGTCATCCACTGCGCTGACTAGCGGTTGTGCATTGCGTGTGGTGAAGAGCTTAAACGACGGATATGGCGGCGCGGGCATCAGCCGCTCGTTCGGATAAACATCCACTGTCGCCGGATGGTCTACGGCCAACAGCTTGACCGCGTCAAAGTAGATCACCTCTTCAAGCTGATTGTTCAAACGTAGTGAGTAGCGGCCATCCTTTTCGCGCAACTGCTCGCCTTTGACCAGCACGTACTCGTCAGTGTCGGGGTAATTCCAATTATCTTTGCCGCCGCCTTCGCGAAAGCCGATGGCCGAGCCACCCAGAAAATCGGTCACGAAGCTGTACTCGCTGCCGTTCCAAGCGTAGAGCAGCGGGCACGAGGTGCCTTTGCGATCCAGTTCTTCAAACGTATTGTTTGCCGCAGCTTTGATCGTCAACTCCGATTGCACAACACCCGATGGCCAAGTCAGCTTCAGCGCATCCACTTGTGTGCGATAGCCAAGACCGAAGACCAGCGAGGCGGGCGCGGGCGCGGGCGATGAGGCGTAGACTTCCAGCTTTTGCGTCAAACTGCCGCTGCGGATTTCGGCTTTGGTGCCGATAGCACTGCGGTTGCTGTTTTTGCCAGTGAGATTGAGCGCAGCATAGTTTTTGCTCGCGCCCTCATTTCGCAAGGCAATGAGTGAACCATCAGTCTTGATCGTCAACAACTCGAACCTGCCGTCATTATTCAGATCGCCAAGCGCGAAAGCGCGCGTATCGCTTTCAGTTCGCTCACTGCCACCCGCTCTCCAAACAGAGCGGCCATCTGCCGTAGGCCGATAATCTCGGATGCGCAGCCAGTCCTTGTCTAACTCGACCACATCCAGAATTCCATCGTTGTCGAAATCAGCAATCTGCACGGCCCTGCCTTCTGCCAAGATTCCGGCAGTCCCCGGGTCGCCGGATGAGGCGCTGCGAAAGCCGCCATGCCCATCGCTGATATACCAGCGGGCCTCGCCTCGACCCGGTAAATAGAAATCCGTGAAACCGTCTTTATTGATGTCGCCCGCGCCAACGCCTGAGGCTGGCTGGCGATCAGGAATGGCTGTTTGGATAGGAACGAGTTTGAATGTGCCATCCCTCTGATTTGCCAACAACTGCGCTGGCCCGCCGTAATTCACGACAAAAAAATCTATATCGCGGTGATTGTCATAATCGGTGCAAACCACCGCCGTCGTCTTCAACGCGCCGCCGCCCAAGCCCGCCTGTTCGGTGATGTCGGTAAACGTGACCTTGCCATCCACCGCGCCATTGTTACGGAAGAGCCGATTCGGCGTGCCCGCGAAATCATCAGGGAAGATCGCTGATTCGCCGCTGCCCGGCCACTTCGTCAAATCGGCAAAGTTGCCGACGAAGATGTCCAAGTCGCCGTCGTGGTCGGCATCCACAAACGCGGCGGTCAGCGCCCAGGCGTTGTAACTTGCGGGCAAACCGGTTGGCGCCGTGACATCGGCAAACGTGCCATCGCCATTGTTGCGCCACAACGCAAGCGTGTTGTAGCCGAATATCAAAACGTCCTGTGTGTTCTTCGCATCGTTATCGAAATTGCCAAAGACTGCGCCGCAAACGTAACCGCTCGCCATCAGTTTTGCTTTGTCCGTCACGTCGGAAAACTTGCCGCCGTCATTGTGAAAGAGCTTGACGAATGGCTTGCCGCTCGCTTCCACGCCCGCAGCCAGCACCTCCAGCTTGCCATCATTGTCAGCGTCAAACAGTCCAATCGTCGCGCCAAACGGATTGACCAGTTCGCGCTTCGTCGCTTCGCTCTCAAATTCTGTTTTGGTCAACTTGCGATTCAACACAGTTGAAAGCGGCTTGTTGGCAAAGCTTGCCTGCAAGCCCATTGCTGCCGTCGCATCAACAAACCGCACGCTCGGCGCAGCCTGCGCGGCCAACTCCGGTTCCGCGCCCGTCGTCAATACACCTTCGGCATAGCGGCCCTTCTCGCCGTACAGATTGCCGAGCGAGGTGGCATAACCTGACGCGCGCAGCTTTTGAAAAACGTCAAGATACTTCTGCCCTTCGGCGCGCTTGCCGGAGCGCAGGTAGGCTTGCGCCAGGTTGTAAGCGGCTGTTTGGTTGTACGGTTCGTTGTCGAGCGCGCGTTGGAAAGCAGTGATCGCCTGCTCGTACTGTTGTTTTTGCGCGAGTAATTGGCCCGCTTGTACATTGGCCATAGCATCACGCGGATCGAGCGCGAGCACGCGGTTGAACGCGGCCAATGCCTCGTCGTTTTGCTTCTCGGCGCGTAGAGCCATTGCCAATGCGTAATGCGCGTAAGGGCTGTCGGGCGCGACTTCGACCGCTTTGCGTGCTTCGGCCAAGGCTTTGGGCGAGTCGTTCAGGAAGTTGTAGGCTAGCGCCAGATTGATGCGCGCGCTGGCGAACTTGGGATCGCTGTTGAGCGCCTGCTGAAATTCTTTGACGGCTTCTTCGTGTTTGAACTGCTCCATCAACGCGACGCCGCGATTGTTGCGGCGGTACATCTCTTCACGCACATTCGGCGACGGTTGCTGGGCGGCTGGCGCGTGACGGAATGTGCTGAAACCAAAGACCGCCAACGCTAGCAGACTGAGCAAAAGGCCGAATTTGGCTAACCGGAATTGATTACGCATGGATGCTCTTTAGCCTCTGGTTTCTACTTAATCGCCGCGCCCATCCTGTCCCAATGTGTATTGAGCAGCGCGTCCAACAACGCAAAGCCGTAGCGGCGATTGGCCGGATCATCGCGGTTGTAAGACCAATGCACGTAGAGCGCGTGGGCAATCACGTTGCTGCGCGGCACCGTGCCCCAGAAGCGGCTGTCCTCGCTGTTATCGCGGCTGTCGCCCATCACGAAATAACTATCAGGCGGCACCGTGTATGGCTCTCTCACGGCGAATTTGGCGCCGTGCTCGACGCGAGCTTGGGCAGCAGTGCTCTGCGCCCGGCTTTCGTAGAAGACTTTGTGCGTGGCGCCCGGCGGCGGCGGATCGGTCTTCGTCTCGCGCAACGCCGAGCGCAAATAGTAATCGTCAGCCAAATCAACTGTGACGTGCTGTTCCGGCAACTCCCGTCCGTTGACGAAGACATGCGTGTCGCGTACTTGCACAGTATCGCCAGGCAGTCCGATCACGCGTTTGACGTAATTGATCTTGGGGTTGCTCGGCAGTTTGAAGACGATTATGTCACCACGTTGAATCTCGCGTGCCGGTTGCAACGGCCCCAGCCACGACGTGCGTCTGCCGAAGATAAACTTGTTGACGAAGGCATGATCGCCGATGTTGATGGTGTTTTGCATTGAGCCGGTCGGCACTTCGACCGCTTGCAGTACGAAGGTCATGCCGAAGAGCGCCATAATTACGGTGATGAGGCCTTGCTCGAAATAATCGCGGATGACAGATTTAGGTTTGGGCATTTCACTGATTCCAAGTCTCATAGGACTTACGCAAAACCAGGAGAAAGCGCCACAGAGGCACAGAGACACAGAGCAAAGAAAGGTTCTCCTCGTCGCCCATTCTTGCGCTCTGTGTCTCTGTGCCTCTGTGGCAAATCTTTACATAAGTCGTATTTCAAATTTACTTCAACCCCGGCCACATCTCGAACATCAAGAGCGTCCAGATCAATTTGCGATGATCGGCTACGCCGCGCTCGTGTTCATCCAGCAAGCGTTGCACGAAGGTCGGGTTGAACAAACCGCGCCGCCGCAAACGCTCCTCCGTAAACATCTCGCGTACCAACACGCGTAACTCACCTTTGACCCAGCGGGCCACCGGCATGCCAAAGCCCTTCTTGGGCCGCTCAATGACTTCGCGCGGCAGCCGGTCGCGCATCGCCTGTTTCAGAATGTATTTGCCATCCCAACCAAAGAGGCCGCGACGCAGTTTCAAATCGAGCGGCAGGCGCGTCAGGAATTCGACGAAAGTGTGATCGAGCAGCGGCGCGCGTGTTTCGAGCGAAGCCGCCATGCTCGCGCGGTCAACTTTGAAGAGCACACATTCCGACAAGTAATGTGTCGCGTCGAGCTTCATCATCTTCTCGACTACATCGAGGCCGTTGGTTTGGTCGTAGTCGTTGACCTCCTCGAAGACCTCTTCATCGGGACAGATGGCAAAGATGTCGGGGTTGAGCAATTGCCGCTGCAACTCCGTATCGTACGAACCCATCCAGACCGTGTGGCGTAAGCCAGCGGGCAACGCCGCGCCGCGCACGAAGCGTTTGGCTTTGAAATCAAAGGACAGATTGGCGGTCGAGACCGGCAAGCGCGCGACGGCAGGTTCGATCACGCGCTTGCGCACGAAGTCCGGCAGCGCGTTGTAATAATCCGCCATCTGGTGCGCCACGTAAGTCGGATAGCCCGCGAACAACTCGTCGCCGCCGTCGCCGCCCAACGCCACCGTCACGTGTTCGCGCGTGAAGCGCGAGACCAGATAGGTCGGGATCAATGAACCATCGCCCAACGGCTCGTCTAACAATTGCGGGATCTCCGGCACGATCTCCAACAACTCGCGCTCTGTAAACCGCTTTTCGTAATGCTCAGTCTGTAAATGTTGCGCGACCTGCTGGGCGTACGATGATTCGTCGAATGATTTGTCTTCAAAACTAATCGAAAAAGTCTTGACGCGCCCTGCCGCAGCTTCGCACGCCATCGCTGTGATTGAGCTGGAGTCAATCCCGCCTGAGAGCAGCACCCCCACCGGCACATCGGCCACCAGCCGCAATCGCACGGCCTCGCGCAAACGCTGGCGTACCTCTTCCGCCGCCTCGGCCTCGCTCAACTGCAAACGTTCTGCGCCGTAATTCAATTGCCAATAGCGTTCATAATGGTAGCGCCCATTCTCGAAGATCAGCCGGTGCGCGGGCGGCAGCTTCCACACGTTGCGGATCATCGAGTAGGGCGACGGGACGAATTCGTATTGCAGATACTTGCGCAGCGCCAGCAGGTTGAGCCGCCGTTCGACACTCGGATGTTGCAGGAGGGCTTTCAACTCGGACGCGAAGACGAAAGCCTGCTGGTTCTGCGTGAAGTAGAGCGGCTTCTCGCCCATCCGGTCGCGCGCGAGCAAGAGCCGTTGCCGCCGTTCATCCCAAAGTGCGAAGCCAAACATGCCATTCAGATGTTGTACCAAATCATCGCCGTGCTCTTCGTAAAGATGCACGAGCACTTCGGTATCGGATTGCGTGCGGAAACTGTGGCCGCGCTTGAGCAATTCTTCGCGTAGACTCTGAAAGTTATAGACCTCGCCGTTGAAGACTACCCAGACCGACTCGTCTTCGTTGCAAATCGGCTGCTGTCCGCCCGCTAAATCAATGATTGACAAGCGGCGCATACCGAGCGCGATATGACCGTTGAAATAGAAGCCTTCATCGTCCGGGCCGCGATGGACAATGGCGTCGTTCATCGCGTGAGCGACGGGTTTGAGAGCCGGTTGGTGGCGGTCTGAATTGATGAAACCGATGATTCCGCACATACAATGACTCAGCCCCAGGCACTCAGGAATTCGAGATTATTGCGCATTTGCTCGGCGGTTTTTGTATTGATGATCCGCAATAAGCGGTGTGTGCTCGCCCGTACTGTAGCGTTGCTGTGGCGCGAGGATAATCCCGGCGTGCGTTTCGTTGCGCTTGAGAGACTCGGAATGCAGGCGATTGTAATCACCAATATTGAAAGAATACAAAACGCGACTTTGCGCCGTCGCATAGGCCAGGTGTAAATCATCAGCTACATTGACCAACCTCGCTTCATTAGCAGTTTCGACATCTACCCCGCGCTCACCAAGAGCCTTTACCAGGCTGCCGCGTTGCGCATCTTCATCCAGATACAATCGAATCTGCATTATGCCACTCGTGTGCTGTGCATTTGCTGCCACTCGGTTTCAATACGTTCCTCTTCGGCAGCGTCCGCTGCTAACTCAGCTTCGATTTCAGCCTGATTGGCGTGGTAGTACGCCAACGCCGCATAGACACCGGCCAAACTGAGTTGAGGGAATTCGCGCGCAATCTCCTCCGGGCTTTCACCCAACTTGTACCAAGCTGCGATGCGATGGACGGTCGTGTGTGTTCCTACTACGCAAGGCCTACCTTGTCGTATATTAGTGGAACGTGTCAGCAGAGAGCCAATTTCGATACTCATCAATTTGCTCCTTCACGCTTTCGATAACTTATCCAGATTCTATCGTAGCGGACTACTCGTCTTCAAAATTAAACCGCGCCTTCACCGTATAAATCGGCTTATCCTGCGCTTCGTGATAAGTCCGCACAACCATCTCCGCAATCAAGCCCATCAGGAAAAACTGCACGCCCAGCGCGAACAGCACCATCGCCAGCACCGGCAACGGCGTTTGAATAAAATCCGCGTGCTTCGGCCAACTGGCGAACTTCATCAAACAGGCGAACAGCGCCGTGAAGGCCGACACCACAAATGCTACCAGGCCCGCCGCGCCAAACAGGTAAATCGGCTTGGTCAGATAGCTGGCCATAAACTTGATCGTCACCAGATCGAAGACGACCTTGATCGTGCGCGACAGACCATATTTCGATTTGCCTGCCGTGCGCGGGTAATGTTTGACGGGAATCTCGGTCACGCGCCCGCCCGCCCACGCGGCGTAGATCGGGATGAAGCGGTGCATTTCGCCGTAGAGATTTACGCCCTTCAGTACTTCACGGCGATAAGCTTTGAGCGAACAACCGTAGTCGTGCAGTGGCACGCCGCCAATCCGTGAGATCAACGCATTGGCGAGACGCGACGGCAGCGTGCGCGTGACAAATGCGTCTTGCCGATCTTTGCGCCAACCGGAGACCACGTCGTAGCCTTCATCCAGTTTATCCAACAGCCGCTGAATATCAGCCGGATCGTTTTGCAGATCGGCATCCATCGGGATCAACACCTCGCCGCGCGCCGCGTGGATTCCGGCAGCCATCGCCGCCGTTTGGCCATAGTTGCGGCGGAAGGCGATCACGCGCACGCGACTGTCTTGTGCAGCGAACTGTTGCAACAGTGCCAAGCTGCGATCCGTGCTGCCGTCGTCCACATAGATCACTTCAAAGCTCTGCCCCAACTGCGCCATCGCTGCAAAAATCTTTTCGTTCAAGCGCGGCAAATTCTCCGCTTCGTTATAAACGGGCAGAAAGAGCGAGAGCTTGGGCGGAGGGGCGGAGTGCGAAATGCGGAGTGCGGAATGCGGAATAGGATTGCTCATCATTTTATTGTTCAGGCTTGCGCACGACACAGACGAGCGAAACGCCGAAGGGGAGTGAGTGATTGCGCAACCAGCCCGCTTCGCTGGCGAAGACTTTTGCGATGAAGTTGTTGATGAATGGATGATTGATGCGATTCTCGGCTTGCCCTTCGCGACTGAGCAGCGTGAGCAAGCGACGGCCCAGCCAGATCGGCGCAAACATCGCCACGTTCGCGTAGCTGATCTTTTCAAGCTGCAAACCCGACGCCGCGATAGCTGCACGCAACTGCAGCAAGCGATAACGCCGCTTGTGGCCGGACTGTACGTCGTTTGGCCCCCAGAGCGTTTGAAACGCCGGGACAAAGAGCACTGCGGGTGCGCCGGGTTTGAGCACGCGACGGATTTCGCGCAGGCCGCCAACGTCGTCATCCAAATGCTCGATCACGTCGAGCGCGGTGATAAGATCGAAGGAGTTATTGACGAAAGGCAATTCAGTCGCGCTCGCACAGAGCACGCGCTCGTGGCCACGCTGCCGCGAGAAACGCAACGGCAGATCGAAGAGGTCAATGCCTTGCACTGTGCCGAAGCGCCGCAGATGATCCATCGTCGCGCCCGTGCCGCAGCCGATGTCGAGGATTTGCAAGCTATCCCCTGGGAGCGCAGGCATCCCTGCCTGCTGTGGTTGATGAAATAACCTACCGGGTGAAGTTGGCGCTACTGCAAGACTGGCAGGCAGGGATGCCTGCGCTCCCAGGGCTTGCGCTCCCAGCGCCTTTTCAATCAGCGCAAAGACAATCGCCCGCCGTCCCACAAACCACCAATGGTCGTCCTCCACGTCGAAGAGCACTTCGTAATTGGCCGGGCGCATCACGCCGTTCTCGCCCCAGACGGGTTCAGCTTCGGTTGTCCTAACCGACATAACTAGCCTCCGCTCGTGCTAACTTCGAGTTGAGCGTCGCAGCTTTGACATAACCAAACCCGCGCCAACTGTTGCGATTGTGCCAATGGATTTCGACACGCTCGGCTTCAGCTTGCGCAAACCATTCGCTGAACTCTGCGCGGCTCAAATAGAACGCCACCGGCGCGGTCAAATGGTCGTGCACGATGTTGTGAATCTCGCGGAAGGGGAAGCGCGCGATGTAGCTCAAGTAGTCGGCATAAAACAGCCAACGCTTCAACGATGTTCGCCCCAGTGGCAAGTAAACCAGTTTCAACACAACATAAAGCGCGAGACTCGGCAGGTAAGACAGCCAATACAACACGCGCGGCGGCAGCTTCGACGTGAGCCGCTCGCGCAACGGATTGATGAAGTTCACCAGCCAGCCATTGTTTTCGCGCCCGTAAACCCAAGCTGTAATCGCGCCGCCCGGTTTCAAATGTTGGTAGAGCGACGCGAAGCCCCCGCGCGGATCGGGCAAATGGTGTAGCACGCCGACCGAAAAGGCATAATCGAATGCCTGTTTCAACGGCAAGCGGTAGATGTCAGCTTGAATGATGTGTGCATTCGGCAAGTCGCGGGAGTTGCGATACGCGGCTTCAACCGCCTCGCTCAGGTCAACGCCGACGATGGTTTGCGCCCCCCATTTGGCGATGGCGCGCGTGTGGCGACCCTTGCCACAGCCGCCTTCGAGCACGACTTTGCCGCGCACGAAGTCGGGCGTGACCGGCGCGATCCAATCGCGGAACTGCTGCTCATGATGTTGTTGCACTTGATCGAAGACCAGCCACTGCGCGCCGAAATTCTGCGCCGTGGCGCGCTGCGCGGCGTCGTTGGCCAGTTCGACAAAACGTGGGATGCCGTGGCGAATGGGGAAGACGCGCGGACATTGGCTGCAATGCAATTCGCCAGTGTCAATCTCGTTGCCGGTGCGCAGCGTAACTGTCAAACCCAACTCATTGCCGCAGGCGGGACAGGCCAGTAATGGGAGCAAAGACTCTTTCATCGTGGGTCAGCCAAACCAGGAAATCACCAAACCAGCGCGAATTGTAGTCGTCCGGCTAGGGCAAGGCAATTCGTTTTTGGCGGGGTGTCCGACAAGCTGCCAGCGCTTGTCAGTGACTCCGGGTTTAACAAAACCGGAAGCCTGCGACAAGCGCTGGCAGCTTGTCGGACATCTGCTATGATTCTCACCTATGAACAAACAAGAAGTCCTCAATGTTATCGGCGCAGGCTTAGCCGGTTCGGAAGCCGCCTGGCAAGCCGCGGAGCGGGGTTGTCGCGTGCGGCTTTACGAGATGCGCCCGCAGCGCCCGACCGGCGCGCACCGCACCGCCAATTTTGCCGAACTGGTGTGCAGCAATTCGCTGAAGTCTGACGAGGCTCATACCGCGCCACGCTTGTTGAAGGACGAATTGGCAGTGGGCAATTCGCTGTTGTTGCGTTTGGCGCGGCAGGTGGCAGTGCCTGCGGGCGGCGCGCTTTCGGTTGACCGCGAGCGGTTCTCGGCGTTGGTGACCGAGACATTGGGCCGCCATCCCAACATTGAAATCCAGCGTGAAGAAGTCACGGCGATCAATCCGGATGAGATTACTGTTGTCGCTGCCGGGCCCTTAGCTTCGTCCGGTTTAGTCGAAGCAATTAGCAAGCTGACGGGCGAGCGCGACCTTTATTTCTTCGATGCGATCTCGCCGATTGTGGACGGGGAGACGATCAATTACGACGTTGCGTTCAAGGCCGCGCGCTACGGCAAGGGCGGCGACGATTACGTCAATTGCCCGATGAACCAGGAAGAATACGCTCGCTTTTATGACGCGCTCCTGGCCGCTGAAACGGTCAAGCCGCACGAGGGCATGGAAGATGAGCAAAAGTTTTTCGAGGGCTGCTTGCCGATTGAAGAATTGGCGCGGCGCGGGCGCGACACCTTGCGCTTCGGCCCGATGAAACCGGTCGGCTTGATTGACCCACGCATTGGACGCGCGCCGTATGCGTGTGTGCAGTTGCGGTTGGAGAACCTGCTGGCCGATGCCTACAACATAGTCGGCTTCCAATGCCACATCAAATATGGCGAGCAGAAGCGCGTGTTGCAATTGATTCCAGGCTTGGAAAACGCCGAATTTATCCGCTTCGGGCAGATGCATCGCAACACCTACATCTGTTCGCCGCGCCTGTTGCGCGAAACTTTGCAAATGCGAGCGCACCCGCGCGTTCTTTTTGCCGGACAGATTTCCGGCATCGAAGGCTACACCGAAGCGATGGCGACCGGGATGATCGCAGGAATAAATGCCGCGCGGTTAGCACTGGGCAAAGAACCAGCCGCGCCGCCGCGTTGGTCGGCCTGTGGATCATTGACCTTTTATTTGGCTAATGCCGACGCACGGAATTTCCAACCGGCTAACACGACCTTTGCGCTCTTGCCTGCGCTCGAACCGGAATTGCGCAAACAGGCGAAACGCAAAGCGGAGCGCCATCGTATCCAAGTCGAACGCGGGTTGCGGGCTTTTGAAGAATGGCTGCGGGGGCTTGGCGAGTTGCGCGAATTGGCGCAAGCGAGCTAAATCGAGCCAGACACAATTGGAACAAGGCTTTGCCACAGAAGCACAGAGACACAGAGCGGCTGAAAAGAAAAAGACAACTGCACTGGCCTTGGAGATTTTTACTCTGTGCTTCTGTGCCTCTGTGGCAAGGCCCTGTTGGTTCGGACTAGACGAAACAAAAGTGACAGTCAAAAGGATGAAATGTATTGCAGGGCAAGTGCGCCGCTATTGGCTCGTGGTGGTTTGCTGTAGCATGGGCTTGGCACTTGTCCCGTTCTTATCGACACACGCGCAGAGCGGACGCAACAAACAGGAGGAGAAACGCCCGGTCAAACCTGTTCCGCTGCCACCCTTACCCAAACCGAAGACCGAAGCGCCACCAGCCAAAGAAGAATCCATCCGCATCAACAGCGATCTGGTCACTGTTGTCACAACCATCTTGCCGCCCGCTGGTCACAGGCCCAGCGAGCTGCAACAGGCCGATTTTGAAATCCTCGAGGACGGCGTGCCGCAGGAGGTCAGCAACTTTGCGCGCGAGAGCGAAGCGCCGCTCAGGTTGGTAATGCTCTTCGACGCCAGCATGAGCATTGCCCCGCGCTTGAATTTCGAGAAGAAGGCTGCCGCGAAATTCTTCGAGCGCATAATGCGAACGCAGGATCAAGCCGCCATCTTCTCATTCTCAACCGATGTCGAAGTCTTGCAGGAATTCACCAGCCGCGTGCCTTTGCTCGTCCAGGCGACACGCCAACTCAAAGCACAAGGCGCGACCTCGTTGTATGACGGGGTTTACCTGGCGGCAGATTATCTGCGACCGGCGCAGGGCCGCCGCGTGCTCGTGCTCGTTACCGATGGCGGCGACACGACGAGCAGCAAAACGCTCAAGCTAGCGTTGCAACAGGTGCAAAGCGTGGATGCGGTGATTTATGCCGTCTACACCGGCGGCATCTGGAATTCGCAGAACCTGCGCGATCTGGCTGCCGAGCGCGCGCTGGCCGCTTTGACCAAAGAGACGGGCGGCGAGGTCTATCATCCCAAACTGCCGACCCATGATGAGAACCTTCACGATGATGAGCAGGCCATCAAGGAACTCGACGCGGCTTTTACCAAGCTCGCCGACGAATTGCGTACGCAATACATCCTCGGTTTCTACTCCAACAACGAAGCGCGTGATGGGCGCTTCCGCAAGCTCGAAGTCAAGATCAAGCAGCCCGGCTTTGTGGCGCGGGCACGGGCGGGGTATTACGCGCCGAAAGGCTGAAGAAGCTTGACGCGCCTATCCGCAAAATCCAATATGGCCAAGAAATTTGAGATTTGAAATTCAGGATTTGAGTTCATCTGACCATGAGCCAAGCAACTCCTCGACCCATCGTTGCCGACGCAGTCACACATTATCATTCGCTCTTAAACGGCACGCTCGCCGATGACGCGCACGCGCGCTTGCAGGCAGGCCGCACGCGCCACGGCCTGAGTTTCGGCGCGCGCCCGATTTGCAGTGTCTTGCGCCCGCTCTTTGTCACGGCGCGGCAATACGAATATGTGCGGCGCGAATCCATGCTCGTGCTGGCAGCCATTGAAAAACTCGCGCGTGTTTTGCTGAGCGAGCCGCGCCTGCGTGCGGAACTCGACCTCTCGGCAGACGAGGAGCAAATCATTCAGCTCGAGCCAGGTTATCCGGCGCCCGACGCGAGCGGGCGGCTCGATGCCTTTCTGGATTCGCGCGACGATTTCAGCTTCGTGGAATACAACGCGGACAGCCCGGGCGGCTTGTTGTACGGCGACGTGCTGAGCGAAATCTTTACCGGGATGCAAATCATCAAAGAGTTCGCGCGCCGCTTTCCCGTGCGCCGTGTGCCGATTCGTCCGCAGCTTTTGCAGACGCTGCTCGATTGTTACCGGCAATGGGGCTGGCAGGAGCGCCCGCGTATAGCGATTGTGGATTGGCGCGAGGCGAGCACCTACGCCGAGTTTGAAATCTGCCGCGATTATTTCGAAGCGCAAGGCTACCCGACCATCATCGTTGATCCGCGCGAGCTGGATTATCGCGGCGGCTGGCTGCGCGCGGGCGATTTCAAGATCAATCTGGTCTACAAACGGCTGGTCGTCGGCGAGTTGCTCAAAGAGTTAGGCTTGCAACACCCGCTGGTGCGGGCGGCGCGCGAACGCGCAGTCTGTGTGGTCAACTCGTTCCGCGTGCAGATGCTCTTCAAGAAAGCCCTCTTCGCGCTGCTCGACGATCCCGATCAGGAACAGTTCTTCACCATCCAAGAGATTTCCGCGCTGCGCCGCCACATCCCCTGGACGCGCAAGCTGCGTGAGACGGCGACGACCTATCGCGGGCGCGTGATTGACCTGCTCGACTTCGCCGCCGCCAACCGCGAGAAGCTGGTGCTCAAACCCAACAGCGAATACGGCGGCAAGGGCGTGGTGCTCGGCTGGGAGTGCGACGAGGAACGCTGGCAACAGGCTTTGCGCGCGGCGCTCGACGGTTCATTCGTCTTGCAGGAGCGCGTCGAGGTGCTGGCCCAGACTTTCCCGACGGTGCTCGACAATCGCATCGCCTACGAAGAACGCTACGTTGATTTCGACCCTTACACTTGGGGTGGCGAAGAGGTGGAAGGCGCGGGGGTACGATTGTCTTCATCGGCTTTGCTAAATGTGACGGCTGGCGGTGGTTCGGCGACGCCGCTGTTAATTATCGAGTAGGCCACGCCTCACACATCTCGGTAGATCAATTCTTCGACCCCGGCAACCGCACGGCCAATCGCTCCGCCCACCAACGGCTCGCGGTCAGTCAGCACAGCCTGCGTAAAATCAGCGATCAAAGGCTGATGGATGTTGAGATGCGGCGGGTGCGATTCGCTTCGTTCACCCGCCGCA
Organism: uncultured Acidobacteriota bacterium; assembly: GCA_963699175.1. GTDB lineage: Bacteria > Acidobacteriota > Blastocatellia > RBC074 > RBC074 > JACPYM01. Next base: position 2,969,694 of record OY969418.1, on the reverse strand, counting down.
GTCTTGATCTGCAACGCACCTTGATTCAACACCGAAATGTACAGCGAACCAGCGCTGCCAAAAATCGTCAACGTATCCTGCGCTTCCCAAGCCGCGTGCGTCACACTCAGCACGGCGCGCGCCTGGCTGGCAAAATCGAAGACCGCTACAGCGGTGTCTTCGACCTCACGCTCAAACAATACATTGCCCACCGAGCTGTGCACCTTCTCAATCGGCCCCAGCAGATTCAGCAGCACCTCGATTCGATGACAGCCGAAATCCATCATCGGGCCGCCACCCGCCTGTGCCTTCTGCACGAACCAGTAGCGCGGATGTTCGGGCGACGGATTGAAACGCTCGAAGGCGTTGATCTGCGCCAGCACTGGCTTGCCAATCTCGCCGGCAGCTAACAATTCTTTGACGCGTTGAATGACTGGGTAGAAATGGCGGTAATAAGCAATCCCAAGCTTTACGCCGTGCGCTTGGCAAGCCGCGATCATCCGGTCGCACTCGGCCACGCTCAAGCCCATTGGCTTTTCACACAGCACGTGTTTGCCTGCTTCCGCCGCGGCAATCGTTTGCTCCGCGTGCAGATTGACCGGCGTAGCAAGATAGACTGCTTCGATTTCTTCATCCGCCAACAACTCGCGCCAATCGCGATACCAGCGTTGCGCGCCGAATTCTTTGGCGAACGTTTCAGCCAACTCGGATTGAGCGCGATTGACCGCTACCAACTCGCCATCCGCCAAATCACGCAATGCCGGCGCAACCCGCTTGCGCGCGATGTCGCCACAACCGATTAAGCCCCATCGCAGCTTTTTCATGATCTGCCTCTCAAAGAAAATCAAAAGGCAAAAGGCAAATATCAAAAGGCAAAAGTGTGGAACTGCTTTTTTTCAAATTATCAAAAAGGTAGTGGCTCAAGCTGGTGAGTTTGGAGTGCCGGCTTCAGCCGGCCGGGCCGATTAACGACAACTTCCGCCTGAAGGCGGGACTCCAAACTCTCTCTCCCGCTTGACCCACTACCCAAAAGAAAGTGCCGAACTTTTGCCTTTTGATATTTGCCTTTTGCCTTTTGATTTTCTTTTATGCCCTGCTGACAAACTCGTCCGTCTCTGTGTTCACGCGAATCACCTCACCTTCTTTGATGAAGAGTGGCACACGAACAACCAGTCCTGTTTCCAGCGTCGCGGCTTTGGTCGTGCCGCCCGAAGCCGAATCGCCTTTCAACGCCGGTTCAGTCTCCGCGATTGTCAACTCGACCATTGTCGGCAATTGGATCGAGATTGGCTCGCCGTTGTATTTGCGTATCTGCAATTGCAGCCCGTCTTTCAAATATAACCGCTCAGCGCCAAGTTGATCTTCCGAGAGCGCGAACTGCTCGTAACTCTCATCATCCATAAAATGGAAGCCTTCGCCATCAGCGTACAGAAACGACGCTGGTTTCAATTCGACATCCGGCTCTTCAAACTTCTCGCTGGTCTTGAATGATTTTTCCAATACCGCTTCAGTCAGCAAATTGCGCAGCTTCACGCGCACCATTGTCGAAGCGCCGCGGGCGCTCGGCGAGGCGAAGAAGACTTCGACGACCGCGTAAGGCTGGCCGTCCACCGTGATAAACATTTTGCGTTTGAGTTCGTTTGCTCCAATCAATGCCATTGACGTTTTTCTCCTCGGAATAATGTCCGACAAGCTGCCTGGCTTGTCGAGTGACTCCAAGTTGCATCAACCCCGGAGGCCCGCGACAAGCCAGGCAGCTTGTCGGACAATAGCTATGAAGCCACAGAAGATATGCTAATCTCGCGCTTTGGTAAACTGATCGCTTATGCACAAAGACGTCATCATCATCGGCGGTGGGGCAGCCGGTCTCTTCTGCGCCTTCACGGCAGGCCAGCGCGGGCGCTCGGTGTTGGTGATCGAACGCGCCGAAAAGCCCGGCAAGAAGATTTTGATCAGCGGTGGCGGGCGTTGCAACTTCACCAACCTGTATGCCGCGCCGGAGAACTTCTTGTGCCACAATCCCAATTTTCATAAATCGGCGCTCGCGCGTTACACGCCGCGCGATTTCATCACGCTGATTGAAAAACACCGCATCGGCTATCACGAAAAGAAACTCGGCCAGTTGTTCTGCAACAGCACGTCGCAAGACATCGTGCAGATGCTCCTGCGCGAATGCAGCGAGGCGGGTGTCGAGCTACGCACACGCTGCACCGTCACAGCGATTGACCGGCAGGACGAGCGGTTTCTGCTCACCACGAATCAAGGCCGGTTTGAGTGCGCCTCACTCGTGATTGCCACGGGCGGGCTTTCGATTCCGCAGATGGGCGCGACCGACTTCGGCTACCGCAGCGCCAAACAATTCGGCTTGAAGCTGGTGCCGACGCGCCCGGCGCTCGTGCCTTTCACGCTGGCGGAAAGTGACCGCGCAGTCTTCAGCCCGTTGAGTGGCGTTTCGGTAGACGCCTTGGTGAGCCTGCGTGAGCAATCCTTCCGCGAAAATATTTTGGTCACACATCAAGGCTTGAGCGGCCCGGCTATCCTGCAAATCTCTTCGTATTGGCAACCCGGTGACGCGCTGACAATTGACTTATGGCCGGCTGATGATGTGCTTGAGTTGTTGCAGCGCGAACGCTACAGCCAGAAGGGACTCAAAACGCTGCTCAGCCAAGCCTGGCCACAACGTTTCGCGCAGGCGTGGACAGAGATCAACGCGCTCTCAAAACCTTTGCGACATTATTCAGACAGAGAGTTGCAACGCATCGCCGACCAAATCCACCGCTGGCAACTCACGCCCGCTGGCACAGTCGGCTACCGCAAAGCCGAAGTCACAGCGGGCGGTGTAGACACCGACGAACTCTCTTCGCAAACGCTGGAAGCGCGCCGCGTGTCCGGTCTGTTTTTCATCGGCGAGGTGGTGGATGTGACGGGCTGGCTGGGCGGGTACAATTTTCAATGGGCCTGGGCTTCAGGCTATGCGGCGGGACAGGCGGCTTGAGCAACAGCCAGGCTCGGTTCACGCGCAAATTTGGTTTGCAATTTCCTCAACCAGCATCAACAATCACCCACGCACAAATCACTCGTTACTGGAAGACTGTTCGATGCCTGGATCATTGCTCTCCATCGCCGACTGGCGGCGTTCAACCTGCGTTACCGACCTACTGCGCGACGAGCGCGTCCGGCATGCCTTTGCCTTCATTGACGCGCACGCGCGCGACTTCACCGCTGAACACGTACAGATTTGCGAAATCCCCGCTCCGCCTTTCAAAGAGCAGGAACGTGGCGGCTACCTGGCTCGACGCTTCGCGGAATTGGGTTTGAGCGATGTGCAGACCGATGAGGTCGGCAACGTTATCGGTTTTTATCGCGGCGCGAGCGAACAGCCGTTGCTGGTAATCTCCGCGCATCAAGATACGGTTTTTCCTGAAGGCACCGATGTGACGGTCAAACGCGTCGGCTCGCGTTTGCTCGCGCCAGGCATTGCCGACAATTGCGCAGGCCTAGCCGCTTTGATCGGGCTGACACAGGCGCTGAATGCCGCGCTCATCCAGCCGCGCGGCAGTATCGCGTTCGTAGCTACGGTCGGCGAAGAGGGCGAAGGCGACCTGCGCGGCGTGCGCCATCTTTTCACCGAAGGCGCGTTGGCCGGGCGCGTCGCGGCCTTCGTCTCGTTTGACGGCCCCGGCGTCGAGTTCATCACACATCAGGCTTTAGGCTCAAAACGTTTTCGCATTACGCTCTATGGCCCAGGCGGTCACAGTTGGGGCGATTTCGGCGTCGTCAATCCGGTGCACGCGCTGGGCCGGATTGTGGCGAAGCTGAGCGATTACCGCGCGCCGGCGGAACCGCGCACGACCTACAATGTCGGGCGCATCGAAGGCGGCGAATCGGTCAACGTCATTCCCGAATGGGCGCGGCTCGACGTAGATTTGCGCTCGGCGGCGGAGCTTGAATTATCCCGGCTGGAAGAATTCCTGCTGCGCGCGATCAACCAAGCCGTGCTAGATGAGAACGCGCTGCGCGCCGCTTCGGGGCAGCAACTCAAAGTTATCATAGAGCTGATCGGCCACCGGCCTTCCGGTGAGACCCCGCGCCAAGCGCCACTGGTGCAGACGGCAATTGAAGCTTCGCAGGCGCTCGGCATCAAACCGCTGCTCAATCGCGCCTCGACTGACGCCAACATTCCCATCAGCCTGGGCGTTCCGGCCATTACCATCGGCGTGGGCGGCGTCTCCGCCGATTCGCACCGGCTGACTGAATGGTATGACCCGACCGGGCGTGAGCTGGGTTACCAGCGGGCGTTGTTATTGGCGTTGGCAACGGTGGGAGTAATTGAGTGAAGTGATGTGTGATTGAGGCCAGCAAATCTCAAATTCAACCGCGCAGCTTGCGCACTACATCCATCAAGTTTTTCACGCGCCCGGCGTCAACCGGGTTAGCCCAATACCCGTCAGCTTTGAAATACGAGCCGATGATAAAGCCGTCGGCTGCCGGATAGAAATCAGCAATATTCTCCGCGTCAACGCCTGAACCCAACAATACGGGCAAGCGGCAGTGCGTTTTGGCTTCGTGGACATCTGCTAGTCGCGGCGGCTCGCCGGTGACGTTGCCAGAGACGATGACGGCATCGCCGCGCATGAATTGAACCGCTTCGGCTGTCGCGCCCAAGCTGATGTCTGCTGTAATTGCGTGCGCAGCGTGTTTCTTCTTCACATCTGCCCAGACCTGTACGCGCTCCGCGCCTAGCTGTTTGCGATAACGCAGCAGTGTGGCGGCTGAAGACTCGATCAAGCCTTCGTCAGCGACGTGGGCGAAGGCGAAGCTTTCAGCGCGGATGAACTCCAAATCGGCTGCGTGCGCGACGGCCATTGCTTCGAGGTTGGCTCCGGCCAGAATTTGAATACCGGTGGGCAGGCTGCTTGCCTTCTTCACCGCTTGGGCGAGTAGCGCCATCGCGGCCACGATCTCTGGCCCGACGCTGCCGCGCAGGTAAGGCGTGTCGTGCATATTCTCAATCGCCACGCCATCCACGCCGCCAGCGCGATAGAGCTGCGCTTCGTGTACAGCAGCGGCGATAAGCTCGGGCACGCTTTGCCGGTGGGCGGGCGTGCCTGGCAGCGCGCCGACGTGGATCACGGCGATGACAGGCTTAGGTTGTGGGAAGATCGTTTCGAGCATCGCTTTCAGCTTTGGGCGTTGGTTCTTGATCGTCACCTAGCCCTTCACCTTTGGCACCCTGTGCCTTGCGGTCTTCGGTCTGGCCGCGCAGTTCGTCCTGTTGATATTCGATAGCCGACTTCATGTCAGAGCGAATGATTTGATCGAAAGCCATCACGCCTGCACCCAGCAGATTCGCGCCGCGCTCGCGGTTTTCCCACTCCTCTTCGCTCATCTCCTCGCGTTGCCGGGTGGAGTTGGCCAGCCAGTTGAGCAGCGCCAAGAGGCTGCCGCCTGCGAGCAAGAGCGCAACAATCCAGATAATCGTTTCAGTCATCAGCAAACTCCTTTAGTTGGCTTGGCGCGTTATGAGTGCTGCCGTATATTACCATTCCACATCATTAGCGCAATTCTACAGCGCGCCTTTATAGCTTGCGCATAGTTGGACGCTTGGTGACGAGTGAAGCGGAAGAATGTAGCGTAGACTGTCCAGTCTGCGCTGGATTCCGTAATGGGCGCGATGCGGAGTCAAGCGCAGACTGGACAGTCTACGCTACATTTCCTGAGGAGAAAGAATCAGTGGCTATCAGCAATGCAGTAGTTCCCGTGGCCGGGCTAGGCACACGCCTGTTGCCCGCGACCAAATCGCAACCGAAAGAGATGCTAGCGGTCGGCAAAAAGCCGATTGTGCAATACGTCGTCGAAGAGTTGCATCAATCCGGCATCGAACGTCTGTTGTTCGTCACCGGGCGCGGCAAAAGCTCTATCGAAGATCACTTCGACGAAGACCATCAGTTGATCCGCACCTTACGCGAGACGGGCAAGGAGGATTTGCTGTCGGAACTGGAGTACGAGCGCATCGGCGTCCACTTCTTCTACACGCGGCAACGCCAACAGAAGGGTCTGGGTGACGCGATTCTATGCGCCGAGCACTTCGCCGGTGATGAGCCATTTGTCGTGGCCCTGGGCGATTCGATCATCGGACGGCACAAATCGTCGCAGGTCGTGGCCAGGATGGTCGAGGCGTTCGAGGCGCGCGGGGCCGATGTGGCTATCGTGGTTGAAGAAGTGCCGCTTGAACAAGCGCCGTTATACGGCATCGTGAAACCCGATAGTGACGCGGAGGTTTTCGGCATCACAGATTTGGTCGAGAAACCTGCGGTGCGAGACGCACCAAGCAATCTGGCGATTGCCGCACGTTATGTTTTTGCGCCGAAAATCTTCGACGCGATCAAGCGCACGCCCTTCGATCATCGTGGCGAATTGCAGATTACTGACGCCATCCGGCTGGTGCTGCGCGAAGGCGGGCGCATCATTGGCGTGCGCTTGCCGACAGACGAGAAGCGCTACGACATCGGCAATTTCGAGAGTTACTTTGAAACCTTCGTCGAATTTGCGTTGACCGATCCTGAATACGGCGCAGCGTTGCGGACGCGCTTACCCGCATTGCTCAAAGGGGTGGAATAGATGCGCATCTTCAAGACCAAAGCCTACGCGCGCGCGGGCTTGATCGGCAATCCTTCGGACGGCTATCACGGCAAGACGATTAGTTTGATCGTCAAAAACTTCGCGGCCAGCGTCGTCATCTACGAATGGCCGCAATTGGAGATTATGCCGACGCGCCAGGATCAGTGCCGCTTTGATAGCTTGAGCGAAATGCTGCACGACGTACGGCTGAACGGGTATTACGGTGGGATGCGTTTGGTCAAAGGTTCGCTCAAACGTTTTGCCGAATATTGCGCAGCGCAGGGGATCGAGTTGCCGGCGCTCAATTTCTCGCTGCGCTACGAATCGAACATCCCGCGCCAGGTGGGCTTGGCCGGGTCGAGCGCGATTGTGACGGCGACGATGCGCGCGCTCTGCCGATTTTACGAGGTGACGATTCCGCGCGAGATTTTGCCGGGCTTGATTCTGTCGGTCGAGCGCGACGAGTTGGGCATTGGCGCGGGCTTGCAGGATCGCGTCGCGCAGGTCTACGAAGGGTTGACCTACATGGATTTTGACAAGGAGTTTATGGCGGCGCACGGGCACGGGCGTTACGAACCGTTGGACATTAGCTTGCTGCCGCCGCTCTACATCGCCTATCAGACCGAGTTGGCCGAATCTTCTGACGTCTTTCACAACGACATCCGCAAACGCTATGACAGTGGCGAAGAGTTGGTGGTCAATGCAATGCTGACCTTCGCCGAGTTGGCGCGCCAGGCGCGCGCATGCCTGCCGCGCCGCGATTACGAGACGCTGGGGCAGTTGATGAACCGCAACTTCGACACGCGGCGCACGATCTACAACTTGAATCCGAAGCACATTCGCATGATCGAATTAGCGCGTGAGTTGGGCGCGTCAGCCAAGTTCGCCGGGTCGGGCGGCTCAATCATCGGGATTTATCAAGACGAGGCGATGTTTGCGCGGTTGGAGAAAGCTTTTGAGGCAGAGCAATGCGCGGTGATCAAACCGATAGTCGAGTAGGAAAGCAATCTTTGAGAGGGGGATTGGAGACCAGGGTTAGACTTTAACCGGCTCACGATTGAGGGATTGGCCGGGCAGCAGGCCTTGCACGTTGTTGAGGTCTTCTTCGATATCTTTCAGGTCTTTAGCGATGTCACGGCACTTCTTTTCGATCTCGCTTAGCTGATCGGCAGAGACTTGGTCAAGCTCATTCAAGCGGCGCGTCGCCTTGTCGAGCTTGTCCTGCATCTTCTCGCGTTTTTCCGCACCGATTTTGACTGCGGCCAAGAGCTTCTTATTCAATTCGGTGATCTGCTCGCGCAGACGCGTGATTTGCGCCTGCTTCTGGTTCTCGTTTTCCTGCTGCGCCAAATGCCTGGCCTCTTCAGCCGCAGTCCGTGCGCGCGCTTGTTGATTGAAATACCAGAAGGCCGCGCCGCCAATGCCGGCCAGCGCGATGATGGTCAGAATGACCGGCAGGAACGAGAAGGATTTCTGCTCGGCATGCCCGTTGTGGGCAGCATTAGTCTTGGCAGATGACGGGCGGTTGGCAGGCAACTCTTCAGTGCGGCCATCTGGCGAAGGGCCTGGCGAAGGGCCTGGCGAAGGGGCGGACTGCGTGGCCTCCTTGAAATCGCCGATCTCAAAGACCGCCGTCACCGGCCCGACACGGTCTGACAGGTCGTTAGTGCCTTTGAGTTGATCAGTCCGCGCCTTTAGCGGTGCGGTTGACGTTGAAGGAGGCGCCGGAACGGCCACTGGCGCGGTGCTTAAGGCTACGGCTGCGCTGGCGTCAACTGGCAACGGCTCGGTCACGCCACTGTTCAGCGGCTCGCCAACCGGGTCGGTGAGTTGCTCGGGCGGCGCCCCCGCCGACCAATCCAACTCACTCGGTGTGTCAGGCGAACGCGCGATGCCTTGCGGTTCAATGGAATCGCCATTGGTCAAGCCTGCGCCGGAGAATTGCGCGATTACCACCGTGATATTGTCTTCGCCGCCGCGCTGGTTGGCCAACGCAATCAGATTCTGGCAAGCGGACTTGAAATCGCCGGCCTGATTGACAATCGCCGCAATCTCGTCGGCGTGCATCTTGCCCGACAGCCCGTCGCTGCACAGTACGATTGTGTCCAATTGGCAAAGCGGCAGCGTGTTGACCTCGACGTTGATGAGGGTGTGTGCGCCCAAAGCTTGCAGGATCACGTTGCGGTAACTGTGCGTCTCGGCTTCCTCTTCGGTGATCTGCCCGGCATCAATCAGTTGTTGCACCAACGACTGATCTTTCGTGATGCGCGCGACCTTGCCTTCACGGATCAGGTAGGCGCGGCTGTCACCGACTTGCGCGAAGTAGGCTTTATTGCCCGCCGTGGCCACCGCCGTGAAGGTCGCGCCCAGGCCTTTGTGCGAAGGGTTTCCCACACCATCGGCGTGAATCAGGATATTGGCTTCTTCGACAGCTAAGCGCAGCCGCTCGTGAAAGGGCAGCTTGCTGTACTCTGTGTGTGCCTGGAGTTGCAGCATGCGATCCCGCACCGTCTCGACGGCCAGCCGTGACGCCACTTCGCCGGCCAGCGCGCCGCCCATGCCGTCCGAGACGGCCAGCAGCGTGCCGTAATAACCTTGCTGGAAAGTGAGCAACTCGTTAGGTTCTTCGTCTCCCGCGCTCCAGCTCGTGCCGGTCGAGAGATCGAGAATCAGAAAATTGTCTTCGTTGCCGCTGCGTACCATGCCCACGTCGGTCTGGGCATAAAGCGCGACATTGATTGATGGGTGATCTGCCATAAAAAGAGTGAAGTCCCGATTTGTCGTGAGCCTTGTCCTGAGCAAAAACTCAGCACAGCCAGCACAGGAAGACAGCGGACTGCTTTTGTTACACTCGCGTCAACGCGGCATCCAGATCGGCAATAATGTCCTCGACATCTTCAATACCCACAGAGATGCGCACCAAGCCATCTGTAATGCCCAATCGCGCACGTTGTTCTGCGGGAACCGAGGCATGCGTCATCGTGGCAGGATGACTGATTAACGTCTCCACCCCACCTAAACTTTCAGCGAGCGCACAGAGGCGCACATTATCCAACACCGCACGCGCTGCCGCAAGCGAACCAGTCTCAAACGCAATCATTCCGCCAAACCCGCTCATCTGCCGTTTGGCGCGCTCGTGCTGCGGGTGTGAACCCAAGCCCGGGTAATAAACCTGCTGCACCTTTGGATGCTCAGCCAGAAAACTCGCCACCTGCCGCCCGTTCGCGTCGTGCTGTTGCATCCGCAACGCCAGCGTCTTTGTCCCACGCATTACCAGGAAAGCATCAAAAGGCGAAAGGATCGCGCCCACGGCATTCTGCGTGAAACCAATCCGCTCGGCGTCTTCCTGTAACGTCGTGATGACCACGCCGCCCACGCTGTCGCTGTGGCCGTTCAGATATTTGGTCGTCGAGTGCACCACGATGTCCGCGCCGTGTTCGATGGGGCGCAGGAAGTAGGGACTCATAAACGTGTTGTCCACCACTAAGCTTACCCCCTGCGCTTTGGTGAGCGCCGCAATCCCGTCCAGGTCGGCAATCGCCATCATCGGGTTGGTCGGCGTCTCGACAAAGACCATCCGCGTGTTGGGCTGCAACGCAGCTTCTACGTTAGCCGCCTCAGTCGTGTCAACGTAGCTGAACTCCAAGCCGAAGTTTTTCAGGATGCGTTCGAAGAGTCGGTAAGTACCGCCGTAGGTGTTCTCCGACACGATCACGTGATCGCCTGCCTTAAGCAGTAACATTACCGCGTTGGTCGCCGACATCCCTGAAGCAAAGCAATGCCCGGCCAGCCCGCCTTCCAGCGCCGCCAGATTGCGCTCACAGGCCAGCCGCGTGGGATTCTGCGTGCGCGCATACTCGAAGCCTTTGTGCTGGCCCAGCGCGTCCTGCACGTAAGTTGACGTTTGATAAATCGGGACAGCGACTGCGCCTGTGCTAGGGTCAGGTTCCTGTCCCGCGTGGATAGCTATGGTTGCAAATGCCATATCAAAGCTAGTACAAAATCGTTATTTCATCGAATAAAACCGCGCACCAATATTAAAGGACTCGCCCCGCAAAAGGGAAGCGCAAATTCGGCATGGCTTTTCATGCTTTGGTTGCTAGTAAAAGCTGATAGCGCAAGGGTGGCTGATTCGGCTACAATCGCGTCGCTCAATGCTTGAGCAGCCCGCGACAACGCTAATGAAGACGAAGAGCCAAGAGCATAGCTTACAGCTTAGCGCGGCAGAACAAACGGCGCTTCAGGTACAGTGGCAAGAACTCGCAGCAGGTTATGGTGCGAACGCGCAGATTGTGCAAACGGTCTGGCTGGAGTTGGTGGATAACTATGCAGCGGCCACGCGTCACTATCACAATTTGGCCCACATTAAGGCGCTGCTCGATTGGGTTGAATTATTCCGCACCCACCTACAACAATCTGCTGCCGTGCGCTTCGCCGTCTGGTTTCACGATGCGATTTACAATACGAAACGGCAAGACAATGAAGAGCGGAGCGCCGAATTTGCCCGACAGGAGTTGGGCCGGTTGAAGGTACCCTTCGCCACGATCAACGCGGTCAACACGATGATTCTGGCGACAAAGCAGCATCAAGCCCAGACGCTTGATGAAGACGGGCGCTGGTTCCTGGATTTCGATCTAGCGATTCTGGGCAGCCGCCCAGAAGTCTATTGCGCTTACAGCCAGGCTATTCGCCGCGAGTACGCCTGGGTGCCGAAATTGCTTTATCGCCGTGGCCGCCGCCAAGTGCTGCAAAATTTTCTTGAACGCGAACAGCTTTTTTTTACTGAGGTGATGCGGACGCGCTTGGAAGCACAAGCGCGCCTGAATCTGACTGAAGAGCTAGCTTCGCTTTGATGAATTCGAAGTGAGCGTGCGCAGGCACAATCACTAAATCGGAACAGGCAACATTGATGCAGTCCCCTGTACCGCACCGACGCCCCATTCAGAGGTTATTTGTGCAAGGTTCCTGCCCTCGCTGTCAAAAGACGATCAACGCTGGCCAGCAGTTCTGTGTATTCTGCGGGTTCGATCTCGCTCTGTCGCAGACGGCCACTATGACGCCAGACCCGGCTGAACCGGCGACGCCACAGCGTAACTTAACGAACGAGTTGGCCGGGCGCGTGCTCGATGGCAAGTATCATTTACAGAAACGCATTGGGTCGGGCGGCATGGGCGCGGTCTATTTGGCGCGGCGCATCCACATCGGCGATGAAGTCGCAGTCAAAGTGCTCCACCCGAAATACGTGACTGAGGCCAACGCCGTTGAGCGATTTCGGCGCGAGGCGCGCGCGGCAGCCATGCTGCGCCATCCTGGTATCGTAGCGATCTACGATTTCGGCGAAGCCCGCGAGCAATGCCCAGCTTACATTGTGATGGAGTTGATCAAGGGCGTGTCGTTGCGCGCGCTCTTGCAACAGGAGCGGCGCTTGGAACCTTCGCGCGCCGTGGCACTGGTGCGCGAAATCTGCGCCGCCGTCGGTGCGGCGCACCGCAACAACGTCGTCCACCGCGACCTGAAGCCGGACAACGTACTCGTGCTGCCGCCGGAGCCGCCGGACGAGCAAGAAAAGGTCAAAGTCCTAGACTTCGGCATCGCCAAGCTGCGTGACCTGGCGCCCGATCAGAGCTTGACGCAAACCGGCGCAGTGATGGGCACACCTTATTACATGTCGCCCGAACAGTGTCGTGGCGACGCGCTCGACGCGCATTCGGATGTTTACAGTCTCGGCGCCATGCTCTACGAAGTGATTGCCGGGCAGCCGCCTTTCACGGCGAACACGATCACCGGCGTGGTGGCCAAACATTTGACCGAAGCGCCCGCGCCGCTCGGCTTGCACGCGCCTATACTGCCTACACTGGAAGCAGCGGTGATGCGCGCGCTGGCCAAGGACCCGAACCTGCGCCAAGCCGATGCGACCGATTTTGCGCGCGATTTGCAGAACGCCATGCGTGCGCCTGTCGGGAAGTTTGATACGCCGAGCAGGCGTAGACCAGACACCGCCGCGCCGCCACGGACGCCATCCAGACCGTTTGTTGAGCCAACGGTTGCTGTGCCGCCGCCCTATCCTACTGCTTCTCAATCCGTCCCGCCGCGCACCAGCCCGCCCGCTGGCAGCACTGAACAACGCTCGTTGCGCAATCCACAGCAATTCAAGCAATCCTCAGACAGGCGAACGGAAACGGCTAGCCAGCAACCTGTACCAATCGCCCCGCGCCGTCTCTTCCTCTGGTCTTCGATCATTGCGGCAGCAGTCATTTTGCTCGCCGGGTTTGGCACCTGGTTATTGCAACAGACGGGCGCCAGCCGCAAAACGTCGCCCAACATCGCTGCCTCACCGCCAGTCACTTCGCCCACTGCGGTCAATGTGATGCCGACGACCACCGATGTTAGGGATGTTTATGCGGCGGAGACCAAATCACTCAACGTCTCACGTATCCAGAGCGTTGAGGCAATGCTGGTGAGTGGAGCCATGGTGACAGAAACCGAGTTGGCGAATCTCGCGCCGGCTGAATTGCGTGTGCTGCGCAACACGGTGTTTGCGCGACACGGACGCGCGTTTGAATCTCCGGGCCTGCAACACTTTTTCAGCAGTCGCAAGTGGTACAAGGCGAACCCCAATTACAATGATGATCTCTTGACCGATGTTGACCGGGTCAACCTCAAATTAATCACCCAGATTGAAAGCCAGGCCAAAGCCGCGCAAGCCATCGGCGTGCAAGCCTCCAGCCAACAGAGCGATGATTTCAATCCGGGCAACACGCGCGATGATCGCGTGGATACAGCCTGGGTCGAAGGCGCGCAGAGTGCTGGCATAGGTGAATGGATCGCCTTTACCTTCCAACCACAGACGATTCAATACGTCGAGATTTATCCCGGCTACGGCAAGAGCAGCGAACTGTTTTACGCCAACAACCGTATCAAACGCGCTACCTTGATCTTCTCCGACGGCACGCGCGCCGCCGTGCAGCTTTTTGACCAGATGCGCTTACAAACCGTCGTATTACCAAAGCCAGTACGTGCCAGCTCGTTGCGCCTGATTATCGAAGAGGTCTACCCCGGCACGAAATACGAAGACACGGTGATTTCCGAGATCAACTGGCGCTGAGACAGACTTCAGGGGGCCAATAAATCGGCCATGGAGGCATAGAGACACAGAGGGACTAATGAGGAAAGGCGTCTCCATTGACCTTGCTAGTTTTTCCTCTGTGTCTCTGCGCCTCCGTGGCAAGCCTCATCCCAAGTTGAGTGATTTGATTTGGCAGTTATGAATGTTGTTGCTCTGATTCCTGCCCGTTACGCTTCCACCCGCCTGCCGGGCAAACCGCTTGTAGAGATTGCAGGCAAGCCGATGATCTTGCACGTAATCGCCCGCGCCCGGCTCTGTCCTTCGATTCAACGCGTAATTGTGGCCACCGACGATCAGCGCGTCTTTGATGCCGTCACGCAAGCAGGTGCAGAGGTTTGCCTCACTTCGCCCGCGCATCGCACCGGCACCGACCGGCTGGCCGAAGTCGCCGCACAACTCGACGCCGAGATCATCGTCAACGTGCAAGGCGATGAGCCACTGATCGAACCGGCCACGATTGAAGCCGCACTCGCGCCGCTCTTGGCCGATGAATCTATCGTGATGAGCACGACCTGCGAGCCGATTGAAAGCGCTGCCGATGTGTTCAATCCCAACGTCGTCAAAGTCGTGGTAGACGTGTCAGGCTGCGCGCTCTACTTCTCACGCAACCCCATCCCCTATCCGCGTAATGAAGTGCTCAAGCACGGCACGCTTGCGACAGCCTTGGAAGCACAGCCGGAACTGTTAGCGCGTTTTGCCAAACACACCGGGCTGTACGCTTATCGGCGCGAATTTTTGTTGAAGTATGCCAAGCTGCCCACCACGCCGCTCGAACAGGCCGAGGCGCTCGAACAACTGCGGGCGCTGGAACACGGCTACCGCATCCGGGTGGTCAAGGTCGCGCATCGCTCAATCGGCGTGGATACGCCGGAAGACCTGGCTTTAGTGCGGCAATTGCTGCAAGGCTAGCCAATCTCAAATTTCTGAGCTCAAATTCAAGCAAGCTGCAACAATTCCTCCGGCCTTTCCAGCAAATAATCCGGTTGCAATTGTTCCAACTCTGCGCGCGGAAATGGTCCCCACGCCGCCGCCGCCGTGCGCACGCCCGCCGCGCGTCCGGCAACTAGGTCGTGCGTGCTGTCGCCCACATAAAGCGTTTCATCCGCGTTAGCTGCGAGTTGCTGCATGGCCAACCACAACGGCTCAGGTCGCGGCTTGTGAATCTGCGAATCTTCCGCGGAGATCGTCACGTCAAACAGTTCCGCCATTTCAAACAGTCGCAGCCCGCGTTCCAATCCTACGCGTTTTTTTGAGGTCACAATGCCCAAGCGCCAGCCGCGCGCTTTCAAGACAGGCAAAGTTTCGGCCATGCCTGCGACCGCTTCGATCATCTCGTCGTGCCAGCATTCGTTGAAGCTGCGATAGGTCGCGATCAATTCATCCACCAAAGTTGCCCGCTCCGCAATGCGTCCCGCTGCCACATAGCGCGCGGCTATTTGTTCCATTGCCGTTTGCAGCGGCAGCCCGAAAGTCCGGATGTATTCCGCTTCGTCGTTGACCAACTGGCAGACCTGCTGCCAGGTTGAGTGGAAACAGCGCAGGATCAAGGGCGTCGTATTGACTAAGGTGCCGTCGAAATCGAAGAGCGCCACTCGCAATGGTACGGGGTTGGCGTTTCGCGGTTCACTCACGGATTTGCTACACTCCTTTGCCACTTATTCTCGACAAGGAGCATAGCATATGCCGGTACGCGAAATTCTCGTGTTGGGCAATCCCCAACTCTGGCAGCCCTCGCAGGCAGTCGCTGACGTTCAGGCGATTGAAACGCAAAAGCTCATCGCCGATCTGGCCGACACGCTAGCCGACTTTCGCTTGCGCAACGGCTTCGGGCGCGCCATTGCCGCGCCGCAAGTCGGCGAGCAGCGCCGCGTTCTATTCGTCAACCTGCGCGACGGCAGCGATCCTTTTGCGCTCATCAATCCGCGCATCGCGCGCGCGAGTTTTGATTTGATGGAGTTATGGGACGATTGTTTTTCATTGCCGAACCTGATGGTGCGCGTGCGCCGTCACGTCGAGATTGACGTGAGCTTTACCGATCAGCATGGCGAAGAACGTTTGTTGACCGCGCGCAATGATCTATCGGAACTGCTGCAACACGAGATTGATCATCTTGAAGGCATTCTGGCGACGGATCGCGCGATTGATAACCGCAGCCTGGCACTGCGCAGCGAAGTTTTCAAAAACGAACGATAGGAGCAGGGCAAACTGTCTAGTTTGCCTCGCTTTCATCCGAAACGGCTTTCGAGCAAACCAGGCAAACTAGACAGTTTGCCCTACTCTTTCCAAGGAGATTTTCTTTTGTTTTACGTAGTAAGAAAAGATTGGCGGCGGCTGGCCGCTATGGTGATTCTCGTTTTTGTGTGCGCAGTCCTCACTCAGCCTGCCGCCACGACAAAGCCGCACGTGTCAGCCCGGAATTTCGGCATTGCCGCACACGATGGAGACGAAGGGAAAAAGAAAAGTCTGACGCGCGAGGAGCGCGCCCACGAAGCCTGGGCCTGGCATCGGGCGAATGTGCAGCGGCTCGAGGCTGAGGGAGCCGCCCAGCTTAACGAAGAGGGCATCAGCAGCGACACCAATGACATCTCGGTGATACAGGGCGACAACCGCCTGATTACGCCGCCCAACGCCTTCGACCTCAATGGCCGAGCCGTGCAATTCACGCCTGCTGGCGCGGGGTACACGATTACCAGTTCCAACGCTGCGTTCGATACCAACCTGGGCACGAAGCTGGATTTGACCGTCGCGCCTGCGGTTAATCCGTTGCAGACACCGGAACCCGGTGATGATGCTTATATTCTGCAAGACCTCGGCTTCAACTTCAGTTTTTACGGCGCGAACTACACGCAGGCAGCCGTCAGCAGCAATGGCTATCTGACCTTCCGTCCGAACGGCGCGAGCAATAGCTTTTTCAATCAGAACAGTGTTGACAGCATTGCCACACTGGCCGCGTTCCAATCCACGCTGCCGCGCATTGCGCCTTATTGGCACGACCTGGACGCCCGCGCGTCACAAACGACCGGCAACAATGGCATCTTCATTCGCAAAGAGAGCAACCGTGTCCTGATTACCTGGAACAACATCCGCGATTTCCCCAATGAGCCGGCGATAGACAACGGCGTGCACCGCTTTCAAGTCTCGCTCTTCAACGATGGCCGCATCGTCTTTACCTACGCCAGCGCGCAACTGACTTCGCAGGCGCTGGCCGGTATCTCACCCGGCGCTTCGCCCAATGCTCCTACGCTGGTTGACCTCAGCGCGCCACCAGCCAACGTCTTCAACGGCCCAATAGCCGAGTTCTTCTCGACCGCCACCAAGGTGGATTATCTAGGCGCTGTGCAGACCTTCTACGCGGAACATCCGAATCGTGACGTGTATGACTTCATCTACTTCGTGACCGATTTCAATTTCAATTTGGGCGGCGATGCTTTTGCTTTTTACCAACCGATACGCAACGACGCGCAGGGCATCGGCCAAGCGGTCGGCGACAGTGACCCCAACGCCACGCTTGGCTCGCGCAAGTTGCAGGGAATTTTGAATCTGAGCAACCTCTCCACCCAATACCCTGACTCGCCGGTCACGCGCTTTCTTGGGGTGAATCACGCGCTTTCAGTGATGGGACAGGAGCAGGGCCATCGCTGGCTGGCTTATGTCAGTTATCCGGGTAACGAAACTCTGCTGCTTGGACGCGATGACGCGCATTGGAGCTTCTTCCTTAATATCGAATCCACGATTAGCAGCCAGGCGGCGCGACGCTCCTCGTCTTCCGAAGGCAACGTCTGGCGCGACAATGGCAATGGCTCGTTTACTTCGCTCAACTTGATTGACGGCTACTCGCGGCTGGATCAATACCTGATGGGCTTGCGCCCGCCGAGTGACGTGCCAGATTCGTTTGTCATCACCAACCCGTCCGGCACCTCGGCTACGCGCGGAACAGGCCCAACACCGAATGTGACGGTTAGTGGCACGCGGCAGACCGTGACGATCAATCAGATCATTCAGGCCAACGGCCCGCGCCTTCCTGATGCGTCATCTGCGCAGAAAAACTTCCGCGCCGCCGTCATCTTGCTGGTGCGACAAGGCACACAAGCTTCGCCCGCGTTGCTCGACAAGGTCACACGCTATCGCCTGGCGTGGGAAAGCTACTTCGCGCAGTCCGCCGATTTTCTGGGGAGCATCAACACTGGCTTGGCGGATCAAACCACTTCGCGCGTGGTGGCGGCGTCTTCGGCGGCAAGCTTTGCGCCTACGCTGGCGCCGGCTGAGATTGCGGCGCTCTTCGGACAGGGCTTGACGACGGGCGCGACGGCCATCGCCTCGACACAACCGTTGCCGACTACCTTGGCGGGTACCGAAGTACGCATCAACGGCGTGGCCGCACCGCTCTTCTTCGCCTCGCCGGGACAGATCAATTTCGAGGTGCCGCGCGCGACGGTGGCCACAAACCTCTTTCCTTTCGTTCCGTCATCAACGGCGCTGATTGAAGTCTTCAGTAACGGCCAATTGATTCGCGCCGGGGCTTTCCAGATCGCGCCGGTCGTGCCTGCTATCTTCACGCTCACGTCAAATGGCCGTGGCGCTGCTGCTGCGGTTGACGCCATCACGGGCACACTCGCGCCATTCAACGCCAAACAGACGAACGGCCAGCCGAATATTATTTCTGTCTTTGGCACCGGGTTGGGCGCGGACGCGACTGACGTGAACGGCAACGTGACCGCGAGCGTGCAGGCGACGATTGACGGCGCGCCTGTGACAGTTAATTATGCAGGTAATGCGCCTGGTCTGACTGGGCTGAATCAATTCAACATCGTTTTCCCGGCCAGCATTACGTCGGGCACGCACACTCTGGTGATCACCCGTAACGGAATCTCAAGCCAGAGCGTGACGATTGCGGTTAGGTAAGAAGGAGAGAACACAAACAAATGAACTCGTTAGAATCCAAGACCGGCACAACGCCAGTTGAAGCATCAACTGAACCCGGAAGCCGGTCAAATTTTATTCGTGACATCATTATCGAAGACATTGCCTCGGGCAAACACGGCGGGCGCGTGCAGACGCGCTTTCCGCCCGAACCGAACGGCTATCTGCACATCGGTCACGCCAAAGCGATCTGCCTCGATTTCGGTTTGGCAGCGGAATTCGGTGGCAAAACGAATCTGCGTTTCGACGATACCAATCCTTCAAAAGAAGAGACCGAATACGTCGAAGCCATCATGGAAGATGTGCAATGGCTCGGCTTCAAATGGGACGGGTTGTTTTACGCTTCCGATTACTTCGGCCAGCTCTATGAATGGGCTATCCAACTGATCAAAGCGGGCAAAGCCTACGTGTGCGACCTCAGCGCGGACGAGATTCGCGAATACCGGGGCACGCTGACCGAGCCGGGCAAAGAAAGCCCGTATCGCAACCGCTCCATCGAAGAGAACCTAGACCTGTTCGAGCGCATGAAGAACGGCGAATTTCCTGACGGCTCGCGCACCCTACGCGCAAAGATTGATATGACTTCGCCGAACGTGAACTTCCGCGACCCGGTGATGTATCGCATCCTGCACATGGAACACCACCGGACGGGCGGTCAATGGTGCATCTACCCGATGTACGATTGGGCGCACGGGCAATCTGATTCGCTTGAGCGGGTGACCCATTCAATGTGTACGCTCGAATTCGACAACAACCGCCCTTTGTACAACTGGTATATCGAGCAGTTAGGCATTTTCCCTTCGCAGCAGTTTGAATTCGACCGGCTCGGCCTGACCTACACCTTGCTCAGCAAGCGCAAGCTGCTGACTCTGGTGCAGGAAGGTTTGGTCAAAGGCTGGGACGATCCGCGCATGCCCACGCTCTCGGGGATGCGGCGGCGCGGTTACACGCCAGAAGCGATTCGCAACTTTTGTGCGAGCCTTGGTGTTTCCAAGACCAACGGCATCACGCAGCTTCAGCAACTCGAATACTACGTGCGCGAAGATTTGAACAAACACGCGCTGCGCGTGATGGCTGTGTTGAATCCACTGCGCGTCGTCATTGATAACTATCCCGACGACTTGGTTGAAGAGATGGATGCCATCAACAACCCCGAAGACGAGAGCGCAGGCACACGCAAGGTTCCGTTCTCCAAAGTGCTCTACATCGAACAAGAAGATTTTCGCGAAGACCCGCCGAAGCAGTTCTACAGGCTCGCGCCGGGCCGCGAGGTGCGTCTGCGCTACGGTTACCTCATCACCTGCCAGAGCGTGGTGAAAGACGCCGACGGCAACATCGTCGAACTGCATTGCACCTACGACCCCGCGACGCGCGGCGGCAACACACCAGACGGGCGCAAGGTCAAATCCACGATTCATTGGGTGTCGGCGGCACACGCCGTAGACGCCGAGGTACGTCTCTACGACACCCTCTTCACGAAAGAAGACCCGAATGAAGTCGAGGAAGGGCAGGACTTCACTGCCAATTTGAATCCGCATTCATTGGAAGTGCTGACCAATTGCAAGGTCGAACCAGGCTTGCGCGAAGCTGTGCCGGGCACGCGCTATCAGTTCGAGCGCATGGGCTACTTCTGCGTAGACCCTGATTCGACGCCGGGGAAGCTGGTTTTCAACCGGACGATTGGCTTGCGAGATAGTTGGGCGAAGATTGAGCAGCGGGCAAAGAAATGATTCAATAATGTGGGATTGAATATTAGGCTGAGAGACAAGGTGACACTATGAGCACGCCTAGTACAACAATGATTGAAGTTGAGCAAAGCACCGCCGCGCTGCTGCAAGCACTCAAGGAGCAGGCCACTGCGCAAGGGCTTTCGCTGGATGCGCTACTCCAGCAACTGGCCGACGCTGCGTCTGACAGGCAAGCGGAAGAAGCATCGTCGGCCCCCCCAGAAGAGAACGGACTCGTCGAACACAGTGGTGAGGAAGGCAGCCCACAGTCGGAGAACCTCACCGCACTTCATCCGAACCAACTCTGGCTTCAGGCGAATCGAAATGATTACCGCGGGCAGTGGGTAGTGCTTTATCGAGGCGAATTGGTCGTGCACGGAACTGATGGAGTGGCGGCAGTGGAAGTGGCCCGCTCACAAGGAGTCCCGGAGCCATTCATCGCTTTTATTCCGGCGGAAGACAAATCGTTTGCGGGATTCTGAAAAGGACACTCTCCGATGCCGTATGAACTGACCTTCTCAGATGCTATTCCTTACTCGGACAATGACGGCGGGATAGTGCTGTACGTGGTCTTGAGCAGAGCCGGACTGCGCGCGACGGCGGAAGCCGTGGTTGATTCCGGCGGCTCAGTCTGTCTCTTCAGTCGCGAGTTAGGGGTATCACTGGGACTGGAGATTGAAACTGGCATCTCCAAACGGCTGGATTCTTTGGGCGGCCCCATTGATTCTTTCGGACACGAAGTTACGCTCGAAACCGCTGGTCTCACTTTTCAAAGTGTCGTCTACTTCGCCAAATATCCCAACCTGCCACGCAACATCCTTGGCCGTCAGGGCTGGCTGCGCAACCTCAAACTCGGATTGGTTGACTACGAGAATACGATGTACCTTGGCAAGTACGAATAACTGGTAGAGTGAGCAATGCAGGCTAGTGTTCAATCGGATGATTGGGTTGCGGGGTACTTGGGCGAAGATCGAGCAGTGCGCAAAAATAATGAAGGGCCGCTTGATTGGCCCGTTTCTCTTGATGTTCTGCCTGACTTGTTCTTAGGCAACGCATTTCTGATTTCAGTTCTGCTAAGGCGGTGATGCAATGAAAAGAATATCTTCCAACAAACTTGTTCTCGCACTCTTGCTCGCGTTTGCAATTGCGACTGCCAGCGCTTCAAAGCCAGCGGGCGCAAGCCAGCAAACAGAGGTACAGCTTCCCTCCACGCCATTGAAGTTCGGCGCCTTTGCTGCGCATTTCAACCCGGACGGTACGTTCAAGCTGGAAGGCACGGGCTGGCCTGCGTTTGGCGGTAGTTGGAAGCGCACGGGCGATGAGCTGGAGTTGGTTGCGGCCAAACCGCCAAAAGGCTGTGAAGGCCCCGGACGCTATCGCGCGCGGCTCGAAGGCAAGCACCTCACTTTTAGCCTCGTCGCAGATGATTGCGTACCGCGCCGGATGATTCTGAATGACAGCGTCTGGTCGCCCGCCGAAGAGGCCAAAGTCATTGCCGCACGCCGCATTACCAGCACCGCCAGTGCGCGTCCGCCAAAAAGCCCTGAGCCGAATGCTGCGAATGGAAGCTGGCCTTCGTTTCGCGGAACGCAAGCCACAGGCATCGCCGAGCGGCAGAACCTGCCGGACAAATGGGACGGCAAAACGGGCGAGAACATTCGCTGGCATACCCAAATTCCCGGACTGGCGCATTCCAGCCCGGTCGTCTGGGGGCAGCGCGTCTTTGTCACCAGCGCTGTCAGCAGCGATCCCAAAGCCAGCTTCAAGCCGGGGCTATATGGCGACGGCGACGCTTCGCAGGATCGTTCGACGCAGCGGTGGACGATTTATGCGGTGGATAAACGTACGGGCAAGATCCTCTGGGAGCGTGTGGCCCACGAAGGCGTGCCACGCGAAAAGCGCCACATTAAATCCACCTACGCCAGCTCTACACCCGCGACCGACGGGCGCATCGTTGTGGCGTGGTTCGGCTCGCAGGGCGTGTTTGCTTACGATGTCAACGGGCGTTTTCTCTGGAAGGTTGATTTGGGCAGGTTGAACCTGGGCGCGTATGACATCCCGACTTATGAATGGGGCACGGCGAGTTCGCCCATAATCTGGAACAATCTGGTCATCCTACAATGCGATACACAGGACGATTCGTTTCTGTTGGCGCTTGATGCCGAGACCGGCAAGCAGGTGTGGAAAACTGAACGTGAAGAGCTGCCTTCGTGGGGCACGCCGACCGTGGCGCAAACTTCGGCAGGCCCGGAACTGGTGACGAACGCGGCGAATTACATACGTGGTTACGACCCGCGCACCGGGAAGGAGTTGTGGCGGCTGGGGCGCAGCTCGAAGATCACCGCACCGACGCCGCTCTTTGCCGACGACAAGTTCGTCATCGCCAGTGGCCGCGCGCCCGAACGTCCGATCTTTGTGGTGAAGGCCGGCGCGCGCGGCGATCTGACGCTGCCCGCAGACAAGAGCGCGAGCGATGCCGTCGTGTGGAGCCGCACGGGGCGCGGGTCTTACATGCCGACGCCGCTGGTTTACGACGGCATTCTTTACGTGCTGGCCAACAACGGCTTGCTCGATGCTTACGATTTGAAGACGGGCGAAGAAATCTATCGGCAACGCTTGCCGCTGGTCGGCAGTGGCTTCAGCGCCTCGCCGGTCGCTGCCGACGGCAAGCTTTATCTTTCAAACGAAGATGGGGATGTGCTGGTCATCGCCGCGGGCCGGAAGTTCGAGCATCTTGCAACGAACTCGATGGGCGAGTTGCTGATGGCTACGCCGGCTTTGTCGGAGGGCGTGATGTATGTGCGTTCGTCGCAGAGTCTATTTGCGGTTGGGCGGAAGTAGCTAAGTGATAGTGAGAAGATCGCACCAGGGATTAAGAACAGTGCTTATCTACTTCTTGATTTCGACCAGCCACGCGATAGTGTTCAGATCATTGAATACAACATAGTCAGAACTGATTCCACATTCACTGAGGTTGGATAACAGGCTGTCTTTTGTCCACCTCACCGACCAGAAGCCTTCCGCCGTCGCCACAAAGCGCGATCCTAGCGGCGTCACTACGTGTTGCCCCGTATGCTCGTAGAAATCTATCTGCGCAGCCTCTGCCTCCGGCACGTCCTTGTAGACGGTGAGAAACATTGAGCCGCCGCTTTTCAAGGCTTGATAAAAACGCGACACCACGCGAATGAACCGTGGGTTCCGGTCGAGATAGGCGTCGCTGTAAAGACCGAGGTCCTCTGATTTGTCCCTGAAATTGCCTGGCGTGAAGTACAAGCAGAAGACAACGTCATAGAACTCGTTCTCAAGCTCTACTTCAGCCACGTCTCCCAAGAAGATCTGTGCGTTGTCTATCTTCTCTTTTTGCCAGAGAGTTCGCGCAGTCTCAGCCATCGCAGGCGCTATCTCAAAGCCGTGATACAGCAACGCAACTGGAGCGAACAGCACAGCGTGATAGCCATTGCCACAGCCGATGTCCGCGATCTTGTATGGGCCAGGCCGCAGTTGTTCGCTGAGTAATTTGTCTTGCCTCTCCCGCGCCTGCCAGATAGGTTCAGGGCAATAGGACGACTCAAGCGAGCGCTTGACGGCTTCGTTTTCAGATTCACGCGATATGTTAGCCATGCATTTCCACTCAAGCTCGAATTAGTAGTGGCTAGTGGAGTGAAAAAACGTAGGGGCAGAACACGTAGGTCTGCCACTACGTTGCTATTCGCATCTCAGCCAATTGATCCACTACTTTCAAATTCACTACGTTTGACGTGCATAACTGACCGTCAACATTTCCCATTGGTGACCATCTGGTTCGTTCCAGTAAACAATGCTGCCACCGTGCTGCGTGTTAATGCGGAAATCAACCGGCCCATGCACGTTGCTGCGGTATGGTATGCCAGCCGTCTTGATGCGCTCGAGGATGGCGTCGAAGTCGTCTTGGCTTACGCGAAAACAGTAATGCATCAGGGGAAATGGATCGGTCCATTCGTCAAAGTCGAGCGCTAATCCATCGTTCACGTAGACCGGAGCGAACGGGCCTACACCCGTTTCTGACCAGGGAACCCCGAGTAATTCGGCTAATAACTTAGCCGCAGCTACTTTGTTGCGGGATGGTATCAAAAGGTGATCGAGCTGAATGGTCATCATACTTTCCTATGCTTGAAGGAACCGGTGTCGGGTTGCAAGTGATGCCCAACGAAACGCCCGTTCTGTGAATTGATAAGCGGATAAAGCGAGAAAGGGAAAGCCGATTCTACAACAAGTGGGACACCCATCCCAAGATAGCTGCGGCAAGCTTCGTCCTCGAGAGATCAAGTCAACCAGCTTGGCCGTTGATTGCAGCGCAATTCTTGCCCGCTTACTTTGCTCTTTGTTACACTCAGCCATGCTGATTGGCCAACACGTCCCCCAAGTTGATCAGCTTTCCTAAGACTTGCGTCACGAGCTTGTCAATCTGTCCAGAGGTGTACTTGCAAACATGTTGTGACGAAGAGAGCAGAAGAAATGCTTGAAGCATTGTTGTCTGACTGCACGGCCTGCGCGCGCTTCATCCGCACAGTAGGCGGGCCTAGGACATGGCTGCGCGACGAGCACTGATCGAAACGATTCTGAACTAAGAGGGTTCGCCATGACTACTGCGCACGAGCAGTCGAAACCAGGGGAAGTGGATGACTTCCTCGCCGGTGGTGGCGAGATGGGCGCACTAATGCGTTCGATAGACTGGTCGCAGACGCCGATGGGCGCGGTCGAGATCTGGCCGCAGAGTCTGCGCACGGCTATCTCCATCATGCTCGCCTCCCGGTTTGCGATGGTGGTGGCGTGGGGACCTGAATTCCGCTTTTTCTACAATGACCGTTACCGTCCCGTCCTCGGCGCGAGTAAACATCCGGGGGCGCTCGGCGCGCCAGCCCAAGAAATATTCCCCGAAGCTTGGCCTTTCATCGGGCCGCTCTTCGAGAGCACGCGGCAGGGCGAGTCAGTCGCGCTCGATGACGTGCTGATCCCGCTTGATCGTTATGGCTATTTGGAGAACTGTTACTTTACGCTTTCTTACTCGCCCATCCGTGCTGAGTCGGGCGGCGTCGGCGGGATGCTGGCGGTAGTAGCCGAGACGACCGAGCGCGTCGAGGGAGAACGCCGTCTGAGCACCTTACGCGAGTTGGCGCAGCGGCCAACCGGGGCCAGAACCGTCGAGGAGGCCTGTAAGAGTGTGGCTGAGGCTTTAGGGGAAAACCCGATTGATGCGCCCTTCTCGCTCTTTTATCTAGTTGACCCCGACGGTGACTGCGCGCGGTTGGCCGCGGCTGCGGGACTGCCGGGCGGAACCGGGGCAAGCCTAACCACAATTGATCTGACAAACGATGCCGCTGACGGCTGGCCGCTCGCCTCGGTCGCGCGCAGTCGCAAGGCGCGTGTGGTTGAGGAGTTGGCGCTAAGGTTTGGCGACTTGCCGGGCGGCCCTTATCCAGAACCGACGCACACAGCCGTCGTCACACCGATGATGCGGCCCGGCCAGAAGCATCTCGACGGATTGATTGTCTTCGGTGTCAGTCCGCGCCGCGCGCTCGACGAACGGTACATGACTTTCATCGAACTCGCCACCGATCAGACCTTGACTGCCATCCGTAACGCTCGCGCCTATGAAGATGAGCGAAAACGCGCCGAAGCCCTCGCCGAGATTGACCGCGCCAAGACCGCCTTTTTCTCCAACGTCAGTCACGAATTCCGCACGCCGCTCACCCTGATGCTGGGGCCGCTGGAAGACACGCTGGCTCAGAGCGATGGCTTGCCTACTGCTGCGCGCGAACGGCTGGAAGTGGCGCACCGCAATTCCATGCGCCTGCTCAAATTGGTCAACACACTGTTGGACTTCTCGCGCATTGAGGCTGGACGCACTCAGGCGGCTTATGAGCCGACCGACCTGGCTGCGTTCACGGCGGAACTGGCCAGCGTCTTCCGCTCGGCCATCGAGCGCGCCGGGTTGCGATTTCTCGTCAATTGCCCGTCGCTCGAAGAGCTGGTCTATGTTGACCGCGAGATGTGGGAGAAGGTTGTTTTGAATTTGCTCTCGAATGCCTTCAAGTTCACCTTCGAGGGCGAGATCGAGGTTTCGCTGCGAGAGGCCGGTGAGATGGTGGAACTGGCGGTGCGAGACAGCGGCACAGGCATTCCCGCTGCTGAGTTGCCGCATGTGTTCGAGCGCTTCCATCGCGTCAAGGGTGCGCGTGGACGCACCTATGAAGGCAGTGGCATCGGCCTGGCGCTCGTGCAGGAATTGGTGAAGCTGCATAGCGGCGCGGTGCGCGTCGAGAGCGGGGTTGACCGGGGCAGCACGTTTATTGTGACGATTCCACGCGGCTCTGCCCATTTGCCCGCCGACCGCATCGGTGCGATGCGCAAGCAGGTTTTGCAGGGCGAGGCTTATGTTGAAGAGGCGCTGCGGTGGCTGCCCGACTCCAATTTTGGATTGCCGATTTTGGATTTTGGATTGACCGCCTCGGACGCAACATCTCCTGAAGACAATCACCAGGCGGACGAATCCAAAATCCAAAATCCAAAATCCAAAATCCTCCTGGCTGATGACAACGCTGACATGCGCGAATACGTGCGGCGGCTGCTCAGCCAGGAGTACGAAGTCATTGCGGTCAATGATGGCGCGGCAGCTTTAAGAGCGGCGCGCGAGCACACGCCCGATCTGGTGCTGACGGATGTGATGATGCCGGGGTTGGACGGCTTCGGGCTGCTGCGCGAATTGCGTGCGGACGAGCGGCTCAAGGCCATTCCCGTGATTATGCTTTCGGCGCGCGCGGGCGAAGAGTCGCGCATCGAAGGTCTGGCGGAAGGCGCGGACGATTATCTGGTCAAGCCGTTTTCGGCGCGCGAACTGCTTGCCCGTGTGGAATCCCATCTAAAACTTCAACGCGTGCGGCATCAATGGGAAGCGGCGTTGCGCGCGTCGGAGTCGAAGTTTTCCGCCGCTTTCGAGCAAAGCCCGCTGGCGCTGACGATCACCTCGCTGGCGGACGGGCGGCTGGTGGAGGTCAACGAAAGTTTCTTACGGCTGTCGGGTTACACGCGCGAAGAGGCGCTGGGGCGCACGCCCGAAGAGTTAAAGCTGTGGGTCGAGCCGAAGCGGCACGCCGAGGGGCTAAAACAACTCCGCGCGGGCGCAGGCAGCGTTGGCGTCGAAGCCCGCTTCCGCAAGAAAAGCGGCGCGGAACTGTTCGGCGTAATCAGAGCGACATTGATTGAAATCAACTCGCGCCCGCACGTAGTCAGCTCAATCGCCGACATCACCGAGCGCAAACGGGCCGAAGAGGCATTGAGGGAAACAGAGCATCGCTTCACGATGTTTATGCAGAACCTGCCTGGTTTGGCCTGGATCAAAGACATAGAGGGGCGTTACGTATATGCTAACGCCGCCGCCGAATTAGCCTTTCGCAAGCCCCAAGCCGAGCTCTTCGGCAAGACAGACGAAGAGCTTTTCCCGCCTGAGACGGCCGCCCAGTTTCGTGAAAACGACCGGCAGGTGTTGGCCGATGGCGCGGGTATTCAAATCATTGAAACGCTAGAGCACGAAGACGGACTGCACCATTCCATCGTCAGCAAGTTTCCTATTTGGGGGCCGGATAGCCATCCGGCGATGATCGGGGGGGTGGCCATTGACATCACCGAGCGCAGACAGGCCGAGCAGCGCCTCGTGACACAACACACGGTCACACGGGTATTGGCAGAGGCGACTACGCTCGAAGAAGCCAGCCCAAAAATCCTTCAGGCCGTCTGCGAGTCTTTGGTCTGGGATTTTGGCACGTTGTGGGGTTTGGACCGAGAGGCTGGCGTACTACGCTGCCGCGAGAGTTGGCATAGACAGTCTGTCGGAGTTACAGAGTTCGAGGCTATCAGCCGCGCGCGCACTTTCCAGCCCGGCATTGGGTTGCCGGGTCAAGTCTGGGCCAGCCGTAAGCCGGTCTACATTGCGGATGTTGTCCATGATGCCAATTTCCCACGCGCGCCCTTTGCCGCGCGCGCAGGGTTGCACGCGGCGTTCGGGTTTCCCATCTTGTTCAGCGGCGAAGTCCTGGGCGTGATGGAATTTTTTAGTCACGAGATGAAACAGGCTGACGCTGACCTGCTCAACTTGATGGCAACCATTGGCAGCCAGATCGGCCAATTCATCGAACGCAAACAGGCTGAAGAGGCGTTGCGCGAAAGTGAGGAACGCTTTGCCAAGGCCTTCAACTCCAGCCCGCTCTCCTTGACCATCTCCTCGCTCAAGACTGGGAAGCTGATCGAGGTCAACGAAACTTTTATCAACGTCACGGGTTACGCGCGCGCAGAGGCGCTTGGCCGGACGACGGTCGAGCTCGGTCTGTGGGCGAATTTGCAAGACCGCGAAGCAGAGATGGAAGTCGTCCGGCAGGCAGGACAAGTCCGCAACGCCGAGTACATTTTCAAGCGCAAGAACGGCGAAGACATCATCGGGCTGCTCTCCGCTGAGCGCATTGAGTTAGGCGGAGAACCGTACGCGCTGACCGTGATCCAGGACATCACCGAGCGCAAGCGGGCCGAGCAGGCGCTGCGCGAAGCCGACCGGCGCAAGGACGAATTTCTGGCGATGCTCGCGCACGAGTTACGCAACCCACTTGCTCCGATTCGCAACGCTGCGCAGGTGCTCAAGCTGGTAGGCCCGTCAGACGCCAATCAACAATGGGCGCGCGAAGTGATCGAGCGCCAGACCCAGCATCTCACCAAGCTGGTAGATGATCTGCTCGATGTCTCGCGCATCACCCAGGGCAAGGTCACGCTGCAACGTGGGCCGCTCGACTTGGCGACGATCATCAACCGCGCGCTTGAAACCAGCCGCCCACTGTTGGACGCGCACAAACATCATTTGACGGTTGAACTCCCGCCCGCACCAATACAAGTGGAAGGCGATCTGACCCGCCTCGTCCAAGTCGTCGGCAACCTGCTCAACAACGCAGCCAAGTACACGGACGACGGCGGCCACGTTCGGCTTCAGGCTACGCTGGAGAATGGCGAGGCAGTCATCCGCGTGCGTGATGATGGAATGGGGCTGCCCGCCGACCTATTGCCACACGTCTTCGACTTATTTACTCAAGCGGATCGGTCACTCGACCGTTCGGAGGGTGGGTTGGGGATTGGCCTGACGCTCGTGCGACAACTCGTCGAGTTGCACGGCGGGCGAGTCGAAGCAAAGAGTGATGGCCCAGGCCAAGGTAGTGAATTTATTGTGCGGCTCCCGGCGCTCAGCCCCAGCCTGGCAGCGAGCACAACAGCAGCGGCAGATGAGCAGGTTCATCCCCCACCGCAAAAATTGCGCGTGTTGGTGGTAGAGGACAACCTGGACTCAGCGGAGATGCTGGCCTTCATGCTAGGACTCGACGGTCACGAAGTGCGCATAGCGCACGATGGACCAGAGGCGCTGGAGATAGCTTTTGCCTTCAAGCCGCAAGCCGTGTTGTGCGACATCGGCTTGCCCGGAATGAACGGTTACGAAGTGGGCGCGCGTTTGCGCGAGCAAGCAGCCTTCAAGCAGACACCACTCATCGCTCTGACTGGCTACGGTCAGGAAGAAGCCCGACGTCGTGCCAAAGAGGTCGGCTTCGATTTTCATATCGTCAAGCCGGTTGAGCCGGACGCGCTCAGCGCACTGCTCGATTCGCTGCTTCAACGCGCAGGAGACCAGTCTTCAACTTGACCATCAGCCTGCGCGGAGTAGCTGGGCGAAAGTTGCGCAGCGTACGGGGGTAATTTAATTGAAGCCAATGCGTAATTCACGACCTGCATTTTCAATGGTTTTAGCGCCAGCGGCGCGGCATCTTTATAGATCCGGTGAATTGTTCCCCCTGAGCTCCGTAGGAGCGGCATCCGACAGATGCCGCTCCTACGGAGCTCAGGGGGAAGCTACGCAGGTTCTATAAACATTAACCTCCTACGGAGCTGGATTTGTGGTTTGCCGAATTACGCACAGGCTTCATTTAATGGTAGTAGCGCAAGCGGGAGAGAAGGTTTGGAGTCCCGCCTTCAGGCGGAAGCTTTCGTTGATGAGCCCGGCCGGCTGAAGCCGGTACTCCAAACTCACCACCTTGCGCCACTACCCATTTAATTTGCGCAACGTCAGCGTAATTAGCCCGTTGATTTCTGTCCCGAGCTTGGCTACGATTTTCTCGTTTTCCCCCAGTCACCTTAAATTCCCCCAGATTAAGTAGACGTTCAGAATGCTTTACTGCACCCCCTGTCAGTATCGAAGGAGGAATATGAACATTTGTGAGATCAAGCATTGGCGACTAGCCACTGTGGTTTGCAGCCTGGCTTTGCTATTGGCCGTAACGCCGCAGGTTTTTGGACAAGACTCAAGCGCCCAAGCCAACAAAAGCCGAAGCATCGGCATACAGTCCGTTCCGAATGGCGCGAAACTGAAGTTCAGAGGCGTCGTCATCGGACGCGACGCCGATACCTTCACTATTCGCGACCGGAATCGGACGGATTATCGAGTCCTCTTAACGGACGATACAAGCATCAAGACCAATGGGGGCTTTCTTCGCTTTGGCAAGAAATACGCGGTCACAGACATCTTGCGCGGGTTGATTGTGGAAGTAGAAGGACGCGGTGATGCGCAGGGCCAGCTCGTGGCAGACAAGGTACGGTTTAACGAGTCGGATATGCGAGCCGCAATCACGTCTGATACACGCGTCAGTCCGGTCGAAGCTAACCAGGAGCGTATGGCTGGGCAGATGGACGAGTTATACACTGTCGCCGCCGAAGCCCGAAACGAAGTGCGCGCGGCCAACGAACGCATTTCGGCACTGGACGATTACGACGCAGGGGAAGCTCTTACAGTGAACTTCAAAGTAAACAGCGCAGTACTTTCACCCGAGGCCAAGCAACGACTCGACACGCTGGCAGAGAAAGCTCTCAGTGCCAAGTGGTATATGATCGAAGTCGGGGGGCATACGGACTCGACCGGCAGCGAAACGAAGAATTTCCAACTGAGCCAGCAGCGCGCCGAAGCCGTGATTCAATACCTGGCAGTGCGTCATAAAATTCCTGTCCGCCGTTTTATCTCGCCGATGGGTTACGGCAAGACTGACGCAGTAGCGGATAACAAGACCGCAACCGGACGCGCGCAGAATCGGCGTGTGGAAGTGAAGATGCTAGTCAATCGCGGCCTGAGCCAGCAGCCGGCCACGGCCAAGCAGTAACAAGCTCTAGATCGGTTTGCAAATGAGAGTACGGAGCAAACCACGGGGAGCACGGGGCACACCGGGAAACACCAACCTTGACCGCCGATGCCAGCTTTCCCCGTGCTCACTGTGCTCCCCGTGGTTGCTTTTGCCGTACACACTATTGAAATCCAATCTAGGTTTGAATTGAGCGGGCCGACTTGGTGTCGGCCCGCTCAATTCAAGCAGCCTCACCATCAGGGCTGGCCAATACAACTGTGTAACCGTCGAGATCGCGCAGCCAGATTTCACGATGAGCTGGCCCGCCACTCTGTCCTTCCGGTGGGTTGCGATGCGGCGCTAGAACAATTTCAGCGTGCAGTTCGGCAGCGCGTGCCACTGCCGCGTCGAAGTCTTCGGTCTCGAACCACAGCAGGACGCCGTTGCCGTGAGGTTTGTGCGGATCACCGATTGCCCCGTGGTCGTGCTCCACCTCCCAATTGTGCAATTGCATAATCAACTCACCGTCCGAGACGAGCCGTTCGTATTCCGGGCCGCCGTGCGCACTCTGGCAGCCGAGCAGATGCTGATACCAGCGGCTGCTCGCTTCGACATCGCGCACCGCGATCAGAGGTTGGGGGCGCAGCAACGGTACTTTTCTCACGTTCTGATCCTTTCTGTTTGACCATTAACTTCGCAGCGGCGCAGGAAAGCTACGATCGGGAACTCAATCCGACCGTAGCGCCTGCATAACATTAACACGCGCGGCGCGTGCCGCTGGGAGCAGCGACGCGATGATCGTAGCGCCGAGGATCACTCCAATGGAACCAGCGAGTGGTAATGGCCCAGGCAGTTGCACAGCTTGAATATAACTGCCCAGCAGGCGCGCCAAAATAAAGCCGACGACGGCGCCCGCCGCAACGCCACTCACCGCGATCACTACGCCTTCAATGAGCACATTCGCGAGAATCTTACGCGGATGGGCGCCCAGCGCAACGCGGATGCCGAATTCGCGAGTGCGCCCGCTCACCGAAAAGGCGAGCACGCCAGCCACGCCGACGACGGAAATTACCAGGGCCAGGGCGGCGAATCCGCCGAAAACCAACGTGTTCAGCCGATCCGGCGAGAGCACTTCCGCACGAATGTCTTCGAGCGTCGCCGCTCGCTCGACCGGCTGGTCAGCGGACAGGTCGCGGATAATGCGCGTGATCGGCGCTACCTGCGCGTATGGGTTCGCGCGTGTGTGAACAAACAGCCGGCCACTCCAAAGTTGCTCCTGCCCGAAGGGATGATACACGGTCAGCGCCGGGCTGGGCACGACGTGCTCGTCGTCAATATCGGCGGTGACACCGACGATGCGCCGGGGCGACGTGCTGACGCCTGTGAACTTCATCACCGGATCAGTCCACCACAGGTGGCGATTGACCGCATCCTGATTGGGGAACATGCGCTGCGCTAGGCTCTGGCTAACGATGACAACCGGCTCACCGCCGCGCCGGTCGTCGTCATTGAAATCGCGCCCGGCGATGAGCGGGACGCCAAGCGCCGCGAAGAAACCGGGCGAGACTGTCCGGAACTGCGCGCGTGGATCTTCTTCGCCCGGCGCGCGCACGTGGCCTTCACCCGAAAACTCGAGCCCGGGGCCGAAATTGCCCGCGTCGCGCCACGGCACGACAGTGCCGACGGCGACGCGATTCACGCCGGGCAACTCGGTGATGCGCCGGATTGTCTCCTTGTAGAAATTCACGATCTGCTCGGGCGTCCGCCCGTATGACATCACCGGCACGTTGACGGCGAGCACCTGGCGCGTCTCGAAGCCGGCCTGTGCCGCTTGCAGTGCGAGCAGCGTCTTGAGCAGCATGCCTGCGCCGGCCAGCAGCACAAAGGACGCGGCGATCTGCGTCATGGCGAAGATCCGCAGTCGGCGACTGGTGCCACCGGTGATGCGCAGACTGCCGTTCGACAAACCTAAGCCGTGTGACGCGTCCGCCGATGGTAGGCGCGGTACAAACGCCAAGAGCACTGCCGCGACGATCGCCAGCGCAGCTCCGACCCAGAGCATGCTAGAGTCAACTGTCAGATCGAGTGCGCGGATTGAGAAGCGGGAAGTGTAGCGCGCCAAGATGGCCACCATCGGGCGCGCGCTCAACACGCCGAGTATCGCGCCCGCGCCACAGAGCAGCAAAGTTTCGGCTAGCAGCGTCCGACGCAGCGCGCCCGTACTCGCGCCGAGTGCCGCACGGATTGCCAGTTCGCCTTCGCGCCGCACTGTCCGCGCGAGAATAAGGTTGGCGACATTCGAGCACGCGATGATAAAGACGAGCGCCGACGCCGCGAGCAGCACCCAGAGCACAGTTTGCGCGCGCGACGTGATTTGGTCGCGCAGCAGCCTGGCCTCGATGCGGAAATCTCCCTTTGACGAATACGCTTCGGGATGTTCTTTGATGATTGCACCGTGGACGGCGCTTAATTCGGTGCGCGCCATCTCAAGGCTTACGCCGGGCGCGAGCCGCCCGAATAGCTCCGTCATCCGATGAACTCGTCCGGTCACCATCGTCGCCGAAAGATGATGCGGGCTGGTCACGACGTTGGCGATGATCTCAGTCTCTGCTGGATACGGCACCGACGGTTCCAGCACGCCCACGATGGTGGCTGAACGCGTGCCCAGCCTGATGGTTTTGCCGAGCACGGACGGGTCACTGTTCAGCCCTGTTGTCCAGAAACGATAAGTCAGCACTGCCGCGCCGGCAGCGCTCGCGCCATCATCGCGCGCATCGAGCAGCCGGCCGAGTACCGGATGCAGCCCCATCACTTCAAAATACGATCCGCTGACGACGCCGGCGCGCACCTCGCGCGGCTCACCGAGGCCGACCATCGTGAAACCAATGGTCGAGAAGTCGCCGAACGCGCTCAGCGTTTTGACGCGCTCGCGCAGATCCTGGATTTCCGGCACGGAGAAGGCCACGTTATCGGCGCCGATGCCAAGCGCGCTCTGGCGGATGTAGATCAGCCTATCTTCGTCACGGTTGACGAGCGGCCGCAACAATACGCCGCGCACCACGCTGAAGATGGCGGCGTTGGCGCCGATGCCGAGCGCCAGCGTGATCACCACGGTAATTGCCAGCCCTTTGGCGCGCGCCAACGAGCGGAGCGCAACTCTCAGGTCACGAAGGAACAAATCTGGTTTGAGAATCATCGTTCAATCTCCTTAAATCACGGCGCTAGATTGAGCCAAACGTCATTAGCGCCCGATTGATCCTACTGTTGTATTGAGTTGATTAACTTCGCAGAGGAACGAGTGCGCGTAAGCGCCCATCGCGCAAATAAAGCCCAAGCCAAACCAACACGCCAACAATGACAGGGGGGATGAATGGATCGCCGATCCGCACATGCGTGGCAGTTGCTCCACCAAGATAGCCAGCCAGCAAGATCGCTCCAAGAACAGAGGTGCGCGGAATCAGATAGATGAGCGTACAAGTGATCTCCAGTATTCCGATGCCTAGCACACGGTTTTCCGGATAGCCGAGCCGCGCGAATTCCGTCACGACGTTAGCCAGCTTCAACAACTTAATAACGGCGCTGAAAAGCAGCATCAATACAGGTAGCGCGCTCACGATACGTCCAAGCCAGAGCATTTTCTTTGTCTGGGACGAGGTTGATGTCTGAGTCGTCAATGGAATGAGCGGCTGCAACCGTTTCTCACGCAGGTAAAGCCCGCCCCACAGCAGCGCGCCAAAGATGACTGGGAAGAGGATTTCAAACGCGCCATTGCCATAGCGCACATGCGTCGCAACTGCGCCGCCCAGATAGCCTGTGAGCAGGATCGCGCCCAACACCGAGGTTGGCGGAATCAGATAAACGATGGTGCAGGCAAGTAGGACAACCCCCAGCGGAAGAATCACGCTTTCGGGATAGCCGAGTTGCTTGGTGGTATCTACAACAACAGCAGGCTTGATCAACTTCATCACACCATCCATCAGCAGGAACAGCACTGGAAGTGCGCTCATAATGCGTCCTGCCCAAAGCGATTTCGGTGAGATGGGTTCGACTTTTGATTCGCTCATTATTTGTTGCCCTCCTTGTGCATACGTGATTCCAGTCGTGGTGATTTCGTATCCGACGCCGGGATACACTGCCACGAGGGTTTCTCCATTGGTTTGAATGGTCTGATGTTTTCGACTGATGATGATTACGCGCGCGCTTGCAGTCACCACGCTAATACTGCGAAGCAATAAGCGCAAGCGGATTGCTGCTATCTTGCCTCTCATATTTTTCCTTTGAACCAGATTGGTGTTGATCGGAGAACTGTTGATTTCTGACTCGTTGGCTGCTTCGCAAGACGAATCAGTCCGGCGTGTTGCTAACTTGCTGACCGGTAAAACCATTCAGTATAGTGGCCTACTGGTTTCACTAGATTACAAGAGAATAAGTGAGCAACTATGGCAGACATCCGAGTTAGATTTGCGCCCTCGCCCACCGGTTATTTGCACGTTGGCGGCGCGCGCACAGCCCTGTTCAATTGGCTTTTCGCCCGCAAGCACGGTGGCAAATTCATCCTGCGCATCGAAGACACGGATTTGCAACGCTCCAGCGAAGAGATGGTGCGCGGCATTCTGGAAGGCTTGGAGTGGCTGGGGCTGGATTACGACGAAGGGCCTTTCTTTCAATCCAACTACGCCGACAAACATCGCGCGGCGGCCTACCAATTGCTCGAAAACGGCTGGGCCTATCGTGACTTCAAACCGAAGCAGGAGCGCGACGACGCGAACATCAAAGAACAAATTGCCAAAGAGAAGGTCGTCAATCCGTATCGCGGCTTGCCCAAAGATGAATCGGACGCGCGCGCCAAGGCAGGTGGGCCTTTCGTAATCCGCTTCAAAGTGCCGGAGGAAGGTAAGACGCAGTTTGATGACGCCGTCTTTGGCTTGCAGGAACGCGATTACAAAGACACCGAGGATTTGGTTTTGCTGCGCTCGGATGGGCATCCGCTCTACAACTTGGGCGTCACGGTGGATGACATCGAGATGGGCATCACGCACGTCATACGCGGGCAAGATCATTTGTCGAACACGCACAAGCAGGTGTTGATTTATCAGGCGCTGGGTAAGCCGTTGCCGAAGTTCGCGCACTTGCCGCTTATTCTTGCGCCCAACAAGGGCAAGCTCTCCAAACGCAAGCACGGCGAGATCGTCAGTGTGACGACTTATCGTGATCGCGGGTTTATTCCTGATGCGTTTGTCAATTTCCTGACGTTGCTTGGTTGGTCGCCTGCTGGCATCGAGGGCGCACAAGACCAGGAAATTTTCAGCCGTGAGCAGTTGATTGAGTTGTTCACGCTCGAAGGCATTCACAAATCGAACGCCGTGTTTAACTTTACCGAGGGAGATGTGCGCAACTGGACGGATCAGAAGGCGCTCTGGATGAACGCCGAATACATAAAAACATGGGGGTGGTGGCATCCTAAGGACCCACAGGATATTTCGGAATACCCAGAGTTGCACGCTCTTCATGTTAAGACTTATATGGAGAAGTTTTTTCCACTCGTAAAAGCAGAACTTGCAAACACGGGGTTGTGGCGTGACGAGTATGAAGGAAATGAAGCCAAATGGTTCTACAAAGTCATCCGCCTATTGAGCGAGCGTGCCCGCACGCTCAAAGACTTCTCGGCACACGGACGACCTTACTTTGTGGATGGGCTGGATTTTGAATTTGATGAAGCCGCGGTGAAGAAGAATCTGCAAAAAGAACCAGCGTTGAAAGAATTGCTGCCGCAATTGGCAGACGCCTTCGAAGCGTTGCCCGAGTTTACGTCCACTACGACTCCCGAGGCCTTACGCGATTTTGCCGGAGAGAAAGGCGTTAAGATCAACTTGCTGACTAACGCGACGCGTACGGCACTGACGGGGCAGGCAGTGGGGCCAAGCTTATTTGAAGTGATCGATGTGATTGGCCTGCCGCGCACGGTGGCACGTTTGAAACACGCCGCCACGCTGATATGAAGTGACCAACCAGGAAAAAAACGCGAGCGAATGAGCTGGGACTCTGAATCTCACCCGCTCGCTCAAACACACGGGGTTGTTAATGCCGCGTAGATTTTCACTCGCTTCAGTTGTAAAGCACCGGCACTGCGATTGAGCGAATTGTCCCGCCGTTGGTATTCCCTGTATAAGTCGGATCATAAGAGGCTTCGCCGATGGGAAAACCTGACCCAATGTACTCGGCTTGAATATCACCACCGTTACCATTCCCGACTTTATCTCTCAGGAAGAAAGGTGCCAGATCGAGGATGCGCATAGTGCCGCGACCATTATCGTATTCGGTATAGTTGATAATCGGGATGACGATGACGCGCTGGAACGCCTTCCCAGTCTCATCCGGCGCCTGCGTGTATTGGGACAAGCCGCTACGATACTGCGCGTAGGTAATGCCGGTCTTGACGTTGGTGTCAGGCGGTATGTCACTTGAACTTGTGCTTGAGCCGTAGTCACCGAAGCGGGCGTTTATACCCTGCCTGACCGTACCGGCATTGGTGCCAGGCTCTGCGAAGACAATGTCGCCGGGGTGGATGCAGCGGTGGATGCCTTGGCCAATGCGCGTCCGCAAATCCGAGCCCCCTGTGTCGCTGAAAGCCGCTAAAGCTTGATAGTTGCCGGGCGATACTGAGCCGTTGCCATTGGAACTCGCCCGAATCGTATAGGTGCAACCAGGAGTGAACTTCGTTTTATTCGGACACTCCGGGTTGACAGATAAGGGTGCCCCCGAGGCTGGGTCCTGGACAACACTTAAAGGCACCCAATTGCACAGCGTGTTCAATCCTGTATCACCGTTCAGTCCGTTGATGGAAAGCCCCGCGACCGCGCCTCTGGTCAAATCAACTTGGCTACTGTTCAAGACGACACTGGCGAAGACGATACCAACCGGCTGCGGTGGCAAATTGACCTTCACGAAACGAATGTTTTTGGGATTGTTGCTGGCAGTGGTTTCGCTGCGCCCGCCAGTGGCGAATTCGGAAAGGTTGACTGCGAACTTGATGTTATTGCGGGGAACGGTAATGGTAGTCGAGCCGAACTCGTATTTGTTGAGCGTGCTCAAAGCCCGATCCGCCGCCGCAGTAATGCCGCCCGAAGTGCCATCGAGCGCCGAAGCGCCAGCCAACGCCGCTGCATCCGCAGCGTTTTGCAACTCCGTGCCTGCCAAATAAAGATGGCTGATGTCTATCGCCAAACCAGCCAGGCCTAACATACAGAAGAGACCGAGTGCAGAAGCTATGGCGGTAAAGCCTCGCTCACGTCTGTTCCTTTTTACTCCGCGCTTAAGGGTCTTTAGTTTTGCGCCTACGCTAATGCCTTTCATTGCTTACTCCTTTGTTTTATCTCTAGTTACGAACAAACTAGACCTCCGGCAGGCCCTAGCTCACGCTAGGCCAAGTTGAAGGGCTGATCTATTCAGACCTAATGGTAGGTAAGTTAGGTACACGTCGAGGCAAGACTGACTACATGGATCAGTCTGGGACGAGATAGGTGGCGTATTTTATTTTGAATTGTGCGCGCAATTGGGGGAATCGCACGTAAAGAACGACAGATGCGAGAAGCGAGTTGTCTAACCAGAAAAAGCTGGTTTTGCGCAACCAACAACCGGTTCTGGGTAGGATAAACCGGCTTATCAACGCGTCGTGTCGCGGCTTATTCGAACAGCGTAAATAGTGGGGGAGTCCACTTCTCTGTGTTGGTGTGGACGACACGCAGTTTTGTTACATTAGATACTTGCGTCTGGATGGCGCAGTGTTAAAGTACTGGCCAATTCGCGGCAATAGCAAGCAAATCAACCTGGCAGTATTGGCGCTCCAAACCGAACAGAAACTTCTATGCGAATCACACGTGTTTATCTTTCAATAATCCTCTGGCTAGCACTCTCTTCGACCGGGCTGGCACAGGCAGGACGAGCAGCGAATCCAGCAACGCAACGCAACACCGCGATCCCCGCGCCCGAAACGGTGCTCGGTTTCAAAGTCGGTGAAGAGCGCAAACTGGCCAAGTGGGAAGCCTTCGTCAATTACTTCCGTCGGCTTGCAGCAACGAGCGACCGGCTCAAGTTCGAAGAATTGGGCAAGACGACGCTGGGCCGCCCCTTTGTGGTCGCCACAATCTCTGCGCCTGAAAACCTGCAACAGCTTGCGACGTACAAAGAACAACAGCGCAAGCTGGCCGACCCCCGCAGCTTGAAACAGCAAGGCGATGCCGAGGCGCTTGCCAACAACTTGATTCAATCCGGCAAGACGGTGGTAGTCATCACGTGCAGCATCCATTCGACCGAAGTCGGCGGCACCTTCACTGCAACAGAGTTGGCTTATCGTCTGACCAGCGAGAACAGCGACTTCATCAAAAACATTCTCGCCAACACGATCGTCTTGCTGGTGCCGTCACTCAATCCTGATGGCACGGACATTGTCGCCGATTGGTATTCGAAAACGCTCGGCACGCCCAGCGAAGGCACCGCGCCGCCAGAGCTTTATCACCATTACACCGGCCACGACAACAACCGCGACTGGTACGCCTTCACGCAAGTCGAGACGCAATTGACCGTAGACAAAATCCTGAACGTCTGGCGTCCACAGATTCTGCACGACGTGCATCAGATGAGCGCGACGGGTGCGCGCTTCTTCTTGCCGCCCTACGTTGACCCGTGGGAACCGAACGTTGATCCGGCGCTGACAGCGGGCGTCAATGCCTTGGGTAGTGCGATGGCTTGGGAACTGACTGCGCAAGGCAAGAGCGGCATCGTCATCAACGGCGTTTACGATGCCTGGTCGCCCGCGCGCGCCTACGCGCATTACCACGCGGGCTTGCGCATCCTGAGCGAAACGGCGAGCGTGCGCCTGGCCACACCTATCACCGTCCCGTTTCAACGCCTGACGCCGGGCATTGGCTACGACGCCAAGAGCGCTATGTGGAATTTCCCCAAGCCCTGGCCGGGCGGCAAATGGACGCTGCGCGACATCGTGGATTATCAACTGGCCGGCGCGCTCTCTCTGCTCAATCACGCGGCGCAATATCGCGAGCAGCATCTGCGCAACTTTTACGAAGTGAGCAAGCGCGCGGTCGAAGCGAAAGATCAACCCTACGCGATTTTGTTGCCCGAACCTGAACTGCCCGCTTCCTTGAAGAGCGCCACTGCGCGGTTAAAAGAGGGAATAAATCAAACCACCGGGACAGAGAAAGAACGCCACGAACAGAGCCAAACGTTGATCGGCCAGATCAGCAACGAACCGCCGACGAGCGAAGAGGTCAGCTATTTCTACAAGACCGAAGGGCTGGATCGTGTGCTCGCCATCCTGAAACGCGGCGGTGTCGAAGTGCAGAGTGCAAGCAAGGATTTCATCGCCGATGGCAAGACTTATCCAGCGGGCACGCACCTGCTGTTGATGCAACAACCCTACGCTGCCTTTGCCAAAGCTTTGCTCGAAGCGCAACGTTATCCAGACTTACGCGAGTATCCCGGCGGCCCGCCAAAACGGCCCTACGACGTGACGGCACATACCTTGCCGTTGTTGATGAATATCCAAGCCGTCTTTGTGAAAGAGGCGTTCAGCGTTGAAGCGCGCCCCGAGCCGTTTGCGCTGGTGATTCAATCACGTACGCGCGCCAATTCGCCGGTGCGGCTGGGCTTGTACAAAAACTACGCCGCCTCGATGGATGAAGGCTGGACGCGTTGGATTTTCGATCAATACAAGTTTCCTTATCAATCGTTGCTTGATGCCGAGACGCGCGCTGGCAAACTCAACGAGAAGTTCGACGCGATCTTGCTGCCCGATCAAGCTGCGCGCTTGCTCTTCAGTGGCTTGCCTGGCAAAGAAGGCGGCCCAACCGGCGGCCCAACCGGTGGCAATGAAGAGGCGGCTGGCGTTTATCCTGCCGAATACGCGGGTGGCTTGGGCGAGGCGGGCGTAAAAGCTTTGCGCGAATTTGTCGAAGCGGGCGGTACGCTGATCACGCTCAACAATGCTTCGAATTTTGCGATTGATTATCTCAACCTGCCCGTGCGCAACTTGCTGAAAGGCGCGAGCAATCGCGATTTCTATTGCCCCGGCTCGATCTTGCGCACACAGCTTCTAGTAGACAACCCGCTGACGTTTGGCATGGACAAAGAGTCCATCGCCTGGTTCGAGCAGGGGCCGGCGTTCGAGATCGTTGACGCCAATGCTGCCAAAGCTATCGCGCGCTATCCTGATAACAACAATGCGTTGCTGAGTGGCTGGGTACTCGGCGACAAGCTGTTGCGCGGCAAGGCGGCGCTGGTCGAAGTGAAGTTGGGTAAGGGGCGCGTGATTTTGTTTGGCTTCCGCCCGCAATATCGTGGCCAGAGTTTGGCGACGCTGCCTTTATTGTTCAATGCGATTTTGACGAGTAAGCAGGAGCAATGATGATGAGCCAAAAGATTGGTTGTGAGAGCAAGAAGCTACCGTTCGGTTTAGCGGTCGCGCTTGTCCTTTTGTCATTTCTTCATGACAACTCGCTTGCCCAAACAAAGCAGCACGCGCCGAGCCATAACATCCGCGCCGCAACTCTTGCCCGCGCCGTTACGATCTACCGTGACAACTTCGGCGTCCCGCATATCTTTGGCCAGACCGATGCCAGCGTGGTCTTCGGGCTGATGTACGCGCAATGCGAAGACAACTTCTGGCAGTTGGAGACCGATCTGATCCGCGCGTTGGGACGACAAGCCGAGGCTGAAGGCGAGCGGGGCTTGACCAACGACCTATCGTATCGCGCTTTTGAAACCGAGCGATTGTCCAAAGCAGAGTTAGCCGCGCTGTCCGCCGCTGATCGTGCGTTGTGCGCGGCCTGGGCGGAGGGCCTGAACTATTTTCTCGACACGCATCCTGAAGCCAAGCCGCGCTTGCTCACGCATTTTGAGGCTTGGCAGTTATTGGCGCTGGCACGTTCGGGGCGGCGCTCGTTTGGCAATTTGGGCTTGAGGCCGGATGAGGTGCGGTTTGGTGTGCGGATTGATGTAGCAGCAACAGAAGGGCGCGAGGGTAAAGAAGTTGATCTGTCGGTTTTGCATGATTGGTTCGCCAATCCGAGTGAAGAGCCGCTGGAAGGCTCGAATATGTGGGCCGTCGCGCCGCGCAAGAGCGCAAGCGGCAATGCGCTGCTGCTGATCAATCCGCACGTAGGCTTTTTCGGCGGCGGCCAACGCTACGAGGCTCATCTGCACAGCGCGCAGGGGCTGAACGTGTACGGCTTTGCGATTCTCACTACGCCGTACATTCGTTCCGGCTTCAATCAGTACCTGGGCTGGAGTCATACGAACAATAACGCCGATGTCGCGGATGGCTATTTGGAAACGTTTGATGACCCACAGCAACCACTGCATTACCGCTACGGCAACGGTTATCGCACGGCGATTGAGTGGACGGACGAAGTCAGAGTCAAAACGGATAGCGGTGTCGAAGTGCGCCGTTATCGCTTCCGCAAAACGCATCACGGCCCGATTGTCGGCATGCACGAGGGCAAGCAAGTGGCGGCGCGCATCGCCAAATTGGTCGAAGGCGGCGAAGTCGCGCAACGCTTTGCGATGAATCGGGCGAAGAGTTGGGCGGACTTCAAAACGGCCTTGCAGCAAGTGGCGCTGACTGGCTCGAATACGATCTATGCCGACCGTGCGGGCAATATCTTTTACGTGCACGGCAACGCGGTGCCGAAACGCGATGCGAAATTCGATTGGACAAAGCTTGTTGATGGCAGCGATCCGGCTACAGAATGGCTGGGCTATCATCGCCTTGATGAATTGCCGCAATTGCTCAATCCGAAGACGAGTTGGTTGCAGAACTGCAATTCGACGCCGTTCTTGACTACGGCGGAAGGGAATCCGCGCAAGGAAGAGTTCCCCGGCTACCTTGCGCCTGAGAACGACACCGCGCGGGCGCGCAGTTCGCGCCGCCTCCTGGCTGGCAGAGAGAAGTTCAGCTTTGGTGATTGGGTGCAGGCGGCTACAGATACCACACCGGATGATTGGCAAAAGGAAGTTGCTACTTTGTCTGAACGATGGGAGCAGATGAAGAATGAGAATGAAGCGCGCGCCGAGGCGATTAAACCGATGTGGTTAGAGTTGAAGGCGTGGGATGGCGTGGTCAAGACCAATTCAGTCGGCGCGACACTCTATCTGCTCTGGCTCGAAAAACGCGCTGGCGGGCGTGGTGAGCCGCGGCTTGATGATTTGAGCGCCTTTGAAAAGGCAATTGCCGATCTCGAAGCGCAATTCAACACCTGGCAA
Source organism: uncultured Acidobacteriota bacterium (assembly GCA_963699175.1). Lineage (GTDB taxonomy): Bacteria > Acidobacteriota > Blastocatellia > RBC074 > RBC074 > JACPYM01. The sequence goes on along the minus strand of OY969418.1, from coordinate 2,925,871 downwards.
GTCGAGTGGGGCGAGATCAATCGTTTGCAACGCGTGCATACGAACGGCCAGGAGCCGTTCAGCGATGCAAAAAAGAGCTGGCCTGTTAAAGGTGGGCCAGGCAGCGCAGGTATTGTCTTCACTTACAACACGCGCAGCGAAAAAGGACAACAGCGCCGCTACGGCATTTCGGGCAACACCTTTGTGGCGGTGGTCGAATTCGGCAAACGCTTGCGCGCCCAATCAGTGCTGGTCTTCGGTCAGAGCGCCGATCCCAATTCGCCGCATCATACCGATCAGGCGGCCTTGTACGCGCAGGGCAAATTCAAACCGGTGAGCTTCACTTTGCCGGAGATCAAAACGAATCTGGAACGCGCATATCATCCAGGCGAGCAGGAAAGAGTGAAGTGAGCGCCGCGTTCTGAAACTGCCCCTTGTCCATGCACCGTTGCGCTTCTGCCGTGGTGTAGGGTTTAATAGCCTCGCTCAATGCTCGATTTCGACTTTGAAATTTGGACTTCAGATTTCAAAGCAATTCACTACCCGCAAAAAAGGAGCTAGCAGAATGTTCAAAAAAGCTTTGGCCCTGGCCTTGCTGCTTGGTCTGAACGCCGTGGCGTTGGCACAACAAACGCCTCCGGCGCAGACCGGCGCAGCGCAAGCACCCAGGCCGCCTGCAATCAAGACACATTTGAAAGTCGGTGACATGGCGCCCGATTTCAACTTGCCCGCTACCGATGGCAAGACTTACAAGCTGAGCGATTTTCGCGGCAAGAAGACCGTCGCGCTGGCGATCTTCGTGCTGGCGTTCACCGGTGGCTGAACGCGTGAGATGAAGGCGTATCAGGCTGATCTCGCCAAACTCACCGAAGCAGACACGCAGGTTTTCGGCCTCAGCGTAGACAGTGTTCCAGCCCTGAAATATTGGTCGGAAAATGTGCTCGCACCAGAAACCAAAGGACTTTCTTTCCCGATACTCAGCGACTTCAAATCACGTCAAGCAGTTAAGGATTACGGCGTCTTCAACGAAGCTACCGGCTTTGGCATGCGCGCCACCTTCGTGATAGACAAGGACGGCAAAATTCAACACATCGAAGAAGGCAACACGGCGGTTGACCCAACCAAGGCTGTCGAAGCTTGCACCATGTTGAAGAAAAAGGCTACCCAATAGGTATATGTGTAGGGGCAGACCTGTGTGTCTGTCCCGGCTTGGGTTTACGCACAACCACTAGGGCAGACACACAGGTCTGCCCCTACGCTGGAATAAAAGGATTAGGGCAGTGTGATGAATCTGCCTTGATCCTTTTTTTCGTATTGTCAGGTGCAAACCAAAGGGATTTTCTACAGAGAGGCTAATCAACGTGATCGGACAAACATTTTCCCACTACCGCATCATCAACCGTATCGGCGCGGGCGGCATGGGCGAGGTCTATCTGGCCGAAGACGCGCGGCTCGGGCGCAAGCTGGCCATCAAACTGCTGCCCGAACAGTTCACCCAGGATGCCGACCGCGTGCGCCGCTTTGAGCAAGAGGCGAAGGCCGCCTCGGCGCTGAACCATCCGAACATCATCACGATCTACGACATCGGCCAGCACGAGCAAACCCATTTCATCGCCACCGAGTACATCGAAGGCGATGTATTACGCAGCCGCTTGAACAGCGGCAGCCTGAGTTTGAGTGAAACCCTGGACATCGTTGTGCAATGCGTGAGCGCACTACAAGCTGCGCATCAGGCGGGCATCATTCACCGTGACATCAAACCTGAAAATATCATGCTGCGGCCCGACGGCTATGTCAAAGTGCTCGATTTCGGTCTGGCCAAACTAACGCAGAACGAAGAGGCGACGGGCGAACTCGATGGGCCGACACGCTCGCTGTTTGAAACGCAGCCCGGCCTGGTGATGGGTACGATTGCTTATATGTCACCCGAACAGGCGCGTGCGCAACATTTGGACGGGCGCTCGGACATTTTCAGTTTGGGCGTGGTGCTTTACGAGATGATTGCGGGACAGCGCCCCTTCCTCGGCGCTACTACGAGCGACATCATCGCCTCGCTCCTGACACAAGAGCCAAAACAATTGTCGCAGCGGTTGTCGACTGTGCCACCTGAGTTGGAGCAGGTCGTGGCGCGCATGCTGGCCAAAGACGTGGCGCAGCGGTTCGCCACAGCGCAGGAATTGCTAACCGAACTAAGGCGCATCAAAGCGCGCGTAGATTTGGACAGTGAAGATGTGGAGACACGCGCCTTGTCTGCGCCGCAGCCACAAGCTGTTTCTTACGAGACCAACGTCGGCGCACAGGTTTCGTATGAGACGACGAAGTCGCCAATTGCGAATCTCGCCCCGTCAGTCATCAGCAATGTTGTCACGCAAGCCAGCACGGCTGAGTTGACGGCAATGCCAACTGCGCAAGCACAGCCGCGCAAGCGCTGGCTGCCAATCGCAGCGGTGGTCTTGCTGTTGACGCTGGCCGGTGTTGGTTATTTCGCTTGGCAGCAACTCAACAACAAAGTGGATTCCATCGCTGTCGTGCCGTTCAAGAATCTCGATCCGAGCACGGAGTATCTGGGCGATGCGATCACCGAGCAAGTGATTGACGCGCTGTCGCAAGTGCCCGAACTCAACGTCGTCGCGCGCAGTTCGGTTTTGAAATACAAAGGGCAGGAAACCGATCCGGTCAAATTGAGCGAAGAACTAAACGTGCGCGCCGCGTTGATTGGTGACGTAACCAAACGCGGCGATCAGGTCATTATCAACGCCGAGTTGGTGCAAGCTGGCAATCGCCGCCGCTTGTGGGGCCAACGCTACGTCCGCAAGCTCACCGATCTGGTCACATTGCAGGACGAGATCGTACGTGGCATCGCGCAGAGGCTGAAACTCTCTACCAACAGCTTGCCCGCCACCGATACAGCCAAAGCCGGGACGAAAGATGAAGAGGCCTACCGGCTCTTCCTCGAAGCAAACTACTACTTCAATCAAGGCACGACCGAGGCGATGAAGAAGGCCGATGAGTTGTACGAAGCCGCCGTTGGGCGCGACAAGAGCTTTGCCGCCGCCGCTGCCGGTTGCGCCGCCTGTCACGCCGCCGGTTCCGACCAGATCACGCCGGAAAAGGCTATGAGCAAAGCCCGCGCGGTCGCCGAGTTCGCTTTACAAAACGATCCGAAATCGGTGGATGCAAATTTGACGCTGGCTAAAGTCAAGCTGCGCTACGATTGGGATTTCAAAGAGGCCGAACGTTTGTTCAAACGCGCCATCGAACTCGGCCCAAAGAACGCCGAAGCGCATCAGCGGTATGCTGAATTTCTGGCTTTGATGGGTCGTCACAAAGAGGCCGCGAGCGAAATCTCCCTGGCGCGCAAACTCGATCCACAATCCGTGCCGATCAACAGCGACATCGGCACGTTGTCGTATTACGCCGCCGATTACGACCACGCCGCCGAGCATTTCCAGAAGACGCTCAAACTCGATGATCGTTTTATCGCTGCGCTCTCTGGCCTCGGTTTAGTTTATGAACAGAAAGGGCAGGGCCAACAAACAGTCAACGAAATTCTGCAAGCCAAGCTGTTGATGCACGCGCCGCAAGCGTATCTCGACAGCTTGAAGCAAGCCTTCTCCAATGCTGGTCTCAAAGGCTTCTGGCAAAAAGAACTGGAACACCAGCAAGCCGAAGCCAAAGAGCATTACGTCGCGTCGTCAACCATCGCCGCCTTGCACACGCGGCTGGGCGACAAAGATCAAGCGCTGGCTGCTTTGAAACAAGGCTTGAGTGAAAAGGACGGCGGCTTGGTTGAGTTGAAAGTCGCGCCCGTTTTTGCCAGCCTGCGTGATGACGCACGGTTTGCCGATCTGCTCAAGCGCGTCGGCTTAGCGAACTGAAAAAAACAAGAAGCAGACAGGATTGACAGGATTGACGCGAAGGCATAAGAAAGCCGTAGCGATTTTCAATCCTGTCTTTTTCTTTTGGGGAGGGAGCGATGGCGTACATTCAATTTCTCGGCGCGACGCAAACAGTCACCGGCTCGAAGCATCTGGTGGAAGTGGACGGCTACCGCACGCTGGTAGATTGCGGCTTGTTTCAAGGCTTGAAGGAGTTGCGCCAGCGCAACTGGGACCCATGCCCGCTCAATCCGCGCAGCATCAATTCGGTCATCCTGACGCACGCGCACATTGATCATTCGGGCTATCTGCCGCGCCTGGTGCACGATGGCTTTAACGGCACAGTCTACGGCACACCGGGCACAGTCGAGTTGGCGCGCATTATGCTGCCCGATTCGGCGCGCTTGCAGGAAGAAGATGCTGCATACGCCAACAAGCAGGGCACATCAAAACATCATCCTGCCTTGCCGCTCTACACCGAAGAGGACGCGAGCGACGCGCTGGAATTGCTGGAATCGGTCAACTATCACAAGCGCGTGCAATTGACCAAGAAGCTGGCCTTCGAGTTTGTCACCGCCGGGCACATCCTCGGTTCGAGCTTTGTCTGTTTTGAAGTCGAATGTCAGGACGGCGCAACGCGGCGCTTGGTGATGACGGGCGATATAGGGCGCTACAACGAGCCGATTATCAACGACCCATCGAACGTCGAAGAGGCCGATTACATCGTGCTCGAATCCACCTACGGCGACCGCGCACACCCTGAGTACAATGTGAAGGAGGCGCTCGCCCGCATCATCAACGAGACTGCGCAGCGCGGCGGGCACATTCTGATCCCAGCCTTTGCTGTCGGACGCACACAGCAGCTTGTTTACATCTTGCGCGAATTGGAAGACGAGCAGCGCATCCCGGTGCTGCCCGTTTATGTGGACAGCCCGATGGCCGTACAGGCCACCAGGCTTTATCTGCGTCACAAGGAAGATCACGATTTGGAGATGGAAGCACTGGTTGACGAGCAGCGCAATCCGCTCGCCACACACAGATTCAAACTGGCAAAGACGGTGCACGATTCGAAAGCGATTTCGGCCAGCCAGGAGCCAGCTATAGTGATTTCCGCCAGTGGTATGGCGACCGGCGGGCGCATCCTGCACCACATGATGAAACGACTGCCGGATGAACGAAACACCATGATTTTCGTCGGCTATCAGGCAGAAGGCACACGCGGGCGCCGGCTGCTCGAAGGCGAAAAGGAAATCAGGATTTTTGGTCAACGCGTGCCAGTGCGCGCGCGCATCGAGACGCTGCTGAGCCTATCGGCGCACGCTGACTACCGAGAAATCTTGCAGTGGTTATCAGGCTTCAAACGCGCGCCGAAGACAGTCTTTTTAGTGCATGGCGAAGTTAATGCGATGATGTCAATGAAGCAAAAGATCGAAGAGAAGTTTGGTTGGCACGTCGAGACGCCGACCTACCTGCAAAAGTTTGAATTATAGTTGGCAGTTGGCAGTTGGCAGTTGGCAGTTGGCAGTTGGCAGTTTGAGGATGCCACAGATGGCTGTAAAGAATTATAGCGAGTTGATTGCTTGGCAACGCGCAGTGGATTTGGTTGAAGCTGTCTATAAGGCGACGCAGGCTTTTCCGCGCGAGGAACTATACGGCCTGACAAGCCAACTTAGGCGAGCTGTGGTTTCTGTCCCTTCAAATGTTGCTGAAGGGCAGGGACGTGGGCCAACCAAAGAATTTACTCACCACCTCTCAATTGCCTATGGTTCACTTTGTGAAGTTCAGACACAGCTACTGATCGCTAAGCGTCTCAACTTCATCAGCGAGCAACAATACATCGCCCTTTTTGAATCATCCCAGGAAGTCGCCAGGCTGATCAATGGGCTGATCAATTCTCTTTCTAAATAAACTTGGCTATTGCTGTTGGTGAACCTGGCAAGCTGCGAAAACTGCCAACCGCCAACTGCCAACTGCCAACTTTCTTTAAGCTATGATTTTCGAATACAACGGCAAACGCCCGCAGATCGGGCAGAACGTTTTCATCGCGCCGAATGCCACAATCATTGGTGACGTGCGCATTGGTGACGGCGCCAGCATCTGGTACGGCGTCGTGCTGCGCGGCGACGAAGGCCGCATCGAGATCGGGCGCGGCAGCAACGTGCAAGACAACTCAGTCATTCACACCACGCCCGATATTCCTACCATTATCAAAGATGACGTGACCATCGGCCACGGCGCGCTGCTCGAAGGTTGCACAATTGAGAACGGAGCGGTTGTCGGCATGGGTTCAATCGTGTTGCACCAAGCCGTCGTCGGTGAATGCGCGATGACTGCCGCCGGGAGCGTCGTCACGCCTGGCACGCAGATTCCGCCGCGCACACTGGCCGCCGGTTCGCCAGCCGTAGTCAAGAAAGAGCTGTCAGGCGGCGCGCTGCGTTCGGTCGAACACAGTACACGGGCTTATCACCATTTGAATGAACGCTACCTGGCGGAAGGTTTGGACAATCCAGGTAGCGCGCTTCAATCATGAACATTGATTCAAAGGCAGAAAAGCCGGAGTCCACAGAAGCGCACTGCTCGCGCCGTGAATTTCTTTCGCTCGCGGTCGCGGCGCCAATCGTTTCCAGCGAACCCCGGACAGCGACCGAGCCTACTATACGTCCGTCTTCGCTCCTGGAAGTTAATTACCGCAGGCTGCTCTCACGCGCTGATCTGAGTTATGACCGCCCGGCCGCCCGCAGCGAAGAAGGCATTCCCGTCGGCAATGGTCGGATGGGCAGCCTGGTTTGGACAGTCCCCGACGCGCTGAAGTTTCAGATCAACCGGGTGGATGTTTACGGCAACGACAGCTACACCAACAGCTTTTTCGAGCGGCACAGCGATTACTGCGGTGGTTGCGGCTACGTTGACATAGAGTTCGGCGATCTCGGAGAAGATGTCTTTCCAACTGCTGGTTTCACCCAGCGCCTATCCGTTTACGACGGATTGCTGGAGTTGAACGGAAAGGGCGTCACGGCGCGGGTGCTGGCCTGGCCCGAAAAAGATGTCATGGCAGTGGAGATCAATGATCGTCGCCAAGCGCCGGAACCGATCAGAATCAATCTGCGCATGCTCCGGCACGTTTCGCAGTACTTCGGTCAAGAACTTGAAAACTTTGCCGCAAATCACGCGGTGGCTGTTCAGACCAGAAATCATCGGGCCACTTCGCAACTCATCATCAAGGGCGACAGGATCGTCCTAACGCAGGAATTCAGCGAGGGTGATTACCTCAACCGCTCGGCAGTCGCCATCGGCGTGAGCGGGCCGAACGCCAAGCCGAAATTTGCAAGCGACACTGAGCTCCGCCTGACTGCACAACCCGGACGCGGCCCGTTCACGGTCTTGATCGCCAGCGCGGCCAGCTTCGATCCGAAAGAAGACGTTGTCACCGCTGCTCTTGATCAATTGGAGACAGCGGCGCGGAAAGGCTATCGCGTACTGGCCGATGAAACGTCTGTCTGGTGGCACGATTTCTGGTCGCGCGGCTTCGTCCGCCTGCACAGCGACGACGGCGTGGCGGATTATGTCGAGCAGCACTACCACTACTTTCTTTATCTGATGGGCGCTAGCTCGCGCGGCAAGTTCCCGCCCAAATTTAACGGGATGATCTGGAACACGGGCGGCGATCTGCGCACTTGGGGCGGCCAGCACTGGTTTGCGAACCTCAGTTGCTACTACGAAGCACTACCCGCGACCAACCGCCCTGAATTGCTAGACCCCGCCTTCGCTATGTACTTCGGCATGTACGAGGCCAGCGCGGTGGCTGCGCGCCAGCAGTGGGGCAGCGAAGGCATTTTTATCCCGGAGACCGTCTTCTTCAACGGACTGGCAAAACTGCCTGACGAGATCGCGCGTGAGATGCGAGAACTCTACCTTTTGCGCAAACCGTGGGCAGAGCGGTCGGCCAAGTTCCAGGAGTTCGCGGCCACCAAGCACCCGCATTCCAGCCGCTGGAATTGGAATGAAAAAGGGAACTGGGTCGAAGGGCGCTGGGTCATCACCGAGCGCGGCGCAGGCCCTTATGGGCCGGTCTCGCACATCCTCGGCACCACGGCCAAGGTGGCTTATCTGTTTTGGCGGCGCTACGAATACACGTTAGACAAAGAGTGGCTGAGCAGCCGCGCGTACCCGATGCTCAAAGGGGCAGCGGAATTCTACCGGCATTTTCCGAACCTGAAGAATGGGGCCGACGGGAAGTATCACCTTCACCACGTCAACAGTAACGAATCGGTCTTGGGCGCGCGTGACACGGACGAAGACCTGTCAGCGCTGCGTGGCCTGTTGCCAGCGGCTATCCGGGCCGCAGAGATTTTGAACGTAGATGCTGAGCTGCGCGCGGCGTGGTGCGAGTTCTTGAATAACCTCGCCCCATTGCCGACGAGCGATCAGCCCGATGCGTTGAAGCGAGAAGGTTATCAAGGCCCGCGTGTGTTCGTGCGCGGACTGCGCCCCATTGTGCGCGCCGGTTCGGCCTTTCTGCCAGACGCCAACAGCCTGCCGATGTGGTTTTTTGATTTGTGCTCTACTGAGTCGCAGGATCAACAGGTGCTGGAAACAGCGCGCGCAACTTTTGCGACCTATTTTCGGGAGGGCATTGCCGAGACGACGCCGGTATCGGTGCTCTCGAAACTGGCCATTGCGGCAGCCGCCCTCGGCAGAGCCGACGCCGTGCGCTTTCTGATTCCCAATCAGATTCGAGTATTGAGGCAGGAACGTGGCACAGCCTATCGCGGCGGCGGGGTGCTCCCTAACCGGATGACGTTGCGTGAAGGCCCGCAGGCGTTGGACGCGCAAAGGTTGGGCCGCGCCGCTGAGGCACTACATCTGGCCTTGTTGCAGAGCAGCGCGCCGACGCCCGGCGGTGATCCTGTCATCCGCGTTTTCCCGGCTTGGCCAAAGGAATGGGACGCCTCGTACACGCTACTTGCCAGAGGGGCCTTCCTCGTGACTTCATCAATCGAGCGCGGCCGTATCGGGTTCGTCGAATTGGAATCGCAAGCCGGGGCCGAATGCAGGCTGCGTAATCCTTGGGGCGAAAGCGAAGTCACGCTCTACCGCGACGGTAAAAAGTCCGAAAGCCTGAAAGGTTCGTTGCTGCGGTTCCCGACACGCAAGGGCGAAAGAATCGTGGTAGTCGCGCAGGGCGATACGCCGCAAGCGCACAGGCGTGCGCTGCTTTGATAGGTTGCCAAGATGAGTCATAGCCGCCTGCTTGTCTTCAACAAACCCTTCAACGTGCTCTGCCAGTTCACCGACGCGGAAGGCCGCGCCACGCTCGCAGATTTCATCAATGTGCCGGACGTATATGCCGCCGGTCGGCTCGATTACGACAGCGAAGGTTTGTTGCTGCTGACCAATGACGGGCGCTTGCAGCAACGTATGAGCGACCCGCGTTACAAGTTGCCCAAGACTTATCTCGTGCAAGTCGAGCGCGTGCCTGACGAACGCGCTTTGCAGCAATTGCGGCGCGGCGTGCAATTGAAAGACGGATTGACGCGCCCCGCGCAAGTTGAATTGATCGAGCCGCCCGCTGTCTGGGAGCGCACGCCGCCAATTCGGTTTCGCAAAAACGTCCCGATCGCGTGGCTGCGCTTGACGATCACCGAAGGGCGCAACCGGCAAGTGCGACGGATGACGGCGGCGGTTGGCTTCCCGACGCTGCGGCTGATTCGCGTGCGAGTGGGCGAGTGGGAGTTGGGGGATTTGCAGCCGGGCGAGTGGCGCGAAGTTTTGCAGGCAAGCGGATAGCGCGTGTTACAATGCCGACCACCATTAAGGAGTAAAGCTATGACCGAGATGACCGTCGAAATTCAATTGCCTGCCTCATTCAATCAATTGGGATTTGATCGCGCTGAAATCCAACGTCGCGTGCGCGAATGGCTGGCGATTTCTTCGTTCACCGAAGGCCGCATCTCATCTGGCAAGGCGGCACGATTGTTGAACATCTCGCGTGTGGAGTTTCTCGACCTCTTGCGCGCGCGAGGCGTGGCTTATGTGAACTATTCGGCGGAGGAGTTGGCAGATGAGTTTGCTGCGGTTGAGGCGTTAAATGTGAAAGGCAAGCAATGATCGTCGTTTCAAATACGACGCCGTTGATTGGTTTGGCGAGCATTCAGCAGTTCGCATTGCTACCCGCACTTTTCGGCCAAATCCATATTCCGCAGGCCGTGTATGATGAAGCCTTTTTGGCAGGCGAGGTGAAACATCCAATTCCCGCTGCTGCTTGGATCAAAGTTGTCAGCGTCAAAGACCGCTTAGCCGTCGAAGTGCTCCTTGATGAATTGGATTTGGGCGAGGCCGAGACGATTGTGCTGGCGCGCGAGCTAAACGCGGATTGGGTGCTGATGGATGAGCGGAAAGGACGACGTAAACTCGACCAGCTTGGCGTAAGAAGATCGGCACGCTTGGGATTCTGCTCCAGGCCAAGCAACTCGGATTACTGCCTGTCATCCGGCCAGCCGTCGAAACACTTTACCAACAAGGATTCAGTTTGAGCCAGCCTGTCATTGATGCCGTATTGCTACAGGCTGGCGAGTAACCCAACAGCAAACATTGTCAACTATCCCGCTCGCCTTTTCAGCAGGAATGCCCAGACCGCCCACCGCAACAGGAGGAAGCCATGCCGAAAAAGACCACCCGTCAGACCAAGCCGTCCGCCAGTGCAATCGTGTCTGATCCGATGGCAGAAGCTGAAAGGCGTATTGCTCAGGCGCATTTTGAGAATGCGATCAAGTTGGATTTATCTGGCCTCGGACTAAGAGAAGTGCCTGCCACGTTAGGCGGGCTGAGACAGCTTCAAATACTTAGACTAGGTAATAATCTACTGCGAGAAATACCCAATGTAATAAGCGAATTGCGGCAACTGTGGCATCTTTCGCTCATTAACAATCAATTACACGAGTGGTCTACTACGCTCACCAGGTTAAACCAGCTTCGGGAACTTTATCTTCTTGGAAATAGACTACGAGAAGTGCCTGCCGAGCTTTGTAGGTTAAAGACACTTCGCCTGCTTGATCTGCAAAATAATCGATTAACGAAATTACCTGCCGCGTTGGGTAAACTGGAGAATCTTGAAATCCTTTGGCTCAATAACAATGAATTGACAGATTTGCCTATAGAATTAAGTAAATTGCGGCAACTTAAGCGCCTTCATATCTGGAATAACCGTTTATCAGAATTACCACAGTGGTTGGATAAGTGGGATCAACTACAAGAACTAAATCTTTGGAATAATCAATTAAAAAAGTTGCCGGTTTCAATAGGCAGGTTGCAGCAACTCAGAGAGTTGGACCTCAGAAACAACCAACTGATGGAACTACCCTCCGCGTTGGGTGGGTTGCAGCAAGTTAAACAACTGTACCTCAGCAACAATCAACTGCAGAAAGTGCCCGCTACTTTAGGTAAATTGAGGCAACTTCAAGAGCTTCGTCTCGACAACAATCAACTGCGTGGAGTACCAGCAGCGCTGTGTGAGTGCAAGGAGTTGATGAATCTCTCCCTACACGGAAATCTTGACCTCGGGATCGCAGCGGAAATCTTGGGGCCAACGTGGGAAGAGAGTGTTGAGGGGTTAAGCCCTGCGAATCCAGCAGACGTTCTGGATTTTTACTTCCGTCCTAAGCTTCCGCTGCTCGAAGCTAAATTGATACTGGTTGGACGCGGCGAAGTCGGCAAAACGTCGCTGGTCAACCGACTGGTTCACAACACCTTCGGAAAAGAGAAGAAAACTGAAGGCATCAAGATCACCCGCTGGGATGTGCCGCTCCCCCACTGTCAAGACCAAGCGCATCTGAACGTCTGGGATTTTGGCGGACAGGAGATCATGCACGCGACACATCAATTCTTCCTGACGAGGCGCAGCCTGTACCTGCTGGTGCTGAGCGGGCGTGGGGGCGCAGAGGATCAAGACGCCGAATACTGGTTGAAGCTGATAGAAAGTTTTGGCGGCGAATCGCCTGTGCTGGTCGTGCTCAACAAACAACGCGAACACCCCTTCGAGGTGAACCAGCGCCAGTTGCAGGGCAAATACCCCTTCATTCGCGGCTTCATCAAGACCGATTGCGATGACCGCTGGGGTATTGACGAATTGCAGCGCCGCATCAAAGACGAAATCAACGCGCTGCCGCATTTGCGCGACGGCTTCCCGGCGGAATGGTTCGAGGTCAAAGACAATCTGCCCAAGACGCGCAAGAGCTTCATCAGCTTTGATGAATACCGCAAGAATTGTCGCAAGTGGAATGTGAAGTCCGAGGCCGAGCAAAACCTCCTGGGGCGTTACCTGCACGATCTGGGCGTGATGCTCAATTTCCGCGAAGATGAGCGCTTGCAGGATACGCACGTGCTGAAACCGCAGTGGGTGACCGAAGGGATTTACACCATCCTCAACGCATCGCTACTGGCTGACAAGAAGGGAGAGCTGCGCGTGCGCGACTTGAAAGGCATACTACCCGCGAAAGAGTACCCGGAGAAGATGCACACCTTCGTGCTCGACTTGATGAAGAAGTTCGAGTTGTGCTTTACGTTTCCCGATAGCGACACGCATTACCTGATTCCCGAACTGCTAGACAAACAGGAGCCGGAAGCGGCGGCCGCGTTCGATCCGGCGCAGTGTCTGAACTTCCGCTACGAATATGAGGTGCTGCCCGAAGGCTTGCTGCCGCGTTTCATCGTGCGCACGCACGGGTTGATCGAAGACGAATACCGCTGGCGGACGGGCGTGATCTTGCGCTTTGAAGAAGGGCGCGCGCTGGTCAAGGCCGACGTGGTGGACAAGCGAGTCTTCATACACGTGACGGGGAAGGCGGAGGCGCGGCGTCGGTTGTTGGCTATCATCCGTTCGGACTTTGAGCGCATCCACAATGACTTGAAATTCAAACCGGCGGAACTGGTGCCGCTGATCGAACATCCGAACGAAGCTGTTACTTACGAAGAGTTGCTGGTCTATGAGCAAGACGGGATGAAGACGTTCCCGAAAGTTATCAACAAAAAGGTCGTGCAGGTTGACGTACAAGAGTTGCTTAATGGCGTAGACCTCGCAGGCACGCGCCGCCGTGAAGACCGGCGCGAAGCGTTGGCGGAGATGCACGAGGAACCGGTGCGCGTCTTCATCAGCTACGCGCACAAGGACGAGCGATACCGTTTGGCGTTGGAGCCGCATTTGAAATTGCTGCAACGGCAGCGGCTGATTGCGACTTGGCACGACCGCTTGATAAAGCCGGGCACACAGTGGGCAGACGTGATTGACGCCAATCTGGAACAGGCGAAGATTGTGTTATTACTTGTCAGCGCCGATTTCATGAACTCTGACTACTGTTGGGAAATCGAGATGAAGCGCGCGTTGGAACGACACGAGAAGGCTGAAGCGCGCGTGATCCCGATCATCATCCGCGATTGCAAATGGGAAACCGCGCCGTTCGCCAGGCTGCAAGCGTTGCCTGACAAAGGTAAGTCGGTTGATAAGTGGAAGAACAAAGATTCGGCGTGGCGCAGTGTGGCGGATGGGATTGAAAAGATTGCGTTGGAGTTGCGCAAGCGGAAGAAAGAATCACACTGATTGCGCCCAGCGACTGATTTAGCAGGCGGCGAAGAAGGGCACGAACATTGCGGATCGGGTGTTCAGAGTACAAGCTTCAGCTTGCTGCTCGGTGTTTAGTCTATTCAGCAGCAAGCTGAAGCTTGTACTCTGAACGCTTGATTGCCGAGGCTTTATCTCCACCTCAGTTACCTGCTAAACACATACTGCTCATTGCGGCGGCGCCCACGGCGCAGTCAGCGTGTACACGAAATTGACCGTTTGATCTTCTTGCAAATTGGGCACTGTGCTGAACCCCGGATCGGGATAGTAGAGCGTGAAGTTGCTACGCGGCCCGGTGGCGGGCGGTGTCACGCGATAGCTCTTGCCCATCGGCAGCAGAAAGCGGTAATAGCCGGTACGGTCGGTCAGTACGTTGGTTGTAAATTCGCCGCCCGCCTCGGTGGCGTTTACGTTGACTCCGACTAGCCCTTGCCCGCGATAGTCGGTGAGGCGTCCGATGATGTAGAAGACCGTGCGCGGCGACAAATCGGGTGTGGGCGTTGGCACTGGTGTAGGCGTCGGAGTTGGCGTGATGCGGGGGAGCGGTGTAAAGAGAGGTATCGGCGTGGGTGAAGGCGTTGGTGTTGGTGTGGCGTTGGGATCTGGCGTTGGTGTAGGAGTAGGCAACGGCGCAGGGTCGGGGTTGTACCACAGAATCCGGCCATCCGACGTTCCGGCAAACAGTTTGCTGCCGAGTGCGAAGACTGCGGTGATTGGCTGCGCGGGCAAACCGTTGTTGTGCGCGGCCCAACTCAGCCCTGAGTCTGGCGAGACAAAGACACCTTCGTCGGTTGCTGCAACTATGTTGCTACCCTGTAGCGCCAGGTGATTGACTTCCAGACTGGTCAGCCCGTTGTTCATCGCCTTCCAGCTTTGTCCGTTATCGCTCGAACAGAAAACGCCATCGCCTCGTGTGGCCGCCCAGATGTCGTACTCACCCGTGAGCAGATTGGTGACCGGCTGTGTGCCCAAGCCCTGGCCGGCTAAGTGCCAATCGTCGCCTTTGTTCTCTGACACAAAGACGCTGCCGTCTTTCGTGCCTGCCACCAGCATTGAATCTTTGAAAGCCAGCGCCCGGACGTTGGGTTGCGACAGACCGCGATTGGCGCGGCGAATCCAGCGCGCTCCGGTTGGTTGTATGGCGTACACACCTTGGTCTTCAGTGCCAGCGTAGAGTTGTGCGGGATCAGTAATGAGTGTGTTGACGCCGAGCGGCGGGCGTCCCGTGATGTTCAAGCCTTGGATGAATGGCTCGAAGGTCGCGCCGTCGTCCCAGGAGCGCGTGATGCCGCTGGGAGTGGCGCGGAAGATGTAACCAGAGGCTCCGACCTGCGCGCGGATGTTGCCGTTGACTTCAGGCATTGGCGTCCACGTCTCGCCGTCGTTGAGGGAATAGGCATAGCCCACTCCGCTCGCTCCATCCGGGCCGCCGCTGAAGGCCCAGAGCTTGCCGTTGCTCTCGTTGAAACCGGCGACGCGCCCGACGACTGTACGCGCGATCTCTTCCGGGAACGCTGTGGCATTCCAACTCAGGCCGTTGTCTTTGGAGGCGAATGCGCCTGCGCCAATGTTGGTGGCGTAAATCTGTCCGTTCAGCGCAAACATCCGGTCAACGGAGCGGCGCGCGAAGCCGTTGTTCGTTTCGCGCCAGCGCCCGCCATTATCCGTGGTGGTGAAGACGCCCATCTTTGTGCCCGCCAAAAACTGCCGCCCGGATGGGATAAACGAAGTGACATAGAGCGAGTCGGCGGTCTCTTCCATCTCCAATCCGTCATTGCTCTGTTGCCAGGTCTCGCCGTTGTCTTCGGAGCGAAAGACACCTCCGCCCCAGGTCGCCGCAAAGAGCCGCGAGTTGACCGTCGCCAGACTGCGCACTTCTTTGCTGTCCTGTATCGTGACCTTGCCTGGCAGCCAATAGTCAACTTGCTCATCCGGCTCGCGCCAAGTCTCGCCCTCGTCAGTCGAAACAAAGATGCCGCGTGCGGTTGCTGCCAGCAGCCGGTTGCCAACAAAGGTCAAGTCATTGACTGGGACATCGGGCAACCGGCGTGACGTCTGCCAAGTTTGTCCGCCGTCTTGCGAACGATAGATGACGCCGCGTTGCGCACCGAGCAGCAACGTATTCCCGCGACTGACAAAGGAGTCTAGCACTGGCGCGACTAAAGCGAACGGCGCGTCAGGCACAACGTCCCAGTACCCACCAGCGTCGCTTGAGATGTAGAGCTTGCGATTTACAAAGGCGAACAACTTGCCGCCGTGCGCAAGAATGCCCGTCACGCCGCGCGTCTCTGGCAGACCTTCGTTGATTTCTTCCCAAGTGACGCCGTTATCGTCAGAACTCCACACGCCATCACCCGTCCAGGTGATCAGCCACCCATTCGTCTTGATGATCGGATTGATGGCGACGAATTTGATCTGGCCGACCTGTTCCCAACGCGCCGGCTCAGCTTCGGCGGCGCGCGTCGTCGGGCTGGCTAGTTGCCAGTGTTGTGTCAGCCACACTGCACTTGCACAGAGAATTGCCAAGGCTCCCACGCGGAAGCGCCACACGTTCGATTGTTCGCTGAACATCAAAGACAGCTCCTTTTCCCTTGTTCTTGCTTGGCACCGCACGCACGCAGACGCGCACCCGGAAAAACCGGCAGAAGGTTATTGGGGGTCGGGTTGTTACAAACGAATGTGAAGATAAGCAGGAAACGCGGGCAATATAGCACCAGTCTGCATCGCCTGACAAAGATTAATGTTGCCCTCTAGTATTTACAACTCAGTAACAACTCTTGGCGCTCCGCCAGCGTAAACTATGCAGCCGAGTCGAACTTTTTTTAGCAACCCTGCAAACCGAACAAGGAGTTTTATGAAACCGAAAGCGATACAACTGCTCTGCGCGATCTTTGCCATCGCGCTTTTATCAGTGAACACCTGGGCGCAAGCCAAGCCCGCCGATGACAAACGTGCGCCAATCGTGCGCGAGACCGACGCTGCCTGGAAGAACGCGAAGAAGTGGACGCTCAGTTACATTGACGCCATGCCGGAAAATGCCATGAGCTTCAAGCCGACTCCCGAAATCCGCAGCTTCGCCGAACAGATGCTGCACTTGGCTTTCTGGAATTACGGTCTGGTCGAGGCCGTGGGTGGGAAGACCAATCCTTACGGCAAGAAGCAGGAGGATTTGGAAAAACGCGACGACATGAAAACCAAAGCCGCGTTGCGCAAGGTAGTGGAGGAAAGTTACGACAACGTGCTCGCGGCGATTGCCGGATTGGATGAGGCGAAGCTGATTGAGCAGGTTTCGTTCTTCAACTCAAAGAGGTCGCGGATCGGCGTGTTAGCCATTGCGCTTGACCATCAAACACATCATCGTGGACAGACGACGCTCTACTTGCGCTTGAAGGGCATCACGCCGCCGCCAGAGCCGTAGCTGAGAAAAGTATTAAGGCACTACCGGCATCTGTGTGGGTAATAGCTCCGCTAGGAGCGGCCTGTTTATAGCGCTGAGGTATTGAAAAGCTGCAAGCTCCGTGAGGAGCGGCATCTGCTACCGGTCGCTCCTCATGGAGCTTGCAGAAAACTACGCACTCAAAACTACAAACAGGCCGCTCCTCACGGAGCTAACCTACAAACGAGCTTCTTAATCCACACGAATTACCGTAGTGCCAGTATTAAAGGATAGATTGCTGACTCGCTCGTCAACATTTCCATCACGAAGGCCTCGTCCACCTTCTATCGGCCAGCGTGTAGGTCAGGCGCGCCGGGCTCCAGGGCTCGCGCGAGGCGATTGAGCTACCGTCCGAGTTGGGCGTCGCTTCGGCGCCGGTGATCAGTTCGATAAAGCACCGGGAGTTAGCCAGCGCAACTGACATGTAGCAATTGTGGCGCTATCATCGCTTGATGCTGTCCGAGCCGGGGGCAGCCGCACATAAAGAAAATACCAGTTCCAAATTTTTAGAGGGATAGTGCATTAAATTCGCTTCTTCTTTTGCCCAACTAACAAGGCTTTCAACTTCTTTACGCGTATTTTCCGTTGTTATTTTATGCCAGAGACGGCAAAACGCCTGATGCTCAAACAGGTCAGCCAATCTAGCACCCTTAGTGAAGTGTAGCGTCATATCACAATTATCAACGAGATATTTTTCCCAATCAGATAAAGGGCCACTTTTCTCAAAGTGGGAGCTAAGAGTTTCTGAAAAGCTATGAGTTTCACTCTCGAATTCCATGAAAGCCCGTTCTAGCTTGGTCCTAAAACGAGTTTTATTGCGCATTGTTGATAGTAACTGAGCATTGGTCTCGTCAAAATATGTTAGTCCGTACAACAAGTCCACCCATGTGTCTTGACCTGGATAGCCTGGGAGGCGGGGCCAATGCTTGGCTGCCCAATCAAAGATTGAATTAGCCTTTTCAGTACCTAACTGAAGTGTAAATCCATTCCTGGCTTTAGGAAGATATAAGTCTAATTTTTGTTGGTTGTGGCTAAAGTCTACATCTATTGCCTTCCATTCTTTGAGCCACTCTTTAAGAAATGGTTTGAGCGATTTCACTTCGTTAAGAGATATAGGAATTCCAACTCTCGTAAAGAAAGGGTCGAGTCTTTCTACATTCAAATGGAATAGAAAATCCAAGATGGCTAAATTAATCTCGTAAGCATCAGCTTTGTGCGCTGCTACGCGTTGTAATGAGTCAAAGTAAGTTGGGTTCGAGTTCATAGCAAATACTCCGTTCACTTCCTTGACATATAGATGTTATTATATGCAGACATTCCACCTAAACAACAATTATGTGTGAATCAGGGGTTGAAATTGGGTATTGAGCATCAAGGAGTTATCTGTATCCAAACTGCTGACGCGAAAAATCTCTTGCTGACAAACCTTTTTTTCAATTTCGACAAGTTTTCAACCCCTGATTCGCATTTATGTGTTACTACCAGACCAGAACTGGTGGGCGTACTGGAATCCTTACCGGAACTGAGGGTCTAACCAGATACCCATCAGGATAAAGCAGAAAAGGAGCTGGAGGTGGATACTCAATATCTCCTTCTGGAGTCGTCCATCCCTTATAATCAGGGATTTCGGGAGCAATATCCATCATCGTCCGCGCCCATAAGAGGGTTGGCCCTGCGCTAGGCCCCCCACGATTTCCGCATCTGCCTTTGTTATATTCGTCGAGCCTTGATTTTAATGCACCCTTCTTTCTATAGTATTCCTCAATATGTGTAGCAAGTCCACCTGGATTTTTTGATCCAGGGTGGTGGTAAGTATTACCTGGTATTCTCATATTATATCTATCCTTTCGAAACTCAATAATTCTGTCACGGATATCATTTGCAATATCGTAAATTGCTTGTAAAAGCGAACGACACTTTTCTTTGTCTAGAAAATCTGGATGACGTTTTTTAGGTCCATTGGCACCTATTGGTTCTCCTGCCACAAGATTGACATATTCAGTGTTTGAACTGCTGGTGCTATTTACACTGTCTACCACAAAAAAATGTTCCAGGTCGACCCCGCCCATCGAAAAGGTTAATGGCTCTGTTCCCCCAGGTGCAACTGGCTTGTAGACAAGCTTCCGTTCCCAATGCCCTATAATGCCCGCCCGGTTCAGTGTCGAGACGTCGTGGGCAAATTTGGGGTCTAGCGTTGCCCCACCCGTCTGCAACAGATTCAGCGCGAAGCGTTCCGTGACCCGAATCCCGTCCACATAATAGGTGGGCTTAGTCGGATCATAGCCTCCGCTGGTCGGCGCGTAGGTCGGCTCTTCCGGGTCTGGCGCCGGCGGTGGCAGCGTAGCCGGATCAACCAAATCTACATCAATCGCTTGTGAGTCGGGTTCCTGGCGGTTCACCGTGGGGTCGCTCGGATAGAACTGCATTTTAGTCCCCGTCAGCGGATCAAAGAAATGCCAGTAAACGAACTGTGCTCCGGAAGCCGGATGAATATTCTGAGTCGCAAGGCGGGTCTGCCCAAAGTAGACGTAGCTGTCCGTCCGTTCGCCTTTGAGAAAAGTCGGCGGGCCGTCTACGCCAATCACCTCGGCAATGACCTTGCCGCCCAAGACCGAAGAATTGATGAAGAAATGCGGCACGTTCGAATTGGGGTCTTGCCGCATCACCAAGCCGTCGCCGTCCATTGCCTGAGTAGCCTGGGCAGCCGTTTGGATCACAGAGATGTTGCGCCCGGCGGCATCGTATTTAAGCTGGCTCAAGCTGTCGTTCAACACGTTCCCCGCGTTGTCATATTGCCAGCCATCGTGGCGCAGGGTTTGGGCGTTGTAGGTCTCTGTCTCATTGACAGTGTTGCTCCAAATCTTGCCCGCATTGGTTAAACGATTGCCCCACACGTCATACGTGAAGGTTTGCTGGTAGGGCACAGTACTACTGCCGACTGGCACACCATTGAAGAAGTTGGTCGCTTGTATTCCGGTCCAGGAATCGGTTAAGCGTCCGGCGTGGTCGTATTGATAGGCGCGGGCAAATTCCGAGTGAAGAGGATCGCTGGAATATTTAAGTCGGCTGTCGCTGTAGTAAGCATAAGTCTTATTCGCTATGGCCACATTATCCGAGCGTTTCACGTCGAGGCTTTGCAACTGCAAGCGGGAATTATAGGTCGCATTGGTATTGTGAGAGTTCCCGTAGGCCAACGTTTTCAACGCGCCGAATGCCCGATATTTCACTTGTGAGGCGTACTGGGCAGTACCCGCGAAGGGTGCGCCCGTAATGCCTATGAGCTGGCCTGCCTTATCTCGCTGATAATCGGTGGTGACATTGTCGGCAGGGAAAGAAGGCGAAACAAAATTCACTTGAGTGACTTGCCCTGCCAAATTGTAGCCATAAGTCAGGCTGTAAGATTTGTTGATCTCTGTAATTGAGCGTGTTTCAGATAGCAACCGGCTCAAGGTATTGTACGCATAAGTCACGGAACCTATTCCATCAGTCATCGTCAGCCGATTCCCGGCGAGATCGTAAGTGAAGTGCACAGGCTGCGCGGGGGCAACATACAATGGGTCAGTTGGCGGAGGATTATTGGGTGGCACGTCATAGGTAATATCCGTAACGAGATCGCGAAAGTTATAGATGTAATTGGTTGCTGCCCCTCGTGCATCAGTCACTTTCTTCAGTTGATCGTCGTTGAAATACTCGTAGATGGTATCAGTAGTTTGCAAAGGGGTCTTGTTTTTCCAGAGTCGCCCGTGACCATCATACTGATTGGTGACGGTCTGGCTGGTGCCATTCGTTCCGACTATCAAGCTGCTTTGTGTAACTTGGTCACGCACATTGAATGTCACAAGCTGTGTGGAGTAGACGTTCCACGTACTTCCGACTAATTGCAGAGTTTCGGTCTTGAAATTTCGCCCCAGCACATCGCTATAAACTTTCTGCTTATGACTGCTTTCATCCGTTAAAGTCATAACTTGCCCGCCCGCGCAGCCGCAGCCTGTGTAGCTGATGGTCTTCGTAGTGCTGTCTGTATTGGTCGAAACCAGTGGTCGTCCATTCCAATCATAAGTCTGAAGGCTCCACGCCCAGCCCGCTGAGTCATCGCCATATGGACTCCAGACGCTGTTGATCTCGGTCGGATTTGATTGCTGCCACAACCGTCCCATATTGTCGTAGGCATTGTATTGCGCTTTGTATTGCCCCTGGCTACCCGGATGGTCGCTGGCTGTGGTGCGCACGCGTCCGTGTCCGTCAAAGGTGGTGATTGAGTAGAACTCGCCCTGACCTTCTTGAATAGTTGACCACGACTGCACATAGTTGTGACTCGGGTCGAAGTTGTAGCGCGTGAAGGCGGCGTTGGTCTCGTTGATCACTTTCCACATTCGCCCTTGGCCGTCGTATTCGCGCAGCACGGACGCGCCCTTGGGATCTATAGCGCGCCTGAGTCCGCCGCGCTCAAAATGGTAAAAGAAGGTCGAGTAAAAATTGTCCGGGTCAGTGATCTGGGTAGGGTAAGCAAAGGTATTGCCGTTGGCCAGGGTCGTCCCGTTATCTTTGAGATAGTTGCCGTCGTAATTGAACGTGGTCTGATGATTGAGCGCGTCTTTCGTGTACGCCGGATTGCCAGTGATGTAATAACCGGTCTTGTTCTCGACGTACTGCGCTTGATTGTTGATGTCGTAACGGCGCACCGTAGTCAGGTTGCCGCGCCCGGTCGAGAAGCCAATACCGTAATTCGTCGTATCGTGGCGAACCGGCGTGGCGCTATGTGCTTGCAGCATGCCGGCTTCGTCATAAGAATACTGCACCTTGGCCTGCAACACGTTGCTGCCATCGTAAAGGGTGCGCTCGATCGGCAGCCCAATAATGCGGCGGTTTATGTAGGCGCTGGCATAGTTGTAGATGATCTCCGTGGCACGCAAGATGGTCGTACCATCGGCGTTATATTCATCAATCTCCGACGGCAGATTATACGTATAGTCGTCGTACCAGATGGTGGTGCGGCGGCGATTGTCGGGCGTGCCGTCGCCATTCGCATCATCGTAGATGTTGGTTTCTGAGATGCGCGGGTTGAGTTGATAAAGCACGCCGGTGTTTTCCCAGGCCAGCGTCGTCCACTTTTTGCGCACGCCCGCCGCCCAGGTTTCGGTTTGCGTCGTCAGGCCGCGTTGCCACCCCGTCGTGGCAAAGACCTCGCGTTGCGTAGTGCCGTCAGGGGTCGTGACTTTGCCCACTGTATGTGTGGCAGTCCACGGACAAGTCGAATCGGAGAAACAGAAGTTAGTGTTGACCGTGCCCGCATTCCAGTCGTAGGCCCAATCGGTGCGTTGCGTGAAGCGCGGGCAATCGGATTGTGCCCCGGCAGCGACGTTGGCGGGCAGATTGTACGAGACATAGGAGCGCAGGAAACTGCCACCCCTGAGTTCGATCCTGGTGACTTGGCCATAGGTGTTGTATTGGAAGTTGTAACGTGTGCCATCAATCAAATCTACTTGATAAAGTACCGGCTCATACGCGCCATTGGTGATGTTATTCAGCGTAAGCCCGGGGAAGTTGGTGAAGATCTGAAAGTTGTTATCGTAACTGAACGTGACCAATGTTTTAGTCACACCTTCCCAAGTCTGTGTGATGGTTTGCAGGTCGTTGTATGCGCCGTAATTGAACGTGATGACGCGCCCCAAAGTGTCGGTGATCGTGCTGTAATTCAGCGTGCCGGCGGCGAAGCTGATCGTACTCAAATTGCCATTGCGGTCTTTAATGTCGAGCGTTTGCCCGTAGGTGTAGGTCGTGCCGTCGCGGGTGGTCAGCACGGGGTACCCCGACGCGTTCCAGGTCAGGCGCGACAGGCTGCCGTCGCGCGCTTCGTAAACTGAAGTGGTGACGCGCCGCAGCTCGACCACACGGCCTGAAGGCGTGAACATCAGGTACGAGGAAAGATTGGTTTGTGCGTCCAGGAATGGCCCTTGGAAAGTTGGGAAGCCCAGATGAAAGCCAGCGCTAGGCCAACTGTAATCGGGATCAAAGATCATTGACCCTTGTGATTTCAGCCAGACCAGCGAGTTGTAACAGAGCGCCAGATTCAGATCGTGGCCCGCGCGCCCTGGCAAACTTAGCAATGGCGCGCTCCAATGAAAATTGCCGGAGTAGAGGTCTTCACTAGCGCCGCCCGTACGATTGATCTCATCTACGCGCAGGGTCGCTGCGTAATCACTCGCCGGCACAGGAGGAATGAAATAACCGCCTCCCTGCACGGGAGAACGGAAGGAATGGGCGGCGGCACGCGGCAATGAGCGGTTGGCTTTACCCGCACGTCGTAGCCCTGCAACTTCATTGAGTGCAGGCGCTTGAGCCAATCGTGGCACATCGGGACGAGCGTCATTATGCGACTTAAATAGGAGAGAGTCCCAGGCTGGCAAGCCTACGCCTTCCAGAGGCGCTTTCCAATTGAACAAGCTTGCCAGACGTTGGCTATCGTTGTGCGCCAGCAGACCACGGAGACGCTCGTAGCTGGGTGTCAAGCTGACCTTCTCTTTTGTCTCTTTGCATTTTTTATCGTGATGGCGACATCGCGTAGCCGCGACCGGCGCGGGCAATTTGATGTCGGGCTGTTTTTCGTTGCGCCCCCCAGCCGCACGCACTTCGTCCAGGTTGGGTAGGTTAGGACTAGGTGCACCTTGGGTACGCCGCCCGTCCTGGTCGTTGTTCTGTCGGCCTTTAACGTTGGCATTGAGCGGAATTCCGGCCAAAACTAATGCGAAACAAAGCGTCAAAATGCTAAAACGTAGTGCCCACGAATGAGCGGAATGGCTGACTCGGATCATAACAGTCTCCTATAGGTTAAAGTTCAGCGACTAGGCTGAACTAAATCAACGTTGTGTTATTAACTACCGTTGCTAGGTTAAAGACCGCGATAAGCTCCGTCA
Source organism: uncultured Acidobacteriota bacterium (assembly GCA_963699175.1). GTDB lineage: Bacteria > Acidobacteriota > Blastocatellia > RBC074 > RBC074 > JACPYM01. Next base: position 2,902,051 of record OY969418.1, on the reverse strand, counting down.
CTACCTGTCAGTAGGGATGGGGCTTCGCTTTTTACACTTTCACACTAAAGCCAAAGCTAAGATAGTTTTAGACATCTCCCACTTCACCCAGTAGAACAATGTCTTCTGATTTTTCAGGTACAACTAACTAAGCGTGAAACTAGGGAAAAAGCGGCCACTGATTTGATTTTTTTTTGCCGAGTCGCTGATTTCTAATACTAGGCCACGAATTTTCAATATTCGGAATACTTGGTTGACTCGCAGGCTGGAAACAAAAAACGCTGGGGCATTGGAGCACTCTTCTGCCTCTCGAAGTTGCGGGCTTCAACCTCGAAGACAACAGACTGCAAGACTCCCCGCGCCAGAGCGTTTGCCGGCGCTGCTAGCGCTTGCCTTCACCTGGACCTTCGTGGTGGGCGAATACTAGAGCGGATTGCAAATCGGTGTACGGTGTGGTGCGGGTTCTTTACTGGCACGGTTGGCTGAGCCGTAGTGCGGGTAAAGAACCCGCACCACAACTTCCCGTACACGCAATTGCAAACTGATCTAGGTTGGCTAACAGCCTGATGGCAAAGCGAAAAAAGAAAAGAGCCGCAGCGATTCAACCTCGCTGCGGCTCTCATCATTTCAGCTAACAACGACGCGCTTATTCCTCGTCGTCTTCGGTCTCGAAGGCAAACTCTTCCTCGCCGAGTTCGGCCAACTCCGGCTCTTCGCCGAGGAAGCTGTCCTCTTCGAGTTCGCCTTCATCGCCCTCGAACTCTTCTTCCGGTTCTGCCTGTGGCAAGGCGCGCCCCGCCGTCGCAGCCACCATCTGTTCGATGTAGCTTTGCGTATCGTCTACCTCTTCGGCCTTGACGTTCCTGCATCGTCGGGTCGTGCACGACCTTGACGTTGCGGTAGAACTCCATGCCGGTGCCCGCCGGGATCAGGCGACCCATGATCACGTTCTCCTTCAGGCCGCGCAGGTAATCAATGCGGCCTGAGATGGCGGCTTCCGTGAGCACGCGTGTGGTCTCCTGGAACGACGCAGCAGAGATGAACGATTCGGTCGAGAGCGACGCTTTGGTGATGCCGAGCAGCAGCGGTTCTGCCGTCGCTTGCTGGCCTTCCTCGCTTTCGACACGGGCGTTCTCGTCTTGGAAACGGAAGCGGTCAACCTGTTCTTCGAGCAGGAACTCGGTGTCGCCCACGTCTTTGATGCGCACCCAGCGCAGCATCTGGCGCACGATCACTTCGATGTGCTTGTCGTTGATGTGCACACCCTGGAGGCGGTAGACCTCCTGGATCGCGTTAACCAGATAGCGTTGCAGGGCTTCCATCCCTTGCACGGCCAGGATGTCGTGCGGGTTGAGCGGGCCGTCCATCAACGGCTCGCCGGCGCGCACGCGGTCGCCTTCTTGCACGTTGATGTGCGTGCCGCGCGGGACGCTGTATTCGCGCTCTTCGCCGTTTTCGCCGGTGACGATGATCTTTTGCGAGCCTTTGGTGATGTTGCCGAATTTGACGATGCCGTCAATCTCGCTCATCACCGCCTGCTCCTTGGGTTTGCGAGCCTCGAACAACTCGACGACGCGCGGGAGACCGCCGACGATGTCTTTCGTGCGGGTGATCTCGCGCGGAATCTTGGCGATAGTGTCGCCCGGTGCGACCTCGTCGTTGTTGGCAACCATGAGGTTGGCGCGGATCGGCATGGTGTAGGACTTGAGCACCTTGCCCGCTTCGGTGCGAATCTCGATGCGGGGCTGGCGCTTCTCGTCCGGCGAATCCATGACGATGGGCCGCGTCAAACCGGTCACTTCGTCAACTTCTTCGTGGACGGTCACATTTTCAATTAGGTCACGCCAGTGCACGGTGCCGCCGACTTCGGTCAAGATGGCCGAGGTGTAAGGATCCCACTCGGCAATCTTCTGGGCTTCCTCGACGCGCTCGCCGTCGCGGAAGTTGACGACCGCGCCGTAAGCAATCGGGTAACGGTCAACTTCACGTCCGCGATCATCTACCACGAGCACCGAACCGTTGCGGTTCATCGCCACGATCTTGCCTTCGCGGTTGAGCACGGTGTTCAAGTTGTCGTACTTGACCACGCCGGGCAGGCGTGCTTCGTGCGCGTTGGCTTCGCTGACACGCGAGGCCGTGCCGCCGATGTGGAAGGTGCGCATCGTCAACTGCGTGCCCGGCTCGCCGATGGACTGCGCCGCGATGACGCCCACCGCTTCGCCGATGTCCACTTTGGCGCCCGTGGCCAGATTGCGCCCATAGCAAAAGATGCAGCAGCCGCGCCGTGATTCGCAGGTCAAGACCGAACGGATGCGCAGGCGTTCGATACCAGCATTCTGGATTTCGGTCGCCATGTCTTCCTTGATCTCTTCGTTGGCCTTGGCCAGGATTTCGCCGTTGATCGGGTCAATCACGTCTTCCAAGGCCACGCGACCGATGATACGTTCGCGCAAGCCTTCGACGATGTCGCCCGCTTCGATGATCGGCTCGGCCCAGATGCCCTTGACCGTGCCGCAGTCGGGTTCGCTGATGATGACGTCTTGCGCCACGTCCACCAGACGGCGCGTCAGGTAGCCGGAGTCGGCGGTCTTGAGCGCCGTGTCCGCCAGACCCTTGCGCGCACCGTGCGTCGAGATGAAGTACTGAATCACGTCCAGGCCTTCGCGGAAGTTGGCGCGGATGGGCGTCTCGATGATTTCACCCGAGGGCTTGGCCATCAGACCGCGCATACCTGCGAGCTGGCGAATCTGCTGGTTGTTACCGCGCGCGCCCGAATCGGCCATGACCAGGATCGGGTTGAGCGCGTGCGAGTCTTTTTCGCGGCGCTGCATCTCCTTGAACATCTCGTCGGCGACGCGCTCGGTCATCTCCGACCAGATGGCCACGACCTTGTTGTAGCGTTCGCCATTGGTGATGACGCCGTCCTTGTACTGCTGCTCGACTTTGATGACCTCTTCCTCAGCGTGGCGGACGAGTTTCGGTTTATCCGGCGGCGTGACCATATCGTCAATGCCGATGGACAAGCCCGCGCGCGTGGCGTAGGTGAAGCCCAACTCTTTCAGCTTGTCGAGCGCGGTTACCGTTGTCTCGTGGCCCAGGCGCAGGAAGCAATAGTTGACCAAGCTGGTCAAGCCTTTCTTCTTGAGCATGCCGTTGATGTAAGGCATCTCTGGCGGCAAGGATTGGTTGAAGATCACGCGGCCCACAGTCGTGTTGATCGTGCGATCAACTTCCTTGACCGTGGCTTTGATGACATCCTGTGTGTCACGTTCGTTTTCGAGATCAAGCAGCTTGCCGGTGTAGCGCAAGCGCACACGCGTCTGCGTCGTGACCGCTTTGGCGTCGAGCGCGATCACCACTTCTTCCGGCGTAGCGAACGCACGTCCCTCGCCCTTCGCGCCTTCGACCGCGCGCGTCAGGTAGTAGCAGCCGAGCACGATGTCTTGCGAAGGCACGGCAATCGGCTGACCCGAAGCAGGCGAGAGAATATTGTTCGATGAAAGCATCAACACGCTCGCTTCGATCTGCGCTTCGGGCGAGAGCGGAATGTGCACGGCCATCTGATCGCCGTCGAAGTCGGCATTGAAGGCCGTACAGACGAGCGGGTGAATCTTGATCGCCTTGCCTTCGACCAGCACCGGCTCGAACGCCTGAATGCCCAGGCGGTGCAGCGTCGGCGCGCGATTGAGCAGGACGGGGTGGTCTTTGATGACCTTTTCGAGAATATCCCACACGACCTCGTCCTGGTTTTCGACCAGTTCTTTCGCCTGTTTGATCGTCGCGGCGTGACCTTCGGCTTCGAGCCGGTTGTAGATGAAGGGCTTGAACAGTTCGAGCGCCATCTTCTTTGGCAAGCCGCACTGATGCAGTTTCAGTTCGGGGCCGACCACGATGACCGAACGGCCAGAGTAGTCTACGCGCTTGCCGAGCAAGTTCTGGCGGAAACGGCCTTGCTTGCCTTTGAGCGTGTCGGAGAGCGATTTGAGCGGGCGATTGTTCACACCGCGCAGCACACGACCACGACGCCCATTGTCAAACAGCGCATCAACGGCTTCCTGCAACATACGCTTCTCGTTGCGCACGATCACTTCGGGCGCTTTCAGTTCGATCAGCTTCGACAAGCGGTTGTTGCGATTGATGACGCGACGATAGAGATCGTTCAAGTCCGAAGTCGCAAAGCGTCCGCCATCGAGCGGCACTAACGGGCGCAATTCCGGCGGAATGACCGGAATCACGTCGAGGATCATCCAGTTCGGCTGATTGCCGGATTTGCGGAACGAATCCACGACTTTGAGCCGCTTGGAAAACTTGAGCTTCTTCTGCTGGCTCGTCTCGTTCTTCATCTTGTAGCGCAACTCTTCGGAGAGCTCGTCCACCTCCACGCGCTGCAACAAATATTTGATCGCCTCTGCGCCCATACGCGCGACATCATCGGTAAACTTGCCGGGGAACTCTTGCTTGAGCTGGCGGTAACGCTCATCGGTGACCATCTCGCGCTCTTTGAGCGGCAAGCCGAGTTCGGCAATCTCCTTCGCGTCGGCGATGACGATGAAGTTCTCGAAGTAGAGAACTTTCTCCAACTCGCGCAGCGGAATGTCGAGCAAGTGGCCGATGCGCGAAGGCAGACCTTTGAAAAACCAGACGTGCGAACAAGGGCTGGCCAATTCAATGTGGCCAAGCCGTTCGCGCCGGACTTTGGCCTGCGTGACTTCCACGCCGCACTTGTCGCAGATCACGCCGCGATGCTTCATGCGTTTGTATTTGCCGCACAAACATTCCCAGTCGGTGACCGGGCCGAAGATGCGCGCGCAGAACAGGCCGTCGCGCTCCGGTTTGAAGGTGCGGTAATTGATCGTTTCCGGCTTAGTCACGTGCCCGTGCGACCACGCTTTGATCTTTTCGGGCGAGGCCAAGCTGATGCGGATTGATTTGAAGTTCGGAATCAGCGTCTTTTCACCAGAGAATTTATACATTCGTTCTTCTCCCAGTTGTGGGCCACTCGTGGGCCATTGATGGGCGATCAGTTAGGTCTATAAATTTATTCAACTTTTGAAGGCTACGCCGCATGATGTGCGGCGTAGCCTTCAAATAACTACGCTTCCTGTACCTGTTCCTGCTGCAACTCGACATCCAGACAGAGCGATTGCAACTCGCGGATCAGCACGTTGAACGATTCGGGCAAGCCCGGCTCGAAGTCCGATTCGCCTTTGACGATGGCCTCGTAAATCTTCGAGCGCCCGGCTACGTCGTCCGATTTGCAGGTCAGCAGTTCTTGCAGGATGTGCGCCGCGCCGTAAGCTTCGAGCGCCCACACTTCCATTTCGCCGAAACGCTGACCGCCGAATTGCGCCTTGCCGCCGAGCGGCTGTTGCGTAATCAGGCTGTAGGGGCCAATCGAACGCGCGTGAATCTTGTCGTCCACCAGGTGCGAGAGTTTGAGCATGTAGATGTATCCAACTGTCACCTTCTGCTCGAACACCTCGCCCGTCAGGCCGTCGTAAAGAAGCGTCTTGCCGGAGTCGTCAATCATCGCCGGCAGTCCGCCCTCATTTTGCAGCTTGTCGTTGGCTTCGCGCAGCAGGCGTTTGATCTCGCTCTCCGGCGTTCCGTCGAACACGGGCGTCGCAAAGCTGTAACCCATCACCTTCGCCGCCCAGCCCAAGTGCGTTTCGAGAATCTGGCCCACGTTCATACGCGAAGGCACGCCCAGCGGGTTGAGCACGATCTCGACCGGCGTGCCGTCGGGCAGATAAGGCATATCCTCTTCGGGCAGCACGCGCGCGATCACGCCTTTGTTGCCGTGACGACCGGCCATCTTGTCGCCGACCGACAGCTTGCGTTTCATCGCCACGAAGACTTTGACCATCTTGATGACGCCGGGCGCGAGTTCGTCACCCTTGCGAATCTTGTCAATCTTCTCTTCGTAGAGATGTTCGAGAATGGCGATCTGGCGCTCGGTGCGCTGCTCAAGGTCTTTGATCTCGGCGGCCACGTCACGCGCGCCGCTGACTTCGATTTTCTTCAGCGCGTGGATGTCCATGCCTTCCAGCATCTCTCGCGTCAGCTTCGTGCCTTTTTCGGCGACGATATAGTTGCGATAGACCAGGTCGGCTTCGACCTTGCGCCCGCCGAGCAACTCGTAGACGCGCTTGTTACGCTCTTCTTCGAGGATGCGGATTTCGTCGTTGAGATTCTTCCGCATCTTCTCTTCTTCAGCCGTTTCGATAGCCATGCTGCGGACGTCTTTATCCTGCCCTTTGCGGGTGAAGACCTTGACGTCCACGACTGTGCCTTCGATGCCAGGCGGGCAGGTCAGGGAAGCGTCACGCACGTCGCCGGCCTTTTCGCCGAAGATGGCGCGCAACAGCTTCTCTTCCGCCGTCAACTGCGTCTCGCCCTTCGGCGTGACCTTGCCGACGAGGATCGAACCGGGTTTGACGTAAGCGCCGATGCGGATGATGCCGCTCTCGTCCAGATCGCGCAGCGCGGCTTCACCGACGTTCGGGATGTCGCGCGTGATCTCTTCGGGGCCGAGCTTGGTGTCGCGGGCTTCGATCTCCAACTCTTCGATGTGAATCGAAGTGTAGTAATCGCCCTTGACCATCTTTTCGGAAATCAAGATCGCGTCCTCGAAGTTGTAACCGCGCCACGGCATAAACGCGACCAGCACGTTACGGCCCAGCGCCAGTTCACCGCCATCGGTGCAAGGGCCGTCAGCGATGACCTGGCCTTTGCGCACCTGATCGCCCTTACGCACAATCGGCTTTTGGTTAATGCAGGTGTTTTGGTTCGAGCGTTTGAACTTGATGAGCGGATAGATGTCCGCTGTCACTTCGCGCGAGAGCGTGCCGTCCACGTTGTGATCGGCCTTGATGATGATGCGCTCGGAGTCCACCGTGTCCACGATGCCATCGCGACGCGCCACTACCACCGCCCCCGAATCCTGCGCGGTGACTTTTTCCATGCCAGTGCCGATCAGCGGCGCTTCAGCGCGCAGCAGGGGCACGGCCTGACGTTGCATGTTCGACCCCATCAGCGCGCGGTTCGCGTCGTCATTTTCGAGGAAGGGAATCAAGCTGGCCGCGACCGAGACAAGCTGTTTCGGCGAAACGTCCATAAATTCGACTTCCTCGCGTGTGGCGAGCACGAACTCACCGGCTTTGCGCGCATTGACGCGCTCGCCGACGATATTGCCGTTGGCATCGAGTTCGATGTTGGCCTGACCAATCGTGTACTTATCCTCTTCCCAGGCCGACAGATAAAACGGCCACGGTTCGGAGGTCGCGTGTTTCTTGTCTGCGCCCAGCTTCTTGTTGGCTTTGACTAACTCTTCTTCAGGCACGTGTTGGCCTGGCTTGTAATTGCTATCGCCGGGATTGATGATCTTGACATAGTCAATCACCCGGCCATCCACCACCTTGCGGTAGGGCGATTCGATAAAGCCGAACTCGTTGATGCGCGCGAAACACGAAAGCGAAGAGATCAAACCGATATTCGGGCCTTCCGGCGTCTCAATCGGACAGATGCGACCGTAGTGCGTCGGGTGCACGTCGCGCACTTCGAATCCCGCGCGTTCACGCGAGAGACCGCCCGGTCCGAGCGCGGACAAGCGGCGCTTGTGCGTGATCTCTGAAAGCGGGTTGGTCTGATCCATAAACTGCGAGAGCTGCGACGAGCCGAAGAACTCACGCACCGCAGCCGTCACTGGCTTAGCGTTGATCAGGTCGCGCGGCATCGCCGTTTGCATCTCTTGATGGATGGACATTTTCTCTTTGATCGCACGCTCCATGCGCACCAGGCCGAGCCGGAATTGGTTTTCCAGCAACTCGCCCACCGCGCGCACGCGACGATTGCCCAGATGGTCAATGTCGTCGTCGTTATAGTAGATCGTGCGACCATCGGCGGTGGTTACGGGTTCAGCGCGCCCACCGAGTTTCTTGAGCTTCAACACGTACTCAATTACGTCGAAGAAGTCCGGCGGCGAAAGCAACGGATCATCCAATCGCTCGCGATCCTGGCGACCCATCTTGATGTTGAACTTCAAACGGCCCACGCGCGAGAAATCGAATTTGCGCGCGTCGAAGAACATCCCGTGGAAAAGCGCGTTCGACGTGTCGAGCGTTGGCGGGTCGCCCGGGCGCATCTTGCGGTAGATTTCGATCAAGGCCTCTTGCGTGCTTTTGATGGAGTCCTTGCGCACCGTCAGGCTCAGCGTCGGACCGACGTCGTCTTTTTCAGGGAAGAAGACTTCAAACGAGTCAATGCTCGCGTCCACGATCTTGGAGATGGTCTCAGCCGTCAATTCGGTGTTGCTCTCGGCGATGACTTCGCCGTCACTGAGGTTGACCAGATCGCCTAAGGTGAAGGCGCCTTCCAGATCGTGCGCTTTGACCTCGATCTCTTTCACGTGCGCCTGTAGCAGCGAATCATAGGCAGTCTGGGTAATCTTCTTGCCACTCTTGACGATTACATTGCCTTTGCTGTCCGCAATATCGGCAGACGCGCGCAAGCCAATCAGGCTGCGGCTGACCTGCCAGAAGAGTTGCCCCTTCTTCACGCGGATGTTTTCCACGGTGTAGAACTTCCGCAGAATATCCTCGTCCGTCTTCAGCCCCAATGCGCGCAGGAAGATCGAGGCGAGGAACTTGCGTTTGCGGTCAATGCGCACGTAGAGCAGGTTCTTCGCGTCATACTCGAACTCGACCCACGAACCGCGATAGGGAATGATCTTCGCCAGGAAGTAAGTATTGTTGGCCGCCTTCTCAAAGAAGACGCCCGGCGAGCGATGCAACTGCGAGACGATCACGCGCTCCGTGCCGTTGATGATGAAAGTACCGTTGTCGGTCATCAACGGCAGATCGCCGAAGTAAACCTCTTCCTCCTTGATGTCGCGCACCGATTTCTGCGCCGTCTCTTCGTCCTTGTCCCAGACGGTCAAGCGAATCTTGACGTGGAGCGGGACGGAGTAGGTCATGCCACGCTCCTGGCATTCGTGCACGTCGTACTTGTGCTTCAAGCCGACCGGCTCACCGCAGTTGTCGCAGGTGATAACGAGATTCTTGTTGTACGAGCCGCAGGTGTGGCAAATGATGTCATCGCTCGAAAGCGGATTCACGCGGATGACTGCGCCGCACTGCTTACAGTTCGAGCGCAAGTGATGCAGCCCTTGCAACTGACCGCATTTGCAGGTCCAGTTGCCGATGCGGAACTCGACGAATTCCAACGATGAAGTGTCGCGGAAGTCTGAGATTGGAAAAGTTGATTTGAAGACCGCCTGCAAGCCGATCAGGTCGCGCTCATCGGGCAACAGATCCATTTGCAGGAAACGCTCATAGCTCTCGCGCTGGACTTCGATCAGGTTCGGGATACGCACCGTCGTGCGAATCTTCGAGAAGTCATAGCGTTCGGCCTTGTGCCCATTGCCTGCCTGTTTGCCTGTTTCGTTGAATGCTGTGATTTCAATAGACATTGTAGGTACCCTTGCCTCTATAGAGCTTGATGGGAAAGTTTTGCTGCCAATGTTGCTGCCAAAGTTACTGAAAGCTGCTGAGGCACTTTGCAATCACACATTTCAGAGTTGAAATGTGTGATTCCTAGCCTCAGACACCACAAAGCTTTTCAGCCAGAAAGATTTAACGTGTCAAATAAAATTCCGGAAACGACAAAAGGCGGCGAGGCACAATAAGTCCCTCGCCGCAATCTTTGCGGTTAAAAATTTTCTGCCGGATTTTGACTTTGGTAACTTGCCGATGCTCTTAACTCGTGAGTTATAAGAAAACCGCTTAGCTCCATTAGCAAGCGGCAAGTTTTTAATTCCAACACCACGTCCGCCCTTAAAATTAGCAAGTAGTTTTTTACCACAAGCCCACGCACAATTTCAAATGGCACGGACGTAGCGCAGAAATTTTATTACTGTGGTTTACTTCAACTCGACGCTCGCGCCGGCATCCGTCAACTTGGCCTTGACCTTCTCGGCCTCTTCCTTGTTGACACCTTCCTTGACTGCCTTCGGCGCGCCGTCCACCAAGTCCTTGGCTTCCTTCAAGCCCAGGCCCGTCAACTCGCGGACGACTTTGATGACGTTGATCTTGTTCGCGCCCGCGCCAGTCAGCATGACCGTGAATTCGTCCTTCTCTTCGACCGCCGGAGCCGCTGCTGCTCCGCCACCAGCCGGAGCTACTGCAACTGCTGCTGCCGCCGCCGAGACGCCGAACTTGTCTTCGAGCGCCTTCACCAACTCGGAAGTTTCGAGCAGCGTCAGGCCGCCCAGTTGTTCTACCAATGCATTGATGTCTGCCATGATGATATTGTCTCCTCGATAAACACGCGCGTCAGGCGCGCGAAGATTCACTTAACAAAACGTTGCGGTGAGCCTAGCTCTTGCAACGCGCCGAGCAAACCGACTCCGGGCATCACTCCTCGGTCAGCCGCCGACTTTGAATAACAGGGCCGCACACTGACAATTTCGCAAGCCACCCTGTTTGCTAATTCCGTAAAGAACTTTTGCTATGACTCGCCAATTTCAAAGCTCAAATCTCAGATTTGAAATTGGCTGAATATTTATTGTTCGCCTTTTTGTTTGGCGATCTGATCGAGCACCACCACCAAATTGCGCGGCACACCGTTGAGCGCGGTCGCCAGACGTTGCGCGCCAGAGTTGAGCACAAACATTAGCTTGCTGATCAACTCTTCTTTCGATGGTAGTGAGGCCAGCGCGGCAATATCTTGCACTTTGATCGCACGGCCTTCGACCACGCCGGCCTTGAATTTGACCTTGTCGGTCTCCTTGGCGAACTTGCTCAGCACTTTCGCCAAACCGACCGGGTCGTTCGGGCTGTAAGCCACTGCCGACATGCCGATGAAATGTTCTTTCAACGATTCGAGCGGCGTGTCTTCGACAGCCAGACGCCCGATAGTGTTCTTGATGACACGGTAGTTGAGATTGGCCTCGCGCAAAGCCTTGCGCATCTCCCAATCCTTCTCGACCGCGATGCCCTGGAAGTCAATGACCAAGGCATTGACAGACGCTTTGAACTCTTCTTTCAGCGCGGCAATCGCTTGTTCTTTTTGCTCTCTGGTTTTCATAGTTTCACTCACTTTGTAGGGCAAACTGTTAGGTTGCCCAGAACTCGATTTTCAGCCAATCAAGGGAGACCGAAGTGCTCATCTTTACCTAATAAGTCTCCACTGGCAGGCCGGGGCAAACTAACAGTTTGCCCTACAGTGTCTACGCGCCCACCGAGGTCGGATCAACCAAGACGCCGGGCCCCATCGTAGAAGCGACGTTGACCTTCTTGACGTAGCGACCTTTTGCCGTCTGTGGCTTGGCCTTGATAACTGCGTCAATCAGCGCCTTCGCGTTCTCGATGATCTTATCGGCAGAGAAAGAGACCTTGCCCACTGGCACGTGAATCACGCCGGTCTTGTCCACCCGGAACTCGACCTTACCGGCTTTGGTCTCTTTGACCGCATTGGTCACGTCGGGCGTTACCGTACCGGTCTTCGGATTCGGCATCAGGCCGCGCGGGCCAAGTATTTTGCCGAGCGCGCCGACCAGCCGCATCATATCCGGCGTCGCAATCAGCGCGTCGAAATCGAGATAGCCGCCTTTGATCTTGTCTACCAAATCTTCGCCGCCGACTTCGTCAGCGCCAGCATCCTGAGCTTCCTTCTGTTTTTCAGGCGTGCCCGCGATGACAGCCACTTTCTTCGACTTGCCCAGTCCGTGCGGCAAGACAAGCGTGCCGCGCACCAATTGATCGGCCTTGCGCGGGTCTACACCTAGCACCATCGTGACTTCGACCGTCTCATCGAACTTCGCAAAGGCGACCTTCTTGGACAGCGCGATAGCGTCGGTCAGCGAGTAAAGCTTACCCAGCTCAACTTGAGCCTGGGCAGCCACAAATTTTTTTCCTGCCATGAATTGTTTCCTTTCAGGTCTTAGCGTGACCAGCGGGAATCAGCATTCACCGATGCGCTAGCCACTCCCTCATAGGAATGCGGAGTGTCGAATGCAGATTGCGAAATTGAGCGGAATTCTCTGAGGTCATTCCGCCTTCCGCGTTCTGCATTCCGCATTCATTTAACTTCCAGCCCCAAGCTCTTGGCCGTGCCTTCGATAGTGCGAATGGCCGATTCGAGATTGGACGTGTTCAGGTCAGGCATCTTGGTTTTGGCGATCTCTTCGATTTGAGCGCGCGTGACCGTGCCGATCTTCTCACGATTCGGTTTGCCCGATCCTTTCTCGATCTTGGCCGCCTTCTTCAGCAAATCAGCCGCGGGCGGGGTCTTGGTAATGAAGGTAAAAGAGCGATCTGCGAAGACCGTGATGACCACGGGGATTTTGATGTCGCCCATGTTCGAGGTCTTCGCGTTGAACTGCTTGCAAAACTCCATAATGTTCACGCCTTGCGGGCCGAGCGCCGTACCGATGGGCGGCGCTGGGTTGGCCTTACCGGCGGGAACTTGGAGCTTGATCATTGCGGTAACTTTCTTAGCCATATCGTTGCGTCTTTATTCTTGCAAATGTCCGACAAGCTGTCCGCGGCTTGTCGCTTATCCCGACAAGCCGCGGACAGCTTGTCGGACTATAAATTCTCAGCTCTCATCAGAGAATGAAACCTTTTCGACTTCGAGGAAGCCCAACTCGACCGGCGTCGCACGCCCAAAGATGGTCACGTTCACCTTGAGCATATTCTTGTCGGTGTTGACGTCCTCGACCGTGCCCATAAAGCTGGTGAACGGGCCGTTGTTGATGCGTACCGTCTCGCCGCGCTCGAAGGTGAATTTCGGCTTTGGCTTCTCAGCCGCCGCCGTTACGTGATGCACGATCTGATCTACTTCTTCGGGCGTCAACGGCGTGGGCTTCTGGCCGCCGACGAAACTCGTTACCTTTGGCGTGCTTTTGATCAGGTGCCAGGCCTTGTCGGAGATGTCGCCTTTCTCATTGCACTCGATCTCGACCAGCACGTAACCGGGGAAGATCATGCGCGTGCTCTCGACACGCTTCGAGCCGCGCATCTCCACCACCGTTTCGGTCGGGATGAGCACCTGCGTGATCTCGTCTTCCATGCCAAAGGCTTGCAGGCGCGAGGCCAGGCTGTCGCGCACTTTGCGCTCGTAGCCTGAATAGGTGTGAATAATGAACCACTGTTTCGCCATAGGATTCAGCAATCCGCAATTGCTGCGACCTCAATACTGGCTATTGATTTTGCCAACAATTGCAACCGGCGCACGGTACACCGCGCGCGGAGCTTTGATTGGGCTAGCCAAAAACTTTACTGGCCGCCCACTCGAGACCTTTAATGGTGTAAGACAGCACGATGTCTGCCACAAACAAATAAGCCGCAAAAAAGAAGATCGCGATGACGACGATGATGGTCGTATTGATGACCTCTTGCCGCGTCGGCCAGGAGACCTTCTTCATTTCGAGTACGACTTCGTGCCAGAAATTACGGATATTATTTAGGAAACCAGTAGGCCTCGATAATAAACTTTCTTTCTCGTCGTCTTTCCGTTCATCCATCAACGCGGCTCCTTCTTGCGTGCGCGATGCTGCCATTTCTCTACCTCTACTTTTTTGCCAATTCTACTTAGTCGCGCTCAAGTACAGGCGCAAAATTGGCAGGGGTATCAGGATTCGAACCCGAACTTTCGGTTTTGGAGACCGACGTGCTAACCGTTAACACTATACCCCTGCAAACAAACTTAAATTCAACCGCCGCACGTCCTACTTGGTCTCGCGATGCGGCTGGTGCTTGCGGCACTTGTTGCAAAACTTCTTGAACTCAAGACGCTGAGTGGTCTTCTTCTTGTTCTTCGACGAGAAGTAGTTCCGATTCTTGCACTCAGTGCACTGAAAAACGATGTTGTCACGCATAATCTTTTTACTCGTTACTCAATAATGTCAGAGATGGTACCCGCGCCAACCGTGCGGCCACCTTCGCGGATGGCAAAGCGCAGCCCCTTCTCCATCGCAATCGGGGTGATCAGCTCGATGTCCATCGCGATGTTGTCGCCGGGCATCACCATCTCCACGCCTTCCGGCAAGTTCGCTACGCCCGTCACGTCCGTCGTGCGGAAGTAGAACTGCGGACGATAGCCCGTGAAGAACGGCGTGTGTCGCCCGCCCTCTTCCTTCGTCAGCACATAGGCTTCGGCCTTGAACCTCGTGTGTCCCTTGATCGAACCCGGCTTGCAGATCACCTGCCCGCGCTCGATCTCCTTGCGATCTACGCCGCGCAACAGCAAGCCGACGTTGTCACCCGCCCGGCCTTCATCCAGCAGCTTCCTGAACATCTCCACGCCGGTGATCACCGTCGTGCGCGTGTCGCGGATGCCCACGATCTCGACCGTCTCGCTCACTTTGACGATACCGCGCTCGATACGCCCTGTCGCCACGGTGCCGCGCCCCGGAATCGAGAAGATGTCTTCCACCGGCATCAGGAAGGGTTTGTCAATCGCGCGCTCCGGCGTCGGAATGTAGCTGTCCACGGCCGCCATCAACTCCTCGACCTGCTTCTCGCCTTCCGGGTCGGCGTTCAAAGCGTTCAAGGCCGAGCCACGAATGACCGGAATGTCATCGCCGGGGAACTCGTACTTCGAGAGCAACTCGCGCACTTCCAGTTCGACCAGGTCGAGCAGTTCGGCGTCATCCACCGCGTCCACTTTGTTCAAGAAGACGACCATCGCCGGCACGCCCACCTGACGGGCCAGCAGGATATGCTCGCGCGTCTGCGGCATCGGGCCATCGGTCGCGGCCACGACCAGGATCGCGCCGTCCATCTGCGCCGCGCCGGTGATCATATTCTTGACGTAGTCGGCGTGCCCGGGACAATCCACGTGCGCATAGTGACGATTCTTGGTCTCGTACTCGACGTGGGCGGTGGCAATCGTGATCCCACGCGCTTTCTCTTCCGGCGCATTGTCAATCGAGTCAAAGCTGCGGAAGGCAATCTTGGGATTGTTCTTGCCCAGCACTCTGGTGATGGCGGCGGTCAGCGTGGTCTTGCCGTGATCCACGTGGCCGATCGTGCCGACGTTGACGTGCGGTTTACTGCGGTCGAATTTCTCTTTCGCCATATTTCACATCCTCTCCGTCAGAGATCACGGAGTATAAAACTCTGAAAACCTATTGATTAACTTGAAGCCCACAACCGGACTTGAACCGGTGACCTCGTCCTTACCAAGGACGCGCTCTACCAACTGAGCTATGTGGGCCTAACCCTACTTTGGAGCGGGAGACGGGACTCGAACCCGCAACCCTTAGCTTGGAAGGCTAATGCGCTACCATTGCGCCACTCCCGCTCACTTGGATTTCACAAAGATCTAAATGCAGGGGGTAGGATTCGAACCTACGTACGGCGTTAGCCGGCCGGGTTTACAGCCCGGTGCCATTAACCACTCGACCACCCCTGCGCTAACGCTGAAGCCGGCGAAGGGACTTGAACCCCCGACCCTCTGATTACAAATCAGATGCTCTACCAACTGAGCTACGCCGGCTTAATCGGGTAAATCAACAAGCTTGCTTATCATGAGCGCAGGCAAGCAGGCTTGACGAAACGCGGATGGTAACAACGAGGTTATTTTTTTGCAAGTCGGGTGATGGATTTTCTGTTTGAGGCCAAGAAAATCATCAACTCACTTGCGCGCGCGGATCAAACCTTTCAACTCATCCATAAACTCCGACACGTCCTGAAACTCCATATAGACCGAAGCGAATCTGACGTAGGCCACTTTGTCCAACTCTTTCAGCCTGCGCATAATCATCTCGCCGATCTTTGAAGTTGAACGCTCGCGCTCGGTCGAAGCTTGCACATAGGATTCGATCGCGTTGGCTATGGCTTCGAGCTTAGAGACGGGGACGGGCCGTTTCTCGCAAGCGCGCAAGAGACCCGCCATCACCTTGTCACGGCTGAACGGCTCGCGCCGGCCGTCCTTTTTGATGACCATATAGGGGATTTCATCAATGCGCTCGTAACTGGTGAAGCGCCGTTCGCACTTCAAACATTCGCGGCGGCGGCGGATGACATCGCCTTCCCGCGATTCGCGCGAGTCAACCACTTTGTCTTCCAGGTGGCCACAGAAGGGACATTTCATAAGTTGTTCTTGATGGAAACAGGTTTAACTCTGAATTGTGTTTTCGACTCTTGCCCCCGGTCCAGCCGTCATCTCCTGCGCAAGCATCGCCCGCAATTGGCTGACGCGCAGACCGTCACGGATCAAATAGAACAGCCCGACCAGGAAGGGCGAGCCGAACGCGATCAAGTGATAGACAATCGCAATCGCCGCCGCCAGGTTGTGCTCTAAGCCCAGAAACTCCATCCCCTTCGCCGCCGTTGCGTGAAAGGCTCCCGCTGAGCCGCCCGGCGTCGGAATCAGCGAACCGATCAAGCCGAAACCCAACACGAACAGGACGTGCGAGAGCGGAGCAGCCTGCCCAAAGGAGTAGAACACCAACCAAGTGGCCGTCGAAACCAGCGCCCAAACACAGCCGGTATAGAACAGACTGAGCGCCAAAGCGCGCAGACTGACCAATACGGATAAACCATCGGCGAGATGCCGGATCAGGTTCAGCAACGGTTGCAACAGACGCAGCGAGAAACGCGCCGACAGCCTCTCCAACCAGGCAATCAGTTGCGGCGCTTTTGTGCGCAACAGAATCAGCGTGACAATGCCGACCACTAAACCAGCCAACAACAGACCGCCGACCCAACGAACCTTTTGAAGTTGCTCCACGCGCCCGCCCGCCTCGGGCGGCAACGTGAAGAAGAGCAGATTGATGGCAAACAGCGAGACCACCGCGGTCGTGTCGTAAATGCGCTCGATCATAATCGTCGCAAAGGTGGCGCTCGGCTTCAGGTTCTCGCGCAAGCTCAGCACGATGGGTCGGATGACTTCGCTCGCGCGTCCGACTACGAACAGACTGCCAAAGCCAATCGCCGTGGCCGCCATGGCGTTGTCCAATTTGATCAGAGCGATGGGTGAAAGCAGCACCTGCCAGCGCAGACTGCGCGCCAGCATCGTGAGGTTGATGAGAACGGCGGCCAGCAGCAACGGCCAGAGCCGCACGTGGCTCAAGTAATTGCCCACCAACGCCCATTCGGAACTCTGCAAGAACCAATAAGTGAGACCGAGACCGATCAGGATAATAACGACTGCCCGAAACTTCTTTGCCACGTTACTCCAGAAAAAGCACCTTGCCACAAGATATTGTACTGGCGCGCAACACTACGACAAAATCAGCTAGTGCGCAAGCTGCTCCCCGAAAGCAGAACGAGACTTCGAGCACGGATAAAAAGCGACGCTGACAATTCCCGCTTGCCTTCGCAAGAGATTGTCAGCGTCTTTAGCGCAGCCATTAGACAATGGCTAGATGCCTGTTGTTACACACAATCAAGCGGGCAGCTTTTGTGCTTGGCTACCCGGAAACAAATTCCGCTTAACAGTTGGGCGGGAAGATCGGAATAGTCAGTGTTGCCGCTGATGTCAGCGTCAGCTTGTGCAGGTTATGCCCTTGATTGAAGGCATTCGCTGCCGTCCCCGCATTCGCGTTGAAGTTGAGCTGCGCACCCAACAACGCAATGTCCGACTGCGAGTAGAACTTCGCCCAGCTACTGCGGCCCGCCGGAACGAACTGCTCGAACCGAGGCGCTACGCGCGGGAAGCTGCTACTGAGCGACGAGCGGAACTGGCAGACGCCCGCCGTGAAGGTGAAGCTCAGCGGATTCTCCGCATCATCGTAGAGGATGCCGAAGATCGAGCCGAGCGTTGAAGCTCCGGCTGCCAAGCTGCCGCCCACGCGATTCAACACGATCAGCGTGTCATTGCCATCGGCTCTGGACGGGATGTTCGAGGCCGCCAGCACGCGCGGCGCGCGGTTGTAGCTCAGTCCATCAAAGCTCAGCAGCGCCGTCACCGAGAACGGATTACACGTTGCCAGCCCGCCCGCAATCGCCGCAAAGCCTTCCGCCGCCAAGTTGGCGGCGTGTCCGCTTGAAAGCTTCACATACTCGTCGCCGATCAGGTAGTTGAAGTCAATCGGGCAACCAGTTATACGGTCTGAAGCCACCGCGACAATGTAACCAGTCGTGCCCGGATCAATATCCGAAGCCAGGAACGAAGCTGTCTGGTTCGGCGTCAAGCAGATCAGACTATCAGCAATCGAGCAGGTCGCCCCATCCACAAAGAACAAGTGCACGGCGATAGCCAAGCCCGGATGGGTGTTGGTGATCGAGATACGCGTGTTCTGCGCATTGGGCGCAGCAATGCTCGACGAATAGAGATTGTAGACCAGCACCGAGCCTGCCTTCTGATCACTTACTTCAGCCGTGTCAGGGAAGAGCACGCCTGGCCCGACCGCCGGGCAGTTGACTATCGCGGTGAAGACCAGCGGGTTAGGCGTAGCCGTCACGCCACCCACGGTGGCCGTGCTGCTGGCCGTCAGGACCGTGCCGGTCGCCACGTTGCTCACCTGCGCTTGGTATTGCACCGTTATCGCTCCGTTGGCCGGAATGCTGCCAGTGGCGCTCAGGCTGAGTCCGCCTGGCGCGATGGCGCAACTGGCGCCCACTCCGCCCGTCACCGTGCAACTGCCCGGCAAGGCGACCAGGTTGGTGAGGTTCGTGTTCAGCATGAACGCTTGCTGCGTGCCGTTCGGATTGGTCAACTGAATCGTGCCAGTCACGACATTGCCCGGCCCGGTGCAAGCCAGCGGGTCGCTGAAGTTGCCTGTCAGCACCCCAGCCGACACCCCGACCGTCAGCGTATCCGTGTCAGTGGCGCTGTTATTGCCGCCGTTCGGGTCAGTCGTTCCGCCCGGCGCCGCCACCGTCGCGGTGTTGACCAGGTTGCCGCTCGGCGCCGCCCCAATCGTCGCCGTCACCGTGTAAGTGAGCGTCGAGCCAGCCGGCAGCGTCACCGTGTCGCTAAAGTTGGCCGCGCTGTTGGTCACGCCGTCGCAAGCCGTCGCGCCGCCCGTCGCCCCGCTGCAGACCCAAGTCCACTGGGTCACCTGCGTCGGTTTGTTGTCGGTCACGACCGCGCCGGTCGCCTGTGATGGCCCGGCGTTGCTGACCACGATGGTGTAAGTCACGGTGCCGTTCGCCGTGTAAGTCGTCACCCCGTCAGTCTTGGTAATCGAGAGATCGGCTGACGGGTTGAGCGTGTCTGTATCAGTCGCGCTGTTATTGGCGGGGTTCGGATCGGTCACCGCGCTGCTGACCGTCGCCGTGTTGGCGAGCGAGCCAGTCGCGCTCGGCGAGATCGTGCAAGTCGCCGTGTAAGTTACCGAGCTGCCCGCGGGCAGAGTGAGACCAGTGTTGTTGATGTTGCCCGCCACCGGGCCTGTGGTGTTGCCCGTCGCGCCACCAGCCGCAACGCTCGTCCACGAACAGGTGAGCGAGGCTGGGAAAGTGTCGGCCACCGTCGCACTCGTCGCGGTGCTCGGCCCGGCATTCGAAGCCACGATGGTGTAGGTCGTCGAGCCACCCGGCGTCGCCGTCGTCACGCCGTCAGTCTTGGTAATGGCGAGATCGGCTGACACCGCAACCGTGTCGTTGTCAGTCGCGCTGTTGTTGGCAGGGTTTGGATCGGTCACGCCGCCTGGCGCTGCCACCGTCGCCGTATTACTCAAGCTGCCAGTCGCGGCTGCCGAGATTGAGCAACTCGCGGTGTAAGTCACCGAACCACCCGCCGGCAGATTGACCGTGCCGTTGATATTGCCCGAACCGGAGGCCGTGCAAGTGCCGCCGCCCGCGCCCACACACGTCCAGGTGCAGGTCAACGAGGCGGGGAAAGTATCGGCCACCGTTGCGCCGGTCGCATTGCTCGGCCCGGCATTGGAGGCGGTGATCGTATATGTCACCGAGCCGCCCGCTGTGGCCGTTGTCACGCCATCCGTCTTGGTGATCGCGAGATCAGCCGAGGCCGCCAGCGTGTCGGTATCAGTGGCGCTGTTATTGCCGGGCACGGGGTCAGTCACGCCGCCGGGTGCCGCCACCGTCGCCGTGTTACTCAACGAGCCAGTCGCGCCCGCCGAAATCGTACAACTCGCTGTGTAAGTGACCGAGCCGCCCACAGGCAGATTGGCCGCATCGTTGATGTTGCCTGAACCCGCCGCCGTGCAAGTGCCGCCGCCTGCGCCTACGCACGTCCAGGTGCAGGTGAGTGAGGCTGGGAAGGTATCAGCCACTACCGCGCTGGGGTTATTGCTTGGCCCTGCATTGGAAGCAGTGATCGTGTAAGTCACAGAGCCGCCCGGCGTGGCCGTCGTCACGCCGTCCGTCTTCGTGATCGCCAGCTCGGCACTTGGTTCAGCCAGCGTCCAGTCGGAAAACGAAGTGACGCCGCTCACGGTAAAGGTGTTGGCGGCTGTGTTTACCACGCCGGCCGGTGAGGTGAACATGCCGTTATATTTGAAGACAACGAAGTTGCTCTCGGTGGCCATAGGCGGAACATCCGGCGGATCGAGATAGTTGAACGTCAGATCCGCCGTCACGCCAGTTGCCGCTAAGGCCCAATATCGCTGGAGCGACTTGGCAGGGACGGGGAGATTAGGCTGCGCCCCCTGCACGGCTTTGGCGGTAAAGTCTGTTGGGAACGTCCCGGCGGTGATGTTGGCCGTCACCGGAGAATAGCCATTCGCCGTTCCCACCTCGAAATCCTTGCTGGCGGCGGCGGTATACGACTTCTTGAAGTTGCCATCAACATACCCGGTCGTGCGCGTCACGGTGCCAGCGGCGGAGTTGAAATAGAGCGTGTTTGCCCCAGTAATGACGCGCGATGAGCCGAGAGCGAGCGCTCCCGCTCCCGTGCCGTTCACGGTGACATCGCCGCCAGCTATCGTGATGGGGTTTGGGTTGGTGATGCTGAGCAAGTTCAGCGTGCGCCCTGGCGGCATCTCGTTGCCCGTCGTACGACCAGTCAGTTCCGGCGCGTAGAGCATATTCACGCCGCCGGTTCCAGGGTTAAAAACTGGCGGAACGTCAAAGCCGGTGATGGTCTGCGTGGGACCCGCCACGCCAAATTGTATCACGGCGGTAGTCGCTCCCCCATTACCCAGGGTCATCTTATTGGAGTTGATGAGGCCGCCAGCAAAGACGTTGGCCCGGTTGGTGATTACCTGGTTCGTGGAGGTGAAGGTGACGTTGCCGATGTTCTGGAAGCTCATCGCGGTGAGCGGCGCCGTCGCGACCCCCGTCCCTGTGTAGGTCTGCGGCCCAGTGGCTCCGTCGTCGGACCAGACGAAGTTGCTGGTGGCGCCGTTGTGGGTCAGTGTCCCGTCGTTCGTGACCGTCGTACCGTCGAACAGGAAGATCGTGTTGCCCGCATTGAAGGTGGTGCCCATATTGATCGTGATGCTGCGACTGATGTTGTTGAAGTTGACGAGAGTCGTGGACATCGTCGCGGTGTGGCCCGCTGAGGTGTTGGTGATCACCACATTGGGCAACACGCCGCGCAGGTTGAAGTTCTTCGCCGCGCCGGAAGCCGCATTCCCCAATTGCAAGGTACCACCGGTCACGCCGAGGATTCCTGTTCCGGATTGGTTGCGGTAATCAATCGCAGTCGCGGCGAGTTGCGTGACGATGGTGCCGCCACTGAGATTGATTACTGAATTGGTCGATGTGCCCAAATCAAAGCTGCCGAGTGTCGCGGAGGCGTTGCCAATCGTGTTGACAGTGATCGTACCGGCTGTCTGCGTGTAGCTGATCGTATTGCCCGCCGCCGCCACGCCGAACCGGCCTGTCGCATTGACCGCGCCGCCTTCGACAGTGATTGTGCTGCCCGTGGAAAAGCCCATCGAGTTGCCACTGGCCGTGCCGATGTTGAACGTGCCCTGCGAGATTCTGAGCAGACCATTAGTGGTCGGCGAGCCATTCTGTCCGGCAACGGTGTAGTTCGGATTGTTGAGCCAGAAGCCGAAGCTCGCTGGAATGGTGTAGGCGGCTGCGGCAAACACTCGGCTCGTACCCGTGAATGCCCCCGAAATCTTGATCGTGCCGTTGGACATCACCAGCCAACCGCCGACAACGGTGTCGGTCGTCACGCCACGGATGGTGAAGTTCGTCGGGTTCAATTCAATGATATTGGCATTGGTTGTCCCCTTATTGACCGTGATCTGGCGGATGTCGGTCGTCGCGCCTGAGCCACCAAACGTGTTATTCGTGGCTCCCGTGAAGGTGATGATCGCACCAGCCGTATCCGCGTTGGTCGAGAAATCAAGCGTGCCGTTGTTGGTCAGATTGCCCGCGAGGCTGAGCGTGTGGCCGGTCTGTGTCCCCGCCGGGTTCGATTGGAACGTGCCACTGCTGTGTACGGTCACGTCGGTGCCAACGGTCAACGTTCGCGCCGTCGTCTGCTCGAATTGGAGCGTGCCGCCGCCAGCGACTGTAACCGAGTAGGCAACCGCGGCTGTATCAATCGTCACCGTCGTCCCGGCGGCAATGGTCACCGCGTCATTGGTGGTAGGGACCGACCCGGTTGACCAAGTCGCTGGGCTACTCCATAGCCCGGAGCCGAGTGAATTATTCGGCGTCGGCGACGCGGTCATCTGGGTACCGCTGATAAATGCGGTGCTGCCTTCGTTGAACGCATAAACCCGCCAAGTGTAGCTCGTGGAGGCGAACAGGCCAGTCGCGGCCAAGCTGGTCGCGTTCGCGGCGGCACTGTTGAAGAAGCTGAAGTTTACTCCATCAGTCGAAACGAAAATGTCATAGCCAAGCTCGTCCGGAGAGTCCGTCCAATTGAGTGTCATACCGGTGGTCGTCACGCCAGTAAATGTAAGCGGCCCGCCCGGTGCCGTAACCGCTGGCGATGTGAGCTGGAAGGAACGGCGCGAGCCATCCGTGGCGGAGGTCAGCACGGTGATCGGGCCAGCCACATAAAGGTTATTCACCGGAGCCGCCGCAACACCGCTAAAGGTCGGGGCGGGTATGCCGCTCTGGGCAGCAGTGATGGTGCCGATAGTGCCGACGGCGTTGTTCGAAGAGAAGCCCATTTGCGGGCTTTGCGAATTGGGATCCGCCGCGCCAGCAGCGCCCATGGTCATTGAGCCATAAACGAATTCGATGGCGCCGGTGGTCTCAGAAAGGCGCAACTGATAGGTCAGGTCGGCTGTGCCGCCAGCATTAAAGTCGGACTGCATGTTGAGCCATTCGACGATCAACACGCGATTTGGCGCGACGCCGGTGACCTTGAAATGAACCTTGCCGTTGCCGGCGTGCGTCCGCTGATCCGCACCATAGGCGGTGATCAGCGACTGGCTGGGCTGGCCGAGCGGGTCATACAACGTATTGCCGACTACAGTCGTGCCAAAACGGAGCGTGCCGTTCGAGTTCACCGAGAACCGATCCTGGCGCGCGCCATTTAAGTAGAAATCGAAGCCAAGCAGCATTACGGCCGACGCAACGTCGTCTAGATCGGCCCCGATGAGCGTCGTCGTGCCGCTGCTCATATCCGTGAGCGAGGCGCTGGTTGTCGTGTTGAAGTTGTAGTTACTGGCGACAGTGGCGGCCAGGGGAGCGAAGCCTGGTTGATTATTGTCTTCGGCCGGGGACTCTTGTTGATCGCTACCTTTGGCCGGAGATTGTTTCTCCAAGCGGGCTATGACGCGCGGCATGGCGGCAGACGCAGCCTGATCCTTGCCGCTTTAGGTGAGGGCGGTGATGGTCAGGATGGCGAAGACAAGAATGCTTGATAACACCAGCATTGGCAGGCGAAGCTTTTTCGTTGTCACTAAGTTTCTACTCTTCATAAATCCTCGATCCTACAGTCGTTGCGTTGAATTTGTTGCTGAACCATGTGCAGCGATGGGCGCAACGATGGTTTGAGCCAAGTGAAGATTGCAGAGCGAATCCGGCAAAAACTACGCTCCCAGCTTGGGAGACACGCTAGTTTTACCGGACGCCTTATAAATGTTTTGAGATTGAATGCGCCGATGGCAGCGAAGATAAATGCAAGCCAGGCGCGCCCACGAGTCTGAACTCCAGCGGGCACAGCCTGCGGCTGAGCAGCAATAACCGATGTTTTGAAGTGGTGTGTGTGTGTGTAGACATAAGCTTCCTTCCACTGAAGGTAAACGTGGATACCGCTTAGCGTTTACTTTTTGACTTTGGGTACTGACTACGCTCGCAGGGTTGAATGATTTCGGATTGCTTTATCGCCAGTGAGAGTCAGGAATTATTCATGCCCCGGAAGTATGAAAGTGCGCGCAGTATTGCATAGGAGCGCCAGAAAAATAAAGTTATCCCAGCCTCAAATAACTTTTTTGCCAGGTCGCCGAGCGCACCTCGCAGCCTTACCATTGCCAGCCGAAGCGCAAGTTCGCAGCGGAGCAGTTCAATGCTGCGGGTTAATAGACAACTGCTCCAAAACAAAAAGGACGGGATGTCCCGCCCTCTTTGTCTCAGACAATGGAGAATGACGCGCAATACTGGCTAGCCAAAAATGTCTTTGACCTT
The DNA here is from genome assembly GCA_963699175.1 of uncultured Acidobacteriota bacterium. Lineage (GTDB taxonomy): Bacteria > Acidobacteriota > Blastocatellia > RBC074 > RBC074 > JACPYM01. The sequence goes on along the minus strand of OY969418.1, from coordinate 2,877,614 downwards.
GCTGCTGAAACTGCGCTCTCGCTGTTTCTCTTCAAGCTGCGCGAACTGTTCGAGCAAGCGGCGTTGCTCGCGCGTCAAGCGCGTCGGCGTGACGATGCTGGTCACGACAAACAGGTCGCCGCGTCCGGGGCCTTGCAACGAGACGATGCCTTTGCCCTTGATGCGGAAGATCGAGCCGGTTTGCGTGCCTTCAGGGACGGTGAGCGTCTCCTCGCCGTCGAGCGTCGGCACAGTGATCTCCGCGCCCAAGGCGGCCTGCGCAAAGGTGATCGGCACGTTGACGTAGAGATTGTTGCCCTGCCGCTCGAAGACTTCGTGCTCTTTGACGTTGACCACGACGTACAGGTCGCCATGCCCGCCGCCGTTGACGCCCGCCTCGCCTTCGCCCGCGATACGCAGGCGCGCGCCGGTTTCTACGCCCGCCGGGATTCTGATTTCGATAACTTGCTCTTTGTTGACGCGCCCCTGGCCGTGGCAAACCTTGCACTGATTGATAATCACGCGACCCGTCCCGCGACATTGATGGCAAGTGCGGCTGACCGAGAAGAAGCCTTGTTGGAAGCGCACCTGGCCGACGCCACCGCAGACGTTGCAGACCGAAGCCGACGTGCCCGGCGCGGCCCCGGAACCTTTGCAAGGTTCGCAGGCTTCCAGGCGCGGAATGTTGATCTGCGTCTTGTAGCCCGCGGCGGATTGTTCGAGTGTAATCTCCAGGTCGTAGCGCAAATCCGAGCCACGCTGCGCGCCGCCGCGCCGGTGGCTGCGCCCGCCAAACAAGTCGCCGAAGATGTCGCCGAGAATATCTTCAAAGCCGCCAAAATCGCCCGGCGGCCAGCCACCCTCGGACGCCGCCGACGTGCCTACTCCGGCGTGACCGAAGCGGTCATAGCGCGCGCGGGTTTCGACGTTGGAGAGCACACCATAAGCTTCGGCGGCCTCCTTGAAACGTTCCTCGGCCTCTTTGTTGCCCTGGTTGCGATCCGGATGGTATTGCAGCGCCAGCTTGCGATAGGAACTCTTGAGTTCTTGATCGCTGGCATTGCGATTGACACCAAGCACCTCGTAATAATCTCGTTTACTCACCTTTGTTCACCTTTCGCAGTAGTTGCTGATCGTCCACACAAGGAGACCAACAATCGTGGGTAATGCGACTGCTGTTTATAACCTTGCTTCACAGCGGCACCAAACTGGGGAAGCCACCAATCGCCCTGACCACTCAGTCAGTCCATTCTCCTCGTGGAAAAAGAAGGCGGCGATTATAGACTGTCATCCCGGAGCTTCACAAGACAGCACTCAAGTTTTGTTAGCAAAGAAGACTAAGCTGGCTACGTTTGAAGGCGTTTGGCAGTTGGCAGGCTGTTGCTCAAGGATGCTTGGACAAGCTTCAAGCGGCGACCCGTTGAGGTTCAGCCAGAGCTTGTTCGAGCAAGCGCGCCACATAATTGACCACGCCGATCATCCGTGCGTACTCCATCCGGACTGGGCCAACCACGCCCAGACTTCCCATCACCTGATCGCCAAAACCGTAGTACGAAGTGATGACCGCACAACCGCGCAAGCTGGGGAGGCTGTTTTCCGCACCAATGCGGATGCCTACGGGTTGGGGAATGCTCGGTGCTATACACTCGTTAAGAATTTTGACTAAGCGGCTCTTCTCCTCAAAGATGCGCAACAACTCGCTGATCTTTTCTTTGTCGGTGAAGTCGCGCTTGGTGACAATATTGGCTGCGCCTTCGACAAAGATTTCGGGTGCCTCTCCTGCGGTTTCGTGCAAGCCGCGCTCGCAAAGCAGGATGGCGTTTTGTAAGAGCCGGTCATAAAGGTCTCTCTCTTCAGACAAGCGTCGCAGCAACTCGTTGCGAATCGAGAGCAGCGACATGCCGCTGAAATTTTCGTTCAGATACCTGGCGGTCGAATTCAATTCGTCCTGACTAAAATCCTCGTCAATCCTGACTACGCGGTCTTGCACGAGACCAGTGCGCGAGACCGTGATGACCAGGATGCGCCCTTCGTCGAGGCGCACAAAATCAATGTGTTTGACCTTGTCCTGCGACAGATTGGGCAGAATCACAATGCCCACTCCATCGGAATAGTGCGAGAGCAGGTGCGAAGCGCGCGTCAGCAAATGATCCGTGCTCGCCCAGCCGTCGCCGAAGATACCTTGTTGAATCGTCACCTCGTCGGTATCCGGCAAATCTGTTTGTTCAAGGATGTGATCCACGTAAAACCGATAGCCCTTGTCGCTCGGCACGCGGCCCGCCGAGGTGTGCGGCTGTTCGAGGAAACCTAGCTCTTCCAGATCGCCAATGATGTTGCGGACGGTGGCGGGCGAGAGACCTTCGCGCGTGTACTTGGAGATGGTGCGCGACCCGACCGGCTCGCCAGTGGCGATGTGGGTCTTGATCAACAGCGCCAGCATCTCGCGGCTGCGCTCGTCCAAAATCTCTAGGTTTCGTAACATTAACTTGTTCCGGCTCTGTCTGGGATGCGAACCGAAGCTTCCTTGACTGCTCACGGGTTTAGGTAGTTATTACCCTTATCGGTCAGTGGATTACGCCGCGAAAAGTACCATCGCAGCGGAAAGTGTGTCAAGCCGCTATTTTTCTTCAGGCTTGGGAAAAGAGCACTTTAGCAGCCGGGGCTTTGACAATCTGTAGGACACACGGTAAGAGAACCAAAACATTTTAACGAGGCTCATCTAAACAATGCAGGAAGCAGAACGCATGCGCGCAGTGCAGTCGCCGATCATCCCAGTGGTCGGCGAATTGATCCGCCAGCATCCAGGGACAATCTCGCTCGGCCAGGGCGTGGTCTTCTATCCGCCACCCGCGCAAGCCTTCGAGCAAATAGGCCAGCTCCTGCAACGGCCTGAATTGCACAAGTATCAACCAGTCTACGGCATCACGCCGCTGCTCGAATTGATCGGGCAAAAATTGCGCGCGGAAAATGGGATTGTGCCTGGGCCTGAACAACGCATCGTAGTGACGGCGGGCGGCAATATGGCTTTTATGAACACCGTGCTGGCGATTTGTGATCCGGGCGATGAAGTGATTCTGCCTACGCCTTACTATTTCAACCACGAGATGGCCATCACGATGGCGAATTGCCGGCCGGTGTTGGTGCCGACCGATGAAAACTATCAATTGCAACCGGAGCGGATTGCCGCCGCGCTAACCGCTAAGACGCGCGCCGTCGTGACCGTCTCGCCCAACAATCCCACGGGTGCGGTTTACAGTGAAGCGGCCTTGCGCGCAGTCAACGAATTGTGCCAGGCGCGCGGCATCTATCACATCAGCGACGAAGCCTACGAGTACTTCACCTACGGCGCGGCGCGGCATTTCTCGCCCGCTTCGTTGCCGGAGAGCGAAGCGCACACGATCTCGCTCTTCTCACTCTCGAAGGCTTACGGTTTTGCCAGTTGGCGCGTCGGTTGGATGGTCATCCCGGCGCATCTGTTCGAGGCGGTCAACAAGGTGCAGGATACAATCCTGATTTGCCCGCCGGTGGTTTCACAATTTGCGGCGGTTGGCGCAATGCAAGTAAGCCGGGCGTATTGCGCGGACTACTTGCGCCAATTGGCCAAGGTGCGCGAGTTGGTCATCAGCGAGCTAGCGCAACTGGCGGAGCATTGCATAACGCCGCCAGCGGATGGCGCGTTCTATTTTTATCTGAAGTTAAAGACTGAACTGCCGCCTTTGACGCTGGTGGAGAGATTGGTTCGAGAGTTTGGCGTGGCGGCGATTCCCGGCACGGCTTTCGGGAGTGATGACGGATGTTATTTGCGCCTTGCTTACGGCGCTCTGCAAGCGGCGACAGTTAAAGAGGGAATCGGACGATTTGTAAGCGGGATCAAGGCGATCCTGGAAAACTAAGCGGTGCGGTAACGGGAGCGGTAGCGACATCAGGCCCACCCGGTCGCTCCCGTTACCGCACCCAATATCCAGCGCAATCACAGGAGCAGCACATGCAACGCAGAAAATTTGTCGGGTTGGCTGGTCTGGGTGTGACAGCCAGTGCCCTGATCGAATCACACGTCACGGCACGCGTCGCAGCCGCAGAGCCGCAAAAAGCCGCACCGCGCAAGGTACTGATGAAGGTCGGCCACCAGCACAATCATTCCACCGAGTTTTTGCGCTTGGCGGCGGCGCTGGGCGTGAACAATATTTGCAGCGGGTTGCCCTCGACCAAATTCGATGAGCAATGGTCGGTCGAAGGGCTGACCAAATTCCGCGAGCGCGTCGAGTCATTCGGCATCAAGCTTGACGCAGTGCCGTTGCCACTCAGTTCCGCCTACATCACCCGCGCCGAGAATCCCAACATCATGCTCGGCAAAAGCCCCGAACGTGACCGCGAGATTGACGACCTCTGCCAGATGATCCGCAATGCGGCGCGTGCAGGCATCCCGATGCTGAAATACAACATGAGCATTCTCGGCGTCGTGCGCACCGAATCCACCAAAGGGCGTGGCGGCGCGACACTCAGCACCTTTGTCTACGACAAGGCCAAACAGGAACCACCGCTGACCGAAGCCGGGCCGGTCAATGAAGACGCCTACTGGGAGCGCATCAGCTACTTTTTGAAACGCGTCCTCCCCGTTGCCGAAGAATACAAGCTGCGGCTGGCCTGTCACCCGCACGATCCGGGCATGCCGAAGCAGAAAGGCTATCGTGGCGTGCACACAGTGTTGGGCAGTCCCGAAGGCTTGAAGCGTTTTCTGGAAATAGTGCCGAGCAAGTATCACGGCTTGAACTTCTGTCAGGGCACGGTCTCGGAGATGTTGCAGAAACCGGGCCAGGAGATTTACGACGTAATCCGCTACTTCGGCAGTCGTGGCAAGATCTTCAACGTGCATTTCCGCAACATTCGCGGCAGCTTTCTCAATTTTCAAGAGACCTTCATTGACGACGGCGACGTGGACATGCTCAAGGCGATGCGCGTCTACAAAGAGGTCGGCTATGACGGGATGATGATGCCCGACCACGTGCCGAAGATCGAAGGCGATGCGCAGGGCATGCACGCGTTCGCCTTTACCTTCGGCTATATCAAAGCGTTGATTGCGGCGGTGGCTGCTGAATCGTAGGCGCGGCGCAAGCTAGGCGTAGTCATTCCTACACCCAAAGAGACTGATGATGATCCCTGTCGAAATGGTGAAAGAAGCAGCTCAGGAAGCGCAACCTGCAACGCCCGCCTTAAAAGACTCGCCGCAACGCTGGTGGCTCATGCTCCTGTTGGTTGTAGCGATGCTCTTCTGTTACGCGCAGCGCGGCGCGTTGAGCATCGCCGCGCCGTTTATGAGCAAAGACCTCGGCTTCAACCCTGCCCAAACGGGTGTGCTGCTTTCGGCTTTCTTTTGGGTTTACGCGTTTATGCAAATGCCGAGCGGCTGGCTGGTAGATCGCTTTGGCGTACGGCGCGCGTATGCGCTCGGCTATGCCTTCTGGTCGGTGATTTCTATCGTCACTGGCGTAACGAAGAATCTGGTGATGCTGGCGGTGTGGCGCGTCCTGTTGGGCGCCGGACAGGCGGTCGCTTTTCCGGCCAGTGCGCGGGCGACGGCCAATTGGTTTCAAGAGCGCGAGCGCGGCTTGGTGACCGGGCTGTTTTTGGCCGGGGTGCGCTACGGCACGGTTCTGATTTCGATCTTCGGCGCGTGGTTTTTGACGCGCTACGACTGGCGCCTCTTTTTCGCCGTCGTCGGCGCGGTCTCGCTAGTCTGGCTGTTGCCCTGGCTGTTCTTTTTGCGCAAATGGGAAGATGCGCCGAACAGCGCCGCCGCGCTGGCCACGGCGCAACAAAGCGCCTCGTTTATGGAAAGCCTGTCGCTGCTCAAAAAGCGCAGCGTGCTCGGCATCTTTCTCGGCTTCTTTGCTTACGATTACGTTTGGTACGTTTTCCAGACCTGGCTGCCGAGCTATCTGGTGATGGAACGCAAATTCAGCAAAAGCGAGATGGGGATCTTGACGGCGATGCCTTATCTGGCGATGTCGGTCATCATCCTGATCGCGGGCGTATTGAGTGATGCGCTGGTGCGACGTGGCTATGAGGAGAAAAAAGTACGCAAGATTTTCAACGTGACGGGCCTGCTTATCTGCTGTTTGATCGTGCCCGCTGGCTTGGTGGCAGACAAGGTGACGGCGATGTGGTTGCTGACGATTGCCTTGAGCGGCTTGGGCATCGCCTCGCCCAACACCTGGACGCTGACGCAGGCCGTCAGCTCGAAGAAGATCGTCGGCACGGTTTCGGGCATTCAGAATTTCGGTGGCAACGTCGGTGGCATCCTCGCGCCTGTCGTGACCGGTTTTATCGCGCACACGACCGGCTCGTTCGCCTTGGCGTTAGGATTATGCGGCGTCATTTTGGTTATGGGGGCGCTGGCTTATTGGTTTCTGGTTGACGAGCGCGTCGAAGTCGCGGAATAGGTATGGCTTGCTTGGTTATAGATTCGCTGCCCAGGGGTGCTGCACATAAAGTTTGTTGAGCGAGTCTTTCAACCAAGCGCGTTGTGATGTTGAAAGCGCGTCAACGGTGTTTTGAAAATCGGCGTCGTATTCTTCAGGGCAATTCGATTTGTAAAGCAAGACGATCTCAGGCGCGAGCACTGGCACGCCAGATAATGTCTGAAAGGACATGCGCTCCTGCGCCAGTGTGATGGATTGATCGCGTCTGAAGTAGAACTGTGTATCGTCAATCTCGTTGAACAGAAGCTCAACAAAGGCGGGATCATAATGCTCGTTGTCGCACCAGACGCAATGAACGGGTAAGGCCAACCACTCTTCGTCTAACCAAGAAATCAATGCCCCGTCAATGGCTTTTTGCAGACTCCAGCCGCGCTGCTGAAGATAAGATCGCACCTTGAATTGATCGTTGCGCGCAATCGCGATATCAACGTCCTTGTGTTCGCGCGTGACTCGATTGAGAAATAAATCGAGCGCCCAACCGCCGCAAATAAACCATTGGCAAGATAGGTCAGCAAACAGCGAGCTTACTTTCTGAACTTCGGCAAATTGGCCCCACATCTCACGGACTAGCGCATTCTTGACGTCACTTACTCCGCCAGCAGCGGTCGCCACGCCTCCACCATCACGCGCAACTCATCGAATTCTTCCGCCCGCACATCGGGCAAAGGTGGCCGCACCGGCCCGCCACGCAGATCGAGTAAATCCATCATCGCTTTCATCACCGAAACCTCATAACCTTTGCGCCGCGCGCGCATCGCGTAAAGCGGCACGACGTAGGCCGACATCAAGCGCGCCAATTCCTGAGTCGCTCCACTCGACGCCGCGTGATGCAGTTGCCACGAGAGTTTGGGCGCGACGTTGGCCACGCTTGACGTGTAAGTGCGAATGCCGAGCGAGTAATAACCGGGCACCAGATCGTCGCCCGCGCCGCCCACCCAATGCAGTCGGTCTCCCACACGCTGCATAATCATTTGGTAACGCCGCACATCACCCTGCCCGTCTTTCCAGGCAATCAACGTCGGAATCTCTGCCGCCAAACGCTCGACCTGCGCGGGCGAGAACGTGGCCCAGTCGCGGCTGTAGATCAACAATCCAAGCGAAGTGGCTTGGCCAATAGCGCGATAGTAGGCGCGCAGGGCTTCGTCATCAGCCTGCGGATAATAAGGCGGAAAGGCCAGGATGCCATCAGCTCCAACTTTCGCCGCCTGTTGCGCCAGCTCGATGGCGAGCAGTTGATTGAAGCCCACGCCAGCAATGATCGGCGCGCGGCCTTTGACCATCTCGACCGTGGTCTTGACTACTTGCAAATGTTCGGCAGGCGTCAGCGAATACAATTCGCCTGTGCCACCGGCGGCCACAACTGCGCCGAGTGGCTCGGTCGTTTGTTGGAATAAGAACTCCAAGTTGTGTCGCAAGCCATCAAGGTCGAGCGAGAGATCATTCTTGAAAGGTGTGATCGGAAAGGCGATCACACCTGAGAGTTGGCTGCGCAATTGGGCAGGCTCGGTCATTTCGGGTTCCTCACTTTGTTTGATTACCAGTCACGCAATGGCGAAACGTCGCGGGCAATATATGGAGCGCACCGCTTGCAGTCAAATTGAAGATGCCAGCAGCAAGCCCTGTAGGTATAAGCTCAGCGAGCCTGCATATCAATCGCGGCAGGCTTGATCTCCGTCGGAATGAACGACCGGTCAATCAAGTCTTTCATCTCAATCGGTTTCGTCAGAATGCCCGATTTCAGAGCCATCTCGTGAATCTTATTCATTTCTTCATCCGTTGGCGTCAGCATACGGTAACTCACGCGATCTGGTGGTTGGGTCAACACATAGCGCACCACCTTTTCGTCCTGCCGGAAATACGGCGAGGCAACTTTGGCCGCGTCCAGCCGATGTGTTTCAGCCCATTCGCCGCTTTCAGCAATGCCGCGCACCAGATCGCGCACAATAGCCGGATGCTCGTGAATCAGTTTTTCGGTCACCACCAACACGCACGAGATAAAGCCGGGCCAGATGTCTTTGGCGTGATAAAGCACGCGGCCCGTGCCGTCGAGTTCAGCGCGCGCCGGGTGCGGTTCACCGACGAAATAAGCATCAATGGCTTTGGCCGCCAGCGCACCGGGCATATCGGGCGGCGGCATTTCGACAAAGCGAATCTCGTCCGGCTTGATGCCTTGATTTTCCATCAACTGGTGGATGACCAGATTTTGATTGCTGTATTTGCTGGGAATGGCCAGCGTCTTGCCGCGCAGGTCGCGCAAAGATTTTGCCGTGCTGTCTTTTTGCACCATCACGGTTGACCCATCGCGATGGCCGAGATAAAGAATCTTCACCGGCACGCCTTGTTCGCGCAGCTTCATCGCCAGCGGCGCGATCATAAAGGTCGCTTCCAGCCGCCCGCTCTTGATGGATTCGACAATGGTCGGAAAATCAGTGAAGCGCTGCGACTCGAACCGCGTCGTCGTGCTGGTGCGGGTGGCGAAATCCGTCACCGGGCACGTCAAATGGCAGGTCACAGGCAGAAATCCGACGTTCAATCTTTCGCGGGCCTCCGAAGCCAGGTCAGCCGTCTGTTGTGCGCCGCGCTGCCACGGTTTGAAACGCAGCAGGCCAAGCAGCGCAATGACTGCAATCACTCCAATAATCCAGCGTGCGCCGGAAGAGCGAAACATATTGGTTACTCCTTCATTTCGTGTTTGCTAGGATTCAGTAGGGGTCAGCTCAACGTAGGGGCAGACCTGTGTGTCTGCCCCTGTCTCGTGCATCCACCACTTCAGGGCAGACACACAGGTCTGCCCCTACGCTAATTTGGGTTCTGCCAAAGCTCCCTCAGAATCGTGCTCGATCCCAAGTTCCGTCAGAATGCGGTGCGTCGCGCCGACGACCTGCGGGTGCGTCAGATCGCGCGGGCGCGGCACGTCAATACTCATCTCGTAACGAATTTGCGCCGGGCGTTCGCTCAGCACAATCACGCGGTCGGCGAGTTGCGCGGCTTCTTCGATGTCGTGTGTGACCAACACCACTGTGCGCGGGCATTCGTGCAGCAGTCGCGCCAATTCCTGCCGCATGCGCAATCTGGCCAAATAATCCAGTGCCGAAAACGGTTCGTCCAGCAGCAGAATGTCTGCGTCACCAGTGAGCGCGCGCGCCAATTCCACACGCTGCCGCATGCCGCCCGAAAGTTGATGCGGGTAATGTTGCGCAAAGCCTTCGAGCCGGATCAGGCGGAGCATCTCAGCGACTTGCCGCGCCTGTTCCTGGCCATTGCCCAGATGGCGCAATCCAAGGGCAATGTTCTCGCTGACCGTTTGCCAAGGGAACAATCCGTCCTGCTGATAAACCATCCGCACGCGGCCTTGACGTTTGATAAGGCCGGATGAGGGCTGGTCGTAACCCGACAGCAAATTCAGCAACGTTGTCTTGCCGCAACCCGAGGGGCCGACGAGGGCCAGGAATTCTCCGCGCCTGATTTCCAGCGACAGCTCCCGCAGCACTTCTACCACGCCGAACGAGCGCGAGACTTTTTCCAGTTGTAACGGATTAGCGCTCATATAAATTTAAATTGGAGTAGGCAGTAGACAGTAGACAGTAGACAGTAGACAGCATGGAATTAAGCGTTTCTGCTTGGAGCCTACAGCCCTTGATAGATCGGGGGCATTGTTTTCTAGCTACTGTCTACCGTCTACTGCCTACTGTCTACCTCCTCTTACCGCTCATATCCCCAACGCACACTCGGAATCTTGGTTAGTTGCACCAGCACACGATCAAGCACGACGCCGATCAGCCCGATCACGATCATCTCGACGACCAGCAGATCGGTGCGCAACCCATTGCGCGAGTCCATCACGGCGAAGCCCAAGCCGTCTCGGCCCGCGATCATTTCGGCGGCCACCACTACCAGCCAGGAAAGTCCTGCCGTCACGCGCAGCAGCGTGATTACCTGCGGCATGATGGCGGGCAGCGTGACCTGCGTCAGTCGCTCGTAACCGCGCAATCCATAATCCTGGGCGACCCGAAAGTAAACGTTCGGAATGTTTGCCACGGCGGCCATCGTTGCTAACACGACTGGAAAGAACGCAGACAGAAAGATCAGGAAGATTGCCGACGCATCGCCGACCCCAAACCACAAAATCGCGAACGGCATCCACGCCAACGGCGACAGATTGCGAAAGAAGTTGATGAGTGGCAGAAAAGCCATTCGCGCCGCCAACTTCTGCCCCATCCACAAACCCAGCGGAAGGCCGAGCAGCACCGCGATGACAAAGCCGCAACTCACGCGAAACAACGAGGTGACCAGATCATTGAACAGCCTGCCGCTGCGCAACTCCTCGCCAAAGCCGCGCAGCACAGCCAGCGGCGCAGGGAAGGCGCTTTCATGGAAGACGCCGCTTCTCCACACTAGCATCCACACGCTGATGAGCGCGGCGACAACTGCGAGCGGAAGGAGAATTGATTTAGCGGCGGGTTGCTTGTCTGTCATTTAGTAGGGCACAAAAAGTAATACTACAAATGGTGTAAACCTGTTCGCCGCTGAGACGCCGAGCACGCTGAGGGAGCGCGGAGAGCTGATAAGTAAACCTTTTTCCTCTCTGCTTCTCTGCGAGGTCTCGGCGTTCTCTGCGCCTCGGCGGTGAACTCCGCATTACATTCGCAGCACTGCCTGTTATTCTTTTAAGTAGCCGCCGGTTGGCTCGAAACGGGTGTCTGGTCTCTCGCCGTCCACCAAATTTCGACAGCCAACGCCAACGGGCCAACAATTGTCAGTGCGTAATACGGCGCGTGGATGTTTTCGGCCAGCCGCAAAATCATCTCCATCACCGCAACGAGGAAGGCCACCAGACATTGGCCCCACTTCGACTGCACTGTCGTCTTCGGGTCGGTGATCATAAAAAAGATGAAGAGCTGATACATCGGCCCGGTAATCGGTGCGACTTCGGCCAGGAAAGCGTGACCCGTAATCACACTGCGCAACAGCGCGAGTACGATAAACGAGATCACATACGTAGCTGTGATGTGAAACCGCTTCACCCGGTAGGTGATAAACGCGCCGAGCGTCCAGACAATCAGCATTGGCCAGACCGTGTTGCCCCATTGCACGCTCAGCGTTGCGATGTATTCCGGCACGAGCAGGAGCAACGCACAGATGGCAAAGTTCGACGGATTCCAAAGGTGGCGTCCGCGCCAGCGAATCACGTACTTCGATGTGATCGCAATCGCGCTGCACAGGGCGAATGGCCAGAACTCCGGCGAACGAATCAGAATGCCAACGCTGATGCCGGTGATGTAGGCGCTGGCCAGATGCGGAAGCTTGCCCGTCATCAGACGGCCCAGCACCAGTTCAAACACAATGGCAGTGCCGATAGCCAGCAGCGTCTGCGAAAAACTTTCCAGCAGACCGAACCCAAGCTGGCCAACCAGCAGAATGGTGGTGATGAAGAGCGGCGGCAGGTAGCGATTCTCTGCACTGAAGAAACGCGCCAGCGCCGACCGCGACTGTGGCGCAGCCTTTAGCGAATTGGGAGAGACGGGAGAAACAACTTCCGGCGTCATACTGGCTCCTTCAGCTTATGAATTTGATTTGGCGCTGGGGCGCGCAGAGTTTGAAGCTTGCCGGATGGCCAACGAATTTCGACCCGCTCAATACCGGCGGCCTTGCCCAAGCCGAAATGCAAACGCCGCTGGTTTTGCGCGCAGAAACCGCTGCCGCCGGAGACTTCCTGCACTTGCTGCTGGCCATTCCAGAACAGTTTGACCTGCGCGCCGATTGCGCTGCGGTTGCTGGCCGCGCCTTCCAATTCAAACGCCACCCATTTGTTTTCCAGCGCGGCAGTGTTTTTGTACAACAGCAGCGGCCCTTTTTGATTCGCCACGACGACATCCAGCGCGCCACGATTGGCGAAATCGCCCAGCGCCACCGAGCGTCCATCATAAACGTCGGTCGCGCCGACGAGTTGTGCGACTTCTTTGAACTGGCCCGCGCCGTCGTTGAGCCAGACACGTTTTTGCTGATAGCCCGACAGGCTGCGCCCGTTGAGCGGCGGCCAATTCGCCGCGTCGGAGATAATCGCTTTATTGCCGCCCGCGACTTTCGAGTAGTCGTACCAATAACTCCGCTCGCGGTCGAGCGAGACGTTGCCGTTGGTCACGTAGAGATCAACAAAGCCGTCATTGTTCAAATCACCAAACTGCGCGCCAAAGCTCCAGCCGCCCATTTCCACGCCCAGGGCGTTGGCCAGGTTTTCGTATTTGATATTTTCGCCAGATGTGCCCGCTTTCGGCATCCACAAATTGTTGCCCTGCACCAGCACGCCTTCTTCGGAAATGTTCGTGACATAAATTCCGAACTGCCCCTGATTCAACACGTCGCCAACCGCCGCCGTCATCCCGCTCTTCGGCGCATAACCGACGCCGGTCTGTTTGCCAACCTCACGGAACTTCTTCCCGCCGTCGTTGAAGTACAACTCCGACACACCATAGTCATTGGCGATAAACAAATCCTGATAGCCTGTGCCGCGCAAATCTGCTGCAACCGCAGCCAAGGCCCAGTGCGTGGATTTGATGCCGAGTTGTTCGGCGACTTCTTCAAACTTGCCGTTGCCGAGATTGTGGAAGAGATACTTGCGCCCACCGTTCAACGCATACTCGAAGCTCTCAGGCATCATCCTGGTTGTCTTCAGATCCCACAGGTTGATCTCTTCGGAGTAGTAGCCACCAACGAACAGATCGAGCCGTCCATCGCGGTCGTAGTCGAACCAGATGGCCGTGTTCGCATTCATCCACTTCGGCAGTCCGGCTTGCTCGCTGACGCGTGTGAAGCCTTTGCAGCAGTCATTATGATAAAGCTCCGGTTTGCCCCACTTGTAAACGAATAGGTCTTCGTAACCATCGTTGTCGTAATCGCCCCAAACCGCGCCCATAGAAACGCCATTTTCACGCGAGTTCTCTCCATCCACCCCGAATGAGTACGCAATGTCGTTGAATGATCCGTTGCCAAGGTTGTGATAGAGCGCATTGTGGCTGCCTTCAGCGCTGTTGGTAACGTAGATGTCCTGCCAACCGTCACGGTTATAATCCACCACCGACACCGCCGCGCCCATCGAAGCCACCTGCTCCATAATGTGACTGAGCTTGGCATCAAGCGTCGGGGCGCTGTGTTTGAAATCCAGCCCGGCGGCTTTGGCGGACTCCTGCAAGCTGAAGCCGTAGCGGGACAGCGCGGTCGTGGGATTCGCGGTGGCAGGCGCTGCCTGGTTGCGCGCCACGAGGCGTTTATAAACCAGCGGCGCGGCCAGCAACCCGATGAAAAAGAGTGTTAAGAGAATGGGGGGAATGCGACTCTGCATACTTCTGTTATCTGAGTGCCTTCAGAAAAGATTCAGGTGTGACATAGCGTGTGTGATACTCCTGCCAGTCGCGCGGGTATTTGCGGTAGACAGGATCGTCTTCCAAATTGTTTGGTAGCCGCTTGGGCGACCCATTGTAGTCTTTCAGCCCGTGATAGGGTAGTGGCAGCACAGTCTGTGAGAAGGTGGTGTTGTGATCTCCCTCTTTGATCCAGCCGTCACCCACCATCACGAAGTCACGCGTCCAGCTTGCCACTGGCGCGGACGGCGCGGCAAACCGCAACCGAATTTCATCGCCTGCGTTTACGATCACCATCCGGTCATCAATCTGAGCCAGCAATTCGCGCACATCACCGTAGCGCGTGTAATAACCTTCCAGGTCGCGCCACTTCTGCATTGTGCCTGCGAGCCGTTGGTAATCCGGCACGGCAGGCGCTGAAGGATTTACCTGCGTGAAGACCGAAAAGCCGCGATAGCGCAGGTCGGCTTGTGACGCCGACAGTCGTTGCACTTTAAGCACGCTGTCGGGCAGCCCTTCAGCCCATTCGAGCTTGTCCCAATAAATTTCCAAATTCGTCCGCAACCGCAACCGGCGCGGCGCACCGGGCCGGAACGCGCCGTCGAGGTCAATCACCATCGTCTTGAACTTGCTGGCGAGAAAGCCTAAGTCTGATTTGGCGACGACCCAATTGCCGTTCGCATCGGGCACTTCGATACTCAGCCCTTGCGGCGCGGGCAGGCGGCCCTGGCTGATGGCGATGTTGACCGTTCCATCGGGCGGACGCAGCCAACCGTGGCCGATCAGATAAAGCTGCTTGTCACACGGCGCATCTGCGCCGAGTTCAAGCTCGACCCAGTGATCGCGCGTCACGCCCAGATACGGCCCGCGCTCGAACGTGTCCAAGTACTGCTCGTCGAGTTGGTTCACTACTTGCGAGACATTTTGTCCACGATCATCCTGTGCACGAACGAATGGCCTCGGCTGATTCACAGCGTAAAGCTTTAACTTCGACGGCGGCGTGGCGACGCGTTCGTCAATGAAGACTTCAGTGCCGGGCGGGTGATCCACCAGCATCAACGAGTAATGATCAATGTAGTAGGTCTCCCACAATTCATCCGTCACCCGCAGGTCGTAATAACTTCCTGAAGCATCGGCGCGCGGCGCGATGCGGTTGCCGGGAAGCTTGAACCACTCTTCGGTTCGGCCAATGTTCGCGACGGTTTGCTCGTTGAGATGCAAGCCTAGCCCCGTTGACAAGGGCGCTACATCCTTGACGAAGCTCAGCCACTGCCCGTCCCAAGCGAAGAGCGACGGGCAGGAGCCTTTGAGCCGTTGATTGGCCAGGATTGACTGACCCGCTTTCAAATCGAATTCCGACTGCAATATTCCGTTCGGCCAGACGATGCGCGCCACATCGGTTTGCGAATGTTCGCCCAGGCCGAAATGCAGTAGCGGTGAATTGATGACCTGCTTTTGCGTCAACAGACCTGCGCGGATTTCGATTTCGCCGCCGATGCCGAAGGAGTTAATGCGTTGGTCGCCTAGCGTATGGGCTGCTTGCGTGCGGATGGTTTGGTAGTGGTAATTTTTGGCGCCACGATTGATTAAGCGTACCGGCTGCGCCTCTGTGTTGAATGCCAGCAGATCTACACGCCCATCACCCGTCAGATCGGCAGCAGCGGTGGCGATTGAACTCCCAGGTTCAAGGTGGCGCAGTTTCCTGGCTGGTGAGCCGTTCAACCACAAAAGATTGACAGCCACGACATCGAGCGCACCGTTGTTATCAAAATCGTGGATCAGCAGTGACCCGGAGCCTGAAATTAGCGGGACAGGTATGCCCTCTGCTTGTCGCCCGAAGACCTCCGCCAGTTCCCAACCCGCTCCGCCGCCTTTATCAGACAAGCGCTTCAGGGCTAAGTAGTAATCCAGCAAAAGCAGGTCCAAAACGCCGTCGCTGTTGATGTCAGCCGCGCCGAGCTTAAAAACCGACTCGATGCCGCTCGGTAAGGCGCGCTCGCGGAAAACGCCGAGCCGCTCGTTGCTGAAAACTTTCAATCTGTAATTACTGTCGAGCAGCGCCGCGTCTGGATCACCGTCGCCGTCGAAGTCCGCATAAACGAAGTCGCGCAATTTCTCCGCGCCTGTGAATGGCCTCAACTCCTTGAACGTTCCATCGCCGTTGTTCCGCAGCACCAGCGGTGCTCCCTCGGCTGCACCAAGCACGATGTCCAGATCACCGTCCAACTCTATATCCGCCACCCACGCCCCTTCATAAGCGGCAGTGATTAGACTCAGAGGCAGGCCCAGCTTGAATGTGACGTTGGTGAATTTGTCAGGAGCTTCCTGGCGATAGAGTTTCAAGCCACCTCTGCCTGCCATGAATAGATCGGTCTTGAAGTCATAATCAAAATCGAGACCGACGATGCAATTAGACGAGGACTGATCCTCTGCTGTGCCTGGAAAGGGGAACGTTACATTACCTAGCCGCGCCTCGCGCCCGTTCGCCACGACGACTGTGGATGTGCTTTCGCCATCCAGCGCGATTATTCCTGCCCAATGCCATTTCCCTCCGCCGACGTTGAGTTGTTCCACGCTAAAGTTGGTCGCCTCATCCGGCGGCGCAGGCTGCGAACTTGGACTGGGCAGCTTGAGGAATTTCAGAAATGGTTCGCCGACGTATTCCGCTGGGATCTTCACAGCGTTCAGACTCTGGCGGTAATCGGGGACACGCAGCAGCACATTGCGCAGGAACGCGACCTGGGGCGCAATGGCGCGGGTATCGGCCCCCGTCGCAGCTTGCTGCAACGCGGTCATCTGCTGTTTGGCCGCATCGGGCCACGACGCGGCTTGGGTGGCGAGCTTGACAACTGATTTCTGTACTGTTGCCCCATCGCCGCGTTTGGCGGCTAGGCGGGTGACGTCTAACAGCACGGCCAGATTGTCAGGCTGCGCTTCGAGAATCTTTTCGAACAGCTTCTGCGCTTCGGCATCACTTGTTTCCGCGCTCTGGCGCTCGGTCTCCTGCGCGAGCGCGTACAGAGCTTTCAGATTTTTGGCATCCAGCGTGATGGCCTTTTTCAAGTGCGCGATGGCTTCAGGTAATTTCCCACGCTTGCTCTCGATGAAACCAAGCAGGGCTTCGATCTGGCTGTTGTCGGGGGCGAGAACACGCGCGCGCTCGACTTTTTCATACGCCATATCGAATTCCTGTTGGCGCACTGCCAACAGCCCCAGATTGGCCCAAGCGGCTGGCTCACCGGGCGCAAGCTGCGTAGCCAGCGTTAGCTTGTCCTTGGCATATACGTCTTCGCCGGTTTGCAGCCCGGCCAAGCCGACGTAAAACGCCGTCGCCAAATCGCGGTACTCTTTGGAATCGGGTTTGGGCAGTCCGCCGCCGTCACGGCAGGCCGTGCACGCCAACAGGAAAGCGGCGAACAAAGCGATGCAAGCCTGTTTGCTGCGGCTGGCAGTCTTGGTTGAAACCCGCGTTAAGCTTACAGCCTGCTGCGTAGACCAATGAATCATTCCGGCAGATACCAGTCTTCTTTCTTTAAGCGCTCGATAATCAGAATGCGCTGGAAAATGTTGATGTTGATGTCCGCCAAATTGACCGACCGCTGTCAGGAAGTCAACTTCGAGATGATCTGCGCCTGATTGGCCTGAATCTTGTCTTGATTGGCCAGGATGGCGTCCAACTTTTCCTGATTGGTTTGAATGGTGCCTTGATTAGTTAGGATGGCGTCCAGCTTTTCCTGATTGGTTTTGATGATCTGCTGGTTGTCCTTGATGATCTGCTGATTCTCAATGATGGTATTGAGTTGTGAGAGCAGATGATCGAGCGTCTTTTGATTGTTAGTTGCGTCTTCGGGTGTCATGAAATTATCTCCTTCGTTAACAAATGGGCGATGCCCTTTGGGATTAAGTTCGCGCTGTCTTCTATCGCGCTTATTTCTTCCCGGCTTTTGCTTTCGTTTCTGTTTTGGCGCTGGGCGAAGCCATGGCCGCCGGGTTTGGCGAAGGTGGCGGCGCTTTGACCATCTCATAGCCCGCCGCTTCCCAGGCCATATTGCCGCCGACCAGCGCGGCAGCATTGTCGAAACCGCCCTTTTGCAAGAGCAGCGCCGCCCGCGCGCTTGAATGTTCGGCCGGGCAGCTACAATAGGCAATGATGCGTTTGTCTTTGGGCAGGTCTTTGAAGTCATTCTGCTCCAGCCTGACCAAGCTATGATCGAGCGCGCCTTTGATATGCGCGACGTTGTAGGCATCTGGCCCACGCACGTCAATGAGGACGGCAGTGCCTTTGTCGAGGGCAACTTTGGCTTCCTGGACGCTGATGCGTGGCATGGCGTCTTCAGGATGCTGCGTCGGCGCGGGCGAAGCGACTATCGCTGCGATAGGAGGATTCGTAGTCGCTGTGGCTGGTTGGCGGCAGGCCGTACCCAAAGCCGCTACCCACACCAGCAGCATGCCGCAAGATAACAAGTTGGTTTTATTCATAGCTTTCTCGCTTGAGTTTGTTTGGTGGGGGCAGTCTGGCGAAAAGAGGGCGACCTACGCTTGCGTGACCGCCCTCTACTCGTCCTGCCTGGTATTACTTCTTCTGCAGTTCGTCCAGCGCCGCCAGCACTTCTTCGCTGTGCTTCGCTACTTTGACGCTAGGGAAGACCTTGGCGACTTTGCCTTGCGGGTCAATGATGAAGGTGTTACGCGCCGAGAGCTTGTTGCCCTGAATCTCCATCACCGAGCCGTAAGCCTCGGAGACTTTCTTCTCGGTATCGGCCAGCAGTTTGAAATTGAGTCCTTCCTTGGTGCAGAAGTCTTTGTGCGATTCTGCTGTGTCTACGCTGACGCCGAGAATCACGGCCTTCGCCTTTTCGTAGAGCGCCTGATCGCGTTGGAAGTTGCGCGCCTCGATGGTGCAACCCGAAGTAAAGTCTTTCGGATAAAAATAGAGGACGACCCATTTGCCGCGATAGTCTTTCAGACCGACCTCTTTGCCTTCGTTGCTTTTGAGCTGAAAGTCCGGCGCGGCCTGCCCGACTTCAGGCAGGTTACTGGTGGCACCAACCAGTCCTGGCAGCGCCAGTACGATTAGAGTTAAGACAACAAACATCATGCGGGTTTTGTTCATTTGAGACCTTTCCTTTTCTATTGAAGAAATATGTTTTGGGTTAAGGCGTTGAGTAGTGCACCAAAAGTAATGCAACGAGTGGCGTGAGCCTGTTCACCGCAGAGGCGCAGAGTACGCAGAGGGAGCGCAGAGAACTAGCTACTATGCTCTTCCTCTCTGCGCTGTCTCAGCGCCCTCGGCGTCTCTGTGGTGAACTCGGCATTACCAGCTTTGCTCGATAGCGGACTCCGACAGCTTACTCGGTGGCGAAATTTGCGCGCAGCGTCAGCGTGAGCGACTGATGTTCAGGGTCGTTGGTGGTGACCGCAGCAGTCTTCACGATTTCGCCTTTGTAGCTCTCCGTATGCTCGATCTTGAGCGTGATGTCGCCTTCTTTGTTTGGCGCCACGAGCTTGTCGAAGTGGGCGGCTGTGCAGCCGCAAGCCGGGCTGACATTCGTGATTTCCAAATCCGCCTGTCCTTCGTTGCGAACTTTGAAGGTAAAGGTCAGCGGTGTGCCCGGCTGGACTTTCCCAAACGAATGTTCGAGCGACGCGATTACCAGCTTCGGCCTGGCGTTCGACGAGGCGCTCACCGACCGGCTGTAAGCGACGATAGCAAACACTGCCAGTAACGGAACCAGCAGTGACAAGGTAACTTTCATCTTCATGTTTAGCTCTCCAAAAAATGCTTTGAGTTAATAGTCTGGCAACCCACACGGATCGCCGGTGCTACAAGTCAAATGATGAAAAACGGTCAGCGGCAGCTCTGAACCAGAGCTATCTGAACGCTTTTCCTATATTGATGCGATTGAATGCGGGGCATCGCTGAACCCCGCCAGGAGGGCTAAACGATGGACCGCAAACAGTGAATTTGGTGTGGCACAACCTGCGCCCATTGCAGGACACAGGCTCACTTCCTGTACATTTCTTGCTCCACTTTCATAGCGATCACGGTCTTGTCAGCGCACCACGCTAGTCATTGTGTTGATCAGCGTGGTGTGGTCATGCAGAGGGCCAGATTGTAGCTGAAAAAGGGAGACGTGCAAAATCGGAGGAGTTTGAGCGGGCCTGCGTGCTTGTCAGATGTTGCGCATACCAACAAACACGGCTGCCCGCTTGTGCCACCATGCCGGACAGTTTTCGGGTAGTGGCTCAAGCAGGAGAGAAGCGCATGGAGTCCAGCCTTGAGGCTGCTGATTTGAATAATCAAGCCAGCAGTCTCAAGGCTGGACTCCATGCGCTTTGCCTGCTATGTCTGGCTCTCCCCATTGAACCACTACCATTTTTCGAATGAGCCAAAAACACGTCGAACAGACATTACGCTAGAAACTAAACCTCGCTGCCAACTGAAATGCACGCGGGCCACCGGAGCCGAACACGCCGCCCGCCGCCGTAATCGGGCTGCCAAAACCCGACGAGCGCAGGAAGCCCGGAGTATTGGGAGTGCTGTTGTCGCGCGTCAATACATTCGAGAAACCCGAATAATTTACATTCGAGACGCCTAGAATATTGGTCACGTTGAAGAGATTGAAGATTTCGACGATGGGTTCCAGCCGCGCCTTCTCGCCAAACTTGAAGACCTTCGACAAGCGCAGATCAAGCGAGCTGAAGCTGTCATTGAAGCGCACGTCATCACGCACCAGCGGCAGCGGCTGACCGTTGACGCCTCCCGCCGTGTTGAGTCGTTGAATAAAGCTGTTCAACTCCGCGCCGGTTTTGAACAAACGACCTCCGGCGTTGCGTTGCAAAGCGGGAATACGCGAACTGGCGTCCGGCAACAGAATATCCATCGGCACGCCGGAAGCCAATGTCAGGAGCGGTGCGAGTTGCAAGGCATAAGGCAACTCGACTGCGCCCGAAAAGGTGAAGTAATGACGGCGGTCATTCGGCGTCGGCCCGTATTCCAGTTGCAGGTTGTTCGGATTGACCGGCCCGTTGGAAAAGGGAATCTGATCGTCGTTGGCATAGTTGAAGGCTTTCGAGAGCGTGTACGAAGCGCGGAATTGATAGCGATTCGCCAACCGTTTTTCCAAACTCAACAACAGGCCGTCATATTTCGTCTTCACGCTCGATTCCAAATTGACGACGCGATCTGGCCCGCCCACGACTGGATTGTTCACCACGCCAACCGTGCGCCCGATGATGAAGTGCGTGCCGAGATTGTGCAGGTAATCGGCGCGCACAACTAAGTCGCGCGCCAACTCGCGCTGAGTACCGAGATTGAACTGCTGCACCATTGGGTTTTGCAGGTCGTTGTCAATAATGTTGATACCGGAAGCGCCTGCGCCCGGCAGAATGAAACCGGTGAAGGGATTGCTCAGAGTCGGCGCGCCCGGGCGGAAGCGGCCCGTGGCCGGGTCAATAAAGATCGGCGCGCCCGTCGGATCGCTCAACGCATTCCCGGCGCGCACTTCAATCGCTAGCGCGCGTCCATCCAAGCCGCGTTCGAGCGAGGCAATCTCCAGCGTGATGCGGTCGTAATAGATGCCGTAGCCGCCGTGCACGCTCGTCTTGCCGTTATTGGTCGCCCAGTTGAAGCCGAGGCGTGGCGCAAAATTGTTTGTGTCACGCTTACGCTCGCCGCGATAGAACGCTTGCACCAGCGGATTGCGATTACCGTACCAGGCGTTGTTGTTGACGTTGGTGTCCAATTCGTAGCGCAATCCCAGGTTCAAGGTCAGATTGCGTGATACGCGCCAGTCATCTTGGGCAAACAGCGCGAAATGATTATTGTCTGTGTCTGCCAGCAACAACGACTGCGTTGGCTTGGAACTGCGCAGCGTCACGGCAAACAGCAAATCGTTATCATCAACGCGGCCATCGCCATTGAAATCCGCCTGCGCAAAGTCTTGCACCAGCTCGATACGCCCTTGTTGAAATACGCCGAGGTCGAAGAGCGAATCTATGCGTTGCACATCTGCGCCGAATTTGAAGGTGTGATTGGCGTGAACCAGCGAGAGCGCGTCCGAAAATTGAAATCGGTTGACTTTGGTCGCCTGTGGCACGCGGAACGAAACGCCGTCCTGAATCGAAGGGAAAGTCAGTTGAGGCCCGACCGCCACCGGGTCGGTCGCGTTCTTAAAATTGTTGACGCTGAAACTGAAGCTGTTGACCGCAATGGGCGACAACACGTGCGTCCAGTTGAGCAGGAATGCTTGATGCTTGTTGAGCAGGCTTTGCCGCTGCGAAGCCGAACCGATAGCCCGATCCAGCTTTGTCGCATCGGTGCTGTCGAGCCGTTCGGCGGCGTAACGAAAACTCAAGTTGTCGTGATCAGAAGCCCGCCAATCGCCGCGCGCCAACCCAAGCAGATCGTTGAGCGGCGCGGGGGCGAAAGTACGGCGAATCTGACGCGCGGCTACATCACGTTGGCCGACCAATACTGCGCCGTCTTGATTGCGGTATTCTAAAGCACCGAACCACCAGGCGCGGTCTTTTTTGATCGGCCCGCCGAGCGTCGCCGAGTATTGCTGCCGGTCAAAGGGCGGTTTCTGATTACTGCCGCGATCAAAGGTTGCGGGCAACCCTTGCAATCGCCGGTCGCGCTCGAAGAAGGAGAAAGAGCCGTGCAAGTTGTTGGTGCCTGCTTTGGTGACGACGTTGATGACGGATGAGGCCGAACGTCCAAGCTCAGCGGAAAAGCGGTTGGTCGCAATCTGAAACTCTTGCACTGCGTCTTGCGAGACGTTGAGGAGCGGGCCGCCGACCGCATCGTCGTTGTTATCCGTGCCGTCAATCGTAATGTTGTTGCCGCGTCCAAGCTGTCCGGCGGAAGAGATGATGACGCTGCCTGTTTTAGTCGGGTCGAAGTTTGGCGCAGGTACGTTGCCAGGAACGAGCAAGGCGAGTTCTAGGTAGTTGCGGCCGTTGAGCGGGAGGCGTTGAATCTCCTCTTCGCGGACAACTCCGTCTACCGTCGCAGTGCCGGTATTAACCAAGGGGTAAGTGAATCGCTCATCCAGCGTAATGGTTTCAGTCGGCCCGCCAGCCTGCAACGTCCCATCAAAGACTGCTTGTTGTCCGACGTTGAGTTCAATTAGGCGAGCCAAGCTGCGGTTAAAATTTGCAGCCTGGATTCTCACCTCATACTTGCCCGGAGCGAGAGTTTGGAAGACGTAGATCCCTTCGCTGTTAGTGGTCGCTTCACGCTGGAGGCCCGTCTCTTTTTGCTCGATCGTGACTTTCGCGCCTGGAATGACGGCCCCGGCTGGATCAGTGACACGCCCACTCAATCTAGCAGTGGTAGCTTGCTGGGTGGTGGCTGCGCTGACAGAGCAACAGACAAGAAGAGCGATGATGAGTGGCCTCATTGAATCCTCCCTGATTGATGAAGGGCAGTGAGCAAAATGTAAGGCTGCTGATTGGTTGCCGCGTAGCGGCAGTTGAATTTAGCCGTGGGTGCAACCCACGGAGAACGCAGTTGAAATTCCGCGTCGCGTCAGCGACGCTTGAAATCAGGCGTCGCTGACGCGACGCGGAAGCTATTCCGCCGCTACCCGGCGTTGAAAACGCCGGGCTAAATTCAGGTCGCCGCTACGCGGCTGCAAACTCAGCCTTACATGTTTATCACTACCTGATGAAGATTTGTGATTGTCGGCTGAAGACTCTTTGATGCGAACAACCGTCCTCAGCATCTGATGTTGGAAAAGCTTGGTTCAACCGTTCTTTGCGGCGCTAAAAACGAATCATCTCGGCAAAGCTTATTTGGATACGGAATACTCGAAGACAAATCGTCCCAATAGCATCGTCCCACTCTCACCTTCGGGCGGAGTGATCAGCAGCGACCGGATGGGGCCGCGTGCAGGCTCCCGGCGCGCTTTGACCATGCCGAGTTGCTTGCCGGTAGCCGCTTCGTAGAATTTTACCTCTAATGCCTCACCCTCTATGCGCCGATAACCAAAGACATATTCACCCGGGCCAAGCTTCATTTCGCCAATTTTGAGTGGCGTCTGGGTGAGGAGAAAATGCGAATATTTGCCCTCGGCGGCATATCCGGCGGTGATGATCACCACACCAGCAATAAATTTTCCTCTGCCGTCGGTTACGCCCGCCGCCGTGCGCAACTCCGTTTCGATGCGTTCTTTTTCAACCGGCGCACGCGCAGGAATCAAGGCGGCCAACTCTTTTTCCGTCGCCGTCCGCCACTTGGTCTGGCTGGCAGCGGCACACAGCCCGGCGAAGAGCATGAGTGAGAGCGCACGAATAAGCATCAGGTTAGCCACTGCCTCTGGAAAAGATAACAACGATGATTACAAAGAATGGGGGCGCCAGCTTGCGCGCCCCTCACGGAATACCTATGCGGGCACAGCCTAACACGATTGGCCAAAGCTGTCTTGAACCCAGCGGTTGAGACGCAAGTCAAACTTTAGTTGGAGAAGGTGCGGGTGTGCGGCTTAATCCAGGTGCACGATGCCACGTTGCAAAGCCGAAGTGGCGGCCTGTGTGCGGTCGCTGACGCCGAGTTTGCTGAGCAGGGAGTTGATGTGTGATTTGACGGTGGCTTCCGAGATGGCCAACTCGGTGGAGATTTCTTTATTGCTTCGGCCTTTGACAATCAGTTCGAGCACTTGCAACTCCCGCCCGGTCAACTCCTGCCCAGCCATGCGCTCGGCCAGCCGTTCGGCCACGGCTGATGGGATGCGGCGCGCTCCGGC
This sequence comes from uncultured Acidobacteriota bacterium, assembly GCA_963699175.1. Lineage (GTDB taxonomy): Bacteria > Acidobacteriota > Blastocatellia > RBC074 > RBC074 > JACPYM01. Next base: position 2,853,050 of record OY969418.1, on the reverse strand, counting down.
GTGCACTGTACGAATCGCTTCGAGCAGTTCGTCAAAGGAGACGCCTTTGAGCAGATAGCTTTGCGCTCCGGCTTGCAAAGCGCGGTAAATGTCTTCGTCTCCGTCATAGGTGGTCAGGACGATGATCTTGGCCGTGGGAAATTCTTGCCGGATGGTTTTGGTCGCCTCGACGCCGCCCAGCACGGGCAGGCGCAAATCCATCAGCGTAATGTCGGGCCGCTGTTGCCGGAACAATTCAACCGCCTGCTGTCCGTTGGTCGCTTCGGCCACTACGGTCAAGCCTGGTTCAGTGTTGAGTAAAGCGACCAGGCCTTGCCGCACAATCTGGTGGTCATCCACGACCATGACGCGAATGCTTTGCGATGAGTTTGTTTCCACCGTCATCCTTGGAAAATGTACCGTCAGTAGATCACGAAATGCCCAGAACCGTACCGTAGACTGTCTAGTCTGCGGCAGGCTTTATTATGCGCTTATTGCGGGAAACACTGTCGCACGGTCAGTTGGCGCGTTGCCTCGGAATGCTCGAAGAACCATGTCACCCGCAGACTAAATCGAACCACTGAACATTGGAACAGCGCCAAAAACTACAACCCTGGCAAGCGGGCGTTCAGAGTACCGCCTTCAGGCGGCGCGGGCGCGCAGCGCCCAACGACGCGCCTGCGGCGCGCTGCCTGAAGGCGGTACTCTGAACACTTGGGCCAACGTGCTCCACTGAACCTGCGTGTACCAATCTCGCTTGGCTTGGTTTAGACAGTCTACGGTACATTGAGTGGCACTTCGACCATTACCTCCGTGCCTTCATTCGGACGGCTGTTGACGTTCAAACTCCCGCCAATCTGTGCGGCGCGCTCACGCATCCCCAGCAAGCCGAAATGCCCGTTGCTGCTGCTTTGCTGTGCGACAGGATCAAAACCACAGCCATCATCCCGCACACTCAACCGCAGCAGCTTCGGCTCGAACTTAAGCTCAATGCGCAACTGTGTCGCTTGCGCGTGTTTGATGGCGTTGGTCAGCGCCTCTTGCCCGATGCGCAGCAGGTTGTCTTCGATGACGCGACCAAGTTGCCGGTACGTGCCACTGACTTGCACCTGCGCCTGCACGGCTGTGCCAGCGACGAGCCGTTTGGCAGTTTCGGCTAACGCGGCAGGCAAATCGCTGCTTTCGAGCGCCTGCGAGCGTAAGTCCCAAACGGAGCGGCGCGCCTCCGCCAAGCTTTCACGCACCAACGAGCGCGCTTGATCGAGATGCGTTTTCGCAGTTTGTGGCGCACGTTCGAGCAGCCGCGTGACCAATTCCAACTGCACGGAAATACCGGCAAACCCCTGGGCCAGCGTGTCGTGGATCTCGCGCGCGATGCGGGTGCGTTCGGCCAGCACGGCGGAAAACTCGCGCTCAATGCGCCGGACGCGCGCACGATACCATCCCCAGATAGCCAACGCGAGGCTAAACAAACAGAGGCTGTAGAACCAATAGGTCTCATAAAAATGTGGCTTGAGATAAAAATCAAAAGCCGCTCCCGCCTGATTCCAAACGCCGTCATTGTTGCAAGCCAGCACTCTGAATCGGTAACGCCCCGCAGGAATATTGGTGTACGAAGCTACGCGGCGCACGCCTGCATCAATCCATTCTGGGTCGAAGCCTTCCAGCCTGTATTTGAACGCGACCTGCTGTGGCGCGACGAAGCTCAAGCCCGTGTAGTAGAACTCAAAACGCGCCTTGCCCGGCGGCAACTCAAGCGGCGCACCCGTCTCAAAAGTTTCTTCATCCACGATGACCTGCTCGATAGCGACCGGTGGCGGTGGTTCGTTGACCCTTAGGTGGGCAGGATCAATCATAGCGACGCCTTTGATCGTGGCGAACCAGAGCCTGCCGTCGCTGGTTTTCCACGCGGCAGGATGCCCGCCGCCGCTGCACTCTCTGGTTTCCATTCCGTCTGCCGTGCCATACGTGACCAGCTTGAGCGGCTTTTGCTCGCCGGGCTGGCGCGTCTCAAGCTCTTGCCGGCTGACTCGGATGATGCCTTTATTACAGCTCATCCACAGATAGCCCTGATTGTCTTCGAGAACATGATAGATCACATCGTCGGGCAAACCGTCTTTGACCGAGTACTGCGCAAACCTGCCGTCTTTGAACCGATTCAAGCCGCCGCCGTGCGTGCCAATCCAGAGGCTGCCCGCGGCATCTTCGTAGAGCGCGATCACCACCTCGCTCGACAGCCCTGCCGTGGTCGTGTAGTTGATGAACTCGCCATTTTTGAAGTGGCTCAAGCCACCGAGCGTGCCAATCCACAGACTGCCATCGCGGCTTTCACAGAGCGCCCCGACGTAATCGCTCGGCAGCCCGTCGAGTGCGGTGTAAGCCGTGAATTTGCCGTTCTTCAGTTGCGTCAAGCCGCGCCGAGTGCCGATCCAGAGGCTGCCCGCGCGATCTTCGTAAAGCGACCGCACATAGTCGTCAGAAAGTCCGTCACGCGCGGTGTAGGTTGTCACAACTCCTTGCCGCAAGCGAGTCAACCCGGCTGGCGTTCCCACCCAGAGATTGCCTGCGCGATCTTCATAGACAGTTTGCACGTCATTGCTGGCCAGCCCGTCTTTTGTGGTGAGGCTTGTCCACTGCCCGTCTTTGAAACGATTCAACCCGCCTGCCTGCGTGCCGACCCAGAGATTACCCGCGCGGTCTTCGTAAACTGACCTGACCAGATTGGCGGATAAGCCCTGGTGCATGGTGTAGGTGGTGAATTTTTTGACCTTGAACAGATTCAAGCCGCCTGCTTCCGTGCCGATCCAGAGATTGCCCTCGTGGTCTTCACACAGCGACAGGATGAGATTGCTGGAAAGCCCCTCGCGCTCGGAGTAGGTCGCGAATCCGCCATGCCAGTAGCGGGCCAGTCCGCTAGCCGTGCCAATCCAAAGGCCGCCGTCCCGGTCTGCGTGGAGCAGCGCCACGCGGTTGTCTGGCAGACCTTGTTGGGTCGTGTAGACGGTGAATTTGCCGCCGCGCCATTGATGCAACCCGCCGGGCGTGCCGAACCAGAGTGTGCCTGCGCTGTCTTGCGCGATAGCCGTGATGTTGTTGTGCGCCAGCCCCTCACGCGTCGTGAAGGTGACAAACTTGCCGTCGGCGTAACGCGTCAAACCGTCCGCTGTGCCAATCCAGAGGCTGCCTGCTTTGTCCTCAAAAAGCGTTTTGATCGCATTGCTCGCCAACCCGTCTGATTTGGCATAGACCTTAAACGCGCCGTCTTTGAAGCGGGTCAAACCATCTGCGGTGGCGATCCAGAGTGCGCCTGCGCGGTCTTCCAACAGCGTCTCGATGCTGTTGCTCGACAGCCCGTCGCGGGTCGTATAGGCCGTGAATTTCCCGTCGTGGTAGCGGTTCAAACCGTTGACCGTCGCCACCCACAAGCTGCCCGCACGGTCTTCATAAACTGACCAGATGTTATTGCTCGACAGGCCGTCGCTGGTGGTGAAGGTGGTAAAGCGCCCATCCTTGGATTGCACCAGCGCGCCAGGCGTGCTGATCCAGAGACGGCCCACGCTGTCCTCAAACAACCCGCGAATCTGGTTGTGCGTAAGCTGTTTGGTATTCTGCTTATCAAAGATCGTGAACCTGATGCCGTCAAACCGGGCCAACCCTTCTTTGGTGCCGACCCAAATGTAGCCATCGCGCGTCTGGAGCACGACCTGTACAGTGTTTTGCGGCAATCCATGCTCCGTTTGCCAAGCTTCGTGGCTGAATTGCGCCTGCTCTGCACGCGCGCCGAACGCCTGCACAGGCCAATCCCGTAGACTGAGCCAGCCAACAGCCAAGCTGCTAAGCAGGCAGACAGCGACGATGGTGACTCGATGGCGATGTAGCATTGGTGGACTCAAGCGTGTAGCGGTGTAGAAAGATTTCAGTTACAACCGGGACGCCGGCAAGCTCGTCGAGAGACTATTCGCTAAGTGGTCTGCCCGGCAAGTCCTCGCTGGAATTTGCGGCAACGCTTGTCAGATACAGCACACACCGCTAGAATGCGCGCGTTTCGTATTCCCGCACTTCATTTCGGTAATTCATAAAAGACAGTCTTCACGCTAGCCGCAGGCTGGCGCCATCGCGTTTCCGAGGAGGCGATATGCTTCGTGCCAGAACCGTCGTACCCTTCTTGTTGCTGGTGCTTTGTTTCAGCTATTCATTGAAGCAAGTGGCGCAAAGCCAGCTAGCAGTGCCCAAAGAATTGCGTGCGCAACGCGACACGTGGACGCCGTTGATGGATGTGCTAAAGGACAAACGCCCGCGCGTGACCGACGAACAACTCGAACGCTTGCGCAAGCTCTCAATCGAAAATGTCTGGGGCGCGATCCAGGGCAAAGGCTACCGCGCCTGTTTCGTCACGCACCTCAAACCAACTCAGCCCGGCCTCAAAATGGTCGGGCGGGCGCTGACGCTGCGCTACCTGCCGCAGCGTCCTGACCTGGACGAGGGCGTCAGGCAATTAGCGAAAGAAGGGGATTGGGACCCAGCCTTCAATGTGCGCGGCGGCGAGGATGCCAAGCCGGGCGATGTAGTAGTGGTCGAATTAGGCGGCATGGTTGACCGCGCAACCTTCATGGGCACGATGACCGGGCTGGGCATGAAAGTGCGCGGCGTTAAAGGCATCGTGGTGGACGGCGGCATCCGGGACCTTAATGAATTTTTGACGTGGAAGGATTTCCCGATCTACTACAACGGCGCGCACGCTTCGGCGATGGCGGACCAGATCGGCGTCGAGTGGAACGCGCCCATCCGCATCGGGCAAGTGACGGTGCTGCCTGGTGACGTGGTAATTGGCGATGAAGAAGGTCTCTTGTTCTTCCCGCCCCAACTGGCCGACGAAGCGATCAAGGCGGCAGAGAATCAGACCTACAACGAAGAATTCAAGGAAGAGATGCTGCGCAGCGGCAAATACCGCGCGCGCGATATTTACCCGCGCCTGAGTCCAGAAATGGAAAAGGTGTTTGAAGAGTGGAAGAGGACGCATCCGCGCAAGCCTTGATTGAAAGCCCGCGATTTTCTCGTAGGTCACAAAAGTTGAGCACCTAAGCGAGGATTGGGTGACGAGAGCAGCAAGGGAAGAGATTGACCCTTGCCAATATTTGAAGGGGGAATGCTTATGGATCGCCAACTGGTCGTTATGTTCAACTGGATAGCAGTCCTTGTACTGATACCTATAACTTTCGCTTTAGTTTGGAAGATGGTGAGTGAAAAGCTCAAAGGAAAAGCGCTTTCTTCCGACTTGATAATGTCAGCCCTGCTTTCAGCAATGGCACTCATCGGTGTTATCGGGATGAGCGTCAGCCGCGGTTGGCTTAGCTGGACGTTGCTGTTATTGCAATTCATGCTACTCGTTCTTCTGTTCAAAAAACTATGGCCGCTCTTGAAACAAAGGCTACGCGGCTGAGGCAACTTGCTGCTGGCCGGAACTGCGCGTGAGAGTGATGTCCGACAAGCTGCTGAGCTTGTCGGAGCCTTTCAACCGGACGCATTGCAGAGTCAACGACAAGCCCAGCAGCTTGTCGGACATTTGTCGAGGAGGCTTTATGAAACGTCGTGACGCTTTACGTTCGCTCTCGCTGGCCGGCGGCGCTTCTTTACTTGCAGGCAAAGAAGGTCTGGCTGAGACGCTCGCACCTTCCGCGCCGCCTGCTTACACGCAAGCTGTCAAAGGCACAGCGCCCGTCAAAATTCGCGACATCAAAACGATCATGACCGCGCCGAATCGCATCCGCCTGGTCATTGTCAAAGTCGAAACCACCGAGCCGGGCTTGCACGGCTGGGGCTGCGCAACGTTCACGCAGCGCGCTTTGGTCGTGCAAACGGCCATCGAGAAGTATCTCAAACCGTTTCTGACTGGCCGCAACGTGGACGAGATCGAAGACATCTGGCAGTCGTCGTATATGTCTTCGTACTGGCGCAACGGCCCGGTGCTTTTCAACGCGATGAGCGGCGTAGATATCGCGCTCTGGGACATCAAGGGCAAACGCGCCGGAATGCCGCTCTATCAACTCTTGGGTGGCAAAGTGCGCCACGGAGCGGATTGTTATTTTCACGCGGCGGGCAACGACTTTGCGGCACTGAGCGACCGCGTCAAATTTGGGATTGAGCAAGGCTTTCGCCACATCCGCATTCAATCAGGCGTCGAAGGCATGGCGACCTACGGCGCGGCTGGTGGCAATCGCGGGACTGGCGCGGCGGCGGCGAATAGTGACGAAGCCATCGGGCCAACCAACCCACGCGCCATTTGGGAATCGGCCAAATATGCGCGTATGGTGCCGCGCATGTTCGAGGCGATGCGCAAACAGTTCGGCGAAGATGTAGAGCTGCTGCACGATGTCCACGAACGCGTGACGCTGCAACAGGGCATCCAGATTTGCAAAGACGTCGAGCAGTACAAACCCTTCTTCATCGAAGACCCATTTCCGCCCGAAGACAACGACCATTTCAAACTGCTACGCCACCAGTGCAACACGCCGATTGCGATGGGTGAGCTGTTCAACACGCAGCACGAATACCTGCCGCTGATCAAAGACCGCCTGATTGATTTCATCCGCATCCACATCTCGCAAATCGGCGGCCTGAGTCCGGCGCGCAAGGTCGCGGCTTTGAGTGAATACTTCGGCGTGCGCACCGCCTGGCACGGCCCCGGCGACGCTTCGCCCGTAGCGCACGCGGCGCAACTGGCGCTGGAACTCTCCAGCTACAACTTCGGCGTGCACGAAGGCAGCGGCTTCCCGAAGGAGACGCAGGAAGTGTTCAAAGGCTGTCCTGAAGTCAAGAACGGCTACATGCTGGCGCAAGAGAAACCGGGCCTGGGCATTGAGGTAGACGAGGCGCTGGCAGCGAAATTCCCGGTCGTAGATAACCCGCCGAACTTTGATTATTCGTGGGGCACGACGCGACGCAAGGATGGCACCGTCATCCGGCCTTAACACTGAGACAGGCGGTACAGTACCGGGAGCGTGAGCGACCGGCTCACTTGTATCCGACGCAATCACCAAGACCCGGTCGCTCACGCTTCCGGTACTGTACACAAGGATAACAATGAAGAAAGTTCTACTGATTACCCTCACCAGCTTGATCCTTTCACTTACGATCATCGCGCAACAATCGCCGGTCGAAAAAGCGGTCTTGCAACTGGAACAAGATTGGGTGAACGCGCTGGTGAAAGCCGACACGGCCAAACTGGAAACGCTCTATGCCGACACGCTGGTCTACACACATTCCAGCGGCAGCGTAGACGACAAAGCCAAGTACATTGCCAATCTCAAAGCCGGTGGCACGAAGTACCTCTCGATTGACCGCGACAGCGTCAAGGTAAATACCTATGGCGACAGCGCCATCGTAACTTGCCACGCCGTCATCAAGTTGGTGGCCAACGGCGAGAACCGCACCGTTGATGCGCAGATGATTCACGTCTATGTCAAGCTGAAAGGCCGCTGGCAGATGGTGGCGCACCAGACAACGCGGCGTGGTTAAGCCTGGGAGCGCAGGCATCCTTGCCTGCTGAGCCTCGGCATTGTGTACGTGACTCCCAACAGGTTTGAAGATCAATGGTGGCAGGCAGGGATGCCTGCGCTCCCAGGAGGCCGCGATGAACTTGCTAACTCGCAATCTTGCTTTATTGGGTGCGCTCGCGCTCGCCGCGCTGGTTCTCGCGCAAAAAGGCGAATTGAAGGAGCGCCAGCCTGTGGGGACGCTCCGCTTCAACTTCTCGTTCCCGGCTGAGCGCAGTCAGACGCCGCTCCATGGCCGCGTGCTCCTGCTGCTTTCAACCAACAACGAAAAAGAGCCGCGCCAACAGATCAACGATGATGCCAACACGCAGCAGATCTTCGGCATTGATGTCGAAGGCTGGAAGCCGGGCGCGCCTGCTGCCATTGAGGGCAGCGTACTTGGCTATCCGGTTAAAACTTTGGCGCAAGTACCGCCGGGCACTTACTGGGTGCAAGGCCTGCTGCACAAGTACGAAACCTTCAAACGCAGCGACGGCCACACCGTCAAACTGCCGATGGATCGCGGCGAAGGCCAGCATTGGAACGAAGCGCCGGGCAATCTGTTGAGTAAGCCCAAACAGATCACGCTCGATCCGAACAAAGCGGCGACCTTCGACATCAGCTTGGATCAAGAGATCCCGCCCATCCCGCCGCCGAAAGATACCCGCTACATCAAACACGTCAAAATCCAGAGCGAGCGGCTGAGCAAATTCTGGGGCCGTCCATTTTATTTGGGCGCGGCGGTGCTTGTGCCGCACGGTTTTGATGAGCACCCGGAGGCGCGCTTTCCGCTGATCATCAATCACGGCCATTTCCCCCAAACCTTTGGTGGTTTCCGCGAAACGCCACCGGACCCGAACCTGAAACCCGATTACAGCGACCGCTTCAAAATCTCCGGCTACAACCGGATTCAGCAGGAGTACGCCTACAAGCTCTATCAAGATTGGACGAGCCGAGATTTCCCGCGCTTCGTTATCATTGAGATTCAACACGCCAATCCTTTCTACGACGATTCATACGCGGTCAATTCGGCGAACTTGGGGCCGTATGGCGACGCGATCAATTATGAGTTGATTCCTTTCATCGAAAAACAATTTCGCTGCCTCGGGCAAGGCTGGGCGCGCTTCACCTACGGCGGCTCGACCGGCGGTTGGGAGGCGTTGGCGACGCAGATGTTTTATCCGGAGATGTACAACGGTTGTTTTGCCGCCTGCCCCGACCCGATTGATTTTCGCGCTTACACGGTAGTGAACATCTACGAAGACAAGAATGCGTACTACACCGACAGCTTCTGGAAACGCACGCCGCGCCCGGGCAAGCGCAACTATCTCGGCCACGTCAGTGCGACGCTCGCAGAGGTGAACCAAAAGGAACTGGTGCTCGGCACGAAGTCGCGCTCCGGCGATCAATGGGACATCTGGCAAGCGGTCTATTCGCCGGTCGGCGCGGATGGCTATCCGAAACCGATCTGGGACAAGCAGACGGGCGAGATTGATAAATCGGTCGCTGCCCATTGGCGAGAAAACTATGACCTCGGCTACATCCTCAAACGCGATTGGGCGAAGCTGGGGCCGAAGGTCACAGGCAAGATTCGCATCTATTGCGGCGACATGGACAACTACTACCTAAACAACGCCGTGTATCTGGTCGAGGATTTTCTAAAAGGCACGACCAACCCTTTCTACGCTGGTGAAGTCGCCTATGGTGACCGCGCCGAACACTGCTGGAATGGCGACCCGACGCTGCCGAATCATCTCTCGCGGCTGCGTTACCACCAGATGTACGTGCCCAAGATTCTCGACCGCATCAAACAGACCGCGCCAGCAGGGGCGGATGTAACAAGTTGGAGATATTGAAGAGTAGACAGTAGTCAGTAGACAGTAGGCTTTGCCTGTCGTCTCAACCTACTGTCTACCGTCTACTGACTACTGTCTACTATTTATGATTACCTGGCCACAAAACTACGACCCTTACAATTATTGGCCGCTTTCGACGGCGGTTGCCGCGTTGCCGGTCTTGACGCTCTTCTTTGTTTTGGTGGTGTTGAAGAAGCGCGTGTGGATTTCGGCGTTAGGCGGGCTGCTGATGGCTGTGCTGTTGGCCTTTCTTGTTTTCAAGATGCCGGCGCCGTTGGTGGCCGCAGCAGCCGGGCACGGCTTTATCTTCGGGATGATCCGCATTGCGTGGATCATCGTGGCCTCGATCTTTTTGTATAACATCGCCTGCGAGACGGGGCAGTTCCAGGTGATGAAAGATTCGATTGCAGGATTGTCGTCGGACAAACGCTTGCAACTCGTGCTGATCGCCTTCTGCTTCGGCGCGTTTCTGGAAGGCACGGGTGGTGGCGGCGCGCCCGTTGCGATTGCCGGAGCGTTTCTGATCGGCCTTGGCTTCAATCCGTTTCAAGCAGCGACGCTGTGTTTGATCGCCAACACCGCGCCGGTAGCGTGGGGCGGCGTGGGCAATCCGATTCGCGTGCTCGCTGGAGTGACCGGTTTACCCGAAGCGCAATTCAGCGCGATGACGGGGCGGATTCTGCCGCCGCTCTCGCTGATCTTGCCGTTGTGGTTAGTGCGCAGCATGGTCGGTTGGCGCGAAACGTGGCAGGTGTGGCCTGCGCTCTTGGTGAGCGGTCTGTCGTTCGCCGGGATGCAGTTTTACTGGTCGAACTTTCAGGAAACTGGCTTGGTGGATGTCGTCTCGGCCATCTTCTCGCTGCTCGTGATGGTGGCCTTTCTGAAATTCTGGAAGCCCAAAGAAATCATTCCAGTCAGCGGCGAATTGGTGACAGCGAAGAAAGCGCATTCAACGGTTGAAGTGTTGAAAGGCTGGTCGCCGTTCATCGTCGCCTCAATTTTGATCTTTATCACCGGCTTGCCTTCGATCAGCAAGTATCTGACCTTCGACGCGCTGAAAGTGCCGATGCCGCTGCTGCACAACGCCGTGCTAAAAATGCCACCGGTCGCACCGAGGCCGATGCCGGAGGATGCGACGGTCAATCTTAACTTCATCGGCATTCCGGGCACGGCGGTCTTCATCGGCGGCATCATCGCAGCCTTGCTGGCAGGCTTGCCGTTCGCGCGCGCAATGCACATTTTCAGGAAGACGCTCGTGGAAATGATCCCGTCATTATTGGCGATCAGCTTCATGGTTGGGTTGGCCTACGTCACGCGCTATTCGGGCATGGACACGGTTTTGGGTTTGAGTATGACCGGCACTGGGCGGCTCTATCCGTTCTTCGGCACGTTGCTGGGTTGGTTGGGCGTCGCGCTGACGGGCACGGATGCAGGCTCGAATGCGCTCTTCGGCAATTTGCAGAAGGTGACGGCAGAACAATTGAATTTGAGTCCAATCTTGATGGGCGCGGCCAACTCGGCGGGCGGCGTGATGGGCAAGATGATTGACGCGCAATCCATCGTAGTGTCAAGCTCCGCCACCCAGCAGCAGGGTAACGAAGCCGCCATCTTCAAAGCCGTCTTCTGGCATAGTATAGTGCTGGCTTCGCTGGTCGGACTGATCGTGATGGTCTATGCGTACCTGATGCCGTGGGTGATACCGCACTGAAGCTTTGTGTGGGCTTTAGCCGCTTACGTCTTGACGCACGTCGCAGGCCGCAAGGCCGCTTGACAGGTGAAGACTGTCTAGCTAATTTCCTCTGCACTACACATATATCAGAAGATTTTTTGTAAAACAGCTCCTTGGCAGTTTTCTAACTTGTATATTTCCATTTGAAAGGTGGCTAGCACACTCAGTGACCAACATTGGGTAACAGAGTTGGTTTGCTCAGCCGCGGTACACTGGCGGAGGTCGGGAGAAGTAAGCTTGAAAAGATATGGCGTTATTTCATTACTGTTATTAGTGGGTTTGAGCGGCGCAACGCTACTCGGCCATTGGGCAGATTATCGCGGCCTGAGCAAGGCTGTTTCTGCAAAGGCTTTGGCGGCGGAGGCAGCGCGGAACTTGTCGCCCGCTGTGCGGACGCGTGTCGTGCGAAGTTACGGCGAGTTGCCGTTGCGCTTTGAAGTAAATCAAGGACAGACCGATTCGCAAGTCAGGTTTCGCGCGCGCAGCAACGGCTTCGCGCTCTTTTTGACCGACCGTGAGGCAGTGCTGGCCCTCTCACCTGGGAAGCAGACGCCAGCAGCCACACTCCGAATGAAGCTGGTCGGCGCTCGGCCTGCAGCGCACATCGCAGGCGTAAATGAGCTGCCGGGCAAGAGCAACTATTTCATCGGCAATGATCCCCGGCGGTGGCGGGCGGGAGTCAGCAGTTACGGCGGCGTTAAATACTCCAGCATCTATCCCGGCATAGACCTGCTCTACTACGGCAATCAGCAACAGCTCGAATTCGACTTTGTAGTCGCGCCCGGCGCTGACCCGGGCCAAATCTGCCTGACCTTTGCTGGCGCACAGGCCATGCGCATTGCTGCGAATGGCGAGTTGATCTTGCACACGCGCGCTGGTGAGGTGCGCCAGCGCGCGCCAGAGCTTTATCAAGAGATAAACGGCCAACGACGCGTCGTGCGTGGCCGCTACGTGCGACGTGGCAAACGTGGGATTGGATTTGCAGTTGGCGCTTATGACCGCGCACGGCCGCTGGTAATTGATCCGGTCTTGCTTTACGCCAGTTATGTGGGCGGAACCAGGTTTGACTCAGGGCTGGACGTGGCGGTAGATAGTGACGGTAATACCTATCTGGCCGGGCAGACTACTTCGCCCGATTTCCCTAATACCGGCTCGTTGCAGACGCTGGGTGGCGACGAGTTTGGCGATGCCTTTGTGCTCAAACTCAACCCCAGCGGGTCGGCGCTCGTTTACGCCACTTATTTGGGTGGCGACAGGGAAGACGCGGGCACGAGCTTGGCGGTGGACGCGAGCGGGCAGGTGCACGTGGCGGGCTACACCTTCAGCAGCAATTTCCCGCTCACGCCGGGCGCTTTGCAAGCGGAACGAAAGGGCGATGCAGATGCTTTTGTGACCAAGTTGAACGCCAACGGCACGGCGCTGCTCTATTCGACTTTGCTCGGCGGAGAGAATACCGAGATTGCGCGTGGCATCGCACTCGATGCTACGGGGAACGCTTACGTCGCCGGTGTGACGGAGTCGTTCACGTTGCCCGCTAACGGAGTGCAGAATACTTTCGGCGGGCACGCGGTCTACAAGAGCTTCAACCGCGCTGGCGCTTGGAGTCGTAACGGCAAGGGGTTGAACAGTCCCGTCATCAACGACTTGGTTTTCGCGCCGAACAATACGAGCGTGATGTATGCCGCGACGCAGGACGGCGTTTTCAAAAGCACCGATGGGGGCCTCAACTGGGTTTACGCGGCAACCAACAGAACACCTAATTTGAGCTTAGTGGCGGCGCTGGCAGTTGACCCTTCCAACCCGAACATTGTTTATGCCGTGACGCAGTTTGGGTTCGTGTTCAAGAGCGTCAATGGCGGCCAAAGCTGGGAGTTGAAAAATACCGGGTTGGATGGGGTCTTTAGCGGTTTGGCCATCCTGATTGATCCGGCGTCGCCCAACACGCTCTACCTCGGCACGAACAACGGCGTGTATAAAAGCTCGAACGGTGCTGGAAACTGGACGCCGGTCAATAACGGTTTGCGCGTGATGCCGGGTTTTCCAGTGCCGCGCGTCAATCGCCTGCTGCTACATCCCACCAATAGCTCGACAATTTATGCCGCAACCGAGCAGGGCGTATTCATCAGCAGCAATGCCGCCGGAAGCTGGACGGTCAGCAACAACGGGTTTGGCGGAGCGCTACCAGTGCGCGCGCTCGCGTTCGATCCGACCAATCCGCAAAGGCTCTATGCCGGGGCCAGCGGCGTCTTCAAGAGCACAGACGGCGGCGCGACCTGGGTGGCACACAACAACGGCCTCATTCCCACCGGGCAAACTATAGCCGCCCTGGTACGGGCCTTGGCGATTGATCCGACTGCGCCAACCACGCTTTATGCCGTGACGGCGCGCGACGGCGTCTACAAAAGCACCGATGGCGGTTTGAGTTGGAGCGCGGCCAACAGCGGGCTGAACAATTCGATTGTCAACACGATCCTGGTCGAGCCGACCAACCCGAGCAATATGTTTCTTGGAGTGACAGCGCGCGGCGATGGCTTCGCGGCCAAGCTCAACGCAAACGGGACGGCGCTCGCCTGGCTGACCTATCTGGGCGGCGCGGAGCCGGATGACGCGCGCGGCATTGCCGTAGATCAGGACGGCAATGCCTACGTTGTCGGCTCGACCTCTTCGCGCAATTTCCCGCTGGCCAGCGCGCTGCAAACGGTCAATGGCGGTGGCTCGGACGCTTTCATCGCCAAGCTCAACCCGCAGGGCACGGCGTTGGTTTATAGCAGTTATTTGGGTGGCGCTGCCGATGACTTCGGCTTTGGTGTGGCGCTCAGCCAGACGCGCCAGGTCGTCATCACGGGGACGACCAGTTCCGCCAATTTCCCTACTGTTAACCCGCTGCAAGCGGCCATTGGCGGCGCGGCGGATGCTTTCATCGCGCAGTTGAATCCGGCGGGTGCGGCGTTGGAATATTCGACCTGGCTGGGTGGCGCGCGCGACGAGCAGGGCTTTAGTGTGGCGTTGGATAACGCTGGCAACGCTCACGTGACCGGCTTGACGGACTCCACCAATTTCCCGGTGCGCGAAGCCGTGCAAGCGCAATCGGGCGGGCGCAACGATGCTTTTGTCGCCGCGCTCAACGCCAACGGCTCGGCGCTACTCCACTCAACCTATTTCGGTGGCAGTGGCGACGAACGGGCCAATGCCATCGCCGTAGATAAATTGGGGCAGGTCTACATCGCCGGCACCACCAATTCACAAAACCTGCCGACATTGAATCCGCTGCAAGCCGCTTTTCGCGGCAACAATGATGCTTTTCTGGCCAAGCTGAGCGGCAATTCCGAACTGGAGATCACCAAGGTTGCCGCCAGCAACCCGGCACTGGTCAATCAACCGCTGAGCTACACGATCAGCGTCATCAACCGCGGGCCGCTCTCCAGCGGCGTGACCGTGACCGACCCTTTGCCTGCCAACACGACTTTTGTTTCCGCCACGCCCAGCCAGGGGACTTGCGCGAACAACGCGGGCACGGTCGTGTGCAATCTAGGCAGCCTGGCCGTGGGTGCGACGGCCAAAGTCACACTGGTGTTGACGCCGACGGCGACCGGCACGTTGATCAATACGGCGCGCGTGACCAGCAATGAAGGCGGAGTTAGCTTTAGCGCCACGGCCACTACCACAATCTCTAATTTGCCTTCAATCCGGGGGCAAGTCACGGACACCGCGGGCAATGGCCTCGCAGACATCCCGGTGCGGTTGGGCGCGCTGAATCCGCGCACTACACGCACCGACGGCAGTGGGTTTTATCAATTCACTGAATTGCCGCGCGGCGCTGGCTACACGGTTAATCCCGAAGACGAGGGCTACTCGTTCGAACCGCCGTTCCGCACCTTTGAAGCATTGACTACTGATCAGACGGTCAATTTCACCGCGACGACTTGTACGTATTCGGTCACGCCCGCCACCCACAGTTTTGGTGCGAGCGGGGGCGGCGGCACGCTGACCGTTACCGCGCCGCCACGCTGCCGGTGGAGTGTGCAGCGGAGCGACACCTGGATTGCTGTCAACGGCATAGATGGCGTGGGCAATGGGACGGTCGGCTTCTTCGTCAGCGATACAACCAAGCCGCGTAGTGGCTTCCTGATGGTCGGTAGAGCCGCAGAACAAGCGCGCTCGGTGATTTATCAAGGCGTCAATGCCTGCGCGACGCCGAATTTCAGAACCAGGTTTTATAGCGGCCCCGCGCCCTGGCAGACGGTTGACAGCGCCGACTTCAACGGCGATAGCCTCGATGACCTGCTCTTGATCGGTTACGACGGCATCAATCATTCCGCCCAAGTGCTGTACGGCGCGGCCAACGGGCGACCGAGCTACTCGGCGCCGCTCAATTTCTCAGCGGCTGAACTGCAGAACTTCTCCTTGACCGCCGATTTTAACGACGACGGCAAGGCTGATTTTCTGACCGCCCATGTGCCCGGCGCGTTCGCGCAACTTTTCCTGAATAACGGCAACGGCAGTTTCGCCAGCCCGAAGACGATTCGGGCCGTGCCGCTCAACGAAGCGGGCGCGCCGGTCGGCTACTTTGCGGCCAACCTCAACAGTGATCACCTGCCGGAGTTGATCGGCGTGGATGGTGGTGGCGCACTGATCTTGCTCAACAGCGGCGCGGGGGGCTTTGCCCCGGCGGTGCGCTTACCACTGAGTAACCGCTTCGTGCTGGACGTGGCGGACGTCAACGGCGACGGTTTATCCGACTTAGTGACAGGCAGCAGCCAACTTGAATCTCAAAACCCCACGCTGCGTGTCTACCTGGGAGGTGGTGGTGGCTTCCCGCGCCAAGTCTCTCAGGCCTTGCCCGGGTTGCTAGACTTCGCCACCGTGGCGGACGTCAACGGCGACAGGGCACCGGATTTGATCGCGCTCTTACAGGTGAATACTGAGCAGGGTTTGAAGAGCCGCGCCGCCGTACTGCCCGGTAATCTGAGTGGCAATTTCGGTGCGCCGCTGATCTTCACCGGGCAGAGCTTCAACGTTTTAACGCCCGCGCCGCTGGGGCAGCGCCGCCTGTTGGTGCGGGATTTCAACAACGACGCGCGCCCCGACCTCTTGCTGGCCGCTGATGACAAATTGTGGTTGTTGCCGGGTGACGGCACGGGCCGCTTCACACGCAGCCTTGAACTCGGCGACGCGGCCATCGGGATATTCAAGGCCAGCACAGGCGTCTTCGATGGCAGCGGCAATGCGGGCTTCGTCACGCTCGACACCTTCGGCTTCATCGCCCGGCTTTACGCCAACACCTGTGGCGTAACGGCACCGGCGATTTTTGGCTATGTAAGGGAGCCGGTCCTGCCACGCGGCATAGCCAACGTCACAATAAAGCTGGGCGGCCCGCGCACGACCAGCGTGCAGACCGATGTCGGCGGCAATTACGAATTCGGCGGGCTGACTGCTAGGGCCAACTACACAGTGACGCCCGAAAGTGACGCGCACACTTTCACGCCGCCCACGCAAAGCTTCAACAACCTGACGGGCGACGCGCGCGGTGATTTCACAGCCGTGCGCGGTGCCGTAGCGGTTTCCGCCGCCAGTTTCAGCAACACCGCCATCGCGCCCGCTTCGATTGCGGCAGTCTTCGGCATCGGACTAAGCAGTCAGACAGAAACGGCGCGCGCCCTGCCGCTGCCTACAGTGCTGGCCAACACCGAAGTGCAACTGACCGACGTGACGGGAAAGCTGCATATCTGCCCGCTCTTCTTTGTCTCGCCGGGGCAGATCAACCTCGCCGTGCCGGCTGGCGTTGCGCCGGGCGCTGCGCGCATCCGTGTCTACTCGCCCTTCAACACCTCTTTCCCGGAGAGCACCGGCACCGTACAAATCGCCACGGTTGCGCCGGGACTCTTCAGCGCCGACGCCAGCGGGCACGGTCTGGCCGCCGCCGTTGTACTGCGCATCAAGGCTGACGGGACGCAAGTCTTCGAGCCAGTCACGCGCTTCGACCCGATGCAGAGCCGATTGGTTGCAGTGCCGATTGAGTTGAGTAATGCGGCGGAACAGGTCTTCCTCTTGCTTTTCGGCACGGGCTTCCGTAATTTTGCGCTCTCGCCAACCAGCACTCCCGTCGCTTTAATCGGCGGCCTTGGGGCGGAAATTCTTTATGCCGGGGCACAGGGCAGCCTGATCGGTCTCGACCAAGTCAATCTGCGCTTGCCCCGCAATCTGGCCGGGCGCGGTGAAGTTGAAGTTCTGTTGAGCTTCGGCGACAAGACGGCAAATAGTGTGAGGATCAACGTGAAATGACCGGCTCGTCCGGCGAATAACCGAGGAAACAATCCATGAAACAACCACAGACTACGCGACGTGAATTTATCAAGACAGCAGGATTGAGCGCCCTGAGCGCCTCATTGCCCCTACGCTGGGCGGACAAAGAAATGTTGGTTTACATCGGCACTTACACACGCGGCAAAAGCGAAGGCCTCTACGTTTACCGGATGAATCTTGCCACCGGCGCGCTGACGCAAGCGAGTGTGGCGACGCTCAAGAGCAACCCTTCGTTTTTGGCGATTGACCCGAGGCGCAAGTTCCTCTATGCGGTCAACGAAGTCAACGAATTTAACGGCAAGAAGGGCGGCGGCATCACGGCCTTTGCGATTGACCAAAAGACCGGCGCGCTCAAACAGCTTAATCAACAAAACTCGCCTGGCAGCCCGTGCTACGTTTCGGTGCATCAGTCTGGTAAGTTTGTCTTGCTCGCCAATTATGGCGGCGGCAACGTAGTGATTTATCCGGTGAAGGCTGACGGCAGTCTGGGCGAGGCGAGCGATGTCGCGCAGCACACCGGCAAAGGTGGTGATCCCCGACGCCAGGGTGAGCCACACGCGCATTGCATTATGCTCGATGCCGCGGGGCGCTACGCTTTCGCGCCTGATCTAGGTTTGGACAAAGTGATGATCTACCAGCTTGACGCGACCAAGGGCAAATTCATTGCTAATGGCTTTGCACAAACCAAGCCAGCTTCGGGGCCGCGCCATTTCGACTTTCATCCCAACGGCAAATTCGCTTATGTCATCAACGAACTCGATTCGACTGTGACGGCTTTTACGTACGATAAAGCCAAAGGCGCGCTGACTGAGTTGCAGGCTATTTCGGCACTGCCCGAAGGTTTCAGCGGCACGAGCTACTGCGCCGACCTCCACGTGCATCCGTCGGGCAAATTCCTCTACGGCTCGAATCGCGGACATGACAGCATCGTGATCTATGCGATTGACGGAGCGACGGGCAAGCTCACGCTGATTGGGCACGAGCCAGTGCAAGGCAAATGGCCACGCAATTTCGGCATTGATCCAACGGGGCAATTTATGCTCGTGGGCAATGAAAGAAGCGACAACGTGGCCGTCTTCCGCATTGATGCGCAGAACGGCAAGCTGAAATTTACTGGCCAGCAATTGGAAATCGGCGCGCCGGTCTGCGTGAAATTCATTCCGGCATTTTAGTCACTGGTATCGCACTTCTATGAAGATAACCAGCATTAAAGCCTATCGCGTCGAACTGCCCTTGCACGAAGGCAGCTACAAATGGTCGGGTGGCAAGAGCGTCGCCGTTTTTGATTCGACCGTGGTTGCAATCGAAACCGACGCGGGCATTACGGGCTACGGCGAAGTTTGCCCGCTGGGTCCGGCTTATTTGCCTGCCTACGCAGCGGGCGCGCGCACGGGCATCGCCGAGCTTGCGCCGCATTTGATCGGACAGAATCCGATAGCGCTCGGACCGCTCAATCATTTGATGGATCGAGCGTTGCGGGGGCATCCCTACGTCAAAGCCGCACTCGATGTCGCATGTTGGGATATTCTGGGCAAAGCCAGTGGCAAGAGCATCGCCACATTGTTAGGCGGACGGTATGGCGCAGACTTCGCACTCTACCGCGCGATTTCGCAAGATACGCCGGAACGAATGGCGGAAAGCGTGGCCAAATACCGCGCCGAAGGCTACACGAAATTTCAGCTCAAAGTCGGTGGCGTGCCCGAAACCGACATCGCGCGCATTCGCGCCGTCGCGGCTGTCTTGCAATCGGGTGACGTGCTGATCGCCGATGCCAACACTGGTTGGACGCAGCATCAGGCGCTGCGTATCGTTGATGCCGTGCGCGAGGTGGATGTTTACATCGAACAGCCGTGTTTCAGCTACGAAGAGTGTTTGGCAGTGCGCCGCAAGACGGCGCGGCCATTTGTGCTCGATGAAGTGATTGATGATTTGCACATGGTCGTGCGCGGTTTTGCCGATCAAGCGATGGACGTTATCAATCTGAAGATTTCCAAAGTCGGCGGCCTGACCAAAGCGCGCCAGATTCGTGATCTGTGTGTAGGCTTAGGTATTGCCATGACGATTGAAGACACTTGGGGCGGCGACATCGTCACAGCGGCGATTGCGCATCTGGCGCACAGCACACCGCCGGAGATGCTCTTTTCGGCCACCGATTTCAACAGCTACGTTACGGTGAGCATTGCTGACGGTGCGCCGCAACGGCAACACGGACGGCTGGCCGCTTCGACGCAACCAGGTTTGGGCATTGAGCCACGGCTGGCCGTGTTGGGTGAGCCGGTGATTTCGATCAAGTAGTTGAGCAATTTTGAGCGACGCAGAAACATTCAGGGCGGGAGTTTAGAGTACAAGCTTTAGCTTGCCAGTAGATTGTGCGCGCTCCACTGGCAAGCTAAAGCTTGTACTCTAAACTCCTGGCCATCCGAGTTCGCCTATTAATTCAATCGGTGCCCAATCCATTCATTAACAATGGATCTTTATGTCATCAATTCATTCAACCAGAGTAACCGAGATTCAAACCGCCTTGCGCAACGCCCGGCTTGACGGCTGGCTCTTCTGCGATTTTCGCCACAGCGACCCGCTGGCTTGGCGCATTCTGAAGCTCGACGCAAATGCGCACGCCACGCGGCGCTGGTTCTATTTCGTGCCCGCCAATGGTGAACCGACCAAGATCGTTCATCGCATCGAAGACGACAAGCTCGACGCATTGCCGGGACGCAAGATTGTCTATCTGCGTTGGCAGGAGCTACACACCGGAGTGCAAACAGCCTTGGCTGGCGTGCGGCGCGTGGCGATGCAGTATTCGCCTGACAACGCGATTCCGTACATCGCACGGGTTGACGCGGGCACCATCGAACTCGTGCGCAGCTTCGGCGTCGAAGTCGTCACCAGCGCCGATTTGGTGCAGGTCTTTGAAGCCGTCTGGACACCCGCGCAACATGCTACGCACGTCGAGGCGGCGGAGAAGGTCTACCGCATCATTCAGGAAGCATTTGCCGAGATCGCGCGTTACATTGGGGCAAATGAGCCTATCACCGAATACACAATTCAGCAGTTCATGTGGCGGCGCTTTGGCGAAGAGGGCATGCACAGCGATGCGCCGCCGATTGTGGCCGTCAACGCTAACAGCGCGATGCCGCATTACCTGCCGAACGCCACGATGCACGCGCCGATCAAACGCGGCGATTTCGTGCTGCTCGACGTTTGGGCGAAGCTGAAGCAGCCGGGCGCGGTCTACGCCGATTTGAGTTGGACGGGTTACGTTGGCGAGACGATCCCGGCAGAATACGAGCGCATCTTCCGCATTGTGAGCGCAGCGCGTGACGCGGCGGTCGAGTTTATTCGCGAGAAGGTCGCAGCAGGCGTGCCGTTTCGCGGTGCCGAGGTAGATGATGTTTCGCGCGACGTGATCGTGCGCGCTGGTTATGGCGACAACTTCCTGAATCGCACCGGCCATTCGATTGGTGAAGAAGTCCACGGCAACGGCGCGAACATTGACAACCTGGAAACGCCGGACAGCCGGATGATTATGCCGCGCACGTGTTTTTCGATTGAGCCGGGCATCTATTTGCGCGGCGATTTCGGGTTGCGCTCGGAGATTGATGTCTACGTTGGTGAGGGCACAGTCGAGATTGCCGGGCAGCCGATTCAAACGGGAATCGTACCGATACTTGCCTAAAGGTCTGAGCTACAAGTTACGCTTCTTTTTCTGTTCTGCCATAAAGCGCGCGCTGCGCACGGCCAACGCCGCAATCGTCAACGTCGGATTCTTTTCGGGAAACGTCGTAAAGCTGCTGCCATCCACCACGAACAAATTCTTGACTTCGTGCGCTTGGCAGTAGGCATTCAACACCGATCCCTTCGGATCGTTGCCCATCCGGCAAGTGCCGACTTCGTGGCTGGCAAAGCCGTTGGGCGTGTCGTTGCCCGTCAGCCGCAACTCTGTGCCACAGGCATCGTAGACTTCCAGCGTGCTCTCGCGCATCGCCTTGAAAATCTTCAGATCGTTTTCGCTCCAGTTGAAAGTGATAACAGGGATGGGAATGCCGTGCTTGTCCAATTTGTTTGGATCAACGGTGACGCGGTTTTCCGCGCGCGCTTCGACTTTGCCAAACGCGCCAGCTTGGAAGAGCGCAGGTTGCAAAGCACGCACGCGTTGTTTGTAGTTTGAGCCAAAACCGGCGACCGCTTTGGCGTGATGCGGCGTGCCCCACGAGGCGAAGTTGAGCTGCACGCCCCAACCGCCCACGTAATCTTTCTTCCCACTTCTATAGCTGGGCAGATGATTGAAGCGCGGAATATAAGCGTGATCGGTCGCGCCATCACCCGCGAACGTCGCCTTCCCTACGAGGTCTTTCAAGTAGCCTGACGTGTTGAAGGTGATGTGGCCGGTCAGGTAACGGCCCACCACGTCGTTAGAGTTAGCCAAACCGTTCGGATACTTCTCCGATTTGGAATTGAGCAACAGCCGCGCCGATTCAACCGAAGCGCAAGCGAGCACGATGATGCGTGCGCGAATCTCCTCTTCCTTGCCAGTAACGCGATCAATGATCGAAACGCCGCTCGCCAAGCCGTCTTTGTCTACCAACACCTGGCGCGCCAGCGCATCCATCCGCAGCGTCAGCTTGCCCGTCGCCAAGGCTTGCGGGATGACGGTGACATCGCTCGACCAGACGGCGCGCACGTCACACACGTCCATGCAGTGGCCGCAGAAATGGCAAGCGCCACGTCCGTTTTGGCTTTTCAGCAAAACCGCCTTGCGCGTCGGAATCAGCTTGATGCCGAGCTTGGCGAGCCGCTGCTGTGCGTAAACTTCTGAACAGCGCAGCCGTGGCGCTGCGGCGACGAAGTTACCGTCGGGTAGATGCGGCAAGTTTTCTTTTGTGCCGAAGACGTGCATCTCGCGCTCGACATAGCTGTAAAACGGCGCAAGCTCTTCGTAACTGAGCGGCCAATCCTCTTCAAACCCGTAGAGCGAACGCTCGCGGAAATCGTCAGCCGAGAAACGAAAGCAGGCCGCATTCCAATGGAAAGTGCGGCCCCCCAGCGTGCGGATGCGGTCAATGCCGATGCGCTCGCCGCGAAATTCGATGGCGCGTTGAATGTTGTCGGGATAGAGCGAAGCTTGTTTGAACAAACCGAAGCCGCGCTTGGGCAATTCGTAGGGCCAGTCGTGGATGTAGAGGTCTTCCAGGCGGCCTTTGTTGCCGGCTTCGAGCAGGATGGTGTCTGCGCCTGCAGCAGTCAGTTCTTTTGCGGCAAATCCACCGGCTGCGCCGGAGCCGATGATGCAAACATCGTAGATGCGTTTTTGTGTGATGTGCATAGGAAATCAAAAGGCAAAAGGCAAATATCAAAAGGCAAAAGTGTGGAACTGTGTTTTTCAAATATACAAAGAAGAGTGCCGACCTTTTGATATTTGCCTTTTGCCTTATTTCAGATCAAGTAGGTGCTTGCTGATCAAATCCTGATACGACTGATACCCGCCGCTCGCATGCTCTTTGACAAAGCTATCGAGCGTTTGCAGCAGTTGCGTGCTGTAGTAACCGTTCACCGTCTGCGGATGTTCGTAGCCCCAGGTGCCGTTGAAGTAGCTGCGGATGATGACACTGTTTTCGCCGCGCGGCAGTTGTCTGACGTTTTCGGCGAAGGTATCGAAGCTGCTGCCACGCATCAAATAGAACTCGACGTTGGAAGTGTAGAACGCCGAGACCTTCTCGCTCTTTTCTGCGATGTATTTGCCGATATTGGCGAGCGCGCTTTTGCCCGCCAAGTCGCCGACGACGGGCACGACCAGGTTTTTGTCTTCGAGCGATTTGACGTATTGGAAATCGTCTTCGTTGACCAGGTAGTTGCACTGCTTGCCGGTCAAATCGCGTTCGAGCAGCAGCGTGCGATAGTCGGGATAGTAGAAGCGCGAGCCGCGTCCGCGGCTGGTAAATTTCAGATCGAGTCCGGCGTCGTAAAAGGATTGCTGCACGTAAGTGATGAAGTCGAGTTCTTCTTTATTGAGCGGCAGGCCGAAGGCTTTGACCTTCTCTTGAAGCTGCTTTTGCGTGGCCGCAAGCAGTTCAGCCTTTTTCGGCGTCTTGTCTATGTATTCGATAATTTGCGCGATGCTCTTTGTCTCCCACTGCTTCAGGTCGGCGGGCGCGGGCTTGCCGAAGATGTGACAGAGGTATTCGAGCCGGTTGCGCGACATCGCAAAGAGCGCCTTGAACCAAAAATGCTGCAAGAGATTGTCGCGGCGGATGTCAATGATGAAGGCCATTTTGGGGCGAATCTGCGCGATGTAAGTGAAGCCGGTGTCGGGGCCGACGCCAATGTACGCGCCGCCCGTAACGTTCATTTTGCGCAGCTTGCCCATCACATGTTGGAACGAGGATTCGTTGGAGATCAGGTTGTCGCTGTCGAAGTAACCACCCGGCTCGGACAACCGTTCGATCAGGCGCGCGAAATCAGTTGAGACTGTGGCGGTCGGTTTGGTTATGGGTTGGGCTTGCTGTGCGAGAAAAACTTGCGGTTGTTGATTGAGCGCACAACAGAGAAGGAAGAGAAAAGACAGCTTTCTGATCATTGCGGTTGCTCCGAGTGTGGATGGGCTACGGATTGGACGGGTGAAGCGGATTGGCTCTGATCTGTCTTGATCCGTTTCATCCGTCCAATCTGTGGTCTATTGTTGCAGCGCCGTCTCAGCGCCTTTGCTTTGCCAGATCAATTCGTCTTGCCAATGATTCTTTTGCAGGAACGGCAAGTACTCACGCTCGCCTTTCACGTATGTGCCCAGAAACGCCACGCTGTACGAATTGATGATCGCGTAGGTCGTCTCCATCGAAGTAAACGCGAACTCTGCGCCAGTCGCGCGCCGCTTGCCTTTGCCGATGCCGTCGCCAAAGTTTTTATCGAGTTTGAACATGTCGGTGAACGAATAATGCCCGCCATTCCTCAGTTCAAGCAAGAAGCCCGTGCCGGTATGTTTGGCAAAATTGTCGCGAATGATTTGATTGCCTTCTTCTTTGATCGTCAGGTCTTCCGTGCCGAGCATGTACAGTGACGGCACGGTCAGATTGGTATGACTCGGCGGCGCGGCGGCCATCGCCAGCACGGCTTTGAAGCGCGGGTCGTCGTCGGCCACGCGAATGGCGGTTGCCGAGCCGAAGGACATGCCCGCCGCAACTGGCTTGCTCAAATCGAGCTTGCCAGCGAAGCGGCTGTCTGCGCCGTTATTCCAAAGTGTCATTTGATCGAGCAGAAAGCTCAGGTCTTTTGGGCGGTCAGTCCATGACTGTTCGCGCCCGTTGCTTTGATAGAGCACGAGCTTGCCGTTGAGCAGCGTCAAGGCGGCATTGCCTGTGTGATCAGCGGAGACGATCACGTAACCGTGCGAAGCCAGGTAGTCGCACCAGAAAGTGCTCTGCCAGCGCATGCTGCGATTGCCGTGTGAAAAGAAGATGACGGGAAACTTGCCTTCGCGCACGCGCGCATCACGCACAGATTCGTCCGAGAAAAGCTGGTCAGCTTCGCTGGCCGTTTTTTTGAAGGCTAGTTTGACGAGCTGTTCCAACTGCGGCGTGACGCCGCCCGGAAAGAAGTTCGAAAGTTTATTCTTCGGCAACGCCCGCGCATCGTCGGTGGCCGGATACCAAATTTCAGTAACGAGCGTGCGCGGTTCCTTGGTTGCGACATCGGTGCGCTTGTAGTCAACAAAGACCGTCGTCGTCACGCCAACTGGGTACGGGCCAGGTTTGAGCGGGTCGAGTGCTTTGGCCTGCGCGGTGGCAGGCAAGACCAATAACAAAAATGCCAGAAACATTCGGCGCATAAGATTTCTCCTTCTCTTCGCAAACAGCGGTAATTTCAGTTATAGTCCTGTGGCCGCGATTTAAGCACAAAGTCACAACAACGCCAATCCCCATACTTGGAGAGATGATGATGGCAACCAGCAAAAAGAGACCGGCTAAGCCCACTAAAAAAGCCGCCCCAAAACGACCAAACAAAACTACCACGCAGGCAAAATCTACGACGGTTCCGCCGCTCGCTTACAAAGGCACGAAGACGCTCGCCTTCGACATCGGCGGTTCCGGACTGAAGGCTTCGATCCTGGACGAGAATGGCCAGATGCTCACGCCGCGTGTGCGAGTCGAAACGCCGAAACCGTGCCCGCCAAAAGTGCTATTGGAAAAATTCAAAGAGTTGACCGCACAATTGCCGCCGTTTGATCGCATCTCAGTAGGTTTCCCCGGTGTGGTGCGGCGCGGGCGCACGCTGACGGGCGTCAACCTGGGCGGCAAGGTGTGGCTGGGGTATGACCTGCAAAGTGCGCTGCGCAAGCTCACGGGCAAACCGGTCATCGTCATCAACGACGCCGATATGCAGGGCCTCGGCGCGATCAAGGGCGCTGGTGTCGAACTCGTGCTCACGCTCGGCACGGGCCTCGGCTCAGCGTTGTTTGAAGACGGACGGCTCGCGCCACATCTAGAACTCGCGCACATCCCGTTTCGCCATGGTGAAACTTACGAAGAGCAACTCGGCAACCGCGCTTTCAAAGAAGTCGGCAAGCGCCGTTGGAATAAACGGCTGAAAATGGCTATCGAATATTTCCGCATCTTGACGCGCTTCGACAAACTCTATCTGGGCGGCGGCAACGCGGAAAACATTACGCTCAAATTCGGCAAGGATGTTGAAATCGTTTCCAACACTTACGGCATACGCGGCGGGATTTGGGTGTGGAAGGATGCAAATTTGAACGATGGAATTCAGAAGGAAGGATGAAGGCTGAGTGATGAAGGATGAAATACAAGACAGACTTTTCATCCTTCATCACTCAGCCTTCATCTTTCAGAAACAATGCCTCTCTACCTAGTCGCCACGCCAATCGGCAATCTCGAAGACATCACGTTACGCGCCTTACGCGTGTTGAAAGAGGTTGATCTAATCGCGTGCGAGGACACACGCCACACCGGACGCTTGCTGCAACACTTCGGCATCAGCAAGCCTACGATCAGCTACCACGAACATAACGAGCGCGAGCGGGCGGCGGAGTTGGTCGAACGCTTGGCCGCGGGCGAAAGTGTCGCATTGGTTACGGACGCGGGCACGCCGGGCATTTCCGACCCGGCGTATCACGTAGTGACGGCGGCGCTCGAGCGCGGAATCGAGGTCGTGCCGCTTCCCGGCGCGACGGCTTTGGTCGCGGCGTTGATCGCTTCGGGATTGCCGACCGATGCCTTTTTGTTTGCCGGGTTTCTGCCGCCCAAACAACAAGCGCGGCGGGCGAAGCTGGAAGAATTGCAACCTCAACGCGCCACACTCGTTCTTTACGAAGCGCCGCATCGCGTGCACGAGACTTTGGCCGATGCATTGGAGATTTTGGGTGACCGGCCCGCCGCGCTGGCGCGCGAATTGACTAAAATTCACGAAGAGTTTTTGCGTGGCACCTTGCGCGAATTAAATGAACGGTTGGCCGGGCAGGAAGTGCGGGGCGAGTTGGTGCTTGTCATCGCCGGATGGCGCGAAGATAATTCAGTGCAGGTTATTGACCAACCAATCAGTGAATTAATAGAAGAGTTGATGCGCGAGCTGGATTTGAGCCGCAACGAAGCGTTGAAACAGGCGGCGCGCTTGCGCGGGATTTCTAAAAATGAAGCTTATCAGTTGTTGTTGGAGGAAAAGCGAAATGTGTAAGTTTAGAGCAGGGAAGTGGGCGCGGTTCGTTGTCTACTGTCTACTGTCTACTGTCTACTGTCCACTGTCTACTACGGCAAATGCCCAACTGCTCAAAAAATCTGACTACGGCGCGGGCATCACCGTGGCCGTCTATCAATTCGATGACGTGCGCTCGAAGAAGTTCGGCCTCGTGACCAAGCTCAAACAGACCTTTTCGACGCCGGAAGACGAGGTTGAACACATCACGCGCAACTACGGCGTGGAAGATCTGAAGCTGCGCCACGTGCGCCCTTCGGTCGGCTTGAAAGAGGGCGAGAACTTTACCGACACGCAGCCGATGAACGAGAAGCCGTTCACCTTCACCATCACGCCGCGCCTAATCACACGCGAAGAGGTCAGCTTCGATTTCACAGCCAAGTACGGCAATCAAGTCCTGATGGAATTCACCAGCATCAGCGCGAACAACTACGAGACGGTGATGCTGCGCGGTGAACGCGCGGCCTTCGGCGTGCGCGAATTCAAAGGGCCGGAAGGCGTCGAGACTGTACCGGAGACGCGCGCCTTGTTGGTGACGATCACGCCCGCGATCATCGTCGCCAAAGGCTTGCAGAACAAACCTTCAGACATCTCGCGCCCGACCGACGCCTTCGGCTCGAAAGTCGAGATCACGTCGAGCGACACCTTCGAGCCGCCGACCGTCGTCAATCGTGTGCTGGTCAAATTCCCGCCGGGCGCGCAGGTCAGAGGCTCGATCACGCTCGAAGGCGTCGTCACGCCCGAAGGCCGCGTCACCAACGTGCGCGTGCTCGACACGCCCGACTCGGCGCTCAACGCCAAATCCATCGAAGCTTTTCGCTCTTACCGGTTCAATCCGGCCAAGCTGAATGGGCGCGCGACCTACGCGACGTTTCGGGAGACGATTGTGTTTGGGAAGCCGAATCCGCTGTAAGTGCGGAATACAAGGTAAGATTGTTAGCTCAGGTAGTGTGGGATCGTCGCCGGATCGAGACCCAGTCGCCGCACTTCCGAGAGTGCGCGCGCATAATCTGCTGCATCTACGGCGTTCGAGAGCAGGAATTCGGCTTGGCGTTCAGGGGTGTAGGCTTCGGCCTCAATGGGTGGCTCAACAGGCGCACGGCGGATGAGAATGCCGTCGGCGCAGGCTTCGGCGATTACCGGCGCGCCTGCTTCGAGGCCGAATTGGCGGCGTAACTCTGCCGGAAGGGTGATGTCGCCTTGTGGACTGACTGTAGTAGTAGTAGCCATCATTGTTACCCCTCGCGTGGCAGTTTAGCATTTCGACTCGTTCAAGGCACGCTCCGCCGTTACTGTTATTTCGCCCTCCGCCTTCATTTCCGCCACTTGGCCAATTGCTCGCGCACTTCTGCGGCGCGTGGGTCTTCAATCTCTTCTTTAATCTTGAGCGAAGCTTCGGCGCATGCAATGGCCTGCACACGCTCGCCGAGTTTGCCCAGACTCAGGCTTATATTCCACAACGCAGTACTTTCACCGCGCCGGTCGCCGATCTTGCGGACGATGATGAGAGCTTGTTGGTAGAACTCAATGGCCTTGCGAGGATCGCCTAAGTCAGCATGGGCGAGACCGAGGTTCCCGAGCGCGGTTCCCTCACCACGCCAATTGCCGATCTCGCGTGCGATGGTCAAAGCTTGCTCATAAAACCTGATAGCCTTTTGGTACTCGCCCAATTTGGCATAAGTGATGCCAAGTCTGCTGAGTGAGGCGCCTACGCCGCGTCGGTCGCCAATCTCGCGTGCAATCGTCAAAGCCTGTTCGTAAAATGTAATAGCCTTGCGAGATTCGTCCAATTTGGCGTTGGCAATGCCGAGGTTGCGGAGAGCATTACCTTCGTCAAATTGGTTGCCAATTTCGCGTGCAATGATCAAAGCCTGTTCATAAAATGAGATGGCCTTATGAATCTCGCCTAAGTTCCTGTAGGCTATACCGAGATTGCAGAGCGCCAAGCCTTCCAAATCACGCCGGTGCAGGTTGATGGCGGCGTCCCGTTGCACTTCCAGCCAATATATCCACTCATGAGGCGTTAAACGTAAATCAAACATGTAGTCACCAGCGTTGGGATACTCAACACACAACACGATGGCTTCTTTATCGGTTGTATTGTGCATTGTTGCCCAAGCCAACCCTGCTTCAATGTTCAACCTTTCTCTGTCGAAGAGCGCCAGCCCGACCGTGACCTGTTCGTTGCCTTGGAGGTAAAGGTCACGGGATTTTCTCAGCACTTCGCAAAAATGCTGTGCGTGGCTGAGTTGAGTTGCATTATGTTCGGCTTTGCTCAGTTGCGCAGAGGCAAACTCGCGCGCCAGGTCATGCAAGCGGTAACGGCTCGTCGCAGCTTCCCAATCTAATAGGCTATAACTCACAATCTCGCTCAGCGCGTCTTGCGCTGCATCTTCGTCTACTTCCCACACAGCAGCGACGGCGGCTAGGTCAAACGTGTCGGGGAAGACGGCCAGCGCCCGCCAGCGTGCTTGTTGTTCGGGCGGCAACTGTTCGTAACTGAAGCCGAGCGAGGCCGCCACTTCGGGCAATTGCCGTAACCGCGCCGCGCGCAACCGTTCGAGGTATTTGCCTACCGGGAAATCGCGTTTCACTTGCAGGAAGCTGCCCGCGACGCGCAATGCCAGCGGCAGACAGCCGCAAAGCTTGGCCACCTCATCCGCCTGCGCGCCGATGCGCTCGCATTGGGCCAGCAGCAACGCCCGCGCATCATCGGGCGGCAGCGCGTCCAGGTGCTGCTCTTTCATGCCTGGCAACGCGAAATGCGCGCGCGACGTGACCAGCAGCACGCACCCGGCGGGCGGGATGAGCGGCTCGACCTGCGCGCGGTCTTTGGCATTGTCAAACAGCAGCAAGGCCCGCTGCCCGTGCAGTGCCGATTGATAGAGCGGCAGCAACTCCGCGACCGTGTCGGGCAGCCGGGCTTCAGGATGATAGGCGCGAATAACGTGCGACAACGCGGCGGCTGTGGTGACGGGCTGTGCGCTCGCACCTTGCAAGTCGAGAAAGAACTGCGCGTCGGGGTAGCTAGGCTTCAACCGCTCGGCCAGCTTGAGCGCCAGCGCCGTCTTGCCCACGCCGCCCAGGCCTTGCAGACCGGAGATGGTCACGCCGCGTTGCAGATTGTCGAGCATGGCTTGCAGTTCGGCTTTGCGCCCGGTGAAATCGTCGGGCGGGTCGGGGATTTGGTGCAGCGGTGAGGGAGTGGCTGGCGGGGTTTGGTAGTAGTTCTTGATCTTGACGACTTGATTTGGCGGCGTGTCAGAGTTGGGAGCAGGGTTGTGATTGGCGGCGGGCTTGTCGTCGCCAGCTTTGAAATGTTCGAGGAGTGCGCCGATGATGGCTGCTGCCAGCGAGATGAAGAAAACGATCAGCACCAGCTTCCGATGGTTTTTGTAAAATTCAGCCAGATCATTCGCCACCAGATTGCCTGCGACACCGCCGAGAAAGACGATGAAGGCGATGCTGCCGGGAATGAGCCAAGCCAGCCGTGACGCGCGTTTCGTGGGTGATGGCACGGGCATTTCCTCCTGTTGCTGCCGAAACTGTAGTGGCTCAGGTAGCTGAAGCGAACTGCCTGTCAGCGACGGGCGCTAGCTTCGCGGAGTCGGCCAGAGGTGTCAAGCTGTGCGAGTTGAAAGCGACGTGAGCGATTGGCGTCGAGTGTTTAGAGTACGAGCTTTAGCTTGCTAGTGGCGTGTGTACAATCCACTAGCAAGCTAAAGCTCGTACTCTAAACGCTTGACTGCCGAGGTTCGTGGTTGAAATCGCCTTTCTTGCACGACGGTGAGGCGCATGGTTGAATAGCTGTGCTTATGCGGTACAGGGAGCGGTAGCGACCTGGTGACTCCGAGTCATGGGTACCCGGAGTCACCAGGTCGCTACCGCTCCCTGTACCGCACCACAGGCTTGAGTCCGTTCTACGCTGACCCATCGGCTTAGAGTTATTGGAGGAGATGTTTTGTCAATAACTAGCAGTAATTTTTTCAAGCAGCTTTCCTCGGTGATGTTGCTCGCGTGCGCTTGTGTAGCTGTGTCACTGGGCGCTGAACCGCTTCAGGTCATCTCATTGGCCAGTGCCAACACAAAGAAGCTCAGCCTGCCGGACAAACTGGGGGATGGCTGGCAAGCCCCTGGCCCGGCGCAGATGTTCAGTGGCGCAGAGGCGAAGCGCCTGGAGCAGGGAGAAGTTGGATTGGAGTATGAACTCCAATCTGGCGTCAGACGCAGTTATGCGAAGGGCAAAGAGCGGCTATTAGTGGAATTGTTTGAAATGCGCTTCTCGTCCGGCGCTTATGGCTTTTACACGTTCAACCGGTTGCTGGCGACGGCGCACCAACAGCAGTTTTGCGCGGGACGTTATGTCATCAGGTTGCGTGGCGTGAAACTGACTGAGGTCAGTGCGACTGAGTTGTTACGCGAGCTGCCGCCGTTCTCAAACGGAAAAGCCGAACTGCCACCGCTCGTAGATCATTTGCCCAAAGCTGCGCGCGTTGCGGCCAGCGAGTTTTATGTGACTGGTGCGCAAGCCCTCGCCCAAGATAAGCGTTTCGGTTTTCTGTCTCCGGCGGTGCGGTTTGATAATACCGGAGTAGAAGCTGCTGCCGCGCTCTATCAAGCTAATCAGCCGGCTAATCAACTATCCATCGGTATCATCATTTTCGAGTTTCAGACCCCGCAATTGGCGTCGGATGGTTACGCCAGCCTCGAAGCGGCAATCAATGCGCAACCCGACCCGGCTAGAAGGCAGACTTGGCTGAAGCGCGTCGGCAATTATGCTGTCGTTACGACGGGAACTACTGAGCAAGCTGTGGCCGAGCAACTCACGAGCGAGATCCAATACACACCGAAGGTTACTTGGGCAGGTGATAAGTTCACCTCGATCCCGCTGGCTGTGCGACCACCAGACCCTGCTGCTATTGAAGAAGCAATGCAGACGGCCAGCATCTTGCTGCGGACTTTTTATTGGATCGGCATCATGCTTCTGATCGCTATCTTTCTGGGTTTGCTAGCGGGCAGCAGCTTCTTCTATTGGCGCCGGTCGCGGAAGATAGAAGATGGGCCGAATGTCTTGTTTTTTGACGAGTAGTGTCCGCAGGCTGTTGTGGGGAGATATGTAGATCGTGCCGCGTCAATTGCTCACATCCGAAAAGATTTTCAAAGGTCTGGTCTTCGAAGTAGATCGTGACCGTTTGCGCGAAGCGAACGGTCAGGAGTTGGTGCACGAAGTCGTGCGGCATAATGGCGGCGCGGGAGCTTTACCAGTCTTTGACGATGGCCGCATCGCGTTGGTGCGGCAGTATCGGCATCCGGCGCGCGCTGAGTTGTTGGAGATTCCGGCAGGGAAGTTGGAAGTGGGCGAAGCGCCGGAAGAGTGCGCGGCGCGCGAGTTGGAGCAAGAGATCGGCTGGCGCGCGGGACGCTTGGAAAAGCTCTGCGAGTTTTACCCGACGCCGGGCTTTTGCGAAGAGAAGCTGCACGTTTATCTGGCGACTGAGTTGCAGCCGGCGACACAGCAGTTGGATGACGATGAGTTGATCGAGATCGTTTATTTGCCATTGTCGGAGGCGGTGCAGATGGCTATGCGCGGCGCGTTGGTTGATTCAAAGACGATCATTGCGCTGTTGATGGCAGACAGGCTGTTGGCCTGAACGGCTTGTCGCAATGAAAATTTGACGCGCTTGTTGCTGCGCGTGTAGAGTGGGCGGCGTTGGTTGGTGTTCGGTGAAATGCGTGCCGAATAGCTGGCCGCAAGGTGCAGGGTTTGTCAGTGAGCAAGATTATGGCAACAGTGGTTGAGTATTGTCCGAAGTGCGGTCAGGCGTTTGAACCGGGGTTTGGTGGATGTCCGAGTTGCATTGCGCAAGCAATCAATGAGCCGGCAGTGTTTGGAGCGCCTGTGCAAGAGGCTGCCGCTACAGCGCCGCCGGAAGCAGTGCCGTGGGGCGCTGGTATGGGCTTGCTGACTTGGCTGATCAGTCTGGCGTTGATGGTCGGCACGCAGATCATCGCCGCCATCATTTACGTTGCTGTAAGGGTTTTTCAGTCAGGTGGGGTGCCGAAGGCGATCCAGATAGACTGGCTGTTGGCGATGCTTTCAATCGCGTCGGCGTTTCCCGCGCATTTGTTGACGCTGGGCTTTTGCTGGTTGATTGTGGCGGGACGCGGGCAACGGCCTTTCTGGCGCACGCTGGGTTGGAGTTGGCATCCGCAATTCAAATGGGTGCACGCAGTGGCGCTGGCGTTCCTGATGATGGGCGCGGCGATGTTGTTTGCCAAAATCCTGCCACATCACGAGACCGATCTGGAGCGGATGTTGAAGCTGGGGACGAGCGTGCGCGTGTTGACTGCGCTGCTGGCCGTGCTGACGGCGCCGCTGGTTGAAGAAGTGGTCTATCGCGGCGTGCTTTATCCTGGCATCGCAAAGCGCTGGGGACGGGTAGCGGGCGTAGGCCTGACGACATTTCTTTTTGTGCTGGTGCACGTACCGCAATACTGGGGGAGTTGGGCGGCTATTGTGACGATTGTGTTGTTGAGCTTTATCTTGACGATGCTGCGTGCGGCGACGGGCAGCATTTTGCCGAGCGTCGCGACGCATCTGGTCTACAACGGCGTTCAATCGGTGTTGTTGCTGTTCGGTTTGGATGATTCGCTCAAGAAGCAGACCACCGAGACGGCGTGGGCAATCTGGACGCAGTGGTTGGGTTGTAGTTAAACGTAGCCGAAGAATAGGCAAGGTGTCTGGCGCAGGGAGTTCTGATAAATAACGAGACAGCAGGGGAGAGAAACCGTGTCAGATTTCTTTACAATGATGGAAAAGTTGCAGGGCATGCTCGAAAGCGAGGATGTCGAGGTCGTCACACACGAAGGTCTACGCGTGCGCGGCAAGATAGATAATCTGCGCAGCACACAGCCGTTCAGCAAACCGGCGGTCAAAATTCTCGGCAATGACGGCACGATCACTAAAGTGCTCTTTGCCGACATCAAGGAAATTATCAACCACCAGCGGAAATGACAGACTAGCCGGTTGATGGGTGATGAGCGCAGTTCAAATGGCAAAGACCCTCTCACACCACACTCACCACCGTTATCTCGTTGAGTAAGTTAGGCGCTGGCAGGGCGCTTGAAGGTGTATTTGACGTAACGGCTGCTGGAAAGCAACTCCTCGCCCTTGTTGCTACGGTGCACTGCGTAGCCGTCAACATAAACGCTGGTCAATTCCCAGCCCTCTTGCCCTAGCGAGTTCAAGCCCGCGTCCACGTTGGCGTCAATAAAATCTTCGCCAGTGATACGTGAACCGATCTTGCGAATCTCGCCCCAATCAACCGTCCGATATTCCCACTTGTTCATCCTACTTTTCCTTCTTGGTTGTTAGTCCAGAATCCCGCCTTTGCTTACAAGCTGTGGTGAGACGCAGCTACCGCAATGGCGCCTCTACGCGCGCGCCAGGGAGCGAAAGCGGCAGCGCAGAGAAACACCCGAACCCGAAATTGACCGCACGATCAGCTTCGTTGGCGGTTCGTTCCTATGGCTATGTCGAGAAAGAACATCAGGGGGGAATCGAGTTGACGGCTGGCAGACAACTGCTAAAGCCTTGCCTGCGCGCTTTCCCCTCGGCGTTGCATGCGAGCCAACCTCCGAGGCGAAAGCCTCAGCTATCCAAACAACTCGATTGTACTGCTTAGGTGTGACTTACAACGGCCTGCTTCGCTTCCCGCACCGCTGCCAAGTCGCGCAAATCATCTAGCATCTGCGTTAAAGATGCAAGCTTAATATTGGACGTACCACCGGCATACGAGCCAGTTGTGCTGATTGAGTTTTGAGGGGTGGACGCCAATAAGTGTGCACTGTTGGAAAACATTACGGCGCAGCCAAGCAAATAAGCTGGCTGGCTGAAGTGACTTGCCGAGGCCGCAAGTTGCTCTCGTTATCTGATCTGCGCTTCAATCTTCGGCAGACTGAGCAGCACAACATCGCCGACGGCCTTCAGACTCTGTGCGCTGAGCTTATCGAGCGTATCGTCTTTTGTATGCCAGTACTGGTTTTGCACGCCGCCATATTCAAAATCAATCAAGTCCACGGCGGGCACCCCTGCTTCCAGAAAGCGCGAGTGGTCATCTTCAATATAAGATGACTCGCGGAGGAAATTTTTGTTGTAGCCCGCTTCCTGCGCCGTTGCCCAAATGGCCTGCACCAACCACGAAGACGAGTTATCTTCGCGCATCATATTCAAATCTTTGTCGCCGATCATATCCAGCAGGACGAAGGCTTTGATTTGATTGAGTTGTTTGTCCGCGCGCAGACGTTCGACCATATGGCGGCTGCCATAGGTGTGATCCTTGTTGCCGAGGCACTCGTCCCAGCCGTGACAAAAAGCTTCCTCGCCATCCAGGAAGACGAATTGATA
The DNA here is from genome assembly GCA_963699175.1 of uncultured Acidobacteriota bacterium. Taxonomy (GTDB): domain Bacteria; phylum Acidobacteriota; class Blastocatellia; order RBC074; family RBC074; genus JACPYM01. The sequence goes on along the minus strand of OY969418.1, from coordinate 2,817,545 downwards.
GGTGAACTTGCGCTGGGTCTTGTCGCTGGCCATCACCCGCGCGATTTCAAGCAGTGCGCCAGTACTCGACCCGCCATCGTTAGCGCCGACGAAGGTGAATTCTTTGAACGGCTTGGTGTCGTAATGGCTGCCAATGGCGATGATGTCGGGTGACGCGCCGGGCAGTTCTGCGATGACGTTCTTCATCTTCACCTTGCCCTGCGGCGTCGTGGGTGTGAACTCGTCGAGCGTCACCTTCAGACCGTAGCTTTTCAGTTCTTTGACCAAATACTCGCGCGTCTTTTCCAACGCCGCCGAGCCAGCCGGGCGCGGCCCGAATTCGACCTGCGCTTTGACGTGATTGAAAGCGCGCTCGCCGTCAAAGGCCGTCGTCTTTTTCTGTGGTTCTACGGCAGGCGTGGCTATGGCTTCAGCGCTTGGCGATTTGGAAGCAGCTCCGTCCTTCGCGCAAGCAAGTGTGCCAAGACAAACGACGAGTGGGAGGAAAATGCGGAATGCGGAATGCGGAATGCGGAATGACAAGGCAACTCCTGATTTTTATAGACGCGCGGAGCACAAACTGAAGGTCACGGATCGTGCTACTGACGGCGCAATCCGCAATCCGCAATCCGCAATCCGCAATTCATTGATCCGGCCCGGTGAACTCCAGCGTGCTGATGAGAAACTCGCGCAACTCGCGGCGATCAACTACAGCATCGAGCATGCCGTGTTTGAGCAAGAACTCTGAACGCTGAAAGCCCTTGGGCAATTTTTGGCGAATCGTCTGTTCGATCACGCGCGCGCCCGCGAAGCCGATCAACGCGCCCGGCTCGGCGATATTCAGATCACCCAGCATGGCAAAGCTCGCCGTCACGCCGCCCGTCGTCGGGTTGGTCAACAGCGAGATGTAGGGCAACCGCGCGTCGTCCAGTAACGCCAGCGCGGCGGCAACTTTGGCCATTTGCATCAACGAGAGAGCGCCTTCCTGCATGCGCGCGCCGCCGGAGCACGAGACGACAATCAGTGGCAGGCGTTTTTCCAGGCAATGTTCAATCGCGCGCGTGATCTTCTCGCCGACCACCGAACCCATGCCGCCGCCCATGAATTTGAACTCCATCGCCGCGATAACAAGCGTACGCTCGCTCAGCTTGCCTTTGCCGACGATAATGGCGTCGCGCAAGCCTGTCGCCTTCTGGCTTTTAGCCAGGCGCTCGCGGTAAGGCATAGTGTCTACAAATTCCAGCGGATCAACCGGCGACAGGTTGGCGTCGCGCTCTTCGTACTTGCCGTTATCAAAGAGCATTTGCAGGCGCTCGCGCGCTGTCAGACGAAAGTGATAATTGCAGGTAGGGCAGACGCTCAGATTCGCTTTGAGGTCTTTGCGGTAAATCGTCACGCCGCAATCTTCATTCTCGCACTTGACGAAGATGCCTTCGGTTTTGACGGTGCGTTCTTCCGGCAGCGGCGCCTCGCCGAGTTTGTCGGTATCGCGTTTGAACCAAGCCATAGTTGGGAATCTCTATAATGAGTGCAATCGTTGCGACGAACGCGGATTCTACGCGCCGCCGAAACGGCTTGTCAAAGATTCAGAACTGCCGAACAAAAACGCCGCCGCCAGCCGTCCCGGCAAAGGCTGTGCGTCCGCTGGAACCAATTGTGGTTGTGGTGCCGCGCGGCAGCCCCGCGCCCAGCGCAGCCCAGGTCGTGCCTTGATCGGTCGAAACGTATACATCGCCCGACAAGCCACCAGGATTCAACCCCACTTGTTCCGGCGCGGCATCAACAGTTGGCTCAGGCTCTCTGGGTCTGGGAGGGCCCTCGATGATGCCACCGAAACAGCGCAATCGCCCAGTCGCATCCGGCAGCAAGAAACCACCACTCGGACAAGGCATTTCGTTGGAGATCGTGACGGCAAAAACGTATCCGCCCGCGACGTGCAACGCAGTAACCAACATGCCAGGCAAAAAGCCCGTCTCGCTACGCGTCCAACTTTGGCTAGTGCTGTTGAAGACGAACAGGCCGTTTTGCGTGGCGGCCAATAAGCGGCTGCCACCGGGCAGGCTTCCCAACGCGAAGACCGAACTGTTTGGCGGCAAGCCTTGATTGAGCGCGCGCCAGGTTGTGCCATTATCTGCTGAAAGATAAACGCCGCTGCCTGCCGTGCCCGCGACGATGACATCGCCCTCGATGCCCGTGGCGGTGAAGCACGTGACCGCCACACTCGGCAAACCTCGTTTGGCTTCCTGCCAAGTCGCGCCGCGATCCAGCGAGCGATAAACCGTGTAGCTGAAACCGGACACGCCAAGTGCGCCATACTCCGTCACACTCGCAAAGAGCGCCGTGCGATGCGCGCCCGCCGCTTGGATGAGGCTGTTGCGCAACGGCAAACCTGTGCTGGCCGCCTCCCAATTGCGCCCGCTGTCCGCCGTGCGGAAGAAGCCGTTCGTCAGTTGCGCGAAGAGCAGATTGTCCAGCGTGAGGAGTTGGCCGATGGCCGCAATACCGGAGCCGCCAACTTGATTGGAAAGCGGCAGCCCATTGTTGGCGGCGCGCCAATCCTGCCACGGCGCACCGGTGGTGAAGACGCCGACTTCAGTCCCTGCAAAAAGTCGCGCGTCCTGTGTTCCCGCATTCAACGTCGCCAAAGTCGCCACTGTGAGGTTGGTCAGCGGTGTCGCTGGCTCCCAACGTTCGCCCTGGTTCGCCGAAACATAAATTCTGCCGAAGGCATTGACGAATAAATGCGTCGCGTTGGCCGCGAGGCGGAAGTTGCCGCTGGGTGCAAAATCACCTGTGGGCGGCAAACCTGCGTCAGCGCGCGTCCATGTCGCGCCGTTGTCGGTCGAGCGATAGACGCTCTGTTGCGTGCCATTTGGCGCAACGGCAAAGAGATTCGCGCCGCTCGTCACCAATTGGCTGATGCCTGGCGGTGCATTCCTCAACGTCGTCCACGTCGCGCCTTGATCGCTCGAACGCAGCAAGCCTTGCTGCGTCGCCGCGAAAAGATCATTCCCCTTGCCCAATAAATCGGTAAAGACCAAACCATCGGCTGAAATCGGCGTGATGTTTTGCCAGTTCGCGCCGTTGTCGGCAGAGCGGAAGAGCTGTGTTTGATATGCGGCAAAAACATTGGCGCCGGTGAACGCCAGCGCGACCAGTCCGCCGAAGCGCGGCAAGCCGTCCTCGATTCGCGTCCAACTCGCGCCATTGTTAATCGAGCGATAGACCTCGACGGCGGCTTGTGGGCCAAGCAATTGAAGGTTGTGGAAAGCGACGAAGACCGTTGTGCCGCGCGCCGCCAGCAGGGATGGCGAACGCGTAATCAGCGAGATTTGATCAGGCAAGCCTTGATTGGCCGGTTGCCAGCTCAAGCCGCGATCATCCGAACGATAGATGCCGCCGATGAGCGAAGCGGCGAAGAGCGACGTGCTGCCAGCCGCCAACGCGCGCACATAGTTGGGCGTGGTGGGCGCGTCGTTATTGCGCGTCCAAGCCTGCCCGTTGTTAGTCGAACGATAAATGCCGAACTGATTCGTCCCCGCCAGCACCAAGCCGTCCAACGCGAGCAGCGCCGTTAGATCAACGCCTCCCATTGGCCCGCCCGTCGCCGTCCAGACGCCCGTGTTGGCAGCGCCCGCCGCGGTCACGGTGATAGCCACGGTGCGCGTAGTCGTGAGCGTAAGCGGGTTGTCATCGGTCGCTTGAAAGGTGACGACGAAAAGTCCGGTTTGCGCGCTGGTTGGCGTCCAGTCGAAACGTGCCGCAGCCCGCGCGGCTGTCACTGCCAACGGAGTGAGCGTCGCGCCAGTAGGCATATTTTGCGCGGTGATGCGTACTTGCTCACTCGTGTCTGCGTCATCGGCAGTGAGCGTGAAGCTGAGCAGCTTGCCCGCTTCGATGCGCTGCTCATTGGGCACAACCAGCGTCGGCGCATCGTTGACCGCATTGACCTGAATTGTCACGGTGGCGGGTTCGCTTTCGAGCACGCCGTCGCTCACCTTGAAGGTAAAGCTATCCGCGCCGAAGAAGTTCGCTTGAGGCGTGTAAACCAAATCGGGCGCATCACCGCTCAGCCGCCCGTTGCGCGGTGGGGTGAGCACGATGAAGCGCAAGGCATCACGATCAGGATCGCTGCCTGTGAGCATAATCGCTTTGGGCCTGTCTTCATCTGTCGTGATGGTTTGGGCCAGCGCGCGCGGCGGTTGATTGACTTGGTTGATGGTGAGCGCGAGCTGTTGCGTGGCCGACGCGCCCGCGCGATCAACGGCGCTGAGCGTCACGCGATATTCGCCCGCATCGGCAAAGCCGGGCGTGAGGCGCAAGCTGTAACGTCCCTCGCCGCGTGTGATGAGCGTGGCGAAGGGCGGCCCGCTCAAGCTGACGCGCAAGGTTTCGCGCGGGTCTGTCCCGCTGTCGGCATCGGTGACGAGCAAGTCGTAATCGCTTGTCTTGCCTTCGTCCACCGCGAAGCGCGACCCGGCGAAGATGAGCGGCGGGCGATTTTCATTGACGGGTTTGGCTTCGGTTGTTTCAAGATCAATGACGCTGTTGGCGACGAGTGCGACATTGTTGCGCACCAGGCGCTCGACGCGCGCGTTGCCATTTGCGTCAAAGCGAATGAAGCTGAATTCGACGGCGCTCACTTCGCCGCGCGCCAGCACCGGCACGTAGCGCAGGACGAATCCGCCATTGTCGTCGGTCACGGCAACTTGGCCGCGCGCCGCGATGATGGCGCGCGCCAGCGGGCGTTGAGCGGGCTGGCCAAGCCCGCCAATGATGACGCCACCGCCCTCGACAGGTTGTACTAAGCGACCGGTGAGCGTCGTCGTGGGGCGTTCGAGCGCAGCGAAAAAGATGCCGGTCGTTCTGATGGCTGCCTCATCGGTCTCGATGCGCTGGCCGTCTCGCGAGACGCGCGCGGCAGGACATGGCAGCCCGAGCGCACAGAACCGTCCTGCATACTCGACCCATTCACCTATGCCGTTTGCCACTACGCCGATGAGCGGGAGCGGGGCTTGCGCCAGGTGGAAAAGCTTGACGGGTTGATCGGCGGGCAAGCGGTCGAGGTTGGGCAACGTGAGTTTGCCTCCGAGTACAATGGTGGCGTTCAACGGCGTAAGTTGCGCAATGGCCGAACTGAAATAACCGCGCGGCAACGGTATAGGCGCGCGACTGTTTTCGATTTGCGTCAGCGTCAATTGTTCGATGGGACGCAAACAATCCACGCCCTGCGAGGGATCGTCGCAATTCGGCACGACAATCGTATTGTTTGGCAGGGTGAACGCAAAACTGCCCAGCGGCTCTTGTTGCAACACGTCGAATTCTGCCAGCAAGGGCCACTGCGCGGCAGGTTGCAAAGCAAAGGCGGCAGCTTCACCGCGTGTTTCAATCGCTACAGCGTTCGGCACTTTGATCGGCGCGCCCGTGGCTTGCTGCAAGACGATTGGGTGCGCGCTGAAATTGTCGCGCTGCGCGAGTACGGACGTGGCCAGGCGCAGACGCGGAAATTCATGCGTCAGCCCCAGCGCAGTGCCGTCAACAGTGACTACTGCTGCCGCATCAACTGGCGCGTCTGGCAACACGAAAAGCCCTTCGGCGTTGGTGCGCACGCTGAGCGTCGAATTGGCGAGCGTCACACGCACACCGGCCAACGGACGCCGCCGCGTGTCTTCGACAAAACCGCTCAACGATGTGCGCACAGGCAAGGCAGTGGCGCTCACGCCGCCCCTCACGCCAAATTGCACGCTGACCTTGTCCGACACGACGCCGTAGGGAACGCGCACCATAATGGCGGTCTCGGTCGTAGAAATAATCGGAGCTTCCAGCTTGCCGATGCGCACAATGAAGGGCGGGCAGTTGATGGTCGTGCACACCGCTATACCCGAAGGAAAGCCGCTGCCGCGAATCGTCAATCGTTCGCCTGCCAACACCCGCGTTGGTTCAAAGCCGGTGATTTGCATGCCGCCTGCTATCGGAGTGCTTGCGGCGCGTTCGATTTCGACGACATTCGCTGAACCAAAGCCAACGGCGCTCAACGCGACTTCGAGTCGCCCCTCGCCGTTGAGTGGATTATCACCGGATGTTGGACTGGCGATTGGCAGAGCGATGTTGAGTTGATCAAGCCCGGCGAAGTTACTTTGCCCGCCCGCAAAACTGATCGGGACCGGCACGCCACCGATGCGCGCCGTCAAATCGCTCAGCGTCGCGCGATTGCGCCAGCCCGTGCCGAAGAGCACGAGGAAACGCTGACCCTCCGCCGCTGTGCCAAAACTGATCGGCCGCGCGACGTAGCAGCGACAGGCTTGGTTGAATTCGGCCAGCGGTTCGGTCTGCTGGCTGCCATTCGCATTGATGCTCAAGAGCAAGCCGAGCGCAGGGCCTTGCCCATTGCCGTTGGCGGTGAACAACCCCGGCGCGACGCGCACAAGCGTGACGCTTCCCTCGATCCGCGCCAAGCCATTGTTGACGGTGATGGTCGCCGCGCCGGGCGCGGCCTGTGGCGGGACGAGAAAATTGATTTGCGTCGGCGAGACGAAAAAGAGTCCGGCGGCATGTTCGACATTCCTGGCGTCTTTTACTGTCACCGTGGTTGTGCCCAACCGCTGTGGTAACGGTTGAGTCGTAGCGGTAAGCGTTTGCACGGACAAGCCCGGGCCAAAAATCGCGGCGATGGAATCCGGCGCCACCGCCTGCGCTTCATAACTGGCCGCCGAGACAATGGCGAGGCGGGGAACTTGCGGCACTTGAGCCTGTGCGACACAGCTCAACAACGCTAACGCCGCGCAGACAGCCTGCCATCTCAAACAACGAACGCGTGCGCCAAGGGTAGTACGAAACATAGCTTGAACCTCCGAAGGTATGGAGCAAACGGTGGGGTATCGAGTTGGCGTGGTACAGGGAGCGGTAGCGACCTGGTGGATTCCTAAAGTGCGTCATTCGTAAGAACCCGGTCGCTACCGCTCCCTGTACCACGCCAATGGTAGCAAAAAGTCTTAACTGGCGGCCACCCACTGCGCCAGCTTCACCAAATCCAGATTGCCGCCTGACAGAATCACGCCGACACGTTGAGCAGCGAAATCGAGCTTGTGATGTAAAAGGGCTGCTGCGCCCACAGCGCCCGACGGCTCGACCAGCACTTTCATCCGTTCGAGCATGAAGCGCAACGCCGCAATCATCTCGTCCTCGCTCACCAGCAGAATGTCTTCAACCAAGGCTTGCACAATCGGAAAAGTCAGCTTGCCGGGCGCGCTGACCTGCAAGCCGTCGGCAATCGTTTTGGGCACGGGAATTTCGACGCGCTCGCCTTTTTGCAGCGAAAGCCAGGTGTCGTTGCCCGCTTCCGGCTCGACGCCAAAAACGCGAATGGAGGGGCGCAGATGTTTAGCCGCCGTCGCGCAACCTGCGATCAATCCGCAGCCGCTCACCGGCACCAGCAGCACCTCCAATTCGGGCACGTCTTCCAACAATTCCAATGCCGCCGTGCCTTGCCCGGCCATCACCAGATAGTCGTCAAAGGGCGGCACCAGCGCCAAGCCGCGTTCGGCGCAAAGACGTTCGCCCACGTCTTCGCGGCTCTCAGCGTAGCGGTCGTAAAAGATTATCTCCGCGCCATAACCGCGCGTCGCGTTGACTTTGATCTGTGGCGCATCCTGCGGCATCACAATGACGGCGGGCACGTTGAAGAGCTTGGCTGCCAGCGCCACCGCTTGCGCATGATTGCCGGACGAGAAAGCGAGGATGCCGCGCCGCCGTTCTGCTTCGTTCAAAGCCGCGAGCTTGTTGTAAGCGCCGCGAAACTTGAACGCGCCGACGCGCTGCAGATTCTCGGCTTTGAAGAAGACCTCGCAGCCGGCCTGTTCGTTGAATTGGCGCGAAGTCAGTACGGGCGTGCGATGCGCAACGCCGCGCAGCCGCGCTTGTGCTTGGAGGATGTCATCAAAAGTTAGCATCAGTGTTTTCGCTTCCTTCATTTGGTTCTGATATTTCGTCAGCTTCTGTCGGGAAAACAACGCGGTCGTAAATTTCTGTCAGTCGCGGATGGCAATCAATCGAAGCTATGCAAAAACTCTGCTCTGACTCATCGTGCGGCGACATCAGCCAAGTGTTGTCGTTCTGCCGCGTAAAATGCTCGATATACGGCTTGTGCTGCGCCACCAGAATATAGTCTGTCAAAGTATGATTGTTGGTGCGATAACGAATAAACTTTTCGCCACGATCAAAAGCTTCAGTCGAGTCGGAGAGCACTTCGATAATAACTTTGGGAGTAAGTAATACGTCTCGGAACTTGTCGTGGAAAGACGGTTCGCCACACAAGATCACAATGTCAGGATAAGAAAAGAAATCTTTCGGCATCTTCGTTTTGGGTTTTGGCTCAGGGCCACTACGCACCTTCATATCTTTGCTAACTGACTGGCACGGAGTGCCTTTCAACGCAAGGCTAACCTCTCTCACCAAGTTGGTAGATATTTGTCCGTGCGCTAAGCTCTCACCCGCCATCGCGCGAATGTGCCCATCAATGTATACGTGGCGTTCGACCGCTTGGCGTTCGAGCGCCAAATACTCCTCTGCGGTGAAGAAGAGTTTTTGCTGTGGTGTTGCCATCGTCTCTCCTCAAGCTCAGCCAAAGATTCGGCGCACTGAATCAGTATCCAGATTACCGCCGGTCATCACGTTGACCACGCGCTGGCCTCGCAGTTCATCGCGCAGCTTGAGCGTCGCCGCTGTCGCCGCCGCGCCCGCGCCTTCGGCCAAGTTGTGCGTAGTGCGCCAGAGCAGTTTAATCGCCTCGGTGATCTCTTCGTCGCTGACCAGCACGATCTCGTCTACGCCATGCTGAATAATCTCGAAAGTCAGTTCGGCTGGTACGCGCGTCGCCACGCCATCGGCAAAAGTGTTGGCTTCGGGCGTCGAAACGATGTGGCCTGCGCGCCACGACAGGTAGATGCTCGGCGCGCCTTCAGCCTGTACGCCGTAGATTTTCGTTGCGGGCGATAGCGCGCGAAAAGCCGTAATCACGCCGCAAAGGCCGCTACCCAAACCGATTGGGACAAAGATGGCGTCAATCTGTTCGCCACGACGTTGCATCGTTTCGATGATTTCCAGCGCGTAAGTGCCAACACCGTTGATCAACAGCGGCTCGTTGGCGGAGTGGATGTAATGCAGGTTCTCCGCTTGTGACAGGCGTTCGACCTCTTCGCGCGCTTCATCGAAATCGCGCCCGTATTCAACCAGTCGCGCGCCGAAGGCCCGCATCGCCGCATTCTTTTCGGGATTGTTGCCGAAGGGCACGACAATGGTCGCGGGAATGCCGTAGCGCGCGGCGGCCAGCGCCACTGATTGCCCGTGATTGCCGCGCGTAGCCGTAATGACGCCGTGGTGGCTGCGTTGCGCCGCAAAGGCGTACATGAAATTCAAACCGCCACGCACTTTGAACGCGCCGGTCGGCTGATGGTTTTCGTGTTTGACGAAAAGCCGCGCGCCGCTGGCCTCGCTGAGCAGCGGGTGCTCCAACAGTGGCGAGGCTTGCAATGTTTGGTAAACGATGGATTGCGCGGCGCGGATGCCGTCGAGCGAAACGGCGGCGCGCCGTGCCTGTAGCTCAGTGCTCATTGTGACATCAACTCCAGCCGGACGATTTTTCTGCGAGTTCAAGAACGGCTTTGTGAGTTTAGCAAGTTGTTAGGTAAGTCGGGCTTTTATGTTTCTAAAGCCTATCCTATCAAAGGATTACAAAACTGGCTTCAATCTCGCTCACTAAGATTGTGTGCCAGGGGTGTGCCAAGCTAGCCAAAAAGGGCATTTTCGAGCTTTTGGGAGGCCTCTTCCTGCATACCTTTCGAGACGTGCGAGTAGGTTCCCAAGGTCAAAGCGATGTTGGCGTGTCCAAGCCTTTCCGAGACGATCTTCGGGTTCTGCCCTTCGGCCATCAAGATCGAAGCGCAACTATGCCGCAGATCATAGAGCCGAACTCCGACCAACTTGGCGCGCTCGGTCACAACTTTGAAACGGTCACGCAGCGTTTCGAGGTCGAGCGGCGCGCCGGTCAACTTGGTAAACACGAAGTCATGATGCTGCCACTCCGCCCCAGCGCGCAACCTGTCTTCAGCCTGGCGCCGTTTCCAATCGGTCAAAGTCTTCATCATAGCCTGGCCCAACGGAATCGTGCGGCGGCTGGCAGCCGTCTTAGGTTCGGTCAACACCCAACCCTGTCGCTTCGGTCGCCAGTAGATCGCCCGGTTGATAGTAACGCTGCCCGCCTGCCAATCCACGTCTGACCACTTCAGCCCGAACGCCTCGCCTGGACGGCAACCGGAAGAGAGCAGGAAGACAAAGACCAGATAGTAGCGTTCCTTCTCGGCAGCCTTCAGCAGTTCGCGTGCCTGGTCTCGATCAAGGGCCGTCATCTCGCGCTTGCCGATTGGTGGCGGATCAACTAACTGTGCTGGGTTCTGTTTGATCATCTGCCAGCGCACGGCTTGCTTGAAAGCGTTGTGCAGCAGGTTGTGCACGCGGCGCACTGTCTGCGGCTTCAAGCCTTTCGTCTGAAGATTGGCGTAGAGCGTTTGCAGGTCGAGCGGGCGGACGTCGGAAAGCTTCTTCGATCCAAGCGCAGGCGATATGTAGGCGTTGAAGGTCTGCTCATAAAGATCGAAGCTGCGCGCACGCACGCGGGGCTTGGCCGCAGTCATGAGCCACTGCTCGAAAAACTCGCTGCAAAGTACGGCGCTTTGTTCTATCGGCTCGCCGAGGTCGAGACGACGCAGCGCGCCATTCAGCCACGTTTGGGCACTCTTCTTCGTCCCGTGAAAGGTGTGGTTGTGGTAGAGGCGTTTGCCGTTACCATCGCGCCCAAGAAAGACCCGGATCAAATGGCGATCCTCACCGCGCTTGATGATCTGCCCAGCCCGGCGCGTCTTCTTGGCTTTTTTGTTCTGCTCGTCTGCCATCTTGTTTTTAGCTTGGGCGGCTTTCGAGTGCATCAAGACGGCGCTCGGCTTCACCCTGTGCAGCACGCACATCATAAACGTCGCCCGCCATCGCATTCAGCTTGCGCTCCATCCGGCCAAGCCTCTCTTCCATCGCCGTAAAGCGTTCGTCGTAATTGGGCGGCAATGGGTTCGTGCGCCGCTCCAGTTCGCCCATCCGCTCAGTCATTGAAGCCATAGCTTGACGAAGCTCAAGCAGGATTTGCCGGTCAGTCATCTGTTCGGTCAGGTCTTTGGTTGGTTCGTCTTCAGTCATTGATTGCCCCTATACAATAACTATTGCGCCCACGCAATAAGTCAGGCTTTTTTTTGAGTACGCTTCTTCGCCGCCTTCACTGGCGCAGATTTCCGGCTCGCTTCTATCGTCTCGGCTTTCCTCTTCGGCTTCGATTCTTTCATCTGCTCAGCGGCTTCAAGCGGATATTCCATAGGCACACCGGTTACCTGTTCGTCGGCTTTTTTTGGCCTGCCTGTTGGGCGATTGGCAACAAGGTTAAGGTCGTCGGCATTTACTACATAATCGCGGCCTACTTTCTGAGCAGGCAGCCTGCCATCAGTGATTAGCGCGCGCACGCGCCTTTCACTAACGCCTAAGATTTCCGCAGCTCTCGCCGTACTTATCAGTTCCATGCGGGTTTTATAACCGATGCAAAAATATTCCGCAAGGGGAAGTATTCCCTTGCGCCATCATTCCGCGTGCGGTATAGTTTCTTTCGTCAGGTTAATAACACAAACGGAGGCACACAATGGTTCTTAACTCTCACATCTGGCAGCAAACAATCAACGAAGCGGAAGCCAAATCAGCAGGTAGACCCGCCATCCTGCGCGCCATTGACCGCGCGGTGGCCGAGATCGAGCACAGCAAATACTGGTCATTCGACGGCCAGACGCTGCGCATTCAGTCAACCACCAGCCGCAAGCTGTACATGGTTGATGAAGGCCACACCTGCGAAGCTCAGAGCAAAACCTGCAAACACCATATTGCCCGCCGCCTGATGCTCCGCTACACCCAACGTCTAGGTGTGGCGGCTGCCGAGGTCGAGACGAGGCGCGTACAGAACTGGTCTGCCAAGGCTGGCCACGTGGTTGTCGAGACGAAGAGTGCGAGCGTCAAGCCTTCAATGCTGGCCGAAGCTGGCCAAGCCGTGACGATCAACCGCAGGGTGCGCGGCGAGATGTGCAACGGCATGGATGTTTAACACCCTCGGCAGGCTTGCGCGGGTGGCACGATCATCCGCGCAAGCTCGCCCTTCACATTTACTGCTATGACCACAAAGACACGCGCAAGGACGCCAAAGAAGCAACCCGCAATCAACGCTCACTGCGCCGAACGGATCGGCGAGTCCTACACGTTCTATCTAACCAAAGACAGCTCGAGGGGCAAAGCTGGCGACACATTCACAGGCATTATTGTTGACGCTCTGCCACCGGTACCCGACTTGGTTGCTCTTGTCTGGGAAGGTAAGGATGGGGTGAGAGTGTTTACTGGCTATCTAGGAATCAAGTCTAACGGCTCGCTTTACTTAATCCACCGTCACGGCTTTTTCCCTATCAAGCTTCGCGACTTCATCGTTGTGGCCAACATACAGAAGGCTGAAACGAAATCACCAAAGTAAAGACGAAGGGCTTCCGAGAGCGTCAACTCTCGGAAGCCCTTCTAAACCAACCACCGCGAAAGGTGACCAGTTCTCTTCACCTACAGGCTATCACCTTTCGCTTCTCACACAGAAAGGATTGATGCAATGAAGCAGAAAAAACGCACGCGGGCAACGGTACCACCAACGCCACCCAAACGGACATTGACCTACGCGCCCGATGTGGAAGCCAACCGCACCAGCTACGAACGGCTGGCGGAAGCTTGGATCATCGTCGCCGATACCGAGGCGAGTGCCGATGGCTCGACGGCCACGGTTGATCTTGGGAGTAATAGGGCTGGCGCACAGGCTCCGGTGATCAACGCCTTCCATCAGCACTTTCGCGATTTGATTTTCGACTATCTGGAATGGTTCTTAGTGGGTGAGTTTCATTCATGGAGATGAAATCACGCTAGATTTTTTCAGAGTAGCTCCAAAGTGGCTCTGGAGAACAGTTTTGGCATTGTCCAAATGTGATCTGTGATCCCTGCCGCCATCATCGGAGTCCGTTCCCGGTATTTTTTAGCTTCGCCTTTGACCTCTTCTCGCAGACCGAGATGAGGCTTAACGAAATGGTAATAAGCAAAGGCAAGGTGGAGTTGTTGCTCCAAGCACTCGCGCTTCTTTGAAAAAGCAATCGTCTTACGCACCAAGCGGCGGTTCTGATGCCGCATCGTCAGATTGTTGCGTTCGACGAAGCTCGTGTTGATGTGCTTGCTCACCGGCGAGCGCCTGAGCTTGGCGGCTACGGCCTTCCGCGTACCGAAGACGACACGCGTCGTAATCTCAACTACGCGACCTCGTTGGCGTCGCTTGACGACTTGTGCGTAGAGCAAATGCTTGGGCGCTTTGAGCCGCGGCTTGCGTGGCCGCCCGCGTTTGCCAGTGCGCGGGAACTCTTGGCGCAGGCCGTAAGCTTCGAGCAGCGCATTGTCATATTGCTCTAGCTCATCGGACGTGAATAAGGGCAAGTGCCCATCTGAACGATCGCGCACACCTTTGACCAAGCGGTTGGCGTTCGCTTGGACGTGGCGGCCCACTACAAAGTGGAGCACGACTTTGTGGCGCGGGTCGAAGCCCACCCAGACCCACTGGTCGCCATAGATGGCCTGGAGTTTTTCCAGGGTCGACAGGTGCGCCTCCTTTTTTTGACAAACGACCAGAGTTCATCCAACTGGCATTCTTCTAGGTGATAGTCTTTGATCAGGCACTCACTCACGCGTTGGCAGTGCGCGGCCGCTTGCTCAAGGATCAGCGCTACCGTGTTCTTGTCGATGTCAAAGATGCGCGCGCAAGCACGGATGCCGTTACCTTCGGCGAGCGCCTTGAGCACACGATAAATCGTCTGCTCATCAGTATGAAAGCCAGCAAAGACGCTGTCGTGACGCGCACTGAACTCACGGCCACATTTCAAACAGCGATAGAAAGGCGTGTGGTGTGGCCCATAAGTACGGATCAACTTGAAATCTTGCTCGACGGTTTCGCACTCGTTCGGGCATCGCAAAGGGTGCGTTGCTTTCATTACCTGCCTCAATTGAAAAATGGGTTGAAGATGCTCCTTAGGCTCTCAAACCCCGATCAATTGGGCAAGATCGTCCATGAATGAAACTCACCCATTAAGGAATGGTTCGACCCGCGCATTATGCGCGACTTCTACCCGGAATTGAGGCTTGCCGTTGACCAGCTCGAATGGGAGCGACGGCGGGCGCGGTAAGTACAGTAGGGCTTCCGCAAGTCGCCAAACTGCGGAAGCCCTACTGATCAAAGTCCACAGATAACACACGCAACCAAAGGGGCAATATGAAACCGAAAACAAAACAAGAGGTAGACGAGCGAGAGGCGCGGCGCGAAGCTCTCACGACGACGCACGACGCCAACGGTTTTACTGTTGAACAGCGCTGGCAACGGTTTATGGCTGAGTTTCACGCGATTGCAAACCATCCAGCACTCGATCCGGGCGAGGCCGAGATTGTCCGCTCCGTGACTGGAGTGTTGGCCAATCGGCTGCGCGAGATCATCAAAGAAATGGAGCAGTAGCACATAGGGCTTGGTAAGTGTTGAGACACCACAAGCCCAAAACAGTCATCATCACCAACTCAATCGAAAAGGAGCTTCCACGCTATGAAACGCAAACGAAACAACACACAGACCGGCGCTCGCCCTGCTCAACCGTTCGAGCAATCGCAGGCGAAGTTTGGCGCCGCCGTGAAGCGACTAAGCAAGCAACCGCTGGTGGTTGTGCGCGAGCGCCTGCTGGTTGCGCTGACTGCTCTCATTGGCGCACCCAGACGCCGCGCCGGGATACGTCCGGACTTACATCGCATTCGCCGGCCAACTGGGCGTCAAGACCGAGGGGCGCGCAGTCATTCTGATAGATCGTTACACCGCACTGGCCGAAGCGGTGGCGATGCTCATACAGCATCCTGACTACCCGAAAGACCACACGTCTCGGAATCTCTGGTGGCACTACTACTTCTACACGACTGGTCTGGCCAGGCTGGATTGCAGTCTCATTCGCGATCAGGTGTCACCCGATTACAAGGGCGAGCCATTTACGAAGATTGCGCTCCGGTTCGCCGATGCGCTGGCCGCTGTGCTTGAGTGCGACAGCCTGCCAGTCAGCGTTTACAACGCGCTGGCCGATTTTGCCACTGACGCAGAAGAGTTGCTGCCCTTCAAGTACAAATTATCTGCGCAGCAGCAAGAAGCCGCACGATTGCGGGCGGTCTTCACAGCCTATGCCGAAGCAGGCTTGCAAGCCGCAGCATAGCAACCATACGCGGAAGCGCGTAGACGGCTGCTGTTTGCCTCCTACCGCTTCCGCCTTTCTCGTTGAAAGGACTTCCCTCCCGATGATCCAACCACGCACTTACACCAACGGCGCCGCAGATCCGGATGCGAGCACCAACCCGCTGCCCAGCCTCACTTCAGTGATGCGCGGCAAGGCCGTCGGTGCTTACGACACGCTGGCCAGTTCTGACGGCTACAAGCGCGTGTCTGGTCGCTTGAAGTTGATTGATCTTTGCGCCGCCACCCTCGCCGCGATCTCGACGGCCTACGCCAACGGCTTCAGCCACACGGCGCGCATCGGGATTGCCGGCGCGGTCGTGCTGGCCGTGCTCACCTTCGCCATTGTCGAGTTCAGCACCTTCACGCTTGAAGACGGACTGCGCGAGACGTTTAAGGGCGGCACACAAAGACTGCTCGCGAATCTCACCTATTGGGCAATCCGCGCGACGATGGTCGCCAACGGTGCACTGCTCTCCTGCTTCATCGCCGGTGTCACTCCGCCCGCGCAACTTCGCTTCTGGTCTCATTGGTCGTTTGCCTTCCACCTGGCTGTGGGCTTGATCCTGATTCCGCTGATTCGCAACGCCGATCCAGTAACGGCTCACCGGATGCTTACCCTGAAGGCAGAAACGGCGCACGCTGATTTAGTCACCACAAGGAAAAGCGTAGCCATCGGCAGTAGCGTTGTGCTCGCCTCAGCGCGTGTGCGTGGCTTCTTTGATGCTCTGGCCTTGGCCTGGTCGCTGCTCTGGCAGCGGAACGGGTTTGCGGCCAAGTATGCCGCCGAGGTGGACAAACTCAGGCGTGAGCAGTTCGGCTGGGCTGATGAAGCGCGCAGCCGGACGAGTGGTGAGGAATGGGACGAAGACACCCGCCCAAAAGACCGGCGCCGGTGATGACACAAGTCCCGCCATCACCAATTGGCGGCGCATCATCGGCGAGACGGAAATCAGTACAAAAACCTTCTGTGAAAGCTGCGACGAAACCTGCTGCCAAACCTTCCGGCGTAGGGCGCCCGAAAACCTTCCGGCGTAAGTGTCCTTTGCCGAGCATCAAAAACATTGCCTGGGAATCTCATCGCGCCGGCGGGTGGGAATGCTGGCACTGTCCGGACCGGACGAAGGATCGAGCGGAGAAGGTTTACTTGGGATACGTGGGCAAGCGGCTGCTCAAATCGTGGGAAGGATTCAAGGGCGATGAGCGGCGCGCTGTGGTCGAGCAGTGGGTGAGGGAGCGGCGAAAAGAGAAAGGACTTGCGTAACGTTTTTTAGGCTGGCTCAGTTTCCGTATGGGCATAAAAAGAGTTTGGAGCAAGAGACACGAGAAACACGTCTGGGCTTACGACATTCGCCTTAGCGGGCGCAGGATCCGCGACTCAGGCTTTGCCACCAAGACCGAAGTAGAAGAGGCTGTGGCCGCTCTCCGTCTGGCTGCGCGCGCTGATAAGTATGGCTTGTCGCGTCCGCGCACCAAGATCACGGTGCAGGATTTGGTTGCCGCTCTCAAGCGTGACCTGCCGCCGCGCAATTACTACCGGCGCGCCGTGCTGCGCAATCTCCAGCGGTTTGCGGCTGGCTATAAAAAGTTATTGATCGAGTTGAAGACGGCGGATTTCCGCTCCTACGTGACTGTGCGGCAGAAGGCCGGAATTGCAGCGGTCAGCATCAACACCGAACTGTTGGCACTGAGTTCGGCGCTCCGCTCAGCAGAGCAGTACTTTGCCGACCACGAAGGGTACAAGCCGCCGCGAATCCCCCTGCTGCCGCGTGCAAAAGGGCGCAGGGAGCGTGTGTGGGGCAGGGAGGAGGCAACAAACATCATCCAGCTTCTTCGCCAGCCGTGCGTTGCTCGACAGCGTGATGGCAGCCCCTCGCCCGCCTGCCGCTTATTCGCAGCTGATGTGTTGGAGGTGGAACTATTGACCAGTCTCCGAATGAGCGACGTGTTAGTCCTGCACAAATCAGACTGCAACTTTCACTGGAAAACTCTGCGCGTCGAATCCGTCAAGACAAAGACCACACGAACAATCCCGATGGGCGACCGCGTGCGCAAGATACTGCAACGGCGTTGCGAGAAGGCTCCGGTCTCCGGCTTCCTCTTTGCTGGGCTGACTGGCAAGAGCAAGCCTGAGAATGAGCGCCGGTGGATGGGCGTCGAAGTGCGCAAGGCGCTCAAATGGGCGTGTGAGCTACTTAAGATTCCCTATGGACGCGGCGTAGCGGGTGGGCTGCTCAGTCACGATGCCCGCCACACTGCCACAAGCATCATGCTGCAGGGCGGCACCGATTTGGCGACGGTGATGTCGGTTACTGGCCATTCCGGGCGCACAATGGCTCTGCACTATGGCCACGCCAGTCACGCCAGCAAGCAACGGGCGATAGCCACTCTTGAAGAGTTCGGCGTTGTTACGAGCGGAGAGGTCGAGTGGTCATTAAAGAAGTGAAAGGGGATTGAGTAGTGCCTGGAAGCATTGAAAAGCGCGGCCCCCGCGTCTACCGCGTGACACTCTTTCTTGGTCGTGACGCCAAAGGCAAACGGCTCTTCTTCCGTGAAACCATCCACGGCACAAAGAAGGACGCTGAAGAATATGCCAGCCGCAAGTGGCTTGAGATTAACAGTGGTGAATTCGTTCGCCCAACCAACCACACGCTCGCCAACCAGTTTGACGAATGGCTCGACGCCAAGCGCAGCAGCATCGTCCAACGCACGCTCGATGATTATCGGCAGGCCTTCGATAACTATGCGAAAAAACCACTCGGCGACGTGCGCTTGCGCGACCTTCAGCCCGATCAAATACAGAAACTCATCAACTCACTCAGTTCACAATATTCACCGCGCACAGTTCGGCTGGTTTTCACCATTCTGAAAGCTACATTGCAGCAGGCCATTTCGCTGCGGCGACTCGAAGACGTCGCCAATGGCTGCCTTGCGCGGCCCGGCCAAAGGGCGTGTGATTGAGATTTGCACCTTCGACAAAGAGCAGGCGCAAAAATTCCTCGCCTCCGTCGTCGAGTCGCCGCACGCCACCCTCTTTCGGCTGGCGCTCGAAACGGGCCTACGACCGGAGGAATATCTGGCGCTGCGGTTGTCGGACATCAATTGGAACAAGGCCGAGTTGAGCGTCAATCAGGTGGTCGTGTTCGAGCGTAAGGAAGATTGGCATTTCAGCCGCGAGCTTAAGACTAAGAAGTCGCGCCGCACGATCCCCCTCACAGATGTATTGATGAATCGCCTGCACGATCAACGTGTGCAGGTTGAGCATCAAATGAAAGCCATTCCACACTGGCAGGAATACAATCTGCTTTTCCCCAGCGAAATAGGCAGCCCACTCAACCGCGACAATCTCGCTGTGCGCCATTTCAAGCCTGCGCTCGTGCGGGCCGCACTCGATCCAAAGATGCGGCTCTATGATTTGCGCCATTCATGCTGTGTGTTGTTGTTACTGGCTGGCGTCAACGTCAAAGTAGTGTCGGAGCGCCTCGGTCACGCTTCGGTTGCCTTCACGCTCGACACCTATGGACATCTACTTCCGACGATGCAGGAGAGTGCAACTCAGGCTTTAGCTGCAATGCTGGCTTGATGGGCGATTATCTGGCAACGTCCTAATTGGTGTGAATGCTTCACCGCCCTGAACATCGAACATCAATATGCTGGCAGCAGAAAGGATAAGGAACGATGAAGACCGCATTGCTCCAAGCAAAACTGAATCAGCTCGAAACTAACCTCGCTGAGTTGCGGCGAATGCTACTGGATGAGGTCACAGCCGAGCCAGTTACGCGCGCGCCTTTGGTAGACCAGGAATGGGTGTATCAACGGCTGGGCGAAGATCCGAAGTCGCAAGCGCTGGAACGTTTAATTCGTGAATACGGATTCCCAGTCGTGAACCTGGGCGGTGGGCGGCGCAAATATGACATTGGGCAGGTTGAGGAATGGGTTGCCAACGGCGGTCAGCGCGAGCGCGTTGGACGCTGGCAACCAGAAGCGAAAATCGCGAACGAGTAAACAGCGTTTTGTGCATCTGGCTAGCTCGCACTTTGCGCGGTCTTACTCATTCAACGATACACAAGAGAAGCTCATCAGCCTCAGAATGCGCCGCCGCTTCGAGCATCGGATGTAACCGAGTCGGTGTGTCCCGGCGGCCGCTGGGTAGCGCGTGGCTGGCGGATCCCGCCAGTGGCATAAACCATTGCCAGGACGATGTGGCCAGTCGTAAGCCTCACAATCACAGACGGCGCGCCGGCGGCGATGGGCGAAACGTTGTTCGTGTGTGAGTTCCGGGCCGCGGGTTTTGTAGGTGTGCGCTGAACAGCGTTGCTCTTCGCTATCCCAAAGGGCGAATGCCTGGCAAGGCCGACCGTGTTTGGTTCGTTCGGTGCAGCGCCGAAGTTGGAGAGCCTTTTCGGAGTACATCGCGAGTTCGGATGAAGGGCGCCACGTCCAGTCTAAACTTCACCGAACTGGCACTGGCAAAGTGTTTCAACTTGTTTCAACTGACCGACCTAAGCAGGGTGGCTGTCCGGTTCACGTCCAGTCTTAACTTGTTTCAAGTGGCGCCCGCCCCCTACCTGTTTTTTAGTGTGGACAAAAGCGGACAACTCACCATTTAACCCCTGTGCTGTCATAGTTCGCCTTGATGGCGATCTACGTTGCCACTTGCTGCAAATTCCGCCCAATTTCCTATTACGGAAAAAAGCGGAAAACTCGGCGTCTCAGCCGCTCACAACTGCCAGCTTCTTGCGCCAGCGCGCGATGGTGTTTCGATGAACACCGACACTGTCAGCCTTGGCGCAGTCTGTGCCGAAGCCACTGATCAGCAAAGGAATAAGTTGCCGAGGCACAAATTGCACCCGACCTTCTTCACGGCAATAGCGCCCACAGTCTTTGCAGAGCCAGCGCTGCGCGCCATTGTTCGCCAAGCCACGTCGCACCAGGTTGGATCCGAAGCAGTGATAACAGATGTCCATGTCCCTTATGGTTCAAACGCGCGTCAAATTCGGCAACTTAAGGCCGTCGCCACTTCCAAGGCTTCCATCTCTTGCGCTTGGCTGGCTTCTTTTTCGGCGGGGGAAGCAAGCCGCTGAAGTCGAACCGGAGCGGCCCGCCGGCGTCAAGACGCTCTTGCGAGTGTTCGAAGCGGCGCGCGATTTCATCCATCCGCTCATCAAAAACGCAACTCTGACGCTCGACCGCCATCTCCATTCGCTCCGACGTCAGCCCAGCCTCGAGTTGAAGCTCCGCCGGCACAGGCAAACCCATCAGCTTGCAACACCGACGGCGTGTGCGAAACTCCCGCCGCAACGGATCGTGGCCAGCGCAGTAGTGACTTGATTCCATCGCACTCTTGCGGCAGGGTGCGCCAGATTTTGTGAAGCCAGCACATTGCATAACTGGTCTCTCCCAGATCAAGCCGCTTTAGTGAATTTGGCGGCTTCCGCGTCGGTCAGTCTTTTGAGAATCTCAATGCGCTTCTGGCCTGCGGCTTCCAAGGCAGCCTCGGTCAAGGCGATGACCTTTTCTGCGCCACTCACAACCCAGGCCTCGCCGCCCGGTTGAAGCTCCGATTTCTCACGAAAGCAAACCACTGGCGCGGTGTCCATCTCACCACGGCCCAAGTGTAGGGTGCGCGGCGGTAGCATCCCTCGCACGAGAGCGAGTGCGATAGATTCTTCCACTTCTACAACTTTCTTGATTTTGACTGTTGCCATATATCCTCGATCCTCAATTGATCTGCGTTGATCGTTGAGCGTTATTGCTGTTTGTAGTGCGCCAGGTGAGAGCCAGGTGCGCATTCCACCACAACAAGCTTGCCCGCGCGCAAGGCTTCGAGCAGCCTCTCGGTGACTGCCACGCGATGTGGCTTATCATCACCGATAAAGGCTTCGCCATTTTCATGGACGGGATTCTTTTCCCAGAAAGCAACTGCCGGTGCTGTGTCCCATTGTCCATTTGTGGTCGCAGCTCGGGCAATCAGCGTCCGGCGCGGAGGGATTGCGCTTTTCACTGTGACCATTTCAACCGGTGCTGTTTCAACTGGCGCTGTTGATGTTTTTGACATTCTATTTCCTTTCTCTATGCGTTGTTGGTTCAGCACAGCGACGGCCGCGCTGGTGAATTTGCCCTCTGTTGAATCTTGCCACCTCCTAGCCCGTCCAGGCGGCGAAACGTGCAAAAGAGGCGGGAAAGCGCGTACAGGGCAGGGTACTCAGCACACTTTTAGAAAGCTCGTTGTGCGTCCTGGACAGCCTGTGCGAGCCGACGCTGGACTTGCAGCTCCGAATGGCGGAACGATTCATAATCCTTCGTCACAAATTGCACGTTAAACGTGTTATTGATAATTGGAGCCATCCGTGCTGCCGGCGTTGCCGTCCCAGCCCCAGCCATCGCGTGATTGGGCATTACGTAGCCTGGCACGCGCGGGATAAACGGCTCTGGCCCGTGCTCGCCGACCATATACCAGCGACCGGGTGTTACGTCGCCACCGGATGCGCGACCGCCGCCAAACAGCCCCTTGAAAACCCCACCCACCAAACCACCAAGTATGCCGCCCACTGAATCGTATTTGCCGCCCGTCGCGGCCAACATCATTTCCGACACAAGCGAGTGAAAAAAGTCATTGGCGATGTTTGTAATAGCAGAGCGCCAGCGCCCTTGGCCTTCGATCAGGGAAGAAATCACATCGTCTACGTCCGCGCCCAGTCGGTCTTTGAATTGCTCGAAGCGTTTGAACTTCTCGGGTGCATCAAGCATTGACCTCGCCGCCTGATCGGCTTGTTCCTGAAGCTTCTGCCATTGCTCGGCAAACGTTGTTCCGAACTTCCCAGCTTGGCTGGTTGCTTTACCAAGCGCGGCTGCGTTCTGATTGGTGGCACCCGTATACCGCTCCATCTCCTGGATGGCCAATTTGAGTGCCTCGTTTGCCAATTGGGTATTGGTGGCGAAAACGGGCAGATCAGGTAAAGGATCACCTTGCAGCTTGAATAGATTGGGCGAGAGTGGCGCTCCCATTGGCAGCGCGCCATAACGCTGACCGGTGATATTCGCTGTCACCTCGCCGCCCCAAATCACCTGGCCTGCCATCCTGATGGTTTGCCGCACTTCGTCGCCCACGCTCGCGAGTAAGCTTCTAAACTGTTCCGCGCGGCCAAGCACATCGGTTGAGTAATCGCCGCCTGTCGTGCCACGATCCATCGAGCGCCCCTTGCTGGCTTGATAGACGCTCCACAAGCCGGAATTGTAAGAAGCAATCGCCGCTTGTATCAGATCATCACCTTCAAGCTTCGGCACAGTGAATTTGTAAGCAGTGCCCGCGCGATCCTTCAAAGTGACTTCCTTGCCCGCGAGCGCAACAATCTGGTCAATCTTCTCGCGAAAGATTTCCGCGCCCTTTTGAATGGATGCCGATGCATCTTTCCAAGCGCCCGAAGTTTTGAAGGTTGGATCGGTGCCGATGTCTATTTGCATCAGCCCGGCGCCGCGACCGCCGTCGCCGATGATGTTGCGCATATTGGTTTCGCGACTGGCGATGGCGAGCAAGACATCCACGGCCACCTTGTATTGCTTGGCCGCCTCTTTGAAGTCCTTGATCCAGTCATTACTTTCGGCGCGATTCAACTGATTCTTGGCTTGCGCAGCGGTCAGATTACTTTGGCCCTGGTTATAGACAAAGTTGAACGCATCCCAAAAACTCTTTGCCGCATTCAGCCCCAAGGCTTCCATCACGCGCGAAGGCGAGTGCATATCTAGTTGGTCGCGCACACCCTTTTCGATGGCGCTGCCGAGCGCCTTTCCCGCCTCCTCGGCCTTAGGCACTGCCTGCTTAACCCCATCAGCAGCGCTCTGCCCGGCCTGCGCGCCTGTGGTGTAGAGTGTCCGCTTGCCCGCGCCGAGCAAACCACTCAGCCCGCCGCCGGTCGTTTCGACCTTGAACAGGGGCTGCCCAGTAATGGACTCCACGTACGTTTTGATGTCACCCAACAGGTTTTTCGCTTCGCCCAGACTCTTCTTCGTGTTATTCCACGCACCAGCGGTGTCACCGCTTTGCAATGCCTCCGCCGCTTTGTTGGCTGAATCAGCGAGCGCGTTCAACTCCTTGGTCACGTCGGCTGCTTGCTTGAATGAATCGCCACTGACGAGCTTTTTAACCGCATCCCCGGCCGTGGCCCCAATGCCACCGAGCAGCTTGTTTACTTCCTCGCTAAACCTGTCGGCGCCTTCTGTGCCAAGGCCATTCAACAGCGACCGGATGACGTCCTTGTACTGCTGAAAATTCGCCTCGGTGGATTTGCCCAACCTTCGGCGTGCCGTCTCATCTAGTTGCGATTCCAGGCCCGCCAGGGTGTTGCCGGCCTTCGCGCCCTGCCCGGCGTACCGCTCACCCATCATTGCGACGATGCCTTGGATGGCCCGATCCACGTCGAGCGCAACGCCGCCGCCGCTCTCTACCAGCCGCTTGGTCTCGGCAGCAGTCTTGCCGATGGCTTTGGCGAGCAATTCCCATGCAGGCAGCCCGGCCTCCGTAAGCTGTCTCATTTCATCGCCACCGACCCGGCCGGCGTCGTGCATCTGTTTCAAAGCAAGAGTAATCCGGTCAATCGTCTCGACGTTGCCGCCCGTACCGCCAACCGCGTCGCCGATGTTATTAAGCGCCACTACGACGGCATCTGCGTTGAACTTCATGTCGAGCAGGCGTTGAGCTCCGGTCAAGGTCTGCGGCATTTCAAAGACGGTGGAATCCTCAGCGAATTTCTGCAGGTCAGCAATGAAGCGGTTTGTCTGGTTGGCGGTCTCAAAGAAGCGGCTCATCCGGACGGTGCCGGATTCGAGCATCTTGTTGTATTCGAGCCCAGCCTGCCAGCCTTCTTTCAATTGGCCGGTCACTGCACCGAGCGCCGACGAAATCGCGCCACTGATCAAGTTCCCGCCGGCAATCTTGCCCATCAGTCCGCCGCTACCAAACCGGCCAGCGCTCCGCTCTGCATCGCTCGCAGCCTTGTTGTAAGCCGCGCCTACGCTCTCGACGTTTTTGGCCCATTGCAATGAAGCGCGGCCTAATCGGAGCGTCAGGCTCTCGACCGAGCGCATTCGTGGCTCGCCCTTTGACGCACCGTTGAATTCGAGTGCGTGATTGGCCTTAGTGACATCTTTGACCAGCTCGTCAATTTTGCGTTCGAGCCTGTCAATGATGGACTCCGACTTCTTCGCCCCCTCGTCAAGTTGGCGAAAATCCAGTCCGAGTCCGAATAGTTCGATGATTTGGCCCATTGCTCCCTCCAGCTAAGCGCTCAACACAATTTGCCGGTTGCGATACCAGCGCAGGTTCTCATTATCCAAAAGCTCCAGCATGCGAGTTTCCCACGGTGAGAACTGATGACCAGTTAGGTGGCAATAGCCAATCAGATCCCAGTAACCCAAAGGTGCGAGGTCAAAGCCGAGGCTCTGGCGTCTCGCATCCAATCGCCAGAAGTGATGAACAACCAGCGCGGCGCGTGGCAACAGTTTCACGTGTGCCATCCAAGGCTCCAGCTCGCTCAGTGCGCCTTCGCTGATGGCTTGCGCGATTACTGCTCGTTGGTCTCCCCCGGCATCCCACTTAAGCTGGAATTCGCGGGATGCCCATTCTGCAAATTTGCGGCGTTCTCCAGCAGCCAGCGTTCCCGGTCGTAGAAAGCCTCAGCGACTTGATTTCTGATGACCGAATATTCTTCGTATAACTTGGTCGCCAACTCGGGCGTAAAGTTGAGCGGCTGCCCCTGCGCATCAGGCACATTGCGCCAGTTGCGCGTGAGGGCAACGATTGTGCGTACCGCCAAGGCTTCAGTGCGAGATTGATGAGCGAGGACGCTTTCAACTGTGATCGCCTCGTCACCCTTGGCGCGTTGTGCCTGTTCAACCGCGAGTTCAGCCAGTACGGTTTGGTAAGCGCGACTTTCGGGGCCAAGCAATTCGATTTCGATGTTGCTGTCTGTTCCGTTGAGGTGTTTAATCCGGATCCATTGACCCGCCTCACTTTTTTCGCGTAGATCAAAACAATTAAGTCCAAAGACACTTTGTGACATTGTTCAATGCTCCTTTTCTGTCGTTTGTCGAGTAAGCACAGGCAAACCTTACAGCCCGTGTCGGAAGTCAGCGATGAGCCGCCGCCAGCGCGCATCCTCTGCTCTCAACGCAGCGAGCCTTTCAGAGAGCGGATCCGTTTGGAACAAAACGTCAAGTTGATGCCTGAGCTTTTGCTGGATGGTTTCTTCGGCGAGTAGCCGCGAAGCGAATGGGGACGTGCCAGCGATTACGTCCTGCATTGCGAGCAAGTGCCTTTCGAGTTGGTCGCTGGCCGTTGTCGAGCGCGTGCCTAGTTTGCGTGCGACGATTTCGCTGACCGTCTGCGCAGGGTCAGTGCGCAGACAGCCCGACTGGCGCAGCTTCTCTTCAACAAGACCACTGGCGGTTGGTGCAAAGGCTAGTTGCAAGTGGTCGGTCATCAGTTCGCGTAAGTCCATAAATCCTCCAAAAGTGGTTTTCGATCAGCTCAAGCTGCTGGTCGTGTTGTTTGGTTTGCACGCTGGGCAAGCGCCCTGTTGAGCGCGGCCTCTGCCTGCTCGCGGTGCGCCTTCGCGTTAAGTAAAGCCTGCTCCGCTGCCCTATAAGCATCGTCAATGACGAGCGGCACTTTCCCGAACCGTTGCGCGCCACCAGACGCCGTGCGTTTGCTAATCTCAGCTTCAAGGCGTTCTACTTCAGCGCGCGCCTCTTCGACTTCGGCCAACAGTTCCGGCCTCGTCTGAGCTACAGCAACAAGCGCGCGGGCTTCTTCGACCAGCCGTTCGGCCTCTAGCATGCGTCGGGTTAGGGTCTCGTGTTCTGCTCGTTTCTGTTGCAGAGCGAAGCCAGCATCGGCGAGTTGGCGCATTAACGCTGCCCGGCTGTTGGACGCTGCCAGTAGTTCGGCATCCGAAGTAGCGATCACGCCGGCGATTTGGCAGAACGTCAGATCACGTACGTTGAGCGTTGCACCGATGGCCGCGCTTCTGGCGTCAGCGAAATGCTTAGCCAGCGGAGTAATTTCGTTTTCGAGTGTGCGAAGCCTAGCGCGCTCTGATTGCAGCGCAGATTCGGCTTCGGTCAGTCGTTGTTTTGTTTGCTCTGCGACATTCATCCGTTCACCTCGATGAGGGCTTGATGTTTCATTTGCCCCTCCTTGATCATCACGCGGCTTTCTCCATCTCGCAGGCCACCGCGCCGTACAGTCGCCACAGATCACGCAGCATCTTCAGCCGATGCGGCCCAACGCGCGCCTCTGAGCCTTTGCGAATCAAGTAGCAACGAAACGTCCGCCACAGCCGCTGATCACTTGGCCGCATCGAATCGAATGAGGGTGCTAGCCGCCCGACGATGCGCTGCGCTTCGGCAAGTTCTACTGCGTTGGGCGTTGGTTGCTCGCTCATTCAATCCTCACTCAAACAGTCGGCCTGCCGGCGCCGCAGCAGCTTGTGGCACCATAGCAACAGCAAGCGCAGGTACCGGCCGCCGCCCTTTAAGCCTGGCCAACGTCACCCGGATTTCGGCGAAGTCCGAAGCGCGCCAGGTGAAGTCACACGTCTGACAATATGGCGCGTTCTCATCGCCAAGTTGGTTCTCGGCGAGACCGCCCCCACAATCAGGACACCAGCCTTTATCAAGGTTGCGCTCGACTGTGACGCGTGCGTGTGCAAAAGCTTCGGCGCAGTCCGCTTTCCAGTCGTAACGCTCGGCTGCCGATGCCAGGAAGGCTAGCAACTCGGTTTTACGCGCGCGAATCCTTTCAACAAGGGCGGGCGTCAGCGATCCTTCTGGCGCATCAATTTCCAACTCGCTGCCAGCCAGCCTGACTCGCACGCCGTGCTGTTCGAGATAGGTAACAATTTCAGCGACTGTCATATCCGCACCACCTTCCGCCGTTGTTTCCCATTCCCCGCCACTTCCGCCAACTCCATAGAGTGTGGCGGAAGTGGCGGGCTATCGTTCTGAGCACCAAGACGACCATTCCCCGCCAACTCCGCCACCCCTTTAGGAGTTGGCGGAGTTGGCGGAGTTTCTGCTTGATCTTCTTCCGCCACTTCCGCCACTTCCGCCAAAGGCGTATTAGTCAGACTGGCAGAGTTGGCGGAGTCCGGTGCTATTGGTGCGTAATGGCCTGTTTTTACTACTCGTAGCCGCCGAAGCTGGATGGCTTCAGCCAATGCGCGTTCCACCGTCCTTTTGGGCAAGACGGTATCGAGTGCTGCTACGATCTCTGATTTCCGCATTTCACGATTCACAATGCCCAGAACTTGCTCCACCGCTGTGACCGGCTTCGGAATATCTATGTTCATCGCTGTCATCCAGCGACCATCGAGCTGTAGGCGTGCCTCCTGTGGAGTGTCTCCCTTAGCCTTGACGCATCTGAGCGTTGAACATCCAATTGCAGTCAAGTCCGGGATGAGTAGCCAAACGGCACGCGCCGCGCCACCGCTCGCCGATGCGCCCCGTCCACGATAAACGCTTTCCGAGGTCTGGCCATCTTCGCTACGCTTACCGACGTGATGAAGAACCAGAATTGCCGCGTCACAATCACGCGCCAGCTTCTGCAATGGCCGCCAAACACTCCGCTGCTGTTCAGCGTTGTCGTTTTCACTGAAAACCGGGCAAAGAGATGCCAAGGTATCAATCACAATCAAGTCAGGTTTGACGCGGAGAGCTTCCTGGCTGAACTTTAACAAGTGGTCCTTACGTGTCAGAGAGAACGATTCACCATCAATTTCAGCCTCACAGACAATGTGCAAATTATGGCGACAATAACCTGACTTCGACAATCATTGGTAAACGACTGTTACGTCGTGTTTTTCAAGCCAAACCAGCCTTGGTTTAGCGCATTGCCCGAGCAACAGGCTGTTATTGGCGACAATCATTAGCTCAGACGCGCGTTTTATCAATGACTTTCTTGATTGTGTGCAGATACATCTGCTTGACGCGCTGATTCGAGAGCTTGGCGTAGCGCTCACTCGATTCGATAGAGGAATGGCCCAGCAGTTCTTTAATCGAGATCACTTCCGCGCCTTCCTCTAAGAGGTTGGAAGCGAAAGTGTGGCGCAAACTGTGACAACTGGCTTTGAGGCCGGCAGCTTTGGCATAGCGCTCGACCTTCTTCTGAATGCCTTTGCGCGATAGCGCACGGTTGGCACGCTTCTGATTCCAGAAGAACAACTCATTAGGCACTGAAGTTGGACGCAGTTTCAGACAGTGCTGGAGCGCGGCCAGTGCATCGGTAGACAGATAGACCACGCGATCCTTGCGCCCTTTACCTTGCTCAACCAGCAGTGACTGCTGTTCCCAATCAATGTGGCTAAGTTTGAGCTTGGCGACTTCGCTTACGCGCAGGCCGCAACGTAGCATCAGCAGGCACAACGCGTGATCCAGCGGGTTGTTGATCTGCGCGAAGAGTTGTTTGACTTGCGCTTGCGAAAGCTTCTTGGGTAGCGGTCGGCCACGCCGCAAAAAATGGCTTGGCTTGATCGGATTGATGCTCAACACTTGTTGCTCAATCACCAAGTAGTCAAAGAAGTGCTTGATGGCGTTGAGCCGCCGGTTGATCGTCGTGGCCGCCAACTCAGCGCGCGCTTGTTGTTGCACAAAGTGATCCACATCGCGCCAGGAAACCTGGCGGAGCTCTTTATCGAGTTCAGCAAAGAACAGCCGTAGGTCACGGCCATAGTTCTCGACGGTGTACGGCGAATAATTGCGGGTTTGCAGATGTGCACAGAATTGCTTGATTTGAATTGGTTCCATCCTTACCTCCGACCGATGGCCTGGCGTTGTTCAACTTTCGTCATGGCCTGATCGTACTGTTGTCGCTTGGTAGTATCGTAGAGTTGCGTGTAGCGCAACGTGATCTGGATCGAGCGATGCCCCATTAGTTCCTTGAGCACTTCGAGCGGGACACCCGCGTTCAGCAACTCCGTCGCGAAGGTGTGACGCAGACAATGGGGTGAATAGTGCTTGGCAATGTTGGCCTCCCGGAGGTACTCATTCATCAGCACATTGATGCGCGAGCGTTCGAGCGGTGTGCCTTTGCGAATGCGGCTGGGAAAGAGATATTGGTCAGCGGCTTGGCGGGCTTGCCAAGTCTTCAATGCTTGCTCCACATCGGGCGAGAAGTAAACGAGGCGATCCACCTGGCCTTTGCCGTTGTTGATGCGCGCCGTGCCGTCATCGAAATCAATCGCCTCCCAGGTCAGCGCGCAGACCTCCGAAACGCGCAAGCCGCAGCGCAACAGCAGCAGGAAGATGAGGCGGTCTCTGACCGAATCAATGACTTTGAAGAAAGCCGCCAAATCGGTTTCGGCCATTGGCTTGGGTAAGGTGGTGGGCGCCAGAAGCCGATGGCGGCGGCGCAGAATCGGCTGTTGTGCGATCAGGCCGTCTTCGCGCAGGAACTCGAAGAATTCCATCAATATGCTGAGCTTGACATTGATGGTGCTGGGCGCGAGACCGGCCTGTTGCGCGGCGCAGACGAACGCGGAAATGTCTTGTGAGGTGGTTTGCGTGAGATCCGCAATGAGTGCGGATTGACGCGCGTCTGGCAGATGACGCGTCAGACATTTGAGCGTGCCTGCAACCGCCAGAAGTGTGCTGCGGGCGTAATTGCGAGACTCAAGCACAGCGAGATAGCGCAGCGCGTGTTGTTGGTTAATGGTGCTGAGAAAAGAAAGAGCAGTTGTGAAGCGAACGGAAATTGGACAATCCATCGTAATGACCTCCACTAGCTACGGAATGAATCCCGTAGTTTAGGGAAGTCAGGTTCGGATTGTCGCCATAACTGTTATTGTGTCCTACTGCTATGGCTTCGTCTCGGCTAAATCCTACCGTCATCTGGCGCACATCGCGCTGCAGGCGCGCGCGGCGTGTCTCTCCATCTACATAAAGCACTCTACACGACTTGGCATCCATCACTACTGGCGGAAAGGTCCGGCCTACCGTTCGCGAAATCGCAACGTTCAGTGCGAGAGTCGTCTTACCTGCGTTTGGGAGCGCATTCAATAAAGCAATTTCCCCACGCTCCACGGCGAAAGCAACTCTCTCGCCCTGTCTAAACTCTTCCGCGTCGAAGCTAGCCCACGAAGAAGCCAAAGCCATTTCGGCCTGCTCTTCTTTCGGTGCGCGAAACAGTTCAAGCTCCGCCAGTCCTTTGCGAATTTGGCTTTCGATTTGCTTGACGGCCTGGCCACTATTCGCGCCTTCTGAGATGCCCTGGCCTAACATCCAAAACTTGCGCCGTATTGCGGCCTCAATAACGCGATCAATGTGATCATCAATTTGAGCTGGCAATCCCCCGATGAATTGCTCTGCGACAAAGGCAGCACCACCAACCTTGTCGAGGGTGCCGCGTTGTCTCAGTTCCTCAATTAACTGTATTGGGTCAACCCTGATGCCACGTTCATCCAGCGAAACCAAGGCTTCGAACGGGAGACGGTGTGAGGGGCGATAGATGTGCGAAGGCTTTATGCGTTCACAGACTTTGACTATCTGAGATGGATCCAGCAGGAGCGCGCCTATTAGGGCGCGCTCGCTGTCTGGGGCCTGGGGTACATCATTGTTTAAATGATCAACCACGCGGCCCCCTTTCTCTGGCGACTCCGCTAAGCACCCATGCACGAGCAGCCAAGTCACTCTGGCCTTCTGAGTTTTTTTTGTGACGCGCAGATGTTGGCTGTGTTACTATGCCTGTGTTCAAGATTTTAGTTCTCTCGCGTAAGACCTCAACCCGCTGCCAACTGGTTGGGGCCTTCGCATTTTTGGGCGAAGCTCTCATAATGTTCTCCTAAAGATTTGGCAGGTCGGCTGAGTCAAGATAGACTTTAACCGACCTACCGGGTGGTTGGTTGCGGCGATTTCCTTTGCGCTTTGTCTTTGGTCGGATGTGGCGCTCGGGCAAATCGCCGTTAGTTTGTGCAGCATTAGCCTGAGCATTCCCGCCTGCCTTAATCCACTGTTGTAAAGTCACAGGGTCGAACCGAATGCGTCTTTCGCTCAGCTTTACGTGCGGAATCGCGTTGCGTCTCACAAGGTCGTAGAGTGACCAGCGCGGCACTTTCAGCACTCGTGCGGCTTCTGTAGCGTTCATCAGTGGTTGGTTTGCAGTCTCAGTTGTATTGGTTGTTTCCATAAACTCCTTCGATGTGCCATAAACGAAAAGCCCGCCCGACCTTTTTCAGATCGAGCGGGCTGCTGATTTCCCGCGGTGGCAAGCCGCATTGCTTGCCTCGCATAAAATTTTTCAGGGGCAAGGTAGCCTACCGTTGAGTTTGTGTCAACTATGAAATGTGAGTTTGCGTGAGTTTGTTGCGGCAAATGGCTGTACTGGCACATCGCTTCTATTGTTGTGTGCCAGTGATGTGCCAACACGGCCCAACACACTACATACAGCGCAAACTCAATCAAAGTGATCAATGCGATAAACATCACTCTCCCAATCTTTTCTTGCTATTTCCAAACTTACACAAACAGCACTTTTGGAATTAGCAAGTTGTCGGGTAGAATGCAGCCCACAATCCTTGAACAACCTGAAATCAAACATGGATTAGCAGAAAACCTGTGACAGCGCGCCGTGACTAAGTGCAGACGTGGCGGCACAGGGTTCAATCTTAAGAAAGCG
Source organism: uncultured Acidobacteriota bacterium (assembly GCA_963699175.1). GTDB lineage: Bacteria > Acidobacteriota > Blastocatellia > RBC074 > RBC074 > JACPYM01. The sequence continues at coordinate 2,785,494 of OY969418.1, read as the reverse complement.
ACATTCCCTTATGCTGAAGATCGGAATTCATTATGTCGGGACGATTGCCTCGCTCGATATGAGTGGCAAGTTCATCAAAGGTCAGGGCGGCCATCAACTGCAGATTCTGACCGATAAAGTTTTGGAGGCGGGCACGACCAAAGTGCTGCTCAATCTGACGAGCGTGCCGATTATTGACAGCATGGGCATCGGCGAGATCGTGCGCGCCTTTAAGCGCGTGCAAGAGGCGGGCGGCGAATTGAAGCTGGTGGGCGTGACGGATCGCGTCTACGGCGCGTTGCGCATCACGCAATTGCTCGACCTGATCGAAAGCCACAAAACAGAAGATGAAGCCGTCGCCAGTTTCAGCAAAAAAGGTAAAGGGCGTAAGAAGAAGGGAGAAGAAGAGGATGCAGAAGATGATGAGGCTGAAGAGTGAAGCTTGAGGAGCGAAGTCCGTTGTTGCTGAGCTTCGCCCCTCGGCCCTCACTCACTTCGTGTTCTTTGGAAGTGCATAATACCCGTCTTTATGCCGCACATTCAGCGGCGGCAGGCCACGCGGCGGAGTCACTTTGATTTTGATCTTATGCCATTGGCTATCGCGTTTTTCATTGGTTGGCATGTAACTCAGGCTGTATTGATGCCGCAGTTCGAGGGCGATGCGCGTAGTCGCGTCTTCCAACTCCGCCGCCGAACGCGGAAAGAAGGCTTTGCCACCGGTTGACTGGGCAATCTCTTCAAGGATGCCTTGGCCTTGCATGTCTAACGAACTGCCCGCGCCGCCGCCCATCTCGACAATCCCGATGCAATAAATCTGGACGCCCGCTTCTTTGAGCAGCTTACGCAACTCCGTGTAGGTGTAACGCGACGAATTGTCCTGGCCGTCGGAGATCAGCAGAATCGCGCGTTTGTCATGCCGCCCTTGCTTGACCTTCTCGATGCCCAGATACGAAGCGTCGTAGAGCGCCGTCTGCCCCTTTGCGTCAATCAGCGTGAGTTTGTTTAGGAGGGTTGCTCCGTCGGAAAATTCAGAGACTAGGTTGGTGCGTTGATTAAAGGCAATCAGGAAGAAATCATCATCGCTGTGGCTCGTATCCACGAAAGCTTTGAGGGCATCGCGCGCGCGGTCAAGCTTGCCTTTCATACTGCCTGAGATGTCGAAGGCAATGCCGACACTCACCGGCACGTCATCATCTTTGAAGTGTTCGATTTTCTGTTTAACCTTGTCCTCGAAAACCTCGAAGTTTTTTTGTTCTAGCCCTGTCACCAGCCGGTTGTAAGGATCAGTCACGGTCACGGTCAACGAAACTAGATCGGTATCGAGCTTGATGCGGTCATCGCCTTGTTGTTTCTGTGGTGATTGTGGTGTGGGGCTAGCTGCTTGCTTCTGTTCTTGCTGTTGATTTGGTGGGGGCGTTGCTGTCGTTTGATTGCTGCCGTTATTCGAGGTCTGCTGCGCGTGTGTTGCTGCCAGGCTTAACAGCGCGAAAAGACTAACGATGAGCGCCAGGAATCCGGATACTTTCTTGAACATCGTTATCCTCCAAGTCATCCAGGGGGCTATGCAGCCCCAAAGCATTTCATCCTCAGGTCGCTGCCGGTGCTCTACCATTCAGCAATTCCACCAGGTCAGCGCGTGGGGGAATTTGTGTCTCAAACAAATTGAGTCTTGTTGATGCAGGAGACGGCGAGTGCATTCTAGCACAACGCCTCTGACTGGCAATTCGTTTTGTCCACGAATTCGTGGTGTAAGGGCAAAAAATAATCTGCCCCGAAACCGTGTGCGGTTCCGTACCGGGAGCGGTTGTGACGCGACCCAATCGATACCGCTTCTGCTATTGTGCTGATTTCACCGCAATCTCGCGTTCACCGGAGTCGAAGACCGTGTTGTTCTCGGCATCATACACTTTGAACTCGAAGATGATCGGCCCTTTGACTTCGAGCGGCACCAGGAAGCTGAACTCCTGATTTTTAGCCGCTTCACCAGGTTCGCCCAAGATTGTGTTGTTGAAGAGATTGCTGCCTGCAAAATCGCGCGCGATCACTTCCAACTTGTAGCCGCGCGGCGATTGGCCTTCGAGCACGATGGTGATGCGCGCCGTTTCACCGGGTGCGTAGCTGACGCGGTCAGTGCGAATGTCGCCGACCGTCACGTGATCGTCGGCGAAAAGTTTATCCAGGTCAGCCGTGCCCTGCGCGATCACGCTGCCGTCTTTGCGCGTCAGCGTGTAGCCGATCTGATTGCTTTCCAGATATTCAGGCAGGTTGAATTCGACTACTGCGTGCCGGTTGACACCCACGGCCTTGCTCCGCTTCACCTTGCCAGCGGTGATCTCAAGCGAGGCATCCATAATCGCCTTGGTCGCATTGAGATCAAACGAGAGGATGAAAGGGTCGTTTTCCCGTGCGCCTGCGATCAAGCGCGGCTTGATTTGCACTTCCGGTTCGGCGGCTTGGCTGGCGGCGGGAACCGGAGCAGGATCGAGTGGCGCGGACGGCTTGGGCGGCGCTTCGCTCGATAGCGCCACCGTCTCGGCGCTGCTCGGCGGCGCGCCCACTGCTTGGCGCACCAGCGCAATCTTGTAAAAGACGAGCACACCCCGCTGATCGTAGAGGCGCAGCGTGTACTGGTCGCCCGCAACTTTGAGTGCACTGAGCCGCAGCACACGCGTTTCGTTCGGCGCCAACACAAAAGCCAACTGGCCAGCGTCAGCTTGATTGCTTTCCTTGCCCAGGCTGAGCCGCGCCGTGCCGCGAAACTCGTATGCGGAATTGTTATCGAGCGTCAGCAAGTAGTTTCCAGCGCTACTTTCCAACGTACCGGTCAAACTCGGTCGCGGCTCGAAGCCGGGTCGGGTTTGCGCTTGCACGGCAAGGATAAAGCTGGCTGCGCTGGCTGCCCACAGCAAAAAGGCGCAGACAAATTTTTCTGCCGTTCGTCTCATCGCAAACTCTGCTCTTTGATCTCTTCAGACTCCTCGTCGCCGTTGAGCGCGCGATTCACCGCGGCGATTAAACCGCGCCGCTGCCGCTTTACGTTGATTTGACGCGCCCAGTGGCAGAAAAGCTGAGTCAACTGCTCACGCGTTTCCGGCACATCGAGCGCGACCTTCTTGAAGTGAATTTTGACCCCAACTATTTCCAACTCTTCCGGCGCGAGTTCCCAATGCAACAGCGGACAACCAGTCTCTTTCTGAAACGTAGCCTTGACGCCTTTCTTGGACAGCAGCGCCGGAATTTGGTTGAGCGGTCGCGCGGCGAGCGTCGCAATCTTCTGCCGCGCCGCGTCGGGCAGTGTGTAAACGAAGGTGCCGGTCAGCGTGTCGTCGCCGTTGGCCGCCGTAACACTGAAAGCCGCTTGACCGCGAATCTCGTAGTCCGCTTGGCCGCTTTGCGGCAAGTAGGCTGTCACGGGTTTGGGTGGTGTAGTGAAAGTTTGTGGCTTGCGCGCCTGCGCATTTGTTGCGGGAAGCTGGCCGGGCAGGCAGAGAAGTAACGTGACGAGGGCAAGAAAAAACTTTGACGCCATTGTGCGTAGCATCGTTCAAAGGCTTTATGGGCAAAAAGGCTTTATGGGCAAAAAGCTTCGTCACCAAAAAGGCTTTGTGGGAGCCGGTCTACCTTGCGGCTCGTTGGAGTCTGGTGCCCCTCCACACTCCAGCGGCCATTTCGTAGACACGGCTCCCACAAACTCAAGGTCTGATTGCTGCGCTACCCGTCCGGGCTGGCCGAACGAGACACGCCACGCAGACCAATTTACTGCGGATCCTCTTCGCCGTTGATCACCTTGTTTATCCTCGCGATTGGCCCGCGACGCGCGCGGCCAGCGAGAATCTGTTTAGCCCAGACGGTGAAGAGCACTTCCATCTCTTCTTTGGTATAACGCGAGTTCTCGTTCATACGCGCGTTGATGTCGAGCGTCACACGGCTGAAATGCGTTTTAACACCGGCCACATCCAACTCCAACCCGGTCAACTCCAGGTGAATGACCGGCGGTTCGGTGCCTTTTTGGAAACTGGCCACGACGTCTTTTTTGGTGACCTCTTTCGGCACCTGCGCCAGCGCCTTGCCGCCGAATTCGGCGATCTTCTGACGTGCATCATCGGGAATGGTGTAACTGACCGTCCCCGTCACCGTGTCATCAGAGTTGGCTGCTGTCACAGTGAAGTTCAGCTTGCCGCGCACGTCATAGACATCCGTGCCACCCTGGCTCAGTTTGCCGATGGCCAGATTTTTGCTGATAACAAACGCGACCGGCTTGGGCGCTTGTTGAGGTTGCTGTCCGAATGCAACAGCCGCGAGCGCCAACAGAGCGGCGCAGACAAACAAAGTCATCGAAAGTTTATTCTTCATCTTCGGGTTCAACTGCCTCCTTACAACGCAGTATGGAATTATGCTTTAGAGATTAACGATCCGCAGATCGCTTGGCGTATTAAGAGCCTAAAAAAGGGCGGCCAGATTATGGCCTATGAAACATCTGCTCGCAACTCCGGGCGGGCCGTCTGGGCCACTTGCTCGACACGTTAAGACGAACAAGGCATGATGGCGGCGGGCCTAACGACGCAAGCCGCTGCGCCAAATAACTGCGAGCAGGCATAACGATAAAAGTTCAAATATGGGGCGTTTGGTAAACTTGAATAGATTTAGCGAAGTTCGCTTACGTCGCCGCGCTCGTCCGCATCTGGTGCAAACAACTTGTGAGAGTTAGATGTCGGTGAGCGGAGCTAAGAACTAATTTGCCGGGACTTGAAAACGGTTAACGCGAGGTACACAGCCGAAAATTCCCCAGTGAGCCCAACTTTCGCACCATGTACCTCGCGCCAAACTCAGTGCGCTACACGCGCCGAGGACTGATAGGTTTCATTATTTTCCGAAAAATAATCTTCGCTGAGTTTGCTAAGCTCGTCGCTGACTTCTGGTTGAGCGCAATTCGGAGTCAGCGACAAGCTTTGGCAGCTTGTCGGACAAAAAACTTTGATGACACCCAAGACCATAATCACTCGTACAAGCTTACGCATCGGCGTTGACACCGGCGGCACTTTCACCGACTTCATCGCTATCTTAGGCACGCGCCAACTCGCCTTCAAAATTCCTTCGACGCCGCAAGCGCCTGCACAAGCCATTCTGCAAGGTATCGCGCGCATCCTCGCAGAGTTTGAAAGCGAACTTGCTCAGACAAAAGGCGCAGCCCAGATCGTGCACGGCACAACTGTCGCCACCAACGCTCTGCTCGAACGCAAAGGCGCGCGCGCCGCCTTGCTGACGACCGCTGGCTTTGAGGATGTGATCGAGATCGGCCGCCAGGCGCGCCCTGATCTATACAACTTTGCTGTCACGCGCTCCGCGCCGCTCGTGCCCAGCGAGCTGCGCTTTGGTGTCAAAGAACGTGTCGCCTCGGATGGCAACGTACTCGAACACTTGGAAGAGCAGGAACTGGCACAGCTCAAAACCGAATTGCAACGCGCGCGTGTCGAAGCTATTGCTATCTCGCTACTCTTCTCATTCGCCAATCCCGCGCACGAACAAGCACTGGCTGAAGCATTCGCCCCACTCGGTCTGCCGCTTTCAATCTCGCACCAGATTCTGCCCGAATACCGCGAATACGAACGCACTTCGACCGTCGTCATCAACGCCTATCTCGCCCCGCGCGTCAGCCGCTATGTCACGCAACTCGTCGAAGGACTCGCAGAACAGTTTCAAACCCGCCGGACTTCTATCATTCCGCGTTCCGCATTTCACACTCCGCATTCGTACAGTTTGCGCATTATGCAGTCCTCCGGCGGCTCGATCTCCGCCGAGACGGCCACTAGAGAGCCGGTGCGTACCATTCTGTCTGGCCCCGCGGGCGGTGTCGTGGCGGCCACGCGCATCGCAGCCTTGGCGGGTTATCAAGACATCATCAGCTTCGATATGGGCGGCACCTCGACCGATGTTGCGCTCTGTCAGGGCGCGCCACACACGACCAACGAAGCGCAGATCATCGGCTTGCCCGTCGCCGTGCCCGTGCTCGACATTCACACGGTCGGCGCGGGTGGCGGCTCGCTGGCGTCGGTTGACGCGGGTGGCGCACTGCGCGTCGGTCCCGAATCGGCAGGTGCTGATCCCGGCCCGGCCTGTTATGGCACAGGCACACGCCCAACCGTGACCGATGCCAACTGTGTGCTCGGACGCTTTGCAGGTGCGGGCCTCTTGAGTGGCGCTATGCAGTTGGATGAAACGCGCGCCGCTGCCGTGTTGGACGAATTGGCCGAGGCCATGTCACGCGCTTCCGCTTTGAAAGGTGGGCAACGCTTCACCCGCGCACAAGCCGCGCTCGGCGTCGTTCGCGTAGCCAATGCGAATATGGAAGGCGCACTGCGGCTGGTCTCGATTGAACGCGGCCACGACCCGCGCCGCTTTACGCTCCTCAGTTTTGGCGGCGCGGGCGGCTTGCACGCCGCCGCGTTGGCCGAAGCCTTGCGCATCCCGCGCATCTTGATTCCGGCTTATCCCGGCGCGTTTTCAGCGCTCGGCGTGCTGCTAGCCGATGTGGTTAAGGACTACTCGCGCACGGTGATGTTGACGGTCGAAGCGCAAGCCAAACTGCCGCGCCAACTGCTGCGCGAATTCAAACAGATGGAACAGCAAGCGCGCAGCGACCTGCGGGCCGAAGGCTTCACGGCAGCGCAATCTCAACTCATTCGCGCGCTGGCCATTCGCTATCGCGGCCAATCGTTCGAGTTGGAGATTGCGTTGAATGATCAAGCCGCTGCGCTCAACGATTTTCACCGTGCGCATCGCGCCCGCTACGGCCACGCCGACGAAGCGCGCGCTGTCGAGATCGTCAGCTTGCGCTTGCGTGCAGTGGGCTTGACAGAAAAGCCCGCACTCAAACAAGCCGCCCGCGCCAAAGCGCATCAAGCTACACCGCAACGCACCACATATATCTATCTTTCGCAGCGCCGCACTCGTGTACCTGTTTATGAGCGCGAAGCTTTGCAGCCAGGCGCACAACTGGCCACACCATCAATTGTAGTTGAGTACGGCTCGACGACTTTGATTCCCGCTGGTTGGTCGGCACAGGTAGAGCGCTGGCACAATCTCGTGTTATTGAGGGCGGCGTAAACTTAGGTCGCCGCAATCTCAAAGTTGAAATTTGCGACATTCCCGGCAGCGAAAGCGCAGCTTGACAGTGACCAAACCATCGCTTACCGTCGCCTGCGTTGCCTGCCACCTAATCCCGAAAGTGTTGATCTATTCCTGAAGTAATAATGAGCAAGAAGACTAAACAGCAATATGGCAAGCGGGCTATTCAACCAGTTGATAAGCCGACTAGCCAACCACAGCAAGTTGATGACAGTCGCCGCAAGTTCGTGCTGCTTGGCGTCGGCACACTCGCCGCAGCCGGTGTCGGTGCGGCAGCGGCCTACAACGCGGGCTGGTTCGACGCGCCAAAACCACAATCATTCAATTCAACCGCCCCGCGCTCAGGCGGCAAGAATCTCACGCCGGTCACCTTACCTGCCGACCAAGCCAACGCCATGCGCGCCGTCAACGAAATGGTCGAGCATTACGCGCGCGATCTGAGCAATCCTTCATCGCTGATTCACGCCGTGCGCGCCTTCGGCAAAAACTTCAAACTCGCCGACGGCACGAGCGCGGTTGCGCATCTCTGCTCGCGCTACGCGGCTGACAAAGAGGTCAACGGCAAACGCTACGTCTATTTCTCGCGCGACGCTGAAGTGCACGAGAACAGCTTCTTGAAAACCTTCCTTGAAGCGGGCGTGAGCCTGGATCAACCGGTCACAGCGGGCACGCGCAGTTACACCTTGCGCGACGTGGCCGAGAGCGCCAAAGCCTTGTTCCGCTGCGATCCAAACAATCTCTTCAAATACGATGACCGGCAATATCGCTACGACCAGGTCTCTACGCTGGCGCTCGGCAAGGGCGAATTGGTGCACGAGCATCTGCCCTGGGGCTTGATCGCGTTTTCGTTGAACGTGCCGCCCGCCCAGGCCGTCTGGACAAATGCCTACGACGAAAAGATCGAGTTGCCCGCCGTGATTGATCGCAGTCTGGCTGAATACGAAAGCAATTGCGCGTTGGGGCAAGCGGCTTTGGTGCGTGGCGAGACAGCGCCCGCCAACTTCCGCGAAGAGATCAAGAAATACAGTTGTTTCGGTCTACATTCGCTCTACGGCTATTTGTCGTGTTGGCAGCACGGTTACACGAACAATAATTTGCCGAAGCGGTTGACGCAGGCGCTCGATCTGGCGACTTATCGTTTGAAGGGCGATGCTGAGGCCAGCGACCACGAGTATGATGAGTTTGAGAGCAAAGCTGAAAAGCCCACGCCTGCGCAGGCGCTGGATGCTTTCAAACAGCGCGCGCGCGTCAAATTGCTCGGCCATGCGTTCGAGTCAATCAACTACGCGAAGCTGCACAAGCTGGTGGATTTCACACCCGCGCAGGAAGCGCGCTTGCACGCGGGCGAGCAGGCCTTGTACGACAGCATCGTCAAATTGCGTGCGCACGATTGGGCCTTTCTGCGGCGCACGCTGGGCGACAAATTCATCAGCGATGTGGTCATCGCGCTCGGTCACGCGACGCGCGGGATGAAATTGTTGACGCCGGACAATCCTGATACGGTGGCTTGAAGACACAAGTGATAAAGAGTTTGGAGTCCCGCCTTGAGGCGGCAAGCTTCGATGACAAAGCCCTGCCGCCTCAAGGCGGGACTCCAAACGATTTTCTGAAGGAGTAATCTTGCAAAAGAAGTGGTCAAATTGGATGAGAGTTTATAGTTGGAGCGTACTGTTCGCTGGATTGCTTTGGTCAGTCTTACCAGCGAGCGCGCAAGCCATCAAAGCGCCGACACTTTACGAACAATGCCAGGCATTGGCAGAGAACTCAGCCGCCACGCCAATCATCACACAAGCGACCACCGCGCTCAAAAACGCCGATGCCAAAAAACGCAGCGAGGCCGCGCAAACATTGGCCAAAACCTGCGACGCGCGCGCGGTTGAGCCGCTGCTTAACGCGCTGCGCGATGATGCTGCCACGGTTCGCGTCGCCGCCGTCGAAGCGTTGGGTCAACTTGGTCACCCCGACGCGATTGATCCGCTGATCGAAGCCTTGCAAGACAACGACTGGCGCGTACGTGCGGCCCTGGGACTGTCGCTCGGCTCCTTCAATATTCATAAGGCGCGCAACGCCGTGCTCAACATTTTGGTCAATCCGGGCAGCGGCAAAATGGGCGACGAGGGCGACCTGCGCGCGCGTTGTCTGGGCGTGCTGGTCGTCAATCAAATGCGCGACGTGCGTTTCTCGCGCAAGGCCAACAAATTTCTTTTCGAATTCTTCAACAATGACGACCCCAAGCAGCACAAGCTTGTCGAAGCGACCGCCGCCGAATTGCAACATACGCGCAACGGCTTACACGAACTGATCGGGATTTTGCAGCAGGAAACCTTCCCTGAATATCGGCGCAAAGCCGCCTACTGGCTCGGCCAGTGGGGCTTGGAAGAAGCGCGCGGCGCGCTCGGCCAAGCTTCCGTCGGCGACCGGGATGCCGGTGTACAGCAAACAGCTAAGGAAGCGCTGGCCAAGCTGAAAAAATAGAATTGGGAATGCGGAGTGCAGAATGCGGAAGTTGGAAACATCTGCCCAAGTTCCGCATTCCGCATTCCGACTTTAGCATTCCATCTATGGATTCCATCACCCTCGAAATCTATCGTTCGCTCTACAGCTCTGTCGCCGAGGAGATGGGCGTGAGTCTGCGCCGCACGGCCTTTTCGCCAAACATCAAAGAGCGGCGCGATTATTCGTGTGCCGTCTTCGACCGGCGCGGCAGGCTCATCGCGCAAGGCGATCACATGCCCGTGCATCTCGGCTCGATGCCGATGTCGGTCAAAGCCGCACTTGACTATTGCAACCTGCAACCAGGCGACGTGGTAATCCTGAACGACCCTTATGCAGGCGGGACGCATTTACCGGACGTGACGATGGTCGCGCCAGTGTTTGAGAATGCGGAATGCGGAGCGCGGAATGCGGATTGGCCCACAGATTCCGCAATCTCCAATCAGGTACAGCCACAAAAGAAACATCTGGCAAAAAATACTTCCCCATCCCGCATTCCGCACTCCGCATTCCGCACTCCGCATTTTTACGTTGCCAACCGCGCCCACCACGCCGACATCGGCGGCGCGACACCGGGTTCGATGGGGACGGCGACGGAGATTTATCAGGAAGGCATCCGCATCCCACCGTTGCGCATCGTGCGCGGAGGTGAGCTTGACCGCGAAATCTGGAATTTTCTGCTGGCCAATGTGCGCGGGCGTGAAGAGCGCGAAGGCGATTTTGCCGCGCAACTCGGAGCGTTGCGCGTCGGCAGTGCGCGGTTGTGGGAGATCGTCGAACGCTACGGCTTCAAGGAGGCCGACGCCTACGCGGGGCATTTGGTGGAATACGCCGCGCGGATGATGCGGCACACGCTGACCGCCTTGCCGGATGGCGTGTACGAGGCCGAAGACTTTCTCGACGACGATGGCGTGACCGAAGAGCCGGTACGCATCGCCGTGCGCATCGAGTTGCGTGGCGACCGCGCGCGCGTAGATTTCACCGGCAGCGCGCCGCAAGTGCGCGGGCCTGTCAACGCGGTCGAGGCGATCACCGTCTCGGCTGTCTATTACGTCTTTCGCTGTCTGATCGCGCAAGACGTGCCCGCGAGCGCCGGCATCATCGAACCAATCGAAGTCATTGCGCCTGTCGGTACCATCGTGAACGCACTGCCGCCTGCGCCCGTCGCAGGTGGGAACGTCGAAACCTCGCAGCGCATCGTGGATGTGTTATTGAAAGCTTTGTCGCAGGCTGCGCCGCACCTGATCCCGGCGGCTTCGCAAGGCACGATGAATAATCTGACCATTGGTGGCTGGGACACGCGGCTGGGCAGGGAGTTCGCCTACTACGAGACGGTCTGCGGCGGGATGGGCGCGCGCCCAAATGCTGACGGGCTTTCCGCCGTGCACACGCACATGACCAACTCGCTCAATACGCCGATTGAGGCATTGGAATACGCTTACCCGCTGCGCATACGCCGCTACGCGATCAGGCGCGGTTCAGGTGGCGCGGGCCAACATCGTGGTGGCGACGGCGCAATTCGTGAAATCGAACTGTTGACCGATGCGAAGCTTTCTTTATTGGCCGACCGGCGCAAACGCGCGCCCTACGGATTACAAGGCGGGCAGCCGGGAGAAGTCGGCACCGCTACGCTGCACAGCCACGATGGCACAGAGCAGAAATTGCCCGGCAAGTTCTCGCTCAATGCCCGCAGTGGCGACCGCCTAGTGATCGAAACGCCGGGCGGTGGTGGGCACGGCTCAGCTATTTGACCAGCGCGTAACAATAGCAGTCGTGCGGCTCCTCGCTGATATTCGGATGCATAATCCAACGCCGCAAAACACCCTCGCGCTGCATCCCAACTTTTTCCAACACGTGCGCTGAAGCCAGATTGTCTACGTCGCAAACCGCCCAGACGCGATAAATGCTCGGTTGGCTGATCGCCCATTCGGTTACTAACTGCACTGCCTCGGTCATATAGCCCTTGCCCCAACTCGCGCGCTCCAACACGTAGCCCAAATCAGCGCGCCAATCGCTCAGCCTGAGTTCGACCATCCCGATCAAACGCCCGCTCTCTTTCAGCGTCAACACCCACGGGAATGCTGTGCCGTCGCGCCAACATTCTTCGCAACGCTGCAAAAACTCCTGCGTCTCGCTGATGTCTTGATGCACTCGCCAAATCATGTACTTGGCAACCTCTGCGTCTTGCGCGTACTGCGCAAAGATCGCCTCGGCATCGGCCACCGCGGCAGGCCGAGCCAACAAACGCGCAGTCTCGAACTGTTCAGGTGGTCTTGGTTTCATAATTTCTTCGGCGGCCACGGCACAAACGCGCTCGTGTGTTTTACGTAAAACTGATATTGCGGTTTGGTTTTGACGAGCGATTTTTCCAACAACGCCGCGCCCGTCACCTTCAACAGCAAAAACGTCATCAGCAGCGGACTCAACATTGCAATGAAGCCCTCGCCCGCCGCAACTGCAATCAACCACAATCCCCACCACACCACCGCATCGCCAAAATAGTTCGGATGGCGCGTGTAACGCCACAGTCCGCGATTCAACACCTTACCCCGATTGTTCGGATCGGCCTTGAAGCGCATCAACTGCCAATCGCCCACCGCTTCAAACAGAAATCCGACCAGCCACACACCCGCGCCCAGCCAATCCAACCATGTCAAGCGCCATGGCCAAAGCGCCGTCTGCGCCAATTGCAGTGGCAGCGAGATTATCCACATCAACAGCCCCTGTAACCCGAAGACCAGCGCCAGACTGATCCATTTGAAGCGCTCCCGGTGCCGCTTGCGCATCGCCTGGTAACGGTAATCCTCGCCCCGCCCACGATTGCGCCGCCACAGATGCCGCGCCAGCCTCACGCCCCAGACCGTCACCAGCGCACAGAGCAACAGCTTGCGCGGGCGGTAACCATCGCTCAACGCAAAGGCCGTCCAGGCGATCAACACGAAGCCCAGGCCCCAGTAAATGTCTACGATGCTCGCGTCTTGCAGGCGCAGACTGAGCAGCCAGAGCAGGAGCATGGCGGTGAAAGTGATGGCGGCGGTGATGAGTAGTAGCGTGGTCATTGTGTGGGTGAATGTGTTGGTTGTTTGCGAATGAGAAAAGCGGCGAGCGGATTATGCCTTGTCAGCATTGATTTGTATAATCGCCGCCACATTAAACACGCGCAACGAATATTTGTAATAATGAAAGCTTGGGGTAGCATAACGTTTAAATGAGAGGCGTATGATGGCGAAGGTTACATTGAAACCAGTTTCGTCAGCTATCTGGTGGCGCGCCGTAGCCGCGATTTGATTGTTGCTGCACACCAGCAACTGACGATTGATTGGTGGGAAAATGAGCGCCAGAAATATGAGCTTTTTGCTTCTGAGATTGTGTTAGACGAACCGCGTTTAGGCGATCCGGGCGAAGTCGCCAAGCGTTTGCAGGCATTGGCAGGGTTGCCGTTATTGGACGTTACGCTCAATGCTACCAAACTAGCGAACCAACTTCTCACTACCGGTGTGCTGCCACCCAAAGCAGGGCGTGACGCCCTACATATTTCGCTTGCCACTGTGCATCGCATTGACTACCTGCTGACTTGGAATTGTCGGCACATCGCCAATGCACACGTGCGCAAAATGATTGATAAGCATTTCCGCGCTGCTGGTTATGACCCACCCGTCATCTGCACACCGGAAGAATTAGGAGGGCCAATATGATTACCGATCCGATTATCGAAGAGCTTCATCAAATCCGCGACCAACTAGCCGCCAAATTCAACTACGATGTGTTTGCCATTGCCGCTGATGCGCGGACACGGCAAGCGCAAGAAGATCACCCTGTCGTTTCGTTCGAACAATCGGAGAATACTCCAGCGATTCCTACTGTGACCGAGAGTGAAAAAGATCGACACGCCGCTTGAGTCATTGGCATTGCGCAGTCGAAGTAAGGAGGAAAGGCGATGACCATCACGATTGATTTGCCTGACGAAGTTTACCAGCGGTTGGAGAGACAGGCGCAAGCGCGCGGGATGACTACGGCTGAAACTGTCGCCCAGGTATTGGAAGAAGCTGAAGCGGCGCGCAGCAAAGCCTTTTGGGAAAGACTAGAAGCGAAAGGCTTGGTAGCCAAACGGAAACCCGCGCCACCTGCTGACACCGAGCCGTTTCAGCCCATCCAGGTGCAGGGCAAGCCGTTGTCCGAAGTCATCATCGAGGAACGGCGTTGATGGCGTACTACTTTTTCGACAGTAGCGCGTTGGTCAAATACTACGTCAGCGAAACCGGCACACAATGGGTGCGTGGCATAATTGACGCACAACCGCTCAACGAGATTTCCATCGCTCACGTAACCGGCGCGGAGATTGTCGCGGCCATTGCCCGGCGAGTGCGGATGGGCCTGACTACTGTTACCGACGGAGCCAAAGCCATTGGTGCTTTCAATACTAATTTTCAGACGAAATATCGCGTCGTCATAGTCACGCTTGAAACGGTCGAACGCGCGATGAGCCTGGCCGAGAAATATGCCTTGCGCGGTTATGACGCCATCCAGCTTGCTGCTGCACTGACTGTTGAAGAAGAAATGACGGCGGACGGCTTTGGCCCACTCACGCTGATTTCTGCCGATGTCGAGTTGAATCAAGCAGCACAGGCAGAAGGTTTGCTGACGGATGACCCTAATCAACATCCTTGAGACAAAGGTGCTGATTGTCGGGCACTTCCAAAGCCATCAATGCGCCGCTTTGCTCAAGCGCAATCGCACGTTGACCAGCACCGGCTCGCCGGATTTAGCCTGCGGGTTGTAATAAAGCGTCTGCGGCCCTGGCGCATCTGGCTTGATAGATTGTTTGGGATTTCCGCCCGCCGCTTTCTCATCTTCCGTCCAGGTTTGGCCTTCGCCTTTAGCCATCTCCAAACGTCCTTGATGCGCGCGCCATTTCGTCTCCCATTCTTTGACTTGCGCTTCGGGCAGCGTGAGCGGTTCAGCCCCGATGGTCAGGCCCGGCAGCGGTTGCGGCGTGATGATGACGGTCAGCCATTCGCCGACGTGGTCGGGGCGGCTGCGTTCCAAATTGAAATAGATCGGGTCGTCAGCGCGGTCGGGGATTTCAATGACGCGCCCGGCGGCAACTTCGTTGTTGCCGTTGCGGATTTTGGTGGTGGGGAAGATCAAGTAAGGTTTGCCCGACGTGCCATCAGCGTATTGCTCGCGGTCTATCACGTAAAGATAGCCTGTGCGGGCGGCTTCGATGCTCAGACGCACGAGGCTGTTTTCGGCGAGCAGCGTGTTGGAGCCGACACGCACGGGCGTCCACTCAGCATCGCCAGAGGGCGAATGCTTCAACAATCGCGCGCCCGTGTCGCTCACGCGCGGTGGACGCAAGCGCCAGACAGTCACGCCTACGACTGTGTCGCTCGCCAGGCGATTGGCGGGCAGGCTGGGCGTGAGCACTTGGTAGCGGGGTTTGGTGGATTTTTTGGCGGTTGGTGTAGTCAACCCCGGATACCAAAGCTTGCGCGTGCCGTCTTCTTGCAACATCGGCCGGATTGCGGCGAGCAGGTTGAAACTGAGCAGAAGCAGGCAGGCCAATCCGCTTGCAGTAATGAGTGAAACTTTCTTCGTCATAAAATCTCCTATCGGCTTTATCGGTATTCGCCTTGCAGCGTAAACGCTGCCCAGTAGTATGGCGCGTTCCAACGTTTCTGCCGCCACAACGCAAGTTGAGCCGCACGCAAGGCGGCGGCGGGCGTTTGCGCTTGTTTGTTTTGCAGCACGGCTTGGTAGAAGTGGCTCATCAATTCTGCTGTCGCCTGATCGCTGATGCTCCACAGGCTGACGATGACGCGCGCCGCGCCAGCGTACATGAAACCGCGCGTCAGCCCGATCAAACCTTCACCGCGCACCTCTTCGCCCAGCCCGGTTTCGCAGGCGCTCAAGACCACGACTTCGGCGGGCAGATGCAAATTGTAAACATCAGAGGCGAGCAGGAAGCCGTTCTGCGGCTTGCCTGTCTCATCATAGCGCGAGAAGACCAGCCCGGACATTTCGGGCCGCGCGCTGTTGAAGTAGCCGTGCGTAGCGAGGTGCACGAACTGGTATTGGCTCAAGTCCGTGCTGGTCGCGGCGGCGCGCGTAGCTTGGAAGCCGACGGCTTTCATCTCTTGCTCGTCGGGCACCAGCCGGAGAATCTGTTCAGCTTCTTGCGCGGTGTAGGGCAGCCGTTGTAGGCGCAATTCACTCAAGGCGTGCGTCAACCCGCGGGTCTCGCTGGCCGTAGCGGGTTGGGTCGCGGGCTGCTCTACTTGTACAGCCACACGTCGGAGCCTTTCGTCGCGCGGATCAAAAACCGGGTCGGCGAGGACGGCGACTGTGTGCGCGGCGGGTTGGCGCGTGGCCAGTTCGCGGCGCAAGACTGCGAGCGTCGAAGCCGAGGGCAGGCCGATAATTTCGTGGCTGACGAGGAGTGGGGGAGTGGGGGAGCGGGGGAGTGGGGGAGTGGGAGAATTGCTCTCCCGCACTTGTCTCCCGCTCTCCCGCTCTCCCGCTCTCCCGCTCTTGATTGGTTCCGGCAAAGCGCCAAAAGGCACGTACTGCAAGACACCGTCAGCCACGATCAGCAAGCGTTTCTTGTTGAGTTGCGCGGCAGCAGGTTGCAGAACGAGACGGCTGAGCGCGGCAGCCGAGCGCGCGGCTTGCGCATCGGCCTGGGCGATGCGCGCGAGCTTGCGGGCGGCGCTTTCGCCCGCGACGAATTCGTTGCGGGCGGTCAACTGGGTGAGCAGGCGGCGGGCCGTCGCTTCAATTTCGGCGCGTTTGGGCAGCTCGAAGCTGGTGATGGAATTTTGCGTCACGGCCCAGAGGTAGCTGCGCTCCGCGCCCAGCGCGTATTCGAGCAACACTGTGTCCGCGTCGAGCACTTGTTGTTGAATCTCCGCAACGGTCAGCGGCTGCGGTTGCGTCAACGCGGCGTAACGCGGGCTGTTTTGCCGAATCTTGGTCTGCACGTCTTGATAGTCGGCTTTGAGTTGTTCGACCTCTTTGGCGCGGGCGTCGGCTTGCGCTGATGTGTGCGGGCCGCTGAGCAAGCGAATTTGCTCTTCGACCTTCTTGTTGAGCCGTTGTTGCAAATAGCGCTCGCGGTCAAGCAGCGCCGCGTCTACGCCTTCGCGGATGTTGGCGCGGGCTTCGGTGAGCAGTTCGAGCAGGCTGCGCGCGCGGGCGCGTTCGCTCGCGTGCAGCGCGGCGGCGGCGTGTTCTTCGGATTTGCGCTCGCGGTTGATGCGCATCAGCAACTCAATGTAGAAATCGTAGTAGCTCTGCACCGAAGCGAAGTAAGAAGTGCGCAACTCCTGCGCGGCGACTTTGGAGCGGATGGATTCGAGCAACAGCAGCGAGGCTTCGATCTGTATGCGCGCTTCGTCCAAATTGCCAAGTTCGCTTTCGACGCGGGCGATGTTGGCGCGCGTGCTGGCTTCCGCGCCTGGATTGCCGGTGGCGAGCGCGAGCGGCAGTGCGGCGCGATGTTGGTCGAGCGCCTTCTGCTTTTCACCCATTGCCAGATAGATGCGGCCAAGTTGATTGAGCGCGCCCATTTGTCCCGGCGGATGATTGGCCGTGCGCGCGACGGTGAGGGCTTGCGTGAGCAGTTCGATGGCTTGTGGCCGGTCGCCCTGTTCCGCCGTCACCTTAGCGATGTTGACGAGCGTGCCTGCTTCGCCGCGCGGGTCGGTCTCGGCGCGGATGAGCGGCAGGGCTTGCTGGTGATATTCGAGTGCCTTCTGCTTGTCATTGAGCAGGTAATACATCTTGCCGATGCCGTTGAGCACCGCGCCTTCAAAACGGCGCAGGCGCAAGGCTCGGAAGAGCGGCAAGGCTTGTTGGAAAGAATCCAGCGCCTTTTGCGGTTGGCCGAGCAGGTCGTAAAACGAGCCGATGTTGAGCGCGGCAAAGGCGAGGCTCTGCTGATCGTTGGCCTGTTGGCTCATCTCCATCGCCTGCGTGATCGAGTCTATGGCTTGCTGCAATTCGCCCAGGTCGCGGTAGACGACGGCGATGTTGTTGAGCACGGTGATTTGGCCATCGCGGTCGTTCAACTCGCGCCGCAGCGCGAGCGTCTGCTGATAGACTTCCAGCGCCTTTTGATTATTGCCAGCCAGATTGTGCGCCAGCGCGATACTGTTGAGCGTGACCGATTCGCTGCGCCGGTCGTTGGCGGCGCGCCAGTAGGTCAGCGATTCTTCGTAGGCCGCCAGCCCTTGTTCGATCTGACCCAGCGTGACGTAGACCTGCCCGACGGCCAGCAGTTCGGTGGGCAGCAGTTCTGCGTCGTTAAGCTCGCGGCTGAGCTTAATCGCCTGTTGATAGCTCTCAATCGCCTGCGGCAATTCGCGCCAGTTACCGTAGGCGCGGCCTAGCTCATACAGGATGAGCGCCTCCCATTTGCGGTCGGGACGCAGGGCTTGAATTGACTGTTGATAAACTTCGAGCGTCTTATCCCTGTCTGACTTCTCCCGGTAACGTTGGTAAAGCGCGTCATAGGTCGTGGCTATTTCTTTGAGCACTTCGGCTTCTTGCTTCAGTGCACCGCGTTGCGCGCGCCAGAGCGCGAGCGCTTCCTGATACTTTTCAATCGCCTTGCGCATGCCTTGCAAGGAGTAATCGGAGCGCAGTTTGTCGGCTTCGTTGAGTAGTTGTTCTAAAGCTTTGGTATCAGCGACTGGCACGGCAGGCAGGCGGTCTTGCGCGGTTGCGGGACGCCGCTCTTTGAGGCTGATTTCGTAGCGCCCGCGCGGGGCGGTGATTTCGCGCGCAGTTACTTCGATGTGGTAGACGCCGGGCGTCTCGGTGATGAATTGGAGCGACTCTGTGCCTTCTTGGCTGTGATTGATTTCAACCAGGCGCTGATTGCCGGGGCCGCTGAGCCGCGCCACTACGTCAATACCACGCTGCTCAATATTGAAGCTCAGGAAATAACTAGCGGGCAGCGCGAAGGTGTAAGTGTGCGTTTCGAGGCCAGCTAATTCGCGCGTGAGCGGCTTGCCCGTTTCTAGTGCGGGCAGATTCGTTTGCGCATGGGCAGTCAGCAGTGCGATGAGCAAGAGAAAAGACAGTGATGAAGGCAAACGAGAAACAAGGCGGTTCACGGTTATACCTCTTTGTTTGAAGTTGTCTTATACGCTGCTACAGGCGTTTGGCGGCTAACCAAGCTGAAAGTGAGACCTCGGCGTTCAGGTGTTTAGAATACAAGCTTTAGCTTGCTGCTTGGGTGCACAGCCTTCACTAGCAAGCTAAAGCTTGTACTCTAAACACTCGATCCGTAGGCCCACATCACCCTCAGTCGCCAGCTAAACTGAGATGGGCAAGCGGTATGTCAGACGACTTCAAACAGCTTTCAATTAATCAATGATGCTCAAAAGATAACGATGACGCCAGCACCGGGCCGCGGCCTTTAAGCTGCGTTTGCTTATTGGCTTCGTCCAGGACTAGCTCCGGTTTTGTGGTGGTGTGTGTAGCGAGGAATTGTTGGACAGTGCGGATGTCAGCCGGATTCTCGATAGCGACTTCTTTAGTCAAGCGCGGGCGCAGGTTTTCCAATTCGTCCAAACGCTGTGCCGACCAGACCAGCCAGATTTTTTCGGTGCCGGTTTGCGCATCCAGAAACACGCCGGGCAATTCAGGGCCAGGCACTTGCAGCGGTTGATTCGCCTGCACCTGTGCCGTGCCGCCGTTGACGCGCACGGTGGGGAAGAGCAGGTTGTAATCCGGCAGCCCGTTGATCGGCTCTGTGCCTTCATTGATGAGATAGAGAAAGCCTGCTTGTGGGCTGCTGATCTGAAAACGCAGGTGATCGCCTTCTTCCAGGTTGAATTGCGCGCCGGTATATTGAAACGGCTTTTTGTACGGTTTTCCGTTGCGGTAGCGTTGCACAGTCAGCGCGTAGTTCAGCGTAAGCGGCGTAGTCGCGGCCATAGTCGGAGCGGCGGTGGGAGAAGGCGACGGCCCTCCGGTGACGCCTGAACGGCGCGGCCAGAAGAAGAGTGCAAGCAGGAGCAGCGCTGCTGCGACGACAAGCGGCACGAACTTAAAAGCGGATTTGCGAGCAAAGACAGTCGAAGGCGTGTCAGTAACCGGTTCGGTCGGCTTGGCCGCGTGCGCGGGCGTGTCGAACTTGTGCACGTGGGCGTGCCGTTCGGCAGAAGGCAAATCACCGCCTGCAACTGGCGGCTTGAGTCGGCCAGTTTGCGCCGCCAGTCCGGCGGTAGACTTTTGCGCCTTTTCTTTCGACAGTGTGAGAGTGAGCGCCAACTCGTCGGCGAATTCACGCGCACTCTGATAGCGTTCCTGCGCGTCAAAGGCGAGCGCCTTGAGAATCACCTGCTGGGCGGCTAGCGGCAAGCCCGGACGTAATTCACAAGGCAGATAGGCAACTCCGGCGCGTTGCAATTCATATTGCTGCACTGGTGAATCGCTCTTGAACGGCAGGTAGCCGGTCACCATTTCATAAGCAATCACGCCGCAGGAAAAAACATCACTCAGCGCCGAAGGCTTGCCGCGCAATTGTTCAGGCGCCATGTAGGGCAGCGTGCCAGCTACTTTGGTCACTTCGGTGTGCGCGGCGGATTGCGAATCCTTGACGGTGGCCATGCCGAAATCAATCAGCTTAACCAACTCCTCGCCGCGCCCCAGGTTTTGCAGCATGATGTTTTCCGGTTTGAGGTCGCGGTGATGGATGCCTTTGTCGTGCGCGGCTGAGAGCGCGTAGCCAATCTGGCGCATGAGTTCGGCGACACGGGCGAAGTCCATCCCTTTTGGCCCCGTATCGTTGATCGCCACACGCAGCGATTGGCCCTCGACGTACTGCATGACGAAGTAGGGCTTGCTGTCGGGCGTCTCGCCCGCATCGAGCACACCGACGATACCGGGATGATCTATGCGCGCCAGGGCTTTGATCTCCTGGCGAAACTTCTGCTTGAAGTATTCGAGGTATTGCGAGGCTTCCAGTTCGCTGAGCATCACTTTGATGACGACGGGCTTGTCCATCAATTGCGTGTCGCGCGCCAGATAGATCGCGCCAATTCCGCCGCGCCCCAGTTCACGCTCGATCAGGTAGCGCTCTTTGAGCAACGCGCCCAGGTAAGCGGTGGGCGGCGACGAAGCTATCACCGAGGTCTGTTCGGCGGTGATAGCGCGCGTGTCAGCCTGGTCGTTGGGGCGACGATCAACGGACATTGAAGACTCCTTGCAACGATCTGCTATGAACAAAGGCGGCGAGGCAGTCTATCTCAAACTACCTAGGTACGCATGCTTCCAGTGCCAGTGTGCCAGTCTCAGCGTCCAAATCCATCTCTTCCAGCAAGCTGACTAGCTGGCCAGTCTGGAAGTGGATGGAGCTATCTTACCAGAATTGTTGCTTTATCTTCCAAGCCAGGCACGCTGGCAGCGCACTTACCCCGACTAAAACAGCAACAGCGCGCTACAGTCAGGCTGCAACGCGCTGTGTGCGCTTCCTAAGCGTGAAGCAGTCTACTTGTCGTTGAGCGGCACCTCATCGCCATCATCCTCTTCTTTGCCCTTGAGCATTTTGGCGACCTTCTTTTCGGCGCTTGATTTTTCCAAGACAAAACTGGTGCTCTGACCGTCCCAAACCTTGCGCAGGAAGTATTGATCGCCGTAGCGGCGGAAGGAGAGCTTCGATTTAGGCTTCTCGGTCTGCTTGTCAGGGACGGCGTTGAAGTTGATCGCCTTCTTGCCCTTGACGCTGCGAATCAGCATCAGGCCGGAAGTGCCGGTGGACGATTCGATAGTGTATTCGCCTTTGGGAAACTTCTTGCTGCCGATTTGGAAGTCGAAGGGAATCTTCGCGCGAATCGCGAAGCTGAACGGCACCGCCGTGGTGGAGGTGGCAGCGAGCAGTACGACGGTGAAAGCGAGTGCGAATTTGGGTAGTAGCTTTTTCATAGTCCTCCTCGGAAGATTGGTAGGACAGGTTCTCAATCTGTCCTGCTCGGTGAAGGACAGGTTGAGAACCTGTCCTACCATTTTCACTGATTTAGAAACCACGTGAGACAGAGAAGTAAACTTTGTTCTTCTCATTCGTGTGCGCGTAATCCAGGCGCACGGCGAAGGCGTGGTTGTAACGGAACTGCACGGCGAAACCGGCGCTAGAGCGCCAGTTGTGCGAGGTAAAACGATCGTTGTCGCGGAAACCCAGCGGCAGATTCGCGCGATTGTCACCCCACACTTGTCCCATGTCGCCAAAGCCGATCACGTCCACTCCGCGCGTCTCTTTTTGTGCCCAGACAGTCTGGCGCAGCTCAGCCGAGAAGAGGAGCAGGTTGTTGCCGCGGAAGCGATAGTTGTCGAAACCGCGCACGTAGCTGCGCCCGCCCAGGAAGGAGAGATCGTAGAAGGGAATCAGATCATCGCCGTGGGGCTTCTTCAATTCGGTAACAGCCCGCACCGCAAACGAGGTCTTGTTGCTGCCCAGCGGAATGTAAGCGCGCCCGTCCAACTCCACTTCCGTCCAACCATAGATGGAAGAGCGGCTGCCCCTGCCGTTGTTGCCGGAGAGTCGCCCATAAAAATAACCGCCGCGCGTCAACCCGCTCTCATCGTTGCGTCCGTTGAATTCGGCATAGCCGCCGTAGGAGAGGATATCGGTGTTGTTTTGCAGACCGGGCGCAAGCCGCAACACTTCGACAGTGCGGAGATTGCCGGTGAAGAACTGGGTAACCGGCGGTGTTTCGTCGTTGGTGCCGGGGTAGGTTGAAGTGTTGCGATGCTGTGCGAAGAAACCAGCCTGCAAGCGTTTGGTAATATCGAAGAAGTAAGAACCGGTGATCGCGCGCTGTTCAATATCATAGTTAGAGAAAAATGTGCGCGAGGTGCGCGGGCCAATACCAAAGAAATTATCATGCGTGCGGCGCAGATAGCTGTAATAAACTTCGGCGTGGCTATTGTCGCTACCTAGCTTGGGAATGTAGAGGTCAAGTTCGCCCTTACGATAGTATTTGGTGGAGGTCAGCGCGCGCAGGCGGAATTCAACACCGGGAATGCTCTTAGCGGTTGTCAGCTCAGCGCCGAAGCCGAAGCCTCCGCCTTGTTCAAAACCGCCGAACAGGCCATTCACGTGATTGACGATCTTGATGCCAGTCAGATTATCGCGGCGCGGCGCGTTGCGGTCGTAGCTCAGGACGCGATCAGTGACATTATTCCGGTTTTGCGGCGCAGGTTCCGGCGTCGGCGTCGGGGTTGGCGTTGGCGTCACGGTTTCAGTGCTTGAAGTCTTGGGCAACTCGGCGGCTGTCGCCAGTTGGGCAGAGGTTGAGTCGCTAGACGTTTGGGCGGAAGTCGTGGTGGCAAAGGCAGTGGTGGCAAAGGCAAGCGTCAAGAGTGCCAACCCTGTAAAGCAGGCGTTTGCCAGGGAACGTTTGGTTAAATGCATGGATCCATCTCCTTGATCGGTTATTTCTTTTATTCCAGTCAACGCTGGCGCCTGAAATTACGAAGGTGGCGTGCCGACTGGATTTAAGTTCTGCGATGAGTTTAAGCTTGTATACCTCGGTCGCAAGTTTGCCAGTTTGCCAGATTACTTTGGGTCTCAGCAAATCACTATTATTTATGCTGCGAGGGCGATTGATGGAATTCACGATTACAGCAATGTGCGCCGACGATTGGAAACAGGTGCGCGCAATCTATCTGGAAGGAATTGCGACGGGGCAGGCGACGTTCCAAACCGAAGCGCCGGAGTGGGCGGAATGGGATGCCGGGCATTGGCCGCATTGCCGTCTGGTGGCGCGAGCGGGCGATGGCATATTGGGTTGGGCGGCCTTGAGTCCGTCATCCAAACGCGCGTGTTACACCGGGGTAGCCGAAGTCAGCGTCTACATCACAGCGGCGGCGCGCGGGCAGGGAATTGGCAACGCTTTGATGGCGGCGCTGATTGCCGAGGCCGAGCGGCAGGGCATCTGGACGCTCTGGTCAAGTGTCTTCCCGGAGAACGCGGCGAGCATCCGGCTGCACTTGCGCCACGGCTTTCGAGAAATTGGGCGGCGCGAGCGCATTGCCAAGTTGCACGGCGTCTGGCGCGACACGGTTTTGTTGGAGCGGCGCAGTCGTCTGGTAGGCCTTGATTAGTGTGGCTTGTCTTTGCTTGACAGTTGCTTGACAGTTGCTTGATTGCCGCTAACTATCCGGCTTTGCATTACCATTTCGATCACCGTTTGGCCAAAGCAGTAACAGCCAACATCATCAAGTTCCGATTTCCCGCAGGAGGGCTGAACAATGTTGAAAGAGTTTAGGGAATTTATCAGCAGAGGAAACGTTTTTGATCTGGCCGTCGGTGTCATTATTGGCGCGGCCTTTGGCAAGATCGTTACCTCATTTGTGGAAGACCTGCTCATGCCGATTCTGGGCAAGCTGCTGGGCGGCGTGGATTTTAGCAGCGCCAAGCTGGTACTGGGCACAAAGCTGGAAGGCGACAAGCTGGTAGAAGTGGCAGTGAAATATGGCAGCTTTATCCAGCACGTCATTGATTTTCTGTTAATCGCTTTGGTGCTTTTCCTCGTGGTTAAAGCCTACAACCGGATGCGCCGCACAGCGCCACCGCCACCACCTTCGCCCACCGAGACCTTGTTGACTGAGATTCGCGATCTGTTGAAAGCGCGATAACTGACAGAATTGAGACAAGAAAATGTTGGAAGTAATTGCTTGCTCAGTGGCTGATGCTGTAGCCGCCGAACGCGGGGGCGCAGACCGGCTGGAATTGGTGCGGGATTTGGAAGTGGGCGGATTGACGCCGCCGCTTGAATTGGTCAGCGAAGTATTGTCCGCTGTGCGGATTCCCGTACGCGTGATGTTGCGTGAAGAGGAAAGTTTTTTCATCCGGGATGAAAAAAAGATTGAAAGATTGTGCGTGGTCGCCCGTTCATTGGCAGATTTGTCTGTGGACGGGCTTGTCTTGGGTTTTTTGAATGGAGCGGAAACTGCTCCGCAAATTGACCATGAATTGTTAGCGCGCGTGCTGGCCTGTGCGCCTGGCATCAAGGTGACTTTTCATCGCGCCTTTGAAGCTTTGGGTGATTCCCAACAGGCTATTCAAGAACTCAAACGCCATCCACAGATTGATTACATACTGACGAGCGGCCGTTACACAGATCTCTCCCAAGACTGGCCGCAACGGATTGAAGGACTAGCTGAGTTGGCCCGCCTCGCCGCGCCTGAAATCACCATCCTGGTGGGGGGCGGCTTGCAGCGGGAAATGATTGAGTTGTTATGCCAAAAAGCAACAAGCTGCGAATTTCACGTAGGCACAGCGGCACGCGTACCACACTCAACCGCGGGCGCAGTCTGCGCAGAGCTGGTGCGGGAGTTGGTGAGAGTGAGCAAAACCCGAGAATAGGAGAACCGGAATTAGAAAACCAAGCACCCGCTCCTCCCATTAGTTTAGTTCCCGCTTTGTTAAGCGGCGTGGTAGAATGCGCACGGCTTCGACCACTGGCGAAGCTGGATAACGTTTGGAGCTTGAATTTGAGCGCAATGGTCACGAACGAAGGGCTGCTGTGGCCGTTAGAAACAGGTTTTGAAGTTGACTCGTGCGAGACGATTGCAGTTGCGCCGCCGGTTACCCCGCCGTCGGCAGCGACCACTTCATCAGAAGCTCCAACCCGTTCTACTAGGCTGGAGATGAAGACGGACGATTTTACAGCGCGTTACGCCCGCAATATAGCCACTCTCTGGGAAGGGGTGATGGAGCGTTATGGCGTCACGCAGGCCGAGTTTGCCGAGCGCCTGCAAGCCGTCTTTGCGCGTGCCCACAAACACGGCCATGCCGACGAGACCGGCAACGCGGCAGACTTCCTGGCCAACCTGCGCGCGAGTGAGCTTTGTTTGGCTCTTGCTTGCGAGAAGGGTGACGAAACAGCTTGGCGCACCTTTGACCGCGATTACAAACATGGCATGCACGTGGCGGCGCGTGCCTTGACCAAAGACGACGCCGAGGCCGAAGACTTGACCCAATTCGTCTTCGGCGAACTGTTCGGCGTGCGGTTGGATGGCGAGCGACGCTTGAGCAAGTTGGCGCACTATTCCGGACGCGGCAGTTTGGGCGGCTGGTTACGCGCGGTGGTCTATCAGTCGTTTATTGATCGCAAGCGCCAAACGGCGCGCTTTGAGCAGGTCGAAGAAGTCAGCGAGTTTGATCGGCTGGCCAACAACAATCTGGATTTGCTCAATGGCGCGAACGGCTATCACGCGCCCTTGCACGCACCGATGGTGCAGCCCGATGAAGTCGAAGACACACGCCTGCGCCACGCGACCGAAGAGGCGATGACGCAAGCCTTCGCCGCGCTTGAGCTAAAAGACCGGCTGATGCTCAATTATTACTACTTTGACGACCTGACGCTGCGCGAGATCGGGCTGTTGATGAAGGTGCACGAGGCGACGATCAGCCGCTGGTTGGCGCGCGCGCAAAAAGAAGTCAAAAAGAAGACCGAAGAGATTTTGCAGCGTATCTACGGACTACGCCGCGCTGAAGTGGCCGAATGTCTGGCGCTGGCGGCGCGTTCCGAAATGGATGTGCGCAAGCTGTTAGGCAAGGCTACGGGGCAGATGATCGAGCGCACGCCGTAAATCTCAAATTTGAAATTTGAGAGCGAAGATTTACAGCCTCACCAGACACTCGCAGCCTGCAAGCGCAAGCTTTGGCTGCCAACACGTTCAAGCAGTGATTGACAAATTCGGCGAAAGCCGAAGATGAGATGCAGGCAAGATAACCTGAACTTCTAAAAATAGAGCGAAACGACAGTGGCACTCGAACGACACAACCCGACTCAGGAATTTGACACGATGTTCCGGCGTCATCTCAAACAGGGCGGCGCGCTGGTCACGCCTTGCGCGGGGTTCGATGCCGACACCGCGAGCGCCTACCTCGAACGCGCGCTCAGTGTCTCCACCCAAACGCAGTTTGAAGCCCATTTGGCGGGCTGTGCCGCTTGCCGCCACAACGTGGTCGGGTTGGCGCGTTTGGATAACGAGATTGAAACAGCGACCGCCAAACGCCCGCTCATAGCGGCTGAGCCAGTCTGGTCGCGTTGGTACGATACAGTCGCACAGTGGTTCGATTTCTCCGGCTGGAATCGGGGCTGGGCTTCGGCAGCTACGGCTTGCGGCGTGTTGCTGACAGCTCTTGCGGTGACTATGTGGCAACAGATGAGTGCGCCACAAAGTGCCGCGACAACAAATGCATTCAATCTAACGCCAGGAGCTGTTGTTTCCACGCAACTCGACACACAGCAGACAGGAGCGTTTAATGCGCAGGCGAACGCTGGAACGGAAGTCGCGCAAATAGAATTGTCCAGAACGCCGCAACCGCAAGCGGGGTTAATAGCGTTGGCCGAAGACAAAGGGCAAATGTCAGTTCCCGCGCCGGTCACGCCGCCTGCTATAACATTCAACAACCTAACACCAGTCGCGCCGCAGCCTGAAATTAAATCGGCTATACCGGAGATCAGTAATCCGAATTTTGGCAGCCAACCACCGTCGCCGCCACCACCGCCGGGGCTGACGGCTGCGCCAGGTATGTTTGGCTCGAACCGTCAAGGCTTGGCGATGTCAGTCGGCTTTGGTGGTACACAAATTCGGCGCGCGCCCTCGCAGATTACTTTGTCACCCAACGCGCTTGAGAAGAATGAAATCGTCGCTGAGCTTGGGCTGCCCGAGCCGACACGTGCGCGCGAGGCACTGCCCAAGCCCGCTGCCAATGAAAAAACTGCGAATGACCCAGCGGCAACCGCGCGCGAACGCGAGTTGGCGAAGGCGCTCAAGGGCCGCGCGCTCGGTCTGGTGCCCTTCAAGGGTGAAGAAGCGCGCACCAAAGAGGCTGATGTCAAAGAAGCCAAAGAGCAATTGAAGCCGTTGATGAAGCACCTCAACGGCCACACCTTCTATTTCGATCACGGCTTCTGGATTGACGAAGAGTACAAGTCCGATAAGACGCTGCCCTTGATCCGGCTGACGCGCGGCAGCGAGCGCTATCAACAAATCCTGATCGAAAACCCCACCCTAGAACAGTTCTTCCAACTCGGCCAGGTGATCGTCATTTGGAAGGGCAAAGTTTACGAAGTCAGGAAGTAGTGGACGGTTGTCTGCCGGATCAAACTTCCCCGCTATTTCATTCCCGCCACATCCAGCCTATAATCCCCGCGTAATTTCCGCAGTTCGCAACTCCACACATTTCAAGGATCGAGGTCAATCTATGAAACAAGCGTTCGGCTTGGCTCTTTTGTTCGTACTATTGCTTAGTCTTTCTCTGCCGGTCACACAAGCACAGCAAGTGCAAAGCAGCGCCCGGCTCAATCCACAAATCGAAAAGATCGTCAGTGAAATTTCGGCGGCCAACATCGAGGCCAACATTCGCAAACTGGTCAGCTTCGGCACACGCCACACGCTGTCCGATCAAGAAAGTCCCACGCGTGGCATCGGCGCGGCGCGGCGCTGGATCAAAGCCGAGATGGATCGTTACAGCCGAGAATCCGGCGGGCGTTTGCAAGTGGCCGAAGACGAGTTTATGCAAGCGCCGGGCGGACGCGTGCCAAAAGAAACCAAATTGGTCAACGTCGTAGCGACCTTACCCGGCACACAAGCCGAAGCGAAAGATCGCCTGCTGGTGGTCAGCGGCCATTACGATTCCTGCGTTTGTTCGCAAAACATGACCGATGCCGAAAGCGATGCGCCGGGCGCGAGCGATGATGCGTCAGGCACGGCGGCAGTGATGGAGATGGCGCGCGTAATGTCCAAGTACGAGTTCGATGCGACCATCGTTTTTATGACTGTACCCGGCGAAGAGCAGGGCTTGCTGGGCGCGGCGCATTGGGCCGAGGAGGCGAAGCAGAAAAAGCTCAACATCGCCGCGATGTTCACCAACGACATTATCGGGAACACCTTCGGCGGCAATGGCGTGAGAGACAACCGGCGCGTGCGCGTCTTTTCAGAAGGCGTGCCCACCACCGAGACCGAAGCTGAAGCGCGCGTGCGCCAGTCGTCTGGTGGCGAAAATGATGGCTCCTCGCGGCAGTTGGCGCGCTACATCAAAGAGGTCGGCGAACGCTACGTCAACAATTTCGAAGTCACACTGGTTTTCCGGCGCGACCGCTACGGACGCGGCGGCGATCACAATGCGTTTTTGCAACGTGGCTTCACGGCCGTGCGCTTCACCGAGCCGAACGAAGATTTCTCGCGCCAGCATCAGAAAGTCCGTGAAGAGAACGGCATCAAGTACGGCGACGTGGTCGAGATGGTTGACTTCGCCTACATCGCACAAGTCGCACGCATCAACGCCTCGGCGCTCGCCAGCATGGCGCTCGCGCCTGCTCCACCTTCAGGCGTGAGCTTCCGTAGCGCACGGCAGGAATACGACACGCGCTTGACTTGGCAGAAAGGCAATGAGCCGGACTTGGCTGGCTACCGCATCGTTTGGCGCGACACCTATCAACCTTTCTGGCAGCGCAGTGTGGATGCCGGCAATGTGACCGATTATGTGTTGAAAGGTTTGACCAAAGACGATCTGTTCTTTGCTGTGCAAGCGGTGGATAAAGACGGTAACGTCAGCGTGCCCGTCTTCCCGCGCTCGCCGGCTCGGCAGCAGCCGCAGTCGCCGCAATAGTTATCATCCTGTAGTTGTTTGATAGTAGTTCTTTGTTGCAGTTGCCCCGAAGCGCGCTTGGCTGATACGTATCGGCTAACAAAGCCGCTTCTCTCAATAAGCACCAGCTTTCTTCGGAAAGGAGAAAACAATGAACGGATTGCTCCTGACTTTGATAATTGGCGCGCTGGCCGGATGGTTGGCGGGCACGCTGATGCGTGGTGGTGGCTTTGGACTGATCGGTGACATTATCGTCGGCATCATCGGCGCATTCATTGGCGGTTGGGTTTTCGGCCTGTTGGGCATCCACATCGCGGGATTGCTCGGCGCGCTGTGCTCGGCCACGATAGGCGCTATTGTGCTCATTGCAATAGTTAGAGCCATCAAGCGGGCTTGACCGTTTGATGGTGTGCTGGGCGGTGCGGGGCGACAACCACCTCGCACCGTCTTTTCGAGGTTTTATGCAGTACAACAAGTCATTCTTCTTCGCAATTTTTTTCTGTTTGAGCTTAACCACAACGGCGCTCGCGCAACAGCCCACCAAGGTACGCAAGCCCGTCAAGAATCCGCCGCAATATCCGAACATCATTGATCTGGAAGGCCGACAGCCGCAGCCGACGCAGCCACAGACTGCGCCGCCTGAAAGCCAGCCGCCCGCGACTACGCTGCAAACCTCTGACTCGTTGGTGCGTGCAGTGGAGGTGCTGGCAGGCGAAGTTCGCACGCTGGTTGGTGAGATGCGCGCGCTCAATCTGCGACAACAGGCGCAAGTGGATTTGACGCGGATGACGCGGCTCGACCTGCGGATAGATCATTACGAGCGCGAACTCAAAGCGGTCAAAGACCGCATAGCGGCGCTGGAAATCGAAGAGCAACAACTCACCGTGTTGATCACGCGCGACGGCTTGCTTGCGCAAACCGCCAACGCCGCCACACTCGACCGCGAGGCCACCATGCGCCAGCTCGAACAGCAGCAAAAATACCGGCTACGTTTGGTGCAGGCCGAAAGGGAGCGCCTGCGCCAGATCGAAGCCGACCTAACCAAAGAGTTGAACACCATACGCACCAGCAGCGCTGAGGCGGAACAACGCATCAAGCAGGCTGAAGCGCAGTTGAAAGGCAACTCGCCACAACAGCAACAAGACTGAACTGTGCATTCCTTGCTAACCGAATCAACGGACAAACTTGAATGAGCAGGCGTTTAGAGTACAAGCTTTAGCTTGCCGGTGGAGGGCGTACAATCTACCGGCAAGCTAAAGCTTGTACTCTAAACACTCGCGTTGATCGGTTGACTTCTTCTGCACACAGCCACAATTCCGAGTCCGAAAATATCAGGAGACCCAATGAGCAACGACAATTTGAAACGCCGCGAATTTTTGAAAGGCTCTGCCCTCGCTGGCTTGAGCGCGCCTTTTCTGACCAACGAAACCTTCTCCGCCTCGCAGCAACGCCCGGCCTTGGGCCAAGCCTTGCCTGTCATCATCTCCAGCGCCAACGGCGCCACCGTGCCCAAACGCGGCGTGGAGCCGAAGGGCATCAGTTGTCTGGAACGCGCGATGCAAATTCTGAAAGCTGGGGGCGACACGCTCGATGCCGTAGTCGCTGGCGTCAACATCGTCGAAGACGACCCTGACGACAATTCAGTCGGCTACGGTGGCCTGCCCAATGAAGATTGCGAAGTCGAACTCGATTCCAGCGTGATGCACGGCCCGACGCGGCGCGCGGGCGCAGTCGCCAGTGTGAAGAACATCAAGAACCCATCCAAAGTCGCCAAACTCGTGCTCGAACGCACCGACCACCTCTTGATTGTAGGCGAAGGCGCGACACGCTTTGCGCTCAAACATGGCTTCAAGAAAGAAGACCTTCTGACTGAAGAGTCGCGCAAGGCGTGGCTGGCCTGGCGCGAGAGCTTGAACCCGAAAGACAACTGGGGGCCGAGCTGGCACAAGACCGCGCCCGCTTCCAGCCGCAAGATTTCGCAAGCCAATCTCACGCCCGACGAGATCGCCTTCAATAACTGGGTCACTGAGATTCTCTACAACCGCCCCACGGGGACGATCAACTGTCTTGCCGTAGACGCCAATGGCGACATCTCCGGCGTGACGACGACTTCGGGGCTGGCGTGGAAGATTCCCGGGCGCGTTGGCGATTCCCCGATCATCGGCGCAGGTCTTTATGTGGACAACGAAGTTGGCGCGGCGGGCTCGACCGGACGCGGGGAAGAGAACATCTACATCAACGGCGGCCACACCGTAGTCGAGATGATGCGACGCGGCATGTCGCCCACGGATGCCGCGCTCGAAGCCTGCAAACGCGTGGCAGCGCGCTACGGCAACAACCTGGAAGAATTGAAAGAGATTGACATCAACTTTTACGCTGTCAACAAGAAGGGCGAATATGGCGCGGCTTCGATCTGGGACGGGCGGACGACGGCGCGCGGCGAGAAGCGGATCACTAAGTTCGCGGTGCACGATGGGAAAGCGGCGAAGCTGGTGGATACGGCGTTTCTGTTTGAGCGGAAGTGAACCTCCGCGCTGTATTGAGCTGGAGGAAAAACCATGACCGATGAACAATTGCTCGAACGCATCACGCTCAATCCTAAAGTAATGACTGGCAAGCCAGTCATTAAAGGGACGCGGCTGGCGGTCGAATACATTCTCAACCTCTTTGCCCATGGGGCGACGGAGGCCGAAATTCTGGATGAGTACGAGGGGCTGACGCGGGAAGATTTGCAGGCGTGTTTTCTATTCGCTACCAAGTCTTTGCGCGAGACGGAGTTTATGCCTTTGACGGAAGAGGCGGCTTGAATTGCGTTTCCTGGTGGATGAATGCACTGGCTCGAAGGTCGCCCACTGGCTACGCGAAGAGGGGCACGTAGTCTTTTCTGTCTTCGATGAAGCGCGTGGCGCGGATGATGAGTGGATCATTCAGAAAGCCTTTGCTGAAAACTGGCTGTTGATTACGAACGACAAGGATTTCGGCGAAAAGGTCTATCGTGAACTGCATGCCCATCACGGTGTAATCTTTCTCCGGCTGGCTGACGAACGCGCCGCCAAAAAGATCGCTGTGTTGAAAAGTCTGCTGGCAAGTTACGCGGAGAGATTGCCGGGGCGGTTTGTCGTGGTGACAGAAACGCGGGTGCGATTTGCCAAGCGGTAATCATAACTCAAGTGGGTATAGTTGAGGTTATCAACGATGATTCGGAACGATCAGGAACTTAAGGCTATCAAAGAACGGATTAGTCACTTTCAGCAACAGATCGAAAGACTGCGCGAAGTGGAAACTAACCTGCATAACTATCATCTTTCGGCAAGTGGCTACTTAGCGGAGATAGATCGGATGAACCTTGAACTTCGAGAATATCTGTCGCTTCATCCAAGCGAGTTAAATGAAGCAGCGGCCTAATAGCTTTTTAGCTGCCGACCTTTTTACCATCGGAAGTAAGAATCATTGTCAGCGCCGATCTATGGGGAGGTCACGACCGGAATGTTGTGGCGCTTTCTCAAATGGGCTAAATCCAAATTGGAACGCAAGTAACCGGACTCGCAAGAAAGGACTTTTATGCAATTGAATATTCGAGATAGATCCCCTCTTCTATTATTTCTTCTTCTGCTTGTGATCGCCTGTTATCCGTGGTGGCAGTCACAGGCTGGGCAGGAGCCGCGGCTTGGGAAGTATGGCATCTACTCGTATGGAGCGGTGGGCAATCCGCCGCTCTATCTCGGACACTTCGTCTTGCTGTCGGCAGGCAAGTACAAAGTCTCAAGGACGAGCAAGGAAGATTACTACGGCGAAGGCACGTATCGCTTCGACGCGGGCACAAGTACGGTAACGTGGTTGAGTGGGCCGTTCAAGGAAAACGGCTGGGGAGGAGAGTTCACGATTGATCGAGAAGGAAAGACGCACAAGATACGGCTCAAGCGAACCACGATTGGGACCAACAGTATTGATTAACAGTTGCGTCATAATTATTCAAACTTAGGAATGGCCCAATGCTCAAGCCAATCGAAACCGTATATAAAGATTTCCGCTTTCGATCACGTTTAGAGGCGCGATGGGCGGTATTCTTTGACACCGCAGGCGTTCTCTACGAATACGAAAAACAAGGCTATGACTTGGATGCAGCAGGATGGTATTTGCCAGACTTCTGGTTACCAGCACAGAAAGCATGGGTTGAAATTAAAGGACGCGACCCACTCGATTACGAGATAAGACAATTTTGCACGTTGGCTTCCGAAGCTAAAAGGCCACTGTTTGTCTTTGCTGGCGACATCAACCCAGCCATTCAATCGTATTTTGCGCATCCGGCTCATCCTCCATCCGGGTTTGTATTTCTCGAACCCTGTATGTTTTGGGTTGAATGTCTCCGATGTCATCAGAAAGAGATCATCTGCGCTGATCGCGAGCCGTGCGACCAATGTGGTGGGGTACGCAGCAGAGCGACGCCGCGCCTCCTTGCGGCATATCGCGCGGCTCGACAAGCCCGCTTTGAATTTTGAAACTTGCTAACTGCTAATTGCAGAAACTCACAAAGGAGAAAACCAAATGAAACGCTATTCCCTGATGCTACTTGCCGTCGCGTTCTTAGGCTCCGCCTTGTTCGCGCAAACCGCCAACCCCTTGAGCGCCGAGGTCAAAGGCTCTTACACCGGTATCAAGAACAATTTTCTGAAGGCGGCCGAGAAAATGCCTGAAGAACACTATGGCTTTAAGGCTGCGGCTGAGGTGCAGACCTTTGGCCAGCGCGTAGCCCACATCGCCGACGCCAATGTGCGCACTTGCGCGGCGCTGAAAGGCGAGCAGAAAAGCGTGGGCGCTAATTCCAAAACTTCGAAGGCCGATTTAGTGGCCGCGCTCAAAGAATCGTTCGCCTATTGCGACGGCGTCTACGATTCAATGACGGACGCTGAAGCCCACAAGATGGTCACACAAGGGAACAGAGAACGCTCGAAGCTCGCGATGCTGTGGAGCATCGTCTCGCACGATAACGAAGTGTACGGCGCGATGGGCGTCTACATGCGGTTGAAGGGCATCGTTCCGCCATCGAGCGAAGGACGATAGTTTTTGGTAAGCGTAGCGCAAGCTGCGTGAGCTTGCGTGGTTTCCTCCTTTCGCTCACTGGTGGAACTACGCAAGCTCACGCAGCTTGCGCTACGGCATCCACACGTTCGTCGGACACCGAAGAACGAGTTTGCAAAAGCTCTGCTCCGAAGGCAGTTGTCGGAGGATGACTATGAAGTCTCTTTTGCTTTTGTCTGTCATTGTTATTGGCTTGCTCGCATACCGGATGGACGCGCGCGTCTATGCACAAAAGCAGGGCGACAGCGCGTGGCTGACTGAGTTCGGCGTTGCAAAGGCTGAGTTGTCTGCTACGGGGCGCAATCGCTATTTCAGCTTGGAACCTGGCTCTCAATCGGTCTTTGAGGGAGGCAGGGAACGGCTGGTCATCACTGTGCTGGACACGACTAAAACAGTGGATGGCGTAGAGACGCGGGTGGTTGAGGAGCGCGAAACCAATGCTGGCAAACTGGTCGAGGTCTCGCGGAATTACTTCGCCATCAGCCAACGAACTGGCGACGTGTTCTATTTCGGGGAAGACGTGGATATGTACAAGGCGGGCAAGATCGTTAATCACGAAGGCGCGTGGCTCGCAGGTGTCAATGGCGCCAAGTTCGGCTTGATGATGCCGGGCCAGGTCGCATTGAAGGCGCGCTACTATCAGGAGATTGCCCCTAAAGTGGCGCTGGATCGCGCCGAGGTTGTGAGCTTGAGTGAAACCGTCAAAACTCCGGCGGGTGAGTTCAGGAATTGTCTGAAAGTGGAGGAAACGACCCCGTTGGAGCCTGGCGTCAGGGAGTACAAGTATTACGCCGCTGACGTTGGGCTGGTGCAGGACGGCTCGCTGAAACTGGTGAAATACGGGAAGGCCGAGAAGCCGCCGCGTTGAGGATTGCTGCGTTATGAACGACGAGTCGCCTGAAGAACAACTCACGGGCTTCATCGGCAAGTACACGCCTGAGATTGGCGTCCTGGCGCAAACGGTGCTCGTTAAAATGCGGGCGCGCTTGCCTGGCGCCATTGAATTGGTCTACGACAACTACAATGCGCTGGTCATCGGCTTTGGCCCGACGGAGCGCGCCTCAGACCTGATCTTTTCGATTGCCTTGTATCCACGTTGGGTGAGCCTTTTCTTCACACAGGGAGCCGGTCTGCCTGACCCGCAGAAGCTGTTGAAAGGCAGCGGCAAGATCTTCCGCCACATCGTTCTCAAAGAGGCAACTGATTTGGACAAGCCAGCAGTGCAAGCGTTGATGGCGGGGGCGCTCAAACGCAGCGCCAAGCCCTTGGATAACACTTTGCCTGATCGCATCGTCATCAAATCCATTTCGGCGAAGCAGCGTCCGCGCCGCCCCGCTTGAGCGGGGCGAACAGCGACGCGCGGATTTTATGTGCGGAATTCGCGGGTGACAGCCCGTCAATAATTTTGCTATATTCCCCACCTTGATTGATCCCTACTTGCTGATGAGTTTCGTCCCCTATTTCATCCT
Source organism: uncultured Acidobacteriota bacterium (assembly GCA_963699175.1). Classification (GTDB taxonomy): domain Bacteria; phylum Acidobacteriota; class Blastocatellia; order RBC074; family RBC074; genus JACPYM01. Next base: position 2,749,734 of record OY969418.1, on the reverse strand, counting down.
GCAAAAGCCAGCCCGCTTGGACGCGGAAATTCAAGGAGGTTTATTTCTGTGGAAGTTTGCGTTGTAGGCACCGGTTATGTCGGTTTGGTGACAGGCACGTGTCTGGCCTATCTCGGACGTACGGTTGTCTGTGTAGATATTGATGAGCGCAAGATTGCAATGTTGCGCGAAGGCAAGTCGCCGATTTATGAGCCAGGGCTGGATGCGTTGATCACGAGCGGCATGCAGCGCGGCAACCTGCGTTTTTCGACTGATCTGAACGAATCGGTCAAACGGGCCGAGGTCGTTTTCATCGCGGTAGGTACGCCGCCGCTGCCGACCGGCAAAGCCGATTTGTCTTACGTCGAAGCTGTCGCGCGACAGATCGGGCGCTCGCTCGATTTGGAACGTCGCCGCATCGTGGTCAACAAATCCACTGTGCCTATTGGGTCGGGCAACTGGGTCGAGATGATTCTCAAGGAAGGCTTGAACGAAAACCCGATTTACCAGGAGAAGCTGGCGAGCGTGGCGGCGAGCAGTAGCGGCGATGGCGCAACGACGACAGTGAGTCGCAAGCTACCGGGCTTGAAGCCAGAAGATTTATTTCTGGTGGCGTCAAACCCTGAGTTCTTGCGCGAAGGCTCGGCGATCACGGACACGCTCTATCCCGACCGCATCGTGATTGGCGCGAGCGATCCGTATGCGGCGGAGCGGCTACGCGCGCTCTACGAGCCGATTATCGAGCAGACCTTTGCGCCGCCTCACTCTGCGTTGCGCCCCGCCGGTTTTACCGCCGTACCGGTGGTGACGACCGATCTGGCCTCGGCGGAGATGATCAAGTACGCGGCCAATGCTTTTCTGGCGACGAAGATCAGCTTCGCCAACGAGATTGCCAACATCTGCGAGCGCGTAGGCGCAGACATCACCGAGGTCGTGCGCGGCTTCGGCTTGGACAGTCGTATCGGGCCGAAGTTTTTGAACGCGGGCGTTGGTTGGGGCGGTTCGTGTTTCGGCAAGGATGTCTCGGCGTTGGTTGATATTGCCAAAGAGTATGGCTACGACCCGGAAATGCTCCATTCGACCGTCAACGTCAATCGGCGTCAGCGCCAGGTCGCATTGCAGAAGCTGCAAGAAGTTTTGAAGATCATCAAAGGCAAGACGATTGGTCTGCTGGGCTTGGCCTTCAAGCCGGAGACAGACGATTTGCGCGACGCACCTGCGCTCGACATTGCGCGCGAATTGCTGGTGCGCGGCGCGCGGGTCAAAGTTTACGATCCGATTGCGACAGAGGCGTGCCGCAAGCAGCACGCCGAGTTGAAGGTCGAGTATGCGGAAGACGCTTTGCAATTGGCCGAAGAGTGCGACGCGTTGGTGATCGTGACCGAGTGGGAAGAGTTCCGTTACCTCGAACTCGAAAAATTGGGCGAGGTGATGCGCAACAAATTTATTGTGGATGGCCGCAATGTGCTTGACCCTGAAGCGGTCGAGCGGGCGGGGTTCAAGTATCGCGGGATTGGCCGTTAGGAGGAAAACTTGAGACAACTTTTAGGTATAATTTTGCTAGCCAGCCTAGCGACATTCTTTGCTGCATCTGTACAAGCTCAAGATGCGCCGCCGCCGCCGCCAGCACGGAATATTCCTATCTCAGAATGGAAAACCTTCAAGTCTGAGGACGGAAAATTCAGTGTACGCATGCCTACGTCGCCCAAGGCAGATCAGCAGACGAATGGGCAAGTGAAAATTCACGTCTACCTTTCGTTTATTGGCCAAGTTGACCTCAAGCTCGACTATGTCGAGTTGCCGAATGCCGCGCCCGATGTCAAAACGCTTTGGGAAAAAACGCGTGCAGGCATAGTGGCGCGGAAAGAGATGAAGTTAGTTGGCGAGAAGGTGATTGAGGTAGATGGCCATCCCGTGCTTGAACTGGCCGCCCAAAGCGATTTCGTTTTCCTGCAAACCAGGCTTTTTACGAAAGGCAATTGCATTTACCAATTGACTGCACTCTCGTCGAACCCGAAATCAGAAACACCGGAAGCACGCGCCTTCCTTGATTCATTTAAGTTTCTGACCGCTACGGAAGAGAAGAAGCCAAAGCAAGACAAATAACAAATACTAGAGCAAAGAGAAACCAATGCGAATCTTAGTCACCGGCGGTGCCGGTTTCATCGGCAGTCATCTAGCTGACCGTTTGTTGAAAGATGGCCATCAGGTGGTAGCGATGGACAACTTGGTAACAGGCGATGTTAAAAACGTCGCCCATCATCGTTCCGATCCAAACTTCGAATTCATCTTTCACGATGTCAGCAATCATATTCACGTCACGGGTCACCTCGATTGGGTGTTGCACTTTGCCAGCCCAGCCAGCCCGATTGATTACTTGCAACTGCCGATTCAAACGCTGAAGGTCGGCGCGCTGGGCACGCACAACGCGCTTGGCGTGGCCAAAGCCAAAGGCGCGAAGTTTATGCTGGCTTCGACTTCGGAAGTCTACGGTGATCCGCTGGTGCATCCACAGCCGGAAGAGTATTGGGGCAATGTCAATCCGGTCGGGCCGCGTGGCGTCTACGACGAAGCGAAACGTTATGCCGAGGCGCTCGTGATGGCTTATCACCGGCAGCACGGCGTGGATGTGCGCATCATTCGCATCTTCAATACCTATGGCGAACGTAATCGCGTCAACGACGGGCGCGTCGTGCCAACGTTTATCAATCAGGCGTTGCGTGGCGAAGCCATTACGGTCTTTGGCGAAGGTCAACAGACGCGCAGCTTTCAATATGTGGCCGATTTGGTCGAAGGCGTCTGCCGGCTGATGAACGTACAATTCAACAAGCCGGTCAATCTGGGTAATCCGACTGAACTGACCATCCTGGAGTTTGCCAAGCTGATCATCAAGCTGACTAACAGCCAGAGCCAGATCGAATATCGCCCACTGCCTGAAGACGACCCGAAGACGCGCAAACCGGACATCACGCGAGCAAAAGAAGTGCTGGGTTGGGAGCCGTGTGTTGCGGTGGAAGACGGTTTGACGCGCACGATTGCCTGGTATCGCACGTTACTATAAGTCGCTGCCACAGAGGCACGGAGTCACAGAGTGTGGAACAGCGCTTATTTGGAGAGCGCCTGCGCGCGGGCTTTGCGGCGCGGTGCGACCTGGCGACGTTTACCGTTGGTGTGCGCCTTCTTCGCGGTGGCTTTTTGCTCGTAATCTTGCAAGCGCTTAGTCAAGGTATTGCGATGAATGCCCAATTCGGTGGCGGCTCTAGAAAGGTTGTTGTGGTTGCGGTTGACCACTTTGAGGATGAATTGTTTTTCGAATTCTTTGACTGCCTCTTCAAAAAGGATGCCGCCTGCCAGCATGCTTTCGATGAGGGCTTCGAGTTCTGTTTTCATAGTTGGGCGACCTCTGAATGAGATGAATTTTTAAGTGTGGTCACTCCAGCTCAAGCCTGATTTAATTTCTCAAAGGCGCCAGGGCCAAAGCTAAAAGTGTGTAGTCCTGTAAGCTTGTCAGTCGCTGCTTTCAATCCAACAAATCAGCGCCGGTCAAGCGGCGATACGCTTCCAGATATTTTTCGCTGGTGGCCTGTACCACCGCGTCGGGCAAGGCGGGCGCAGGCGGGCGCTTGTCCCACTCCAGCGTCTCCAAATAATCGCGCACGTACTGCTTGTCGAAAGAAGGCTGTGCTTTGCCAGGCGCGTATTGATCTTGCGGCCAAAAGCGCGAGGAGTCGGGCGTCAACACTTCGTCCACCAAGACAATTTGTTCCGCGCGTAAGCCGAATTCAAACTTGGTATCGCAAATGATGATACCGCGCGTTTCGGCATAGGCGGCAGCCTCGCGATAAATTTGCAAGCTAAGCTGTTCGAGTTGCGCCGTCAGTTCTGCGCCGATTGATTTGGCCATCTCTGCCACCGAAACATTGATGTCATGGCCGGACTCAGCTTTGGTCGCTGGCGTGAAGATAGCCTCGGGCAACTTAGCCGACTCGGTCAAGCCGGCGGGCAAAACGTGACCGCATACGCTGCCCGTCTGCTGATACTCTTTCCAACCCGATCCGGCCAGATAGCCGCGCACCACGCACTCGAACGGCACAACCTCCGCCTGACGCACCAACATCGCGCGCGCCTGCAAGTAAGCTTCGCTCTCTGCCGAAAGCCGCGCTTGCAGATCCGCCGGGAATGCCGTCACCTCCGCCGCCACCAAATGATTGGCTACGATGTCGGCAAAACGCGCGAACCAGAAGCGCGACAGTTGGGTAAGCACCGCGCCCTTGTGCGGAATCGCGTTGGGCAACACGCAATCAAAAGCCGAAATGCGATCCGAGGCGACCAGCAACAACTGCTCGGCAGCCACCGCATAAATGTCGCGCACCTTGCCACTGCGCAGGAAGCGAAGTTCAGGAATGAGCGGGGCCGAAACGTGTGAAGACACTGGTGCTCCTTTTTGAAAACATAACCAGCACTCGCGGCAAAATATTGCTCCAAGTTTGCTGCTCGTCACTGTGATGAAAAATCGGCGCGCGAAAGAAGGCGGGGATTATTCGGCTTGGGTCGTCAAGTTGTCAAGCGGCTTCGTTCACTGCAAACCAGGCGTCTTCCAGATCTGCTCCTACTCCGACTTGCCAGCGCTTTCTTTGCCAACTTATGATGCTCCCGCGCGTCGGCAATAGCGCGCTACAACAGAGGCAATCAAATGGCTACCGCGGTTTCCAACTCTTCCAATCAGGGCGAAAAACTTTTGATCGTTGAAGACGACTCTGCTATTCAACGGATGATCGGCGATTACTTCCGCCATCTCGGCTACGAAGTACTCACCGCTGGCGACGGCGAAGCCGGACTCAAAACTGCGTTGAATGAGCGCCCGACCGTTTTGTTGCTCGACTTGATGCTGCCCAAACTCGACGGTCTGGCCGTCTGTCGCCAACTGCGCGAGAAATTGCCTGGTCTGCCGATCTTGATGCTAACGGCCAAAGACGACGTGGTGGACAAAATCGTCGGTCTGGAGTTGGGCGCGGACGATTACATCACCAAGCCCTTCTCACTCCGCGAACTCGAGGCGCGCGTCAAAAGCGTCTTGCGCCGCACCCGCGCACGCAACGAAACGCCCGCAGACGACACGCAAGCGCCCATCATGCGCGGCGATTTGCGCGTTGACCCGGCGCGGCGCGAAGTCAGCATTCGCGGCAAACTGGTTGATCTGACGCCTAAAGAGTTCGAACTGCTCACGCTCTTCGCCGCGCATCCGGGCCGCGTCTATTCGCGCAAATACCTGTTGGAACACGTCTGGGACTACAGCTACGGCGGCTACGACCGCACGATTGATTCGCACATCAACCGGTTGCGCTCGAAGATCGAGGCCGACCCGGACGAGCCAAAGCTGGTTTTGACGGTGTGGGGTGTGGGCTACAAGTTTGCTGATGAGTCTGAGCAGTAAGCCTAAATCGAAGCACACAACATTGGTACAGATGAACCTGCCACAGAGCTGCAGAGAACAAACCAGCAAGATCAATAACCATGCCGCTTTTCCTTGCAGCTACTCTGTGCCTCCGGGGCTGATCTGCTGGGCCAATGTCGCTGTGCTTCGATTTAGGTGGCCGCGTCAGATTTTGTGCTGAGAGCTTTCTCTGTGTCAGGCGCAACTTCCGCAGCCTCTTCGCTGATGCGTTTGATGCGCACGCGCGAAACGCGTCGCTCGTCGGCCTCCAACACTTCAAAAATGAAGCTGCGAAATTTGAGCGCCTCGCCGATGGCAGGCAGATGGCCGAGTTCGTTGATGACCAGCCCCGCCACCGTCGTGAAATCGTCGGCAGCCAACTCCGCGTTGAAGAGGCGCTCGATCTTGCCGACTTCGACTTGCCCGCGCACGACATAGCTGTCAGCTCCTTCGCTGACAATCTCGACTTCGGTCGCCGGTGGTTCAGGCTCGTCTTCGTCTTCGATCTCGCCGACAATCTCTTCGAGCAAGTCTTCGAGCGTGACCAGCCCGGCCAGACCGCCGAATTCGTCAATCACCAGCGCCATTTGCACTTTGGCTTTCTGCATCTCGCGCAGCAATTCGTCAATCGGCTTGGTTTCGGGCACTTCGTAAAGCTGGCGGCGGGCAATCTCGCCCGCGCGCTTCTCTGTCTCGCCACTGGCCCAATAGCTCAGCAAGTCGCGGACGTAGATGATGCCGAAGATGTCATCGAGTTGTTCGCGGTAAACCGGCAGGCGTGAATATTTCGATTCGATCATCAGGTTGCGCACTTCTTCCAAAGTGGCGCGCGCTTCGATGGCGACGAGGTTCGGGCGCGGGGTCATCACTTCAGCGACGGAGCGGTCGCCCAAGCGGACGATGGATTGGATCATCGCGCCTTCGTCCTCTTCGATGATGCCCGCTTCTTCGCCGACATCGAGCAGGGCTTGCAGTTCGTTCTCGGCATCCTCGTCCGCTTCAGCCTGCGTTTCCGCCGTCGGCTCCTCGCGTTTGAAGGCGCGCAGGAAACGATAGATTGGCCAAGTCACTGTGCCCATCACTTGCCAAATGAGGCGCAGCGGCCAACGCAACTTTAACAAGGTGCGCGCCGGATCATTTTGCGTCAACAGAAAGGGCAGGACTTGGCGGCAGAGCACAAGCGTAGTCAGCGTCAGCGTAAAAGCGAGGAATAAAAAATGCTGCGGCCAGAGTTGGTTGGCCAGCGAGGTTAGCAAAATGGCGATGGCCGCAATCGAGAAATGAATGCCGGAGGTGAGCGTGAAATTAAACTGGTGATGATGCTCGATGATGCTCTGCCAAAAATCAGCGTGCCGCGCGCCGCCGTTTTCGCTGGCCAGCAGGCGCAGTTCAACGTCGCTCAATTCGTCCAGGGCGCTTTTGGCAGTGGCAAACAAGACCAGCATCACGATGCAGACGCTGGTCAAAAATATTTCGGATTCCATATTTACTTGAAGAGTGTGCGTGTCAGGCAGCGTGTAGGCATTGAGTCAAGCGCTATTCTCCATTTGCAATTCTCAATTCCTTTGCAGGCATAAGACTAGCTTACCTGCGGTCTGAGAATGAAGAATTGAGCATGAAGAATGCCCGTGGCTCAATGCCGTGTGCGCTCGCTCGAATTGCGCACCACCTTCTTTACTTGAGCAATTGTTTGCGCAGCTTGCGTTCCAGCCGCTGCATTTCGCCGTTGTCGGTCTCATGATCGTAGCCCGCCAGATGCAGCGTGCCGTGTACCACCAGATGTTCAAGCTCGCGTTCAAAGGTCAAACCGAGTTCCTGCGCATAACGCGCGGCCGTCTCCACCGAGATGACCACGTCACCTAAATACTGCTCCGTCTCGTCTGCGGCAAACTCGTCCGCGCTTTCGTGATAGGCAAACGAGAGCACGTCGGTCGGTTTGTCCAAACCGCGATAATCGCGATTGAGCCGGCGCATCAACCGGTCGCGGATGAAAGTGATGGTCAGCGCCGCCTCTCTCCGGCCGATGCTTTTCAACACCGCACGCGCCAACTCGGCTGCATGCTTCTTGTCAACCTCAACTAACCGCTGCCGGTTCAACACCTCAATGGCCGCGTCCCCGCTAGATGCTGATCTTCCGCGTGTGCTCATCGTAAGCCCTGACGATCATCTGCACCAGTTGATGGCGCACCACGTCCTGGTCATTGAAGTGGATGAAGGCGATGCCTTCGATGTTGCCAACCACGCGCTGCGCCTCGACCAAGCCGGACTTGCGCCCCGATGGCAAGTCAATCTGCGTCACGTCGCCAGTGATGACTGCCTTCGAGCCGAAGCCAATGCGCGTCAGGAACATCTTCATCTGCTCAGAGGTGGTGTTCTGCGCTTCGTCCAGGATGATGAATGCGTCCGAGAGTGTGCGTCCCCGCATGAACGCCAGCGGCGCGACTTCGATCACGCGCTTCTCTAAAAACTTGGTCACGCGCTCGTAATCAATCAAATCAAAGAGCGCGTCGTACAGCGGGCGCAGATACGGGTCAACCTTGTCCTGTAAATCGCCGGGCAGAAAGCCGAGCTTCTCGCCCGCTTCGACCGCCGGGCGCGCCAGGATGATGCGGTTGACGCGCTTCTGCATCAGGTATTGCACGGCCATCGTCACGGCCAGATACGTCTTGCCCGTGCCGGCTGGGCCTATCCCGAAGACAATGTCGTGTTTCTCAATCGCTTCCAGGTACAGGCGCTGATTGGTGCTGCGCGCTGTGACCTGCTTGCGCCCCGCCGGATTGATGCGCTTCTGTTTGCTGAAGACCTCGCGCAACGACGCGGTGCGGTCGTCGGCAATTTGCTTAAAGGCGTCTCGTAGCTCGACATCGGTCGGCGTTTTGCCTTCGCTGAAAAGCTGGCCGTAATCCTTCAGGATGCGCTCGACGACGGCGACATCGGCCTCGTCACCTTCGATGGTGAGTTCATTGCCGCGTCCGCCGACACGCACGCTCAGCAGAGATTCCAGATACTTGATGTTCTGATCGTAGGGACCAAAGAGGGCTTCGAGGCCGCGCTCAGGTAATGTGACTTTCAGGCTTCGCAGTGAGTTCACTCCTTAGGTTAAGCAAACCATCCGGCGCTTTGCGGGCAGATTCGTGAGCAATGGTTTGACCGTTGCCGGGCAAAGGCCGTCGTGGGGGCGTTGCACGTTTGTCAGTAGCTGCGTTTGGTAACAGGTCAAAGCTACTATATGGTTTTAATGAGTGTCAATGCAGTCCGACAAGCTGCCAAAGCTTGTCGCAGGCTTCCGACTTGGCGCGACTCTAAGTCCGCGACGAGCTTGGCAGCTTGTCGGACATTTACAACAAACGTTTGACAGTGTGGCAGGCTGCTCATTAAGATTGCAGCGTCCGCCGGAAAAGCGCGCAAGTTTTTCCGGCGGATTTGCTTTTGCACAGATCATTGCCGTCCGGCGCAGCGTGCGCGCGGGCGGCTTTCTTTTTGGAATTTGACCGCTACTTCAGGAGACATAATGCCAGCAACTACACAAGAGATCGAACAACGCTATGAACCTGTCTTAACGCTCTTTTTCGCGGGCCGCCTGCCCGCTTTCAAACACGCGCGCCATCTGGCAGTGGCCAACATTCTGTACCACCTGCCGCACGGTCAGGAGTTGATGCATCTCGGTTTGCAGATCACAGCGACGCGCGCGGGCGTGCCGGAAAAATACAGCCGCGAGATCACCGATTACTATTGGGAACAACTCGACGGCGTGTTGCCTGATTTGCAGGAATTTGCCGACGTGCTAACGGCGCAGCAGGTTTAATAAAGCGACCTAGGCGGCGCAAATTTTCTGCTTGGGCCAATCAGCCTTGATGCTATAATCCGCGCCGCGTGAAAAGCCGTGAGCGGGTACGCGGGTTTGGTGCCGGAAAGTTTTAGGTGTTTGGATAGAGCGTTGCCGCTGATCGAGCCTCACGCATTTCGATCTACCTCGCGCGCTGTCTCAAGGCAGCGCAACCAGCCCGCCACATAACGCGATCCCAGCTCAACCAATGAAGGGTTACTTTATGAAATTCCGTTTGACTGCTTCTGTCTACCTGTTGGTCTGTTACGTCTTCTACGTGAGCGGCGCGTCGGCTCAAACTGTTGCCCCTGCCAGCCAAGTCGCCAAGCCGTCTCAAGCGCAATACGTGACGGAGATCAAAAAGCATTATGAGCAGGAAAACTTCGCGGCACTGGACGAGTTGGCGCTGCAAGCGCGCACCAGCAAAGAGCGCTTTGCCGGCGCTGACTGGAAGCTTTATGTTTTCTATCAAGCCCTGACCTGGCCTAACGCTGGCGTGCGCGCAACTGATGAAGAATGGAAAGCCCATCTCAACCGGCTGCAAAAATGGGTGAAGGATGCGCCCGATTCGATGACGGCACGCGTGGCGCTCGGCGGCGCGTGGTTCGAATACGCGCAGAAAGCACGCAGCTCGAATGACCAGTGGACGGACTTTGACGGTCAGATCGGCGGGAAACAATTTCAGGAACGATTGCGACAAGCGGAAAAGGCGCTCAGCTTCGATCCGGTCAAGATGACCGGCCGCTTTCTCAGCAAAGTCAAGACAGAGCTTTCGACAACAACCACCTCGCAACTTCGCTCTTACTGCCCACATTGGTACGTCGTCAAAATGGCGCTCGAACAAGGCCGCACTTGGGATTGGAACCGGTTCAACAATATCTTTGCCGAAGGCGTCGCACTAGAACCGACCTACTATTACATCTACAAGGCGAAAGCCTTCAACCTGCTACCGCGCCAGCACGGCGGCAAACGCGAATGGGAGATGTTTGCCGAACAGACTGCGCGCAACCTCGGCGATAAGGAAGGCGCGGTCGCCTACTACCTGATCGCGGCGCATCTGAGCCGCTTCTTCAATAACACGCTGACTGAAAGCAATTTCTTTCAAGCGAATCAAGTCCCGTGGCCGCGCCTGCTCGATAGCTACAAACAACTCGAAGCAACCTACGGGACGACTTATGCCAGGCTGAACGAGATGGCGCTGTTCGCTTCGCTGGCTAAAGAGCACGCAATTGCCAAACTCTACTTCGACCGCATCGGCGCGCAATGGGACACTGCCGTTTGGCAGGACAAAGCAGTCTTCGATTCGCTCAAGAATCTGGCCATTGCTAAGGCCGCGCCGCAAAAAGCTGCTAGTTGGATGGGCGGGACGGAGAACACGCAAACAACTGTCAACTACGCTGGTTTGAAGGCGACGCTCTCTGCGCGCACAGCCTTGTGGCGCAGGAGCGATGAAGTAGTTATCGAGGCGTTGATTGAAAATACAACCAAGCAACCGCTCGCGCTCAACACTTATCAACTCAATCACCCGGCGCTCGCGCTGGTAATTCTCGATGCGGCGGGCCGCAAACCCGCGATCATTACGCCGCCGCAAGTCAGCGATACGCGCACTTACAACAAAGTGCTCAAGCCGGGCGAGTATCTGCGTTTCACCTATCGCCTCAATTTTTTCAGAGGGCCGTTGCCTGTTGGTGCATACACGATCAAGATGCAGGCGCTGACCTCGAATGATTTGAGCATACGCATTACCAATACTCGCCGCAGTGTGTAATTGAATAAAGCGCGGCGGTCTGGTACGCGCGACCCGGCCCGCCGTGCTTTTGCAATCATCCCGCTCAGCCTGGCTTGGAAAATCTTTCAGCCGATTTGAACTGCTATTCCTGCAGCGCAAAAACCCTACTCAATCAGGGCGGTAACGAAGCGTTGGCGCTGGCGTGTCTCCTGCACTACGGCTAAGATTCGCTCGACTTCAAGCAGTTTGGCTAGATTGATGGTTTCAGCATTACAACCCAGGAGTCCCTTATGAAAACCCTTTTCCGTCTCGCGTTCTTACTCATGACGAGTTGCTTGGCGCTTGCACAATCGGCCGCTCCGCCCGATCCATTCTTTGCCCGCTTGCAAGGCAACTGGCGTGGTGAAGGCATAGCTTTCGGCACGACTGCGCATGTACAACAGCAATGGGAATGGCAACTCGGTGGCAAGTTTCTACGGCTGAGCCTGCGTTATGAAACCAAGAGCAAAGACGGCACAACGCAGGTCTTCGAGGGGCACGGTTATTATCAAGCGAAAGGCGGCGGCAAATACGCAGGCCGCTGGTTCGATTCGCAAGGCAACGACTATCCGATCAACGCGCAGCTTGAAGGTGACGCGCTGGTCGCGCTATGGGGCGGCAAAGTCGAAGGTCGCTCGATTTACCGCTTGCTAGAAGCAGACAAACAAATGGAAGCGTCCGACTCGATCAAGCAAGCAGATGGAAGCTGGAAAGATTTCAGCCGCTTTGTGCTGAAACGTTAAATGACGTGCGCGCCTATTCCCTTTGGGTATTGATGATGACAGAAGGAAACCTACAGTCTGCGCCAACGCAATCCGGCGATATGCCTGCCGAGGAATTTCGGCGCTACGGACATCAGTTGATTGATTGGATCGCAGATTTCCTGGCCAACGTGGGCGAGTTGCCCGCTTTCCCGCCGGTTCAACCAGGTGAGATTCGCAGCTTGTTGCCAAGCGCTCCGCCGGAGCACGGTGAGCCGATGGAAGAGATTCTCTCCGACGTTGACCGCGTGGTGATGCCGGGCATGGCGCATTGGAATCACCCGCGCTTCTTCGCCTACTTCACTTCGTCGGGCAGCGGCCCAGGCATCTTGGGCGAATTGCTGAGCGCCGCGCTCAACGTCAACAACATGCTCTGGCAAACTTGCCCGGCGGCGACCGAGTTGGAAGAGGTCACTCTCGATTGGCTGCGCCAGATGCTGGGTTTGCCGAGCGAGTTCTGGGGCATCATCTACGACGGCGGTTCGAGCAGCACGTTTCACGCCATCGCCGCCGCGCGCGAACAGCTTACCGAGTTGCAAATTCGTGAACATGGGCTGGCCGGACGCAGTGCCGTGCCGCGCCTGCGCCTCTACACTTCCGAACACGGCCATTCATCAATTGATAAGGCTGCGGTGGCGCTGGGGCTAGGCTTGGACAGCGTGCGCCGCGTGGCTGTGGATGATGAATACCGGATGCTGCCGCAGTTTTTGGCCGAGGCGATTGCGGAAGACCGTCGCGCGGGCTATCTGCCTTTCTGCGTGGTGGCGACGGTGGGTACGACTTCGTGCACGAGCATTGATCCGGTCGCGGCGATTGCCGACATCTGTGCGCGTGAAAGCCTCTGGCTGCACGTGGACGCGGCACACGGCGGCGCGGCGGCAGTCGTGCCGGAGATGCGTCACGTGCTGGACGGTTGCGCGCAGGCTGATTCGCTGGTCATCAATCCGCACAAGTGGCTCTTTGTGCCGCTGGGTTTGAGCGTGCTTTACACGCGCCACCCGGCAATGTTGCGGCGCGCGTTCAGTCTGGTGCCGGAATATTTGAAGACCATGCAGAGCGAGACGGCGGTCAATTATATGGATTACGGCATACCGTTGGGTCGCCGCTTCAGCGCGTTAAAGCTGTGGTTCGTGCTGCGCTACTTTGGCGTGGCTGGGATGGCGGCGCGTATCCGCGAGCACCTGCGCTTGGCGCAACGCTTCGCGCAACGGGTGGACGAACATCCTGACTTTGAGCGCCTGGCGCCAGTGCCGTTGAGCACAATCTGTTTTCGCGCGCATCCGCGTGGGCTGCCGCGTGGGTTAGATAATGAAGCGGCGCTGGATCAACTCAACGCGCAACTGATGCGGACGATCAATGAAACCGGCGAAACATTTCTTTCTCACACCAAGCTAGACGGGCGTTTCGTCATCCGACTGGTCGTAAGTCACCTACTCACGGATGAGGCACAGATCAATCGCGTCTGGGAGATTGCGCAGGAACAATTGCGGCTGCTACAAAGTTGAGCAGCAAGCCTGGGAGCGCACGCGGCTCGCGTGCGGGTGGTTAGTGTTTACTCTATCGGAGTCTCTACTAGCCCAAACCCCGCACGCGAGCCGCGTGCGCTCCCAGGGAGGCTATTAATTTGAAGAAGTGTGATCGTGCACGATCTTCCAACCGTCTTTGAACTTGCGAAAGATCAGCGTGAAGCGACCGCCCAGTTCTTTGCCATCAGACATTTTCAACTGCCACTGGCCGCGCACAAACGAAGACGAGGGGCTGAGCAGATGAATGTCTAAATCGCTGAAGACTAGCTTGCCCATCTCCTTGCCTTCGGCCTGATAAGTCTTGCGGTAGCGTTCGAGCGTCGCATCCCAGCCTTGCAGCTTACGCCCGCCGGAAACAAAGGTCAGGTCTTCTGAGCGCCAGTAACCGACCATAAACTCTTCGAGCTTGCCCGCATTCCACGCCACGACTTGCGTGTCGAGCACAGCGCGAATGGCCGCCGCCGCATCCGGCTTGGCAGCTACGCGGGCTTGTCCAATGACAACCGCACAATACAACAAACAGAGCCAGAGAAAATATCGTCTTGGAGTTTTCATCTAATCATTCCCTTCGTATTTGGAGACTTGAGTCGAAGCCGAAACCCTGTCCGACGGGTTCCACAGAGGCTCCCAGCCGCCTTTGCCGCTCACAGCGCGACTGGTATAATTCAGGCCGTTATGCCTGGCGATTATTTTTATACTTCCGACGACGATTCCCGCAATCCCCAGAAGCACACCATGCTAGATAAATTGCTTGCAATCACCGACAAGTTCGAAGAGTTCTTTCACCGCTCGACCTTGAGCGCGCTGGCCGTGCTGGCGATGGTGGCCGGTGGTTTGACCGGCTTGGTCTTCGCCTATCAGCTCAATTTCACCAGCTACGCGGCGGAAGTGGATGCGCTGGGTGAGTATAGCCCGCCGGAGATCACCAAAATTTTCGCTGACGACGGCAAGACGGTGATTGGTGAATTGTCACTGGAACGGCGCATCCCGCTTACCTACGAGCAGATTCCCGAAAAGATGAAAGAGGCGCTCATGGCTATCGAAGATACACGCTTCTTCGAGCACATCGGCCTTGACCCTTATCGTTTAGCGGGCGCGGTGGTGCAGAGTCTTACGCGTGGGCATCGCGTGCGGGGGACCTCGACGCTGACGCAGCAATTAGCGCGCGAGCTTTTCTTGAATAAGCGGCGCGACCCCATGCGCAAAGCCAAAGAGATGCTCTACTCGTTACAACTCGAACGGGTCTACACCAAAGAGCAGATCATGACGCTCTACTGCAACAAAATCTTTCTGGGCGGCGGCGCTTACGGTTTTGAAGCGGCGGCGAATTATTACTACAGCAAGTCACTCAAAGATTTGAATCTCGAACAATACGCCATGCTTGCCGCTCTACCGAAAGGGCCGCAAGTCTATTCGCCGATTCTGCGCCCCAAGGCCGCGAAAGAGCGCCGCAATCTGGTGTTGCAATCTATGGTCGAGGCCGGCTATGTCACACAAGCGCAGGCCGACGAGGCCAAAGCCACAGCACTCGAACTCAACCCTAACGAAGTCCGTAACAAGAATGACAAATCGCCCTACGCTTACTTTGTCGAAGAGGTACGCCAGGAACTGCAACGCATGCTCGAACGCAAGCAGCAGGACGCGATGGAAGTCTACAAAGCGGGCTTGAGTGTCTACACCACGATTGATGCCGAAGCGCAGAAGCTGGCGGTCGAAGCCGTGCGCAAAGGCGCGCGCAATTACCAGAAGCGACACGGTTGGAGCAAAATTCAATTCGACAACGTCCTGGGCAAAGACGATGGCGTGACACTGGATAATTACCAGCATTACACCTGGTCATTCGTCGCGCCCAGAGTTGATGAGGTCATGACCGGTTTGGTCACAGAGGTCAATGACCGCGGCACGCTCGTTTCGTTTGGCCACTACACTACTGTGGTGACGCCTGCCGAAATATCCGCTGTCGGCAAGTTCCCGTCAAAACTTTTCAAACGCGGTGACCTGGCGCAATTCCGCGTCACTGCTGTGGATGAGACCAAAAAGACGCTCAAGGTCAATCTCGAACCCGAACCTGAAGTCCAGGCTGCGCTGGTGATGCTCGATGCCAAGACCGGTGAGATCAAGGCCCTGGTCGGCGGTTACGACTTTTCCACCACGAAGTTCAATCACGCCACGCAGGCCAATCGGCAAACCGGCTCGGCGTTCAAGCCTTTCGTCTACGCCGCCGCGATGGAGCACGGCTTAAAGCCGGACGACGTGGTGGACGATGCGCCGTTCAAACGCGGCAACTGGGAACCGCACAACTACGACAACCAGTTCATGGGCGCGATGCCGATTCGCAAGGCATTCGCACTCTCGCGCAACATTCCGGCGGTGCGCGTGCTGGACGAGACCGGCATCAACAACACTGTCAATATGGTCAAGCGCCTGGGCTTGCCCAACCCGATGGCTCCGTTCTTGCCCTCCGCTCTGGGCGCTACTGAAGAACCGCTGTTGCCGATGGTCTCGGCCTATTCGGTCTTTCCTAACAACGGCGTACGCGTCGAGCCAGTCTGGATTCGCAAAGTCGTAGACCGCGATGGCAACGTCGTCGAAGAGGCCAAGCCGAAATCTTACAAAGTGGTGAGCGAATACGTTGCGGGCGAGATGGTTGACCTGATGCGCGGTGTCGTCACCGGTGGTACGGCCACGGCGGCTAACTCAATCGGTCACGAAATCGCGGGCAAGACGGGCACGGTCAACGACTTTACCGATGCCTGGTTTATCGGTTACACAGCGCGTTACTGCGCTGGCGTCTGGATTGGCTATAGCGATAATAAACGGCCACTCGGCAAGGGTGAGGCTGGCGCGTCGGCGGCGCTGCCATTCTGGGTTGATTTCATGCGCGCCTTTCTGAAGGACAAGCCAAAGGAGAAGTTCGGTAAGCTGCCGAGCTTGCCCGACGATTTGCGCCAATTGCAACTGGTGCGCGCCCGCGAACACGCGAGCGAACGCAGCAAGCTGACCAGTCCGGAAGGTGACGCACTGCCCGGCGCGACCGGTTTGCCAAATCTTGACCCACTTGGCGGTTCACCGCGCGAGACATCCGCCGCCGTCCCTGCCGTCCCCAGCAGACCAGAACCGACGCCCAAACCGCAACCGACACTCGAACCACCCAAGCTCGACATGCGACCAAAGATCGTCAGACCGCCCCTACCAGAGCCAACACCAGTGCCTGAAGAACCGGCAAAGAAAGGCAAGAAGGGAAAAGGAAATGGAAACTGAATGCGGAATGCGGAATGCGGAATTGAAGAGGATGTCTAATGAGTGAACAAATCATAGGGGAAAGCGCGTCTGCTCAGCAGCAAAATGATTCCGCACTCAGCACTCCGCATTCCGCGCTCTTCAAATCCGGTTTCGTTGCCTTGATTGGGCGTCCCAATTCCGGCAAATCAACTTTGTTGAACGCGCTCGTCGGCGAACACATTGCCGCTGTTTCATCCAAACCGCAAACCACTCGCACACGCATTCGAGGTATCGTTAATCGTCCCGACGGCCAAATCGTTTTCGTAGACACGCCCGGCATTCACAAACCCGGCTACGCGCTCAATCGCCGGATGATGGGCTTCGTCAGCGACGCGCTGCTGCAAGTGGATGTCGTGCTCTTGCTGCGCGACGCTACACAACGTACTGGGCAAGGCGAACGCTTCGCACTCGATCTGGTCAAGAGTGCAAAGAAACCTACGCTTCTCTTGCTCAACAAGATTGACCTGCTGAAAGACAAGAAAGCGCTCCTGCCGCTGATCGAAGGCTACAGCAGCGAATACGAGTTCGCCGAAATCATCCCGCTCTCAGCGCGGCGCGGCGACAATCAGGAATTGCTCGTCAACAAGCTGCTTGAATACTTGCCCACAGGCCCGCCGCACTTTGACGAAGAGCTGTTCACCGACCAACTCGAGCGCAATCTCGTTGCCGAACTGGTGCGCGAAAAGATTCTGGAAGTGACCGGCGACGAAATCCCTTACGTCACTGCCGTGCTCACCGAACAGTGGCAAGAAGTTCCGGATGCAACCGAAATCCATTGCGTGATCTACGTCGAGCGCACGTCGCAAAAGCCTATCTTGATTGGCAAGCAAGGCCAGATGCTCAAAAACATCGGCACACGAGCGCGGCACGACATCGAGAAGATGCTCGACCGCCACGTGCGTTTATTTCTATTCGTAAGGGTGCAGGAAGAATGGCGCAACGACCCGCGCACATTGGATGAGCTAGGCATCGAAGCAACCACGAAATCGTAAATCGCACACTACACATTTGACATGAAAGTCTGGCACGCCCTCGAAGTCGAACTAGACAAAGCCGCCGAGCAAGCCGTCACGCCGCAGCTTTGGAACGCCGGCACCACCGGCATCGAAGTCTCCGAAGATTCGCCGCAGCAAATCACCTTGCGCGCCTATTTCGACAGCGCGCCTGACATTGAAAAGATCCGCGCCGAGATCGTGCGCGCGCTCGGTTTCATCAGCCTGCCGGAAGCCGCTCTACATCGAATCAACACAATGACAATTGCCGATCAAGACTGGCTGACCGAATGGAAGAAAGGCTACGAGCCAGTGGAAGTGGGCGCGCGGCTGCTCGTTACGCCGTCATGGAAACGCGAGCAAGTGGCCAACACAGAGCGCCTCATCATTCAGATTGACCCCGGCATGGCCTTTGGCACCGGCACGCACGAAACGACGCGCGGCTGTCTGGAACTGCTCGAAAAATACTGGCCGCCGAAAAATAATGAACACCCTGCGCTGCTCGACGTCGGTACGGGTACGGGCATCCTGGCGATGGCTGCGCACAAGCTCTGCCCGACGGCGCGCGTCGTCGGCTTCGACGTTGACCCCGAAGCGATCACCGTGGCTGAAGAGAACGCCGACATCAACGGCCTGAGCGACGCGCTCGAACTCGAAGTCAACAAGCTCTCTTTCTATCGCGGCCAGGAGTTCGACGTAGTCGTCGCCAATCTGACCGCCGATGTCATTACCAATCTGTCGGTAGAGCTAAACAACGTCATCAAGGGGCAAGGCACGCTGATCGTCTCCGGCATCCTGCGCGAACAGAGTGATGAAGTGCTCACGCTGCTCTCGCGTTGCAGCTTCGACTTGCTCGAAAGCAAACCTGATGGCGAGTGGGTGACGTTCGCGCTCCGTTCACAAAAGACTTTGCGCCTCTGAACGCACTGCAACTTTTGTTGCTTCCGCTGTCGCATGCAACGCCATCGCTTCTACGCTACACCAACACAAATCAACGGCACGCAGATCACACTTGCGGCGGACGAAGCGCATCATCTGTCGCGCGTACTGCGCTTGGCCACAGGTGCGCGTGTTTATGCCTTTGACGGCTGCGGCAATGAATATCTTTGCGAGATCGCACAACTCGACAAACACGCCGCCGTGCTCAGCATCGTTGAATCGCTCACCGACGCAGTAGAATCGCCGCTCCAACTCACGCTCGCCCAAGCGCTCATCAAAGGCGACAAGTTCGATTGGGTCGTGCAGAAAGCGACCGAATTGGGCGTCACGCACATCGTCCCGCTCATCACTGAACACAGCGAGATCAAACGCGCTGAAGAACGTGCCGAGAGCAAGTTGCAACGCTGGCGGCGCATCGCGCTCGAAGCCGTTAAACAATGCGGGCGGCGCAGGCTGGTTGAAATCGCTGAGCCTATCGCTTGGTCGAAGTTTTGCTCGGCGGATGCCGGTGAATTGAAGCTGATCTTTTCCGAACGTGGCGGACAGCGTCTGCGTGCTTTGCCGAACACGGCACCCTCAATCACGCTGGCGGTTGCTGCCGAAGGCGGGTGGAGCGAGACGGAATTGGCTGCCGCTACTCAACACGGCTTTGTCCCAGTTTATCTAGGCTCACGCATTTTGCGCACGGAGACTGCGGCGATTGCTGGTGTTGCGTTGATTCAGCAACTGTTCGGCGATCTTTAGATTAAGTGCAAATACGTGAACGGAGTGGCAAGGTACGAAATCACGAGCTTGGGCCATTAATCACCACACAAGTTAGGCAGACTTAGCTTCTTGCGGCTCCGCCGCCTGATGTGCGGAAAGGCTGTGCCTTTCCGCACACACGCCTTGATTTTCCGGGTCTCCGACCCGATCAGTTGGGTCGAAGACCCAGAAAAAAAGGAAAACTGTCACCGGAAAGTCAGAGACTTTCCGCACATCGAGCGGCAGAGCCGCAAAAAACTACCGTTAAGATTTGTGTAGTGATTAATGGCCCACGCTCCCGTTCTGATCCAGGCGGCTATCAGCCGCGCCCACCTACCGCTTCCAACAGCTTCAACGTCTCACGCGCCGCCGTTTCCCACAAAAACTGCTTTGTCCGCTCAATCGCTCTGGCCCGTAGCGTTGCGCGCAGTTCTTCGTTCACGATCAACCGCTCCAACACGTCGGCCAATTCGCATGGATTGTATGGGTCGAAGTAGACCGCCGCTTCCGCAGCAATCTCCGGCAATGCGCTCATGCGCGCAGCAGCAATCGGCACCCCCAACGCCAAAGCTTCCAACAATGGAAACGAGCACGTTTCCGCCAAAGATGGATGCACGAAAGCCAGCGCGCCGCAATAGAGTTGCTGCAATTGCTCGCGCTCACACGCTGGCACGTGAATCACTTGCCCAGCCAACCCAAGTCGCGCGATTTGCGCTTCACACTCTCGCCAATACTCCGCATCCGCCAGATCGCCGACCAGCGCCAGCTTGAGTTGAGGATGCCGCGACGAAATCAACGCGAAAGCGTCCAGCAAGGTCGTCAGATTTTTGTAGCGATGAAATTGCGCGACGTAAAGTAGATAAGGTTGCGACAGACCAAATTGCTGTAGCAAAGCAAAATCGCAATCCCGCGCTCGCTCGGCCGCGCCCCAATCAATGCCGTGATGAATGACAGCCAACTTGTCCGGCGCGACACCAAAGGCCGCTTGCACAAGCCGTTGCGTATCGTGACTGAAGACAATCGTAGCCGCGCTGCGGCGCACGGCCTTGCCCATCAAGCGCCGCAACAGCTTCAAGCGCCAGCGACGCAAGTGCGAGCGTTCCTCCTCAATCAACTCCGCGCGCAACGGCATCGAATTGTGCAAGGCGATCACCAGCTTGGTGCGGCGCGGCAACCAACTTGGCGCAAACCCGGCGTTGGAAAAAAGCACATCCGGTTGCCAGCGGCGCAAATGAAATGGAAAGACAAATAACCGCCAGAAGAGCTTTATGATTGCTCTGCCAAGCCACACGCTATTACTGGCAGCCAGCCCCGTTACGCGGTGCAAGCTTAGCCGCGCGTCTGTTTCCAACTCATCAAAATCGCCATTGTGAAGGACAATCAATTCGTGGTCGGAAGCAAGCTGGGCGAGTTGAGGTAATAGATGAGTGAGATAGACTTTGCCGCCGCTCATCGCTGCTGTCGCATCAATCAGAATCTTCATGCGCTTCTTTCCCAGCCCTATTCAGCGATGTTCATAAGTCTCAAGCGAGCGTGGCGCGCGAAATCGTTTTGCTAATAGTGAGGTGCGCAAAACACGCAACAAGTAATGGGGTATGTTCCTGATTTGCCATTCAAGCAAGGTCAACTTATCGCCCAGGCTTGACTGTAATGCAGGTTGGCCAAACAGCCGACGGCCTTCTAACTCTATCTCTTCAGCCTTGCGATTGCTCAATTGCTGCGCGTGCAACCGGAAGCAGGCGACTGCTGGGCCGTCAACGTAGGCAAAGCGTTTCCCT
The DNA here is from genome assembly GCA_963699175.1 of uncultured Acidobacteriota bacterium. GTDB lineage: Bacteria > Acidobacteriota > Blastocatellia > RBC074 > RBC074 > JACPYM01. The sequence continues at coordinate 2,728,705 of OY969418.1, read as the reverse complement.
GCTTGCAGCGCCCGGATAAAAAAATCGGCATCGGCTTTGTAGCTAAAGTCTTCGGCAAAGCCTTGCAACTCGGCGTAAACGCTACGGCGAAAAATCGCTGCCGGTTGCGCAAAACCCATGCGTGCGCAGCGAAATAAGGGGAACAACTGCTCTGGTTGCGCGGCGGCAAACGAATAGAGAAAGCGACCCCAGCCATCCACGTAATCGCAATTGCCATAAACCACATCCGCCTCCGTCAATTCGCCATACTCAATCAAGCGCGCTAGGCTGCCCCGATAAAGCCAGTCGTCAGAGTTCAAGTAGCATAACCACTCGGCACTGCTGTCTCGTAAGCCAAGATTGATTGCCCGGTAAATATTGCCCGACTCAACGTAGGCTGTCGCAACATTCCATTGCTCACACAGTCGCAACGTATCATCAGTCGAGCCGCTGTCCACAACAGTAATCTTCACCTGCACAGGTTCCTGTAAAGTCAGTGAAAGAAGTGTTGCCTCCAGCGTGGCAACGCTGTTCAAAGTGGGAACGACACAATGAACCGAATGTTTATCCATCTACAAATGATTCACGGCTGATCTGACAGGAGCAGATCAGGGGCAAAGCTGGAGCGCAGGTAAGATTCTTGAATCGCTTTCTCGCTAAGCGAGGCGGCCACTTCTTTTGCCCTGATGGTCGCGGCCCAGCCGAGACTAAGCACCAAACTCCAGACTGGCGTATGACTCGTGTGCACAAGGTAGAGCACCGCCCCAATCAAAAACAGCGCGAAAGCAAATTCCCACTCTTGCTTCTCAGTCGTATTGGTGAGCTTGGCAGTAAGGAAGCGTAACGCGGCCAAGCAACTGAAACATTGAGCGAACCACAGCCATAAGCCCAACACACCGCTATTGCAAATTTCCAGTAGGAAACCGCTCGTCGGCGGACTGTTGATGCCGACTTCGGGTGTCCAGATCGTGCTATACAGCCCTTGTGGGATGTAAGCTGAGGCCGGTAGTGAGACAAGCCCCGGCCCTGTTCCGATTAAGGCATACAGTGGCTTATCTAAGAGAAAGAGCAAGGCACTGGCGTCAAACACATCCAGACGGTAGGCAACTTCTTCTCCACGGTCTCCGGCGGGGATGCCTTCCAGTTTGTACTGTGGATCAACGCGTTTCTGAATCACCTGTGATGCCTGTTCAAATCGGTCAGGCAAATAGACCCAAAATGCGATTATCGTCGCAACCAAAACAACGCTAGTTAGCGCAACCAATATGCGTGTGCGGTTGGAAAGAAAGACCGTAGCCGTCAATAAGCCGCACCCCAAGAGTGCAAGCGAACTCACCGAATAAGTGATCAGCACCCCGACCAAATTGATTACCAACAAAAACAGCCACCCAACAGACAAGCGACGGCGCAACAAAAGCAAAACAAGCAAGCCATAATCGCAACACATTCCCATCGCGCGAGGCTCAAGCGCCAAGCCGCGCGCGCGGCCCGTCAGAATCAGCGTCTCGCCAATCCCTGTCAGGAGATAAAAAATGTCTACATCGCTAATGAAATTGATCAAGCCCACCAGGGCATTGAGCGTTCCGCCGAGTGCGACGGCGCGCCCGACTGTCAAGAACGCATCAGGCACTTGCCGTAATAAGCTAGTCAGCAAAATCGCCAAAGATAAATCGCTGACTAGCCGCATCAAATAAATGATCGTGCGCCCCTGTGCGATCAGAGTGAACGGACGGTTGTAGGTCAAATCCGGCCAAGGCCAGATGAACCCGAACGCGACGCCTAACAAAGCTAAGTAAAGTAGGTTGAGCAACAAGGCACGGACTGGCTGCAAGCGAAGATAAGAGCGCAATTCCGTTATAGCTACTGGTATGTAAATCAGTCCGACCACCCGCGAGGCGGGTAGATTGGTCACAATAGACGTATCGAAAATTTGGATGAAGAGTGTTAGGCAAATCCACCCCAACAAGAGTCGTGGCTTACGCAGCCAGAGCAGCAAAACTGGCACGATGATGGCAATGCCTAAGAAGAAGAATTGTCGGGGATCGCTGTTCATCGGATGTTGGTTCTTAGCTTAAATGCGGAACCCGACTTTACAATATTTTCAGAATCAACACCATCGCATGTTGATGCCGTATCGCTCGCAAGGCGGCCCGCACGGACAAGCGCAATTAATGAGTGTCGTCAGAAAAATTGGTTTTGTGCGGAAAGCGTGACCGTGTATAGCCATTTGCATAGAGCCGTGCTATATTCTGCCCCGCCGCAACGGTCATATTTATCTCTTGTGCCACCTATACTGAAGTGAAACGGCTGTTGCTGCTCCATACTCCATTTATCTCGGTGTCATCATCATAATTTAGGGCGCGGTGGCGCGGTGACTTACAACTATCTTGCGCCAGCTTCGCCAGCGACTAATCAGGCGCAAGCCCGCTCAGTGCGCCTGCCCCAATCAATCCGACCAACAAACTGCTGATTGTTGGCTTATGAGTCGTTGCGTTGACGCCCGCGTGGGCAGTGAGCGCAGCGGATGTTGCCGGGCAGTCATTGCCGTTATCAGGAGAACTCCCCATGCAAGTCTCGCCAATCTTTGACTCAGTGTGGAAAACCATCCGCCGCTTCCTCAACGGGCCAGTCGGGTTTGCGTTAGCGACAGCCTTGATCGTTGTTATCACCTCTCAATTGGTGTCCAAGCCAGTCACCGCGCAAGGCAGCATGTACGCGCTGTCCGGCAAGGCCGCCAATTCAGCCACAGCAGCCACTTCCGGGACCCTCACGCTCTCGTCTTCTTCATGCAGCATTGCTGCTGGTGCCAGCAGTTGTAATGTCATTCTGACGTGGACGACGACCAATCCGGTTGGCGTGTCGGCGGTAACCTCGAATTATCCCAGCGCCAACACGACGGTGGCGACCGGCAATTCGGGTAGTACCACGACCTCTGTGCCCTATAACAGTCGGAGCTTTTTTCTATACAACAACGGTGTGCAGCTTGCGACCAGAACGGCCACGTCCAGTTGCGTATCGGGGACGACTTGGAACGGCAGCACATGCCGGGCAAACATGTCCGGCACCCTCACGCCCGCCTCGCCTTCATGCAGCATCACTGCTGGCGCTAGCAGTTGTAATGTGAGTCTGACGTGGACAACGACCAATCCAGTCAGCACGTCGTCGGTAACCTCGAATTACCCAAGCGCGAACACGACCGTGTTCACGGGCAATAATGGGACGAACACGGCGAGTGTGCCACATGCTGGCAGGAGTTTCTTTCTGTATAACAATGGCGTGCTTCTTGCGACCAGCGTGGCCACCGCCAACTGCGCGTCGGGAGCGACCTGGAACGGGAGCACGTGTCAGGCTCCCATGTCCGGTACCCTTACACCAGCGTCGCCTTCATGCACCATTGCGGCCGGTGCTAGCAGTTGTAATGTCAGTTTGACGTGGACGACGACCAATCCCGTCGTCACGTCGTCGGTTACGTCGAATTATCCCAGCGCCAATACTACGGTGGCAACCGGTAATTCGGGTAGTACCACGGCCTCTGTGCCCTATAACAGTCGAACCTTTTATCTGTACAACAATGCTCAGCTTCTTGCGACCAGTTCGGCCACGTCCAGTTGCGCGTCAGGGACGGCCTGGAATGGCAGCACATGTCAGGCTCCCATGTCTGGCACCCTTACGCCCGTGTCTCCTTCATGCAGTATCGCGGCCGGTGCCAGTAGTTGTAATGTCAGCTTGACGTGGAGCACGACCAATCCGATCTCCGTTTCCTCGGTCACGTCGAATTATCCCAGCGCGAACACAACCGTATTCACGGGCAATAACGGGTCGAACACGGCGAGTGTGCCACATGCTGGCAGGAGTTTCTTTCTGTATAACAATGGCGTGCTTCTTGCGACCAGCGTGGCCACCGCCAACTGCGCGTCGGGAGCGACCTGGAACGGGAGCACGTGTCAGGCTCCCATGTCCGGTACCCTTACACCAGCGTCGCCTTCATGCACCATCGCGGCCGGTGCCAGCAGTTGTAATGTCAGTTTGACATGGAGCACGACCAATCCGGTCGACACGTCGTCAGTCACCTCGAATTACCCAAGCGCGAACACTACGGTGGCGACCGGCAATGCCGGTGGGCCGATCACGGTTGCTGTGCCCTATAGCAGTCGGGCCTTTTATCTGTACAACAATGCTCAGCTTCTTGCGACCAGTTCAGCCACGTCCAGTTGCGCGTCGGGGACGACCTGGGATGGGAGCACCTGTCGGGCTCCCATGTCCGGGACTCTCACGCTCTCAGCTTCTTCATGCAGCATCGCTGCCGGCGCAAGCAGTTGTAACGTCAATCTGACGTGGACCACAACCAACCCTGTCGCCGTGTCTGCGGTCACGACGGATTACCCGATCCAGAACACCGTATTGGCTGATAGCAATAACGGTGGACCGCTCACGGCCTTAGTGCACTACAGCAGTCAGACCTTTTATCTGTACAACAATGGTGTGGAACTTAATCGTAGTGTGGCCACGTCCAGTTGCGCGTTGGGGACGACCTGGAATGGGAGTGTGTGTCAGGGGGGTTCTCGAATTTCTGGTTCTGTCCCTCCTCCGTTTCCGTTTCTGTTTAACAGCCCAGTTTTCTTACAACGCTATCCCGCGAGCGTTGGTGCGCAGATCAATCCGAATTTACGCACGTGGATCATTATTCATGGAAGGGAAAGTTCATCGACAGATCTCTGGGTGTCAGGTCCGGGAGGACTCGCGGCAGCAATTTCCAATCTTTATCCCAATGACCAGATTCTTCTCCTTGATTGGAGCTTTGCGGCAGCAGATCCATTTTTTCAATTCACAGCGGAAGATTGGATTCAACCGGTGGCGACATGGGCGGCGAGCAAGCTGATAGACTACGGTTTTGCTGGATCGGATCTCAATCTCATCGGCCACAGTTGGGGAGGAAGCTTATCGGCGGAACTGGCGGAACGAGTTCCCTTTATTCGCAGTCATTCAGTGAATCTGGTAAATACGATTGTAGCGCTCGACCCAGCAAGAAATGGTTTTCCTATTGGAGGCACTTTCGATCCCGATGATCCGGACGCAGATGGCGGATTGCCGGAAATCGATTTCGCTCGCAATTCACGATTTTCGTGGGCCTTTCACAGCTCAGACTTGGGATCTGGTAAGACGCCGACGACCGCTCACGAAGCCTTTGGTGTGAATACGGGCGGAATTGCTAGCGATGCGCATAGTTGGGTTCACGATGTTTTCATTGATATGCTACGTCACACAAACGCGGTCAGCCAAAGATTCACGCTGGCGCGTCTGCTCGACCAAAGTACCGGTTCCAGAACTCTTGGGCCTTGGGATACTGACCGTTATAAAATCGGTTTTGGGCCTGATTCCCTCGTCAGTGGTTATGAAGGCACCCTGACGACCACGGTTGATGGGCAAACGCCGTATTCGCTCACGTACTACAGCAAGACCACAGGCCAAGAAGTGACAGAGTATGCAGTGGGCGACACGACCCCACCATCCATCACCATCACCTCTCCGACCAGCAATCCCACTTACCCGACCACCAGCGGCACAGTAACTTTGGGCGGCGACGCTTCTGACAGCATCGGCGTGACGCTAGTCACATGGGTGAACGACAGGGGCGGCAGCGGCACGGCATCTGGTACCACATCGTGGAGCATCGGCAGCGTTTCGCTGCAAAGTGGAGCGAACGTGATCACCGTCACAGCTCGTGATGCGGCCGGCAACATGGGCACAGATACCATCACGGTGACCTACAACCCGCTGCCAACGATTAGCTCAGCGCCCTTCTCGCGGCAGCAAGGCAGTCCAGCTTCCAACGCAACTATCGCCAACGTCAGCGACGCTAATCAAGCGGCCAACACACTGACTGTTACGGTCATTGGTAGCACCAGCGCGACCGTCAACAGCGTCACAGTGTCGAACCTCAGCGTCAATGCAGCGGGTGTCGTCACGGCCAATGTCCTGGCAACTTGCTCTGCCACCAACGCCAGCTTCACGCTCACGGTCACCGACAGCGCAGGAGCGTCGGCTAACGCCACACTCAACGTCACAGTTACCAGCAACACAGCGCCCACGCTGACTTACGGCAATCAGTCGGTTGCGGCAAGCGGCTCACTAACCATCAATCCGGCCACTGGCCCCAGCGACAACGGCACGCTCAGTTCAATCGCCGTGCAGAGTCAAGGTAGCTACACCGGCACGATCTCGGTCAATAATGGCACGGGCATTATTTCGCTCAGCGGCGCGAAGCCCAGCGGTCAGCACACGATCACAATTCGTGCGACTGACAATTGCGGTGCGCCGACCGATACGGCATTCACGCTCAACGTCTCCGGCCCAGGCGCTGCTCAGATTGAAATAACCCCGTCAATGCCGACCACCAATGACAACATCTCGGTCAGAATTTTCAGCGACTGGCCGAACGGCTGCACGCCACAAAACCCGCAGGTGACAATAGCAGGTAACCAAATCGTTATCGCCACCACCAACCCAGGCCAGGTCTGTACCCAGATTATTACGCCGTGGAGCCATACTTTGCCTATCGGCAAGCTACCGGCTGGCAGCAAGCAAGTAATAGTGACCTACAACGGAACACAGATTGGGAGTAGCAGTTTCAACGTTGGTTGTGCGACGATTGTGATCAATCCAGCAACTATTACATCAGGCACAGTCAACTCGCCTTATTCACAAACGTTTACGCAAAGCGGCGGCGGCGGGGCGATCACTTTCAATCTCACCGGCGCCTTGCCATCGGGGCTTTCTTTCAACGCCGCGACTGCGACGCTCTCCGGTACGCCTACACAAACAGGCAACTTCTCAATTACGGTCAAAGCGACGGATGCCAGCGGCTGTATGGGCACGCAGCAATACACGGTCACGATCAATCCGCCGCCGAACCAGTGCCAAGAAACCGTTCCCCCAGACCACTGGCGAGGGGAGTACTTCAACAATCGCTTCCTTACTGTCCCCGCAGCGATGGTACGTGACGACGGTGTTGGTGCGCTCAACTTCAGTTGGGGACAGGACAGCCCCAGCACCGACTGCGGCTTGGGCATAGACAACTTCTCGGTGCGCTGGACACGCACGGTCAACTTCGTGGCGGGCACTTACCGCTTCACCGTGACTGGAGATGATGGCGTGCGGCTCATTGTTGATGGACAGAATGTGATCAACAAGTGGATTGATCAAGGGATAACTACATACACGGCGGAGGTGTTGTTGAGCGCGGGCAATCATGAACTCAAGCTTGAGTATTACGAGAACGGCGGTGATGCTGTCGCCAAGCTCTCTTGGCAAGTAGCCCCCACGTGTCAACCTGAGACGGTAGCGGCAAATCGCTGGAAAGGCGAGTACTTCAATGCGCTGCGTTCCTTCTCCGGCTCTCCGCTGATGGTGCGGGATGATGGCGATGGATTTCTCGATCAGAACTTCGGGGCAAATAGTCCGGGCTGCAATCTTGGCGTAGATGGCTTCACCGTGCGCTGGACGCGCACGGTCAACTTCGCAGCAGGCACCTACCGCTTCACTGCCGCTGGCGATGACGGTATTCGGTTCTACGTTGATGGAGTGCTCAAGATAGATCAGTGGCGCGATCAGTCTGAGATGGCATACTCAGTGGATGTGCCGCTCAGCGCGGGCAATCACGAACTCAAGCTTGAGTATTACGAAGGCGGTGGCCTGGCTGTGGCGCGCCTCTCGTGGATAAATACGGGCGGGTGTAATGCAAGCGTGCCTGCCGATCATTGGAAAGGTGAATATTACAATGCGCTGCGCTCCTTCTCTGGCCCTCTCCTGATGGTGCGCGATGATGGTACAGGATTCCTCGATCAAAACTTCGGCACAACCAGCCCTGGCTGTAACCTGGGTGCGGACAGCTTCACCGTACGCTGGACACGGATGGCTGGCTTCGCGGCTGGCAATTATCGCTTCACGGTCGCTGGTGATGATGGCTTCCGATTCTATGTGGATGGTGTGCTCAAGCTAGATCAGTGGTATGACCAGTCAGAGACTTCCTCCACAGTAGAAGTATCACTCAGCGCGGGCAATCACGAACTCAAGCTTGAGTACTACGAAAACGGTGGCTTAGCTGTGGCACGCCTCTCTTGGAGCAGTCCGGACTGTGTTATGAGCGTACCCGCCAACCATTGGAACGGGGAGTACTACAATGCGCTGCGCTCCTTCACTGGCACTCCACTGATAGTGCGGGATGATGGCGATGGATTCCTCAATCAGAACTTTGGGGCAAATAGCCCGGGCTGCAATCTCGGCGTAGATGGCTTCACCGTGCGTTGGACGCGCACGGTCAACTTCACAGCAGGCACTTATCGCTTCACGGTTACTGGGGATGACGGAATCAGGCTCAAGATTGACGGGCAAACGGTACTTGACAGATGGGTAGATCAGGGGGAGTCGGTTTTTCAAGTTGATGTCCCTCTGACAGCAGGCAATCACACGATTGTTGTTGAATACTACGAGAATGGCGGGTTGGCTGTGGCTAAACTCTCCTGGCAACCGCTACCTTGATACTTGGCTCTTTTTTGTACCGTAGACTGTCTAGTCTGCGGCAGGCTTCATTACGTACCAATTGCGGGAAACCGCTGCTGCACGCCAGTTGATAGGTTGTCCCGGAAGGCTCGAAAGATCAAATCATCCGCAGACCGAACAGTCTACGGTACATTCCTTGGTTCGCATTCCGCGCGCTGTATCAGTTCACACAGCGCGCGGACGCGAACTTTCCACGTGCCGACTTCGAGCAGTCGTTGATAGTTGCGTTCTACCAACTCTTGGGACGTTCTCGATATTCGTCAGAATCGCTAGAAGCTGCTCTAGTGAAGCTTCCATGTTGGCTTCAATAACCGGGTTATAGCCAAACAAGTCCAATAGCTCTTGCGGGCAATGCCCAAGGATAAGGCAGCCAGAAGCCATCGCCTCAAAGTAACGATGAGTCACCGTTTCAACCCCGCCCGCTCTCTCCGGCGTGGTCAGCGAAGCGGGAAAACAGACCGAAATGCGGCTGTTGCCTAAGCCCTGCGCATATCTCTCTCGCGTCGGAAAGACGAGTTGTCCGCGCGGATTTTCGAATAGGTGAACCAGCCCCTTTTGGTGCAAGCCATTGGCTACCTGCTGATGCCACAACTCGTAACGCCGTCCTACTTCTAGGACATCTATCCCGCGCTCGCGTAACGGGCGCCGATGGTCGTAAGCCGCCGGGTCAGTCGCTTCCGGCAACCAGACGGAGCGCATTTGCGGAATCTGTTCGGCAAAATGTGCGGCAGATTGTTGTGCCGAAAAGAAAGCAAGTCGGATGCGATGACGACGAAACATGGCTTCCCAACGCTCATAATAACTGGGCCAACAGTCAAAACAATAGACCACCGTTTCCGAAAAGTAGCTGTGCGGGAACAACCGGTATTCCGCTGGCCCCATCAGCGGCGCTAGGTAAATCCTCTGCGAGTTACGCGATAAATTTCTTAACAGCCCAGCCCGGCTTAGCACTTTAGCAAAGAGCGTCAATAACCACCCACCACGAAAACTTGCAGAAGGTATCCGGTTTTCTGCCAAACTTTGTTCAAGATATTCAACGGTATAAATCCAAACATCAGGGCTAAAAGTTTTCAGGTAAACCAGCTTGCTTGTAACGTCTTTCCCCATCTTAAACACGCAACAGCCGTCGCTGCCAATTTTCAACGCGACCACTGACTCAACCGCGTCTTAGCGTCGTAGCCCATCACACCTATCCAGAAAACCAGTAGACAAATTGCCGTCGCCCAAGCTACACCGGCGGGGCCGAGTCGTTGGCCCAGCCACCACGACAACCCCAGATTACAGACGCCCGCCACTGGCCCGTAAATCACTTGCGAACGAAATGCGCCCAAGCCATTCAGCAAGATCGCAATGCAAATCCTCACCGAGTTGATAACTTCCGTCACCAACAGCGCCAGTAACAGATCACGCTGCGGCCTCACGTCAGAAGTCACAAGTTTTTTGAAGAGCCAGGGCACGCTCCAATAAATCAGCAAGCAAGCCGAGATTGACCAGGCCAGGCTGAAATAGAGCGAACGCCTGAACGTCTGTTTAAGCCATTTGATGTCACGTCGCGCCAACGCGTCGCTATAAGCTGCCCATAGAGGCAGCACGAAGGCAGTCTGGATTGCGCCAATCAATGTGAATAAACGTTGGCCTGTTCCATAGCCTGCTACGGCTCGCGCTCCAAAAAGCAAAGTCACAACGATCAAGTCGGTTTGCAACAGCGCAATGGCTGAAAGCTGCGCCACCCAGATTTGCCCGCCGCTGCGCAACAAGACCTTTGCCTCGGCCCAGCGAAACTCGCTCGGCTTCGGCAACAACTCGCGGTGATGCCAGCCAAACAAAAATAGCGCCGCCAGCACTTCGCCCACTAGGCTGCCACCGACAAATGCGCCCAGCATTGCTGGCAATCCGGCGCGTGCCTTGATTGCGGCCAACAATCCGATAGCCGAAAATGCGCCGCTGAACAGACTCCAAAGTTGGTAGTGATAACCTTCCTGAAGAGCAGTGTAAATGCTGGCAATCACTCCAGCCAGCATACGCAGTACGAAGCAAGCGAGCACAACTATCAGCGCCAATCTGATCTCCGCGCGCGCACGTGGGGTTACAATTTTGAATACAGCCGCCCAATCAATCAGCGGAATCAAGCTGAGAAAGAGTACGAATAGCACGCATGCCACGGCTACGCTACTCCACCAGGCGCTCGCCACAATGCGGCGGGCGCGTTCCTGCTCGCCCTTGCCATCCGCTGTCGAAAGCGCGTTGAGCAAGCTGTTGGCCAAGCCGAGGTCAGTCAACCCAATCCAGCCAACCAATCCAATGAGCGTGAGCCAAAGACCGAAGCGTTCTCTGCCGAGATAGTGTGAAGCCAATGGCAAAGAGAGCAGACCGATCAACAGCGTCATTCCTCTAGCCAGCAACGTCGTTACGCCTGTTATACCTATGCGCCAGATGCGGCGCTGGCCGTGGTCGCTCGCTTCTTCGTTGGACTGCGACCGCGCTTGGAGTTTTGCTTTCAAATAACTCAGCATCAGTTCCGGCTCGCGTGTCGCTTAGCTCCGATAAAAACCGACGATCTGCTCAACCACATACGCCTGCATCTCCGCCGTCAATTCAGGATAGATCGGCAAGGACAACACTTCGCGCGCAGCTTGTTCGGTCACAGGTAGATCGCCCGCGCTGTAACCCAGATAGGCGAAACATTCCTGCAAGTGCAGCGGCACGGGATAGTAGACCTCGCAGCCGACATCGTTTGCGTGCAGATGTTTCAACAGATCGTCACGCTGCGCGGCACGAATCGTGTATTGGTTGTAGATGTGGCGGCGCTGCGGGCGTTCGACCGGCGTCACGACTTCCTCCAACCCAGCCTCGGCAAAGAGCGCGTTGTAGCGCGCGGCGTTGCGTTGGCGCGCGGCGTGCCAATCGTCCAGGTATTGCAGCTTCACGCGCAGCACGGCAGCTTGCAGCGCGTCCAAACGGCTGTTGATACCGATGACTTGATGATAGTACTTCGGCTGCATGCCGTGCATGCGCAAAAGGCGCAATTGCGCGGCTAGCGCGTCGTCATTCGTCGTCAGCAATCCGCCTTCGCCTGCACCGCCCAGGTTTTTGGATGGGAAGAAGCTGAAGCAGCCAATCGCGCCCAGTGTGCCCGCGCGTCCGTTTTGGCCAAACGACAAATCATCTGCGCCGATGGCCTGTGCGGCATCTTCGACTACAGGCAAGTTGTGGCGTTGTGCGATGTCGAGTAGCGATTGCATCTCGGCACACTGGCCAAAGAGGTGTACGGGCATGATCGCTTTGGTGCGCGGCGTGATGGCGCGTTCGAGTTGCGCGATGTCGAGGTTGAAATCGTCGGGCGCGATGTCTACGAAGACCGGCTTCGCGCCGAGCCGCGTGATGGCGCTGGCTGTGGCGAAGAAGGTGAATGAGACGGTGATGACTTCATCGCCGGGGCCGACGCCGAGCGCCTGCAAGGCCAGCAGGAGCGCGTCCGAGCCGGAGCCGCAGCCAATTGCGTGTTTGGCGCGGCAATATTCAGCCGCCGCTTTTTCAAAGGCTTCGACTTCAGCGCCGAGAATGAATTGCTGGCCGTCGAAGACGCGTTCGACAGCCGCGAGCACTTCGGCGCGGATAGTTTGGTGTTGAGCTTTGAGATCGAGAAGAGGGACTTTCATTGTGATAATGATTTGCTTGGAAACGCAGCGTCCAGCGAAACCGTGCACGCTAAAACCAACAGGAATAGTAAGGCGTTGGCCGTGATTTGCAAATTGAAGTCGAACAGGCTGTGCACGGCCAAGCCCAGCACGGCGACGTAACAACCAATCAGCAAGGCGCGCTCGGAACTGCGCAGTTGCTCAATGCGCTGGGCCTGCTTGCGCAACTGGCACAACAATTCAATCACGAACCAGCACAATATCAACCCGCCGGCCAGACCTGCATCAGTCAGCAGTTGGAGATAATCGTTATGCACTTTCTCCAAACGTTCCAGTTTGGCCGAGGCGTGGCCGTAGTGCGGATAGACCGCTGGAAATGCGCCCAAGCCGACGCCCGTGATGGGGTGGTCCAAAAACATTTGCCAAGAGGCGCGCCAGTATTCCAGTCGCGTGACAACGGAATGTTCACTCGCGCCTTCGCGGATGGATTGAAAGCGCCAGAGCAAGCGGTCGTAACCGATCCACAGCGCAAATACGCCGATCAGCGCCAACACGCCGCCAGCCAACCAGAGCCGGTTGCGCCCGGCATTTTTGCTCGGCTCATCAGCTTGCCCGCGCCATGCAAGCCACAACAGCACTGCGAATTGCACGACGAACGCCAGCATCCCGCCGCGCGAGAGCGAGTAGAGCAGCGCCGATGCCATCATCACGACTGCGAAGAGATATAACGCGCGTTGCCCTGTTTCGCTGCGTGCTAGTAGCGCGTGCGCAAATGGCAGCGGCAACAACAACTCCATCATCCCGGCAAAATGGTTGTAGTTGGCGAATGGGCCGAACGGCGCGACATAAATGGAGACCGGGCGTATCCAATAAAGCTTGCCGTTGTAAGTTAGCTTCTGCACGATGGCAAAGAGCGCGACGCTCGCGCCTAACACGGTGAGCGTCACCCAAAATACGCGACGCCGTCGCGCATCGCGCAAGAGGTGCGCGGCCACGACAAAATATATCAGTAAGGCAAACAGCTTGACGGCGCTCTCTTTACTAGCCTGCAAATCGAAAGAGCGCCCTGGCACGAAGATTTGCACACAAGCCAACAGCCACAACGTCAACAGCGGCCAAACAAGCCGCGGCTGACGCCAGCCGACTTTCGGCGCGAAAACGAATTTGATGGCGAGCAGGACGGCGAGCAACAACGCATTCAACTCGAACAGCGCGACAGACCAATCCTCGACCGTGCCGTAAGCCAGTGGCGCGAGCACGGCGGCGAGCAACAGATCGGCGAAGAGGAAGCTGTCGAGCTTGTTCATCATTAATGTTTTTGCCGCCCTGGGAACGCACGCGGCCCGCGTGCGGGGCTGGCGGAAGAGATACGTTGAAATGAAAGTAGCGCCTCCCGAACGCACGCACGCGAGCCGCGTGCGCTCCCAGGTTTTTATCGGCCGCTCTCTTCCAACCAAAAATCATCGAGCCAGACTTCGGTATTGTTGACCGTGAACGTTTGCGGCGCGCGGACAGTCAGGCGCAGGCCGCGCGTGTCTGCTGGTGTGGTGAACATCAGCGTCTGTTCGCGCCAATCGTTCGTACCCGTGGGCAGCGCCGAACGAATCGAAAACAAGCTGGGCTGTTGTGCGTCGGTGATTTCGATGAACGGCGCTGGCTCGGACAACCTGCTGGTTTTGACGAAGTAGCGCAGGCGATAAATCTGCTGCGGCCCAGCGGCCACCAGTTGCGACACGTGCTCGAACTCGCTCTTCATTCGCGCAGCAAAGCTGAGATGCAGGGCATAGCGCCCGCTGTGCGCGAGCAAGTCATCGCGCCGCGCCTGCACTTCCGCGTGTGGACGCAACCGCCAATCGAAGCCGTCTGCCAAATCGGGAAAGTCTTCAAAAATAGGCGCGCGCTCAAAGCTGGCATTGCTCAGCAAATTGTCGTTGCTCAACTCTGCGACGCGGCCTTCCGCTCGCAAAAGGCTTTGCCAGACGGTGCGCGCATCGGCGAAGCAACCTGCGGCCTGCGTTGCAATCAATAAGCCAAAGATCGCGGGGCGGCAGCTTTGGACATTGGCTGCCAGATTGGTTTCGAGCGCGCGCCAGGTATCTAGCGCAGGATCGAGCGCCTGGTGTTCGGCCAGATACTTCGCCAGGTAAGCCTGCGCACGCACATCGGGCGGGGCGACTTGCCGCAGCGCGTTCAGATTCACGCCCAAGGCTTGCACAATCGCCTCATAAGCATTGAGCGCCGCGCGTGGGTCAGTCTGGTTGATGGTTTCGCCGGAAAGCTCCAACGCTTGCCGGAACGTGCGCAGTGCTTGATCAGTGCGACTGCTGCGCAAGTAGAAATTTGCCAATGCCCAATGCGTCTCGAAGTAACGCGGCGCGAGTGATTGCGCACGGCTGAATGCTTGCTCGGCCCGCGCCGTTTGATTGTCGGTTTCGTAAGCGCGCCCTAGCTCCAACCAATAGCGATAATCGAATGGCGAAGCATTGGCCGCACGTTCCAACTCAGCGATGCCTTCCGCGGGATGCGGCGGGTCGGCGCGATAAAGCAGATATTTGCCGCGCGCCGCTTGCACAGTTGGATTGTATGGCGCGTAAGCCACAGCCAAGTCGCGGCTCGCCGCTCCTTCACCATAAGTGATAAGCGAAGTGGCAATCAGATTTTTGATGACGAAATTGCCGTTTAGCCAGGCGAGCGCGATAACGGTAATGAGTAGCGGCAGGCGTTTGGACATTGTCAGTTGCCGGTATCTAGTAGTTAGTAGCTCGCTTCAACGAAGCTACTGACTACTGACTACTGACTACTTTCTTCAGTCTGGTGGTAGTAGGAATATTTGTAGTTGTAGTAATAGCCTTCGCGCGCAAGGTCTACGTGATTGAGCACGACGCCGAAGACTTTGGCGTTGACGTTGTAGAGCGCCTGTTTGGTGCGTACGACGGCTTCGCGCGGCGTGTGACCGCTCTTGATGGCGATGACGACGCCATCTACCAGCGGCGAGATGATCAGCGCATCAGTCACATGGATGACTGGCGGCGAGTCAATCACGATGTGGTCGTAACGATCTTGCAATTGCGCGAGCAGGATGCGCAGCTTGACCGCACTTAACAACTCCGACGGATTGGGCGGCACCGGGCCGGCGGGGATGATGTGCAAGTTGGGAATCTCGGTCTCTTCTACAATCACGTCGTCGAGCGGGATGTCGCGCGACAAATAAGTTGAAAGGCCGGTGTCGTTCTTCGTGTTCAGAATCTTGTGGCAGCGCGGGCGGCGCATATCACCGTCGAGGATGATTACGCGCGCACCAGTCTGGGCCAGCGAAATCGCAGTGTTGGCCACGATAGAAGTCTTGCCTTCGCCGGGATGGCTGCTGGTAACAAGCATCGTGCGCGGCGCGTGTTCGGCGGACGAAAGCAGCAGCGAGGTACGCAACGCGCGATAGGATTCGGCGTAGGCCGAAAGCGAATCGTGGCCCGAAATCAACTCCAGGCTATTGCTACCATTCGAGCCATTACCATTCGCTGCAGCCAGCGCAGTGCTCTTGTGACTGCTGTAGCCGTAGGCCAGCGATTTGCGCTTGGTCAGACTTTGCAGCGACGGGATGGCGCCGAGCGGCGGCAGGTGCACAATGCGTTCAACCTCTTCCGCCGTGCTGATCGTGTTGTTCAAGTATTCAAGGAAAAAGGCCAGCCCGATGCCGAGCGCGAGGCCGAGCAGCAGGCTCAAGCCAATGTTGAGCAGCTTGTTCGGTTTGACGGGCGCGATGGGCACTTCGGCACGTTGCACTACTCGGATGTTGGTTGGATGAAATTCGCTTTCGACGCCCGCCTGGCGCGAGCGTTCCAACAGCCCTTCGTAAATCTTGCGGTCAATGTCGAGCTTCTGTTTGATGACATTGAGTCCGACCGCTTCGCGGTTTTGTTGAATGGCCTCACCTTTAGATTGCGCGAGGGCGATTTTCAGGTCGGCTTCTTTGCGGCGCGCGACTTCGTATTGCGTCTCGACGTTTTTGACGACCTTCTTTTTCGCTTCGATGAGCTGCTGCTTGAGCGAATTGACCTCCTCCTGGACTTGTTTGACCGCCGGATAGTTCGGCTGGTATTTGGCCGTGAGCTTAGCCAGTTCCTGTTCCTGGCGACTCAATTCTTTCGCAATGTTCTGCACCATTATGTCATTGGAGACTTGGGGCAGATCGTCGGCGACGACTTCGCGGCTGCGCCGGTAGTGGGCTTCGGCTTGGCGGCGCTCGTTTTCGACTTCGACCAATTGCTTGTTGAGTTCCGAGGCGCGGTCGAGCGTGATATTGCCTTTGGTCTCGTCCAGCGAAATGATCTGGTGCGATGAGAGATATTGGTTGTAGTCTTGCTCCGACTTGCGCAACTCAGCTTCGGCCTCTTGCAACTTCTCTTTCAGAAACTCTTTTGCGCCTTGCACGCCTTGCAGCCGACTCTCCATTGACCAACCAATGTATTCAGTGGCGGCGGAATTGGCCACATCGGCAGCCAGTTCGGGCCTGTAGGCGTCGAACGAGATCGAAACGACGCGGCTCATGCGCCCGACCGAAACGTCGTAGCGGCTTTGAAAAGTATTGACCAGCCGGACTTCGCGCTCGTTTTCGTTAAGCGGCGTTTTGGTCTTTGCGGTGAATTCGTCGTGGTTGGTCAGGTTGAGCTTTTGAATGATGCGGCGCGCCAGATCGCGGCTTTGCAGGATTTCGACCTGCGTTTGCATATAAAGCGGGTTGAAGACGTTGGCCGTTTCGACCTCCATAATGCGTTGGCCGCTCACCACGCGCTCGGTCTCTTTGCCGATCTCGACCTTGACCGTCGCGCGATAGACCGGGCGCGTCAACATCGTCGCAATCGTCACCAGCGTGACCAGGATGACCAGCGTAGCCAACACGACCCATTTGTGACGCTTGATGATGCGCCAGTATTCGCGCAGCGAATTCTTTTCGACTTCGAGCGCGGGGTAGCGACTCGAGCCTGCCGGATAGCCCGCCGGATACCCCACTGGATAACCGCCCACGGGTCGGCGTTGTAGCTCGTTTGATGGCTGGGGCACGTTGACCAGTGCATTGCGATTGTCTTCGTTGAAATTCATTTGATGGTGATGAGTGATCAGTGATCAGTGATGTGCAAAGCGACTAACCGCGATCACTTAATTTTTACCGCAAAATTCCCCAGCCCAAAGCACTCGACAATCCACCAGCAAATGCCTGGATGAGTGAGCGCGCCTGTTTACTGCCGGTCGCCTCCGGGACGAGCACAATGTCGTAAGGGCGTAGCAGCGGGTCCTTCTTTGGGTCTTTTTTGAGTTCGTCGTAGTTGAAGATCTGTTCTGTGCGCTCGGTCTGATTTGCCCCTTTCGCGCGCCACAAGCGAATCTCTTTGCGCTTGGCATCCTGCGCTAATCCGCCAGCCATTGTGAGGGCTTGCATAAGCGTGACGTTCTCTTTGAGGGGGAAGACGCCGGCTTTATTGACTGTCCCTTCAACATAGATCACTCCGGCTTCAGGCACATTGAGCAGGTCGCCATCGCGAATCACGCGGTTGAGTTCCGGTTTGCTGAAAAGCTCCTTCAGCACAATCGTCTCAATCTCCTCGCTGCCTTTGGTGTGAATGAGTTGCACAATGTCGCCCGCCTTGTCGGTCAGCCCACCGCCTTCTGAGAGCAAATCGTAGACTCGCAATTCGCTCGTGAGCGGGAAGCGTTTCGGATTCTTGACCGCCCCGGCGACACCGACAAACTGAGCGTTGTACTCTTCGATGAAGACGGTGACTTGCGGGTCTTTGAGGATGGCGAGGAATTCTTTGTTGAGCAACTCGGCGGCTTGTAGTTCGCTCAAGCCGCCGAGTTTGAGATCGTGATTGATGTAAGGTAGGCGGATTGTGCCTTGCTCGCTGACTTTGGCTTTGCGTTTGAGATCAGACTCGCCCGCTACCTCGATCAGCAGCACGTCACCAGGGCCGATGCGATAATTATTGGCGGCCTTGGGTGCTACCGTGGCCTGCACATTACCGGCAGAGTTGGGACTTTGCGCGCGCGCTGCGGCGCCCAAGGCGGCCAACAGCAACGCCAAGCCAAAAACCAAAGAGGGATGCTCTTTCATGATTCACCTTTGCAATTTCGCTCTAGCTTCAATTCACGTCCTGCGGAAGATGAACTGTAGTGACGATAATGGCGCGTGTTTGATGAATGTTGTACGGGAATCCTGGCACGCGCAAGCTTGATATAGAAGTGAGGCGGGTCTAGCAAGCTGCGCGCCCGCTGTCCGACGGGGCGAAACGCATTTCTATCAATTGGGCTGGCTTATTAGACAATGCGCCGGGAGCCTCCCACGCGAGAAGCTACCGGCGCAAGCCATTGAAAAATCAAAGTTCAGCTTGAAAGCTAAGCTTTAAGGACGGAACCCGCTCACCACAATCGAACTTGGCGTTACGTCATCAGACTGCGAAGCTGCGATGATACCCGCAACTGCGCCACCAATTCCCGCGATGATCAAGGCTGCCAACGCGCCCGCGCTCAAGCCTTCCGTCTTGCTGGCCGCGGCCAAGCGCGCGCACCGTGGAGCTTGCTGACCTGCCGAAGCCGTCGTGCCAGCGGCCACGTATTCGACCTTGTTCTTGGCCACTAGCTTGGCATCGCTGCGCGCTGCCGCCACGCGAGTATTGCCACAGGTCACGTCCACCGTCAGCAGCGCGGCGCTCTTGCCCTCGCTGACTGCTGTGCCTTCCGCCGTAGCGACCGAGACGGCCACACCCGCCGGAGCGTTCACCGTTGCGCGCCCGGAGAGCAGGTTACCGCCAATCACAGTGCCGCTGAAGCGTACTGTCATCTCGGCATTCGCGCCCAATTCAATGCGGCCCTGTTTGCCCAGATTGATTATTGCGTTGCCATTGGTAGTCTTGAGCGTGCTCTCGCTAAAAATGGTTGCGCCGGAGATAGCCGGGGTGCCGTTGAGCAGCACCGTGCCCATAATCGCCAACTCGCCCGCCGCTTTCGGGGCAGCATCGGCTAACGCCGACGTAGTCCAAAGCGTCGTGAAGCTGCCAACCGCCAACATCAAGCCAATCGCGACTGCTTTCCTAAAGCCCAACCGAAAGTTCGATGCTCTACGAATCATTTGGTTCCTCCCTTTACAGAAATTTGTCTGTACTTTTAGCGCGCCTGAGTGATCTCACCCTCCTCAAGCTGCTTCTTCTCTGAGTCAATTGCTTTCAACTGCAACGAGCCACAAAACCGGCTCAAATAAGGTAAGCGCAGCTTACCGTAACCACCTACCTTTTTTCAAACCGAAAGTGCTGTTACAAAAGAAACCTTACAGGAGGGGAATGTGCTTGCATTTGTAGCCGAAAGAGCCGCGCTAGTCAACGCATCAAGCTCTATTCAGTCTGGTAAAGATTTGCCACAAGGCACGAAGTCACAGAGCTTTGCAATTTGTCTGACAAGTAGTTCATAGCTTCTGCGCTTTTGCCTGGTTTATTCGCTTGCTGCTCTCCGTGCCGCTGTGCCTTTGTGGCTAATTCTGTTGTACTAATCTCGCTGAGTTCGATTTAGAAATTGCTCTGCCCTGAGTATTTGGATTGTCAAATAGCACAAATCTGGTATCTTCCTGCGCGGAGCCATTTGTCAGCAAGGCTCCTTATAACCTGGCCGCTGAGAAGTTTTCAGCCCATACTATTTACTTGGCTAGCCCTAACCGGACTCGCGCTTATCAGTTGAGGCGGCGAGTTGCAGGAGGAACCGATGCACAGCTTAAGAGTTCATCTCTTCGGGAAATTTTCGATTGAAGCTACAGCCGCGCCCCTCGCTGGCTTTGAGAGCGCAAAAGCTCAAGAACTTTTCTGTTACTTGCTCTGTCACCGTAATCAGCCGCAAGCGCGCGAAAATCTGGCCGAACTGCTCTGGTGCAACAGCTCACCCAGTCAGTCCAAAAAATATCTGCGCCAAGCCCTGTGGCAGCTTCAACAGGTCATCAACGCAGTGTGTAAATTGGACCGCAATGCAATGATCCAGGCTGAACACGATTGCGTCACGTTGCGCGCGCTCGATTATCTCTGGTTGGACGTTGCCGAATACGAGACGGCTTTTGCCACTTGCGCGCGGGTGCGTGGCCGCGCTTTGACCGCGCCGCAAGCTGAAGCATTGCGCCACGCGGTCGAGCTTTATCGCGGTGACCTGTTGGAAGGCTGCTATCAAGATTGGTGCTTGTGCGAGCGCGAGCGGCTGAAAAACATCTATCTGAACATTCTCAACAAGCTGCTCGCGTACCACGAAGCGCACGACGATTGGGAGAACGGCCTGTTGATCGGCGAACGCCTCTTGAGCGTTGATAGCCTGTCGGAACAGACGCATCAGAAAATGATGAGGCTCTTCTATCTGAGCGGCAACCGCACCGCGGCATTGCGCCAGTATGTGCGCTGCCAGCAGGTGTTGAAAGAGGAGTTGAGCGTGCAACCGTCGAAATCAACCGTGGCGCTCTATGAACAAATCCGCAATGACAGGTTGCAGCCGGAAACTTTGGGCCAATCACCTGCGCCCGCGGCGCGACCAGCAGCTACCGACCCTTTGCCGGAGGTCCTTAATCGCTTACAGCAACTGCATAGCGTTTTGGCCGACCTGCAACGGACTGTCCACGAAGAGATTCAGACCGTAGAAGAGGCACTACGTCAGCGGCATCCCGCCTTGCGCTGAAAGTCTGGCAACTCAGTCTTTTTTCAGCCAGTCTGGCCTGAAAGATGATCGAATATTTTCGTTTGAGATGCTCCGGCAGACGCTGGCGAGACGCCACAACAGACGCCACTCTGCTATAACCACCGGTCAGGCCCAGAACAGGCAGGCGCCTTGGCTTGTGAGCGATCGTTCGTAGTGCAGCGCCAGTTCTTCGTCAAGAGATCGAAAATCATTTGAGCGGCCAACTTTATCAGGGTAGGGAAATGCATTCAGATGAACCTGTCTTGCATTCTTTTGTTGTCCGCATCTGGCTGGAGGACTCAGTCGAGAATGACAGGCAGGTGAAATGGCGCGGGCAGATCACACATTTACCCGGCAATGAAAGCCACTCATTCAATGATTTGCAAAACATTGCGGCCTTCATCCGCCTTTATCTGTCTTATCCGAAAGGTACGGAAGATACGGCTGAGCCAGTGGCAGTAGACAAACGATTCAGGCAGCGGTTGAGCCGTTGGTGGCGGCGTTTGAGCGGCAGCCGGCGTTGAGGGCGGGAAACTTTAGCCAGCCGGGAGCGGCAACGGCCTGCCACGCGCCACCGCTTACTAACCAGCGTTTTACCGAGGAGGTAGAGTTATGCCAGTCACGCCAACTTATCCGGGCGTTTACATCGAAGAACTTTCCAGCGGCGTGCGCACGATCAGCGGCGTCGCCACCTCAATCACCGCGTTTGTCGGTTACACGGCGCGCGGTTTGGACAATCGCGCCAAGCGGCTTTTCAGCTTTGCTGATTTCGAGCGGAGTTTTGGCGGGCTGGCTTCGGACAGCGAACTGAGCTACGCCGTCAAGCATTTCTTCGACAATGGTGGGGGCGATGCTTATGTCGTGCGCGTGCCGAAAGCTTCCCCGACGACTGTCCCCGCTGGGCAACAAGCCTCTGTCGCTGCCAGTGTCACGCTTATGGATGCTGCGAGCGCAACAGCAAATGCTGCGCTTAGAGTCACGGCCCTTAGCAAAGGCGCGTGGGCAAATCGTGTCTTGATAGATGTGGATTACGATAATGTGCCTGCCACCGACAACAAGACTTTCAATCTGACAATTACCGATCTTTCTACGGGGACGGTTGAAACTTTCTCCAACGTGACGATGGACAGCGCGAGAAGCAACTATGTCGTCGCCGTTGTCAATGACGAAGACAATGGCTCGCAAATGGTCAATGTGCAAATCCCCGTCGCCGTCGCTCTCCGTCCGGTGCAGACGGGCACGGTTGGCGGAGTAATTGTTCTGGCCGATATTCAGAGTCTTTCGAGCACCCAAGATCACCGGATCAAAATCGGCAGTGACTTGGTGCCTCTTGATCCCGATCCCGCTGTCACTGACCACAAACGCGACTTGATTGTTATTGCCAATGGAGAGGAGAAACCTACCTCTGTGATGGGACTCTGCCGATTGCTGGAACGAAAGATCAATCAGGCGCTGCAGAATGTCCCCGGCGCGCGCGTTCGTTGTGTGCCCGGCGCTTCAGGCAAAGGTATCCGCGTCTTCGCCGACTTTGATCAGACACTGCTGCCGAACACGCTGGATGCCATTCTGACTCTTGAGGACGGGAGCGCCAACAGCATTCTTCCCAAGCTCAAACTGGAAACCACCGCTGCTACCGAAAACGCCAGCGTCAACGTCGCGCATTATGTGTTGGGTGCAGGACGAACCGGAGCTGGTGCGCCGCCTGCCCAGACCGGCGTTGTTCCGGGTGTGGATGGAACCATTTTGCCTGGGTCACAGGACCTGATCGGCAAGCCATCGGACTTCAGCGGCATTTACGCGCTCGACAAGGTTGACCTCTTCAATATCCTTTGCATCCCCGACGCCACCCGCGCAATGGCCGGTAATCCGAATCAACTCGATCCAGGCGTTGATCCGAATTCCATCTTCGGCGCGGCGCTCGACTTATGTCAGAAAAAGCGCGCCTTTTTGGTAATTGATCCACCGCCGAACATCAGGAATGTTGATACAGCCACCGATTGGAAAAGTTCCGGGTTGACCGTGCACGACAAAAATGCCGCCGCTTATTTCCCGCGCGTGCGTGTGCCCGATCCGCTCAACGACTTCCAACTGCGTACCTTTGCGCCCAGCGGCTTGATCGCTGGTCTATACGCACGCACCGATGTTGAGCGCGGCGTGTGGAAAGCTCCGGCTGGCACAGAGGCCACGCTGCGCGGCGTGCAGGGCTTGGTCTACAAACTCAGCGATCCCGAAAACGGCGCGCTCAATCCACTGGGTCTCAATTGCCTGCGCGAGTTTCCGGTTTATGGCCGGGTTGCCTGGGGTGCGCGGACACTGGTCGGCGCTGATGCTGAAGGGAGCGAATGGAAGTACGTTCCGATCAGGCGACTGGCGCTCTACCTCGAAGAAAGCCTTTATCGCGGCACCAAGTGGGTCGTCTTCGAGCCGAACGATGAGCCGCTCTGGGCGCAGATTCGGCTCAACATCGGCGCGTTTATGCAGAGTCTGTTTTTGCAGGGCGCGTTCCAGGGCAAGACGCCGCGCGAAGCCTATCTGGTCAGGTGCGACAAAACGACTACGACTCAGAACGATATTGATCGCGGCATCGTCAACATCGTGGTGGGATTTGCGCCGCTCAAACCGGCGGAGTTCGTCATCATCAAAATCCAGCAACTGGCCGGGCAGCTTCAAGCCTGAGCGAGCCTGCGTGGAGGAGTACAGCAATGGCACAGTTCAGCGTCAACGCACAACGTTTCGATCCGTACAAGAACTTCAAGTTTCGCGTCAAATGGGATGGCCGCTACGTCGCCGGTGTGAGCAAGGTCAGCATGCTCAAACGCACCACCGAGGTCGTCAAACACCGCGAGGGCGGCGATCCGTCGAGCAGCCGCAAATCACCGGGCCGCACCGAATATGACGCTATCACCCTCGAACGCGGCGTCACGCACGACACGGAGTTCGAGAAATGGGCCAACAAGGTTTGGAACTTCGGCTCCGGCTTGGGCGCGGAGGTTTCGCTCCAGGACTTCCGCAAAGAGATCACTATCGAGTTGATGAACGAAGCCGGACAGGTGGCGAAAGCCTGGAAGTGTTATCGCTGCTGGGTGTCGGAGTATCAGGCACTGCCTGATCTCGACGCTAACGCGAATGCCGTCGCTATCGAAAAAATCAAGATGGAGTGTGAGGGCTGGGAGCGCGATTTAGATGTCGGCGAACCGTCAGAGCCGACCTTTACCGAGCCTCAATAAGGGCCTCAATAAAGACAGAAGCATCGCCGGGTTTGAGGAGCTTCAATGAATGCGCACACTGACGAATGCCGAAATATTGGAAGTATGGGAGCGCGGGTGCCAGGCCTTGCCGGCGCAGCGCGCGGTGTTGCTGTTGGCGGCTTGTGCCGGAGTTGCGCCGGATGAAATCGCCAGCTACAGCATTGGGCGGCGCGATGCGCAGTTGTTGGAACTGCGCGGGCTGCTGTTTGGCCGCCACGTCGTCAGTCTGACGCCTTGTCCGCATTGCGGTGAAAGCGTCGAACTGGAATTCAATGTGGACGAGATCGCAACGCCCGCCATCGCCGCCGAATCAGTCAGTCAGGCCACCGTCACGGTTGACGGTTATGCAGTGCGGTTTCGTTTACCGAACAGCCTAGACCAACTCGCGCTGGCCAAAGCGCCGGATATGGCAGCCGCGCGCCACACGTTGTTGAGCCGTTGCGTGCTCGCGGCCCAACGCGAGGGCGACGAAGTTGCACGGGAGCAATTGCCTGCCACAGTGCTGACGGCGCTGACCGAACGCATGGCCGAACTCGATCCGTTAGCGAACATCTTTTTGGCCGTGGCTTGTCCCGCTTGCGGACGGAGTTGGCAGGCGCTCTTCGATATTTGCGACTTTTTCTGGCGCGAACTACAGGTTCACGCACAGCGGTTAGTGCAAGAAGTTCACCGGCTGGCTTCGGCTTATGGCTGGAGCGAGGCGGCGATTTTAGCGTTGAGTGCGGGACGTAGACGCGCTTACCTGGAGTTGGTCAACCAATGAATGATTACCTGGGCAATCTGGCAGCGCGCACACTGGGAGAACTCTCCCTGGTGCAGCCGCGCCTGGCTTCAAGGTTTGAAGCGACGGCCTCGCCCTTAGCCTTAAACGCGAGCGACACACCCGGCCAGTTTCAGCAGCGCGCAGCGCCGCCGGAAGAAGTGGAAGAGGAATTGTTCGAGGCTCCAACTGCGCCTGCTGAAAAGGCCAGACCGACAGCACGCCGCGCTTGGCTGTCTGAGCAAGCTACCGATGACTTACTTGAGCCGGTCAAACGGGGTGTCGCTCCGCTCGCGCCAGCCTCAGCAAGCTTTTCAATTGAGACGGCTACCGCGCAGTTTCAAGCAAACGATGCGAAGCGTCAGCCTACGCGCGCCGAGCAAGGAGTTGCATCGCCACCATTGCCGCGTCCGCCAACCGCAGAGCTGGCTCAAACCGAGCATGCCTACGATAGTGTGCAGGGAGTGGCCAAGCTGTTTCCTGCGCCAGAGCCGCCAGAGGTTTTGCTCCAACCAGCAACCCGCCGCGCTAACGCGCCGCGACCACCAGCCGGGGAAGAGCCGCCTGACCGCGCCGCTGAAAACCCTGATGGCAAATCTTCCGAAGCCCCGCCGCGTTTGATGTCTCTTCAATCTGTTGATTGGCCGCCACCAGTTCTGCCAGCAATGGCGCCAGCCCCGCCGTTGGCTTCGGCGGTAGCGCGTGAGCCGGTCATCAAAGTGACGATTGGGCGTGTCGAAGTGCGTGCCGTGCTGCCGACGCCGCCCGCTCCGGCGGTCACAGCCACTCAACCAGCGCAGCGCGCGCAAGCCTTGCCGCTCGACGAATATTTGCGGCGGCGCAACCACGGAGAGTTATGAGCAATGCACTCGCCATCGCTGCCGTCAGCGGAGTTTTGCGCGAACTGCTCAACAGCGGCTTGATTAAGGCTGCTATCAGTGACAGCACTGGCGGGGACGTCAATGTCACGGCCTTGCCGCCTGATCGAATCTTGAGCCCGGGCGGCAGCGAGCCCAACCAGCTCAACCTGTTTCTCTATCAGGTCACCTACAATTCGGGCTGGCGCAATCGTAACTTGCCAGCGCGCAACTCGGCGGGTGAAAGAATCAGCAATCCGGTGCTGGCGCTCGATCTGCATTATCTGCTGACGGCCTATGGCGCGCGCGAGTTGAACGCCGAGATGATCCTGGGCCACGCCATGCAAGTGCTACACGAAACGCCGATCTTGACGCACGAGGGGATTCGCCAGGCGCTGGCCGATACGCAGCAAAACTTTCCGGCGCAACTGGCCACGGCAGGCTTGGCCGAACAGATTGAAAATCTGCGCATCGCGCCGGAAAACATGAATACCGAAGAGACGTTTCGCATCTGGTCCTCGTTGCAAACGCACTATCGCCCGACGGCGGCTTATCAAATCAGCGTCGTGTTGATCGAGAGCGCACGCTCGCACAAAGCCGCACTGCCGGTCAGCGGCGTTCAACCGGCAGAGCATCCTGGCCGCAACGTCTACCTGTTGCCATTCCACCAACCCTTGATCGAACGCATCGTCGCGGCGGCGGGCGAAAATGCTGCGATCACCGCTGGCAGCACGCTGCTGATTCAAGGGCAGCGGCTGTACGCCGAGCGGGTCGAAGTGTTCTCTGGTTCGATTGATCTGAGTGCGTCCGTCAAACAAGCCAGCGAGACAAAGATCACCGTTGAGTTGGCTGACCCATTGCCTGCCGGGCTGTACGCCGGAGTCTTGCCATTGCAGGTTGTGCACCCGTTGCTGCTTGGCACGCCAGAGACCGAACATCGCGGCGTCGAATCGAACGTCAGTCCGTTCGTGCTCAGCCCGAAGATCACCGTTGCGCTGGTGGGAACTCCACAAGACGACGATAAAGTGGACGACTTCACGGCCAAGAAGGGGCAGCTCAAGGTCAGCTTCAATCCGCCGGTCAACCAGCGACAGCGCGTCCTACTACTGCTCAACCAATTTAACGATCCGGTCAAGGAAAAGACTTACGCATACAGCTTCAGCGCACCAAAAGACAACGGCGTGCCCGAGGGTGCTAGCGCCGCCGATGAAGTCACATTCACTTTCAACAAGGTCGTCGCGGGCGATTATTTAGTGCGTGTGCGAGTGGACGGCGCAGAGAGCTTGCTCGAACTGGACTCGAACACCAAGAGGTACAACGCACCCCTGGTCAGCATCTAGACCCAGAATTGATGAAGGCGCAAAAAAACAATTGGGCTGAAGAGAACCAACGCTACCTGATGGCGCGCATCAACGAAGTGCGCGAGCTGTTGCAATCCCGCACTGCGTCAGCCGAAACCGGCGCGCCGGTTGACGCGCCGCCGCAGAAGACGGCGCGCTCCAAAACAACCCGTAGCACGAAGCGTAAACAGAGCAGCAAGTCGAGTAGTACGCCTGCTCAAATAAAATGGTCGTTAGCGCAGCCAGCAGCGCTCGATGCGCTCAGCGCCGCGCTCAAACTGACGAAGTTCGAGCAGCAGGTCTTGCTGCTCTGCGCGGCGTTGGAATTGGATTCGAGCTTTGCTGAATTGTGTGCGGCGGCACAGCGTGATACGCGGCGCGGCTATCCAACTTTTAGTCTGGCGCTAGCGGCGTTGCCAGACGCGCATTGGAGCGCCTTGTCGCCACAAGCGCCATTGCGTTACTGGCGGTTGATTGAATTCAGCGACAGCCAATCGCTAACCACCAGCCCGCTGCGGGTTGATGAACGAGTGCTGCATTACCTGACTGGCGTTGATTGTTTGGATGTGCGGTTACAAGGGCTGGTTCGTCCAGTGGCGCTGACCGCAGAAATCCCGCCCTCGCATCAGCGCGTCGTTTACGAACTGCTCGAATCGTTGGCTGGCAAAACCGATGCCGCGGAAATCGGCCTGCAATTGTGTGGCGATGACCCCGCCGGTCGCCGCGCGGTGGCTGCTGCTGCCTGCGCATTGTTGGGCATTCAACTGCTGGAGTTGCGTTGCGACGATCTGCCCGTGAGTCCGGTAGAAACGGAAATGCTGGCGCGTTTGTGTGAACGCGAAGCGGCGCTCAAACGCAGCTTCTGGCTGATTGATTGCGGCGACGGCGAGTTGCACGAGCAGTCACGCGCCTTGACCCGCTTCGTCGAGAATTTGCAAGCCGCTGTCATCGTAGCCGGGCGCGAGCCCTTGCGCTTAACGCGGCGCAGCTTGTTCCGCTTCGAAGTCAACAAGCCCGCCGCGCCGGAGCGAGAGGCGCTCTGGCGACAGACCTTGGGGTCGGCCGCCGAAGGCTTGCACGGTAGTGTCAGGGCGGTCTCGGCGCACTTCAATCTTGACGCTGCGGCGATCAAAGCCGCCAGCCTGGAATTCACGCGCCGCGCCACGACCCAACCGGACGCCGAGCCAGGCGCGCTCCTGTGGGATAGCTGTCGCGCGCAATGCATGTCGAAGATGGCCGACCTGGCGCAACGCCTGGACCCCGTTGCCGGTTGGGATGACCTGGTCTTGCCCACGGCGCAGTTGCTGACGCTCAAGCAAATCGCCGCGCAGGTGCGCCAACGCACGCAGGTCTACGAACAGTGGGGCTTTGCGCAGAAGAGCGTGCGCGGCCTGGGCATCGGCGCGCTCTTTGCCGGCCCGTCTGGCACGGGCAAGACGATGGCGGCGGAAGTGCTGGCCAACGAACTGCGGCTGGATTTGTACCGCATTGATCTGAGCGCGCTGGTGAGCAAGTTTATCGGCGAGACCGAGAAGAATTTACGCCGCGTCTTCGATGCGGCAGAAGACGGCGGCGCGATTCTGCTCTTTGACGAAGCCGACGCACTCTTCGGCAAACGCAGCGAAGTTCGCGACAGCCACGACCGCTTCGCCAACATCGAGATCAGCTACCTATTGCAACGCATTGAGGTGTATCGCGGCCTGGCCATCTTGACCAGCAATCTGAAACAGGCGATTGATCCGGCTTTCCTGCGGCGCTTGCGCTTCATCGTCCACTTTCCTTTTCCCGACACCAAACAACGCGCCGAAATCTGGCAACACATCTTTCCGTCTGCGACGCCGACCGAAGGTTTGGATTGGGAGAAATTGGCGCGGCTCAATCTGGCGGGCGGCAGCATCCGCAACTTGGCGCTGAACGCGGCATTTCTAGCCGCCGACGCGCGCGAGCCGGTGCGGATGAGTCACCTGCTGGCTGCCGCGCAGAGCGAGTACGCCAAGTTGGAAAAACCGCTTTCGCAGGCGGAGATCGGAGGTTGGGCATGAAGCAGAAGACGGAGCGCGTGGCGCAGAGCGCAAAGTTGCGGAACGTACCGCCCCCAGTTCACCAGTCAACAGTAGGCGCAGCGAAGGTAGCCCAGCCGAACACGGCAGCGGTCGCTCCGCGCTCCATTGAGCTGCATATCGAAGAGTTGGTTTTGCATGGCTTTGCGCCAGACAACCACGAGCAATTTGCCGCCGCAGTCGAAAGCGAATTGACGCGACTCTTGACTGAAAGAGGAATCCCCTCGTTGCTGACTGCCAGCGGCGAAGTTGAGCAACTCGGCGGCAGCGCCTTTCGCATCCAGCAGGGCGAGCAAGCCGAGGTGACGGGACAGCATTTGGCCAAAGCGATCTACACCGGCGTCAAAGGAGGTTTGCGCGCATGAGCGTGAAGGCTGCGCCAGAAGTGAAAACCAGTCAGCCGGCGGCGGCGGCAAAGTCGGCGCGCTCTTTCACGGCTGCGCCCAAAGCGTTGCTGATGCGCAAGTGCGCTTGCGGCTCGCCAGGGGGTGGCGAATGCGAAGAGTGTGCAGCCAAGCAGTTGCCACTGCAACGTCGTGCTGCCAGTCACGACCAGGTGAGCAGCATTCCGCCGATTGTTAATGACGTGCTCGCGGCGCCTGGGCGTCCGCTTGACGAGCCAGCGCGCGGGTTGATGGAGTCGCGCTTCGGGCATGATTTCGGCCAAGTGCGGATTCATGACGACGCGCAAGCGGCGGCCTCGGCGCGCGCTGTCCACGCGCACGCTTACACGGTCGGGCAAGACATCGTCTTTGCGCCGGGCCGCTATGAACCTGAGACAGCGCGGGGCCAACACCTACTCGCGCACGAGTTGGCGCACACGGTTCAGCAACGTGGACTGCAGCGTTCAGCCAGTGATTTGCGCCTGGGTTCCGCCGAAGATGCACATTTGGAGCAGGAAGCTGAACGCACCGCTTCAACCGTCCTGTCACTGTCAGCGCCTACCTCTACAACGCCAGCAGCTTTGCAACAGGCTGTACAGCCTATCTTGGCTCGGCAGGGTGAGGAGAACGCGACTACGCCGCCAACCGAAGTGCCAGGTGGCAGTCAAGCGTCAGGCGCGGCAGCCGTAGGTGGTTGGGTGGATCTGGCTGACGATAGTCCGCTCAAGCAGATTCAAGTTGATGGGGTTAATCACAGCATTACAAAACAGCAGGTTTATTCAGAACAAGTGGCGTTGCTGGTCGAACAGTTCAATCTGCCAAGTGAAAAAGGCCCGGTGAAGGGGTTCTGGCAAGACCGGGCAACGGCTGGCGCGCTACGCGCGGTCATCGAATTCCGCGGCAACGAGGTAGCGCGGGCTGGATTGTGGCAGCGGCGCGACAGACCCCCAGCGCTGCGTAATACTTGGCTGGACAAGGTAGGGTGGACTATGGCCAATGCTGCACAGCAGTGGGAGGCGGCGGGCGGTCAAGAATCGCCAGCCGGGAGCTTTGCGCCGAAGGCCGGAAGTAATAGATGCGACATGGATCACATCATTGAATTGCAGATTGGCGGGACGAATTCCAGAAACAATATTCAGGTACTCGATGAGGGGCCGAATAGTGAGAGTGGCAATAAGATTTGGCAGCAAGTAAGCGGATTGGCCAGAGAAGCAAGAAGGTTATGGCCTGGAACCAAGCCTTCCATCGTTATCCTGCAATATAAAAAGGTGGAGCAAGACCCGCCGGTTGCTGAGCCTAACGCGCGCACGGCAGGAGATAAAGCGGAGACTTGTGTACAGATGGAGGCCTGGGTCAAAGCAGCGACGGCTGCCACCGTTGCCGCCCGAGACTTGGGACGCTATCCGATCAAGAGCGCCGAAATGGAAGATACCTTGCGAGTTGCCGAAGGGGACAGAGACGCCGACCTGAGTGATAACGAGAACAGTTCGGCCGTCCAGTTGGTTCCGGGTCTATTGCTGAAAAGACTGCTCCGGCCAGCGAACGGCAATCCGGACACGATCAAGGCCGAAGTAGATCGTAGTAACCCATTTGGTACCACGCGGCGCCGGACGCGCGTTCCAGCAATGGTTCAGCAATCTACCGATCCTGATTTTCGGGTTGAAGCAGACCGGAACCTACGGTTGCTGACGAGGGGGGGACAACCCGGCTTCGATTTTATTTACCCCTATCTCAGTCGTGGACATTTGAATCTGAGCCACGACCCACAAAACGGCCTGAGCGGCACCGGCACCTTAACGCCCAGCATCCCGTTCCTCAATCAGACGACCATGCAGTTGGACTTCGGGCAAGAACGGTTGCGCGCCTCTTTGACTGCGCCTCCGCGTCAAGCCGGGGCATTGTTGCGCTTTACTCAAACAAACCTGGTAGTTGATTTAGCCCCTGAATTCCGTGCGGCGGGCACCTTGGTCTTTGAAATTGGTCCGGCCAATCGCGCGCTCGCGACCGGCACGCTTGAAGCTTCAGCGAGTGCGAGCGGCCTGGCCTTCATCGGTTCGTTAGCCGTTCATTTGCCGGGCGTTGATCGCGCCGAAGGCCAGCTCAGCTATCGCAATCAGCAGTGGAGCGGCTTTGCCGTGATTGAGGCCAGCAAGCTGCATCTGCCCGGCCTGCAGAACAGCACACTTAGAGCTGATTTCAACAATGACGGGCTGGTATTGTCCGGCGATCTCAATCTGTTGCTGCTCAATCAACCCATCAGGCTATCGGCTTTGCGGCGCGAGGGACGATGGCTGTTTAGAGGCACGGGAACTTTCACCTTGCCCAAACTGGCTCCGATCAACGCCACGGTAGAGACTGATGGCGAGAACGTAACCGCCAGTGGCCGAGCACAAATCCAAATTGCCGGGCTAACCGGACTACTGACTGCAACCTACAACCGCGGCCGCTGGTCGGGGCAAGTTGGCGCGCAGTTTCAGCGGGGTCGTGCACAGGGCACGGTCACCGTACGACTCAACGAGTCAGGGCGAATCTCCGGCGATGGCGAGATCACCTATCCAATCACCAGCAATCTGGTGGGTACAGTGGGTGTCACTTTGCCGGAAGAAGGCCCGCTGCGTGTACGCGGCACTTTGCAATTGGCGGATGTCGAATTGTTCCGACGCCTGAGCGAGCGCAAACGGCTTTATCAATTCCCGCGCATTAGTATTCCCATCGTCGGCCTTACGTTGGGACCGCTGGGTGCCGTCGGCCTGGTGGCACGGATTGATTCTGAGGTAGGAGTCAATTACAGCGTTGGCGCGGGTGTGCTGCGCAATATCGTCTTGTCTACAGCAATCAATCCTTTGGCAGACAATCCGCGTTTCGAGTTCGATGCGGGTGCGCAACTCTACATTCCACTCTACGCCGGATTCTATCTGTCAGTGCGCGGCGCGATTGCGCTGGATGCGCTCGTCGCCTCGGTCAGTGGCGGTGTCACCCTCACGGGCGAAGCGGGCTTGCGTGGCGATTTTACTGCCAATGCCGCCATGCGCTATCGGGAGAACAAATTTGCGTTGCACGCCGACGCCACTTTGCAAGGCCAGCCGGAACTCGTACTTGGAGTCAACGCCGACGTCCGAGCCGAAATACTTTCGCAGGAGTACATCAAGCGTTGGAACCTGGCCGAATATCGCTGGGGCAGTGGGCTGAATTTCGGCTTGCGTCTGCCTTTTGACTATGCCTCGGATCAACCGCCGCGCCTGCCTTCGTTCAATGACATCCAGTGGATTTATCCGCGCGAGCTTGATTTCACGGCGATGTTGCGCCGGTTGATCCGGTAGGAAACAGAAGTTATGCCGACGAACTTTCCCAATTCACCCAAACTACTCAAAGGCGGCCTCGTCCTGCTCGACCCCGACAGCGGCGCGGTCTTGCGGATCATTGCCTTGCAATACAACCCGGAGACGCTGACGCGTACGCTGCAAGTGCAAGCTATCGGCGCAGACGGCGGGGATCGCTCACAAGCTTTGCGCTTGAAAGGGCCGCCCGTCGAAACGCTCAAGCTCGACGCGATGATTGATGCGGCGGATCAACTCGAATTTCCCGACCAAAACCAGACGGTGACAGAAATGGGTTTGCGCCCGCAACTGGCGGCGCTGGAAACGATCATTTATCCCGACAGCGCCCGGCTACAGGCCAACAATGCGCTGGCCAGAGCCGGAACGCTGGAGATTCTGCCGATGCAAGCGCCGCTACTCTTGTTCTCGTTCGGCCAGCATTACCTGGTGCCGGTGCGCTTGACCGAATTCAGCATCACCGAGCAGGCTTTCGATCCCGCTTTGAATCCGATCCTGGCCAAAGTCTCGTTGGGCATGCGCGTGCTGAGCATCAACGATGTGGATTTCGACAGCAAAGGCGGCAGTTTGTTTATGGTCTATCAACAACAGAAAGAGCGGTTGGCGCGCAAGGCCAAGGCGGGCGCGCTTAACACGCTCGGAATTGGAGGTGCGCTGTGACGACCGATGCGTTTCCCGCTACCAGCCGTTATCACGAGAGCGAAACGGCGACGCTGGTCATGCCAGATGGGCGCGAGATCGTCTATTTGCGCCGCCGCTTCGTGCCGGGGCCGGAAAGATTCATCACCTTGCAGGAGCACACCGTCAGCGAGGGCGAGCGGTTGGACAACTTGACGGCGCTCTACCTGGGCGACCCCGAACAGTTCTGGCGGTTGTGCGACGCCAATGGCGTGATGCAGCCGCGCGAGTTGGAAGAACCCGCCGGGCGCACGGTGCGCATCACACTGCCCGAAGGCATTCCGGGCAATTCGACTGAGTGAGCGTGACTATGTTGAAAGGCGTCTATCTGACATTGATGGTTGGCCCGGTCGTACCCGTGCCTGCTCCGCAACTCGTGGTGGATGCGTTGACGAGCGTGCAAGCCACGTCCGCCAGTGGCGCGCGTAGCGGCTTTCAACTGGTTTTCACCTTGAACAATCATTTGGCGGCGCACACGGCCTTCATGCTCACTACAGTCAAGATTCCGAAGCTGCGCTTCATCATCATTCTGACGCTCAACGGCAGGCCGGAGGTGCTGATGGACGGTGTGATGACGCGCAACGAAGTGACGCCGGGCGCGAAGCCAGGGCAGTCAACCTTGACGATCACCGGCGATGACCTGACACGAGTGATGGACTTGCAGGATATGAGCGGCACACCTTTTCCGGCAATGCCGCTGGAAGCGCGCATCTACACGATTCTGGGCAAGTACGCAATGTACGGGCTGATTCCGCTGGTCGTGCCGTCGCTGTTTACCGATACGCCGATCCCGGTTGACCGTATCCCGGCGCAGCAGGGAACCGATTTGAAGTACGTAGAGCAACTCGCCTCGCAAGTTGGTTATGTGTTCTACATCGAGCCAGGTCCGGCGCCGGGTACGAACAAAGCTTACTGGGGGCCGGAGATCAAAGTTGGCGCGCCACAACCGGCGCTCAACTTCGATATGGACGCCCACGCGAATGTCGAATCATTGAGTTTCAGCTACAACGCCGTGTCGGGCACGCTGCCGATTGTGTTGATTCAAAATAAGCTGACCAAATTTCCAATTCCGCTGCCGATCGTGAAGATCAATCCGTTGCAACCACCACTCGGCTTGGTTACGCCAGGTGTGACTAATGTCAGGGTGCTGCGCGACACGGCCAAGCTGTCGGCCTCGCAGGCTATTGGGCGCGGGCTTGCGTTGGCCAGCGAGGCGCAAGACGCCGTCAGCGGCAATGGCACGCTCGATGTAACGCGTTACGGGCGCTTGCTCAAGGCGCGCAAACTGGTTGGCGTGCGCGGCGCCGGGCCGGCTTACGACGGACTCTATTTCGTCAAGAGTGTGACGACGACGATCAAACGCAACGAACTCAAACAGAGTTTCAACCTGACCCGCAACGGTCTGGTCTCAATCACCCCGGTGGTACCCGCATGAGTGACAATCCGCCCAACCGGTTTTATGGCAAATATCGCGGCACGGTGCTCAACAACATTGACCCGCAGCAACTGGGCCGTTTGCAAATTCAAGCGCCTGACGTGGCCGGGATGATTCCGACCAGTTGGGCGATGCCGTGCTTTCCGTTCACCGGCAAACAGATGGGCATGTTCGCCGTGCCACAAGTCGGCGCGGGCGTCTGGGTCGAATTCGAGCAGGGCAATCCCGACTATCCAATTTGGAGCGGCTGCTGGTATGGCTCGTCATCGGAGGTTCCATCAATGGCGTTGTCGGCGCCATTGCCGCTTTCCAGCGTCACCGTGCAAACGAGTGGACAAAACATCTTGCTGCTCAGCGATCTGCCTGGCCCGACCGGCGGCATCCTGCTGCAATGCTCGAGCGGCGCCATGATTTCGATCAGCGACGTTGGCATCACGATCACTAATGGAAAAGGCGCAACTATCGAACTGAAGGGGTCTACCGTGACGATCAACTCGGGGGCGCTATCAATCACCTGAACTCTGAGGTAAGGCTATGCCAGGCACTTTATTTCACGTCGGCGCGACGGCTCTCTGTCCGCACGGCGGCCAAGTCAACACCGTTTCGAGCAACACGCGCGTGATGGTCAACGGCATGGCTGTGGCGACGACGGGCGATACGTTTACGGTCGCCGGGTGCGCGTTTACCGTGGGCAGCAAGCCGCAACCCTGCGTCAAAGTGCAGTGGCTGGTAGCGGCGACCCGCGTGAAGGTCAACAACCAACCGGCAATTTTGCAGACCAGTTCCGGCCTCTGCCAAAGCGCCGAGCAGATACCACAAGGGCCACCGAACATTTCGAGCACGCAAACGCGCGTGAGCGGGACCTGAGTTTGCGCCAACTCACGCGCCAGCGAGCAAAGCAATGAACGTTGATTATCCATTCCACTTCGATGAACGCGGACGCAGCGCCACCACTGGTGATGACGACCATATCCGCGATCTGATCGAGCAAGTGCTCTTCACCACGCCCGGCGAGCGCGTCAACCGTCCGACGTTCGGCAGCGGGCTGTTGCAATTGCTGTTCGCGCCCAACAGCGAGACGCTGGCCGCCGCCACGCAACTCACGGTGCAAAGCTCGTTGCAACAATGGCTGGGTGAACTGATCGAAGTCGAGAGCGTAGAGGTGCGCAGCGAGGATGCCGCGCTGCGCGTGACGGTGCAATACATCGTCCGGCGGACACAGCAAAGCCGGACGGCTC
Organism: uncultured Acidobacteriota bacterium; assembly: GCA_963699175.1. Classification (GTDB taxonomy): domain Bacteria; phylum Acidobacteriota; class Blastocatellia; order RBC074; family RBC074; genus JACPYM01. The sequence goes on along the minus strand of OY969418.1, from coordinate 2,692,504 downwards.
AATTTACGCGGGCAAGCTGATGAACACGCAATATCGCTGTCAAAACGAAAAGCGCAGACGGCTGGTCGCCCGACCGGTTGATGCTGACGACAAGCCAGTGCAGCCGGAGTTCAACGGGATTGACTACCTTGAAGTCGTTTCGGCAGACGAGTTGCCGTCGCCTGTTTTATTTCAGCGGACGTTGCGCGTTTTCTTTCTGCACCCTTTGCCGGGACCATCTGATGGCGTGCCAAGCTCAGCGCCGGCGCTCGGCAAAACCAATGTAGTTATCGAAGGTGGCGCACAAACCAAAGGTATCCGCGTCACCTCAGTCAGCTCCACGGGCAATGTGTTGACCGTGGAGGTTGACCGGCGCGGCGATTTTTCGACTTACACCTTGCGCATCGTCGCTTCGCCAACGAGCAAACAGCCGCCGACGGGCTTCGATCCGCAGCTCGCCGCGGTGGACTTTTCGTTCAAGATAGATTGCCCCAGCGAGTTTGATTGCGAACAGCAGACCGAATGTCCGCCCGACCTATTGCCCGAACCTGAGCTGGATTATCTGGCGAAGGATTACGCCAGTTTTCGCCGGCTGATGCTCGACCGCTTGAGCGTGATTATGCCCGATTGGCGCGAACGCAATCCCGCCGATGTGCAAATCGCGTTGCTCGAGCTACTAGCTTATGTCGGCGATCATTTGAGCTATTACCAGGATGCCGTCGCTACTGAAGCTTATTTGGGCACGGCGCGCCGCCGCATCTCGGTGCGCCGCCACGCGCGCCTGCTCGATTATCGAATGCACGACGGTTGCAATGCGCGGACGTGGGTGTTTGTCGAGGCGAGCGGCAGCGCTGATGGCAAGGTCTTACCGGTCGGCACTACGCTGCTCACGCGCGGCGCAGACGGCGAGCGTGTCTTTCCGGTTAACAAGCTAGGCGAGAAATTGAATCCGCGACCGAATGCCAAGCTCAACGAAAAAATGCCAGCGCCGCCGACGGTCTTCCAGACGATGCACGACTTGCGCTTGTTCAACGCACACAATCGCATCCAGTTTTATACCTGGGGTGATGCGGAGTGCTGTCTGCCGAGCGGCGCGACGCGCGCCACTTTGCTGGATGCTGGAGACTTGGCGCTGCAAGCAGGTGATGTGTTGATCTTTGAAGAAGTGCTCAGCCCGACCACGGGTCTTGGGGCTGACGCCGACCCGGCGCGGCGCCACGCCGTCAGATTGAAACAGGCCGAACGGTCGGTTGATCCGCTCAACGACGCCAAGCTGTACGAGGTCGTTTGGCACGAAGCCGATGCGCTGCCGTTTCCACTTTGTCTGACTGCGCTGGTTAGCGCGCAGGGCGACACACCGGAACTCAAAGCGGTCAGTCTTGCGCGTGGCAACGTCGTGCTGGCTGATCACGGGCGGACGGTTCCTGATCAACCGCTCGTGCCCGAACAGGTGAGCGCGGAGCGTTACCGGCCGCAACTGTTACATGCAGACATCAGCTTTGCTGAAAAGTACGATCACGATCAGGCGCAACTGCTGCCTGCTGCTCGCGCTTTGCAACAAGACCCGCACGCCGCGTTGCCCGCTGGCGCGGCTGAAGATCGTTTGCAGTCGCTCAGTTTGTCGGATGGTGACGAAAGCTGGAGCGCTCGGCACGAGTTGCTGGGCAGCGATAGATTCCAGGCTGACTTCGTGGCCGAGATTGAACGTGACGGGCGCGTCTACCTGCGCTTCGGCGATGGCGTGTTGGGCAAACAACCGGCCGCGGGTTCACACTTCAGCGCGACGTACCGCATCGGCAATGGCCGCGCAGGCAATGTCGGCGCCGATTCGATCACACGCATCGCGACCAACCTCCCAGGCATCACGGGCGTACGCAACCCCCTGCCTGCCACTGGCGGCATCGCCGCCGAGACGCTGGAAGAGGTGCGCCAGTACGCGCCGCAAGCTTTCCGCGTCCAGGTGCGCGCCGTCACCGAAGCCGATTACGCCGAAGTCACCGAGCGCCATCCCGAAGTGCAAAAGGCCGCCGCCTGTTTCCGCTGGTTTGGAAGCTGGTACACGGTCCTCGTGATGATTGATCGCAAAGGCGGGCTGCCGGTCAAACAAGACCCGCTCTTTCTACGCGAAATACGCGCGCACATCGAACGCTTTCGCCTGGCCGGTTATGATTTGGAGATCGGCGACCCGCGCTTCGTGCCCCTCGAGCTCAAGCTGCAAGTGTGCGCCAAGCCGGGTTATTTCCGCAGCCACGTCAAAGAAAGCCTGTTACGCGTGTTCAGCAGTCAGACTTTGGCGAACGGCCAGCGCGGTTTCTTTCATCCAGACAATTTCACCTTTGGCCAGCCGCTCTACCTGAGCCGCATTTACGAAACGGCAATGGCCGTGGCCGGAGTGGCTTCGGTCGAGATCAAAACCTTCCAGCGCAAATGGCAAACGGCAGGCGATGAGTTGCAACGCGGCGTGATGACGGTGGCGGCGCTGGAGATCATTCAACTCGATAACGATCCGAACCGGCCCGAAAATGGCCGGATCGAATTTGACGTGCAAGGTGGCTTATGAGCGAGCACGCACAAAATCTGAATGATTGCGATTGCTGCGAAGGGCTGAAGAAGCTAACGCCGCTGTCGGTTGAAAATCTGCCCGGGCTGTCGGCGCTGGTTTATCGCGCGGGCACGCACGGCAGCTTCAAAGCGACGATGTTGGCGGCGCTGGCCGAACAGCCGCGCTTGCGCGAGTTGACGACGCGCGAGAATGACGATCCCGCGATTGCGCTGTTGGACGGCTGGGCGGCGGTGCTGGACGTATTGAGCTTTTATCAGGAGCGCATCGCCAACGAAGGGTTCCTGCGCACGGCCACCGAGCGGCGCTCGATTCTGGAGTTGGCGCGCAGTATCGGTTACGAACTGCGCGCGGGGGTGGCGGCCAGCGCCTATCTGGCCTTCACCGTCGAAGCCCCGCGTCGCACCACGCCCGAAACCGATTTGGCAATCAGCGCGCAGCTTCCCGATCCGGTCGTGATTGATGTTGGCGCCAAAGCGCAAAGCATCCCCGGCCAAGACGAATTGCCGCAAATCTTCGAGACGATTGAAAAGATCGAAGCGCGCGCCGCCTGGCAGGACTTGCGCGCCAGAACGACTGAGCTGGTTAATCCGAAACAGGGTGACGAACAAATTTACCTGAAAGGCAGTTCGACCAATTTGAGAGCTGGCGACGCCTTGCTACTGCTTGGCGACGAACGCAAGTTAGATTTGAGCAGTGAACGTTGGCAACTCCGGCGTGTGAAAGCAGTCGAGTTGAAACCGCCGCTCAATCCGACTGAGCCTGAAAACGCCTACACCATCGTCACGCTGGATCAAGCCCTGGACGAGAACACACCGAGCAGCGCGCCGGAAGTTTACGCGTTGCGCATGCGCGCCGCGTTGTTTGGCTACAACGCACCGGACTGGCGCGCGATGCCACAGACCGTCAAGGATGGATATACGAATAACCAAAGTGCAGGTGTAACCGAATGGCCAGGCCTTACCATCCTGGGCATCTCCGATGCGGCTGGCGCGGTAGGGAGCGGATTGGACGGCGAATACTTCGGCGACAAGGATTTCACGCAGAGAAATTTCGTGCGCGTAGATGCGCAAATAAACTTCCCGGCTGACTGGACGCCGTCAGGTGTGCCACCGGATCGTTTTTCAGTGCGCTGGACGGGCTGGGTGCAGCCCAAAGTGACTGGCCTGCACACCTTCTTCGTCAACTCGGATGATGGTTCCAGGCTGTGGGTAAACAATGTGCAGGTGGTGGACAACTGGGGCGATCACGGCGCGAAAGAGGTTGGAGGTACCCTTCAGCTCGAAGCCGGGAAAAAATACGACATCAAGCTCGAGTACTACGAAAATGGTGGCTCGGCGCTAGTTGAGTTACGCTGGGCCGCGCCAACTGTGGCGAAAGAGTTGATCCCGGCCAGCCAACTTTACCCGCACAGCGTACACCTCGATGCCCCTTATCCACAGATTGCTGTTGATAGTTGGGTAGTTCTGACCACTCCGCAAACACAGGAAGTCTATTCCGTCGTCGCAGCGCGTGAAGCGGCCCGCAGCAATTTCACCATCAGCGCCAAGACGACGCAGTTGATGTTGCGGGGCGAGAATCTCATTCACCTGTTCAATGAATACGTGCGCGAGACCGCCGTCTTTGCTCACAGCGAAAAACTGGAATTGGCCGCGCGTCCGATCACTCTTCCAGTCGGGCAAGCGGACAGCGATCCGGCGGCGTTTGTTGATTTCGTCATGCTGCGTCAGGGAGACCCGGGCTTGAAGCCAGGGCAACTCATCAGCCTGACCGGGCTTGAAGCAGCGACTGGCAAGCCGGTCGGCGAGGTTCGAACACTGGCCGGGGTAATCACGCTGGACGATCTGACGTTGCTGATTTTTACCGAAAAGCTCGCGCATCATTACTTGCCGGACAGCGTCACTCTCAACGCCAACGTTGCGCGCGCCACACACGGCGAAAGCAAAGCTGAAGTGCTCGGCAGCGGCGACGGCTCACAAGCATTTCAAAAGTTCGCACTCAAGCAGAAGCCGCTCACTTACGTTTCCGCGCCAACCGCGACGGGCGCACAGACGACGCTGGAAGTGCGCGTCAACGACGTGCGCTGGGAAGAAGTGCCGAGCTTCTACCAGCAGCCGTCGGACAGACGTTGTTACATCACGCGGCTGGCCGATGACGGGCAGGTCACGGTGCAATTCGGCAACGGCATCAATGGCGCGCGCCTGCCGACGGGCGTCGAAAACGTCCGCGCCCAGTATCGTGTCGGCACGGGGCTACCAGGGTTGGTCAAAGCCGGGCAGATCAGTTTGCTGCTGAGCCGTCCGCTCGGATTGAAGGAGGTCATCAATTCGGCTGCTTCGACAGGAGCAGCCGACCCGGAAAAGCTGGCGCAGGCCAGACAGAATGCGCCGCTCACGGTGTTGACGCTGGATCGCATCGTCTCGCTGCAAGATTACGAAGATTTCGCCCGCGCCTTTGCCGGGGTGGCCAAAGCCAAAGCTGCGCAACTGGTGCGCGGCGAACAGCAATACATTCACCTGACTGTGGCGGCGGCCAATGGCGGAGCGATTCAGCCGGATTCGGAGACCACGCTAAATCTGCGCACAGGCATTGATGCCGTGCGCCACGCGCAGCATCAGGTCAAGCTCGATTCATATCATGAGGTGAAGTTCGGCTTTGAGGCGCAACTGCTGATTGATCCGACCTACATCGCCGAACAGGTGCAGTTGAAAGTGCGCGAAGCTCTGCTCGCAGCTTTCTCTTTCGACCAGCGCGAATTTGGCCAGGCCGTCAGTGAAAGTGAACTCGTCGCCGTGGCCCAAAAGGTCAAAGGCGTAGTGGCAGTGTTTGATTTCAAACTGTTTGGCGCTGACGCACAGGGTCGCCTGCTGGCGCAGTTAGGACGTTTTGATGGTGCGCAAACAAAACCGGCTGAATTGCTCGTGCTCGATCCTGAAGACGTGAAGCTGACCGTGGGGACGCTATGAACTGGACACTCGAAGAGATTTACCAACTACTGCCAGCCGTCTACCGCGTGCGCGACGCCGAGCGCGGCGAACCGCTCAAAGCCCTGCTGGCCGTAGTTGCCGAACAAGCGGGCGTGGTGGAAGCGGAGATCACACAGCTCTACGAGAATTGGTTTATCGAGACGTGCGACGAATGGGTAGTGCCATATCTAGGCGATCTGCTGGGCGTGCGCGGCTTGAACAAATTCAGTGGCGAGACGGTCTTCAGCCAGCGCGCCCGCGTCGCCAACACACTCAGTTATCGGCGCCGCAAAGGCACCGCAAGTATGCTGGAACAACTGGCGCGCGATACTACGGGTTGGAACGCGCGCGCCGTGGAGTTTTTCGAACTGCTCATTGCCACACAGCATTTCAATCACATCCGCTTGCACTGTAGCCAGACGCCCGATCTGCGGCGCACCAACGAACTGGAACTGCTCGACACGGCTTTCGATACTTTCATGCATACGGTTGATGTGCGGCGCATCGCTTCGACACACGAGCTTGATCGCGGGCGGCACAACATTCCGAATGTGGGGTTGTTCGTCTGGCCGCTGCAAAGCTACTTCTTGCAGCGCGCCACGGCTCGCGCGGCGAGTAGCGCAAATGATGGGCGTTACTTTTTCAGCCAGCTCGCGCGCAATTTGCCGCTCTTCAACCGTCCGCAAACCGAAGACACGATCACCCATCTGGCCGAAGAGATCAATGTGCCGGGCTTGCTGCGTCGCCGCCCGCTGTATGACGAGTTGGAAGCGCGCCGGCAGGAATTGGCCGACAAGCAGCCGCCGCTTTACCAGGCGTTGCTTGCTCTACGCCAGTCATTGAGCGAAGCCCAAACTGATTTGACTGCCGAATTGGGTGCCGTACAGACAGCGCAAGGTGGTAGTGGGTCGGCGCTGGTCGCCAGGTTGAGCGAGTTGATCGCTCAATTGAAGCCCAATGGAACTGTGTCCTACGAAGAGGCGTTGGAGTTCGTGCACAAAGCGATCAAGTCTGTCTCCGGCGTAGTGGCCACCTATTTCGGCCAGCAGCCCGTCTTGCAAGTCTTTGTACAGCTCCAACCAAACGGGCCATTGTTTGAGCTATTGCCGGAAGAAATTCTGCTTTGCAATTTGAGCGACCCGCCTACGTCAGTTCCCGGAGTCTGGCTGCGCCCGCCCGCAACGAAGAGCTATCAACCGGCGAATGGCGGAGCGGCGGAAGATTTTAAGATCGTTGTGGCAGTTGATCCGGCGCTCGGGCGGTTGGCGTTTCCTGCGGGCGTGAAGCCGCAAAACGTTGAGGTCAGCTATGCCTACGGCTTCAGTGGCGATGTCGGCGGCGGCCCGTATGACCGGCGCGAGTCGGTGGCCAAAGTTCTCGCACCAACAAATTCGGCGCCGCTCGAAGTTGCTTGGCCGGCAGGCGTAAGCAAAACCATTCAGCCGAATGGCGTAGACATCTTTGCTTCGCTGACTGCCGCAGTGACCGAATGGAACGCTTGGAGTAAAGATAATCCTGGCAAAGTCGGCCTTATCGCGGTGCTGGACAACTACACCTACACAGAAGACCTGACAGGTGCCAACGAGATTCGGATTCCCGCGGGCAGTCTATTGATGATTGTCGCGGCAGACTGGCCTGAGTTCGCCAAGTCTGACATCACGCCGACCGAGCGGCGGCCACATCTGCTCGGCAATATTCAGGTCATCGGGACGGCTCCGGCGAAGAGTCAGAATCCGGGTGCATTGGTGCTAGACGGACTTTTGATCGAAGGCAGCTTGACTGTTCAGCCGAGCGACCTCTTGACTGCTCAGCCGGGCAACCTCGGCAAGCTGCGCTTGGCGCACACTACGTTGGTGCCAGGCGAAGGCGGCTTAAGCGTAGTTGCAGAGAATGGCGAATTGCAGATCGAACTTGAACGCAGCATCAGTGGACAAATCACAATTGCTCCTGACATCGGCGGATTGAGGATCGTCGAATCTATTGTTGACCACATTAGCGGCCAGGCAATTGACGCTCCGAATACCGAGGCCGAAATCGAAAAGAGCACCGTGCTGGGCGAGAGCCAAGTCCGCAGCTTGGAAGCGGGCAATTCAATTTTCACTGACAAAGTCACCGTTAAGCGGCGGCAGCAAGGCTGTGTGCGGTTCAGCTATGTCAGTGTTGAATCAAAGACGCCGCGCCGTTTTCGCTGTCAGCCCGATCTGGCGCTCCATGGGGTGACTGATCCAGACGAACAAGCGGCCATCAAGGCCCGCCTGAATCCTTCGTTTACTTCAGAAGACTATGGGCACTTCGGTTACTGCCAGCTCAGTCGCGCTTGCGCCACAGAGATTCGTACGGGCGCGGAAGACGGCTCGGAGATGGGCGTCTTCAGTTTCCTGAAGAATCCACAGCGCGAGGCCAATCTGCGCGCCAGTCTGGACGAATTCTTGCGCTTCGGTCTGGAGGCCGGAGTGCTGCCAGTGACATTGAAGGCAGTTTGAATTGGTGTTGGGTGTTGGGAGTCAGTTTCAGCAAATAACCATCCGGGGATAAATATATGAAAGGCGACTTTACCCGCTTTACTTTTGACGCCACAAAACATTATCGCAACGTGCTGACTCAGCAAGGTCGCGTACAGATGGATGCCGATAATAACGAGGAAGGCTCCATCATCAGCCATCGCATCGAGACCGAGGCGGTAGATTTGATCGGCGGTTGTGGCGCACCACTGCACAACGCCGGCTTCGAGATCAAGCCCCCACTCGGCCCGCAGCTATTCATTGGCGCAGGCCGCTATTACGTAGACGGCATACTTTGCGAGAACGAGCAAACCATACCCATCAACGCACAGCCCGATTTGCCTAATAGGGCAATCGTCGTGTTGCCGGATGGCACGACTCGTACGATTGGCAACGCGCCGAGCGGCGTCTATCTCGCGTATCTGGATGTTTGGCTGCGCCATGTGACAGCGCTCGAAGACCGTTCGATTCGTGAAGTGGCTTTGGGCGGCCCCGATACCGCGACGCGCATCAAGGTGGCCTGGCAAGTACGGCTGCTGCGCTTGGGCGATCCTGACCTATCTTTTAATTGCTTGAGCCAATCGAAGGAATTCGAAGATCTCAAGCTCGGCACGACAGGCTTGTTGCGTGCGCGATTGCAACCTGGTTCAAGTAGTGATGAGCCGTGCGTGGTGTCGCCCAGCGCAGGTTTCCGTGGTTTGGAAAATCAGCTCTATCGCGTCGAAGTCCATAAGAGTGGGACGTTCGATGAGGCGACTTTCAAATGGTCACGCGAGAATGGTTCAGTCGTGACCGATTGGATTGCGGTTGGGCCAAGTTCTGACAGTGAGGCCGATCATCTCGACCTCACCGTTGGCAACATAGGGCGCGACAAAGTGCTGCGCTTTGCCGAGGGGCAGTGGGTAGAGTTGACCAATGACAGCCGCGAAGAGACGGCAAGTCTGGGCACTTTCGTCCGAGTCGTGCGTGCCGAAGGCGAGATCATCACTGTGGACGCCACTACGGCCTTGCCCGCAGGCACAATCAATCTGGCTGATTTTGCCGGACATCCCAAAGTCCGCCGCTGGGATTTTTCTGATAACCCGGCCGATATGAAGATCGAACAACCAGCCGACAACGACGGTTGGCTGAAGCTGGAAAAAGGCGTCGAAGTTAAATTCGAGGGCGGTCAATATCGCAGCGGCGATTATTGGTTGATTCCGGCACGCACAGTCGAACCTTATCTGTTTACTTGGCCGCAGGATGGCCCGAACAATCCGGCAGCGCTGCCGCCGCATGGCATCAAGCATCACTACTGCCGGCTAGCTCTGGTCGAGTTGAATGACAACAGCATCATCAATGCTAGGCTGAATACTCCGTTTGGTGATGTAGTACTTCCGCCATTGGGTAGAAGTTGGACTGTGCTCAGCGATTGCCGGAAGCTCTTCCCGCCGATGACTGAGTTGACCAGTTTGTTTTACGTCGGTGGCGATGGGCAGGAGGTGATGCCCGATCTCACACAGCCAACGGCTTTGTTTCAACTTCCGCAACCCTTGCAGGTAGGCGTAGCCAATGGTAGTAACCCGGTGAAGGGAGCGCGAGTACGCTTCCAGATAAAATCGGGTGCGGGCAAGTTCAGCAATGGTAGCAACGAAATCACGCTGACAACGGACGATCATGGCATCGCCAGCGTTTTCTGGCAGCTTTCCGCAACACCAGATAGCCAGCAGGCCGAAGCGACGCTGCTCGATGCCGCCGGTCAACCGGTCCACATCCCGATACGCTTCACTGCCAATCTCAGCAAAGCCGCTGAGGAGGAACCCGGCATACACATTGTTGACGTGCGTACAGTAGAGCCGGACACGTTTCTACACAACGACACGGATTTGCCTGTTGCCAGATTTGTCCATGGCTTAACTGTGATCTGTGATGAAGCGCTGGACAAAGATACGGTGAATGGTAAGCCCAACTGTTTTATCACCCTCGAACTCCCCTTCGCGCTTAACGGCAAGCTCATTGGGTTCCAACCAATCATCCTGGCAGGCCAGGTTACGGCGAGTGATAAAACCATTAGGTGGGTGCCCACGGTTGACGCACGTGACTGGCTTATCAGTTCTTTCTCCCAGTTGGTGGAGTCTTTCAAGCTTACCCGTGTGCTCGCTCGCCTGACGCTAAAGGGGCGATTCATTTGGGGAAATAAGGTTATCGCCGGAGTGAGCCGACAATTGTATCTGGACGGCGAGGCCTTCGGTTTCTTCCCGCCCTCCGGCCCGGTGATTACGGATGATTCCATTTTGATTGATGGCACCTTGCCCATTCTGATTCCGCCATTCCTGCCCTCGAATATTGAGTTGCGCCTGCCCAGCGGCGATAAACGACGCGGCGGCGATTTCGAAATGTGGTTCTGGCTGACTCCGGCTCAACTACCACCACCGCGCCCACCCTTACAAATCACAAAACTCTCGTTTGTCGGCTCTGCTAACCCCATCATCGGCCTTGACCGCAGTGACTTTCTTGCCCCCTTTCCACCAAGCATACTGCTCAGCGCCAATAAACGAATTAGGACAATCGAGGTTACCTTCAATCGTTCGATTGGCAGCCCCGATAGTCAGAATCTGTTTGTGGATCAGCTAACTGGCCTTCCGCCTACGAAGAGAATAGTGGGCAGTGTTGAGTTGGCGCCGGATAAGAGCGTTGCGATTTTAACCTTCAACCAGTTACCGTTGCAGGGCGGGAGATACCGCCTCACTGTATTGGGCGATGCTGCAGGGCTTCAAGCGCCACCAGTCACAGCAAGTGATGGCACGCGGCTTGACGGCAATTACGACAACACAGAGGGCGGTAATTTCGTATTGGAATTCGATATAACCGGTAATTAGAGCACATTTCATTTGTGAGCTATGCGAGCAAAGCCTTTCAGCCAATCTTACAAAATGACGACTAAGCTGGCATAGGATATGCAAAGTCATTCCTCGTTTCTTGAAGCTCAGGCTGCAACAGGGCAGAGTGAGAATTCAGAGGAAGGAGGATTATGAATTACCAAAGACTTAAACAGATCATAGTTTCGTTAATGCTCATGCTGGTGTTCGCTTTGCCGATGGCTACGGTGTTCGAGTCGTCAGCCTTCGCGCAGGGACGCCACTTGGGTTGGTATAAGCAACAGCGGCGGCAAGAGCTAAGAAGAATGCGGCGGCTGGAACGTGAGCGCCAGTGGAGGTATCGCTATCAGAATAACAATCGGGTGAGAGGATACTACGACCGCTTTGGGCGTTTCCATACGACCGGTTATTACGACCGGTTTGGCAGGTTTCATCCTTACTAGCGCAGCTTCAGGGCAAATGCGGAAATCGCCCTGCGAGCCTGGCGCGACTACGCACTGCCTCCAAGAAGCAAAACACAAGCATAATAGGAGACGGAATTGCCCGTCTCCTATCTGACAGGTTAAGAAGGAGATATATGTTTACAGCAGTAAAAGTACGTTTGGTTATGTCTTTGTTGTTACTTTTAGGTTTGGCGTACGCTACCCAAGCCCAAGGGAACAGGCGTAATGACAACCAACAGTCAGGTCGCTGGGCTTATCTGGGTGAGGCTAATGTGGATGGCAATGCTGATCACGACTTCATTCGGGTAGGCCGGGCTGAAGGCAGATTTCAGAGTTTACAGATTCGCGTTGACCGTGCACCGATTGAGTTTCAACGCGTAATCGTGCATTTCGCTAATGGCAACAACGAGGAAATTACAATTCGTGATCGCATTCCCAATGGCGGTCAGACGCGCGCCATTGATTTGCGCGGCAATGATCGAGCGATCACTGGCGTCGAATTCTGGTATAGCAAAGGCACTTGGCGCTCACGCATGCCCAGAGTACGTTTGTACGGGCGCTGAAGTTAGTAAACTGAGCTAATTCACGGTACGGGAGTAACAAATGCCCCGTACCGTGCTTCATAACTCAGGAGCAGGGTTCAATCCACAGCCGGTAAAGTCTGCCGTGTCCGCAGCAGTCCAGCCCACAAATCCCCGACACGCTTAATTCGCGCGGGCATCGTCGCGATGGTGAAGTCTGTTAGCTCGAATCCCTCATCTACTTCTTTCCAACTCACTGAGGCCGAGACGGTCGCTTTTAGTTTAGGACGCACTGTGTAAGGAGCGGCGATGGATTTGCCGCGCGCATTCTGCTGCCAATCCACGTAAACCTGCGACTTCCCGCGTTCGGCCAAGCGGCGCTCAGTAGTCGCAATCTTGCGATTGCGCGCGGCTACTGTCAGCGCCACTTGCTCGGCCCAATCCATTGTCTGTTCAAAAGTGTAATGACGTTTGATCGGCACGAAGATATGTACGCCGCTCGAACCGGAAGTTTTGACGAAGCTGGTCACGTTCAACTCGTCTAGTACTTCTTTCATCAGCCGCGCTACTTTGAGCACGTTGCTGAACGGCGCGCCCTTCGGGTCTAGGTCAAAGGCCACGTAATCGGGCCGGTCGAGCTTATCCACGCGCGAAAGCCAAGGGTGTTGGTCAATGGTGCCGAGATTGACTAAATAGATCAGCGAGGCGAGATCGGTGTAGACGGCGTAATTGAGTTGGCGCCCCTGCTCGTTTTCGAGCAGTTCGGTTTTCAGATAGGCCGGGGCCGAAGTCACGTCGTGTTGAAAGAAGCTCTCTTCCTCGATCCCGTTCGGATAACGCTGCAGGATGGCCGGGCGCGCTGTTAAGTAAGGCATGATCATTTTGCCGATTTGCAGGTAATAACGGATTAAATCGCCTTTGCTGATCTTCTCCTTCGGCCAATAGAGTTTGTCCAAATGCGTCAGCGCGACCGTGTGCCGTCCGATCTTCAAGCCGACATTGCCCGCTAGTTGTTTGCGTTTGAGAAAGGCGGCGACGGAGATTGTCGCTGCAATTTCAGGCTTGCTGACTTTGCGCGACGCGTGACGCTTCACGCTGCGGCGCGTTTGCTGTTTATCCACTTCCGGCTTGAAGCGTTCGTCCCGCTCGACGAGTTCGAGTTGCCAGCCCAGCTCGGCAGCCTCGTCAGCTTTCTTCATCAGCAGCCATTGCGGTTTGCCCTTGCGCCCTTTCATCCGCACGAGCGCGAAATTGCCGTGCAGCTTCTTGCCTTCGAGGGTGAAGCTGAGATGGCCTTCTTCCCAAGCACGCAACGGGTCCGGCGCGTGAATCTCCAAACGACCCTCGTCCCAAATCAAGGAGCGGCCCGCGCCGTACTGGCCTTCCGGGATCGTGCCGTGAAAGCTGGCGTAATCGAGCGGATGGTCTTCCACCTCTACAGCCAGCCGCTTGACGTTGGGGACGAGCGTCGGCCCTTTCGGCACCGACCAGGATTTGAGCACGCCATCAATCTCCAAGCGCAGGTCGAAATGCAACACTGAAGCGTGATGTTCGTGGATGACGAAGATGGTCTTGTTGCGAGCTTGGGCCACACGACCTTCTGGCTCTTTCGTTCGTCCAAAATTGCGCTTTTGCCAATAAGTTTGTAATGGCACAGCAGCCTCCTGTATTGAGAGCGAGCAGCCGTGAATCGAATCAATCCGACTCTGTACTAAAGATGGGAAACAGCAAGAGCCATGCCGGATTGGCCTGATAGAGGATTATGGATTTTTACAGATGCGGCGCGGCAGCCGGATTATTTGTTTGCTGAAGCAAAGCGATAAAGCGCGGGTCATCGCGGAAGCGGTCAAACATAGGCTCGACGCCCAACCACACCGGCCACGCCTCGCGCGCAATGTAGGCGCGTTCCAGATGTCCGAGCGCCTTTTCATTCTCGCCCAAGAAACAGTAGATCAGCGCGATGTGATAAGACGAGACGTGGCGTTGGGTAGCCAACTCAGCCAGCTTGATCAACACCTCTTCCGCCTCTTCGCGTTTTCCTGCGGCGGCAAACGTTTGCCCCTGCATCAACAGAATGAAAATGCTGTCGTTGGAAAGTTCCGCCGCGCGCTTGGCCTCGCTCAAAGCCAGCTCGTGCTCACCCACATAACGCGATACCCAACTCAGACCGTAATGCCCCAATGGGTAGAGCGGGTGCGCGGCGATCACGCGGTGAAATTGTGCGGCGCTTTCCTTGAAGCGGCGCGCGTAATAGAGACACCAGCCGAGGTTGTAAGAATTGAACGGCGTCAGCGGGTCTAGCTCAATGCTCTGACGGGCATGGTATTCGCCTTCGGTGAAGCGAGCCTCCATGAAAAGCTGTAGCGAGTACCAGACGTGTGCTTGCGCGTTGTGCGGGTTGAGTTCGATGGCTCGCCGACAAGCCTCTTCGCCACGCGCCCAGTCGTAGTTTCCGGCCAGGGCGGCAAAGCCTAACGCGGCATAGGCCTCCGACAACTCACTATTGAGCTTGATCGCTTTCGTCGCGGCCTCAATGGCGGCTTGGTAACACTCGTGCGGTGGCAGCACACCGTAAACACCGAGCCAGTTGTAATAATCGGCGATGCCCGCATAAGCCAAGGCGTAGTTCGGGTCGCAGGCGATGGCCTGTTGATAGGCCACTAGCGCTTTGGCAAATCCCTCTTCCGTGTATGAATTCAAGTGGTAGCGTCCGCGCAGATATGCCTCGAAGGCTTCCCGATCATCAGTGGCGCGCTTTTTAAGCTGGCGGCGTTCTGCGCCCGTCAAGTGCGGTACCAAGACTTCGGCTACTTGCGCAGAGATGGCGTCTTCTAGGATGAGCACGTCACTGTGATTTTCGCTGAACTGCTGTGCCCACGCGCAGGCGTTGCTGTGCACGTCGAGCAGTTGCAGCGAAATGCGGGTGTGGTCGCCAGCGCGCTTGATGCGCCCGTCTAACACGAAATCCACACCGAGTTCACGCCCGGCGGCGAAGGGGTCAACATTCTCCTCGCCGTAACGCAACACGGCGCTGGTCGGGCGCACCGTGAGACTGTGAACATTGCTCAAGCGCGTGATCAGCGCGTCGGCCAGGCCGATGCTCAAGTATTTATCTCCCGTGTCTTCTGTGGCGGAGAAGCTGAGCAATTTGAGCGGCAAGATGGCTACGGTCGTTTGGGTTTCGTGACGCGACAATGGCCGCGTCGCCACGGCGTCGGAATAATCGAAGGTTGTAGCGATGGGGCGGCCTTCCAAATACCGCGTGATGTCTTCGCTCAATTCGGCGACGGATTGGTAGCGTTGGCGCGGGTCTTTTCTGAGCGCCTTCATCACAATTCGGTCGAGCGTGCCCGAGAGTTCGCGCCGTAGCTCTTCGAGGCTTGCGCTGCGTGCCTGGCAAACCGCCTCGAGCGTGGCTGCGCTGGCCGAGCTGAGCAACATCAAGTTGTCAGAGCGTGTCACACTCACGCTCAAACTCTCCGGCTCTTGTTCACAAACGACGCGCGCAATCTCGTGTAGCGCATGACTGCGCAAGCGGTACGGGCGATGCCCGGTCAGCAATTCGTAAAGCAGCATGCCCAGGCTGTAGACATCACTTACTGTCGTGGTCGGCTCGCCGCGCACCTGTTCCGGGCTGGCGTATTCGGGTGTCATCAAGCGCATTGCCGTGATGGTCGGGTCGAGCGAGTCGTTGAGCAGATCCGGGTTCAAAAGTTTGGCGATGCCGAAATCGAGCAGGCGTGGCGCGCCATCCGGCGTAATGAGAATATTTGACGGCTTGATGTCGCGGTGGACGACCAGGTTTTGATGCGCGTAATGAACGGCGTCGCAGATGGGCAGGAAGACGCGCAGGCGCTCCGCAATGTTCAACTGTTCCGTGTCGCAGTAACGATGCAGCGGTTGCCCTTCGATGTACTCCATCACGAAGTAGGGCAGCCCGTCATCAGTCGTCCCGCCGTCGAGCAGGCGCGCGATGTGCGGGTGATCGAGCGAGGCGAGAATCTGCCGCTCGCGGCGAAAACGGCGCAGGATGAAATCGGTGTCCATCCCGCGTTTAATCAGTTTGATCGCCACCATTTTCTGAAACGCGTTGTCGGCGCGTGCGCCCAAGTAGACCGCGCCCATCCCGCCGCGCCCCAATTCGCGTTCGAGCCGGTACGCGCCGACGCGCCGCCCGATCAATGGGTCTTCTTCTTCGTTCAGCGGCGCAGTCGCTTGCGGGTCGGCGGTCAGGGGTGGCGTCTCGGCATAATCGCCTGCTTGCATGTGCCGCGTGAGCAGCAGGTCAACCATCGTGCGCAAGGCATCATCGTCAGCACAAGCTTCAGTCAAAAACTCCGTGCGCTCGATTGCCGGGAGATCAACCACGGTCCGAAAAATGTCTTCTATCTGCTGCAAACGTTCGCGAGTCATTACTTTATTTATTAGATTGATAAGCTAATTTTAGGGCTTTCCGAGTATATGTGTTTGACGTTTCCTCATTCAATACACTATCTCTGCAAAATCAGGCGATTGGCCTCGTCTGAGCGGAAAATAATTTCGACCTGTGCGGATGGATAGCTGTGTGTGGATGGATATCTGAATGATGTTTGAACTTACCTCCGGCGGAGTCTGTAAAACGCGCGCCTAGTTTCGCGACCTATTCATCGGCGAGTTCAATGAAATCACTTTGCTTGCCGTGGAATCATTTGTCAGCTCCTGGCAACAGCAATTGTCTGCGCTGCCTGAAGAGGTTGCGGCGGCGTGGCTCGACTTGATCGAGCAGACTGCCACTGCGCCCGAAGCTTTCGGTATTGCCGATCACTATCTTTATGTGGGCAGGAGAAAATAGAAGTTTGTGCGGTAGGGAACTGACCAAAATCCAGTATTAGTATCTACTCCGTAGCTATAGTGGCTGACTCTTGGGATCAGGAACTTTGTCATTAATGAGAGGGGAATAAATGCGCAGACAAAACACAATGTTGACTTACTTGTTGTTGTCAATGTTCGGTATCGCACTGGCTGTCCTGCACCTGCCGCTCACCAGCGCGCAAACCAGACAGGCAGCTAGACCGGGCAGGGAAGTTTATCGAGGTAACATCTTCTACATCGGCGGCGCGCGTGGCAGCGTCACGGATTTCTTTACGCTGACCATCAACGGCTACACGCCTGAAGGCGAAGTCAATCGCCTGACCGGTATCTTGAAGCGTGACGGGCAGGACGATTTCTGGAAAGCGGTGGAGAAGGAGAAGCGCGGCTCGATTCAAGTCGGCAGCGGGCTGAGCCGCGACCTGAATGCGGTGTGGGTCACGCAGACGGAAGAAGGGCGCAGGATTTCGGCTATCGCGGAGCGCTGGGTCGGCTTTGGCGAAGTGCGGCGCGGCGGACGTTCGCTGGACTATCCTTTTACTTACATCGAGCTTTACATTGAAGATGACGGCAAGGTGGAAGGGAGCCTCTTCCCCGCCGCGCGCGTGCGTTTTAAGGGCGACAAGACCATCGAAGTTGAAAACTTTGGCATCTACCCGGCGCGGCTGACCAATATCAAACAGCGCCGCAAGTAGGTTCATTCAGAACAGCCGGAGGATTATTCACCGCCGAGGCGCAGAGAACGCGGAGCGCGCGCGGAGAAGACCTCTGCGCCTCGGCGGTGAAGTAAGCTTGGGGTTGCTCCCACTGGTTTTTGATTAATCCTTTTGGTAGTGGCGCAAGCGGGAGAGAAGGTTTGGAGTCCCGCCTTCAGGCAGAAGCATTAGTTGACCAGCCCGGCCGGCTGCAGCCGGTACTCCAAACTCACCACCTTGAGCCACTACCATCCTTTTTTCAAAGACCATCAACGCTGGGAAAACCGCGAGCGAAAAAAAACGCTCACACGGCAGCAGGTTTTATTCATTGGCCGTTTTGCGTTCCTGGGAGTTGGCATCTCTGTTGTCGGCAAAATAGCCTTTGCGCGTGAGCACTGACAGGCGTGGGGCATTGGTTGGCGCAGTCACTTTTACTTTCAACTTGCGCCAGCGCCCGTCGGCGGAAAACTCTGTGGGTGTGTAGCCGATGGAGTAGCGCTGACGCAAATCAACCGCGATGCGCTCAAACGCCGCCGCAATTTCTTCGGCGTCAGTCGGGAAAAAGGCAAGGCCGCCTGAGATGGCTGACAACTCCGGTAGACTATCGCTGATGGGATGGGACAGCCAGTCTTTGATCACGATGCCGTAGACAAGCGCGCCCGCTTCAGCCGTCATCTGTTTCAGCGCCTTGAAGGAGAGGCGCGAGCGGTTATCTTCCCCATCACTGATGACGATGAGCGCGCGTTTGCTCCAAGCCCCGCGCGCCACCTGCGCAAGTCCTAATGCGACCGCGTCATAAAGCGCCGTAGCGCCGCGCGGCTTGACGCTCGCGATCAGATCAGGCAAAGAGGCGCCAGCCCGGCTACGTTCCAGCAACAGCTTGGCCTGCTCGTTGAAGCCGACCAGCGAGTATTCGTCATCTTGGTGTCCGGTTTGCACGAAGCGCGCGAGCGCTTCTCTGGCGCGGCGAATCTTCGCGCCGCCCATCGAACCGGAGAGATCAAAAACGACGGCGACTGTTGCGGCACCGTCATCTATACCAAAGAAGCTGATCTCCTGCGCGATGCCATCCTCGAAGACTGTGAAGGAGGCTTTGTCCAAGCCGGTGAAATGACGGCCCCGCTTGTCCAGCACGGCGACAGTGAGCGATACGAGTTGGGTGCGGACAGAAATAGAGCTTGGCTCGCTCGGAGCAATAGTAGACGACGGTGACGCCGGCGTGAGCCTTTGCGCGAAGGCCGCCGGTGATGCAAAAAACAGCAGCGCCGCCAGCGACCACCTTGGCCATAGAAAACTTTTCACGCTCGTTCTCCTGAAATTTGATAAGCCCCAGGAGCGTGTTTGCGCTCCTGGGGCTGCACGCGCCATTTCCCGTTTTCGCCGGGAACCGTCTGCGACGGCGCGCGCCACCGTGCTGCTCAATCGCCAGTTGGCGAGTAAGCGGGTTCGGTAGCTTTCTCCTGCTTGGCTTCCATTTGCTTGATGAACCGATAGGCGATGGCGTAGATCACAATCGCCGACAAAACGCCGGTCAAGAAATCGGTCACAACTACCATCACGGCGGTGAAGATCATCAGCCCGATGTGAAACTTGCTGAGTCCCAAGACCTCTTTGACCTCAGCCGGTTTGACCATCGCTGTCGAGACGTAGAGCAAGATGCCGCCGATGCAGGCCATCGGCACCAGTTCCAGGTACTGCGCCAGAAACGCGGCCAGCAGCAGTTTCAGCACTGCTTTGAAGATGCCTGCCAGCGGCGAGATTGCGCCGACTTTGACGTTGGTGGCCGTGCGGGCGAGCGCGCCAGTGTGCGGGAAACCGTTGAAGAGCGGAATGAGAATTTGCACCGCGCCCTGTCCCCAGAGCTCTTTGTTCGGGTTAAAAGGCGTGCCTTTGTTCTCGGCCAGCCGGTCGGCCATGCGCGAGCAGAGCAGACTTTCGACTGCCGAGACGAAGACGATGGCGGCGACGAAGTAGGCCAAATCCACGAGCATCTTCGCGTCAACGGGGAAAGGCGCGGGCATGTTGAAGACGAAGAAGTCGGTCGGGATGCTGCCGTATTTGTCTTTGATCAGCGTCAATCCTTTGCCAGCAAACACGGTTGAAGAAAGTGTCGTGGCAACGCCCAACGCGATCAGCGGCGCCGGGATGAGCGACGAGACTTTCAGCAGGTATTTGGTGATTACGAAGGTGAGCAAGCCGAGCGCGACGGCGTAGCCGTTGATGCTGCCGAGATTGGCGACGATGCCTTTGACTTTGTCGAAGAAGCCGTAGCCCAGCGCCGCTTTCAAGCCCAGCACTTCGCCGATCTGCGAAAACGCGATCATGACGGCGATGCCGATAGTGAAGCCAACGACGATGGAATGCGGTACCAGATTCGATAGACGCCCCAACCGCGCCACGCCCATCAACATCAGGATGACACCAGCGATCACCGAGGCCAGTACCAAGAAGCCCAGGTTGTAGGTCGCCATAATTCCGGCGATCACCGGAATAAAGGCCGCCGTTGGCCCGTAAACCTGATACTTCGAGCCGCCGAAAAGCGCGCCGACCAGCCCGGCCACCGCGCCGCCAATGATGCCTTGTTCGGGGCGCAACCCCGAAGCCATGGCGAAACCCATCGCCATCGGAATCGCCACCATTGCGACGATCAGACCGGCGGTGAAATCGCGCAGCACATTCAGCTTCCAGTTGCCTTTGACCAGGTCGTCATAACGCCCGTCGAACGGGTTGAGGTAATAAGCCAGCCGGCCCAAGAGGTGAGTGTTGTCACGCTCGCTCATGGGCTGCGCTTTAGATTTTTCGATAGTCTCTTTTGCTAGCACTGCTAACCTCCAAAGATGTTTAAGCGCTCTGCGCCGCCAAGCGCAGAGCGGGCACACCTATACCCAGCGGAGTGATCTCCGTGAGTGTTACTCGTTTTGAATTGTTGAAATTAAAGACCGGCAGTCACGCCGCTCAGTCACCTGACGCCGCCAAGCCATTCGCAACAGATGGCGTAGTAGGCTTGGCCGCAACCATCGAGCGAGCGCTCATTGCCGCCGGGAAGGCGTTTGATGTGAGTGGGACAAATTGTGACGCCTGTGGGTTATAAGCCAGAATCTTTCCGCTCTCGATCTCGTAGAGCCAGCCGTGCAACCAGAGCGCACCTTTGGCCAAACGCGCCGCGACTTTCGGATAAGTGCGCAGGTTGTCGAGCTGGACGAGCACATTCTCTTTGATCGCCGCGTTGAGTAGGTCAGTGCCCGTCAGGTCGGCGTAGCACTCTTCGACTACGTGACGTGTCGCGCTCGCATGCCTGAGCCACTTGGTGACCAACGGCATGCTCGCGAGCGATTCCGGGTGCATCAGACCTTTCATCGCGCCGCATTGCGAGTGGCCCATAATCACCAGATGTTTGACTTCGAGCGCGGCCAGCGCGTATTCGATGGTCGCGCCTTCGCCACCATTCGCTGCCCCATACGCCGGAATCAGATTGCCCGCATTGCGCAACACGAATAAGTCGCCGGGTTGAGTTTGCATCAATAGATCCGGCGCGATGCGCGAATCCGAGCAGGTAATCAATAACGTTTCCGGTCGTTGGCCCTGCGAGAGTTGCTCGAACAGCGCGCGGTTGGCTTCAAAGGCCGTAGCTTGAAATTGATGAATGCCTCTGACAATTTTCTCCATTGGTTCCCTCCAGCAAAAAAATGTTGACGTGGTGCGTTGAATGCTGCGCCCTAGGGATGATGGTTCAGAGCAGTTCAAAGTCACGAAGGCTTAGCGGATGGCAACAGATATGCCATTACCCAGGCGGCTTGATTTCGCAGGACTTGTTGCGGAACGGGGCAAATTTAGCCGAGACAATCTGTCGCAGTGGTGAGACAAAATCTGGCAGTTGGCTATTAGAGGGTTTCCTTGTAAAGCCCCTTTGTGGCTTTACAAGGAACTTTCAGAGAAGCTCTTAGATAGCCGAGTCGGTTTCATAACTCGAACGAAGGGTCTTCAGCACGGTACTCATCTAACTTACGATGCAGCGTGCGCCGGTCGAAGCCGAGGATCTCGGCGGCGCGCGATTTGTTTCCGCCGGTCAGTCGCAACGTCTCGATGATGTATTCCTTCTCCAACTCACGCACGGTCATGCGGCGTTCGCGGGCGCGTGTCAGCAGGCTAGCGGCCTGTGCGTTGACGCGCACGCGCTCCGGCAAATCGTCCGGCGTTAGGTTGCCGCCTTCGGCCAGGGCGACGGCGCGTTCGATCACGTTCTCCAATTCACGCGCGTTGCCAGGCCAAGCGTAAGCAGTCAGCAGAGCCAAGGTTTCGGGCAACATATTTAACGGGGGCTGCCCCGTTTTTTCGACGATCTTGTTGATGAAATGCTCGACCAGCAAGGGAGTGTCAAAGGGCCGTTCGCGCAGCGGCGGGATGTGCAGATGAATCACGTTCAAGCGCCAGTAAAGGTCTTCGCGAAAGCGGCCTTCGCTGACCTCTTTTTCCAGGTCGCGGTTGGTGGCGGCAATCACGCGCACGTTGACCTCGCGCTCGCGGTCGGCGCCGACCCGGCGGACGGTGCCCTCCTGCAAAACACGCAATAGCTTCGGCTGTACGGCTAAGGGCAACTCGCCAATCTCATCCAGAAAGAGTGTGCCTTCAGCCGCCGACTCAAATAATCCGGCGCGCGCCTGTTTGGCGCCAGTGAAAGCTTGGCCCGTGTGGCCGAACAATTCTGACTCCAACAACTCGGCGGGAATGGCCGCGCAGTTGACCGGGACGAACAAGCCTTTGCGCTCTGAAACTTCGTGGATCGAACGTGCCACCAACTCTTTGCCTGTGCCCGACTCGCCCGTAACGAGCACTGTGCTCGAACTGCGCGCAGCACGCGCGATCAACTTCAATAGTTCCCGGATGGGCCGCGATGCGCCGATGATGTGCGTGGGCGCGGCGGGCAATTCACGGCGCAACCGCGCCTGTCCGCGCTGTGGCGCGCTCTGCTCCAACGCTTCGGCCACGGCGCGCAACAGATCGTCTGTGTCGAAAGGTTTGGTCAAGTATTGGAAGGCCCCGGCCTTGACCAATTCCACGGCTTGCTCGACCGAGCCGAAGGCCGTGACGATGATGACAGGAGCTTCCGCGCGTTGCGTACGCATGGCGGAGAGCAGTGCAGCGCCGGTCAAACCAGGCATGCGCACGTCCGTGATGAGCAGATCAATCAACTCGCGCTTGCGTTCGATGTGCGTCAGCGCCGCGCGCCCATCAATCGCCACTACGGTTTCGTAACCCGCGTCTTCCAAATCATCTTGCAAGAGGTCGCGTAAGTCTGCGTCGTCTTCGGCAATCAATATTTTTGCGCTCATGCTAGGACTCCTTCCGCCAATGCTTGCCTCACGATCTGCGCGGCCTGCGGCAAATAAACAGTGAAAACCGCTCCGCCCCCCGCGCGATTAGCGGCCTCGATCCACCCATTGTGATCCGCAATAATCCGGTTGGAGATGGGCAGGCCGAGTCCCGTTCCTTGCCCTACTTCTTTGGTGGTGAAGAACGGGTCAAAGACGTGGGCCAGATGTTCGGGCGCGATGCCGCTGCCCGTGTCGGAGCAGCGCAAGGCGGCAAAGCGCTGCCCGTCTTTGGTCACTGCATCGGCCAAACATTCAATCCGCAGCCGCCCGCCCAGCGGCATGGCTTGAATCGCGTTCCGGTAAAGATTCAGCAAGACCTGTTCGAGCAACCCCTGGTCGGCTTCAACTTCGACGTGTTGATCACCCGTGAATTCGATTTCGACACCGGCGCTCGCGGCTTGTGCTTCGATCAATTCGATGGTCTCGGCAGCAGGCAGCGCGAGCGCGATGCGCTGCAAGCGCAGGTTGTAGGGGCGTGAGAGGTTGAGCATTTGGCGAATGATGCGGGTGATGCGCTCAGCCTGGTTACGAATGATGGTCAGATTGCGCTGCCGCGTTTCGACCGCTGGCTCCGACTGATTGAGCAATTGTTTGGCGCGCCCGTCAATCACCTGTAGCGGCGCGCCCATCTCGTGCGCCACTCCGGCGGCCATGCGCCCGAGCGCCGCGAGGTGCTCGCTGTGGCGCAGCCTCCTTTCAAGCGTCATCTTCTCTTCGGTCTCACGCACGGCGGTACGGCGCTGTTCTGCCAGGCTGTCGGCCATGCGATTGAATTCCTGCGCCAACTGCGCCAGTTCGCCCCTGCGCCCCCGCACGGTCACGCGATAACTCAGATCGCCATGCCCGACGGCCACCGCGCCATCGAGCAGTTTTTGGATGGGCTTGGCTAGGTTATGACGCATTACCAAGGTCACTACAAACAGAATGGTTAGGAAAAGCAGCAGCACGGTGATCGCAATGTCCAGCCGCGCCTTGGTGAGGTCGTCTTTGACAAACGAGATCGGCTGCACGATCTCGAGCGCGCCCACGCGCCGGTCGTCAACCTGGAGCGGCATGACGAGCGAAAAGTAATCTTCACCTCCAATGCTGCGCCCGATCCCAATGCTCTGGCCACTGGCGATGACTTGCCGCGCCTCGTTCAGGAATTTGAATTCTTCGGGCGCCAGCGCGTTAGAGATGGCGATGATTTTGCCTGCCGCGTCAAACAACACCACACTGTAAACCCCTGTGTTTTCGCTCAACCGGTTGATGAGGCGTTGCGCGTCCAGCGTGCGCCCGGTCAGATAATCTTCTTCGAGCGCAATTTTCAATGTAAGGGCGTGGGCGCGCACCTCATCACGGGCGGCTTCTTGCAAGGCGTTCTCGCGCTGCCTGAGCATAATTAAACTCGCCACCACCATCACGAGGCTGACGGCAAAGGTCAGGAGCAAGATTAACCTGGCGCTCAATTTCATAATCCGGTTTTCTCCTTCAATGAAGGCCGACAACCCGCATGCTTGAGCAAATCCCTTGCCACAAATTGAACGGGCGCGTCAGCGAACAGACGCTTGCAATCTAAACCGTACCCGGTCGCTGATGCTACCGTTTCTCTGCGATTATCGGCAGTGGCGCAAGCGGGAGAGAAGGTTTGGAGTCCCGCCTTTAGGCGGAAGCATTAGTTGACCAGCCCGGCCGGCTGCAGCCGGTATTCCACACTCACCACCTTGCGCCGCTACCCGATTATCTTAAAGCGGTTGTCCGAACAAGCATTGCATTTCAATCGGACGGCGCAGCAGGAGTAGCGCAAACTGTCTAGCATTCGTTTCTACACAAATTTTCCCCGCTCCGTAGGAGCGCAATGTTTTTAGGGGGTTGCGTCAATAGCCTCCTAGCTCCGTCGGAGCGGCATCTGAGGCTAGCAGATGCCGCTCCGACGGAGCTAAACGCTGCGCTGGCTTACGATGCTATAAACATTGCGCTCCTACGGAGCTAGAGGAGCGCGGACTTGTGTAGAAACGAATGCTATCTAGTTTGCGTGGCGTACATTAGCGCTAATTGTCGGGCAACGCAGTTTATGGCTACGCCTAGTTGCCAGTGAGAAGCTTGGCTGTGAGCCATGCAAACTAGACAGTTTGCGCTACTCCTGCTGAGTCTCTTCATCCAAGCGAAAGGCACGCGCGAGCGAGGCTGGGCAAAACTGGCAGAGCATACTTCGTTCAATAACAAAGTTACTCTGCCAGCAACGCGCGTAGCTTGTTTATTATTTTGGTCGGGTTGGGATACCAAAGGCGATTGGTGGTGACGACCTGCTGGTCATCAATGAAGACGCTGAATTCGCCCAGCTTGCCTTTGATGGTTTCTACCTGCACTTCAGGCTCTTTGCGCAACTCGGCTGCCACACGGGCCGCCATTGTTGATTTGACCAGTCAGACTGGGCAGTAGTGGATGGATATGTTTTTCATCGTTCGACTCCTATCGTTCAGTCTTGTTGCCGAGACGCTTGAGGGTCAAAGCTAAAGCCCCGGGGCCTTGCTGCCATTCACCCGCGATTTCCGAACTATCCTTGTTTAGTGTGCCAGTGTAGGTTGCGCTGAGCCGCTTCAGTTCAAAGCGTAGCGAGTTGTCTTTTAGCGTGACGGAGTCTACCGGCAAATCCAGTACGCGCTGGTCGGGGCTGTCGAGTCGGGCCGTAAAAGCTCCGTCCGGCGCTTTGGTCACTCTGAGAACGAGGCGCATCGTGACGCCCCCGGCTTCGAGTGTGCCTTGCCAGCGCCCTTCCAAGCTCTGCCCCGGCACGCCTTTGTCGGGCGTTGCGCCGTAGCTGTCTGTTGCGGATTTAGCGCTGTCTGGCCGTTCGAGTTTGAAAGGGAAGTGCTGGCCCGATTGGGTTAATTCTCCGGCGAGGGTCTTGCTGTCTTCAGAAAGTTTCCCTTGGAAAGTCGGATTGCCTGGCACGCCTGGCATCTCGAAGGAAACAGCATTGCCCTTGACGGTCACGTTCTCCAACGCGACATCCTTGAACATTTGCGCGGGGATGGTGATCGTGCCTGTCCAGGCGGCGCCTTCTTTCCGCGCGAGTTCAACGGTTATCCCCAACTTGATTCCTTGGACCTCAATGTTGCCTTCCCAGCGCCCGGCGGCGTTCGGCTGGGCTTGGGCCAGTGTCGGGGACGACCCGAGCAGAGCGCATAGCAAGAGCAGCAATGGTAATGAATAGCGGTGCATAGTGAAATCTCCTTGGTTTGTAATCGTGCGCCGCCAATTAAAAGAGCAATCATTGCTTATCTACAATCGAATTGTGATTTCCGGTGACTAGCTAGTGACGAGCGGGAGCAAAGATGTGACAAACGCTCATCGAATACAACACAGACAGCGCCACTCATCTATTAGCCGTTGCCGGGCGTAGCGGAACAGATGTATCCTCCGAGTCGAGGTGAGATTATGGAACAAGCAATCTTGACCATCCCCGAAGATGTAGCTGCGGACATCCGGAACGGCAGCAATGTCCCGCTCGCGCGCCGACTGCTCGAACTGGCGGCTATCAAAGCCTACGAGGCCGACTTGATTTCAAGCCGGCAAGTAAGGGAGATGCTTGGCTTCGAGAGCAGAGAAGAGCTGTTCGCCTTTTTCAAGGCGAACGATGTCAGGCAGCACTACACCCTTGAAGATTTGGAAAGCGACAGGGCGACCCTTGATGCCCTGCTTGAGCGCAAATGATTATCGTCTCTGATACAACGCCACTGCGTTATCTGGTCGAAATCGAAGAAGCCCACATACTCCCTCAACTTTTCGGCAAGGTCATTATTCCTGAGAAAGTTTCTGAAGAGCTTAATGGCCCAAAGACTCCGCAACAAATCAAGGACTGGATTCAATCACCGCCCGAATGGATTGAAATTCGCCAGGCCGACATATCCCTTTTCACGCCCAAAATGAAGATTGAGGATGGCGAGCGCGAAGCGCTGGCAGTGGCGCTTGAGCTAAACGCCACTGCCGTATTGCTCGATGACAACCGCGCGGCGAAGGAGGCGCAGCGGCTCAATCTTTCAATCGTCCGCACTTATGCCATTCTTGAGCGAGCAGCCGAAAGGAATCTGCTTGATCTACCTACAGCCATTCAGAAAATAAAACAGACCGGCTTTTATCCGCCGCCTGATGAGGTCATCGAGGCAATGCTTGAGCGTGACCGGCAGCGGAAGCAGAAACCCTAAGCGGACTCACCCAAGAGCGGTTTGAGTTGCGCGCGATACCGGCGGCTCGAGGACAATTTAGTACCGTCGTGCAGGATGATCTGGTATTCGCCTTTGAAAAGGGGTTGCAGTTCTTTGACCCGCTCGGCGTTCACGATCACCGAGCGGCGGATGCGCAGGAATTGGTTGGCGGGGAGCTTGGCGGCCAGCGCGTCCATCGTCTCGCGCAACAGATGCGACTTGTCACCAACGTGCAGCCGCACGTAATTGCCAGCGGCTTCGATCCAGTCAATCTCTTCCACGTCCACGAAAAAGATGCGTCCGGCGGATTTGATGACCACGCGCTCCAAATGTTTCGGCTCTACATGGTCTAGCCGCTTGAGCAACGCGGAAAGACGCTCATTCAATTCGTGGACTGAGCCGCCTTGGAAATGGCGCTTAACGCGAGCCATCGTCTTCTGAAAGCGCTCTTCGTCGAAGGGCTTCAGCAAATAATCCAGTGCGTCAATCTCGAAAGCCTTGATTGCATATTGGTCATAAGCCGTGACGAAAACAACGGCAGGCATCTGTGCCGCGCCAATCTCGGTGATGACCTCGAAGCCGCCCAGCCGTGGCATCTGTACATCGAGAAAGACCAGATCGGGTGCTTGCTCGCGAATAGTCTTGATCGCCTCGCGTCCGTTGCGGCACTCGCCGATAACTTCAATGCCGGTTTCAGCGGCGAGCAGCGTGCGCAGCCCCTCGCGGGCAATCGGCTCGTCGTCCACAATCAAGGCGCGCATCTTTTCCATCAGTGTTTGGCGTACCGTAGACTGTCCAGTCTGCAGAAGTTTTGCGGCAAGAATGCATTGGAATGCCAGCGAGCTTTTGTATCAGTCAGCCGCAGACTGGACAGTCTACGGTACATCGTCTTTCTATTCCGGCGTTGCGGCGGCGGGCGCGCCCTCGCGGAAGGGAACTGCGATGGTTACTTCCAGCCCGCCATCGTCGGCATTCTTTAGCTCGAAGCGATGCGATGCGCCGTAAAGCTGTGTGAGCCGGTCTTGTGTGTTCTTCAGCCCGATACCGAGCTTGAGTTGCGTCATTGCCAGCGACGGAATGCCCGGCCCATTGTCGTGCACGCGCAATTGCAGCCAGCCATTCTGGCGACAGGCGTGGATTTCAATCTGCCCGTTTGTTTCTTGATCTGCCACGCCGTGCCGAATCGCATTTTCGACGATGGGTTGCAGGATCAGGTTCGGCACACGCGCATCGAGCGAAGCAGGATCAATCTCAAGCTTCACCTGTAAGCGATCTTGAAAGCGAGTCTGCTGAATCTCTAAGTAGTGCTTGAGAAAATCCAGCTCTTGCTGCAACGAGACTTCCTGCGCGCCAGTGTTGTCGAGCGCGAGCCGCAGCAGGTCGCTCAACCGGCTGATCATCCGATTGGCCGCTTTGGGGTCTTTCAGATTGAGCATAGCGATGGTGTGCAGCGTGTTAAAGAGGAAGTGCGGCTGAAGCTGCATCTTGAGCGCCTGCAACTGTGCCTGCGCCAACTGTGTCTCCAACTGCGAAGCCTTGAGTTCGCCCTCGCGCGCTTGGCGGTAGAAATTGAGCGCCTGGCCGACGCCGACAAAGACCCAGTAGGTAAGGAAGTTGAAGTAAGTCATCACGGCCAGCAGCGAGCGTTCGGGCGTGTTTTTGAAAACTTTGCCCTGATAGACCCATCTTAGCCAGCCGACATCAATCCCCAGCTTCAGCAGCGTGATGCCGAGGCCGATGACAAAATAGACGAGCACACCGCGCATCCAATGTTGGCGCTCGATGGGCAAACGCTTGGTGATCGCAAAGATCAATAAGTACAGCAACGACCATGCCCACCATTGCGTCAAGCCCACGCTCCAGGCTTGTTTCCAAGTGACGGGGCTGCCGGTCGAAGCGTAGATGAAATAGATCAAGGCGGAAAAACTGAAGCCCAGGACGATAAGACCGCCGAGCAGCAGCGGCATAGAAAGCAGGTTGGCGCGGAGCCGCTCGCGCGACCAGCAGGCCGGTCGCAGCCGCGGGAGTGAAGCCAGTATGTTTGGACTAAGATTCATCGGTGCGGCAATCATAGCTTTGCTCGCTGTCCCACACAAAACAATTTGAGTATTGATAAAAATGCAAAGCTGTAGTTTTGCAGCCGCGTAGCGGCGACCTGAGTTTAGCCCGGCGTTTTCAACGCCGGGAAAACGCGGCAGCGCGTGCCGCGTCGCGTCAGCGACGCTTGAATCAGGTGTCGCTGACGCGACGCGGCATTGTCCCGTGCGCCTACCGTGGGTTGCACCCACGGCTAAATTCAACTGCCGCTACGCGGCAAAAACTGTTGAGCCTTACATTCTTATCACTACCACAAATTTGTTTGACACCGCCCACCATTTCTTTCTAGCGGGCTACACATTCAAACTTTACCGGTGCTAGAATCGCGGCGTTTTCAATTCCACACGGGCAGCCCAAGACTAACAACACAAGCCAAATGAAGAGGAGGCGAGCATATGTTTGGCAACTTCGTTCGTTGCGGTCAGCGGATTTTATTCGTCAGCCTGATGGCAGTTGTCGCCACGTCTTTTTGCGCAGCCCAGTCGGCAGCGGATAAGCAGGCGACGCAGGATAAGCCTTTCAGAGGCGGACTCAATCAAGTCAACGAGCAAGAGCCGCCCCGCCCTGTGCGCAACGATGTCGCGCAACCCGGCGAAGAGATCGTCACGTTGCGTTACTTCAAGATCAAGAAGGGCAGCTTCGATCAGTTTCTCAAAGCCAGCGTCGAAGGCGTCTGGCCTTATTTCGAGAAGCTCGGCTCACGTGTGATTGGGATGTGGCAGGTCATCACGCCCGCCGGTGTCGAAGGCGCTCCGGCGGCAAACAAGGATTATGACGAGGTCTATCTTTCCACACGCTATGCCAGCATCGAGCATTGGAAAGCTTCGCGCGACACCGTGCAGCACGGCGGCAATGGCCCTGATTGGGTGAGGTGCAAAGCAGCGCTCGATCTGCGACAGAGCCTGACCATTTCATCCAACGTCATCTTCCTCAAAGGCACGATGGCGCCGGGCGGGCCGTATTTTATGCCCGGGCTGAACGAAACTTACGAGAAGAAAGCACCCAAATAATTTAAAGAAACCTGGGAGCGCACGCGGCTCGCGTGCGGGCTTGAATGGTGCATGCATTAGCCCGGCAGTGAAACCCCTTAACTCCCCGCACGCGAGCCGCGTGCGCTCCCAGGTAACAAAGGAGAACAGATGAAATCTACCAGAAGAGCTTTTGTATCTGGCATGGCTGGTCTGGCTGTTTCAAGCGTGTCGCTGAAACAGCAGAACACTGGTGGCGTAGTGAAATATGTACGCTATGAACAGCGCGGAAAAATCTCTTACGGCATCCTCGCTGGCGATACGATCAAACAGATACGCGGCGACCTGTTCGGCAACAAAGCGGAGACTGGCGTGAAGCTAAAGCTTCAAGAAGTGAAACTGCTTTGGCCTTGCGAGCCGAGCAAGGTGCTGGCCGTCGGCTTGAACTACAAGAGCCATCTTGGCAATCGCCCCGCGCCCACCAAGCCCGAATTATTCTTCAAGCCGCTCACCTCGCTGCTCGACCCTGGCGGCGAGATCGTCATCCCGCCCGGTGCGCGTAACGTGCACTACGAAGGCGAACTGGTCATCGTGATAGGTAAGAAGGCCCGTCGTGTCACGGCGGCGGAAGCGGATGGTTACGTCTTCGGCCTGACTTGCGGCAACGACGTGAGCGAGCGCGATTGGCAACAGGGCGATCTGCAATGGTGGCGCGCTAAAGGAGCAGATACGTTTGGGCCGCTTGGGCCGGTGATCGCCGTCGGGTTGGATTACAAAAAGTCTCGCCTGCAAACGCGCGTCAATGGCGAAGTGAAACAATCGCAAGTGCTCAGCGATTTGCTCTTCGATGTGGCGGCGGTGGTGAGCTTCACCAGCCAGTATGTCACGCTGCTGCCGGGCGATGTAATTTACACCGGTACGCCAGGCGCGACCAGCGCGATGAAACCAGGCGACATTGTCGAAGTTGACATCGAAGGCATCGGCGTGTTGCGCAACAAGATTGCTGGTGCCTGAGTGCTACTGATGAACAGACGCAATTTTCTACAACAAACCGTGGCGGTGACCGGCGCGTTGGCCACGCCCGGAGCGGCCAGACCTAAGATCAGTTTGAACGACGAACAGCGGCGCGCGGCGCAGCTCATTCGTGAGTACGATCAACAGGGCATTCATCGCACCGGCACGACCGTGGATGAACGATCAGCGCGCTGGCTGGCCGAGCTGGTGCGGCGCTGCGGCCTCACGCCGGCGCTCGAGCCGTTTACGCTCAGCCGTGTTGATCCGCGCGCGTGTTACCTGCAAATCGGCGGCAAGCGTATTGAAGGGCTGCCGGTCTTTGATGGCGGCTTCACTGAGGCAAGCGGAGTGCGTGGCAGGTTTGGCCCACTCGACAGTGAAGCCGAAATCGGGCTAACCGAATTCCCGCCCGGCGCTGAGTACGTGCCGGCTTACGCAAAGCTGCGACGCGAAACTCGTCATCGAGCAATCGTCGTCATCACGCGCGGCTCTCAACCGGGACTATCACCGATCAACGCGGGGCATTTCCTTGAGCCTTACGGCCCGCCGGTTTTGCAGGTCTCAAGCGAGGAAGCCGAATGGCTCAAAGGGCAAGCCGAGCAGAAAGCCGAAGCGACTTTTGTCGCGCACGTCGCGCGCACGAATGCGCGCGCTTTCAATGTCACGGCCAGGATCAAAGGCGCTAATCCACAGTTTGCCCCGCTGGTTGTAATGACACCGCGGAGCGGCTGGTGGCAATGCGCCAGCGAGCGTGGCGGCGGGCTAGTCTGCTGGCTCGAAATGCTGCGTGCGCTGGCCGCGACGAAACCCGCGCGCGATTGTTGGTTTGTCGCTTCGAGCGGGCACGAGTTGGGGCATCTGGGCTTGGAATATTTCCTCGGACGGCAACGCACACTTGTGCAAGCGGCGCACGTCTGGCTGCATTTGGGCGCGAATATCGGCGCGGCCAAGGAACCGGGACACCGCGTGCAAACCTCATCTGACGAATTCGACCGGCTGCTGGCTGATGCGCTTAGGCTTGAGTCCGTCCGGGTTGAGGAAATCATGCCGCGCAACTTCATCCCGCGCGGCGAAGCCGGCAATATCCAGCGTGGCGGTGGCCGTTACATTTCGCTGCTGGGCAACAACGGATTATTTCACCATCGGGCCGACCGTTGGCCCGAGGCAGTTGATGTGGGCGCTGTGGCAGCTTGCGCCAAAGCCTTTGTCAAAGTCGCGCTGAAGCTGGCGACAGGTTGAGCGAACGATAAGACAAGCTCCAGAATTCACGGTCTGTGCTTTCGGTGTTTCTAGCGCCAGCGGCGCGGCATATTTATAGCTTTGGTAAGTTGTTACCCCCAAGCTCTGTAGGAGCGGCATTAGTCTAATGCCGCTCCTACAGAGCTTGGGGGTAATTGCTTTGCAGAGTTCTATAAACATTGAGCTCCGACGGAGCCAGCCTCGCAGCCCGCTGGATTACGTTTTTATTGTCAGTTGATTTGCGCCGGACTTGACGGAGCTTGTCTTCTGAAGTATTTCTACCGACCGGTCGGAATTTTCTACCAGACGGTCGGAAGCAGGTCGAACGTTTCAATCAGATTCGTTGCGACCAGAGAGGGAGAGTATTTTGCAGGGAGCCATTTCAAAAGCTGCCGCGCAGCCTGTGATCAAGCTTTCCAAACTCGGAGAGGATGATCGGTTGCTGCTGATTTATCAGACAGCAGCCAGAGTCATTCACGCGAAGGGTTATGACGCGACGTCGCTCAATGACATCGCGGACGCGGTCGGCATTACCAAAGGCGGCCTCTATCATTACATTGACGGCAAACAGAGCTTGCTCTTCAAAATCATGAGCTATGCGCTGGATATGCTGGAGGCGGAAGTCGTAACCCCGGCGGGATTGCTGGCCAGCGCAGCAGAACAGTTACGTTCAGTCATCCGACTTCACAGCCAGCTCATTGTGGATAAAGGCATCGAGTTGACGATCCTGCTGGATGAAAGCGCGGGGCTGACGCCGGAGCATCTGCGCCTGATCACTGAACGTCGCGTGAAGTACTACAAATTCGTGCGCGCGATCATTCAACAGCTAAAGGATGAGGGCAAGCTGCACGAGCTGGACGTGACCGTTGCGACCCACAATTTGATCGGACAACTGCAATGGCTGCCCCGCTGGTACATACCTGAAGGACGGCTGACGCGCGAACAGGTAATCGAGAATTTCACCCAGGCCGCGCTGACGGCCTTGCTGCGCGCCCGATCAATTTCGCGTGCAAGCAAAAGGGCAAAGCCCGCGACCACCAAACCTAAGTTATCCAAAACATCTTCACGTCGCCGCAAGTAAGCGGGCGTTAGAAATTTGCTTCCCGCTGTGGGCCAAGCTGTCAGTTCGGCCCGCGACCAAACGGCGCGTCCATCGTAAGGAGGCTCCATTACTATGCGAAAGCAAATCAGGTTACTGACTGGCACGTTACTGCTTGGCGCAAGCTTTGCCGTCCTTGCCGGCGCGCAAACCGCTACGGCCACACTCAAGGGAAGTGTGGCAGACGCAAGTGGCCAGGTAACGCCGGGCGCGACGGTAACGTTGACACAGGCTTCGACCGGATTGAAGCGTACCTTCAAGGTCAGCGAAGACGGGCAGTATACGTTTACCTTCCTCGAACCGGGCAGCTACACGCTGGAAGTGCAAGCGCAGGGCTTCAAGCTGCACAAGCAAGAGCGGATCGAACTGAGCGTGGCGCAAACCGCTGAACTCAACGTGAAGCTCGAACCGGGCAGCATCTCTGATACCGTCACCATCACGGCGAACGAAACCGCCCTGCAGCTCGACACGGCCAGCAGTTCGCTCGGCGGCGTAGTCGGGCGAACGCAGATTGACGATCTGCCACTCAACGGGCGCAACGTCTTTCAACTGGCGCAACTCGAACCCGGCGTCAACACCTCGCCCGGCTCGCGCAGCGCCACGCCCAATCTGGGTGCGGGTGGCGTGGCCGAGCTTTCGATCAATGGCGGACGCACATTGACCAACGAGATCGTGGTGGACGGGACGCCGATCACCAACAAAGGCGACAACCTGCCCTCGCTCAAACCTTCGGCGGAAGCAATTCAGGAATTCCGCATCGTGACCAACTCCTATTCGGCAGAGCTGGGGCGCACGGGCGGCGGCGCGCTGAATTTCTCGATTCGTTCGGGCGGCAGCAAACTGCGCGGGACGCTCTTTGAATTTTTGCGCAACGACGCGCTGGACGCGGCGAATTTCTTCAACAACGCGACGGGCGCGGGCAAAGAGAAGCTGCGCTTCAATCAGTTCGGCGGCAACCTGGGCGGCCCCGTCTATCTGCCGCGCTTTGGCACGGGCGGCGCGCCGGTCGCTAAACTCGACAAGCTTTTCTTCTTCGTCAACTATGAAGGGTTGCGCATCGCGCGCGCCAATCTGCGCCAATCCACTGTTCCGACTGAGAAGATGCGCAACGGCGATTTCACCGAATTGCTCGGCGCGGCGATTCCCAACGTCTCGGTGCGCGACACCAACGGCAATCTGATCCCCGCGCAGCAAGGGATGATCTACGTGCCGGGCGCGCTGGTCGCGGCGGGACAGCCGGGCGCAGGCTCGCGCGTAGTCTTCGCTGGCAATATTATTCCGGCCAATCGCATTAACACCGTCGGCAAAAACGCGATTGGTTATTACCCGCTGCCGAACCGCGCGGGACGCACCAACAACTACGTCATCAACTCGCCGATCAATAGCAACGAGAATCAATTGATCGTGCGCATGGATTACAACCTCTCGCAAAAGCATCTGCTCTACGGGCGTTTGATTCAGGACTTCACCAGCAGCACCAACGCCGGGCCATTCCCTAGCTCGATTGCCGGAACGCAGGCCAATCCGAATCAAAGCCAGAAACCCGGCTCGCT
Organism: uncultured Acidobacteriota bacterium; assembly: GCA_963699175.1. Lineage (GTDB taxonomy): Bacteria > Acidobacteriota > Blastocatellia > RBC074 > RBC074 > JACPYM01. The sequence continues at coordinate 2,657,604 of OY969418.1, read as the reverse complement.
CGTGTTGGATTACGTCTGGACGGTGTCGCCGCGCGTCATCGTCCATTTGAACAATGGCGGGACGCGCTTTGGCAACAAGGGGCTGACCTACTCAGACGGCTTCGACCTGACCAGTTTGGGCTTCCCGGCTTATCTGGCGAACGCTTCGGGTGATGCGCGCGTCTTTACTTCCTTTGCGCCGACGGGTTACACGACGCTCGGGCCGACGCGCAATTTTGGCAACGTCATAAACTTTCAAGACACGTTCAGCTTCAATCAAGATCTAAGCTGGCTGCGTGGCGCGCATTCGTTCAAGTTCGGCGGCAACGAGCGCGTCTATCGCATCTACAACACGCGCCCGGACGATCCAGCGGGCAACTTCGCTTTTACGCGCGTCTTTACGGCGCGCACGGTCAACGACACAGTTTCGGGTGACGCCAGCGCTTCGTTCCTGCTGGGCAATCCGGCCACCGGGCGGCTGGCGATTGCGCCACAGCCTGCCGTGCAGAATCTCTATTATTCGTTCTTTGCGCAGGATGATTGGACGGTCAATCGCCGTTTGACCGTAAACCTGGGCTTGCGTTGGGAAGCTGATCTGGGCAACACGGAACGCTACAACCGGTTGACCAGCTTCGATCCGCAGGGCGCATTTCCCGTCAGCAGCTTGACCGTCGCCTTTCCGGCGGCGACCAATTTGGGCACACGCACGATTCCGATTCGCGGTGTTGTCTCGGCGGTCGGACGCGGTGGCGTCAGCAATCGCGAGCAATACGACCGCGATTGGAACAACTGGGGGCCGCGCATCGGGTTGGCTTTGAAACTGGATAACCAGACGGTGCTGCGTGCGGGCGGCGCGCTTTACTACGCTTCGACCACGGCGGGCGGTTTTTCCACGGCGACGCTGGCGGTTTCTGATTTGACCGAGACAGCCTTCATCGCCTCGCTCGATAACAATCTGACACCAACGCCGGGCACGAATCTGAGCAACCCTTTCCCCAACGGCATCGTGCAACCGCCGAGTGGCTTTCCCGGCCCGTTGTACGGCTATGGGCAGCAGACCTTGCCTGTCAAAGTGCGCGACATTCGCCAGCCCAAGATCGGGCAATGGAATCTGAGTCTGCAACGCGAATTGCCCGGCAATTTGAAAGCGCAGGTCGCCTATGCCGGAAGTGCCAGCATCGCCTTGCTTGGCGGGCCAACTGATCTGAATCAACTTACGCCGGAGGCGCTGGCGCTGGGTGCGACGGTGTTGAACACGCAGGTAACTAATCCATTCTTGGCGCTGCCCGTCGAGCAACGTCCGGCTGCTTCTTCAATCCTGGGACGCGCGACTGTAACGGCGGCGCAACTGCTGCGTCCCTATCCGCAATATGGCGCGGTCGTTTCGTACAACATGAACGAAGCGCACTCGACCTATCACTCCGCGCAGTTGCGCTTGGAGCGGCGCTTTAGCGACGGGTTGCTTTTCACCACTGGCTACACCTTCGCGAAGATGATTGACGACATCTCCGGCGTCTCAGCCGGGCCGACGATTCAGGTGCCGAACTATCAGAACTACTACGACCGGCGCGCGAACAAATCGCTTTCGACCTTTGACGTGCGCCACCGCTTTATCGGCAACGTGACCTGGAAACTGCCGTTCGGCTATGCCGGGCGTTACTGGAAAGAAGGAGCGCTGGGCCAAGTAGTAGGTGGTTGGGGCGTCAACGCGATTGTGCAGGCGCAGAGCGGCTTCCCGCTCAACATCGCAGCGGCTGCGAATGGCTTGCAAGGGTTGGCCTACGTTGGCAGCAGCGGCAATGGCCTGCGCCCGAATCTGATTGCCGATCCGGTGTTGGCCGATGCTGCGCAGCGCAAGAAAACGCTGACTTGGTTCAACATCGCTGCGTTTCAAGCGCCGCCGCAATTCACTTTCGGCAATTCGCCACGCACCTTGTCGAATTTACGTAGCCCCGGCTACTTCGGCACGAACATGTCGTTGCAGCGCAATTTCAAATTTACTGAAACTACGCGGCTGCAATTCCGCGCGGAGGCTTTCAATCTGTTCAACCGCACCAACTTTATCATCCCGTCTACAATACTGGGCGCGGTCAATTTCGGGCAGCTCATCGCTGCTGAGGACGCGCGGCAATTGCAGTTTGCGTTGAAGCTTTATTTTTAAGCAACTCCTGGGAGCGCAGGCATCCTTGCCTGCCGGACTCGGTGGGCTAACACTTCAGTCCGGCAGGCAAGGATGCCTGCGCTCCCAGGGATTTTCCAAGGATACACATGAAACCTATCCGAATTCTGAAGCTTCTGTTGTTGGCCACATTGGTAGCAGGCATGGCCGCTCCCGTCGCCCAGCGCCAACAAGCAAGACAGGCTGCGCGCAAACCGAACGTCGTCTTTATCCTGGGCGACGACCTCGGCTATTGCGACGTGAGCATGTACGGTTGCCGCGAGATTCCGACGCCGAACATTGATTCCATCGCTGCCGCGGGCGTGAAGTTCACCAATGGCTACGTCACCGCTCCGGTCTGTAGCCCTTCACGTGCAGGCCTGATGACCGGGCGCTATCAACAACGCTTCGGCTTCGAGTTCAACGCTGGGCCGTTGCAGCGCGCGCTGGCCGAGCCAGAGATGGGCTTGCCGACATCTGAAATTACCTTGGCTCAATTGATGAAGCAGGCCGGGTACGCGACCGGGATGGTCGGCAAATGGCATCTGGGGATGCACGAGAAATTCAATCCCACCAAACGCGGCTTCGATGAATACTTCGGCTTTCTGTTTGGCGCAAATATGTACATTGATCCCGATCAGCCGGGTGTGAAATCCAATGACCCTGAAGGTGTAGGCGTGCGGATTCGCAGCGAGCGCAATCCGATTGTGCGCGGTCAAACGCCGGTTGAAGAGAAGGAATATCTGACCGAAGCTTTTGCGCGCGAGGCCGTCGCTTTTATCGAACGCCATCGCAACGAAGCCTTCTTCCTCTACGCGCCTTTCAACGCGCCGCACACGCCGTTGCAGGCGACGCAGAAGTATTTCGACCGCTTCCCAAACATCAAAGACGAGAAGCGGCGGATTTATGCGGCGATGGTCAGCGCGCTTGATGATGCAGTAGGCGCGATTCTCAAAAAGCTGCGCGACACGGGCTTAGAAAAAGATACGCTAGTCGTTTTCTTGAGCGACAATGGCTGTGCGACCTACACGGGCGCTTGCACGAATGATCCGCTGCGGCTGGGCAAGCTGACGCACTTCGAAGGTGGTTTCCGCGTCCCGTTCGCAATGCGCTTCCCAGGCAGGATCAAGGCCGGGATGGTTTACGAGCAGCCGGTCAGTTCGCTTGATTTGTTGCCCACAGCCGTCGCGTTGGCTGGGGGGAAGCTGCCGACCGATCGCGCGTATGATGGCGTTGACTTGCTGCCGTTTTTGACCGGCAAGCAGAAGACTGTGCCGCACGAAGTATTGTGCTGGCGCAATGGCGAGAACGCGGGCGTGCGCAAAGGCAATTGGAAGCTCTTCAAAGGCGGCGAGCGTTACTGGCTCTACGATTTATCGAAAGACAGCGGCGAGCAGCAGAATGTGGCGGACAAGCACCCGGCTATCGTCGCGCAGTTGAAGCAGGAGCTGGCAGACTGGGAAGCGCGCGTGAAACCGCCGCTGTGGCCGTGTCGCAAGCTCGGCGAGCAGCAGTTTCCGGTCGTGATTGACGGTATTAAGCTGAACATCTGCATTTGAAAGGAACGCGATGTGCAGCTCTCTTTAAGTCCTTTGTTCTCAACGGTGATTTTCAGCAAATTAGCTTCAGGTTGAAAACGCCGCCTTTTGAAATCAGCGACTTACGAAAAAGAGTTGCACATCAGGTGAAAGGAAAGTGCTATGACAACCAGCTTAAATCCGTCTCTGTGCTCGCGCCGCGAAATACTCGGTCTGACAGGTGGCGCGCTCGGCGCGAGCCTGCTGCCGTCCAACTTGTTTGCAAGGGCCTGGCAAGAGGTAGAGACAACCGTTACCGCCAATCCGAAGCTCGAAAACCCCAAGTACGCCTTGCCGCGCACGTTCGCATTGCTGGAGAGACTACAGCGTGAGAAGGTGCAAATCGGCAGCCAGCTTTACGTCTCACGGCGCGGCGACGCCATTGCCGATTTCGCTATGGGCTGGTCGCGCACCGAAGTTCCGATGACGCCGGAGACGATGATGATCTGGTTCTCTTCGACCAAAGCTGTCACGGCCGTCGCCGTCGCGCAACAGTGGGAACGCCGCAAATTCGAGCTGGATGACCCAGTCGCCAAATACATCCCCGAATTCGGCAATCGCGGCAAAGAGGCCATCACCATTCGCCACGTCCTGACGCATCGCGGCGGCTTCCGCGCGGCGGATGGCGGCCAACGCTCGATCGAACGAACAATGGACGAAAACCTCAAGGAGATTTATGAGGCCGAACTGGAACCGGGTTGGATACCGGGAAAGAAGGCGGGTTATCACCCAACCTCCGGCTGGTTCATCCTTGGCGAACTGGTGCAGCGCACGAGCGGCAAGCCATTTTCCCGCTACGTGCGCGACGAGATTTTTCAGCCGCTCGGCATGCAGGATTGCTGGATTGGCATGCCCCTCAAAAAATTACGCGCTTATGGCGAGCGCATTGGCTGGATGCATGTAACTCCGGGCGGCATTGAGGCGCGCCCAACACCGATTCCGAACTCCGAATCCTTCAACACGGATTGCAGTCCGGGCGCAGGCGGGCGCGGCCCAATGCGCGAACTGGGCCGCTTTTACGAAATGCTGCTCAACCACGGCGCGCTTGACGGCAAGCGCATCATCTCGTCACCGACCGTCGAAGCTATCACAATGCGCCAGCGCATCGGGATGCTCGATCAGACATTTGGGATTGTGCTGGATTGGGGACTGGGTTTTATCGTGGATGCCTTTCTTTATGGCAAGTATTGTTCTGACCGCACGTTTGGCCACGCGGGCGCGCAATCATCAGTTGGTTTCTGCGATCCTGAATGCGGTCTGGTCGTAGCGCTGGTGCTCAACGGCATGCCAGGTTCGCTGCCACACAACCAGCGCATGCTCGACCTTGCCAGCGCCATCTACCTCGATCTAAAGCTGGCGAAATCAGGCGAACGGGGCAAACCGCGCGAGTTGCCCAAAGTCGGCTGACAGGCACGACACCCGACATTGACTGCCTCACAGAGAAGCAGACCATGCGGCGGGATAGATGGTGCAGTACCGGGAGCGCTAAAGACCGGGTCAGGCTGGCGATCAATCGTTCTCACACAGAGGTTAACCCGGTCTCTAGCGCTCCCGGTACTGTTTATGCGCGAGCAGCCAGAAGCCATAAATCGTCTGATCGAAGAATTTTGCACGGCCAATCCGTGGCGCGGCAGACGGCTGCGGATTGATGTCTCTAGTGTGCGGTTGCTAGGCGAAAATGAAAGCCATCAACACACTGGTTGACCCAGATTAAACTTCAGCAAGCGCGAGCTTGATTTGCCAGGCTGGAATTGTTTGCACTCACCGCGCCAGCGGAAACGCTAATGAGAGATTCGAGTTTGAGCTCAATTGGCGGAGACGTTAATACGAAATCCCCGTTTGTCGTCATACGGTTTGTCGCGTTTGACAGTAGCCTCGCGCGTGCCGCAATTGCTGACGACCAGCACCAGATGATCGGCCTTATCGTAATCAAGCTCTGCCGCCGACAATTCCAGCGCGAGCCGCGTAGTCTCCCCCATTCCATCAGCGGGTAGCGGCCGAAGTGGTTGGACCTTGCCTTGGCGCATTTCGTCAGTGACGACCGCCAACTCGGCTTTCAGCGGGGCAATCACCTGGCCCTCTTCGCTTTGCACTTCGACGCGCAAACTTTCGACCGCGCCTTTCAGCGTGATGCGGAAATAACGACAAGCGAGGTGGTCGAGTTGCCAGCCCCCCGAACTTTCCTGCTGCCCCGGGTGCATGATGAAGCTTTCGCTCACGGCGCGTTCACCGAACCGGGCGCACAATTCAGGTGAGAACCAATCATTACTGTGATCACCCAGGAAATATGAATCCAGACAATAGCCCGAAGCAAAAAGGTCGCGTTCATCAGGCCGGTGCGAGACAAATTTTTCAAATCCCTTATCAAGCGGCAGCAACCGCTCCATTGCCTTCAGCGGCGGTTCTTTAGGCTTGGCTTCCAGCCAGACACGATTGAGAAACCCGGGCAGCTTCTTTTCCAGATAGCAGGCAAACAAACCCGCCTGATAGCGTGCGGCCCAGTTATCCAACGGGACTTCCGGCAGCTCCACCCAGTTTTTGAGAAAACGGAAATGGTCGTGATTACCGGGGATGAGCGTAATCTCCATCAACACTGCCAAAGCCTCATCCACCCATTCCCAGGGACCAGAATGAAGGCCGCCCAACGGGCGCTCGCGGTGATTGAAAACATGCATAGCTTCGTGTATGGCTTCGGCGGCGGCGCGATGCAACTCAGCCCGCGTTGAAGGTTCATAGCTTCCCGTCGGCAGGCAAATATAAGGCGTATTGTCAGCCGCTGAGGTAAAAGGGCTGCCATCTGCCGGAATCAGTTCAGAGATGTCGAAGACGTAAATCTCGATGCGCCCGGAATCACCTACTATCGGTTGCGGGCGCGACCAGGGCTTCGCTCTCAGGTGTTGGTAAAGGCGTTCCAGCGAGCGCAGATAGGTTTGGATGATGCTCCGGTCGCGCACACCATGCGCGCCCAAGCCACGGCCTTTCACTGGATTGCGCAATCCATAATGAACCAGAAAGTGTTCGGATTCCGCCTCGAGCGTTAAAAGGGTTTTGATTTCACTCAGCGCCTTCATCCCGATCTCCTTTGCGCCATTTTCTGCTGACCCCTGCTAGAGCTTTCTACTTGTTGTTTCAACCGATTGCTTTTTTGCGTGCTTTGATCTCTTGGCGCAGCGCGTTCAGCAATTTTGGCCAGCCGTGTGGTTTAGAGTAGTTATTGTACTGCAGATGTTTGAAAGCTTTAGGTATGGTGCAAGCTTCCAAACATATGGGGATGAGAAATACCACTTCTGGATTGAATTTGCTCAATTCCTTGAATTTGGCGATTAGATCAACTTGTGGTGAAAGCTTCAGCAATGAATCTAGTTCCTTGCGGAGGCGTGCATCTTTGATTTGTTTTTTCAACACACTCTGTCTGTTGCGCGCTCTGCGTAACTCCCGCTTCAGAAAACTGTTGGATTTAGGCGCTAACTTCTTAACGCACCAGGGTGTGAAACAGAGGCAAAAGAAATCCGCTTGGTCTATCTCTTGGATAATTCTCCGCCGCCATTGCTGGCCGGCATCAATGCCAGTCTCATCCATCCACGGATCAAACCCTGCGTTTTTAAGCCGCTTGCAGAGTTTGCGCACACGTATCTTGTCTTCGCTTGCGTAGCTCAGGAAGATGCGCGCCTTCTTACTCACTACAAATGCACCTCAAGGTGGGGAAAACCCTAGCTAGCGTAGTGAGCAACCTCTGGCAGAGGGGTGCGAATACGCTGAGGGAACCCCAGGATTCTTATTTCAAACTGACTTTGATCGTCTTACCGGTCTCATCCACCTGAAAAAACTGCCGCACTTTTTCCTTCGTTTTTTCGTCCAGGTCCGGCCAAAAATCAACGATGTCGCGGGTCAGCGCGGCCAGTTGATGCGTCACCCCGCCAGCGGCGCGGACGCGGTCGCGGCCGGCTCCTGCACGCGAGGTCAGCGCGCTCGGAAAAAGGGCCTCCAATTGCGCTTCAATGCGTTGTCCCTTGAGGAATTGCTTGAGTTGATCAACCAGTTTCTCCGGCCAAATTACTTCCAACTTCGAAAGGTCAATCGCACTGTAACCGGCCTGCTCGCGGTGAACTCTCTGCATATGCGCTTTCACTTCCTCATCATTGGGGTAAGCGGTGATGTGGGCGATAAAGGCTTGCGGCATCTTCTGCCGAATGGCGAGACAGAGCAGTTCCGCACCGTCGGGATGCTCGCCTTCGTCCACGGGCAGCCGGAAATCCAGAATGACGGCGTCATATTCCCAACCTTCAGTTTCAGCAGTGCCGAGCAGTGCCAGCGCTTCTCTGATCGTCGCCGCCTGGTCAATTTGCGAATCCGGAAAATGCAAAGCGATCAAATCAAAAAGCTGCTCAAGTGTGTGTTTGATGTCTTCGACAATTAAAATGCGAAACATGACTTTCTCCTCAACTAGCCCGGTCAGGCAATCTTCGGAAGCGAGATCACGAATTCTGCTCCCTGACCTGGTTGTCCTTTCTCTTCGACTTTGCCGCCGTGCGCCTGCACTACGCGCCGCACGAAACTCAAGCCCAAGCCCGTGCTGGATTCCTCACCTGGACGGCGGCTGAAAAACTCATCGAAGATTTCCTGTTTGAATTCGCCGGGCACGCCCGGCCCGTTGTCGCGGTAAACCAGTTTGGCCCAGCCATCGCCATTGGCCAGCGCGACATTGACGCGCAATTTCTCGTCATCGCCGATAATCTCTCTGGAATTCTGGATCATCTCGAGCAACGCGGTTTTCAGCTTTCCGCCATCGGCTTTGATAGGGAAAGGCCGCTCGTCACATTGAAATTGCCAAGTGCCTTCGGGCAGCGCTGAAATCAATGTGCTTTCAACTTGTTCGGCAAGATCGAGTTCGGAACATTGGGCGACGACCGGGGCGAGCCGCTCTTTGACGCGCTGCATAGTTGTCAAAGTCTCCGCAAGAATATTTGAGAAGCTTTTATTTACTTCGCGCAATTCACCGGTTTTGCGTTCGTAAACACGATACTTTGCCAAGACAACTGGTAACGAAGCTAAACGTGTGGCGATGTTATGTGCCCAAAGCCCCATCCATTTTTCCGCAGTGGAAGCTTCAAGCTCTTTGATACTGTGTTCGCGGCGTTCTTTTGATTGGATAAATTCGGCAGTTATATCAATAAGCACCTTAATTAAATCAAGCCGGTCACGGTGAAAGTTGTTTTCCCAACTTATAGTAACTTTGCCGAGCGGGCGTTCTCGGGCCCCAATGATTGGTAAATCAAGCCAGAATTCCCCCACATCCTTCTCCAACTCTTTTTGTTGTCCAGGATTGTTAATAGTTATAGCTTCTAACCCATAGCTGGTCACGAATGCGCTGCGATCCTCCAAGTCTCTTCTGAAACAGAAAATCAATGGAGAGTTCTTTTCAATCGCCGACCAAGAATAATTTCTGGGGCTATCTCGTCTGCCTATCTTGACCAAGCCTCTTTCGAAATACTCTTTGTGACTGGGCTTTTTGAAGCCAAAGCAGAGTTTGCTAATGAAGCAGTTGGGATCGGTTTCGTCCACAAGGTATAGTCGCCCCCATCTGTGACCAAGTAATTTCAGTGCATCAAGCAGCGATTCCACTGGTGAATCAGAGTTCATTACCAAGCGGAAGGCATCGAACATTTGGTATTCAAAACTTAGGTCACGGATATGTCCTATTGCCCCAACAGTTCTTTTCCCCCAATCGCGAATGACAGCACTAACAATCTCAACATTATTTTCATTTACCCCATCCCTGATCTTGGCGTGCTCAATCCGCGATATACCATCCTGCAAAGATTGGTTAACGGCATTCATAAGGGCACTGTCGCTCCAGGCTTCAGTAATTACAGGAGCGGTTGCGCTATCACGCCAGCCGGAATCAACACTCAATAGTTTAGCTGCCGGTCGGTTGGCGTAGCGTAGTTTACCAAGGCGATCAACGATGCCGACAGGTTCAGGGATTTTGTCAAATGCCGATTGCAAAAGATTGACGCGCTCGCACAGTTCAACGGCCACCGCCAATTGACCGGCAAAATCTTTCAAATCCTCAACCTCGTCGTCGGTTGGGACAGCGTCGTCTTCACGCTCGATATGGATAGTGCCGATGGCTTCACCCCGAAGGTTGAGGATGGGCACGATAGCCATCGCTTTCATGCCAGCCAGACTGACAACTCGCTTGCAAGTCAACGGGCTTTCAGCGGCGTCGGGGATAATCTCAGCTTGCTTGGTAAAAATAATGTAGGGATGTAAATCCGCTTTTGGGTCGTCAAGAGGGAAATCGGTCAAGGCGGCCACATCTTCATCACCCAATTTGCTTTCAGCATCATCCACTACCCCCTGAATCCGCTTCCGCTCCGGGTCAACGAGGCAAAAGAGCACACGTTTGTAGCTGAGCTTGCGCAACTCACGCGCGACGACAGCGAGCATCTGTTTGGTATTGTGAATGTAATAACCCAATCCCTCGAAAACCGAGTTGATAATTTTGATGTGTTTATCCCGTATTTCGCGGCGCTGCCTTTCATATTCAACGGAGATGGCATGACCATAGGCGCTGACGAAGCTTTTGAGCAACTCTTCGATCAGGAGCTTGCGCTCGCGGGAGATCACTACACGGCTTCTGTAGTCGCAGACGATGACGGCGGCCAGCCGCCGATCATTGGGTGAGGTTGGCAGCACAGCGATGGCACCGTATTGGCCTCGAGTCTCTGGAAGCGGCCATAAGCCTGGCGAAGCGTTATCGGTTTGCGGCAGCGCTTTGCCTACGGCCTCTTCATATTCCTCCCCGGAGCTGTCAATCGTCTGATCGGCGAGCGCCGCGCCGCCCATCACTTGCTTCTTCCATTTGCCATTACGTCGCCAGAAAGATATTTCGTCAAAGCCGAGTACGTAATGGCTGCCGCGCACAAACAGGCGCTTGACGTCCTCAACACCCTTGGCGGCTTCGGCGAAGAGTGCGTGACAGAGAGATTTGACCAATTCGGTAACGTCCCCACGGTCATCAGTTGAGGAAGGGCGCAGGCACTCTTCGGGCTTGAGTTGTCGGTAATAATCGAAGGCTTTCTCCCAATCTCCGTTTTTCGCGTAAAGGTCGCCAAAACTCCGGGGCGTGTAATGAGCTTGCAGAAAATCGCCCATCAGCGGCGAGGTGATACGCAATTTGTCGCCCTCTCGCACGACAACTCCGGCCAACTCTAAACGGCTCGGAGCGTCGCTGTCGGCGCCGTGGACTCGAACGGGTTGACCGGCGAGCAGTTTTTCTAGCTCAGCCCAGCAATCGGGTTCTCGGTTGATCAGGCGCTTCGCATGATGGAAAACTTCAGCGGGGCAAACACCAGGTGCCTTGATTTTGTAAAGTGAATCGGGGAGGTCGGCCCACTGCAGCGGCAATTCCGGGTCTGCGTGTTGGCTGGCTCGCGCTTCCGCAATTTCGCTAAACACCATCCACAGTTGGTGCACATTCCCACCTGTCAAGCGCCACAGATGTTCCTCGGCTGCTCTTTCATTCTCAATGCGTAAATTGAACGCGGCAGCGTAGTGATTGACATATGGCCGAAATGCGTCCAAGTCGAAGCCCTGCAGGACGTATTGATTGGCGCAGTTGAACTCCGATTTGGGGCCGTGCACCAATTCGCGGAAATCAGTCTCGCCGCCCAACACGGCAATGATCCTGCCGGCTTGCACGCGCGGGCGAATGGCTTGTAGCAGCAGACGCGCCAGGCTGTGCGCCATACCGTCTACGTGAGGAACGGTCATGACGACTGGACGTTCGGCCAATTGCGCTAACTTGTCCAGCGGGCTGAAAAGCTGGGTTTCAATAGGGCATTCAGTCTCATCACCCAACAGCGCAAGGATGTCCTCGCCTGCTGCCTGATTGACGGCTTGTGCGATCAACTCAAAGAGCCTGTCCGCCGTCATAATCATCTCTTGACGCGGCAGGTCTATTTGTACGAGCGGCGCGACTCCAGCCTTTTCCAACCCCTGTCGCACGCGCGTGATGAAATGCTTTTTACCGCCATAGCGTGGGCCTAAGACGATCACGCTTTCGCCGTGATCCAGCACCAAGCCTACTACTTCGCGGATTAGCGGCTCGTTGATAAGGTTGTAGCGGAAAGAAATCATAATGCACCTCTCTTTGGTTCGTACGGAAGCAACCGGTGCAACGCCTGCTGTCTTTGCACCGCCTGGCGCGCTTCGTCCAGCGCCTCATTGGCGAGCAGACCCAAGTTATTTACATAATCGTAAAGCGCCTCATTGGCGACACAATATTTCCCTCTGTGCCACGAAAGCACGTTGCTGATGACCAAGTCGTTACAGAGTTCAGTAACGTGCTGGAAATCGCTGGTCAGCCTCTCATGCTCTGCTAGTTGTTGAATGACTGGTACCGAGAATTCGTGGTGTCCATCTTTAATAAGCAACAGCCCAAGCAAGCGCGCCTCAGCGTCTTTCAGGCGCAACAACGGTTCGGTAAAAATCTGCGCGACGCTGAAATCCCACTTCAACGTTTCGATATGTTGCGCAGTGATCTCTTTGGCTTGCTCTTCAATCGCCAGTGTCACCAGCTTCTTACCAAACAACTGCAACAGATGCGGCAGACGCCCGGTCAAATTGAAGATGCGTTGGGTCAATGCGTCGGGGTCGTTGACTTGCAACTCCAGGTCCCTGAGTGGTTCCAAAAATAGTTGTCGCGCGGAAAACGGATCGAGCGGTTCGAGCTTAATAAGTTCCAGACGGCTCCCCAGCGGCGATTTGTCGCTTAATATGGTTTGCAAGAGGGTGCCCCTACCACAAAGGACAAGCCGACAATAGCCATTTCTGGCTGCTTGGCCTAGTAGGTTGAAGGCGTGGCCGTGACAAACCTCATCTACTTCGTCAAGCAGCAAATCTAACGCGCCGTTGTAGCGAAAAGATTGATACTTCAGAAAATCGAATAAGCCGCCCGCCCGCATTCTATTGCTCTGTTGGCATGGGTGAACCCTCATTGCAAAAAAGCGCGCCACACCGTCTGGCGAAATGTTCTGACAATCATAAAAATCTATGTAGAAGCTACGCGACCGTCGTGGATCGCGGTTGCGCAGGGTTTGGCGCAGGTAATGTTTGACCAACGAAGATTTGCCGACTTTGCCTGGCCCGGCGATGGCAAAGCTGGTTTGGTCTTCAAGGAGTAGCCGGTCCAATTCGTGCCGACGACCAAAGAACATCCCGCCTTCCGCCGGGCGCAAAAAGTCGAAAGGGATCAACCGCTGTTTGGGAATCTGCCGATTGAGTTGTCGGGTCAGGAACTCGCGCGGTTCTTGCGCGGCCAGTAATTGTTTGACCTGCGTTGCTGAAAGCAAAAGGCCGCGTGCATCGGTGATGACAGATTCAGCCTGCCGATAGGCTTGTTCTGAGAGCGCGATAATAAAAGGCAGTCGCCCCAAACCGGCCGATTTGCGCCAGAAATCACGCAACACCTCCGTGCCCTCGCCGCCGCTGAGCAGGCAGGGCACTTCATTCATGCCGCGCAGCCGGATTTCGCTCAGGTCGGCGGTGAAGCGCAGGCTGTTTTTGCCGCTCTCTTTGCGTTCGACTTTGGCATTGAGTTTCTCTTGCCAAAGCTGGGTAAACTCCTCGGTCAACCCACTGTGGTCAGGCGTCCAGCCGTGCGATAAATGGTCAAGCAATTGCCCGATGGTAAAGTTTTGTTGGTTCATAGATCCCACTGCGATTCGGATCAGTCCTTGCTCTCTTCGTAGACAGCGCGGATTTCGTGCTCGAGCTGCTGGAGTTCCTGCCAGCGTGCTGGCGCTAAACTCTTTTCCAGCTGCGTGAGTGCCGCGGCGTAGTCCTTCAATAGATTGCGCTTGAACCGCTGTGAGCGCCGGTGCGCCAACAACGCCTGCAAATCGTCTTGCAAACCATACTGCCGGGCAAAACCTAGCCGCAAATGGGTCAAGGTCTCCAACAAGCTCAAACCGGCGGAGCAGGCCAATTGGCCGAGCGCGCGCGCCGTGCCGATTTGCAGTTGACCGAGTTCGGTCAACCCCAGTTGAGCCAGCACCGGTGCCAGCACGACCTGAGCGGATTGCGCCAATTCCCAAAGGTAATCGCTCAAGCCCAGCGGGATAAAATTCTCGCCGCGCCGCTCCTGCTCAGCGCGCAATTTGGCTTGGGCGTGCGCCGCCCAGGCCGTTTGTTGGCAACGTGTGTGAAATTCCGGTGTTACCACCGGCGCGTCAGCCCGCGTGAATGCGGTGAAAGCCGCAGCCATTTGCAGCTTTTCATCCAACCAGGCTGGCCAGGTTGACCAGTCCGACAACTCGTCACTATCGTTGAGCTGGGCCGGTGAAATGATTTCTTCGTTCGTATTCATGATGCAATTTCCTTCTCAGTTGTCAGTGTTTCTTTGTTAATTCAGGTGTCCTTTTCCAGGAGTTGTTTCAGCCTGTGCATGGCCCGCGAGAGGCGTGTCTTCGCGGCATTTACTTTGACGCCCAAGTGCGCCGCTAGTTCGGCGTTGTCGGTTACGTGCTCAAAGTAGCGCAGTCGAATCACCATCTGATCCTGAGCCGTCAGTTGCGCCAACGCCTCGTTGATCGCGATGGTGGTTTCGTTTGGAGATTCCCACTCGGCATCGTCTTCGTCGTCATCAGATGAGAAGGACGTAGCCAGTTTTTCGGGGGGAATGTCTTCCAGCGGGACATCGGTTTGTGGTCTGGTCTTTTGTCGCCGTGCCCAATCTTTCAATTGGTTGTAAGCAATCATAAAAACCCAATCTGTCAAACTCTTTCCCGCGCGAGGTTGATATTGCTGAATTTTGAGCACGGCCTTTTCGATGCACAGGCAAGCCAGATCCTCAGCCTCGGTGACGGGAACGTCATGGCGCAAAAAGAGGCTCAGGAGTTGCGGCTCGAACTGCACCAGAAACTCCTGTATCGCGGTCTCCTCGAAACTTGCGAGCCGCATTGCCAGATTGGCCAAGAGATCAACCGGCGCCCCACCGGACTGGGCTGCTGGCGGTGGGCCACTTGAGGTGACCAAATGCACTGTTGGCGAGATTGCCGGGTTGTGCTTCGTCACTGGCTCTACCTCCTTTCTGTTCATAATAACGCAGTGGCGTTACAAGCACGACCTAACAATCTCACCCAGATTCGAGTTGCACACCGCAAACGGCATAGCCTGCCCGCATTGGTCGTTCGACCGGTTGAACGAAAACGGGCGGCTATTGTCGCGGCGTCCAGGGGAAAACAGTTGTCGGATTTCTTGGTTCCTCCAACGCACCTCCTTGCTCTGTCCATAACAACGCAGTGCGTTACAGCGAGTGCTGTTTTGAGCGTCTGAGAAAAATTGCTGACCGCACGCTAAGTTGGATAGAATGCATCCATTCCAAAGCGCAAATCTAACAA
Organism: uncultured Acidobacteriota bacterium; assembly: GCA_963699175.1. Taxonomy (GTDB): domain Bacteria; phylum Acidobacteriota; class Blastocatellia; order RBC074; family RBC074; genus JACPYM01. The sequence continues at coordinate 2,642,485 of OY969418.1, read as the reverse complement.
TCGGGCCAAGTGCGTAACGCCGCAGACTGCGGCAGATTGATGGAAGGAGAACACAATGATACACCGACCAAGTCTGACATTTTCATTGCTACTGGTTAGCTGCCTGGCGCAGAGCGTCGCTGCCAGCCAGCTTGTTGATGCCAAGCTTGAATCGAAGCTCGTGCCGGGTCCGGTTGAATATGCCGCGCTGTTGCCGGATGGCTATGAAACGGCGAAAGAGCCACTGCCGTTGTTGCTCTTTTTGCACGGTGGCGGTGGCGACAAGAGCTTTCTCACGCGGATGCGTCCGGTCTTTGATGAGCTATGGAAAGCAGGCACGCTGCCGCTGATGGTCGTCGTCACGCCGAGCGCCGCGCGTTCGTTTTATATGGATTACAAAGACGGCTCGCAGAAGTGGGAGACCTTCATCGCCACAGAATTCCTCGAACATCTGCGCGGCAAATACAAAGTCACACGCGAACGCAAAGGCACGCTGCTCTTCGGCATCTCAATGGGCGGGATGGGTGCATTGCGAATCGGTTTCAAGTATCCCGAAAAATTCGCTGGACTGGTGGCGATGGAGCCGGGCATTGATCCGGTGCTGAAATGGAAAGACCTGTCTTCACGCTACAAGTTTTATCGCGGCCAGGATTTGATGGAGACGATCTTCGGCAAGCCATTCGACGAAGCTTATTGGGACGCCAACAATGTTGCGACGATTGCTGTTGCTAAAGCAGAGAAGCTGCGCGCCGCGGGCCTTGGCATCTACATCGAAGCGGGCGACGAAGACATGTTTTACCTGCATGAAGCGACGGAGTATCTACATCGCATTCTGTGGGACAAGAAGATTGCGCACGAATATCATCTGGTGCGCGGCGCCGATCACGTCGGGCGCACCATTCGACCGCGCGCCATCGAAGGGCTGGGATTTCTGGCGCGTCTGCTCAATCCCCCACCGGCCGATCCGGAAGCCGAGGCGGCGCGCAAGCGGCTTGAGCCATTGAAGAAGCTGGTCGAGGGCAAGCCTTAGCTTGTGTTTGGGAATTCCAGCCCCAGCGGGGCGACATGTTTATAGCTTGCGATGGCGTCTATCTCCCAAGCTCCGTTAGGAGCGACATCTACCAGATCAGATGTCGCTCCTAACGGAGCTAAATCAGAAAATACGCCCCAAGCTATAAACATCGCGCTCCTAACGGGGCTAAAAGTAACCCGTTACAGGCAAACTACCCAATCTCCCAACACGCTCTTAACGAAACACTCGTGGGTGATGTTTTTGCCGCAAAAACCGTTACGCAACCATTCACGAGAAGAGGCCACGTAGGATCGGGCGCCAGTGCGGGTCTGACAAGATGTCTGTATTGTCGCTGATCATATCTATCCCGCCAATGAGACCGCATTTGGCAATCCGCCGGGCTGCCGGATCGGTGCTCCGGGCGCAGCGCGTCGGCGAAACCATGCAGCGCTTTATAAAAGCACTAAAGCGCACACTCACATCTGCTTCCAATCGCCAGCTTGTTCGAATGCATAAGCCGCCCGATATATCGTTGGCTCAGCGAAATGTTTGCCAACAAGCATCAGACTAACCGGCAACCCTTCGCTCATGCCGCACGGAACAGCCATTGCCGGGTGGTGTGAGATATCGAAAGGGGCAGTGTTAGCAATCATCTCAAGCGCCCGCCCAACGATCTCTTCTCGCGGCGCTTCGGGACTAGGCAGCGGTTGAGCCTTCATCGGCGTTGTTGGCATGAGAAGTAGATCATTTTCAGTCAATGCCTCATCGTAGGCGGACATCAGCCTACGGGAGATATTTACTGCCTTGCCATAATATCGGCTGCCATAGTGTTTTCGTATGTATGCTCCAAACAGAGTGATTAGCTTTACTGTTTCCGAGAGTTCGTTGGCGCGCTGGCGCCATTTGCGATGATAATCCATCAGGCTAGTGACGTAGAGGTCAGGATGACTTACTCCGTACCCATCTCCCAGCATCATTGTCTGCGTGAGCCCTTCAAAGATAATGGGCGTGAAAATCACACCACCCAAGAGATGCCCTGGAATCGACACCTCAGTAATCGTCGCGCCAAGCTTTCCGAGCAACTCTGCTGCCCCTCGAACCTTATCGTCAACATCAGGTTCCGAGTTTGCATGCCCGAAACCCTCTCGGACAAGGGCGATCTTCAGTCCTCTGACACCATCCTCCAACATCTGTGAATAAGGGTAGGTCTTTGGCGAGTACTGACGTGGGTCATAACCGTCTGGCCCTGCTATTATCTCAAGCAAAAGTGCGTTGTCCCTGACAGTGGCCGTCATCGGTCCTGCGTGGTCGATGTATATCTCAATTGGCATAATCCCAGTATAGGGAACCAATCCGTGAGTAGGTTTCATTCCATAGATGCCGCAGAACGAAGAGGGGATGCGAATGGACCCTCCTTGGTCGCCACCTATAGCCATATCAGCTTCGCCGAGGGCGACGATAACAGCGCTGCCCGATGAAGATCCGCCCGAAGAATATCCCATCCTATATGGGTTATGCACAGGCCCTGCGGCGTTAGTATGACTCCCCCCCGAAGCGCAGAAATATTCACAATGAGCTTTGCCGACAATCGTGCCACCTGCGTCCAGGATGCGAGTCACAAGCGTTGCATCAACGTCTGGCACGTAGCCTTCCAGTGTCGAGGCCCCATTCATCATCGGCACTCCAGCAAGCATGACATTGTCTTTGAGAGCAATGGTCTTGCCTTTGAGTTTTCCTCGGTCTGCACCCTCGACTCGAGTCTTGTAGTACCAGGCGTTATAACTGTTTTCCTCTGGCGGCGGATAGTAGCCAGAAGTACGTGGGTACTTCACTTGCGGTAAGTTATCGGGCAGTTGGTCGAGTTGATTATAGGCATCAATGCTTGGTGCCATCAGATTGATGAATGACGAAGCATCGTTATCAGTGAGCGATAGGCCTATTTCGCTTGCTATCTGTCTCACCTCATCTAGAGCCGGAAGTATGACTGACATAGTTTCTCCCATTTGTGCAGCTTGCGCTGATAACAAATCAGACGCGGGTTCAGATTAGGTCGCGAGGCAACGGACTCACTTACTATCACCTGCTATCTCGTTTCCTACCGATGATACCTTACCGCAGACTTCGTTTACGTAGTCTGAGTCATAATCAAAATGGTCTTGAAATTCTACCTCGGCATTGCGGCAAATATGGATGACGGCGTCGAGCGCCGATCTAAGCGCAGGCTCAATCCAACCGCCTTCAACCGAGTAGGCTTCGCCCGCTAAGTATAGACTTGTATCTTTACTCTTTTCGCGGTTGAAGAGTAGCAATTCGCGGTCATCATTCCATGATCCTGCGCGATAAAGCTTTGCGCACCCACGGTAGTCTTGGTGTTTCCTCCACATCATCACGACTGGAGGGTATCTCTCGTCGACAAACTTCTTTTTAAAGCCCTTTCGATTGCGGCTAGTGCAGCTTGCAAGAATATGGTCGAGCTCGCTAAGGCAGCGAGTTGCCAGCGCGGACTCAGGCTCTGAAATTAGTTTGTCTGCGTCATCCTCCCATGTGTAACTTGCTAAGAGGACGCCTGGATCATTGCCGTACGCGTATCCGTAGACGTCACGAATGAATGTATCGGTAACCAATGTCTGAGGGAAATCTTCATACTTCCAATATCTTTCTTTCAAGGGGAAGAAGACCTTACAACTCGAGATCCAATGTGACTGATTCAGGCTTTGTCGATCCGGTCGAAGTCCCTCTGGAAGTACTTCATCGAAGTGTTTTGATCCAACCGACTCCTGCAACGCCCAAGTTGTCGGACTAAACACAATCGCACTATACATCTCCGGCCGCGTCTTGCCGCCGGGTGATTCTATAGTAGCGCGTATTTTATGTTTATCGATTCTTTTGACAAATCGGACATGCGTATTCAGATGGAGTCTCACTGATCCACTGCTGAGTGGGGATTTGCCTGTTTCTTTGATTGGCTCAAGCAGCAGGCACTCTGCCAATGCCTGGATTCCTCTTCTACGGACCAGAATTGCTGCCCCATTCACATCCTCGATCACCTGAGTAGGTTGATGCATTCGCCCAACGACGAGCTGATGATGTTTATTGAATCCGCAGAGTAAAGTGCGTATGACAAACAGGGAGGATATTTCATAAAAGGCACCCCACCCGCCATCCCCACCACCGATCACATAGAAGAGTCTTGCCTCCTCATCAGACATTCCCAACCCGCCGAGGTCACCTTTCTCCATGTCGCCTGGCTTGGCTACAGGCATCTGGACCAAGCCACGAAAGGTTATGTTGGAGTATTTATGAACCACCTTATGCCAAAACGTTGTCCAATCACTGCTGCCGTACTTCTTAGATGCGATTTTCTCAAAGCCAGCTTGAAAATCCTCCCACTTCTTGTGAGCTGGCTGGTAGTCCTTTGGTGGTTTCTTCTCATCCTTGCGCCAGTCATCGATATCCGGTGGGTGTCTGTCAGTAGTGCCAGTCCCGAGATTCACATAAATGCCCGTGTCACAATGATCGCTTCCCGGATTCGGAAAGTCCTGGACCTCAAATTTAAATTCCTTTGTCGCATAGTAGTCCATTACGCTGTTCTTTGAACCCGGTTTGTCAAAAAACGGGATGCGCATGGCACCCAGCTCATACATCGTTTGTTGTCTTGGCACCTGTACAGAATAGGCCCGGCCACCAATCCTGTCTGTGGCTTCGAAGACATCAATGTGGGTAAACCCCGCGCGCGCGAGTTCTCGTGCAGCGGTCAGCCCTGCGATTCCGGCGCCGACGATCGCAACTTTGAATCCCGGCTTCCCGCGTTTCGCTATCGGGTTTTCAAGCAGGTTGTAGTAATTGAAGCGATTGTCTGCTGAATTTGGCCAGCGGAATTTCCATTTGTTTTCATTGGACATTATTTTCCCTTTTCTCTATTCCTATCGGTATTGCGCCAAATGTTTCTACTACGATTTAGCAAGCACAGAGGCGGGCCATTGTTGAGTCATATCCTGTGCATCCGTTGAATCCTGGCAAATGCGCCTCGCATAAAATGAAACAGAATACGAATCTCGTCCAATTCCCTGCGGTGCTAAGTTCGCGTGCGAAATCGCCCGTTTCTGAAGGATGCCGAAGACCGCGCCCCTGGAAAATACAACAGTAGGCGATTAGAAAGATGATTTTACTTGATGAAGCGCGCCTAAACAAAGCTCGCGAAGCAGTCACGTGAAAAAAGGCAGGCTAGCTATCAGCCCATCTATCAACCACTCTTCTGCCGCGTCTGCTACCTGCTCTTATGTTGCGGCTGATATGGCGGATTTTCCTGCTGTTCCCACTACGGCTTCACCTCTTTATAGAAGACTTCGACATCATTTCTCCTGATTTTCATCACACGAGACAAAGATTGCTCGCACTCGCCTGAAAAGTCTCACCACAAGGTTGAAAAATTATCGCAGTAGGGATCAAAATCCCCGACCGTGCGAGCAAAACCACTTATCTCTTCAACTGTGATTTTGGCCTTGTTGCTGTGCGCCAGCGCCAGTAGCACGCAACGCCGCGCCGCAGCGGAATCAGCGCAATCCCGCATGCGCCGTTTGCTGAGCCTGCCGCGCGCGAAAGCACCGTTAGCGGCTGAGGTGTTGCAGCCGCAGCGCACCGACGGTGATGTCGCCATTGAGGACTTGCGGTTCCGCGCCGCGCCGGACGTTTGGGTGCCGGCAATGGTGGTCAAACCGCGCGCGGCCACACAACCGCTGCCCGCCATCATCTGCCTGCCTGGCACGGGCGGGACGCGGCAACAGCTTGCCGACGCACGGTTGCAATTGAGCGAACGCCCACGCACGGGCTGGGCGCGGGCCTTGGCGCGGCAGGGCTTTCTGACCATCTCGCTCGATTATCGCGGTTCGGCGGAGCGCGGGCAGAACATCTTCACCGACGCGGTCAGAGAACAGCTCGAAGGCCGCAGCCAGATGGGCTTGCTGGTCTACGAAGTGATGCGCGCGGTGGATTACCTGTTGACCAGACCCGACGTTGACCGTGCGCGCATCGGGATCACCGGGTTCTCGTTGGGCGGCGCGGTCAGTTGGTATGCCGCTGCGACTGACCCACGCTTGAGCGTGATCGTGCCCGTCTGTAGCGGGGCAGGCACCTACGCAGCGCTGCTGCAAAATCAACAGCGCACCGGCTATCATTCGCAATACTTCTACCCGGCGGGGTTTCTCAAACTGTTTCCCGGCGATCAACCGGAAGTATTCGCATCCCTCGTGCCGCGCGCCGTGTTGGTGGTGGGACGCGAGCAGGATCAGGGGATGCCGGTCGAAGGGCTGCGCAGGTTGGAGCAGGAAGTCAAAACAGCTTATGCGCAGCGCGGCGCAGCAGAGCGTTTTGCCGTGCACGTCACCGCCGGAGACCATACCTACACCGAAGAGATGTTCGAGCAAGTCGGTCAATGGTTTCGGCGCTTTCTCAAACGTTGAGCAAGATTTGAGTCCCGGAGGGACGGCCAGAGATTAGCCGGGGATGCAATCCCCGGAAAAGTAACAACAGTTGTCCTAGCCCTGAAGGGGCGGCGGACCGAAGTAATCTCCGTCGCCCTTTCAGGGCTGGGACTTTATTGATCCACGCTTCCGGGGATTGCATCCCGGCTAATGTCCGCCGCGTCGCTGGCGCGAAAGCGGAACGGAATTTTCTTGAGATGCACTTCGAAACGATCACTGTAGAAATCAACGGGCCGCTTGGACGATTGACGCTCAATCGTCCTGAACGGTTGAATGCGATGAATGCGACGATGCTGCGCGAGTTGGCCGAAGCTGCACGCTGGTTTGATGAGCAACGCGAGATGCGCGTCGTCATCGTCGGCGGGGCTGGCCGGGCGTTTTGCGCGGGCGCCGATCTCAAGGAATCTCCAGCGCTCGCGGCCAGCCCCGCTTCAGGCGAGTCCTGGCTTTATCGTCGTGAAGCGGCACAGTACGGGCGGCGCATGGCCGATGCCATCGAACAGATGCGCGCGACGACCGTCGTGCGCTTGCACGGGCACATCGTTGGCGGTGGAGTGGTGCTGGCTTCCGCCTGCGATTTGCGTGTCGCAGCCGAGGACGCACGCTTCTCGATTCCTGAAATCGAACTCGGCATCCCGCTGACGTGGGGCGCTATTCCGCGCTTGGTGCGCGAAATCGGCCCGGCGATGACGAAGGAGTTGGTCATGACTTGCCGGCCATTTACGCCGCAGGAGGCCAAAGCGATGGGCTTCGTCAATCGCGTTGTACCATTGGCTGAGTTGGATCAACACGTAGAGCAACTGGCGGCGGAGATCACCGCCATGCCGTCAGTGCCGGTAGTTATCACCAAAGAACACGTCAACGCTGTGTCACGCGCGCTGAGCGCAGGGCTGACCGCTTTTGCTGACGGTGAGGCGCTGCTCAGCGCGATCAGTGATCCTGAATCGGTACAGGCGCGGAATGAGTACACAGCGCGTCGGCTGAAGAAAAAGCCTACAGAACAGGGAGCGTGAGCGACCTATGCTTCGCATTGCGTCTACTGCGGCCAATGCGCCAACGGCGCGGCACAGGTCGCTCACGCTCCCCGTTCTGTACCAACTTAGAGGTTCAACATGAAACACAGAATCGGATTGTTGTTGTTCATCGCTGCAATCGTCATCACTTCAGGTTGGTCGCCCGCCTTAAAACAGCAGACCAGTGCGCGACAGTCGTTATTCCCGCCGATGGCTGCTTTCAACGGCCATCTGGCGCAGATTCCACTGCGCGATGGCCAGTCGCTGGCGGCGGATATTTATCTGCCCAAGAGCGGCGGCAAACATCCGGTCGTGTTGATCCAGACGCCTTACAACAAAGACCTGATGCGCGCCTGGTGGCAGGGCGAAGGACGTTGGGGCGCGAATTCGCTTTTCACTGATACGAACTATGCTTTCGTGGTCACCGACTGGCGCGGCAAGTTCGCTTCGCAGAGCGCGCAAGTCCCCGGCAAGCAACCGAACATCGGGCAGGACGGCTTTGACACGATGGCCTGGATTGCCAAGCAGGAATGGTCGAACGGCAAAATAGCCACCTGGGGTTTGTCGGCGCTGGGCCGCGTGCAATACGAGACGGCGCGCGAGAACCCGCCGAATCTGGTTTGTGGCATACCCATCGTGATGCCACTCGATCTGGATTACGACATCTACTTTCCCGGTGGCGCGCTGTGGGAAGAGTTCGCGCTGATGCTCGGTCGCATCGGCTTCGGCACGGCGATCCGCGATAATCTGGCCGCGCGCCCAATCAAGAACGAAGCGTGGCAAACGGCTGCTGCAAGCTTCGTCAAAGGCGAAGACTTGCGCGTGCCGCTGCTCTTTGTCGGTGGTTGGTATGACATCTATACAGACGGAGTGATCGCGGCGTTCGAGACGGCACGCGCACGTGGCGGCGAGAAAGCGCGCGCGCACAGCCGCCTGATTATGGGGCCGTGGGTGCACGGCGTGGATCAGGTGAAGAACGGCCAACTCGAATTTCCCGCCGCGCATTTATTTGCAATGAAGAAGGCGCGCGCCTTTATGGACTACTGGGTCAGAGGCGTACCGAACGGCTTCGACAAAACGGAAGCGCCGATCACCTACTTTCAGATGGGAGCGAACGAGTGGCGCACGAGCGAAAGCTGGCCGCCAAAAGACAGCCGCGAGCAAGCGTACTACCTGAACACTGACAAAAAGCTGGTTACGCAAGCGCCAAAGAGCGAGGCCGCGCCGCTCACTTTTCGTTACGATCCCGCCAACCCTGCGCCGACCGTCGGCGGCCACGTGTTGACACCTGAATTGCAGCCCGGCCCTGCCGATCAACGCGAGAAGGTCGAAAGCCGCAGTGACGTGTTGGTCTTCAGCACGCCGGTGCTCGCCGATGATGTCGCGATTGCTGGCAAAGTGAAGGTGAAGCTGTTTGTCGCTTCAGATCGAGCAGACACAGATTTCACCGCGATTCTGACCGATGTCTATCCCGATGGTCGCTCGATGCTCGTGACCGAAGGTATCAGGCGCATGCGCTTGCGCAATACGACCGCGCGCGAAGAGTTGCTGAAGCCAGGCGAGATTTATCCAGTGACGATTGAGTTGAGCAACACGGCGCTGACGTTTCTGAAAGGCCATCGCGCGCGACTGCTCATCTCGTCAGCGAATCACCCGAAGTATGCGCTCAACCTGAACAATGGCGGGCCGATGTATCACAAAGGGGATGGCCTCGTTGCGACTAACAGCGTTTATGTTGATAAACAGCACCCATCGGCACTGAGCTTGCCAGTCGTGGCGCGCTAAATAAGTTAGGTCGCTGAACATATGATCCAGGAAAGACTAATTCTGTCTCCAGGCTTTTTACTTGGTCTTGCGATCTTGGCTGGGAATGACTTCTTCTGGAAGTCGCTCTATCACAATTGGCTAACTGGAAAGCTATCAGATTTTGCTGGCTTGTGGTCTATCTCCCTGTTCACAATCGCAATCGTAAGAATGCCGCCTCGCTTCGTGATACTTTCTTGGGGAATCGTCTTTCTGCTTTGGAAATCCTCTTACTCTCAACCACTCATTGATTTTTGGAATCAAGCAGGTTTACCGACGGTTGAACGTATTGCTGATCCAACCGACTATATTGCTATAACTACTCTGCCGCTAGCGCTCATTTATGCTCGAAAGCGCCAGGCTCTGGCTTCGCTTGAACTCGCTTGGCTTCGTCGAGGAGCTATTATTACTACCATAGGTCTTTCATTATTTTTCTTTACCGCCACAAGCTTCGTCGGCGACCATGTTTGTTGTGGTGAGAAATATCAATTCAATATATCAAAATCGGAATTTCTCAGTCGTTTGCGTAAGACAACCGCTCAAGACATTTCTCACGTAGAGAAATTGTCGAATGAAGACGGTGACTGGTACAGCTTTTATCTCAAGGAGGATTACTGTGGGCGAAAGGTAAATGTCAATATAAGAATCAAAGAGCAAGCAAACACAACACACGTTTCCGTCGCATATATTCTGTACAATTGCAAACAAGAGAATGATTCTTTTGTGCGGCAGCGCTTTGAGAAAGAAATCATAGAACCAATCAAAGCTGCGACCTAAATGAATGCAAACTGGTGAAGCATAGCCTAATGTCGTTAGCTTGTGAGGTGCAGATGAAGACTGAATTGACACCAAAACCTGATTGGCTCAAGCCGCTCTTTCCGTGGGAGCAACGTGCGCTCACTGTGAACGGGCGAACGATGGCTTACATTGACGAAGGTGAGCGTACCGCCCGCCCGGTGCTGCTGCTTTCGGGCAATCCGACGTGGGGCTTTCTCTACCGCGATTTCGTCGGGCCGCTCGTCGAAGCGGGCTATCGCGCAATTGCGCCCGATTGGATCGGCGCGGGCTATTCCGATCATCCGCGCGTAGACGCTGCGTTGACGCTCGCGCATCACATCGCCGACCTTGTCTCGTTGATTGACCAACTCGACCTGCGCGGATTCGTGATTGTCGGGCAAGATTGGGGCGGGCCGCAGGGAGTCGGGGCAGCGTTGCAGCGTGTCGAAAAGCTCGATGCGTTGGTGCTGATGAACACCTGGCTCTTCACCGGAATGCTCAGCAAGTTCCACGCTTCGCCGAGGCCGTGGACGACGTGGCACGCGCCGCTGATCGGTCAGTTCCTGATGAAGCGCCACAAGGTGCTCTCACAGCACGGCCCGTCGGCTGTCTCTGCGCGCGGAATGAGCGAGGAAGAGGCGCGCGGCTATCATCACGTTTTTGACGAGCCGGATTCGGATCACGTCGTGTTGACGTGGCCGCGCACGATCCCGATGCACGTGGGTGATCGCGGCTGGGCCGATATGGAAGCGATTGAACGGCGCTTGCCGGAATTGGCGGAAGTGCCGACGCTGTTGCTGTGGGCGCCAGATGACGAGGTCTTCCCGCTTGAATTCGGCGAGCGTTTGAAAGAACTGCTGCCGCACGCCGAAGGGCCAATCAGTTTCGACCGCGCACGCCACTTTTTGCAAGATGATCGCGGGCCTGAGCTGGCGCGCGCCATCGTAGAGTTTCTCAACCGCACGGTCACGGCAAAGCTATGAACTTCATCAATCCCGCCGCCGAAGAACTCTCCTACCTGCGCGCCGATCCGTTGCTGTGGGAACAAGAACTGGACGTGCGTCCCGACGTAGCAGCAGCCCTTGAGCGCGCGACGGGCATGCGCGCAGGCCGTGTTTATTGGCGCTCGACTCACGATCATCTTTACGCGCTGGAGTTGGCCGACCTCGGTCGCGGTCGCCCGTCAATGGCGACAGTCTACGGCCACTGGGATCGTTACGAACCACGCCCGCCAGAGCACGAAATAGATGCCGACCTGCTAGCCTTCTCGCTCTGGGTGGCGGAAGTAGCCGAAAGCCTCGACCCGGCTGATGTCGCCAAAGTCGCGCAGTTCGCCGGTGTGCAAACAAGCTGGCCCGCAAACTCAGTGTTGCGCACGCCTGAAGACCGCTTCGCCAACTTACCCGGGTTTGGTTACGAACCCAAATATGTCGAAGTCGAAGGGCTGCGCATGGCTTACGTCGAACACGGTAGCGGCGCTCCGATCTTGCTACTGCACGGCGAGCCGACGTGGGGCTATCTCTACCGGCACATGATTCCGCCGCTGGCTGAAGCCGCGCGCGTGATTGTGCCCGACTTGATTGGCTTCGGACGCTCGGATAAACCCGTCGCCACGAACGCGTACAGCTACAAAGCGCACGCGCGCTGGCTGCGCAAATTTATCGCTGCGCTCGAGCTGAAAAACATCACGCTCGTGTGTCAGGATTGGGGCGGGTCATTGGGCCTGCGAGTGCTGGCGCAGATGCCGAGGTTGTTCGGGCGGTTGGTAGCGATGAATACGGGCATCGGTACCGGGCGCGGGCGCACTGAAGCGTTTATGAAGTGGCGCAGATTTTCGCAGCGCATTGAAGCGCTCGATCTGCCAAAGCTCATGCGTAACACGCTCAAGCGGCGTGTACTCTCCGATGAGGAGGCTGCCGCCTACGCCGCGCCGTTCCCGTCGAAGGAATATCAAACCGCTGCGCTAGTCTTCCCGCGCCTCGTGCCGATTCGACCCGACTATCCCGGCGCTTACGACAATCGAGTGGCTATTGAAGTGCTCAGGACTCTGACGCTGCCGGTGTTCTTGCCGTGGGGCGCTGAAGACGCAATCACTGCGCCCGCCGAAGCGCACTTGCGTTCGATCTTTTGTAATGCCGCGCCACCGCTTTCGATCAAAGGGGCGGGCCATTTCATTCAGGAAGATGCGGGCGAAGAAGTGGCCGGGCGCATTGTCGAATGGATGGCGACGACTTGAACGTCGTCCGACAAGCTGCCAGAGCTTGTCGCTAATTCCGGCTTAACGCACGCGCAAGCCTCCGACAAGCTCTGGCAGCTTGTCGGACATTGAGGTTTTGTCCAATGCCAAATCGCGATTACGACGTGGTGTTCTATGGCGCCAGTGGCTTCACCGGTAAACAAGCCGTGCGTTATCTGGCCAGGCAAGCACGCCCTGGCGAAGTGCGCTGGGCCATTGCCGGGCGCAATCGAGAAAAACTGGAAGCGGTTAAAACGCTGATTGGCGGCGTCGCCAAAGACATAGACGTGCTGGTGGCTGACAGCCATGATCAAGCGGCCATTGATGCCATCGTGGCGCGGACGCGCGTGATAGCTACAACGGCAGGGCCTTTTGCGCTCTATGGCTCGGCCATCGTGGATGCTTGCGTGCGGTTGAAGACGCACTACGTTGACATCACCGGCGAGACGCCCTGGGTCAGAGGGCTGATTGATCGTTATCACAGTCGAGCGGCTGCCGATGGAACGCGGATCATTCCATTCTGCGGTTTCGATTCAGTGCCGTCGGACTTGGGAGCTTATCTGGTCGCCCAACACATACAACGTGAGCTTGGTGCGCCGTGTCGAGCAGTGAAAGCCTATTTTCAAATGTACGGCGGCGTGAACGGCGGCACGCTGGCTACTGCGTTGAACCTTTACGAGACTGGCCAGGCAGCGCAAACGCGCGATCCATTCCTGCTGAACCCGCCGGGAGAACATACTAAAGAAGAAGTCGTACGAAACCACGATCCGACTTTGCCACAATACGATCAAGACATTGCCGCGTGGGTCGGCCCTTTTATTATGAGCCAGATCAACACGCGCGTGGTGCGTCGCAGTCACGCGCTCTTCCAGCAGTGGCAAGCTCCTTATGGGGCGGACTTCAGTTACCAGGAATATCTGAAGTTCAGTGGGCCGCTCGGATTGGCGCAGGCCGTTGGCTTGACGACGGGAACGGCGCTGTTTGAAGTCGCGTTGCAATCTCCGCTACGTCACTTGATCAAACCCATCCTGCCACAACCAGGTGTTGGCCCTTCGGAGAGAACTATGAATGAAGGCTGGTTCCGTTGTGAATTATTGGGCTGGGCGAGTGATGGACGCAAAGTGCGTGGCCTCCTGCGTGATCGAGGAGACCCAGGGAATCGCGCCACCGTCAAATTCCTCTGCGAGTCGGCGTTGAGCTTGGCCTTAAACACCGACGAACTGCCTGGCGGCCCACAGCGCGGTGGCGTCCTGACTCCGGCAACCGGCCTCGGAGAAGTGCTTGCCAAGAGATTGCGTGAGGCAGGAATGACGATTGAGATTGCGTGATCGTACAGTAGCGGGAGCGGTAGCGACCGGTAGAATTGGAATCGTAAGCGTCTGTGGCGAAGCCTATCCGGTCGCTATCGCTCCCGTGCTGTACCGCTCGCCCGCTTAACCAGTTCGATGAAACTTTAACCGATGAAGAAAGAACTTCCGCAGTTCAATCGTCGCGCTGTCATTTCTGCTTCCGAAATCGCTGAGTTTGCCTATTGCGCGAAAGCCTGGCATCTCAAACGCTGTGGTGAAGAAGCGCAAGGTGAACATCTGGCAGAAGGCGTAGCCTTTCACACGCGGCACGCCGCCGGAGTCTTACAGGCCAGGCGTTTGAAGCGTGCAGGCAGGCTGTTGGCTTTGCTCGCGTTGTTGCTGCTCGTCGTGTTGCTCTGGCGCTGGCTCACCGCCGTAATGCCGAGGTGAACCCCGATGACAATCACACCACTCTTAGTCATAGTACTGTTGCTTGTCGTGCTGGCGGCACTACTGTTGGCGCGCGCCAACCGGCTGCGGCAAAGCAGCGGGCTGCCGCAAGGGAAGATCGTTTATCAAGATGTCTCCGGGTTGGCGAAAAAGCCGCTCTATTCGAGCCGCCTGGGGCTGACCGGCAAGCCTGACTATTTGCTGAAAGACCAGCATAACAATCTGATTCCGGTTGAAGTGAAATCAGGCTCTGCGCCGCGTGATGGGCGGCCCTATCAATCACAACAGATGCAGTTGGCCGCTTATTTTTTGCTGGTGGAAGATGTGCTGCAACGGCCTGTGCCATACGGCTTGATTCGCTACCGCGACCAAACGCTGCGGATCGCCAACACGGATGAGTTGCGCGAGCAGTTGATGGAGATGATTGCACAAATGAGAATGCTGCTGACGCGCGACGCTGTACACCGCGACCACGATCACCCGCAGCGTTGTGCGCGTTGTTCGATGGCGCACGCTTGCGACGAGCGGCTGATGTGAAGACTCAGCTCAATAGTCTCATCTTCAGGCGGACTACAAACGCACATACTCGAAATCAAAATTATTGTGGTTGACTCCGGTTTTCGGCGGCGCGATCCAATTGGCAATCTTGCCCCGTTCCACGACCGGCGTCATCAAGCTGCGGACGTACTCGCGATCTTGCCCTGTCGGCAACCAATCGGTTGATTGGTTGCCGAATTCAGCCGATGAAATCAGGTTGCCGTGAGTGTTGAAGCAATATCTAGCGTGCTCGCCAACGTGCCGGTGGAAACGCGCGCTGGGCAGGTAGAGTCTTTCCGTCACGTCTTCCTCGGCGAGGATTTTGTTCCAGCGCGCCAGCCCGCGCTCGCAATCTTTTATGTATTCGCCACGCAGCACTTCGTTGAGCGCGTTGCGCAGCGGCACCTCGCGTCTCTTCACTTGGTTGTGTTCGATCACTTCGACGCACAGCACACCGTCAGCCGCCAAATGGTCTTCGTACAAGTCCTGCTCGCGAAAGCGGCCTTTCAAGCCAGCGGCAAAAAAGTCCGCCGCGTTCGAGCTGATCTCGCCGCCGAACAGATCGAGCGAATACGAGTACCAGAAGTTGATGTACTTCTGAATGATCTCAAGCGGGATGCCGCCGAATTCGCACACATCGCCGCGCTTCATCAACTGCGCGGTGCGCCTGACCACGCGACCGACGCCCGACTCACCGACGAACATGTGATAAGCCTCTTCGGTCAGCATGAATTTGCAGGTGCGCTGCAACGGCTCAAACCCAGATTCGGCGAGCGCGCAAAGCTGGTACTTGCCATCGCGGTCGGTGAACATCGTAAAGCAGAAGAAATTCAGCCAGTCGTCGCAGGGCTGATTGAAGGCTTGCAGGATGCGCGGCTTGTCGGGATTGCCGCTGCGGCGTTGCAGTAACTCTTCGGCCTCTTCGCGCCCGTCGCGTCCGAAATAGCCTTGCAACAAGTAGACCATCGCCCACAGATGGCGGCCTTCTTCGACGTTTACCTGAAAGAGATTGCGCAGGTCGTAGAGCGACGGGCAGGTGTGACCGAGTTGTCGTTGCTGTTCGACCGAGGCCGGTTCGGTGTCGCCCTGCGTGACGATGATGCGGCGCAGCGGATTGCGAAATTCGCCGGGCACTTCTTGATAAGCGGGCTTGCCGTAGTTGTCACCGAAGCCGATCTGCGCATCCGAAGCAGGCGGCGTCAGGAAGATGCCCCAGCGATAATCGGGCATCTTCACGTAATCAAAATGCGCCCAGCCGTCCGGCTC
Organism: uncultured Acidobacteriota bacterium; assembly: GCA_963699175.1. Classification (GTDB taxonomy): domain Bacteria; phylum Acidobacteriota; class Blastocatellia; order RBC074; family RBC074; genus JACPYM01. Next base: position 2,626,643 of record OY969418.1, on the reverse strand, counting down.
GACGCTGATGGCCGTGCGCAGGTAAATGTCTTTTTCTTGAAAACCATCCGGCCCCATCTCGCGCCACCAGTCGAGGTAGTTGGGCAGCCACTTTTCCAGCGCACGTTGTAGGCGTGCGTCTTCCGCTAGATTCACGTTGTTTGGGATGCGCTCGTACAAGCTCATAGCTTATGTCCTCTTGTAATCGAACCGGGGCTGAGTAGGTTTGCCATAATTGGTCAACGCGCCGTGTTCGCCGACTGCATTGGGACGCTGGAAAATCCAATTCTGCCACGCGGTCAAGCGTCCGAAGATTTTTGTGTCGGTCGTTTCCGGGCCAGCAAAACGCAGCGAAGCTTCCATGCCGGTCAACGCGTCGGGCGAGAGCGAGGTGCGCTCTTCAATCGCCACCCGAAGCTCATCATCCCAGTCCAATTCGTCTGGTGCAGTCGTAACCAGACCAGCCTCATCGGCGGCCTCCGTATCGAAGCGGCCTGCGTGATTCAACACCTCGTCAACTTTTTCCGGACGGGCGAGAAAGCGGGAGGCGAGGCGCGTCAGGCCGTTGCTCATCGGCAGCGCGCCGCCATTCAGCGCGCTGGTCGCAATTTCAACCCGTCGCTGTGGGTCGTTGAACATATACGTGCGATCCGCCGCCAACGCCAGCTCAAACAAATTGCCCGCGAAACAACTGCCCGGCTCAATAATGGCAAAGAAGCTCTTCGCCGTCAGGTCAAGCCGTCGCAGCGCGCGCGCCATGTGCAGCAGTATTTCACGCACCAGCCAGTAATCGCGCTGCGCGGCGAGCGTGCGATCAACTGCCAGCACATTTTCAAGCTCGCCTGTGGTGTGCAAACAGACCAGCCCGATTTCCGGCTCGTTGACGCGCAGGTGCAGCAAGGCATCGTCGAGTTCGCGGTAAGCTTGAAGCGGCCAGTACGCATCACCGAGTTGCTGAATCTCTGTTGGGTGAGTTGGCAAAGCGCTGGCAGGCCCGCGCACCGTCAGGTCGGCATAACGCTTCTCGCGATTCAAGCGTAGGCTCACATAGCCATACTCACGCGCAGTGGCATCAAACTCAATTCGCAGCGGATTGAGTTTGATGCCAGGGCCTTCTTGCTGACCTCTGTTTGTGGCAATCAATTCGCTCACGCGCGTGTCTATTGCGGTCTGAAATCTGGTGGTTGGAAAGTAATCGTCAATCAATTCCCACTCCTTGGCGCGCTTACCCTTCAAGCCTTCGGCGAGCGTTGAGAAAAGATCGGCGCGGTCGCGGCGCACTTTGCGCTTGTCCACCAAGCGCGTCAGCCCGCCGGTGCCCGGCAGTACGCCGAGCAGCGGCACCTCCGGCAGCGAGACCGCCGCGTTGCCGTCGTCCACCAAGTAAATCTCTTCGCAAGCTAGCGCCAATTCGTAACCGCCGCCCGATGCCGTGCCGTTGAGCGCCGCAATGTAGCGTTGCCCGGAATGTTGCGAAGCGTCTTCAATCGCGCAGCGCGTCTCGTTAGTGAACTTGCAGAAGTTGACCTTGTGAGCGTGCGACGACGCACCGAGCATGTAAATGTTCGCGCCCGCGCAGAAGATGCGTGGTTTGAGGCTGGTGATAATAACGACGCGGACTTCAGGATGCTCGAAACGCAGGCGCTCGACCGCGTCGGCCAGTTCGATGTCAACGCCTAGATCGTAGGAGTTGAGCTTGAGTTTGTAGCCCTCTGCCAGAGTTTCGTCTTCCTGCACATCCATTGCCAGTGTGGCGACCGCGCCCTCAATTGAGAGTTTCCAATGGCGATACCGGGCAGGCGTGGTTTCAAAATCAATCATTGATTCACCCTCAATCCTCAACTTGCGCGCTCACTGCGGCTCCGACCCCATCCGTCTTTGCTGTGCCGCCTAAGTCCGGCGTTAATGTGTGACCCGCAGCGAGCACCTTTGCGACGCTCTCTGCCACTTTGCGCGCGGCTTCAGCTTCGCCCAAGTGTTCAAGCATCATTGCGCCAGCCAGAATCGTCGCCAGCGGATTAGCCAGTCCACGGCCTGCGATGTCAGGCGCTGAACCGTGTACTGGCTCGAACATTGACGGATATTTCTTTTCGGGGTTGAGATTCGCGCTTGGCGCAAGGCCGAGGCTGCCCGTGATGATTGCGCTCAGGTCAGTCAGGATGTCGCCGAACAGGTTCGACGCTACCATCACGTCGAAGCTCTCAGGCCGCCGCACCAAATCCATGCACGCCGCATCCACCAGCAGCGATTCCGTGCGAATGTCGGGATAATCCCGGCTGACTTCAGCAAAGACGCGATCCCAGAAGGTCATGCTGTAGCCCTGCGCATTTGATTTAGTCACCGAAGTCAGCAGTCGCTTCTTATTGCGTTTGCGCGCGAGTTCAAATGCGAAGCGAATCACGCGCTCAGTCCCGTGGCGCGTGAAAACAGCCGTCTGAATGGCAACTTCCTCCGCTCTGCCAGTGTAAAGGTTCCCGCCGATCTGTGAGTATTCGCCTTCGGTGTTTTCGCGCACGACTACGAAATCAATCTCGCCCGCTTGCTTTCCGGCGAGCGGCGAGCGAGCGCCTTCATAGAGCACCGCCGGTCGCACGCAGGCGTATTGATCGAAGGTGCGCCTGATCGGCAGCAGCAAACCGTTGAGCGTGACGTTGTCTTGCAAACGTGGATCGCCGACGGCGCCGAGATAGATCGCATCCAGCGGACGCAATTGGTCGAGCGCATCCGCCGCCATCATCGCGCCGTGCTCGAAGTAGTAATCTGAGCCCCACGGAAAATACGTCCATTCAAATTGAAAACCGAAGCGCGCACCTGCAGCTTCGAGCACCTGGATGCTGGCGGGAATCACTTCCTGACCAATGCCGTCTCCGGCAATGACGGCGACCCGATAGGTCTTCATTCGATTATTCTCCTTGTTGAGCTTGTGGTAAGTCATCTTATGGAGAAGCAGGCAAAAATCCAACACCCAGGCGCAAAGCTGCAAAGATCATTTTGAACCTTTGCCTATTTGAACCTTTGTGTTATCCATACGCCGATTCGCAAACTGATCTAATCTGAGCATCAATGGAAACATCCCTTGTAACGGATACCAGTCAAACCCTGGCGTCAGAGAAGGCAGCGATCAAGCTACAACGGTGGAGAGCCTTTGCACCGCTTGCCGTGATGGCGATCATCGCTCTGATTCCTGCGCCCGCTGGCTGCGCGCAGCACGCCTGGTACTACTTCGCTATCTTCGCTGGTGTGATTACTGCGTTAGTGTTCGAGCCGCTTCCCAGTCCAGCCATCGGTGTCATCGCCGTGACGTTGGTTGCGGTGCTGTCAAGGTGGGTGCTCGTCAGTCCAGCGGAATTGGCCAAGCCGGAGTTTGCGCTCTCCGACGAATCGCTGCGGTGGGCGCTCTCCGGTTTTGCGAACGGCCCGGTTTGGCTGATCTTCAGCGCCTTCATGTTCGCGCTCGGTTACGAGAAGACCGGGCTGGGGCGGCGCATCGCGCTCGTCATGGTGAAGGCTCTGGGAAAGAATACACTCATGCTGGGCTATGCCACTGCTCTGACCGATGCGATTCTGGCGCCGTTCACGCCGTCAAACACTGCACGCAGCGCCGGTACAATTTTCCCTGTGGTGCGAAATCTGCCGCCGCTTTATGGCTCACAGCCGAACGAGCCTTCGGCGCGCAAGATCGGCGGTTATCTGATGTGGACGACTTTTGCAGCGACCTCTGTGACCAGCTCTTTGTTTCTGACGGCCTGTGCCCCGAACCTGCTCGCCCTGGAATTCGCCAGGAAGATCGTCAAAGTCGAGATTACCTGGACGCAGTGGTTTTTAGCCGCGGCGCCCTTTGCCTTGCCGCTGCTGCTGGCCTTGCCAATCCTGACTTACGTGCTTTACCCGCCGCAGCTCAAGCACGGGACGGAGGTGCCGAGTTGGGCGGCGCGCGAGTTGAAAGAAATGGGTGCGCCCTCGATTCGCGAAATGATCTTTGCGCTGCTAGTGCTGCTGGCGACCGTGCTCTGGATCTTTGGTGGGCGGTACGTCGAAGCCACGACGGCGGCACTCATCGTCGTCTCGCTCATGTTGATTACACGCGTCGTCACTTGGCACGAGATGGCGAGCCACCATACTGCGTGGACGACGCTTGTCTTGTTCGCCACGCTGGTGACGCTCGCGAGCGGGCTTGCTCGCACGAGCTTCGTCAAATGGTTTGCTGATAGCTTCGCCGCGCACTTGGGCGGGCTTTCACCCAACCTCGCGCTCGTCACGTTGGTGAGCGTCTACTTCTTCGCTCATTACATGTTTGCCAGCCTGATGGCGCACACCACGGCGCTGTTGCCGGTGATGCTCGCCGTAGGCGCTGGCATTCCCGGAATGCCGGTGGACAAACTCGCGCTGGCGCTGGCGCTGACGACTGGCATTATGGGAGTGATCACGCCCTACGCTACTGGGCCGGGACTCGCCTACTATGAAAGCGGTTATCTGCCATCTGCTCATTTTTGGCGATTGGGGGCGGTCTTCGGACTGATCTTTCTTGGGGCGCTGCTGTTGATTGGCGTGCCGCTCCTGCTGGCAAGATAATCATGCCACATCTGAAAGTTGGCGGGCAGCAACTCGAATACGTTTGGCACGGCCCGGCTCCCTCTGCCGCGCCGACGTTGGTCTTCCTGCACGAAGGCCTGGGCTGCGTGGCGATGTGGCGAGATTTTCCCGCGCGGGTGGCTGAAGCAGGGGGTTGTGGCGCGCTCGTTTATAGTCGCGCCGGTTACGGACAATCAGATCCGATTGCGCTGCCGCGCGGGGTGCGGTACATGCACGACGAAGCGCTGGTCACGCTTCCGCTAGTGCTGGATGCACTGGCTGTGCAGCAAGCCATTCTCGTTGGGCACAGCGACGGCGGTTCCATCGCGCTGATTTACGCAGGCAGTGGCAGGGCCGAACAAGTGCGTGGGCTGATTCTGGAAGCGCCGCACGTGTTCACGGAAGAAATCACACTCAGGAGCATTGCCGCGGCTGCCGAGAACTATCGCAGTGGCGGGCTAAGCACAGCGTTGGAGCGTTATCACGGCAAGAATGTTGATGGCGCTTTTTGGGGTTGGAACCAGGCCTGGCTCGATCCGGCCTTTCGTTCGTGGAATATCGCAGAGTATCTGCCACAGATTCGCGTGCCCGTACTGGTGATTCAGGGCGAAAACGATCAGTACGGCACGTTGCGACAGGTCGAGACTATCGAGCAAGGCTGCGTGGGACAGGTTCGCAGTGTAATTTTTGCCGACTGCGGACACAGCCCGCACCGCGATCAACCGCAACACACGCTGGAGGCAATGGCTGCCTTTTTGCGGGAAGAAAATCTCATACGCAGCGAATGATCAGTAGGTCACGAAAGGCGCAAAGTTGTACCGTAGACTGTTAGTCTGCGGCAGGCTTCATTACATACCTATTGCGGGAAATCGCTGTCGCGCGGGCGATGGATGCGTTGTCCCGGAATACTCGAAAGATCAAATCATCCGCAGACTAACAGTCTACGGTACAAGATGATGGTACCCGAAAGATACAACGCGGCTACCCTGATTGATGCCAACCTCGAAGCGGGTCGGGGCGGTAAGACGGCCATCTATTTTGGTGACGAGCAGATCACGTATCACGATCTCTTCAACCGCATTTGCGCAATGGCGCGCGCGTTACGGGCGCTCGGCGTTGTGCGTGAACAACGTGTCCTGCTCGTGCTCGGCGATACGCCAGCGTTCCCGGGGGCCTTCTTTGGTGCAATGCGTATCGGCGCAGTACCAGTGCCGATCAATCCGTTGTACAAGCCTGCTGATTATCGCTTCTTCCTAGAAGACAGTTATGCGCGTGTGGTTATCACTGAGGCCGCGCACCTCGATAAACTGTCGCAGGCGCTTGAAGATTATGACGAACCGGTCAGCATTATCGTGGCCGATGGCAGCGCGCCGAATGCTTATGCACTGACCGAATTGCTCGCTGCGCACAGCGGGGAACTGCCGCCAGCCAGCACGCATCGTGATGACATGGCCTTCTGGCTTTACAGTTCCGGCTCTACGGGCAAGCCCAAAGGCGTCGTCCATCTGCACGGGGACATCCCGGTTACTTGTGAGACTTATGCACGCCACGTTCTGCAATTGACCGAACGCGACCTTGTCTTTGGTCGTGTGCTGTTCCACGCCTACGGACTTGGCAACGCGCTCAGCTTTCCGTTTAGTTGTGGGGCCTCGACGGTGCTTGTACCGGGACGACCGACGCCGCGCAGCATTCTCGATACGATTGAGCGTTATCGCCCGACCGTGCTGTGCTTAGTGCCGACGCTTTACAACGCGATCCTCAATGACGAAGCGGCAACGGCGCGCGATCTCTCTTCGCTACGGCTTTGCATCTCTGCCGCCGAACCGCTCGCGCCCGAAACGTGGCGGCGTTGGCAAGAGAGCTTCGACCAGATCATCCTGGACGGCATAGGCTCGACGGAGTTGTTGCACATCTTCTGCTCGAACACGCTGGCGGCGCACAAACCCGGTTCGAGCGGCAAGCCTGTGCCGGGCTATGAACTGCGCATTCTGGACGATGAAGGGCGGTCTGTCGCTGTCGGCGAGACAGGCAATCTATTGGTGAAGGGCGAGAGTGCCGCGCCCTTTTACTGGCATCAGCGCGAGAAGAGTTGTCGCACAATGCAGGGCGCATGGACGGCGACTGGCGACCGCTATCGCGCGGATGAAGCGGGCTTCTACTGGTACGAAGGCCGCGCTGATGACATGCTCAAAGTCGGCGGCGAATGGGTCTCGCCGATCGAAATGGAGAACGTGCTGCTGGAACACATGGCAATCAGCGAAGCTGCCGTGATTGGTGTTCCGGTTGAAGGTGTGATGCGCATCCGCGCGGTGCTTATCCTCGCGCTACAGCAAACTCCTTCAGCCGCACTTAAAGAAGAATTGCAGGGATGGTGCAAAGCGCGGCTGCAACGCTTTCAGTATCCGCACATCATTGATTTTGTGGCAGAGTTGCCGAAGACCGCGACCGGCAAAATTCAGCGTTTCAAATTGCGCGAGGCAACCTGGGAGCGCACGCGGCCCGCGTGCGAGGAGTGAAGTGTTTACCTGCCGGGCAGCGTGTGCGCATCAGCACGCCCGCCCGCGGCCGCGTGCGCTCCCAGGAAGGAGATTGGTTTATGAGAAACATTCTGGCTGTATTCAGCCTAAGCATCGCTCTGATTTGTAGTATCGCCGGTCAGCAGGCGGAATTTGATCTGCTCATCCGTGATGGTCGTGTGGTTGACGGCACGGGCAATCCGTCATACGTCGGCGATATTGGCCTGCGCGATGGACGAATTGTGGCGCTTGGCCGGCTCACTAACCGCTCGGCCACACACACGATTGACGCGAAGGGCTTGGTCGTCGCGCCCGGCTTTATTGATATTCACAACCACTCCGACGACACGATCATCAAGGACGGCGATGCCCAGAGCTTTGTGCGCCAGGGCGTGACGACGATGATCTTTGGCGAAGGCGGTTCCGCCGCGCCCTCCGAACGCTGGAAAGATTTTTCGAGCTACTATGCCGAGCTACTACGGCGCGGCAGCTCGACCAACGTCGGCTCGTATCTCGGCTCTAGCACAGTCTGGACGCGCGTTCACGGCAACCGCGCTGGCCCGGTCAGCGCCGACGAACTTGCGCGCATGCGAGCCATCGTCCGCGAGGCGATGGAGCAGGGTGCGCTCGGCGTCGCCAGCAGTTTGAGCGGCCCGCCCGGCGTTTGGATTAACACTGACACGTTGGTGGCGATGTGCGAAGTCGCTGGCGAATACGGCGGCATCTATTCGACTCACATGCGGACGGAAGGCACGGGAGTTTTCAAATCGGTTGCTGAAGCGCTTGAGATTGGCCGCCGCGCGCGCATTCCGGTTGACATCATTCATCTCAAGATCGCTGAGCACAAACTCTGGGGCAAGATGCCTGATTTGGTCGCGGTAATTGCGAATGCCCGCGCACAAGGCCAACTGGTCGAAGCCAATGTCTATCCGTACCGCGCAGGACAAAACAACCTGTCGAGCATCATTCCGCCCTGGGCGCACGAAGGCGGCAGCAAAGCGCTGATTGAGCGGCTCAAAGACCCCGCGTTGCGCCCGCGTTTGGAGCGCGAGATACTCAACGGCATTCCCGACTCGGACTGGTACAACCACTACACGGCGACAGGTGGCTGGGACGGGATGCTATTGGTCACGTTGAGAAATCCGAAGTACAAGCAGTTTCAGGGTAAGCGCATGAACGAAGTCATTAAGCTGTTAGGCAAGCCGCCGCTCGACGTGTTGTTCGAGCTGTTAGCACAAAACGACGGCTCGGTGCCGACTGTCTATTTTCACCACGCGGAGGAAGACATGCGCTATGCGCTCAAACAGTCGTTTGTGTCCGTCGGTTCTGATGGTACTGCTGTGAAGACCGAAGGCCCACTGGCCGCCGGTCATCCGCACCCGCGCTATTACGGCACATTCCCGCGCGTGCTGGGCCGCTACGTGCGCGAAGAGAAATTGATCTCGCTCGAAGAAGCTGTGCGCAAGATGACTTCGGCGAACGCCGCAAAGATTCGCGTCTACGACCGTGGGCTGCTGCGTCCGGGACAATGGGCGGACGTGACGGTCTTCAATCCTGAGACTATCATTGACAATGCCACGTTCGAGCAGCCGCATCAGTACGCAAGCGGCATCGAGTACGTCATCGTCAACGGCAAGCTGGTATTGGAACGAGGAAAGCACACGGGCGCGCGGCCGGGCGCGATTTTGTATGGCCAGGGGCGCAAGTAAGGAGAGCGAAATGCCAGACAAAAGCACAAGCAGACCAAAGAGAGGCAGGGCCTGGCTGATTCTTGCTTTCTTTTTGTGCTGGGCCTACACAAGTTTCTTTCCTGCGCCAGCAGCTTTCTCGCTGACGCAAGCAGCTCCCTTTACAAAAACGCTCTACCCAGTGTTGGAGAAAGCTGCCTGCCGCTCGTGTCATAACCCTGACGGTGTGGCTTCGGTGACGCGGCTACAGTTTCCCGAGCCTGATGCGAGTCCGGAGCGAATTGAAGCTTTCGGGCGTTCGCTGGTCGAATTAATTGATCGCGATCAGCCGGAAGAATCGCTGCTGCTCAAGAAACCCACCAACCGTATTCCACACGCGGGCGGCCAGCGGATCAAGCCTGGAAGCGAAGAGGAAGGGATTTTGAAGGCGTGGGTTCAGTTCCTGGCCAAGCTGTCGAGTGATGAACTTGCCCGCGCGCTGAAGTATCGCAAAGAGAAAGCTGATGGCGTGCGGCCTACAGTAGCGCTGCGACGGCTGACCCACAGTCAATACAACAACACCATCCGCGATTTGCTCGGCGACCAGAGTGCGCCCGCGAATCAATTTCCGCCTGAAGACTTTGTCAACGGTTTCAAGAATCAGTACCAGGCGCAGAACCTCTCGCCGCTGCTCGTCGAGGCGTACAGCACGGCTGCTGAGCGGCTGGCGCGTAATGCGTTTCAGGGTGGCGACCGGCGCGGCCTTGTTCCTTGCAAGCCGTCGGCTGCGTGCCGCGCGCGCTTCGTGCGCGAGTTCGGGTTGAAAGCTTTTCGGCGGCCACTGGAACCTGACGAGCAGAAACGTTATGAAGAACTTTTCCGGCGCGAAACCGATTTCTACCAAGGGGTGCGGCTCGCGGTCGAAGCCATGCTTCAATCGCCACACTTTCTCTTCCGGCTGGATGACACTTCCAATCCGAAGTGGAAGCCTTACGCGACGGCGAGCCGCCTGGTATACGCGCTTTGGGACACTATGCCGGATGCGGCGTTGTTTGAGAGCGCCGCGCGCGGCGAGCTTGCTACCTCACAAGGCGTCGAGACAGCGGCTCGGCGCATGCTCAACGATTCGCGCGCGCGGCAAGCAATAGACGAGTTTGTCGCGCAATGGCTGCGCTTTGATCGGCTGCTGACGGCCAGCAAAGATCGTCGTCGTTTTCCCGGTTTCAATCGTGAGAGCGCTGTGGCAATGACGGCAGAGGCCCGCGGCTTCATCGCTGATTTGGTTTGGAATGATCGCAACTTCATGGATGTCTTCACCGCCGATTACACTTTCATGAATGCCGATCTGGCGGCGATCTACGGCGTACCCGCTCCGGCCAAAGAGTTTGACCGCGTCAAATTTGCCCCTGAATCCGAGCGCGCTGGCTTATTGGGTCAAAGTCTGTTCCTCGCTCTAACCGCCAAGCCCGACGACACGTCGCCGACGGCGCGCGGGCTTTTCATCCGCGAGCAGTTTCTCTGCCAACACGTCGCCGAACCGCCGCCTGGCGTGAACACCAATCTGCCGGAGATCACCGAAGCGAAACCACAGACCAACCGCGAGCGCATGCGCGAGCACGTCACCAATCCGAGTTGCGCGACTTGCCACAATTTGATTGACCCTATCGGCTTTGGCTTCGAGAAGTTCGACGCCATCGGAGCGCGGCGCGACAAATTCAAGCTGATGTTTTTCGGTGATTCCGAGGACGGCGACCGGCGCGCGCGCGCGCGGACAGTTGAGCTTGCGCTGGATACCACGGGTTATGTGGCGGGCTTGCCGGACTCGAAGTTCTCTTCACCGCGCGAACTGGGGGCGGTACTCTCACGTTCGCCGCAATGCCAGGAGTGTTTGGTCAAGCAATACTTCCGCTACACGGCTGGGCGAATGGAAACACCGGCTGACCGGCCACTGTTCCGGCGAGTGTTCGAAGCTTTCAAAAACTCGCAATTTCGATTCAGAGAGCTTATGATTGCGCTCGTTCGTTCGAGAGAGTTTCCAAACTGAGTTAGAAACGCACCGCGTCATTAACTGAGGAGGCCAACCCATGTCTCACATCATCACCAAACGTGACAGGCTCTCGCGTCGCAGCTTCCTAAAAGGGATCACACTAGCGGGCACCAGCATCCGCGTCGGACTGCCGCCGCTCGTCTCGATGTTCAACGCGCACGGCACGGCTTACGCGGCTACTGCGCACGGAAACGAAAGCCCAATCGAAAGTCGCTTCGTCCTCTGGTTCAATGGGAACGGCATTCCTGAGCGGTATTGGATTCCTGCCGAAACCGGGCCGGACTATCGGATGACGCCGTGTCTGGCGCCGCTCGCTTCCTTCCGCCGCGACATTCACGTCATCAGCGGGCTGGACAACGCCGCCGCCACAATGCCGGGGCCGGGCAACGGCCACCACAAATCAATGAGCGCGCTGATGAGCTGTACGCCTTTCACCGGACGCGGCACGGCGGGCCCCTCGATAGATCAAGCCATCGCCGCGAAGATCGGTGGCGAGTCGCGCTTCCGCTCATTGCAGATCGGTGTTTCGCAAGAATCTTTCGGCGAGAGCATCCAGCGCAACATGAGTTGGGCCGGTTACGAACGCGCGCTGCCGCCGGAGATGATCCCGCACAAGCTCTTTGACCGGCTCTTTGGTCAACGCGAAGAAGGTTGGGTCAAGCGCAAACACAGTGTGCTGGACACAGTCCGTGCGGACGCGACTGCTTTGAAGAAGCAATTGCCCAAAGATGATCAGACGCGTGTGGATGAACACTTGGCCAGCATTCGTGACTTGGAACGGGCAATTGCCGGATTGCCGCCAGGGTACCAACGCGTTGATCCACCTGAATTCGATGGCGATATGAAAGATTGGCCGCGCATTGCCAAGCTACAAAGCGACCTGTTAGTGCAGGCGTTTGCCACGCGGCAAACGAGCGTCGCTTCTTACATGCTCACGAAGTGTCAGGGATTGTCGCGCTTCCCGTGGCTGGGTTTCACGGCGGCGCGTCATCACGATTACACGCACGCGGACGGCAAAGCGCCGGGCGCTGACGGTGCGGATGGACAGCGCGTGTTACGCGACATCTGCCGCTGGCACGTCGAGGAGTTTGCTTACCTGCTGGCTCGGCTGAAATCAATTCCGGAAGGCGAAGGCACGCTGCTCGACCACTGCTGCCTGGTCTACTTGCACGAGCATGCCGAGGCCAATCCGCACAAGAACCACGGGCTGGGATTGATTGTTGCGGGGCATGCGGGACGGCTGGCGACGGGGCTGCATTCGCGGATGGCGGGGACTTTTGGCGATTTGTATTTGACGTTGGCGGATGAGGTAATGAATGTTGGACTCGCTAAGTTCCCAACCGCGACGAAGAAGCTGGGCGCGTTGCTGGCATAGTGTGTTTACGGCAATTAGTAATGGACTGAACGCCCGTGCCGCTTGTAACGGCCAACTACGTGGAAGCGTCCGAAGCGATCATAGAAGCCAGCCATTCGTTTAGGAGGGTATCGATAGGAACGGCTATGAGGGTTAAATGGTGGAGTCCGGAACTTTTCTAGTTTTCTCTGGATGCGTAAGTCCTGCGCCTGGACATTGGGCATACCTATCAGAGTAGAGGTCACTATAAAACTCAAAACCAGAACTATCGTAAACGCAGCTTTCTTTAATTGACGAGTGCTCATCTAATCACCTCCCTTTCCATAGAAGAATCAAGCACACAGCGAGCCATTCACCTTGCTGAATTTGGCCGGCCAATTAAAAAGCCCACCGGCTCGTGCCGGCGGGCTTTTTTACTGAGAGTATGAGCGTGTATCAATCAGCCTACCATCTACGGTTGCTACGATATTGGCGGTAGCTTTCAAAGAATCCCTGCCGGAATCCTTCACGGTACGCTTGGCTACCATTCCGATAGTGGCTTGAATTGTTCGGGTCAGCCACACGATTGGTCTGAGCATCTTCGCGGCCCCTGGTGAGACCATCACGATAGCCGCGCTGTTGCTCAGAGTTGTACCCGTAGTTCCCGTACCCGTTATTGCCGTAATTGCCGTCATTGCGATAGTAGCCGTCGTTGCCATAACGGCCATTCCCGTAGCGACGGTTGTCGTAGCGACGAGAATTTTCATTTTGGTCGGCTACGCCATTTCGGTTGATGTCAACGCGCCCGTCGCGGGTTTCATAACGGTCATCTACGCCGTTACGGTTGTTATCTATGTTGCCGGTAACCGGATTGACTGGTCCGTAAGCACCGTTGCGCCTTTGATCGTCATTTCTTTGCTGGCGCTCCCCACGATCACGCCGCGCATTTTGCGCGGAAACATTGGCGCTATTGGTGAGTCCTGCGCTCAGCAGGAATGCGCTCGCCAACCCTAGTGAAACAATTGTTGTTTTCCCAAATTTCAAATTCATATTACCCCTCTCTTGTTGTGACAGCCCAGCCTGTCTGGTTAAGCTCGCCGATACATAGGCATTCCTAGTGCCAAAGCAAGCTTTCAGCCTTTACACTGGATCTTAAAGAGATACACCTTCAGCGCGGCTAGGCTTTGAAGACTTTTACTCATTGAGCACACTGAAACGTATATTTTGATCCCATATAGACTAAGACCACCTTCGGGTGGTCTTACAGGTGAACTGAACAGTCGGAGGCAATAAGCTAAGGAACAACTGGTTATCGAACTCCTTCCAGCGGGCCAGAGAAAATTTGGGCATTTGGCTTTACGCGGCGCAGCTCAGCGAGACCTTTATCAGTCAGCGCGCTTCCCTTCAAATCCAACGTCCGCAATATCGCCCAAGAGGCTAACAGCGGCACGGTGTCATCACCCACCCGCCTGCACCCTTGCAGGCTCAGCCGCTCAAGCTTGTTGAGAACTTTCAGCTTCTCCAGCCACCGAGTTGTAACCGGCATCCCATCGAGGCGCAATTCGCGCAGTTCTTTCAGCGTCGTGATTGTGTCTATTCCCAATTCCGTCAGGCTGATCGTCCACAGACCGGAGTCCGTGCGCTGTGTTCCGCCCAAGCTCAGCGCGGTCAGAGTGGGCAACTGCCGCAACGCTTGCAGTCCCGTGTCAGTGAGCTTGTTGCCACCAATCACTAACTCCTTCAAATTCGGGAGCGACGTGAGACGATCCAAGCCGACATCCGTGATTTGCGCAAAGCCGATGTCCAGAGCTTCAAGCGTCATGACATTCGAGAGATGTTCGAGCGTCGTGTCGGTGATCTTAGTGCCGCGTAGATTCAGCCGCTTCAGCTTCTGCCAACCTTTCACCGCCGCCATGCCTTCGTCAGTGATCTGCTCGGCGTAGTAGAGATTCAACTCCACGATGCCCGGCGCGTTCTTCAATTGCTGCAGGCCGTGATCGGTGATGCGGGTCAGCGATAGATCGAGGTGTGTGAGCTGAGGCAGCGCGGCAAGCTGCGACAAGTCGGAGTCGGTAACCCAACTGGCCCGCAGGTCAACACCAGTGATGCGTCCCGCACGGTCGCGCGTCACCACGCCACCAGCCTCTGTGATCCATTCAGGGTTGGCGGTCAATGTCAGCCAGCTTGCCATCAGCATCAGTAATAAGGCTTTCATCGTGCTAACTCCTCCTACGGTTCGACAGTGACGAATCGCGGTCAAAGATGATCTGGCAAGCGGGCAGAGCGGCTTTTAACTGTTCGTAGCCTTTCTCGGTGATGAGCGTGTGGTAGAGATTCAGCAGTTTGAGATTGGTCAGGGATTGCAGCGCCGCCAGGCTGGCGTCAGTGATCTCCGTCGTATCGAGTCGCAGTTCTCGCAGGTGGGGAAGTGTCTTCAACAGTTCGAGTGCTTTGTCGTCAATCGAAGTGTAATCGAGATTGAGTACGGCCAATTGCTTGAGCGACGCGATGGCCGCTACCCCGACATTGCCCGTGCGAGTGCGGAACAGTTCCAGCCGCTCCAGGTTTGCAAGTGGTCGCAAGTGCTCAAGCCCTTTGTCAGTGAAGCGCGTGTGGTTGAGCGAAAGTTCCCGCAGCCACGGCAGCGCGCCCAGGTAACGCAAGCCTGCGTCGCCTGTGTCGGTGCTATCGAGGTCTAGTGTCTGCAATCGCGTGAGCTTGGCGAGATGCTTCAATCCCTCATTAGTTATATCCGTCGAACTCAGCCAGAGCCATTCGATAAGCGGAAGCTCGGCGAGCTGTTGAAGCCCTTCGTTGTTGAGGCGGGTGCCTGTGAGGTCCAACTTGACGAGCGCCGTGAGCATTTTCAGGTGAGCCAGTCCGGGGCCGCGTACCAGCGTGCCTGCGAGTCGCAGTTCTTGAAGTTGCTGAAGATTTGCCAGATGAATCAGCCCATTGTCGGAGACGGTCGTGTGATTGAGGTTCAAGGTCTTCAACGCCGTTAGCCCTTTGAGTGCAGCCAGTCCCAGATCGCCGATCTCCGTTGCTTCGAGATCTAGCTTTTCTAGCTTAGTCAACGAGGCGAGGTGCGTAAGTTGAGCGTCGCCGATACCGGTTGTGGCCAGAGAAACAGCTCGCAATTGTCCGCCAGAAAATTCTGCCTTTCCTCCGAGCGCCTTCACCCAAGCTGCAATAGCTTCTTCGCCAATACCGTCCGGGCGTTCTGTCGTGCTCTTTGCGCGAGCCGTCCGCGCGTTTACGAAATTCACCTTGCAATTCGGCACAGCAGCCCGCAACGCTTCTATCCCCGTCCCGGTAACTTGGCTGTAGCGCAGATCGAGGCTGGTCAGTTCCTTTAGGCTCTTGAGCTTGGCCAGACCCGCGTTCGTAAGGCGGCTGCGATAAAGGTTCAACTCACTTAGCGCAGGGAGCTTTGCGAGCACGTCTGCCGAAGCGTCGGTGATTTGTGCGCCTAGGAGATTCAGTTTGCGCAGCGCGGTTAACTTGCGCAGATGTGCCAATCCTACGTCCGTGATTTTCACGCCGCTGAGGTCTAGCTCTTCGAGTTGCGTGAGTTCGCTCAGATGCTTGAGACCTTCATCTGTCACCAATGTGTCGCGTAGGTTGAGTCGCCGGAGTTGCCTCAGTTCTGCCAGCCCTTTCATGCCCTCGTCGGTGAAAGGTGTGAGACTCAGGTCGAGCGATTGCAAATTTACGAGCGGCGCCAGGCTGAGCTTCGCAATCCGGCACTGCGCGCAACGCAGTTCCTTCAGTTGCGTTAGCCCGGTGAGATAAGCCAAGCCTTTGTCTTGCACATTGACGTTCGTCAGGAAATGCAGGCTGAAGTGAAGCTTCTCCAGGCTCTTCAAGTCAGCGAGGAGCTTCAATTGCTCGTTCGCATCCAGGCGGCTGCCCGCGCCGGGATTCCAGATCGGCCCCGGCAGATAAAGTTCCTTCAGACGGGTGAGACCGGCAAGTTTTTCCAGGTCTTTGGGGTCAATCAAAGTACCAGTCAGGTCAATACCAATGAGGTGGATTTCACCCGCGGGCAATTGTATGACATCTCCGATAGGACGACGCTCACCTTCGAGGATGACGCGGCCACCTTGGCGAATCACCCACTCGGCAATCTCGCGTTCTGAAGCGTGGGCTGAGATAGCCAGCGCGACACTGAGCAAAATTACTCCGACCAGTCTGTTTGCCTTCATTGCTTTGCTTTCTCTCAGATAAGTTTCCGGTGCCCCGCGATCTACGCGTGTCATTGACGCATGCTTTCACGCAGTAGTATTAGCACCGAGAAGCGATCTTGTTAAGAGTTCGCGCGCCGATTTGCCGATTAGGCTTGTTGCTGTTCCCAAGGGTCAATCACCCTAGCGGCCAACGCCCCAGTTCCGTTGCATTCCGGGCAGGGGATTTCACCTGTCCCGTGACATTCGTGGCAGGCTACATCAAGCACGCTGACATCAGGCATCTGACCGGAGCCGCCGCAGTGTCCACAACTGACGTTTCCTGTTCCTTCACAATTTGCACAAGTTTCTCTCATTTTTACCCTCCTTGTAAATTTTCTGATTGTTGTACTGGGGGTATTGTTTCATGTCTCAACCTTGACTATTATGACAGCAGTAACGCACCTTATTTGCAATGCCTCGCAGTCGTGAGCCGCTGTTAATTCAACACGACCGGTTGCCAATCAATTTGCATTTGCTCAGAGTTTTCGTGGTGCTTGGCAACTATGCCCGTGTACAACTTGACGAGAACAAGTGGCATCAAAAGGCGCGGCAAAATTCCCAGTCATATATTCGGCACTTGACTACCTGGCCAGTCCGCTTTTCACCTGGAGCAAAGCTGATCCGTATAGGGTTGAAGCCTGAGAGCAATGCTGCCGTGAGTGGAAGCGTCGCAGGTGAGCGTTATTTAAGCGCGCGCGCTAACTCAGAAGGCAGTCAGTCAGTATAACGAGAAGGAGTAGGTAAAAAAATGATCATTGAGTTAATTAAAGATGCAAAACAACGCAACCGTTACCGTGAGCTTTCGCCTGCTGAGCAGGCGAGAGTGATGGAGATCGTCAAACGGCATTTAGCCGCTTGCGCGAAACAGAATGCACCCGCCGAACTGGAGGCCACTTTCCGCGAGGCGATTGAGTTAGTTATCAATGACCAGTGGGAACCGGAACGCCCGTGGGAGCGCCCGGAAGTGCGCTGGCATTACGACGTTTACACCCCGCCGCTCAAGGAGGTGGCATAACCGACATGTTGGTAGAAGCAATGAACGAACGATTAGATAGGGTTGAAGGCGATTTTGATCTGGCAAAGTTGAAGGAACTGAGCGTCCCGGCTTTAGCGGGGATCGCCAAAGAACTGGAGATACCGAGCGCAGCCAGTATGCGTAAACAGGAATTGATCTTCAGCATTCTGCAAGCGCAAACCGAGCGGACAGGACGCATCTTTTCCGAAGGTGTGTTGGAAGTTTTGCCTGACGGTTATGGCTTCCTGCGCGCGCCGGAATACAACTATCTGCCCGGGCCGGATGACATCTACGTCAGCCAGTCGCAGGTGCGGCGCTTCGGTTTGCAAACCGGCGATACGGTTTCGGGCCAAGTGCGCGCGCCGCAGAAGGACGAGAGCTATTTTGCTTTGGTCAAAGTCGAGGCAATCAATTTCGACCCGCCCGAAGTGGCGCGCGACCGGGTCTTTTTCGACAACCTAACGCCACTTTATCCGCAGGAACAACTGCGGGTGGAGACGGACGATGTGAACACGTCGGGGCGTGTGATTGATTTGTTTGCTCCGATTGGCAAAGGGCAACGCGCATTGATCGTCGCGCAGCCGCGCACCGGCAAGACGATGTTGATGCAAGCCATTGCCAATTCCATCACCGCCAATCATCCCGAAGTCTCGTTGATCGTGCTGTTGATTGACGAGCGTCCGGAAGAGGTGACAGACATGCAGCGTTCGGTCAACGGTGAAGTGATCGCTTCGACCTTCGACGAGCCAGCTACGCGTCACGTGCAAGTGGCTGAGATGGTAATCGAACGCGCCAAGCGTTTGGTCGAACACAAGCGCGATGTGGTGATCCTGCTTGATTCGATCACGCGGCTGGCGCGCGCGCACAACACAGTCGCGCCGACTTCGGGCAAGACCTTGTCGGGCGGTTTGGATGCGAATGCGATGCAACGTCCGAAGCGCTTCTTCGGCGCAGCGCGCAACTTTGAGGACGGCGGCAGTCTGACGATCATCGCCACCGCGTTGATTGACACCGGCAGCCGCATGGATGAAGTCATCTTCGAGGAGTTCAAAGGCACGGGCAACATGGAAATCCATCTTGACCGTAAGCTGGCGGACAAGCGCGTCTATCCGGCAATTGATTTGCAAAAATCCGGCACACGCAAGGAAGAGTTGCTCATCCAGAAGAAAGACCTTGACCGCATCTGGGTCTTGCGTCGCGCACTCAGTTCACTCTCTCCGGTTGAGCAGATGGAACTGCTCCTGCAACGACTGGAAAAGACCAAGAACAATGCGGAATTTCTCAGCTCGATGAATAAATAGTGTCTGTCAGAAGTCGCGCTCACGCGTAGGCTTCTGACACAACCGCTTTTGAAAGCCAGTACGATGTGGTGCTCCATCCGCGCCACATCGTACTGGCTTTCTCTTTTTGAAAAAGCTCATTCTCCTGGCATAAAAATTGTGTGTTGTACGCGCAGGAAAGCTGAAGTGTATCGGCACAAGAGCTTGGGGACAGTATATGAGCGTTAATGTCATACCTGAATACACCGAATCAGTTCAGCGGAAGTAAAGCAATGGGTCACAGATCAGTTAAAACCATTCTGTTTTTACCGGCGGCTGCGGCCAATCGCGAGAGCGATTGGCTGCCCGGCGCGGACATTTACAACTCGCGTCGTGGCTGGTTGATCAAGCTTGATCTGGCCGGCGTGCGGCAGGGCGATGTCGCCGTCAAAGTTGCTGGGAACAAGCTGGTGGTCAACGGCTGTCGGCGTGACTTGCTGATAGGACAGGATTGGAACCATTACTCAATGGAAATTGCTTATACGCGGTTCGAGCGTGCCATCGAGTTGCCTTGCCACTTGGAACGCGCCGAGATAAGCACCGAGTTGAGCGATGGCATGCTGCTGATCTACGTGATGCCTGGGGAGGATAATGATGAATGTAAATAGTCCGGACACTGCCGAAGCGCAAAAGACAGAAGTGCTGCCAGTTCTGCCGCTCAGAAACCTCGTACTTTTTCCTTTTCTCACTATGCCGCTTTCGGCTGGGCGGGCCGCTTCGGTGGCGGCTATTGAAGCCGCCTTGCTGACCGAGGCAAAAGAGCTACTGGTCGTCGCCCAACGCGATGCTGCGAACGATGCACCAACGCCCGATGATTTTTATTCTTTCGGCGCCAAGGCGGTGATCAGAAGGATGGCGCGCGGGCCTGAAGGCTCAATCCAAATAATCGTGCAAGGCACAGAGCGTGTCGAAATCCTGGGCTTCGAGCAGACCGAGCCTTATCTAAAAGCTCGCGCCCGCACGATGCCGCTGCCTGAAGACCAAAGCCCTGAAGTCGAGGCACTGCATCGGGCCGTGCTGGAACTGGCGGCCAAGGCGATGACGTTAGCACAACCGCAAGTCCAACTTGATTTGGGACAGTTGCTCCCAATGGGCGCAGACCCGATTTTTCACGCTTATCTGATCGCTTCAATGCTCAGCCTTGACGTGTCGAAAGAGCAGGCCTTGCTCGAAGCGCCGACCCGCACCGAGGCGTTGCAGTTGGTTCATTCCTATTTGGCCACCGAAGTGCAAGTGCTTGAAGTGCGCCAGCAGATCGCGAGCAAAACAGAAACCGAGATGAGCCGCCAGCAGCGCGAGTACCTCTTGCGCCAGCAACTCGCTGCTATCCAGCAGGAACTTGGCGAACAAAATCCTGAGCAGGCCGAAGCCACAATGTTGCGTGAGCGATTGGCGGCTGCCGATCTGCCCGACGAAGTGCGGCGCGAGGCCGAGCGAGAGTTGGGGCGACTAGAAAAGTTGCCCTCGGCTGCGCCTGATTTCCAGGTCATCCGCACTTACCTGGAACTGATTCTGGAATTGCCCTGGCGTAAGTCCACCGAAGATCACCTCGATCTGGCGCGAGCGCGACAGGTACTCGACGAAGATCACTTCGATTTGCGCGAGGTCAAAGAGCGCATTCTCGAACACCTCGGCGTGCTCAAGCTCAACCCGACGGCTAAAGCGCCGATCCTCTGCTTCGTTGGCCCGCCTGGTGTGGGTAAGACCTCACTCGGCCAATCAATCGCGCGTGCGTTGGGCCGCAAGTTCGAGCGTCTGAGCCTAGGTGGGCTGCACGACGAAGCCGAGTTGCGCGGTCATCGTCGCACTTACATCGGTTCGCTGCCCGGCAGGATTATTCAGGCCGTGCGACGCGCCGAAGTGAACAACCCGGTCTTGATGTTGGATGAGGTGGACAAATTGGGACGTGACTTTCGTGGTGATCCGGCGGCGGCATTGCTCGAAATCCTAGACCCCGAACAGAACAAGGCGTTTCGGGATAATTACCTCGACTTGCCTTTCGATCTGTCGCGCACCTTTTTCATCGCGACGGCCAACACGCTCGACACGATTCCGCAGCCGCTGCTCGACCGCATGGAGTTATTGCGGCTGAGCGGTTACAGCGAAGAGGAGAAGATTGTCATCGCTCACCGCTACCTCATTCCGCGTCAAGTGAAAGAGGCCGGACTGAGCGCCGAACAGTTTACCCTCACTGACGAAGCGCTGAGCCGCATCATCACACGCTACACGCGCGAGGCCGGGCTGCGCCAACTCGAAAGAGCCATCGGGAGGTTGGCCCGCAAGATCGCGCTACGTTTTGCCGAAGGCCAACAGGAGGCCGTCACGATTAAGCCTGAAGACCTGGGCGAAATGTTGGGGCGGGAAAAATTCTTCCTGGAACAGGCGCGCACGCAACTGCCACCGGGCGTGGCCACGGGCCTAGCCTGGACTGAGGCAGGCGGCGACGTGCTTTACATCGAAGCCGCCTTATTGCCCGAAGGGAAATCGCTGACCATCACTGGGCAACTCGGTGAAGTGATGCAGGAATCGGCGCGCGCGGCGCAGAGTTACATCTGGTCGCACGCTGATGAACTGAATATTGATCGTTCGCTCTTCCGTGAGGCAGGGGTGCATATTCACGTGCCAGCAGGCGCAATTCCTAAAGACGGCCCGTCGGCGGGAGTCACGATGGCGACGGCGCTCGCCTCGCTCTACACCAAGACTCCTGTGCGTAATGACACGGCGATGACAGGCGAAGTGACCTTGACCGGTCTGGTCTTGCCCATCGGCGGCGTGAAGGAGAAAGTGTTGGCGGCGCGGCGCGCAGGCATCCGTCGCGTGATCTTGCCAAAAGCGAATGAAGGCGATTTGCGCGATCTGCCGGACAATGTGCGTGCGGAGATGGAATTCTTCTTCGCCGAGCGTGTAGAAGACGCGCTGGCTGTTGCCATTCCTGGCCTGACTGAGCAGTTGAGTCTACGCTACGCGGCTTAGCTCGGTTTGCAATTGCCTGGATGAACCGCTGCTGAGGCAAGGAGAGGAGTCGATGAACGCCGATGTTATGACGATGCTCTCGAACGAGATTCCCCTCCTCGCCAAGGCCGTTGTCAGCCTGCCGATTGCCGGGGTGCTTGGTGCCGCGCTGGCTTTCCGGCCAATCCGCCACGCCACACCGCGCCGCGATATGGAGGTTGTCCACACGCAAATTCTGCTCGCGGTAGTTGGCGCGCTGCTGATGTTAGTCATTGGCGAAAGTCTCGCGCGCGCCTTTGGCATCGTCGGCGCAGCCGGGCTGATTCGCTACCGCGCGCGCATTCGAGACCCAAAGGACGCGGGTGTGATGCTGGCCACGCTCGGCATTGGACTCGCCTCCGGCGTCGGCCTTTATTTGCTCGCGCTGTTTGCGACGCTCTTCTTGCTGGTCGTGCTCTTGCTCATCGAGTCGCATACGTCGAAAGAGCCAATTCCCTACAGACTGAAGATTTCCGCCTCTGAGTCGGCGAAAGTCCAGCCGCAGATTGAAGCTCTGCTCCGCAACCACCGACTGCAATATGAGCCGCGCAACTTCGCGGAGAACGAACTCGAATACGACATACAAATTCCCAACGATCAGTCCGCCGAGGCAATCTCGAACGCATTGCAAAAGCTTGAGTCAGTGAGCGCTGAGTCGTTCACGTGGAAGCTGAAGAAGTCTGATGGTTAGGGCTGAAAAATAACTTCGGGGCATCACTGCTTGCACAGCGCCCAGGCGCTGGTCGCTTCGGCGAGCGGAGCCATCACGGTTCTCAAATATCAGGAGATACTTCTTCGCCTCGAGCTTGGCCACCTCCACGCTCGGCACTTTTTTCAAATCCTCGATTGATTTGAAATTGCCATTCTTGCTGCGGTATTGAATGATCGCGGCGGCTTGCAAATGTTTGATTGACGAACCGCTCTCCAGTTACCGCAGAGACGCCGAGCACGCAGAGACCCCGCAGAGCAGAAGAAGGAGAAAAAAGCCTACAGGCTATTTCTCGGCGCTCCCTCCGCGTGCTCGGCGTCTCTGCGGTGAACAAGATTTGTGCAACTCATGCATTACGTTTTGTGCACTACCCCTAAACAATCGTGGAGAATGTACGAATGAAACTGGGCTTGATGCTCCTCCTGACGATCACCGCCTTCTTACAAACCGCGCCGCTCAATATACCTGAAGGATTGCCGCGCGTGCGTTATCACCTGACGGCCAAGCCGTGGCGACCGCTGGCGATTCCGCGCAGCGCCTATCTGGACGCGATTGAAGGCGTCTGCCGCTTTACCGCCAAGCAGCAGGATCAACGCGGTGCAGTGATTGACCCTTTCCTCAAACGTGAGCATCAGTATTCGACGCCCTATTACGCCTTTGCAGTGGGCTTGCTCGTCTCAGTCGGACGCGCGCCTGACTTATTGCAGAGCGGCGTGCGGGCGATGGATCACTCCACTGTCTGTTTCGCCCAAGGCCGCACTGGCATTCCCGATGAGCACGGCGAATTTTTCGTGCCCGCTTTGACTGGCGCACTCACGCTTTACGAGCGGCACGTCCCGGCGGAGAAACTGCGCCTCTGGCGCGAACGTCTACGTACTCCGCTCGACCGAGTGATTGACGCGCGCACGCGCATCAACAACTGGCGCACCTATCCGATGAAAGGCGAATGGCTGCGGGTCAAGGCCGGACTGGCCGCCCGCCAGGCGGCGCTGGATTTCATCAGAGACTCTTGGTTCAACGCGACGCAGCGTGAGCGCATCGCGGGTGACCTGTGGAATCTCTATCAAGATCATTCCTCAGACCCTGAATCGCACGCAGTCGAGGCCGTGGGACGCGGCAATCTGCTCGCGCTGATTGCCGAAGGCTACGATGGCGAACTGCGTCAGGAGATCGAGCAAGCGGTCGAGCGCGGCACACTGGTTTCGCTCCTATTGCAAGATCCGTCGGGCCAGTGCCCGCCCAACGGGCGCACGGACGATCACGTTTTCAACGACGTGCTGTACCAACTCGCTTTTGAAGTGATGGCCGAGCGTGCGCTGCAAAACGGCGATCAAGAGTTGGCCAGCCAATACCGGCGCGCTGCGTTGCTCAGTTTCAACAGCATCGCGCGCTGGCGGCGCACTGACGGCGCGTGGGCTGGCTCTTACTTCGTCACAAAAAATCATTTCGATCCCGCCGAGCGCGTCGGCTATCAACGGGCCAGCAATTACGGAAATTACAACGGCGCCGTGATGCTACATCTGGCAGAAGCCTATCTGGCGCGTAACACAGATATTCCGGAGCAACCCGCGCCCGCAGAGATTGGCGGCTACGCGCTCGCCACTGATCCGAAGTTTGCCAGCGCGGTGGCCAATGCTGGTGGGATGCAGATGTTTGCTGATTTGCGCGGTGATACCCAGCTCGTGTTTGATCATTACTGGTCTGCGTTGGGAGTGGTGCGCTTTGGCCGGGTTGGTTGGGAGACGCGCTTGGGGCCATCGGATGGTGTGCGTGATGCGCAGACCGGGCGCGGCGTCAGCTTCGCGCCGACCTGGCTGGAAGCGGGCAAGTGGGTGCGCTTGGCCGACGTGTCCGACCGCTACCAAGGTGAGTTCAGCGTCGAGTTTGCCCACCCGCTGTTGGTTCGCTGCGCTATTGAATATCGCCCGCTCCAGAGGCAAACCGGGCCGTCATTCCGCCACGAGTTTGTCTTGACCCCGGATTGCGTGCTGGCGACGTTGCGCGCGCCGGTTGGGGTGACCTGTGGTGTCACTTGGCCGTTACTTGAAAACGATGGCGCGCCGTTAAACGTAAGCCTCTCTCCATACGTTGCGCGGACTGCTTACTCGCAAGGTGCGGACGAGCAAAATTTCATCGCGTTGCAATCCGGGGCCAAGCTCGCCAACGATGATGCCCCTTTGCTGAGCACCTACGGTTGGCTGCGTCCGGTGCGGATGGCGACGCCGGGCGCTGTCAATCAGACTTTTGTTTACCCGCGCAGTGTGGATGACCCGAATGCAGAGAGCGTTCGCCGCAGCTTCAAGCTTTTGCCCAACGGTTTCTCTTCGGTCTTGGGAAAGGTGGTAGGCAAGCTATACGTTGGCCGCACCGCCGCCGGTGGGGAAGGCGACAGCATTGATCTGAATGGCGATAGCAAGGCCGAGGTGAGTTTCAGCGCGCCTTGCGGTTTTATCTTGCGCCTCGAACATGGGAAAGTAACAGCAGCAGAGGCCGACCGCGAAGTTACGATGCAGTTTCAGGGCAAACGTCTGAAGCTTGCGGCGCATACGCCGCTAACGATAGGGAAGTAGATAAAGCGTGTGCAAATAAAAACCCTTTGAGAGCGACTGCATAGCCCTGGGAGCGCAGGCATCCTTGCCTGCTAGGCTGCCAGGGCAAACCTACCGGAGGTAGTCTGTGAGCGCGCCAAGCCTAGCAGGCAAGGATGCCTGCGCTCCCAGGCTAACTTTAGCTACTTCCTCTTGGCTAAATTCTCGCGCCAGTTCAATGACAGCGCGGGGCACGCTGCCAGCGCTTGAGCCGCACCCGCATCATCCCGACGCCGAAAGAAAATGTCGTTTGCCACGGCGACAGGCCATTCAGGGTGAGGCCGCTCTAGTAGTTCAATCTGTGCGCCCGCCTCGGTATAGCCTTCTTGCAAAACGCGCAAGTACCAGCCCGTTAGCCCCGCTTGTTCCATGCGCACAGCGAAATCGTGCACCCGCCAGCGCCGCGAGAGTTTCCAGCAAGGTGGGCGTGGTTGCGAGACTTGAACAATCGCCTCGCCGCATTGAAACACGTCGCCGATGCGAACCTGTTCTTCCAATTGTCCGCGCGTCGTAAAGTTCTCGGCGAAAGCGCCGAAGGGTAATTCCAGCAAGCTGAGTTCGCTTTGCCAATAGGCGTAATGCTCAATCGGATAAACACAAACGGCCTTGTCCGGGCCGCCATGCGATTTGGTATTGGCTTGTTGGTCGCCCACGACGTTGGTCGCGCCCACCCAGACGCGCCCTTCGACTGGCTCTTTGAAAAAGCTCGTAGTCCAGACTCGTTCCTGCGAATCTGGCGCGCCCATATAGTCGAGCGTCTTGGGCGAGCCGACTTGAACTGACAACAGTTGCGATTGTTCCATCTATCTTTCACCTCAGATTTGTTACTTCATTGCGGACGGCATTATATGTGCGGAGAATCCTGTGCAACAACGCTATGAAGCAAATGGCCAATCAGGAATATTTTGAGTCCTCTGCCGGATTACTTCTCTACACGTCGTCAAGCCGTTCGAGCAAATCCACTGTTTGTTGCAATGCTGCCAGGTTATCAGCAATCAATTGATTGCTCGTCGATCTGCCGGTGGTTGCTCCTTGGGTGCCGTACTGCCTTCTTCCTCCGCTGGAATATTTTGGATGACGGGTATGAATTGCGCTGAGACCGCGTGCCAGAGTTGGCTGGCCAGCATTTTGCGGTCGGTCGCATGAATTGTCTGCGCGCCGAAGACGAGGGTGGCTTCGAACTCCCGCAGTTGAAGCAACGCGTAGAGGTGGTCGAGAAAAGTTATCTCAGCCCACCAGCACACCGAGAGATGCGCAGGCGTTTGGTCGGCAGGTGTGCGGTAACTCAGTGCCGCATAAGAGACAGGATAATTC
This sequence comes from uncultured Acidobacteriota bacterium, assembly GCA_963699175.1. Lineage (GTDB taxonomy): Bacteria > Acidobacteriota > Blastocatellia > RBC074 > RBC074 > JACPYM01. Next base: position 2,600,364 of record OY969418.1, on the reverse strand, counting down.
GCCTGCGCTGCGGGTTCGAGCAACGAAGCCTTGAAGGGTAATACACGCTCGCCCGCTGTGCTGGTACCCTCGGGAAAGAGCACGACGCCAAACTGTGCGGCGAGCGTTTGCGCGATCAACTCATTGACTCTGGCGACGTCCTGGCGGTGCGCGCGGTCAACGAAGATGGTGTTGATGCTACGGCAGAGCAAGCCCAGCACCGGCCAACTCGACACGTCTTGCCTGGCAATGAAGACGCAATCGAGTTGCGAAGCGAGGACGATGATGTCCACGTAGCTCAGATGATTCGAGACCAGAAAAAACGGCGCGGCGGGCGGTGTGCCGCAGACTTTGAGCTTCATTCCTATCACTGCTGCGACGGCCTTCGCCCAAGTGCGAAAGATGAAGTTGCGCCAAGCGCGCGCGGCTTGTTTGAAGGGAGCGATAAGCAGCGCCCCTGCCACGAGCAGTGCGTAGAACGCACCCGTCACAACACAGAAAGCCAAAGCCCGAATGCTTGCGCGCAAATGTTTCATCGTGAGTTCTGCTTCAAAAACATTTTAGCTGTCTGCCAATCCAGTTCTACCACGTCGAGGGGCAATCGGCATAACCACAAGGCATCGCCCGATACCGTGGCAGCACACCTGCAAAACTCACCTCGGCGACGATTCCACTGGCTTCGAAGAACACGGGCAGCCCGGCTTGCCTTTCGCTCGCTCATCTTTCTGCGCAACGATGGCGGGCGCAGACCGGTGCACGGCGGCGCGGAGAAGTTCCAGACCGACCCGCATTGGCGCGATTTGCTGCTGTTTTACGAATACTTCCACGGCGACAACGGCGCGGGCATTGGCGCGAGCCATCAGACGGGCTGGACGGGTTTGGTGGCGAAGCTGCTACAACAAAGTGGGGAATAGAGCTTAAGGCACGTAGCGCGGTGCGCGTCCTCGCGGGAGTGCGTGTGAAGGCGTTGTTTTTTGCTGGGCTACGGCAATCGGTAAGTGAAATCCACGCCTTTCTCACTGCATCTATCTGCATCATCAGTTCCGGTACAGATATGAATCGAAACTGATTGGCCGGGACTGAGTGGCAGAAAAGGAACGGCGAAGTTGATTTGATCCACGCCGACCAATCCCGGTGCGCGTCCGGCAAAGAGATAACCCGCGCGCAGCAGTCGCGTCCCGTAAGTAGTTCGGTACTCGATATAAGTAGGATACGAGGTCATCCACGGTGGGTCAGGCGGAACAAAGCCCTCTGGTTCGTGATCCGAGATCTTTCCGAGTCCGGTAAGCGAAGCCACGAAGGTTTGGCCCGGAGAGACTTCCGAGGGAATTTGCCAAGTCGGATATTCGACGATCCCGTTATTGAAAAGCTCAGGCGCGTGCGAGTTCACTTTCAGAGTAAAGGTGTTCGAGCTTACCTTTGTCACACCATCGCTCAGCACTTCGAGCACGATAAATTCATATTCTCGGCCTTCGAAGTTGGCAAAACGGCCATACCCATCGCCGTCTTCTTCGCCAAACGGCTTGTAGAAGAACATCGGCACCTGAAAGTTGATCTGGTTTGGGCCGACGTAAAAGAGCGGAGCCGCGCGCCAACCGCAGCGATTCTTTGACCCGTGAATCAGGTTGTCCCAATCGGCCGCACGCCACAGCACCTGTACCCTGCCAAGCGCGCGCGCCAGCGGCGTATTGGCGGCGGCATACTCTTCCCCCGGTTCGGAGAAGCGCTCGCCCCAAACCACTGCCAATCCGCCCGGTGCAATCCGATTGCTGTAAGTGGCAGCGTTCGTGACGGCGGCCACGATTGGCCGAATAGAACTGCTGCCCTTCTTGATCTCGACGCAGGACTCAGTGCCATCAAGCACGAACTCGTTGAGCCTGCCTGCATTTGTATCGGCGGGGCTTTCGATTGATGGTTTTTCTGGTTGAGCACCTGCATTCGTGTATGACTCACGGCAGAGAAGAATGCTGGCGCAGAGAACAGCACAAAAGAAAAATCGAAATGTACTCATCACGGCACTCCCAATCACAGAGCTTTCGATTTATGACACGCGGTTTGCTGAGGGGCATTATAGCCGGTAAGCGAGGTATCAAGCAGGGGCTGTTACAAGTTTATTTTTGCTGAGCACTCGGCTCAAGTTGCCCAACTGGCTCAAGCGCCTTTGCCATTTCGCGCCTGCCAATAGCTTCCAATGCCAGCGGCACTGTCGGTGGGATTGGCATTTCGTTGCGTTCCCAACGCGCAACCATATCCACAGCTACTCCCAGCTTTTTTGCAAATGCTGCCTGGCTCAGGCCCCACCATCCGCGAATTTCTAGGAGTTCCTTACTCGTCATCATCAAGTTGAAATTCGGGTTGTCTTCCATTGATTACGGCGCGCGTTTGACGACCAGCCCCGTCACTTGCCGCACCCAGCGCGATTGGTGCTTTTCGTCGGGGATAACAATGCGCAACGGCCCTTCTTTATCGTCGAGCGGTTTGCCCTCGCGCTTGTCGGCCAGCAGAATCAGCTTGTCCGTGTAGGCCGGATCAAGCTCCGGCAGCGCGAAAACAGCGCGGTAGCCGTCTGCCGCTTCGACCAGCAGGTAGAGCGCCAGGTTCTTGCCGCGCAAATCTTCGCCGAACTTCACGCCCGCGAGCTTCAGCACTTCGAACACCGGCACGCCATCAAATTCCGCTTCCTTGCCGTCGTGGCCTTTCGCGCGAACGCTGCGATGCGGCAGCTTGGCTAGGTCAGCCGCAGTCAGTTTGAGCGGTTTTTCGACTTCGCCGCTGACGCTCAAGGAAATCGTGGGCGTCGTCTGCGCATTGGCGACAGCAGCCAGCAATAGACAAAGACAGACGGCAAACAACGCTTCTCGTCGTAGGTTCATAGACAGTCTTTTCCTCCCTTAAAAATTGAGCTTCAGCGCGAATTGAATCACGCGCGGATCGCCCGCCGACGTGATCGTGCCGAAGGCCACGTTGCCGACAACCCCGTTCGGATTCGCCAGCGGCGGCGTGTTGGTCAGGTTGAAGATTTCAGTGCGGAACTCCAAGTTTCTGACTTCGCCGAAATATGTCCGTTTGATGAAGGCGATGTCTGCTGTGCGATAGCCAGGGCCGCGCACGGGATTGCGCGAAGCGTTGCCGAGCGTGAACTGCGGCGCGACGGCAAAGGCCGACGTATCGAACCAGCGCGCAGTGCTGCGTGCATCGTCGGGGAGCGTCGGGTTGCGCAGAATATTCGGGCGCTGCGTGCCGAACCCGGCGAAGGCGTTGAAGTTCGTAATCTGTGTCACGGCGAAGGGTATCCCCGACTGCAACAAGACCGTGCCCGCGACTTCCCAGCCACCCAGCAGCTTGTCGGGGATGCCAACGAAGCTGAAGCGGCGACCTTTTCCAAATGGCAGATCATAGGTGAAGCTGGTGACAAAGACGTTGGGAATATCACCGGTCGAGACGTCTTTTTCGAGCGCGCGATTGAAGCTGTCGGCTACCGGGAAGTTACCGACCGGACCTGTCAAAATAGAAGCGTCGAAGACCTGCCCAGCATCGTCAATCAGTTTCGAGCGTGTATAGCTCACTAAGAACGCCAGGCCTTGCGCGAGGCGCTTTTCGAGCTTCGCCTGTAGCGCATGGTAGGCCGTATTGCCCACGTTGTTGCGATACAGGCTAACGCCAGTAAAGCGCGGGTAAGGCAGCAACAGTTGCGCACGTGGAATAGTTGGGTCGCCGATAGAAGACGAACGTGGGATCTGGCCGAAGTATGGATTGGTCACTTGCTGCAACAGCGCATTGCCTTGAGCAAGTTGTTCGACAGTGAGTTGATTGATGTTGCTATCAGGAATGCCGACGTGAGTGACCTTCGAGCCGGCGTAGGCGATTTCGGCCACGAGGTTGTGTGTAAGTTCTCGTTGAATTGCCAGATTCCACTGTTGGACGTAGCCGCTGCCCAAATCACGATCCACCGCAAAAACGCCTTGTCCCAAACCAGCATCAGGGCTGAGCGACAGTGGCTGTACATTCGGCCCGATGGAGAGCACGAACGCCGGAACAATGCCGTCGAGCGAGCGTTGCGTGACAGTCTGAATGAAGGGAAATTGTGGGAGCGTGAAGGGTGTCGTGATGCCTGCCTGCTCTTGCCACACGATACCGTAACCAGCACGCAGCACGGTTTTGTCGGTAAACCGATAAGCCAGACCGAGCCGTGGCCCGAAGTTGGCCTTGTGCAACTCACGCGCCGTTTCAGGGAAACCGTTCTTGCCAAGATAATCGAGTTGTTGTGTTTGCAGGTTGAAGATCGCGCCTTGATTTTCCGCCTCTGTGGAAGGCAAGTTGAGTGTGTAGCGCAGCCCGGCGTTAATCGTCAGCCGCGAAGTCACTTTGAAATCATCCTGCGCGAAAAATTCGAGGATGCGTGCACGCGGTTGAATGGTCTTTTGCTGCAAGTCAATCGAGAAATTGCTGACCTGCCCTAGCAGAAAGCTGGCGATTGCATTGCCGGACTGTCCTGACAACACGCTGCTGGTAGTTGCATTGCCCGGTTGCGTGCCGACTGTGTTAGCGGTTCCGCGCGAGTTCGAGAACGGCGCGGTGAAATTGAAGATGCCGGTCGGCGAGGGTGGCTGCAACACATTCAAGCGCTCGACGCGGAAATCTACGCCGAACTTGACCGAATGCCGATTGTGTTGCCAGCCAACCGCCTCAAAGACCTGCGTCATATCCGTATTGAAAAGCGAGTCGGTGTTGGCCGAAGGGCCAAGCTGTTGCAACCCCGCAATGGTGAAGGTCGGCAGTTCGTTCTGGAAAGCGGCGTTCTGCGGAATGCCAGGCAGCCCCAGACTCTGTGACGGCGGCGCATCCAGCAGCAAGGCGCGGCGGTCAATTGAGCGGCGCGTGTAACCGACCCGGAATTCATTGACGACATTTGCAGAAAAAACCTGTTGATAGTTGCCGATGGTTTGATAGCCACGACTCTTTTGCAGGCCGAGCGCGCCCTGTGTGATGTTGCCACTTCCTTCCGGCAACGGTGTCACCGGCGTCGCGTTTTCGTTGAAGAAAGAGAAGCGCCCGAAGAGTTGCGCGCGCTCAGAGAAGCGATGATCCAGGCGCACGTCGAACTGATCCTGATTCGTTCGTTCGTTGGCGACGCGACGGAAATTATTCGCCGCGCCTGTCGAAGTCGGCAGCGGGTAACGTTCGAGCAACTTGCGGGCGACCGCATCGAAATCAACGAGCGGGATGATGTTGCCCGTGTAGGCGCGCCGGTCGCCGATGCGGAAGATTTGGCCAACGCGCGCCTGCACGGCGTTGCCACCCGTATCAATGACGTTGATCGGCGCGCCTGTGTTGGTAGTCGTTGCGCTCACCGTCGTGACGCCGCCCGTCGTAGTCGTTTGCAGGAAGAGCGGCGCGCCCAGGTTGGTGGAGAAGTTGCCACCGCGTTGCGCCAACGTAGGCACGTTCGAGATCAGCACGCGCCCGATCAGTTGGCGCGTGCCCTGGAAATCTCCGAAGAAGAACGTGTGATCTTTTTTGACCGGCCCACCCACGACAAAGCCATATTGATTGCGCCGGAAAACCGGCTTGTTTGGATTGTCGGTGGTGGCTGGCGCAAACAGATTGCGGGCATTCAAGGCTTCGTTGCGCAGGAACTCAAAAGCCGAACCATGCAGATCATTCGTGCCCGACTTGGTGGTCAAGTTAATCACGCCGCCATTGAAGCGCCCGAATTCAGCAGGCGGCGAGTTGATCTCCAGCTTGAATTCCTGAATCGCATCAACCACCGGGTTGAAAGCGACCTGCCCCGGTTCCGGTTGCAGGGCGGAAATGCCGTCGTAGAGATATTCGTTGACGCGTGGACGCCCGCCATTCAGACGTGGGAATGACGGCCCTGCTATGGTCGGCGGCGGCGCGGCGACACCCGGCGCGAGAGTGATGAGCGAGAAAAAATTGCGCCCGTTCAACGGCAGATCAACGATGCGGCGATTCGGAATGACTTGTCCTAAGCTGCTGCTTTCGGTTCTGAGCAACGAAGCGTCTGCGCTCACCTTCACCTCTTCTTGTACGTTGCCGACGGTCAGCGCCACATCCACACGAATGCGCTCACCCGTGGTCAGCCGGACACCTTCGCGCACGACGCGGCGGAAGTTTGCTGCGCTGACCTCTACAGTGTAGACGCCGGGGCGAAGATTCGTGATAGTGAAGATCCCACTTTTGCCGGTTGTCGCAGTAACGACTTCGCCTGTATCTACCTGAGTGATCGTAATTGTCGCATGCGCGACCAACGCCCCGTTGGTATCGCGCACTTCGCCGGTGAGTTCAGCCTGACCAGCTTGGGCGAAAGTCTGATAGGAGGGAATACTTAAACAAATGAAGAGCAGAAAAAAGGCAAAGCCGTAGCTTGCCAGCCGTTTGTGCATGAAAGCTCCTTTCCAAATATGGGAGGCGCAGCCGTTTCCCGCTGCACCCTAGCGGTCACTCGTCCATTAGCCACGGGCATTCAGTGGCCGGAAGGAATGGTGACTCGGAGTTTGAATTGCGGGTGGTGATAAAAATGTAAGGCTGTGGCTGTGCAGCCGCGTAGCGGCGACCTGATTTTAGCCTGGCGTTTTCAACGCCGGGTAGTATCAGTAGCACGCCCCGCGTCGCGTCAGCGACGCTTGAATCAGGCGTCCCTGACGCGACGCGGAACGCACTGTGTGCACATACCGTGGGTTGAAAACCCACGGCTAAATTCAACTGCCGCTACGCGGCATAATGACAGCAGCCTTGCATGCCAGTCACTACCGAATTGCAAACATTCTTCAAGCGCGGATCAGCATCACTTCCGTCGCCTTGATCAACGCGTAGGCCGCGACGCCCTTCTTGAGCTTTAACTCTTTGCAGGCGGCGCTCGTAATGATGGACGTGACAAACTGTCCGCAGACATCAATCGTGACCTGCGCCAACAGCCCGGAATACTTCACGTCGGTGATGATTCCGAGCAGTTTGTTGCGTCCGCTGATCTCGCCGAGGCCGGTGGCAGCTTTAGGCTTTATTGCGGCCAGCTTGCGCGCCCCGGAAAGACGTTCGATCTCACTGCGCGGAACGCGGTGATGCCCACCGGGCGTTGTCACCGAGCGAATCTTTTTCTGATAAATCCAGAGCTTGAGCGTCTGGTAACTAATCCCCAACAACTCCGCTGCCTCACGCAGCCGATACTGTTCCATAGACCCCCCTATACTTTCATCAGTTGTATCTAGTCAAATCAATGGAGGCAGTTTAGGTGATTTTAGGCGGATTGACTAAGAAAAAGGCGCTTCTTCAAGTGCCGCCTACTTTTACAAAGAAGATCGAAACCACACAAAAGGTCAAGAAACCAAGACGCTCTTCGCCTTTGTTCCCTTCGCAAAGCTTTCTGCCGCGATTGCACCGCGACATCATCGTGCCAAGCACGAAAGAGTCAAAGATTTGCACTGCGCTAAAATCTTTGACCGTTTGACTCTTTGCGGGTAGATTCCCAACCGCCATCTCTTTCAACAAATCATTGAGGGGAAACTCTATGCGCCTGATTTTGCTGTTGCTGTTCGCACTCGCTGTGGCCGCGCCGTCGCAGGTCGAGTTGTTGCGCGACGACTTCTCGAAGTTCCCGCCGGGCTGGCTCTCGAAGCCGGTCGGCCTGCTGAATGGGGCCATTCAGGAATATCACTATCTGCCGCATCGTGGTGTGACGACGCAACCCTGGTACAACCCGATCACGCATAACGACTCGTGGGTGGCGGGCGATGAGGACGGTAAGACCTACCTCGAACAACACCTGCTGCACGACCAGCCGGAGCGTTGGCAACCGCTCTTTGTCACGGGCGATTCGCTGTGGACTAGCTACACTGTGTCGGCGCGGGTGAGGCCGTTATCGTTGGCTGAATCGGCGGGCATCGTCTTCCGCTATCACACCAATCATCACTATTACGTCTTCTCGATTTCCGGTGGCAAAAGGGCGCGGCTCGCGCTGAAGTCACCTTTCGAACAGAAATTTCGCGCCGTAGACTGGAAGGAGCTTGGCTCCGCCGAGGTGTCTTATGATGTCAGGCAATACCACGAGCTGAAGGTTGAAAACGAGGGGCCGAGGATGCGCGCCTACTTCGACGGCAAGCTGGTCATCGAGGCGAGCGACGGCGAGATACTAAGTGGTCGCGTAGGCATCACGGCCAATATTCCCGCACGCTTCACCGATTTTGTAGTTTCTGCGCCGGAAGCACTGGCGCAGCAGATTCGCAGCCGTGTTACCGCGCGCGAAAAAGAACTCGCATCGCTCCGTGCGGCCAATCCGCAGCCGAAGCTCTGGAAGAAGTTCTCGACGCCGCAGTGGGGCGCAGGCCGCAACGTGCGCTTTGGCGATCTTGACGGCGACGGGCGTCTGGACATGCTGATCGCGCAGAACATTCCAAAGGTGCGCGGCGATGCGTTTGACCACATCAGTTGCCTGACCGCAGTGACGCTGGACGGCAAGGTGCTCTGGCAGATCGGACGGCCCGATCCGCGCAATACGCTGCTGACCAACGACACGCCGTTCCAGATTCACGACTTCGACGGCGACGGCAAGAACGAAGTCGTGATGGTCAAAGACTTTCAGATTCAGGTGCTGGAAGGCGCGACCGGCAAAGTACTCAAGCGTGCCCAGAAGGATTGGCGAGAATGGATGCCGCCAGCGCCGCCGGAGAATAAGGATCAGCCTTACGAGTTGAATAGCGGCGACTCGATGATCTTCCTCAACCTGTCAGGCAAGCAGAGCCGCCAGGAATTACTACTGAAAGATCGTTACAACACGTTCTGGGTCTTCGACAACGATCTGAAACTATTGTGGAGCGGCAGGGGGCAGACGGGCCACTTTCCCTACCCATACGATTTCAACGCTGACGGCAAGGACGAGTTCGTCATCGGGTTTGCACAGTGGAACGCGACGGGCAAATACGCTTGGTCGCACGATGCGCGGATGAAAGATCACGCGGACGCGATCTCCATCGGCAATTACACAGGCGATGTGCAGGCGCGCCCGCGCGTCTACGTCTGCGGCAGCGACGAAGGGCTGGTGGTGTTTGCCGAAGACGGAAAGATCGTGAAGCAGATGCGCATCGGACACACACAAACGCAGAGCGTCGGAAAGTACCGGCCTGAGCTGAACGGCCTACAAATTTTCACGGCGAACTTCTGGCGCAACACAGGGATCGTGACGCTCTTTGATCCGGACGCGAACATCCTCGCGCAGGAGGAATTGATTCCGGGATCGAGCCATCTGCAAACGGTCAACTGGCGCGGTGACGGACAAGAGTTCGCGCTGTTAAACGCTAACGTGCGCGAAGGCGGGATGATTGATGGACAGTTGCGTCGCGTGGTGATGTTTCCCAACGACGGCCATCCTGATCTCGCGTATCAGGTGCTGAACCTCACGGGCGACGAGCGCGACGAGGTCATCGTTTGGGATCAGGATTCGGTGTGGATTTACACGCAAGACCGGCCCTTCACGGGCCAGCGGATGTATAAGCCTACTCGCAACCCGCTCTATAACGACTCGAACTATCGTGCGACAGTGTCGCTGCCGGGTTGGAAGCAGTAACAAATGCCGCGCCGTTCGCGGTGCCACTAAAGGAGGCAAACCAATGTACAAAAAGATTCTCTTTGTCCTGACGTTCACTTGCGCGCTCTACACAGTAGTGTCAGCGCAGGATGCCAAAAGCGTGCTCGAAGCGACGCTCAAAAATATGGGCGACGTCAAGTCCGCCCAATATTCCGGCAGCGGCGCTCAATTCAACCTTGGACAAAGTGTCAGTCCCGATGCGGCCTGGCCGCGCACCGAACTCAAGAGCTTCACGCGCACGGTGGATTACGACAAGCAAGCTACGCGCAACGAAGCGGTCGGCCCCAATGGCGCATTGGCAACGCAATTGTTGGCAGGCGACAAGGCCTGGGGGCAAGCTGGCAATAACATCACGCCAGCCGTGCCCGCTGCTACGACCGAGCGCCAGTTGCAACTTTGGCTTACGCCGCACGGCTTTTTGAAAGGCGCGCTGGCGAACAAGGCGACGGCCAAGAAGAGCGGCCAGACGACGCTGGTGACCTTTACCGCGCTGGGCAAGTATCGCGTGGTTGGCACGATCTCTGCTGACAATCTGGTCGAGAAAGTTGAAACCTGGTTCGATAATCCGGTGCTCGGCGACATGCTCATCGAGACTACCTACAGCGGCTATCGCGAGCTTGGCGGCCTCAAGTTCCCGACGAAGATCGTACAAAAGCAGGGCGGCCATCCCTTTTTTGATTTAACGGTGACGGAGGCGAAGACAAATGTCCCGCTCGACCTGACCGTGCCTGACGCGGTGGTGAAGTTCACGCCGCCTGCCGTGCAGGTCACGACGGAGAAACTCAGCGACGGCGTTTGGTATTTGACAGGCGGAACGCATCACAGCGTAGTGCTCGAATTTGCCGATCACGTCGCAGTGATCGAAGCGCCGCTCAACGAAGAACGTTCAATGGCTGTGATCGCCGAAGTGAAGAAGCTGAACCCGAACAAACCCATTCGCTATCTGATCAACACGCATCATCACTTCGACCATTCAGGCGGACTGCGCACCTATGTGGCTGAAGGCGCGGCTATCATCACGCACGAAAGCAACAAGGCTTTCTACGAAACGACCTTCAAGGCCCCGCACACGCTCAACCCGGATCGCCAGGCGCGCGCAAAGAAGCGCGCTAAAATCCTCACAATGAGCGCCAAGCACGTGCTGACAGATGGCGCGCGCACCGTCGAGCTTCATCACATCCAAGGCAACCCACACAACACAGGCATCGTCATGGCCTGGCTGCCCAAAGAGAAGCTGCTGGTGGAAGTAGACGTCTTCAATCCGCTCGCGCCCAACGCGCCACCGCCAGCCACACCGCCGCCCGCGATGGTCAATCTCTACGAAAATATTCAGCGACTCAACCTCGACGTGAAGGAGATCGCGGCGCTGCACGGACGTTGCGTGCCTCTCGCGGAACTGAAAAGGACGATTGGCAAATAGCATTACAAACTCTGGTAGTGGGGAAATGGGGTGGGATAACGGTAATAGCGTAGGGGCAGACCTGTGTGTCTGCCCTGAAGCGACAGCCGGGCGCGCCCGGGGCAGACACACAGGTCTGCCCCTACGTCCCACCTCATTCCCCCACTACCCACACTCTTTGGAGGTACTTTGTTTATGGATTCATCTAAGAAAGCATGGGAGTGGTTGGGGAGCGGCCTCAGCCGACGCGAATTGTTTCGTCAAGGCGGACTGCTGGCTCTTTTTTCAGGCATCTGGCGCGGCTCCACAGCGGCTGCCGCGCCAGCCGACGCCATAGCGCTTCAAACAGGACAGAAAATTTATCAGTCCATCGGCGTCCGCCCAATCATCAATTGCCGGGGGACGTTTACCATCATCGGCGGCTCGCTCGAATTGCCAGAGGTGCGGGCAGCGAAAGAGGCCGCCGCCATGCATTACGTGCATTTAGACGAACTGATGGACGCGGTTGGTCAGCGGTTGGCCGAGTTGACCAAGGCTGAATATGGCATCGTCACCTCAGGTTGCGCGGCGGCCTTAGCGCACGCCACCGCAGCCTGCGTCGCCGGAGCAAATCCCGACAAACACGTGCGTATCCCCAACCTCAACGGCTTCGCCAAGGACGAAGTGATCATGCCCAAACACTCGCGCAACGTCTACGATGCAGCGGTGCGCTCAGTGGGCGTGCGAGTAATCGAAGCCAACACGCCCGAAGAATACGAAGCTGCCTTCGGCCCTCGGACTGCGATGGTTTACGTGCTAGCCGGGCCGCGCGCCGAAACCGGCCCGATGGCGCTGGAAGTTTTGACCGGCATTGCCAATAAAAAGAATGTGCCGGTGCTGGTGGACGCAGCCGCCGAAGTATTGACCATCCCCAACGTGCACTTGCAAAAAGGCGCGACGCTGGTCGGTTACAGCGGGGGCAAGTGTCTGCGCGGGCCGCAATGCGCCGGGCTGTTGCTGGGGCGCAAAGACCTGGTCAAGGCGGCGTGGGTTCATAGCGCCCCTCACCACGGCTTTGGCCGCAGCATGAAAGTCGGCAAGGAAGAAGTTATGGGCATGCTCGCAGCCGTGGAGATGTGGACAAAACGCGATCATCAGGCCGAGTGGAACCAATGGCTCGCCTGGATGGATCACATCGCCAAGCGCGTCTCCACTATTGCGGGCGTCACCACTACAGTGCGAGCCGACAATAAAGTGCTTTCCAATCGCAGCCCCGTACTGAACATTCGTTGGGACAGTGCCAAGCTGGGCATTACGGGCGCTGAGTTGACCAAGATTCTCTTCACCACTGAGCCTCGCATCACTGTGGGAGGTGGCGGTGGTGGCAGAGGCGGCGGTGCGAGCACCACCGAGACCGGCATTTCGATTACGGCTTACATGATGATGCCCGGCGACGAAAAAGTGGCAGCGGAGCGGCTCTACACGCTGCTCTCCAAGCCGCCTAAGACGAATCCACAACCGCCGCCGCAAGCGCCCGCAACCGATCTGAGCGGCCAGTGGGATGTGCACATCGAATACATCGGCAGCAGTACCGAGCACACGCTCCACCTGCGGCAGCAAGGCAGTCGAATCGCGGGATCGCACCAAGGCGATTATGTGTCGCGCGAGTTGTACGGCACGCTTGAAGGCGAGGCCGTCCGGCTTGCCAGTTCCTATACAGAGGAGAGTGGAGATAACCTCTCATACGAGTTTGTGGGAACAGTGCAGGGAGATGCTATGTCCGGCACGCTCGATCTGGGTGAGTATCTAACCGCCAAGTGGAGCGCCAAACGTCATGCCTATCGCCGTTCTGCAAGATAAGAGGAGGCAGTTAGTCAAGGAGTGTGCGTAATACCTGGGAGCGCGGGCGTCTCGCCTGCGAGAGTGTGGACAGTAGCTTGTTTCCGGTAGGTGCGCCACCTGATGCCTGCAGGTGGGACGCCCGCGCTCCCAGGGCCGCACAAATCTCTGAGGTCTTCTGCTGGAAGCCATATCAGTCTGTACTCAAAGGGAAAAGACCTGAGGGAGTCTGTTGCAATGAAAGTGTTTATTTTCGGTGCGACTGGCGCTGCTGGCGGAGGCGTCCTTCAGGCCTGTCTCTTAGCAGCAGACGTTGAGGAGGTTCGTGCGATCATCCGCCGCCCGCCTGGCATCACCGCCGACAAGTTGCGCGTGTTCGTGCACAATGATTACCTGGATTATGCGGCGGTAACAGAAGCCTTCACCGATGTAGATGCCTGTCTCTTCTGTCTGGGGATCTCCGCGACTCAGGTATCAGGCGAAGCGGAGTATCGGCGCATCACGCACGACTTTGCGGTGGCCGCCGCCGAGGCGCTGAAGCGGCACAGCCCGACCGCCGTCTTTCACTTCATCAGCGGGCGCAGCACGAGTCTGGATAGTCGCCTTATGTGGGCGCGCATGAAAGCGGAAACAGAGCGCGACCTGATCGCGCTCACTGGCGCGGTCTGCTGGCGTCCCGCGTTCATTGACGGCGAATTATCGGTATCAGGCCCGCAACGCCCGAAACTCATCCAAGCCCTGCGCTCAGTGTTTCGCTTGCTGAAGCCTTTCGCAGCCTTTATGTCGAAAGCCGGGACATAGGTTGGGCGATGTTACAGGCCACCAAAGAGAACGTTCGCGGGCGGGTGATCGAAAACGCGGAGATTCGAGAGATGGCGAGCCGTTACGCGAAGTGACTCCGCACGCACCGCCCTCGTATTTATTGCCCAAGTGCAGTGTTCACGGTATCCTGCGAATGACGGCCTGATCCGTTATTGCAGTGATGGTGTAACCAGCTATGCTCATTACCGAGGTTATTTGGAAAGATCAGTTTGTTGAAAAGCTGGCACAGAAACACGGTGTATCAGTCGCGGAAGCCGAGGAAACTCTTCGCGCAACCCCGCATATTCGCAAGGTGAGCAAAGGCAAGGTGAAAGGTGAAAACGTCTATGCCGCGTATGGCCAGACTGCGGCAGGACGATATTTGGTGGTGATCTACATTCGCAAGCCGAAGGGCGTGCTCTTGCCAATATCAGCGCGCGACATGGATGACGCCGAAAGGAAATACTATGAAAAACAAAAATAAACCGATTGATCCATTACCAGATTCCTTCGCTTCTGAGGAAGAGGCAGGGGAGTTTTGGGATTCCCATAGCACAATGGATTACGCAGAGTACCTGGAACCTACCAGCGACGTAATCAAGATCAAGAAGCGGGTTTTCGAAGTGCAGGTTGAGGAAGATGTTTTTCAGAGATTGCAGCAGGAAGCAAGCTCTAAACACAAGACGATTGCCAAGGTCGTTGACCAGATTCTGAGAAAGACGCTGCCCGTCACATAACGGGCCGATTCGCTCAGCATCGAAGAAGCAAAGACGATGGGTACTGCACAATGAATTATAAAGAGCGCATCTCATCCAGATCGCCACAACTGAAGAGGTATAGCTATGAGTTTAGAAGTTGAAACTGAATGCCTGGAAATTACCGGCCTTCCAAGTGGAACGACGCACGCACTGGAAGAGCTTGGGCGAAGCAATGGCAACAAGAGCGCCGAGGAATACGCTCGGACGGTGCTTGAAGCAAAGGTTCTAGCTCAAAAGCCATTTAGAGAGATTCTTACGCCCGTGCGCGAAGGCTTTGCCGAAAGCGATATGACCGCTGATGAGTTGGATGCACTGGTCGAGAAAGCCCGAGAAGACTTCTACCGAGAGCAAACAACAGAAGAAGACGAATGAGCAAACCTGCCGATCTGCCCGGAGTTGTCGTTGACTGTATGGTCTTTGTGCAGGCGGCGGCGAATGAGAAAAGCCCCGCTGCCCGTATCCTTGACCTGCTCGACGAAGGAAAGATCACGCTCTACGTGAGCAAGGTGATCTTGGCCGAAGCGCGTTATGTGCTCAACCGCTCTGATGTGCGCGCCAGGTTGCATAAGCTCACCGACGTTGCGGTAGAAGCATTATTTGAGCGATTGGATCAGCACGCCACTCTCATCAGGCAAGTTCCAAAGCGGTTTGTCTATCCACGCGATCCGAAAGACGAGCCTTACATCAATCTGGCGGTTGAGATGAAAGCCGATTACTTGGTCAGCCGTGACGATGACTTGCTTGATCTGATGAAGTGGGAGGAAGAAGAAGGACGCGAGTTTCAGAAGCGGTTTCGCTTTTTGAAGATTGTCACGCCGGAAAACTTCTTAGCTGCGGTGTAAAAGGGGACCATACACCGCACAACCTAAGTTATGTGAAAAGAACTCGACAGGAAACAATGAGGGTAACAATGACAAATAGAACAAAGGTATTCATAAGCTATAGCCATAAAGACGAATTTTGGAAAGATCGCCTAATGTCACATCTTGGCGTCCTCGAGTTTCAAGACCTTCTCCATATTTGGGTGGATACTCGAATTAATGCGGGGGAAAATTGGCAAAATAGGATTGATGAGGCACTGAAAGAATCCAAAGTGGCGATATTACTTGTGACCGCAAACTTCTTGACATCGACTTTTATCCTCACTGAGGAAGTGCCGAAGTTACTTGAAAAACATGCTGATGCTGAAAATGGAATTAAAATCATTCCTGTGATTGGTAAGCCATGTGCCTGGAAGGTGATTCCCTGGCTGGCGAAAATGCAAGTTCGACCTAAGAACAATCGTCCGATTTCTGCTGGCGACGATAATCAAATAGACACCGACTTAATGTTGATTGTGTATGAAGTAGCTTCGCTCATTAACCTAATCGACGACAAAACTATGGGTGAACAACTCGCCTCGATCAGTTTGGGCCACACTAATACCCAGTGCCGATATGTTGCACCGCAGTTACGTAGTTCTCAGGAGTGTGATAGTAACCTCGCAGCCGCTGCTATTGACGCATTGTGTCTTGAAATAACCAATGCCGCAAAGCTGCTACAAGATAGAGGTGAAGCGGTAAGAGCGGAGTTTGTTTATAAGATAATCGAATTGGCGATTTCCTATGGAGCGCCCATCTACAACTCTGGCTCTAGGATAGGTTGTGCCCAGATATACACACATGCTGCGAAAGAGATACTTGGTCTTATAGCGCGCCAACCTAAAACTAGGCATACCAGTAAGGCTGAAAGCATCGAAGCTGCAAAGCAAACTCTAGAACGACTCGATTTGCAATCAACTCCAATTACACTTGAAAATGCTGATAATCTGGCTTGGAAAATTCGTCACGCGTTTGACGGTATTCTGGCTCACTAAGAAGGCCGAATTGGGCAAAGGTCACCCACTAACATTGGGATAGAACTGACTCGGCATTGCTCAAAGAACCTAAACCACTCGTTGATCTAATGGCCGAGCCCTATAGGAGATATGGATGACGCGCGCACAATTCAAACTGACGCGCACCTGGCTATTTTTGCTCACCCTTGCAGCAGGGCGAATGAGCGCACAATCCACTGGTGACGAATTCTTCGAGAAGAAGATTCGCCCCGTCCTCGCGACCAATTGCTACGGCTGCCATTCTTCAAAGCTGAAAGCTCCGATGGGCGGGTTGGTGCTGGACACCAAGGCGGGGCTGCTCAAAGACGGCGATTCGGGGCCGGCCATCGTACCCGGCAAGCCAGCCGAGAGCCGGTTGCTGCGTGCGCTACGCTACAACGACCCGTATCTGAAGATGCCGCCGACCAGCAAGCTCCCCGACTCGGTAATTGCAGACTTTGAACAATGGATCGCGGCGGGCGCGCCAGACCCGCGCACAGAAACCGTAACGACGATCGCGCCAACAAAAGCGCGCGTGATTGATTTCGATCAAGGCCGTCAGTGGTGGTCTTTCAGCCGGTGCGTGAACTGCCCGCGCCGCGCATTAAACAACTTGCCTGGCAACTTGTCTGGCCGCGCACCAAGACCGACCGCTTTATCCTGGCAAAGTTGGGACAGAACGAACTGAAGCCTTCAGCCGAAGGAGACCCACGTACCCTGATCCGTCGCGCTTATCTCGACCTGACGGGATTGAAACCCAGTTACGGCTGGTCGCTGAAATGGCTGCATCGAGAAATTGTGCTCTCGACGGCGTACCGGCAAGCGAGCAAGCCCAGGGCAGATGCGGCAGAGCTTGACGCGACCAATCAATTGTTCTGGCGGATGAATCCACAAATTGACCTACCGATATGCGGGCCGGGATTTTCGGCTGACCGATGTTTATGGCAACGTGGTGCGCGACGTCATCACCTGAAATAGATGCGAAATTGTGGCTGATTGCCAGCGTGAGAGTTTCGGAAGTGTTTGGCGCGTTCACAAAAATTCTTCTTGGCTTCAGCGCTCATCCAGCGTTATTATCCAGCTTCGGCCTCGATGTTTACTTTTTAGCTTTATCTTTCATATCGCGCTCTTCGAGAAGAGAAGTTTCGCTATTGGCCATAGCGCGGCCAAGTAGATGAGCCAGGGCCTACCTGACTAACAAGCAGTATTCAATCACCAAAAGCTTCTGCTAGTGGAAAGCCAGGTGCTTCTATTGGCGGAAGCTACTCATCCACCTAAATGCCCAACGTTAAAGCCGGTTTCAGTCGTGTAACTGGCAAGGAGAATTGTCATGCCTAAATCAACGCACATCAGTCCGCAGGCTCGCCGCCTCGTCAGAGTCATTCAACTCATGCTGGTGGTGGTTATCTCAGTCGTCGCGCTGGCCAGAGCAGCATTATGGTTCACGAGCGCGCAATCCCTGCCGGCTGACGCCAAGGCAACCTGCACCGTCACACCCGCAGTATTTGCCACCTGGTTCACCTCAGGCTCCGTGACTGTGAACGGCGTCGTCGAGCCTGCAAACAGTGTCACCTTCCCCAACACCCCGAATTGCAGCTTCTATCAATGGTCAGAGCAAATGTTTCTGTGGCTGACTTCCCCGGCCCCAGCTAGATATGGCGGCGGCAAACATATCTTCGATTCGCCGACTTTTTACGACGTTTCACCCCCGGATCAGAATAACCAGCGGACTTTTGTTCAACATGTTTCCGGCAAGTTCAATTTCTTTGTGCGCAGCGCGCAGGTCGGGCCGAACGGAAACCCGGTCATTTTCGACAAGTTGGGCAAGCTGATCGAGATCAAACGCCCGCAAGTCAGGCTAACCGGAAAACCGCTCATACGCGACAAAGCGAACAAACTGATTGAGGTTGACCGCGCTAGAATCGCGGCAAACGGAAAACCGATCTTCCAGGACAGGACAGGTAAAACGATTGACGTCAAACTAGGGCCAAGCGGAAAACCGATCGTCAGCGACAGCTCGGGCCAGTTGGTTGAGATCGCCAGCACTAGAGTCACGTTCAGCGGAAAACCGATCTTCCTGGACAAGGCGGGCAACGTGATTGAAGTCACACAAGGCCAAGCCGGCGGCGGCGGTGTCTTGATGACGCAAAATAACTCACTGGTCTACTACACAACCCAGGTCAACGATGTATTTGCCTACTTTCTGACTGGGCAAAAGAACAGCGCCAATGGACTAGCGCCTAATTGGGCGCCGGTTCCCGACAAATTTCCGACCACTGCGGCAAATTTGGCGCAGATCACCGCTTTTGCTGCGACAAAAGGGAAAACATTCCCCGATGCCAACGCCCTGGCCATCGAAGTAAAATCAGCCTGGGTTGAGGCCTCGGCAGTGCCAGACGCGAGCAAGTACATCACCATGACTGCGACCATACCAACCTATGACACATCGAATCCTGATCACTGGGTCCCGAATGGATCGAAGTCAGCACTGCTGGCTATGGTAGGTATGCATGTGGTTGGGAGCACGAAGGGGCATCCGGAAATGATCTGGGCAACCTTCGAACATTTTGGTAACACGCCCAACGCAAGCTATACCTACACCCGCAGCAACAACCTGAACAAAGTAGTGCCACAGGACGCCGGCGGGCCCTGGCTGTTTGCTGGGACTCCTCCGCTGACCCCTTTCAATGAAGAACACATGAATGTTAACACTCCACCCAACATTGATGCTGTTAATCCATTTAGCATCAGTCCCAGCAGCACGCTTCGAGTAAATCCCTGGGGGAGTCCGGGCGCTTCTGCTGCAAAAAACACTGAGGTTATTGCCATCAACAACAGTGTTCTCGGAATGCTCCTCGGCGGCGACGTGCGCAAGAATTATATGTTCAACGGCGCAACCTGGACTATCGGTGGAGCTTCGCCTGCTGGCGCAAACGAAGTCGGCACCAATCAAATGGCTAACACCACAATGGAGACGTATGATCAACCTAGCAATTGCTTCAGTTGCCACCATACGAACACAGTCAGTGTGAGCCATATCTTTGGCCCGCTAAAGCCACTCTTTACTAGCGGACCAGCTTCGATCTACGCTACCAAGATCCAACCGATTTGGGATCAGAAATGTACCTTGTGCCATAGCGGCGGCGCTGGCGCACCGCAGGGGCTAGACCTATCGTCAGGCGTTTCATTTAACCTGTTGGTCAATGTCAACTCTAAAGAACTGCCGAGCATGAAGCGCATCAAGCCCAATGATGTGGCAAACAGCTATCTGGTTCACAAGGTCGAAGGGACGCAAGGCTCGGTAGGCGGATCAGGCAGCAAGATGCCTCAAGGCTGTTCAGGCGCCTCTTGCCTCTCAGCGACGCAAATCAGCGACCTTAAGGCCTGGATCAACGCTGGTGCAATGCCTTAGTAACGCCGCGAGGCGGGGCTGTGCCGTTCACGGCCCCGCTTGATAGATCTGATACGGCGCGGTTTGCGAGCTGGGCCAGGCCGCAGGTTACGCACTTTGATGGCGGGCTGGTCTCATCGAACTGCCACGAATAGCCGTAGGTTGTGACATTGGCCGTGCTGCCATCCCAGGCAGCACGGCCAATGTCTTCGCTTTCCATACTGAAATAAAACGCGCGCGCTCACGCGAGCAGCGGCTTGATGACCTGCCCATGCACGTCGGTCAGACGGCGCTGAATACCGTTGTGGTAAAAACTCAAGCGTTCGTGATCAATCCCCAGCAGATGCAGCAGCGTAGCGTGAATGTCATAAACCTCTGTCGAGTTCTTGCGGTCGAGCGGTTTGTAGCCCCACACGTCGCTCTCGCCATAAGTGATACCGCCCTTGATGCCACCGCCGCACAGCCAGTTGGTGAAGACATAAGGATTGTGGTCGCGGCCTTTGCCTGCCTGGCTTGAGGGCATGCGGCCAAACTCGGTAGTCCACAGAATGACGGTGTCTTCGAGCAAGCCGCGCTGCTTCAGGTCTTGAATGAAGGCGGCACAACCGCGCGCCATCCCAACGGCCAGCGGCCCGTGGTCGCGCCGCACGTCTTCGTGCGAATCCCAGTTGCGGCGCGGGAAGCCGTTGTCGTTGCCGCTCCATATCTGCACAAAGCGCACGCCGTGTTCCAGCAGCCGACGCGCGGCCAGGCATTTCTGCGCAAAGTAAAACGTCTCTTCCTCGTCGTTGATCTCTTTCGGCCATTCGCGCGGGCCCCGCTCAAGGCCATAAAGTTTCAAGACGTGTTCCGGCTCGGCCTTCAGGTTCAGTGCTTCGGGCGCGGCGAGCTGCATCTTGGCGGCGAGTTCGTAGCTGCGAATACGCCCTTCCAAGCGCTGGTCGTCTGGGCGCGTCGCGGCGTGTGTGCGGTTGACCTCCGCCATGAATTGCTGAGCCGCCGCTTCGCTCTCAGGCGTGATGTAGTCGCCGGTTTTATGCGGGTAAAGATCGGCGACCGGTGTCTCGCTGCCGGGATAGATCACGGTGCCGCTGTGTTGCGCAGGTAGGAAAGCCGCGTCCCAGTTCTTCACTCCGTTCGAGGCCAAGCCGCGATGATCCGGCAGCACGACGAAGGTCGGCAGATTATCGTTGAGCGAGCCGAGGCCGTAGCTGACCCAGCAGCCCGCGCCGGGGAAGCCGGGCAGCAGAAAGCCAGTCGCTTGCAAGAGCGTGGCCGTGCTGTGGACGCCGGATTTGCTGACCATGTTGTGGACGAAGGCAATCTCGTCCACCACCGCGCCGAGTGCTGCGACCGGCGCGCCAAGCAGCTTGCCGCACTGGCCGTAAGATTTGAAATCCCAGACTGGCTTGAGCCAGGGCCCGAGGCCGTCTTGGAATGTCTCAACCCGCTCGCCGAAGTCGCTGGGTTGCCCGTCACGTTTGACCAACTCAGGTTTGAAATCGAAGAGGTCGAGATGGCTCGCCGCGCCTGCCATGAAAAAGTGTACGACGCGTTTGGCTTTGGCGGGATGATGAAGTTTCCCTTGTGCGAACGTGTCATCCCGCTCAAGCATTGCCGCTAACGCAAGTGCTCCGAGACCGCCGCCGGATTGCCAGAGGAATTCGCGGCGCGTCGGCCAGCGGCGTGATTGGGGACGATGGAAGGGTGAATTATTGCTCATAGCGTTAGAGCATCACTTACCTAGATGCTGCCACCTCGTTCAAGATTGTTTTGAAACTCTCAAGCCCGGCTTCCAAATTCTCGATGATCTCTTTGGCCAATTCGTCCGGGTTGGGAAGGTTGTCCAAATCAGCCAGCGATTGATCCTTGATCCACGAAATATCCAGGCTGGTCTTGTCGCGGGTAATTATCTCGCCGTAGGTGAATTTGCGCCAGCGCCCGTCTGGATTGGTTGCGGCGTGATATGTTTCCTGTCGCTTGTGCCGATTGGCCGGATTGTAGCATTCCAGAAAATCGTGCAGATCAGCAATGCGCAGCGGGTTCTTCTTCAGCGTGTGATGCACATTGGTGCGGTAATCGTAATACCAAATCTCTTTCGTCCACGGCTCTTTGGCGGCGGATTTGTTAGCGGCGCAGAGTTTCCGGCAGCGACCGCATGAATTCGCGGACGGACGCGATCTGGCTGTTCTCCGAAATGAACTCGAAATCAGCGGCGCTGACAGAGAGTATTCGTGAATCCCTCGACGCGCCGACGCCCGCGTGCAACACCGGGCATTCGTCAATCAGCGCCAGCAGTACGGCCCACGCCAGTACATCCAGGGTCGCAATCACATCCAGCGCGTCCAGGGCGTACCACGGCGCGCCAGCCCGCCAATGTTTCGCCAGCTTGATACGCAACGCATCAAGGTCCCTCTGAAGCTCGCGGTCGTCGCACCGCATACGGCTCAGGACTCCGATCAGTTGTTTCGCCGCGTACATGCCAACGTCCTCATAAAGGATCTTCCACCCGACCTGGAACACACTGACAAGGTCGTGATCCACGAGGAAGGAGATGGGCGGCGCCATCGCGTTCGCCGGGAGCCAGTGAGGCGGCCAGTTTTCCAGGCCGAGGTTGCAGATCGCGACGACTGCATCCGACGCCTCCTGCGCCGTAAAGGGCCGCGCCTGGATGGAACAGCCGGCCATCAGCGTGTTCGCCAGATAGGCGAGTTCCTCGTTCCTCGCCGAATAGGCGGACTGATCCTGTTCGAGCGCGAACTCCAAGCGTGTTCGAATATGGTCGAGACGTGGCGTGCGCTCCTCTGATCCGCTGAGCAACGCTCGTGGCGGCTGCGTGATAATTCCCGCATCAAGAAGTAACTCAAAGACTGTGGCGACCGACTCTGCGGAGTCTTTCAGGGCAGGTGGCGGTGTAGGTTGCGCCTCTGATCCTGCTGTCAAAAGCCCTGCTGCACTTGATTCGCTGTTGTCGCCCGCCGTTGGCGTCACATCAATGGCCCGGAAATATGCACGCGCAAGCGGGTTGGCGGGTGGCCTGGCCTCCCTCTCGAGCCGAAGCTCCCGCGCCATCTGTAGGAACGCGCGAGCCTGCGCGGGCGTCACATATCCCTGCTTCTCCCGGCGTCCTTCACGATCAACCGCCAGGTCGAACATGACCTGATCCCCCTCGGCCAGCAGATCGTCCAGTCCGTCAACCTCGAACCCCGCGTTTGAGAGCGTGCGGCATCCCTGCATCACTTGATGGAAGTAGCCGGGATGCTCCTCGCCGAGGGACATCAGCACCTCGACAATCGCCTCCCACGAATCGGCACGCTTGGCCACCAGTACGTAGCCGCCAACGTCGGACGTGAGTCTATCGTCGTCGTCGCGACTCACGTCCACCTGTTCTCCGTCCAGCGTCTCATAGGGGGTAACCGCCGCGCGGTCGTAGACGAGCGCGTGCTGTGCCAGCCCGGTGATCACGAGTTCGGCGTCCATCCCCGCGAGCTTTTGCGCTGCCACGCCCGCGCCAGCTTCCACCAGCACTTCTATCCACATGCCGAAACGATCGGGGTCGAACTGCTCGTCCATGCCCGGTTCGGCGGCGCGCCATAAGTCGAGATCAAAAACCTGCGCCAATTGCTCCGGCGTCGCCAGCGCCACGATCTCGCCGCAATCCTCAAGCCCACAGTGCTGAATGATCCCGTGAAGCAGCTCGGGCCGCAGCCGGGGGACGACCTGCTCAAGGCTCGGTGTGTTCAGAATGCGTTCGAGCAGATTACGCCCGTCCGGCGCATCACGCCGCGCTGGCATGTCGCTAGGCCGATCCGCGCCATCGGCGCACGGTTTGTCTGATTGCAAGGCGTTCGCACGGCGGTTGCGCGTACGATCATCAGAATTTGACATAAGCCCTTGTACAACCTACCAGCCATCAAAGCCGCCCGTTCGACGGCGAAACGAAGGCCGATCACGTCACTGCTTTTAAGAGCGTGTCTGCATTCAACACGAAAAGTTCATCACTGCGGCTTGACGAGCGGCCCATACTGATCCGGCTGCCGGTCGTTCAGCCGATGGATTTCGTGTTCGCCTGGAACCCTGACGATATGTTTGTCACGCGCCAACGCCGGGTTGATTTCGGCCAGCAGCATCTGTTCCGTGTCACTCGCCGCCGCCAACGTTTTGCCAAACGGATCAACAATAGCTGACCGGCCAATAAACTTGACGCCGCGCTCTATTCCGACGCGATTGACCGCAGCGTAATAGACCTTGTTTTCCAAGGCCCGCGTGGGAACGACAAAATCCGGTACGGCGCAACCGCCGCTCTCCGGCCAATTGGTCGGCAGCGCGATCAAGTCAACTCCGCCCAGCATCATGACCCTCGCGCTTTCGGGAAATGAACAGTCGTAACAGATATTCACACCGAGGCGCGCAAGCGTCGTGTCGTAAACTTGAAAGCCCTCGCGCCCGTGCGCGGTGAAGCGATCAACGCCCAGAAACGGCAGATGAATCTTGCGATAACTTCCGATCAAGCCGCTTGGCCCGACCAGCACCGCCACGTTATAGAGTTGTTCGCCCGCGCGCTCCAGCATCCCGACCACCAAGTGCAAATCCAGCCGCTTGGCAATTGCCACAAGCGCTGTAGTCGCGGGGCCAGGCACAGGCTCTGCCACTTCCAAGGCTTCTTCTGCCGAATCGAAGCAATAGCCTGACACCGCGCATTCAGGAAAGATCGCCAACGCAGCGCCTGCTGCGCGGGCACGTGCCGCCAGATCAGCGATCATTTCCAGATTGAGTTCGGGGCGAGCTATTTGCGGGTCACACTGTATGCCCGCGACGACAAATGAGGTTGGTTGTGACATCGCTCTTTACTTCACCGGGGTAGACGCCGGAGCGCCCTTATCCTTCACAAAAAAGACCAGGAACTTGGCTGGCTGGGAGGCGCTCGCATTCTTCGAGACAGTGTGGACATCATCAGGCGATTCGTAAAACGTCTGGCCCGGCCCCAAGGTCGTCTCTTTCCCGCCTTCGACCTGCATGACGATGGAACCTTCCAGCACGTAGACGAACGTGTGCGCGTTATGCCTATGCTTGCTCGACGAAGCGCCCGGCGCATACTCCACCGTGAGCATCGTCGCTTCCTTACCGGCCAGCCCGGTCAGTTCCTTCGTCATTAGCGGAGTTGCTTTTGCATTCTGCGCTACAGCCTCTTTCACCGTGCGAGGGGCAGCTGTTGGATGCTCAGTCACAGATGACACACCGAAAAGGCTCAACGCTCCTATCAAAACCAAACGTGTCACTACACGATATTTCATACGGTTCTCCTATTCAAAAAGTAGCGCAGACGTTGGTACGGCACCGGGAGCGGGAGCGACCGGGTTCTTGCGGTTGCGCCAAGCCGGAGCACCCGGTCGCTCCCGCTCCCGGTACCGTAGTGCCACGCTATTTCAATCCACAAACGTAAATTCATTCAGGTTCAACAGCGCACGACACAGGTTCGGCAGCCCATAGCTTTGCGCGAAGCCGATGAACTTCTTGTGCTCAGCCGCGGTCGGCGCGCGCCCGAAAGCCAGCCAATGCGCACGCTCGATTTGCCGCGCGAGATCATTCGGATTTTCCCGCTGCAAGCGCTCGGCGAAATGCCGCGCCTGCGTGACCATAAAGCCGTTGTTGAGCAGCGCGAGGGCTTGCAGCGGCGAGAGGCTTTCATTGCGCTTGTCCACGCGCATCGAAGGGTCAGCGCAGTCGAGCGCAGTCATCCACGGCTGCGTTTGTGAGCGCACGATGAAACGATAAATCGAGCGCCGCCACGTCTGTTTGTTATCGGGATCGGCGAGGCCGTATTCGTAATGCGGCGAGTGCTCCGGATGCTCGATCACGAAATCCTGCCAGCCCGGCCCGCCCATCGTCAGATCGAGCTTCCCACTCACCATCAGCACAGCGTCGCGCACTGCTTCGGCTTCAAGTTTGCGCCGGTTCTGACGCCACAGCAGCGTGTTGCCGGAATCAATGGATTTTGGATTTTGGATTTTGGATTTTGGATTACTTGATTGCCGATAGGTCGCGCTCATTACGATCAGCTTGTGCAGTTTTTTGAGCGACCCGCCACTGTCACGGAACTCGGCGGCCAGCCAGTCGAGCAACTCCGGGTGCGAAGGCGGCACGCCGTTGCGGCCAAAATCATTCGGCGTCGTCACCAGGCCCGCGCCGAAATGATATTGCCACACGCGATTGACGATGCTGCGCCAGGTCAACGGATTTTGAGGATCGGTGATCCAGCGCGCCAGCGCGGCGCGGCGCGCGCCCTCCGGCGCGTCTTTCGGCAGAGCAAATCGCGCAGGCTGAAACGAGAGCAGCGAAAGCGCACCGGGAACCATCTCGCGTCCTGGATTTGTTACTTGCCCACGCGCGAGCAGATAGATCGGGCGCGGCTTGCCACCATTGGCTCCGGTGCCACGAAAATCGTTATTGCCGTAATAAACCGTGCCAGCAAAGACTACGTCGGGCTTCGGAAATACCGCCAGTTTTTCTTTCAGTTGCGCGAGTTCAGTGTTGATCGAATCCCTTTCCGCACGTGTCTCCGGCTTCATCGCGGCATCAACCAACTGCGCGCGCTTTGCTCTCAACTCAGCGAGTTCTTTGCCATTGTTCTCCACCTTCTTCGCTAACTCGGTGATTTGCGCGTCGAGCTTCACCACCGCCTCGCCCGCCTCTTTCGCGGCGTCTCTTTCAATCACCCGCTTGCGCTCGGCGATCTCGCGCTGGCGACCATCGAGTTGATTGAAACGCGCGGTCAGTGCCGGGTCAGGGAAGTATTTCTTATCCGCCCGGTCAAGCGCCGCAAAGACCGCCTGCAAAGAGTAGTAATCCTCCTGCGAGATCGGATCGAATTTGTGGTTATGACATTGCGCGCAGTGGACGGTGACACTGGTAAAGGTGCCCATCGTGTTGGCCACCATATCGTCGCGGTCGAGGTGCCGCGCAATCTTGCCGTCGGTCTTGGTCTCGGGCAGCTCGGCGTGGCCGATGAAATCCCACGGCCCGGCTGCAATAAAGCCCAGCGCCTGCATGCCATCGCGCGTGCCGGGATAAAGCACGTCGCCCGCAATCTGCTCCTCGACAAAGCGCGCGTAAGCTTTGTCCTCATTCAGCGCGCGGATGACATAGTCGCGGTAAGGCCACGCGTTCGGCCGCGGCTTGTCTTTGTCGTAACCGTGCGTGTCGCCGTAGTGGACGACATCCAGCCAATGGCGCGCCCAACGTTCCCCGTAACGTGGTGATTGCAGCAACTCATCCACCAGCTTTGCGTAAGCCTGCTCACTTCGGTCATTCACAAACTGCTGCACGCGCTCCGGCGTCGGCGGCAAGCCGAGCAGGTCAAAAGACAAACGCCGGATCAACGTGCGCCGGTCAGCCTCCGGCGACAGCTTGCGCCCAGCCTGCGCGAGCCGCGCGGAGATGAACGCATCAATCGGATTTTGGATTTTGGATTTTGGATTTTGGATTGCTGGAACCAGCGGTCGCTTGATCGGCTGCCACGCCCAATGCTGAAGCTGATTATTCTCTACGTCTCTCCGTCTCCCCGTCTCCCCGTCTCCTTCCGGCCACACCGCACCCGCATCAATCCAGGCTTTTAGCAGTGCGACCTGCGCGGCGCTTAGACGCTCGCCTACCGGCGGCATCCGCTCGTCATCGTTTTGCGCAACGATGCGCTGATACAACCGGCTCTCCGCCGCATTACCAGCCACAATCACCGGGCCGTGCTGACCGCCACGCATGGCCGGGGCCTTCGCATCCAGCCGCAGCCCGCCGCTCTGCTTCTTCTCCCCGTGGCACTGTAGACAGCGCGCGGCAAGGATAGGGCGGATGTCGCGGTCAAAAGAGACTTGCGGGGAGACTTGTGCCGAGGGCGCGGCGAGGGCCGGTATGAGCGGACGCTTCAACGTGGCGAACGAAGCGAGTGCGGCAAACGCGCATAGCGTGAGTAGGAGAATAATTTTTCTCTCGGTCTTTCTCTTCATATTGATAGCGTCAGGCGGAATTGCCAGGGTGAAAGCCAGCTCCGCTACAGAGACGGTCAGATGGAACCCCCACTTACTCTGTGCATAATAGCTCTATGTCAGCGCATGGCCAAAGCCAATACGCCATATCGTGCTGACCGTGAAGGCGCGTGATAGCTCTCGTTCTATCCGCCAGATGATCTCTCAAACGATCTATTGCCGCTATGCACTGCTCGCCGTATGCTGTGGGTGAAAGTAGAATCTCAGAACGGCGACTCTAGACTTGAGAGTGCAAGCATGTCCAAGATCAATCAGATTCAGTCTGAGCTAAAAGCTATTGACCAAGCCAAATTCCAACGGCTATGCGAACTTTACCTATATAAGCGTGGCTATGAGCGCATCAATCCAATTGGCCTTGTTACAGGAGCAGACAAAACAAGAAGAGGCACACCAGACAGCCTCGTATCCTTAGCTAACGGCAAGTACACTTTTGTTGAAAGCACGACGCAACAAGAACGAGTTTACGAGAAATTTCAGGACGACCTAGGCAAGTGTTTTAACGAACAGAAGACGGGCATCCCTATCTCAAAGATTCAAGAGATTGTTCTCTGTCACAACGGCGTTTTGGATACTTCGGAAGAGCAAGCTCTTGCCGAAGCTTGTCAGAGGCAGGGTTGCAATTTGAACATTTTTGGACTTGGCCCAATCTCTTATGATCTTTACCAGAAATATCCTGGTCTGGCGCGTGACTTCCTCGGCGTAGAAATAGACACCGGACAGATTGTTGAGCCAGCAGAATTCATCAGTGCTTACAATCAAAGCTCATTCGCTACCCCACTCGACACAAACTTTCATTTCAGAGAGCGCGAAGTCGGAGAGATTCTGAGGGCGCTTGAGCAAAATGGCTCGGTAATCATTTCTGGGCGTGCTGGTGTAGGGAAATCTCGATTGGCATTGGAATGCGGCGCTCAGTTCATTCAAGCTCACCCGGAGTTCAAACTCTTCTGCATTCGCAATCGCGGCGCCGATCTTTTCAATGACCTTCAGGTTTACTTCAACCCACCAGGCAACTACCTCGTATTTATTGATGACGCTAACAGGATCAGCGGATTTGAATTCATCCTCCAATTTCTCCCCAAGCAAACTGAAGACAGGAAGATGAAAATGATCGCTACGGTTCGCGACTATGCCCTAGACAAAGTCCGAGAGAAAACGCAGCTCTATGGAGGCGCGGCTGAAATCGAAATCACCTCTTTTTCGGATGAGGAAATCAAAGAACTGGCCGCTGACGAATTCGGGATTCGCCATCCCTATGCGCTTGAGCGAATCAGCGATGTTGCAAGTGGCAATCCGCGTCTTGCGGTCATGGCAGCTCGTGTGGCCGCTACCGAAAACACACTGCATAGCATTAACGACGTATCTGCTCTCTACGATGAATATTTCGGCCCTATGTGGAAAGATCTGAACAAGCAGCAGAATCCCGATCTGTTAAAGGTGGCAGGCATTATTACGTTCTTCCGAGTGTTTGACCGCACGAATGATGGGCTTGCCAACTCTATAACAGAAGCCTTCTGTATCTCACCGGAATGCTTATGGGAAATGGCTTGCAAGCTTCACGAAGTGGAAGTATTCGACCTTTATGAAAAGGAGGTTGTGAAGGTTTCCGATCAAGTGCTCTCCACTTATCTTTTCTACCTCGCGTTTTTCAAGGAACGGGTGCTGAACTTCTCAATACTTCTTGAGCAGTTTTTTCCAGCTTACAAACATAGATTGATAGATGCGATCAATCCTGTCTTGAGCGCATTCAACCAAGAGAAGGTCATAGACGCACTGCTGCCTCACGTGAATGCATCTTGGGCAAAGTTTCAACAAGCAGGAAATCAAAGCGCGTTGTTCGAGCTAATGCAAACGTTTTGGTTCCTGAAGCAAACCGACGTTCTTTGCTACATCCAGGATCAGATTGACTCTTTGGAAATTGAACAAGTTGACCTCTCGACGCTCAATTTCACTCCCGCCCAAAATGCATCGGAAGATTCACTGCTCAAGCTAATTCGTCTTTACAGGTTCGCAGAAGAAGGTCAATTCAAGATAGCGCTCGATTTGCTATTCGCATATGTTGTTAAACGTCCACATATTGTGCCGCAAGCTCTTCGCCTCATAACTGAGGACTTTGGATTCAGGCACGACTCTTATCTTTTGGAATATCGCGTAGAACGATGCGTAGTTGATGAGCTTTGGCGCCAAGCCGAGAATGGCAAGCAAGTTTTGTTCAGCAAAATCTTTGTCGCCGCTGCTGAACGATTTCTTCGGACTCATCATCACACTACCAAAGCAAAGGGAGACCTCGCAGTATCATTCATTGACTTTCACTTGCCTCCCACTACGCAGATATTGGAATTGCGGAAAGCAATTTGGCAAGGTGTTTTCGCGCTCTATTCAATTCCGGATTTGCAGGCAGAGGTGTTAAAGCTGCTGAAATCTCATCGCAGCTTTGACTATCACTCGTGTGATAAACAAATCATCGAACATGACGCGGCAGAAGTCTTGCCGTTTTTTGAGTCACAGCTAAATCGAGACTCCTATTGCGATTGCGTCCTTGTGCAGGACTATCTTGCCACTCTAAGTAGAAGAAAAGTAAAGGTTGATAGTTCGCTCCAGCGAGTCTTCAGGAACAAGACTTACGAATTGGCAGAAGTTCTATTTGATGATTGGGCCGAGCGATCAGATTTAGGATGGGAGCAATATCAAGAGCAGAAAGGCAAACAGATCAAAGAATTTTTTGCCGACTACACGCGCGAGGATTACGAACATTTTTTCAGCCACTGCGCTGAAATTCGGAATGCCCCGGATCAAGGTCGCGAGATCTATCAGTTTCCCAGCAGAGTACTTGAAGTGCTTCTCAACCTCGCCAGCGACAAACCTGACCTATTTGTCCAAGTATTTGAAGGCTATTTCAAGCAGAGTGACCAACTGAGCCTCGCTGACCACTATCCTTCTGGCAACTTGGTGGCCAAATTGATCGGAATCTGCGGAGACATCCAAACCTATCAGTTACTTGCTCAACCAGAACACGATCTGCGGAGGAAATGGTTGTCGTTCTTCTTCATAAGCCTGCCATCAGAAAATATTACTACTGAGCGCGCTTCGCAGCTTTACTCGTTATATCAGATTGGTGAGCTTGGCGAACTCCCGCAAGGCTTGGATTTTCTGGCGCGCTATCAAGCTGTTGATGAGAGCATCTTTCTTAAAGTCACAGCAATCCTCATCGAGAAGACAGAGCAGGATTTTCGCTATGGGTTTTACCTAGCTGACTTGTTCAACGAGCATGCTGAGACAAGCACCAGAGTGCGAAAGCTATTTGCACAAAATGTTGACCTGCTGAAACGGGCTTATTTTTACTCGCTAAGACACGACAGGTTTCCTGATTACAGGGGAACTGGTTTCAATGCCATTCTCGACTTGGATAAGAATTTTGCGTGCGAGTACATCGAATGGATGTACACCAACAAAAGCCAGCACGAGCAATTTACCTTGTCACATTATGACGACCAGCGAAACTATGACTTCCTGTGGCTGCGTAGTGACTGGGCGGAAGTTATGTCCCTTCTTGTTCAGAAAATCTCTGATATGGAGAAGGGGCGGTTTTCGCTGGGTAATAGCTATGTTGAAGTGTTTTTCATTCGAAGAGAAGGTGATCAGGTCGGGAATGATATTAGAAGTAGGCAGGAACAGTTCATCAGCGAGCAAATCATATTACACAGTGAAAATGCGGATTTTATGAGCCTGATATTTCGGGTAGTTGCCAATTTCCCTTATGATCATCGGCATACTTTTATTCGCTTATTCCTCGACCACAACGAACGCTTCGAAGATTTCGCAGAACTTCCCCTCGAGCAAGAGTCCTTTAGCTGGAGCGGCAGTGCAGTGCCAGTTCTGCAGAAGAAAGCAGAATATTTTGAGTCGCTTCTGGAGCTTTTCAATTCAGCCAGATTTCTGCGGCATAAGCATTATATTGAGCAGCGTATTCAAGGGCTACGTAATTGGATTGAGGATGAAAAGAAACGCGACTTTGCAAGGGATTGAGAGTTTCTCCACCCATTTTATGGCCGTCTTCGATTTCTTATGGGAGCCTGCCATGAAGAAAAAGAAACGACCTCAATTTTTTAGGGAAGAAACTTTGGCCCTGCTTCGTCTAATAGCCAAAACCAACTTAAAGGAGACCTCTTATGCAGCAAAGAACATTTGTTTTGACAGTGCTAGTAGTCCTTTTGGCTCTGCCGATTCTCGCTTTCGAGACGGGTGCTTATTCCGACCCGACCGGCATCTATGCCCGCGTTGACAAAGTCGTCTTGGAGCCGAACGCAACCGCGCCTGAGCGGATTCAGATCTGGGGCGCATTCGCGCTCGCAGGCAAGGAAGATCGCAGCTCATACGGATCAGCGCAGCGCGGCTATCTCTATTTTTCGTGCAAGCCGGGCAAAGAGGAGATCTGCCGGAAGGAATGGGCCGATCTCAAAACGGTTGCCGGTACCGACCAGATAGTTGGGTTCGGCTCCCGCCAAGAGGCGAGTCCCCGCGTGCGCAAGGCTGAAGATAAGGCGGCTAATCCTGATGAATACCCGATCAATTTTGGTCTGGTTAAGGTGAGCGACCGTCGCAGCGATCAGGCGCCGATCCGTGAGTTGAAGTCGCTGCCCAAGGAGAAGAACTGATGCTCGTGCTGAGGCAAGCGAGATGGGCGCATTGGGAAGTTTTGCTCATCGCGCTCGCGCTCGTGCACGGCGGGCTGCTCTTGGCTTGGCCTTCGATGGCGTTTATCGCAATCGGGCTTTGGTGGAATGCGAACACGATTGCGCATAATTTTATCCACCGGCCGTTTTTCCGCGCGCGGGCGCTGAACACAGCATTCTCGTGTTATCTCAGCTTGTTGCTGGGCTTTCCTCAATCACTCTGGCGCGCACGACATCTGGCGCATCATCTCGTGCAGGAGGGCGCGCAAAACCGGGGCGAATTG
This sequence comes from uncultured Acidobacteriota bacterium, assembly GCA_963699175.1. Taxonomy (GTDB): domain Bacteria; phylum Acidobacteriota; class Blastocatellia; order RBC074; family RBC074; genus JACPYM01. The sequence continues at coordinate 2,567,772 of OY969418.1, read as the reverse complement.
AGGATCGCGCCGCTCGACTTTGGCGCGGTGCTCGCATTGTGGGGAGCGCTGTTCATCTACGCTCCCCACTTTGCCTTGACCGTTTATTTGCCGGGCTATCTCTGTGGTCTGGGGTTGTGTTATCTGCAAGGGCACTACGAGCACGCGCGCGGGACAGTCAGTCATTATGGCTGGTTTTACAATCTGCTGTTTTTCAACGACGGGTATCACCTTGAGCATCATGCTCATCCTGGCAGGCATTGGCGCGAGTTGCCCAAAGAAAAGGTGAGCGAAGCGAATCCGAGCCGCTATCCGGCGGTGATGCGTTGGCTGGAATGCGTGAACCTTTGCGCGCTCGAGCGGCTGGTCTTGCGGTCGCCTGCACTGCAACGCTTCGTGCTTGATCGGCACGAGCGGGCGTTGCGCAGCTTGCTCGCCAAGCTTCCGCTAGTGGGGCGCGTGGGGGTTGTCGGCGGCGGGCTTTTTCCGCGAACGGCCCTTATCCTCAAACGGCTATTACCGCAATGGCGCTTGGCGCTGATTGATTTGAGTGCCGAGAACCTAGCTACAGCGCGCCGCTTTGTCGCGGGTGAGGTAGAGTATATCAACCAACGATTCGAGCCGACGGAGCCGTGTGATTTCGATCTGCTGATCATCCCGCTCGCACTGGTTGGTGACCGCCGTGTGATTTACCAGCAACCGCCAGCTCCAGCCGTGCTGGTGCACGATTGGATATGGAGATCGCGGGGAACGAGTGTGGTCGTCTCATGGCTGTTACTCAAGCGATTAAATTTGGTGGTGCGATGAGAGCATTGACCCTGCTCGGCGTCTTCGTCATCGCGAAGCTGGCGATGATGGCGGGACGCCCGCTTCAGCTTTCGCTTTGGACGCCCATTGCATATTTCTGGCAAGACATGCTCGTCGCGCTGGTGTTTTGGTTGCTTGATCGCACGATCAGGCGACCGTGGTTTGGCTGGGCGCTTTACGGCGTGGCTGTCTTATATGTGGCAATCAACGTTCCGATTGCGCGCGTACTGTCTTCGCCGCTCACTTGGCCGATGATGGGTGCCGCGGGCGGAGCGCTCTCGGATTCGATCAAACACCATGCTACGCCCGCCAACCTCGCCTTGATGTCGCTCACCATCGCTGCTGGAATCGTCCTGCCGTGGCTTACTTGCCGTTTGCCAGTGAGAAAACCGATCGCGGTGCTTATCTCTGCTTTGATTGTCGTATCGCTCGGCCCTTATGCGACTACGCGGGTCGAAACGCTTGGCCTCAATCGCAACGCAGTGATGGCGCTCGCGACTACCGCGTTGCCGCGCTTGTCTGCGCATGGTGCGAATGCTGCAATCAAAGAGGAATGGCGCGTCAGTCCATTTGGCACAGTAGCAAGCGATACTGATTTAGCACGCTTCAGCGGCGCGGCTGCGGGTCGCAACGTGGTTCTGATCGTGCTCGAATCGGCCGGGGCCGAGTACCTACAATCCTATGGCGCGACCCGCGACCCGATGCCTAACTTGTCGGAGTTGGCGCGCACTGCGTTGATCTTCGAGAATGCTTACGCGGTCTATCCCGAAAGCATCAAGGCGCTCTTCACCATCCTCTGCTCACGTTACCCCGCGATGGATACAAAAACAGAAAGTTATGCGCGGCTTACAACCCCGTCGCTGGCCGCTGTGCTCAAGGCCGCAGGCTATCGTAGCGCGCTCTTTCATTCGGGGCGTTTTATGTACCTGGGGATGCAGGCCGTCATCGCCAATCGCGGCTTTGAAGTGTTGGAGGACGCCGGCGCAATCGGCGGCAATCATGAGTCGAGCTTCGGCGTGGATGAGCCGTCAACGGTGCGCCGGACGCTGGCTTGGCTCGACTCGTTGCCGCACGGCGAGCGTTTCTTCCTGACCTATCTGCCGATAGCCGGGCATCATCCTTATGAAACGCCCGAGCCTGGCCCCTTTCCCGAACGAACGGAGTCTGATCGCTATCTCAACGCGCTGCATTACTCGGATGCTTCACTTGGTACATTGCTCCAGGGTTTGCGTGAACGCGGTTTGGAGCAGAACACCTTATTCGTCATCTTTGGCGATCACGGCCAAGCCTTTGGCCGGCATCAAGGCAACTATGGCCACTCACTCTTTCTTTACGAGGAGAACCTTCATGTCCCTTACTTGATTGCTTTGCCAGGGCTGATCAATCAACAGGTACGTCTTGCTAGGACGATCAGCCTGATAGACACCACGCCGACGATTCTTGATCTGCTTGGCTTGCAGTCCCCCGCCGATTATCAGGGAGGGTCTGTGCTTGAGCAGCAGCAGCGTATGGCTCTTTTCTACACTGACTATTCGCTGAGCCTGATGGGGCTGCGCGATGGCGACTGGAAATATATTTACGAATTAGACGCAGGGCGCTCAAAATTGTTCGATCTGCGCCAAGATGCGGCGGAACTAAATGACCTCTCGCAGCTTCACCCGGAGCGAGTTACCGCCTACCGTAGTCTCCTCACGCGCTGGAGCACAGCGCAAAAAGCACTGATCCTGAAGCAAACGGATTAGCTAGCCTGCATCAAGCTTTTCAAGGCTGGCTCAGTCTTCTACCCGCCTGCGCTCCTGCTCACGTTCGCGGATTGCCAGCAGTCGTTTGGTCTCGCTACACTTCCGACAGTCGCAATCTTCACGCAGTCTATCCGCCCGATGCCCACACGAGGAGCAATAGATGGCTCTGCCTTCGATGACATCGTTCATTAGGTGGCACCATGAACAGCTTAGGCTGACAATTTGAGACATAAATTTCCTTCCACAATCTCGCTCCATTCGCGCGCCAGCGCCGCCGCTTCGAGTAAAGCCTGTCCTATCGCTTCGACGTGCTCGACTGATTTGCTGCTCATCACGCCCAGATGGATTTCGGCGGGGCGCGGTTTGCCATCAATCTTGTGACGTAGTGTTTGGCTTACACTGACGATAGTTTGCGATTGATAAATGAACAAAGTGCGTCGAAACTCGTTGGTGTTTGCGTCTTGCTTGTTAATAACAGATTGCATAATTCCCCGTATTTTTTGACTTCCATTCGCCCTTTGCCGAATCGGTCTACAGACCAGGCTGGCATAGGGGGGTGGATACTGCTTTGCCAATTGGGGGAAGTGCTGTTGGAGCGAGTGAGGTGTTTACTCTTATATCGGCTGGCAGTTGTATTTGGCCTACCAGCCGTATTTTTCTTAGTCCGCTCTGCGCAGAGCTTACGATATGCTTATGAGATTGAAGTTTGAATGGCGCTGCGTTGAGCTTGAAGTCTGTCATTACGATTTTATCAAACTCTTAGTACTTGTTAGCGCCAAGCTTGTCTGCGACATGCTGGATTTTAAGCAATGTTTCAAAAGGGGCGGATAGTCTGTCAAAAAACCTCTGGACGGTCAAGAGTGAAAGCTCCCTGCCCATAGTCTAATGTTAGGCCTATTTGAAACAAGTAGCGCTAGGAAAGCTGGCTGAGGAAACAAATCAATGTCAGACGATCATCGGACGGTGCGTTACAGCTTGGCGGGCGGGGAAGAAAGGGATTGATTAAGATGAGGGAATTGTTGCCGGTTCATTGCTGCGGAACACATCAACGCCTTGCACGATTGTTTGAGGCTGCGGCGAATTATTGATCGCTGCGTAATGCTGTTTGATCTTACGCACATATTGGATCGTTTCCTGGAACGGCGGAATTTGCCACATATACTTTTTGACGTTGCCTTCCCCAGCGTTGTAACCGGCCAGCGCCAAGCTGACATCGCCCTCGAAAGTGTCGAGCAGGAAGCGCAGGTAGCGCGCGCCAGCCTCAATGTTCTGCTGCGGGTTGAAAATATCCCGCACACCGAAGCGTGAGGCTGTAGCCGGGATTATCTGCATCAGACCACACGCGCCTTTGTGCGAGACGGCCTGCGGTTTGAAAGCCGATTCCTGGTGCATCACGGAGTACAGCAGCACCGGGTCTAAATCGTTGCGCGCCGCCGAGGCGACGATGAAAGCGTCAATGCTCTTGTTGCCGGTGGTATAGCCTTTCAGCGGAGCCTCCTTCTTTGCTAGAACGTTCTGCCATTTGCCAGCAGCCAGTAGCGCTGGTAATACCGCTTGCTCACCAACGGAGCGGTGGTTGAATGGTGAAGCCGCTGCCGGAGCAGGCAAGGTGGGCAAAAAGATCTCATCACTCGAAGTAAGTGGCAGCTCAACCGGCTGTCCTACTGTCTTCGAACTTACACCACTGATGCGCTGATGCGCGCTTGAAGTTGAACCAGGATTAAAGCACACGAGTCCCATGAAGAGGACAAAAAGAGTTTTCTTCATTCTTATTACAGAAATTGAGGGAGAAGAAGTGGGTCAGTCCGCCCGTGTCTGCTGAACGGTAACGTCCCTACGTTCGGTCTCCGTGGTTATTATGCTGCCCTACTCCTTTCAAGCAGGAGAGAAGACAAGCTTTCGCTAGAAGGGGAATATCGTGCAGGTGAGTAGTGCCTATGAATGCGCGCAGCCATCATGCTCGGCCGAACATATTGCGTGTCGGCTCTCTAGTAGGAGCGCGCTAGGAAAGGGAACCTAGCGCGAGCCGCAACATTTCAAGGCTTTATGGGCGTAGCGTTAATCGCATCTTAGATGCGTAGCAGCCCTCATCTCATGAGACGGAATCTGTCTAGAAAACCCGCCACACAAAAGCAAAAACAGCCACGCCCACTTCTCACGCAAAAAAGCAGATTATGAGATTCCCCATGCCTATCACTGCTGAGCGGCCTTGACCGAAATCGGCACAGCTTCGGCTGGGGTATTTAGCGATGCTTGAAGCGATTTGTAATGGTCATAGACGTAATCCTTGTAGCACTCGTGTCCGCCGCTCGTGTAAAAGTCATACTTCTTCATCTCGTCATACGATTGCACAATCGTCCAGTGGTCAACGTTCATTCGGTAGACCGCGATCATCGCGCCAGTGCGATGGCGTCCACCTGCGCAATACACGTAGACCGGCCAGTTGGCCTCGTCATTAACGATCTCCAGGAAACGACTTGACGCGTCTGCCTGCGGATAACTCTTATCGCCCAAAGGCAAGTTGACATAACGCAGCCCTGCACGTTCGGCGCGCGCGCGCGAATCTTTTTTCGCATCGCCGCGCAAGTCCACTACCGTTCGGATACCCAGCGCGGCCAGTTCGTTATACTGATCACCGCTTGGTTGCGCACCTCGATAAATGCGCTCATTCACTTGGCCGAAGTTGCTAATACTCACACTCGCACGGCCTTTATTGTTCGAGCCAGCCGCTGCCGGGAAGGTCAATGCACAGGCCATTGAAAATGCCACAACTGAATTGATTAACCGCTTAAAAGACACACTACGTCTCATACTTCTCCTATTAGAAAATAAAGAAATAATTGCTTTGGTAAACCGCAATGGTTACCTGTAATTAATTTGAACGATTTGATTTTTTGATCAGGGAAAACCGGACAGGAATATGCCGGTCAGCGAGGGAATTATTATCGCTCAATCATCTTGCATACATAGTCATCTTGCGTACACAGTCAGTAGATGCACCCTAGGTGAGACCAGATGCACGAAAGCTATGTTAATTACCTTTAGGAGAATGACAGCTAAAATGAAACATGTCCTCATACTAATAATAACTGCGCTTGCGCCACAATTTGTCTTCGCTAAAACAATCTCTGTGCACACCGGTTTTGAAGGCGGAGCATTAGGCAAGATAGAGCAAGTATCGGAAACGCATTTTCGCTGTGGCGTAAAAGGCGAAAGCGATCAGGCTGGGCGCAATCGGCAAGCCAATTGGTACTACTTCCGCGTTGACGATGCCAAGCAGCGGGCGCTCACGATTGACCTGATTGATTTGCCGGGCGAATACAATTACCGCCCCAATCGAGGCGCAGTCACGGGCGAAACCTTGCCTTGGTATAGTGAAGACAACCGACACTGGCAGCCAATTGAAACCGTTGAATACCAGCCCGACACGCCACTCTTGCGGATTCGCCTGACGCCACGCACGAATAAAATCTGGCTTGCGCACGTTCCGCCGTACACCAAGCAACAATTGCAACGTCTGCTTGGGAGCTTCAAAACGCACTCTGATTTGCGTCAACAAGTTGTCGGCAGGACAGTGCAAGGGCGGGAGATTTTATTGCTCACGATTACCGATGAAAGCGCGCCGGCTACACAAAAGAAAGTCATCTGGCTGATGTTTCGCCAGCACAGTTGGGAAGCTGGTTCTTCTTGGGCGGGCGAAGGCGCAATACGTTTCTTGCTTTCAGGCGATCCGGTCGCGAGGCGAATGCGGCAGACGGCCATCTTCAAAATCTTTCCGCTCTGCGATCCGGACGGCGTAGCGCGTGGCGGCGTGCGGTTCAACGCGCACGGCTTTGACCTAAATCGTAATTGGGACACGGTGGACGAAACGAAAATGCCGGAAATTGCAGCGCAACGAAAAGCGATTCTCGCTTGGGTGGACGCAGGGCAGCCGGTGGATTTGTTGCTCTCGCTGCACAATACTGAAACTGCGGAATACCTCGAAGGGCCGCCGGACGCGGATGGGCGCTATAGTGCGTTGACGCAGCGATTTTTCAAGCTGCTTTCTGAAAGCCAGACCTTTGCGCCGACTAGACTGCCTCAAGCAGCGGAGACTTCAACGACACTGGGCCAGCCGGGGCGCATGACAGTGATTCAGGGTTTGTACAAAGACCGCCAGCTTCCCGCCTTCCTGATCGAACAGCGGATCACTAAACATCCGAAACTTGGACACCAGCCGACGCCTGAAGACCGCCAACGGTTCGGAGCTGATTTGGTGCGGGTTATGTGGAATACCGTGATGCAGTAACTAATGCGAGGAAGTGTTCTGCAACCAGCAGACGAGCCAGAACAATGATGAAGGCTTTGTACATATTCATCACGCCAAGATCCCCTTCAGCACTTTTCCTTCGTCTGTCGGCCCGATCAGGCGATTGTTCAGACCTTGATAGGCGTAACTGAAACGATAGGGGTCAAGCCCGAGCAGATGCTGGATCGTAGCTTGCAGATCGCGCACGCTCACCGGGTTTTCTACCGGGTAGTAGCCGAACTCATCAGTCGCGCCATACGCGAGACCGCCTTTCACACCGCCGCCGGCCAGCCACATCGTGTAAGCAAACGTGTGATGATCACGGCCAATAAAGCCTCTTTTCAATTCGCTGCGCACGTTGTTCTGCATCATCGGCGTGCGACCGAATTCGCCGCCCCACACGACCAACGTTTCATTGAGTAGCCCACGCTGTTCGAGGTCGGTGAGCAGAGCGGCAATGGCGCGGTCGGTTTGCTGGCACTTGATGGGGAGCGTTTCGTCTACACTCTCGCCGGGCGAAGAGCCGTGATGATCCCAGCCCCAATCATAAAGCTGCACAAAGCGCACGCCGTTTTCGATCAAGCGCCGCGCGAGCAGACAATTGTTGGCGAATGTCGGATCGTCGCCCTTGTACAGAATGCGTGGGTCTTCGGCGCTTTCAGCCGCTGAAACGAAGCCGGGCTTGGCGCCATACAGATCGAGTATGTGCTGCGGCTCTTTTGAAATGTCCATCACCTCGGGCACGGAGATTTGCATGCGATAAGCGAGCTCGTATTGCGCAATGCGCGTGAGCGTTTCGCTGTCGCCGCTGCGGTGATACTCGGCGCTGTTCATTTGAGCAAGTGTGTCGAGCGTGCGACGGCGCAGACTGCGGTCAAGACCCGCAGGATCACCCAGGTAAAGCACCGGGTCGCCCGTGGTGCGACACTGTACGCCTTGGTAGAGGCCCGGCAGGAAGCCCGAACCCCAAAGCGATTTCCCGCCATCCGGCGTCTTGCCGCCAGAGAGGAGCACGACGAAACCAGGCAGGTTTTCGTTCACACTGCCCAAGCCATAAGTGATCCACGATCCCATTGAGGGATTGCCCAGACGCGGCGAGCCGGTGTGCACAAGAAGCTGCGCTGGCGCGTGGTTGAATTGCTCAGTTTGGACAGTGCGGATGACACAGGTCTTGTCTACCACCTTGGCGAAATGCGGCAACAGCTCGCTGATCCATTGCCCGCTCTGGCCGTTAAGCTGAAAGCGGAATTGCCCGGCGAGAATCTTCGGCACGCCTTTGATAAAAGCGAAACGTTTGCCTTCGAGGAATGACGGCGGGCAGTCCTTCAGGTGCAACTTATCCAGTTCCGGCTTGTGCTCGAACAACTCAAGCTGCGACGGCGACCCAGCCATGTGCAGATAAATGACGCGCGTTGCCTTCGGAGCGAACATCGGCGCTTTTGGCGCAAGTGGATTTGCGCTTTGTGCGGCAACGCCCGCGCGGGCGAGCAATGATTGCAGAGCTATTGCACCAAAGCCAAGACCGCTGCTTTGGAAAAAGTGCCGTCGTGTGATAGAGCGCGTACCAGCAAGCATAGGAGAATCATCGTTCGTGTTCATAGCTTCAGTTGCGAGTCAGAAATTCATCCAGGTTTAGGATCGCGTTAGCAGTCACGACCCACGCGGCAAACGCGGACTTGCTAATGCCAGTAGGCACAGTTGCGCGAGTAGACTTGAGTAGTGTATCTGCCTTTTCCGGCGCAGCCTCGAACGCCTTCTGCGCATCTTTCTGCAACGCTATCAATGGCGCGGCTTCGCCCTTGCGCAGCGGACGAGTCAATGCGAGTCGCAGTCCACGTGCAGCGCGTGAATCAGTATCATTCGCCTCCGCAATCATCCGTCGCGCCAACCCCGCCGCCGCTTCCAGATAAACAGGGTCGTTCAGTATCACGAGCGCCTGAAGCGGCGTGTTAGTACGAATACGCCGAAGCTGGCAAACCTCGCCGCTGCCACCATCAAAGGTCAGCATGGATGGGTACGGTGTCGTGCGTTTGAGATAGGTGTAGAGGCCGCGGCGGAAACGGTCTTCGCCATCGGCGTCTACCCACGACTTGCCGTTATAGGTCGAGCGCCACAGACCGGCGGGCTGCGGTGGCATCACCGGTGGGCCGCCGATCTTCTCCGAGAGTAGACCGCTGACGGCGAGCGCCTGGTCGCGCACCGTTTCCGCGCCGAGCCGAAAGCGTGCGCCGCGTGATTGCAGCAAATTGCGTTGGTCGGCCTCGCGCAAGGCAGGCGTAATCTCCGAGGTCTGACGATATGTGGCGCTCAGCACGATGGTTTTGATGAGCTTCTTCAACGACCAGCCGCCATCGCGATACTCGGCGGCGAGCCAATCCAACAGATCGGGATTCGAAGGCGCGGAACCGAGCGCGCCAAAATCCTCTTCGGTCTCGACAATGCCGATGCCAAAGAGTCGCGCCCAAACGCGATTCGCCCACACGCGCGGCGTGAGCGGGTTGTCGCGATTGACCAACCACTGTGCCACGCCAAGCCGATTGAGCGGCGCGCCGTCGGGGAACTTGTTGAAAGCGGCAGGCACTCCCGGCGCGACAGTCTCGCCCTGATCGAGGAAATTGCCGCGCTGGTGAATCTTTGTTGCGCGCCGCCTGTCAGCAGCCAGTTCGCGCATCAACGGCAGTCGCACGATGTTTTCATTGAAAGTTTTCTGCGCTTGGTAAGCGTTGCTTAGCTCGTCGCGCAACTTGCGGAGCGCGGGCGCATCAGTCCTCGGTTGCAATGTTGTGGTATCAGCATCACTGGTCGAAAGACGGAAGCGGCGCAGCGTGAGGACTTCACCAGCTTGCTGTGAAATAGTCACGCGCAGCTTCGCTTCAGCAGTCAGTCGCAACGGTTCAGCGAAATCAAACAGCGCCAAGTGGCGCTCGTGCGTGCGCGGATTGACCGACCAACCCGTTTTCTCGTCACCATCAATTGCAGCGGCGACAGGCTTCTTTTCAGCCGCGAAATCCGCACGTGCCCGCGTGAGTTTCAAAGGGCGCGCGCCTGACGCGGCGAGCAGTTCCACCATCAGTTCCGACAACACGAAGTTTTGCCCACTGCGCCCGACCACCAGTTCGCCACTCGCGAGTTTTTCCGGCAACACCTCCAGCCGCAGCGCCGTGTGCGTTCCTGCCGAGAGCATCAGCGTCACGCTGTAGTCATCTTCCTGCGGCACCTTGCCACTGACGGCTACCGCGCCATCTTTCTGCGCGGTGAGCGTCGCGCCACCTTTGGAAACGGTCTCTGCCACGCTAGGCGCGCGCCACTTGCGCTCCTCGCTTTCGTAGTCCCGGTCAGCGGCCTCCTCAAGCGAACTCAATTCGCGGCTGAGCGTTTGCACGCGCGCCAACAGGCGTTTGCGCTCTTCCTGTTCTGCTGACGAGAGCAGTTCCAGCGTCGGCGCGTCGTCAAAGCGGTCGGCATCTTCAGTCTGATTGAAGAAGGCGTAGAAGCTGTAATACTCCGCCTGCGAGATGGGTTCGTATTTGTGCGTGTGGCATTTCGCGCAGCCCATCGTCAGGCCCATCCACACCTGCACCGTCGTATCCACCCGATCCTTCACCGCAGCCACACGAAATTCTTCGTCGTCGGTGCCACCCTCATCGTTGGCCATCGTGTTGCGATGAAACGCGGTGGCGATCAATTGTTGCTCGGCCAATCGCTGGTCTGAAGGATTGGGCAGCAGATCACCGGCCAACTGCTCCGTAGTGAAACGGTCGAGCGGCATGTCGGCGTTGAGCGCATTCACGACCCAATCGCGATACGGCCACATTGTGCGTCCGCGATCTTTTTCATAACCCTTCGTGTCAGCGTAACGCGCTAAGTCCAACCACATGCGCGCCCAATGCTCGCCGAACTGCGGCCTACTCAATAACTCATCCACCATCCGTTCGTAAGCCGCAGACGACGAGTCGGCGGCAAACTTGTCGGCAATTTCCGGCGTGGGCGGCAAGCCGATCAGATCGAGCCATAAACGGCGCACGAGCGTTTGCGGAGCAGCAGACGGACGGAGCGCGAGGCCCTGCTTGGCCAACGCCACACTCACCAACGCATCAATCGGCTGCTGCCTGCCAGCGCCGTCAATCACAGGCCGCGTCACCGGCTCGAACGACCAGTGGCGTCCCCATTTCGCGCCCTCGACAATCCAGCGGCGCAGCGTCTCGATCTGCTCCGGCTTGACCTGCTTGTGTGTGTGCGGCGGCGGCATCACTACGTCGGGATCGGTGCTCGTCAAGCGCGCGAAGATCAGACTCTTTTCCGGCTCGCCGGGCGCGATGGGCAAGCCGCTCCGGCGTTTTGCCTTCGCCTCTGCCTCCACATCCAGCCGCAGCCCGGCCTGGCGGTGCTTTTCATCCGGGCCGTGACAGGCGAAACAGTTCGCGGAAAGGATCGGCAACACGTCGCGGCCAAAACGTACCGGCTCGGCGGCAGACAATCCCGCCGAAACTACCGGTGCTAGCAAGACCAGCAGGATCAGCAACACTTTGAACCAACGCCTGTGCGAGTCTGGTTGTCTTGAATTCATGGGTAGCCTGTTTATCACCGCAGGCCGTGACGAAGTGTGGTCAACGCCTGCCTAGTTTTGGAAAGTTTGTGGTGAACGTTTACGCGGCCTGACCTGATTCGACGGCGGCTATACATGGAAGATGATGCCAACGCTCGAAAGGTCTTTCTGGACGCGCCGCATAGTGTAGCTGAAAACCGAGCCAGTGTAAGCAAGCGGGCGGGAGTATGGTCACGATCTTAAGTGTGGGTGCGCGTTGCGCGAGACGGCGAGTCTGAGAGCGGTTGTAGTGCATCCCCTGCGCGTCATCGCTGTTATACTAAATCAGGCTTTCGCCTGAGTAGCTGTATGGCAAAGGATTGCGGCAAGCCTGGCGTAAGCTTGAGACCATTATGGGTTAACTCGAATTCAAGGCATGCTATGTCTACCTCTGGAGAGACTATTACAGATCGAGCAGAAGCGAGTCGCCACTCGGCCTGGAGTCCATTGGCTCAACCGCTGTTTCGCGCCCTATGGCTGGCCGCCGTTGCTTCAAATATCGGGACATGGATGCAAAACGTCGGCGCTGACTGGTTAATGACGACCTTGGCTCCCTCGCCTCTGATGGTGGGGCTGATGCAGACGGCAGAGAATGCGCCGCTGTTTCTCTTGGCGCTGCCCGCCGGAGCGCTCGCCGATATTGTTGACCGTCGCCGATTACTTTTGGTTACCCAAGCCTGGATGCTTGTTTCAGCCGTCGCGCTCGGACTGCTAACACTCTTCGGCCTCACAACTCCCGGAGTCTTACTGCTGCTCATTTTCTCACTCGGCCTCGGCTCGGCGTTGAACGCTCCGGCCTGGCAGGCAATTGTGCCGGAGTTGGTGCCCCGCTCCGAACTGTCGGCGGCTGTCGCGCTCAACAGCGTCGCCTTTAACATTGCGCGCGCTGTCGGCCCGGCACTCGGCGGATTGGTGGTCGCCGCCATAGGTTCGTGGGCAGTCTTTCTTTTGAACTCTCTGTCATTCGTCGGCGTGCTCACCGTGCTCTATCGTTGGCACCGCGAGCCGATTGAAAGCATTTCTCCAACGGAACGGATTATTGGAGCGATGCGCGCGGGTGTGCGTTATGTCCGGCACGATCCGAGTTTGCGCGCCGTACTCGTGCGCACCGGGGTCTTCGTTAGTTGTGCCAGCGCGCTCTGGGCCATGCTGCCGTTGGTGGCGCGGCAGCAATTAAGACTCGGCGCCTTTGGCTATGGCGTCTTGTTAGGTGGTTTGGGTGCGGGCGCGGTACTCGGTGCAGTGATTCTACCTGTCCTGCGACGCGCGGTTTCGGCCAACAGCTTAATCATTGGCGGGACGATCATCTTTGCCGCAGTGACCGCCAGCCTCGCTACTGTGCATATCTTTGCGCTGCTCTGCGTGGTGATGATCTTTGGCGGCGTGGCTTGGATGGCGCTGATGTCCAGCTTCAATGTGAGTGTGCAGGCGCTTGTGCCCGCTTGGGTGCGCGCGCGCGTGTTGGCAATCTATCTATTGGTTTTCTTCGGCGGGATGGCGCTGGGCAGCGCTTTCTGGGGTGTAGTCGCTACTCATATCGGCATCTCCAATGCACTGCTTTGTGCAGCGGCGGCTTTGATCACGGGCATCGCCGCTGCTTATTTCTTTCCGTTGCGGGCCAGCGAAGAACTCGACCTGGAGCCATCGCTGCATTGGAATGAGCCGACTGTGGTGACCGAGTTCGATCCTCAAGCCGGCCCAGTGCTAGTTACGGTTGATTATCAGATAGCGCCGGAACGCGCTGGCGAATTTGTAGTGGCGATGCAGGAATCGAAAAGGATTCTCCGGCGCGATGGCGCAATCCGTTGGGGCTTGTTCGCTGATCCGGCGAAGCCTGGCCATTATGTCGAAACCTTCCTGGTTGAATCTTGGGCCGAACACATGCGCCAGCACGCACGCGTCACGAATGAGGATCGCGCTGTGCAAGAGCGTATCCAGTCATTCCATTTGGGAGATGCTGAGCCAGTTGTTACCCATTTGATCGCGCAAGATTTCTCCAAATGAAATAAGCGCGGGCTAGCTGCCATTGCCGCTTGCCCGCGCCTTGATTGGTTTTACTGCCCATTTGTCTGCCTCGAATAGCCGTCTACTCAGACTTCCGGATGTTTCCAGGGACTGCGATAGGGACGGCGCAATCGTTGGTTGGCCTCTGCGTCGCCCACCACGCGCTGTTTCTGTGCGTCCCAAACGAGCGTCCGCCCGAGTTGCTGCGAGAGGTTAGCCAGGATGCATGTTGCCGTTGAGATATGGCCTTGTTCGATGTCAGCGACGGGTTTGCTGCGCTGCTCGATGGCGCGCAGGAGGTCTTGCATGTGATGGCGGATCGCGGGCGCGACGTGTTTCTCCAGGTCTTTCTCGGTCTTGTCTTCGGGATATTGTTCCAGTTCGTAGGTCACGTCCTTGTGAATCGGCTGCTCTTTTTTGTCATACGGGATGTAGTCGTAGCTCATCACGCCCGCCTTGAGCGTGCCTTTGTCACCGTAGATCGTCGCGCCCCAGGGATACTGCGGGTCGTTGGCGTGGCCCCAAGTACGGTGTTGCCAGATCACTTTGACGTCGCCGAAATCAAAGGTCGCCGATTGTGTGTCGGTGATATTCGCTTTGCTCTGTTTGTCCATCAGGATGCCGCCCGTTGACGAGACACTCTTGGGCCAACCCAGCCCCAGCATCCAGCGCACCATGTCGAGCATGTGAATGCACATGTCGCCAATGATCCCGTTGCCGTATTCCATAAACGCGCGCCATCTGCGCGGATGCACCAGCGCATTGTACGGGCGCATCGGGGCAGGGCCAGTCCACATTTCGTAATCCAAATAATCGGGCGGCGCGGTGTCGGGCGGGTTTTCGGTGGCGCGCATGTGGTAGTAGCAATAAACCTCGACCAGCGCGACTTTGCCGAGTTTGCCCGCCTGGACGATCTGGTCGCGCGCTTCGACCAGATGCGGTGTGCTGCGGCGTTGCGTGCCGACTTGCACGACGCGGTTGTGCTTGCGCGCGGCGGCGACCATCGCCTGGCCTTCGATCACATCTACGCTGATCGGCTTCTGCACGTAGATATCGGCCCCGGCCTCGACCGCCGCGATCATCGCGAGCGCGTGCCAGTGATCGGGTGTGGCGACGAGCACGATGTCCAGGTCTTTCTCCTTGAGCATCTGGCGGTAGTCGGCGTAGGTGCGCGGCTTCTGCTTCGAGGCTTGCCGCGTGGCGACCAGTTCTGCCGCATCGGCGAGCATGCGTTTGTCTACGTCGCAGAGTGAAACGACATTGACCGGCGCGACTTGAACCAGCCGCAACAGATCGGCTTTGCCATACCAGCCCGTGCCGATGAGACCGACGCGCGGTTTGCTTTGCGCGAACTCTTCGGCGTAGCCAAATGAGCGCTTGCCCGCCGCGACTGTCAAAGCCAATCCGCTGCCAGTTTGCAAAAATTCTCGACGATTCATTGATGGCCTCCAAAAAAGAATGTGTTGATGCGGCGTATGTATACACCCGGATAGCTTTGTTGGGAAGGCGCGCACTGGTTTTCTGCAATTGAGGCGAATGGTCGTGCACAAAAAGTAGAGATGCGTGCCGTGTGAGACTGTTCACCGCTGAGGCGCAGAAGGCGCTGAGTGAGCGCAGAGAGCTTGGAAACAGGCTCTTTCTCTCTGCTTCTCTGCGAGGTCTCAGCGCTCTCGGCGCCTCAGCGGTGAACTCAGCTTTACATTCTTAGCATCACCAGTGGAACCAACAGTTCACCGTACATTTGAAAACCGATCTAGTAAAATACCGACTATGCAGTTGACGAGATTTGAGGTGCTCGCGCTCCTCCCGGATCAACCTAAAGTGACTGGCTACGGGATTGAAGTTTCAGCCTCCGGGCATGTCACCTTGCAAGAGTGGACGCTCGAATATGAAACCGTGGTGGACGCCTTGCCGGAGCACTTTGACGCGCAACTGGTCTGGCATAAAGGCCGGCATGAACTTGGCCTGCTGATCCTGATAAAAACCAAAACGACCGAGAAGAATCAGGTCAATTTTTATTTGAAGCCGGACCCTGCCAAGCTCAAAAAGCGCTATCGAATCAATCCGTCTCGGCCCAAGACCAAGCAATAATCTCCCTGGCTTTCCAAGCATCTAGTTTTTCTTCACAGCCGGTTGACGGAATGCGCGTTCCACCATGTCGTTCACGTCTGTAGACACCGGCCCGTCGCGCCACAACCAGCGCATCATCTCTGGCAAGATCATGCCACCGTATTTTTGTCCGTGCAGATTCATACTCCATGAATAATTCACGTCGTAACCCTTCTGCGTCAGCACCTTCATCAATCTAACGTTCTGATAAAACCAATCGCGCTTCTCATCATAAACGCCAGTGCGAGACAAGCCGCGATTGTCATTGCGCCCGTCACAAAGGTACACGCGGATCGGTTTCTTCTCGCTCGCCAAAACTTTTTCGGGGTAGACGTGCCCGCCTCGTATGTTTACGAAACTGCCCACGTTGCTCAACACTTTGCGGAAATGATTGGGGCGTTCCCAGGCGACCGTGAAAGCCGCAATCGCGCCTGAACTCGAACCGCCGATGCCGTGCATCTCCGGGTCTTTGGAAATGTTGTATTCCTTGTAGAGCACCGGCAGCAGTTCTTCGGTGATTACGCGCGCGTACTTGTCATCGAGCGTGTTGTATTCGGTGGGGCGGTTGGTTGTGCGATCACCCCATTCTTGCAAATTGGGTTCGGGCTGCTCCGGTGTGCGGCCAGGATTGATGAACACGCCGACCATCACCGGAATCTCGCGCCGGTAAATCAGATTGTCCATCACGTGCTGCGCGTGCATATCGCCCTTTTCATCTTTGAAAGCCTGGCCGTCCTGAAACACCATCAGCGCCGCCGGAACCGCTGGGTCATACTGCGCTGGCACGTAGACCCAGTATGTGTGTTGCGTTCCGGGATAAGCGTTGCTGGGCAGCGTGTACGGCCCGCGAATCTCACCCTTCGGCACGCCTTCCTGCGGCATTGAGTCTGGGCCGAGCCGGTATTGCGAATTCGGGTTTGGGCCTGGCGGCATTGGCGGCGGCTGGCCACCGCCTCTGCCTGCTTGTTGTTGCCCTGGATTAGCCTGTCCCGGATTCGTTTGCTGTGTGGGAGCTTGCGCGAGGGCCAGTGCCACTCCCGCAAACACAAAACTGATGACGTAGGTTGCTGCTTTTCTCATTCGAAAACTCCTCTTCTCAGATGTTTCTTCACAGGTAGTGCTAAAAATGTAAGGCGGTGACTTGGCAGCCGCGTGGCGGCGACTTGATTTTAGCCCGGCGTTTTCAACGCCGGGAAAGCGCGGCGTTGAGTTCCGCGTCGCGTCAGCGACGCTTGATTCAGTCATCGCTGACGCGACGTGGATGGGCCTCGTGTCAGTAGCGTGGGTTGTGCACCCACGGCTAAATTCAACTGCCGCTACGCGGCAAAAACGATTGAGCGTTACATTCTTATCACTGCCGCGCGATGCTGTATGACATAACCGGTGATTAACGGCGCACCCCACCAATCCCTTTTACCTGATTTCCTGCAATCCAAACCGAAGCGATGCTTCGGGTGTTGCGGATGTCTTTCAACGGGTCGCGATCCAGCACGACAAAATCTGCCCACGCTCCTTTGGTGAGCGTGCCCACTCCATCAATACGCATCGCACGAGCGGCATCGCCAGTGGTGGCGCGCAATATTTGCGCAGGCGTCAGCCCTGCTTCAGCCATCATTTCCATTTCGAGGTGCTCGAAATAACCTGAAAACCGATTCGCAAAAATACCCGCGTCAGTGCCCATCACGACGAAAAGGCCTGCGTCAGTCGCCTTCTTCAGATTGCGTTTGGCCAGCGGTAGAGCCGCTTTGTAAGCCTGAGCCGAGCTTGATTGGCGCATGGCTTCCTGGCGTGCAGGCTCCTGCAATTGAGCCACTACCTCGCGGTCGGCTTCGCGCAGGAAGAAAGGGTCGGAGAAGAAGGCTGGCGTTGATTCATACACGAAGGTCGAAAGCTCGCGCGTCAGGGTAGGGCAGTAGGGAGTGTTGCGCTGCTTCATCAGCGAGATGAACTCGTCGTCAATCTCCTTGTCACGCACGCTGTGGGCGATGAAGTCGGCCCCGGCGCGCAGCAGGCCCTTCGCATCTTCCAGGTAGAACAGGTGTGCGGCGACACGCAGTCCGAGGCGATGGGCCTCGTCAATGACGGCGCGATAAACTTCAGGCGGCATTTTGGCTGTGGTGCCCAGGTTGTCATCAACGCGAATCTTGATAACGTCAGGCTTCGTCGCGGCGACTCTGGCCACCATTCGGCGGGCTTCTTCTGGGGTATTGCCTACGATAACTTCCCCCGCCAGATAAAGACGTGTGCGGTCTAAGGAAGGCGTGTTCTGAGCATCACGCGCCTTGAAGGCTGGCGTTTGTTCGCCGCCTAAGCTCCAAACAGTCGTGACGCCGTAGCGGGCGAGCACGCCGAGTTGGCGCAGCGTGTTTTCGTCGGTGTAGGCAGGTGGGCGTATTCCTTGAACAGCAGAGATGTGGACGTGTGTAGAGATCAAACCGGGGATAATGAATTTGCCAGATAACTTGGTTATCTGAGCGCCGGCGGGTGGACGCACCACAGCAGATGGCCCGATTGATTCCACCCTGCCGTTGCGCACGACCAACACGGCGTTTTCAATGGCGGGTTTGCCGGTGCCGTCAATGACGCGCGCGCCGACGAATACTTTTACATCGCCAGCCGTTCCAGTTTGTCCGGGACTGCTGCCGGGACTGCTAGTAGATACGAGCATCAGCAACGCGGCGAATACTCCCAGCATGCTGCCTGTTTGTTTCCTGAGCTTCATTGAGTTCTCCGTGGCCTCAAGCTTGGAACCACGTCGCGAAGACGTGTTGTGTGTCGAGGTACTCTCTGACCTCGCTGATCTTCCCGTCGCGGATCGTCATCGAGAAGTGGTATTCGTTGTTGTAGACGCGGCCGTTTTGCAGCTCTCCGTATGACTCGACCTCGACGGCTACCTTGTCACCTTCGGCGATCAAGCCCTTCACCGTCATCTTCAGTCCATCCTTCAACTGGCCCGCCATGTTGTAAAAGACGCGGGCGATCTGCTCTTTGCTGTAGACGCCCGCCGCCGGTAACTGTCCCGGCTTGCCGGCGATCCGCCAGGTCGCGTCGTCGGTCATTGTATCCAGCGCGCCAGCGATGTCGTTTGCACTAAAGCGGGCGAAGAATTCGGACGCCAACTTTTTGTTGTCTTCGATGCTCATTTACGAATCTCCAATTTTAGATTTTGCTCCGGCCCTTCACTCGTCTTGCTTGAGAGACTACCTCGGTGCGGCTTGCGTAACGTGCGCATCATACGCTGCCCGTGCCATTTCAGCGATGAGCTTCTCTTGCGCTTCGGCAGATGACTTCGAGCCACTCAGCAGCACCGCCATCGCCAAGTGTCCTCTTCCTGCGGGAAGCGTAATGATCCCGACATCGTTAGTGACAGCGCCTGCTTCGCCCGTGCCTGTCTTATCGGCGACCGGTGTACCTGCTGGCAAATCGCCACGCAAGCGCCGTTCGCCCGTCGTCGCCCGCCGCATCAATCCGAGCAGTAACTCGCGCTGCTGCGACTGTAGAACTTCGCCTTGCTGTAGTTGTGCGAGCAGGCGCGCAAGGTCGGAGGCTGTGGCCGTGTTGGGATGCTCCCGCTGCGCGGCGAATCCACGCACCGAAGAACGGATGTCAATATCTTGAAAGCCAAGCGTACCCATCCGCCGCGTGACGGCTGCTGGGCCGCCGACAAGTTGCAGGAGTTTGTCGCTCGAAGTGTTATCACTCCGCACGAGGGAGAGTTCCAACAGTTCCGCGACACTCCGCTCGACGGGCTTGCGCCAAAGGGCGGTGTTTCCTTGCCAGCCCAGCACGACTTCGGCGGGGGTGACGCGCAGTTTTTGATCGAGTCGCAAGCGATTCTCTTCAACGTCTTTGAGCACCGCGACGGCGAGCGGCAGCTTGAAGACACTGTAGAGTGGCAACCGCTTCGCACCTTCAAGGGCAACAGTCCTGCCCGTCTCCACATGAATCACAGCCACACCCGCTGTGCCGCCTGCGCGTTGGCAAAGCGTTCTGAGACGTTCGGCCAAGGCCGCGTTGTCTTTCTCTCGAGTTGGCGATTGAGGCAGATTTGCCACCAAAGGCGCGCTTGAGATTTGAGCGCCCGCGCCTTCATCAGGGCCATGCGTTAGATGTCTTATGCCTAGCAGAGCCGCAGCCACAGCGACTATAGCAATGCTTAGCGTCCTCATCCGCTCTTGGAATGTTTGCATAGTGGCACTTGAGAGATTGTTTCCTGCTTATAACGCTGGCAGTTATAGCACAACTTCTTCCCACCCAGGTACTGCGGCGACCCCGCACTCCGAAAGGAATTTCCGAAGCCACTGACTGTGGCTATTACGGTCTGACCCTGTGGCGCTTGACCTTAGATCAATCTCCGCTTTGCCGTAGGCTCAGCCCGAACAAAACGAGGCTTGTCCTCGACAAACTACCCGGTAACCCGCGTTGCCGGAATTGAGGAGATTATGCAATTCAATTTACGAAATGTCGGTTTAGTTCTAATTGCGGTTGCGGCTTTTTCTTTTTCCGCTGCTGCGCAGGCTCAGAAGGATAATCAGAAGGATAACCAGAAAGATAAAACTCTTTCACCCTATTTCTTTGTGCAGGGAGACCCAAGTCTGGATCACCTGCCGCTCAAAGATACCCGCGTTCAAATAGATGTCTCAGGCGTCATCGCCGATGTGAAGGTGACGCAAACCTATCGCAACGAAGGTTCGCGGCCCATCAACGCACGCTATGTTTTCCCGGCCTCCACGCGTGCCGCCGTTTACGCAATGCGTATGCGGATCGGCGATCAAGTCGTTGTCGCCAAGATCAAAGAGCGCGAGCAGGCCAAGCAGGAATTCGACCGGGCAAAGCAGGAGGGAAAGAGCGCCTCCCTGCTTGAACAGGACAGACCCAATGTCTTTTCGATGAGTCTCGCCAATGTCATGCCCGGTGACCAAATCGAGGTCGAGCTGCGCTACACCGAGTTGTTGACGCCGACTGACGGCATTTATGAAGTGGTTTTCCCAACCGTTGTTGGGCCGCGTTATTCTTCTCAGCCGGGATCCTCAGCCCCAGCAGAGGATCCCTGGGTCAAGAGTCCGTATCTTCACGCGGGCAATCTGCCCAGCAACACGCTCCACATTGCCGCCAGGATTTCAGCCGGTGTGCCCATCCGTGACTTGAGCTGTGCATCGCACCAGATTGTCCCGCAATGGCAGAGTCCGACTATTGCTCAAGTTGTCTTGGATCAGACAGATCAATTTCAAGGGAATCGTGACTTCATCCTGCGCTATCGTTTGTCAGGCGAGCAGATTGCTGCGGGTCTGCTGCTCTACAAGGGCGAAGACGAGAACTTTTTCCTTTACATGGCTCAACCGCCCGCGCGCGTGACGAACGCGGAGATACCTGCGCGCGAATACATCTTTGTGGTAGATATTTCCGGCTCGATGGAGGGTTTCCCTCTGAACACTTCCAAACGTCTGCTGCGAGATTTGATCGGGCAGTTGCGCCCATCAGATTTGTTCAACGTCGTGTTGTTTGCCGGAGACTCCTCTACGCTTTCTGCAAAGTCGCTGCAAGCAAATCAACAGAGCATCTCCAGCGCGATTCGTTTGATCGAACAACAACGCGGCGGCGGCGGAACCGAACTCCTTGCGGCGGTCAAACAAGCCATGAACTTGCCTCACCAAGCAGGCGTTTCGCGTAGCATCGTGTTGGTGACGGACGGTTATATTTCGGGTGAGCAGGGCGTCTTCGATTACATCCGCGACAATCTGAATCAGTGCAACGTCTTCGCTTTTGGCATCGGCACTTCGGTCAACCGTTATCTCATCGAAGGCGTGGCGAAGGCGGGAATGGGCGAGCCATTTATCGTGACTCAGGAAGCTGAAGCTTCCGCACAGGCGACCAAATTCCGCGAATACATTCAGACGCCGCTTTTGACCGACATTCAGTTTCGCTCCGTCGGGTTTGATACGTATGACGTGCATCCGGCGCACCTGCCCGATCTCTTCGCCGCGCGTCCGGTGATTGTCTTCGGCAAATGGCGCGGGCCAGTGAGCGGAACTTTTGAGTTGCGAGGAAAAACAGGACAGGGAAACTACGTAACGCGGCTGGATATTGCTGGTGTTCAACCGGATGAATCCAACCGGGCGTTGCGTTACCTGTGGGCGCGCTCGCGCATTGCTGAGCTTTCCGATTACGGCTCCAGAGATTTGGCCGCGGAGCGGGTCAGCGACATCACTGCGTTAGGTTTGAAGTACAACTTGTTGACTCAGTACACCTCTTTCATCGCGGTGCGCGAAACGGTGAGGAATACTCAGGGGCCGGCTGAAGATGTAGATCAACCGTTGCCTCTGCCTGAAGGAGTGAGCGATTTGGCAGTCGGCAGTGAACCGGAGTTCTTATGGCTGCTAGCTGCATCCATAGTTATCGGGCTGATTATGACTCTTCGCTGGCGGCAGCGTTTGGTATGAAGCTAAAGATCACCTGGAAACAGATTGCTCAATCTGCAGTCGTGCTGCTCTGCGCTTATGCGCTCAAGCGCTATTACTCACGGGTGAGCGCCGATGAGTTGCGCTGGATACTGGCTCCCACGACTGCGTTGGTCGAGTTCTTCAGCGGCGTCGCGTTCGAGTTTGAATCTCATGCGGGTTACCTCAGCCGCGAGCGCGGCTTCCTGATCGCCAGCTCGTGTGCAGGTGTCAATTTCCTGCTCACCGCTTTCCTGATGCTGACGCTCGGAAAGCTGTTGAATGACCGGTCGAGGAGCATCGGCTGGGGCTTCATTCCGGCTGCGGGAGTGATTGCTTATCTGGTCACGCTCGTTGCGAATACTACCCGCATCTGCGTTGCCTTGTGGTTGCAGCGGATGCCTGTGGGAGTGAGTTGGTTGAATCCTCAACAACTGCACCGCTTCGAGGGCATTTTTATCTACTTCGGATTTTTGCTGTTGTTGTTTGTCGCCAGCGAAAAAATGAGTTTTGAAAAGACTGCTGGGTTGTTCCGGCGGCCTTTCTTCCCGTTGCTGGTGTATTACGCGACAGCGTTAGGCATCCCGCTTCTCAATGGCGCATACCGGCAAGGAACCAGTTTCTGGGAGCATTCACTCTTCGTGATACTGATTCCTTTACTGTTGGTTCTCCCATTCGGTGCGCTTCGTTATTCGGTGCGTTACAGGGAGCGGTAGCGACCTGGTCCTTACGGATTACGCGCCTCACGAATGCACCAGGTCGCTACCGCTCCCTGTAACGCACCAATGTTGCCTGTTCCGATTCAGCGGGCCAGCACATAGAGGGCGAATGCAGTCGCGATTAACGGATCGTCCTCTTTGACAAGGTTGTTCGAGTTGCGAAAGCTGCCATCGCTAGCTTGAGGTGGCAGTTCGACCGGCAGCCAAGGCAGGACGCGGCAGATCGCGTGCGCGTAGTAGAAGCGCAGTCCCGTTCGCCAGCGTTGATCAGCCGCCTGGTCGAAGCCTGACGCTTGATCGGGCCGGTGATTATCCTTGAGCCACTTGAGTGCTTTCGCAATGCGTGAGTCCTCGTCGGGAACGCCAACCGCCCGCAAGGCCAAAACACCATCGGCTGTCGTGGTGCCATAACTTGCGAAATGTCCGCCGCTGTCTGCGCCTGCCTTGTTGATTTCAGGATTGACCGGCGAGAAGTAGAAACCTCCATCGGGATTCTGTGAGCGTTCCAGAAACGCCAGCGCCCGCGTCATCGCTGGATCAGAAGCTGAGACACCCGCAAGCTGCAAAGCTTCTAGCACGTAGCGCGTCATAGACAAGTCCACGTGCCCCGCTTCCGGCGGGCGATGAATCGGGCCTCCCATACCCCATCCGCCATAGGGAGCGTCCTTTGGTGCCCAGCCATTAGCCTCGTTGAACTGCTGCGCGCGCAACTGCGCGACCATTGGCGCAATGGCACTCTCGTAGCCGGGACTTTGAGTCTTGACCAGCGCCGACACGGCCAGCGCCGTCGCGTAGTTCGGATAGTCTGCGGCTGTGTCGTCCATCAAACCAAGCGTGCCGTCGGCTTTGGTGTTGGCCTTGATGAACGTGAGTGCGCGCTCGACCGCTCCACGCGGTTGCAACGATGCGCTGGCATCTGCTCTCTTGCTGAACAAGTCCAGTAATGCACCGAGAACAAACGGAGTCAACGATTGTCCGGAGCGCAACAGCCCGTAGGTCTTGCTATGAAAACCGCCGTCCTCGGACTGTTGTGCCCACAAATACTCCGTCACCTTCTTCAGCGCCGAACCACGCCAGCGCGAGCACCCCGTTGCCAACACGCCACACGCTGTACCGGCCAGCGCGCTCAGCAGGAATGTGCGCCGATCAATTTTCACGATCCAGTGACAGGTTGAGGATCGCCGCGCTGGTCACGGCAACTCGTCCGGTAATGCAGTGGTGACCAGCCCACGTCCCGTTGTCGTTCTGCAACTTGAGAATCTTATCAGCGATCTTCGCATACCAATCGCCCCAGGCCTTGCCGCCCGAACGCTTCAAGCCATCGCTGATGTTAAGATAGGAAAAGAATTCCTCGCCACCTATCGAACCGAAACCTTCGACGAACTTCGTGTCAGAAAGCTTGCGGTTGATGGCGCTGATCTCTTTGGCATTCTTTTGCCGATCTTTTGCTGTACGGCTGAGTTGCTCAAGGGCCTGCGCATCTTGGTACAGATCTACTCCGGCGGCGGCCGAGAGGGTGGCCGACTTCATAGGTCTACGTTCTGAGCTAACAATCACCGTCTCGGAAACAGAACCGATACCGTCAGCAACTCCACCGCCGCTACCGCCGGCAACGCCGCCGCCAATGCCACTACCCACACCGACGTAATCTCTACCCTTTTGGCCATTCACCGTGTAAGTATCCGCGCGCGCCATTACCTGCTCGTCCACCTTTATCCCCTTCTGTCTGGCCTCGTACAAACTGCGCGAAGCGAGAGAAGTTCCGAGCACCGGTGCCCAGCCGCCGCCGACATTCCAACTCCCGTCGCCCTGTTGATTGCGCTCGATCTTGGCCACGCATTTTTCCAATCCGCGCCGCACGCGCTCTTTGTATGCGCCAGCTAAGGTTCCGTCCACCTCGGCGAGCAGCCTTGAGGCAAGGAAGGTATCAATGTAAGGGCCAAGCTTGCGCTGAATCTGCGTCTCCTTGACCTCAGTGATCGAGAGGCCGTCGGCGGGGCTGGCTTCGACTCTCTTCAGAATGAAGTCCACTGCGCGTTCGACGTTGGGCCGGTATTGATTGCCTGCGCGCAGCAGCGCGAGCGCCGCCACTGCGGTGTTCGCTACGTCGTTACCCTGGGATTCAAGACGCTCGGTTTGACGGGTATTCGAGGTCGCGCCTCCGTCTTGTCCCCACCCGCCATCAGAGCCTTGCACTGAGGCGAGCCACTTTGCGCCTTTTTCTACCGCTGATTTGACCTGGGTTGGCGCAACTGCGGTTGTAACTGCGCCAGGGGTTGGTTGTGTGATGGTTGCTCTATTGCTGACCTTTTTGCTGATTTTGCCGCTCTGGCTCTGAGCCAAAATGGCAGCGCACCCTAGGAGCGCAAGTGAAACGAAAGCTACTACAAACTTCATATTTCATCTCCTTTTCGACCTGGGCATAAGGTAAAGATTCGTGGAAAACGATGCGTGCTGATTCTGAGAACGTGCGACTGAGTGGAAGTTGCACACTAATCTGCTCGACGATGAATTGTTCGTCTCTCTAAGGTAGCGCCAGCGTGCCGAGGTTGCGTTACCGTGGCTGGTTATTTAAGTCAGTGCCCGCCATCCACCGTAATGGCGGTTCCATTAGCTATGGCCGGTCATCTCACGACCTGGCCCTTGTCATCCATCCGCGTCAGATTCGCCTCAATGCGCTGGACATAAGTGAGCGTCTCTTCGTGACGCCACTTGGGAACGTCAGGAGCAACTGTCTGTATGCTCGGCCAGGCTTGTGGGTCAAGTGTCTTGCCGCGGGCTACGTCTTGCGCGCGCAGGAGTGTGCCGCGCCCGGCGTTGTAACTGGCTAGACTGAAGCGATGCAGGTCATTTTCGCCGGACTGTGCGGCCCATTGTTTCCAGAGCTGCCGGTTGTAATAAATCCCGGCGCCGATATTCCATTCGGGCTTGTTGATCGCAGCAAATTCCGGATTCTTCGTTTGCACTTCCCGAAAGGTGGAGGGCATAAGCTGCATCAAACCGCGTGCGCCAACCCAGCTTTTGGCGTTCTCGTTCAGGTTGCTCTCTGCCATCGCCTGGGCTTTGAAGATGCGCCAGTCAAAGCCCGGCCCGAAAAAACGCTGGGAGTATTTCCGAAAGGTATCGTCGTAACGATCCGTTACCTCGACAGTCACCGCGGTCGGCGTCTCACTGGTGCGAGCATTGCCGAGCAGTAGAGTGACGGCGCAAAACAGAGCTTGAAGCAACAGCAGTTTCATTTGAGCGCTCCTCCAATGATGATGGAGATACTCAGAAAGATTGCCGCGATAAAGATGGCCACTGCGAGGTTGCCCTTCTTTAGTTCATCTGGGAAAAAGACTTCCGGAGTGAGGTAGTCTATGACGCGATACGAGATGAACATCAGCACTACGCCGAAGGTTGCGTAGGTGAAGTTGAGGGCGATGATGTGCCATTCCATAGTTTGTCCCTCTTATTCGGTAAGCTGCGCTTCATTAGCCATGCAGCCTGGCAGGACTTGCAGCCTAGTTATGCTTATCAAACCCCAAAACTACCTGCGACATGAAAGTTATGTCTTGAGGATTCTGTTCCTAAAATCTTGGGGCAAAAGATGTACCAAGTTGCCTGGCCTGCGCCGGACAAGCTTAAGCTGGAACAAACAAAGCCTTTCATCGAGAGGAAAGCGGCACAAGACGGCTGGATTTGATTGGCCCTTACTGTGACAGCTTACAGAAACCGCGAAATACCCAGGGTTCCGTTAGTCATCGGTTGGGTCATAGGCGTGACAGTTTTGGTTGGATTCATTGCTAGCTTCTCGAAGGTAGCGCCAGCGTGCTGAGGTTGCGTTACAGTGGTTGGTTACTTGAGGCAATATCCGCCATCTACCGTGATAACGGCCCCATTCACATAAGCCCCGGCGCGCGACGCCAGATAGATCGCGACGCCAGCCATATCGCCCGGCACGCCGGTACGTTGCAAGGGACAGTTCGCCACGAGCTGTTCTTCAAAGTTATCCAGCAACCATTCGGTCATCTTGCTCGGAAAGAAACCGGGCGCTACTGCATTCACCGTCACGCCGCGCGGGCCGAGCTTGACGGCCAACACGCGCGTCAGATGATGCACCGCAGCCTTGCTGGCCGAGTAAGCGTAGTTGTCCACAAAAGGAATGTGAATGCCGTCAATCGAACCGATGTTGATGACACGCGCCGGATCGCCCGGATGCGCCGCCGCTTCGAGTTGCGGCAACAGTTGTTGCGTCAGAAAGAAAATCCCCTTGACGTTGGTGTCCATCACCTTGTCCCAACCCGCTTCGGGAAACTCCGCGAGCGGCGCGCCCCAATTGGCTCCGGCGTTGTTGACCAGGATGTGCAGCGCTGGCTCGCGCGCCTTGATCTCGTCGGCCAGATGCTGACAACCAGCGACGGTTGAAAGATCGGCAGGAATCGAAATGCACTCGCCGATCACTGAGAGCTGTTTGGTCATCTCGTCGCAGGCTGCCTGCTTGCGGGCAGTGATGTAGACCTTCGCGCCTGCTTCGACATAGCCGCGCGCGATCATCGCGCCGATGCCGCGCGAGCCACCCGTCACCAGCGCCACTTTGCCGGCGATGGAGAATAGGTCGCTTAGATTGATTGCCTGCTCGCTCAATTGGATTCTCCTGTCGAAACGGTGATGCAGAAACGGGGAGCGTGAGCGACCTGCGACTCGCTCAGGTGCGCACTGGCCGAGTCGCAGGTCGCTCACGCTCCCCGTTCTGAACCGGTTTACGTACACGCTCTAAGCCACAAGTTATGGCTTGCCCTCCGGTAACGCGAAAAGAGTCACCGTAGACGTGCCACGCGTCGCGCGCCAAAAGCCACTCGCGTTGCCCGAATTGACGGCCACATACTGACGACCATTAATTGCGTAGGTGATGACCCCGCCGTTGAGCGGCGCGCCCAGGTTCGAGCGATAGAGCACTTCGCCCGTGCGCGCATTGAGCACGAGGAAATTGCCAGTCAACTCGCCCGTGAAGATCAGTTCAGCCGAAGTCGTTGTCACCGCTGCCAGTAGTGGGCGCTGCGATTCGTATTTCCAACTGACCTTGCCGGTCGCCGCGTCAATCGCCGTCAACCAGCCACGGCTTTTATCCGGCGCATCGTAGGTGTAGGTACCGCCCATATACCCACCGCGCCCTTCCACGCGGCGATATTCCTGCGCGCGCTTGAACACGCCGCACCAATCCGCCGCGTTGACGAACAACATATTCATGCCCGGATTGTAAGCAGGCCCATTCCACTGCACGCCGCCCAACACACCGGGGCAAGCGTAAACGCCTTCGGTCGTCAGTGGCACATCCACGTTCTTGCGTGTCGTCACCGGCACTTCGTAAAGATGTTCGTGCGTCTCGCGGTCGAGCACGTGCAGCAGGCCGTCTTTACCGGCGGTCGTCACCAGCTTGCGCGGTTTGCCGCCGATTTTGGTTTCAAAGAGCGGGCTGACGTGCGTCAAATCCCAATCGTGAAAATCGGCGGGCACGCCTTGATAGAACCACTTCAGCTTGCCCGTGCGCGCATCGAGCGCCAGCAGCGAGTTTGTGTAGAGGTTCGTGCCCAGCCGCGATTCCGTATAAAAGTCCGGCGCGGGATTCGAGACCGGGACATAGAGCACGCCCTTCTCAGCATCGAGCGAAAAGGGCGCCCAGACGCCACCGCCGCCCGCCGTGCGCGCTTCAGCATCTTTCCAGGTTTCAGCGCCCGGCTCGCCTTCGTTGGGCACAGTATTGAAGCGCCAGACCGGCGCGCCGTTTTCCAAGCGAAACGCGCCGACCCAGCCCTTGACGCCAGCTTCGCTGCCGGCCGGGCCAATCAGAATCAGGTCTTCGTAAAGCATTGGCGCCATCGTGAAACCCGCTTCGCGTTTGGTTCTATCCAACACCGCGCGTTCCCACAACAACTTGCCGTCCGCAATGTCATAAGCCACCAAGTAGCCGTCGTGCGTGCCGCGTATGAGCTTGCCATCTTTGAGCGCCGCGCCGCGATTCATCGGCCAGCCGTCCATTCCGCGCGGCTTGCGATCAACGCGCCATTTCACTTTGAGCGTCGCCGCATCCAACGCCATCGTCGAATTGGCGGTCGCAACGTAAAGCACACCTTGATAGACCAGCGGATTGTTGTGAAAGGGAGCTGCATCACCTATCTGATAGGTGGCGACTTGTTGCAACGAAGCAGCGTTGCGGCGATTGATCTGCTTGAGGTCTACGAAGCGTTGCCCGTTGTAGTCATGGTTCGGCATTAGCCAATCGGTCGTGCTGCCGCGCACGGCCTTTAACTCGGCTTGCGTCGGTCCAGTAGAACTGGCCTTCTCGCCGCTGCTGATAAACGTTGGCGCAGGACTTGTTGTCGCAGGCGCGCCACTCGCGGATTGACGCGTGATTTTCGTTTGCTTCAGCGCCGCTGTATCCACCGGCAACTCGCGCGTGCCTGCGGTGTAACCGTTGCTCGCCAGCATGAAAGCCGCGATGTCAACGTACTGCTGCGGCGTCAACGAGTCGGGCTTGCCGTAAGGCATTTGCGTTTTGGTGATGAAGTAGAGGTCGTCAATGGTGTAGTTGCCCTGTCCCCATTTGGCCATAAATTTCTCGCCAGCCAGCGCGCTTGACGGATTGCCTTCCAGATTCTGACCGTGACAGACGGCGCATTGCTGCGCGTAGAGGGCTTTGCCGCGCGCAGCCTGCGCCTGTGTGAAAAGCCGCTCTGATTGCGCGGAGGAAGTTTTCAAAGGCGCCAGCGCGAAGACTACGGCGAGACAGCAAAAGAGCAAGACTGCGCCAGATATGCGCTGTGGCTTGGCGCGCAAGATCGCATTCAGGTTCATTGGTAACCTCCAGAATTGGGCAGACGATTGTGCAGATGATCGGGCGGATGACTTAACAACTTGCTTGCTGCAAACGCGGCTTCTCCCGCCAGAAGCCCACGTCCGGCTCAGAGCCGATAAACGCGGAGACGAGATACAGCATTGATTCGGTTTCGCTCGCGCGAGCGCAGTGTACTTATACTCGCTTCAAAAGTCACCTTGTTAAAGGCTCTGTAGTCTTTGAACCACAACTCAGTCGGGCGCACCCAATGGTTCTTCTTACCAGAACGCGTACTAAATCGAAACTGCTTGGCTTGGTACATTCGATTTCCTTTGTGTCCAGCGCCAGCGGGCGTTCAGAGTACCGCCTAAAGGCGGTACTCTGAACGCCCGCTGTTCCGCTTGTCTCGTCAATCAATGTACCAGTCTCGTGTGCTTCGATTTAGACTACAGTAAGAGTTCAGCGGACTGATTGAACTGATCGGCCTTCTGCGCCCGACCTGCTATACTACTGCGATGAATAGACAATCAAACATTGGAGTTGACGCTGACGCGCAGCTCATTCTTATTTTGGCAGGCACCAGCAGCCAGTACACGGAAGCGCGGCGATTGTTGGAACTATTGCCCCGGCAAGCAGCTTGGTTGACGCGGCCTGCGGGCTTAAAAGGCTTGAGCAACCCGAAGGTTTATCGCTTCGGAAGCTGGCGGTCTTTAGCGCAGATTGAAGCGATTGAGGCGGCGCTGCTTGAGGCCAAAGCCGAGGTCATTGACCTTCAGAAGTAACACCGCCTGCCAGATGCTTGAGCCTACCGTTTGCCAACACGTTTATACGGGGACAGTGGATTTTCTGTCACACGTACTCACCCAACCAAACGCAAACCTTCGGGCAGCGACTCGCCAAAGATGCGGACGGCATCACTGCGACCAGGCGGGATGTATTTACGCAGCTTTTCGAGCAGGCCTTCAGTCATACCGACTTGATTCAGCCTAACCAGCGCCGCCCAGCGCACGTCGCTTTCAATGTCACGATGCGGATCGTCCGTCTGCGCGCCTAACTGGACGATGGCCGAGGCGATGTCGCGCGTGAGGTCAGGGAAGCGCAATAGCGATTTTATCCAACGGCCCGCCTCCTCTGCGGGCACGACGCAGTTGAGCGGCCCATAGAGCGGAATCCGCGCGCCCAGCCGTCCCAATGACCAAAGGAAGCTCTTGTTGGTGGGATGCTGCTTGAGCTTGTGGAGCAATTCTTTGCCGAGCGCGACGCGGGTTGCCGACGGCAAGTATTCCAAGCTAGCCAGTAGCCGCCAGCCCTCGCGCTCGAACTGTGTGTTGAGCTTCCCGCCCAACTGCTTGCCCCCGACGCCCAGCGCGACTCGCACCCGTTCGTAGAGTTCGTTCTGCTCCTCGGCGTTCAATCCACCTGCAATGCGCCGCCAAAGCACCAGCCATTCAATCTGGCATTGCAAATCTTTTGGGAAGGCGAGACCGGTAAGAAAAATCTTGCGCGCCTGCGCCACGCGCCAATCATCGGCGGGCGCGCCAAAGCCCGGACGCAAACAGAAGCCGAACAGGTTCAACCAGCGCGCTTCGTGCCTCGGCCCCTTCTTCCGCCCGTCGGCCAAGCGCGCCAGCAAACCTGCGAGTTGGCGGATCGTAACCATCGGCCAGGTGTCTTTGCCGTAACCGAAGACCGCTTCGAGACGATTGACGAGCTGTTCCGGGATGATCGTCTCGTCTCGGCTAAGCTCGCGCGGCCCAGCGAAGACAGCGCGAATCAGTTGTCTGGCCTGAGCGAGTGCTGCTTCAGAGATCACGGTCTGCGCTTCACCCTCGGCGAGTTCGTCCTCTGGTTCCAGCTCCGGCCCCGTCTCTGATTTGCCGCCGCGCAACTGGAATTGCAACCGCCAGCGGTGAGCGGCCTCGCGCGATTCGCACCACAGTTCGAGCGTGCCGACTTCGGTAAAGCTCGTCGCCAAGCTGACGGAGAGTTCCACCCGTTGCGATTTCTTGCCGTAGCGCAACGTGGTGACGAGCGGGGCGTGGCCGTGGACTTCGTCTTCTTTCAAAGTCACGACATCGCCGTGCGCGTCGTGCCCGGTGGTCGAACTGTAGAGCGTAAAGGTGACAGGCCGATTGGCGAGCGCCATAAACTCGCGGCCTTCCAGCTTGAGCGTAGTTCCTTCTTCCGTCCCGCGCGGCAAAACGCAAACGGCTTGCACGCGACCTTTGGCGACACGCGCTTCGCTCTGCACCTTGACGTAGTAAGCGCGCGCGCTGCCGCCGCTGACGCGCAAGCCACCGCCGCGCCGCACCTGTCCATAATATGCCGCGCCGATGGCGACCGCGCCCTCCGGCGCTTCGTTGCTCAGCACCTTCGGCTGCCATTGTTCACCTTTGCGGCGGAACCAACTTGCAACGGTCTCGACAATTCTTTCGCGCGTGATGGCGGGGGCAAAGAACCCACCGTTGAAGAGAATCGCATCAGGACGAACCAAGGCGGATTTTGGATTTTGGATTTTGGATTTTGGATTCGCGGGCGGTGAGCCTTCCGCGGCAAAGCTTCTAGTTAGAAATTCCGCGAGGTGCTTGGTCACGGCTGGCTCGCTGGCGTAAGGCAAGCCGAGTTCGCGCAGGCCGGTGCGTCGCTCACGCGCGGGCAAATCGTCGAGCGCGGTGACTGGCAGGAATCCGTCGAGCAGCGATTCTTCTACTTCCTGACGCGTGAGTTCCGTGCTGAGCGTCCCGCCGACCAACGCGCGACCGCTTCCCAACACGCTGACGGGCACACGCTTGAGCCGTCCGTCGCTCAACAGTTTTTCCTTTGCCGCGCAGCACTGCCGCCGCATGGCGTTCTGCTGGCGCAGGCTGAGTTTGGGATTGCCCAGTTTTTCCGTGACGTGCCGCGCCAATGCCAGATCAACGTTATCGCCGCCGAGCAGCAGATGTTCGCCGATGGCGGTGCGCTCGAACTTGATTTCACCGCCTACGATCTGCACGCGAATCAGGCTGAAGTCAGTCGTGCCGCCACCCACGTCGCAAATCAGCACGAGGTCGCCGTCTTTGACGTAGCGCTTTAGCGTTCGCCAATGCGTGACGATCCAGGCGTAGAAGGCGGCGAGCGGTTCTTCCAGCAGCGTCAGCTTTTCAAGCTCAGCGTGGCGCGCTGCTTTCACCGTCAGTTCGCGGGCCTCTTCGTCAAATGAAGCTGGCACCGTCAGGACGATCTCCTGCCGCTCGAAGCGCAATTCGTCTTTGCCCGCAGCCATTGTGTGATTCCAGGCGTCGCGCAGATGAGCGAGGTAGCGCGCAGACGCTTCTACGGGCGAACAGGCTTGCTCCGGTTGTTCTGCTCCCCAGGGCAGAATGCGCGCCGTACGATCCACCGCGTCGTGACAGAGCCAAGACTTGGCCGAACTGACTTGCCGCCCCGGCACGAGCGCGCCTTGCTCACGGGCGAAGACGCCAGCGATAGATTTGGGCTGCCTTTCCCACGGCAGCCGCAGACTGCCGAGGACATCTTGTTCGTTAGGGAAGTAGAGAAAGGAAGGCAGCGTCGGGAGCGGCCCGATTTCTCCTTCGGCGATTAGTTGCGGGACGTTGAAGACGTGGATCGCTGGGACATCGCCCGTCACGGTCTCTTGCGTGTCAATATAGGCGACGGCTGAATTGGTCGTGCCCAGATCAATCCCGATCAGAAAACGGCTTAACTGCATACCATTTTCCATTTTCCGTTTTCCATTTGTTATTTGCCATTGCTCACTTCAGCAACCGCAGATCAATAACAAATGCCAAATCACAAATGGTAAATGGAAAATGATTACTCCGCATCCTTTTCCCGAATATTGAATTCCAGCTTCCACCGCTGCTTCCCGTCACGCGCCACGCACCACAATTCCAGCGTGCCGATCTCGGTGACGCGGCTCTCCAACCGCACTGGCAAAACAGTCCCCTCCTGCCCGTCGAGCTTGAGCGTCACTTCCATCGGACTCAACTCTTGAATTTCGTCAGCGCCCCAATCCTCGACCAGGCTGCCGATCTGGTCTCGCTTGCGGACGGTGGAACTGAGGAAGCGGAACTCGGCTGGCTCGCCGACCAACAAGCCAAACTCGCGGTCGGGAATTTTGGCCTCCGTGCCTTCTTCCATGCCGAAGGGGACTACGCAGAGCGCCTTGAGCGGCGCAGGCATCCCCGGCACAGCAGGCAGCGCACTCTCAACGCCGATGTAGTAGGTGCGCGGCGCGCCGCTGCGGATGCGCACACCGCTCCCAGTGCGGGCACGCCCGTAGTAAGCCGCGCCACGCGCCACGGCGTGGTCGAGGTCAGGCGCGTCCAACACCTCTTTCGCGCCCAGCGGATCGAAGCCTTCGGCGACCAACCAACTGTTGAGCACTTCAACCACGCGATTGCGCAACACAGAGGCTTTCATCACGCCGCCGTTAAAGAGAATGTGCGTGGGACAGGCAAAGCCGCTCGCGCCGCGTCGAATCATCGCAGCATCGGGGCTGGCGCTGGCTTGTTGCGCCAGGAAACGCGCCAACTGTTTGGTGACTGCCGGGTCGGCGGCATAGGGCAGGCCAAGTTCTTGAATCCCGCTGCGGCGTTGGCGTTCGGGCATCTCGGTATTCGCTACCAACGGGAAGAAACCTTCGACCAGAGTTTGTTCGACATCTTCGCGGAGCAATTCGGTCTTGACCGTCCCGCCGACCAGCTTGGTGCCCTTGCCAAGCAGGGTGATTGGCTGCTTTTTGCTCTTCGGCTCGGAGAAGATTTTCTCTTTGGCAAGTCGCGCTTGGTGCCAGAGCGATTGCAATTGCCAAGTGTCTACGCGATTTCCCTCGGCCTCCAACCGCTGTTGCAACAAGCGGGCGAGTGCCAAGTCCATGTTGTCACCGCCGAGCAGGATGTGATCGCCCACGGCCACGCGACGCAGCGACAATTCTCCGTTCTCCTCCGAGACCGTGATCAGGCTGAAGTCGGTCGTGCCGCCGCCCACGTCGCAGACCAAAATCAGATCGCCGACTTTGACGCGTGTGCGCCAGGCGTTGCCCTGCGCCTCGATCCAAGCGTAAAAAGCGGCCTGCGGTTCTTCCAGCAGCGTAACGTGGCCGAGGCCCGCTTGCTCGGCGGCGCGCAGCGTCAATTCGCGCGCCTCTTCGTCAAAGGACGCCGGGACGGTCAGGAAAACTTCCTGTTCGCTCAGTACAAGCTCCGGCGCTTTTTTCGCTACTTTGTGATCCCACACGTTGCGCAGGTATTCCAGGTAACGCGCCGACACCTCGACAGGCGAGAGCTTCGGCACTTCTTCCGGCGCTTGCCAGGGCAGGATGGGCGCGGTGCGATTGACTGCGGCGTATGACAGCCAGGATTTGGTCGAGGCGATTAACCGCGCCGGGTTTTCCGTGCCGCGCTTGCGCGCCAGTTCGCCAATCACGTACTGCGGGTTTCGATCCCAGGGCAGCGTCAAGCTGCCTTTCGGAAAATCGAGTTCGCTGGGAAGAAAAAGAAAGGAAGGCAGCAGCGAGCGCTCTTCCACTTCGCCAGGATTGACGAGTTGTGGGACGGGGCGCACTTCGCTGCGCTCTTCCGCTCCCGTGTTATCAAAGTAGGCGAACGCCGAATTGGTCGTGCCCAAATCAATGCCAACGATATATCGTGTATCCACAATCCCCTCCGATAAAACTGAAGAGGTTAGCAGGTCAGAAAGCGCGACAACGTAGATGAGGCGGATGCCTCGCTTTCCCTCCTTACATAATCTCGACTTCTGCCGGCGCGACAATTGTGCGCCCGCTTTCATCTGGCAGCGGCGGCAGGTTTACCTGCGCAGCGCGCCAGCCGCGATGGCGCAACAGACCGCGCAGCGGCGGCTGGCCCGTGACGTTGCCGATCAGTTTGATGGCCGCCGGATCGAAACCCGGCTCGACCGTCACCGGTTGTCCTTCTTCTGAAGCGATGATTGGCTCCAGTTTTAGATAGTGTTCAAGCGCCTTCCGGCAACTCGCGTGCACGTCGCGCGCGGCGGCGCCGATCTGTGCGTCTTGATAAGGCGCGATGTCCTCGGTGAAGAAGTCAACCAGCCGCCCATCACGTTGCAATAAGGCAAGCATCTGTACGGCACGGTCAACCGGCTCTGCCACTGGTTCCTCAATTGCCGGAGCGGAGATAGGAGTTGGCGTCGGTTGTTGCTGCGGCGCTTTGACTAATTCCGGCACAATCTCCGCCGGGATTGCTCCTTCGAAGAGCACCGAGAAGAAGCATCGAAAAGCGTAAGACAAACGTTTTCCGAATCCCATCGTTTCTCCCTCCTCAGAGAATGTACAGCGGATTGTCAGTCCGCTGCCGTCTTAGCCATTGCGCTACTGTCGGGAGCACTCAGCGGACTGACAGTCCGCTGTACAGCACACTGGATTAAAGCCCTATGTTACGGGCTGGCAAGGGCTTTTACAACGCAGCTAATATTTCGAATCAACGAACGAAAGTAGCGCCCAGGCCTTTCCTAGAGGGATAAGTGAGTGATACCTTTGCCTGCCAAACCTGCTGTTAAACGCCACAACAAGGAGAATGAGCCATGCTTGCTCGAATCTTTTGCTTGGCCGCCATGCTTGCGGCAACGTTGAGCGCGCCGTTCGCCCAAGCCCAAACACCAGCCAAAACTGCCCTGACGATCGAGTGGATCTTCGGTAATGAGGGCCGTAGTGTCGCCTTTCTTCCACCCCACGTTTGGTTGTCGGATGGCAAACTGCTGCTCTACGACGGCAGGCAACCGCCCACACAGCGAACCTTCGAGGTGCTCGATCCCTCGAAGGGTGCGCGCCGGGCGGTACTCGACATGGCAGCCGCAGTTGCCAGCCTCAAAACGCTGCTGCCTGATTCAGGAGTTCAGCAAGCACTCAATTGGCCGACGGCCTTCGATGCGGCTGGGCGGCGCGCGCTTTATCTATTCAAGGGCGACGTCTTCGTGCTTGACCTCGCAACAGCACGCTTCGCACGCCTCACCAAAACCGAGATAGAAGAACAGTCACCTGGCTTTTCACCCGACGGCCAGCGTGTCGCTTTTGTCCGCGCTAATGATCTTTACGTGGTTGACGTTGACACGCTGAAAGAAACCCGCGTCACGCGCGACGGCTCGGAGACGACGCTGAATGGCACCTTATCGTGGCTTTACTGGGAAGAGGTCTTCGGGCGGCGCGACATTGGCTATTGGTGGTCGCCGGATTCGAAATCCCTGGCCTATCTACAGACGGATGAATCAGCCGTGCCAATCAGCTATTTCGTAGACTTCCAGCCCGATACTCCGCGCTTGATCAAACAGCGTTATGCGAAGGCCGGGAATCCCACTCCGCGCGCGCGCGTCGGCGTAGCAGAAATTGGTCGCGCCGCCACGACCTGGGTGCAAATCACAGACAAACCGTTCGACCTCGTCTTGCGGGTGAAATGGCTGCCGGACAGCCGCCGGGTCAGCGTGCAGACGCTCTCGCGCGATCAGCACGAATCGGGCTTGTACTTTGCGGAGTGCGCCACCGGCACCGCCACGAGAATTCTGACGGAGACTGATTCCGGCTGGATCAACATTCACGACGACTTGTATTTCCTCACTGACGGCAAGCATTTCCTGTGGGCGTCGGAGCGTGATGATCATTACCACCTCTATCGCTACACGATGGATGGCCGTTTGGTAAACCAAGTCACGCGCGGCCCGTGGTCAATGGTTTCGTCGGGCGGCGTCTTCTGGCTCAGGCAGGGCGTGGCCGGGATTGACGAGGCCAATGGCTGGATTTATTTCACGGCGCTGGAGCGATCCTCGATTGAGCGCCATCTATACCGCATCAAGCTCGACGGATCAGGCATGACGCGTCTCTCGACCGAGCCAGGCGTTCATCGCATTTCGATGCCAGCGGACGCGCGGTTCTATCTCGACAACTTTTCAGATGCGAAGACAATGCCGGCGCTCACACTGCACCGGCCTGATGGCGCGCGCCAACAGCCGCTTGCAACTCCGCGGATGGAACTGCTGACGCGCTTCGATGTGCAATATCCAGAGTTGCTGACGATTCCAGCCGCTGACGGATTCCCGATGCCCGCGCGGATACTAAAACCGAAAGATTTCCGGCCTGACCGCAAATATCCGGTAATTCTCAATCTGTACGGCGGGGCTTCGTCGCAGTCGGTCACCAACTCCTGGCAGGGTGATGTGCTTTTCTGCCAGCTTCTACTCGCCGAAGGCTACATCGTAGTGAAAGTAGACAACCGCGCGGCGACGGGCATCAGCAAGCGTCTAGAAAACACTGTGGTGGGGAAGATAGGCGAGCCGGAAACTGACGATTTCCTTGATGCGACGCACTGGTTGAAAGCGCAGCCTTGGGTGGATGCACAGCGCATCGGCGTTTGGGGTTGGAGCCACGGCGGCTGGACGACGCTCAACCTTATGACCCGCTCCACAGAGTTCAAAGCCGGCATCTCGGTGGCGCCCGTTACTGACTGGCGCTTCTACGACACGAAGTGGGCCGAGGCTTTCCTGCAAACGCCAGCGGAAAATCCAGAAGGTTATGCGCGCACCTCGCTCATCAAACGCGCGGGCGACCTGCACGGGCGGCTCTTGCTCATTCACGGCACCTACGATGACAACGTGCACCCGCAAAACACGCAAACGTTCATTGACGCGCTCGTCAAGGCTGGCAAGCTGTTCGACATGATGTTCTACCCGATGCGCAAGCATGACATCGGAGATCGCGCAGCCACGCTTCATCTCTACCGAACCATGCTGGATTTTTGGAAGACGCGACTTTGATAACTGAAAAATCGGGTTGACCACTACCAGGATTTCCGGCCCGGCTTGTGGCACAATCCGGCGGTTCCCAAAAGAAGATTCCCCAAAGGAGGTGTAACCATGCTTCGCTGGTGGTCATTGTTGGCACTGCTCATTGTGTTATGGAGTTTCGCTTTTTTCCATCAGACCAACGTGTCGCAATCCCAGGCTCCGCGCTTCCAACCCGCGCCCGAAGTGCCAGCCATGCCCAAGGCCCTGATGAAATTCCCCCGTACCAATATCACGCGGGCCAAGTTTCCGGCGCTCGACTTCCATCTTCATGGCGGGCAACTTAGGACCGCCGAAGACTACCAAAAAATGATCAAGCTGATGGACGAGACCGGCATCGGCGTGATCTGCAACATGGACGGCGGATTTGGTAAGACCTTCGACCAGAACATGAAAGTAGGCGAGCCATTCCGGGATCGCATCATTCATTTCGCCCGACTCAACTTCGAGGGGATTAACGAGCCTGGCTGGTCTGCCAAGACTGCCGCGGAACTGGAGCGCTGTTTTCTGGCCGGCGCGGCGGGGCTGAAGATCAATAAGGTACTCGGGCTAGACCTGAAAAACTCCGACGGCAGTTACGTCCAAGCCGATGATCCGCGCTTTGATCCCGTCTGGGAGATGTGCGGCAAGCACAATAAGCCCGTCATGATTCACATAAGTGACTCGTATGGCCGCTTCCTTCCTATTGGTCCCGAGAACGAACGCTACGAGGCTGGTTTGTGGCGCAGCAATACCGAAGGGAATTACTACCAGACCGGGCAGCCGACGCCCGAGGTGATCGAAAAGGCGCGCGAGAATATGCACGCCAAACATCCCAAGACGCGTTTCGTCAACGCGCACATGGCCATGCTCTACTACGACATGGATAAAGTCGCTGCGTTGCTGGACAAATATCCCAACGCCGATGTCGAACTATCGGCCACCGTCCAGGATTTGGGTCGCGCGCCGCTGATGATTCGCAAGTTCTTCCTCAAGTATCAGGATCGCATCCTCTTTGGCTCCGACGGCAATCCCGGTCGCGGGATTGAAGAGTTCTGGGTGCCACATTGGAGGTTCCTCGAAACCTTTGACGAGCACTTCGATCATCCGGCGCAGTTGCGCTCCGCCACCGGCGCCCCCCTGCACGGTCGTTGGCGCATCTACGGGATCGGCCTGGCGGACACTGTGTTGCGCAAGGTGTATTACGCCAACGCGCTGCGCTATCTGCCGTCTGCTCGCGCTTCGATCCAGCGGCAGCTCGCGGCGCGACGTTAGACTCGGCGATCAAGTGTTCAGAGTACCGGCTTCAGCCGGAAAGATTTGGTGAGCGAGTCCTTCCGGCTGAAGCCGGTACTCTGAACACTCGAGATCGAGCTTCTTACCTATCATCGAGTGTACCAATCTCAGTTGCTTCGATTTGGAATGCTGAGGTCATAGAATGTTGCCAAGAACCTTGAGAATCATCTCTCTACTTAATTTGATTGTGTTGATGCTGGCGTCAACGACAATGGGGCAAGCGCCCCCACCCCAGGGCTTGCCGCTCACTTACGAAAGGCTGCTCAAAGCCACCGAAGAGCCTGGCAATTGGCTTACCTACGGCGGCGATTATCGCAGCCATCACTACAGCAGCTTGAATCAGATCACCGCCGACAATGTGCACCGGCTGCGCGCCAAGTGGATTTATCAATTCCATCGCTCGAAGGTCGAAGCCACGCCCATTGTTGTAGACGGCGTGATGTACCTCACGCGTCCGCCGAGCGACGTGATTGCTCTGGACGCGGAAACCGGGCGCGCGCTGTGGACTTTCGAATACCGGCTGGCTTCCAACGTCTACATCTGCTGCGGTCAGGTCAATCGCGGGCTTGCGCTCCTAGGCACTACTCTTTTCATTACGACGCTGGATGCGAAGCTCCTCGCGCTCGATGCCCGTTCCGGTCGCGTGCTTTGGAAGAAAGACCTAGCCGATCCCGGCCTCAACTACACGGCGACTGCCGCCCCACTCATCATCAAGGATAAGGTGATCGTTGGGATCGCGGGCGCTGAAGGAGGCATTCGCGGCTTCCTCGACGCTTACGACGCAAAAACGGGCGACCGCGTCTGGCGCTTCTGGACCGTGCCGGCAGCGGGCGAACCTGGCTCGGAGACCTGGGGCGGCGATTCGTGGAAGTACGGCGGAGCTTCGACCTGGGTCACGGGTTCCTACGATCCCGAATTAAACCTGATCTACTGGGGCACGGGCAATCCTGGCCCCGACTACAATGGTGACGTGCGCCCCGGTGACAACTTGTATTCCTGCTCGTTGCTCGCGCTCGATGCCGACACCGGAAAGTTGAAGTGGTATTTCCAATTCACGCCGCACGACACGCACGATTGGGACGCCACGCAGGTTCCAGTGCTGCTCGATTCGACCTTTGCCGGGCGTCCGCGCAAACTGGTGGTCGTGCCCAACCGCAACGGCTTCTATTATGTCCTTGACCGTCAAACGGGTGAATTCCTACTGGCCAAACCATACGTGAAGCAGACCTGGGCGAAGGAGATTGATAAAAAGGGCCGTCCGGTTGTGAATCCGGGTCAGGAGCCAACTCTGGACGGCAACGATCAGGTTTGGCCCGGCGTGGACGGCGGCAACAACTGGATGTCGCCCAGCTACAGTCCCAACACGAAGCTTCTCTATTTCAATGCACGCGAAGAGCGGCGGCGTTTCTTCAAAAGCGATGCTCCCGAATTCCGACCCGGCGAGGCTTTCTTCGGTGGAGGTGGAGGTGGAGGCGCACGTTTCCGCCCCGAAGAAAGCTGGGGCTACTTGATTGCCATGATTCCGGAGACGGGCGAAATCCGGTGGCAGCACCGCATCCTGTCACCGCCTTGGGCCGGCGTGCTCTCCACGGCGGGGAACCTGGTCTTCTCGGCAACGCCCAGCGGGAACTTCTATGCCCTCGATGCGCGCACCGGCAAGGAACTCTGGCATTTCAACGGCGGCGACCGCGTCTTTGCCAGCCCGATCACGTTCCTCAGCCGTGGCAAGCAGTTGGTTACGATTCCGATTGGAGACAATCTCGTCGCTTTTGGACTCGATTGAACAGGTTTTGTATGCGAAGGATATTTCTGATTGCTTATTGCTTGATGAGTTGCGCGCTCGTCCTGCGGGCGCAAAGACCGGCAGGGCAGTCGCGGCCTGGCCTGCCGGAAGCGAACCCGTATACCTCAGCGGCAGACCTGGAAGCCGGGCGCAAGCTGTATGCTGGCAGGTGCGGTCACTGTCACGGCCAGAACGGCGAAGGGGGACGTGGGGCCACGCTGAATACAGGCCAGTTTCGCCACGGCAATTCCGACCGCGAAATATTCCTCGTGATCCGCAATGGCATTCCCAACACGGAAATGCCGGGCACATTCAATGCTCCCGAAGCCGAAGTTTGGCGCATAGTCGCTTATGTGCAGCAATTGAACCGGCAAGGTTTGAAGGAGACTGCCACGGGCGATGCCGCAGCAGGCGCGCTCGTCTACCAGCAGCAGGGATGCGCCGCGTGTCATAGCATCGGCGGGAAAGGCGGCATCTTAGGCCCGGATCTTTCAGACATCGGAGCAAAGCGTGCGGTGCGGCATTTGCGCGAATCGCTCCTGGAGCCGAACGCTGATCTCCCGCTCGACTATCGCACGGTGGAGGTGATCAGCCTAACGGGGAAGAGCAGCCGCGGGATTCATCTCAATGAAGATGAATACTCGCTCCACCTGCGCGACGCGCAGGGCAATCTGCGGTCTTTCATGAAGAGTGATCTCAAAGAGATCAAGTTGCCCAGAGAGTCGCTGATGCCGGACTATCGCGCGCTTTCAAAAGATGAGCTAGAAAACTTGGTCGGCTATCTCAGTTCTTTGCGGCAAACGGGGAGGGCACAGTGATCTCACGGATCATTCTCCGCTACTGCGTCGTGGGGCTGGCACTGCTGGCTGTGTTACAGTTTGGTTCGAGCAGCGGTAAGATTATGAATCAAACTTCCGAGGGCATAACGTGGACATTCGACCGGCTTGAGAATATTGGCGGCCACAAGACCACAGTGCTCGGCCAGCCCAAAGTCATCAATTCACCCGTCGGCAAGGCGGTCGAGTTCGACGGCGTGGATGATGCGCTATTCATTGACAACCACCCACTCTCGGGCGCCAAGACCTTCACCTGGGAAGCCATCTTCCGTCCCGACGGCGGACAAAGAGAGCAGCGATGGTTTCATCTGAGCGCGCAGGATCCGCAGACCGGCGCTGACACAGACAACCGGATGCTCTTTGAAATCCGGGTCGTCGAGGATCAGTGGTATCTCGACAGCTTCAGCCAAGCGGGAACCGAGAGCAAAGCCTTGATGAATCGCCAGGCGCTGCACCCGCTCAGAGCCTGGTACCACGTCGCGTCGGTCTATGATGGGCGGGAATTTAGGAATTATGTAGACGGCGTGCAAGAAGGTGCGGCCCAACTACAACTGGCTCCGCACGGAGCGGGCCATACGTCAGTCGGAGTGCGCATCAACAAAGTGTTCTTTTTTAAGGGAGCGGTTCACCTGGCGCGCTTCACCCAGCGGGCGCTCTCGCCTGCGGAGTTTCTCAAGCCTCCGGCACGCGGGAGGTGATAGTTTGCGCTGCTTGATTACGGCCTGGTCGTTGGAAACCTTTAGGTCGCGTTTCTTTCAATCAGCGCCTCTCCCGCCTGAAGCAATAAGCGAGCTAGCGAAAGTAATTGGCGGGGAACCGTGCGCGAAGCCGAGACCAATCTTATCGGGCAATATATAATTGCCGTTTGCACCAAAATCATCTACCTTCTTTTCCAATTCCCGAAAATGTTGCCTTCAGGAAATTGCCTTGGGAGGAATCGCTATGGAACGCCGAACCTTCGTCAAACTGCTGGCCTCGACACCGCTCGTTGCCCATGACGACGCGCCTGACTGGAAAAAGCGCGCCGTCCCCAAACACAAAGTCGTCACGTCCTACAAGCCCGCTGCCACACCCGGCATGCCCGGCCCTTATCCGGGGCAGGTCGTGGCAGTCAAATCAGACAAGTGCCTGAGCGCAGACGGTCGGCAAATCAACGCTGATGTCGTGCGCGAAATGATGGAACGCGGGATGCGCGAATTGACCGGCCAACGCCACGCCATTGATGCGTGGCGGCAATTCATCCGCCCTGACGACATCGTCGGCCTCAAGGTCAACGTCGTAGGCCGCCCCTGGTGTGTTTCCTCGCACGCAGTCGTGGCCGAGACCGTGCGCAACTTGCTGACCGTCGGGCTGCGCCCGGAACAGATTTACATTTACGACCGCTTTCGCGATCAACTTGATGAGGCGGATTACCGCCCGCACGTGCCGGAGGGCGTCAACTTCTTCGCCGCCGAACCGAGCAACGCGGGCGAAAACAGCCCTCATTACGACACGCAGGTTTATCTCGAAGCCGAGTTATTTGGCGAAGACAATACACGGTCGAATCTGATGAAGCTCGTCTCCGAGCGTCTGACCAAGATCATCAGCATTCCGAACATGAAAGATCACGGCGCGACCGGTGTCACCGGCTGTTTGAAAAACATTGCTTATGGCGGCTATTCCAACGTCGCGCGCACGCATCAGCAGGGCTTGTCGCACACATACTGGTTCGTCGGCACCTTGGCAAGTATGGAGCCGGTGCGCTCAAAGACGGTGTTGCAAATCATGGATGGTTTGCGTGGCGTCTGGCACGGGGGGCCGGGCGCGCGTTCGTTGAAGTACGTCTTCTTTCCTAAGACACTGATGTTTGGCACCGACCCCGTCGCCATTGACCGTTTGTTGCTCGACATCGTTGATGACGAACGCAAACGGCGCGGTGTGATTTCGATCTG
This sequence comes from uncultured Acidobacteriota bacterium, assembly GCA_963699175.1. Lineage (GTDB taxonomy): Bacteria > Acidobacteriota > Blastocatellia > RBC074 > RBC074 > JACPYM01. The sequence goes on along the minus strand of OY969418.1, from coordinate 2,523,652 downwards.
GGATCGCAACGAGGCGACGCTCGATTTCAACAACGGGAAAAACCGCAACGAAGACCCCAACACCAACATCATCATTCGTGAGCCGGGTCACGTGGAGTACGCGGGCAAACTCGGCCTCGGCGAACATCAATTGAGCAAAATTCGGGTGAAGGAGTTTGCCGTCTGAAGCACGTCGTCACATCTGACACGGCGCGAAATTATCCGGCAGCGCGCAACGGGCGTAAATGCCAACGCCTAAACTTAACAAGCCCCACAGATAAACGGATAATTCGTATTATCAATGATGGGTTCGATCCCGAAAAAATCATTCAACACTGATTCAGCCGTGCAGAAAGCGCCTTCCACCCAGGCTTGATCGTTGGAATAGGTTTCACCCACGATGAATATGTCGGCGTCTGTTCCTTCGATCAATTGGGATGGCTTGCGAATTTTCTGCTGCACATCGCAAATATTGTAGTGTGCGGCATAGGCGTGGTAGCCCGCGTTGAAAGGCGGCAATGACCAGTCTATATACCTTGCTTCCAGCGGTTCGGGCACATCGCTATAGTCTGATTGCGGTCCAAAATGCACCGCCGCCAGTTGCCTGCGCAGCATCTTCACCATCCGCTCAGGCACTTTGCGCGGGCCTTCAAGTGGTTGGTAATCCTCCGAGAGCGGCACTTTGCGCTCGGTATTTGGCTCCAACTCCAGTTCTTGCCAGAAACTGGTGAATTGCTCGTCATCGTAACTGGCGAGAATCCCGTAAACCGGGTCTCCTTTCTGAACCATCGCATTATTCCCGAAGTAGACAATTTGGCGAATTGGCGTGTCGGTTACGCTCGGCCCAATGGTGTTGCGCAAGGAAAGATTCAGCAACAGCTCTGCCTGTTTTACGGTTAAACGCTCTTGTATGAAGTGCTCCACTGTGCTGAGGAAAAGGGCAGCCGGTGTGTACGGCACTTCAACTATTGCGGGAGTCATGTCGGGATTCATTGCGGCACGGATCGCGTCAATGTACTTCTTAGGAAAGCCTTGAGCTTTTAATTCTGTAAGCACATTATCCGTTACTTCGTAGGCGGTAATTTGAGCCGGATACGGAGGAGGAGTACTAGCCGAATCTGCCCACCATGGCGAGTCAAAGAACATGCCTACCTTGTACGAGGGCTGCATGATTGCAGACTCGAGGTACAACTGCACCTTCCGGTGGTTGAGCACATCGAGGCCTTTGTGATCTTGATAACGAGTAGCCTGTGCGACCAGGTCAATCGCGTAACGCGGCATGGCCAGCCAGGCTGCATCGGTGGTGCTTGAACCGGATTTTTTATTGGGGTTCTCGCGGGTTGCTATCGAGTAATGAATAACTTTATCAATCTGCAAAATGGAGTGGAGGCGAGTGTTCGGATAATACTTGAAATCCACTCCTTTCTTTTTTGCCAGTTGTACAATGGCAGCAAACAAGGTGGTGAATATGCTGGAATAGCCGGTCGTCAAAGTCTTGTATTCATTACCAGGTACAAATTCATTGTTGGACTGGATAGCAACTGCCGAGTTCCAGTTAATAATGTTCGACGTATAACCGTTTCCATCCGCCGTATAGGCGAAACCTTCCGGCCCTAACTGATCGAACATCAGATCCCAATAGCCTATGTCAGTCATTCGGTCGCCTTTTTTGAAGACAGAGGAGTCCTGCAATTCAACGCTGATCGTCCCCTTCCGATAAAACTCACACCACTCGGCACGGGTTATCGTCTTTGCTTCCGCTGGCGTCATTGCCAAATCCTGAATAACTGAAAAACCATTGTCCGGCGAGGTGGCTGCGCCGAAGTGGTCTACGTTGTAAGGCGCAGGATTGCTGGAAGTGATCTGATTCAGGTACATATTCTTCGTGCGCAGGTAAAACAAGGGATTGGTGGACTCGTTGAACGGCACTGAATATTTTTTGAGGTCGAGTTGTTCAATGACAGTGGTAACCAGCCGGTGTCCCTGACTGGCGGCAGCATTATTGCCGTCCCAATCCGAGTAACGCATGCCGCCCAATTCCAGGTAGGAGTTATTCTTGTTATCCTGGTAATACCAGCTACACACACGGGCACCGGGAGACCGCGTTCCAGGCTCAGCTTTGGAAAAGTCGTACTTTCCCCAATCATATAATTCAAGCGTATCGCCTTTTGACAATTGTTTGGCCTGACCGCTTTTATTGGCGGGCTTGCCGTCCAGCAATCGCCATGCGGTATAGAGACCGGCAGCTCCCGCTCCGAATATTGAATACGTTTTGTTCTTCATGATCTGATCCTTCTTAGAGTAATTGACTTTATCGCTTTGCGCTCTCAACGCGGATGATGTTGATGGCTTGCGGTGGCAGCAACTGCGGATCCTGCGCGTACAAGAACCCGGTAATCTGAATGACCTGCTCAACAGTCGCCGAAGACCAAATTGCGCTCCTGCACATCGCGTCCGTGGCCGTACCCGCGACTACCACGAAAGGCTGGTTGGATGCCGCTAGCGAGCACTTGCACTTGGCTTTGGATGTATCCGCCTCGACTGTACAGGGACTGTCCAGGCAGGCGGCAAAGACTTCTCTCGTCTGGCAAATCGCCATGCTCGTGATAGGGAAATAACGTGACGGAATCAGTTGACCTGCCTGGGGCGTAGCTTGGGGTACCTCGCCACAGGATTTCATTCCTGCTGAATAACCCTGCTTTACGTCGCATGAACAATCAAATGATGAGTCGGCTCTGCGTGTACACTTCGCAGTGGTGCAAAGTGCAAAGGTGCCCTTGCAGACCGTAAAGTTAGGGGCTGGCGCACCGCCAGTTATGGGTTGTGATTCAGACGACGGCGAAGGAGAGGAATTGGAAGTGGTGTTTGTTATTGAACAAGCCCAGAGGAATAACGGGCCACACAGGGCTGCGCTAAGCGCCGTTTTTCTCATGAGTATTTCTCCTTATTCAATTCCCAGCCGGTACATCTGTTGAGGGAGATCTTTTTCAGGTATTACTACTTCTACCAGGGCTGGCTGTTTGGTTACTTTTTTCAATTCCTTCAGTACCGCATTTAATTCCGTGATGGTTTGTACACGGTATCCTTTTGCGCCGAACGCGTGGGCCAACGCTAGATAGTCCCATTTTGGCAGGATGTCGAAAGAATCGAATTTGTGTTGAGGGCCAGGTTCAAATGACGTAATGTCAACGTAGACCTGCTCGATAGCATAGACCCCATTGCTGATCACAAAAATGACTGCGTTCAGGTTGTTTCTGGCGAGGGTCGAGAGCGACTGGCAAACCATCATAAATCCGCCGTCTCCGGCGACGGTCCAGGCCCGCTTTCCACTGCCAAGCTGGGCGCCCGAGGCCGCTCCGGTTTCGAAGCCGATGCATTGCCAAGCGGCTGATCCAATGAAGCTGTTTTGTGACAGACCGTAGGCGTTCGTCGCCACGTAAAGCGAGGAGCTGACGCCAAAGGTCATCACAATTTTATCAAGCATGTTGTTATCTTGCAGAAACTTCATCGAGTGCTGGAAGAACCGATTGTAAGTAATAGTTTCAGGTTTGTCATTAAACTTTGGATCTGAGTTAGAAGCCCAGGGTTCGGGATAGCTTGGTTGTGGCGGCGCCACCGTCGAAAGCGGATACCCTTTAGTTTTCTTGAAACGTTGCAACAAGGCTTCCATAAAATCCTTCATGGTTACGCCTTGATACGTAAAATACCCCACTCGTGTCTCTGCTGTAGTAGCCAGTACCATATCAGCATACTTGTTTTCGACAAACCACAGGTAATCGTCGGTAATGATCGTGCCGAGCGTTAGGAAGCAATCGGCCTGTTGGACAAGCGCAAGCACATTAGGGATAGAGGCAGCATCGGAATAAGTTCCAATAAACTTGTTACCTTTTTCATCCAGCACTGTTTTTCCAAGCGTAGTGGTAGTGTAAAGGAACCCACTCGCATCAATGAGTTGTTGTAACAAACCTGATAATCCGTGACGAAGTACCTCAACTCCCGCAAAGATCAGCGGGTTTTTTGCTGTGGTAATTTGTGCCCAGGCCTGTTCGACAGCGTTTTCAAGGGCTAATGGTTCGCTTTTTATGGATAACGGCTGCAAGACTTTGTTGGACGGTTTCGGACAAGCTTCGCCCCAGACTTCTTTGTAACAGGCGATGTAGACCGGTCTTTTGTGCGTGATGGCTGCAATCAACAAGTTGTCAATTTTTTCGGGCGCGCCTACCGATGTGCTGAGCGTTTCCGCAGCTACAGTAACATGTTCATAGACTTCCCGGTCGCAGTCCAGATTGCCAGTGGAGTGGTGGTATAGGACGTTATACATCTTGGTGATTTGCCGGGCATCCGCCCCCGGTACAGCGCTGATGACAACCACCGGGCTGCGTTCGACGTAAGCGCCGGCAATAGCATTAAGCGCACTGAAGGTGCTGACGCCATATTGCAGCGAGACAGCTCCCAGTCCTCTGGTTCGTCCATAGACATCGGCTGCATAGGCTGCATCAAGTTCATTAACAGCGCCAATTGCATTCACGCCATCAAAATATTCCAGCGCCTGGGTAAAGTGTTTGACGTAGTCACCGGGGATTTGAAAGACTTCGGTAACATTGAGTTGTTTCAACCTGGTTAACAGATAATCTGCGACTGTAAATGGTTTTTTTGTCATTGCACTTCCAACGAGATTTTGTTGATGGTGGCTTGGAACTGTACTGCGATGAAAGCCAAAGTGAGCGCTAGGCGAATCATATGCCTTCAATTGCCAATTGAGCAAGGAAATCGCCATTCATAATAGCTCCTATCGGTAAATTGGTGCTATTGACTAATACTCACATAAACCCATGCATTCATACCTGACCTCAATTGGGCAAGCACACGTTGATACTCGGCAGGCTCGTATACATCGGCCTTTTCAAGCTCTTTCCTGGTCAGTGTGAAGACCGTACCTTCTACAAGCTCTGACGTACTGCCGGTGAATTGAAGATTGCGGTGATTAGCGCCGTTTGCAGCCACAAAGTCTTGATTTTCGATCTGAATCATCGTCAGGCGATAGCCGACCAGCGCATCTGGCTTGCCTGCCAATCTTCGACCAAAGATGGCGAGTTGAACTGCCTCTGTCTGCAAAGTCCCGTATGAAAACAAATTCTCCGTCTCTTTCTCAGTCACGATTCCACCTTCCCGACCGGCAGGTGATTGTGGCGTCCGGCGAGTCGAACATGTTGCAATAGCAGAATTACCTACGACTACTGCGGATCGCCGACGTTGTATGCATCACTTACTCGCAGCTTCACTCGAAAGCTACCAATGTTGTTTTGCCAATGGCCGTTGTCGTTCACGGCGAGGTAGAGGCGACCTTCACCCAATCCAGTCTTGTCCAGGTGGCGCCCCACGACGAACCGCGGCCCTGTCGCGCCGACCTTGCCCACCACTGCACCAAAGGGAAACCCATCAACTAAGTTCGTCTTGTAGTTTGGCCCCGGCACCTTCAACCCGTCTGGATCGGAGGCCCAGCCATCAATGGCGAAGGAGAGTCGCACATACCCGGCGGCTGTCACTTCAACGCGCGATTGGGGGCCAATCAGCACGCCGGTATCAAGGAATTCGATTTGAGTGCAGTGTCGCAGCGCATGCAGCTCAAAATTCTTCTCGATCCTGGCCTGCCGTACCGCCAGCGAACGAATCGAGGATAGGAGAACCTTCACCTCGGGACTCCCGGGCAACTGGATGGCGAGCGACTCGGCTCCCACGCGTCCGCGAATGGCGTCCCCATTCTTCAACCGGATGAGGTCGAGCGAGCGGTCGGCAGCGTCGGCATAGCCGGGCATCAAGCGGCCGAAGAGGCGGTAGAGCGCGTCCGGCTCGCGTAGGTCTCGATCTTTGTAGGCGTTGAGAACGGGCGTGAGTGCCGGCAGCCCGATGTCTGTCAGTTCCGCAACCGCTGTATCACGGGTTACACGGTCGGTGCCCTGAACGGCGGCGAGATCGGCGTTGATCCGCTCTGATTCACGCGGGCTTGCATCAGCCGCCAAGTTGATGGAGAGCAGTATCTCCCCACCCACGGAACGGGAAGTGTCTCCGTTCACCGTGAAACCGCCTGCTGCGAGGCGACCTTCGACCACCTTGCCGTCGCGTGTAAACACACGAACAGTGCGGCCACCCAACGCCTTCTGGACTTGCCTTTGGGCTTGCCTCTGGGCTTGTATGTTTCCTGAGGCGACCGTACCACAGACGAGAGCCAAAAGTATGAGGGTGCGGGCTGGGCCGGTGCTAACGAAATGACGCAGCCTGGTGACCTTCCTTATATCTACTGGATTAGTCTCGCTCATTGGTAATTCTCATCGGATTGTAGCGTGTCTGATGACTGCCTAGCGGCGAGGATAGGCCGCCGTCAAAGTAAAACGAGCCTTCTGGCCTTTGCTTTATCTTTTAGCCCGTGGCCTTTTTTTTCTATTTTGCCTCGCGACTACGCTCTTGTGGTGCCTCCAAGCCGGCCAGTAAGTGTTGGTCGCCCTCTAACAACTCCCTGGGAATCTCTACTTGCAAACTTCGCTGATTGGGCGGTAGTAGTTTCACCGAATAGCGCTCGGCTCTGAGGGCTTCACGATCAGTGGCCATCAGGAAGATGTATGAGCCCAAATAAAGTAGGAAGGAAAGCCCCGTCAAGCTGCAGAGGAAGATACCTGCCCAAGTCGGAACCCGAAAGAGGAAGGCGATCACTGTGGCCCAAACGAGGACGCCTGTCATCCAGACAGCCGGTCTCAGCGGGGTAGAGCGATAACGCTTCTCCGAGGCAGAGTCAACAGGCTGTTCGATTTGCTCACTATCAGGCATTGGTTTCCTCCAGAATTTTCTGATGCTTTCTTTCCACTGATTTATTGACCGGCAAGTAGCCCACTACAACAGGCTAACTGGGAGTTATGCTGCATGGCAAAGGTTTGTAGTATTACAAGCAAGTTTGTAAACATAGTCAGGCCGCTTGCGCGACGGCCCTGCTTAACAGGCTGCCAAGCTCGCCCCGTTCTTCCAAACTCAAACCCAAATCATCAATTCCGCCGCGTGCGTTGACGATGTGTTGTACTGCGAGCAGCAAGCCTTGCGGATCTTCGCTAGCCTCTGCCAAGGCCACACGCAGATAAGCGGCGGCTTCTGCGGGGTCAGCGGCTAATCGCTCTTGCAAAAGTTCCGTCCACGTTCTCATGGTTTGTTCCTTCTCTGATAATCGCGCCAATACTTCAGCGCCTGTTTAATGTTCTCGGTCTGCGTGCGCTTATCTCCGCCGCACAAGAGCAAAACGATTTGCTGCCCGGCCAAAGCACAATAGAGCCGGTAGCCTGGGCCATAATCAATCCGCAGTTCATAGACGCCATTACCAACTGTCTTGTAGTCGCCAGGATTGCCCCGTAGCAAACGGTTCAACCGCTTCTCTATACGCCCGACAGCTTCGGCATCCCGCAACTTCGTCAACCATTCATTGAATGGCTCTGTACCGTCAACGGTCTGGTAGATGATAATTTGTTTTGGCTGTCCGTCAAACATTGCTGAGATAGATAGATTGTCAATGCAGCACGCGGAAAACCCGAAAGATCTTTACCGCGGGTTTGGGGTACGTCGCGCAGGTGTAACTGCGTCCCAACGAGCGTCACCAGTTTGACGATAATCCTTCGGTAGTTTGTCCCAGTCAGGCCGAGTCAGGCCGTTCAGATCGTAGACTACTTTCCCATCGCGCAGCGTCACTTCACAAGTGAGCTTCTGCGTTCCGCGCAACCGCGCGCCATACATATCTACAAAGCCGAAGTTGCCTTTCTCAAGCTTCAATATTGCGATGTCAGCCACCGCGCCTGGTGAAAGCTGCCCCAATTCCTCGTGCTTGATCTCGCGAGCAGGATTCCAAGTGGAGCGCAGAATCACATCGTCAAGCGACATCCCCAGCGCCAGAAACTTGTCCATCACATTGAGCATGTCTTTCATCCCGGCGTTCATGCTGCCGATATGCAGGTCGGTAGAAATGGAATCGGGCACGAAGCCCTCTTTCAGCGCCGGTACGGCAATCCGCCACAAGAAGCTGCCCCCGCCGTGACCCACGTCAAAAATTACTCCGCGCTTTCTGCCTTCCCAAAGCCCGGGATTCACTTTGCCGGATTCGAGCAGCTCATTGCGCAGCCCGGAATAGACGTGGGTGTAGATGTCGCCTGGCCGCAGCTTCTTGGTCACGAGTTCATTCACCGGGCGTGTGTCGGGGTGATTTGTTCCGAAATCCACCATGACGGGAATATTCGCCGCCGTGCCCGCTTCGACAGCACGCTCAACCGGCAACCATTCCGGGCCAGCGTAGTGAGCTGTCTTGACGCCTACGATCAAACCCGGATAGCGCAGCGCCATATCTGCTGTCGGCTTGGCTTCCATGTCTGCCAAGTCCTGCTCAAACTTTCCGCCCCGCATGCCGTGCCCGACAATGTTGAGGAAGGCCAACACGCGAGTCTTGGAGCGGTCAATGATGCGCTGCTTGAAGTCCTCGAAATTTCTCCAGCCCGCACATCCGGCGTCGGCCACCGTGGTGACTCCTGCGCGGAGAGTGAAGCCGTCGGGATAGACGCTGTTATCACCGGCATAAGAACCTCGTTCGCCTGTCCCCGCGAAGACGTGCACGTGAATGTCAATCAGACCGGGCGTGACGTAATAGCCCGCAACGTCCACCACCTTGAGCGCCTCAGCCGGATCAATTCTGGCTGCCACGGCGGCAACCTTGCCGTTCGCAATGGCCACATCACGCACGGCGCTGAGCTTGTTCTTGGGATCAATGACGTGGCCGCCTTTTAAGAGGAGGTCATACTTTTGCTGGGCCGTGGCATTGCTCATCCAGCAAAGAGCAAGAAACATCACGAGAAAGGTGCGTTGTTTTATAGAGGTCATGGTATGTACCTGATTGCAGCCGGAGACGGTGCAGAATCAATAGAATAAGCATGCCTTGCGCGCATCCGTGTGCGTCAAAGCTGGCGTTTTCGTCGCGTAGCGACGGAATGAATTTAGCCGTGGGTTTTCAAGCCATGGTAGCTGAAGAGCGTGATTTGCGTCGCGTCAGCGACGCTCGAATTCAAGCGTCGCTGACGCGACGCGGGATTGACGTGCGCTTTCCCGGCGTTGAAAACACCGGGCTAAAATCAGGTTGCCGCTACGCAGCTACAAAACTACGGCTTTACTACCCTCAAACCTTCAACGACTTCAGAAAGGCGACGCCATCCTTCGTCATTTCCATGTTTTGTTCGACGAAGTAGTTTTTGACCCCACCTTTTTTGGCCGCAGTAAAGACTTTCTTCCAATCAATGCTGCCCTTGCCGACTGACGTCAAGGTTTTGGTCTCCGCGTTCCAGTCCTGCAGGTGCATTGAGATAAAACGTCCGGGATATTTTGTGAAATACTCAGCCGCATCGAAGCCGTGTCTGATCGTGGACATCTGGAACTGGAACTTGACCAGCTTCGGATCGAGCAACTCGAACAAGATGTCGTAGGTCCGCTTGCCCTCTACTGACGAGACCTCGAAGCCTTCGTTGTGCAGGCCCTGTTGGATGCCAGCCTTGGCGGCCACAGCGGCGATCTTGTTGTATTCGTCAGCCGCCCGCTTCACGTCATCCATCGTCGGATTGTTGCCCGCGCCTAGGGTCGCGGTAATCATCTGCGTGATGCCGACCTCTTTGGCCCAGGCGATGCTCGCTTCTTGCGTTTGCCTGAGTTCCTTCATGCTGAAGTGGCCACTCTCGCACTTGAGACCGTGATCGGCCAGGATTTTCTTGACCTCGGCCCCTTTGGCCAGCCCGGCGAAGTCGGCGTAGCCGAGCGGCGAACACAACTCGATTCGCTGGACGCCGAGGTCGGCCAGTTGCTTCAGCAAGCCGGGAAAATCCTGTTTGAGCAGCGCCCGGTGGGGATAGGTTTGACTACCAATGGGCAAGCCAAGCGGATTGGCGTCGAGTTCTACCACAGCCGTGACCAGTGAGCCGATTGCTGCGGTACCTACAGTCGCTTGCTTGATGAAGTCTCGTCTCGAAATTGCAGCCATACACTCCTCGCTGTACCGTAGGTTGTCCAACCTGCGGATGATTTGGTTAATGAGTTGTTCAGTCGCCACGTGAGCGGCTTAATGATGAAGTCCTCCGCAGGTTGGACAACCTACGGTACAGCACACGCCACGTTTACATCGTTTCCCCGCGCCACTGTAGCGACATGCTCAACCCTCGTTCGTTAGGCCAGCTCCAGCCCACGCATCGTACCAGTGCTGGTGGCGAACTTGTCTGCTTCAATGCCGAGGCGTTGCAGCACATTGACGAAGAGGTTCGGCAGCGGGTAATTGCGTGCGCGGTCGAACGCCAGATGCTGGCCGTGCTTGAAGCCCCCACCGGCAAACAGGGTGGGCAAGTTGGTGGTGACGTGCGCGTTGGCGTCGCCCAGGTTCGTGCCGTAAAGCACCATCGTGCGGTCAAACAGCGTCTCACCGTCTTCCTTGCGCGACTTCAATTCGGTGAAGAGATGATCAAGCAGCTTCATGTGCGCCCGGTCAACCAGTTCAAGCTGCCGCAGCTTATCGGGCGACTTCCCGTGATGCGAGATGGCGTGGTAGCCGTCCGTCATCGTTTCGCCTTCGACGTGAATGGCGGGCGAGTTGACGCTGTCGAGCAACAGGGCAACGAGCCGCGTCGAATCGGTCTCGAAGGCGAGCCACGCGAGGTCGTACATCAGCCGCACCTTTTCGAGGTAATCACGCGCGTCAGCCGGATCAACCGGCGGCTTTTCGCTCACCACGGGCTTGGGCTTGCGCTCCCATTCGGCGGCTTGGCCCATGCGCTGTTCCAGATCGCGCACGCCGGTGAAATATTGATCGAGCCGTTCGCGGTCACGCGCGCCAACTTCACGCTGCAAACGGCGCGTCTGGTCGGCTACGGTATCCATCACGCTTTGACCGAGCGCTAAGCGGCGCATCTGCGCCTGCACTTCTTCAGGCGAACCGCTCAGGAAGAGGCGCTTGAAAACTTCCGATGGTTTTTCTTCGCTTGGAATCAGCACGCCACCACGCGTCCACGAAAGGCTGCGCTGGCCCTGTTGGATGTTCACGCCGAGCGTGAGCGAGGGAAAGCGCGTGAGGTTGCCGATGCGTTCGGCGGCGAATTGATCGAGCGAGATCGTGTTACGGAAGCCGCCACTGCCCGGATGCGGCGCAGCGGTCAGGAAGCAGTTGTCCGCCGGATGGCCGCCATCCACGTCAGGATTCCAGACGCCGCTGAAGACCGTGAAATCATTGCGGTGCGCGCGCAGCAGTTCCAGATACGGCGAAAGCTGGTACTCGCGACCTGCTTGATCCGGCGCGGGGAAGAACTTGCCCGGCAGCAGGCCGAGATTGTTGCAGATGGCGAAAAACCGGCGCGGCACTGCTTTGCCTTCCTCAGCGCGCGCGAAGGCGGGTAGCATCGCATCAAGCAGTGGCAAGCTAAGCGCGACACCGGCTCCACGTAAAAAACTGCGGCGTGAAAGGGAAGATTGAGTCGAGATATTGAGTGATTTCATCGGTTGAATCTCCTGACAGTGATGACAATTTGATATTCAGACCGCTAGACAATCGGACTAATACCACAATTCGGCGCGGGTTGCCATCAAACGTCAGGGATTCCGCTAAATCTCGTGGCGAGAGCCAGCCTACTTACCGATGCTGATCAATGAGAATCTGATTTCCATCAGGGTCTACAGCGACGAAGCTGGCTGGCCCCGTGGTGTTTTCGTCCGCCTCTTTTTGCAACTTCACGCCTTTCGCTTTCAGTTGGCGCTGCAACTCGCGGACGTCGGTGAACGTGGGGAGATTCTGAGCGTTGCTATCCCAGCCAGGGTTGAAGGTGAGGGTGTTCTTCTCAAACATCCCTTGAAACAGCCCGATTACGTGATCGCCGTTCTTCATAATCAGCCATTTCTGCGCAGCATTTCCCATGAAGACCTTGAAACCGAACTTTTCGTAAAAACTCCTCGAAGCCTCAATATCCTTAACAGCCAAACTGATAGAAAAATTGCCAAGTTCCATGCGTTGCTCCTTTTGGTTCGTAGGTGGTTGCTGCTTTCCAGCCTCGACAGTGCTGCGATTTTTCAAAGGTATGAAAGCCAGATAACCAACACATAACAACAGTAGCAGTTTGCCAATCATAAGAAATCTCCTTTTTGCTCGTTTCAGCAGTTACAGTCGGACAATCGGAAGACAGCCGTAAAGCTCGAAAGTTTCCCAGCCGATCTCTTCCGGCGTGCGCACGAAGACTTCAAAGGCAGGCATATTTGCCGGCTGGTAACCGCTCCCCGGGAGCCAGATTCTAAAAAGATACTGCCAGGCGTAACTCACCGCCGAGATGTCTCCCACACAGTGAAGCACCGCCACGGCTTCGGCTTCAAAGTCGCGCACGGTCAAGCCAAAGGATTCGCATTCGGCGCGATTCGGCATTACCAAACTGCGGCCTGCCCGCCGGCGCGATTTGAGGATTTCTCCCACGATTCCCTGATCTCCGGCGCTCTTGGGGAAGGCCACGCCCATGTCATACCTGTATTTCTCTGCGGGCGTGATGGTCGGGTCATCTTGAGACATCCCGATCATGACTACATCACTGAGATCGGTTTGCCGCTGCGCCAGCCAGTTCACCAACGAATGGTAAGCGCCCATCACCCGTTCATTGCCAAAAGCATCAAAGATGCGAATGTAGACGTAACGGCACCTGTCCAATTTGCCGATGCGAACACGCAATCCCAAAGCCTTTTTCTGTCGTTCCAGTTCTTCGACAGAGTAAAGCACCAATTCCCCCGGCGCTTTGCAGATCTTGCTTTTTTCCAGTGGCGCGCGCCTGTCCCAGGCACTGGCATTGATTCCAAAATGAGCTTTGAACGCTCGCGAGAATTCGGCGAGGCCCGCAAAGCCGGCATCCAGCGCAATGTCGGTGATGCGCCTCCCTGGCGCGGCCTTCATCAATTGGGCAGCTCTTTCCAGACGTGCGCGCTTGACGAAACTGTTCAACGTTTCGCCCGTGATGCCGAGAAAAATCCGGTGGAAATGAAAGGGAGAGAAGTGGCTGACGCTGGCAAGTTTTTTCAGCGAAAGATCGCCGTCCAGCTGCTGCGTGACGTAATCAAGCACGCGGTTGACCCGTTCTTCATAGTGATTTTTATTCATCCATTACCGCGAATCCACATAACTATTAGCCAATTGAATCGTCCGCTACAAACTATTCAACAGCGATTTTTTCATGTAATCCGCGCTACGCTTCACGCAACTCATCGCGTCCGGCACATAATTATTCCCTTGCTCGACGAACATATGTTTGACGCCCGCGATTTGCGTGTCTTTGAAAATCGCCTTGAAATCAATCACCCCGTCGCCCACCACTTCGTGCAGGTCCCGGTTTTGCTTATTCATATCCTTGATGTGCCAGATGACAAAGCGGCCCGGTTGTTTTTTGAACCAGTCCAGCGGCTTCGTGCGCGAGCCGAAGGAAAACCAATACAGATCCAATTCCATTTTCACGAGCGCCGGGTCGGTTTCCTTCAGAATAATGTCATAGGGAATCACGCCGCTTTGCTCCATAAAATCCCAACCAAAATTATGATAGGCAAGCTGCAAGCCGCCCCGTTTGATTTGCTCGCCAATGGTATTGAGCGTGGCCGCCAGTCGTTTCATCTCATCCAGCGTGCGGTACTGCGCCGCCAGCGTAGGCCAGGCAATATAGCTTTGTTTGAGCGCCGTCGCGCCCGCGATACACTCAGCGGTATAGCGTTTCAGTTCATCCTGCTGGTTTTTGCCGAAAAACTTATCCAGATCATAGTGGCCCGACGAGGTGGTCAAGCCGCAATCGCTGAGAAGCTGACTGGCCTGTTTCGGCTCCAGGCCCCAGATCGTATTTGTTATTGCCGTAGTTGAACCCGTAGGTTTCTACTTCCTGGTAGCCCATCGCCGCGATCTGTTTGAAGGTGCCGCGAAGATCTTTCGCCATCGCCTCTCGGATCGTGAAAAGCTGTAGCCCTAACTTGAAATTATTCCTGACACTGGCCTTTACAGCAGCCGGAATCGTTATGGCTGATGCCAAAGACAAACCAGTCTGTTTCAGAAAAATGCGTCTTGAATGCATATAAGAAAGTTTGGTTTTCACCAAACTTTTTCCTCCTGAGTGTGCTAGCTGGATTGATTAAGCAAGTTATCCTGACCAATCTGGTTACTTATTCCGAAACAACTCGCTTTCGATAATCAGTTGAACGAGCGACTTTACGCCGTAGCCTGTTGCCTGAGCGCGATCCAGAATCGCTTCGACCTTCGGGCGGTCGCCGAAGCGCACCGGCGCACCCGTGGCGAAGACGATCAGTTGTCCAACGAGGTTACGCGCAATCTGCCGCTCGTCCTGTAGCAGCAAGCGTTTCAACTCGCGCACGTCCCGAAACTGGCGCCCGTCGGGCAGCACGCCGGAAGCGTCCACTGGCTGCACATAACGAAACGCGAAGCGCTGCCCATTTTTGCCGATGCCGGGCGCTTTCTCGCCTTCGCCCAGCGCGCGGTATTGGGTGCGCCAGCCGCCGAACACGTCAAAGTTTTCGAGCGCGAAACCCGCCGGATCAATCTTCGCGTGACAGACATTGCACGATGGCTGCGTGCGATGTTTGTCGAGTTGCTGGCGAATAGTTGTTGCGCCGCGCGTGTCCGGCTCAACCGCCGACACAGGAGTGGGCGGCGGCGGCACCGTTTTGCCTAGGATGCGTTCCATAATCCACACCCCGCGCAGCACGGGCGAAGTAGTCGTGCCGTTCGCCGTCACTTTCAGCACACTGGCCTGGGTGAGCAAGCCGCCGCGCACGGAATCCAGCGGCAAATTTACGCGCCGAATCTCGGTGCCCTCGACGCCCGGCAAGCCGTAATGCGCCGCCAACCGCTCGTTGACCATCACGAAATGCGAAGCAACAAGGTTGCGCGCCGCCCAGTCGCCGCGCAGCAGTTCGGCAAAAAACGCCCTGGTCTCAGCCCTGGCCGATTCCACCAGCAGGTCATCCAGATAGTAATCGGGATAGAGCACTTCATCCGGCGACGTGTTGTTGATTTTGCGCAGGTCGAGCCAGTAGTCGAGAAAGGCTTCGATAAAGCGCTGCGCTCGTGGATCAGCGAGCATGCGCTCCATCTGCGCGCGCAGCCTGGCGGTGTTGCGCAACGTGCCCTGGTTCGCCAATTTGCGCAAGCTCGCGTCCGGCTCCGAATTCCAGAGGAAATAGGCGAGCCGAGCGGCCAAGGCGTAATTGTCGAGCGGCCCGGGCTTCTCTGCCAGCGTGACGAAGGCCGGCGAGCACAAGATGGCGCAATAGGTGGTGATCAGCGCATCGGTAAAGCTTGCGCCGCTTTGCAAGGCGGTGTGGGTGAGTTTCGCAAACCGCTGCACATCTGCTTCCACAACTGGGCGGCGATAAGCACGTTGCAAAAAGCCGCGCAACAAACGCTCGGCATCGCCGTGCGGATTTTGAGAGATGACTTCCACCGCACCTTTCGCGTTCTTCTGGATAGGCAAATCGCCAAACATCAAGCGCTGCCCCTGGCCGGGCCAGTCGTCGGAGATCGGCCCCTCGACTTCCAGCCAGCGAAAAGCGACGCCGGGCTGGCCGTCTTTCTGCGCCAACGGGTTGCGCCAGTTGGGCGGGCGCGAGCGAAACAGGCGCGCCGCATCGGGACGAATCGTTTCGCCCTTGACCAAATAGACCTCAAGCTCGTTGACGGATGCTTCGGGTTTCACATCAAAGCTGCCAAGGTAGCGCACCTGCCGGGGCGGAATCTCGGCATAAAGCGTCACTGGTTCATTCGTGCGTCCGGCAGACGCCTCAGTGCGGCTTGGCTTCCACCATTTGGCTTCGCTTTCTGGCCCGGCCCAGAACGAATGTGCGTTGACGCGCAGCTTGTAGCGGCCTGGGGCGGGAGCTCTGAACAGATTGAAGCGGATCTCAATCGGTTCGTAGCTGCTCGCTACCACACCCATGCTTTCCAGCTCGCGCTTGGCCGGATCAGCCGCGCCAACCGTCATCGGCGTTTCGCGTTTCAATACGGCGACATCGGCAACATTGCCGAGCAGCGGAAACGTAGAGCGTTCAGGCGCGGTGTTGAATTGCGAGAACTCCACCTTGCGAAAGAAGGCGGGCTGTTCGCGCGCATAGAATCTCTTCGTCGGGGTTGCGGGCCGCGCCGTTTCGCGCGCCAGCACGTCGCGCAAGGCGTATTCCGCCGCCGCTAAATAGAGGCTGATTTGCACGTGCGACACACCGAGCGCCTCGCCCACTTTGTTGAAGCGGAACGCCTCACCATCTTCAGGCAACATCTCTTTGATCTGCAACCACGGCGCGCCCAACAAATCGCGCAGCGTGTTCTCGTATTCGTAGCGATTCATGCGCCGCCACGACGCCCGACCTTCGCGCTGCACGCGCGCGTCATCCGCCGCAACCATTGGCGCCGCCAACGCCTTCAGGAAAGCGGCGCGCGCGTCTTCGCTGGGTTGCTCCATTCCTTTGGGCGGCATCTCGCCATCGCGCACGCGGTCGTGCACCTTCACCCAAGTCGCAAACGTCCTGGCGTCGGCGAGATCGAATTTGAGTGCGCTTAAATCAAGGTTGGCTTTTTTTGTTTGGCTATCGTGGCAGGCGTAGCAGTGCGCTTGCAGGAACTCGCGCACATTTGCGGCAGAGTGTGGCAGCAGCGCATCGGCATCTACGTTCTGCGGTTTTGGCTGCGCTGCCCACCAGGCGCTGAAAGCGAGCGCAAGAATTGCGATGAATTTGAGCCGTCGGGTCATGGTTTTTGCTGGTCGTGAAATTAAAGAAGTTCGCCGCACTACACTTGCGGCCAGCGCGGCGAACCGCATTCTACCAGCTTTTGCTCCACAGACCCTAGCACTCAACGCGGAATTGCGATGGAAATTCACGCGTCCAATCACCGAAGTGATTGTTAGGGAGCCAAGCGTCGCTGCGCTCGGCTCCCAATTTCTCCTGCCTGCTTTCTATTGAATGACTGTGTAGGTTTGCCCGGCCACCGTCAGCGTGCCTGTGCGAGAAGGGCCGGGATTGGCTGCGACGGTGTAGGTGAGCACGGCGATCCCGGTGTTATTGGGATTGCTTATGCTGATCCAGGGCACGTTGCTCGCCGCCGCCCACGCACAACCAGTGGGCGCAACGACAATCACGCTTTTCGTCCCGCCCGCGGTGGAGATGATTTTGCTCGTGTCCACCAGCGTGTAGTTGCACGCGCCGCCGGTCGCGCCAGCCTGCACGATGCCGACCCCCTTACCGGCAATCGTCACCGAACCGGAGCGATTGTTTGGGCCAGTATTGGCGGCAACCAAGAAGGCGGCTGTGCCATTGCCGTTGCCGCTCGGAGTGGTGACAGTGATCCACGGCGTATTGCTCACAACTGTCCAAACACAACCACTCGTCGCCGTGACGTTGGTCGTCGTGTTGCCGCCGTTGGCCCCGAAGATGAACCCACTCGCTTGGACTGTGTAGGTGCAATTCGCAGGCGTCGGTGTTGGTGTCGGAGTTGGTAGTGGAGTCGGTGTTGGTGTCGGCAGTGGTGTTGGAGTTGGCGTCGGTAGCGGTGTTGGCGTCGGTGTCGGCGCAGGTGTGCCCGCTTGCGTGACGTTGAAGGTTTGATAAGCGATGGTCAGCGAGCCGGTGCGCGCACTTGGCGAGGGGTTCGCCGCTACAGTGTAGTTGACCGTCGCGCCGTTGCTCGCGGTGATGGTCAGCCAGCTTGCGTTGCTCTGCGCGGGCCAATTGGCGATGGGCGTGATGTTGACCGCGCCTGTGCCGCCGTTGGCAGGGAAGGCGGCATTGGTTGGCGTAAGCAGCACGCTCTGGCTTTTGATGTTGTCACGATACCAGGCCGCGAGCGCGTGCAGCGCCTGCGGCGGATTGACCGGACGCGGTTGGCCGAACACGTCGGCTTGATTGATGCCGTGACAGTTGGTGCAAGTGCGCATTTCGCCGGGCGCAAACGTCACCCAATAACGTTCGCGCACGACGGGCGCGCCGTCCGCCCCCAGCATCTGCCACGTCACTGCGCGGCGCGCAGGGATGAGCGCGGCCATGCTGCCGTCACTGCCCAACTGCACGCTGCTCGACGGCGCGTTGGCGACGACGGGCAGTAGACCTTCGTGCATCGTCGTCGGCATTGGCCGCCGTCCCGCATTGAACTTGGTGTAACCGCGCAGCAGGTCGGCTTGCAGGAATTGCATGAAAGCGATTTCGAGCGGCACTGCGCCGGGTTCCACTGATTGCGTCGCGCTGCCGTAAATCTTCAGGTTGTAATCCTGTTGTTTGTCGGCGCGGCGTGTGACGTTGCGGCTGACGACAAGCGCGAGATTATGCGCTTGCAGATAATTCTGAAACTCATCAATGCCCGCCTGGCCGCCGAGTTCGTCGCTCAGAATCTGCTGCTCGATGGCCGGCAGCGCGTTCGAGTGCTTGACCGGCACCTGGCGCGCGCGCACTTCAACCGGATCGAGTTCCCACAGTTGCCCTGAGTAACTCACTTGTTGATTGATCGAGTTGTCCCAATACGAAACCGATTTTGTGATGCCGTTGGCGATCAGCCGCGCGCCTTTGGTGTAGTAGGGATTGCCCGGCAACATCTGCACGAGCCGGAAATTGTAGAGCGATGTGAGCGGTCCGCCATTTGTCTTGTCGCGGTAGGGCGAATCCGAATGCACGGCGATGAGCGTGCTGTCAGAGAGCGGTGTCGCGTTGCGGAAATGTCCCGGATGATTCGCAGGCGGTGTCTGAATGCCCAGCAGGTAAAACTGCAGCGAGAGCGGATCAGTCAGGTAATCCACCTGCATATTATCGGCATTAGTTGCCTCGTCGCCTCTCAGGGCGATGAGCTGTCCTGAATTGTGTCCGCCAAAATCGGGCGGCTGTGTGCCAACGAAATAACCGGGATTGTTCGGGTCTTCTTTCAACTGCGTCTGGATAATCGCGGTGCGGCGTCCGGCGGGCGCGATGAAATCGGGCAAGCCTTGATGCGCCGACGGGAAACTTTGAAATAGCTCGTGCCGGCCCACGTGATTGAGCGTTTCCAGATTCGTGCCGTCCTCATTGATCTGCCACGGGAAGAAGTGGCTGAAGTGATGACCTTTGAGATAAGCACCCGCCGGTTGCGTGAGCGGTTCGGGGAAGCTGTCGTTATAGGGAAGCTGTTGCGTGCCAGCTTCTGACGGGTAATTGAACGCGCCGAATTGGGCAGCTCTGGTGGCGTCTGAAGTTTGGGTGTCGCGTTGCAGATGATCCCAGCGCGTGAAGATCACGCGGCCATCAGACGCGATCAGCGGCGAAAAATCGCCGGACGGCGAATGATCGAGCAATTTCAAATCACTGCCGTCCGGCGCCATTGACCACAACCCCGTGTTGGTCTGTTCGGCCTGGTATTCATCGAGCGCAGGATAATTGCCGAAGTTGCCGTTTTGCGGACGATCCGAAGTGAAAATGATGCGGTCGTCCGTGCCGTAAATCGGCGAGAGATTGTTGCTCACCGAGGGTTGCGGCAGCTTGGTGATTTGCGCCGTCTGCCCCGGCGCGAGATTGGTGACTTCGTAGATTTGCCAAAACACGGGCGCGTTGTTGCCCGGCGTCGTGCCGCCAACGACCATCGAGAAGAGCGCTTTGTTGCCCGACCAATGCACGCTCGGTTCGCGCACGGCGATCTCCTGCCCAACGCTCAAACCATAGCCCGCCTCCGCCGTCAGATTGCGCAGCGAGCCGTCGCCGTAGCGGATAAACAAATCACCGCCGCGCGGCGCGTGCCCAGTGTCGGCGCGGTGATTGCCATTGACAGCGTTGATCGAGGTAGCATCCAAACCGAAAGGCGGTTGCGTGACGAACATAATAGTTGGCGAAGGCGCGGCGTGGCGCGGGGTAGGGAAACTCAAGATGCCGCCTGCGATAAATAGGCAGGCGATGATTGCCAGTTTTGTATTTCTTTGGGAGAAGCGCGGGCGTGTGACTCGATAGTTTGGGGGAAGAAGCCTCATGACAGTGTTGTACCTCCATACTGTTGGTTAATTGTTTAGCTGCCTAGTTGAGACAAGTTTGGCAAAGTCTGAAACACAGGACACGGAAGGCGCGGATATTGTTGACCGGGTTACACCCGATCACCGTGTCCTGTGTTTCAGACTTTGCCAAACTTGCCAGACTTGCCAGATTGGTTGGACGCGCTCCGGCTCATAAAGCCAGAGTCGCGCGCTGCGAAGTTGGGTCAGGTTGGAAACAGTTCGTCTGATTGTGCGTCTGCCGCGCAGTTGCGTGCGCCGGTTGTTTTCTTTAGGAGCATAGCTTTGGGATTCGAGCCGACACTTAGGCCAACACAGCAAGCAACGGCCAGGGTCGCTTCCGCCATTGACGCACGCTGAAAAGAGAGGGATGCCTTCAGCGGGGTATTGGTTAATCGTGGATTGGTTTCAATCAGCGAGTCTGTTCGGCATTGCTCGCGCTTCAATTCGTGGACGGTTTGGGTAAAGTCCACCTAGCCCCAGCAGCACGGCCTGCCACAACTGCGCTATTGGCGGTAGGTTTCGTTACTATTCGATGTACGTGTGGATGAGATATTCCCGGCGCTGAAAGAATTTTTTTTGGCCTGGGAGCGCAGGCATCCTTGCCTGCTTAGGCTGAAGGGCTAGACCTACCGGCAGTAGTGCGTCAACCGCCACGTCTGGCAGGCAAGGATGCCTGCGCTCCCAGGCTGCGTAAAGCCTAAAAAGAGTTTTTGACTTGACTACACTACTTGAGCATAATGCGCCCAACCTGCCGCACCCGAACAAATCCTTGCTTAACAATGGTTGTCACTTAAGAAGGGCTGGTTATGTCCCCATCCAAGCATCGTAGTCTCTGGCTTGCCTTGCTCGTTGTCTGTCTGGTTTCAGGCGGTGCTGCGCAGGAAAAGAGTGATGACGCAGCCTTGCGCGCACTCGTCAAACAATACTTCACCGCTTACGCCAACAAAGACCTGGCCGAATGGCGGCGCTTGTGGAGTCCGCGCGCGCCGGAATTGGAAGCGCGCGCGCAACAGCTTGAGCGCCTCTTTACTACGGTTGGCGTGATCGAATTGAAATCCGTCACGCTCAAGCAAATCTCGTTTGACGGTGCGCAAGCCAATCTACGCGCCACGGTCGAGTTGACTGCCCTCAACCTCAAGACCGGCAAACCAGCAGCGGGCTTTGGCCAGTTACAGCGCGCTTTGCAGTGCGTCAAAGAAGAAGGCGAATGGAAAGTCCGGCGCGAATTGCCGGTCGCGCGCGCCATTGCCGAAGCCTTGGCCGCGCTGCCCGATGAAACAGCGCGACAAAGCTTGTCGGTCGCCGAGGCTGAGTTCGTCAACCCTGAGCTGGTGCGCGAACTGCTCATGCTGAGCGATCAACTTATTGACCGGGAAAACTTCGCACAGTCGCTCGCCTTATCGCAGTTTGCCCGCGCGCTGGCCGAACGTTTAGGCGATCAATTGGGCCTGGCGCGCTCGTGGGCAATCAGCGGACATACTTACTTCGAGCAGGGAGATTTGGTGAAGGCGCTGCCCGCTTATCAGCAGAGTTTGAAGCTGGCGCGCGAACTCAATCAACCGAATGGCATCTTCTCCAATCTGGGCAATATCGGCAGCATACACGCTAAGTTGGCCGATTACGCGGCGGCGCTCGCCATCTATCAAGAAGGGCTGAAGCTGAGTGAGGCGCAGAGCGAGCCAGGCAACGTCGCTACCATGCGCAACAATCTCGCTAACGTTTACTTCTCACTCGGCAATTACGCTGCGGCGTTGGAACAGTTGCAGCTCAGTTTCGAACTCAGCGAGAAATCCGGCAGCCAAACCAGACGTGGTATCGCGCTCAACACGCAGGCAGCCGTTTATTTGTTGCAAGGGGCCACTGACTTGGCCGAAGCCTGCTTACAACAAAGTTTGACGGCGCTCAGACTGGAGGATGAAAAGCCGCTATGTTACGAAGCGCTGGCTGGGGCGCTCAACAATATGGGCCACGTGCAAAAACGCAAAGAATTGTTCGACAAAGCGCAGGAATATTATGAAGAGGCATTGCGCGTGGCCCGCGCGCACAACGATCAAACCAACCTGGCGCGCGCCACGCTCAGCCTTGGCGAGGTACACCGCCTACAAAAGCACTATGAAGCGGCGCTGGCGGAATTCGAACAAAGTTTAGCGTTGCGCGAGAAACAAGGAAATTACGAGGGACAAGGTGTTGTGTTGCTCAGCCTGGGAAGGCTTGCGGCGGAGCGACAGCAGTACGAAAAGGCGCTCGGTTTTGCCGAGCGTGCAGTGGCTTTGGCGCGCCGCAGCGGTACCCGCGAGTTGCTTTGGCAAACACGCGCGTTGGCGGGCCTGGCTTACGCCGCGCTAGCGCAACCGGTGCAGGCGCGTGAGGCGTACACGGAGGCAGTGGCGGTGATCGAGGAGCTTTGGCTGCATAACAGTGGTGGCGAACAACAGCAGCAATACTTTTTCGAGCGCAAACTGATGCCTTACCAAGGGCTGGTCAAACTGCTGCTGCGCGAACGGCAGTCAGAAGCAGCGCTGAGCTACGCCGAACGCGCCAAAGCGCGTGTCTTGCTTGATGTGCTGCAAAGTGGCCGTGTCAACGTCACCAAGGCGATGACACAGGTGGAGCAGGAGCGCGAGCGTCACTTGAAAGAGGAGATGGTTTCACTCAACGCGCAGGTTTCCCGCGAAACCATACGCACGCACGCTGACCAGGCGCGGCTGGCTGATTTGAATCAACGGCTGCGTCAGGCACGACTCGCTTACGAAGAGTTTCAAACGGCGCTCTACACCTTGCATCCCAAGCTGAAGGCCCAACGCGGTCAAGCGTCCGTCTTCACGCTGGCGGACGCTGCTGCCTTATTGCCCGATGAGCGCACTGCGCTGCTCGAATACGTGTTGACCGACGACCAGGTCTGGCTTTTCGTGCTGACGCGCGCATCAGCATCGGCGCAAGCGGAACTCAAAGTTTATGAGCTGCCGCTCGCAGCCCAGCCTCTTTCCGAACAAGCGCGCGCCTTTCGCGCGCAACTGGCGCAACACGATCTACTCTTCAGTGCGGCGGCAGAGCGTCTTTACGGCGTGTTACTGCGTCCCGCGCAAGCGCAGTTGCAAGGCAAAACACGTCTGGTGATCGTGCCGGACGGCGCGCTGTGGGAACTGCCATTTGAAGCGTTGAAATCAACGCCGCAACGTTACCTGCTCGAAACTTGTGAAATCTCGCGAGCGCCCTCGCTGGCGGCGCTCGCCGCGATGAGCAAAGCGCGCGAGCCACGCACCAGCGAAGCGAACAAGACTCTGCTGGCCCTGGGCAATCCGGCCTTTGCCCCGGTTGGTGAACAGTTTCCCTTGCGCGCCGGGCGGCTGAATCTAGCGCCGTTGCCCGAAACCGAGAGCGAAGTCCGCACGCTAGCCCGGTTGTATGGCCCGGCGAGCAAAGTCCTGACTGGCGCCGCCGCCACTGAACAGCAATTCAAAGCCGAAGCGGGCAAATACCGCGTGCTGCATTTGGCGACGCACGGCGTTTTCGATGACGCTAGTCCGATGTATTCGCAACTCGTACTCGCACAACCGGGCGAACGCGCAAGTGGCCAGCGGGAGGATGGATTGCTGGAAGCCTGGGAGATCACGCAGCTCAATTTGCAGGCCGAGTTGGTGGTGCTCTCGGCTTGCGAAACGGCGCGTGGCCGCATCGGTGCGGGCGAAGGCGTATTGGGGTTGGTTTGGGCGCTGTTCGTGGCCGGTTCGCCCTCAACGATTGTCAGCCAGTGGAAAGTCAATTCGACGAGCGCCGCAGGCTTGATGCTGGAGTTTCATCGCGCCTGGCTGGGTACGTCAACCGCGGCCACGCAAAGCAAAGCCGGTGCCTTACGCGCCGCCGCACTCAAGCTGCTACACAGCAAACAGTACCGTCATCCATTTTACTGGGCCAGTTTCGCACTCATCGGCGATGGCCGATAGAGCGCCATCGCGCGCTTCTTCAAGCGTTGTTGACAGCAAACGAGCAACACATTTGATAACTGCCAAAGCGCCAACACAATTCGACCCCTGTTTGCCCCTTCAGTCAGAAGCGACGGAGGCGCACGCCGAACAACTGCTTGAACAGTTGATGTGCGAGCAGGCCGAGCCGGTCATCCGCGAGATCGTCGGCGCAAGGCTGCGCATTTATTCAGGCTCGTTCGCAGCCGAAGGCGAATACGAAGATGTATGCAGCGAGGTGCGCGTGCAACTGCTCATGCGGTTGGCCGCACTCAGCGCAAATCCGGCGGAGCAGGCCATCCGCGATTTTCGCGCTTACGTCGCTGTCACTGCTTACCGCGCTTGTGCGGCCTATCTCCGTCGCAAATATCCGCAACGTTTCCAACTTAAACACAAACTGCGTTTTCTGCTAAGCCATCGCACGGAATTTGCAGTGTGGGAAAAAGACGCTGGGATTTTGATCGGTGGCTTGGCTGTCTGGCGCAATCAACCGCTTGCGCCGTCTGCACAAAGCCGCGAGCGGCTGGAAAATTTGCGCAAAGATCCGCGCAGGTGCGCACAGACCGCATTGCCGCGCAAGGCGGCAGCAGGTGTGCCACTGGCCGAATTGGTCGCTGCGCTTTTTCATTGGGTAGGTCAGCCGTTGGAATTAGACGAGCTGACCGGTACGGTCGCCGAGTTGTGGGGTGTGCGCGATCACAGCGCGTGGCGTGTTGATGCTAAAGGTGGAACTCAAGCGCGTGAAGCCGCGCTCGCGCTCATTCCAGATGAACGTGAGAATCTAGCGCAAACCATCGAACACCGCTTCTACCTCGAAAAGCTGTGGCAGGAGATCAATCAACTCACGCTACAGCACCGCGCGGCCTTGCTGCTCAATTTGAAAGACGAGCAAGGCCGGAGCGCGACCGAATTGTTCATCTTCACCGGCATCATTTCGGTCAGCCAGCTTGCGGCGGCGCTGAGTTTGACTGAAGAAGCGTTGGCCCAACTCTGGCATCAACTCCCGCTGGCTGATCTGCTGATTGCCGAGCGGTTGGGCTTAACGCGACAACAAGTTATCAATCTGCGCAAGACGGCGCGCGAGCGACTGACGCGGCGCATGCGCGAGTGCGGCTTTTGAAGTGGGGGCTGGAGACGGAGCAAAGAATTCGTGCCTCGACTGACAATATGACGCCGCTGCTTACATCTTCAGAACTGTGGAGACGCGAAGCTACAGGCTGATTGCTACAATGTCTGAACACCTTTCATCTGAACAAATCACCGGGTTGTTGGCGCGGCAGCTTCCGTCCACCAAATTGCTGGCGGCGCTCAATCATTTACATACTTGCGCCGCCTGCCGCGCGCAAATCGGCGCAGCAGACGCTACGGAAGCGCGCGTTGCTTCTTTGCGCGCAGCTCTATCGAGTGGTGCGCAACCATCAGCCGAACATTTGAGTTACGAAGAGCTGGCCGGTTACGTGGACGAAACGCTGGCAGCCAACGAGCGTCAACTGGCCAACGAACACCTCGCCGCTTGCGAGCCTTGTTTGTCTGAAGTGCGCGGCTTGACCGAGTTGCGCGACCAACTGGCGGCACTGCCCGCCTTGCAAAGCCTCCCTACATCCAGGCTGAGTTGGGGAGCACGCTTGAAGAATTTCCGGCTATTGCCAATTGGAGAAATTAGGCCGCTGGCTGCGTTACTCACAGTGCTGTTGCTCGCTGTATTAGGCGCAACCTGGTTCTGGCGGCAAGCGACTACTTCAAAACAGATCGAGTTGACGCAACATAAACCAGCGGCGGCAGCCTCACAAACTACACCGCCTGCACCCAACCCTGAGGCCGCAGCGCAGGCATCCCCGCCTGCGGCCTCAGCAGCGGTGGCTTGGTTGATGGATCACGGCCAGCGCATCACACTCGACCGCGCCGGTCGGCTCAGTGGGCTGCCCGCACTCGATGAAGATGATGAGCAAGCAATCAAAGTGGCCATGCAGCAGCAACGCGCGCCGGTTGCAACCGGGCTGGCTGAACTAGCCGGCCCGGCAGGCGCGTTGCTGAGCCGCGCCGAAGATCACGCCGCGCTGACTTTGCTCACCCCGGTCGGCACAGTGGTGCAGAGCGACCGCCCCACGTTGAGTTGGCAGCCGGTTGATGGCGCGGCCAGCTACCGCGTGACCGTGCTCGATACTGATTTCAAGCTCGTGTGCGCCAGCGAGTCGCTGTCTACCGCTCATTGGACTCTGCCGCGCCCATTGCGGCGCAACAGTGTTTACCTCTGGCAAGTGACGGCGCAAGTGAACGGCCAGGAACTTAGTTCAGCCTCTGCTGCTCTGTCCGAAGCGCGCTTCAAAGTTTTAGCGCAGACGCAGGTGGACAAGCTCAATGCGGCGGCGCGCCGTTACGCCAATTCTCACCTCGCACTCGGCACCTTATATGCCCGCGCCGGTCTTTTCGCTGAGGCCCGGCGCGAATTCCAAAGCCTGCGCCAAGCCAACCCGCAATCAGCCTTAGCCAGAAATTTACTGCGCCATTTGCCAGCGCCGCGCCATTGACTGGCTGATTTGCGCAGGACCTAAGGCCCAGCACATCCTCTGCTTGACACGATGGAGGGCAATTCGCATACTGCGGCCACATTTCCACTGCAAACAAGATTCACCGAATAAAGAAATGGGTACAACCAGTCACACTGAAGTCAGGAGAAGCGTGTTTTCCCGTCATCAGATTTAGGAGCATTCATGAGCACCACAGATGCCAGTGCGATTGCCACGCCGATTTCCGAAGCTGCCTGGGAAGCGATAAAAGGCGCGTATGATTTGCAAGTACACGTCGCGCCCGATGTGATCGAACGTCGCATTGATGATCTTGATTTGGCGAAAGAGTTTCTCGCGCATGGGTTGAAAGGTTTCGTGCTGAAATCACATTACATCCCGACGGCGGAGCGCGCTGCCGTGGTCACCAAAGCCATGCCGGGCATCGAGGCTTACGGCGCGATTACGCTCAACCACAGCGTCGGCGGATTGAATCCCGTTGCGCTCGAAATCGCCGGGCGTTCAGGCAACAAGATCGTTTGGTTTCCCACGGTGGACGCCGCGAATGAGACTGCGGGCCGCCTGGACGGCCCGAATGACAAGCTGCCGTTCTGGGCGAAGATTCAACGCGAAATTGCCGCCGCAGGCATCACACGCCCGCCAATGACAGTGCTCGATGGTGAAGGCAAAATTTCTGATGACGCGCGGCAGTGCCTGGAACTGATTGCCAAGCACGACATGATTTTGGCGACCGGGCATCTTGGCCGTCACGAAATCTTCCCGCTGGTCAAAGCCGCGCGCGCCGCCGGCGTCAAACGCGTCATCGTCACGCACGCGGAATTTCCTTCGCAAAATTTGACTGCCGAAGAGCAAATTGCGCTGGCCGATCTGGGCGCAATCATCGAACATTGCTTCACGACCTATCACACCAACAAATGTCCATGGGAAACGGTCTTCACCAACATCCGCGCCGTTGGTATTGAACGCACTATGTTGTCAACGGACTTGGGGCAGAAGACGAATCCGCCCGTCGCTGAAGGCTTCGCGGCATTCGCGCAACGCTTGTTGGATGCCGGATTCACCACCGCCGAAATCAATCGCATGGCCGCGACGATTCCGGGCGGCCTTGTTCACTGACGTGTTATGGATTCACTACCGCAGGATTTAACCAAAGAGCGATTGCTGGTGGTCAGTGCCCACGCGGCGGACTTCGTCTGGCGGGCGGGTGGCATCATTGCGCTGTACACGGCGCGTGGTGCGCGCGCGCGCGTACTGTGCTTGTCATACGGCGAGCGCGGTGAATCGCAGGGTCTTTGGAAAAAAGAAGGCATGACAATTGAGCAGGTCAAAGAGATTCGTCACGCCGAAGCGACCAAGGCTGCCGAAGTATTGGGCGCAGAGATTCGCTGTTTTGACGCGGGCGATTATCCGTTAGGCGTGACACCGCAACTGACCGAAGAACTCGTGCAGGAGTTTCGCAGCTTCCAGCCGACCTGCGTGCTGACGCACACGCCGGTTGACCCTTACAACGGCGATCACGTCGAGGCTTCAAAGCTGACGATGAATGCGCGCATCTACGCGCAGGCGCTGGGCTATCCGAGCGAGCACAAACATCTAGGCGCGCCGCCGGTCTTCTACTTCGAGCCGCATCAGACGGAGATGTGCCAGTTCAAGCCGGATGTGATTTTCGACATCACGCCGGTCTTTGAAACCAAAGTCAAAGCCATGCACTGCATGGACGCGCAGGTGCATTTGTGGAACTACTACACCGACGTGGCCAAAAGGCGCGGCACACAAGGCGGGCGCAATTCCGGCAATCCGGCGATTGTTTACGCTGAAGCATTCCAGCGCGTTTATCCGCAAGTCACCACGGACGCACTTCGGTGAAAACCTGGGTACGCAGCGCTTCCAGCGTGCAGACTTTCTTTCTAACTACATTTCTTTCAATGCGCCGCTTGCCGAGCCTGCACGCTGGAAGCGTTGCGTACCCAGAGATGTCCGATGAAACATCGCATCATCAAAAACATCCGGCGCGCTGACGCTGAAGTCATCAAGCTGCTCGGAGAACAGGGCGTCGCCACGATTCACGAAGCGCAGGGGCGCACTGGCTTGATGCGACCTTATCTGCGTCCGATCTATGCGACGGCGCGTGTCGCAGGTTCAGCCATCACAGTGTCGTGCCAGTCCGGTGACAATTTGATGATCCACGCCGCGATTGAAGTCTGTCAGCCGGGCGATGTGTTGGTCGTTGTTACGACATCGGAGTCAACGGACGGAATGTTCGGCGAGTTGCTGGCGACTTCGTGCCGCGCGCACGGGGTTGCGGGCTTAGTGATTGATGCGGGCGTGCGCGATGTCGCCGATCTGACCGCGATGGATTTTCCTGTGTGGTCAAAGGCCATTTCAGCGCAAGGCACAGTCAAGGTTTCACCTGGCTCAGTCAACATCGAGGTTGTCTGTGCAGGTGCGATTGTGCGCCCCGGCGATGTCATCGTCGGCGATCAGGATGGCGTGGTCATCGTCAAACGAGAACGCGCCGCCGAAGTCGCGCAACTTGGGCAGCGGCGCATCGAGAAGGAACAGAAATCCCGCGAGAAATTGCAGAGCGGGGAACTCGGCGTGGATTTTTATGGCCTGCGCGCGAAGCTGAGCGAGCTTGGTGTCGAGTACATCGAAGAGGAGAATCCTAATGGGTGAAATCGTTGCGGCAATGGCGACCTGTCACGCGCCGCAGTTGTTCACGTATCCGCCGGACGAAGACCACGCGCAGCTTGACGCTTCAATTGCCGGGATGCGCGAGCTTGGCAAACTGCTCGACGAAACGCAGCCGGATGTCATTGTGTTCCTCGGCAGCGATCATCTCGAAACGTTTTCGATGTCGTGCAATCCCACTTTTGCCATCGTCGCAGGCAATCGCGCCAAAGCAGAATTCGCCGGACGCCACTACGACCTGCCGATTCACCGCGAGCTGGCGGAAGATTTTCTGTACCAATTGGTCAGCAAAGATTTCGACATCGCTTATTCCGAAGATGCAGTGCTCGGGCACACCTTCGCCGTGCCGTTTGAATTCGTCATCGGTGGCCGCCCGATTCCGGTTGTGCCATTTCACGCCAACGTCTATCTGCCACCGCTACCGAGTCCAAAACGTTGTGCTGCATTGGGCCGTGCGATTGCCGATGTCATTGCCACGCGCCCGGAACGCGTCGCCACCATCGCCAGCGGCGGCATGTCACATTATCCCGGCACCTGGAAGTATCCACAGCCCGAATTCAATTTCGACCGCTGGGTGATTCAGGAACTGGAAAAAGGCAACGCGAATGCCGTGCTCGATTTGACCGTCGAACAACTCGATGCGACGGGCAACACCGAACTGCTGCCCTGGGCGATTATGCTCGGCGCGATTGGCAACAGGAGCGGCGAGTTAGTTCAATACACGCCAACCTGGCACCACGGCCACGCGATGATGCGCTTCCTGCCTGCGCGTGAGAAAGCAGCGGCTGCGACTGCGACGGAGCTTCCGCCATATGGCGGTTTGCAATTCAAAGAGGGCGGCTATCAGTTTTATGTGCATCCGCCAGCAGAGGCTTACAACCTGAACAAGCTGTTGTTTGATGTGCGGCAAGATGCCGAATTGCGGCGACGGTTGCTGACCGACTTCGATAGTGTGACTGCGGAATACGAGTTGACCGGTGATGGCATTGATGCCGCGCGCGCGATTGCTGAAGTCGGTACGACCGTTAAAGTCAGCGATAATGCCGAACGCATCGTCAACGCAGGCGCGCATCCGCTGCACGCACTGATGTCGCTGCACGCCGTACACGGCGAGATGAAAAGATTGCAGCGCAAACTGGCGAATCAATAGTTGTTATCGGTTTTAAGCAGTAAGCAACCACGGGGAACACGGGAAAGCTATTGGGAATGTGATTTAGCTCTTTCTTTACTACCATTCTTCCCCTGTGTCCCCGTGTTCCCCGTGGTTAAATGACTCGAACGATGTACACCGCAAGCACAGCCTTGATCGAAGCCTTGAGCGAAGTGGGCGTCTCATTTCTCTTCGCCAACCAGGGCAGCGATCATCCGGGCATTATTGAGGCGCTGGCAGAGGCAAAAGCGACTGGTCGGCCTGCGCCGCGATTGATCACCTGCCCGAATGAAATGGTCGCGCTCAGCGCCGCGCACGGTTTTGCGCAAGTGACCGGACAGGCTCAGGCCGTGCTGGTGCACGTCGAATGCGGCACGCAGGCGCTGGCCGGAGCGATTCACAATGCCGCCAAAGGGCGCGTGCCAGTTTTGATTTTTGCAGGCGCCTCACCCTTCACTCAAGAAGGGGAACTGCGCGGCAGTCGCAACGAATTTATTCACTGGATTCAAAACGTCTTCGATCAGCGCGGCATCGTGCGCGGTTATGTGAAGTACGACAACGAAATTCGCACCGGACGCAATATCAAGCAGATGGTGCACCGGGCGCTGCAATTCGCGCACAGCGACCCGCGCGGCCCTGTCTACCTGATGGCCGCCCGTGAAGTGCTCGAAGAAGAAGTGCCGCCCGTGACGCTTGATCCGGCGCATTGGCCGCCCGTTGCGGCAGTGTCGCTGTCTGCGCCCGCTGCTGCCAGTATCATTGAAGCATTGCGGCGAGCGCAGCGGCCATTGATTGTGACTTCGTATCTGGGGCGCAACCCGCAAGCGGTCGCCGAACTGATCAGGCTTTGCGACGCGCTGGCGATTGGCGTGCTGGAATCCGTGCCGAACTATGTCAACTTTCCCGCCGGTCATCAGTTGCATCAGGGCGTGCAATGGAACGAAGCGCAGCAGAATCCGGTTTTGGCGGAAGCGGATTTGGTGTTGGTCATAGACAGCGATATTCCGTGGATTCCCTTGCTGAACAAGCCGGCGGCAACGGCTGAGATTTATCATCTGGATGTTGACCCGCTGAAAGAACAGATGCCGCTGTTTCAGCTTCCGGCAAAACATATTTTTCGCGTGGATGCGGCAACTGCGCTGCGACAAATCAATGAACTTGTCGCTGAGACGCCATGCGATCAGGAACTGATTGCCACACGGCGCGCGCATTACGCTGAGTCGCATCAGGCGTATCAACAAAGGCTCAGCGAAGCCGAACGACTGCGCGACGAACGCATCACGGCGCAGTATTTGATGGCCTGCGTGCGCGAACATTTGGACGGCGAGACTATCGTGCTCAACGAAGGCATCACGAACTACAAAGTGATTTTCGATCATCTGGGTTTATCGAACGCGGGTGCGATGTTGACCAGCGGCGGCGGCTCGCTGGGCTGGAACGGCGGCGCGGCGCTTGGCGTGAAGCTCGCGTGCCCTGAAAAGACAGTCGTGGCGATCACGGGCGATGGGTCATACCTCTTTTCGGTTCCGGCTACGGTGCATTGGATGGCGCGTCGTTATCAAACGCCCTTCCTGCAAATCGTTTTGAATAACGGAGGCTGGCGCGCGCCGCGCTTTTCCACGCTGGCAGTGCATCCTGACGGTTACGCCAGCCAGAGCGACGACATCGGCGTTAGCTTTGACCCACCGCCGGATTATGCTGGCATCGCGGTGGCAGCGGGCGGAGCTTTCGCACGCGCCGTTCAGCATACGGAAGATTTGCCGGGCGCGCTGCAAGCAGCTTTTGACGCTGTGCAACACGAAGGTCGTTGTGCAGTGCTGGATGTCTGGCTGTCAGGTTAATAACAAGCTCGTCACAAACAACAGAGGAAAGATCATGGGTAGATTGGACAATCGCGTCGCCGTTATCTCTGGCGCGGCCACGGGCATTGGCAAAGCCGCGGCAGTGCGCCTAGCGGCAGAAGGCGCTGCCGTCGAAATCCTGGACATCAAAGACGCCAGCGAAACGATCAAAGAAATTCGCACAGCAGGCGGGCAAGCCAACGCCGAAATTTGCGATGTCACCAGCGAAGAACAAATTGCCAAAGCCGTAGCCGCCATCGCCGCGCGCCACGCTCGCGTAGACATTCTGGTCAACAACGCAGGCATCCTGTCGGGTCGCACGCCCTGGCACGAGCTTTCGTACGAAGAGGTCAATCGCTTCGTGCAGATCAACTACATCGGTTATTTCCTCGTCTCGAAAGCACTCTATCCGCTGCTCAAAAAGAGCGAATATGGGCGCGTGATCAATGTCGCTTCGCGCACTTACTTTCTGGCCGATCCGGGACAGATGGCCTATGTCGCGGCGAAAGGCGCGGTGATGGGCATGACGCGCGTGCTGGCTAAAGAGATGGGTGATGACAACATTACGGTCAACGCCGTTGCGCCGGGAATGATCGCTACCGAGGGCACGCTGGCGCATTCAACCGAAGAGGCTTTCAATCGCGTGATGAACAATCAGGCCATCAAGAAACGCGGTAAGCCGGAACACTTGGCGGCACTAATTGCCTTTCTCGCCAGTGATGACGCCGAGATGATTACAGGACAAATGATCTTGTGTGATGGTGGCGGATACTTGCACTGAAAAGAGTTGATTGGAATGAAGGGGTTTATGAGTAAGAGAATCAATCGCTATATCCTGAGTGCCACTTTTATTTTCGTTTTAGCCTCGGTCGGTGTTAGCTTTCAGTCGCCCGTTACGCTTACGCTGGGTGCGCATGCCAAGCCCAATGAAGGTTCACAAACTAAAGACGTGTTGCAGAAGGTTTGTGGCAACTGCCACGCCCTGGATCGAGTTACAGCGTCGCGGCGAAGCCTGGCCCAGTGGGAAGAAGTGACCGACAAAATGATCACGCTGGGAGCAAAGGGGACCGAGGATGAATTTACCGCTGTTCTGGGGTATTTGGTCAGCCACTACGGCAGGGTCAATGTGAATACGGCCACTTCCGGCGAGATCGCAGAGGTTTTGGGTTTATCGCCGCAGGAGGCCGAGGCAATCGTCAAGTACCGGCGAGACAAGGGAAAATTCGAAGATTTCGAGGCACTCAGCAAAACGCCGGGCGTCGCAGTGGAGAAGTTGGAGAAGAGCAGGGACGCGATTTCTTTTTAGCTTTCTGCGCTGTCATCGAGAAGCGCGAGCACTGTCAAGAAATGGTAGTGCTAAAAATGTAAGGCGGTAGTTTGGCAGCCGCGTAGCGGCGACCTGAATTTAGCCCGGCGTTGAAAACGCCGGGAAAGCGCAGTAGTAATTCCGCATCGCGTCAGCGATGCTTGATTCAAGCATCGCTGACGCGATGCGGAACTCGCTGCGTGCAGCTACCGTGGGTTGCAACCCACGGCTAAATTCAACCACCGCTCTGCGGCGAAAACGACCGAGCCATACATTTTTATCACTACCAAAGGAGTGAACGATGCGTAATTTGGCAAAAGTCTGTGTTCTGGTCGCCGTACTCATCACGACGGCCACCATCTATCTCGCCGCCCAAACGCCAGGAGCCCCACCGCAGGGTAGAAGTGTGGGCGGCGGAGCAGGGGCAAGCGATAAACATATCGTAGACGCCGCTGCGGCTGACCGGGGCAGAAAGGTCTGGGCAGCCGAATGCATCGCCTGTCATGGCGGCAATGTCAGAGGCACCGAGAAGGGCGCAAACCTCGTCCGTTCCGACCTCGTACTGCGCGACCGCTACGGCAGCGAGATCGGCCCTCTGCTGCGCAAGGGCCATCCCACGCAGAGCGGTACGCCAAGCGCGAATCTCAACAAGACCCAGGTCGAAGAGCTTTCCCACTTTATTCATCAGCGCGTGTACGACACGCTGCGGGGTTCGCCGATCTTTGAAGTCCAGAACGTGCTCACTGGCGACCCGAAGGCGGGCGAGGCTTATTTCAACGGCGAAGGCCGCTGCAATACTTGCCACTCACCAACCGGAGACTTCGCCGGAATCGGCAGGAAATACAACCCGGCGACGTTGCAACAGCG
Source organism: uncultured Acidobacteriota bacterium (assembly GCA_963699175.1). Classification (GTDB taxonomy): domain Bacteria; phylum Acidobacteriota; class Blastocatellia; order RBC074; family RBC074; genus JACPYM01. Next base: position 2,489,268 of record OY969418.1, on the reverse strand, counting down.
CTTCCTCTTTCCGCGCGTTGTGGGTCGTGGACGCGGCGGGGCGACGGGCAAACCGGTTACGTTGACAGTCACACCGCCTAACGGCGCGGCCGTGTCTGGCGTGTTGGTTCACCTGGATGATTTCAACGTTTCGCTGCGCGATGCGGCGGGCCAGTATCACTCCTGGAAGCGGACTCCGGCGCTGAAAGTCGTCAAGAACGACCCGTACGCCGCGCACATTGAATTGCTGGACAAGTACACCGACAAGAACATGCACGACATCGTTGCTTATCTGGAGACACTCAAATGAAGCCCATCAAAACTTTTCTGATCCTTATCCTGCTGGCAACGATGCTGCCCACGATTGTTTATGCACAAGGCAGCCTCGACCCGGCGAAATTGCGACAACCGCCGACCGACAACTGGCCCACCTATCACGGCGATTATTCGGGACGCCGCTACAGCACGCTGTCGAAGATCAACGCGTCCAATATAAATTCGTTGAGTCTGGCTTGGGTGTATCGCGCAAATGTCGGTCAGGGAGCGATCAAAGGCACGCCGCTTGTCATCAATGGCGTGATGTACTTCACGCTGCCCGACCACGTGTGGGCGGTGGACGCGCGCACGGGACGCGAAATCTGGCATCACGTCTGGCAATCGAAAGGTGGCATTCATATCGGCAATCGCGGCGTCGGCGTTTACCGCGACGCGCTCTATTTCGAAACGCCGGATTGCAATCTGGTCGCGTTGAATCTGAAAGATGGCAAGGAGCGCTGGCGCAAGACGATTTGCGATCTGGATCAGTTTTACTACGGTTCGGTCGCGCCCGTGATCGTAAAGAATCATCTGATCGCAGGCGTCAGCGGCGACGATCTGGATAGACCCGGCTACATCGAATCGCACGATCCAGAGACGGGCGAGTTGCAATGGCGCTGGTATGTCGTGCCGCAGAAGTGGGGCGAGCCTGGTTCTGAGACCTGGCCGAACGAAGATGCGATGAAACACGGCGGCGGGATGACCTGGCAGCCCATCACTTATGACCCCGAACTCAACCTCATCTACGTCGGCACGGGCAACCCGCAGCCAGTGATTGCGCACAAAAACCGCGCGGGCGCGAATCTATTCACCGAATCAATTGTGGCACTCAACCCCGACACAGGAAAGATGGTCTGGTATTTTCAACCATCGCCGCACGACACGCACGACTGGGACGCCACGCAGGTGCCAGTGTTGTTTGACGGAGAAATCAACGGGCAAAAGCGCAAGCTGTTGGCGCAGGCGAGCCGCAATGGTTATTTCTTCGTGTTGGATCGCACCAACGGCAAAAACATTGTCACCTCGGAATTCGTCAAGACGAATTGGGCGAAGGGACTTGACGCAAAGGGACAGCCGATACCGAATCCCGCCAAGGAACCACAACTCGACGGGGCGCTGGTCTCACCGAATCAAGGTGGAGCCACCAACTGGCCGCCGCCGAGCTTCAGCCCGGAGACGGGGCTGTTTTACGTCAGTGCTACACGCGCCTTCAGCGTCTACTACATTTTTGATCCCGACGAAAATCCGCAGGGTTGGGGCGGGACTGATCGCGGCGGCTGGTCGGAAGCGATGTTGCAGGCGGTGGATTACAAGACCGGCAAAATCCGTTGGAGTCACAAATGGGAAGGGACGGGCGGACGTGCTGGCGTGTTGAGCACGGCGGGAAATCTGGTCTTTGCTGGTGACGGCTCGAACAACTTCGTAGCGCTTGATGCCCGCAACGGCGAAGCGTTGTGGCACGCCAATCTCGGCGCGGGTGTCAGCAACGGGCCGATGACCTACGAGCTTGATGGGTCGCAGTATCTGGTCGTGGGCGCGGGCGACACTCTCTACGCTTTCGTAATGCTGAGTAAGCGTGCGGTGGAGTAAGTAATGTAAGGCTGCGTTTTGCAGCCGCGTAGCGGCGACTTGAATTTAGCCCGGCGTTTCAACGCCGGGTAAGCTCGGCAGCAGTTTCGCGTCGCGTCAGCGACGCTTGACTCAGGCGTCGCTGACGCGACGCGGAACTCGCGGCGTGCACGTACCGTGGGTTGTGCACCCACGGCTAAATTCAACTGCCGCTACGCGGCAAACAATCAGCAGCCTTATATCTTGCTCACCGCTAGAAGATAAATGATGAATGTGCGACTTCGACAAACTTTGTTGCGGCTGACAGTGATTGGCGCCGTCAGTAGCGCGCTGTATCTGATCGGGCTGGCAAGCGGCTCGGCGAGTTCTCAGGATGCGACGCGCTTTGCTTCTGACCGGTTCTGGATTGAAGCAGGACAAGACATGACGCTGCCTGCCGAGATGGACATCAGCAATGCGCACGGGAAGCTCGGCATACTGAATACCTCCGGCCCAGTTCGAACTAAAGACCATCCGTTTTTTGAACAGTTGGGCATCAATCCGCGCGGTTGCGTGACCTGCCATCAGCCTGTTGACGGGATGAGCTTGTCGGTCGAATCGTTGCGCGAGCGCTGGCGCGTTACCAAAGGCGACGATCCGGTTTTCGCTCCCGTAGACGGCTCGAACAATCCCAAATTGCCGCAGGCGTTGGAGAGTTCGCATTCGCTGTTGCTCAAGCGTGGCCTGTTCCGAGTTGGCTTGCCGTGGCCGCCAGCAGAGAGCAAGGGCAAACCGGAATTCACGATTGAAGTGGTGCGTGATCCGACCGGTGTGAACCTTGATTCGACGTATGGCCTGACTGGGGTCAACCCAACCGTCTCTGTCTTTCGGCGGCCTCGGCCCGCGGCCAATTTGAAATATATGACGTTGCCCCATTCGGAACCGGGCAAAGCAGCCGAGCTGAATCTGATGGCTGATGGGCGGCATCTGACGCTGAGGCACCAAGCCTTTGGCGCGTACAAAGATCATCAGGAAGGTCGCCAGGGGCAATTGCCGCAAGAAGAGATGCAAAAGATCATTGCCTTTGAAAACCAGATTTATGTGGCGCAAAGCTTCGATCAATGGGGCGGGAGTTTGGTGGAATCCGGCGGCCCTGCAGGTTTAGGCCCGCTCGCGCTGGTGAATGGAAAAATCCAGCCGCTTGCCGACAGCGATAGCAATCCGGTTTTTCGCTTGTTTGACATTTGGAAGAAGCCGGAAGCGATGCCCAAAGGCTTGACCGCTGCGCAACGTGAATTCCGAGCCTCAGTCGCGCGCGGCAACGACATTTTTTTGCATCGGCAGTTCCGGCTTCGCGATGTCGCGCACTTCAATTCCATCGGGCAGGGAAATCCGATCAAGCAAAGTTGCGTGGCCTGCCACAACGCGCAAATGACGGGGGAACGCCTCGCGCCGGGTTGGCAAGTTGGCCAACTTGGATGGATGTGGGAACGACGAACTCCCCGACCTGGACTGAACCACCTTTATCCAGCGACACAGGCGAACTGCCAGTTTTCAAATGTACCTGCGACAAAGCCGCTGCGCCGCATCCGTATCTTGGGCGGGTGATTTATACGAACGATCCTGGGCGCGCCCTGATTACGGGAAAGTGCGCAGACATTGGCTCCATCGTGATCGGGCAATTTCGCGGACTGGCCGCGCGTGCGCCGTACTTCTCGAACGGCTCGGCAAAGACGTTGCGCGAATTGATAGATTTTCACGACCGCCGCTTTGAGATGAAGTTGACTGAACAAGAGAAGCGGGATTTGGAAAACTTTTTGAGCGTGCTGTGAGACAGTTTTATGACCCCTGCTATCACAACCGTTAAACCGGACACTCCAACCAGCCTGCGCTATGCGTGGTATGTCGCCATCGTGCTGATGCTGTGCAATACGCTCTCGTTCATTGACCGGCAAATTCTCGGCTTGCTGGTGACGCCGATCAAAATGGAACTGGGCATCAGCGACACGCGCATCGGACTGTTACAAGGCTTGGCGTTCGGCATCTTTTACACGCTGCTCGGCATTCCGATGGGGCGCATCGTTGACCACGGCAAGCGCCGCAATCTGGTGGCCGCCGGGATTTTCTGTTGGAGTTTGATGACGGCGTTGTGTGCGCTGGCGCGCGGCTTCTGGACGCTGTTTGCGGCGCGCATGGGCGTTGGCGTGGGTGAAGCGACGCTGACGCCCTCGGCGTTTTCGCTCCTTTCGGATTACTTCCCCAAAGAACGGCTGGGCACGGCACTCAGCGTTTTTTCGATGGGCATCTTTTTCGGTTCGGGACTGGCATTGATTATCGGCGGGCTGGTGATCGGCGCTGTTGAGTCGTGGCGCTTGACGTTTTTGATCGTTGGGTTGCCGGGCTTGCTGGCGACTTTGCTGCTGTTCACAGTCAAAGAGCCGTTGCGCAAAAACCTGCTGGGCGGCAAAGCCAGTCAACTGAATTTGAGCGAAGTTTTCGAGCAGGTGAAACTACGTTGGCAATCAGTCGCAGGCATTTGTCTGGCCTTCGCGTTTCAAGCGCTTTGCAATTACGCGCAGCAATCGTGGTTGCCGACGTATTTTGTGCGCGTGCATGGCTGGCAGCCGCGACAGGCCGGGTTGACGCTAGGCTTGATTTCACTCACTACGGGCTTGTTGGGCGCATATCTAGGCGGTGTTCTCTGCGACCATTGGCAACAGCGCGGCAGCACCGACGCGCCGCTACGAGTCGGTGTACTGGCTACAGCTTGCGCGGGCGTGTTTTTCAGTCTGGCGATGGCCGCGCCTGCGCTCAAGCTGCAACTCGTCTTGTTAGTTCCGGCCTTCTTCTTTCTAGCTATGCCCATCGGCAGTGTTTATGCTTCCTTGCAATTGATCCTGCCGAATCAGGTGCGCGGCCAGATCGGAGCGTTGCAAATCTTCACGCTCAATCTGGGCGGCTTGATCTTGGGGCCGTTTCTGCCGGGCTTCTTCAACGATTACCTGTTCAAAAATCCGTTGATGCTCGGCTGGTCGCTGGCATTGACCGTAGGGCTGGCGTCGTTATTATCCGCACTTTTGTTTTACGCGACCTGGCGTCCGTATCGAAGGCATTACGCCAAAATGCACGGCGGGCAGTGATAAAGGAATGAATATGAAAACCGATGATCTCGTAGCCATTGACGTACACGTTCATCTGGAAACCGAAATCGAGGACAATGCGGCCAACGAAGCCGCCCGAGAATACTTCGGCAATTCCGGCGTAGGCCGCAATCGCCACGAACTGGCCGAGTATTACCGCGCGCGCAAGATCGGCTGTGTGGTCTTTACGGTGGACGAGCGGCTGACAGGCAGACCGCCCATTCCGAACGACGAGATCGCAGCCTTTGCCGCCGACAATGCCGACATCATGTTCGCCTTTGCCAGCGTTGATCCGACACGCGGTCAGGCAGCGGTTGTCGAGGCCAAACGGCTGATTGCGGCAGGCGGCATTCGCGGCTTCAAACTGCATCCGCCGTTGCAGCAATTCCACGCGAATGACCAACAGGTCTATCCGTTTTACGAAGTCATCAACGAAGCCAAACTGCCCGTGATCTTTCACACGGGCCACAGCGGCATCGGTACGGGGCAGCGTGGCGGCGGTGGCGTGCGGCTCAAATACGGCAACCCGATGGATATTGACGACGTGGCCGTGGATTTCCCAGACATGCCGATTATCATGGCGCACCCGTCGTTCCCCTGGCAGGACGAAGCGATTTCTATTTGTCTGCACAAACCGCAGGTTTACATTGATCTTTCCGGTTGGTCGCCGAAGTACTTCTCGCCGACGCTGGTGCAGTACGCGAACACCTTGCTGAAGCGCAAAGTGCTGTTCGGTTCGGACTATCCGCTGATTGCGCCGGATCGCTGGTTGGCCGACTTCGAGAAGATTGCCATCCGCGATGAAGTGCGCCCGTTGATCCTCAAAGAAAATGCGCTGCGTCTGTTCGGGCTGGCGTAACAGCCAAGGCAGTGTGCGGCACTCGCGCTCGAATGCCATGAGCGAGGAAACGAATTCATTGATGCGATTCTCGGAGGCGAGACAAAATGAAAATAAATCTTCCGCTGTTACTTAGTAGCGCGCGAAATCGCTGGTTTCCTGCGCCGGAGGCGCGAGCGGAGATTAGCCGGTGGTGGAACCACCGGCACCACGCGCAACAAAATTCTCAAGCCCCGGCAAGGGCGACAGACCAGACGCGCGGTTTCATTGCGCAAGGCCTTGTCCTGCGCCCTTTCAGGGCGCGATGCACCAACGCTGTTGTTCCGGTGGTTGCACCACCGGCTAATCTCCGCAGCCCCTTCGGGGCAAAGAACCGATTTCGTAATCTGTTATTACTCGCGTTCACGCTTACCGTCGCTCTGCTGCTTCCTGTAGTTCAAGGGCAGAAGAAAGTACAAACCGACTGGCCGACCTTCGGTAACGATCCGGGCGGACAGCGTTATGCAACCTTGACGCAAATCAATCCGGCCAATGTCACGCAACTCGTGCGCGCCTGGACATATCACATGAAACCCGCGAACGTCGCGCCGCCCAACGCCGAAAACAGCCTGCCCACGCGTGGCCCGCGCCGCCGCAATCCCGAATCGCAAGCTGTGCCGCTGGTGGTCAACGGCCTGATGTATCTGACGACGGCCTACAACCGCGTCGTCGCGCTCGACCCCGAAACGGGCAAGTGCGTCTGGGAATACGCGCTCAAGAGCGGCGCGCCTGCCACACGCGGTCTGGAATACTGGCCGGGTGATGCGCAGTCACAACCGCCCATTGGGCCGCGCGTTTTCTTTGGCACTTCCAACGGCGACTTGATCGCTTTGGAGGCGAAGACAGGGCAGCCGGCGGCGAGCTTCGGCAACAACGGCATTGTGGATATGAAAGCCGGCGTGATGAATGGTTACGATCAGGTTCCGTATGGACTGTCATCGCCGCCGATTATGTACAAGAGTCTGGTGATCACCGGCGCACACACACAGGAATTGCCGATGCTTGGTTCCTCCGGCGATGTGCGCGCGTGGGATGCGCGGACAGGCAAGCTGGTCTGGACCTTTCACACCGTGCCGCGTCCTGGCGAAGCGGGTCACGAAACCTGGGAAGGTGACAGTTGGAAAGACCGCTCCGGCGCGAATGTCTGGAGCATGATGACCGTTGACACAGCGCGCGGCCTGGTCTTTCTGCCGCTCGGTTCGCCGACCTACGATTTTTACGGCGGCGACCGCAAAGGCGCGAACCTGTACGGCAGCACGCTGGTCGCGCTGGATGCGAATACGGGCAAAGTGAAATGGCATTTTCAGGCCGTGCATCATGACTTGTGGGATTACGATTTGTGTACGGCGCCGACCTTGTTTGATGTCACGGTCAAAGGCCAAAAGATTCCCGCGCTGGCGTTGATGTCGAAGATGGGATTGCTCTTCATCCTGGATCGGCGCGACGGCAAACCGATTTATGGCGTCGAAGAAAGACCGATTCCGACAACCGATGTGCCGGGCGAAGCAGTCTGGCCGACGCAACCCTTTCCGCTCAAGCCCGCGCCGCTCGCGCGCAACGGCTTCAAGCGCGAAGAACTCGCCAACCTGACGCCCGAACACCGCAAGTATTGCGAAGCCTTGTTCGACCGCGATGGCGGCATGCACAACGAAGGGCCGTACACGCTTTACACGACCAAGCCGTCCGTCGTCTTTCCCGGCACGCTCGGCGGCGGCAATTGGAATCCGATGTCCTTCGATCCACGGCTCGGTTATCTGTTTATCAACACGCATGATTTGGGCGGCATCGGGCAGCTGCAGAAGAATCCTGCAGGCTCGCGCACGCCGTGGTCGCGCACGAGTCCATTAGGGCCAACAACGCGTTTTTGGCAGCCTGAAATGCGCTGGCCGTGTCAGCAACCGCCGTGGGGCCGTCTGGTGGCCGTCAACGTCAACACGGGCGAAATCGTCTGGCAGTCAGTGTTGGGCATTACCGAAGGCTTGCCCGAAGACAAACAAAAAACCGGCAGGCCGAATCTGGGCGGCTCGCTCGCAACGGCCAGCGGGTTAGTCTTTATTGGCGCGACCGATGACAGCCGCTTCCGCGCATTTGATTCCAAGACTGGCAAAGAATTGTGGGTCACGAAAATTGACGCGGGCGGGCATTCCGCGCCGATCACCTACATCGGCAAAGACGGGAAGCAATATGTTGTGATTACAGCGACGGGTGGCGGTTTTATTGCCGATCCATCCAGTGCAGACACTGTGATCGCCTTTGCGTTGCCATAGCGAACTGGGAACTCCATGAACATAATCGAAGTCTTCTATACAGCGGGAAGCTGGGACAATCCACAAATGCAGAAAATGTATTTCGAGGCGCTCAACTGGGCCATGGGCTTGAGCGAAGGCGAAGTCAAACCGCTCGCAGGAAAGTAATGCCAAACGTCATCAAAATCGCAGTGCTCGCTGGCGCCCTTGCCATTGGCCTGCTGGCACAAACACCGCAAACGCCAGAGCCGCCGAAACAGCCGCTGCCGTTCAGCCACAAGCTGCACGTTGCGCAAGGGCTGAAATGCCAGACCTGTCACGTCAACCCAGACCCTGGCGAACAGATGACCTTTCCGGCGACGGCGAAATGCATGAGCTGTCACGCAGATATTGCCACGGACAAAACCGCGATCAAGGAACTCACCAAATACCATCAGGACAAAGCGGCGATTCCCTGGGTTCGCATTTATCAAAACCCCGATTGGGTTTGGTTTTCGCACCGCGTACATTTGGAAGCAGGCGCGAAATGTGAGCGCTGTCACGGCGCGGTGGCCGAACGTAACGCGCTCTGGAAAGAGAAACCCATCACGATGGAAAGCTGCATGAATTGCCATCGCGAAATGAATGCCAGCACCGCTTGCAATTATTGCCATCAAGCTCATTGAAGCCGTGAAATGGAAAATCACTTTGGCAAAGCAGTGCAGATTGGTTTGATCGGCGCAGGCATTCAGGCTTCGCGCTCGCCGCACCTGCACGAATGCGAAGCGCGCGCGGCGGGCATCAGTTGCTCCTATCAATTGATTGATCTGGCACAACTCGGCGTCGGTGTTGAAGCCTTGCCGCAGTTGCTGGACTCGGCTCAACAGCAGGGCTTCGCCGGAGTGAATATCACACACCCTTGCAAACAAGCCGTCATCCCGCTGCTGGACGAACTGTCGGAGGACGCCGCCGCGATTGGCGCGGTCAACACGATTGTTTTTAGCTCTGGCAAACGCATCGGATATAACACCGATGGTTATGGCTTTGCCGAAAGCTTCAGGCGCGGTCTTGCCAATGTTCCACTAGAGAGCGTAGTTTTGCTCGGCGCGGGCGGCGCAGGCTCCGCTGTCGCCCACACAGTGTTACAACTGGGCGTGCGTCGTCTGGCTATTCAGGATACCGACCGACAGCGCGCGGCACTGCTTCAGCAACGTCTGTGTGATCGCTTTGGCCCGCTTCGCGCTGCCATAGTTTCAGACCTCGCGGCGGCAATGGCGGAAGCCGATGGGTTGCTCCAGGCGACGCCGGTTGGAATGCAGAATCATCCTGGGTTGCCGCTGCCGATTGAGTTGTTGCGGCCCACGCACTGGGTCGCTGAGATTATTTACTTTCCGCTGGAAACGGAGTTGCTACGTCAAGCCCGCGCGCTTGGCTGCCGCACGCTGGACGGCAGTGGCATGGCCGTGTTTCAAGCGGCAGAAGCCTTTCGCCTGTTCACCGGCATCGCGCCCGATTACGAGCGGATGTTGCGTTGTTTTGCCGAACACAGAGACTGACTTATGAACAATAGAATGAAATTGCTCCCTTCGGTGTTGTTTATCACAGCCCTTTGCGCGCCCGCCGTGCTGGCGCAAAGCGAGAAATGTGCGGCGCTGTCTTCCACTTCATTTGGCTCGGAAGTCAAAATCGAATCGGCGACGTTGGTTGCCGCCACGCCGCAAGCGCCCGAACACTGCGACGTGCGCGGAGTCATCGCGCCCGAAGCTAAATTCGCCGTCAAGCTGCCGGCCAATTGGAACAACCGCTTTTATATGGTTGGCGGCGGCGGGTACGCGGGCACCATCAGCCACGGCCCGATGAATACAGGCTTGCAAAAAGGCTACGCCACGGCTTCGACCGACACCGGACACGATGCGGCGAAAGAACCGCTGGCGACCTTTGCCAATCCAGGCCCAAACAATCCACACGCCGACCGCAAGGTGCAGGATTACGCTTATCTGGCGGTGCACAACACGGCGGTGTTGGCCAAACAAATCATCAAGGCTTATTACGGCAGCGAACCGAAATATTCTTACTGGGTTGGCTGTTCGACCGGTGGTCGGCAGGGCTTGATGGAGGCGCAACGTTTTCCCCAAGACTTTGATGGTTACGTCATCGGTGCGCCAGTGCTGAAGATTTCCGGCGAGCAAATGCGCGGCATCTGGAACGCGCAAGCCGTGACGAGCGAACCCGGCAAGTTGGCAGCCGCGAAGCTGCCGCTGTTGGCCGAAGCTGTTTACAAAAAGTGCGACGCCGTTGATGGCGTGCAGGACAACTTGATTGGCGATCCGCGCCGCTGCCCGTTCGATCCAACGGTGGATTTGCCGAAATGCGCGGGCGATGTTGATGGCAAGGACTGCTTTACAAGTGGGCAGATTGCGGGATTGAAAAAAGTGTACGGCGGTGTGCGGACCTCGAAGGGAGCGCTGCTTTATCCAGGGCAACCGTTGGGCGCTGAGGTCGCGCCGCCGGGCGGACGCAGCGGTTGGACTGGCAGCATCGGCGCGGAACCGGGCGCGGGGTTGGCTTTCGGCGAAACCTTCATGCGGTTTATGACACGACCACCGCTGGGAGCGGAATGGAGTTACAAGTCTTTCAACTTCGACACAGACCCGGCCAAGCTCGCCAACATTGCCGAGATGATTGATGCGACGAATCCCGATCTGACAAATCTGAAAAAACGCGGCGGCAAAATCATTCATTATCACGGCTGGGCGGATGCGCTCGTGAATCCACAGATGTCGGTGGATTACTACGAATCCGTGCTGAAAAAGCTGGGCGCGAAACAGACCGGCGAGTTTTACAAGCTCTACATGATTCCCGGCATGTTTCATTGCGCGGGCGGTGTTGGTTGTGATCGTGCCGACTGGTTCACGCCGCTGGTGGATTGGGTGGAAAAAGGTGTCGCGCCCGGCGTGATTGCTGGCGCGCGTGCGCAGCAAGGCGCAACCGTGATGACGCGCCCGCATTGCGCTTATCCCGAAGTCGCCAAATACAAAGGCAGCGGCGACAGCACGAAGGCTGAGAATTTTGTCTGCGGAAAATGATGGACAAGGAACTGAAGCTCGGATTTGTCGGCTTTGGCGAGGCAGGCTTTCACCTCGCCAAAGGTTTGCGCGGCGCAGGGCTGGCGCGCATTTGCGCATACGACATTCATACGCACACGCCTGGGCGAGGCGAAAAGATTCAGCAACGTGCCAGCGAAGTTGAAGTCATACTGTGCGAATCGAAGGTGCAGCTTGCGGCTGAATGTGATGTCTTGTTGGTGACTGTCACGGCCAGTTCCGCGCTCGAAGCCGCCGAACAAAACGCCCCGCATCTGACCGGCAAACATCTATACGCCGATCTCAATTCGGTTTCGCCTGATCTCAAACGCGCAATCGGAAAACTGGTCGAAACAAGTGGCGCGCGCTTTGTCGAAGTCGCAATCATGTCGCCAGTGCCGCCGCACGGACACCGCGTGCCGATGTTTCTGGGCGGTACGCACGCACGGGCGCTGGTGGATTTGCTTTCGCCCTTCGGCATGAATCTGGAAATTATCTCCGATCAGATTGGCGCGGCATCCGCGACCAAGATGTGCCGCAGCATTATCGTCAAAGGACTCGAAGCTTTGATGTTTGAATGCGTGTTGGGCGCGGTTCCTTACGGCGCGGATGAGCGCGTCTTTGCCACGCTGGAAGAGGCGATGCCGGGTATGAACTGGAAACGGCTGGCGAGTTACATGGTTGGCCGCGTCATCGAACATGGCGAGCGGCGCGCGCGCGAACTCGAAGAAGTCGCGGCCACGCTGCGCGCCATCGGTGTCGAACCCGTGATGACCGAAGCCATCGTCAAACGGCAGGATTGGGGTGCAAGTCTGAACCTGTTGTCCCAATTCGGCGGCAAACCGCCGGACGATTATCGCGCCGTAGTACACGCCATCAGACAGGCAAACGGAGAGAAGAATGATTAACCGAACCGACGTGGTCGGTAGTTTGTTACGCCCTGCTTACCTTAAAGAAGCCCGCGCCGATTACGAGGCCGGCAAGCTGAGCGATCAGGCGTTCAAACAAGCCGAAGACCGCGCTGTCGCCGAAGCCATCGCTTTGCAAGAGCGTGCTGGAATCGAAGTTGTGACTGATGGCGAAATGCGGCGCTATGCGTTTTATGGCCACTTGATTGACGCGGTCGAAGGCTTCGACAAATACGGCGGCTGGGCGATTCCGTTTCGCGATGAAAAGGGTGGAGAACTGGTGCTGCAACGTCCCGTGGTTGTTGCCAAGCTGCGCCGCAAACGGCATATGTGCGCTGAAGAGTTCACCTGGTTGCGCGCGCGCACGACACTGCCGGCCAAGACAACGCTAGTTAGCGCACAGCAAGCCGCCGCTTATTACGATGCGGAAAAATCGAAAGACGCTTACGCGACCGTTGATGCTTACTTGGCTGATCTCGTGGACATCCTACGCGGTGAGGTTGAAGAACTGATTCGCCTGGGCTGCACTTACATTCAGATTGATTCGCCGCAATATACTGCACTGCTTGATCCTGATTTGCGAGCAGGCTATCGCAAACGCGGCAACGATCCCGACCGGCTGCTCGATCTTTCCATTGAGATGGACAATGCCATCATCGGCCAGCATCAAGGTGTTCAATTCGGCTTGCATCTTTGTCGCGGCAACAATCAGAGCAAGTTTTACGCGCAGGGTGATTACGGGCCGATCACGAAGGTTTTTCAAAAGACGAAGTTTGATCGCTTCCTGCTCGAATTCGACGACGCACGGTCGGGTGGGTTCGAGCCGCTCGGCGAAGTGCCGGATGACCGTGTTGTCGTGTTGGGTCTGGTCAGCTCCAAGAAACCCGAACTTGAAAACAAAGCCGAGTTGAAGCGTCGCATCAACGAAGCAGCGCAATTCATCTCGCACGACCGATTGGCGCTCAGCCCGCAATGCGGGTTCGCCTCGACGATGGAAGGCAATCTACTCACTCCCGCTGATCAGGAGGCCAAGCTGCGGTTGGTGACAGAAACGGCGCGTGAGGTGTGGGGTTAATATCAATTTCGAATTTGAGATTTGAGATTGGGAAGGATGCCTGACCGATCTTCAACTGGATTACCTGAATTCGTTCCCGTCAACTTTCTCCAGGCAAAGGTTGAAGTCGAGCGGCGCGCGGACGGCACACTCATATTGCGCTCGCCGGAACCGCTTGGGCCTTATGCGCGCTGCCTTGGCGAGCATCTGGAACGTTGGGCGAAAGCGCGGCCCGCTCAAGTGTTTCTGGCCCAGCGCGAAGATGATGGCTGGCGCACGCTGACTTACGCTGAAGCGCTCAAGCGGGTGCGGGCGATTGCGACGTTGTTGTTGCAACGCGATCTTTCTCCCGCGCGGCCCGTCGCGATTCTTTCGGAAAATTCAATTGAACATGCGTTGCTGGCGCTGGCATGCATGCACGTCGGCATTCCGGTCGCGCCGATTTCGGCGGCGTATTCGCTGATGTCGCGCGATTTCCAAAAGCTCCGCGCGATCTTTTCGCTGCTCACACCTGGGTTGGTATTTGTGGATGACGGGCAGCGTTTTGCTCCCGCGTTGGCGGAGCTGGGCGACTACGATTTTGAGTTGGTAGTTGCGCGCAATGGTGAGGCTTTGGGGCGTCAGGCCGAAGCCTTCGCTTCGCTACAGGAGCGTGAAGACGCACCTGCCGTAGATCGTGCGTTTGCCCACATCGGTTCAGACACAATTGCCAAATTCCTGTTGACCTCCGGTTCGACGGGCGAGCCGAAAGCCGTCATCAACACGCAGCGGATGCTCTGTTCCAATCAGCAGGCGCACGCGCAGTGCTGGCCGTTTCTGACCGAAGAGCCGCCAGTGATCGTGGATTGGCTGCCGTGGAATCACACAATGGCTGGCAATAACAACTTCGGCACGGCGCTCGTGCACGGTGGCTCGTATTACATTGACGAAGGCCGCCCGTTGCCGGGGTTGATCGAAAAGACCGTGCGCAACCTGCGCGAAGTTTCGCCGACCGTTTACTACAACGTGCCGCGCGGTTATGAAGCGCTGCTGCCTTTTTTGGAAAGTGACGCCGGGGTGCGGCGCAATTTCTTCGCCCGGCTGAAAGTGATGTTGTACGGCGGCGCGGCGCTGCCCGTGAGTTTGTGGGTGCGCTTGAATCGTGTGGCCGAGACTGAGTTGGGGCGGCGCGTCTACCTGACTGCGGGTTATGGCGCGACCGAGACCGGGCCGGGCCTGACGCTCGTGCATTTCGAGACCGCGCATACGGGCGTGCTCGGACTGCCGATTCCCGGCGTCGCAATCAAAATGGTTCCGGTGGACGACGACGGCAAATACGAATTGCGTGTGAAGGGGCCAAACGTCACGCCCGGTTACTGGAAGCGTGCTGATTTGACGGCGGCGGCCTTCGATGAAGAAGGCTTTTATCGAATGGGAGACGCGGCGCGACTGGTTGATCCCCTTGATTTGGCGCAAGGCCTCGAATTCGCGGGGCGCGTGGCCGAAGATTTCAAGCTGACGAGCGCCACCTGGGTACACGTCGGGGCGCTGCGTGTGCGCGCGATTTCGGCTTTGGCGCCTGTTGCGCAAGACATTGTCATCACAGGACACAACGGCAATGAGATTGGCTTCCTGATCTTTCCAAGTCTTGCTGGCTGTCGCAGCTTGTGCCCCAATCTGGCTGAGGATGCGCCTTTGCAAATCTTGCTCGCGGATGCGCGCCTGCGCGACTGCGTGCGCGCAGGAATGCAGCGATTGAAAGCAGAAGGTGGCGGCAGTTCAACCTACGCGACGCGCGCGTTGCTTTTAGCAGAGCCGCCGGCGATTGATGCGGGTGAGATTACCGATAAGGGCTACATCAATCAACGCGCCGTGCTTGAACATCGGGCCGCGCTGGTCGAGCGTTTGTATGATGATTCGATGGCGGATGTAATTCGCATCAGTAACTGAGGAAACCTTATGCGAACCCAGGTTGGCATCGTCGGCGCAGGCCCTGCGGGATTGTTGCTCGCGCACCTGCTACATCAGCACGGTATCGAATCCATCGTTATCGAAAAGCGCAGCCGCGAGTACATCGAAAGCCGCGTGCGCGCGGGCGTGCTGGAACAGGGAACGGTGAACGCATTGAACGAGGCGGGCGTTGGCGAACGCATGCGGCAGCAGGGCCTGGTTCATCACGGCATCGAACTCAGTTTTGCGGGCCAGCGCCAGCGCCTCAACCTGCACGAACTGACAGGTGGGCGTGCTATCACCGTGTACGGCCAGCAAGAGGTCGTCAAAGATTTGATCAAAGCCAGGTTGGATGCAGGCGGGCAGATTTTCTTTGAAGTCGAAGAAACCAGTCTTCACGAACTCGACACCGACGCGCCCAAGATTCGCTTTCGCAGTGGTGGCGAGGCGCACGAGCTTGTTTGCGATTTCATCGGCGGCTGCGACGGCTTTCACGGGATTTGCCGGTCTTCAATTCCGATGGGCGTGTTGAATGTGTTCGAACGGGTCTGGCCTTTTGGCTGGCTCGGCATCCTCGCGCAATCTAAACCTCCGTCCGAAGAGTTGATCTACTGCAATCACCCGCGCGGCTTTGCCCTCTTCAGCATGCGTTCGCCGGAGATCACGCGGCTGTACATTCAGTGTGAGCCTGATGAAGAGAGTGCCAATTGGCCCGATGAGCGCATTTGGCAAGAACTGGAATTGCGCTTGGGTGTGGACGAAAGCATTCGACTTGAAGAAGGGCCGATCCTGCAAAAAGGCATCACGCCGATGCGCAGCTTTGTGGTCGAGCCGATGCAGTACGGCCAGCTCTTTCTGGCTGGCGACGCCGCGCACATTGTGCCGCCAACCGGGGCGAAGGGGATGAATCTGGCGGTGGCCGATGTTCGCGTTTTATCACGCGCGCTCGCGGCGTTTTACAAAAGTGGGCAAACCCATTTGCTGGCGCAATATTCAGAAACCTGTCTGCGCCGTGTCTGGCGCGCCGAGCATTTCTCGTGGTGGATGACTGCGCTGCTGCATCGTTTTCCTGAAGCAACTCCTTTCCAGCAACGTCTTCAACTTGCCGAGTTAGCATACGTGACCAGTTCGAGGGCGGCCGCAATGGCACTCGCGGAAAATTACACGGGATTGCCATTTGATTGGTAAGACGTTCAGCCGCCGCAGGGTAGCGCGCATTTACTTACTCAACCCTTTGCAGACAGCCTTCAGCGTTTTCAGGAAGCTTTCGGCAGCGGGTGAGAGCGAGCGCCCAGCTTTCTGAATAACCCCGATTTCTCTGGTGAGCGCCGGGTGCTTGAGCGGGCGCGTGAGGAGGCCGGTTAGCTGTCCCATTTCAAAGGCCGATGACGGAAGAATCGTGACCCCAAGCCCGGCCTTGACCATCCCGGCGGCAGTAGACATGTAAGTCGCCTCGAAGGCCGGCTTGGCAAATTGGCCGATTGACTCGAAGGCCCGGTCAACCAACTTTCGCACGCTGCTGTCCGGGTCCATCAGCACCAAAGGCAAGCCGACCAAATCTTTTAATCCGATCACCTTCTTTCGTTCGAGCGCGGAGCCCGGCGGAAAGACGACGATCATCCGATCCCGCAGGAGCAGTGAAAAGCGGACTTGGGGGTCTGTTACATTCAAGCTCCCGATGCCGAAGTCCACCTCCTCGGCTTTAACTGTTGCGACAAGGCGTTGCGTAATGACGTTTTTGAGGAGCACTGAAACTCCGGGATACTGCTCCTTAAAGCGGGCGACGGCTGTGGGGAGAATGGTCGAGGCAATGGAAGGGAGCGCGGCAATCCTGATGGCGCCCCGGCTTTGCGCGGCCAACTCTTTCGTGTTGACCACGACCGCCTCGATCTCCTGCAGCAACTGGCTGACCACCGGGGCAAGCTCTTTGCCGATGCGGGTCAACTCCACCGTCCTGGTGTTGCGGTCGAACAGACGGACGCCCAGCGTTTCCTCCAGTTGACGGACTTGCTTGGTCAACGCGGGTTGCGAAAGGTGTAATAACTGCGCGGCTCGGGTAAAGCTGTTGAGCCTGGCTACCGTATTGAAGGCTTGGAGTTGGCGCAGATTCAGGTCAAAGTAACTCATAACGGCAGGTTATTACTGTTATAAAAATAATTCAATTCAATTAAAAGCCAGCCGGTGTTACTCTCACGCGCCTTTACTTTTTCTTGCACCAAGAAGCACACATTGAACATGGCCGCAGCGTTAAGGCCGACCCGCAGTAGCAGGCCCAGGTAACTGGTAGCTTGGGACGGGGCAGCCCGCTGATTTGGCGCAGACGAGCTTTGACGTTGGCGCGGGCCAAGCGACTGCCAACAGCTTCTTAAATCTGCAATGCTGAGATGAAAGACAGGCCTGGAACTCCCAGGTGTGCTGAAACCACTTAAAGGGTAGTCGGCCAGCCCCGGCGCTGGAGGACTGCCGAGTCAGTTCAACTCGACGTATGTCTCGCGTGGCGTGCGTCCTTGCTTGTCTACGGAGGATAAAAATGTTTCCGATGATCAGGTTCAGTTGTCTTCTCATCTTTGCCCTCGCGTTAATATCCCTGGGCGTAGTTGCGCAAACCACCAGCGGCTCGATTGCCGGCAGCGTGGTTGATGCGCAGCAGGCCGCGGTCGCGGGCGCTTCGGTCAGCGTCAGCGATGAAGCCAAAGGCTTCTCTTTGACCGTTACATCCGACAAAGAGGGACGTTTCGTTTTCCCGCAATTGCCGCCCAGCACCTACACTTTGGCGGTCGAAGCCAAGGGCTTCAAGAAGCTGGAACGCACCAGCATTTTGCTGGTGGCAAATGACAAGCTCACGCTCGGCGATTTAGGGCTGGCAGTGGGCGCGGCCAGCGAAACGGTGACGATTACCGCCGAGGCTACGCAAATCCAGGCTGAGAGCGCCGAGCGTTCTCTCGCGATTCAGGGTGAGGCGCTACGCAGCATCGCGGTTAATGGGCGCGGCTTCACTCCGCTGGCTTCGCTGACGCCCGGCATCATCTTCAACACGAACAACGGTTCGAGCGACGCGATTACCAACATCTTTGCGAACGGGTTGCGCAGTAGCGCCAACAACCTGACGCTCGACGGCGTGGCGATTGTGGACACCGGCAACAATGGTACGCTGCTGAGCCTGAACCTCGACTCGGTCGCCGAATTCAAGGTGCTGACTTCCAACTATCAGGCCGAATATGGGCGCTCGGCAGGCGCGCAGATCAGCGCGGTGACACGCGCTGGCACGCGCGATTTCCACGGCGGCTTTTATGTCTTCCGCCGCCACGACGGGCTGAACGCCAACACCTGGATCAACAACCGTGACAAGGCTACCGCAGCGGATGGCACGAAGATATTGAACAAGCCGCGCCTCGATCAGCGCGACATCGGCTACAACATCGGTGGGCCGATCTACATTCCGAAGGTCTTCAATCAGGACAAGCAGAAGCTCTTTTTCTTTTTCAGCGAAGAGTATCAAAAACGCTTCATCCCGCCCGCTGCCCCGACACGTGTGACTGTACCGACGGCCTTGGAGCGCGCGGGCGACTTTTCTCAGACGCGTGACAACGCGGGCAATCTATTCCCGTACATCCGCGATTACACGCTCGCCAACGCCACCAATCTCTGTCAGGCGACGCCAGCTACCAATCCGAATCCGAACATTAACTATCAAGGCGCATGCTTCCGCGACGGCGGTGTTCTGGGCAAGATTCCGGCCAACCGGCTTTACGGTATCGGCCTCAACATCCTGAAGCTTTACCCACTGCCCAACACGACCGGTGTAGGTTTCAACTACGTGACGGAGCAGCCCTCCAATCAGCCGCAGCACCAGGACTTGGTTCGCATTGACTACAATCTGACCAACGCCTGGCACGTCTACGGGCGTTATATCAAGGTCGCGAATACCCAAACGCTGCCTTATGGGTCGTTCGTGCTGGGAACTAACCTGCCTGATTACAATGTGATCTTCCCGAACCCGCGCAATAGCTACGCTGTGACCGTAAACGGATCGCTTAGCTCGAGCTTGATTCTGGAAGCGACCATCGGCGGCAGTCACAATTCGATTGACATCAATCCGGCCAACTCGAAGTTCAACCGCAACGGACTCGGACTGACCGGCATTCCGGTGATCTATCCTGGCGCTGTGCAGATTGATTCGCCGCCACAGTTCGTCTTTGGCGGGCGCATCGCCAACGCACCCAACATCGGCTCGAACAATGCACCGTTCTATAACTTCAACACCACCCGCGACTGGTCGGTAAGCGTCGCCAAGGTGGCGCGCCAGCACACGATCAAAGTGGGAGCCTTCTGGCAAAACAGCTTCAAACCGCAAAGCAGCTTTGCCAATAACAACGGGCAGTACAATTTCGCCGACAATACCTCGAATCCGCTTGATTCACAGTTTGGGTTTGCCAATGCGGCGCTGGGCATCTACAACCAATTCAATCAGGCGTCGGCCTACATCATCGGCAAGTATCGCTACAACAACATCGAGTGGTTCGCGCAGGACAACTGGAAGGTCACCAGTCGCCTGACACTGGATTACGGCATGCGTTTCTACTGGATTCAGCCGCAATTCGACGAAGACTTGCAGGCGGCGAATTTCCTGCCCAACCGCTACAATCCGGCGGATGCGCCGCGACTTTATCGCCCGGTTTGCATTGGCAACGTTGCACCATGTAGCGGAGCCAATCGCCGTGCGGTTGATCCGACGGCCATCGTAGCGGGTTTTGTCCCTTCGGCGAGCAACACCATTGATGGCGCTTACATCGGACGCCTTGTGCCGAACACCGGGAAATTGACCAACGGTGTTGTGCAGGCAGGCGCAGGCATCGAAAAGGGCGTCTATAAGAATCGCGGCGTTCACTTCGCGCCGCGCTTCGGCTTCGCTTTCGACGTCCTCGGCGATCAGTCAATGGTGGTACGCGGTGGCGCCGGCATGTTCTATGACCGCCCACAAGGCAACGTGGTCTTCGACCTGGTAAGAAATCCGCCGACCACGCTTGAGCCAACCTTCTTCTTCGGACGGATGCAGGAACTCAATTCCGGCCAAGTGTTGCTGGCGCCTCCGGCGTTGGTAGCCTATGACCACGAAGGCAAATCGCCGACAACTTACGCCTTCAACATCGGCGTGCAGAAAAAACTGCCGCTCGATTCCGTGCTCGATGTCTCCTACGTCGGCACGCTCGGCGTCCACCTGCTGCAACGGCGCAACATCAATGCTCCGAATTACGGCGCGGCCTATCTGCCGCAGAATCAGGACCCGACGCTGGCAGCCAACACAACTGGCGCAAACGCACTTCCCGTTGATTTCCTGCGCCCATATCAAGGCTTCGGGAATATCTCGTACATCGAACCGGCCTCCAGTTCGAACTACCATTCGCTGCAAACCTCCATCAACCGCCGCTTCTCGAAGGGGCTGTTGTTGGGCGTGACTTACACCTGGAGCAAGGCGCTCGGCACGCAGGCCAATGATCTGCCGGGCATCAATGGCTTTGGCGCGCCGCGTATTGATGGCAATCAACACCGCGCCAACTACGCGCCGCAGGATTTTGACCGGCGGCATAACTTCAACGTCAACTGGGTCTACGAACTGCCCAAAGCAACCGAGAGCAAGGCGCTCGGCTATCTCGCCAACGATTGGCAGATTTCCGGTATCTACCGCTACCAAACGGGCGCGCCTTACAACATCGGCTTCTCGATTCCTGGGCTTTCGGGCTACGGTGTGACGGGCACGCAGCAAATCGAAGGCGGTCGGATTGTCATCGTCGGCGATCCGGGCAAAGGCTCCAGCAGCGACCCCTATCGGCAATTCAACGTCGCGGCGTTCACCACGCCGGGACTAGGCAGTCTCGGACTCGAATCAGGCCGCAACTTCCTGTATCGCTCTCCGATCAATGCCTGGGATCTGTCGCTGTCGAAGGAGTTCAAGATCAAGGAGCAGATGAAGTTCGAGATTCGCGTGGATGCCTTCAATGCTTTGAACCATACGCAATTCGACGGCTACAACACGACGTTGAACGTGAACAATATCACTGAGGCGAAACCGACCAATCTAGTGATTGATCCAGTAACCGGGGCTTTCAACAAAACCGGCTTCGGCGCCGTTACCTCGGTGCGGCCGCCGCGCAATATGCAACTTTCAGCGCGCTTCCAGTTCTAAGCCCGCGCTGATTTACACGCCAGGCCGGAGACTGAGATGTCAGCCTCCGGCCTGTCTTTTACCGATTGAAAGGAACGAGAGAGATGAATGTTGGAAGATTGATCATTCGCACTGCCGCCGTCGTGTTCTTGGCGGCGTCCAGCCTCTTTACAGCGGCTTTGGCGCAATCTGCGGCGCCAGCAGCTCAACCGACGCCACCGCCCGTCGTCATTTCGCCGGAAGTGCTGGCTGACCGGCAAATCACTTTTCGCATACTCGCGCCACAGGCCGAAAACGTCAGGCTCACGGGCGGCGACATTCCAGGCATGGGGCAGGGCAAGCCGATGACGAAAGGCGACAAGGGCATTTGGGAGCTGACCATCGGCCCGATTGCGCCCGGTTCGTACCGCTACAACTTCAACGTCGGCGGCGTGAGTGTGATTGACCCGCGCAACCCGTTGGTGAGCGAATCGAACAACAACGTCTGGAGCCTCGTTCACGTGCCCGGTTCGGAATTTTCAGACACGAAGAATGTGCCGCACGGCGCAGTCGCGGCGGTTACTTACTACTCAACGGCGCTCAGCAAATTCCGCCGCATGCACGTCTACACGCCGCCGGGTTATGAGGCAGGGCAGGGCAAGTTCCCGGTCTTCTACCTGCTGCACGGCGCAGGCGATTGCGATGATTCGTGGACATCTGTCGGGCGCGCTGGTTTCATCCTCGACAACTTGATCGCGGCCAAAAAAGCCAAGCCGATGATCATCGTCATGCCCGCGGGACACACGCGTCCAACAGGCCGAGGGCCAATACAAGGCACCGCGCCGTCGGGCAGCAGCGCCGCGCCGCCGCCGGATGAATTCATTCAAGATTTCATGACCGACATCATGCCGTATGTCGAAAAGAACTACCGCGTGCTCGCGGGCCGCGAGAATCGCGCGATTGCGGGTCTCTCGATGGGTGGCAATCAGACGCTCAACATCGCGCTGCCGAATCAGGAAAAGTTCGCCTACGTCGGCGTTTTCAGTTCGGGCTTGCTCAACGTCTTCGCGCGCCAAGCTCCGGGCGCGGGCGCGCCGCCTGCGGCAAACACTCCGGCACAGATCACGCCCGCTGGCGAAGCGTGGATTAAACAGAATCAGGCCAAACTCGACGACGCCAGTTTGAAAAAGGGTTTGAAGCTATTCTGGGTCGGCATCGGCAAAGATGACTTCCTGCTTAGCACCAGCCGCAACACGGTGGAAATGCTCAAAAAGCATGGCTTCGCACCGGTCACGCGCGAAAGCGACGGCGGTCATACCTGGATCAACTGGCGCAATTATCTGAACGAGTTCGCGCCGCAACTTTTCCAGACGAAGACTGCGATGTAGCTAGGGCAATTTCAAAAAGGCGTGTTGAGAAATGGCAGTTCACCGCAGAGACGCAGAATGCACAGAGGTCTCGCAGAGACAACTCTGCGAGACCTCCGCGATCTCGGCGTCTCTGTGGTGAACTAACTTCTCGTAAGGCGTGCTTGATCTAGCATCAGGCTCTAAGATCAGGCAAAGACCAACCTGAAAGGAATAGTTCAGATGAGTTCAACAGACCGCAACCGACTTTTTATCCTGACGATTTTGCTGACTATGATTTTAGCCAACGGGGCTTTCGCCCAAGACCGCGTCAAGCTTGCCAACGGCACGCTCGAAGGCGTTTCGGACAAAAGCACCGGCATTCGCAGCTTCAAAGGTGTTCCGTTCGGCGAGCCGCCTGTCGGAGAGTTACGTTGGAAGCCGCCGCAAGCGGTCAAGAATTGGCAAGGCGTGCGCAAGGCCGATAAATTCGGGCCACGCTGTATGCAGCGTCCCATCTTCGGGGATATGAACTTCCGCTCGAACGGGATGAGCGAAGACTGCCTTTATTTAAACGTCTGGACGCCCGCCAAATCAGGCAATGAGAAGTTACCAGTGTTGGTCTATTACTTCGGCGGTGGCTTTATGGCGGGCGATGGCTCCGAGGGACGCTACGACGGCGAGAGCATGGCGAAGAAAGGTATCGTAGCCGTCACAATCAGCTATCGGCTCAGCGTGTTTGGTTTCTTCGCGCATCCTGAACTGACGAAAGAATCGCCACACCACGCTTCGGGCAATTACGCATTGTTCGATCAGCACATGGCGCTCAAGTGGGTTCAACAGAACATCGCGGCTTTTGGCGGCGATCCGAAGCGCGTGACGATTGCGGGTGAATCCGCCGGTTCCATCGCGGTCAGCGCGCAGATGGCTTCGCCGCTATCGAAGAACCTGATTGCAGGCGCGATTGGCGAAAGCGGCTCGATCCTCGGCGCACTTTCTGCGGTGCCTTTGGCAGAAGGCGAGCAGAACGGCGAGAAGTTTGCGACGGCTATTGGCATAACTTCGCTCGCGGCGTTACGCGTAATGCCCGCCGAGCAATTGCTCGAAGCGACCGCGAAGCCGGGCCTCCCGCGTTTCTCTCCGACGGTTGACGGTTACTTCTTCCCGAAATCGCCGTTTGATATTTTCGCCGCTGGCGAGCAGGCGCACGTGCCGCTGCTGGCCGGAGTGAACTCTGCAGAGTCGGGTTACTCCGGCGTGTTGGGCCGCGAGCAACCCACGGTCGAAAACTATCGCAAGGCGCTCGAACGGCTCTACCCCGGCAAGGCCGAAGAGGTTTTCAAACTCTATCCGGCGTCGAACGAAACCGAAGTGATGGACGCGGCGCAGGCGCTGGCGAGCGACCGCTTCATCGCTTACAGCACCTGGAAGTGGGTAGACTTGGCGACGAAGACGGGCGGCAAGCCGACCTACTATTACCTCTACGCGCGCCCGCGTCCGGCGATGCGACCGGAGATGGGTGATGCCCAGCCGGGCCTCGCAGGCGGCGTCATACGAGGGCAGCCAGCGGCGGCCAATCCGCGACCGCCGGCACGCGGCGCAGTCCATTCGGCAGAGATCGAGTACGCGATGGGCAATCTCGATTTGAACAAGGTCTACGCGTGGACGCCGGACGATTACAAAGTCTCGCAAGTCATGCAGGATTACTTCGCCAACTTCATCAAGACCGCGAATCCCAACGGCAAGGGGTTGCCGAACTGGCCGAAGTTCGGCGAAGGGCAACGGGTTGTCATTGACGTGAATACCCGCGCTGAAGCCGAGAAGGCGCGGGCGCGCTATGCATTCCTCGATCAGTTCTACATCAAGAAGTAGGAGTTAAGCACCCTGGTATCAACTGCGCGACATTTTGGCGTAGGGGCAGACCTGTGTGTCTGCCCCGGTGATGGCGCGTGCAACCGGGGCAGACACACAGGTCTGCCCCTACGCTGGATTATCTTTGCGTGAGTGCTATGAATACGTCTCTCAAGCTTCTCCACTTCGTTCCCCAACCGTCAGTCATTTGTTTTGCGATTGTCGTCACTCTCGTTTGCGCTGTGACAGCGGAAGCGCGAGTGACGCGCGTCGTGATTGAGCGGAAACAGTCGCCCGCTTACGAAGGCAAATCATTCGGCAATGTCGGGCAGTACGAAATCCTCAGCGGGCACGCTTACGGCGAACTCGACCCAAAAGACCCGCACAACACGATCATCACGGACATTCAATTCGCGCCTCGCAATGCACGCGGGTTGGTCGAATACGTGGCGACCTTTACGCTCGTCAAGCCGCTGGATTTAGCCAAGGCGAACGGCGTGCTGCTGTACGCCGTACCGAATCGCGGCAACCGCATCTCGATTCCAGCATTCAGTGTAAGGGGCGGCGTGGCGGACGAAACAGGCGACGAGTTCTTTCTCAAGCGCGGCTACATCATTTTGCACAGTGGCTGGCAGGGCGATCTTGCGCCGCGCGCGGAGATGGAAACAATCACCGTGCCGATTGCCAAACAATCTGACGGTTCGAGCATCGCGGGGCTGGCCCTCGCCCGCTTCAGCAACATGCCCGCAAGCGCAAACACCTTACCATTGCCTGTTGCGCACGAAGCCGCCAGTCTGGACACGGCCAAAGCCACACTGACAAAACGCGCTTCCGAAGAGGGCGCAATCATCCCGCTTGCCGGCGCGGATTGGGCCTTTGCCGATTGCAGCAAGACGGCTTTCCCCGGCGTGCCCGATGCCAACAAAGTTTGCGTGAAAGGCGGCTTCGACTCGGCGTATCTTTACGAATTGAGCTACACCGCGAAAGACCCTTTGGTGCTGGGCATCGGTTTTGCGGCGACGCGCGACATCAACGCTTTCTTTCGCCGTGCGGCCAAAGATTACAACAATCAGGCCAATCCCGTAGCCGGAAAAATCACACACGCGATTGCGCAGGGCATTTCGCAGTCGGGCAATTTCATCAAGACCTTCATCCATCTGGGCTTCAATCAGGACGAGGCAAACCGCATCGTGTGGGACGGCGCGAACGATCACATCGCCGGACGCCAGTTGGCGCTGAACATCCGTTTCGCCACTCCCAGTGGTGCGGCGAATCTGTACGAAGCGGGCAGCGAACCGCCGCTCTGGTGGGGCGATTACGAAGACACGGCGCGCGGTCGAAAGGCGGCGAGCATGCTTGACCGTTGCCACGCGACAAAGACTTGCCCGAAGATTTTTGAGACCTTCGGTTCGGCAGAATTTTGGGGTTTGCGCATGTCGCCAAACCTGCTTGGCACAAAAGCGGACGTAGACATCCTCCTGCCGCCGAACGTGCGCCGTTACTACTTCCCCGGCACAACGCACGGTGGTGGGCGCGGCGGCTTCAATACAGACGTTCCCGCTGCGCCAGCCGCTTGCGATCTACCCAATAATCCAAATCCTCAAGCAGAGACGATGCGCGCGTTGATCGTGGCGCTCACGCATTGGGTCAGCAAAGACGACGCGCCGCCGCCTAGCGTCTATCCGCGTTTGGATCAGGGGCAACTCGTGCGACCCAATCACAGGGCGATGGGCTTCCCATTGATTCCGGGGAGGCCGCTGCCTGACAACCTGATCAATCCGTTGCTCGATTACGATTTCGGGCCGGAATTCAAATACAGCGACCTGTCAGGCGTGATGGCATTGCAGCCGCCGCTTATCAAGCGTGCCCTGCCGATGCTCGTTCCGAAAGTGGATGCCGACGGTAACGAGACTAGCGGCATCGCGTCGCCATTGCATCAAGCGCCGCTCGGCACTTATCTGGGCTGGAACGTCACGCGCAGCGGCTTCTACAAAGGGCGCGGCTGTGGTTTCGCAGGCGGCTTCATCCCCTTCGCTAAAACGAAAGCTGAACGACTCGTGACAGGCGACCCGCGCTTGTCGTTGGAAGAGCGCTACCGCGACCACGCGGGCTATGTAGCTGTGGTGAAGAAGGCGGTGGAGCGGTTATTGGGCCAGCGTTTTTTGCTGCCCGAAGACGCCGAGCGCCCGGTTCGTCAGGCTGAAGAGAGCAACGTGTTGCGTTGAGGCGAGGCTTGACCAAGATGCGCGACAACACCTTGGCCATTGGTTTCGGACTTCAATCACACCGCGACTCAATTCTGTTTCTTGTTTCGTGCCGCGCGAACTTGTCCCGGTGACCTTTACCATCCTGGACTGAGCGATGAATCCTGACGTGATCCACCTTCCGCTGCATCGCCTTGCGCACGGGCGCGCTGGCGATAAAGGCGACACGGCCAATCTCAGCGTGATTGCTTACGCGGCAGAGTTCTTCCCACTGCTCCTCGAACAAGTAACCGCAGAGCGAGTAAGAAACCTGTTTCGCCATCGCCATCCAACTGCGGTGCGGCGTTATGTGTTGCCGAAACTGGGCGCGCTGAATTTCGTGTTGGACAACGTGCTGGATGGCGGCGTCAACGATTCGCTCAATCTCAACGCGCACGGCAAGACGCTGGTGTTTCTCTTGCTGAGCCTGGAAATCGCCGTCCCGAAGGAACTCGTCGCATTGCTCGATCCCCGCGCGCCAGGAGAAGAGGCAAAATAATGCAGAAGCGCGGCCAGCGGCTGAAAGCTGGCCGCACTCTTTTTATCAATCAATCAGCGCGGCGTGGCGCTCACTGGCCTTCCGGCACAAAGTCCAGGCCATTGTAACGATAGTCCACGTTATGCAGCGCACTACGGCTATCAGTAGCAAACAGACGCAGCAAGGGCGCTTTGCCTTCTTCATACTTGATGCCCAGCCGCTGGAAGCGGTCGCCTGATTGGATCGCCTGTTCTTTCTGCGCGACTTTGAGCATATACCGTTTACCAGCGCGCACGACCATCGCGTAATAGTCACTGCCTTTGGCATAAATGACTACCAAGCTGTCGAACGTACCTTTCTGCACAGCGTCGAGCCGCGTTACATAGACCAGCGCGGCCTGATTGCCACCAGCGGACTTGGTCTCGGCCTGTGCGGCTTCCAGGTCGGATTGGCTCAATTTTTTATTTGGAATCTGTTGCGCGCCGACAGCCAGCGCAGCCAATAGCAACAGCCCGGCACACAAAAGCGAACTCAAGAATCTTTGCATGATCGTTCCTCCGTTTTGCCTGCAATGTTCGACAAGCTGCCAGCTTGTCGAACGTTTTATTGGCCTTTGAGGCCAACTTGGGTCGCGCCGATATTGGCATTGGCGTCAAAGACCCGGAAAGCGAGCACGTGCGGGCGCGCATCCGGCAACGTCACCGACACACGAAATTCCTCACGCCGCGCATCGGCAATGCCGTCGAGCGGATAAACCGCCTGCCACGCGCCGCCGTCAAGCTGGTATTCCGCCCGGCGAATCATCGAGGTCGCATCGCTGGCGCGGAAAACGACCTCAGCCTGCCGGCCCTGTACACGCGGCGCATCGGCAGTCGCCACGGGCGGCGTGTTGTCAATCTCAAGCGGCTCGGTCTCCTGCTCATCGCTCAAGGCCAGATTGCCCGGATTCGAGATAGCATCTGAAGCGGCAATCTTGAAGATATATCGTCCATCTGGCAAGCCATTGGCATCGAGCGTAAAGTAATTCTCGCGCATGTCGGTCTTCAGCAAGTAAAACTCGCCGCCCAAAGCATTGCGATAGTAGACCGAATATTCCAATGGATCACCATTGCGATCTTCGGCCTGCCATTGCAGCGAGATGGCCCCGCGTTGAAAAGTCCGGCGCGGCGGAATAATCGCCACGTTGCCCAACACGGACGAATCCAATCCCGCCAACTCTGCGCTGCCGTCAGTCGGCTGCTGCGGCAAGGCTTGCAAAGCCACACCGACCGGCAAGACCGTGATCGAAGTGATACGCGGCGCGATATTGCGCGGCAAGTAAGAGACCGTTACCTCGCGCAGACTCGGTTCAACTTTGCCAGCCGCGCGTTTGAGCGTCGCACGCCATTGGATGAAGCGCGCCGCCGGGCTTTTGATCGCGTCGCCTTCGGGATTGGTGATCGGCGCCGACCAATCGCTCCAAGTCGAATCGGGTGTGGCTGTGTTGCCACTGCGCGTCTGCAATTCAACCTCGCCCTCGCCGAGCCAGGCAAGCCGCCCCCAACTCGCCCCTGTCGCAGCCTCACGCACCGACGAAGTGTAAGTCCCACTCGAACCTGGAGCGCTGGCGCGATAGAGTTTGCCTAAATTCGAGGTCACGGCGAAAACGTCCTTGCCTGTTTGCAGCAGCCGCGACACCTGCGCTTCGGGCAGTTGCGCATACATCACCGGCTTGCGCGACGACGTGACCAAATAGACGCGGCCCTTCTGTCCCGTGCCAACCAAAGCCGTCCGCTTCTCGTCACTCGCATCGAGCGAAACGGTAAAAGCCGCGGCGTCCCTTGACTCCCACAACACATCACTGCCGCCCTTCGCATCAAGCCGGTACAAAGCCGCCTTGGCCTGACTGCCGCTGGAACCGCTCGTCGTAGACGTCGTACTCGTGCTGCTTGAATCAAGCACCTGCACGTCGCTGATCGTGATCGTCACGCCACCTTCGTCGCCGCTTGATACCACAGGACTCGTAGCCGCTGACGCTGGCGCAGTATTGCTCGCCCCACTACCAGCCGCTTCAGACAGCGCGAGCGCGTAGATTTCGCCGTTGCGACCCAAGGCCAAATCCCGAATCTCCCGTTGCGCCGAGTCGAAGAGCGTATAAGCCTTTGCATCCGGCGTGATGCGCAGCACCAACCCACCGGGATCGGTGCCCGCGATCAGGTTGCCCGCCGCATCCACGCGCAAACTCGTAATATTGGTCTGCGTCGTGTTGACGAAGGCTTCGCCTTTGCCGTCCGCCGTCACACGGTAAATGATGCCTTTGTCTCCGGTGCCGACGTACAAACGGCCCTGCGCGTCGAAGGCCAGCGACCAGATGTATTTGGTCTTCGGCTCGAAGAAGACTTTCGCTTCGCCACTCGGTGCGATGCGGTAGACCTTGCCATCGGGCGCGGTACCCGCGTAAACATTGCCTTGCGCATCCACCGCCAATGCCATCACATCCAACTCGCTCGTCTTGTAGAGCAGCGCGCCTTTGCCCGCCGCGTCAACTTTGAAAACGCGCCCTTCGTGCCCGGTGCCGAGGTAGAGATTGCCGCGCGTGTCGGCCACCGCCGACCAGATGTAAGCCTGCTTGGTATCGAAAACTTCGGTGAATTGCGGTGCCAGCGTCAGCGTGCCGTTGTCGGCAATCGCCACGCCTTTGGCATCGCCTTTCTCAATCTCGGCGCGCGTGTTGACGCGCCAGAAGACAGGGCCGCTGGCCGTGACATTGAGCAAGAAGAAGAAAAAGAAAAGTAAGCAAGTAATAAATAAGAGCCGAGCTTTATGCATTCGTTCTTGATCCTATCCAACTCTCACAAGTTATGTTCAATCATTCAATCAATTGATGGCCAATTGAAAACCGAGCGCCGCAAGGATTTTATCTTGCAACGCCACATCATTGAGTTTCCCAAGCGCACGAATCAGTCGTTGTTTATCAAGCGTTCTGATCTGATAGCAAAGCACGACTGATTCATTCGCCAAGCCTGCCGCACCAGCAGGAAGTAAGGCTTCATTCCGATAAATTTTGCGGCCTACTTTACGTGAAGTGATTGGCAGGACGTTGAGCACTGGCAGAATTTGATTGGATGTATCACGGCTGACAATCAAGACTGGCCGCGTTTTACCTTGCTCAGAACCGATAACTGGATCGAGACTCGCCAGCCAAACGTCCCACTGTGCAAACGTCATAATGTTTTCACATCGAAATCGGCTTGCTGAAAGTCATCCATCACTTCGCGCAAATCTGCGACGAAGAGCGGATCATTCATCGCTTCGCGCATCTCTGCCAACTCGTCTGCGGGGGTCAGAGGCAGCGTTTGAAAGAGCACAATCACTTCAGCTTCCGTCTCAGCCAAAGCAGTTGCCGGGAGTTGGATGTGCAACTCCCGGCTAGCTGGAATTCTGACTTGCTGTTTCACCGCCTGCATTCTGCCTCCATCGCGCCCTACTGATTCACCACCGTCACCGTCAACGTCCGCTGTCCCGTAATCACAAACTCCGCTGGTGGCAATTCTTTTTCCAGTACTGTCGCCGACCGCGTCAACGCGTAGCCGCCCGCTGTGCGCTCCGAACCGAGCGTGGCCAGCACCGAAGGCGGCAGGCTCGGCAATTCTTCGTTGTTGATGACCGCGCCGCTCTCGTTGCGTGCCATTCGCACGTAGAGCCGATCGCCTTTGCGCACCTTGTTCAATTCGCGCACAAGTTGATTGAGCGACTTGGGCGTAAAGCCGATGCGCGGCTCGCTCGCCTGCAAGGCAGCGCCGTCGCCAACGATGATTTGCAATTGGCCGAGCGGCGCGTCCTGCGGAATTTCGACCGAGATGCGTTCGAGGTATTCCTGGCCGCTCTCGGTGCGCGCGAAGGCCTGGATTTCAACTTTGTCGCCGCGCTTGACCTCGGTCTGATTGATCCACAAACGGTCGAGCGTGCCACGTTGGCGCGCGTCGCGCGAGATGATGTCTATTTTGACGCCTTCGATCAGCAGGTCTTCAAAGCCGCTGTTAAACAGCGCAGTGAGCGGTTGCGAGATGGCTAACGCCGCTGCCAATGGCGCATTCATCGAAGTGGACAGCCGGTTTTCGAGCGCGATTTCGGGTTGTCCCTTGAGTTGAATGTGGTTGCGAATCTGCAAAGTCGAATCGCCCAACGTGCGCTCAGTCGAGCCAATCGTGGAGAGCACCGTCATCTGCGTCAGGATCGGCGTCAGGAAACGGTCGCGCACCATCTCGAATTTGTAGCTCTTCTTTTCGCCGCGGCTGGTTTGCAGGTTGATTTCGACCGGAATCATCTTCGCGGCCACGCCCAGTTCGCCGTAGATGCCGGTCGAACGGTCGCCACGTATCGAGCCGACAGTCGCCGTTGGCACTGCCAACTTGAATGAAGTCGCCTGGCTTGGCATCACCGTGACGACTTCGCCCTCGTTCATTGGAAAATCGGAAACGCCCAGCGAAAGGAAAGGGTGACCAAAGGCGTAGATGCGGTTGCCATCGCGCCAAGTCACCGTGCCCGCCGCCGCCAACGAGAAATCGCCGCGCACCAGCGGCACCACGATGGTCGAGCCGGGTTTGAGCGTGTTCGCATCAGCTCTCTTCATCTCGGTAATCTCCGCCGCGCCAGCCACACCGGCGACCGGGTTCAAACCCAAGGCTTGGAATTGCGGCGCAAAGCGGGCGATCACTTCCGGCGCAACACCCGTGATAGCAAGTGGCGAAGCAATAGGCATCAAGACTTGCCCGGCGGGTGCGCTGGCGGCTTGCGCGCCGCCCGTCGGCGCATTCATTTTTTCGACGAAGCTTTTGAACTCGGCGGATTTTTCGTTGAAGGCGATTTCGGCGAAGGAGACACTGCGTGGCTGCTCAGCCTGTTGCCGTGTTTCAATCTTTTTCTGCTCGAAGACCTCGATCATCTGTTGAATCGGCGTGATGCCGGCGATGGGGTCTTTGGCGAATTGGTAGCCGAAGGCGACGGCGCCCAACAGCTTGCCTTCAATGTAGACTGGCGAGCCGCTCATTCCTTGAAAGACGCCATTGTGCATCATCTCATCGCCAAGCAGTTTTGAGAGTACGGCGTTCTGTTGTGGGTTCGGGAAGCCTTTCAGCACGCCGAGGATTTCCAACTCGAACTTGCGTGGCTCACTGCCTTCAAAGACGGTGTAACCAATAGCGCGCATGCCGGGTTTGACTTGTTCGACAGGAAAGAATTGTGCGGTTTGTGGCGCAGTCGCCGTCGGGCGGCTGTTCTGTTTAGCCGGAACCCGGGTTGCTACATCTTCTACATTCTGGGCAAAACCGTTGACCACGGCGAACGCGGCCAGCAAAGCTAACGACAATAGTTTTTTCATCTAACTGCTTCCTTTTCCTCGTAACGACTCTTGCGGCAAACGCTGACTCAGGCGCATTTCCTGACGCCGGGCACTATAACACAGATCAAACCGTTTGCAGATTGTCAGGCGCCAGCCTACTCGACAATTTCCAAGGGATGAACGCTGTACCAGGACGCTTGTTGCAAGCGTTTCAAAATTGGTAGCGGACAAAAAGTGATGTCGAGAGCTATGCAAATTTCTTTCACCGCCGAGACGCTGAGAACGACGAGGCAGCGCAGAGAATTTGCCCGTCAGCTTCTTTACTCCTGCTTTTACTCTGCGAGTCTCTGCGTTCTCAGCGTCTCGGCGGTGAACTGGCCTCACATTTTTTAGCAACGTCTGAAAACTTACGCAGTGCAATATACAGAACGACTTTTACTTTGCAGTCATCCCGTGTTTGCATAAAATGCGTCAGCGATAACAACCGCCACTCGTGCTTGCGTGTGGCCTCACACAACCATCAACCAATTCGCATTCCCGGCATTACGACTCTGCCCCAACGAAATGCCACGGCAACGGATTATGGCGAAGTTATTTTTTGCCGCGCTTCTTCTACTTTTGCCGCTCACCGCGGTGATGGCCGAGAACCGCCCTGCTGATTATCACGAACCAGCCGCTGCCTTGTTGGAAGATACGCAAAACTGGCTGCAACGCGTCAACCTCTGGAATCTGGTGACACGCGGCGAAGCATTGCTGGGGCGCATCAAGATCGAAGTGGTCAGATCGAGCCTGGTCGAGGCCTGGGTCTGTGGCGCGCAGCAGATTTGCGTCTCAACACGGCTGTTGGATGTCCTCTCGCCCGAAGAGCAGCAGGCCGCGCTCGCCCACGAAATCGGCCACCTGCTGATCCTGCGCAGCTACGAAGCGCACCCGCAGCTTTGGGAAGCGCAGTGCGATCTCTTCGCAGTCGCGCTGCTGCGTGATATGGAATTGGTCAAGCAGATGCTGGGCAAACTCGGCAACGACTGCCGCAATTGCAGCGACGCAGAACATCCGCTGCC
The DNA here is from genome assembly GCA_963699175.1 of uncultured Acidobacteriota bacterium. Classification (GTDB taxonomy): domain Bacteria; phylum Acidobacteriota; class Blastocatellia; order RBC074; family RBC074; genus JACPYM01. The sequence goes on along the minus strand of OY969418.1, from coordinate 2,455,769 downwards.
CGCTACGCGCGCCGCATTGTTGAATCGCCTGGCGACTGTCGCGCTGAAGAAAGTCCAACATTTCGATGAGCTGCGCGGTCGTGACTTTGTCGTTCAATTCAAGCATTGGCAAAACCGCCTGCCCGCTGAGTTGCGGCGCTTAAACTTCGCGGTCAAAGCCAGGACGCAAACTGCCAAGCAGTGGGACGAATTGAAGGCGCTGAATTTTCAACTCAACTTAAAAGTCGCGCCCCAACCACGGCTGAGCAAACCGCCCGATTTATGAAACTGCTGGCGGCGATTCAAGCAGGCGGACGCAGCGCCCGTATGGGCAGTGACAAAGCATGGCTGGAGTTGGCCGGACAACCTTTGATCGAACACGTGTTGGCCGCCGCGCAACCGCTCGCTGATCGGCTGGCCATCGTCATCAGCCGTGACAATTCACAACCCGACCCATACGCGCAACTCGCCCGACAGTGGCGCGCCGCGCTGCTTTACGATCTGCATGATCATCGTGGGCCGCTGGGTGGCATTCACACTGCGCTGCGGCACGCTCAGCCTGACGAAAAGACGTTGGTGCTTGCCTGCGACTTGCCATTTGTGACCACAGACTTTCTCAGCCTGCTGCAAGCAATGGATCGGCAGGGAACTGCGCAAACCGCGTCGCATGGACTCACCGTGCCGTTGGATGAAGCGGAACGAGTGCAGATGCTCGCCGGGATTTATGGCGCGGCTTGTTTGCCGCAGGTTGAGCAGATGCTGGCGGAAGATGTATTGCGACTTGACCGGCTTTGCGCGCGAGTGCGCACGCGGCGTGTGACGTTTGCCGAGTACGCTTATTTGCCCGGCGCTGAAAAGTTCTTGCGCAATCTCAACACGCCAGCCGATGTGCTTGAAGCGCAATGATGGGTGAATTCTTCTACTGCAAATCAGGCTCCTCGCCGAACTTGATATACCCGGTCAGACTGGCTAAGACCATTACCAGCTCAATCGGCTCAACGGGCTTTGCCACGTGAGCGTGAAAACCGGCGGCGAGAATGCGCAGGCGGTCTTCCGGGCGCGTGTAGCCGGTGAGCGCGAGCGCCGGTTTCCAAGCGCTGCGCCCGGCCTCGTGGTCGCGCACTTGGCGGATGAATTGATAGCCGTCCTCGCCCGGCATGCTGATGTCGCTGATGATCGCGTCCACGCGCTCGCGTGCAAGCACTTTCAGCCCTTCGGCGCCTGAAGCGGCCAGCAGCGGCACGGCGCCATAATTCTTGAGGATGATGGCCAGTAATTCTCTTGAGTCACTCTCGTCATCCACCAACAGCACCTGCAACCCGTCGAGCCGGATTTTGTAGTCGAGCAGTGCGACCCTAGCCGGAGTAACAGTGGGCGGCGCAAGCGGTACGGCAGCTTCCACGGCCAACGGCAGTTTGACGATGAAAGTCGCGCCCTGTCCTTCGCCTGCGCTCTGGGCAGTGATTTGGCCATCGTGTAATTCAACGATGTGCCGGACAATCGCGAGTCCCAAGCCCAACCCGCCGTAGCGGCGTTTGGTCGAACTGTCCGCCTGGCGAAAACGATCAAAGACATGCGGTAGAAAAGCGGCGCTGATACCCACGCCGGAATCGGCCACAATAATTTCCACGTCTGAGTTGACACGCGCCAGACGCGTATCCACCCAGCCGCCAGCGGGCGTGAACTTGATGGCGTTCGAGAGTAGATTCCAAACGACCTGCTGTAGGCGATTTGGATCGCCCATCACCACTCCCGCCGGTGCGACAATCGCTTGCAGCGAGATGCCTTTTGCCTCTGCCGCAGGACGGATCGCCTCAAGCGTCGCTTTAATCACCTCACCCAATTCTACGCGCTGATTATCAAGCCACAGTTCGCCCACTCCGATGCGCGAGACATCGAGCAAATCTTCCACCAAGCGGCCCTGGGACATCGCACTCTGCTCAATAGTCTCGATTGCTTTAGCCACCTGGTCAGGCGCGAGTTGCCCGCCACGCAGGAGCGCCGTCCACCCCTTTATCATATTGAGCGGCGCGCGTAACTCGTGCGAGACGTTGGCCAGGAATTCGTCCTTGAGCCGGTTGGCCTCCTCCGCCATCTGGCGCGCGTCTTCGGCCTCGACGCGCGCCGCCTGCTCTTTCTCGTAAAGTTTTTGATTTTCACGCGCGCTCTGAGCCAGTTGCGCCGCGCGTTGCCGCTCGGCTTCAATCAGTCGCTCACGCTCTTTGGCCATCGCCACGTAATAACAGATGGTGCGGAAGAACTCGACTTCGTCCTCGTTGAAATGATCTCTCTGTCGGGTGCCGAATGAGAGTGTGCCGAGCAGACGCTCGCCGATCAGCAAGGGATAACAGGCATAGGCGCGAGCTCCATAACTGCGGATGCGCTCGGTCAGTGGACTGGTAGACTGCTGCACGTTGTTGGTGATATGGCAGACACGCGTTTGGGCAACCGTGCCACAAACTCCTTCACCGAATGCGAGCCGCTTGATACGCTGCTGTTCTTCATCAGCAATGCCCGTGCACGAGTCGAGCTGCAAGCTGCGCCCTTCGGCATCAACTGTGTAATTGAAGTACACGCTCAAGCCAAAATGGTTGGCGATTCTCTCAAACAGCTTGTGCACTGTTTGCCGGGTGTCATCAGTCGCGAGCAAATGTTCCGCCGCTTGCGCGAGCAGCGCCATCCGCTCAGTCTTGTGCTGCAATGCGATTTCGACTTGTCGCAACCGCAGCAGCGAGCGCACGGTGGCGACCAGTTCGTCCGGTTCGACTGGCTCTGTCAGATAGCCGTCGGCCCCGCCATCGAGCGCACGCGTTTTATCAGAAGAAGCAAGGAAAGAGGCTGAAACCTGTAGGACAAGCGGAGGAGTGTTCAGGTTCAGCGCCTTGATCCGCCGGCAAACCTCTATGCCATTGATGTCTGGTAGATTGACGTTGAGTACCACGAGTTGCGGCACGCGCTCGTTTACCAAGCGTAAGGCCTCCGCTCCCCCACTTGCCTCTACGACTTCAAAGCCCGCACGTCGCAGCACACGGCTTTTGGCATACAGCGTCGCCTCGTGGTCATCCACGTTCAAGATTAAGTTGTGCGCCTCTTTCGTCATGTTAATTTCCTAGCTGGCAGGACAAGATGCAATACGTTGCTCTCTATACAAGACAAGTTGCCTTAATGGTAAAAATGTAAGACTGCGTTTTTGCAGCCGCGTAGCGGCGACCTGATTTTAGCCCGGCGTTTCAACGCCGGGTACGCTCGGCAGCGTGTCCCGCGTCGCGTCAGCGACGCCTGATTCAAGCGTCGCTACGCGACGCGGAACGGGTGCGCGCACATACCGTGGGTTGAAACCCACGGCTAAATTCAACTGCCGCTATGCGGCAAAAACGATAGCAACCTTACATTTTTATCATTACCCAAGTTGCTACTGCGCCCAAAGCTCCGTTGGGGCTGGAAAAGCTTTTGCATTTATCTGTGTAAATACCAATAGACAACACTGTGCCCAGCGAAACTATCTACCTCTCCTTACGTCGCGCTTAACACATCCGCTCCGAAGACCTGCTTAAGCGCCGCAGCTAATTTGTCTGGCCCCAACTCGGCTTTGGGAATAATCGCCTCGGCGTAAGTCGTCAGATGGTCGCGTTCTCCCCGGCTTAAGGCTTTAGAAGTAATGATCAACACCGGGATGTCTCTGGTTTGCTCATCGGCTTTCAATTGCGCCAGGACTTCCGTGCCGGTCATACCAGGCATGACCAGATCGAGAAAGATCAACTGAGGCTGCTCAGCGCGCGCCAAACTAAGCCCCGTAGCGCCATCCGACGCTTCCAGCACAGTGGGACAGATATTCTTCAAAAATTTCTTGAGCACATAGCGGGCCGCCTCTTCATCGTCAATGAGCAATATCTTCTCGGCGATCGGCCCCTTCTGCGAATACGTAAGCGGGATGCTAGTAGAAAAGGTGGAACCGACTCCCGGTTGACTCTTCACCTCGACACTGCCGCCGAGCAACTCGGCCAGCTTGCGACAGAGCGGCAAACCTAGCCCTGTGCCTTTGACCTTTTTTTGCAATGAATGCTTGACCTGCGTGAACTCCTCGAAAATCCGCTCCTGGTCTTCCGGCGCAACGCCGATGCCGGTGTCGGCCACCGAGAAGATCACCGCCCGCCGGTTAGTTGCAAGCTGCGCGCTCACCCGCACCTCGCCGCGCTCGGTGAATTTAAGCGCGTTTGAGAGAAAGTTGCGCAAGATTTGGGCGACCTTCCCCTCGTCGGTGTAGAGCGGAGGAAGTTCGCTCGGCTCTTCAAAAATCAAGTTCACCTGTTCGCCAGCAAGCATCGGTCGCAGCATTCCGCGTAGGGCGCTGAAAAGGTTGGCGACCTCGAACTCGCTTGGGTATATCTCAATCTTGCCCGCCTCGATCTTCGACAAGTCGAGCAAGTCGTTGACCATATCGGTCAACTCACTCGCCGACCGCGAAATGAAAGTGACTTGCTTCTCCTGCTCAGGCGCCAAATCGCCGTCCGAGCGGTCGAGCAACAGGCGCGCCAGCGCGAGGATCGAGTTGAGCGGGGTGCGAAACTCGTGGCTCAGGTAGGAGAGGAAGCGCGTCTTCATCTCGTTGGCGCCGCTTAACTGCTCGGCCTTTTCATCCAATTCGGCGTAGAGCGCGACCACACCACGATTGGTGTCTTCCAGTTCCTTGTTCAGGCGGACAAGGTCTTCTTGGCGTCGCCGCAATTCTTCGAGCGTCCGCATCAACTCGCGATTCTGTCGCTGGATTTCTTCGAAAGGATCGCTCAGCCATTGTTGTTCCAGCTCCTGAGCGATGCGTGCCAGGCGATTGGCTGTAATGGTCGGCGCTGACTTGGGCAGAAGCTGCCGCATCTCTACGGCTGTGCCTTTGCCTGGCTCCGAGGCGATGTTGAATTGATCGGTTAAGCGCCGGGCGTTAATCAGGCCCATTCCCTGGCCCATTCCCTGAGCCGATTGGCGCTGCCCGTTCAGGAGTTCGGCGAGGTCTGCGATCCCCGGCCCTTGGTCGCTGATGCGTGCCAGTAAGAGTTGCGGCGCAGTGTTGCCCTCCAAGACGAATTCAATTTTGCCGCCGCCGCCGTAGCTGATCGCATTCCGCACGATTTCTGACACGGCGGTGGCAAAACGCGTCTGACTCTGCGTGTCAATCCCTAGCAACGCGGCGACCTGGCGCGCGCGTTGACGCGCTAAAACAATGTCATTCTCTCTTTCGACTGTTATGGAAAGAATTGGCAAACCCATTTCGTGATGTTCTTCTTGGTGTACCGTAGACTGTCAGTCTGCGGAAGACTCAGTATTGTGCCCTTCGGTTCCGGTGGGTAAGAAATCGAGTCTTCCGCAGACTGACAGTCTACGGTACGGTAAGCTTCCTCAACGTTCTCTACCCACCACCACCGTCACGTCATCCGTCTTGCGTTCAAAATCCCGATAAAGCAATCCGGCAATCATGCTCGGATGGCGCAGGGCTAAGCCCGCATGGGCTTCCAGATTCCAGCGTGTGTTAAGTCCGTCAGAATGCAGCACCAGCAATGAGCCGCGCGTCCAGGGATAAGTGAATTCCTGAAACTTACGCGCCTCGTGCCCGGCAATTCCGTTGTGCGAAACCATATGGCGTGTCCCGTTGATGCCGTTGGTATTGGAAATCACGCTGCCAGCGATATTGCCAATGCCGGCGAATTTGACTTGGCGTCCAAACGCGACCTCGGCCACGGCCACCGCTGCCCCGCGTGTCGGACGCAAGGCTCGGTGAATTGATTCAAGCAAGCGCGCAGGCTCCAGCGTCGAATCGCTTTTGAAGACGCGCACAGCCTCGCCGGCCGCGGCCGCCGCGTCTGGCCCGTGTCCCAGCCCATCGGCCACCAGCACAAGGCAACGGTCAGGATATTGAACGACAGACCAGGCATCGCCGCTCACCGATTCACCGCGCTTTGGCAAACATACACCGCCGACTTCGAGCCGTGCGTTCGCTGGCCTTGGTAGCACCGACTTCGCCCAAACTTGGGCCAGCATCACTGTGCCCGCTCCGGCTTGGCTATAGATGTCGAAATAGTCCGCGAGCCGCTGGATCGCTCCCAGCCCTTGTCCCTGACTGCCGCCGGTCGAATAACCATCGCGCAGGCATTCAGCGACATTCGCTATGCCGCGCCCTTTATCCACCGTAACCAATTCAAACCCGTTGATGCCGTCTTGCCCAATGCCTTCTTGTTCAACCACACGCACCAGTAACGCGCCACCTCCTGCATGCTTGACGAGGTTGGTCGCCAACTCAGTTGCGATAATCGCCGCCTTCTCCGTTCCGGCTTCGTCAAAGCCCAACCCCTTGGCTAAATCTATCGTCTTGCGTCGCGCTTCTCCCACTTGGCTGGTTTCACTGACAGTAAACAGCAATTGGTTTCTCATACTTCTTCATTTCATTTCCAACGCGTAATCATTACCCGTGTCCCATTGCCGGGTGAAGAGTCAATCGAAAACTCGTTTGACAAACGCCGCGCCCCGCTCAGCCCCAAACCCAATCCGCCGCCCGTCGTGTAACCGTCCGTCAAAGCGAGTTCGAGATTCCCAATGCCCGGCCCCTGGTCTTCAAAAGTGAGCCGCAGTCCGCGCCGCATGCCATCATTCAGGCTCTCGAATTTGACTTGGCCGCCGCCGCCATAATCAACCGTGTTGCGCGCCAGTTCGCTGGCGGCAGTGACGATTTTCGTCTGGTCCACCAAGCCAAAACCCAACTCGACTGCCCAAGCGCGCACGGCCTGCCGCACTCTGACAATGTCTTCAGAAGATTGAAGCGGAACCGTTTCAACCTTGATCACTGCCATTCAGGCTCTCCTTACCCGCCAACGAGGCACGCAGCAGATCCATCCCGCGCTCGACGTTGAGGGCCGTCCGCACGCCGGGCAGCGACAGACCCAATTCCACCAGCGTAATCGCTACGGCTGGCTGCATGCCGACGACAACCGTCTCGGCGTCGAGCACGCGCGACATCGCCGCGATGTTGCCAAGCATCCGCCCGATGAAGGAGTCCACGAGTTCGAGTGTCGAGATGTCAATCAACACGCCGTGCGCGCCCACCTTCACTATCATCTGCGTCAGGTCGTCTTGCAGCGCCATAGCCGAGCGATCCTGCATGTCCACTTGAATCGTGACCAGCAGGAACTCGCCCATTTTCAGAATCGGAATCCGTTCCACGCGCTCACCTCCCATCTTCACGCGGCGTCACGCGCACTACTTTCTGATTGGTACGCTGGAGCGCAATGGCGAAAGCGTCAGCTAGCGTCGCCTTGGAAATCACGCTGCCCAGGTCTACGCCGAGGTGGACGATTGTTTGGGCGATCTGCGGGCGGATGCCGCTGATGATGCAGTCGGCGCCCATCAGTCGCGCGGCGGCGACAGTCTTGAGCAGGTGCTGTGCGACGAGCGTGTCTACTAGCGGCACACCGGTGATGTCTATGATGGCGATGTTGGAGCCGGTCTCGACGATAGATTGCAACAGGTTTTCCATCACGACCTGTGTACGCTCGCTGTCGAGCGTGCCGATCAACGGGAGCGCCAGAATGCCGTCCCACAACCGTACCACCGGCGTCGAGAGTTCGAGCAATTCCTGCTGCTGGCGCGCAATCACAGATTCACGCACTTTCTGGTAAATCTCCGTCGTATACAGCCCCAGGTTATCCAGCATCTCAGTCACCGCCCACGTCTCGCGACCGAGCACGTCCGCATCCTTGGCATATTCGCGGCGCAATTTGTCGAAGAGCGGCTGTTTGAGCGAAAAGACGAAGGTGGCTGTCTCTATCGGCGTGAAACCCTGCTGGGCGCGTGAACTCGAAATGTTTCCTAACATCTCCCGCACCTCTGCCCAACTCTGCTGCTTAATATCGCCGGTACTGCCCGCTTGGGCTGCCTGGCGCACCGCAGCCAGGAAAGCGCGCGACTGCTCTTGCAACTCAGCGTCTGAAATCAAATCATTGCGCCTCGTCACAGCCGTGCGTTGCGCCCCGACCCATTCAGACAAAATCTCCGGCTCATACTTGCGGAGGATTTCAGGTAACTGTGTCTGACCATTCAAGCTCATGTAAATCTCCTTTCAGTTCGTGTTTATGCTTGGTATGAATAATCAATGAGAAAGCAGACAGTAACTGCCTCGGTTTCTCGCATACACAAGCTTCCGCTTCCGCATCCCTAATGCTGGGCAGACAGCAAGCCCCGTTAAGCAAGCTCAATCAGCTCCGCTTTAGAGATGTCGGACTTCTTAGCTTATAGTTCGATACCCGAGTAAAAAGTGTGCGCCAGAACGCGCGAATGTATAAGGGGAATGGAAATCTGCTCTGCTATTCACACTTTGGACTTGGCACATTATCAGAGTGCTAACCTGATTTGTAAACCGCCACTTATTTCGCTGGCATCTGCGCCACCAACCAGGCAATCAAGCTGATAAACAACACTGCCAGCACAGTAATCACCAACATCACCGGCGGCCCGTTGTTCAATTCGTCGCCTTGCCGCTCCTCAACCAAGTCTTGAGGGATTTTGGGCGGCTCGGCTCTGATAGCTAAGGTTTGCTCCGGCGTAGCATACGCTTCCGCCACCTGCGTGTGCTGCAAACGACGCGTGTGGCTGCGCACGGCGTCCGTCAGCTTTTTTGCTTGTCGCTTCCTGCGCTTTTTCACAGCCACTTGATCCTGCGGAAATAAAAGTAGAGCGCCAGCGCCAGCAGCAACATCGCCGCCAGCGCGCCTACGTAACCGTAACGCCAGCCCAATTCCGGCATAAAGCCGAAGTTCATCCCGTAGATTCCGGCGATCAGCGTCACCGACATCAAGATCGTCGAGATCGAAGTCAGCCGCTTCATTACGAGATTCATCCGATAACCGGAGACTGACAAATAAGCTTCAACCGCCGCGCTCAGCGTGTCGCGCAACGCGTCAATCATTTCGGCCACACGCACCAGATGATCGAAGACGTCCTGAAAGTAGATCAGCGTCGCGCGCGAAAAGAGCGCCTGCTCGCGCCGCAGCAGCGTGTTGAAAACATCGCGCAACGGCACGACCGAACGCCGCAAGAAGAGCAATTGCTTCTTGAGCCGGAAAACATCCCGCAAGGATTCGGGGTGAAACTCGCCAAAGATACTTTCTTCAATCCCCTCGATGCGATCCGCCAACTGGTCGAGCGTGCTCATATAGTCGTCCACAATCGCATCAATCAGCAGATAGGCCAACACGCCCGTCCCGTGATCGGCCAAATCCGTCCAATGCCGCCAGAGCTTTTCTGCTGTCTCAATGGCGCGCACCGGCTGGCTGTGCACCGTGACCAGATAATTTGTGCCGAGAAAGATATTCAACTCGCGCAATTCCAGCTCCTGCTGCTCGTTCAACTCGGCTTCATACAGCACGATGAAGTAATAGCCGGAATACTCTTCGACCTTCGGACGCTGATGTGGGGAGCGGCAATCTTCAATCGAGAGCGGATGGAACCCGAACTCTTTCGCCAGTTCGTTAAAGTCATGCCCGGTCGGGTCGCTCACATCCACCCAGATCAGGTTGGCGGAGTCTGCACAATAATCGCTGATGAGTTCAGGATCGGTGACGTGATGGAATTCTTTGGTGGCGCGGTTGAGGACGAGGGTCTTTAGCATGGTAGACGGTAGACGGTAGGCAGTAGACAGTAGGTGATGAACAGTGGCTCCGCCTGGCAACAGCTCATATTGAAAGCTACTGGCTACTGTCTTCTGGCTACTGGCTACTCCTTAATGATGGTTCCGCCACCCAACAGATCGTTGATGGCACGCAGCCGAATGCGTTTGAGCGTTTCGACCAACTCATCGCTCTGCTCGCGATAATTGAACGGTAATTCACGACGGGCGGCCTCGAACAAGCGCTGCTGTTTGAAGATGGCCTGCTCGATCTCTTTCAAACACTTGTTACGCTCTTTTTGTTCGTTGGGCGGCAATTGACGCGCGTAAGCATCGGCATAGCTGAACAACGCCACATTGATATTCAATTCGCGCGCGGCCTCTTCGGCCTGGTCTGCCTCTGCTAGCTTCACCGCATTCTGCAAGCGCGCTTCGGAAACTTTGATGGCCGCCTCGACGTGTGGCTTCCCGCTGCGCTCTTTGAGAATCGAGCGCGACTCCGCCTCGGTCAAGTTGTCAGGCAGTTTGGGCAATTCGTTTTGCGGGTAGCCTAACCAGGATACAGTACGGGGAGCGTGAGCGACCTGCCGCTCTGATATGTGCGCAATCGGAGTCAGCAGGTCGCTAACGCTCCCCGTACTGTACTGCGCGTTGACTACAACCAGCGAGATGATGAAAAACGACTTTCCCCACATAACGGCAAAAACCTTAATGCCTGGCAGTCTGCTTCAGCGAACCTGTTGTGCGGCCAGATCGCCGATCACCGGCAACTTTTCTGTTTTACCCTGATAGGCCTGGTACATCAACCAAAGCCAGCCGAAGAAAAAGCCCAAGCCGACCGCTAGACTCAACATGCCTACCAGAAAATCAGGCAGGGCGATGTACAGAACGACGAGCGCTATCCGCAACACGACCCAGCAAATCGCGAAGAAGATCGCCTGCCAGGCGTGGAAGCGCACGAAGCGATCTTTGTTGTAGGGATCGAGCACCAGAAAAATGATTGCCGTGATCGGCGTCAGCACATAGCACAACGCGCCAACCATATTCGGCGCCAAACCGCCGACCTGGGCCTGGCCGCCGTAGTTCGGTTGTGCCGGCACTTGCGGGGAATAGCCGCCCTGATAAGGCGCTTGCGCGGACGGCGGTGGTTGATAGGAAGGTTGCTGATAAGGCGCCGAACCAGTGCCCGCTCCCTGCGGTGGATAAGGTTGCGCAGCCTGAGCCTGTTCGGTCGGCTGTGTCGGCGCCAAACGCAGGCCACACTTATTGCAAAACTTCTGCGTATCTGTGACCTCTGAGCCGCATTGCGTGCAATACTTGGTCATCTTGTTTGCTCCTCTGTGATTTTGGATTTTAGATTTTTGATTTTGGATTGACCGAAATCGGTCTGCTGCGCTGGTGAGGCGGGTGCGCAATCTAAAATCCAAAATCTAAAATCCAAAATCAGAACGTTTGTCCAAATCGAATATGTAACACACCGCGTGGTTGCCGCAGTATAGCACCTGAGTTTATCGTGAACGATGCCGGGTCGAGCATGAAGCCATAATCCACCCCAATCGGCCCCAGCGGCGTGTTGACGTGCAAGCCCAAACCGACGGCGTTGGCCATCCCACTCCAGCTTATATCCCTCACGCGATAAAAAACGTTGCCCAGATCGTAAAACGGCACCAACTGCACACGCCGCGTCAACGGATAGCGCAACTCGAAATTCAAGATCGTCAGCGCATCGCCGCCCAGCGGCACGAGCGTGGGCAAATCAACCAAAGTCTTCGTCGGATCATTGGGATCAGGCCGCGTGCGGCCACGATCCAGGATGCCCTGCGGCCCAGCGGTCTCGAAGCGGAAGCCTCGCAGGGTCGTCGCGCCACCAGAGAAGAAACGTTCGCTGATGGGCAGGCGCCGCTCGGCTTCAGTAATCATGCCGTCGCTGTTGCGATCAATAATGTTGAAGCTTTTGGCCAGCCCGATGCGCGCCGCAAAGGCCAGCGTCGAATTTTTCAACAGCGGCGTCTCTGGCGCGAGTGTGTAATAGCGCTGATACTGGCCGAAGAATTTGTTGTACGACTCAGTGCCGCCTAGAACTCTGGCCGCCAGCGAATGGTCGGCGCTGATGAGTTCTCCCTTCGACGGATTGAGCAGATTGTCGCGCGTATCGCGCGTGATGCCAGCCGAGATCAAGCCCAGCCGGATGGAGCGTTCGTTGCGCAACACGTCGGTATCGGGGAAGTTTTGCTCGAAGTTGAACAGGTGCGCGCGCTCGAAGTTGTAGCGGAAGCGTACTGCGGTGCGCTCGCCCAGCTTGCGTTCGCTCTGGATGAAGAAGGCCAGGCGTTGCAAACCAAACCGGTCCGCCGTGGGATCGTCAATCACCTGCTCATTGCCATCCGCATCAATTTCGAGTACTTGCGGGCGCACCGCCGGACGCAGGTTATTGTTGCGGCTGTAAAAGGCCGAAATAGTCGTCGGCAGCTTCAGGCCAAAAGGTCGCAAGTCAGTGAAGGTCAATTGAGCGAATTGTTCGCGGCGGCTTGCGCGCAAACGCAGGGTCAGCGCATCGAGCGTCCCGCCAATGTTGGTGTTGGCCAATTCGATCAAGCCACGCGCGCCATCTTCAGTCGAATAACCTGCGCCGTAGAGGAACAAAAGTGGTTTCGCTTCGGTTAGATTGAGCGTTACACGATGCGCGCCTGTGACGCTGTCCACCAGCTCGCTGCGCAAGGCTACTTCGCGGAAAGCGCCCGTCCCATACAAATCCTTCTGCGTTTGGCGAATCTTGGTGGGCGTCAGCACTTCGCCCGTGCGGAAATCATAATAACGGCGCACCCAATTCAGTTTCGTCTTGGTCGTGCCGGTCACTACGATGTCGCCGACAATGGCTTGCAAGCCTTCGTTGATGTTGTAGACCAGACGCACGCGGTTGTCGGCCAAGTCAACGACCTCCAAATCGGCGCTCGCTTCCAGGAACCCGCGCTGCGCGTAGTCCTGCCGAATTGCCTGCTGGCCCGTTGCAGCGCGCGTGTAAGAAAAAGTCTCGCCGTTTTTGATCGGCACGACCTTGTGCAATTCCTCCGCCGTCAGCAAGGCGTTGCCCTTCATCACCACTTCGGCGACAGAAGATTGTGCGCCTTCGTCTACGTTAAAGACTACGACCAGCCCGTTCTCTTCAGTCACAGCGTAGCGGGAACTGACGCGCGCATTGCGATAGCCGCGATCCGCCAGATAGCGTCGAATCGTTTCGGCATCCTGCCGCACGCGCTCATTGCTGGTAATGCCCCGCTTCAAGCCACTGATAAAGGGCAGCCGATTGATGATCGGTATGCCCACCAACTCATTGGCTTGTTGCGACTGCAACTCGGACTCGATGGCGCTGAGATCGAGTTGATCCACCCCCTCAAAACGCAGATCGGTCAGCTTGTAGCGTTCGCCAGGTTCGATTTGATAGGTCAGCTTTAAATCGTCGCCGCTGCAATTGGCCGGCTCGCAATGCCAATTGACGGTGGCAAAGAAATAGCCCTTCTCTTGCAAATAATTCAGCAAACGCCGCTCGCCCAAGCGCGCCAGCGAACGGCTGAACCCCTGCGTCTTAACGGGCAGCAATTCGTCCAGCGTCCGGCTGCTCAGCTTCAAATTAGGAACCGGCGCAACCGCAATCTCGGCAGATGGCAACTTGGGGCGCACGGCGGGTGGCGGTCCAAGGTTGGCCAGGTTCGGCGCGTTGTAGGATTGAAAACCAAGCGCGAAGCGTTTGCGCCCGCGAATCTCTATCGCAAAATCGTTGCTGTCAACGGCGCGCACCGACGAAGTACCGCCTTGGGTGTAAGACAGAAGCGTCGAGAAGCTGTTTGAGAACGAATATTCCACCGTTCCCGTGCGGTCGCCTTCAGAGGCTAGATCGGTCGCGAAGGTGTAGTACAGCGAGCGCGACAACTGGCCGCCCAGCGTCGCGCGCGCCGCCGGATTGGTATTCGGGCGGAAAACCGGATCAATCTGAAACCGATTGATGCCAACCACGCCGAGTTGCCGTTCGAGCGGCCTGGTCAATTCGGAAGTGAGCAGCGATCCGGCTGCACCCGCGCCCGTGTAAAACAGGTCACCACCGCCCGCACGGGTTTCAGTGCGTCCCGTGGCAATCAAGGAAAGAATTTCTTCGCGGGTCAACTGCGGCTCCGAGCGCAATGACAGATCGAGCTGATCCACTTGCCCGACAAAGCCAATGTAGACACGGTAGCCGCTCGTGTTGCCCTCCGCTATCAAGTTAAGCACGGGCGGCGAGCCACTGCCGAACAGATCGAGCGTAGCCGTCGTCACTTCGTAACGCTGCCCGCGAAAACGCACGCTTCCGCCATCTGCCGAAACGCGTCCGTTCATCGCTGGATCAGTCAGCAAGCCGCTCAGCGTGATTGAGGCTGAGCCGACCACGTTGACAGCTTGACTGCGGATGATGAGCGAATCGCGGGCCTCGACGTGCACGTTCAAGTTGATCGGCGGGATGCCCGCAGTGTTGGGGCCGAAGCCCGGACTGCGAAAGCCGGTCAGGCCCGGTGCGACATTGCGCCCGGCGACGATGCCGTCCAAATCAATTTGCCCGGTGTATTCGGCATCAACCACATCAGCGCGCCCACTGAGCGTCTGGCCTTCCGGCGTGCCAGCCAACGCGAACGCGCCGTTGATCGTCGCGCGCACTTCCTGGTAAAGAATATCAACGTTGGTGGCTTTGACATCGTACTTCCACTCCGTGGGCCGCAACGATGCCAAGGTTGTCGCGCCAGTGATTTCGAGCGAGCCGTCACTGAGCCGCGCGCGGAAACTCTCAAGCGTCGCTTTGTCATTCGACAGCACGATGCGCCCGACGCCCTCTTCAATCGGCGCGGGCGCGTCGGGCGAAGCGACGCCAATGTTGTTGAGCAAAATCTCGCCGCTCAGATTCGGCTTGTCAAAAGTCCCGCTCACGCGCGCATTGTTGATCGTCACGGTACCATCCAAGCGCACGTCTGGCCCAACGGCTGGCAGATGCGAGAGCGTTAGCAAGCCGTTCAGCCCAAAATTCATCTGCGCGTTTTCTCTCAAACCCAACTCGCCGCCCAAGCTGAGATCAAGACCTTCGCCCGTCAACTTCGTCGGCGAGACTCTGATCTGCGCGCCTTCGAGCGCAACGACAAGCGGCGTCTGCACGTTGATCTGGTAACCCTGCAACTGCAATTCGACGCCGTCCAGCGTCAACCCACCACGCAACAAATCCGCCGTCGCTTCGCCACGCGCGTTGACCGTCGGGCCGGTGATGCGCAGCTTGCCGTTGAACTTGCCCGTAAAGCTCGCAGCCAGATCAGCCGCAACGATGTTCAGCACCGAGGCCACGTCAATGTTATTCAAGTCGCTCTCGATCACGATGGGGCGGCCCTCGCTACGCAGCTCGATGCTGCCGCGAATCAGTTGCGGCTGGCCGCCCGATGCAGCCAAGATGCCAGTAGTCAATTCGGCATCAATCCGCCCGCCCGCGCTGGTGCGCGCCACAAGCTTCAAATCGCCCGTGTTGCGCCCGTTGACCAAAATGTTCTGGCCCTGTGCTGTCAACTCGACTTTCAGATCTTCAACCTTGTCGAGCGAGCCGCTCAGGCTGAAATTGGCATCCGCCGTACCGGTCACTTGCGCAGTCGTGAGTTCGAGCGCCTCGGCCAGGCGGTTCAAGGCAATTTGTTTCGCGTCGCCGTTGAGTTGATAAGTCTTCTTTTCCAGATCGAGTTGGCCGCTGGCCACCAGCGCGCTTTGCAACAAACGCGCTTCCAGCTTTTCTAGCATCACCTTCTGTCCATCGAGCTTGAAATCCACCTGCGCCAATTCCGCTGCCTGATGGGCAATCGTGCCGTCAACCAGATTGAGCCTGCCGCCACCCTGCATCGCTTTCGGCAAGCCGGTCAGATGCGCCTCGCCTGTCACATTGCCCGTGATGAACTGCATCACCGACGGCGCGCCTGCCGCCGCCAGCACGGCTTCCAGTTCGAGCTTGTCAATCACCGCATCGAGCTTGCCACTATTCGCTGTGTTGTCACCCAGTGGCGTCGCCAAATCGAATTTCAACGTGCCGCCGTTCGAGGCGTTGAGCAAGCCGCTCTGCACGCGCAACTCGTTCGGCGCGACGTAAAGCTTGCCGGTCAAGCTGCCCAGGAGCGCGTCGCGCATGCCGACGCTCGCGGCATTGAAGTCGCCTTCAATCGTCGGTTGCTCTAGCTTGCCGGTCAGTCGCCCGTTGAATTGCAGATTGCCGGTCAGCAACGGCTCGTAGTCCTTGATGTATTGCGCGGCGGCGGGAAAAGCTTTGGCAATCGTGAGGAGTTGGCTGGCCTCGCTCGAAGTGAGCGAGACCTGTAAGTCGGAATTGCCCTCGCCTGCTTGCAACGCTATGCGCCCGCTCGCCGTAAGCTGGCTGACGTCGGTATTGAGTTGTAGTTGCTGAATGTTGAATGCGCCGTTGTTAGCCTGCAAAACCACATCACCGTTGACCGGCAGCGCGTCAATACGTTCGTCACCTTTGCCCTCGAAGTTGGCTTTGATGGTGCCACTCAAACGTTCAGGCGCAGAGTTGACGAAGCTGATGTCGGCCTCGCCCTGCACCTTGCCGCTCAATGGCACTTGATCGGTTGTGAGCGGAGTCAATGCTAGCAGACGGCCTGTCGCCAATTCGGCGAAGCTGGCTTTGACTTTCGTCACGCCGTTGCGCGCCAGTTGCACGGTGGCCTGCCCCTTGGCCGTGCCTTCGAGCGCGCTGACCTGAAAGTTGGTGAGCGTCAGCAGCGCGCCATCCACTTTGGCTTGTGCGGTCGCGCGGCCAAACTGCAATCTGCCTGCCTTGCCACCTGCGATGGCAACTGCGCCGTCTGCCGTGATGCGCTTGTCTTTGAGCGTGAAGTTGACACTGCGCACCACCGCATCACTTGCCTGCCCGTCCGGCCACGCGACGTGCGCGGCAGTCGCGGCTGGCGCAGTCACGCTCGTGCGCCCATCCTTAAACTCGCCCCTGAACGAATTCAACGCGACATTGCCGAGCTTGGCCGTTTCGACCAGGAGCGTTTCTGCTCGCGCACGGTCACCTTCGAAATTGACCTTGCCGCCTTCGACAATCACGTTCACTGCGCCGACCGAAGCGTTGCGCAGGCGCGCATTTTCAACCTGTAAATCAGGCGCTTCCGCATTTCCCTTGAAAGCAAGCCGTGCGTTCGCATCAGTCGTACCTTCCACACGGCCACGCGCGTTGGCGCGCCCTTTCATCTTTACGTTCGGCGCAAAAACGCGTAGCACTTCCACCAAATCTGTCTGTGCGTCTACGTCCAAGCCGTAGCGCAATGCCTTCCACTCTTCGAGCTTGCCGCTTGCCGAGATTTCGCCCAGGCCGGAAACCAGCTTCAGGCTTTCGATCTCTGCGCCAGAGTCGTTGATTTTTGCGTTCGCCGTAAGCTTCTCGATTGGCGTGCTGCGGCCTTCGTAGCTGAGACTGCCTGTTGACGCAGTGAGGCTTGATTTGAGATTTGAGATTTGCCCGCTCGGCTCGACCTGCGCTTCTATGCCGTCCAAGGTCAGAGTGAAGTGATGTTGCTGATCATTGAAGGACAGCTTGCTCTGCTTGAGCGTCGCCATCAGTTTCGACGTATCAATCTTGATGCGTTCGGATTTCTTCTCCGGTTGGTGGAAGCCTTCAAAATTGGAGCGCCCTTGCGCATCCAACTCCACGCGCAACTCCACGCCATCCAGCGCCAGTTTTTCCAAGACGACTTGGCGTTGCAGCTTGAGCGCATAGAGATCAGGCAATGAAACCGTCAGGTCAGCCAGTTTGATGGTGGCAATGAGTTGGCCAGTCTGCTGATTATAGACTTGCAGGTCGTGCAGCCGCGCGGTCTTGAGCGCCCAGCGATAGCCGAATTCACCCACCTCCACGCGCAAGCCGTAATCGCGCGCGCTCTTTTCAATCTGGTCGGCCACCAGGCGACTGAAGCGCTTCGAGCGCAGGTACAGCCCCACGCCCAATGCCAACACGATCAAGAGTATTAACAGCAAAGCGGCGATGCGCAGCAACCGTTTCGGCCACGGACGGCGCGGTGCGATTGATCCCGGTGTTGTACTCATCTCGAAAGCTTATCCCTGTGTTTTTGTGAGCCGTTGAGAATCGTATCGGTAATTCTTATGTCAGGGGATGCCGCCTATTCTTGACGATGCCAGCTTGATCTTCAAGTTGATTTGGAGACTGAAGGCAGTAGACAGTAGACAGTAGACAGTAGACAGTAGACAGTAGACAGTAGACAGTAGACAGTAGACAGTAGACAGTAGATAGTAGATGGCAAGCAGTAGTTGATGGATAGTGGCTAAATGACGCGACTGACAATCACGCTACTGTCTACTGTCTTCTGTTTACTGTCTACTTCTTCTATGAAACGCATCATCGTCGGCACTGCCGGCCACATTGATCATGGCAAGACTGCGCTCGTCAAAGCGTTGACGGGCGTGGATGCCGACCGGCTCAAAGAAGAGAAAGAACGCGGCATCACGATTGACATCGGCTTTGCCGATTTGACCGTAGGCGATGTCCATTTCGGTTTTGTGGACGTGCCGGGGCACGAACGCTTTGTCAAAAATATGTTGGCGGGCGCGCACGGCCTCGATCTGGTAATGCTGGTCGTCGCGGCGGATGAAAGCCTGATGCCGCAGACGCGCGAACATTTCGACATCTGTCGCTTGCTCGAAATCAAAGCGGGCTTGATCGTCATCACTAAATGCGACTTGGTAGACGATGAGTTTGCCGAGTTGGTGGAAGCCGAAGTGACCGACTATGTCGCCGGTTCATTTTTGGAAGGCGCGCCGATCCTGCGCGTTAGCTCGCGCACGGGCGCGGGCATCGAGCCATTGAAAAGGACGTTAGGCGATTTGGCGAAACAGGTGGCCGAGCGCGACCAGCAGGCCGTCGCGCGCTTGCCGATTGACCGCGTCTTTACGATCAAAGGCTTCGGTACCGTTACTACCGGCACATTGATCGCAGGCCAGATCAAAACCGGTGATGAATTGGAAGTGCTACCCTCGAATGGTCTGCGCGCCAAAGCCCGCAGCTTGCAGGTTCACGGCAAAACAACGCCGCAAGCCGTCGCCGGCGAACGCACAGCCATCAATCTGCAAGGCCTGGAGATCAGCGAAATCACGCGCGGCCAGGCCGTCGCGCCCGCTGGACGTTTGCAAGCTACACAGTTGTTAGATGTCAAATTGCAATTGCTTAAATCCGCGCCGCGTCCGCTACGTTCACGTGCGCGTGTGCATCTGCATTGCGGCACGGCGGAAGTTCTGGCGCGTGTAGTCTTGCTCAGCCAGACCGAACTCGCGCCTGGCGCAGCGGCTTTTGCGCAATTGCGGCTGGAAGCGCCCACGCTCGCCTTGCCCGGCGATCATTTCATCATCCGCAGCTACTCACCGACGATCACGATTGGTGGCGGGATGGTGGTGGACGCGTTGCCGGCCAAACACCGCGCGCGCGAGAAAGCTAAAGTCGTCGCGCAGCTCGAAAAACTCGCCGCCGCTGATGAAGCCGAACGTTTGGCGTTGTTGGTGGAGTTGGCTGACGAGCGCACGGCAAGCTACGCTGAATTGGCCGCGCGCAGCGGTGCGCCCGATGCAGCCATTCGACAAGCGACAGACAAGTGGACGAAAGCGCGGCGACTCGTCGCCGTCTCAACCAACCCGCTGCGGTTGATCGCCAAAGCGCCGTTCGATGAGTTGGCCAAGCGCGTGCGTGCGACCCTCAAAGAGTTTCACCAGAAGACGCCGCTGGCTGCCGGGATGGGACGCGAAGAGTTGCGTGAGCGGCTCTTTTCCCGTACACACGCCGACGTCTTCCGCTCCGTTATCAATCAACTGGCCGAACGCAACGAGATTGCCGCCGAAAAAGATTTGCTGCGCTTGAGCACACACCGCGTCGCGCTCTCGCCCGAAGAGCAAGCTGCCAAAGATCATTTGGCCAAGCTCTACGCCGAGGCCGCGCTGCAACCGCTTGCGTTGGAAGAAGCGATTGCGCAAGCGGCGCCGCAGCACGGCATAGACGCAGGCCGCGCGCAACGCTTTGCGCAAATGCTCATCAGCAGCGGCGAATTGGTGCGTGTGGGCGAGCTACTTTTTCACCGCGAGGCGCTCGAAAAACTGCGCACGCTCTTGCAACAGCACAAGGCGCAGCACGGCGCGAAGCTGGATGTCGGCGCGTTCAAAGATTTGACCGGCGTCTCGCGCAAGTACGCCATCCCTTTGCTAGAATACCTCGACCGCCAACGCGTGACGCGGCGCGTGGGCGAGGCGCGTGAAATCTTGTAGCGTGTTTCTTCACCCCCGACTGAAAACTTTGCCCCTACTATTCAAATTGTATGCGGCGTGCGTCCCTGGGAGCGCACGCGGCTCGCGTGCGAGGGTTGGCGGGTTTACCTGCCGGGCCACGCGCTACGCTTCCCAGACCCCGCACGCGAGCCGCGTGCGCTCCCAGGCAGGAGGAACCGATGCGTAAATCTCTCGTCAACGTTCTCTGTTGTGCTTGCTTGTGCGTCTCAATCATCTGGCTCGTAGAGCGCCACATAATCAGTTCAGCGCAATCTACCAACGCGCTGCAACTCGACCCGTTCTTGAGCGGCTTGCAAGCGCCAACCTTCATCACCAGCGCGCGCGACTCAAGCAACCGGCTCTTCATCCTCGAACAACCTGGACGCATCCGCGTGCTGCAACCAGGCTCGCGCACGACGACAGTCTTTTTAGACATCACAGCCAGAGTCCTGTCGGGCGGCGAGCGCGGGCTGTTGGGGCTGGCCTTTCATCCACAGTACAAAACCAACCGGCGCTTCTTCGTCAATTACACGCGCCGCACGGATGGCGCAACGGTGATTGCCGAATACAAAGTTTCAGCTACTGACGCCAATGTCGCCGAGACTGAAGAAAAAGTGCTGCTGACCATCGCGCAACCTTTCGCCAATCACAACGGGGGGATGCTCGCTTTCGGCAAAGACGGTTATTTGTACATCGGCATGGGCGACGGTGGCAGCGCCAACGATCCGGGCAACCGCGCGCAAAACATCGAAGAACTGTTGGGCAAGATACTGCGCATTGATGTAGACAACGCGAACGGCAGCGTGCCCTATTCGTCGCCTTCGACCAATCCGTTTTTCGGCAGCACGCCGGGGCGCGATGAAATCTACGCGCTGGGCTTGCGCAATCCTTGGCGCTTCTCGTTTGATCGCCAGACAGATGAGCTTTATTGCGGCGATGTCGGCCAGGGCATAGTCGAAGAGATTGACATCATCCGGCTCGGCGGAAACTACGGCTGGCGCGTGTTGGAAGGCACGCGCTGCACCAACCTCGGCCCCGGCTCGTGTAACGACTCGAAGTTCACGCCCCCGATCTACGAATACCAGCACGTTGGCAGCAACTGTTCGGGTTCGGTGACGGGCGGCTATGTCTATCGCGGCGCGGCAGGCACGTTGACGCCGGGCGCATACATCTTTGCTGATTATTGCTTCGGCACGATCTACGTGCGGGAGAACGGGCAGGTGCGCACGGTCTTCGATCTGAGCTTTGGCATCACGTCGTTTGGCGAAGACGAGGCTGGCGAGCTTTACGCATGCTCGGACAACGGCAACATCTACCGGCTGATCAACAGTGCGCTCAGCAACGTCTCAGCAGCCAATTATCTTCCGTCTTTAGCGCCGGAATCCATTGTGGCGGCCTTCGGCACGAGTTTGGCGACGGGCACGCAAAGTGCGACCACGACGCCACTGCCGACCACTCTGCAAGGGACGCGTGTAACCCTGACTGATGTAATGGGAGTGGAACGGGCTGCGCCGTTGTTTTACGTTTCGCCAACCCAGGTCAATTATCAAATTCCACAGAACACCGCGCCGGGGCAGGGGCGCGTGACGTTTACCAACAACCAGGGCGCAATCATTGCACAGAGCGTCAATGTCACGCGTGTTGCGCCCGCTATTTTTACTGCCAATGCGAGCGGGAGTGGCTTGCCTGCCGCAGTCTTGGTGCGCGTGCTGGCCAATGGCTCACAAACGACCGAGCCGATTGGCCGCTTCGATCCGGCACAAAACCAGTTTGTGGCGATCCCGATTGACCTGAGTGATGCCAGCCAACAAATCTTTCTGGTGCTTTTTGGCACCGGCTTTCGCTTCGTGAATTCAATGGCGGCTGCGACAGCGACCATCGGCGGGCAGAATGCGCCAGTCACTTTTGCAGGCGCACAAGGGCAGTTGGTCGGCGTGGATCAAGCCAATTTGAGCGTTCCGCGCAGTCTGGCTGGGCGCGGCGAGGTGGATGTTGTGTTGACGATTGAGGGACGGGCGGCGAATACGGTGCGAATCAACATTAAGTGAGCCACAACAGCCAGCAGTCAGCGCAAAATTACGAATGACCAGCCGTTTTTTTGCGCTCGCGTTGACACTTTGTGAAACGATGTGCTAATTATCCCGACTTAAATTTTTGCCGGAAATTTGCGCTGACGCTGCCTGTGGGCGGTTAGCAGAAACGCTTGAGGAGAGTGACGCGGTGATTCCTGCCTTTGTGCTGATTTTGGAAGGGGGCGTGCTGAGCATTGATGGCTCCTTCCTTTTTATTTTTATCAGCATCCTGCTCTTGATCTTCATACTCAATCGCACTCTGTTTGCCCCGATCAACCGCATCCTGGACGAGCGCGAGCATTTGGGCGCGGGCCGTTTGGTCGAAGCGAAAAATCTGCTCGCGCAATACGACGAGCGGTTGAGGAAGTACGAAGATGAAGTCCGTGGTGCGCGCGCGGCGGCTTATCAATTGCTCGAAGCGCAACGGAAGGAAGCCCTAGCCGCACGCCAACAAATGATAGAACAGGTCAAGCAGGAGACCTTCACGCAGATCGCCGCCGCTAAAGAAGAGATAGCCCAACAGTCCGAGCGGGCGCGCCAGAACTTAGAGAATGAAGCGCGCACGATGGCGGCAACCATTTCATCGCAAATCTTGAAGCGCCAAGTTGGCTAGACTGCCCTGAAGGGGAAGAGGAGAAACCAAGCACGAATGAAAAGCATCGCCCAGCTTCGATCTTTTATACCTGCTATTTTCTTTCACCCAGTGCTGCTCGCTGAAGGGCTGCACCCTGCTATTCCGAAAGCCGTCAATTTAATCTTCTTCGTCGGAATCCTTTATTATCTGTTGCGCAAACCGGTGCGCGATTTTTTTACCACGCGTCTGGCCGAAGTGCGCACCACACTTGACCGCGCGGCCAGAGAAAAAGCCGAAGCTGAAGCAAAGATGAATGAGCTTAACGCGCGGCTGAACAAACTGGATACCGAATTGGCTGAGATTCGCAATCAGGCCGAGCGCGAAGCGCAAACCGAACGCGCCCGTCTGGAAGCCGAGGCCATAGCCGACGCAGCAAAGCTGCGCATTACTGCGCAGCGCGAGATTGAAGGCGCGAAACAAACCGCGCTGGTGCAGTTGCGCGAGTTTACCGCCAACAAGTCCGTCGAATTGGCCGAACAGTTGATTCGCCGTGAACTTACCCCGCAGGACGACGCCCGGCTCTTGCAACGCGTCAGCGAGGAATTAACGAAAGTGAGTTAGCAGTCGCTGGGCAGCGGCAAACTAGAACGCTACTGACTACTGACTACTGACTACTGACTACTTCGAGTTATGAGTGTTGCCACCATTGCCAATCGCTACGCCCGCGCGCTTGCCGATGTGATCATCGAGAAGCGTGAGGTCAATGAAGTTTCGGCGGAGTTGAATCAGTTCGCCAAGTTGGTCGAAAGTCACCAGCAATTACGCGAAGTTTTCGCTAGCCCTGTGCTCGCGCAGGAGCGTAAGCGCGCCGTGTTGAATGACCTGCTTGCTCGGCTGCGGCTGCGGCAGACTTCGCAAAACTTCCTGCAATTGCTGCTCGCCAACCATCGCCTGCATCAACTCGATCAAATGGTCAAAGCCTTGATGCGGGAGATGGACGTGCGCACCAACGTCGTTTCGGCAGAAGTTACGACGGCACGCGCGATCAATGATGACGAGCGCAGGCTCTTGCACGACAAGCTGCGCGCAGCGACGGGCAAAGAGGTGCGGCTGCAATTCAAGACCGACCCGAACATCATCGGTGGCGTAGTGACGCGCCTCGGCAGCAAGGTTTATGACGGTTCGATCAAGAACCAATTGGCGCAGATGAAAGAGCGTCTGATGAATGCAAATTGAGTGGCCACGAACCATCAACTACTGGAGAGAATATGGCAGACGAAATCAGGGCAGACGAGATCAGTAAAATCATTCGCCAGCAGATCGAGAACTTCGACGCTGGCGTGACCGTTGCCGAAGTCGGCACGGTCATCAAGGTCGGCGATGGCATCGCCGAAATCCACGGCCTCGAACAGGTGATGGCTGGCGAGTTGCTAGACTTCGGCCAAGGCGCGTTCGGTCTCGCGCTCAACCTGGAAGAAGACAAGGTCGGCTCAGTGCTGCTCGGCGATTACCAAAAGCTCAAAGAAGGCGACATCGTCAAACGCACCAAGCGCATTATCGAAGTGCCCGCTGGTGAAGCGATGCTGGGCCGCGTCGTCAACGCGCTCGGCCAAGCTGCCGACGGCAAAGGCCCGATTGTGACCAGTAAATTCAATCCCATCGAACGTATCGCACCCGGCATCGTTGATCGCCAGCCAGTGAAAGAGCCGATGCAGACGGGCTTGAAAGCGATTGATTCGATGGTGCCCATCGGGCGCGGCCAACGTGAACTGATCATCGGCGACCGCCAAACGGGCAAGACCGCCGTCGCCATTGACACGATCATCAATCAACGTGGCAAGGACGTGATCTGCGTCTACGTCGCCATCGGCCAAAAAAATTCAACCGTCGCGCAAGTGCAAGCGACGCTCGAAAAGTATGATGCAATGAGCTACACCATCATCGTCGCAGCCGCGGCTTCCGAACCGGCGGCGATGCAGTACCTAGCGCCCTACGCCGGTTGCGCCATCGGTGAATATTTCATGGATCAAGGTAAAGCGGTGCTTTGCATCTACGATGACCTGTCCAAGCACGCCGCCGCCTATCGTGAGATCTCTCTGCTGCTGCGCCGTCCGCCGGGACGCGAAGCCTATCCGGGCGACGTGTTCTATCTGCACTCGCGCTTGTTGGAGCGCGCGGCGAAATACAGCGACGAACGTGGCGGCGGCTCGTTGACGGCGCTGCCCGTAATCGAAACGCAGGCGGGCGACATTTCGGCTTACATTCCGACCAACGTCATCTCGATCACCGACGGGCAGATATTTCTCGAATCCGATCTGTTCAATGCCGGCGTCCGCCCCGCCATCAACGTGGGCAACTCGGTGAGCCGCGTGGGCGGCAACGCGCAGATCAAGGCGATGAAGAGCGTCGCCGGTACGCTGCGGCTCGATCTAGCGCAGTATCGCGCGCTCGCAGCCTTCGCCATGTTTGCCTCCGATCTGGACGAAGCTTCGCGCAAACAGTTGGCGCGTGGACAACGTCTGACCGAAATCCTGAAGCAGGATCAATACGTGCCGATGGATGTCGAGAAACAAGTCGTCGTGATTTGGGCGGCGTCCAACGGCTACGCCGACGATGTCGCAGTGGAAGATATTCGCAAATTCGAGGCCGAGTTGTTGAAGTTCGTGGAAAATAGCAAAGGCTCGCTCTTGCAAGAGTTGCGCGAGAAGAAAGCCATTGACGACAGCGTCAAGGATCAACTCCACGCCGCGTTGAAAGAGTTCAAGGAACGCTTCAGCGCGCAGGCTAAAGGCGCTAAAGCATAACGCCCTGGGAGCGCAGGCATTTTTGCCTGCTCGCGTGGCTTGAGTCGGCATTGATTCAGCGGCTATCCTCCCGACAGCAGCGCTACAAATGCCAAGCCAGCAGGCAAGGATGCCTGCGCTCCCAGGAATGATCTCATTTAACTATGCCTAGCATACAAGACCTACGGCGGCGACTGCGCGCCGTCAAAAGCACGCAGCAGATCACCAAAGCGATGAAGATGGTCGCGGCGGCCCGCTTGCGCCGCGCGCAGGAGCGCGTGCAAGCCGCGCGTCCCTACACGCAGAAGATGACGCAGATTCTCGGCGACCTGGCTCGCCGCGCGCCCGATTTCAAGCATCCGCTGCTGAGTGTCCGCGAAACCACCAGCGAGACGGCGCGCGCCAAGCACAACATCCTGGTGCTGGTGACGGCAGACAAAGGCTTGTGTGGAGGGTTCAACACCAACCTCATCAAAGCGGCCAACGAGTTCTTGCGCCTGCACATAGCTGAAGAGAACGAACTCGTGTTGATCGGGCGCAAAGGCTACGACTATTTCCATCGCCGCAACATCAAGATTCGACGCTCGCATCTGGGCATCACCGGCACCGGCAAAGTCAACGCATCAGACGCCATCAACATCGGGCAACAACTCGTCGCCGACTTCACCAGCGCAGAGAATCCGGTTGACACGATTTATCTGATCTACGGCGAATACAAATCGGCGCTGGTGCAAAAGCCCTCGCTCGGGCAATTGCTACCGATTGGCCATTTGCCGGAGGATGCACCAGCCGAAACTGGCGGCGATTACATCTACGAGCAACCAGCCGCTGAAATCTTCGATGTGCTGCTGCCGAAGTTGATCGAGAATCAGATCTATCACGCGCTGCTCGAATCGGTCGCCTCCGAGATGGGTTCGCGCATGACCGCGATGGATTCGGCCTCAAAGAACGCCACCGAAGTGATTGACCGGCTGACGCTGAACATGAACCGCGTCCGCCAAGCCGCCATCACGCGCGAGATCATCGAAGTGGTCAGCGGCGCAGAAGCTCTCTGATTTTGGATTGCGGATTGCGGATTTATGAATCAGGCGCAGCACTCAAAATCCAAAATCCAAAATCTAAAATCTAAAATCGGTTACTGGTTGCCGCCACTGCTCTGGATGGCGGCGATGTTCAGCCTTTCGACCGACGCCTTCTCAGCCGAGCAGACCGGCTCACGGCTGCTGTGGTTCTTGCAACTGGTCTATCCTGCCATTACCCAACATCAATACGAATGGGTTCACTTTTTAACGCGCAAGGCTGCGCATTTCACTGAGTATGCGATTCTGGCTTGCTTATGGTGGCGAGCGTTTCGCGCGGGTGCGCCAGTGAAATGGGAATGGCGTTGGGCAGGGTGGACGTTTGTCATTGTCGCCCTCTGGGCCTTACTAGATGAATGGCATCAGAGCTTCACAGCCAGCCGCACGGCGTCGCCTTACGATAGCTTGCTGGATATATCAGGTGGTTTAGCGGCGTTGGTGGTAGTTTGGCTAGTGCAAATGAAACAAGCGAATTAATTGCCCTTCTCAATCATCAGCGAGCGCACCGGCGAAGTCACAATCCGTTTCCCGTCATAACAAATCTCAATCCGCAACCCGATGCCCAACCAGCCCATCTTGAGCATACAGCCGCCAAAGGTCGAGCCGCTCACTGTTGCCTCCATCGGCTGCGAGAAGAAGCGTCCGCCTTGCACCAGGGCTTTGCCGGTCTCTGGGTCGAGGATGAAAATGTAATAGTCGCTGTTGAGAGTCTTGGCACAGACCGTATCGAACTGGCCGAGTGTACGGATGGCCACGCCGTCAAAGCTCGAACTCATTTCCGTGAAGCCGTCGAGCGAACAATAACGCGGGATATTGTGCAGGCGTGTTTCTTTCATCTTTCGTCCGGTTTCTTCAAATTGCTTGCCGCCTTTCCTGCCTTGCGTCAGTTGCGTGCAAGCAAAAATGTTTAGGCAGTATAACCTTAACCCGGCGCAAAGGGTCAAGCCACAAGTGTGGCGGACTAAAATCTTTTCTAAGCAATGTTTTATTGCGTAGCGCTTGACAAATCACAGGCAGATAGGGACTGTTCTGTGGCTTGGCGTTTGCTACAATGTGGCGCGTTTGGCAGCGTGATTGAAGGCATGGTTTATCATTCGGGAGATCAATCAGTATGCTCGGAAATGGATTGAAACGCCCCATTGTCGGTTTGGCGCTCGGCGCTGGGATGGCGCGCGGTTGCGCACACGTCGGTGTGTTGCGCGAATTCGAGAAGAACAACATTCCAATTGATCTGATTGCTGGCACTAGCGTCGGCTCGTTGATCGGCGGCGCGTATGCGGCAGGCTTGTCCGCCGATCAGATCGAAAAGCTCGCCTTGACCATTCGTTGGAGCGACCTCGGCAGAGTCACCGTCTCCAAGCTAGGTTTCAATTCGAGCGAACGTACGGAAGAGTACGTTCACAGCCGCTTCCCAGTAACCGAATTCGAGAAGTTGCGGATACCATTTGGGGCAATCGCCTGTGACTTGCAAACCGGCAAGATGGTTGTCTTCACCGAGGGCAACTTGGCGCTGGCCATTCGGGCGAGCTGCGCCTTGCCGGTTTTTTATACGCCGGTGATGGTCAATGGACGGATGATGGTGGATGGCGGATTGGTTGGCCATCTACCAGCTTCGGTCGTGCGCACGATGGGCGCGGATATAGTAGTCGCTGTGGACATCAACTCGCAGCATTTGCCGATTCCGCAACCTACGCATCTGTTTACTATAATGGCGCAATCCATGGCAGTGATGGGACGTAGTTCGGTTAGTTACTTGTATCAAGACGCGGATCTGGTAGTTCGCCCCGAAATCACACACGTGCGCCCCGATGACTTGACCAAAGCCGCTGAGATGATTGCCGCTGGCGAAGAAGCCGCGCGCCGCATCATGCCGCGTCTGAAGAAACTGATTGCGCCGAAGAAAGAAGGTTTGTTGCAACGCATCTTTGCCAAACAACCTGAGCACGATCCGCGCCGGGTGGTGCTGTTGTCGGAAAGCGGTGGCGCTAGAAAACGGTGAAGCCGCGCGTTTGCCGTCAGCGCAAGGGCTGTGATACAACTTGCGCCGTTCTTTTGCATTGCCACCTTGCGCGCCCGTAGCTCAGTTGGATAGAGCGCCGGCCTTCGAAGCCGTAGGTCGTCCGTTCGAGTCGGACCGGGCGCGCCATATATTACAGATGGACAGCAATGATTGACTCTGCCGCTGTCTTAGCCAAACGCAAGTATGCAAAAGAAATGTATAGGCCCCTGCCAGCGAACTCTTGCTATCAGTTACTTCGGCTCAAAAGGTAATGGCCGGACTCAGCATTTCTGTAAAGAATGTCAGAGGTCATATAGCAAGGAGCACTATCAAAATAACAAAGCTCGCTACTACGAGCGCAATGGACGTCAAAGATTACGTCTAAAACAACTTTTGATAGAGGCTAAAGCTAAACCATGCTGTGATTGCGGTATTCAATACCCATCATACGTTATGGATTTTGACCATCGTGATGATTCAGAAAAGTTAGATGATGTCAGTCGTTTCACTCTCTTTACAAAGAAGAGGCTATTGGCAGAGATTGCCAAATGCGACGTAGTTTGCTCTAACTGCCACCGAGAACGTACTCACCAAAGAAGACAACGTAAATCTTAAAAATTTGAGTCACAGGTTCGAGCCCTGTCGGGCGCGCCACTCCATTTCACAATTACCGGATTTGCACCTTGACCGGATTGGCTTGCTTGCCATCAACCGTCAGCGCAATCTCCACCTCACCGCGTCCGGCCAGACTGCGCGGCAATAACACATTGATTTGATCGAGGCCAATCAACGTACCTTGCGCACCGGCAAAATTGAGTGTGCCGTTTACGCCGCCAATCGTGCAAGCCACATTATTCAAGTTGCTGCGCCCTCGCCAGCCCGTCCCATAAAGCACCAGAAAAACCTGATCGGTCGCCGCGCCTAAATCAATCGGCACAGGCACGAAAATGCGCTGAGTAGCGTCGAAGCGCACGATTGCCTCAATGCGTTGCGTGTTGTTGGCCAAGACACGCAAGACAAAGCCTGTCGCTAACCCTTTGCCGCTCGAATCAGAGCTGAACAGGCCGGGCGCGACGGAGTTGATGTTGATTTCACCGACTGAGATTTGTCCTTCGCCGCTGGTGATGGTGACCGCTGCGCGGCCTGGAGTCACGCCAGCGGGAATCAGGTAGTTGATCTGATTGGCCGAGACGAAGAAGAGCGGCGCGAGCTGTTCGTTGCCCACGCTGTCTTTGATTAGCACGGTCGTGCCCGCAAGCGTAGTGGGCAAGGGCACAGTCGTGGCACTGGCGGTCGTTATCGCCAGGTTGGAGCCGAAGACTGCGACAATTTGCTCCGCCGCCAATTCTGTGCTCGCGTAGCTGGCCGCTGAAGTATTGGTGTTACGCCCGATGACGAGGAAGCGCGCGCCATTCGACATAGCTTGGTGCCCCAGATCACTCACAGCGACATTGGCAAATCCGGCATTGGCGACATCTGCTGCCGAAATCGTGGCGCGCAACTGCGTGCTGTCAATAAAGACGGTAAAGCGCGGAATATCTTGCCAGAGTACGACCGACTCGCGCTTGAAGTTGAGACCACGCACGGTCAACTCAAATTGATTGTTGCCAACAGGCACAGCCGCCGGAGTGAGCGCAGTCACGAGTGGCGGATTGGCGTTGTTGGGGCCTTGTACGATGGTCAGCCTTTGGCCCGCTACAGTCAGCGAACCAGTGCGTGCTGCGCCTGGGTTGGGTTGAACTTCGTAATTAACGAGGCCGGTGCCGGTGCGGTTCGCCTCACCAAAGACGGTAATCCAACCGACGTTGCTCGTTACTGCCCACGGACAAGTGGGAGTGGCTGCGACATTCACACTCAAGTTGTCGCCTGTCGCGGCGGCGTTCTGCTGATTCGTGCTTAACGTGAAGCCGCAGCCAGCAGCCTGCGTCAAGTTGAAATTTTGTCCGCTGATAGTGAGTGCGGCACTGCGTTGCGGCCCAGTGTTGGAGGTTACGCTGTAGGAGATCGCGCCATTGCCCAAACCGCCTGAACCGCTGGTGATCGTCAACCATCCGGCGTTGCTCGTCGCCGTCCACGTGCAGAAGTTGGCGGTTGTGACGTTTACATTTGCGTTCGTCCCGCTGGCTTCGACGTTTTGCGAAGACGGGCTGAATGCGTAAGCGCAAGTCGCCGCGGCTTGTGTAACGGTGAAGGTGACACCGCCGATTGAAAGCG
The DNA here is from genome assembly GCA_963699175.1 of uncultured Acidobacteriota bacterium. GTDB lineage: Bacteria > Acidobacteriota > Blastocatellia > RBC074 > RBC074 > JACPYM01. Next base: position 2,425,088 of record OY969418.1, on the reverse strand, counting down.
TGCCGATGTGCGCTGCGCCTGTGTTAGTGGCAACCGAATAATTGATTGTGCCATTGCCAGTGCCGCTGGTATTGCCCGTGAGCGTAATCCAGTCGGCATTGTTCACTGCCATCCACGCGCAGCTTGCCGCCGCGGTCACGTTGAGTGTGCCGGTCACTGCCGGAGCTGTCACATTACGCGTTGTCGCCGAGAGTGTGACGGCACAAGCTGAAGCTTGGGAGATGGTAAAGGTCTTATCGGCAATTGTCAGGTTGGCGGCGCGCGCCGCACCGGTGTTGGCCGTTGTTGTGAAATTGACTGTGCCATTGCCCGCGCCGGTTGCTCCGCTGTTGATCCTGATCCAACCAGCATTGTTGACGACTGACCAGGTGCAGCCCGCGCCCGCCGTCACATTGAAGCTGTTGGTGCCACCCGCAGCGTTGAAATCCTGATTAGCGCGGCTGAGCGTGTAGGTGCAGCCGCCTGCCTGATTGACCGTGAAAGGCTGTCCGGCTACGACTACTAAACCTGTGCGCGCTGGCCCGGTGTTGGCTGCGACGTTGATAACGACTGCCGCGTTGCTGATGCCGTTCGCGCCTGCTGCTATCGTCAACCAATTCACCGTGCTGGTAGAGACCCAGGTGCAATCAATGCCTGCCTGCACGTTGACGGTTGTTGAAGTGGCGGCCGCGCCAAAGTCTCGTTCGTCTGGCGTAATGCCAAAGTTGCAATTAGACGATTGCGTTACGGTGACATTCTGTCCCGCGATGGTGAGCGTACCAGTGCGCTCAAGCCCGTTGTTGGGAGCGACCGTAAAAGCGACCGTGCCATTGCCGTTGCCGCTCTTGCCAGCGGTGATGGTGATCCAAGAGTTGTTGCTGACGGCTGTCCACGGACAGTTTGCGCCCGCCGTGACAGTAACGCTGCCTGTGCCGCCGGGGCCGTCCAGATTTTGAATCGCAGGGCTGAGCGCAAAGGCGCAGCCCGTTGCTTGTGTGATGGTGACAGTCTGTCCGGCCACAGTCAGCAGGCCGGTGCGCGCTTGGCCGGCGTTGGCCGCGATGGAAAAGTTGACGGTGCGGCTGCCATTGCCTGTTGCGCCGCTGGTGATCGTCACCCACGGCGCATGGCTCTCCGCCGTCCAGCCGCAAGCCGCGCCGGTTGTGATGGCGACGTTGTTGTTGCTGGCCCCGGCGGCAACATTGCGCGCTGTGGCGTTGAGCGTGAAGGTACAGGCAGCGATGGTGAAGTTGGCGGTCTGCGAATCGCCACAGCCTGCTTTGACGAGCGTGAGCGGGCCGGTCGTCGCGCCGGGGGGCACTGTCACTCTGATCTGTGAGTCGCTGAGCAGCGTGAATGTGGCGTTGAGATTGTTATTGAATCTGACCGCGGTGACGCCGGTGAAATTCGTGCCCGTCAGCATCACAACTACATTAGCTTGCCCGTTCGTGGGGTTGAGACTGCTGACCGTCGGACAAGCCGGACTGCCCGGCGTCAGGACAAAATCCGTGTCGGAGATGTCGAAGAAGATATTGCCGATGGCTTCGACTTTGACGCGCGCCGCAGCTGATGATAGCCCGCTCGGCACAGTGATCGTTTCGCTACCATCGTTTGGTGTAGAAGCAAACAGCGTCACCGGAAAGGTCAAGCCGCCATCCGTCGAAAGCGTGATGCGCACGTTGGCGGCGTTGATCAGCGCGGCGTTCGTGCCGTTTACGCTCCACGTTACTGTCTGTTTTGAACCACCAGTCCAGGTGACTGCGCTGTTTGGCTCGGTCACGGCGAAGGGGCCGGAGTTGCCGTCTACATCTACCAGGACATCATCATCAGCCACGCCTCCGCGACCGTCGCGCACAGTTACTTTGAAGTTCATTGTGCGCGTCACGTTTGGCAAGTTCTCGCCGGTGAAGACCGCGAAGCCATTCTCATTCCGCATCAACGGCGGCACGTTTGCGTTGTTCAGGATGTAGTTCAAATCAGGAAAGACGCGCGTCGGACTGCTCGTCGGCACGTAAGGCCGAAAGATCGGACGCGTCGTTCCCGCCACGTCATTTGCATCGGTGAACGATGGGTTGCCAAAGCTACTGCCACCTGTGTCCATCTGTTCCCACGAATAAGTCAGGTTCGGCCTGTCAGACGGGTCTGGATCGTTCCCTGTCGCCGTCAAAACAAAAGGCGTGTTGCGCGGGACGCGAAAATCGTTTCCGCCGTTGACTGTTGGCAGACTGTTATTGACGCTGACTGTTTGCGCGCAGAACGCGTTGTTTTGCAGGAAGCTGGCAATTTGCGCCAAGCTGCCGCCGTGAAAATGTAAGGCGCGCTCGGTCGTGATCGGCGTGCACGAACCGGCGAATGACATGATCGTCAAGCCGCTCCCCGATTCCCACGCGCTGACAGTGTTGCGCGCGTTGTTGCAACTGTAATTCGGGTCGGCATCGCTGAAGCTGTGCGTCGCGCCGAACTGATGGCCGATCTCATGCGCGATGCGTGTAATGTAGAAGCTGTTGCCCACCGTTGCGCCCGCATGAATCAAGCTCACGCCGCCACCTTTGAAGGGGCCAGGCGAGCCGGAATCAATACAAACCACGCCCAGGTTCGATGCCGAGCCGTTGCCCGTGCCCAGTACATGACCCAGATCGTAATTGGCCGCGCCGATGGTTTGATTCAAGATGCCGCGCACTTCGTTGAGCATCAGGCTGGGAAAACCGTTTGAGAGAAAATCGTTCTCGGCAAAAATGATCCGGTCGTTGTTAGCCACCAAATTGAAATGCACCGAGAGTTCGCGCTCGTAGATCAGATTGACCGCGTTCAACCAGCTATTCACCGAGGCAAGCGCGCTCGCCACCGACCCACCGCCCAAATTTGACGCTTGAGTGTATTCGACCGTTGTAGCAATCGCGATGCGGAAGTTGCGCCGCACATTGCCGAATGAAAAAGCAGCCGGCGTGAGTTTGCGCGCCGCTGGCGCAGCGGTTGCGGGCACTTGTTCGACCAGACATTCAAAGTCCGGCGGCTTGATCGCGTCCTGGCCGTAGTAACTAACATAGGCCGTGTCGTCATTATTCCGCAACGGCTCGACCCTGATCGGTTTTTCGTTCACCAGCAACAGCGCGTGCAAACCGCGCGGCGACCAATCGAAACGCAACTGCATTGAGGAATCGTCCAATCCCACGCCGCGATAGCTTTTGATCTCCGGGAATTTGGCGGCCAGTGCCGGTTCCATCGCTGGTGACTCTTCGATGCGAAAGCGCGCGAATTTGCCATCCGGCAACGGCAAGCTCAATACGCTCTGGCTTTCAGCGAGTGCCCGCACGTTTTCGAGCGGCGCTTTCCTGAGCACGTCCAGTAATGTTTGGCGATTCAACCGCACAGCGCGCGAATGGCGACCTGGCGCAACACCGAATGGGGTCGCAGTCAACTCTCGCTGCGCGATCTCTTGCCACAGACCATCGGGCGAGCGGTCATCTATCTGCGCGTGCCCGCTGACACGCATTATCGGCCAGGCCTGCCAACAGACGGCAGCCACAATAGCCAGCGACAAAACAGCCAGCCACGCGAATTTGTACACGAGGAACGAAGACTGTCCGCCAGCGCGGCGAATTCTGTTCATTACCTAAACTACTCCCTGGATTTTGGAGGATGCTCAAACGAGGGTGAATATCATCAGCATGCGCGGCATAGTGTAGGCGCAATCCGTGAATAACTCAAAATGGAGGCGGATGGCTGAGACTCAATCACCGATGTAAGCAACGCGCCACAGGCGTTGCCAGTTCGCTTGGCGCGCAGGCTTCATTTGATCTGAACTTTCACCGGATTAGTCGGCTTGCCGTCCACCGTCAAGCTGAGATCAATTTCGCCGCGTCCGGCCAGACTGCGCGGCACGAGGAGATTGACCTGATCGAGGCCGGAGAACGAACCCTGCGCGCCCACAAAGGTTGGCGTCACCGCAATTCCGCCAAGTGTGCAAGCCACATTGCTCAATGAGCTGCGCTGGCGTAGACCAGTGCCGTAAATCACCAAATAGACCTGATCCGTTGTCGGGCCTAGGTCAATCGGCATCGTTACAAATTTGCTGCTCGCCGTGTCGTAGCGGATGATCGTCTCGAAGCGTTGCACGTTACCGGTCATCACGCGCAACGCCACACCGGTGGCCGCGCCTGAACCCGTGGCATTCGCGCTGAACAAGCCCGGCGCGACGGGGTTAATAGTGATTTGACCGAGCGAGAGTCGGCCATCGCTACGGAAGACCGTAACCGTAGCGGTGCCGTTAGCCACGCCTGTGGGCAATGTATAGTTGACCTGATTGGCCGAAACGAAAAAGAGGGCGGCAAGCCGTTCGACTCCGGCGCTGTCTTTGATCTTCACGCTCGTGCCCGCAAGCTGTGTCGGCAACGGCAAACTGGTGGCAGTGGCCGAACCAGTTGCCAGGTTCTGTCCGAAGGCGGCGACGATTTCCTCGGGAGCGAATTGCGTGCTGAGGTAACTGGCGGCTGAAACGTTAGACACCGCTCCAGCAATAGCAAAAGTAGCGGCGGCGGAAGTCGTATTATTCGCAGCATTGAAGACGGTCACGTTGGCCAACCCTGCGCTGGCGACATCAGCGGCAGGAATTGTAGCGGTTAATTGCGCGCTGCTGACAAAGGTGGTCGTTCGGTTGTCGCCGTTCCAACGCACGACCGCGCCGTTGACGAAGTTCGAGCCGTTGACCGTTAAGGTAAATTGCGCGTTACCCGCTGGAACATAGGTCGGGTTGAGAGATGTGATGAGTGGCGGACTACTCGCGCCGACGGTAAAGCTGGCGCTCGACACATCACTGCAACCTGTCTTGCTGAGCTTGAGCGCGCCGGTTGTCGCGCCCACTGGCACGCTGGTCGTGATTTGCGTGTTGCTGTTGACGGTGAAGTTGGCGCTGACGTTGTTGTTGAATTTTACTGCACTGACGCCTGTAAAATTCGTGCCCGTGATTGTCACGCTCGCGCCAATGGGGCCGCTGCCGGGATTGAGGCTGGTGATCGTGGGACAAGCTGCGCTCCCTTGTGTCAGTGTAAAATTCGTATCTGAAATATCGAAGAAGATGTTTCCGACGGCTTCAACCTTCAAGCGCGCGCTGGTGGATGACAAGCCGCTTGGCACGCTAATCGTCTCGCTGCCATCATTGGGCGTGCTGGAAAGCAGCGTGAGCGGAAAGGTATTGCCGCCATCGGTCGAGAGCAAGAGGCGCACCTGCGCGCAACTGATCGGCGCTATGTTGGTCTTGTTGACGTTCCAAGTGACGGTTTGCGACGCGCCGCCGGCCCAGCTCACATTCGTGTTTGGCGCAGTCACGGCGAACGGACCGGCGCTGCTTTCCACGTTGATTACGACATCGTCATCAACTATGCCCCCGCGCTGATCGCGCACCGTCACTTTGAATTTCATTGCTCGTGTCACGTTCGGCAAGCTCTCGCCGGTATAGACCGTGTAGCCGCTCTCCACTCGCGTTGTTGGTGGCACATTCGCATTGTTCAGAATGTAGCTCAGGCTTGGAAAAAAGCGCGTTGGGCTGCTGACCGGCGCATACGGGCGAAAAATTGGGCGTGTCGTGCCCGCTGGATCGCTGGCATCGGTAAACGCCGGGTTGCCGTAGTTTTCGCCACCCGAATCCAGTTCTTCCCATGAATAGCTCAAGTTCGGCGTGTCTGAAGCGTCGGGATCGCTAGCCGTCGCAGTCAGCGCAAAAGGCGTGTTGCGCGGAATAGTGTAATCGTTCCCGCCGCTGACCACGGGCGAATTGTTATTGAAGTTGCTGGTCGAAGCGCAGGGCGCGAGATTCGTCAGGTAATCGGCCATCTGCATCAGACTGCCGCCGTGGAAATGCGTGGCGCGGCTGATAGTGATCGGATTGCACACACCCGCGTAAGACATAATGGTCAGGCCGCTACCTGATTCCCACGCGCTCGAGCTGGTGCGCGAGTCTCTGCATTGGTAATTTGGATCTGTATCGTTGAAGCTGTGCGTCGCGCCAAATTGATGCCCAATCTCGTGCGCGATGCGCGTGATGTAGAAGCTGTTGCCGACCGCTGTGCTGGGGTCTATCAAACTCACGCCGCTGCTTTTGAGTGGGCCATTCGAACCGCTGTTATAACAGACCACACCCAACAAGGCGACACCGCTGCTACCGGTGCCTAACACATGGCCTAGATCATAATTGGCCGAACCGATGGTTGTACTGAGCACGCTACGCACTTGTGCCAGCATCGCCTGCGGATCGCCGTTGGTAAAGCTGTCTGAACTGGTAAAGATGATCTGGTTGTTGTTGGCCACCAGGTTGAGATGTACTGAAAGATCGCGCTCATAGATCAGATTGACTGCGTTAAGCCATGTGTTGACCGAAGCCAGCGCGCTTGCGGCGTTGCCGCCGCCGAGACCGGGCGTGTTGGTATATTCGACCGTTGTGGCGACTGCGATGCGAAAGTTACGTCGCACATTGCCGAACGAAAAGGTGCGCGGCGTCTGCGTGCGTCCTGCATCCTCACGCAGTTCGGGCAATTGCTCGGTCAGGCACTCAAAATCGTGCGGGTTGACGGCGTCTTGACCATAGAAGCTAACGTAAGTCGCAGCATCGTCATTGCGCGCAGGGCCAATGCTGATCGCCTCTTCACCAGCGAGCAGCAGCGCGTGCAATCCGCGTAGCGACCAGTCGAAACGCACTTGCAGTGCGGAATCATCCAGTCCGCGTCCACGATAGCTTTTGATTTCGGGGAATTTGGCTGCCAGCACTGGCTCCATCACCGGCGACTCTTCAATTTGAAAACGAGCGAATGACCCATCTGGCAAAGGCAAACTCAATATGCTCTCGCTCTGTGTTGTGATGTCTTCAAGCGGCGTTTTTCTCAATACCTCTTGCAATGCCGGCAAATTGAGCCGCAACGTGCGAAAGCTATGCCCCGGTGCGACGTTCAACGGCGCCAATGGTGCTTGATCTGGTGCTTGACTGCCTATCAATTGCCACACGCCGTCAGTTGAAGTGTTCACATTTTGCGCGCCAAGCCGCAAGACGGCGGCTTGCGCCAGGCTGTTGTCCCGCATCAGCCATATGTATACACACAACCCGGCGACGGTCAGTAGCGTCGGCGCGAACCAACGTGCGTTGTTTTTACCTGTGCGGAAAAAAAGGGACGGACGAATATGATTTTTCATTGTTAGCACCACTTCTGAAAGTTGGCTGTGGCTATTGGGGATGCGCTGTAAGCCTGATTATTGCTTGAATGAGGGCTATTACCTCAACGGCGTGGAAAATGATAAAGCGAATCGGTAAAGTCGTAGGAGGGAGTGGACGTGCGGCACTGAACCCGGAAATAGCTCAAGGCCTATTCATTTTCAGACGGGCACCACATAACGTGACAGATTGGCATCCCTATCAACCTGCCTCGTCGTCTCGTCTCTCAAAATGAATAGGCCTTGATGTTGTTGGCGCGCCTACTTCATCAAGTGTTAGAGGGGGAACTGATGGCGCGCGCCAATTCGTAACATAAGCTGCAAAGAACTTGTGGAATAACTGGTGAGCCGCCGCCCTAGTGTGAATCAAGGCTTGCCTGGCGGCGGGGATTAGCGAAACAGGGCCTAAAAATTCAAACACTCAGCGTAGCTTTTGATCCCCTGCAACGCTGCTGGCACTTGCTCACAGATTCGCAGTTTGGCATCCCTATCAAACTGTTCATCCTGGTGTTTGAACCAATAGGCCCCGTAAGCTTCTGACAGAGCGATTCATTCTGTTTGTGACCGGGCGGTCCCAAACAATACACCCATCCAAAATCCAATCACCGAATCTCTCCGTCACACTGTAGTGTAGGCACTCTGATTCCATTACAGAAAAATTTAGCTCTGGCTGGCACTTTAATCCTATCTCTTTTCAGCGTTGTTTATGGCTGTATTGTGGCTGAGTCTGAAGCCGGCAAGCGGGTGGTCTCAAATCTCCAAATTTGGAATTGCCGCACGCCTTTGCTGATCTGACTATTGCTCACTTTACACTCATCGTTGCTCTAAAACGCTTTGTGTAATATAGGTTCTCAATCATAGTTTTAGGTGTGCGACATAAGAGTGGTATCAGAGACTTATAGAAGACTTATAGAACCAAAATCACCAAAATCACCAAAATCGCTAAAATCAAAGATGACCCAACGGCGCTTTCCTGCTCTTGATCTGGCTAAATGGACGAGGCAGCGAGCTTTTTTTATTACTCTCTGTTTGTTGTTCTGCCTGGCCTTCTTCTGGGATGCAGTCACAGGACGGCATTTTTTGTTGCTTTATGATCCTTTCAGTTATTCCTACCCGCTCCGAACCATTGCCTGGGAGAGCCTCCGCAGCGGTGTTCTGCCGACCTGGACGCCTTTCATCCTGAGTGGCTATCCACTGCTGTCTATGGCGCAACTTGGTCTGGGTTATCCCTTGACCTGGGGCTATCTGTTTTTACCCGGACATTGGGCGGAACAGCTTTATATCCTTGCGCCGTTTCTGCTCGCATCTGTTTTTACCTATGTTTATGCGCGCGCCATCAAGCGTACACATGTCGCTGCTTTGCTGGCGGGCTTGAGCTTTGCTTATGGCGGTATGATGGCAGGCGGATTGAGCAATGGCATGCTGCCGAACGCGGTAATGTGGCTGCCCTTGATGCTGACCGCTATCGAAAAGGCGCGCCACAGCTCGCTGCTACATTGTTGGGTCGCCGCCACCTGCGCTTACGCGCTGTCTGTGCTAACAGGCATTGGACAGGGATTCCTGTATGCCGGAATCGTGGCTTTAGCCTACGCGTTCTGTTTAGCGTTTGTTTGCGCTGATGCTCAACAGAAAACCCATCGGCGTTGGCGGCCATTACTTATTGCTGGCGGAATGATTGCCGGAGCGCTAGGCCTGGCAGCCTTCCAGATTTTGGAGACTGCCCAGGTCGTTCGCCTCAGCGTGCGCCAGCAATTGAACTACGAATTCTTCAGTGGCCTGGCTTACACGCCACGTGGGGCATTCAAAGCTTTACTCGCGCCTCCCTACCACGCCATAGAATCAACACCTTATCTAACATCAGTGGCTCTCTTGTTAGCTGCGGTTGCAGCAGTAGTGACACTCAGTTCGCTGCTACAGCGGAAGCGGAGCAATGCGCGGCAGTTGTTTTGGATTTCGGTGGCCGCCTTCTCGTGGCTTTCGATGTTGGGCGATCATACGCCGCTCTACAAACTGCTGTATCAGATTCCGGTCGTGCATATGTTTCGTGGCGCGTCACGCCATTCCTTCGAGTGGACATTCGCGCTGAGCATCTTGGCGGCTTACGGCTGGGATGCAGTGACGCTGAAGCTGCGCGGGCGTGTTGCGACCAGTGAATCGAAGTTGAGACTGCTTTTTACCGCGTTGCTGCTTTTGATCTCGTGCTGCGTCGGCGTAGCCTGGTGGCACTGGGCGAAAGGTAGATTTGGCCGCCTTGATACCGAGACAGCTTATTTGGCTTGGAAGTTTACTTTCACCGTAGCGGTGTTGAGCTTGCTTTGGCTAGTGTGGCGACTGGCTGTCTCACCGGCAAAAAAATGGCTGACGCTACTGGCTGTCGCACTCAGTTGTTTTGTCGAGCCGTACATTCTGTACTCGCGTTGGTGGGGGCAGATCAACAATATCCCCCCGGGTCGCATTACAGCGACGCCAGAATCTTCACGCTGGTTGAGGCAGTTTCGCCCGGAAGAAAATCGCGTCTATGTCCGCGCAGCTTTGTTTGCCGAGCAAGTTTCGACCAGCCCGCGGCTCGATGCGCCAAATCTTACAATGCTGCGCGGACTACACAATCTAGCCGGGTATGAGCCGTTGCAGCTCGAACGTTACTGCCGCGCGCTCGGCTATGTTTGGTTGGACGGCGTGACTGTGCTTGCTAGAAAGGAATTAGCAGACGAGGTCTGGGGCGAGCGCTCGCACGTGCTGGATTTGTTGAACACGACCTTGGTGGCGAGTTATGCCAATGGGGAAATCTTGCCGGTCGAGCGATTGGAGCGTAACGGAATTGGGTTCAACACGGCGGATTTAGGCTTGACGATGGAATCCACCTCCTCCTCCGCTTTAGTGCCCGCAGGGCCGGCAGAGGGAGACAATTTGATTTTGGTCACAACCATGGCCAATGCCGGCTTGGTGGAGCAGGGAACTAGCGTGGCCGAATTGCGCATCTGGGCAGATGACGGCAGTGTTGTAGAGCACACACTGCGGGCTGGCTTCGATACGGCTGAATGGGCTTACGAACGCGCTGACGTGCGGCAAACTGTCAAACATGCGCAGGCGCCAGTGTTCGAACGTCTCCCCGGCGACGCGGCGCAGAGCTTTTCAGGGTGCCACTATCTGGCGCGCCTCCAGCTAGGCAAACGGCTGCGCGTGCGCCGTATCGAATTGCGCAAAGTCCGCCCGGAACCAAGCCTGATCGTGCTCAAAGCCTCTTGCTACGATGCGGCGACCGGCAGCTCGCAACCACTTTTACTAGAGCGCAAACTGCCTTTCACAGAATCCGCCGCCAATCCACGCTGGCAAGTGGTGTACGAGCACGATGGCGTCCTCATCGTGCGCAATAACCGCGCCTTGCCGCGCGCGTGGTTGGTGCCGCAAGTAAAGCAGGTGACCTGGGATGAAGCATTGCGGAGAATTCAGGGAACGGCTGAAACGGATTTTGATCCGCGCCGAGAAGCCTTGCTCGAAACTGAAACACCAGCGCAGTTCCACAACTTATCCGAAGCGGCGCTCTTGCCGAGTGAAGAAGCCAAAATTACCGACTATGGATCGAGCCGATTGCTTGTCGAAACAACCGCCGAACGTCCGCGCTTTTTAGTCATCAGTGAAATCAATTATCCGGGTTGGGTAGCAAAGATTGATCAGCAGCCAGTGACACTTTTCACTGCTGACTACCTGCTGCGCGGCCTTGTCGTCCCGGCGGGCAAACATCGAATCGAACTGCGTTATCACGCGCTTGGCGCGCGTAAAGGCGCGCTGATTTCTTTGCTCACGCTTCTGCTGCTTGTCATAGCCTGGCGGGTTGGGAGTACCAGACAAAGACTTCATAAACATTTGCCCAACGGAAGTTGACACCTCTGTAGTAAAGACCTAACATTCGGCGCGCTTGGCTGGTTTTCGCGTGATCTTCACAGGATCGAGCAGGTGGCAAGGCTGGATCGGAAACGGCTAGAGCGGAGTCAATCTTCACCCTTTCAAAAGGTGGCTACGTTATGAACACACAGATTGCCCAAGCGAATATACCTGACAAGCTCTTCTACAAGATCGGCGAAGTTTGCGACATCGTCGGCGTCCAAGCGCACGTGTTGCGCTACTGGGAAACCGAGTTTCCGACGCTGCAACCGCAGAAGAACCGCGCGGGCCAGCGCACCTATCGCCGCAAAGATGTCGAGATGGCGCTACGCATCCGCGACCTGCTCTACAGCGAAGGCTTTACGATTGCCGGTGCCAAACGCAAGTTGCAAAATGAAGGCCGCGGCGCATCCCGTCTCACGGTCGTACCGCCATCTTCATCTTTCACGCTCTCGCTCAATGAGCCGGAGCCGCCACAGTTGCCACCTGCCTATGCACCGCCTACACCACCACCAGCGCCTGCGCCACGCCCGCTTTCGCGCGATACACTGAAGCGGCTGCGCTTAATGCTGGAGGATATGTTGACAACCCTCAACCGGAATGTGCTAGATTAGGCGCGCTTTCAATAAAGCCACTTGAGAACATAACGGGACGTGGCGCAGCCTGGTAGCGCGCTTGCTTGGGGTGCAAGAGGCCCCCGGTTCAAATCCGGGCGTCCCGACTTTAGAATCAACAACTTACAGGCGTCCTGGTGACGCCTGTTTTGTTATTGTGCAACACTCAGTGCAACACTCATCCCAAATGTTGATCTTTTCCCTGTGCTTCCTGAATAGTCCCAAATTGTCAAGTTTGACAAAACCTATCTTAATCTCGCTGTGAGTGTCACAGCAAGTTCTCTACAAAATATGAGTGATAGAATAGTCAACTTGTCATCGGCTCACATATAGCTATGCAAATGAGCCCGCCAAATTAGGGATATGATCGGCCTTACTTCTGAGTCTGTGCCTTCTTTGCTGATTTGGCTTCTGCCATATTTTTGAGTTCAAGATGAGCAGTTACCAGCACTGGGTTGTTGTATGATCAGGCTAAGGCGTTTATCCAATATGGGCAGGCAATCCGTGATTCGCAGCGATCACAAATAAATGGCTCGATCTGTTCAATAAAGACGCCTTGGGCGAACTGTTCAAACCTTCGTAGAATTCGCCCTGTCTCATTCTCAAAGTCATTTTTTCTATTCGTCCACTGATAACAATACAATTTTCCGTCATCGCCAGAGAAGACTAACGGACGTAGCTCTGGCTCATACCTCTTCAGCAATACGAAAGAGGTACGATGCTTCGCTCCAAGCGCTCCCCATAACAAACCTTTCTCCCTGGCCTTCTCGCGTAGTGACTCCGGGCGAAACAGAATGGCTGTGGGCGCATCGTTACCGACACGATAGAGTGTGACCAGATCAAGGTGCACAAGGAAGTCGGCCTTATCGCCAATTACATTGGGCAGATATTTCACCTCTCCTTGCTCTGGTACAAAGGCACAGGCAAATCGCTCAACATACGCGAACGCAAGATTGAAATAGATGTCGTGGTGTGGGTGATCCGCCACTTGACTATCGCTCCATTTTTCGCGCAAAACAGCGCCGGCTTCCCCGGAATCAACTGGCCGACCTTGCTGATGCGCTTGTTCTACGACCAACTGCATGACTTGCCGCACCGTTGCATAGAAGATCGGATACAGCGGCTTCTCGTTGAATGGGAACTTGACGCCTGCGTAATCTCTCAGGTAAGTGTTCAATGAGCACTGCCCTTGGTCGAGATTGCGAGCGGCTAGCGCCTGTCCCGGAGTGCCACCCCACACCAATCCCGTCTCGACATCAATTCGCGAGAGAGGGCGCGGGGGCAGGCTGCTTGTAGGCGTGGCAAGACTTTCCTGCCACTTACTTAACAATGCAGTCACCTCACGTGGTCTTGCGCCAGAAAGCCCACTGGCGGTCGTCGCGTAAGAAGTTATCAGTGCCCGTTGCGCCCGTGTCGCGCCAACAAAAAACAGTGAGTCCGCCTGCTCCACATCATCCTCTTCGCGCGGCTGCAAAGCTGACGGAAGCCATTTGTATCCTTTAGTCGCACGTGACAACGTTTGTCCGGCCACAATCACACACGGAAATTCTAGCCCTTTAGATGAGTGACAGGTCATCACGCGAATAGCGTTCGCGTTCGACTGTGTTGGCATCAGGCAGGGGACACTTGAGCTGAGTGATTCACGAAAATATTTACCAAAACCGCTGCGCGAGATGTGTGGGCTAATGCCCAGGTGAGGGAAGCGATAAGCAGCGGCTCGTGTCAACGAAGCGATAATCTCGCCGAGGGCTAAGGTGCGTTCTGCTGACTCCGGCTCGTTCAACAGCCGCCGCAGGTAGTCGCCGCCGTCAAACAAAAAGGCGCATATTACCGTGAAAGCATCGCCGCTGAACCTCTCTTCTTGTAGACAATCCATGACGCGCTGAATCTCAGCGACCAGAGGCTGTTGCGCTACGCCATCAGCACCATTCAGTTTTCCAGCTTCTTGATGTGAGGAGCGCAGGCCTTTGGTAACTGCATTGATGGTTGATGGTTATGGTGGCACTGCGAATTGAGACCGGTTATCCCGACACTCAATTGGATATGGTCTATTTCTATCCGCACCTTGCTAGGTGCGACAGGCAGCCAATTGGTGCCCTTGCCTCGCAAACGCTCGACGGGAAGGACTGGCAAAGGTGGTCTCGCCACCGAACAGGACAGAATCCCTGGCGACCTGGTGAGGACGACCTCGCGTCCCATCTGGCCTTGGTTGAGCATTGGTTGGAACGGGAGTTTTTGAAAGGCTGAATGATGAACCTAACACTCCGCCTCACCGGTAAACAGCACGCGCAGTTGAAAGCGCACTTATTTCCCGGCGACGGCAACGAAGCGGTAGCACTAGCGCTCTGCGGCCGTCGTGCGGGAAGCTCGCGCCACTGTCTGACCGTCCGCCATGTCGTCACTGTCCCATACGATCAATGCTCAATCCGCACCCCGGATCGGGTCACATGGTCAACACAATTGCTCATGCCGTTGCTGGCAGAGGCGGCACGGCAGGGCTTTTCTATTCTCAAAATTCACAGCCACCCTGGCGGGTTGGATAGATTTTCTGAATACGATGACCAATCGGACCGTGACCTCTTCCGGTCAGTCCACGGTTGGATGGATCACGATTATCCGCACGCGAGCGCGGTCATGCTTCCGGACGGACGCATCTTCGCCCGAACAGTTGGGGTAGCAGGTGAATTCGCTTCTATCCCAGTCGTTTCGGTCGTTGGCGATGACCTGCACTTTTGGCACGCAGACAGTGGGGCAACTCAAGTTCCCGAATTTACTCGACGGCATGCGCAGGCTTTTGGCTCAGGCACGACCGACCTGCTCCAGCGCCTGTCGGTTGCTGTAGTCGGCTGCTCTGGCACAGGCAGTCCGGTCGTTGAGCAGCTCACGCGGTTGGGAGTCGGCAGGCTTGTTCTAGTTGACCCCGATGTGGTTGAAGAAAAAAACCTCAACCGCATCCTCAATGCCACGATTGAAGACGCCCGGGTGAAGAGGCCAATTGACGCAGGCAAGGGTCATTCAAGACCCCGATGGCGCGCCTTGTCTAGTGCTGGCGAAGCACGCCGGACGTGGTGATGTCAGACCGCTACTCGATATGCCAGCATTAAGCGAAAAGGAGTCGGCGGCATGAGTTGGTTGTGGAATCTCTGGGGCAGATTTCGACGCTGGATCAGGCGCGCTCCGGCACCACTTCAGACCGTAAGCATTGAGGAATTACCCGATGAACTCGATGCGAAAACCGTCTATTTGGTCGGCGAAGGCCCCTATCTCTGGTTCGCCGCGATGATCTGCCCGTGTGGTTGTGGCGCAACACTGCACATGAGCCTTTTGCCTGATGGGCATCCAAGATGGGAGATCATCCGGCATAAGAACGGAACAATCTCTTTGCACCCTTCCGTTTGGCGCACACAGGGTTGCCGCAGTCATTTTTTCCTGCGTGAAGGAAGGATCATCTGGTGCAGTTCGTTTTCTTCACCGGAATGACGTTTTATAGGATGAACGCGAGGCCGTTCAGCAAGACTGACGTGTTGGCGCGCCTGAGTGTGATGCCTCCTCTGCATCGTAGACTCGTTTGGCTGATTCTCTTGTTGACCAGTCTAGGCGGTAGTGATACAAAACGTCGGCACATTTTGATAAGAGCCGACATTATGAAGACCATCAAAAAAGCTGGGAAGAAGAGTGCACCCAGGGTAACAAGGCCGTCTGGCGTAGAGCGAACATTGGAAGCAGTGCGGCAAACGAGTGTAATCCGTCCGCGTGATCTGGTAGTGGCGGCCTGCCTCGCGCACATCTGCAACGGCTGCTCAAACAAGGACTCGTTGGGCGTGCGGGACGTGGGCTATATACACTGCCCGACGCTGAAATCACCGAGCAACACAGCTTCGCCGAAGCTTGCAAGCGGGTCCCAAATGGTGTCGTTTGCCTGCTCTCGGCGCTACGTTTCCACGAACTGACGACACAGGCCCCGTTTGAAGTTTGGCTGGCAATTGACCGCAAGGCTCGGCGACCGAAAGTGGACGCGCCGCCGTTACGCATTGTGCGCTTCTCCGGCGCGGCGCTGAGCGAAGGGATCGAAGAGCACATTATCGAAGGCGTCACGATGCGCGTTTATAACCCGGCGAAGACGGTGGCGGATTGCTTCAAGTATCGCAATAAAATTGGCCTCGATGTCGCGCTCGAAGCATTGCGCGAATGTCGCCGTGAGCGTCGCGCAACGATGGATGAAATTTGGCATTATGCCGTGATTTGCCGCGTCGCCAATGTGATGCGTCCAGAGGGTGTCAGAAATTATGTGTATCTTTGAGCCAATTGAGCGTGTTGTAAACCGTCGCAATGTGATGCGTCCAGAGGGTGTCAGAAATTATGTGTAAGCGGACAACTTGAATTCTCACTTCGGTGAGAGAGCCGATTGTTTATCTCGACGCTTTGCACTTGAAAGTGCGTGACGATGGGCACGTGGTCAACAAAGCACTCTATGTGGCGGTCGGCGTCAATTTGGAGGGACGGAAGGAACTGCTCGGTCTCTGGTTAGCGCAGGGTGAAGGCGCCAAGTTCTGGTTGCAAGTGCTGACTGAGCTACAAACACGCGGTCTGCAAGACATCCTGATTCTGTGCTGTGACGGGCTGAAGGGCTTGCCCGAAGCGGTCGTGAGCGTCTTCCCCAACACCACCGTGCAAACCTGCGTCGTGCATTTGGTGCGCCATTGCTTACACATGACCAGCGACCAGGATAGCAAACAAGTTGCCGCAGATTTGAAAACAATCTACCAGGCCGCGACTGAGAGCGAGGCGCTGCGCGCGCTAGAGGCCTTTCAAGTTAAGTGGGACAAGCCGTATCCGTTGATCGCCAAGTCCTGGCGGGTCAATTGGGCGCGCATCAAACCGATGTTCGAATTGTCGGCGGAAATTCGCCGGGCGGTCTACACGACCAACGTGATCGAGTCGCTCAACTTCAGTCTGCGCAAGCTGCTCAAAGGGCGCAGCGCCTTCCCCAACGACGAAGCCGTCTACCGGCTGGTCTATCTGGGGCTGGAACAGGTCAGCCGCAAATGGACGATGCCGATCAAGCACTGGAAAGCGGCTTTGCAGCAGTTTGCCATTCTCTTTGAAAATCGTTTACGGTTGGCTGGGCTGGCACCAGTCCAGCCTTAACATTGTCAATGCCGTTTACACAAAATAGCTGACATCCCCCATTTTGCTGGAGCGCTACCGCAATCGCCGCCGCCGCTCCGGTTTGCGCGTCAACTTGAATGCGGCTATCTACAACTATGAACTCAAAGAACAGCTCTGACTTTCGCAAGAGGTCTAGTAGTCGGATGCCGCGCCCGCGTTCTTGCGCGGTGAAGGGTCCCGTGTGGCCGACCAGATTGTGAAAAGCGAATCACTATTAACGCCCATCGCTGAAGTAACAAGAAGATTTTTTGGAGCAATAACGTTCAGACGACATTTTCGATATCTTCGGATGACTTGCCCCTTTCAAGGCTTGCGGCCGAAAATGCCTGCTCTCCAACAGCCTGCTGTAAAGCCGCTGCCCAGCTTTCTGCAGAGGCATAGAACTTTTCCTGATAACCAGCACAGGCCAACCGTTTCTGTTCGTAAAACTGATGGCTGGTTTGCAAGGCCAGAATGGCATCGCCGTAGCCTCGAACATCGCCCGGCGCGACTTCGACTACGGCATTGCGCACATATTCGAGCGCCGGACAGACGGAAGAAGTGATCACCGGCCGTCCAGCCAGCACGCCTTCAACCACAACCTGGTTGAAACCTTCGACAAAGCTGGTAGTGGTGGGCACGATCAGCGCGTGCGCGCGCTCAAGCATCACCCGCATCTGCGGCTTCTGGCAATAACCGCGAAGGTGAAAGATGTGTTCTACACTCTGCGCAGCCACATGCAGTTCTTCCAGCGCAGAACCGCTGCCGCACAGGTCAAATTCGATCTTCGTGCGTCCTTCATCAGAAAAGCGTTGCGCGATCTCCAGCAAGTCAAAAACGCCCTTGTCGCGTTCGATGCGTCCGGCAAACAATACGTGAAAGGATTGGCCATCGTGGCGCGGCCGGGGCACCCCAGCGAACGTTTCGCGCCGGTAGGTCGGCAGAAAATTTATGACCGGGCGCGACTTGCCACTCGTGATCTGTTCGACTTGCCGATTGATGTCTTGCGACGCGCTCAAAATCGTCCACGCCTGCCGCCGGAAAAACGAGCCATTCAGGCGATTCAGCAAACGTTGCGCGCGGCCAGGTGGATGAAACTTCGGCCACAGCACGCAATGCAGTGCGGGGATGACTCGCATGCCGCACACGGCCAACAGCGAGAGCACAAACCAGTGCGTCGTGCCTTCGGCAATGACCGCCGCGCTGGCCCGGAACCGCAAGACCCGCGCAACGATCAGCAATCCGTAGCAGACCATCATCAAGTGATAGAAAATACCGCGCGCTTGCGGCCACGGTCTGGGCAAATGTTCGAGCTTGAATTGTCCATCGCAGATCAGTTCTCGCTGCGGATGCATGGCCACGGCGTACCCTTGCGCGCCCAGTTCGCTACACAAGTCGTAAAACTGCCCGCTATAGGTTAGCGCGACCTGCGAAGGGTCGTCCTGCCCATTTTTCCAGTGGCGATATGTTCCGATGATGTTGCCGGGGCCAGCGGCATAAAACAGCCTGAGTTGCGTTGCCATATCATTCAATCAGCAATAGACTGTCTTGCCAACAGTGATTCAGCGGCAGCCTTTCTAGCTTTGATGATGGCTGGCACGCCAATCGCAATCGAATTTGCCGGCACATCAGTTAGCACTACAGCATTGGCTCCGATGGCAACGTCATCTCCGATCCGGATGTCGCCGAGGATTTTGGCCCCCGCGCCAATGTCAACACGATTTCCGATCACTGGGGCGCCACGGATTCCAGTGCGCCGAAGCCCGACAGTAACTCCATTGCGAATGGTCACATCATTGCCGAAGACGGCGTCACCACTGATGATGATGCCGCCGAAATGTTCGATCCTGAAGCGCTGGCCCAGCACCACCTGGCAGGGCAGATCAATTCCCGTCAGGATTTGGCTGAGTAGCTTTAGCACTTTGTAAATGAAGGAAAATGGCAGGCGTAGCAGCCTTGGCTGGATATTGTCTCGCCATCTGCCGAACCGATAGACAATCATCACCCAAAGCCCCTGCCTGGTAACGTCTTTCTCGTATGTTTCCCAGTCCTGTCGAATGTTCTCAAACATTTCTTGCCCGCTCCATCGGCGTACGCCACCTTCGAATTACCATTCCTGGAGCATCTGAAGAAGTTGCCCCTGCTCGTGAGTCAACATCTTCTTCGCGCTACGCGCATCAGCGATCACCCAATCAATGTTGCTCTGTGCAATGTCAACGACTGTCCCTTCGGAATCCACCGCATACCCACCGCTGACTATCGTGTTTTCGACATGGGCCGAAGAACCGATACGTGTGTAATCGAAGATCAGACTGTTTTCGATGTGGGATCCGGATTCAATCACACAGCCAGGGCCGATCATCGCTGGTCCGATGATGGTGCTGCCCGGTTCGATGGTGACGCTGCCGCCGATGCAGACCGGGGGAACGATCCTTGATTGCCGCAGGTCAAGGCGAACGTTCAAGCCTACCCATACTCCCTCGGCGATCTGCGTTCCGGGGATCAGCACTCTGTGGACTTCACCGCGCAACGCCATCCCGGCCACGCGGTGGTAATCAGAAAGCTTGCCGATGTCCAGCCATTGAAATGGCAGTGTCGCGCCGCAAAGCGCGCGCCCTTCAGCAACCAGCTTGGGAAAAAGTTCGCCGCCGATATCATAGGCCACGCCGGAAGGAATGTGGTCAATCACTTCCGGCTCGAAAATATAGATCCCGATGTTGGCCGTGGTGCTCCTGGCCGATTCAACCGGCGGCTTCTCCTGAAACTCGGTGATCCTGCTGTCCTGATCCATCACGACCACTCCGTAGTTGGAAACCTGGTCGCGCGGGACCTCCGCCAGGGCAATGGTTACTGTCGCCTTTTTTTCGCGGTGGAATCGGAGCAAAGCGGTGAGGTCCAGGTCAATCACGGCATCGCCGCAGAGCACAACAAACGTTTCGTCGAAGAACCCCGAATGATCCTGAATCCGGCGGATCGCTCCCGCCGAACCAACCGGTTCGTCCAGCAAATGACCATTTTCAAGACGACCTTCGAACGAATAGGCCATTTCAACCCCGAATCGATCGCCATGCCGGAAATAGTTCTCAATCGCCGTGGGTAGATAGCTGGTGTTGACCATGATCTTTCGAACCTCGTGGAGAGCCAGCAGGTCAACCAGCAATTCCATGACCGGTTTGTTCAAGATCGGGATCATCGGCTTGGGCAGTGAATTGGTAAGAGGACGGACGCGCGCGCCCTTGCCGGCAGCCAGGATGATTGCTTTCATCTTTTCTCAACTCCTTGCGGCTCTCTGCCGCGCTCAGGTCAGGAGGAATGGCTATTGCCGGAACGCGGCGACAGCTTCTTCCTTCGTATTGTAGATGTCGAAGATGCGATGCATGCGGACAAGCTCGAAGAGCGCCCGGACAGGTTTCAACATGCCGCTCAACTTCAAATCTCCCCCGCTCGCGTTCAGTTGCCGCAAGCACGAGAGAATCGCGCCGAGTCCTGAGCTATCTACAAATTTCAATCTACCCATATCGAAGATCACCCGCGACTGCCCTTCGAGCGCTGGTATGATGTCGCGCTTGAATTCCTTGGTGTTACTCGCATCCAGGCTCTCTCCCGGCAGGGCGATGACCGTGACGTTATCAATCTTTTCCAGTGTTACTTCCATCTTGGTTTCCTTGTTTGATTTGTTTGACTAAAGAGATGCAGTTCCCCCCTTGCTCATCGCTGGTATAGGAAACTTCATTAACAGATTGGGCAATAATGAATAATCCGAGCCCGCCGTCTTGGGAACGATCGAACACCGGGACCGGTACGTCAGCAGGATCAAAAGACGCTCCGCGATGGCGGATTTGAAAGACCAGGCGGTCAGTTAAGGCTTGCGCGGAAAGCTGAATCGGTTGACCGGGGCGTCCGCCGTATGCATGCCGCATGACATTGGCCACTGCTTCATTAACCGCAAGTTCAAGTTGGCTGGTTGATTCCTCATCCACCGCCGGGGAGGCTATTTCGTGGCAGACCTGCCGCACGAATGCTCTGCATGCTTCCAGGTTGTCGAGATCGCTCAGGCATTCCAACCGCGCCGTTCCGGCGGGCCGGTCATGAACGGCCTCCAGAATTTTGACGGCAACACAGGTCAGGTCATCGGCCAACGTCTCTTTGCCAGTGAAAGCGATCACGGTGCGGTGGATCTCGGCCACCAGTTTCTCCGGGTCGAGTTGGCCATGGCTGGTGACCAGTTCCACCAAGCGCGTTTCACCGAAAGGGTCTCCTGCCGCATTCGTCGTTTCGGTCAAGCCGTCCGAATAGAAAACGAAGAAATCGTCGGCCGCCAGTTCAAAGGAGGACTGCTCGTAGTTTTCCTGTTCGATGAACCCGAGGGGCAGATTTACGCCCTGCAGCAGATCGCAGACGCCCAAACGCGGGCGGTAACGAACGGTGCGGGTATGCCCGCAATCAACAATGTGCACCCGCTGCTGGTCCAGATCGAAACGGGCATAACAAAGGGTGACGAAACTTTCCAGGTTGATGAGCTGTTTGACCAGTTCGGCGTGAACGCACGCCACAATTTCATGCGGCTCGGGCAGGCCTGCGCGCGTGGATGAGGAGAGCAACTGGCTCATGGCCCGCAGGAACTGGGTCTTGGTAGCGGCGCCGACCAAGGCGGCGGGAATCCCCTTGCCCATCACGTCTCCGCTGATCACGTCCAGACAACGGTCGTGCGGCTTGATGAAGTCGTAGAAATCGCCGCCAATCATTTGCGAGGGGATGCACAACGCCGCCACCTTGATACCGGGGACGTCGCCTGGCACCAGACCCAGTAGCAGCGTCTGCTGAATTTTGGCGCCGATCTCGATCTCTTGCTGCAGCCGTTCGCTCTCGATTGAGGCGCGGTGCAAGCGGTCATTCTCCACCACCATCGCGGCCTGGAGTGTTAGCGCCGCCAGAAAGCGCATGTCTTGTGAGTCGAAATCACCAAAATCCTCTTCTTGCCAGACCGCCAAGGCGCCCAGACTGCTATGCCGGGAAGTGAGCGGGACGATTGCGAGATGTGTCGCGTTGCGGAATTCCGGCTCCAGCTCGTGCTGCATTTCGATCCGGGGACGGCCATTGAGAATGATGCCGTTCCGCTCGGACATCACCTTCTCGACCAGGCCGCCCTCGCGCCGCCTCGGGCTTGGCAGTGGGCCTGGATAGACCAGCCCCTTCGCCGATGGATAAAGCAGGCCTTCGCGCTCAATCCAGAGAATGACCTTTAACCCGTCCCGGTAGGAGGCCGCTCGATTGATGATGCGCTCGATTAATTCGCGCGGCTTACCCAGCAGTTCCAAATCCGAACTGATCTCGTAGACCGCTTCCAGGCTCTCCCAGCATGCGCTCAGTTCTTCCAACAGTTGCTTTTGCTCCTGTTCCATCTCGATCTGACGGGTGATCGAATGAACCATGTATTCGATGGCCGCCGGCCAGCCTATCTGGTTCAGGCCACGGCAAACGACCAGATGATCAGTGTCCTCTGGACCGAGATTGACCACATAGCAGATGCGCCCCGGCGCGGGCCGGTCTGGGCAGGCAGGCGCGACCGCGCCGCTTTGCGAACATGGGCAGCCGTGATAGGCGGTCAGCCAATGGGTCGCTTGCCCAGAGACATAGGCCAACGCGGTGTTTGCCACCTCGGCGAACGGCGTGACGGTTTTTTGCAGTTCCTTGAGCAATCTTCTGCGCTCGGCTGAATTGTCCGGAACACCATTTGTGGACGGAGCCGTGGACGGAGCGATTGCTGTGTTATGTGGTTTCATGCGCAACCTCCTTGACCGGGGCTGTCCCGGCACCATCTTCGACCAGCGGAGCAACACCGAATCTTGCAAGCTCTCTCAAAAGAGTGGACGGGGCGACAGGTTTTTCGCAGTGGAGATTGGCCCCGGCCGCCATGATCTCCCCCGACAGTTTCTCGAACGACCGGGCAGTGAGCACCACAATCACCAAGCGGGCGTACTGTTGATCCGCCCGCAAGCGCTTCAAAACTTCCAAGCCGGAAAGCTTGGGCATCACCAAATCGAGCAGCAGGGCATCCGGCGCGAAGCGTTTGACTTCAGAGAGCGCTTGCTCCCCGTCATAAGCCACGGCCACCTCGTACTCTGCTTTTTTCAGCACGAACTCCAGTACCCGGGCAATATGCCGTTCATCATCCACCACCAGCACTCTGGCCGGGCGCATCTGGCCGTTGGTTGGCTTCAATTTCAAACTTGTCTCCTTAAACATTTGCGCCGTTCCCCCCGTTCGTCGCTGAGTGTGCGCTTGGCCTTCCGCCGCCCGGTTTTTCGACGCCGTGCTGTGTAGCAACGGCATTGAGCGCGGGGATTAAGCGCTTCACGGCCGCCTCCAGGACGGCATAAGCCGCTTCTCCTTCAGCCAGGTTCCCGGAACGTCCTAGTTGTTCCAGGCGCAGCGCGGCGTCCGCCGTTGCCTGTGCGGCGAAGGTACTGGCCGCTCCTTTCAACTCGTGCGCAACATGCTCCACTTGCTCACTCTCGCCACGCTCGATGGCTTGTCTGATTTCGGTTACACGTTGCGGGCATTCGCTAGCAAATTGCGCCGCCAATTCGCTCAGCAATTCCGGCTCGTCCCCCATCAACGCCAGCGCTTTCGCCAGGTCGAACACGGCGAGCGGGAAGGCGCGCAACGGCTGATGGTTGGTTGTCTCTTTTGCCGCAGAGGACAGCTCGGCAATGACCCGAAAGAGTTCTGCGGGCTGAATCGGTTTTGAGAGATAAGCATCCATGCCAGCATCCAGACAGCGCTCCCGATCGCCCTTCATTGCATAGGCCGTGAGCGCGACGATGGGCAGATGTTCGCCGCTTGCGCGCTCGCGCTCCCGCATATAAGCAGTCGCTTCCAGACCGCTCATTTCCGGCATCTGGATGTCCATCAGCACCAGATCGAAGCCGCCCTCTTCCAGCATCCGCACCGCCTCGCGTCCGTTGTTGGCGACCACCACGTGATGGCCGCGCTTTTCCAGCAACCGGATGGCCAGCCGCTGATTCACCACGTTGTCTTCCGCTAGGAGAATTCGCAAACTCCTACCTACTTCAAGCGGTGTAGAGCGCGCCGCTGGTGCAGGTCTCGCAGATGCCAGTGCTGATTGACTGAACGTCAGCAGAATCGCGTGCAACAACTCTGATTGTTTGACAGGTTTGGTGAGGCACGCGGAGATACCCAAGCCGCGCCGCTGCTCACAATCTCTAGTTTCCCCCGCCGAGGTCAGCATGATGAGCGGCAGGCCGGCCAGCCCACTGCGCCGTTGAATCTCCGCCGCCAGCATAAAACCGTCCATCTCCGGCATATGGCAATCCAACAGCGCCAGCGCAAACGGCGCTTTGGCCTCGGACGCCTGTTCCAGCGCCAGCAGCGCCGCCGGTCCGCTTTCGACCGCCACTGGCTTGAGGGCCCAGTTGGTGAGCATGCCTGCCAGAATACGGCGGTTGGTGCGGTTGTCATCCACCACCAGCACGGGCCAGCCGGCCAGCTTGGTCAGTGCGGAAAGCACGGGCTTCTCGACTGGATCGCGCTGCGCCCCAAACTGCGCAGTGAAATGGAAGGTGCTGCCCCAGCCCACGGCGCTTTCCACCCAGATGCGGCCCCCCATCAGCCTCACCAATTTTGCGGAGATGGTCAGTCCCAGCCCTGTCCCGCCGTACTGCCGCGTGGTCGAGCCGTCAGCCTGGGTAAACGCTTCGAAGATGCGCGCCTGCTTGTCTTCAGAGATGCCGATCCCGGTATCGCGCACGGTGAAATGCAGCGAGACTTGCTCGTCACTTTGCGTCTCGGTGCTGACGTCTACGACGACTTCGCCTTGCTTGGTAAACTTGATGGCATTGCCCACCAGGTTGGCCAGAATTTGGCGCAAGCGTGCGGGGTCGCCAGTCACCGCTTCCGGCACGTCTGATCCCCAATGACAGGCCAGTTCCAATTCTTTCTGCTGGGCCCGCAGCGCCAGCGTTTTCATCGTCTCCTCGATGCAATCGCGCGGATCGAAGGCTACGGGATCAAGGCTCAGCTTACCGGCTTCGATTCTGGAGAAATCGAGAATGTCGCTGATGACGGTCAGCAACGAATCAGAAGAAGTTTTTATGAGGCCGACGTACTCGCGCTGTTCGCCAGTCAATTCGGTGTCGAGCGTGAGTTCGGTCATGCCGATGACGCCGTTCATGGGGGTGCGGATTTCGTGGCTCATGTTGGCCAGAAATTCGCTCTTGGCCCGGTTGGCGGCCTCGGCGGCTTCTTTCGCCTTAAGCAGTTGCTCCTCTCCCTGTTTACGTGCGGTGATGTCCTTGTTGACTACATAGAATTGACCTTCGGAAGCGAAAGGAGTGGAACTACTGAGAAGCCATTTATATGAGCCATCCCGGCAGCGGCAACGGAACTCAAGGTCCAAGCTTACCTGACCCTCCATCAGTTGCTTGATACTGGCTAGGCATGCCGCACGGTCTTCGGGATGAACGAGTTCCCCAAAGGGTCTGTCCAGCAGTTCGTCATCGGTGAAGCCGAGAGCTCTTTCCCAGGCGGGATTCAGACGTTTGAAATAACCGTCGAATCCGAGGATGCCCAACATATCATACGAGAGAGAGAAGACACGGTCGCGTTCCGCTTCCGCCCGCTGGCGTTCGGTCACATCGAAGGCCAGCACCAGTTGAGCATGCTCGTTCGGCAGAGATAAGGTCTGGGCAGTGATCTCCACGTCAATGAATGTGGCATCTTTCTTCCGGTGTCGCCAAATGCCCGGCGAAGTAAGGCCCGTGCGCGCCTGGCCCACATCTTCAAGCAAGGCTGGAACGTCTTCTGGCGATCGAATGTCCTTAATGGTCATGCTGAGGAACTCGCCACGCGAATAGCCGTAATGGCGGATTGCCGCGTCATTGACAGTCAGAAAGGCGAGCGTATCGAGGTCATAGACCCACATCGGGTGTGGATTGTCTTCGAATAAAAGCCGGTATTGAATCTCCGACGCGCGCAAGGTCTCCTCGATCTGTTTGCGTTCGGTGATATTTTCGTGCGCCACGACAATCCGGACAGGCCCGGCACTGGAAAAGCGCGTCACGTTTCCTATAAACCAACGTTTTTCGGTGGAAGAATTGCAAGCGTATTCGGCGGAGAAGTGTTCTGTCTCATCGGCCAGCACGGCCCGAATCCCGGCGGCAAAAGCGGCTCCGTCAGATGCACTCGTGCCACGCGCCGCATCAGCCACAGTGAGGTAATTCACCCCTTCCGAGACCTCTTGATCCGTCGCACTATTGGCGCGCGCAAACTTCCGCCAAGCCTCATTGACTGCGATGATCGTCCCCCTCTGATCAAGAATGGCGATATGTGCGGAAAGTGCATCCAGGGTCGAGTGGGCAAATCGCTCTGATTCTTGCCAAGCCCGCGTGCGTTCAGCAACGAGCAGGTTTAACGCGCGCGCGCGCATCTTCACCCGCCGGAAACAAAGCAGGTAGCCGCCTGCTCCGACGAGCAAGGCACCCAATGTGCACAGTGCATAGAACCAGTAGTCGCGCCGGTATTGGGTGAGCGCTCCTTGCGGATCGAGTGCCAGAGCGCTGGAACAGCATAACGTTGTACTCAGCGCCAGCCGTAACGATAGCCGGCCAGCCTCCAGCGAACGATTCTTCTTGTTCTTTATCGTCAGCATTGCTATCTCAATCCAAGGGCCGCGAATTCGGCACGACCCGGCTGCTGCCCCAAAGGCTTCCCAATAAATACGCCAAGCGCGGAATTGAGCCGTTCAACTTCGACTGCCAATAAGGCATAGGTAGGTGCCGCTTCGCTTACCTTTTCAGTTCGTCCCATTTCCTCCAACTGTTGAGCGAGCGCGACGACCTGCTGTGCTCCAAAACTACTCGCCGAGCCCTTCATCGTATGCGCCGCGCGCTCAACGCTGACACCTTCACCGGATGCAATCGCCTGCTTGAGTTCAGCCAGCAAGCGCGGGCAGTCCCTGGCGAACAACTGCACCAACTCCGCCAGCAGTTCCTGATCGCCTTCCACCTGCGCCAGCGCCACGGTTCGATCGAACACTACGGCCTGCAACTCGGGCCCAGGCGCCGGCCCCGCGGGCGGTTCCGGGCCGGGCGCCAATTTCGCGATCAGTTTGAAAAGTTCCTCCGGTTGAATCGGTTTGGAGATGTAATCGTCCATCCCGGCCGCCAGACAACGCTCGCGGTCGCCCATCATGGCGTGTGCAGTCATGGCGATGATCGGGATGTGGGTGCCAGTCGTCCGCTCTTTCTCACGGATACGGGCCGTGGCCTGGAAACCGTCCAACTCCGGCATCTGGACGTCCATCAGGACCAAGTCGAAACGTTCACGCCCCAACGCTTCCAGCGCCTCACGTCCGTTGTTGGCCGCCGCCACCAAGTGACCTTGTTTCTCCAGCAAGCGCATGGCCAGCCGTTGATTCACTGTATTGTCTTCAGCTAAGAGGATGCGCAAGCTTCTGCTCTTGCTGACGGGCACGGGCTGAGCCGCGCGGGCGGGCCACGACAAGGCGCCCGAGGATGCCTTGCTCAGCGTCTTGATTATGGTGCTCAGCAACACGGACTGCTTAACCGGCTTGGTCAGGCAAGCGACAATCCCAAGGTCGCGGCGGCGCTCGCAATCGCTGACTTGCCCGGCAGAGGTCAGCATGATGAGCGGCGTGCCGGTGAGCCGGGGCCGCTGCTTGATCTCAGCCGCCAGGACAAAGCCGTCCATCTCCGGCATGTGGCAATCGAGCAGAACTAGCGCGAACGGCGCGCCCGCGGCGCACGCCTGATCCATGGCCAACAGTGCGTCGTGCCCGCTTTCGACCGGCACCGGCTTCATCCCCCAGTTGCTGAGCGTGCGGTTGAGGATGCGGCGGTTGGTAGCATTGTCATCCACTATCAGCGCGGGCAATCCGACGAGGCTGATCTGCCCGGCGAGCGCAGGCCGCTTCGCCGAAGTGTGCTGCGCCTCGAAATGCGCGGTGAAGTGAAACACACTGCCCCGGCCCGGTTCGCTCTCCACCCAGAGCCGCCCGCCCATCAATGCAACCAGTTGCGAGGAGATGGTCAGGCCCAGGCCAGTCCCACCGTATTGCCGGGTGGTCGAACCATCCACCTGCGTGAAGGCTTCGAAGATTTGCGCCTGCTTCTCCGGCGGGATGCCGATTCCCGTGTCGCGCACCGTAAAGTGAAGGCAAACCTGCTCTCCCACCTGAGAATCGAGGCTGACGTCAACCACGACTTCGCCTTGCCTGGTAAACTTGATCGCATTGCCCACCAGATTGATCAGAATCTGGCCCAACCGCATGGCATCACCGACCACCGCTTCCGGCACTTCGGGCCGCAGGTCATAGGTCAGTTCCAGTTCTTTCTGATGAGCGCGTAGCGCCAGTGTTTTCATTACCTCCTCAATGCTTTCGCGCAAGTCGAAGTCAATCGGGTCCAGACTCAGTTTGCCGGCTTCGATCTTGGAGAAATCGAGAATGTCGTTGATAACGGTGAGTAGCGAATCGGCCGAGGTTTTGATCATGCTCAGATACTCAGTCTGTTCGGCAGTCAATTCAGTGTCGAGCGTGAGCTCGGTCATACCGATAATGCCGTTCATCGGGGTGCGGATTTCGTGACTCATATTGGCCATGAATTCGCTCTTGGCATGGCTGGCTTCTTCCGCCTTTTCCTTGGCCGCGGTGAGTTCGACGTTGACGGTGCGCAGTTCGGCGGTGCGCAGCGTGACCACCTCTTCCAGGTGCTCGCGGTGTTGCTGTAACTCCTGATTGCCGGCCTGAATTTGCGCCAACATCTCGTTGAAGCTGTCTATCAGCAAGCCCAGTTCATCCTGGCCGTGTTTGGTGGCGCGCAGCGCATAATTATTCTCGGCCGAGACGGTTTGCGCCGTTTGCGCCAGGTGAATAAGCGGCCCGGAGATCACCCGCTGGAGTTTGGAGGCGGTCAGGTAAGCGGCGCCCAGCGACACGAGCAGGATTACGGCAACGATCCAGGCATAGCGTTTCAAGCGCCCGGAGATCTCGCCCAAGTCGGACTCAATGTAGAGTGTGCCAACCCTCTCGCCATCTAAAACAATGTGCTGAAACAGCAACAGGCGGTCATTCTCCCAGTAGGTGCCATCGGGTCTGATCGCAGGCGGCGCGAAGTTGCCGGGCTGGTCAAAGCGCACATGTTTGGCGAAAAGCTGGCCGCCCTTGGTGTAGAAACAAGCGGAGACAATATGTGAATTGGCGCTCAACGCGTCCAGGTCCTCTTTCGCGGACGTCTGATCGTTGAAGGTTAGCGCGGCCGTGTTATTTGCCCCAATAATGTCCGCTAGCATTGACAGGTTACTCGTCATCCCCTGCCGCAAGCTAATCAGGCCGTAGGACATAAACGCCACGCATGCTAGCACCAAGGCGATGCCGCTGGTAAGCATGATAATCAGCGTCAACTTGCGCCGGATCGAGAGGTCTTGCAATAGGTTCACTTAATTCCCCCCTGCGCTTTTCCCGTTTCTGACAACCTTTGCCAGGGCCAGCAGCTTCGCGCTGATCCTCAACCGCGCCGGTTCCGCTGCGGAAGTGTTGATTTCAAACCGCACCTTGCTAGCTTCGATCACGAAACCGATGATGCCGCCTTGTTGAATGAACTGACCCATTTCGCTGACCGTCAAGACGCAGGCTCCTTTGAGATGCTCAAGGATTGCCGACAGGCGCTTCTGCTCGGATGAGCTAACGAATAGGACGTGACAGCCTCTTAGATTCTGTCCCCACCTCAGCCGCCTGATCATCAATCGGCGGCCGTTGACGGTTTTGCCATCGATTGTCTGATCAATGGCGCTGCCAAACGGGTCATCGCCGATGATGCCTATGATCAGAGGCGCGCCGCTGTCGCTGAACGCCTCTGGCGGCCACTCGACGAACTTCGCGAAGTTAAATAAAAACGCGGCTTTGACCTCATATTCGCTGACCCCCTGAGCGTGCGCCGGGCCATCGGAAACAAAATTCACTGAAGACAGCAGAGTCACCAGCAGAATCAAATCAGTCATTTTACGCAAAAAGCGGTATCGCCCTGGTCGTAGCGAGGAACTTACCCGGAACCGTCGCGGCCTCCCTCCTATATACACAGCGGCCACTGAATTCATCAAAACCTCCATATCAACTTTCCCTACATCCCCGCTCACTCTAAGTCGGGGTTTCTCCCAAGTACGTCACCCCAAACTCAGGCATTTCTTATCCATCTTGCTTCTTCCTTTTTTGCCTTACCTGTGCGCTCTTCATGCTTAGCATCCCACTTGAAATTCGTCTGGTTCGCGGTTGCAGGCTAAAACTTATAAATCAGTTTCAAGCGATAGTTCCGGCCGTTTTGTTCAATCATTTGTTGCCGATGTTCCTCTGCGCCTGGGTCTCCATATTTTTTATCAAAGAAGTTATAGATGCTGAATGAGAGGTCTAATCCCGATAGCAGCTTCTGGCTGACAAGCGTGAAATTCGGCAGCCAAACAGCCGCGGTATTCGCTCCATCCAGGGTCTTCCTGCGGCTGGTGTACTGTAGTCCCAGCCCTACAAAGACTTTCTTCGCAAATAAGGGAGCCATGAGGTTGAGCTTGCCCAAGTGCCTGGGCGAGTTGGTAAGCGTTTGTTTCGTCTCCCGGTCTTGCGTGTCTTGCAGGGTGTAGCCGAAACGCCCTTCCACGCCGACGGCCAGCTTGGTCTCTATTTCCAATTCCAGGCCTTTGGACGCCATCTTCCCGGTGTTTCTGAACGCATTGAAGCTGTCGGTAGGATCACGCTGTTGGCTGATTAGACCGCTGATCCGGTAGAGATAACCGGAAGCGGATAGGCGCACGTGATTTCCCAGGTATTGCTCCAAAACCAGTTCACTGGTTTTGATGTTTTCTGGCCTTAAATCCGGATTGGGCCGACCTAAAATACTAGCTCCGAAATATAGCTCGTAATTGTTGGGCGCGCGGAAGGCTTCGCCATAAAGCAGCTTGAGGGTCGTTTTTTCGGCAGGGTGATAGATCAGGCCCAGGCGCGGTTTGGCAATTCCACCAAAGGTGGTGTGATGGTCATGGCGCACGCCAGCGCTCAGAGTCAGCTTCTCATGGATGGCGAATTCATCTTGCAGGTAGAAGGCCACATTCTTCGACTTGCGCCTGTCATTAACGTACTGAAGATTGGTAGGCAAATCATAGTTAATCTGATCCTGGCGCAGGTTATCGCGATATTCGGTGCCGAAAGTAACCTTGTGCCGACGCAGCAAAGTTTTAGTGAGTTGCACTTCGCCGCCCCACCACGTGCCCCGGCTGGCATCCGTATTGAAAGCCAGTAGCGGTGTGTCGTTGTCTGAGGAATCGTAAACATAAGTTCCGTCATAAAAGTAGATGTCGTAAAAGACTCGGGCTGCGACCGCTAATTGGTTGGCAAAGGTGTGCTCATATTGGAGGTCCAGGTAACCTCGCCGGTCAGTCGTGCGACTCCGCGCATCGTTGAACAACGTCTCGTAGGCGCCGGTCGGGATGCCTTTCTCCCGGGTACCATAGGCGCCGCGTAAGCTGAAATCACGGAAAGACAGGTTCGCAAAGAAGTTTTTGGATTGATCATCGTCAGCCCGTTCGGCAATGCCATTGTTCGTGGCCGGATCATCAAACTCCTTGATGTATAAACGCCGCGGCCCGCGGCTGTCGTAGTATGAGCCGGAAAGCAGCAACTCCACCCCATTAGCGAATTGGTTGCCATAGCTGAAGCGTCCCTTATACGTCTCGAAGCTGGCCCCTTCACCTGAGACTTCGACGCCATTCACCTCCCGCCCGCGCTTCATGATGACATTGATCACCCCAAAAAAGGCGCTGGTGCCGTAAAGCGAGGAACTCGGCCCGCGAATAATCTCCACCCGGTCAATCAGGTCAACGTCAAACGGCAATTCCGTGCCAATTAACGCCAGGTCATAGACGTTGTCGTTGATGCGATGACCATCCACGAGCAACAGCACGCGCGTATTATAGTCGCCGGGCCGGGCGAACCCGCGCACGCCGATATAGCTGTAATTCCGATCGTTGGTAATATAAAAACCGCGCACGCTGCGCAAGATATCGGCCAGCGTGCGGTGTCCATACTGTCGAATCTCAGCCGCGGTTACGATGGTCACTGAGGCCGGGGCTTCGGTGACTTTCTGCAAATACTTCGAGGCGCTGTAAACGGAGGCGACTTCGATCTGCATCAGTTCCTCCAGGCTGAGAGCCGTGATGTCCGGCGGGGGCTTCTGATCTTGCGCGACAAGTGGTTGAGGCTCTTGCGCCAAGACATTAGGCATGACATCGCAAAAAATGAGGGACAGTATCAGAAGCCAAAAGGCCCAATAAAAAATCATTTTCGATTCGGTGTCGAGCTTCCGTGTCCAAACAGGGGCAGCTATTGAGAAAAGATTGTTCATTTGGCTTAGTTCCTGATTGCGCTTTCCCCGCGCCTGACGGACGTCGCCAGGGCCAGCAGCTTCGCGCTGATCCTCAACCGCGCTTGTTCTGCCGCGGAAGTGTTGATTTCAAACCGCACCTTGCTAGCTTCGATCACGAAACCGATGATGCCGCCTTGTTGAATGAACTGATCCATTTCGCTGACCGTCAAGACGCTTGCTCCTTTGAGACGTTCAAGGATTTGCGACAGGCGCTGCCGCTCGGATGAGCTGACGAATAGGACGTGACAGTCTCTCAGATTCTGTCCCCACTTCAGCCGCCTGATCATCAATCGGCGGCCGTTGACGGTTTTGCCATCGATTGTCTGGTCAATGGCGCTGCCAAACGGGTCATCGCCGATGATGCCTACGACCAGTGGCGCGCCGCTGTCGCTGAACGCCTCTGGCGACCACTCGACGAACTTCGCGAAGTTATAAAGAAAAGCGGCTTTGACCTGATATTCGCTGGCCGTCTGCGCCTCTGCCTCAGTGAGCGGGGCGCAAGCTACCGCCAAGGAAACGACAAGCGGGAGCGCCAGACTCGTTATTTTGCTGACGCACCAGCGCAACGGGAGTGCCGACCCGCACCTCGCCTGGTACGGCCCTGGCGCGCGGCCAGCGCACGCTGCTGCTAATCCCGGGTTAATTGCTAGAATCTCCATGTCACCTTTCCATAGACGCTGCGTTTGGCCTGACTGGTGATCGCCGCCGAGTCGAAGCTATTGAACTCCGGATGCTGACGGTCGAGTAGATTTTGCAGCCCCACGCTCAACTCAAGGCTTTCTCTCACGCGCCACCCGATCCGCGCATCGAGCCGGGTGTAACCGGGAATCCGCGGATTGGCCAGGCGCGAGACACGGTAGAGGGAAGCATCGAGTTCGAAGTTCCGCGGCAATCTGAAGGAAGAATGAAGCTGGAATTGATGACGCGGGCTATCACCTTCGGCACCCTCCGCATTGCCATCATGACTCGCCGTATAGCGGTGCAATTGCATCCGCAAAAATGAATAGCTGCCGCGCAGCTTCCAACCGCTGGTAACGTTCCAATTGGCAGAGACCTCGGCACCGTAAGTTTCACCACGCATGAGGTTCCTGAAGCGGAGCGGAATGACCAGGTGCGACGGCAGCGGATCAGTCTCCAAAAACGGCTGCTCCGGCTCGAAAGTCTTCAAGCGATCATAGACGTTGTAGAACGTTGCGAGGTCGAGCGAGAACTGGTGGCTCGGCTGCACGCGATAACCGAATTCGTAGGCGCGGAGTTCTTCGGACTTGGCCTCTTGGTTGCCGACCAGAGCGAGGATGTTGGGTGTGCCGTTCAGGCCGGGAAAGGCTGCGATGTTGACCCGAATGGACTCATCATTGAGCGCGGGCGTTTTGACTGCGCGCGAAATGGCCGCCCACACCGTCTGACGCTGGCTCAGTGTCCAGAGCAATCGAGCGGTGGGCTGTACTTCAAAGCCGGAGTGATCGTTATGCTCGAGCTTGGTGCCGAGCGTCAGCCGCAGCCGGTCTTTGACGAGCGTGAACTCGTCCTGCACGAAAACGCTGAAGAGTTGATCGCGATGGGAGGGAGGATCGAACCGGACTGGCAGCCCGCTGTTGCCATTGGTCTGAGCGGTGATCAGCCGGTAA
Organism: uncultured Acidobacteriota bacterium; assembly: GCA_963699175.1. Lineage (GTDB taxonomy): Bacteria > Acidobacteriota > Blastocatellia > RBC074 > RBC074 > JACPYM01. The sequence goes on along the minus strand of OY969418.1, from coordinate 2,391,194 downwards.
CCCAGCCCCCACACGATGTCCTGCCGCTGCCCCCAAGCGACGTGATGCTGGAAGTCCATGTCGAAGGTGTCAATGCGCCCTGACTGATCACGGATTTCGTGGCGAGTCCGGTCGAAATAGAGTTGCAGGGTGAGGTCGGAGCGTGCCGAAAAGCTGCGATTCCAGCGCCCCAGCGTGTTCCCGCCGGAGAAGACGCCGCTCGTGTTAGCTGGCGGAGCTAAGGGCGTAGCGGGGAGAATCAGTCTCGAGGTCTCTCGCAACCGGCTACTGTAAAGATCGCCTTGCAAGGTCAGCCCATCACGCTCAGATGGCTTCCAATCCACCCGCCCGCCGCCGCGCCGCGTATTCAGGCCATCGTTGGCATTGTGCCCCAGCGCATCCAATAGTCCGCTCTGATTGTAATACTTGCCATAGACCCGGTAGTAAGCTTTGTCTCCGATAGTCCCGCCGTAACGAGCGCGGCCAAAACCCCGATCCTCTGTCCCGCCGCCCACCGTCACCAAACCGCCTTGCGTGTCCTTGGCCAGCTTGGTGATGATGTTGATTACGCCGTTGACGGCGTTGGCGCCCCACAGTGCCCCACCAGGCCCGCGAATGATTTCGATCCGCTCGATGTCTTCGAGCAACAGATCCTGCGCCTCCCAATAGACGCCGGAACTTTCCGGCGAGTAGACGCTGCGGCCATCCATCAGCACCAGCAGCTTATTGGTGAAGCGGCCATTGAAGCCGCGCGCGCTGATCGCCCACTTGTTGCCGTCAATTCTGGCGACCTCCAACCCTGGCACCAAGCGCAGCAGTTCGGGAATGCTCGTCAGACCGGAGCGGCGGATGTCTTCTTGCGTGATGACGTAGACGGCGGCGGCAGTTTGAAACAGCCTCTCTTCTTTCTTCGACACCGAAGTGACCTCGATATTCATCAAGTCTTCGAGGCTTTTCTGCGTGAGATCAGTTGGCGGATTTTGCGCACAGACATTCGCCGCCAGCAGCGCGATCAACCAGGCATAGATCACAACAGGCACGCGCCTGACACGCGGCCGTTCAACTCCCCAATCAGCCAATCGCTTCATACCTTTTCGCCTTGTCGTCATAGTCAGAATCTCCACGTCACCTTCCCGTAGAAGCTGCGTCTAACTTGGCTCGGGATGACAGCTACGCCAATTGTGTCAAATTCCGGATGCTGCTTGTCGAGCAGGTTTTGCAGTCCGAGGCTCAACTCGACGTTTTCCCTGACATGCCAGCCGAGCCGCGCATCGAGCCGCGTGTAGCCGGGAACTGGCTGGCCCGCCAAGCGCGAGACGTGGTAGAGCGCCGTGTCCAATTCAAAGTTGCGCGGCAGCTTGAAGTAAGAATGAAGCTGGAATTGATGCTGCGGGTTGTCGCCTGCGGTTCCTTCCGAAACGGTATCCTGGCTCGCCGCGTCGCGCTGCAACCGCATGCGCAGGAATGAGTAGCTGCCTTGAAGTTTCCAATGGTTGGTGACGTTGAAATTGACGGATGCTTCCAGGCCGGAGGTTTTGCCGCGCAGCAGATTGCTGTAGTAGATCGGGACGACCAGGTGCGGCGGCGTGGCAGTCTCGAAAAACGGTGGCCCCGGCTCAAACGATGTCAGGTGATGATAGGTATTGTAGAACGTCGCGAGGTCGAGCGAGAGTTTGCGACTCGACTGCACGCGATAGCCGAATTCGTAAGCGCGCAGAACTTCGGACTTCGCATTCGCGCTGCCGAACACGACGACGATGACTGGTGTGCCGTCGGGAGCAGGGAAAGCCTGAACGTTGGCTCGGAGGTTTTGCTGGGTGCGGTCGGGGGTGCGGACGGCGCGCGAAGCAGCGGCCCAGAGCGTCTGCCGAGCGCTCGGCGTCCATGCTAGCCGCAGGCTAGGCTGCACTTCGAACCCGGAGAATTGATTATGCTCCAGCTTGACGCCAAGCATCAGCCGCAAGCGGTCTTTGACCAGTCTGATCTGATCGTGCGCGAAACCGCTGAAAAGATGCGCGGTTTTCCCCGGCGGGTTGTATTGAACCGGATCCAGGCTGTTGTTCTTGGCCTGATGCGACACCAGCCGGTAGTCCAGCCCCCAGACGATGTCTTGCCGCTGGCCGACTGCGACGTGGTGCTGAAAGTCCAGGTCGAACGTATGAATATGATCTGCTAGCCAAAAAATGTCGCGGCTAAATCGGTCGTAGTAAACTTGCAGCGTCGTGTCGGAGCGCGCCGAAAAATCGTGATGCCAGCGCCCCAGCAAGCTGTTGCCGTTAAATTCCCCGCGCGTGTTGGCGGGCGGCGCAAAGGGGGCGGCGGCAGAGATAGCTAATGAGGTTTCTCGTAAATCGGTGTGATAGATGTCGCCTTCCAGCATCAGCGCATCGCGGTCCGTCACCTGCCAATCCATCCGCCCGCCGCCACTGACCATCCGCTGCCCATCGTTGGCAGCACGGCCCGCGACATCCACCAGCCCGCTGCGGTGGAAATATTTGCCATAGACCCGGTAGTGAGCCTGCTCGCCTATCTGCGCGCCATAGCGAAAGCTGCCGAAGCCGCGCTCTTCAGATCCGCCGCCTGCGGTCAACACTCCTCCTGGCGTAGCTTTGGCGTGCTTGGTGATGATGTTGATCACGCCGTTGACTGCGTTCGCGCCCCACAGCGTTCCGCCCGGCCCACGAATGACTTCGATCCGTTCGATGTCTTCGAGCAGCAAATCCTGCACTTCCCAATACACTCCTGAAGTTTCCGGCGAGTACATGCTGCGGCCATCAATCAAAACCAGCAACTTGTTGGCGTAGCGGCCATTGAAGCCGCGCGCGCTGATCGCCCATTTGTTCCCGTCAATTCGCGCCACATCCAGTCCCGGCGCCAACCGCAGCAGTTCGGGAATACTGGTCAGGCCAGAGCGGCGGATGTCTTCCTGCGTAATGACGTAGATGGCGGCGGCAGTTTGGAAGAGCTTCTCTTCTTTCTTCGACACCGAAGTAACTTCGATGCTCATTAACTCTTCCAGACTCGCCGTCGTCAGGTCGGTGTCGGGCTTCTGTGCCCAAACAGTAACGGCCAGCAAGGTGATACATAAAACGCAGCAAGCTTTCTTGATCCTAAGTAGACCCATTCTGAGCATGGCCCAGGCTGTATTCTTGCGCAGGCACTTGAGGCCGGGTGTAGGCGTAGGATATTTCAATCCGCGAAAATCATCCTTTTGAAAAAGCGACTTCATGCTTTGTTCCTATTAGACCTGCCGATTCCGTGAGCACCTATTGCTCTTGCGCGAGCCAAAAAAGTAACTGCTCATACGCTATTACTTTGATTTTGAAATCATGCATGCTCGGCAGCTCCTGTTAGTCATCCGAGATCGCCCACAGACGGTGTTTAACCGTTACCTATGACCTTAAGCCATAAACCATTTTGCTCAAGCGCGTCTTTTACTCTAAGAAAATCCTGCATAATAAAACCAGTTTTTTGACTTAACGTTGTTAAGCAGAAATCCAAGTTGCGCAAGCAATTTGTTACCTAAGCGATCTGGCACCTACCATAACAACCCATGTAACTCTCGTCTGTCCAAGTTTGAACACTCAGTAACTCAAGTACCTAATTTTACGAGCATTCTGATAAATGCAGTATTCCAATGGCGCAGTGTTCCGATAAAGATTTTTTTTTAGAATTCGAGTTATATTTTGCGAAAAATATGGAGCACTCCGCTAGTGCCTCGGTAGGTGTGTTATTACACGTTCTGTAATATGGGTAGCCCACGCAGGCGGCACAATTTCAAAAATCTATCAGTGCTTATAGCTCAGTAAGCGCGCTATCACACATAGCTTATAGCTCGATAAGTGCGCCAGGACACATATAGCCGGGTGGCTCATTGTGTTAGCGGGTGAGCACCGTTCAATACAGAACGGAAATTCAACCGCGCCTGCCCGATTATCCGCCCGAAGCTTTAAGAGTCCTCGTCAAAGCGTCCCCCGCAGGGGGTAGCGATCAGCGGCGAGGCCCCACATAGGTTGACTGCCTATATGGAAATTGTGCCGGGCGTCACGATGAAGTCTGACTTGGATAAAACGCGGATTTCCTGACTTAAAGTACGCCCCCGCTGCCAAGCAGGCCAGGTGTGAGAGCCACGCACGTCTACTGAAGGAAGGAGGTTCACGAAGTGAACAAGAGCCGCCTCAAGGGCTAGATGGCCCGCTTTGCCGGTATCGAAAGCAGACTGATGCCGGCGTTGAAGGGATTAAAGAAAAAGCTTGAGCGATCAGACAAAAATGACAACTCAACCATGTAGTGCGAGGAAGATTTCGATAACACTGAAAAGCTGGCAAACGGTCATGCTCGTGCTGCCGCTGCTGCTCGCTTTGCTGCCTGCCAAGCTCATGGCTCAAGTAGCGAAACCGCTCGCCCCGCAAGTGCAAGAGGGCTTCCGCACGCCGGAGAAATCCAACTTCTTCACGAGCGCGGAATTGCTCGCCAAGTTCGATGCCGGGGATGAAAAAGAGTACGTGCTGGGCGAAGGCGACGAACTGACCGTCGAAGTCTGGGATCACCAAGAGTTGTCAGGCAAGCATATTGTGGGGCCGGACGGAAAGGTCACGCTCTCGCAAGCAGGGGCAATCCTGGTGGCTGGCTTGTCCCGCGAAGAGGCGACCGAGGCCGTCAAGGCCGCGTTAGCGCATTACTATCTCAACCTGGCCGTGACGTTGCGAGTGGACAAGTACACCTCCTACCGCGTCTTCATCCTCGGGCGAGTCGCCAATCCGGGTATGCTCTTCTTTGAGACACCGCCTACGCTGCTGGAAGTGATTACCCGCGCGGGCGCCCTTCCAGTAGGTGGAGCAGGAGCGGATAAGGCGGCGCTGGTGCGAGCCGCAATCTTCCGCGGGCGCGACAAAGTGGTGTGGATTGAACTGAAAAGCCTCCTCAACGGCACGAACCTCGCGCTGAACATCAGGCTGAAGCGTAACGACGTAGTTTATCTTCCCGATTCCGATGATCAACTCGTCTACGTCCTGGGCGAAGTGCGGACGCCGGGGGCGTACCGGCTGACGCCGAATATGTCCTTTCTGGCTGCTCTCTCTCTGGCGGGCGGCCCAACCAAGGATGCGGCGGCAAGCAAACTGTTGGTCATCCGGCAAGGCCAGGAGATCCAAAAAGAGTTCTCCTTCAATGATCTGCTCAAGCCCGGCGCAAAGCTCAATTATTCTTTGAACGAAGGCGATATCATTTATGTCCCGCAGCGTGGACTGGCCAAAATTGGCTATGTTCTCGAACGGCTCAATCCCTTCGCTTCGCTCTTACTCATTTTTACGACACTGCTCAAATAGGGAGAAGGCGATGAAAGCTGCTATTAGCACGTGGGCAAAAGTCTTGCGATTTAATGAATTGAGCCATGAGCGCGAGCCGGAAGCGCCTAGCGTTCTTTCTCCCGCAAAGCTGATGCCCAGCGGCTCGACATCCAGTCATAGCGTGCAAAAGGACGGAAGCGAATGTGACGAATTGCCCGCGACTGAAGCGGTGCGACTGGCTAAAGCGTCACCCGTCGCAGGGCCAGTTGCAGGGCCGAATGACAGCGCACCCGCGCCGGGACGCAAGCTCAATCCGATCGTCAATCTGAAAGCGCATAAGCAGCGGGCCATGATAGCTGAACCCGCGCAACCCATTAGCCCAGCACCAGTGGCGGGCTCGAACGCCACCTTCCCGATGCCTGATCACTGGACCAATCCAATCAAGAAGCTGAAGGACGGAATCGAATTAGGTAAATTGACCGCGGCTGAACCAGCGCAACTGATCATACCGGCGGCAATCGCCGCGCCTGCCACCACCTCACTTGCGCCGGGCCGCCGGATCAATCCGCTTGCCAGTCTAAAGGCGCATAAGCTGCTGGCCTTTTTCGTGCTGGTGGTAGTGACCAGCGTCGCTGCGCCCGTCGCCTGGGTGATGGGCACGGCGAGTTATTACACCGAGGCCGTGGTACGCGTCTCTCCCAAGTTCGTCAAGAATCTCACGGAGGATCAAGAACTGGAATTCCAGTCCAACAGCCAGTACCGCGAATTCGTCCAACAACAAGCCATCACGATCAATCGCTACGACATCGTCTTTGACGCCTTGAAGAAATTGGGCGAACGGCGTGGCCTGTATCAAACCAAAGACGAGAGTGACCGGCGCGCCGCCGAGCGTCTGGCGAAAGAGTTAGTCATACGGCCTGTGCCCGAATCCTATCTGATTGCCATTGGCCTGGAAAGCGCTAAACCTGAAGGGCTGGCGGAAGTACTCAACTCCGTGGTCGAAATCTATCTCGAACGTGCCAAAACAGAGGAGTTTTACGCCAGCGATACGCGCATAGAGAACATCCAGGAAGAGCGCAAGAAGCTACTGCAGGAGGTAGGGCAAAAGTCTGCCCAGCGGACGTCACTATCGCAGGAACTCGGGGTGACGACCTTCAGCGACAGCCTGTTGAATCCGTATGATCAACTGCTGCTCAGCAGCAAAGTGGCGCTGGAAACGGCGCGGCGGCGGCGGATTGAAGCCGGAGCGCAACTGGCCGCGCTCGAAACCGAGCAGCAGCCCGGCGGCAAGACCGCCGCCGACGCCATGGCGCAGGAGATGGCAATCAAGGACAGCGGCCTCAATAGCCTGAAAGCGAACCTTTATGTGCGGCGCAGTCAATTGCTCGCCAAGCTCAGCGGCCTGGCCCCGCAGCATCCGGGACGTCAAAGTGTTGAGCGGGAGTTGGCGGAGATAGACGTTGAGATCAGCCACGCTTCTGACACCCTCGCCAAATCGTTGCGCTCAATGCTCCTCGACCAACGGCGGGCCGAGGTGAACCAAACCCAGCGAGTCGAGAAAGCGTTGACGGCCGAAGTTGCAGCGGAAAGCTCGCGGGCGATGTGGTTCGCCTCCCGCTACCAGGAAGCGTTGGCTTTGGGCAATGAGATCGAGCGGGCGCGCAAACGAATCGTGGCCATTGACGACCGGGTTAATTTTCTCACGCTCGAAGCCAATGCCCCGGGCTTCGTGCGGCTGGTCACGGCGGCCCGTACGCCGGAAGTTCCGTCCAAAGGTGGCAAGAAGAAATTCCTGGCCCTCGCCCTCCTGGCTGGCTTGGCAGCCGGGCTGATCGCGGCAATGGCCGCTGATTTTACCGACCCGCGCATCCATGTACCCGACGAACTGCAGAGGGTTCTCGGCTTCCCGCCCATCGGCTGGATTCTGGAGCATAAGGATGAACAGACCCGGCTCTTTGCCCACGATCAAGTGATGCGTCTGGCCACCAGCCTGGACCGCGAGCATCGCACGCAAGGAACCAAGGTGCTGGTCTTCACCGCGGATAAAATGGGCGAAGGTACCACCTCTTTGGTGCTCGGGGTGGCCCAATCCCTCAGTTGGCTGGGCATTCGCGCGCTCGCCGTGGAAGCCAACGTCTTCAAGCCGGATAAACGCTATGAGGGTGAATGGCAAAGTCCGGGGCTGGTGGCATTGCTGGATGGTTGGGCCAGCGTCGAGGATGTCGTTATGCCGGGCAATGATCTGCTCCCTGACCGCATCAGCGTAGGCGAGGCCAGGGGGCGGCAACCGCTCGCCACCGTCAGCCAATTCCGTCACCTCTTTACCGAACTGTCCCAAACCTACGAGATGATTCTGCTGGATACGCTGCCGGTGCCACTCTCGGCGGACACTGAATTGCTGATCGGTCTGTCCGACATGACCTTGCTGGTGATCGAAGCGGAAGACACGCACAAAGACGAGGTCAAACGCCTGGCGCGCAGGTTGGAGCGTTTAGCCCCGCCCGTGGTCGCCACCATTCTCAACCGCGTCCGCGCGGATGCGGCGGGCGGTCAGTTCGCCGGCCTGCTCAAGGAACATCAATCCGGACGGAGATCGCCAGTCAGAAAATTGTTCTCACCCTGGCTTTGGAAGTGAGAAGTATGAAAGTCCCGCTCGTTTACGCGTTGCACAGCGGCAATCTTTACGGCACGGAGCGCATGGCGCTGGCGACCGTGGAGGGGTTGGCCGATGAGTTTGACGCCAGCATCTTTGCCCCGCCGGGACTGGCGCTGAAGGAAGCCCAGCGCCTGGGATTTGCGGTTCAGTCTTTCACCAGCCCGCTCGAATTCGCCTGGAAGTTGCGCCCTTTTTTGAGCCGCCACAAAAGGCTCGCCTTCGTCGCCACCGCCGTGATGCATTCGCTCGCCTGTCTCGCCTGGAACAAGCTGTACCGCCGCCAGGTGGTTCATTTGCACATGGTGCACGGCGGGACGGATGAGCATTTGAGCTACGGCCGCAAGCGCAAACTCAACGGCCTGGCAGTCACCTTTGTCGCGGTCTCAAACTTCGTCGAGGAGCGGTTGGTAACCCACGGCGTGGCGCCGCAACAGATCGCGGTCATAGAAAACTTCCTGCCCGACCGCCAAATTGCCGCCGCCCCCAAACGCGCGGCCTTCGCTCAGCCCGGCGTGCGCCAGATCATCGTCATCTCCCGCCTGGACCCCATTAAACGTGTAGATGTCCTACTCGACGCGCTCGATAACAATCCGGCGCTGCGAGCGCTGGCGTTCCGCATCTTCGGCACGGGCTGGGAGCTTGAGCAATTGCGTGCCCGCGCAACGGCGCGGAACCCCAACGTGACCTTTGCCGGCTTCCACGCCGATGTCGCCAGCGAATTGGCCGCCGCCGATCTGTTGGTGCATACCTGCCCGGAAGAACCGTTCGGTCTGGCAATCATTGAAGCAATGGCCGCCAACCTGCCGGTGTTGGTGCCCAACAGCGGCGGCGCGGGCGCACTGGTGGAAGAAGGACTCTCCGGATTTCGCTTTGCGGCCGATCAACCGGTGTCGTTGGCCGCGCGGCTGTGCGAACTCAGCCACGCTCCGGCTGACTTGCTCAACCGTGTTGTCGCGGGCGGGCGGCAAGCGCTCGGCTCGCGCTTTTCGGCAGCGGCGCGCATCGCCGATTACCGCCAGCTTCTGCACGGAGGAAAGGAAAGCTATGAAATATAGAACTTCATTGTCTGTGGGAGTCACGCCCGCACTTTCAGTCGTCATCATCGGGCGCAACGAAGGCGCGCGGCTGATCCGCTGCCTTCAGTCGGTCAATGCCATGCGCTTCCCGGCCGGCAAAGTCGAAGTGATTTATGTGGACTCGGCTTCAACCGACTGCAGCGCCGAAAGGGCCTTCGCACTGGGGGCCGAAGCCATTCGGGTCAAGCCGGAGCGGCCCTCGGCGGCGTTCGGCAGAAATGCCGGGTGGAAAATTGCGGCGGCTCCGTTGGTGCTTTTCCTGGATGGCGACACCATTCTGAACCGGGATTTTGCCGCGCAAGCCGCGCAAGCCTTTGCCGATCCGAAAGTCGCCGTCATCTGGGGGCATCGTCGTGAACTGCATCCCGAAGCTTCCGTCTACAACCGCGTCCTTGATCTGGACTGGATTTATCCGCCCGGGCCATCCGAGTTTTGCGGGGGCGATGCGCTGATGCGGCGCACTGCGCTGGAAGAAGTCCACGGCTACGACGAAACGCTGATTGCCGGTGAAGAACCGGAAATGTGCCGGCGGCTGCGGGCTAAGGGCTACGAAATTTTGCATCTCGATTTGCCGATGACCAAGCACGATCTGGCGATGACGCGCTGGTCGCAGTATTGGCGGCGCGCCTTTCGCGCCGGTCACGCGTATGCCGAAATCGCCGACCGCTTTCGTGGCACGGAACTGCCGTTGTGGGAAAACGAAGTACGGCGGACGGTGATTCGCGGGAGTCTGGTGTTGACACTTTTCACGTTAGGCAGCATTGCCTCGCTGGCGCTGCTTTCTCCGCTGCCCATGCTGGCGGCGCTCGGGGCATTCCTGCTGCTGGCGCTGCGAACGGCGCTCAAAGTTGGGTGGAAATCTTCAAACCCAATCACGCGCCTGCTTTACGGAATTCATTCGCACCTGCAACAGGTTCCGATTCTCTGCGGCCAACTCAGCTTCTGGCGCGACAAACGAGCAGGGCGGCAGCGGCAGTTGATTGAATACAAGGAGGCCGCGCGATGAGTAGCGGCGTGAAGAGAATGGCGTTGTTGATGCTGACTCCGCTGGCAAAGCTTGCGACGGCGTTGGGCGCGCCGTTGCGGCGCGCCTGGGCGCACGCTCGTCTGGCGTCCCAAATCCGCAGCCCCTTGCCAGCGTCGGTAGTGATTCTGGGTGTGCCGGAGATTCACGGCACGGGCCGGATCATCTTTGGCAAAGACTTGTATTTGTACCGCGACTTGTATTTTGAAACGCAGGCGGGAGGAAGCATCACTGTTGGTGATGGGGTAGTCATTTCGCGCGGAGTTCAGCTCGTCGCCTTCGCGCAAATTTCCATCGGCGCGGGCGCGCTGATCGGCGAATACACCAGCATTCGCGACGCCAATCACCGTCGGGTTGCGGGCGAATCGGCGCGCCACACCGGCCACGATGCCTCACCCATTCACATCGGGCGCAACGTCTGGATCGGGCGCGGCGTAGCAGTGCTGGCTGGCGTCACCATCGGCGACGGCGCGGTGATCGGCGCGAATGCCGTGGTCACGCGCGACGTATCCGCCGGGGCCACCGTCGCCGGCGTCCCAGCCAAACCGCTGACACTCGCAGCAAGGAGCGCGGCCTGATGCTAACCGCTGCGCCACATGTGCTACTGGCGGCCTACCAATGCGGGCCGGGCATGGGTTCTGTCTCGCAAATCGGCTGGGAATGGTATGCGCGTCTGGCCGCGCGGCAACCGGTCACGCTGGTCACGCACGTCCGGAATCGCGCGCAGATCAGTCAAACGCGCGCGCCGTGGGGCGGGCCGGAAATTATCTACATTGACACGGAATGGTTCGCCGGGCCGCTCTACCGGTTTGCGTCAAAACTTTTCCCCAAAAGCGAGCACTCGGTCTTTCTGGTTTCGTCGCTGGATTACTTCATCTATGACTACGAAGCGGTCAAATTGCTCAAACGCTGGTTGAAGCAGGGCGCGCAATGGGACGTGGTGCACGCCGTCACGCCGGTCTCGACCTCAGCGCCCACGCGCCTGCATCAACTCGGCTGTCCCGTGCTGCTGGGGCCGCTAAACGGAGGGCTGGGCATACCACCAGCCTTCCGCGAAACGATGCGCGCTGAATCCACCTGGTTCTATCCGATTCGCCATTTGAGCCGCGTGGTTGATTGGTGGATCGGTTCGACGCGCCACGCCGCCGTCATCCTGACGGCTACGCAAGCGACGTTGAAGAGCATCCCCGCGCGCTACCGTTCGCGTTGTGTGCAGATGCTGGAAAACGGCGTTGACCTCGACCGTTTCCACGCCACGGACTGGCCGGAATCGCCCTCTGAGACCAATCCGCTGAAGCTTCTATTTGTAGGCCGGCTGATTTCTTTCAAAGCCTTGCCGCTACTGTTTGCGGCCCTGGCCCAGGTGCGCCGCGAGTTCCCCATCGTCTTGACGGTCGTGGGTAAGGGGCCGCTGGAACAAGAGTGGAAGGACGCGGCGGCCGCATTCGGGTTGGAACAAGAGGTCTTCTTTGTCGGAGGACTTTCGCTGGATCGGGTGGCGGAGCACATGCGCGCCGCCCACGTCTTTTGCCTGCCCTCGGTGCGCGAATCGGGCGGCGCGGTGCTGCTGGAAGCGCTGGCTTCAGCCCGCCCGGTGATCGCCGTCGCCTTTGGCGGCCCGGCGGAAATCGTGGATGAAGGCGTCGGTCACGCCATTGCGCCGGACGGCGCGGCAGCGGTGACCGCCGATTTTGCAGATGTTTTGCGAGACATCTTCCGCAACCCCGACCGTTGGCGGCAGCGCGGCTTGGAAGGCAGGCGGCGGGCCGAACAACAATTCGGCTGGGACGCGAAGATCACCGCCGCCAATCAACTTTACCAACAGGTCTCTCAAGCGGTCCCTCAACAGGTGCTGGCATGACCGATCAACTCGCAACCGAGACTGCGCAGAATGCTGACGCCGAAAACTCGGAGATGAAGAACTTGCTCTCCAAAAACGCTTCGGTGAATTTGGCGGGGAAGGTCTTCTACATATTCACGAGGTTCTTTCTGCCGCCGTTGACGCTGAGTTACGTCACGCTGGAAGAGTACGGCATCTGGGCCGCTTGCTTCATTCTGATCGGCTATCTGGGGATGAGTGCGATGGGCGTCTCGAACGTCTACATCCGCTACGTGGCGGAATATCAAGCCCGCCGCGAGACCGACAAGATCAATCGCCTGCTTTCGACCGGGCTGACGGTCATCGCGGCCCTGAGCGTCGTGTTGCTGGCGGCGCTGTGGTTCGCGTTGCCCTGGTTGATCGGCTGGCTCCTCATTCCGCCGGGACTGCAACACACCGCATTCACCCTGATCTTCATCACCGCCGCTACCTTCATGCTCGATATGAGCTTTGGGGCGTTCGCTTACGTGCTGATCGGGCTTCAGCGCATCACCGAACAGGCGCTCGTGTGGGTGGTGTCGTTCTGTCTGGAAACCCTCTTGATCGTGACTTTGCTGGTCAAAGGCTTCGGCATTTATGCGCTTTTGTGGGCGTTCGTCGCGCGTTATCTGATTGCTACGGCGGCCTACGTTGTCCTCTGTTACCGCCTCCTGCCAGGGTTGTCGCTGGGTCTGCACCATTTTGACAGAGGGATGCTGCGGCTCTTTTACAGCTATGGCGCGATCGTGCAGCTTTCGGGCTCGCTGGGCATGTTTCTATATTCGATTGAAAAGCTGATTGCGGGCTTTTTTATCGGCGTGGGGGCGACGGGGTTGCTCGATCTCGGAGAGAAACTGCCCGTGATGACCAGCCAGATTCCGGCCTCGATGAATTCCATCTTTCTGCCCGCGATGGCGCATATGCACAGTCTGGGGAAGCAGCGCGAAGTTACCCGGCTTTATCTGAAAGGCTCGCGCTATATGAATATGCTGATTGGCACGTTGCTGGGCTTTCTGGCGACCTTCTCGGTGCCCGTGCTGACGGCCTGGATCGGCGCCGACGAAAAGTATCGCAGTGCCGCGCTCATCCTCTCGCTGGTCTGTCTGCCCTATCAAATGCACGAATTGACCGGCCCGGCTTCGGCCTTCCACCGCAGTGTGGGGAAACCCGCGCGTGAGTTGGTCTATTCCGTCACGCAACTGCTGCTGATCATCCTGACCGTTGCGCTGGGATTCCTGTGGAAGGGGAAAACCGTGATCGTGATCTGTGTGGCGGTGGCCATCAGCATGCTGCTCAGCGCACTGATTTATCAGGCCTACACCAACCGTTATCTCGGCGTGGGCATGGGCGAATACGCGCGCCAGGTGCTGGTGCCGGGGATTGCGCCTTATCCGGTGGGCTTTGTCTGCGCATGGCTGGCGCGGCCTTTGTTTGATTGGGCGGGCACCGGACGCTGGCAGATGCTGCCCGTGCTGGCGGCTTGCGGAATCGTTTATGGCCTGGCGGCCACGGCGCTGCTCTATCGCGTGATGTGCGATTGGGGGGAGCGGGAGTATTTACGCAAACAGTTATTTCATACGGTCGGCGGGTTGCTGCGCTTGAAGCGCCAACCGGCTTGAGAGGATTTAGTATCAGTAGCCCGACCGTGAGAGAGGGTTGGCTACGCAATCAGCCCTCCTTACGGTCGGGCTACTGACACGGTTAACCGATGCAGATCATTGCAGTCATTCCAGGCTTAATCGCGCTCTACTTCGCCTTCGTGAAATCCCCGGCGAAGGCCTTTCTCTATGTCTATCTGCCGGCGTTGTTGCTGCTGCCCGATTATTACCGCTGGGTGGTGTCCGGGGCTCCCGACCCGACCTTCAACGAAGCCGCGATTATCCCCATTGCCGCCGCTTATCTGCTGAAAGATCGGACGGAGTGGAAGTTCTCCGTGACCGATCTGCTGGTTTTGGGATTCGCCTTTTGTGTCGGCTATTCGCAGTACCTGGCCACCGGCTACAGCGACGCGCAAAACCTGATCTTCGACATGGTGGGCGTGGTCGTGCTGCCCTACGCGCTGGCCAAGGGCTTGATTGAACCACACGGACTGCGCGTCGAAGTCGCCAAGCTGGTCGTCCTGTTGCTGCTGGTGGTCGTGGTCACGGAAGTCTACGAGTTCCGCTTCATGAGCAACCCGTTCCGCAGATTTCTGGATCCGTTCTTCCCTGGCGATCAAGGACGGGGCTGGCTGACGACGGGACGCTACGGGTTTGGCCGGGCGTCCGGGCCCTACGGTCACGCCATTCTTTGCGGAATCATTTTGGGGACGGGCTTCTTCATGCAGCGTTGGCTGCAACGCGGTCAATACTGGAAGTCGCCGAAACAGGCGCGCTGGATGACGGTAGCGCTGATCGGCGGATCGTTGATGACAATATCGCGCGGGCCCTGGGTTGGCGCGGCGCTCGGCAGCATCGTAACCGCGATTGGCAATGCCAAAAATCGCAAGAAGGCGCTGCTCATCGTCCTGGCGCTGGGCGTGATCATCGGCATCCCGGCGTATCTGGGCTTCCAATCTTATGTTTCGGTCGGGCGCGCGGGCGCCCAGAGCGAGACGCAGGAGACCGCGGCCTACCGCGCGGAACTGATTGACAAGTACATGAAGATTGCTAAGCAAAAAGCCGTCTGGGGCTGGGGGCAGAACACTTGGCCGCGCGTGCCAGGCATGCCTTCGATTGACAATCACTTTCTCAATCTAGCGATTCGGCACGGCTTCATCGCCGTCGGCTTTTTCTGCGCCATTATTCTGGCCGTGGCCGCGCGGTTGTGCCTTTACTGCATGCGTTCCCGGCGCGACAGCCCCGGCAACCCGCTGGCTTTTACGCTGCTGGCGGCGCACCTGGCCATCGCGGTTTCCATCGCGACGGTTTTTCTTGGGCTGCAGGCCCAGCCGCTCTTCTTCATTTTGTGCGGTTGGTCGGAGGCGCTGGCCCGTGCCGAAGAGCCGCTGACGTTTTTCCGCTTTCGGCGAGTATTGACATGAGCGTTGGAGTAGACGTGTTCAAAGAAGTTGTAGCCCCAAAGGCACCCGCGCAAGTCCGGCTGGCGTATCTGGTCAGCCGCTACCCGGCGGTTTCGCACACCTTCATCCTGCGCGAGGTGCGGCAGTTGCGCGCACTCGGTTTCGAGATTCACACCGCCTCGATCAATGCGCCGGATCGCACAGCGGAACAACTGACGGCGGAAGAACGCGAAGAAACGGCGGCGACCTATTATGTGAAAGCGCACGGCGTGCCAGGCGCGGTCATCGCTCACCTGGCGGCGCTCGGCTCCTGGCCATTGGCCTATCTGGGCGGGATGATCTTCGCCATGCGCCTGGGCGGGACCGATTTGCGAGGACTGGTTTACAGCCTGCTCTATTTTGTGGAGGCGGTGATGGTGGGCCGCTGGATGGAGAAGAAAAAGCTCACTCATCTGCACGTGCACTTTGCCACGCCTGCGTCGAATGTGGGACTGATCGCAGCGCAGGTTTACCAGATCAGTTTCTCGTTCACGGTGCATGGCCCCGACGAATTTTATGATGTCTCGCACTACCGGCTCGCTGAAAAGATCGCGGGCGCTTCGTTCATCTGCTGTATCGGCTCTTACGCTCGCAGCCAATTGATGAAGCTGTCGCCTACCTTCGAATGGGACAAGTTCGAAGTCTCGCCGCTGGGCGTAGACTCTGCCGCCTTCACCCCGCGCCTTTTCCGTGATCAGCCTGAAACCTTTGAACTGATCTGTGTCGGACGGCTGGTGCCGGCGAAGGGACAACACATTCTCATTGCCGCTCTGCATCGCCTCGTGCAAGAAGGCCGCCGCCTGCACTTACGATTGGTTGGCGATGGGCCCGACCGCGGCAGCTTGGAAGAGATGGTCAAGCGCGACGGCTTGCAGGAGCGCGTCATTTTTGAAGGCGCAGTCAATCAAGACCGCATCCGCGATTTGTACCGGGAGGCTGACGCCTTTGTCCTGGCCAGCTTCGCCGAGGGCATTCCCGTTGTCTTGATGGAAGCGATGGCGATGGAGATCCCTTGCGTGACCACCTTCATCACGGGCATTCCGGAATTGATCCGCGATGGGGTGGACGGCTTGCTCGTTCCGCCATCCGATGTCGAAGCGTTGGCCGGGGCAATTAGCAAACTAATGGATGACGCGGTCTTACGCCGTGAACTTGGCAAGCAGGGGCGCGCACGCGTGATGGACAAGTACGACCTCCAGCGGAACTGCGCGCGGCTGGCGGGCATCTTTCAGCGCAGACTCAGAGGCATAGCATGAAAAGATTGCCGCAACTTATGATTTTCGCCACACCCTGTGCCGTGTTGCTCCTGAGCCTCAGCGCAATCAGCTTCTCTGCTTGTAACGGCTCCACCGTGCCACGCCTTGCGGCGCAAGTGACGAACAAGAGCAACGCAGACGTAGCGAGTTTTCAGGTCGAAGCAACAACCGTTGTTCCCGGCCTCAAGCGCATCGGAGTGAATCTGGGAAACTGGACGTCGTGGGGTGCTGAACAACTCTCGGCAAATGTCCTGAAGAATCCCGGCTTTGAAGGGCTCCTTGATCGCGCCCTCGTCATTGTGCGGCGCGCTGAGCGGCAACGCTTCGCTGACGATACATCCTGGCTGGGCCGCAAAGACGGCTTCTGGGCTGGGGCGCAGTTTGACGTTCGGACGGGAAGATCGGTGGGGCAACAAGGCGTGATTGCAGATTCACGGCGCGCCGCTGGTGACGGCTTACCGGAGTACACCACGCTGGGTGACACGCCAACGTTTGATCCGGGCGATGTCGTGGCGCTTACCCGCGTGGTTGATACCGAGCTGCCAACTCAATGGTGGGTCCCGCAAGAATCCAAGAATTCCGTTGGTATTGTCGGCAATGACAAGCGGCCCGGCAGCAATGGCGTCCGGTCTCTGGCCCTCAAGCCAACTCCTGGCCATTCGGCGGAGATCATCTCTTACCTCGATGCCATCGGCGATCGCGCGGGAAAACTGCTTCCGGTCAGCGGTGTGTGGCGGCTTTCCTTGTGGAGCCGCAGCAGCGAAGGATCGCCCTCATTGACCATAGAATTTCTACGCCAAGGCACGCCTGCGTTTTTGTCAAAAACATTTGCACCAACCAAAGAATGGGCACGAACGACGTTTGAGTTTTCCGCCGCGGATCGCGGCCCGGCTGGAATCCTGGAGCTTCACTTGCGCGCCTCCAGCGATTCAGGGCGTGTGCTGCTGGATGATGTTGAACTAGGCGCGATGCAGCCCAAGCCTTTTCCTTTTCGTGCAGAAGTCGTCAGTGCGCTGGAACAGTTGCGGCCCGGCTACTTGCGCGATTGGCAGGGACAATTGGGCGATACACTCGCCAACCGATTGGCAGAGCCTTTCGCGCGACGGGCGTCACGTTATCGGCCTGGGGACGACACAGACTTTGGTTATTCGCTGCCGGATTTTTTAGCTCTCTGCGCCCGCGTGCAGGCCAACCCTTGGATCGTCATTCCGCCAACATTTTCAGATGACGAATTGACGGGGCTGGGCCGCTTTCTGGCAACGCGCGCTGTAGCAGACCGGTTTGAAGAGATCGTGGTCGAATTCGGGAATGAAAATTGGAACCAGCTTTTCCGGCCCGCAGGCATTCCCGATCCACGCGCACACGGCGAAGCGGCGGAGCGCGCCTTTCATAAATTGCAAGCAGGCGCGGGGCCGCAGACGCCGTTACGGACAGTGGTCAACGGCCAGCACGCCAATCCAGATTACGCGTTGCGCTTCGCCAGGCCGGTGCCTTCCGCTGACATCCTTGCGCTGGCGCCGTATTTCCAGCCCTCGCTATCAACGGGCCTTCCGCAGACTCAGAGCCTTGCCGGACTCTTTGCAGGAGATGACGGCAAGCTCGCGGAATCAGCGGATGGAACCCGGGCGTTGGGCAAAGAGTTCGGCGTTTATGAAGTCAACCTTCACACCACCGAAGGCAACGCCAGGGCTGAAGAGCGCGACTCCGTGACAGCCGGGGCCGCCACGGGAAGCGCGCTGGCAAAAGTCATCCTTGATGCACTGGCACTCGGCGCGCGCCGGCAGTGCGTTTACACACTCGCCGGTTACGACACCTTCCTCAATGACCGCTCCGGTTTAGTCAAACTCTTCGGCATCGTCCGCGATTTGGGGGCGACGGAGCGATTTCGCCCGACTGGCTTGGCGGTCGCCATGCTCAATCAAGTCGTTGCCGGTGAATTGATACGGTCAACCAATCTCAGCGGGGCAAAGCAAGACATCTCGCTTTACGTCTTCCGCTCCAGCGCGGGCTGGTCGGCGGCGCTTGTCTCTTCCGCGCCGGTTGAACGCGGTGTTTCGATCAGCTTTCCACCCACGCGCGCTAGCGCACTGCCGCAGCGCCTCTTGCGACTCGAGGCGCGTGAGCCTGGAGCGACTAACGAAAACGAGGATGCGGTGCGCATCGTCAGAGAGCCTGTCACACCTATAGTCGCACCCATCGGAACGACGATCTCGTTTCGGCTGCCTGCTTATGGGCTGGCGGTCTTATTGCCTCCACCCAAGGAGAAGAGCGATGGGAAATAGCCTCTTCACAACTCTGGTGGATGTGGCTGGGGTTTGCCTGGCTTTGCTCACCTTCCCCGGCAGCATCGAATTATTGCTGCTGACCGTGGGCGGCATCCTGCCCGCGCGCCGCCTACGGGCGAAAGTGGACGGCGGGACGCAATGGCGGCTGGCCATCGTTGCGCCTGCGCACAACGAAGCCGCCGGCATCCAGCGCTGCGTAAGGAGTCTGCTGAGTTGTGAGCCGGCGAGTGATAAGTTTGCCGTAGTCGTGGTCGCCGACAACTGTACGGATAATACAGCGGAACTGGCGCGCGTAGCTGGCGCGCGCGTGCTGGTGCGCGACGATGCGGAGCGACGCGGCAAGGGCTACGCGCTGGATTTTGCTTTTCAATCTTTGCTGACCGGCTACGACGCGGTCATCGTCGTGGATGCCGACACGCAGGTTGACTCGAACTTGACCGCCGAATTCCGCCGCCTCTTTTCAGCAGGGGCTGCCGCCATTCAATGCCGCTACACGGTGAGCAATGCCGACGCCTCGCTGCGCACGCGGTTAATGAGCATCGCGTTGTTTGCCTTCAACATTCTGCGGCCCCGAGGCCGTGATCGTTGGGGACTATCGGCGGGACTGCTCGGCAATGGCTTTGGCCTGACGCGCCAGACCTTGCTCGCTATTCCGTACACAGCGGTCTCAGTGGTGGAAGACCTGGAATACCATCTGCGGCTGGTGCGCGCCGGGCGCGTGGTGCGCTTTGCCGATGCGGTGACGGTGCGGGCAGAAATGCCCACAGGCGGACAAGGAGCCAAAACACAACGTGCGCGCTGGGAAGGCGGGCGTTTGCGCATGGCCGCGCAAGCCGTGCCCTCATTGCTGAAAGAAATTTTGCGCGGGCGCCTCCGGTTGATCGAACCGTGGTTGGAACTGCTGCTCTTGCCGCTGGCGTTTCACGTCGTGATCTTGCTGGCCACACTTGCCCCGCCGTTTGCGCCGACACGTGCGTACGCGCTTGGTGGACTCGGCGTCGTGGCGCTGCATATCGTCGCGGCGATTCACGTGGGCGGCGGCGGCGTGAAAGAGTTTGCCGCTTTAGCCGTAGCGCCCTTTTACATCGTGTGGAAGGCGCTGCTGATCCCGGCCATGCTCAAGACTTCCAGAAAAGATGCTGAATGGGTGCGAACGGCGCGCGCCAATACGGGAGAAGAGAAATTATGACCGCCACTTCACCGCCCGATCTCCCTGCTGTGCCTGATGTCTCTGTCGTCGTCGTCTCATTCAACACGCGCGACGTGCTGCGGGAATGCTTGCAGACGCTGGCGCAAGAGGCTGGCGGCGTCCGTTACGAAACCATCGTGGTGGACAATGGCTCGCAGGACGGTTCCGCCGCGATGGTCGAGCAAGAGTTCCCTGGGGCGAAGCTGATCCGCAGTGCGGTCAATCTGGGGTTTGCGGCGGGCAACAATCGCGGCTTCGCCAGTGCGCAAGGCCGCTACGTGGTGCTGTTGAATTCAGATGCCTTCCTGCGTCCCGGCGCGCTGCCGCTGGCCGTGGAACGCATGGACGCCGATCCGCAGATTGGCCTGGGAGGTGCTCGGCTGGTGGGCCGCGACGATTCGTGGCAGCCCTCGGCCCGGATGTTTCCGTCGCTGATCAACGACCTGTTATCGCTCTCCGGCTTGTCGGTGAAATACCCGCATTCGCGCTTCTTCGGGCGCTTTAACCGCACCTGGGCCGATCCGAGCGAAGCGGCGGAAGTGGATTGGGTGCCGGGCGCTTTTTCGATCATCCCCCGTCGTGTGCTCGAAGTGGTGGGCTATTTCGACGAACAATTTTTCCTCTATTACGAAGAGGTGGACTTATGCCGGCGCATCAAGGCCGCCGGTTATTCGATCTGGTATTGGCCCGATGTGGTGGTGGTGCACCTGGGCGGCGAATCCTCCAAGACGTTCAAGCGTTTGACGATGTCATCCAACGGTTCGCAACTGACGCTCTGGCGGATGCGCAGCGCCCTGCTTTATTACCGCAAACACCACGGCAAGCGCGCCGCCTGGTTGGTGAAGAAGTTGGAGACCGGCTGGCATTCGCTCCGCGCCCGCCGGAATACCCGCCGCAACACCGCGGACGCCACGCTCAGAGCAGAAAACTCAGCGGCCATCGTGGCCCAGATGGAGCAGGCGTGGCGCGAAACGCAGGGCGGATTGATTTCGCCGCCGCGTCCCTGGCAAGGAAATTAAGTTATGAAGGACCATCCACAACGCTTGTCGCTGATCGAAGAACTTCATCGCCGGTACGGCGACGGCAGCCGCGGCGGCAATCAGCTTCGGCTCCGGCTCCGGTTCTGGCAGAAGAAATTCGCCTGGCTAGCCATCCTGGGCGGTGCCAAGCTGCTGAAGCGGGCGGCTGACATCATTGTGGGCAGCGGCGCGCTGCTCTGCCTGTCGCCGCTCTTTCTACTCGTCGCGCTCTGCATCAAGTTGACCGACGGCGGCCCGATCCTTTTTTGGCAGACGCGCGTGGGCCGTTGGGGACGGGAATTCCCCTTTCCCAAATTCCGTTCCATGGTCGCCAACGCTGAGAAGCTGAAAGATTCCCTGCTGGCGCAGAACGACCATCTGGACAGCGTTACGTTCAAGATGAAAAGTGATCCACGCGTAACCTGGATTGGCCGGATCATCCGCAAACTAAGCATTGATGAGCTGCCGCAACTGTGGCTGGTACTGACTGGCGCGATGTCGTTGGTCGGGCCACGCCCGCCCGTGCCGCGCGAAGTCGCACAGTACACGCTGGCAAACCGCCGCAGGCTGGACGTGACGCCCGGCTTGACCTGCATTTGGCAGGTCAGCGGGCGCGGCGACATCCCGTTTGAGGAGCAGGTAGCGTTGGACGTGCAATATATCGCCAGCCAGAGCCTCTGGTTCGATCTCAAGCTTCTGCTGAAGACCGTTCCAGCCGTGCTGTTTGGCAAAGGAGCTTATTGAATTCGAAGCGCATGATGCACAACAAATTGACTCATCAAACAGAGGAAAAGGCACAGGAAAAGGCCCCGGAAGAGGCCCAAGCAGAAACCAGGGAAAAGGCCAGGGAGCAAACGAAGGAGGAACTATACCAAAGCTTTTCGGCACGTGGTCTGCGCCGCCGGCAGCGCCGCCGGGTCCGGCTGGGAATGTTCGCGTCGCTGCTCATCTTGAGCGTCTCTGGGGCGAAGCGGGCACTGGATGTGTTCGCGGCCAGCCTGCTGCTGCTGCTACTCGCTCCGCTCATGGGTGTAGCCTATTGGGCAGCAGGTAGAAAGCTGCTCCGCCATCCCAGACTTGGGCGCTGGGGCGAAACGTTTGATGAACTCTCTTTTGCCCTCCCGGCAGGCGCGCTTGGCCGCTGGCTGACCAGGCTGCGCGTGAACGCGCTGCCGGTGTTGTTCAACATCTTAAAAGGAAACATGTCGTTTGTTGGCCCCCGGCCAACCGCGCCCGATGATTTAAGCCCGCGCCAGCGCTCGGCGCGCAAACGCTTCGACGTACAACCGGGGTTGATCAGTTTGTGGTGGATCCGTAGCCGGGCCAACATCCACTTCGACAGCGAAATGGAGTCGGATGGAGAATACGTTGATACCCAGACCGTCTGGGGAGACTTAGGGATTGCATTGCGCGCAATCCCGGCGGCCCTTTACGGCAAAGCCACGACTGAGGCGGCGGATGCCGTCAGCATTCTTGGCATCCGCATCAACAACCTGACAATGAACGATGCCCTGGAAGCCATCCTGGCCCGGCTTCAGGGCGACCTTCCAAACCAGGTCTGTTTCGTCAATGCCGATTGCGCCAATCTGGCCTACAAAGATGAAACGTACCTTGCCGTCATCAACAATGCCGGACTGACACTAGCCGACGGCATTGGGCTGAAACTGGCGGGCAAGCTGCTGGCGCGCGACATCAAGCAGAACGTCAATGGGACAGACCTTTTCCCGCGCCTTTGCGCGGCGCTCTCCGGTACCAGGCGCGGCCTGTTTCTGCTCGGCGCAAAACCCGGCGTGGCTGAACGCGTCCGCGACTGGATTCATCAAACCTATCCTGAAGTAATTGTCAGTGGCTGCCAGCACGGATATTTTTCGCCAGCGGAAGAACCGGCGGTCATTCGTCAGATTGCGGAATCCGGCGCTTCCATTCTGCTGGTCGCCTTCGGCGCGCCGCGCCAGGATAAATGGATCAACCTGCATCTCGGCGAAACCAGCGTGAAAGTCGCGATGGGCATGGGCGGTCTTTTTGATTTTTATTCGGGCCACAT
Source organism: uncultured Acidobacteriota bacterium (assembly GCA_963699175.1). GTDB lineage: Bacteria > Acidobacteriota > Blastocatellia > RBC074 > RBC074 > JACPYM01. The sequence goes on along the minus strand of OY969418.1, from coordinate 2,368,480 downwards.
CTCCCGCGCCCCACAGTGGGTGCGCGAGATAGGCTTGGAATGGCTCTACCGCTTTCTGCAGGAGCCGGGCCGTATGTGGAAACGGTATTTTCTGGGCAACGTCCTTTTTCTCTTCAGAGTTTTTAAGGAAAGGAACAAACCCTTTCTCCCTATAGCCTGAAGCGTCACTTTCGCGAAGGAGTATACATTATGAGAGCAATCATCATTGCTACGGGCCTGAACACCGACATGTACGCACTGAATGAGCGCCACCCAACGCCGCTGCTGCCTTTGGCAGATAAGCCATTCATCCAGCACATAGTTGAAACGCTGGTTGACCGGGGCGTAATGGAGTTTGACTTCGTCCTGAATCATTTGCCGGAAAAGATTGAGCATCTGTTGGGAAATGGCCTGCGCTGGGGCAGTCGGTTCGGGTTCCACCTTGCACGCGATGCGTCACGTCCTTACTGCACGCTCAAGGCGATCAGCGCCGCAGGTGCGGCGGGATCTATCTTGCTGGCGCACGCGGATCGGCTGCCACAACTACCAGAACGTATGGCGGAAAGTATGCCGGAAGGTAGGAATGTCCCAGAAGAACTTCACGAAGGGCAGGGCCAGACCATGTATTGCCTGCGCGAGGCATCGGTTCGGCCAGAGTTGCAAGGTAAGCAGGAGAAATATGAATGGACTGGCTGGGCTTGGCTCTCGAAACAATTCATTGCGACTCTTCCTAGCGGCCTGGATCAAGCTGCATTTGAATCACATTTGATGTCAGCGGCCCGGCGTGAGGGCAGGGTGGTCGAAGTCTCGCGCGTCCTTAGCATTCGATCCTATAAAGAACTGTTGGCCGCGCACTCCGCCGTGCTCACCAAAGAATTTCTCGGTCTTATGCTCTCTGCCACTGAGGTCGAGCCCGGCATGTGGCTCGCGCGCAACGTCAGTCTGCATCCGACCGCCGAACTCATCGCGCCGGTTTACATTGGGGAAAACTGCCGGATTGGGATGAGGACGCAACTGGGACCGAACACTGTGGTCGGGCACAACTGCGTGCTTGACGCCCGCTGCGCGGCTACGAATTCGGTCATCTTCCCAGGCAGCTATGTTGGCGAGGGCCTCGAATTGGAAGACGTCATCATAGATAAAAACCTGTTCGTCAACGTCCGCCTCGGAGCTGTCGCCGCCGTAACGGATGACTTTATACTGGGAAGTCTGGCGGGCAAGCAAATTCGCGCCGAGTTGGGCCGCTGGGTTTCGCGGGCAGCGGCTGTAGCTCTGTTGGCAGTCACCTGGCCGATTCTGCTGGCGACCGCGCTGTACCTGAAGTTGGAGCGGCGTAGCCCAGTGCTGGTGAAACGTGAGTACTTGAGATTGCCTGCTCTCGCTAGTGAAGCTCATTGGCGCACTTTTCAACTTTGGAGTTTTCAGACTGAGCAGACGCGGGAGAAGAGCCGGCTGAGCGGCCTTTTCCTATACTTTCTGCCGGCATTGATCAATGTCGCCAAAGGAGAACTTCGCTTCGTCGGTGTTGCCCCTCGCGGCAAAACGGAAGTGAAACATCTTTCCCACGATTGGCAAGCACTTTACCTACACTCTAAAGCTGGGATCGTGACGGAGGCGGAGGTTCTTTATGACGACCAACCGGACGAAGATGAACTCTATTCGGCGGAAGCTTTCTATTCTGCCTCCGCCGGAATGCGGCACGATGCCAGATTGCTGCTTAGCTACTTTGGCCGATTATTGAAATCACACTCGATCCCTCCGACGGAGCGCCAGGATCTCGATGCAACTCCTGAAGTGTAAGGTGTAAACCATGAAGCCAGCCACTTTGATCGCGGAAAGCAAAGATTCGAAAGAAAGCGCCCTGGCTGCGCTTGAATAACCCATTCTTCATCACATCAAGTATTCGCTCGGCTAGCGCCGGGACGGCAGCCATTCAATCAACGGCGTGGCCGCGCTGCATTCGGAACTGGTGATAATCTCGCTGGTGACGGACTTCTATCAACTGTGGCCAGCGCGGTTCAACTACAAAACCTATGGCGTAACGTCGCGCTGCTGGCGAATTTGATCACGAGCACAATTGGGAACGGATGCTTGAAGGACAAGCCGAAGACAGAGAATTTCAAGACGCGTTAACGAAAGCAATTCGCCCGTGCCGATCACTTTTTGTAGTGCGGTAGCGCTGGCACCACATTGGTAATCCGGCCCTAGCGCGCGACTTTGTTCGGGGTCGCGCCAAGTCAAGGCCAGTGCCATCTCCATACGTTGTCGACGGATCGGCGTACCGGCCAAAGGACTTCCCTAGCGGCGCCCGATCTGTTGCACTCCAAATATGCCAAAACATCGGATTGGCAACCCAACGAAAATGCACCTGCTGTAACTGTAAAGCTGCCGCGATCCGCATCATCCACAATTACTCCCTCTGTACCTATCTCTAATACCAAATCAAGGAACTATCCAGCTATATGCGTGATAGCACACTGACTGCAACAAACGCATGATAGATGTTTTTGGTGTTACTCGGTAAGTTGAATGCGTTATAGCCCACCGGCTGAATGTGTTATAGCGCACTGAGTAATGTGCTATTGCACACCGATGCAGGTTCAGGCATTGATGAATTTCTGACACTGCGTTATGCCGTTGGCAGCGTTGTATCATAGAACGTGTTATAGCTCACCGTCTGAGGTGTAAGTGAGGTACTCTGCACATTCACACAAATAGCTCGATTCTTGAAAGTAACCTTAATCAAAAAAACCTAGCCATTGAGCACTCGATTAATCAGAATATCTGCAAAATCAGGTACTTGAGTTACACGCTGTTCAACTTTGGACTGACAGAGTTCGCTTGGTTGTTATATATGTCAAACTAACAAAATAAAAGACTACTTGTACAAGTTGGATTTCCGCGCAAAAGCAGGTCAGAAACCGGGATATATATGCAAAACCAGTGGCAAGAGATAATACAAGTCAACTTACTCCAGGGAAGGGGCGCGCCCGTCTCTCTCAAAGTAGTAATTCTTGAGGATCGCGCCGCCGATGTTGACTCAATGCTGTATGAAGTGCGCCAGGCAGGCTTTGCGCCGGACGGGGTTCACGTCGAGAGTGAGGCAGATTACCTCGCGCAACTGGAACCTTCATTTCATGTGATCCTCGCTGACTACGCTTTGCCGTGGTTCGACGTGCTGCGCGCGCTAGCACTGTTGCAGGCACGCAAGCTGGACATCCCATTCATCATCGTCTCGGCCAACATAAGAGAAGACAGGGCGGTGTCTGCGATGAAACAGGGAACGGCAGATCACCAGCTCAAAGACTGCCTGGCGCGGTTGGGCCAAGCCGTGACGCAGGAATTAGAACAAAAGCAACAGCAGTGCGAGAAGCAACAGGCAGAGGCCGCTTTACGCGAAAGCGACGATCGCTTTCGCGCGACCTTTGAGCAGGCCGCGGTGGGGATGGCGCTGGTGGGATTAGACGGCAGGCTGCTTCAGGTCAACCAGAAACTCTGCGACTTTGCCGGCTTCTCGCGGGCTGAACTGTTGACACGCACCTCTGCTGATATTACGCACCCAGACGATCGGCAAGCCGATCTCGAATACCGGCGCAAATTATTGGCTGGCGAGATTCAAAGTTATGCGTTCGAGAAGCGTTTTCTGCGCCGCGATGGATCGTATTTCTGCGTCAACCTCACACGCTCGCTCGCGCACCAGATTTCAGGTGAGCCAGCCTATTTCATCGGCGTATTCGAAGACATTAGCGAGCGTAAGCGGGCCGAAACGGAGCTACGCGAGTCGGAAGAACACTACCGGCTTTTGTTCGATAGCAACCCGCACCCGATGTGGGTTTACGATGTAGCAACGCTGGCCTTCCTTGCCGTCAACGATGCAGCCGTACACCATTATGGTTACACGCGCGCAGAGTTCCTCAGCCTAACGATCAAAGACATCCTGCTGCCAGCAGACTTACCTTTGCTACTCAAATATATAAAAAGAAGGGCAGCTTCTGCATTTGATTCGTCAGGGACCTGGCGGCACCGGAAGAAGGACGGGACGACTATTGAAATCGAGATCACTTCGCATCCATTGATCTTTGGCGGCCACGCAGCCCATTTGGTCTTAGCGAATGACGTTTCGGAGCGTGCGCAGGTTGAGACAGAACGAATGCAACTGCATATCGAAATCGAAAAGTCTGCGGTGGAATGGCAAATGACGTTCGACGCGATTGAATCGCCGGTGCTGATCCTCGATGGGGAAGATTGCATCACCAGGTTGAATTACGCCGCCAAGCAATTGGCTGGTGGCGCGGATGTCGTGGGCCGCACGATTGGAGGTTTGGGGTCTTCTACGATTTGGCAAACGGCCACGGTCTTGGCGGGCTTGATCCGCCAGACGCGCACTTCTCATACTTACCAGGCACGCGACGAAGCAAGCGGGCGGACGTGGGACTTGGCCGCCAGCCTGGCTGACCGTTTGGATGGGCATGGCGAGTACATCATCCTGATGATCCGCGAGATCACCAGCCTGGTGGAGTTGCAGGCTTCGCTACACCGCAGCGAAACGATGTCGTTGCTGGGCGCGCTCGTCTCCGGTGTCGCGCACGAAGTGCGCAATCCACTCTTTGGCATCTCGTCCACGCTCGACGCCTTTGAAGCGCGCTTCGGCGCTGCCGAAGAATACCAGCGTTATCTCAGTGTGTTGCACAACCAAGTAAATCGCTTGAACGATTTGATGAAAGACTTGCTCGATTACGGCACCCCGCCTAACCGCCAATTAGAGCGCGGTTCAATTGCAGAGGTGATTGCGCAGGCCGTGATTGCTTGTACGCTGCAAGCCGAACGCGCCGAAGTGCAGGTGGTCAGCCAGGTTGACGCCAAGCTGCCTACCATTCAACTGGATGCCAACCGCTTACTACAGGTCTTTCTCAACCTGTTGGAGAACGCCATCCAGCTTTTGCCAGCCGGCGGCGTTATCACCGTGGCAGCGGAAGAAGTCAGTCTAGTGATCGGGCACTGGATTGTCTGCACCGTGAAAGACACGGGGCCTGGCTTTCAGGAGAACGATCTGCCCCGGCTTTTTGAACCGTTTTTTACGCGCCGTGGCGGCGGCACGGGCCTAGGCCTGTCAATCGTGCAGAAGATCGTAGAAGAGCACGGCGGCAAAATTTCGGCTGGGAATCTGCCCGAGGGCGGCGCGGCCGTGTCACTGAGATTCCCAGTCAGCGCAACTGCCTAAGGAGGAAGGAGGCACTTTAGTAATGGCAAGAAACAAAATTATGCTGATTGACGATGATGCCAGCATTCGATTCGGTATGCAGAATTTTCTGGCAACACATGGCTACGACGTTGTCAATGCGGATAACTGCCGGGAAGCGCCGTTTCTGTTCCGGACGGCGCACCCGGATGCAGTGGTGCTCGATTACGCTTTGCCGGACGGCAATGCGCTCGACCTGCTCCCCCGCCTGAAAGAGATCGAGGCCAACACGCCGGTCATCATTCTGACGGGGCATGGCTCGATTGACTTGGCGGTGCGCGCGATTAAGGAGGGCGCCGACCAGTTTCTGACCAAGCCGGTGGAGCTTCCCTCGCTCCTGGTGATCTTGCAGCGGTTGATTGAAAACCAACGGAACAGACAGAAGCAGTTCGTCGGCAAGAAGCAACAAGCCCGCTCGGTCGCCGACCCTTTTCGCGGCAACAGCCCGTTGATCCAGCAGTTGGCGGAACAGGCCAAACGAATTTTGCAGGCGGAAAGCCCCGTCCTGATTCAAGGCGAAACCGGCACCGGCAAGAGCGTGCTGGCTGGCTGGCTGCACAACCACGGGCCGCGCGCCGAAGAAACCTTCGTGGATATGAACTGCGCGGGGCTTTCACGCGACCTGTTGGATACCGAACTCTTCGGCCATGAGAAAGGAGCCTTCACCGGCGCGACGACCAGCAAAACCGGACTACTTGAGGTAGCGCATCGCGGCACAGTCTTTTTGGATGAGATCGGCGATATGGATCCGCAGATTCAGCCCAAGCTGCTCAAAGTTATCGAAGAAAAACGCTTCCGCCGAGTGGGCGAGGTGCACGACCGTCAGGTGGATATACGACTCATTGCCGCCACGAATCAGGACTTGAACCAACTCGTTCGCGAGAAAAAATTCCGTAGTGATCTTTACTTCCGCATCAATGCCATCCAAATGACCATTCCGACACTACGCGCCCGCAGCGAGGACATCCCGCTGCTGGCCAATTACCTACTGGAAAGAGTCGCCGCTGACATGGGACGTGGCCAAATTCAGCTAACGCCTGACGCTAAGCGCGCCCTGCAAACGTATTCGTGGCCAGGCAACATTCGCGAATTGCGCAATGTGCTGGAGCGCGCCGTATTGCTTAGCGAAGGGCCTCAGCTTAGCCGTCACGACCTACACTTCGACGCGCAAACAGGGAGCGACCCCTGGCCGGAAGGAACCAATCTGACATTGCTGGAAATTGAGCAGCATTACATCGCCACTGTCTTACAAGAAGAGAAAGGCAATGTTGACCGGGCGGCCAAGCGGCTCGACATTCCTAGAAGTTCGCTCTACCAAAAAATCAAGCGGCATCAGCTCAACGCAGGGGCGGCCAGTCTTTGGAAGGCAGGGTGAAGATCAGCTTATGGCGCGCAGTTGAGACAAGGAGCGTGAGCGGCCTGAAACTCCCGCAACCGTTATTTTGAGAAAAGACTAGGGCCGCTCACGCTCTTCGCAGAGTAGCCATAACTCAAACAGCGCTTGCTTGTGCGGCGCAATCGGCGGTCAGCCAGCGTGCGAGCGTATCCGCTAGGTCATCCACTTTGACCGGTTTGGCCAGGTAATCGTCCATTCCCGCGGCCAAACATTTCTCCCGTTCCCCGCGCATCGCGTTAGCCGTCAAGGCGATGATCGGCGTGTGACGCGTCTGCCCTTCGCGCCGGCGAATCTCAACAGTTGCGGCGAAGCCATCCATCTCCGGCATCTGGCAATCCATCAGCACTAGTGTGTAAGGGCGGCGCATCAGCGCTTCGAGCGCCTCCAAACCATTGGCGACAGCATCGGCCCGGTAACCGAGTTTGGCGAGCTGGCGCAAGGTCACCTTCTGGTTGGTAGTGTTGTCTTCGACCAGCAGGATGCGGCCGTGTGCGGGCAGCGCCACACCTTCCGCTGGCTTTCGTTGAACTGCGGCCCTGGCGGGCGCAGGTAGAGGTGGCAGAGTGGCCAGTTCACCATTCATCATCCCAAGCAGACAATCGAAGAGCCGCGATTGGCTGGTCGGTTTGGTGAGATAGGCCGAGATGCCGGTGTCGCAGACGATGCGCCCATTCGCCCAGTAATCCTGGTTGGAAATGAGCACCAACAGCACGGACGCGATGGCCGGATCGGCCTTGATGGTCCGGGCCAATTCAAAGCCGTCAATGCCGATGTTCGTGACACCCAGGATGGCCACATGATAAGGCTCGCCCCATTGCGCCGCGCTGCGCAACATATCCAGCACCTGCTTCTCATCTTTAGCCTCGTTGGGCAGCATCTCAATTGATGACGTCTGCTCCATGAGTTGATCGCGGTCGGCGGCGTTATCGCCTGCGATCAGCACCCGCAGGCCGTGCAGGTCGGTGCGTAGAGGCGCGTTGTGCGCACGTTTCCCCGGCACAACGAACCAGAAATTGGCCCCTGCACCGGGCTTGCTGTCGACGCCGATCTGCCCGCCCATCAATTCGACCAGTTCTTTCGCGATTGCCAAACTTAGTCCCACGCCGCCATGTTGACGCGTCGCCGTGCCATCCACCTGGGTGAAGGCGCGGAACAGCCGCTGCTGCGCATCCTCCGAGAGGCCGATGCCGGTATCGCTGACCGTAAAACGGATCATGCCCTGAGCGGCGGATTCATCCTGATGGTCAGCGGACTGACCGTTTGCCAGGACCGGTTCTTCCCTCGTGACGCGGACCATCACTTCACCTTGCATGGTGAAATTGACCGCGTTATCCACCAGATTGGCGAGCACCTGCCGCAAGCGCCCCGGATCGCCATGCAACAGGGCTGGCACGTCGCTGTAAACCACCGAAGCCAATCTGACCCCCTTGCGCTCGGCCTGCTCGGCGAAGAGTTCAATTGTCTCTTCCACAACCGTGCGCAGGTTGAAATCCACGGCATCGAAGCCCAACTCGCCCTTTTCGATCTTGGAAAAATCCAGCACGTTGTTCACCATCTTGAGCAGAGAATCGGTGCTTGAGCGGATGCCTTCGGCATATTCCTTCTGCTCGGCTGTCAGTTTGGTATCCAGCAGCAACCCGGTCATGCCGGTTACAACGTTCATCGGCGTGCGTATCTCGTGGCCCATGTTGGTCAGGAACTCCGACTTGAGTTGCGCCGATTCAACGGCTACATCGCGCGCCTGCTTTAACTCGGCCTCCATCTGTTTGCGCGCGGTGATGTCCTGCACGATGACGCGCAGACCGGTGATCCGCCCGCCTTCATCCCGCACCAACCGCTCCTCAAACAAGGCCATGAGCGGGCTTTTGTCTTTCCGCCAAACGGGGCATTCGTAAGCATTCAGCGGTACGGTTCCGGTCAGTTTGGTCGCGAGCGCCTGTTGCGCGCCTGCATGATCGTGGGTAAATTCCCACGCTTGGCGACCCAGCGCCTCGGCGGTGGTGTAACCGAGCATGGACAGTTCTGTGCGATTGATGCGGATGATCCGGCCTGCGGTGTCCAACTCGTGGTACCCCACCGGCGCCTCATCAAACAGGTCGCGGAATCTGGTCTCACTCTCGCGTAACGTAGCCTCCGCCTGCTTGCGCGCCGTGATGTCCTCGGCGGTAACTTCGTAATAGAGCACCTTCCCGCTTTCATCGCGCACCGCCGTCGTATTTTCGCTGACAAAGATCTGCGCGCCGTCCGCCCGTTTGCGCACCGACTCGACGCTGCGCGGAATCAACCTTTCGGAAGATTGCCCCATCATGCGTTCGAAGGCCGGGTTGGCCATCAGGACGTGGCCTTCGGGGCTCGTGCGATAAATGCCCAGCGGAGAATGTTCAAACAAGTCGCGGGAGCGTTGCTCACTTTGCCGCAGCGCTTCTTCCAACCGCTGGCGCTTGGACAAGTCGCGGTTGATGACTACACCCGCCAGCGCGATCAGCGCCAGCGCCACCCAGCCCCCGATCAACCAGGCGGTATCTAAAGAGAGAGTAGCGCCAGCGAGGCCCAGGATCAGCACAGCCGCTCCTAACCCGATATTAACTTTCTGTTTGAAGGATAATCCCATGTAAACATCTCAGCCGCAGTCGCTGGCGCGCCAGGCCGTTGAAGCCGCCTCGCACCACCGCTGCATGTGAACTCCGATTTAATACATAAGCCACGCTCAATACTCCTTAAAGCTAACGCCGAACTATACCGGCTTGCGAACCTCTTGGACGTGGCCAACGCTCGAACGCTAAAGCGCCGTGAGCATACGTCAACCGCTTAAAGTGCAAATAACGCGCCAGAATACGTGCGCTTAAAGCAAATCGGCTAACTATAGAGTGAGGCGATGTCTTCAGGTATCAAACGGAAAAAGCAGCGAATGGAATGAGGCCAATAGTCTGAGAATCAGATGCCGATTCTAGATTTTAGACAAGTCAGGTTTCACGTTGCCGGACGCCGCTCATTTTCAAGCTGGTTCACTATTGGACGGCATTCCCGGCGGAAGCGGCTTACCATTATTTGTGGCAAGTGGCTTGAGACAAAGATAGTTCTCCGGAAATCTTCCGGCCGCCTTTTTTCCTCCCCAATCTTCAAGGGCCACAATTATTGCCTCTCGGTACATCACCCCGCATGAGTAAACGGGTAAGTTTCAAGACCAGTTTTGGTCTCAGTGCTTCAAGTTCGGCCCGGCAAGTTCGGGTTGACAGAAGGAAAGGCAACTTGAAGACACAAAGTTCCACTCGCACCAGTTGGGACAAAACCGTGTTGGGCGTCTCTTTCGCCATCATTTTGCTGGCGCTCGTCGTGCTGGTGGGCTGGCATGCGCATATCCGTGCCGCGGTCCAAATCTTTCATGGGTTAATCCCCATGCAATACAACACCGCTTTGTGCTTCCTGGCCCTGGGAACGGCGGGGATCGGTCTCTCGACTCGGAGACGGCTGTTGCTGTTTGGCGGGGGAAGCTTCGTTGCGCTGATGGGCGCTGCGGTGATTCTGGAATACGCGACCGGAATCTCATTCGGCATTGATACGTTATTCTTCTACCCGTGGGAGCGCGCCTTGTCCGCACATGCGGGGCGGATGTCGCTGACCACGGCAATCAGTTTTTTCCTCACGGGCGGCGCACTCGTCATTCTCGCCGTGCGTCAGGACGCCTACGCCATCCTGGGCACTGTCAACTCGGTTACGCTAAGCCTGGCTCTGACATCACTGATCGGTTACTCATTCGGGATCACTTTCGTTCTCCCCTTTAATCTCGGTTCGCAGATGGCGCTGCATACCTCCGCGGCGTTTCTGGCCTACGGAATGGCGACGCTGGGGTACGCCTGGAAGTACGCGGCGCGCAGGCCGGACGGGTTGCCAAAATGGGGCGCCGGCGCTGGCGTGGCGTTGCTGCCGGTGCTGTTAGTGTGCGCCAGTGCATTGTTTCCCAGACAGTCGTGGCGAGTCGTGCTGTTCGAGGCGCTCTTTTCAATCATCGGGGTCGCCCTGATTACTCTGGCAGTTCTCAGGCTGACAACGGCGAAGGTGGCCTACAAGGGTCTCCTTCTGATTGCGACGCCGTTGATCCTGCTGCTGCTTTTTGTCGGGCTGGTTGTGCAGGTGAAGCAGCAGAGCAAGTCGGCTGAAGTGTGGGCGCTACACTTACAAGAAGTCATTGGCGTGTCGCAGTCACTCCTGATACGTCTGTCCGAGGCGGAAAGCGCGGTTCGCGGCTACGTCATCGCCGGCGATCAAAGGTTTGTCAGTTCTTACGCAAAGTCGTTGGAGTTGGTCAGGCAGACGGCCCTGCAATTGCAAAAACTTGTCAGCGACAATCCGTCTCAGCAGGCAAGCGCCGAAAAAATCCAGCAGTTGACAGCACAAAGAATGGAGCACCTCTCCAACCTTGTTCGTCTGGTCAAGACAGGAAACAAAAAGCAGGCTGAAGAATATGTCAAAGCGGGAACCGGGGCTGATCTGATGGACCAGGTTCGCGCGGAAATGGAGACGTTCTCGCAGGAGGAAGAACGCCTGGGCATGGCGCGCCGGCAAATCCTGGATACGTCCTGGCAACGCTTGAGCTGGCTGCTGGTGGCGGGAACCGCTGCGGCGATCCTGCTGGCAAGCATTCTGACTCTCTTATTTAGCGGAGGGATCAGCCGGCGTCTGCAACAACTCCGAGACAATGCGCTCAGCCTGGCGGAGGGCAAGGAACTTGCACCGCCGCTCTCCGGCCACGATGAGATCGCCGAATTGGACCGGGTCTTTCATGAAATGGCTGTCTCGCTCGATGAAGCCACCAGGCGTGGGCGCTTAACGATTGAAAACGCGCTTGATGTCATCTGCACGATAGATGCGGAAGGAAAATTTGTATCCGTTAGTCCCGCTTCTTTGAAAGTGTGGGGGTATCAGCCGGACGAGTTGATCGGGCGGCGTTTCATTGAATTTGTGGTGCCCGAGGATGTTCAGAAAACGAATGAGATTGACGCCAGAATCTTGTCCGGATCGGCGACGACGGATTTTGAAAACCGCTATCTGCACAAAAACGGTTCATTGGTTCAGATCATGTGGACTTCTTACTGGTCGGAGAGCGAGCAACTGGTATTTTGTGTCGCGCGTGATATTACGGCGCGCAAGTTGATGGAAGAGGAACTCGAACGGGCGCGCGATGCGGCGTTGGAATCTGTGCGGCTCAAGTCGGAATTCCTCGCCAACATGAGTCATGAGATTCGCACGCCCATGAATGGCGTCATCGGCATGACCGGCTTGCTGCTCGAGACCGATTTGTCTGCCATACAGCGGGAGTACACCGAGAATATTCAATCCAGCGCCGACGCGCTCCTGATCATCATCAATGACATCCTGGATTTCTCGAAGATCGAAGCCGGTCTGTTGCGCTTTGAAAAGATTGACTTCGACTTGCGCGCTTCGGTTGAAGCCGCAGTCGAATTACTGGCCGAACAAGTGCAAACAAAAGGACTGGAACTGGCTTCAATCGTTTACCAGGATGTGCCCACCGCGCTGCGGGGCGATCCCGGCCGGTTGCGGCAGGTGCTGACGAATTTGATCGGGAACGCCGTCAAGTTTACCGACCAGGGCGAGATCGCCGTCAGTGTGACCAAATTCAGTGAAACCGCGGAAGAGGCAGTGCTGCGCTTTGAAATCCGGGATACCGGCATCGGCATCTCCGCCGAAGCTCAGCAGGGACTGTTCCAGGCCTTCATGCAAGCCGATGGCTCAACCACGCGCAAGTATGGCGGCACGGGCTTGGGACTGGCGATCAGCAAACAACTGGTGGAGTTGATGGGGGGCCAGATCGGAATCGAAAGCACGCCCGGCCGCGGCTCCACCTTTTGGTTTACCGGTAGATTCGAAAAACAAAGTGAGCCCGCGAAGACCGCCAGCCAGACGGCGACCAGTCTTTCCGGGGCCAGGGTGCTGATCGTTGACGACAATGTCATGAACCGCAGCATTCTGAATCACCAGACCAGTTCCTGGGGAATGATCGCCAGTGAAGCCGAGTCGGGTGAGCGTGCGCTTGAACTGCTCCGCGCTGCTGTCACGCGGGGTGAGCCTTACGACATCGCCCTTTTGGACTTGATGATGCCTGAGATGGACGGTTTTCAACTGGCCGAAGCCATTAAAGCCGCTCCCGCAATTGCCGCGGTGGCGCTGGTTCTGATGCCTTCTTTCGGCGAGGCCGGGCACGGCGAAAAAGCGCAGCGCGCTGGCATCGCCGCTTACCTGCAAAAGCCCGTGCGGCAATCGAAGCTGTACAATTGTCTAAGGGCGGTGCTGGCGGAATCCGCCAGCCTTAAACCTGTCACGCCGGCGCGCCTGATCACGCGACACTCCATGCGGGAGGCCGATGTTCGGCAAAGGCATGAGACGGTCTCGAACGTCCGCATTATCATTGCCGAAGACAACGTCATGAATCAGAAGGTGGCGCTTGGGCAACTCGACAATCTGGGTTATCGCGCTGAGGTGGTGGCAAACGGACGGGAATTGCTCAAGGCGCTGGAGAAGGCCGAGTTCGATCTGATTTTAATGGACTGTCAGATGCCGCAGATGGATGGGTTTGCCGCAACCACTGAGCTCCGGCGCCGGGAAGGCGCAGCCCGTCACACCATTATCATTGCTATGACGGCGAATGCCCTCGACGGCGACGACAAAAAATGTTTAGCGGCAGGCATGGACGACTACCTCAGCAAGCCCGTGAAAGCCGATGTCCTGCGCCAAAAGCTGGAACGCTGGCTCAGGCCAACGGAACCAGCCTCATCCCAAAAAGGATTGGACAGCGCAGGATTGAGGGACGCTAGCGTTCCCGCGCATAACCCGAACGGCAATGTGATTGATTACTCGCAACTCGCCAGTCTGAGAGCGCTTCAACGGCTCGGACAGGCGGATTTTGTCACTGAGTTGATTGACCTGTTTGTCAATGACACCGTCTCGCAACTGAAGGTCTTGCGCCAGGACGTTGCCGCTGACGATGTAACGGAAAGCCGGCGGGTGGCGCACTTCCTGCAGGGCATTAGCGCCAATATCGGAGCCTGGCAGATGGTCCCACTCTATGCGCAACTGGCAGGAACGGACGGCGCCAATGGAAATGCCGAGGCTTTGCTCAAAAGCATTGATCGGGAATTTGACTTGGTCCGCGAAACACTCAAAAGTGAACGACAAGAAATGGCCGACTGAGCATTTCAGGATCGTTCAATTGTGGACGGAACTTCTGCTCGAAGCGGTTTACGATTCAAGCGCGGAAGGGGTTCACGACTAAGAGCGTTCTGGAACCTCTCTAAATCATCCGCCAGGAAAAATCTGTTCAGCAAGAAAGGGCCGGATCACGAATATGAGCGAACTCTCAAATGAAATAGCAGCGCAAGCCGAGTTGCGAGTGGGGGAGCTATCGGCAGCCAACGCCAATTTGCAGGAACAGATCGCCGGGCGCAAAGGCGCTGAGGAAAGGCTCAGCGAGAGCGAGGAACACTATCGTAACGTCGCTGAAACCGCCACGGATGCCATCATCACCACCGATGAAGCTGGCCTCATCACCTTCGTCAATCGTGCTGCCGAGCGGGTCTTCGGTTACGCCTCAGCAGATCTCTTTGGATTGAAATTGACGATGCTGATGCCGGCCTACTCGCGACATGTTCATGAGGCCTCGTTAAAAACGTATATCGCAACCGGGAACCGGCACCTTGAGTACTGGGAACCCATCACACTCTCCGGCTTGCGTAAGGGTGGCCAAGAGATTCCCGTTGAGATCTCAGTCAGCCGGTTCACGAAGAACGACAAGCATGTTTTCACCTGCATCGTGCGCGACATCACCGAGCGCAAGCAGGCCCAGGAGTCGCTGCTGCGCTTGGCCGCGATTGTGGAATCCTCCAGTGAAGCCATCATCGGCAATGCTTTGGACGGCACCATCATCACCTGGAATCCTGGCGCGGCAAAATTGTTCGGTTATACGGCTGAGGAAGCCATCGGCCGCCACCTGACCATCGTGGTTCCGGCAGAGCGCGCCGATGAAGTGCCACGGCTGCTGGAAAAGATCGGGCGCGGCGACAGCGAAGCACACTATGAAACCCAGCGCTTGCACAAAGACGGAACGCTGATTGATGTTTCCATCACAGTCTCTCCAATTCAGGACTCTACTGGCCAGCTCATCGGCGCTTCGACGATTGCGCGCGACATCGCCGAACAGAAGCGCGCCGAGGAGAAGCTGCGCGAAAGCGAAGAGCATTATCGCAACGTCGCGGAGACCGCGACCGACGCAATTATTACGACCGATGAAGAAAGCGCGATCACTTCGGTCAATCGCGCCGCCGAGCGCATCTTCGGACACGTCTCCGAGGACCTGCTGGGCACGAAGCTGACGGCGCTGATACCCGAATACCTGCGGCACGTTCACCAGGCTTCATTGAAAACCTACCTCACCACGGGCGATCGGGCGTTGGAATACTGGGAGGGCGTGGAATTAACCGGGTTGAAAAAAGGCGGCCAGGAAATCCCAGTGGAGCTTTCGGTCAGCCGGTTCACGAAAAACGGCCAGCATGTGTTCACCTGTATCGTGCGCGACATCACCGAGCGCAAGCGGGCCCAGGAATCGCTCCTGCGCTTGGCAGCGATTGTGGAATCGTCCAGCGAAGCCATCATTGGCAATAATCTTGACGGCACCATCGTCACCTGGAACCCTGGCGCGGCGCGGCTGTTCGGTTATACGGCGGAAGAAGCCATCGGCCGCCACCTGACCATCGTGGTTCCGGCTGATCGTGCGGACGAGGTGCCTCGGCTGCTGGAAAAGATCAGCCGCGGAGACAGCGAAGCGCATTATGAAACTGTGCGTTTGCACAAAGACGGAATTCAGATTGACGTTTCGATCACGGTTTCGCCGATTCAGGATTCGGCGGGCAGGCTCATTGGCGCTTCGACCATTGCCCGTGACATCGGCGAACAGAAGAAAGCGGAGGAAAAGCTGCGCGAAAGCGAAGAGCATTATCGCAACGTCGCGGAGACCGCGACCGACGCAATTATTACGACCGATGAAGAAAGCGCGATCACTTCGGTCAATCGCGCCGCCGAGCGCATCTTCGGCCACGGTTCCGAGGAACTGCTGGGCCGGAAGCTCACCGAATTGATGCCCGAATACCTGCGGCACGTTCACCAGGCTTCATTGAAAACCTACATCACCACCGGCGACCGGGCGCTGGAATACTGGGAGTGCATAGACCTGACCGGTTTGAAAAAAGGCGGTCAGGAGATTCCCGTGGAACTCTCCGTCAGCCGGTTCACGAAAAACGGAAAACATGTCTTCACCTGTATCGTGCGCGACATTACCGAACGCAAACAGGGCCAGGAATCGTTGCTTCGCCTGGCCGCGATTGTGGAATCGTCCAATGACGCCATCATTGGCAACACGCTGGATGGGACCATCTTCACGTGGAACCCGGGCGCGGAAAAGCTGTTTGGTTACTCCGCCCCTGAGGCCATCGGACGTCACATCAGTATTGTGATTCCGGAGGATCGCAAGGATGAAGTTCCGCAGATTCTGGCAAGAATCGCGCGGTCGGAAAGCACCGAAAACCATGAAACCGTGCGCCTGAACAGAGAAGGCAGGCACATTGATGTGTCAGTCACGGTGTCTCCGATCAAAGACGGAACCGGCACGGTCATCGGCGCTTCGACGATTGCGCGCGACATTACCGAACAGAAACAGGCTGAGGCACAGTTGAAAACCCTGGCGGCCGATCTGGTCCACAGTAATCGCGAACTACAGGATTTCGCCTCGGTGGCCTCGCATGATCTGCAAGAGCCGCTGCGGAAGATTCAAACGTTTACGGATGATCTGGCCGAAAACAGCACAACAACGCTGAGTGATGATAACCGCGATACACTCAAGCGCATCCAGAATGCCGCCGGACGGATGCAGCGGCTGATCAATGATTTGCTCTCGCTGTCGCGCATCACCAGCCGGGCGCAGCCCTTCGTCCAGGTTGATCTTAATAACGTCGCCCGCGAGGTGCTGTCCGACCTGGAAGTGCGCATCAAGGAGACCAGCGGGCGCGTGGACATAAATGAGATTCCCACGATAGATGCTGAACCGTTACAGATGCGGCAACTGTTCCAGAACTTGATCGGCAATGCCCTGAAGTTCAACTCCCCAGGCAGAGCGCCCGTCGTTACCGTTCATGGCGAGTTGATCGGCGGCGAAGAGCGCTCGGATGGCAATAGCAGCCAGGCGCAGACACAGCAACTCTGTCAAATCACTTTTGCGGACAACGGGATTGGTTTTGACGAGAAATACGTTGATCGCATCTTCGCCATGTTTCAGCGCTTGCATGGGCGGAACGAATATTCGGGAACGGGCATGGGCTTGGCCATCTGCCGCAGAATCGCGGAGCACCACGGAGGCAACGTGACGGCACGGAGCATACCTGGCACAGGCTCCACGTTTACGGTGACGCTACCAACGACACGAATTACGAAACAAACACTATGAACGCCAAAAACGAAACTCTGACCATTCTGGTGGCCGACGATGATGAGGATGACCGGAACTCTATCAGGAAAGCCTGGGCGAGAAGCCGCGTGGCCAACAATCTCCGCTTTGTGGAAGATGGCGAGGAGTTGACCGAATATCTCCTTCATACGGGCCGGTACAGTGACCCCGAATCAGCGCCACGCCCGGCAGTGATCCTGCTTGATCTAAACATGCCTAAGAAGGACGGGCGCGAGGCATTGCGCGAGATCAAGGCCGATCCTGAACTGCGCCAAATCCCCATCCTTGTACTTACCTCTTCGCAAACCGACGAAGATATTCTTAGCAGTTACGACATTGGCGCAAACTCCGTCATCATTAAACCCGTGACCTTTGAAGCGCTGGTCAATGTGCTTCGAGTGCTGGGGAAATACTGGATTGAAATCGTTGACTTCCGCTCTCCCGCCGGATAGTTGAGCGCCATTGAGACGCGACTAAGGCGCGGAGCAGACGGGGTGCTTCACGTTTACTGAGACTATTTCGACAAAACCAACTTGGAGGAAAATATTATGAACGCCAGTAGAAAATCTTTGACCGTCCTGGTGGCGGATGATGACGAAGATGACCGGAGCTTTATCAGGAAAGCCTGGGAGAAAAGCCGGGTAGCCAATACTCTCCGCTTTGTCGAGGACGGCGAGGAATTGACCGAGTATCTCCATCATAACGGCAGGTACAGTGACCCCGGGTCGGCGCCGCGCCCGGCGGTGATCCTGCTGGATCTAAACATGCCCAAGAAGGACGGACGCGAGGCATTGCGCGAGATCAAGGCCAATCCTGAACTGCGCCAGATTCCTGTCATTGTGCTCACCGCTTCGCAAGCCGAGTCAGACATCTGCCGCAGTTACGACCTGGGCGCGAACTCTTACATCACCAAACCGGTGACCTTTGAAGCGCTGGTTGACGTGCTTCGAGTGCTGGGAAAGTACTGGATCGAAATTGTGGAGGTGCAATCCACCACGGCAGAAAAAAGCGCCGGGGAGGCAGCATGATGACGCGAAGCATGCCAGGTAAAGGCTCGGCCTTTATGGTGACGATTCCAACGAAACGATTGAAGGAGAAAAGATGAGTGCCAATCGAAAATCCCTGACCGTCCTGGTGGCGGATGACGATGAGGATGACCGCAGCTTTATCAGAAAAGCCTGGGACAAGAGCCGCGCAGCCAATGATCTACGCTTTGTGGAAGACGGCGAAGAGTTGACCGAATACCTCAATCATACGGACCGGTATGCTGACCCCGCTTCGGCGCCGCGCCCAGCGGTAATCCTGCTGGATCTGAACATGCCCAAGAAAGATGGCCGAGAGGCGCTGCGCGAGATTAAGGCTAATCCTGAACTGCGCCAGATCCCCATCATTATCCTGACGACTTCTCAGGCCGACGAAGATATCTGCCGCAGTTACGATCTGGGCGCGAACTCCTACATCACCAAACCGGTGACCTTTGGAGCGCTGGTGGATGTGCTTCAGGTGCTAGGCAGATACTGGATTGAGATTGTTGATTTGCCCCCAGAAACCATCGGAGCGGGGAATTGAACACTGAATCCATCAAAATTCTACTGGTTGATGATGACGAAGAGGATTACATCATCACCAGTAACCTGCTGGCGAAGATCGAAGGCGTCAACTTTCAGATCGAATGGCAGGGCAGTTATATGGCTGCGGTCGAGATCATCAAAGAGTGCCGGCATGATATCTATCTCCTAGACTACCACCTTGGGGAACACAACGGCATGGATCTTGTGCGTCTGGTAGGCGAATGTAACTGCAAGGCGCTCGTAATCATGCTGACTGGGCACGGAGAGCTTCAAGTTGATATTGCGGCGATCACAGCAGGCGCGGCCGATTACCTGATCAAAGGGGCTGTCACCTCCGACGGATTTGAACGGTCCTTTCGCCATGCCCGCGAGCGAATGCGGGCGGCGGAGGCATTGCGACTCTCCGAAGAACGCTACCGGGTGCTGGTCGAAAACAGCCTGGGGTTCATCTGCACTCATGACCTGGAGGGCCGGTTGCTAAGCATCAACCCGGCAGCCGCGCAAGCCCTTGGCTACCAGCCTGACGAGATGGCCGGCAGAAACTTAAGCGAGTTCATGCCTTCCAGATTTCACTCCCTCTATGGCCATTACCTCGAACTGATCCGGCAGGAAACGGTCAGCAACGGCCTGATGCGACTGCGCAGCAAGGACGGTCGAGAATTCATCTGGGAATACACCAATGCCCTGCAAGTGGAAGCGGGAAAACCGGCCTACGTGGTCGGTTATGCCCACGACGTCACCGAAAGCAAACGGATCGAGAAGGCGCTGCGCGAAAGCGAAGAGCGCTATCGCGACCTGTTCGAAAACTCCACCGATCTAATTCAGATCGCCGACCCCGATGGCCTGATCGTCTATGTCAATAGCGTCTGGAAGCGAGTCCTCGGGTATGAGGATGAGGAAGTAAGGGATTTTTCCTTCTTCGACATGGTTACACCCGGCAACCGGGCGAAATGCTGGGAGCTGTTTGCGCATGCGGTCGCCGGGGAAAAGATTGATTACTTTGAAGCCACCTTCGTCACCAAAGACGGCCGTGAGATCACGGTTGAGGGGAACATTACCTGCAGTTTCAAGGACGGCAAGCCCACCTCCGCGCGTGGCATTTTCCACGACATCTCGGAGCGCAAGCGGGCCGAAGAACGCTTCCGGCTGGTTGTCGAAGCAGCGCCCAGCGCCATGCTCATGGTCAATGATGCAGGTCTAATGAGGCTGGTTAACCAGCAGGCTGAGCAACTCTTCGGTTATAAGCGTGAGGAATTGATGGGCCAGCCTATTGAGATGCTTGTGCCCAAGCGTTATCGCTCACTGCACCCTGGTCACCGTGCGTTTTTCTCGCAACATCCGACTACCAGATCAATGGGTGCCGGACGCGATCTCTATGGCCTATGCAAGGATGGGAGCGAAGTGCCGATTGAGATCGGACTCAATCCAATTCAGACGGCTGAGGGCTCCTTTGTGCTGGCGAGCATCATTGACATTACCGAGCGCAAGCAGGCCGAAGCAAACTTGATCGAGAGCGAGCTGCGTTTTCGTGGCCTCTTTTACGATGCCCCGGTCGGCTATCATGAATTGGATACCGAGGGACGGATTACCTGTGTCAATACAACGGAACTGTTAATGCTCGGCTATTCCTCGGAAGAGATGATCGGGCACCATATCTGGGATTTCATTGAAGAGGCAGAGCTGGTACGCACGACCTTCGCGGAAAAGCTTGCTGGAAATACACAACTAAGCCATGTGGAGCGCTCTTTCCGGCGCAAGAATGGAACGTTTATTGCGGTTCAGCTTGACCATCAGATGCTCCATGACCCGAACAGGCAACTGATCGGGATTCGCGCCACCATGCAGGACATCACGGAGCGCAAGCAAACTGAGGAAGCGTTGATACAGAGTGAACAGCGCCTGCGCGACCTCTTCGAAAATGCCAGTGATTTAATTTATACCGCCGACTCCAACGGCAATTTCACTTCATTGAACCTGAGCGGCGAACGCATGACGGGCTATACCCGTGAAGAAGCCGTCCATCTCAGCTTCTCCCAAGTCGTCTCACCAGAGACACTCAAACTGGTGCAAGAGATGACCGCCCGCAATCTCAAGCACCCTGACACAACTGTCTACGAGGTAGAGTTTTTCAAGAAGGGTGGCGAGCCTTTGCTGGTAGAGGTCAGCTCGCGCGCGATCTACAAAAACGGCAAGCCAGTCGGCATCCAGGGCATTGGCCGCGATATTACCCAACGGAAACAGCTCGAAGCCGAACTTCACCGGACGCGCGACATCGCCCTGGAATCCACCAATCTAAAATCGGCGTTTCTGGCCAACATGAGCCATGAGATTCGCACGCCCATGAATGGCGTTATCGGCATGACCGGCTTGTTGCTCGAAACCGATTTATCTTCCCCACAGCGGGAGTACACCGAGAATATTCAATCCAGCGCCGACGCGCTGCTGACCATCATCAATGACATCCTGGATTTCTCGAAAGTCGAGGCGGGTCTGTTACGATTCGAGAAGATTGATTTCGACCTACACGCTTCGGTTGAAGCCGCAGTCGAATTACTGGCTGAACAAGCGCAGGCGAAGGGCCTGGAACTGGCTTCCATCGTTTACCAGGATGTGCCTACCGCTCTTCAGGGCGATCCCGGCCGGTTGCGGCAAGTGCTGACGAATTTGATCGGCAACGCCATCAAGTTTACCGGCCAGGGCGAAGTCGTCGTGAGTGTGACCAAGACCAGCGAAA
Organism: uncultured Acidobacteriota bacterium; assembly: GCA_963699175.1. Taxonomy (GTDB): domain Bacteria; phylum Acidobacteriota; class Blastocatellia; order RBC074; family RBC074; genus JACPYM01. Next base: position 2,347,054 of record OY969418.1, on the reverse strand, counting down.
CCGTAGAACAGGTAATCCTGCGCTTCGAGATCAGGGACACCGGCATTGGCCTCTCAACTGAAGCTCAGCAGGGATTGTTCCAGGCCTTCATGCAAGCCGACAGTTCAACCACGCGCAAGTATGGCGGCACGGGCTTGGGACTGGCGATCAGCAAACAACTGGTGGAGTTGATGGGGGGCCAGATCGGAATCCGGAGCACGCCCGAGATGGGTTCCACCTTCTGGTTTACCGCAGAATTCGAGAAACAATTGACGCCGTCGGCAAAGGAACCAGCCAGGAGTCTTTCCGGAGCGCGGGTGCTGGTCGTTGATGACAATTCCACCAACCGCAATATTCTGAGGCGCCAGACCGGTTCCTGGGGAATGAGCGCCACCGAGGCCGATTCAGGCGCCCGCACCCTTGAACTGCTGCGCGCCGCTGTTGCGCAAGGTGCGCCTTACGACATCGCCATTTTGGACTTGACGATGCCTGAGCTTGGCGGCTTTCGATTGGCCGACGCCATTAAAGCTGATCCCGCCATTGCCGCAGTGGCGCTGGTTCTTCTGCATCCTTTCGGCAACGGCTGGCATAACGAAAAAGCGCGGCGGACGGACATCGCGGCTTACTTGCAAAAGCCTGTGCGGCAATCGCAGCTTTACAATTGCCTGATGGAAGTGATGGAGCAACACGCCATCGCCAAGACTGTCCTGGCAACAGGTTTCGTCACGCGGCGTTTCAGCCACGAGGCCGAGGTTCGCCAAAAGGATCATACAGTCTCGAACTTCAGCGTTATCATTGCCGAAGATAACCTCATGAATCAGAAAGTGGCGCTTGGGCAACTCTACAATCTGGGTTATCGCGCCGAGGCGGTAGGAAACGGGCTTGAATTGCTCGAGGCCATGGAAACCGCCGAGTTCGATCTGATTTTAATGGATTGTCAGATGCCGGAGCTGGATGGATTTGCCGCCACCGCCGAAATACGCCGCCGGGAAGGCGCCGCCCGCCACACCCCCATCATTGCCATGACGGCGAATGCCATGGATGGCGACGACAAAAAATGTCTGGCGGCAGGCATGGACGATTACCTGAGCAAGCCGGTGAAAACCGATGATCTGCGCCAAAAGCTGGAACGCTGGATCAAACCCGCGGAGACGGCATCATCAAAGAAAGGCAGGAAAGGCATGAACGGAGTAAACGGCGAAGGATTGAGGGAAGCTATCGTTTCAGCCGGGAACACGAGAGGCGGACTGATTGATCACGCTCAGCTCGCCAGTCTGCGAGCGCTTCAACAGCCCGGCGAGGCGGATTTTGTCACCGAGTTGATAGACCTGTTTGTCAATGACATCGTCTCTCAACGGCAGGTGTTGCAGCAGGCCGTCAAGGGTAACGATGCGACTGAAATCCGGCGGCTGGCGCACTTCCTGAAAGGCATTAGCGCTAATATCGGAGCCCGACAAATGACCGCGCTCTACGAGCGTTTGGAAGGAACGGATGGGGTCAATGGAGATACCGAGGTATTGCTCAAAAGACTCGATCAGGAATTTGAGTTAGTCCGCGCAGCACTCAAAGGCGAACGACAAGAAATGATAAATGGAAAATGAAATTACCGGCACGATAGATCGAAATAACTGATGTGATTCGGCGCAACGGTCAAGGCGCCTGACCTCGGCACACGCTCGACGGAATGCCTCTGCCAGATGCCGATCAATTGCCCAGCAGCGGCGTTGCTCAGGGCGGCCTGCACCGCTTTGGTGCTTGGTAACAAAAGTAAGCAAGCCTTGCTGCAAAGATCTATCCCGTTTCTAGAACTCGCGTCCCAATCTCAGATAACGCAGCCAAGCATTATCAGCGCCAGTCGTACGCAAGCTTCGCAATCTCCCAGGTTGATTCAACTTATGAACGAAAGGAAATGGCAGCCCCGCTGTGGCCTGCCTATTGCACTGGTAGGGGTATGCACAGAATGTTGATAGTAGAAGATGAAGCATCTATTCGATTCGCGATGAGCGACTACTTCAACGTGTATGGCTACTTGGTGGATTGCGCACAGAGTGTCGAAGAAGCGGAAGCGCTGTTAGGCACTGGCCCTTATGCGGTGGTAATCGCGGATCTGCGGCTCACCGGGGCGGGCAAATTGGGCGGAATCGAAGTGGTCAAATCGGTAAACGAGTTGCATCTGGGTACGCCGATCATTGTTTTATCGGCTTATTGCTCGCCTGAAATCGAGGCGGAAATGCTGCAATACGGTGTCGGCGCTTTCTTGCGCAAGCCGAAGCCGTTACCGGAACTGGCGCAAATTGTGTTCGGGATGGTCGGAGCAGCGTGTTACTGCCTCACCCCCTCTTTGAACGCAAATTGAATTCGGGAATTTTACGAGTAAAAGCTCCGTAGCCCTGGCGTAGGACCTTCAACGGAACGGCTCCGGGTAACGAGCAATCTTTACTCGACTATCGAAGAAGTTTCCACCATAGACGTGAGCAGGAACTCTTTCCGGTTCACTAACTACTGAATAACACAATCGGAGTAATCATTATGACTACGAAGACAATCAAGAACTTTTTCCTCACCGACGAAACCGGCCTGGAACTGAGTGAATACGCAGTCGCGGCGGCCCTTATCGCGGTCGCTTGTGTGTTGGCCTTCACGGCCTTGAACGGCGGCATCACGGGGACGATTAACAATCTGAAAACTGCCGTCACGACCCCTTAATCAATCCGCTTGCAAGGTATTTCCTTGTACAAGCGTGACCAGAAATTCTTCTGTTTTACTTTCAACTGAATTAACGCAATAGGAGCAACAATCATGAATATCAATCAAATCAAGAGCTTTTTCCTTAACGACGAAACCGGCCTAGAACTGAGTGAATACGCAGTCGCGGCGGCCCTTATCGCGGTCGCTTGCGTGGTGGCCTTCACGGCCTTGAACGGCGGCATCACGACGACGATTGGCAAACTGAAAACTGCCGTCACGACTCCATAGTCGCTTCGCTTGGGAGGTCATCGTTATGATCGCTCATAAAAAGGGTTGGCACGCCGCCGCCGTAGCTTCGGCTTAACGCGTGCCAGCCTTTAACCACTCCCCCCAAGAAACGCCAGTCAAAGAGTTTTTTTGTTATGTCCAGTGTGATTACCAGTGCAGCAGTACTCATCCCGTTGGTGTTTCTGATCGGTTATTACGACACGCGCTACCGGCGCATTCCCAACGCTTTGGTGCTCGGGACGCTGCTCAGCGGGCTGGCCGCCAATACCATCGTTTTCGGTTGGACAGGGCTGCGCAACAGCTTGACTGGTTGTTTGCTGGCCTTTGGCTTAATGCTCGCGGTGCGCTTTATTACCGGGCTGGGTGCGGGCGACGTCAAGTTGTTTGGCGCCATCGGGGCGCTCATCGGCGTGCAGCAAGTGCTGCCAGCGTTTCTGTTAGTTGTCCTATTGGGAGGATTGCTGTCCGCCTTCGCGATGTTTCGTGCGGGCACGGCGCGCCAGACGATGCTGGGCGTCTATCAAATTTTAATTGGCCTGCTGCCGGGCGGACGATTACCGTCAAGAGAGACGTTTTCCCGGAGCGGCGTCACGATCCCATATGGCGTGGCCATCACCTGCGGCAGCTTGCTGGCCGTGTTCAGCGCGCTAGTGCGCGGCTGATTTGAAGGAAAGTAACCCATGCGGAATAAACGCTTCATCATCGTGATCGCTTTCGCCCTGGTTTTCGGACTGGTCGCCGCGATTTTGGTGGGCCGCTTCCTGTTGAAGGTGGAAGGGCGCAGCAACCATGTCGTCGTGGCCAAAGTGGATATTCCGTTGAGCACGATGATTACCGCCGAGCAATTAACCCTGCAATCACTCCCGCGCGAAGTCACGCCGGAAGGGGCGTTTACCGAGCCTAACAAGCTGATTGGCCGCGTCTCCATTACCAACATCGGCGCGCGCGAGCCGCTGACTGATTTGAAACTCGCTCCGGTAGGTTCAGAAGCAGGTTTGACCGGAGTGATTGCCGCAGGCTTTCGCGCCATTACGGTCAAGGTGGATGATGTGGTGGGCATTGCAGGCCTGGTCAACCCCGGCTCGTGGGTAGACATTGTCGCCGTGATCAACCCACAGGAGCAGTCTGCCAATCAAGGCCCGACTTCCAAGATCGTCTTGCAGCACATCCGGGTGCTGGCCACCAATCAAGACATTGAGCAGAACAGCGAGAAGGAACAGAAGGAAAAAAAGGCGAGCACGCCTTCGACCATTAAGGCCGTCACCTTGCAGGTGTTGCCGGAACAGGTGGAGAAACTGGCGCTGGCGCAAGCCGAAGGCAAGCTCCAACTGGTGATGCGGAATTCTGTGGACAAGGATGAAGTGCAGACGCCGGGCGCCAATAAACGCAGCTTACTGACCGGCGAACACATCGCGCCAGAGCCCAAACCCGAAGTGGCCCAGGCCTTGGCTAAGTCTGTGGCTGCCCAGCCGCCTGCGGAAAACGAACCAGCGAAGGGTGCGCGCCGCTCCAGGCCGCCAATTTTTGTGCCCTCGAATGGACCAAGTGGAAAAGCGGACAGTCTCCCCAAAGCTGAAAAGCCCAAGCCCGCTCCGACTCGCAATTTGGTTGAGGTCTTCGAAAGCGGGAAACGGCGCACAGTCGAATTTCCCTAATGAGCATAGTTACCCGAATCAGTTCCCCCTATGAAAAACGCGGTAGAACAATATGGGAGGCCTCACGGTTATGACACAAGCAATATCCAATCAGAATTATCTTCACGCGGCCACCCATGCGCTGGCGCGCATCCTTGTACCATTACTCGCTGTGCTGGCCGCGCTCGCGATGTTGCAGACGGCCCGCGCTGATGACCTCCACATTCAGGCTTCCTTCGCCCTGCCACAACGAGAAGCCATCTCGATCAATGTCACGATCGGCCAAGCGCGCGTGATCCGTTTTGATCAACCCATCAGCAAAATGTCGGTCTCGAATCCGGAGGTCGGTGAAGCGATCGTGGTCGCGGCGGATCAGGTCGTGATCAACGGCAAAGCCTTCGGCCAGTCCAACATCATTGTGTGGGATCAAAGCGGTAACCGGTCATTGATCTTCGACATCTACGTGCGCGCCAATCTGACGCTGGTGGATGCCTTGATCAAACACTTGTTTCCGAAAGACGACATCCTGCTGAGCCAGGCCAACGGTTCGGTCATCCTTTTCGGCACGGTGGATGATCCGAAGAAGATCGCGCTGGCCGAGAGCGCCGTGCAGTCTGCGGGTTTCAAGACCATCAACATGCTGCGCGCGCTGTTCAAGAAGGCGGTGCAGGTGCAATTGCAAGTGCGCGTGGCCGAAGTCAACCGCAATCGCATGCGCGAATTCGGCACTTCCTACTTGTACCAAGGTAGTCCCGGCGTGGGTGGCTACCTGAACAGCGGGAACGGCCCGTCCAGCATCAGCAAGGTCGAAAACGGCAGTATCTTCGGTTCTGTAAGCAGCGCGCTCAACCTCTTCCTGATGAGCGGCAACGTCATGAGTATGATTCACCTGTTGCATTCGCAGGGCGCGTTGCGCGGTTTGGCTGAGCCGAACCTGATCGCCATGGATGGCCAACAGGCCAGCTTTCTGGCTGGCGGCGAATTCCCCGTGCCCATCGTGCAGAGCGGTGGTGATAAACCCAGCGTCTCCATCCTGTTCAAAGAGTATGGCGTGCGGCTGAGCTTCAAACCGACCGTTGTGGGCGAAGAGTACATCCGGTTGGAGCTGGAGCCGGAGGTCTCGGTCATTGATTTCGCCAACGGCGTCAAACTCGATGGCTTCACCATTCCGGCGCTCCGCACCCGCCGGGCTAAGACCAGCATCGAGCTACGCGACGGCCAGAGCTTCGCACTGGCTGGGTTGCTCGATAACAGCGAGATGAAGTCGCTCTCGAAGATTCCCTTGCTCGGCGATATTCCTGTCCTCGGCGCGCTCTTCCGCTCGCAGTCCTTTCAAAAACAGGAGACCGAACTGATGTTCATCGTGACGGCGCAGATCGTCCGTCCGGTCAATCCCGACAACCTGCCGCAGATGCGCGGCCTGGACGATCTGAAATCCGGCTCCCCGCTCGGCAAAACTGATAAAGGCGATGGGTTGACCGGTAATACCGGCTTCACCCCTCAGAGCCAGCCGCAACCGAACACGCCAGCCGTACAAGCGCCGACCGTACAAGCGCCTGCCACACCGGCTCAGACTGCGCCTGCGATCCCGGCGCGCACCATTACAACCGTGCCTGATTTGTCGGCGATTAGCTTTGCAGTGAAATGCCCTACGACAGTGGCAAATGCGGCCAAAGCGCTGGCAGAACTGGTCTTAAATTCCGCCGAAGAGCCGCCCCGTTGATCCGGGATACCAAGCGAGAAAACAGCAGGTAAAAGAGATGAACCGACAGCACAATCAAACAATTCTACCGAAGCGGAGCGAACGCGGAGCGATCCTGCCCATCGTAACGCTCCTGCTCCCGGCGCTGTTAAGCATGATGGCGCTCATCATTGACATGGGCTACCTGCACTTAGTGAAGCGCCGCATGCAGAACGCCGCAGATGCCGGAGCCGTGGCCGCCGGTTACGAGTTGAAAAGAAACAGCAGTGAAAGTGTGCTGATCACGGCCGGCCAGCACGACGCGTCCTTGAATGGCTTCGCCAGCAATCTCGTCACGGTCAACCATCCGCCGGTCAGCGGCTCGCTATCCGGCAACAGCAGCTTCGCGGAAGTGGTCATTACGCAGACTGTGCCGACGTTTTTTATGCGCATAGTCAACATGGCCTCGGTGCAGGTGCAGGCCCGCGCCGTCGCTGGTACCTTCCCGGACCCAGGCTTGGCTTGCATCTTTGTGCTCGACCCCACTGCGCTGACCGCATTCAGCGCCACCGGCAGCACCATCGTTAACTCCAAATGCGGCATTGTCGTTAATTCAAATCACACGCGGGCCATGGGCTTGACCGGTAGCGCCTCCGTGACCGCCAGCGTTATCAGCGTCACCGGAAATTATTCGACAACCGGTTCCTCCTCTTTCACGCCGACGCCGACGACGGGAGTTCCCCCAACGGCTGATCCGTTGGCAGCGTTGGCGCCGCCTACTTTTTCAGGCTGCAACTTCACCAACAAAAGTATCACTGGCAGCACGGCTACGACTCTTACACCCGGCGTTTACTGTGGCGGCATTAGTATTTCTGGCAGCGGCGGTCTAGTAACGATTCAGCCGGGCATTTATATCTTGAATGGCGGAGGGTTCCAAATGAGCGGGTCAAGACCCGTCCAGGGACAGGGGGTCGGCTTTTACAACACTTTTGACGCATCGCATTCATTTGACAGCGTCAACTTCAGCGGGTCCGGCGTGGTGACTCTTTCGGCTCCGGCTTCGGGCGCGATGAAGGGGATGTTATTTTTCCAGAACCGTAGCGCGTCGGCCAGCGAATCGAACAGCCTGACAGGCTCGACCGGTAGTACATTTGAAGGGACACTCTACTTTCCCACGCAATCACTCTCTTATTCGGGCAGCGGTGTATCGACCGGTGCTCCCTGGACCATCATCATCGTGCGCATGCTGACTTTCACTGGCAGCACCAAAGTAGATAACAATTATGCTGGAGGTTATAGCGCGCCGCCGATCACGCGCGTGGCGCTGGCGGAATAGGCAGGATGCATGGACCTGCGGCTCGCCTGAACCGGGCAATCAAGTGGAGAGAAAGATTTTGATGAAACATCAGCAATTCAACCAGCGGGTCAAACAGCGGGTCAAACAGCGGGTCTTGCGCCGCCCGCGGAGTTCGGAAGCGGGAGTCGCCGCAGTGGAATTCTCTCTGCTGGGAACGATGCTCGCGCTGATGATGCTTGGCACCACCGATTTCGCGCGGGTGCTTTATGCCGGCATTACGGTTGCGAGTGCGGCGCGGGCCGGAACCCAGTATGGCGCGCAAAGTACGGCAAAAACGACAGACTTTACCGGGATGCAGCAAGCGGCGTTGGCCGATGCGCAAGACCTGACCGGTGTCAGCGCCGCAGCGGTACGATTTTGTGAATGTTCGGACGGCACGTCGGTCAATTGTTCCGGCGGAACTTGCGGGGCGCTGGGGGCCGCGCGCATCTACGTGCGGGTGACGGTGACGAAGACGTTTGCGATGACGACGACGTTTCCCGGTCTCCCTCATTTAATTGTGCTGCAGCAAGTAGCAACAATGCGGGCACAGTAAGAGAAGACAGTTATGGCAAAAAAAACTCAACGGCAGAGGAAACCAAGCGACCGGCGCTTCGGCTCACTGCGGCGGCAACGCGGCGGAACGCTGGTCGAATTGGCCCTGGTCCTGCCGATCTTCTTCCTGATGGTCTTCGGCATCCTGGATTTCGGACGCGGAATCTGGGCTTACAACACCCTCTCTTACGCTTCCCGCGAAGGCGTACGCTACGCCGTCGTCCGTGGCTCGAAGAGTCTACATCCGGCTTCGGTAAATGACATTCGGCAAATTGTCATCGCTCAGACGGGCGGGCTGGATGCGTCCAAGCTGACCGTCACCGTCACCTGGCTGCCCGACAACGTTCCCGGCAGCAACGTTAAGGTGCAAACCCAGTACAACTTTGTTTCCATAGTTCCGCTGCTCAAACTCGGAACCCTCGCGTTGTCAAGCACCTCGAATATGGTGATCGCGAATTAAAGGCGGATGATGAATCAGTCACTGACATTTGTAATTTTCGGGCAGGAGCCAGAGGCCATCAAGGAGTTGAGCGGCGCGCTGTCAGTTCGTCCGCGCGCGCGGTTGCTGGCTGAAAGCAATCAGGCCGCGCTGTTTTATGCCGAAGTCGTGCGCCTGCGCCCGACCGCCGCCATCATTACGCTCGGCGCCAACCCGGAACAGGAGTTGGCCTTAATCGAACAACTGGCCGCCGAATGCCCGGCAACGATGCTGATTGGAGCGGCGCGCGACACTTCGCCCGATCTGATACTGAACTCCTTGCGCGCAGGCGCCCAGGAGTTTCTGCGCCTGCCGGTCAGGCCCGGCGAATTCGACGCGGTGCTCGACCGCACCGTTGAATTCGTCGCGAAACAAGCGACCGAGCCGCACCACAAAGGGCGTGTGATCGCGGTCTTTTCCAATAAAGGCGGCGGCGGGACTTCTTTTCTCGCTGCCAATCTGGCGATTGCGCTGCAAGCGCCGACCGCCATCGTTGATCTGAATTTGCAGGCGGGCGATTTGGGTTTCTTTTTTCAACTCGAACCGAAGTTCACGCTCATGAACCTGATTGAGAACCTAGCACACATGGACGACGCCCTGCTCGCCAGTTTGTTGACGCCTTATTCGCCGAGCGTCTCGCTGCTGGCCGCGCCGCGCGACATTGACGCCGCCATCGGCGTCACTGCGGCACAGATACGCGAGGTGATCGAGGTGTTGCGCAAGCGTTTCGATTACGTGGTCATTGACCTGGGACATCTGTTCGACGAGGTGACGCTGACCGCGCTCGATCAAGCCGACAACATTCTGCTTGTGCTCAATACTGAGATTATGACCATTCGCAGCGCCCAACGTGCGCTGACGGTCTTCGACCGGCTGGATTATCCGCGCGAGAAGGTGCGCGTCATCGCCAATCGCTGGGACAAGAAATTGTTGAGTCTGAGTTGGCAGCAGATCGAACGCTTTCTGGGGAAATGCGCTGTCAGCTTTGTGCCTGACGATTCCCGCGCCGTGGTCAATTCAATCAATCTGGGAGAGCCGCTGGTGGAAAAATTTCCTGCTGCGCCGATCAGTAAAGAGATCAAACGCCTGGCTCAGATACTGACCGGAAAATCGGATGTTGAAATAAAGCCGTTGACATTGCAGGCGACCGCGCTGGGCAACGGTCACGCAGCGGCGCTCAACGGAACGGCAACGCTGCCGCTGCCGGAGGCCAAATCCTGGAAAACCAGGCTGGGTTCGATCTTTAGTTAGAACTGAAATGGCGCTGATTGAATGAGAACAATCACTAAATCTTTGGCGTGCGGTGCCTGGCGTCGTTGGTGCCAGCTTGTGGGAGCCGGTTACTTGAACAAGCGACGCCAGGTCACCGGCCCCCAAAGAAACCACATTCATCACGCCGCAGTGTAAGGAAGTAAGTTATGTCACTTCGCGAAAGACTTGTCAGAGAAATCCCTCCACCGGCCATACAACTCGTCCGCAACGATGATGCGCCTACCAGCCGAGACCTCTTTCAGGATTTGAAATCGCGGCTGCATCAGACGGTTATCGACCGTTTGGATCTGTCCCGCATCAATCAAATGACGCAGGAGCAGATTCAGTCGGAAGTTGGGCGGCTGGCCAAAGAAATGCTGGCCAACGAAAACACGCCGTTTTCGACCAGCGAACGCGACCGGCTGATTGAGGAGGTACGCCACGAGTTGTTCGGCCTGGGGCCTTTGGAACCGCTGCTGGCCGATCCGACCATCTCCGACATCCTGGTCAATTCGTACAAGGACGTTTACATCGAACGGCGCGGCAAACTGGAACGCACCAACATCACTTTCAAGGACAACGATCACCTGATGCGCGTCATCGAGCGCATCGTCTCAGCCGTGGGCCGCCGCATTGACGAATCTTCGCCGATGGTGGACGCACGGTTGATGGACGGTTCGCGCGTCAACGCCATCATCCCGCCGCTGGCATTGCGCGGCCCGTCGCTCTCTATCCGCCGCTTCGGTTCGAAACCGCTGTTGATGGACGACCTGGTCGAAAAGGGCGCGCTCACCCGTGACATCGCCGACCTGCTGGGAATGTGCGTCAAGGCGCGACTGAACATCCTGATTTCAGGCGGCACCGGTTCCGGCAAGACAACGCTGCTCAACTCGCTTTCGTCCTTCATTCCAGAAGACGAACGCATTATCACCATCGAAGATTCCGCTGAGTTGCAATTGCAGCAGCCGCACATCGTCTCGCTTGAAACCCGCCCGCCCAACATCGAAGGCAAGGGCGAAGTCACGCAGCGCGATCTGGTCAAAAACGCCTTGCGGATGCGGCCCGAACGCATCGTCCTCGGCGAAGTGCGCGGCGGCGAAGCGATTGACATGCTGCAGGCGATGAACACCGGCCACGATGGTTCCCTGGCGACCATCCATGCCAACACACCGCGCGACGCGCTGGTGCGCCTGGAAACAATGATCCAGATGACCGGCATGAAGCTTTCCGACAAAGCGATGCGCCAGCAGATCAGCTCCGCCGTGGACCTGGTCATTCAGGCGGCGCGCTTAAGTGATGGCACGCGCCGCGTCACTTCGATTTCGGAAATCACGGGCATGGAAGGCGAAGCCATTACCATGCAGGAAATATTCAAATACGAACGCAGCGGCATTGACCGCGACGGCCATGTCATTGGCCATCACCGCCCGACCGGTGTCCGCCCAGTTTTCGCCGAACGGCTGAAGCTCTACGGCCTGAATGTGCCACGCAACCTGTTCGAGGAGAAATAACCCATGATTCCCGTCGCAGTATTTGTCATTTGTGTTGCCGTCACGTTCGTCTCTTATTGGCTGATGACGCGCCCGGCCACCGCCGAGCGCAAACGCCTGGAAGAGCGCTTGACCAGAACGCTAATCCAAGTCAGCGACATCAAGGAAGAAGAACTGCAGGTGCTGCGCAAAGAACTGCTCAGCGAAATCCCGCGCCTTAACCGTTGGATGCAGCGGCTTCACTTGGCCACGCAACTCCGGCGCATGATCGAGCAAGCAGACATGAAGGTCACCGTGTTTCGCCTGTTTATGTTTTCACTGTTGTTCGGGATGTTAGGCGGTCTGGGTGTTTCCATCTTCTCGAAATCGCTGGTATTGGCCATTTTGGCAGGCCTTGTTGCGGCGGCGCTGCCCTTCGTTCAAGTCTGGCGGAAGCGCCAGAAACGGCTGAATAAGTTTCTTGAACTCCTGCCTGACACGCTGGAATTGATGAGCCGCGGGCTTTCCGCCGGCCATGCCTTTACAGAGTCGTTGCATATGGTATCGGCCGAAATGCCGGAGCCGATTGCCGGCGAATTCGGCAAGACCTATGAGGAGCAGAACCTGGGCTTATCTTACAAACTGGCGCTAAAAAATCTGACCAACCGCATTCCGCTGCTCGATATGCGGCTGTGCGTCACGGCCATCCTGATTCAGCGCGAAACGGGCGGCAATCTGGCCGAGTTGCTGGAAAAAGTCGGGCACACCATCCGCGAGCGCTTCCGCGTCATCGAAGACCTGAAGACGCTCACCACCAGTTCGCGCATGTCCGCCTGGATGCTCTGCGCTTTGCCTTTGGCCATCGCCGTGCTGGTCAACTTTATGAACCCGGATTATATGGAGCCGCTCTGGCATGACCCGCGCGGCCACAAGCTGCTCTATGTGGCGGCGGGGATGCAACTCACCGGCATGCTCATTATTCGCAGGATCATGCGCATCAGGATTTGACGAACCGCAAGCTGTACGGCGGGTTGTCAGTCCGCCGTATAGTCAGGAACCTTCTATGTTGCTACTTATTATCATCTCGACTTTCATCTGCATCACCTTCAGCTCCATCGGTTTTTATTGGTTGATTGCGCGCCGGGGCAATCCGATCATCGAACGCCTCAAACCGGCGGAAAAGCCGAAGGGAGAAGCAGGGCTAACGTTCCCTCTGGTACCGGAAGAGAACCTGGCCCAGCGCGTCGCCAAACCGCTCAACCGGTTGGCGCCGCCTTCCGTCAACGAAGCGCATAAGCTGCAAAAGCAATTGTTGATGGCGGGCTATTTTTCGCGCAACGCGCCGCCGGTCTACCGCGCCATCCAAATGGCCTCGATGTTTGGTTTTCCCATTCTGGTGATGCTGGGCTGCCTGCTGCTGTCACAACCCCTCGGAAGACTACTGCTTTGCGGGATGGTGGTGTTTATCATTGGTTTCTTTCTTCCCCGGTTTGCCCTGAAAAAAATGATCAAACGACGGCAGGAGCGGCTGGGCTGGGGGCTGGCGGACGCCCTCGATCTGATGGTCGTTTCGATGGAAGCCGGACTGGGCATGAACGCCGCGCTGATGCGCGTCAGTTCGGAACTGAAAGAAGTTCATCCCGACATCAGTGACGAGTTCGAGATGGTCAATCTGGAGATTCGCGTCGGGCGCGACCGCTTGCAAGCGCTGCGCAATCTGTCCGAGCGGACCGGTGTGGATGACTTGCGCAGCTTTGTGGCCATGCTGATTCAGGCCGACCGGTTCGGCACTTCCATCGGACGGGCGGTGCGCCTCTATTCGGAAGCGCTGCGCACCAAGCGCCGCCAGCGCGCGGAACAAGCGGCGCAGAAGGCCGCCGTCAAATTGCTTTTACCGCTCACCTGCTTTCTCTTCCCCACCCTCTTCATCATCATTCTGGGTCCAGCGGCGCTCAGCATTATGGATGCTTTTGGCGGTGGTGGCCTCGGCAAATAGAGGCAACCAGTGTATCTGCGCAAGGCCGTCGCAGAGCTGTGGCGCCGTGGTTCTTACGACCTGAATCACTACTGCCAGCACCCCACACGCTACAGCGGATCGTTGCTCCGCTCGGTCTGGACACTATCTTTTTTGGGGTTTCTTGGCTAATGCTGCTAATTTGACGATCTCATAGCATTTGCATGATTGCGCTTCCAAACCGGCTCGATTGAGGATGGTGATTTGGCCACGCACGTAGCGGATCAGTTGCGCCTGCTGAAGAGCGCGGGCCGCAATGGTAACGCCTTCGCGACGCACGCCTAGCATGTCGGAAAGGAACTCTTGGGTTAGACGGAATTCGTCTAACTCGAGCCGGTCCTGAGTCATTAGCAGCCAGCGGGCTAACCGCGCGTCCACCTTGTGGAAACGGTTACAGGCAGCCGTCTGAGCGATCTGAGCCATTAGCGAGTGCGTGTACCGGCGGAGCAGGTCTGGCAACATGCCGTTATACCCGATGTGTTTTCGAAACGCTCGCGCCGTCATTCTCAGCGCCGTACCTGCCCCCTGTACCAGCGCCAGATTGAGCGAATTGGGCACCCCCAGAAAGATCGAGATGCCGACCATGCCTTCCTTGCCGACGACGCCCACTTCCAGGGTCGAGCGCTCTTCCACCATCGAGAGCAAAGAAACGATGCCGTTGTTGGGGAAATAGACGTGTTGGATGAGCTGACGGGGTTCATAGAGAACTTCGCCGAATGACAAGGTGAATTCCTCCAGGTGAGGCCGCAACCGTTGATATTCTTGGTTGGTTAATGCCGCGAGTAAGTGATTGGCCACCGGCTCACGCAGTTTGGCGGATCGAGGCATGAAAAGTCTCCTTGTCTGGTTGTTGTCCTGTTTTGGGCACACGACAGACGGCATAAGGAGAAGGTAATCAGCAGGACAAGGTAATCAGCCCAATCCCAATGTCGAATGATGAACTATTGAGAGATTTAATGCCGCACTGTATCAGACGGGTTAGGGGCTGTCTATACACGCGCCATCCGGGGTGAAGAAGGTCGTTGGCCGAGCAGACGGTCGTACTCGATTTTGACGACCCGGTAACACTCGCAGACCATGCCTTCGAGTTTTGGCCGGTCGAGTAACGTGATTGTGCCGCGCACGTAAGAGATCACACCCCGTTCTTGCAGTTGCTGAGCAGCAATGGTGATGCCTTCGCGGCGCACGCCTAACATGTTGGCGATCAGATTATGCGTCATCACCAATTTGTCTGAGTACAGGCGATCATAGTTGAGCAGCAACCAACGGCAGAGTTGCTGCTCAACAGAATGGAGACGGTTACAGACGGCGGTCTGTGAGATTTGGGTGATCAATGCCAGCGTGTAGCGCAACAGCCATTGTTGAAATATACCGCCCCTCTCGAATTCGGCTTGTAGCGTCTTCGCATCCATCTTATATGCGCTGCCTGCGCTCTGCACCACCGCGCGGTTCGGTGTCGTTTGGCCGCCCATGAATAGGGCAACGCCGACCATCCCTTCATAACCTGTCAGGCCTATTTCAGCGGTCGCGCCGTTTTCCATCAGATAGAGCAAAGAGATGATTGAGGTCGTCGGGAAATAGACATGCGACATTTGTCCGCCGGATTCATAAAGAACCTGGCCCAAAGTCAGCGAGATCGGCTCCAGATTGGGCAGCAGTCGTTCAAGCTCAGCTTCGGACAGGGCTGCCAGCAGGCGATTTCCAAGTGGACTCACAGGTTGAGTAGGATAAACAACAGCAACCTCCTTGATCTTTGCATATTGGGAAATGATCATCACAAGTTCTGTCCAAAGAACAGTAGGTTGTAGTATTCCTACCGGTGGTAGCATTCCTAGTCGAAGCTACTTCAAGACTAACGTGTAATGTGTTGCCAGTAATAGAGGTCTTTGCCAAGTCAGCCAACAGTATGTTCGGTTGGCAACGCATATTTCAGCTTGTCTTGCTAGGCAAAATGGCTCCACTTATTAGAGCGAGAATTGCAGCCAAAAACCGCCACCATACTCAGATTTTTTCAGCTTGTGGCTAATTTCGATTTGCGATGCAATATAACGTGACAAAGTATCGCCTATATATGAGGTGTCGCACATATAGATTTCAGAAGCAGACACTCTTTCTCCTTTGGCAACTCAACAAAAATACACCTGCTACGCCCGCAACTCTGACGTGATCCGCATCACCCGAGTACGTCTTCTGTGCATATCTCCAGTTCCAAATCAACAAACTATCCAGCTAATATATTGTGATAATGCACCTACTATGGGAGAGCGGCTCCTTCCCTCTGTGGCAAGGCTGTAATTCTGAACTGGTTGCAAGTTTTGGAAATGAGCCTAGCCCTGTAATAATCGTTAGCCGAGCAGACGGTCGTACTCGATTTTGACGACCCGGTAACACTCGCAGACCATGCCTTCGAGTTTTGGCCGGTCGAGTAACGTGATTGTGCCGCGCACGTAAGAGATCACACCCCGTTCTTGCAGTTGCTGAGCAGCAATGGTGATGCCTTCGCGGCGCACGCCTAACATGTTGGCGATCAGATTATGCGTCATCACCAATTTGTCTGAGTACAGGCGATCATAGTTGAGCAGCAACCAACGGCAGAGTTGCTGCTCAACAGAATGGAGACGGTTACAGACGGCGGTCTGTGAGATTTGGGTGATCAATGCCTGCGTGTAGCGCAACAGCCATTGTTGAAATATACCGCCCTTCTCGAATTCGGCTTGTAGCGTCTTCGCATCCATCTTATATGCGCTGCCTGCGCTCTGCACCACCGCGCGGTTCGGTGTCGTTTGGCCGCCCATAAATAGGGCAACGCCGACCATCCCTTCATAACCTGTCAGGCCTATTTCAGCAGTCGCGCCGTTTTTCATCAGATAGAGCAAAGAGATGATTGAGGTCGTCGGAAAATAGACATGCGACATTTGTCCGCCGGATTCATAAAGAACCTGGCCCAAAGTCAGCGAGATCGGCTCCAGATTGGGCAGCAGTCGTTCAAGCTCGGGCTCGGATAAGGCTGCCAGCAGCCGATTTCCAAGTGGACTCACAGGGAGAGTAGGAATAAGCAACAGCAACCTCCTTTGGTGCAAGGTAATCAGTGTGAGAGCTTCTCCTCAGAGAGAGCAGCAACTCGCCCGCCGCGCGTGAGCTAGGTGAGTTCGCGATTTTGATGAATGCAGAGGCTAGCCGACACTTCACTTGAAGTGTTAAATCTGGAGATATACCTAACTAGGGATCACTACCCAGTGAGTAAGTGAAGCAAGCACACTTGGCCTTGATGTTTAGCTGGATTGCTTGATACTTCGAGCTACCATCTAAATCAAACCACAACAATACGGGAACATCGTATTAATTAAGTAACTCAAGCACTTGATTTTACGGATACTCTCATACAGGGAGTATTTTAGTGGTTTTATGCTATGATTTAGAATTATTTTCAAGAACCGAATTATGATGCTTGAAATAGAATAATACCTTTCCCCTATACCTCAGTCAGTGCGTTTCCCCACATATAATTGGAATAATTAATTGATCTTTTCACATAGCGCGAAAAACAAGCTCGTTTCGGTCACTCGCAAGAACTCTTGTTTTGTCTAAACAATAACCGCCCCCAAGTCCAAGAATGTTTCCTGGTACCCGGGGTAAGAGTAGCTTGTCATCATCACTACTACTGGCGGATGGCTCTCCTGTTGGATGATTTTCAGCACCTGGATTCCATTTCCGCCTGGCACCTGAAGGTTCGGTACCAATACTCCAGATTAGAAGAAGATGGCGGATATCGGCTATGGCTTCGGCAATATTCCGAGCCTGGCCGATAACTTTGACACCATCTAGCTGGACAACCATCTTTACAACCGCTCTCGCGGCACTTTTGAACTATCAACTGATAAAGATCATAGCGCCCCGCCTTTGCTGGCCGAGGCAGTCCTAACCATAAGCTACCCGGCGATTGGAGAGGAATAGATAGAAATCTGATTTTTTTGTCCTCGTTTGTTCTATAGGCTGATGAAATTGACTCGCGGAGATTCAGGCCAAATATCAAATAAGCAGCGGAGCGTGTTTTTAGGAAGGCGCCAGGCTTGAGGGAAAAGGAGTAAGAGTATGGCTGGGGCGGTCCGTGTTCAGTAGATGAGCTTGTTTCTGATGGCGTAATGGGTCAATTCAGCATTATTCTTCATCCCCATTTTTTCGAGGATGCGCGCCCTGTATGTGCTAATGGTGGTGACGCTGAGCGACAACTCATCGGCAATCTGACCGACCGTTTTCCCTGAAGCAATCAGGCATAACACCTCGTACTCGCGATCAGACAAACTCTCATGCTGTAGCTTATCCACAGCACCGCCTAGATGGGCGGCTAATATCTCAGCCAAGACAGGGCTGATGTACCGCCTGCCGCTGATCACTTTTTGGATGGCTTCGATCAGATGTTCTGGGGCGCTTTCTTTGGTCATGTACCCGGCGGCGCCCGCTTTGAATGCGCGGACTGCGTATAACTCTTCGGAGTGGGTGGTTAAGATCAAGACAGGAGTCTTCGGGCGTACCTGCTTTAATTCCTTGAGGACATCAAGACCGCTTTTACCTGGCATAGAGATGTCGAGCACCACAATATCCCAGTCTTGCTCGCGGACGAGCCTGAGGGTGTCGTGCGCGTTCTGAGCCTCGCCGACGGTGAGCGTCTTATAGTCATCGGCCAGGATCTGTTTCAGCCCGCGCCGCACGACTGCGTGATCATCTGCGATGAGAACTTTCATCGTACCCTTCGTTGCCGCTGATTCACCCGGCCTCACTCACGTGGGATGCTTACTGTCACCGTCGTCCCTCTTCCCTCTGCCCCTGTGATTTCAACCCGGCCTCCGAAGACAACTGCGCGCTCGCGCATCCCAAGTAGCCCGAGAGATTTGGGGTCGGCAATATCACTCTCTTTGATCCCTCGGCCATTATCTGAAACTTTCAGTACCAGGTCGGTACCATGTTCCGCCAGACTTATTTCAATCAAGCTTGCGTTGGCGTGTCGGGCTACATTCGTCAAGATCTCTTGCAGGATGCGAAACACGGCAGTTGATTTCTCTGGCCTCAGTGCGATTTCTTCTGGCAGCGAAGTTATTTTGCACTCGATCTCCGTCCGCTGCTGAAACTCTCCTGCCTGCCATTTAATAGCTGCGCTGAGGCCAAGATCATCCAGCACAGAGGGCCTTAATTCAGTCGAGATATTCCGAACCTTCTGCATGGTTTCGTCAATGAAGTCTGACATGGACTTGAGCTTTTGACGTGTCGCCTCGTCGCTGGATTCAGGCAATCTCTTGCCTAACCATGAAAGCTCCATTTTCAGCCCCGTCAGCGCGCCGCCCAAGTCGTCGTGGATCTCACGCGCGATCCTGAGGCTCTCTTCTTCACGCACGGTTTGCAGCCGCGCGGAGAGTGCGCGTAACTCTTCGTTAGAGTTTTTGAGCTGCTCCTCGGCCTGCTTGCGCTCGGTAATGTCCTCGGCGATCCCCGTGACTCGGTAGACCCGACCCGATTTATCATTGATCGGAAAGGCCCGATCCCGAATACAGCGCACCGATCCATCCGGACGGATGATCCGGTACTCCTCATCGTACTCACCCAAGACCTGCTGGGTGAGGGCCGATCTCTTTATCCTCTCCCGATCATCTGGATGGATCGCATCCAGCCAGGTCGCCGGCTGCTTGTACACGCTCTCGCAGGTCCGGCCCCAGATCTTCTCATACGCGGGGCTGACATATAAGACTTGCTGCTTATCGGGATTGGTCATCCAGAAGACCTCCGTGATATTTTCGGCCATCTGTCGAAAGCGCTCCTCGCTTTGCTGAAGCTGTTCTTCGACTCGCTTGCGCTCGGTGATGTCGGTGGCGAAGACGGACAGGCCCTCGGACACGGGGTAAAAACGGTTCTCCCACCAAGTGTCGAGAGTGAGATAATTGAAATCAAAGGCCACGAGGAGGCGTTCTTCCATCGCGCGATGATACTGGCGGTCCAATTCGGTGCCGACGATGTCCGGATACATCTCCCATAGGGTGCGCCCGATGATCTGTTCGCGCGGTCGGCCAATCGCCCGTACTGCGGCTTCGTTGGCGTAAAGGTAACGCCAATCTCGGTCGAAGAGCATGTGGACATCGGCCACACTATCAAGGACAGCCTCGATGCGCGCCTGGGCCTGCCGCAAAGCCTCTTCCGCTCGCTTGCGCTCGGTGATGTCTTGCAACAGTGCCACGAAGTAATCCACCGCACCGTCCACGCGGCGCAGGCATTTCACCGAAATGGTGGCGTCAATGATCTGGCCGTCCTTGCGGATAAACCGTTTGTCCAGCGAGTAACCGTCGAGTTCCCCAGTCAGGACCCGGTTGAAATTAGTGAAATCAGCGGCTAGATCGACTGGGTGGGTCATCTCCGCCCAGGTCATTTGCAACAACTCGCTCCGTTCGTATCCCAGGATCTGGCAGAGATGGTCGTTGACTTCAATCCAGCCTTTGGTCGGCGAAGTGATCGCCATGCCGATTAGCCCAAGTTCGAAGTAGCGCCGGAAACGCTCCTCGCTGGCCCGCAACGCATCCTCGGCCCGCTGGCGCTCGCTAATCTCTCCTTTCAGGTCTTCATTGATCGCCACCAGTTCGCTGGTCCGCTCAATGACGCGCTGTTCAAGCCCCTTATTCAGTCGCTTGATCTCGGCCTTGGCTTGCCTAAGCTCAGGGGTTTCGAGAACTTCCCAATTCCCGAATCGTCTTGCGATGGCAAACTCATGTGTCCGCGCCACATCAAAGATTTCCGCAGCTTTGCTCAAAGCCAGCGGGTAGGTGCATAACACGATCATCCGTTGATTGGCGATTACTTCGTTAAGCTTCTTTTCGTAATCCGAGAAATCTTTCCAGTCTTTCTCCGTCAGCCACGCTTCGTTACCATTCACTCTCAATCCGGCATAACCTCTGGCCAGAGCCTGGGTAAGCTTTTCCAGCCAACCGTTGATGACCCGCTGCATATCGAAAGAACCGTCTTTGAGATACCACTGCAAATACGGAACAATCTCAATGTCCCCTGCCGTCATGCGCTGGTCGGCCTCTGGAACGGCACGTCTCAAGGCATTTCTCGCTTCCTCCTCGTCGAGGGGATCGAAAACCACCCACATGCAGAATTCGTTGTTCTCCAAACCTGTCTTGAAATATGGAAGCAAAATGTCTAGCAGGTCTTCATCCGTCTCGTAGAAGTGGCAGAAGTGTGTGCCCCAGGGCAGGTCGCCGAGGGCGCTGATTCCTGTCTTTCTTAACTCTGTCGGCATCGTGACCGCCTCATTGCGGGGGAGCAGAGCATATAAACATCTGGATCGCGAAAATACGGTGTAAATATTAGTCGAGTCTGGCTAATCCTACAATACACTCTCGTCTCAGGACTGGCGATCTTCAGAAAGTGCTTGGGCGTTTGCAGCTTGCAATCTGGAATCTTGTCGCTGAGCGGCGCGTCGAACAGAAACATCTACGCAAATATGACCAGCTTTTATAACAAGTTGAAGTAGTTCCGCACGCGTTTTCGCGCTTTGACAAACTGTCGAGAAACTTCCTGAGTTTCGCCTATTTTGCCAATTCACTTATTTAGAATAAAACCCCTTCAGAAAATTCAGGCGTAAGGCTGATTTGCGATGCAAGATAACGCAACGGAGTAAAGCCCGTATATGGGCTTGCGATCCAGATACATTCCAAAAGCAGATGCTCCTTCTCCTTTGGCAACTCAACAAAATATGCCTGCTACGCCCGTAGGCTTGGTGTGATCCCGTTATCCAAGTACGCCTTCTGTGCACATCTCCAACACCAAATCAATAAACTATCCAGCTATAGGTATTGTAACGCACCGACAGAGGAGTTGGCTTGAAGTACTATGCCGCATTATGGTTTCCGGAACGCGGCTCTCGAATGTGCCTGGTATTGACTGATCCGGTGACAGACATATCACACCAGCGTTTTTTTATTCTAAAGTGGCGCCCGAATGCTCTAGCCTTCTAATCAAGTAGAAGCGAATTCTGGACGGATGACAATAACTGGGCGGGTGACGATGACTAAAAGAAGACAAATGATGTTATTCGTCTTGCCCAAACTATCTGAAAATAAGCCCCCTTTTGAATTAAACGCAGATTTTGTCTTGCAATCGAAGGCTTAAGATCCCCCCCATCCTATGCATACAAGACCAACAAGTCTTTTATCATCTGATAAAAGACTTGTTGGTCTTGTGGGGCTACAAGGTGGCATTAGTTGGCACCGCCCCGGCTGGCTTACGTTTAGCCTAAAGCGAACACTTCGACATTTACTTGCTCGATAATTGCCTGCTACAGAGAAAACCATAAGCAGCGCGGATTGAAAGCCAGAGCGGTCGCTTATCTTACGAAACCCTGGATTTGGATACATGGGAAATAACGTTAGCGCGGCGTCTTCTTAAGGCTCTGGAGAATGGATAGTGCCTTAAAAAGTACCCGTGGGGGTGCCGCTCATTTGTGCAATTAACAATGAGTTAGACGAGACGAAGATGATTCAACAAGCCCCACAAGCTGACCTCTTCAAACAACAAATGCGTGAATCGCTGCGACAGGAAAGCCTTCATTCACGCGCCGTCACGATTGCCAAACACACTAACGTTTACACCTGTGGCGACAATGATGAGTTGGTCTACTTCATCGAGAGCGGACAGATCAAACTGCTTATGCTCTCGCCTGAAGGGAAAGAATGCCTGCTAGCCATCCATGCAACCGGAGATATTTTCGGCGAGTTGTGCCTGTCCGGCTTAGGCCCACGGCTGGAAACCGCGACCGTTATGGAAGAGACGGTCCTGAAACAAATCCCTTGTCCCAGATTTTTTGAGCGATTGGGCCGCGACGCGTTGTTCCAGGGCTTCGTACAATACCTGGCCGTGCGGATTGCCGATCAGCAGCAGGTCATCGCCAATCTGGTGATGGTGGATAGCGAACAGCGGCTGGGCAAAACGCTCTTAACCTTGGCGCGCACCCTCGGCAAGAAAGACCCGCGCAGCATCCGCATCGAGCTGAAGATTACGCATGATGAGCTGTCGGAGATGGTGGGCACGACGCGGCCCCGGATCAGCACGTTTATGCAGCGCTTTAAGAATCTGGGGCTGATTGAGTTAAACGAAGATCACTTCCTCATTATCAAAGAAAAGAAGCTTACGGCTTACCTCGCGCAAATTGCCTAGTGGGGTGATCGATAAGTAATTTGACCATATCAGCCAAATATGAAATCGGTTGGCAACGCACATTCCACATGATAGGCCCACAACCCTACTTCTTACTTATCAAGGGGTGAATCGTGGCTAAAAGCGGCGACCAAATATCAGTTTTTTCGGCTTGTTACTAATTGTGATTTGCGATGCATTAAATCGCGACAGAGTATAGTCTATGTAGGTGCAAATACACAGATAGACTATAGCAGTTGACACTCTTTTCCATCAGCCACTCGACATGTGGGCTTGCGCACAGATAGCTTCCAGCCGCTGAGGCTCCTTTTCCATTGACAACCCAACAAAACACTCCTGCTGCGCCGACAAAACTGGTATTCAAAACGCCAGCGCCGGTCGCTTCGAAAATGCACTGCCCGCTCATGGCTTCGGAAAGTTGGCGATTGCCTATCTTCTTTTAGTTTTCAACTTCTGATTCACATATATGGTCTGCCTTGCTCCTTTAAGCCTTTGAGGCTTTGAAAGTAAGAAGCTCACGTGGTCTTGGCACTGAGTAACCCCTCAAGCAAGCCTTGCTGCAAAGGTTTGTCCCGTTTCCAGGATTCGCATCCTAATCTCAGATAACACAGCTACGCGTCACAGATGCCAGCCGCCAGCAAGTTTAGCAATCCCCAGGTTGATTCAACTTATGAAAGAAAGGAACTGGCAGCACAGGTGGGGCCTGTCTATTGCACTGGTAAGTGTATGCACAGAATGTTGATCGTAGAAGATAAAGAGTCCATTCGATTCGCGATGAGCAACTACTTCAAGGTGCATAGTTACTTGGTTGATTGCGCGCAGCGCGTCGAAAAATCTGACCAGCTAGCTGAGGACTTCTTGTGCAACTTGGATTTCTGCACAAAAAGCAGGTCAAAAACCAGACTTTATATGCAAAGTCTGGCTGAGAAGTAACAGGAATCCGAGAAGCAAAGGAAGAATAATGATGAAAAGAATATTGTTGATTGGCCTGCTTGCCATCGCCATTACTGTCCAGCGACCGCTTATCACGCACGTTCTGGCTTACATGCCCAAGCCCCCACCGGCGGAATTATCTTTACCGGCCAGCGTCCCTGGTAATCCGATAACTACGGCACAGGCTGTAGTCTGGACAAATCTCATTAAGTGCATGGCCACGGGCAAGACTTTGCAAAAGACCGCTGGCCGCAACGATATGACTGATGCAGGGGCCAATTCTCTTCAGCAGCTCGTAGCGGGTGATGGTTATGTTGAATTTACCGCGCTTGAAACAAATAAGGAGCGCTACGCCGGCCTCACCAAAGATTACGCAGGCACAAGTGACGCGACGATAGACTATGCGATCCACCTCACGACAATACCTTACCGTGGCGGCATAGTGGCCGAGGTGCGCGAAAACGGCGTGTATAAATCAGAGACGACTTATAAGAGCGGAAACCTTTTCCGTATCGCGGTGGAAAGAGAAATTGTTAAATACTATCGAGACGGCCGTGTGTTTTATACAAGCAAGCTCAAGCCGAGTTATCCGCTCGTATTTGATGTAGCATTGCTGAACCTCAATGCGACCATCAGCAACGCGCTGTTCGCTACTTCTTTGGCTTCAGTGGATACCACGCCACCAATCCTTAGCGCAGTGGCTAGCTCAAATGTAACGGCCCGCGAAGCTGTGATCACTTGGGCAACCAATGAAGCCGCCGATTCGCAGGTGAATAATGGGCTGACAACCGCCTACGGCAATATCACAACGCTGAAGACGCTGGTGACCAGCCACCGTATAACCTTGGTCGAGTTGCAGCCTGATCGGCTCTATCATTACCAAGTCAAATCCGCCGACGCGGCCGGTAACGTTGTAAGCTCGGTAGACTTTAGCTTGAAAACCGCAACGCAATCCGACACTACGCCGCCCGTGCTCAGTGGCATCTCCAGTTCGGGTGTAACAGCGAATGGCGCAACGATCAACTGGATGACCAATGAGGCGGCCAGTTCGCTGGTGGAGTACGGCCTTACGCCGGCTTACGGCAATTCGCAGGTGTTGACTCCCTTGGAGACGGTTCATCGCGTGAGCTTGGTCGGCTTACTATCAAATACTCAGTTCTATTACCGCGTGGGGTCCTCGGACACAGCGGGAAACCAAACCATGTCGGGAAACTTTGTTTTTAGCACGACAGCGGCCAGCAGCGGAGGCTCGACCGCCGGACTATTGGATGATGGGCAGGTGCATCTGCCGATCAATTACACCAACTTCCCTCAACCGACTGTCGGTGTCAATTTTACCGACTCGGCTTTTGGGACGACTATCACACGTCTGAGCAATGGACTAATCCAATTCAACGATGGTGTTCATCACGAGTATTCGACTATCTCCCCTTTTAACAAAGACAATTCGCGAATTCTACTAGCCACGCATCAGACCGGATATTACGTCGTGGATCGCGCCGGTAACATCATTGTCAATGGCGCTTCTTTAGGAATTAGCAACACAGGCGAGCCGCGTTGGAGCATTACCAACCCCAATCTCTTCTATTTCCACGAAGGTAATCAACTTAAGCAATACGACCTGGCGACCCAGCAAAAAACCGTGGTGGGCATCTTCACGCAGTACAGCTCGATCACTTTCGGCGGCGGCGAATCAGACATCTCCGATGACGGCGACTACCTCATCATCATCGGGAATGAACGTTACGTCGGGCTCTACAGGTTCAGCACTGACAGACTCGGTAACACCTTAGACACCTTGAGGCTGGGCGGATTCGACTATTTCGATGTGACCGCTGACAACAATGTCATTGCCCGCTGGGGTGCGCAAGGCACGGGCCGCTACAAAGGCTTCGAGTTGTTCGATGGGAATATGCAATTCCTGCGGCAGGTGGCGACCTTCGGCGCGCATGCCGACCGGGGGCGCGATCTGGATGGCTCTGAAGTCTTGATCGTGGCGGCCTACAGTGATCTGCAACCGCCCCCGGGTTGCGAGAACAACGGGGTCGAGAAAATACGCCTCGCCGACGGACACCGCACCTGCCTGATTGGCCTGGATTGGAGCGCGGAGATTCACATCAGTGTCAATAGCTTCGGCCAGAACCCCTGGGTGCTCATTTCCACTACCGACACTCACAGCGGCACGGCCAATGCGCCTGCAAATCTCTCCCCCGCTTGGCAGAACGACTGGAAAGTGCGCTACAACGAATTAATTCTGGTCAAACTTGACGGCTCGGAAAAGCGGCGCCTCGCCCACCACCGCACTCGTACGATGGATAGTTACTGGTTCATGCCGCGTGCAACAATTAGTCGTGACGGCGCGTATGCGATTTTCGACAGCAACCTCGGTACTCAGCCGCTGGCTGGTTATGCGGATTCGTTCCTGGTTCATCTGAACAACTAAGGAATGGCTCGAAAGGCCCCTATCGAGAGAAAAAAATCACCGCAGAAACGCAGAAGTAACGCAGAGGAGATAGAAAATCTCTGCGTTACTTCTGCGTTTCTGTGGTGAGTGGGTCCAGCTACTTCCATTTCACTCTTAACCGGAGTCTATGCGTCATTCAAAAGTGTTGGGCTTGGAAGCAGATGTGCGCCGTAGAAAGAGGCCAGTCGGAAAGACCGCGTGATTCAAAGCATGTCGGGTCATTTCTCGCAAGCCGACCCTCTGGGCTGCCCTATACATCCCTGCGAAATAGCGCCTAGCAAATCAGCGGAAAGAAAAAGAAGAGCGGCGGAGAAGTAAAAATTGAAGGCAAAGAGCTGGAAAAAGGCTATTCAAGTATCAAAGAGCGAATGAACGATCGTTATGACATGAAATACCCAGCTATATGTGTGATAACGCACTGACCGAGGTGAAGACAGTGGAGTACTATTCCGACTCGTGTAATGCATCCTGGTTCTTGAGAATAACCCTAAATAAGAATATCTAACCATTGGAACCTTCGGTGTTTGTGTTTCAGAAATGATGATGGCAACTAACCAACAAACTCTACGACCGACTAACTACTGTCTAGGTGCAGATGTGAATTGGGCTGTCATCATTTCTGAAACGCGAATCACTTGATTGATGAGAATAGCCGTAAAATCAGGTACTTGAGTCGCACGAGTTCCAATATTATTCTGCTTCGATGTGGATGGAGGCCTGGAGTATCTAGCGATCTGACTAACCAGCAAGCTCAGGTTTTACCTCATTGCTTACTCACTGGGCCGTGATTGTTAAGTTTAGCTATAGTTCCAGGTTCAAAACATCGAGGGACAGCAGATACCCTCCGCACAGATCAAAGTCATGAGATCACTTTGCGTGCGCGGCGGGAGATTCGCCTTTCTTCTCTATGGCTAAGCTCTCACACTGACTGCCTCACAATTGAAGCGAACATCTTTCTTAAAAGGATTTCCACATGCGACACACACACCTCACACCTCTGCTCAACACTTCAATACTGAGACTTATCAAGGGCTGGCATCTGCCGTTAGTTGCTGCTTTTGTTCTCCTGGCTAGCGGGGGTTTCGCTGCGTTTCTTTACAGCCACACCGCCGCCTTTGCCGGGCCATCACTGGGTACAGCGCAGAGCTTCGCGGTCCTGGGTGGCTCGACGGTAACCAATACCGGCCCGACTGTCGTCACTGGGGATCTGGGTGTCTGGCCAGGTCTCGCGATCACCGGCTTCCCGCCGGGAATCGTCAATCCTCCGGGCACGATACACGCTGGTGACGCGGTCGCGCAGCAGGCTCAGAGTGATGTCACCACTGCGTACAATACTCTCGCGGGCATGGCCTGCAACACCAACCTGACGGGTCAGGATCTGGGTGGGCTGACACTCACGCCCGGCGTCTATTGTTTTAGCTCATCGGCGCAGTTGACGGGAGCACTCACGCTCGACGCTCAGGGGAACCCCAATTCGGTTTTCATTTTTCAGATCGGGAGCTCGCTGACGACCGCCAGCAGCTCGTCTGTGCAGGTAATCAATGCCGGGCAAAATTGCAACGTGTTTTGGCAGGTCGGCAGTTCCGCGACGCTCGGTACAACCACTGCGTTCGTAGGAAATATTCTCGCGCTCACGAGCATCACCCTGAACACCACCGCCAGCTTGTCCGGTAGAGCCTTGGCGCGAAATGGCGCGGTGACGATGGATACCAACACCATATCCGCTGCCAATTGCGCCATCTGTCCGCCGATTGACACGACGATCACTGCGTCCGCCGCTGTCTGCGCGCTCTCGACCGGCAACATGGCTTCCGTGTCCGACGCGGGCGCGGGCGCGACTTACAACTGGACGATCACCAACGGCACAATCACCGCTGGGCAAGGCACGCGCAACATCACTTTTACGGCGGGCACTACCAGCCCGGTCACGCTCAATGTGACGGTTACGACGCCCGGCTGTAGCGCCAACGGCTCCGCGCAGGTCACCGTCAATGCGAATCCGACGGCGGCAGCAGGCGTTGATCAAGCGCTTTGCCAGACGGTTCCCGGCCCCACGGTCTTCACTGTCACCGGCACGGCGTCTGGCGGGACGCCCAGTTGGAGCGTCGTCGGCTCAACCGGCACGGCGGTGGCGACTATCGTCTCGCCGAACAGCGCCACAACCAACGTCAACGTCACGGGCATCGGCACGGTGACGCTGCGGCTGACAACCACGAGCAACGCGACGCCGAGTTGCGGCACGGCAACCGATGACATCGTGCTGACGGTGACGACATCTGCGACAGCGCTAGCCGGACCTGATCAAACGCTTTGCCAAACCATGCCTGGGCCAACGGTCTTTACAGTTACCGGCACTGGCGGCACGCCCAGTTGGAGCGTCTTTGCGATGACCGGTACGGCGGTGGCGACCATTGTTTCCCCCAACAGTGCGACGACCGCAGTCAACGTCGCGGGCAACGGCACGGTCACACTGCGGTTGACAACAACCAGCGCGTGTGGAACCGCGACGGATGATGTTGTTCTGACCGTTAATCCTATTGCCACGGCAGCGGCGGGCGCGGATCAATCACTCTGTCAGGGTGCCAGCGGCCTGACCGCTTTCACCGTTACGGGGACATTCACCAACGGCTCGCCCGCGACGCCTGCGTGGACGGTGGTCACCTCAACCGGCACGGCAGCGGCAACGATTGTCAGCCCGAATACGGCGACGACCGGTGTCAATATCACGGGCACGGGCACAGTCACGTTGCGCTTCACGGTCAACAGCAGCTCCACACCGGCGTGCACGGCAACGGACGACGTGGTGCTGACGGTCAATCCGTTGCCCGTCACGACGATCATTGTCTCCCCCGCCGTCTGCGCGCTCTCGACCGGCAACACCGCTTCCGTGCCTGATGCGGGCGCGGGCGCGACCTACAACTGGACGATCGCAGGCGGCACGATCACCGCCGGGCAGGGCACGCGCACCATCACTTGGACGGCCGGGAACTCAGGCAGTGCGACTATATCGGTGACGGTGACGACGGCGGCGGGTTGCAGCGCCAGCGCTTCGATCACCGTCACGGTGAACAACAACTGTGTTGACGTTTGCATCGTGAAGACCAGTTCGGCGCCGGTTGCGATTGAGACCACTCAATTCACCTACACGCTCTCGGTCGTCAATCTCGGGACGAACACGGCGACGGGCGTGACAGTCACTGACACCTTGTCCGCCGGGGTGACGCTGGTTTCGGCGACACCCTCGCAAGGCACTTGCAGCGGCACTTCAACGATCACCTGCAACCTGGGCAATCTGGCACCCCAGGCTACGGCCACGGTCACACTGGTCGTGACGCTCCCGATGAAGTCCGCCGGTTCTCTGTGGTGCAATACGGCGACCATCACCTCGAACCAAACCGAAATGGCTCCGGCCAACAATATTTCGACGTTGTGCGTGCCGGTGGAGAAAGTCCCGCCCGGCCCCGGCCTGACTCTGCCACCGACTTCGCCAGTCAGCGATACGAAGCCCGGCTCGGTGCTGGTCTTCCCGTATTACACGTCCGACGCCGGCAATCCGAACCGCACCAACACGCGCATCTGCCTTACCAACGTCGAAAGTCAATGGACGGCCTGCGTGAAGCTGTTCTTTGTTGACGGCACGAGTTGTTCAGTGGCCGATGCGAACATCTGCCTGACGCCGAATCAGACGGCATGTTTTCTGCTGTCCGATATTGATCCGGGCACGAGCGGTTACGTGGTGGCGGTGCTGGTGAATTGCATGACGGGCTGCCCGCTCAATATCAACACGCTGATCGGCGACGAGTACGTCAAGCTCGCCTCAGGCCACGCAGCCAATCTCGGGGCCGAGGCGATTGCGGGCTTACCGGGAGTCCTGGCGCTGTGTGACGGCAACTCATCAACGGCGGAGTTGAAGTTCGATGGCATGATGTACAACCAGCTTCCGCGCGTGCTGGCGGCCTCGAACATTCCCAGTCGAGCTGATGGCAACGACACAGTGATTGTGCTGGACCGGATTGGCGGCAGTCTGGCGACAGGCGCGGCAACACTCGGCTCGATTTTTGGCATCCTTTATGACGACGCCGAGAACCCGCTGAGCTTCACCTTCAACGCGGGCGTCTGCCAGTTCCGTTCGTCGCTCTTGAACAACTTCCCGCGCACCGCGCCGCGCTTCGACCAGTTCATCCCGGCGGGGCGTAGCGGCTGGGCGAAGTTCTACTCGCTCTCAGACATCGGATTGTTGGGGGCACAGTTCAACTTCAACCCAAACGCGGGGACGGCGGCGAGTGCCTTCAACCAAGGGCACAACCTGCACAAGCTGACGCTGACGTTTGCCGCCAGCTTGACGATTCCGGTCTTCCCGCCAAATTGCTAGTCGAGGTTCCAGGAGAAAAACTCCGAGTTACCAACCGCAACTCATCAGAGCTGGTTGGTAACTCAGTTTGGCTTCGCACATAAAGTCGTTCGTGCACAACAGTCAAAATCATAGCTTTGTAAAATAAAACGACCAACAGTTCAATATCGAACTGTTGGTCGTTTTATCGTCTGTTATATAGTTGTTGAGCAACTAGATTAAGACTTCTTGGGTGAGTTGGATTTCCGCACAAAAAGTAGCCATCCGCAGAAAATTTCCCCTCGCACTTCGTTTCTGCGCAGTTTTCTCCGATAATCCCGGCCGTGCCAGACAAAAAACGTCCCTTTCTCGTTGACGTAATGTCTAACATCTTTCGCGCGTTTTACACAATTCACGGCCTATCGGACTCAAAGGAGATGCCGACCAATGCTATTTATGGTTCACGGTGATATTGCGGCGGTTGCTGACGGTCTACAAACTCGCTTACCTGGGTGGCGCGCTCGATACCATCAAGAAGAGATTCCGGCACGAGTAGTCTACCGATTAAAGGCGTATCGCCCGGAGTTGCCGCTGGGGTTGGTCTTGCAACTGTCGTTCTCAGGTGATTCGATCTCAGGAAGTTAGGACCGGGCGCGTGGCAAAAACTGGTAAAGGCGCTTCAAGGCAGGGCTTTCTGCTAGCCAACGGCGAGCTTGGCCCCGCGCCACCTCACTCAGTTGCAAAAGTTTCAGTCGCGTTGAAGCCCGCCGATGGATCAGACGGAAATGCTCGGTGAGAGTGCCGCCCAGGTGGTCCTTAAACTGGCTCAAGGTGGGCTGAGGTGAACCGCCAAAGTTGACGAAACGCAATGCAGGGGACTCTTGGCGTAATTCCAGCGCCGCCTGCCAGTATAGGGCGGGCACCACGTCGGCGTCGCGCCCCGGCGTATCGTATCCAATGCGCCAGTAATATGCGGTTTCATCCTCGTGACTGATCAATACCAACAATACCGCTAAGATGTCACCGCCAGTGGTCCGTGCGGTATAGAGGCGGCAACCATTTTGCTCTTCCATCCAACTGATGCGTTGCCGCGACATGGCCTCCCATGTGGGGGTGAGATACCAGGAGAACTTGTTCATCGCCGCCTGGTAGAGAGTCATGAAAGCATCCAGGTTGGAGCCGCTCGCCGCCTCCGATCCGAACCGGAAATATTCCAGGGCGTGGCGGATCTGGCGGCGCTTGTTCCGGTTCATTGCCTTTAAGAGATTTTCCGGATCAGCTATATCCCAGACATGTGTATATTCTGGTGAAACAACCCACTGTTCGAATAGAAAGGCCCGTGCGTCCCGCAAGCTGGGATGAGCTTCGGCAGCCACCAGATCAGTGCGAGTGGCAACAGTGCGCGCAAGCTCAGTCAAAACCTGTTGTCGCTCACCAATTTGATGCACTGTGGCGGTAGAAAGCTCCGGCACCAGCATGGGGCCACAGTAGAAAAACTCGAAGCCATGAGAAAAGCGCATCCCGTGCCATTCGCGGCACGGGATGGCCCAGCCTCCACGTAACTGGCCGCGGGCATTAAATACACCAAAACGCAGCAAGCTTAGCTTTTCAGAACTCGTCTCCGTAAGCATACGGAGCCAGTTGCTGCGTAGGAAAACATTGCCCTGAGGTGAGGCCGCGACAAATTGATCCCAGGCAGTGTCGTCCGACACGGTTAGCTCTCTGACCTGAGAAATACCAGGCTTCCCCGTGGGAAGTGAAGAGGATAGAAAAGTTGGAGAAGCCCCAGATTCCATTAGTGTCCTAATCATTGTGTTGCTGATTCTAGTTCTTCAGCTTCATTAACTAACCACTGCCGCAAAAGACGACACAAAGAAAAATTCATTAATATTTAAGCTTTACGGGAAAGGCTGTCTGTTCAAAATGAGACGGAATATTGCAAAATCAAAAAAGCAAAAATTGACTCTCTGGCAACTCTACAGAAACGGTCGTCATAACTTCACCTCTTTTCACAAACAAGTAAGTGCACCGAACGCGTTATATATACCGAGTGGGTTCGCTTCGTATTGCTCGCGGATGGCACCGATTATGGTATTAGTGCTTTACCTCGCTTTAGGCTATCAGATAGTGAAACTTCATTCACGCCCCTCGTGCTGAGCTTGTGACGTCGCAAAGAGCCTCTCCACTTGATCATACTTCAGTGCATGCCGTAATCCGCGCATCACCTCTTCAGCATATGCCCGGACTTCTTGAGCATCCTGGCCTTCCAGCGGCCCAAGCAGGTACTGAAACTGATCCGGCGTCATATTCAGATAACGCTTCCATTCGCCGCTCGCGTGGCCGCTGGCTGAGAGCGCTACGGCGGACGGGACGTCGGCAAGGATCGCCCGGCTGACGAAACCACGCCGGAAATCGTGCCGGTTGAGATCCTCAATCCCGCACTTGCGGCAGACCGTGGCGTAGGAGCGCTTCACGTTCTTGAGCCCGCCGAAGACAAGACCTTCGCCGTTCTTTTCCACGAGCTTCTCCAGTTCCACCTTAACGCGCGGCGTCATCGGAATTTGGCGCGGCCGGTCGGTCTTCGCGCTGATCGCGCGCACGCGAATGATCTGGCGGCTGAAATCCAAGTCGGTATCTGTGAGCGTCAGCAATTCGTTGCGACCTACCCCCGTGTCGGCTGCGACGATCAGGATCGACCGCAGAAGCTCGGTTGATTGACTCAATCCCACGCTCCCCGCCGTCTTCTTTAACGACCAATTTCAACTCACCGTCTACCTCTTTGATCTGGCTGCGCGTGGTATTTTCGCGAGCCAGACTTTGAATTTGCGGACCTCGCCGACAGTGATCTCCGTCAGCTTGTGACCGTCAAAGAAAAGCCTCAGTTGGTTCAGCAAAGCCAAAGGCGTGGAGAGGTTGCGACGCCCGGGGGTCTTTCTCTCTCCCACGTACACCGCCGGAATCAGCTTCTCTTTTTTGAATTTCTGGGCCAGGAAAGCAAAGGACAGGCGGTCAGCGGCGACAGTTTGCAAGCCCTCGTTTTCGAAGCGAGTGATTTGTTCCCTGACCCGCTCTCTGGCTTCGGTCTTAGTGCTGGCGTAGCGCTTGAACCATTTCCTTTTGCCGGTGTCGGGGTCGGTCAGGGAGACTCGGCCGCACCAACTTTTGCGCGACTCGTCATAGCTTACGTACTCAGTGATCTCTTTCATCACCCCCGCTCTAAATTTGCGGACACACTGAACTGCAAAATCGGAAGCTTGATGATATCACCGGAAATAAGGAAAGTCAGTAAATGTCTGTGATTGAAGGGTTTTGAAGTTTATTGAAAATTCGGGAAAGTCTGAGAAACCATAGCGCCTCGGCTTGGGGTGCAAGAGGCCCGCGGTTCAAATCCGGGCGTCCCAACTTTTAGATTCAATAACTTACGGGCGGAGTCAATGCGCCCGATTTTGTTATTGTGCAACACTCAATTCAAATGTTGCTCTTTTCCTAACCATTCCTAAATGATCTATAGTTGTCAAAACCCTACTTATTCTTGCTATGGCATCACAGCATTCAAGTTGATAAAGCTAAAGTCGTAGGCAATATTATAGCCTCACAGATACTAAATCTAAACCTGGCCATATTCGCAAGTTCAGTTCACCAAGCCTTTTAGCAAAATACAAAGTTTACTGAAGATTGAAGAAACATATCGCTGCCCTTGCCGAAAAATAATAGCCAACCTACTATCCGCCCTGCCATTCGTTTTCAGCCGCTTGAGCAACTGAAAACCACGGTGCCGGAAATCACAGATTTACTTTGCCGACTGCGCCTGCAAGCTGTACCTCGGCAGCCTCGCAAAGCCCCAACAGACTAAGCCCCGAACTCCAGCCTCATACACACACGGCAAGCGAGAATTTTTCTTCTCGGGAGAAATTACGTTTCTTCCCACCTTTGCTACTTTGCCAATGTGATGACTGACCAAGCCCCAGACACCTAATAAAGAATGCCGCAGCGCAGCGCGTTCACAAGTACGCTTACGCGCGGTTGACAAGCTTTGCGCCCAGATTCAGCGTGGCAGCTATCCGACCAAAGCCGACTTGGCGGGCCTCATCGGACGCACCCCGCGCACCGTACAAAGTGACCTGCGCGCGTTGGAAAATGATTGGGAAGCGCCACTCGCCTTTGACCGCGAGAAGAACGGCTTCTATTTAACCGACCCTGAATGGCGCTTGCCGACCATTAAGCTATCAGAAGGAGAATTGCTCGGCTTTTTCACCGCCGAGCGGATTTTGCGCCGCGTGAGCGATGTCGCCGAAGTGAGGTTAGTGCGTAACGCCTTGTACAACTTGGCCGCCCTCTTGCCTGATGAAGTGCACGTAGACCTCACGGCATTGGAACAAGCCGTCAGCTTTGCGCCCGAACCGGCAGCCGACGTTCCGCCCCAAGTTTTGCGCCAACTGGCCGAAGCCGCCACACACCGCGAGACGCTGCACATCGAATATTTCTCGCCGCACAACAACGAATGCACCGAGCGCGAGATCAACGTCTTGCTCGTGCATAACTGGATGGGCGAGTGGTACGCCATCTGTTGGGACGTGGGCAAAAAGGACTACCGCGACTTTCACGCCGGGCGCATTTCCAAACTGACGCGCACTCAGCGCACGTTCAGCCCGCCCGCCGACTCGCAGCCACAGATCTATCTGAAGAAAGGCTTCGGGATGTTCCGTGGCGGCGCGCCTATGACCGTCGTCGTAGATTTCGACGCTTACCAGGCCCGTTACGTGCGCGTACGCAGCTACCACGACACACAGGTGCGCGACGATTTGCCCGATGGCGGCGTGCGCCTGACTTTTGAGACGACCGATGCGGCGCTCGTGCAAGTCGCGCGCTGAGTGATGCAGTACGGGGAGCATGCGGTGGTGAAGGAGCCGGGGGCGTTGCGGGAGATGGTGAGAGAGCGATTACAGAAGACATTGAATCTTTACCAAGCGTGAGAGGAAAGGAATCGCAGAATGTTGGATTTCAGAGAATGCTTCAAAGCGTTGACGAGCAACAATCCCTTTGATTGGCAGGAAAGATTATTTCAAAAATTCCTTGCCGGAGAATTTCCAGATGCCTGCGACATTCCGACCGGACTTGGCAAGACGCATGTGATGACTATTTGGCTGACTGCGCTGGGTTGTTGGTTAAAGCGGCCAGCGCGCAAGCGGCCTTTGCGGTTAGTTTATGTCGTAGATCGCCGTTTCATCGTTGACCAGGCGACGGAAGAAGCCGAAAAGTTACAGACAACCCTCAATGCCGCGCTCGCCAAAGAAACCCACCCGTTGCATCCGCTAGCCCAAACATTTCGTGATGCGTCAATGAAAGGCGGCGATTCGTTGTTGGCACTTTCGACATTGCGCGGACAAAAGGCCGACAATCGTGAGTGGTGCCTTGATCCATCCCGTCCGGCCATCATTATCGGCACGGTAGATATGATCGGCAGCCGCTTGCTGTTCACTGGCTACGGGAAAGCCGGTATCAACCATCGCAGCCTGCAAGCCGGATTGTTGGGACAGGACAGCTTGATCGTGATTGACGAAGCGCATTTATCGCCGTGCTTTGTTGAAACTCAACACGACATTCAGGGCTTCGTGCAAAAGGGCCAACCGTTGCGACCCTTTCACGTGATGTCGCTTTCGGCCACGCTCAGCAACACCGGCAACACACTGGCGATTAACGAAGAGCAGGAATGCCGTAACGAAATCGCTGCGCTTCGTCTCAACGCACGCAAACACATCGAATGGCTGGCCTTTGACCAGCGAGCCAAAGCGAAGGAAGGAAAGAAAGCTTCGCTGCCAGAAATCAGAGAGGCACTGGCAGATCGGCTGGTGAGCCGCGCCATTCAACACGAAACCAGCGACGAGAATGCCCCGCCGCAATCCGTCATCATCTTTGCGCAAACGGTCGAGTTGGTGAATTTCATCTGCGACAAGCTCAAAGACGCGCTAGAAGAAAAGGCGCGGGCAGGCGTTGAGGCCACCGACAAAAAGGCAAAGAAGGCAGTACAAGACGGCATTGATCAGCGCATTCTCAAAATGACCGGTGAGATGCGCGGCGCGGAACGCGACAAGCTGGTGGAGTCAGAAAAGTTTCAAGCCTTCTCGCCCAGCAAACGTGATCGCAACACGCCGCGTGCTACGCATTACCTGATTGCGACTTCGTGCGCAGAGGTCGGCGTCAATCTGGATGCCGATCACGGGCTGTGCGACTTGTCTACGTTGGACAGCATGATTCAGCGCATCGGACGCATTAACCGATTCGGCCTGACCGACTCCACCATCACGGTGGTTATTGATGAGCAGGGATTGCAGGCTGCCGCCGCAGACCGCCAGAAAGATGAAGAGCATCAACAAACCTTAGCCAATCTCGCCCCCGAGATAGCCGATTTAGACAAACAGGCGGAAGTCCAGAAGGCTGATAAGCAAGCCCATCAAGCCATACAGAAACAAATCAAAGCAAAAGCCGAACAGCATAAAAAGCTGGCGAAAAGTGGTGCGGATTACGGCCATAAAGAAATTGCGCGCGCGCGCCTGAAAGTTTATTTCACCTGGCGGGCGCTGCAATCCAGAGCAGTAGACGGCAAAGTGGATGCGTCGCCGCTGGCCTTGCGCGGGCTATTGGCAGCAAACAGAGCGGCCTTGCCCGATGAGCCGATGCGCCCGCCTTTGAGCAGGCCCGGCTGGACGATTGGGCGATGACCTCGCTCAAGCAGAAAGAGTATGGGCGTCCGCTGGTGCATTACTGGTTGCGCGGTGTGGTTGACGACGAGCAGGCGTAGACAACCTTTGTTTGGCGCACCTCACTTGACTGGTTTGTCACCTCAGAAAAGCTGACCAACGATGACTTAGTTGAATTGGCGACAGCCATCCCGATTCAGCCTCGGGAGCGTGCGAACCTTGCCACCTTTCGTGGTGAAGCGTTGCTCAAGGGTTTGGCTGGGAAAGCTCTTGATAGGCGAATTGTCATCACCGATTCAAGCGGCGAGTCGCAGGGATTTTCTCTTCACAACTCAAAGACCAAAAGAGCCTCTTTGGTTTGCTAGCGTTTTCAACTGTCATCCTTCCCTGTGACCTTGGCGGCTTGGATGAAGACGGTAATCCGCTCGATAAACTGCCAAGGGAATTGCAGCCTGTTCGGGATGTTGTTGGAAATTCTGGCGCGCTTTGATGCGGATGCCGTCAGTTGGTGGGAACTCGACGCGCAACCGCGTTGCTGGCTGGAGAGCGCAATTGACGAAAACCGCTTGCTGCAATCTCTCACTCAAACGCTTGGCCACTGGAGTGAATGGCAAACAAGCGAAAGCGCTGCGCCTGAAATGAACGAGTCAGACAGCGACCTAAACGAAGACTCAGAGGACGAAACGGATGAGGCTGTTCAGGAAGGTAACGAAGGCTTGCGGCTCAATCCGACATTCCATCTGCATGACCGGCACGAAAGCTTCAAGCTGGATTGGTGGTACGAAACGCTCAGTCCAGACAAAACGATCAAGGAAAAGAGCGCGTGGAAGATGTACGCCGGACAGCAAACCGCCGAAAAGATCAGCCGCGATATGACGACAGCCGCAGGGGCTTTGTGGCAAGCCAATCAGAGCGCAACGATTTCGGCTTTGCTCAACCTGTCAGCGGGAATGACGGGCCGGTTCGGCTTTGATCCACGCTCTTCGCGCAATGCGTTGGATACTGGTTTCTCAGCAAACGACTTGAACCTGCCGATTGCGACTTATCCGTTTGCTGAATTGCTGGCGGGTATTGGCGCGCATTATTTCTTTGCGCATCGGACACGACAGGGTGGCGGCATCACTTCGGCACGCGGTTGGATTGAGGACGACGTATTTCTATACGCACTATGGCAAACGCCGTTGCCCATTGCGCTGGCGCGCCTGGCAGCGACAGGAACCGCTATTCAGCACGGACAGCTCATTTTGTTGGAAGCCGGAAGAGCCAGACGTGACAAGTACGCCAATTTCAAAATGGCAAAGACCGCCGTTTGGCGTGACGAGAAATCAAGCATAACGAAACCGTGAGACGAGTTTTTGCAGCCGCGTAGTGGCGACCTGACTTTAGCCAGGTGTTTCAACGCCTGGAAAAGCGCGGCACCAATCCCGCGTCGCGTCGGCGACGCCTGAATTCAGGCGTCGCTGACGCGACGCGGACATCCTCGCATTACCCTCCGTGGGTTGAAAACCCACGGAGGGTATCTTGAAAATCAACTTTCAAACGATTAACAAGGGCACTTGTTAATCGCGGGGAAAGCTGAGTCTGGCCCACGGCTCAGACCACAAGTCTGTAATTTACATGATGACCGCTTTCCCTTGTTCAGTTCCTGACAGGTTGGACAGTATCTGATGACCGCGAGTCTGGATTCACAAGGTTGACCAACGGAACCATCTTTTTCAGGAGTTCAGTTTATGTCCCAAGCTACGCTCGGTATTGATGTCGCCAAACTCAAGCTGGATGTCGCCTTGTTGACGACAGACAAAACGCACCTCAAACAATTCGAGAATTCGCCTGCCGGATTTCAAGCCTTACAGGTGTGGCTCGGCTCTTTCTCCCTGCCGGCGGTCCACGCCTGTTTGGGAGCCACTGGTACTTACGGCGAGGCCATAGCGCTCTTTTTGCACGAGCAGGGACATAGCGTTTCACTCATCAATCCTTTGCGCATTAAGGGCTATGCTGCCGCCAAGTTACAACGCAACAAAACCGACCGGGCCGATGCGCGGTTGATCGCGGAGTTTTGCGCCACGCAAAACCCGCCGCGCTGGACACCGCCCGCTCCGGAACTCAGGCAATTGCAGGCCTTGACGCGCAGGATTGAAACCCTCACAGAAATGCGGCAAATGGAAAAGAATCGGCGTGATTCCGCACCAGCGGAAACCTACGACAGTCTCGACCGAATCATCACCGCGATCAGCGAGGAGATCGCCCAGCTGCAACAACAGATCAAGCAGCACCTGGATCAACATCCGCAGCTCAAAGCGCAACACGATTTATTGCTCACCATCCCCGGTATTGGGGAAAAGACGGCGCAATCGTTGCTGAGCGAATTGGATTTCGCCCGCTACGCTGACGCCCGCCAAGTAGCCGCTGCCGCTGGCGTCACACCGCGCAAGCAAGAATCCGGCACCAGCTTGAAGCGCACGAATTTATCCAAGCTAGGTAACGGCAGAGTGCGCAAAGCCCTCTACTTTCCCGCGATTGTCGCCCTGCGCCACAATCGAATTATCAAAGAGTTCGCTGATCGCTTGAAGAAAAACGGCAAGACGCTGATGCAAATCGTCTGCGCCGCGATACGCAAATTGCTGCATCAGGCCTTCGGTGTCTTGAAACATCATTGCTCATTTAACCCAAACCTAGCTTTGGCTGGTTGACTTTCAAGACAGTATCTAAATTCAACTGCCGCTAAGCGGCAAAGAAGGATATTGCGATGACAACAGAAATCAAGCTTGAGCAATACGACGATTACATCAAAGCCGTAGACTGGCTGGCGGAAGCTGACTTGCCAGTCGCCATTACGTTGGAAGAAGTCTTGAGACCAGCGGAAGGGAACGACGCTGTGATTTTCCCGCCAACCTTCGCCGTCGGCAAAGGGGCTACGCATCCTTATCAAATTGACGTACTCGACAAAAACCTCACGGCGCAAGAAGCGGCCAAAGCGGGACAGGAGGCCAATCATTGCCAAATTGACGCGTAGGATCGCAAGCCAACCGTATGGAAGCCAAGTTCAAGGAGAGTCAACTGGCGGCGCTCGTGCCGCAGATCACGGTCAAGCTCAACGACAACACAATAGCAAACTTGCTGGACATCGGGGATCGCGTCGCCGATGGCGCGGTGCGCTTTTCCGGCTTGCGAGAAGAAGTGACGACAGCCATCAAAGCCTTGCGCGATCAAGCCAATGCCGCACCGCTCGCCAAACTCGCGCCGACTTCTTTGTTGTTCGGTTTTTGGGATTCGCGCCCTGACACCACGATGTACAAATTCGGGCGCATGCTCTCTTCCACCATTCGCGCCACCAATGTCGAAATCGTCAAACGTTCAGCACAATACAATCCCACCTTCGACCCGACAGCTTTAGGACTGGCTGAAGAACTTCCCGAAGGCGAAACCGAAGCGCAGGAGACATCTGGCAAAGCAGCCGACGGCAAAGACCCTTTATCCAAGCTAGGTTTGCGAGCCGCCCCTGCCGTGAACACGCACGGTGGGGTGCGCGCCTACGGCCCGATTGTGCAGCGCACGCAAATCAACTTGGTGCGTTTGCGGGCGTTGCCGGTAACGAACGAAGGCGGGATTGACGAAGTCGCGACGTTGCACTTGCGCCGTTACCTGCTTGGCCTGGCACTGGTCGCAGCGCGCGCACAAACGAATTACGACCTGCGCGAAGGATGTTTGTTGCGCTGTCAGGAAGCACAGGCTCAGTTGGTTTACACCAGCCGCGACAGTAAGCCTTTTACGCTTGAGGTGAAAAGCGCGCTGGCTTTTGCGCAAGCTGCTGAAGCCGCTTTTGGTAAGGGCGAAAACAAGGAAGTCGAGTTCAACGCGGAGGCCGCCAAACAGGGCGTCGAAGATGCCAAGAAAGCCGCGAAGGACAAAGCTGGTAAAAAGAAATAGCGAGGTGATCCATGCAATTACAAATCAAATTGAACTTCGCCTCACGTCGCTATCACGGGCGCAAAAGCGAAGACAAGTTGGAGTTTCCGCCTGCACCCGCGCGCTTGTTTCAGGCCCTGATCGCGGGCAGTCATTGCGGCGCTTATGGCGCGATTCATCAAGACAAACGTGACCGCGCCTTGCGCTGGCTCGAAGCGTTGGAACCGCCCCACATTAAGTCACCGGAAGTTTGCGATGCGGGGCAGGGCGTTACGAATTACGTGCCGAATAATGACAATCAACTGAATCACGTGCGCACCGCCAAATCATTTCTAGCGAAAGCCTTTCCGCAAAACGCCACGCTGCTTTATCGCTGGCGCTTCCAAGGTACGCCGGAAGCCAAAGAAAATGCCGTCGTTATTTGCGCGATGGCAAAACTCGTCATGCACCTGGGGCAGCATCAGGATGTGGTTTACGCCAGCGGCGCAGTGTCTGATGACGATACCTTGCCGGACGGCGGCTGGCTGCCTGCGGAACAAGCCGACGGCGATTGGGCCTCACCCAAACCTGGTGCGCTGGTGGCGTATCAGGCACGATACCAAGCGTGGTTGCGGGGCGAGAATAAAGACAATTTCCCGATTCCCGTGCGGCGCACACACTACCGCGCACCCGATACACTCAGCTTTGACGCGCCAATGGCGCTGTTTGAATTGTGGCGTGATGAAGATAAACGGCATCGCTTTGACCCGCGCGATTTACGGCAGCCTGCCGCGATGGTCAGACACACGTTGATCGAATGGAAGAAGGCGAACCCCAAATTCGTTCGGCATTACGGCGAAGAGTTGGCGGCTCGTTTGATTGCCGGGCACGAAGCTGCCCGGCAGCACAACGGCGCACACATTGCCTGCGTGCCTATTCCCAGCTTGAATGCCGACGGAACAGCCGATGGACTTATTCGCCGGGTCTTACTGATTGGTTACGGTTGCGAAGACATGACTGCCTCACAGGAGTTGTTTGAGAGCGTCGCAGACGGCATCAATGGCGCCAGGTTAATAGATCAAGGCAAACCGGCTGGGCATCTGAAGAAAGCCCCTTTACACGATGGCATCTTGCGCCTATTCCTCGGAAAAGGACAGCGTGTCTGGCGCACGGTTACGCCGATCATTCTCACAGGCTTGATGCGGCGGGGACGCGGCGCTGAGCCACTGATTGCACGCGCACTAAAACAAGCGGGCGTGTCTGAGGACGCCATTGAATCTGTCGCCGCCTTCAGCGGCCCCATTGTGTCGAAAAGCGTTCACGCGCTCGATTACCAAATTGAACAGAATAGCTATCTCGCACAAACTCCGCGTTATCACGCCGAAGTGATTTTCAAACGGCCTGTCGAAGGGGGTTTAGTCATTGGACGCGGCAGGCATTGCGGCTTCGGCTTGCTGATGCCTTGTCTGACCGACGCTCCCGAATACTCAACTTTCGAATCGTAATTTATCACCAGGCGAAGGAGGTACACGATGAACTTAGCCAGAGCAGATGTCATGGAACAAATTCCGGCACGGATGCTCAACGAATATGTCTATTGTCCGCGTCTCTTCTATCTGGAACACGTCCAGAGCGAATGGGCGCATTCGGTAGACACGCTGGAAGGCCGCTTCGTGCATCGCCGCGTAGACCAGGAAGCAGGCAAGGTGCCGGAGCCGGAAGATTTGTCCAACCAAGTCAAATTGCGCGCGCGCTCGGTGCTGATCGGTTCGGACGCGCTGGGCGCGGTGGCGCGGATTGATTTGATCGAGACCGATGACAGGGCGGTGATCCCAGTGGATTACAAACGCGGCGCGCCGCCCGATGTGCCCGAAGGCGCTTGGGAGCCGGAGCGCGTGCAGGTCTGTATGCAAGGACGGTTGTTGCGCGAACAGGGCTACCGCTGCGACGAGGGCGCGTTGTATTTCGCCGCCTCGCAGCAGCGCGTGCGCGTGGTCTTCACCGATGAATTGATCGCCCGGACGTTGGCGCTGCTCGACGAGGCGCGGCGGGTGGCCGTGGTGGGCGAGATTCCACCGCCGCTGCGCGATTCGCCGAAATGCCCGCGCTGTTCGCTGGTGGGGATTTGTTTGCCGGATGAGGTGAATCTGTTGCGGCAAGAAGGTGGCCAGTGGCCGGTGGCCGGTGCTCAGTTGCCGGAAGCTCAAACCGCTGAACCGGAAATCCGCGACCCGCAAGCAGCAAGCCGCCTTCAAGAGCCTCGGCGGTTAGTGGCGGCGCGGGATGAACGCTTGGCCGTCTACGTGCAGGGGCAGGGTTTCAGCGTCGGGTTGAAGGGCGAGGTGTTGGAAATCCGCGATAAGGCAAGGCGGTGAGCGAGGCGCGTTTGATCGAGACAGCGCAGTTGAATCTGTTCGGCAATGTGCAGCTTTCGGCCCAGGCCTTGCGCGAGTTGGCGGCGCGCGAAGTGCCGGTCTTGCACCTGTCGTATGGTGGGTGGCTGGCCGCAGTGACTACACCGCCGCCGCACAAGAACATCGAATTGCGGCGGCGGCAGCTTGACGCTGCCGACAACGCGGGAACCTGTTTGCAATTGGCGCGGGCCTTTACCGTCGGCAAGATTCGCAACCAGCGCACGTTGTTGCGGCGCAATGAGCGGGAGTTGCCGACGGAGGCGCTGGTGATGTTGGCCGAGATGCGGCGCAAGGCGGAGCAGGCCGTCGCGTTGGAGCAATTGCTGGGTTTGGAAGGCACGGCGGCGCGGAAGTATTTCGAGCATTTCAGCAAGATGTTCAAGACGCCAGTGGGCGCGGACGAGCCACACTTCGATTTCACGACACACAACCGCCGCCCGCCGCGCGATCCGGTCAATGCGCTGTTGTGATTCCTTTACTCGATGTTGATGAAAGACGTGTTGGTGACGTTGATCGGCGTGGGCTTCGATCCGTACTTGGGTTTTTACCATCAACCGAAATACGGGCGGCCCGCGTTGGCCTTGGACGTAATGGAAGAGTTCCGCCCGTTAGTGGCCGATTCGGTGGTCATCTCGTTGATCAATAACGGCGAGATCAGGCCTTCGGATTTCATCGCGCGCGCGGGATCTGTGGCGCTGACCGACAGCGGGCGCCGGCGGGTGTTGGAAGCTTATGAGCGGCGGCTGGACGGGCTGGTGACACATCCGCTGTTCGGCTCTCAGTTGAGTTACCGGCGCGTGTTGGAAGTGCAAGTGCGGTTACTGGCGCGCTTCCTGCTGGGCGAAACTGGCTACTAACCGGCGTTCAGTACGCGCTGAAAAGGAGGCTCACGGATGCGCAATCGCTTTTTGGTGAGTTACGACATTTGCGACCAGAAACGCTTGCGGCGCGTCTTTAAGACCATGCGCGGGTTTGGCGACGCGCTGCAATACAGCGTTTTCCTGTGTGATCTGTCGCCGAGCGAGCGGATCATCTTGTTGGAAAAGCTGACACTGATCATCAACCACCGCGAAGGCCAGGTGATGCTAAGTAACTGTTGCAAAGTTCGGGGCAGTTTTCAGGCGACCAGTTGAAAGACCTGGTCAGGTGTCAGTTGTTTGAAAAACTTGTCGGCCACTGCGAGC
The DNA here is from genome assembly GCA_963699175.1 of uncultured Acidobacteriota bacterium. Classification (GTDB taxonomy): domain Bacteria; phylum Acidobacteriota; class Blastocatellia; order RBC074; family RBC074; genus JACPYM01. The sequence continues at coordinate 2,302,575 of OY969418.1, read as the reverse complement.
AATTCCTCCATCGAACGGCAACAGCGGTTGGCCGTGATGAAGCCTTTGAGCCGCCACCAGAGCTTCTCAATTGGGTTATCGCGGTGCGCGGCGTACTTGGGCAAATAAGCCAGTTGCAGTTGCGCATGCTCAAGCAGCCAAGCCTGCAGCGCGCGGCTCTGGTGAATCGAAGCGTGATCGAGAATCAACAGAATCGGGCGGCCTGCATAAGGCGCCAACAAGTCTTCCAGAAAGGCGCTCATCTCCTGCGTGCGTTTGCGCGCAAAGGCGCGGTAAAAGACTTCGCCACTGTGCATATCGAGCGTCCCGAACAGCGTCCGGCAAGCATTCGTCATGGGCGCGGGCAGCACGACTTGCGCGCCCACGCGCATCCACATCCGGCGCAGCCGCGGGACGAGCCGCAAGTCGGTCTCGTCTTCCACCAGTATCACGGTCTCGGGCGTGGCCTCGGCAATGCGTTTGCCGATCTCCTGGTGAATGGCCGCGCGTTGCGGATCAAACTGGCGCGGGCCGAGTTTGGGGCGGCGGCAACGATAGCCCAGCTTGAGCAACACCCGGCGCACCAGCCAGGGGCTGACGCGTTGCCAACAGCGGGCGGCCAGATGCTGCGCCAGCGTGGCGACCGACCAAAAGGCGAAGACATAGCCGAAAGTCCAAGGCGGTTGATTGACTTGGGTGAAGATGGCCTGCTCGGCACCTGCGGTCAGGCAGCTTGGACGACCGCTGCGTGGCTGATCCGCCAAGCCCGCCGTGCCGTCTTGTTGATAGCGCCGCAGCCATTTGCGCACAGTCTTTGCTTGGCAGTGGAAGCGGCCTGCGATCTGCGAGACAGGGACTTGTTCGGCTGACCACAAAACCATCCAGGCGCGTTGTGCGACGCGCCCGGATGCGTGTTGGGTTAGGTCTTCAAGTGCTTGACGAGCTTCCGGGCTTAGCGTATTGACAAAGATCATCGGGGCTTTTCCTCCGCAGTTTGGTCACTGGGAGTTTAGCCCTGGTTCTGGGGCACTGAAAAAGTGCCCCGAACTTTTCAAGAGTTACTTAGTCAATCTAGGCCCGGCGGATGGACAGAGCGGCGAGCGAATTGAAACGCTGGGACGCGCGCCGGTAGTGCCACTGGAACGCGTGGCCATCATTGTTTGAAGTCGTTGGAAAGATGTGAGCGGTCAACAGATGACACTCGCCCGGCCACTGCTCGCAAGGAGTAAAGAAAGATGAAGCAACAAGATAACTTGACGAGGATAAGCAGTTGCTCTAACTTTGGTTTCGTTTGTGTTACCCGCTCGCGTTTCCACGTTCGCGAGGACGTGGCTCTATTGAAACAGTCGTTTAATTGCGTATTCGCACGCAACGTGAACACCGATTCGCAGCCAACGTGAACACCAATTCGCATTGATCGTGAACGCCGATTCGCACGTCGTGAACACCGATTGGCAAGCCAGTGAACACGGATTCGCACGATCGTGAACGCGGGTGTCGGGCGTGCGCCGCCCGCGCGGAGTGTGCTGGAAATCATTTAGACAGTGCTGGACGCTGTCCTCCTATTTTCTTCAAGGAGGACTCGCTGCAATGCCAGCACCAAAGATTTCCATGCCACGACTCACTGAACTTTTACGTCTCCACGCCGCCGGGCTTTCACAACGTCAGATCGCCCAAAGCCTCGACCTCTCGGTCGGCGTCGTCAACAAATATCTCCAACTCGCCCAAGCGCGCGGCCTCGGCTGGCCACTGCCGGCCGAACTGACTGAAGCGGCCTTGTGGCAACTGCTGGAAGGCGCGACTACGGCGGCCACCAGCACGCCACTCGCCGCACCTGATTTCTCCCTCATCCATCGCGAACTGCAACGCAAGGGCGTCACGCGCCTCTTACTCTGGGAAGAGTATGTGGCGGTCTATCCCGACCGGCATTACAGCTATGCACAGTTCTGCCGCCTCTACCGCGAATGGCGCGCTGGGGTCAAGCCCACCTTACGTCAGACGCAGCACGCCGGCGAAAAGCTCTTTGTGGATTACGCCGGGCAGACCGTGCCGATCGTAGACACGCTGACGGGCGCAGTCTGGCAAGCCCAAATCTTTGTGGCCGTCTTGGGCGCCTCCAATTACACCTACGCCGAAGCGACCGCCACGCAACGGCTGCACGATTGGGTCGGCGCACACGCGCGGGCCTTCGCCTTCTTCGGCGGCGTGCCGCAATTAGTCGTGCCGGACAATCTCAAGAGCGCCGTGCGCAAAGCCTGCCGTTACGAGCCGTTGCTCAATCGCACCTATCAAGAGTTGCTGGCCCACTACAACACCGCCGCTTTGCCAGCTCGCCCCTACAAACCGCGCGATAAGGCTAAAGCCGAAGTCGGCGTGCAGGTCGTCGAGCGTTGGCTCTTGGCACGATTGCGCCAGCAGACTTTCTTCTCGCTCGCCGAACTCAATCAAGCGTTGCGGCACCTGCTCACCCGACTCAATGACCGGCCTTTCAAAAAGCTGCCGGGCTCGCGCCGCTTTCAGTACGAAGCCCTTGATCGTCCCGCCTTGCGCCCCTTGCCAGCGCAGCCTTTCGTCTACGCCGAGTGGAAGAAGGCGCGCGTGCACATTGACTATCACGTGGAAGTCGAAGGCCCTTACTACAGCGTGCCGCACGCGCTGATCCGGCGCGAAATCGAGCTGCGCCTCACGGCCACCACGGTCGAATGCTTGTATCAAGGTGAGCGCGTCGCCGCGCATCCACGCTCCGACCGCAAAGGCGCGCACACCACTAACCCGGAACACATGCCCAAGTCACATCGCGCCCATCTGGAATGGACGCCAGGCCGCTTCCTCAATTGGGCACTGGAGATCGGTCCGCAAACGCGCGATCTGGTGCAGCACTTACTGACCAATCGCCCACACCCCGAGATGGGGTTTCGCTCCTGTTTGGGCTTGCTCTCGTTGGCCAAAAACTATGGCAAGCGGCGGCTGGAAGCGGCTTGTACGCGCGCCCTTGCGCTCGGCTCACCGACGCGCCGTAGCGTCGTCTCGATCCTGGAGAAGGGGCTGGAAAACCAACCGCTGCCGGAAAGCACGCTCGAATTGCCCGCGCCGCGTCACGCCAATTTACGCGGCGCGGACTACTACTATTAACCCATCACACGAAGGAGACCTTGGATGCTCAATCAACAAACACTCACGCGCCTGCGCGCACTCAAACTCTTCGGGCTGGCTGAGGCCTTGGCCCAACAACTGGAACAACCGCCCACGCAAGCGCTCGCCTTTGAAGAGCGTCTGGCGCTGTTGGTCGAACGCGAAGTCAGCTATCGTGATAACCGCCGGCTACAACGCCTCTTGCGAGCCGCTAAGCTCAGACAGCCCGCTTGCGTAGAAGACATTGACTATCGCCACCAGCGCGGGCTTGAACGTACGCTGGTAGCCACGCTCACGAGTTGCGACTGGATTCGCGCCCACCACAATCTGCACATTACGGGTCCAACGGGGACGGGCAAGAGTTGGCTAGCTTGCGCCTTCGGTAATCAAGCTTGCCGCCAAGGCTTGAGCGTCCGCTATGAACGCGCAGGCCGTCTACTCGACCAATTACGCGTGACACGTGGCGACGGCAGTTACCCAAAACTTTTGCGCCAACTGGCGCGGGTAGAGTTACTGATCCTGGATGACTTCGGGCTCAAACCGCTCACGCAGACTGAGCGCCACGACTTATTGGAAGTGATTGAAGACCGGCACGGTGTGCACTCGACCCTGCTGACGAGTCAATTACCGATCCGTGCTTGGCACGAATATCTGAACGAACCGACCGTCGCCGACGCCCTGCTGGATCGGCTGCTCAATGGCGCGCATCGGCTCGAATTAACTGGCGATTCAATGCGCCAGAAAGAAGCCTTGACCAAAGTGAAGGCAAAGCAGTAGAACTTAAGCGCCAGCGCGCTCCGCGCGCGTTCACGATCGTGCCAATCGGCGTTCATGATGCTTGCCATTCAGCGTTCATCTTCGTGCGAATACCCAGCGGTGGTCAGAAGCATCTTCGAGCGCGTGCAAAATTTGACAGAATAATAATGGTTTCATACCATGTGCATGAACTACCAATTAAAGTGCTTTTTGTACTTTTCAGCCATCACTTCACCAAAACACAAATGTCATTCGCAACATTCTATTCTTACATTCGGGTGTCTACGGTTAAGCAAGGACAATCTGGTACGTCACTTGACGAGCAGCGCGCGGCGATCCGCGCGTATGCCGAGCGCAACAGGCTTGAGATCGTAAAAGAGTTCGAAGAGAAAGAGACGGCAGCCAAGTTAGGTCGGCCGGTTTTTGATTTGATGTTGGAGGGGCTGAAACAGGGCAAGGTCCGCGGCGTCATTATTCATAAAATTGACCGTGGTGCTCGGAATCTGAAAGACTGGGCCAATCTTGGTGAATTGATTGATCGAGGTATTGAAGTGCATTTCGCCAACGAGAGCTTGGATTTGCAGTCGCGCGGCGGCAGGCTTTCAGCCGACATTCAGGCTGTAGTGGCCTCCGACTATATCCGTAACCTGCGCGAAGAAACCAAGAAAGGCTTTTATGGTCGCATCAAGCAAGGCGTTTACCCTCGCCCGGCGCCGCTTGGCTATTTGAACGTCGGCCAAGGAAAGCCCAAAGCGATTGATCCAGACCGCGCCCCGTTCATTAAGCAACTATTTGAATTGTATGCCACTGGCCAATGGCCGCTGAAACCCCTGGTCGAACGTATGCATGAACTGGGGCTGCGGTCCAAGAAGGGTACAAAAGTTAAACTGCACGGCATCTCAAACATTCTTCACAATCCCTTCTATACGGGGACTATCTACATCAAAGTGCGTGGTGAGTTGTTCGCCGGAGCACACCCGGCGCTGATTACGCAGCAATTATTCGACCGCGTTCAGCAAGTACTCGCGGGAAAGAACGTTGAAAAGCGCCTCCAGCATCTGATGCTGTTTCGAAAGCTGATCCGTTGTGGCAGTTGCGGTATTACCTGCATCGGCGAAAAGCAGAAGGGTTACACATATTACCGCTGCCATAACCAAAGCTGCCCGCAGAAAACCATCCGGGAAGAAATCGTCGAAGAGGCGTTTGCCTGCATCCTTTCTAGACTGCGCTTTACGGAACAGGAGAATCACTACCTGTGCCGCCAGATCAAAGTTCAATACGGTAACTTTTTGCAGTTGAAAGACGCGCAGGCGCAGGCCCTGCGCATACAACTCGGCCAGGTCCAGTCACGCCTGGCAAACCTTACAGATGCGTATATTGACGGGATGCTTGATAAAGAAGCTTACCTGCAAAGGAAGAATCAACTGGTGACTTCGGAGAAAGAGATCAAAGAAAAACAGAACCGTTTAGACACGGATCAAATGAGCGTAATGCAAAAGATCGAACAGTTCCTCGAACTTGTGAATAACGCTTATGCAAGCTATAAACTGGCGAATGAAGTAGAAAAACGCGAACTCGTAAAAATCGTAACCTCGAACTTAACCGTGAACGGAAAAACTGTCTCATTTAAGCTGAATCTACCGTTTCAGGCTGTAACTGATCGTCAGAATTTACCGGATGGTGGGGCACAACCGAGCACAGCTCGAACTTTGGATGCTTTGTTAAGTCAGTTGAATAACTATTTCAAGGATCACGATCTAACACCCCTGCCAGACCAGCCGACGAAAAAATATAAACTGCCACTTGATCAGGCAATCCTTGTTGGAGCGCGGAAGATTACTAACCAATCTCATTTATATAAAGACTAGCTTTAGCTCCATAGTGTTTACGGTAAACAACTGCTACCGAGTTCCACTCCCGACCCGGGGAAGGCCACTTACATCCACCATCAGACAGCGATCCTGCACCACCTTGATCCCGGCTAGGGCTAGCTGCTCCGCCACCTCGTTGTGGCGAATGCCCGACTGGAACCAGACTGCCTTTGGCCGCACCTCGAGTATGTCATCTACATGTGCAGGAATGTCTTTGGCTTGGCGAAACACATTGATCAAATCTACCTCGCCCGGGATGTCAACAAGGCGGCGGTAAACCTGTTGGCCCAAGATCTGCTCAACCTCGGGGTAATAGACAGGCACCGGAACGATCTCAAAGCCTGCCCGTGCCAGATAAGAGGGGACATAAAAGGCAGGCTGTGATTGCTGCGCCTCAGTTTTGATACCCAACACGGCGATGCGCCTGGTCTGGCTAATCAGCTCAGCGATGTCTGCCCAGTCAGAAAGTAGGTTTTGTCTCCAGTTCACTGACTTACTCCTTTTCTGTGCTCGCTTCGGATAGCCTTTTTACCCTTATTTGTTTTCCGGCTGGGCGGTTGAATCGTCCGACGGGGAGCACTGCGGGGATAGATTTTTTTGGGGTAGAAGGGCGGAGTCCGAAACTTCTCCAACCTTCTTTGTGTGCGAATCTCATCCTGCTGGACCTGCGCTCGAACACGGCCCAGAGCGGACAGACCCTGGGCGATTACGAAGCTCAGTATCAGACTTATCACACAGGCGAAATTCTTCCATTTCTGAGCTTTCATTTAATTGCCTCCCTTTCATCAACTTTGTAGGCACATAGCGAGCCACAAAGCCATTTACTTTATGAGGTTTTAGACTAACTCGCTGCAGCTTTGCATCCCTTCCGCAATTGCGCGTGTCTAACTGCGTGCGTCTGCATGAGGCTTTAACCGACTTCAGCTCTCAGACGCCGATCCAGATGAAAAGATTTCTGCTTTTATACTTGGTGATAGCGCTCGCGCCGCTTGCGCGCGCTTATTGGCTGTTCACGCCAGCACAAACCCACGATTTCTTCGCGCGCCTCAGTGCGCCGCTCAGAATGGCCAGGCTCTATTCCAGCGAGCCGGACAAGCAACTCGACATGCCGGTTGAGGCGGTACGAGTCAAACAAGTGCACGACACCTGGCACACGTCACGCTCTGGCGGGCGCTTGCACCAGGGGCAGGATATTTTTGCGCCGCGCGGCACCGAGATCTATTCGGCCACTGAAGGCTATGTGCTACGCGTCGGGGAAAACTCATTGGGCGGCAACACGGTTTCTGTACTCGGCGCAGGCGGGCGGGTCTATTATTACGCCCATCTTGAAGCTTACGCTCCCGATCTGTCAGTCGGTGACGCCGTATCGCCCGCAACGCTGCTCGGCTATGTCGGGACGACTGGGAATGCGCGCGGCACCCCGCCGCACTTGCATTTCGGAGTGTACACGCTGTCCGGGCCAATCAACCCACTCCCACTGCTCCTAGATCGAGCAAGCGATGCTGGAGAGACGCTTGAGCCGGGGAAAGGAAAGCTACAGAAAGCAAAGCTGAATCTTGGCGGCGCCACACTTTCAACCGCATGGGAAATGGAGTCTACGCTGGAACATTGAAGGCTCGAAAAGTGATGGAAATTCTTTGACCGTTGTACTGCTTGGGGTGTGGCACTTCGTGCGTCCAGGCCAAGTTTGTCGCATAGGGCATAACAAAAATGCTGCCCTGCATCGCCGTGAAATCCCGATAGCTCCCACCTTTCCAAGGTCGTAATCTGAAAGCCCGTTGTTCTCCAAAAGAGACTGTCACGATGGGAGCGCCTTCGATTATGTTCACAGTGCTGTCGCGGTGCTTGCCAATGTAGTGGCCGAGCTTCCCATCGTACCAATTGACCAAGATGCCATTGGGACGATCATCAATGTTCTCCTTGACCCACTGGTGAAGCGGCTCAATCAGCGGCGGGACCGGCAAGGCTCTGTTCACTCTCCCAGTGTAGTGGTAATCAGCGCCATAAGCTTGTTGCCAGCGCGGTGTCTTGACCAGTCGGCCGTGTATCTGAATTTCATGACACTCCTGAGGGTGGAGCCTCCATAACTCTTCAAATGAATCTCCGCTTAAATGCAGATCTTCAGGAAGGATGCCTGTCCAGAACTCATTCCTGCCGTCTAAATTATGGCAAGTCAGGTGGTCGTACACAGTCACTGCCCCTCGCTGGCGATTAAACGACATTTTGGTATAAGTGGCGCGAGAGTTTATGACAGTTCCAGTTATGCTGATCAGGCGGGCAAGCTTCTGAAGAGAGAAGGCCCTGCCGCACGGCACAGCATAATTGTCGTCCAATTTGTAATCAGCGGACGGGCCACTCTGTCCCCTCGGCTTCCCATTTTGTGCGGTCGGCGTAGATGGCCTTGATCACCGCCATTCTGGACTTTCCTTCACACACCATCTGCTTATCCGTCCAGCGGTTCGACGGCCCATTCAAAAGTGCAAAAGGCTCATAATAATATCCCGGTCTTACGCCGCCGTGATTTAGTCCTACTCCTACTAATTCGCCCACAACGCGCACCCTCTTATTCTGTTCTTCTACACAGCCGAACTGAACATTCTCAACACCTTTTGTCGAACGGTTGACTAAAACTGCTTGATTTACTCCTTCCACGCTGCGGTACTCCGCAACTAACGAGGCGAGCGGCAAGTCTAGCCACTGCGTCGGAATTTTGACTGGCTCTCGCTGCTTTTCCTCGTGCGTTAGGGCATCCCTGTAGATTCGCTCATCAAGCACTCTAGTCCTGACTCGCAGAGGTTCGGCCTCTTCACCCCGTCCCGCTCTCTCAAAGAGCATGATGAGGAGGTTGAGCGTATTATTCTCTTCGGTCGTCAAATTAGCCGCCCGGCCGAGCTTTACTGCCTGTTCGAGGGTTTTGATGGCAGCTTCATTTCTGCGCATCTGCATCTGCCGCAATCCGAGCAGACTTGTCATTTGAACTTGTCGCGCAACGTCACCGCGCCCGCGCCAAAACTCAGACTCACGCGCGAGGGAGCTAACTGCATTGTCATATTCATTGAGTACCGAGTATATGCGGGTTAGTTCTTCCACCCCTGCGAGGAGGCGGTCGTAATGGCCCGCCGTCCGCCAGAGTTCGATGGCCTTGCGGAATCTTTCTGCCGCCGCCCGCTCGGCTTCCAGCAGCACTTTACGGTCTGCGCCAGCGGCTATCTGCTTATGAGCCTCGCCGCGGATTCGTTCGGCCTCAGTGCCGAGCCGCCCTGCTTCTTCGAGAGCTTCCGCGCGACTCATTTCTTGGGCAACGGTGATAAAGTCAAATGTGTGAAAAGCGGCGAGCAGAAGCAAAGACCAGTAAAAACAACGCAGGACATGTGTGTTCATAGCTATTACTCCTTTTGGTAAAAACCTCTGGGGCGAGTTTAGCACAGTCGGCTAGGGTCAATTCCTTTGTAGGGCGCGCATTGTTGCCACGGGTTTTTTGCGGTTGATGCTCTCGGCCCACTTCTTAATCGAGGCAAGAAAATGGTCAAAAGAAAAATCAAGCAAGAGGTTTTCGAAGAGGCCAGACAACTATTCAGACACAAGCGTTAGATCAAATAGCCGAATGCGGCTAAATTTTTGGTTGCCGCTGCTGACTGAAAGATAAGCAGAAAAAATTAGCCAGAGTAGGCAGGATTTGATTCGCCGCTGTGGATATGTCGAGTAGCGGATGGCAAGCACTCGCCGCAGCCTGGCATAGACGTGCAGATCTGAGCGGCAAAAATATTGACGAGCGCATTTTGTCGCTCGCCCAAAGTTCGCTTGCCGCCGGGCAAAATCGAAGACCGCCTAATCTCTAAAAAGAGATTGTTAACTATAGAAATGAAACAAAGGCGGGGTGTTGTTGATAACTGCCACCAGGCATAGCCGGGAGTGGCAAAATATTCCGGCTAATAGATGACCGCAGGACTTGTTAGTGTGTAAAGGCTTATGAGTAATATCAGCAGGCCATGCAACAACCAGATTTGCCATTCAACGCCGCCGGGCCACACAAGAAATCTCTACGCTGGTGGGGGGCGATTTGGCGCGGTCTGCCGGTTGAGCCGACAGGCAAACATTACCGCGCGATGCATTGCAGCGTCTGGTTGTATCTTTATCTGGTCATCCACGCCGACCGAAAAACCGGCACGCTCTATCGGCGCGTGCCAACTATTTCAAAGGATATGGGAATCAGCGAGCGCACGATCCGCCATTGGCTTGCGCGACTCAGGAGCTTTCAGTACATCACCACTCAATCGAATGGTCGTGCGCTAAAGATCAAGATTACGAAATGGAAAGCGACCAGTCACCAGCCCCAAGAACAAAGTCTCGGATAGAACAGCACTGCCGGCCGGCTTGCCAATTGAGAGTTTACCTGGGCCAGCTAACGAAGGCAGCGCTATGGTTCAAGCTTTATTCCGACTTTGTCAGCCAGCATTTGAAACCAGCGGTCGTAGGTTTCCATTTGATGGGCGACAACGAGCCGTTCAGTTCGGTTGTCTTTGATTTCCTGGGCAAAAGAATCAACGGCCATCGTCAGCGTGTTGATGCTGGCTTTGATTTCTTTTATGTCTTCCTTGGTGGCTAATTCTTTGAGGTCTTCTTTAGTTGCAAAAAACTCTCTCAACAGGTTTATATCTTGAGGCGTGAGCATAAAAGTGAAGTTAATGGCTATAATTAAAGCATAGGAATTTTTGGCAAGGCTGTCAAAATTGGGGAAGCTTGGGCGCAAGAACCTGCCAGTCGCAGGCAATTACCCGCGGCAGGAGGCACCGTTTCAGGAGGATATGGTTTGTCTTAAAGACCTACGCGAGCTGTACGATAGAGACTACTTCGCTCGCGGTACGGCCCTAACCCGTTAAACTGCTCAAGCGGTCTCTTCTTGTGCCGGTTGCTCTGCCAGAAGCTGCCGGACTTCAGACCATAAAAGAGTAGGATCAACTGGTTTCTGAATCACTTTAGTCGCTCCCGCGATTTGAGCTTTATCAAGATATACCTGGCTCCCGGCGCTCAATACCAGGATTGGTAAATCGGCCAAGGCCGCATTTTCGCGGAGGCGCTTGATCAGTGTCAGACCATCCATCCCCGGCATCATCAAATCAGTGATAACTACATCCGGCTTCTGTTCATTGATTGAGTCCAAAGCTTGCAGGCCGTTCATCGCTTTCCTCACTTCGAGCCCCGCCATCACAAGCGAGAGTGCATACATTTCGAGTATATCGGGGCTGTCTTCGACTATGAGCACACAAGGCTTTTCCATGACACCTCTATCCTGATCGGTTTACTTGCGTCGCGGGGGAAAGCCAAAGGAGGATGAGGGCTCCTTAAATCGCTGCAATGTTGCGCAGGGTTTGCTGCTATTAAACCCGACTCATACTATAAATATCTCTATCACCATCAAATACAGAACAGCAGCAATGAGTGTGCCGGATTGTCTTCTACGCTGCGAGAAAACCCTCTTACTTTAAGCATCCTTTTTGCTTGTTTGCTTATCCTACTTTTGCGCGGTTGTGGTGAGCAGTATCAATCCCAACTAAGTACAACTTTATTTACCCCCAAGCTGTTTTTTGTAGACAACTGTGGAGATAAGTGTGTCTGTAAATAGCAAGCTCATTTTGTACGTTGATGACCACCAGGATTCTGCCGCTTTGATGAACACCTGGCTCAAATTGCAAGGCTACGAAGTCAAAGTGCTGGGTTCGTGCGCTGAGGCTTTAGCTTTTGTCCGGGATAACCGCGTTGACTTGGTGATACTCGACGCCTGGCTACCTGACGGCAACGGGCCGGACCTGTGCCAAACCTTGCTTGCCAGTTCTTCTGCTATCCAGATAATTATTGTTTCCGGGGACACGCGCCGGGAAGTGCGAAAACTGGCCGAGGATGCGGGGGCAAAAGCGTTCGTTGGTAAGCCAATTGACCTCGATCAGATAACTATCCTCATCACCCAGTTAGTTGGCTAACACACTTTTATCAGACAATCATCTTTGATGAAAACGGCGGTGAAGCAACGACTAGGCGCGCTTGTTAGATCACGCCGCTCGGATCGGACACCTGCTCCTTCTCTTCTCACTGCTTCGCCTCCAGTGTGAGTCTCATCGCACCAAAGTCTAGCTTGAATGCTGGGGCTTGCCAGAGAAGGTCTAAGCCAAAATTGCCGATGCAACACTTCGCCCCATTGTGATTCAACAGAATATGCGCAGGCCGCAACACTGTCTCCACGCCGCTAATCCGAAATTTCAGCTCAGGCACTGTGATCGAATCATAACTCTCCGCATGACCAACCCCTCTGACCTCCGTTGAACCCTGCTTGCCTGACGCACTCAAAAAGCTGGCAAACTCCTTCGCAAATACTCCGTAGAGATCCGTACTTTCTGCGCCAGTATCTAGGGTGGCAAGAATCTTCTGCTGTTGAAAGCCAGCCACGAGCACAAGATGATCGTTGTCAAAATAAAGGTTCGCTTTCCGCACGTCCAAAGACAATGACTTGAACCCGATTTCTACAGTGTTATCTTTGCTCCACCGTAAAGTACGCAGCCCATGCAAAATGGGGATGCCGAGGATGCCACGCCTGCCCGGCGGCAAGTCGGACCACGGTTCTTGATCGTCGGGGAAAACTACAAAAGAAACATTTCGGAAATGGATGTTGCCGATAATCAGTTCCTTAGCTACCGCCGTGCGGAACCCAACTCTAGCGGTAGTCATTGTTCCAAGTGACCCTGTCGTATCATTGATAGTCAGGCCAAACCGTTTCGCTTCCGATTCGGTCAGGCAAGAAGGCCACGCACCTGTATCGAAGAAATATGTGGCCGAGACACCATTGATGGTTAATGGTATGAAAATGCTTCCGCTCTCGTGACGGAGCGTGGAAGGGCGGTGTTGACTTACCATCTGATCTGGCAGGCCACGAAAACCAGCCATCACCGCCCGTTCTTGTGGCACTTCATTCCTGTTTGGGAAAGCCGCCCAACGCTCCTCCATGTTAGAGATAAGTCGCTGATATTGTCCGGTATAGAAATACAAATGCGCCAGCCACTCATAGGCTTGATTCGCTTCGTCGGAGTGAGGTGCGGCTTGGATGACAGAGCGAAGGAGGCGCTCAGCTTGGCGGGGATTATCGTTGAAGGTTACGGCCACGGCGCCGCGGTAAAGAGCAGGACCTTTCGAGTGTTTGAGTGCTTCGTAAAGTTCGACCCATTGTTGTGTCTCATAGAGAGACTTGAGAGCGGTATTGGCGGAAGCATAAGTGACATCGGGCTTCTCTTGAGCACTTGCTAGCCCTATGAGTAGGAAAAGCGAGAAGCTGACGCAGTAGATATTAAGTTTGATCAAACGCACGATACCCCTCCGTTCATAGCTTTCAACTTGGCAGCAATTCGATTGCTCGCAATCTAACGGATCAGCGCTTCACCCGCCGCGAGGCGAAGCTGAGCGGTCGGGTACAAGCGTGAGCTGGGTAGCCAGCGCGACGGCAAGCTCAGCGCACACCTCGTCGACTGGTCGCATAGTCTCGACTTTGCGAACAGGAATCGCGACGTATATCTCGAACCGCTCCCGAATCACAGCTTCCTCCTTCGCGGCGGATCGGATAAACGGCCGCGTCATCTGACGACGGACGATTTCAGCCACACAAGTCTCGCGTTCCAATGACGGCAGCAGGACAAACGTCGTCGGACTGGTCACAATGTCTTCGCGGCAGCGGCCGTATTGGGGATGGATAGCTAACGGATAGGTCATAAAGCCAGACGACAAGGCGAGAACCCTGCGGCGACCGACTTCGCGCATGATTTCGCAGTACACGTCCACGTTGCGCTCGGCGTACGCCTCATAGCCCCGCGAGCCAATGTATTCGGAGATGTCTCCAACGACGGCCCTGAACTGCTGGTCAAGATCCACGAAGGTAACGCCGAGGCGCTCCGCAAGCGCTGCGCCAACCGTACTCTTGCCTGCTCCACCCGGCCCGACTAGGCGGATCAACTGGTTGACCATTGGTCCACCCAACTACATTTATACTGCTTAGATTGCTGACTCATCGGCGAAAACGCCCGAAAAAGGAAGGCGAATACCGCCCGCCCTTGAGAAAACTTAACCACGGGCGAATGCGCGTGGCATTTTACGCAACCCGCAGCAGACAGGGAAGCAATGATCTGGAAGCGACTGTTTTAGCGATGCTTTGATGAGTGATGTCACGGCTTTTGGAAGGGATTGGGAAAGATTCAATTGGGCGAAGATTACTGCCATAATTCGTGTTTTGTCTAATTCCCAGTGGGATTCAGCAATCCGCGTTCGCTCAAGTCAACATTACGCGTCCAACTCTACTCCATCGGCCTTGTGTAAACATTAGTGATTGTCATCGTAATGGGCTAGTCAACTCAGCAAGACACGTATTTTGTTGAGTTCAGCGAGCCGCCTAGCCCGTCAAGAGGGTTAGGTAACTCCCAGGAAAAATCATACGCTAAGCCAGACAATTTTGTCTGGCTTGCAAATCGCTTGTTTGGTCGCGGATCGTGAATTCGTCTGACGCTCATGGTTACGCTGGTTGCGCCAACAGGAGATCAAGTTTCACCTGCGTGTGCATACCAACTATCTGGTGGCGAATGGGCGCGGCCAACTGGTGCACGCCTACAAACTGTTTCGCGCCACGCGTCCAACAACCACTGCACATCCCGCAAGCGCGCCGGAGGCGGGGCGACGACTGGTACTTCAGCGGTTATTATTTGGGCAGCGGCGAGTACTTGATAGTGGTCTAGCCCACCTTGGCGGAAGATGCCGTGGCACAATACGCCAAACGTTGGGAAATCGAAACGCTCTTCGCGGCCTTGAAAACACCCGGCTTCTGCTTGAGGAGTACGCATTTGACCGAACTGCTACGCTTGGAACGGCTCGTCGCCCTGCTGGCGCTAGCCTTTTGCTGGTGCCAAAAGATCGGTGAGTGGCTACACGCGCAAAAGCAACTCAAGTTGAAGAAGCATGGGCGCAAACCCAAATCGCTCTTTCGCTGTGGCTTTGCTCAGTTACGCCGCATGCTCCTCAACTTCGCGCATTTTGATCTGCAAGCGTGGCATTGCTTTATCGATCTTTTGATCTTTAAATAGGTTTAATTGACAATAACTAGGAGGAAAATACATGGACCCCAACAAAGACAATAAGCAAGACAACGAGGGAATCAATACCGATTGCCCAAAGAATCTCAAGAGCGAGCAACCGATCCGATTTGCGGGCTCCACGCTTGGCTCGTATCGCCACATCTGCGCTTTCTTTAACAACCCAGATGAAGAGTATCGCGTGCTGCTGCCCTTTATTCAGGAGGGGTTCGAGCGTGGCGAGAGGGCCTTCCATATCGTTGACCCAAACTTGCGGGATAATCACCTCAGACGGCTACAGTCTGTGGGCATTAAGGTTGTCGAGGCAGAGAAAAGCGGGCAGTTTGAATTGCTCAACTGGGAAGATGCCTATCTGCGCGACGGCCACTTCGATCAGAACAAAATGCTTGCCTTGATCGAGGAAGTACTGAATGGGGGCCATCAACAAGGGTTTGCCTTAACTCGTCTAGTCGCGCACATGGAGTGGGCGCTGGAAGACCGACCAGGGGTTAATGATCTGGTGGAGTATGAGACGAGACTGAACTATCTTCTGCCTCGCTTTCAGGACCCAGTCATATGAACGTACGATCTCGCCAAGTTTGGCGGGCAGATCGTCATAGATATTATGCGGACACATCCGATGATCATTGTCGGCGGTATTCTGCAAGAAAATCCATTTTTTGTGCCACCGGATGAGTTCCTGCGAGAATTGTATGCTCGTGAAGCCTCGCGCAATCTGGCCGCGCCGGAGCCAAAGTAAATATGCAGGGAGAGACGACAGATAGCGCAGCAGAGAAAGTTGATGAGCTTCGCCAACTGCGCAACTGCATCAATGATCTTCTCAGTTTGCTGGCGCTACCGGCGATGTGGAGCGGGCGCCAGCCACCTCAAATTATTGAAACTCTGCTTGAGGCACTGTTTGGCATCTTGCGTCTGGATTTTATCTATGTGCGGCTGAAGGACGATGCAAGTGCACAACCCATCGAGGTCTTGCGCCTTGCGCAGTACCAGCCTTCTCTTCAGCCAGAGGACGTTGGCCGAGCACTCGCATCCTGCCTGACTTCCGATCCCTTTATCCCACCCGTCACTGTGCCCAATCCGATTGGAGGAGGAAAGGTAAACCTCACGCGCTTTTCGCTTGGCCTTCAAGAAGAGGCGGGATTGGTCGTGGCTGGCTCCGGGCGGGTAGACTTTCCAACTGTAACAGAAACCCTTCTCCTAAGCGTCGCGGCAAATCAAGCGGCCATAGCGCTCAAAAGCGCACAAGTCGCAAGCCAGCGCGAACAGGCAGAGATCCGCCTGCGCGAACAAACCGAAGTGGTCGAGACAATCAACCGTATCGGGCAAACTTTGTCGGCAGAACTTGACCAGTCAAAACTGGTGCAGGCTCTGACCGATGCGGCGACGGAACTGACCGGTGCGAAGTTCGGCTCTTTCTTCTATAACGTCGTGGATGAGCGTGGTGAATCCTATCTGCTCTACACACTGTCGGGGGTACCCCGCGAAGCGTTTGCGCATTTTCCTATGCCGCGCAACACCGATATTTTTGGCCCGACATTTCGCGGCGAGGGCGTGATTCGTCTGGCGGATGTAAAGCAAGACCCCCGCTATGGCAAAAATTCTCCTTACTACGGCATGCCCGTCGGTCATTTACCCGTGACGAGTTATCTGGCCGTTCCGGTCATCTCGCGTTCGGGTGAGGTGCTGGGCGGACTTTTCTTCGGTCACCCCGAACCAGGCGTTTTCACCGAGCGCCACGAGCGCATCATTGTGGGGATTGCCGCACAAGCAGCCATCGCCATGGATAACGCGCATCTTTTTGAACTGTCGCAGCGCGAGCGGGCTGAGGCGCAAGCCGCGCAAAAACAGGTCGTCAACATTCTTGAAAGCATTACTGATAGCTTTATTGCCTTCGACAAAGAGTGGCGTTTTACTTATTTGAATGGTGAAGCGGAAGCACTTTTACTACGCCTGCAAATACCCGGCTCGGAGGTACTAGGCAAGAATCTTTGGGACATTGTTCCTGCTTTGGTTGACTCCGAGGTTTACGAGCGGTTTCAACACGCGGTCAAAGAGCAGGTTCCGGTCGAATATGAGTTCTTTTATCCGCCGCTCAAGAGCTGGCTCGACATTCGCGCCTACCCATCCAATGAGGGGCTCGCGGTCTATGCCCAAGATATTACGGAGCGCAAGCAGGCGGAAACGAAACTAGCGGAGCAACAGGCGCAGTTCTTCACGCTGGCCGAATCCATTCCTCAATTGGCGTGGATGGCTGGTCCTGATGGCTACATCCATTGGTACAACCGCCGCTGGTACGAGTACACCGGCACTACGCCGCAAGAGATGGAGGGCTGGGGCTGGCAGAGCGTCCACGACCCGGCGGTGCTGCCGCAAGTGCTGGATCGCTGGCAGGCTTCCCTCGACACCGGCACCCCCTTTGAGATGGTCTTCCCCTTGCGCGGCGCGGACGGTGTGTTTCGGCCCTTTCTGACCCGTGTCATGCCACAACGCAATCAAGCGGGGCAGATCGTTCAGTGGTTCGGGACTAACACGGATATTGATGAGGTGAAGCGCACCGAAGCCGCCTTGCGCCAGAGCGAGCAGCGGGCGCGCTTCCTGGCGCAAGCCAGCGCCGATTTCGCGGAATTGACTGACTATAAAAGCACCTTGCAGAAGGTGGCGAGTATCGCGGTACCGGAGTTTGCCGACTGGTGTGCGGTGGATCTCATCAATCCCGATAGCAGCCTACAACGGCTGGCGGTGAAACATACCGACCCGGCCAAAGTGCGCTTGGCGCACGAACTGATGGAGCGCTATCCGCCGCACCCGAACGATCCGCACGGCGTGTCATATGTGGCGCGCAGCGGGAAGTCAGAGATAGTCGAGGAGATCCCGGATTCGCTCTTGGCGGAACTTGCATGGGATGATGAACATCTGCGTATTATGCGCGCGTTGGGGTTGCAGTCTTATCTTTGCGTGCCGATTCAGTCAAAGGGCAAGACGCTGGGCATGCTGACGTTTGTGACGGCGGAATCTGGGCGTCGTTATAATCAGGATGATTTGCGCGCGGCAGAAGATCTGGGGCGGCGGGCGGCCATCGCCATCGAGAATGCCAATCTGTATCGCACCTTGCAGGAAGCGGATCGGCGCAAGGACGAATTCCTGGCGACGCTGGCGCACGAACTGCGCAATCCGCTGGCGCCGATCCGCACCGGGCTACATGTTCTTAAGATGGCAAAGGACGACCCGACAGTCGCCGAGAACGCCCGCCTGATGATGGATCGGCAGTTAAGTCACATGGTGCGGCTGGTGGATGATTTGCTCGATGTGAGCCGCATCACGCGGGGTAAACTGGAACTGCGCAAGGAACGGGTGGAACTGGCCGCCCTGGTGCAAAACGCTGTAGAGGCGAGCCGCCCGCTGATTGATCAGCAAGGCCATGAATTGATCGTTAAGCTGCCGCCGACGCCAGTGTATCTGGAAGCGGACGCCACACGGCTGACACAGGTACTGCAAAACCTGCTGAACAACGCGGCCAAGTATAGTGAAAGGGCCGGGCACATCTGGCTGACCACCGTGCAAGAGGAAGAGGAAATTGTCATCAATGTTAAGGACACTGGCATCGGCATTCCGGCGAGTCATTTGCCGCGCATCTTTGACATGTTCTCGCAAGTAGACACCGCCTTGGAAAAAGCGCAAGGCGGTTTAGGGATCGGCTTGTCCCTGGTCAAGGGGTTGGTGGAGATGCACGGCGGCACAATTGCCGCCCGCAGCGAGGGCCCAGGCCACGGCAGCGAGTTCGTCATTCGGCTGCCCCTCCTGGTAGAAAGGAAAGCGGCCAAACCACTGCTTGAGCAAAGTGAGGAAGCCGCGCTACCTAATAGGGCACAGTATCGCATTCTAGTCGTGGATGACAACGAAGACTCAATTGGCTGGATGGCAACGATGCTGGAGATGATGGGGAATGAAGTACGCACGGCGCACGACGGTGAAACTGGCATCGTAGCCGCCGCAGAATTCCGGCCCGACCTTATTCTGATGGACATCGGGATGCCGAAAATGAATGGGTACGAGGCGGCACACCGCATCCGGCAGGAGCCGTGGGGCAAGCAGCCGATGCTGGTGGCCTTGACCGGCTGGGGATCGGAGGACGACCGGCGGCGGACGCAGGAGGCAGGCTTCGACCGTCATCTAGTGAAGCCGGTAGACCCAGCGAAAATTGAGGCGCTGTTAGCTGAGCTGCCCACAATCTGACGCCGTCCTGCCTCCCTTGACTGGGTCTGACAATGATGCCACTTGACCAAAGGCCTCGCCTAACGCCCGGCATGCAGCGTTTCGACACCTTCCGCAATTTGTTCGAGTCGCCAGGGATTGGGCTAATCTTTCTCATCCCCGGTAAACGTTAGACTAAAGAGAATTTCACTCATGCATTATTTTGGCTGAGGCCGGATTTCTGAAAGACTACCTAACAAGGTGCGGGGTTGCTACTTGCAATTACTCTAGAATGGGTCGTGCATATCTCCCTGATCGAGGCATCTGCATCTCGCGTAAAGCCGCTTTTCGGGTAGGCACAAAACAGGCAGAAAGCTTCCTCTTCGCAAAATCTACTCCACAGATGTTCCAGCCCGACCGTGGCAGCATTCTGACCTTTTGCCCAGAGGAGCGCGACCATCTCACCGAAGGCTCGCACCTGCCCGTTTTTGCGGGCGCGTACCAGCAGTTGGTTGACTAGCTGCTTGAAGAGAGTCTCATCTGGCCAGCCATTAACCATAAACTTCGACAGAGCTTCTTCAGCATCAAGCGGTATGTATTGATCCTGTGAGCGGGCAGCCTCCAAATCCAAACCCTGTTGGCAAAGCCGGTCTTCCAGCGCGTCCCGATGCGCTGGTGTTGCGATGACGATGACACTCTCACCCATCTGCAGGCCCCCGCTGACAAACTCCTCCAGCACCTCCAGGAAAGCTCCGTCATTTTCATAGATTTGAACGGCGTGTTCACATGGGGCCATCTCACCCCAGAAGATATTGGTCTTGTTTCGCTGCCAGTCACTAACGTTACCCATTTGTGATCCTCCGATTGGCTGATCATAGCATAGGTGGCCCCGGTCAGACAGGCGCGCAATTGCGCCTAGGGTTAGACGTGCTCTATGAGATTTATGAGTGTCCTCTAGAGGAGTAACTTATTATGCAAATTGTCTGTATTGCGCTTGACTAGACCTGCCGGGAAATAGTTAGCTTTAGAGCAGTGCGAAGGAATCAACAGAACCCAAATTGGCTTATTTCAAACACCCCCTTTAACTCCCCTTGTCATAGTCTTCTAAATCCACCCTCTTCTATAAAAGACTGTATGTGGTACCTGAGCTTCCCAGTAGGCCGGGCACAACGAGGAGTAGAATGGCTGCTGACGATAAAGAGACCGTCCGGACACTGCTGCGCATCAGCGCAAGACTCAACTCGACACACGACCTGACGGCCTTGATGGATGGCCTCGTGAGCGAGGCAATTAACCTGGTTGAGGCCGAGAGCGGGGTTTCAGGGCTTTACACTCCACAGGGCATGGTCTGCCAAAAATACTTTCAAAAGGGCCAACCTTTGCCACTCGAATACTGCTGGCCGCCCGGTCATGGACTGCCGGGCTGGCTCATTCAGCACAAGGTGCCTTACTTAACCAACGACGCGCTCGCCGACACACAGATCGTGCACGAACTCTGCGTGCAGTTCGGCGTCCGTTCGGCCCTCTCCACGCCAATTCTCAATGCTGAGGGAGCCTTACTCGGCTTCTTTGAGATCCACAACAAAAAGGACGGGCGTGGTTTTACCGAAACAGACCAGGAAAAGCTGCTGGCAGTCTCGCACCTCGCCGCCATCGCCATCCAGAATGCGCTGGCTTATGAGGAACTCCGCCAAGTAGAGAAGACACAAAACTTGTTGGCGGCGCTCGTCGAGTCTTCGGATGACGCGATCGTCGGCAAAACTTTGGAGAGCGTCATCACAAGCTGGAACAAAGGCGCGGAACGGATCTTCGGCTACACGGCGGAAGAGGCGATTGGGCAATCCATCCTGATGATCATCCCGCATGACCGACAGCATGAAGAAGAGATGATTCTTTCGCGGCTCAGGCGCGGCGAACGCATCGAGCATTACGAGACGGTACGCCGCCGGAAGGACGGCACCGAGCTGGACATCTCCTTGACCATCTCGCCGATCAGGGACGCCAGCGGGCGCATCGTCGGGGCTTCAAAAATCGCGCGTGACGTCACTAAGCAAAAGCGGGCGGAGCGAGCAGTGCAGGAAGGGGCTGAACGCTTGACCCTGGCGCTCAAGTCCGCGCGCCTAGGGGACTGGAGCTGGGACGCCGCGACGGACGTGGTGACCTTTTCCGAGCGCGCGGCGGAGATCTTCGGCATCGCGCCAGGCCCAGTCATGACCTGGACTGAGATGCGCGGGCTGCTGCACGAAGAAGATCGGGAAGCTGCCCGGCTCGGGGTTGAGCAGGCCGTCGCCGACCGTAGCGACTACGACATCGAGTACCGCGTCATGCAGCCGGGCGGGCAGCAAGTCTGGGTGGCGGCCAAGGGCCGCGCTACTTACAACGCGAACGGCCAAGTCACGGGCATGCTCGGCATCGTGCAAGACATCACCGAACGTAAAAACGAAAAGGAGCAACTTGAGGAAGAGCGTGAAACGCTGGAGACAATCAATCGGGTGGGCCAGATGCTTTCTGCCGAGCTCAACTTAGATAAGCTCGTGCAATCGCTGACCGATGCCGCCACCGAGATCACGGGCGCCGCGTTCGGCTCCTTCTTCTACAACGTGCTTGACGAACGCGGCGCCTCTTACATGCTCTACACGCTCTCCGGCGTCCCGCGCGAGCGCTTTGCCAACTTCCCGATGCCACGCGCGACCGGCCTCTTCGGCCCGACCTTTCGCGGTGAAGGGGTGATTCGCCTGGCCGATGTGAAACAGGACCCCCGTTACGGGCAGAACGCGCCTTATCACGGCATGCCTAAAGGTCACTTGCCGGTGACCAGTTATCTGGCCGTGCCGGTCGTCTCCCGCTCCGGCGAGGTCATTGGTGGGCTATTCTTCGGACACTCAAGTCCCGGCGTCTTTAGCGAGCGGCACGAGCGCATCGTCACGGGACTGGCCGGGCAGGCGGCGATCGCGATGGACAACGCCCGCCTGTACGAAGCCGCGCGCAAAGCTCGCCAGGAGGCGGAGACGGCCAACCGCTTGAAGGACGAGTTTCTGGCTACGGTCTCGCATGAGCTGCGTACGCCGCTCAACGCCATCTTCGGCTGGTCGCGCATGTTGCGCGGCGGCAGGCTGGACGAGCAGAGCGTCGCACGCGCGGTCGAGACCATCGAGCGGAACGCCAAGGCGCAGGAGCAGATCATCGAGGACATTCTAGACGTCTCACGCATCATCACCGGAAAAATCCGGCTCGACGTCTCACCGGTTGAGATTGGCAAAGTCATTGAAGGCGCGGTAGACGCCTTACGTCCGACCGCTGAAACGCGCTCGGTGCGGCTGCAAACGGTGCTCGACACCAAGGCGAACCTCGTGCTCGGCGACGCAGTACGCCTGCAGCAAATCGTCTGGAACCTGCTCTCAAATGCCATCAAGTTCACGCCCAAGGGCGGGCGCGTGCAGATCAGTTTGGAACGCATCAACTCCCACATTGAGCTGCGGGTGAGCGACACCGGGCAAGGCATCAGCAAAGACTTCCTGCCCTACGTGTTCGAGCGCTTCCGCCAGGCTGATAGCTCGACCACGCGCGCCTACGGTGGCTTGGGTCTGGGGCTTGCCATCGTGCGCCACCTGACGGAGCTTCACGGCGGCAGTGTGGCCGCTGAAAGTCCCGGCGCAGGCCTCGGCTCGACGTTTATCGTGAGGCTCCCGCTGGCAGTCATGCGCGAAGGGGGCAGTCAGCTAGATCAGCCGCCCGCGCCGCGTTTCCACCAGGCGATAGCCGGGGAACTGCCGGCGGAACTCGACACTGAGTTGGCCGGAGCGCGTGTGCTGGTAGTGGACGATGAAGCGGACGCGCGCGAATTGCTCACGATCATTCTGCGGCAGTGCGGCGCCGAAGTGCGGGCCGCCGCTGACGTTGCCCAAGGGCTTACAATGCTGAAACAGTGGCGGCCCGACGTGCTCGTCTCTGACATCGGGATGCCCGGCCAGGACGGTTATGCGCTGATCCGGGAAGTGCGGGCGCTCAGTTCGGCAGAAGGTGGCGACACGCCGGCCATTGCCCTGACGGCTTATGCCCGCTCTGAAGATAGACTGAAAGCGCTCCGGTCAGGCTTCCAAACCCATGTGGCCAAGCCGGTGGAGCCGACAGAGCTGTCGGCAATCATTGCCGGACTGGTACGTTCTCACGGGCGTCCCAGGTAAGGGCGGCGCTAACACGCGCAGGCAACTACGCCGCTCGAGGGAAAAGTTAAGTGTAATTTCTAACTGTCAATCCTGAAGCAGCAGGCGTACACTGTGCCGGTAAAGTTTAGATCTAAAAAGACACAGTAGCAGGACGGGCTTAATACTACGCGCCGCTGACCTCGACGAACGTAGTGTTGTCGAATCTCCCCAAAGAACAACACGCCTCCTGTAATCAGTCAATTTCGCACTTGAGCGATTTTCTTCGTGTGGCGTGTGCAAACATGAGCCCGCTAAGCACGATTCGAGGGGAAGTTTTTCATGGATCACACCAACGGCAACGGCGCGTCTTTTCAGCAAGCAACTCAAATCAACGATCTAGCAACGACGGTGGAGCTGACGCCGCGCCAATTTGGGCGCGGGCCGCAGGAAGCCGAGCACTTCGTCCAGTTCTACGAAACAGACGCGTTTCTGCTCAACTCGCTGCGTGACTTTATCGGTGCGGGACTAGCTACGGATGATGCCTGCATCGTGGTAGCTACGGAAGCGCACCGTGAGGGGCTTGACGAACGATTGTTGGCTTATGGGCTGGATGTTGCCGCCGCTCGCGCGGCCGGTCGGTATGTCGCCTTGGACGCGGCAGAGACCTTAGCACAATTCATGGTAAACGGAGCGCCCGAGCCTGGACGCTTTACTCAGGTGATTGAGCCGCTCGTCCAGCAGGCCGCGCAGGGCAACCGCCGCGTGCGGATTTTCGGGGAGATGGTCGCCTTGCTCTGGGCAGAAGGAAACCAGGAATCGGCCATTGGACTGGAGGAACTCTGGAACCAGTTGCTAAAGACGCACCCCTTCGTGCTCTTTTGCGCTTACCCTATGGATGGCTTTGGCGGCGAAAGAGTGGCCGCGCCATTCGGCCACGTCTGCTCAACCCACTCCCGCGTCGTCCCCGCCGAGAGCTACACGGCGCTGACCGAGCCGGACGACCGCCTGCGCATGATCGTAGAATTGCAGCAGAAGGCCCAAGCCCTTGAAGCCGAGATTGCCGAGCGCCAACGGACAGAGGAGCAATTGCGCCGCAGCCAGCAAGAGCTGAGCGATTTTGTCGAGAACGCCGTCGTCGGGCTGCACTGGGTTGGCCCGGACGGAACTATCCTCTGGGCGAACCAGGCCGAGATGGAGCTGCTCGGCTATCCGCGCGAGGAGTATATCGGCCGGCATATCGCGGAGTTCCACGCCGACCCGCCGGTGATCGCAGACATCCTTCAATGCCTCACCGACGGCCAGCAGATACATGGCTACGAGGCGCGGCTGCTGTGCAAAGACGGCTCGATCAAAGACGTGTTGATTGACTCTAACGTCTATCGTGTGGACGGCCAGTTCATCCACACCCGCTGCTTCACGCGTGACATCAGCGACCGCAAACGGGCCGAGGAGGCGCTCAAGCAGGCCAACCGGCGCAAGGATGAATTCTTGGCTATGCTCGCGCACGAACTGCGCAACCCGCTGGCCCCGATTCGCAGCGCCGTCGAAGTGTTGCGACGACTCGGCCCCCCGGAGCCCCAGCTTCAGCAGGCCAGAGATGTGATTGACCGCCAGGTGACGCACCTGACGCGTTTGGTGGATGATCTACTCGACACCGCGCGCATCACCCAGGGCAAGATCACGCTCCGCAAGGAAAAGCTTGAACTTATGACAGTGATCGGCCGCGCGCTTGAGACGAGCCGCCCACTGATTGAGGCCCGCAGGCATCAGTTGCATGTCTCGCTTCCGCAGGATTCCATGCCGCTCGAAGGCGATCTGGTGCGGCTGGCGCAAGTCGTCTCGAATCTCTTGAACAACGCGGCCAAGTACACTGAGGAGGGCGGACAGATCTGGCTGACCGCCGAACTGTCGGAATTCGAGATCCTCCTGCGGGTGCGGGATAACGGAGTGGGGATTTCGGCGTCCCTGCTCCCACACCTCTTTGATCTTTTTACCCAGGCAGACCGGTCACTTGACCGTTCCGAAGGCGGTTTAGGCATCGGGCTGGCGCTCGTGCGTAGTCTGGTCGAGATGCATAGCGGGCGCGTGGAAGCCTTTAGCCCCGGGCCTAATCAGGGGAGCGAGTTTGTGGTTCACTTGCCCAGACTGACTAAAGCAGCCCTCAGAGGTAAGACTGCTGCGGTAGCCGCTGCCGCTCCCGCTCCCACGCCCACGTCGTGTCGCCGCATCCTTGTCGTAGATGACAGTGTGGATTCCGCCGCATGCATGGCGCTGCTCTTCCGGCTCGATGGGCATGAAGTCCAGGTTGCCCATGACGGACGGGCCGCCCTCGACATTGCCCGGATGTTTCAGCCGCAGGTGGTTTTGCTCGACATCGGGTTGCCAGGGATAGACGGGTATGAAGTTGCGCGGCGGCTGCGCGAATGGCCGGAGATGCAGAAAACTATCTTGATTGCGCTGACCGGCTACGGACGAGCAGAAGACCAGCGCTTGGCGGAGCAAGCGGGCTTCGATCACCACCTGACCAAACCGGTTGACCCGGACACAGTCGAGGCACTGGTCAATTCTTTAGTGCTAAGTTAATCGGTTAATTTCTACCGAGAGGCTGCGACAAGGTCTGCCAGCTTACCGAAGGCAACACTACGTTCCTCAGGACGGCGCACTGAGTTTTCCAGTTGTTCAGCTCTCTGGTACACTCCCGTCCCAGTTCCCCGCTTCCCGCTTCACCCGATCCGGATTTTAGCAAGGGAGAACATGTTCAACCGTACCTCTTCCACTATGGCGCGCTATTTCTTTGCGCTCGTGGCGGTGGTGCTCGCCACGCTGCTGCGCTTTGCGCTCGTTCCCGCGCTCGGCGCCGGAGTGCCTTTCCTACTCTATTTCCCCACAGTCGCCCTCTGCGCTTGGCTCGGCGGCTTAGGACCAGGCCTGTTTGCCACCGCGCTCGGCGCAATAGCAGCTTGGTACTTCTTTATCCCCCCTTATTTCTCGCTGACCATCACTGGGCCTTCCGTCGTGGTCCAAATCGGCCTGTTCACCTTGGTATCCGCCTTCATCAGCGCGCTTACCGAAGCTCTGCATAAAGCTGAAAGGCGCGCACGCGAACAGCGGGAGCAACTTCAAGTGACGCTCGCCAGCATCGGGGACGCGGTGATCGTGACAGACATGGAGGGAAGACTCACCTTTATGAACGGCGTCGCTGAATCCCTCACCGGTTGGAAGCTAAGGGAGGCCACTGGCAGGCCCTCGACTGAAGTCTTCCACATCGTCAATGAGTACACCCTCCAGGTGGCCGAAAGCCCGGTCACCGAAGTCATCCGCGCGGGCAAGACCGTGGGGCTGGCCAACCACACCGTGCTCGTCGCCAGGGACGGCACCGAGCGGCCGATTGACGATAGCGGCGCGCCGATCAAGGACGAAGCTGGTCGAACCCTGGGCGCTGTCTTAGTCTTCCGTGATGTCAGCGAGCGCCGGCGCAGCGAATTGGCTCAGGCTCAACTCGCCGCCATCGTTGCCTCGTCTGAGGACGCGATCATTGGCAAAGATTTGGCCGGCATCATTACCAGTTGGAACACCGGAGCGGAAACAGTCTTTGGCTATGCTGCCGCAGAAGTGAAAGGTCGGCCCATTACGATCCTCATCCCGCCCGAACAGCAGGACGAGGAGACGAACATTCTTGCACGGATCAGACTAGGCGAGCGGGTCGAGCATTATGAAACCGTCCGCGTGAGAAAAGACGGCCGCCGGATACCCGTTTCCCTCTCCGTCTCTCCGATTAAGAATCAAGCCGGAGAAGTCATCGGGGCTTCTAAGATTGCCCGCGACATCAGCGCGCGCAAGCAAGCGGAAGACCGCCTGGCTAAAGCTTTCAAGGCCAGTCCCAGCGCGCTCGCGATCAGCCGCCTCAGTGATGGAATGATCTTCGAAGTGAACGACAGTTGGTGTGCCCTGTTCGGCTACGCGCGCGAGGAGGCGCTGGGCCGCACCTCGTCCGAACTCAACCTGCTCGCCGACGCAGAGTCCCGCCCGCGCGTGGTGGCCGCACTGCAAGAGCGCGAGTCGGTCCGGGGCGCAGAGATCACCGTGCGCACCAAGGCGGGCGAGGAGCGACTCATCCAGCTCTTCATTGAGCAGATAGAGAGCAACGGCGAACTGTGCATGCTTAGCATCTCCCGTGATGTGACTGACCAACGGCAGATGGAGCAGGCGCTGCGCGAGTCGGAGGCCAAGTTTGCCACAGCCTTTGACAAGTCCCCGCTTGCGCTGACCATCACCGCGCTCGACGACGGGCGGCTCCTTGAGGTTAATGAAGGCTTCCTGCTGCTCACCGGCTACACGCGCGCGGAGGCGCTGGGCCGCACACCTGATGAGTTGGGGCTGTGGATTGAGCCAGCCGAGCGGGCCGAGCGCTTCGCGCGGCTGCGGGCTGGCGAGCCCGTGCCGGACATTGAGGCGCGCTTCCGCACCAAGGGCGGCGAGACGCTCAGCGGCGTGATCGCCACGACGCGCGTTGAGATCAACTCGCGGCCCTGTGTGCTCAGCTCGGTCACCAATATCACCGAGCTCAGTCGCACGACAGAAGCCCTGCGCGCGAGCGAAGAGCGACTGCGACTCGTCCACCAGGCGACCGGGATCGGTTTGTGGGAGTGGAACTGCGTGACGAACGAGGTCTATTGGTCAGATGAGTACCGCGAGATTTACGGGCACGGCGCGGGCGCACCGTCGTTTGAGAATGGACTGGCGCCGGTCGTCGCAGAAGATCGGGAGATGGTCATCCAGAATCTTAGCCAGGCGGTAGCACAAAACCGTGAGTTCAGAACCGAGCACCGCATCTACCACCCCCGGCGGGGGCTGCGCTGGATTCAGTCACTCGGCCGAGCCGTTCACCAAGACGGAGGCAAACCAGTTCGGGTAGCCGGTCTGGTGATGGACATCACGGAAAAGAAGCTGTTCGAGCAGGAGCGCGAACAATTGTTGGCCCGAGAACAGGCGGCCCGTGCGCAGGCAGAAGCCGCCGAGCAGCAGGCCGCCTTCCTCGCGCAGGCGAGTGAACTGTTGGCCTCCTCGCTTGATTACGAAACCACGCTCAAGCAAGTAGCCCACCTGGCCGTACCTCAAATTGGCGATTGGTGTGCGGTGGACATCGTGAGTCAGGATTTTGCCATCAGCCAGGTCGCCGTCGAGCACCAGGACCCGGCCAAAATTGCTTTGGCCGAGGAGTTCCGTCGCCGCTACCCACCCTCACCCGAAGATCCAGGCGGCCTGCCCCAGGTGCTCCGCACCGGACAGCCCGTGCTCTACCCCGAGATCACGGACGAGATGCTCAGCCAGGGCGTGACGGACGCCGAACAACTCGCGCTCCTACGCGCCGTCGGACTCAAGTCGGTGATGATCGTCCCGCTCGTCGCGCGGGGCCGCACGCTCGGTGCCATTACCTTTGTGACGGGCGAGTCAGAACGCTGCTACACGGAACAAGACCTGAATTTTGCCCAAGATCTGGCCCACCGCGCCGCTCTGGCGGTGGATAACGCGCGGCTCTACCGCGAAGCCGAGTCCGCTTTGCGGGCGCGCGAGCAGGCGCTTGAGCTCCACCAGGACTTGGATCAGCGGCTGTCGGCGCTGGTGGAAGCTTCCAATACGCTGTTAGGGTCAATGGAACTCGCAGAGGTGCAGCAGGCGATCCTTGAACTATCCGGGCGGCTGATCGCGGCCGACGCCTATGCCGTCTGGCGTAAAGAGAGCCGGGGCGAAGTGTGGCGCGTCGTGGCCGCCACTGGCTTGTCGCAAGCGTTTCAGGAGGCGGTCTTGCAAGCCCAAGACTACAAGGCTCCTCAGCTTGAGCGTGCGCTGGCCGTCGAGGCGGTCAAAGAAGCTGCCTGGCTGGCGCACCGGCATGAGGCATACCGGCGCGAAGGCATCGAATCACTCCTCGCCATTCCGCTGATGCTGCAGGGCGATTTCGGCGCCACCATCACCTTTTACTACCGCCGCCCGCATCAATTTGATGAGATGGAAGTCCGCGTCGCCACAGCCCTGGCGAACCTGGCGGCCGCCGCCATCAGCACCACTGAACTGTACCAGGAGCAGAGCCGGCTGCGCTCCAAGGCGGAAGAGGCGAGCCGCCTGAAAGACGAATTTCTCGCTACGGTTTCGCACGAACTGCGGACGCCGCTCAATTCCATGTTCGGCTGGATCCGCATGTTGCGCACCAGCCAGTTGGATGCCACCACTTCGGCCAAGGCTTTGGAGACGATCGAACAGAGCGCCCGGGCGCAAAACGCGCTCATCGAAGACATCCTCGACGTTTCGCGCATTATCACCGGCAGGCTGCGGCTCGAATCTCAAACCATTGACGTCTTGCCTTTGCTGGAAGCGGCGCTCGATTCCGTGCGCCCGACCGCCGAGGCCAAAGGCGTGTGGCTTGTCAGCTTCTTGGACCCAGCGGCAGGCTCCATCTCAGGCGACCCGCAGCGGCTTCAACAGATTGTCTGGAACCTGCTCTCGAACGCCATTAAGTTTACTCCCAAAGACGGGCACATCGAGCTGCGGCTGACCTGCTACTCTTCTTACCTGGAGATCAGCGTGAGTGATACTGGAATGGGAATCCGGCCAGAGTTTCTGCCCTTCGTCTTTGACCGCTTCCGGCAGGAGGATAGTTCATCCACCAGGTCACATGGGGGGCTCGGGCTTGGTCTGGCGATTGTGCGCCACTTAGTGGAGCTACACGGCGGTAAGGTGACGGCTGAAAGTCAGGGTGACGGGCGTGGGGCGACTTTCACCGTAACGCTTCCCCGCACGGCGCTGCGCCAAGAGCTAAGCCCGCTGAAAAGCCTTTCCGAGGTAAGTGAAACCTCTGTGTTTTCAGGTTTATCCTTTGACCTGCAAGGGGTACGCATCCTGGTCGTTGACGATGAAGCGGCGGCGCGCGATTTACTCACCACCGCACTTACGCAGAGCGGCGCCGAAGTGCAAGCCGCCACTTCCGCCGTCGAGGCCCTTGCCCTGCTCGATGAGTGGCCGCCGAACGTCTTGGTGTCTGACATCGCCATGCCGTTGGAAGACGGCTACACCCTCATTCGTCAAGTGAGGGAACGCGGGGCTGAGCGCAGCGGTCAGATTCCAGCGATAGCGCTCACTGCTTACGCCAAGGCCGAAGACCGGCTCCGCGCGCTTTCAGCCGGTTTCCAAATGCACGTAGCCAAACCGGTAGACCCAACGGAGTTGCTGGCAGTCATCGCGAGCCAGGTTGGGCGTTTAGTAAAGAATAGAGATTAAGGTAAGGGAATGTCCTTAGCTGCTGCTCCAGCCTGGCCGTGGCATTGCTGTCACCTCCTGCTCCCACGGCTTTGTGTAAACATTAGTGATTGTCATCGTAATGTACTAGTCAGCTCAGCAAGACATGTATTTTGTTAAGTTGAACCGGCGGCCTGGCCAGCTCAACATTTCAGTGCAAAAGGAACTTCGCGTATTGATTCGAGTGACACAGCTTAACTAAAGGCTTCCGTCATTTCTAAAATCTGAAAATAAATAGAACTTTTTGATGCAAAGTTCTTGACAGCCCCAAGATGGTATTTTATAAGCCTTCCGTGCTTCCGAAGCACGGAAGCAGGAAGGCTTATATGAAAATCAAACTATTATTCGCAACCTTACTGACACTGGCGTTGTTCACCGCAGGCTATGCCCAGACGCTGGACAAAGCCAAACTCGGCCAGTTTTTTGACCGGCTCGCCGAAAAGAATAAGGCGATGGGGAGCCTCGTCATCGCCAAAGACGGCAAGGTTCTTTACACCCGCGCCATCGGCTACAGCCAGATCAACGGAACCGAAAAGAAACCTCTGACAGCGGCGAGCAGATTCCGGATCGCTTCGATCACAAAAACGTTCACCGCCGTGATGATCCTGCAGCTTGTCGAGGAAGGAAAACTGAAGCTGACCGACACCCTCGACAAGTTCTTCCCGCAGGTTCCAAACGCCCAGAAAATTACCATCCTGCAAATCCTCTCGCATCGGAGCGGCATCCCGAACATAAGCCGCGATCAGGCAACCTGGAAACCTGGCGAACCAGTAACCAAGGATGAAATGCTCGCGCTGATCGTCAAAGGCGCCCCTGAATTCGAGCCGGACACGAAGAGTTCCTACAGCAATTCCGGCTATTTCCTCTTAAGCCTCATCCTTGAAAAGCTAACCGGCAAATCCTACGACCAGGCTCTTGAGGAACGAATCAACTCCAAGATCGGGCTCAAGGATACATACCTCGCTACCGGACGCATCGATGTGAACAAAGGCGAAGCTCTGACCTATGCCAGTAACGGCAACGACTGGGAACGCTGGAGACAGGGTTTTGAAACCCATCCGAGCATCGGGTTCCAGCTTATTTCAACGCCTGGCGACATGGCCAAATTCATGCAAGCGCTCTTCGACCTGAAATTGATCTCTCAGCAGAGTCTGGATCAGATGAAAACGATGCGGGACGGCGAGGGACTCGGATTGGTGACCTTCACGTACGCCGGCAAGACCTTCTACGGGAACACCGGCGGCGGCGACAACTACGGATCGTGGCTGGCATGTACCAGCCGGAAGAAAAGCTGACGGTCGCCTACGCCACCAACGCGAAGGTTCACCCGGTGCAAGGACATTATCAGCGGCGTGATCGACATCTACTACGGTAAACCGTTCGAGATTCCCACCTTCGAAACGATCGCCGTCAGCCCGGAAATTCTGGACAAATACGTCGGAGTTTATTCCGCCCCGAACGCGCCCGGCAAAGCCAAGATTACCAGAGACGGATCGACGCTTTTCTTTCAACCGCCGGGCGAATCATCCGGAGCCCCCCTCGAAGCGACAGCCGATAATATATTCCAGTTAGCAGGAGGGAGAATAGTCTTTGAGTTCGACGCGGCGAAAAGACAGATGATTCTCAAACGGGGCGGCATGGACGAGAGTTTTCACGAAAGAAAAATAACCGTCAGAAAAAGTTTGCTGGCCAGTGACGAGTATTGCCAATGACAACATTACCGTCAAACTAATGCCATCAATTCGGCCCACCACCATTGCTAGGCGCTGAGGATCGCTGAATCTTCCTTATTCAGCCGCGCCTGAGTCCCTGCTCTTTAGGAGGTGTCCTCATTGGGCGTAGGCTTCAATTCGTTGTTCGGTGCGGCGTTCACACCTCGAGACTTCTGCACCGGTGTTATTTGACTGTAACCCTCAGGGTGTAATGCGCTGTCGGGTGAGCAACAACGTAGATGTAATAATTCCCCGTCTTGGTAATTTTGCCGTGCCAACGCCTGCCACTGTCAGTCTCCTTCCCGAACTCAACTCGCCCTCCGTTGAAGAAGCTAGGCGATTGGCTCACGTTAAACTCGGCTCGGTTGTCATCCTCGCGTCGCCACGAGATGTGCACTGTCATGATTTGGCCTTTGCGAGCACGGATCATATAGCTGTCGTGTGACTCACCGCCAATGAAGCCGCGCGCCTTGGCCGGACTCCGCAATCTCTGCTTGGGTGTTGTATCTTTGTGCGTTGTATCTTCCTGCGCCGCCGCAAGAATTGCGGTCAGCAGTAGAGAGGCAATGGCGTTCAGGAGTACAGACACTTTTCGAATTCTCAGCCGCAGGTTGACTCACGTCAATTATTACAGATATGCACCGATGTACGTGACAATGTAGTCATTAAGCCCATTAACGGCAGTATTCAGCGGGGCCGGCCTGAGACAAGAAGAATAATCGAAGCATTCGTTGGCCAGCCTCCGCTGCAATTGGTGCTAGATGCGTTTTACCATACGAATTTCTTCAGCCCCAGAATTGTGAGCCATCACACTTCCATCGGGGCGAAACCCTACGTTTTGATAGAACTCTATTGCGTTCTTATTCTCTTTAAGAACCCATAAACTGACTGTAACAACCTCCAGCTTAGCAATTTCATTCAACGCTTTATTCATCAACTGACTGCCAGCTCCAGTTCGCCAATGATGAGGAGTGACATAAATAGCCCATATCTCGCCTGTGTTTTCACGTGTCAAGTCCGCATCTCTACACGGGCCAAAATGGATGAAGCCTAAAACTGTATGCTCATGCTCATAGACATACTTTGATTGCTAGTTGAAGTTAGTCCAAAACAGCGCCAGTAAGGAAGCATGAACCTTAATTTCGAAGCCTGCATTGGTGCGTGCGTGCAAATGCTCAAGGCCCATCTTCTCCAACTGGCTGTTACGTGTTTCAATCGTTTTGCGGTAGCGCCGCAAGTCCATGTCATCACCCCAGGTGTTGGGTTTCATATTCTTACGCCGCACAGTAATCAAGCGTACGTCAGTTTCTGCGAGGATGGTAGCGGCGTCAGCCCCTGCGATATAGCCCTTGTCACCATAAAGACTCGCTTGCGGCGGCAGGACGAAAGCTAATTCGTGCAAGGGCGAGAGGTCGTGATAACGCGCGGGCCAGAGTGCGAAACTCACCGGCACGCCCTCCGGCGTGCAGATCAGATGCAAGCGCCAACCGAAGAACTTCTCTTTCTTCGCCGCGCATTTGCCGCAGTAATCCAGCCCCCGCACTTTGCGACAACGTCGGGCACGCACACGCTTGCAAACCGGTACGGGCAGACTGTCAATGATAAAGACGGCGCCCCGCGCGGCAACTTCACCGAGTACGGCAAGCGCCAGTTCAAACCAGTCAGCCTGCTGGTGCAGGCGACGGTTGAAGCGCGAGACACTCAAGTGACCTGACAAGTAAGGGGTCTCTTGCAAAAGCAACAACGCGCGTTCGTGATTGTTGTGGAAATATTTAGCGGCCACGATGGCGACGGTGAGCACTTCGGCGTCGCTGACGTGGGCCAAGGGGTGGTCACGATGACCGCCTTTTTGCAACAATTCATCAATGATGACAAAGACCGTTATAATCCACGTGGCGTTCATAAGCTCCTCCTGAAAGTGGGTTTAGTCACTTTCATTTTCAGACAGGCAATTTATGAACGCCAACTAGCAATCAAGATAGACATATATTCTGGTTTCCCCTGACCGAATAAATTCTTCCCATACGCGAGCCCGGCTTTCTATAAATTCATCTGTAATCTCTTTGGCTGGAAGAATGCCTTTGTATGCTTCTTGAGAAGAAGAAACTTGTACCAATGCTATTTGTACAGCGTCATTCGTTGTTGCTTCTCGAATTAGCATGGCGTTCAGCAGCCAACCACATTTATTTGCCTGACTCGAAGACAGTTACCGCAATCGTGGGTGTGCCGTACGGCGTCTGCCCGAAAACTGTTGATGTTGAAAAGGGACCTGATGCTACAAACGCGACTTCCTTTAGTTCGTGCGCAGGCAAATTGGTGGCAAAGGATTGCAGTTCTGCCCCAGTCTCGATGGCCCAGACGGTGACGTTGCCGTTTTTGCTACCGCTGGCAAGCAACGTCTGATCGGGCGAGAAAGCTATACTGTCGATGTCGCCGTCGTGACAACCCAGTTGCTGCAACAGCTTTCCACTGGCCGAGTCCCAGAGTCTGATTGTGTTGCCCCCGTTGCTGCCCGCTACCAAGTCACCACTCGCTGACCAAGACAGCTCGCGCAGCCCAAAATCTTCGTCCTCGTTTAGGGTGTGCAGCAATTCTCCCGTCGCCGCGTCCCAAACATGCAACCTACTGTGTAACGTTATGCTCAGCAGCCGCTTTCCATCCGCTGACCACTTCACCCCCTTCAGCCAGTTCAAGTGGCTCTCCGGCGTAAGCAGCGTGCGCAACAGTTTCCCCTCTTCCGCACTCCAAAGCCGCACCGTACAATCATTGCCGCCGCTCGCCAGCGTTTGTCCGTCGGCCGACCAGGCGAGGCATTGCACGTGCTCAGTGTGGGCGCTCAGGCGGTGCAACAACGTATCGCTCGTCACGTCCCACAAGCGAATGTTATTGTCATTCCCGCTCGTGGCCAACCGCCCTCCGTCGGGTGCCCACGCCAAGCGCCCGTACGCTGTATTCCCGCCGAGCGTATGCCACAACTTTGCCGTCGCCGCGTCCCAAACCTGTACGGCGTCATCCGCCAACTGGCTGGCCAGCAGCTTCCCGTCCGGCGACCAGGCCACTCTCCACACGCCCGGCCCGCCGATGGTGCGCAACCATTCACCGCTCGCCGCGTCGTAAAGGCAGATCGCGCTGAGACAATTCATTAACGAAATGTCTATCAAATTTATCCGGCTTTATATTGTCAAGCTCAGCGAACACCTCAAGCTTGTGTGATTGACACATGGCGCAACTCTTAGGAAGAATAGTCCAGATGTAGCCGCAATCTATGCATCTATATTGTTTTCCATTGTCATCATTCATAAATTACTCCTTTTATGGACAGGCTCGATAATTGGACAGGGATTATACAACTGCTAAGATTAAACCACTAATGCTTTTCTATGGCTTCAGGTGGGTATTCGCACGAAGATGAACGCTGAATGGCAAGCATCATGAACGCCGATTGGCACGATCGTGAACGCGCGCGGAGCGCGCTGGCGCTTAAGTTCTACTGCTTTGCCTTCACTTTGGTCAAGGCTTCTTTCTGGCGCATTGAATCGCCAGTTAATTCGAGCCGATGCGCGCCATTGAGCAGCCGATCCAGCAGGGCGTCGGCGACGGTCGGTTCGTTCAGATATTCGTGCCAAGCACGGATCGGTAATTGACTCGTCAGCAGGGTCGAGTGCACACCGTGCCGGTCTTCAATCACTTCCAATAAGTCGTGGCGCTCAGTCTGCGTGAGCGGTTTGAGCCCGAAGTCATCCAGGATCAGTAACTCTACCCGCGCCAGTTGGCGCAAAAGTTTTGGGTAACTGCCGTCGCCACGTGCCACGCGTAATTGGTCGAGTAGACGGCCTGTGCGTTCATAGCGGACGCTCAAGCCTTGGCGGCAAGCTTGATTACCGAAGGCGCAAGCTAGCCAACTCTTGCCCGTCCCCGTTGGACCCGTAATGTGCAGATTGTGGTGGGCGCGAATCCAGTCGCAACTCGTGAGCGTGGCTACCAGCGTACGTTCAAGCCCGCGCTGGTGGCGATAGTCAATGTCTTCTACGCAAGCGGGCTGTCTGAGCTTAGCGGCTCGCAAGAGGCATTGTAGCCGGCGGTTATCACGATAGCTGACTTCGCGTTCGACCAACAGCGCCAGACGCTCTTCAAAGGCGAGCGCTTGCGTGGGCGGTTGTTCCAGTTGTTGGGCCAAGGCCTCAGCCAGCCCGAAGAGTTTGAGTGCGCGCAGGCGCGTGAGTGTTTGTTGATTGAGCATCCAAGGTCTCCTTCGTGTGATGGGTTAATAGTAGTAGTCCGCGCCGCGTAAATTGGCGTGACGCGGCGCGGGCAATTCGAGCGTGCTTTCCGGCAGCGGTTGGTTTTCCAGCCCCTTCTCCAGGATCGAGACGACGCTACGGCGCGTCGGTGAGCCGAGCGCAAGGGCGCGCGTACAAGCCGCTTCCAGCCGCCGCTTGCCATAGTTTTTGGCCAACGAGAGCAAGCCCAAACAGGAGCGAAACCCCATCTCGGGGTGTGGGCGATTGGTCAGTAAGTGCTGCACCAGATCGCGCGTTTGCGGACCGATCTCCAGTGCCCAATTGAGGAAGCGGCCTGGCGTCCATTCCAGATGGGCGCGATGTGACTTGGGCATGTGTTCCGGGTTAGTGGTGTGCGCGCCTTTGCGGTCGGAGCGTGGATGCGCGGCGACGCGCTCACCTTGATACAAGCATTCGACCGTGGTGGCCGTGAGGCGCAGCTCGATTTCGCGCCGGATCAGCGCGTGCGGCACGCTGTAGTAAGGGCCTTCGACTTCCACGTGATAGTCAATGTGCACGCGCGCCTTCTTCCACTCGGCGTAGACGAAAGGCTGCGCTGGCAAGGGGCGCAAGGCGGGACGATCAAGGGCTTCGTACTGAAAGCGGCGCGAGCCCGGCAGCTTTTTGAAAGGCCGGTCATTGAGTCGGGTGAGCAGGTGCCGCAACGCTTGATTGAGTTCGGCGAGCGAGAAGAAAGTCTGCTGGCGCAATCGTGCCAAGAGCCAACGCTCGACGACCTGCACGCCGACTTCGGCTTTAGCCTTATCGCGCGGTTTGTAGGGGCGAGCTGGCAAAGCGGCGGTGTTGTAGTGGGCCAGCAACTCTTGATAGGTGCGATTGAGCAACGGCTCGTAACGGCAGGCTTTGCGCACGGCGCTCTTGAGATTGTCCGGCACGACTAATTGCGGCACGCCGCCGAAGAAGGCGAAGGCCCGCGCGTGTGCGCCGACCCAATCGTGCAGCCGTTGCGTGGCGGTCGCTTCGGCGTAGGTGTAATTGGAGGCGCCCAAGACGGCCACAAAGATTTGGGCTTGCCAGACTGCGCCCGTCAGCGTGTCTACGATCGGCACGGTCTGCCCGGCGTAATCCACAAAGAGCTTTTCGCCGGCGTGCTGCGTCTGACGTAAGGTGGGCTTGACCCCAGCGCGCCATTCGCGGTAGAGGCGGCAGAACTGTGCATAGCTGTAATGCCGGTCGGGATAGACCGCCACATACTCTTCCCAGAGTAAGAGGCGCGTGAC
Source organism: uncultured Acidobacteriota bacterium (assembly GCA_963699175.1). Classification (GTDB taxonomy): domain Bacteria; phylum Acidobacteriota; class Blastocatellia; order RBC074; family RBC074; genus JACPYM01. The sequence continues at coordinate 2,264,856 of OY969418.1, read as the reverse complement.
GCCCTTGCGTTGCAGTTCGCGATGGATGAGGGAGAAATCAGGTGCGGCGAGTGGCGTGCTGGTGGCCGCCGTAGTCGCGCCTTCCAGCAGTTGCCACAAGGCCGCTTCAGTCAGTTCGGCCGGCAGTGGCCAGCCGAGGCCGCGCGCTTGGGCGAGTTGGAGATATTTGTTGACGACGCCGACCGAGAGGTCGAGGCTTTGGGCGATCTGACGTTGTGAAAGCCCGGCGGCGTGGAGACGTAAAAGTTCAGTGAGTCGTGGCATGGAAATCTTTGGTGCTGGCATTGCAGCGAGTCCTCCTTGAAGAAAATAGGAGGACAGCGTCCAGCACTGTCTAAATGATTTCCAGCACACTCCGCGCGGGCGGCGCACGCCCGACACCCGCGTTCACGATCGTGCGAATCCGTGTTCACTGGCTTGCCAATCGGTGTTCACGACGTGCGAATCGGCGTTCACGATCAATGCGAATTGGTGTTCACGTTGGCTGCGAATCGGTGTTCACGTTGCGTGCGAATACGCACCTCACTACCCGCCAGCACTTCATCCCAGACTGCGTCGGGTACGACGATTTCAGCGAACAATCGCGGAAGCAGATACTCCTGCCCGCTTTTGCAGAGGGTGATTAGGGGTGAGGTGTTGAGGACGGCCCGGTCACTCGGCACGTGCTAAATCCTCCGCTAATTCTTCTGCCGTATATTGGAATGGGGAAACCTGATAACGCGAGAGTGTGTTGATAAACTCGGCGCGCGTTAAGCCAGCCACTTCAGCCGCTTTGCCTTGCGACAGTTGCCCTAGCTCATACCATTTGACTGCGGCGGCAATCCGCATTTCGCGCACGAAATCTTCTGGTGCACGTCGCAGGGCTGAAAAAACACTCTCCGGCAATTCTACGGAAACAGTCGTCATCACTTCACCTCTCTTCACAAACAAGTGGATGCACCGAACGTGCTTTATCAATCGAGTGCGTTCGGCTCGTATTGCCCGCGGCTGGCGCAGATTATAACACTAGGGCTGTACTCCGCCTTAAGCTGCCAGTTTTGGCTAGCCAGACTTTACCCATGCCGCTCGCGTCCAGTTTGCGGCGTCACAAAGAGTCTCTCCACTTGATCGTACTTAAGCGCCTCCCGCAGGCCGCGCATAACCTCTTCCGCATAAACCTGGACTTCCTGCGCGTCCTGCCCGTCCAGCGGCTCAAGCAGGTACTGCAACTGATCCGGTGTCATATTCAGATAGCGTTTCCATTCGTCGCTGGCGTGACCGCTGGCCGAGAGCGCCACAGCGGGCGGGATGCCAGCGAGGATCGCCCGGCTAACAAAACCATGCCGGAAGTCATGACGGTTCAGGTCTTCAATCCCGCACTTGCGGCAGGCCGTAGCATAAGAGCGCTTTACGTTTTTGATCCCGCCGAAGACGAGACCTGCCCTATTCTTTTCCACCATCTTCTGCAGTTCCAGCTTCACGCGCGGCGTCATCGGTATTTGGCGCGGCCGGTTGGTCTTCGCGTTGAACGCGCGCAGGCGAATAATCTCGCGGCCAAAATCCAGGTCAGTATCTATGAGTGTAAGTAGCTCATTGCGACGCAATCCAGTATCCGCTGCGACTATCAAGATCGGGCGCAGGTGAGCGTTGCCGAGTTGCCCCTCAATGTTGCAAAACTTGAGTAGGGCCAGTTCCTCGCCGAAGGTTGGAAAGCGCTCCCGTTTCCCCTCAGCAGCCCTATCGATCAGCTTACGGCCGCGCATCGCCAGGAATAGATTGTTCTCTGGCCGCAGCAGATTTTCCTCCACTGCGTAATTCAGCATGGTGCGCAGCAATTCGATGGGCCGGTTGACCGAGTCAATGCCACGCTGCTCGCCGTCTTCTTTGACGATTAGTTTCAGCACGCCGTCCTCCTCTTTGATCTGGCTGCGCGAGGGGATCTTCGAGAGCCAGACTTTGAACTTACGCACCTCGCCTGCGGTAATCTCCGTCAGCTTGTACTCGTCAAAGAAGAGCCTCAACTGGTTCAGCCAGGCTAGGGGCGGGGAGAGGGTGCGCCGACCGGCGATCTTTCTTTCGCCCAGGTAAACGGCAGGGATCAGCTTTTCCTTTTTGAACTTCTGAGCCAGGTAAGCGAAGGAGTGGCGGTCAGCGGTAACGGATTGCACGCCGCCCTTTTCAAACCTTGTGATCAGATCTCTGACCCGCTGCCGGGCTTCAGTCTTGGTGCTGCCGTAGCGCTTGAACCACTTCCTTTTGCCGGTGTCGGGGTCAGTCAAGGAGACTCGGCCGCACCAACTGTTGCGCCTCTTATCGTAGCTCACATACCCGGTTATTTCTTTCATCGTTCTTCCTCACAAAAATCTGCGGACACATTTGCGGACACACTGAATTGCGATTTGAGGAAATTCGATGACACCAGGGGAAATGAAAAAAGCCAGTAAATATGAGGGTTTGAAACGATTTGAAAGATTGGGCAGGCTCAGGAAATTATAGGGCTGTTTCTTGGGGTGCAAGAGGCCCCCGGTTCAAATCCGGGCGTCCCGACTTTTATAATCACTCACTTACGGGCATCTTTAGGGTGCCCGTTTCTCCTTATGCACACATACGTGTACGCATCGGCCGTGCTGGAGACTTCGCTCGTCAAAGATAGGCTTACGATCACGACGCCGAATGAGGGCCAGCTCAAGCGCCTGCGCATCACACCTTTGTTTTCAAAATTAACGACACCGAAAAAGTAAGCCAATGAAGAGTGGACTGCCAGCCCGTGCTACAAAAAAGGAGGCAAGCTGGCTGGGAAAACGCCGAGACGCATTCACGAGACAAAATCACTACTTGAAATACTGCCACAGAAAAGTTCAGCCAGTGGTGTGAGTTTGCCCGCATCGTCAATCTACTGCTTTTTCACGATGGACGCCGCAACGGGCGGACGATTGGGGTATTCGATGCTTGGGCAGGCGATTATTATGGGGATTATCATGGGATGGATGCCTTTGAGAAAAACGGCAATACCATCACGGTCGGTTATCGGCATAAGCTCTACCCTTCGCCAGTCAGTGATAACCATAGAGCCGAGGTCGAGCAATCGTTGACGACTACGATTGAAGCCTTTTGCCGAGCTTGCGGCGCTGACTCGCCCCTATGACGATGCCCCGTTATGCATTGCGCATTGCATCCGCGATCTGGCCTATGGCGATGAAGCCCGTGCCAACGATCGCAAGGCAATGGTCGAAAGCACTGATCCGGCGTATCGGCAAACCTTCGAGGATTGCTATTGGCTTCCCACAGAAGAAGAGGAACGGCAACACTCAAAAACAGGCAGAAAGGAACAGGAAAAATGACAGCCCCTAGTCACTATCGCATCATTCATCTTTCGGATTTACATCTTACCAGCCACGATAACGACGCGCGGTCAGAGGCACGCCTCTTTGGTCGCTTGAAGGGAATGAATGAACGGTTTCGGAAGTTATTGCTGACCCCTTCTCTGCAACAAGCTGGCCTGATTTTGATTACAGGCGACATTTCGGATCGTGGAGACCTCGCTTCCTGGCAAGTGTTTCGCCAAGCCATCCACGCCGCAGGGTTGGCGAACAAGGTCAAAGCCTTGCCTGGCAATCACGACATCTGTTCATTGGGAATCGCCCGGCTGCCAGCGGGTGCAGCGCTCGCGCTGGCAGACCGTGAAAAGGCCAGGCAAGGACTATTGCACTGCGGCTTGGAGACACGCTTTCCCTGGGCACATCAGCCTCATCCAAGTATCGTCGTCATCGGAATTGATTCGAATAATGCAGGTAATTTGAATGGCGCAACCAATGCGGTAGGGAACATCAGCTTTTACCAACTAGAAGCACTGGCCAGAGTTTTGCGCCGTTATCAAGCTGTGCCGATCAAAATCATCGCGCTGCATCACAGTCCAAACATTCCATCCAAAGAAACCGCTCAGAAACGCTTTCAAAAAGCCCTGTCTAAATGGGAAGTACTCGCGCACCAAGTTCCCGAGGCAGAGCGAAGGGCGCTTCGCTTGCTGGCCATAACTCATGGGGTACGCCTAATCATTCACGGCCATCTCCATTACGCTGAAGACCGCCGCGTCAACGGCCTTAGAATCATCGGCGCGCCTTCTTCCACCGAACCAGCAACGACGACCTTGGGGAGAACACAGCTTCAGTTTTTCGAATACCAGATTTCTCTCAATAGCCTGCGCCTAAACGTAAAGCTGAAGCAGGAATGGGTGAAAGAGGGAAAATAAACCTTTGATAAATCAATGAGGGCTGGCAAAAGCTTGCCGAAGCGTTCTTCAAATTGAAGCACAGTGACCAATCAATAGCGTCAGATCTCTTCACTGATGCACCAGCACCGGAATCTGACGCTGACTCAAAATCGCCTCCGTGGTGGTGCTGAGCGCGAGCGCATCCAATTGCCGATTGGCAGCCCGAAGCTGTAGTCAGGAGGGCATCAACATTTCTAGAACCTGAGCGCAAGTGCGCCCTTGAGCAAACAGCCCTTGCGCGAGTTGCAGCGCCCCTGCCATCGCATTCGACAGCATGACCAATCGCTGTTGATCTTCAACCAGGAAATTCTCAGCGCGAATCCCGCTCATTTCGCCGTGCTCCGGATGTTCGTCGGCAATCCCGACAACCCGCTCGATAAACTCATCCTGCCTTGAGTCAATTGAAAAAATTTGCGCCAGCACCAGCAATTTGACCTTTGTTTTTCGCCTGTCTTGGTGAAGAGGAAAATCGCAGCCATCGACGCCGATGACATAGCGATGTTCGCCTCGGATCAACCTAATATCTATAAGGAAATGAGAATGAGAAACCAAAGTCTGTTTTTGAAAAAGATGACGGCGCTGGCGCTGGCGCTCATGTTATTGAGCGCTTCGAGCGTCACGCGCGTTGAGGCGGCTGCAACCTACGATCTGACCTCGGAGCAGATCGAGGCGGTGATTGAGGAAGTTTTTACCAAATTGGCTGCGTTCGACGCCCAAGGGGTCGTAAGCCATTTCGCCGCTGACGCCGTGGTTGAAGACCCGGTCGGAATTCCGCCGATCCAGGGAACACAAGCCATCGCCGCTTATTTGGCATCGTTCCCCACTCTCTTCAGTCAAATCAAACTCTACTCCCTGGACGTCAAGGTGTGCGGTCAGGAAGCCGCCGTCAATTGGAGGTTGCGTTTTAAGACCAAGACCGGAAATGTCTTCTTCCTGGAAGGCATCGGCTTCTTCAAGTTCAACCAGCAGGGGAAAATTCAATCGGAGAGAGAGTTCTTTGATCTGGCATATTTTCTGGCGCAATTGTAGGACTGAACATTCGGCAATCGTAGCGCAAAGCGGTCCAGTTCACGACTTTGGAAAGTTACCACTCCGTGATCAGATGGCTGAACCTGCGTAGCGCAACCTGCCGAGCTAAAGTTTCTACACAAGTTTGAGTTGTGCCAATTCTAAGGGACTTATGGCGCTCGCGTCGAAAATGCCATTTCTCAAAGCAAAGGACTTACGAGCCAGCACCAGACTTGTGTAGAAACTTTAGCTGCCGAGGTTGCGCGGCTTCACATCACATATATCCGTTTCCCCCATCACTTCGGCAACGCAGCGGCGCAACCTCGGCAGCATTCGTTTCTACACAAATTTTCCCCGCTCCGTAGGAGCGCAATGTTTTTAGGGGGTTGCGTCAATAGCCTCCTAGCTCCGTAGGAGCGGCATCTGAGGCTAGCAGATGCCGCTCCTACGGAGCTAAACGCTGCGCTGGCTTACGATGCTATAAACATTGCGCTCCTACGGAGCTAGAGGAGCGCGGACTTGTGTAGAAACGAATGCTCGGCAGATTGCGCTACGCGTGCCGAACAGTCCGTTTCCCCGTGTGCAAAACTTTGACGGACACTCTACGCAAGGGGATAACTTTCCAAGTCGTGTAACTCAATCGGTAAAAGCCCAAAGAAAGAAGGGCAGCGACAAAGTTGTGGGTATCTGACGACCTCTATCTTCGCAGTTTTTTCCTGATGAAGCGGGCAGCGGTGGCGAGCTGCGAAGACAGTGCCTAAGGGCTAAGCCTGGGAGCAGAATACAAAACCAGGGATAAGAAGCATAGGTGTTCCTGCGTCAGCCAGGGCTAGGAATAGGTCGAAGGGAGAATGTCCATTTTGGTTCGTTGATAATCAATCACGCTGCGCAGAATGTCATCCAGCGTGTGCTGCGGCTCGTAGCCAATCAGACGTTGGAGCTTGGTGAGATCGGGCACGCGCCGCAGCATATCTTCAAAGCCAGTCTCGTATGCTTCGTGATATGGTATGAAAACGATAGGTGAAGCGGAGCCGGTCAATGATTTGATGCGTTCGGCTAACTCCAGAATAGACACTTCCTGATTGCCGCCGATATTGTAAACCTCGCCGACCGCCTGCGGGTGTTCGCACAATTTCATCAACCCGCCGACGACGTCCGTGACGTGGGTGAAGCAGCGCGTTTGTGAGCCGTCGCCGTAAACGGTGATGGCTTCGCCCTTGAGCGCTTGACGCACTAGGCTCGGAATCACCATTCCATACTGTCCTGTTTGGCGTGGCCCGACCGTATTGAAGAGTCGCGCAATTACGGTCGGGACACGTTTCTCTTTCCAGTAGGCAATCGCCAGAAATTCATCAATCGCCTTCGAGCAGGCGTAGCTCCAACGCCCCTTGTTGGTCGGTCCCAGGATCAAGTCATCGTCTTCGCTGAAAGGCGTAGTGTTGCGTTTGCCATAAACCTCAGAAGTTGAAGCGACCAGCACGCGCTTGCGTTTCTTGGCGGCAAGCTCAAGTACGACTTCAGTGCCGCGAATATTCGTCTCGATGGTGCGTACCGGGCTTTCCACTATTAAGCGTACACCGACCGCCGCCGCCAAGTGATAGATCACGTCACAGGTATCCACTAACTCAGCCGTCAAGCGTTGATTAGTGACCGTATCCAGATGGTAGTGAAAACGGGGCAAGCCTTTCAGTTGTTCGATATTCTCCATAGCTCCGGTCGAAAGGTCATCAATAATGTAGACCTCGTCGCCGCGCTTATGATGCTGATCTGCCAAGTGTGAGCCAATGAAACCGGCGCCGCCGGTGATCAGAACTCTCATCAATGAACCTCCAGAGAACGTCCTCAGACTTGCTTGGCTCGCCCATTCGCGGTGAAGCCACGTGCTGTCGCCGCCGGTTATATTGCCTTCAGCAATAGATTCCACCACTGAAACGAAAACGAATGATCGGCGCGCGCCGTCAAAGGTTCGGTCGTGGTTTGAGAATGATGATGAGCGGATTAAACAGTCCAGACAAGGTATGCTTCTGTTGTTATGTGCTATGAAGAAATCTCTTGTCCGGCTTGTTCAGCGCTGAACACCGTCAAGAATGGCAAAACTGCTTAACAAAAACAACGCTACAACGGGTGATTGCTACATTTGCTTGCGACTCTTTCTACAGCGCTAAAATCTCTCGTCGCCTCACCCGCTTGAGCCACTATCCAATTCCGTTGGCTACCCCCCGGCAAGCTTAAGCAGGATTTGAGCCGTGATTAACGCCGATTTTACCCGCGCCTGCTAACTTGCTTGACTGTATTCCAGCAGTAATGTCTATTCACAAGCTTCGAACCACAACCGGGCTACCATTAAGCTATTACCAGGGAGGTTACCGATGCGTCCAGTACCCACTCGGGCACAACCGTCGTGTTGCGATAAGGCGAAATTCTATTTCCTGCTTGCCGCTACGTTGTTCGGCGTCTCTGCGCTCTTCACCACCGTGCGCGCGCAGTCCGATTCGGACAGCGCCACTGTTGAAGACATCGTCACTGCGCTCGACGCAAAAGTTGTTGCCGACGCGCCGGTGATCGTGCGCAATAGCGAGACCGGCTACACGCACACGCTGACAACTAATGAACGCGGGCAGTTCATCGCCAATATTATGCCCATCGGTCTGTAGCTGATCGAAGTCAAAGCTAGCGGATTTGCTACAGACCGGTTACCTTGACGCATTTCCATCTCTCACAAACGAACTTCAATTCTGATCGCACGACTTTTTATCTAGGAGATAAACCGTGAACAAAGGATTTTCCAAACTATTTGCCTTCCTACTTATGATTGCCCTCGTGCTCGGCACGGTCGCGGGCCTTTCAATTCAACGTGTCCAGGCAGGGCTAGGCGGACATGTTACCAGGGCCGCAGCACCAGTTACCTCAGTTGATCTATCCACGTATGTCAGGATCGGCCGCTTCGATCTGCCTGAACCTACGCGGACTGCCCATCCACCCAACAATGTGCTGGCGCAAGAAGCCTCGGGGGTGACCTACAACTGGGACACCGATACCTTGTTTATCACAGGCGATGGCGGCACCTCCGTGACTCAGGTCACGAAAACCGGGCAACTGATTGACACCATGACGCTGGCTCCTGGTTCAAGCGCACAGGGCACGGAATTTTTCGATCCGGAAGGCATCACTTATGTGGGCGGCGGCAAGTTCGTGTTGGTAGAGGAGAGAGACCGGCAAGTCAATTTGTTCACGTATGTAGGCGGCGGCATTCTGCGTAGAACTGACGTGCAAACCGTCAAACTCGGCACGACAATCGGAAACATTGGGCTTGAAGGCCTCTCCTATGATCCGCTGACCAGCGGATTTATTTTCGTCAAAGAGGCGGACCCACAATCAATTTTCCAGACCGGTATTGATTTTGTCGCTAAAACCGCGACCAACGGTTCGCCGACAGCAACGGGTTCGACCAATCTGTTCAATCCGGCTTTGGCCAACCTGGCGGACTTTTCTGACGTGTTCGCGCTGTCGAATCTGCCGTCCCTGACTGGACAACCCGATTTCAGCCATCTGCTAGTGTTGAGCCAGGAATCAGGTCAGATCATTAACACTGACCGATCCGGAACCGTCTTCAGTAGGATGACGATCGTCGCCGATCCCGGCAATCCTTTGTCTGTTGCTGACCAGACTCATGAAGGCTTGACGATGGATCGCGATGGCAACCTTTACGTGGTGAGCGAGAATGGCGGCGGTGACATGGATCATCCGCAGCTTTGGGTTTATGCGCCGTCCACCGCTCCGAACCTAGCGCCAACTGCAATCAGGCTGAACAATACTGTCACTTCGATTCCGGCAAATACCAGCACCGCGGCACCAGTTAAATTGGCGGACATTATCGTTACTGACGACGGACTTGGGCGCAACAACCTGACTGTTACCGGAACAGACGCTAATGCTTTCCAGATTATCGGTACGGCGTTGTATCTGAAAGCGGGAGTCGCTCTAAACTCTACGGTCAAGCCCGCCTACAACGTCGCCGTCAATGTAGATGACCCCGCAGTCGGCAGCACACCGGATGCAACCACTAACTATATCCTGATGGTTACACCCTCTGTGGGTGGAAGCGCCTCGCTCATCATTTCCGAGGTGGCACCCTGGTCAAGCGGCAATAGCGTTCCCAGTCTTGCCGTTGATTGGTTCGAGGTAACGAACGTAGGCACCGCCACTGCGACCATCGTCGGCTGGAGGGTGGACGATGACTCGCGCTCATTCAATACCGCGGTAGAGTTGAATGGCATCACCAGCATTGCCCCTGGCGAATCGGTAATTTTCCTGGAAACCACCGATCTCGCCGGCAAGAGCGCCGCCTTCAAGACTCTTTGGTTCGGCGCCAATCCGCCGACCAGCCTGCGAATCGGCAGCTACAGCGGCGCAGGCATCGGCCTAAGCACCGGAGGCGATCAGGTCAATCTGTTCGACAGCGCAGGTGCGGTGCAGGCAAGCGTGACCTTTGGCGCTTCTCCCACCGGCCCATTCCCGACCTTTGATAATGCGGCTGGACTGAACAACACTACTATTTCGCTTTTGAGTGCGGTTGGGGGCAATGGCGCGTTCGCCGCAGCAAATGACAGCACTGAAATCGGCTCTCCCGGAACCATCGGCGCTTCGTCAACACCGATCATCAACATCACGGCCACAGACGCCAACGCGGCGGAAACTGGAAACAACACCGGTACTTTCCGCATTACTCGCACTGGCAGCTTGCTTGGGCCGTTGACTGCCAGCTACACCATCGCCACTGGGCCAGGACAGGCCACGAGCGCTGATTACACGCCAACGCTCACGGGCGCGGCAACGATCCCTGCCGGCCAATCATTTGTCGAAATCACGATCACACCGGTCAAAGATAACCTGGTGGAAGGCAATGAAACTTTAACTCTGATCCTGGGAGACACGGGTAGCTATGATGTCGGCGCGAATGGCACCGCGACCGTCACCATCATTGATACTCCAACCCAGACGATCAGTTTCGCTCAGTTAGCGAACAAGACTTTTGGCGATGCTCCTTTCGCGGTGTCGGCTACTGCCAGCTCAGGGCTTCCTGTGTCATTTGCGGCGAGCGGCAATTGCACGGTGAATGGAGCCGTTGTCACACTCACCGGAGCCGGAAGCTGCATTATCACCGCTTCACAAGCGGGCGACGCGAACTTCAGCCCGGCCCCGGACGTCGCGCGGACTTTCTCGATAGCGCGAGCAAACACGACGACTACGATCATCGCCGATACGCCTGATCCATCTCTGGTTGGCCAGCAGGTGACAGTCAATTATCAGGTTGCTGCTAACGCTTCGGGCAGCGGTACACTGACAGGCAATGTCACCATAACTGATGGGGTAGATTCCTGCACCGGCACTGTGACTGCGGGGAGTTGTGTGCTAACGCTAAGCACGGCTGGCGCTAGAACGTTGCGAGCGAGCTATGCAAGCGACACGAACTTCAATGCCAGTTCTTCATCTGACGAACCGCATCAAGTTCGTATTCCTATCAAGATTGATCAGATCTATCCAGGCTTTGCCGATCCAGGAGAGCGGATTACGCTAACCATTATCGGCGATGGCTTCGTGCCGCAAGCTAAGATCAGCATTGAAGGTTTTGGGCTAACGATCTTTACCAGGTACGAATCAAGCACAAGATTGACGGCCACCATCAGAGTTTCCACCAATGCCATCAGGTCGGTGCGCGATGTCACGGTCACTAATCCTGACGGTGGCTCAAGCACTAAAGCTAACGCTTTCACAGTGAGATAGCAGTGAATAGCGGTGAGATGACACCAGGATTTCTGTAAACATTGGTGCGGTACAGGTAGCGGTAGCGACCTGGTGAACTCACAAGGCGTACGCTCCCGCAACACCAGATCACTACCGCTACTTATACCGCACCCAGTGTGTGTCCCAATCTTGTATGTTTTGATTTAGAGTACCGCTAATCAAAAAGGGCGCACTCGATGGTGCGCCCTTGGCGTCTCCAGCCAATTTTCATTCGGTAGCGGCGGTGAAGCTCCGCAACCACGTTCGTATCTCATCGCGCACGCGCCGAAAGATGCTCAGCCGATATTCGTCAGTACCGACGCCGGGCGCAGGCGGGTCTTCAAAGCTCTGATGAATGCGCCGTGTCTTGCCGGGGAAGACGGGGCAGACTTCGTTCGCGTGGTCGCAGACAGTGATGACGTAATCGAACTCCTGCCCCCAAAATTCATCGAGCTGTTTTGAGCGGTGCTGCGAGATGTCAATGCCGATCTCGCGCATCGCTTGAATCGCTTCAGGCCGCACAATACTCGCCTTTGTGCCCGCGCTGTAAACTTCAAATCGTTCGCCGCCGTCATGGCGCAACAGGCCTTCAGCCATCTGGCTGCGCGCGGAATTGCCGGTGCAGAGAATCAGGACGCGGAGCTTTTTATCGCTAGAGCCATTCATCGGGCTGTTCCTCTTTTAGAAAAGTTCTGGGTGAATAAAAAAGCCGAGAGCAATCAGCTACTCTCGGCCTCAATCTACCTCAGACATGGTTTGGTTGGTGTTAAGTCAGCGTAAGGAATTACTCAATGGATGTGCTCAGCGTGTGTTGCTCTGTGCCATACGGCGTTCAATCGTCGTTTGCAAATTCGGAGCGAGCCGCACGCATTCGTCAAAATCGTTTTGTGCCACTTCGCGCTGGCCTTGCTGCCAGTAGAGCAAGCCACGTTGCAGATAAGCATCCGGCAATTGCGGGTCGAGTGCGAGAGCTTGATTGAGGTCATTGAGTGCGCCCTGAATATCTCCCAACGCTTTCCGCACCAGACTGCGATTGTGATAAGCCGTTGCGTACTGCGGGTTGAGTTTGAGCGCCTGTTCGTAATCGCTCAACGCACCGTGCAAGTCGCGCGTAGCGAACCGAATGTTGGCGCGATTGTTGTAGACTTCGGCGAGCTTCGGATTGAGTTTGAGCGCCTCTGCGTAATCGCTCAATGCACCCGCTAGATCGCCTTTGCTCCGCCGCACGTTGCCGCGATTGTTGTAGGCTTCGGCCAAATGTGGTTGCAGTTGTAATGCCAAATCGAAATCGGCCAACGCGCCGTCCAAATCACCCTGCGCCTTGCGCGCCAGCCCGCGATTGTAGGGAGCTTGCGCCAACTGTGGTTGCAACGTCAGCGCACGACTGTAATCGTTGATCGCGCCCGGCAGATCGTGCATTTCAAACTTCGCCATGCCGCGATTGAGATAACTCAGAGCATCTTGCGGGTCAAACACGATGGCTAGGCTGTAATCCGCTACCGCGCGTTCCCATTCACCTTGTTGTAAGTATTGATTACCGCGCGCACGGTACGAAGCGGCAGACTCCGTGCGCGAGCTTTGCGCATAACCTGTGAGGCACAGGCCACTCAACCAAAGGATGGTGAGGAAAAGGAAACGATACTGCTTGCCGGTCATACTACGACCTCCTTTTCAATTGGTGCTGCGGCGGGAGGATGCTCTTGAGCGGTCGCTTAACACACGGTGTAAATTTGATGTTAGATCAACGTAAAGCCACGTAAGGCGGCGCAGATAATAGCACCGAAGTCAGCCAGCGCAAGCCTTTTTTGCGGTCGAGTAAGAGAAAAATGTGGAAACAGAGGGCGAGGTTAAATATTTAAGGTGAGCGGCTGGAACGGCTGTCGTTATTGATCGAAATAAAAAGCGGGCTGCCGAAGGGAGAACTTCAGCAGCCCGTTGGAGTCTTTAACGGGATTGTGTCCTTGTAGGTGGGTTAGAAATTGAGCCGCAGTGCGAACTGAATCTGCCGGTTCGTGCCCAAGCCGACCACACGCTCTACGGTGCGATTGACCACGCCGAAGGCGCTGCCTGCCAGTGCCGTCGTGAAAGGCTGCCCGGGTTGCAATGTCGCCCCAGCGCCGTAAGTGTTGGGCAACTGCGCGGGTGGATTGGCAAAGTTCGTCACGTTGAAGATGTTGAAGAACTCCGAGCGGAATTCGAGGTTGACCGACTCGGTGATGGCGAACTTCTTGGCCACGATCAAGTCTTGTTGGAAGAAACTCGGCCCGTGTATCGAGTTGCGCTCGAGATTGCCGTACGTGCCAGGCTTCGGAATCGCAAAGGCCGCTGGATTGAGGATCGTACGATCCTGATTGAGGAACGGACTAACGCCGGGAAGCAGATCAGGACGGCGCACATTGCGTGAATTGCCGCCGCCCGGCGTGTTGATTACCGCCGTGCGACCAGCCGCCGGGTTGCCGTAGTAGAGACCTGCCGCATCCACATAAATGATGTCCGGGCGCGTGACCTGCACCGGGATGGGGATGCCGCTGCGCGAGTTCATGATCGTGCCGACCTCCCAACCGCCGAGCAGCGTCTTGTGGATGCCTGTCAGAGACTTGCCCCAGGGCAGCGCGTAGATGGCGCTGACGTTGAATGTATGGCGCACGTCGAAGTTGTTGTAGCCATCGTCGTAATCGAAGTCCGCCGTCTTGCGCGCGATGTTGCCCGCCGTCAAAGCTTCGTTCGAGCCGGCAGTGTTGCCGTAGCTGCGCCCGAAAGTGTATTGCGCGTTAAGCGTCACACCGCTGTTGAAGCGGCGCGCCAGCGTCATCTGTAAGGCGTTGTAGCTGTCGTGCCCGCCGCTGCGTTTGTAGTCAACTTCGGCAAACGGATTGAGCACAGTCGGATTCTGGCCTGCTGCGCCCGGCGTAACGATGGAGAATTCGCGGATGACGATGGCCGCGTTGGCCGGGTTGACGTTGGTCAAGACCTGCGTGATCTGATTGGCCACGCTGCGCAGGAAGAGGTTGCGCCCTTGGCTGCCCACATAAGCAAGCGTGAGCGCCAATTTATAGGGCAGTTCCTGTTGGAGCGAAACCGAGTAGGAGAAGACGCGCTCCGGCACTTCGTAATTGGCGCGGTCGTAAGCGCGCGGCTGGTAAGAACGATTGTTGGGATTGGCGTTGAAGTTGGCCACGATCGTTGCGATATTGGCCGGGAACGCATTGGTCACGTTGCTCAGCGTTGAGCTGACGCGGTCGGATTCAATCGGCTGAATCTGGTCTTCAGTCTGACCGGGGCCGTAGTTGAGGCCGAAGCCACCGCGAATGACCGTCCTGCCGCCGCCGAAAAAGCCCGTGCCTTTTTCATTGGGCGACCAGGTCAGCGCCAAGCGCGGCGCAAAGTTGGTCTTCAAGGCTTTATAGACAGTCGTGTCCGACGGCAAGATCACGCCTTTATCAATGTCAAAGACCACTTGCCGATCCTGATCCTCGCGCAACGGCGAGTAGAACTCATAACGCAGTCCGTAGTTGAAGGTCAGATTCGATTTGATCTTCCACTCGTCCTGCGCGTAGGCGATGTAGTACTCCTGCTTGGCAAAACGCTGGCCGGTTGCGCCGTTGTTGAATGCGCTGGGAGCGCTTACGTCCCCGGCATATTGCACAGTGGCCGCAGTGTTGGTCAGGAAGCTGGCTAGATTCGAGTAAGAGTAAGTCGTACCACCGAGCCGATCCGTATAGAGCCGGATGAAACGCAACTCGCCGCCGAACTTGAGCGAATGATTGCCGCGCAACCAGCTAAAGTTATCAAACAAGCCGATGGTGTAGGGCGTGTACGGCGCGCCGCGTCCGTTGGTCGCCGAATTGAGGCGGAACAGCCCGCCCGGAATCGAGAGACCGGCTGAATTGCCCTGGCCGGGAATATTCGCGAGCGCGACACTGCCAGAAAGGTTGAGCGTCACCGCTGAGAGGTCAATCCCGCCAATGGTTGGCGCGAAGCCAGCCACACGCGTGTAAGCCGAGTTGTAGCCCAGCTTGACCTCGTTGATCTTGGTGCTGCCGATAGTGGTTTGCCAGGCGGCGACGCCATTTTGCGGCACATATTTGTAAACCGCACGCGCGCCGGAAACGTTCTGCGGCTGATCATTGTCGCCCTGGTCGCGGAAGAAGCGCACGTAGAATGAATTGTTGGCATTAGGCTTGAAATCAAAGCGCACAGCGCCGGAGTTTTCATTGACCGGATTGCTGGCCAGCAACTGGCCGATGTCGAAATCCGGGCTGGTGTTAGGGTCGGTCACGATGCGAATTCCACCCGTAGCCAGAAACGCGCCTTCACACAACGGGCGCACCGCCGCGACAGCCGTGGCGCAGCGCGACAATTTCGGCACGCCTTCCACGATGTTGATGCCCGAACGCACGCGATAGCCTTCGTAGCTGCCAAAGAAGAAGAACTTGTCTTTGACGATTGGCCCACCCAGCGATGCGCCAAATTGATTGAGCCGCAGTTTTGATTTGAAGTCACGGTCAAAGAAGTTGCGCGCATCGAGCTTGTCGTTGCGCAGATACTCAAAGACCGAACCGTGAAACCTGTTCGAACCGGATTTGGTGACGACGTTGACCTGTCCGCCCGTGCCCGTGCCGTACTCCGCCGGATAGCTGTTGGAATCCACGCGGAACTCTTGCACGTTTTCCAAAGAGGCTTGCAGCCGGAAGGGCGAAGCGATCTCACCGTTCAAATTGCCCGGGCTGGCGTCAATGATGGCCGAGCCTTCGACGCCATCGTAACGAACTGCATTCTGTTCTACTGCGCGCCCGCTGAAGCGAATGTCGCCGAAGGTGCCTGAACCGCTGTTGAGCGAGCCGGGCGCTTGCAGATAGAGCTGCGACAACTGGCGGCCATTGAGCGGCAGGCTTTTGACTTCAGTCTCATTCACGTTCGCGCCCATGCGCGCTGATGACGTATCGAGTGCGGCCTCTTCACCGGCGGCGATATTGATGGTTTCGCTAGCGCCCACAGGTTTCAACTCTGCATCCAGGTCGAGCGCCTGGCCGACGACCAGTTCAATGTTGGTGTATTCAGTCTTGGCGAAACCGCCCGCGGTTACCTGTAAGTTATAAACCGAGGGCTTGAGCGCGGGCACGATAAACACGCCGTCACCATTGCTGGTGGAGGTGCGCTCTTCGCCAGTGCGTGTATTCTTCACGGTAATGGTGGCGTTGGGCACAACCGCGCCGGTCTGATCTTTGACTGTGCCGGCGATGCGCGCGTTGGTCTGCGCCAAGGCCGTCAACGAAAGCGCGATCAGGGCGACGGCCAATGTCAGCGCGGTCAGGCAACGCTGGGAAAAACTTGTTCTTGGCATACATCCTCTCCTCTTAGGTAATTAGTGAATTTGGGAAATGCTTATAGTGAAGCTGCTGAAAACTACTCGGGCGCGCGTGACTCTGCACGCAGTAAGCGATAGCCGATGTGAACTACGACCGTGATCTCCACACCGTAAGGCGCAAGCTTGCGCCGCAAATTGGCAACGTGGACGCGCATGGTGCGGTGATTGAACGCCTGGTCTGCGCCCCACACGAAAGTCCAAAGCTGTTCGTGGCTCACGACGCGTCCGGCATCGCGCGCCAAGCGTGCCAACACCAGAAATTCTTTGCGCGTCAGGTCATAGATGGGATGCCCGGCACATTCGACGTAATAGCCGCCGTATTCGATGTGCAATCGTCCATCGTCGTAAACTTCACTGCGCGGTGCAGTGTTGTTGAGTGGATACTCGCTAAAAATCGGACCTTCTCCCAGCATTGCGTACTCCTCGCACCGGAGGGAGCGCGTTCCTGCACACAGCAATGCTCGTGGCAAGCGGGTGAACTCGCTCACCCGCGACCAGAGCTTGTTCGTAACTGTTGGGGTAATGCTTGAAAAGTAAATCTGAGGATAAACGGCAGAAGTTAAGCTAGCGATAAACCGGCTTAAAATTGAGGTAAAGTTTGAACTGTGGGAAGTAAAGCAACCTCACCCGCAGCCTCAACACCGCTCCTCCGCACTGTAATGTTGTTGATAGCGAGTCGCCATCTGCTCCATCTGCATCAGCACGAGCACGTCCGCTGTGCCGAACTCCGCGTCAAAAGCCGGCGCGCCACAGACCAGCGCACCCGCGCGCAAATAACCTTTCAACAAGGGCGGCAGCTTGCGCCGCACCAGGCGCTCGTCAAATTGTTCGTCCAGTGTTTCGCGCAACGGCATGCGACAGGCTTCGAGCGGATGGACGCGGCATTCTTCCGGCGCGAAATGATGTTTGCGCAAATAGGCGTAGAGCGGCTCGACTTCTGCCGCCGCCGCCGAGTGCAGACTCGCGCAACCGAACAGATAGCGGATGCCGCGCTGTTCGGCGTATTGCATAAGCGCGCTCCAGAGCAGATTGATCGTGGCGAACGATCGGTGCGAGCGAGCGACACAGGAGCGGCCAAGTTCTAACACCTCACCCGGCAAGCGCTTCAACTGATCCAAGTCGAACTCGTTCTCCGAATAGAAGCCGAGTTGGCGCGCCGCTACGCTCCCGCGCAACAGGCGATAGGTGCCGACCACCGCGTCACTCAGCACATCCTTGACGATCAAATGGTCGCACCAAGCGTCGTAGGCATCCGTATCGTAGCCGCGCGCGTAAGACGCGCTCAGCCCCTCTTGCAGTTCCAAATTGAAAACCTCGAAGCGCAGCCGCAAGGCCGCGTCAAACTCCGCGAACGAGGTGGCGAGTTTGACTTCGAGCGCCGCCGTGCTCAGCGAGAAACGGTGAGGTGCTTGAATTGATGCTTGGAGCCAGGTCGTCATAAGTAATCTCGTGAGTGAGTTGGCAACTGATCCGGCTAGTGCTACGTGTCTGACCATCAGCGCTTGTCACTGCACATCCGAACAAGCCTTGCAGCCCACCAGCCGGATCATTCGGTTGGAACATAGCGCAGCCATGTTCAAGTCAAGTCAGGTCTGTGTTAGCGGCGGATTATGTTTTCGGCGTGCGGTAAAAGCTGAACGGCAGCGCGCGAAAATCGGCGCGCCTTTGCCCGCCCAATTTCAAAGCGGGAAGTGGTAAAAATGTAAGGCTCAATCGTTTTGCCGCGTCGCGGCAGTTGAATTTAGCCGTGGGTTTTCAACCCACGGTATGTGCAAGCAGCAAGTCCCGCGTCGCGTCAGCGACGCTTGAATCAGGCGTCGCTGACGCGACGCGGGACTTGCTGCTGATCTTTCCCGGCGTTGAAACACCGGGCTAAATTCAGGTCGCCACTACGCGGCTGCAAATTCAGCCTTACGTTTTGCTCTTAACGGCGAATTTAGGCAAAGCTGATTGCTGCTTAAGCTGCTTGTAGTCAGACCGCTCTCGCTTTTCATGCAGTAGAGGATGCAGTCAATCCGCAGATTGAACTGGATTCCATCTTCCCAAACTGCCAATAGGAGAAGTTATGCTAAGCAACACAGAGCAAACGCTGGATACACGTTTCAACCATGCTTTCATCTTCTCAGTAACCGGCCCGGATGATGAACCGGAAGGTGATGACGAAGAAGAGAACACAGAAGACTACGAGTAGACACGTCACTACTTGGCCCACACCCCACGCAGTTGCAGACCCTGCATCACCCCGCTTATCCCGCTGGCAATGGCTGACCGTAGCTTTGCTCGTCAGCGGATACGCGGGGTTTTATCTTTGCCGATCAAATTGAGAATTGCTAGCCAAACGGTTTTTCACATAGGCAGGGTATGGATTGGGAACACCGCAAACAAGAGAGAGGGTGTTGAAAGAGAGGCAAACTGCTGTCTCATTCAGGAAAAAGAAATTATATAAGGCTTCTTGACAGATATACACTCAAGTTTTATAGTGCGCACGTGCTCACATAAGCTAAATATAAAAAAGAGCACAAAGATGTATGATCAAGCAGGAGTTGGTAGGAGGAGAACTTTCAGAGAGGTCAAGGAGGCGATTTCAGCCGAAGGCTCTGGGAGGACAGCAAGGCTGTGCGGCTCACCGACCGGGACGCAGGCCAAACGATCAAATTGCTGGTCGGAATAAGCAGGAAGAACTAAAGGTCAACTTTCGGAGGTAAAACAACTATGTCGTGGATAGTCAAACGTGATCCGTTCAATGAAATGCGTGGCTTGCAGACAGACTTCAATCGCGCTTTTAACAGCGCCTTTCCGGGCTTCTTCGGGAAGTTCGAAGACGGCTTGTTGAGCGGCAAGTGGTCGCCGAGCGTGGACATTTATGAAGACCAAAATGCCATCAAGCTCGAAGCTGATTTGCCGGGCGTGAAGCCGGAAGACTTTAAGCTCTCGATTGAGAACTACAAGCTTACCCTGAGCGGCGAGCGCAAGTTCGAGAAAGATACGCGCGAGGACAACTGGCATCGCGTCGAGCGCAACTACGGCAGCTTCACGCGCACCTTTACGCTGCCTTCGACGGTCAACGTAGAAGATGTGCGGGCTGAATTTAAGGATGGCGTCTTGTACGTTAGCTTGCCGAAGCGCGAGGAAGTTAAGGCGCGCGAGATTCGGGTGAACGTCAAGACTGAAGGCAACCAGGCGAAAGCGACAGTCGCGTAAGCGGCGGCTGGCCAAGCAAAATTGATTGCCTTGCAGCCCGGCCACGAATTGGCACGCGCGAGCACGAAGCGTAAGATTAGGGAGTCCTCCAGATCGTTCGTGTTTGTGCAGTTCAATTCGTGGCCGCTTCTTTTTACGGTCGAACGCTGGTTGCCCAGTAAGGTTGCCCAGTAAGGTTGCTAGTAAATTTGCCAGTACATTTGTTTGAGGAGGAGTGAGATGAGGTTAGATAAATTCACCTTGAAAGCGCAGGAGGCGATTGAGTCATCCGTCGCCCTGGCCGAAAAGCAAAATCACCAGCAGGTCGAGCCGGAACACGTGTTGGCCGCGCTGATCGAACAGGGAGAAGGCGTGACTCGTCCGATGTTGGGCAAGATCGGCGTCAACGTGCAGACGCTCGCGCCGGAAGTCGAAGCGGCGATCAAGAAGTTCCCACAAGTAAGCGGCTTCGGCCAGCGGTATTACAGCAACCGTACGACCGATGTGTTTGGCAAGGCGCAGAAGGAAGCCGACAAGCTGAAGGACGAGTTTATCTCGACTGAGCATCTGCTGCTGGCGCTGGTCGAAGACAAGCAGGAGGCGGGACGCTTGCTGCGCGCGCACGGCGTGACGCGCGACGGTTTGCTCAAGGTAATCGAAGGGATGCGCGCGGGCGCGCGGGTCACGTCGCAGAACGCGGAAGAGCAGTATCAAGCGATAGCGAAATACTCGCGCGACCTGACCGAGTTAGCGCGCGCGGGCAAGCTCGATCCGGTGATCGGGCGCGATGACGAGATTCGCCGCACGATTCAAGTCCTGTCGCGGCGCACGAAGAACAATCCGGTGCTGATCGGCGAGCCGGGCGTGGGCAAGACCGCGATTGTCGAAGGCTTGGCCCAACGCATCGTCTCGGGTGACGTGCCGGAAACCTTGAAGAACAAGCGGGTAGTTTCGATGGATTTGGGTGCGATGCTCGCTGGCGCGAAGTATCGTGGCGAATTCGAGGAACGCTTGAAATCGTTCTTGCGCGAAGTCGAGAAGGCGCAGGGGCAGGTCATCGTCTTTATTGACGAGTTGCACACGCTGGTGGGCGCGGGCGCTGCGGAAGGCGCAGTGGACGCGTCGAATATGTTGAAGCCTGCGCTGGCACGCGGAGAACTGCGCTGTGTGGGCGCGACGACGCTCAACGAATATCAAAAGTACATCGAGAAGGACAAAGCGTTAGAGCGCCGCTTCCAGCAGGTCTACATTGGCGAGCCGAACGTGGAGGATACGATTGCGATCTTGCGCGGCTTGAAAGACAAGTACGAGACGCATCACGGCGTGCGCATCAAAGACGCGGCGATTGTGGCGGCGGCAACTTTGTCGCAGCGCTACATCACTGATAGGTTTTTGCCGGACAAGGCGATTGACCTGATTGACGAGGCGGCGTCGAAGTTGCGCATTGAGATTGATTCTTTGCCAACTGAGATTGATGAAGTCGAGCGCGAGATCATCCAGCGCGAGATCGAACGGCAGGCGCTATTGCGCGAGGAAGATGTAGTCTCGAAAGAACGGCTGGCGAAGGTCGAGAAAGAGATTGCTGACCTGCGCGAGAAGTCCGGTGCTATGAAAGCCAAGTGGCAATCTGAAAAAGAAGTTATCGAGCGCATCCGGGGCGCGAAAGAGAAGATGGAGGCGCTGAAGGTCGAAGCGGAGAAGTTCGAGCGGGCAGGCGATTACGGCAAGGTGGCGGAGATTCGCTACGGCCAGATGACCGAGTTGCAAAAACAGTTCGAGGCTGATCAAGCGCGACTGGCCGAATTGCAACAGGCGGGGCGCACGTTGAAAGAAGAAGTCACGGAAGAGGACGTGGCCGAGGTTGTGGCGCGCTGGACGGGTGTGCCAGTCTCGAAGATGCTCGAAGGTGAGTTGCAGAAGCTGGTCAAGATGGAAGAGCGGCTGGGCATGCGTGTAGTTGGGCAAGAGGATGCTTTGATCGCGGTGGCGAATGCTGTGCGCCGTGCGCGCGCGGGCTTGCAAGACCCGAAGCGACCGGTCGGCTCGTTCATCTTCCTGGGGCCGACGGGTGTCGGTAAGACCGAAACGGCGCGGGCGTTGGCCGAGTTCCTCTTTGATGATGAGCACTCGATGGTGCGGCTGGATATGTCGGAGTTTATGGAGAAACATTCGGTCGCGCGTTTGATCGGCGCGCCGCCGGGCTACATCGGCTATGACGAGGGCGGCTATCTGACGGAGGCGGTCAGGCGACGGCCTTACTCAGTGGTGCTTTTTGATGAGATCGAGAAGGCGCACACGGACGTCTTCAACATCCTGTTGCAAATCCTGGACGACGGGCGGTTGACCGACGGCAAGGGGCGGACGGTGGATTTCAAAAACACCGTCATTATTATGACCTCGAACCTCGGCTCGCGCGAGATTCAGGAGTGGGAAGGCGACGAGGAGGCGATGCAGGAGAGCGTAATGGAACGTTTGCGCGGGCACTTCAAGCCTGAGTTCCTGAACCGGGTTGACGAGGTCATCATCTTCCGGCAGTTGGGTTTGGAGCAATTGCGGGAAATCATCAAGATTCAACTCGAAGCGTTGCGCAAATTGTTGGCTGACCGCAAGGTTACGCTGGTGCTCGACCCATCGGCGGAAGAAGTGCTGGCACACGAGGGTTACGACCCGGTCTTTGGCGCACGTCCCTTGAAGCGGGCGATTCAAGGGCTGATCCAAAACCCGCTGGCGATGAAGCTGCTAAGTGGTGAGATCAAGCCGGGCGACACCTTAGTGGTCAAAGGTGATCTGGAGCAAGGGCAGATGCTCTTTGTGCCGGAGCAAAGCGTAGCGGCGCGCGGTTGAGTCGAAAGTGGAAGAGCAGGGCGGTGATTACCGGCGCGCACTGCGCTCCTCTTGCGACAAAGGGGCTTATTGCAAACCATAGTGGCCGATGATAGATTGCCTATTCGTTATTGAAGTGGAGTAACAACCAATCTTACATGGGGGGGTAAGGTTTTTGTTAGCTATGTCAAATGGCAAAGAAAATCAGGCTGCGCGCAGTGCGGCGGCAGATCATACCGATGAAGATAAAGAGAGTGCGGAAGTGCGAGTGACTGACAAGCGCCGCTTTACGGCTGAAGGTGAGCCAATCGGCCCGGAAGCGAAAGCTGAAACACCAAAAGCCGAGGCCCCAGAAGTTGCGCAACTACTCGAACGGGTAGCCGAAGCTGAGCGCAAGCGCGAAGAGGCCGAGCGTACACTGCGCGAAGTATCCGAGAAATTCAATCAGGCGCAGAAAAAGATGCAGGCCGAAACCGACGGCATGCGCCAGCGGCTGCAACGCAATTACGATCAGCGGTTGGACACCGCCAAGGGCGACATCATCGCCAGCCTGCTCGATACACTAGACAACTTGCGGCGCGCCGTCTGGGCGGCGGAACGGGCTGAGTCCAAAGAGCCTGAGTTCCGCGCCTTGCTCGATGGCGTCAAAGCAACGGCTAGCTTGTTTGACGCCAAGATGCGCGAGCACGGGCTGACCCCGGTGACGAGCGAAGGAGAGGAGTTCAATCCCGAATTTCACGAAGCCGTCGAAATCGTGGCCGTTCCACCTGAGCAGGACAATCACGTCGTGGCAGAGTTTCAGCCCGGCTACAAGTATGGTGACAAACTGTTGCGTCCGGCGCGTGTGCGTGTCGGGCGGTCAACCGGTTGAGCCGTTCATTTCAAACAACGCAGTTTTTGAGTTCGACAGGATTGCCAGACTGAAGAAAGTGATTCTTGTTGGTCAGCAAAACATCCCGTCAGATTTCTAAATACAATTGAGAGGAAACGAGAGTGGCAAAAGATATCAAATTCCGTGAAGAAGCGCGGCGTGCAATGCTTGAAGGCGTCAATGTATTGTCCAATGCCGTACGCGTCACGCTTGGCCCGCGTGGCCGGAATGTGGTCATTGATAAAAAATTCGGCGCGCCCTTGATTACCAAAGACGGCGTGACCGTGGCTAAAGAGGTTGAACTAAAAGAGAAATTCCAAAACATCGGCGCCTTGATGGTGCGCGAGGTCGCTTCCAGGACCAATGACCAGGCGGGCGATGGCACGACAACTGCAACAGTTTTGGCGCAAGCCATCTTTCGTGAAGGCTTGAAGAACGTGGTGGCGGGCGCGAATCCGATGGCGCTCAAACGCGGCATTGATCGCGGCGTCAAACTGGCGGTTGGCGAGCTTGAAGGTATGTCGAAGAAGGTCAAAGGCAAAGAAGAATTGACCAACGTCGGCGCAGTTGCGGCAAACGGTGACCGCTTCATCGGCGAGCTGTTGGCTGAGGCGATGGACAAGGTCGGCAAAGACGGCGTCGTCACGGTCGAAGAGGCCAAAACGATTGAGACCTCGCTCGACATCGTCGAAGGCATGCAATTTGATCGCGGTTATATCTCGGCCTACTTCGCTACCAATCCAGAAATGCTAACGGCTGTGCTCGAAGAGCCGTTGATTCTGTTACATGAGAAGAAGATTTCGGCGATGCACGAACTCTTGCCGCTCTTGCAGCAAGTCGCGCAGGAAGGCCGCAGCCTGCTCATCATCGCTGAAGACGTCGAGGCCGAAGCGTTATCAACGCTAGTCGTCAACAAGCTGCGTGGCGCGTTGAAAGTCGCGGCGGTGAAAGCCCCGGCTTTCGGCGACCGGCGCAAAGCGATGCTCGAAGACATCGCCGTGCTGACCGGCGGGCGCGTGATTACCGAAGACCTCGGCATCAAACTCGAAAGCGTAACGGTGGAAGATTTGGGCCGCGCCAAGAAGGTCATCATTGACAAGGACAACACGATCATCGTCGAAGGCGCAGGCAAGAAGTCGGCGCTGCAAGGCCGTGTCGCTTCGCTTCGTACACAGATCGAAACGACGACTTCCGATTACGACCGCGAGAAGCTGCAGGAACGCATGGCTAAGCTCGCGGGCGGCGTCGCCGTTATCAAGACCGGCGCATCCACTGAGATGGAAATGAAAGAGAAGAAGATGCGCGTCGAAGACGCCTTGCACGCGACCAAGGCCGCGGCGCAGGAAGGTATCGTGCCTGGCGGCGGCGTCGCGTTGCTGCGCGCGGCCAAGTCACTTGAATCGCTTGAAAAGGGAACCGAAGGTGATGAGCGCACTGGCGTGCAGATTTTGCGGCGCGCGTTGGAAGAGCCGCTGCGGATGATTGCGTCCAACGCCGGACAGGACGGTTCGCTGATCATCGGTAAGCTGCGCGGCGAGAAGAAGACGGTCGGCTTCAATGCGGCCAAGCGCAGAATTGAAGACATGCTCGAAGCGGGCATTATTGATCCGACCAAAGTGGTGCGCACAGCGTTGCAGAACGCGGCTTCGATTGCCGGCCTATTGTTGACGACTGAAGCGGTCGTCACCGAGTTGCCGGAGAAGGCCGCAGCGGGTGGCGAAGATCATGATTAACTTTAATTCGTTGCTGTTAGCTGGCTGTCGGCAAGCAGTTTCGACCACCAGCCAGCGGCAACCAATCAGCGGCTGTTGACAACTAATAAGCCACTTCGCTACTTTGCCAGTTGCAGGCTGTGACAGGCAGGAGCAAGAGAAGGAATGGTAGACAACACGCCTGAATGCAGGCTTATCGTAGTGAGGAAAACATTGTGTTTGACTTAGGTTCGATGACTGACAAGTTTTCTGAGACAGGCCAGAAGGTAATCTACCGGGCCATCGAAGAATCGCGTCGCCGAGATCACAACTATCTTTCGGTCGAGCATATCTTCACCGCGCTGGGCGAGATTGAGAGTCAACTCTTCGGCGAGGCCATGCAATCGGTCGGCATCGAGCCACGCGCCGTTGTGCATCTGCTCGAACAGGAATTGATGAAGAATCGCCAGTATGTCGGCAAGAAGATGTACATCACTGACACGGCGCGCGATCTCTTCAATCGTTCGCTCCGGCGCGCGCGCCAGCAGGGGCGGCAACAGATCGAATCCTTCGATCTGTTCGTTTCCTTGTTCTCCGATCCGGCAGGCGTGCCAGCAGAAATCCTGCGGCGTCTCGGCGTCAATCCGCAAGAGGCCGTAGACACTATCTCGTCCAGCATTCGCACGCGTGAAGAGCAGAGCGAATCACAACGGAAGAAGTATGAGCTTCCGCCTTACCTGAAACACTTCGGCACGTCACTCAATAAACTCGCGCGCCAGGACAAGCTGCCGCCGACCATCGGGCGCGAAGGCGAAATCCAGCAGATGATCGAAATCCTCTGCCACCGCGAGCGCGCCAATTCACCAATGCTCGTCGGTGAACCGGGCGTGGGCAAGACCGCCGTGGTTGAAGGCCTCGCACGCTTGATCGAACTCGAACCGGAGAAGGTTCCCGCACGGTTACGTAACTCCCACATCGTGCAGTTGCAGATGTCCGGCATCGTTGCCGGTACAATGCTGCGCGGCATGTTCGAAGAGCGGCTGCAAGGCATCATCGCCGAAGTCAAAGAACGCACCGACCTGATCCTCTTCGTTGACGAAGCGCACACGATTATTGGCGCTGGTTCGGCGCTCGGCGCTTCGAGCGATGCGGCCAACATGTTCAAGGGCGCACTCGCGCGTGGCGAACTGCGCATTATTGGCGCGACCACCATGACCGAGTACAAAGAATACATCGCTGAGGACGAAGCCTTGGCGCGCCGCTTCCGCTTGGTCAAAGTAGACGAACCATCGTTGAATGAAACGCGCCAGATTTTGAATGGCGTTCGCCCGCGGCTGGAAAAGAACTACTCGGTCAAAATCACCGACGCCGCGATTGACACGGCGTTGGAGATGGCGCCGCGTTACATCCGCAACCTACATCTGCCCGACAAAGTGATCGGTTGGCTGGACACGGCTGCTGTCAAAGTCGAGATCAACGAGCCGAGCATCATGCAGGTCAAGCCGGAGCACATCATTGATGTGATCTCGCAAGAGTCGCGCATCCCGCGTGACCTGATCTTCCGCGACACTTCGGATCGTTTCAAAAGTCTCGAAGATGTATTAGGCCACCGCGTCATCGGCCAGAAAGATGCGGTTAGGGCCGTCGCGCAACGGCTGCGCTTGAACAAAGGCCCGCTCAAAGAGAACTTCTACAAACCTGACGGCGTGCTGCTCTTCTTAGGCCCGACCGGTGTCGGCAAGACCGAACTGGCCAAAGCCGTGGCCGAAGCCATGTTCGGCGACGAGCACAAGATGGTGCGGATTGATATGAGCGAATACAGCGACGGCACAGTCGCCATCGAAAAGCTCATCGGCATGCCGCGCGGTATCGTCGGCAGCGAACGCGGCGGCATTTTGACCGAGCGGCTGCGCGAGAATCCCTACACCGTCTTGTTGCTGGACGAAGTCGAGAAAGCCTCGCCCTACTTGCTCAACCTGTTTTTGCAAGCCTTCGATGAAGGCTGGCTGACCGACGGACGCGGGAAGAAGGTCTACTTGTCCGACGCGATCATCATCATGACTTCCAACCTGGGGAGCGATAATTTCAAGAAGTACATGAAACCGCTCGGCTTCGGCAACAAGACGACCGCCGAGGTCGAAGAGATCAAACGCGCCGTCATCCAGGCTGCCGAAAACCGCTTCTCGCCGGAGTTCCGCAACCGCATTGACGAGATCGTAGTCTTCTCGCCGCTTACGCAAGACGAAGTCAAACAGATCGCCTTGCTTTACCTGGGCAACATACGGCAACAGATGGAGCGCCAGGGCAAGGTGCTGCGCATCAGCGAGGTGGCAATTGACAAGGTGGTCGAGCTTGGTTTCAGCCCGGCTTATGGCGCGCGCTTCCTGAAGCGCACGATTGACGAGAAGGTCAAGTTGCCGATTACCAATCTGTGGAAAGCCTTCAACAACTTCTCAGTAGATTTGATTGAAGGTGAACTGGACGTGCGTGGCGAATAGATGAAGGCAGCTTTACTCAAGCTGAAACGGGTTCCGCGCTGAAGTAGCTCGGAACCCGTTCTTATTTCCAGCCGTATAAAGTTTTTGCCTGACGCACTCCTAGCAAGTTTCATTTTCGGAGGACAAATCAATGTTAGCTCAACAATTCAAGCGCATGACTGCGCTGCTTTCACTGGCGCTGCTTGCTGCGGTGAATGCCCTTGCGCAAAACGCGCCTGCTTTACCCGCGGGCGTGACGCGGATTGCCTCAGTCGAAGGCATCACTGAGTACCACTTGCCCAACGGCCTGCGCGTGCTGCTCTTTCCTGACCAATCCAAACAAACGGTTACGGTCAATATGACCATTCTGGTCGGCTCTAAGCACGAGAATTACGGCGAGACCGGGATGGCCCACTTACTCGAACACCTGATGTTCAAAGGTTCGAAGAACCACGCGGTGATCTCCAAAGAGATGGAATCGCGTGGCGCGACTTACAACGGCTCGACCTGGTATGACCGCACGAACTACTACGAGAGCCTGACTTCGACCGAAGACAATCTCAAGTGGGCGCTTGAACTGGAAGCCGACCGGCTGGTCAACGCTGACATTGCCAAGAAAGACCTCGATAGTGAGATGACTGTCGTCCGCAACGAATTCGAGATGGGCGAAAACAGCCCGCCCAACGTGCTGCTCGAACGCATCTTCTCGACTGCTTATCTCTGGCACAACTACGGCAAATCCACCATTGGTGCGCGCGCAGACATCGAGAACGTGCCGATTGACCGCTTACAAGCGTTCTACCGTCGCTACTATCAACCCGACAACGTCGTGTTGCTGGTGGCAGGTCGCTTTGATGAAGCCAAGACGCTCGCGCTCATCAATCAGAACTTCGCCGGGATTCCCAAGCCCACGCGCGTGTTGCCGAAGATTTACACCCAAGAGCCGGCACAAGATGGCGAGCGCGCCGTCACATTGCGGCGCACTGGCGATGTGCAAGTTGTCGCCGCCGGTTATCACATTCCTGGCGGCGCGCATCCTGACGCCGCTGCCGCGCGCGTCTTGATGCAAATCCTCGCCGACACACCTTCTGGGCGTCTGCACAAAGCTCTGGTCGAATCGAAGAAGGCCAGTCAGGTTTTCAACTTCCCATTCATCTTCGGCGAGCCCAGCCTGCTGTTAGTCGGTGCTGCCGTGCGCCAGGAAGACTCGCTCGACGCGGCGCGCGACACTATGCTGCAAATCGTCGAAGACCTCGCCAAAAATCCAGTGACGAAGGAAGAGGTAGAGCGCGGCAGAGCGCAACTGCTCAAACAGATCGAACTCAATCTCAACTCGTCCGATCAGGTCGGCGTTGAGTTGAGCGAATGGATGGGGCAGGGTGATTGGCGGTTGCTCTTCATCAGCCGCGACCGCCTGCGCAAGCTCACGCCGGAAGACGTGCAGCGCGTTGCCACCAACTATCTGAAACAATCCAATCGCACGCTCGGCCTTTTCGTTCCGACGCCGAAACCCGAGCGCGCTGAAATCCCGTCCACGCCCGACGTGTTGGCGCTGGTCAAAGATTACAAAGGCGATGCCGCGATTGCAGTCGGCGAAGCCTTCGATCCCTCGCCTGCCAACATCGAGTCGCGGGCGACGCGTTCGACCACGACTGGCGGGTTGAAACTCGTTCTGTTGCCGAAAAAGACGCGCGGCAACGCAGTCGTCGCGCAATTGACGCTGCGCTTCGGCGACGAGAAGGGGCTGCAAAACAGAGCGACCGCCGCCGCAATGGCGGGCGCGCTGTTGATGCGCGGCACGGCCAAACATACACGCCAGCAGATTCAGGACGAATTCGATAAGCTCAAAGCCCGCGTCAGCGTTGCTGGCGAGTTCGCTGCGGCGACAGCTTCGATTGAAACGACACGCGAAAATCTGCCAGCCGTTCTAAGGCTGGTGGCGGAAATCCTGCGCGAGCCTGCGTTCCCGGCGACTGAGTTTGAGCAACTCAAACAGGAGCAACTCGCCGAGATTGAACAAGGGCTGAGCGATCCACAGGCGCTCGGCGTCAATGCTTATCAGCGCCACCTGTCGCCCTACCAGAAAGGCGATCCGCGCTATGTGCCAACGCTCGAAGAGTCGCTGGCCGAGATCAAAGCCGTCACGCTCGATCAGGCGAAGAAGTTCTACGCCGATTTTTACGGCGCACAGCAGGGCGAACTCGCAGTCGTCGGCGACTTCGACGACAAAGCCGTGGCCAAACTCGCGGGCGATTTGTTCAACGGCTGGCAGAGCAAGCTGCCTTACGCACGGTTGGTGAGTAAATTCAATAACGTGGCCGCCGCCAACAAAGTCATCGAAACGCCCGACAAGACCAATGCGATCTTGCTGGCCGGAGTGAATCTGCCGTTGCGTGATGATGATCCGGATTATCCAGCACTGATGCTGGCAAACTGGATGCTCGGCGGCAGCGGCCTCAGCGCGCGTCTGACCGCACGGATTCGCGGCAAGGAAGGTTTGAGCTATGGCGTCGGCTCTGACCTCACGGCAGGCACCTTCGACAAAGCTGGCAACTTCACGGCCTATGCGATCTACGCGCCGCAGAACGGTGCGAAGCTCGAAGCTGCTCTCAAAGAAGAGATGGCGCGCGCGCTCAAAGACGGCTTCACGCCGGAAGAGGTGGCGGCAGGCAAATCCGGCTTGTTGCAAGCCCGTGAAGCCGATCGCGCGCAAGACCCATCGCTCGCGCGCAGGCTAGCGAATTATGCCTACCTGGGACGCACGATGGTTTGGAGCGCGGAGCTGGAGAAGAAAGTCGCCGCGCTCGCGCCTGAACAAATCGTAGTCGCGCTGCGCAAGCACATTGACCCGGCCAAAATCTCTATCATCAAGGCTGGCGATTTTGCGAAGGCGGCTAAGGGCGAAACCCGGTAACAACAAATCAAAAGGCAAAAGGCAAATATCAAACGGCAAAAGGTCGGCACTTTCTTTTTCAGAAAAAACAAGTTCCACCCTTTTGCCGTTTGATATTTGGCTTTTGCCTTTTGCCTTTTGCCTTTTTCATGTTTTCTGCACGCTTCAAATGGGATTTAACCACCAATCAACTAGCGCAGTTGATTGAAGAGAAGCGACGCGCTGGCGCAAAGCTGCTCGATTTGACTGAGGCCAATCCAACGCGTGCGGGCTTTGTTTATCCCAAAGCCCCGATCCTCAACGCGCTGGCGCAGGAGTCAGCGCTGCTTTACGAACCAACACCGCGTGGCTTGCTCAAAGCGCGTGAGGCGGTCGCGGGCTACTACACAACGCGCAACTTACGTATCGAGCCTGAACACATCTTTTTGACTGCCAGCACGAGCGAGGCATACGCGTACCTGTTCAAGCTGCTTTGCGATCACGGCGATGAAGTGCTGGTGCCACACCCAAGCTACCCCCTCTTTGATTTCCTGGCGACGTTGGAAGGCGTGGCCTTGCGCCCTTACGAACTGAGCTATCTGCATCCGCGTGGTTGGCAGATAGATTTCGATTCGCTGGCGCGCGCCGTTACACCGCGCACGCGCGCCATCATCCTGGTCAATCCGAACAATCCCACGGGCTCGTTTGTAAAGCGTGATGAGGTCTTAGCGTTGAACGAGTTTTGTCAGGCGCACCAACTGGCGCTGATTGTTGATGAAGTTTTCAGCGATTATGTTTTGCAGGCTGACGAGCGGTTGGCGACTTCGCTGGTCGAGAATGAACAGGCGTTGACCTTTGTGCTGAGCGGCTTTTCCAAGATTCTCGCGCTGCCGCAGATGAAGCTTGGTTGGTTGGTGACGAATGGCCCAGCAGAATTGCGGCGCGAGGCCGAAGAGCGATTGGAATTGATCGCCGACACCTTCCTTTCCGTCAGCGCGCCCGTGCAGCACGCGGCTGCTGCTTGGCTGTCGCTGCGCCGCGAATTACAGACGCAGATCGGCACGCGCACGCGGGCGAATTTGCATTGGCTGGCGCAGCAGGTTGAACACTCGCCGTGCCGCCTGCTCAAAGTTGAAGGCGGTTGGTACGCCACGCTCGAAGTGCCGCGCCACGTGTCGGAAGAAGAGTTGGTTCTACAGTTGCTCGCCGAAGATAATGTGCTGGCGCATCCGGGCTACTTCTTTGACTTTGCGCGCGAGTCTTTTCTGGTGTTGAGTTTGTTGACGCCGGAGGCTGATTTCAGGGACGCAGCGCAACGCTTACTGGTGCGCTGCGGCTGTTGAAGTAACCTTTACTCAACATCAATGCGATAGCTCACCATCCAAAGTTCCACTTGTTCAAGACGGGTTTTCCAGCGGGTTTTGAACTGCTTCATCCATTGACGATTCTTGGCTGAGTCGGCTACGTCAATCACTACCCTGACCAAATTATCCCGGTAAAGGACGCCACTGTAACGCCAATGGCCTTCAACTTTTTGTGTCTCATAACTGGCGGCGCCAAAGTGATCTACGATCTCCAAGACCGCCTCAGCGAGCCACTCGGCTGGGACATCGCGTCCATCATTGAACTGAAGCGGGAGCAATATCTCGAAGCGCCGCCATTTGCTGCTCATAGGTTGTCTTGCCTTTGACGGTAAACGGAATGTTCTGGTCTGCCAAGGCTTCCAGCGCTGCCTCTGGAACTAAGTGCTCACCTGAGCGGAGCACGCGCCCTGAAAAGCGGCCAAGTAAAAAGGCCAGCGCCCGTTTCTCAGTTTCGCGGTCAGGAAATGTAATCGTCACCATCGTTTAGGCCTCTTAATTGCAGTGTTATTTTACTGATTTGGCAATAACACATCTTTGTACAGAGATACTGTACGAACTGCCTGGAAGAGGGTCAAGCGTTCCCTGAAACCGGCAAGCTATTCTTCCAATAATTCTTCATCAACTCCGTCGCCCATTCCGGCTGGCGAACGTCTTCGTCAGCCAGGAACTCTTTCATCACAGGCTTGATGTCTAAGACCGGCGTGCCGTCTATTGCATCCAGCCCCTCGACGTAGAGCTTGTTAGCGTCTCGCTTCAATATTTTGACCAGCGCAAGACCCAAGCGATTAGGACGATTCTTTCCGCGTTGAGCCAGGATGCCGACTTTAGGCCAGTCGGGATTGTTGCGCGGATGTCTGGCCCCGGTCACTATCTTTTGTTCTTCGACCTGATGAAAGTAGAAGATCACTTCGGCGTGCGAAAACTCTTCGATTCCCGCTAAGCTCTCTGCGCCCAGCGGCGCATCAATTTCAATCTCCGACACGATCCCGCCCCAGTTATCATCCTCGATGCTTTGACGCGAGTTTCTGATGATCCCGATTGGCTGTAAAGCAATCATATTTTCACCCAACGTGTTGAGCTTCAACGCTTCGCTGATGACTCGCGGAATGCAGCAGTTACTGCAGGGGATGTGACATAGCTACTGAATAGAACTCGCCTGACTGGTGAGTCGCCTGCAAATTGCTTCCGAAATTCGTCGAGGTTCACACTCTTTCGCACTTGTTCCAGCGTTTCGCCGCGCGCCACTGCTGCGTCAGTCTGTTGCTTCACCGATGCGAACAAATTCGCCATCAGCTTCAAGTACGAATCATCGCGCATCACTGGGCCGTGGCCGGGGACAATGATACTCGGTTTAAGCTCCCGCAGCCTCTCAAGCGTCGCGCTCCAATCCCCGATGTGCGACTGTTCGCTGCCAACCAACGGCACAGGCCAGACCACCAGATCGCCGGTGATTACGATGCCTTCTTTAGGCAGATGAACCACGATGTCTCCGGCGGTGTGGCCGCGCCCCAGATGCCGAATGTCAATCACGCTATTGCCCCGGTGCAACGTCAGCCGATCTTCGACGGTGAGCGTCGGCAAAGTCAATTGTGTCTGAGCGCCCTCTGCCAATACCCAACCGGCCAGCTTGATGTCATTCGTGAGGCTCGCGCGCTCTTCCGCCGTCAGTTCTGCGCCAGTGAGACTCTGGTTTTTCTCCAGCAGTCCGCGTAGATAATCCAGAAAATTGGGAGCTTCCGTCAGAAAGTTTTTCCGATTGGCCCCGCCTTGCTTTGGCAGGTACTCACGCATCTTCGCGTGCGCGATGAACTCGACCGCAGGGAAGGCGTCGCGATAGACCGGATCGCCGATGATGTGATCGTCATGCCAGTGCGTGTTGACCACATACCTCACCGGCTTGTTCGTCAGCTTCCGCAGCGCCGCCAACACCTCTTTCGTTATCGAAGGCGCGCCGTTGGCATCAACGACAATCACATCATCATCGTTGATGATGAAAACGTTGTTCGCATCAACCATCAACCCTGGCAGGTCCTTGCGGATCACGGCGTAGACGCCTTCAGCAAGTTTCTGGACTTCAAAGTTGCGTGCCGGGCTTTGCGCTTCTTTGTCCTGTGGAGAAGAAGCAGCTTGCCCAATCAAGGCGAAGATGAAAAGTAAAATGATTGCGTATCTGCTTGGCAAGATAGAAATCTCCCTCCTGGATGTTCTCAGCAAGAATGCGTCCACGATAAATCAATGGCTGACGTAGAGACAGTCAGGCGGCTGGTGCTTTTACAAAGAGGTTATGGCTTTTACCTCTTTTTACAGGAGGGTGGGTTCAGTCAACAATCTTCACTTCGCGTACCTTGCGGTTTTCGTCGAGGTGCACCTGAAGTCCGCAGTGCTTGGCATCCTTAAAGGGCCAGCCCAAATCAATGTTATACGAGAGGACGCTGACATAATTCGTGTCGGGTTGGCCGAGCAAGCGTTGCGTTTCTGCAGCGGGTTGGCCGATGAGGATTTTGCGTTTAACCAGGTCTTCGCACATCCTGCCGCGCGCACGCTGATCGCCCTTCAGCCACGCAGCCGAGTCGAACGATTTATTGTTGCCACACGCCGCCAACCAGGAAACCAATACTATGACCAATAGCAACGCGATCGTCGTCGTCGCGCGCTGGCTGTTTTGCTTATCCATAATGGTTTCCTCTTCTCAAATAAGCTTGGCGATTAACTCTTGGACGCTGTAGTTCCTGGCGGAATTATGACCGTTGCCTTGTCAACTCCTGTGTTGCCTGTCTTCTGCTGAAAGGCTGAAACTGTTATCTCGTATATCTGGGGCTGCCGGGCATCATTCTTCGGCACTTGCCACTTATTAGCGAACTGGCTTGGTGCTGCATACGGGGCGGCTTCGTCATACTTGAGGGGAAGCTCAAGGGAGATATATTCTCCTTGCTTGATTACAGCCATAACTTCAAATTGATTGGGGTCCCAGGGCGGGTGACCTTTACCAATAGGACAGCCACACATCATCGTCACGTTGGCTCTTATTTCTATCTGTTGAGGAGCAGTTTGTGGCAAGTAGTGGGTAGGGGGATTCAATATTTGAACTATCAATCCGGGCATCTCCAATAAGAAGCCGCCACCTTCCGTTCCCCCAGTTATATTCTTCCCTGGGTAGACCCATTGTGTAAGAGAGACTGTGTTGGCAGATTTCTGTGCGGCAAGTGGCCCATAGGCAGTTACCCTAATCAAACGAGGCTCAGCTAAATCGAGCGACACGGTGAAAACCGAAGCTCCGTCAACCGGCAAAACTTCCGAGCGAGTCAGACATATCTCCATCAGATTCTGCTGTCCTGAGCCTCCGCCGGTTGTGCCGCGCGCGAGCAACTCACCTGTGTGGACATCGTGAATGGTTATGAGCGATCCGCCAATATCATCACCCAGATATTTGCCATCCTTTGCGACTACTCGCACGTCTATTTGTGTTGGTATGCCCATGATTTATCCGACTTTCAAAGCGTAATCTTTGAAGAAGTATGACTGCTCAATCGAGTCTAACAGTCAAAGCGCGACTACTTGGTCATATTGTTAGTGTTAAGTTGAGATTGCGGAACGCGACGGAGTATATGTCCGTCGCGTCGGGAAGACAATCGTGGCACTGAAGATTTGACCAACCAAACGACCGCATTCGGTTTTGCTAACCGAGTGGCAGAGCAATCACGCTGCCCTTAGCATTCCTATCCATGCCAACCCGGCTTGAACCCAAACTCGTCACAATTCTGCGTGAAGGCTACAGGCGCAAACAATTTCGGAAATGATTTACGGGGTTCTGGGGTTTAGCTCTCATTCTCTAATGAACAGGTACTCTCCCTCTTCTTTATCCTCACTAACCCTGAAATTGGCGACTGCCCAACGTGCCTCTGAGGTTAGAAGCGTTGTGGCCACTTGTGCAAAGCTCTCTTGCCAAGCGCGAGCGGCATCTAAGTCACGCTGGCGGAGTGCTACAAACTCAATCGGAACAGTGCAGATGACTGATGGCGGTCCGCTTCCGCTAGCCGCCGCTTCGAGTACCGATCTGTCTAAGACGGGTCTCCAATCCCTATCTCGTCGAGTGAGTAGCACAGCATCTTGTTGGAACGGGGCGGCCCCAGGGTGCTGCATATCCCAAAGCACGATCAATCGGTCTGAGGGCAAACCTTGATATAAGCCACCAGTCAACTTCCCATACTTGTTGCGCACGAACTTATAACAGCGCGCGCCAAGTTTCCTTAAGTTTAACGATCCATTCTTGCTCAGCATTGGATAGTAGGTCCACTGCATCCAACGGATCCCACGGCGGAGCGCGTGATCCTTCTGTGCCTGCTTCAGTTCATAACCGACGCCGCCCTGGTGCTGGGGCAGGACGGCGACCATGTGTGATGCGAAGAACAATTCGTCTTCCGGTATCCCTGTATGCTTCTCCAACCCATCATTCTTCGCAAGGAAGGCTAAGGCGAAACCGATGATCTGGTTGTTGTCATTTGCTCGCGCTGCGAGGAGTTGGCCGCCGGTTTCCGCGACTACCTCTAACACGTGCGCCGGGACAATGTCCCTGTCTGGCAAACCCTCCCAAGCAGCCACCTGCAATTCCTGGATTGCCTTCAACGCATCCAGATCAGTTGGCTCGACCACTTCAATGTAGTAGCTTTTTTCTGTTTCCATTGCGCTTAACTACAGGCCCGCCAAGAAACAGTCACTTTTTCGGGCTGCTTAACGGCTGAGTTAGGTTTCCACTTCAAATTCATCTTTACCTTGTGATTGCCTTATTACTTGGACAGGTCGTCACGAGTAACAGGCCCTTTATTCAGAAGTCTCAAGTCGTCAAAAAATGTATAAAAGTGTCTTGTAATTTCTCGAGAAGGGTCCTCAATAATGAAAACCCCATGCATTCGTATCTTTTGTGCGTCTACAAACTCATTAGATTCCCAAATCAGGTATTTGTTATCTATAAGAACGAAAGTTGCTAAACGCCTGGCCTGTACCTTAAGAAGGTGTATGTGCAAGTTGGGGCTCTTGTGTTGCTCGTCAAGCATCCTATTCAAATGTTTATTGTATTCTTTTCTTATTGCAATGCTTTTTAAGTCCTGCTCGTTGTGAATCTGTAGCAGGCGTTCGTATCGTATTTTCCCGCTTCCCGTTCTTACTCGATTTAATATCGATTCGTAATATTGAGCGCGTTCCTTCGCCGCTTCTCCTGTGTCATCGTCTTCCTCGCTTTCATATGTAGGGGAGTTTAAGACCAAAATGCTTTCTTCCGCCATATTCACAATCTCCCTGGCCCTGCTGAAAAGATTGGCGCTGTTATGTTGTCGCTCTAGGTATGAAACCTTGATTCCCAGCCCCCTTTTCATCTCATCAATTCGCTGGAGTAAGGGTGATGTTTGATTTCTGATTTCAAGCTCAACCCCTTTTTTAATCTCTACCATGTATTCAAAATAATCACGGAATAACCAGAGGCGATCCAACAAATGAACTGCCATTACCGCAGTGAGAGTTAATGAAAGGTGTTTGATTGATTCGGGGATTGTTGGGAGAAGAGGAAGCAAAAAATAGAGTGCAAGTGCTACCACGAAAAGGATGGTGACGACCCAGGTACGTTTAAGGTTTCCTTTACTTGATGTAGACATAGCTAACACTCTTTCTCCCCAATAGTATTTTTACCGCTTTTTAGATTCGCAGCCTTTCTGTAGATTCCCCTCTTACCTACTTAGAGCGTCATTTGGTTAACCGACGTCTAAAACCAGAATCACCTCTACGCCGTGGCTCCAGCATTTTCTCTCGAAACATACGCGGACGTTTAGGTGTAGACATCTTTGGTCGTTCAATACGGTCTTCCGACCCCAGCGCGACTGCCTGGCCATTTCGCGGATCTTGAACGGAGACTGCGGAACGCGCCGGAGTATATGTCCATTCTGCTGTGAAGACAATTGTCACAACAAAAAACTGACCGGCGAGCCAACTCCATTCTGGTTAGCCAACTGATTGGCGGAACAACCACGCCGCCCTTATCATTCCCGCCCATGCAAACCCGCCTCGAACCCAAACTTGTCACCGTCCTGCGCGAAGGATACATGCGCAAACAGTTCACCAGCGATCTGATTGCGGGTCTCATCGGCGGCATCGTCGCGCTGCCGCTGGCGATTGCTTTTGCGATTGCTTCGGGCGTGAAGCCGGAGCCGGAGCTTTACACCGCCGTCATCGCGGGCTTGGTGATCGGCGTGCTCGGCGGCACACTGCTGCTGACCGGCGTGGCTGAACAACAGTTGCGCGTGATGGAGCAGCCGGGCTTCTTAGAAAAGCTGGGCCACGAAAATGTGATGGAGAACAGTGATGTGGCGTTGGCGCGCGCGAGCATTGCTCACATGAAACTACTCTGTCGGCACGGAAGGCAGCCCCGGCTGTGTGGAGAAGAGCACGCGCCAAGTCCCTGTGCTCTCGCTAGCTGACTTGGCTACGACGATGGGGTGATATTTGCCGCTCTCTTTGTAGACGAACAAGGTGCAGCCCGTTTGCGGGTCTTCTACCCTGATCGAGCCGAAGAAGGATTTGTAACAGCGGGTGAAGGGCACCGTGATGGCTTCGTCCTCGATCTCTCGCTCCCACCAACCGCGCATCTCCGGCGCTGCTTCCAGCGCGGTGGCTTCAGGAATCCAGAAACTCGCCAGCCAATCGCCGTTGCTCTGTTGATCCAACTGTTTCAGTTGCGCCGCTGGCTTGGCCACGAAGTGCGCGAAGATTTCCTCCCCGGACGATTGATCGAAGACGCTGACTGCGCCGCTGCTTTTGTGGTATGTGCGGCTGGTTTGCGCAGACGCGCCAGCGAGTGGAGATTTGTACTGATGAGTCCCGGCGTATTTCTGATAATAAGACTGCCCATAGTTCACCAGTGCGATCAGCAGCATTAACGAAAGAAGCGGTTTGGCAGAGCCAGCGCGGCGGCTGAAAAGCCAGTGCAGGCCCATCACAGTGACAATGATTCCGTACCAGGTTGGCCAGTTGAAACTAATTCCCATACACCTAATCCTCCCGCTTTCAACGCGGGTTTGGCTTGGCAATTTTAAGTGTATGAGCTTGCTGAAACGTTACGACAGCAGCACATTAGTTTCATATTCAACCGCGCGCTGTTTAGGCTTCGCTGACAGACTCCAGCGCATAAATGGCTTCTCAGTTACTACAAACCACCAACTGCAAAGCAAAAAGACGAGCGGGCAGACGAGCAGACATTGCAGCAGAAAATCTACACCCAACGGGCGCGTCGCCGACGCCAGCACTGCCGTCTTTGATAACATCTCCGACACAATCGGCACGTGATAAAGATAGAACGTGTAGCACATCCCACCGATGATGACGATCCAACGCATTTTGATGAGCTCGTTCGACAGCTTGCCCAGCAAGCAGCCTAAATAGAGCACCAATACCAGCAGCGGCAGCGCGAAATAAAACAGCCCGAAGCGGCTGAGCACTGCGACACTCGCCCCCCCACCCAGCAGTGTCAGCAAATCGCCCCGCCATGACTTCCGCTCCGGTTTGAACCAATCGTGCAGATACAAATCGGCTAGCAAAAAGCCGACCAGGAAGTAGTGCGCGAAGTTTGGGAGCGATAGCATCAAGCGTGTTGAGCCTGACGGATAAATTACGCTGGTTGAAAGCAAGCCGCCCGCAGTAATTAACACCAGCAACAAGCCGCGCCGTATCGCTGCATTTTTCAGCTTGAAGAGCTTCACCAACACGGGCACGAGCAGGTAGAACTGAATCTCTATCTCTAAAGACCAAGCCACGCTGTTAATCACGCTGTGCGTGCCATAGACCAGGTTATGCGCGTAGAATAGGCTTGCCAGCAGGTGCGGAAACAGGAACTCCAATTCCTTGTGGAAGACCAGCCATTGATAAAGAAAGAAGAGAATCAGGCAGATCGCGTAGGGTGGTTCGATGCGCGTCACGCGGCGCAGATAATAGTTTTTCAAACTCGGCGCGGGCTGATTTGCGAAACTGCGTTTAGCAAATGGCAAAGCGAGGATGAAGCCGCTGATAGCAAAGAAGAGGTTGACGCCGAAATGACCGTCGTAACACAACTGCACCAACCACGATTGATTGATGGTAGCCATCCAGTCCGCCTGCGAATGCACTGCGACGGCGCTCCTACCGCTGCGGTGCAGGTAGATGGACATCATGTGATGAAAGAGCACCGACGCGATGGCCAGAAAGCGCAGGCCATCGATTTCGGGAATCAATTCGCCGGACGAGGTGACGCGTGAAAGTTTGTTAGCCAGCCAGTCGCTGAACGAGATGGTACGGGGGAGGGGAAGAGCTTCTGATTTGGTCATTGAGTGTGCAAACCTGGGAGCGCACGCGGCTCGCGTGCGGGGATTGCGGAAGAGATACATTGAAGTAAATGTCGCGCCTCTCGACGCCGCACGCGAGCCGCGTGCGCTCCCAGGCTTTACTTTTCTATTGGATTCAGTGATACAAGGAGGCGCAAGAGTAACAGCTTCGCTATGACAAGACAAATCACCGATACGACGATGATTCATTTGCAAGCTATCCGGCTCAAACCTTCCGCGCAACGGCGACAGGACTTTCCATTCAGCTTGCCGCTCGTACAGCAGTTCGCACCGATCGAGTTTCACTCGTCCGTTACATTCCTGGTCGGTGAAAACGGTTCAGGCAAATCCACCTTGCTCGAAGCGTTGGCTGTAGGTGTCGGCTCCGTGGCGGTAGGCGGCGATGATCTGCCGCGCGATAACACGTTGCAACACGCGCGGGCGTTGTCCCGCTTGATGCAATTCGTCTGGCAACACAGAACTACGCGCGGCTTCTTTCTGCGCGCC
Organism: uncultured Acidobacteriota bacterium; assembly: GCA_963699175.1. Classification (GTDB taxonomy): domain Bacteria; phylum Acidobacteriota; class Blastocatellia; order RBC074; family RBC074; genus JACPYM01. The sequence goes on along the minus strand of OY969418.1, from coordinate 2,224,323 downwards.
GAAGACTTCTTCAATTTTGCGCGGCGCTTGAAACGCATGACCGAAGAGTTGCAGGAGATGGCCGACAATTTTGAGCAAGAGTACACCGGCTATGCGCTGGGCTTGGCCAAAGGTGCAGTTCTCAGTCAGCGGCAAGCCTTGATCGAACGCTACGGCGAAGACCTCGACGCCAATTCACATGGCGAGAGCTTTCTGAAGCTCTTTCAATCGCGCTTCGTGCCGGGCGGCTTGTATCTGCTCGACGAACCGGAAGCGCCGCTTTCGCCGCAACGGCAATTGGCGCTGCTCTCGATGTTGAAAGAGATGGTGGAAGAAGACGCGCAGTTCATCATTGCTACGCATTCGCCGTTGTTGATGGCTTTTCCCGGCGCGGCGATCTTGAGCTTCGATCAGCATCCAGTGCGCGAGGTCGCTTACGACGAAGTTGAACACGTGGATTTGACGCGGCGTTTCCTGAATAACCCCGAAGCCTATCTGCGCCGCTTGTGATGAGGGCGCGTTGGCTCAGCAATTATTTCTCCGTTCCTTTTTCTTTGAACCGGTGGCCACAGAATTTGCAGGTGTAGAAATGTCCGGCTTGTTTCGCCGGATAAACGCCTTGCCTGCCACAATGCGGACACTTCTTCGTCAGCTTCTGCGCGGTCGCGGAAACAATCGAGACCCAGAGCGGATTCGGCATACAATTCCTCCTGCTATTTCACCACGAAGAAACGAAAAAGGCGAAGGAAGCAGTAGGAGTGCAATCATTTCAGCCTTAGCTCTCCGTATTCCCCCTTCGTTTTCTTCGTTTCTTCGTGGTTTCATTTTCTTGAAGTCTGTAGTTTCAAGCAGTATCAACCAAGGGGCGTGAACAGACAATCATGCCGGTTCCCCAACTGCAAATTCTGTTATATTGTGCGGCGTGCTTTCACTCCCCCAATCCGTTATGAAAAGTCTGATTGTCATTTGTTTATCCGGCCTCTTGCTCGTCCTGACTTTTGTTGCAACGACGCGCGCGCAACCCGCGTTACGCGCCCCTTCCGGTTTGCTGTGTGAATTGCTGTCGCACCCCGAACGCGCCGTGATTACCGACGCCCGCCCGGAGTTTGGCTGGATCGTCAACGACACGCGGATGGGTGCGCGCCAGACAGCCTATCAAATCCTCGTAGCTTCGGATGCCAAGTTGCTCGCGCGTAAACAGGGCGATGGCTGGGATTCTGGCAAGGTCAACTCCGATCAATCCATTGATGTCGAGTACACGGGCAAGCCGCTGCAAACCAACACGTCTTACTGGTGGCAGGTGCGAACCTGGGACGTGGCAGGGAAGGCGAGCGCATGGAGCCAGCCGCAACGCTTCAACATCGGCGATTTGAATTTCAAGCAGCGCCGCTGGCCGAGCGAGAGCCGCTGGGTGAAGCTGGGCGATGAATGGGTCTTCGAGAATCGTCACCCGATCTCTTATCACGAAGTCGCGCCGGTCAAAGTTGTGCGCATTGCGTCGCAGCACTACTTCATTGATTTTGGCAAAGCAGCTTTTGCCACCCTCAAAGTCACACTGAGTAACCCGCGCGAAGGCGATAAGGTCGAGGTGCATTTGGGCGAGAAGCTGCAAGCCGAAAACACGGTTGATCGCAAACCCGGTGGCAATATCGTCTACAAAAAAGCCGAGTTGACATTGCAACAAGGCCCGCACACTTACGTCGTCGAATTGCCGCGCCAAAGCTCGTCATATCCAAACAGCCAAGTGCTAGCCGAACATATGCCGGAGGTCGCGCCATTTCGCTACGCAGAATTGATCGGTGTGCCCGGCGAGTTGGCCGCTTTTCAAGTCAAACAGCTTGCGCTGTTCTATCAATTTGATGACCAAGCCGCTGAGTTCACTAGTTCAAGCCCTGAACTGAATGCTGTCTGGGATTTATGCAAGTACACGTTAAAGGCCACACCGTTCCTGGGCGTTTACGCCGATGGCACGCGCGAACGGATGCCTTATGAAGCAGACGCCTACATCCAACAACTCGGCCATTACGCGGTTGATCGCGAATATGCGATTGCGCGTTACACGCACGAGTTTCTACTCTTCAATCCGGCTTGGCCCACCGAATGGCACTTGCACTCGGTGCTGATGGCGTGGGCCGATTATCAACAGACGAGCAACCTTGAATCGCTGCGCCGGTTTTACAGCGACTTGAAAGCAAAAACGCTGCTGACGCTGGCGCGCGAAGACGGATTGATCAGCACGCGCACAGGCCGTGTCACAAAGGAGTTTTTGCAGACGCTTCATTACAGCGGCGACCAATTTCGCGACATCGTGGATTGGCCGCAAGGCGCACGCGGCAACCAACGGCCAGGCGAATGGACGCCGCCAACGCCTGGCGGCGAGACCGATGGGTTTGTCTTCACCGACTACAATACGGTGGTCAATGCATTTCACTATCGTGCGCTGGTGTTGCTGGGCGAGATCGCTGCTGTGTTGGGCAAGGCGGATGAAGCCGGATTGATTCGCCAACGAGCTTTTGTGTTCAAAGAGGTTTTCAATCGCACGTTCTTCGACCAACCGCGCGGCGTTTACGTTGACGGCATAGGCACTGGGCACAGCTCGCTACACGCGAATATGTTTCCGCTGGCGTTCGGGATGGTCGCGCCGGACAGCGTTAAATCAGTCGTCGAGTTTATCAAATCGCGTGGGATGGCTTGCAGCGTTTACGGCGCGCAGTATCTGCTCGAAGCTTTGTATGAAGCGGGCGAGGCCGATTACGCATTGGAGTTGCTGACGGCCAAGCACGACCGCAGTTGGCTGCACATGCTCGAAGTAGGTTCGACGATGACCACTGAGGCGTGGGACATCAAATACAAACCCAACCTGGATTGGAATCACGCCTGGGGCGCTGCGCCTGCGAACATCATCGCGCGCAAAATGTTTGGCATCGAGCCGCTTGTGCCGAGCTTCAAAGTCGCGCATATCAAGCCGCAGTTTGGCAAGCTCGCGCACGCAAAGTTAAAGCTGCCGACGATTCGCGGCACGATCTTGTGCGAATGGCAAGCGACGGGAACGCAGCAGCAATTTGATCTGACGCTCCCGGCCAATATGTCTGCGCAGCTCGAGCTGCCGTTTCGCAGCGCAGAGCAACCCGGCGTAAAGTTTTTGCATGAAGCGAATGGATTGGCAACTTACGAAATTAGTGCAGGCAGTTATCGTTTTTCTCCGTTGGCAAAATGATGAGCGAACAAGTTGGCAAGTTGATCGAGGCCGGGCGCATCGTGGCAATCTTGCGCGGCGCTTTTGGCGGACGTGAAGAAGATTTGGCGGCAGTGCTGCTCGAAGCCGGAATCACGGCGGTCGAGGTTACGCTGAACTCACCAAACGCAATGACGACAATCGGGCGGCTGGCGCGGCGTTTCGGCGCAACGGCGGCGATTGGCGCAGGCACGGTGCTACGCGCTGATGAAGTCAAGCAGGCCGCTGACGCAGGCGCGTGCTTTATCGTCTCGCCCAACCGTAATGCCGAAGTGATTGCTGCGACAAAACGCTTGAACCTGTTCTCACTGCCCGGCTGCTTTACGCCTTCAGAGATTGTCGAAGCCTTGGATGCGGGCGCGGATGCCATCAAGATTTTTCCAGCTAATACGCTAGGGCCTGCTTACATCAAGGCCGTGCGCGCGCCGCTCAATGACGTGCGGTTGGTGCCGACTGGCGGTGTAACGCCTGACGCGGCGCGCGCATACTTTGCCGCTGGCGCTTGGGCAGTCGGCATCGGCTCAGAGTTGGTTGGCAAAGATGTTTTGCAAGAGGGCGGCTTGGCATTGCTCCGCATGCGCGCGACTGCCTTTATTGAAGCTGCGCTGGCAAGCCGATGAACGATCTTCATTGTTTGATCTGTATTGACACCGGCACTACCAACACGCGCGTCTGGCTGACGGTTGGTGAAGAGAGCGTCGCCAACGTGCGCGCCAGCGTCGGCGTACGCGATACGGCGCGTGACGGCTCGCCCGCGCGTCTGCACGAAGCTTTGCGCGAATTGATTGCGCAAGTGCGAGCAGAAGCGCCAGGCTCAGCACCGCGCACCGTGTTGGCCGCCGGAATGATTACTTCACCGCTTGGCTTGGCCGAAGTGCCGCACGTCGCTGCGCCCGCAGCTTTGAGCGATTTGAGCGCGGCTACTCAAACACATCGCTTCCCACACATCACTGACTTGCCTGTCCTGCTCGTGCCCGGCGTGCGTTCCGGCCCTGCGCAATGCGATGCTGAAACCATCGGCGCGGCGGATGTGATGCGGGGTGAAGAGACGCTCTGCGTCGGATTGCATGCGCTCGGTTTGCTCGCGCCGGGCGCTACGCTGCTCAATCTCGGCTCGCATTGGAAGCTCATTCAACTCGACGACACGGCGCGCATCGCCGCCAGCCTGACTAGCTTGACCGGCGAGTTGATTCACACGACGCAAACGCAAACCATCCTGGCCGACTCCGTGCCGCAAACCAGGCCGGAAAAGATTGACCGGCACTGGCTCGAAGCTGGGATGCACGAGCAACGGCAAAGCGGTTTGCCGCGCGCGTTATTCTGTGTGCGCTTGCTCGAACAACGCACTGCGAGCACGCCAGAAGAGCGGCTCGCTTTTTTGCTGGGCGTTTATTTGGCGGCGGATTTGGATGCATGGTTGCGGCGCGGGTTGTTGCGGCAAGTCCTCATTACGGGTGGCGGCGCGCTTGCGGAAGCTTGGCGGGATGTGTTGGCTGCGTCTGGCATTGAAGTCAGGCTGCTTGATGAAGCGGCAGTTGAACGGGGTTTCCTGACCGGCCTGCGGCAAATAGCTATACAGTACCGGGAGCGATAGCGACCGGATATATTGCGCACATGAGGCAATCACCGCCAGCCTACCCGGTCGCTATCGCTCCCGGTACCGCACCATTCACGGTCTGAAGAACGCTTGCTTGCCGGGACGCTGTGTTGGGCGATTAGGCAACGGTTCTCCTGTCTCACGGTCGAACTCATCCGGCGTGCGGCGTAGCGGCGCACGATCGGCAGTCTCGGTCTCCCAACGTTGCAACTTCTCCCGCATTGCTTTCAACGTCGCGGCATAGCGCACATCTCCGGCCAGATTGTGGAACTCGTTTGGGTCGGCGACGGTGTCGTAAAGCTCTTCGGCAGCGCGAGTCTGGAAGACGACCATTTGTTGCGGCGTGAGTTTGCCCGCGTCGCGCAAGTGGCGAAATGCCTGCCCCGTTGGGCTGCGCCAGGCATCGGCGGAGGGCGTCAGCGGCAGATCATTGTAATAGTTACGAATGTATTTGAAGCGCGCCGTGCGCACGGCGCGCGAACGGTCTTCGTAGTCGTGCCAGTTCTTTTCGGCATAAATAGCGTCGCGGATTTGGCGCTGTGGGTTGCGCAAGACTGCTGCAAAGCTGCGGCCTTGAAATGCCGGCGACAATTTGACGCCCGCCAATTCCAAGAGCGTCGGCCCAATGTCAACCGTGCTGACTAGGCTGCGCGTTACGCCGCCAGCTTTGACTTTGCCCGGCCAGCGCGCGATCAGTGGCGTGCGAATGCCGCTGTCAAACAGCGTCGTCTTCGCGCGCGGGAAGGGGCGACCGTTGTCGCTCACAAACATGACCAGCGTATCGCGCGCCGCTTGCTGTCTGTCCAACTCGGCGAGCACTTCGCCCACCTTCTCATCCAGCCGTGTGATCTCGTCGTAATAGAGCGCCAGTTCCTTGCGCACTCCAGGCGTGTCGGGCAAGTAAGGCGGAACGACTACATCAGCCAGCGTGTGTGGTTTGGCTATGATCCCTTCTTCATAATCGCGGTGCGGATCGAATGCTGCCAGCCACAAGAAGAACGGTTTATCCTTTGGTCGTTGCCGCAATAGGTTGAGCCATTCGCCGGTGCCGCTTACGTCCAGCGTTTTCGGATCTACGTTTGGGGGACGCGGCAGGATGAAGCCCGCCGGGTCGGCCTCTTTCACCAGATCGAAGCGGTTACGAATAGCATCGCCCAAATGCCACTTGCCCGCCGCTGCCGTCCAATAGCCCGCGGCTTTCAACAATTCGACAAAGGTCGTCTGTTCGGCAGGCACTGGCCAGTGCAACTGCTCTGCGTCGGCGCTGTGCGGGTAGCGCGCGGTGATGAGGCTAGCGCGGCTTGGGCTGCACGAACTGGATGTAACGAACGCGCGGTCAAAGCGCAAGCCGCTCTGTGCCAGCCGGTCAAGATTCGGTGTGCGAATAGTGCAGTGGCCATAAGCGCCACAATCGTCCCAGGCCATGTCATCGGCGATGATGAGGATGAAGTTGGGGCGCGTGGCGGCGCGCTCTTGCGGATACGCGCTGAGGCAGAGCAAAGCTAGCAGGGTGACGAGTGTCTTTTTCATATTGTGATGAAGTTGTTCGACAAGCTGCCAGCTTGTCGGCAGACTTGGTTGGCGCTCGATTGATTCAACGTCAAGACTGTCGAATCGCAGTCTCAGCCGGAAGACCATTGGGTCTTATGCCGAGACTGCCGACAAGCTGGCAGCTTGTCGAACTATACGCGCCACTCAAAAACCGAAACGCAACGTAAACTCAAACTGGCGCGCTGTGCTGGCGCTGTTCGCCCGCGCGAAAAACGGCGAGGTCAGCACGCCGCTGTATTGTCCGAAGTTGACGCGGTTGAAAAGATTGGTGATCTGTGCGCCGAGTTGCAAGTTGAAACGCGGTGCTTCGCTGTTGTTATTCGGCGCGTTGGCCTGACCACCAACTTTGCCGGGCTTGCTCTGACCGTTCAATCCTGCACTCTTTGCGTTGAGCTTCTCGGCGCTTTTGGCATTTGTCGCGCCCGGCCTGGCTGCGGTCGTGTTCGCTTTGCGGTGGCCAAAGCCAATGGTTTTAGTGACGCTCAGATTGGCGCTGAAGTAACCCGGCCCTTCGGCACGCACGCCGTTCGGGAAATTGGCAATGAGAAAATCGCGGAGATTGATTGGTTGACTGCCCGCGCTGCAATTGAGCAGACAGCGATCAGGCAAACTCGGATAAAGGCTCGCCAGCAAATCAGCATTGCGCCCGACGCCGACAAAGCGGTCGTTGAGGCGCGAATCGCCGTTCTCGTCGCGCCCTGTCGTTATATTGAACGGCGTGCCGGAATATGCATTAACAGTCGGCGCAACACGCCAGCCGTAGGGCAAACGCAGACTGCCGCCGATGTAGAGATTGTGCCGCCGATCAATCAACGCGCGGCTCCATTCATCACGCAGATTGTAGCTGTTCGCCGGAAAGAACGTTGGGCCGTCGGCATCGCTCTGCGTCCACGCCAGCGCATAGCTACCGAAAGCTGTGAAGCTACGCCCCAGGCGACGATCCAGCCGGAATTGCAGGCCGTGATATTGCGAGGCGGCGGAAGATTCGATCTGAAAGAGATTGCCTTGCGTTGGATCAGGGCGCACGCCATCAAGCAGCGGCGCGTTGATGTTGCGCGCGCGAAATTGATGTACGCCGCGCGTGAAGTGGTAGCCAAAGGTCGTGACCACTGAGCGCGTCAATTGCCGCTCGACCGTTCCGTTGAAATTGATGACGTAGGGCGCTTGCAACTCCGGCGCAAGCAGCCAGCGGATGGCGCTGCTTTGCCGGATGTTCGGATTGCCAGCGAAGGGATCGGGGAAGAGCGGCGTGGGAATGATGATGCTCTGTTGCGTTATGCCGTTGTAGCGCAGCGTGGTGTTATAAACTCCGCCCGTCAGCCGCGCGTAGAAAATCCCCGCGCCCACGCGCAAAGTCGTCTTGCGATCTTTGAAGGGCGACCAAGCCACGCCGAAGCGCGGCGCGAAATTCAGCTTGTCTTCCAAATGCGACTGGAATTCGTGGCGCAAGCCGAACGAGAGCGTCAGGCCTTGCCGCAAACGCACGTCGTCTTGCACAAACCACGCGGCTTGATAAAGGTCGTAGCGCAAACGCGGATTGCCCAGGCTCTGCGTGAACTGAGTGGCGCGCGCTTGCGGGTCAGTCAATGCGCGGCGATATTGATCGAGACTGGAGAAGGTGTAAGTACCGTTGAAATTGCTCGCGCTGAAATCGTTCTGCCGGTTGTACTCGACCTGCACGCCGCCGCGCAGGGTCTGCCGCTTGCGCGTGTAAGTCAGATAGTCCTGCCACTCTGCTGTGAATTGGCGCGAGTTGTTGGGACAACAGGTTGCGCCGCCACCGTAAAACGCATCGAGTACGTTGACCGCGTAGCCCTGTGTATTGGCGCGCAGATGACGCTCGTCGTATTGCAAGCGCAAGCGCGACTCGTGAATCAGCCGCGCGCTGATGAGCCAGGTCTCGGCCAGTTGCAACGTGTGATTCACATCGTCGGAACTCGAAGCGCGTTCGGGCAAGGTGAAGTTGCTCGTCCCGCCGCTAGCGAGCCGCGCGGCGAATTCGCGGTTTAGCGCTTCGGACGAAGAGCGCGAGTAGGTCAGGTTGATAGTGTTCTTCTGATTGAGCAGATAATCAGCGCGCGCGCTGAAATAGGCGCTCTCGTTGGGCGCGGCCACGTTGGCGACGAACGGCCCGCTGAGCGTTTCAGCGCGCACCGTCCCGCTGCCGATCAAGTGGCGTTGTTCCAGGTTGGCGAAGAACGACATGCGCTTGCGAATCAGCGGGCCGCTCAGGTTGAACGAATAACGCTTCTGCTCCAACTCAGGTTTGACCGCCGCAAACGCGTTGCGCGCGTCGAGCGCCGAGTTGCGGAAGTTCGCGCCGAAGCCGCCGTGCCATTCGTTGTTGCCCGGCTTGGTGATGATTTCTACGCGGCCCGCGCCGGGACGCTCGAATTCGGCGGAGAAGGGGCTTTGGTTGATGCGTACTTGCAGGATGGCTTCGCGCGGCGGCAAGCGTCCGCCGCGAAAACCGTTGATGTAAATCTGCGCGCCGCCCTGTCCGCCCGCCGCGCCAGCCGCGCCGGGGCCAGCCAGCATCAGCAAGTATTCGCGCAGATCATCTTCATTGTCAGGCAGGGTCTCGATGAAGTCTTCGCCTAACACAATCGCATCCATGTTCTGATCCGGCTCGACGGAAACGCCCGGTTCATCGGCTTTGACTTCGGTTTCGATGTTGACGGCGGCGACTTTCAGCGTGAGTTTGAGCAGCGGCGGTTTGGGCGGTAAACGCAGTTCGCGTTCATTGTAGGGCTGAAAGCCTTCGGCGGTGACGGTCAGTGTGTAAACGCCGGGCGCGACGTGTAGTAGCGTGAATTCGCCGTTGGCATCGCTGACGGCAGTGAGTTGCTTGCCGCCGGTTGCCGTCAGCGTGAGCTGCGCACCGGGAATAACGTCGCTCAGCTCATCAACGATCTGCCCGCGTAAAATCTCGCTTGATTGTGCGGCAATTGCCGCGGAGCTAAAGACTATGAGTAAAATTACGCTCCAAAAGCGAGCCGCTAATTTCTTCAAACGAAGTCCTCTGTAGGAAGCAGGTGCGGTACGGGAGCGGTAGCGACCTGGTACTGCGGGAGCGTGCACCTCACGAATCCAGCAGGTCGCTACCGCTCCCTGTACCGCACCAATTCGATTTAGTCGCAGGCGTGCATTCCTGCTTTGATGTCTCCCGTCGCAAACGGCAGATTGCTAGGGCTTGCAATTCGGAAACCAGTTGTGCCAGAACTGTCACGTTCAGTAGACGCAGAAGACTAACAAATTGGTTTCAGTAAAGCACGCTGATGACAGCAATGGAGGTTGAGAGCAATGAGATTTCCCATCAAACGTAATTGGCGCACGGCGCTCACGGGTTTGTTGTGTTTGAGTCTGCTATCGTTGGGTGCGGCCACGCGCTTTGGCCAGGATCAAAGCTTTCGCTTGATGAACCTGGAACGCCGCGTAGATCAGATGCAAACGAGACTTGATTACGTCGAGCGCTCGCAGCAGAACCAGTCGCTCAACACGGGCAGCACAAGCAATTACAGCCAAGAGCGAGTGCTCGAATTGCAGCGCCAACTATTCGACCACGGGCAACAGATAGTCCATTTGCAAAAGCAGATGTTGGACATGCAGAAAGAAGTTGACCGGTTGACGGAACGCTTGGCGGCGGTGCAAAAGGCTGAAAAGCCTAAAGAGACTTCGCCCGCCAAACCCGAAGAGACTAACAAACCGAAGAGCGTGCCACGTAAACCTTAGCCTGGGTACGCACGCTTCCAGCGTGCCCCGTTTGGGAAGGCGAGCGCATCAGGGTAACGCGATCAACTTATCCCCCACTTCGATCTGCCAATCAATCAAGCGAGCCGAGTGGTTCTTGCTCTTGCCTTCCGTCTCACCCAGAGCTTGGCACGCTGGAAGCGTGCGTACCCAGGCTTTGGGCTTCCCATCCCACGCACTTGATGATAATTTGCAGCCCTCGGCAGTACTGCTTTAACCCGACTCAGGAGGCGCGCCGATGGCTCAGAACGAGAACGACAAACCCTACGATGCGTTCCTCAGTCACGCGCGCGAGGATGGGGATTGGTGCGAGCGGCTGGCCACGCGCTTGCGCGACGAAGGCGTGCGCGTGTGGTTCGACCGGTGGGAATTGCGACCCGGCGACAATCTGCTGGAACGCATCAACGAAGGTTTGAAACAAGCGCGCAAGCTGGTCGCCGTCTTCAGCCGCAGCTACTTCGGCGTCAAGAAAGAATGGACGCGCGCCGAAGCTTTCGCGCAACACTCCGCTGACATTCTCTCGAAAGAACGCCCGCTGATTCCGCTGCTGCTCGAAGACTGCGCGGTCGAGCCGACCTTGCGCGGCATCCTGCATATTGATTTCCGCAACGACGATGATTTCGACTTGCGCCTGCGCCAACTGGTCGAAGCCCTAGACCTGCCGCGCCACGGCTTCCAATTCCGCGAGCGCGAAGAGTTCGAGTTCCGCGAACACAAACTCGATCCGGCGGCGCGTGGCCGACAGAATTACGCGGCGGGCAAACGCTTTGAAGACGAAGTGGCGACGCTTTACCGGCTGCTCGGCTTCGATGCCAAACAGGACAGCAATCTGAGCGGGATGCAGATTGATTTGACGATTGAACAGAAGGTCGGCGGCCTGCCCACCAGCGCCATCGTCGAATGCAAAGACAAGCAGATTACAGCGAAGGAACGCGACCAGATTCTGGCGCAACGGTTGATGACGCAACAGAAGCTGCCTGCCTTCCGCACCGTGGCCGTCTCGGCGCAGGGCTTTGCCGCCGAGACGCGCACAGCGTTGGAAGCGGCGGGCGTGCATTGCATCACCTACGCTGAACTGTTGCGCGAGTTGGTGCCGCTAGACAGCTATGTTGACGGGCTGGTCGCGGACTATGAAGAAGAGGCCAAGACCAAATGGCAGGGTGACGACTGGTTTATTCGGCCTGATCTGGTGACCGACATTGTTTACGAAAAGCTGCCCGCCTTGACGCACGTCGGCAAATGGTTGGGCGATGAGCGTCGTAATCAGATGGTCATCCTCGGCGATTTGGGCACGGGCAAGACGACGCTGGCGAGTTTTCTGGCTTACCAACTGGCGCGCAGTTTTCACGATGACCCGTTGCGCCATCCCGCGCCGGTGTTGATTCCGCTCAAGGATGTGCGCAAGGAAGAGACGCTGGAAAGTGTCGTCAGCCGCCACTTTCAATTGCGCGGCTTGCGCGACATCAGCTTCCCGCGCTTCGAGCATCTGGTGCGGCTGGGCAAGGTCGTGTTGCTCTTCGATGCCTTTGACGAGATGGCCGACCGCGTGCGTTGGGATGTGACGCAGGATAATTTCCGCCAGTTGAGCCGCCTGGCCGAAGCGCGCGGCAAGATCGTCATCACCTGTCGCACGCATTATTTCAAAGATCGCACCGAACAGGTCAAAGTCATCGGCGAAGGCCCGACTCTTTCCGAAACAGAGACCGAGCTTTACCGCGATTTGCGGCAGCGTTCGAGCGCCGAGGTCGTCTATTTGCAGGAATTCAATGACGATCAAATCAAGGATTATCTGAAGAAAGCCCGCCCGCAAGACCACGCAAAAGATTGGCAGAAGATTCAAGCCATCTACAATCTGAAAGACCTGGCCACGCGCCCGCTGTTGCTGGATATGATCGTCAAATCCTTGCCGCGTCTAAAAGCCGGGCAGCAGGTCAATGCCGCCAATCTTTACAACGTCTACACCAACATCTGGATTGACCGTGAAGACAGCAAGGGGCGCAAACTCAGCTTGGGGAAACAGACGCGGCTGGCCTTGATGCTGGAACTCGGCTGGCGGATGTGGCGCGATGCGACGCAGGCGGCGCATTTCAAAGAACTCTGCCCCTTTATCGAACGGCTGGTGGCCGACCAACGCCTTGAGCTTGGCGATGAAGAGGCGGCGGACATCGCCGTCGAATTGCAGAGCGCCAGTTTCCTCAAACGCGACAATGCGGGCAACTTCACGTTTATGCACCGCTCGTTCGGCGAATTTTTCCTCGCCCGCCGTTTGCAGGATTGTTTGGCCGATCCCGTCGGCTTGCGCGAGATGCTGAACACGCGGCGCTACGATCAGAAGACCATCTATTTCCTGGCGCTGCTGGATGAGCAGGATGCGTTGCGCGAACCGCTGCAAGAGATTTTGCGCGCAGCTTATCAAGCCAACGTGTCGGAAAACGCGCTGCAAATTCTGTATTGGAGCGCCCGCATCCGCGCCGGGATGGAAGAAGAGATTGGCGCTGTCGAAAAGTTGCGGCAAGCCCTGGCTGGGCGCGTTCCGCCGGGTGCGCAATTGGCGGGCGCGCAATTGCAGGAAGCCGTGCTGGAAAGTGTGGATTTGACCGAAGCCAACTTGGCCGGAGCGGACTTGACCAAAGCGAAGCTCGGCCACGCCGTGCTCGACCGCGCTGATTTGCGCTCAGCCAACCTAACTGAAGCCAATACGGAAAATGCCCGGCTGGCAGGGGCTGATTATCGCCAAGCTGTGCTCATAGGGGTGACGGGTTGGCCCTTCTTCACCATTGATACTCGCGAAATGCGCCCGGTTGTCCAACTGGGTGCGACAGGTTCCATTCTCGCTTTAGCCTACAGCAGCGATGGCAAACTATTGGCCGAATGTGACAGAGAAGGAATGATTCGACTTTACCGCGCAAGCGATGGGATGTTGTTGCAAGTGTTGGGCGGCGGTGAAGCAGCCAATGCGGTCGCCTTTGCGCCCGATGGCGCGACGCTCGCTTCGGGCGGTGGTGACGGCTCGGTCAAGCTCTGGCAGGTGCGCGATGGCACGCTGTTGCGCGAACTCGGGGGCCACTCCGGCAGGGTGAATGCGGTCGCCTTTGCACCCAATGGCGCGACGCTCGCTTCGGGCGGTGGTGACGGCTCGGTCAAGCTCTGGCAGGTGCGCGATGGCAAGCTGCTGCGCAAACTCACCGGCCACTCTTCTGGGGTAAGGGCGGTCGCCTTTGCGCCCGATGGTGCGACACTCGCTTCGAGCAGTGATGACAACTCGGTCAAGCTCTGGCAAGTACGCAATGGCGCGCTGCTGCACGAACTTGCGGGCCACTCAGATTGGGTAAGGGCGGTTGCCTTTGCGCCCGATGGTGCGACGCTCGCTTCGGGCGATGATGACGGCTCGGTCAAGCTCTGGCAGGTGCGCGATGGCGCGATGCTGCGCGAACTCGCGGGTCACTTAGATTGGGTGACTGTAGTTGCCTTTGCGCCCGATGGTGCGACGCTCGCTTCGAGCGGTGGTGACGGCTCGGTCAAGCTCTGGCAGGTGCGCGATGGCACGCTGTTGCGCGAACTCGGGGGCCACTCCGGGAGGGTGAATGCGGTCGCCTTTGCACCCAATGGCGCGACGCTCGCTTCGGGCGGTGGTGACGGCTCGGTCAAGCTCTGGCAGGTGCGCGATGGCACGCTGTTGCGCGAACTCGCGAGCCACTCCGGCAGGGTGAATGCGGTCGCCTTTGCGCCCGATGGCGCGACGCTCGCTTCGGGCGGTGGTGACGGCTCGGTCAAGCTCTGGCAGGTGCGCGATGGCAAGCTGCTGCGCAAACTCACCGGCCACTCTTCTGGGGTAAGGGCGGTCGCCTTTGCGCCCGATGGTGCGACACTCGCTTCGAGCAGTGATGACAACTCGGTCAAACTCTGGCAAGTACGCGACGGCAAGCTGCTGCGCGAACTCACCGGCCACTCTTCTGGGGTAAGGGCGGTCGCCTTTGCGCCCGATGGTGCGACACTCGCTTCGAGCAGTGATGACAACTCGGTCAAACTCTGGCAAGTACGCAATGGCTCGCTGCTGCGCGAACTCACCGGCCACTCCTTACCAGTGAAGTTGGTCGCCTTTGCGCCCGATGGCTTGACGCTGGCATCAGGCAGTGCTGACAAAAAGGTCAGGCTCTGGCAGGTGCGCGACGGCAAGCTGCTGCGCGAAATCGTCGGGCACTCCCACGAGGTGAGTTCGGTCGTCTTTGCGCCCGATGGCTTGACGCTGGCCTCGGGCAGTGCTGATGCAAAGGTCAGGCTCTGGCAGGTGTGCGACGGGAAGCTGCTGTGCACGCTCGCAGGAAATCTGGGGTCAGTGGAAGCTGTCGCTTTTGCGCCAAACGGCAAATATCTGGTCGCGGCGGGCGCTGCCGGACGCTTGCAGTTCTGGGATTATGAACGGGGCGAGACTTTCCTGTATCGCTACAGCTTCGGCCCCGGCGCGTGGCTTGATCTGTTGCCGGATGGGCGCTTCGATGGCAGCCCCGAAGGCATGCGCTACCTCGGCTACACCGCGCCGGGCCAGTTGCTCGGCTACCGCGCGGAAGAGTTGGTGAAGGAGTTTTACGACCCGGAGGCCGTGCGGGCGGTCTTGGCCAAGTACATTTAAGCCTGGGGTAGTGGATCAATTGGGTGAGGTGCGACCACCAACGTAGGGGCAGACCTACGTGTCTGCCCCAGTTCGTGCGCAACCAATTGGGGCAGACACATAGGTCTGCCCCTACTCACTCCATTGTGGCCGTGACATGGCTGAGCATAGAGCGGCTGCGCTCAGCCATGTCACGCACGGGCTGCGCTAATACTGGATGCGGCTGGGTTCTTTTCTCAAGTCGCGCAGGAGAAAGCGTCTGGTTGCTGACCGTCCGCCATCAGGATTGACGATAGCGATTTTCACCGGTTTACCCAGGCTGCACTCTTTGCCACAGTTGCAGACGGTGGCACCCTTCGCCGCACAGCAGCAACTCGACGCATCGGCAAATTCATGCCAATCGGAGAGCGAGAAAACAGAAGACTGTTTATCGCCCATTTGCGTATCGGTAAGCAGCTTGCCGTTGACCTCTATAAACGCTCCTGGGCGCAGGTCGCTGCCGTTGACGATCAAGCTATCGCCGTTCACCCGAATCGTCGAGAGGGTGGGAGACGACGGCTGCAACAACTGAGTGTCGTTAGTCAGCCCGATGGTGATCTGACACATCTCTTTATCGGAGACCGGCCCAAACGGAATGTTAATCGGCGGATGATTGAGCTGGCGCGGGAAATCCTCCGTATTGTCGTAGTAGCCACGAATCGTGATTTGCGTTCCGGCTGGCAGATGGATCGGCTCTTTGAGTAGGTAGTTGCCCTGATGCTTGAAATCATATTCGACATCAATCAGACACTTCTTCTGGCCATCCGGAAGCAGCGCATCAGCCACGAAGTCAGTCCCGAACTGATGCATGTGCGGCGCCATCGAGTAGATTGTGACAGGATCATCAATGGTCTTGCTCGCCTTAATCATGTAGTGCTTTGCGCCCGCCGGAATGACGAAGTTTTCATTGCTGACCCGCTTCGCGAGGCGTTCATAGTAGACCGGCGTGCGCGCCCAGCGCAGCCCCATCGTGGTTTTGTCCACGACCTCTTCAGGCTGCCAGGTGGTATAGTGAATTTCCATTATCAAGCAAGCGCCGCGCGGAATCTTGATGCCGATGCCTGCCGGTAAGACTATCGCGTTGGTGCCCGGAAACCACATGCCGACCAAACTCGTCTCGTAGAGGAATTCACCTTCGAACCCCGCCCCCTTGATTTCCGGATTCGAGGCGGCAAAGGCTTTCTCCTGTTCGAGCGACCCGCAGGTGGGATCAATGAAGAGTGTCACGTGGTGCACGACATTGATCTGCCGGCCCAGGTCGCCTGTGCCAGGCAGCACCTCGAAGCTGGTAAAGTAACGATCCGACTCGTAGTTGGTTTTGATGGGGAAGCGGCGGAAGAAATCTTTATAGAGCGAACCCGGCACCTTAAAACCGTCCGGGCCATTGTTCAACTCGATGTCAGGCTCGCCGGCTTGCCAAGTATCGTAATATTCGTCGTGGCCGCCATGACCAGGATCATTATCGAAGGTCATGGGCGGTGGCATATCGGCGGGGTTCCCTTCAGGCGCGTCTGCCTCCACCCATGCCGCAAACATGGCGATTTCGCTGTCCAGCAGGCGGCGCGGGCCTTCGAAGGTATTTACATCTCCGCAACCATTCTCGAGGCGCGCATTGAAGACGCCATGCGGCATGCGGCGCGTTTGGACAGCCGATCTAATGGCCCTAGCGTATGGATAAGCCTCTTCGTAGGTCATCAAGGAGAAAGGCGCGGCCCCGTCCGGGTGATGACAGCGTTGACAGTGGTTCTGCATCAGCCGCACGATTTGATTCGAGAAGGTAACATCCTCGGTACTACGCCGAGCCGCCTGTGTTTTACTTTGATTGCCCGCGCTCAAGACCAGCCAGAACGTCAGGAACATCAAAACGACGATATACATCAGTAATCGCTTCATATTTTTCCTTTTACTGCGTGCTAGATCCAGAAATAAGGCGGCGGATTCTCGCAACACCATCCAATTTCTGTACACCCTGTCTGCTCCTTGCATAGAGCCAGATAAACAATCAACCAGACAGGGAGATCATTCCCTGCCTGGCTTGAAGATGAGGCCGACACACGTCGCGCACCAATTACTTGATATTGACCTTCACCTTGTTGGCGGTTTTACCGTCTACACTCAGCACCAGATCAACTTCACCGCGCCCGATCAGGCTGCGCGGCAACTCCAGGTTGACCTGATCCAGACCTACTAAAACGCCCTGTGGCCCGGCGAAGGAGGCGGGGGCGTTCGTACCGCCAACGGTGGCGACGACATTGCTGAGCGAAGAGCGATTGCGGAAGCCTGTGCCATAGCCGATCAGGAAAACTCGATCAGTGGCCGGCCCCAGATCAATCGGCACCGTCACGAATTTGCTGGTGGCCGTGTCGAAGCGGGCGATGGCTTCGTAGGTTTGCGCCGTGCCGCGCACGCGCAACGCTACCGCTGCTACTACGCCCTGGCCGTTCGCATTCATTGCAAACAACCCCGGCGCGGCGCCGATGATCGTCACATTGCCGACCGAAGTAGAACCGTCACCCGAAGTGATCGTTACTATCGCCGCACCGGCTACCGTGCCAGCCGGCATCAGGAAATTGACTTGTCCGCTGGAGACAAAGAAGAGTGACGCCTGCCGCGTCGCATTGGCGCTGTCTTTCACTGACACGGTCGTGCCAGCCAAGCTCGTCGGCAAAGGCGTGGTAGAGGCTACTTGGGTGGAGGTCGCCAAGCCCGTGCCAAAAGCGGCTACGATGCCTTCGGCAGACAATTCCGCGCCAGCGAAACTGGCAGCAGAAACCGCCGCCAGACTTTTAGGCGCGGTTGGAGTAGATAGAGTTGACCAAGTGCTGCCGTTCCAGCGCGCGATAGAGTTGGCGTCTACACTATTGCTGGCGCTGTTGTAGGCTTCTGAAAAGTCGCCACCGACGTAGAAGGTGCCGCCCACCAGTGCAATCACGTTTACCGTCTCATCCACGCCATTACCGCTGGTGCCTGTGCCTGAGCCGAAGGCCGCCCAACTCGTGCCGTTCCAACGCGCAATGCCGTTGACGCTGGTCTTAGCCCCGTTGGTAAAAGCTCCGTCAAATTCACCGCCGACATACAGACTGCTGCCGTTATAGATCAATTCCCAGACTGTACTTTCAACACCGTTGCCCATCGCCGTGGCCGCACTGCCGACCACGCCCCACGCAGAGCCAGTCCATCTGGCAAGATTATTGGCTGTCAGTTTGCTGCTGCTGCTGTTGCTGGCTGTGGCGAAAGAGCCGCCGACATATAGCTCCGTCCCGTTAGTCGCCAGCGCGTAGACAAACCCGTCCACCCCGTTGTTCGCAGTGCCAACGCCCGTACCCAAGGCAGACCAGGTGCTGTTCTGCGTATTCCAGCGGGCAACATAGCCTACATCCACTTTAGTATCGTTGCTGTTGGTTACACTGGTGAAGGTGCCACCGGCATAAAGGTCGTTGCCGATCACGGTCAGATCGTTCACCACACCCGAACTGGAGGCAGTGTTGGTGCCTTTTCCCAACGCCGCCCAGGTGCTGCCAGTCCAGCGCGCAACACCGTTGGTTAGAACGTTGTTGCCGGTGCTGATATGGGCGTTTTTGAACGTGCCACCGATATAAACCGAACCGTTGAGCGCGACTATTGTGCCCACATCGCCATCAACGCCATTTCCGGTTGTGCCGCTCTGTCCACCCAGCGACGACCAGGTATTGGTTGTCAGATTGAATTTAGCGATACAGTTGGCGCTGACATTGCTGCTACTGCTGTTGTAGCCGCGTGTGAAACTGCCACCGATGTAAAGATCACTGCCGACCACGGCAATGGCGGCCACCAAGCCGTTGACGCCGTTGCCATTCACCGCATTGTTAGCGCCCAGCGTTGACCATTGGCCGGTCTGCAGGTTGTAACGCGCAACCCCGCGCGCCTGCAGGCCGCCGATGGAAGTAAAAGTTCCGCCCACGTAAAGATCATTTCCATTGGGCACAATCGCCAACACGCTGTAGTCGCTTTGCAACATCCGCAGCGTAGCTGCAACGTTGGGCTTGGCAGGCGCAGCAGCCAGACGGCGGAACGGAAATGCGGAATAGACCGCCAGAGCCATTAACGTGGCGAGCAAGGCCACAGCGATATGCGCGCGACGACGCGCGGAGTTCCATTGATAATAAAAGTAGCCTTCAAATGGATGTTGAGTCAGTTGCATAGTGGGGAGGCGCATCGTCTTACTCCTTTTAACCTTAATTCATGGATCTGGTTAACCTCAGCCAGAGGCTGATAGAACTGTCGTTTTGAAAATTCGATCAACGCTTGCGTTAGAAATCGAATGTTTAGGTGGGCAACCGATGGGTTGTGTTAGCAGGCTAGGGCAATACGCCAACAAAAAGAAATTTCAAGCTGGCGCCAGGTTTACTGAAAACCAGCTTCTGGACGGTCTATTAGCGAGCGTGCAAATAACCTTTGACGTGATCGCAGCGAAATGTAAGTACTGCGCCACTGCTCTCTTCCTTACACCAGGTTGCCCTCCGACGGCTGCCTAAGCGCATTGGAAACAACCACCCATCCGTTGCACCGATTGAGAAATACACGTCACAAACCAGGGTGGAGAATTGTCGTAAACATTACTGGGCGGGGCTTTCCTTGCGTAGCCTCTCCGTGCCCTTGCGGCAAACACCTGTTTCGAGCTTATGTGCTTTGGTTTAGCGCATTGAATGCGCCGCGAAACTGCGCTTAACTGTGCTGGCAGCGTGGGAGCACGAGAGCTTTTCGCCAATAAATCCTGGATGTAGCTATGCGTGAGAATTTGGTCAGCTTATTAAATGATGCTTTAACGCGCGGGCAAGAGACCGCGCTCGTGCATCGGCGGGGCTTGCGCGCCGAACGCTGGTCTTATGCACGGTTGGCGCAGACGGCGTTCCAATTCGCGCGTGAGCTGGAAGCGCGCCGAATTGATAGGGGCGAGCGCGTGCTCTTCTGGTCGGAGAACTGTGCCGAATGGGTGGCGGCATTTTGGGGCTGTCTGTTGCGCGGCGTGATCGTAGTGCCGCTCGATGAGCAGAGCGCGCCGGATTTTGTTGCGCGCGTGCAAGCGCAAGTCAAAGCGAAGTTACTGCTGTGTGGAACGGCGCAACGGAAACAAGCAAGTGCCGAATTGCCGAACCTCTTGCTGGAAACGCTGGGCGAGACGCTCGGCGCGCATTCGACCGCCAAGTATGAAGCGGTTGGCAACAACGCAGATGAATTGGCCGAAATTATCTTTACTTCAGGCACAACGGCTGAGCCGAAGGGCGTCTGTCTTTCACAGCGCAACCTGCTCGCCAACATTGCGCCGCTGGAGGAGGAGATTGATAAATATCGCCGCTGGGAGCGCCCGTTTCATCCGGTGCGCTTTTTGAATCTGCTGCCGCTCAGCCACGTCTTTGGCCAATTCATAGCCATCTTCGTGCCGCAATTGCTGGCTGGCGAGGTACATTTCCAAGACTCGCTCAATCCATCAGAGATCATTGCCACCGTCAAACGCGAGCGCATCTCGGTGATTGCTGCCGTGCCGCGCCAACTTGAAACCTTGCGCGACAAGCTCGAACGCGATTATGCGGCGCAGGGCAGGCTTGAAGATTTTCAAAAACGATTTGCCAGAGCCGCAGGCGAACACTTTTTCAAACGCTGGTGGCGCTTCCGCGCTGTGCACGGGCGATTCGGCTGGAAGTTTTGGGCGTTTGTGGCAGGCGGCGCGACATTGGAAGAAGAGACGGAGAGTTTCTGGCAACGGCTGGGCTTTGCGGTGGTGCAGGGTTATGGGATGACGGAGACGGCCTCACTGGTAAGTGTCAATCATCCCTTCAAGCTCAGTCGCGGCTCGATTGGCAAGGCGCTGCCAGGGCAAGAGATCAAACTGAGTGAGAGCGGCGAGATTCTGGTGCGCGGCGCGAACGTCTCGACAGGGTATTGGCGCGATGGTTTGCAGCCGCTGTCCGGTGAAGAAGGTTGGTTGCGCACGGGCGATGTGGGCGCGGTGGATGAGGCGGGCAATCTCTATTTCAAAGGCCGTCAGAAAGACGTGATTGTCACGGCGGCGGGCTTGAATATCTATCCCGAAGATTTGGAAGCGGCGCTCAACCGGCAGCCGGAAGTGCGCGCGAGTTGTGTGATCGGCGTCGAAGGCGCGCGCGGGCCGGAAGCTGTCGCGGTTTTGATCTTGCGCGCTGAGCGGGCGGACGTGGCGCAGATTGTCGAACGCGCGAATACCTTGCTCAATCCGGCACAGCAGATGCGCCGCTGGATGATCTGGCGCGAGCCGGACTTCCCACGCACGCCGACGCTTAAGGTGCGCAAGAATCTGGTCAAACAAGCTTTGGCGCTTGAGACTGAGGCTGCGAGCGTGGCGCAGCCGCAAGCGCAGCCGCTGTTAGAAATCCTAGCCGGGGTCAGCCAACAGCCTATTAATCAGCTTGCTGAGTCAGCCAATTTGAGCGGTGCTTTGAAACTGGACTCGCTGGGACGCGTCGAGCTGGCCAGCGCGCTCGAAGACCGCTTTCAGATTGAATTGGATGAAGCGGCGATCACTTCAGCGACCACCTTGGCAGATTTAGAAAAGTTGGTGCAAAACGAACAGCCAACCACACAAACTATAGCCTATCCGTATCCGCGTTGGGCTTTAAGTTGGCTGGCGCGCTGCCTGCGCTTGTTTATGTATTACGTGCTCATCTTGCCGATCACAAGGTTGTTGTGTTGGGTTGGTGTGCGCGGGCGCGAGCATTTGCGTGAGTTGCACGGGCCTGTGTTGTTTATTGCCAATCACGTTTCGATGGTAGATCACGGATTGATTCTCTCGGCCTTGCCGTGGCGGTTTCGTCATCGCTTGGCGATTGCGATGGAGGGCGAGCGGCTGCGCGGGTGGCGCGCGCCGTCGAGTTCAGTGCCTTGGCCGGTGCGCTGGTGGTTGCGTGTGCAATATGCGTTGGTAGTCGCACTCTTCAATGTTTTCCCTTTGCCGCAGCAAAGCGGCTTCCGGCGCAGCTTTGCTTATGCCGGCGAGGCAGTAGATCGCGGCTATAACGTGTTGGTCTTTCCGGAAGGGCGCACGACGGACGACGGACAAATGCGGCCGTTTATGGCTGGCATTGGATGGCTGGCTACGCAGTTGAACGTGCCGGTTGTACCGATCAAAGTCGAAGGCTTGTTTGAGCTGAAACGGCGCAAACGCCATTGGGCTTGGCCGGGTAGTGTGAGACTGGTTTTCGGCGCGCCGGTCAAGTTTGAGCGGGGCGCTGAACCGGCGGAGATCACGCGCGCGTTGGAAGCGGTGGTGCGGGCGCTATCAGGTTGAAGATCACTTGTAGCGAAATATATTGGCTGAGCCGGCACTCTAATTGTCAACATGTGGTTCTATAAGGATTTTAGTGCTGGCATTCTTTTTTTAGGATTTCCGTGTAATACATCAATGTGCCCCCCACTATGAGGTGACAGCGAGATTCAGAGACAAGCTGGGACGAGACTGCGGGGGCTGATACAAGTTCTAAATTGAAGTTCGCGCGGGTGCGATTGCGCGAATCAGATTCCCCCTCTCCCCCCGATAACCAGTTCGGCGTCACAGTTGTTTACGAAGTTTCCTGCTGAAGTGCCAACCTCCTAACCCACGAAGTTACGTAATGCTGGCTTAAAAGCTGGAACCTGTGCCTACTCCGGCTTGAGCTATATGCGAGACGCAACAAGCACGGTGAGCGCTGCCTCTACTACTGCGCCTCCACTTGTGACGATCAGAGAATTAAGAAGAAGACCAGCAACAGACCCAACCAGTGTTGAAAAACCGTGTGACACCGTAAGAGGTCTCTCGTTACCCATAAAGATTTTTGAGCCCTCAGACCTTGATTGAGCCGATTCTTTCAAAAAGAGTCACCACGTTG
Organism: uncultured Acidobacteriota bacterium; assembly: GCA_963699175.1. Lineage (GTDB taxonomy): Bacteria > Acidobacteriota > Blastocatellia > RBC074 > RBC074 > JACPYM01. The sequence goes on along the minus strand of OY969418.1, from coordinate 2,201,686 downwards.
CACGGATTAACAACCAGCAGTGCTTAACCGCAAACCGGTGAATGCGCCCACGCGGCGCGCTTGCACGGTGGTAGGGAAAGTGTTGTCTGAAACCGTCCGCCAATGAGTTCGAAAACTTCCCGCCCCAAGGGAAGGCACGCGAACGGAGTTTAATCCCTGATTGAAAACGAGGAGTGGTAGCTAATGCCAGCGACGCTGCAATGCATTAAATGGTTTTTGGTGGATGAAAGTGGTCTGGAGTTATCCGAGTATGCCCTCGGCGCCGGGTTCATGGCTATTGCCGTCGCAACGGCTTTCGGTGAGTTGGGCACGAGGGTTTCAACCGCTGTCGCCGGTTTGATCGGCAAGATAAACAGCGGCAATTAAAGTCGCGCACCGGCCGCAAATGAATTGGAATTGAGCAGGCTGGTGTGACTCACAACCCTACAAAGAGGAGCACAACACTGATGAACGCTATCAAGAATTTCTGGAACGATGAGACTGGTTTGGAATTATCCGAATACGCGGTGGGCGCGGGCCTGATCGCCATTGCAGTGGCGACGGCTTTCACCAACCTCGGGTCGAAGATCACCGAAGGCATCAACGGCCTGACGAGCAATATCCAAGACAGCTAAGCGCCCAACGCAAAGCGTGTTGGCGCACGATCAAAGCTAACTAAGCGAGCGCAGCTAACACAGGTTACTGCGTTAACCCCAAAACCCTGGTAACACTAAGGAGCATGACGATGAACACACTGAAGAATTTCTGGAATGACGAGACCGGTTTGGAATTGTCAGAGTATGCAGTGGGCGCTGGGCTGATCGCGATTGCGGTGGCCACGGCTTTCACTAACCTTGGCTCGAAGATCACCGAAGGCATCAACGGCCTGACGGGCAAGATCAAGAGCAGCTAACAGGCAAACCGCAACGCTGTTTTGCCGAATCAACCCAACAACCCTGTATCAAAAGGAGCATTGCAAACATGAACACACTAAAGAATTTCTGGAACGACGAGACTGGTTTGGAATTGTCAGAGTACGCAGTGGGCGCAGGCCTGATCGCGATTGCGGTGGCCACGGCTTTCACCAATCTCGGCTCGAAGATCACCGAAGGCATCAACGGCCTGACGGGCAAGATCAAGAGCAGCTAGTCTCTCTTTGAGCTTTTGGGTAGGCACGCCGTCACCTGCGCGGCGATGGCGCGCCTGCCCTCACAGCTTTAGCCCACACTCTTCAAGAAAGGAATCCCCTATGACTAATCTGAAACTTCTCTTGATGGACGAAAGTGGCCTAGAGCTTTCCGAATACGCGGTGGCTGCCGCTTTAGTTATCGTCCCGTTGGTTGTCGCAATTGACAATTTGGGCGCGAAAATTACCGAAGTGATGACCGATTTATTGAATCGCTTCGACGGTAACTAGCAAAGTCCGCCAGCGCGGTTTAAGCGTCCGTAGACGCATTTCATCATTCGACGTTGACCCCATCCCCCCTCGCACGGCACAGGCAGTGCTTTTTCCTGCATCCCATCTAACGTGCTAGCTGTTTTCGGAGCTTTACATCATGTCACGGCCCATCCCTGAGTCCATCGGAGACGGCATCTTATTGATCTTTGTTTTAGGCATTTTCATCACGTACTACGACGTGCGCTACCGGCGCATTCCGAACACGTTTGTGCTGGCCGGTTTTGTTGGCGGCTTATTGTTGAACGCATGGCTCGGTGGTTGGCAGGGAATAGGCGAAAGCTTACTTGGTTGTAGCTTTGGTTTCTGTTTGATGTTCGTCGTGCGCATGTATTCCGGGGCCACGGGGCCGGGCGACATCAAGCTGTTTGCCGCAATTGGCGCGATTATCGGCTGGCGTGCCGTCTTGCCGGCCTTTCTGATCGTGTTGATCACAGGCGGCGTGCTGGCGGTAATCAACACGCTGCGCCTGGGCACGTTCCGCGTCACGATGGAAAGAGTTTTATTGATTCTCTATGGTTGTTTGCCGGGACACCAGATCCCGCGCTTTCCCGTTCCGCAAGACCAAAAGAAGGCGCTGCCCTATGGCGTGGCCATATGTTTGGGCAGCCTGATCGCTTTGGTCCGACAGCTTCCCCATTTCGGTTGATGTAGCGTGTCAGCAGCCCGCGCGTGAGCAAGGGCTTTGCATTGCGGAGTATCAAGCCCTTGCTCACGCGCGGGCTGCTGACACAACGTCAATTTTTGAACTGACTGAGAGGTCTATATGAAAAATAAAGCTTTGGTGCTTGTGCTGTCAGGCGCCGTCATCTTCGGCCTGCTGGCAGCAATGTCGGTGAGCAAATACACCTCCACCAACGCACAAGGTGGTGACATGGCCAGCATGGTTGTAGCGCGCGTGGAAATCCCGTTGGGCACGCAGCTCAATCCAGATCAGGTCTCGGTGGTACAGGTGCCGAAGGGCGCTATGCCCGATCAGGCTTTTGCCAAGGTCGAGGACTTGGTCGGGCGCGTGGCCGTCAATGCCATTGGCCCGAAGGAGCCGCTGACGGAATTCCGTCTGGCGCCCAAAGGCTCGTTGGCTGGTCTGGCCGCGCTGGTGCCGGAAGGTTATCGCGCCATCACGGTCAGGGTTGACGACGAAGCCGGTGTGGCGGGCCTGCTTGCGCCGGGTATGTTGGTTGACCTGATTTCGGTGGTGACGCCGCCCGACAACTCGGCGATGGGGCCGATCTCCAAGATCGTGTTGCAGAACGTCAAAGTATTGGCGACGGGGCAAAACATGGCCTTGCCTAAAGAACAGGTCGAGGCCGCCCGGGTCAATTCAGTGACGCTGCTCGTAACACCGCAGGAGGCCGAGAAGGTCGTGCTCTCTTCTTACGACGCCAAACTGCGCTTGATCGTGCGCAACTATGTTGACCAGAAGACCTATGAAACGTCTGGTAGCAACAAGCGCACTGTGCTCAACGGCGATGATGCGCAACGCCTGCCGAGCACCTCGGCTGCTGATATGCAATCAGGCAAGCAGCAACAAAATTCAAACCCGGCGCCGGCTCCGCGCCGCATCCGTTCGAGCGGGCTGCCGCCGGCCAACTGGCTGGAAGGCGAGGTCAAGCAGAAAACTGCGCCGACCCCGCCGCCCAAACCGACTACGCAGATCGAGGTCTTCGACGGTGGGAAGAAGAAAACCGTTGAATTCCCTCAATAGGATCATCCCCAGTGCGTGAGGTGAGTTGGTTTGGAGTTGATAACTTAAGCGCCGACGAATGCTCAGCGCCGAACTCATCGCTCCAAACCGCCTCAACGCGCTCCGTGCTGATCGCACAGCAATTCTGACCAGAGTTCAGATAGACCGTCCCGTAGAAGTCTGGAGAATAGCTGGAAGATTAACCCACGCTGCCGCCCATCAATCCGACGCTTTTCATTCACGGGGTGTTCCGGCGTCTGGCGCGGCTTAGAAGGAGAACTGATTATGACTACCTTCCCCTCCAACTCGCAGATGATTCGGCTCGCTGCATTGTTCAGCACGGCTTTGCTGATGCTGACAATGAGCGTATCAGCTCACGCGCAAGCCTTCGCACAGGAGACCAATATCAGCGTCTCCTTCAATTCACCACCCAAAGAGCCAATTCCAGTTTATGTCCTGGCCGGGCAGTCGGTGTTGGTCGTCTTTGATCAACCGATTGGCCGCCTGGCTGTCTCAAACACGGATGTGGCCGAGGCAGTGTTGGTCGCGCCGAATCAGATGATGGTCAATGGCAAGGTGAGCGGACGCGCCACCTTTACCGCTTGGTCAAAAGACACCACGACCTTCGTCTTCTTCAACGTGGACGTGCGCGTGAATCTAGCGCAGATTGATTCGCAGGTGCGCGCGCTTTTCCCAAACATGGACATCCGGCTGAGCCAGGCCAATGGCGCAGTAGTGGTCTCCGGCAGTGTGCCGCCCGCGATTATGAAACAGGTCGAGGCGATCGTGACAGCCGCCGGTTATAAGGTGGTGAACCTAACGGGCCAGACGGTCGAGAAGATCGCACAGGTGCAACTGAGCGTGAAGGTCGCAGAGATTTCGCGCACCAAACTGAGCGAGTTCGCCTTCGCGCCCGCGATTGAAACTGCGCCGAATTATGGCGGTACCTTCAACACGGGTAGCGCACCATTCAATTTTGGCGGCACCAGAGAGGGCAGCATCGTCGGTACAGTGGCTAGTTCATTGAACGTCTTCTTCATGGGCAACAGTGTGTTTGGTTATCTGCGCGCTTTGCAGAATCAAGGCGCGTTGCGTGCGCTGGCCGAGCCGAATCTGGTCGCGATGGACGGGCAGCAGGCGAGTTTCTTGGCTGGTGGTGAAATTCCCGTGCCGATTGCGCAAGGCTCTGGTGCAGGCGGAGGATCCGTAACGGTAGTCTGGAAAGAATATGGCATACGCTTGAATTTCAAGCCCACGATTCTGGACGAGCAACATATCCGGCTGGACATCGAGCCGGAAGTTTCCTCGCTCGACTTCGCCAATGCGGTGCGCTTCGAAGGCTTTCTGATTCCGGCCTTGCGCGTGCGCCGTGCCAAGACCGGCATCGAGTTACAGAACGGCCAGACCTTTGGCATCGCCGGATTACTCGACAACAACGAAACCAAATCGCTGGGCAAGATTCCGTTGCTGGCCGATGTGCCGATCCTGGGGAATCTCTTCAAGTCAAAATCGTTCCAACGTAATGAGACCGAGCTGGTCTTCATCGTTACTACCAAAATCGTCAAGCCTTGGAATTCCGATCAGGTGCCGCAGATGAAAGGTATTGACGGATTGAACAACGGCTCGCCGCTCGGCATCACCGCGCCTGAAGCGCGTGAAGAAGGCGATAGCAAGAAAGGCGTAAATAGTGAGGGAGCGGGCAGTGAAGCTGGCAAAGAGACCGACAAAGACGCCACGAAAGAACCGCCGACTACTAATCAACCGGCCAATAACGCTGTGCCGGAGCCGGGGCAACCGAACCCGCCTGGCACTGCCAAGCCAGCCGAGGGTGAGCAGCCAACTTCGCCACCACCAAGTAGCGATGGCACTGCTAAACCGGCTGAGCAAGGCCAATCCGGTAATAATTCATCACCTTCTGCCACTCCTGTAGAGACACCGCCAAGCGGCCCACCCACAGGAGAGCCAAAGGGTGAGTCAAAGGGCGAACCGAACGTTGAGAAAAAGCCGCAAAGTCCGACCAACCCGACTGGTCCAACAGTCAAACCCACGATGGAACGGATGGCCAAGCCGGAGCAGTCCGTGCAGGCGTTGCAGTGGAAGTTGAAAATTCCACCCACCGCTACGGTGACAGCTCAGACTAGGCCGTAAGGATTGATTAAGTACGCCAGGCTTGTCGCGCTGGCAGATGACTTGTGTCTTCTGCCAGCGGACGGGCCACTTATCAGCCGCCACCAAACGGTCAAGCCTGTGGTGGGCGGTGGTAATTGCGGTGACATCCGGGCGTAATTCATCACCTACGAAGTGAGCGTGACGGAGTATTACGGCAGTACTAGAACTGATAACCAAATTTTCTACGCCCACGCTTTACAAATAACGAATGGCAGTCTCCCCCAACTTTGCCGAGAAAACGAAGATTTGATAAGGCAAGGAGCTAAGACAGTGAAGAGGAGAACGTTGCATCCAAAGACTCACAACAAAGACCGCGGCACAATCAGCGGCATAGCCGCCTTAGGTATGGTAGCCATACTGATGTCTGCAGGCATGGCCATTGATGTCAGCCATTTCTATTTGGCTGGCTCGGAGCTGCAAAACGCTGCTGACGCTTCGGCATTGGCCGCTGCCTCGGCGCTGAACAGCACAGGGGCAGGGATCACTAAGGCAGTGGACAATGCTTTAGCCACCGTCAACAAATACGAATTCTCGCAATCAACCGTGACCTTCGCGCGCAGCGACGTGAAGTTCGGTGTCAACTACACCGACCTCAACGGGTCAGGTGGGCTGACTGAGGCGCAAGCAACCGCCAGCCCAACCACCGTGCGTTTTGTCAAAGTGACGGTGCCACCCAAAGACATCGGCGTCTTCTTTGCCAAATTTGCCTTGAATGTTGATACCGTTGCGTTGACGCGCACGGCCGTAGCTGGGCAGTCGGAAAGCGGCGCAGCGGGGGATGTGTCGCCAAATCAGCTTTGCAATGTCTATCGCGTGACTTTGATCGAAGGTCAGTCGTCAGGTGACGGCAGCCTGGATCGGACTGATAGCTCCTGTGGGAGCAGCTTCAAGTACACTGCTGGCTGTACCTACAACGTGCATCTGACGCCGCCTTGCGATTCACTGTTGAGCTACTACGAATTGACCAATGTGGATAATGGTAAGACTTATACTGACTGGGACGACCGCATCGCCGACAAGATGTTCGATTGTTTCTGGAGCGGTAAAGTCCTGCCGATCCTGACACACCCGCAGGCCAAGAACATCAAGAACGGGCTGAATAGTTTCTTTGATACGTATGCTGGTGGCTTGACTTCCAGTCAATTCCCGCCCGATACGAATATCGAGCAAAACATCACTTACGCGCAGTACAAGGCGGCGACTTCAGGGAGTGCTGATTGGACGTCACCAAACCATACTGGTCAGGCCGGGCGGCGCGTTATGGTTCTACCGATTATGCAGAAGAACTCTTTCGTCGCACTTGACCCAAATGGCGACAACGCCAATGTCACTTTTAGCCGTTTCGGAGCATTTTTCCTGGTCAAGAAGCCGGTTATCAACACCACCAACAATACCGCGGATCTTAAACTTGAATACATTGGCGACCGCATCACGGTGGGCAGCGGTGCGATCAATCCTTCTTATACGCTGAACAGTACAACCGGGACGAACCTGGCTGTGTCAGTACTTTACCGCTGAGCGGATTGAGTCCGACTTTTCTACGCCCACGCTTTATAAATGAACGAATGGCAACTCCCCAAAACTATGCCGAAAAAAACGAAGTTCGATAAAGCAAGGAGCTAAGGCAGTGAAGAGAAGAACGTTGCATCCCAAGACTCACAATAAAGAACGCGGCACAGTCAGCGGCATCGCAGCCTTAGGTATGGCGGCTATATTGTTGAGTGCAGGTTTAGCTGTGGACGTTAGCCACCTGTATCTGTCGGGCGGCGAATTGCAGAATGCGGCAGACGCAGCAGCGATTGCCGGTGCTTCGAGAATGAATGGTTTTGCGGGCGGGATTACTGAGGCGGTTGATAAAGCCTTACTTATGCAAAACCGTTTTGAGTTTGCCAAAGAAGTTGCCACCTTCGCTCGCTCGGACGTGCGCTTTGGCGTCAATTCGAATGATCTATTTAACGGTAATGGCTATGACGAAGCGACGGCGCGCGGCATGGCTGACCGCATCCGCTTTATCAAGGTGGCGATTCCCAATAAGGCCATCACGGTGCCTTTTGCCCAACTTGCATTGGGTTCGAACACCGTGAATCTCTCGCGGGTGGCTGTCGCTGGCTTCTCGGCGGGCTGCGAAACCTTGTGTGATTCCGTCGTCCCGTTGTCAGCCGTGCAAGACCCTAACGGAGACCCGCTGAATATAGTGGGAAGCTGCCCGAACACAACGCAGTTCTGGCCCGGCTGTACTTACACAGTGCGGCTTGGCCCGGGCGGCAATGGTAATGGTAATGGCAACGGCCATGGTAATGGCAATGGTTCGGGATCAATCTCGCCGGGCAATTATTTGATTTTGGCTTTAACCGGCAAAGGTGGGTCGGCCGTCCGTGAGCTTATGGCTGGTACGGCGTCCGGCTGTTTCAAGCCTGGCGACGAAGTGGAAACCAAGCCGGGTGTCACCGCTGGCCCGGTCAGGCAAGGTTGGAATACGCGCTTTGATGATTACAACGGTGGGCTAGATCCGACCGATTATCCACCTGACTTGAATATCAAAGAAGGCATCACTTATGCGCAATATCGCAGCGGGCAGTCTGCTTACCAACAGTCGCCCAACCATCCAGGCAAAGATGGGCGGCGTGTCGTCATTATCCCAATCGTCAACGCCGACGAATACGACAATGGCCGAGACACAGTGCGCATCAGCAAATTCGCGGCTTTCTTCCTACAAAGCAGTATTCCGAATGGTAATGGCGGCGACATCACCGCAGAATTCATCACCTTCAAGGTGAACGTGACAGAGTGTTACGGCAGCACTGGAACTGATAACCAACTTTCTACGCCCACACTTTACAAATGAACGAATGGTCTGACGATTCCTTTAACAACGGTACAGGTACAGAGACGCAGTTCTCAGTGCCAGTCCTTTACAGAATGATCTAGACGAATTATTGAAGACCCACAAAGCGCAGTTGAACTACAACGTTGAAATTGTTCCGCGCGCGGCGGAGCGAGCAAATGTAATTCGCCCTGGGCTAAGCAGCGCAGGGCCACTGGTGCCGGTTGGGAGATAATGATGAAAAGTCAGTTTTTGTTAGCATCCATGTTTAAGACTGTGGCCAGCCCCTGGCTGCCACGCAAACAGCGCAGGTCACACAAAGGGGAGCGTGGGGTTGCCTTGGCAATCGCCGCTTTCGGCTTTGTGGTATTCCTGATGGCGGCCGGCATGGCCATAGACATCAGCCATTTCTATCTGGCTGGCACGGAGTTGCAAAACGCCGCTGACGCCTCGGCGTTGGCCGCCGCCTCAGCGCTGGATAGCACTTCGGCTGGGGTCACCAAGGCCGTGGACAATGCTTTAGCCACTGTGAACAAGTTTGAATTCTCGCAGTCAACCGTGACCTTCGCGCGCAGCGACGTGAAGTTCGCCAAAAATTACACCGACCTCAACGGGACAGGTGGAATGAGCGAGGCCACGGCAAAAGCTAGCCCCAGCACCGTGCGTTTCGTCAAAGTGACGGTGCCACCCAAAGACATCGGCGTCTTCTTTGCCAAATTCGCGCTGAATGCTGATAACGTTGCGATGACGCGCACCGCCGTGGCGGGGCAGTCGGAAAGCGGCGCGTCAGGTGATGTGTCGCCGAACCAGCTTTGCAATGTCTATCGCGTGACTATGATCGAAGGCCAATCGTCCGGCGATGGCAGTCTAGATCGGACTAGCTCATCTTGCGGGAGCAGTTTCAAATACACGCCAGGTTGTACCTACAACGTGCATCTGACGCCGCCCTGCGATTCACAGTTGAGCTATTACGAGTTGACCGACGTGGATAATGGCAAGACTTATACTGATTGGGACGACCGCATCGCCGACCGCATGTTCGATTGCTTCTGGAGCGGCAAAGTCGTGCCTATCCTGACACACCCGCAGGCCAAGAACATCAAGAACGGGCTGAATACTTTCTTTGACACCTATGGTGGTGGCTTAACGTCCAGCGCCTTTCCGCCCGATACGAATGTAGAGGAAAACATCACCTACGCGCAGTACAAGGCGGCGACATCAGGGAGTGCTGATTGGACGTCTCCAAGCCATACTGGTCAGGCAGGACGGCGCGTTATGGTTCTGCCGATTATGCAGAAAAACTCTTTCGTCGCACTTGACCCGAATGGCGACTTCGCCAATGTCACTTTTAGCCGCTTCGGGGCATTTTTCCTGGTCAAGAAGCCGGTCATCAACACCACCAACAATACCGCGGATCTTAAACTCGAATACATTGGCGACCGCATCACGGTGGGCAGCGGTGCGATCAACCCTACTTATACGCTGAACAGTACAACCGGGACGAACCTGGCTGTGCCAGTGCTTTACCGCTGAGGTGACCTATGAGAAAAAGAAACTTGAAACGCAAACCTAGTCAAGCAGGCGGCAGGCGGAATGAAAGAGGCATGCAGTTGATCGAAATGGCTTTTATCATGCCGATTATGATGATTCTGCTTGGCGCGCTGGTGGAACTGTCCTATTACTTCTACACCTACTCCACACTCGCGCGCGCCACGCGCGCGGGGGCTGGGTACATCTACACCAAAGCATTTATCAGTACGGAGACTGACAAGGCCAAGAACATGGTGATTTGCGGCGAATTGAACTCTTGCAGTGGTTTTTCTTCGGTAGTGCCCAATTTGAGCGCAGCTAACGTGAGCGTGACCTTGGATAGCACGGTTCCGACCGACAAGACTATCACGGTGAAAGTCATCAACTATAGCTACACGCCGCTCTTCGATCTTTTCAAGCTAACTAATGGGAAAACCAAGTGGGACACCACGGTCACGAAGATCAATGCTGCGACTACGATGCGCTATACTGGCGACCGCTAGCATCAGCATGATTCAGACAGCCTAGCGGCAGATTTCGGAGGAAAAATGTTTCGACAAAACAGAAAAAAAGTTTTCAAGAAATCAGAGCGAGGTGCTACATTCCCGGAGTTCGCACTTGGTGGTGTAGTCTTCCTGACGGCCATATTCGGCATTATCGAATTTAGCCGCTTGCTCTTGACGCATAACCAACTGACCGACGCGGTGCGACGTGGCGCGCGCTATGCTTCGATGGTTTCATCGAGCAATACGACAGCGGTCAAGAATATGGTCGTCTACGGCACCACGACAGCGGGAGCTTCAGGCACTGAAGTCGCTTGGGGGCTGACGACCAGCAATGTTACGGTTACTTATTCGGCTGGCTACGACACCAAGAATGGCAGCGTGACCGTGACGATCACCGGGTATGCGTTCAATTTCAATATCCCGATGGTTGGCTCGACCATAACCTTACCCGCGTACAAAGCCTCCTCTACGGCGGAGAGCGCGGGGCGCGTCCCGTCAGATATTTGAGCAAGCTTTCGTGCGCGTGATTTAAGAACTGCGCACGAAGGCTTCTTCGTTAGCCGGCACGAGGAACCGAACAGTTGTAGACTGTTCGGGCGGCTTGTACGCCGAGCCGCGTGGGCAAAGCCGGCAAATTGATTGACTGAAAGTGCCCGTTGAACTGTCAGGTGAAACTCTGTGAAGTGCCCCTAGTTCACCGCTGTATACCATTGATTGATAGACCCAAGCAGTCAGGCAAAGATTTCAAACTGGAATTTTTGCAGAAATGCTTACATGACTGATTGAGAGACCCATGAGCAATTCACTCACCTTTGTTATTTTCGCCACGGGACAAGAGACAGCGCAGAATCTGCGTGTAGCCTTGGCGGCAGACCGGCGCGCCCGCGTGCTGGCAGTGAGCGACAACCCGGAACAGGTCTACGCCGACGTAGTGCGGTGGCGGCCTTCTTCCGTGATTATGACGCTCGGTGCTTCACCGGGGCAGTCCTGGTCTTTATGCGAACGCATCACGGCCGTTTGTCCTGAAACCATCATCATCTGCGCTTCACGCAATCCCTCACCTGAATTGATTCTCGCCTCCTTGCGCGCTGGCGCGCGCGAGTTTCTGCGCTTACCCATCATCGCAGAAGAGTTCAAGACGGTGATTGACCGGACGGCGGAATTCAGCTCCGGACGTGGGCAGGGCGCCAAGAAGCGTGGGCGCGTCATCAGCGTTTTCGCCAGCAAAGGCGGCTGTGGCACTTCCTTCGTCTGCGCCAACCTGGCCATCGCCTTGCAAGCGCCGACGGTCATTGTGGATTTGAATCTACAGGCTGGCGACCTGGACATCTTCTTCGGCATCAAGCCCAAATTCTCCATCGCCGATCTGGTGGTCAACCGTGCGCGCCTGGACGAAGGCTTGCTGGCCAGCTATCTGGCGCCGCACTCGGCGGAGCTGGCCGTGCTGCCCGCGCCGCGCAATGCCGACGCGGCGGAAGACATCCGGCCTGAGCCGTTGATCGAAGTGTTGACAGTCTTGCGCGAGAACCACGATTACGTCGTGCTCGATCTGCCGCACACCTTCGACGCCAACACGCTGGCGGCGCTCGACAACGCGGACGACATCATGTTGGTTTTGACGCTGGATATTCTGGCCGTGCGCAGCGCTCAGCGCGCGCTGACGATCTTCGACCGGCTGGGCTATCAACGCTCGAAGGTCAAACTGATCATCAACAAGTGGAGCAAGCAGAGCAATCTGGAATTGCGCCACGTCGAACGCTATCTCGGCGAGAAGATCGCCGGGTTCATCTCCAACGATTACGCTGCCGCGATCAATTCGATCAATCTCGGCCAACCCCTGGCCGGAGGCAGCTACGCATCCCCTGTGGTCGCAGAAATCAAACGGCTGGCCACCATCTATGGCGCAGCCGCTCCCGAACCGGAGCAAGAGAAGCCGAAGGGCTTCCTCGGCACAATTTTTGGCAAACTGAAACTGCCCAGCGGAGCACCGGCCAATGGCGCCCCGCAACCGGCGCGTGGTGGCGTGACTGTGATGCCCGCCCCACCCGCCAATCGTGCGTTACCAGCAGGTCCGCCTCCAGAGCCTGCTCACGACGCGCGCTATCGGGCCAGATAAGCCAATTGCGCCGGTCGCCGGTTTTCCCGTCGGGCAGTTTTTGGTTGCCCGCTACGGCTCTTTGTCGGTGTTGGTTTAGGTGTCAGGTGTCGTCGGACAGGAGCAGGAGTAGGCATTTTCTCCCGCCTGATTAAGTAATCCGCCACGACCCTTTAATCAAAGACACGTTGCTCAGTGAGGGCAGAGGCTCTTTCACAGTTGCCGGTGGTCTGTCCACTGTGCCTGACGTGTCTCAAAAAGCGGTGCCGAGCATGAAGCACCTCGCCAAATGTTTCCACGGAAGGTTTCGTTATGTCGTTACGCGATAGATTGAATAACAACAACGGTGCAGCCTCCACACCATCGTCCAATAACGGCCAGCAGGCTACGCAGTTGGCCAGTACATTCGCCGATTTGAAGTCGCGCTTGCATCGCGAGCTGATCAACCGGATGGATTTGACCAAGATCAATCTGTTGACGCCTGACCAGGTGCATCAAGAGGTTTCGCGGCTGGCCAAAGACTTGGTTGACAACAAAGACATTCCGCTCTCTGGCGCTGAGCGCGAGAAATTGATCGAAGAGGTGCGCTACGAACTCTTCGGCTTGGGCCCGTTGGAATTGCTGCTCTCTGACACGACGATCTCGGACATCCTGGTCAACTCTCCCTTTAAGATTTACATCGAGCGGGGCGGCAAGCTGGAACGCACCGGCATCACTTTCAACGACAACTCACACGTGATGCGCGTGATCGAACGCATTGTTTCGTCGGTCGGACGCCGCATTGACGAATCTTCGCCGATGGTGGACGCTCGCTTGCAAGACGGCTCGCGCGTCAACGCCGTCATTCCGCCAATTGCGCTCGACGGCCCTTGCCTTTCCATCCGCCGCTTCAGCAAAAACCCGCTCAAGATGGATACGCTGGTACAGAAGGGCGCGCTTTCAGAGGAGATGGCCGAAATCCTCAAGCTGTGCGTCAAAGCCAAGATGAATATCATCATCTCCGGCGGTACGGGCGCAGGTAAAACGACGCTGCTCAATGCGCTTTCTTCGTTTATTCCCGAAGATGAGCGTGTCGTGACGATTGAAGACTCCGCGGAGTTATTGCTGCAACAGCCGCACGTCGTCCGGTTGGAGACGCGCCCCAAAAACATCGAAGGCAAAGGCGAAGTCACCGCGCGCGATTGCGTCAAGAACGCCCTGCGTATGCGACCCGATCGCGTCGTCATCGGCGAGACGCGCGGTGACGAGGCGATTGATATGTTGCAGGCGATGAACACTGGCCACGACGGCAGCTTGACGACCATTCACGCCAACAACCCGCGCGACGCGATGCTGCGTGTCGAGACCATGATCCAGATGGCCGGAATGAAGTTGACCGAACGCGCCATGCGCCAACAGATCGCCTCGGCGGTCGAACTGGTTGTCCAGGCCACGCGCTTGAGCGACGGTTCGCGCCGCGTCACCTATATCTCCGAGGTCACCGGATTGGATGACAAAGAAGTCATTGTCCAAGACATCTTCAAATACGAACGCTACGGCGTGGATGCGAACAGCAAAGTCATCGGCAAACACATGCCCAGCGGTAACATCCCGCACTTTTTAGAAAAGCTGCGCATCGCCGGTTGCAAAGTGGACGAAAACTGGTTCAAACGCGTGGAAGACAAGAAGCAAGACAAGAAGGACGAGAAGGGAAAGGCCGGGAAAAATCCACGTGAAGCTTAGGCCCGACAAACGTCAATAGATTGGCAGCTTGTTGGAAGGGTTTGGAGGAAAACTATTATGGTGCCGTTTTTTGTATTTCTCTTTTGCCTCTTTGCTACCTACGGAACTTATCTGTTGGTGACGCGCAAGTCTGCCGAGGATAGGGCGCGCCTGGAAAAACGCTGGCGTGACGTGCTGCTCGGGGAAGAGAGCGGTGGCGACGAAGGCGCAGGGCTGAATGGCAAGATAGGTGCCGGCCACATCGGGCTGGCGCGCAGCGAACTCTTGAGCGAAATCCCGCGCTTCGACGAGATGCTCAAGAAGATCGAGTTCGTCACCTGGGTCAAGAAAATGATTGACCAGTCCGATCTGCAATTGACCGTGATGCGCCTGTTTATGTTCTGCGGTCTGTCGGGCCTGTTGGGCATGATGGCTGTCTCGATGTTGTCGGAAATGTTTCTCGCCGCGATTTTGGCGGGCCTGATCACAGCCTGTTTGCCCTTCTTGCACATGATGTGGAAGCGCAAGAAACGGCTCGACAAGTTTCTGGCCGACTTGCCCGACACGCTGGAGTTGATGAGCCGTGCGCTCGCCAGCGGTCACGCTTTCACCGAAGCACTGCACATGGTGTCGAAAGAGATGCCCGATCCGGTTGCGACCGAATTCCGCCGCACCTACGAGGAACAGAACCTCGGTCTGTCGGTCAAGATCGCACTGGAAAATCTGGTTGAGCGCGTCCCCATTCTGGATCTAAAAATCTGTATCACTGCGATCATGATCCAACGCGAAACGGGCGGTAATCTGGCCGAAATTCTCGAAAAGGTTGCCACCACCATCCGCGAGCGTTTCCGCATTCTGGAAGACCTCAACACGCTGACCACGTCCTCGCGCATGTCGGCCTGGGTCTTATGCGCCATGCCCGCCTTCATCGCGGCGATGGTGACATATATCAACCCGACTTACATGGCTGTGTTATGGCGCGAGCCGCTCGGCCACAAATTGCTCTATGCGGCTAGTGGCTTGCAGCTCACTGGTATGCTGGTGATTCGGAAGATCATGCAGATCAAGATTTAGAGCCGGACACGCTTAGCCGCGCAAAGCGACTGCGCGCGTCCCACGAATTTGCTAGGGCTTGCCGCCGCCTCGCAGGAGCCGCAGCGGGAAGCCGGGAGATAGTTATGATATTGCCAATCTCGATCTTCGCTTTTGTTATCTTGGGTGCCATCGCGGGTTATCTGGTGCTGCACAAACCGCAGCAGACGGTGGTAGACCGCTTGCAGGATTTGGCTGGCCCCGGCGGTTGGAACGGCGAATTCAACGCCGAAGATGCTGAGCGCCGCGCCAAAGAGTCGCAAGCCGCCGAAATCGCCAAGAAGTTTGCGCAAGACCTCAACCGAGTCGCGCCTATTTCTGCTAAAGAAGAGAAAAAACTACAGCTCAAGCTCACGCACGCTGGCTATCGTTCAGCGAGCGCCCCGATTATTTTTCGCGCGATTCAGTTGCTCAGTCTGGTCTTTTTCCCAGGGGCGACCGCCCTGGGATTGATGCTGGCTGGCAAAGCGCTGAATGATTCGTTGATGTACATTGGTGGCGCTTTGCTCTTCGGCTTTATCCTGCCGGACAAGGTGCTCAGTTACAAAGTCAACGCTCGACAAGACCGCTTGCGTTGCGGTGTGGCCGACGCGCTCGACTTGCTGGTGGTCTCGGTGGAAGCCGGCCTAGGTCTCAACTCGGCTTTGAACCGCGTGGCCGAAGAAATGAAAGACGTGCATCCGGACATCAGCGAAGAATTTGGTATGGTCAATACCGAAATCCGCATGGGACGCCAACGCGAGGAAGCCTTGCGCAACTTGGCCGAGCGTTCCGGTGTGGAAGATTTGCGTAGCCTCTGCGCGATGTTGATTCAGACCGACCGCTTTGGGACTTCGATCTCGCGCGCCATCCGTGTTTATTCGGAGGCATTGCGCACCAAGCGGCGGCAACGCGCAGAACAGGCCGCTCAGAAGGCCGCGGTGAAGATGCTCTTCCCGCTAGCCGTGTTCTTGTTTCCGACCCTGTTTATCATTCTGCTTGGCCCCTCGGCCATTCAGTTGATGCGCACCTTCGGAGACAAGTGACGACTGGTCACTCAAGCAGCCGACCGGTCTATCAATCAGTTCAAACCCCGTGGAAACCGCCTGTTGAAGCCCTAAGTTTTCGGCAGGCGGTATTTTTTTATTGGAAGCCACACGTGAGTGAGGGCGTCTGGTGACGTACCAAACGCCCTCCATAAGAATCTGGCTTCTGGCGCGTATCATTACCAGCCCTAGAAAATCCTGTAAATTCTGTCTGGGGTCATTCTTCCAATATCGCCATGCTTCGATGCGGCAATTACTGCACCACGACTCTCAAACGGTTGGCCTCGCGTCCGTCAATCCGGCATGTGAGAGGTAGCTCGCCCCGCCCCTTGAGAGCACGTGGTAATTCGCAATTAAGTTGGTCTACGCCAACTAAGCTGCCTTGCGCGCCTGCAAAAGTGACGGGTGCACTAACTCCTCCTACTGTTACGCTCGCTGCCGTAAGGGCCGAGCGACGTGTGAAACCGGTGCCAAACAGAATCAGGAAGACGCGATCTGTCTCCGGCCCCAGATCAATCGGGCGCGAGACAAAGCGATTGAGCGCCTGGTCGAAGACAATCAATGGCTCGAACGCCTGCCCTCCACCTTGTCTTGAGCGCAACACCAAACCTGTCGGAGTGCCCTCACCGCTGGCATCAGCGGTGAAGAAGCTCGGCACGACATTGGCCACCGGCAGCAAGCTTTCAGCCACTACCTGACCGTCAACGAAGACGGAGATCAGCAAAGAATAGACTGAGCGATTCATATCTTCGGGCGGCGGAATCAACCCCTGCGGCGCAATCTGGAAGTTGATCTGCGTTGGCGAGACGAAGAAGAGTGGGGCCTCCAGTGTACGGCTTACCATCACCTTCGTGCCACTCAGAGTGATCGGCAGTGGGGTAGTCGTAGCTGACTGCGTGCCCTTCGCCAATTCTGTACCGAAGATTGTCGCGATGGCGCCGACTGCCGAGAATGGTTGGTAACTCGCGGCCGAGAGGACAGTCAGCCCCGGGGGCTGCCGCAGGGTGAAGGTCTGACCGGCTACTTGAATCGTGGCTGTGCGAGCGGGCTGAGCGTTGTTGTTCGTCACCCGAAAGCTGATAGGCGCGGTGCCAAAGCCGCTGGTCAGGCCTTCGAGCTTGACCCAGGCCGCGCTACTCGTAGCCATCCAAGGACAATGATCTGCCGTCTTTAGCAGGAGTGCGTCCACCGTAGAACCGGCGGCATCTGCCGAATAGAGTCGCTCTGTTCGCCCAATGGTGTAGCTGCACGGAGCGATATTGAGCGTCAGTTGATTGGAGACGCCGCCGCCAGGTGCTGGCGTAGAGGCGCTGAGATTGGCTGCACCAGCCTGCGTCAGATCGCCGTCCAACAGTGTCACCTCCAACTGTGTGTCGCGCAAAACTCTGGTCGCGCGAGTCTGCCCGTTCAGGCTGGCGACCGTGTTAGTTTTGAAATTGCGACCGTAGAGCAGCACGCGCCTTAGCGGTGTGGCTACCGCTACAGTAGCCGGGTCGAGCCGCGTTAGAAGCGGGGCGGGTGCGTTCGGCGTGATAGGCAGTTCCAGCGGCGCCGATTCGAAGCCGCCATTCGGCGTGATTGTGTAAACAGTGATCCGCACCGGATTCGGGCCCGTCGTATCAGTCGCAGGCACGAGTGCGCGCAGCATCGAAGGACCGAGAAAGGTCGTTGTTTTATTGCTGCCATTTACGCGTATGACCGAATGGTAGCTCCGCCCCGCCAGATCATCTGAATCCGGCAGGAAATGCTGCCCGAAGACGGTCAACTCCAACGGCTGATTGGCCGCGACCGCGCTGGTGCTGAGCGCGGTCAGCTCTGGCGGTTGATTGCGCATCGCGCGCACTTGCGCATTGACTGACGCGCGCACGATGGCATTGACTGGAGCGCCATTGCTCATCAAGGGCTGAAAGCTCGTGCCGTTGTTGGTTGAAACAAACGAGCGCCCTTGTGGCTCGTTGCTGTCGGTGGCAAAGTTCAGGTTCGAGCCAGGCGACTGCACGCCAACATAAACGTCGCCGCCATTGATGGTCACCGGCGCAGTCAGCATCACTTCCAGCATGCGGTTTTGCGGCAACGCCGCGATGGTGATGGTGCGGTCGGCGAGCAGCACTGGATTGGCAGGCGGCTGGCTCGTCCGCGCGGCATCGGCAAAGACTACTACGCGCAGTTGTTTGCCGATAGGCGTTGAGCCGTCGCTGGCTGGCGGTAATTGCACGCGCACACTTTCGACGTTGAAGGGCGCACGCTCCGGCGTGAAGCGGTTGACGAGCAGCGCGTTGCCTGTTGGCAGCGTCTGTTCGCGCCCGTTGTCGTCCACTGAGAGTATCTCACCGACCTGCGTGTCTGGGTTGATGGCGTATCCGAAATAGCTGAGCGCCGTCACGTCGTTGGCGGTGATGGCCCCGCGTTCGCCGGACGCGTAGGTCGGATCCATAATGCCTAGGTACTGCCCCGTTAGCGCATCATCTTTCCAATGGCCGGAGCTGCGACTCTCAAAGCCGAAATTGACCGGGCCGCCGGATAGCAGAACGTTGGGATCGGCGAGGCCGTTAGATAAGGGAAGTTCCAAATCGCCGGTGAAAAAGACCTGCTCGCCGCCAGTCCGCTGTATGCGTTGCGCCGAGTTGAAAGTGTCCATGTTCACCCCAGGCCGGAAGCGGTAGAAATCCCATAGGCTGGGCCAGGTAGAGACCAGCCCAACCGCCGCTAGACCAGGAATGGGCGCAATCTCTGCCACGCCAGTCCCAGAGATCAGGCCGGCGAAGCGGCCCAACTCGCGCAGGGCCAGCGCTTCAAAATCGAGTTTGTCTGGACCGATCCCGTCGCTGGGGTCAAAGTCGTAATTCAGCGCCGAGTTGAAAGCCAGCGAATGCACTTCTTGTGGTCGGTTAAAATTAGTGCCCGACGCAATAAAGGTAAGCCTGGTGCCGATGTACGCTTCGGTCGTGCCCAGATCGGTCGGGAGGGTAAATCCGAAACTTTGATGGATACTCCGTTGATGGTCGTAGTTCGAGCCATCGCTGAGCCGTTCGCCAAGTGTCCGAGCGCCGGCGAGCGAAGGTTGTGGTCGGAAGACGGTTGTGACCACTGTGTCGGCGCTGGGGAAAGCAGCCCCGAAGGCAGTGGTGGCAAAATCCGCGTCTACCGTTAGGTTGAAGGGCGTGCTGTCCGGGCGGCCTCTAAGGATCGAACCCCAGCGGGCTGCGGCGCGCTGCAACGCCGCGCGGGCCTGCTCGTTGGCTTGCAGCCCTGCCGTCGCCCGCAAAGTGAATAGTGAGGGCGTACCCTGTGCTGGTACGAAGGCACGTGTCACGAGTTGATCCGGCGGTATGTCTAACAACGCTGCGTTCGCGGCAGACTGCTCAACACGCGCCCGCAAAGAACTAGTCTGTTGCTTAGTCAGCGGCAGACAGACAGTGTTGCCATCACTCGCTTGGCGTATGGCTAGACCGATCAACGGTGCGCTGTCCTCATTGATAGGCGAGGAATTGGTAGAGATTTGAGCCGCTACAGCAGTAGGCCGTGCGGCTTCTTGGTGCAAAGGAATAATAGCCGCACCCGCCAGCACGACGAGTAGGGTGCAGACATAGATTGATATTCTAAATTTCACGGAATGCCTCCTTGTAAGAAGTGAGGTTGAGACAAACGTACGGAGTCGGCTGACAGCGACTCAACCAACAGTGCCAGCTTAACCGGGGTCACTACTGATGCGGGAGCACAAAGTGTATGGGGCCTGCGATCGAACGCACAACGAGTGGTCTCCTTCACGCAGGCCAGCCGATTCGGTTGCAAAAGCTTAGTGGTTCGAGGCCGATTTTAATGTGAACAGATAACTTCCCGCTCTTTCGTTTCGATATCCACTACCGCCTTTTTAAAGTAACCAACAGCGATCAGGAGTTGAAATGTGATGGGTACTTTAGCTATGCGATTTGTAGGACAAGGGCAAAATCAACTTAGACATTTATGACGCGAAACTGAGGCTCAAGGCGAAGTTTTTCTTAAGCTAGCTGCCTCGGCTGGTTGGTGGTGATCGGCCAGTTCGCCGTCGAATTCGTGCCGTAATGCTCATCCACCGGTTCAGCCACAATCGCGTGCACTCGGCGCATCAATGCTTCAACCTCGCCTTTGCTCAATCCTTTTGTCTCAATCGTGTCGTGCAGATGAACAGTGATCTTCGAGGGATAGAGCCGCCAATCGCCCTTCTTGCTGAACTCGAACGCGCCCACGATGCTCATCGGCACAATCGGATAACCGAATTGAATGGCCATGCGAAAGACGCCTGGGCTGAACGGCAACACGCTGCCATCGAGCGTGCGCGTACCTTCGGCAAAAACGATCAGGCTGACGCCGCCGTCGAGCGACGCTTTAGTCTGCTTCATCATCTGTTTGAACTTGCCCAAGTCGCCTTCCGGCGGCACCGGCACATTGCCAAAGCGCCGCATCATCCAACCGTACGCTGGCACCTTGAAGTGCGATTCGAGTTCCAGCCCGCGCACGAATTGCGGAATCGCCGAGTAGATGATGAAGGCATCCCAAATATCAATGTGATTACAGACAAAAAAACTGGTGCGCGTGCGGTCGAACCCCGGCGCGTATTTGACCTCGAACTTCACGCCTGCCAGCCGCAGTACGTTGCGAAAGAGCCAACGTTGCGGCTTGTCGTTCTTGCGCGGATCAATAAATACACCTAGCAAAACCAGGAAGCTGCACACCGGGAAAAAGTGCAGGATGCTGACGGTCCAGATAAAAATGCTGCGCACAGCGATGTAAGCGTTTCTCATCAGTTATTCGAATTATTACGTCGTAGTTGAAATCTCGCGGAGCCATAACTACCACAAAGCGTCGCCACCCAGCAAAGGGCACGTAAAAGACAAAAGGTGCGAGAACATCAGCGCATTCTCGCACCTTCAAATTTGCTTTTGATTGACCGACACGGCTTCAAGCCGGATAGCCCGGCGCAGCTTTAATATGTTCGATCTGGCCGCGATGACGATCAAAGTGTTCCCCCATCACGATCATCCATTGGTAGGCGTTGATCTCGCCCACCGCTGGGTGAGGGAATTTAGCTTGCGAACAATCCGCCGCCTCGAGGCGTGCGCGCGCCGCCTGAAAGTCGGCGAGATTCTGTGCAATCTTGGCGAGCGAATCGGCAAGGGCTTGCCCACCTTGTGGCCTGACAATCTCCGGGGCAGTGAAGCGCTTCGGATTCTGCCGCCCCTCTTCATCTAACAAGACGTGTTGCAAGCTCAATCCGGCTAGCGGCGGCACAGTCGCGGACTCAGCCTTTTTCAACAACTTGTAGGTGACACGCAGGAAACTATGGTTGGCAATGCCGATGTGCTCAACAATCTCGGCGATGCTCCATTCATTCTCCGCCGGGCGGAACTGCGCTTGCGCGTCATTCAGTCCGTTGACGGCGGCGACAAACCGCGCGTGTTGCTGCTCGATCATCGCGTAGATGTCATCCAGTTTCTGATAAATCATCGCGCTTGCTCCTGCATAAAGGATTGGACTACAACCACGCGTAGTCTTGCATAGGCAAGCCAACTCAAGCAATTCTCACTGCCGCTGCACACCCAACGCTGAGTTTGTCGCCGCCGTTTCCAGCTTGGCCAGCAGCAGTTGCATGGATGTCTGACGGCAACGCTGCAAATTCTGCTCCGCCTCTTTGAGCTTGCCCCGCGACTTTTGCCAAGCAACGGCGAACTCGCGCTCGGCTTCGGCAAGGCGACCCTGCTGCGCGAGCAGCACACCCAGATTGTTATGGCTGGCGGGCAAACGGTCGCCGGAATGTTTAATTGCTTGTTGGTAATGTTCGGCAGCCGCTTCGTCATCGCCTTGCGCTTGTAAAGCCAGCCCTATTTCGAACTGCGCCTCAGCGTGTCGCCCGGAGGTCAACTCCAAGGTTTGGCGAAACGCCGCCAGCGCCTCTTTGTGCTGCCCCAATTCTTGTAAGGCCAGGCCGAGCGCAAAGGCTGATTTCGCATCCCGGTTTTCGCGCAGCGCGAGCGCCTGACGGTATTCGGCGACGGCCTCGCGCAGTTTTCCGAGCCGATAGAAACAAACGCCAACGTTGTAATGCGCGCGCGCCAGATGCTCACCCGGCCAAGCCAGCGCCATTCGATATTCAAACGCGGCTTGTTGATAGCGGCCAAGCAGAAACGCGTCGTAGCCACGCTCCAGCGCTTTGTTGATTTCATCCGTTTGTGCACTTACCGCCTGGCCAGCACACAACGACAAACAGAGCAAAAACAGCACAGCAAAAAGATGTTTCATAATCCCTCCTTCTCAGCGCGGAAGAATATGAAAAAAGCGGCGAGCCGTCTTATCGCTGCTTGCCGCTTTTTTGCTGTGCTTGCTGCAAATGTCCGACAAGCTGCCAGCTTGTCGCATGCCTCCGGTTTGACACAACCCGAGGTCAACGACAAGCTGGCAGCTTGTCGGACATTGCTGGATCAGGCTTGGCTGTTACGATATGCGCGCGGTGTGAGCGCCGTAGCCTTGCGAAACAGCGTGGTGAAATGGCTCTGGTTTTTGAAACCGGCGCGCAAGGCAATCTCGGCAATCGGCAACTCACTCTCAACCAACAATTGTTTCGCGGCTTCGACACGTCGCCGCATCAGAAACTGAATCGGCGTCTGGCCAGTAGCCTGTTTGAAGGCGCGGGCGAAGTGATATTGGCTCAGGTCAATCGCCTCGGCGATCTCGGTCAGCGACAAATCGCGCTCCAGATTCGTTTCGATAAATTCGGTCACACGCCGCAGCTTGTGCGCAGGCAAGCCGCCGAATTGCAAATCGGGAATCAAACTTTCGGTCGAGTAGTAACGCAACAAATGCACAGCCAGTGCATTGACCAGCGATTCAACGTAGAGCCTGCCGGTCGGCAACTCGGCATCTAGCTCACTGGCCAATTGCTGTGCAATCGAACGCACCAGCGCATCTTGCGGCCCGCACGCCAGCATCAGCCGGGCATTGCTATTAGCTGTGAAATCAATCGTCGCCCGCGTAATGAAGTCTTCGGTCAAAGAGATCGAAACCTCGTCCAATTCAGTCTCCCAATATGCGCTGTAACGCGTGCCGATAGGCGTGACGCTGATGTCGCCAACCGTGCGCCGCCGCCGCAGCGGAGCGCCGTTACGGTCCTTGCCCTCAATGGTAATCGAGCCAGCGAGCGGGACGAAGACGTGATTGCTGCTATTAACACGTTCAGGCATCACGCTCGGTGCCACACGAAAGTGGCCAATCCTTACGCCTTCCCATTCGATCATCTTTTTATAGAGCACCGGGATTGGCGTGCGTGACGCCTGCGCCGGTCTGGCTTGTTCGAGCAATCTCTTTGGTGTAGCCATACGAATTACCTTCCTAGGAGCGCGCGGCTCGCGTGCGTGTGGTGACGTGCTTGCCTACCGGATGCCGCATTACACTTCCGAAATCCCGCACGCGAGCCGCGCGCGCTCCCAGGCTGCCTCACGGCGTCTTGCGGATGCCGTGGTACTTCACCTTGATGTCGAGCTTGCCCGCCCACTTTTGCGGTACAGGCGCATTCAACGCCCAGTGAATTCCGTTGATGACCAGCCGTTGAACCGACTCGACTTCGAAATCCGCCGGATGCCCCAGCGTCGTGACGAAGACGCGCGCGCCAGCCTTGTTGCGCCACGTCCACGCGACTGGATTATCAACCGCTGGTTTATCGGGATTGACTGCTTTGCCCATCAGCAACAGCGTCGCGTCTTTCGGCGGATAATTCGGCAGGACTTGATAGAGCCACGACGCGACGTGGAATTGTTTGTCAACGCCAGTCAAGATCGGGTTGTTTGCATTTTCTGCGACCACCGAAACATCCGTGCTCGACAAGTGGCCGTAATGAAAATGCCCGTTGCCCCAACCCGGCGGCGCGCCCAAGTAGGCCGGCGCAAACTCATTCCAAACTACTGCCGGATGGCCTTTCGGATAGTTGAAAGCATGCGTCGTCGTGCGGAATGCAACAAGCGGTTTGCCGGAGTTGAGATACTTTTCAATGTGCGTAAGCTGCACTGTCGGCAACCGTCGCCAGCGCAGGAAAAAGACCGCCAGATCGGCCTGTTCCAACGCTTCCAGGCCGGGAATGTTCTCTTCGGCATTCTCGTCAGGTTGGGCTTTGAGCACCGTCGTGCGCATCCCGTAGCGTTGTTCCAGTGCTTTGGCGATCAGCGGCATTGTCTCTTCCGAGCTGTACTCGTGATCGCCGGTGACAAAGACCACGTGCGGCTGCTTTGGCCCTTGTGTTTGCGCGAACACGGATACAGAGAACAAAGTTATCAACAGCAGCGTGAGGGGGCGGAGAAACGATTGGTACTTCATGGGTAACACCTCAAGCTCCGTTGCGTTGGTGAGCGGGCGGATTTTGCGGCACAGACGCCCGCTCACTTACCCACCGGAGCGAACTACGATTGAGGTCGGAAATAGAGCACCATACTCGCGCCGACCACCACGAGCAGGAAGCCCACAAACAACAATGGGTTGATCGCACTCTTCGGCGGGTGCAGCGCCATCGAGACGAGCACATTGATAACTGGCGCGCCGCCAAAGACCAACGGCATTACATAAGTCGGCAAGCCGCCGTTCTTGAATGCCCAGATGATGGCGACTGCGCCAATTGCGCCCAGCGCGCCAGCCGCCGTAGCCGTGGTCGTGCCGAGCGCGTTAAAGCCGCTCAGGCTTAACTGCCCCTGAGCAGCTAAGGCAGCCGCGGGTACGAGCACGCCGATCAGAAAGTAGGCGATGCCGACGCACAAGAGCGCGCGCAGCGGATTGCCCAATGAAACCTGGCCGCGATGCAACATTGCACCATAGATGCCCCAGGACAGTGCGGCAGTGAGAGCGAAGACAACCCACAGCATAGAATTTTTTCTCTCCTTGTTAGCAGTTGTGTTCATCGGTTTGATTCGTTAAGCAAGGTGACGGATAAAAACCAAGCGAGTTTCTCAATCCTCGTTTGGCTTGGTTGGTGTAGGCGGCAGACTCAGCCTTTCACGCAGTAGCTGATTTTCGCGCCGCAGTAACTCCATTTCGCGTTCAACAACCGCTCGTTCCCGGTCGGAGGCAGCAAGCTCGCGCCGGTGAGCCTCACGTTCGCGCTCACGCGCGTCACGTTCTCTTTGGATTTGGTATTCGTAGTAAAGGCGCGTCTGGTGTTCTGCCAGCACGCGTAGCTGCTGGCTATGCTGCTAGAGGTTTCTTTCAACTTTTGCAGGTCCCCGTAGAAATTGAAGACCAATTCAAACAGTTTGAAAAAACGGCTCCACATCAGGCGGCCTTTCGAAGCTGAGCGAGAATGGCCCAGGTCTCAGCAGTAGTGCGGTCTATCTCTTCCTGGTCTTTGACTATCTGTTCGTGAATCTGCTGCATTGCGGCTAGATACTCATCGCATTGTCTGATGAGGTCAGCTTTGTTTTCTGCCATAAGTTCAGTCTCAAAAATCTCTTCCATAGCGCTACCTCCGGCGTGAATTCTAGCACAGCCCTTACTTGCCAAAGCAATACAATGCCTTATGCGTGCGCACATAAAGCTTGCCGTCCGCAATCGCCGGTGTCGCGTGCGCTGGTTCGCCCATATCATTGACCGCCAATATCTCCCACTCGCCACCCGCTTTCAATACCGTCAACTTGCCTTCCTCGCTTAACGTGAAGAGCTTGCCGTCAGCGGCCACCGGCGACGCATAGTAATCGCCGAGCGCGCCCGTCAGGCGGCCTTGCTTGAGCAGCTTGCCCGTCGTCGCATCAAGCGCCGAGAGGATGCCGCCCTCTTTCATCAAGTACACCACATCCTGATAAAACAACGGCGACGGCGCATTGGGCAGCGACTTCTCGTGACGCCAGAGCAGATGCGTGTCGGTCAGATCACCGCGCAACTCTTCCTGCGGATCAAGCTTGAAAGCGAGCAGACCGTTGATGACCGATTTGCGTGCTTGATAGGCGCGCCAGTCGCGCTCATTCAACGCGCCGTCGCGGTCGAGATCGAAATCAGCCCACGCTTTTTTGATTTGTGGGTTGGTCATCTCCGCGCGCGTGATTTTGCCGTCCTGATCGCCGTCGAACTGTTTCAAGGCTTCGGCAAAAGACGGTATTTGTTCTTGCTGTCCCGGATCGGCGCCGCCCGCCCAGCCGAGCACGTACAAACGGTTCTGCCCCAAGACCGGTGTCGGCTTCATCTGCCAGGTCAAACCACGCAGCCACCAGACCTCTTTGCCCGTCGCCACGTCATAAGCCGACAAACGCAGCGAACCGGCGACCAGCACTTGCAACGGCGCCTTGGCTGGTTTGAACAATATTGGTGTGGAAAAGCCGCGCGTGGCTTCGGGGCGTTCGACGCGCCATTTCAGCTTGCCGGTGTTTTTATCCACTGCGATGAAAAACGAATCGCTTTCCGAATCGCAATTCAACAGCACTTTATCGTCTGCCAGAATCGGCGATGCGCCCATCCCGAACGGATTGTTGAATGGCCCCAGCGGCAAGCGCCATTGCTCTTTGCCGTCCACGTCAAAACAGATCAAACCGAAGTCGGTGAAGAAGGCATAGATGTTTTTACCATCGGTCACCACGCTGGGCGAGGCAGGCGAGTTGGATTTGTGCAGCTCCTGTTTGCGCTCCTTTGGTACTTCGCGTCGCCAAAGAATTTTGCCGTCGGCACGGTTCAAGGCAATAACGTAGAGCTTGGTTGGTTCGTAGGCCGTAACGAAGATGCGGTCTTTCGTCAGCACGGGCGAGGAATGACCAGCAGGTAGGGAAGTTTTCCAAACAACATTCTTTTCCGGCCCGAACTCGCTTGGCAGGTCTTTTTCATTGGTGATGCCGGAAGCGTTCGGGCCGCGAAATTGCGGCCAATCTTGCGCCGCGCTCATTGACGCTGCCAGGCAGGAGACTAACAGCGCCCAACGTGATGCTTTTATCAGCACAGGGGAAGACCTCCTTTAGTTGCAGGCGCATGGTACAGAACCGGGAGCGATAGCGACCGGGTGGACTGTGAATTGGAAGCGTCTGTGTCCGATGATGACCCGGTCGCTATCGCTCCCGGTTCTGTACCATTCCTGCCGGAATTCATTTGTTGGCAAAACAGTACAACGTGTTTTGCGTGCGGATGTACAGCTTGTTATCAACAATCGCAGGCGTAGCAAAAACTTCTTCGCCCAACGGACTAACGGCCAACACTTCCCATTCGCCTTTGGCCGAAACGACCGAGGCTGTGCCGTCTTGGCTGATGAGATAGACCTTGCCGTCCGCGCCGACGGGCGAAGCAAAATACTTGTCAATCGCGCCTTTCAACCGGCCTTGCTTGATGACGTTGCCCGTCGTGGGATCGAACGAGATTAGAATGCCACTGTCGTTGACCATAAAGAGCGTGCCTTGATAGAGCAGCGTCGAAGGCACTTGCGGCACAGGACGTTGATACTTCCAGCGAATAGCCGAAGCGGTCATATCGCCTTGCCCGCCGAGCTTGATCGCCATCAGCCCGTTTTCCGACGCCATCATCGCGCGAAAGACTTGCCAATCCTTTGCGTCCAGTTTGCTGTTGCGGTCGAGGTCGAAGGCGTCGAAGCCGTAATTTGGATTGAGCACCTTGCTGATTGGGTCGTCGCCGGAAATCTCGTCTCGGCCCACGAAGCCGTCACTGTTTTTGTCGTAACGCTTCAGCCCTTCTTCAAATGATATGGTGGCGATTTGCCGGCCAGGTTGATTCAGCGGAAAGCCCCAGCCGTTGATGTAGAGATATTCGTTGTCATAACTCAACACCGACTTCATCTCGCAGGCTAGTCCGCGCACCCACCAGACGCGCTTGCCGTCGGCGACCGAGTAGGCCGAAAGCTGAAAGGCTTCCGGAATGAGCAATTGTTTGGCGCCACTCTTCGGCTGCCAGACTGTCGGCGTCGAATAGCCTGAAATCACTTCGGGACGCGCGACTTTCCACTTCACTTTGCCGGTATTTTTATCCACGGCCAACAGATATGCGCCGAGGTCTTGATCCACCGGCAAAATCAGTTTGTCATCCACCAGCATCGGCGACGCGCCGAAGCCGTAGAACATATTGAACGGCCCTTGCGGCATGCGCCATTTCTCTTTGCCATCGGCGTCAAACGCGATCAGTCCGAAGTCTTGAAAGAAAGCATAGACGTTCGTGCCATCGGTGACGGGGCTGGGCGAAGCCGGGCCGTTGACGTTCTCCAAACGAACTTTGTTCACGCGCGGCACTTCGCGTTGCCACAGGATTTTGCCTGTCTGGCGGTCGAGCGCGATGACGAAGAGTTGATAGTTGTCGTTGGCTTTGGTTTTGTCTTTGATCGGTGAGTGCGCCGTCACGAAGATGCGCGTGCGCGACAACACTGGTGATGAATGGCCGGGCGGGAGCGTCGTCTTCCAAACGACGTTTTTCTCCGCGCCGAATTCGTTGGGCAGGTTGGTAGAAGTGGAAAGCCCCGTGCCGTTAGGCCCGCGAAAACGCGACCAATCTTCATCGGCAGCCACGGCAGCCACAGTGATGGCGAAGCACAAAACAAAGAAGCAGCACGCACCAACACGCCAGTCGAAGCGCGCTCTGCGACGAGTATTCATGAATTTCCTCCGTAAAATTGCCGGTCAGTTTGCCAAGCGAGACTTTACCTGAGACAGCCAATACTGGCAAACTCTCTCTCAAACCGGTGCCCAATACACAATTCAAGCAGGAAACCAATATGACTAACGGCTACTCGATGGCACAAGCGCGCATTGATTTGACGGCAGCGCTACGTTGGGCCGCGCGGCTGGGCTTGCACGAAGGCATCTGCAACCACTTCAGCCTACAAGCGCCGGGCTTGCCCGATTGTTTCCTCGTCAACCCGCACGGATTGCATTGGTCGGAGATCACGCCGAACGACCTCGTAATGGTAGACGAAGACGGCCAGGTGATTCAGGGACGCTACAAGGTGGAAGCTACGGCCCTACACATTCACGGCCGTCTGCATTTGGGCAAGTCGAATGCAGCCTGCGTGCTGCACACGCATATGCCTTACGCGACGGCGTTGGCGCTCACGGACGGTGGGCGGCTCGAATGGGCGAGCCAGACGGCGCTGCGCTTTCACGGGCGCGTGGCCTACGACGAGTGTTACAACGGCCCGGTGTTGGATGCCGAAGAGGGTGACCGCATTTGCGCGCAGATGCAAAACGCCGACGTGCTCTGGCTCGCCAATCACGGCGTGATCGTGTGCGGCGATTCGGTGGCGCGAGCGTTCGATGATCTTTACTACCTCGAACGCGCCTGTCAGGTGCAAGTGTTGGCGCAGAGTACAGGCAAGCTGCTCAAGCTCGTGCCGGAAGAGATAGCCGCGCAAACGGGCCGGCAAGCCGTCGCTGACACAATCCAACCCAAACTGCATTTCGAAGCTTTGAAACGCATGCTCGACCGGGATGAACCGGGTTGGCGCGAGTGGCGTTGAGTGGTCTCAGGCCATTACCGAAAGCATGCTGAGCAGCGGCTGGCCGTAAGCAGCATCGCCGCTGAATTCAATCTGCGCGGCCGCCGCGTCGCGTGACAAGCCTTTCGTCAACAAACGCCACGCAGCGTCTTGATCCAAGTGCGCTACGCACACTGCATCACTGCAATCTCCCGCATAAAGCCGCCAGTTTTCACCTTCGCGTTGCAACGTCCAATCGTCGCCCGCTTCTCCACTGACCAGAAACGACACGCGTGTGCCTTCAGGAGCTGGCAACGCGCGATACGTGTGTGGCAAACCGCGCAAAAAAGTGTCCAGCACTGGATGCAGCCAGCGGCGGCTGGTTAAGCCCGGCGTGCCTACGGCTTCACGAATCTGCTGTTGGTGATGCCATTTCTCGGTGTATTCACGGGCGATGTCGAACCAATTCTCCGAAGCCATTTCGCCTGCCCAGGCGACTGAGAAGAGAGCGGGGCCATAAGGGTCGAGCGAGGCAAAGAGTTCGCCCACCTGCGGGCTGGTGAGTGAGAGCATTTCGATCAACAAGCGCGGGCTGATGCGCTTGGCCGCTTTGACCCAATCCGCATTCAACTGATTCAGGAATCCGACCAAATCGCGATAATTTTCAATCGGCGTTTCCGGCATCGGCAGCGGCAACTCGTCACGTTGAAACGAGAGCCGCCGGATGTCGCTATCGAGCAGATGCGCAACCAGGTCTTTAACCGTCCAGTCACCGGCGACTGTTGGCTTCTGCCAGTCTTTGTCAGTCAGACTGCGTAGGAGCGCAAGGAGTTCGAGGTGAATTGCTTGGAACAGGTCAACGACCAAAATCGGTTCGACAGGTTTCATGACAATCCTTGCAAACTGAAGTCAGTTTTTACTCGCAAAGGCTTCGATGGCGGCCAGCAATGCTTGCCGCTTAGCCGGTGAAATCAACTTGCCGCCAACAATGACCGCGTGAATCTTCTGCATGTTGCTGATTGTCAACATCGGGTCAGCGTCGAGCAAGACGAGGTCGGCGATCTTACCACGCTCGATCGTGCCCAGCACATCGAGCTTGCCCGCAAATTCAGCCGCGTTGCGCGTGGCCGCTTGCAAGGCTTCCATCGGCGACATTCCCGCCTCGACAAAAAGTTCGAGTTCCTGATGGAGGCTGAGACCGGGCAGCGTATATGCATCTACAGAATCTGTTCCCGCCAACAACTTGACGTGTGCCGAGCGCATTGCGCCGACCAAGTCGCGCGCTTTCTCGAACATCAACCGGCGCAAAGCGAAATCGTCCGGCGTGCTGGCTTTAATTCGCTGGTCACGGCGTTGCTCCCATCTGTTGCGGATTGAAGCCGGAATGAATTTGAGCGCCTCATCACGCGACAGGTCATTGGCGTCAAGCGGCAACACTTTTTTCGCCCAGATCAGTGTCGGCACAGTGACCACGCGGTTTTGCTTGAAGAGCGCGAACAAACCGGCGCACTTTCGCGCGTCGTAAGTCGCCGTCAAGTCGCGTTGTAACTGCTGCTGGCGCTGGCGCAATTGCTGCCGGTCAGCCCGTTGGTCTCCCGCCGCTTTTTTCAACGCAGCCAACTCGGCGCGCAGCTCAGCCTCTTTGCTTGAACAGGCCAGCATAATTCCCGCATCGCCGGGCAGCACTGGCGAGCTGTGTTCGACGCTGCGCTGGCCTGCGCGCGCGACTTCAAAGGCGCTGACGGCTTCGGGGATGTGGCCGGCGACCGGTAGGGCCGCAAGCTTCGCTTCAGCCAGCACGGCGCGATAAGTTTCGGGCGAAAGATTGGCCTGCACTTTGATGAAGTCTACGGCTTGCGCTTTGAGCTTACGCACAGCGGCGCGCGCTTCGGCTTCATTGCTGACCGGCAGAAAGTTTACGTCGGCAGGTTGCGGGCCATCCACGAACGGCCCCGGCGCGAAGATGCGCGGGCCGATTACAGCGCCGCTGGCAATCTCCTGGCGCAGTTGCTGAATGCGTTGCCAATCGCCGCCCATCTCGCGCACAGTCGTGATGCCGTAGGCGACCAACAGCGGAGCCAGCACGTTGCGCGTCACTTCCTGCCCGGCCAGTATCGTCAAATGAATATGCGAATCCCACAGGCCGGGAATCAGAAACTTGCCGGTCGCGTCAATTACTTCGGCGTTGGACGGAATTTTGACGCGCGCCGTTTTGCCGAGCGCGCTGATGCGCTCACCATTGACGACGACGGTCATGTCGGATTGCGGTGCTTTAGCTGTCGCATCAATAACCGTGACGTGGGTGAGAGCGAACAGTTTATCTTGCGCTGTCGTACCAATCAGTGTGCACGGCAATGCCAACAAAAGCAGAAGCAGGCTAATGATTTTGAGCATAAGCGAGTCCGGGTTTTGCAGGCGATCAAGGTCAGCAGCAGGAATGAAGTGCAGAAAGCTTGCCTGAGACGTTGGCTGATTGCAAATTGAGTGGCAATGATGAACGAGATTGCGCAGGCAACTCAACTGAGAGGCGCTCCAGTTAATTGAATAACTGTCAATCATAAAGATACTGTGTCAGACTTGATCTGCTTACCAAACTCTCAAAAGTGAAACCAGTTAAGCTGACCAGCGTCTAAGATTGCACTGGAGGCAAATGGCTCGAATGGACTCTGACCAAGGTGAGCCGCGGATTGCAAGCCGCACCCACTTACGTGAGTGGCAGGATGAAAAGCTCCGCTCGCTATTATCGAAATTGGCGACAAATCAGTTTTACCAAGACAAGTTCCGCTCAATCGGGCTGGAAATGGCCGAGGTGTGTGGCGCAGCAGACTTGGGCGGGCTACCCTTTACAACCAAAGCTGAACTGACGACTGAGCAGCAAAAACATCCGCCTTATGGCCGGCTGCTCACTTACCCGCTCGCGCGTTACAGCTATCTACATCAGACTTCGGGGACAACCGGACGCCCGCTCAGATGGCTCGATACTGAAGAAGATTGGGAGATCTGGATGCGCTGCTGGGCCGAAGTTTATCGAGGCGCGGGTGTGACGGCAGATGACCTGGTCTTTTTTGCTTTTTCATTTGGGCCTTATATAGGTCATTGGACGGCGATTGGTGGCGCGCGGCACGTTGGCGCGTTGTGTCTTTCGGGCGGTGGCATGCATTCCGAGCAGCGGCTACGCGCGATCCTGGACAACCGCTGCACAGTGTTGGTCTGCACACCGACTTATGCCTTGCACCTGGCCGAGGTCGCAAAGGAGATAGGGCTTGACCTGCCTGCTTCTGATATTCGTATCACAATCAACCTGGGCGAGCCGGGCGCGAGCGTGCCGAACGTCAAGCGGCGGATTGAAGCGTCCTGGGGCGCACGCTGTTTTGATCACGCCGGCGCAACCGAAGTGGGGCCGTGGTCTTTCGATTGTCAGGCCGAAGATGGCGCGATTCACCTCAACGAGCTTGAATTCATCTTTGAGGTCATTGATTCAGAGACCGGCGCAGCGGTTGCCGAAGGAGTGCGCGGCGAGTTGGTCATCACCACACTGGGGCGCGTCGGCATGCCGGTGCTGCGTTATCGCACGGGCGATTTGGTGGAATTGACGACTGCGCCTTGCGCCTGTGGTCGCCAGCTTGCGCGCATCAAAGGTGGTGTGTTGGGGCGCGCCGACGATATGTTGACCGTGCGCGGCGTCAACCTTTATCCAAGCGTGATTGACGATCTAATCCACGCCGTACCTTCCATCGTCGAATATGAAGTGGAGATTCGGCGTGTGGCCGAGATGGATGATTTGCTGCTGAAAGTCGAAGTTGCCGAGCCGCACTCCTTTGCCGAAGTCGAACGGGCGCTGTTCGCTGCGTTCCGCGCTCAATTGAATATCCGTGTGAGTGTCGCCCAGGCGGCGCGCGGCAGCTTGCCGCGTTACGAACTCAAAGCGCGCCGTTACAAGCGCGTCGCGGGCTGAACGAGAATGAAGGCGACCGTTTAGCCCCGAAGAGGGCGTGATATGAAAGCCCGGCGCACCGCGCCGGGTGAGCAGCGGATGTCAGATCAGCCCTGAAAGGGCGAAATAACTTCATAGATTATTTCGCCCCGTTGGGGCTTCCCTGATTTCGCTACGCATTCCCAGGGCGTTGCCCTGGGCTTTCCAATTTCGCCCCGTTGGGGCTGAGTAGATACGCATAAACGAAGCTTTGCGTGTTCCTGGGTGCACTTGGAAAAGAATGACGCAATACTTACAATCATGCGCATCAATTCAATAGAAGAGTCCCACGATGACAGATACATCGAATACAAAAACCGAAGTCGGCAATTATTTTGTCTCCAACTATCCGCCGTTCTCGCAATGGAAACCGGAAAATATTGCAGACGCGCACCATGTATTGAATCAACCCGCGCGCACTGAACAGCCGCTCGGCCTTTATCTACACATCCCGTTCTGTCGCAAGCGCTGCAAATTTTGTTACTTCAAAGTCTATACCGACAAAAACGCCTCTGAGATCGAGGTCTATCTCAACGCGCTCATCAAAGAGAACGAAATTTATAGCCGTATGCCTGCGCTGCAAGGGCGGCAACTCCGCCTCGCTTACTTTGGTGGCGGCACGCCTTCTTACATCAGCGAGCGCCAGCTTCACTACCTCGTGGAAGGACTCAATCGGCACGTGAGTTGGGAGCATGCCGAAGAAGTCACTTTCGAGTGCGAACCTGGCACGCTGCGCAAATCCAAGCTCGAAACGCTCAAAGAGATCGGTGTCACGCGGCTGAGCCTCGGCGTCGAGCATTTCAATGACGACATTCTGGCGGCTAATGGCCGCGCCCATCTTTCGCCTGAAATTTACCGCGCCTACAATTGGGCGCGCGAAGTTGATTTCCCGCAGATCAATATTGACCTGATCGCCGGGATGATGGGCGAGTCGGAAGAGACTTGGCGCGATACTGTGCGCCGTGCGCTTGAACTCGAACCCGATTCAGTGACCATCTATCAGATGGAGTTGCCCTACAACACCGTCATCTCGCGCGAGATGATCGAGAAGGGACTCAATTCACCCATTGCCGACTGGCCCACAAAGCGACGCTGGCTCGACTATGCTTTCGAGCAGTTTCAGGCGCGTGGTTATCGCGCCGCGAGCGCCTACACGCTGGCCACGACGAAGAAGCCTTGCCGCTTTATTTACACCGATGCGCTCTGGCACGGCGGCGATATGATCGGACTCGGCGTCTCGTCGTTCTCGCATTTCGACGGCGTGCATTTCC
This sequence comes from uncultured Acidobacteriota bacterium, assembly GCA_963699175.1. Taxonomy (GTDB): domain Bacteria; phylum Acidobacteriota; class Blastocatellia; order RBC074; family RBC074; genus JACPYM01. Next base: position 2,166,976 of record OY969418.1, on the reverse strand, counting down.
AGAACCTGCCACAGTTCGAGGATTACGTTCGCGTTTTAGAAACCGAACAACTGCCGCTTTGGCGCGCGCTCGCGTTGACGCCCAAGCAAAGGCTGATCCGTGAGATGGTGCTGCAACTCAAAACCGGCGCGCTCGATGCGGAGTATTTCCAGCGCAAGTTTGGCGTTGATGTTTGGCAGGAGTTCCAACCTGTTTACCAGCGGCTGAGCGAAGAAGAACTGTTGCAACGCCACAACGGGACGATTGAACTCACGCGGCGCGGGCTGTTGCAGGTTGATCATTTTCTTTCGGAATTTTTTGAACCCGAACTTAAAACCGTTCGCTATGCCTAAGAGCGATTCAGCAACGAGCGTTCAGAGTACCGCCTTTAGGCGGCGGCTCGTTTACGAGCCAAACAGGACAGCTAAAGCTGCCGCTTCCGCCTAAAGGCGGTACTCTGAACGCTCGTTGCCACGCTCTCTCAATTTACGTGAACGCTCATAGCTCGACTATAGATATGAAGATGAACTCAGACACTTATGATGTAATCGTAATGGGCGGCGGCCCCGCCGGCAGCAGCGTTGCCAGCCTCCTCGCCCGCGAAGGCCGCTCGGTCGTGCTCTTCGAGAAAGAACAGTTCCCGCGCCATCACATTGGCGAGTCGCTGATGACTGATACTTTCTGGACGTTCCAGCGCATGGGGTTGTTGGACAAGCTCAAACAAAGCCCGTTCGTGCGTAAATACAGCGTGCAATTCGCCAACCCGGCGGGCAAGGAGTCGCGCCCCTTCTATTTCTTCGAAGCCAACCATCACGAGAGCGCCGTCACCTGGCAAGTCACGCGCGCCGTCTTCGATCAAATGCTGATCGAGCACGCCGCCGAACAGGGCGCGACCGTTCATCAAAAAACGCAGGTCAAACAAGTGCTCTTCGATGGCGACCGCGCCATCGGAGTCGAGGCGTTGATGCCGGACGGCTCGCTGCAACAGTTCCACGCCAAAGTCGTGATTGATGCGACGGGCCAGAGCGCGATGCTCTCGAACAAATTCCGCTGGCGCATGCGCGATCCGAAGCTCAAGAAGGCCGTGCTCTACTCCTACTTCAAAGGCGCTATGCGCGAGCCTGATCTCAACGGCGGCGCGACCTTGGTCTTGCGCACAGAAGTCGGCAGCAACGGCTGGTTCTGGTATATCCCGCTCGAAAACGACATCACCAGCGTTGGCGTCGTGGCCGATCCCGAATATCTGGTGAAGGGCCGCGGCCAGGATTTGGCAAAAATCTTTAACGAAGAAGTCGAGAAGTGCGAACCCTGCCGCCGCCGCGTCGAAGGCGCTGAGCGCGTGGATAAAATCTATTCGATCCTCGATTACTCCTATCGTTCAAAACAGAACGCGGGTAACGGCTTCATCCTGATCGGCGACGCTTACGGCTTCCTCGATCCGATCTATTCGTCGGGTGTGCTGCTGGCGCTCAAGATGGCTGAGTTGGCTGCCGATGCGATTCACGATGCTTTCAAGCATGACGATTTTTCCGCCGCGCGGCTGGGCCAGTTTCAAACCAAGCTGGACACCGGCATCGAGTCAATGCGCAAGCTGGTTTACGCCTTCTACAACGAAGGCTTCAGCTTCTCGCAGTTCCTTAAGAAATATCCCGAACAGCGCGTCAATGTCATCAGCCTGCTCATCGGCGATGTTTTCCGTGATGGCGTAGATGATGTCTATGGGCCGATGTCGGATTTTGCTGAAATCCCGCCGCCGCTTTACGAGCAACTCGTCCGCACTGAAACAAACGCTAAGGACATACGAAGCGCGGATACAGCGGAGATACTCTCCGCCAAGTATCAATATTTCGATGATCGCGCCAAGGCGCAGGAACAAGCCGGAGACTGAATCAGAATAAAAACCACGGGGGACACGGGGAGCACGGGGAATTGATTGGTTTGAGTTCTCCCTGTGTCCTCCGTGTCCCCGTGGTTAATACCGTCCCGACCTTTTGTGCGCTGACTTAGCGCCACACGCTTATGCCCGACCTCAAGCTGCTGATTGCCCAGATCGCCACGATCATGATCATCGCGCGGCTGATGGGCTGGCTCTTTCACAAGCTTCATCAACCGCGCGTCATCGGTGAAATGGTGGCCGGGATATTGCTCGGCCCTTCGTTATTGGGCTGGGTCGCGCCGCAGATCTCCGCCGCGCTTTTCCCGCCCGCGAGCCTCGGTCATTTGAGTTTGTTGAGCCAGGTCGGCTTGCTGCTCTTTATGTTTCTGATCGGCCTGGAGCTGGATTTGAAGCAGCTTCGTGAGCAGGGCCGTGCGGCAGTCATCACCAGCCAAGCCAGCATCATCGTGCCTTTTATTTTAGGCCTGCTGCTTGCGTTTTATCTTTATCCCAGATTCTCCGCTCCCACCGTCAACTTTACTGCGTTTGCGCTTTTTATGGGCGCGGCGATGAGCATCACGGCTTTTCCCGTGCTGGCGCGTATCTTGACGGAGCGCGACTTGTTGAGCACGAAAGTCGGCTCGCTTGCCATCGCCTGCGCTGCTGTCAACGATGTCACGGCTTGGTGCATTCTGGCTGGTATCGTAGTGATTGTGCGCGCTTCCGGGCTGCCATTGCCCCTCTGGTTTATCCTAGTTGGTCTCGGCGCATTCGTTTTGTTCATGCTGCTCGTAGTCAAACGCGGCCTGCAAAAGCTGGTGAAGCTTTACGAGCGGCAAGGCGGCCTGACGCACGACAGCTTGGCTTTGATTATTTTGGTTGTGCTGGCCTCAGGGTGGATTACCGAATCGCTCGGCGTGCACGCCTTGTTCGGAGCCTTCCTGGCTGGTGTGGTCATGCCCAGGCATCAGGAGTTATCACATGCAATCTGGCAGCGCATAGAAACCTTGATCGTCGTGTTGCTCTTGCCGCTTTATTTCGCCTCGACGGGATTGCGCTCCAGCTTCTTCCTGATTGCGGGCGCGCGAATGTGGTTTTACTGCGCCATCATTATTGCGCTGGCCGTGATTGGTAAATTGGGCGGCTCGTTGGTGGCGGCCAGAATGAATGGGATGTCGTGGCGCGAGGCTACAGCGGTTGGCGTGTTGATGAACACGCGCGGGCTGGTCGAGTTGGTGATCCTCAATGTGGGCCTTGATCTAGGCGTGCTATCGCCGGCGTTGTTTTCAATGATGGTGCTGATGGCGCTGGTGACAACGTTGATGACCTCGCCATTGCTCAGTTGGGTTTATCCTGAGCGTCTGGCACGGGTAGACGCCCCAACTTAACTCTCACTGTTGAAAGAAGCGGCTGCTATTACCACTTTAATAGCAACGCCACTCCAATGCCCAGCACCATCAAGCCTAGCCCATCAATCGGAATCGGCTTACCACGCTTGCCCAGCGCAAGCACCAGGTTTATCAGGTAGATTACTGCGCCAATCAAAAAGATGATTCCGCCGACGCCCAGCCGATTTAAGTTTGGCATATTGAACCTCCGTGTTTGAGCCTAGAGCGGTTTGCAAATGAGTGTACGGATCAAACCACGGGGAGCACGGGGCACACAGGGAAACACCAACCTTGACCGCCTATGCCAGTTTTCCCCGTGCTCCCGGTGCTCCCCGTGGTTGATTTTGCCCTACACACAATTGAAATCCGATCTAACTACCAGCCAATCGCGCAACCATCCTTGCGCGGATCGGACCCCCCGGCGAGCGCACCCGTCGCCGGATCAATCATAATCGCTTGATAGCCGCCGAACATCCCTGGCGCGCCTGTCAACTTGTGGCCGCGTCGTTCGAGTTCTTTGCGCACCTCCGCGCCAATCGCCGATTCGAGCGCAAGGCCGTTCTCGAAATGCCGGAAGCGCGGTTGGTCGCCTGCCTGCTGCACGTCCATGGCGAAGTCAATCAAGTTCAACAAAACCTGCACATGGCCTTGCGCCTGCATATCGCCGCCCATCACACCAAAGGTCAACCACGGCTTGTCGTTTTTGAAGACCATCGCCGGAATCAACGTGTGGAAGGGGCGCTTGCCGCCTTCAAGCCGGTTGTTTGCTTGCGGGTCGAACGAGAAGCCTGCACCGCGATCGTGCAGCACGATGCCGGTATCGCCCGCGACCAGGCCGGAGCCGAAGGCCTCGAAGATGCTTTGGATAAATGAAACGGCGTTGCGGTCTTTGTCCACCACAGTCAGATAAACGGTGTCTTCACCGCCGCCTGGGCCGTTGGCTGTTTCGTTGGCGACGCGTTTCAGGTCAATGCGTTTGCGCAATTCGGCGGCGTACTCTTTCGAGAGCAGCCGGTCGAGCGGCGCTTGGTAAAAGGCCGGGTCGGCGATGTGGCGCGCACGATCAATGAAGGCGAGCTTCTTCGCCTCGGTCAGCAGGTGCAGGTAGTCCGCCGAATTGTGGCCGAGCGACTTCACGTCGAAGCCTTCCAGAATGTTGAGCATCTCCAAAGCCGCCAAGCCCTGATTGTTCGGCGGCAGTTCGTAGACGGTGTAGCCGCGATAGTTCACGCTGATCGGTGTAACCCACGTCGAAGTGTGATTGGCAAAGTCTTCTTTAGTGTGCAGGCCGCCCTGCGCTTGTGCGAACTTCACCAACTTGTCGGCCAACTCGCCTTTGTACATCACGTCGCGCCCGCCCGCGGCAATTAGCCTGAGCGAGTTGGCTAGATTCCTGTTGGTGAAGAGCGCACCGATAGGTGGCGGGTTGCCGCCGGGCAGGAAGGTCGCGGCGAAATCTGGATTACCTTTATGTTGCGGGCCGTACTTTTGCCAATCGGTGGCGATGATCTCACTGACTGGGAAACCGCGTTCGGCGTATTCAATCGCCGGTTGCAGCACTTGCGCGAGCGTCATTGTGCCGTGACTCTTGAGCAGCGTTGCCCAGCCGTCTACCGCGCCTGGCACGGTGACGGCGTGAATGCCGAACAGCGGCATCTTTGTGTGGCCGCGCTTTTTCAGTTCGTCAATGTTCAAGGCTTTGGGCGAGCGGCCGCTGGCATTCAGCGCCTTGAGTTCTTTCGTCTTTGCATTCCAAACCAGCGCGAACAGATCGCCGCCGGGACTGACCATCATCGGCTCGACCACGCAGAGCAGGGCTGCGGCGGCAATCGCCGCGTCAACTGCATTGCCGCCTTGTTGCAGGATGCGCAAACCAGCGGCGGAAGCGAGCGGTTGGCTGGTGGCGACCATGCCATTCATCGCGCGCACAACCGAGCGTGTGCCACCATTGCGATGGACGCGGTCGCCGACGGCGTTCTGCGAACTGACCGGTAGAGTAGTAGCTCCGAATAAAGTCATAACCAGGATCAAACGAGCGAGTTTCATATTGCTTCACATCTCCCACTTCGGCGTGTCGTCTTCGATCTCAGGCTGCATGTGTTCGCGCAGCCGCTTGACCTCTTCGAGCAGCGTGCGCAACAGCTCCGAAACCTCACGCATATCGGCGCGCATTGCGGTCACGTCGCCGCGCAAAGCGGTAGTCTCTTCGCGCACCAGCCGCATCTCTTCGTGCAGAGAATAGAGCCATTGGCGGAATGGTTTGGCCAGGAATTGCAACATAAAGTTTCCTTTGCGGGCGGACTAATAACCCGCCGTACATTGGTGCAAAGCCAGCGCAAGCCCGGCGCGCGGACTCAAACCCAGCGGCGCATAACCAAGCGAGTTGGCCGCTTCATCACCAAACACGCAGGCGAAACTGGTCGGGTAATCATTGGTGTCCAGATGCGGCGCAATGACTTCGCGCGTGTATTCAAGTTCGTCCGCGTCGAGCGCCGGTTGTGCGCCGCCCGCCTGCGTTAGCGCGTAGCCTTCCTGCGCCAGCATCTCGCGCAGCGTGCGCGCAAAGCCATGCTGTTCGATGTAAGCGCCGCGATAGATTGTTTGCAGAATTTCTTCGCGCGCAGTTTGCACCGCCGCCCGTTCGCTTGTCCAGAGAATCCCGGTCAGCCAGCCGCGCCGGTGATAAGCCTTGCTCTGGAAACGGTGGCCGAACTCGGAGGTGTAACGATTCGTCCAGCCGCCGTGCGCATCGTCGGAGATAACGAGCGTGACTTTGAACTCACCCGACACCTGCGCCAGTTGCGCTTCGGCCTCCGCTACAGCGCGCGCCCCCAAACCATCCGCATCGAATGCCAGATATTGATCGAGCAGCGCGGGCACGTGCTCCTTGCCCATCGGATTCATTGCCACCAAGGGCAACTTCAAATCGCGCGTCTCGGGGTCAACCATCGTCGCCAGATAAGTCTGAAACCGCTCCATCCCGCGCGGCAGGGAATAGAGATCGCGTTGCACCTGCAGCAGAGGAACGTATTCGAGCTTCATGGCCAAACTTTGCGGAGGAAACCAATATTCAAAGCGAGTGTTTAGAGTACAAGCTTTAGCTTGCCAGTGGATTGTACGCGCTCCACTGGCAAGCTAAAGCTTGTACTCTAAACACCCGATCAGTTGCGCTCACCTGTTGATATGCCGCTAGAACGACAAACGCAACGCCAACTGAATCTGCCGCGCCGAAGTCACTGTCGAGCGAATCAACCCGAACGAAGAGATTGTTGCCGGTTGTCCCGCCGAATTCGGCTGCGGGTCGTTGTTGTTGAGCGGTGTGCCTGCGAAGGCTTGTACCACCGGCGTGCCGAAGTTGGCGCGGTTGAGCAGGTTGAACGCCTCGACGCGGAATTGCAGCCGCGTGTTCTCGCCTAGCTTGGGCACGCGCGTGTTCTTGACTGCTGCCAGATCGAAGGTGCGCAGGTTCGGGCCAATGAACGCATTGCGTCCTGTGTTGCCCAGCGTGCCCGACGCCTGCAAGACAAAAGCCTTCGGATCGAACCATTGTTCCGGACGGCCAATGACAGCGCTTTCGTAGGTAAAGCCCGGCGCGAGGCTCGGGCGGTCGCGACCCAACAGTGGCGAGTTCGACGGGTTCCAATTCGATTGCGAGCGGTTGTTTTGCACAAAGACCGTCAGCGGATTGCCGCTACGCATTTGCGCGATGCCTATCAGTGCCCAGCCGTCGAGCAGCGCGCCTGCCGTGCCCTTCAAGCCCTTCGCAAATGGCAACTCCCAATTGAAATTGACGACCCAATTGTGCTTCGCGTGGAAGTCCGACAGCCCTTTGTTGTAATTGGTGCCTGGCGGTTCGGGCAGCGCCGAGACCGTCGCATTGGTCGCGTCCGAAAAGAAGGTCGAAGCCTGCGTCGTGTCTATCGAGCGCGAGAGAGTGTAAGCCGATTGGAAATCCACGCTCTTTGAGAAGCGTTTGCGCACCTCGAAGATCAGCGCGTTGTACCACGAATTGCCATCGCTCTTTTTGAGTTCAATCACGCTGTTGTAGTTGGGGTTGACGCGCGGCGCGTTGTTGGGGAAGAACCACGTGCCGTCGGCTAAGCGCGTCGGAACACGAGTGTTGAAATCGGTGTTGCGCAGCAGATGAATGCCGCGCGCGCCAGCGTAACCGACTGTCACGACCGTGTCCCAGGGCAGTTGCTGCTGCAGGTTCAGGTTGTAGACGTTCAGGTACGGATTCTTGACGTTGAACTCAATCGGTCGAATCGCCGGGACTACGCCAGGCCGATTGAAGGGCGGATTGGGAAAAGTCGGATTGGGCAGCACCGGGCGCGGCGTCGCGGGCGGGTTGGTCACGGTCACGATCAGATTCTGGTGATTGTTCGTGTTGAAGTAGATGCCGTAGCCGCCGCGCAGCGAAGTCTTGCCGTTGCCGAACACATCCCACGCCAACCCAAGACGCGGCGAGATGTTCTTGTACGACGGGTTTTGGTAAAGCGGCCCCAACGTCAGTTGGCTGTCGGTGTACAGGTTGCGCATGAACACGTCGCGGCGGTCGCGCGGCACGGTCTCGAACTCGTAGCGCAAGCCTAGATTGAGCGCGAGCCGTTGACTGACTTTGTAACTGTCTTGTGCGTACAGCCCAACGGTGGTGATGCGCCAGTAACGATCAAACTGCGCTTCGGGCGTCAAGCCGACGAAGTTGCTCGGCACGTTGCGTAGGAAGGCGCTCACGTCGGGGAAAGTGTAAATGCCCAGGCTGAAAGTCGGGTTGAGCATGTTGATTTGGAAACGTTCAACCAGCCCGCCGAAGTTGAAGACGTGTTTGCCGCGCACGTGGACGAGCTTTTCGCTAAAGCTGAAAACGTTTTGCGCCAGTCGGAAGTTGGCCGTGCTCTGCGGGCCAAAGCGCTGCATGCCGCCGATGTCAATGTCGCCGATGGTGGCGCGTCCGGGGATGAAGGGCGGCAGGTTGACGTCGGCCGCCACGTTCTGCCCAATGCGCGTGCGGCTGAAACCGAAGCGCGCCGTGTTGACCGTGTTGGCCGAGAACAGCCAAGTGTGCTCAATCGTCGTGAACTGATTGCGCGACAGGAAGGTGCGCGGGAATTGCGGATAATCGGTCGGCAGGAAATTGTCGCCGTCGTCGAAGGTATGGCGGACAAAGACCTGTTGCTTGTCATTGAAGCTGTGATCCACGCGCACCTGGAAGAAGTCTTCATTGAGACGCTGGCCGAAGCCGAAGAAGTAATTCGCCAAACCACCACCAATGCTGGGGCCATTGGGCAGCGGAATCGCATCCAGGTAAGGCCGTATGACCGGGCTGATGATGACGTTGCCGGTGGGCAAGATGCCTTGCCGCGCATTCAAGTCGGGAACGAACGAAAGAATCGTACGACCGAGCCGTTCGCGCAATGCTTCGTAGTTGCCAAAGAAGAAAGTGCGGTCTTTTTTGATTGGGCCGCCGATGGTGCCGCCAAATTGATTGCGTTTGAATTCGGGTTTGCCCAGTGGTTGGCGGTCGAAGAAGTTGCGCGCGTCCAGATTGTCGTTGCGATGGAACTCGTAGAGCGAACCGTGAAACTGGTTTGCGCCAGATTTGCTGATGGCGTTGATCTGGCCGCCGAAGTTGCGCCCGAACTCAGCGGAGTAGGAATTCGATTCAACACGGAATTCGCGAATGGCTTCGGTACCGAGCGCCGTGCCCGCTGCGCTGCCTGCCGGGCCGTTGGTTGCGTCGTTGAGCAGCGTGCCGTCGAGCAAGTAAACGTTCGAGCGAATGTCCTGCCCGTTGATTGTCATGCCCAGGCCGTGCGCAACCACCGAACCGCCATCGCGTTGTGGGAAGGCGATGACACCGGGTTGCAGTTGGGCCAAGTCGGTAAAGTTGCGGCCATTGAGCGGCAGTTCCTTGATCGCGCGTTCGCCGACTAGGTAGCTCAACTCAGCCGTCTGTGTGTTGACTGCTGGCGCATCGGCGACCACGTCTACTGCGTCGCGTACCTGGACTTCCAGCGTGAGGTCAAACTTGGCCTCTTCGCCGATGGTCAGCCGGATGCCTTTGCGCGTCGTGGGGCGGAAATTGGCCATCTCGGCCTTGATCTCGTACTCGCCTACGCGCATTTCGGGAAAGACGTAGCGCCCTTCGGCATTGGTCGTCGTGTTGCGCGTCTGGTTGGTCTCGGCATTGCGCGCCGTCACCGTGGCGCCGGCGATGACCGCGCCTTTCGGGTCGAGAATCGTGCCGGAGATTGTGCTGGTGGTTTGCGCGCTGGCCGCAGCCGTACTGACGCACAAAATGGAGAGACAAAACAAAAGCGTAGCAATGTATTTATGCATATTCCTATCTTCCTGCTTGCAGTTCTTCTGATCTGCTTGCGAGATTTACTGTCTGTATTATTGAAGCGGGCGCGACACGCGCCCTGCAACGGAAAGGCATTCTAGCAATGGCCTATCTACGTTGCAATTTGCGTGACCGCTATGGGATAGTACGTCGCCATTGTAGGGTTGGTTGCCAGCAAACGGTCAACCGCGCGTACACACGATGAAACAACTAGGTCTACCCATTGCCGTGCTTGTTCTCTATCTGCTGCACCAGGACTTCTGGTTTTGGCGCAGCGCACTGCCTTTCGTTTTCGGCTTCCTGCCCGTAGGACTTTTCTATCACATCTGTTACACGCTGGCTGTTGCGGTGTTGATGGGGCTGCTCGTCCGCTATGCGTGGCCTGCGCATTTGGAAGCTGAGCCAGAAACGCAAACAGATGAGCAGTCGTGATGGGTTACGCGAAACAGACTATCCAAGCCGATTTCGACCGTCTGGCTTTACTGGCGGATGGCAACGGTTTCGATCACAACGTCTATTATCACGACTTCCTGTTGCGGCACTTACCCGCACGTTGTGCGAATGCCTTGGAGGTTGGTTGCGGCACTGGCCGCTTCGCTCGTGCGCTAGCCGAGCGGGCAGAAAATGTGTTGGCGGTGGATTTATCACCGCAGATGCTTCGGCGCGCGCGGGAGCAATCTCCAATTTCAAATCTAAAATTTGAAATTGGAGATGTGACTGAGTTTGAGCTACCCGCCGAACATTTTGATTGCATTGTTTCTATCGCGACGCTGCATCACCTGCCGCTGGAAGCAGTCTTGCTGAAATTGAAAGACGCGTTGCGGCCAACGGGCGTGCTGGCGGTACTCGATCTTTATCGAGCGGAGAGCCTGGTTGATTACGTGCTCAGCGCGACGGCATTGCCGGTCAGCGTGGCATTGCGGGTCGGCAAAACCGGCAGATTGAGGCCGCCGCGTGCAGAGCGTGAAGCTTGGGCTGAGCACGAGCGCCACGATTCTTATTTGACGTTGGCGGAAATCCGGCGACTCTGCGCTACCAACTTGCCTGGCGCATTGGTGCGCAGACATCTGTTGTGGCGCTATTCGATCATTTGGCGGAAGAAGGAGTGAATACGTTTGATCCCTACAATCGTAGTCTTTGTCTATCTCGCCGTAGTTATTTACATCGGCGTCTTCGCTTTCCGGCGCACTGGCAAGCAGGGCGCTGAAAATTACTTTCTGGCCAACCGTTCGCTCGGCGTCTTTGTCTTCCTGCTCTCACTGTTCGGCACGAATATGACGGCCTTCTCGATTCTGGGCGCGTCGAGCCACGCGTTCTCGAACGGGATTGTGACTTATGGCTTGATGGCTTCGTCCTCGGCCTTGATCGTGCCGTTGTCGCTCTTTTTGATCGGCACGCGCGTCTGGGCGCTGGGCAAGCGGCACGGCTTTATGACGCCGGTGCAGATGTTCCGTGACCGCTGGGAGTGCGGCCACATCGGCACAGTGATCTCTGTCGTGCAAGCGACGCTGTTGGTGCCGTACATCATCATCGGCGTGATGGGCGGCGGCGCGACGCTCAACGCCATCAGCGGCGGGCGCGTTCCTTTCTGGTTTGGCGGGGCAGTCGTGGCGATGGTGGTGATGTGCTACGTCTTCTTCGGCGGAATGCGCGGCACGGCTTGGGTCAATACCTTTCAGACGCTGATGTTTTTGGGCTTCGGCGCCGTGGCATTGTTTGTCATCGCCAAAGGCCTCGGCGGTTTTAGCCAGGCGATTGACGCGCTGCATTCATCAGCGATGACGAGCACTCTGCTGACGCGCGAAAAGATTTCGCCGCTCTACTTCTTCAGCTACACCTTCATTCCGCTCTCTTCGATCAACTTCCCACACATCATCATCTTCTGTCTGACGGCGCAACGCGTACAGCATTTCAAGAAGACGGTCATCCTCTACCCGCTCTGCATGCTAGCCATCTGGGTGCCTTCAGTGTATCTAGGCGTCGTAGCTAACCGTGCGGTCGAAGTGCCAGCCATTCAAGCCAAGTTGGAAGCGCGGCAGACGCTAGCCACACAAGGCCCGACGTTGACGCCGGAGCAGCGGACGCAATTGCGCGCGCAGGCGTCGAGTGATGACGTGATTATTCGCCTGCTGGAATTTTACGCGCCGTTATGGTTGGCGGGCTTGCTGGGCGCGGGGATTATGGCGGCGGTGATGGCGAGCGATTCGCAAATCCTGGCGCTCTCGACGATGTTTGCCGAAGACATCTTTGCGTTTTACGAAGGCAAGGAACGTTTTGGCGAAGCCGCGCAGGTGTTGACCGGGCGCATCTTTGTCATCGTGTTGACGTTGATTGCTTATGGCATCGCGCTGACCTCGCCACAATCCATCTTTGATTTGGCAGTGCAGTATGCCTTTTCAGGCTATTCGGCGCTGATGCCGTTGATGATCGCCGCGCTGTTTTGGCGGCGCAGCACCAAGTGGGGCGCGTTGGCCAGCACTTTGTGGGTGGCCGGGAGCGTGTCAGCTATCGCTATCTTTCAGGCAAAAATCACGACGCCGGGTGTGATTTGGCAATTGGGCAACTGGGAAGTGCTCACGCGGACGCCTGCGGGCACAGCCGTCTTTGGCTTGCTGCCGGTTGTGCCGATGACATTGATTTCAGCTTTGTTGATGATCGTCTTTTCGTTACTGACGAAGAGGCCGGGTGAAGCGGCGCTCAAACGATATTTTTAATTTCTGTGGAGGCTGGCCGCGCCCTTTGCTTTTGCGATTAATCGTTGGATACTTGCGCGCACAATTGCGGCTCCAATATTTTTCACTGATACAAAAATAGGAGATCAGCGTCGAGCAATAAGCGAGACTGCTGTGATTAACGTCCCTTTCTACTCAAACGACTATGACTGAAACAGCTTCCCCGCGCCTGACCAAAGTCGAATGGCTTATCTGCATCATCGCCGCTATCGGCTTTGCCTTCGACACCTACGAACTACTGATGCTGCCGTTGATCTTGCGGCCCGCCTTAGAAGGACTCGGCGGCTTGCAATTCGGCACGCCCGACTATGCGCACTGGCGCGATTTGATGTTTTACGTGCCTGCGATCTGCGGTGGCATCTTCGGCTTGCTCGGCGGCTATATGACCGATTTGCTGGGGCGGCGCAGAGTCTTGACGTGGAGCATTCTGCTTTATGCCTTCTCGGCGTTTGCCGCCGGGTTTGCGACTTCACTGCCGATACTGCTGGTCTTGCGCAGCACGAAGTTCATCGGCGTCTGCGTAGAATTCGTCGCGGCCACCGCCTGGCTGGCCGAGCTGTTCCCAGAGCCGAAGCGGCGCGAAACCATTCTCGGCTGGACGCAGGCCTTTTCCTCGCTCGGCGGTTTTATGGTGAGTCTGATGGCGCTACTGATTGCGAAGACAGCGCACGCGCTCCCGGCCATTCACGGCACGCACGACAACTGGCGCTACATTTTGATCTCAGGTCTGATCCCGGCGATTCCATTGATCGTCATTCGTCCTTTCCTGCCGGAGTCACCAGTCTGGAAGGAGAAGAAAGCCGAGGGCACATTACGTCGTCCGAGCTTGGGCGAGTTGTTCAAACCTACGTTTCGCAGCACGACGCTTGTGACTACGATCTTGTTCGCATGCACTATGGGCGCGGCGTTCGGCGCGCTTCAACAATCGCCGCAGCTCGTGCCTGCTCTGGTGCAGGTTGATCCGAGCCTGCGGCCACCGCAGCGTCAACAACTCATCCAGTCCACTGTGGCCAGCGTGCAGACGGTGCAAGAGACGGGCGGATTAGTGGGACGCATTCTGCTCGCTTTCCTGGCGGTGCGGATTGCCTCGCGGCGCAAGCTGCTGCGTATCTTTTTGTTGCCCGGCCTGATTGTCGTGCCCTGGGTCTTCTGCTCTCCGGCGGTGCATAACTTAGAGCTGTTGAAGTGGGGCATCTTCTTCGCCGGATTGTTCACGGTGGCGCAGATGAGCTTTTGGGGCAACTATCTGCCGCGTGTCTATCCAGTGCACTTGCGCGGCACTGGCGAAAGCTTTGCGGCCAATATCGGCGGGCGCATGATCGGCTCAGCCGCCCCGCTGCTGACGACGCAAATTGCGCTGCAAATGCCCGGCACGACGCCGAATGTGAAGTTGGCTTATGGGGCGGCAGCGGTAGCCTTGTTGGTTTATGCGGTGGCTTTGATAGCGAGCTTCTGGCTACCGGAGCCGAACGAAGAGGTGACTAAATCGGCCTGAAACCGCAGTGCTTGATTTAGCCAGACGTAGGCTTTAGATTATTCGCCTTGATCGAGAAAGCTGACTCACGATCAAGTTGTACAATTGGCAGGCTACACCCTTTGCCTGCTTTTCCCTGCGACGGACAATTCGACCCTGGTTGGCGAAGAGCGCGACGTATGGTTTGGCCAAACGCGCTGCTCTTCAATAGCCGACTGACGAACCTAAGGAGTTTGAACCATCACTATGAAAAAGATTTTCTCACTGTTGTTGATTGCGCTGGCCTTCGCCGTGACTTTTGTTGCGGTTGGCCGTGAGTCCGGGCTGGATACAGCGGCGGCGGCGTTTGATGCCAAAGCGATCTACGACGCCAAATGCGTTAAGTGTCATGGTGCCGATGGCAAAGGCATCAAGAGCCTAGACCCGCCCGATTTCACTGACGCCAAATGGCAGGCTTCTCGCACAAACACGAAACTTATTAACAGCATCAATAACGGCAAAGAGACTATGCCAGCCTTCAAAGATGCCATTTCACCGGCTGATGTAAGAGCATTGGTCCAATTGGTGCGTGGCTTCGCACCGAAGAAGAAATAGCTGAGAGTGACGAGTAATTCCTGGGAGCGCACGCGAGCCGCGTGCGCTCCCAGGGCTTATTTCAGCGATTTCAACATCGTCTGAAATTCATTTTGTGCCGCCGCCACCGTTTTAGCCGGGCCGGTCAGCTTGAAATAGACTGGCCCGCTCGGCGCTTCAGCAATCGCGCCCAGCAGGCGATAACCAGACTTAGGCGCGCTCGGCTGACCCATTGCCACACCGCCGCCTTTGTACGTCCCGCTCAAATCAATGATCGTCACGGGTATGCCATTGATGGTTTCCTGTTTTGTCTTGGCTTTGTCTTTCGAGCTAGAGCCGTCAGCTTGCTCGAACTGTCCTATCCAGCGGTCAACGTTGGCTTGCACGCCGCCGCCGATGTTGACGAAGACTGCGCATTCGGCATCTTCCTTATCGGGAGCAGCAGCCGGAATCAGATAGGTGGCTGCGCGCATCGGTCTTTCCGGCGCGGTTTTCCAACGTGCGGGCGGTGTCCACTTCACGTCCGATTGCGTGGGCGGTGCCGGGATTGACGAGGCCGTGCCGGGATTACTAGGCGCGCCGCCGCGACTGCTGGCGATGGTTGAAGTCGCTGGTGTCGAGGGTTGATTCGGTGGCACCTCTTTCGGAGCAGCCGCGCAGGCCGCGCTGAGCAATGCGGCCGAAAGCGCGGTGATTGAAAATAGTTTGGAATAGTTCACGTAATAACTCCTTCTCAGTTTAATCAGCTTCGGCAGACTGCAAATCTTGCAGCGCAGCGTAGGGGCAGACCTGTGTGTCTGCCCTGATTTTGTAGATCCGCTGCTTCAGGGCAGACACACAGGTCTGCCCCTACGCTTATTAGCCTACGCGCCCGGTTTTGCCGGGCGTTGTTTGAACAGCACGAGGAACAGCAACAAGACAGCCGCGGCAAAGATCGCTGGTTTGCCCCAGAGCGGTTTCCATTCGATGGCGCTCAACTCTTCACGTCTGGCTTGAGTCTTCTGCGCTTCAATCGAAGTGAGCAACGTATTGCGCGCAGCTTGTTGGGTGCTGTCAGTTGGGACAGGCTGTGCTTTGAGCGTATCCAAATCTGCCGTTAGTTTGACGACCCGTGCCGCCGCCGCTTGCGCCACTGCCGGAGTGTGTTGCGTTTCAATGACGCCCGCTACTTTCGCACCGATGGCCATGCCCAAGCCTAAAGTAAAGAGCACCAGCAGCCCTTGCGCCTGCGCGCGAATGGCTTTCGGCGCGACCTGGTCGGTGTAGATATACCCTGTTACAAAAAAGAAATCGTAGCAGATACCGTGGAGTAGGATGCCCGCGATTATCATCCAACGCACCTGGGCAGGCGCGCCAAAGGCGAACAAGGCATAGCGCACCGTCCACGCCAGCATGCCGACGGCTAGCATCCATTTCACCCCCAACCGCGCAAAGAAGAAGGGCATCACCAGCATGAAAAAGATTTCCGACATTTGCCCATAGCTCATCGTGCGGGCGATCTCCAGCCCGGTCATCTCTACGACGCGGCTCGCAATCTGATAGTAGAAGGCCAGCGGAATGCAGATCAAAAACGAAGACAGCATGAAGATAAGATAGGAGCGGTCTTTGAGCAGCACGAGCGCATCCAGCCCCAAAATCTCGCGCGCCGTGATTTTGCCGGTCGCCGTTGGCGGCGTGTGCGGCAGCGTGAAGCTGTACAAACCCATCGCGATGGCGGCGAAGGCGGTCAGATAAAACATCTGAATGCCTGTCTCCCATTTCAACCAGGTGAGTATCAGATTCGCGACGATCCAGCCAATCGTGCCGAGCACACGGATGCTGGGAAAATCCTTTTCCGAATTGCTGACGTTCTTCATCGCCAGCGTGTTGGTCAACGCAATCGTCGGGAAATAACAAAGCGTATGTGCAAACAGCGCCAGGTTAACTAAGTTGGGATTCACTGGCGGCGTTTTCATCAACGTGGTCGCCAGCAGCACCAACAAGCCGCCTGCGATATGCAGTACGCCGGTGACGCGCTGCGCGGCGAAGAAGCGGTCGGCGATCATCCCGACAAAGAAGGGCGAGATGATGCAGGCTAGCGGGCCGATGGTGTAAGTCCAACCAATGTCATTAGCGTTGAACCCGATGGTGTTCAGATAATTCGGCGCGGTCACATACCACGCGCCCCAGATGAAAAACTGGACGAACATCATCACTGACAGTTGCAGACGAATCTTGGTGCTCATAGTCCTCGTTAGTTTGGTTGTGCGTTTGAAAAACGGTTGCGGGAATCGTTCAAGTCGGCGGCATTCTAGCGGGTGTTGGTAGGATTGCCAAACTGTTAAATTGTTTTGCGCTTTCCGACTGTTTCGTTAAACTGCCGGGCAACGTTATTAACGACCGCCTGGCAGGTCATTAGTTTGATAATCAAGTAACGACTGTATGAGTCAGAAGGAGGACTTTATGCAATTCCCTCGGCGTTATGCGCCCAACCGTTTTCTGTTTTATGCCGGGCTGCTTTCTCTCGTAGCCTTGTTCGGCGTCTTGAGTGGCCAGCGCTGGCTGGTGTCAGCTCAATCTAGCAGACCGCAGCCGTTGGCGCAGTCTGTCAACGTTGCCAAGTCCCGCTCAGGTATTGTCAATGTGGCGCAGCAGACCGTTGTGCCGCTCATTTCGGGCACGGCAGTGACTGGCACTATCAATGGTGCGTCAGTCGCCAACCAATGCTCGCTGGGTACCACGCAGTACACGATCCCAACGACTGCCGATACGAAGCGCTTGCAGATCAGCTTGAGCGGCAATCAAGACATAGATTTGTACGCGCGGTTCGGCGCCGCCATCAGCAGTCAGTCTGATTACAACTCTGACTCGGCGGATTCGGTCGAAGACATCACCATCACGCCTAACATTATGCCGGCCTTGCAAGCGGGCACTTATTACATCGCCATTACGAATTGCAGCACCAGCGCGGCTAACTTCACGCTCACCGCCACCGTTTACAACGGCGGCGGACAGATCACCGAAGAACTGAAGGTGGATGACAACTCGGCTGACGACGCATTTCTGCAGAACGGATTGACCGTAGTCAACCGGCTGACGCCGCTGCAATACCCGTCACAGTTGCAGAAGATTCGCATTCAGTTCGCGGCGTTTCAAGGACAGCCCAACCCGACGGGCGCGCAAATCCGCTTGCTGGCGTTCAATCTGCCCACCGGCGCAACTATACCGGCGACGCCGACCTATTTGGTAGACCGCATGGTGCCCTTGCCCACGATTACCGCCAACTTGCGCTTTGTGGATTTTGATGTGACCGAGTTGCCAACGATTACCGGGGGTGATTGGTACATTGGCTTTCAAGCGCCCAATCCGGCCGCGGGCGTCACCATGATCGTTGACGAAACCACCGAGCAAGGCCGCACGTTGGTCAGCCAGAACGGCGGGCCTCTTCAAGTCATACCGGAAATCAACGCTATGATTCGCGCCGTCACACTCGCTGGCAGCGTGCCGAGCACGGTGACGACCGTTTCCGCCGCCAGTTTCGGCGGCGCGACATTGGCGGCTGAATCCATCGTTGCGGGCTTTGGTGTGAAGTTGGCCACAGCCACAGCGAGCGCCACCACAACGCCGTTACCAACTACGCTCGCCGGCACTACAGTCAAGGTGCGCGACAGCGCGGGCACTGAACGCTCGGCGCCGCTCTTCTTCGTTTCGCCCATGCAAGTCAATTATCTGATACCCGCAGGCACGACGAATGGCACTGCAACCGTGACAATCACGAGCAGCGATGGCGCGGTCGCCACCGGCACGTTAAACATCGCCAGCGTTGTGCCCAGCCTCTTTTCCGCGAACGCCAGCGGCTCAGGCTTGGCTGCCACTGTAGTCTTTCGGCGCAACGCCGCCGGGCAAGACAGCTTTGAGCCAGTGGTGCGCTTTGACGCAGCGACCAGCAGCTTTGTCGCCGTGCCGATTGACCTCGGCCCCGCAGGTGATCAAGTTTTCCTGATTCTATACGGCACGGGCTTCCGCAGCGTCAGCCAGTTGTCCAACGTTACCGTGCGTATTGGCGGGCAAGATGCAGAGGTCATTTTCGCGGGCGCAGCCCCCGGTTTTGTGGGACTGGATCAGGTCAATGCGAGGATTCCGCGCACGCTGGCCGGACGCGGCGAGGTGGACATCGCGTTGACGGCGGCAGGCCAAGCTGCCAATGTTGTGCGGGTCAATGTGAAATAGGTGTTCTTTCACAGGCTGTGGGACAAGCCGCCAGCTTGTCCCACAGCGGCACCA
This sequence comes from uncultured Acidobacteriota bacterium, assembly GCA_963699175.1. GTDB lineage: Bacteria > Acidobacteriota > Blastocatellia > RBC074 > RBC074 > JACPYM01. Next base: position 2,148,348 of record OY969418.1, on the reverse strand, counting down.
ATCACTCATCCCGAACCTGTTATAAACAACATCAAACTAAAGCTATGAATGTGTGGACTAGATTATCAGTTAGCCTGCTTGGGCTATTTTTCTTCGTTATCAATTGTTTTGTGGCTAGCGCTCAGAACTTTCCTCCGCGCACAGACGACCAATTCTGGTTTGAAACACAAATTACGAAATCGCTGACAGAGCATCACGATCTCATCGTGACGGGGCAGGTTCGTCAAGGCCGCGAATTTCATCATCCCGTTGAGGAACAGATAGGCGTCGGCTTAGCCTTCAAGCTGAATTCGTGGCTGACTGTGACGCCGGCTTACACATACGTAGACCAACAACCTTATGCCGGGCGCCGCGTCAGCCAACATCGCTTGGTCTTTAATCTCACTGGCAAACTTAAGCTGGGGGAATTTACCTTCACCGACCGCAATGTGATTGAGCGGCGGATGATTGTCGCCAATCGTGATTACACGGTTTATCGCAACCGCCTACAGATTGACCATCCAGCCCATCTCGGTGAATTCAAATTCAAACCGTTTATTTACGATGAGGTTAGGTATTCGACTCAGACTGTGGGAACGCACGAGTTAGATTGGTATCGCAATCGTCTGGCGATTGGCATTAGCAAGCAAATCAGCCAGCATCTCACCACAGACTTTTTCTACCTGCGACAGAATGACGGAATTTCGCGCCCCGGCAATATCAATGCGTTAGGCACTACGTTCCGCATCTTTCTTTGAATCCTGACTCAACGAATGCGCACCGGCAGATTTTGGCGCGAGCCATCTATCACGTGGCGACTCGGACGCGCATTCTGAATACTCAAGCCGTCTGCTTCGTTAGGCCGCAAGAAGATCAGTTCCCAATTCGATTCGCCCAACAAAAAGAGTCGGCCAGTTTGGCCTAACACCTTGTCAGTTTCGCCGCGGCGCACCCCGACGACTTCGGGATAAGCGCGGCCTCCCGGATTGAAAGGCAACCGCAGCGGCGTGCTCCAGCCAAAAGGATTGCCGGGAAATTTGTTGAAGCTGACGTAGATGCCTTCTTGCGCCCACTCTCCGTTGATGGCGTGATTGAGCAGCATCACGTAGCTGTCCAGGTAGGTGTTGTAATGCACCGCCGGCCCCCACAGCGCATTGGCGTCGCGACGATGCCATTCGACCACTGGCGGAAAGATCGGCGAGACGCGCCCGTTCAAACCCGGCTCGCGCCAATTGCCCTGATGCCATTTCCAGACCTTGCCGACCGGATCGTTGCGATCTGCGTAAGCCAGCCGCGCGACGCAGATGCCTTGCTCATTTACCGGGTCGTGATAGGCGTCGAAGAAGAAATAGAAAAATTGGCGCGCCTGATCGAGCACGACGGTGAAATCGCCCTCGCCACCCGCGAAGTAGTAATTCTGCGTTGCGCAATCCATCACCGCATCGCTGGCCTGTAACACGATGCCCAGGTCTTGCCAGGTCTTGCCTTCGTTCAGCGAGACCATCGCACCGATGCGCGGAATGGTTAGGTGCGGATCGGCGCACGGGCTGCGCCGTTCGTTGTGATACCAACCGTAGAGCACGCCGTTAAAGTCGCGGTAGGTCGCTTCCAGCCAGAGGTTGCCCGCCATCGGAGCACGCACGTTGGCATTGATCTGCACACGTTCTGGCGTAAACACCGGGTTGATTAGACTGAAGAGATCGGCCCCCGCGGTGTGGTACGGATAGGCGACAGAGGCAAAGACGTGCAATCTGCCCTGATTGTCCCAATGCAGCGGGCTATTGCTGTCGAAGCCGTCGTAGGTGCCACGTTCGGAAATGTAAGCGCCAGGCAGACGCAGCGCCGTGACTTCGCGCATCATGACGCTGGGCTGTGGTTGGTTACCGAATTGCGCCATTTCGGCGCTCGAGCAAAACGGGAGTAGTGCGAGAGCAAGAATCAAACTTCGGTTACGCATATATCCTTCTCCATTAGAGTAACGATCAGTTTGAAGAGAGCTGAATGATCAACTAGATTGGGGACTGATTAGGGCCAGGGCAGTTTGTTCTCCGGTGAATCTGAATCCGCGCTCAGGAATTGCGCCTTCACCGATGTGCGAACGCATAATACAGGTTGCCTGAAAATTTGGCGCGCACAAACTTTATTGACGGGCGGCAATTCCGACTAAGCTGGCCTGTGTAAACATTACCGAGTCAGAGCGACTTTGGTACACGGAGCGATAGTTTGAATTCATCAGAAGCGACAACTGCTGTCGCAAGCTTGCAAACCTCGACACACACGCGAAAAGGTTATTTCTTGGCCGCCGGTGCCGCAGTGATGTGGGGGACTTCCGGCGTGATAGCGCGCTTCCTGTTCAACACTAACATCCGGCCTTTTGATCTCTTGGCTATCCGCACACTAGCGGCGGCGTTGATCTACTGGCTTTGGCTGGGCCTCGTTGCGCCTCATTTGCTCAAAGTTGAGCGGCGTGATTGGGGTCGCCTAGCGATCTTTGGCATTGTCGGGTTGGCGATCAACCAAGGTTGTTATTACCTCGCGCTCAAACTGACCAGCGTCAGCTACGCGTTGTTGCTGCAATACACCGCGCCGCTGATGTTGATGGCTTATGGTGTTATTTCAAAGACCGAGACGTTGACGGCGGCTAAAGTGACGGCGGGCTTGCTGGCCCTGTGTGGCTGCGCATTGATGATGCTGGGACACACCAGCGGCGGGGCGACAATCTCGTGGCCGGGAACGCTCTGCGCACTCGGCTCGGCGTGCGCGTTTTCTTTCTACAGCGCCTATGGCAAGCGGGTGTTGCAACGTTACGACTCGCGCACGGCGATGGCCTACGCCTTCACCTTCGCCAGCTTGGCCTGGCTAATAGCGTGGCCCGTCTGGACGGTTGAATGGCAGGCTTTCGACCGGCGCGCGTGGCTCTTTGTGCTCTATCTCTCGGCGCTGGCGACAGTGGTGCCGTTTGGACTTTATCTGGCCAGCTTGCGTTATCTGGAACCCAGCCGCGCCAATTTGACTTCAGGACTGGAGCCAGTTGTCGCGGCCACACTCGCTTGGTTTTGGTTGGGCGAGCGGATGGGCGGGTGGCAAATGTTTGGCGGCATCGCCGTGCTCTGTGGTGTAGTGTTGTTACAGTTGGAGCATCGTATGTGGCTGGCAGTCAAGCGGCGGCGCGCGTAGCTTTGACGCCACCCTTGATGATTCGACAAGCCAGCCAGAAGCAAAATGCTGCCCGCGCTTTGCTGGGGTTGAGCACTTTTTCGTACTTACCGAACGGCGTAAAGATGATTTTTTCTGACGGGCGAAAACTTGGCGGAAGAACGGCCTTGGCGCTGCTTGCGTTGCTGAGTTACCTACACTCAGCAGCCTATGCCCAGGAATTTGGCTTTGACGTATGGACGACGGCGAACGGCTTGCCGCAAAACACCGTGACGGGTGTCGCGCAAACGCCTGATGGGTATTTGTGGTTGAGCACCTTTGACGGGCTGGCGCGCTTTGACGGCGTGCGCTTTACCATCTTTGACAAGGGCAACACCAAAGGCATCATCAATAATCGCTTTGCGCGGCTTGCCGCCGACCGTGCAGGTACGGTTTATGCATTTACTGAAAATAACGTTGTGACTGTTTATCGCAATGGCGTTTTTCGTTCGTATCCAGATTTTGCAATTTCAGGTGAGCCCGTTGCTGCAACTGTGAGTGATGCCAAAGGGAACGTCGTTGTTGAAACGGTGAAAGGGTATTACGCGCTGCAAGGCGACCGGTTTGTGCTTACACCCGACCAAAAAGACCCGCACATCAAACAGATTTATTGGGGGAAATCCGGCGCCAAATGGGTGATTGAGCGAAACCAGACCACACGGCAGCAAGACGGACGAGCAACAAGCTATCCGCTAAAATTAACAGCGGAAGAACTATCCGCAAGTAGCAATCTTGCACCTTATGAAGACAGTCGCGGTGCATTATGGGTGAGAAGAAGATTTCCCGCTTTCGAACTCTGGCGCTTGCAAAATGGCAAGGTTACCGTCTTTACGAAAAAGGAAATCCCTGCCTTAAACGAACTCATTCCGAATCAGGTTAAAGAAGACGCCGACGGTAGCATCTGGTTCCTTCTTTCCGGTCTTACTGTGCCCAAGCTGAACCAGTTTGTGCGCTTCAAAGACAATCAATTCACATCGTATAAGTTGAACGATGTTGTCGGCGCAACTGCCAGCCTCACCGACCGCGAAGGTAACTTTTGGTTGGCGACTACCACGGGATTACGGCGTTTGCGGCGGACACTGATCACGACGCTCTCCGTTAAAGACGGGCTGAACAGTAATGAAGTCTATCCGCTGCTCCAAACCAGCAACGGAGATATTTTCATCGGCACGGTCCAGGGCGTGAATCGTTACGCGGGCGGGAAAATCACGAATCCGGGACTGAAATATTCAAATAACTCTCCGTTTTATCTGCGTGGGTTGTGGGAAGATGACCGGGCGAGATTATGGCTAGGCTACCAGGGCGAAGGCGGCTTCGGACGCTTTGAAGCACCTTCATCCGTAAAACGAATCGGTAAAAACGATCTTCCAAACGGAGCAACCGACTTTACTGCTGACCAGGCCGGTAACATCTGGATAGCGACAGCAGAGGGCTTATTCAAATACAAAGACGACCAGGAACTCGCGCATTACACCACCACCGACGGTTTGCCGCACAACGCCGTGATCACCATTCACTTTGACCGCAACGGCAATCTTTGGGCGGGAACGTATGATGGGTTGGCGCGATTCAAAGACAGCAGATTTATTAGCTACAACGCCGAAGCCGGCAGCCCGAAGGGTTTTGTCCGCGCGATCTACGAGGATGCTGACAGCGTGCTGTGGTTTGGGACGTATGGCGATGGTCTGGTGCGCTACAAGGGCGGCAAGTTTTTCAACTATCGCGTCGAACACGGGCTGTTCAATAACGGCGTCTTTGCCATCCTCGAAGACAACCGCGGCAACTTTTGGATGTCGAGCAATCGCGGTATTCATCGCGTCAGCAAGCAGGAACTCAACGACTTTGCCGATGGCAGGATTCCCAAACTCAACAGCGTTTCCTACGACGAAAAAGACGGCATGCTCAACACCGAATGCAACGGCGGCAGACTGCCCGCGGCCATCAAAGCCAAAGACGGCAAGTTTTGGTTTCCAACGATGGGCGGAGTCGCCATCATTGACCCCGAAGCCGATGCCGTGAATCCCCAGTCGCCGCCAGTTGTCATTGAAACTGTCTCGGTTGATCGAAAGCCGATTGATTCGCCACTCTTTCAGTCCACAATCGAACTGGGTCCTCAACAATCACAACTTGAAATCAGTTATACGGCGCTGAGCCTGCTCAAATCGGCGCAGATCAAATTCAAATACAAACTCGAAGGGCTGGAAAATAACTGGACGGAAGCGGGCACACAGCGCGCCGCGAATTATTCTTATTTGCCCGCTGGCAGCTACACCTTTCGCGTCATCGCCGCCAATGCCAACGGCGTTTGGAACAACGAGGGCGCAAGCCTCAGAGTCGTTGCGCACCCCTACTTTTATCGCACCTGGTGGTTTCTCTGGCTGGCAGTTGCGGCGCTCAGCGGAACGATTTGGCTGATTGCTCATTATCGTCTGATGCAGGTGCGAAAAATTGCCGAAGCCAAAACAGCGTTTTCACGCCAGCTCATCACTTCGCAGGAAGCCGAACGCAAACGCATCGCCGCCGAATTGCATGACGGCCTGGGCCAAAGTTTGCTGGTCATCAAAAACCGCACGAGTATCGGCAAGCGCGTAGCACAAGACGGCGCGAAAGTGACGGCGCAACTCGAAGAAATTTCTAGTGCTACCAGTCAGGCGTTGGAAGAAGTGCGCGGCATCGCCTATAACCTGCGCCCGTATCATCTGGAACGGCTGGGGCTGCGCGAATCGCTCAATGCCATGATCGAGAAAATCCGCGAAGCGACCGGCTTGGAAATCAACGCGCGCGTGGCCTTGTTTGACGAAGTGTTTTCCAAAGACGATGAAGTGCTGTTTTATCGCGTGATCCAGGAGTGCCTGAACAACATCATCAAGCACGCGCAGGCGACCGCCGTTGAAATCAGCATCGTGCAAAACGAAACCCAAGTGACCGCGTGCATTCAAGACAACGGACGAGGTTTTGTCGCTGTGTATGAAAGTCAGTCCGGCGGTTTCGGCTTGATCGGTATGTCCGAGCGCGTGCGCATGCTCGGTGGCACGCTTTCGATTGAATCCGAAGCAGGCAAAGGCACGACGGTGACGATCATCATTCGGAGGGATGAGGGATGAGGGCGGAGGGATGCGGCACGAGGGCGTCTTCCGTTTTTGTCACGTAGCGGCAGTTGAATTTGGCCGTGAGTTCCAACCCACTGCGCGAATTCAGCCCGCGAAGGCGGGCGACAGCGTAAAGCCTGGGGTGAAGGCGTAGCCGGAACCCCAGGGAGGTGTCGGGTTGAATAGCAAAGCCCGCGAAGTGGGCGACAGACATTGATTGACTGGTGACGCGCTTCCGCCCGCCTTCGCGGGCTTGGCGCATAATCGCCAATGTTCCCAGGGTTTCGCGCTGGCGCGCTACACCCTGGGCTTTATGCTGTCGCCCGCCTTCGCGGGCTGAATACCAAAGTGCAGGTTTGAGCAAAAGTTTGGGTAAGGACAAGCGTTGCAAAACCGGGCTAAACTCGCGCGCGCTGTTACGCGGCTGCAAAGAGCATTGAAACAGCAATGACCACTGACAAAATCAAAATCTTCATCGCCGACGATCATCCAATTTTTCGCAGCGGTTTGCGCCAACTCATCGAAACCGCGCCGCAAATGGCGGTCATCGGTGAAGCCAAAGACGGTGCGGAAGCGATTGCGCGCTTGCTGGCGTCGCCCGCCGACGTAGCCTTGCTCGACATTGACATGCCCAAGGCAGACGGCTTTCAAGTCCTCACCGCCTTGCGCGAAAAAGGCCTGACCTTGCAGTTCGTCTTCCTGACGATGCACAAGGACGAGCAGTTTTTGAATGCCGCGCTCGATCTGGGTGTGAAAGGCTTTCTGGTCAAAGACAGCGCCGCCGAAGAAGTCATTGATTGCATCAACGCCGTCGTCAACGGGCAGGAATTCATCAGCCCGCAACTCACCAGCTTCCTGCTCAAACGGCTGCGCCAGACGCAGGAAAATCCGCCGCAACCCTCCTTGCTTGATCAACTCACGCCCACCGAACGCAAAGTTTTGAAGCTGGTCGCTGAGTACAAGACCAGCAAAGAAATCGCCGCCGAGCTGTTTATGGGCGTGCGTACTGTCGAACAACACCGCCTCAACATCAGCGAGAAACTCAATCTCAGAGGCCGCCATGCGCTGATGAAATTTGCTGCTGAAAATAAAGAAGGGACGAAGGATGAGGGATAAATCAGGCCGTCTCTGATTCATCTTCATCCCTTATCCCTCACCGCCGTCCGTATTTCCACGGAGAAAAAACCGTAGTTCAACGGATACCCAAAGCCGCACCGCCAGACCATGCTCTTACCGTTCGTATCCAGCACTGTTTCAGATAACCAATGACGATCCTGATTGTGGAAGACAATCCCTTGATGCGCGCGATGATCCGCGAGACGGTCAGCGAATTTGCTGAGGCCGTCATCGAATGCGCGGACGGCGACGAAGCCTTCGCCGCTTATCAAGCCAGCCTTCCCGACTGGGTGTTGATGGACATTCAGATGCCGCGCGTAGACGGTTTCACCGCCACGCGGCAAATCAAAACCACTTATCCCGCAGCAAACATTTGCATCGTCACCGATTACGGCGATGCGCAAACACGGCGCGCGGCTGAGAGCGTAGGCGCGACGGCGTTTGTCCTGAAAGAAAATCTGGCTGAGTTGTGCAAGCTGTTTGCCACTTCGTAACCACGGAAACCTGAAGAGAGGAACAAGCGATGAAACCCATACGCCATTTTGTTTTTTTGCCATTGCTGATGTTGTTGGTCGCCTTGGGACTGAGCCTCGTTTTTTGGCAGGCGCGCAAAGTCGAAGCCACAGCTCATCGGCTGCCAGTCGGCAAGGCCGCGCCCTTCGTTATCAGCGTAGAAAATGCCAACGACAGCGGCTCAGGTTCGTTACGGCAAGCGATTGCTGACGCCTCCGCTGGTGAACACATCAACTTCGATTCGGCGTTTTTCACCGTTCCTCGCACCATCACGCTCACATCAGGCGAGCTGGCCATCAACAAAAATCTGACGATTCAAGGCCCTGGCGCGAACCTGCTGACGATTTCGGGCAATCAGGCCAGCCGCATCTTCAACATTGCAGGCGGTGGGCTGAGCGTCGCCATCAGTGGGCTGACAATCAGTAACGGTGTGACGGGACAATTTGACGGCGGCGGCGGCATCCTAAGCCGGAGCAATCTAACGCTGACAGAGTGCGACATTGTCAACAATTTAAGTGTTGGTTCTGGTAGCCCAGGCGGCGGAGTGGCTATGCGGGGCTCGGTTGGGACGTTCACAGGCTGCACTTTCAGCGGCAACACCGGGAATGGCTTTAGCGGCGGTGGCGCGGTTTTTTTCTTAGACGCCAGCGGGACGTTTACCAATTGCACTATCAGCGGCAATAGTGGGTATAGTGGTGGCGGTATCAAGTTCTCCGATACACTTAGCCACCAGACGCTGGCCGTCACGAACTGCACCGTGGCAAATAATAACGCTGAGGTCGGTGGCACAGGCGGCATTCTCATTGACGCCTTCTTTGATTTAACGACTACCGTGACACTACGCAACACAATCATCGCCAACAACACCAACGGGAACCTGACGGGGCTGGTCCGCGGCAGTGTCAACGCTAACGCGATCAAATCGTTAGGCTACAATCTGACGAACGACAATTCCAGCCTGTTCCTGAACCAGACGACCGACCAACTCAACAAGGATCCCTTGCTCGGCCCCTTGCAAAATAATGGCGGCCCGACGCCTACGCGCGCCTTGCTCGGCGGCAGTCCCGCGCTCAATGCGGGCAGCAACCCTAATTCGCTTACCACTGATCAACGCGGAGTTCCCCGCGTGTCCGGTACAAGCGCGGACATTGGTGCGGTGGAAATGCAGGCCCTCATCGTTACCAACACCACCGACAGCTTGGGGGCAGGTACGCTGCGCCAAGCCATCACGGATGCTAACGCCAACGGCCCAGGACTGGACGACATCATTTTCGGCATCCCTCCTTTCAACACCACGCAGACCATCAATCTGCTGACCGCCTTGCCCGACATTACGAGCAGCGTGACCATCAACGGCCCCGGCGCAAATCTGCTGACCGTGCGGCGGGCGGCAAATGCGGCGACGAACTTTCGCATCTTCAACATTCCGCAGGGCATCACGGGCGGTGTCACCATCAGCGGCCTGACCATCACGGGCGGTAACGCCGGCAGCGGCGGTGTTGGCGGCGGCATTTCTTGCCCGAGCAGTCTGACGCTGACCGGCGTTCATGTTACCGGCAACACGGCAGGCCTCGGCGGCGGAGTTGGTGTGGGGCTCACCGACAGCAGTTTCACTAACTGCACGTTCAGCAATAATTCGGCCACCGGCGCTGGCGGCGGCGGCGGTGGGATTCTCTATCAAGGCGACGGCAACCACACCTTGCGCGTGGTGAACAGCACCGTCAGCGGCAATTCGTCCGCTATTCGCGGCGGCGGCATCTATAATCTCGCTGGAAACGGTACCAACAGTCGCTTGGAAGTAGTGAACAGTACCATTGCCAACAATACCGCGCCGAATGGCGGCGGGATTCATACTTTTACGCTAAACGCGGGTTCAACCGCGACGACGACGTTGCGCAACACCATCATTGCCAACAACACGCCGAACAATCTGGGAATCGAAGCACTCAGCGGCGGCGTCGCGCCAACCATCATTTCGCAGGGTTTCAATCTGACGAGCGAAAACAGCCTCCAGATCCTCCAATTCCTCAATCAGCCCACTGATTTCGTCAACACTGACCCGCTGCTCGGCCCGTTGCAAGACAACGGCGGCCCAACACCAACGCGCGCCTTGCTCTTCGGCAGCCGCGCGCTTGACGCAGGCCACAGTTCCGGCGCGACGACCGACCAACGCGGCTTGCCGCGTCGCGTTGACCTGACGCTTGACAATCAAGCGGGCGGCGACGGCGCGGACATCGGCGCGTATGAATTGCAAGCCACCCCCGTACAACTGGGGATCAGCGATGTGAGTAAGAACGAAGGCAACAGCGGCCAGACGGCCTTTGATTTCACCGTCTCGCTGTTAGCGGCCAGCACGCAAACCGTGACGGTGATTTACAACACGCAGAACGGCACGGCGCAATCAGGTGTTGATTACGGCCCCACCGAAGGCCAGTTGACCTTTACGCCGGGGCAAACCAGCAAGACGATCACGATACAGGTCAATGGCGACACGACGGTGGAACCGAACGAAACCTTCTTGGTAAACCTGAGGAATGCGACCAACGCGACGCTTGCCGATGCGCAAGGCCTCGGCACGATTCTCAACGACGACCAACCGCCGCCGCCTACGCTGGCGATCAACGATGTCAGCAAAAACGAAGGCAACAGCGGTACGACGGCGTTTGATTTCACCGTCACGCTTTCTGCCGCCAGCACGCAAATCGTGACGGTTGATTATATTTCCGGGGGAGGCACAGCGCAGGCGGGTTCTGATTACACGCCGGTCGAAGGGCGGCTGACCTTTGCGCCAGGGCAAACCAGCCGGACGATCACGGTGCTGGTCAATGGCGATACGACGGTCGAACCGAATGAGACTTTCTTGGTTGACTTGAGGAGTCCGACCAACGCGACGCTTGCCGACGGGCAAGGCCAAGGCACGATTGTCAACGATGACGTACCGGCTGCGCAGATCGTACAGAACACCAACGACAGCGGCGCGGGCAGCTTGCGCCAAGTGATTGCCGATGCTCCGGCGGGCAGCACGGTGACGTTCGTTCAAACCGTCTTTAACGTAGCGCGCACGATCACGCTGGCCAGCGAAATCCAGCTCACCAAAAGCCTGACGATCAATGGGCCGGGCGCACATCTGCTGACGATTTCGGGCAACAACAACAATCGTGTGTTGCGCGTGCAGGGCGGCGACCTCAACGTCACGCTCAACGATCTGACCATCAGCAACGGCAACGTAAATGGGAGCATCGGCGGTGGCATTCTCTCGAACGGCGCACTGACGATGAATCGTTGCGTGATCGCCAACAACAAAGCTACGACGAGCGGCGGCGGTATTCATTTGCAAGCCGGAGCCACCGGCGTTTTCACCGCGTGTACCTTTAGCGGCAATACGTCGGCGAGCGGCGGCGCGCTTTATCTTGAAGGCACAGGCAACAATCTCATTCTGACACTGACGAATTGCACCATCAGCGGGAACACGGGCACGGCGACGGGCGGCGCGCTGTTTTACACAGCGGCGAGCGGCAACAACATGGCCGCCATCACCAATTGCACCATCGCCAATAACGAAAGCGCCGATGGCGGCGGCATCTTCATTCGCGCTTCGGCCAACGGCGCTACGCCCCGCGTGGCGACGCGCAATTCGATTTTTGCCAACAACACCAATACCAACTTGCGCGTGCTGTCAGAAAACGGCGGCATGGCCACGATCAGTTCGTTGGGCTACAACCTGACGACGGGCAGCGGCAGCGGCTTGCTGACAGGGATAGGCGATCAGATCAACACCGATCCCTTGCTTGGCCCTTTGCAGATCAACGGCGGCACGACACCCACACACGCGCTGCTCGTGGGCAGTCCGGCCATTGACAAGGGCCACAGTTCCAACGTGACCACCGACCAGCGCGCCGTCACGCGCCCGACCGATGATCCGTTGCTACTCAATGCCACGGGTGGCGACGGCGCGGACATCGGCGCGTTTGAACGCAGTGCACCCGCTGTGGTTTCGGCGGCCAGTTTCAAGCTAAGCCCGCTAGCGCAAGAGAGCATTGTGGCGCTCTTTGGTGAAAATCTGACGACCGGTATAGCGGTGGCCAACAGCCTTCCGTTGCCGACCACGCTGGATAGCACCAGCGTGCAGGTGCGCGATTCCGGCAATACTGGCCGTAACGCGTCGCTCTTTTTTGTTTCGCCAGGGCAGCTCAATTTCCAGCTTCCACCGGGCACAGCCACGGGCGCGGCGACGGTTTCCGTGTTGCGCAATGGCACTGTCGTGGCTTCGACCAACGTCACCATCGCCGCGGTCGAACCTGCGTTATTTACCGCCAACGCCAGTGGGACGGGCATTCCGGCAGCCCTCCTTTACCGCGTGCACAATGCTCTCCTGACGATTGAATCCGTGAACGCTCCGATTGACATGGGGCCGGCAGGGGATGTCGTGGTGCTGGTGCTTTATGGCGGCGGGCTGCGCAATCGAACCAGCCTGACCAATGTAGCCATCAAAATCGGCGGGGTGAATGTAGCGGCGGATTATGCTGGCCCGGCGCCGGATTTCATCGGGTTGGATCAGGTAAATACAGCGGCGCTGCCACGCAGTCTGGCTGGCAGAGGGCTGGTCAATCTGGAATTGACGGTGGATGGCAAGCTAGCCAACGTGGTCACGCTCAACTTTCGGTAAATGAGATGTGGTAGGTGTTTGGGGCTCAAAGGTAATGAGGAGATGGGGTGGGATGATGGTGATAGCGTAGGGGCAGACCTGTGTGTCTGCCCCGGCCTCAGCGTGTACGCGATCACCGGGGCAGACACACAGGTCTGCCCCTACGTCCCACTTCGTTTCCCTGCTACCCGATCTAATTCACCGTATTGCCGATTAGTTTAAAGCCCGCCCAATAAAACGGCTGGCGATATTCCGGATTTTGCAATAGCTCGCGCACCGCATTTTGCCAAGCCTCTGCATTTGAACGCGAAGGTTGCGCCAAGCGTTGCTGATAAAAACGCTGCATCAACTCAGTTGTGCTGGCTGTTTCAACCGGCCATTGATTCAGCAACAAGGCCGGACAGCCTGCGATAAAAAACGACCAACTCGCACTCACTGGCGCGCGCCCGAAGGCCGCGCGCGTCGGCGTCGTTTCAGCCGTAGAAACCACCGTCAACTGCGCCGCCAGTTTCAAGCCGATCACTTCGCGCAGCGTCAACAAGCCATCTTCTGCCGCGTCGGTTGTTTCGGGCGTAGCCAGCGCCAGCGCCGAGAAGAACGGACTAGCTTCATCCAACACCATCGGCGCAGCAAAATGCAGCCAACGCACCTGTGTCGCTTCACTCTTCGCGTGATGCTCGCTGGCCTCTGCGCCGATGTAGCTGTGTTGGCGTGTGGGATCGAATAGTTTGCCCAGCGCCGCCACCTCGTTTTCCGTTTCAGCCGAAAAAGTAAACTGCTCGCGCCCCAGGCTGGTCTTGAGTCGCGTCAGCACGTCTTCGCTCAAAGTGGGATTAGCAAAGGCCGCGAACGTATTGGTCGTTGCTGCCCGGCTAGTAGTGCGTTGCGTAGTGCTGGAGCGCGTTAACTGCTTCATCGCTTGCAAGGCAGTTAATGAAGACGCATAGCTGAGCGCGCAATCTTCGATCAAGAAGCGATTGTCCGCCGGTTGCAACGCGGCGAAGGGCAGATTCCAAAGCAATCCGTCAGGCGCAAGGACAAGCTGCGTTTTGCCTTTCAATTGCTCTTGCGCAGGCGCAATCAGCAGCTCGTACAACTCGCGCAGCATTGTGCCGCACTCCGCCGCGCGCTCGGTGAGCGCCGCTTGCAAGGCGCTGAGCCGCGCGTACAGGTCGCCGCGATTGGTACTGAGCGCGTAGATTTTCAACGCGGACGGCGCGGTTGCACGCTCTTTGGTGAACACGAACAGATAGACGTACTCGTCCGTTTCGATGAAGTCGAGCAAGGCGCTGCGCTCATTCGACACCAGCAACCCGGCCTGCGGCGCCAGCACGGCTGAGCCTTCAGCGCGCAACGACTTGAGTTGCGGATGAGCGAGGTAGAGCCTTTTGAGAAATTCTTGATAAACGAGCCGCATTTGCTGCGCCCGCTTGCCCAACTCTTGCAAGCGCGTTTGATTGGGCTGCTGTTTTTCGTACTCGCGCGCGATTTGTGCATTCAGCACGCGCAGTTCGTTGAGTATCTGCAACTCGCGCTGTTGTTCAGCGACGGTCATCGTCTTCGTGATCCAAACTCTGCCGCCGCGCAAGAGCGCCAGCAGCCCGCGCGTCTTCGCCCGCTCCGCATAATGAAACGCCTCGCTGCCCTGGTTGAGCGCGAGCAGCACGTCAACCATCGCCAGGTAAGGCGCAAGCTTGCTTTCATTGAATTGCACAAATGGCGCGCCGCCACCAGCGGGGCGCTGCGCTTCGAGGATGGCGATCGCTTCGGTCAAGGCTTGGCGCGCCGCTGGCAATTGCTGCAACTTGAACTGGCACTTGCCAACGCGGAACTGCGCTTGCCAGAGTAGCTCGTTGCCATCCGTAGCTTGTTTGGCAAATGTCACGGCCTCAGTCGCCGCCACTAATGACTTGGCAAAATCGCTCTGCACGAAATGCACGAGCGAGATGCTGAGCAACGCACTGGCTACGCCACCTGGTTGATTGATAGCGGCAAAAAGCGCGCGGCTCTTTTCATCGTATTCCAGCGCCGCCGCGAAATTGTTCAACGCGGCTTGCGCAATGCCGAGGTCGAGCAGCGCGCCCGCAATGTAGCTTTGGATACCTAACTCTTCGCACAGCTTCAACGCGGCTTCGTAATGCGGCAGCGCTTCCTTGTACGCGCCGAGCGAGAAGTGCGCGCCCGCGACTTTTTGCAACGCACGGGCAAGCTGTTCTTTGTCTTTGCCCGCTTGCCAGATTTGAAGATTGCGTTGGTAGGCCTGAAGCGCCGCCGGATAGTTGCCGCTAAGCGTCTGTACCAGACCGATGCCTTGTAACGCGCTGGCGCTGCCGGGTGGGTTGTTGATGGCCTCTTCGGCTTCGAGGCTGCGTTGGTAATAGATCAGCGCCTGCGCGAGGTCGCCTTGCGTGTAGTAAAGATTGGCGATGCTGTGGAGCACGAAGCCGCGATTGTGCTTGTTGTTGAGCTTGTCGTAGGCCTCAAGCGTGCGCTGGTAGTGTGCCAATGCAGTCTCGTCATCGCCCAACTCGTAGGCGATGCGCGCGACTTTGAGCAGGCTGCTGGCGTAGGTCATTGAGGGCGCGGCGGTGTTGAGATAGGGCAGGCTGTCTTGATAGAGCTTCAATGCTTGCGCGTAATCGCCCCGGTTGTAATGCAGGTCGCCGATGGCTTCGAGTGTGTGGGCGATTTCGCCGCGCTCATTAAGTGCTTGAAAAACTGCGAGTGCCTTTTGGTAATGCTCTAACGCCTGCTGTGGCTGATTGAGCAGCAGGTAGGTCAGCCCCAGGCTAGAAAACACGCTGGCGCTTTCGGACTTGCGGCCAAGCTGTTGTTCAAGCGCGAGCGCCTGTTGATGAGAAGAGAGCGCCTGCTTGTAATCGTGAAGCATAAAGTAGGCAATACCGAGGTTTTGCCACGCGCTAGCCTGAGTTGGTCGGTCGTTCAGCTTTTCGGCCAGGCGCAACAACAGACGCAGTGTTTTGAGGACGTTCTGCTGATTACCGCCAACGAACATGCGGTCGCTCTGGCTGGCGAGCATCTGCGCCAATTCGGGCGTGACCAAATCGGGTGCGGCATCGAGCAATTTAGCCTGGTCGGTTTCGTTCGCGCTTTGCAGCTCGGCCAGAAAAGCGAGAGAAGCGGGCTGTTCGCGCGCGATGCGCCAGACTTCTTCTTTCACCAACGACAACACCAAATGCACGGGCGTCTGTGTGGTGACGTTGGTGTTGATGTGTGTGGCGCGTCGCTCAGTTTTAACGTAGAGGCTGGCCGTGCCGTAACGCTGCTGGAAGCGCGTGATGTTGGGTGTTGAAAAACTGAACTCTTCGGCGGCGAAGCGTTGCTGCCACATCGCGCGGCGCGCAGTACGATCTTGTTCCAACCCTGTCCACAACGCCATGTGCCCATCGAGGTCTTTGCGCTGTAGCGTCTCGAAATATTTTGCGGCCAGCGCGCGAATGGCGGCTTCATCTTCGCTCGATTGCGGCGGTTGTTGCGCAAAGAGGGGCAGGGAAGTGAGACAGAGAATGAGGCCGAGCCGGGATAATGAATTGATGGTGACGCGCACGATTTTCCTCCAACAGTGACGTGTAAGGCGAAAGAAGAGAATACGGAAAAACGGAAATAACAGAACGAACGGCAGAAGAGTTTCTTTCCGTTTATTCCGTTATTTCCGTTTGTTCTGCGTTCTCCTGCCCGAGCTACTGTCAGGGCTTATTGTTCGGGTTTACGAGTCGGTTCCACCACCCGGTAGCCGACCGGGTCATCTTTGATCGTGTATTCGCTCGGCACTTTGAAGAGGTACTCGTCCGGTTCGACGCGCATAATCCCGGCAAGTCGGAAGACGGTTTCACCAAAGCGCGGATCGCTCTGTTTGCCCAGCACGGTGACTTGCAGTTCGGGCGAGTACCAAGTTTCGAGCACGATTTCGATGGGGCGCTCGTTGCCTATCTGCCCGGCGGGAATGGTCTGCACCATCTTCGTGCCTTCACACTCGATGCCTTCGATCATTTGCTTGCCGAGCGACTCGCGGTTGAACTCAATACGTTGAGGAATGGGAATGCCGCCGATTGTAACGGCTGGCTGCGTTGTTGGGGTAGGCTCATCGCCTAGCGTGAAATTGAATGTCAGCACGCCTTGCACTTTGACGGGCACGCCTGCTAATTCAGTTGGCTTGAAGACCCACTGTCTGGCGGCGTCGAGAGCGGCGTCGCGTAGCAGCGGATGGCCGCTGACGGCCATTGCTTCAATTACCACGCCTTTCTCATTGATGGTGACTTGCACTTGCACTGCACCCGACGCGCGGGCGGCTTTGGCTATGGGTGGATATTCTGGCTGTACTTTCTTGATGGCGCTGCCTTGCAAGACTCCGCCGGAGACTTTGATCTGTTTGGGCGGTTCTATAGCTGGCGCGACTGCGTCGGGCGTCCCGGCACTGGCTGGAGTACTGGCGCGAGCAACCATGGCGGGGCGCGCAGGTGGAGCATTAAAGCGGCTGCGACGTGCCACGCGCTCATTTTTATCGAGCACGTAGGTGACGCCTTCGACCGGGTCAGTAATGATGATGGCTGACCCCGACGGAACGTTGGCTGCCCACTCGCCCAAGCCAATCGGCGTCGTACGCTGCTCGCTACGTGTGCGACCTTGGCCGTCGCGATAAACATTCGACGAGGTGCGGCGTGTGATCCGATTGCCATCCGCCATTACCTGCGTGAACTCATTGATGAATTCGGCAGAGTAGGGCGCGCCTTTGACGACTTTATTGCCAGCGCCCATTTCAGTGGCGACGAATCCGGGCGTGCCCCCGCCTTGTCCGGCAACCGTATAGCCCTGGCCGTTGAAGACGTGTGTGGCGGTCGTTATGCCCGATGTCATTGGGAACATCGTATAGCCCTGGCCGGTGTAGATGTATCCGGCGGTCGAAGCGGGCTGTCCCGGCTCAGCCACGCGCGCGTAGGTCGTAGCCCGTCCGTTGGTTGGCTCGTACGTCACGCCGCGTTCGACGGATGGTTGCGGTGTTCTGGTTTGCGCCCGGTCTTGCGCGAAGGCGGCGGCGCTATTGGCCACAAGCGCAAAGGCGCAGAAGGTGTGAACGAAAGCTTGCTTGTGTTTGCTCATTAACTACCTCTCTTTCCCATTGGAGGATGGTGGTTGGTTGGCAGAAATAATCTGCTCAGGTTCAGAACTGCTTTGGATAAAACGAATCGCGCGCGGCAACCCGTCAGAGCCGACCACTAAATCGGCCTGCACTGGCTCGCTCGCTCGCTCGAAGCTCATCGGCAGACCGAAGCTGGCCAGGGCCATGCGCGTCATCTGCACGCGGATGATTTGCAAGCGCTCGGGCTGGGTCAGCCCAGAGGCGTCGGTTAACGGCAGGAAGTCGGTGGCGATTTCGCTTTCGACTAAATACCGTTCGACCCGCTCGCGCTGGTTTGGTTGCTTATGCGCGGCGTAGACAGGTTTTGGCGACGCGTGTTGCGGCGCTGGTTTAGTAGTTGGTGCGCCGAACTGACGCGCTGCGAGTTGCTTTTGCTCACTGGTGGCAACGGGCATAACCGTCGGTGTGGCCTGCGCAACATTGTTTGGATTATTCGCTTGATTGCCACCCGGCAAGCGCCAACGCAACGCCAGCATTGAGAGGCCGATCAACAAAACGGCTGCCGCCGCCCAAAGCCAAGGAGACACGCGCGGACGCAAAGGTATGACATTGGGCGCACTGCTCGGCGTTTGCGTCTGTTGGCAAAATGCCGTCAGCAGCGCCGTCTCCACACACACTGGTGCGGCAAGCGGCTCGTCTTGCGTCGCTAATGCGCGTAAGCCAGCGGCCAGACTGCGTTCGTCGGCCAAGCGCGCGGCGCAAGCTGTGCATTCCGCTGTGTGCGCCAACGCCTGCGCACGAAGGTTTGCGTCGCACAACTCACCGAAGCTTTGATGGCGCGCTAAGTCACGAGCCATTGGGACAAATTCCTGGCACTTCATAAAGCACACTAAAGTCAGTTTTGGTTTTGAACGTTTGGTTGGCGATCTGCAATGACCGCAGTTTTTCGCCTAACAAAGCGCGCGCGCGATGCAGCCGCGAACGCACCGTGCCGACAGCGCAGTTGAGCGTTTCTGCGGTTTCCAGATAACTCAATTCGTGCAGATCGCACAACACGACTACTTCACGATAGTGCGGCGGCAAAGCCAGCACAGCCTGGCGCACGGCTTCAATCGTTTCCTGTCGCGTTAAATCACCCAATGGACTCTCCATCGCTTGCAACGCGCCAACTTCTTCTTCCTCGCTATCAGGGAAAGGCGTGTAGTTGCGTTCGCGTTCCAGCCGCCGCAAGACTTGATTGCGCGCGATGCCGAAGAGATAGCTCGCCAATGAACTACGCGTGGCATCGTAACGCGCCGCTTCGCGCAAGAGGGCCAGAAAGACCTCTTGCGTCACGTCTTCGGCAATGGCTTCTGAACCGCTCATCCGTAGGGCAAAGCGATAGACGTTGCCTTGACGGCGGCGATAGAGCGCGACGAAGGCGGCTTCGTCTCCCTTGCGCGCGCGTTGCAACAGATCGCTGTCGGGAAGTTGAGTCAGGTCGTCTGCACTCAGCATTGCTTGCTTATACCCGCTTTAGTCTGCGGAAGCTTCCTCCGGTTGGCGATTATATCGGAAGCCGATCTCCGTCGCTCAACGCTTATGATTCAAGAAAACAGCCGAGAAAGTTCCAGAAATGCGCGGCGGCGATTTGCAAAATTAAAAGTGTGTGCTACTATCCGCCGCATCATTGAACCGACAGTCCCTCAAGACCCCGCTACGACAGGGCCGCAAGGAACGGTGCCCAGTCGGTTTCAGGTGATAGTGAACTCGCTTGTTGCTCGCTGATTCGGGCGACTCCGGTTTGTGGCATTGCAGACACCTGCTCCCACCAACCGCGTACGAGCGACGAGTGATTCCGATCTACATCACCGGCAGTACAACACACAATCACTGGCAGTTAATTTGATCACGACCAGGCGAACTGGTCTTTAGGTGTGACTTTGGATTGAAGCTTGTTCCCACCAAACAGGCAGCAGTCTGAAGTCCGATGCGTAGTGGCGGCTGATGGTCAGCCGTGATTGCGTATCTGGTAGCGTCGTCGTCTCTCTCTTGTCACTTGCGATGTAGAGTTGGACGGCGTGGCTGTGGTCTGAGGTTGAATGCGCTTGAGTTGCGTGCGGTCCTCACATGAACTACACACCGCACCAAGCGGCCCCATCAACAGTCAGAGGCTCGTCAGCAGTCAGAGACGCCCCATCAACAGTCAGATATTTCGGTAGGGCGCAACTGACGCGGATGAGATAAGCGGGCAAGAGCCGCAGACCACAGCCAACACACGCTACGATCAAACCGGCGAAGTGGCGGAATTCTTTCGACACTATCGCGGCACACTTGTGCAACTGCACAACCTACCATAACCAACGGCGCGCCTACGCTTCCCGCAACACTAACTCTTGCAAAACAACCGAGCAGGCCCAACTTTGGGCTACAGGCTTTGCGCTTTTTTGCTGAATCAGCATAAAGTGACGCCTGCTAACGCGCGAAAGAATTACTCCAACCGAAACCCCATGAAACCTACACACTCTACAACTATCCAATCGCACCAACCACAACTTTCCCGCCGCGAGCTGTTCAAACTTGCGGGCGCGAGCACACTCGGGCTGGCAGCGGCTGATGTGCCTGCCGTGATAGAGCAACAGACGGGCAGCCCGGCACCAAAAATCACTTTGCCACCGCTCAACCGCTTTGCACGCATGGTGCAGGAATATTTTGTGGAGCGTGCACGCAACGTCGAGCAGGAAGCCTTGCAGCGTAAAGCCGCGTTGAAGACAAAGGCTGATGCGGAAGCTTACGTGCAAACGGTCA
Organism: uncultured Acidobacteriota bacterium; assembly: GCA_963699175.1. Classification (GTDB taxonomy): domain Bacteria; phylum Acidobacteriota; class Blastocatellia; order RBC074; family RBC074; genus JACPYM01. Next base: position 2,127,926 of record OY969418.1, on the reverse strand, counting down.
GAAACAAGATTCGAGTTTGTTTTGGCCCGCTGCCGGAAAAGACGCCGCTCAATGCGCGTGTGACAGGTGTCGTCGAACGCGACGCCTATCGCATCGAAAAGATCATCTTCGAGAGCCGCCCCGGGTTTTTGGTCACAAGCAATCTTTACCTGCCAAAGAACCAAACGCGGCCATTGCCCGGCGTAATCGCTTCTTGCGGCCATTCAAACAACGGCAAAGCAGGTGACACCTATCAATCGTTTGCGCAGGGCTTGGCGCGACAGGGTTACGTGGTGCTGATCTTCGACCCAATCGGTCAGGGCGAGCGGTTGCAGTATGTGAACGAGCAACTGAAACCGCGCATGGGCATCGGCGTCGAAGAGCATAATTACGCCGGCAATCAACAAGTGTTGGTTGGCGAAGCCTTCCCGGCATGGCGCGCGTGGGATGGCATACGCGCGCTCGATTATTTGCTGACGCGCCCTGAAGTAGATCAACGCCACATCGGGCTGACAGGTAATTCGGGTGGCGGGACGATGACTACCTGGTTGTGCGGTCTGGAGCAACGCTGGACAATGGCCGCGCCGGGCTGTTTCGTGACGACGCTGCGGCGCAATCTGGAAAACGAATTGCCGCAAGACATCGAACAGTATGTCCCACGGGCGCTCGCGCTCGGATTGGATCACGATGACTTCATCGCGGCGCTGGCGCCGAAGCCGGTCATACTGCTCAGCAAGGAGCGCGATTATTTTGATGTGCGCGGTACGGAAGAAGCATATCAGCGACTCAAACGGCTCTATGCCTTGCTCGGCGCAGAGCAAAACATTGCGCTCCATACTGGCCCGACCCCTCACGGCTATTCGCAGGAGAATCGCGAGGCGATGTATCGCTGGTTCAACCGCGTGACCGGCGTCTCCAACGCGACGACGGAACCGCAGATCGTGCTCGAAAAGGATGAGACTTTGTGGTGCACACCGCGCGGGCAAGTGGCCGAACTCAACTCGCGCACGATCTTCTCTTTCACGGCGGCTAAGGCCAAAACACTAGCGCAACAGCGCGCGAAATTGAATGACAGCCAGCTTGCGCAAGCAGTTGCTGCTGTATTGAAACTCCCTTCGATCACAGGTGTGCCGGATGCGCGCATCTTGCGTCGCTTGACCGCGCGCCAGTATCCGAAGCGTGAATTCGTTACCTATGCCGTTGAAACTGAGCCGGGGATTCAGGCCTTGGTTTACCGGCTGTCGGATGAACAACTCTATTCGCGACCACCGCGCGGGCCGCGCCGCGCCGTGCTCTACGTGGCGCACCATTCCAGTGACGCGGAATTGCGCGACGAGCCGCTGATCCGCGAGTTGTTGGCGGCAGAAGGGGACGCGGCCTTCTTCACCTGCGACGTGCGCGGCATCGGCGAGTCGCAGCCGGACACCTGCGGCGAGAACCAGTTTCTGAAACCTTACGGCAGCGATTACTTTTACGCGGGACACGCATTGATGCTGGATCGGCCTTACGTCGGGCAGAAGACCTTTGACCTGTTGCGCATCTTGGAGTGGTTGAAGAGTTATGGCCACACAGAGGTGCATCTGGCCGCCAAAGGCTGGGGCACGTTGCCCGCTACTTTCGCCGCTTTACTGTCAGACGCAGTAACGCAGGTGACGTTGAAGCAGGCGCTGACTTCATACACTGAAATCGCCGAGTCGGTGGATTATAGTTGGCCGCTGTCGGCGCTGTTGCCTGGCGTGCTCGAAAAGTTTGATTTGCCTGATTGCTATCGCGTGTTGGAAAGCAAGAAGCTGCGCCAGATTGAACCGCGTGGCAGTGCTTGATCCCAAATGAATGAAAAAAGCTCTAAACAGCAGATTCTTCTTCCTTCCTGATGACCAAGCTGTAGGCGTGCAGTTGTGAAGATTGACGGCGAAGCGGCAATCTTCACGGCGCAAGCGGGCAAAGACCGCTTCACTGTGCGCTAGAAGGAATGGGTGTCACTATGTTTTCCAATTTCTTTCGGCGTTGGCGAAAATCGAGGCCGGCTTCTGAACCAGCGGATGTCTTCGCAGAACTGCGAAGGCAAATCTTGACGACCGCGCCAACGTCCATTGGCCTCAGCCCGTCCGTGGATAATCCGAACATGTGGGGGGCGCTGATGGAGACAGGTTATTCGGAAGCTGCCGCCACTCTAGTTATGCTGGTGGATGGGACCACGAGCTTATATTTGAGCACTGGTGGTGGAATAATTGGCGGCGGTGAGCATGAAAGCGTGGCCAAAGCTACGCAATCATTCATCAAGGAGGCTGAAAAGTATTTCAACGGCCTGCCGCAAACCAATTCTTTTCCGTTGCCCACAGTCGGCAAAGTGAGATTCTACTTTTTAACGTATTCCGGTGCGTACACAACCGAGGTAGATGAGGAAGAGTTGGGGAATAACAAAGCTCGGCTTTCACCGCTTTTCTTCAAAGGTCACGAGGTTATTAGCTTGCTTAGAATGATTGAAGAGCGGCGGCAATAAGCGTGTCGAATAATTCGATTGATGGGCTAAAACCGAATTGTGCGCTGGAAGTCAATAAAGTGATGTTTAACGCCTGCGTGATTGCGCTCAAATGCAATTTATTGAAAAGAACTCTTTCAACATTCGTTCTGCGGTTTACCATTTGAAAAAGGATGGGGCTGGGCTTGAGTTTGTTCTGTTTCCGATGATTCACGTCGGCGCGAAAGAGTTTTACGCTGAAGTAAGTCAAAGACTGGCAGCTTGTGACCTGATTCTCGCCGAAGGTGTTCATTCCAGGAGAGCCAACCTGCTAACGCTCTCCTATCGCATCGTGAAGCGGATCAAACGAATGGACTTGGTTACCCAGCAAGAAGGAATGGACGTAGCCAGTTTCCGCAGCAAGCTGTTGAATTCAGATATGGCAGAAACTGCTTTTGATCGGCGTTGGTCTGCGCTGCCACTGGGCCTAAGGGCACTGCTATTTCTTTACCTCCCGATCTACGTGGTCAATCTTTTTCTCTTTGGCACACGCGAAACGCTGGCAGAAAATATCGCGCTTGAGGATTTACCTTCGTCTGACGAGATTCTCAATCAAGACGACGACTTCGATCAATTCCACGCGCTTGTGCTCGATGAGCGTGACCGAACTTTGATCGGTCACATCGAAAATCTGTATCAAGCCGATCAATACGCCAACAAGATCGTCAGCATAGTATACGGAGGTGGGCACATGCGTAATGTTATAAACTTTCTGCTCGGCAAATTGAATTACCGAGTAGTGAAAGCCGAGTGGATCACCGTTTTTGATCTATGAGGCAATGATGCCTGACAATTCGTTCAACAATGTTTCCGAGTAATGCGCCTATATGTCTACTTCTCCACACCACGACGCTCACGAAGACGCACAAGAGTTAGGCAGGCTCGGCTATGCACAAGAACTCTTCCGCACGATGGGCGGCTTCTCCAACTTCGCTATCTCGTTTTCGATCATCTCGATCTTGACCGGCGCGGTGACGCTCTACGGCCACGGCTTGCGGATGGGCGGCCCGGCACAGATGTCGCTCGGCTGGCCGCTGGTCACGCTCTTCACGCTGGCCGTGGTTTGCAGCATGGCCGAATTGGCGAGTGCGTTGCCGACATCGGGCGCGATGTATCATTGGTCTTGCCGCCTCGGCGGCAAAGGCTGGGGCTGGTTCACCGCCTGGTTCAATATCATCGGCCAGATTGCCGCCATCGCCGGGATTGATTACGGTTGCGCGACTTTCGTCGCTCCGCTGCTCGGTTTGGCGGCGACGACGAAAACCTTGCTGTTGGTTTACGGCGTAATTCTGCTGTCGCACGCTTTGATAAATCATTTCGGCATTCGCTTGGTCGCGTGGTTGAATGATTTCAGCGTGACAGTGCACATCATCGGCGTGATCGTAATTGTCGGCGCACTCCTGCTGTTTGCGCCGAAGCAACCCGTCAGCTTTTTCTTTGCCCGCATCACCAGCAACGAAAGCGGCTGGTCTTACTGGTGGGCCTTCATCATCGGTTTGCTGCAAGCAATGTGGACGTTCACCGGCTACGACGCTTCGGCCAGCGTTTCGGAAGAAACCGTTGATCCGCGCCGCCGCGCGCCGTGGGGCATGGTGATGGCCGTCGTGGTGTCCGGCGTAGTCGGTTATCTGTTACTGATCGCGCTGACGCTTTCGATCAAAGATATTCCTTCCGTGCTCGGCAATCCGCCTGAAGTCGTGGCGATTTTGATTGGCGCGTTGGGGCAGCGAGCCGGTAGCTTGTTCACGGCTTTGGCCGCTATGGCTATGTGGTTTTGCGGATTGTCGGCTGTCACCTGGTCTTCGCGCGTGATTTACGCTTTTGCGCGCGACGAAGGCATGCCCGCCTCCGGCCTCTGGCGGCATGTTGGCTCCAAGCATCAGACTCCGGCTCCGGCCATCTGGCTGTGCGCGATTGCGGCCTTTCTGGCATTGGCCTACAGCGGAGCTTATGCCGTGGTCACCGCGATCAGCACCATCGGGTTGTACATCTCGTACATCCTGCCGGTTTGGCTACATTGGCGCAGTGGATCAAAGCTGGAGCGCGGCCCCTGGCAGCTTGGCAAATACAGCCGCGCGTTGAATGTCGTAGCCATTCTGTGGGTGATCTTTTTGTGCGTCATTTTATGTTTGGCTGATGCTCGCACTTGGAAATCAATTCTGGTAGTAACCGCCGCGCTGCTGCTGTGGTATGGCTTGCGCGAAAGAACACGCTTCAAAGGCCCCGCGTGGTCGAATCAATCAGGAGACTGAATCAATATGTCCAAAATATCTGGCTCAACTTTTCGCATCTATCGCGCGCTGGCCTTCGTTGCCTTGCTGGCCTGCGCCATCAGCTCGTTGCCTGCGCTTTCCGCGCAAGAGCGCAAGCTCAATTGGTACAAAGGCAACACGCACACGCACACAATCAACAGCGACGGCGACAGCACGCCAGATGAAGTCACACGCTGGTACCGCGAACATAAATACAACTTCCTGGTCTTGACTGATCACAACTATCTGACCGAAGTCGCGGGGTTGAACGCCGTCTTCGGCGCGGCAGAGAAATTCCTTTTGGTTCCTGGTGAAGAGATCACTGACGAGTTCCAGAAGAAACCGATACACCTCAACGGTCTCAACGTCAAAGAACTGGTCAAGCCGCAACACGGCGACAGCCTTACCAGCACGATTCAAAACAACGTCAACGCCATCCGCCGCGTTGAAGGTGTGCCGCACGTCAATCATCCCAACTTTCATTGGGCCTTCGGTGCAAACGAAATGAAGGCCCTCAAAAATCTGCGACTTTTCGAGATCTACAACGGCCATCCGACAGTCAACAATCTAGGTGGCGGCGGCGCGCCCGGCTTGGAAGCGATGTGGGACGATATTCTCTCCGCCGGACTGGTACTTTACGGTATCGCAGTGGACGACGCGCATTACTTCAAAACGCCTGAGGATAAAACAAAAGCCAGGCCGGGTCAGGGTTGGGTGATGGTGCGTGCGCCCCGATTGGGTGCAGCCGAGCTTTTGCAAGCCCTGGAGCAAGGTGATTTCTATGCTTCAACCGGCGTGACGCTGCAAGACTATCAAGCCGATGAGAAAACAATTCGCCTCAGTGTCGCGGAAGAGCCGCAGAGCAAATACACCGTGCAATTCATCGGACGCTGGGGGAAAGTGTTGAAAGAAGTCACTACAAATCCCGCTGTCTACACCTTCAACGGCGATGAGTCTTATGTTCGCGCCAAAGTCAGCGAATCGAATGGCAAAGCGGCCTGGACGCAGCCGATGTTTTTGAAGAAGCAATAGCAATAACTACGAGGGTCGGAGAGCAGCGTGGCGCTCCCAGGAGGATTATCGTGAGCCACAATGAACATCGCCCGAAAGGCATGCTCAGCTTGGAACAACTGCGCGGGCTGGTTGCGCAGGAACTGATCGAAACCGTCATCGTCGGCTTCACCGATCATTACGGGCGGCTGACCGGCAAACGTTACGACGCCGAGATGTTTGTGGAAGAGGTCTACAACCACGGCACGCACGGCTGCGATTACCTGCTGACGACCGATATGGAGATGGAGCCGGTGCCCGGCTATCAGTTTGCCAATTGGGAACTGGGCTACGGCGACTTTCATCTAGTGCCCGATCTGCACACGCTGCGCACAGCAAGCTGGCTTGAGAAAACGGCGCTGGTTTTGTGTGACGTGCAGAACGAAAAAACGCACGAGCCAATCAGTGTTGCGCCGCGTTCGATCTTGCGCAAACAGATCGAAGCGGCACGCCGGACAGGTTACGAGAGTTTCGCGGCGTCGGAGCTTGAATATTATCTCTTTCAAAACAGCTATCGCGACGCGGCTGCAGACGGTTGGCGCAATTTAGAACCGGCGGGCTGGTACTTGGAGGACTATCACATCCTGCAAGGCACGCGCACCGAGCCTTACACTGCCGCCGTGCGCCACCACCTGCGCCATTCGGGCGTGCCGGTCGAAAACTCCAAAGGCGAATGGGGACTCGGCCAACACGAATTGAACGTGCGTTACGCCGAAGCCTTGGAGATGGCCGACCGCCACGTCGTCTACAAACAATGTTTGAAAGAGGTCGCCGAACAGCAGGGCTTGAGCGTCACGTTCATGGCGAAGTTTGCGGCTGACCGCGCAGGCTCTAGCTGTCACATACATTTCAGCCTGTGGCGCGATGGCAAGAACGCTTTTGCCGGTGACAAAGAGTTCGGCCCGGTGCGATGTTCCGACGCCTTCCGCTGGTTTCTGGGCGGCTGGATGGCGCACGTGCCCGACGTGATGCCTTTCTATGCGCCGACGGTCAATTCGTACAAGCGTTATGTGGACGCTTCGTGGGCGCCGACGCGCTTGGCCTGGAGTTATGACAATCGCACGGGCGGCTTCCGCGTAGTCGGGCACGATCAATCGTTGCGCATCGAATGTCGCATCCCCGGCGCAGATGCCAATCCATATTTAGCCTTCGCCGCTTCTCTGGCTTCCGGCCTCGACGGCATCGCCAATCGGATCGAGCCGCCGGATTGCTTCACCGGTGACATCTATGCGGCGCGCTATCTGCCGCGCGTGCCGTTTACGCTGGCCGAAGCGACGCACCAGTTTGCCGAGAGCGATTTCACCAAGCGCGTCTTTGGCACAGACGTGGTCGAGCATTACGCGCATTTCTTCCGCACCGAACAAGCCGCCTTCAATTCAGCGGTGACGGATTGGGAGCGCAAACGCTACTTCGAGAGAATCTGAACTATGGAGTGCTGCGGCTCGACGCAGCTTTGGCTTTCGTTACCAAAGCATTCGACTCGCAGCGAAATATTCGAGCAACGAACGAAAAGCTGCGTCGAGCCGCAGCACTCCAAAAGTTGCGCCAATAACTTTATGAATAAACTGCTGCCCATCTTTCTCGCCGGTGGCCTTCTCTGCTTTGTCGCATTGGTCGGTGCTTCATCAGACACGCAGCAGCGACCCGACCTGATCCAAAGTATCGAGCGCGTGAAGCTGCACGATGGCCGCCAGGGGAGCCCGACTTGGTTTCTGCCGCGCGTGTGCATGGTGCCGCAACAGCATGGTGCGCTGGCCCCATTGGCATTGATGACGTTGCAAACCATCGCCGGTTCGGACTACTACGGCCCTGTGCATTGGCGCGAATCGCGCGACCAGGGCAAGACCTGGAGCGCGCCGCAACCCGTGCCCAATTTCGGTCGCCGACCTTATCAAGACGACATCGAAGAAGCCGTCAGCGATGTCACTCCGTTTCATCACGCCCGCACCAACACAGTGATCGCGCTCGGCGAAATCATTTATTACCGCGACGGCAAATACTTTCCCGAACAGCCACCGCGCTATCCCGTCTACGTCGTGCGCGACGCGGCGGGCCGCTGGTCTGAACGGCGCAGGCTAGAATGGAATGACCCGCGCACCACGGCAATCTATGCGACCGGCTCGGCGCAAACAGTCGTGCGGCCCAATGGCGACGTGCTGATCCCCGTCAGCTTTCGTCCGAAAGAGCGCGCCGATTATGCCGTCACGACGCTGCTGTATGGCTTCGACGGCCAGACGCTCAAGTTCAAACAAGCCGGCAATGAACTCAACAACACCGTCAAGCGCGGTTTGCTTGAGCCGCAATTGATCTATTTCAACCGGCGCTACCTGCTCACGATTCGCGCGGAAGACGGCTACGGCTACGTCAGCACTTCAAGCGATGGGCTGCAATGGTCAACACCGGTGAGTTGGAAGTGGGATGACGGCGAACCGCTGGCGATGTCAACGACACAGCAGCATTGGTTGACGCATTCTGACGGCTTGTATCTGGTCTACACGCGCAAGGCCGAAGAGAACGCCAACGTGATGCGTTGGCGTGCGCCGCTCTACCTGGCACAAGTTGATCGCACTACATTGCGGCTGCTGCGCGCGACCGAGCGCGTAGTCTTCCCACTGATCGGCGACGGCCTCAACGATCCGACCAACGTGGCGCATTACGGCAACTTCCACGTCAACGAGGTCAGCCCGCAGGAATCGTGGATCATGTCTGGCGAAGTCATCCCGGCGAATTTTGGCGGTGATTTGCTGCTGGCGCGCGTGCGATGGCAGCGGCTTAATCGGCTGGTGAGGTGATTCGTACAGAGGAGGTGAAACAGTGATGGAGCAAGAGCGGCAATTGGGCTAGACTTAGCCCAGGAGGTGAGCAATGGCAGCAGCAGTTGATATTGGCACATTGATTGTCAGTTCGCCGGAGGTGCGTGGCGGACAACCGCGTGTGGCGGGCACAGGGCTGACCGTGATGCGGCTTGCCGGTTGGTACAAGCTAGGTTGCACGCCAGAAGATATTGTGCGGAAGACCAGTTTGTCACTCGCGCAGGTACACGCCGCGCTCGCTTACTATCATGCCAACCGCGAAGTGATTGATGCCGAGCTTGAAGCCGAAGCCGCGCTTTATGACAAATTAGCGGCAGCGCAACGCAGTCAGCGACAGCCAGAACGCGAGCGGCCATGAAAATCACTCTCTATCTGGACGAAGCGCACAGGACAACGATTTGATTCAGGCGCTGCAAGCTCATGGCGTAGACGTGGTGCGGGCTTGGGATGTCGGCATGCGTAATCGCCCGGACGAGGAGCAACTGCTCACTGCTACGGCGCAAGGGCGCGTGTTGTATGGCTTCAACGTAGGAGACTACTTCAAACTGCATACTGAGTTTCTCACGCAGGGCCGCTCACACGCTGGCATAGTGCTCGCCAAACAGCAACATTACTCTGTCGGCGAACAGATGCGGCGGCTGCTCAAGCTTATTACAGTCAAATCAGCGGAGGAGATGCACAATCAACTCGAATTCCTCAGTGATTGGGGATAGCGTTAGGTCACGCAGCAGTGGGGAAGAAATAATTACTGCGCAAGCACAGTTTTCACCACACCGATTGGCTCCCGGTTGCGCTCGCAGTAAGTTTCCGCGCCACGCAACACTACTTCACTAAGAGAGGTAATCAAGCATGTCCGATTGGAGTTTTCCTTATTCCGAACCGGCAGAGGAGCTAGCCCTACTTCACCATTTCTCGATCAAGAAGCGCCAACCGAGTGGTGACGTTGAATTCATCATCACCGTTTACGAATACGCCCATCGCAACCAACAGGCGATGAAGTTTTATGCGCAAGCCGACAAACAGGTCAATCAGCGAACGGCTCCCTTCACGCCCTTCGGTTGGGGCGAGACCTTGACCGCCGCGCTGAGCGAATGTATTCGCGAGCTTCATCAATACCCTTACGAACCGGAAATCTCGCAGCCAAAGTGAAGATGCCCAAACAACACCTCAATCCCGCCTCGCTCTTTCCAAGCCTACAATACGGCTTTTCGCAAGCAGTCAGCACACCGGGTGGCCGCACCGTCTACCTCTCCGGCCAAACTGCTTGGGACGCCAACCAGCAGATCGTTGGTGGCGACGACCTGGGCGAACAAACTCGCCAAGCATTGCGCAACGTGCAAATCGCCGTTGAGGCCGCTGGCGGCACGCTGGCCGATGTCGTCTCGCTGCGCATCTACATCGTCAATCCGCAACCCGGCGACACTGGCCCCGTCGGCGCTGCCTTGCGCGAATTTTTTCCGGCAGACAAACCGCCCGCCAGCACGTGGATCGGCGTGACGGCGTTGGCCGTAGCAGATTTTCTGATCGAGATCGAGGCCATCGCCGTGGTTGATTGAAGCCGCTGCATGCGGCCCGTGTTATGATCTCGAAGCTTAGCAAAGAAGTTGTAACTATCGCGTTGCGCGCTTTCATTGGTTCGGGTCGTCGCAGTGTCGGTAGGACAACCTGCCGAGGTTGTCCGGCTTGGTTCACTGACGTTTATCGAGATGACTAGGCAACCTCGGCAGGTTGCCCTACTTTTCTTGAGGAGAGCAGCCTATGCAGACCAGCCACATCTTCATCTCGCATGCCAGCAAAGATGATGACTTTGTCAAAGAACTGCGCCACGCGCTCGAAAGCCATCAACTCACTGTCTGGGCAGATTCACGCAACCTACGCGGCGGCGACAAACTCGCACCCGAAATCAGCACGGCCATCGAACAGGCGCGGCAAGTCATCGTGGTCGTCAGCCCCGACGCGCTCAATTCCGAATGGGTTCAGCGCGAGGTCAAACAGGCGCTCGAAGTTGAAGCTCGACGCAAGGGTGATGGCTATCGAGTGATTCCACTGCTTTCTTCCGAGCTAAAACCCTCAACCCTACAGCGGCTGTTTGGCGAAGAGCCGGTCGCTCAGCCCGTCGAGCTAAAATCAGGCGGCGCGCGTGCAGCTTTGCCGCAAATACTCACTGCGTTAGGAGAGCGTGAGCCAAATGATCTGCAACCGCCGCCAACGCCACCACAAAAGCCGGTCGAAGAATTGCAGGTCAAGCTGAGCGATCCGCAGGTGCAAACAATGGATGGCAAGCGCAGAGCCTCGGCGACGGCGGAGTTGGTCTTTGTGCCTTCGACCTTTCCCGCCACCGACCTGGTGACAAGTCGTCGCTTCACTTTCACCGCGCCGCTCGGCCCTATCGAAACCGACGAACTGCGCTGGTATCTGGAAGAGTTCTACCGCTGGCCGATGGGCATGTTTCGCGAACGCGCCGCGCGCATTGAGGCGCAATTGCCAAACTGGGGCAAGCTGCTTTATGACGAAGCGGCCAAGAATGATTCGGCCAAAGAGGCGCTCAACGCTTGGCGCAATACGGCAGCAGGAGCGGAGCGGCGCTTCTCAGTACAAGTAGACAGAGACTTGCCCGACGGCGCGAGCACGGAAGATCAAGCGGCGGCCAGCGAAGCCGCCAGCCTGCTGCTCTCGTTGCCCTGGGAGTTGCTGCACGACGGGCGCGGCTTTCTCTTTCACGGCAAAAATCCGGTGCGCGTGCGTCGCCGCTTGCCCAACCGCCACCCGCAGGAAGCCAAGCCGCGCGCCTTGCCCATTCGCATTCTGTTGGTCAGTCCGCGCCCCGAATACCAGTTGATCGAAGACCCCGAGACAAAAGAGAAAAAGCAAGTGCCAGTCGGCTACATTGACCACCGCATCAGCGCGCGTCCGTTGGTTGAGGCCGTTGAAAGTCTGGGCGAATTGGCGAAGCTGAACTTCCTGATGCCGCCGACCTTCGCCGCATTGCAGGCCGAGTTGACGCGCGCCGACGACGCGGGCGAAGCCTACGACGTAGTCCACTTCGACGGTCACGGAGTCTACGACCGCCGCGGAGGTTTGGGCGGTCTCTGTTTTGAAGACGCCAAAGACGCGGACAAGTTGGAAGCGCGCGCAATGGAATTGGTCTACGCGGAACGGCTGGCCGAAGTGATGCGCGATCACCGCATCCCGCTGGTCTTCCTCGAAGCCTGTCAGAGCGCGCAGGCCGAGACCGACCCGACGGCTTCGGTGGCGGCGCGGCTGCTCAACGAAGGCGTGACTTCGGTCGTGGCGATGAGCCATTCGGTGCTGGTCGAGACGGCGCACCGCTTTGTCGGCGCGTTTTACGGCGAGCTGGCCCAAGGCGCGCGTGTCGGCACGGCAATGCTGGCCGGGCAACGGGCGCTGCAAACCGACACCTATCGCGGCGTCATTCCGGGCGCGGGCGAGTTGCGCTTGCAGGATTGGTTCGTGCCGGTGCTCTATCAGGAAGCGCAAGACCCGCGCCTCGTTTCCCAACTGCCTTCGGACGAGCGGCGACAGCTTCAGGCCAAAGAGCGCCGCATCAGCCTGGGCCGTCTGGTGGCGGAAAAAGAGCGGATGAAGCACGAGTTCGTGGGCCGGAGCCGCGAACTGCTCAAGCTGGAACGGCTGCTGTTGAAACCGACGCCGCCGGAGCTTTCCTACGCCGTCGTGCGCGGGCAGGGCGGCGCGGGCAAAACGACGCTGGCCGTCGAAACGGCGCAGTGGATGGTGCGCACGGGGCGCTTCCGGCGCGCGGCCTTTGTCAGCCTGGAACATTACAGCGACGCGCGCGGCGTGCTGCTGATGATCGGCCAGCAACTGCTGCCGGAAGCCGAGCGCTTTCACATCGGGCCGAACGACGATCTGGCAAAAGCGCGGCAACCGATTGAACGCGCGCTGCGCGACTATCCGACGCTGATCGTGGTGGACAACTGCGAGAGCGTGTTGCCGGAAAGAGCAGCCACGGGGGACACGGGGGACACGGGGAGCGGCATTGACGATGCGAAGGGCACAGAGGCTGGCACTGACACAAACACCCAAGACAATCCCCGTGCTCCCCGTGTCCCCCGTGGTTCAACCGAAGTTGACGCGATCTTCACGCACTGCCAGGCGTTGCTTCGTGCTCATCCCGCCACACGCATCGTCTTCACTTCGCGCGAAGCCTTGCCCGCGCCCTTCCACCACAACCAGCGTGAGGTCGGGCTGGGCGCGCTCAGCCGCGCGGACGCCGTCGAGTTGGTCTGCGAGGTGCTGCGGCAGGAAGGGCGCGCGCCGAAACACGACGATGCCGGGAACACGCCGCAGGAGATCACCGACCTGGTCGAAGCGGTCAACCGTCACGCTCGCGCGCTGACGCTGCTGGCGCGCGAAATCAGTCGCGGCAGTGGCGTGCGCGCCACGACCGAAAACCTGCGCCAACTGATGGCCGAGTTGCATCGCCGCCATCCCAACGACCGCGAGAACTCGCTCTATGGCAGCGTCGAACTCTCGCTGCGCCGCTTGCTGCCGGATTTGCGAGAGCAGGTGAAGGCGCTGGCCGTCTTTCACGGAGGTGCCAATATTGCGGTGTTGGGGATGATGCTGGAAGCGGAGGTTGAGGCCGTGCAAAGACTGGCCGCCGCCCTGATCGAAGTGGGGCTGGCGGAAGCGATGGATTACGGCCACCTGCGGCTTGACCCGGCGCTGCCCAACTATCTGCTGGCGCAGATGGACGCGGCGGAACTGCCAGCGCTCACCGCGCGCTGGGCAGAAGCTATGCGGGCGCTGACCAGATTTCTGTATCAGCAATTTTTTCAGGATGCTCAACTTGCGGCGCAACTGACGCTGCTGGAACTGCCCAATCTGCTGGCAATGCTCAACCTTGCGGCGGACGCGCTGCCGCCGGAAGAGGTGGTGAATTTGGCGAATAGTGTGGAAGAACTGCTCGCTCGGTTGGGCCGCCCGCAATCGCGGGCAGAGGCGGTCCGCGTGCGCGCGGCAGCGGCGCGGCGGTTGAGCGCGTGGAGTCACGCTCAATTCGAGTCATTGCGACAGGCCATTGAGAGGATGCTGGATCAAGGCCAGTTGCCGGAAGCGTACACCGCCGCCGAACAACTGCTGCAACGCGCGCTGGCTGCCGACGAAACGGCTTATGCAGAAGCGGCTTATGACATTGCAATGGCGTATTTCAATCTTGGAAGGGTACTGAAGACAAGGGGCGATGCTGAAGCCGCGCTGCCGCCGATGGGTGAAGCGCAGCGGCGTTTTCAATCGCTCGCCGATGCGGGCGGCACCGCTGCCGAACGCATGGTTTCCGCTGCGATCATCGAAGCCGCAGAATGCCTAATTTATTTAGGGCGATACGATGAAGCGGCTGCCGCTTATGAAGAAGGCACCCGGCGTTTTGAGAAAGTTGATGATCGCAGATGGGTGGCCGTCGGCAAGGGCAATCTCGGTACAGTTCGCCTGTTCCAAAAACGTTACGATGAAGCGCTGGAAAGTTTCCGGCAAGCTTTACGGATCTTCGAGTCGCTGGGAGAGCCGGGTTCCGTTGCTGCCTTCTGGCATCAGATCGGAATGGCGCATTGTCAAGCCGGGCAGATTGAGCAGGCCGAACAGGCGTACCGGCAATCGCTGGCGATTGCGGTACAACAGCAAGATCGCTCGGGCGAAGCTGCCTGCCTGAATGAACTAGGCAGTCTTTATGATCAGATGGGACGGCTGGAAGAGGCGGCGGCCTTTTACTGGCAGGCGGCGGACATTGCTGCCCACTTGCAGGACAAGTGGCATGAAGGACTCGTCTGCGGCAATCTAGCCGCTACCCTGATCAAGCTGCAACGTTACGACGAAGTCCGCCGCGAATTGCTCCGCGCGATTGAATGCAAGAAGCCTTTCGGCCACGCCGCCGAACCCTGGAAGACCTGGAACACCTTGCGCGACCTGGAACAAGCCACCGGCAACGCGCAGGCTGCCGCCGAGGCACGCGGGCAAGCTGTGGCGAGCTATCTGGCCTACCGGCGTGCGGGTGGCGAGAGTCAGTCCAATCAGGCAGGACTTTTCGCCCTGGTTTTCCAGGCCATTCAGCAGGGCACCACGACCGAAGCCGAACGCCAACTGGATGAATTGGCGCAAGGAGAGCTTCCGCTGTGGGCCAAAACGCTGGTGGCCAAGCTCCACGCGCTCCTCGGCGGCGACCGCGCTCCGGCGCTCGCGGCTGATCCGAATCTGACTTTTGACAATGCGGTGGAACTGCAACTGCTGCTGGAAAGCCTGGGTTCGCACGCTTCCTAGCGTGCCGGGCGTGGCGGCGGAGCGACCGAAAGGGCAGCGGGCGCATTGCTGAGGCTGGCGCGTGGCGGGGTTAGGTTGCCGTCAAGGTTCGGATTGCCGAGACTGGCAGGCTGTGAAGCCTGCGTACCCAGGCTGTTGATCGCCATTCGCCGCTTCGTTTTATGCTATCCCCCTCTCTGCTCGCCACTCACTCACCCACTGCTCAACCGCAGCGCGGCGCGCTTGTCTTCCGCAAAGGCACGGCCTAGACTGCGCGCGCGGTCACTTATCACGGCCTGTGGCCATTGGGTGAGGTTCCATATGACATTCGACAAACGCCTTCGCCTGGGAATCCGGCTCGGCAGGATTAAATGCAGCATTCGCATCTGGAAAAGCCCTCGTGTAAAAGTAGGTGGTCGTTACTCGATGGACGAGGGCCACATTGTCGTGGATTCGATTACGCAGATTACTATCGCCGACATCACAGACGAGCTGGCCCAAGAATCGGGGTTCGCCACCGTCGCTGATTTGCTGCAAATCGCCAGACACGGCAGCGGCGACAAGGTGTACTTGATTCGGTTCCACTACTTGCCTTACGGCGTCTGAGACACGCCAGGCTGGCGGGAAGTGAAAGGATAAAGCCGATGTCGAGAAGAGACGATTTGCATTTGCCGGTCAGAAGAGCGTTGGAGAAAGACGGCTGGGCAGTTACTGCGGACCCGCTCCATTTTCGGTTTTGCGAGATTCAGTTGAAAGCTGATCTTGGCGCGGAACTGCCTTTCGGCGCGGAAAAGGGTGGTCGGAAGATTGCGGTTGAGGTCAAAGACTTCGACACCGCTTCATTTGTCAACGATCTGCAAAAGATGATTGGGCAGATGCAGCTTTATCAATTGGCGCTCGATGACGAGGAACCTGACCGCGAACTCTTTCTGGCTGTCAGCTTCGAGATGTATGATTGGCAGTACCGCAAACCCAGAGCAGCATTCAAAGCGATCATCGAGCGGAACAAAATCAACCTGATTGTTTTTGATGAAATCGAGGAGGCAATTCAACAATGGATCAAACAATGAGTTATGCGGACATCCTCACGGAAGTTGTGAGAGAGCAAGGCAAGTCACAGCCTGTAAACGGGCCTAAGATCGTTGATGTCTGTGACCCACAGACGGGGCAGTTCCTGCTGGTGGCAGTCGGCTGGGATGGCAGGCATCGGGTTGACGACATTCTCTTCCACGCCCAGTTAGCGGACGGAAAAATCACTATCGAAACTGACAACGTCGAAGACGGGTTGAAGCAGACGTTGATCGAGGCGGGAGTCCGCGCGGAAGACATCCTTTCTATTCGGCTGCGCGCGCCACAAGAAAACAAACAGGTTGCTGCTTGACTCTCGCTTGCGTTGCGCAACATTGACTGAATCCGGACAGGAACTATCAGCAGGAGAAGATCACCACAATGAGTTCTGGGCAAATGACGGAAGCACAACCCACCGCCACCAACACGAGCGAAACGATCATCTCGGTTGAAGCCTTAGAGAAACAATACCCGCGCAGCCCTGTGAAAGCCGTCAACGGCATCAGCTTCAACGTCGAGCGCGGCGAAGTCTTCGGCCTGCTCGGCCCGAACGGCGCGGGCAAGACGACGACTATCGGCGTGCTGACTACGCGCGTGCTGCCGACCGGCGGACAGGCTAGCATCGCCGGGGTGGATGTCGTCGCCGACCCGGTGGGCGTGAAGCCTTACATCGCGGTCGTGCCGCAGCGCAATAACCTTGACCGCTCGCTCACGGCGATTGAGAACCTGACCTTTCACGCGGCCTACTTCGGTATCGGGCGCGGCGAACGCACACGCCGCGCGACGGAACTGCTCAAGCAATTCGGACTCGGCGAACGCGCCAAGGACAAGGTGGACAAATACAGCGGCGGCATGGCGCAACGACTCTTGATCGCGCGCGCCTTGATGCATTCGCCGCGCGTCTTGTTTCTGGATGAGCCGACGACGGGGCTTGATCCGCAGGCGCGGTTGTTCTTGTGGGAGATGATTCAGACGCTCAATCAGCACGGGTTGACGGTGCTGCTGACGACGCATGATATGGAAGAGGCCGAAAAACTTTGCCAGCGCGTGGCGATTATGGATCACGGCAAAATCCTGGCGCTCGACACGCCGCCGAATCTGAGCAAACTCGTGCCCGCCGGAACGCGCGTTGAACTGCGTGTGCAGCGCAACGCCTCGCTCAACGAAGAAAAGAAAGTCGCGATTCTCGCCCAAGTGCGTGCTCTCGACGGCGTCACCGAAGCCGAATGGACGACGGCGCGGGCGCAGAAGGGGAACGCTGCCGCCGGGCCGCCACCGTGGGTGTTGGCGATGATGGGCGGCGGAAAAGGCAAACCGGCGGCGCCAGCAGGCGCGCCGCCTGCTGACGAAGACCCGCTGTTGCGTTTGTACACCACGCGCGGTGGCGAAGTAGCAGTGAAGGCGGCGCAGATCATCATCAACGCGGAGCTTGAGCTGGCCGATTTGCATCTGGCGCAGCCGAGCCTGGAAGACGTATTCATTCACCTGACGGGAAAGGGGCTGAGAGATTGAGCGCAACAACTCGTCCGACAATGCAAGAGGCCACGCAATTAGCAACGCAAGCCGACGTGCCAAGCCGGATGCGCATGACCGTGGCAGCGTTTCAACACATGCTCTGGCGCGACCTCTGGGTGACGCTGCGAAACTGGCAAACGTTTCTGGCGATGACGTTGATCCAACCGATCTTTATGGTGTTTATCTTCGGGCGGCTCTTGCCGATGTTGGGGCAGGCGAACGCCGGTTACGGCGTGCTCTTTCTGCCGGGCATCATCTCGCTGACGACAGTGCTGACCGCGATGCAGGCGGTCTCGATGCCGTTGGTGATCGAGTTCGGCTGGACGAAAGAGATTGAAGATCGTCTGCTCTCGCCGCTGCCGATTTGGCTGGTGGCAGTGCAAAAGATGATCTTCGCAGCGATTCGCGGGCTGGTGGCTGGCGCGCTGATCGTGCCGCTCGGACGCTTGATTCTGGGTACCGGTTTTGCAATTAGTCTGGAATACTGGTGGCTGCTGGCCATCGTCGCAGTGCTGGGCGCGCTGGTCGGCGCGTCGCTGGGCTTGGTTATGGGCACCAGCGTAGAGCCGTCGCAGATCGGCTTGATGTTTTCAGTCGTGTTGACGCCGATGTTGTTCACGGGCTGCATCTACTTCCCGTGGGCGATGTTGGATCGCGTGCGTTGGTTTCAAGTCGTCACCTGCATCAATCCCATCACCTATTCGAGCGAAGGCTTTCGCGCTTCGCTCGTGCCGGGGATGCCGCATATGCCGGTGTGGCTTATTTTGGCTGGGCAGCTTGGGTTTCTGGTGTTGTTTAGTTATTTCGGGATTCGCGGGTTTTTGCGGAAGGCGCTGGATTGAGAATAGCGGTTTTAACTGCGCTTTGCTCTGACTTACGATTCGAGGCAGAGATGAAAATCAACCAGCTAATCTGGCCTGAAGATCGAATTGACCATATCGCCCGTCATGGTGTTACGCCCGAAGAAGTCGAAGAAGTTTGCTTTGGTCAGCCGCAGGTATTGCGCGCGAAGGCAGAAGGGGCCAATCCGGTTTATTATGTGCTAGGGCAAACAGAGGCAGGCCGCTACTTGTTTTGTGTGGTGATTCAATTCCTGGACGGGAATGGCTACCCGGTCACCGCACGCCCGATGACCGACAAGGAGAAAAGGCGTTATCGCCAATGGAAAAAACTATGAAGGTGATAGAGATTCCACCAACAGACTCGATTCAGGAACTCGCGCATTTTTGGGATACGCACGACCTCACAGACTTTGAAGATCAACTTGAAATGGTCGAATCACCCGTCTTCCAGCGTGAGGCCGTTGTAGAGGTTCATCTGGCCGCTCAGGAGGCAGAAGCTATTCGGGAACTGGCTGCGTCCAAAGGCGTCCAGTCTGCGGAATTGATTCGGGAATGGGTGTTGGAAAAACTACGCGCCGCTTGATGAGGTGGCGAATGAAAACTCTGTGGCGACCCACTACAATGCTACAGTTCCTCTCAAACTATTTACCCGTATCTCATCAATCTTGACCTTCACTAAATTACCAATGAGGTCAGCCGAGCCAGGAAAGTTGACGATCTTGTTGCAAGCCGTATGACCAGTTAAATCCTCCGTCGAACGCGCGCTCGTTCCTTCAACCAACACTTCCACAGTCTTTCCCAGATAACGTTCATAACGCCGCTTTTGAATTCTGGCTTGCAGTTCCTGTAGCTTGAGGAACCTTTCCGTCTTTAGCTCTTCCGGCACGGAATCCTGATAAGTGCTGGCAGGCGTTTTGGGCCGCGGGGAGTACTTGAACATATACAGCCCGTCGTATTCGACCTCGGCCACCAGGCTTAAAGTTTCATTGAAATCCTCTTCGGTCTCGCCTGGAAAGCCGACGATGATGTCGCTGGTCAGGGAGAAATCGTGCGCGGATTCTTTCATCAGGCTGATCTTTTCCAGGTATTCGCGGCGCGTGTAACCACGCCGCATGGCGCGCAAGATGCGGTCGCTGCCGCTTTGCACGGGCAGATGCACCCACTTGCTGAGGTTTTCGTATTGCTCGATCACCGCAATGACATCAGCGCCAAAGTCGCGCGGGTAAGATGACGTGAACTTGATGCGAGGAATGCCGCTCTCTTTGGCTACGCGTTCGAGTAATTGGGCGAAGGTAACTAAAGAAGCAGCCTGGTTAGGATTGGTCTTCGTATGCGGATTGCCAAGCCAGCCAGTCAAGCCGTAACTATTCACGTTTTGCCCCAACAGTTGGATTTCCTTGTAGCCGAGTTGGGCCAATTGTTTTGCTTCTTCGACGATGCTGTCAGCGGGGCGGCTGCGTTCGCGCCCGCGTGTGAAGGGCACGATGCAAAACGAGCAGAACTTATTGCAACCTTCGGTAATCGTAATGTAGGCGATGTGCTCGGTGCGCCGCGCGTCAGGCTTTAAGTCGAAGAAATCCGCGTCCTTGCTCAACCGTACATCTATGGCACGCGGAAAGCCTTGTTCCAACTGACTGACCAACTCCGGCAATTTCGCAATAGCTTGGGTGCCGAGTACCAGCCTGACATCTTGGCTGCGTTCAAACATACGCTCCGCTTCAGCCTGGGCGACACAGCCCATCACGCCAAAGATGGGCAAGCTCTTGTGCGCAGCTTTTTTCAGGTGTTGGGATCTAAGCTCGCCAATACGGCTAAAGACTTTTTGTGCGGCTTTTTCACGAACCATGCAGGTGTTGAGCAAAATCAAATCGGCGTCGTCCGGCGTCTCCGTCATTTCATAGCCGTCGGTGGAGAGCGCATAGACGGCCTTTTCGCTGTCGTGCACGTTCATTTGGCAGCCGTAAGTTTCCAGATAAAGCTTCTTCATATTATTATCAAAACTCCATTTTGCAGTGCAGGGCTTGCAATTGGACTCTATGCCAACGCGGGCTGATTGGGCAAGTGACGCTACGTTGGCGGACTGCCCGGCAAGGTCGCAGCCAAAGGTAGCTACACAGATTTTGAATGCGGTGTTGCTTGCGGCTCTGCCGCCCGATGTGCGGAAAGGCTGCGCCTTTCCGGCGCGCGCTCACCCAATTTGATTGGGTCTGTGACCCAAAGCAGTTGGGTCGCAGACCCACAGCAGGGGAACCGCCTACCGGTAAGTCAAAGACTTACCGCACATCAGGCGGCAAAGCCGCGAAGACACTGCCGCAAGAATTTGTGTAGATACCTTTGGATAGCATCAACCCCAAACAATGTTGAGGTGACGAATGGAAACTCTCTGGCATGACCTGTCATATAGTTTGCGCACGCTGTTGAGGCAGTCGGGCTTTACTGCTGTGGCCGTCTTATCCCTGGCCATAGGCATCGGCGCGAACAGCGCCATTTTCAGCGTGATCAACGCGCTGTTGCTGCGCCCGTTGCCGTATCAAGATGCGGATCGTTTGGTCATCCTCTGGAATCGTTCGCCTGGCTTGAACGTAGAGCAAGATTGGTTTTCGCCGGGGCAATACCTGGACGTGAAGACCGAGAACCAAGTCTTTGAAACGACGGCGGTGACGATTGGCGCGAGCTTTAACCTGACCGGACAGGGTGGCCCCGAACACGTAGACGGCGCGCGCGTCTCTTCGTCGTTTTTTTCGCTCTTTGGCGCGCGCGCAACACTGGGCCGGGTGCTTTTGCCGGAAGAGGACGCACCGGGCAAATCTGCTGTGGTGATTTTGAGTCACGGTTTCTGGCAGCGTCGCTTTGGCTCTGACCCCGCTGTCGTCGGCAGGGCGCTCACTTTGAGCGGCAACAACTTCACCATCGTGGGCGTGTTGCCAGCGGGATTCTCTTTGGATCATCAGGTGATGCCCGCTGTGAATGCGATTGAGCGAGCCGACCTGTATCTGCCTTTGCCGATGCCAGAAAGTGCACGTGCGAATCGCGGCAACGAGGACTTCAACATCTTTGGCAAATTGAAGCCGGGCGTTTCTAGCGCGCAGGCGCAGGCCGATATGGATGTAATCGCGGGGCGCATGAAGCAACAGTATCCCGAAAGCTATCCGTCGCACGGCGGACTCACCATCAGCGTGGTGCCTTTGATCGAACAGGTTGTCGGCGACATTGGCTACGCGCTGCCGATGTTGTTTGGTGCGGTGGGTTTTGTGTTGCTGATTGCGTGCGCCAACGTGGCCAATCTGCTGCTTGCCCGCGCTGCCGCGCGGCAGAAGGAGATTGCAATTCGCAGCGCAGTTGGAGCTACGCGACCGCACATCGTGCGGCAACTGCTGACTGAAAGCTTTGTGCTGGCGCTCGGCGGCGGGTTGTTGGGAATCGTCATTGCGTGGTTGGGCATCAAGTCGTTGCGCGTGTTTGGCCCGGAAAACATTCCGCGCTTGAACGAAGTCAGCCTGGATGGTCGCGTCATCGCTTTTACGCTTTTGGTTGCTTTGTTGACCGGCGTGCTCTTCGGACTCGTTCCGGCGTTGCGAGCTGCGCGGGTTGATTTGAATGAAACGCTCAAAGAAGGCGGGCGTAGCGTAGGCGCTTCAGGTCGCGGGCAGCGGTTGCGCCAGTTGTTAGTTGTAGCCGAGGTCGCGCTGTCGTTAGTGCTGCTGATTGGCGCGGGCTTGCTGATTCGCAGCCATCAACGCATCTTGAGTTCTCATCCCGGCTTCGATCCGCACAACGTACTGGCTCTGCGTTTATCACTGCCCGCGGCCAAATATGCCAAGCCGGAAAACATCGCGGCTTTTTTCCAAAGCGCGAGTGAGCGAATCAAAACGGTGCCGGGCGTCGAGTCGGTCGCTACGACTTACTCGTTGCCAATGAGCACCGTCGCGTTTGCGTGGGAGCCGATCACGATTGAAGGTTACGTGCCCAAAGCTGCGTCGGACATCATCATCTCCAATGTGCGCATCGTCAGTCCCACCTATTTCCATACGATGAGCATTCCGTTGGTGAACGGGCGTTATTTCGACGAGCGGGATAAACGGGGCGAGCCGGAGACGGTCATCGTGGACGAAGCGTTGGCACAACGCTTCTGGCCGAGTGAAGACCCAATTGGCAGACGATTGCGGCGCGGGAAAGACGGCCCGTGGCGGACGGTCGTCGGCGTCATCAGCGATGCCAAACAGTTCAGCTCGGAGAAGGAACCTCCCATTTCTGTCTACTACTCGGCTGAGCAGATCACGCCGCGCCAGCGGTACTTAGTCGTGCGGACGACGCCTGACCCGGCGCAGTTGACGACGGCAATTACCAAGGCGATTCAAACCGTAGACCCTGAGCTGCCGGTCTTTGATGTTAGCTCGATGGAACAGCGGTTATCTGATTTCCTGGCGCGGCGGCGCTTGACGATGTTTTTGCTGAGTGTGTTTGCAGTGATCGCCACCATCCTGGCCGCCATTGGCATCTATGGCGTGATGGCCTATGCGGTGAATCAACGGACGCACGAGATCGGCATTCGTGTGGCTTTGGGCGCGCGCCCGCGTGATGTGCTCAGCTTGGTGATTAAACAAGGCATGAGTTTAACGCTGCTTGGCACCGGAATCGGTTTATGCGTGGCGTTCGGACTGACGCGGTTGCTGGCGAAGCTGCTTTTCGGTGTGAAGGCGACCGACCCATTGACGTTTGTAGGCGTGGCTGTGTTGCTGATGGGCGTGGCGCTCGTGGCCTGCTTCGTACCAGCACGGCGGGCGACGAAGGTTGACCCGATGATCGCGTTGCGTTGCGAATGAAAAAACAGTCGCTGCTCAACTGGCCTGTTTCGACACAGGGAGCTTTTCGCCTAGGCGCTCAGTCGTATACTCCGTGATGCTGAGTGGCGGTGCGATTGGATTGGCCGAAGCATCAGGCAGTGTTTCCACCTCGTCAGCCAGTGGCAGTTGTGCTGTCGTCACGGCAGTCTCGCCGGCAACTTGCCTGCTCCGACCTAGCATAACGCTCGACTCCAAAATCGCGCCGATGCCATGGGCCAGGGTGATTACACCCCAACAAGCCAACCAGCCGAAGAAGATCATCCAGATGATGATCCAGTCTTTCTCGTTACTAAATATTCCCAAGGCTAGGCCGATCAAGAGCGAGGCTGCCAACAGGATTCCTCCTTGCAGGGTGTAGCGCATGCCCTTACTGCGCTTTTCCAACCAATTCTCTTCCACCTTTAGTTCTTTAGCTTTCTCCGTGTTGGCCTCGGCAGGAAGCTTTTGCTCGGCGAGTGCTAGAGCGACGGCTTTCAGGTCGGTACCACAGGCGCGACAAAACTTTGTGCCATCGGGTTGTTGCGCGGCGCAGCGGGGACAATACATAGTGGCTATCTCCTGTGGTGGTTATACGAGTGATACAAACACTGTGTTCTACAAAGTGAGCGCGCGCTTCAGAACTCGCCGGGTGCGCACTGCAAGCAGACCAACCCTTCGGCGCGCCACATCTCGACGACTCGGCTGCGGTCTTCGACCACGAATAGAATTTTGCTCTTGTCCAGCTTGGCAATCATCTCGCGCTTCGAGACTACGTCGCTCCGCCGGTCGCCATCCTTTCGCAATAACAACTCGTGATAATTGACGCCCTGTTTAGCCAACCACGCGACGGTCTCCGCGCGGTGTTTCTCATTTCTGCCGGAGCAAAGAATGATGGTGATGCCGGCTGCGTATAGGATATTGCACAAGCGCACCATTGACTGGATGGCTTTGTCCTGCGCCATCTCGGCGAAGAACCCCTCCCAGTTCTTCGGCTTTTTCTTCAAATGATGGATACGTTCTGACACATCAGCCAGCGTCCCATCAATGTCGAAGATGACGATCTCTTCACTCAATTGCGCGACTCCAAATTCGCCAGAGCGATTGTTGCAGCCACAATAACTGTGCTTTGTCTGGCGAAGCCGCAGCGGAGCATACCACCTGGCAGTTGCGTCTGCCACAGTCGCAGACCGCAATGCGCGAGTAACCGAATCTGGGATTGCACAATCCCAGATTCGCACACCTTGCGCAGTACTGCTGCCGAGATAGTACGCAGCAAGTTCTGTGAGTTAGGGAGTTAGCCTTGCAATCCAAATGGCACGAAGTTTGGTTATCTGTATCCGAAGAAGTGATGGAGGAATCATGCAATCATTTTGGCAAGACTTACAATTCAGCGCGCGCATGCTGCTCAAGCAGCCAGGCTTCACGGTTATCGCCATCGTCACCTTGGCGCTCGGCATCGGCGCAAATACAGCAATTTTCAGCGTAGTAAATGCGATGCTGCTGCGCCCGTTGCCGTATCCGGCAGCAGAGCGGTTGATGACGATGTCGGGCAACGGGTTGAATGGGCCGGATGGTAACACCGGCTACACGACCTTTGTTGATTGGCGCGAGCGCAGCCAATCCTTCGAGCAACTCTCAATTGTCCGCTCGTGGGGTGGCACATTGACCGGGCAAGGCGAGCCGGAGGTGATTGCAGGGCTGCGTGTGTCGGCCAATTATTTCAAGCTGCTCGGCGTCGCGCCCGCGCTGGGCCGCGATTTTCGCGCGGAGGAAGACCGACCTACCACGCGCTTTGTGATTATGCTCAGCCACGCGCTCTGGCAACGGCGCTTCGGCTCCGATCCAAATATTATCGGCAAACAGCTCACGCTCAGCGGGACTACATTCACCGTCGCGGGCGTGATGCCAGCGGGTTTTGAAGACTACCTGTCTGCGAATTGGTACAAGCCCGCCCAGGCGTGGGCGCCGCTTGGTTACGATGTCTCGCAATCGTGGGCTTGCCGCAGTTGCCAGCACCTAAAAGCCGTGGCGCGGCTCAAAGCAGATGTCAGCCTTGCGCAGGCGCGCGTGGAGATGAATGCGATCTCCGCCGCATTGCAGCGCGAGCATCCCAAGATTTACGTCACGCCGACCGCGACTGTCACGCCGTTACAAGCGGAGTTTGTCAAAAAGGTTCGCCCCGCGTTGTACCTTTTACTCGTGGCAGTCGGCCTTTTATTGCTGATCGCTTGCGTGAATGTGGCGAACCTGCTGCTGGCGCGCGCGACGCGGCGTGAGCGCGAGCTGGCCATCCGCGCGGCTTTGGGCGCCGGACGCTGGCGCATCGCGCGGCAATTGTTGACTGAAAGCTTGCTGCTATCAGTGCTGGGCGCAGCGGGCGGTTTGTTGTTAGCGTTGTGGGGCACGGAGTTGCTGGTCGCGCTTAGCCCAGCGAATTTCCCGAAGACTGAAGCGATCAATGCCGACGCGCGAGTGTTGGGCTTTACGCTGCTGGTTTCGCTATTGACCGGCCTGCTCTTTGGCTCGGCCCCTGCGTGGCAAGCAGCGCGGCTCGATTTGCAGACTGCTTTGAAAGATGGCGGCAGAGCGTTAACGGGCGGCCACGCTCGCTTGCGCGGTGTGTTGGTGGTAGCTGAGGTAGCACTGGCATTGGTTTTGTTATTGGGCGCGGGCTTGTTGGTCAGGAGCTTTGCGCGCGTCTTGAGCGTGTCGCCTGGCTTTGAGACCGGCAACCTGGTGACGATGAGCATTCCGGCGGCCAGTGCGCGTTATGCTGATCAGGCGGCGGTCAGTGCGTTTTATCAACAATTGTTGCCGCGTGTTGAAGCGTTGCCCGGGGTCACTGCTGCGGGCATCGTCAGTAATTTGCCGCTCGGCGGCAATATGGACAAGAGCGGCTTCCACGTCGAGGAGAAACCGTTGGCTAATCCGGCGGAAGCGCCTAGCGCCGAACGCTACAGTATTAGTACAGCTTACCTACAAGCGATGGGCATCCCGCTTTTGCGTGGACGTGCGTTCAACGAGCGTGACACGGTCACCGCTCCGCTCGTCGCACTGGTCAATCAAGTAACAGCTAAGCGCATCTGGCCGAACGAAGACCCGCTGGGCAAGCGCATCCGGCTCGGCAGCCCGGATAGCCCTCTCCGCGCCATCGTCGGCATTGTTGGTGATGTGAATCATTACGGCTTGGATCAAGCACCCGATATGCAAGCTTATGTTCCGCACGCGCAGTGGTCGGATTCATTTATGCAACTCGTTGTACGTACGGCCAGCGAGCCGAGCGCCGTCGTCAACGCTATCCGTCGCGAAGTGCAGGCGTTGGATAAAGAGTTGCCGATCAATCAAGTCGCTACAATGCACGAGCTGGTTTCGGCTACGGTGGCACCGCGCCGCTTCATCCTTACGTTGGTGGGCGTGTTTGCCGCGCTGGCGTTGTTGCTGGCTGCGGTAGGAATTTATGGCGTGGTGAGTTACGGCGTCACACAGCGTACGCAGGAGATCGGCATTCGAGTGGCGTTAGGCGCACAAAGCCGCGATGTCTTGCGCTTGGTGATCGGGCAGGGAATGAAGTTGGCTTTGCTTGGTGTCACGCTCGGTGTATTGGGCGCGGCAGGCTTGACGCAATGGATGCGCGGCTTGTTGTTCGGCATAGACGCGACTGACCCGCTGACGTTTGGCCTGACTGCCGTGTTGTTGGCGGGTGTGGCGTTGCTGGCTTGTTGGCTGCCAGCGCGGCGTGCGGCGACGGTTGATCCGTTGGTAGCACTCAGATACGAGTAGTCAATAGATAGAAGCCGTAGGTGAATTGTAACTATTCAGCCCCAACGGGGCGTGATATGAAAGCCCAGGGCAACGCCCTGGGAATGTGTAACAAAATCTGGAAAGCCCCAACGGGGCGAAATAGCGCGAAGTGTTATTGCGCCCTTACAGGGCTGATTAAACATCTGCTATCTACCCAGCGCGATGCGCTGGGCTTTCATATCACGCCCCTTCGGGGCTGAGCAGTCACGGAGAATTTATGCAAACACTCTGGCAAGACCTGCGCTACAGCGCGCGAATGTTACTGAAGAACCCAGGCTTTACTTTGATTGCTGTCATCACACTGGCGTTAGGTATTGGCGCTAACACTGCAATCTTCAGCGTAGTGAATGGCGTGCTGTTACGCCCACTCGCTTATCAAGAGCCTGCGCAGATCATGACGCTCTTGCAGGAAGGGCGCGGGCCAGTTTCGCCAGCAAACTTTCTGGACTTTCGCACTAGCAGTCAAAGCTTCACGCAGATGACTGTGGCAGAGGCTTGGGGCGGCACGCTTGCGGGCAAGGACAGGCCGGAGTCGCTGGCCGGGTTGCGCATGGGCGAAGGGCTATTTGAACTGTTGGGCGTCTCGCCGCTGTTGGGGCGCACGTTGCAGGCAGAAGATTACGAACCGGGCAAAGATCACGTGTTGGTGTTGAGTCACAAACTCTGGCAACGCGCGTTTGGCGGTGATCCGCAGATCGTCGGGCGGCAGCTTATGTTGAACAGCGAAAGCTACACCGTGGTCGGCGTGATGCCGCCGCAGTTTCTCTTCCCGCCCTTCTGGTCTACACGCGCCGAAATGTGGGCGCCGCTTGATCTGCGCCCGCGTGCGACGCAGCGGGGTGGCAATTCGCTGCGCGTCTTTGCGCGGCTCAAACCGGGTGTGAGCCAGACGCAGGCACAGGCCGAAGTGGACGCAGTGAACAAACGGCTCGCGCTGGCTTACCCGGACGCCAATACTGGTCTCAACATTCGCGTAACCCCGCTGAATGAAAAAGTCGTCGGCAATGTGCGTCCGGCGTTGGTGGCGCTGTCGGTGACGGTTTGTTTTGTCTTGTTGATTGCTTGTGCAAACGTTGCCTGTTTATTGCTGGCGCGTGCGGCCAGCAGGCAAAAAGAAGCCGCTGTGCGCGTGGCCTTGGGCGCGAGCCGTTGGCGCATTCTCCGGCAGTTGTTGACCGAAAGCCTGATGCTTTCGCTGTTTGGCGCGGCGCTCGGCGTGCTGCTGGCCGTGTGGGGCGTAGATTGGCTGACGACGTTGTTGGCGGGGAACAGCACTAGCTTCAGCGTTAGATTGCCGCGGCTGAGCGAGATCAAACTTGATGCGACGGCGCTCGGCTTCACGTTCGCGGTGTCGCTGTTGACCAGCCTGCTCTTCGGCCTTGCTCCGGCGCTTGCCGCGTCAAAGCCGGATTTGAATCAGGTGCTCAAAGAAGGCGGGCGCGGGACGACGGGTGGGCGTCGCCGCTTGCGCGAATCGCTGGTCGTGGCCGAACTCGCGCTGGCGCTTGTGTTGTTGATTGGCGCAGGTCTGTTGATGAACAGCTTCATCAAGCTGCAAGCGGTTGATCCGGGCTTCAATCCGCACAACCTACTGACGATGACAGTTTCGCTGAACGGCGCTTCGCAATATGTCGGGCCGGCGCGCGAAACGTTTTACCAGCAAATGACGGATCGGCTCAGCGCCTTGCCCGGCGTCGAATCGGTGAGCGCAATCAATCATCTGCCGTTGGCCGGTGATGTTTGGGGGAACTCCTTTGTCATCGAAGGCCGCCCACTGCCGCCGCCGGGGCAGGAGATTGTCACCACAGAACGGGTAAGCCGCCCAGGTTATTTTCGGACGATGAGCATCCCGTTGCGCGCGGGGCGCGATTTCACTGAACGCGACACGCCAGACGCGCCCGGCTTCGTCATTATCAACGAAACCCTAGCCCGGCGTTATTGGCCGTCAGAAGACCCCATCGGCAAACGTCTCACCTTCGACAATCCACGCAGCGCTTCACCCGCGCCCCGCTGGCTGACCGTGGTGGGCGTAATCAAAGATGTCAAACAAGACAACTGGGTGGGTGCGCCAGGAAACGAAGTCTATGAGCCATTTCAACAGAGCCGAGGTTTTTATACGAGAACCACTGGGCCATTCACTGCAATGACACTGGTCATCCGCACCAGCGTTGCGCCGCAGAGTCTGGCCACCGCTGTGCAAGAGACAGTCAAGGCGCTCGACCGCAATCTGCCGGTTTCAAGCGCGCTGAGCATGGAACAGGTGATTGCCGACACGCTCTGGCAGCCGCGTTTCAATTTACAGTTGATCGGGCTGTTCGCCGCTGTGGCGTTGGCCTTGGCTGCCATCGGGCTTTACGGCGTGATGTCCTATTCGGTCGCGCAACGCACACACGAAGTCGGTCTGCGGATGGCCTTGGGCGCGCAAAGCGGCGATGTGTTGAAGCTGGTAGTAGGGCAGGGCATGAAGCTCGCGTTGTTGGGTGTGGGAGCAGGCTTGCTTGTCTCAGTGGCGTTGACTCGTCTGATGACGAGGTTGTTGTTCGGGGTAAGCGCGACTGATCTGACGACGTTCGCCGTGATTGCGATTTTGTTGATGCTGGTGGCACTGGTGGCTTGCTGGTTGCCCGCGCGACGTGCGGCGCGAGTCGAGCCGCTGGCGGCGCTGCGTTACGAATAGGGCGCGCAACTGGAGATCAACGCCGGGCCAGAGGTGAAAAGTCCCGGAGGTGAAAAGTCATGGACGCTCAGTTGGCCGTCACAGAAGAAGAATTGCAACAGGTGTTGGAGGCTTCGCCCTTCGCCCGCATTTATGACTTCAGGCTGGATTCTGTGACGAGCGGCGAATGCCGGCTGCGCCTGCCGTTTCAGGAAGCCTTGGAGCGTCCGGACGGTATCGTCAGCGGCTCGGTGCTGATGACAGCGGCGGACGTGGCGATGTGGCTGGCGATTATGACGCAGTTGGGCAAAGACGCGCTGACGGTGACGACGGAGTTGACGACGGCCTTCCTGAGTTCAGCCAAACGCGAAGACGTGACTTGCACGGCCAAAATAGTGCGACTGGGACAGAGCCAGATTTACGGCATCGCAGAGTGTCGCAATGACCAGGGAAAGCTTATCGCGCACCACACAATTAATTACATCCGCATAAACAAGTAGAGTGGGCCACCACTCTTGCTCTGCGGCGGGAATTGAGTAAAATTCCGCCACCCTTAAACACCGACAATGACTGGCCGCCTATGTTGTACCGCAAAGCCAAGCTCTCCCTTTTCTGCCCAGTGCTCATCGTCTGTATGAACATCTTCAACCTTGGTCTCGGCGATGTTCATGCAAGCTCCCGTGCGTTGACTAACGACCGCCTCAATACGCTCGATGACGATGCGCGCGTGCGACTCAACGCGGCCATGCGCGAGATGCGTAAACGTGGCCTTCGACCGCGCGTCAACAGTACATTTCGCTCGCAGGCCGAGCAACGCGCTATCTATCGCTGCGCTCGCAACAGACGTTGTCGTGCGCGGCGCGGGATTTATGGCGCAAATCAGCCGGGCACTTCGCTGCACGAAGCCGGGCTGGCCGTAGACCTCGGTGGCGTCGCTACAGGTCGTCGCCACCATCGCCTCACGCCGCAGGGCCGACGGACAGTGCAGGTTATGCGCCGCCACGGTTTCAACTGGCGTTACGGCCTGAAAGACCCAGCCCACTTCGAGATCAGCCCAGCCAACGCCGGTTATCGCACGGAGCAAGCAGCGATCAAGGCCGGGCAGCAACGCTGGCTCAAAACTCAGCGCGCCAAGCCTCGAGCAGGTGGGCAAGCACAATTGCGTGTTAGCCGTAGTAAAGCAAAAGCCTAGACAAACAGACAATCCCTAGTTCGCTTTTGGGACTAGCCCTTCTCGGAAGTGAACACGCCCCACTCTAAAACCATTTTCACCGCTCAGCCAGTCTCATTACTCACATCACTTAGCTCGTTGCCGCGTGTGGCATAGCATTTGGCTTTCGGTTCAGAAAACACCCGACTCAATCGCCAACAAGGGAGAAAAGTTTATGCAAAACATCTGGCAAGACCTGCGCTACGGCGCGCGCATGTTGTTCAAAAAGCCCGGCTTTACTTTAATTGCCGTTCTAACGCTGGCGCTGGGCATCGGCGCAAACACGGCGATCTTTAGTGTCGTCAATGCGGTGCTCTTGCGCGCTTTGCCTTATCCACAGCCTGAGCGGCTGCTCGTCTTGTCGGAGAAGATGAGCAATGGGCAGCGCCTGGGCATCGCGTATCCGAATTTCCTGGATTGGCGTGAGCGGGCGCAATCATTCACGGAGATGGCAGGCTTTCGCGGCGCGGTGTTCAATCTGACGGGTGTGGACAGGCCGGTGCGCTTGCAAGGCCGACAGGTGAGTTGGAATTTCTTTCAGATGTTGGGCGTGCAGCCGCAACTCGGGCGGATGTTCGTCGCAGATGACGACAAGCAGGGGGCGACGCGCACCACGCTGCTCAGCCACGCGCTGTGGCGGGAGAAGTTTGGCGGCGATCCCGCGATCACAGGCAAGGCCATCTCGCTCGACGGGAACAGCTATACGGTGATCGGTGTGTTGCCGCCGAGTTTTGAGTTCTTTCGCAAGGATGATCTTTTCGTTCCGCTGGGTGTCTCTCTATCGCCCAGTGACGCGGGGCGCGGCAATCACAGCGGGCTGAACGCGCTGGCGCGCTTGAAAGACGGCGTCAGCCAACCGCAGGCGAGCGTCGAGATGGATACGCTCGCTGCTCAACTCGAACGTGCTTATTCCGACACCAACAGCGGTCAAGGCGCGCTGACCTATAGTTTGCTTGACCGCTACACATCAGAGCTGCGACGGATGCTCTGGGTGTTGTTGGGTGCAGTCGGCTTCGTGTTGTTGATCGCCTGTGTGAACGTGGCGAATCTATTGTTGGTACGTGCGGCTGAGCGACAGAAAGAGATTGCTATCCGGCTGGCGCTGGGCGCTGGGCGCTGGCGCATTGTCCGGCAGTTGCTGAGCGAGAGCGTCTTGCTGTCGCTGTTGAGCGGCCTGACCGGCCTGCTGCTCGGCGTCTGGATGATGGCAGGACTGCTGAAGCTCGCACCCGAGGGAGTGCCGCGTCTCAGTCAGGCTAAGCTGGATACGACAGTGCTGCTTTTCACCTTGGGCGTTTCGTTGTTGACGGGTTTGCTCTTCGGTCTGCTACCAGCGTGGCAAGCCGCGCGTCACGATTTACACACAACTTTGAAGGAAGGTGGACGCAGCATCGCAGGCAGCGGGCGCGAAAGGGTGCGCAAGGCTCTGCTCGTGGCTGAAGTCGGGTTGTCTCTTGTGCTGCTGATTGGCGCGGGGCTGATGCTGCGCACGGTCTACCGGTTGACGCACGTTGATCCGGGTTTTGCGACGGAGAATCTGCTGACGATGCAGCTTAACTTGCCGCGCACTGCTTACGACGAGCCGCGCCTGCAAGGTTTCTACAACGAATGTCTTACGCGCCTTGAAGCGCTGCCGGGAGTGCGCGCGGCGGCGTTGACCTTGTCGTTGCCGATTGACGGGTCGAATTGGAATTCTGTTTTTATCGCCGCCGATAAACCTGTGCCGCCACGCGCCCAATTGCCAAGTTCGGCCTTCACGCCGGTCAGCGCAAATTATTTCAAGGCGATGGGCATTCGGCTCTTGAAAGGCCGCGTATTTACTGAGGCCGACACAACGGGCAAGCCCACCGTGGCGGTCATCAACGAAACGCTCGCCGCGCGGCTCTGGCCGGGCGAAGACCCGCTAGGGAAACGCTTGAAACAGGGCTGGCCCGAAGACAAATCGCCGTGGCGCGAAGTGATCGGGGTAGTTGCCGACGTGAAGCTGAACGGCATAGATCAGGTTACACCGCTCCAAACTTATTTGCCGTTGCTGCAGGAGTCTTCCAGGTTCTTGGGGCTGGTCGTGCGCACCACTGGCAATCCGCTCAATTCAGCGACAACCGTCGAACAGACCATTCATACGATTGACAAGGATTTGCCGGTCTTCGGGGTGTACTCGATGGATCAGTTGCTGGGCAATGCGATTGCGCAGCAGCGGTTGACGCTGGTGTTGCTCACCGGGTTTGCAATGCTGGCGCTGTTGCTCGCGGGCGTCGGGATTTACGGCGTGATCTCTTACTCGGTCAGCCAGCGCACGCATGAAATCGGCATTCGTATCGCGTTGGGCGCTCAGCGTTGGGATGTGCTCCGGCTGGTGTTGAATCAGGGGCTGTTGTTGACGCTGCTCGGCGTGGGACTTGGTTTAGCCGGTTCGCTGGCATTGACGCGCTTGATGACGCGCCTCTTGTTTGGCGTGCAGCCGACCGACCCGCCGACGTTTATTGCGCTCTCAGTACTGCTGACAGTCGTAGCGTTGTTGGCGTGTTATATCCCCGCGCGCCGGGCGGCGAAGGTGGATCCGTTGGTGGCGCTCAGATACGAGTAGACAGAAGACAGAAGACAGTAGTCGGTGGCAGAGCCTGCGCTTCTTTTCTCTTCTGACTACTGACTTCTGTCTACCGTCTACTTCCGCAGGGAGGATTTATGCAAACATTCTGGCAAGACCTGCGCTACGGCGCGCGCATGCTTTGGAAGAAACCTGGTTTCACGCTCGTAGCTGTCATCACGCTGGCGTTGGGCATCGGCGCTAATACAGCCATCTTCAGTGTGGTCAATGCCGTCGTCTTGCAGCCCCTGCCGTTTGCCGGGGCTGAGCGCTTGGTCTGGATTTGGGGGCAGTTCAGTCAGGGCAATCAGGCGTCAGTCTCGCCACCGGATTTCCTAGATTATCGCGCGCAGAATCATGCCTTTGAGGAACTGGCGGCCATGCGCTTCAGCTCTTTCAATCTGACTGGCGCGGCGGAACCTGAGCGGCTCGCGGGCGGGCGCGTCACGACCAACTTTTTCCGCACACTGGGGGTGAAGCCGATCTTGGGGCGCGACTTCATTGCTCAGGAAGAACAACCGGGCCAGGCGCAGAGTGTGCTCATCAGCGAAGGCTTGTGGCAACGGCGCTTTGGCAATGATCCGGCGATTATCGGCCAAGCGCTCTTGCTCGATGGCAATCGCTACACAGTCGTTGGCGTCGTGCCAAACCGTTCGCGCCTGCCCGAACAAGCAGAACTGTGGATGCCGATTGTCTTCGATCACCCGGACATGAAGATCAGACGCTTTCACTTCCTGCGTCCTATCGCGCGGCTGAAACCCGGCGTCACCCTTGCACAGGCACGGGCCGATGTGGACAACGTCGCGATGGGATTGGAAAAGCTCTACCCGGATTCCAACACGACTTGGCGGCTGCGGCTGGTCTCGTTGCGTGAACAGTTGCTCGGTGATACGGGACGTGCGTTGTATCTCTTGCTGGGCGCGGTGGCGCTGGTGTTGCTGATTGGTTGTGCCAACGTCGCCAATTTGCTGCTCTCGCAAGCGGTGGCCCGGCAAAAGGAGATTGCGCTGCGCGTCGCGTTGGGCGCCGGACGTTGGCGTTTGGTGCGACAGTTGATGACGGAGAGCGTGCTCTTCGCGCTGCTGGGCGGAATCAGCGGATTGTTTTTGGCAATCTGGGGAACTGAGTTGCTGGTGAAACTCGCGCCTCAGCTTCCGCGTGCGGCTGAGATCAACGTGGATCGCCGCGTGCTGGTCTTCTCGCTGGCGATCTCGTTGCTGACTGGGCTGATTTTCGGCTTGCTTCCTGCCCTGCAAGCCTCCAGTCCGGAATTGAATGAGGCGCTCAAAGAAGGCGGCAAAGGCGGGGCGACAGGCGCGCGACATAATCGCGCCCGCAATCTGCTGGTAGTTTCCGAAGTCGCCCTGGCGTTGGTGCTGCTCATCGGTGCCGGGCTGTTGCTGCAAAGCTTCCGGCGCTTGCAAGACGTTGATCCCGGCTTCAATCCGCAAAACCTGCTCACCTTGCGCACCTTCTTGCCAGAAGCGAAGTATCCCAAAGAAGAGCAGGCGGGCGCCTTCTTTGAACGCGTGATCGAACGCGTTAAGGGATTGCCCGGCGTGCAAACCGTCGGCTTGACCACACATCTGCCTATGCGGGGCGGTGGCGACACCTACTTCACCATTGAAGGAAAGCCCTTCCCTGATCCACAACAGAAGGTCACGGCTGTCAATCCGGGCGTTAGCCATGATTACCTGCGCGCCATGGGCATACCGCTGATCAAAGGCCGTCATTTCACCGAGCCGGAGACCAGAGAGCCGATCAAGACCGTCATCATCAATGAAGCCTTCGCGCGCACTTACTTCCAAAATGAAGAGCCGCTCGGCCGGCGCTTGATTATTGATATGGGCAGCCCGTTGGCTTGCGAGATCATCGGCGTAGCCCGCGATACGCGGCAATATGGATTGGACGGCCCATTGGTGGCCACGATGTACTTGCCTTCGCTTCGCGTATATATGGGAAATCTGGTGGTGCGGACGGCGGGCGACCCACTGGCGATTGCGGCGGACGTGCGCCGCGCCGTGCGGGAGGTGGACAAAGACCAGCCCGTGACCAGCATACTTTCAATGGAACAGATTCTCGCTGATTCGGTGGCTCTGCCGCGTTTCCGCACGTTGCTGCTCACGCTCTTTGCTGCGCTGGCTTTGCTGTTGGCAGCAGTAGGAATTTACGGTGTGATGTCATACACCGTCACGCAACGCACGCACGAGATCGGCATTCGCATGGCGCTTGGCGCACAAAATACGGATGTGCTGAGGTTAGTAGTAGGACAAGGTCTAAAGCTCGCCCTGCTTGGCATCGCCATCGGTTTGGGAGGGGCTTTTGCCTTGACGCGTATCTTGACTGGTTTTCTCTACAATGTGACGGCCAGTGATCCGCTCACCTTCAGCCTTGTTTCACTATTGCTGGCAGGAGTGGCGCTGCTGGCTTGTTACATTCCAGCGCGACGAGCGACTAAAACAGATCCGCTGGTGGCGTTGCGGTACGAATGAGCCGATTTTGGATTTTAGATTTTGGATTCCACCCACTTGTCTTTCATTCTGCAATCCAAAATCCAAAATCCAAAATCCCAAGTGGAGGATTTATGCAGAACATCTGGCAAGACCTGCGCTACGGCGCGCGCATGCTCGCGAAGAAGCCCGGCTTCACTGTGATTGCTGTGCTCACGCTGGCCTTGGGCATTGGCGCAAACACCGCGATCTTCAGCGTGGTTGATGCGGTGTTGTTACGCCCGCTGCCTTATCCCAACGCCGATCGGTTGCTGACGCTCTCTGCGGCAGGCGGTTCACCGCTGCCGGGTGCGCTGCGCACTACCTCAATCACGCACGCAGATTTTGTCGAGTGGCGCGCACAACAACAAAGCTTCGCAGAGATGTTTGCCTTCACGGGCGCGCCCGCACATCTGACCGGTGGCAAGGAGCCAGTCTTCGTATTGGGCACTACGGCGACGGCGAGATTTTTCGAGACGCTGGGTGTGAAGCCGATGCTAGGACGCAGCTTTCTGCCTGAAGAAGAAGTGCCAGGTCGCGCTCCGGTGGTGATCGTCAGTCACGCGATCTGGCAAAATCATTTGGGCGCTGACCCGCACGTCGTCGGCACGACGATCCGGCTCAACGGTAAGAACCACACCGTTATCGGCGTGTTGCGGGCGGACTTCAAGTTCCCTTATCCGAGCGATATCCTCTTTCCGCTCGAGTTGAATCCAAATCAAAGAAGCAACGCCTGGCTCTCGGTAATAGCGCGCTTGAAAGACGGCGTCACGCTTGGACAGGCGCGCAACGAAACCAAGCTGATTGCCGAGCGGTTGCAGCAAGCGCATCCACAAGCAAATATACGCGACCGGCTCGGAGCCGAGCTGTCACCATTGGGCGAGTTGACCGGTGAGAAAAGCCGCCGCGCATTGTTGGTTCTTTTTGCTGCCACGTCATTGGTGCTGTTGATTGCTTGCGCCAATCTCGCCAACCTGCTGCTGGCGCGTGCCTCTGCGCGCCAAAGAGAGATTGCCATACGCGCGGCGCTGGGTGCTGGGCGCGGGCGTTTGATGCTTCAACTGCTGACTGAAAGTTTGTTGCTCGCATTGCTTGGCGGGGCCGCCGGAACACTGCTGGCGTGGTGGGGCATCGAGGCGCTCTTGACGCTGGCGCCGCCGTCATTGCCGCGCATTCAGACAATCGGAATTAACGGCTGGGCGCTCGGCTTTACTCTGTTGACCACCATCGTGACCGGTGTGCTCTTCGGTTTCGCGCCCGCCTTGCAGTCATCGAAACCCAATTTGACGCAGGCCTTGAAAGAAGGTGTTAGTTTGAAACCCGGCGGCTGGCGGCGCATCAACCTGCGTAGTCTGTTGATCGTTGGTGAAGTCGCGCTGGCGCTGGTGCTGCTGGTGGGCGCGGGATTATTGCTCAACAGCTTGGTGCGCTTGCTGCGCGTTGATCCGGGCTTTACGCCGGAGAATGTATTGACGGTCAATTTGGCGCTGGGAGAAAGGTATCGGACGAAAGAGCCGATCATGAATTTCTATCAGCAGTCGCTCGAACGCATCAAGGCGCTGCCGGGCGTCAGCGCCGTTGGCGCGATCAATTTGTTGCCGTTTGGCGAGATGCTGCTGCGCGGCGACTTCATCATTGAAGGGCAGCCCGAACCGCCGCGAGATAATCCAAATATGGCGCTCAAACCTGCGGTCAGCGCCGATTACTTCCGCGCGATCAATATTCCGGTTTTGAAAGGCCGCGCTCTCACAGAACGCGATACGGCAGATGCGCCCGGAGTAGTCGCTATCAGCGACAGTGCCGCGCGCCGCTTCTTTGCCGGGCGCGATCCGATTGGGCAGCGCATTAGCTTTGATCGCGACCGCAACAATAACAACGCGCCGATCTGGCTGGAGATTGTCGGCGTCGTCGGTGATGTCAAACAGCGCGACTTGCGCGTGGAGACACAGCCGACCATCTATATGCCCTACGCGCAAGTGCGGATTCCCCTCATGCTCGGCTACCTCTATTACGTCGTGCGCTCCACGGTCGAGCCGCGCAGCCTGGCCGCCGCAGTGCAACACGAGATTCAAACGATTGACCCCGAGTTGCCGATCTACAAAGTGAACACATTGGCTGGGCTATTATCAGCGTCGTTGCAGGAGCAGCGTTTCAACGCCCTACTGCTCGGCCTGTTTGCGGCTCTGGCCTTAGCTTTGTCGGCCATCGGCTTGTACGGCGTGATGTCGTACACCGTGAGCCAACGCACGCACGAGATCGGCATCCGCATGGCGCTGGGCGCGGAACAAGCGGATGTGCTGCGACTGGTGGTCGGGCAGGGAATGAAGCTGGTGCTCGGCGGCGTGGCAATTGGCTTGGCGACGGCGCTGGCATTAACGCGATTGCTGAAGACGCTGTTGTTTGGCGTGAGCGCGACTGACCCGGCGACGTTCCTGGCAATCGCGCTCTTGCTCACCGTCGTGGCGTTGCTGGCTTGTTGGATACCAGCGCGGCGGGCGACGCAGGTTGATCCGATGATTGCGCTGCGTTACGAGTAACTACATTGATAAGCTGTTTGAGGTTCGAGGAATTGCTTCTTTTTCTTGAGTTAAGAAAGCAATCCCGCCCAGATTTTCAGCCTATCTTCGTTGCGGTTTAACAGATGGTCGTCTGGGTCTTCTTGACCTTTTACAAGTACCCAGAATCTCGAGGTTTTGTCGGCAAGAGTACCACTTGGCAACTCCTTCTTTATTCGCTCAATGATGGACGGGGTTGTGGCGGCGTAGCAGGCGGCAGCCGTTCCCAGGCTATGCGGGCCTGCTATTACCATCCGTACTCTACCTTTCAACCCTGGCCCACGGATGATTAAACCATAGTCTTCTTTGATAAAGCGTCCGTTTGCATCTAGTTTTGTGCCGCAGGGCTTCTTCTTGCCTGGTTTATAGAGACAAACCTGCCAATCACCCTCTGTTTCACTATGTCCGGGGAGAGGACCAAATCTCCACGGTTTAGCGCATCCTCGCTGTAATTCAGCTAGGATGTATCCAGACTTTGGATTCACCTTGCGTGACCCGATTGAGTAAAAATTGTAGTCTCTTTCGAAGAGATAGTTAGGGGACCACTGTGCCGAAACAAGATGAACTTCGGCGGCCTCGCCTAACGTTGCGCCAAAGGCTCGAATCAATCCGAGGATGCCAATGTTATCGCTGAAGGTACGAACGTCTGGTCGCTGGCGATGAGTCTTCTCTTTCATTGGATTCGGGAACTTGGGACTCGCTACGATGTAGGCAGGCGTAGGATTGGATCCAAGGAGAAAGTCTCGCAGTAATTCCAATCGGTGGTTTCCGCGGTGGCGAAGATCGCGGCGTAATTCGCGGTTGAATGCTTCGGTACCTGCCGCACTGTCGCTATATTTCAGGAAGAGATGGCCTGTCAGATTGGACGGCGGTTTTTTATCAGTTTTACTACCCCGTTGAATGAGCGGCAAAATCGGCTTGCCATTAGCATCCGCATATCCAACTTCGTAGAAAACATTTGCGTTGTTTTCGCTCATCTCGGCAATAACGAACTCTGCCTGATCTATCAGAAAATGAATCTGTGGCAACAGGAGCTTGCCAGTGCGCGTCATGTTATCTGCACGAATGCAGGCATATCCGAGCTCCTCTTCCACTGCTTTCCTAATTTGTTTGAACAATGGGTATCTAGACTTGTAAGCCATAATGACGAATACGTAAGGACGGCCTTGAGTCTTTTCACGTAGACGATCCCGGAATTGCATGTCTATGTCGTTGGCGATCATAAATTCTCCTTTGTGCAGGTACTCTTCGATAATCAGTTCGATCCCAGGCTCCGGCACCTTTTGAATCACTCACAAACTTCAAGTAACCTCGCAGTGCTATGTCTGAGAAATAGCGTCATCGTCTGTTCTCTGTTGTGCAAGCATCAACTCTAACAGGTCATCGCGCACGGCAAACCCATGCCGCAAATACAAAGACCGGCTCTGCGCGGTCGGCCAAAGGATGACGGCTTGCACGTCTTGAGCTTTGCTCCAATCCAGCGCAGCCTCGAGCAGCCTTGAGCCTATCCCATAACTACGCGCTTCCTCGCGCACATAGAAGTTGGTTACGTAGGCGTGGAACTCCGGCTCGACTATCGGGTTGGGAATCTTTTCGATTAGTTGCAGCCAGAGATGGCCCACGGTCGCGTGATCCTGTTCAGCGACCCAACAGCGCCAACGGCTCCCTTCGCGCAACCGTGCTTGCATCCAACGGCAGCAACGCTCGACAAACTCGTCTTCGTTTTCACACGCCGGGCTGAGGCTGGCACGGAAAGCGTAGCGAAAACGCGCCAGCAGGAGCGCATCGGATTCTGTGGCAAGCCGGATGGAGATCTTTATAGCTGCTTGATTCTCGGACTGGTTACTCATATTCAAAAGAGCGTCATCTTCATTCAGACTCGCTTTACGACTTTAAGCTTGAACCAAAGCAGCAATCCCAAAATACTCAGAATGGCTACGAGAGCTAGGCCGACCACACCAAGCACCCGATCAAGCCACTTCACCCCAGTCCATTGCAGATAATGGATTTTGTAAAGCCGATCAATGCGATCAGTATCGCTCCCTCTTTGTTGTAAGCTCAATCTATTCCAGTCCAAGGTAACTCGTACATTGGTGCTCGTAGTAGCGACGTTGCCGTTAATCTCTGAGATTTGCCCGTAGCGCCCTGGGTTAGTTGAGAACGCATCCATCAGTAACGTGTTGATTTCGTCATTGGTAGGTTTCTTTCTCAAGCTTAACGTTGCCGGGTCTAACTGCTGCCAGCCTTGTACGGTGCGTACGAGCAGGTGATCTCCTAACACCGTCTTGAGGTATTTGAACTCCAACCAGGAAGGGGCAGGTGTTACAGCAATCGGTTTGTCCAGCGGATAAGTTTTTGGTTGTAGTAACTCGTAGGCGCCTTCGTAACCAGGTTTGATAAAAAACACGAAGCCGGTGATAGCCCAGCCAAATAGCGGGAGTAACATGACAAGCCCGATTGCTCTATGCAGTTTCCGAATATTCATAAATTAACTTGCTGACACTAACAAAACGGTTAGGTGGGGTTCTGTTTACCAAGTTTCATTTTCACTTCACTTCAATGCGTTCTTCAGGAATTGCACTACCTGATCGAGCAGCCCCGGCGCAAGTGGGAGTCGTGGGTCTTCCGACGCCTTGTCGTTGGCGGCAGGATCAAGCGGAGCCGATTTAAGCTCGTGGTTCATTCCAGTGATCATCACAGGCTTTACGCCAGCCGCTGCCGCCAACCGAGTCGGGTGGTCAGCCCCACCCGTGAGATCGGTTGTTCCCTGCGCCACCAGCACCTGCACTCCTTTGGGCGGCAGCTTTGCGATCTCATCAACCGGATCATATCGAATGATCGAGATCAAATATTCCTGTGCTCGTGGCTGAAATAGCCCGTTCCACAATTCATCGGGAATGTTTGGTGGGCGCGTCTTGACCTCGTGCCCGGCACGCAACTCCGCCAGCACCGCACTCATTGCAGTGGCGGCTTTTTGCGGGAGTTGCGCCAGCCCTCACCGCCCGGCCCATTTGTTCGTTGAGTACTTCATCAAAGCGATGTCCGGCGCCGGCCAACGAGACGAACGCGCGCACTCCGCCATGCTGCGCGGCCATCGTGCCCACAAACGCGCCTTCGCTATGTCCCACAATGCCGACCGCGCGGAAGCGAGAGGGCTGACCCAGCCACGCAGCCCATCTCGCCGCGTCATCGGCCTGTATGTCGAAGGTATTGTGCGCCGCTCGCGCGGATTCGCTCCGAGCCACGCCACGCTTGTCATAGCGCAGCGAGGCGATCCCGCTCTGCGCCAGACCTTCTGCCAGCAGCTTCAGGCAATCAGATTTTCCGCGCAGCCCGACCGTGTTGCCATCGCGGTCTGTCATCCCCGAACCAGCAACGAGCAACACAGCCGGGAACGGTGGCTTATCCGCCGGAAGCAGCAGCGTGCCGAAGAGCGTCCCCGTTGGCGTCTCAAGCGAAACCTCACTTGCTTGAATGAGGTTTTGCCCGGCTGGCTCTTCGGGGCTGGCAGTTTGCTTAGAAGCCGCTACAAACGCGACGGCCTTAGAATTGGGCTGTTCGACTTGATAGGTAATTAGCACACATGAAACAAGGGTCAGTAGCAGGGGCCGCATTTAATTCCTCCTTTATACTGGAAAAGCGCGGAGCAGATGCAGGCTATCAGGATGTATTGGGCTGGAAGTTAGGTGAAGTTTAGTCGCTCGCACCTTATCCAAAGATAGTTGCAACTTGATGGTTGCTTGCTTGGGGACTGTATGTACATCCCAGCCCGTCCAGTCTCCCTGGTCGGCTGGACCAGCAGAGCCAAGCGTAAGATGAGAAAAGAAGTCCGGGCCGTTGAACTTGATATTTATACCGAGAGTTTCGGCGGCCTTTAGCGCCCTTTCCCGAAAGGTATAAAGCTCATCGTGGGGAGATACCGCGAGCCAAAGAACTCTGGGTAACTCTTTCAACTCATCCGGTTGCCCGTCTCTTATAAGCTTTAGTTCGTCAGAGATTTTATATGCGCCGCCTAGTCCATTGATACGGATTTGGGATATATCTGTCGAGGGGAGTAGGTCTAGCAACGAACTGGCCAAGTCAACTGACTTACGGGCGGTGTTCTCACCAAAGAAGGCAATGGTCAGATGTGCTTCCCGCCGAAGGCTCAAAGCATATCGCTCACAGACCTTCTGCTGAACCGAAAGGAGGTCATCTGAAAGAGGAACCGCCAAACTAAGATAAACGCCTTTATAGATGTCTTCCGTCATTTTATGCTCCTTCACTAATGGGTGTTTGGCCTGATTAGCCCTCCGACGATTGCGCCTGCCACAATTGCCTTGAGCCAGCCCCCCAGAAACCAACTCCACGCGAGTAGCAGAGGAATCGGCATATGAATGTAGGTGCCGAAGCCGGCAGAGATACTTATAGCCAGACCGAAGAGCGTTCCGAATTTGAGTCCGGACGCCAGCGATTTCTGTTCAATCAGAAACCCATAGATCAACACGAAGGATACAATCAATACCAGCATGACGAAGTAGACCAGTGGTAGGTTCATCTGATCCATCGGTCGCCACAAGTTGATAGTCGCCTCATAGGTAGATCGAAGTAGCAATCTATGGAGCAGGAAATCGAGTATTAACCAGGCAACGAAAATCACCAGAACAGCCCAGATTATCTGCTTTACCATCGGACTTTACTCCTTCTATTGAAGCCTGACGTTAGGCGTCGTCGCCTAGACGTGAGAGTCTGCCAGATATTAACGCGGCTAGCGGGACAACTATTGCAATCAACAGCCATGACGCAGGGGAAACAACAACGAATAC
This sequence comes from uncultured Acidobacteriota bacterium, assembly GCA_963699175.1. GTDB lineage: Bacteria > Acidobacteriota > Blastocatellia > RBC074 > RBC074 > JACPYM01. The sequence continues at coordinate 2,084,687 of OY969418.1, read as the reverse complement.
GAAAGCGGGCTGTGCTTTGCGGGGCCACAGGGCATCAGCTCCATAGACGGCCAAAGAACCCAGTGCGGCAAGAAGCATCACGCTATAGAGCGCCGCTCGCGTAAGCACCGACCAACGCTTGGAAACCACGTAGGCCCAGACGAGGGCCACGAACGGAGAGAGCACCCAGATTGCGAAAAGTGCCAGCAGGAATCGAGGGGTACGCTGACCTGCACGGAGCATCAAACCGAACGAGCCTACGGCCCCAGCCAGCACAGCGATCAGGGCCGCTGCGCGTAGGAAGCGAAGGAATCCACCTTGCTCATTGATGCTCATTGATTTCTCCTGATGCCTAACGCCACGTTCATCGGTCGGCACTAGCCATCTCGATCACGGCCGCGCCTTGATCGCTGCGACTACTGACGCCGGTAGCCGCACTACGGTGATGTGCTTGGGGCCGTCGCCGATTGGCAACCGCGCGATCTCGGTGCGCGCAGGAATCGAGATGATTGACAGGTCGTCGCTGCGGGTATTGGCAATAAGACAGACGCGGCCCTTATCCGCCGTCTCCGCCCAACCCGGAGCATCGCCGACCGGGATGGTAGCGATCAACGTAAGAGCCGGAGCCTGGACAAGGGCGGCGTAGTCTGAGGCGCGTCCAGCCAGGCAGAGTGTCCTGCCATCCGGGGTTAGCGCAAGACCGTGATGCGGCGCCTCGAAGTCCCAATCGGCAACCGTGACACCGGGCTTCACCGGCAGGTCGAGGCGCTTGACCACCTTCCGGGCGGCGAGGTTGTAGGCCACCACGGCATGCTCATTCGATAGTTGCGCGTAGAGGCCCTTCTCGTCCAGGGTAAACTGCCAAGGGCGAATGGCGTTGTCGAGTCGTATCCGATCACGGATCTGTAATGTGCCTGCGTCGGCGATGGTCAACTGGAAGGGATAGCCAGGCGTCTCAGTTAGTGGCGGAGCCCCAGCCTTACGTGGGAGGGAAGAGAGCGGGCCGATGCTGGTGTTGTAGAGCCAGCGGCCATCGCGCGAGACCTTGTTGTCGTGCGGATAGATGCCAGTCACCAGATGGCCCGTAATCTCGCCCGTGGCAGTCGCAAGCTTGTAGACCCGATTGTCCGGGAGCGCCGATACGAACAGGCTCCGTCCGTCCGGCGTGAGCGTCATGTGGTCGGCACGCCCAGTGTTTAACGACCGCTGCCACAGGAGACGGCCGCTGGCAATGTCGAACGCCGCAACGTCGCCGAGATAGCCGCGCGAGACGTAGAGCGTCCGCCCGTCGGGAGAGACATCAGTGTCTTGGGCGTAATTCGGGGCGCCCGGTCCTTCGCTCTTCGTATGTGCCGGATTGACATCTATGGTGCCGAGGACAGAGCGTGAAGCCACATCCAACAGGGCAACCGTGCCTGCCTGCGCATTGGCCACCAACGCAATCTCAATGGATGGCGGCTGATTCTGGGTCGCTCCCGCTATCTTTCCTGCTACCTCGCCATCAATCTCAGGCATAGTAAAAAGCATTATTGCTACGCAGAGGGTTGTTATGCTGAGAAGTTGTTTCATTGGATAGCTCCTAGTAGTTTGAGATTGCTCAGTTGTTTGTTCGTTTTGCTAGGCGGCGAAAGCCTAACGCCCACGTTAGACGGCGCCAGAGTAAGAGCGAGCCTGCCGTTCGCATAGGATGGAGCGTCATCAAGCATGGTACTTAACGCAGTAATGCAGTTGAACCACACCATTCTCGAAGCGTTCACTGGAGTGCAACTCCAACGGCACGTGACGGTGACGCCGCGCTATCAGCGGAATGCCATCCCCAATAAAGACTGGGGCCACAGTGATGATGAACTCGTCTATCGCGTGCTCGTCAAGCAAGGAGGCGATGAGCTCGCCGCCGCCCATCAACCAAATATTCTTGCCAGGTTGCTCGCGCAGACGGCTTACGAATGGGCCGATTGCACCGTTTACGAACTCCACGCCTGACGGGGCGTCGGCTGGTGGCGCCTGACTGGAAAAGACGATGTAACGATACTGCGAGTCGAACTTCGCTCCCATGCGCCGGCTCAGCTCGTAGGTTTTCCGGCCCAGCAGCTTTGTGTCAATCGTCTGCATGAAGGCGCTCAGGCCGTAGAAGCCTGCGGGTTTAGGGCGGGACGTTAGCCATTCGAGATCACCGTCAGGCCGCGCGATGTAACCGTCCGCGCTGGTTGCGATGTGGACAATGACGTTTCGGCGCTTTGTCATGAGTACCTCCGCTGGCGAAAGGAAGCATAATTCAATGGGCTCAGCCGTCTAATGGCTCAAGGTTAGGCGTCAGCGAGTTGCGCTTGCAGGCTCGCTCGTTCGCTTTCCGGGAGCCAAAAGAACAATTCGTTCTCATCCAGGTCGCGTATTACAAGTGTGGGTTTGCCCCACTGCATGACGCTCGTCTTGATGCCCTTTTCCTCAATGTGCTTGCGAAATGGCTCTACCTGGTCGTCATCGAGACCAATGAACAGGCGGCCGTGACCCGCCCTATCCTCCGTTCCAGGCTCAGTCTGATTCAGGATCAGTTGGAACCCAAACAAGCTCACTTCAAATACATAAGCCCGGCCTTGTTCTTGATAGTTCCACTCCAGTGAGAATCCGAGCGTTTCCGTGTAGAACTTGAGGGAACGCTCAGCGTCTTCCACGAAGAACACGCTCCTCGCAAAAAAGTTGTTCACTATCTCAACCTGTTCCTTTCAACGGAAGATCATCGTGGCGCGCTCGCAGTGGCGAGTTCAGTCCTCAGCTCACCGCTTTCTTCACGAGCGCGCTGATCCTTGCCTCTTCGGTGGCAGTCAACTCCTTCAGCGCGAAGGCGACCGGCCACAAGGCGCCTTCGTCAAGGTTTGCCACGTCGCTGAAGCCAAGCGACGCGTACCTCGTTTTGAACTTCTGCGCGCTTTGGAAGAAGCAGACGACCTTGCCGTCCTTCGCATACGCGGGCATCCCGTACCAGAGTCTCGGCGAGAGGGCTGGCGCGCTGGCTTTGATGATCGCATGGAGCCGCTCGGCCAGGGCGCGATCCGGTTCCGGCATCTCGGCGATCTTCGCGAGCACGGCGCTTTCCCCTTCCGCCTTGTCCTTGTCCGCGCGCTCGGCCGCCTTCAGCTCTTGGGCGCGCTCCTTCATCGCGGCTCGTTCCTCGTCCGTGAATCCCTTGGACATCTTGCCGGTCGCGGTGGTGCTCTTGGTGGACTTCTGCGTGCCCTTCTTTGCAGATTGGCTCATCGAAACCTCCTCATACTGACGTGGATTGGAAACCTCGCCGCAGTTCGAATGCGGATCATAATGCTTTCCTTTTAGCGAGCTTCTTCAGATCATCGGTAGCCATTCTCACCCCACTAGTCCGAGTACAAATGCTCGTCCGCAGTACCCCGTCATCATACGCATAGACCAAGTACCTCTCGCCCTGGCTGAAGACGTAGCCACATGCTTTCCCCCGGTTATCAGTACGCACTTCGATGCGCACAACTTTAACCCCCTTCCACATCTTCTCGACTTTGAAGGTGACCACCGCGTCAGGCTGAGATTTATCCACCTCTATAACTTCGCCGACAAAGACGGCCTTCGAGCTCTCGAATTCACGCCAGAATTCGTTCCGCCATCGGCATTCGCAAGCAAGTGTCGGCTCGATAAATACGAAGCCGGCAAACCAAAGAGTCAAAAAGAGGGAGAAGGCGGGGAAGGACAATTTTTCCATACGCAAGCTCCAACACGGGGGAATGATTGCCGCCTAACGACCTGTTAACTGATGTTACGCAGCGCGGAAAATCGTTTTAGGTTTGACGCCCTTCTCAGCGCCGGAGGCGCGGTCGGAAATTAGCCGGTGGTGGAGCAAAGCGTAACCACCGGAAAGTCGAACGCCGCAATCTCGCGTCCCGGCTGGGACGCTGGACAGGACATTGATTTCGCGCCCATTGTCTATCCTGCGCCCCTACTGGGGCGCGGTTACTTGACGCGTGTTACCGGTGGTTTCACTTCGTTCCACCACAGGCTAATTTCCGCTGGGCCTCCGGCACAAAAACCTGTCAATTCCAAACTCGACTTTCTTACTGCGTAACATCAGCTGTTAAGTGGCGGTTTGCTGGAATATCATCTCTTTTCTTCTCTCAACAACGTTGTCTCTAGCCAGTATTTGAAGTCCGAGGAACAAGCGATTGATTTACTGGTTGCATCTGCTTTATCAGCAGGCGGGGTTATCCGTACAACCCATAAATCTAACGTCTGCGGCTCTGAGTTTATCGGATCATCCGAAATGATTTCATACTTCCTATTGTCTAGGCTGAAGCTGATTCTATTCCCATTCAGCTTGGCAATTCTTTGGAAATCATAGCCGGCATATGGCTCGGCTGAGCAGATGAACCAGCCTTTCTCTGGAAGGTGAAATGCGAGAACTGTCCCGCCGCCGCACTTTCCATTGATTTCAATCACAGATTCACCATTTTCAGTAATTCTTGTATTTCCTAGTTGGAGATTTACTTTTTCTGTCGAGGTTGATTGAAACATGGTAAGTGGGAGAGGTATCAGCAGGGCCGCTAAGATAAACCAGAATTTCATCATTCACCTCTTGTCCCAAGTGACTTGGGCTATATCAAACGCGCCCGCCTCAGCATGACTTCCTCGGCTAAGCACTGTGTAGATGATTGAGTTGAGCCGTATGACTTATGACGTGCCGCACTATACTGCCGCCATAGTTGCTGCGCAAGCTCAGCCAAACTATCGGCGCTCACTCTGAATTCAGGTTCCGTTTTTGGGACAAGCCAATTCCACGAGCGGACAACACAGCCCTGCAGTTTTCTTCTCACACCTGCACAAGCTTTGCGCGTCCAGCATTTAACGTTCACGCCTGATCGGCACGGCATTTGGATATGGCTCACCAGACCTAAGTGTAATTGCTGCCATTCATCATATAGGAGCGAGTAAGATGGGAACACTGATGCAAGACCTACGCTACGGCGCGCGAATGTTGCTGAAGCAACCTGGCTTCACCTTGATCGCCGTGGTTACGCTGGCGTTGGGCATTGGCGCAAATACCGCCATCTTCAGCGTGACTGACAAGCTGTTGCTACGCTCGTTGCCGGTCAAAGACCCGCAGCGACTTGCGCTGGTTTCGGGCGAGTCCATCAATCCGAAGTTTCAGAGCAACATCTTCTCTTATCCAAACTACGTGGATTACCGCGATCAGAACGAAGTCTTCAGCGGCTTGCTCGCGTTCAACCAGACCACTGTCAAACTCGGCACGGGCGAGCAGTCCGACAAGCTCAGCCTCGAACAAGTTTCGGGCAATTACTTCGATGTGCTGGGCGTAGCTGCCGCGCAAGGCCGCGTCATTCGGGATGAAGACAATCGCAATGAAGACGCGCACCCTGTCGCCGTCATCAGCCACAATTGTTGGCAACGCCGCTTCGGCGGGCAGCGCAACGTGGTGGGTCAGACAATGCTGCTCAATGGCGCGAGCTACATTGTCATCGGCATCGCGCCCGCTGGATTTGCCGGGCTTAGGCTGGGAGCGCCTGCCGAGGCATGGGTACCCTTGATGATGCGGCGTCAATTGTTGTCAGCGACGACTCCGATCTTCTCGCGCAAGTTGGCCTGGTTGACCTTGATGGGGCGGCTCAAACCTGGCGTTGGCTTGGAGCAGGCGCAGGCAAGTTTCGATCTGACGGCGCGGCGCATTTGGGAAGCCAACACCACACTGAGCGACCGTAAGCTGCCCTTCAACGAAAAGCGCATTTTGTTGGAGCCGGGCGGGCAGGGAATTTCGTTCCTGCGGGAGAATCTGAGACCGACGCTCAAACTGTTGCTGGCTCTCGTCGCGCTGTTGCTGCTTTTGGCGTGCGCGAACGTGGCCAACCTCTTGCTGGCGCGTGCTGGCGCGCGCCGCAAAGAGATCGCGGTGCGGTTGGCGCTCGGCGCGAGCCGCTGGCAGATCATCCGGCAATTGCTGACCGAAAGTTTGTTGCTGGCAGGCGCAGGCGCAGGCGTAGGCTTGTTGCTGGCGCCGTGGCTGTATGAGTTGCTTTTTGCCTTTCAACCCGGCTTCACCATTGAAAATTCGACGCTGCAAAACAGTTTGGATGCGCGCGTGCTGGGTTTCACGGCGCTCGTCGCCGTCTTGTCGGGCGTGCTCTTTGGCTTAGTTCCAGCCTGGCAGAGCGCGCGGGCCGATTTGATCCCGGCGTTGAAAGATGCGGAAGGGAGCGCAGCACAAGGCGAGCGTCGCTGGAATGCGCGTAGCGCACTGGTCGTGGCGCAAGTCGCGCTGGCGTTGGTGATGCTCGTCGGCGCGGGGTTATTGGTCAGAAGCCTGCAACGTCTGTTTGCAATTGATCCTGGCTTTCGCACGGAGAATCTGTTGATCGTGCCGCTCGAACTGCCGCGTGCGGCTTACGTGGCGGCCACTGACGAAGCGGGCAAACGCGCTGTGGACGAGCGCTACAATCAATATTTCGCCCAACTCACCGAGCGCGTGAAGGCCTTACCCGGCATCGAGTCGGCTACCACCGCCTGGTTCACGCCCTTCGCCAGCGTCATTGCTAAAAGCTCAGTAGTGATCGAAGGCTGGCAGACCAAGCCCGGCGAAAATATCGCGATTGATGACACTGGCGTCGGGCCAGGCTATCACGAAATGCTGGGCATCCCGTTGGTGCAAGGGCGCGGCTTCACCGAGCGTGACAACGCCAACGCTCCCGGCGTCATCATTATCAACGAGACGCTGGCGCGCACCTACTACCCGAATCAGAATCCGTTGGGCAAGCGGCTCAGCCTGGGGCTAGGCAAGCCCTGGCTCGAAATCATCGGTGTGACGCGCGATTATCGCTTGCACAGTCTGACCGAAGCACCAATCCCGCACTTCGATCTGCCCGCGTTGCAACATCCTTATGGCGCGTCCGCCCGTCTGGTTGTGCGCGCCAAACTTGATCCGATGGCAGTGCTGCCAGCAGTGCGCAAAGAGGCGCTGGCACTGAATGCGCAAGTGGCAATAGGCACGCCAACGACGGTCTACGAAGAATTGAAGAATACGATTGCGGCAGCACGCATGGCTTCGACGTTGACGAGCTTGTTCGGTCTGACAGCGTTGTTGCTCGCGGCAATTGGTTTGTATGGCGTGATGTCATATGCGGTCAGCCGCCGCACGCGCGAGATCGGCATCCGCATGGCTTTGGGGGCAGAGCGCGGTGATGTGCTGCGCTTGATGCTCAAACAAGGGCTGCTGCTCACTGGCCTCGGCCTCGCGCTGGGCTTGTTGGCAGCGGCGTTGCTCACGCGCTTGATTCAAACTTTGCTGTACGGCGTCGGCACGACCGATCCGCTGACGTTTGGCATGGTTGCGTTGTTGCTCGCCGGCGTCGCCTGGTTGGCGTGTTGGATACCGGCGCGGCGCGCGACGAAAGTAGACCCGATGGAGGCGCTTCGGTATGAATAGGCGCTGAAGAAAATCAAAAGGCAAAAGGCAAATATCAAAAGGCAAAAGGACGGCACTTGGTCTTTTTGATAATTGAAAAAAACAGTTCCATCCTTTTGCCTTTTGATATTTGCCTTTTGCCTTTGAAATTCTGCTTGGGAGATTGATATGCAAACCTTGTGGCAAGACCTGCGCTACGGCGCGCGAATGTTGTTGAAGAAACCCGGCTTCACGTTGATTGCTGTAATCACGCTGGCGCTGGGGATTGGCGCGAACACGGCCATTTTCAGCGTCGTCAATACTCTGCTGCTGCGTTCGCTGCCGTATGAAGAGGCCGAGCGCTTAGTCGTCCTCTACGAAACTAACCCGCAGCAGAAACGCGACCGGCTGAACGTCTCGTATCTCAACTTCAGCGACTGGCGCGCACAGAGTCAATCGTTCGAGCAGGTGGCTGTGTTTAGGGCAGGCGGAGCAGTGCTGACTGGCAAAGACGAACCCGCGCGGTTGCAAGCCGCGGTGGTTTCTGCCGACCTCTTTCCTCTGTTGCGCGTGAAGCCGCTGCGTGGGCGCACCTTCTTGCCCGAAGAAGATAAAGCGGGCAGCGCGGACGTAGTCCTGGTCAGTCATGGCTTCTGGCAGCGCCGGTTTGGCGGCGACGAAAAATTGGTCGGACAGCAAATCACGGTGGGCGGCAAGAGCAGCACGGTGATCGGCGTGCTGCCGCCGGGCTTCGCCTTCCCCGACGAGCAGACCGAAGTGTGGCTGCCGCTCGGCCTTATTGCCAGCAATCTGCAAAACCGCGCGGTTCACACACTGAACGCGTTGGGCCGCCTCAAACACGGAGTGGAATTACGACAGGCCCAAACCGAATTGGAGACCATCGCCAGCCGCGTTCAACAACAATACCCGGCTGCCGATCCCGGACACGGCGTCAACCTCGTGACTTCTTACGAAGTGAGCACGGGCCAGGTGCGTCAGGCGCTGCTGGTGTTGCTGGCCGCTGTCGGCTTCTTGTTACTGATTGCTTGTGCCAACGTAGCGAATCTGTTGCTGGCGCGCGCAGAGGTGCGGCAAAAAGAGATCGCCATCCGCGCGGCGCTCGGCGCAAGTCGCGGGCGGATTGTGCGGCAGTTGCTGAGCGAGAGTTTGCTGCTGGCCATCGCGGGCGGCGCAGCAGGTCTGTTGCTTGCCGCTTGGGGCATTGAAGTGCTCGCTCAGAGCACCCCGGACGAGTTGCCACGCGCGAAAGAAATCAGCATTGACGGCATGGTGCTTGGCTTCACGGCTGCGCTCTCGCTGTTGACGGGCTTGATCTTCGGCCTCGTTCCTGCTCTCTCGGCCACCAAGCCTGCGCTCAACGAAACGCTCAAAGAAGGCGGCAAAACGAGCGAATTCAACCGTGGGCGCATTCGCGGCGCACTGATCGTCTCGGAAGTGGCGTTGTCATTGGTGCTGCTGGTCGGCACGGGATTATTGATCAAGAGCTTCTGGCAGTTGATGCAGGTCAATCCAGGTTTTCAAACTGACCATCTGCTGACGCTGAATGTGACTCTGCTCGGCGATAAGTACGAACAGGATGAGCCAGTCATCTCTTTCTTCCGGCAACTTCCTGTGCAACTCGGCGCGCTGCCCGGTGTGAAGGCCGTCAGCGCCGTCAGCAGCCTGCCTATCAGCGGCGGCGATGGCAACGGCAACTTGACTATCGAAGGCCACAGCTTTCCGCCCGGCCAAGTGCCCGCCGCCAGCTATCGCCGCATTCTGCCGAACTACTTCAGCGCGCTGAGCATCCCGCTGAAACAGGGCCGCGAGTTCAACGAACGCGACACTGGCGCGGAAAAAGTCGTCATCATCAACGAGAGCATGGCACGCCGCTTCTGGCCTGACGGCGATGCAGTCGGCAAACGCATCAAGATCGGCCCGCCGGAAAATGAACCCTGGGTGACCATCGTCGGCGTCGCTGGCGATGTAAAGAACATCGGGTTGGAGACGGACGCGCGGCTGGCGACCTACGAGCCGCACGCGCAACGTCCCTGGAGCACGATGAATTTGATGATTCGCACACAGGCAGACCCGCTCAGCCTGGCCGCTGCTGTGCGCGCCTCACTCCGGGCGCTGGAGAAAGACGTGCTCATTCACAACGTCAGCACGATGGACGACCGTATCAAAACGTCAGTCGCCGCGCGCCGCTTCACGATGTTGCTTTTGGCTGTGTTTGCCACGCTGGCTTTGCTGTTGGCGGCGCTCGGAATTTACGGCGTGATGTCATACGCCGTGACACAACGCACGCACGAGATTGGCGTGCGGATGGCCTTAGGCGCGCAATCGCATGACGTGCTGAAACTGATCGGCAGAGAGGGCCTGAAGTTATCTTTGGGCGGCGCGGCAGTTGGGTTGCTAGGCGCCTTCGCCTTAACCCGCTGGATGGAAACGCTGCTGTTTGGTGTGCGTCCGACTGATCTGTGGACATACGCTGTGGTGACAGTATTGCTAACGCTGGTTGCCTTGCTTGCCTGCTGGATGCCAGCGCGGCGGGCGGCGAAAGTAGACCCGGTAGAGGCACTTAGGTACGAATAGGCGTTGAAGAAAATCAAAAGGCAAAAGTGTGGAACTTGTTTTTTCAAATATAAAAAGAAAAAAGTGCCGACCTTTTGCCTTTTGATATTTGCCTTTTGCCTTTTGATTTTCTTCTCAGGAGATTGATATGCAAACTTTGTGGCAAGACCTGCGCTACGGTGTGCGCGTGCTATTGAAAACGCCTGGCTTCTCCGCCATCGCGGTCGTTTCGTTGGCGCTGGGCATCGGCGCGAATACGGCGCTCTTCAGTGTCGTGGATGCGATGCTGCTGAAAAAGCTGCCGGTCAAAGAGCCGGAGCGGCTGGTGATTTTCAAATCGCACTCAGGGCGCGAATTCAGTCCCGGCAGTTACACCGGCAACAACAGCCGCGATCCGGTGACGGGGCTGCAAACCAGAACTTCGTTTCCGTATCAGAGCTTCGTGCGTATGCGCGAGCAGCAGAGCGTGCTGTCGGATGTTTTCGCCTTTGGTAACGTAAACCTAAATGTGAATGCGGATGGAATGGCTGATGTGGCGAGCGGGCAAGCGGTGTCGGGCAATTACTACGCGGGCTTGGGCGTGCCGCCGCTGATCGGTCGCACGATCACAGAATCGGATGATAACGCCTCGACGAGTCCCGTCGCCGTGCTCAGCTATCGTTACTGGCAGCGTCGCTTCGGCGGCAATCCTTCGGTTATCGGCAAGCAGTTCAATCTGAACAATGTCGCCTTCACCATCATCGGCGTCACGCCGCCGGGCTTTGATGGGACGATGCAGGTCGGTTCGTCGCAGGACGTTTCAATCCCGATTGCGTGGGAACCACAGGTCACGCCCGACCGCGAGCGTTCGCGCATGTATGGCGCGGGCGTGTGGTGGTTGCGTTTGATGGGCAGGCTCAAGCCAGGCGCGACGCTGGAGCAGGCGCGCGCCAATTTGGCAGGCGCCTTTCATCAATCCGTCATCGAACATCGCGAGGCCCGGCAGGCTGATGCGCAGCAGCAAAATCAGCCAGCGATTCAGGCGCTGGCCGAGAAAGATTTTCCGTGGTTGGTGATTGATTCAGGCGCGCAGGGCGAGATGAATACGCGGGGTTTTTATCAGCGACCGCTCTACCTGCTGCTGGGCGTCGTTGGGCTGGTGTTGCTGATTGCCTGCGCCAACGTGGCCAATCTGTTGTTGTCGCGCGCAGCGGCGCGGCAAAAAGAGATCGGCGTGCGGCTGGCGTTGGGCGCAAGCCGTTGGCGCTTGATCCGGCAATTGCTGACCGAAAGCGTGCTGCTCTCTGCGCTAGGCGGAGTGTGCGGCCTGCTGTTCGCGCTCTGGATCAAAGACGGTTTGCTGGTAGTGAGTGGTTGGGGTGGCCGTGGCATGCGCGCGCTCGATCCGCAACTCGATCTGCGCGTGCTCGGTTTTACGCTGGCGCTCTGTTTGCTGACGGGCATCATTTTCGGAATCGTGCCCGCGTTGCGCGCTACCAAAGTGGATTTGACACCGACCCTCAAAGACAGCGCCCGCAGTTCGAGCGCAGTCTCGCGCTCGTTGTTGAGCAAATCGCTGGTGGTGACGCAAGTCGCATTGTCTCTGTTGTTGCTCGTCGGCGCCGGGCTTTTCTTGCGTACATTGCTTAACCTGCAACGCGTCGAGCCGGGCTTCAACGCGCGCAACCTGCTGCTGTTTAGCGTCGAGCCTGGCTTGATCGGCTACCGGGGCGAGAAACTGGCGCAGCTTTACCGGCAAACGACCGAGCGATTGGAAGCCGTGCCCGGTGTGCAAGCGGTCACTTTCTCGCGTATGGCCTTGCTCGCCAGCGGTTCGAGTTCACGTGGGCTTTACCTGCCCGGCGCGACAGCGGGGCCGGATGGTCGGATTAAGTCGAGTGGCGAAGTCTATATTCATCAAGTGCGCGAAAACTTTCTGGAGGCGATGGGGATTCCGCTGATGCTTGGTCGCCCACTCAAGACCTCAGATGACGAGAAGTCGCCCAAGGTCGCTGTCGTCAATCAGACCTTTGCCAATCGTTATTTCCCCAACGAGAATCCGATTGGAAAACGCTTCAGCACGGATTCAACCAAGCTCAACGACATCGAGATCATCGGCCTCGCCAAAGACGCCAAATACACGCGCCAACGCGACGAGGTTCCACCGACGGCCTACTTGCCATATTTGCAAGAGCTGCGCGGTCTGGCCGGCGCGACCTTTGAAGTGCGCACGACGGGCGACCCGGCGGCCTCGATCAGCGCCGTGCGCAAAGCCGTCAGCGAAGTGGATGGCAATCTGCCGCTCAACAACATTCGCACGCAGGTTGAACAAGCCGAGGAAACGCTGGCGATGGAACGGCTCTTTGCCAAACTGCTGAGTTTGTTCGGAGTGCTCGCGCAGCAACTCGCCTCAATCGGGCTGTATGGCGTGCTGGCTTATTCAGTCGCGCAGCGCACGCGTGAGATCGGTATTCGCATGGCGCTCGGCGCAAGTCGGCGCGACGTGTTGCGAATGATTCTGCGGCAAGGCATGACGTTGACGGGACTCGGCGTCATCCTGGGTTTAGTGGGCGCGTACGTGCTGACGCGGTATCTGGAAAGCCTGATGAATCTAACCAGTATGTTGTACGGCGTGAAGCTCAACGATCCGCTGACCTACGGTGTGATTTCGGTGCTATTGACGTTGGTGGCGCTGGTGGCGTGCTTCATCCCGGCGTGGCGAGCGACGAAGGTAGACCCGATGGAAGCGCTCAGATACGAATGATGAATGATGAGGGATGAAGGATGAAAGGGAATGAGGTTTCATCATTCATCATTCATCATTTCTTTTGGAGGATTTATGCAAATACTTTGGCAAGACCTGCGCTACGGCGCGCGAATGTTATGGAAGCGTCCGGGCTTCACTCTGGTTGTCGTGCTGACATTGGCGCTGGGAATTGGCGCGAATACAGCCATCTTCAGCGTGGTGCATGCGGTGTTGCTGCGTCCGCTACCATTTCCGCATCCTGAACAAATTGTGCTGGTGCGCGATGATCTGTCGGCGCGTCAGCTCGAAAACGTCGGCATGTCGGTTGACGAGTTGCGCGACTTTCAAGAACGCTCTGGCGTCTTCGAGCAGATTTCTGCTGTCTGGCCGGTAGACGCCAACCTTACAGGCTCTGATCGTCCCGAACGTATCGAACTGCTCGCCGTGAGTCCCACCTACTTTTCGCTGCTGGGCGCAAGCGCACAACTGGGGCGCGTCTTCGGGCCGCAGGATAAGGCAGATGGCTTTGCCGAAGGTGTTGTCATCAGCGACGGACTGTGGCGTCGTTTGTTCGGGGCTGATCCAAATATCTTGGGCCGAAAGGTGCGCGCTGACAGCGATCTTTACACAATTGTCGGGGTGATGCCGCCCGGATTCCGACATCCGGGCCAGACGCTGCGCAACGAAGTTGATATGTGGGGTACCGCAGGTTTTGCGGCTAATCCCTTTGGTGCGCCCGTGCGTGCGGCGCGGATTCTGCCGGGAGCCATCGCGCGACTCAAATCCGGCTTGAGTGTTCAGCAAGCACAGGCCAAGCTCGACACCTTCGTGGCAAACCTGCGCAAGGAATTTCCCAACGACTATCCGGCGGCGGGAGGTTGGGCAGTGCGACTCTTGCCCGCGCACGAAAAAATGGTCGGCAACGTGCGAACGACACTGCTGGTGCTGCTGGCCGCTGTGGGTTTAGTGCTGCTGATTGGTTGCGTGAATATTGCCAATCTGTTGTTGGCGCGCTCTTCAGCGCGGCAGCGCGAGATGGCGATTCGCCTGGCGCTGGGCGCTGGGCGCGGACGGCTGATGCTGCAACTGCTCATTGAAAGTTTGTTGCTGGCGTTGCTCGGCGGGGCGATTGCATTGTTGATGGTTGCTTGGGTAATGAAGCTGCTGCTGGATTTTGTGCCCGCCGATATTCCGCGTTTGCACGAGGTCGGCTTCAACGGAGCAGTGTTGGGCTTTGTCTTGCTGGTGTCAGTGTTGACCGGTCTGCTCTTCGGCCTTGTCCCGGCATTGCAAGCATCGCGTCCCGATGTGGTAATGAATTTGAAGGAAGGCGGCCAGAGTGCTGGCTCCAGCGCGCGTCACCAGCGTTTTCGCAGCGCGTTGGTCGTCATCGAGTTCGCCTTGTCCCTGGTGTTGATGATCGGCGCGGGGCTGTTATTGCGCAGCTTCGGGCGATTGTTGGAAGTTGATCCGGGCTTCAATCCGCACAACGTGCTGCTGGCGCGCATTTGGCTGCCGGTGCCCAACAATCCGGCGCTCGATCCATATCGTCCGCCAGCCAAGCGTGCCGCTTTTGTGAAAGAGGTTTTACGGCGTATGACCACGCTGCCCGGCGTGCAGTACGCAGCGGTTGGGGGCGGCAACGGCGTACCGTTGATTGGCCCGCACAACACCAGCACGTTTACCGTCGAAGACCAGACGAATGCCGACAACAATCTGCCACGTGCGCAGAACTCGGCAGTCAGCCCCGATTACTTCCGCGTTCTGGGCACACCGCTTGTGCGTGGGCGCTTCTTTGCTGAAAGCGATGATTTGGAAGCGCCGCGCGTGGCGGTGATTGACGAGGCGCTGGCGCGCCGCTTTTGGCCGAATGCAGACCCGGTTGGACGGCGCATCAAGTTTGGCGGGCGCGCTTCGAACGCGCCCTGGATGACGGTTGTCGGCCTCGTGGGCGACATCAAGACTGACGGCTTCGATCAGCCCGCGCAGCCGCACCTTTATCTACCGATGTTCCAGAATCCAAACTACGCGATGGCCGTCTATCTGCGCACGGAAGGCAATCCCACGGGCTTGACACAAATTTTGCGACAGCAAGTGCAAGCCGTAGACCCAGACTTGCCCGTCTTTGGTGAGCAAACAATGGAGTCGCTGGTTTCAGCCTCGCTGGCTCAGCGCCGCTTTGCCATGCAGATCGTCGGTTTGTTTGGCGTGCTCGCGCTGTTGTTGGCGGGCATCGGCATCTATGGCGTAATGTCATACGCTGTCAGCCAGCGGACGCGCGAGATTGGGATTCGACTGGCGCTGGGCGCGAGCACGGGCGCGATTCTGCGCGTGGTGCTCAGACAGGGGATGCGGCTGACCTTGATTGGCGTGGCGGTGGGCTTGTCGGCGGCCTTTATGCTGACACGCTTGCTGCGCGGCTTGCTCTTCGGAGTCGCGCCCACTGACCCGGTTACGTATGTGTTGCTGGCCGTGTTGCTGGCCGCCGTGGCATTGTTGGCTTGTTACATTCCGGCGCGGCGCGCGACAAAAGTTGACCCGCTGGTGGCGTTGCGATATGAGTGATGAGATGCGCAAGCTGAAATATTACCTGGCAATTACGCTTGACGGATTTACTGCCCACGCCGACGGCACGTGGGGCGGCTTTGTTATGGAAGGCGAGCACGTGAGCGACTACTTGGAGTTTATCCAGTCGTGTGAGACCGCCTTGATGGGGCGCAAGACTTACGAGGTCGGGGTGAAGATGGGCGTCACCGATCCTTACCCGCATCTGAAGAGTTACGTTTTTTCGCGCACGCTGAAAGAAAGTCCGAATGAACGAGTGAAGCTTGTGACAGAGAACGCGGCTGAGTTTGTCCGCAAGTTGAAGCGTGAACCAGGCGGCGACATCTGGCTCTGTGGCGCGGGCGATTTTGCCACCACGTTATTTGCCGAAGGCCTGATTGATGAAGTGATTGTGAAGCTCAATCCCGTCCTGTTCGGCGCGGGCATTCCGATGCTTAACCAAGTCGGCAGACTGATTGCGCTGGAACTGACCGGCAACAAGACTTATGACAACGGCGTGGTCTTGTTGCATTACCAGGTGAAGCAGGGCTGACCTGGCCGCTGGTTTAGTGATTCAGCGAACTTCGTTTGTGCCTGCTCCGTATGCTAAGCTCAGCATGCGCTGCCCCCGGTTCATCATAGAGGTTCGTTATGATCACAAGCTCCAAACTCACTACTTCATCTGCCCATTACCAAAGTTTCCAGCGCCAACTTGCCGTGCTCGCTTCACTCGGCTTTGCCACGGCGTTATGTTTCGGACTGCTCGCGCTGCGGGTCTGGCACTATAACAGCTCCTTGCAACGCTGGTTGATTTGGAATCTCTTTCTGGCGTGGCTGCCGGCGCTGGGCGCTTTCACAGCGTATAACTTGAATCATTTGCCGACACGCTTGCGTTGGCTGCCGATCATTGGGTTTTCCGTGCTCTGGCTGATCTTTCTGCCCAATGCGCCCTATCTCATCACGGACATCATTCACCTCAAATCACGCCCGCCTGTGCCACTCTGGTACGACCTGATCACGCTGGTCGCCTTTGCCTGGACGGGTTTGTTTCTCGGCCTGGTCTCGCTCTTCTTGATGCAGATGCTGGTGCGCCGGACGGCGGGTAACGTGGCCAGTTGGCTGTTTGTGCTGGGCGTGATGGTGTTGAACGGCTTTGGCATTTACTTCGGTCGCTTCCTGCGCTGGAACAGTTGGGATGTGTTCTTCCGCCCGACGCACCTGCTTGATGGCCTGCTGGATGGAGTGCTTAATCCGCTAGCGCACATGCAGACGCTGGCCTTTGCGGGACTGTTCACCTTGCTGTTCGGCGCGGTCTACTTGATGCTGCTGTCATTTACGCAGTTGCAGTTGGAGCATCGGCAGCGTTGAGCCTTTTGCTTGTGGGCAATGCTAAAATTCGCTGAGCGTTCCGCACGAGGAGGAAGCGAGCAATGTCACAGAGCAGTTTTGAGCAAGTGTTGAAAGAAGTACAAGCGTTGCCGCCAGAAGATGTGTCGCGCTTGCGCGAGATTCTCAACGCGCCTGCGGAAACAGAGCAGCAGAATGGCGTGAGTCGCGCAAACGTGCGCGCCGCCAGCCTGCGCGATTTTACGGCGGACAGGCAATGGCTGGCGGATCATCGTGATGAATATGCTGGGCAATGGGTGGCGCTCAAAGATGGGCAACTCATCAGTCACGGCAAAGATCATTTGGCGGTTCACCGAGAAGCTAAAGCCGCTGGCCATCAGGATGCGTTACTGGTGTTGGTCGAAGCCAGCGATGCGCCTCCCTTCATTCTCTGACTATGTCACATCAACTTACCTTTGCCACCCGCGAAACCTTTGACACACGGCTAGAGGGTATTACGATTGAAGCCTGCCTCGTTTTAGGAACGCAATCCGTCACCTGTCAGGCCAAGATTGATACGGGTGGGCAGGCTTGCCTTTTTATGCGCGAGATTGCCGAGACCTTGGGGATTGCCATCGAGACTGGGCATCGTCGTGTGTTTAATACGTTGGCTGGGTTGCTGCCTGCCTACGGCCATAGTGTTACGCTGCGTACGTTGGGGCTGGAGTTCGATTCACTCGTCTATTTTGTCGCTGATTATGGATTGCCGCGTAATCTGCTGGGGCGCGAAGGCTGGTTGCAGAAGGTGCGATTTGCCGTCGTGGATTACGATGCTGTTCTCTATCTCAGCCCTTACCAGGAACAAGCTTGACGCTACGCACGGGAGTTCCCCAATGGGAGAATAATTCACCTACGACGTTTTCCTGAGCCGCAGCGCCCAATGATCGGCTGAAATGGCATACAAAGGCGATGCCGCTGTGAATAGCGGCATCGCAAAGAATGTTTCTGTTTCTGATCGCTTACTGCTCCTTCTCAAACACCAGAATTCTTGCTCGGTCAAAGAGAGACGTGTAGGCGACTTTGTTTTTCCCTAAAGTCTGGGGATTGTCGCTAAGGGACTCAAGTTGAGCAATTAGATTCTCGACGAGTTCCCCTCCATATTCCTCAAAGAACTTGAAAGGATCAGTGCGCCAATGAGCCTGACCATTTTCAATGCGAACCAGAGCGCGTAAGGAGGCCAACAGAGGATACAGCGCTCCGTTAGGCACTTCGTGCTCAGATTCCATGCCTGTCAAAGGCAATTTGATATTTCTTGGGGGAAAGATTCGGCTTCCCGTCTTTCCTCTTCTACCAAGTCTCCCATTTGGGAAAGCTTGGTTGTAACTTTTATCAAAGTTGCAGTAAACGAAGTCGTGCAGCCTGAGAATATCAAGCATGATGGGTGAGAGTGATTTGTAACCTGGGGCAAGTTCTGGATTGGTCAGTTTTTTGTTGAGAATTCCTCTGGAAGAGAAGGCTGTTGTTGGAGCTTTACCCTTTTCATTGTAAATGGGGTGAAAGAGAGTCAAAATCGCAATCACTTCCAATATTCCCACATCCGCAATTGCATTTTCTTCATAGCCAATTTTCCCCTTAAAAGGACTTTTCTGGGTTTCCAGTACGTCCTTCATCCAGTTGAAATCACCATCAAAGTCACTAAGTGTCCACTCTTTTACTTGGAGCGACTTATTTCTCCCCGCAACGAGTTTTTGGATTCGGTCTCTATCCTTGAGCCCAACAATCGCCTCTATGTGAAAACGTGACTCACGGAGGAACGTCGGAACTTGCTCTGCTGATAATTTCCTGAAATCATCAAGGCCTAGCTCCTGAGCAAATCCCTTTTGAATCTTTGCGATGACTGCATCCGATGTTCCCCCGTCCGCGATTCCCTGATTTGCACCGTCACCTTCATAATCAACCAAAACCATCTCGACGGTTTGTGTATCAGGGTTAAATGTCAATGATTCTAAGAGGACTGTTGCCCCGCGGTTTGCAAGGTAGAAATCCTTCGGAGTTTCTTTAAGCGTTACTTCAATTGCTTTGGGAACATTTCCTTTCATTTTTTCTTCTTGGTGACTACGCGGATTGACTTCATCCGGTAGCTCTCTTCCAAACCAAACATCCAGTGTGGGGTATAGGTGATATACCAATATGCCTGGCTCCATCTCTAACTTGCGCAAATAATCCTTACTAAGCTTAAAACGGATTGTTTTTGTTTGAGTGGAGGAGAAGGAAGAAGTGGTAGGTGAAATCTGTGACATAACTTTTACCTTTCTGGGAGCATGATCGTCCCAATAACAAGTTTCCTAATTACTTGCTTTGGGCTAAACGAGGTTACTTACCTGCGTTAGTATCATTCCCAAAGAAGCGGGCGTACTCTAGCATCGGTTGCTTTCTCTGTCTATCAAAATTTTGAGATCCTCTTACAGAATTTACGTGCCTTGCAAGATGGCAAGGTTTGCTGGATGAATGTGTCCGACTATCTGAAGCGTAAAAGTGCGGGCGGCAAACAGGCTAAGCAGATTGTGTTTGATGGCGAGCCATTCGACGCGGCCAACTTGCGAAAGATGCGCGACCGGCTGATTCCGCCATAGCTGGCTGAATTCTGATGCTAAAAAACTAGCATCTTTCTCTTGACGCTGTCTCCGGTTGATGCTAAAAACTTAGCATCACGCTGCTGGTTAGAGGTGTCCAAAACCTTCCAGCAGCCCGCGTCCACCAAACAGGATCAAGAGGAGAACGATTATGAGGAAAACTGTGATAGCCACCACGCTCGTTGTCATCGCCTTAGCCGCTTACAGCTTCTCCAAGCCGTCGCTGCTGGCCCAGGAGACAATTGCCGGTGATTGGACGGCCAAGGTGCGGCAGACGGACAAAGGTTTACGCCTTTGGCTGTCGCTCAGTTCGACGGCTGAAAACGGGAAGCACCGGTTCAATTCGAGCTTCGAGCTTCCGCTGCAAGACTTCAATGGTCTCAACCCCAGTGCCAACGCGAACGCGCGCTTTTCTTTGCAGCGCGAAGCTGGATCGGTGGTCTTCGAGGGATTGTTCCAGGATGGCAAGGGGGTTGGTGACTTCCGCTTCACACCTAACCGCGGATTTATCAGCGCGCTTAACGGTCAAGGACGCGACAACGTCTCGGTGGACGAGCTTTTTGCGATGACGGTGCACGATGTGAGCACGGCCTTCATCAACGAACTAAAGGCGCTCGGTTATGACCGTGTGTCAGTGGATAACCTGATCGCCATGCGCATCCACCGCGTAGACGGCGAATTTATCCGCAGTCTCGCAGGCGCGGGCTATGACAAACTGTCTGTAGACAATCTGCTGGCCATGCGCATTCATCGCGTGGACGATAAGTTTATCCAAGAGGTAAAAGCGCGCGGGTTCGAGAAGCAGTCGGTGGATGATTTGCTGGCGATGCGCATCCACCGTATTGACGGCGAATTTATCGAGCAGACCAAGGCGCTCGGCTTCAAAGACCTCTCGCTCGAACAACTCCTCACGCTGCGCATTCACCGCATTGACGGCGAATTTATCAAAGGTTTGGAGGGGTTCGGCTATCGCAACCTGCCGTTTGACGACTTGGTAGCGATGAAGATTCATCGGGTGGATGGGAATTTCGTCAAGGAAATCGAGGCGCAAGGTTATCGCAACATCTCCGCCGAGAAACTAGTCGAGATGCGTATTCATCGCGTGGACGGCAATTACATCCGAGAGATGAAAGAGGCGGGCCACAATAATCTCTCGGTTGATGACTTGATTGAGTTGCGCATTCATCGCATTGACGCAAACTCTATCAAGAAGATGAAGGGCAATTAGTCTTTAAGCCCTAAGGGGGCGCGATAAAGTAGCCCAGGGCAACGCCCTGGGTCAGTCGGTAACCGTGTCAAAGCCCTGAAGGGGCGTAATAACGTATTACGCCCCTTCAGGGCTTTGGTGTGATGGCGGCGTCTTTAATATATCGCCCCTTTTGGGCTCACAGCATCCTTAAACTAATCAGCCTTCAGGCCACCTGCCAGAATCTTTTCCCGCCCGGTCAAATAGAGCAGCACAATCAGCACCACAAAAGGAATCAGCGACAGCAGCGTTGCATGCGGCCCGCTGAAGAACGGGTTATTCGTATTTGCCCAATGCTCGATCTTCACATTGGTATCCGTCAGCACTCCGGCGAGGAAGGCGATCACGATGCCAGCAATCGCGCCGCCTGCAATATAGCCCGAAGCCATCAGCACGCCGGGACTTTTATCGGTTTCGGCGATGAACTGTTCCTCAGTTAGATTGCGGTGTGCGTAGCGTTTGCGCAGCCAGAGGTCCACCAGCCAGCGGATCATGCCGCCGATGAAAATGGGCGTGGAAGTCGAAAGCGGCAGATAAACGCCAACGGCAAAGGCGAGCGACGGCACTGCCGCGCATTCCAGCGTGATCGTAATCATCACACCCAACAACACCAGCGCCCACGGCAGCTTGTGATTCAAGATGCCTTTGATGATGTAGGAGACCAGCACGGCTTTGGGCGCGTCGAACTTGGGCACCGAAGAACCATCAGGCCGCTTGTCCACTGTGCCGTTGATGCCAGGATCAACCAGGTAGACCGGCACACCTTGATCGTTGACCAGATACTTTTTCGTCTCGCCGTGTTGGTCGGTGTAATGCCAGACGAGGTAGGAGTTGCCGTCCTCGCGCGCCTGCGGGCCTTTGAGCGGTTCGCGCTCGTGCAAGGTTGACGTGTCTGCGCGCAGCGTGATTGCTGCCGGTGGTTGTTGCGCTACGTAAACTGTGCCTGAATCATTCAACCGCAACAGAATTGGCCCCAGCACGATGGCCGAAGCCAACGAGCCGAAGAGGATCGCAAGCTGTTGATATTTTGGCGTTGCGCCGATCAGAAAGCCCGTTTTCAAATCCTGCGAAGTCGTGCCACCGTTCGAGGCGGCGATGCAGACGATAGCGCCTACCGAGAGCGCGGTGACGTAATAAATCGGCGTTGTCCAACCGACTACCAAAAAGATCAGACAGGTCAGCAGCAAGGTCGCATAGGTCATGCCCGAAATCGGATTCGAGGACGAACCAACTTCGCCGGTCAGTCGCGAGGAGACCGTTACGAAGAGAAAACCGAAGATCACGATCAACAACGCGCCGAGAAAATTCATGTGCAAGCTGCGGAAGGCCATAATCAGCGCCATCAAAACGAGGATGCCAATGACGACCCATTTCATCGGCACATCCTGTTCGGTGCGTGGCAGATTTTCGGTGGCGCCTCCCTTTGTGCCGAGTAGATCGCGGACGCCGCTGCGGATGCTGTTCCAGATGACTGGCATCGAACGAATGACGCTGATAATGCCTGCCGCCGCGACCGAGCCTGCGCCGATGTAAAGCACATAGGCGCTGCGCACATCGTCAGGCGTCATATCTCTGATGAGCGTGGTGCCGGGGTCAATCGGCGTGCTCATTGCATCGCCGAAAAACTTGATCGCTGGAATCAGCACCAAATAAGCCAGCACACCGCCGCCAACCATCAGCCCGGAAATGTACGGCCCGATGATGTAACCGACGCCGAGCAGCTCAGGCGAAATTTCAGCCGAGAGCGAGCCGCCTTTGAACGGCGCGCCAAAGACGCGTTCGGGAATTTCCTGCCACATCTTCAACGCGGACATCAGCGACTTGTAAACCAGCCCGATGCCGAAGCCGGTGAAGATTGTCTTTGCGCCGATCCTAGTTTCGCTAACTTCGGCGGTGCCTGCCTGCTCAGCTTCACGCAGTGACTCTTCGTCCGCGCCTGCCTTCAAGACCTCGGCGCAGGCCGTGCCTTCGGGGTATTTCAGCTCGCCGTGTTGTTGCACGATCAGCGCACGGCGCAGCGGAATCATCATCAGAATGCCGAGCAAGCCGCCCAGCACACCGACCAGCATCACGTTCAATATTTCCAGGTTGAAGCCCAGAATCATGATCGCGGGCATCGTCGCGCCGAAACCGAAAGCGATGGATTCGCCCGCCGAACCGGCGGTCTGCACGATGTTGTTTTCCAGAATCGTCGCGTTCCGCAAACCGAATTTGGCAGCTAAGCGGAAGAGTGTGATCGAGATGACGGCGACGGGAATCGAGGCGCTCACCGTCAGTCCGGTCTTCAACACCAGATAGAGCGACGACGCGCCGAAGACGATGCCGAGCAATGTGCCTAAAATCAACGGCAGCGGCGTCAACTCGCGCAAGCGCGTTTTGTCAGGAATGAAAGGTCGAAAGAGTGTTGCGACACGATCAACAGTCATATTCGCAGCCATACAATCATTTCTCCATACGGAAATTGCGGTCAGGCAGGGGTTGGACGAACTTTACAGGATTCTACGGCGTAGGCAAAGAGGCTGGGCAAATTCTGCGACTATTCACGTCAATTCGTCGCGCAACTGTGGGAAGACCTTGCTCACCTTGTTCAACAGGTAATCACCATACGTCCCTTGAAATTCGTGCACGCTGGCTTTGTCCCAGCGTTCGTGCCGGTCATCATCGAGCGTCGCGCCGAGTTCGATTGGCGCAATGCTCGCGTTGAAGTTCGGATCGAAGAAGAAAGGAAACGAGAGCCGGGCCCGCCCGCTTTGGTTCCGCACGCGATGCGGCGTCGAGCGATAGCGGCCCGCCGTCAAGCGATCAAGCATGTCTCCGATGTTGCAGATGAATGAAGCGGGAACAGACGGCGCGTCCACCCATTGCCCATGCGCTTTCACCTGCAAGCCGCCGGAATCGTCTTGTTTCAAGATCGTCAGCAAACCGTAGTCGGTATGCTCACCCACGCCCCAAGCCGCTTCGGGCATGACCGATTGAGGCGGATAGTTGAAGATGCGGAACAAGATCAACGGGTCGCCGGTATAACGTTCGGTGAAGTAGCCTTCCTGCAACCCTAAACTGAGTGCGATGCCTGCCATTAGTTGATGGCCGAGTTGTGTCATTGCCGCCAGGTATTCCAAGACCGTCTCGCGCAACTCCGGCGGATATTTGGGAAACAGATTTGGCCCGTGCAGCGGAACGCCTGCTCCCACCAATGGGTGTTCTTCATTCAACTCTGCGCCGAAGTAGATGCCTTCTTTCAAATCGGGCTGGCCCGAAGTCAATTCATTGCCGACCGGAAAATAACCGCGCCACGCCCGCCCGCCGCGCGCCATGCGAATCTGCATTTTGGTTTCGGTGTCTTGCGCGAAGAACTCGCGGCTGTGTCGTTCCAATCGCTCTTGCAGCGCCGTGTCTACGTCGTGCCCGATGATGTAGAAGAAGCCGGACTCACGGCAAGCGCGTCTGATCTCGGTGGCTACAGCCTGACGCTCTTCAGTGCCGTAGATCAGTGCGCCGATGTCTATTATCGGAATTGACGCGCTGGGAATCTTCGATGTTTCCATACGCTGATTCTATTTTGCTTCTTCAGTTTTGGGAAAAGGCAATCCCAGAAGCGGACAACTTGTTGCCTCGCTCCTCAATCAACTTCGGCACAAATCACATACTTCAAACAGTTAAGTCCTCGGCAAGCCTGGCACGCTGCTTGGTTATCTGCCGGGGATAATCACAATGATTGACGCTCGCCTGAAGGACGGTGCAGTATCGGGAGCGGTAGCGACCGGGTAATCTCGGTGTTAGCGACATCAGGCCCACCCGGTCGCTACCGCTCCCGATACTGCACCAAACCAATAGAGGGAAGAATGAACACGTTCTGGCAAGACCTGCGCTTCGGCGCGCGCATGCTGTTGAAGAAACCCGCCTTCACCTTGATCGCCATCCTCACGCTCGGCTTGGGTATCGGCGCGAACACGGCGCTCTTCAGCGTGGTCAACGCCGTCTTGCTCAGTCCTTTGCCTTTTCACGAGGCTGACCGGCTGGTGGCCCTGGGGCAGAACTCGCCGCGTGATCGGGCAGCTTTGTCCAACCTGTCACACCGCAACTTTGTTGATTGGCGAGCGCAGAACAAAGTCTTCGAGGAGATCGCGGCCTATTACGGCAGCACCTTTACATTGACAGGGCAAGGCGAGAGCGTGCGGCTGCGTGGCACGGTCGTTACGCATAGCTTGTTCAACGTGCTGAAGGCTGCGCCACTCCTTGGGCGCACGTTTTTGCCCGAGGATGACCAGGCGGGGGGCGGCAGCGCGGGGCGACCGGCAATCTTGAGTTGGGACGGCTGGCAACAATATTTCGGTGGCGACCCAAAGATCATCGGACGCACGCTCAGGCTAAATGGCGATGCTTACGTCGTCGTCGGCGTGATGCCCGCTCAGTTTGCCTTTCCCGTTGAAGCGCAGCCGGCGCTGATTTGGACTTCGACCGCGCGCGATGCTGAAAACACCAATCAAGGCTCGATTCTGGTGCAGCGCGGTTATCGCGGCTGGCGCGCCATTGCGCGCTTGAAGCCCGGCGTCAATCTGGCGCAGGCGCGGGCCGAGATGAACGTCATCGCCAGCAAGCTGGCGACGCAATACCCTGAAACCAACCGTGACATGGGCATTACTACCGTGCTGTTGCTCGATTCGCTGGTGAGCAACATTCGTATGACGCTGCTCTTATTGTTGGGTGCGGTTGGTTGTGTGCTGCTGATCGCCTGCGTCAATGTGGCCAACTTGCTGTTGGAACGCGCAATTGTACGGCAGCGGGAGATCACAGTGCGGCTGGCGTTGGGTGCGAGCCGTTGGCGCATCGCGCGGCAATTGTTGACTGAAAGTGTAGTGTTGGCGGGCTTGGGTGGCGTGCTCGGTTTGTTGTTGGCCTGGTGGGGCAAAGATTTGCTCGTGGCCTTGAGTCCCGAAGGCATCGCGCGCATCGGCGAAACGCGGCTCGACGCGCGCGTGCTCATCTTTACCGCGCTCGTCTCGCTCGTGACCGGAGCCCTCTTTGGCAGCGCGCCAGCATTGGCCGCTTCGAGCGTGAGCTTGAGTGAATCGCTCAAAGAAGGCGGGCGTGGCGCGGGTGCAGGCGCGCGCTTGAGCGGCGCACGCAGCCTGCTGGTAATCTTTGAAATCGCGCTGGCGCTCGTACTGTTAGTCGGCGGGGGCTTGCTGTTGCAAAGCCTGGTGCGGTTGCAACGCACAGGACTCGGCTTCAATACTGAAAACGTCTTGACCTTTGGCTTCTCGGTCTCAAACGAGGCGCTTGGAGGCGGCCCGAATGTTGGCGCGCAACAGCGTGGTGATTTCTACCGCCAAGTCGAAGAGCGACTCAAGTCGTTGCCCGGTGTGACCGGCGTCGGCGTTGCCTCTTCACTGCCGCTCAGTGGTAGCGGGCCGAGCACCGGCTTGAACATCGAAGGACGCACCGAAGAGCCGGGCAGCGGGCCGATGGGGTTGATCCATTCGGTCGGCGTGGACTACTTCCGCACTTTGGCGGTTCCCTTGCTCAAAGGGCGCGAGTTTACGTCACGCGACGATTTGAAAGGGCCGCCCGTCCTGATCATCAATGAAACACTGGCTAAACGCCTCTTCCCGAATGAAGACCCGATTGGTAAACGCATCAGGCCTAGCTTCTCGACTGCTGGCCCGACTAGAATGCGCGAGATCATTGGCGTCGTAGGCGACACCAAGCATTTCGGGCCGCGCGACGAGGCGACGCTGGAAATATATTTCCCGCAGGCGCAGCAGCCGTTTGAGACGATGGCCGTCGTGCTGCGCGCGAGCGGCGACCCGCGCGGGCTGACCAACTCCGTACGCGAGAGCCTGCGCGCACTCAACAAAGACGTGCCCGTCTTTCGCTTCCGCACGCTCGATGAATACTTCGCGCGTACGCTCGCCCCGGCGCGCTTCAACACGCTGCTGATCTCTCTGTTCGCCGTCGTCGCTTTGGTGATCACGCTGGTCGGACTGTACGGTGTGATCTCCTGCGCCGTCAGCCAACACACACATGAGTTCGGCGTCCGTATGGCGTTAGGCGCGCAGGCGGGCGACATCCTACGACTGGTGCTCAAGCAAGGAATGACGCTGGCTTTGGCGGGCGTCGCGCTGGGCGTAGCGGGCGCGTTCGCGCTGACGCGCTTGCTCACGGATTTGCTTTATCAGGTGAGCGCGACCGACGCGCTGACGTTCGCCCTAATCGCACTGTTGCTGACAACGGTCGCGCTGTTGGCCTGCTACATCCCGGCGCGGCGGGCAACGAAGGTAGACCCGCTGGTGGCGCTGCGGTATGAATAGGCGCTGAAGAAATCAAAAGGCAAAAGGCAAATATCAAAAGGCAAAAGTATAGAACTGTTTTTTTTCTATCAACAGAAAAGTGCCGACCATTTGCCTTTTGATATTTGCCTTTTGCCTTTTGCCTTTGAAATTCTTCTTAGGAGATTGATATGCAAACACTCTGGCAAGACCTGCGCTACGGCGCGCGCATGCTGTTGAAGAACCCCGCTTTCACCGCTGTCGCTGTGATCGCGCTGGCGTTGGGCATCGGCGCGAACACGGCCATCTTCAGCGTCGTCAACGGCGTGTTATTGCGCCCACTGCCTTACCCGCAGCCAGAACAACTGGCAATGGTCTGGCTAGACAACCGGCGGCAGAACATTCGCGATGACATTACCTCTTACCCGAACTTTTTAGATTGGCGCGACAAGAATCACACTTTCCAGGGAATGTCCGGGGTGCGCAACTTGACGGTCAACCTGACCGGCGTGGGTGAGCCAGAGGAACTGCGCGGCGCTTCGGTGGCGGCGAACTTCTTTCAGTTGATTGGCGTCAACCCGGCGCAAGGGCGCGGTTTTACTGCCGAAGAGGAACAGCTCGGCAAAGACAAAGTCGTGATCTTGAGCAACGGGTTGTGGCGGCGACGTTTTGGTGGCGACGCGGGGATTTTGAACAAGACGATTTCGCTCAACGGCGAGCAGTACACGGTCATCGGTTTTATGCCGCCCGGCTTCCAGTTCCCCAGCAAAGCCGAGTTGTGGACGCCACTAGCGCCGAACGAGCGGCTGCGGGCCGCGCGCGGCGCTTTCTGGCTGCCGGTCGTGGGCAGGCTCAAACCCGGCGTTACGCGCGCGCAGGCCCAAGCCGACATGGACGTGATCGGCAAACAGCTCGAACAGGATTACCCAAACATCAACGCCGGTTACGGCGTCAACGTTGTGCCGCTGCACGAGCAACTGGTCGGCAACATCCGGCGGACGCTGTGGGTGTTGTTGGGCGCAGTCGGCTTCGTGTTGCTGATTGCGTGCGCGAACGTGGCGAACCTGCTGCTGGCGCGCGCCGCCGCGCGGCAACGCGAAGTCGCAGTACGCTCGGCGCTGGGCGCGGGCCGTTGGCGCATTATCCGACAGTTGCTGACCGAAAGCGTGCTGCTCTCGGTTGTGGGCGGCGCATTGGGCGTGTTGCTGGCCTGGTGGGGCTTGGAAATGTTGCTCAAACTCAGTCCGGCCAATCTGCCGAGGCTCGATAACATCCACTTGGACGCGCGCGTGTTGGGTTTCACGCTTGGGCTTTCGCTGCTGACGGGTTTGCTTTTCGGCTTAGCGCCCGCGCTCCACACTTCGCAGCTCGAATTGGGCGAGACGCTCAAAGAAGGCGGGCGCAGCGGCTCCGGCAGTCGCCGTACGCAGCGTGTCCGCAACGCTTTCATCGTCGCCGAGATCGCCCTGACGTTGGCGCTACTGATCGGCGCGGGGTTGTTGATGCGCAGCTTCTGGCATCTGCAACAGGTCAGCCCTGGTTTCAGAACCGATCACCTGTTGACGCTGCAACTCAGTCTGCCGCGCACGAAATATCCTGAAGGCGCGCAAGCGGTAGCCTTCTACCAGCAGTTGCAAGAGCGGCTGGCGGCGCTGCCCGGCGTCGAGAGCGCCAGCGCGGTGAGCAAAATCATGATGCCGAGGGTGACAAACTCGAGCAACTTCACCATCGAGAACCGCCCGCAAGACCCACGGGCGCAGCAACTCGAACTGCCCATAGACATCACGCAGCCGAATTTCTTCCAGACGATGGGGATTCAATTGCTGCGCGGGCGCACCTTCACGCCGCAAGACGCGCGTGGCCAACCTGACGTGGCCATCGTCAACGAGACCTTCGTCAAACGCTACTTCCCGAACGAAGACCCGCTGGGCAAACGCTTCACCTTTGGTGACAGCAACAACAACCCGCAATGGATCAGCATCGTCGGCGTAGTGCACGACACCAAACGACAAGGACTGGACGAACCGGTCAGGATGGAATCCTGGTTGCCGCACGCGCAGAACCCATCGCGCTCGATGCAGGTTGTGGTGCGTACAAAAAGCGACCCGCTGGCGCTGGCCGGTGTCGTGCGCGAAGCCGTTTGGGCGCTCGACCGCGACTTGCCGATTCCGAAGCTGGAGACGATGGAGCAGGTATTGTCTGAAAGCGTGGCGCAGCGCCGCTTGAGCATGCTGTTGCTGAGCATCTTCGCAACGGTTGCTCTGCTGCTAGCTGCAGTCGGCATTTATGGCGTGATGAGTTATGTCATCACGCAGCGCACGAACGAAATCGGCATCCGCGTGGCGCTGGGCGCGCAGGCGGCTGACGTGCTCAAACTGATTATGGGGCAGGGAATGAAGCTGACGCTGCTCGGCGTCGGACTGGGCTTGGTTGCCACGCTGTTGCTGACGCGGCTGATGGTGAGCCTGCTGTTTGGCGTGAGCGCGACCGACCCGCTGACGTTTGCCGGGGTGGCGTTACTATTGATCGTAGTGGCGCTGCTGGCCTGCTGGATTCCGGCGTGGCGCGCAACCAAAGTAGACCCGATGGTTGCGCTGCGTTATGAGTAACAGGCGTAGGGGCAGACCTACGTGTCTGCCCCAGTGATTGCGCACTCGCCGAGACCGGGGCAGACACGTAGGTCTGCCCCTACGTTGGAAACGTTGAATTCGAAATGAGGTATTGAAATGAAAAACAAGCTGATGGCATTGATTGCTTTTGCTCTACTGCTCGGCGTTGCGCCGTTATTTGCCTACGCGCAGCAAACGCGCAAGTCGGAGCATATTTCGGTGGACAGCGACAACTACAGTTGGGTGATGAACCGCCACGACAACGATCAGGACTTGCGCATCCGCATCAAAGGCAAGGCCGAGTTCACCGATGATTACAGTGACCTCAAGACGCTCTCGCCGAACGGTCTGTTCCGTATCGAAGAAACGCGCGGCTCCATCAGTAGACGGTTTGAAATCGAAACCGATGGAAACGGCAATCAACGCCGCGCTTACTTCGTGCAGGGCAAAGCACACGATTTTGACAGTGAAGCCCGCCAGTGGCTGACGGCGATGATGTTGGACATGGTCAGGCAGAGCGGTTATGACGCGCCGCGCCGCGTGGCACGTTTGTTCCAAAAAGGCGGAGCCGCCGCCGTGCTCGAAGAAGTCGCGCAGATCAAAGGTGACTACGCCAAGCGTGTCTATCTGTACGCACTGTTGGAGAATCATCGGCTCAATCCGGCTGAGGCGCAGCGTGTCGTGCGGGTTGCAATGCAGGAGATGTCGTCCGCCTACGAGATGCGCCAGACGCTGATGGCGGTGGCCGAAAAATATCTGGACGACCCACAGACGCTCAGCGAATTCATCGCCGCAATTGCGAAGATCAACTCCGATTATGAGCGCGGACAGGTGATAACAGCGGCGTTGAAGCGCGGCTCGTTGACGCCGGAGCAACTGAAAGGAATATTGCAAGCCATCGCTCGTATATCTTCCGATTACGAGAAGGCGCAGGCGCTGCTGCGTATTGCTGGCTCGCAACTCACCGAGCCTGGCGTGGTCTCGGCCTACTTCGACGCAGTCAACAGCATCAACTCCGATTACGAGCACAGCCGCGTGTTGCTCGCGCTGTTGCGCAGCAAACCGAGC
Source organism: uncultured Acidobacteriota bacterium (assembly GCA_963699175.1). Taxonomy (GTDB): domain Bacteria; phylum Acidobacteriota; class Blastocatellia; order RBC074; family RBC074; genus JACPYM01. The sequence continues at coordinate 2,054,303 of OY969418.1, read as the reverse complement.
GATGCGGCGCTGAAGCTGACGCTCAAATCGGTCTCCGGCATCTCTTCCGATTACGAGAAGGCGCGCGTGCTTTTGCAGGTCGCGGCCGTCGGCAAAGATGACGAAGAAGTCCGCAAGGCCCTGGTCGAAGCGGCCCGCAACATCAGTTCTGAATACGAACGCGGTCGTGTGCTGTCGGCGACTTTCAAATGAAAAATCCAGATCGAATTTCAAAACCCGCAAAGCGGGTGACGGAATTTAGCACCGGGTGGAGCGAAGCGAAACCCGGGGTAGTAAGCAGTGAAAGCATCGAAGCCCGTGAAACGGGCGGCAGACCTGTGGCTGTCGCCCGCTTCGCGGGCTTGCGTCAGCTTGACTATCGTTTCCCAGGGCTAACGCCCTGGGCTTTATGCTTTCGCCCGCATTCGCGGGCTTCATTCGGAAAATTGCTGATCACGGCACTCGCGCTGGCCGCTCTACTAATGCCGGTCTTCGGTTTGCAGCGGACTTCCCGAAAACAATTTGAACCACACGAAGCGACAATCGCCGAAATTCACCAAGCACTGCGCACCGGCAAAATCACCTGTCGCCAATTGGTCGAAGCCTACCTCAAACGCATCAACGCCTACGACCAATCCACCAAACTGAACGCCATCGTGATCGTCAATCCAAACGCACTTGCCGAGGCCGACAAACTCGATGCCGAGTTCAAGCACACCAAGAAGCTGCGCCCGCTGCACGGGATTCCGGTGATCGTCAAAGACAACTACGACACCAAAGACCTGCAAACAACCGGCGGTTCGGCGGCACTCAAAGGCTCCATTCCGCCGGACGACGCCTTTCAAGTGCGCAGGCTGCGTGAAGCGGGGGCCATCGTGCTGGCGAAATCAAATATGGACGAATGGGCTTTCAGGCCCGTTATGACCGAAAGCTCGACGGCTGGCATTACGCGCAATCCTTACGACCTGGAGCGCGTCCCCGCAGGTTCGAGCGGTGGCACGGCGGCGGCAGTCGCGGCCAGCTTCGGTGCGGTCGGACTCGGCACAGATACCGGCAACTCGATCAGAGGCCCGTCTTCGCATAACGCGCTGGTCGGCATTCGCTCGACGATGGGCTTGACCAGCCGTGATGGGATCATTCCGCTTTTTCTGCGGCAAGACGTTGGTGGCCCGCTGGCGCGCACCGTTGAAGATGCAGTGAGAGTGTTGGAGGTAATCGCAGGTTACGATCCGGCAGACCCGATTACCAAAAATTCTGAAGGCAAAGTGCCAAAGAGCTACACGCAGTTTCTCAAGAAAGACGGCTTGAAAGGCGCGCGTCTCGGAGTGTTCAGCAGATACATTGGCGCTCCGACCACTGATCCGCAGATCAAAGAGGTGATGGCCAAAGCCATCGAAGAGTTGAAAGCCCAAGGCGCAATCATCGTAGACCCATTCGACATCCCGAATTACCAGGAACTGACGCGGGGCTTGGGATGCAACTCTTTCCACTACGATCTGAATAACTACCTGGCCTCGCTCGGCGAGAAGGCCAAGTACAAGACCCTCGCTGCCATCGTTGAAGCAGGGCTGTATTTGCCAGCCAATGAAACGCGGCTGAAGAATTACATTCGCACGCCCGCGCCCGCCGAGTCGCCTTGCCAGGATGTCTATCACGACCCGCGCAGCATCGCTTTCCGCGAAGCCATCCTGCAGGCGATGGAGAAAGACCGGCTTGACGCCATCATCTATCCGACGTGGAGCAATGCGCCGCGCAAGGTGGGCGATCTGCAAAGCCCGGCTGGTGACAACAGCCAAGTGCTCTCGCCGCAAACCGGCTTCCCGGCGATCACCGTGCCGATGGGCTTTACGTATGGCTCGCTCCCGGCGGGGCTGACTTTTCTGGGCCGCTTGTTTAGCGAGCCGGACTTGATCAAGTTTGTCTACGCCTACGAGCAAGCGACCAAACATCGGCGGCCACCGGAGAAGTTTCCACCTGTGCGGACGGATATTTGAAATATTCGCCAGCAGCGTCTGTAGAGCACGTTGACTGGGGTACGGTGAAGCCTCCGTCATCAAGTGTTTAGAGTTCAAGCTTTAGCTTGCCAGTGGGGTGCGTCCAATCCACTGGCAAGCTAAAGCTTGAACTCTAAACACCTGAGCCTGAGCGGGCACGTTACCCCGCAGTGCTTGCTAAAGAAACAGGCAGTCGGGGGCGCATCTCGGCCAGATTCTGCGTGATCATTTAATCGAAGCTGACTGGTTCCAGGTGCGTGCTTGAGCGGCTCGCTTTCCAGCGACACTTCGCTTGCGGCCCCGGCGACTGCTTACGGGGTGGCTGCGCCGGTCAGTTCCAAGCGGCGCTTGATCTTGCCGAGCGACTCGCCCGCCGCCTGCCGGACTTCCATCTGCGGGTCACTAGCCGCTAGTTGGGAAAGCGGCTCAATCACATTTTCAACGACATAGTACCCGATGACCTCTGCTGCTTTTCGGCGCGTGAAACTGTCTTTGTGTTGGAGTGCTTTCGACAAGCCCTCGGCCAGAGTCTGATCGCTGATCTCTACCAGTGCGGATGCTGCTCTCCATCGGACATATCTTTTCTGATCGTCGAGCGCGGCAATGAGGTGTTCGACAGCCCGCGCATCGCCGATCATTCCCAGCGCGGATGCTGCTCTCCCTCGCACGCGACTGTTCAGATCGTTGATCGCGGCAATAAGAACTTCAACAGCCCGCGCATTGCCGATCATTCCCAGCGCAGATGTCGCATTACCGCGCACGTTGGTGTCATTGCTTTGGAGTAGTTGAGAGACTTGCCGACAGATGTATTCGGCCTGGTTGCTGCGAACTCCTGAAAGGCCGCGAAGAATTATCCCCTCGTAAAGCTTCTCTGCGGTTCGTTGACCAGAGATAATCTCGATCAGACGCGCTGTGAGTTTTTCCAGCAGCGGCTGACTAACAGCCGTGCCGTAAACCAGCCCGCGCAGCCGCAGACGGAAGCTAGTGAAGGTCAGCGAATCGGGCAACTGGGCCAGCGCTTCGTAAAGCGCATCCGGCGGCTTCGCTGCTGCCAGTGCTATCGGCAGCACTTCCATCTCCGCCAGCCTCGGATTGAAATAAGCGCGACAGAAAATCCGCGCGCGGTCTTCGTGTCGGGCCAGCGTGGTCGCAGCCAGATACTCCTGCAAGGTCAGGTGCGTGAACGCCCACTGATCGTCGCCGACTTCGCGCAGCAGCGGCGTCTTCTTCACGTCGGCAGCCAGGTGGAACTGATTCAAGTCGAGTCTTTCGGCGTCGCGGAAACGTTTCGCTTCTTCTTCGATCTGCTCGCCGGTGAAGACCAGCCGTTCGGCATCGCGCTGCACGCGATCATCGAACATGCGCGCAAAGGCCAGGTGGCGCAGAAAATCGCGCTTGAGCGCACCGTCGGGGTCAACGACCTGGAATTTGCGCTCGATGTTCTTCTCCTCGTCCAGCCTGACCACCAGCGCCTGCACGATCTTCTGATAAAGCTCCAGCCGGTTGCCGCTGACCGCACCCTGCTCGCGCCAGAGCTGCCAAAGCTGAATGATGAAGCCGAGCAGCACCGGCACGCGCGCCAGCTCGCGCAAGTCGCGGCGGCGTTTTAGCTCGCGCTGGAATTCCTGCCACTGCTCCTGCTGGCCGAAGTAGTAGTCTAGGAACTCGGCGATCTGCCGGTCGTTGAGCGGCGCGATCTCCATCTCCTTCAGGTTGTCAAAGCGCGTCTGCAACGCATAAGGCCGCGTGGTGATGAGCAAGCGGCACTGGCGGTACTTGGCGTTGAAGCCGTTGACCGCCGCGCAGAGGCGTTTGAAGTAGTCCGTGCCGCTGACCTCGTCCAACCCGTCCAGGATGATCGTGGCCTCGCCCTTGCGCAGCCGCTCGCGGAAAGCTGCGCTCAAGTGTTGCTGCTCGGCTTTGTTCAGGTCGAGCGGCTGGGCCAGTTCCCGGTTGAAGATCAATTCAACCAGGTCACCATCGGCTTCATCGAAGGCGCGGGCGCTGATGGTCTTGAGTTCGAGGAAGACGGGCAGGTGATCTTCGTGTTGTAGCTCTTGCCGGGTGAGCCAGCGCGCGAGCGTCGTTTTGCCCGAACCGGGCGAGCCGGTGATGATGGCTTTGAGGTTGCCCCGCAGCAGTTCATCGGGGCTGAGCGTGCGTCTGGTCTTGCCCGCGCGCTCGCCCGGCATGCCGGGAGTTTCTTCTTGCTCATCGCGGCTGAACAGGCGCTGGCGTTGGCGCATTCTGGCGTCCAGCAGGCCGAGGAATTCGGCGTCGTGCGGCGGGCGTTGATAATCTTCGACGATGTTCAGCTTGACGAAGACTTTTTCCAGCGGCCTCGATTGGTCTTCACCGAGCAAGCGTACGCGGCTGACTTTTTCGGCCAGGCGGTCGCGGTAAGCTTGAAACAGTTCTGCGTTCGAGCGCACGGCTTTTTTCGCGCTCAATGTTTGGCTGGGGTTCTTCCTCGGTCTCTTGCCTGGCTTGGGCAACTGGCGAATGAAGTTGGTCAGATGTTGGCGAACCTTGCGCTCGAAATCCGTTGCGCCCTCGTAGCCCCACCACAAACCTTCGGTCGGAAAGCTCTCTTTGAAGGCCAGCACTTTATGCCATTGTTCAACTTCAGCCGCTGACTTCGGCGCGTAAGGTTGGTGGTTGAAGTAGACGAAAATCTGCGGGCGGCCTGTCTCTTTCCAAGCCTTGTAGGCCAGACGGAATTCGTGCTCCGTGCCGGAATCGGCGTCTTTGACCGGCGTGCCGAAGCGCTTCCAGAAGATGCCGATCAGCACATCGCAATCCTCAATGCGTAGCAGAGGATCAATCAACCCCTGCGGCCCATCAGGATCGAAACCAGGATGCGCATCCGTCTCCCAACGAATCAATTCCAACCGCAATCCGCGCTCAGCCGCGATGCCGCGATTCAGTTCTTCAAAGACAGCGGGCAGAGCATCGCGTTCCGGCTGCACATCGCCGGGCGAAGCAACCACGACTTTGAGAGGGTAAACTGGCTGATTCATCAAGCCGCAAACCTCATAGCATTTCCGCGCGCGGTTTCGTTCAGAGAAGCCACTTCGAATAAGACTGAACGGCGCGGAGTATACGACCGGCTTGGCACGGACGCAACGACACCATCAGGCCAATTCAATTCTGGGAAAAGGCAATCCCAGAAGCGGACAATTCACTGCAACCTTTGCTTGCCTAGCGTCACTCAACTCACGTCAGGCAAGTAGTTAGGTATTCGGCTGGGCTGGCACGCCGCTTGGTTAATTGTTGGGGATATTCACATCAAAACGCTTTGTTGTTGGCAGCGGTGACTACACAGTTCGCTTAACACAGCGCGCTGTAAATCCTTTGAGGTTTTCGGCTCAGTTTCTTCGCCGCGTAGCGGCGGCTGACTTTAGCCGTGGGTTTTCAACCCACGGAGAGTAACGCGAGGATGTCCGCGTCGCGTCAGCGATGCCTGAATTCAAGCGTCGCTGACGCGACGCGGGATTTATTTGCTCTCCGTTCCCGGCGTTGAAACGCCGGGCTAAAGTCAGCCGCCGCCACGCGGCGAAGAATAGCACGCGAACCCTCAACGTACTTTCTGGCGGCGCGTATTTAGCGTGACTGAAACTCGCCAGAAACATAAAGGGGAAATGATGAACACACTTTGGCAAGACCTACGCTACGGCGCGCGCAGGTTGCTCAAACAACCTGGTTTCACGTTGATTACGGTGCTGACCTTAGCGCTGGGCATTGGGGCGAATACGACGATGTTTACCTGGCTCGGCGCGGTGGCGCTCAATCCGCTGCCGGGTGTGACTGAGCCGTCGCGGCTGGCGATCTTTGAGCGTCCCGGCGGGGCGTCCATCTCGTACCCGGATTACCGCGATTTCCGCGACCGCGCGACGACGTTGGCGGGACTGGCTTGCGGCGATTTGCAGGCGTTCAGCATCGGCACCAGCGAGCGGCCTGAGCGCGTGACGGGGATGATCGTTTCGGGCAACTATTTCGACGTGTTGGGCGTGCCGATGGCGCACGGGCGCGGCTTTTTGCCGGCAGAAGATCGCACGCCGAATACTCATCCGGTCGTCGTCATCAGCTACGGGTTGTGGCAGCGCGGCTTCGGCGGTGCTGCGAACCTCATCGGGCAGACGGTCACGCTCAACAAAACGCCGTTTACCGTTGTCGGCATTACACCAGCGGACTTCAACGGCACAATGATCGGACTCGTCACCGAAGCCTGGGTGCCGATGATGATGCACGACCGCGTCGTGCCCGCGCAGAGCAGCCGCTACGAGAATCGCGGCGATCACTGGCTGTCGGGTTTTGCACGGCTCAAGCTGGGCGTTTCGGTGCAGCAGGCCAGCGCTGAACTCGCTACCATTTCACAGCAACTCGCGCAGGCGTATCCCGACACGAACGAAAGCAAAATTCATACGCTGCTGCCGTTTTCGCAACACGGTGCGGGCAAATTGCTCACGCCGGTCTTGTCTATCGTGATGGCGCTGACGGGCGTGCTGTTGCTGATCGTGTGTGCGAATGTGGCGAATCTGTTGCTGGCCCGCGCGGCGGGACGGCGCAGGGAAATTGCGGTGCGGTTGGCGGTGGGCGCAGGCCGCTACAGAATCGTGCGGCAATTGCTGACGGAAAGTCTGTTGCTGGCGTTGCTCGGCGGCGTGGGCGGGTTGCTGCTGGCCTTGTGGTCGGCCAATGCGCTGAAGTTGTTGTTTCCGCCCATCGAATACAAACTCATCAACGTCGCACCCGATGCGCGGGTATTGGCGTTTGCGTTCGGCCTGTCGCTGGCCACTACGCTGATTTTCGGCCTCGTCCCCGCGTTGCAAGCCACGCGCTTTGAACTGGTCACCACGCTGAAAGACGAAACGCCGGGCAGTGGGCGACGCGGCTGGCTGCGCAATGGGTTGGTCGTTGCACAGGTGGCGCTCTCGGTCGTCTTGCTGTTGTGCGCGGGTTTGTTCGTGCGCAGCATTCAGCGGGCGCAATCCGTGCATCCCGGCTTTGACACGCGCAACGTGCTGCTGGCTTCGGTGGATTTGTTTCCGAATGGCTATGACGCGGCGCGGGGCAGCATCTTTTTTCAGCAAACACTCGCGCGCTTAGCGGCGCTGCCCGGTGTGCAAGCCGTGTCCGTCGCGCGCCGCATCCCACTCGGTCTGGAAGGCACGAGCGACCGCAACGTCGTGATCGAAGGCTACACCGCGAAGAAAGGCGATGAGCCGTGGGCGTACTATCAAAGCATCGGGCCGGCATACTTTCGCACGCTTGCCGCGCCGCTCGCCAGCGGGCGCGAATTTACGGCGCAGGATGACGCCACGGCGCAGAAAGTCGCCGTCGTCAATCAGACTTTTGCCGAACGATATTTCCCGAATCAGAAGGCGGTCGGTCAGCGCATTGGCGTGGGCGGTGAATGGCTGACCATCGTGGGCGTAGCGCGTGATTACAAAGCCAAACGACTGGACGAACGCCCCGGCCCTTATCTGTTCCTGTCCGAGTACCAAGCTTATCGCCCGGATATGACTTTTCTGGTGCGGACGGCGGGCGATCCGCTGGCGGCTCAGACCGCCGTGTTGGAGGCCATTCGCGCTGCTGATCCGACACTGCCGGTGTTTGCTGTGCGCACGCTGCAAACAGCCACCGGCGCCGCGCTGCTGGCACAACGCGCGGGCAGCGTGTTGTTAGGGCTGTTCGGCTTGGTTGCATTGGTGCTTGCGGCGCTGGGCTTGTACGGAGTGCTGGCGTATGCGGTGAGTGAGCGGCAACGCGAAATCGGCATTCGTATGGCGCTCGGCGCACAACGCCAAGCGGTGCTGAAACTCATCATCGGACAGGGATTGCGCTTGCTGTTGTTTGGTTTGGCCATCGGTCTGGCTGTTGCCGTTGCCGTCACGCCTCTGCTCAGGAGTTTATTGCTTGGCGTGAGCGCCACCGATCCGCTCACCTTCGTGGGCGTTGCTTTGTTGCTCGGCGTCGTGGCGCTGCTGGCCTGCTGGATACCGGCGTGGCGGGCGACGAAGGTAGATCCGATGGTGGCGCTTCGCTATGAATAGGCGTTGAAGAAAATCAAAAGGCAAAAGGCAAATATCAAAAGGCAAAAGTATGGAACCGGTTTTTACTAACGGAAAGAATAAGTGCCGACCATTTGCCTTTTGATATTTGCCTTTTGCCTTTTGCCTTTGAAATTCTTCTTGAGAGATTGATATGCAAACCTTGTGGCAAGACCTGCGCTACGGCGCACGCATGTTGTGGAAGAAACCTAGCGTCACGCTGGCCGCCGTGTTCTCGCTGGCGCTAGGCATTGGCGCGTCGGCGGCTATCTTCAGCGTGGTGGACGCGCTGCTTTTGCGTCCGTTGCCCTACTCGGAACCAGAACGCTTAGTCGTCGTACGCGAAGTCAACCCGCAAGGCAGGCAGATGTCTTTGGCCGAGCCTAATTACGAAGACCTGCGTGCGCGCAGCCGGAGCTTCAGCGCGCTGGCAATGTCGGCGGGCAGCTTCCAGTTGGTCGTCACTGGCGGCAGCGAACCCGCGCGGGCGCGTGTGTCTTATGCATCGGGCAGCTTCTTTGACGTGATGGGCGTGCAGCCCATCGCGGGCCGCGTCTTCCTGCCGGAAGAGACAAAGTATGGCGGCCCAAAGGCGGCGTTGGTGAGTTACGGATTTTGGCAGCGCCAGTTGGGCGGACGCGCGGATTTGAGCACAGCGCGGCTCAACGTGGATGGCGCGCTGTGCAACGTGGTGGGCGTGCTGCCGCCTGGTTTCAACTATCCATCGGAGACCGAAGTCTGGGTGACAACCGGCATCGAGCCGCCGAACACTTCGCGCACCGCGCACAACTGGCCCGTGATAGGGCGGCTGCGCGCGGGCGTCACCTTCGAGCAGGCACGCGCCGAAGTTCATGCTATTGGGCAGCAAATACGCCAGGAAAACGGCGCGCAACTGGGTGCCGCCCCAAATTTCGCCATGACCGATTTCGCGTTGACGCCTTTGCAGCAACATCTCACGCGCAACGTGCGCGGCGGCCTGTGGCTGTTGCTCGGAGCGGTCGGCTTGTTGTTGCTGGTGGCCTGCGCGAACGCGGCGAATTTGTTGTTGGCGCAACTGACGGGGCGGCAGCGCGAATTCGCGGTGCGGGCGGCGCTAGGTGCTGGCCGCTGGCAAGTTGCGCGGCAATTGGTCGTAGAGAATTTGTTGTTGACGCTCGTAGCGGCGGGCGCGGGTGCGCTGCTTGCCAGCTTCGGCGTGGACGTGTTACTGCGGCTTGAACAGGGCAGCTTGCCGCACTTGAATCCAGTGGGTGTGGATGGCCGCGTGTTGTTGTTTGCCTGCGCGCTGGCCGTGTTAATCGGCGTCGTGCTAGGTTGTTTACCGGCGCTGCGGTTTGGCCAACGAGATTTGCAAGCCGCGCTGAAAGAGGGCGGGCGCGGGCAATCGGCGGGCGCACTTAGCCAACGTTTGCGCGGCGCGCTGGTGGTCGCGCAACTGGCCTTGACGTTGGTCTTACTCGTGGGCGCGGGCCTGCTGGGGCGCAGCTTTATCAAACTGTGGCAAACCGATCCGGGCTTCAAGCCGGAGCGCGCGGTGGTGATGCGACTCTCGCTGCCTTCGACCGTCACGCCGGAAGAGGACGAGCGCACGCGACAGTTTTACGTGCAATTGCTGGCACGTTTGCAACAACTGCCGGGCGTGAGTGCCGTGGGCGGCGTCAATTCGTTGCCGTTGGCGGAGCAGGGAGCGAACGGCACGTTTTTGATTGACGACGATCCGGCGCAACGTGGCACGGCGGAGTTCCGCGTAGCGAGCAGTGGTTTTTTCACGGCGCTGGGCGTGCCGCTCTTGCGCGGGCGTTTCTTTGACGAGCGTGATGGAGTGAATGCGCCGCACGTCGCTGTCATCAACCAGGCGTTGGCCGCACGTTACTGGCCCAATCAAGACCCGCTCGGCCAGCGTATTCAGTTCGGTAATATGGATGGCGACAAGCACATCTTGCACGTCGTCGGCGTGGTCGGCGATGTGCGCGAGGCATTGGACGCGGCCGTCGAGCCGACGGTTTACGCCTGTTCGGTGCAGCGCCCGCAATGGTGGCAAGTCTCGCGGCTGGCCGTTGTCGTGCGTTCGACGCTCGAACCGGCGGCGTTGATTCCGACCTTGCGCTCGACAACGCTGGGACTGCGCGCCGATGTGCCGCTCAGCTTCAGCACGTTCAATGAAGTCTTTTCCTCTTCGCTCGATCAGCGCCGTTTCAGCTTGGTGATCTTTGGCGTGTTTGCACTGGTGGCGCTGTTGCTGGCCGCGATGGGCGTTTACGGAGTGTTGTCTTATGCCGTAACCGAACGCACACACGAACTCGGCATTCGCATGGCGTTGGGCGCGCCAGCGGGCGCTGTGTTGCGGTTGGTGATCGGGCAGGGAATGCGGTTGGTGATCGCAGGCATTGCGCTGGGGTTGCTGGCCTCGCTGGCCGCTACGCGCTTGCTGGCAACAATGGTGCACGGTGTCAGCACGACTGATCCGCTGACGTTTGCGGGCATTGCGTTACTGTTGTTGACGGTGGCGTTGCTGGCTTGCTGGTTGCCGGCGCGGCGGGCGACGAAGGTTGATCCGCTGGTTGCGCTCAGGTGTGATTGAATTTAAGCGAATGGCACAAGCTGTGAACCGAGGATTTTATGATCGCGCGTCAGCAATGGAATCCCTATGACAATGCTGGTGGCGGCGATCAATTCGTCGGCAGGATCGGAGCGGAAGTCCAGTTGCGTGCTGATGCGGGCTATGTCCAGGCTGATGGGAATGACGGTCAATTGCTGTAAGCAGGTTTGAAACGCCGGGCTGCCGAGATCGAGTGTGATACGCCCAAGCTGTACCAGTTTGGCTAACTCCCACAGGACGATGTTGGAGATAACCAACGGCGATTGTACGACCAGTTGCTGCTCGCGCGGATTGAGCGTGCCGTCGAGCAAGTAGATCAGAACATGCGTATCAAGATTGAGCATCCCATTCGATTCCCGTTGAGAAAATATCGCCGTGTATGGCGATCTGGCCTTTCATCGAACCAATAAGGGATTCGTTGTTGACGGCGGTGACGGGCGTGATGCGAGCCAGCGGACGGCCTTCTTTAGTGACAATGACACCTGGCGCAGAGAGTTGCTCTAGGATTTCCAGGCAGCGCAACTTGAAATCGGCCAGGTCAATGCTGTTGTTGAGACTGATTTCAGTGGTGTTCATAACGAATCTCCTTGTGGCCTGTACGGCAGAAAGAGAATAGCAGACTCAACGAGCAAATTCGAGATTTGAGGAGAGAAACCAATGCAAACACTTTGGCAAGACTTGCGCTACGGCGCGCGCATGTTGCTTAAACAACCTGGCTTTACTTTGATTGCTATTGTCACGCTGGCATTGGGCATCGGCGCGAACACCGCGATTTTCAGCGTGGTGAATGGTGTGTTGCTGAAACCGCTGCCGTACCGCGCCCCGGAGCAGTTGATTCGCGTGTTTGAAACCAGTCAGACGCAGCCCAAGTTCCCGGTGGCACAGGGCAACTTTCAGGATTACCGCGCGCAAAACTCGACGCTCGCGGGACTGGCGCTTTACACGCGGCGCGATCAGGAATTGTCGCAGGATGGCAAGCCGGAGCGGCTGGCGGCGCTCGCCATCACGGCTGGGTACTTTGAATTGTTGGGCGTGCAACCGCTGCTGGGGCGCGAGTTCCGCCGCGAAGATGAACTGCCGGAAACCAGTCCAGGCGTCATACTCAGTCACGCGTTATGGCAACGCCGGTTCAATGGCGATGCGGGGATCATCGGCAAAGCCGTCAGCTTGTCAGGGCGACAACACACGATTATTGGCGTAATGCCGCCGGGCGTGCAGCACGTCGGTGGCGATTACCGCTCGATGCCGCATGGCGAAACGGTAGATGTGTGGGCACCGTTGCAAATGCCGGTACAAGCCGGACGCGGCGGGCATTTTTGCAATGCCATCGGCAGGCTGAAACCGGGCGTTTCGGTGGCGCAGGCGAATGCTGATTTGAATGTGATTGCTGAGCGGTTAGCGCAGCAATTCCCCAACACCAATCGGCCCTGGCGCATTGCGGTCAAGTCTTTGCACGAAGAGATTGTCGGGCGTTCACAAACGATGCTGTTGGTTTTGTTGGGTGCGGTGTTTTTCGTGTTGCTGATCGCCTGCGTCAACGTAGCAAACCTGTTACTGGCACGGGCCACCGTGCGCGAACGTGAAATTGCCGTGCGCACCGCAGTCGGCGCGGGCCGTGGGCGCATTGTGCAGCAATTGTTGACCGAAAGTTTATTGCTTGCCTTACTCAGCAGCGCCATCGGCATTTTGCTGGCGCAGTGGGCGATTGATGCGCTCGGCACGTTGGGGCCGGAACAGTTGCCGCGTTTGCAGGCCATCAGCATTGACGGTCGGATTCTGCTGTTCACGCTGGGGCTGACAGTATTGACCGGCATCTTGTTTGGCCTCGCGCCCGCCTTGCAAGCCGGGCAGGTCAACTTGAACGAACTGCTCAAAGAAGGCGGGCGTAGCGGTGTGGGCCAACGTCAGCGCCGTTTGCGTGATGGTTTGGTCGTTATCGAAGTCGCGTTGGCGCTGGTGTTGTTGGTGGGCGCGGGCTTGTTGATTCGCAGTTTCTGGAAACTGCAAGGAGCCGATCCCGGCTTCAAGCCAGAGCGTATATTGACCGCCAGTCTCTCGCTGCCCAACGCGCGTTATAACGACGCGCCGAAGGTGGCTGCCTTTCAGCAACAATTGCTCGAACGAGTGACGGCGTTGCCCGGCGTGCAATCCGCCGGACTAACATCCGATTTGCCGTGGACTGGCTATGACGAAAACGCCGGATTCAGTATCGAAGGCAAAACATTCCCGCCGAATGATGGGCCAGGCGGGCGCTATCATTACGTTTCGCCCGATTATTTCCGTACCATCGGCGTGCCACTGATTGCCGGGCGGTTTCCCACCAACGCCGATGGGCAAGACGCGCCGCGAGTCATACTTATCAACAAGGCGCTGGCCGAACTTTATTGGCCGGGCGAAAGCGCGGTTGGCAAGCGCATCACCTTCAACAACCAGCCCAAAAGTGACAGAGACTGGTTCAATGTGGCAGGCGTCGTCGGTGACGTAAAAGATTTCCCGCATTCGTCTGCCGCCGTACCCGCTTTCTATTGGGCTATGACGCAACAAACGCCACGGCAAATGATCCTCGCTGTGCGCAGCACTGCCGATCCGCTCAATTTGGTGGAACCCATTCGCAACGAAGTTCGCGCACTCGACCCGGATTTGCCCCTGGCCGAAATCAAACCGCTCGAAACGGTCGCTGCTACTGCTCTCGCCAGTCAACGCTTCACCCTCTGGCTGGTGGGCTTTTTCGCAGGCACGGCTTTGCTGCTCGCGGCGCTCGGCATTTACAGCGTGCTTTCTTATCTCGTAGCACAGCGCACCCAGGAAATCGGCGTGCGGATGGCATTGGGCGCGCAATTTAGCGATGTCCTCAAGCTGATCATTCGCCAGGGCATGACGCTGGTTTTGATCGGCGTCGTAGTTGGTCTAGTTGGGGCGTTCGGGCTTACGCGGCTGATGAAAGGCTTGTTGTACCAGGTGAGCGCGACTGATCCGCTGACCTTTGTTGCCATTGGCTTGCTGTTGACCCTGGTGGCACTCCTCGCTTGCTGGGTTCCAGCACGGCGTGCGACAAAAGTTGATCCAATGATTGCACTGCGGTGTGAATAGATACGAGGAGTGCGTATGCAAACATTCTGGCAAGACTTGCGTTACGGCGTGCGAATGTTGCTGAAGCAGCCTGGCTTCGCTTTGATTGCGGTGGTGACTTTGGCGTTGGGCATTGGCGCGAACACGACAATCTTCAGCATACTGGATGCCCTCTTGCTGAAGCCGTTGCCCGGTGTTGCCGATCAGGCACGTCTAGTGCAGATCGGCGCGACGCATAATGGACAAGGCTTTAATTCTGTGTCTTATGCCGACTACAAGGATTACCGCGACCAGAACTCAGCCTTCAGCGGAATCGCTGCCAAGAGCGAACAACAATTTCACCTCGGCACGGACAAAGCGGCTCAACGTATCAAGGGTGAGTTGGTGACGGGGAATTATTTCGATGTGCTGGGTGTCGTGCCCGCACAAGGAAGATTGCTGCAACCTGCCGAAGGGGAAATTGAAGGCGCCAATCCTGTTGCTGTAATCAGCCAGCGATTATGGCGCAACCAATTTGGCTCGGAAGCTGTCGTGGGCAAAACGATCAGCCTGAATTCCTATCCCTACACTGTGATTGGTGTCGCCGCAGAATTTCATGGCACAGACCCGCTGGACGAAAAGAGCGATGTTTGGATTCCCATCACGATGTGGCGGCACGGCAATCCGTGGATGGTGCAGATCGGAGCTGATTGGTTAAACAGCCGCGAGTCGGATTTCGTCACGTTGATCGGTCGGCTCAAGCCAAATGTGGCGGCGGAACAAGCGCAAGCCGATCTTTCAAACATTGCCAGGCAATTAGCCAAAGCCTATCCAAAAACCAATGCGAAGCGTGGCGCGCGCGTGTTTGCCCGTTTGGGATTGTCGCCAGCAGATCGTCAGGAGATGCAACGGTTTTTCGGGATTCAATTCGGGATCGTCGCCATTGTTTTGCTGATCGCTTGCGCCAACATTGCCGGGTTGATGCTGGCGCGGACGGCGGCGCGACAAAAAGAGATGGGCGTGCGATTGGCGCTCGGGGCAGGGCGCTGGCGTGTGGTCAGACAGTTGCTGACCGAGAGCACTTTGCTGGCGTTGTTGGGAGGTGCGTTGTCTTTGGTAGTCGCTGTTTGGTTGACCGAGGGCATTCGCGCCATGTTGCCGGACGGACAGGCGGATATGCGCACGCAAATTGAATTCGCGCTGGATTGGCGAGTGCTTGGATTCACGCTGGGGATTTCGGTTGTGACAGGGCTGATCTTCGGCCTTGCCCCTGCGTTGCAATCATCTAGGTTGAATTTGCTGCCGCTGTTGAAAGATTCTGGCGCTTCCTTTAGCCGGCATAGTCGCACGCGGCTGCGCAGCACTTTGGTCGTGGCGCAAATCGCCTTGTCACTGGTTTTACTGGTCAGCGCGGGGTTATGCGTGCGCACGCTGCAAAGCTCGCGCGCGATCAAGGTAGGCTTTGCGACGGAAAATGTATTGACCGCCAAGCTGGATTTGGGGCGGCAGCAGTATTCCGAAGCGCAAGGGCGCGCGTTTTACCAGCAACTGCTCGAACGCGTTGGCAGCTTGCCCGGCGTTGCAGCAGCGAGCCTGGCGTTGAGTGTGCCACTGCGAGGCGGCAGTTACGGCAACACAGTTGGCGTGCAGGGACAGGCCGATTTCAACATCCGCTACAACATTGTTACGCCGAGTTATCTGGACACGCTTGGAATTCCGTTATTGCTCGGACACCGCTTTACGGAAACAGACACGGCTCAATCCGCTCGCGTAGCCATCATCAATGAAACCTTTGCCCGCCACGCCTGGCCGAACGAAAATCCCGTCGGCAAATTCTTCAACTGGGAAGAAGGCAAAAAGGATCAACTGGTTGAAGTCATCGGCGTTACGCGTGATGTCAAAGGCGCTGATTTGTTTGAAAAAGCTCCCCGGCTTGCCTATTTCCCGCTGGCACAAAAATACAATGGCAGCCTGTCGCTTCATCTACGCACGGTGACCAAGCCGGAACAGTTGCTGGTCGCAGTGCAGCAGGAAATTCGCGCGCTCGATCCCAAATTACCGCTCTACGACATCAAGACGCTTGAACAATATCGGCGCGACGCGCTGTCGGAAAAGCGCCTCCAGGCCGTGTTGATCGGCGGATTCGGGTTATTGGCACTGGTGTTGGCGAGCCTGGGGTTGTATGGCGTGCTTTCTTTCGCTGTCGCGCAGCGCACGCAGGAAATCGGCATTCGTATGGCGCTCGGGGCGCGCAGCAGCGATGTCTTGCGGCTGGTAGTTGGACAAGGCGTCAAGCTGATTGCGATTGGTGTCGTGCTTGGACTGGCAGGCGCGGTTGCCGCCACGCGCGCGCTGAAAAGTATACTCTTCGGTGTCAGCCCAACTGATCCGTTGACCTTTGTCGGAATGCCGCTGGCCTTGTTGCTTGTTGCGGTTGTGGCGTGTTGGATACCGGCGCGGCGGGCGACGAAGGTTGATCCGCTGGTTGCTTTGCGCTGTGAATGACAGAATCCGATTAGGGGGATTAAGGCAAACACTCTGGCAAGACCTGCGCTTCGGCGCGCGAACACTGGTTTCATGCTGGCCTGCTGAATTACGGACTATCAATGGAACACAAACGCCCTGGAGGTAATCAAGATGAAACATTTGCTCAAAGCTTCACTCGCAACTTTATTTGTGGCGCTGCTCTGCCTGACATTCTCTCTAGCGGCTCAGACGCCTACGATTCCCGACACGCCTGCTGGCCGCACCTTGCAAGCCTGGTTCGATGCCTTCAACAGCGGCGACCGGGGACGGCTCGAAGCCTATCTCAAGAAATATGAGCCGGAGAAGTCGGTGGATTCTGAACTCGGCTTCCGCAACCAAACCGGCGGATTCGAATTGGTCAAGATCACCAACAGCGACCGGCTGCGCATTGAATTTCAAGTCAAAGAGAAGGCTGGCCCGGCCAACGCGGTGGGGAAGATCGAGGTCAAGGATGCTGATCCGGCTGTAGCCGTCCGCTTCAGTCTGCGCGCGATTCCGCCTGGTATGACTGCGGCGGATATGAGTATGAAGATAGACGCTGCCGCGCGCGCGCGCGTGATTGACGGGGCCGTGGCGAAACTCGACGAGTTTTACGTGTTTCCGGAAACCGCGAAGAAGATGGCCGAGGCTGTGCAAGCGCGGCTGAAAAGCGGCGGCTACGACGCAATCACCGACGGCGACGACTTTGCGTCCAAACTCACCGAAGACCTGCGGGCAGTCAGCAACGATAAGCATCTGGGCGTGAACTTTTCAGCGCGGGTGATACCGAAACAAGAGCCGAACGCGAATCCCACGCCTAGGCCGGACCCTGCGGCCCAGGAGCGCATGCGCGCCCAGGCGCTGCGGCGCAACAATTGCGCCTTCGAAAAGGTCGAATGGTTGCCATCAAACATCGGCTATTTGAAATTCAACGGCTTCGCGGGTCCGGAGATCTGCGGCCCGACCGTCACCACTGCCATGACCTTTCTGGCCAACGTGGACGCCCTGATCATTGACCTGCGCAGTAACGGCGGCGGCGATCCTGCCATGGTTGCCTACATCTGCTCGTATCTCTTCGCCGAGCGGACACACTTGAACGACTTGTACAATCGCAAAGAGGACAAGACCACTGAGTTTTGGACCAAGGATGTGCCAGGCCCACGGTTGGCCAAACAGCCGGTTTTCGTGCTGACCTCCAAGCGGACATTTTCCGGCGCAGAAGAATTTACCTATAACCTCAAGAACCTGAAGCGGGCGACGATTATCGGCGAGACAACCGGCGGCGGCGCACATCCGGTTTCCGGCCATCGTATTGACGATCACTTCAGTATCGGCGTCCCGTTTGCGCGCGCGATCAACCCCATCAGCAAAACCAACTGGGAAGGAACCGGGGTCGAACCCGACGTCAAGGTTCCCGCTAGTGAAGCGCTGGAGACGGCGAAAAAGATGGCTGCGGAACAGATCAGAAAGCAGTAGGGCTTCAATCATTGGCTGGTGAGTGCAACGAGCGACATGAGTAGACCCGATGATCGCGCTAAGATGCGAATGAGTGACAAGGAGAAATTATGCAAACCCTCTGGCAAGACCTGCGCTACGGCGCGCGCATGTTACTTAAACAAAAAGGCGTCACAGCGATTGCCGTGTTGTCGCTGGCCTTGGGCATCGGCGCGAACACGGCGCTCTTCAG
The DNA here is from genome assembly GCA_963699175.1 of uncultured Acidobacteriota bacterium. Taxonomy (GTDB): domain Bacteria; phylum Acidobacteriota; class Blastocatellia; order RBC074; family RBC074; genus JACPYM01. Next base: position 2,036,438 of record OY969418.1, on the reverse strand, counting down.
CATCGTGGATGCGATGTTGCTGAAGTTGCTGCCGGTCAAAGAACCCGAACGGCTGGTGCTGTTCCAATCGCTCTCGGCGAAGAACTTCAGTTTCGGCAGCTACAGCGGCAACACCAACACCGACCCGGTGACGGGACTGCAACGCGCGACTTCGTTTCCGTATGTCAGCTACCAACGGATGAGCGAAAGGAAAAATGAGCAGAGCGCCTTGTCCGACATCTTCGCGTTCGGCGGTGTCAGTTTGAATGTGTTGGCCGACGGGCAGGCGGATGTCGCCAATGGGCAGGCCGTGACGGGCGGTTATCACATCGGCTTGGGTGTGCAACCGTTGGTGGGGCGCTTGCTGATGGATGACGACGACAAACCGGCGGCCAGCCCGGTGGCGGTGCTCAGTTATCGGTATTGGCAAAAACGTTTCGGCGGCAGTGCGGCAGTCGTGGGCAAACAGATCAACCTTAACAATCGCGCCTTCACGGTAATTGGCGTGACGCCGCCGGGCTTTGATGGCACGGGGCAAGTCGGTTCGACGCAGGATGTGACGATTCCGCTGGCGCAAGAGCCACAGCTCAACTCTGACCCGAAACGTTCGCAGTTGTACGGCGCGGGGCGCTGGTGGTTGCGCATGATGGGGCGCTTGAAACCTGGCGCGACACGCGAACAAGCGCAGGCGCAATTGGACATAGCGTTTCAGCAATCAGCGGTCGAACAGCGTGCTGCGCGCAACACGCAATCACTGGCCAATGGCGGCAATGCGGTCACCCCCTTAGACCCGAAAGAATATCCGCACCTGTCGCTGATCTCCGGCAGCCAGGGCGAAATGAATTCGCGGGCCTATTACGCGCCGTCACTCTATTTGCTGCTGGGCGTCGTCGGCATGGTGTTATTGATCGCCTGCGCGAACGTGGCGAATTTGCTGCTGGCGCGCGCGTCGGCTCGGCAAAAAGAGATCGGCTTGCGCTTGGCGTTGGGCGCGAGCCGTGGACGCTTGATGCGGCAATTGCTGACCGAGAGCGTCTTGCTGGCGGCAGTCGGTGGCATCTTGGGATTGGTGTTTGCAATTTGGATCAAGGATGGCTTGCTCGCGGTCAGCGATTGGGGACCGAAAGCGTTGGAGCCGAAGCTGGACTGGCGCGTGCTCGCGTTTACGCTGGGCTTGTCATTATTGACCGGAGTCATCTTTGGCTTGGCTCCGGCGTGGCGCGCGACCAAGGTGGATTTGACGCCAACGCTGAAAGACAGCGGGCGCAGTTCGAGCGTCGCTTCACGTTCGTTGCTCAGCCGCGGCTTGGTGGTGATGCAGGTCGCGCTATCGTTGTTACTGCTGGTAGGCGCGGGCTTATTTGTGCGCACGCTGCTGAATTTGCAGCGCGTTGATCCGGGCTTCAATACAAAAAACTTGTTGCTGTTCAGCGTATCGCCCAGTTTAATTGGTTACAAAGACGAACGGCTCATTCAACTTTATATGCGCATGACCGAGCGGCTGGAAGCCTTGCCCGGCGCGCCCAAAGTAACTTTCGCCAACGTGACGCTGCTGGCGCAGAGTACGAATTCCAACGGCTTCTATTTACGCAGCGCACTCACTGCCCAGCCGGACGCCGACGGCCGCATCAAGACGACGGGTAGCAGTAACACCTTGTACGGGCGCGACAATCTTTTAGAGACGCTGGAAATTCCGTTGTTGGCTGGGCGAAGCTTCAACAAGCAAGACGACGACCACGCGCCCAAAGTCGCGGTAGTCAATCAAACCTTCGCCAACAAGTTTTTCCCTGGTGAATCACCCGTTGGCAAACGTTTCACCTTCGACGCGAAGAAGCCGGACGAATTTGAGATCATCGGTCTCGCCAAAGACGCCAAATATGCCACCCAACGCGAAGAAACACGGCCCACGACTTACTTGCCCTGGCGTCAGACTCCCGCCACTATGTCCTTCGGAAATTTCTTTCTTCGCACCACAGGCGATCCGGCTGCGCTGATTGCCGCCGTGCGGCAGGCCGTGCGCGAAGTAGACGAAAACCTGCCCATTACCAACGTCAAAACGCAGTCGGAACGCGCCAGCGAAACGCTGCAAATGGAACGGCTGTTCGCCAAACTCGTCACGCTGTTCGGACTGCTGGCGCAACAACTGGCGTCCATCGGCTTGTTCGGTGTGCTGGCCTATTCGGTCGCGCAGCGCACGCACGAAATCGGCATTCGGATGGCGCTCGGCGCGTCGCAAAACGACGTGCTGAAAATGATCGTCAAGCAAGGCATGACGCTGGCGGTCATCGGCATCTTGTTGGGTTTAGGTGGCGCGTACGTGCTGACGAAGTATCTGGAAAGTTGGATGCAACTCTCGAAGATGTTGTATGGCGTCAAGCCGACTGATCCGCTGATTTACGGCGTGATCGCCGTGTTGCTGACAGTGGTTGCCTTGATTGCCTGTTACCTTCCGGCGCGCCGCGCGACGAAGGTAGACCCGATGATTGCATTGAGGTACGAATAATCGGCCAAGTGGTGCGACCGGTAGGCGCGGGTGCTGTTTAGATCAGTTTTCAGTGTAGGGCTTGGTTAAACCACGGGGGACACGGGGGCCACGGGGAAGACAGATAAACCTTTGAGTTTTCCCTGTGCTCCCCGTGTTCCCCGTGGCAAATCCCTTACACGCAATTGAAAACCGATCTAGTAACCGGTGGCGAATTGAAAGTGCATTGGGTCGGCGTCTTTGAACCTGATGCGCCCGCGCGCATTGAGATTGCCGTTCATAAACCATAAGCCCCAGTGAAAACCGTGCGCCTGGAAAATCTGCGTGAGGGTAGGCGGCGGGTAGCGCAGGCGTTGGCCCGCCGTCTGCATCGCCTCGGTAAAATAGGGATAGTTGCTCGCGCGAATGTCAATCGTGATACCCCAACTGTGTGTCGAAAGCTGATTGAAAAGAATTCCTGGTGTGCCGCAGGGCCGGCTGCCGTGGCTGTGTTTAGTGCGGCAGACGTAAGTCCCCGAAGAGGGGAAGAGTTCATTCCACAGCCCGGCGTTGAAGATAGCGGTGAACAAGCGATCGAAGTGCGGCGCGATCAGACGATGGACACGTTGCGTGTTGATACGCGGGGCGAAGAGTTGCCCGCCGGGAGCAGTGACGCGCACGATGTTGCGCGCTTCCCAACCCGCCTGTGTCGGATCGCCGAAGGTCGCGACGATTGCGGGCAGCCCGTGCGGACGCGCGACGCGCTCAGGCGTTTGAAATGGGCGCGGGAGACCCGCCTTGGCTTCACGCAGCAGGGCGCTCCAGGTGGCGGCATCGAGCACGCCGTTGACCGGCAGACGGGCGCCTGCTTGCCAGTTGGCCAGCGCCTGCGCGAAAGTTGGCGGGGCCGGCGTCATATTCCGAAAATTGAGAATCCAACTGGCGATGGCATCGTAGAGTACGCCCCAACCGAGGCTTTGTGCGAGCGTTTGGTTCTGCGCCACTGCATTGGCGAGTTGCGCCGGCGATAATGGCCCGGCCCTGCGTGGTGCGGGCGCTTCCGCAAGCTGGCCAGCGAAGCGGCCAAATGCGCTTGGCGCAGCGTATCCTGCCACCCCCTCACTCAACGGTGACGACGATTGACCTAGGCCATCGAAAGTCCTGAAATACATTTTAATTGCTTCTCCTCTCGAGTTATCACGAACTACTGACTATACATTTCAGGCACAGAGCGCAGAGCGGGACCTCGTCAAATGGAATACCGTCCGCTATAAGAGCTGCACAGAAGGCGCAGAGAAATGAACATAGCCAGGGGTTCTCTCCCGCGCTGGCGACTTGAAGGATTGCCCCTCGGCCAACTTTTCTTCGGAAGACTCCAAAAGCGCGCTGGAGAGCCGGGTCGAGGCGCGCTGGTACGGAACGCGCTTGCTCACGAAAGATGATCGTTGGTGGTTGGCTCATCACCGGTGAGCGGACTAGCACGGCGTCTTGGCCTGGTGGCACCAACTGCCACCGAACTGTGCCCCGCCGAGCGGCCTGTTGCGCAGCCGCTTGGAGGTCGTCGCCAAAGATTCCTTGCAACCGGCCCGCTTTCACGGCGGAGAGCAGCCCTAAAGCATCAATTCGTTGTCGGGGCGTGCCCCGGGCCAGTCTGAGGATTGCCTGCTGCGCCCCCACGTCAAGGCGTGGATCAATGACGCTCTGAGGCGCAATACGCCCACCCTGGGTCACGGCGAAATCAACTACCCTCTGTCTGCGTACATTCGCTGTCGCTCTTTGATTGGTGAGACTGTTAGATCGCACATTGAGCATACGGTTCCTCGCTTTATTGTTTCAGGTTGCCACAAACTATTTTCGGAAATTCTCCAATGACTGTTTAGTCGCTCATTTATGGGTGCGTGCTGAGCCAGCTCATAAACCGGCTGGCGATGTCGTAGGCCTGAGTTTCGTGCGGGCTGCTACGCATCATGCTGATCGCGGTGCCGCGCAGCCAGCGCGCCAGAATCGTCAAGCCGCTTATACCGAAGTAGCTGATCAGGAAGGGACCGACACCGAGTATTTTGTACTGCGCGACGTGAACCATTTCGTGAACGTAGGTGTTGATGTCGAGCGCCCCGTCAACGAAGACGTTTCTATCCAGCGTCATTGCTTTAGCGTGAGGCTGAAGTCGTAGAATCGGCCCGCCACTGCGATACCGCGGGCAGCGCGCATGGCCTATCCTGAGCCATCTGCCGTCCGCCGGATTGTCCGCCGCGTATGCGAGTAGGCGATTTTCATAACGGGGTGGAATGGCGATGGCCGCTGACGCAGCGAGATTGATCGCCACTACTGCTGCAAGTGTGGGCAGCAGCGGGATGTCCACCGGATTGGGAATTTCCGGGGCCAGGCAGCGAAGCGTCTCAAGTCCCGGAATCCCGCCATAAGCCGCATAGCTCCCCAGACCGTGTATTGGTCCCTGCGCCGGATAGGACGGAACGATCATGCCGCCCGGGGCTCCAAATCTGTTTCCATTGTAATGATACATAATCCCTCCAATTCAGCATGCAACCTGAAGCTGCCGTTAAAGAGCGCGCTAGGCTGTCTCAAGCGAGAGAGGAGTCAAGGCGCTTCGACTTTCTCAGCAATAATAATAATCCTGGTCGGGCATCCGCTGGCCGGCAGCAGCGTCTGTTCGTCGTGCACGCCGCGCATGACGAACCCGGCATCCATCAGCCAGCGGCCCACTTCTTCGAACGCATAAGCGCGCTCGTGGTGGAATTCCAGTTGTGGGTAGGACGAGCCTGTCGAATGCACCACGATGGTCGTGGAAATGATCCGGCGCGCCGGATGCCAGCGGATCAGTTGCGTCACCTGCCGGCTGCGCGCTCTTACCTTGCGCACGTAAACCGCCCGCCTGGCGAGCGGAAAACAAGGCGTGATCAGGTCGAAATAGAAATGGCCGCCGGCGCACAGGTTTTCAGCGACGCGCCGAAACGCAACCCGCAAATCGTCCTTGCCCGTCAGATGATTCAGCGCGTCGAAATTCGACGTCGCCAAATCAACCGGCTCCGGCAAGCGCAGGCAGCGTATATCCTGCCGCAACAGCCGCACACCTGAGCCTGAGCAATTGCGCGCGGCGACGCGCAACATCTCCGGCGAGATGTCCACCGCCCACACTGGCACTCCCCAGCAGCGGTTCAGATAATTCACAAACAACCCGGTGCCGCAGCCCAGATCGGCGGCGTTGCGAAAACGGATGCCGTAATGCCGCGTCAAACTCTCGAAGGCGCGGCGCGTGCGCAAGAAGGTCGGCCAGCCGATGGTCTGATCGTAGGCCACGGCCAATTGGCTGTAAGGCCGCTTCGTCTGGAGTGCCGGAGACGCCATATCAATCTCGCACTATCATCGAACTCGAATCTGTTCCATCGCCGCGCGCACGCTCGTGGTGATGGCTTCTCTGGCCTGATCGCCAATGCCTGCCCCGGTCAAGGCGCGGTCAAACCCCTCCATGACTCCGCGCCCGATGGCGTCGCGCGCCGCATTGCGGATCGGCCCACGCAGCGTCGGTGGAATCCTCAAGCCGCTCAGCACCCTATCCAGCCCGGAGTCCAGATAGCGCCGTATCGCGTCGCCCAGTAACAGGCGTGGCGGCGGCGGTGGCAGCGGTTGTCGCGGACCGAACAGCTCCCGATTCCTGCGTTCTCTCTCCCACCTTTCCAACATATCTGGCGGGATCGTGGGTGGCCGCCAGAGATCACGCAGTCGCGGCGGCGGTGGGGGCGTGCCCGGTGTCGGCTGGAATGGGGGACGCAAACTCAGTGGCGGTAGATCGCGGTTCAAAGTTCCTCGCACCCTTCGCTGCCAAAACGGCGTGGGATCGCGTTGTAAAAGGCTCGGCGGTTGCAGTTCCAGTCGTGGCGGCGGCGGCGGTTCTCCCATAGCCGAGCCAGCTCGATTGGGCGAAGCGGCTCGGGGAGAGGCCGAAGTATCAGGCTCATCGTCGTCATCTTCCTCGTACCATTCAGACAGGCCATAACTCCCCAGCCTGCGCGCGGCGCACGGCGCGCAACGACAATTGCCGCCACAGCCTAACCCACCCATAGGTTGAAAATCTTCGCCGAAAGAGATGTACCCCATATGCTGTTCCTCACTTCTTCGTCGCCGAAGATTTGCCGGATTTCCCCTTCGCTGTTCGTTGTGGCGGCGGCGGCCTGTCTTTTGACTCACGCGGCGGCGGGGGAGACACGGTTGTCCGCAATGATGCCAGTTCGGTGCTCAAGCTCCCGATGCGGGCGTTGATCGCCTTTTGATCCGCACCAGCTTTGCCAAGCTCGGCATTCAGCCGCGCCAGGATGCGCTGTAGCGCGCTGGCGGCTTCAGCCTGCGAAGTCGAACTGGTTTTGAAGCCCTCGACGCGCTCTTTGAACAAAGCCAGAAGCTGTTGCAACGCGTCCTGCTCTTCGGCGGCGCGCGTATCAGCAGCTTTCCAGGCTGCCAGTTTTTCGCGAGCATCATTTGGAGCTAGCTGCGTCTGCAAACTGGCGGCCAGCGAACGCAGAAATGCCGGCCGCGCCTGTTCACGCTGCACGTTGAAGCCCGGAATGGCGGCTTCGAGCCTGTCCCGTGCTTCGATTGATTGCTCAATCTCAGTAGTCAGATCGGGCGGCAGCGATTGCGGTGGCGTGGCAGCGGCGGGTGAGCCTCCCTGCTTTTTCCTTCTAGCTCGATGGCGAGATCTCATGTTGCCCCCAAATGGCGTCAGCGCATAGCTGGCTCCAAATCACTTTTAAGTTCTTAGCAAAAGCTTTCATTTCAGCCTGCACGAAGATTCGACATCGCAGCCACTCACACTTTCACGCTATGAGTGGTGGCGATGGTCAAGGTCTAGGCAAAAGACAAAGGTAAATTTCCACGCGACGATTTTTTCTTCGTCCGTCGGGTGTTGTATTGGATGCGCGTGGACTGCTTTCACCTCGCGGAACTTGATCCACCCATTCACCTACTGCCTTAGACCTCAAAAAATTTCTCACTTCGGTTGCGCGTCTGAAAGAAAGCCTGCGATTCATCACCTCGGGCCCGCTGCTGTCGGCATGCCCTTCGACTCTTAGCATATAATTTCTCCCCTGAACCCTGCTCAGCTTAATCCAATCTGCGAGACTGGTAAGCGGGTTGTGGTGATCAGGTCTGAGACGATAGTCTCCGACTTCGAAACCATCCAGAATCAAGGCGGGTGTCGTCCTCCTACACCTCGGCGCTATTGCCGGGGGTGCTTCGCCAAGGTAGGGAGGCCGCGCAGAAGGATTCGTCAACGTGTACATGAATTATTCTCCACTTTGTAGTTCACCTTCGCGGTAGTGATAAAAATGTAAGGCTGCCGTTTTCTTGCCGCGTAGCGGCAGTTGAATTTAGCCGTGGGTTTTCAACCCACGGAAAATTAGCGCGTGACCTTCGCGTCGCGTCAGCGCCGCTGGAATTCAAGCGGCGCTGACGCGACGCGAAGGCTTTTCGCCGTTTTCCCGGCGTTGAAAACGCCGGGCTAAAATCAGGTCGTCGCTAACGCGACTGCAAATCCGACCTTACATTTTTAGCACCACCCACCTTCGCGATCCGGCCAACAGCCCGCGGCGGCGATTTTTTCTAAGCCAGCAGCTAGCGTTCGTCGCGTCAGCGCAACGCCAAAACCGCGCCTCTCGGCTACCTCGGAAGCCTGAATCGGCGAATAGGCCGCAGCCATCATCACAGCCCCTTACGTCGCCAGAATATTTCCCATTCAGGCAGCATTACACCCGGATCGTACCCGGCCAGGGCTAGCGTCTGCCGCGTCCATTCACGCACTTGCGGATGCGCGAACTGCCCCGTTGGCGGACGCACACCCCAGAGCTGTTCATCCAGGCTCTTGCCAGCCAGCAGCGACTGCCATTTTTGAAACGCCTGACCATTGCCCAGGCGGCGCTTCAGATTGTGGACCGCGCCGATGACTGAACTGTTCGCCGCCGCCTCGAGCCGCATATCGTAAAGCGCCTCGTCACGGCTCAGCCGTAATTCCCAGGGTTTGAGCCACTGCTCCGGGATGGCAGTTTTCGGTCCACCGTTCGGCGTGGCATTCGGCGTGGCATTCGGCGCGGCTTCAACAGTAGCGCCGGGCACTGGTTGTGCGGGCGGCGGTGGCTGCGCCGCACAGGTTTGTGGCGGCGGCTCAGCCACAGGAGGTTGCGGACGAATGGGCGGCGGAGCGGGTGGCGGGTTGAAATCACCTGCATACCGCCTGCGCATTTGTCTCGGGTCAGGCCGCAATCCGCGCGGCGGCGAGACCGGTTGCGGGGGAGCGGATTGATAAGCAACGGTGGCGCTCTCTTCGGCATGCGCGGCTGTTGAGTCGGTTGACGCCGCTGAAGCTGATTTCACCGGCGGCTCCGGCGGCGCACCTGCCAGCGAGTCTGCGTAATGCCTGCTCGCGTTTGGGTCGTGGCGCTCAGCCGCCGTGTTCGTGCGAAGTCCCGGAACGAGTTCGAGAATTTCTCCGCGCGGCCCTGAAACCACCCGTTGCAGCGGGCGTACATGCCGCCCGAACCTCTCATAGAGCTGCCCGGTGCTATCGCTCAGGATGTCGCCGCGCACCAATCTGGGTTGAGGCCCCGGCTGGTCATGCCGGGGCAGCGGCAATGGCAGCGGCGGCAAGATGCGCGGCGGCGGGAGCGTCGGCATTTCATCCAACTCGTCAGGCGGGATTTGAGCATGAGGCCTCGTCGGCAGACTCGGCGCATTGAACTCGGCCTGACTGCCGGGCGGAGCCAGGAGCGCCTGTAGACGCTGCAACAGATGCTGGCCGTGAAAGATCGGCGGCTGCGGGTCATGCCGGATCGCAATCAGCATGACGCCCACCGGCGAATTGAATCCGGCGGCATCGAATGCCCGAGCGGCAGATGAAAACGGCATTCCGCGTGGTGCTTCGCCAAAGCTGTGGTGATTGACAAAATGGCGCGCCATAACTGACCTCTCTTGTTGATCTATGTTGATGCCGCGCGACGAAACAGTACGCTTATTTCGCCACGTGAATGTGATCCAGATGCGCCCGCAGCAGCCGGTCGCTGATGTGTTTCCACGGCCCTGCGGACCGCGTCCAAGGCCCGAAAAGCTGTATGGGATAGCCATACGGCTGGGCCCAGCGCCCGTAAAGCTGTAGAGCTTTGTAAAGCCGCCAGCCCAGATTGATCACCGGTTCGCGCTTGGTGATGATCTCCCGTGCTGCCGCGTCGGTCGTCTGCGCCGCGCGGCAGCAGGCGTCGTCCCAGCGTCGTTTCCACTGATCAATCTCGACTCCGCCCACGGCGTAAATGTCAACTGCACGTCCCAACTGGTGGTGTCCGAAGATGCCGGGCCTGAAAAAAACGCTCACTCTCTGCCGCTCGTCGAAGCCTGCTTCGACGGCGAAGCGCTCCAGTGCGCGGCTCAATTCACCGGCCAACGCGCGCGTCGTCATTGCATTCGCGGCAGGCGACGCGACGAGGTAAGCGCGCCCCGGCGGGACGGGCACGAGGGTGTTATGCGAATCAATTGCGCCGTCTTGAAACATCGTCGTATGCCGCGTTGTACCAGTAGCGCCCCAACAGCCTGCCGCCGATTCGCGTAATGGGGGACGCTCCGCCGCCGGTAAGGCCGACGCCGCGCGCGACGAACTTGATCGTCGTGTTCTCCGGCAACCGAATGGCGACCGGGAACGCGCCCGCGCCCCAGGGATTGACGATGCGATCCAGGCGCAAGTAGGGAAACAAGGGGCTGCCGTCAGCCAGAATCAGCCACTCGACCCCGGCCGTCTCGATTTGCGAGTTGTCGCGCGCGTATTGGTCGGTGAATTGCGCGAAGTATTCCAGGCTGCCGCAGTATTGCGGCGGTAATTCGAACTGCGCCAGCACCACCGTTTCGTCCGGGAGTGGCGTGGCCACGACGCTTGATTCATCGAAATATTGCGAATCGAGCGGCACGCCGCAGGCCGTGCAGAGCGCTGAAGCGGTTTCGCTGCTTGAGCCTTCCGCTGGGCGCATATACTGCCTGCGGTGGCGGGAAGCTTCGTTGTACAAACGATTGATCATCTTTGCCGCCGCCGCCGCCCGGTGGGCGATAGCACTCTGCCCGTGGGCGTGCCCGCGCCGCCGAGCACTTTGTAACCGTGCAGGGAGACGTGCAGCTCGCCCTGAAATTGGGATCTCTCGGTTACCTCCATGCGAATCGTCGAACGTGGCTCGAAGCTGATCGGGCGCGCGAAATAGCGGAAGGGCCGCTGGCCGCCGGAACCGCCCAAGCCAGCGATGTTCAGCAGCGGCTCGCTTTGGAATTCGCGCCCGCTGCCGTCATCAAACAGCGCGTACAAAAACTGAACCTCATCCGATGGCGCGCTCGTCACCTGGAAGAGTCTGCTCAGCGTGTCAACGCTCAGCAGGTCGTTCCCGTCGTTGGCCAATGCCAGTTCTGCGAATTGTGGATTGAGTCTGATGCCAGCCTTGAAGGCCGCTGAGGGTCCCGTCTCGCCTGCCAGCACATCTCCTGTCGCGGAGAGCGCCCTGACGAGCGTGTCGAACAACTGGCCCAGCGAGATATTCCTGAAACTGGCAGGCGCGAGGGCCGGAACGCCGAGACCAGGTACTGTTTGAAAAGGCGCTAGCGGCGCTGGCCCGAAGATGATCGGCGTCACTTGCGGCACCACGCCATAGCCGATTGAGACTGCCGTGAAGCTCGCCTCGACGCTGATGGTGATGGTGCTCCGATGCACCAGGTTCGGGCGATTCGGATCGCCCAGCAAATTGAAGCGGAACGTGTAATCGAACGGGATCGAGCGTTGCGCATCCGCCGCAGGCGCAGCGGGCACGATCGACCGCATTCTCGTTGCTCGTGCGGTGGGCGTCATCGTCTCCCTCCTCCGCGCGCTGCGCCGACGAGTTTGTAGCCTCGAAAAGCGATAAAGAGTGTGCCACGTCCGAATTGTTCTTCGACTCGCACGCGGATGGTCGAGCGCGGCAGGAAGGACATTTGGCGCGCCAGTTTCTTGAATGGGCGGTCGCCGTTGGCGATACCCAGCCCGGCGATGTTGTTGATCGCGCGGTTTTGCAATTCACGTCCCGCTCCGCTGTCGAAGATTTCGTAGCGGAATGAAACGTCTTCGGGGCGATTGATGCGCTCGAAGATTTGATTGACCAGACTAACCGGCAGCGCAGTGGCAAGCCTTCCGTTTGGCTCCAACGCCGTGCGCAGGAAGTTGGGGCGCAGGCGAATGCCGTCCAGCAGCGCGTTGGCAGAGAATGCATCCAGTCGCAGATTCCCCAGATTTACGGTCGGCGGCGGTGGCGGGCCTGCCGCAGGCAGGGTGACGCTTACGTCGCGCGCATCGGCTGCTAGGCCGTAGCCGATGCTGGTAGCGATGAAGCCGTCGCCAGCGTTGACGCTGATCTCATCCTCGATGAGGTTGCCCGGTCGTCCCGTTAGCTCGAAGGTGGTGACGTAATCGAATAGAATTGCCCGCGCTTCAGGGTCGCCGATGGTCTCGACCGGACAGCCGTGTGGAGTCGCCCGCCAGTTCCGCATTACCGGCTCGGCGCATCCCTCGCCGAGAATTTTGTAGCCGTAGAGCACGATGAAGAGCGTGCCGCGCGTGCCTTCCGTGCGTTCGGAAATCTGCAAGCGCAGCGTCGAACGCGGCATGAATGTGAGCGGGCGCGCCAGCAAGCGAAACGGGCGCTCGCCGTTGCTCTTGCCCAGCGAGGCCAGGTTGTGCGCGGGCTGATCCTGAAACTCGCGCCCCGTGTCGCTGTCAACGATGCTGAAGAAGAACGAGATGTCTTCCGGCGTTTTGACCCGTTCGATCACTCTGGCGAAAAGAAAATCGGCGGCCAGCGGCTGATTGGCAAAGACCTGGCCGGGCGGTGGAGCGGGCAATCTGGTTCGATCAACGAAGACCAGCGAAGCGAATTCAGGATTGATGCGAAAGCCTTCGATCAACGGCGCGAGCGACAATTGAGCGAGCGTCACGCTGGCTGGCGACAACAGCGTGGTGGCCGGTAGTCCCGCCGGCAGGTCAATTGGCCGGGCGCGCTGTTCCTCGAAGCCATAGCCGATGGCCACGGCGACGAAAACGCCGTCGCTGCCGACATTGATTACGTCCTGTACGATGTTGCCGGGACGCCCGGTCAGTTCGAAGGCGGCGGCGTGATCGTAGGGAATAATCATCCCTTCCGAGACGCCCGGCGTAGGGGCGGACGGGAAAGCTTGCGCGGCCGCACGGCCAACGCCTCTTCTTCGAACTCGCGCTTGGTTTGGAAGCATGTTCATTCGCACCGGAAGAAGTCAGTGGCGATCAGCGGACGGCCAGGCCAGGGGCTCAACCCGCCAGGGCCGTGCGCTGATCGCCGCCGCGTCATCGCCATCGGGCGATTCCATTACTGGACATCGCGAGTCATGTAGCCGTCCAGCACGACCCAAATGGACAACGGGCCGTAAACGCGCTGCAGCTCTTTGAGCACATCGGAATCCGGGACTTCGATTTCAACCCGGAAGTTCTGCTGCTTGTCTATGTGGATCGGCTCGGCGAAGCGGAAAGTCGCCATCGGATCAAGATCTCCGTTGGTGGCGGCATGACCATTCCGCACGCCAGCACCGGCTGGGAAGAAGAAGGTCGGCATCTGAATCATGATCTTTTCGCCGACGTAGAAGGTGGTGACTGTGTTGTAGATGAGTTTGTTGATGAAGCTGGTGACGCTGGCATCTTTCTCGAGCTGAAAATCAGGCGGAATCTCTTTTTCCTGCAGCCCGCCTTCCTCGCTCAGCAAAAATTCCAAGTCGGAAGTCGTAACCGGGATTGTCCCACCGAGATTTATCAGCCGCTCTATCTGATTGTCAGTCAACTCCGCGTTGTTTGCCGTCAGAGTGACTTCATCGTCATCGGGAGAAAGCACGACCGAACCCTCATCGCTGTCCTTGGCCTCGCGCAGCAGCTCGACGATCCTGTCCATACCAACTTCAAGGTCGGCTTGGATCGGAACCCCGGGGAGGACAAACCCAGCCTCAAATTCTCCCGGGACTAGCACGCCATTCACATCCACCGCGCCGATGCGTCCGCCTGCAACGCTCGTGTCGAGACGAAACCCATTCTCTGCATCGGTCTCGTCAACGACATCGTAGCCAGTGTCTGTCGCGGTCGTATCTTCCGGAAACACGGCGGGCAGGTCGCTGACAATCACCCGCATCGCCCGCGCCTCGAAGGTGTTGTAATGCGAAAGCTGCGAGGCGCTCTGCATGTTGGTTTCGAGCTTTGTTTTGCCCTGCACGTCAACGAAAAATTTCAACGTGCTGGACCCCTGATCTTTTCTCCACTGCTCCTCGCTCTTCACTGTGATCGAGTCGTAGAGTGGAAGGTGTACTTTCTCCCTAATGCCTTTGACGACAGCCATGATCAAACCTCCTGGTTGGTTAAATGATTACGGATTGCTTTGCTTCGGGGAGCGCTTGCAGGCTCACCACAGCGGCTTGAAATTGTCCGGCGGCGGCGGTTCCTGCCCCGGTTGAGACGCGAATTGACCGCAGGTCGGATTGACGGTTGACGGCTTGACATAACCTTGGAGTACTTCGGCTTCGCCAAAGCCGTGGACGTTAGTGGGCATCGGGCAGCCAGGATTGTATCTGGGCCGAGTCTCGCGCACGTAACCGGAGTAACCTTCTCCATAACCCGCCATCCCCGCCTGCGTCGGGTCATACTCCGCATAACCCGGCATTTCCGTGGCTTCGCCGTAGTAACCCATCGGCTCGTACTCGCCGTAGTAACCCATTGGCTCGTATTCACCGTATGAATCCGGCAGGTTTGCGTAATAGCCGTAACCGGCGGGCGCCGCCGCGTAATAGCCATACGCTTCTGGCGTCTCTGCGTAATAGCCATAGGCATCGGGCGCTTCGGCGTAATAACCCATTGATGGGGGTGCAGCGAGGAATCGCATAAGCTTGGCTCCTTGATTGTTTTCTGATCCTGGTTCGTATGGGTTGACGATCATTACTTCATTGAACCCACGATTGCTGTTCATCGCCATTTCCTTTTTCGTCCGGCCGTTGCGGGCGCTGACTGGATAAGGGTCGCTCACCCTTCAATCCCACGATGCGTCACCTGATACTTCCCTCCGATGACATAAAGCTGTTTTCCCTCGGTGTCGCAGGCCAGCAGCGGCGGCGTTTCCATAAAGTGAATGTAAGTTCTCTCGCACCGGGATTGCCCTCTGTCCGAGCTGTAGATCAGGCCCCGCAAATGCCCCAACTTAACCAACACCTTGGGAATCAGCCGGCGGCAAGGACGGTGGATGACCCCGGATTCCGGAAAGCAGTGAAAACGACGAAACAGAGTCATTCCTTGCTCCAGACAATTGCGACACCGCCCGCAACTGCAATCCTGCCTGGGCGCACGGCCTGTCAGTAAATAACTCATCGAATCCTCTCCACCGCCGCTCTACACAACCTGCCGCAACACCGGAGCAATCCAAGCGGGCACATTTGTCCATTGAAAACCGGACCGACATTCACCGGTTTGAATCGTAAACATCCAGCCGGATCGCTTGCCGCGGTTGCTGATTATCAGTGGAAATGTGCCAGCCTCTTTTAGCGACGCCGGCGTCTACGCCTTCTGCGTCCTCCGGCGGCGGCGGCGGCTGGGAAGCCAGGCATGCCCGGCACTCCCGGCATACCCGGGTATCCAGGCATGCCAGGATACCCGGGTGCTGCCCCGGGCATTCCAGGCATTCCGGGTGGCATGCCCGGATATGCGCCGGGCATACCTGGCATACCGGGCATCATGCCGGGCGCCATGCCTTGTTGTTGCTGCCATTTCATATAGGCCATTTGCCTGGCGTAGCCTGACTGGTCAAAGGGCTGTTGCAAGCGCCAATAGGACAAAAAGGGCGGTTGACGCCAAGGGCGGAACTGGTTCACCCATGACCAATGAACGGTAGGCCAGCGCCACCACGAGGGCTGCGTTCCCATTGAAGAAATTGGCGAGAACGACCCCCCTGGCATAAATGGCGAGAACTGCGGGGCAGCAGGCATAAATGGACTTGGCGGAAGCATCGGAAACGGAAATTCGCCCACGTACGATTCAGGGCCTTCCGCAAAATCGGGAGCTTCCTGCAAATATCCCGAATAATCAGGTTGAACAAGCATGAAATTTTCTCCTTTTCTCTGGTTTCAAAAGAAGGTTTTCTGACCCATCTGAAAAATGTTTGGCGGTGTGGCCGCGACTTGCCGGCCAGCGCCCATCAGCGGCGGCGACGTTGTCTGCGGTACATTCCCCCTTGAGCGGCCATCTGAACAGCTCCTGGTTGCATCTGCGTCTGCGCAAGCACATCTTTCACCACCGACGCGATGTATGCCCGTATCCCCGGCGGCGGCACAAAGGGAATACCCGGCGGCGGCGGCGCTCCGCTCCCGGTAAACGCACGTATGATTTGTTGATGAGGCAGCAGCGGCGGCGGCGGCGGCGCTCCCCCCCCGGTAATCGCGCTGATGAGTTTAGGAAGAAAGAACAGTCCCAGTTCTCCCGGATATTCGGCCATACTTGGATCAACATATTCGTCGTAGCCGCCGTAATACCCTCCATAACCTCCGTAGTGAGGCTGCGCGTCGGGAACTTCGTGCAGGTAGCCTGACAGTGGATCTTGAACAAGCATAAATTCTCCTCTTAACCGGTTGACGATTGACGAGCCATACTTGAATTGGCGAAGCGCAGCTCATCACCAACCATAACCGCGAAAGCCTCCGTAATATCCATAACCCGAAACGGTATTTGCCGGTTCTGTTCTGATTGACGCTTCGACGACCGACGAAGGCACAGGCGGAGCCACCGGCACACCCCGCGGAGGCGGAGCAAAAGTCGTGCGCCTGATGGCAACTCGCCGTCTGCTGCGCCTGCGACGCCGGTAAGCCACGGGGTACGGCGGCACGCCCGGAGCAACCGGCATGGCCGGAATCACCGAAGGCGGCAGCGCGCTCATCGCGGGCGGGCGGGCCGGATCGAAGGCCATCGGCGGCGGGGCTGGCGCGAACGGCAAGGGGCCTGGTCCGCCCGGCAGCATCGGGGCGGCAGCCGGGAACATCTGTGAAGCCATCGGCAGCACATTGGTAACGTTCGGCCCCACCTTGGCGATAAGCGGGGCCGCTTTGGCGAATATCGTCGGAGCCACTTTGGCAATGATTGGGGCAATGGCACCCACAGCTTTGGCCGCCAGCGGCGCAAGTGCGGCAATGAACGGCAACCCCAGCGGATTGCCCAAGCCGTCATAAACCACTCGGCCGTATTGTGGCGGAGACTGCTGCCACGGCGCGCCATAAGGATAGCCGTAACCGGCAAGGTTTCCCCCGTAAGACCGCTCAGGGACCTCGTGTACGTAGCCGGTCAACATGTCTTGGATGAGCATCGAATCCCTTCCTTTTCGATTTCGCAGATTCGTTTCCACCGGGCGGGTGGCGCCCAGCCAATCGGCTTATTCATCGTCGCGTCCAGGGCGACCCACTTTCCACCCACATTCACTTCCGGGTAGATGTGCGTGTAAGCGTGCGGTCTGTTTGGTTGAAACCCGACCAAAGCCAGCCTGACCGGGTGGCCGGTGGATTTGAGCATGGAGCCAAGCAGTATGGTCATATCGTCGCAATCGCCCGCCTTCAGTTCGATCATGCGGCGGGCGGTATGCAGCAACTCAACCTGGAAAATATCGCGGGTGTAACGAATGTTGCGCCGCACCCAATCGAAAAGAGCGCAGACTTCGCCAAAGCGATCCTTGGGGCGCACGTGGTAAGCGCGGAAAATCCCGATCGCCTTCTGCCGCACGTAAAAATCTTTCGCGCCGTCGCTGACCAACTGCGCGATTAACCGCGCGGTTTCAAGCGTGCCGGGCGTCCCACGGGGTACGCGGCGGACGATGATGCGAGGCTCCACATAACGCGGGCAGAAGCTGACCATTCATTCAACCCCGAGTAGCCGATCCACCGGCACGATTACCGGTTGACTCAAACCATCTACTTCGATCACGGCAAAAGCCTCCTTGGACATTCCGTTATCCGAGAGATCGGCGACTTTGCCCTGGAGCAGGTCGTTGCTGTGCAACTCGAAGAGAACTTGCAGCGGATCGGGAAAGTAGATGTCGCTGATTCTGAAGCTGACCCATTGATTCCTAAAATCCACGCTCGCTCCTTCAGACGATCCGAGTCTATGCCTTCCCATTCTTTCCAACCAATGATGATCCTGGCTTCGATTGACTGGGCAACGCGTGTGCCGCAACGCGTGGCGGCTCGCGCACGGCTCTGTCGAGAGCTGAAGTGATTGATTCTCAACGGTGAAATCGGTAGAGCGGGACAGGCGGGAGAGCAGCGAAGGCGGCCTGCCGGAAAAGCTCTTCCGGCAAGTTTGCGTAGCGCCTGGAAGGAGTTTTCCGCGTCACCACGCTGGCAACCTCATCAGTGTTCGAGGTGATATTTGCGGACTTTGTTGTAGACGCTGCGTGGCGTCAGGCCGAGCAATTTGGCAGTCTGCGTCTGATTGCCGTGCGCCAACTGCAGCGCCGACTTGAACAGAAGCTTTTCGCAATATTCGAGCGACTGTGAAAGCGTCCAGCCATTGACGCTCAAAAGCTGCGTCAGGTAAACGTGCAATTCCGAGGAGCGTGTCTCATCCACGCTGTTTTGCGGCTGGCCAGGCGCGGCTTCCAACGGCGGTGGCAGCGTTACGCTCAGTTCGACCAGTTGTTCCAGTATCTCGCGCGGCAGGTCGCCCAGGTTCAGCGGAGCTTCGTCCTGCTTGTTGACCAGCACCCAGCGCACCACGTTCTCAAGCTGGCGCGCGTTGCCGGGCAATTCAGCCAACGCCAGGGCGGCCAGGAAATCGGCACCGATCTGGAATTTTCCAGCGGGGTGCAATAACCGGTGTTTGTCCAGGAAGTATTCGATCAACGGTTTGAGGTCAGCCGGGCGCTGTCTGAGCGGAGGGATGTGGATCGGAAGCAGGTTGAGGCGGTGAAAGAGATCGGCCCGGAAGCGACCCGCTTGCGTCAGCCCCTTCAAATCCTGGTTGGTGGCAGCAATGAGGCGGACATCAACGGCGATTTCTCTGTCTTCGCCGACGCCGAGCACGCGATGCTCTTGAAGCACGCGCAGCAGCTTGGCCTGCAGTGAAAGCTCCATCTCGCCGATCTCGTCCAGAAACAGCACACCGCCCTGCGCCGCGCGGATCAGACCCGCGCGGGTTCGTTCTGCGCCAGTAAAGGCACCGCGCCGATGGCCGAACAACTCGCTTTCGGCGACGCCCGGATTGATGGCGCTGCAATTGATTGCGATAAAGGGGCCGTTCCGCCGCTTGAGATCGAGTTGGTGAATCGCCCGCGCGATCAACTCCTTGCCCGTGCCGGTCTCGCCGGTAATGAGCGTGGCGAGGTCGCTCAGCGCCGCCGCGCGCGCCGCGCATTGAAAAACAGCGAGGATGGCCGGACTCTCGCCCGCCAGGCCGAGTTGCTTCATCTCGCTTTTGCACTTAGTCTCCGCTGCGCTCCGCTTCATCGCGCAGCAAGCGCGCCAGGAAGTTACGCAACTGCTCGGCGAAGTCCGGCTGCGAACTGTCGAGCAGCCACGATGCTCCCAGCAACAACGCGCGGCATTGCAGGCCGATTGGCCAAGCCAACGCGCCGTCTTCATAAGCGATGATTTTGAACCCTTTCAATTTTAAGCCGCGCATGAGTTCCGCGGTCGGGCTGTCAAAGCCAGGCGTAGCGCCGAGGGCAAGCAGAACGATGGAACATTCCGGCGAGGGCAAGCGCCTCAAAGCGGTGGCGGCACTCTCGACTAACATAGGCTGCGCATCACACTTGACGATGCTGCTGCTGACGAGCCTGAACCGTTAGGGTTGTTGATCCCGGACGAGTACTGATGGTTTGGCGTCTGAACAAGGCTGGAGTTTTGACATGCTGTCTCCTCAGTGCCTTGTGCTTCGGGTTGGCCTTCCAGTTGATTAAGCACAGCAAGCTTGACAAGCGTCGCTTATCGTTGCGTGCTACTCTCAGTTTCAATAACAGAGGGAATATCAACCTTCGGAACTGCGAAGGAACGGTCTACGGCAAGCGCCGTTGCTGGGACTGTATCAGTATCTACCGGTATTCGACCAAGCCAAAGCCAAGATTTTTACAGCCAATTTATTTTATGTAGATCGAATGACTAATGCGGGCGGATCATACTCCAACCATACACCGATTACAAGAAATCATTCATTCCTTGGTAGTGGCTCAAGGTGGTGAGTTTGGAGTAACGGTTGCAGCCGGCCGAGCTGGTCAACGCAAGCTGCCGCCTGCAGGCGGAACTCCAAACCTTCTCTCCCGCTTGCGCCACTACCCTTCTTCAGAGAGGCACAAAGAACATAGACGAAGCGCAGAGAACTTGCTGGTAGATCTTTCCCTCCCGTCTTCGCTGCGCCGCTGCGGTGAATACGGCTACTGCTCCTTTCTGCACCACTCAATTTTGGGAAAGGGCAATCCCAGAAGCGGACAAACCAGCGCTTCTCTCGCTCTTCGGTCTTATCTCAAATCACGTCTTGCAAGCACTTAGGCGGTTGGCCAAGCTGGCACGCGGCTTGGTTATTTGATGAGAAGGGTGATAGACAATCTGCGCGCCGAGCCACTTGCGGTAATGATGTTGCAATCCACTGGGCGATTCCTGGCGCGCGCCTGAAAGACTAAGGGAGAAAACCGATGAACAAACTCTGGCAAGACCTGCGCTACGGCGCGCGAATGTTGTTGAAGAAACCCGGCTTTACTTTGATTGCTGTGATTACGCTGGCGCTGGGCATTGGCGCGAACACGGCCATCTTCAGCGTCGTCAACGGCGTGTTGCTGCGCCCGCTGCCATACAAAGAGCCGAGCAGGCTAGTGCGGGTCTACAGTGAATTTCCGACGATGAACCTGCGCAAGTTCTGGATTTCATCGCCGGAGTTTTTGGATATTCAGAAAGAGGCGAAGTCCTGGGAATCCATCGGCGCTTGGGCCGCGGGCGGGGCGAATATCTCAACGACTGGCGAGCCGATCCGCGTCACCTCGACGCGTGTCACGCGCAGCCTGATTGACACGCTTGGCGTGATGCCGATCTTGGGCCGCAACTTTACGCCGGAAGAAGAGAAGCCTAACGGACCGAATTCCGCGATCATCTCGCACGGCCTGTGGCAGCGCGCCTTTGGCGGGCAAGCCAACGTCGTCGGCCAACAAGTCCGCATCAACTCGCAGCCCTTCGTCGTCATCGGGGTGATGCCGCAGGGCTACATGTTTCCGCCCGGCAGCAATGACCCGGTGGACGTGTGGATACCTTTTCAATTCGACCCCGCCAATCCGGGCAATCGAGGCGGCCACTTCCTCTACCTTATCGGGCGACTCAAGCCGGGCGTGACTATCGAACAGGCGCGTAGCGAGATGGACGCGCTGCAAGCCGGTTGGAGGAGCGAGAACCGCGCACAACATCTGCTCAATCCGCAATTTCACCCGGTCTTGATGTTCCCGCTGCACGAAGACGTAGTTGGGTCGTCGCGTCGGGCGGTGCTGACGCTGCTGGGCGCGGTCGGCTTTGTGTTGCTGATTGCGTGCGCGAATGTGGCGAGCCTGTTGCTGGCGCGCGCCGAAGCCCGTCACCGCGAATTTGCCGTGCGCTTGGCTTTGGGCGCAGGGCGCAGTCGAATGCTCCGACAATTCCTGACCGAGGGCCTTATTCTGGTTGTGCTCGGCGCGGTTTGCGGCGTGGGGCTGGCGCAACTCGGACTCAAAACGATTATTGCCGTAGCGCCCGACAGCGTGCCGCGCACGGGCGAAATCAAACTCGACCTGGCGGTGCTGGCCTTCACGCTGGGCATTTCAATCCTGGCGGTTTTCATCTTCGCGCTCGCCCCGATGGCGCAACTGCGCGAAGGCAATCTGGCTACGTGGCTGCACGGCGCGAGCCTGCGGACGACAGGCGCAGGCAGCCATCTATTGCGCAAGGGGCTAGTAGTTACCGAAATCGCGTTGGCCGTCGTGCTGATCGTCGGCTCAGGGTTGATGATCCGCGCGTTTTGGAAATTGCGTCAGGTTGATTTGGGTTTCAACCCATTC
This sequence comes from uncultured Acidobacteriota bacterium, assembly GCA_963699175.1. GTDB lineage: Bacteria > Acidobacteriota > Blastocatellia > RBC074 > RBC074 > JACPYM01. Next base: position 2,014,886 of record OY969418.1, on the reverse strand, counting down.
AACGCGCTATCATTTACGGTGGCGCTGCCAGGCAGATCTTATCCAGTGCCGGAGCAACTCCGCTTTTCACAAACGCTGTTGGATAAGTTGTCCGCTTTGCCGGGCGTGAAATCTGCTTCGATGTCCAATGGCTTGCCACCGCTGCGCCCGATCAACGCCAACGATACTCAAATCGAAGGCTTCCAGCCCACGCCCAATGGCCCGGTGCAGAACGTGGATTACTGGAACATCGTCAGTGGAGACTACTTCAAGACGTTGGGCGTCCGCCTAGTGGAGGGACGTTTATTTGAGCCGACGGATCGCAACGAGAATGCGCAGCGCGTCGCCGTCATCAATCAAGCAATGGCGCGGCGCTTCTGGAAAGAAAATCCCATCGGGCGGCGCGTCAATCCGCAAGTTTCCAGAGATCCCAACTGGTTCACCGTCGTCGGCATCGTCGAAGACACCAAGAACATCGGGGTGGACAAGCCCGCCGGGACAGAGCTTTATCTGCTTGACCGGCAATTTGTCCAACTCGTCGGCGGAATCGGCAGACAGAACTACGTGGTGCGCACGGCGGGCGATCCGTCGTTGGCGGCGGCGGCAGTACGGGCGGCGGTGCGCGAGCTTGACCCAGCGCTGCCCATCTTTGGCATGCAGCCGCTGTCAGATACCGTAGCCGATGCGCTGGTCAGGCCGCGCTTCCTCTCGATTCTGCTCGGCGCATTTTCGGCCATCGCGCTGGCGCTGGCGGCAGTAGGTATCTACGGCGTGATGGCCTACTCGGTCTCGCAACGCACACAGGAGATTGGCGTGCGGATGGCGCTCGGCGCGCGCTCGTCCGACGTGTTGAAGATGGTGCTGGGGCAGGGAACGAAGCTGGCCGGCCTGGGCATCGTCATTGGTCTGGTCGGCGCTTTTGGGTTGACGCGGTTGATATCCACGCTGCTCTTCGAGGTGAGCGTGACCGACCCGTTGACCTTTGCCGCAGTCGTGGCGTTGCTGGCTGTCGTCGCACTCTTGGCCTGTTACATTCCGGCGCGGCGGGCGACAAAGGTAGACCCGCTGGTGGCGTTAAGGTATGAATGAGGATTGATGCGCGAAGCAATGAAGATTCGTGAGGCAGGTTCCCAACCTGCCTGACCTGACTATTGTGGGACAGGTTGAGAACCTGCCCCACAAATCTCCGCAGGAGCTTATCAACAATGAGATTACTGCCAGTAAACCCGCATTCGTTTAAGGCAAGCTGGTACTGCTTCGGCTTCCTATTATTGCTCAACAGCAGCCTGCTAGCTCAAACAACCAACTGGCCGCAATGGGGCGGGCCGCAGCGCAATTTTATGGTAGACGCGAAAGGCCTGGCCGAAACGTGGCCCGCCAACGGCCCGAAGCGCTTGTGGAGCCGCGAACTGGGCGAAGGCCATTCCTCTGTTGTCGCAGAGCAGGGGCGGCTCTACACGATGTACAGCAAAGGTGAGCAAGAATGCGTCATCGCGCTCGACGCAGCCAGCGGTAAAACTGTTTGGGAGAAAAGCTACGCTGCGCCGACCACCGGCTTGAAGTTGGAGAACGGCAACGGCCCGCATTCCACTCCGCTCATCGTGGGCAATCTACTCTTTACAGTCGGCGTGATTGGCAAGCTACAGGCCTTTGATAAACAGACCGGCAATGTCGTCTGGTCGCATGACCTGTATCAAGAGTACGGCGGCATGCGTATGGGACGCGGCTATTCTTGCAGCCCGTTGGCCTACAAGAACACGCTGATCGTCACCGTCGGCGGCGCGGCGGGGCAATCGTTGATGGCCTTCGATCAAAAGACTGGCAAAGTGGTTTGGAAGAATCAGAGCTTCGACCTCTCGCCTTCGACACCGACGCTGATCAATGTGGATGGGCAGGAGCAGCTTGTCGTTGTGCTGGCTGACAACGCTGTAGGGGTGAACCCTGATAACGGCGAGTTGCTTTGGAAACACCCGCACCAGTGTGACTGGGGCTTGAACATCACGCCGCCGTTGTGGGGCCCAGCGGGTGGAGACAACATTCTGTTCATCTCTTCTGCCTACAGCGGAGGCAGCCGCGCGTTGGAACTGCATCAAGCGGGCGGCAAGACTACAGTGAAAGAGTTGTGGGCCAACCGCCGCATGCGCGTGCATCACACCACGATGGTGCGGCTGGGCGAATTGGTCTTCGCTTCGAGCGGCGATTTCGGCCCCGCGCCAATGACCGCTATCGAAGTCAAGACGGGCAACATCGTCTGGCAAGATCGCAGCTTTCCCAAAGCCAACTTTGTTTACGCCAACGGCAAGCTGATTCTGTTGGATGAAGACGGGCAGTTGGCGCTGGTCAGCCTGTCGCCGCAAGGTATGAAGGTTATCTCAAAGGCCGCTGTCTTGAATCGCACTGCGTGGACGCCGCCGACGCTGGCCGGGACGAATCTTTACCTGCGTGATCGGCGGATGCTGGTGGCGTTGGATTTGAAATAAGGAAGAGGACAATGCAAACACTCTGGCAAGACTTGCGCTACGGCGCGCGAATGTTGTTCAAGCAACCTGGCTTTACACTAATTGCCATTATCACGCTGGCGCTGGGAATCGGGGCGAACGCGGCGATTTTCAGCGTCGTCAATACGGTACTGCTGCGCCCGCTGCCTTATGCGGAGCCGGAGCGGTTAATGATGATTCGTGAAATGAAGCTGCCGCAATTCCCGGAGTTCTCCGTCTCGCCGGGCAACTTCCTGGACTGGAAGAAGCAGAACAACGTATTCGAGCGACTCATTGCTTTTACCGGCACCTCTTTCAATCTGATCGGCACCGGCGACCCGGAACAATTACGGGGCTTGAGAGTCACCGACGGCTTTTTGGCGATGTTCGGCGCGCAGCCACAACTGGGGCGGGATTTTTTGCCAGAAGAAGATCAGCCGGGACACAACAACGTAGTGATCTTGAGTCATGGATTTTGGCAACGGCGCTTTGGTGGTGAAGCCAACATCGTCAACCAGACGCTCACGCTCAGCGGTCAGAGCTACACCGTGATTGGGGTATTGCCCGCAACGTTTCGGTTCGGCGGGTCTAGCTTGGACTTGTTGACGCCGGTGGCATTTACTGCACAAGACGCCCAAAATCACGGCGGGCATTTCCTCAGTGCTCTCGGACGGCTCAAAGCTGGTGTTACGGTAGAGCAAGCGCGCACAGAGATGACCACGATTGCCGCGCGCCTGGCCGCGCAATATCCCGGCCCGAATGCGGGTTGGAGTGTCAAAGTCATGCCGCTGTTGGAATATACCGTCCGCAGCATCAAAACAGCCTTGCTCGTGTTGTTGGGAGCAGTGGCATTTGTGTTGTTGATTGCGTGCGCCAACGTGGCGAACCTGTTACTAGCGCGCGCTGCCGGAAGGCAAAAGGAAATCGCCATTCGCACGGCGCTCGGCGCAGGCCGCCTGCGCATCATCCGCCAACTGCTGACCGAAAGCCTGCTGCTCTCGTTGGTCGGCGGAGCGGCAGGATTGCTGTTAGCCAAATGGGGTATGGATTTGTTGCTGAAGCTGGCCCCGCAGGATTTGCCGCGCATGGCCGGCATATCGCTTGATGGCCGCGCATTGGCGTTCACTGCCGCGATCACGCTACTAACCGGCGTGATTTTCGGACTCGTGCCCGCGTTGCAAGCTTCCAAACCGAACTTGAGCGAGACGATGAAAGACGCGGGACGCGGTTCGACCGAAGGCGGACGCCGCCAGCTTGTGCGCAGCACATTGGTTGTGTTGGAAGTCGCGTCGGCGCTGGTGCTGTTGGTCGGCGCGGGATTGTTGATCAAAAGTTTCTGGCAATTGCAGCGGGTTGATCCGGGTTTCAATCCTGACAGCGCGCTGACGCTGTCCGTGGCGTTGCCGCGCCGGAAATATACCGAAGAGACTCAGCGAGCCGCTTTCTTCCAACAACTGCTTGAAAAAGTCAGCGCCCTGCCAGGCGTACAAGCGACGGGCGTGACCAACTCCATGCCGATGGGCAACGACACTATCTATGCCTTTGAAATCGAGGGAAGGCCGCCTTTGCCGCCGGGCGCTGGCCAGAGTACGAACTTTTACTCGGTGAGTGCTGGTTATTTCAAAGCGATGGGCATTGCGCTGCGCCGTGGGCGGTTACTCACCGAACGCGATACTAAAGATGCGCCACACGTCGCCGTGATTAACGAGGCGATGGCGCAGAAGATTTTTCCGAACGAAGACCCGCTTGGCAAGCGAATGACTTTTGATGACAGGTCGAAAAATCCCGACTGGTATGAAATCGTCGGCATCGTCGCTGATGTAAAGCAATATGGACTGGATCAGGCAACGCCTTTGCAGACTTACGAACCCTACACACAACAAACGATGTCTTCGATGACGCTGGTGGCGCGCACGACGGGCGAACCGACCAACTACACCGCTGCCATTCGCCAAGCGGTCTTGCAAATTGATAAAGAACAACCCATCGCCAATATCCGCGCGCTCAATGAATTTCTTTCGGCGTCCATCGCGCAACAGCAGTTTTCGATGCTGCTGCTCGGCGTATTCGCCGCAGTGGCGCTGGTGTTAGCGGCAGTCGGCCTTTACGGCGTGCTGAGCTACGCCGTGACGCAACGCACGCACGAGATCGGCATTCGCATGGCCTTGGGTGCAGGTCAACGAGACGTGCTCAAAATGATAGTCGGGCACGGGCTGCGTTTGACGCTGCTAGGCCTGGCGGCAGGCTTGGCGGCGGCCTTTGGGCTGACACGGCTAATGTCCACTTTGCTGTTTGGGGTGAGCGCCGCAGACCCCGGGACGTACAGCTTGATTGCGCTGTTACTCGTTACGGTGGCGCTGCTGGCTTGTTATATCCCGGCGCGGCGGGCGACGAAGGTTGATCCGTTGGTGGCGCTCAGATATGAGTGAGCTAACTGAACGCCGAATGGCTAAAAATGTATGAGAATGTCTTGATTGCCCGCTTGCTTTGCCATATCCAGCGCGGTCATCCCGCTCTTGTCCCGCGCGTTGACGTTTGCGCCTCGCTTTAGCAGCAAACTGACCGCACCACCCTGGTTATAGCGCACGGCGTACATCAGCGGCGTCCGCCCTTGGCTGTCCGTCGCATTAATATCGCAACCGGCGTCCAACAACGCTTTGCCAATTTGCCGCGAGGGCCAGAGCCGTTTTTCCATAGACATCACCATCAAGGCGTTGCGCCCCTCACTATCGCGGGTGTTCGGATCAGCACCTTTTTCCAACAATATTTCGACGGCGTTGTCGCGCAATATTTTATCGGCGTTGTCGCGCGCCCCGATTTGTCTCCCACTATAGTAGAGCCATTGATAACGCGCAGCAGTTAGCAACGGCGTGCCGAAGCGGGTCTGTTCGTTGATATCTACGCCCGAAGCAAGCAGTAGTTCGATGGCCTGCGGGCAATAAGTGATGGCCACCGTCAGGGCGCTGCGCCCGATGGAATCGCGCGCCCGCAGATCAGCGCCGTGCTTGATCAGCAAGCGCGCCGCGTCCACTCGGCCAATCGTCAAGGCAACAAACAGCGGTGGCACCTCGACATTACCGATGCCGGGCGGCGTCCACCACCCACCTAAGCTGAGCCTGCGATTGACGTCTACGCCTTTCTCGAGCAGGAATTTCGTCATTGCCTGAGATTGAAGGATGTTCGGATCGTAGGGGCGGAAACCGTGCCGTCCAATCGGGTACGCGACTCTCCGCAGCCAGCGTCGCCAGCCCATGGGCGCAACGTCTGCCAGCGTCCAAGATGGGAGCGGGACGCCGACTGCTTGCAGCGCTTTGACGCTGTAGATTTCGCCATTGTTGATGGCAGAACTCATCAAGGGGAATTTCAGGAACTGCAAGTAGCCCATCAGCAGCAACAGCGCGCAGGTCGGCACATAAGTCCTGAAGTAAGGCCACAAAGGGCTAGGTTTGGGCTCCTCGGCTTGGCGGAGTGATTGACCGGCTGCGTCCGGTGCAACTTCGCCCAAGGCCTGGCGCGCGGTGAGATAAAGCACAGCCTGCTCGATGGAGCTTTTCAGACTGAGGCTGAATGCCGTAAGGCAGAAAGCTAGAAGGAAGGACAGCAGAAGGATGATTTCCTCACGGAAAGCGAAGTTTCTTCGCCCGCCATCCAGCACAGTGCCCCCAATCACCAACATCGCTTGCCACGCAGTCAGCACGAGCGCGAAGGCGAGCAGCCGCCTGAAAGTTGGATAAGCCAGCTTGCTGCGCAGCGGCTCGACCAGTTTGGCTGAACGTTGCGTCGCTTCATCAACGCTCACCCCTTCACGCATCAACGACGGGACGATCAACAGGGAATCAGCCCAGCGCTCAATTTCAGCCCGCTTGAACGAAAGTAGTTTGCGCACCACGCCGGACAATTCCGCGAAAGTCGCTTTGGCAAGCTCGCCGCTGCGTTGCTTGACGGCGCTGACAACACTGCCAACCTCCGTCTCTGCCTTCGCTGTTTTTCGCACCTGTTCGAGGAAGAGCGTGCATGCCGCCGTGACCGAGTTCTGCTTCCAAAGCGTGGTGGCCGTAATCAGCAGCCAGAGCAGCCCAAAGACCAAACCAGCCTGCAAAGGCCGCAGTCCAGGCAGTTTCACCGTGGCCATCAGGATCAAACCAGTTAGCAACCAACTCCACCATTGCAAACGCACCGCCAGCCAAATCAGTTTGAACCTGTGCTGCCGAGTGATGGCATCGGCCTGCTGGCGCAACCAGCTATTGCCCTCGGTTTGCAGGCTCAGCAGAAAAGCAAATGCGCCTGCCGTAGCGGGACGCGCAGACGGCTCTTTGGCTAGCGCCTGGCAAACGACGGCATCAATCGCGGCAGGCACACTTAGCCGCTTTTCTCTGAGCGGCGCGGGCGCAGCGTCACGATGTTGTTGCAGCAACTCTGCAATGGTTCCGGTAAAGGGCGGCTCTCCGCTCAGCATCTGGTAAGCGATCACGCCCAGGCTGTAAATGTCCGAGCCGTTGTCGAGTTTTTCGCCCCGGCATTGTTCGGGCGACATGTATTTCGGCGTCCCCATCACCGTGCCTGAGCGAGTCAACTGCTGAAGCGTGAGGTTGAGCCGCAAGGTTTCGTCTTCCGTAATTGAAAAAGGTTGCGGCGTTTCTGTCGTTTCGCGCGTCTCGCTTATTTCACTGATGACTGGCAGCGGCTCCGGCTCTTCGCGCGCGAAAAAGTCGTGCAGTTGGGCAATCCCAAAATCCAGCACCTTGACGTTGCAGCCGCCCGCCCCTGCCGGTTCAAGCCAGATGTTCTCTGGTTTGAGGTCGCGATGCAGAATGCCCAGACGATGCGCTTCGTCAATCGCCGCGCAGGTTTGATTGAGGATAGCCTGCGCCTCAGCCAGCGGCAGCGGTCGTTTGTCTTTGAGCTTGGCGGCGAGCGTGCCGCCTTCGAGGTGCTCCATCACCAGATAAGCCAACGTCTGTTCGCCTGAGCCGGTGATACCGAAATCGGTGACGTTGACGATGTTGGGGTGGCGCAACCGCCCGATGGTCATGGCCTCGCGCCGAAAGCGCTCGATGAATTCGCGGTTGCCCGCCAGTTCGGGCGCAATCACTTTGACGGCGACCTGGCGCCCCGTGCCGACGTGCAGCGCGCGGTAAACGGCGCCCATCCCGCCACGTCCGCACAACTCTTCTAAGCGGTATTTGCCGTCCAGCAGTCGCCCGTGCATCTGATTGGCTTGGCTTGATTGTGGCACAATCGCTTCAACGATCTGCTCCTGCCAGCGGCCAAATTGGGGTGAAAGGCTGACGCGCATCACGGGCGTTTCCATGAAGCTGTGATTCTCTTCGTGGACGTTTAACAGCGACTGCAACTCGCTGCGCAGTGTCGGATCGTTTTGCGCGGCGCGGGCAATAAACTCCGCACGCTCTGTGTCTGGACACTCCAGCGCCTCGTGAAAAAGCTGATTGATCTTTTCCCAATCTGCGTTCATCGCTCGTCTCCATTTTTGTGCCGGGGCAGTGATTGTTTAATATGCTGACGGTTCAAGCAACCGTCTGTCATGGCAAATAGCGACAAAACGGCGCGAATCCGCCCAGGCTGACAAAAACTCTTTCAATAAATATTTCGAGGCTGACAAACAAACTGGGACGCGCACTGTACCGTAGACTGTCAGTCTGCGGAGGACTCGGTTTTTACCCACCGGAACCGAAGGGTACAACATCGAAGCTTCCGCAGACTGACAGTCTACGGTACATCTGCCGCCGCCTCTGAACATTTACTGCAACAAAAAAAATACTGAGGTGTAGGGCAATGTCCACCAATTCATCAGAGATCAGCCTGCTGCTCGATCAATACCGTGACGGGCAAGCGGAGGCGTTCGGGAAGCTGATGGCCTTGGTTTACGACGATCTGCGCCGCCTCGCCGCTTGGCAGCTTCAGACGGAACGCCCGGATCATACCTTGCAGCCGACTGCGCTCGTGCACGAAGCCTATCTGAAACTGGCCGGACAGAATCCCGTCGAGTGGCACAACAAAGCGCATTTCTTCGCCCTGGCCGCCCAGGTTATGCGTCACATTCTGGTAGATCACGCGCGCACTCGGCAGCGCGATAAGCGCGGCGGCGGGCAGGCAAGCGTGGCGTTGGATGAAGCACTCAATCTGAGCGCCACCAGCGAGCCGGGCCTGGTCGAACTCGACGAAGCGCTCAGCACCTTGGCTGGGAAGGACGAACGCAAGAGTCGCATTGTTGAGTTGCGTTACTTTGGCGGACTAAGCATTGAAGAGACTGCCGAAGTACTGGAGATTTCGCCCACCACGGTGCGACGTGAATGGACGCTGGCCAAAGCCTGGCTGCGGCGCGAACTGCGCCAGTCAGGGGCTTAGCCCCAGCCGCCGCGCCAAGTCAGCGAAGCGCGGGTCTGAATGCAAACTGGCGTAAACCGGGTTGATGTCGAAGTGAAGAATGCTTCTCGCGAAAAGCCCTTCGTGAAGAAGCCTGAAATCCTGGAGTCGGCCAAGCAAGGCGTGCAAAGAGGCAACAAGTTAGTGCGGCTGGAATTTCCGCAGACCGAGATGCAGATTTATGGCAACACGGCTATCATCTACACGACCTACTTGTATGAGTTGGAGAATCCACAAGGCGAACGTCACACCAGCACCGGGCGCGCGACGGAGATATTTGTTCGACGGCAAGGCGCTTGGGTCAATCACGGTTGGCACATGACGCCGAGTAAGTAGCTAGTTGGGCGTAAAGCACGGAGGAGTCTACATGACACAAGCAGAGATTTCCGGCATCTCACCCTTTTTTATCGTGAGCAACGTACCGTCAGCGCTTGCGTTTTACCGAGACCGGCTTGGATTTGAGATCACCTTCCAGGGGCCTGAGCCTGACGACATCTTCTTCGGCATCGTACGCAGGGGCGGTGCGCAGATCCTGATGAAAGACATTGGCGTGGCTCCAGTGCCGAACTACACGCGAGACATCAAGCAAGGTATCGCCCGTTGGGACGCATTCGTTAGCGTCCCGGATCCTGACGCACTGGCGGCCGAATTTGCTGCGCGCAATGTCGAGTTTTTCGAGCCGCTGAGAGACACTGATGACGGTTTGCGTGGTTTCGAGCTCAAGGATGCCGACGGCTATCTCTTGTTCTTCGGTCGTACTCGGTGATGAGCGTCGGTCGAAAATACATGAACGCTTCCTGTGGCAGATCACGCCCAACAATGCGCTGCAGCCGACGTGTGAAGACGCACGCGGTTGAGCGATGGCGTTAGATCCAAGACTTTGCTGCCAGTCTTGGAAGTGGGGAATTTTCTCGATGACAGATACATCCGCCCAACCTGATCTACGAACCGGAAAACCTGCCAGGCGGCGTATCGTAGCCAGCGTTACGCGGGGCCTGTACGTGCTCGCGGGCGGTTTTTATCTGTTGTCGGGCATTGGCGTGTTACTACTGGGAACAGGCCTCTTGCCTATCTGGGTGCATGACCGGATCTTCGAGATGGGCCAGAACAATCCCTTCACGCTGCATTTGATCCAAGAAACCGCCACCCTGTGGGTGTTGGTGGGCATGTTCTTCTTCTGGTTCGCGCGGCATTACGAGCAGAGCATGAAGTTTCATTGGGCCGTGACATTCTATCTTTCGCTGGATGCGTTCGTGCATTGGTTCAGCGCTTACGGAAAGTTCGAGAACGAACCGCGCGCGCTCATCAACGCGATTCCGTTTTTCCTGTTTCTGGTCTTGGGACTACTGCGCCGCTTACACCTGAAAAACTATGACGAATCCAAACACTAAAGCTGAGCAAAAGTTGTATGGCGTTGCGCCATACTTGATTGTTGATGACATCTTCCAGTCGGCAGAGTTTTATCGCGACAAACTGGGATTTCAGTTTGACCGTATTTGGGGCGAGCCACCGCAGTTCGTCATTGTTCATCGAGATGGTGCCTATATCATGCTCAAGAGCGTTGGTTCGTCAGGCCACGTCCGTCCTAACCATTGGGTTAATCCGGATGCCTGCTGGGATGCCTACATTTGGATCAAGAATGCGGACGCGCTGTACGAGGAACTGCAAGCGCGAGGCGTTAAGATCACGCGGCAGATTTGCAACACAGAGTATGGTTGCAGAGATTTCGATGTGGAAGATAACTCCGGCTATATCCTCTGCTTCGGACAAGACCTGGAGACATAAGGAGTAGCTATGGCGAAGAAGGTCGTGCCAATGATCCACGTGCCTGACGTGCGGGCGACTGTCGAGTGGTACGAAACTCTCGGCTTTACAGTGAACTTCACCCACGAGGAAGATGGCGAGATGAGTGGGGCGTTACTATCGTTCGGAAACAGCGAGGTGATGTTTAATGAAGGCGGTCGCCCGAGCCACGACTACCGGCGCGAAGTAGACCTATACGTCCACGTGGACGACGTTGACGAACTTTACCGGAGTCTGAAGGATCGAGTTGAAGTCGAGGCGGAACTCTATAACGCCGTCTATGGAATGCGCGAGTTCATTATCCGCGATCTCAACAGATTCTGGATAACGTTTGGACAACCCATCGCCAATGGATAAGTGGCGCTGAGGTATCGAACAATGCAACGCGAAACTAAGACAGAAGCGAACGTCAAGCAAGCCGTGCCGTTCTTTATGGTGGCAAACATCGAAACATCTGTCCGTTATTACGTTGACGGCCTCGGCTTCGAGATAACCAACCAATGGATGCCTGAAGGCAAACTCCGCTGGTGCTGGCTTCAACGCGGGAGCGCGGCCTTGATGCTGCAAGAGTTCTGGAGGGAAGGTCATCACAGCAATATGCCTGAAGGAAAATTAGGCCAAGGCGTCTCGATCTGCTTCGTCTGCGAAGACGCGCTGGCGCTCTACCACGAGTTTACCGTACGCGGAATTCGAGCCTCGGAACCTTTCGTCGGAAACGGAATGTGGGTTACGAGTCTGTCAGACCCCGATGGCTATCGGCTGGAGTTCGAGAGCTACACGGATGTGCCTGAAGATACGAAGCTGTCAGAGTGGAACAAGTAAATAGGCTTTTCGCCTTCAAGGTCGCGTACGCCCATCGTTCAGTCAGTCAATATCCAGAAATGGGATTGCCCAATCCCACAAACGCACACCGCGCCACGCACCACCGCTACTCTCTGCGTGATAAGCCATAAAGGATTGGCAATTTAGTATTCTCCTCCGGTTGGCACACGGTTTGGTTATCTAAGCGCCAAGCTTGATTGAAGTGTATTCATAATCAGATCACCAGATGAAGTAGGAGAAATCATGCAGATCTTGTGGCAAGACCTGCGCTACGGCGCGCGAATGTTGTTAAAAAAGCCCGGCTTTACGCTGGTGGCAGTGATTACGCTGGCACTGGGCATCGGCGCGAACACGGCCATCTTCAGTGTGATCAATGCAGTGTTGATCCGCGCGCTGCCCTATCACCAAGCGCAGCAGTTGATTATCCTCTCCGCCACTTCGGCTGGCCCTGGGCGCGAGTTCTTCTCGATTCAGGAGTTGCAAGAGTTTCAGGCACAGATGCGCACGCTGGAAGACCTAACCGGCTTCATCTCGCAGAGCGTCAACCTGACGGGTGGCGAGCGGCCTGATCGCGTGCGCGGCGCATACGTGCCAGCCAATTTTTTTCAAGTCTTCAACCTCAAGCCGCTCATCGGTCGAACGTTTGCGCCCGGCGAAGATCAGCAAGGGGCTGAGAAAGTCGTTGTCGTCAACGAGAACACGTGGCGGCAACGCTTGGGCAGCGACCCAAACTTGACGGGCAAAAAGCTGATTCTCAACGGCGAGCCATACAGCGTGATTGGCGTAGTCACAGCCGAGTTCAAACAACCCTTCGATCCACAAGTAGAAGTCTGGATGACCGCGCCGAACTTTACCAACAACACGGCGCAGCGTGACACGCGCATTATGATTGGCATTGGCCATTTGAAGGCTGGCGCTAGCTTGTCGCAGGCCAACGCCGAAGCGAGCACCATCGCCAAGCAAATGACGCAGGCTTATCCCAAAGAGAACGCCGGACGCGGCGCGCAGGTCGAATCCTTCCGCGAGATTATGGTCGGCGACCTACGCCGCATGTTGTATCTGCTTTTTGCCGCCGTCGGCGTGATCCTGCTGATTGCCTGCGCCAATCTGGCAAATCTGCTGCTGGCGCGCGGGCTGGCGCGGCAACGCGAGATTGCTGTGCGCGCTGCCTTGGGCGCGAGCAAGTGGCGGCTCATTCGGCAATTGTTGACGGAAGCTTCGGTGCTCAGCTTGCTCGGCGGCGGCTTGGGCTTGCTGCTGGCGCAATGGGGTTTGGCAGCGTTGCGCAAACTGCCGCAAAACTTCGTGAGCAACGACAACCTCACGGTGGACACTCGCGTGCTGCTCTTCACGTTGGCGATAGCCGTGGTGACTGGTTGGCTATTTGGCTTGGCTCCAGCCTTGCAACTCGCGCGGCCCGAATTGCACACGATGTTGAAAGAAGGTGGGCGCACTGGCGATAGCGCAAAATGGAATCGCGTGCGCGGCACGTTCGTCGTGGCGCAAGTCGCGTTGTCACTCTTGCTGTTGGTTGGCGGCGGACTGCTGATCCGCAGTTTTGACAAATTGCTGAACGTCAATCCGGGTTTCAAGCCGGAGAAACTTCTGACGTTGGAATACCGGCTGCCGCGCAACAAGTATCAGCAGAGCGAGGCGCAATGGAATTTCCATCGTCAAGTCGTCGAACGCATTCAAGAAGTGCCCGGCGTTGTTTCGGCCTCGCTTGTCAGAGGCTTACCCTTCAGCGGCAACGGCGGCACATCGCCCATCATCCTGCCAGATCGTGAACTACCATCCAAAGGCCAAGAGCCGCGCGTGATGTTCAACACCGCGATGCCGAACTACTTCGAGACCATCGGCATTCCCTTCATCCGTGGCCGCCTCTTCGGCAATCAAGATCAAGCCAATACGCCGACCGTCTTTCTGATCAATCAGACAATGGCGCGCCGCTTCTGGCCCGACCAAGACCCCATCGGCAAACAGGTCAAGCTGGCCGAGGACGGCACGACCGGCACAATCATCGGCATCGTCGGCGACGCCAAGCATTACTGGCTGGAAGAGACGCAACAGCCGCAGATGTATTCCGCCTACAGCCAGTCGCCGGGCATCTTCGCCACCGTCGTTGCGCGTACCTCGGTCGAGCCGCTAAGCCTGGCCGAAGCCGTCCGCCAGGCCGTGTGGAAAGTAGACAGTAACCAGCCGATGTGGAAGATGCGCACGGTGGAATACCTGCTTGACCAACGCGTAGCCGACAAACGTTTCCTGATGGTATTGATGAGCATCTTTGCGGCGTTGGCGCTGGTGCTGACGGTCATCGGACTGTACGGGGTGATGTCTTACACAGTCAGCCAGCGCACACAGGAGATCGGCATTCGCATGGCGCTCGGCGCAGGCGCGCGCAACATTCAAGGCATGGTTTTGCAACAAGGCATGAAGTTGGTCTTGCTCGGCGTCGCGCTCGGTTTGGCGGTGGCATGGATGTTGACGCGGGTGATGGAGAAACTGCTCTTCGGCGTCGGCGCGACCGACGTGCCGACGTTTGCGACAATCTCGCTGTTACTGACGGTGGTGGCGCTGCTGGCATGTTATCTGCCAGCGCGACGGGCGACGCGCGTTGATCCGATGATTGCATTGCGGTGCGAATAATTGCGGAGGTTTAGATGACAAAAGCAATTTTGAAAGCCCCAAGGGGGCGAAGTATGAAAGCCCAGGGCAACGCCCTGGGTCAGCCAACGCGATGTATGCCAAGCCCCGAAGGGGCGCAATATCGTGCAATTATTCCGCCCTTTCAGGGCTTGAGGCAGCACACTCTTTCCACCCAGGGCGTTGCCCTGGGCTATCGTATTCTGCCCCGTTGGGGCTTTATTCGGAACTCCCTACTTTTGGCTATATGCTTGCTGCTGGCGGGCCAATCCATCTCACTCTCGCAAGAGCGCCAAGTAACGCCGCTACGCACGAAAGACAAAAAAGAGCAGATCATCGCGCGGCTCGAACACGCCATCCCGCGCCTGCTCGATGAAGGCATAGTGCCGGGTCTTTCAATCGCTCTTATCCAAAAAGGCGAACTCGCCTGGCACCGTGGCTTCGGCGTCAAGAATGCACAGACCAAAGACTCGGTCGCGGCCAATACTACGTTTGAAGCCGCCAGCCTGAGCAAACCGGTCTTTGCCTACGCCGTGCTGAAGTTGGTTGACGCAGGTAAGCTCGACCTAGACACGCCGCTGCAACGCTATCTGCCCGGCAACTACGATGTAGGCGACGACGCGCGCTTGGCACAAATCACCGCGCGCCACGTGCTCAGCCACACGCCGGGCTTCCCGAACTGGCGCAGGCAAGGCGGCCCGTTGACTATTCATTTCACGCCGGGCGAACGCTTCAGCTATTCGGGCGAAGGCTTCGTCTACCTCTCCAAAGTCGTCGAACACATCACCGGCGAGAAGTTCAACGACTTCATGAAAAAAATGGTCTTCGATCCGTTGGGCATGCCCGACAGCAGCTACGTCTGGCGCGACAGCTATGACACGCAACACAGTTTCAGCCACAGCGCGCTGGGCAATCCAACCGGGCAAAACAAATCACCACAACCAAACGCCGCCGCCAGTCTGCGCACCACCGCGCAGGATTACGGGCGCTTCCTGGTTGCGCTGCTGCACGGCACAGGCTTGAAACCAGAGACGCGGCGGCAGATGTTCACTCCGCAGATCAAGCTCAGCGAGAGCGGTACGAACAACACAACCCGCGCGCCCGAAAAGCTCTCGCCTTACCTGTCGTGGGGCTTGGGCTGGGGCTTGCAGGCTACGGCTGACGGCTTGGCCTTCTGGCATTGGGGCGACAACGGCAACACGAAGGCTTACATCGTGGTCTACGACAAACAGCAACTCGGCCTGGTGGTCTTCACCAACGGCGCGAACGGCTTGGGCGTAATTCCCGAAATCATTCAGGAAGCTATCGGCGGCGAACAACCTGCGCTCGCCTGGCTGAAGTACGAAAGCTACAAATCACCTGCCAAGACGCTGCTGAAAAGCATCCTCGCCAAAGGCGCAGTCGCCGCGTTGCCGGAGTACCGCGCCTGGCGCAAAGGACGCGCCGACAGTGAAGTGGTGAATGAGAATCAGATGAACCGGCTGGGCTACGACCTGATGTCGGTGCAGCGCGTGAAAGACGCCATCGAAGTCTTCAAGCTGAACGTTGAAGATTATCCGCAGTCGGCGAATGTGTGGGACAGTCTGGGCGAGGCGTATATGAAGGACGGGAATACGGAGTTGGCGATTAAGCATTATCAGCGGGCCGTTGAGCTTGATCCGCAGAATGCGGGAGCGGTTGATGCGTTGAAGAAGTTGCGGGAGAAACAGTGAGAGTGGTTGTGAGTAAGTGAATGCGCGAGTCGCAACTCAAGTCGTCGTTATGTCCTTCACCAAGCTTGGCGTAATGTGATTGAAGCAGCCATCGTTTGTCCAAAACTAAAATTTAGTAAACTTAGAACTAATGCCGCCTGCGGACGTATTTCCACAAAAGGAGGGAGCATAATGACCTTTTTATTATGGTTGTTCTTTACTGCGCTGGCAGCCGGCATCCTGCCTGGATTCGTCGCGCGACAACTCACTAAAGGACGAGGGCAGTACGTGGAGATTCCCGGCAAAGCTGTAACCTGGGGCACCGGCTCCTTTTTGCTGGCGTACCTCGCTGTTACTGTACCCTGGCTGGTTGTAAGCTGGACTGGTCTTATCGGTGCACCCTGGTTGCTTACCGGTCTTATACTGGGCATCCCGGCTTCAGCTTGGGCCAGTAAGAAATGGTATCGTGCTTTCAAAGACGGTAGCCTACTTGGAGGCGAAAGCAACAGGTATCTTCCATAACCACCACCTCCAATACATCTACAAAGTTGTCCATTTGGTAGTGCACAAAAAGTAATGTGGCGCGATACGTTCGGCGCGTAGTCTCAGCACTTGACCAACGAAGCGGTCAAACTCACGACGCGGCAATTGGCGCGCGGCGTTAAGCAAGTGTTCGGGCGATAAGTCGGCTTCGATTTGAATGGTTGGCATAATGTGTTGCTCCTTTGCGACGACTCAATAATACGCCACTGGCCGAACCTTACGCGTTTTTCACTGCTGCTCTCATTAGTAAGCGCATTTAAGAGTGATGACTTCAAAGGGGACATCAACGGCCTTTCGTGTCAATCCGACGATCCCACCGTACCCAAGTGTTCCCTGAATAGCATAGCAGTATTCAAAGAGGAGAATATCTTCCACACCATCATTGTTGAAGTCCGCACGCACAACTTCAATTAGTTGTTGCCCCATGCCATCCACCTCTTCAACCCGAAGGGCATTATGCTTGACACTTCTAACCAGCAGCGATCCTTCGTCAACTTTATCTTGATAAGATAGGGTAACCCCGCTGTTCTCTTCAGACTCAACCGCACCAAATTGAGGAAACAACGAATAAGGGAGGAGGTGAAGATCAGTGATGCCTACTTGCGGCTCAGCTATAAAGCTATGAATTGGAGTAGTTGCCTCTTCAAGCGCTGATAGCAAACCACACTGGTGCTCAAAGAACGCAGACATCTTAATGTCAAAGGTTGTATAAGCGTAGAAACCACGCTGAAGGCTGGTTTCGTACTCTCTACATGTTCTTACTATGATCTCCTCATTCTTGTCATTCCGAAGAGCAAGCCCTTCAAGATGATCATTCAACCCCAACTTGACCGGACGATCCTTAAGTTCTTGGATATTCGCTTTTGATATGGCTGCAACTTCCGATTGATCGAGGAATTTCATTCTCTCGATAAGCCGGAAGACCTCACCTGGAGTGTCACTGTGTTGATCAAGAAGACTAGCCACTTCTTGTGGGGATAGTTTCCCTAGCTCTAGGAATTGCTGCAATACAATAAGAGCCCGGCCTTTCTCTAAACGCTTGTTGATTGCTTTAACATTCTTCTCAATTGTGCTCTTTTTGCTCGCAGCTATGGTTAGGAAGAAATGACTTGCGGCGGGTTCAAAAATGAGAGTGCCCTTCTGAAGGTTGGTGCCAGGCGTGCAAGGAAGTAGATTCTCGAAGCCAAATAGATCGAATTGATCAGGCAAGCCAAGTTGTGCGCGAATTTGGGCAAACTCGGCAGGTTTTTCAGCCAGACTCTCTGGGATGATGTGATCAATATGAAAGCTGCTAACGTCAATAAGCTCTCTTGTGTAGGCACATTTTCTTTCATGGGCAATCCAGATAGCTTCACGTTCTGCAGCGCTAAATTGTTGTTTTGACATATCTCCACCTGGATGGTGGCTCGCCCTCGCTCCCCCAACTCAGTGTATTACATCCCACGATATGTTACTGAGCGATTCCCGGCAAAGAAAATCCCGCCGCCGCATCCGTCAACACCAACACCCAATCATTCCCCCTTCCACTGGTCGGCGGCGTATACGTCTGAAAGCCCCACGTATCTTGATCCTTATTAAAATACCCGACGCCATAACGCGGGTCATACCAAATCTCGCGCACACGTTCGGCTTTGATGATGCTCTTATTCAGCGTGAAGCTTTCGCCGCGCGGCGTATAGATCAGCGCGAATGAGCCGTCACTCGCCCGCGCCGCGCGCAGCTTGGCGCCGCCGCTCACGGGGCCGTTCAGAATAATCCGCTGATCCGGCACGAGCTTTGTGAACGGCAGGGCTTCGAACAATCGGCGCACATGGCGCATTTGGAAAGCTCCGGAGTGATCCAGCGCTTCGTACCAGGGAATGTTGGCTCCGATGATGCTGCCGGGGAGGCCAAACAGATCGCGCCCGCGCGAGGCATCGCCAACGCTGCCGGTGGCTGCTGGTTTGTACATTTGCCAGATGCTGTTGTTGCCGTAGGTGTGCCCGCAGGCTCCGGCCAGCAACGACCAATACGCCGCCTGCCGCGCGTCGTAATCGTCAAAACGGTCAATCCCGTTCGCGTTGCGCAAATAAAAACCGACGGGGATGCCTTCGTAGCGGGGCTCGCCGTCCAGCGTAGGTTTGGCGGGCGCGAGTGCGTAATCGTTATCCACGTACAAGCCGTTGTCGTGATCGCGCGCGGCGTGCGAGGACTGGAACATGTTGAAGTCTAGCCAGGGCGCGTCGTGCAGCTTGAGGGATGAAAGGCCGGGGCCGATGGGGTGGAAGGTTTTCAGGTGCGCGCCGCCGTCGCCTTCGCTCAAGCCGGCGGCCATTGCGTCAATGATCGCGCGCTCGGCGTCGTTGGTAATGGAGCGGTCACCGCCGAGAACCCAAATGATCGGCTTGTCTTTGTAACGCGCGCCGAGGAAGCGCCCGTATTGGCGCGCGTTGGTTGGATTGAAAGCCGCTGTGCCTAAAGCCCAGTAGCTGCCCCAGGTCGGCAGCATGCCGACGAAGAGGCCGAGTTCTTCGGCTTTGTTGACGATGAAATCTACGTGGCGGAAGTAGGCTTCGTTGGGCTTGGCCGGGTCGCGGTCAAGCAGCGGCAGATCGCCATAAGGATTCGGCACGGTCAGCCCGCCGAGTTGCGCCAGGACTACGGCTTGAATCACGGTGAAGCCTTTCTGCGCGCGGTTGGTCAGGTACTGCGTGGCCTCTTCACGATTCAGACGATGGAACAACTCCCAAGCGGTGTCGCCGAGATAGAAGAAGGGTTTGCCGTTTTCGTATTGGAGGTAGCGGTGGTTGTCTGTGACTTTTAGCTTGGGGGCGGCGGCGAGTGCGCTCGCGGTTGAGCACAGTAGCGCGACAGTAATAGACCAGGCAATAAGGCGTTGATTGCGCTTCACGGGTATTACTCCTTTGTGAGTGACGATTGACGGTTTATTTGGGCGATAGAAAAATTACTGGGATGTCACGATCTGTGCGAGCTTGATAAGTGGCAAAGTCTGGGTACCTCTCAACTAATCTGGGCCATAAGCGTTGCTTTTCTTCTTCAGTCGCGCGCCGGGCCAGCATCGCCATTTTCTGGCCTTCAATTTCGACTTCCACATTCGGATTGGCTGCGAGGTTCAAGTACCACAACGGATGATTGGGCAGTCCACCTTTCGAGGCCACTACAACAATGGCTTCCCCATCACGTAGGTAGAGAACTGGCGTGGTGCGTGGCCGTCCAGACTTGCGCCCAATGGTGGTGAGTAGCAATGCAGGCGCACTGCGTGCCACGAGTCGCAGCTTGGTATGCTTCATTATCCAACCATCAATTTTGGAGACAAACCGGATGATAGGGTTGAGTCTCTGCTCTTCGCGTTCGGTGGATTGCTTGATGTTGGAATTGGCCATACGTTTTCCTCAATGGTAATGGGGTGAGACGTAGGGGCAGACCTGTGTGTCTGCCCTGAAGTGGCGAGTACGCGCGACCAGGGCAGACACACAGGTCTGCCCCTACGCTAACGGCGTTATCTACCGCCTCAATTACGTTTGATCGTGATGACGTAAAGCTGGCGCGTTTTCTTATCGTCTTTGGCAATAGCGCCTACCAGCAATTGTGTGCTGTCGCGGTTCCAGCAGGGCGACGGGTCAATGCGCAGTTCGCCTGTGATGTAGCCACCTTGGTCAAGCCCTTCGGTGCGCGTCCACGCGCCGTCGGCGCGCCGCAAAATGTTGTAGTAGTTCTTTCCCTTGTCGCCGTGACCGTTGACGAACCACTTGCCGTCGGGCGAAAGCGCGATGTCGCCGCCGGGATTGGGGAACATCTCCGGCGTGCCGAGCGTGCCGACGAACTCCTGGCGCTCGACATCAAACAGGATTTGATCCTTGCCGCGAATGCCGATCAGCCGCTGGCCGGATTCCCAATCGGGATGGCCGCCGATGTGTGTGATCAACGGGCGCAGCCCCGTACCATCGGCCTTCATCGTGAAGGGCACGTCCAGCCGCAGATCACGTGTCTCGAAATCGCCGCGCACGAAGAAGAAGATGCGGCTGTCGTCGCGGCTCCAAAGCGTGTGGTTGATGAAGAGTTCTTTGCTGTCTACTTCAGGGTGTTTGTCACGCAGCGCATCCGCCAGTTGTTTGAAGGAGACGAGCAAGCGTTTCTCTTTTGTCGCAGGATTTACTTTGAAGATCCCGTCGTCGGTTGGATGCTTAACGCCAGTCGTCCAATCACGCGCGCCGGGATAGCCTGTGACGGGCCGCAGCCGCGCGAGCCTGGCGTAGTTGATGCCGAGAAACCAACCGCCGCGTTGCGCTACGCCGCTGTTGCCAAAGGGCGTGTCGGCGTAGCGGAATTCCGCGATGCGCGCGCCGTTCTTGCCCTTCGAGATGTCGAACAGCACACAAAAGACTTCCTGCGTCTTTGGATCGCGGTCGTTGAAGAAGAACTGCGTTTCGGGTGCCGCCGGGTTCCAGTAGAGCATCGTGCCTTGTTGGAAATTCCAGGCGCGCGTGCGCTCCACCACTCTCGGCGCGTAGTTGTTGCGTGTGTCCAGCAAGAGAATCTCAGCCGCTTGATCGGGCGCGGGCATGCGTTCTTGAAAGTCTGTTTGCAGCGTGAGTATGTAGCGACCGCTACGGTTCCACGGAATTGTCTGCACGTGCCCGATGTAGCCGAAGAAGTGGTGCTTCGGCCCGGAGGTGATCTGGTTGATCTCGGTGCTGAAGTCAGCGGCGGCAGGTTTGGCAGGGAAGTACGCAGTGGCAGCTAGAACTGTGATGGTGCTTAGTAAAACGATAGGTAGTAGCGCTCGCATGAATCTCCTCAGAGAAGGTGAGACAAGTTGGATGATCTTTGAAAATTAGGTTTAACAGCCATCCAACCAGGACAATCTCAGCGGGTTATTTCACCGCCGAGGCGCAGAGAACGCGGAGGCGGCGCGGAGAAGACCTCTGCGTAACCTCTGCGCGCTCTGCGCCTCGGCGGTGAAAGAGTCTTGGGTTTACTCCCACTGATTAAGGTTTATTGGCCCGCGCGAGATTGAATGTACCGGTGTAGAACGCGCTCGTAAAGAAGCCGACGAACTCTTTGTCAGTAGCGCGCCCGATCCAATCAAACACGCCACCGTCACGCGCGCCCAGGTCGGTCGTGCCTTTGAACATCACGACCTTGCCAACCAGGCGGCCTTCCATCTTGATCGTGTATTTGTAGGGCCGCCCGCAATCGCCTTCAAAAGTAGCTTCGTAGACGCCGTCTTTTGAAGTGACCTTGGCGGAGAGGTTTTTGCACAAGTCCTTTGGCGTGCTGCCGCCTTGCGCCGGGTTATAAGACGACCAGACGCCTGACCAATCACCGGCGACATCCGGCGCTTCGACTTTTGTTTGTGCGTTGGGCGTTTGTGTGCCTGGAGTTTGGGCCTGGGCAACGCCGAGGCCTATCACCAAAACGAACAAGAGTAGCGCCAACCAACTGCGATTTGTCATAAGTTCACTTTCCTTTCTGATTGAGTTACAGCGCGACTTGCGCGCACCGCGACTTCCTACGTATTGGAGAGCGTGCGCGACGGTTGTTATACAGTCTTATAAAACTGGTGTGGCGCGGAGTATACGACCGGCTTGGCTACTGAGGCAATCAGGCTCGCGCTGCGGCAAACGGTAGTGGGGCGACAGTGTGTTGATGGCCGGATAGGGGTAAAAACGTAAGGTTATACTCTTGCAGCCGCGGAGCGGCGACCTGAGTTTAGCCCGGCGTTTTCAACGCCGGGCTCGGCAGCGCATTTCGCGTCGCGTCAGCGACGCCTGATTCAAGCGTCGCTGACGCGACGCAGAACTGCTGCTCACCGTACCGTGGGTTGAACACCCACGGCTAAATTCAACTGCCGCTACGCGGCAAAAACGCCAGCCATACAGGTTTATCACTACTGCTGGCCGTTGATTGGTTGTTAATCCATTGCCATACAAAGCGCGGCTTTGATAGCAACACACTATCGCCCCACTACTCGGCAAACCGATTCCGCTTTTGGGAAAGCTCGATCCCGCGATTGAACACAGTCGCTTGCAAGTTTTCTTCTAACGCCAAAGCAAAGCTCGCCTGCTCAGCGTTTACCGCTGCCACAGCGTTGGCACGGCATTTGGATTGACCGTGTAACAAGAAGTGTCTCTCACTAACCACTCAAACCTTTGAACTGAGGTGAAGAAAATGGGCAACCTGTTTAATGATCTGCGCTACGGCGCGCGAATGTTGTTGAAGAACCCCGGGTTCACTCTGATCGTCCTGCTCACGCTGGCGCTGGGCATCGGCGCGAACACGGCGATTTTCAGCGTGGTCAACGCCGTTATGTTGCGCCAACTGCCTTTCACTGGCGCTGATCGGCTCGTGCGTCTCAACGAGAGCAACCCCGAACGCGGCTGGCCCACCTTCAGCGCTTCGCATCCGAACTTTCTGGATTGGCGCACGCGCAACCAGACTTTTGAAGCGTTGGCCGCGACCTCGGGCGCAAGCTTCAACCTGAAGGCGGGTCAGGATGTCGAGGTC
The DNA here is from genome assembly GCA_963699175.1 of uncultured Acidobacteriota bacterium. Taxonomy (GTDB): domain Bacteria; phylum Acidobacteriota; class Blastocatellia; order RBC074; family RBC074; genus JACPYM01. The sequence goes on along the minus strand of OY969418.1, from coordinate 1,992,037 downwards.
GTGCGGGGCGCGGTCATCACCGCAGACTTTCTGCCAGTGCTGGGCGTCTCGCCCGTGTTGGGCCGCAACTTCCTGCCCGAAGAGGATCGGCCTGGCGGGAACACGCGTGTAGCACTCATCACTCACGGGTTTTGGCAGCGACGTTTCGGCGGCGACCCAAGCGTGGTGGGCAAGACGCTGACGATCAATGACAACCCGTTTACCGTGGTGGGTGTGCTGCCGGAATCTTTCAACTGGGGCACGCGCAATGAACTGTTCGCGCCGCTCGCGCCAGACCCGGCTCGCTCACGTGGCGATCACCGGCTGTTGGTCATTGGCCGTATGAAGCCGAGCGTCACTTTAGAGCGGGCGCTTGCCGATCTGAACACCATCGCGCAGCAACTCGCGCAGCAATATCCTGAAAGCAACAAGGGCTGGTCGGTCACGGGGCAGAAGTTTTTTGACTGGATCGTGCCCGAACAGAGCCGTCGCGCGCTGCTCGTCTTCGCTGGCGCGGTCATCTTCGTGCTGTTGATCGCGTGCAGCAATGTCGCCAACCTGTTATTGGCGCGCGCTGCCGCTAGGCAGAAAGAGCTGGCGATTCGCGTGGCGCTGGGGGCCGGGCGCGCGCGCATCATCCGCCAGTTGCTCGCCGAAGCTCTTTTGCTGGCGCTCGTCGCCGGTGGCTTGGGCTTGCTCATCGCAGTGTGGACGGTAGAGGCGCTGAAGACAATGAATCCGACAACCCTGCCGCGCCTCGATGAGCTTTCGGTGGATGGCCGCGTGCTTGCGTTTAGCCTGTTGATCTCGCTTGTGACCGGAGTGCTCTTCGGGCTTTTCCCCGCGCTCCAAGCGTCGCGCCCTGATTTGAACGAGACGCTCAAGGAAGGCGGGCGCAGCGGCGGTGGCGCGAGCGGGCGGCAACGCGTGCGCGGCGCGCTGGTGATCGCAGAAGTCGCACTTTCGGTCGCACTCTTGATCGGCGCTGGGTTGTTGCTGCGTAGCTTCGCCAAGTTACAAGACGTTAAACCGGGGTTCGAGCCGGGCAACTTGTTGACGCTGCGGATCAGCCTCCCGCGCAATCGTTACCGGGAGAACGCGGAGTGCTGGAACTTCTACACACGCTTGTTGCAAGAGACCAAAGCGTTGCCCGGCGTGCAAGATGTCGCGCTCACCAGCTTGGTGCCGTTAGGCGGCGGTGGCACTGCCGGCCAGGTTGAGATCCCAGGCAAACCGACTGCGCCTGACGGCAGCCTGCCTTCGTCCGCTTGGCGCATCATCAGTCCGGGCTATTTGCGCACACTCGGCATTCCACTGCGCGGGCGCGATTTCGACGAGCGCGACACGGCGGAGAGCCAGCCCGTCACGATCATCAGCGAAGACATGGCGCGCCGCTATTGGCCCGGCGAAGATCCCATCGGCAAGCCGGTGGTTTTGCGCAGCCTCGGCAACAAGACCTTCACAATCATCGGCGTCGCGGGCGATGTGCGCAGCTCCGGGCTGGATAATGAGCCGGGGCCGGTGGCCTATGCTCCGACGGCGATAGCGGCGACCTGGGCCACTTTCCAACTGGTCGTCCGCACGCGCACCGAGCCGATGGCGCAAACCCCGGCGGTGCGCGCGATCTTGCGTTCAATAGACGCGAACGTGCCGGTCTACGACATACAGACCATCGAGCAACTGCTCTACGACTCGCTCGGCTCGCGCCGTTTCAATATGTTCCTGCTGGGGAGCTTTGCTGCTGTCGCATTGTTGCTGGCTTCGGTAGGGCTGTTCGGCGTGATGGCTTACCTGGTATCGCAACGGACGCACGAAATCGGCGTGCGCCTGGCGCTCGGCGCACGACCGCGCGATGTTTTCCGGCTCGTCATCGGGCGCGGGATGCTGCTGACGCTGATTGGTGCAGGCGTCGGGCTGGTAGCTGCCTTCGGGCTGGCGCGCTTCCTCGAAACCTTGCTCTTCCAGGTCAGGCCAACTGATGCGCTCGTGTTCACGGTCGCGCCGGTGGTGTTACTCGTTGTGGCGTTGTTGGCTTGTTACATTCCAGCGCGCCGGGCGATGAAAGTAGACCCGATGGTGGCGCTTCGGTATGAGTAAGCAGAATTCAGGGAAGCACACATAGCAGTTTATGTAGGGGCAGACCTGTGTGTCTGCCCCGGATTGGGTGGTTGCCAAATCCGGGGCAGACACATAGGTCTGCCCCTACGCTAAACACCGCAAAAGGTTCGCCTCGATGCTTATCTGAATCCGCTTATGGTGTTGCTTTCGCTTGGACGAGTTGTTCAATGGCTTGAGCAATCTCCGTCCACACGCGGTCTCTCTCGCCGGTTGCCTCTGAGAAAGCTATTACGACTTGCCCGTCTTTCGGCAGCGCCTGCAATTTCTTCAGCATGGGTTCAGACTCCCACGTGCAATCGCGCACGATGATGGGGATCAACGTAATCCCCGCTTGTTCGCGGCGTTTGAGCAGCGCGGGCAGTTCTTCATCGTGAATAAACCGCGAAGCAATGAAGTCGTGGCTGACCAGCAGTATGGCTAGATCGCATTCGTTGATGGCTTGCTGGATGTCCTGAAGCCACTCCGCGCCCGTCGTAATATGCCGGTCGTGCCATAGCTCAATCACACCGCGCCGCTCTAAACCCGCCAACGTCTTGACCAGTTCGTTTTTGAAATGCTCGTCCTCGTGCGCATAGCTGATGAAAATTTTGGGAGCTTGGGTTTTACTCTGACCAGCGAATCTTGCCAGCGTTTGCTCCCACTGTGCGTGCAACGCTTGCCGCAGGGGCGCAAAGCCGGCGTGCGTGAGCGGGATGGCGTACAGGTTCAGCACCAAGTCGAACAGGCTCACTGGGTAGTGCGTCTCGTCGCAAAAATCCCCGCCTTGGCAATCCTGCAAGTCATGCAGCGAATTTCGTTTGCCTTCCACCACGAGGGAAATCAGATAGCGATTGTTGTCAGGAAGACTGAAGCGGGCCTTGATGAGATTTGCATCGGGCAGCGCGTTGGCTTTCCAAGCTTGTTGGAAAGTCGGTGAATCCAGCGCGATCACGAAATCGTTTGGCTGAAGCAGCTTGGCTTGCTCCACCATGTACACACCCGCGTCGCGCAAATGGTCAATGAGTTTTTCAGCCCACGCAGCTTGTTCAGGCAGGTGACTGATGTAACAGCGCGGCACAGCCCAAGTGCGCCGGTAGCCTTTGACCTTGGTCAATTGCACTTCGTACACGCTGCGCAAGCGCGCCGCCGCCTCTTCGCGTTGTAGCCACAGCGACGCGCCAATACCGATGTGTTGCGGCTTGTCGAAATCAGGTAGAGCGATTTTGCTGCCGCACTCATCGCAGTGCATTTCCTGTTTGCCGTCGCGCACGCGTTTGATCACCGTCGCGCGCTCTTGCCGATGACCCTGCGGGCAGACGACGGGTGGGAAGCGCGTCACCTCCACGTCGCGCTGGTAGAGGAACTGCTCGAACAATTCCTGAAACTGCGTGCGTCCGCGCGCTGGCAGCCGGTCACCATAATAGAGCACCACTTCAATCTCGCCCTCGCGGTCTTCGATCAAGCGGAAGCCGCAGATTTCGCCCTCGCCCATTTCGTATTGCGCCTGGTTTTGCCACTGGTTGATGCGGGTGAACGATGGTGTGTAGCCGAGCAAGACCACCAGCGAGGCGTACAGGTTCTCGACTCGCCCGCGCACCACGTAAGAGATGTCGTCGGTCGCGGGCAGATCGTCTTGCAAGGGGCGCTTCTGTTTGATGAGGCCGGGGAAGATGAGCAAGGTCTCTTCGTTCAGCGTCTCGCGGAAGCAGATGTTGTGTTGCAAGAAGCGCAGGATGGCGGCGTCGAGCAGAATCTGGCTTTCGGCTGGCGATAGGCCCGCGAGTTCGTCGAACGCGAATTTGCCCTGCAAGAGTTCGGTCTCGCTCACCGCGCCCAGTTCGCGCGGGTGTTTGTCGGCCAGCAGCACGATGGACGAGGCCAGCGTCACGAGCAGCTCGGGCGTAAGCAGGATGTATTGCTCGCCCGCCGAACTGCGCAAGACGGCGACGTAGCCGTGCGTTTCCAGATGCCCCACCGCCGTCATCATCTCGGCGTCGGTGAAGCGCCAGTCTTTGTCAGTCGCCTGCAATTGTTCGCGCAAGGCCGTCGGGCTGACCAACACACCTTCGCGGTCGGGCTTTTCCTTGAGCGAGAGCACGTAGTCTTTGATGCGCTTGAAGGTGACGGTGGTCACGGTCGCCGTCATCTCCTCCCACGGAATCTGCGCCTTGAGCTGTTCGAGCAACGCCTCCAGCCCTTCACCGCTAAAGGCGCTGGTGCTGATGTAGCCGCCACGGATGCCGTAGCGTTGGCAGAACTGGTCGAGTTCCTGTTGCGAGAGGGCGGGCGCGCCGCGATCCACGCGTGCGCCGACCAGCACGGCGGGCGGCAGTTGCCCCTTGCCCTTGAGTTGTTCCAGCCAGAACTGCACACCCTTGAGCGGCTCTTGGCGATTGCTGGGGTCAAAGAGCACCAGCGCGGCGGCGACGTTTTCGAGAAAGATGGAGTGGATTTGCCGATAGACGTGCTGGCCCGCCAAATCCCACAGCACGGCTTCGCACTCGGTGCCGTCCTTGCGCTTGAGGCCGAGTTGCGTGATGGGCCAGAACTGCTGACCGTGCGTGGAGGAGTGTTCTTTGAACTCGCCGTGCGCCAGCCGCCAGCCCAGCCCCGTTTTGCCTACGCCCGAATCGCCGACGAGGACGAGTTTGGCAGTGGTGTAGTGGACGCTCTCTTGCGCTTGACCAAGCAGGAGCGCTTCGTCCAATTCCCAGATGCGGATAATAGTCTCTTTTTCTCCCAGCGTTGCCAGCATGGGCAAGCGAGGGTGGAAGGCGAGGCAAGGGGAGAGGAAACTAGTTGCCGATTCATTTAGTACTGCGATACACGCCCAAGTATCACAACGCCACAATCGGAAGGTGTTATCTCGGCCTTTGGAAGCTAACCAATGAACATCAGCGGAAAAGACAGCACAGTTCACACCCGTCGAATGTGCCTCCAGCGTTTGCAATGCCTTGCCGCTGTTCGCGTCCCACAGACGGATGGTTTTATCCTCAGAAGCCGAAGCGAGGAACTGACCATCCGGCGACCACGCCACGTAATTAACATTGTGGGTATGCCCTTCCAGCGTTTGCAATGCCTTGCCGCTGTCTGCGTCCCACAGGCAGATAGTCTTATCAGCCGCTACTGAGGCAAGGCGCTGACCATCTGGCGACCACACCACATTGTAGAACCCCGTGTGCTCACGGGCAGACCCTTCCAACATCTGCAAATACTCACCACTGTCCACATACCACAAGCGGGTGGCCCTATCACTCGAAGTCGAGGCGAGGCGCTGACCATCCGGCGACCACGCCACGCTACAGACCCATTCGGTATGTCCTTTCAGTGTTTGCAAATGCTTGCCGCTGATGGTTTCCCATAGGCTGATGGTGTTATCCCAGGAAGCCGAGGCTAGGCGCTGACCATCCGGCGACCACGCCACGCTGCTGACCAGGTTAGTATGTTCCTGCAAAGTGAGCACACACGCCCCGTTGCGCACGTCCCATATCCGAATAGTATTATCCGCAGAAGGCGAGGCGAGATATAAGCCATCTGGCGACCACGCGATGCGGTTTATCCTATTTGTATGCCCGCGCAAGACGTGGCGCAGGGTGAGGCCTGGCACGGGAGAGCCGCCAATTTCGGTGAAGTCTTTGGCTTTCGACTCTTCCTGCTCAAGCAAGAATTCGGGTTCAACAGGTTGTGGTCGTTTACCTTTTCGTTTGCTCATACACGCTGCTCTGAGAAGAATGCAAAGCTCTTGTGACGATGAACCCCTAGAGGTCTTGGGCGCGAGAGAGCATAGTACAAAGCGCATGAAAAGACGAACCGAGACGAGCGCGCGCACGAGGGAAGTCCAGGCTGGCAAACATACAGCTTGGTCGTTCAAGCTGCCACCGTGAGGTAGGGGAGCCTACGTGTGATGCGACTGACACCGCCCTACGTGATGAAGCTTTTCGACCTGTGCGGACGGGGTGTCCACTCCCGGCTGCCTGTTTCTTTAGCAAGCACTGCCAGGTAACGCGCCCGCTCAAGCTCAGGTGTTTAGAGTACAAGCTTTAGCTTGCCGGTGGATTGGACGCACCCCACTGGCAAGCTAAAGCTTGTACTCTAAACACTCGACGACCGAGGCTTCACCGTGCCCGGGTCAAACGCGCTCGGCAGACGCTGCGGGCGGGTGTTTCAAATATCCGTCCGCACAGGTGGAAGCTTTTTCTATCCTGCTGCTTCCTCTTATCCGCTTTTGGGAATGGGCAATACCACAAGCGAACACCTGCTGCACGCCGCCAGCCTTTTGATTGCTCATAAGCCAAACGGTTTCACTGCTCAGCCAGATGATTGTGTTGGTACAGGGATTGACACACCTTACCGATTTTAGATTTTGGATTTTGGATTTTGGATTCGGGAAGTACCCACCGGTCTTTCATTCTGCAATCCAAAATCCAAAATCTAAAGTCCAAAATCAACAAGTGGAGAAATCATGCAAACACTCTGGCAAGACCTGCGCTACGGCGCGCGAATGTTATTCAAGCACCCTGGCTTCACGTTGGTTGCCGTGCTGACGCTCGCGTTAGGCATTGGCGCGAATACGGCGATTTTCACAGTGGTCAACGCGGCGTTGCTGCGCGGGCTGCCTTATCGCTCGCCGGAGCGGCTGGTTCACTTGTTCGAGACGACTCCGCAAAAGAACTACGATCAGCGGGAATTCTCTTACCCTGATTATCAGGATTATCAACAGAGTCGCTCATTCGATGGTTTGGCAGCCTACACTGGCGGAGGCGGAATTCTGACCGGGCACGGCGAAGCCCAGCGCGTCTTCGCGCCTGCGGTGTCGGCGAATTTCTTTGATGTGTTGGGTGTCGAACCGCTGCTGGGTCGTACTTTCCGCGCGGGTGAAGACAAGGCGGGGGCCGAGCGCGTGACGGTGTTAACCTACGGGTTGTGGCAAAGCATGTTCGGCGGCGACAAGGGCGTCATCGGGCAGAGCTTAACGATCAGCAACGTGCAATACACGGTCGTCGGCGTCTTGCCGCCGAGCTTTCAGTTTGCGCTCAGACAAGCGGATTTGTGGCTGCCTTATCAGCCGAGCCAGGCTCAACTGACGCGCCGCTTTATGCACGGCACGAATTTGATCGGGCGGTTGCGCGCCGGGATCAGCCTCGAACAGGCGCAAACCGAAACCGGCGCGATCACTGCGCGCATCGCCGAAGAGCACAAGGAATCGCACGCGGGCACGCGCCTGAAGCTGACGCCGTTGCAGGAACAGATCACCGGCCCGATCCAACCCGTGTTGCTGACGCTGTTGGTGGCGGTCGGCTTTGTGTTGTTGATGGTGTGCGCCAATGTCGCCAGCCTTTTGCTAGCGCGTTCACTGGCGCGGCAAAAAGAGATTGCGCTGCGGGCAGCGTTGGGCGCGACGCGCGGTCGCATCGTCCGGCAACTGCTGACCGAAGCGGGTCTGTTGTCCCTGCTGGGCGGACTCGGCGGCTTGCTGGTCGCGCGGTTTGGATTGGACGCGCTGGTCGCAGCCTTACCGCAGAATCAACTCGCCGCGCTGCCGTTTTTTCAAACCTTGCGCTTGGATACGAGCATCCTGTTGTTCGCGCTGGCGCTCGCCACGCTGACGGGTTTGGTTTTTGGTCTAGTGCCTGCGCTGCAAGCGTCGCGGCTCGATTTGCAGGAGGCGTTGAAGGAAGGCGGGCGTAGTTCCGGCGGCGGCGCGCGGCAGCGATTGCGCGGTGTGTTGGTCGTGACTGAAATCGCGTTGAGTGTGGTGTTGCTGGTCGGCGCGGGTTTGATGATGAAAAGCATGCTGCGGTTGATGCAGGTCAATATCGGTTTCGATCCGACCAATGTGCTGACCATGACCGTCGTGTTGCCCGCCAACAAATATACCGACCCCAATCGCAGCATTGCTTATTACCAACAACTGCGCGAAAGCCTGGCCGCGTTGCCGGGCGTCAAGGGCGCGGCAACGGTGGACAGACTGCCGCTGCAACCAGGCAATACGACGCGCTTCATTGTCGAGGGCGAACCCGTCCCGCCGCCCGGTCAAGAGACTGAAGCCAATTTCCGAGTCACCAGCCCAGACTACTTTGCAACGCTCGGCGTTCCGCTCTTGCAGGGGCGAAGCTTTTCGGCGGGCGATCAAGCCAATGGCAGGCAGGTCGGCATCATCAACAAATCGCTGGCGGACAAATTGCTCGGCGGGCGTGACCCGCTGGGACGCCAGTTGAACTTTCCCAGCTTTCCTGGCCAGGGGCTGGAAATTATCGGCGTGGTCGGCGATGTGAAGGTCACGGGGTTGGATCAAGCCATCCGCCCGGTGCTCTACACCCCCTTCACGCAAAATGCTGGAAATGCTGCGACTCTAGTAGTGCGCACAAACGCGGATGCGGCGGCGCTCGCCAATGCCGTGCGCGAGCGTTGCCGGGCGCTGGAACCGGAGGTGGCGCTGTTCAATGTCCAAACGATGGAAACGCTGATGGCCCAAACGCCCGCCGCGTTCACGCGCCGCTTCCCGGCGTGGCTGACGGGCATCTTTGCGACAGTCGCCTTGCTGTTGGCGGCCATCGGCATTTACGGCGTCGTGTCTTACGCGGTCAGCCAGCAAACACAGGAGATTGGTGTGCGGATGGCGCTGGGCGCACAGGTCTCGGATATTTTGCAGATGGTTTTGCGGCAAGGGCTTTCGCTGGCGCTAAGCGGCGTGGCGCTGGGCACAGTCGCCGCGTTGGTCTTGACGCGCTGGCTGAGCAGTTTACTTTTCGAGGTGAGCGCGCGTGACCCGTTCACCTTCGCGCTGGTTATTGGCGTGCTGGTGTTCGTCGCCTTGCTGGCCTGCTGGATACCGGCGCGGCGGGCGACGAAGGTTGATCCGATGATTGCGCTTAGATGTGAATGAGCCGATTTTAGATTTTGGATTTTAGATTTTGGATTTTGGATTGCAGAATGAAAGAACGGCGGGTACTTCTTGAATCCAAAATCTAAAATCCAAAATCCAAAATCCCAACTGGAGGAACTATGCAAACACTCTGGCAAGACCTGCGCTACGGCGCGCGAATGTTGTTGAAACAACCTGGCTTCACTTTGATTGCCGTAGTCACGCTTAGTCTGGGCATTGGAGCTAACACTGCATTGTTCAGCCTGATCAACACAGTGTTGCTGCGTCCGCTGCCCTTCAAAGACCCTGATCAGTTGGTCGCCGTATGTGAGTGGCGCGCTTCATCCGGCGCGGCCAAGCTCACCATCTCCGGCCACGAGTACCTCGGTTGGCGCGAGCAGAGCCGCGTCTTTGAAAATATCGCGGTCTACAACTCCGCCAGCTTGAATCTGACCGGCAGTGGCGAGCCGGAAGCCCTTGAAGCGTTGACCGTCTCAACCGATTACTTCCCGGTGTTAGGCGTCAAGCCGCTCCTGGGCCGCAGCTTTCAGCCGGACGAAGATCAGCAGGGTGGCGCGCGTGTAGCGGTCTTGAGCCACAAGTTCTGGCAACGGCGCTTTGGCGCTGACCCCGCGTTGGTCGGGCGGACGATTACATTGAATGACAAAGGCTACACAGTAGTCGGCGTGATGCCTGTGTCGGAGGCGCAGTTCACGCCCGATCTGTGGGTGCCGATTGATCTGGAACAAGTGCGGCAGCGCGTCGGCGCGCACAATCTGCTCGTGTTCGGACGGCTCAAAGCGGGCGTCACGCTCGCACAGGCGCAGGCCGATCTGAACGTAGTGGCGCAGCGACTCGAACAGCAATATCCCAGCGATAACGTTGGGCATGGTGTGTTCATTCAGCCGTTGCGCGCCACGGTCATCGGCGAGGTCAGTAACGCGCTGTGGGTGCTCTTCGGCGCAGTCGGTTTCGTACTACTGATTGCCTGCGCCAACGTCACCAATCTGCTGCTCACGCGCGCAGCGACGCGGCAGAAAGAGTTGGCAATCAGGGCCGCGCTGGGCGCGGGCCGCGCACGTTTGATGCGCCAGTTACTGCTTGAAAGTTTGTTGCTGTCCGCGTTGGGTGGGGTGTTGGGTGTACTACTAACCTTGTGGATTACCGATCTGCTGCCCAAGCTCAAAGCCATCAACCTACCACGACTGGATCAGTTGAATGTGGATTGGCGGGTGTTGGCCGCGACCGCAGGCTTCTCTCTCCTGACTGGCTTACTCACCGGCATTCTGCCAGCGTGGCGCGCTTCCAGACCGAATTTGACGGCGTGGTTGAATGAAGGCATCAGCCCTGGCTTGAGCCGTCGGCGATTGGGCGGGCTGCTGGTCGTGTTTGAAGTCGCGCTGGCGCTGGTGCTGTTAGTCGGCGCGGGATTGATGACCAAAAGCTTCAGCCGGTTGATGAATGTTGAGCCGGGCTTCAATCCACAGAACGTCTTGACGATGGATTTGGAACTGCCCGGCACGCGTTACCGGGAGCCAGTGCAGCGCAAACAATTCTACGATCAATTGCTGGAGCGCCTGGCCACGCTGCCAGGCGTGCAAGCGGTTGGCGCTTCGACGGACATCCCGCTCGACGGTGGTGATAGTTGGTCGGGCATCACCATCGAAGGTCGCCCCGCGCCACCGCCGGGGCAGACACCGCAAGCCGCCTACCGCATCATCAGCCCGGATTATTTCCGCGCGCTGCAAGTCCCGTTGCGCAAAGGCCGGATGTTCAATGCTGCCGACGCACGCCTCGCGCTGCCGCTCATTCGCTGGTATCCGCAACAGCCCAATCCGCCGCAATTCGACGAGCCGCAAGCCGCGCCCGCCGTCATCATCAACGAGACGCTGGCGCGCCAATTCTGGCCCAACGAAGACCCCGTCGGGCAACGTCTCAAGCTGCTCTTCAGTCCCTGGCTCACGGTGGTTGGTGTAGTCGCCGACATGCACCATACGGCACTAGATCGGCGACCTAACCCGGAACTGTTTCTGCCTCACTCGCAAGAGCCGCAAGCTTTCATGACTGTCGTCGTGCGAACTACCAATGATCCACTGAGCCTGGCCGGAGCAGTGCGCGAACAGGTCAAGGCCGTGGATAAAGATCAACCGGTAGCGATCACAACGCTCGAGCAAGTCTTTGCCAACTCAGTCGGGCGGCGACGCTTCAACACGCTGTTGCTGGGAACTTTCGGCAGTCTGGCGTTATTGCTGGCCGTCGTGGGCGTCTTCGGCGTCATCAACTACTCGGTGACGCAGCGCACGCGCGAGATCGGCGTGCGGCTGGCGCTGGGCGCGCAACGACGCGATATTGTGAGGCTGGTGATCGGGCGGGGTATGGGATTGACGCTACTGGGCGTGGTGATCGGGCTAGCAGCATCGCTCGTGTTGACTCGTTTGATTGCGGACTGGCTGTACGGCGTCAGCCCGACTGATGCGGTGACGCTGCTGGCGGTTTCATTGTTGCTGGCGGGCGCAGCGCTGTTGGCTTGTTGGATTCCGGCGCGACGGGCAATGAAGGTTGATCCCTTAGTCGCACTCAGGTACGAGTAACAGCCAAGTTAGGTCGGTTTGCAGATTAGTGTAGGGGCAGACCTGCGTGTCTGCCCTGGTGGGTGTGCGTTAATCCGAGCCGGGGCAGACACGTAGGTCTGCCCCTACCATACATGCAAATGAAAACCGATCTAGGTCGGTGTTGCTCTTGAGTTACTGCTGGCCACGCCAGCGCCTTCCTCCTGCCCACTTTGACCGGTACGCTTGGGATAACAGGGGAATCTGCCGTTAGTAACACCAAGCGGATGAGATAGACGCTGAATTATTGATCGGTGTCATCAAACAACCATCTGTACAGAAAGCCTGCGAGTATGGCACCTATTAAAGGCCCGACCCAGAAGAGCCAGAGTTGTGACACCGCCCATCCGCCTACGATGAGAGCCGGGCCGGTGCTCCGTGCAGGATTTACAGAGGTATTGGTAACCGGAATGCTGATCAGGTGAATCAGGGTCAATCCCAGGCCAATCGCCAGTGGGGCAAAGCCACTTGGTGCACGTTTGTCTGTGGCGCCTAGAATGATCAGCAGGAACATAAAAGTCATCACTATTTCTGTGAGCAGCCCTGCATAAAGAGAATACCCGCCAGGCGAATGATCAGCATAGCCATTTGACGCCAGCCCACCACTGAGACTGAAGCCAGCTTTGCCGCGGGCGATTGTGTGGAGGACTAAGGCGCCAACTATTGCACCCAGGACTTGCGCGACCAGATACGGAAGCAATTCTGCTGCTGGAAAACGTTTACCAGCCCATAAGCCAAATGAAACGGCCGGATTCAAGTGACAGCCTGATACATGGCCGATTGCATAAGCCATCGTCAGCACCGTCAATCCAAAAGCCAAAGAGACGCCGAGCAAGCCTATGCCCACATCAGGAAATGCCGCCGCCAGCACCGCGCTGCCACAACCGCCAAGCACTAGCCAGAACGTCCCGATAAATTCCGCTGCCGCACGCTTAATAAGCAACATTTTGTTCTCCTTTTTATTAACGTTCAGGCTAATTCACGTAGAGAAATCCGTGATATTTCTCGGAATTCGATGTTTTTCGCAGAACGCATAATCTGAACCTCAATAAAGAGTGATTTTGTGTAACGAGGAGACGACTGCTTGTGATCTTAGGCAATGATTATGCCCTTTTGACACGCTGCTGCCTTCGAGTAAGGCCCGGCCTTCGTCGGCGGGAGACCATTGTTTGTGGGCACGAAGAGGGCTGATGCTCCTCGCGCAGCTATGATTGCAGCAGGTTCGAGGTAGTTCGAGTCGTTACAGATGATGATCTCGAAGGTCAACTCACCAACCGGTCGGTCTATGCGGCAGCTTGTCGCCCGCCGCATAGACCGACCAGTTGATGGCCGGATAGAGCTTGCGATACAGACCGACGACCGAGCCTTGATGAAAGACTGCGGCGGAATTTAGATCGGTTTGCAAATGAGTGTATGGATCAAACCACGGGGAGCACGGGGCACACAGGGAAACACCAACATTGACCGCCTATGCCAGCTTTCCCCGCGCTCCCGGTGCTCCCCGTGGTTGATTTTGCCCTACACACAATTGAAATCCGATCTATAACGGCGACCCCGCCGGTCAATCTCCGTGAACCCTAGAGCTTCCATTGAGCCAGAAGCAAGGAGTGTGGCTTGGTACGCGGCAACCTTCACCTTTGTGTGAACAGACGTTTCTCTCTTTCCTTTCCCTGGCGCTAAGTCGTAGTCGCCGTGGATTCCGCCAACTCCATCCGAATTCACTACGCTGGCTGCCCAATATTCCCGTAACCTCCGGACCATTGATTTGTACGTCGCCTGGTTAGGGACTGGTGCTTGACTTTACCGAGATTCCATAGGGGCCCGTACTTGACGGACTGAAATGGCGAACCCGTACAAAATACTGGCCAACTGCCAGATTTTGGACCAGTAACGACAGGTTCCCAGGCCCGCTATCGTCATCTTCTGCGATCAGGCGTGTCTCGCTATTCGGACCGAAAAGGCTCACGAACGTATCCGTGTTCCCGGAAGTTTCAATCCTATGCGTCCCTGCGGTCGCCACTCTAAACGTATAGCGGTCGCGTTCGCCCCCGGCGCTAATTTCTCCTTGGATCGCTGGCCCGTTAATTACCAATTCCTGCGCCGGTTTTTCGTCTGGCCCCTCTGCACCATGCACGGCATTGGAGTACATGAATTGGACTGGTGTCGGGCGCGGGCCGGGGAGCGTGAGCACCTCCTTGAAGACTCTGTCCAGGGAGTTGGCGGCGATGGGCTGGTCACCGATTTCCCGGCCACGATTATTGGAGTTGAATCCGATGAAGCGCCGATCGTTCTGGCGGATGGCGTCACTCACGTCTGGATCCGTCTGGGACTCGATCAGCTCGTGGTATAGCGTGCACACCACGTTCTTCCACGGAGTGCTGAAGAAGGGGATGCCATTCCGCTGGCCCGAGCGGATCGCGGAGTAGACGTTGGCCGAGTAGTAGAGCGTCTGGGTCTGTCCATTGCGGGAGAAATGCACTGACCCGTGGTAGCCGCCCAAGCCAGCAAGGGAGCTGGAGCCGTTCAACTTGAGTACTGTATCCGGCGCGAGCACCAGGTTAAAGATCGTGCGATCATGGTCGGTGGCCAGGATGAGGTTACGGTCGAACAGGTCGATTATTTTGTTCTGGACGTTCTGGCTCGTCCATCTCGTTTCGCCTGTTTTCGTCCAGCATGACCGACGGCGCGATGTCATAGGCCAGCGTCTTGCCAGGGAAGTACTGCTGGATGATGTTTTTGAGTTGCTCGTCACGCATCAGGCGCGTAATGGCGTCGTCAATGGACTCCACATCCCCCGGCGCAAAGTCGCTGGAGCGCCCCAGGTAGATGTTTTGGAAGCCCATCTGCGGTAAAGTCTTACCGCCGCGAAAGATCAGATCATCTTGCGGTGACGCGCTGACGCCGGGTGCCAGGGCCGCGCGCGTGAGGCTCTCGTCGCCGCGCCGCGCCGCGGTTCGGTAGTGTCGGTATTCCGCTTCAGATCCTGGCGCCACCTGTACGCGCATCGGGTACGGAAAATTTTTATCGTCGAATTCAGACATTTGTTTTTCCTCCTTTGGTGCTTTGCAACAGCAATTGTCAGTTTGGAGATTAGCTTGTGTCCTCGGTAATCTCGGTTTGAGTTTCGATCGCTGGCGCTAATCCTGGTCGTAATACTTGCTCGGCTCTTTTTCACTCATTACTTTGTTCCGTTTGTCATTGAAGGCAAGAGGGCTCGCGCTTTGCCTTCGGTTACTGCTTTCCTTCTCTCTCACCTCAGGTGCTGTGGAGCGTTAGACGGCTTGCTTGGCGATTGGATGGTCGTCATTGAGTTCTAGCAAGTCCCACAGATTTCCATACAAATTTTCAAAAATGGCGACTGTTCCATAGGTCTCCTTCTTTGGCTCTCTGACAAACTTTATTCCCTGCTTGACCATATCGTTATAGTCTCGCCAGAAATCACCTGTGTTGAGAAATAGAAATACTTGCCCACTCGCCCGATTACCTAGCATCAGCCGCCCGCCAGCTCGAGCGAAGAGAACGCGCTAATCGTGACGTAGTATCCGTCCGGATCCCGGAGCGAGAACTCCTGTGTTCGAGTATTCGGGTTCGGGTGCGGCTCCTCTTCGAGCCGGGCGACGAGTGTGCATGCCCTTTTCAGTGCCATATCGAAATCGTCGACGCGGAAGAACAAGAGGAGCCCGTTGCCAGGTGTCGCGTTGTCCGGGCTCGTCAACGACGGATGCTCGTGCGCGCCCCACTGGTGTAGGCAGAGCAGGACAGTTCCATCCGAATCGAGAATCTGACCAAAGTAGGAATGGTGGGGTTGTGTCTCGGGCTGGCCGAAGAGCGACTGGTACCATTTGAAGCTAGTCGGCACATCGCTTACGCCGATGATCGTCCAGGTGCGTTTCATGACATTTCTCCTGTCGGCCTAACTTCACGCTTCAGGGGCGCGCGGGTTTATCGCGCGTCCCCTGCAAGCGTTTGTTAGCCGGCCTTCCAAACCATCGAAGAAGGGTGCCTACCGTGCGGTGGACAAAGCGTACGGCGGCGCTATTACTGCGTGAGTACTTCAGGTGCATCTTCTCACTAATGGTCCAAGAGTTGAGTGTCTGATCGATACTAGGAATCTCAGTCCCCGTGACACCGAGGACTGGTTCAAAAGAGTTGGCTCGCTGAAGTAGCAGATAGTGATACACTTGTGACTCGCCATGCGCCAGAAGTGCCCGGATCTCCGTTGCCGAGAATGCATCCAGATCTGTACGAATCCGTCGCACATCGTCGGCAACTTGATGTTCAACGCCGTTGATCGCGGGTGAGTCGATCGATATCGTGTACTTGTGAATCCTCCACGGATCATCAGGTTCCATTCGATCGGTCCGCTCCACTGTCGCTTGGCGCATCATCATCTCCAATACGCGGCCCAGAACGCCAGCTCCACCAAACAGAAGCCGTCCCAGGATGGGTAGGTAGCCAAGAACGAGCGATGTTGGTGGCGACGCCAATAACTCGAAGTGTCCGCCGCCATCACTTATCAAAACAACGTTTGGGTTGAACCTGTAGTTCATTGTCTCCAGACCCGTGTTGTCGAGCACCCCGCCATCGCAGAAATACAGATGCTGGAACGGATCAGGTATGGAGCCAAATCCAGGATCAACAACATGCCCGGAACCATCTGCGTAGCCGATCTCGACATCGGCACCGTAGAAGAACGATCGTGGGCGGACGATCGGCGGAAAGAGACCCGGAACTGCGGAGGACGCGGCTACGGCAAAACTCAATGGTACGTCCGTTTTATGTCCCTCGCTCCTAAGAACCATTTGCGAATTGATCCCGTGGACGCCGTCGCGTGAAAACGACCAGACCTCGCCATTGTTCAGGCAGGCACAGTTTAGGAACACCTTAGGTGACGCCGGAAGATCGCCGATCATCGCTCCCCGGAACAGGAAGGCATCATAGGCATCTGCTAGCAACGTTGTGCGGGTATACCGTCGGAACGCCCAGCGATAGAGGAACGATGGATTCACAAGGCTAAGCAATACGCGATTCCGAATTCCTCGTGACGCGCATCGAACGATCGACTGCGCGAAGGATTCGAAATCGAAAGGGGTACTGTTCTTCTCGGCCTGAGCAACCGCTAAGCCATAAGCAGCTGCAAGAATGGAGCCGCCAGAAACAGCCGATATCGCGTCAATTCGTCCCAGCAATCCCACCTTATGCAGTGCTCGCATTACTCCAAGATGGAAGAGGGTTGCTCGGAATCCGCCACCCGACAGGCACAGACCAAAGGAGAGTTCTTTTCCACTAACTCGTCCTTTCTTCTTCCGCGACCGGTTGTAATCGGGATTCAGCAACATGAGATGAATAGGTGCGTGAACTGGCTAACTATAGTAATTATGCGGCACTCTCAGGTTTCTGGTATCAGAAACTTTTGTCTCCTCAATACGATCCTTCAGCCCGAGCGCCACAACTTGATCGTAACGCAGTTCCCAAAGGCGCCGCGCCGGGTTCCATTTACCGGTGAGCCTGTTTCACCCGTCGCTGCAACTCGACTTCCTTGAAGGCTACGCGGACACCTATCAACGTTTCATCGGCAATGCGAGTCGGCGGCGGTGCCCACGGAATCTCCTCGATAATGAGTTCGACAGTCTTGCAGCGTTTCTGCCTCTGCTTGTCATAGCGATAGCGCACGCAGAGGAGCTTCGTCCCGTATTGTTCGAGCAATCTTTTCGCGCCGCGCTGTCCAGGCGCTACTTTACGAATGTTCTGCATGGCCGCGGCCTCCACTGACAAGACGAAAGCGTTTGCAGGGCCGATACTACTAAGCCGTGTGAATGTGAGACGGCGCGGAGTATAAGAAAGGCTTGGCAATGATGCAATGGCTTGGCCTCATTGAGCGTGTGCTTGTGCTACCGCTACCCGCGACCCCTCAGCGCAAGTAGTAACCGGAAATGGGATTGCTCGATCCCAGAAGCGCACACCCGCGTGCGTGTCACCGCCAAACTTGCGCACACCAAACCATCTCAGCGTAGTAAGTTGGTAGCCTGATCCGGCTGGCACGCAGTTTGGTTATGCGAGCGGAACGCTCTCGTTGAAGTGCGTGAGCAATCAACGAGATTGTGGAGCGAGCATCTGGCCGATCTTCCGGCGGCGAAGTGAGGAGAGGCAAACGAAGAGGAATCATGCAAACACTCTGGCAAGACCTGCGCTACGGCGCGCGAATGTTGATGAAGAACCCCGGCTTCGCGCTGATTGCCGTCTTGACGCTGGCGTTGGGCATCGGCGCGAACACAGCCATCTTTACTGTGTTGAATGCGGTGGTGCTGCGCCCGCTCGACTTCGATCATTCCGAGCGGTTGGTGGTCTGTTGGGAATCGAACCCGGAGAAGAATTTTCCGCGCTTGACCGTCTCGGCGCCCAACTTCACCGACTGGCAGAAGCAGCAATCTGTCTTTGAGCAGATGGCCGCGCTCGGCGACCGCGAGTTGACGCTGAGCGGTGGCGGCGCGCCGGAACAGGTCAAGGGCTATGCTGTGACTGCCGGTCTGTTTCCCCTGTTGCGCGTCAAACCGGCGCTGGGCCGCGCTTTTACCGCAGCCGAAGATCACCCGGGACGCGAGCAGGTCGTCGTGCTCAGTCATAAGCTCTGGCAACGGCGCTTTGGTGGTGACGCGGGCATCATTGGCCGGAGCATCAAGCTCAATCACAAAGACTACACCGTGCTGGGCGTGATGGACGCGGGTTTCAAATTTCCCTCGCCAGAGGTTGAAGTTTATCTGCCGCTGGCCTTTGGGCCGAAAGAGTTGGCAAGCCGGGGCAGTAAAAACTTTCTGGTGGTTGCACGGCTGAAAGACGGCGTGACGCTGGCGCAGGCGCAGAGTGAGATCAGCGCGCTCACGGAGCGGATCAAACAAACCGATCCAGAAGGGAATGCCGGATTCGGCGCGTTGCTGCAAAGCTTACGCGCGCTCTACGCCGAAGATGCTGAAGAGACGCTGTACGTGCTGTTGGCGGCGGTTGGCTTTGTGTTGTTGATCGCCTGCGCCAACCTGTCGAACTTGTTGCTGGCGCGCGGCGCGGCGCGGCAGAAGGAGATTGCAATTCGCTTGTCAGTGGGCGCGAGCCGTGGACGCATTGTGCAGCAGTTGTTGACCGAGAGCCTGATCATCGCGCTGGCTGGCGGTTTATGCGGATTGTTGCTGGCGGCGTGGGGCAAGGATTTGATTGTGGCGTTGATGCCGGACGAGCTTTTCCGCGTCAAGGATTTGGGGATTGATTATGGCGTGTTGGCCTTCACGTTGCTGCTTTCGCTGCTGACCGGCTTGGTCTTCGGACTGCTGCCTGCTATTCAAGCTTCGAAGCCCAAATTGAACGAAACCCTCAAAGATGCCGGCCACAGCGCCATAGGCAGCAAACGTGGACAGCGCCTGCGTGGTTTGTTGGTCACGAGCGAAGTCGCGTTGGCGATTGTTTTGCTGGTGGGCGCGGGCTTGATGTTCAGGAGTATTCGCGCAATGCGCGCCGTCAATCCGGGCTTCAACCCGCGCAATCTGCTGACGTTGATGCTGACGCTTTCTGAGACGCGTTATCCCGACGCGGCGAAACGCGCGGCCTTCTTCAATCAATTACTGCCGAAGCTAGAAACGCTGCCAGGCGTGCAAGCGGTCGGGTTGACCAATCAATTGCCGATCACCGAGGACGACTCGCAATCTGATTTCGAGATCGAAGGCCGCCCCAAGAAAGTCAAAAAGGACGACTTCGACATCACTAGCCGTCGCTCGATCAATCCCGCCTATTTCAACGTGCTGGGCATGCAGTTGTTGCGCGGCCGCGCCTTCAGCGAAGACGATAACCGAGCGGGGCGGCTCGTCGCCATCATCAACGAAACGATGGCGCGACGTTATTGGCCGAACGAAGACCCGCTGGGCAAACGCATCACGTTTGACGAGACGGAAGAGAAGAAGCCTATCTGGCGCGAAATCGTCGGCGTCGTCAATGATGTGAAGCATCAGGGTCTGAACAAACCCCCGTTGGCTGAAGTGTATTATCCCTACGCCCAACGTCCCGAAGCGACGGTCTACTTGGCCGTGCGCACGACGACTGATCCGAAAGGGCTGGCGGCGGCGGTGCGCAGCCAGGTGTTCAGTCAAGACGCCGAGCAACCAATCTCAGGCGTCGAGACGATGGAAGAGCGCATCACGACATTTATGGCGCCTGATCGCATGATCACGCTCTTGCTTGGCTTATTCGCGGCACTGGCATTGGCGCTGGCGGCCATCGGCATTTACGGTGTCATTGCTTATTCGGTCGCCCAGCGCACGCACGAGATGGGCATTCGGCTGGCCCTGGGCGCGCAAACGAGCGATGTGTTGCGCTTGGTGCTCAGACAAGGGATGTTGATGGTGCTCGGCGGCGTGGGCGTTGGTCTGGCGTTGGCGTTGGGATTGATGCGATTGATGAAGACCTTGCTCTTTGGCGTGCAGGCGACTGATCCGTTGACCTTTGCCGTTGTTGCGCTATTACTGACCAGCGTCGCGTTGCTAGCTTGCTGGATTCCGGCGCGGCGGGCGACGAAGGTTGATCCGTTGGTGGCGTTGCGATACGAATAGCTTCAAGAAATAGCGACTGAGCTATCCAACACCGGCCTAAAGCGAACACGCAACCTTGGTACAATTGAGGATACGCAAGACTCGGCAATCAAGCGTATAGAGTACCGGCTTTAGCCGGTACTCTATACGCTTGATTGCGAGTTTCGTACTTCTCATCAATTGTACCAATCTCCGTTGTTTCGATTTGGATGCACGTCAATGGTCTGCCATTGGTCGCAGATTGCGAGCGGAGGCGGTGGAGAGACCACGCATTTTCTCCACCGCCTTCTTCAGCCCCGTTTCTACCAGCATCCACGCCTCATCGCGCGGGTTAAAGGATGTGACCGGCTTACCTTTGAGGGGCAGGCTCTCCAGCTTTTTAATCAGGTGCGGGTTTAATTCCCCGCAGCTTGCTGCGAAAGGCTGCACTCCGAACGCTGGCGGATGATAATTCGCCAGCGTCGAAACGGTGCCAACGCTTTTGATACTCCGCAGCTTGCTGCGGAGTAGTTCATTGTCCGCATCATCCTGCCAATTGCACGGAGACAAGATCACCGGCACTACCACCGTCCGCTTTTCCGCCATCAGTTTCATCGCCAGCGGGCGCTCCTTGTTGGTGATGTAGTCCGAGGCAAGGAAATCGCGGCTCACCATGAAGAGAATGACCTGCGCGTTGGACAAGCGCTCCTCGATGGTTTTGTCCCAGTCTTCGCCCGGCACCAGATCGGTGTCGCGCCAATGCGCGATGTAGCCGCGCTGCGCCAGCACTTTGAGGCTGGGAATCAATTGCTTCACGGTGCGCTCGTTCTCGCGCGCGTAGCAGATGAAGAGCGGCAGCGGGTTCTCTTTGGGCGCGCTGGCCTCGAAGCTCTCCACTTCGCGCAGTGTCTCTTTCACCGGCACCATCACTGTCCTGCCGTCGGCCACGCGCTCGGCCCGCTCCTTCTCGTTCTTGTGCGCCGCCTCGCGCAGCAATTCCAACTCTGTCCACGCGCCCGGCTGGGCTTCGCTCTCGACGAAAGTCCGCACGGGCAGTTTGTCGTTGAGCACGCGCATCTCGGCGAGGATGAACTCCGCGAGCCACACGCGATCCTCAGCCTGCTCGCCCAGCACGAAGACGTCCGTCACGCGGCCCTCGTGGTCGCCACGCACCAGCGCCTGCGCCTCGCCGCGCGCGCGCACCACGCCGCGCAACCAGCGTGGTTGCCGCTCGCTCAGCGTGTGCGAACGGACGATGAAGCGCGGCCTCAACCGTCCCAGCGACTCTGGCAGCGACGTCAGTTGGTTGTTGGAGAGGTCTAGTGACCGCAATTGAGTGAGTTGACCCAGCGACTCCGCTAGCACTGTCAACCGGTTGTGGTCGAGATACAGTTTCTGCAACTGCTTGAGTTGATCCAGCGACTCCGGCAGTTCGGTGAGTTTCATGCGGCTGAGATCAAGTAATATCTCCCCCGCCCGCTGCGCTTCTTCAATCTTCTGTTCCGCTTTTCGATAAGCTTCGTCTCTTGCCATAGCCATTGCCTTTCACTTGGGTTGGTTCAATTCAGCTTCCGACTCGCAGCCAACACCGCACGCTTCCAACCGGGCGGGCTGTAGTCGGCCAGTAGGCGCGGGATGTCAGCGGCGCTGCTTAATATTCGCTGCGTTCTTCGGCTCCAGGGGAGCCTGATGTTTATAGAATCTGAAAAAGTCCGAAATCAGGAATTTTGCCTACAAAATAATGAGGCCAAATTTTTTCGACCGCAGTATCTACCGCTCCTGGTACTGCACCAGCGCGTTATTCACTCGCCAGCCTTTTCACCCTCACAAGTCTCGGCTACAATCCGCGCGGTTTTGGTGAACGAATAGGTGTGAGTCAACGTCTCGAACAAGTAGTACTCAGCAGTCCATTAGCTACAAGGCAGTGCATTACGGGCGCAGCCGATTTGCTGTGCCCTTTCCTCGGAGGATTTTGTATGAAGACCTGTATGTGTGCTTGGCGAACTGTGCTCGGTCTCTCGGTGCTGCTAAGCGTATTAGCAGCTTCGGGCATTTACCTATCAATCAATGATGCCTCTGCCGCTGACAAGCGAAGCACTGTCAAAGCCAAAACGGCGCGCCTGCGGAAACCCCAGCGCGCGGTTATCTCAATGGGCGCACGCTTGCAGAAGCAGCCTCGGCTCATCGAAATGGCCGAGCCGCTATCGCCGAATTTGTTTGCGCTGGTCAATCCCACACAAGAGGAACTCGACGAAGAGATGCATCAGTTGAGTGTGGACGGCGACGAAGATGACCAGGAAGAGTTCGAGGAGAAGCTCAAGCGCGCAGACGAACCTGACAAAGCGATGGAGTACTACTTGCGCAAACGCCTGCCCGCAGGCGAGCGGGATTTGCCGGTCGAGCGTTACTTCGAGGCGCTGGCAGAAATGCAACAGATGTCGCTTCATTCGACTGCCGACAACCGGCTGTTCTCGCGCGCAGAGTTGCGCAGGAGCGATCCCGCTCAACAACGCTTGGGCACGTGGACGCCCTTGGGGCCGGGCAACATCGGTGGGCGCACGCGCGCCATCCTGATCAACCCGCAAGACCCGAACGTGATGTATGCGGCGGCGGTCGCGGGCGGCGTTTGGAAATCCACTAATGCCGGGCAAGCGTGGTCGCCGCTGGCCGATCTGCTGGCCAACATCGCCTTTTGCTCGCTCGCCTTCGATCCGAAGGACCCAAGCACCATCTACGCGGGCACGGGCGAGGGATTTTCCAACGCCGACGGTGTGCGCGGCGCAGGCATCTTCAAGACGACTAACGCCGGAGTGACGTGGACGCGGTTGCTCACTACGGCCAACAACAACGCCAATTTCTTCGCCGTCAACAAGCTGGTCGTTAGCTCGAATAATAGCAATCGCGTTTACGCCGCGACCAACACAGGCGTCTGGCGCTCGACCGATGCGGGCGAAACCTGGACGCGTGTGGTGATTGTCAACGGTGGAGGCGGCTGTCACGATCTGGCCGCGCGCACCGATCAGACGACCGACTTCTTGTTGGCAGCCTGCGGCAATCTCGCCCAGGCGACTGTTTATCGTAAGACCGATGCCGAAGTAGACGGAACGTGGGAGGCTGTGTTGTCCGAGACGAACATGGGCCGCACTGCCGTAGCGTTTGCGCCTTCGAATCAAAACATCGTCTACGCCGTCAGCGCGGAATTGACCGGAGCTTACCAACACGGGCTGCACGCTTTCTTTCGCTCGAATAACGGCGGCGCGAATGGGTCGTGGGTAGCGCGCGTGCGCAACACCGATGCGAACAAGGTCAACACCGCGATTCTCTCAGACCCGTCGAGTGCGACCGCTATCCTCTGCAAATTCGGCACAGGCGATTTCTTTGGCGGGCAGGCGTGGTACGACTTAACGATAGCCGTTGATCCGCTGGATGCTGAACGCGTCTGGGTCGGCGGCACTGACGTGATGCGCTCGGACGATGGCGGCGCGAATTGGGGCTCGGCGGCTTTTGTTTATGACGCGACGGGCGGCAGCTTCGTCTATGGCCGGCCCCATCAACTTCACCCTGACCAGCATTTCCTGATCTTCCATCCGCAATTCAATGGCACGACCAATCAGCAGTTGTTTGTCGGCAACGACGGCGGCGTCTGGCGCAGCGCCAATGCACGCGCCGCCATCGCCACCGGGTCGCGCGCCTTCTGCGATTCGTCGGCCAACAAAGTCCAGTGGCAAGCGATCAACAACGGCTACGCCGTGACGCAGTTCTATCACGGCACGGTCTATCCCGACGGCAAAAGCTACTTTGCTGGCTCGCAAGACAATGGCACCTCACGCGGCTCGGATGCCGAAGGGCCGAACAATTGGAAGATGATCTTCTCAGCCGATGGCGGCTATTCCGCCATAGACTTTAACAACCCGAACACACTCTATGCCTCGACGCAGAACGGCGGTTTCCGCAAGTCCACTGACAACGGCGCGACGTTTTCATTGGCCACACTTGGCCTGGCCGGTGCTGGGCTCTTCATCACGCCACTGGCGCAAGACCCGAGCGACCCACAACGGCTTTACACGGGCGGCGATCAACTCTTCCGCACCGACAGAGGCATGTCGTTTTGGACGAACCTCGGTAGCCTGCGCAACCTCACCGGCACTACCGGCACTTTGAGCGCGTTGGCTGTCGCACCGACCGATGCGAACTACGCGCTGTTCGGCCTGAACGAGGGCACGATTGTCCGCACTACGCGGGCGCTCGCACTCAGTCCGACCAATCTACTCTCGACCACCAGCGAGCGTTTCACCCGTCCGCGCGCCGCCACTCTCTCGTGGCTTGCTTACGACCCGAACGACAAGAACATCGCCTATGCCACCTATTCGACCTTTGGCGGCGCGCACGTTTTTCGCACGACCAACGGCGGCGATTCGTGGACGAACATTGACGGGACTGGCAGCACGGCCATCCCGGACATTCCGGTGCATTGCATCGTGGTTGACACGTCGAATACGGCGCGGCTCTACGTCAGCACCGATCTTGGCGTTTTCGTTTCGATTGACGGCGGCGCGACGTGGGCGGTTGAAAATACTGGCTTCGCCAATGTCGTGACCGAATCGTTGGCGCTCAATGTAGCTGGCGGCGTGACGACGCTTTATGCCTTCACACACGGGCGCGGCGCATACAAGGTCACTGCGAATATGGGTGGTTGCAACTTCGCGCTTGCTCAGACCGGGCGCACGGTCGCGGCGGACGGCAGCGATCTGACGGTTGATGTAACCGTCGCGCCGGGCGGGTGCAGTTGGAAGGTCGAGAGCAACGTGCCCTGGATTACGGTGCAACCGGGCGCGGGCGGCACAACCAACGGCACAGTCGGATTGAAAGTCGAAGCCAATCGCAACATCGGTCGTCGCTTCGGCACGGTCGCTATTGCGGGGCGCAGCTTCACTGTCACGCAGGAGGGCGCGCCCGACTTGGACGCGCCGACGCTGCGCATCACTACGCCAAACACGCCAACGGTCACCACTACCGGCAGCACGGTCACTCTGCTGGGCACAGCGACAGATAACTCGCGCGTCGCGTCGGTGACTTGGCGTTCGGATCGCGGCTTCTCCGGCACGGCCACTGGCACAACGAGTTGGGCGATTGCCAGCGTGCCGGTTTTGACTGGACGCAACGAGCTCACTGTGAGGGCTGCGGACGACGCGGGGAATGTCAGCAGCGCCAGCATGCTCCTAGTAAACAGCATAGCGACGAGTGTGTTGACGACCGTCGTCGGAACCGGGGCAACCATTTATAACGGCGAAAACATTCCGGCGTTGTTGGCCAATATCACCAACCCGTCCGGCACGATCTTCTTCGATGGGGGCGGCAATTTCTACTTCGCCGATTTCAATCTTCAACGCGTGCGCAAGGTCTCGTCCGCCGGATTGATCACAACGTTGGCAGGCAACGGCGTCGCCGGATTTTCGGGTGACGGCGGCAAAGCCACGGATGCGCAACTGACCGGGCCACGCGGGGCGGCTCCAGACAATCAGGGGAACGTCTACATCCTCGATGCGGGCAACCAGCGGATACGCCGTGTGAACGTCAGCACCGGAATCATCACGACTTTTGCCGGAACTGGCGCGACCGGCTTCGGCGGCGATGGCGGTCCGGCGACCGAGGCGCGCTTTGATTTCGGCGGCATCGGCGCGCTTGCGTTTGACGCGTCGGGCAATCTCTTCATCGCCGACAGCAACAACAACCGCATCCGCCGCGTGGCCATTGACACTGGCGTCATCACCACAGTTGCAGGTACTGGCGTTGCTGGGTTCGGCGGCGACGGCGGCCCTGCGACTGCCGCGCTGCTGCGCAGTCCGCAATCGCTCTTCTTTGACAGGGACGGCAATCTCTTCTTTGCCGACAACGGCAACTTCCGCATCCGCAAGATTGCCGCCGGTTCAGGCACGATCACGACCGTCGCCGGCACGGGCGCGACCGGCACAGCGGGTGATGGCGGCCCGGCAACCAATGCCACCATCGGTTCTGTCTTTGGCATTGCGCTCGACGCCAATAACAATCTCTTTCTATCCGATGTCACCAACAATCGCGTGCGCCGCGTTGCTGCCGCAGATAACGTCATCACCCTCGTGGCTGGCGGCGGCGCAACTGGCTTTACTCTCGACGGCGCGGCAGCTATTGGCGCGAGTTTCTCGCTGGCGCGCCATCTCGGAGTAGATCCGCAAGGCTTCCTTTATATCGCCGAATCCAACAATTTCCGCATACGCAAACTCGTCAACGGTGTGCCCAACGACACCGCGCCGCCGACGGTTGCCATCAGCGAGCCGACCACGAGCGCCACCTTTACCGCAACAAATGCAGCGCTCGATTTGCGCGGCACTGCCGCTGACAATGGCGGCGTCGCGATTGTCCGCTGGAGCAATGATCGCGGCGGCAGCGGCGCGGCGCTTGGCACCAACTCGTGGACAGTCTCTGGCATCGGGTTGCAACCCGGCGTCAACAATCTGACGATCACGGCCTGGGATGTCAGCGGCAACACAGGCTCAGCCCAACTGGCTGTGAGTTATACGCCGCAACAGGTGGTGACGACGATTGCGGGCACGGGCGTGATTGGTGATCACGGCGATGGCGGGCCAGGCACAGCGGCGGATTTGTTCCAACCGCGCGGCGTGGCGCTGGACAGCAAAGGCAACATCTACGTCGCCGACACGCAAAATCAGCGCATCCGCCGCGTCTCGCCGACCGGGCAGATCACCGCCTTCGCAGGCACCGGCGAAATCGGTTCGGGCGGCGACGGCGGGCCCGCGCTCAACGCCACGTTCAACTTCCCCAACGTCGTCGTGGTGGACAAGTCCGACAACGTCTACATCAGCAGCCAACTCACACACCGCATTCGCAAGGTCACACCCGATGGCAAGATCAGCACGATTGCCGGAACGGGCGAAGGCTTTGGCGGCTTCGGCGGCGACGGCGGCTTGGCGACCGCTGCGCAACTCAACGGCCCGGTCGGGCTGGCGCTCGACAACGACGGCAATCTCTTCATCGCCGACCGCTCGAACAATCGCATTCGCCGGATAGATGCGCGCACGGGCATTATCACCACCGTGGCAGGCAGCGGCTTTGTGGGCGGCGGTGGCGACGGCGGCCCGGCTACGCAGGCCGAGTTGAATGTGCCAACCGGTGTCGCAGTTGATGGGGCGGGCAACCTCTACATCACAGACATCGGCAATCAACGTATTCGCCGTGTCAGCGCCGCCGATGGCAGGATCAGCACACTAGCCGGGACGGGCGTCGCAGGTTTCAGCGGTGATGGCGGCTCTGCTGCGAGCGCGTTGATCAATCTGGCTTATCCGGCCACGCTGACGCTGGATGCGGCAGGCGACCTCTATTTCGCAGATCGCAATAACCACCGCATCCGCAAAATCACGCTCGGCACCGGCATCATCACGACCGTCGCAGGCACGGGCGTGACGGGCTTTAACGGTGATGGCACCGCGCCAGCCGGAACCGCGCTCTCATTCCCGACCAGCGTAGCCTTCGATGCGGCGGGCAACATGCTCATCGCCGACAGCAGCAACAACCGCGTTCGTCGCACGCGACCAGCTTCGACGTTGCGCACGCTGGCCAGCGTCTCTGCCGCCAGTTTCTCACTCACGGCGGGTCTGGCCGCCGAAGAGATTGCTTCTGCCTTCGGCGCGAATCTTGCTACTACAGTCGAAGTGGCCTCAGTCTTGCCATTGCCGACTACTTTGGCAGGCGTGACCGTGCGTGTGCGCGACAATCTGGGTATCGAAAGGCTCGCGCCGCTCTTCTTCGTTTCGCCCGGGCAGATCAACTACCTCGTGCCGAGCGGCACAGCCAATGGCATCACCACCGTCACCGCGACCAACGCGGCGGGCGAAATCTCGACCGGCACAGTCAACATCTCGAACGTCGCGCCCAGCCTCTTTGCTGCGAATGCCAACGGTTCTGGCGTAGTAGCCGCCGTGCTCTTCCGCCGCAATGCTGCCGGGCAAGACAGCTTCGAGCAGGTGGCGCGCTTCGACGCAGCGACCGGTCGCTTCGTCGCCGTGCCGATTGACCTCGGCCCTGAAGGCGATCTGGTCTTCCTGATCGCTTACGGCACAGGCTTTCGCGGACTGAGCAGTTTAGCCAACGTGAGCGCGACCATCGGCGGCGCAAATGCACCTGTGCTTTTTGCAGGCGCAGCGCCCGGTTTGGTCGGAGCAGATCAAGCGAATTTGCAGATTGTGCGAAGCCTGGCGGGACGTGGCGAGGTGGATGTCGTGTTGATGGTGGATGGAAAGACGGCCAACACTGTGCGCGTGACGATCAAATAAGTCAGGCTGAAACACGCTTGGACTGTTTACTCCGGCCACCGCCAGTATTTGAGTTGCCAGCTATCACCCTCCAGGGCAATAGCCGCAGCATACTCAGGGCCGAGTGGCAGTTCCTTGATTGACCAGCGCAAGGCTTCCTGCGGATCGTCCTGCGTACAGAGCAGAGCTGCCGGTTCGCCCGGAGCGATTGAAACATCGAATTGATCTAGCGGTAGAGAAAGCCCCGTCCCCCTGGCTTTGAGGTAAGCTTCCTTGCGAGTCCAGCAGTTAAAGAAGGCGGCTGGCTGCGCGGCTTTCGGAAGGCGGCGCAGCGTCTTCAATTCACCGGGTGAAAAGAAGCGCTCGGCGATTTGTTCGTCCACCAGCTCAGGCTTGATTCGTTCCACATCAATGCCGATTTCCTGTTTACGCGTTACGCCACATAATCCAATCTCATGAGAATGTGAGACGTTGAAGCGCAACGAAGTATGCCCAGCCTGACCAGCCAAACTCGGTTTCCCGTGAGCGTTATATTCAAAGCATAGTTGCTTAGGCTCTTCACCCAAGTAATGGCCAAGCATTGTTCGAAGCGCTCCACGGGCGACGATAAAGCGCGCTCGATCTTGCGCAAAGCGGAAACCCGCCGCTCTGTGCCGTTCGTCTTCTGAAAGAGTATGCAGTAGTTCCTGCACACGCTGCTGCGGCAAGTCTAACTTGGCGAGCCAGACATGAACTTCACCGTCTGCCAGCGTTAAGGGCGTGATTGGAGGATGCCACAAAGCAAAATCAGAAATCATAGGTACTGGTTCAGCGTCCGTAACTTCACCTCTGCGCAGCGAATCGTCGGGCATTGGCCGCGCTTTCAGCGTGCTGCAATTTGCTTGGATTGAGCGCACTGATAGTAGGATTCCTCCGTGGCGTTTGTACAGAGCGGGTAGCGCCAGATTTGAAAACTGCTCTAAGCAAGGTTGCCCTTGACAGCCTGCGCACTCTCGCGTACTTACTTCAAGTCTGCTTAAGTTGAACGTACCTCGTTGCTTTATGTTGCTGCTCTCCTCATCAAAGTTGGAATAGGTTAGACAAGGCAGGCAGAAAAACGGAATCAATTAGCTCTCTGATCAGTGTGCTAAATAACCTGGCTCATCGCTTCACTACATCACGTTGGGAAAAACTTGCAGCCAGCTTGCTTGTTAAGGATATAGGACAGGACTTGAACATGAGTGCTTGGGTCACCCGCCTGAGACCAAAGTCGCGGGCCCGCATGCGCCTCTTCTGTTTTCCCTATGCGGGTGGTGGCGCTTCGATTTTCCGCACGTGGTCCGCTGCTTTGCCGGAAGATATAGAGGTTTGCCCGATCCAGCTTCCCGGGCGCGAGGAGCGCTTGCCGGAACAGCCATTCACCTGCTTGGCAACCTTAGCGCCGGTGCTCGCTAAAGCTGTGCGTCCTTATCTCGATCTGCCGTGCGTCTTCTTCGGTCATAGTATGGGGGCGCTGGTCAGTTTCGAACTCGTCCGTTATTTGCGCCGCCAAGACGCCTTTGAACCAGTTCGTTTGTTTGTTTCCGGTTATCGCGCCCCACAAATACCTGACCCGGCGCCGCCGATACATCGCTTGCCCAAAGCGGCGTTTGTCGAGCGCCTGCGCCGGTTTAATGGCACCCCAAAGGAGGTGCTGCACAACGCCGAATTGATGCAGTTGATGCTGCCGCTATTACGCGCGGATTTTGCAGTCTGCGAGACCTATGCTTACTCAAACGAGAAGCCGCTCACGTGCCCTATCTCCACTTTCGGAGGCCGCCAGGATAAAGAAGTCAGCCAAGCGCATTTGACAGCTTGGCGTGATCAGACGCTTAGCTCATTCAAGCTACGCATGCTTCCCGGCAACCACTTTTTCCTGCAGAGCGCCCGGGAAGCGCTATTACAAGCAGTATCCGAGGATTTGTCGCAACGTTGGTAGTGATAAAAATGTAAGGCTTCTGCCGCTTTTGCCGCGTAGCGGCAGTTGAATTTAGACGTGGGTTGCAACCCACGGTAGGAGTATGCAGCCATTCCGCGTCGCGTCAGCGACGCTTGAATCAGGCGTCGCTGACGCGACGCGGAACGCGCTGTTGAGCTTACCCGGCGTTGAAAACGCCGGGCTAAACTCAGGTCGCCGCTACGCGGCTGCCAAACCGCAGCCTTACATTTTGGCACTAGCTCAACGTTTAAGCACCTCACCGGCGAGTGCTCACGACGGCTTTTGAGCAACTCGGCTCAAAGTACTTACGCTTGAGCTACGCTAGCTACGGGCCAAAGGACGTATCTATGACTGAGGAAGTCTTTGTTTTCCCGCTCTCTTTTGCGCAACAGCGGCTCTGGTTCCTGGATCAATTGTCGCCGGGCAAGGCTTTCTACAATTCCCAGGTCAACCTGCAGTTTGCCACGGCGCTCAATGTGAGCATGCTGGAGCAGAGCCTCAATGAGATCGTGCGACGCCACGAATCACTACGCACGACCTTTACTCAAGTGAATGGCGAACCGGTTCAAGTCGTTGCTCCAACGCTGAACCTTGAACTGCCTGTGGTAGACCTGCGGGGAGTGCCGGAGCGCGAAGCTGAAGCGGCACGGCTGGCCGCTGAGCAAGATCTGTTGCCGTTTGATCTATCAAAACGTCCTCTGCTGCGCCCACTCTTGCTGCGACTCGATGAAGAGGATTATGTGCTCAGCCTGACGATGCATCACATTGTCACCGACGGCTGGTCAATGGGGATATTGGTAGAAGAGTTAATGACGCTTTACGAGGCTTTCTCGCAAGGGCAGCCGTCCCCTTTGCCAGAGCTGCCCATCCAGTATGCCGATTTCGCCGTGTGGCAGCGGGACTGGCTGCAAGGCGAGGTGTTGGAGACTCAGTTGAGTTATTGGAAGCGGCAGTTGAACGATCTTCCTGTGCTGCAACTGCCGACTGACCGACCGCGCCCGGCCATCGCCACTTATCGCGGCGCGTGCCAACCGTTCGCCTTGCCCGAAGAACTGTTGACGGCGCTCAAGGCGCTCAGCCAGCGCGAAGGCGTCACGTTGTTTATGGTTTTGCTGGCGGCCTTCAAAGTCTTGTTGCACCGTTATAGCGGGCAGGAGGAGATCGTCGTGGGTTCGCCCATCGCGGGCCGCACGCGCGTAGAACTCGAAGGGCTGATCGGATTTTTCGTCAACACTTTGGTGCTGCGCACGACGCTGGCCGGAGACCCGAGCTTTCGGGAACTGCTTGGGCGCGTGCGCGAGGTGACGCTAGGCGCTTATGCGCATCAGGACTTGCCGTTTGAGAAGTTGGTCGAGGAATTGCAACCGGAGCGCAGTCTGAGCCGCAATCCCATGTATCAAGTCATGTTTCAACTCCTCAATGCTTCGCGCGATGGGGAGGGAATCCTGCATCCGACAGCGCAGTCATTGGAAGTCGGACGCAATACGGCCATCTCTGATTTAGGGATTGATGTTTGGGAAAGCCAGGGCGAATTGGTGGGGCAAATCGAGTACAGCACTGACCTCTTCGACGAGGCGACGATCCAGCGCCTCGCCGGACATTTCCAAACCTTGTTGGAAGGTGTCGTGGCCAATCCTGAACAACGTCTCTCGGAGTTGCCGCTCTTAACTCAGGTCGAGCGGAGTCAATTGCTCATCGAGTGGAATAAAACTCAAACCGGCTACGCGCGGGATTGCTGCATTCATCAGTTGTTCGAGGAACAGGCCGCGCAGACACCTAAAGCCGTGGCCGTCGTGAGTGAGAAGGGACAATTAACTTATGAAGAGCTAAATCGGCGAGCCAATCAATTGGCGCATCATCTGCGCGCGCTGGGTGTGGGAGCCGACACACTCGTCGGTCTTTGTGTGGAGCGTTCGCTTGAAATGATAGTGGGCTTGCTAGGCGTCCTCAAAGCTGGCGGCGCCTATGTCCCGCTCGACCCGGCGTACCCGAAAGAGCGGTTGGCGTTCATGTTGGAAGATAGCCAGGCCGGAGTGTTATTGACTCAGCAACGCTTGCTTGAGTGGCTGCCCGAACATCAAGCCCAAGTGATTTGCCTGGACTCTGAATGGGAGCGTATTGCCGGAGAGCTTGAGACGACGCCCACCAGCGAGGTCAGCCCTGACAATCTGGCTTATGTCATTTACACCTCAGGCTCGACGGGGCAGCCGAAGGGCGTGATGATCGAGCATCGCTCACTTGTGAATTTTACTGAGATGGTGCGGGCGCGCTATGGATTGCGACCGGATGATCGCCTCCTCCAATTCGCCGCCTTCAGTTTCGATACGGCCGCCGAAGAGATTTATCCGAGCTTGACCTTGGGCGCAACGCTCGTCTTGCGCACCGAGTCAATGATTGATTCGGTCGCGACTTTTCTGGAGAAATGCCGCGAACTCAAGCTTACGGTGCTTGATCTTCCTACGGCCTATTGGCATCAGCTTGCTTGGGAACTTGCTACACGCGGGTTGGAACTGCCTGAAACTATCCGTCTGATCATTGTCGGCGGCGAAAAGGCACTGCCCGAACGGTTGGCGGATTGGCATCAAAGTATTCGAGGGCGCGTTCTGTTGATGCATGGATATGGGCCTACCGAAGTGACGGTGGTCGCTACGGTGGCAGAACTCACCCACTGCGGCTTGGCGGAACCGTTGAGCGGGGAAGTGCCGATTGGCCAGCCGCTGGGGAACGTGCAGGTCTATGTGTTGGATCGGAACCGGCAGCCAGTGCCGATTGGGATTCCAGGTGAACTCTACATCGGCGGTAACTGTCTGGCGCGCGGCTATCTCAATCAGCCCGCGCTGACCGATGAGAAGTTTATCCAGCATCCTTTCAGTATCGAACCTGGCGCGCGACTTTATCGGACGGGCGATTTGGTTCGCTATCTGGCAGACGGCAATCTGGAGTTTCTCGGTCGGCTCGACAATCAGATCAAAATTCGCGGCTTCCGCGTCGAATTGGGAGAGATCGAGGCCGCGCTCGGCCAACATCCCGGAGTGCGCGATGCATTGGTGTTAGCGCGTGAGGATATGCCGGGTGATAAACGTTTGGTGGCCTATCTCATCGCCAATGAACAATCCGTGCCAACGCAGAGTGAGTTGCGGCGCTATTTGAAGACGAAGCTGCCGGAATACATGGTGCCGACTGCTTTTGAGTGGCTGGAAGCGCTGCCGCTCACGCCCAGCGGTAAGATTGACCGCCTCAATCTGCCTCAACCAACCGCGCTACGCCCTGAGAGCGAAGTTACTTATCTCGCTCCGCAGACTGAAATGGAGCGCAGCATTGCAACGATCTGGCAAGCAGTGTTGGGCGTCGAGCAGGTAGGCATCCATGACAACTTCTTCGATCTGGGCGGGCATTCCTTATTGGTGGTGCGCGTGCATAGTCAATTGCATGACGCCCTGGGCGCCGAGCTATCCATGATCGAACTGTTCAAATATCCCACCGTGAGTTCACTGGCCGAATATCTAAGCCGCGCGAGTAGCGCACCGACATCCTTCGGGCAAGCGCAGGATCGCGCCGCGCGACAGCGAGCGGCAGTCAGCCGGCACAAGCAACAAATGATGGAGAGAACCAAGAACTATGGCTGAGGTGGGCACAGACGAAGGCATCGCAATCATCGGCTTGGGCGGACGCTTTCCAGGCGCGCGGAATATTGCCGAGTTTTGGCAGAATTTGCGCGACGGGGTGGAATCAATTTCGTCCTTCACTGATGAAGAATTGCTTTCAGCAGGTGTAGACCCAGCCGCGCTCAGCGATCCGTCCTACATCAAGGCTGGCGGTGTCATCAAAGACATCGAGTTATTTGATGCGGCCTTCTTCGGCTTCAGCCCAAGAGAAGCGGAAATCCTGGACCCGCAACAGCGCCTCTTTTTAGAGTGTGCGTGGGAGACGTTGGAGCAAGCTGGTTACGATCCGGAAACCTACCCGGGCCTGATCGGTGTTTACGCCGGTGTGGGCATGAGCACTTATCTGCTCAATCTCTATTCGAACCGGGAACTCATGGATTTAATGGGCGAGTTCCAGGTTCTGCTGGGCAATGACAAAGATCATCTGACCACTTATGTCTCTTACAAATTGAACTTGAAAGGGCCGAGCTTGGCAGTTCAAACGGCCTGCTCTACTTCCTTAGTAGCGGTCTGTCTGGCTTGCCAGAGCTTGCTCAGTTATCAATGCGACATGGCCTTAGCCGGTGGCGTATCAATCACCGTACCGCAAACTGTAGGCTATCTCTACCAAGACGGAGGTACTGGCTCGCCGGATGGGCACTGCCGGGCTTTTGATGCGGCGGCGCGTGGGACGGTGGGCGGCAATGGGCTGGGCGTTGTTGTCCTCAAACGGTTGGCAGATGCGCTCGCTGATGGCGATTGCATTCACGCGATCATCAAAGGCTCGGCCATCAACAATGATGGCTCATTGAAGATAGGCTACACGGCCCCCAGTGTGGATGGTCAGGCCGAAGTGGTTGCGCTGGCCCAAGCGCTCGCTGGCATTGGGCCTGAGACGATCACTTACATCGAAGCGCATGGGACGGCCACTCCGCTCGGTGATCCAATCGAAATTGCCGCGCTGACTCAGGCCTTCCGCGCCAAGACCAAGAAGAAAGGCTTTTGCGCGATTGGTTCGGTCAAGACAAATATCGGACACCTCGATCCGGCGGCGGGCATCGCAGGTTTGATCAAAACCGTGTTGGCGCTCAAACACAAACTGCTGCCGCCCAGTTTGTATTTCCAATCTCCCAACCCAAAGATTGATTTCGCGAACAGTCCTTTTTATGTCAACACTCAGCTCGCCGAGTGGCGAACAGGAGGCTGGCCGCGCCGCGCCGGGGTCAGCTCTTTTGGCATTGGCGGAACCAACGCTCACGTTGTTCTCGAAGAAGCTCCACCGCTCGAATCCACCGGCCCTGCCAGCTCGCAGCAGTTGTTAGTGCTGTCAGCCAAGACAAGCTCTGCGCTTGAGACCGCGACTACCAATCTGGTCGAGCATCTGAAGCAACAGCCTGACCTTAACCTGGCTGACGTAGCGTATACATTACAAGTGGGTCGAAAGGCTTTCCCGCACCGGCGCATACTGGTTTGCCAAAATCTTGCTGAGGCGGTGAGCGCGCTGGAGACGCGCGCTCCCGGACGTGTTGCGACGGCGTTTGGGGAAACCAAGGAGCGACCTGTCGCCTTTATGTTTTCAGGTCAAGGCGCTCAGTACGTGGAAATGGCGCGTGAGCTTTATCAGTTCGAGCCGACATTTCGGCAACAGGTAGAGCATTGCTCAGAACTACTGCGCCCGCACTTGGGACTTGATCTGCGCGAAGTGCTCTATCCGAGCGCGGAACAGGCCGAAACGGCTCGTCAACAGTTGCAGCAAACTGCACTCGCACAGCCAGCGCTTTTTGTCATCGAGTACGCGCTCGCAAAGTTATGGATGAAGTGGGGCGTGCGTCCCCAAGCGATGATCGGCCACAGCATCGGCGAATACGTGGCCGCGTGTCTGGCTGGCGTTTTCACTTTGGAAGAGGCCTTGGCTTTAGTGGCTACGCGCGGGCGATTGATGCAACAGATGCCCACCGGAGCGATGCTCGCCGTTCCCGTCTCAATGCAGGAAGCGCAAACGCTGCTCGACGGCAGTCTCTCGCTCGCCGCCATCAACGCGCCGTCGCTTTGCGTCCTTTCAGGGCCTAGCGAAGCGGTCGCTCAACTCGAAGGACGACTTACCGAACAAGGGCTGGCTTGTCATCGTCTGCACACGTCGCATGCCTTTCACTCCGGCATGATGGAGCCTGTTTTAGAAGCCTTCGCAGCGCAGGTCAGCCACGTCAACCTCAAGCCTCCGCAAATACCTTACGTGTCCAATCTCACGGGCAAATGGATAACCGCAGCGGAGGCGACCGATCCGCGCTATTGGGCGCGGCATCTGCGCCAAACGGTGCGTTTTGCCGAGGGCTTGGAATTGTTATTGGCTGAACCAGACCGAATCTTGTTAGAGGTCGGCCCCGGACAAACGCTGACCACTTTAGCCAAGCAATGCGTTGGCAAGGAGACCCAGCAACTGGCGCTCGCTTCATTACGCCGTCCGCAAGAGCGGCAATCGGATGAAAGCCTCCTACTACAGAGTCTCGGCCAACTCTGGCTGGCTGGCTTGCGCATTGATTGGTCCGGCTTTCATCAACACGAAAGACGCCTCCGTCTTCCATTACCGACCTATCCATTTGAGCGTCGGCGCTACTGGATTGAACGTCAAGAGTCAGACGAGACCGCGACATATCTAACCACGTCTCAGGCTGCATCTCAGGTAGCGTATTCGGTCTCGGCGCATAAACAGAAACAAGCGGACATCGCCGACTGGTTCTACTTTCCTAGCTGGAAGCGTAGCGCGCCCCCTGAGTTTTTTCAGTCCGAAGAATTGCTGGAGCAGCAGTCAGACTGGTTGGTATTTAGCGACGCCTGTGGTTTGGGTTCCCGCCTGGTTGCGCGCCTCGAGCAATCGGGCCAAGAGGTGACGAGTGTCGTGACGGGAGCGCAATTCACCAAGCTCGGTGAGCAATCCTATGCCATTGATCCGCGCCGCCAGAGCGACTATGCAACCCTCTTCAAAGAGTTGCGCACGCTAGGTAAGACTCCGCACCGAATTGTCCATTTATGGAGCGTGACGCCGGACAATCAGCCAACTGCAGGAATCGAGTCCAATGAAAAGTTTCAGGAGTTGGGCTTCAATAGTTTGATCTTTCTGGCTCAGGCGCTCGGCGACCAGAACCTTCCAGAACGCCTGCCAATCGGGGTCGTGTCGAATCAGGTGCAAGCAGTCACGGGCGAAGAAAGTTTGTGTCCGGCGAAAGCTACGCTGCTGGGGCCTTGTATGGTTATTCCAGAAGAGTATCCGCAGCTCACTTGCCGGAGCATTGACGTTGTGATTCCGCCGGACGGCAGCCGGTCAATGGAGCGGCTGATTGATCAGCTTATCGCCGAACTGACAGCAGAGACTGCTGATCTGACCGTCGCCTATCGCGGAACTCATCGCTGGGTGCGGATGCTCGAGCCGCTGCGCTTGGCTGAAACAACGCAAGCGCCACCGTGCTTGCGCGAGGGTGGAGTCTATCTGATCACGGGAGGGCTGGGCGGCATCGGTCTGGTGCTGGCTGAATACCTGGCGCAAACCGTGCGGGCTAAATTGGTCTTGCTCGGACGCTCGCCTTTTCCTGAAAGAGCTGAGTGGCAAGCGTGGCTGGCCGCGCACGCTGAGCAGGAGGCAATCAGCCGCCGCATCCGAAAAGCGCAAGCCCTGGAAGCCTTGGGGTCAGAGGTCATGATCATCAGCGCCGACGTGGCCGATCCAGCAGCCATGCAACAAGCTCTCGACCAAGTAACTGAACGCTTCGGCAAACTTCACGGTGTCATCCACTCAGCCGGAGTTGCAGGCGGCAGAATGATTCAACTACAGTCGCCAGAGACCGCGGCGCGGGTGCTCGCTCCTAAAGTGAAAGGGACGTTGGTGCTCGATGCGCTCCTCAAAGATGAAGAGTTGGATTTTCTCGTCCTCTGTTCTTCGCTCAATTCGCTTGAAGGCAGTTTGGGGCAGGCGGATTATTGTGGCGCAAACGCCTTCCTTGACGCCTACGCTCACAGTCAAGCCGACACTGGCCGATTTGTCACCTCCATCAATTGGGATGCCTGGCAGGAAGTAGGCATGGCCGTCGAGACGGCAGTGCCGCGCGACCTGGCCGCGTTGCGCGCCGCTGACCTCGAGCAAGCTATCTTGTCCATTGAAGGGAAAGAGGCCTTCGCGCGTATTCTGAGCGCGCCCTTGCCACAGATCGCCGTTTCAACAACCAGGCTACAGGGTGAGGCGGAAAGTTATCCTGGCTACGTCGCGACGAGCGTGCAGGAGGAAGCGCAAGCAGCCGAGTTAGCGGCGCCTAGACACGACCGGCCCTTGTTGACCGCTGCCTATGTGGCCGCTACCAATCAGACTGAGCGGACTATCACCGCTATGTGGCAAGACTTGCTTGGCGTCGAACCAATAGGCATTCACGACAACTTTTTCGAGTTGGGCGGCCACTCTCTCTTGGCAGTTCAATTTATCTCCAGACTGCGTGAAGCCTTCCAAATAGAGATGACTGTGCAACACCTCTTTGACGCTCAGACCGTGGCTGCCATCGCAGAAAGAGTCGAGCAGACCAGGCAGACGGACGAGACCGAACTTGGCCGGCTCGACGAGCTTTTGAGTTTTGTAGAACAGCTTTCGGAAGACCAAATCCGCGAGTTGCTGGCCGCAGAAAATTCTATTCAGGAGTAGATGAGACATGACGGAACTCTCTGAACGCATCGCCCGCCTCTCCCCGGAGCAGCGCACCTTGCTCGAGCGCTTGCTGAAGGAAAAAGGAGTGGGCGATTCGCGTTTGCCGATCATCCCCCAACCGAAGACGGCCAACACGCTCCCGCTATCTTTTGCCCAGCAACGGCTCTGGTTCTTGGATCAGTTGGAACCCGGCAATCACTTTTACAACGTTTTTGACACGCTCTCTTTCAGCGGGCCGCTCAATGTCGCGGCGTTGCAGCAAAGTCTGAACGAGGTCGTGCGACGCCATGAAGTGTTGCGCACTACTTTTTCAACCGTCGAAGGCGAGCCGGTTCAGGTCATCGCGCCAAACCTGAGCTTGCCGTTGCCCGTCGTTGATCTGCGCGGGCTGGCCGAAATAGAGCAAGAGAGCGAGGCTTCGCGGTTAGCCACTGAGGAGGCGCGCCAGCCCTTTGATCTCGCGCGCGGGCCACTGCTGCGAGCCAGACTGCTGCGCCTCAGCGAGGACAAGCAGGTCTTACTGCTCACGCTCCACCACATTATTTCCGACGCGTGGTCTTTAGGAATATTGGGCCAAGAGTTGAGAGCCTTGTACGAAGCTTTCTGCGCCAATCGGCCTTCACCATTGGCTGAGCTACCTATTCAATACGCCGACTTCGCGATTTGGCAGCGACAGTGGCTGCAAGGCGAAGTGCTGGAAGCGCAATTGGCCT
This sequence comes from uncultured Acidobacteriota bacterium, assembly GCA_963699175.1. Lineage (GTDB taxonomy): Bacteria > Acidobacteriota > Blastocatellia > RBC074 > RBC074 > JACPYM01. The sequence goes on along the minus strand of OY969418.1, from coordinate 1,952,634 downwards.
ACTGGCGGAAGCAACTCGACGGCATACAGGTGCTGGAATTGTCGACGGATCGGCCACGACCGCCCGCACAATCATTCCGCGGCGCGAGCCAGTGGTTGGAGATCTCCGCACCTTTAACCGCCGCGCTCAAGGCGCTCAGCCGGCAAGAAGGTGTCACGCTGTTTATGACTTTGTTGGCCGTCTTCAAAGTCTTGCTCTATCGCTACACGGCGCAGCGCGAGGTCGTCGTGGGGGTGCCAGTCGCGGGCCGCAACCGTGCTGAAACCGAAGGGTTGATCGGCTTCTTCATCAATACACTGGTGCTGCGCACGGAGCTTTCAGGCGAATTGAGTTTTCGTGAACTGCTCGGAAGAGTGCGTCAATTGGCGCTAGAGGCCTACGCTCATCAGGATTTGCCCTTCGAGCGGTTGGTGGAGGAATTGCACCCGGAACGTGATCTGAGTCACAACCCCCTGTTTCAGGTGACCTTCCAACTGCTTAACCTCGCCACCCCGGACGCGGCAGATTTAGCAGATGAGTCATCCGTTGAAGAGCAGCAACAGACCAGCGAACTCTCTTTAGAGCTTCAGAAAGGAGCGGCGGTTTTTGATCTGGCGTTTGACCTCTGGGAAGGCGCAGAGGACATCAGCGGACAGATAGACTACAGCACAGACCTTTTCGATGATGCCACCATCAGCCGCCTGATCGGGCATTTTCACTGCCTGTTGGAAGCCGTGGTTGCCGACCCCGACCAAGCTATCTCCACCTTGCAGCTTTTGGCCGATGAGGAACGGCAGCAACTGCTGGTCGAGTGGAATGCGACTGCCACCGCTTACCCGCAACAAAGCTGCATCCACGAGTTGTTCGAAGCTCAGGTGGAGCAAGCGCCCGCAGCCATAGCCTTGATCTTTGGCGATACGCAGTTGACCTATGCTGAGCTGAACAGCCGCGCCAACCAATTGGCGCATTATCTGCGCGCGCTGGGTGTGGGAGCGGACACGCACGTCGGCCTTTGTATGGAGCGCTCGCTTGAAACAATAGTAGGCTTGCTGGGCATTCTCAAAGCTGGCGGGGCTTATGTTCCACTCGACCCGGCGTACCCGAAAGAACGTCTGGCTTTCATGTTGGAAGATAGCCAGGTGCCAATCTTATTGACCCAACAACGACTGCTCGACAAGCTGCCTGCTTATCAAGGCAAGCTCGTCTGTTTGGACACGGATTGGGAGACGATTGCCGGAGAATCTGAGCAGAACCTCTCGAGCGTGGCGGCCGCCGATAATCTGGCCTATGTCATCTACACCTCTGGCTCTACAGGCAAGCCCAAGGGCGTGAGAATCATCCACCGAAGTGTGGTGCGCTTAGTCAAAGGTTCTTCCTATGCCAGCTTGACCTCAGAAGAACGCTTCCTGCAACTGGCTCCCATCTCATTCGACGCTTCAACTTTTGAAATTTGGGGTGGTCTCCTAAACGGCGCCCAGCTCGTGATCTTTCCTGCTGAGGCGGTGTCTTTGGAAGAGTTGGGACGCACGCTCGAGCAATATCAAATCACGACGTTGTGGCTCACCGCGGGCTTATTCAATCAAATGGTGGAGGAGCAAATCGAAAGTCTCAGACAAGTGCGGCAACTGCTGACGGGCGGGGATGTGCTATCTGTTCCTCATGTGCGAAAAGCTGTGCAGGCGCTAGGTGCAGGCCGATTGATCAACGGTTACGGCCCGACCGAAAGTACGACTTTCACCACCTACTTTCCCGTCACGACCTTCGATCAGATTGGCGCTTCTATCCCCATCGGGCGACCGATCAGCAACACGCAGGTCTATCTGCTGGATCGCTACCTGCAACCCGTCCCAGTCGGCATTCCTGGCGAGTTGTATATCGGTGGTGATGGATTGGGCCGCGACTACCTCAATCGCCCTGCGTTGACCGCGGAGCGATTCATCCCCAATCCCTTTAGCCACACGCCCGGTGCACGGCTTTATCGAACCGGTGACTTGGCGCGCTATCGGCTAGATGGGAACATCGAGTTTATCAGGCGGATTGACCAACAAGTGAAGATTCGCGGTTTCCGAGTCGAATTGGGTGAGATCGAGGTCGTGCTCAGCCAGCATCCAGCGGTGCGCGAAGCTGTGGTTATGGCCAGAGAAGAGCAACCCGGTGACAAACGCCTGGTGGCTTATATCTTGCCGCACGAAGAGCAGCCAGCCGTGGTGAGCGAACTGCGCCACTTCCTGAAAGAGCGACTGCCGGAATACATGACGCCATCCGCTTTTGTGTTGATGGAGGCGCTGCCGCTCACGCCCAATGGCAAGGTGGATCGCAATGCGCTGCCAGCGCCTGACCGCACCCGTCCCGCGTTGGAAAAAGTCTTTATTGCTCCACGCACCGAAGCAGAAGTGAAACTGGCTGAAATCTGGGCCGAGGTGCTGGGGCTGGAACAAGTCGGCCTGGACGACAACTTCTTTGATTTAGGCGGCCATTCGCTACTAGCGACCCAAATCATTTCAAGGGTGCGGGCGGCCTTTCAAGTGGAGTTACCGCTGCGCAGCATCTTTGAATCACCTACTATTCTCGGCCTGGCGGCGGCCCTTGAGTCTGCCAAAGCTGGGGGTGATAAACTTCAACCACCCCCCATCGCGAGAGCTTCCCGTGAACGACGCAGTATGCAGTTACCCTAGTTCTTTTACTCGTAGCGAACAGATGCAACGGACAGAGACAGATCATCTGTCTTTATCCATCACATCCGTACAATCCGTCGTCCATTTAGCACTTTATGGTTTCTTCTCTTTGGTATTATCAGGGACATACGGTGGGTCATCTGGATTGTAAGGCTTAGTCGGGTCAACCCGCTTTCCATCGACAAATCTCTTTTGATCCCGGACGTTATCAACGGACTTGAGCTTCCAGCCGTCTGGGGTTTTGGCCCACGTCTCACGCTGAACTGCGCTGGTATCAACTTTACGAAGTTTACCCGCCATCTCTCTGTATCTGGCCACCTCTTGCAAGACCTCGGCTACGGCTATCAGCTTATTTTCAGATACCGCCAACTTCAGAATGGTGAACCTTTGATTGTAGGGAGGTTGGTTACTTTCGAGGAATTGTTTGGAATATTGCTCCATCAACTGACTATCACCAACCTTGCCATCAGGAAAGATGGCGTGGAAGTCCGCAGTTTTTAACCCTACGATAGCTTTCAGGTCCTGCTTGTCATGAGCTTCAGCCAGCCTTTTATACTGAGCCTCTAACTCTTTTCGCACGTCTGCATCATCTTGAGCGCGAACCGCCACTAGGGTTAGGCAACTAAGAATCAAGGTTGACAGAGTAATGAGTAACAGTTGCTTCATTGTTTTCTACCTCCTCTGGAAACCATACTCGATTACTCGTAACGAAGCGCCACCAACGGGTCTACCTTCGTCGCCCGCCAAGCCGGCACAAAGCAAGCGAGCAACGCCACCGCCGCGAGCAGCACCGCGATGGTTGCAAAGGTCGGCACGTCAGTCGTGCTCAAGTTGAACAACAGCGTTTCCAGCAAGCGCGTCAAGCCAAACGCCGCCAGCAAGCCTACGCCTACACCAATCAATGCCAGCACCATGCCTTGCCGCAAGACCAGCCGCAGGATGTCAGCCGCCGTCGCGCCCAACGCTGCGCGAATGCCGATTTCGTGCGTGCGTTGCGTGACCGCGTAGGCCATCACGCCGTAAATCCCGATGGCCGACAAGAGCAGCGCCACCATCGCAAAAACGGCCAGCAGCAGCGTATTGAAGCGTTCGCGCGCAATCGAAGTGCCCAGCACAGTAGCCAGCGTGCGTACCTCGGCCACGGGCTGCTGTGGGTCGAGCGACTGGATCACATTGCGCACTGCCGGGGCCAGTTCAGTAGGATCGCTGTTTGTGCGAACTACCAGATACATCGCAGTGTAGGTCAACTCAGACATCGGCCAGTAAGCCATCGGGTGGACCTCTATGTCGAGCTTGCGATTTTTGACGTTGCCCACGATGCCGATAATCTCGTTCGGCGCCGGTTTGTCCATCATGTCAATCATAACGCGCTTGCCCAGCGGCTCTTCGTTCGGGAAATATTTCTGCACGAAGGCTTCATCTACCACGACAACGTGACGCGTCTCTTGCACTTCTTGTGCGGTGTAGAGCCGCCCGCGTTTGAGCGGAATTTGCATCGTGTGGAAAAAGTTCGCATCGGTCACGGTCACATCGGTCGAGAGGCGATTCCCAGGCGTTGATGGCGGGCGGCCTTCAATCTCAAAGCCCGTGCGCGAACCCAGCGCAGCCAGCGGCAAGTAATTGATTGCCCCAGCCGACCTGGCACCGGGCAAGGCCTGCATCTTTTCAATGGCCTGGTTGAAGAAATTGATGACCTTGCCGTTCTGGTCATACTTACGCCTCGGCAGCGCCACGCGCATCGTCAGCACGTTCTGCGGATTGAAACCGGCGTCCACCGCCTGCAAACGCTGATAACTGCGGATGAGCAATCCAGCGCCAACCAACAAGACAAAAGCCAGCGCGACCTCGGCCACCACGAAGACATTGCGCAGTCGTTGACTCCGCGCGCCGCCAGTCGCGCTACGGCCAGTTTCTTTGAGCGTCTCGCTCAGTTTCAAGCTAGTGGCCGCAAACGCCGGCAAGAGACCGAAGATGATGCCGGTCAGCAGCGACACTGCGAAGGTGAAACCGAGCACCGGCCCGCTCAGCCGCACATTTTGCAAGTCAGCCAATTCTGGCGGGCTGAGCGCGACGAGCACTTCCGTGCCCCACCATGCCAACAACAAACCCGCCGCGCCGCCCACTGTGGCCAACAACAAACTCTCGGTCAACAGTTGCCGCACAATGCGCCCACGGCTGGCGCCCATTGCCGCGCGCACAGACAACTCTTTCTGCCGCGCTGCCGCCCGCGCCAGCAGCAGATTTGCCACGTTCGCACACGCAATCAACAGAACAAAGCCCACTGCGCCCAACAAGATCAATAGCGGCTTGCGCAACTCGCCTGCGAACTGCTCGCGCAACGACACGACGTTCACGCCCCAACCCGTGTTGAACTCTTTGTACTGCTCGGCCAGCCGCCGCCCGATGATGTCCATCTCCGCGTGTGCCTGCGTCATACTCACGCCGGGTTTGAGCCGCGCGACAGCAGTAGCAAAACGCCCGGCCCGCTGACGAATCCGCTCACTGAGCGTCCACGGCAACCACAACTCAGCGACCTGACTGGTCAGCGAATTCTTGCGGACGTGCCATTTGAAATCAGGTGGCAGCACGCCAACGATCGTCGTCTCATTGTTGTTGAGGAGAATCTTGCGACCAATCACTTGCTGGTCGCCGCCGAAACGCCGCTGCCACAAACTGTAGCTGATGACGGTGACATCAGTCGCTCCCTGCTTGGCATCATCCGGCGTGAAGGTGCGCCCCAGGAAGGCATTCGCGCCCAACACAGCAAATAGGTTGTCGGTTCCCGCCTGCGCGGGAATTTCTTCGGGTTCGCCACTGCCAGTCAAATTGAGGCGTATGTCGGCGAAGGCCGCCATACTCTCAAACACACTATTCTGCTCTTTCCAGTCGAAGAAGTTGCCCAGGTTGATGACGTTCTGCTCGTTGCGCTGGCTCTTCTCCCAGACAATCGCCAGGCGGTCGGCGTCTCGATAAGGCAGCGCGCGGATCAACACCGCATTGACGACGCTGAAAATCGCTGTATTCGCGCCAACGCCCAGCGCCAGCGTCAACACAGCGATGGCCGTAAAGCCCGGCTGTTTCAACAACGCGCGCAACCCGTAGCGCATATCCTGCCCCAGACTGTTGATGAAGTTCGGCATTTGAATATCCTCCTGTGACGATGAGTGAAAAGAGAGAGCAACCAGATTTTCAAACCAAGCACCGTGCCAGATTGAGAGCTGAGGTAAACCCTTTGCTAGCGGGCGAAGCATGAATTGTGCTAGCTCAAGTCGTGTTCACTTTTGGGAAGTGGCAATCCCGGAATCGGAGAACTGATTGACTAATTGATGTTACGCGGTAAGAAAGTCGAGTGTGGAATTGACAGGTTTTTGTGCCGGAGGCACAGCGGAAATTAGCCGGTGGTGGAACGCAGTGAAACCACCGGTAACACGCGTCAAGTAACCGCGCCCCGGCAGGAGCGCAGGATAGACAATGGGCGCGAAATCAATGTCCTGTCCAGCGTCCCATCCGGGACGCGAGATTGCGGCGTTCGACTTTCCGGTGGTTACGCTTTGCTCCACCACCGGCTAATTTCCGACCGCGCCTCCGGCGCTAAGAAGGGCGTCAAGCCTAAAACGATTTTCCGCGCTGCGTAACATCAGTGACTAAGTGATGTTACGCGGCAAGAAATTGAGCGTTCTACTTGACGCTCCGAGGAGCAGGCAAGACCAGCCCCTTCACCGCTGAGGCGCAGAGCCCGCCGAGACTGCGCAGATCTGTTTCTCTGCGCTGCCTCCGCATCCACGGCGCTTCAGCGGTGAAAAGCTCTGTCGGCAGTGCCCCTGATTAAGGTCAAGCAATTTCATTCGACAGCGACTGGGTAACATCAGTTAGTCATCGGCGCTTTCTATCTTTCATCTGGTTATCCAGTAGCCGTTTTTGTAGGACAGTTTTAGCTTGCCAAGCTGCTTGGGCGCATTGAGCGTTAACTGGATGTTGTGCCACTTCGTTCCGCTTGTTAGGTTGGTGGGGTAGAAGCCAATCACGTATTGACGCCGCAGTATTAAAGCCAATCGGGTGTAGATCAACTCGGCTGAAAAATGATCAAATGGAAAGTAAGCTTCCCCGCCGGTTAACTCCGAAATGTATTTCAGCGTGCCCGCGCCGGCAACCGCGTTGATCCCGATGGAATAGATTTGCACATCGCTCTCCTTGAGCAAGTTTTGCAATTCCTTGCCGGAGTAGCGGCTGCTGTTTTCTTCTCCGTCTGAGAAGATCAAAATCACCTTGCGATGATGACGCCCCTGGCGCACTTTCTCGACCGCTACGTAGGTAGCATCGAACAAGGAAGTGCTGCCTCCGGCTTTGATATAGAAAACGCGGTTGAGCAATTGATCCGATAACGAAGTAAAGTCCTGTACAAGCTGCGGGCGGTTGTTGAAAGCAACGACAAAGAATTCGTCCTCCTGATGGGAGTTCTCGAAAAACTGCCTGAGCATCGCCAGCGAGCGTCCGGTAAAGTGATTCATCGAACCAGACACGTCGTAGACAAAACCCATAGAGATCGGGTCGTCATCATTCGAGAAGAAGGCAATATCCTGCTTGACCTTGTCGTCATAGACTTCAAAGTCTTCCTTTGCAAGCCCTGTAACAAACCTGCCGAGTTTATCCGTCACTGAGATGGTCACATTTACCAGCTTGGTTTCGATGACGACTTTGTTTTGCGGGTCTTGCGTTGTGGCAGGCGCTTCGCGTTTGGGAGTCGCTTGTAACAGAGCGACTGGCTCAGGTAGCGCAACCGGCTTTGTCTCCAATGGTCGGTGCCACACTCCGATTGAGATTAAGGCCGAGGCTGAAAGGGTCATCATCGTGCGGTAATAATGCTGTAGCATAGACTCCCTCTCTTTCTGCTAGGTCAGCGTTGCTGGTTCTATTCCTTTGCCAATTCCGGGTCTATTTCCACGCTGTCATTGTCCTATGAACAATCCCTACAGGCAAAGGCCAGATCATTCCTCGCCGATGTCTTCGTGCCAGACCGCTGGGTTTTCGGCAATGTATTTCGCCAGCAACTCGATGCACTCTTGGGAATGCAGGACGATCACCTCGATGCCATTGGCGCGCAACCAGTCAACGCCGCCCGCGAAGTTCTCCGACTCGCCGACGATGACCGTGCCGATCTTGAACTGGCGCACCAGCCCGCTGCAATACCAACACGGCGCGAGCGTCGTCACCATGATCTTATCCCGATAGCTGCGCTGTCGCCCGGCGTGGCGAAAAGCATCGGTCTCCCCGTGCACCGAAGGATCGTCTTCCTGAATGCGCCGATTGTGGCCGCGCCCAAGCAGATTGCCTTGCCGGTCAAAGAGGGCCGCGCCGATGGGAATGCCGCCTTCGGCCAGACCCAAGCGCGCCTCTTCGATGGCTACTTGCAGCATTGCGTCGTAATTGAGTTTCTCTGACATAAACATAGCGAATCAGTACCGCGACCGGTAGGGAGCGGGTGATTCAGCAGTTGCCCGCTCCCTACCGGTCGCGGTACTGACGCACTCGCACTACCGAAACCCAGCATTATTCCTTGCCGGATAATCAACCGCTACAGGAGCACGCCTGCGCTCCGAGCGCCATTCAAATAACACAATAGACGGTCAAGTGACCAGTCATACAGGCAAAGCGGCATAGCCCCTCAATACAGAACGGGGAGCGTGAGCGGCCTGAACTTCGGATCAAACAGATTGGCCGTAATGAGCGCAAATCCACGACGCAGGTCGCTGACGCTCCCCGTTCTGTAATTCAAGCTGTACCGCAATTGTGAGCCAATCTGATTGAGCAGCTAGCCAAGCGGGTTTATACTGCGCGCCGTTGATCAGCTTATAGCCCAACTTGATTGGCCCGAGACATTTCAGCAGTTGAACAGATACAAGTGCAGGGCTGTCGAAGCAGCACTGTGATAGAGAGCATGATGACACCAACATTGAGTGAAGCGGCGCAGATGTACCGTAGACTGTCCAGTCTGCGGAAGACTCGGCAGCAAACCTACCGGCACCGGAGGGTACAGCAATCGAGTCCCCCGCAGACTCACGCAGTCTACGGTACATCGCTGGCCGTGCATTGCAGCGCCAAAGGGGAAGCATGGCAGATGATTTCAAATACGACGTATTCCTGAGCCACAGCTCAAAAGATAAAGACATCGTGCGCGCCGTCGCCGAGCGGTTGCGAGATGATGGACTGCGCGTGTGGTTCGATGAGTGGAAAATCCGCGCGGGCGACAGCATCCCGGCGAAGATCGACGAAGGGCTGGAGCACTCCCGCGTGGTTGCATTCTGCATGTCGGAAAATGCGTTCGGTTCCGAATGGGTGACGCTGGAGAGGTACACGCCCCAGTTTCGTGATCCGCAAAACAGGGAGCGGCGCTTCATTCCGCTGCGGCTTGACAAGGCTCCTATCAAAGGCTCGCTGGCGCAATTCAGTTACATCAACTGGCTGCCGGAAGCGCAGGAGCAGGAGTATGTAAAGTTGCTCGAAGCCTGTCAGCCGACTTTCTTCAGTAGCGATGGTCGGCGCGCGGTTTCCATCTGCTTAGACAATACGCTGCGAGTGAGGGAGGCCACGAGCGGCCGTTGCCTGTACGTGCTCGAAGGCCACACCGCTAGGGTCACTGACGTGAACTGGCGTAGCGACGGAGCCCAGATCGTCTCCATCTCCTTAGACAACACGCTGCGAGTGTGGGAGGTCGAGAGCGGCCGTTGCCTGAGCGTGTTCACACGTACAGAGCCTTAAGTGCGGTCTGGCACAGCGACAGTCACAATGCCTTTTCAGACGTTTACAGCGGTGTCTGGCGGATATGGAATTTGGCGGAACTTGATGCTAGCGCGTGCGCGAACTGCAAGAACAGTCCGCCACTGTGTCAGACAGCGAGAGCAGAGAACGCGCGCTGGTCGGCGACGTGATCTCCACCGTAGCCCTGGCCGGGCAGATCAGCCGCGAGTTCAATGTCAGCGACCACGGCATTGATATGGAGATAGAGTTCAAGGACGACCAGGGGCGCGCCACGGGCAAGCGGCTCTACCTGCAACTCAAGTCTGGCGAGTCATACCGGATGATAGGGAAGCGTGATGATGAAGCAAAGGTCTTGCAGATCAAGGACGAGTAATGGGCAGACTATTGGCAGCAACTGGCCTACCCCGTGCTGCTGCTGATCCGCACTTCAGAGGGCGAAATCCACTGGATGGATGTGAGCGATTATCTGAACCGCGCGAGCGGCAACGGCAAGAAACGTGTGACGCAGATTGTCTTCGCGGGGGAACGCTTCGACGTGATGAGTGTGCGCCGCTGGCGGGATAAAGTATTAGGCCAAGGACGAAGTTGAAGAGGAGCGCACTTCCTGTACCGTAGACTGTCCAGTCTGCGGGTGACTTCGTTACTATACCCTCCGGTTCCGGTAGGTTTATTGCCGAGTCTTCCGCAGACTGTCCAGTCTACGGTACAGGAAGAAACTATTCGTAACGCAGCGCCACCAACGGATCAACCTTCGTCGCCCGCCGCGCTGGCAGATAACAAGCTAGCAACGCGACCGCCACCAACACAAAGGTGATCGCCGCCAACGTCACCGGATCGCGCGTGGGCAAAGTGGGAATCGCTGAAATTAACAAACGCCCGACTGCATACGCGCCCGCGAAGCCGAGCACTGTGCCCACCAGAATCAAACGCGCGCCTTTGCCTAAAACTAGCCAGAGCACGTCACGCGCTTGCGCGCCGAAAGCCATGCGAATGCCGATTTCGCCGGTGCGTTGCAGTACGGTGTACGAGATCACGCCGTAAATGCCGATGGCGGCCAGCAACAGCCCCAGCAAGGCAAACGCGCCGAGCAGCGTGCCGAGCAGCGAGATGTTTCCCAAACCTTGATCTACCAGACTACGTACGCTGCGGATGCGCTGCACCGGCACTGCGGGATCAGTTTCGGTTACGGCGCGCCGCAACGCGGAGGCCAGAGCTTCGGGCGCAGTGGTAGTGCGCAAGGCGATGCTCACGCCGCCTGTGGTTGATTGTGCCAGCGGGCGGAAGGCTTGAAAGCGTGTGTACGGTTCACCCAGGCTGGCCGGGAAGCCCATGTCATTTATCACGCCGACGATTTCTTGCCAGTTCGGATTATTGCCGGGTCTGCCGAGCCGTTTGCCGACCGCGCTTTCGTTCGGGAAATAACGGCGCGCGAGCGTTTCGTTGACGATGACGACTGGCGTTTTGTCGGCCAAGTCGTTGGCGTTGAAGAAGCGGCCTGCCAGCAACCTGACGCCGTACGTCTCGAAATAACTTGGATTGATCGGTTCAAAGAAAACTTCAGGCCATTGGCCGGGCTGCGGTTCGGGTGGGCCTTCGATTTTGAAGCTGCCGCTGCTGTTAAATCCGAAAGCCGCTTCCGAGTTGGAGATCCCGACGTTTTGCACGCCCGGCAGAGCGCGCAGACGTTCTTCGAGCTTTTGATAGAAAGCCAAACGTTGCGGCGCGGTCGTGTAGTTTGCACCGCGCAAGCCGATCTGCGCCGTCAACAATCCGTCCACGCGCCAACCCGGATCGAGTTGCGCGAAGCGTTGCAGCCCGCGTAGAAACAGCCCCGCGCCCGCGAGCAGAATCAGTGCGAAGGCGACCTCGCCAATAATCAGCGCGTGCCGCAAACGGTTTTGCGAACGGCCCACGGTCGCGCCGCGCGGGCTTTCTTTCAAGGTCTGATTCACGTCCGCGCGCGAAGCCAACCAAGCCGGGATGGTGCCAAAGAGCAAGCCGGTCATCACGGAACACAGCAACGCGAAGCCAAAGACTTTGAAATCGAGCGCCATCTTTGCGCCGGGCAGTTCGCTGAAAAGACGGCGGCTGATGAACTCGACGCCCAACAACGCGAACGCCAAACTCAACACCCCGCCGAGCAGACCAATAGCGATGCTTTCGGTGATTGACTGGCGCAGCAAACGGAAGCGCCCCGCCCCCAGCGCCGCGCGGACGGCATATTCACGCGCGCGCGCCGACGTGCGGACGAGTTGCAGATTGGCCAAGTTGGCACAGGCGATCAGCAGCACGAAGCCGGCCAGACCGAAGGTAAACCACATCACCTTGCGCCCGATGTCGTCTGTCATAGAGCGGTACAACGGCTCTAGCCGAATACTCTCGTTTTGATTCGACGAATTCTCTTTGGCGATGTTGTCGAAGAGCGTGACCATCGAACTCTGTGCTTGCTGAATTGTCACGCCCGGCTTCAAGCGCGCGAAGGCTCGCAGGTAGTTGCTGTTGCGACTTGTCCTCTGCTCCGGCGTAAACGCCAGCGGTCGCCAGATGTCTACCGTGCCCCACAACAAAGGATGATCGTAGCCCGCCGGCATCACGCCGATGATTTTGATGCTCTCACCGTCCAGCCGCAGCGTGCGGCCCACAATATTCGTGTCGCCGCCAAAGCGCCGCTGCCAAAACCGGTCGCTGAGCACGGCGACCGAACTTGCGCCCGGCTGATCTTCTTCGGCAGTGAAGACGCGCCCCAAAGCCGCCTGCATACCCAACCCAGGGAAAAAATCTGCGGTGACCGCCATTGCTTGCAGGCGTTCGGCGGCTTCGCCCTCCGTGACCAGATGCGGGCTGGTGTAGTTGTAAGCGGCCATGTAGTCGAAGACGCTGTTCTTATCGTGCATCGCCACGACGTTCCCCGGCGAATGCGGCCAGAATTGCGAATGCGGCGAGGTGCGAAAAACGCGCACCAGCTTCTCCGATTGCGGATAGGGAAGCGCACGGAACAAGTAGGTGTTGAGCACGCTGAACATGGCCGTGTTGGCCCCAATGCCCAAAGCGAGCGTGAGTACGGCTACCACAGTGAAGCCTTTGTGTTTGAGCAGCATTCGTAGGCCATAACGCAAGTCTTGCAACATTTCATCCTCCAATACAGTTGGCAATACAGTTGGCAATATCGGTGACTAGGTTGTCAGTGCCAAGCGCCGGGCAGACCAACCCCAGGCGCAATTTTGAGCAGCGTGTTGGTATGTGCTCAAACAACGACTTTGGTTTCACTCATATCTGAGCGCAATCATCGGATCAACCTTCATCGCCCGCCGCGCCGGCAGGTAGCAGGCTAAGAACGAAACAACGACGAGCGCCATCGAAACACCGACAAAGGTCACAACATCAGTCGCGCTCACGCCAAACAACTGGCTCGACAAGAACCGCGTCAGCACCAGCGCCGCACACAACCCGACGCCAACGCCGATCAGCGTGATCAGGACGCCCTGGCCGACGATCAGCCGGAAGACGTCGCTGCGTTGTGCGCCGAGCGCGATGCGAATGCCGACTTCGCGCGTCCGCTGTCCGACCATATACGAAGTAACCCCGTAGATGCCCACACCAGCGAGCAGCAACGCCAGCAGGCCAAAAAGGCTTGAGACAAGCGCCATCGCTCGATTGGGGAAGAGTTGGGCTTGGCGGAGTTCGACAAACGTGCTGAGATTGGCAATGGCTATGTTGGGGTCGAGGCTTGCGATCTCTTTCTGCACCGCGTGGGTCAGAGCTTTTGGGTCGCTCGTCGCGCGCAGGTGCAGCGTCAGGTCGGGCGAGTAGACCTGAGCGGCGCTGCGATAGACGTAGGGGCGTGGCTCTTCGGCCAGCGAATAGTACTTGATGTCGCGGGCGATGCCGATGATTTCCATCGGTGGGCCCTTCGTGCCCGCCAATTGAATGTTCTGGCCAACCGCATCAGCATTCGGCCAGAATTGACGCGCCATCGTCTCGTTGATTACGGCGACAGGCCGCGCTCCGGCTTCGGCGTCACGCGTGTCGAAATCCCGACCGCGCAGCAACGGAATCCCCATCGTCGCAAAGTAGTCCGACCCGACAATGCTGTTGGCGATTGAGAAGATCTGTTTTCCATCTGGCCGGACGTGTCCTGGAATGCGATAGCCCATTGATTCTTTGCTACCGCCCAGCGGCACGACCAACGCAGAAGTCACCGCACGCACGCCTGGCAATGACTTCAACCGCTCATTCAGTTGGCGGTAGAACGCCTGCCCCTGCTCCTGGCTGTAACTCTGGCGGCGCAGGTCAAGCTGCGCGAGCAGCAAATTGCCCGTCTTAAAACCGGGATCGAAGGCAGCGGAGTTTTGCAAACTGCGCAGCAACAACCCGGCGGCGACGAGCAGCACCAACGAGACGGCCACCTGCACTACGACAAACGCTTGCTGCAAGCGCGAACGATGGCGCCCGCCCGCCGTAGCCAGCCCGCCCTCTTTCAGCGCATTGACCAAGTCTGCCCGGCTGGCACGCAACGCGGGGAAGAGGCCGCACAACACACCTGCCAGCACAGACACCAACAGTGTGAAGACCAACACGCGCGCATCCAAACGCAGCGCGGGCGAGAAGCTCCTGAAGTCCGGTGGCACAAGCGTCATCAGCCCGTCACTCGCCCACGCGGCAAAGAGCAATCCGGCGGCGCTGCCACACGAGGCGAGCAACAGACTTTCAGTCAGCCACTGGCGCACGAGCCTGCCGCGCGTCGCGCCGAGAGATTGCCGCACTGCGATCTCGCGCCCCCGCGCCGTCATCCGCGCCAGCAGCAAGCCCGCGATGTTGGCGCACGCGGCCAGCAGCACCAAGCCGACGACTGCCATGAAAAATTTGAGCATCCCCGAAGCGCCTTGCCGAAACTCTTCAGGCAGCGCGCTCGCCGGATACAGTCTGAACGCGGCCACCTCTTGATTCGCTCTCGGCTGTTCTTGCCGGAGTTGGTTGGTGAGGCGGTCGAATTCAGCCTGCGCCTGCGCGAGCGTGACACCGGGCTTTAGTCGCCCAGTCCCGCTGAGCCAGCCCCAGCCCCGCTTATCGAGCGTCAACCCTCTGGGCCGCACCTGCTCGTGCATCATCATCGGCGCCCAGAAATCGGCGGCGAAGGCTTGATACGACCCCTTGAAGCCTTCCGGCATGACGCCCACGACCGTAAATGGGCGACCGTTGATGTAGAGCTGTTTGCCGACCGCGCTACTGTCCGCGCCCAAGCGCTGTTGCCAAAAAGCATGGCTGATCACTACGACCGGATGCGCGCCGGGAGTCAGATCGTCTTCGGGCAAGAGCGTGCGCCCCAACGCCGTGTTGATGCCGAGGGCGTTGAAGTAGTTCCCGGTCACCAACTCGCCTTCTGAGTTCTCGGCCCCGGCGCCGAGTCCCACGCTCGCTACAACGTGACCGTGCGCCGCGAGCGCCTGAAGTGTCTGGCTGCGGTCGCGCAAGTCGGCGTAATTCGGGTAGGAAAAAACGTCGAACTTGCGCCCGCGTGCTTCTTCAGCGTAGAGGCGCACCACGCGATCTGGATTGGCGACCGGCATTGGACGCAGGAACAGCGAATTGACGAAACTAAAGATGGCCGTGTTCGCGCCGATGCCCAACGCCAGCGTAATCACAGCCACTACGGTGAAGCCCGGATTCTTCAGCAACATCCGGCAGCCAAAGCGAATGTCGTGCAGCAAGGTTTCCATCACGAACCTCCGGTGGTAAAGGTAGGCACACTTCTAGCTTCGCGTTGTCAAGCTTTGTGCCAAGCGTGCGGTTGCATTAAATCCTTTGCTTCAACGATGTGAAGGTGAGAAGAAGGTAGAGTGGGAGAATAGATACGTCCGCTTCTGGGAAAGGCAAATCCCAGAAGCGGATGGGAAGCCTTCATTTAATCCACGACCAGAACGATTCCGAATGAGTGGCGCGCGCCTCTCCTGAGTTAGATAGCGACAAACCGGGAGCGCGATTTTGGTAGCGGCTCGGAGGATCTGGCAAGAAATGCGCGTAAACGGGCAAACGCCCGAAGGGAAACAAACTATCCATTCTCCTTTTACGCTTGCTTAAAGTTCAAGATTGCTGCGCAGCTTGGCGATGTCACGTTGCGGTGGAGCGCCGAACAGCTTTTTGTACTCGCGGCTGAAGTACGCTGGGTCTTCATAGCCTACACGGTACCCGGCGCTCGCTGCGTCCAGGTCTTCGCCGAGCATCAGACGGCGCGCTTCCTGGAGTCGTATTTGTTTCTGAAACTGCAAAGGACTCATCGCCGTGACGGATTTGAAATGATGATGGAAGCCGGAAACGCTCATGCCGAGTTCGTGCGCAAGATCATCCATTCTGAGCGGCTGGTCAAATTTTTCGCGCAGATGCCCGATAGCCTTTGAAATGCGGTGCGTGTCTGCTCCCGCAGCCAGCAGATGGTTGAAGCGCGCACCCTGCCCGCCCGCCAAAAGCCTAAACACAATTTCTCTGATGATGAGCGGCGCGAGCACCTTGCCTTCAACCGGCGCGTCGAGCAGCCGGACAAGGCGGACAACCGCGTCGAGCAGGTCGGCGTCCATCGGGCTGACGTCCATCGCCTTCATACTCACCTGGCCATTTTTCGGTTCGATGCCGGATTCCATCATGACCGAGGCGACAAGCGTAGAATCCAGGTTCAGCCGGAAACCAAGATAAGGTCTTTCCTTTGACGCTTCTTCCACCCGGAAGGTGAGGGGCAAATCCACCGTGTAGATCAAGTAATGTCCCGGATCGTAGCGGAAGACTTCCTCGCCTAAAAGCGCTTGCTTGCGGCCCTGGGCGACACCGCAAAAGGCAGGCTGATACAGGGAATGAATCGGCTCCGTCGGTCTGGAGGAACGCGCGAGGCGAAAGCTGGCGGAGACATCCAAGGTTCCGTCTTCGGGAAGGGCTTGTGCAATTCGCTCAACCAGTTCTTCTCTGTTGCTTTGTGTCCTTTGCTCTTCACGTTTCGCTTCTCTCTGGTTCATACATTTATCTTAGCCTCTTTGGTTCGTTTCCGCACTCTACTCACCGAGTTTTTGCAGGATCGTACAATCATTCGCGAATATCGTCTTACCGCCGCACATCCCGGAGTTTTTATAATCAAACTGAAACAATAGAACATAATGGAGACAAGTATGAGTAGCAATAAAGTTTGGTTCATTACTGGCGCTGGCCGTGGTATGGGCGTGGATATCGCCAAGGCGGCTTTGGCTGCTGGCTACAAGGTTGTCGCTACTGGTCGCAATACGAACAAGGTGGCCCAGGCCATTGGAGAATCCGCGGACTTGTTGGTTGTGAAGCTGGACGTTACCGACCCTTCCGACGCTGAGTCCGCGGTTAAAGCTGCCGTTGACCAGTTTGGCCGCATAGATGTGCTGGTCAACAATGCCGCAAGCTTTTATGCAGGCTACTTTGAGGAGTTGACCCCAGAGCAGATTGGGCTGCAATTATCTACAAGCCTCATCGGCCCGATGAACGTAACCCGCGCTGTCCTGCCTGCCATGCGCAGGCAGCGCTCAGGACAGATTATTTCGATCTCGTCGAGTGCGGGCCTCGTCGGCTTTGAGTTCGGCACCGCCTACGCCGCGTCGAAGTTCGGCCTCGAGGGCTGGATGCAATCGCTGCAGGCCGAGGTCGAACCGTTTGGCATTGATACCATCATTGTCAATCCGGGCTTTTTCCGCACTGAGCTTCTCACAGAGGAGTCAACAAATTACGCAGAGCGGCCCCTCGAAGATTACAACGAGCGCAGAGCGCAGCAAATGCAATTTTGGAAAGGTTACAACGGTCAGCAGTCCGGCGACCCGGCCAAACTCGCCTAGGCGCTGATTACGATCTTGAATCAGGAAAAACCGCCCCGCCGCTTCATTGCCGGCGCGGATGCCATTGGCACCGCAGAGCAGGTGGTCGCAGTGCTTCAGCAACAGATCAACGCGTTCCGCGATCTTTCGACCTCACTCGCGTTCGACGAGGCCGAGAGCGCCGGGAAAGCTTCAGCTTGATCTGGCTGCAAAAGATACGGGCTATTAACAGCCCCAAAAGGAGGAACTATGCAGAAACGCAAACTTGGAAAGAGCAACTTGGAAGTGTCGGCCCTCGGGCTTGGCTGTATGGGAATGAGCTTTGGCCTCGGCCCGCCGGGAGACAAACAGGAAATGATCGCAGTGATTCGCGCCGCCGTCGAAAGCGGCGTCACCTTTTTTGACACCGCTGAAGTATATGGCCCGTTCACGAACGAAGAACTCGTCGGCGAAGCTCTCGCTCCTTTCCGTGACCAAGTCGTCATCGCCACTAAATTTGGGTTCAAACCTGCTGCCGAAGGGCGGTGGAGCGAGTTGGATAGCCGGCCGGAACATATCAAAGAAGTTGCCGAAGCCTCGCTTAAACGACTCAAGACGGATGTGATTGATCTGTTCTATCAGCACCGGGTTGATCCGAACGTCCCCATCGAGGACGTGGCGGGAGCAGTAAAAGATTTGATTCAGGCAGGGAAGGTAAAACACTTCGGGCTTTCGGAAGCAGGAGCACAGACAATTCGCCGCGCGCACGCCGTCCAGCCAGTTGCCGCACTTCAGAGCGAATATTCGCTGTGGTGGCGCGAACCGGAAGCGGAAATCTTACCAACGCTCGAAGAACTCGGCATCGGTTTTGTTCCCTTTAGCCCGCTGGGCAAAGGCTTCCTGACGGGAAAGATTGACGAAAACACGACGTTCGACAGCACTGATTTTCGCAACATTGTTCCGCGCTTCACGCCAGAAGCACGCAAAGCAAATCAGGCCGTAGTGTATTTAATCGCAAAGGTCGCAGAGCAAAAGCAGGCGACGCCCGCGCAAATCGCGCTGGCTTGGGTGCTAGCCCAGAAGCCGTGGATCGTGCCGATTCCAGGCACCACGAAGCTGCACCGCCTGAAGGAGAACAATGAATCTGTTGAGGTGGAACTGACCGCGGACGATCTCCGCGAAATTGATAACGCCACTTCGCAGATCACTGTGCAGGGCGCGCGTTACCCGGAAGCTCTACAAAAATTGGTCGGTCGCTGAGCAGCCATGTCGGCAAGCAGGATTCAAGATAGTGAGCAGTAACATCGAAGGAAAAGTCGTCGTCATTACGGGCGCGAGCAGCGGGCTTGGCGAGGCAACCGCCCGGCTCCTTTTGGCGCAGGGCGCGAGCGTTGTGCTGGGCGCTCGGCGCGTCGAGCGCATTAAGTCACTGGCGGATGAGCTGGCCGGCGGCGGCGGCAAGGCGCTGGCTGTTACGACAGACGTTACCCAGTCTGACCAGGTGAAGAGATTAGTTGGCGCTGCCGTCGAAACCTACGGGCGTATTGACGTCATGCTTAACAACGCCGGGCTGATGCCGCACTCGCCGCTCGAACGCCTCAGGGTCGAAGACTGGGAACAGATGATTGACGTCAACCTCAAGGGCGTGCTCTATGGTATCGCCGCGGCGCTCCCGTATATGAAGGAGCAGAAATCCGGGCACTTCATCAACGTCTCTTCCGTAGCCGGCCACAAGGTCCGTCCCGGCGGCGTAGTCTACGCGGCGACCAAGCACGCCGTGCGCGTCATCTCCGAAGGGCTGCGGATGGAGGTGAAGCCCTACAACATCCGCACGACGGTGATCTCGCCGGGAGCGCTCGACACGGAACTCATTGAGGATCACCGAGCCCGACATCCGGGAGGGTGTCCGCAAGCTGACGGATGAGATGGCGCTTCCCGCCGAGACGTTCGCGCGTATAGTCGCCTTCGCCCTGAGCCAGCCGGAGGAAGTGGACATCAACGAGATACTGTTCCGCCCCACACGCCAGGAGTTGTAAGCAGCCCTGTTTGCCGTGGGAGGAATACACCTTTATTCACCGAATCGAAAGGACGAAAAATGAAACTGCTCGCCGCGACGGCCATAACGCTTTCTCTGTTCGCTTCGGCGTCATCTCAGGCAAGGGGCCAGACAAATCAGACAGGAGCTGCCGCAAGGACTGGCGCTGCCACGAGCGCATCAACTCAACAGTCGAAGACCATCAGCATCACGCGCAACAGTGCGCCGCCACCGCAGATGGCAACCGCTGAAAACTTCACTGGTTCCGTCGGCGTCGAATTGTTTTTGCAGGTAACTGAACCTTCGCGCCTGTCTGCTGGTCGTGTCACATTTGGGCCAGGCGCACGGACAGACTGGCACACTCATCCGCTAGGACAGACGCTCATCGTCACGGCAGGCGCGGGCTGGGTGCAGCAGGAGGGCGGTGAGAAGCAAGAGATCAAGCTGGGGGATGTTGTTTGGACTCCGCCGGGCGTAAAGCACTGGCATGGCGCGACGGCTACTGACCGTTTGACGCACATCGGCCTGACCGAACAACAGCCTGACGGCAAGCGAGTCGTCTGGCTGGAAAAGGTCAGCGACGCGCAATACAACGCGCCGGTTCGTGTGCAAGCGACACCCGCGCCGGTGCGGCTTTCCGCTACGAATAATCCACAATCCCGACCGTCAGCGAGAGCCATCGGTGATTTTGCTCCCAAGTTGGCGGAGATTACGGATGACGTACTCTATGCCGATGTCTGGGAACGTCCGCAACTCTCAAGGCGTGACCGCAGTCTGGTGACGGTGGCGGCACTGATTGCGCTGAACCGTCCCGACCAGCTTCGCTCACATATTACGCGCGCCCGTACGAATGGCGTGACGCTGGAAGAAATCGTCGAGACGATTACCCACATGGCATTTTATGCGGGCTGGCCAAACGCCGTAAGCGCCATTGCCGTAGCCAAGGAAGTCTTCAAATAAACGAAAGGATTCTATGAATACGAAGCATCGGAAATTATTCAACGCGCTCTGGCTGCTCGCAGTCACCCTGATTAGTTCAGCCAGCGCACAAGAAGCCAACCAGAGCAAGCCAGCGCAGGCGCCCGCAGTCGTAAAAGTTGACAGCGGTCAGTTGCAGGGAGTCGAGGCCGATGGCGTGATCTCCTTCAAGGGCGTTCCCTTTGCCGCGCCACCGGTCGGTGAGTTGCGGTGGCGTCCACCACAGCCGACGCCGAAGTGGACGGGAGTGCGACAGGCCGCAGAATTCGGCCGGAACTGTATGCAGGGACGAGGCGGGCCGCCTCCGGGCGCGGGAGCGCGCGCTGGTGCACCTGCAGCGACAGCTCAGGGCGCTCCGCCGGCACCGGCCGCCGCGCCTGCGGCCCAGGGGCCGTCCGAGGATTGCCTGTATTTGAACGTCTGGCGTCCGGCCGATTCGGCCGCTCGCAATCTGCCTGTGATGGTCTGGATCTACGGCGGCGGTTTCACGGGCGGTTCGAGCTCCTCGCCCAACACGTCCGGCGTTCAATTCGCCAAGCAGGGTGTTGTCCTTGTCGCTATGAACTATCGAGTTGGACGCTTCGGTTTCTTCGCATTTCCTGCGTTGAGCAGCGAACGTCCGAATGAGAACAAGGGCAACTACGCGTACATGGATCAGCTTGCCGCCTTGCAGTGGGTGAAGCGGAACATCGCTGCTTTTGGAGGTAATCCGAACAACGTCACTATCTTTGGGTTCTCGGCGGGTGGTGTCTCCGTCCACAGTATGCTCGCCTCGCCGCAGGCGCGCGGGCTGTTCCACAAGGCCATCGTGCACTCCGGCGGCTCGCGGGACAGCGTGCTCACCGCCCGGCCGCTGCGTGCGGACGGCGTTGACCCGAACTATCCGGTGTCGGCCGAGACCATCGGAATCCAGTTCGCGAAATCGATGGGGATCGAGGGGACGGACCAGGCCGCTTTGGCCAAGTTGCGCGCCCTCAGCGCCGACGAAGTCCTTCGTGGCGCTCCGCCTCAGCCGGGGGTTACCGTGCCGTCCTACGAGACGACGCCGATTCTTGATGGCAAGTTGATCACTGAGACAGCGGAGACCGCCTACAAAGCGCGCCGCCAGCCGCGCGTCCCGCTGATGCTTGGCAGCAACAGCGCCGATACCGCAGGCAACCGGATCAAGGCTCGCACCAAGGACGAGTTCTTCGCCCGATACGGCCAGTGGAGCGCTGAGGCGAAGGCGGCCTACGATCCTGACGGAACGACCGACTTGGCCACGATGGTGTCGCGGGCCAACGACGACTTCGGCCAGGCCGAACCGGCGCGCTTCGCCGCAAACGCCTTCGCTGCCAACGGCTCGCCAGTCTACCTGTACATGTTTTCGTACGTCCCGACGGCGATGCGGGAACAGTTACGAGCGGGGTCCCCGCACGGCGGCGACGTTGCGTTTGCCTTTGGTACGCTGGGCGGAGGCCGCGGCGGCGCGCCAACACCAGAGGACCTGGCGGTCTCGCGGATAGCGCAAAGCTATTGGGTCAACTTCGCCAAGACGGGCGATCCTAACGGAGCGGGACTGCCAACCTGGCCGCGCCACGTCGCCCGCAAAGATCAAATCTTCACTTTCCGGCCCGATGGTTCCGTGGGTGCAGGGCCGGACGTCCGCAAGACGCGGTTGGACGTGACCGAGAAAGCCACAGAGTCGGGCAAGCGAGCCGACCCCTAGGCTCAGCGAGCCACGGTTAGTGCGAATAACCGGTCAGCAAATCCGATCCCAAGGGTCACCGAGGTAAATTTTATGCACAGAAAGTATCGAAAATTATTCGGCGCGCTCTTCCTGATCGCCGCCTTTATTATTTCGGCGAATGCGCAAGCTGCCAGGAAGAATAGGACTGAGCCGCTGATGATCCAAGAGCAAGGCAGCTTCGCTGTCGGCGGAACGATCATCACGAATCCAGGTAAGTTTGACCACTTGCGCCCGACGCCCGACGGGCAAACTTTGCACGGTGATCATGCTTACGTGTTTTATCAGCTTCCGGCGCAGGCTCGTCAGCTTCCTCTGGTGATGTGGCATGGCATAGGGCAGTTCTCGAAGACCTGGGAGACGACGCCGGACGGACGTGAGGGCTATCAAAACATTTTTCTGCGGCGTGGCTTCGGGGTATATCTGATTGATCAGCCGCGGCGTGGTAACGCAGGTCGCAGCACTCAGCCAGCTACAATTCAGTCTACGCCTGACGAGCAGGGCTGGTTTGGCACGTTCCGCCTCGGTATTTGGCCCGATTTTTTCCCCGGCGTGCAGTTTTCGCGCGACCCGGAGGCGCTGAATCAGTATTTCCGCCAAATGACCCCAAACATAGGCCCGATTGATGGTGAGGTGAACGCGCGCGCTGTCGCAGCGATCTTTGAGAAGATTGGGCCAGGGATTCTCGTCACGCATTCTCACAGCGGCGGCTTCGGCTGGCGCACGGCCATCAAGAACCAAAACGTCCGCGCCATTGTCTCTTATGAACCGGGCAGCGGTTTCGTCTTCCCGGAAGGCGAAGTGCCCGCTCCGATTCCGAGTTCCGGCGGGCCGCTGGCGGCGGTGGGAATACCGCTGGCGGAATTCATGCTGCTCACCAAGATTCCCATCGTCATCTATTACGGCGATTTCATTCCCAAAGAACCAATGGCAAATCCGGGACAAGATGGATGGCGCGCTCGTTTGGAAATGGCGCGGAAATGGCGGGACGCGGTGAACAAGCGTGGTGGCGATGTCACGGTTGTTCATTTGCCCGATGCCGGACTGCAAGGCAATACGCATTTTCCCTTCTCGGATTTGAACAATCTACAAGTGGCGGACTTGATGTCCACGTGGCTTAACAAGAAAGGGCTGGGCAAATATCCGAAGCGAAAGTGACCGCACGGAGTTTAAGGAGAAAATTTATGATCAAGCTGAAAGTGAATGGGCAGGCGCGCCAATTCGACGGCGATCCTGAAATGCCGCTGCTATGGTTTTTGCGGGATGAACTCAACCTGAAAGGCACTAAGTTCGGCTGCGGCATGGGCGTGTGCGGCGCATGTACCATCCATCTGAATGGCAGCCCCACGCGCGCGTGCTTGACGCCGGTGTCGGCTGCGGCGAATAAGTCCGTCACGACGATTGAAGGACTTTCGGCTGAAGGTACGCATCCCGTGCAAGTTGCCTGGCAGGAACTCGATGTACCGCAATGCGGTTATTGCCAAGCCGGACAGATGATGTCGGCGTGCGCCTTGCTGGCGAAAAAAGCCAAGCCCACCGATGCAGACATTGACACTGCAATGAATGGTAACCTATGCCGTTGCGGTACGTATTTGCGTGTGCGCGCCGCCATTCATAAAGCCGCTGAACTCACGGCTTCAAATGCGACCCAACCTGCCAAATCAGGCACGAAGGCTTCAGGCGCAGGAACAAACCGATTATCCCGCAAAGGCGGCAACAAATAAGGAGAGATGGAATGAAGTTTTTATTTTCGTTTACGTTGTTCTGCACTTTCGCTTTGCTGCCAATCACGGTGGGCAAGACTGCGCCTGATGCTGAGTGGCCGCAGTGGCGTGGCCCGCTGCGCAATGGTCTATCGAGTGAGACGGGGCTGCTCAAGCAATGGCCGGAGAAAGGCCCGGCTGTGACCTGGTCAATCGCGAATCTCGGCGAAGGCTACGGCTCCGTGGCGATCAGAGGGGATCGCATTTATGTGCAAGGCACGAGCGGCACAGCGGGCGAGGCCAAAAGCACCGTCTTCTGTTTGAATCGCGCCGATGGCAAAACCATCTGGTCCGTCGCGTTCGGGCCGAGGGTGGAGCAGGACAAAGGCAATGGGCCGCGCGGTACGCCGACACTGGATGGCGATCGAATGTATGTGCTGACCGAGAACGGCGACCTGGCATGTTTGCGCGAAAAAGACGGCTCATCTGTGTGGAGCAAAAACATTCTGAAAGAGTTTGGCGGCAGCAACCCTAGATGGCTGATTAGCGAATCGCCGCTGATTGATGGCAATAAGTTGATCGTATCGCCCGGCGGCAACGGCGCAGGCATTGTGGCGCTGGATAAAATGACGGGCAAAGAGATTTGGCGCACCAAAGAATTGAATGCTCAGGCAGGCTATGCGTCGAACATCATTGCGGAAGTAGGCGGCGTGCGCAGCTATGTCAACTTCACTTCGACGGCGGCGGTCGGCGTGCGTGCCAGTGATGGCAAGCTGATGTGGAGCTACAATAAGGCTGCCAACAACGTCGCCAATGTCGCGACGCCGATCTTTGCCGACAACAAAGTTTTCTTCTCTTCGGCTTATGGCACGGGCGGGGCATTGCTTAACCTGACAGCGCAAGACGGCGAGGTCAAAGCGCAAGAGGCCTACTTCACCAAAGATATGATGAATCATCACGGCGGAATGGTACTGGTCAATGGCTATCTCTACGGCTTCTCCAATGCGATTCTGACTTGCCTCGAATTCAACACCGGCAAGGTGATGTGGAAAGATCGCAGCGTCGGTAAAGGCTCGATCAGTTACGCGGACGGGATGCTGTATCTGCTCGGCGAGAAACAGATGGTCGGGCTGGCCGAAGCCAATCCCAATGCCTATGTCGAGAAAGGGCGCTTCCCGATTAATGACCGAGGGTGGGATAGCTGGGCGCACCCGGTGATCATTGGCGGCAAGCTTTACATCCGCAATCAGAATGAACTGACCTGTTACGACATGAAAGCGAAGTAAGGAGAATTCATGGAAAAGACAAATCTCAATCGTCGTACTTTTCTGCGCGTCTCTGCGTTGGCAGGTGGTGGGTTCATGCTGGGCTTGTATCCAAAGGCTACGGCACTGGCACAAGCCGGTCGCGCGGCTGCGCCTGCCTTACTTCCGGCTGATTTCGTCAGCATCACAGCTAATGGCATCGTGAGCATCACATCGAGAAATCCTGAAACCGGACAACACTCGCTCAACATGCTGGCGATGCTGATTGCCGATGAACTGGATGTGGGTTGGAAGGATGTCAAAGTCATTCGCCCCGATGCCGACAACAAATACGGCACGCAGTTCACGGGCGGCAGCACGGCTACGCCAACGAATTGGGAGCCGATGCGCCAAGTCGGCGCGGCTGCGCGGCAAATGCTTATTGCTGCTGCCGCACAAACCTGGGGCGTAGCAGCATCCGAATGCTCTACTGCTTCCAGTCGCGTCTTGCACAAAGCGTCCAATCGTTCTTTGGGCTATGGCGAACTGGCATCGAAATCCGCCACGATGCCGGTGCCGGATTTCAAATCGCTCAAGCTCAAAGACCCGAAGGATTACAAAATCATTGGCACGACGACGAACGATGTCGAAAACAAAGACATCGTGACCGGCAAACCGATTTTCGGAATTGATGTAACTGCGCCGGGGATGCTCTATGCGGTGTTTCAAAAGACACCGGTGTTCGGCGGCAAAGCCGTGAGCGCCAATCTCGACGCCATCAAGGCGATGAAAGGCGTCAAGCACGCCTTCATCGTCGAAGGCAAACCCAATACAAGCAATTTCCCAAACTACCTCAACGACGATATAGGGCTTGAAGCCGGTGTCGCCATCGTGGCTGACAGTTGGTGGGCGGCGCAATCCGCGCGTGAAAAACTGGAAGTGAAATGGGACGAAGGCAAATGGGCGACGCTGAACAGCGCGGGCATTGCTAAAAAAGCCGAAGAGCTTTCCAAACAACCAGCCGCACGCACATTGCGCAAAGACGGCGATGTCGAAGCCATTTTCAAGAGCGGTAATGTCAAGGTTGTCGAAAGCTCTTACGTCTTTCCCTTCATCGCACACGCTCCTTTAGAACCGCAAAATTGCACCGCGCATTTCAAAGACGGCAAACTCGAAATCTGGTCAACCAGCCAGACGCCGCAGATCGGAAAAACCATCGTGTCCCGCCTGATGGGACTGCCTGAAAAGGACATCACGATCCACATGGTACGTGGCGGCGGCGGCTTCGGTCGTCGTTTGTATAACGACTATATGTGCGAAGCGGCGTGGATTTCCAAAGTCGTCGGCGCTCCCGTCAAACTGTTGTGGACGCGCGAAGACGATATACAACACGATTACTATCGTTCTGGCGGGTTCCAATACCTGAAAGGCGCGGTTGATAAAGACGGCAAACTGGTCGCGTGGCAGGATCACTTTATCGGTTATGGCGACGGCGATACCTTCACACACTCAGGCCAGATTGACGGCAACGAATTTCCTGCGCGCTTTGTGCCGAACTTTTTGATGCAGGCGACGGTGATGCCGCTGGGACTGAAAACCGGAGCGTTGCGCGCACCGCGTTCCAACGTGTATGCGTGGGTGTTCCAATCCTTCCTTGACGAACTCGCACACGCCGCAGGCAAAGACCCCGTGCAATTTCGTTTAGATCTGCTCAGTGCAGGCAATCCTATTGGGGCTGATGTCATCAGTTCGGGCAATCTCAACGGAATGAATGCCCAACGCATGATCGGCGTCGTCAAACTCGTCGCTGAAAAATCCGGCTGGGGCACACAGAAATTCCCGAAGGGGCGGGCCATGGGCATTGGCTTCTATTACAGCCATCGCGGTTATTTTGCGGAAGTCGCCGATGTCACCGTCTCGGCAAACAAGAAAATCAAAGTGAATAAAGTCTGGGTTGCGGGCGACATCGGCAGCCACATCATCAATCTCGGCGCATCCGAAAACCTGACGCAAGGCGCAGTCGTGGATGGTATGAGCGAGATGTTGCAGGAAATTTCCCTGAAAAATGGTCGCGTGGTGCAATCGAACTATCACGAACATCCGCTGGTGAAGATGTCGCAAACGCCGCCTATCGAAGTCCATTTTCTGAAAACTAACAATCCGCCGACAGGACTTGGCGAACCAGCCTTACCGCCGATTCTGCCTGCGATTGCGAATGCGGTTTTCACGGCGACAGGCGAACGCATTCGCACGATGCCGATGACGAAGCAGGGCTTCAGCTTCGCGTAAGTCTGACCGGTGCAATATTACAGTGAGTTTTTCTAGAATTTTACCCCAGCAAAATCGCACATTTTGCTGGGGTTTTCACTATCCGATCATCATCAGTGCAATCGTTGTCATGACCTGACTAAAGGCCTTCGTCATTTCTAAAATCTGAAAATAAATAGAACTTTTTGATGCAAAGTTCTTGACAGTTCCAAGCGGATATTTTATAAGCCTTCCTGCTTCCGTAACGCGGAAGCAGGAAGGCTTATATGAAAATCAAAATACTATTCGCAACCTTACTGACACTGGCGTTATTCACCGCCGCTCAGGCACAGACGCTGGACAAAGCCAAACTCGACCAGTTTTTTGACCGGCTCGCCGAAAAGAATAAGGCGTTGGGGAGCCTGACTATCGCCAAAGACGGCAAGGTTCTTTACACCCGCGCCATCGGCTACAGCCAGATCAACGGAACCGAAAAGAAACCTTTGACCGCGGCGAACAGATTCCGGATCGGTTCGATTACAAAAATGTTCACCGCCGCGATGATCTTACAGCTTGTCGAGGAAGGAAAATTAAAGCTAACCGACACCCTCGACAAATTCTTGCCGCAGGTTTCAAACGCCAAGAAAATTACGATCGTGCAAATACTCTGGCACCGCAGCGGTATCCCTAACGTCAGGCGCGAGCAGAATTCTCAGGGAAACGTCAACACGATTCCAATGACGAAGGATGAAATACTCGCCCTGATCGTCAAAGCTACGCCCGATTTCGAACCGGACACAAAGCGTTCCTACAGCAACTCCGGCTATCAGATTTTAGGTCTCATCCTTGAAAAGGTAACTGGCAAACCCTATGGGGAAGCCCTCACGGAAAGAATTACCTCAAAGATCGGGCTTGCGAATACGTACTTGGCGACCGGAAATATTGATGTGAGTAAAAACGAAGCTCTTACCTATATGAACTTCGGCGACGGGTGGAAACCGGTGCCCGAAACACATCCAAGCATCCTCTTCAGCGCGGGCGCGATTGTTTCGACACCGAACGACCTGGCCAAATTCATCCAGGCGCTGTTCGACGGGAAGATAGTGTCAAAGGAGAGTCTCGATCAGATGAAAACGATCAGGGACGGCGAAGGGCAGGGAATGGAGCCCTTCACGTTCGCCGGTAAAACCTTCTACGGGCATACGGGCGGTGCGGACAACTACGGTGCGTGGCTGATGTACCAGCCAGAAGAAAAACTGGCCGTCGCCTACACTACGAACGCGAAGGTTTACCCGGTCCGCGACATCATGAGCGGCATTATGGACATTTACTACAATAAGCCGTTTCAGATTCCCGCCTTTGAATCCGTCGCCGTCAGCACGGAAGTTCTGGACAAATACATCGGCATTTATACGACCGCCGACGCTCCCGTGAAATTTACGATCACCAGACAAGGCACCACGCTTTACGCGCAGCCGCCCGGGGCGGGATCTGCTGTCCCGCTCGAAGCAACAGCCCAGGATAAATTCAAACTCGACAATGGCACCCCTGCCGGCATCGTTTTTGAATTCGACGCCGCGAAAAACCAGATGACTATAAAACGGAACGGTGGGGAGAGGGTTTTCACGAAGGAAAAATAACCGTCATAAAATTGCAGGGGCAGCCCGGCGACTGCCAAAACCGTGCGCCAGCGTGCTAACTTTTGTTATGCCGACTTAGGATACGGAAGTTGATTGGACATGAATCCGAACCTCGAGTTTGCGTTGCTTCCTAATCACCCACAGGAGATCCCACGGGTGGCTGCGTGGTGGTGCGACGAGTGGGGGCTTCCGAGCCGTCACTCTTCCTTCGATGATTATGTTCGCGAGTTGGAAGCGCTGCTGCCAGGTATGCTTCCAACTCACCTTCTGGCGGTTCAAGCTGGTCGCGCGGTTGGCGTTGCGACCCTGAAGGTCAAGCTCGATCATCCAGTGATCCCTGGGCAGTCACACTGGCTCAGCGGTGTCTACGTGGACTCGCCATATCGAAGCCGTAGGATCGCGACTGCGCTCTGCTGCGAAATCCTCGATCTTGCGAGGAGCCGAGGCGTCGAACAGGTGTACTTACAGACGGAGCGCCTTGAGGGAGGACTCTATGCAAAACTGGGCTGGACGCCTCTTCAACGTCATCACGAAGGCGGTGTGGACCAGCTTGTCATGGTCAAGGATGTGTCGTCGGCAGCGGAAGTCAGGGCCAGCGGCGAGGGGGCGGCATAACAACGGCATGCACCCGACGCGCATCCAGCGTGGTTCTTATCCTCAAACGCCCGTGCGCGCGGGTGATACCGGGCGTTATGCCACCAGCATTGGAGCGTACTGCACCCATTTGATTTGGATCTTATGAACCTACTTGCCAACCTTGACCATCTCTACGATGAGTGCAAGAGGAACCAATGGTTGCGCTACCTCGCCATCTTTTGCCGGGTCGCATTGGCCCTGGGGTTTATCCCTTCTGGCATAGTAAAAGTTATGGGAGAGCGGTTTACCGCGTTACCCTCGAATCATCCACTGGGCCACTATTTTGACGCGTTACACCTTACCGGCTTTTACTACAGGTCTATCGGCGTGAGCCAGTTGACGGCCGCGCTGCTATTGCTCATTCCAAGGACGACGTTGCTGGGAGCGATTCTCTATTTGCCGATTATCTTCAACATTTGTGTGCTGACCTATGCGACCCGCTTTGAAGGCACTCGCATCGCTACGCTCATGCTGTTAGCAAACTTGTATTTGCTGTGTTGGGACTATGCGCGGTTGAAATATGTTCTGCCTCTTGCAGCATTGAGCCACGTCGAGAGCGACGTTGGTAAAACGCCAAATCAGAAGGTGTCCGGCAAGTTTCCCTGGATATTTTTTGGATGCGCTGTCGCAGCCGTAGTTTTAGTGATCGTCATCAACAACTTTGTGTACGACATCCGCCCTGGCAATTCTCAGCTAGAGTGCACGAACGGATGCGCCAATAATGCTCGCCCTGAGGCCTGCGAGCGCTTCTGCAATTGCATTTACAATGAGGGCAACCCCTTGGATAAGTGCTTGGAGGAATACGGAAAAAGGAAGGAATGATCCACACCTCATCTCCGGGAGCTCCCGTGAAATTTACGATCACCAGACAAGGCAACACGCTTTACGCGCAACTGCCTGGGTTGCAATCCGCTGTCCTGCTCGAAGCGATGGCCCAGGATAAATTCAAACTCGATAACGGCACCCCTGCGGGCATCGTTATTGAATTCGACGCCGCCAAAAACCAGATGACTATAAAACGGAACGGTGGGCAGCGAGTTTTCACGAAGGACAAATAGTGCCCGAAAAGGCAGGCTATAGCATTCAAGAAAATGCTTTGTTTTGAGTCCCGCCTTTAGGCGGCTTTTTCTGGCGCCAAATCAGCCGCCTAAAGGCGGGACTCAAAACTTCTTTTTCTTAAAATCTATAGAAAAATGACAAGAAGGAGATGGGGGGCAGCCCTGTTTTCTGAACCAACGCGACAACTATTATGAGGTGTTCTATGCAACGAGACTTAACGACATTGAAGTATATAAAATACTCTGCGGTCACAATCAGTGGCTTGATGGTGGCAGGAATAGCTACCTTAATGGTTCTAGCTCGTGGGAAAGGAGAAGACATAACAGGTATTGTAGCGCCGGCATTACTGATCACGTTTCTTTCGAGCGTAGTTGCAATCGTTGCGGCTGTTCTGCAAAGACGCATGCAAAGGCCATAGGCGTAAAAACAGAAAACGATCTAAGAGCCTGATGTATTCGAAATACCGTACCTGAGAACGCAATGAAGAACACCAGTAATAACGGTTACTTTTTCCGTCTAATATCCTTCGTCGTTATCGCCTTACTTATCGCAGCACCTGCGTTCGCGCAGGACAAAACTGCCGAGGTTGACAAGATCTTCAATTGGACCAAGCCGAACGAGCCTGGGTGCGCGGTCGCCGTTTCGCTGAACGGGAAAATCGTCGTGAACAAAGCTTACGGCTCAGCCGACCTTGAGCGCGATGTTCCGATCACCCCAAACACGGTCTTCGACGCCGGCTCAGTGAGAAAGCAGTTCGTCGCCGCGGCGATCCTGCTGCTCATCGAGGAGGGAAAACTATCGCTCGCCGACGACGTCCGCAAACATATTCCGCAGTTGCCCGATTACGGCCACAAGATCACGGTGAACCATCTACTTACGCATACCAGCGGCATTCGTGACTGGCAGCCCCTTCTCAACCTGGCTGGCGGCGATCCGGACGCGCTGACCCTGATCCTGCGCCAGCGCGAACTCAATTTTGCTCCCGGGGAGGAATGGTCATATTCGAACAGCAACTACGTGCTGCTACCGGAGATTGTCGCTCGCGTGAGCGGGATGCCGTTCTCCGAATTCGCCCGCAAGCGTATATTCGAGCCGTTGGGCATGAAGTCGACTTCACACCCTGAAGACCCGCTCTACCTAATTAAGAACCGTGCGCTGGCTTACAAGAAAGAGGCGAACGGCTGGAAGATGGATATGTATCTAGGCAACGAGCGCGGCGGCGCTGGAGGCCTGTTCACGACGGCAAGCGACCTCGTCACCTGGAACGATGCCTTGACCAGTAACCGCCTCGGCGCGTTTGTCACGCAGAAACTTCAGGAACCGACAACATTGAACAATGGCAGGAAGCTCAGCTATGCCCGTGGCCTGCAATTGGAACCCTTCCGCCGCGGCGGCCAGCTCGTGTGGCATAGCGGTGGGGCCGCCGGGTACAGCACAATCGCGGGCCGTCTGCCTGAACAAGGACTCTCTGTTGCAATTATGTGCAATGCAGACGGTAGCGCCCGATCTGCATACGCGGGTCGCCTCTTCGACCTGTTTCTACCCCCTGGCAGCATTTCTGAGGCCAACACTCCGGCCGGCAATACCGGAGGCGCAGGTGTGGCGCCGGGCGACCTGAGCGGCAAGGCAGGACTTTTCTTCGACGAAAAGACCGGCCAGCCGTTGCAACTAGCGGTCAATAACAACACTCTGGCAATCCCCGGCGGCAGCCCACTCGTTGCCCTGGCCGCCGACCGTTTCCGTAACCAGCGCAAATCTGTGTTTTTCATGTCAGAGGCAGAGTTTGAATTGCAGTTCCTGTCAGCCGACCAGATTGAGATCAAAACAAAGGACGGGGTAACGACGAGATATCGGCGGAGCCAACTCTTTACGCCCACCGCGGCCGAGCTTCAAGCTTTTGCCGGCCGCTACCACAGCGACGAGCTAATGGCAGTCTTCGAGATGACGCCCGGTAAAAATGGTTTGATGGGCCAAGCGAACGATAGGCCCGGCCCACCGTTCGAATTCAAGCTTGTTGATCGCGACACCTTCCAGTTTGCCGGTTTGATCCTACGCTTCGTTCGGGACAAGGCGGGAAAGGTGGCTGGGCTAGAGTACAGCAACCCGCTTCTCCGCAAGGTCAAGTTCACGCGGCTGAGCGACCGCTAGCGGTAATGGGTGGCATGAAGACATCACTGATCATCATCGATCATCATCGCGCTGGTGTTGCTCGCCGTCCTCATCGTGCTCGGATTGCTACGGGACAAGCCGGTCGCCACGAACGTCTCGGACACGTCCCGAGGCCCGTCATTCGAGGTGCATGTTGAGAAGCCGCGCCTCGCCCGGTTCCTCTTCGGGGTACTCCCGACCAAGCTCGAGGAAAAGTTATTTAAGAACGGCGAGCTGCGGTTCGATCACACGAGCCGCGGTGCCAAGATCGGCAGCGTCGAACACAACCGCCTCGAACTCCGCGCCGACGGCTGGGATCTCTTCATCGAGACCGACGGTGAAGGGAGAGTCGCTCCGGAGACGCGCCTCGTGTTCCCGATCAAGCTCGCGGAAAGGCAGCGGACGCTGCGCTGCCGACCAGCAGACGGGGCCCCAGTCTATCTCCACACCACCACGCGGGCGGGTTCTGACGAGCTTGACGGCCGCTTCCTTGTCGAGTTCGCCACCTGCGAGAATGTCGAGACTGGGAAGGTCATCGAGTGGCCGCCAGCCCCGCTCAACGTCCGCGGGAGCTTCAAAGGGCTGCCACACGGCCGTCGCTAGCCCAAAGGCCTTGGTCCAGGCACGGCCCAAGTACCAGCAATGTGCCAGGTTGCCTAATAGCCGATCTGTCGCAAACGCCGCTCATCGAAGTCTATTTCCTGAAAACCAATAATCCGCCGACAGGCTTGGGCGAACCGGCCTTGTCGCCGATTCTGCCTGCGATTGCGAACGCGGTGTTCACGGCAACGGGCGAACGCATTCGCACGATACCGATGACGAAGCCGGGCTTCAGCTTCGCGTGAAAGCGTTTTGAAAACGAGTGGAGATGTCTAGCCCGCCGTATCTTGCCCGCCAGCCGCAATTTGTTTTACAGAGTTGCCAGCCCGCAACTCGACCCCGCCCTTCACCTGTTCGCTGTCTTTGACTTGCAGGTCGTTGATCTTTTCTTCCGCGTTTGTCAGCTTGTTGAGTTCCTCGGTCTGCTTTTCGGTTTTGTTCGACATTATGTTGTTCTCCTTTTAATTGTGGTTTTATTTCAGTTTCAAGTTTAGGTTTCGTTCCGTTTATCAGCTTTCATCTCGCTGACACCTGATAAGGCGTAACTCTTCATCGAAAACTATCATCGAGAAAAAACATTCCCTCTGTAAATTTTTTGGTGAAGTGGTAAATGCGTTTTGAAAGATCGCTAAGGCTGGTAATATTTCAGGTGAAACGGGCATCGTTGAACACGCAGAAGATGTAGTTTTATTCATTTCCCTCTTAATCTATGGGGATTATCAAGTTGCCTTTTTCACTTCCTGTTTTTGTACAAAGTCGAGTTGAAGTTCCCGCTAAATCTGATAATGCGAGACCGACAATGAATAAATACTTCCGGCACCTGAGACCGCTCTATGTGAGGCGCGCTTGGGAGATTCGGGTTGTAGTAAGCGTCGCGGTGTGTTCAAGCCTGCTTGCTGCCGCGAGTTCTTTCTCAGGCTTGTTACCTTTGCGCGTTGTTGCACAGCAGCCTGCGCCGACGAAACCGGTCGTGGTGCAACCGGGCGCGCCGGGGAAACAGACACGGGCTCTTCCCCCGACGACGAAGGGCAAGCTGCCGCCAGTGTCCACCGCGGATGTGCAGTTCATGCAAGGTATGATTACGCATCATGCGCAGGCGGTTGAGATGACTGCGCTGATCGAATCGCATACTGAAAACAAGGCTGTGAGGTCGCTGGGCGCGCGCATCAGCCACTCGCAATCCGACGAGATTAAGTTCATGAAACGGTGGCTGGTTTCACGTGGACAACCCATTTCAGATGCAACGCATGACATGCACCACATGAACCATAAGAATATGTCGCACGAGCAGATGATGCTTATGCCCGGCATGCTTACCGCAGAGCAGATGGAAGCACTCAGGAAAGCAAAAGGCGAAGAGTTCGACCATCTGTTTCTAACAGGGATGATTCAACACCACGGCGGCGCTTTGACGATGGTGAAAGATTTGTTCGACACGGCAGGCTCAGGACAAGACGCTGAATTGTTCAACTTCGCCACCGATGTAGACAGCGGCCAACGCGCCGAAATCCGGATCATGCAAAATATGTTGGAGAGAAAACCTTCAAAGGAAAAACAATGAATCAACTACATACCATTGCCTTCCGTTTACTCGTAGTCTCCTTTCTTTTGTGGTTGTGTTTTCCCGGCAAGCTGCAGGCACAAACGCCTCCGGCACAGGAGCCAACGAAGGCAGCCAACGCCGACCAGAAGAAAGCAGAAGAGGACCCGTTTGCGCCTGAGCAAGCGCTGCCGCTTCCCGCTGGCATGACCGGGTCAGATGCCAACGACCCGCGCTTCAAACTAAAACCGGGAGTGTACGACGCGGGAGAAATATCGAAGGGCTTGAAACACATCCTGCTCCTTAAAAAACCGGATGCCTTTCAACTCGGCTCGGATGATGCTGATAATCCAAAAGTGCAAAAAACCTTAGGTATGCTCGGTATTGCCGACACCTCAAAAATGCCTAAGCCAATGCAAACCGTTATCGCTCAACTGGCGTTTGCCAACTCGGACCTTGCGTTCCAGCGAAACCATCTGTTTCAGGGTAATTTTTATGGTGTCAATATCTATGACATCTCCAATCCCGCTAAGGCCCGGCTGGTAACCTCGATGGTTTGTCCGGGGGGACAAGGGGATGTATCGGTCTACAAGAACTTAATGTTTATGTCGGTCGAAATGCCGAACGGCAGATTGGATTGTAGTCCGCAGGCGTTTCCGCCGGGGCCTCCGCCTGCTGCGGGACAAGAGAACAAGCCGACTTTGCCCGCGCCGCAAAAAGAGCGGTTCCGCGGCGTAAGGATTTTCGATATATCCGACATTCGGAGTCCGAAGCAAATCGCCGCCGTGCAAACTTGCCGCGGCTCGCACACGCATACGCTGGTCGTTGATCCGAAGGATAAGAACAACGTCTATATCTACGTCTCCGGCACATCGTTCGTGCGTCAAAGTGAAGAGTTACCCGGGTGTTCAGGTGAAACACCGGATAAAGACCCGAACACGTCGCTGTTTCGCATTGAGGTAATCAAAGTCCCGCTGGCTGCGCCGCAGAATGCCAAGGTGGTCTCCAGTCCTCGTGTGTTTATTGATCCCCGTACGAACGCACTCAACGGCTTGAGCAACGGAGGCGCACATGGCAAAGCCGGTGAGGGCGTGGAGAAGCCCGCCGACAGCGACCAATGTCACGATATTACGGTGTACTCGGCGCTGGGATTGGCTGCAGGCGCCTGTTCCGGCAATGGAATCGTGCTGGACATCAAAGACCCTGTGCATCCGAAGCGTCTGGATGCCGTCAACGATCCGAACTATTCCTATTGGCACTCGGCCTCGTTTTCCAATGATGGGTCAAAAGTCGTGTTCACCGATGAGTGGGGAGGAGGGATGGGCGCGCGTTGCCGTCCCAACGATCCGAACAAATGGGGCGCCAACGCGGTGTTTCGTTTGCAGGATAACAAGCTGAGTTTCGCGAGCTACTACAAGTTGCCAGCCGCGCAGGGCGACACCGAGAATTGTGTGGCGCACAACGGTTCGCTCATTCCAGTTCCCGGCCGAGATATAAAAGTGCAAGCCTGGTACCAGGGTGGCATCTCTGTGATGGACTTTACCGACGCGGATCATCCGATGGAAATTGCCTATTTCGATCGTGGGCCAATTGATCCAAAGATGCTCGTACTGGGTGGTGATTGGTCTGCTTACTGGTATAACGGTCACATCTACGCTTCGGAGATCGCCCGCGGGCTGGACATCTTGGAACTAAGCCCAAGCGAGTTGCTGACCCAGAATGAAATAGATGCCGCGAAAACGGTGCAAGTGGCTGACCTCAATGTGCAGAACCAGCAGAAGATCGTGTGGCCAGCTCGGTTGGTGGTAGCCAAGGCTTATCTGGATCAGTTGGAGCGGTCGCAGGCCCTGCCAGCGGATCAAATCACTGCGGTGCGCAGTGCGATTCAAAGCGCAGAGAGTTCACGTCTGACAAGCGGACGCGCGAAACTCCAGAGCTTCGCGCAGTCGTTGAAAGAAAGTGCCCGCACATCCAAGAGTGCAGCAGACGCGAAGCGGATGCAGGCCCTGGCGGAAATCTTACAGCGCCCCACAAAGTAACAAGCCGCGCGTCACTACTTCCGCATAAAAAAGAGGGAGAGTTCTACTGGACTCTCCCTCTTTGTCTGTCTTTCCCCCTGATTTGGAATGTGCATAATGGCCAGACATTCAAACAAGGAGCCCACCTGATGAAAGCTGTCATCTATGAAGCCTTTGGTGCACCACCACAACTAGAAAATGTCCCTGATCCGACTCCCGAAACACATGGCGTAGTCGTCAAGGTCATGGCTACGGGAGTTTGTCGTAGCGACTGGCATGGCTGGGTCGGACACGACGCGGATATTCACCCTCCACATGTGCCTGGTCATGAACTGGCTGGCGTTGTCGCAGCAGTTGGCAAAGCTGTGACCAAATGGAAAAGCGGGGATCGCGTAACGGTGCCGTTCGTAGGTGGCTGTGGTGCTTGCCCGCAGTGCGCATCCGGGAATCAGCAGGTTTGTGACCACCAGTTTCAACCCGGATTCACTCACTGGGGATCATTTGCCGAGTATGTTTCCATTCATTACGCCGACACGAATCTTGTGCGCCTACCTGAGAAGACTGAGACACTTGATTTCCCGGCGGCTGCCAGTCTCGGTTGTCGGTTTGTAACCTCCTTTCGCGCAGTCGTAGATCAAGGCAAAACCTCACCTGGGCAATGGGTGGCAGTTCATGGCTGTGGTGGTGTGGGTTTGTCGGCAATCATGATTGCTAGCGCGCTAGGAGCCAACGTCGTAGCGATAGATATTTCCGAAGAAAAGCTTCGCCTGGCTAGTGCTTTGGGTGCTGTTGCAACTGTCAATGCGACGCAAGTCGCCAATGTTGCCGAAGCCGTCATCGAAATTACCAAAGGTGGCGCTCACGTTTCTTTAGATGCTCTCGGACATCCCACGACCTGTTTCAATTCCATCAGCAATCTACGCAAACGCGGCAAGCACATTCAGGTCGGCCTGCTGCTGGCAGAGCAAAGTACGCCTGCCATTCCGATGAGCAAAGTCATTGCGCACGAATTGGAAATACTTGGCAGCCATGGCATGCAAGCCCATCGTTACGATGCTCTATTCGCGCTGATAGAAGCCGGAAAACTCAAGCCCGAAAAGCTTATCGGCAGGACAATCACGCTGGAACAGTCCATTGATGCGCTCGTGAATATGGACAAGTTCGAGGTTGCGGGAGTAACCGTTGTAACAGAATTCTGACTCTCCTCCGCCCAAAAACAGTTATTGGTCTTGTGTAAACGTTCAGTTGCCTACCACGTTCGAACCAAGCCGCCGGCTTTGTAGATAAAGCTCAATCTCTTGCCACACGGCCCGCTCCATCTCATCTCGAATCACCGGCACGAAGCCGAACTGCCGGTAGAGGCTCAAGGCCGGAATGCGCGCCGCCGACGTGGTGAGATAGGCGCTGGTATGTCCTAACTCACGCAAGCGCAGACACACCACCGTCAGGAGCGGCTTCGCGAGGCCATGCCCCTGGAAAGCGGGGAGGATGGCTACCCAATGGATGCGCCCCCAACGCCCCTCGGCACCCTTTTCACCCCACCAAGCGGCAGCCGTCCCGATTGGCTCACCCGTTGCCGTCGTCAGGAAACAGATGCGCTGTTCGTGCGCTGTCTGCTCGTCGCCGAAGGTCTTGCGGAAGAGGTCAGCGGTAATATCGTTGAGCCGGTCGGCAGCAGCTTGGATTTGTAGCCAGGCAGCCTCGTCACCAGCCTCGTACCAGCGGAGGGCGAATTCTTGGGGCAAGCTATACTCAGGGATGGCGGCGAGCGAGGCGCGCTCCATGATTACTTTTGTATTCTGTTCGATGTAACTCATAAGCGCGCCGAGCATAGCCCTGATGGTTGAGGCTGTCTATCTTTGACAGCTCTTGCAGAGTGGCGCGCGAAGATAAAGAATCGCACTGTCTACATTGCACAACCTAATGAACAAGCGAGAAACTACATCCATGTCAAAATTGTCCGAGCACAACCTGATCATTACTCCCCGCCCTTACCTTTCCTGGAGCCAGATGAGCTTGTTCGAGCGCGACCCCGCCGCCTACATTGCACAATACCTCAACGGCGCGGTCGAGCAAGTTAGCATGGCGATGGCCTTCGGCAAGCGAATCGCCGGAGGGCTAGAGGCCAATGCAACGGACGATGCCGAGGTTGAACGCCTGCGGACATTCCTGCCGAAGTTTCCGAAGAAGGAGTATGAAATCAAAGTCGCATATTCCGGCGTGCCGCTACTGGCCAAGCCTGATATGTTCAGCCCGTGGAAGGTGCACATCGGCGAGTTGAAGACCGGGAAGTATCCCTGGACGCAGAACCGCGTCAACGAACACGGACAACTCAAGTTCTACGCGCTGGCGGCTTGGCTCAAATACAGGCGGATTCCCAAAGTTGAATTGTACTGGGCGCCGACCGAGTGGCATGCAAACAAATTGCGGCTGACCGGTGAAATCCAGACCTTCCAAGCCGAGATTACTGAGCAAGACATCCTCAGCTTCGGCCTGCGGATTACTAAAGTCTGGGAAGCGATACGAAAGGTCTCAAGCGAGTATTACTCAAAAAGCTAAGGTAGTGGCGCAAGCGGGAGAGAAGGTTTGGAGTCCCGCCTTTAGGCGGCAGCTTGCGTTGACGAGCCCGGCCGGTGGCACGAACAATCCGCCCTCTCAACTTGCCCTGCTACCGTTGGGCACTTCTTTTTCCGGCACAGCCAGGACGGGCGTGATCCAATCGCTGTAGCCAATGTCGAAAAGCATTCCCTCCGAAATCTCCCCCATCATTTTGCGCGGCGGCAGGTTGACGACGAAGAGCGCCTGCTTGCCCTCAATCTCTTTCGGATTCGCGCGCTCCTGCCGCAGTCCGGCGAGAATCCTGCGCTTGTGGTCGCCGAAATCAACCGTCAGTCTGACCAGCTTGTCTGAGCGGGGCACCTCCTCGACCAATTCGATGGTGCCCACGCGCACGTCTATCTGTTCAAGCAGGTCGAGGGTGATCGTAGGTTTGATTGGCGCAACGTTGAAATCTTTCATGCTCGTTCCAAGCTCCGCGGTTGGCTTGCCAGCCTCTTATAGCTTTGCTCAAACAAGATCACAAGTAACCGAAAATGGAATTGCTCATTCCCAGAAGCGCACACTGTGCCTCGTATGCCAGCCGAACACGCGCGCACCAAGCCATTCGAGCTTAACCAGTTATTTTTTCGCTCGGCCTGGCACGCCACTTGGCTAAGGACAGCGGAGTCTGCCGCCTGGCTGCTAAAAAAATAGCAGCAAAAAAGCTTGACAGTTGCGCGACTCGCTGCTAATTTTTTAGCACCACAGGCTGGATAGTTATTACGCCAAGCTGTAAGGCGACCTAAAGTCAGACAAGTAGGAGCGAGAAAGGCATACCTGAGATGAGCGGAAAAGCGCATATCCACTTGAGCCGCCGCGAGCGGCAGATTATGGACATCATTCATCAGCGCGGGCAGGCGACGGCGCAGGAAGTGTTGGAGCACCTGCCCGACCCGCCGAGCTATTCGGCGGTGCGCGCGTTGTTGCGACTGATGGAAGAGAAAGGTTATTTGCAACACGCGCTGGACGGGCAGCGTTACGTCTACAAGGCGACGCTGGCGCGCGAGAAGGCCCGCCGGTCGGCGCTCAA
Organism: uncultured Acidobacteriota bacterium; assembly: GCA_963699175.1. Taxonomy (GTDB): domain Bacteria; phylum Acidobacteriota; class Blastocatellia; order RBC074; family RBC074; genus JACPYM01. The sequence continues at coordinate 1,912,226 of OY969418.1, read as the reverse complement.
TAATCTGTTGCAAACTTTCTTTGACGGATCGGCGGAAGAGGCCGTGGCAGCGCTGCTCGATCTGCGACGTAAACAACTCACGGCGGAAGAACTGGAACGGCTCTCACAACTGATCGAGCAGGCCAGAAAGGAAGGACGCTAATGATGACCAGATTGTTTGAAGTGGGTGCTGCTTTGTTCGGCGCGGATGGTCAATCACCCCTGTTGCTGCCATTGCTGGTGGATGTTGCGCTCAAAGGCGCGGTGATTTTGCTGGCGGCGGCGTTGCTTAACCAGCTGTTAAATCGCGCAGCGGCAGCCACGCGTCATTTGGTCTGGACGCTGGCGCTTATCAGCCTGCTCGTGCTGCCAGCAGTGCGACAACTCATACCCGCTTGGCAATTGCCGCTTCCCGCCGCATTACAACAGCTCACCTTGGCCGCGCCTGCCGTGACGTTGCCGCCTGCGCTCGGAATCGCCGATGCAAAGATTACGGAGCTTGCCGCAGCGGCAGCAGTGTTGCCGCAACCTGTGGCTGACGACGTTGCGGTAAATGAATCTGCCATTATTCCGTCGTCGAAAAAGGCTGAGTGGTTGACCGGGCCGCGACTCGTCTTGTTGGTTTGGCTGGTCGGCGTGTTGGCTGTGTTGGCGCGGTTGGGTATGGGTTTGCTTGGCGCACGGCGCATCACACAGACGGCGGCCTTTGTGATGGACTACGGCTGGAACGCGGCGCTCAAGCGATTGTCCGAACAGTTGCGCTTGCGCGAGCACATTCCGCTGTTGTGCAGTGAGGAAGTTGCGATGCCGATGACGTGTGGCGTAGTTCGCCCGGTCGTGTTGGTGCCGCCCGAAGCCGGGCGCTGGTCGGAGGAGTGGCGGCAGGTGGTCTTGTTACACGAACTGGCGCACATCAAGCGGCGCGATTGTTTGACGCAGTTGCTGGCGCAGGTGGCGTGTGCGTTCTACTGGTTCAACCCGCTAGTCTGGCTGGCAGCGCGACGCTTGCGCGAGGAGCGTGAGTTGGCTTGTGACGATTGCGTGTTGGGTGTGGGGACGCGCGCTTCGGCTTACGCGAGTTACTTATTGGAGCTGGCGCGGCCTGCGGCGGGGAACCAATCCGTAGCCCTGCCGGTCGCGGTGGGCATGGGTTGTTCACAACTGGAAAGCCGCGTGCGCGCCATTCTCGATCCAGCCATCAAGCGGCGTGGGCTGACGCGCGGCTTGGCCTCGTTGGCCGTGATGGGCACGTTTGGGTTGCTCTTGCCGCTAGCTGCGTTGCAGCCTTCGACGCAGGCTGAAGAGTTGGCCGCACTGCCAGTGGTTAAAGCTGGAGCGGCGGTTGCCGAACTAGCGATCACGGGTTCACCAATTCAAACACCTGAAACCAAGCAGGGCGAGGCTACGGCGACTAAGGAAGGCCACACGACGCTGGCCACGCAATCAGAAAATGCGCCTGCGCCCGCAGAAGCAGAGGCGGACACGGATGAGCAAGACAACGCCAATCCGAACCCAAATCCGAATCCAAATCCGAATCCGGGCCAAGACACAAACAAAGCCAAGACCGAAACCAGTAGTCAAGAATTGACGGCGGAAGCCATCATCCAAATGCGGATGTATGACGTGACGCCGGAATACATCGAGATGTTGCGCCGGGCCGGCTATGACAATTTGAGTGTCAAGCAGGTAACTCAGTTGAAGATACACGGCGTCAATGAGGTCTACATCCAAGAAGCGCGTAACTGGGGCGGCGATAAACTAAGTGTGCAAGACCTGGTGCAATTGAAAGTCTCTGGCGTCACGCCCGAATACGTGCGTGTGATGAAGCAGGCAGGCTACAACGAATCGCTCCGCTCGCTCAGCCAGATGCGCCTACAGGGCGTCACGCCGGAATATATCGAAATGTTACGCAAGCTCGGCTACAGCAATTTGTCCGCCGACCAGGTTACACAGTTGAAGATCCACGGCGTCACCGAAAACTACATCCAAGAGGCACGCAACTGGGGCGGCGAGCAACTCAGCGTGCAAGACCTGGTGCAACTAAAAATCTCCGGTGTCACGCCTGAATATGTGCGCGTAATGAAGCAGGCGGGCTACAACGAATCACTTAAATCGCTTAGCCAAATGCGACTCCACGGCGTTACGCCGGAGTACATCGAAGCTATACGCAAGCTTGGCTATGCCAATTTGACGGCCAGACAGCTCACCGAGTTGAAGATTCACGGCGTCAATGAGAGCTATCTCAACAGCTTGCGCTCTGCGGGTCTCGACAAATTGACGATCCAAGAATTGACCGAGGCCAAGATACACGGGCTGACGCCGCAGTATATCAGCGAGATGCGGAACGCCGGTTTTGACAACTTGACGATCAGGAATCTGACGGAGATGAGGATTCACGGCCTCACGCTGGGCTATATCAAAGAGATGCGTGAACTGGGTTTTGACAAGCTGACGCTCCGGGAGTTGATGCAAATGCGCATCCACGGCGTCACGTCCGATTACGTGAAGAAGATGCGCGCTGCTGGATTGAAGAACGTTTCGATAAACGATCTGCTTAGATTGAAGATCAACGGGATTGACGAAATCCTGTTGAAGAAATAACGCTGCCGAATAGAAGGAGAGCACGATGAAGAAGACGCTATTGCTCGCATTTGTAACATTGCTGGCCGTCGGGTTGTCGGCTTCGACCCGCGCGTATCAGAGCGCCGGACAAACCGCCGACGCTCAAGGGCCGATCAAAGGTGATTGGACAGCCAAGGTGCGGGACACCGAAAGAGGCCGCAAGCTGTGGCTCTCGTTGACGACCGAGAAAACGGGCCAGCAGCAGCATTGGTCACAAATGAGTTTCGATCTGCCATTGCAGGATTTCAGCGGCCTCGATCCGAACGCGAATGCGAGCGTGCGCTTCGGGCTGAACCGCGAGGCTGGGGCGGTCACTTTCGACGGCTTGTTCAGAGATGGGCGGGGCGTGGGCGATTTTCTTTTCACGCCGAACCTTAACTTCGCCTCGGCGTTGAAGCAGATGGGTTACGAAGAGCCGAACTCGCGGAAGCTCTTCACGATGACGATCCACGATGTTGGCACGCGCTTTATGGCGGAGATGAAGCAGCTCGGCTACGACAAAGTCTCGCTGGATAAATTGATCTCGTTCCGCATCTTTGATGTCAATGCGGAGTTTATTCAGCGGATGAAGGCGCTCGGTTATGACAACATCCCGGCGGATAAACTCACGGCGCTGAAGATTCACGGCGTGACCGAGGAGTTCATCCGCGAGTTTCAGGCGCTCAGCCCGCAGCAGAAGCTCTCGCTCGATAAACTGATCGCGTTCCGCATTCACGGTGTCAGCACGAAGTTCATCAAAGAGATGGGCGATCTGGGTTACCGCGATGTGTCGCTCGACAAGTTCACGTCCTTCCGCATTCACGGCGTCAGCCCGGAATTCATCAAAGAGATGAACGAAGCCGGCTTCAACAACCTGTCCGCCGACAAACTGATCGCGTTCCGCATTCACGGCGTCAGCGCGAAGTTCGTGCGCGAGATGCGTGACATGGGCTTCAACAACTTGACCGCCGATGACTTGGTTAAGCTGAAGATTCACGGCGTGGACAGCGATTACGTTAGGCGTATGCGCGGCGCGCGTTAAACGCGTGATAGCTCTAACTTCGATTGGCCTGCGGAAGCGCGTAGCTGTTGTTCGCGCACTTTCGCAGGCCGTTCTATTTCGCGTAGTGATAAAATGTAAGGCTGTAGTTTTGCAGCCGCGTAGCGACGACCTGATTTTAGCCCGGCGTTTTCAACGCCGGGAAAGGTCAATAGCGGGCTCCGTGTCGCGTCAGCGACATTTGAATCAGGCGTCGCTGACGCGACGCAGAACTGACTTGCAGCTACCGTGGGTTGAAAACCCACGGCTAAATTCAACAGCCGCTACGCGGCAATACGCCTGGGCCTTACATTTTTTATCACCACCCTATTTCCCCGAGCAGAGTTACTATTGCCCTTGACGAGCGAGCAGCCATAAACTGCGCCGATGAAACTCCCCAATCACGATCATCTCACCTTGCGGACGGCCACCAATCGAGACGTAACACAGATCACCGCGCTCGTAGACAGCGTGCTGGCTGAACACGGCTTACAGATAGACCTGCAAGCTACGGATGCTGATTTGCAAGACATCGAGCAAAACTATCTCGCCGCTGGCGGCGCTTTTGAAGTGATCGAAGATGAGCAGGGAAATTTGCTTGGCACGGTTGGCCTTTGTCCGTTAGACCACGAGACTTGTGAGTTGAGGAAGATGTATTTTGCCCCATCATTGCGCGGCTTGGGCTTGGGTAACTTTATTTTGACGCGCATGATCGAGCAAGCGCGCAGCCTCGGTTTTGCGCGCCTCACGCTGGAAACATCAAGTGTGTTGAAGGCTGCGAATCATCTCTACGCCAAGTATGGCTTTCGCCCGGTTGAAAAAACGCATTTACCTGAGCGCGCTGATTCGGCTTACAGCTTGGATTTGTCACCAAAGTAAAGTGAGGCTAACTCCATTCATCGCGCAGGAACGACAACGCGGTCTCGGCAAAACACTGGGTTGTCTCGCCACCGCCAGTGTGTTCGCCGAAGATGGGACCATGCCCGCCATTCGGAATCACCCAAAGGTAAGCACGAGGGATCGCCTCATACATCTCCACAGCCAAGTTGATGGGATATAACGGATCGCGATCACCCTGCACAATCAAAGTGCGGGCAGTAATAGTTGACAGGTAAGGCGGCGTGAAATTCATATCAGCATAGCTATCCTTGAATCCATGCGCCTGTCGCCAGAGCGCGCGGATTTGCTCATCACCGTGCTGATGCCATTGCCGCATACGCTGCCACTCCTCGTCGCTGCGGTTTTCAGGATTCATCTCGCGCATGATCGTGCGCGCTTGCTCTGGAAAGTAAGGCGTCGCGCTGACCAACACCATCGCTTCGACGCGACTTGGTTGCTGCGTTGCAATGTGCAGCAGAGTTTTGGCTCCCATGCTCAGACCAATCGCTTTGAAGCGTTCGATGCCCAAACAGTCGAGCAGGGCAAGTACATCGAGCGCCGCTTGCCGGAAGGTGAACTCCATTGAGGGGTTGGTCGTTCTGCCGTGGCCGCGCAGGTCGGGTATAAACAGCCGAAACCCCGTTGGCGGAGCTTTGAAAATCAGTTCCCAATTAGAGCCTACTCCGCCTCCACCGTGCAGCAGTAGCAGTGGTTCCCCTGCGCCACGGATTTCGTAGTACATCTCAATGTCGTTGACTGGCTCGATCTGCCCGAACGGCGAATGTGTTTCCATTTGGCCTCCTACTTGAAGTACGTATTCGGTTGTGGCGTAACGAAAGAGTTACCAATGGGGGCTATCTCATTTCTGTCTCTGACCGGCCTTAAGTAACTTCACCATCTCGGCAATGCGCGCGCTGCGCGTTTCAGGCCGTTTGGCGCTCTCGATCCATCTCACATAGTTATTTCGATAGAAGCTCGCCAGGGAATCGAAGAAAGCTTTAGCTTCCGGTTCGGCATCAAGGGCGGCAGAGACATCGGGTGACAGACTTTCGGATTGCGGGCCTTCAGGAGAGAGCACGACATCTACTTCTGCGCCAGCCTCAAGCTTGTTATCGCGCCGCCAGGCAGGGCCTAGAGAAAGAACAAACTCTGTCCCAATAGATTCTATGCGACCGCGCACCTGACAACCATTCACCGAACCCCTGATATAGTGACGTTCTTTGACGCCCCAAACATCGTTCGGATTGAACGGCAGCACGATCAGCGTGCGGGTTCCGTATTGGGCAAGAGTGGTCTTGAAATGCTGTGCGGTCAAACTGAGCACCTCCCGACTTAGAGCGGCTTGCAATTACATTAGATCGGTTTTCATTTGCATGTATGGTAGGGGCAGACCTGCGTGTCTGCCCCGGCTCGGATTAACGCACACCCGCCAGGGCAGACACGCAGGTCTGCCCTTACACTGATCTGCAAACCGATCTAAAGGAAAGAATAACCACAGGAAACACAGGTGTCACGGAAATAAATTAAGCCTGCCAACTTTCTAAGGAGAGTTGGCAGGCTTGCCGAATGCCACAAGGCGGTCACACTAGCTCATTGCTTTGTCATGAGTGTCGCGCGATCAATAAAGTCAGCGATGCGATTGTGTAGCGCGCTGCGGTCTTCATCTCGCAGATACATCATGTGCCCGGAGTCATAGTAATTGAGCTTGATGTTCTTTTGCAGATCAGCGGGCAAGCCGAGATGAGTCATGGTGAACTCGGTGGCGAAGAACGGCGTCGCCATATCGTAGTAACCATTTTCCACCTGCACCAACAATTTTGGATTTGCGAGCATCGCTTGCGCGAGATCGTTTTGTGAATTGGGTGCGCTGGGGAAGCCACCACCCCCACCGCCTCTTCCGCCGCCACCGCCGCGCGTCCAGTTCCAAGCGCCGCCGCCGCTGCGGTTGTTGTACTGCTTCTCTCTCCCGAATTTCAATTCATCGTGATTGTACATGTTGACGAGCGCCGTGTACGCGCCGCCGACCGCTGGCCCTTCCGGGTCTCCTTGCGCGGTTTCTGACAGCAAGTTCGCCGTGTAGCCGGTAAAGCGCGCGTCAATGCGCCCGCTCGTCAATCCGCGACTGCGCAGCAACTCCACATTGAACTGTCCGAGCGTGGGCCGCAGATTTGCCTTCAGCAAGTACTCCTCGCTCAGCCCCGTGAAATACGAGAGCTTCTTCGCCACTGCAGCCTTCTGTATGGCAGGCAGCGCGTGGCCTTTGAACAACGCATCCGCGTATTCGGTCTGCGCATACTTGCGCGCTTCCTCGATGAACTCTGTCAGGTTAGCGGGACGGGTTTTGAGCGCCTTGTGATACCACGCCACTGCCGCGTAGCTCGGCAGATAGTAGATGTATGGCCGGTCATCGCCGGGGGCAAAGGTGAGTGTCGAAAGATCCAGCACCGAGGAAATCAACACGATGCCATTGAGGTGCATGGTGTAACGGTTTTGTAGGAGGTTTCCCAACACTGCCGAGCGAAACGTTCCATAGCTTTCGCCGATCAAAAGCTTCGGCGAATTCCAGCGGTCATTGCGGCTGATGTAGGTCGCAATGAATTGCCCAAACGCCGCTGCATCTTCATCCACGCCGTAAAAGTCGCGCTCCGTAGCCTTACCCGCCGCGCGGCTGTAGCCCGTGCCCATTGCGTCAATGAATACCAGGTCGGTTTTGTCCAACAGGCTCTCGGCATTGTCCACGAGCCTGTAGGGCGCGGGCGGCGTGAATTCTCCGTTCACCGTCCAGACGCGGCGCGGGCCGAACGCCCCCATGTGCAACCACATCGAAGCCGACCCCGGCCCACCATTGTAGAGAAACGCCACCGGGCGCGTGCTCGGGTCTTTCACATCACTGCGCGTGTAGGCGACGGAATAGAGCAACCCGGTTGGCTCGCCCGCGTCGTTCTTGAGCAGCGTAGTTCCGGCGCTGGCTTTGTAGGGAATCTGCTGCCCGCCAATGCGAATCGAGTGCTCGGTGACCGACCATTCTTCCTTCGGTGTCTCGGTTGGCGCAGATCGTTGTTGCTGCGCTCCTTCGGGTGTTTGTGATCGGCCCTGTTGTGGCTGTTGCGCCGACATGCGCGCGCCGAAGCCGCAGGTCAATAAGAAAATCACGACAAGCAAGATCAGGGAATTCTTCATTGTTTTGTTCTCCATTTTCGATTGGCTGCGTTCCATTACAGGGCCGATACTGCTGCGCCCATGTAGCTATGTAACGGCGCGGAGTATACGAAAGGCTGATGAGGGGCGCAACTTTCACCGCTTCTGCCTGAGCACCACCAGCCCGTAAGGTGGCACGGAAACTTTCGCCTTGATGTGCTGGTTGGCACTCGATTCATCCTTCCATTTCTTTTTCTGCCCATCGCTAAAGAAGATCAATTGGGCCTTGAGGTAACGTGGAAACCAATCTTGGTGGAAGCTATAATCACGTCCCGTATCCGTCGGATTGATCAGCACCAGATAATGATCTTGATTGCTCACCTTCTCGAAGACCAACCAATCCGCAGTGTCCGTCAGGATGTCGCCGAGTTCGCCATTGGCGTAGCCGGGGTGTTTGGTACGCAGGTTCGTCAAGCCGCGAATGAGATGCAGCATTTGGCCCGGCGCGGCTTGCTCGTCGATTGAGACGCCGTCGTTCGGCTTATCGAATTTGGGGAGGCGAGCAGACCAGTTCGTCTGCGTGTCGTTAGTGCCCGGCGTGTGGCCGCGCTTGTGCCACGGAAATGGTTCGCGCAAGGTTTCATCGAAGAGGCCCGAACCATCGCCGGGCTTGTCTGCGTTGGGCGGATTCCCGTTCCATTTGAAGCCGCGCTGCATCACCTCGTCACCGTTGTAGAGGATCGGGTATTTTCCCAGTGAGGTCAGCAGGTACATGCCGACCCGGTAGGCTTCATCAACACTCGGCCTCATCCCTTGGCGCTTCATCTCCTCAAGCGACGAGGCGAGTCGCGGGTTCTCGTCGTGGCTGGCAAGATAGATAAATGGCTGGAAGGGTTCGTCACGCGGCAGCAAGCCAGCCCCCTGATGAGCATTCCGGTTTACGTCACGGCAACTATTGACGAAGCTCTTCCAATCGCTCAGGAAGCCTGTCGAGAAATTGGACGCGGGGAAGGCAATTCTGGAGCGGGCGGCGCGCATGAACGGCTCGTCGAGCAGCGCGTCCAAACCGTAAGCGTGGCGGCGTAGCATTTCCCGCTCGCCCAAAACTTCGCCTACCAGCACCGCGTCGGGTTTGGACTGATAGACGGAATTGGAGAAGGCGCGCCACCAGTTGTTATTGCGCAGAATGACAGGTTCAGGGAGCGGGTCAAAGGTGTCGCCAAAGATGTGCTTCGCCGCGTCCAGCCGAAAGCCATCCACGCCTTGCGCCAGCCAGAATTTAGCAATCTCCTTGATCTCCGTTTGGACATCCGCTTCGTTGAGATTCAAATCCGGCATGCCGGAACTGAACAGTCCGAGGTAGCGCAGCTTCTGCCCGTTGCTGCCAGTTGCCACGTGCCACGGCCCAGGCGGTGCGGGTTGATTGAAGTCGGCGAAATGGTAGAACTTGCGAAAGCGCGAGGCCGGATTGCCCACGGCCTCCTTGAACCAGGGATGTTTGTCGGAGGTGTGGTTAAATGGGATGTCTAAGATGATGCGCACGTCCCGCCGGTGCGCTGCTGCGGCGAGGTCCTTGAGGTCTTGCAGCGTGCCGTAATCCGAGTTGACCGCCCTGAAGTCCGTCACGTCGTAGCCGTGATAGCTCGGTGAAGGGAACACAGGCATCAGCCACAGAATGCCGACTTCCAGATCATTATCTGTCTCAGGGCGACCGTCATTAAGGTAGTCCAGTTTCTCGCGAATACCCTTCAAGTCGCCGATCTCGTTGCTGTCCGTGGGAGTGTCCGCCCAGGAGCGGACGAAGATGTGATAGACGAAATTGTTCTTGTTTTGGGAATCGTTCTGGGCAGTCCAGCCAATGCCGCCAAACAACAACAGTAGTAAGCAGGCCACGACGCTGAGCCACCGCAAAACAGTTGCTCTCAATGAGGTGGCAAACACGAAGGCGGCTAGCAGCACACCCGGAAGCGTATCTATAATCAGGCGGAGTATTCGTTGCATAATGCTTTATTCTTCCGGCAGCAAAAGGGATGAACTTATCGGTTGCTATTTGCACAGCACCTTGACGCGTAGCGACTAACAACTCAAGGCTTGGGCCGCGCGTTCTTGCGTCGGTTTCAGGTCTGGGTTAGGCCGCTTGCTTCGGCTCATTCCTGTAGGTCTTTTCGCTCACTTTCGTTTACTCCTCTCAGCCTTTTCTGTTCGCTTAGGATCTGAGTCTGGCGAATGAGTAGCCCGACGCCTTTGCAGGCTCTCGATCACGGACTGATTGGTACTGCCTTCACTCCGGGCTTGAAGAAATACCCGTTCAAAAGCGTCCATGGCATCGGCAATTGTCTGTTCGTCGGTTTGTAGGATGCTGAACTCATAGCCCATCGTATCATGCAGTTTGAAGCCCTCGATACAGAGCTTATTGGCGACAATAATTCGGTTTGGCCCATCATAAGGAGCCTCCACGAATTGGATGTTGGGATTGGACTTGATACCTGGATCTATCATCCACTCCAGAAGAGTGTCGAGCCGAGCACGAATGCGCTGGAAATCATGTCCACGCTCGGGATTAATAATGAGCTTGAGTGTAGTGCGTGGCTCCCGTGCAAGGCGGTCGAGGAGGTCGCGCTGGCGCAGCACCAACCGTAAATACTCATCGCTATACTCCGGGCTTGTGCGCCATGCGGTTTGATCACGCGAGATCCCGAAAGTGGAGAAAGCCGACTGCTCATAGATTAAAAGCTCCTGCTGTTTACTTTCAAGGAGGCTCTCAAGGCGGTTTACAATGACCTGGGTCCGGAGCACCTTACCAACAATTGTGCCGCGAGGGTAGGGTTCAAGAGCAATCCAAGTGGGGCCATCGTTGTTCTTGTGCATAATGAAAACAGGAACGCTCTCCCCGTGCTTAACGATGATGTTGATAGGCCCCTTAAACTGAGCAGGTGCCTCTTCCGAGAAGGGGTGACTGACATAGCGACTTTGGCCGGAACCAACATACTGCTCATAGGCATCTTTAGAAAAGAGCACTTGGTTAGCGTGTGCAGAGTCCATGATTCTTTGACAAACGTTGACTGTGGCCCCGCAAACATTGGGTCGGCGATTGATATCGGTGATGAGGGAAACTCGCCCGCAATGCACCCCAACTCGGAGTTTCCGTTTCTGCTCAGCCCATCGCATTAAACGGTCGAGCAAAGAGAATAAGACGGGAGCCCAATGAGACTTTCCATCCTGATCCTGGTCAAGTAGCGCGATTGCCATACCGTCGCCAGTGGGTAGCCCGATAACTGAAGGCACCGGGCCTAGTCCCGCTAGATGTCGATATAGTTCGTGAGTTACATCGGCGTTGAGGGAGTAGAGAAGGTCTCCTTGGTCGTTATTGTTTAGTTTCGAAAAGCCAACAATGTCGCAAAAGACAATAGTTGCTCCAGCCATGATTATTCCTCCTACCTGTTTCGTGCCGTATTGATTGAGTAACTACTTCGCGCCACGTTGTCCGGGTGCTGCTTTGTGTAGTGTGCTGCATGGCCGTGGCCTTCTGACAAGGCAAAACGTGTAAAGGGCCGATACTATTGAACTGTGTGACTATGAGACGACGCGGAGTATACGAGAGGCTGATGAGTGATGCAACGGCTTGGCCCACACGCGTGCTTGCAAGTACGCTGATAAGTTGTCGGGTTGTTTATTTGTGTTTATCTTTCTTGTAGAGGTCGGCCACGCCTACCGTCATGCCCACTACAATTCCGCTGTGTGGCGCATCGTGCGTTAAGCCGAAGCGGAATCCACCGTCCAAGACCAGCCGCTGGTTGACCTGATAAGTGCCGACTGCCAGACCAACAATTGCCCCCGGCTGAAGATCATTTCGACTGAAGCCGCCGATCTCGCCCTGCACACTGATGCGGCGCGTTAGGTTTTCGGAAACGGCAAAGGCCGCTTGGCCGCTTGAAGCATGCCCTGGCTCGGTAGCCCGTCCGGCCAACAGATAGACCGCATTGAAATCGAGCGTCGTCTGCCCAAATTTCTTGCTGATTAAAGCCAAAAAGCTGTGATCCACACGCCCACTGCCCAAGCCTTTCGCGCTACTCGCCGTTGGGGCTTTGATGTAATAAGCGATGGCAATGCCGGGTGAGGTCTCGCTCTCATGCTTCAGCACTGACTGAATCCCGAACTGAGAATCGCCAAAGCTGGTGGCTCGCTCCGTCCCCACAGCCTTTTGCGCAATAAAGCTATCAATGTCTGCTTCGATCAGAATGCGATGGCTGGCGGCAAAACGTAAGGCTATGGGCATGTCCACTACAGAACTAATACCCGGCGCGCGAAAGTTCGCGTTGTAGCCATACTCGATTTGCAACACGCCTGGCCTTTGGAATTCAGCCGGATTGGAAACTGTCGGGCGAGCCGGCACGATGAAGTCCGGTTCAGCGCTGGCTGTGGTTTGAGCGAAAGAGATGACAGTGCAGCAGAGCGCCAGAATTGGGCACAAACAAGCGAGCCGTAGTTTGATGATTGTCTGGTTAGCCATCTGATTTTTTGCGGAAATACGCTAACGCATCAACGGCTGCCATGACAACTAGGCAGACGAAACGCGCCGATCTTGCTGGAATAGTTTGTCGCATCTTTCTTGAGGTAATCGCCGACGTACCAGATTGTGCAATCGTCACTCGGATCAATTGACGTTTGCGTGTAATCCTCCCAACGCATAGCGTTCTGCGCCGCTTCGCCCTCTGCCAGCATCGTCTCGCGCAGCGTCAACACGCCGAGCGGATCGTTGACGAGCCGTGCTGCGAAACGCTGGCCGGCAAAGTTCGGCGTCCCTCCGAACGAGTAACCGATGCCGATGTTGCCTAGCCGATCAATCGCCGGGCTAGCCATCCAACGATAAAAACCGTCGGGCGCATAGGTGCCTTGTTGATGCAGACTAACGCTGCGATCTTTGTTGATGCGGAACTCGTACCAGCGCACGCCACCGCCACCAGCCGAAGTGTTGACCGAGTGAACGGCGACGATTGATTCGCGGTCACCGATTCTGCGATAGACGAGCCGTGCCATAATCTTGTCGCCCTGCGCATCGAGCCGCCTGTCTGTGCCTGGCTGTGGCACGCAGTTCGTAAGCTGTCCGTCGCACAAATAATGGTATGGCGCTACGGCGATCTTTTCCGGCCCGCTGACTTTTGTGTTGGCCGAGTTCTGCCAATCAACGTGGAACTTCCAAACGAAGATGCCATCGTCCTCGAAGACCTTCTTCAACTGTGTGCCGCCCGCCGCCATCATCACGTTCGGCGCACCGCTCGGTGGCAGACGCTTGCCATCAATATCCGCGTTGTTCAGGAAGTTCACGCCGTCAATGATGACGCATTGCTCGCGGGCCGCTTCGCCTTTGAGCATCTTCGCGCGCTCCACTACGCAGGCATGCTTTTGGATCACTTCATCGCCAGTGCTGGTAGGGATGTAATACCCATCAGGCCAAATCGCCGGGCGCGGATAATCAGGGAAGAGCGGGCGCAAGAATTCGTAGCGATAGTAAGGGCCAAACGGATCAGGGCCAGTGCTCACCGCATAGCACATCGAGTACGGCCCCTGCGAGCCAGTCTGTCCGCGCTGGTTTCCCTGAGCGCGCGGTGGTGGCTGTCCCTGTTGAGCAGGCGGGCTGGGCGTCGGCACAAAGAGCGGATTAGCTCGACCGGGCTGACCCGCTTGACCGGGCACGCTCACCTGAGCAGGCTCGCCCGCGCGACCGGGTTGTGGTTGATCCGGACGGACTTCACCTCGCCTGAAAGTTGGCATCACAACCAGCCAGCGATCAGCAAGCTGATCATAGCGCACGACGGCATCACCATTGTTCATCGCCTCGCACGCGCCACCGAAGCCTTTGAAGATCGTATTGGTCGGGACAGGGCCGTAGAGAGCTTTGCCCGTCTGGTCGAACTGCTGGCCCTTTTTGCCGAAGATTGCCATCCGGGAATTGACAATCTGAAAGACGTGGTTCGGCCCAACGGCAAGGCTGTTGTCGGACGGGTTGCGCAGCGTAGCGCTACCCTGTGGGCCTTCGAACCCTACGCCGAGTCCGTCGAAGCTTTCAACTAATGCCGCGCCCGGTTGAGTGCCTTGAGACTTCTGTTCAACTTTCGCCGCGCCTGCCGGGCTTGTCATTACGGGCGGCGTGATGGGTGCTGCTGGATTCTGCTGCGCTGTCTCGTCACGCTCGCCGTCTGGGTCGGTAGCTAAAGCTTGCGAAGGAATTTGAAATACGGATGGGTGAGTTTCGCCGCTTTGCCTTTCTTCGCCGGAAGATTTTGTCACGGCGGCGAGCGGTTGGGAGATGTCGTGCTTCACAGCCGGGTGAACCGTGACTGTGTCACTCACTTCAGAGCGTGGGCTGTCCCACACAAAACCAATGAGACAGAGCAGAAGCGTGTAGCCAAGCGCCTTTCCAAGTTGGTATCGTCTAAGCGTCATACGAGTTCTCTGATTGTGGGGTGACACGAGCGACTACCTTCAGGCAGTCGCGAAATGAGGGGCTATCAAGCGGCAGGTCTAGCTCGCTCTTCAGCAGAGACTGAAACAACATATTCAGTCAACACCGACCGGCGTGCCCGCGCGCGTTTGGCGGTTTCCATCGCTTCGCGCACTGTCCTATGTAATTCATCCGCTGTCTCCGGTGTGAAGGCCACTTCCTCATCGGCTGGGCAAACCCAGGCATAAACCTTCTGCACACGCACGGTGATGCCATCCTCACTATATTCAAAGGTGGTTTGTTTCCATTCTTTCGACAGCTTGTGCTGGCCACAAATTGGCGCTGGTTTAGTGCTCATAAATTACTTCCTGCCTTTGCGTCGCCGCGCGAAAGGCGGACTCTCCCACTGTTTTTCGTCTGGCAAATAAGCCGTGACGAAGGTTACAGAGACCGGGTCGGCACACTCGCAAACAACGTGCAAATAAACCCAAACGTTTTGCGTTAGCTCAACTCTGCCGCAGACTAATACGCGTTGCGCGGTGGGGTATCCCTCAATGATTTTGCCATTCAGGACGGCGCTTACCATATCCCGCGGGGCAAAGCCTTCTTTCAAACCGTGCATCACGGCGTGGCTCAAAATGAAATAATCGCCACGCACAACGCATTCCCTAATGGCTTCGATGTCTATGTTCATCGTATCTCACTCAAACACCTTCAACATCGGATACCCCCATTCGTCAACCGCTACTCCCGCCCGATGCCACCAGAGGGTAGCTCGAAGATCAGCCGTTCAGGAAATGCGATTTGATCATTTGGCCGGTAATTTCATCCGTGGCTTTGGTCGCATTGTTGCCGCCCATATTCGTGCAAACCAGGAATGCGGCGTCTCGCAGCGGAGCAACCCAGGCCAGCGCATAGTTCATGGTGTTGCTGCCCGCGTGATTCAAGACCTTGCCATTCCCCCACTTACGATCAACTGCGAGCCAACCCAGTGCGTAATCGCCCTCGAAATGCGTCGTTTGAATCTGCTTGTAGCTTTCCGGTTTGAGCAAGCTCTTTTGCCCGCGCGCGCCACGCAACTGATCGGCGATGAACTTCGCCCAATCGCTCAGCGTGCAATGGACAGTCCCTGCTGGGCCAAGCACTGCGGCGTTGTCCATCTCCGGGCCATTCTTTTCCATCGGTTTGCCATCCGCGCCGTGCGGCCAGGGTTGATCAATCTGGCCCGGCGTCCCCAAGCCGCCGAAACCAGCGCTCTTCATCCCCAGCGGCTCGAAAATCACCTTCTGCATCAGCTCTTCCCATGACTGGCCGCTGATCTTTTCAGCGATCGCGCCAGCTACTACGTAACCGAGATTCGAGTATTCGTACTTCGTACCCGGTTCGGAGTGGAGCTTGATGGTTGCGACTTGTTCAATGACGGCGGCGCGTTGTTCTTTGAGCGATTTGCCTGGCTTGGCAAACGAGCGCCACATCAGATTCGGCGGCAGCCCCGCGCGGTGCGAAAGCAGATGCAGCAAACTCACTTTCTGCAACTCCGGCGACATGGCCTTGGCCTGTTCGGGAAAGACCTCGGCCATTGTCGTTTCCCATTTGAGCTTCTTCGCTTCGATCAATGTCGCCAGCAAGCAGGTCGTCATCACTTTCGTGTCAGAACCGAGGTGCCACTTATCGTTGGCGGTAACGGTGACCTCAGTCCCGGCTTTACGAACGCCAGTCACAATGATCTCGCCCGCGCCTTGGCTGGTGACAATTGTGCCCACCAGCGAGGGCAGATTGTACTTTTGCCTTGTGGCTTCGAACGCTTGTGCTAGCGTAGTTGCAGACGGCGATTGATTCCGCGCGAATGCTGCCTGCGATAAAGCCAGCGACGAAATGAGCGAGTTAACAAAATCTCTCCTGCGCATACGTTGTTCCACTGTTCTGATTTTCACTACGAGCACTCGACTGAAAGCGGGGAGCGCCTTAGTGCTTCAATTCCCGCTTTCACGCAAACACCTTCAACACCGGATCGCCCCCAAAATTCGT
Source organism: uncultured Acidobacteriota bacterium (assembly GCA_963699175.1). Taxonomy (GTDB): domain Bacteria; phylum Acidobacteriota; class Blastocatellia; order RBC074; family RBC074; genus JACPYM01. The sequence goes on along the minus strand of OY969418.1, from coordinate 1,896,120 downwards.
CAACCGCTGCTCCCGCCCGCCGTAGTAATACGTCAGCTTCCGATGATCCAGCCCCAGCGCGTGCAAGATCGTCGCGTGCAGATCGTGCACCGAATACGGCTCGACGACTGCTTTGTAGCCATACTCGTCGGTCGCGCCGATGACTTGCCCGCCGCGCACGCCGCCGCCAGCCAGCCACATCGTGAAGCCGTGCGGGTTGTGGTCGCGCCCGATGCCGGATTGCGAGATCGGCATGCGCCCGAATTCGCCACCCCAGACAACCAGCGTCGAATCGAGCAGGCCGTGCGCTTTCAAATCCTGCAGCAGCCCGGCCATCGGCTTGTCGGTTTCGGCGCAGTGCATCGAGTGGTTCTCGTGCAGGCCGTAATGCGCGTCCCACGATTCCTGCTGGTGGCCGCCGCCGCTGTATAACTGGATGAAGCGCACGCCGCGTTCGACCAAGCGTCGCGCAATCAAGCACTGGCGGCCAAAGTAATCGGTCGTCTTTTCGCCGATGCCGTAGAGCTTCTTGGTTGCCTCGGATTCTTTCGAGATGTCTACGGCTTCGGGCGCGTGCGTCTGCATCTGGAAGGCGAGTTCATAAGACGCGATGCGCGCATCCAGGTCGCTGTTACCCGCGTGGTGTTCCAGGTGCTCGTGATTCATCTGCTGGATGAAGTCCACCTCTCTACGCTGCAAATGTGGATCAACCCATTTGGGCGGATTCAAATCCACAATCGGCACGTTGCCCGCGCGGAAGGGCGTGCCTTGATAGGCGGCTGGCATGAAACCCGATGACCAATTGGGCGCACCGCCAATCGGCCCGCCACGCCAGTCGTACATCACGATGTACGCTGGCAAATTTTCATTCTCACTGCCTAAGCCATACGTCGCCCACGAGCCGAGCGAGGGATTGCCCGGGCGCATGTTGCCGCTGTTCATCTGGAAGATTGCGGGCGAGTGGTTATTGCTGGTGGTGTAGACCGAGCGGACGAGGCAAAGATCGTCTACGCGCTGCGCGATGTGCGGGTAGAGTTCGGAAACTTCGATGCCCGATTGGCCGTGCTTCTTAAACTCATACGGCGAGGCCATCAGGTTGCCGGGGTTGCCAAAGAAGACATCCACTTTGCCTTTGTTCATCGGCTTGCCGTGGTGGCGTGTCAGGTCGGGTTTGGGGTCAAGCGTGTCTACGTGGCTGACGCCGCCGTACATAAACAGGAAGATGACCGATTTGGCTTTGGCCGGGTAATGCGGCGGCTTGACGGCCAGCGGGTTCGGACGCTTCTGCGCTTGCGGTGTTGCGGCCAGCAGGCCATCTTGATCGAGCAGGGAAGCGAGTGCTAAGCCAGAGAAGCCTGTGCCTGCGCGAAAGATCAGCTCTCGACGCGTGATGGAATTGGTCGCTTGTTGTTTCGCCATGGTTACTTTCTCCGTAAAAATGTGGAGTTATCGAATCACGTTGCCTTTAAGGCTCACCACCTGCGCCGCCACCAAATTATTGCCGAAGTTGGTCCAATCCTTAAACTGCCACACGACTTTCTTATCGCGTGTGACTTCGATCAACTGTGGATTCTCCGGCCCCGCGTGCGTGTTGCCGATGATGATGTTGCCGTTGGGCAGAACTTGTAGCGTCGTCATCCAGGCGAAGCTGATGCCCGGCAGTTCAGTGTGATCTATGCTCCAAACGATCTGCCCGGCTTTATTCACTTCCAAAATGCGATTGTTGTTGCCGCCGGCGATCAGTGTGTTGCCGTTCTTCAAACGTACCGCGCCGAAGACTTCGACGCCGTGCCCTTCGGGGCCGTGTCCATCGGAGCGTGGGCGGCCATTCAAATCTAGCGCATATTCCCAAACGATCTTCCCTGTGTCGTCATACTCGCGCACCTTGCCTTCGCCTTCCTGGCAGACTAGGTAATGGCCGTTGTCTAGCTTGCGCACCATGCGCGTGTCGCGATGCGCGTTGGGTTTGGTGACGGTCAGCGGAATTTGTTTGACGAGTTTGTCTTGCTTGTCCACTTCGATCAGGCGTGTGTTGCCACTCTCGGCGATCAGCGTGTTGCCGTTCTTGAGCCGTTGGTAGGAATGAATCTCGACACGGCCCGTGTAGCCTTCTTTCGGCTTCGATTCGTGTTTCCACACGACCTGCTTGTCGCGGTTGACCTCGACGACGGTCGTGTAGCTGGTTTGAAAAAGCACGTTGCCGTTGGGCAGCATTTGAATGTCGTGAATCTCGCGTGCGTCGGGGTTGGGGATTTCCCATTCGATCTCGCCTTTGGCGTTGACGATGGCGACACGTTTTTTATCAGCACCCAGCACCTTGTAATCACGTTCGGAAGCATTGGCAATTAGGTGCGGTAGCGATAGACAGACGCCAACGAACACTGCTGCAATTGTTAGGATGATTTTCACAGCTACACTCTCCTTTGACTTGTTATGTTTACTTGGCGCGGCTACCAGCCACGCCACCAAGATAGGCCGCTGCCAGTTTGGTCAGTTGCGAAATTGTTGCGAACAGCCAGACGCGCCCAGTTGCTCCAGCCGCCACCAGTACGGTCACGTCTATTAGCATATAGACCAGCCAGACGGACAGCGCAGCTTTGAGCGCCGTATGGGGTTTCCAACGTTTGCTCAGCCAGCGGCAGACAAGGAACATAATCGGAAACCCAGCGATAATGCTGCTATAAGGCGCTGCGACTTGGGCATAGTCCTGATAAAACTGCGGCGGGTGTCCGGGATTGATCAAATAGCTATAGACGACTATGTACAAGATGCTGGCCAATACATTGATTACCAAGACCAGCAGCGCCGCGCCGATAATCTTGAGGAAACCGAATGACATCTTATTCCTCCTACTGAAGCGGCACAGACGTTGGTAATGCGTTCGTCATAGCCGTCGGGGTTTGCTTTCGAGGTTAAGCCAAGATCGGCTTTACTATTTCGCCTGCCACGTTGGTCAGACGCGCGTCAATGCCTTGAAACTTGACAGTCAGCCGCAGGTGGTTGATGCCCAGCAAATGCAGCATCGTTGCGTGCAGATCGTGCACGCTTACAGGGTTTTCAACTGCGGCATAGCCCAACTCATCGGTTGCGCCATACGTGATGCCGCCTTTGATGCCGCCACCCGCGAGCATGTACGAGAAGCCTTTGATGTGATGATCGCGCCCATTGCTGCCTTGCGACATCGGCGTGCGCCCAAATTCGCCGCCCCAGATGACCAGCGTGTCGTCGAGCATGCCGCGCGCTTTCAGATCTTTGATCAGTGCTGCCGTCGCGCGGTCAACTTCTTGCGCTTTGTATTCAATGCCCAGCTTCACGCTGTTGTGATGATCCCAATCGCGGTGATAAAGCTGGATGAAGCGCACGCCACGCTCGGCCAGCCGCCGCGCCAATAAACAGTTTGACGCAAAAGAGCCATCGCCCGGCGTCGCGCCGTACATCTCTAACACTTGCTTCGGCTCGTTCCGCATATCGGTTAAATCAGGCACGCTCGTCTGCATCTTGAAGGCCAGCTCGTATTGCGCAATGCGCGTGAGGATTTCTCCGTCTTTGACCGCGTTGTGTTGCAGCCGGTTGAGCGCGTTGATCGTCTCTATGCTGTCGCGTTGTTGTTGCGCGTTCAATCCCGGCGGATTATTGATGTAGAGCACCGGGTCGCCGATAGAGTTGAGCTTGACGCCTTGAAATTTGCTGGGCAGAAAGCCTGCCGACCATTGGCGCATGGCGATGGGTTGTTGTTGGCCGCCTTTGCCTGTCGAGACCAGCACGACGTAGCCGGGTAGGTCTTCGCTTTCCGCGCCCAAGCCGTACAACAACCACGAACCCATGCTCGGACGCCCCGTGATGATCGAGCCGGTGTTCATCAACAGGTGCGCCGGGTCGTGATTGATTTGCTCGCCCCACATCGAACGGATGATGCAGACTTCGTCGGCGATGCTGCCGATATGTGGGAAGAGGTCGCAAACCTCCTGGCCTGATTGGCCGAATTTATTGAACATAGTTTGCGGGCCGTAACAAGTCAGCCGCTGGTTTTGCAGTTGCGCGATCTGTTGCCCTTTGGTGAATGACTCCGGCATCGGCTGGCTATGCATCTTGGCGAGTTGAGGTTTGTAATCGAAGACTTCCAGATGCGAGGGGCCGCCCGCTTGATAGAGAAAGATGACGCGCTTGGCTTTGGCCGGATGGTGCAGGGGATTGACGACGCCTTTAGATTGCGGATTGCGGATTGCGGAATGCGGATTGATGGCAGCTTTTGTGCTTTGATCGAACAGAGTAGTCAGCGCGAGCGAGCCGAGTCCGGCAAAGCTGGTGCTCAAAAATGTGCGGCGATTGAATTGATTCATTGTTACACCTAGCCCCCTTGTCAATTCCTCGTGATCGTTTCGTGCAAATTCAAAATCGCACGTGTCACGGTCGTCAGCGCCGCCAACTGTGCGAGCGGCGCACCTTGAGCTTGCGGCGTGTCGCCGACGTGCAACAAGACTTGTGCGGCTTTTGCGTCTCGCTGATAAAGCGCCAGATTGCGTTGGTACAGCTCGACGAGCAGGCGGCGTTCTTCCAAATTTGGCTTACGTCCCAATGCGCGCTCGAACGCCCAGCCAATTTGTTGCGCGGGCAGCGCGCCGCCTTGCTTCAGCACGTTCTGCGCAAAGACGCGCGCCGCTTCGACAAAAATCGGATCGTTCAACAACACGAGCGCCTGCAACGGCGTATTCGAGTTGACGCGATTGACCGTGCACTCCTCGCGCGAAGGCGCATCAAAGGTGAGCAGACTCGGATGCAGGAAAGTACGTTGCCAATGCACATACAAGCCGCGCCGATAAAGCGCCGCGCCGTGATCCGCCGCATATTCACGCTTGGGGAAATTCAACGCGCCCAAATAGCCTTCCGGTTGATACGGCTTGACTGACGGCCCGCCTAGTTGCTCGACCAGCAATCCCGACACGCTCAAGGCGATGTCACGCACTGTCTCGGCCTCCACGCGAAAGCGGCTTTGGCGCGCCAGCAAGCGATTGTCAGGATCATCGGATTTTGGATTTTGGATTTTGGATTTTGGATTGCTCGATTGTCGGTAAGTATGGCTGGTAACGATTGTGCGAATGATGTGTTTCACATCCCAATCGTGCAAACGCGCGCGCGCTCCTGCGCTCCCGTGCTCCCGCTCCCAAATTGGGTGCATAAACTCACTCGCCAGCCAGTCGAGCAATTCGGGATGTACCGGCCATTCACCTTGCGAGCCGAAATCTTCGAGTGTCTTCGACAAACCGGTGCCGAAGAATTGCCGCCACAGGCGATTGACGAAGACGCGCGCGGTGAGCGGGTTCTCTTTGCCGGCTAGCCAATTGGCCAAATCCAGTCGTGTAGCGCGGCGCTCCGCTGTTTCAAGTTTGCCGAAGAACGCGGGAATGGCTGGTTGCAACACTTCACCCGAATCATCCATCCAGTTACCGCGCGGCAGCAGACGGGTCTCCGTCGGCAGCGTTGCCTCGGTGATGAGGGCGCGCGGGATTTGCGCGTCCAGCAGATCGCGCGCTGCTTCGAGTTGAGCCAGCATGATGGTGGTGGCTTGTAGTTCGGGCGCAGCCCACTTGAAGTGATCGAGAATGGCTTTCTGCGGCACCGTGCCGCGTTTGTCAGCCGGCAGCTTCAAAGCATCGGCTACGGCAGTAGGCAGACCGCGCAAGGGACGCTGGTTTACTTTGATGACGTGCGCTTGATGATCGGGCCAGGAATGTTCGGCCTGCGAGAGCGCCAGCCGGAAGCGGCCAATCGTGGCCTGACGGAGCGGCGACTCTTGGCGCAGGCGCACAGTAATAACTGTGGCTTCGGTCGTTTTCAGTTTTTGCGCCAGCCTGAGCGCCAGAAAGAAATCGCGGCCATCGGCGATTTGCACGCCCCAGCCTGTTTCCGGCTTGCCGTCAATCGCAGCCATGACAGGATTCTCAACTGATTGTCCTGCGCCATCGGTCGTCGCCAGTACAAAACGCAGAAGTTGCGATTGATCATCTGTTGCTGCCTCGGCTTCGACTTCAGTCAGTACAAACCGATCTGCGCCGCGCCCGATACGGTTGGCGGGCAGCACTTCATCCTGTGCGACTTCGAGGCCGAGCGCCGTCCATTCGCCCGCGCCGGGTTTGAAAGTTACGATGTAGACCTCGCGGTCGGGATTTGCGCCGCTGGCCACGACTAGGCCGTCGCCTTTGATCTGGTCGGTGACGACTGAACCGCCGCGATACTGTGTCACGTCGAGCGGGTCATCGTTGTGGATTGTGAGCGTCGCCCTATGGCGCGCTTTGGCTGTGAGCGGGCGTTGGAATTGCCAGGCGAGCTTGCCCGCTTGATAATCCGCCAGCGTCCGCGCTTCCCAGTTTGCGCGCCTGTCGCTCAAAGCTTGTGCTTGGGCGTCGAGTTCGCTGCGTGTGTAATTGATCAGGTGCGTCAGTTCATCAAGCTTGCGTTGTTGCTCCGGGCTGGCCAACGCCAGCTTGCTGCCCCAGGACTCGCGCCCGCGATCCGGCACCAGGCCGGTCTCTTTGATGTCGGCAAAGAACGCCTTTAGCGAATAGAAATCTTTCGACAGGAACGGATCGAACTTGTGATCGTGACATTCAGCACAGCCCGTCGTTGCGCCAAGCCAGACGATACTGGTTGTGCGCACACGGTCGGCGGCGTATTTGGCCAGATACTCTTTCGGTTGAAGGCCACCTTCAGCCGAAACGCGATTGAGCCGGTTGTAGCCGGACGCAATGCGCGTCTCGTTGGTCGCCTTGGGCAATAGGTCGCCTGCCAATTGCTCGCGTGTGAATTCATCGAAGGGCTTGTTGTCGCGGAAGGCACGCAGCACATAGTCGCGGTAAGGCCAGGCAGGTATCGGGTTATCGCCGTGAAAGCCCGCCGTGTCGGCGTAGCGCACCGCGTCAAGCCAGTGCAGCGTCTGCTTTTCGGCGTAACGATCTGAGTTCAATAAACGATCAACCAGTTTTTCGTAGGCATCGGGCGACTTGTCGTTGACGAAGGCCGCTACCTCTTGCGGTGTCGGCGGAATGCCCGTCAAATCGAGCGACACGCGACGGATGAGCGTGCGGTGGTCGGCTTCGAGTGAAGGTTGTAAGCCTTCTTTGGCCAGACGAGTTTGAATAAAGGCATCAATTGGATTTTGGATTTTGGATTTTGGATTTTGGATTGTCGGGACAATAGGGCGTTTGATCGGTTGATAGGCCCAATGGCCTTCATACTGCGCGCCTTCGGCTACCCAGCGTTTGATAGTCTCTTTCTGTTGCGCGCTGAGTTCCTTGTGCGCGTCGGGTGGCGGCATCACTTCGTATTGAGCGGTGGCATAGATGCGACGAACGATCTCGCTTTCCTCCGGTTTGCCGGGAACGATGGGCATGATGCCGGATTTGGTTTTGCGAAGGGCTTCTTCGCGAATGTCCAGCCGCAGCCCGGCCTTGCGCGCGTTTTTGTCCGGCCCGTGGCAGCGGAAACAGGTGTCGGAGAAGATCGGACGAATATCACGATTGAAGCTCACGCTGGCGGGCTGATGCGCCCGAACGTGCCAATCTGCCGTAACGGCTGCCAGCAGCAAAAGCCAGCAAGCAGGAAGAGCTTGGCGAAAAGCAGTGCGCTTTATCATGATTTGCAGTGAGGCGGAACTCATTGCAGTGGCCCGCCAACGTTCTTGGGAAGAATGCCGCGACAGGAAATATCGCAGCGCATACCGTGTCAACAGCGGCCCGATTCTATCATTGCCTTCTTAGGCAGACCAGCTAAGTCTCGCCAGGTTTTTGTTTGACATCAAAGAAGCCTTCTCCTATGCTCACCCGGTCTTTTAGTCAACGAAGTTGCAGCAAGGATAAGCATCTGCCAAACACCTTACCCAAGTTGCCACAACCGTCAACCTATTAGCATCGGTTGCTGTATCCGATTCACCAAAAATCACCAGCCCTGCGTGGGCACTAACCCAGGAGACCCTTATGGCCATTAACTCTATCACCGCTGATCTATTGGTCGTGACGCCGGATCAGTTGCGGAAAATCACTCTGCACCTGACCAAAAAAGTTCAAGGTAACACTGTGGATTGGGCGCTTGGTTTCGGGTTGCAAGAACGAGCGAAAACGACTGACCCGTTCAATGATCTCGTCCAACTGACTGTGGCGATCAGTAAACAGAACAATAAACTGGCCCAAGCCACCGCCGATACCGGCCTCGACAAGGCTCAGACCAGCGCTGCGCTTGCTGCTGGCGATGCGGCCAAGCAATTTAGCGCAGGCGCACTTTCGCAGAAGGCGGCGGAATTGAGCGCCAAGCGAGTAATCTCTGCGCGCCAAACTGCCTAACTCTAAATCAGAACAGACCGTCTAGGGACGTGAGATGACCGGTGTGCTGGCGCTCTGAACGCTTGTCTGCACCGGTCATTTTTTGTAAAGGTTGATTTATGCAAACGTCCACTTCCCCCTACATTTTGAAGCAAAGGCTCCTGGCGCTTTTACTCGGTCTGGTAATTCCTGCTACGCCAACCCTTGCTCAGTCCTGCAAGCACCTGGCTGATCCGGTCTTTTACGAAAACAATCATTTTCAGGTCCGCCAAGTACAGGTCAAAAGTCCGCTCGGCATTCTGACCGCCGTGAATCGCAAACTGAAAGCAGCAGAACAAAAGTTGCCTTTGCAGCAAGATCAGCCCTTTTCGCTCGACGCTTTCAATGCGGGCATGGAGCAGTTGCGGGGAAATCTGGCGGCGTTTGACAACGAACTCCACCCACGCTCGCGCTTCAATCTGGTCTATCCAAAAATCGTCAACTGCAAAGAAGAGGATACTCCGCCCAGCCTCGAAGTAATCTATTGGGTCTTTACCTCCAATGCCGATGCCTTCTTGACCTACACTTGGGAATTCGATAGCGATGCCATCGCACATCACGCTACGAGCGCCGCCACCGCCCAAACAAAAGGCTCCTTTGCCTATAAGCCGTTGCTTGGTTACAACCGCACCAGCCAACTCTTCGGCGGCACACAACTAGAGGCGCGCGCACCTGGCGGCGTCTTCGACCGTCTACGAGTGGCGGCTACTGGTTCACCGGCGGCCAACGCGGAGGAGTTGGAGCTGGTTGGCACGCGCACCTGGCAACACCTACTGGCGCAGCAGCTCGAATACCGGCTGGGCTACCGGCATTCCGACGCACCAGCTTCGACCAACCGCTTACGCGAGGGTGAGCTGTACGCCCAACTGAACGCTGTGACTCAGCCATTGGGCAAAGCGCAAGTAGTGGCGCGTTACGGCGTAAGTTTTGCAGGTGGCAATCAACAGACCGACTTGGCCGCAGCCGCCAACGCGGCGGACAGCTTGGCCGCTTCCGGCTACGGTCAATTGAAAAGCTATCTCGGCCTGACCTTTCGCACACGGAGTGCGGCCTTCGCCGCTTCGTATGGTTTGCAAGCGGGTACGCGTGGTGCAACGACGGCGGTGGATTTTGTCAAACACGTGGCTGACGTTGGCTTCAACTACCGTTGGTTATTCAAGGACTCGGCGTCATCGAAATTCCACAAATCGTTCAATCTCGAAACCCAATTCACGGGCGGCGCGATTCAGACGCTCGGTAGCCTGCCGGTTGCCGAGCGCTTCTTCGGCGGCAACACTGTCCCCAACTTCATCGCGGGAGACGGCTGGCGCATCCGCAGCGCGCCCGTGATTCGCAGCATTCCACAGAACCGGCTGAACGCCTCCTCGACCTTGGGAGACATCGGCGCCACCAGCTTTTACTCAATCAATCTCACCGCGTCCCAGCCTGTCTGGGGCCGCGCCATCATTCCGGCGGAGTTGACGACTGATACCGAGTTCATACAGCAACTCAATGGGCAAAGGAATTCATTGCGCAATATTATCTTCACCGCGCGGCTCAACAAATTTCCTCCGATGCAAAAGCTGGTAGAGAACACCGCACCGCTCGAAGCCGCAGCCAATCGGCTCAACGCGTTGGTAGAGAAACTGCCGCCGGAAGACTTGGACCCTGTGCCGGACGAACTCAGTGAAGCTATTGACACGCTCGCCGTCGCGCTGGAATTGCTCATCAAAGTCCATTTGGGCAAAAAAGAAGATCTGCCTAGCAAGATGCAGGATATGCTGAGCTTTTTGTCTGAGGTAACCACTGACGCCGAGGCCTTGAGCAGCGCCTTAAACGGCGCTCAATTGACCTCCTTGGGCAAGCAGGTCGAGGATGCCAAAAGCGCGATCAGCCGCGAACAAGCCAAGCTCACGGAGCAGTTCAATCAGATAGACACCAGCCAACTCGATCGCTTGGCTGATGAAGACACACGGCTGGTCAATTCTGTGTTGGATTCCTTCCTGAACGAGATCAATCTCTTTTCCATCAGCCCGGTGGCTGTCTTTGACGTGGCGCGTATCTGGCCGGATCGTTACGGCACACGCTTCGGCATTGGCGGCGGCGTGCGCTTGAACATTGTCAATTTCAACGTCACGCTCGGCTATGCATTCAATCCAAACCCCAAACTGCGCGAAGGACGCGGCGCGTTCTTCTTTTCGATGGACGTGACTGACTTACTGCGCTGAAAGCCGGTGAATTGGTTCAATCCACGTAGAGAAACTCGTTTAGGTTAATCAGCGCATGGCAGAAATCGCGTAGCGCCGCCGCTGCTGGCTTTTCACTCTTCCGCTCGGCATAACCGGCTGTTTGCGCCTTGATGAAAGCCAACGCCCATTGCGCCTCTTTCACGCTGGGCGGGCGATTGAGCGCGAGTTGAAAAGCGTGGCGCACCTGCGCGTGCAGAGTCGCCCCTGCTTCGCGCGTCACCCGCTCGGCGGTGAAGCCCGCCTGTTCCAACACGAATTGATTGTTCATCAGCGCCAACGCTTGCGGCGAGACAGTCGAAACCGAACGCACCGGCACGGTGACGACCGTGACCGGACAATCGAAGACTTCGATCAACGGCAAGAGCACCGAGCGTTTGACGAAGATGTAGACGCTGCGCCGGAAGGTGGCCTCGTCATCTTTCGCATTCAACGGCCAGCGCGGGCGCGAGCCGGTGTTGACTATATCGGGGTCAATACGCGGGTAGATGCCGGGGCCGTACATTGTCTGGTTCAGCTTGCCGCTGATGGCGAGCAGGCTGTCGCGCAAGACTTCGGCTTCCAAACGGTGCGGGTTGAAGCGCCAAAGCAGGCGATTCTCCGGGTCTTTGGCTGCCGCTGCTTCGTCAAAGCGCGAGGCTTGGCGATAGGTGTTCGAGCGCAGCATCAAGCGGTGCATCTGCTTCCAACTCCAGCCGCGTTTGACGAATTCCGTTGCCAGCCAATCGAGCAATGGTGGATGCGAGGGGCGGTCGCCCGTCGCGCCGAAATCGCTGGGCGTTTTCACGATGCCTTTGCCGAAGTGATATTGCCAGATGCGATTGACCGCCACGCGTGCGGTAAGCGGGTTATCGGCGCTGGCAATAAAGTCGGCCAGTTGTTTGCGCGGTTGTTTGCCCGCAAGGTCTTGGCCATTGCTCAACACAGTGGGCAGGCCAGGGAAGACCGCTGCGCCTTTGTTGCGCCAATCGCCGCGTTTGAGCAGATAAGCCTGTTGTGGTTTCTCTTCGTCGGTTATGCCCATCACTGATGGCAACAGGTTAGGCCGCTGGCTATTGATTTCGTCTATTTGTTTTTGCAGAGCCTTGTGTGCCTGCAAAGCTTCGGGTGTAAGTTCGGCTTCGATTTCTTCGGGTTGCAGCTTGATGTCGCGGCGCAAGCGTTGAGCGGTTTCTTCGCGGAACTGCGCTTCGCTCAGCTCACCAAAGCCGTTCGAGCGTTTGGCCAGCTTGACGTGGAATTCAATCTTTTCCGCCAGCAGCTTTTCGCGCACCGGTTTTTCAATCTCGGCGATCTTCTGCCTGAAGGGCCTGACACGCTCGTCAAACTCCTTGTTCTTGGCTTTGAATTCCGCTTGCTCATCCGGCGACGCGAATGTCCGTTCAGTCTTCTTGAACGGGAAGAAGATAGCTTGCATGCGGTAGTAGTCACGCTGCGGGATCGGGTCGTATTTGTGATCGTGACAACGCGCGCAGCCCACGGTCAGGCCGAGCAAAACCGACGAGGTGGTCGTCACCATATCGTCTAGCTCATCCATCCGCGTCTCTTCATTGACGGCGTTGTCCACCGTTGGGCCGTTGCGGCAGAAGCCGGTCGCGATCAGGGCTTCAGGCGTTTCGCCGCCCGTGAGTTGATCATCGGCCAACTGTTCGCGGATGAATTGATCGTAGGGCTTGTCTTCATTAAATGCCTTGATAACGTAATCGCGGTAGCGCCAAGCGTGGGGGCGATCATAGTCGAATTCGTAGCCGCCGCTGTCGGCGTAGCGCGCCAGATCGAGCCAGTGCCGCCCCCAACGTTCGCCGTAGTGCGGCGAGGCCAACAGCTTCTCGATCACTTGCGCGTAAGCTCGCTCAGAAGGGTTTTTCAAGAATTCCGCTGTCTCTGCGGGCGAAGGTGGCAAGCCGGTCAGATCGAGATAGACGCGGCGCAACAAGACACGCGGCGTGGCGGGCGGCGCTGGTTGCAGCCCTTTGGCTTCGAGTGTGCTCAGGACAAACGCATCAATCTCGTTGCGCGCCCAGGCGCGATTTTTAACAGTGGGAATGGCCGGGCGTTGGGGTTTGACGAAGGCCCAGAACTGGCGGTCGCGCGCGGTTACGCTGTAGCCGGGCTGGCGCGTCGGCGGGCCATGCTCAGCGTTATTCATTTCATTACTGGCGGCTGTCACTGGGGCCAGCATGCCGATCCATTCAGCAATGCTGGCCAGCTCGTTGTCGCTTAACTTAGCCCCGCCGAGTGGCATCGCGGGTTCTTCTTTGTGTGTCACTAAGCGGTAAAGCAGACTCTGTTCTGGTTGGCCGGGCACAACTGCCGGGCCGCGCGTGCCGCCACGACGCAGGCTCTCTTCACTACGCACGTCGAGCCGCCCACGTTGCATACTTGCGCCGTGACACATCGCGCAATTGGCCGCGAAGATGGGCAGCACTTTTTGTTTGAAGAACTCCGCCGACACCGACGTTTGACGGGCCGCTGCCGGAGACGGAGTGAATGCATGCGTGGCTAAGAGCACGCCAGCGGCGAACACAACCAGCGCGACAAGCTTAAACGTATTGCGACCCAGAGTACGTCTGGCCATTCGGATACTCTCCCTATCAGTGTGATTCAGGTTTTAGCACGGAGATGATAACGCTACGTCTGTGAGCGGAAAAAGACCGTTTGCCACGGGCAGACACAAATTATGCTGCTTGCCCGATGGTGTCAATCTTTTTGCTGGTTCATAGCACCTAGGGGCAACCACACTGATGGTCAACCAAAGTGCGCCTAACGCGGCGTAGCTGGTCGTGTAGGTGGCTGCGCTTGGTTGCCAGCCACGTGTCCGGCGGCCCCGGAGGGCAAAACAGATGGCTCAATGCTGGGCGATGGCGTAGCGGCTGGCATTGAAGTCGCCGTTTGTTTCTGCTCTGCGCCGCTGAACCTGATGAAGCCGTAGCCAATCAAGGTGATAAGCACGGCGAAGAGCGTCAGGAAAAATGTGAAACTCAAGAGCCAACGCAGCGCGGGCTTGAGCCGGTTGGGTGTTGGTTGATTAGAGGTCGGGGAAGCGTTCTGTTCGATCTTCATCTACACCTGCTCCTTCAGAAAACGCTCCGCTTGATTCCCACGTAGATCAGGACGGAAGACAATGAACTTGCGCGCCCGCTCGGCGTGTTTCGGAACGGCGAAGTCGGACGCAAATACAGCGAAAAGGTGCTGGCATCTTAGGAGACCGCTCAGCCGAGTGTCAACGAGAGAATCCTGGGGCGCGCTGTCCTCAGTGTAATGTTTTCTTTCTCCGGCTCACTTGCTAGCAAGCAGTGTATTCAATCCCCCAAGGCCCTGCTGAGAACATTGCTACACAGGGCGCTGACTCGCAAATTTGAAATTGCCAGCAAAGAAATACTCAGGCTAAGCATCCCTAAAGCCAAGAGCGTAGTCCGTTAGCGGTTACAGTGAAGTTGCTGGAAGATCTGTCAAAAGCTGAGAGAAGAAATTATGAAATCCAGAGGCTCAGGTGCATTTGCGCTCACATTAGTTTTAATGCTCATCGCCGGCATTGGCTTTATGACGATGGTAGGGGGCGAGAATTGGGTGGCCTCGCTGGGGCGTGAGGTGCGCGATGCGTTTTATGAAAGCACCGGCTACAACCCGGCGCGGATTTTCAACCGCGTTTCGCTGGCGGCTGAAGTCCGCGTGCAGGCGCAGGCCCTCGGTTCCAATCGCTACCTCCAAATCTATTCTCTCCTGGCCGTCGCCACCGCCGGGCTAGCGATTATTTTCGTCAAGCGCGAATCGCCGGTCGCTATTAGCAAGAAACAGGCTACGTTGGTCGCGTTGCTTATCATCCTACTGTTGCCGATGGCCTTGACCACCGTTACCTACGGTGAAATATTCGCGGCGGTCGTCACCAAGACAGTTTGTGTCGCGATTCTGATTACTCTGGGCGTCTTTGCCTGCTATGAGTTGTTGCGCGTGAAGCCACGGTCGTGGATGGGCCGCATTTTTCAAGCCGCGGTGTTCATGCTGGTGATGGCTGAAGGCGTAGTCTTGCCTGGCTTGTACGGCTGGCTCTTTTTCTGGGGTGGGAAAATAGGCAGTAGTTGAGACCCGCCTAACAGACTTCGCTTCTTCAATTCTATCCTGCCTGGTTAATCCTCGTCCGCTAAGCCTGCCTGTCCCCGGGCCTATTCATTCTGCCATAGGGGGACGGAGACACAGAGTTTTGAGCTTGGTCTGGCGGGGCGGGTAGGTAGCGTCTGCGCTTTAGCCTGGTTTATTTCCCTACTTTTCTCTGTGTCTCCGTGACTCTGTGGCTAACCTTTCTGAGAATGAATGGTCACTGTCGTTGTACGGCGCCAGCCATAAATTGCGAACTGCCTGTGTATCATCAGCGTAAGACTCACTGCAAAGCATTACCACGAATTCCAATCTCAACAGGAGGCCGTATGTACTGTCCGTTTTGCGGTTCTGAGTACACGCAGAAGCTGAACTATTGCAAACGCTGCGGTGAGAATTTGAATCCGGGCGCCCCGCCCGTCGAAATCCACGCGCCCCGCCTGAGTATCAGCGCCCTGGCCACCGCCATCACGGTCTTGGGGCTAGGCGGACTGATCGTGATCTTCAGCGCCTATTACCAATTGGTTAAGTGGGGACTGCGTGGCGATGAATTGCTCGTGCCGTTTATGGGCAGCCTGGTTCTCATCGGGGGCGTGTCGGCCTTTTTGATTTATCAGTTATCGCGGGTGGTCACGGCAATGCAACAAACCCGCCACATCATTTACTCCGAACGGCCAGCCTTACCTGAAAGCCGCCAGGTTCCATACGCGTCGCCGACTGAGGCGCGCCGACCAGCCAGCGAGATGCCTAGCGTGACTGAGCCAACCACTCGGCAATTCGGCGCAGCGCGCGAACCAGCCGGGCGTGATTAAGCGTTGCAAGTAATCTCGCTACTTGTAAGCAGATTTTCAATCCGCCAAAGTTCTGCTATTTCGGTCAATAGGCACTAGCATCATTAACGCCTGCCGGGTACAATGTCACCGCTTGCGGACGCCGATGATTCCCGCAAGCAAAGTCCTTTTTCCATCTCTTATTGCGAATTGATCATTGCAACTTCTAAGCTCCAGAGCGATGACTGTCGGCCCTATCCGGAGGTTCGTGTAGCAGCCGCTTTGGAATGTGAGCACATCAATGAAGAAATCCCTTTTGTTTGAGCGAGTGTTGAGTGTAGGTAGCGCCGCGGCGGGATTGGCACTGCTATTGGCGTTGGGCGCTTGTACTCAACAAGCCCCACCAGCCCAGAGCAGCACCGCTGAACATGCCGCTCATACATCAGCCCCACCACCGCAGGCCAAAATGACGCCGCGTATCCCCGATCATTTCACTACGGCAGAGGCGGCTAGGCCTTTGACGCAGACGCTCGATCCAAAGCAATTCTCCACGCCCTACGTCGTGAAGGCGTATCAACTGGCCAAAGAGATGCCAGAGGTTTTGGCGCAGCAGCCTTGTTATTGCTACTGTGATACAGGGTTTGGCCACAAGAGCTTGCTCGATTGCCACAAAGACGCCCACAGCGCTGAGTGCCTGGTCTGTGTGAAAGAAGCATTGTTGGCCGGCCAACTGCATAAGGCCGGTAAGAGCGCGGTAGAGATTCGTGCGGCCATCATTCGCGGCGAGTGGCAGCAGGTCTCACTAGATTGACGGCGACTGTAATTTATCAACTGCACACGCGCATTTTCACATCCTCACTGCGGGCAAAGGTGATTTTCAAAAGGTCAAGCATGAGGCAGTTTCTTTCAGCTCTGACGATTGCCGTCTTTGGCTTCATCTGTGTAGTTTGCGTGGGTGAGCAGGCGACAGCGTCTGCCCAGACGATCACCGTCAGAAGCTTCCTTAACCCTGATGGACAGATAGCGCGCGAGTCGTTGGCAGTGGCGCAGGGTGCGAATTTCACTGATATGGAAGAGTTCGATTTCTTCGGCACCCCCACCACGTTGGGTGGTGTGCAGTTGAAGCTGGACGGTGTGCCCCAGCGATTGCGCTCAGTCACTGCGACGCGCGTGGTCTTCATCGTAGACCCCGTAGGGCAGGCGACACGCCAGGTTGAGTTGCAGACAAAAAACGGCGCCACGTTGCAGGCTCAGATCACCGTCGTCAACGCCTGGCCGGGCATTCTAATGCAAAGCACGGGCAATGAGGCGCAGGGCAATTTCCCGGCTGGCTTCTGGGTACAAGACCCGAATCAACCTACGTTAAACCCAGTCACAAGTGACCCCATCCCGGTCGGCTCCGCGCAACGCCCGACCCAGGTCATCATCACGGGCAGCGGCTGGCGTTTTGCCGCACTAATGAAGGTGCGGCTCAACAGCATTCCGTGTCCAATCGTGGCCTTTGGGCCGTCAACACTCTTTCCCGGGCAGGACGAGTTCGCCTTCCAAATTCCACCGTCGCTGGCCGGGGCTGGATCGGTTGATTTGATTGTTACGGTCGCAGGCCGTGAGGCGAATTACGCGCGCCTGGTCTTGGGCGCGGCGGTAAATTGATTTTCGGATTGACCGAAAAGAAGCCTTTCAACACAAAGGGACAAAGGATCAAAGGGACAAAAAATCTGTTAGGTCTCAGGCGTTTCTCCCTTTGATCTTTTGTCCCTTTGTGTTGAGAAAGTCCCTTGTCCGATTTTCCGGAGTTCTGACCGATGAGTTTTGCGCGTGCCAGCGGAATCCTACTGCACCCGACATCGCTGCCGGGCCGTTACGGCATCGGCGATTTGGGCCAGTCGGCTTATGACTTCGTGGACTTTCTGGCCGAGACCGGGCAGAGCCTCTGGCAAGTCTTGCCGCTGGGGCCGACCGGTTATGGCGATTCGCCGTATCAATGTTTTTCGGCCTTCGCGGGCAATCCATTGCTCATCAGTCTGGAAGCATTAGTAGAAGAAGGCTGGCTGGATGCGGCGGATTTGGCCGACGCGCCTGACTTCCCAGCCGAGCGCGTAAATTACGGCCCGGTCATTGAATTCAAGTACAAGTTGCTCTGGCAGGCGCACAAGAATTTCAAAACCCGCGCGACTAAATCGGCCAATCACGATTACCTGAACTTTGTCGAACAGACCGCCTCGTGGTTGGAGGATTACGCGCTCTTTCGCGCGATCAAAGACGCGCACAGCGGCGCGGAGTGGACGAAGTGGGATCAATACCTGCGCGCGCGCGAAGACCAGGCGCTGCACTTCTTCCGCGAGAATCACGCACAGGCAATCAGCGCGCAACGTTTCTTCCAGTACCTGTTTTTCAAGCAATGGGTACGGCTCGCGCACTATGCCAACGCGCGCGACATTCGCATTGTAGGTGACGTGCCGATCTTCGTCGCCCACGACAGCACCGATGTCTGGGCGCATCCTGAGCTGTTCCATCTCGACGCTGAAGGCCAGCCGACCAAAGTCGCCGGCGTGCCCCCCGACTACTTCAGCGAGACGGGCCAACTCTGGGGCAATCCGCTTTATCGTTGGGACGTGCTCAAACGCGACGGCTTTCACTGGTGGATCGAACGCATTCGCGCGACGCTGGCGCTGGTAGACATCGTGCGGCTCGATCACTTCCGCGGCTTTGAAGCGTATTGGGCAGTGTCCGCCAACGAGACGGTGGCGGTACATGGCAAATGGGAGAAAGGCCCTGGCGCAGCCTTGTTCAAAGCGATCAAGCAGGCTTTGGCAGATGGGGGAGACTTGCCGATCATTGCCGAAGACCTGGGCTTCATCACGCCGGAGGTCAAGAAGCTGCGCGACCAGTTCGGCTTTCCGGGCATGCGCATTCTGCAATTTGCCTTTGGCTCCAAGCCGGAAGCCGACGAGTTCAAGCCTTACAATTTCACACCCAACACTGTGGTCTACACCGGCACGCACGACAATGACACAACAGTTGGTTGGTTTACTTCCGGCATTGGCGACAGCACGCGCTCGCAGGCCGAGGTCAACGAGGAGCGCGAGTTTGTGCTGAAATATCTAGGCACGGACGGCAGCGAGATCAATTGGGATTTCATCCGCCTCGCGTTATCATCGGTCGCCAACACGGCGATTATTCCTATGCAAGATGTGCTCGGTGGCGGCAGCGAGACACGCATGAACATCCCGGCGCGTGAAAGCGGCAATTGGGGCTGGCGCTATCGCGCTGAGCAATTGACGCCAAGCATCCGCGCGCGGCTAAAAGAGATGGCCCATGTTTACGGGCGTGATCGCCATCTGCTGAAACTTGCGGCAGAGGTTCGACAAGCTGCCTAGCTTGTCGGCAGTTTTCGCTGACCAACCCTTGGGTTAAACGCCAAGCCTACCGATAAGCCAGGCAGCTTGTCGGACATGGAGTGGCGAAGAAAGCGAGTAGCAAGATGATTACTTGCAGACAAAAAATTGTGATCGCGTTTTGTCTCGTCTTACTGGCGGGCTGTGCTGTCTTCGCACAGACGCAGAAGCAAAGAGTAGAGCCGGAGGACGAGATGACCATCCGCATCTCGACCGAAATCGTCTTGCTCGATGCGCAGGTCTTGCGCAAGAAGACCGGCTTGGTTGTCGGCTCGCTCCGCAAGAATGACTTCGAGGTTTACGAAGACGGCGTCAAGCAGGAGGTTTCCTTCTTCGGCCAGGACAAACTGCCGCTCTCGATTATGTTGTTGATTGACACCAGCAGCAGCGTGCGCCCGGTCATCGAAGTCATTCGCGATGGCGCGATGGAGGCGCTGCGCCGTTTGAAAGCCGAAGACGAAGTGGCGGTGATGGTCTTTGGCGAACAGACGAAAATGATCCAGCCCTTCACCAAAGACCGCCTGCAAATCATCAGTCAGATCGGCTCATTGCTCAGCCAGGCGCAAGTTGGCGTTGGCACGTCACTGCACCGGGCGATCCACGAAGCCGCCACGCAGATGAGCACGGCCAGCAACCCCTTGAGCCGCCGCGTTGTCGTCGCCGTGACCGACAACATCGCTACGGCCTACAACTACGGCGACCTGTCGGAGCAGGCAGTGACCGACCGTATCTACGATTCCGGCAGCGTCGTTTGTGGCGTGGTGGTCAAGACGGATGGGCCACGCGCGCTCAATATTTTTGGGCGCGTCGAGAAAAATGACCCGTTCCGCCGCCGCATCAATCTGGAAAAGTTCGTGGACGACACGGGCGGCGAAATCCAGTTCGTGCCGGTCATCGAGGTGAACCAGAAGCTGACCGAATTGATCGAGCATCTGCGCACGCGCTACAGCATCGGCTACACTTCGAGCAATCAAAACCTCGACGGCAAGTTCCGCCGTGTGCGGCTAGCGGTTGGCAAAGAAGCGCAGAAACGCGAAGGCGAATTGACCGTCCGTACACGGCAAGGTTATTACGGACGTGAGCGCAAGTAAGGACATGCAAAAATCAAACTCCCGAAGCTATCAACCACAGTGAACAATGAATCGAGCCGCTCTTGTCCTTCCTCATCCGGCAGATGCCATCGTTTCCACCCAACCGCTGGGCGCACTTTACACACCTGAGCAGACAAGCTTCCGCGTCTGGGCGCCAACCGCCAGCGAAGTGCATTTGCACCTTTATCAAGCGCCTGCCAGCGGCAAGGCCATGATCTTCGAACTCGTCAACCACGACGATGGCACTTGGGACGCTACGCTCAGCGGCGATTGGCTGGGCGCGTATTATACCTACACTGCCGCGGGCAATGATGCGCGCTTCAACCCGCTGCGCGAGTTGCTCGATCCCTATGCCAAAGCGGTCACCAGACACGCTGGCCGCGCTATCGTAGTGCAAGATGAGACGCTTGTGGCTGAGCGCCCGACGTTTCCCATTAGCGAAGCCATCATCTACGAAATGCACCTGCGCGACTTCACGATTGATCCCGATAGCGGCGTGCAGCGGCGCGGCAAGTATCTGGGCTTGACCGAAAGCGGCACGCATCTGACTGGGCGCATTGACGTCACGAGCGGCCTAGACCACTTGATTGATCTCGGCGTCAACGTCGTACAGCTTATGCCCATCAGCCAATTTCACAACGACGCCGAGAATGATCTTTACGGCTGGGGCTACGACGTGGTGCACCACTTTTCGCCCGCCGCCTGGTATGCCACGGAGCGCTTCGACGCGCGGCGCGTGCGCGAGGTCAAGCAGATGATTGACGCGCTGCACCGGCGCGGCCTGCGCGTGACGCTGGACGTTGTCTTCAATCACACCTACGAGGCAATTGAACTAAAGCGCATCTACAGTTTCGAGGGCTTGGTGCCCGGCTACTATTACCGCTTGAAACAGGACGGCACCTACTGGAACGGCTCTGGCACGGGCAACGAGTTTCGCAGCGAAGCGCCGATGGCGCGGCGCTACATGCTGGATTGCCTGAAGCATTGGGTGACGGAATACAAAGTAGACGGCTTCCGCTTCGATTTGCTGGGGCTGATTGACCTGGAAACGATTAAGCTGATGGTCAAAGAACTGCGCGCCCTTGAGCCGAACCTGCTGATCTATGGCGAGCCGTGGGCGGGCGGGATGACGCCGATGGAGATCGCGCACAAAGGGGCGCAACGTGGTGGCGGTTGGGCCGTCTTCAATGACCATTTTCGCGATGCGTTCAAAGGGACAGTTTTCAACGCGCGTACTACCGGCTATGTACAATCGGGCACACTGATACACAGTATGAAACGCGGCATCGGCGGAGCGCTCGAAGATTTCACCGACTCGCCGCTCGAAACGATCAACTACGTCGAGTGCCACGACAATCACACGCTCTGGGATAGGCTGCTCATCAGCACCATAGACAACGCTGCCGTAACTGACGCTGAGCGGCGTGCGATGGATAAACTGGCGGCGGCGCTGTTGCTGACCGCACAAGGTATTCCGTTTCTACACGCCGGGCAGGAATTCTTACGCAGCAAAGGTGGTGATCCCAACAGCTACGACAAGCCGGATGCAGTAAACATGCTGCGTTGGCAAAAGAAGGCCGACAACTTTGATGTCTTCGCTTATTATCGCGGCCTGATCGAATTGAGGCGCGCGCATCCGCTCTTCCGGCTGGAAACGGCGGAGGAAGTGAAAAGGGCGCTGAAGTTTCTTGACGATCATTTGCATTTGTCGCTGCCCACAGGCTGTCTGGGATTTCAACTCGAAGACGTCACCGGGCGCGACCAATGGGCCAGAGCCGTAGTGCTCGCCAACCCGCAGCCTATTCAACAGGAGTTCGTGATTCCGGCGGGCGATTGGCGCGTTTACGCCGACGAGCGATCTAGCGGTAATCAACCTTTGCTGAATCACGGCGCGTTGCTAAATAAGACAACCGCGCATGTC
The DNA here is from genome assembly GCA_963699175.1 of uncultured Acidobacteriota bacterium. GTDB lineage: Bacteria > Acidobacteriota > Blastocatellia > RBC074 > RBC074 > JACPYM01. The sequence goes on along the minus strand of OY969418.1, from coordinate 1,874,290 downwards.
GCCGCACGTAGCGTACTCATTTTGGGCGAAAGCAAAACTACTGGCCTCAAGGAATTAAATCATGAAGACGCCGCGATGTCCGACAAGCTGCCAGAGCTTGTCGGAGGCTTGACTGTTAAACCAATTGATTCGCCAGCCGAGCTTTCGACAAGCTCTGGCAGCTTGTCGGATATAATTGCGGCTTTGCGTTCTAGCCACTTTGCGTTAAATTCGCTCTGCAATTTCGCCGCGCATAGAAGGCAGTAGGATGGCTGAAAGAAACACGACAAAAGATCAGAAGGAACTGGCTTATTTATATGATCTCTATTTTGTCCCGCAATGGCGCGAAGCCTTTGACCGGTTGGTAGACGAAGAGGTCAAGTTGCCCAAAGAAGGCAAGCTGCTCGATGCCGAGTGTGGCACCGGCAGCTACGCGGTTGATCTGGTTCTGCGTGTGGGCAAGGACGCCGAGGTAGTTGGGGTTGATGCCAGCGAGGAGAAACTGGAGTTGGCGCGTGGCAAGGCGGTGGTCAAAAAAGCCAAGCAGATCAGCTTTCAACAAGGCTCATTGCAGGCGCTCGGCTTGACTGACAACGAATTCGACTGGATTGTCGCGGACGCTTCGCTGACGCCGGCGCGTGAGATCGGCGCGATTTTTACTGAATTGCGGCGCGTGGCTAAGAAGGGCGCGACGATTGCGCTGAAACTGACTACGCGGGGCAGCTTCGATGAGTTCTTCTCGGTCTTTTGGGAGACGCTTTACGAGCTGGATTTGATCGAGCACACAGCGCAACTCGAAACGCTTATCACCGAACGCTTGACGGTTGGCCAGGTGGAGGACTTAGCCGCCGCCGCCGGGTTGAAAGGTGTGCGTAGTGTGACGCGGAAGGAATGCTTCGGTTTTCCCACCGGCGCGGAGTTCCTGGTTGCGCCACTGATCGAGACGTACTTTCTCAGCGATTGGCTGGCGTTGCTGCCCGATGACGCAACGCGCGCGCGGGTTTTGCAGAAACTGCCTGAAATGATTGACCGCGCGCGCGCTGCGATGGATTTCGACGTTTCGGTCAAAGCGACGCTAATCGTCGCGCATAAATGAAGTCTGTGATATAAGTCAGTGTCTCGCAATACTAGCAGTGATCCTGCCCCGCAGATTGGGATGCACCCTGCCCAATCTTTGGCATAAACAAATTCATAATCGAGGAAATAATGGACGGTGTTGAAGGCGTCTGGCCGGAAGATGCGAAGCCGCAATCTATTCGGCGCAGACTGGTGAATTGGTGCAATGAGAGAGTTGGTTCGCTGCAGCCAGGCCCGCGCGCTTGGCGAGGCGCGGTGGTTGGCGCAGTGGCGGCTGGGGCGACGCTCGTCACGCTATTTACCTCTACCTTTCGCAGTGGCTTTGGCACCACTATAGATGTGGTGCTTGGATTGCTGGCGAGCGTGGTCATGATTTTGTTGGTACGGTTTCTGGTGGCCGCTTTCGCCGCCATCGTCCGCAATGTACCAAACCGCGTACTCATTTCTATCGTAAGCGCCATCCTGACCGCCTTAGGCCTGCCGCTCTTGAGCGGCAATGCCAACCCTTTACTCATTCTTTTTGTGCTCGTGATTTTGCTCGAAGCCTTGACGGGCATGAGCATCGCAGCCTTTGCCGGAGGTGAATTGGCCGAGGCGAGCAATCTCAAGCGCGTGCTCGTCACTGGTTTTCTGGTTCTGACCCTCGTGGCCAATGGCGCAATGATCTTTTGGCTGTCGGGCAGTGGCAGTGATGCGCATCTGGCCAAAATCGAATCGGGAGCAAGCGGTAACGTCGCGACGATCAAAACGGGCAATCCGGCAGAGCCGGGGCCATATTCTGTCAAGACGCTCCTTTACGGCAGCGGCACAGACAAACGCCGCACCGACTTCGGCCCGACGGTTGAATTGAAAACAGAGCCGGTTGACGGCGCGCTGCTGTTGCCTGATTGGAAAGGGTTCAGCGCGCTGGTGCGGCAATGGTATTGGGGTTTCGACGCACATCATTTGCCGCTCAACGGGCGCGTCTGGTATCCGCAAGGCGGCGGGCCGTTCCCGCTGGTGTTGATCGTGCACGGCAACCACGCGATGGCGCAGTACTCTGATCCGGGCTACGCATATTTGGGAGAGCTGTTGGCGAGCCGCGGGTTTATCACTGCTTCAGTCAGCGAGAATTTTTTGAATTACTCGTGGTCGGGCAATCTAGGTGGCAATGAATTGCCCGCGCGCGCCTGGCTGCTCTTGCAACATCTCAAAGTCTGGCGTGGCTGGAATGAACAGGCCGGCAATCCGTTTTATCACAAAGTCGCGCTCGACCAGATTGCGCTCATCGGTCATTCACGTGGCGGCGAAGCCGTGGCGATTGCGGCAGTCTTCAATCAGCTCTCGTCCTACCCGGATGATGCCCGTGTCAAATTCGATTTCAATTTCGGCATCAAGTCGGTCGTAGCCATCTCGCCTTCGGTTGACTACTACGCGCCAGCAGGACAACCTGTGACCTTGAGCAAGGTGAATTACCTGGTGCTGCAAGGCGGCCACGACAGCGACATCGCCGTCTTCGTGGGCAGTCGCCAGTATCAACGGATCAAATTCAGCGAGCAGGATTACCAGTTCAAATCGTTGCTCTACATCTACCGCGCCAATCACGTTCAGTTCAACACCGTGTGGGGCGGCAGCGATTGGAGCGAGCCGCTCAGCGCGCTGCTCAATCGCAAACCGCTTCTGCCTGCCAAAGAGCAGCGACAAATCGCCAAGGTCTATTTGGCCGCTTTTCTCGAAGCGACCTTGCACGGCAAACAAGCCTACGTGCCACTCTTCCGCAATCACCATTCGGCCGCCACGTGGTTGCCCAACACAATCTATTTGACGCAGTTCCGCGACTCTGCTTTCAAGATAGTGAGCGATTACGAAGAAGATGTGGACGTGACGACGACCACTGTGCAGGGCGGCGTCCAGGAAGGCGAGCGGCTGACCGGTTGGCGTGAGGAGAAGCTGCCACTCCGGCTCGACAGTGAGTCGAACCAGGCCAACAACGTCGTGCGGCTGGCTTGGGGAAAAGATGAGACGAGTCCTTCCGCTTATCATGTTCGTTTGCCAGAGGGACTGGCGTCGCAATGGCAACTCAATGCGGAAACGCGACTCAACTTCGGACTGGCGAATGCCAGCGAAAGCCGAGAGCCGGTCGAAATCTCGCTTGAATTGACGGCAGCGGACGGCGCCAGCGCGCGCTTGCCACTGCGCCGGTTTGCGACACTAGCTCCACCACTCACGATTCGACTAGCCAAATTGGCCGCGCTAGAGAGCTGGCTGTCAAAACCGGCGGAATTGGTGCTGCAAACTGTCGAATTGCCGCTGGCCAATTTTGTTCAAGCGAATCCGCATTTCGATCCGGCTAAACTCAAAACGATTACCTTTTGGTTTGAACGCAATCACGCAGGCGCGGTCGTGTTGGACGACATTGGATTTAGCCGTTGAGCGGGCGGCGAGTGACGCTCCAGCTCAGCGGAAGTTTTCTAGCAACATCAGATCACTTGCAACCTGATCCTCGCGCGGGTAGAGCAGCCACCGCCCATCCGGCGAAATGCTGAGGCCCGCCGGCCCGATCAGCGGCGCTTTTTCAGGCACCAGCACTTGTTTGGTCTGTCGCGTGGCGAAACTGAAGAAGTTGATCACCGGGCGCGGTGTCGCAGGTCGTGGAAGAAAAAAGATGCCGTCTTCAGTCACGGCCCAGTAACGATAGTATCCGGCCAGGCGCAACTCAGGTATCAATTGTTCTTCACCGCCTTCGACCGGCTATTGGCTGCAACAGTTCATTCAGTGCCCAAACTGTTGGGCTGTTCAATCGTGGGCGCGGTGACTTCTACCTCAAGCAACGCAACACAACGGGGGCAGCCGAACTGCTCACTCGTTACGGGCAAGCGGGCGGCTGGTCAGTGGTGGGCAATTGGAACGGCGATGGCGTGGACGAGCTTGGCGTCTGCCGGCATTGACTTCCAGGCAATGTTATCTAAACTCTGCTGGCGGGTGTTGCCAATTAGTCAGACTGCTTCCGTATTTACCGCTAACTTCGATGTCTCGTCCCTCAACTCGATTACCGCTGGTAACTCTTTGCCGCACTGCGTGGCTGCTGTACGTCGTTGGCGCGCTGGTAGCGCCTGTCCGGGCCCAATACCAGTTTGACGTGTGGACGACCGACAACGGGCTGCCGCAGAACTCCGTCAATGCAATCCTCCAAACTCGCGATGGTTACCTTTGGTTTGCGACCTTCGATGGGCTGGTGCGGTTTGACGGTGTGCGGTTCGTTGTCTTCAATTCCGCGAACACCAAGGGTGTCAGAAGCAGCCGCTTCACCCGTCTCTACGAGGACCGCGCAGGCAATCTCTGGCTGGCGACCGAAAACGGCGGACTGACGCGGTATCGAGGCGGCGTCTTCAGAACCTATACGACGCAAGACGGCTTGCCAAGCAACTATGTGCGCTTGATGCGCGAGGAAGCGGATGGAAGCTTAGTGATGCAGACCGACGCCGGTTTCGTTCGCTGGAAAGATGAGAAGTTTAGCCGCCTCCAGCCGGAGCAAGCAGGTCTCTTCCCAGGTTTCGGGCATCCCCTCTCACCCGGAATCGTGTGGTATCTCGAGCGTGACCGCTGGCTGCGTGTGTTCCAGGGCCGCGTGACCAGAGAGATCCCCGCTGAAAAGGTAGCTGTCTCGGACATCAAACATGCCTATGAAGACCAACAGAGCACGTTTTGGGTAGTGGTAGCGCCAGCGAGTTTGCGGCGCTTCAAAGATGGTCAGTGGACAGCTTACACAGTAGGTGATCCTCAAACTCAAGGTTCGATCCAAGCGTTTCGTGAAGACCGGCAGGGGAATATCTGGATCGGGACAAGTGTGGGTGCGCTCTTCCGTTTTCGGGATGGTCAATTTACCTCCTATGCCTTACCGGCAGGCGTGTCCGGTTATCGCATCGCGATGATTTATCAAGATCGTGATGGCGTGCTCTGGTTGGGAACCAGCAACGGGCTGCTTCGCATGCGCGAGCAGATCATTAGGAGCTACGCTGAGCAGGAGGGGTTGGCAGGCAATAACGTCTACCCAATTTTTGAAGATCGCCAGGGCGCAATTTGGATTGGCTCCTGGAGCGGCTTAACGAAGTATGAGCATGGCGTCTTCACCATTCAACACACGCCTGATGGCCAGCCCTTTGGTCTCGTCACGGCGCTCTATGAAGATCGTGAAGGCAATTTTTGGGTGGCGCTCTATGGCGGCAATATCTGGCGCTACAAGGATGGCCAGGCCACACTCTTTACGCCGCAGGAGGGTACGCTTGCTAAAACAGGCGTGCATGCCATCTATCAAGACCGCGCGGGCAATCTGTGGTTCGGCTCACGCAACGGCTTGACCCGCTACAAGGATGGGGCAGCAACCAGGTACACGACACAGGACGGCCTGATTGGCAATGAGGTCAAAGTGATTTACGAAGACCGGCAGGGCACGCTCTGGGTCGGCACGATGACCGGACTGACCCGCTACCGCGATGGCGTCTTCAGTGCTTACCGAGAGAAAGATGGCATAACCGGCTCCCAGGTCAGAGCGCTCTACGAAGACAGCGATGGGGTGCTCTGGGTCGGAACTTATGACATGGGTTTGATCCGTTGGCAGCAAGGGCAATTCACCCGCTACACCAGCCGTGACGGCCTTTTCAGCGATGGCGTGTTTCGCATCCTGGAAGATGGGCGCGGTTATTTCTGGATGAGTGGTAACACGGGAATTTACCGGGTGAGCAAACAAGAGTTGAATGATTTCGCTGCGGGTAAGAGCAAGACAATCATTTCGACTCCTTATGGCAAGCTGGATGGAATGCGCCATGCCGAATGCAACGGCGGGTCGCAGCCGGCGGGCATCCGCGCGCGTGATGGCAAGCTCTGGTTCCCCACGCAGGGCGGCGTGGCGGTGCTCGACCCGGCGGCGGCGCTCATCAATCCGCAGCCGCCGCCGGTCGTAATTGAAGAGTTCCGCTTGCAGCGCGAGCCGGTCGCCTTGGGCGCTGGCGTGCGCGTCCTGCCAGGGCAGGGTGATTTCGAGATTCAATACACGGCGCTGAGCTTCATCAAGCCGGAGCAAGTGCGGTTCCGCTATCAACTCGCCGGCCTGGATGATGAATGGCGGGAAGTGGGCGCGCGCCGCGTGGCCTATTTCAGCCACGTCCCGCCGGGCGATTATGTCTTCAAAGTGATCGCGGCCAATAGCGACGGGGTTTGGAACATGGTGGGCGCAAGTTTGCGCGTGACGGTCGTTCCGCCTTTTTGGCAACGCTGGTGGTTTGTTGCACTGACTGTGGCAAGTTGCGTGGGGCTGTTGTTGTTGGGTTATCGGCGGCGCGTCGCGCAATTGGAGCGCGCTCGTGCGGCGCAGGAGGCCTTCTCGCGCCAGTTGATTGCTTCCGAAGAACGCGAGCGCAAACGCGTTGCGGCGGAGTTGCACGACAGTCTGGGCCAACGGCTGGTGCTCGTCAAAAATCTACTGTTGATGCAACTGCGCAAGCCCGCGGCCAACGGCGCGCAGTCGGAGCAACTCAACGAGATTTCCGCTGAAGTGTCGCAGGCCATCGCCGAGGTCAAAGAGATTTCCTACAATTTGCGCCCACACCAACTCGATCAGCTCGGCTTAAGCAAGGCGCTCAAGGCGCTCATCAAACGCGCAGGCGATTCATCCGGCATCGCCTTCAGCGCCGAAATCGAAGCGATGGACGGGCTGCTCACGCCGGAAGCCGAGATCAGCCTCTACCGTATCGTGCAGGAGAGCATCAACAACATTGTCAAACACGCGGGCGCGACGGCGGCGCGCGTGACGCTGCTGCGTGATGCGGCGGGCGTGCGGTTGGAGATTCGCGACGATGGATGCGGCTTTTCGCTAACGGAAGGCGGAGGGCGGAAGGCGGATGCGGTGGATTCGATTGCGCTTTTACCTGCCGAGACGCTGAGCCCTCCTACAAATCCGCCCTCCGCCCTCCGCCCTCCGCCCTCAAGGGGCTTTGGCTTGATTGGCATCGTCGAACGTGCGCGCCTGCTTGGCGGGCAGGCGCACATTCACTCTGCGCCTGGCGCCGGGACGACGATCACAGTTCAAATGGAGTTACGCAATGGACACCCCACCCCAGCAAATTAACCTCCTGATCGCCGATGATCACCCACTGCTGCGCAAAGGACTGCGACTGACCATTGAGGCCGACCCTCGACTGAAGGTCGTCGCCGAAGCGGAGGACGGCGCGGCAGCATTGGCGGAGCTTGAACGATGGCGGCCACAAGTCGCCGTCTTAGATGTGAACATGCCCCGGATGAGCGGCTTCGATCTGCTGCGCGCACTCAATCAACAGCGGCTGTCGGTCGCCGTCATCTTCCTGACGATGTACAGTGACGAAGAGTTGTTCAACGAGGCGCTCGATCTGGGTGCGCGGGGCTACGTGCTCAAAGAGAGCGCCGTCACCGACATCGTCAGCGCCATCAAAACCGTCGCCGCTGGCCGCCATTATCTGAGCGCGGCCATCTCTTCCTACCTCGTCAATCGCAATGCGCGCGCTGCCGCCTTCGCCCAACAACGCCCCAGCCTCAACGATCTGACACCCGCCGAGCGCCGCATCCTGCGCCTAATCGCCGCTAACAAAGCGAGCAAGCAAATCGCCGATGAACTCTGCATCAGCCATCGCACGGTCGAAAATCACCGCACCAACATCTGCCAGAAGCTCGAACTGCATGGCGCGAATGCGTTGCTCAAATTTGCGCTCGAACATAAATCCGAGCTGCTTTGATAATGCAATTGGGAGACTGCGCAAGCGTTCACTCGGCTTTCTGCCGCGTGAACGGCGCTTGAATTTAGCCTGGCGTTTCAAGCATTGGTTTCTACACAAATCTGGCAGCCCCAAAGGGGCGTCATACGCTAGCCCAGGGCAACGCCCTGGGAGGAGCGAGCCGTCAAGGTTTCAAGCCCTGCAAGGGCGACATAATCGAGTCTGCTTGTATTGCGCCCTTGCAGGGCTTGAAAACATCGCGCGCTTTTCCCAGGGCGTTGCCCTGGGCTTTCATATCGCGCCCCGTTGGGGCTGAAAAACAAGAGCACAGCCGTTTTTTCAAAAGTGTCCCGACTTCAGCTCTTCAGCCTGTTCCTTTCAACTGCTCTTCAACGACTGAGTAGCGCCACCTAGAAAAATGAGTAGCGCCACCTAGAAAGATTGTGTAGCCCACTCTATTCATCTCGCCTACTGCTCGCGCGCATACTCACACTGTCAAATTCGTTTACTAGACCACGCCACAAGAAAGGAACTTGAAATGAAAAGAATCAGAGGGCTATGGCTCTTCCTCGCTTTATGCCTCCTGTTAGTCGCACCGGCCTTCGTTACACAGGACGTTTTCCGCTCCGTCATCGCGAAGGACGCGATTGCCGCCACGCCCCGTCTTGCTGCGCCGCAAGCGCGGCTCATCGGATCATTGCCCGAACTCACTGCGGCAGAGGCCGTACAGGCGATCAGGCTCCGTAGCTTGACGAGCGAGGCATACGTTGCGGCGCTGCTACAGCGCGCTGACCAGTTACAGCACTTGAATACCTTCATCTCGCGTGATGCGACAGCGGCGCTCACTGCGGCGCGCCAGGCAGATCGTCGGCGGGCGTGGTTTCGCACGGGTCGCTTGAACGGCTTGCCCATCATCGTCAAAGACAACATCAATTCAGCGGCGTTGCCAACCACTGCGGGCACACCAGGGCTGCGGTCGAATCGTCCGGCGACGAATGCCATTGTGTTGCAACGGCTGTTGAATGAAGGCGCCGTGTTGTTGGGTAAAGCGAATATGCACGAACTGGCTTTCGGCGCGACCAATAACAACGCGGCGTTTGGCGCGGTGCACAACCCTTACGACTACAGCAAGATTGCTGGCGGCAGCAGCGGCGGGACGGCGGCAGCCGTTGCTGCGCGCATCGTACCGGTGGGCTTGGGCACGGACACCGCCGGTTCAGTGCGCGTCCCGGCGGCGCTTTCAGGCGCGGTCGGCTTTCGTCCCAGCGCGGGCCGCTATTCGCGCGATGGCATCGTGCTCATCTCCGAAACGCAAGACCGCGTGGGCACGCTGGCGCGCACCGTAAGCGACATTGTGCTGTTGGACGGCGTGCTGTCCGAAGTCGGAGCGCAAGTTTATCCGGCGCGTTTGCAAGGGCTGCGGCTCGGCGTAGACCGCGCCAACTTCGTCAGTGATGCTGATCCGGCGGTAGCCGCGCTCTTTGAAGCGGCACTGGCCAAGTTGCAAAGCTATGGTGTCGAGCTTGTCGAAGTCAGCATCCTGCCGCCCGCGCAATTTGCTGCCGCAATCAATATGTTGCGCTTCTCGATTGGCTTTTATGAAGCGTCGCCGAATCTGGCGCGTTATCTGCAGAGCCTAAACTCGCCACTCACTGTGCAGGAACTGGCCGCGCAGGTCGCCAGCCCGGATGTGCGTGGCATTTTCTTCAATTTCTTAGTGCCGGGTGCGCCGCTGGCCGTCAGCGCGCAAGCTTATCAAGCGGGGCTGGCCACGCGCGAGAACCTGCGTAGCGCATATCGAACGGTGCTGACGAACAATCGAATTGACGGGCTGATCTTCCCCACCACGCTGCTGCCGGCGCGTCCCATCGGACAAGACGCGACCGTGATGCACAACGGTCGCGTGGTGCCGACAACATTGATCTACACGCAGAACGTCGTGCCTGCGTCTTATGCCGGTCTGGCTGGGCTGAGTTTGCCAATGGGGCTGACGCCGGATGGCTTGCCCGCTGGGCTGGAAATTGACGTGCTGGAAGGCAGCGACGACACGGTGCTGGGCATCGGCCTGTCGCTGGAATCAGTGCTCGGTAAGCTTGCGCCACCGCGGCTGCCCTAAGCTAAGTAAGGCTGTAGTGCAGCCGCGTAGCGGCGACCGGAGTTTAGCCCGGCGTTGCAACGCCGGGTCAGCTCGGCAGCGCTTTCCGCGTCGCGTCAGCGACGCTTGAATCAGGCGTCGCTGACGCGACGCGGAATTGACGTTTACACGTACCGTGGGTTGCACACCCACGGCTAAATTCAACTGCCGCTCCGCGGCAAAAACGAGTGTGCCTTACAGTTTTATCACTACCACCAATTTCATCTAGGAGAGTGAGTATGACAGACAAGTTTTCGTCCATCGGCCGCGTGATCACTCCGAACGAACCTGGCTATGACCAAGCGTGCAAGGAGTGGAATGCGCGTGTCGCCAGCTATCCCAAAGAGATCGTTTATTGCCAGAACGCTCAGGATGTTTCCGCGGCGTTGCGCTCGGCACTACAGCGGGGAATACCGTTCCGGGCGCGCTGCGGGGGGCATTCTTACGAAGGCTTCTCAATGGTTGATGAAGGAGTCGTGATTGATGTAACCGATCTGAGCACCATCTCGGTTAATGCGGATCGTACCGTGGCCGTCATTGGGGGCGGCGCCCGGCTGGCCGACGTTTATTCGAAACTTTGGCAGGTCGGCGTCACGATTCCCGGCGGCACCTGCCCGCCGGTTGGCATCTCTGGTTTGACGCTCGGTGGTGGGTTGGGAATGCTCGTGCGCTCGCGTGGGATGCTCATAGATAGTCTGCTAGCGGTTGAACTGGTTGACGCGCAGGGCAACATCCTGATGGCCGACTCGTCCAACCATCCTGATCTCTTTTGGGCGTGTCGAGGCGGAGGAGGCGGAAATTTCGGCATTGTGACCTCGCTGACTTTCCGCGTCGCCCCCATCGCTGATGTGACGGTCTTCACTGTGACCTGGAAGTGGAGCGATTTCGCTAAGGCACTGAATGCCTGGCAGCAGTGGGCACTCGGCAGTGACGAGCGGATCAGCGTGTTGTTCGTGCTGCTGCCGCAGTCCGCCGAGGTCGTCACTTCTTTCGGAGAGTTCGTCGGCACGGCAGAAGAATTGCGGCCGTTGCTGGAGCCGTTGGTCAGCGCCACGGAGCCGACGCAGATTTCGATTCAGACGATGCCCTACATACAGGCTGTGGACACGATTGCGACGTTGGAAGGCGACGCCTCAACCACCAAGTCGAACCGGGTCAAAGGCAACACCTGCTTTGCTGCTCAGCCGTTCAACGCGCAAGCGATTCAGACACTCGAAGAGTGGATGGCGAAAGCGCCCAGCGGCGCGGCCCCGGTCATCTACACGTTGGGCGGTGCTATCAGCCGCGTGGCTCCTGATGAAACGGCGTTTGTCCATCGCAACGAGCAACTGCTGATTGCCTTTCAGGCCAATTGGACGAACGCGACTGACGACAAGGCGAATGTTGAATGGGTCGAGGGAATCCACCAAGCCATGCAGCCCTTCACGACCGGCGGCGCCTACGTGAATATCCCTGATCGCTCACTGGAAGGCTGGCCGTACGCTTATTACGGCGAGAACTTCCCCAAGTTGATGGCGGTCAAGCGTCAGTACGATCCTACTAACGTCTTTCATTTCGAGCAGAGCATCCCCGTGTCGCTCACAGCGGAGGAGGCACGAAAACTGAAGCTGCCCGAATCCATGATCTCCACGATAGTCAATCAACAAGACGCCTGCTAGAGAGCGGTTATTCGCCCGGCTGAGCTAGCGTGGGTGCGTTCAATGACCCAACGAAGCGCGGTCAGCAGCGAACTCTGAAAGAGTGCCATGATGAGTTTACTGATCGCCGAGGACAATCAGCGAACGCGCCAGATGATCAAAACGGTCGTCGCTGATCTCGCCTCGGCTATTTACGAATGCGAAAACGGCGCGGCGGCCATCACGGCTTACGCCGCGCAGCGGCCCGACCTGGTGTTGATGGACATCCAGATGCCTGAACTGAGCGGCTTGGCGGCGACGCGGCGCATCAAGGCGGATTGGCCCTCGGCGCGCATTGTGGTGGTAACCAACTTCGACGATGAAGAGACGCGCGCGGAGGCGCTGGCAGCGGGCGCTTACGCAGTGGTGGGCAAAGAGAACCTGCTTGCCCTGCGCGCGCTGTTGGAACAGATGTCGTCACCAACGACCTGAGACAGACTACGAATCTATTTTGACAAGGAGACAGAACATGCAAACTCAAGAGACCTTGGACAAATCCGCTGTGTCGCCGCTGGAGCAGGCGGCATTGAAAGTCATCATGGATAGCACCAAAGAGTCCATTGTCAAACCATCCGGCGTCAAACCATCCGGCGATTAAAGCCGAGCTGAACCGCCCACGAGCCACCAGCCTCATCGAAAACATCAGGGGCGTCGAGATCATCCTCGGCTCATCTAACAATACGATTGGCGGGACAAAGCCCGGCGAAGGCAATCTGATATTCTTCACCGAAGAAGGCGCCGTGCGCGCAAGTAGACACGCACATCATCATTGCGTGGATTAACAACGTAGACCGATACGCGCCCATCACGCAGCGTTTGAATCGTTGCCGGTGAAGCCAGCGCCGTCAAATACCAACCCGGCGGCAACACGACCGTGTTACGCAAGCGGCCAAACGTGCGATCCCAGACCAACTCATCACTCTCTACGTAATAACTCTTCGGATCAGTGTAAGTCTCTTTGAGTCTCAGCCGCGTCGAAGCGCCTTTCGCCACAGGCTGCGCCAGAAAGGTCACCACCACTTCGGCATTATCTTGCACATCGCTGAGTGGCAGCTTGCGCGCCTTCACTTGCTTGCCCGACAAGGTTTCCCACTTCAGATTTTCGCCGCTGTCCAGATCAATGCTTTCGGGTTCGGTTACGTGGCTGCCCGCCCGCACGATATTGAAGTAATGCTGCACGCCTTCTTTACGTTCGGTGTAATCGTGCGTGATGCGGAAAGCCTGCGAAGACGGCTCCTGCAACTCATAGAGAATCTCTCGATCCTGATAGCCACGCTCGCTGACCTGCATGCTTGATTGAGCCTGAGTTGCTTGTCCGCCAGTTACGGCAGTTTGCACGCTTGCTGTTCTGCGTTCGACTTTCTTTTCGCCTTTATCAGTTGTCGCAGGCAAACGGCGCGCGACGATGTTCACTTCTAATTGGCTACCGCTGCCAGTATTGACGAAGGCGAGCTTCAGTCGCCCATCTGCTTCGGTGATCACTTGTGTTGCGACGGAAGACGAGACGATCTCGTATCCGGCAGGCAGCACAACGCTATCGCGCGGAATGCCCAGTCCGCGTTTGAAAACGATGCGATCGTCTTCGCTGTAATAGCTCTGCTTGTCTTTGTAAGTCTTATCAATTCGTAAGCGATATTCGCCGCGCGCAGGTACGGGATGCGCGAGATGTACTTTGATGTAATGTGCGTCGGGCGTGAAGTTTTCACTGGGCGAATCCGCTTTGGCTTGTGTGCCGGTGACAACCTCGAATTTGAGTGGCTTGCCTGTAGCCAGATCATAAACAGCCTCATCGGAAGCTTCGCTGCCGGGACGGATGATGTTGAAGTGAAAACGCGCCGTCGGCCTTGTCTCAGTCACTTCATAAAAGATGCGAAAACTATTGGTCTCCGGCGCGAGCAATTCGTAGCGCGTGTAAGTGTCTGCCGAAATGTACTGACCGTAGGTGATGGAACCCAGCGCCAACATCACACCACAGATAACGAGATATATGTTCGGTTTCATTTTGTGAATCCTTCCTGATAATTTTGAGTCGTCATTAGACAGCATCTTTGCGGCGTACAGTGCCGATACACTACACCTTTTCAGCTTGCCCACCACACGTCGGAGAGTTCCCAAAGGATACAACAATCCGTGAAATTCAGCCGCCTCTGCTCGGCATAACGATTGCCGTTTCGTTTGAGCGGAAACAAGTCCGTCCCCGATTGAAACTCTGGTTGAAGGAGGATGTGATGTTAGAGAAGAGTTGGTGGGAGTCGGCAATACAAAAGATCACTCGGCATCGGCAGCAGATTTTGTTGGGCTGCGGCCTCTTGTTGTTTATCAGTTTAGGGCTGGCAGGCACGGAATTATTTTCTCAATATACGCATTATGCTGCTGTGGTTGAGGCGCGCTTGAATGATCACTCACTGGATATACCGCCGGGCATCTACGCCGCGCCGCGCCGCGTCAGTGTGGGGCAGCAAATTACGGAAGATGAATTGAAGGAACGCTTGTTGCGCGCCGGTTATCAGGAAGCCGCGCAAGCAGATAATTTTTCCGTTGGAAGTTTTACGCTGCAAACCGGCGTTGTTGAATTGCGTACCAACGAGTTTGCGCGCAGCGATTTTCTCCCGGCCTTAACTCGCATCAGTTTCAATTCAGACAAGAGCAATAAAACGCGCCGGAATATTGTCAGCATTAAGGATACCACCTCCGCGTCTTTATCCCAGATTCTGCTGCCAGCAGAAATGATCACGGCGAATATTCAGTCGAAGAAACAGGCACGCCGTTCAACCGCCTACAGCGAATTGCCGCCTGTTTTGATCAATGCGCTGACAGCCATTGAAGACCGCAGATTTTTTGAGCACTCCGGTGTTGATTTACATGGCATAGTGCGCGCGGGTTGGAAGAATCTGCGCACCGGCGAAATTTGCGAAGGCGCTTCTACCATCACACAGCAGTTTGCCAAAAACAATTTCTTGACCAGCGACCGCACCTGGGAACGGAAGATCATTGAAATGATGATGGCCAGGGCGCTCGAACAGCGACTCAGCAAGCAGCAGATTTTAGAACTGTATTCTGAGCGCGTTTTTCTGGGACGTAGCGGTATCACTGAAATCTATGGTTTCAAACAGGCGGCGAAAGTTTGGTTTGGCAAAGAGCTGTCCGAACTCAGTGTTGGTGAAGCGGCGCTGCTCGCCGGCGTAATCAAAGCGCCCAATCATTACTCGCCGCAAACACACATTGAAGATGCGCTAGCGCGGCGCAACTTGGTGCTTGACGCGATGGTAGAGGCCGGACACATTTCCGTCGCTGAAGCCGACGCGGCAAAAAGCGAACGACTCGCTGTCTGTCAACCGTTGCCGCCGGATACTTCGGCTGCGCCATACTTCGTTGATTATCTTGAGCGGGAGTTGAGAAAGCATCAATCAGATGAAGAGCCGCACCCGCGCATCCAGACCACGCTCGACCTAGACCTGCAACAAGCCGCAGTCGAAGTCGTGCGCGAGCATCTGGCGCGCCTAGACAAACTGTACGTGAAGCAGGGAGTAAAACCTGAAGCCGCATTGGTCGCGCTCGACCCGCATACGGGCGAAATCCTGGCAATGGTGGGCGGACGCGATTACAACGCCAGCCAACTCAACCGCGCGACTGATGCGATGCGGCAGCCGGGTTCGGTCTTCAAGCCTTTCGTTTATGCCGCCGCACTCACCCGTGGCATTTCCCCCGTGACGACTTTCCTGGACGCGCCACAAGAATTCGACTTCGGCTACAAGGCCGTTTACAAACCACAAAATTACGGGCGCAGTTATTCCAATCAACAAGTGATGTTGCGCGAAGGAATCATTCGTTCGCTCAACGTCGTCACTGTGGAAGCCTCCAGACAGGCCGGTTTGGGAGTAGTAGCGGATCTCGCCGGTCGCGCTGGTCTGCCAAAACCAGAGGCTTATCCTTCGCTGGCCTTGGGCGCGTTTGAGGCAACACCGCTGGAGATCGCCTGCGCTTACACAGTCTTTGCCAATCAGGGCGTTCGCGTAGAGCCGACTGCCGTCAAAGCCATCACAACGAACGGCGTCACGAATGAAAGCGAGCCGATCAAATCGGGCGTGCTCTCTTCGACGCTGGCCTACGTGGTCACCGACGCGTTGAAAGAAGTAGTCGAACGCGGCACTGCGACACAGATTCGCCGCGCCGGGTACAAAGGCCCGGCGGCAGGGAAGACGGGGACTTCGCGCGATGCCTGGTTTGCCGGTTATACGCCAAACTTATTGGTCGTAGTCTGGGTTGGCTTTGATGATAATCGCGATTTGCGCATGACTGGCGGGCAAGCGGCGGTGCCTATCTGGACAAGTTTTGTCACGCGAGCGCTGACCTTGCGCCCTGAGTTGGCGAAAGGAAAGTTTATCGAGCCGGGTGGGCTGGAGACGTTCGAGGTTGATCCGCAGACAGGCATGTTGGCGAATCAATATTGCCCGCGCCGACAAACGCTCAGATTGCCCGGTTACATGATCCCGGCGGAATGTTTTGAACACCAGGCGCCACTCGATCAGTCTGAGATTCAGTCAGAGTTGGCCGTTGAAACACTAGACGAAGAGACGCCTGAGCCGCTGCAATTACAACCCGCCATCCATGCTGATAGGGAGGCCGTACCAAACCCTACTAGCAAGCTGCCTGCGTCTTTCCCAGTAATTATTCCAGATTCGATCAGGAAACCCGCGCCCCCTGGCGAACGAGAGGAGCGCAACAAACAAAACCCAAAATGATATGAAGAGAAGCGCACATACAGCACAACCGACCACTGCCATAACAAGCAATGCTATGTTGGCCGCAAGTGGGTCAAATCAATCGCCGAACAAACCTGCCCGTCGCCGCCGATCTGCTAAACGAAAATTTGGCGCGCGTTCGATCTTGTTACGCGTGCGCCACCTGCTCTGGCTCGTTTGGTTTTGGGTGTTCGGACAAGCGGCTAAAGACTCGTCGAAGATGTGGACGTTCATCGCGCTACTGGTTGTGGCGACCATTCTTGCGTTTCTCTTCGCGCCGACTGAGGAGCCGCCCGAATATGGGTTGGATCACGAGTTCACCATCGAGTCGGAAGAGTTCCTGCCTTCGATTACTGGTGTGACAGATACGCCCTTTCTGCCCGGCAATCGCATCGAGGTTCTCAACAACGGCGATGAGTTTTATCCCTCGATGCTGAAGGCGATTGAGCAGGCGCAACACTCCATCACTATTGAAGCCTATATTTACTGGGCTGGGGAAACAGGTCGCCTTTTTGCAGAAGCGTTGGCGGCCAAAGCGCGCGCTGGCATCCCGGTCAAAATCCTGCTGGACGCCGTCGGCTCGGCCACGATCAGCCAAGAGCTGTTGGATATTCTCGAAAACGGCGGCTGCAAAGTAGAGTGGTATCACCGCGTCTTCTGGTACACGATTGACCGCATCAACAACCGCACGCATCGCAAATCACTGATTATTGATGGGCGCATCGGCTTTACCGGCGGCGCGGGCATTGCCGATCACTGGCTGGGCCATGCACAAGACCCGCAACACTGGCGCGACATTCAAATTCGCATCGAAGGCCCGGCAGTAGCGCCCTTGCAGACGGCCTTCGTGCGCAATTGGTTGGAGACTACCGGCGAGGTCGTCTCCGGGCCGGAATACTTTCCGGTGATCGAACCGGCCGGGAGTTTGGCTGTCCAGTCCATTTTAAGCTCGCCTGAAACTGGTTCCTCGACCGTGCGTTTGATGTATTACCTCTCCATCGTTTGCGCGCGGAAGTCCATCTTCATTGCCAACCCCTATTTCATTCCTGATAAACAAGCGATCAAGGTTCTCACTGACGCACGCCGGCGTGGCGTGGACGTGAAGATCATGGTTTCAGGGATTCATAACGATAATTTTCTGGCGCGCCGGAACAGCACCCGCTTGTACAAAGGCCTGCTTGAAGCGGGCGTCGAAATCTACGAATACAACCACACGATGCTGCACCAGAAATATATGGTCTGCGATGGTCTTTGGGCGACCGTCGGCACGACCAATTTCGACAGCCGTTCGTTTGCGCTCAACGACGAGAACAATGTTTGTGTGTATAACCGCGAGTTTGCGGCGCAGTGGGAACAGATTTTTCAAAAGGACTTGCAGGTTTGTCAGCAGATTGAGTTGGAGCAATGGCGGCGCCGGGGATTGATAATCAAAGCAGGAGAATTGCTGGCTGGCCTTTTCGAAAATCAGGTTTGAAAGGGTGCGTAAACCCGAGAGCGCACGCGGCTCGCGTGCAGAGACTGCCTGAGGTGGTGCCTGGCCCGGGGTGGACGAACTCCGGCATCCCCACA
This sequence comes from uncultured Acidobacteriota bacterium, assembly GCA_963699175.1. GTDB lineage: Bacteria > Acidobacteriota > Blastocatellia > RBC074 > RBC074 > JACPYM01. Next base: position 1,856,391 of record OY969418.1, on the reverse strand, counting down.
CGCGAGCCGCGTGCGCTCCCAGGAAGAGGACTGAGATGTTGAACCAATGGTTTGGCGGAATAACGTTGAAGGGGCTTATGGTCAGAACCTGGCGCGAGACGAATGAGGACAACGTCTTCAGCAGCGCAGCGGCATTGGCCTATTACTTTCTGCTGGCGCTCTTTCCGATGCTGATCTTCCTCAGTAGTCTGATCGGTTTTCTGCATGACGCGCAACAGAACATCTTTCACGCACTGGCCAGAGTTATGCCGGGAGAGGCGTTGAGCTTGGTGAGTAAAACGATTGAGGATGTCGTTCAACATCGCAGCGGCGGGCTGTTGTCGTTTGGTGTCATCGGCACACTCTGGGCCGCCTCGGGCGGGGTGACGGCGGTGATGGATACGCTGAACACCGCCTACGACGCCGAAGAAACTCGCTCATTCCTGAAAAAGCGTCTGTTGGCTATCGGCCTAACAATAATGCTGGCGCTACTCATCGTCAGCGGCACGATCCTGATTATGTTTGGCGACCGCTTCAGCCTCTGGCTGGCCGCGCGGCTGGGATTGGGGACGGAGTTTGCGTTCATCTGGGGCGTGGTTGATTACCTGCTCGGCTTGGCGCTGGTGTTGTTCGGATTACAACTCATCTACTACTTCGGGCCGAATGTTGAACAACGCTGGAAGTGGATCACGCCGGGTGCCGTCTTTGCCGTTGCGAGCGTGGTCATTGCGTCGCTCTTGTTCTCGCTCTATCTGCGCTTCGGGCCGAGTTACAGCGCGACTTATGGGAGTCTTGGCGCAGTGATCGTGTTGATGCTCTGGCTTTATTTGATAGGGATCGTGGTGCTCGTCGGCGGCGAAATCAACTCAGAAATCAGGCAGGGGGCTAACAAAGCGGTCAGGCAAATATCTCCCTTCAACATGAACGTCAACCAATTGAATTTGGGGTAGTGGCGCACATTAAATCCTGTCTACGTACACTAAATGAAATGGCAACTAACGCATCAGAAAAATACATACCTGTATGGCGTCACTACTGTTTATCAAAGCGATAGCGTCGAAAGCCTTGCATATAAGCACATAGCGCCTGGCATCGTGATTGCACTGTAAAGGGCAGGCAGAGCGATGGCGAGGCCAGCGCTCTTGCCTGGAAATGGGTAATCAAAAGGAGGTAGGAGAAAATCATGTTGTGGACAATCGTAGCAATCGCAGTTCTTCTGTGGCTTTTGGGTTTTGCTGTGAACGTGGGCGGTGGTTTGATTCACTTGCTACTCGTTGTGGCGGCAATAGCGTTGGTGATACAGCTTTTCACGGGCCGCAGGACAGTGGTCTGAGTAACGCACAATCGTTAAAGGTGTAATCCGGTCTGCTTGAGTATGTTTCTATTGCTAACGCGTAGACCGAAACCTAGCAGACCGGGCTTTCTTTCTCTGGAGTAACCATGTCAATTTTAGCTTCTGATCTTCTTTTCTGGTGGCTTCCGGTGGCGTTTTTATTTATTCAATGCACCTTTCTGCTGACAATGCTTGGTCTGACGATTTATACGGTGATCCTTCGCATAAGAATAGATCATGAAGAGCAGCGGGATTGGGGCACAGGTCCGGAGGTTGGTGAGATAGGTGGCCATAGACCTATTATCTCAACGGCACAGCCCATTATGGAGCTTGTCTCCGTACAGAAGTAGGCGAGAAATACTTTCTTTCTATGAACTGGAGGTTGGCAGCTGCTGTACCGTAGCCTGTACAGTCTGAGGCAGGCTCAGCGTTGTTACCTTCGGTTCCAGTGGGTGAGGAACAATCTTCCGCAGACTGACAGTCTACGGTACATCTGCCGCACCCCAGGTGGTTTAACTGCGCCGCTTCACCAACACACGATCAATATAGACGACGACAGGCTCGTGTTGTTGATTCAATACCGTTGTCTCAAACGCAACGACGCCGCGCTGGTCATCTTTGGGCGTGAGTTCGACCACACGTTTTTTGACATGAAGCGTGTCGCCGATAAAGACCGGTTTCACGAAGCGCAATTTGTCCAGGCCATAAAAGGCGATGATATGTTCGCTCGCGCCCATCTGAATGGTCAGCCCCGTCGAGATGCTGAAGATCAGCGCGCCGTGAGCGATGCGCTTGCCGAACGGGCCGCGCTTGGCGAACTCCTCGCTCATATGTAGTTCGTGAAAGTCACCGGACAAGCCAGCAAAAGCTACGATGTCGGCCTCGGTGATGGTGCGTGTGCGGGAAATCAGCGTTTCGTCAAGCTGATATTCGTCGAAAGTTTTGTTCATCATTCCTCCAGTTGATCTTCAATTCTCAAGCTCGTCACTCAGCCGGTTGCTTAATCACTGCGATTTTCCAGACAGGCGAGATGCTCAAGTCTACTACTGCCGACCGTCACTGCATAACACTAGCAAGTAAAAACGGTCGTGTATAAATCGGACGAGAACAGTAAGTATGTAGGGGCAGACCTGTGTGTCTGCCCTGGTTCAGTGCGCGCCCAATCACCGGGGCAGACACACAGGTCTGCCCCTACGTTATCTCGCCTCATCTAGCCAGTGCTGCAAAAAGAAATGCTGCAAGCTGCTTGCTCTGAGCTTTGGTCTCAAGGTAGATTCGCGCCCGGCTTTTGCGCAAGCAAGGAAGTGGTCATTCAGCGAGATACGCTCTTGCTTGCCTACTGTATATTTGCTCAGGCTGCCTATGACCGTTCATCCGTCACATCCATCATCACGGGCCAGCGCCACGCCACGCACGGAACGCCGCCCGGCGGTCTTTATCAGCTATGCGCGCGCGGATGCGGCTTTTGCTCAACGTTTGATGGATGATTTGCGCGCTGCTGGCCACGCTTGCTGGATTGACACCAGTGAGATCAAAGGTGGCGAGCAATGGGCCATTAACATTGCCGATGCCATCAACCATTCGTCGGCCCTGGTCGTCATCGTCACGCGCCAAGCGTTGCAGAGCGAATGGGTGCAAAAGGAAATCCTGTGGGCGCAGCAGGTGAAGAAGCTGATCATTCCGTTGCTGCTGCAAGATGTCGCGCACGAACCCGGCTTTTTCGTGTTGGTGAATTACCAACCGGTATTCTTCTTCAACCAGGCTTACGATGCCGCGCTGGCGCAACTGCTGCACGCGCTGCCCGGCCCCGCGTCGCCGAACACTACGCCGCGCGCGCTGGAATTGGAATACCTGGAACGGTTGCAGCAGGAAGAGTTGCTACACGCGGAGCGTTACACGCCGCTCGGCGGTGGCTCGGAGCAGCGCCAGCCGGCCCGGATGCGCACCGTTTTCGAGTTGCTGCCGTTGGGCAAAGGGCGCCAGCCACAGCAGCCGCGCCGCTTTGAAGACGCCGTCGCAGAGATTCGCCGCCTGCGCCGCGCCGTGCTGCTCGGCGAACCCGGCGGCGGCAAGACGACTACGCTCTGGAAGCTGGCGGCGGATTTGGCGGCGAGCGCGCTCGCAGACGCCCAAGCCCCCATCCCGCTGCTCGTCCGCTTGGGCTTCTGGACTGAGGCTGAACAGCCCTTGCGCGATTTCATCGCCACGCAGTTGGGCGAGTTGGGTGTTTACCTGGACGTGCTGCTCAAGCAGAAACGTGCGGCGTTGTTGTTGGACGGGTTGAACGAATTGCCCGCCGGGCAGCGCGCCGACAAATATCCGCAGGTGCAGAGTTTCATCCAGCAGCATCCGCAGTTGCTCGCCGTCGTCTCTTGCCGCGAGTTGGATTACACGCTCGATCTCGGTTTCGACCTCATCAAGATCACGCCGCTCGATCCGCTGCGCATTCGTGAGTTTGTCGTGCGTTATCTCGGGGAAGAACAAGGCGAGGCATTGTTCTGGGTTCCGGTGAAGAGGGGGCAAATCGTCAAATCGTCTATTGCTATTGCATATTAGAGAGCCAGAGAATAGGATGCGCGCGGTGTTCAGTGTTCCGGTGCCATTCTGGAAGCAACAGAGTTTTTCGCAGCAACCAACAGGGTTTCACCCTCTATCAGCGAGGTATCTTCGATGAAAAACATTGCTCGTCTTTTAGCCGCTTTATTGTTCACGCTGTCGTTCGTTCACATAACAGAGGCCACGTTATGGCAAGCAAAGCCAGGAGCGAGACAACGTCCGCAACCAAAGCCAGCGCCAGCATCAAGCCAGGAAACGAAAAAGGCAAATACTGAAACAAAAACGGAAACCATGCGGGGGAATACTGAATTTCTGTTTTGGCTTTTAAACAAGCAAGCCAGGAAATCTGTTGGGTTCACTCATGATCAGGATAAATTTGCTTGTAGTCTCAACGATAAATCACAAATTGAAATTTCAATTAATCGAGATACAACACAAACAGATCCTGAAGGAGGCATTTTTGAAACGAAATATACGTTCAACCCATCTGACCTGCAAGTATTGTATACTTGGTATTATAAAAGTAAGGAAAGAGTGAACATGAAGCTTTCGGTTGAAGAGGGTATCCAATATGGTGTTACCAGAGGCGCTAGTATAAACGACGCCCTGATGAAGAAATATCCCGGGTTAAAGACCCGCAATGGGCCTATACCTGTCTCTGAAATTCCACCAGGCTGCTTTTCCTTAGAACAGGCAATCAAGCAGATAGTGAACCAGTATCAAGATTCTCGCAGTCAATATGAGCAGGAAAAAAAGCAGCTTGCTAATAGTAAGAGTCAGATGACAGAAGCAGAGCGCAGGCTCGTTCTACCTGCAAATGAGAGAAAAGAATACATAGATTTTATAGCTATAACTATCTTTGAGAATAGACTAGGAAGGAAATTTTCTTTCGTAAAGAATAATAGTGAAAAGTTTGATGTAGAGTCTAGTAACCCCTATGGAGCACCAGCAATAGAGATTACTGTCAATTGGACTTTACCGTCTGGGCCAGGCATGGGTACTTATTTGTCAAGGTTTTATATCTACTTCAGTGGCAAAGTCGGAGATAGTTCCTATCGCCACAATGATAATGTGGAGCGCACCCAGGGAATCGTTAGACCATCAATAGCTTTGAAGAACCCTGGGGATTATATTTCACCTGATGCGGCTCTGAAGATATGCGCAGACTATTTTGGATATGTGCCTGGAGTAAGATTGGATGAGCAACCTGTAGCCTTGAAAAAGAAGGAAGATGCGAAGAACGCGGCAGAAGCAATAAAACTGCATCGAGAGCTTGAGAGAAATAAAGCAGAGCGCGCAAGAACTAACCGAAGGAAGAATGTAGATTTCCTCTTTACCTTGATGGAGGCCAGATTTCCTTTATCTGAGAGATCTGGGAGATTGAACGATGCTATGAGCAATAAAGCAGTTGTTGAGTTTGATATTGACGATTATCATTATGTGATGAAATACGACCAACGCTATTCATTAAATGGAATCCAAATAATTGTCACACAAAAGAGTTCCAACGACCGTGAAGCCGCCTTTCGATTTAGCCGTAACCAAGCATTTATACGGACCCATCTTAACTACCCAGGCACTGTGGGCACTAATTTAAATGAAGAAACAGATGTAGACAATTCAAAGGAAGAGCTTGTTCAGGCGTTAAGTTTCGAACCCGCAAAGTTTGATGGAGTACATGCTTATAAGGACATCTGGGAAAAATATAAAAAAAGGAATGCGAATATAGAAGAGAAACCCTCACAAGTAAATCTAACGGAGTCGAAAGAGAAGACACCGACAGCACCAGAAAACTTAAAAAGCCTGAGGCAGCGGAATATCGATTTTTTCTTTTTCGTGCTTAATGAGAAGGTCCCTGACAAAGGACCTGGGGTTGTCGAAAAAAAATCTTCAGGGGAAGTGCGTATTAATATAGGCAGAATTCCGATTAAACGAAGCCCCTCAGCGTTTGAGTTCCCTGTAGGGAAAAATAAATACAAATTGACGAGAAAGGATCAGCGAACAATGGAAATCCTCATCACTGACGAGGCAGGTTCGTCTAGAAAATATCTGTATAGTGATGAGCAGGTCTTCCAAAGAGCCGAATTCAAGGTAGGTGGACAAAATATTGCTTTCGATCGTGAGGCCGACCTGATAAGTCGGAAACTAGATAAGGAAGAAATGGAATTCGATGCACAACAGTTTGCGGCCTCGAAAGAATTGAGAGAACTTTGGGAACGTTATCAAAGAGAGAAGGGAATTAAATAAAAGCATTAAGCTGATAATCGAGATCATACCCTACGTAACAGCCAGGAACGCCTGAATTCAAACGTCGCTGACGCGACGCAGAGAAGCTGCGGTTTTAGCTTGCCGCTGCCCATCAAGCCGCTGGCTGGCGTTCTATTTGGGCGGCGACTTCCGCCGCCAGCGCGCTGAGGAATTGCCGGTCAGCGAGCAATTGTTGTTTGACCGGCGCGAGCGCGTCACTATCGCGTTCGTTTTCCATTACTTGGCGCAATAACTGATTGAGGTAGCTCTGGCAGGACTCGGCTCCGGCGGCAGCGGCGCGTTGCTGGAAGTAATGCAGCACATCCTCGTTCAGTGGCAGCTTGATTTCGATTTGCACGGCTGCGGCTTCGATGTCGGCGGGCGACAGGCCGTGCCGTTTGAGGAAGCCGCCGCGCTCAAACCGGTGACGTCCGGGGCGCAAGGTTTCATCGGGCGCAAGCCCCCGCGCGCGCGCGGCTGCGTAATCTTCCGGCGTGACTTCGATCACGCCACTCTGCTCATCCTCGTTCCAGTAAGTTTCGCTCATATCGCTCCTTTTCTTCCGGTTCCGCCAACCGCGCCGAGATGATCCTGATGACGCCTTCCGCCGGTTCGGTGAAGACTACGAAAATCAAACCGCGTAATGAGAGGCCGATGAGGTTGTAACGATGTTCGTCGTAAGAATGCCCTTCGTCATAAATCTCTAGCGCGTAAATATCTTTGAAAGCGGTTTTAGCATCCTCGAAACTCACCTCAGATTTCCTGACCCCGCCGGATTTTGTGGGTCTAGCCCCAGCGGGGCGGAATGTTCATAGCAGCGGGGCGGCAAAAGGCTTTTTTCAGCCCCAGCGGGGCGGCATCTGCATCGTGTATGTCGCTCCTAGCGGAGCTTGAGAACCTTTTCCTCTGCTCAGCTATAAACATGCCGCGCCGCTGGCGCTAAGAAGTAGCCCACCCACAAAATCCGGCGGGGTCAGCAGATTTCAGGCAGCCGGAAGCAGAATCCGAAAACACGTGCCTTTGCCGACTTCCGTTTCTAGCTCAATCCGTCCGTTGTGCAATTGCACGGCGCGGAAGGCCTGCGCCAGGCCGATGCCGCTGCCTTGCGGTTTGGTGGTGAAGTAGAGGTTGAAAATCTTGTCGCGCACTTCAGCCGGAATGCCTGGGCCGGTGTCGCTGATGCTGATGAAGGCCAGCTCCTGCTCGTCTTTCTTGCGCCCGGTCTCGACTATGAGCTTGCCGCCTTCGCCTTTCTCCAACATCGCCTGGCAGGCGTTGACGATGATGTTGAGCAGCGCCTGTTTGAGCAGGTCGGAGTCGGCTTTGATATTGAGCGGGCTGGCGCCGTAGTTTTCGGTCAGGTCAATGCCCTGGGCGCGCGCGTCGGCGGCGAGCAGGATCACTTCGCGCACCAGCGTGTTGGCGTCGAGTTGGTTGAGCTTGACCTCGACCGGGCGCGTGAAGTCCAGGAAGGTCTGCACCACGCGCTTCAACCGGTTGACTTCAGAAGTCAGTATGTCCAGATGCTGTTTGGGATCTAGACCAGCGTCAAGCTTGGCCGAGAGCAGTTCGAGGTGGATCACCATCGAGTGCAGCGGGTTTTTGACTTCGTGGGCGACACCGGCGGTGATGCGGTTGAGCGCCGCGACTTTGCCCGCGAAATCCAGTTGGGTTTCGAGCCGTTGAATCGTTTCAAAATCGCGCAGCGTCAACAATGCACCTGCCGGTTGACCGCGATCCTGGAAGAGTTGCAGCGAGGCCAGTACGGTTTGTGGCTGGCGCGCGCCGTTGACAGCGAAGGTCGCCATCTCTTGCAGCGACTGCCGCGTGGTGTAGGCACGCTCGGTGATGAGGCTCAGCGGGTGGCTGCGCGTGAGCGTGTCGGCGAGCCGCTGCCCGCGCATTGAAAGATGGCCGTTGCCCAGCAGCTTCTCGGCTTCGGGGCTGGCCATAATCACACGCTGTTCGCGGTCGAGCAGCAAGACGCGCTCGGTCAGGTTGCCGACGACCTGTTGCAACTGGTCGCGGATGGTTTCGATCTCGGTGCGGCTACCCGCAAAGCGGCGGCCCAACTCGCGCAAACGCTGCGCGATGTTCTGCATGTCAGTATTGGGCGTGCCTGCGGGTAAGGTCCCGATAAACTCGGCCTCTGCCGATTGGTGAGCGGCCAGGGCTGCGTGCGAGAGGCTTTCGGCTTCGAGTTGCTCGATGCTGCTGACGACTTCGCGCAAGGGGCGCAGCACGTAACCAGCGGAAAAGATCGCGGCGATCAATCCGCCGACAGCCACAATCAGCAAAAACAGCAAGCCCAGTTTGAACGATGGCGCCAATTCGCTGCGCAACGACGCTGAGGAGACACCGGCGATCACATTGACGAACGGTTTGTTGCTCAAACTGATCGGCGCAGTCAGTTCATAAATGTCACCACGCCGCCAGACGGTAACGAGCTGCTTGAGCCAGAGCGTTGATTCGAAGGCTTCGAATGGGAAGAGCCGGTCGGAGTGGCGGCGCCAATCCTGTGGGTCAGCTTGGGCGATGACCGTGCCACCAGCGGCGACGATGGTGCAGTAAACGAAATCCTTGCGGTCGCCGATGCTGGCGTTGACCAGCGAGATGAGCGCCTGATCCTGACTTACGGCTACCTGCGCTGGTTCCTGCGGGCGCCTCAGGATAGCTTGTTGAGCAATTTGTGTGATTTGATCGGCGAGCGTCTCGATGGCTTTGTGCTTGGCAGCCAGTTGGGCATTGAGCAGACGCGTAAGATTGAAACAAAGCAAGGCCGTGGCTGCGATGAGCAGCAAAGCGACGATGACGGTTAAATGACGAGTGCGGACACTCAGATCCCAATGCATGTGGACGGTCGAGTTTCAGCGTGAAGATTTCTCAGTAGAGCACAATGTTTTCGTCTTCACACTGATTGGAAAGCGGCTTGCCAATCATAGCGACTGGCAGCCTGTGGGCAAGCGCGCGAATGCTGCGCCTAGTTCAGACACAGTCAGCCGATGAGGAAGATGACACGCTTACCGCACTATCAAATATGCGGTGTAGTCTGTTTTAGTGGCAATCCGTGGGGGCGTGTCTAGCGCGTGTCTGCCGCTGTCTCGCGTGGCGTTCACACGCAACTGTTCTCGCTTGCCGTTCGTTGCGGCCGGATTGCCGGGCATGTTTACCGAGATGGATAGAACAGTTTGCAATGGTAATTTAGACTGTCAGGTGGATGGCTGGCAAGTCTTAAACGTGGCGAACATCAGCTCGTCACGTTCACAATTGTTTTTGCACACGGATCGGATTGGCATAAATCCACGGGCGCTGTTCATTATCTATTTCCAGCCAGATCTCGACGCGATAAACGCCTGGCTCAGGCGGCGTGAAGTGCAATGAATTGCTTTTGCTCTCTTGCACAACTTTTCCGTCGCGTATCAGTTTGATGATGCCCGGCAGCGGCGTCTCGACGCGCAGACGCAGATCTTTGTGCCAAGCCACCTCATCGCCCATTACTGCCATGCCCTTGCCGCGCTCGGCCAGGAACGCAAAGCCGGTAGCGTCGCAGAGCCAATCGTGCGCGACGAAAGCGTGGCCTTGTTTGAGAGCCTGTCTGACGCTTGGCTCGTTTAACTCACGCGCCAAAATATGTGTGTTGACATAGCGCATGCTGCGCTCATAGGGATCAAAGTCTAGCTTGGCAATTAACTCGCCTGGCTGTTTGCCGCGTAACAACTCGGCAATCTGCGGCGCTTGTTTGACGTTGACGCGGCGCGGCGTCTCACCAAAGAGTGCAACTTCCAATTCTTCGCTGCTGAGCGCCTTCAACGTGAAGACCTGATTGTGATGGCAATCGTTCGCGGCCACACCCGTCAGCCGGTGCGTTCGCAAGTCGGCGTCCCACTTGGCAATCACCTGCGTCAAATAATCCTGCTGCACAGCGAGCACTTCTTGCGGATAGTCCTGTAACGCCTGTTGCAGCGAGCGCAACCGTGCGGGGTCAAGGAGTGACTTTTGCAACCACGAGAAAAATGCCCCTTCGTCCTTCACGTCGGTGTGATGATTGTAGATTTCCAGCCCGTCAAGTTTGTCGGTTGGCCAGTCAGGACGTTCTTCGACGTGGCACAGGAAGATGTTGCCGCCATTCTGTGTGACTAGGCCGATGTATTCATCACGCGTCTGCCAACGCGCGTGCATAATCGAAGCCTGCGGGTAGACAAGAAAGCCTTCGGCCTCTGCGCCGGGGATAAAGAGCACGCCTTCATGCAGCCCGCGCCAACTGTCGTTAATGAAGTCGCGTGGCGGGCGCACGTGGTCAGTCAGCATAATAATCTGCACGCCCGCAAGTTTGGCTGCCGCAAGCATCTCCGGGCGTGTGCCGCCAGTGTGCGTGGCATCTTCGGCGTGCGCGTGCAGGATGGCCCGGAAATCTTTGAAGCCAGTCTGCAATTTGACCATACGACGTTGCCGCTCGAACAGTAACCGCGCTTCGTGTACGGCGTGGAGTCGTTCGAGTTGTAGACGTTCGATGGTGGTGTAATGTCGGCCCTGACTGAGGGCAGGTCTCGCCACAGCAGTTTCCTGCTGGTCGGCTTGTGAAGTGAAACAGAGCAGGGAAGCGGAAAGGCCGATAAGTATTTGAATGAAGAGTCGGGTGCTTTTCAATTTGGTTTTCCTCGCAGCCAAACCGTGTGGTCAGCGGTACTGCCCATAAAAACAAAAATTGGGCCTGCCGTGTAACTACTTCCTACACGGCAGGCCCACAATGTTCTTCTCGATACCTTAGAAGACAGAAGCCCCATCCTCTAAAAGTCTAACTCACGCAATAATCACACTCGCTACTGAAGACTGAAATCTATAAGTGCAAATCGAAAAATAACACGCACGCGAGATTGATTACTGCGCTTAACGGTTAAGTGGAAGGGCCGAGCGAACCCGGCCCTTCCGAGAGAGATGAATGCCGCTCTCTCCGGCAACTGCCACTTGATTAGAAGCCGCAGTTGGACGGGAAGACCGGAATCGTTATTGTCGCTGTCGTAGTTAGCGTCAGCTTGTGCATGTTGTGACCGCCGTTGAAGGCGTTCGCTGCCGTGCCCGCATTCGGGTTGAAGTTGATCGTCGCACCCAAGAGCGCAACATCCGATTGCGAGAAGAACTTCGCCCAGCCACTGCGACCCGCCGGAATGAAGTTCTCAAACCGAGGTGCCACACGCGGGAAGTTGTTCGACAAGCTGGAACGGAATTGGCAGACACCAGCCGTGAAGGTGAAGCTCAGTGGGTTCTCCGCATCGTCGTAGAGGATGCCGAAGATCGAACCGAGCGTCGATGAGCCGGTTGCCAAGCTGCCGCCGATACGGTTCAGGATGAGCAATGTGTCATTGCCATCAGCCCTGGATGGGATGTTCGAGGCCGCTAGCACGCGTGGCGCTGCATTGTATGCAGTGTCATTGAATGACAGCAACGCTGTGATAGAAGCGCCGTCACAAGCCACCGGTGCTGCTCCCGCGCCACTCGCCGCCGAGAAGGCTTCGGCAGCCAGGTTGGCTGCGTGGCCCGACGCGAATTTGACGTAAGCATCACCAATCAGGAAGTTGAAGTTGACCGGGCAGCCCAGGTCATTTGTCGCAACCGCAAGGATGTAGCCGGTCGTACCCGGATCAACGTCCGAAGCCAAGAAGGAGGCCGTCTGGTTCGGCGTCAAGCAGATGAACGAGTCAGCGATCGAGCAGGTCGCGCCGTCCACAAAGAAGATGTGGACATTGGCCACCGAGGTCGAGCTTGTGTTGGTGACATTGACCCGCGTATTCTGCGAGTTAGGCGCAGAAATACTCGAGGTGTAGACGTTGTATATCAACACTGAGCCAGCTTTCTGATCGCTGACTGGTGAAGCTGCTGGGTACGCATTGCCAGGATCGGCGGCACGTGCCACTGCAGACATCACAAAGAGAGCGAGCAGCGCCATCAGTGTGTGTGTAAGTTTGCATGAGTTTCGCATTCGAGTTTCTCCTTTGAGAGTTTTTGATCCGAAAGAGACTAGATCGGTTTTCGAAAATCGGTAGATCGCACATTACCACTCACTCACAAGCCAGCCTGGGAGTCAGATAAAACTTGTGAGGTTGTGATAGCGATCCCCGCCGAAGCAAAAGCGAGGTAGTTATTAAGTAAGTGCAAAGTACCAGCCAAGCCGAAACACACCTGTTGTGAGACAGATGAACTCAGCCATTCAATACGTGCTTAACTTCGGGACACTACTTAATAACAGGACATCAGGCATTCTTGGTATTGCTTGCCGGTAGTGAGGAATGCCCAACGCAAGTAGTCTATACCACACCCGCCGCAAATTAGGCAATAGCTAATGGAACTTTCAAGGCCCATTTATTTTTTGGCTGGACTGCGGTGACTGATTAACGATTAATGCTGAAAGAAATGCTTGCATTCCGCTGATCCTCTTCATCATGATGATGCCCGTCTGAAAGCCAACCCAGATAGTAACCCCCAGTAGTTGAACCCCCACTTTGTTAAACGACAGTGTGCTGATTTTGATGGCCGCACTTTGGTTCCAACCGAGTGGGTCTCGAAGGGGAGTTGAGAAGATGTTGAGATTGAAATGGACGCCACATCAACCTGTCGGCTGGGCGAAGATTCAGGCTGCCGGGCTGCTCTTTATCTGGGGTAGCATTGCTGTCGCAATTCAGGGGCAGACGAATCCGGCCAACTTTGTCACGATTCGCGAAAGGGCCGGGGTCACTACCAACCAATATCCCATTCAACTTGGTCGCCCATTCGTGCAGGGCGAGATTAAAAACTTTCCGCAGGCTGTTGTGGGCGGCCTGCCTGTGATCACGCAGGCCGACGTGAAGAACCGTTGGCCGGATGGTTCGGTCAGACACGCTGTGCTGACGTTCTACCTGCCCAAGCTCAACGCGAACAGCTCGGTGAAAGTCACCTTCATCAATCAGCTCCTGGGCAACAACACGGCCTTTTTGACGAAGAAGGAGATGCAGCACAAGAACTACAACTTTGACGCCCAGATAGATCTGACTAATGGGGCTAAGGTCAGCGTTTCGGCGCGAGATATGCTTGATGCCAATAGTTTCGAGTATTGGAACCGTGGTTCGGTGACTACTTCAATTATCTTGGCCGATCACAGTCTCAACCGGGTTTACGACATTGGGTTCGACGCTTACAGATCATTTCGACCGATTTTCCACGCCACGTTTTGGCCGGGCATACGTAAAGTAAAAGTGCGCTTCATCGGCGAAGTCTCAAACACCATAGCCTTGCAGGATCAAAATTATGCGCTGACGCTAAAACTGAACGACACACATCCTCAAACCGTCTACACCAAAGCTTCCGTGAATCATATCGCTGCGAGTCGCTGGACAAAGGAGTTCTGGATTGGTGGCGCGCCGCCCTTGATCGAGATCAATCACAATCTCGCCTATCTGAAACAGACCAGAGCACTGCCCAATTACGATACGACGAAAGTCGTTTCTGAAGCCGCGCTGGTCAGGGCCTACACAGACTCAGTGGATGGCTGGAACGTAGTACCGAAGGATTTGTTTGACCGGGGTAATCTGACCAAATTGATGCCGACAGCAGGCGGGCGTGATGAAATCGGGCCGTATCCCACGTGGTTGGTGCGCTGGCTCTACACTGGCGATTGGCGGGTGCAACAGCAGACCTTTGGCAATGCCGATTTAGCGGCGTCCTTTCCCGTGCATTTTCGCGAAGGGCTGAATGGCCGGCTCTTTGATCGGAATGGCGTTTCGGCGCTTGGCAAAGTGCTTTCCATCACCGCGCGGCCGACAGTCTTATTGCATTCTGGCAATTCATACATCAACTACCTCTATACTGACCCGGCGGACAAGATCGTGCCGGTTGGCTCAATGACCGATGGCGGCTGGCTGCCGGATGTCGCGCATCAGCCGGATTATTATTCGCCGGTCTATACGCTGACTGGAGATTACTTTTATCTGGAAGAGCTATATTTCTGGGCAGCCTGGAGCGCGGTGAGCACCAATTGGACGAACGCGTTCTTTTATGGGCGCGGCCCGACGGGCGATACTGGTGGCATTTATGACGAGGTGCGCGGCGACGCCTGGACTTTACGTAACCGCGCGCAGACAGCTTATCTCGCGCCCGACGGAACGCCGGAGAAGACCTATTTCACTCGTTTGACGAATGATGCGATAGCTGTTTGGGAGGGCACACTCAACCTGACCGGCACCGCCTTTCAGGGCAACGCCAATTGGAATTGGGGCAATTCTATGGCCGTGAAGAAGTATGGCTCACACGGCTATCCGGCAGTTCCGCCGCTCTGTTTTTGGGAAGAGGGCAACGTCGTGCCTTCGTGGAGCGCGGAGGTTGATCCCGCTATGGCAGCCTATCGCACGCCGCCGTGGCAGCACTTCTATCTGGTCTATGCCTTTGGCCGCGCGAAGGAATTAGGCTTCCCGACCGGTGCGATACTTTCCTGGCTGGGGCCGTTTATGACCGGCCAATTGACCAACCCAAACTACAATCCATATTTAATCGCCGCTTATCAAATGCCGACGGTGAAGGCCGCCGACAACTTCTATTTCAACTCGTGGCCGGAGGAGCAAAACGGCTTTCTGAATAGCTATAATCCCCAAACAGATTTCAACAACTATCTGAACGACCCGAATCACGGTTATGTCTTCATCGCGCTGCCCGCAGTCGCGATGATTGCTGGCGAGCCAGGCGGCGCAGCCGCTTGGCAATTCATGCAACAACAAGTGTTGACGGCACCCCTGCTCAACGACAATCCCAAATGGGTCATCGTGCCGCGCTAGGCTGGGAAACTTTGCTAGGTGTCTGATAGGAGGTAATGATGAAGTTCATCTGTGTGTTCCTGTGCGTTTTTCTCTGGCTGCTGCTCGCGACGACTACAACACGAGCGGGCGTCATCGTGCTCAAACCAGGTTCTTCGGTGACGCTCAGCTTTGACGATATTCGGCTGCACGAAAAAGGCACGCCACCAATTGTTTTGGTTGGCGTTGGGGCTGTAGCAACCTTGGCGCTCGACGAAAGTGGCACAAGTTTGACCGTTACGCTGCAAAACGTTTCGCTGATCAATAGTGGTGTGGCGCTCTATGCGCTTGATCTGGATTTACCTAACAAGCTGGTTAATGAGGCGCGTATGACTGCCGCCTTCAGCGGCTTTACCAAGGAGAGCTGGCTAGGGCCGACAGATCAGGCGGCGCTAGGCGCTTGCGTTTTTGCGGCGCGTGACGCTGTGCTGAAGAGAATGGATGATTTTTTGAGCACGCAGACTCCATTACCTTTAGGGTTTTTGCAGCCAGGGCAGCAGGGCAAAATAACCATCACCATCGAACTGTCACCAGATGCGCGCGGCCCCTTGCGTCTCAACCCGACACTTCATTTACTCATCCCCCACCCGCAGGCGCCGCTGGAAAAAAGGCTCAGGCTGGTGGCGACAGGTGGCCAACGTGTGAAATGAGAAAAGCCGAAGCTGGCGAGACAGCCATCACTACAGCAAACAATATTGCGGAGTAGTGGCGCAAGGTGTTGAGTTTGGAGTACCGGCTGCAGCCGGCCGGGCTGGTCAACGCAAGCTTCCGCCTGCAGGCGGGACTCCAAACCTTCTCTCCCGCTTGCGCCACTACCTATTGCGGAAATTCTCTTTCTTGAAATCTATAGCTGCCGTAGGTATGTTAGTGCTCGGCACGCTCCCTCCCGCTGATGATTGAGCTATCGGTTGAAACCTTAAGAAGACGATTTAATGGCTGTTCCGCTCAAAGCACGACAGAAGCCACGCTATGATGTACGCGCACACTTGTTGGCCGAGCGGGCGGTTGTGCGTACCGCTGGCGCCCCGCTGATTCCAGACAACTATATCCGACTACTCAAGGATGCCACAGAAAATTATCCCGCCTGGCTGGCTGCGCTAGAGTCCGCCCAGCAGTTCATCCACTTCGAGAGTTACATCATTCATGAAGACCGACAAGGCGCGCAGTTTGCCGAACTGCTGATGGCCAAAGCGCGTGCGGGCGTACAGGTGCGGCTGATCTACGATTGGGTGGGCGCGCTCACTGCCACCTCCAACAGATTTTGGCGCAAGTTGCGCGAGGCAGGCGTTGAGGTGCGGTGTTTCAATAGGCCACGCTTCGACAGCCCGTTCGGCTGGTTGGGGCGCGATCACCGCAAGACAATTGTGGTGGACGGGCGCGTAGGATTTGTAGCAGGGCTGTGTGTAGGGCAGATGTGGGTGGGCGACCCCGCGCGCGGGCTTGAGCCGTGGCGCGACACGGGAGTAGAAGTGCAAGGCCCGGCGGTGGCCGAGATCGCGCGGGCTTTTGCCCAGACGTGGGCGTTGACAGGAGAACCGCTCCCGTCAGATGAATTGCCCGATGGCACCAAGCTCGCGCCAGCCGGAGAAGTAGCTCTACGGGTGGTGGCAGGCATGCCTTACAACGCGGGGCTGTATCGTTTGGATCAGATGATCGCGGCTACGGCGCGCCAGAACTTATGGCTGACCGACGCCTATTTTGTGGCGACCACACCTTATGTCCAAGCGTTGCGTGCAGCGGCTATGGACGGCGTGGATGTGCGGTTACTGGTGCCGCAGGCAACGGACATTCCGGTCGTGCGCGCGCTCTCGCGGACCGGCTATCGAGCGTTGCTCGAAGTGGGCGTGCGCGTGTTTGAGTGGAACGGCCCGATGGTACACGCTAAGACGGCGGTGGCAGACGGCTGGTGGGCGCGGGTCGGCTCGACCAATCTCAACCTGGCGAGTTGGTTGGGCAATTGGGAGTTGGATGTCATCATCGAAGATCACGACTTCGGCAATGCGATGGAAGAGATGTACTTGGCCGACTTGCAAAACGCGACGGAGATTGTGTTGACCCATAGACGTTGCGTCTCGCCGACGCACAAGTTGGCGAAGCGGCGATTGCGCACGCAACTCGGTTCAGGCAGCTCTTCGCGCGCGGCGGCGGGCGCGATACGTATCAGCCATGCAGTGAGCGCGGCGATCTTGAATCGTCGCGTGTTGGGGCCTTCGGAGGCGCGGATTATGACCGCGGCGGGTTTCCTACTACTGTTCTTGTCGGAACTCGCCATCTTTTATCCGCGCGTGATTTCGGTGCCGCTGGCGGTGTTGGGCATCTGGGTGGCCGTTTCGTTGTTCATCCGCGCCTTTGCCTTGCACCGCGAAGGCGAACAGGAAAAAGAGCGTGAGACCGTGAGGGCGGGAGAAGGAGAGGCAGAGAGACGCGAGCGGGTCAAGCACGAATAATAATCGCTCTATCGCTGGCTGTATTTTCTGATGAAGAGTTTTCGGATCGTCACCTACAACATTCATAAGTGCCAAGGACTTGATCGGCGTGTCAGCCCGGAGCGCATAGTCAAAGTGCTGCGTGAGATTGACGCCGATATCATCGCTTTGCAGGAAGTGCTGGCGATTCGCGGGCAAGGCAGCGAAGACGATCAAGCGCATTACATCGCGCGCGAACTGGGGATGGAATATCGCCTCGGCGAGAATCGCCAACTGCGCGGCGGCGCTTATGGCAACTTGGTCTTGAGCCGCTGGCCGCTGCTCTCCGATGTCAATCACGACATCAGCATCTACGGGCGCGAACAACGCGGCTGTCTGCGGGTGGACATCAAGCTGCAAAAGGATTGCATATTGCACGTCTACAACGTGCATCTCGGCACGTCGTACACTGAGCGGCGGCATCAAGCGCGCAAACTGCTAGACACAGCAATCTTGAACAGCTTGGATCACGCCGGGCCGCGCGTGATGCTCGGCGATTTCAACGAGTGGATGCGCGGTAAAGCGTCGCACTTGCTGGCCGAGCACTTTCAGAGCGCCGACATTCGTTTGCAGTTGGGTCGTAAGCGCACTTACCCAGGCCTCTTGCCTTTTCTACATCTCGACCATATTTACTTTGACAACTCGCTGGAGTTGACTGAAATCGGTTTGCACCGCAGCCGGCGCGCCTTGATCGCTTCCGATCATCTGCCGATCTTTGCCGATTTCCGTTTGCGCAAGGCATAGCCTCACGCAATTTCCAGGTAGTGGGGCGACAGTGTGTTGCTATCAAAGCCGCGCTTTGTATGGCAATAGATTAAGCAACCAATCAACGGCCCTCAGTAGTGATAAACCTGTCAGGCTGTCGTTTTTGCCGCGTAGCGGCAGTTGAATTTAGCCGTGGGTTTTCAACCCACGGTACAGTGCGCAGTAGTTCCGCGTCGCGTCAGCGACGCTTGAATCAGGCGTCGCTGACGCGACGCAGAACTCACGGCTTATCTTTCCCGGCGTTGAAAACGCCGGGCTAAACTCAGGTCGCCGCTACGCGGCTGCAAGAGTATAACCTTACGTTTTTACCCCTATTCGGCCATCAACACACTGTCGCCCCACTACCAACGCGATTACCGGGAAAAAGTGCTTATTGAAACAGCAAGTTAAAGAGCGAATAGGCGAGTAAACACACCAGCAAGTGAATCGCGAAGGCGTAATCCGCCCGATGTGTACTGCGGATCAGGCCGAAACAGCACTTGAGAAATTCGAACGCCTCTTCAACCCGGTGCCGGGCTTGCAGACACGCTACTTGGAACGGCGTGGCGAGTTTTTTCATGTTCTTGCGGTTTGGGGTGAAGAGCTTGATTCCACGCCGCCCTAGTTCTTCTGCCCTTGCTTGCGAGATGTAACCGCGGTCGCCCACCACAATGCCGTGCTCGATCCACTCACACAAGGGGTCGAGCAACTGCCGATCATCCACGTTGGCGGCCGTCAAACGCACGGCACATAAACGCCCACGCTGATCACACTGCACGTGCAGTTTGAAACCATACCAGTAGCCACTCCCGTTGCGCGATTTGCGCGCGTGCTCTTTGAAGGTACGATGCTGTTTGGCACGGGCCACTTTGCAAACCGGCACGGGCGTGGAGTCTTGCAAGACCACGGGGTGGCCGTGCTGCGCAGCGCGATTGGCTTGCAATTGCTGACCCAACAGTGCGCCCGCTTCACGCACGACGCGGTTCGTCGCTTCGACAAACTTGCTGTAACTGGGCAAGGCCGGAAACTCCGCCCAGTGGTGCCGCTGAAAGTAGTAATAGAGTTTGGCCTTGTCGGTCAGTCCGAGCCAAGCGCCGTAAATCATGATCGTCAGCACCTCGGCGGCACACAAGCGCGCTGGCCCGCCCCGACGGTCACGCGGCAACTGTTGGGCGGCGAGTTGCGGTTGCAAGGCCTGCAATTGATCGTCGAGATTAACCAGCAGCTTGAGCAGCATATCGGGTTCGTTTATGGTTTCCTGGATGAGCATAGTGTCCTCCTGAAGCAAAGTGTTTGGTCACACTTTTCTTACTTCGGAAGGGCTATGCTCATCAAACTTTTTCCGGTAATCGCGTTACCAATTTCCACGACCGCTTGACGACTTCTGGTTCGATCAGTAACATTGCGCCTTCGTTTTGGCCGCGCGGATCGAGACCTTGATCCAATTTGACAGGTCAAAACGTTTTGCGGCGGGTATAGCTCAGTAGGTTAGAGCGCCAGATTGTGGATCTGGATGTCGCGGGTTCGAGCCCCGCTACCCGCCCCTTTCTTTTAGGCCTCATACCTTATTTCCTCAGACTGGAAGTGACCCGTTTGACCGGGCCACACCCCTTGGATCGGTTGGTCGCCTTGTTAACATTCACCTTCTGTTTGTGTCACAAGCTGGGTGAATAGCTGCATCAGCAGTAGGCCCTCAAACTTATGAAGCACAGTCGCAAGCCGCAGTCGTTGTTTCGGTGCGGCTATGATTACCGGCGTCGCTTGATCGTCAATTTCACCAACTTTGATTTGGTAGCTTGGCAAAAGTTATAAAGCTTCCGCCCTATACTTAAGAGATAAACTAAGACCGCTTGTGAGTGGTAGGTGCACGGACTTTCACTTTACATCCTAAACCCGTCCAACCTGGATCACAGATACAGAGATTATTTCTGCAAGTACCGTGTCTCCCGCAGTCATTTGGACAACGATAAGAAGTCCCTTTGGGCTTCTTATGTTCTTTATCGTAAGGAGTGCCTAGCGCGGGCAATGTAAGCAAACTGAATATTGCAAAAATGAGCGCGATTCGTTTTGTCATATTCTTTCTCTTCATTCGTGAACTAAGACGGCCTGGGAGGGGCGGTTTTTATATTTCTACTTCTGTAGCTGGCCTACTAAAAGGTTTGGCTGAAGATGGCCTACAGGCTCCTGATTCAATAGTAAGCACTTGTTCGTACACTATTCCTTCAATATCTAAATATCTTATTGTGAGTTTATAGTCTTCTTTGCTCAAATATTGTTCTATTAAACCTGACAGTTCATTGATTTCTTGTTGGGTGTATGTGGAAGGCCCGCTAAACTTTGGGCGTATGTCTTTATGTCCTTGATTAGTAAGTAGGTTAATTGGCCAAAATTCAAATGTAGCAGCCTTCCCGTTGTCAAACCTAACCTCAATAGGTTTAACTTGAATACTCAACGCAGTGCCGTTTCCCACATTACTTAGCTTAGGTCGTTCTGCAGGCTCAAGCGTTAGTGAGGGCATAATTGATAGCCTGCGCTGTTTAATTAACTCACTTAACTGGTCGTTTAACGCTTTCTCCGTTTTTTCTTGTGCTGCCGCTGTTCTTGCCAATTCCTCACGAGTGTCTTCAAGCTCTTTTCTCTGTAATTCAAGTTCATCCTTTTGCATAAGTAATGTAATTATCAATGCTGCAAACGCTAGACCAGAAAAAATTGCGGCTCATGTGTAGCCAGTTTGCGTGAATCGCAGGTAAGCTAAGGGAATGATTGACTTTCCCATTAGCGACTTGCTCGATAATGAAGCCTGTATGGCCTGGCTTGAAAAACAACTCCATCCAAATGGGTTGAGTTGTCCGAACTGTCAGAGCCAGCAACGTCGCGTCGCACGGCAGCGTGGCCATTTCATTGGCTATCGCTGTAAAGACTGCGACCGTTATTACACGCTGCTGAGCGGGACGATCTTGCTAAGACCAGACGGTCGTCTGCGCAATTAGTGCTCTTGTTGCGCGGCATCGCCAAAGGCGAGCCGACGGCACGCTTGGCACGCGAACTCGCCTGTTCGCATAAGCAGGTACATACGCTGCGCCAGCGCGTGCAACAGAACCTCTACGAGCAGCAGCCCACAGAGGTCTTGCCAGGCACGGTCTTTGAAGCGGACGAGTTGTATCAGAAGGCGGGGGAAAAAAAGCACGCCGCAGCCTGACCCTGCCGACCCGCCGCGCCGCCGGGCGAACAAGCAGCCCGGGCACGGCACCTATGCCAATGATCGTCCGCCAATCTTCTCGGTCGTTGAACGCACGAGTAAAACAGTGCGCTACTTTGTCGGCGAGAATGCTGACCGCGACGATTGCCTCTTCGTCGTTGAGAGCACCATCCCGGCGGGCGCAGCCATTCTCTATACCGATGAATGGAGCGGCTACCGGCGGGTGGAATCCGAACTTGACCTCGCACATGCGACCGTCCGGCACGGACGCGCTGACAATGGCCAGCGTGAATGGGCGCGGGATGACGATGGTGATGGCATACGCGAAGTCCATTGCAATACTTGTGAAGGCGCCGGAACTGCTTTACGCACCTACTTGCGCGTTTTTCGTGGCGTGCATAAGCGTTATCTCAGGTGCTACGTAGCCACTTACGAGGCGATGTCTAACGCGAAATGCATCAACGACCTTCTGATTCGGCGGATGTGCCGAACAAGGGAAATGCAATCTAGTTACACATGAGCCAAAATTGCATTACCAACACCAAACATATCGCCAAATGAGGCACGTGCATTCCAATCATGCCTCCACAGCAAGTGCCAGTTTAGCAACAACACAGTTAATATAAGGGCGAGCGAACCAACACCAAGCCAAAAATAGTCCTTCTTAAGTTTCATTGGCAAGTCTCCTTTAACTATTAGAAGTGCGCCTTATATATACTTGTAAAATCAATGAAGTCAACAAAACAAGCCACTTGGTACAAGTCCGAGTAGCTTGTTTAGCTTTACCTCTCCCATACACTCCATTTCCGCTAGATTTATCCCAGATAGTGTTTATCCGCTTCTAATTCTGTATTCCATCCAAGGCTAAATTGTTGATGCAGAAAGACCTGTGCTGCCCACTCACGTTGGCACACAAAATGCTTATTCATCTGTGGGTTTAACAATGCTAGGGAAGGGAGCAAATATGAAAAACTTGAAAAAAGGTATTGTTTCTTTAGCGCTCGCAAGTGCTTTTGTTCTGAGCATCGGCGCTGTTTCTACTGTCAACGCACAGGGGCGGGGCGGGCGTCGTGATCGTGATCGGGATGGTATTCCTGACCGTTTTGAAACCCGCCGGGGCCAACCCGACTTCAATCGGAATGGCATACCGGATCGGGTTGAGCGAAATCGTGGCTATTCTTACGGTAATGACCGAAACCGCAACGGCGTGAATGACCGCTACGAAAATAACCGCTACGGTTATGGTAATCGTAGTTATGGTAATGGCGGTTACTATGGCAACGACGGCTATTACGGCAATAATGGTTATGGCAACTACGGTTACAATAACGGGGATTACCAGAAGGGCTTACGTGACGGCTCACAACGAGGCCGTGAAGATGCCCAGTCTAATCGTGCGATGACGCCGAATAACTCAAGCCACTATCGGAACGGCAATGCTGCCTACCGACAAGGTTTTGAGCAAGGCTTCTATCAGAGTTACCGACAATATAGCGGTCGGCGTTGGTAATAAGTTTCTTCTAGTCATACTCTCGAAGAAAAGCCCACTGGCGTTAAGTCGGTGGGGTTTTCGATTTTATTAAGCTTGAGAAAGACCCCTAACGGTACGCTTGTGTATTGCTTTTTATGAACTTTGCTAGTTTGCATACTCTTATAACACTTATAACTGGATGGATAACTAGACTTGTCAGGAATTAAGTGGCTGGCACAGAAGCTGCAATACCTCTTACTAAACCTGGAATAGGCCAGGGCGAAGGAGGAGATATGAAAAAGATTGCGAGTGGTTTTGTCAGTTTTTCCCTGTTGTGTATACTGAGCGCTGGTTCACTGGCTGAGCACAAAGGGTGGAGCGAGGATGTCACGCTAAAAAACAGCGTGTTGGTTGTTGATAGGGTTATAAAGCCAGGTAAATACCTCGTGAGCTATGATCCAAAGACCAGTGAAATGAGCTTTAGGAGCAACGGGAACTTGATAGTAAAGACCACAGCAGGTATCCGAATCGTTAAGGATAAGTTCAAACATGACACCTTGCTGACTACGCCCACGGATGAAGGGTTGCTGTTGATGGGTATTGGTCTTGGCGGGCAAAACGTTGAAATTGGAATCTATGAGATTTCTTCCAGTGGAGAATAAAGGCGATTACAAAAGGAATGATAACAGGCTGTATCACCAGTAAGTGATGCGGCAATAACAGAAGGAGGAAGTATGAAAAAGATAACCAGTGGTTTAATGAGTTTTTCTTTGTTGTGTCTGTTAAGCGCAGGCGCGTTGGCAGATCACTACAAAGACCTGAAAGAAAACATCACTATCAGTAGTAAGGTTTGGATGAATGGCGCAGAAATCAAACCGGGGCGCTAT
Organism: uncultured Acidobacteriota bacterium; assembly: GCA_963699175.1. Taxonomy (GTDB): domain Bacteria; phylum Acidobacteriota; class Blastocatellia; order RBC074; family RBC074; genus JACPYM01. The sequence continues at coordinate 1,832,694 of OY969418.1, read as the reverse complement.
CTGGTGCGTTATGATGCTAGTTCGCATGAGGTAAAACTTGAACGTGGCGGTAAGGTGATTGCACAAGCGAAGGCTACGGTAGTGGTCAAGAATGACAAATTCGATCAAGATGCGCTGCTCACTCGAAGTGGTGTAAGCGGCACGGAGTTGACAGGTATTCGCCTGGGTGGTCAGCACGAAGAGATTCAGCTTATTGATGTCTCTGCCAGTTCAGATCAAGATGAGGATTTCAACCTTGATATGGGCTGGTAAATATTGAGGGTTGCATCCTCCTTTAAAAGAGTCTGCTGGCGTAAGTCGGCAGACTCTTTCTCAGATAAGAAAGCAGGATTCGCGTAAAGCTGAGCGAGTTACGCGGTCAATAGTTCGCGGTATCTTGGATGGTATCAGGAGTTCAGACGGAGACCGGCGAATTCGCTACCGGTCTCGAGGTAGAAATCGTATGGTTGGTTACTATGACCGTTTCGGTAGGTTCCACACCGTAGGTTACTACGACCGATATGGCAATTTCTGGCGGTATCGCTAACAATGCTTGTAGCAGAAAGCCCTCGGCGCGAAGCTGAGGGCTTTTCAGTTTAGAAAGTGATTCTTGTGTGGTTACGACGCAGTGCAACTAGCAGTATCTTTGGAAACGAATGATCGTCAGCTCGCTATCAAAGCCGTGCTCCCTATCCTGATCTCCGTCAGGGATATTCTCAACCTTACAGCTAGGCTTGAAGGCTTGAGCGTGGGTAATCACAATTTACATGCCTAGCTCCTGGCGAGTACCCTTTTTTTCTACAATCCACTATCCTTGGGCGCATTTGCTGACTCTTGTCTGACGGCACTCACTTTATTCCTGCGGGAGCTTTATGGCTGAAGAGAAAAAGAAGAAACGCCTCAACTTTTCCCAGGCTTGGGACGATGCGCGCGAATTGGTCATTGCACATCGCTGGCGCTTGCTGCTGGGCGCAGCCCTGATGTTGGTCAACCGCTTGGTTGGGCTGATTTTGCCTGCTTCGTCGAAGTACCTGATTGATAGTGTGATTATTAATAAACGAGGCGAGCTGATTCTGCCGCTGGCACTGGCGGCGGCGGCGGCCACACTGGTGCAAGCCGCCACCACGTTCGCGCTCTCGCAGATTCTCGGCGTCGCGGCACAGCGTGCGATTACCGAGATGCGCAAGCGCGTGATGGTCAAAGTCGCGCACCTGCCGGTGAGCTATTTTGATTCGACGCAGACGGGCAAGCTGATTGCGCGGGTTATGAACGACGCCGAGGGCATCCGGAATCTGGTTGGCACCGGTCTGGTACAACTCTCCGGCAGTATTGTGACCGCGACCATCGCGCTGTTTGTGCTCTTTTATCTCAATTGGAAGCTGACTTCGGTGACGATTGTCGTGTTGTTGAGCTTCGGAGCGGGACTGGCCTTCGCTTTTACCAAGCTGCGTCCGCTCTTTCGCGAACGAGGCGAGATTTATTCTCAGATCACCGGTCGGCTGGGCGAATCGCTGGGCGGCATTCGCATCGTCAAGGCTTATACGGCAGAAAAGCGCGAAGAGATCGTCTTTGCCAAAGGCGCGCACCGGCTCTTGCGCAACGTCGCCAAATCGATGACGGGCGTTTCGGCTATCGGTTCGTTTGCCTCGCTCGTAATAGGCGCGATTGGTTTGGTGATGATCTACATCGGCGGCCACGCAGTGTTGGCGGGCGAGATGACGCCGGGCGAATTGGTGATGTATCTCCTGTTCACCGGTATGATGGCCTTACCTGTAATCGAAATTGCCAATATTGGCACGCAGATCACCGAGGCTTTCGCCGGGCTTGACCGCATCCGCGAGATTCTGGGAATGACGACCGAGGACGAAGAGGACGCGCACAAAGCGGCGTTACCGGTCATTCGCGGCGAGATCGAATTTGCCGACGTGAGTTTTGAATACAATCCTGGGACGCCGGTTTTGAAGCAGGTTTCATTCACCGCGCCCGCAGGCTCGACCACCGCGCTGGTCGGTTCGAGCGGTTCCGGCAAGAGCACGCTCATTAGTCTGGTGCTGAACTTCAATCAACCGCTGAGTGGAGAGGTCAAACTTGACGGGCGAGCGCTCTCCGAAATCAAGCTGCACGATTACCGGGGGCAGCTTGGCGTAGTCTTGCAAGACAACTTTCTCTTTGACGGCACCGTGGCCGAGAACATCAGCTTCTCGCGTCCACACGCCACGCGCGCCGAGATTGAGACGGTCGCCAAGATCGCGCATTGCGACGAATTCGTACAGGGCTTTGAGAAAGGCTACGAAACCATTGTTGGCGAGCGCGGCGTGAAACTTTCCGGCGGGCAGCGCCAGCGCATCGCCATTGCTCGTGCGCTGCTGGCCGATCCGAAGATTTTGATTCTGGACGAAGCGACCTCCAGTCTCGATAGTGAGAGTGAGGCGCTGATTCAGGAAGGCTTGCGCTCGCTGCGTCAAGGGCGCACGACCTTTGTGATTGCGCACCGCCTCTCGACGATTCGCAGCGCCGATCAAATTCTCGTGCTCGAAGGCGGCGAGATTGTCGAGCGTGGCACCCACGAAGAATTGTTGGCGCACAACGGGCGCTACAAACAGCTTTACGACAAGCAGTACAAATTCGAGCGCGACCAGTTCATCAATCCCGGCGAAGATTTCACGCCCGATCTGCCCAAGGTCGCAATGGAGCGACCGGCGGCGCGTGGCGGAATAACTTCGTTGTAGTGATGAGTCCGACAAGCTGCCCGAGCTTGTCGAAGTCTCGGCTGGCACCATTGGGATGTTTGCCGCAAGTCTTCCGATACGCTCTGGCAGCTTGTCGGACATTCTTTTAAGGAGAATTGAATGTCACAAGAAACACAGACCTATGCCAATCACGTGCGGCGGCATCCGCCATTTCACTTCGTGCTAGGGCCGATTGTGTTGCTGCATTTCCTCTATACCGCCTATCGCCTGTATCAAACACCGGATATCGCGCATGTCGAAGCCTTGCTGTTAGCCTGCGGACTGATTGTGCTGGCGGTGTTGGCGCGCACCAATGCGCTGCGGGTGCAGGATCGTGTAATTCGCTTGGAAGAGCAATTGCGCTATCAACGCGTATTACCTGCGGAGTTGGCTGCCCAAGCAGGGCAATTGCCAGTGCGTTTTGTTGTGGCGCTACGCTTCGCTTCTGATGCCGAACTGCCAGGGCTGGTGCGTGAAGCGTTGGCGGGCAAATTTGCCAAGCCGGATGAGGCCAAACGCGCAATCAAAAATTGGCGTGCTGATACGCTGCGAGTCTGATCAAGCTGGCCTCCGGCACTACATCAGATGCGATAGTGCCGGAGGCTGCTGGCTCTGACAAGCCAGCAGCCTAATTCGAGAAATACCATTGACACCCAGCGCCTGCACCGCACTATAATCGCCGCCGTTCATGCCGTTTCGTCAAACGGTGCTGCCCTAGTGAGCAAAGATCAACCTACAAGCCAGTCACCGTAGCCAAAGGAGGCCTAAATGAAATTGCACAAGACGCTGCTGATATTGTTGTTGAGTGTTGCTGCCGTTAGTTTTGCTCAGTCTGCCACGCCAAAAACGAGCGACACTGGTACAGTGGATGTAAAACTTGATGACGATACTAAAACCGTCATTAAAACCCTCGGTCGCCAGTTGGCGCTCAACGTCGTTTTTGATGAATCGGTCAAAGTGCAGTCGAAAGTCCGTATGGAACTGCGCGACGTGACAATAGAAGCCACGCTCCAAATCGTCTTCGTTCAAAAATACCTACGTGCGTGTTGGACTGAAGACAAAACCATTCTCGTCTACGCCGACACGCCAGAGTTGCGCGAGCGCTTTGCACAATACAAGCTCTGGGAGCCGAAAATGAAAGAGAGCAAGTGAGGCGCAGAAAACTGCATTGACAGCTAGCGCCCGCTCCGCCCTATAATCGCTCCCGTTCCCGCCGTTTCGTCAAACGGTACTGTTCCAGTGAGCGCAAACCAAGTCTGAAACTTAGCAGCCACGAGGAGGCAAGAATGAAACTATCGAAATTTTTCCTGGCCCTATCGCTATTGCTCGGTCTGGCCGTAGTTGGTCATGCTCAGTCTGCTACGCCACAAGCAGCGGACAAGCCTATACAGGCGGATGTGACTCTAAAAGACATTGAACTTAAAGATGCGATCAAAAACTTGGCCCGGGGATTGAAACTCAACGCAGTCTTTGATGAGTCGGTCAGGTCGCAAGGCAAACTTGATCTGGAACTACACGACGTGACAGTGGAAGCCACACTGAGAATCGTTCTCATTCAGCAAAAACTGCGCGCCTGCTGGATCGAAGACAATACCATCTACATCTTCGCTGACAACCAGCAAACCCGGCAGCGATTTGATGAGTACAAAGTCTGGGGGTTACGCCCCAATCAGAACAAGTAGGTAAACGTTTTGACGAACGAAGCTCAGGCTGCCTGCGATGGCAGCCTGCGCTTTTTTTGCAGATGTGTTGCAAGTTGCGACGGAATAAGGCAGACTACAGTACGTTCATTCCTTCTCTCGCGCATCAACGGTGATGCGCCAAAGCCTCTCGCAAGAGCGGCGGCGTTATGGATGGTTCGAGAGCAGGCTCACTTACAATCACAGAAGCCGTTCACTTGAACGCCCGAACGCACGCCTTCGCTGCTACCGTTACACGAAGCCCGTCACATTCGAAGCTTCTCTTAACACTCCATAAGGAGAGGTACATCTACATGTCTATGAAACTTTATGTTGGCAATCTCGCTTTCCAAACGACCAGCGAGGATTTGGAAGAATTGTTCGCGCAAGTGGGCACGGTCGAGTCAGCGGCAGTTGTCGCTGATCGCGACACAGGCCGCTCACGGGGCTTCGGCTTTGTCGAAATGTCTTCGCGCGACGAGGGCACCGCTGCGATTGCTCAACTCGACGGCAAAGAACTTCAGGGCCGCAACCTGACGGTCAATGAAGCCAAACCGCGTGAAAATCGCGGCGGTGGCGGATTTGGCGGTGGGCGTGGCGGTGGCGGTGGGCGTGGTGGTGGTGGTGGTTACGGCGGCGGTCGCTCGCGCTACTAAGTTTTCACCCGCAGGCGCTTAATGGCTGCCGTAGTTTGTGCGTCACAGCTACGGCAGCCACTCCCGCAACAAAGAATGTAGGTGACGCTAATGAAGGATTGATAATGAGTTTTTCTGATTTGGGATTGCACCCTGCGCTCGTGCGCAAGTGCGCATCCCTGGATTATGCCGAGCCGACACCGATCCAACGGCAGGCGATTCCCAGCATTTTGAGCGGCGCAGATGTGATCGGTTGTGCCGCCACAGGTACGGGCAAGACCGCAGCTTTCTTACTCCCTCTACTGCACAAACTTTCCGAACCGACTGCCAAACCTATCAAGACCGTACGTGCCTTGATTCTTGCGCCGACGCGCGAGTTAGCCGGACAGATTGCGGCGAATTGGCAGACCCTTGATGCTGCAAAAAAAGTGCGTGCCGTCACCTTAACCGGCGGCGCTAATTTCAATCGCCAATGCACGGAGTTGATGCGCGGCCCGGCGGTCGTTGTCGCCACGCCAGGACGCATGCTCGATCATTTGGATAGCGGCCTGCTCAACCTGGCGCGCGTCGAGATGCTGGTGCTGGATGAAGCCGACCGCATGCTTGATATGGGTTTCTGGCCCGCGATTCAGCGTGTGCTGGCCAAACTGCCGGCCCAACGGCAAACGCTGCTCTTTTCGGCTACGATGTCGCCCTCTATCGAAAAAATCGCGCGCTCGTGTATGCGGCAGCCGCAATTGGTCGAAGTCAACCAGCGCGGCAGGACTGTCCAGACGGTCAAACAGATGGCCTATCCGGTCGCGCTGGAATCGAAGAATGCGCTGCTTTTTGATTTGCTCGAACGCGAACGCTTCGAGCGTGTGTTGGTCTTCACGCGCACGCGGCGCGGGGCCGAACGGCTTGCCCGGCTGCTGGCCGCGCGCAAGCATCAGGTAGATCGCATCCACGCCGACCGCACCCAGGCGCAACGTGAAGCTGCGTTGTCGGGCTTCAAATCCGGTCGTTATCGCGTCTTGGTAGCGACGGACGTGGCGGCGCGCGGGATTGATGTCGAATCCATCTCGCACGTCATCAACTTCGATATTCCCATTGTGCCGGAAGATTACATCCATCGTATCGGGCGCAGCGGGCGCGCGGGCAACGAGGGACAGGCAATTACCCTGGTGACGCTGGCGGATGAGCCTTCGCTCCACGCCATCGAAAAATTGACGCAGCAGAAGATCGAGCGTGTCGTTCTGCCGGCTTTTGGCGGGCGCGAACAAATTGTCAAAACGTCCACGCGGTCACTAGGTTCGGCCAGAGGCAGCAGTAGCTTTGGCACGCGCTCATTTCAACCGCGTCGCGCGAGTCGCTAAATACAGAACCCTTCGAACGACCCAGACATCTCAAAAGGAGTAGACCTTGGAAAAAACGCAATACGCAATTGGTGATCGTGTAAACAAACATTGTACGGTTTGTGGTGAAGAGCGCGGGCACATTGTCGCCCTGGTCAATAAAAACGGGCGGATTTCGCGTGTCACGTGTCCACAATGCAGCACGCGGAGCACCTTCAAGACCCGCGACGGGGTGGCGGAAGATCAGACCTTGCTCAAGCGCGAGAGCACGCCTTATGACTGGCGGCGCACTTATCGCAAGGGGCAGACGCTGGCACATCCGACCTTTGGCGTGGGTGAAGTGACGGCAGTCATCGAGCCGAAGAAGATTGACGTGCTCTTCACCGACCGGTTGCGTCGTTTGGTACACGCACAGAACTAACGCGCGGTTGTGGCACAAGATGCCATCTTGTGCCACAACATTGACGTAAAGCCCGTAAGCTTTATTCCCTTACGAGCTTTGCGTGAAATTGATCCTCAACCTCGCGTTTAGTCGTAATACTCCAACCCCAAATGCGTGATTAACTCCTCACCGCGCAAATGGCGTAGCGTGTTCTTCAGTTTCATCAACTGAATAAACAGATCGTGCTCTGGGTAAAGCTGCGGCGCGCACATCGGTGATTTGAAGTAGAACGAGAGCCATTCCTGAATCCCGCGCATCCCGCTGCGTTGCGCCAGATCCATAAACAACGCCAGATCGAGCACAATCGGCGCGGCCAGAATCGAGTCGCGGCAGAGGAAGTCAATCTTGATCTGCATCGGATAGCCGAGCCAGCCGAAAATATCAATATTGTCCCAGCCCTCCTTGTTGTCGCCGCGCGGCGGGTAGTAGTTGATCCGCACCAGATGCGTGAAGTCGCTGTAGAGTTCAGGGTAGACTTGCGGTTGCAAGATATATTCAAGCACCGAGAGTTTCGATTCCTCTTTCGTCTTGAATGAACCTGGGTCGTCGAGCACTTCGCCGTCGCGATTGCCGAGGATATTGGTCGAGTACCATCCGTGTAGCCCGATCAAGCGCGCCTTCAAGCCCGGCGCGATCATCGTCTTCATCAACGTCTGCCCGGTCTTGAAGTCTTTGCCCGCAAGCGGCAAGCTCTGCCGCTCGGCCAATTGTTGCAAAGCCGGAATGTCCACCGTCAGATTCGGCGCGCCATTGGCAAAAGGCACGCCGGACTTCAAAGCGGCATAGGCGTAGAGCATCGAAGGCGCAATCGCTTTGTGATTCTCGCGCATCGCCTGCTCGAAGCTGGCGAGCGTCTTATGCACCGCGTGCGGCTTGATGAAGACTTCGGTCGAAGCGCACCAGACCATCACCAGGCGCGCGCATCTGTTCTTCTTTTTGAACTCCTGAATATCGGCCATCAACTGTTCGGCCAACTCCATTTTGTTCTTGCCCTGTTTGACGTTCGTGCCGCTCAGCCGCTTGACGTAATTCTGATCGAAGACCGCCGCCATCGGCTTGAGCTTGGAGAGCTGCGGCTTCAATTGCACGAGTAGTTCTTTTTCGAGCACGCCCGCGTGCAGCGCTGCTTCGTAGCAGTTCTCTTCAAAAATGTCCCACGCGCCAAAGACCAGGTCGTTCAATCCGGCGAGTGGCACGAAGTCCTTGATCAACGGCGAACGCCCTTCAGTGCGTTTGCCCAAACGAATCGTGCCCATCTGCGTCAAACTGCCGATGGGCTTGGCGCAAGCCTTTTTTGATGGCTTCGACACCTGCGATAAATGTCGTAGTGACTGCGCCCAGCCCAACGCAAAGTACACCGAGCTTGCCTGTAGCCGGGGTGATTGGTGCGCCTTTCTCGATCATATTCAGTTCTCCTTGTCTATGGTTCGGCTACACTGTGGCTTGTCGCAGCCTGCCAGCGTGCCGAAGTGTCAATCTTGATTAGTGCAACTGTGATGAGAATTCTTGTTTGAAAAGCTGAGTTCAGGATGCTTGACGACCGGCGGGGCTGTCTTGCGGGATCTTGCTGATTGTTGGCGCTATGCTGCTCTTGGGAGCGCGATACGCTGTCGCTCCTACTGTATTCACGTTCAGAAAAAACTGGCGCACGCTTGCAATCAGGTCTTCAAAAAGTAAAATAGGCGCAGTCAATCGCACCTCTGCGGACTGCTATTTCGAACTGAAGTTGATAAGCGTACTACCGTACTTACAAATACTCGCGAAGGAGAAAGAAACGAATGGCAATTTATGTCATTACTGAACCCTGTATAGGAACCAAGGACACTGCCTGTGTGGACGTTTGCCCCGTGGATTGCATCCACCCGCGCAAAGATGAAGCAGAGTTTGAAACCGTCGAGCATCTTTACATCAATCCCGATGAATGCATTGACTGTGGCGCGTGCCAACCGGCTTGCCCGGTCGAGGCCATCTTCCGCGACGAAGATGTGCCCGAACAGTGGCAACATTACATTCAAATCAACGCTGACTACTTTCGCAGCTAACGCTACACTGTGATTTTAGCAGCGAGCGCAGGCCAGTGGCTTGCGCTCGCTGCTTGCAGTGCAATAATTGCGCCTTCAATGGAAATAATCAGCGTTGTCCCGGCTGCGCGTCATTGAACGGGCGATTGCTACGCTGGTTCAACATGCTGGCCCGGCGTTTTAATTTCTCTGCCGGTTTTTTTTCTTGACAGATCCAAGCGGCACAAGGTATCTAAGCTGCGCATCCCATCCAGACGTGCCCACACGTTCCATTAGCCCCTGAAACTGGCTCATTGAAGTAAAGGACTGAGAGTTCGCGTGCGAATTCCAGTTGCTTCATTTTGCTTCTTTGCTAGGAGTAAATCATCGGCGCATTCTCCTTTTTCTCTCCCACGGACAACACTATCTCGCATCCTGTTCCGCGTTTGCGCCCGACTCTCCCGGCTATCATGCCCCTAACAACAATGCACTTAGTCGTAGTGCATCCTGACTCTTCTCTCGTTTAGCGCCGAGCGAGTTTGAAATCTGCTTAGCCCTGCTAAGTGGCTTGACTGCCCCCATGCCCAGCCACTGAGCCGGAGGTGTGGTTTCGATTCGTGTCTGTGCGAGCGTAGAACTTTGGAGAAACAATGGTGCCATCAAATCATCAATTCAATAGTAGGCAAAAAAAAGGAAAGCAAAAGTCTCGTTCATTTAATTCAAGCCGTCCAGGTTTAATGTTGCGCTGGCTTGGGCCAGAGCTGTCACGCACTTTGGTGTCTTTGCTGACTCTGGCATTGCTCTTGAGCAATCTGAGCTTCTATCCGTCCCGCGCGCTGGCCGTGCAGCAAAGCATCACTTTGCAAGCCGCCGCGCTTTCCGGAGCTGAAGTGCGACTTACTTGGCGCATTTCCGACCGCGGCGGAATCGGCGGCATCAACATCTATCGCGCAGCCGGGGAGGGTAACAATAACTATCAATTTGTTACCTCGGTTGTACCTTTAGCGGCCAGCTTCACTGATCAAAATCTGTTGCCGGGAACTTGGTATAACTACATCATCAGGACATCCGCGCCGGGCGGGCTGGTACTTTCAGTCCCATCAAATCCTACATCAGCACGCACATTTGGCACTGCGACAGTGCCGACACCGACACCTACCCCGGCCGCCACCCCGGCCGCCACCCCCACGCCTAGACCATCGCCAACAGCGACACCCACACCTGTGCCTACGCCGACCAGCACGCCGACGCCGCGTCCATCACCAACTAGCACGCCAGCGCCGACGCCGCAATCTACGCCACAACCTACGCCACAACCAACCCCGCAGCCCACCCCGACGCCTACTGGCAACGAAACGCTGTTTGCTATTGGCGTCTCGCCCTCACAGATCAAACTGACGTGGCTGCCGAGATCGAGCCTGGCTTCGGTCAGAGTTTATCGCGCTGAACAATCCAACCCGAATAACTTCGTTTACTATCGGACGCTGGGCATGACTCCAGCGTTGTTTGTAGATTCGGGATTGAATGCGGGCACGACCTATTACTACTACATCCAAATGCCTCTTTCCGGCAGTGGCATATTGCTCTCACCGCCATCGAATACTGCGGTAGCTACTACTTGGGGTGCGAATGGCCCGAATCCCACACCTACACCAACTCCGGTGCCACCGCCTACAGGAACGCCGACGCCAACGCCGCAACCTACAGCAACGCCGACACCAATCGCGACGCCAACGCCGCGACCTACAGCGACCCCGACTCCAACTCCGGTGCCAACACCGCCGCCTACACCAACGCCAACTCCTGCACCAACCCCGAGTGCTACGCCACCGAGCGGCCCAATTCCCTTGGATAACGAAGAAGCGGAGTTACTGCGCTTGATCAGCGCACATCGCGCTACCAGATTTGAGGGCGTGATACGGCCATCCATCGCCTTGACCAAATCGAGCGACTATCTCAGCCGCGACCTGGCCACGCGCAATACGCTGAGCGAATTCGACAGCCAGGGGCGTGGTGTCGAACAGCGCGTGCATGCCTTTGGCTATCAACCCAACACGACCTTTGGCTTCGTCGTCGCGGCAGGCAATTACACCGCCCAACAGGCGCTCGATTTCTGGAAGAGTTCCTATGCCGCTAACGAAACGCTGCTGACTGCTGTTTGGAAGGTTGCCGGGGTCGGGCGCACCTACAATGCCTCGACGGGCAAGTGGTATTGGGTAGTCGAGTTCGCGGGCTTTTGGGATAAGACGATTCCGATAGCCGGCGAAGACGATGATGGTATGGTAGACGGTAATCCGCTGATTCGTACGCGCCCGCCTGGCTGGGCAATTGCGGCAGGACACCGCTTCACCAATTACGGCGATGAGGGTGAGTGGTACTCAGCCGTGCATTGCGACATGGACGATCCGAGCCATTATTGCTGGAAGGATGAACCGCCGCAGCGCAATCTGAGCCTGCGCGAGCCTTCGCTCAGTGAAAACATTCCGGGTCTCTATCACGTCCAAACCTCGATCTCGCCGACCGGCATCGTGCACTATAACGATTACAATGGGTGGGACGCGACTGGATTTACCATTAGCTTCTACATCAATGCTGATGGCACTTGGGCGACGCAGGGCTATCGTTATTACCAACAGCCAACTCCGACTGAGTCCGGCTGGTGGAGGTCGGTACACGATGCGGCGCGAGATGAAGAAATCGTGACCTTCTACCGCCAGAACGGTAAGCCGCACTCTACCATTCGTGTTCATGCTGCGCGAGGTATGTTGACGCTCTATGCCGTAGACGGAGGGGCATCTATGCTGAGCTTCTTCAAAGGCCTAGCAGCAGATAGCAACCCGGGGGATGACAATCAGATTATTCTTACTCCGGGCATAAGTTACTTTAACGCTCCCCACGCGCCCTTCCCAGGTTCGCACACTTGCTCGTATTGTCCGTGATAAGTGGATAACTCCACATCCGTGTTATTGTATAGCCCGCTTCGTTACTCGAGTAACGAAGCGGGCTTTCTTCAACCCCAGGTGTAATAAGTACACGGTCGAGTTATTCGGCCTTGTATATAGCGCAAGTGAGTATTGCGTGAGTAAATAAGCTGGGCGAAAATATAGCTTGACACTACGCCACAGCCGGTGCTATTTATAACCAGCATCCCGCAGCAGAATCCCCAATCAATCATAACTTAAGCGTCGTTTGATCCACGGATTTGTTATTTGTCGGTTCCTTTGTCCCCACAAATCTGCTATTGCCAGACGCCTGAGTTATCTGCCCAAATCATACGAGGAAGAGCTGAGTGGTGCCCCAAAAGCCTAAACTCACAGCTTGACTTACCACCATCAACCTCGGTTTCATCCCTCACACATTTCTGGCACGGTTCAGGTAGAGTAGGCAGTTCTTTGAGAGGCTTCTTTAGTTTGTTCGAGCAAGCATTTAACCAACTCGAGCAATCTATTTTGAGGTACAAGTTGATGTCTGCCTGAAATGCAAGTTGCTCAAGAGGCAAACTCCGATAAGAGAGGTTGTCCTGCTCGAGCCAGTGTCTGAAATCGTTGCTCCCCAGTTTATTGCCAGGATAACACGCAAACTATCCTGGTCTATCTTTAAGCTGACTCGGACTACACGAGGCAACTCGTCACCAAATGAGTTGCGTACCTTTTCGTGCTTTCTGAGTTAGTCGAAGTCTGTCGGCTTTCAAGCGGCAGGCTAACTTAAACAATATAAAGAAACATATAGAGGAGATTGATATGGTGCTGAACAATATCTTCCCCCGCAAGGGAGGCGTGTGTCTGAATGTAGCCAGCCAGCGCCGCGGACTAGCCGGCTCACTCCTGGCAGCCTTGCTGACGTTACTGCTGGTGAGCAGCTTGCTAGTTATTACCTCAAATAATGCTTCCGCGCAGATCGGCGTCGGGAAGCGTTTTCACCCGGAGACGCTTCACGCAGAAGCCACGGCTATTTCTGCCACGCAAGTTCAATTGGTCTGGCAGATCAGTAACCCGGCCCAAGAATATCTTGGCATCCGCATTTATCGCGCGAAACCGCAGTCACCCCAGCTTTTCGAGTTCGTTACGACGCTCGGAATAACGGCCGTTACTTATAACGACTCCGGGTTGAAGCCAAATGCGACTTACAACTATCAGATTCGTTTCCAGGCCAAAAAACCGGCAATTTTGTCCGTTCCATCGAACACGGCGACAGTGACGACCCTCGATCCGAGTGCTGAAGGCGGCGCGCCGACTACAGTGGATGTGCCACGTTACACCTCACAAGACCCTGGCGTGCGTAGTGCCATCAAGACGCTCTCGGCCAGAGCGATTGCTTCGAACAAGATCGAATTGCGTTGGGGCATGCCCTACAATGCCAAGGTTTCTTCGTTGCGCATCTTTCGTACTGAGCCGGACAATACCGCCGACTTTGTTTATTTGGACTCGGTAGCTGCCAACAAGACCTCGTGGGTAGATGAGACGGTTTTTCCGAAGAAGAACTATACTTACATCTTGCGTTATAACATAGGTCACGGCGCAGTACTTTCGCCACCATCGAACATTGCGTCGGCAACTACCCCGGACGGTGAAGGGCCGACCAAAACGCCAAAATACCCGCGCGCCAATACGCTCAATGCCGGTAACCTGGCGGTTCAAAATAACGTTCAGGGTAAACCGATCGTACTGAATCAGGCTTACTACCAGCCGAATATCATGGGCTCGGCGGTGCCGCTGGATGAGTTGGAACAACAGTTCCTAGACATTATCAACAACTACCGTGCCAGTCTGGGCATCACTCTGGTGCGGCCTTCGATCAATATCACCAGAGCTTCTGATGATTTAGCTAAGCAAGTAGCTCAAACTGAGCAACTGCCCAGGTATTTACCCCAAAACAGCGACGCCCGGAGACGCGCGCGCATGTGGGGCTACGATGTTGATACGGTTTATGACACGCTCGCGTTTGCGACGCGCGGCAGACCGGAAAACTATCTCGATTTCTTCAAGAATTATGACTACTACATGAACATCTTGAGCAATCCGATTTGGAAGACGGTCGGCATCGCGCGCGCTTATAACGAGAGCTCGGGCAATTGGTATTGGATACTCGATTTCTCCGCCTTCTGGGATTACACCATCCCGCTACCTGGCGAAGACGAAGATGGGCGAATTGACGGCAATGAGTTGGTTCGCACGCGCCCGCCCGCTGATGCATTAGCCAAAGGCCACGTCTTCACTGGCTATGGCGACGACGGCCAGCCTTACACTCCGTTGCATTGCGATACCGAGACTAAGGCTTGCTGGAAGGACCCGGCAACACAGGGCAACCCGGGCTTGGACGACGGCTCCGATCCAGACTTGCTGATCGGTACTTGGCATCTCGAGCGCGAGATTTCACCAAGCGGGATCGTCCACTCCAACGACATCAACGGTTATGATCTGACTGAGTTCACCATGAACTTGCAGCTCAATAAAGATCATACCTGGGTGTCACAGGGTTATCGCGCTTATCAAAATCCGACACCGGTCGAAGCCGGTACTTGGAAGTCGGTGCATGATGTTTCACATAACGAAGAGATCATCACCTTCTATCGCGATAACGGTAAACCGACGGCCACGATTCGTGCTCACGTGACCAATGATCGGCTAACCTTCTTTGTAGAAGACGGTGGCGCAGGAGCGAAGGACTTCTTCAAATCCAAGCCTTCTGACTACAACAACAGAGATGACCAGCAAGTGATCTTTACACCGGGGTTGGGATTCATTCTGGCTCCGCACGAAGCCTTTCCGGCTAGCAAACGCTGCGCTTCCTGCCCGCGCCAGTAACTGAGTGCGGGTGCACGGTAGCTTGAGCTAGAGCAGCCGCAATTTCCCCCAGGTAGGCTGCTACAGCGAGTCACAGGTAGATGATGAAAGATTGGGGATGCAGTTCGAAGCATGGGGCAAAGAGCCGCGGTCATCTACCTGTTGACTCGACTGACTGTTATTGAAATTTCAGGTTTAGCGGCAAGCGCCGCTAAAAGTAGGTAGGCGGTTGGTTTCAGGGGCAGAAGCTCGGTGCAAGGGGCAGTGAGCGCCAATCGCTTACCTATTCGGTGGGTCACGAAATGACGTTCAAGTAGCATTTCAGTCGTTACTTGGGGGCAAGCAAGCTGAATTGTTACTGTCATTTCGTGATCTGCCAGTAAAGCTATAACTCAGTTACTCCATATGCCAATCCTCTCGCTGACTTGTAACATCTCACAAGCTCCGTTGATTACTGCGAGCAAAGGGTCATAAGCAACAGTAACATCCAACTGCGTGGCTAGCGATAATCTTTCAGCAAAGCCTTTTAACAACGCGCCACCGCCAGTTAGATAGATTCCGCTCTCAATTACTTCGCAGGAAAGATCAGGATCGAGCTTCTCGACGAACGCACAAATAAACTCAAGAATATTTTCCACCACACCCTCGACCGCGCATAGCACATCGAAGTTCGTGACGCACAAACAGACCGAGCGCCCGCTCAACAAATCAGTTCCGGTGACGATAAACGCGCGTTCCTCATCGGATTGAGTGATTATCCCCAGTTCTTGCGTGAGCCGTTCAGCCTCTTTCGGAAAAAGCAGCACGCCGTATCTGGTCGCGACGTTTTGGCTAACCGCGCGGTGTAGGTCGCCACACGCCACGCGCAAGGTCGAGGCTTGGAGCAACTCACCTGAGCGAATGACCGCCACGTCGGTGATGCCCGCGCCTACCTCAACAATCAATTGCGCGTAGGGCGAAGCAACTTCCAAGCCAGCGCCGATGGCCGCCGCCAGCGGCTTGGGAACTGTTGCTATTTCGTCTAAGCCTGCGTATTGCGCAGCTTCGATCAACGCTTCACGCTCGATTGCACAGATGTCTGACGGGACACAGGCCAGCGCCCGTTGGGACCATACGCCCAGCTTGTGCGAGCGAGCGAGAAAGGACTTCAACAAGGCGCCCGCCGCTTCTACATCGGTCACTACACCAGCATGCAAAGGTGAAAAATAGAAGGATTGCGGGTCAACGCTGGCCAACTTTGCAGCGGTGAGGCCATAAGCTTCAACCGCTTTGGTGGCCGGTTCGAACTTGATCAATGACGGTTCATCTACCAGCAAGCCGCGTCCGCGCGCATACAGGCGTGTGTTAGCAGTGCCTAGATCAATCGCCAAGTCTGGCGGCGCAACCATCTTCCGCAAGCCGGAGAGAGTTAGTAAGGACATGGGTTTTAACCTGAAAGAGAACGAAGTATTACTGCAGGTAGAAGGAGACAGCGTGGGGGAGTTTTAGGGGGAGACTAACTTTAAGAGCGCAATTTCCGGTGGTACGCCAAAGCGCACGGGCAAGATGCTAGTGCCTAAACCAGAGGTCACGAAGAGCGGCTTTTGATCTTCGATCAAATAGCCAGCGGCGTAACGTTGCCCGAATTTTGATGGAACGATGGGCCGCCCGATAAACGGAAACGCACATTGCCCGCCGTGCGTGTGCCCAGCCAATGTCAACGCAATGTATGAAGGAAGTCGCGGGAACAGATCAGGATTGTGCGTTAAAACGATGACCGGCGCCTGATCACTCACTTTCGCCAACGTGCCCGTAATATCAGGCTTGCCTTTCAATTCGTCACCCAAGCCCGCAAGCCAGAGCTTTTGACCGTTGATGTTCAACTCAGCAACATCATTTTCAAGCACTCTGATCCTGGCGTTCTCTAACGCCGCTTTAACGCGCGCGGCATTATACCACCAGTCGTGATTTCCCAAGACCGCGTAGATGCCAATTTTCGCGCGCAAATTGATTAATTCTTTGGCAATTAATTCTGGTTCGATGAAATGCCCGCCCAACACACCTTGTGTGACGTAATCGCCCAGCAAGACGATTAGATCTGGCTGTTGCTCATTAGTCAGTTCGACCACGCGACGCAGCTTGTCGGGTGTCATGTGTGGCGCGCCCACGTGCAAGTCAGAGAGTGCTGCTATACGCAAGCCATCGAGTTGCTTGGGCCAGTTGCGAGGTGTGATGGCAGTCTCGTTGACCAACAAGCGATCAGGCTCGATCCAGAATCCCCAAACTGCCAGTGCCAACGCGGCCAAAGCAAATAGTAGTAGGAGTCTTTTTAGAGTTATCTTTCCGGTGCTCATTTGTAGCTTTGGGAATTCTTGAGCACGTATTTTCGCAGACTTCCCAATCTTATTTAAGCCGAGCGGCTGCCACGACCGATAATCTCGCTCAGACCATTGATTTGGTCTTTAACCCAATTCATTACTTCCATAAATTGCTCCTGTCCCAGTGGAGTATCCTGCGTCACGCCAAAGAGCGTTGCACCGGTTAGCATCGTGGTGAGTGGCCCGGCGGCAGCGCCCAGATAGGTGCGGACTAAGAACAATGAGAGGATGTAGACACCCATTAATATCGCCTTGAAGTTGCCGGACTGTCCGAGACCGCTTGCGCCATATTGCGCGGCGTTGGCTTGCATCGTCTCGAAGTCGGTTTTGCTGCGCCAGATGGCCGGGTCGTAATTAGCCCCGATGCGCTCGAACAAAGGCTTGGCGCCAGCCAAATCGCCGTTGCAGGCAAGCAGCCAAGCGCCTTTATTCAAGCTCTGCGTATCAACGCCAAAAGCCCTGTCCAGACTTTGAAACCCTTCCTTGATACCTCCCAACGAGAACCGGAGTTGGTCGCGTACCTTGCCGGGCGTGCGCGTATAAACGTCAGCGGCAATCTGGTAGTAAAGCTGCTGGCCCGCCGGGCCACCTAGTTTGTCTGCGGCGGTCTGCGCCACTTCTTCGCTCTCGCCGGGTTGGCCAAACCATTGCGGCAAGAGGTAAGCCGCCTTGGCTTGATGGATGTGCTGATAGGCTGGCTCGACACCGACGCCTTGCTGATAAAGCTGCTCGAACTTGGCGGCATTCCAACCCGACAGCCGACCCAATTCCAGCAGCGCAGCGTAGAGATGTGGGTCTTTGGTCTGCGCGGCGTTGATCTCATTCAACGCCTGTTCGCCTAAGCTGGCCGCTTCGTTGAATTGTTTCCGCCTGCCCGCGGGGAGTTGATTGAGTTCCGCCTGCGATTTGATTGGCTCGGCAAACTGCGTGAAGTTGTCCACCATCGCGATCAGCGGCGTAGCAGAGTCGGGAAATTGTTGCCGCCACTTGCCGAGCCGATTCAAATTCGTTTGCCATTGCGTAGTCTGATCTTTGGCGCCAGGCGCAGGTCGCAGGCCTTGATAATAGGCCGCCAGCTTCCAGCCACCGCCAGGCAATCTCTCGTGGCCGCTGCGTAATTGCGCTACAAGCTGTTCCAGCACGCTGAACTTCTCTTCTTTGAAGTAGCCTTGAATTTCAGCGGCGTAATCTTCCATCGGATGTGACACTCTGTCCGGCGAAAGTGAGTCTTTGGTGTGTTCCCAAAGGATGGCGAAATTGCCTTTCTGCAGTTCTTTGAAAAGCTGCGGGTGTTTTTGATGGCGGTCGTGTACGAAAGCGACGAGGCCACAGAGCAGTACAAGCAGCAACAGCTTGGTATTTGAGAAGGTGTTGTCAGGTCGTGAGTCGTGTTTGTCCGGGCTTTTACGTTGTGATTGTGGTCGGTTGTTACGGGCATATCTAGGCATAACTCGAACCTCGTTGAGCAGTGATTGAGGTAAAGAGATAAGTAGGGACAAGCCGAGTAACACTAGCTTCAAGCAGTAAATCTGCTTGAGCGAAGAGGAGTGAGAAGAAGCAAGGTGATTTGAGTCGCTCTATCCAAACCTTTACTGTTACCAGCGATCCTGACCTATCTCAGAGCAATACTCAGGCGGCGCACATTATAGCCATTGCCCTTTGCCCGATAAAGCAAAATTTCGGTTGCCTTCCAGAAACCAAAATTATTTCAGCTTGATAACAAGTTGATGCTTTTGATAACCCTCTTGCTCCGCGCTTTGTGGTAAGCCAAATTCTACCAACTTCCACCCCGCTTCTTCTTTTGTTACCGCGCCTCCTTCTAAGTTGGCTACAGGGGTATGACTGCGCAACCGTGCTTGATAGCGACGGTTTGGCAAGACTTCTACTTCAACCGCAACGGTGTTGGGCGCGAGCAACCGCGTTGCCAGTACCTTGACGGCTTGTGTGCGTTCACCGATTTGTGCGGGCGTGAAAGGGAAGTCCAATTCCACGCCGCAATCAAAGACGATCTCGACCGTGGCATTGCGGCGCAGCAGTGTCTCGAAACGGCAGACGATATAGGCCTCCGCCTCGCCTGTCGTAAACGATAATTGCTTGCCATCCAACAGCACGCGACGCACCTTCGAGAGTGGCGGCAAGATGGGCGCGAATAGCACGCGCAATGGTTGATCGTCCTCTTTGCTAAGTGTAATTTTCAAACTGGAGAGGCTGGCGCGCTGGAATTCCAGATTGAGGCGTTGTGGCCCGATTGGCACGTTACGAACTTTGATTCTGTCCCACGCCGCAGGCAGTTGTGGGTTGAGGCGGAGTTCGCGATTGGGCGCATCAGGCGTCAAGCCGAGCAGACCGCGCAACAACGGCGTAATGACCATGCCCGAAGAGAAGAGTTGATGCGGCACAGATTCATCTAGCGGGCGATAAAAATCACCGGAAAGAATTTCGGCGTGATAACCCAAAGCTTGCGCGTAGGTCAGGTGCGCCAATTGTCGCAGATGCTGAAACGCCGCATGCTGGCGAAAGTAGCGATACTCGCCTGCCGCCACGAAGCCGGTCAGAAAAGGCCAAACGCCGCCGTTGTTGTAAGCAATCGGGTCGTAAGCCGAACTTGCGCTGCTCAACATCCGCGTGCCCCAATCAGTGCTCAATTGCGCAGAGGCCAGCGTGTCCAACGTCTCGCCCGCGCGCTTAATATCCAGTTGGCCGAAGAAGAGCGGCACTGCCGTCCAGGCAGTGATTTCAGGATTGAGTTGGCCGCTCTTAGTCAAAGCATAGGCGTAGCGATTGGTCTGCTTGCTCCAGTAACGTTCATTGATGGCGGCCTGCGCCTTCTTGAAATTTTCGTCTGCCGTAGCGCGCAATTCTTGATCGCCCATAGCTTGGCTCAATTCGCGCATTGCCAACGATGCTTCTAGGCTTGATGCAGCCAGGTAAATATCCTGATGCAGATCGTTGAGCAGCGAGCCGAGTTCAGATGCGCCCAGTCCGGCTTTTGAATTTTCCAGAATGCCGTCCTCGTCGGAGTCGTTGGCCAAGCAGAATTGATAGGCCTTCTTCAACGGCTCCCACAACTCGGCAATCAATTCCTTGTCGCCGCTCTGGCGATAAAGGTGGTAGACGGCGGCGATGTAGAGCGGCGTGGTATCGGCGTGATAGTAGGCATAAGGATATTCATCGAACCACTTGATCATTGCCGCGGCCTGCGAAATCTCGTGCGGGATTTTGCCGTCGGCGCGTTGGTATTTCGCCAGGAGCTTGAAGGCCGCGCGCAGCGAATCGAAATCGCCATAGCCCGCTATCGCATACGAATTGATCGCCGCATCACCGCCAAAGAACCAGCCGAAACCGGGCCGCGCACCGTTGCCTGCCGCGCCCCAGCCTGCGACCAGTCCGAGACCAAGTTCAGGGTTATCAATCATCCCTTTATCGAGCGCCGCTTTGGCCCATTCAAAAGCGCGGTTGAACGATTGGTCTGGCGTTTCCACTGTCAACAACTCTTCGCGCAAACGGCGATAGTGCGCGTCTGTCTTCTGATACTGCTCGGCTACGGTCGAAGCCAGACGTTGATACAACTCGATCACGGGCTGACGGCCATTGATGCCGCCCGCGATGATGAGTGGATAAAAACTGCGTTTGGCCTGTTTGGGGTCAACCTTGAGATCGAAGCGCAACGCGCCCGCCGCCAACTGGTGCGCAGGCGTGGCCACGCCTTTTGTGGCCGCCGGAGAGCCGAAGAAGCCGTTGTATTGGCGGCGGCTCTCGCTGATGACGAAGGCTTTCAAATCGTCGCGCCAGCCCGCGCTCTGGCCACCCAAGCCGCCCGGCCACATCGGTTTCAGATCGGGCACGAAGCTGGCCGTGATCGTCAGCGGGCGCGTAGTGTCCACATCAAGCAAGATAATTGACCCTGCTTCATCAATCGGCGAGAAGAAATGCGCGCGGATGGTAAAGAGTTGATTGCTGGCAACTAGGGTGGTGGCTTCGGGACGTGCGATGACGCGGTCAACGATTGAAGCGAAGTCAATCGGGTTGTCCTGGCCTTCCACACTGATGCTCAAACGGGCATCGTGAAAGAGCTTGAGTGGGAAGACCCAGGCTTCGAACGTGCCGCTCTCGGTGCCCAGCAACCCGGCCTTGCGTCCCAAGGCGTCGAAGTAGACGTTGGGCCGTGCGGTACGGCTCAAAGCAATCGGATTTTCCGGCAAGACGAATTTATCCGGCAGCGTCACCGTTGTTTGAGCCAGCGCAGTACAGACGAGCAAACAACAATAGACAAACGTAGCAAAACTCAATTTCAACATCGTGGGTAACCAAAGATGATTGGCAAAGAGGGCAGAATCAGCGCAGGGGATCGCCGAAGTTAATGTGAAAGTGTAGATGCTTGGAATCCTGGTAGCAGCCCAGATTGGTCAGCACGCGCGCGCCACCGTGTTGAGCGACGACTTGCGCGGCGAGCTGTTTGATTGTGGTGATAAGCTCCAACAGGATTTCATCATCGTTTTCTTCAAGTGTGAGTAGCGAGGGAATATGTTTTTTCGGGATGACGACGATGTGCACTGGCCAGTATGGGCGTGTGTGATGAAAGGCCATCACATTGTCGGTCTCAATGATTTTGTTGACGGGGGTGAGTCCGCTCAGGGCTTCTTCGCAGTAGAAATCTTCTGACATTGCGTTGAGTTGCGGATGCAGGTAATCCATCAGCATGGTGACTTTCCTGTTAATTCAAATCAAACGCCCAATCTGCTCCTTACTTGGTTCGTCCCAATTGATAGGGGCGACGTTGCGAAGCAACGCGAGCTTTCGCAACCAGCCCCGAATCCGAATTAGGTGAAGGCGATTGAGCCGTAGTTGAGCCTCTGTGTAAGCCGCTGCGGGCGTAAGTGGTAACCATCTCCCATCTTCAGCTTCTTGAAAATGGATTGAAAAGATCTCCTCACAAAAATTAACGAATCGACAGCCTGTCTCTTGAAGTTCAGGAGTCGGCCATGTATCACGCTTGCCGTGATTACAGGGATAACAGGCGTAGCGCAAGTTAAAGAAATCATTGATGAGCTTCGGAAATAGCGATTGGGGACAGAAGTGATCTAATTGGAAATTTTCCTGTCCTGCAGCCAGAATTTTCATGTAGAAGGCAGTATGCGCAACATTCTTTGAAATCTTCGCGCACAACCGAGCGGAACTTTTGGTAATGGCCTTCCGCTAAAGGAACTACGTGGTTTCGTTGAAACACAGGCATTCTATTGTGTCTCCGGCTGTGATTGGTTAGCTTGTTTCAAAAGCTGGTCATAAACCTCGGACAACCTTCTTTCGATTGGCTCATAGAAAGGTGCGTCGTAATCATCCAAAATATCGTTGATCTGACTTAGCTCTTTTTCTTCGGTTTCCGATAAGCCTTCACGAAACTTTTTATCAACGAGCATCGAGTGTTTATCTCTAAATGTTGCTAGTTGTGCTGGAAGCCGTAGATCGAGAGTAATTTTGTCCTGGCGCACTTGCTGATCGCGCCGGTTCTGGTTAAAAAAATAATAAAGCCGCCGTCTTGCTTCTGCCCTTTGCACGGCACACTTGCGCAAATTGCCGTTCTCGAGATCCTCATCTTCGTACCAATAGACACCACCGTACCCATCGCTCAAGTCCCTTATTTCTCTAAACGTGCTGTATTGCTCTCTGTATTTACTGGGGATCATTACATAGAGATTAGGGGTTATCGCAGGGTGGTTACCAAAATCGTGCGCCTCTGCTAAAGCGCCCGGAGCATCCTCAATTAAAATGATGATTAGATGAGCGGCTTGTGCCCGCTCGAGTTCCCTTGTCTTCTCCGATAAATTGCTCGCTTGAAGGAGCAGGTCTTCACTAAACATCGCGTTATGGCCCAAGTTTATTAACTCTTCACGAATCTCATTCCGTACCCTTGCTACAGGGGAATCCGATCGTAGGTTTGGTCCCCATATAAGAATGGATAGTGAAACTTCTTGGATCTCTTTGCGCAAAGCCTGATATCTGGCTTCGAACCGCTCAAGTTCGGGTCTGGTAGGTTCATCTAATCCACTTGGCTGATTCATTCCCAGTTTCCCCTTTTTTCACATAACTCACATGGTGAGCAACTGTATCGCAACATCTTAAAGAGCAACGTAGGAAAAGTAGTCATAAATTCCCATCCGTTCCGTCTTAGGAACATACCTTCACACTTGCCCAGCCTTCACCAATTCACGCCTTCTTGCTCGTGTCGCTAAAAACTCTTTTGCCTCTTTATATAGCCGCTTGCGCTCGCTGCCCTTGAACATCGCATTCTTCACAATGCGATAGATCGGCTTCGCACGGAAGTAATATTCATCGTAAAAACGATGCACCGCCTCCAACATCTCCGCGCTCGACAGGTGCGGGAAGTTGGCCATCGGCAATTGCTGACCCAGCTCATCGGACATGTGGTCACTATTCAAAAACACGCCTTGCTGTTTGAACCACTCGTACATCTCCGTACCCGGATAAGCGTGCGCGACCGAGACCTGCAAGGTTTCCGGATCCATCTCTTTGGCATATGCGATGGTCTCGCGGATCGTTTCGCGTGTTTCGCCGGGCAAGCCGATGATGAAGTCGGCGTGGACTTTGATGCCGACGCGCTTGCAGTCTTTGACGAATTGCAGCCCGCGTTTGGCCGTGAGCCCCTTCTTGATGTTCTTCAATATTTGTTCATTGCCCGACTCGAAGCCAACGATAAATAGGCGGCAACCGGCGTCCCGCATCGTCTTCAAGGTTTCGTAATCCAAGTGCGCGCGCGAAGTGGACGACCATTGGAACTTGAGCGGCTTGAACGCCTGCGACATCTCCACCATTCGCTTCGGATTGAACGTGAAAGTGTCGTCGTCAAAGAAGATTTCCTGCAAGCCTTCGGGCTTGAACGCGTCGAGCGCCCATTCGACTTCGTTACGCACGTCTGCGACCGAGCGTTGCCGCCAGCGATGATCGTCGAAGGTCTGCGGCCACAGACAAAAGGTGCAGAGCGCCGGACAGCCGCGCGTCGAATAGAACGCGATAAAAGGATTGAGCAGGAACGGCACGTTGTAGCGCCTGATGTCCATGTCGCGTTTGTAGATCGGCGTGGCCCAGGGCAGCTTGTCCAAATCGGTAACCAGCGGTTCCGGCAAGGTCGAAACCAGCTTATCGTCGCGCAGGAAGTGTACGCCTGGAATCTTGTCGAGCGGTTCGCCGCTGGCGTAGCGCAGGATGGTGTGGTCGAACTCTTTGTGCGTGACGAAATCAATCACGCTGCTCGAACGCAATGCTTGTTCGGGATGCGTTGTTACCGGTGGGCCGACAAAGGCGATCTTCAAACCGGGATTCAACTCTTTCATCCGTTCGGCCAAGCGCACGTCATTCTTGAAACCTACGTGTGAGGTGAAGAGCACGAGGAATTCGTAGTCTTTGGCAATCTGCGCAGTCTCTTCCGGGCCGATGTGATGCGGCGGCGCGTCGAGCAGACGCGATTCGCCACCGGCGTCGCGGATCAGGGCTGCCGGATAAGCCAGCCAAACCGGGTACCAATAACTTTCAATCTCGCGCGTAGCGGGCCAGCGCGAACTGGCGCCTCCGTCGAACTTTTCAAAAGATGGCGGATTGAGCAGCAGCGTTTTCAACAAGGTGGTTCTCCTCACAGGATGTTCGACAAGCTGCCAGCTTGTCGCTAACTCGGCAAGGTGTCCAATCTGAAGTCCGCGACAAGCTGGCAGCTTGTCGAACTTTGGAAACTGTTTGATTGCTTAATGCTGGTCATACAAACGCAGGCAAGCTTAAAGGCTGAGTAGGCATTTCGCAAGCCTATGCCCCGCCGCTCTGGCGCAACCCCAAATGCCTGAAGCCGGGCGTTTGGGCTTTAATTGAATTGCTGAAAACCTCTTGCTATGCTCTGCCATCCGGTAAGACTTCGGACAAGGGAGCAAACTTGAGCGCGCAAATCGAGCCGATTGAGTTGAGCAATGGGCCGGTCACCACGCCAAATCGCGCGGAGGCTTTTGCCTATTGTGAACGGCTGGCGCGGACGCACTACGAGAATTTTCCTGTCGGTTCGTTGCTTGTGCCTAAAGCGCGGCGCAAGCACGTCTACAGCATCTATGCGTTTGCGCGGATTGCCGATGATTTTGCCGATGAAGATTATGACAACGCGAGTTTGACCGAAGCGGAACGGCTCAAATCGCTCGACGATTGGGAAGCTCAACTCTCGGAGAGTTATCGTGGTCGCGCGAGCCATCCGGTCTTTGTGGCGTTGGCCGAGACGGTCAAAGAGTTGCGCCTGCCGGAGCAGCTTTTCAATGACTTGCTCTTGGCTTTCAAGCAGGACGTGGTCAAACGCCGTTACGCCGATTATGCTGAAGTACTCGATTACTGCAGGCGCTCGGCCAATCCGATCGGGCGCTTGATTCTGCGGCTGTTTGATTATCGTGATGAGCGGCTTGACCAATTGTCGGATTGCATCTGCACGGCCCTGCAATTGGCCAACTTCTGGCAGGATGTGGCGGTTGACATACAGAAAGACCGCGTCTACTTGCCGCAAGATGAGTTGGCGCAATTTGGAGTGAGCGTGGATGATTTACGCGCGCGGCGTTGCACCGACGCTTACCGCCGCTTGCTCAGGTTTCAGGTCGAACGCACGCGCGAGCTGTTTGAGCGCGGCAAAGAGTTGCCCGCGCAGGTGAGTGGACGCCTGGCTGTTGAATTGAGGCTGACTTGGCACGGCGGGATGCGTATTCTGGAATTGATCGAACGACAGCATTATGACACCTTGAACGCGCGCCCAAAGCTTTCAACCTTTGATAAATTGCTTTTGCTGGGCCGCACACTGCTGAAACGCTAGCGGCTGGCCACTGTTTTATGAAAGCGGTTGCGACACACAAAACGTCTTTTACGCCCTGGCATCTGCGCGAGCGCGCCTCAAATCTGCGGCGCGACATGGCCAAGACCGTTCAGTCGAACTTTTTCTATTCCTTTCTCTTCCTACCCAAAGCCAAACGCGACGCCATCATTGATGTCTACCGTTTTTGCCGCGCCGTGGACGACATCGTGGACGACATTGTGGAAAACGGTGGGACAATAACTGAAGCGCAAATGGCGCTGAATATCTGGCGCGCGGAGTTGGATGCGCTTTACAACGGGCGTCCTACGTTGCCGATTGCGCGCCGGTTGCAGCGAGTCTTGACGCAATTCCCGATGCCGCAGGAATACTTCGCCGAGATGCTCAACGGCTGCGAGATGGATTTGCAGCATGACCGTTACGAGACCTTTGCTGAACTTTATGAGTATTGCTACCGCGTGGCCGCGATCACTGGCTTGATGTGCATAGAGATTTTTACCTATCGTTCGCCGCAGACGAAAGAGTACGCTGTCAACTTGGGCATCGCGCTGCAATTGACCAACATCCTGCGCGATGTAAAAGAGGATGCGGCGCGCGGGCGCGTTTATTTGCCGCAGGAAGATTTGCGCCGTTTCAATTACAGCGAGCAGGAATTATTTGACGGCGTCGCTAATATAAACTTCCGCGCCTTGATGCGCTTTGAATGCGAGCGGGCACGCAGCTACTACCGCCGCGCTGCCGAATCGCTGCCTGATGAAGACCGCCCAACGCTGGTCGCCGCGCGCACGATGGGCAAGATTTACTATCGCCTGCTGCAACAGATCGAGCACCTTAACTATGATGTCTTCAATCACCACGTCCGCCTGCATCGCCCGCATCGGTTTTTGATCGCGTTCAATGAGTGGGCGAAGTCGGAAGTCGAAGAATTGGAGAGGAATGTTGCGCGGGAGTTCGATCAATGAGCACCTCGGCGCGCGCACAAAATAAAGATTCGTGCGCGCGCCCAGTCGCCCAGTCGCCCAGTCGCCCAGTCGTCATTCTCGGCGGCGGCTTTGCCGGTCTCGCTGCCGCTGTTGATTTGGCGGAACGCGGTCGGCAGGTGCTGTTGCTCGAGCGGCGCGCGTTTCTTGGCGGGCGGGCCTACTCCTTCGTAGACAAAACGACCGGCGATGTGGTTGATAACGGCCAGCATCTATTGATGGGCTGTTACCATCACACCTTGAATTTCCTCGGCAAGATCGGCGCGCGCGACAAGCTCAAGTTTCAAAACAGCCCGCGCGTGGATTTCCTGCACGAACACGAAGGTCACGCCAGTTTCCAGTGCCCGAATTTGCCTGCGCCGTTGCACCTGCTTGCCGGGTTGGCGCGCTTGCAGTCCATTGGCTGGGAAGATCGCTTGCGCGCGTTACGTGTAGGCATAGCGCTGCAAAGACTCAATGGCAACCGCGCGGAGTTGGCCGACCTTACTGTGCGCGAATGGCTCACGCGGTTGGGACAGTCCGAACGCATGCAGCAACGTTTTTGGGACATCGTCGCGCTGGCCACCTTGAACGAAGCGCCGGAGCGCGCTTCGGCAGATATGTTTGCCCGCGTGCTCGATCAAGCCTTTCTGCACGCCAAGCGCGATTCAACGATGGTCATCTCGCGTGTTGGCCTGAGCGATTTGTACACCACCGACGCGCAGTCATTCATCGAGGCGCGTGGCGGCGTGATCCGGTTGAACGCTGAGATCGCTGATATTGAGTTCGATGGTCAGCGTGCGGTTGGCGTCAGCTTGCGCGACGGCGAACGGATTGCCGCCGAGACGATCATCAGCGCCGTGCCTTATTTCGCATTGCGGCGCATGCTCGCACCGGAGTTGATGGCGAAGAGTCCGAGTTTGCGCCACTTGCCAGAGTTCAAATCGGCGCCGATTGTCACCATCAATCTGTGGTACGACCGTTCGGTGACGGAATTAGAATTCGTTGGCTTACTCGATTCACCTGTCGAATGGGTTTTCAACAAGAACGCCATCGCGGGCGAGTCGAATCGCGCGCGCCAGCACCTTGCGCTCGTCATCAGCGGCGCGCACACAGCAGCCAAACAGACTAAAGAGGAACTGATTGCGCTGGCGACAAATGAAATGGCGCGCTTCTTTCCTGCTGCGCGCCAGGCTCAGTTGCAGCACGCTTTCGTCGTGCGCGAACACGACGCCACCATCTCGCATACAGTTGGGCTGGCGCGTTTGCGTCCGCCGCAACGCACTGAGTTCGAGAATTTCTTTTTGGCGGGCGATTGGACTGCGACGGGCTTGCCCGCCACGATTGAGGGCGCAGTGTGGAGCGGGCAGGAGTGTGCGCGGTTGATTGAATTAAGTCCGCCGCGAAGCATTAGTCAGCCGCCGCCTTTTCGGGTATGATGGCGCGCCATCTCCGGGAGACTATGACAACAAAACAAGTGGTCTTGATTACGGGCGCCTCGACCGGCATAGGTCGTGCGTTGGCGTTGGAACTTGCTCCGCGCCGGATTGCGTTGGCCTTGTTGGCGCGACGGCGCGACTTGCTCGATGAACTGGCTGCCGAAGTCACGCAGCAAGGCAGCGAGGCTCTCGCGTTGGCTTGCGACGTGAGCGATCAGGCGCAGGTGAGACAGGCTATCGAGACCACGCGGCAACACTTCGGGCGGATTGATTGGGCGATTCTTTCCGCCGGTATCAGCCAGCCGACACGTGCTGAAAATTTCAAAGCTGCCGAGTTCGAGCGATTGTTGCAGACCAACTTGCTCGGTGTGGCTTATTGTCTGGAAGAACTCATCCCGATTTTGCGCGCTCAGGGCGGCGGCAAGATTGCGGCGCTTTCCAGCTTGGCGGGAGATCGCGGCATTCCCGGCTCGGCGGGTTACTGTGCGACCAAAGCCGCGTTGAACACGTTGTTTGACGGACTGCGCGTACAGTTGAAGCCGCATGGCATCGAACTGGTGACGATTGCGCCTGGGTATGTGCTGACGCCGATGACCGAGAAATTCAGCAAGCTGCCGTTTGTAATGCAGGCTGGCGCGGCGGCGCGTGTGATCTTAAAAGGCTTGGAACAAGGCGAGCGCGTAATTCGTTTTCCAGTTATCCCTGCACTGCTAATGTGGGTGATGCGCGTGTTGCCAGTCAGCCTGTTTGATGTAATCACGTCGAAGCGCCGTGTCGTGCGGCTCGATACCGAACCAAACACCAGCGAAAAATAGACAAACAAGTGAAAGGTGGCAGTTATGCCGAATGACTATCAACAATTGATGCGCGCGCTAGGCGAAGATACAGCGGACGAATTGGAAGATGCACATGAGATAGAACAAGAGATAAGTTCGCCTGGCCGCTGGTTGGAAGGCATTCTTCTTTTGCTGGGAGCGCTAGGCGTTCAGCGCCTGGCTTCGCTAGCGCCGGATACGGTCGAGGGCGTTTACAGCGGCTTCTTCTACCATTACGCGGGTAGGTTTATTTCGATCATCAACCAGCCTTTCAAGTTTTCGCTGGCCGAACTCAGCCTGTTCATTCTCTTGATCGCATTGCTGGTCTGGTTGTTCTTTTTGTTGCGCAAGGCCTGGGATGGATATTTAACTCCGCTGGAGGTGACGATCTATTTGTTTTATCGCGCCATCTGGACAGGCGGCATCGTGATGGCTCTGTTTCTGGTGTTGTGGGGTTTCAACTATCAACGCCGTCCGCTGGCGGCCAATCTCAACCTGCAAGGCCGCGAGACGCGCCCCGGCGAGTTGGAAGCAATTTGCAGCCTGGTCGTCAACCGGGCGAATGCCAGTTACGAAGCTGCGCGCGCCAAGCAGGATTGGACTACTGAGGCGGGGCTGGCAATGCCGCACGAGCGACTTTATAAACTGCTGGAAGAATCCTATCAAAGCCTCGACATCCTGGGCAGTGCCAAAGAAGGCGGCTTTGGCAATCCTAAACCCCTGTTGCTTTCGCCGTGGTTGAGCCGCTTAGGCATCAGCGGCATCTACAGTCCTTTTACCGGTGAAGCGAACTATAACGAAGAGTCGCCCGCGTGTGATCTGCCCTATGTGGTGGCGCACGAGAAGGCGCACCAGCGGGGGTTTGCGCGCGAGGACGAAGCCAACTTCATCGGTTTCTTGGCCTGTGTCAATTCGACTGACCCGTTCGTGCGTTACTCCGGTTATTTGCAGGCAATGCCGCGCGTGATGAATGTGTTGGCGACTACGAACCAGGAACAGTACCGTTTGTTGGCCGCGCGCATCAACCCAGGCGCACGCGGTGATCTGCAAGCCCGCGCAGCTTTCTGGCAACAACGCGAAGACCCTGTACTCGGCGCCATCGCGCGCAAATCGAACGACACTTTCCTGCGCGCCAACCGCGTGCGCTCAGGCATCGCCAACTACGATGAAGTGACGGCGCTCATCATCAACTACTTCATCAATTACCCGAATGGCGGACGCGAGCGCCTGCTGGCACCTGAAGCACAAGAGGCGCGGCGCCAAGTTGCGCCATCACCTGAAAGCACGGAGCGGCCACTCGCTTCACCATCACCAGCAGCGGCCGCAGCCACGCAGCCTGAAAAACGGCGAGATGATACTGGCGGATATATTCCGTAACATCATTAACTCGACTGGCGAACGTTGGGCAGCGGCGCAATGTGCCGTAGACTGTCAGTCTGCGGGAGATTCGGCCTTTGTCGCACTGAAACCGAAGGGTACAACACTAAGTCTTCCGCAGACTGAAAGTCTACGGTACGGCTTTTCTATGAGCACGCTGCAACCATCACTCCAATCCCAATTGCAAACCTACCTCAATGAGGCGTTGCGACGCGGGCAGGATTATCTGCTCGCCCAACAATACCCTGAGGGCTACTGGTGGGCGGAACTCGAAGCCAACGTCACGCTCACGGCGGAATTGATGATGCTTCACCGCATCTTGATTCACGCCGACGCGCGCAACCGCTTCAGCAACGGCAAAGATCGAGAAGCGCAGATTCAGCAGATGGCGCGCTACCTGTTGCGCGAGCAACGCGCGCACGGCGGTTGGGAGTTGTATTATGGCGACGGCGGCGAGATCAGCACTACGACTGAAGCCTATTTCGCGCTGAAGCTGGCGGGCGTGCCGGTGGACGACGAGCGTATGCAGCGCGCGCGCGCATTTATTCTTGCGCGTGGCGGCCTGACCAAAGCGCGCGTGTTTACCAAATTGCATCTCGCCTTGTTCGGCGCGTATCCCTGGCGCGGCATCCCGACGCTGCCGCCGTGGTTTATGTTCTTGCCGAGTTGGTTTCCATTCAACATCTACACGATGGCGAGTTGGGCGCGTTCTTCGACCGTGCCGCTGCTGGTCGTGATTGATAAGCGACCCGTTTATGACGTAGGCGTGACCGCTGATGAACTGTATGTCGAAGGCAGCCAGGCCGGCGTTGGCTTGAAGAACAATGATGGCACCGCCATTGGCGCGTTTTTTCTGGCGGCTGACAAGACATTGAAAACGCTCGATAAGCTGGGCCTTGTGCCGCGCCGACGAGCAGGCATCGCCGCCGCCGAACGCTGGGTGATCGAACGCCAGGACACAGCGGGCGATTGGGCGGGCATTGTGCCCGCGATGCTCAACTCGATTTTGATGTTTCACGCGCTCGGCTATTCGGCCAAACATCCTTACATCAAACGTGGTCTCGATGCGTTGGATCGCTTCTGCATCGCTGAAGGCCAGGCGCAAGCTTCAGAGCATCCGCAATACCTGCGCTTACAACCGTGCATTTCGCCAACGTGGGACACGGCGCTGGGTTTAACCGCATTGCTCGACGCAGGCATCTCGCCGACGCACCCGCGCGTGCAGGCGGGCGGCGATTGGTTGCTGACCAAACAGATTTTCCGCTACGGCGATTGGGCTGTTTTCAATCGCGCGGGCAAACCGGCGGGTTGGGCGTTCGAGTTCTACAATGACTATTACCCGGACGTGGACGACACGGCGGCGGTGATTATGGCCTTGCTGGCAACAAAGCTCGATGACGACGAGTACAAGTTGGAAGCTTGCCGCGCGGCAACTGAGTGGGTGATGACGATGCAGTGCAAGGCGGGCGGTTGGGCGGCCTTCGACGTTGATAACACGCAAGAACTCTGGAATCAGATGCCCTACGGCGATCTGAAGGCGATGATTGATCCGCCGACGGCTGATTTGACCGGGCGTGTGTTGGAATTGCTCGGCCATGGGCGCGCGCGGTGCGGCGAGCAACTGTATCGCGATGAAGATGTGCAGCGCGCGATCAAGTTCCTGCTCAGCTTGCAAGAGAGCGATGGCGCGTGGTGGGGACGTTGGGGCGTGAACTATGTTTACGGCACGTATCTGGCATTGGTCGGATTGCGCGCGATTGCACCGTTTGCTGGCTTCGATATGGAGTGCGATCAGGTCAAACAAGGCGCTGCGTGGTTGCGCAGCGTGCAGAACGGCGACGGCGGGTGGGGCGAGACCTGCGAGTCGTACAAGCGACCTGAGATGCGTGGCAAAGGGCCGAGCACGCCTTCGCAGACGGCGTGGGCGTTGATCGGTTTGATGGCGGCGGGCGATTACGAGAGCGAGTCGGTAAAGAACGGCGTGGCATATTTGCTGGACAAACAAAACGCCGACGGTAGTTGGCCTGAGCCGGAGTTTACGGGCACAGGCTTTCCGGGGCACTTCTACATCAACTATCATCAGTATCGAAATCAATTTCCGCTGACGGCGTTGGGTCGGTATCAGCGATGGTTGAGTGGGTAGTGATAAAAATGTAAGGCTGTACTTTTGTAGCCGCGTAGCGGCGACCTGATTTTAGCCCGGCGTTTTCAACGCCGGGAAAGGTCAACGGCGATTTCCGCGTCGCGTCAGCGACGCTTGAATCAGGCGTCGCTGACGCGACGCGGAACTGCTGCGTGCACGTACCGTGGGTTGAAAACCCACGTCTAAATTCAACTGCCACTACGCGGCAAAAAACACCAGGGCCTTACATTTTTATCACCATCGTTGAGTGAAAGCAGGTAGCTGTGATTCTCAGACGTGCGATTCCTTACTTGGTCGCTTTATCTTTGGTTAGTTTAGGTTGTGGTTTGCAATCAAAGGCTCAACAAACGGCAAAGCCGTCTTCGGAAAAAGAGCGTATCGCGCGCTTTGAGCAGCAGCTTGAAGAATTGCGCGCGAAGCTGAAAATCCCTGGCCTTTCCGCCGCCATCGTCAGAGAGCAAAGCGTCGTTTGGGCAAAAGGCTTCGGCTTGGCCGACGTAGAAAAACAAATTCCCGCCACGCCGGAGACCAACTACCGCATTGCCTCGCTGACCAAAACTTTCGCCTCGACTTTGCTGATGCAGTTAGTCGAGGCTGGCAAGCTAAATTTAGATGAGCCGATGTCGAAGTTCTCGCCCGAATTCCAGAGCGAGTTCAAAAACGATGCCATCACAGTCCGTCACGTCTTTACTCACACATCGCACAACAACCCTGGCGAGACTTATCGTTATGATGGCAATCGTTTCTCGTATCTGAGCGATGTTATCGAAAAGGCTTCGGGCAAATCTTTCCGCGAACTGCTGGCCAAAAACATTCTCGACAAAGCGGAGATGACCGGCAGCGTGCCGGGACAGGATGTGCTGGAGGAGCGCGAGAAATGGTCAACTGCGCTGGGCGCTGAGAATCTGAGGCGCTATGAAAAGGCGCTGGCAAAGCTGACCAAGCCTTATTTGATTTACGGCACTGAGGTGATCGAAGGCGTCTATCCGCAGCGCAACATCAGCGCGTCGGCGGGCTTGATCTCAAACGTGCTTGATCTGGCGAAATACGATGCCGCGATTGATCGCCACACTTGGCTGAAACCTGAAACGCAAGAGCAAGCCTGGACGGCTGCAAGCTCTCCACAAGGCAAAACGCTGCCTTATGGCCTGGGCTGGTTTGTGCAGAAATACAGTGATCTGCGCCTGATCTGGCATTACGGCCACTGGCCACAATCGTTTTCGTCGCTGTACCTGAAAGTGCCGGAAAAGAAGCTGACGTTTATTTTGCTGGCCAACAGCGACGCGCCGAGCGCGTCATTCAGAGGTTTGGGAGCAGGCAACGTGATGTCCTCAGCCTTCGCCGACACGTTTGCACGCATCTTCCTGTTCGAAGATTTGCTGGGGCAGCGCTTGCCTGATCCGCATTGGGCGCTAGCGCCTGAACAATTCAAAGACGAAGTTGCCAGACTCCGCACACAGACCGGCAAATACCGTTATGAGGCCGAGTTATTCGCACACGACTCACTGAGCGATTGGCTGGATAGGCAACGCAGTTCGGCGCGCACGGAGGTCAAGCTCGACCTGAAGCTCTATGACAGTTACGTGGGCCAGTACGAACTGCGCCCCGGCAGAATGCTGACGATCAGCCGCGAAGGCAACAAGCTCTTTGCGCAAATGCCGAATGAGCCGAAGGTCGAAATCTTTCCTGAAGCCGAGACACAATTCTTTTTCAAAGTGCGCGACGTTCGACTGACCTTTGCCAAAAATGCCAATGGGCAGGTTGCCGGAGTGGAGATGCTTTACTGGGGCAGCCGCCTGAATGGCCGAAAGATCAAATGAATGGCCAATTGGGACGAACGTTACAAAAAGGGCGAACACGCGCAGACCGAACCGCATCCGCTGGTCTTACGTGTTGCCACACAACTTGAAGCCGGACGCGCGCTTGATCTGGCTTGCGGCACGGGCCGTCACGCCATTTTGCTGGCTGAACGCGGCTGGCAAGTCACTGCTGTTGATAATTCAAAAGTCGCCATTGAGAGTTTGCTTGAACGCGCCAGCGCGCAAGGTGTTCAAGTGGATGCGCGCGTCGCCGACCTGGAACGCGGCGAGTTCAACATCGAACCCGACACTTACGATCTGATCGTCAATTGCCTCTACTTGCAACGCGACCTGTTCCCGGCCATTCGCGCCGGAGTGCGTGTCGGCGGCTTTGTTGTAGCCGTGATTGCATTGGTTGACGATGACCCGCAGGTGAAGCCGATGAATCCGGCATTTTTGCTCAAGCCGGGAGAATTACGCGCTGTGTTTGCCGGTTGGGAGTTGCTACACGATTTTGAAGGAAAACCGTCTGGCCGAGCAGGCAAGCGAGCAATGGCTGAAATTGTCGTACGCCGTTTGGTTTGATATGTCGTTCGCCTTTGGCTAGATCGGATTTCGGTAGTGGCTCAAGCAGGAGAGAAGAGCATGGAGTCCAGCCTTTAGGCTGCTGACTTGATTATTCAAATCAGCAGCCTAAAGGCTGGACTCCATGCTCTTTGCCTGCTATCTCTGGCTCTCCCCATTGAACCACTAAAGCATCTCCTCTGCTCGCCGCACTGCTCTACCCGGAATAATCGAACCCCAACCTTGCCGCTCGACCGCCACGCCATCGAGCCGAATCGCCGTATCAATCAAAATGCGTTTGATCTGCTGCGGAGTCAGCCGCGGGTTGGCTTCGAGCATCTGCGCAACGACCGAGGCGACGATGGGCGCGGCGAACGAAGTGCCGTCTACGTGTTTGTAATGGCCGCTGATGACGTTGTTGTCGTGCAGCTTGATGGCTACAAGTTGGCGGATGAGATAGGCCGACAGGTCGCGCGCCGCATCGAGTTCCGCATCCATACCTGCATGCTGATCAAGCAAAGCGCGCAACTCAGCATCCGGCGCAGCGTGCAATTGATGATAGAGGCGCGCTGCTTCAGCCGTCGGCGTGCCTGGCAGAATCGGCGCGGCCAGCCAGATGCTCGGCGCGATGATTTCAGGTTTCTGCAAGCCATCAATCGTAGGGCCGTAGGATGATTGATATACGTCGTTGTCGGCCAGCAGCAGCGTGTTCTTGTCATTGAAGCCGCCCACGGTGATGACCGAGGGCGCAGAGGCGGGCGGCAGAATTGCGTGATTGGGCGAGTTGCCCGCATTGCCTGCCGCGCAACAAACGACCAACCCGGCGCGCACGCAGGCTTCGGCTATTTGCGACAAACGGTCGGTCAAATAAGACTCTTCGTAATCGCCCCCGCATGAAACGTTCACGACGCGAATGCCGTAGCGATCTTTGTTTTCAAGCACCCATTCCAAACCGCGCCGAATATCGTCGTGTGTGATGCGATTGGCCGTGCCGACTTTGACCAGCACGACTTCGGCATTGCAGGCGATGCCACGATAGAGTCCATCGGATAAATGGCCGTTACCCGCCGCGACGACCGAAGTCATCATCCCGTGCCAGCTCGAATCGTCGGGCTTTTTCAGCTCGTCCCATTCTTCAGCCCCTTCTTTGGCAAGATCGCGTTCAGGCTGCGCGATGTTGACGTAGCGTTTGATGCGGTTGTGCGGCTGCGTTAGGTCGGGGTGAAAATAGAAGCCCGAATCAAGCAAGGCCAGCGTCACGCCGCGCCCGGTGAAGCGTTCATCCGCGCCCACCCGCAAAGGCGTCGGCAGAATGCGATACGCACCGTCGTTGAAGATCGTGGGGTTGGACGCCAATCGTTGTATGGAGGACTCGTGATTCATGGTGAGGGAAGGTGTGTGCTAGTGAGCAGCAGCTTTACTCGAAGGTCGGCATCTCGCGTGTGCTCTTGTCCTCGGAATCGAAGCCGAGCGCGCGCAGCATCCCGCGCCGCATGTTTTCAGCGCCGGAGGCTTTGTTTACGAAGTGGGTCTTGTCATCGAGCGTCACACCGCCCAGATTCTGCGTCGTGCGGTCGGCGGTGGACATGATCACCGGAATGTCTTTCAGCCGCTCGTCGCTGCGGATGTAGCGAATGACTTCAGGGCCTTCGACATGCGGCATCATTTTGTCGCAAATGATCAAGGCGAAATCGGCGTCTTGCTCCAAGATGTCAAGCGCCTCGCGGCCATCACGCGCCTCGACTGTCACCAAACCATTGGTCATGGCAATGGCCGAAATCATCAACCGCGCGTCTTCTTCATCATCAATAATCAACACTCGTTGCGGCATGCGCTCTCTCCCAAAACAGAATCAAATAAACGAAAGAGGAACAAATGCAATCTATCACGCCAACGCCGTTGGCGTCCAAAGCTGCGTTCACTGGCAGGCGGACACAAAAAGGCCCGGAGTGAGCGCTGACGCTCACTCCGGGCCGCTTTCCACTGGCCAATCCGCCTAACAGTTCGGCGGGAAGATGGGGATGGTCAGCGTCGCCGCTGAGGTCAAGGTCAGCTTGTGCAGGTTGTGACCTTGATTGAAGGCATTCGCTGCCGTCCCTGCATTCGGGTTGAAGTTGAGCTGCGCCCCCAGCAGCGCGATGTCCGATTGCGAGAAGAACTTCGCCCAACCGCTGCGGCCCGCCGGAATGAACTGCTCGAAACGTGGCGCCACGCGCGGGAAGCTGCTACTCAACGATGAGCGGAACTGGCAAACGCCCGCGGTAAAGGTGAAGCTCAACGGATTCTCCGCATCATCGTAGAGAATGCCGAAGATCGAACCGAGCGTCGAAGCGCCCGCCGCCAGACTGCCGCCAAAGCGATTGAGCACGATCAGCGTGTCGTTGCCATCAGCGCGTGATGGGATGTTTGAGGCCGCCAACACCCGCGGCGCGCGGTTGTAGCTCGCTCCATCAAAGCTCAGCAGCGCCGTCACCGAGAGGCTGTTGCAAGCTGGCAAGCCGCCTGCAATAGCAGCGAATGACTCTGCTGCCAAGTTGGCTGCGTGCCCAGAAGAGAGCTTCACATATTCATCACCAATCAGATAGTTAAAGTCCACCGGACAGCCCGTCACCAAACTTGAAGCTACTGCCACAATGTAACCGGTTGTGCCCGGATCAATGTCTGAAGCCAGGAACGTAGATGTCTGATTCGGCGTCAGACAAACCAGGCTGTCAGCGATTGAGCAGGTTGCCCCGTCTACGAAGAACAGGTGCACCGCAATCGGCAAGCCCGGATTAGTGTTGGTGATCGAGATGCGTGTGTTCTGCTGATTGGGCGCAGAGATGCTCGACGAGTAGAGATTGTAGACTAGCACTGAGCCAGCCTTCTGATCGCTCACTTCACCCGTGTCTGGGAAAATCGCGCCTGGCCCGACTGACGGACAACTGACCGTTAGCGTGACAACCAGTGGGTTGGGCGTGGCTGGCGAGCCGCCCATTGTGGCAGTGCTGGAAGCCGTCAGGACTGTGCCTGTCGCTACGTTGGCCACTTGCGCTTGGTATTGCACGGTCACGGCTCCGTTGGCCGGAATATTACCGCTGGCGCTCAGGCTGAGTCCGCCTGGCGCGATTGTGCAACTTGCGCCCACCCCGCCCGTCACCGTGCAACTGCCCGGCAGGACAAGCAGGTTTGTGAGTGTCGTGTTCAGCATGAAGGCCTGCTGCGCGACGGTCGGATTGGTCAATTGGAGGGTGCCAGTCACGACATTGCCCGGCCCGGTGCAGACCAGTGGATCGCTGAAACTGCCCGTCAGTACTCCTGGCACCGCCACCGTCAGCGTATCCGTATCCGTCGCGCTGTTATTGCTCAGTGTTAGATCGGTCGTGCCGCCCGGTGCCGCGACCATCACCGTGTTGACCAGATTGCCGGTCGCAGCAGCCGAAATCGCCGCCGTCACTGTGTAGGTGATGCTCGATCCAGCGGGCAGATTGATCGTGTCAGTGAAGATGGCCGCGCTGTTAGTCACGCCATCACAACCCGTTGCGCCGTTTGTTGCTCCGCTACAGACCCACGTCCATTGTGACACTTGCGCCGGTTTGTTGTCAGTTACCACTGCGCCGGTCGCCGGGGATGGGCCGGCGTTGCTCACCACAATGGTATAGATTGTGTTGACACCTGCCGCGTAGGTTGCACTCCCGTCATTCTTGGTGACTGAGAGATCAGCTACCGGAGTGACAGTATCAGTATCACTGGCCGTGTTCGGAGTCGTCGGGTCAGTTGTCCCGCCGGGCGGCGCTACATTGGCCGTGTTGGTCACGCTACCACTGGTCGCTGTGACCGTCGCCCCGATGGTGAAGGTCACACTGCCGCCGCTCGGCAGCGTGGGGATCACGATGCCTGCACCTTGCATCAGCGCCACCGTCGTGTTGCCCACAGTCGGACAAGCCGCGCCACCACTGGCACTGCCACAGGTCACGCTGGTCACGTTCAACCCGGTCGCCGCCGGATCAGTAAAGACCGCGTTGTTGGCGGCGCTCGGCCCGACGTTGCTAATCACTACGGTGTAGGTCGTCGTGCCGCCAGCATTGACCGAAGACACACTATCATTCTTGGTGATTGAGAGCTCGGCGATAGGATTGACCGTGTCGGTGTCGCTCGCTGTGTTTGGTGTCGTAGGATCAGTTGTCCCGGCGGGCGGCGCTACATTGGCCGTATTGGTCACGCTACCGCTGGTCGCCGTGACCGTCGCCCCGATGGTGAAGGTCACACTGCCGCCGCTCGGCAGCGTGGGGATCACGATGCCTGCACCTTGCATCAGCGCCACCGTCGTGTTGCCCACAGTCGGACAAGCCGCGCCACCACTGGCACTGCCACAGGTTACGCTGGTCACGTTCAACCCGGTCGCCGCCGGATCAGTAAAGACCGCGTTGTTGGCGGCGCTTGGCCCGACGTTGCTAATCACTACGGTGTAGGTCGTCGTGCCGCCAGCATTGACCGAAGACACACTATCATTCTTGGTGATTGAGAGCTCGGCGACAGGGATGACCGTGTCCATATCACTCGCGCTGTTGTTGTTAGGCGGCGTTGGATCGCTCGTGCCGACGGGTGGCGCGATGTTGGCCGTGTTGGTCACACTGCCCGATGTCGCCGTCACCGTCGCCATCACGGTGAAAGTCACGCTGCCAGTACTCGGCAAAGTTGGAATGACTATGCCTACACCTTGCATCAGCGCCACCGTCGTGTTGCCCACAGTCGGACAGGCCGCGCCGTTTAAGGCACTGCCACAAGTCACACCCGTCACGTTCAACCCGGCCACCGCCGGATCAGTAAAGACCGCGTTGTCAGCGGAAGCTGGGCCAGCATTGCTGACCACGATGGTATAGGTCGTTGAGCCTCCGGCGTTGACTGAAGACACACCATCATTCTTGGTGATTGAGAGATCGGCGACGGGAGTGGCCAATTCAAATGCGCCGATGTCGCAGGTTCCACTCTGCGGGCGCATCACGCCGCGCTGATCGGTGGATTCGCATGTCGCATTATCGCCCGCGTTGTAAGCCGGACTGGTGTTCGTAATCGCGTGTGTTTCGGTATTGCCTGGCGGCGTGTCCATCAGCCCGCCCAATGCCGGGTCTGGATTCATTGCTAACGCGCCTGGACAGGCATTTGTGCTGGTGCCGTTGCTCTCAATCAAATTCTTAGTGCTGCCAGTGGTTGTGATGTTGGCCGTACTGTTGAGGAAGCAATCGGTGCCGCTCGGCGTGTTGGATAGGATCGTGTTGGTCAGTGTGAGCGTAGGCGTGCCGGTGTCTCTGTAGGCATAAAGGCCGCCGCCAGCGGGAGTCGGTGCGCTCGTCGGCGCCGTACCGCTGCCTTGGGTGACCGTGTTGTTGTTGAATGTGACGTTGTTGATTGTGTTCGTGCCATTGCGCGTGAAAACGCCGCCGCCCAAGCCCTGCCCGGCAGCGCCACCTTCCGCTGGGAGTCCGCCCGTACCGCCGCTGCCGCCAATGGCGGAATTGCCGGAGATGGTGCTGTTGCGAATTTCCAGCGTGCCGCCATCATTGAAGATGGCTCCGCCCAAGCCGCCGCCGCCGCCGCCGCCGCCGCTGCCAGCGCCGCCCAGGCCGCCATTGCCGCCGCCGAAGCCTGCCGTGCCGCCAGTAGCTTGGTTTTGACCGCTACCGCCGCCGCCGCCGCCAAACGTGCTCGCCCCGCCGACGCCGCCGCTGCCAGCGCCGCCACCGCCACCGCCAAAGCCTGTAGCGCCACCCGCTTGGTTTTGACCGCCGCCACCACCGCCACCACCAATACCGCCCGCGGCACCGACACCACCACTGCCTGCGCCGCCGCCGCCGCCGCCAAAGCTGATGATCGCCGAACCGCCGGTTTGGTTCTGACCGCCGCCGCCGCCGCCGCCGCCAGTGCCAGCCGCGCCACCAACACCACCGCCGCCGCCGCCGCCGCCGCCGCCATCAGCGCCGCCAGCGCCGCCAGCTTGGTTTTGACCGCCGCCGCCGCCGCCGCCACCTGGGCCAGCCGCGCCGCCCGGGCCACCTGCACCGCCGCCACCACCACCATTAAGACCGCCAGCGCCACCAGCTTGATTCTGGCCGCCGCCGCCGCCGCCACCATTAGTATTGCCAGCGCCACCGATTCCCCCAGCGCCGCCGCCGCCACCACCACCGCCAGCAGCCGTGCCAGCTTGGCCGCCAGAATTCTGATTGCCGCCTGTGCCGCCTCCTAACGTGCCGCCTGCGCCTCCATTGGAGCCGGTGTTAGGATTGCCTGGATTCACAGTCCCGCCGCCGCCGCCGCCGCCGGTACCATTGCTCAAGCCGCCATTGCCCCCTTGGCCGCCGCCACCGCCACCGGCAGCGTTAGAAGCTGCACCGCCACTACCCGCAAGCCCGCCGCCGCCGCCACCACCTACGTTAGTTGCATTACCGCCGTTGCCGCCTACGCCACCGCCGCCACCGCCGCCCGAATTGGAAGCAGTGCCGCCATTGCCAACGCGACCGCCGCCGCCGCCGCCACCAGTGCCGCCAGCAGTGCCGCCGTTGCCGACAAAACCGCCGCCGCCGCCGCCAGCAGAGTTGGTTGTGTTAGCGCCCGCGCCGGAGATGCCGCCGCCGCCGCCGCCGCCGAGATTATTCGTATTGCCACCGTTGCCGGCCATACCACCACCGCCACCACCTGCACTGCTGCTGCTGGTACCGCCATTACCGGACAAACCGCCGCCGCCGCCGCCGCCGTTGCTACCAGGCGCAGTTCTGTTGCCGCCCGTGCCGCCCTGCGCGGTGTTATCGCGTAGCGTGCTGTTAATGACCTTGAGCGTGCCGCGATTGAAGATCGCTCCACCCAAGCCGGCGCCGCCGCCGCCGCCGCCTGCTCCTGCGGCACTGTTGCCGCCAGTGCCACCTTGCTCGCGGCCATTGCGCAACGTCACATTGCGCAACTCCAAACTACCAGCGCTGTTGTAGGTATCAGGTGCGCCGCCGGAAACATAGAAGAAACGGAAGTTGGGCGTGCCGCCCGCACTGCTGCGCTCGATGCTCGCGCCGTTGCCCTCGATGATGATTGCGCTGCTGATCGGCGGCAGCCCGTTCGGGCCGTAAAAATTGTTGTGCGCTGTGGTCAATGTGATTGTGGCGTTGGTCGGCAGCGAGATCGTATCCGATCCAGCCGTCCCCGCCGCACACTCACCCGGCGCTGCGCCCGATGGCGTATCAGTATTGGCTGCGATGATCGCTTCGGGCAGCGTACATTTGCCATCATTGGCAATGGCTGTCCCTGTGTCGTTGACTGTGATTGGCGCGAAGAGCGGCGCAGAGGTGGCCGGATGCGCGGTAGAACGCGCCGTGAGCTTGCGCCAGGTGCGATTGAGTTGAGGAGTAATCGAGCCGAGCAGCGCAGGCTGCGCTGCTCCCGCTTGGAAGCTGCGGTTGATGGCCTTTACGCCCCAGCCAGTCAGGCCGAGCAAGCTTACGCTCAGCAACAAGCCGAGCGTCCAGAGTGTTCTACGTGTGTGTAGTCGCATTGCGCCTTTCCTTGCGGCTTAGTGCCGCTATCACACCTGCATCGTTGCCAACGCGCAGGTTTTGAATGGTATTGAACTGTCGTTACAGTAATGCGCCCTTGAGCATCACTCAGGCGAGTAATGACGTAGGCAC
Organism: uncultured Acidobacteriota bacterium; assembly: GCA_963699175.1. Taxonomy (GTDB): domain Bacteria; phylum Acidobacteriota; class Blastocatellia; order RBC074; family RBC074; genus JACPYM01. Next base: position 1,790,169 of record OY969418.1, on the reverse strand, counting down.
AACATCTATTTATTTAGGTTTCGTTCGCCCTGCAGATAAGCACGACTTTGATTGTTACTGCTGTGAGAGAAAGCCGCGCTAATGAGTGGCAATGTAAACGAGCGATGGCGAACTGTCAAACAACTACGGTTGTACGTAACCTGTGCGGCCTGTAATGTTTCGCCTAAGCGGTTCACTTCAAGCGAGCCGGTGCGCGACTTGGGCGAGGCGCGCACAAGCTGGCTGAAGTTCCACGGCACAGGTTGGTTCTATGAAGTGCGATTGGCGCGAACACGTCTGTCTCGTTACCGGTGGCGCAGGCTTTATCGGCGCGCATCTGTGCGAGCGATTGCTGGACTTGGGCGCGCGCGTCGTCGTGCTGGATCGCCATCGCCCGCGTCGCTCCTACTTCATTCTGCAAGGCTTGAATGATCGAGTGGAATTTTGTTTCGGCGACGTGCGCGAGTTGCAGGCGATGCGTTGGGTGTTGGAGCAGTACGAGGTGGACACGATCTTTCATCTGGCCGCGCAGCCGCTCGTGCCGCTCAGCAACGTGATGCCGTTCGATACGCTGAGCGTGAATGCGCTGGGCACTTACGCCGTGCTCGAAGCCGCGCGTCAGGCGCAGAACATCAAGGCCTTCATTTACACTTCGAGCGGCGCTTACTACGGCGAGGCCGGGGAGGACGTGGCGCTCGACGAAAATCAGCCGCCCTCGGAGTCTAGCAATCTCTACGCGCCCTCGGTCGTCGCGGCTGAAGCAGCAGTGCGTGCGTATACAAAGACGTTTGAGTTGCCCGCGCTGATCTGCCGGTGCTTGAACGTCTACGGCTGTGGCGATTTGAATTTCAGCCGTCTAGTGCCGCGCGCGTTGCGCAACCTGTTGATGGGCGCGCCCTACGCTTTTGGCGAGCGCGATGATGGCGGAACAAAGCTCGACTTTGTTTATGTGGACGATCTGGTACGCGGTCTGATACGCGCGGCTGAATGCTTGCACGAGCGGCAGACGTTGCGCGGAGAAGTCTTCAATCTGGGCAGCGGTTATCCAGTTTCATTGCGCATGTTGACGCGACTCATCAGCCGTAACTTTGATGGGCAGGAGCGCGAGCCGGGCTTTTACGGCGCGCCACGCGCGCAGGCGCTCATACGCTATCTGGACATCAGCAAAGCCGCGCGGTTGTTGCAATGGCAGCCGGAAACCGAATTACAAGACGGCTTGCGCAAGACCATCGCCTGGTATCAACACTTCTGGCAGCGGCTCTGGTAGCATCGGCAGGCAAACTGCGTTAGTCTATTGGCTCAACTTCTCAATTTCCGAATTTGGATTAACGCAGTATGTTTGCCGCCGCAGTTTTTCGAGCAGCTATCCTTGTTACATTTCTCTGCGCCAGTCTTGGCGTAGTCTCCGCGCAAGACGATCCCAATGGACAATATGTCACCATCGTCTCGGCTTCGCTCAATAACGAGACGCGCGAGATCGTCGCACCGATTGAGCCGACTGTTTTGCGCCTCTTCTTCACGGTGCAAAGCCAGGGCGGGATCAAATGGGAAGTTATCTTGCCGCTCGGCAGACCGTTTGTGACAGACGCGCCGAATGTGAGCGTTACCGATGCGAACGGCAAGCGCAGCGTAGCGATATGGGACCCGCGTCCAGGCAAGTGGAGTGTGCGTTTGACAGGCACCGGCATGTTCACGCTCACCGTAATGTCGCAGAGCGATATTTACGCCTGCTGCTTGAACGTCGTCGGTAGACAGTTGCAGCCGCTTGAAAGATTGCAGGCTGCGCGGGGCAGCCGCTTGCAGGCGAACGCCTACGTGTCAGGCAGCAATCTGGAAACGGTGGATTTTCGGCTCGTCAACGAGCAAAGCGAAATTATCGGCCCGGTCAAATTCCGCCAGAGCGATCTCTCCAATCCCTACAACTTCACCTTGCTGATTGATGTGCCAGCGCAGCCCTGCCGCGTGCTGGTGCGCGGGCGCGAGCAGAGTGGCACTAGCTTTCAGCGTATCTATCCATCCCTGATCGTGCCTGCTGTCACTGCCAGCGCAACACCGGAGACACAACCCGGCAACACTGCTACGCCTGTCACACAGTCGGAGCAGACGGGCGCAGTCGAAGGTGAATATCGCGTCGTCCGCGCGCAAGTCGTCAATTCTGCGGATGAACTGCTGCTGTCAGAGAAAGGCAACCCAGTGGGGATACGCTTGAAGTATACGATGCGGTTTCCGGTTGACGGCAACTACACACCGTTACCGAATCTTTACCCTGAGAAGGTCACGTCCACTTTTACGGGCGCATTGAGCATGCGCGTGATTCGCAGCACGGTGACGCCTTTGCCGGAGGGCGTGCAGTTACCCAATCTGGTGCTTTATGGCGGGCGAGCGCTCTACAAACGCGATGTCGAATATCAGTTCACCGTTGATCTGGTGCCGAATTACGCGAGCTACAACGAACAACAGAAAAAGTTTTGCCTGCAAACCAAAGGATTTTTGCAAGGTGGCCTGCGTGAACGCTTCGAGCGCGAGGTCACCGGGGAAGGGCGACAACGCTACCGCCTCACGATTTCCGGCACGGACTACGATGGACGCCAGATGAATTTGACCGAGAAGGCTTACGTGCCCAACGGCTGGTATGTGGGGTTGCAGAAGGAAGGTGCGGTTGAATGTCAATAGCGCTGAATGTGGAATACGGAATGCAGAATATTCCAACTAATGCTTAAGCGGCTGGCAACTTATTACACATAATTCCGCATTCCGCGTTCCGTATTCCGCATTCAGTTCAGGCGATAAACGCGCTCCGCATTGCTTTGAAAAAGCTTTCGTTGCTGCTCCGCGCCTGCCGCTACAGTCAAATCGAGCAGCGCTTCCAGCCACTGTTTGAAGCTGCCGTTGAGCGTGCAAACCGGCCAATCGCTGCCGAACATCACGCGCTCCCAACCAAAACACGCAATCACGTGCTCAACCGCCGGGCGCAGCTCTTCGGCTGTCCAAACGGGGCTGGCATTGGTAATGATGCCGGAGATTTTGCAGACAACGTTGGGCTGAGCGGCAATCTCAGCGATTTGGTCCTGCCATTCCGCCAGATCGTTTTCGGCGATGCGCGGATTGCCGCAGTGATCGAGAATGAATTGCACGCCGGGGCATTCTTTGACGAGCCGCAACGCGAGCGGCAATTGGCGCGCTAACACACACAGGTCAAACGAAAGGTTGTGTTGTTCAAGCAAGCGCACGTTAGGCAGGAAGGCAGGCGATTGTGACACTTCATCGGGTACGACGTGCAGCACGCGGCGGAGGCCCTTCAAGTTGGGATGCCCGACGATCTGCGCCAGGTAATCTTTGAAATCATCGTATTCAGGGCGGCAGCCTGCGACGACGCCTGTCAGCGGATTGTCGGGCTGTTCGGCCACGCGCAGCAGGTGTTGTGTCTCCTGCAACAGAAATGGCTCATCCACATCGCATTCCAGATGCACGGTCTTTATGACTTCGCAGCCCGCCGTGGCGGCCAGGTAGTCACTCATCCTGAAGCTGCGATTGAGTGCGGCCTGGTTCTTCGTCCAGGCATAAGAACACAATTCCAAGTCCCAGAGATGCTGGTGCGTGTCAACGATCTGCATTCATGGCTCCGTCTAAAGAAAAGGCGGCTGGAAAATTCCAACCGCCTCACGTGTTTGACTTTGATTGACCGGAATCTACCGGCGATTCATCGCATTACTCCTGGTGCGCGCCCGCTCATAGAGATTGGCGGCATTGGGCATTTCCTGAATCGCGCGCTGCAATTGCACGTCTAGGTCGGCCACGACCTGTTTGGCGCGGTCTTCGCCATAGGCGGCTTTGAGCACTTCTTCGCGAATGTACTTGCGCGCCCACACCTTGTTCTCTTCGATCTCGTTAGTGCGAACGCCGATTTCAGGATGCTCTTTGGCGAACTTGGCGGAGTACTCGGCCCAGGTTTTGAGCACCTCGTCGCTAACTAGATACTCAGTGCCTTTCAGCTTGCTCTCGAAGTCCATCCCTTGCAGCTTGAACTGCGTCGCACCCGCCACCTGGCCGTTGATGAGTTCACGCACGAAGTAGAATGTGCCAAGCGCCAGCCGCCCTTGCGTGGGTGTCAGCACATCGGAACCTTCTACCTTGATGTCTGGGTCAATGCCGCCACCGCCGAAGACCTGACGGCCCAAGTCGGTGTTCTTCATCTCGCCCTTCTTGCTGTTGTCTACTGTACCGTTGGCGTTGCGGCGGGTGTAGTACTCGACCAATGAGCCGTTCGAATAATCGCGTTGGATCAGGCGTCCGCTCGGCGTGTAATAATGGGCAATCGTTAAGATCAAGCCGCCGCCATTGAACATCGGGAAGATGCGTTGCACCAACCCCTTGCCAAAAGTGGTCTGGCCGATGATCAGCCCGCGGTCGTGATCCTGAATCGCGCCGGCTACGATCTCTGAAGCCGAAGCCGTGCCGTCATTGACCAGCACGACGAGTGGGAAGTTATCGCTTGCGCCGGTCTCGGCAATCGCATACTGGTCGTTGGAGCGGTTGCGCCCACGCACCGAGACGATAGCCTGTCCCTTCTGCAACAGCTTGTCGGCCACGCGGATGCCTTGATCAAGGTAGCCGCCACCATTACCGCGCAGATCGAGGATGAATTGCGTTGCCCCCTTCTCGCGCAGCTCGGCAATGGCGCCCACCATTTCCATCAGCGTAGTGGATTGGAAATTGCGCGTTAGCCCGATGTAGCCGATGCCCGGCTTGACTATGTAATAGTTCGGAATCGAAGGCAGCGCGATCTGATCGCGCGTGATGAGGAAGGAAAGCGGTTCAATGCTGCCTGGGCGCTTGACCGTCACGCGCACCTGTGTGCCCCGGTCGCCCAGTAGCAATTCGCGCACTTTGTCAGATGTCCAAGTGCTCGTGTCCTTACCATCCACATTGACGATCTGGTCGCCATAGCGCAAGCCGGCGCGCAGCGCAGGAGATTGGTTGAATGGCTCGATGATATAGGTAGAGCGCAGCCGCGAACTGATTAATGAGCCGATACCGAAATAACGACTATGCTGTTTGTCGTTGAACTCGCGGAAGGCCTTCAAGTCCATGTAATCCGAATGCGGATCGAGCACGTGTAGCATGCCGCGAATCGAGCTGTTGCTCAGGTCATCATATTCGCGCTGCTCGACGTAATTGGCGCGGATCAACTCTAGCGCCTTTGAAAAGTCCTCTGCGATCCTCTTTTCGGTGACAGGGGGTTGATTGCCGCCCGCCTTGCCGTTGTTTTGCGCTTGCGTGCGCGCGGGCAAAAGCAAAAGCCCCAGGCAAAAAGTCAAAGCCAAACTCAATCCGGTAATCTTCAGCCAACCGTGTTTCACTGCATGCTCCCTTCATCCCTTGCGCAGCCTGTCGAGCGGCGCAACGGATTTCGAATCTTGTTGCTCACAGAACCAGCCTCAGCCAGTAAGTCTTGAAAAACCTAGTCCATAGTAGACAGGGACGGCGTATTGTTCAAGTGGCAAATGCCGTTAGTCAATGCGCCTTATAAAGTTTTCTCACTATAGCTCGACAGAAATTCAAGGAATTGTAAAACGCAAGGCATGTCGCTCTGTGCGCCGACATTCAGAACGCGTTGAAAGAAGTCGCTAGGCCCAAATAGACGAAATAAAAAGCTGTCTGGTTTATAGCAAATAGTTGATGGCTGATTGCACTGGAATCAAAAAGCCTCAAGCAGGTGAAAGCTGCTTGAGGCTTTCTTCTTTATCTTTGCTCTTTATAGGGTGCTGCTTAAACAGCGCGCTCACTCGCTGATTCAAATATTCAGAAATTCGCACTCGCCATTGCTTTTTCAGGAAATCTATCCGCCTTAGCTTCCACACCACCGCAGATAATCAACAACGAACAAACGACTTATTTCCAGCCTGAGAAGACGGCATACAGCTTGCGCTTTCGATGCGCGTGATTCCCGTCAAACTAAGGTGACTGTGCTATGCGGTTTCTTGAAACACCTCGGCGGCAATTACAACCAATTTGAAAGCTTGGATGGAGATGGCGAATCGTTCGCTCCCCCCTTCCAATTTGGCCATCAACCTTCTCAGGAGGAGATTATGAGATTTCAGCTTCACCGGCGCTGGCCAGCACTTGCTGCTGCGGCGCTGATTTTATCTTCCATATTTTTTATGAATGCCGCTGCGCAAACCGTCAACACGACGGTGACAGGCACGGTCAAAGACCCAAGCGGCGCGGTCATCGCCGGCGCAAAGGTTATATTGACTGACGCAGCCACCAAATTGCCCGTCAGCGCGACCACTAATAATGAAGGGTTCTATCTCTTCAATGATGTGCGTTCCGGTTATTACACCGTAGAGGTGGAAGCCACCGGTTTCAAAAAGACTGAGGTGCGCGGCGTCAAGGTGGATGTCGGCATACCCGCAACAGTCAACGTCAGTTTAGAGACTGGCCAGATCGCAGAAGTCATCACCACGACCGCGACCGAATCGCAGGCCGTGATCAACACCGAGAATGCTGAACTGAGCACAACGGTCTTGGAGAAACAGATCAACGATCTGCCGCTCAACGGGCGCAATCCAATTCAATTGGCCGCGCTTCAAGTCGGCGTGGCGACCGCCAGCAGTACGCGCAACGCTACGATCAACGGCACGCGCGGTTCGTTCAACAACATCACTTGGGACGGCATCAACATCCAGGAGAATTATCTGCGCGGCAATGCTGGCAGCGGCCTTTTCGCACAGGCCTCGCCGAGCGTGATCGCGGTGGGCGAATTCACCATCACCACGCAAAACGCGAGCGTGGCCGACGGCACAGGTGCGGCGCAGGTCAAGCTTGTGACCCCGCGCGGCTCGACTCAACTTCACGGCCAGCTCTTCGAGTTCCATCGCAATGATGCCTTGGATTCCAATTCGTTCTTCAACAACGCCGCTGGCTTGGGCAAAGAGAAGCTAATTCAAAACCAATTCGGTTTCGGTGTCGGTGGCCCGATCAAATTGCCGAAGAAGCTTTTTGGTCCGGCGGGCTTCGATACCAACAAGCTCTTCTTCTATGCCTATGACGAAGAGACGCGCGTCGCCCAGACGACCGCACTCACGCGCACGACGCTTTATCAAGCGGCGCGCCAGGGCAATTTCACTTATCGCCGAGCTGACAACGGCCAATTGCAAACGATCAATTTGCTCACATTGGCTGGGCGTCCGGCCGACGCAACCATCCAAGCCCAACTGGGGCAAACGCCCGTGCCGAATGATCCGAATGCCGCCGCTGGCGACCGCATCAACACAGGCGGATTCCGTTTCAATTCTTCCGCCAGCAGCAGCGAGCGCCTCTGGGGTTTCCGCGTTGATTACAACCACTCGGATCATCACCGCTTCGAAGCCATCCACAGCAACGATGCGATTGATGTCCCGAATGACACGGGCAACAACATCGGCGAGCCGTTCCCGGGACTGCAAGGCGCCGGTCAATTCCCGCGCCGCCAGCGCTGGGCCTTCGCCTGGAATTGGGTGGTCAGCCCGACTATCAACAACGAAGTACGCGGCGGCACTTATCGCCAAGCTTCGCGCTTCATCAACAGCCGCGAGTTTCCCGAAGGCTATGTTCTCACCTGGCCGACCGTTGGCACGGCTGTAACCAATCCCGTGCGGACGACGCAGAATCAAGGGCGTGACGGACACATCTTTGACTTTGCGGACAATGCTTCGTGGGTTAAAGGCAGTCACTTCTTCCGCTTCGGCGGCAGCTTCCGCAGCGTGCAGATCATCCCCTACAACTTCGCTGGCATCCTGCCCACCTACACCATTGGTTTCGGGGCAGGCAACGCCAACCCGCTCAACTCCGGCAACGCGGCGCAATTTCCCGGCGGCATCGCGTCCACCGATTTCACCGGCGCTTCGAATCTGTTGGCACTGCTGTCGGGCGCGCTGACCACTGCAACACAAACCTTCAACGTCACCAGTGCCAGCTCCGGTTACGTCCCCGGTGCAGAACAACGTCGTGATCTGCGCTACAACGCGCTTGGCTTGTATGTTGGTGACACGTGGCGCTTCCGTCCGAACCTGACTGTAAACATCGGAGTGCGGCACGATTACTACAGCCCAGTGCAGGAGGCCAATGGCATCGGCTTGCTCCCGCGCGGCGGGTTGGAAGCATTGCGCGATCCGAACCTGATAGTCGAGCCAGCGGGTGGAGGCAAAGGCACGCGGCCTTTCTACAATCCCGACAAGAACAACTTCGCACCTAATGTCAGCTTCTCGTGGGATCCGTTCAAGAATGGCAAGACCTCGATTCGCGGTGGCTATTCAATCAACTATGTGATTGACAGCTTGATCCAGACCGCCGAGAACGCCGCGATTGCCGGCAACGACGGTTTGAGTTCCGCTGTGACGCTAACCGGCATCAACGGGACGGTGAGCGGCTCGCGTCCCACAGTCAACACGCCGGCTTTCAAAATCCCACGCACGTTGAAAGATCAGCAGACGATCAATCAGAACCCAACGGTCTTCTCGATTGATCCGAACCTGACGACGCCTTACGTACAACAGTGGAACCTCGGCATCGAGCGCGAGATTATGCGCGACACGGTGCTGGAAGTTCGCTATGTCGGCAACCACGGCATCAAGCTGGTGCGCGGCATTGACATCAACCAAGTCGTTGTCTTCGGCAACGGCTTCCTGGCCGACTTCCAACGCGCGCAGGGCAACCTGCTCGCTTCCGAAGCAGAGAACGCGCGCCAGACGACAGCCGGTATTCCGACCGCTCAGCGCGTGGCAATCAGCCCGGACTTCAACTCGGCTGTGCCCAACAGCCAGCGTTTGACCATCTTCCCGCAGGTCGGTCGTCGCGGTTTCTACACCACCGCGACCGGTACGGCGCTCGACGCCACCATCGTCAACCTGATCCGCCAAGGCCAGGTCGGCGAAGTGGTGCAGACCTACGTGGCTTCGCGTACTGTCTACCTGACGCCGGGCAGCGCTAATGGCGGCACGCTCACGCCGGGCTTCTTCCTCCGCGCCAATCCCGAGGCGGGTGGCGTTGACTATGTGGGCAACGGCTCGTTCTCCAACTACAACGGCTTGCAGTTCGAAGTGCGCCGCCGTTTGAAGAACGGCTTCTACTTCCAGGTCAACTATGCTTTCAGCAAAGCCTTCACCGACTTTGACGGCACCGATGCCAACTTCTCGGCGTTGTTGGACGTGGATCAAGGCACGGTGCTTGAAAAGAAACGCACGACGAATGACATCACGCACCTACTCAAAGCCAACGGTCTTTATGAGTTGCCATTCGGCCCGGACAAGCGTTGGTTCAGTAGTGGTGTTGCCTCGCGCGTGCTAGGTGGTTGGCAGATCGGCGGCATCTTCGATAAACGCGGAGGCCGTCCGATCTCATTCGTCTCCAATCGTGGCACGGTCAACCGCGCCGCGCGTTCGACCAGCAAGAACACGGTCATCACCTCGCTCAGCCGGTCTGATTTGCAAGACCGCACGGGCTTGTTCTATGACCCGGCGACGGGCCGCCCGCTCTTCGTAGACCCGACGTTGATCGGTTCCGACGGACGCGCCAACCCGCAGTTGTTGGCGAATCCGGTTGCCGGTCAGTACGGCACGCTGCAACTGACACCAGTCAGCGGCCCCGGCATCTGGAACGTGGACATGAGCTTGATCAAACGCACGAAGATCAAAGAATCCCTCAACCTGGAATTCCGCGCTGAGGCATTCAATGTGTTCAACCACACGAACTTCTTCGTGAGCAACGAGGCGAACGACATCAACAGCACGACCTTCGGGCGGCTGACGACGACGTTTGACCCGCGCATCTTGCAGTTCGCGTTGAAGCTCAATTTCTAAGCTGTCAATCGAACAAATTGTCCTAAACTTCAAAGGCGTGGCGCGGAGCATTTACTCCGCGCCACGCCTTTGCTGTAGTTCAATCAGAATTCGGAACCGCTGTTTACAGTGATTTGGCAAGGTGATCAGCGCCAGCGGCGCGTAATGTTCATAGTATAAGACGGCAGTTATCACCTTAGCTCCGTAGGAGCGACATCTTACATACCGCTCCTACGGAGCTAGCAGACTATAACCACACGGGTGCTATAAACATTCGGCTCCGCTGGAGCCGGACTTACCATTCACTGAATTACGCACAGCCTTCACTTTACGTTGATCCTAACTGTATTGGCTGTCTTGCCGTCAACCATCACCACTACGTTCACGTCGCCACGACCAATCAAACTGCGCGGCAATTCCACGTTGATTTGATCCAAGCCGATGAAGGCTGGTTGTTCGCCTACGTACTGGACGGGCGCGTTGACGCCGCCGATAGTCACGGTGGTGGCGGTCTGTGCGCTACGGTAGCGCCAGCCCGTGCCGAACAAAGCCAGCACGATGAATGAAGTGTCAGGTCGGAATTCAATCGGCAGGGCAACGTAACGTTGCGACGTACTGTCGTAACGATTGATGTCTTCGTAATTCTGCGCGCCGTCAGTTTTGACGCGGACGATCACGCCCGAGGCCACGCCTTGGGCATTGGCGTTGGCGGCGAAGAGTCCTGGCGCAACCGCTACGACTGGCACGCTGGCGTTCGACACTTTGCCGTCGCCGCTGGTGATGGTGATCTGCGCCACGCCCAGCGCGGTGTTGGGCGGGATTTGATAGTTGACCTGCGTTGGAGCGACAAAGAAGAGCGGAGCCAACCGCTCAGTTCCTGCACTGTCCTTAACCTTGACCGTTGTGCCAGCTAGTGCGGTAGGCAGGGGTGTGGTTGTAGCAGCTTGAGTAGCGCTGGATAAGCCTTCGCCAAAGGCCGCTACGATAGAGTCCGGCGCGAGTTCATTGCCCGCATAACTGGCGGCAGAGACGTTGGCGATGGCACTCGGCGTGTTGAAATTGAGCTTGACGGTAAAAGCGCGGTAGGTCGTTTCCGGCAGGGCATTCGGCGTCGTTGGGAAATTGCCGCTCGTCTCGCCAGTCAGATAGACCACGCCACCTGCACCCACTGCGATGGCGCGTCCGAAATCGCTCGCGCCGCCACCACCCAGAAACGAAGAATAGGTCAACGCACCCGCCGGACTGAACTTCATCACGACGGCGTCTTCACAACCAAACGCAGGTGTGTGTGGTGTGATGAAGCATCCGCCTGACCCCCTCTGCAAAGCATCCGCTGTCGTCATAAAACCTGTGGCGTAGTCGGACGTTCCTGTCACGTAGACATTGCCAGCCGCATCTACAGCCAATTGCGCGAACCTGTCGGAGGTGTTGGAAGAGAACGTCCCGCTGGGTGTGATGTAAGTGTAAAAGCCCCTGCCGCCCAAAAAAGTTGCAAAGCTCGGTTCCGTGCCAGCCGGATTGAGCTTGGCTAGATAGTAGGGCCCTGAAGTTTGAAAAGCACCTGCGGTAGTGTTCAAACCAATGGCGCTTTCGAGCAAGAGATAAGCACTGCCACTGCTGTCTACAGCGATGTCGGCGGCGTTAGCGCGCAACGTGAATGAGTAGACTAATGCTGCCGTCCCACTCAAACTTAGATTCAGCTTGGTCACGAAGGCATTGCCGGGTGATGTTTGCCAGCCACCCTTCACTGGAAAATCACTTGAAGCCGTTATGCCCGTCAGATACACGTTGGCCTGTGTGTCAAGCGCGATGGCATTCGCCAACTCACCGTCGCTACCACCCAGATAGGTCGAATAAGAGAGACCGCCCGTCACGTTGAGTTTCGTAACGAAGGCATCCTTGAGCGGCAGATTGGCAGCAGGCAGTACCGATTTCAGCGCATTGGGTGAAATCGGAAAATCGGTTGAGGCTGTCTCTCCCAGGAGATAAACCAGTCCTGTGGCATCAACCGACAAGTCTCTGCCAAAATCTAAACTGCTGCCGCCGAGGTAGCGCGCATAGACTAAGCCCGAGCCTGCTGGATTGAGCTTGACTACGAACGCATCGGAGTCTGTCCGTGCACGAGAACCCGCACCCGGAAAGTTGGCGGATTCTGTGCTCCCAGTCAGATAAGCCGCACCTTGATTATCTACCGCAAGCGCCGCCGCCTCATCTGCCCCTTCGCCGCCAAGGTAAGTGGCGTAAACCAGCGCTGTCCCGGTGGTGTTGAGTTTGGCCACGAAAACATCGCGGCCACCGCCCAGCCGGTTTTGCAGCGGGTCTTTCAACGGGAAGTCAGTCAAGCTGGTTGTCCCGACAACATAAGCGTTGCCATTCGAATCCGCCGCGATGCTCACGCCACCCATCCCCGCAGTCGAATAGACCAGCGTCGGATCAATTACCAGCGGCAGCGTCGTATCGTAAGAGCCAAGCTCAAAGCCGACCTCACCCGTCTGCTTGATCGCATAGCGTCCTGCAATCTCACGGCGCGCGCCCTGCGCCATTTGATAAATTACGGGCCGCCGCTGCTTGATCTCACCCGCCGCCGTGCGCAAGACCAGATCACCCGCTTCGTCCAAACTTATTTGCTCCGCGCCATCAAAGCGCAAGCGAATGCGACCCGGATCAGCGCCGGGCGCGACCTCGAAATCGTATTCCAGTTGTTGCTGATTGCCGTAGAAGACGCAGTCAACGCCGGGATAGACCTGTTCATACCTGACCGCTCCGTAATTGGGTATGCCACTACGCCAACGCCGTTGGTCACTGCCGAGCAGGTAATTACTCTTAGCAGCCAGCGGTTGTGTGCCGCTCAGGCGTGTATGCTGATTGGCCCCGATCAAGTTCATCCGTAGTGTACTGCGTGGCGGATGTTGGCCGTGCGTTCCGTCGCTCTGCCGGTTGTTTTCCGCGTGCCCCAGGCTGAAAACTGCGGCGGTCGGGGTTAGGTAAAAACTGTATCCCTGACCACGCGCCAGGAACTTAGTTGGCTCAGCCGCCTGTCCCTGGTTGGCTTCAAAGCGGAGCGGTAAGTTCGCATAGTTTGCCTGCGCCTGTTCTGATCTGTTTCCTGCAACAGAGTATGTTGCGCGTTGCCAAACCAGCAAGGCCGCCATTAGCAAGCACAACACAGAGCCAAGACAAACGAGCGCATTAAGCTTGGTAAAATATCGGTTCGTCATCTGTTACTCCTATAGAATTGCTGTTTTCGTGGGCAACAATTGAACGGTGTGTGTGCAGTTTGAATTAGCGGCTGTCCCCGAAGATCTAATCCGGCCAGTTTCGTTAATCTTTATCAGTGGGCCTTGCGCTGGAATATTGAACCGAACCGCCTGCGCAAGTCATAAAGGAATTAGGATAAAAGTCGGATTTTTTTCGGATGAAGTTTTGACGATCAAGAGGCATTACAGTTTATCTACCTAGATGGTGGTGGGGCTGACGTCCGGCGCTTTCACTCAAGCGAGCTGACTGCCAGACGAGTCGGATCCTAACATGCCAAGCGTCATTAGTCGGTAAAAAATGGCGGCAGAGCGTGGCAGTCGCTACGAAGGCGCGCCTGGTCTTTTCTCTCGCGCCTAATTACCGTTCAGCAGAAATTTCCTACCGTTCAGCAGAAGCCAATGGCAAGCAGCGCCGACTCAACGTATCTATCGCCGTGTGAGAAGTGCGATGCGGTACGGGGAGCGGCGGCGACCTGGTGACTCCCAAGTCACCCAACTCGGAGTCACCAGGTCGCCGCCGCTCCCCGTACCGCACTCCATAGCTTTCAATTACAAGGAGAGACAGATGCAACACACTTCGTTTTGTTACTGGTGCAAAGTCGTCTTACTGGTTGCCTTCGCGTTAGCTATCGCCACTGGCCTTGGTTCAGTGGGAGCGCAACAGAAAGCCGATCAAAAGACAAACCGGCCTGCCGAAGTGGCCAAAGCGCAGCCGCAGCAACGCTTCGATTTCATCGTCCGCGAAGATTTCTTCGCCGGGATGGCGGGCGATCAGGCGCGCTTTAACAAAGGCATGAAGTTTTGTGAAGAAACGCTGGCCAAAAATCCACAACACCCGGAAGCGCTGGTCTGGCACGGCTGCGGTCTGATGTTCCAGGCTGGCATGGCTTTTCAGAAAAGCGATATGCAGAAGGGGGGCGAGCTTTGGCAAAAAGGCTTGGATGAGATGGAGACTGCCGTCAAGCTCGAACCGGAAAATATCGCCGTGCTGATTCCGCGCGCGGCATCGCTGTTTGCCACGTCGCAATATGTACCAATGCCCGGCGTCGCCAATGAACTACTCGAAACTGCCGTCAAAGATTACGAGAAGGTCTTTCAGCTTCAACAAGGCTACTTCAACCAATTATCGGCGCACGCGCGCGGCGAACTGCTCATCGCCTTGGCAGCAGGCTGGCATCGCTTGGGCAATTCAGACAAGGCGCGCGCATATTTTCTGCGCTTGACCAAAGAGACGCCAAACTCGCCACACGCCACAACCGCCCGAACCTGGCTGGAGAAACAAACCTTGCCTGCAAGAATTTCGTGTGCGGGCTGTCACGCGCAGTAACTGAGGAGGAATGATGAATACAGATGTGCTCAAGCGCGTCGCTGTGCCAAATAAAGCGGCAACGCAGCCGGCTGATTATGTGGCGCCTGCTACGCCCGCGCCGGTCAGCGTCCAGAACCTGGTTAAACGCTACGGCGATGTGACGGCGGTCGCGGGCGTCAGCTTTGAGGTGCGGCGCGGTGAAGTCTTCGGCTTGTTAGGGCCAAACGGCGCGGGCAAGACGACGACGGTCGAGATCATCGAAGGCTTGCGCACGCGTGACGGTGGCGAGGTCACGGTCTGCGGCTTCGACCCACAGCACGCGCCCAATGAAGTGAAAGAACGGCTGGGCGTGGCGCTGCAAGCGACGGCGCTGGCCGACGAGATCAAGGTGCGCGAAGCCTTGGAACTCTTCGCCAGTTTCTACCGCCGCCACGCAGACATCGAGCAACTGCTGCAAACAGTCGCGCTGGAAGAAAAAGCTGGCAGCCGCTTCGACACGCTGTCGGGCGGGCAACAGCAACGGTTGGCCATCGCGCTCGCGCTGGTCAACGATCCCGAAGTCGTGATCCTGGACGAGCCGACGACGGGCTTGGACGCGCAGGCGCGGCGCGAGTTGCACAGTATGATCGAACGCTTGAAGCGTGACGGTAAGACGGTCTTGCTGACAACGCACTACATCGAAGAGGCCGAACGGCTCTGCGACCGTGTGGCGATCATAGATCACGGCAAGATCATCGCGCTTGGCTCACCGCGCGAATTAATCGCACAATCGCGCGGCCAATCGCGCATTGAGCTGCGCACGACCGAGCCGGTCACCTTGGCCGAATTGCGCCAGCTTCCCTTCGTCGAAAGCGTGGCCGAGAGCGGCGGAGCCTATGTCTTGCGCAGTAGCGATGCGCCGCACGCCTTGATCGAGTTGGTCAAGTGGATGGAGGCCGGGCAACACGAACTGGAAGACCTACACATCACACGCCCTACGCTGGAAGACGTTTTCATCGAATTGACGGGGAGGAGGATTCGCGAATGAATACAGCAATGCAGGCCCCAATGCAGGCCCCAATGCAAGCATGGTTGAATAACACAGTGATAAGTTTGAAGCTGACCTATCGGGATCGGCAAGCGATCTTCTGGATGTATATCTTCCCACTCTTCTTTCTGTTCCTATTTGCCAGCGTCTTTGCGCGTGGGCGGGCGGAAGTGGTGACGGGACTGATGGCCGGGCTGTTATGCATCAGCTCGATGTCGGCGGGGCTGTTTGGCATGAGCATCAACCTGGTGATGATGCGGCAGCGTGGCATCCTGCGCCGTTACCGCCTAGCGCCGATCAGCGCTTTGACGGTCATCAGTAGCGAGTTGGTGGCGAGCTTCCTCGTGCTGCTTTCGACGCTGGCGCTACAGTTGTTGCTGGCAAAAGCGATCTACGGGATGAAGATTGTCGGCAATCCGCTGGTGATGTTGCTGATGTTGAGCGTCGGGGCGTTGACCTTTTTGTCCATCGGTTTCATCGTGGCCAGTGTGGCGGAAAACCCGCGTGCAGCGCAGGTGATGAGTAATCTGCTTTTCTTTCCACTGATGTTTTTGGGCGGCGCGGCTTTCCCCTTGGCATTTTTGCCGAAGGGTTTGCAAAATGTCTCGCGCTTGTTGCCGTCGCAATATATGGTCGAGGGGCTGCGCAAAGTGATGGTGGATGGCGCGGGCTTGCGCGCGATTCTGCCTTACCTCGGCGTGTTGGCGCTCACCTTCTTAGTAGCGGCGCTGCTGGCCGCGAAGCTCTTTCGTTGGGATGCGCGCGAGCCTTTGCCGTGGGCGAAGAAGGCGTGGGTGGGGGCGCTGGTGCTGATCTTTGTAGGTGCGGCGTTGTTGATGAAACATTGAAGCGAGAGGATGAAGAGAGTCCAAATAAAGCCCACGAACGTGGGCGAAAGCATAAAGCCCAGGGCGTTAGCCCTGGGAGACACGATCAACAGTAATACAAGCCCACGAAGTGGGCGACAGCTCAAACTCTGTCGCCCGTTTCACGGGCTTGGGCGAGCTTTTTATCGTCTACCCAGGGTTCCGCTGCGCTCCACCCTGGGCTACATTCTAGCCACCCGCTCCGCGGGTTCTGTGTGGAAGTTCTTTTTCTTAGCTTCTATCTTGCTTGTCATAACTCAGCCGCTTGCCTTAGCACAATCAACCTTTGATTCCTACACACCGCCGATAACGCGCAAGCAATCGCGCGAGCAGTTGCGCAATTACATCGAATATCTGAAAAACCGCGTCGCCGCTGATCCGGCCAATCGCCAACTGCAACTCGATTTGGCGCGCAATTATTATGCGCTCGCAGTCGAGTACGACACTGCTGCCTTGACCGAAGCGGAAAAAATCCTCGACCGACTGCTGGCCGAAGAGCCGGACAACGCGGTCGCGCTGGCTTATCGCGGCTCGTTGCAAGGCTTGAAGCTGGGTTATAGCTTGGTGCCGTCAGGGCAAGCTTACGCGACTGTCCAAAAAAACTTCGGCGATCTGGATCGGGCCGTCGCGCTCGCGCCCGACAATGAAGAAGTGCGCCGGATGCGCGGTTATTCCACCCTCTACACGCCGTCCATAGCCGGACGTGATCAACTCGCCGTTGACGATTTTTCGCATCTCGTCCGCCTGCTCGAAGACCAGCCCAACAGCGCGCCGCAACGCGCCGAAATGCTGCTGACGCTCGGCGACGCCTATAACAAAATGGGTGAGGCAGAAGAGGCGCGCCTCAATTGGCAACGAGCCGCCGAGCTAAATCCGAACTCGTCCACCGCCACTGCCGCCGAGCTACGTTTGCAGAATCTGGCGCAACCCGGCGCGCAAGCCTCTTTCAAAATGCGCGAAGTGGCAGCGTTTTTCGGCTTTCTGATCGGCGTGCTGATCTTTGCGATTTTGGTCGTGTTATTGCTGCGCGATGTTAGAACTGCGCGCCAGCGGCGTGGCGGAATGTGGGCGGCTTTATTTGTTGCTGTGGCGGCGCTGGGTTGGAATGGATTGCACCTCGCCGCCCTCGTGATCAATGCGCTCGGGTTGCCTTGGCTGGCTGAGTGGCAACGGTGGCGGCGGAGCGAGTTGATGTTGGCGCTGGCGTTGTCCCCAATCCTGGTTGGCTTGGCTGCCGCCTATCGCTTCTACAAAGCGACATTCATGGACATTGTGTTGAAGCGTGGCCTGGCGCTCCTCGCGGTCTTCGCGTTGTCGCTGCTTTATGGGAAGTTGATTGAGTATCCGACAAGACTACTTTTCATGCGCGTCTCGAATGAGACATTGCGCAGTGTCTTTTACACGACGCTCTGGCTGTGGCTGTACGCCGCCTACCCGCCGCTGCGTGATCTAATCTACAAGCTGGTTGATCGGCATCTGTTCAAGCGCCGCGATTATTCGCGTCTGCTGGATTGGTTCGCTGAACGCTTGCGTGGCGCTAACGACGACGCCTCGCTGTTGGTGGCGGCCTACGCAGCCGTACAGGAAGCTTTCGCGGCGGAAGCGGTGCGTTTTGTGCCCGCTTCGGATGAATTGGCAAGGCGATTGGCGAAAGTGTTGCGCGCGAATGTGCTGTTGCGCGGACAACTCAACGACGAAAAGCTAGAGGCCGAATTGGCGACTCAGCGTGTCGAACTGTTGTTAGTAATTCGTGCAGGTGCGGAATTAGCGGGCCTGATCTTGGTCGGCAGGCGAGCTTACGGGCAGAGTTATTTGAGCGAAGAATTGAGCGTGTTGCGCGCCGTGGCCGCCGAGATTGGCCGCACGCTCGAAAACCTGCGCTTGAACGAAGCGCAACGCCAGCAAGCCATCGAAGAGGAAGAGCTGCGCAAGCTGGTCGCCCAGTCCGAATTGATGGCGTTGCGCGCGCAGATCAACCCGCACTTCTTTTTCAACGCGCTCAATTCGGTTGCCGCGCTGATTGCCGAAGACCCGCCGCGCGCCGAAACCTTGCTGGAAAATCTGGCCGAACTGTTCCGTCACGCGTTTAAGCCAAGCACTGAGATCATCCCATTGAGGCAGGAGCTTGAGCTGGTCGAAACTTATCTTGAAGTGGAGAAGGTGCGCTTGGGGGACAAGCTACAATTCAGAAAGGCCGTGTTGCCTGAAACGCTGCCGGTCAAAATCCCCGCGCTGACGATTCAGCCGCTGGTCGAGAATGCGATTCAACACGGCATCGGCAAATTGAATGGCGGCGGCACGATCACGCTTTCGGCCAGTCTGCGGCACGGTCAGTTGCACGTCATCGTGGCTGATACCGGCGTCGGGATTGCGCCTCCTGAGATGGACGATTTATTGACGCGCGGCGTCGGGCTATCGAATGTCAACAGTCGTTTGTTGAGGCTTTATGGCTCAGCGGCGCGACTACACATAGACAGTGCACCTGGGCAGGGAACGACTGTTTCGTTTGCCGTGCCGCTGGCAGAGGTAGCTGGTGTGGCTGAACCAATCGAATCAATCAGCGAGACTGTATCAGCACAATGACCGCGATTCGCACCCTCATCGTAGATGACGAAGAATTGGCGCGCCGTCGGCTGCGACGAATGCTCGCCGCATTTGCCGAAGTACAAGTCATTGGTGAGGCCGAGAACGGCGCGGAGGCTGTAACAAGAATTGAAGCCACACAGCCCGACTTAGTTTTCCTAGACGTGCAGATGCCTGAGCTTGATGGGTTCGGCGTGCTCAGGCTGGTTGAGACCACACCGTTGCCTTTGGTCATCTTCGTTACGGCGTTCGATCAGTACGCCGTGCATGCTTTTGAAGTCAGCGCGGTGGATTATCTGCTCAAACCCGTGCACCGACAGCGGCTCGAACAGGCGCTCAGCAAAGCGCGTGAGAAACTGGCGAAACCGGAAGCCAATCAGGCTCAACTCACACAACTCATCCAGCAGTTTCAACGCCCAGCAGCCAGTTATCTGCAACGCTTGCCAGTGCGTGCGCAAGGGCGCATCTTGATATTGAATGTCGAACAGATTACCTCGCTGCGCGTCGAACACGGCGTCGTTTGCGCGGCGACGGCGGAGGGCGAGTTCTGGACGAAGTACACTGCGCTGACTGAATTGGAAGAGTTGCTCGATCCGGCGATCTTTCGGCGCGTCCACCGGCAAGCCATCGTCAATCTCAATCACGTGCGTGAGATCAACGCTTTTGACAACAACACGGCGCGTTTGACTTTGACAGGCGGGCAGCAAGTCAATGTCAGCCGGAATCATTTGCCGGAATTACGGAAAGTATTGCAGTGGTGAGATAGGAAATGAAGAATGTGAGAAATGGAGAGGCGGAGAGATTGGCAACGTTCTCTCCGCCTCTCTGTCTTCGATCAGCGGCTTTGAAATAACTCCCGGTCAAAATAGGCCGGATTGCCGATGGCCGCAAAGTGGAAGTTGCGCAGGTAAGTTTTAGCCACGCGGTTGATGTCTTCCGGTTTGACCTTGTGCACTTGATCGAGCCAGGTCAGGGCATTGCGCCAACCGCCGCCGAGCAATTCATATTCGCCCATCCGGGCGGCTTGCGCATCGTTGGTTTCGAGCTTGGTGTAGAACTGCGTGAGGAAGCCGCTGATGATGTTTTGCAACGGCTCGTCGCGGATGACTTGGCGTTGCAAGAAGTCAATCTGCTCGAACATCACGCGCACCGTCTCGTTGGGCTTCTGTGTCGTCACATAGAGATTGCCCGCGTTTGAGCCGAGCGCCAACAGGTTCGCATCAGCGCCGTAAGAGAGATTGCGTTTGACGCGGACTTCTTGAAAGAAGAGTTGTTGCAGGATGTTGATGAGCACCGACGTTGCCGGATAGTCGGGGCTGTCGAGCGGCGGCGCGGCAAAGGTGGCGCGGACGTAGTTGGTTTGCACCGAGCGATTGACTAGCTCGAATTCAGGCTTCGCGGCGTTTTGAAAGGCAGGCAAAGGCGCGTCTTTGTAATTGCCGCGCGCCAGCTTGCCGAAGCCGGCTTCGACTTTGTTGCGGATGTCGTTGAGCGGTACATCGCCGACGAAGACAACCAGCATGCGCGAGGTTTCCAGCATTTTCGCGTGATAGCTTTTCAAATCGGCTGCCGTCAGCGCGCTGATGGATTCAATTGTGCCGGAAGGGCGATTGATGTACGGATGCGCGCGATAAAGCAATCGGTCGCTGGTCGTCGCGACAGTCTGATCGGGATCATCATTCTCTTGACGCAGGGCGCTCAAAAGTTGCTCTTTGGTCAGCGCCAATTCCTTTTCCTCGAAGAGCGGATTGAGCACGATGTCGGTCAGCAGTTGCCAGGAGCGGTCGAAATGCTGGCGCACGCAGCGCATCGCCACAATGCTGTAATCGTAGGAGCCTGCTGATTCGATGACTGTCCCCATGCGCGCAATCTCGCGGTTAAGCACGCCTTTGCTGAAGTTCTTCGTGCCTTGTTGCGCAACTTCGAGCAGCAGGTTTTCGATACCCGCATTTTTGGCGGTGACATTGCGCGCGCCACCTTTGAAGTAGATTCGCACGGCGATGACTTCGTTACCTTGCACGCGGCGATGAATTGTTTTGAGGCCATTGGCGGTGGTGAAGTCAGCCGTGTTGTCAGTGCTGTTGGCCGGTGCGGTTTGCTGTGGCGCGACGGCTTGAGCAAAAACCGTGAGGCCAAGTAACGCGACAAGGGCGGTGGTTTGTAGTGCCGCACTGACACGCGACCGCTGTTGATACTGCATTCGGAAAAAGAAAGATTTCATTGCTTACCTATTGTGAGCTAGTCATTTTTCACGACTGGTTTTTTGCTGTTCTTAGCCGCGCCATTGCTGCCCGCAGGTTGCGCCGTTGGTTTCGGCGCGGAAGTAGGAGTGGCCACCTTTACGTCGGCTGGCAAAGCAGGTTGCTTCGTGCTCGTGATCGGTGTTTCGGGGAGCTTCAGCGGCTGCACGGCATCGGGACGCACGAGCAGGTCTTTGTCCGTTAGACCAATGCGTTTTTGATCTTCTGCCGAAAGCATCACGCCATAAATGCGCGGACGATTTTTGATGTACTTGCGCACGTAATTTTGAATGTCGGCGCGCGTCACCTGGCGCACCTTCTCAACATAACTGGCGTAATAATCCAATCCTGAGCTGGCCCACCAGAAGCTGACCACATGGGCGTATTCCGACGGTTTCTCACGGCTGTAGACTTCGTTGACATCCACCAGTGTCTTGGCGCTCTCCAACTCTTCGTCAGTGAAGTAGTCAGGCGCATCAAATTGCATGATCTGGTCATTGATCGTGTTGGCAGCCTCGCGGAATTTTGGCGCGGTGGTTTGAGCCGTGATCGTGATCGGCCCGACGTTGCGTTGTGTCAGATAGCCGACCGCTGCGCCAGTCGTTAGCCCGGTGTCAATCAACGCACGGGCGAATTTGGAATCGGGCTGGCGCAAGATGAACGAGAAGACATCGGCAGCATAAGTGGCGGGCGCGTCTAGATCGGTGGAAGGGCCCTGATAGGCAACGTTGAACGTGACGGCATTGACAGCTTGATTGACAATAACAGCCTCGTCTTTAGTCAATCCGGGCTGGCGCGGGATCGGGTTTTTAGTAAATGGGTCTTCGCCGCGCGACCAGTCGCCGAAAATCTCTTCCGCCAATTTGAAAATCTCCGGTGCGCTGACATCGCCTGCGATGACGAGCGCAGAATTATTCGGGAGATAGAACTTCTGTTGAATCGCCCGCATCATCTCGGTCGTGGCCTTGCTGACGGTTTCGGGGCTGCCGCCGGGGTTTTTGCGCGAGTAGTATTTGTACCAGAGCTTTTGTTCGACGCCATTGATGATGTAGTAGAAAGGGTTTGAAGCGTGGCGATTGAGTTCGTCCAACACGACTTCGATCTCCTGCTTGAATTCCTGTTCGTCAAAGAGCGGATAGCGAATCGCGTCGTTCAACAAGCGCAAAGCCTCGCGCGTGCCGGTGCGGATAGTCGTGGTGTAATAATTGACGACCTCATACTGCGTTTGTGCATTGCTGAGCATGCCCAATTCCGCCGCCTGATCGTGATAGCCCTCGGCTTTCGACTTGGCATTCGACTTAAAGAACATGTGTTCGTAGAGGTGCGACAGTCCATTGTATTCTGGCGGCTCAGTCCACGCCCCGTTCTTGACTGCCATTTCGACGGTAACGAGCGGGACGGAGCGGTTTTCGATCACAATAACTTGGAGGCCGTTCTTCAGCGTAACTAATTGCCATTGAGGTTTGGCCAAGGCCGAAACGCTGAGCAGTGCCAGTAAAAATAAAACCGTCAAATATGAGACGGCAGTCGTACGAAGGTTATTTTTCAAGGATATGTCTCCGATTTTGTTCACCACATCATCTGCCGTAACAGGAAGTCAGGAAGCCACGCTTCGTGTCAGCGCATCCGGCTGAGTGAATAAACTATCGCCAAAAAGCAAACCAACTCTTCTTAACCTGTTTCTTGCCACGTCCCAGCAGCGCGCCGACGTCCGGGTCGGGTTGATAGGGAATCGCCCGATCTTGAATCAACGCCAGCGGATTGTCTTCGACCATAGCCCGCGCGTACTCTGCGCCGCCAAACTCGGCAGCTTTGGCCACGGCTTTATTAAGCACCGGGCGACGGCGGTCCTGGTGATGTGCGTCGGTGGCAATGAAGTGCGCCAAGCCCGCTTCAATAATCCGCTTGGCCGATTCATAACATTCCCGCCCGAAACTGCCGGTCAAGCTGCCCGCGTCAATCTGTGCGAAAGCGCCGCGCTCAATCAAAGTGACCAGAATCTCAGGATGATGTTGCAAACGTAGATTGCGCTCTGGGTGGGCAATGACTGGAGTGATGCCCGCGCTCAAGATTTGAAAAATCGTCATCTCGATATTGGGTGGTACCATCGCAAAATCGAATTCCAACAGCATGTACGAGCTGCCGTTGAGCCTGATCTTGGTACGCGGGTCTTTGACTTCCTGGAAGATCTCGTAGCTGTAACGAACTTCACCGCCGGGGACAATCTCCACGATCCCGCCTGCTGCCTCCATCACTCGGTCAATCCTTCGGCGGATGTCATCGCGCTGTGGCGTGTGATGCACGCCATCGAACATGTGCGGTGTGGCGACGATAGTCTTGATGCCTTCCTCCGCCGCGAGGCGGCACATCGCCACCGACTCTTCGAGCGAAGTGGCACCGTCATCCGTCTCCGGCAGAATATGACAATGAATGTCTACCATCCGTTGTTCAGTCATGGATCATCCAGCTATTGCTCGTGGTTTCCGAACGGGGGCTTGGTTGCGGAAAGATAAAAGAGCATTTCGTGTTTGCAATGCGCTCAATCAACGCACAGCCATTATTAAGTATCGGCAGCAGGCTTTCAAGCGTGGAGCCGTTTAAGATGTGCTGCATAGCCAGGCTTCGACAGGTCAACATACAAAGAGTCTGCTTCAACACGTCAGATGGCGCTATGGATGTAGTCGGAAAGTTGAGCTGATTACTTACAGCGTGCCCATTGAAGTGAAACTGTCGCTTTCCTCGTTTGAATTCAAATTGATATAAGTGGCTAGCTCAATGCTGAGAGAAATTTCGAATGCCAAGCCGTTCAGCACGCCAAGTTTGGGTTAGTCTATTAGTACGGGGTCTGGTTCTTCGACCTGGTATGTTGAACGGCATGCCAGTGCAGATTAGCTACTGCGCCTCATTACATTGAGCCATTACCCTGATGTAATCAATAACCCCGGCTTCTTCTACAAGGAGGCTAGTCAAGTTGATTGGTGAGAAGGTTTCGGCCATTTCGACACGCGCGACCTGAATAGTTTAAGACTGTCTGTGTCAGTTTGCATCCAGCTTCTTACTGAAAGATTCTTTTATTTCATTTTGACCCTCATTTTGACCCTAACCGGTTGCCTCTCACTCACCTTTCGCTTAAACTCCGCCTTACTGGAAACGAGTGATGTGCAGGGCCAGATCGAAGTGCTAGCCATTTGAGGGAAGTAAATCAACGACTTAACTCGAAATCGTCAGCGCAGGATGTTGATGGTGAATTTTTCTTGCGCACGAGTTCAGATGTGGCCTGCGAAATGCTATGAAGTCAATTTGATATTGATACTCCTTTACGGTTGTAGTTTCGAACCGATCAAGCAGTCAAAGTTCAAATCAGTTAGCCCTCCTGGCAAGTTGCGCACAAAGCGCTCTGGGTTTGTCGGAGGATTGCCCTAATAAGAGATGCGATAAGCAGACTCTGAAGAACCAATAAACATTGCAGAGAGGAAGAGATGCATAAACCCATCAAGTATTTTGAACGAGGCTTGTCAGCCGTCGCCGCGACGGCCTTCAACGCCGTTCAGTTCTTTAATCAATACAAACCCAACCCGTCGTTCACCCCGAAATGGTCTGAAAAACCGCTGCTCAAATCGTGGCAGAAGACCAAACCCACACTCGGTTGGCCACGTACGACCGACAGCTTATGCCCGGCCTGTGTCAAAGAGGCCCGCAAGCGCGTGATCGAAGATGGTGAAGACCCCTGGAAAGTCATCCAGGAGAAACCCGGCGAGATCAAAGCCACGATCATTGAGCGCGACGGCCAAATCTGGATGATCAAGGATTGTCCGCTTCACGGCCACTACGAAGATATGATGGCAGTGGACGCCAAATTCCTTGAACACGTCGAAGCTATGTACCCGGGCCGCGACATTGACGCGCACAATGACGAGCGGCTGCACAAGCACGGTTCCTCCACGATCAAGCACGGGCGCGGCTCAGTGCTCACTGTAGACCTGACCAACCGCTGCAACATGATGTGCGATCCCTGCTTTATGGACGCAAACCAGGTCGGCTTCGTCCATGAGTTGACGTGGGAAGACATCAAGGAAGTCCTCGACAACGCGATCACGATCAAGCCGCGTCGCCAGATGTCCATTCAATTCTCCGGCGGCGAGCCGACTCTTTCACCTTATTTCATTGATGCGGTCAAGTACGCGCGTAAAGTCGGTTACAACTCCGTCCAGGCCGCGACCAACGGCATTGAGTTCGCCAAATCGAAAGAGTTCTGTCGCAAGGCCGCCGAGGCTGGTTTGCGCTACGTCTACCTGCAATTCGACGGCATCGGTAATGCGGCCAACAGCCACCGCCAGGTCGGCAACCTCTTCGACGTGAAGCTGCGCGCGATCAACAACCTGCACGAAGCGGGTGTCGAGATCGTGCTCGTCACGACGCTGGTCAATACGGTCAATAACGACGAAGTCGGCCCTGTCATTCGCTTCGCGATGGACAATCCGAAGAAGATCGGCTTCATCTCGTTCCAGCCCGTCTCTTTCACGGGCCGCGACGAAGACATCACCGAGGAGCGCCGTCTGCGCCAGCGTTACACGCTCTCGCACATGGCGCATGACGTGCGCAATCAGGTTGGCATCACCGACCCGCACAAAGATTGGTATCCGATCTCGCTGATGAGCGCCTTCGCCGATTTCGCCGACATGGCGCACGGTCCTGACCGCGAGTGGGGACAGATGAGCTGCGGTTGCCATCCGAATTGTGGTGTCGGCACAGCGATCATGATTGATAAGGAAACCAAAGAGATGAAACCGGTGCCGGATTTCATCAACATTCCAGGTCTCATCAATGACATGCGGAAGATCACTGACGCCGCGCGTAGCAAATGGTTCTCGAACGCGATGATGGGATTGGCGCTGCTCAAGAATTACAACTCGTTCAACTCGCCGACCCATTTCAAGCTGACTGACCTATTGCAGAAGTTCGATAAGACCTTTGGACTGTCGGGCAAGGATTATGGCAAGTCAGACCCGACCCGGACGATTGACGATGTATTGAAGCGCCGCAAGGATCGCTGGAACTTCCTTTTCATCGCGGGTATGTGGTTCCAGGACTTGTTCAATTACGATTTCCGCCGCACGGAAATGTGCATCATCCCCTACGCCACGCAGGAAGGCGAGATCAGCTTTTGCGCCTACAACACGGGCATTGGCTGGCGCAACATCATCGAGAACATGCACCAGAACGCGACCGTGGCGAAGTGGTATCAAGAGCATGGCCGTCACGAAGTCTTCGCCAACAACCACAGCGTCAAGCTGGAAGAGACGCAGCACAGTCTGAACGTCAACTCCGCCGATGCTGCGCGTGGCCGTGAGAAGAAAGCCGTGCCACAAACGGCGAAGGAAGAGCAGGCGCTGATGAAGAAGATGTACATGCAATCTGTGCTCAAGCAGAAAGCCGAACCGCTCGTCCAGCTCGGCGGCTTGAAGAGCAAGAAAGAAGAAGGCACGGGCGCAGTGACAGTGTCCGGCGATTAATTTCCCGAATCGAATTACTAGAGGTCACACCCGTATTTGCGGCTGCCAATAGCTGAAGCTGTTGGCAGCCGTTGTTTATTTACTTCTGTTGATGTCCGCCGTTATTCTGCGCGTGCAAATCTGCCTGCAACATTTTCAAACCAAAAGAGGATGATGAGATGAAACCTGCTTTGCTCAATCGCCGCTTGTCACTGGCTTTTAGCGCGTTGCTCGTGCTGCTTGCATTCATGCTTTGGTTGCCGTCTGAACAACCAGCCTACTCACAAGCGCAAACGCCTGCTCAAACAGCTAACAAGCTCGAATTGATGACGCCGATGCGTGACGGCGTGAAGCTGGCGACCGATGTTTACCTGCCCGAAGGCAAAGGGCCGTGGCCAGTCGTCTTGATGCGCACGCCGTACAACAAAGTCACGATGGGCGCGCAGTACAAACAGTGGACAGCCAACGGCTACGTCTTCGCCGTGCAGGATTGCCGGGGCCGCTTCAAGAGTGAGGGCAAATACTTCCCGTTTATGGACGACCATTTGGACGGCTACGACACCGTTGAATGGTGTGCGCAACAAGCGTGGGGCAATGGCAAGGTCGGAATGATTGGTGCTTCGGCGATGGGTATTGCGGCGAATCAGGCTTCGATTATGGCCCCGCCACATCTCGTAGCTATGTACGTGCAGGTCGCGCCGGCCAGCGCCTATCAGCATGCGATATACACTGGTGGCGTCTTTCGCAAAGAGATGAACGAGCAGTGGTTGAAAATGCAGAACGCGCAGGACGTGCTTGATCTGACCTTTCAGCATTACAAAGACGACGGCTTTGTGAACATCCGCGAAGGTCGTCTACATTGGGAGAAGGTGCAAGTGCCGGTCTACAACTGGGGCGGTTGGTACGACATCTTTGGGCAGGGAAACATTGACAACTTCGTTGGCTTGCAGGCGAAAGGCGGCGGACTCGCAGCGGGCAATCAGAAGTTGATGATGGGGCCGTGGGGACATGGGGCGCTGGATGAGGTGAAGTATCCGCCCAACGCCGGAGCCGATCTGATGACTTCGATGGGCAAACCGACTGAGCCGCAACGCTGGTTCGATTACTGGCTCAAGGGAATCAACAACGGGATTATGGATGAGCCGCCGGTCAAATATTACGTGATGGGCGATGTGAGTGATCCCAAAGCGCCGGGCAACGAATGGCGCACGGCGACGGCTTGGCCGCCACCCGCGAAGATCACTTCGTACTTCCTGCAACCAGGCGGCAAATTGAGCGAGGCCATTGTCAGCGAGGCGAAGAACACCAGCACTTATCAATACGATCCGAAGAATCCTGTGCCGACGGTTGGCGGCGCGTTGCTATTCGGCAAAAAAGGGCCACTCGATCAGCGCGCGATTGGCGAGCGCAAAGATGTGTTGAAGTTTGTGACTGCACCGCTCGACGCGCCGCTTGAAGTGACGGGCCAGATCAGCGTCGAGTTGTTTGCCGAATCGGATTGCCCGGATACCGATTGGATGGCGAAACTCGTTGACGTTTATCCCGACGGCACGGAGCGGCTGGTGCTCGATAATGCGTTGCGCGCGCGCTTCCGCGAGGGCTTCGACAAAGAGACTTTTATGAAGAAAGGCGAGGTCTACAAGTTCAAGCTTGATCTCTGGTCAACCAGCTTGATCTTTAACAAAGGCCATCGCCTCGCCGTGCACCTCAGTAGTTCGAACGATCCGCGCTTCGATCCGAATCCGAATACAGGCAAGCCACAGCGCGCCGATGGCGAAACGCGCGTGGCGACTAATACGATTCATCATAGCCGGGCTTATCCATCGCGCGTTTTGCTGCCTGTTGTAAAGAAGTACGACCACGGGAAAGTGGCGGCGAACTAGCTGTAGCTGCTCGCGCTGCCTCCTGGGCTCGACGTATTTCAGCGACCGCTTCGTTAAACTGTCCCATAAAAGCTAAGCATTCGATCCCACCTCTGATTCGAGTGTCCTTGAAGCGCCCGGATTATAGCGCGGTCGTCTCCGCTTGCCTGCCAGCAGGCTTCCACCAGATTTTTTTGGTGAGGTGATGGGATTTTGCTGCGGTTCTTGCTTAACAGCATAAGGACGGCAATTTCAACCGAGCGAAATAGGAGGAGCGATGATGTGAAGTCGGAAAATTACCAAGAGCATTCAATCAAGAGTTGACAGCGGTTGGCAGGCAGTCGGCGGCTTGCTGGCCATTATCGCGCAATGCAAGACGGATGGTAGCCTTCCTGCCAAGGAGGCAAGCTGATGAGAATATCACCCAAAATAATCGGCTGTAGTTTGTTCTTTTTTTTAGCGGCAACCTCGTCGTTGCGCGCACAAGAAAAAGCTCCCCAGGACATCCAGCAATCGTGCCGCACTTTCGTGCAAGGATTCTATGACTGGTATGTTCCGAGGTGGCTAACTAATAACTTAGAGTCGTCTTCGGCTTTCAAGAAATGGCAGGCCAGCCGCGACCCGCTTAGACAAAAGACATACCCGCTAAGCGCAGAGCTTGTGCGCCGATTGAAGGAAGATCGCGCAGCCCAAGATAAAATTCCGGGAGAGCTTGTTGGTCTGGATTCCGATCCCTACATCAGCGGCAATGGTGGGCCGCTGGGGCGTTATGTGGTTGGCAGAATCACGCCCAAAGCCGGACATTATCTGGCCGAAATTTATCTACAGCCTAGCGCCGAAGGGAAGCGACCGGTGGTTACGGCTGAAGTGGCGTTCGTAAACGAGCGCTGGATCATCGTGAATTTTCACTACTACATCTATGATGGAGGTAAGCTCACGCATCGCTATGATTTGTTGAGCCGTTTGAAGGCGCTTCGAGAGGAGCGGCAAAAAAACGCCCAATGACCGTGTGGCAGTTACCGTTGCTGCAATCTTTGAAGTGCGTAGCGCAGCCTTGAACAAAAGGAGAAGAAAGAATGTTTTCTCGGATTGAAGTTCGCTACTTTGCAATGGCAATAGGGCTATGCGTTTTGTGTTCGGTCTCAGCTTTGTCACAAAGCGCCGCACCGAATGACATACGCGCGGTAGACTTTCGCAACTTCCGCTACTACGTGTGGTTGGGTGGGGAAGGTTCTACAAAGGAAGCGGTCAAGGTGAGCAATGGTTCTTACACGAAGAAGTCCCCGGATAGTGACGTGACGTTCAAGATCAACGATGTCGTCTACGGCGATTTGAATGGCGATGGAATGGATGAGGCTGTGATTATGACGGTCTGCAACGCCGGAGGCAGTGGTTGGTTTGATGAAGGGCTTCTTTACACGATGCGAAATGGAAAACCGGTGCTGCTCTTACACATTCAGGGAGGTGACCGAGGTGACGGCGGGATCCGCGGTGTCAGAATTGAAAGCGGCCTGTTGAAGGTCGAGCGGCTAGGCAGTTCATTGCCAGGCAGAGCAGTCGGTGTGGACTTCACAGACACGACAAGTTATCGCCTCAGTGGAAGCAAGCTGCTGCGAGTCGGGCGCTCGGTGCGCCGAAGTTTCCGAGGCGGAAGTCAGGCGAAACGCATTCAGTTCGCACGCGGCGAGAGTTCTGCAATGTTGACCGGAACCACGAGCGGCGCTGACTTTTATGTGCTCGGTGCGCGCGAAAACCAAACGTTGTCGGTGCGCATCTCTTCTCCACTAAACAACGCTCGATTCGAGCTTATAGTAGGTGACTTCACCATGGCCTACCGCGCAACTGAGTGGTCTGGCAAGCTCGAGTCACGAGGTGATTACCATA
The DNA here is from genome assembly GCA_963699175.1 of uncultured Acidobacteriota bacterium. GTDB lineage: Bacteria > Acidobacteriota > Blastocatellia > RBC074 > RBC074 > JACPYM01. The sequence continues at coordinate 1,759,852 of OY969418.1, read as the reverse complement.
TTGCGGTCGTGTCGAATAATGGCAGCGTCGACTACAAGCTTGAAGTAAGCGTGCGTTGAAGCGAAGGGCAGAAAGTCGTTACCACAGCCATCGTTGTCGTGTGCCGACATTCTGCTCTTCGCCATCTCCGTAGCGAAGAGCACCAGCCCAATGCTCTCAGCTTTGCTAAGCTGTTCTGAAGCACTTCAAAGAGCGTATCCTGCACGAACACGCTCGGCCCAAACACTCTATTGCATTCCGGCTTACCGATAGAAGAACAAGGATATTAGCGCAGGCATACGAATTGCGATTCGTCGGGCGGAGGCGCGCGGGTTTGGTGAGAGAGCAAGTTTGTAATGACAAGCTGGCTGTGTGCGAAAAGCACGGAGCGCCATCATTATCTGCCAGGCGGGCGGGCTGATTTATTCGAAGGAGGAAGAGATGCTGTTTCCAATCGGAGATGACAATTCAACACGCAGATCGTTGCCTTTGGTAACTTATGGGCTGATTGCACTCAACGTTATTATCTTTTTGATCGAGATAAATTCGGGCGAGCCATTCATCCGACGATGGGCCGTTGTGCCGAGCCGGTTGACTGCCGATCCGGCGGGCAACTTCATGACGGTCTTTACCGCAATGTTTATGCACGGCGGATGGATGCACCTGTTGGGCAACATGCTTTATCTTTGGATCTTTGGTGATAACGTCGAAGACCGGTTGGGCCAGGCGAAATTCCTGATCTTCTACTTGGTCTGTGGTATTGCCGCGACCTTTGCGCAGGTCGCTTTCAATCCCAACTCATCAATTCCGAATCTTGGCGCATCAGGTGCGATTGCAGGCGTGTTGGCAGCTTATCTGGTCTTGTTCCCGCGCGGGCAGGTGCGTGTCCTAGTGGGGCGAGGCATCGCAAATATGCCGGCGTTGGCAGTGATTGGATTGTGGATCGTGCTGCAATTCGTCAACGGCGTTGGTTCAATCGCGCATACGGCGGAGACGGGTGGCGTCGCTTACATGGCGCACATTGGCGGATTCGTCGCGGGCTTTGTGCTCACCTACTTGTTACGCGGCGGCCATGGGAAGATGGCGACAGCTTAGCGCTACCTAGCGAGCTTGGCGTGAAACTCGTGCTAGGGGTTACGCCAAGCTCGCTGAGCGGTGTTTATACATCCAACCCAACAGCGCGCATCAATTCCAACGCATTACTGCGTTGCACAACACCCTCACGCATGTGGTAGTCAAAACTCATGCGCCCGTCTTTCAGTTCATCTTCGAAATGCACATTGGCCGCGCGCGAATCCAAATCAGCAACGATGCGCGTCAAAGCTAGGTCGTGCGTTGTAACGAGTCCGATAGCGCCGCGCTCGACCAAGCCTTTAACGACAGCACTCGCTCCAATCGCGCGGTCGTGCGAATTGGTGCCGCTCAAGATTTCGTCCAACAAGAAGAGCAGAGGCAAGTCGCTGTTGGTCAACTCAACGATCTGCCGCATCCGCGTGATCTCGGCGTAAAAACGCGACGCGCCCGCTTGCAACGAGTCTAGAATATGTATCGAAGCGCCGACGTGCAGGCGCGACAGGCGTAAGCGCTTGGCCCGCACTGGCGCGCCCGCCAGCGCCAACACGACATTGACGCCCACCGTACGCATCAACGTGCTTTTGCCCGACATATTCGAGCCGCTGACGATAAGTAATTGCCGCTGCCCGTCCAGCCGTACATCATTGCGCACACAACGCGCCTCAGGAATTAGCGGATGGCCAAGCTGCTCACCATCATAGAGCGGCCCCTGTTCAACCAATTCCGGGAAAGGATCATGCGGATGTTCGTAGGCGTAGCCCGCCAGCGAATTCAATGCTTCCAACTCGGCCAACGCATCCAGCCAGCGCGCAATCTGTGGCCCGCACGCCGCGCGCCAGCGTTCGATCCCAATGGCAATCTGCACCGGCAGTAACAGCACGAACGCGATGGGCGCAAAGAATTGATTCTTTATCCAATCAAGCCGTTCGCATAATCGCTGCAACCGCGCGATCTGTTGTGAAGGCGGCAGCCCGTCGGTGGCCAATTCGGCGCGCAGTCGTGTCAGTCGTACGGAAGTGAACTGCTCTTGTTCAAACCGCGCCAGCAATTGTGCCAGCAGCCTCAAATCGTGGCACGGATGCTCGACCGCACTGATGACGCGCGCGACTTCGCGGCGCACGAACATCAGGAAAACTGCCTCGGCGATGAAGGCCGCGAACGCCACAGGCCGCAGATCATAAGCGAACCAAACCACTATCGCCGTGAGGGTCAACAAGCCGAGCAGCCCTGCTGTGAGCTGTACGGCACGCGAAGTGAAACCGCTGGGCATCGCGCCCCACTCCGCCAATTCCGCGTGATGCACGCCCGTGCGCACCTCGTCGCCCAGCAGCGCCAAATCCTCGCGCAAATCCAATCTGGCGCGCAGATCATCCACGGCTTCCTGCCGCGCTTCGATCTCGGCGAGTGGCGCGGGCGCAAGCAGCCAGTTGGCCAGCCGCTCTTCGCCCGCTCGCGTGCGCGCCGTACAGAGCAATTCAAAGAGCGAGCCTTTGCCAAACAGATCGAGGTCTTCGGCATACGGATGCCGTGGGTCGGCGAAACGCTCGCCCGTATTGCCGCGCCCGGCCCAACTGAGTTGATGTTCATCCAGGCGTGACAAACAGTATTCGTAGAATTGCGCCGCGCGCTCAGCATGAGCTTTGTCCTCGCGCACCTGTTGATGCTTGGCCATCAATCCGATGAAGACCACCAGCGGCACGAGCAACCACCACGCGGCCAGCCAACCGGCGAAGCCTGCGCCGATCATGACTAAACCAATGACGAAGACGAGGCGGCGCCATTTCCAGATGATTTGACTACGTGTTTCTTGAGCCGCGACCGCAGCACGGCGCGCCGCTAGCCGGTCTGAATATTCAGCAAAGGGATTAAGTTCGGAAAGCTGAACGGTCATAACTTCCAGATTGCAAGGTACAGAATTGGGTGATGAGACGGGAGGTGCTGACCGATCAGGTCAAAATGTTTTTTATTTCTTGTGGCAACACCGTAGCCGTTAGCTAAAGCGGTTGCCGCAACAAAAACATCTTTCCAATGTTGGTTGCGCTGACTGTTTGTCAGACGTCCAAAGACAAAAGCTGCAATCGAAGCCACCTGCTGGTCAAAATTCAGAACCCTACAATCTTTAGCAAATTGTTCGATTTGGTCGAGCCTTTGTTGCAGGTCCTGATTCAAGCTGCCTTGTTTGGCAATCTCTTTTTCTATTCCCCATTGCGCCTCGAAGATTGTGATGGCCGCCAGCTTGGGATAAGCCTCCAACCGGCCGAAATAGTCTCTGATCTCTTTGGTTATTTGCTGATTCTGGTTGCGCCAAAGTGTAAAGATGTCGTTATCCAGCAATAAAGGCGTGTTGGGAGGTGGGGGAGCAGTGGCCATTATTCCTATTCCTCAGGATCAATAAAAGCTTCTTCGCTGAGAGTAAAAGGCTCGGTAAGCGCAGCCTTTTCTTCTTCTGTCAGGCCAGCCAGCGAGGCAGCGGCGAGTTCATTGACAGCCTCAAAAAAGAGCTCCATTAACTGTCCTCCGAGATCAATAAACTCCTGTGTCAATTGATCGAATGAGCTTGTTGGTGGCGGCGTTTGCAGAAATTGATAAGTGGCTGCGCCATTGGATGCGCGGACAAATACCGGAAAATCATGTCCATCAAGTTGTTCGAGTTCTTTAGCAATCTGCTCTACATTCGTAATGATTGCATTCTCAATCCTGACACAGTGTCGTCCCAGATCGAGCTTCCTGCCTTGTAATTCGACTTCAAAGTGGTTGACCACAAACTGGCGGGTCAATGGCAAATGTATATCTTGCATAAGCGATTTTGCAGCTTTAGTCGCCTGAAAACAAAAGGCTTCTTCATAGAACTGCCAGACGAATTCCTTTTCGGTAATTGCATGATGGATGAAAGTAATTAAAGCTGGAGACGCGAAATTATATGGCGCTGTGACGGGAAAACTCGTGCCATAAGCTTGCTCGATCACCATCAATTCGTAGGCAGCTTTACGCAGTGGAGAAATCACTCCCAACTGGCTAAGTGGAGTTGAAATGCGGTGCTGAGTGGAGAAATCGCCCGGTGTAAGCTGAAGCTCAAACTCGCCAGCCAAAGCCAGCATAAGTGACAACGTAGTCACCATGAAAGTTGAGTGGGCAGTGGGGACTAGGTTTTCAAGAATCACATCTGCCTCAATCCCGGGCTTATCTGAAGTCAACACGACTTCCAAAGTTGCCTCTTCGGCTATACCTAGTTTGAGTACTTTAGAGTTTGGAACAGGGCCGGGAAAAAAGCCGACAACAGGAGCTTCAAAGGAGTACTTTAACTTTGGGAAGCGTAATTCAGCCAGCTTGACCGCAGCTAGCTTCGATAACAGGAGGTGAGGGTCTTCAACCTTCACCTTCGTTGTTGTCTTGGGCAAGCCTGTTTCGAAGGATATAGAATTCGCAGCCAACAAGTTGGCGGAACCAGGCGTTTGAAAAGCTGTTGCAGTTGAAACCATCTGAATTACCTCGCCGCCATTCTATGGCTTGTTAAGAGCAGATCACAAGACATCTGAATGGAAACAAGCTTCGGCTATCATTTGTCCTGCACCCTTTGTGGCAATGCAAACGCCACATACTTCCCGCCCGGCGGCGCACCCGATTTACCACCGCCTGCCGCAATCACAATGAACTGTCGCCCATTCATTTCATACATCGCTGGCGTAGCGTTCCCAGCAGCCGGCAACGTCGTTTCCCACAACAGCTTGCCAGTTATTTTATCAAACGCGCGAAACTTCTTGTCGTGATTGGTCGCGCCGATGAAGAACAATCCATTCTTCGTCACAATGCCGCCGCCGTAATTCTCGCTGCCCGTGTTGCGCAACCCTTTGGCCACCAATTCGGGAAATTCGCCAAACGGTATTTGCCAAACGATTTTGCCTTGGTTGAGGTCAATCGCGTTGAGCGTGCCCCACGGTGGCGCGATGGCTGGATACCCGTCGGGGTCTAGAAACTTGTTGTACCCGTCAATCGTGTATTTCAAATCTATCGGCGAAGCCTCGGTGCGCGCGTTGACGGATGGTGTGTCTTCGCCTGTCAGCAAATAGCGGATGAGCGCCTGCACCGCTTCATTGCCGAGCGAGGCAAAGCCGGGCATACGGCCCTGGCCGTTGCGAATCAGTGCGCTGATCTCCGCACGTTCGTATTTTTTGCCGAGGTTGTTTAAGGCCGGAAACTCCGGCGGCGAGCCGCTCAAATCGGCCTTGTGGCAACTGGCGCAGTTGGCCGCGTACAAACTCTTGCCGCTCGGCAACGCCTTGGGCATGGGCTTTTCGACCAGGCGCAGTACCCAGGCCATCTCGTTCGAGTTCACATACAGCCAACCCGTCTGCGGATCGAAGGCCGCGCCGCCCCACTCGCCGCCACCATCGAAACCAGGAAAGACGATTGTCCCTGCGTGGCTCGGTGGCTCGAATTGCCCATTGCTTTTGATCTTGCGGAAATGTTCCAGCACGGCTTGATGCGTTGCGGGCGTGCGCTCGGTCAACATCGCTTCGGTCAATTGCTGGCGGGCGAAGGGCGGTGGCAAGAGTGGCAAGGGCTGTGTGTCGGCCAACCATTCACCGTCAGCACCGTTGGTCGGCACTTTGCGGTATTCAATCGGAAAAAGTGATTTGCCGGTCTCGCGCTCGAAGACGTAGACGTGGCCCGATTTCGTGATCTGCGCCACGGCGTCAATCAATCGGCCATTGTGTTTGACCGTGACCAACACCGGCGCGGCAGGGAAGTCACGATCCCACACGTCGTGTTTGATCGCCTGGAAATGCCACCTGCGCTTGCCCGTCGTCGCGTCCAGACAGAGCAGCGTATTCGCAAACAAATTGTCGCCGTGCCGGTTCGCACCGTAGAAATCGAACGCTGCGGACCCGGTCGGCACAAAGGCCAGCCCACGTTTTTCGTCTACCACGATGCCGCTCCAATTGTTCGCGCCGCCGATGTACTGCCAGGCATCCTGCGGCCACGTCTCGTAGCCGTACTCGCCCGGTTGCGGGATCGTGTGGAAAATCCAGCGCTGTTGGCCCGTGCGCGCATCGAACGCGCGGATGTGCCCTGGCGTGGCGGGTAACGACTCACTCACTAAGCCACCAAGGATCAACAAATCTTTGTAGACTGCACCCGGCGTCGTTACGGTGATTGTCTGACTTCCCGGATCGCGCCCCAGCCCTTGCCGCAAATCAATCCGCCCGTTTTCGCCAAACGACGGCACGGGCTTGCCAGTCTGCGCGTCAAGCGCGTAGAACCATTGGCGAAAGCCGAGATAAATGCGCCTGTCATTTCCGTTTTGCCAATACATCACGCCACGACTGCGCTGCTTGCCCAGCGGACGCTTGCCTTCGTTCGGATCGAATGACCATAGCTCGCGCCCGGTCGCCGCGTCCAACGCTATCAGGCGTGACTTCGGCGTAGTGGCATACATCACGCCATCCACGATGATCGGATTGCACTGCATCTCCGAGCCTGGGAACTCATCGCGCGTGTCATACGCCCACGCGACTTCCAATTGGCTCACGTTCGCTTTCGTGATCTGGTCGAGCGTCGAGTAATGAGTGTTTTCCGGCCCGCCGCCGAAGCGCCGCCATTCGCGGTATTGGTTCGTCGCTGACTGGCTGGACTTCCTACTTTGCGCTTGCGTGCGGTATGCGAGCCATACGCTGAGCAGGGCCAGCGTAATTGCGATGCTAAGTTTCAGTCGTTTCATAGGGATTGAGAGTAAAGTTAGGTTGCCTGACAGGCGCAGACTGTACCGGCGTGCGGAAGTAATTTCAAGAATGAAAGAGCAAATCTGTGTGACAGGTGCAGAACAAACGACGCAATTCTATCAAAGAGGAAAAATTGCATTATCAGCAAACGAAGGGTAGACTCACCACCGATTCGCGAGAGCCGTTGCCGCGAATCTTCTCCAGACACTTCCGTTAGCTAAAATGAGGTAGCAAGCAAAACTTTCCACTTACAGAAAGGTGTTTCTGGTGTCACAGATGACCACGAGGCGCATTCAATTGATTTTCTCCGCTGCCATTTGGGGCTTTTTCCTCATAGCATTTATTGGTCTTGGATATAGTGCGGTGCCGCTACTACCAGATACTTTTACCGGGCTGATCAAAGCAGGCAGTCAATATGCGACCACTGACGCCTACTTGGGGGTACTCAAGGTTCCGCAGCCATCGGAATACGTTCAGTCCACTTTGGCTGCACTCCCATCAAAGGACCCTATCTTGCTCGTCGGTCCGGGCAACGATCCAAACTTCGAGCCGAGATACCAGGTGATCAGCTATCTGGGTTGGCCCAGACAGGTATACATCTTGGGATGTGGTAAGCCAGGTCAACCGCCTCACCAATACCGATGGGCACAGACGCCACCAGAGGGAATGAGAATAGCTGGCGTCATGTTTTATGGAATGGAACCGCCAAGCTCGCTCACCGGGAAAGCTATTGGGCCTGCGCTGAAATTGGTTCCGGCGTCAGAGACAACGAAATGGACATCCTACTGTTTTTAACAGCCCTTCTGATTTTACTGTTTGCGGGGTGCGGAGTGGTGTTGCTGATCACCTCACCTAAGTACGCCGTAAGTATGCCAGAATTGCTGAGCCTCTCCCTCCTTTTCGGCGTCGCGTTTGTTTCGCTAACCACCTTCGGTGCGGGACTACTTTTCTCCGGCGCAACACTCCACTGGATTATCACCTTAGCCTGTCTTGCCACAGGAGCAATCGGAGTCGCTATGAGACGGCGGCAAGGAACAGAGAGCATTTATCCACTGCCTTCGCGGGTGGAGGCGCTTCTCCTCATCGGTCTCTTGATCATTCAGGCAGCGATAGTAATCTGGTGGTCGCTCAATCGCCCACTCGGATTTGACGGTTTTGCGATTTGGGATCTGAAGGCCAGAGGAGCTTACCTGAATGGTGGAGTCGTCCCGCTAAGCTCCTTCTATGATCCGACACGCATTTGGAGCCATCCTGAGTATCCGCTCTGCCTGCCGCTGACCACGGCGTGGTTTTACGGCTGGCTCGGTCGCCCTGATCAGGGGTTAGTGAAACTGGTCTTTCCCCTCTTTTATGTCGCAGCTTTGGGATTGCTGTATGCCGGTGCTTCGCGGCTTGGTGGCCAGCGCTGGCAGGGGCTTCTGCTGGTGGTCTTAGTCTTTTTTGTGCCTTTTACTAGAATCGGGGATGGCAGCGCTGCGTCCGCCTATATTGATTTTCCCGTGGCGGTTTTTTACCTGGCGGCAGTCATCTACCTGCTTGATTACTGGAAGACAAAGGCCGAGGGGGCTTTGCGCCTATTGGGCTGTCTCGCCGCCCTTTTACCCTGGGTCAAGCAGGAAGGAGGCATCCTCTGGCTATGTCTGATAGCTCTTGCCCTCAGCCAAGTTGTGCGCGAGCGCCAGCTCAAGTCGTTGCTTATTTTGGTGCTGCCAGGTGCGCTTACCTTGGTTGGCTGGAATTTGTTCGTTCGGCTCATCCACGCTCCCGTGGGGCAGGATTTCCTTCCCTTTACCTTGGCTAGCCTCTGGTCAAACTTAGGAAGAGGGCCTGAGATTGTTCGGGAGATAGGCAGGGAAATGACAGATTGGCATCACTGGAGTCTGCTGTGGCCGGGACTGCTTTTAGCCTTACCTTTGTTCATCTCAAGAAGCTCGCGCAAACAACCCGTAGTGTTGCTTTTGGCGGTTGCTATGCCGGTGATCTTATACTCAGGGATTTATTTCTTCAGTGCCTGGTCACCATTTATTGACCACGTTCACACCTCGCTCTCTCGTCTACTACTGCAAGTATCGTTGGTGGCAATACTGATTGTCGGATTAGCCGTGCCAATTGAGATTGTTGGATTGATAGGCTCAGCCTTTCACCAGGCCAATCCTGCGCCAGCAAAGAATGATTGAACCAACTCCGGCCTGCTGTGCCCTTGGCGCGTTTGAGCGTTGCGCTCGAACTGGCGTGGCAGCGCACTTTGGCGCGCAGCGAGCGCGAGAGACAACGGCGGAACTACAAACGTGGGTAGTGACGCAAGCGGGAGAGAAGGTTTGGAGTCCCGCCTTTAGCGGCAGCTTGCGTTGGCGAGCCCGGCCGGCTGCAGCCGGTACTCCACACTCACCACCTTGAGCCACTACCCAAACGTGCGTACAAACTTGGCATCATTTGCTAACGGTCACTGGTTGTCCGGGCACTAAGGTGCCTGGTGACAAGATCACCGGCTCGCCAGCCTTCACCCCTTCGAGGATTTCGTACCAGTCTGCCTCGCGGCGTCCAACGACGACGTTGCGCTCGATGGCCTTGCCGTCTTTGACCGTAAAGACCTTTTGAATGCCCGCGAAGGTGACGACCGCGGCAGGCGGCACGATGATCGCGCTATTGTTCGAGGAAGTTTGAACCGAGGCTTTGGCAAACGAGCCGGGGCGCAAGCGGCCACGCTGATTATCAACCTCGGATTCGATGATGAGCGTGCGGCTTTGTTCCTGAATCGCGGGGCTGATACGCGCGATGCGGCCCGCAGCTTGTTCGGCGTCGCCTTCGACCGTGACGCGCACTTGCTGGCCGACGCGGATGCCTTGCGCCTCGCGCTCAGGTATTTCCACGCGCAAGCGCAGTGGGTGCAGGCGCACAATCGTCGCGACTGGCGCGCCTGCGGTCAGATATTCGCCGAGGTTGGCGCGCCGCTCTTTAACCGAGCCGTCAAAGGGCGCATAGAGCGTCGCTTCAGCCAATTGCTGTTTGGCCGCATGCAATTCCGCACGCCGTTGCAAGAGCAACGCCTGGCGATTACGCACTTCTTCGATAGCATCCTGGTAGCGGCTATCGGCGACTTTGAAGGCCGATTCTACGCGGTCGAGTTCGGCACGCGGCTGGACGCCTTCTTTGACGAGTTGCCGAGCGCGTTCGAGGTTTTGTTTGGTTTCTTCGAGCACCGCGTGCGCCTGGCGGACCACCGCAGTGTTTTCAAGGACGATGTTGTCGTTCTCGCCGGTCGGCGATAAACCCAGCCGCGCGCGCGCCTGTTGCAATCCGGCTTCGGTTTGATTTATCCGCGAGATGAAATCCTCGGTTTCAAGCAGTGCAATGAGCTGCCCTTTGCGCACGGGCGTGCCGAGATCAATCCGCAATTTATCCAACCGGCCAGCGACCTTGAAACTGACCGTCGCCTGTTCATCCGCCGCCAGCGTGCCGGGCGCTTCGACGTTGCGCGTGATAAAGCGTTCGCTCGCCTCGGTGACTTTGACTTGTTTCGGCGGTTGTTTGGCTGCATTATCCCCACCGCGCGCCGAGGCCGCTTGCGGCTCGTTTTTGCTGCAACCATTCAGTGCAAGCAAAGGGAGAGAAAACAGGAGCGTGACAAGAGCTAATTTTTTTATCTGATGCATGAGTTAAATATGCCAATTCATTTTGCAAAATGTTATTGAAGACACAGTGAAACTTTATGACGAAGAGGCCAGGACATCCGTTACCGGAAAATCACTTGGAGCTTCCGCCACATCATCACATTTCAAGGAGGCGCAGGTCAAAATGAAGCTGAGACTTTTTATCTTGCTTGGATTATTAGCCGTCTCTTGGTTGGCCGCGCGGCCCGCCAGTCAGGCTAAATCTGCTGTGTTGCCGAGCGCGCCATTTCACCGGGCCGAGCTGCTCTTCCCGCTCGAACATTGGCACAATCACGCTTCGTGCATCGTCGAGTGCGCGAATGGCGACTTGCTCGTCTGCTGGTTTCACGGCTCGGGTGAGCGCACCGCCGATGATGTGAAGGTCGAAGGCGCGCGCTTGCGCAAAGGCGCGCAGCAATGGTCGCCGCGTTTTACGATGGCCGACACGCCCGGTTATCCCGATACCAATTGCACAATGTTTATTGATCCGCGCGGGCGTTTGTGGCTGTTGTGGCCGACGATTCTGGCCAATCAATGGGAGAGCGCGTTGATGAAGTACAAGATCGCGTCGCGCTACACCCAGGACGGGCCGCCGCAGTGGGAATTGCAAGAGGTGCTGCACCTCACGCCGGGCGAGGAGTTCGTCAAGACGGTCAATCAAGTGCTGGATGTCTGGGAAAAACAGCAGGCAGCCTCGCCCGAAGCCCCGCGCGAATCATTGCAGGCTTATATGGGGCGCGTGCGCAAGCTGGCGGCGGACAAACTCTCGCGGCGCATCGGCTGGATGACGCGCGCGCACCCGTTCGTGCTCGACGGCAAGCGGCTGATTGTGCCGTTGTACAGCGATGGGTTTTCGTTTTCGTTGATGGCGCTCACGGATGATTGGGGACAGACGTGGCACACGAGCACCCCGCTCGTGGGCGGCGGTAACATCCAACCGAGCATCGTGCGGCGCAAAGACGGCTCGTTGTTTACGCTGATGCGCGACAATGGCCCCGCGCCCAAACGGCTGCATCAGAGCGAGTCGCGCGACAACGGCGAAACCTGGAGTCCCGTGACGGATAGCGAACTGCCCAATCCCGGCTCAGGCGCGGAGATCATCGGCTTGCGCAACGGCCATTGGGCGCTGATTTACAACGACACCGAGCGCGGACGTAACAGTCTGACTGTCGCCATCTCCGATGACGAAGGTCGCAGTTGGAAGTGGAAACGCAAACTTGAATATGATGAACCAGGACCGGAAGCTGGCGCTTATCATTACCCTTCGATCATTCAAGCGCGCGATGGCTCGCTGCACGCCAGCTATAGCTTTCATCTCAATCGCAAAGATATTAAGAAGGACGCAGAGGGGAAGCCGCGCGCTAAAGCGATCAAGCATGCTCACTTCAATGAAGAGTGGGTGATGGCACAGCAGTAGAGTTAGCGCGGGCTGCTGACAAGACTTTCGAGTTGAGTACTTGCCTAAAAGCGAAAAGGCGGAGCTAACTAGCTCCGCCTTTTCGCTTTTACAAAAGTTGTACTGTCAATTAGTACAGATTGAAGCTGAATTCCAAATTACCACGCACGCTGACCGGCGCCCCGTTCTTGGTAGCGGGATTGAAGCGAATGCGTTGGGCAGCCTCAATGGCTTTTTCGGTTAAGCCGTCGGGCAGGCCGCGCACCACTTTGATGTTGGTAACTCTGCCGTCAGACGTGAAGATCACGTTCAACACCACAACGCCCTGCACTTTGTTCTGCCGAGCTTCTTCGGTGTACCTGGCCTTCTCCTTGTAAAGGATGGTCGGGCGTCCCGCGCCATTGCGACCCATCTCTTCGACGCCGCCACTACCGCCTGGGCCGCGCCCGCCGCCCATATCCATATCACCACCGCCAGCGTTGCCACCGCGACCGCGTCCGACACCGCCACCCTGACCTTGGCCAATGCCTGTGCCGCCACCAGAGCCGCTCGAAGGCGGAGCTGGCACGCCCATCGGATCGCCGATCGGGCCTTTGATCTGAGGCAGCGCCTTGGGATCGCCGTAAGCCGTCGAGGCTACGACTAGCGTAGGATTCTTGATTTTCGGCGGTTCGGGATGTGGCAGAATAATTTGCGGCGTCAACGCCATTTGCGGTGGCGCGCCTTTGCTTGCTGGTGTTTGGTCGCGACCGCCGCCGCCGCCGTGCGCCTGCTTAATGACAGGTTTGTCGCCGCCAGTAAAGCCGCCCTTGCCTTTCTTAACTTCAGCCTTCTTTACTTTGGTCTCAACCGTCGGCAGGGTCAAATCAGCTATTACCTGCAAATCCTCTTTCTTCTCTTCGGCAATAACAGGGTCATTTCCAAAGATCAGAATTAAAATGGTTGGGATAAAAAAGAAGATGAGAGAGTAGGCAATGATCGCACTGGCAATCCCATTAAGTAGCCAGCGTTGTCGTTGCTTGCTGGTGCCTTCGCCTTTGATTGTGGTGACGACGAAAGCCTTTGGGTCACGCTTGAACTCATCGGTCGCCGCTTGTACTTCGCGTCCGATACGTTGGACAAGCGATTCATCCTTGATCAGGAAGTGGAAATCGCCTGTGTCGCCAGGCCGGGCCGGGCCACCGGATTTGAAACTCTCGGAGATATTTCGCAAAGCCGCGCTCAAACGCTCAACCAGACCACCCTGGTCAGGCACAGAGAAGCTCAACTCGCCTCTGGTACTCATTGCTGTCGCGCCAGCCGCAACGAGTGCGCCGCTGCCAGCCTTGCCGCCATTACCACGCGGTTGGTTGGGTTGGTTGGGCGGTGGAACGTTACGTTGAGCCGGATTGCTTGGCTTGTTTGCAGCCGGAGGCGCAAAGCTGCCCGTCGGTGGGGCAACTGGCGCGGTATAAATTGGCTCTGTTTGTGGCGTACGTTTGACCGGTTCAGCCGGCTGCGCTGCTCCACGTATCGGTTGCGTCAACGGCTGTTCGGATGCGGGCGGCTTCAGCGCTTCCTGTGCAGGTTGCCGGGTCAATGGCACCGTCTCGCTCGCCGGTCTGCTGACCGATTCAGCCGGAGGAGGTGTTTGTGCAATAGGTTTGGTGCGCCGCAGATAATCTTCGGCGGTTAGGAGCATGTCAGTATCGTTGGGGCAATACTGGAAACCGTTAGGAAATTGTTGTTGACAAGTCGGACAAATTTTCATTCCTCACCTCTCGTCTCGAATCTTAATCTTCAATACCAGCAAAAGCAAGAACCACTTAAGGCTGTGCTTGGAACGCCAGATTAACCGCTTCTTGCACAGTAAAGCTAACCCTTGGCTGCTTCATTTCATGCACTTACGACTGATCGAGAACGCGGCTTTCGATGTCTGCGCGCCGGTTCTAGATGCTAATGAAAAACGGCGACGGAATTAAATTGGTCTCAAAACTCGCTGCTCTAAGGCTAACAAGCGAGATCACACCTGCTGAGTGCCCGCGCCATATCGCTCGTGCACATAGCCATTCAAAATTTCAAGGAACTCCGGCACGATCTGCGCGCCCTTGAGCGTCGTTTTGAGCTTGCCGTCTACAAAGACCGGCGCACGCGGCTCTTCACCTGTGCCGGGCAAGCTGATGCCAATGTTCGCGTGCTTCGATTCGCCCGGGCCGTTGACGACACAACCCATCACCGCCACCTTCATCTCTTCAACGCCAGTATATTGCTCGCGCCAAATGGGCATCTGACCGCGCAGATATTTGCCGATATCGTCCGCCATCTCCTGAAACAGCGTGCTCGTCGTGCGCCCACAACCGGGACAGGCGGTGACTTGCGGCGTGAAGCTGCGGATGCCCAACGATTGCAGAATCTGCTGGGCGATGACAACCTCTTCACTGCGGTCGCCGTTGGGTTGCGGTGTCAGCGAAACGCGAATCGTATCGCCGATGCCTTCTTGCAAGAGCACTGCCAACGCCGCCGCGCTCGCTACGATGCCCTTCGCGCCCATCCCCGCTTCAGTCAACCCCAAGTGCAAAGCATACTCGCCGCGCTGCGCCAATTCACGATAGACATCAATCAAATCCTGCACGTCAGAGCTCTTCGCGCTGAGGATGATGTACTCGCGCGGCATGCCGTAGCTTTCCGCCAGTTGCGCCGAGTCAATCGCGCTGCGCACAATAGCCTCTTTCATCACGTCTTTGGCATCGAGCGGCTCCGGCAACTTGGCATTCTCGTCCATCAACCGGGCGAGCAACGCTTGATCGAGCGATCCCCAATTGACGCCAATGCGCACGGGCTTGTCATTGGTCAGCGCGACCTCGATCATCCGCTTGAAGTTGTCGTCGTGATGTCTGCCAGCGCCGACGTTGCCGGGGTTGATGCGATATTTGGCCAACGCTTGCGCGCAGGCAGGGAACTCGGTCAGCAGGATGTGGCCGTTGTAGTGGAAATCACCGATGACGGGCGTGTTGAATCCGGCGTCGCGAACACGCGTGATGATCTCCGGCACGGCTGCCGCCGCCGCTTTGTTGTTGACCGTGATGCGCACCAACTCGGAGCCGGCGCGCGCCAAATCCACGATTTGTTGCGCCGTCCCGGCAGCATCCGCCGTGTCGGTGTTGGTCATTGATTGCACGACGACTGCGTTGCAGCCGCCCACGCGCACGCCGCCGATATTGACGGCGACAGAGTTCCTGGGGTTGATCTTAGCCATAAGATTGTTGTGAACGTGCCAAAAGGTTTGTCAGTAAAGCAGAGTTTATGCGAGCAAAGCGCGCTTGGCAAAACAAAACCTTAGAGCGCAGGCGGTTCGCTTACGAGGTTTCGGAAGTCTAGCGCGTTATCCGGTAGGTTAGGTCATCACCACACGCACGCGAGCCGCGTGCGCCCCCAGGGTTATTGTACATAAACCATCACCACGTTCGCAGGTTGCCCGCCGACTTGAAGTTCGATATTCACCACGCCGCGCCCGATCAAGCTGCGCGGCAACGGCGCATTGATTTGATCTACGCCAACCAACTCGCCTTGCGCGCCCGCAAACAGCACCGGCACCGACTCGCCGCCGAGCTTCATCGAAACCGTTTCGTTCTCACTACGCCCACGCAATCCCGTGCCGAAAAGCACCAGGAACAGTTCTTCATCCGGCGCGAGAAATTCCAGTGGCACGGCGACAAAGCGCCCCGCGCCGGCATCGTAGCGCGCCAGCGGCACGAATGACCGAATGTTTTGGCGCACGCGCAAAGCCACACCCGCCGCGACACCTTGCCCGTTAGCGTTGGCCGCGAATAAACCGGGCGCAACCGAGCTAATCTGCAAGAGCGTACTTGGCCGCGTGCCGTCGGCTTTGACCACCGTCAAACTCGCCGCACCGTTGACTACGTTGGGATGAATCAGAAAGTTGATCTGACTCGGCGAAACAAAGAAGAGCGGCATAGGCCGACTTATACCAGCCAGGTCTTTCAACCATAAAGTTGTTCCCGCCAGTGTCGTCGGCAATGGCAAACTTGTTGCGCTCTGTTGCTCACTTGCCAGATCAACGCCAAAGACAGTCGCAATAGATTCCCGCGCCACTGTCCCACGGCGGAAGCTGGCCGCCGAGACGCCGCTCAACGCACTAGCGTCAGCCTCTTTAAGGCCGGTGGCGAATTGAATCCCGCCCAGCAGGTGTTGCAAAAAAAGCGGCTCGCTGTAGCTCTCGCTCGTGTGCCCGCCCGCCGTGTACCACGCGCGCCCACCGTCATAAAGCTGGCACCACGCGATCGGATGATCCGCGCCCATTGCGCCGCCCTGATAGCTGCTTTCGTCAAGCGACGCCAGCACGCGCACACGCCCGCGCGGATTGAGGCGGAAGTCGTACCACTCATCGGTGCGTTCCCAGACGCTCGGCAGATGTTGCGTGGACGGCTGCGCGGCGTCTTCGATCTTGATCCTGGCCTTTTGAATATTCGGATGGCTGCGGAAATAAGCGCCCACCAGACCGCCGTACCAGGGCCAATCGTATTCTGTATCGCTCGCCGAATGAATGCCGACGTAACCATTACCCGCGCGGATAAAACGCTCAAAGGCAGCCTGTTGCTCGTCGTTGAGGACTTCGCCCGTGGTGCAGAGAAAGACGACCGCTTTGAATTGCGCGAGGTCGGCGTCATTGAATGCGGCAGCGTCTTCGGTCTGCTCGACGTTGAAAGAGTTTTGCATT
This sequence comes from uncultured Acidobacteriota bacterium, assembly GCA_963699175.1. GTDB lineage: Bacteria > Acidobacteriota > Blastocatellia > RBC074 > RBC074 > JACPYM01. The sequence continues at coordinate 1,743,316 of OY969418.1, read as the reverse complement.
CCGAGTTGGCGGATCGTCGTAATACCTTGCGGGATTGAATCGTGACGGAAGCCAGTCGTCTTCGAGAAGATCAGGATTTTAGTGGCGGGTTGAGAACCAGCAGTCTGGAAGTTGGTGGGAAGGAGAGCCAGTGAGCAAGCCAAACAGGCAAGCAACACAAGAGACAGGCGAACCATAAACACCTCCGAGTCGGCAATCACAATTGATCCGTTGGCATTCCGACACCGGCTGTATTATAAACGCCGCGTTCAAGCCTGCAATGTGCATCAAGCGCCTGCGCACCCAGGAATTTACTGTGGAGGAATCTATGAGCTTCGTGCGAAACTTCCGATTGGTCTTTCTGCTGCTCCTGCTCAGCGCCGTTTCCGGCTTGGCGCAACAAGCAGATGCCTGGGCAGCCAAAATTCAACGCATCGAGCAGATGATTCAGGAAGAGATGCAGAAGAATTCTGTGCCGGGCGTCGCCATCGCCATTGCGAAGGATGGCAAGGTAGTTTATGCGAAAGGCTTCGGTTACGCCGATGTCGAAAACAAACTCCCCTTCACACCTCAAACAGTCTCGCGCATCGGCTCGGTCTCGAAGACCTTTACCGCGCTTGCCGTGATGCAATTGGTCGAGCAGGGCAAGATCAAGCTCGATGATGAAGTGCAGGTCTACGTGCCGAGCTTCCCGAAGAAACAAGCGCCCATCACCATCCGGCAATTGCTTGGCCATCAGGGCGGCATCCGGCATTACAACGGCGCTGAGTTTTTGAGCGCCAAACATTACGCCACGGTCGAAGAGGCGCTGACGATTTTCAAAGACGACCCACTCGTGGCCGAGCCGGGCACGAAGTACAGCTACACGACCTACGGCTACAACCTGCTCAGCCGCGTAGTCGAAGCCGCTTCAGGCATGACTTTTCTCGAATACGTGCAGACGCGCATCATCGCGCCGCTCGGATTGAAGCAGACTTTTTTTGATGAGCAGCAACGGCTGATTCCACAACGCGCGCGTTATTACACCAAGCGCCAAACCGCTGCGCTCGAAAACGCGTCGCAAGTTGACCAGAGCAACAAATGGGGTGGCGGCGGGCTGCTCTCGACGGTGGAAGATTTACTGCGCTACGCGGCGTCTTACGACGGCCAGCAGTTGCTCAAAGCCGAAACCATCACGCAGATGTTTACGGGACAGAAGACCAGCGACGGCAAGCCGACCGCTTATGGAATGGGCTGGGCTGTGGCTGTTGAAGAGGGAAGGCGGCGCGTCGAACACACCGGCGGCTCAGTCGGCGCTACAGCGGAGCTGGCGAAATATCCCGAACAGAAGTTGACGATTGCCGTGCTCGTCAATTGCGATCATTTCACCGCGCCGCAGGTTAGGCAGCGAGCGTCGAAGATTCTGTTTGAGTAATTCGAGTTAGTTTGGCCGACTCCCATTCACCGACGTAGTTGTTGATGTACGAACCCATAATCATTATTTGCCTAACGTCAGCGTTGACCGGGCGCGGCGATTCCTTTCAACCTTCGCCGCACCGAACAAGTTGAGAAAGACGCTCCCGCGCTCCGGTGCGACGACGTGTTGGGCGACACATTAGTGATAATAGGCAGCGTTGCCGATAGAAACTCTATCTATGCGCAACGCTGGTATGTGGGGGATCATCTCTGTTCATCGCAATAAAGATGCCAAAGTTACCGAATCCACTCTTTGTCATAGTGCAGGTCCCGTGACACGTATTATCAGCACCGCCAACTGAGCTTAATATGGTTGGTGTGCCCGTACACGCAGTGCAGGTGTCATTGCAACCGCATCCCTTTGCATCCACTGCGCCTGTACAAGCACTCACGCATTGGCTACTTACACTAAATTTACCACCACCAAAACCGGGCTTGAGAAAGATGATAGTAGTTTGAGATGTAATCGTGCCGATGACTTCACCTTTCTGATTCTTGAGCGGTTGCCTTTCGATCTCTTTCTTTTCCACTCTGTCGGCATTTTCCAAGAGTTTCTTTTCCTGCTCCGGGGTCAGAAGCCTGAGTTCTTCTGCAGTTGAAGAGCTTGGCGGCGGGCCTTTCGATTGGCATCCTACCGCTAACACCACGAAGATTACCATAACCACGAGTTTTGAATTGTTACACCGCATAGCTTTCCTCCTCTGTCCAGTGGATGCTTAATCAGGGCGTATCATCTATCACCGCATCAGTCTAAGTGATAGCCGCTCAACATGGAATTATGCGGCGCTCTCAGGTTTCTGGTATCAGAAACTTTATTAGTGTCCTAATCGTGTGTTGCTGATTTTAGTTCCTCGGCTTCATTCGCCAACCGCTGCTGCGACAGACGACACGAAGAACAAATTCATTGATAATTTAAGCTTTGTGGGAGAAGCTGTCTGTTCAAAATTAGACATGATGTTTCTAGCAACACACGATTAGGACACTACCATTTGCCGGTGAGTTTGCTTTATATGTCGCTGCAACTCGATCTCCTTAAAGGCCGCGCGGACGCCTACCAATATCTCGTTTGCGATGCGAGCCGGCGGCGGTGTAAATGGAACTTTCTGGTTGATGAGTTCGACAGTCTTGAAGCGCTTTTGCCTCTGCCTGTCATAGCGATAGCGCACGCAGATCAGCTTCGTTCCGTATTGGTCGAGCAATCTTTTCGCGCGGCGCTGTCCAGGCGCTACTTTGCGAATGTTCTGCATGGCGGTGGTTTCCACTGACAAGACAAAGGCGTTTGAATGGATTGCTCAAAGCCGAAACCATCACGCAGAGGTTTACGGGACAGAAGACCAGCGACGGCAAGCCGACCGCTTATGGAATGGGCTGGGCTGTGGCTGTTGAAGAGGGAAGGCGGCGCGTCGAACACACCGGCGGCTCAGTCGGCGCTACAGCGGCGCTGGCGAAATATCCCGAACAGAAGTTGACGATTGCCGTGCTCGTCAATTGCGATCATTTCACCGCGCCGCAGTTTAGGCAGAGAGCGTCGAAGATTCTGTTTGAGTGATGTGTTACCCCCGCAAAACCTTGTTCGGCTGTTTATGGATGAGGCAGCTCAATGTGGAGCACATCGTCCTCATCCCGAGCCAATAAGAATGAATCGAATTGTAGGATCGGAGGCTCCTTTGCGAACTCTTTCTTCAGATATTTGATGAGCAGGTTTACTTCCTTTTTATGGCGAGCCGTCTCAACCGGCGGGGTGACCTTACGCCAGTCGAGCTTGAAAAATTCTTTGTAGGCGCCACAGTCTCGATGCTCGAGGATGATAATTCGATCAATGGGATGGCCGATGTGCCGCGCGACCCGGATATGCTCCACGAGTGCTTTTCGCCATGTTTTGTTTTGGTTTGCCCCCGCCGCTGCACCAGCCAAGGCGAACACGTCGTATTTTCTACGCAGTTCCGCCTTATCCATAACATCTACGATGCGATGAGCATAACGATAGTCAATGCAGGTAAGCAGGAGAATGTTCGGTTTCCCCTGTGCTGACGATTTTGGTGCAAGTTGAGTGTCTACATATTCTTCAAAGTTAATTTCCATCAGATTCCTCCTAGAGTTAATGCTTATTGCCTAACGCTCCGGTTGCATAAGACGATCCGCCGCTGAACCGGTGCGTTAGGTAGCCGGTTCACGATCGGATCACCACGACGGCGCGTGACAGACTGGAGGGCGCATAGTCCGAACCGGTGCGGCGGCCTACTTCCGCACCTCGTGGCGCAGCGCCACCATGCCGCTCTGGTAGGCCTTCACCTCCACAAGATGCAGGGCAATGTCTTTGTCGAGCCCTTCGAAGAATGAAATTCCATCACTAATCAGGATGGGCATGATCGAATAGCGAACCTCGTCGGCGAGCCCGAGGCGAAGGCATTCACCGGAAACTGCACCACCCCCAACGAACCAAATACTAGGGAAGGCGGGCTTCAAGCGCTCATTCACCAGCCGCGCAAGGTCTCCTGAGTAGAACTCGACGGTATCCCTGGTCCTCGGCAGCTCGCGACTGGTGAGGACGAAGGTTGGCTTGTCGCCGTAGGCCCAGCCGAACCCCTTGGCCTCGAACTCCAATGCGGTTTCGTAGGTTCGCGATCCCATCACGTAGCAGTCAATCGTCTTGAGGAACTCTTCCACTAACTCCGGGGCCAGGTTGTCCCCGTCTTCGAATTTGTCTGAGGTCTCGAGCCAGTCCACACGTCCGTCCCTGCGAGCGATGAAGCCGTCGAGACTCGCCACCATGTGGATCGTTACGCGAGAATTCGTGTTTGCCATTGTCGTGCCTCCACTCTGGGTGAACGAGTTCACAGTACTACTGCTTCTAGCTCTCTTCAGCGACTCGGACCTGCGTATTCAACTCCGGCTGGAACGACGGCAACTCGGAGCGAGGCGCTTCGGAATATCCGCGCGTAGTCCACCTAACGCCGCCCATCAGCTGCCGCGAACACAACATAATTACACCCAAGTTCTCGCTGACATCCATTCTGATTCGCGGTCGGCTGCATGGGCTTGTTCGGTGGCGGCCGGAGTGCCAGATGAAGACGCCACTCACAAACGCAGGTGGTTGGGGACCAACCCGGATCGCGTTAGTTTTTCACCGTGCCTTGGATCATCCTTCGCAAACTGTCGCCCGGATTCTACCAGTCAGCCTTGCTGCGACCGGCACGATTGAAGCGCCGTGGTCGCCTTCCCTAGCTCGGCCAAAGCGGGTGTTAGCTCCTCGTCACGGATACGCTCGATCTCGGTTTCGTTAGACCCCTTCGGAAACTGGTGCTCGGCAATGTTTTGCAAGGCCTTAATCTCCTTTTCGATGTCGTCCACGACTGCCTTTGCGGCTCTAACGGCATTTACCTGCGACTGGCAGCGATCGATCACGGTCGGTCGCGCCTCAAGCCTGGCGCGGATGTGGTATCGGACCAGCGTTGGCAAATGCGGCAGATCGAAAAGGAAACCTTTCGCTTGAAAGACAAGCGTGATGGGCGTCTGATTAGGTGTTACCTCAAAAAAGCCTTCGCCAAACTTAGTGACGGAGCTGCTGACGAAGTCATCGTGGTCGAGAAAGCCGAATTCGGTACTTGCCTTATCAGAAAAGCTCAAAGCATCTTTAATGGCCGCTCTGGTCTTCGACTCGATTCTAGCTTTGATGCGATCGGTGATTTCCTTCTCCCCCTTTTCGTCCTTAACCGATTCAGCCTGGAAGAGCTTGGGAAACTCGTCCTTGAAGGCGGCGCGCAGTTCGCTAACATAGGCCTGAAATCCCGCTCGCATAGCGTCCTTCGGCGTCTCGTCCATTTCCAACAAGGTCACGATTAGTATCAGTCGTTTACCTGAGACGTTGTCTGCAAATCGGGTGCGGAGCGAGGATACCAAGGCGGGGATGGGCGCCAACTCGCCTTGGCGCATTGAACTCTTAATTACGACCGATGCGAAGCTCGGCGAGAATGCGATTACATCCACGAACCGGCGGTCCGGAGAGTTGATTGTCGAGGTGTCGACCTTGATGAGGGCCGGCCAGATGTAGGGCTCAACACGCGCCTCAGTGTTTTTGAGGGTGATAACCTCCAGATCTTGAAGAGTAACGATCGCTTCTGTTGGCATTTGAGTATCTCCTTTAAGGTTTAGGATTGTAAGAATCGCCGAACTATAGTGATTATGCGGCGCTCTCAGGTTTCTGATACCAGAAACTTTTGGCTCTTCAATACGATCCTTCAGCCCGAGCGCCACAACTTGCTCGCAACGCAATTCCCAAACGCGCCGCGCCGGATTCCATTTGCCGCTGGCTTGCTTTACCCGCAGTCACGCCGGCGGTACACCAGGCCTGAGTGGGAAGGAGCGTTACGCACCTTCCCTTGTCCAACGCTTCAGGGTGGTTAGTCCTACCAGCCCACAGCCCAGACCTTTCCCTTATATTCGTCAAGGTCGCCCGCCTTGACGCCGGGCACTTTGGTCCAGTTTTTGCCCTCCATGTTGCCGCCGTAGCCGTTGTAATACCACACCTCCTGCTGGTTGTTGACTATGTACACCTGGTCGCCGTAGCCCACTGTGATGTGGGTCCCTGCGCCGGTGGGCAACATCACCCACTGGGAGCCGTCCCACTTGTAGAGACGAAAGTTGTCCGCATAACTCTGATCCGGTTCGGTGCCGACGATCCAGATGCTGCCATCGGGGCTGACGCCGATGTCGGTCGCCTTCTGGCCGGGCAGTTCGACCCAGGAGTTGCCGTCGTAGAAGAAGACCTTCTGTGCGTCGTTGACCACCCCCAGCTTGCCACTTTCGCCCGCCGAGATGCGGGTCGCCGCGCCCGAGTGCAACTGCCAGTTGCCCCCGCCGTCCCACTTGTAAATGTGAAACCCGCCGGGATAGCGATTCGAGGTGTTGCCGACAACCCAGACACTACCGTCGGGGGCGACGTCGATGTCGGTCGCCTTCTGGCCGGGCAGTTCGACCCAGGAGTTGCCGTCGTAGAACCAGACTTGCTGCTGACTGTCGATTATGTACGGATTGTCGGTGCTCCCTCCTGCGATACGTATCGGTCTGAATTTTTCGGCGTCGATACGGCTAGTCCAGGTGGAAGTGTTTACCAACCGGTGGACGGAATTGGGGGGCGGGTAGGCTTTCGGTGAATACTCACTGATCTTGTTGATGACGTCCTGTGGGGGGAAGTCCATCAGGATGGTGCCGAGCCGCTTGCCCGCTTTCGGGGCGTTTGTGGAATCTTCCAGGTACTCTTTGAGGAGCGGGTTCATGGTATCAGCCCAATCTCTCGGGGAGGCGTTTCCGGGGGCGCAGCTTATGAAAGTGACGTACCAAAAATCGTCGTTATCCCCACCGTAGTCACCTGCCTTGCCGGACGCTTTGTCGAGATGATCCTTCACCTTGCCCCACTTCTCCGCAGTGGTCACGTCCTTGTAATGGTCCTCCACGTCAACCCCGTGCTCCTGATAAATCCCCTTGTCCCAGACGGGCCAGATAATGCCGTAGCTAGGTTTGTAGTTAGGGTAGTTGGGATTCTTGGGAGTTGCAGGATCGTCGAGCCGGTTCACGAGGACGATATGCCCCCTCGCCTCTTCGAGCGTCGGGATTCGATTCTCAACCCAGAAGTACATTTTCTCACGATCATTATATTGTTTATCCTTCTGCAAGAGCTCCCTGAATGCGTCCTCAAAAGTCTTGTTATCCACTGGATCGTATTCCTGCTTGATGCACATGATGATGCACTCGGAGGGATTCGCGTTGAGGAACGTGATGCAATCCCTGAGCACAAAACTCTTGGTTTTCGGGTCGTTCGAGTAGTCGGACTCATCGTCGAAGTAGGACTTCTGGAAGGTTCCGCTGTGATGAACCGCGAAGTTGATGCCCCCTTTGGCCGATTTGACGTATCGGAGTCGTATGTCGAGAAAGCGCACGCCGCTCTTGAGCTGTTCCAGGTACGTCTTCTCCTGGCACCGGTCGTACGTGTCGACGTAGTACAGGGCACCGCTGTCGTGAGTGCCGGGGATGGTTAGGCGGTTGATCTTCTTTGTCCAGTCAAGATTGGATATCCAGTTGCTGGTCGTGATCATATGGTCTCTCCTTTGGTTTCGTCGGGGTAGACGGGGAAGCGAAACGTTTGCTTCTATCGAGCTCCCTTCCTGGAGCGCAATAAAACAGTCACGGCTGCAACCTCTCCGGGTCAAACTCGTGTCGGGGTTAATAGGCTCGGTGCCGAAGTCTAACTTATGGGCGCGCCGCCCTTTTCAGGTGGCCTCCTTTTATCCGGCTCTGCTTGGTATCGCGCCCGCCCAACGGCCCCGCGCGTCAGCTGTCCCGAACAGGCTCATGCTCTCTGCGCGGGTTACGGCACTTGGGAAGCTATTGTTGTTGAAAGGCGCCCGTGCTGAACGCGCTAGGCGCCTAACTATAGTAATTATGCGGCGCTCTCAAGTTCTGATACCAGAAACAAGTTTCTACTATCAGAAACCTTGCCGGTTTCTGGTATCAGAAACTTTTGGTTCTTCAATGCAGTTTTTCAGTCCGAGCGCCACGACTTGATCGTAACGCAGTTCCCAAACGCGCCGCGGCGGATTCCATTTGCCGGTGAGCTTGCTTTACCCGCCGCTGCAACTCGACTTCCTTGAAAGCTACGCGGACGCCTACCAACGTTTCATCGGCGATGCGAGCCGGGGGCGTTGTCCACGGGGCTTTCTCGATGATGAGTTCGACAGTCTTGCAGCGCTTCTGCCTCTGCCTGTCAGAGCGATAGTGCACGCAGATCAGCTTCGTCCCGTATTGGTCGAGCAATCTTTTCGTGTCGCGCTGTCCAGGCGCTACTTTGCGGATGTTCTGCATGGCCGCGGCCTCCACTGAAGAGACAAAGCGTTTGACTGGCCGGTACTGCTAAGCCGTGTGTATGTGAGACGGCGCAGAGTATACGAGAGGCTGATGAGTGATGCAATGGTTTGGCTCACGCGAAGTCGGCCTTTGATTGCGCTACGCTATGAATGATTGCGAACGTTTGTTTTCAATTCTCAAGCTTCAACTTGCCTGATCCCCACGTATTTTGTGTGAAGCGCCAATGGGCTGCGGATTGAACGGATGCGCCGGCTCCGCATTGATCGGTGGCAATCGGTCACATCGGTTTGATCAGCGGTCTATCGTCATCACCATTCGCAAAATCCGGTGCGACCGGGAGAATTGAAGCTGAACTTTGCCGAACCAACGCGCTCTGCCGGTCGTACTCGGAGGCAATTCGACTAATCCGCAAGGAGGCGTTATGACTGTCTGTCGCGCGTGTTCTGCTGAAATCATCGGCCCTGATCGTTATTGCCGCAGTTGTGGCGCACCTATCGCGCCATCAGTCGGCGACTTGGTGGATACGGCCCGCTTCAATCCTGCCGCACATTCAATGCCCGATCCGGCCAATCCGCTTTATGTCGCTCCGCCCGCCGCACACGCGGGCACACACGGTTTGAATCCTGTCTATCAAACTGCGCCGGTCAGCAAGAAGCTATTGCAATGGAAGTTTATCTTGCCGGTGTTGGTGCTTATGTTGACGGTGTTGGTTGCGATTGGCGTCACGGTTGGCCGCGAGAGAAGGACTGAGCGCCGAGCTGAGCAGGCCGAAATGGCGCGCCGCTTGTTTGAGGAGGCCGTGCAAAACGCCTTGGGATTCAAACAAGGTGTGCTTTCTGGAGCAGAGTTCACTGACGTGCACGGGATTTTTATCAACCACCTGATGAGTGATGACAGCCCTGCCGCACTGGCCAAGCTGCAAGGTGGCGATGTGATGTTGGAATTGAATGGACAAGCCGTGCGCAATAACAGCGAACTGTCGCGGGTGCTGGACATGTTGAAGACTGGCGACGAAGTCCCGGTGAAGTTCTATCGTGACGGCGAGACCGCTGTGACACAACTCAAGCTAGGCGAGCGCGCTTTTCCGCCACTACAACCGAAGATCGAGCCGCGCGACCAAGGTTTTCTGGGTATCAAAGAAGCGAGCCGCCGTTGTTGCTTGCCCGGCACGAAAAAATGGGGCGTAGAAATTCAAGAGTTATACAACAACGCCTCAGCCGAGCTGTTCGGCCTACAGGTTGGTGATGTCATCTTCGAATTCAACGGCCAGGCCGTGCGCACGCCCAACGAATTCAACCGCCGCATTCGCGCAGCCAAGCCGCGTAGCAGAGTCGTAGTCAAATATTATCGCGGCAGTGCCGAACAGACAGTGGAATTGATTCTCGGCCATCGGTAGGACTGGCGCGCGTAAGCCAAAATTCGTAATTTAGAAACTTCGCAGTGTGTCTGCCGGAATCAGGCACAGCAACATTGATACACCAGAATGAAAACCACGGGGCACACGGGGCACACGGGGAACTCTTAAACCAATCAAGCCCCCGTGCTCCCCGTGTGCCCCGTGGTTGATCCTGTCTCAAACTTTTGTGCTTCGATTTAGTAATCAGGCTTGTGGCGCGGTGACCTTGACTAACTGTTTGGAGAAGACCTGCTCAAGCATCGGCTCGAAATGCTCAAGCGGCAGCGTGTCGTAGTCAGGATCGAACGAAGTCTGATCCCATTCGTCGGTGAAGATGCGCGCCTGCTCAAACCATGGCTCGTTGATGTATTGTTGCCGCGCGTCAGGATCAAGCCCCAGCAGCGCGTAGTAATGCTTGCCCTGAAAATCCTGATGCGTGCGGATGATCTGGTAGGTCTCGTCTGAGACGTAAGGCTTCAGCATCTCCGCCGCAATCGCCGGATGGTTGACGACCGAGATCACTTTGCCGATGTCGTGGCAGAGCGCGGCGACGATCAACTCTTCTGACGCTCCGGCGCGTTCGGCGCGCGTGGCGGTTTGCAGGCAATGCTGCAACTGGTCAACCGCGAAGCCGTCTACCTGAGCGGCCAATTGCCGCAGCATGGCTTTGATGATTGCGGGCATCGTAGCTTGGCGTTTGGAGACTTCCTCAGCAATCGTCATCCAATCGGCGACGCTGCCTTCGTCCATGCGAGTGAATGACATTGAAGCCTCCTGGCGCTTACTTCTGCGGGAAATTCGGACTGGCCTTGACCTCTGCGATTTGCTGGTTATGCCGAATGTTGTGCAGCGGAATGTAGATCACCCATTGATAAGCGTTGAGCGTGCCGAAGACCGGGAACGGGTGATCGGCTGTGTGCTCTTTCAAAGGCAGCTTGGTCTCTTCAGCAAACTTTAGCGTCTTGGCGCGCACTTCGCGCAGCTTCTGCATCAGCTCGGCGCGCGTTAGTTTGCCACCGGGCACGATGGCTTCGGGCGCTTGCGCTTTGCCTAGACGTTTGACCATGACGTTCTCGATGAATTCGGTTTTGCCTTTAGTCTTTTCTGCCCAAGCTGGATTAGGCGGCGCGGCCAGCGCCCTTTCGGCTGACGCCGTCAACAAACCCTCGGCCAGCATAATGTGTTCGACGCATTCGGCAACCGACCAGCGTTCGGGCGCGGCTTTGAAGCTCCATTGCGCGTCGCTCAGTTTTTCCACCAAAGCGATGGTTTCGGCCTGCGAGTCTTTCAAATACTTGATCAGCTTGGCGCGTTCTTCAGCCGTCATCTGTGCGTCTTGCGCAGAAACGTTGAGAGCGCCAATCAACAGGATGGCCAACATAGCGGTCAGCCTGATGCAACTGGATTTCATGGTGTGGACTCCTTGATACGGATTGAACTGCGTTGCGCAACATAGTCCGCGCTCGGATGGAAAGCAAGCTTGACGAATAGCGACGAGCTATTGCTGCGCCGCCAGCAACGGTTCGAGCACACGCCAAACATTTTCTGTCATCACCTTTTCGCCCGCGGCATTCGGATGAAGGCCGTCACCCTGGTTCAATTCCGCATGCCCGCCAATGCCGTTGAGGACGAACGGAACGAAAGGCAATTTGTATTGTTTGGCTAAATCGCTGAAGGCCTGCCGGAACTGCGTGGCATAGGCTGCGCCCAGATTGGGCGGCGCTTCCATGCCAGCGAGGACGACGGAGATGTGGCGCTTTTGTGCTGCTTCGATGATCTGCGTCAGATTCTTTTGCATCTCCACGACCGGCAACCCGCGCAACCCGTCGTTAGCGCCGAGTTCCAGAATCATAAACTTCACGTCGCCGCTGAGCGACCAATCCAGCCGCCGCAAGCCGCCCGCTGACGTGTCACCCGATACGCCCGCATTGACTACGCGATAGGCGTAACCTTTCTCGTCCAGCTTGCGTTGCAACAAGGTCGTATAGCTCTGTGACTCCGGCAAGCCGTAGCCCGCTGTCAGGCTGTCGCCGAAGGCCACGATAGCAGGCCGCGTGTCTTTGGCTGGCGTGTTGGGTGTAGCGGCAGGCGCAATCGCAACGGTTCGCTTCGCCACTTCCGCCTGACCTGCTTGCTGGCAGGCAGTTGCTGCGAACGCAAAAAGACTTAACATTAGCAGAACAAAAAGGCGCGATTTGAATTCGATCTTTTGACAAGGCATATTACTTCATCTTGTTAGTGGTCAGTGGTCAGTGGTCAGTGGTCAATCTCCCATGCTGAGACGCCCAAACCGCCACCTGCGTCATCAGCCATAATAGACAACAACCACCGCCCATTGCTAGCGCGGCCACTGATTATTAATCGCTGAGCTATGATTCGACTGACTGACGTTTCCAAAACCGTACTGAGTGGCAGCGAGCAGTTGACTATCCTGCACGCTTTAGACCTGCACATTCCAACCGGCCAATTCGTGGCGGTCGTCGGGCCATCGGGCAGCGGCAAATCTACGCTGCTGGGTTTGATCGCGGGCCTGGACGCGCCGACTTCGGGCGAGATTGTTTTGAACGGCCAGAACATCACGCGGATGAGCGAAGACCAACTGGCCGAATTTCGCGGCCAGTACGTCGGCTTTGTCTTTCAATCGTTCCACTTGATTCCGTCGCTGACCGCGTATGAAAACATCCTCGTGCCGCTGGAAATCATGGGATTCTCAGGAGCAGTCAAACGCGCGCAGTCTTTGCTCGATGAGGTCGGCTTGCACGATCGCGGCCATCATTACCCGTCGCAACTTTCCGGCGGTGAGCGCCAGCGCGTGGCCATCGCACGGGCCTTTGCCAACGAGCCGCAAATACTGCTGGCCGACGAGCCAACTGGCAACTTGGATTCCAAGAACGGCGCGCACATTTTTGAATTGCTGCTCAATCTCAATCACGAGCGCGGCGCTACACTCTTGCTGGTCACGCACGATCATCAATTGGCCGGACTGGCAGACCGGAAGATTTCGCTGAGCGATGGGCGCATTGTCAGCGACGAGTTGAGCGCAAAAGCTAATGCTCCTTTCCCTGAAGCAAAGGAGGCGGCGCGATGAGATTCGTCTTCAACCTCGCGCGCCGCGAAATGCGCTCCTCCTGGCAGCGGCTTTTCTTCTTCTTCATCTGCATCGCCATCGGTGTCGGCTCGATCATTGCGCTGCGCTCATTGGTGCAAAACCTAAAAGCGTCAGTCACCAAAGAGTCGCGCGCGTTACTGACGGCGGATGTGCAAGTCTCGTCGAACGCGCCCTTCGACGAAGCGACGCAGAAGACGCTGAAGCAATTTTACGCATCGCCTGCTGCCGCTGCGCACACTGAACTGCTGGAAACGGCGACGATGGTCAGGCCAGCCAACAACCGCCGCGCTACGCCCAAGATGGTCGAGTTGAAAGCCGTGCAGGAGCAGTTCCCATTTTACGGCGCGCTGGAACTGAGCGACGGCGTGAGTTATTCGCACGACTTGCTAAAAAACCGTGGCGCGCTGGTACGCCAAGCCGTGCTGACTGCGTATAACCTGAAAGTTGGCGACCGCATCCTGATCAACGATCAACCCTTCACCATTCGCGGCGTGATCGAGAAAGAGCCGGGCAATACGCTCACCTTCAGCTTTGGGCCGCGTGTGTTGATTGATTACGCCGATGCAGCGAACACGGGCTTACTTGGCTTCGGCAGCCGCGCGCGTCATCGCGTGCTCTTCAAAGCGCGTGAAGGCGCGGTCAACGAACTTTACCTGCAATTGCGCCGCGCCTTCGAGTCGCAATCCTTCATCTCCGTCCGCTCCTACCGTTACTCGCAAGACCGGCTGAGCAATTCGTTGTCGCAGGTCGAAGACTTCCTCAGCTTGATCGGCTTGGTGATTTTGGTGCTCGGCGGCATCGGCATTTCCAGCGTCACGCGCGTCTTCATCACGCAGAAGATGAAGACGATTGCCATTCTGAAGACATTGGGCAGCAACAACCGGCGTGTGCTGGGAGCATATTTGACGCAGGTGATGGTGCTGGGATTGCTGGGCAGCTTGCTCGGCCTGCTGCTGGCCAAGCTGACGATGTTGGCCTTGCCAGTCTATTTCAAAGGGCGGCTGCCGCTCGACATCGAATTCAAATTGACCTGGTCGGCGATGTTGCAAGGCTTGGGCATCGGGCTGCTGATCTCGCTGCTCTTCTCGCTGGTGCCGCTACTGGAAATTCGCCGCATCAAACCGATTCTGGTTTTGCGCAGCGGCGCGGCATTGGAAGGTGGCCGCCCCAGTTGGTGGCGCGATTACACGCGCATCGCGGTCAGCATCGCCGTTGGCTTAGGTCTACTCGCGCTGGCCAGTTGGCAAGCCGGTTCGCTCAAAATCGGCTCGATCTTTCTGGCCGGTTTGGCGGCGATGACCGTCGTGTTGAATCTGGCCGCGTGGTTGTTGATGCGCAGCTTGAGCGGGCTGCGGCGCCTGCCATCTTTCGCCTTACGGCAAGGCGTCAACAGCCTCTATCGTCCAGGCAATCAGTCACGCATTATCCTGCTGGCTGTCGGTCTCGGCGTATTCTTCGTCGTCTCGGTGCGCCTGTTGCAGATCAACCTGCTCGACGAGTTCAGCGTTGATCTGAACAACGCGGAGCGCGCAGACATTTACCTGGTAGACATTCAGCGTGACCAATTGGTCAGTCTCAGCGGATTTATCAGAGAAGCGATTGGCACCGCGCCTCAACTCATTCCGACTATCCGCGCACGCATCGCGCAGATCAATGGGCGCGACGTAAACCCCGACCGCGTGCCTGTCAGCGACAATCGCGGTTTGCTGGGGCGCGAATACGTGCTGACCTATCGCCCGAAACTCGACGAGTCGGAGACGCTCATTGCGGGCAAGTTCTGGCCCAAAGACGGCGAGACCGCGCCGGGCGAAGAGCCGGAGATTTCGATTGAAGAGTTGTTGAACAAAGAACTCGGCTTACAATTCGGCGACCGCGTGACCTTCGACATCTTGGGCAAGCCGATCACCGCGCGCGTCACCAGCGTCCGTCGCGTAGATTGGCGCAACGCGCGCACGGGCTTCCTGATCGTCTTTCGCCCCGGCGCGCTCGACAAAGCGCCGACGATGTACGTGAGCGCGCTCAAAGGCCCGCCGCCTGGCTCAGGCGACAGCAACGCCCGCGCGCAATTCCAACGCGACTTGGTAGATCGTTTTCCCAATATTTCGGTGATAAACGTCTACGACATCCTCGAAGTCGTGCGGGGCATCGTCGGCAACGTCTCGCTGGCCGTGACTTTCGTGGGCGGCTTCGTCTTTTTGAGCGGCTTGTTGATTTTGGTCGGCTCGATTGCGATGACCAAGTTCCACCGGCTCTACGAATCGGCCATCTTGAAGACGCTTGGCGCGAAGCGAAAACTGATCGTAGCGACGCTGCTGGTCGAATATGGCGTGCTGGGCTTGCTGGCCGGGCTGCTCGGCTCGTCAGCGGCGATTGTATTGACTTGGGCGGTGAGTAAGTACGGATTGGAGATTACCTGGCGCTTTGTGCCGTCGGTCAATCTGTTGGGCGTGGTGGCGGCGTTGGTGTTGGTGATGGCGGTCGGGGTGGCGTCGAGTTGGGATGTGTTAGTGAAAAAGCCGTTGGGGATTTTGCGGTCGGAGTAGCTCCGCGACAGTACCGCGCGCGTGAGCAAGCGTAGGCTTGACGTTACTGGTCAATGATTGCAAAGTAATGGCTCCGCTTGCTCACGCGCGCGGTACTGTACCAACCTTCCTGGAGGCTCCCAATGAATCTACGCAAACTCTTCGCACTCGTGTTGCTGCTGGTCGGCTTGTTCACCGCTTTGGCCAGCGTCAACCGCTCAACTGCTGTTACCACCAAACACTATCTCTATGTCGCTGAACCCGGCATCCGTAACTACGTCGAGTTCGGCGGCGTCGGCATTGTGGTCTTCGACATTGACGCAGGCTATAAGTTCGTCAAACGCATCCCGACTTGGGAGGTGCCCGCTGGCCAGCCCGCCGAAAACGTCAAAGGCGTTGTGGCCAATGCCCAGACGGCGAGGATTTATGTGGGCACGACCAAACGTATCGCCGCTATTGATTTGCTCAGCGAAAAGAAAGTCTGGGACAAAGAGTTTGAAGGCGGCAGCGACCGGATGGCGCTCTCGCCCGATGGCCGAACGATGTATGTGCCATCGCTTGAAGGGCCGCATTGGTTGGTGGTCAATGCGCTGACGGGCGACGTGTTGAAAAAGCTCGTGCTCAATTCGGGCGCGCACAACACCATCTATTCGCTCGACGGCCAACACGCTTATCTGGCGGGCTTGAAATCGCCGCTGCTGCGCGTGACCGATACGAAGACGCACGAGGTGGCGAAAGAGATTGGCCCGTTCAGCAACGTGATTCGCCCGTTTACGATCAACGGCGCGCAGACGCTCTGTTACATCAACATCAACGAATTGCTCGGCTTTGAGATTGGAGATTTGCGCACGGGCAAGATGCTGCAACGAGTCGAAGTGCAAGGCGTCGAGAAAGGCCCGGTCAAACGCCACGGCTGTCCGGCGCACGGCATCGGGTTGACGCCGGATGAGAAGGAGATTTGGTTGTGCGACGGGCACAACGAAATGCTGCACGTCTTTGACAACACCGCGACCCCGCCCAAACAGATCAAGAGCCTCAAGCTACGCGAACAGCCCGGCTGGATCACCTTCAGTCTGGATGGCAAACACGCCTGGCCCTCGACTGGCGAGATCATTGGCGTGAAGACCAAACGAATCATCACCACGCTTTCGGATGAAACTGGCCGCCAAGTGCATAGCGAAAAGATCGTGCAGATTGATTTCGCTGACGGCAAGCCGGTGCGTGCTGGCGATCAGTTCGGGCTGGGGCGGAAACGTTAAACAGCAGGAGAAAGCTTATGCGCTACTTCAATCGCCCAGTGGTTTTCATCATCGCTGCTTTGCTTTCGTTCGGTGCGTGGCGGTTGCCCCGCGCTGCGCAAGCTCAAGCTCAGCCACAATACGACATCGTCATCCGCAATGGTCGCGTGCTCGATGGCGCAGGCAATCCGTGGATCAACGCCGACGTGGCGATCAATCAAGGCCGCTTCGTCAAGATCGGCAAGATTGAAGGCAGAGGTAAGCAGGAACTGGACGCGAAGGGCCGCTACGTTTCGCCCGGCTGGGTTGACATGATGGATCAGTCGGGCAGTGTGCTGCCGGTCAACGGGCTGGCCGAAAACAAGCTGCGCATGGGCGTGACGACGGCCATCGGCGGCGAAGGCGGCACGCCCGTGCCTGCTGAAAAAATCACTGAGTATTTTACCGACCTCGAAAAGAAGGGCATCAGCATCAACTTCGGCACCTACTTCAGCGAGGCTCAAGCGCGCCGCGTCGTACTCGGCATGGAATGGCGCGAACCGAAGGCCGAAGAATTGGAGAAGATGCAGGCGCTGATGGAGACGGCGATGCGCGCGGGCGCGCTGGGCATGACCACGGCGCTGATCTATCCACCAAGCAGTTACGCCAACACCAAAGAACTGATCGAAGTGGCGAAGGTCGCGGCGCGTTACGGCGGCATCTATGCCAGCCACATTCGCGGCGAAGGCAAGGAGTTGGTGGATTCGATCAAAGAGGCGATTGAAATCGGCGAGCGCGGCGGCCTGCCCGTCGAAGTCTTTCACCTCAAGGCAGCGTACCAACCGGGCTGGGGCACGCTGATGCGCGAGGCCGGCAAAGTGATCGAACAGGCGCGGGCGCGCGGCGTGGATGTGGCGGCGGATTTGTACGTCTACACCGCTGGCGGCACAGGGTTGGAAGCGACCATCCCGTCGTGGGCGCACGAAGGCGGGCGCGAGGCGTTGCTCAAACGCCTGGCCGACCCGACGACGCGCGCGCGTTTGAAAGGGGAGATCAAGACCGGCTCGCCCGGCTGGTGGAATATCATCGAAGCGGCGGGCGGTTGGGATGGCGTAGTGCTGGCCAACGCGCGTAACGCCGAGAACGCGCGCTTCAACGGCAAGAGCCTGACGCAGATCGCCAAAGAGTTGAACAAAGAGCCTGCCGACGCCGCTTTCGATTTGGTCGCGCAGGGTGAAGGCCGCGTCACCGCGATCTATCACATGATGAGCGAGCCGGACATCGAAACCGCCTTGCGCTTTCCCTGGACGAGCATTGGCAGCGATGCGGGCGCGGCGCTCAATACCAGCTCACAAGACGCGACCGGCTTGCCGCATCCACGCGCTTACGGCAACTTTGTGCGCTTCATCGCGCGCTACGTGCGCGAGCGTAAAGTGCTCACTCTGGAAGAAGCGATTCGTAAAATGACTTCGTGGCCTGCGACGCGGATGCGCTTGGCCAATCGCGGCACGATCAAAGAAGGCCAGTGGGCCGACGTGGTGATCTTCGACTTCGATAAAGTTCAGGATCGCGCGACCTACGAACAGCCGTTGCTCGCGCCCGAGGGCATTGATTATGTGTTGGTCAACGGGCAGGTCGTGATTGATCACGGGCGGCACACGGGCGCGCGGCCCGGACAGGTGCTTTATGGGCCAGGGCGTAGGTCAACGGAACAATAAAGAGCGTGCCGTTCTGATGTCCGACAAGCTGGCAGAGCTTGTCGGTGACTTTGGGTTGCGCCACACCGGAAGCCTGCGACAAGCTCGGCAGCTTGTCGGACATTTTCAGGAGATCGCATGCATCGTCGCCAATTACTCAAATCTTTTTCCCAAGCTGGCGTGGCTTTGTTTTGCGCGCCTTTCATCAACCGCAATCGTTATCGCATCTTTGCCAATTCATCCGTCGAATACTCGGCGCGCGCTATCGAATTAGTCGCGCGCTCAACCGTGATTGATATGCTTGGTGTGTTCAAGCTAGGTTCCTCACCGTGGTTGAGCAAGCCGGACACTTTCAAACAAAGCGATTGGCAACGCTTCAAGGATTCGGGCATCAACGTCTTTCACATCGCCGTCGGGATGGGCGGGCCAGAGGCGTACAACTCGACGCTGCGCTTTGTCGCAACCTGGGATGGCTTCATCGCCAATCACGATCAGTGGTTGATGCGTGTGGACAGCGCCGATGATCTGCAACGCGTAAAGTCTTCTGGCAAAGTTGGCGTGCTCATCGGCGTGCAAAACTCTGAACACTTTCGCACGCCTGCTGACGTGGACTTCTTTCACAGTTTGGGCCAGCGCGTCTCGCAACTGACTTACAACACGCGCAACCTGATCGGCAACGGCTCGACCGAACGGCGTGACGAGGGCATCAGCGATTTCGGCGCGGCGATCATTCAACAGATGAACAAGGTCGGCATGGCTATAGACGTTTCGCATTGTGGCGACCGCACCACGCTCGATGCTTTCGAACTGTCGAAGCAGCCTGTGTTGATTACGCACTCCAACTGTCGCGCGCTCGCGCCTGGTCATCCGCGCTGCAAGACCGACGAGGCGATCAAGAAGGTCGGCGCGGCAGGCAGCGTGATGGGTATCACTGCTGTGCGCATGTTCGTCAAGAATGAAGAGCCGACTACGATTGAAGACGTGCTCAACCATTTCGACCACGTGCGCAAATTGATCGGCAGCGAGCATCTCGGCGTCGGCAGCGACATTGATCTGGACGGCTACGACAAGATGCCGCCGGAAGAGAATCGGCGGTTGCGCGCGAGTTACAAAGGCAGCTATGGCTTCCGCGAGAAGATTGATGTCGAAGGCTTGGATCATCCGAAGCGGATGTACGATCTGGCGGAAGGCTTGCTGCGTCGCAAGTACAGCGACCAGGAAATCGAAGGTATTCTGGGCGGCAATTTCAAACGCGTGCTCAGTCAAATTTGGACGGTCTGAAGTGAGCGCCGATGCGTATCTTGCAACTCAGCACCGCCGATCAATATGGTGGCGCGGAAAAGGTCGCCTACGATCTTTTCAAAGCCTACGCACAGCGCGGCCACGAATCCTTTCTAGCAGTCGGGCAAAAGACGCGCGACGACGTGAACGTGTTCGAGTTGAATCACACGGCGCAACGTCCGGCTTGGACACGTTTTTGGCGGCGACAGCAACTGGCGCTTTGTCAGCAGCGCATACGCTTCGCGCCTGTGTTGGCGGGCTGGCTGGCCGATGTGGTCGAACCGCACGCGTGGTGGGAGCGGCAGCGCGGCTTGGAGAATTTCGATTTCCCGGCTTCGCGGCGCTTGCTTGAACTGACACCGCAGCCGCCACAGTTGCTGCACACGCACAATCTGCACGGCGAGTATTTTGACTTGCGCGTCTTGCCCAAACTCAGTCGGCAACTTCCCATTATCATCACGCTGCACGACGAATGGCTCTTCACCGGCCATTGCGCACACTCATTTGGCAGCGAGCGCTGGCTGCACGGTTGCGAGCATTGCCCTGATCTGGAAGTCCATCCGCCGCTGCGACGCGACACGACGGCGCAGAACTGGCGGCGCAAACGCGCGCTCTATCAACGCTGCCGATTTTATGTGGCTGCGCCGAGTCGCTGGCTGTTGGATGAAGCGCGCGCATCTATCTTGCAACCGGCAATCATTGAAGCGCGCCATATCCCGAACGGCGTGCCGCTCGCGCAGTTCAAGCCCTTTGACAAAACCGCTGCGCGGCAGGAATTAGGCTTGCCACTTGCTGCCGACATCGCGCTCTTTGCCGGCAGCAGCACGCGCCGCAATCCATTCAAAGATTACGCGACGCTGGAAGCCGCTGTGCGGCAGTTGGCGGCGCGTTCGTTGCAGCGCGAGGTCTTGCTGATTTGTTTGGGTGAGGTTGCGCAGGAAGAGCGGTTGGGCGCGGTCACGCTGCGCTTTCTCGATTTCGAACGCGACCCGGCACGCGTGGCGCGCTTTTATCAAGCCGCCGATGTTTACGTGCACGCGGCGCGCGCCGATACGTTCCCCAACACAGTGCTCGAAGCTTTGGCTTGCGGCACGCCGGTCGTCGCCACAGCGGTCGGCGGCATTCCCGAACAGATAGTAGAAGCTGAGACAGGCTTCCTCGTGCCAGTAGGCGACGGCGCAGCAATGGCGCAGCGGTTGGAGTTGCTCTTCAACGATGAAGCTTTGCGTGTGCGGCTAGGACATGCGGCGGCAGCTCATGCACGCGAGCATTTCAGCTTAGACCGGCAAGTGGATGCCTATCTCGCCTGGTATCAGGAGATTTTGGCTGAAGAGGTTTGAAGTAGACGGCGCGCTTTGTTCAAAGCACGTTGCCAAAGAGGCGGTGGCTCCGACTGGCCCAGAAAATTCTGGCGAAAGGTAAATTCATCGGCGGCGACGTTGTGTTCCAACTTTGTTGGATGGTTGAGCGGGAATTGCAACTCGCCCACCGGCCAGTTGGCAAAAAGGCTCTGCGTGTCCTTAGTGTGTGTCGCGTCATCACCAAAGCCGATGTTCGAGACCAGATTGACGCGGGGCATAGCCGACAAGCCCTCGTGCAGCAGGCAAGTGAAGGTCAGTTGAAAATCCCAGGCGTTGGTTTCGCGGCGAAAGCTTTCGTCAAAGACGTGCTCCCAGTAGGTTTTGAAGTGTGGATTGCGCGAACGCCGCGCCAGCCAATCAGTTGCACGCAACGCTGGCCAGCGTTTGATCTCCCAATCGTAAAGCTCCCACACGCGCCGCCACGAGGCCCAACCCCAGATGTGCGGGATCTGCGAAAAATAGTAACTGTCGCGCATGCGCCGTTGTAGCCTGGGCGGGAGAAAATTGTTGCCGCTGATGGCCATCACGCGCGGCTCGTGGCGGTAACGTTCCAACAGCTCTGCGCAAAAGCGGAAAAAGCTTGGCTGCGGCAAACAGTCGTCTTCCAGAATGATGACATCTTCGTAGTGCGTGAAAGCGAGGTTCAATCCTGAAAACATGCGTTGCTTGCAGCCGAGGTTGTTGTCGGCCAGATCGGTCAACAACTCGCAATCCCAATCAACCTGGTTGATGATTGCGCGTGCGGCTGCGCACCGCTCTGCTTCTTCCGAAGTGCGTGGGCCATCAGCGACAATCAACAAGTGGCGCGGCTTGGCGCGCGCAATCTCGGCGAACACGCGCTGCGTAGTTTGTGGGCGATTGAAGATGATGAGGGCGACAGGGGTTTGCAACATAGCGGCGTCATCCTAAAGCATCCCGTCGAAGATCAATAGCAGTTTTCCTGGGAGCGCAGGCATCCTTGCCTGCTGGCGTGGCTTAAGACGACATTGATTTAAGGCGTATCCTCCGGGCTTAGTTTTATGAATGCCAGGCTAGCAGGCAAGGATGCCTGCGCTCCCAGGGAACTGTGCTAATTGACTTGTCTCGCAGCCAAACCTACAATCCCGCGCGTCGTAAGCAATCCACCCACCCTGAAAATTGAAGACACGAAAAGGAGTCCTAAAGATGCGCCTTCTCCCCATTGTCCGCCAGTCCGGGTTAGCTCTATTCATGGTGCTGGCCTTGCTGAGTTGGGATTCGTCCGCCCAACAGAAGACCACGCCACCACCACAATCACAGCAACCACCACCGGCGTTGCTCTCGCCCAGCGGGCAAGTGCTCGATGATGATTTCGCCAAGTCCGTCAAAGAGTGGACGACGCGGCCCGAATTCATCTCGCCACTGGTAGATCATCTGCCCAAAGTGTCGGGTATTCCGACGCCGAAGGATGTGCTGGGCCATCACGTCGGCCAACCGAAGAAGTTGAGCTACACGTCGGACATCTATCGTTACTATCGCGCGCTGGCCGCCGCCACCCAGCGCGTCAAAGTGATGGAGATCGGCAAGACTGACGAAGGGCGCGATTGCCTGGTCGTTTTTGTCGGCGCGCAAGAGACTATTCAGAATCTCGAACCGTATCGCCAATACCTCGCGCAACTCGCCGACCCGCGCAAGATCAATGATGCACAGGCCAAAGACATCATCGCCAAAGCCAAACCGATCTATCATTTCTCAGGCGGCTTACACAGCGCCGAAACTGGCCCGCCAGAGATGCTGATGGAACTGGCTTATCGCCTGGCCGTCGAAGATTCGCCGCTCATCAACCAGATTCGCGACAACGTGATCGTCAGCATTACGCCCGTAGCAGAACCCGACGGGCGCGACCGCTACGTTGATTGGTACTACCGCTACAAGATTGACGAGAAGGGCGAAGAAGATTCGATGGGCGGCCCGCCGTATTGGGGCAAGTACATCTTTCACGACAATAACCGCGACATCAATTATTCGCAGGTGACGATGCGCAACCTGCTCGATTGGTATCTGCAATGGCATCCGCCGATCATGCACGACCTGCACGAGTCGGTGCCGTTTATGTACACCTTCAGCGGCCAAGCGCCGCAACAACCGACGCTCGATCCGATCCTGTACGGCGAGCAACCGTGGTTTGCCAACTTCGAGATGGCGCAGATGATCAAGTACGGCATGCCGGGTGTCTGGACACACGGTTTTGTAGATATGTGGTCGCCGGGCTATCTGGCTTTTATGTCGTCGAATCACAACGGGCTGATTCGGATGTACGAGACCTTTGGCAATGGTGGCGCGAACACGATGAAGCGCCGTGTGGCTCCGCCAGAAGGCGCAGGCGGTGGCGCCGGGCAAACCTCGCGCGAATGGTATCGCCCGCTGCCGCCGTACAAAGAAGTCGAATGGTCAATGCGCAACAACACGAACTACATGCAAACGGGTGTGCTTTCGGCGTTGCAACTGACTTCTGAGTTTCCCAAAGTCGTTTTGGAGAATTTCTACCTCAAGAGTCGCAATTCGATTGAGGCGGGCAAGAAGGACGCACCTTATGGTTTCGTGATTCCGGCAGGGCAGAGCGATATGACGCGCGTCGTCACGCTGGTAAACATGCTGCGCACGCAAGGCATCGAAGTCGGCAAGGCAACTGCCGAAGTTCGTTTGAAAGACGGCACGTTCCCAGCAGGCTCATACGTCATCAAACGCGATCAGCCTTATGGAAGGCTGGCTAAAATCCTGCTCGAAAAACAAAACTTCCCTGATCCGAGCTTGCGCACTTATGACGACACCGGCTGGACGATGGGTTTGATGTTCCAGGCGACGGTCAAAGAGATCACTGACGCCGCTGTATTGAATGTACCTGCGCCGCTGATTGACAAGGCCGAACACAAAGGCAACGTCAACGGCACCGCGCTGGCCGGCTATGCCATTCTCAACAACGGCTCGAACAATCTGATCACGCTGCGCTACCGGTTGAAAGACCTGCGCATCCAGGCTGCCGAACAACCCTTTACTTCAGGTACGCAGCAGTTCCCGGCGGGCACTTTCATCATCGGCGCGGGCGGCGATGATGTGCAGAAGAAGCTCAAAGCCGTAGTCGAGCCATTGGGCTTGACCGCCGTCGCCTTGCCTATGCTGCCAACGGTGCCCGTGCACGACGTGGATTTGCCGCGTCTCGCAGTCTTCACCACCTGGGGCAGCACGCAAGAAGTCGGCTGGGTGCGCCACGCGCTGGACAAATTCGAGGTGCGCTACGATCTGATCTACAAGGAGCGTATCAATCAGGGCAACTTGCGCGCGGCCTACGACGTGATTCTGATTCCCAATCAAAGCGGCAGTGGCAAACGGCTGGTCTTCGACATCGAGCCAAAAGCCAAACCAGTGCCCTACACGAAGACAGAGCAATTCGGCTCGCACGGGGTGTACGGCGAATCGGAAGACATCACAGGTGGCATGGGTTTGGCGGGCGCGGCGGAGTTGCAGCGCTTTGTCGAAGCAGGCGGTGTGCTGATCACGCTCGGCTCGGCCAGTTTCTTCCCGCCGGAGTTCGGCTTGACGCGGCAGATTGATGCCGGGCGCACGTCGGCGCAGTTTTACGCGCCGGGGCCGATCATCGAAGCCGAAATCCTGCAACCCAATCATCCGCTCTTTTACGGCTATACACAGAAGACGCTGCCGGTGCGTTACGCCAACGGGCCGCTGCTCAACGTGCCGGAGCGTTACCGCGCGCAACAAGTGTTGATGCGTTATCCGGGCGGTGATAAAGCGGTCTTGAGCGGCTTGATGCGCGGCGCGAACGAGGTCACGAATCGTCCGGCGATTGTGGATGTGCCGACCGGGCAAGGGCGCGTGTTGTTGTTTGCGGGCAACCCGTGTTATCGCTGGCAGAATCATGGCGAGTTCAATTTGTTGTTCAATGCGGTGCTGCATTTCAATGATTTGAATGCGGGTAAGAAGTAGCTGATCCAGCCTGCGACAGCAGGCGAAATCGTAAAGCCTGGGGTGAAGCGCGATAGCGCGCAACCCCAGGGTTGGCGGATGGTAAATTGTGTAAGCC
The DNA here is from genome assembly GCA_963699175.1 of uncultured Acidobacteriota bacterium. Classification (GTDB taxonomy): domain Bacteria; phylum Acidobacteriota; class Blastocatellia; order RBC074; family RBC074; genus JACPYM01. The sequence goes on along the minus strand of OY969418.1, from coordinate 1,718,381 downwards.
CGTGAAACGGGCGACAGCCAGTTGTTTTCTATCAAGCTGTCGCTCGCCCCGCGAGCTTGCGTGTTTGCGGGCGTGCGTTTCCTGGGGTCCCGCGCTGCCGCGTTTCACCCCGGCCTACGTAACAAACAACACCAGCCCGCGCTCACAGGCGACAGCCACCAGGAGGAAGCCATGTCATCGTCTTACGCCAATCTGCTCTATCACATCATCTTCTCGACCAAAGAGCGCCAACCGATTATCACCGAGGCTTATCAAGCCAGACTCTACGCGGACTGGGCGGAATGTCGCTCGGCATCAACGGCACGGAAGATCACGTTCATCTGCTGGCAAAGCTGCGACCGGATAAGTCAGTGTCGGATGTGCTGCGCGATCTCAAGGCGAATGCGAGCGGCTGGATGCACGACATCTTTCCCGACGCGCAAGATTTCGCGTGGCAACGTGGTTATGGCGCATTCACCGTTAGCCAATCCAATGTACAAGCTGTGCAGGAATACATTGCGCGCCAACAAGCGCATCATCGCAAACAATCGTTTCGTGACGAATTCATCGGATTTTTGAAAGCCAATGGCATCGAATATGACGAGCGGCACATTTGACGCCTAAGTGCCGCGCTCTCAACCCGCGAAGCGGGTGCCAGCCTAAAGCCTGGGGTGGAGCACAGCGTCAGCGGAGCGAAACCCCAGGAAACGCACGCACACGAACACACAAGCTCGCGGAGCGAGCGACAGCGTGTACAATACGGCGCGCTTAGCAACGCTTAGCTGCCGCCCGTTTCACGGGCTTGCGTAATTCATCATCCGCTATCCTGGGGTTCCGCGCTGCCGCGCTCCACCCCAGGCTTTATGCTGTCGCCTGCTGCCGCAGGCTGAGGGATTGATTGCTAGCGTCGAGGGGGAAACCTATGGCCGAACAATTCAAATACGATGTTTTCATCAGCCACAGCAGCCAAGCCAAACCGGCGGTGCGCGAGTTGGCCGAGCGGTTGCCTTGGAACTGCCCGGCGCGGCTGGCTGAATTGCGCTACGGTTGCGTATAATCCGGATGCTGCCAACAAGGAGGTAAAACGGTGGTTGCCAATCAACTCGATTTGATTATGAGCCAGGTGCAACAGCTTTCGCCTAACGAACAATTGCAAATCATCAAGCGCGTTGCTGATCTACTCGGACGCGCCGACCAGCCACAGCGCATTGAAGAGCAGTTGGCCGCGATGGCCGCCGACCCGGATATTCAACGCGAATTGCGGGAAATCGAAGCTGAATTTGCCGGGACGGAAACGGACGGGCTGCTCACCGAAGAAAGAGGATAGCTGATGGCCATTCAGCGCGGCGAGATTTACTTCGTCAACTTGAACCCGGCACAAGGGCGCGAACAAGCAGGCCAGCGCCCGGTGTTGGTGCTTTCGATTGATGCCATCAATCGGCTGCCGCTGGTCGTTACAGTCGTCGTAGGGACAAAAGGCCAGAACGTACCGCAGAACTACCCGACCAATGTTCGCGTTGTTGCTGCCGACAGCGGGCTGCCGCTGGAAACTGTCTTTCTGTGTTTCCAAGTCCGCTCGCTCGATGCTTCACGTTTTCCGCCGACGCCTGCTGGAAAAATCTCCGGCGCAATTTTGAATCAGGTCGAGGACGCGGTTCGCTACTGTCTCGGCCTGTGAATTTACTGAAGCCTGTGCTTATTTCGACGCGCAACGTCTTTGGAGTGCGGCGGCTTGACGCCGCTTTGGTATCAGCTTTGGCTGCAGACGCCAGCGGAAAGCCAAGACGGCGTGGCCAGCCTTGCCCGCCTGGTGGAGCACCTTGAGGTGATACCAAAGCGGCGTCAAGCCGCCGCACTCCACAGGCTGCGCCAGTTCAAAGTGTTGCTAGTCTCGGAGATAAATAAGCACCGGCTTCAATTTACTGCCAAACCAACCTGACAAAGCCTATGGCCGAACAATTCAAATACGATGTCTTCATCAGCCACAGCAGCCAAGACAAACCGGCGGTGCGCGAGTTGGCCGAGCGGTTGCGCCGGGACGGGCTGCGCGTGTGGTTCGACGAAGCGGAGATCAAGCCGGGCGATGCGATCCTGCGCAGGATTCATGAGGGCTTGGAGCAGGCGCGGACGCTCGTGCTGATGATGTCGCAGCACGCCTCGGCGTCGGAATGGGTGAGGTTCGAGCATCAGTCGGCGCTTTTCAACGACCCGACCAATCAGCAAGGCCGCTTCATCCCCGTGCGCCTGGATGACGCCGAGATCCCGTATACGCTCAAGCAATTCGCGTATGTGGATTGGCGGCAGCGCTCCGAGGAGCAGTATGCCCGGTTGTTGGCCGCTTGCCGACCGGCGGCAGCCGAGACTGAGCGTGTGATCGAGCGGAAAGACCAAGCGCGATCAAGCGAGGTTTCAGATGGCATACAGACAGTGTGTATGGAGTGGCGGTGACGCCGGATGGTCGGCGCGTCGTCTATGATCTTAGGTCTTACTCTGAACTCGCCATACTTTCACTGTTTTATTTACGCTTGCGCAAGCTAGTCTACTTCCGTCTGGTGAGAATGTGACAGAAGTAATTGTGTCGTCATGTTTTAGCGTCTGTTGCCACTTTACCCCCTGTACTCCCCACAATGTCACTGTGCAATCAGCGCTGCCACTAGCTATTACCTCACCATTTGGTGAGAAGGCGATTGATCGCACGGGTTGGCTATGGCCGTTCAGCGTCATCTTTTGTGTAAGAGTCCCATTTTGCAGAGAATACAACCTAACTGATGCGTCGCCATCATTATCATCATTGGCTTGGTCGCTGCCATAATCATTGTCATTGCCAAGCGCCAACACCCTTCCATCTGGCGAAAACGCTGCGGAAAATACGCCACCGGCGTTCCGCACGTTTAATGAGCATTTTTCTTCCCCGGTTTGCACCTCCCACAATATCAATGCTATGTCATCCTCCCTTGATGATATTTCGTGTCCCCCGCTAACCAAATATCTTCCCTCAGGGGAGAATGCCACCGTGAACAACGGCGTCTTCGTAGCTAATGTCTTTTTTGCCTTTATCGTTTGCAAATCCCATAGCTTCACCGTCCCGCCATTGACGCAGCTCGCAATCGTTTTTCCGTCTGAGGAGAAGGCAAGCGAGGTAACATTATTCCACCTATGAATATCGTCATCCTGCAGCCATGTTTTTCTCGCTCCTTTTTCAAGAATCCGTTCCGTTTGCGTGTCGAACGGCTGTATTTCTTCACCTGTTATCGCATTCCACACGATCACCAAGCCATCAATAGATCCACTGGCTATGACTTTCCCATCGCGTGAAAATGCAAGTGCTAAAACTCCCCGGCCATGATCCAAGACGGATTTTTTCTCTTTTGTTGCTACATCCCATAGAATTACTTTTCCGTCATCACCTGCAGTTGCAATTACCTTGCTATCCGGGGAAAAAATAACTGAATATACCGCCTTATCGTGGCCCCGCAAGACGATCTCAGGAGTTACGTAGGAGGTTTCAGACAAGAGCTTACGAATTAATTTCTGGATTTCGCGAGCCTTATCAAAGGTTTGCTTCAAATTGTGTGGCGAAGCATCACGCTCTTGGGACTTCACCTTAGCATTTGATGAGCGCCGTCTTCTAACTATGGCTTCAGAAATTAACCAAAGGAGAATAAGGGTAGCAACAATAGCAAATGTTCTATGGGCTTGAATCCATTGTCTGCCGCTCTCCCAAAAACCTTCGGTCACTTCAGGGCTTTTGCTGCCGGTCAAAGTCGCTAGTCGTGTCTCAATGCGTGCATTCCACAGCGTTACCATTCCGTCTTCATCGCCACTTACCAAAGCCTGCCCATCAGGCGAAACCGCAATTGAGGTTACAGCATTGTTGCTGGTTAGGGTCATTTTTAGCTCCCCTGTTCCAACATCATAAAACTTAATTGTTTTATCACGCCCTCCGCTCATCACCGTCTTGCTATCTGGTGAGAAAGCAACTGAAGTAACCCAGTGTGCCCTGCGCGGTCTAAGAACTCGTTTCACTTCTCCTGTTTGCGCATCCCACAGAATCACTGAACTGTCTTTCCCTCCGCTCGCAATCATTTTGCTGTCTCGGGAAAAACGCAGTGAATTCACTGTAGCGCCATGGCGCACGAGCCGCTGCCCCAGCCTTCCTGTTTGTGCCTCCCAAAGTGTTATCCAGTTTTGAGTAAATGCTCGTGCTAGCAATTTCCCGTCTGGTGAAAAAGCAATCGAATTCACTACAGAAGAATGTCGTACACGGCTAAGATCATCTTCTACTAAACTTCGTTTTTGTTTACCTGTGTCTACGTCCCATAATTTCACTGTTTCGACAACTGTCTCGTCAATGTCGTTTCCACTTGCCAACGTCTTCCCATCCGGCGAGAAAGCAATTGCTGTTACAACATCATCGTGAGTCAGAATCCGCTTTACCTCTGCTGTATGTGGATCCCAAATCTTGACAGTTTTGTCACTGCTGCCACTCGCAATTAGGCCTCCATCAAGTGAGAAAGCGACTGAGTTAACAACATTGTTATGCGTGAGAGTCCGATTGAGTTTTCCCTTGTCTGCATCAAGTAGTGCGACTGTTCCGTCATCACTACCGCTTACAATCGTTTTACCATCGGGTGAGAAAGCAACTGAATTAACAGTATTGCCGTGTTTAGTTTGCCAAATGAATTCAATGCGGGGACTCGGTGAGGCAGATGATGACTGTCCTTGGCGCGGCTGCTCTGAACAACTCGACAAGCTCAGAGATGCAAAAAACAAAGCAAACAGCACATTCACTGGCCAAGAATGCGGTACTGGGCGTTTGATAGACATGTTGAACTTATCTCCGAATCGGAAGTCCTGAAAATCAAATTGGACACAATGAGTAGATTGTTCCTTGTCGCCTGCCGCGCGGACATGTGACATATCAAGGAAGAGATCGTCAAGCTCAGGGACGAAGGCCGCGTGTTGCTGCGGATGGGCGAGTTGAAGCAGCAGCTTGAAATGCGGCTGCCGGGCGAAAGCTTCACGCCGGAAGAGTTGCGGGCGGTGGTGGGCTTGCTGGCCGGGCCAGGCATCGTCTGGCAATTGGAGTTCGGTGACTTCGTACTGCTTCAGCCCGAACGCATCAACGCTTACGCGGCGGCAGTGATTCGTTCCGTGCGCGCTCACACGGATGAGATCGGCTGTATTTCTGAAGAGCGCGTGCTGGTCGGAGACCTCGACTATCAGAAAGCTGACAAAGAGAAAATGGAGCGGTTGCCAGCCGACGAAGAGCAGATCGTCTTGCGGGCCATGCACCAAATTCTCGTGGATCATGGCCTCTGCCTGCGCGAACATACTGAGGCTGGCACGTTGCTGGTATTTCCCTCCTACTTCAAGCGCGAACGGCCCGATCAGCCGGATCATCCGTCGGCGCTGGTGACGTATCAATTCAGCGGGCCGCTCGACGAGATTTACGCGACGCTGGTGGTGAAACTGCGGCACACCGCTGCTTTCGAGACGGGCGAGAAGTGGCTCTGGCGCTTCGCGGCTGATTTCAGAACGCATGCCAACCGGCGCGTCGGTTTCAAAATGACCAAGAAGGCCGAAGGAGCCGCCGAACTCACGGTTTATTGCGAGCCGCACGCGAACGAAGATACCAAGGTAACTTTCATTCGCTACATCCACGACCATTTGAAGGCGAAGGATCCGCACGTCGTCCGCCTGCGCCACTACGTTTGCCCATATCCCAAATGCGGTGAGCCGGTGGAAAGCACCCGCGCGATTCAGAAAGCGGTTGAGAGCGGCAAGAAGAAAATTCCTTGCCAGTTTTGTAGTAAGCCGATTGTGCTGCGCGACCTGATTGAAGAGAAATTTGCTTCGGAGCGAATCCAGCAAGAGGTGCGCGGCTTGGAGGAGAAGTCCCGCCTCACGATTGATAACCAGAGCCGTGAATTGCTGCTGGTAGCGCACGCCCTGGCTATTGCCGCAGAGGCCGGGCAGATTTTCAGGCCAACCATCGGGGCCGATTGGGGCATTGACGGTGAGATCGAATTCAAGAACGACCAAGGCGAACCGAGCGGTCGGCGCGTCTACTTGCAATTCAAATCGGACGAATACTTCACGCTGTCCAAGCAGGGCGAACGGTGGGTCTTTACCATCGCCAAAGCGGATTATGCTGAGCAGTGGCGGGCCAGCGTTCACCCCGTGATGTTAGTTGTGCGTGACGGCGACGGGCGCATCCAGTGGATGAACGTGACGGAGTATTTGCAGCGGCAGGGCAAAGGGATGAAGCAGATCGTCTTTGACGGCGAGCCTTTCACGGCGCAGAGTTTGTGGCGGATGCGGGAGCGGGTGTTGCGGTAGATTTTGCGTCAAACGATCTTCATCAAATACGTTTTAACCCACGCCGAATACGACCGAGAGAGGTGGAAAGATGACTGCTAAATATAGCCCGAAGAAGTATGCGGACTGGTTGGCTGCGACGCTTCCCCAAATCATCGAGAGCGAAGCTGAATATGAACGCTTGCTGGCGGTCGTTGAGCTAATGATGAGCCGTGAAGCCGACCTGTCGCCGGAAGAAGTAAAGCTCTTCGATCTGCTCGTGAAACTGATTCAGGACTACGAAGAAGAACACTATCCGATTGAACCAACAGCGCCGCATCAAGTCATACAGCATTTGCTGGAAGCCCGCGGGTTGCAGCAGGAAGTCTTGGCGCCGTTATTCGGTTCAGGCGAACGGGCGGCTGAAGCCGTCAACGGGGTGCGCGCCATCAGCAAGGCGCAAGCCAAGAAACTGGCTGACTTCTTTCACGTCTCATCTGAACTGTTTATTTGAGCCAAGGAATCCAATTCGCTGATTGGAAAGTGATCGTCCCACGTTTTCTATCCATCGCTGAGTGTTGGCTGCAAAAAAATGGGGAGCGCAATCTTTGCGCTCCCCATTTCAGTTAATCACCAAAACAACCCTACAGCGGCCTGATAAACACCCGCGCATCATTCGTCGCCGCAAACAGCTTCGTGCTGGCGCTGCTGGTGGCGAGCGAATTGATCTCGGTGTTTGGCAGGCATTCATTGATCGCCAGCCACACGCCCAAGCCTTCGTCGAAGCGGAAGACGCCTCCGCCCGTCGCTGCGTAGAGTGTGTTGCTCACAACGAGCAGGTCATTGATCGTTGTGTTATCGAGGCCCGTGCTGATGTTCTGCCAACTGCCCGGATTGTTGACCGAAACGCGGAAGACGCCGTTGCCATTTGTTCCGGCGTAGAGCGTATTGCCATCCGCGCTGACTTCGAGCGTGTTGATACGAATCGCCGGCAAGCCTGTGCCTACGGCGACCCAGGGATCGCCGCTGCCGTTGAGTGCGTTCACGGGCAGCGAGAAGACGCCGCTGGCCTCCGTACCGGCGTAGATGCGGGCATTCGCGCCAGTGCCGATAACGAGCAAGGCGTAGATGTTCAGATCACCGCCTAAGCCTCCGTTGTACGCCGTCCAGCTTGAGCCGTCGTTCGTCGAGAAGAAGACGCCGCCGCCTTGCGTGCCGGCGAAGACGGTGCCATCACTGCTGACCGCGAGCGCCCGCACGAAGTTGTTGCCCAAGTTGGAGAACTGCGTCCAGGTGACGCCATTATCGTTGGAACGATAGACGCCACCGCCCGCCGAGCCGGCGAAGATGAAGGCGCTCTGGCCCACAGTCTTCAGCGCCAGCGCGCGGATGTCTGCGCCGTTCAACCCCGACTGATCAATGCGCGGCCAAGTTAAGCCGTTGTTGGTCGAGAGGAAGAAGCCGCCACCGGCGATTGCTGCGTAGAGGTTGTTGCCGTTGCGCAACAGTGTGGTGACTGCGCCCGCCTTCGGAATGTTGGTGGGCACCCAGCGCGTTGGCGAGTTGGGGATGGTCAGCGTGATGTTGACCGTCTTCATCACCGTTTGCGGCGTCGTGCAGTTGTCGCTAGCGGTGAAGGTCACCGTGAACTGGCCCGCTTCGTTGAAGGGTGACGGCGTGAAGGTGAAGGTGCCGGAGGCGGCACCCGCCGTGTTGTTGGTCTGCGTGAAGGTTGCGCCCGACGGCAGGTTCTGCGCTGCCAGCGTGATGATGTCGCCAGTGTCCGCGTCGTTGGCCGTGACGGTGAAGGTCAGCGGTTGGGCGACGGGTGGCTGGTTGCAATCCTGCGGCAAGGTCAGTGAGATGGTTTGGGCTCCAGGCACGGTCAACACGGGCGCGCTACACACGGACGAGACGAGTATCTCGACCGTGGCAGTGTTGCTGTCCACCTGGCCGTCGTTGACCTTGAAGGTGAACGAGTCGGTGCCGTTGAAGTCCGTGTTGGGTGTGTAGGTAACGTTGGGCGCCGTGCCCGACAACGTACCGTGTTGTGGCTGTGTGACCAGGATGAAGCTGAGCAGATCGCCGTCGGGATCGCTGCCGGTCAAGGTGATCGGCTTCGGCGTGTTTTCGGGCGTGACTACCTTTTGATCGCCAGTTTGCGAGTTGGCGACCGGTGGTTGGTTGATGTTGCTGATGTTGAACGTGACGCTCTTCGTATCGGTGCCCGTGGTCGGCGAGCAATTATCTGTCACTACGAAGTTGACAGTGTAAGTGCCTGCCTGAGTGCCGGAGGGCGTCCAATTAAAGGTTTGCGTCACCGTGCCGTTGGTGCTGGTGGCGACCGGGAAGGTCGCGCCAGTCGGCAGATTGGTGGCGGACAAGGTCAGCGTCTCGCCCGTGTCAGGATCAGTGGCCGTGACGGTGAAACTGATCGCCTGACCTTCTGGCACGTTGACCGGAGTGCTGGGCTGGGTCAACACGGGTGGACGGCAGACATTGGTCACGATGATGCGCGTGACCTTGCTCACCGGCGTCGCGCCACGCTGAGCGGTGAACGTAATGTCATACGTTCCCGCCTGGGCGAAGGTAGGCGTCCAGTTGAAGGTCTGGCTGACCGAGTTGCCGCTGTTGGTCGCTGCTGGGAAGGTCGCGCCCGCTGGCAGGTTGGAAGCGCTGAGCGTGAAGGTTTGACCTATCGTGCCGCCGCTAGCCGTGACAGTGAAGCTGACCGGCTGGTTTTCGGCGACTGTCACCTCCATCGGCGCGTCAATCGTGATCGGTGTGGTGACCGGATTGACCACGATGGTGACGGTCTTGCTCTGGCTCAACGCAGGCAAACCGTTGTCTGTGACAGTGAAGGTGATGGTGAAGCTGCCAGCCTGAGCCTCGGTGGGCGTCCACGCGAACTGCGCGGAGGCGTTCGCCGCCGTCGAGTTGGTCTGCGTGAGCGTCGCGCCAGTCGGCAGGTTAGTTGCTGTGATCGTCAACACGTCGTTCACGTCAACGTCCGAAGCCGTCACGGTGAAGTTGACCGGCGAGCTGGTGGTGACGGTTTGCGGGCCGGGCACCGTGATGTTCGGCGTGTCGTTGACCGAAGTGATCGTGATTGAGATGACCCCTTCGGCGCTATCGCCCTTGCCGTCGTTGGCCTTGAACCTGAAATCATCCGGGCCGAAGTAATTCGCCACCGGAGTGTAGATCAGCGTTGGCGCAGTGCCGGAAAGCGTGCCGTGGCTCGGCTGTTTCGTGATGGCGAAGGTCAGCGGGTCGCCGTCCACGTCGTTGCCTTGCAGCGTAACGCTGATTGGCGTGTCTTCGCTGATGGCGAGATTCTGCGAAGTGACCGTCGGCGTGTCGTTGACCGGATTGACCGTGATCGAAACGGTCGCGGGCGTGCTGTCCAGCTTGCCGTCGTTGGCCTTGAACGTGAATGAGTCTGGGCCATTGTAGTTAGCGACCGGCGTGTAGATGAACACCCCATTAGTGCCCGTGGCGATCAACGTGCCGTGCGCAGGCGGTTGGACGATGCCGAAAGTGAGCGGCTGATTTTCAGGATCAACCGCCGTCAGCGTGATCGTCTTCTGCGTGTCTTCGTCGAGTGTCACGCTCTGGTTGTTGGCTATCGGCGCGCGGTTGGGCACGACCGTGATCACGACGGGCTTCGACGTGACGCGCGGCGGTGTGCTGTTGTCGGTGGCCGTGAAGGTCGCCGTGTAGACGGCAGCCTCGCCAATGTTCGGCGTCCAGCTAAACTCGCCGGTCAGCGGGTTGAAGGTCGCGCGTGGCGGCAAGCTCGGTGCGCCGAGCGTCACCACCTGACCCGGACATTTCGGCGACCCCTGCACGAAGAACGTGAGCGGCAGCCCTTCGACCGCGGTCTGCGGGCTGGGCACGTTGAGAACGGGTTGGCAATCACCGGTGACGAGGATAGTGACGGGTTTGATCACACTGCGCGCGGGCTGACCGTTGTCAGTCGCCACGAAGTTCACGGTGAAATTGCTCAACTGCGCGAAGTTCGGCGTCCAGATGAACTGGCCCGTCGCCGGATTGCCGGGCGTGGTGTTGAAGAGCGCGCCCGCCGGTATGTTTTGTACGGTCAGCGTAACTACCTGCCCTGAGTCGGGGTCGGTGGCAGTGACGTTGAAGACAAGCTGCGAGCCGACGTTGACGGTGGGCGAGGGGCTGGGCACGTTCAGGCTCGGATCGAGGTTGAAGTCAACCACGTTGATGGTCACAACGCGGGTGGCGACGGCGTTCGGATTGACCGTGTCGTTAGCCGTGAAAGTGACGTTATACGTGCCCGCCTGCGTGAAGCTCGGCGTCCAGCGGAATTCGCGCGTGACCGTGCCTGCGGTAGTGCTAGGCGGCCCAAAGGTCGCACCGGACGGCAGATTGGCCGAATTGAGCACCACGTTCTGGTTCGGACAACTCGGCGAGGCCGACACATTGAAGATCAACTGTTGGCCTTCGGCAATGTTGTACACGTTTTGCAGCGTGTTGATGTTTGGCGGCGTGGTGACGCTGTTGACCAAGATCGAAAGCGTCCGTGTGTCGCTCTTCGGCGGATTGCCGCTGTCCGTCGCAGTGAAGCTCACCGTGAAGCCACCGGCTTGCGTGCAGGTCGGCGTCCAAGTGAATTGTCCATTGGCCGAATTGAAGTTTGCGCCCAACGGCAGATTGGCTGCCGAAAGCGTGACCGCCTGTCCTTCGGGGTCGTTAGCTCCAACAGTGAAGGCGAGCAGTTGTCCTTGGTTGACAGTCTGCGGCCCAGGCAGGATCAGCGTGGGCGAACAATTGTCGTCGAGCACCGTGATCTGCACCGATTTGACATCACTCAGCGCCGGTCTGCCACTATCCACCGCCGCAAAGGTGGCAGTGAACGTGCCCACCTGTGTACAACTCGGCGTCCAGGTGAAGCGGCGGGTGGATTCAATGAAGCTCGAACCGGGCGGACGGTTCGGCGCGGTGATCGAGATGGTGTCGCCCAAATCCACATCAGTAGCCGAAACTTCAAACGTGATGTTTTGATTCTTCTTGACCGTCTGTGGCCCGGGGACAGTCAAGACAGGCGCGTGGTTGATGTGATTGATGGTGATTGCGACTACGGCGGTGTTGCTGTCCGCCTTGCCGTCATTGACTCTGAAGGTGAAATTGTCCGACCCACTGTAAAACTGATTCGGCGTGTAGATGACATTCGGCGGCGCGCCGGTCAACGTGCCGCGCTGAGGCGGCGTGATGATGTAGCGAAGCGGATTGCCATCGGGATCACCCGCACTCAGGAAGATCGTCTTCGAGGTGTTCTCGTCGAGCGTAACCGTCTGCGAAGTGGCGATTGGCGCGCGGTTCGTAGGTGAACTGAGCGAAGCGAAGAAGAGGTCAGGCGTAACCATTGTTACCCCGCCCGGCCTGATGACGCCACTGCTCAGCACACGCAAGACCGCATCCGCGCGCCCGTCCGGACGCAGCAAACTGGCCTCGACCGTGACTGGCTCGCTGTTGAGCGGGACGTTGCGCAGTACGAAAGCGCCATCGCCGTCAGTGAAGGTCGCTTGCCCGCGCACTTGCACCAGCGCGCCGGGCACGGGAACGCTCAACGTGTCGCTGATGCGCTCGACTACGCGGCCAGTCACGCTGGTCACGCTGACGGGCTGCAAGGCGACTAAGTAGATGCCGCCTTCAGTGATGGCCTGCGCTCCACTCTCGATGCGCTGCCGGTCGGAGGAGACGGTGGCCGCGCCGATGTCAATAAAACTGCCCAGCGTCGGGCTGTCGCTGCGCTGATCCAGGCGGAAGAGCCGCAACTGCGTGCCCGCCGCAAAATTCTCAGGGTTCGGGAAGATCAACTGCCCGCCCGGAATGAACCGCGTGCCCAGCGGCGTGAGTTGCACGATGCGTGAACTGTAGACGCTCGGTGGCAGCGGCTTGGGCGTGCGGCAATTCAGCACTTGTGAAAGCGTTAGTTGACTGACGGGCGCATCGGCAGGGAATTGCATGATCGCGCCCGCATCTAGGTGGAACGTCACATTGCTCGGCGTGGCAGTGTCGCTCGCGCCGCAGGCGAAGGTTGGTATGCTCAGATTGATTTCGCCGCCAGCGCCAGTACTGCGCCCGTTCGGCGGATTCAACGAGATCGGCGCGGACAAACGATTGTCGCGCCGTGTAGCGACCTCTACGCGGATGGAGAGCGTGCCGTAGTTCTGGAAGCCCTGCACGCCTTGCGGCGAAATTTGCAGCGTGGTGAAGAAGGTGTTGGGTGGCGGGTTGATGTTGATCGGCAGAATGAATGAACCGTCAGGCCGCGTCGTCGTTTGCTCGCCAGTGATGAGCGCGCGCACGACCACGCCACTGAGTGGCAGGCGGTCGCTGGTTTCGACGATGCCGCTGACCGAGGTGGTAATTTGCAAAGAGTTGTTTGTCGAAGCCTCGCCCGTCGGTGTGGTGACGGTGATTCTGCCAGTCCCTACGCCGTAAGGAAGCTGAATCGTCAACTGGTTGCTGGTCGCCGAGATGATCTGCGCCAGCTGGCTGCCGATGCGCACGCGATTGGCTGTCGTGCTGCCCGCGACAAATGATCCGCCAGTGATGGTGACCGTTTGCCCGGTGGTGAAATTTTGTTGGGAAGGCTCGCCCACGGTCGGCGGCGCTCCCTGGCTCACTCCGGCCAGTTCAAGCTCTGTTGGGTTGGAAAGTTTCTGCGTACCATTGCTCGGATCAACCACGCTCAGTGTCAGGTTGATGAGTCCACGCCCGGCCAGCCGCGTGCGCACTTCGCCGCGATTGATCGGGCCGACGTTGAGCTGATCGAGGCCGGGTGAGCCGCCTTGCCGCCCCGCAAATTGAACCGGCACGGCAGCGCCTTCCAAGCCGCCCAAACGCACCGTCACATCATTCAAGCTGTTGCGCCCGCGAAAGCCCGTGCCGAAGAGCACCAGAAAGACCTGATCGTTTTCGGTAAGTAGATCAACCGGCACCGGCAAAAACCGGTTCTGCGCCGCATCGAAGCGCGAGAACACTTGCTGCGACTGCGTGCCGTTGGGCGCTACGCGTAACGCGAAGCCAGTAGGCAAGCCTTTGCCTGAAGCATTTACTGTAAAAAGTGCCGGCGCAACGCGTGCGATCTGCACCTGCCCAGTCGAAACCAGGCCCTCGCTGGTAGTGATTGTGACGGTCGCATTACCGGTGGCTGTGTCCGCCGGCACCAGGAAGTTGACCTGCGTTGGCGCGACGAAGAAGAGCTGTGCGAAGCGCTCTGCGCCCTGACTATCCCGCACGCGCACCGTTGTCCCGGCGAGCGAAGTCGGCAGCGGTGTCGAGGTCGCCACCTCAACACGCGTTGCTAGGTTGGCGCCAAAGGCAGCTACGATGGAATCCGGCGCAACCGGCGCTATCTCGAAGGTAGCCGCTGAGACTACTGTGACCGGCAAGCCCTGCAACACAGGCGCTGCGCTGATCGGCACGGGCCTGCTCGAGTTGAAGTGGCCTTTGAGCGTTTGCCAAAGGCCGCGTGCACTTGGTTGGCTCGCGTTGATCTCATGCTGCGCTTTGGCGGGCGGGTTGCCCGCTTGATTCAAAGACGCATGCATAGGCTGGACGCTGAGTAACGTTGCAGCGATGAAGAGAATGAAAACTTGTAGACGGTAATTGCGAACGAGATTGCTAAAGAATGCTACCAAAGACTTGCCGCTCGGCAACGACATAGGCACCTCCAAAAAGTCCTGCGCAGACTTGCGTCGTTGGGGGAGAGACTGGGCGGGCAGTCTTCCACGTGGGTATAGTTACTAGATTTTGTCCGGTCGCACCTGCGTGCCGAGCGCAAACTGTACGTCCCCTGGCTTGGCCGCACGGCCAAGCTCGTCGAGTGTTGCGCCGCTACGGGCTGCTGCTTTAGAGCAGATTCGCCCAACGGAAACACACGATAGAGTAGAAGTGGGGACTCACTGCAGTTGCACATTGCGCGGAATCAGCACGCCTTTCGCTAACACCAGCACCATATTGACCGGGGTAAAACGAGAATGATTTCAATGTGGCGATAAACGGAATGTTCTTATGCATTATTGCCAGGGCAGTTCAGGAATCACCTTTAGTCCTACTGTCTCTGGGAATGATGAAAACTTTACGGGGTGAAGGCAGGCGTAATCTAACGCTCCGCCCGCATAGCCGTCAACTATAAAATTCACGGCAGGCTTTTTCCTGCAAGGACTTATCGGGGTGTGGGGCAACTGATTTTGTGTTTATGACCGACGAATTGCCGCGCCTTTGATTGCTGCGGTAATGATTTGGGTTGCTCGCCGCCTCTGGTTGACATCATTCAGCGCAGCCCCTACCATCACGGCCTCGTTCACAGGGGTATTGTCTTTCAACTTGGCTGGGAACAGGCCGGGCAGCCGCCCTGATTGAGCATCGCGCACGCACTCCGAACTAAAGTTTAGGACAACATCAATCTGCCTTATGTTGAACACTAAATTGAGAAACGCGGTAGGTGTCATTCTTTTTGTTTCTATTTGCTTCTGTCTGTTTTTCCATCGTGTATGGGGTGGAGAATTGTTACTGGCAGCAGATCCGCTGATGTATTCCTTGCCATTGCGCACTGTCGCCTGGAATATGCTTCAACAAGGCTCCTTACCACTGTGGACACCACTCATCCTATCTGGCTACCCGTTGTTATCAATGTCCCTAATTGGACTGACCTATCCATTGACCTGGGGGTATCTATTCCTCCCGAATCATATTGCAGAGCAAATTTATGTGCTTGCCCCATTCTTACTCGCTCCGCTTTTTACGTATGCCTGGCTACGCGAGTCAGGGCTTAGCAGGAGTGCCGCCTTGTTGGCCGGGCTGAGCTTTGGTTACGGTGGAATGATGGCAAGCTTGCTTAGCACTGGCATGCTGACTAATGCCATGATGTGGCTGCCTCTGCTGCTCATCCCACTCAAACGCGTGCGGCGAGAAAACTTCTTAGCCTGTCTGTTGAGTGCTACCGCAATCTCTTTGATGTCACTATTCACCGGAGTTGGGCAAGCGTTTCTATTAGTTATTTTGCTGGGCTTCGCCTGGGCTTTTTTTCAAGTGCTGCCGATTGGCAATAATGCACAGCGTGGGTGGAGTCAGCGATTGGCCCCGCTGGCAACGCTAATTGGCGCGGTGGTGGCTAGTTCTGGGATCGGCGCTTTCCAGTTATTGGAAACGACGCAGGTAGTACGTCAGAGCATTCGCGCCCGCCTCAGTTACGAAACCTTCACAGAGATGTCCTTTACGCCATTACTAATTTGGAAATCCTTTATTGCGCCACTTTTTCATCACGAGGATTGGATTGAAGTCACCACCTTTGTTCCTTTGCCCATTGCGCTGTTCTCTTTACTCGCGGTCGTTAAGGCCATACGTGGGCGTATAAAAGCAGAGCACAAAGCAGAGGTATTGTTTTGGGTAATCACTGCGGGAGCAGCGTTCATCTTGATGCTAGGCGGCAATACACCGCTGTACAGGCTGCTTTACCATATTCCGCTCATTAATCAGTTTCGGGCGCCTTCGCGCCACGCTTATGAATGGTCACTTGCGCTTAGCATACTCGCGGCGTATGGATGGGACTCCCTGAGGACCGCTTGGCAGACTCGACAAGAAATAGGGCAATCCTGGCAACTGAGCCGTGCTCGCCGCCACTCATTTGCCAGTTTGATGCTGTTGATCTGCGCCAGTCTGATTGGCATAGCTTGGTGGTTGGCGATGGCGGACAATCCCGCGCAAGCATTGTTGCTGCATACCACTGCGGAGGCTGCTTACATTATTTGGAAAGTGAGCTTCGCGCTTTTGCTGATTGTCGGAAGCTGGCTAACACTGAAAGTTCATTCAGCAAAATGGCAGGCGGGCTTGTTGTTAATCGCGCTGCCCCTGCTGTGTTTGGTTGAACCTTATATCTTGATGTCACGCTGGTGGGGCAAGCTTTCTGTCCCGGCGAGCCGGCCGAGTGCAGTCTCACCGGTGACTCAGTTCCTGCGCAATTACCCTCCCGAACAGAATCGCATCTACACACGTGTACATGGAGGCATCGAACAGTTTACAGCCACACCACGGCTCGACCCACCGAATTTGACAACACTCCACGGGCTGCACAATGTCGCTGGTTATGAGCCGCTGATGCTGAGACGTTACAGCCGCGCTTTGGGCAATGCCGGACGGGATGCCGTGCATCCCGGCTATGCTGGCGCACCAGATGAGACATTGTTTGAGCCGCGCTCGCAGGTATTGAACATCTTGAATACCACGTTTGTCGCTGCTTTTACTGATCTCAATGATTTGCCCGATACGCTGATTGAAAAGGAGAATGTGCAGTTCAGTGGACGAGACTTTCCTGCGCAAGCTGGCGCTAGTTTTACGCTCAATATCCGCAAGGGCGAAGGTGATACATTGATCATCGTCACGACTCTGGCGAATGCTGCTGGAATTGAGCAAGGAACTCCAGTCGCAAAAGTACGTGTCCACACCGCCGATGATCGTCTTACTGAATATGAACTGCGGGCTGGAATTGATTCAGCCGAGTGGGCACACGCGCGAGTAGATGTACGCCCGGTCATCAAACACGCGCTGGCTCCGACCTTCGATTGTCGCCCCGGGGACGCCCGAAATAGCTTTCCAGCCTGCCGTTATTGGTCGCGCATCTCATTAGGACAAACACTTCCGCTGAAGAAGGTCGAAGTGATCAAACTTGCGGAGCTCACAGTCTGGAAAGCCACGTTATTTGATTCTTCAACACAACGTTCAACTCCACTCCCCTTTATTACGGGGCTTGCCCAGCCGGCCTGGCAAAACGAAAAACGCTGGCAGCCCGTTTACGATCAACAAGGCGCATTGATCCTCCGCAACTTGACGGCGCTACCGCGTGCTTGGTTAGTGACACAAGCCGAAGCGGTGAGCGAAGAAGAGGCTCTGCACAAAATCCGTGGCGAGACCGATCAGCCATTTGATCCCCGGCAGACCGCTTTGCTTGAAATACCGCCAGGGGAAAGATTGCCTGCGCTGCCTGGCGGGAATTTACCACCGGAAGCTGCAGTGCAGAGCCTGACTTATCAGCCAAACGGATTGGCAATCAGGACATTTGCTCCTACTCCTACACTCTTGGTTGTTAGCGAAATGAGCTATCCGGGTTGGATAGCCAGGATTAATGGTGTGCCTGCAAAAATCTACACGACAGATTATTTTCTTCAGGGTGTTGCGTTGCCTGCTGGATCGCACTACATAGAAATGCGTTACACCGCCCCAGCGGCAGCAAAGGGGGGTATCGTTTCGGTGGTTACGTTATTAATACTTGCGGGAATTGTCTTACGGAGAAGATTTGTTCGTCCACTACACAAGCAATCTACCGCAGAGCAATCTCATTGTTGAACGCTTCTGGTTGCTCGCAACCTGTGGTTGACATCACTCATTGCACCTCATACCATCACGGCTTTGTTAATTTGTGCGGTACACGCGAGTGGTAGCGACTTGGTGACTTTGTTGCGGTACAGGGAGCGGTAGCGACCTGGTAACTGCAAAATTCTGCGTACCTAACGTCCCCAAGCCGCTACCGCTCCCTGTACCGCACCGCACGCCATTCCGGGCACTCAATTCAGATTGATAGGAAGCAATGACTATGCAAGCCAAGAGACGTGTAGGCATACTCGGCGCGACGGGCACCGTCGGGCAACGTTTGATTCACATGCTGCGCAATCATCCTTATTTCGAAGTGACTGCGCTGGCCGCCTCCGACCGCTCCGAAGGCAAGCGCTTCGTGGACGTATGCAGTTGGAAGCTGCCCTTTGAAATGCCTGAAGCCGTCAAGGAGATGAAGGTCTTCGCTTGCAAACCGCCACTCGATTGCGACGTGGTGATTTCGAGTTTGCCTTCAAGCATCGCAGTCGAAGCCGAAGCCGCCTTTGCCGCTGCTGGCTATCCGGTCATCAGCAATTCGTCTACTTACAGAATGCCCGATGACGTGCCGCTCGTCGTGCCGGAGATCAACCCCGATCATCTGGACATCATTCCCTATCAACGGAAGAAGCGTGGCTACGACAAAGGCTACTTGGTGACCAACCCCAACTGCACGACCATCGGTTTGGTGATGGTGCTTGCGCCGTTGGAGCGCGCCTTCGGTTTGGAAGCTGTGATGATGACCTCGATGCAGGCGATTTCTGGCGCGGGCTATCCGGGCGAGGCTTCGATGGACATCATTGACAACGTCGTGCCTCACATCGGTGGCGAAGAAGAGAAGGTGGAAATGGAGCCGCAAAAGATACTGGGCAAGCTCACCGACACCAAGATTGTCTCCGCGCCCTTCTTGGTGAGCGCGCAATGCAACCGCGTGGCCGTGCAGGACGGCCACCTTGAATCCGTGCGCGTGAAGCTGCAAAAGAAAACGACGGTCGAAGCCGTGGCCGAAGCGTTGGCTTCATTCACCGGCTTGCCGCAAGAGTTGAAGCTGCCGACCGCTCCGGCGCGTCCCATCATCGTGCGTAGTGAGAAAGACCGCCCGCAACCGCGCCTGGATCGTGATGCCGAAGGCGGGATGGCAACGGTCGTCGGGCGCATCAGCAAGGATACGATCTTCGATTTCAAGCTGACGTTGATTAGTCACAACACGATTCGCGGAGCGGCGGGCGCGGCGCTGTTGAATGCCGAACTGCTTGTCTCAAAAAATCTGCTGTAGTTGTCCAGCGCGGCCTATAGAGTCGGTTTATGACAAGCGGATTGTTCGAAAACCCATTGCGGCGCGAGGCGAGGCCGTTGGTATTTCTGAAAAGGGGCGTTCAGATACTGCTCGCGCTTTACCTGGTGTCTGGCCTGGAATCGAGCTATCGAGCTTATTACCAAGTGCACAGCTTGGATATTCGCTCCACCGATCAAATGTTGCGCGCCGGAAGCAGCGTCGAAACTAAGGTCGTCAGTTACGGGCGTACGCCCGTTGACGTAAAAGTCGAGTTAATCCAGGGGCAAGCTTCCGAGACGTTAGCCGTGCAATTTGTGTCGAGTAACTATTTTGCGGCGCTTGACCCAAGGTGGCGACAGGCTACCCAGACAATCGTGATTACGCCAGGAATGCTGGCTCGTTTTCAAGCGGGCCCAGCAATGCTGCGGGCCACCGCGATTGGCCGTCATCAATGGATGCGGTTGCCACCTCCTGTAGTCTGCGAAGCAACGGTGGAGATTCAAAACTGATCAGTCGGGGGCTTTAGACTTTTCGCGTATGTTGATAGTCATGAAATTCGGCGGCACTTCCGTCGGCAACGCCGAACGCATTGCCCAAGCGGCTGACCTCGCCGTTAAGAGTGCGAAAGAAGGCCACAAGGTTGTCGTCGTCACGTCGGCCATGAGCGGCGTGACCAACAAGCTGATCGCGGCGGCGCAAAATGCCGTCAATGATGGCTATTGGCACAAGACAGTCAGCGATGAACTCTACGAGCCACACCGTCAGGCGCTGCATCTGTTGGTGTCGCACGATGCGACGCGGCGGCGTGAGGCGCTCGAAATCCTGCGTCAACGCGTCGAACGCTTCGAGACCTTGTGCAAAGGGTTGACGATGGTGCGCGAACTGACGCCGCGCACACTCGACGCCATCTCCGGGCTGGGCGAGATGCTCTGTACGCCGATCCTGTCGGGCGCTATCGCTGAACGCGGCGGCGCCTCGCATTCCATCGAAGCCACCGAGTTGATCGTGACCGACGATCAATTCGGCCAGGCTGAGCCGCTGATGAAGGAAACGCGCCAGCAAACGCGTGACAAGCTCTTGCCGCTGCTCGAACAGGGCGAAATCCCCGTCATCACCGGTTTCATCGCCGCGACGAAAGAGGGCGCACAAACGACGCTCGGACGCGGTGGCTCGGATTACACGGCTTCGCTCATCGGCGCGGCGCTCGACGCCGACGAGGTGTGGATTTGGACGGATGTGAACGGCGTGATGACGGCCAATCCGAACGAAGTGCCCGAAGCGCGTACGCTGCACGAGATCAGCTACAGCGAGGCGTCAGAGTTGGCTTACTACGGCGCGAAGGTGCTGCATCACAAAACCATCCTGCCCGCCTTCAAACAGAACATCCCGGTTTTGATCTTGAACAGCTTTCAGCCCGACAGTTACGGCACGCGCGTGTCGGTGCAAGGGCATCCTTCATCGCGCGGCGTCAAGGCCGTGACCTCGATTCGGCAAGTCAGCCTGGTTTCGATCAGCGGCAAGGGGATGCAGGGCATTCCGGGCATCGTGGCGAAAACCTTTGCGGCGGTGGCCAATGAGCGGGCGAATGTCTTGATGATTTCGCAAGCTTCATCGGAAAACAATATCTGCTTTGTGGTCGGCGCGACGGAAGCCCCACGCGTGGTGAAGGCATTGCGCGCTGTGCTTGAGTTCGATTTGTTGCAAGGCCACATCGAAGAGATCGAGGCAGACGATTCGATCTCGGTGGTCGCGGTGGTGGGCGACCGCATGCAAGGCAGCCCGGGTATAGCCGGCAAAGTCTTCGGCGCGCTCGGCACGGCGGGCGTCAACGTCATCGCCATCTCGCAAGGCTCCTCCGAACGCAACATCTCGCTCATCGTTCACGAAAATGAAGCAGCAGAAGCTGTGCGCGCCATCCATCGGGCGTTTGAATTGGAGAAACCCTCATCATAGTAGACAGTAGGTAGAAGACAGTAGACAGTAGAAAAGCCATTCGTGAAGAAACTTCCTACTGTCTTCTGTCTACTAGCTTCTGTCTACTGTCTACTCAATTATGACCTCGCTCAAGTGCATCAATTGCCAGTCCGCATTTCCCACGACTGAACGCTTCTACACCTGCCCGCAATGCGGCGGTCTGCTCGATGTCGTGTATGACTTGAGCGCACTGCCTGGCAGTGAATTGGTGAGTATATGGGACGCGCGCCGTGCTTCATCAAAAGCGATTGAGCAGAGCGGCGTCTGGCGCTTCCGCGAACTATTGCCCGAGGCCAACGAAGACGAGATTGTCACCTTAACTGAAGGCAACACGCAGATGTGGGACGCGCCACGTTCGGCGGCCTACGCTGTGATGGAGCGGCTAGTCTTCAAACATTTGGGTATGAACCCGACCGGCTCGTTCAAAGACTTGGGCATGACGACCGGCATCACGCAGGCGAAACGCATGGGCGCTACAGCGGTCGCGTGTGCGAGCACGGGCAACACATCGGCTTCGATGGCGGCTTATGCCGCGCGCGCCGGAATGAAAGCCTTTGTCTTTATTCCTTCGGGACAGATTGCGTTGGGCAAGCTGTCGCAAGCCTTGGATTATGGCGCCGAGGTATTGCAGCTCGAAGGCGATTTTGACGACGCGATGCGTTTGGTGCGCGAAGTGGCGAACGAATCGCCGGTCTATTTGCTCAACTCAGTCAACCCGTTCCGGCTGGAAGGCCAAAAGACGATTGCTTTTGAACTGCTGCAACAGCGCGGCTGGCGCGTGCCTGACCGCATCGTTTTGCCGGGCGGCAACCTGGGTAATTCATCGGCGATTGCCAAGGGCCTTCACGAATTGCAGCAATGCGGCGTGATCGAAACGTTGCCGAAGCTCACCATCATTCAGGCCGAAGGAGCGAATCCGCTTTATCAACTGTGGCAACGAATCGAACAACAGGGATCGTCAAGCTTTGAGCCAATAATTGGGGCGACAACGCTTGCTTCCGCGATCAAGATCGGAAATCCCGTCTCGTGGCCAAAGGCGTTGCGCGGTTTGCAATGGACTGGCGGGACGGTCGAGCAGGTCAGCGAGCAGGAGATTGCCGACGCCAAGGCGATGATCGGACGCGACGGCATTGGTTGCGAACCGGCTTCGGCAGTCACGCTGGCGGGCATCAAGAAGTTGGTGGCCGCTGGTGCAATTAAACCGGATGAAGATGTCGTTGCAATTCTAACGGGACACTTGCTGAAAGACCCAGATTACACGGTCAGCTATCACAGCGGCGCGCTGAGTTACAAAGATAAACAAGGTACGCAGCACACACTTGCTTCTAGTTTCGCGAATGCCTTTGTCAAAGTCCCGGCTGAGCGCGACGCGATAATGCAGGCGCTCTCAATTTGAAGACATGCTTTCCTGGGAGCGCAGACATCCTTGCCTGCCCCGATGAAGGGAACTGCCTGCCGGATTAAGGGGCGCGCTGCTCCACGCTAGCAGGCAAGGATGCCTGCGCTCCCAGGGATTTTCTGAAACAATGCAAAAAGTATTGGTAGCAGGCGCTACCGGGCAATTAGGCCGACACGTCATCCGCGAATTGAAGCAGCGCGGTTATCACGTCCGCAGCCTCGTGCGTTCAACAAAAGTGAATGACACGGGCGCAGACGAAGCCGTGCAGGCCGATTTGACGCGGGTTGAAACGCTGGACGGTGTCTGCGCGGATATGGATGCGGTGATCTCTTGCGCCGGGGCTTCAATGAACATCAACTCTTTCGGCAACCGGCAGACGTTCAATCAAGTTGACTGGCAAGGCAACGCAAATCTGCTCGCCGAAGCGCGCAAGCGGCAACTTCAAAAGTTCGTCTACGTTTCACTGGCCGGGGGACAAGCCTTGCGCCACGTCGAGTATGCCGACGCGCACGAGCGTTTCGGCGAGGCGCTGCAAACATCCGGCTTGCCTTACACCGTGATCAGGCCGACCGGCTTTTTTGGTTTCTTGTTGGAAATTTTGAAGTTCGCTCAAAAAGGTCGTGGCCTCGTCGTTGGCGACGGCCACGTCCGCACCAACCCGATTCACGAGGCCGAGGTGGCGCGTGCTTGCGTCGAAGCCTTGACGGGCGCAGAGAAAGATTTGGCGATTGGCGGGCCGGAGGTGTTTACACGCAAGGAGATTACCGAGTTGGCCTTTGACGTGTTGCAACGCCCGCCGCGCTTGATGAATGTATCGCCGGGCGTGTTCAAAGCGTTGATCAGCCCATTGAAGCTCATCAATCCGCGCATCCACGCGCTGATGGATTTCGGGATTGCCGTGACGCAGGTAGATTGCGTGGCGCCTGCGTATGGGCAACAACGTTTGCGCGACTACTTTACTGAAGCCAGCAAAAGATTGTGAAGCAAGCTGTTGCTTTGACGCTCTACTAAAGCGGTTGCTACAATTCGCCCACCTTTTACACTCCACATAAATCGGGCCAGATTTCAAAAGCGCCGTTGTCTGACAGGTTGCCAGAGCTTGTCGCCAACTTCGATTTGGCGTACTCGCGAGACCCCGACAAGCTCTGGCAGCCTGTCGGACACTTTGCAAGGAGACCTTATGCGCAGATGGATGCTCTTATCGCTTGCCGCACTATGCGGCTGGGCCGTCGCACACAATCACAGCGTCAATGCACAAAACGAAGGCTTTCGTGGTTCCGGCCGTTATCGCATTGAGAATGTCGCATCGGGCAAAGCGCTCGACTTGCGCCGCGAGGACGGACGCACAGTGCAGCAATGGTCGTCGAGCAGCGCGAGCAATCAGCAGTGGGATGTCGAAGACGCGGGCGGCGGCTACTACTTTATCCGCTCAGTCGAGAATGGCCGGGTGATGGACTTCGCCGAAAACCGCGCGCGCGACGGCGGCGGTGTGATCGTGGCCGACAAACGCGACAGTGACTATCAGAAGTGGAGGATCAGCGAGACGGGCAGCGCGCAATACACCATCGTGGCCAGAGCTGGCAAAGCCTTGGACGTGCCCGCCAGCAACCGCACGCAAGACGGCGCGCGACTACAGGTGATGGGATTGCACGGGCTGGAGAACCAGCGTTTCCGCTTTTATCGCCTTGGCGATCTACCGGTAGCCAACGTCCCGCGCCCGCGCGAACGGAATATCGAATGGCGTCCTACGCCAACGCCTACGCCCGCTCCGATTGATCGTAACGCGCTCTTCAACGGCCCTGGGCGTTACACGATTCAGATTGTCGCAAGCGGCAAGGCGCTCGACCTGGATGGACGCGACAGTGAATCGCTGATCCAACATCCGCCACACGGCCAACGCAATCAACAGTGGGACATTGAAGACGCGGGCGGTGGCTACTTCTATATTCGCTCTGCCGCGAACGGCAAAGCGTTGGAGGTGGCAGACCGCCGTGTGCGCGATGGCTCAGTCGTGCTTGGCAGAATTCTCAACAATAGCGACCAGCAGAAGTGGCGCATAGCGCCGAAAGGCAACGGCGAATTCACCATCGTCTCGCGGCTCGGCAAGGCGCTTGATCTGCCAAACAGCAGCACCGAAGACAATGTCAGAATGTATGTGTGGAGCGAGAATGGTAGGCCCAATCAACGCTTCCGCTTCACGCGCGCCACACAGCAGGCCGAGACTTATACTGGTGGGCGTGTGCGTAACGAGCGCGGCGCAATAACTACGCCTGCGCCGGAATCGTCCTACACGCCGGGCAGCATGCGTTGGCGCGGGCGCGTAGACATCGAAGTGCTACTCAATGTGCGTGGCGATAAAGTAACGGAACGCAATGTAGCGGGTAGCGCGTTCAACAATGGCAAATACACTTTCACTACTCCGCTGCCCGCGCGCGAACTCAACTTGCGCATCCGCAACCTCAAAGTGCGCGGTTCAGTCGAGCTTGTCGAACAGCCTGCGTTGTCGAACGGTTGGACGGCGGTGATTCGCATCCGCGATCCGCAAGGCGATGCGGCGGATTACGAGTTTGAGTTGATTTGGTAGCGCCGCACCGTACCGTAGACTGTCCAGTCTGCGGAAGACTTGGTCGTTTACCTACTGTGGCCAGAGGGTATAACGCCGAATCTTCCGCAGACTGGACAGTCTACGGTACAGCTTCTGCCCTCGTTTTGTTACAGCAATAATTATTTCAGCCCGGCTGTAAACTTTTGCCGTTATTCTCACGTATAAACAGCGCGCTAATCTGATCCTTCCTTTGGTCCTAAATCGCGCAGCCCACCTGCGCCAGCAGCTCAAGGAGAGTGCAGTATGTCTACTACCTTGACCATCAAAGACGAAACAATTTACAGCAGTTTTGGTGATCAGCACGTGTTCAAACTCTGGCTGAAGTCCAACCGCCTGACCGTGCGCGAACTCATCCGCACGCGTGTCGAGCGTGAAGTGGTGGAGCACAACACACAGCAGTCCGACAAAATTCGCGGCCTGCTCCAACCTCAAACGATGGAGCAAAGGCTTAACCTAGCTCGTCCGCGTAAATTCCAACCGCTCGATGGGCAGGAACAGTACGACAAGGCCGTCGAAGCTTTTCAGCGCAACGGCTTTGTCATCCTGGTGAATGAGCGGCAGGTGGAAAATCTGGATGATTGGATCGAGGTGCAGCCGGAAACGGAAGTGACCTTTTTGCGGCTGGTGCCTTTGGTAGGAGGGTGAAATGGAAGTTTTAACGCGCGAGCGCGCGACGCAATATCACAGCTTAATCGAGCAGCTCAGCAGCGAAGCTAGCAATAGCTATTGGTACGATTTGAAGGACTATGCGAGTGGCCGTCAATTGCTGACGCTGTCGCCGCAGGAACAGGCGCAGGT
Organism: uncultured Acidobacteriota bacterium; assembly: GCA_963699175.1. Classification (GTDB taxonomy): domain Bacteria; phylum Acidobacteriota; class Blastocatellia; order RBC074; family RBC074; genus JACPYM01. The sequence goes on along the minus strand of OY969418.1, from coordinate 1,692,647 downwards.
TGTCCTGGCGATCACCGCTGCGACTAAACGCTCTAGCGCAGCGCCGCAGGTGTCGCATGCGAGCTTGGAACACCAGGCCGCCGGGAGCGCGGTTTTTATGATATGCGGCGGCAGCACGGCTTACTGGGCGTCACGGCAAATCATGCGCGCCTTGCTCAAACGCAAATTACCGTTTGCGCCAACGGAGATGCTGCGACTGCTGGACTATTTTGATGGGGACTACTACTGCGATACCGGGCTGGTCATCAGGCAGTTGGAATATTACGCGCAGGAGTCTGAACTGGACGCGGCTGTCAGAGCCAAAATTGAACAGCAGTTGGCCCGTGTGGAAAAGGGTTATCAAACGATGGAGCATCGCAACTGGGCGAAGCGACTGAGAGAATTGTTGGGCGAGCGGGCGATGAAAAGCCCGCTCGTGCCGGGTGATGCGTGGGCCGACGTGGCGCGGGTTGAACTGGAGATGCTGGCCGCCGAGGCGCGCCAGCCCTGGCTCGAACTGCTCGATCATTGTTCGCAACCGTCAGGCTCAGCGCCAAGCCCCAAATGGCTCAAAGCCGCCACCGCCCAGCTTGAAATTATCGGCTTCGATAATTTCAAAGCGGCGCTGCTCCGCTGGCTGCCGCTAGTTGATAAACCGCGCACGCAAGCGGTTGAGCGTTGGTCGCAATGGGAAGCTAATCCCAACTTAGTGTTGATAGAAACCAATGCCGACATCCTCAAGGGGCTGGCCTGGCTGTGCGGGCAACGTGAGGATAAAGAGTTGGCACGCGCGTTACTGGCCTTAGCCGTTTCGGCCTATCGCAAAGTGCCGATGCTTGGCCCGCGTTGCGTCCGCGTGGGCAATGCCTGCGTCTGGGCGCTCGGCAATATGCCTGGCATGGAAGGCATCGCGCAACTTGCGCTGCTCAAACTAAAAGTTAAATTCGGCACGGCGCAAAAGGGAATTGAAAAGGCTTTGCTGGCCGCCGCTACTCGCACGGGCTTGCCGCCTGCCGAGATCGAGGAGCTTGCCGTGCCGACCTATGGCTTACAAGAAGTCGGTTGCGCGCGCGAACAGCTTGGCGAATTCACGGCTGAACTCGTGGTCAATGGCACGCACGACGTAGAACTGCACTGGCGCAAGTCCGATGGCAAAGCGCAAGCCTCCGTGCCCAAAGCGGTCAAAGAAGAGCACTCCGAAGAGCTGAAAGAATTGCAGCAAGCGGCCAAAGACGTTGCCAAGATGCTACCCGCGCAACGCGACCGCATTGAGAATCTATATCTTGAACTGCGACGCTGGCCGTTCGCTGTTTGGCGCGCACGTTATCTGGATCATCCATTGGTCGGCAGCTTGGCGCGGCGGTTGATCTGGCAATTCAGCCAGGGCGAACAGCAGGCATCGGGCATCTGGTTCGACGGGCAGATAGTTGACGTGCACGGTGCACCGTTGGCTTGGTTGCCATTGGACGGGCTAGATGAAGCCGCTACTGTTGAGTTGTGGCATCCATTGAATGAGCCGACTGAGCGAGTGCTGGCTTGGCGCGAATGGTTGAGCGAGCATGAACTGCGCCAGCCGTTCAAACAGGCGCACCGCGAGATTTACGTGCTGACCGACGCCGAGCGCAACACGCACACCTATTCCAATCGCTTTGCCGCGCACGTCATCAAGCAGCATCAATTCAACGCGCTTTGTGCCAATCGCGCGTGGAAGAACAAGCTGCGGCTGATGGTGGATGATGAATGCCCGCCCGCGCAGCGCCACTTGGCGGCCTGTAATCTGCGCGCTGAATTTTGGGTCGAGAGCGTCGGCGACAACTTTGGCGTAGACACGAACGAGACGGGCACGTTTCTTTATCTGACGACCGATCAGGTGCGCTTCTATCCACTCAATGCCCGGCAGAATGCAGCGCACGTGGGCGGCGGCGGGTATCACTTGAATCTTTTTCGCGGTGTAGGAGAGGTCGTTGAGCCGCTACCGCTCGCAGAGATTCCGCCGCTCGTCTTTAGCGAAATCATGCGCGATGTTGATCTGTTCGTCGGCGTGGCCAGCGTGGCTAATGATCCCAACTGGGCGGATGGCGGGCCGCAAGGGCGCTATGTTGATTACTGGCAATCGTATTCCTTTGGTGAACTAACGGCGACAGCAGCCACGCGCAAGCAGGTGTTGGAACGCTTGATCCCGCGCTTGAAAATTGCCGAGCGTTGCCGTCTCAGCGAACGCTTTTTGATTGTGCGCGGCGAGTTACGCACCTACAAAATCCACTTGGGCAGCGGCAATATTTTGATGGAGCCGAACGATCAGTATTTGTGCATCGTACCTGGGCGCGGCACGGCTGAGGGATTGAATGGCAAAGTCTTTCTTCCTTTTGAAGGCGACAACATGCTGGCCATCATTCTGAGCAAAGCCTTCCTGCTCGCCGCTGATCGGCAGATCACCGATCCGACGATTACACGACAAATCCGCTAGCACTTCATATTCGCCCGCTCGCTTTAGCAGTTCGGCGGGAAGATCGGAACAGTCAACGTCGCCGCTGATGTCAGCGTCAGCTTGTGCAGATTGTGCCCCTGATTGAAGGCATTCGCTGCTGTCCCTGCGTTCGCATTGAAGTTGAGCTGCGCGCCCAGCAACGCGATGTCCGATTGCGAGAAGAACTTCGCCCAACCGCTGCGCCCTGCTGGAATGAACTGCTCGAAACGTGGCGCGGTGCGCGGGAAGCTGTTACTCAACGATGAGCGGAACTGACAGACGCCTGCGGTGAAGTTGAAGCTCAGCGGGTTCTCGGCATCATCATAGAGAATGCCGAAGATCGCACCGAGTGTCGCCGCACCTGCTGCCAAACTGCCGCCCACGCGATTCAAGACGATCAGTGTGTCATTGCCATCGGCTCTGGCTGGGATGTTCGAGGCCGCCAGCACACGCGGCGCGCGGTTGTAGCTCGTCCCGTCAAAGCTCAGCAGCGCCGTCACCGAAAGACCGTCGCAGGCGGGCAAGCCACCGGCCAGCGCAGCAAACCCCTCGGCAGCCAAGTTGGCTGCGTGCCCGCTTGAGAGCTTCACGTACGCATCGCCAATCAAGTAATTGAAGTCCACTGGACAGCCGGTCACCAAATTCGACGCCACGGCGACGATGTAACCCGTCGTGCCCGGATCAATGTCCGAAGCGAGGAAGCTCGCCGTCTGATTTGGCGTCAAACAGACCAAGCTGTCAGCGATTGAGCAGGTCGCGCCGTCTACAAAGAACAAGTGCACAGCGATGGACAAGCCTGGATGGGTGTTAGTGATCGCAATGCGCGTGTTTTGCTGATTAGGCGCAGAGATGCTTGACGAGTAGAGGTTGTAGACCAGTACCGAGCCTGCCGTTTGATCGCCGATTTGGTTTTGTGCGCCTGCCAGCAAGCCTGGGCCAACGAGTGGACAATTGACGGCGAGGCTGGCGACGACTGGCCCTACCGTTAATGCGCCGACAGTGGCGACAGAAGACGTGCTGACCGTGCCGCTGTTGATGGCATCAGCGACCTGTGCTTGAAATTGCACGTTGACTGTGGCGTTGCCTGCGACCATACCAGTCAGAATGGTGAGTCCGCTCGCCGTAATGTTGCAGGGCGCTCCGGGGAGCGCCCCCGTCACACTGCAAGTGTTGGGCACGCCGACCAGATTGGTGAAAGTCGTCGTGAGCGAGAATGATTGCTGAGCGGCGTTCGGATTCGTTATTTGAATCAAGCCGTTGATGACATTGCCCGGCCCCGTACAACTCAACGGGTCGCTCAAACTTGAGCGCAAGAAATCGTCGTCGAGAATCGTGCCTTGTCCCTGATTGTCATTGTTGGCGAAGGTCGGATCGGGGACGGCAGCATTGTTGCCCACAATGTTGCTCAAATTGACGAAGAAAGTTTCATTCGTCTCCGGCGTCGTGTCGCCGTTGACTTGTACCGTGATCATTTGCGATGTCACGCCGGGTGCAAAAGTGACCGTGCCGTTCGTTGCTACGTAATCGTTGCCAGCGGTTGTCGCCGTGCCGTTCGCAGTAGTGAAATTGACCGTTACCTGCTCGGCGCTCGGATGGCTCATCGTGACATTGAAGGTCGCGTTGGTAGTGCCCGCGTTGCCTTCGACGACACTGACATCGTTGATGGCAATGGTGGCGAAGTCGTCATTGGTGATCGTGCCTTGTCCCTGGGCATCGGTAATGGTTGCCCCTGTGGCGTTCGTCAAATTAACGAAGAACGTCTCGTTGGCTTCGACGGTCGTATCGCCATTGACCTGCACCGTGACGGTTTGCGTCACGGTGTTGGAAGCAAACGGCGGATTGAACGTCAACATCCCGCTATTCGCTGCGTAATCGTTGTTGGCGATTGTCGCCGTATTGTCAGCCGTACCGAAATTGACCGTGACTGGGCAGAGGAATCCCTGTGCGCCCGCGAGCGTGACCGTAAAATTGAACGCTGTCATCCCGGCGTTGCCTTCCGCGAAGCTGACGTCATTGATCGTCAGTGTCGGTGCGAACGACGCCAGACATTGCGAAAACTCGGATGTCTCAGCCGGAGTGCCTGCATTCAGGCGGGTGGCCGTAGCCGTGATGGAACTCCCGGCAGCAACTACCACCGGCAGGGTAGTGTTAATCACCGCATCGCCGCTGGCATTGGTCGTGACATTGACCGAGCCGAGAAAGGTTTGGCCTTCACCATAGCCCGAAGCGTCGCAAGCAGTATTGGCAAAAAACTCGATGCGGAAATCGGTACTGGCCAAGCTGTCGAGCGAGCCGCTCACGGTGGTCTGGCCATTGCTGCTGACCGCGCAAGTCAGCACGGGGAAGTTCTGCCTATTATTGGCGCCTAAGTCGGGGTCGTCCGTATCGTTGAGTGTCACACCGGTTGTTGACAGATCTATGCCTAGCGCACCATTCGCGGTGATGGAGTTGCCGAGCACGGAATTGGTGGTACCCGCCGCGGCATTGATCTCGACGCCATTGGAGGTGTTGTTGGCGATCAAGTTGCCTGCGCCCGCCGCTGTGCCGCCGACCATGTTGCCGTTTGAACCCAACTGAATGTCCACGCCGTCATCACCATTGGCGACCGCGCCCGTGCCCGCGGCGTTTGTGCCGATGTAATTACCGAAGATGCTGTTGTTGAGAGCCGCGCTGATCTGGATGCCATCACCGGCATTGCCGGAGATGACGTTGCGCGCGGCAGCGGCCGTTCCACCGATGGTGTTGTCGTGGGCGCCCAACACGATACCGATTCCAAAGAAATCATTCGGGATGGCGGCAGTGCCAGCGGCGTTGGTGCCGATGTAATTGCCGCGCACGCTATTGTTGCTTGCGCCACCGCCGGTGAGCTGTACGCCATTGCCCCCGTTGCCGGAAATCACATTGCCTTCGCCAGCGTTGATTCCGCCCACGAAGTTACCCGATAAGCCAGTGATGTTCACCCCATACACCGCATTGCCGCGGTCGAGCGTACCGGTCGCATCCGTGCCGATATAATTGCCGAGCACCTGATTCCCGGTCGTGCCGGCGACTATCATATCAACGCCGTTGCCAACGATGAGCGAACCATTGCCGGAGATCACATTGCGCGCCCCTGCCGTCGCGCCACCGATAATGTTGTTGGCTGCGCCGCTAATGCTCACGCCATTGATGCTGTTGTTGCGGACCGTCGTGCCGTCTGCAGCCAGACCGATGTAATTGCCGCGCACGTTATTGCCCGTAGCGCCCGCGCCAGTGATGAGCACCCCGTTCGCATTATTACCGGAGATGACGTTGCGGTCAGTGGTTGTTGTTCCGCCGATGGTGTTGTTGGGCGCGTTGTTGATATTAACGCCCTGGAGGTTGTTGCCCAGGTCTGCCGCGCCCGTAACATCCGTGCCGATGTAATTGCCGCGCACGATGTTACCGGTCGCGCTCGCGTTCAAAATCGCCACGCCGCTGCCGATGGCGGCGAGTGGGATGAGGGTTGAGGAGCCGTTATTTGAGATGAGATTGCGCTCGATGATGTTGTTGGGCGAGTTGTCAATCTCGATGCCGTTGTCGTCGTTCCGGTTGGTAGTCGTGCCGGTCACGCCATCGGCTGCCGTGCCGATGTAGTTGCACTGGCAGGTCAGGAAGTTTGCTGCGTTCGTCGTGTTGACCTGAATGCCGTCCAGATTGAAATTGCGTATGACCAGCCCGCGCACGATGCTTGGCCCTGTGCCGCTGGTCACATTGAAAGTCAGGCCGTCGAAGTTGCCATTGTTGCCGTTGAGAATAACCTGCATTGTCGCAGGCGCGGGCAACCCCGTCGCCGGACAGGTATTCATGCCTTGAAAGCCGTCAATCGTCACCGGCTCCGCGATCGTCGGCAGCACGGAACTGACGGTGATGGTGCCGACGCCAGCGCCGCTGAAGGTAATGGTGTCCATCCCTGCCATGCCCGCCGGGCACTGACCGACAATGGCGTTCGTATTGGCCGCCTGAATCGCTTCGCGTAGATCGCAGGTGGCGTTGCCTGCCAGCGTCACCAGCGTGCCATCCGCCGTGCTGTTGACGACGATGTTTGTACCCATCGCAACTTTAGGCGCGACAGGCGCAGCAGCCGGTGAGGCGGCAGAAAAATTGCCCGGCCTCACCCCGCCATCTTTGGCCGCACGAACGGCCACACTTGCCAACGTGAAGACAGCCACGAGCAAGCCCGCGAGCAAGAAAGATAAACGACGGTGAGCGCTCAACCACCTGAACGCCTGCCCACAAGTTTGTTTGATTGCTGAAGAGCGGAAGGATTGTTTGCTTAGAAAGAATGTGTGTTTGTGTGTAGTAGTCATAAGTAATTTCCGATTAGTCATCATCTACTTGTCAATCAGCTTAGCGTCCACGCAGAAAAACTGTAGGCAAAACCCCGCGTCAACCAGCGTCACCGTCCGGTAAACACGACGGGCTGCTCAAACTAAGTCTGTCGTAACTAACGAGTCCGCCAATACTGCCTGGGACTGCCGGCGGTGCACCTGAAACCTGGTCTACCAGTGAATGACCAATTCAGGATTGCTCTGGTTGGCTGTGAAGAAAACCGCTTGCGGGCGTAAGTGTAATGCAATCCGCAGAGTAGATCAATCAACCTAAACTTTTAAGTAAATAAAAACGCGACGGCATCTGATGTCAGTCCTGCCGCCGCGTATCTTCAAGTCACCCTCACCCAGTTGCTTCAGCAGTTGGGCGGGAAGATTGGGATAGTCAGGGTCGCTGCCGTCGTCAAGGTCAGCTTGTGCAAGTTGTGCCCCTGATTGAAGGCATTCGCCGCCGTCCCCGCATTCGTGTTGAAGTTAAGCTGCGCGCCCAACAACGCAATGTCCGATTGCGAGTAGAACTTCGCCCAGCCGCTGCGCCCAGCCGGGATGAACTGTTCGAAGCGCGGCGCCACGCGCGGGAAGCTGCTATTCAATGATGAGCGGAACTGACAGAGGCCTGCGGTGAAAGTAAAGCTCAGCGGATTCTCTGCATCATCGTAGAGAATGCCGAAGAGCGCGCCGAGCGTCGAGGCTCCGGCTGCCAAACTGCCGCCCACCCGATTCAACACGATCAGTGTGTCGTTGCCATTGGCCCTGGATGGTACGTTCGAGGCCGCTAGTACGCGCGGTGCGCGGTTGTAGCTTGCGCCATCGAAGCTCAGCAGCGCAGTCACCGAGAGCCCGTTGCAAGCGGGCAAGCCACCAGCCAATGCCGCAAATCCTTCCGCCGCTAGGTTAGCCGCGTGGCCGCTGGAGAGCTTCACATACTCATCACCAATCAGGTAGTTGAAATTGATGGGGCAGCCAGTCCGCAAGTCTGAAGCCACCGCGACAATGTAACCGGTTGTGCCCGGATCAATGTCTGAAGCTAGGAAGCTGGCGGTCTGATTGGGCGTTAAGCAGATTAGGCTATCGGCGATTGAGCAGGTTGCTCCATCCACGAAGAACAAGTGCACGGCGATGGGCAGCGCGGGATTGGTGTTGGTAATTGCAATACGCGTGTTCTGCGCGTTGGGCGCGGCGATGCTCGACGAGTAGAGGTTGTAGAACAACACACTGCCTGCCTTCTGATCGCTTACTTCACCATTCCCGAAAAGCTGGCCGGGGCCGACGGCTGGACAATTGATCGTCGCGCAGGCTTGCACCGGCGGGCCTGCTACGCCGCTGAAGGTGCTGGTAGTGTTGATGCAGAGCGTCGTGCCACTGGCGACATCGCCGACTTGCACTTGGTAAGTCACCGTCGCGCTCTGGCCCGCTGCAAGTGTGACCGGGCCGAAGTTCGCGCCGGTGGACGACACGGTGGGCGCTGCGCCGACTGTGCTCGTGCCGGTGCCGGGCAAGCCGACCAGTCCTGCCGGTAGCGGGGTCGAACTGAAGGTGACAGGTTGCGCAGCGGCGGCTGTGTTGGTGATGACCACCGTCACGGTCAGCGCGTCGCCAGGGCCAGTGCAGCCGAACGGGTCAACGATGGTGACGCCGGGTGTGCTGGTTACGACGTTGGCCGTGAGTGTCGCGCTGGCCGTGTTGCCCGTCACATTGACGCCATTGCCGGTCGCCGTGACATTGCCGGTTGTGTTGACCGCCGAGCCAGACGTGGCGCTGGTGACGTTGACTTTCACCTGGCAACTGCTCGGCCCGGCAGCGAGTGAGCCATTGCTCAAGCTGATCGAGTTGCTGCCCGCTGTCGCGCCCGTCACGGTGCCGTTGCAGGTATTCGTCAGTCCAGGCGTGGCCGCCACAGTCAATCCTGGCGGTAGCGGATCAGTCACGGCCAAGTTGGTTAGCGCCACGTTGCCAGCCGGGTTGCTGAAAGTGAGCGTGAGTTGGCTTACCCCGCCGACATTGATGGAGGTCGGGTTGAAGTTCTTGGCAATGGTTGGCGCAGCGACTACAGCCAGTGTGGCAGTGGCGGTATTGCCTTGGCCCTGGTCAGAGTTGATCGTCACACTGTTGTTTTTGCTGCCAACAGTCGTGCCGGTGACATCAATGCTGATGGTGCAGGAGGCGCTGGCTGACATGTTCAGTCCCATCAGGCTGACCGTGCCCGTGCCTTCAGTGGCCGTGATCGTGCCGCCGCAGGTGCCGCCTATACCGTTGGGTGTCGCAACTACCAAACCGCTTGGTAAAGTATCAGTAAAATTCACTCCGGTTAGCGCCGCTTCTGAATTGGGATTGGTGATGATGAAGCTCAGCGTCGAACTGCTGTTGAGTTGTATGCCGGTTGGGTTGAAAGCTTTGCTGATGGTTGGTGGTGAAGCCAGCGCCTGAAGCTCGAAAGCTCCGATGTCAGTGCCATCGCCTGTGCCGTTTGCGACGGGCAGGTCCACCTTGCGCGCGAAGCCGGTGCCACGCTGGTCAGTCATCAGACTGTCTAGATTCTTCCCCTTGTCCAATGCGGGGCTGCTCGATGACAGTGCCTGGGTGGCAGTCAGTCCGCCGTTGTTTAGCAGCATTCCAAGCTGTGGATCTGTGGTGACGAGCGCGCCGGGGCAAGCACCCTCACTATCGTTTTTCTCAATCAGGTTGTTCGTCCCGGTATTTGTCAAACTGCTAAAGTCGTCGGCGCTGACGCAATCAGTCGCGCCGCCCGCCGTGTCGGCGACAATCGTGCTGTTGAGGTTGAGGGTTGCCGAACCTTCAAAGGCTGCGAGATTGTAGAGGCCGCCGCCACCTTGCGCGGCAGTGTTGTTGGCGAGTGTGGAGTTGTTGACGGTGAGCGTGCCGTTGAGGTTGAAGACGCCGCCGCCCAGTCCCTTTCCTGCCTCGCCGCCGCTGGCGTTTCCACTATAGCGCGTTCCGCCCGCGCCTCCGATGGCAAAGTTGCCCGAGATAGTACTGTTACTGAAGCTGACAGTAGCGTCTCCTTCAATGTTGTAGCCATCGTTGAAGACTGCGCCGCCCAATCCTGCGCCGCCACCGCCGCTACCACCAGTGCCGCCACCACCAGTGCCGCCGCCAAAGTCGCTGCCGCCGCCGAAGCCGGCGCCGCCACCACCACCGAACCCGCCGAACCCGCCTTGGCCTTCTTTCGCCTGGCCACCGCCACCGCCGCCGAAACCGCCAAAGCCGCCTCCCCCAGCGCTGGCCCCGCCACCGCCACCACCGCCACCAGTGCCGCCGTCACCACTACCACCCTCCGTAGCACCGCCACCACCGCCACCACCGAAACCGCCGCTATCAGCACTGCCAGGCGAATCGCTGCCTTTGCCGCCGTTCGCAACGCCGCCCGCCCCACCGCTGCTGCCACCATTGGTCGCGCCATCAGTCATCGTGCCGCCGCCGCCCGCACCACCAGCACCCGTACCGCTCGTGCCGCCATTGCCGCCAAACCCGCCGCCGCCGCCGCCGCCCGCTCCGCTGCTGCTGCCACCGTTGCCACCCAGTCCTCCGCCACCGCCGCCACCGCTGGCTTCATTTCCGCTGCCGTTGCCGCCTTGCCCGCCCCGCGCCGTGTTGTTGGTGAGTGTGCTACGTATGACGCTGAGCTTGCCCCGATTGTAAATCGCTCCGCCTAAGCCCGCCCCGCCGCCGCCGCCGCCGTTTGAAGTAGTGTCGCCGTTGCCCGCGCCGCCCTGCGCCAGCCCATTGCGCAAGGTCAGATCTTGCAACGTCAGGTCGCCCGCTGGCGAAATGTAGAAGAGTCGGAAGCTAGGCGTGACGTCCGCGCTGTTGCGCTCGATGATCGCCCCATTGCCCTGAATGATGATCTGGCTCGTGACTGGAGGCAGCCCGTTGAAGCCGAAATTGTTGTTCGCATCGCCGCGCGCGGTGAGTGTGTAAGCAGCATTCGAGAGCACGATGGTGAAGGGCGCGCCGCCACCACTGCCCGTGCAGCCGCCGACATTGCTGTTCGTATTGGCCGAGAGGATCGCTTCGCCCAGTGTGCAATTGCCGTTGGCGATGCCGGTAGGATTGGCGCTGGTGACTTCCTGATCCGTGCTGTTGACAGTGATGGTCGAGGCGAAGGCGAGCGTGGCTGCGGGCGCAGTGGCACTCGCTGCACGCAGTAGGCTGCCGCGCTGCGTCAATGCTGCGTGCTCAGCTTGCGCGCCCCAACCCAACCAACTTAAGCCTACTGCGCCCAGCAATAGGCTGAGCGCACAAATCGTTCTGCGTGTGTGTAGTCTCATTATGTAGTATCGCCGCGTACGCGTTGTGACGTGCGCGATTTTTTGTTTGAGTTGAATTGCCGATGCAGTAGTGCGGCCAACGAGCATCATTGTGTGAGTGATGACTCGGTCGCCGCCAATAGGTCTTGTTCGCCATCAGGTGAGCGCGGCTTTTGGTAGTTACTACTGTGTGAGAAAGCCGCGCTGACTCGCCGTCACTGTATGCATGCGTGCGCGGACTGTCAATCAAGCAAGGCGCGGTTGAACAAAAGGCTAGAGTGAGCCTGGCAACTCGCCCCGGGTGCTGCGTCTGCTTTCGCCGACTGAGGGTTTGGCCGGAAGACCCGAATGATTCTGCGCAGACTTGAGCGGTAAGTGAGGTGGGGCCGTAAATGAAACGGTAGTGGCGCAAGGTGGTGAGTTTGGAGTACCGGCTGCAGCCGGCCGGGCTGGTCAACCAAAGCTGCCGCCTGTGCAGGCGGGACTCCAAACCTTCTCGCCCGCGTGCGCCACTACCAATGAAACAGGTTCGAAGAAGAGCGGGCGCTGAACAAACGAGGCTAAGACTATTGACGCGATAACAGCCTGAGCGGATGGCTCCGGCGATTTACTGGCGCTAAAGCTTGGGCGCGCGCAAAGCGTCGGCGCGGCGCTTGCGCGCTTTGTCGTACAGCGTGTGTTTGTGCTCCCGCCGCCAACGCCAGCGCCGTCAGCAGCAGCGCAAAGAGTGTCGCGGTGAGCAGTGTGAAGATGAGAGCCAGCGCCTGCAACGCATCGAACGATAGCGCGTTGAGCGCCAGATTGGGATCGGGCATAAAAACCTCCTTCGGCAGATCGAACGAAGTGACAAACGGCTTTACGGGCGGAGCGGGCTGACTGGATTTGGTCAAGCAAAGCTGTAGCCTGGAGCGGTTTGCAATTGCGTGGGTGGGACAATTTGCCAAATTGTCCCACCCACCTCAGCCAAGCGCGGCAGTGGCATTGCGCGCCGGACCAGGATTGTTAGTCAAAAGTGCCTGCCTGCTTGACAGTAAAGAGCTTGCCGGCAATCGCAATCGTGCCTGCGCGCGGTGTGCCAGCATTCGCAGCGACGCTGAACCTGACCGTGCCGTCACCGTTACCGAAGCTTGGCGAGGTGATGATAATCCACGGCACATTGCTCGAAGCGATCCACTTGCACCCGCTGCCGCTACTTACATTGACGCTGCCCGGTCCGCCATTGGTGGAGGCGGGGTGGCCGGTGGTGGCGGAGAGGGTGTAATTACAGGAGCCAGGCTCATACAGCCCCAAACCTGCCTTAATACTCGCATCCCAATCCCCGGTGAAATGCCACCAGTTGGTCATCTGGTTGCCGCCGTGCGGAATCCGGTTGCCCCGGCCTGGCATGGCTTGCATCCAGTAGACGTACCACGGTTCGACTGGCTCGCCATCGTAGGGGAAAGCATAGGGGATGCTTCGCCAGGTGGCCGCGCTCACCGACTTCTTTTCTCCGAGATTGGCTGGCGTCCAGTCTTCGATGTCACTCAAGACTTCGGTAGCGTTGCCATAGTCATAGTCCGCCAGGGTATTGGGCGGAGTGTGCGTGTTGCCACAGCGACCGGTGATGGTTTGATCATTATCATCGCGGCCCGAGAACTTACGCCAGAACAGATTGGGATTGCCATCCTGTAGCTGGCTCACGAAGCCGTAGATCCTTTCGAGCTGATGCCCATGATCGTGGACGGCTTCGTTAGCTCCGGTTCCGAAGTTAAGACCATACACAACGTAGGTGCGATTGTAGATCGGCATATCGTCGTTACCGCCACCACCATTGGAAATATCATTCGTGGTCGGGCTGGACATATTCGATTCTATCGGCGCGAGGCGACCGTAATGATACTGCCAGAGCCAAAACTCCTTGACGCCCAGCTCGTTGACTAACTGCGCGCCGCCCCAGCGAGTCAAGATTTGATGGTAGTCCGGGGCGGAGATGCCGTCCCCGTTCAAGTCTGGTCCAGGCGGTAGGTCCTCATAGACCGTGATGATCTTGACGACCTGATAACCGAGGGAAGGGTGCGCCGGTGGGTTTGTGGGGTCGCGCAAGGCTTTGTAACCGCGGAACCGGCTGCCTTCTTCCAGCATAAACTTCTTCTGCTTTTCCCTATTTTCGAGCCTGCTTTTGAGTCCGGCTAAGGTGCCGACATAACCCGACACTTCGGCATCAACATCAACGCCGTTCCGGGTTGGCAAGTACCGGATGATCGCGACCGGCATGCGGTAAAGATAGTCGCGGGCTGGTGTCGCCAGGTAAGGATCAATCGTTTCTACTGTGGGTGGCCGGGCTGGCGCCAGCACCTCCACCGCGAGGCTGTGCAACTGTCTTCCCAGCGCAGCGGTTAAGGTAGCTGAGCCAGGCGCCTCGGCTTTGATGCGTCCGGTTGCCTCCATCGAGGCCACGCCCGGATTGGAACTGACCCAGTTAGCGGCCAGCGTGGGAAGGGTCAAAGTCCCGGCTGGCGTGTTCGCAATCAATCCCGGCGTGGCCCACCATGACCAGCCCGGATACATCTTGATGTTGATAGTTGGCGGGTCGAAAGACCAGCCATTGATCGTCAAGCCCTGCTTCAGGTGCTTAGCTATTTCTTGCGGGGAGCGTGCGATGTCGCTGATCCGCAGCTCGTCGAGCACCGCTTCGGCCCGACAAGCGCCATTGTTGCCGCCTAAAATCAGTTCGGCGGGCAGCGGGGAAAGCAAGTCTTGCTGGGAGGCTGCATGGGAGATGGCCAGCTTGCCGTCGAAATAGGTCTTCATTTCTCCGGGAATGGTCCAGGTCACAGCGATGTGATGCCATTGATTGGCGACCCAGGAAGCAAGCTGGTAGCTGTGGTAGGCTTCCGAATCGTCGCCTTTGATGATGAACCGGAAGTTATTACCCCCATCCTTGACCAGCACGAACTCATTATTGCCGACGGTGAAAAGACAACGGCTGGCGCCATCGTTACCGTTCCAGAGCGGCTTGAGCCAAAACTCTAAGCTGCCAGCCGCCGCATTGAAATTGTTCAGGGTGGCGTACTTGAGCACATCCGCGCCATCCACCAGCACGCCTTGCCCAGCCACTCCGCTGACAAAGGAGGTTCCCTGTGCTTGCGTTGGTTGCTCACCTTGGACGCCGGTGAGCGAGCCATTGAAGTGGAGCAGTAAGAGCGTGTGCGCATCCGGCGCCGCCAGCTCGTCCTGCGCGCGTGCAAGCCCAGCCGGCGGGGCGGGGTTTGGCGCGGCGTGATGCGAGTTGGCGCTCACAGCCAAGCGCGCGCTGACGATTGGCGCCAGGCTGGCAAGCGCCAAACAGATAACGAATGCTGCCAGCCAGACGCGGGCGTAAACTTGTTTAGGTGTAATAGACATAGCCTTCCTCCAATTTCGATCTCCTTGTATGGACTTCGTGATCACTCGATCAGCGTCATCCAAATTCAATGTTTGTCTGTCTGCCTGCTCAGACAGGTTGAATCCACGCCTTCTCGCCGCGAGCCAGGCAGCGCACAGGCACACTGATCCGAGCGGCCTTAGCACTGCTAGCCTCGCTACAGGTCAGGGGCGAGCCGCCTGGCTCATTGCCCACGTACCCATGCGGATTCGAGCGCGAAATCGGCTCAACCCAGCGAATAATTTCGGGTAGCGCTAAAAATGTAAGGCGGTGGTTTGCAGCCGCGTAGCGGCGACCTGAGTTTAGCCCGGCGTTTTCAACGCCGGGGAAGAGCGTCAAAATTCCCGCGTCGCGTTAGCGACGCTTGAATCAGGCATCGCTGACGCGATGCGGAACTTGCTGCTTGTAACTACCGTGGGTTGCAACCCACGGCTAAATTCAATTGCCGCTACGCGGCAAAAGCGTCTGAGCCTTAGATTTTTATCACTACCTAATTTCGACCTATGACGTGCGTAGTCAGGCAGTGACTGAGTTGGGAGAATGAGGAGAGCAGAAAAGCCTCTGAAGGGCAGCGGCAGGGAACAAAAGATTCATTGCTTTCTTTTCTCAGTGGAGAATTGCACGTAGCCCCACTTGTCCGGCTGGTGCATATCAATCACGCCTTGCGGCGACCAGACCCAGTTGTCTTCGCGCAATCCGGCTTTCTTGCGGTATTGGCCCTCGACTACTTCGTGCTGCCATTCGACGCGCGAGAAGTTCACGCGCCAACGGTCGCCGTTGCGCGGCGGCGTCGGTTGATGAGCATATTGGGCCAAGGCTGTCCACGGCAGCGCCAACTCGACTGACCAGCCCTTGTCTTGATCGTTCGGATTGTTGAGCGTGCCCGCGACGCGCACGGCGGTTTGCAAGCCGACGATGTCCCAACTGTTGTCGGCCTTGCCGCCCTCCTTGTACTTGCGCGGCAAAAACAGATCCCAGCCCGTATTCAAGGCGTTGATTTCAAATTCGTAGTACTCGCGGGTGTCGCCGTCAGGATCAATGAAAACCTCGAAATCATTGTCATGAAAAATCACCGAATCGCGTTGGGTCAGCGTTCCCCAAACGTGCGGCTCTTCCATGTCGGCGGCGATGTAGAAATATTGCTCATCCCAGAGCATTTTCGCGCGCGTCAAAAAACGTGGGCGCGGCTTGGCGTCGCCTTCGATGTCTACGAATGCTGTTGTCCACGGCGCAGCCCGCCAGGCGGCCTCGTTGAGTTGGCCATCAATCCGAATCTTGCCGCTAGCGCGATAGCAAACATAACTGAGCGGTTGCGCTGCCTCTGCCATCAGTGTGAGTAGCAAAGTGCAGACAGAAAACGCGGCCAAACTTATCCGGCTTAGCGAGATTGACTTTCGCCATTGCATCTTTTGCCTCCTTCAAGCGAGCGTCATCATATCAGCCAACAGCACGAGACTGGGCCATTCAGCGCAGGGGCGGCACATTGTCAGAGTAGCTTGACAACTTTTCAAGCGCACACTTACTATCCGCCATTCATTGGCACAACCGATCTCGAACTGAAAGGCTCATCACCCAACCAACCGCTATGCGCGTCATCCTCGCTTCGTCCGAAGTCGTGCCATACTCGAAGACTGGTGGTTTGGCTGATGTGGCAGGCGCATTGCCCAAGGCGCTCAAACGCAGTGGTTGTGACGCAAACGTCGTCACGCCGCGTTACACCGGCCCGGGCAAACGGCAAGGCGATGTAGTCAGAGAAGAGACGGGCGAACTCTTGTTCGATGACTTGCAAGTGCCTTTTGATGGGACGCTGAAAAGCGCGCGCGTGTGGCGCGATTGGCCCGCTGGCATTGATGATAGTGCGCCCGTTTATTTCATAGACAACCCGGAATACTTCGGCCAGGGTTACATCTACGGTTCGGGCGATTGGGATGTCGAACGCTTTGCGTTCTTCAGTCGCGCCGTCTTGGAGTTAGCCAAGCGCATTGGCCCACCGCCCGACATCATTCACTGCAACGATTGGCAGACGGGTTTTATCCCGGCGCACCTGGTAACGACCTTTGCCGGTGATCCCTACTACCAGCAAACCAAGACGCTCTTCACGATTCACAATCTGGCTTATCAAGGCTTGTTCGATCCGAAGCTATTGCCGAAGTTTGGGCTGGGTTGGGATGTCTTTCAGCACGGAATGGAGTTTCATAAAGCGGCCAACGCGCTCAAGGGTGGTTTGTATTTTTCCACGGCGCTCTCGACCGTCAGCCGCAAATACGCGCAGGAGATTCAAACGCCGGAGTTCGGCAATCAGCTTGACGGGCTGCTGCGTTGGCGGCGGGGCGACTTGCTTGGCATCTTGAACGGCGTGGATTATGGCGAGTGGAACCCGGAGACCGATCATCATTTGTCCGCGCATTATTCGATCAACGACCTGTCCGGCAAGCTCGAATGTAAGCGGCGCTTGCTGGAACGTTACAGCTTGCCAGTGGATTTGGAGCGACCTATCGTCGGCGTTGTCTCGCGCTTGACGGTGCAGAAGGGCGTTGACTTGATGGCCGAGGCGGTGGGGCGCATCTTGGATTCGAACGCGTACTTCGTACTGCTAGGCTCAGGCGATTCGCACTACGAGGGCTTCTTTCAACAAGTGCGTGACGCGCGCCCGCAACAGGTTGGCGTCTACTTCGGCTTCAGCACGGAACTGTCGCATTTGATCGAAGCAGGCGCCGATATGTTCCTAATGCCATCGGCCTATGAGCCGTGTGGCTTGAATCAGATGTACAGTTTGAAATATGGCACGGTGCCGCTGGTGCGTGGCGTGGGCGGACTTGACGATACGATCCACAACTTCGAGCGCACGACAGGGCGCGGCAACGGCTTCAAGTTTTACGCCTATTCAGCAGAGCGGTTGTTGGAGAGATATTACGAGGCGTTGCTCAATTACTACGACCGCGAGACGTGGCAGCGCCTTCAGCTTAACGGGATGCGCGCCGATCATTCGTGGGAGCACACGGCGCACGACTACCTGGACGCTTACGAACGGATTGTGGCGAGTGGACGCTAGGCATACAACATAGTGGGCAAAAATGGGTTTTACTTCATCCGGGAAGGTGTGCCAATCTAGACAGTCGTTTGCTATAATCCCTCCCGCTTGTCTGGCGTCGTAGCCTGACCGAGCGGGAGGTAAACAATTTCCGCGACAGCGGATTTACAAGAGGAGAAGACAATGGCGGATTTACAAGAGAAGACAATGAATGATTTTGTGGCTGAAGTGAACGATACGGAATGGGAACAAGAAGTCTTGCAGTCCGACCAGCCGGTGCTGGTGGATTTCTGGGCACCCTGGTGCGCGCCCTGCCGGATGCTTGCGCCGACTGTCGAACAAGTGGCCAAGAAGTTTCAGGGCAAAGCCAAGGTGCTCAAGATGAACGTGGATGACAACCTGGAAAATCCAGCCAAGTACGGCATTCGCGGCATCCCGACGCTGATTCTTTTCAACAAAGGCCAAGAGGTCGAACGCCGCGTCGGCATCCCTAGCGATGCGAGCGTGGAATTGGCGCAAATGATTGATCGGCAACTGTAATTTCAGTTGGCAGTTGGTAGTTGGCGGTTGGCAGTAGAAGTGTTGCTGCACATCGCTGCCAACTAACAACTGTCAACTACCAACTGCCAACTAGGTTTTATGACCACAGATTACGATGTAGTGATTATCGGCGGTGGGCCAACAGGGTTGGCCGCCGCCGTTTATACTGGGCGATCGTTGCTGAAGACGCTGGTGTTGGAGAAGAGCGTGCCCGGCGGGCAGATCGTCTTCTCGGCGGCAATTGATAACTATCCGGGCTTTGCGGATGGCATTACCGGCTACGATTTTGCGCAGGCTTTTTTGAAACACGCGCAACGCTTCGGCGCGGAAGTGCGCATCGGCGTGGGCGCGGAAAAACTGACACGCAACGAAGATAACACGTTCACGATTGGCCTGGGCGACGGCTCGTCGGTCACAGCGAAGACGGTGATTGCGGCGATGGGCCGCCACCCGCGCCCGCTGGAAGTGCCGGGCTATCAGGACTACTTCGGCTACGGCGTGAGCGTCTGCGCGACCTGCGACGGTGCGTTTTTCAGAGGCCAACCGGTCGCCGTCGTTGGCGGCGGCAATTCAGCGGTCGAAGAAGGCTTCTTCCTGACGCGTTATGCCTCCGGCATCAAATCCATCCATCGCCGCGACCAATTTACTGCGCAGAAGATTTTGATCGAAGAGTACCTGCACGCGCCCAACGTTCAACCCGTCTGGCATTCAGTCGTCGAAGAAATTTACGGCAAGACCAACGGCACGCAAAAAGAAGTCACGGGCATCCGCGTGCGCAATGTGGAGACCGATAAGACAGAGGAGTTCCCGGTCAATGCGGTCTTCGTTTTCATCGGCTGGTTGCCCAATTCGGATTTAGTCAAGGATATGGTCAACCTCGACGACCAGGGCCGCGTGCACGTCAACGAACTGATGGAAACAGGCGTGCCGGGTTTGTTTGCGGCAGGCGATTTGTGTGTGCGGCCGATCTACCAATTGGCCAACGTCGTAGCGGACGGCGTGCAAGCTGCCGTCTCGGTCGAGAAGTATCTCGATAGTCTGAAACAAAAATAGACTTAACCGGTATTAAGCGAGAAGCCAACCACGGGGAGCACGGGGACACGGGGAAGAACCATTTGGAAAGAAAGTGACCGTCTTTATCCCAATGTCTGTCCCCGTGTCCCCGTGGTTAAATGACAGCCGAAGGACACTACAATCAAAATGAATTTAGCAATCATCGGCGCGCAATGGGGCGACGAAGGCAAGGGCAAGATCGTTGATCTGCTCGCCCCGCATTTCGACATCGTCGTGCGTTATCAGGGCGGCCATAACGCGGGCCACACGGTCATCATTCGCAAAGACGGCCTAGATCAGAAGTTCGTCCTGCATCTGATTCCTTCAGGCATCACCCATCCGGGCAAGACCTGCGTCATCGGCAACGGCGTCGTCGTTCACCCGGAAGCCTTGCTCAACGAGATTGATGAACTGCGCGCGCAAGGCATCGAAGTCACACCTGGGCGCCTGCTCGTCAGCAACCGCGCGCATCTGATCCTGCCGCATCACATCGCCTTGGATCGCGCGATTGAATCCTCGCGCGGCGGCAACGCGGTCGGCACGACGATGCGCGGCATTGGCCCGGCCTACGAAGAGAAGATGGCGCGGCGCGGCTTGCGCGCAGGCGATTTGACCGATGCGGCGACACTGGCCGAGAAGCTCTCACACAACGTCAGACAGGCGAATCGATTGTTGGAAATGCTGGGCGGCGAATTAATTGATGAACAGGAATTGATTGTTAAAGGCGAGTATTGGTGCGAACAGTTGGCGCCGCACATCTGCGACACGACTTACTACTTGAACCAGGCCGCGCGCACTGGCCAAGCCTTGCTGCTCGAAGGCGCACAGGCGACGATGTTGGACATAGATCACGGCACCTACCCGTTTGTCACTTCGTCCAATTCGTCCATTGGCGGCGCAGTCACCGGCACCGGCTTGCCGCCTTCAGCCGTAGGTGTGGCAATCGGCGTCATCAAGGCTTACACCACGCGCGTCGGTGGCGGGCCGTTCCCGACTGAACTACTTGACGAAAAAGGCGAGGCGATCAGGCAGCGCGGCGGCGAGTACGGCGCTTCAACCGGTCGTCCACGCCGCACGGGCTGGTTTGACGCGGTGGTGGCGCGTTATGCCGTGATGGTCAACGGACTGCATGCGCTGGCGCTGACCAAGCTCGATGTGTTGGATGAAGAACCGGAACTCAAAATCTGCGTCGGCTATCGCATCAACGGCCAGGAGACCGAGCAGATTCCCTACGATGCCGACGCGATGAATGGCGCCGAACCGATCTACGAAACGATGCCGGGTTGGCAGTCGCGTACGGTCGGCTTGACGGAGTTCTCGGCTTTGCCACCGCGCGCACAGGCTTACATCAAGCGGCTGGCTGAACTGTCCGGCGCGCCCTTCGCGTTTATCTCGACGGGGGCGGAGCGCAACGAAACGATCATTGATGTGACGTTGCTTCAGCAGTTGGGGTTGATGACGAGAGGGTAGTACTGCAACGAAAAATGTACCGTAGACTGTCCAGTCTGCGGTGGTCTCCGTCGTTTACCCGCTGGAACCGAAGGCAAGACGCCGAATCCTCCGCAGACTGGACAGTCCACGGTACATCAACTTCAACTCAACACTCTTTCCCCCGCCTCTTGCGGCTCGACCAAAATGGTTTTGAAAGAAGAGAGCCGCACCTGTCCTGGCGCAAAGCCTTTCTGTTTCGACACGAATTTCCGTTCACAATAATTGACGGCTACGCGGGCATCGTGGCGCGCGTGGCTGAATTGCGCCGCCAGTTGCGCGGCTTCGGTGATAGCGCGCGGCGGCACAGGCCGGCGTTGCGGATTACGCAGCACGACGTGCGAGCCTGGGTAATCCGCCGCGTGAAACCAAAGGTCATTCGATTTCGCCACGCGGAAAGTCAGCACGTCGTTGTCGCGGTCGGTGCGGCCCACTAGGATTTCGTAGCCGTCGCTCGAACGATAACGCCGCACGCCGGAGATTTTTTCTTCCTTGGCTTTTGGCTTTGTAGGCTTGCTGCGCACGGCCTGGCTATCGGTCGCGACTGGCGCCGGGCGCAAGCCGCAGCGCGCGGCCAGCGCTTCAAGCTCAGGACGGCGTGTGATGTGCGCGAGCTGCGCGAGCTGATCTTCCAGCGTGGCCAAGCTGGCTTCAACCAGAGGCAGCCGCTCGTTGATGCTCTGCAAGCCGTGCCGCGCTTTGCGCGCGAGTTTGAAGTAATGCTCAGCGGCCTCTTGCGCCGTCGCTTTGTCGGCGGCGGGGATTTCAATCTGCGACAAGTCCGCGTCATAAAAATCAGTCACACGAAAGGCGGTGGCGGTCTTGCTTGCCTGTTGCAGATTGGCCAGCAGCAGTTCGCCATAACGCTGATGGGTCTCGCCCTGGCTGTACTTCTCGCGCTCGCGTTGCAGATTATCCCTGAGCGTGCGCTGCCTTTTGAGTTGGCTGTTCAAGTGTGATTGAAGCTGCTGGCGCAAGGCTGTGAAGCTGCGCCGCTCGTCGAGCAAGCTGAAATAGGCGTCCGCCGCTTGATTGATGTTCGGGAAAGCAATAGGAGTTTGGTCGGTCAAATGAACAAGCGGTATGGGCGAGAGGGTGAGCGAAAAATCTGTCTTGCCAGGCTCACGCTGCAACTCATCAAGCGGGGTTGCTGTGTAAATCAGAGGCTGCGGCGGCAACGCGAAGATTTCTTGCAACAGGCCCTGCAAAGCTGCGTGCGCGTTTTGTTGCTCGGCGCGCGCGGCCAGTTCGCGGGCGTAGAGCGAGGTGAAGCCGAGTAGGTGCTTTTGCGCAGCGTTGGCCAAATCATTACCGCTCTCTGCCAGTAACTTGTCCAACATCTCAATCGAGAGCAAGAAAGGGTCGAGCTTGTCGGTTGGCGGCGGCGGCTCCTGAAAGCTGACAGCGGGCGATGGGTCTTCCTGTGCAGCGGTGCGCAAGGACGCGAGGATTTGCGTGCCTGCGAGCAAGAAAATATTCGCGCCGCGCCCAATGAGTGAGACGACCAGGCGTCGCTCGATCAACTCGCCTGTTTCACTCTCTGCTTGAAAATCGAAGTTCACTACGCGGTCATAGCCGAGCTTTTCAATCTGCGTTAGTCGCGCGCCGCTCAGATATTTTTTGATTAGCGCCGGAAAGGCCCGATCGCCGCGCGCTTCACGCTCAAGCTGTCGCACAGAGCGCGCAGTCAGATAGAGCGCCAACCGTTGCGGATCGGTTGAGATGAAGAGCTGACGGCCATCGCGCAACCGAAAATCCAAGACGAGGTCGGTCGCGCCAAGTTGATAGACCTTGCCGAGCCGCAGCCCGGTGAGTGTGGTGGCAAGGTCGTTTGTAATAGCCTGCAACAGAAAATTGTCCATTCAGGGTCTATCTATTCAACTCGCTGAGCTAATCTGTCAAGGCAGGCTGAAGAGCGGATACAGTACAGAGAGCGGTATCGACCTGGTTACTTCGAATGCGTCCAAAACGGAACACCAGATCGCTACCGCTCCCCGTACTGTACTTCAGGCTCAATCCTGAGCGCGGCGCAATGTGATCGTGCCAGCCAACGCATCGGCTAAGCCACGTTGATGCTCGGTCACACGCGTGACGAAGAAATTGAGTGGCGGGCAAAGCAGCGCCACCATGCCACCCAATGCTTGCCACAAGCGGCGTTTGAAGCTGATGGATTGGCTAGCTTCCTCCATCACCACGCAACGCAAACCGCAGATGGCCATGCCAAAGGTGCGTCCGTTGAGGCTGTAGGTGATGAGTTGATAGAGATAAATCACCGCCGCTAGCATTGCCACCATCAAGTAGAGATCGGCGCCTTCCGGCGGCCCGTCCAGCGAAGTGTAGGCCGCGAAGAAGGGCAGATAGGCCAGCAGCGCCGCTTCCAGGTCAACCGATCCGGCCAGCGTGCGTAGCCAGACAGGGGCAGGCTTGCCGATCCAGGGCTTAACCTTAGCGGCTTCGGTTGCGCGCAATTCAGCCGGGTTGACTAACGATTCAGTGCTGTAGTCCAAAGGCTCTGTCGCCTGCTCTGTTTCGGCAAGCCTTGATTCCGCCACAGCGATTTCTTCCTCGACTTCAGGCGTGGCAAGGCCAACAGGTGTGTCTATCTGTATGATGTCTGATTCGACAAAAGGCGCACGGGCGCTTGGTTGCTGTTGCGGCGCGGCAGGCAGTTCCTTGTGTGGCTGGATAACCGGCTCGGCTGCGAGCGGCTCCTCGTCATAATCCAAGGCGCGAGCCAAGGCTTGTGACTGGCCGCTGCTGCGGATGGGTGTGGAAATGACGGGCGGCGGCGCGGCTGGTTTGCGCAACCGCTTCAGTGCCGATTCGACCAGCAACTGTCTGGTTGGATCGTCAGAGGCGGCTGATGCATCGCCCCCTTCCGCCGCGGTTTTGCGGCGTTCCATGTGTTCGCGCACTTTAGTCTTGGTTTGGGCGCGCCAGGCTGGCTCATTGGGCGGTTCTTCTGCCGCCGCCTCTTCAGCCGGTTTAGCAACGACGGGAAAGTGAAGCAGCTTGGCTTCCGGCTTGTAGCGCGCGCGGACTTTGGCCGCTATAGGCGCAGACGGTTTAACCGCTGTTTCCGGTTTATCCTTTGTCTGCGGCGCGCTTGAGGATAATGCCGCGCCACGCCGCAGATGCCAGTTATTGAAGCCGCATTGCGGACAGATGATTTTATTGTCTGGCAATACGCCAGCACACTTTTCGCATTTCATGCTGAATGTCAGACCTCGGTTGAGGCGGAGCAGCCAAGCGCTTTGCGCCGGTTGATAGACCGGCACACTACGCCTTGCGCTTGGACGAATCCGCAGAAGTTGCTTCAGTTTAAGAATAGGAAAATTGGAATGCCCGGAATCGCGCGGGATAGTAGCAAAGGGGCATGAAGTGGTCAAGCAGACGTGCGAGCGATTTGTTATTTAGCGTTTGTCGTTCATTATCGGTTATTGATCGAGCGACGTGCAGCGGTAAATCTGACAGACAGTCAGGGCGCGTAACATAGATTGGCCGATCAATTTCAAATTTGAGATTGGAGATCAAACGAAACGGGATCGGAAGCTCTCGATGGCTGCTGTAGTCATCAATACCCATTCAATCAGACGATCACTATGCCAAAACACCAAGCCCTTGCCGAGATTACTCAACTCGACCCTGAGCGCGATCACCAGCGCATTATGTTTCTCTGCGCCGCCTACGAATTCCCGTTCGACATGGTGCGCTCGCTCGAATTCGCGCTCTTTCGTACCTACGCCGTACCCAGCATTGGCGCGCTGCTCGACCGCACGGGCGAGTTTCTGAAGCGCGCGCAGAAGCGTTACGACGATACCGATCTGATCCTGAGCCAGATTTACGAATACGGCTACGACAGCGAGCGCGGGCGAAAGGCGCTCGAACACATGAACAGCATTCACGGACGCTTCAAGATCGCCAACGATGATTTCCGCTACGTGCTCTCGACTTTTATCTTCGAGCCGCCGCGTTGGATTGACCGCTTCGGTTGGCGTCGTATGGTCGAGCAAGAGCGGCTGGGTTTGTTCTATTTCTGGCGCGCAGTGGGCCAGCGGATGAACATCCAGGACATCCCAACCAGCTATGAAGCCTACGAACAATTCAACATCGAATACGAGCAGACGCGCTTTCGCTATTCTGACGCCGCAAACCGCACCGCCGTAGCAACGCGCAATCTGTTTTTATCTTGGTTGTTGCCAAAGCCGTTGTGGAAGTTGGGCGAGCCGTTTGTTTATGCGTTGATGGATGACCGCTTGCTCGAAGCGTTCGGCTTTCCCAAACCGTCTGCCGCAATGCGCAGCTTGGTCGAAGGCGCCTTGCGTACACGCGCGCGCCTGGTGCGCCTCTTGCCGGAACGCGGGCAGCCGTTGTTGCGCAGCGGCCTGAAACATCGCAGCTATCCCGATGGCTACCGCACCGAAGAATTGGGGCCACCGGCACAGCCGTAAGATTGACGTGGTCAGCCTCAGCCGTTACTCTCCTGCTGTTTTTGTACCAGCTTCCAACAATCACAAACAGAGGACTCCTATGAATCATCAACGACGCTTGCTCGTGCTGCTACTGCTGATGCCACTGGCCGTGTGGGCGCAGGACGCCAAACCT
The DNA here is from genome assembly GCA_963699175.1 of uncultured Acidobacteriota bacterium. Classification (GTDB taxonomy): domain Bacteria; phylum Acidobacteriota; class Blastocatellia; order RBC074; family RBC074; genus JACPYM01. The sequence goes on along the minus strand of OY969418.1, from coordinate 1,667,464 downwards.
CGACACAATCTGATGCCCGTGCCCGCTTCCTTACAATTTCGGGAAGGACGCTTGGGCATCACCGAACAATTCGCTGTCGGCGTGCGCGGCCACAACGACGCGCGCTTGCAAGCGGGAATTGAGCGGATGGCGCGACGCTTGGATGCGCGCACCGGCTTGACCTTCAAGCGCGGGCTGGCGCAAGCCGCAACACAAGCGACGTTGGTAATCAACTGCCAGAATGCGGGCAAGACAATCCCCGCAGTGGACGAAGACGAGAGCTACTCGCTGGAGGTCAGCAGCGCACAAGCCACTCTCAATGCGCCGACCGTGGTTGGCGCGTTGCGCGGTTTGGAGACTTTCCTGCAATTGCTGAATGGCGATAGAGACGGCTACTTCATCCCGGCGGTCAGCATCCAGGACAAGCCGCGTTTTCCGTGGCGTGGCCTGTTGATTGACATCGGGCGACATTGGCAGCCGATGGAGGTGATCAAGCGCAACCTCGACGGGATGGCGGCGGTCAAGCTGAACGTACTGCACCTGCACATCACCGAAGATCAAGGTTTCCGCATCGAGAGCAAGCAGTATCCGAAGCTGCATCAAATGGGTTCGGACGGCAACTTCTACACGCAGGCGGAAATGCGCGAGATTATCGAATACGCCCGCATGCGCGGCATCCGCGTCGTGCCCGAATTTGACATGCCGGGCCACACGACTTCATGGTTCGTCGGCCATCCCGAACTAGCCAGCAAGCCCGGCCCCTACGAGATCGAACGCAAGTGGGGCATCTTCGAGCCGGTGATGGACCCGACGAATGAAGACCTCTACAAATTGCTCGATGGTTTCCTCGGCGAGATGGCCGCGCTCTTCCCCGACGCTTACATGCACATTGGCGGCGATGAAGTCGAAGGCAAGCATTGGAAAGAGAATCCGAAGATTCAAGAGTTCATTCAGCAGAAGGGTTTGAAAGACAATCACGGTTTTCAGGCTTACTTCAATCAACGGCTGTCGCAGATCGTGACCAAGCACGGCAAGAAGATGATCGGCTGGGATGAAGTCCTGCACCCGAGCTTGCCCAAAGACATCGTCGTGCAATCGTGGCGCGGGCCGCAAGCCTTGGCGGCAGCAGCCAAGCAAGGTTACACGGGGATTTTATCGAACGGCTATTACATTGACTTGATGCACCCGGCGCGCGCTCACTACTTGAACGATCCGATTCCGGCCAACACAACGCTGACGGCGGAAGAGCAGAAGCTGATTCTGGGCGGCGAAGCGACGATGTGGGCGGAGTGGGTCTCGCCCGAAACGATTGATTCGCGCATCTGGCCGCGTACGGCGGCGATTGCGGAGCGGTTTTGGTCGGCGCGCGAAGTACGTAATGTGGAGGATATGTATCGGCGGTTGGCGGTGGTGAGTGTACAGCTTGAAGAGGTGGGCCTGCTGCACGAAAAGAATCGAGCAGGAATGTTGCGACGTTTCGTCGGTCAGGCTGCCGTGTTTGACGAGGCGGTTGCCATAGTCAAAGATCTGATTGATGTGGTAGAGCCGGTCAAAGTTTATCAACGTGGTAGGCTCCAGAAAGCGACGCAGCACACGCCATTGACGCGACTCACAGACGTGGCGCGCCCGGATAGTTCAACCGCGCGTGAATTTGCGGCGCTGGTGGATTTTCTGCTTTACACCGAAGGCCACCCCGACAAATATTTATTTGCGTATGCCGATTTAGACAAGCTACTGCGGCGTTGGGAAAAGGCGTCCCAAGCTTTTCCAGAAATGGCGACCTATTCGCCGCTGGCGGCCGAGGCGACACCAGTGGCGCAAGACCTGGGTACGCTTGTGGCAATCGTCAGAGAATGGCTGGCCCGTCGAAATCCGGATGAACAAGTGCCGGCGGATTGGCGTGCTGCTAAGCTCGCACAACTCGATGCGATAGCCAAACCCAAAGCCCCGGTCGAACTGATGTTAGTTCAACCGGTCAAAGAGATGGTGATTGCTGTCGCTGAAAAAGAGAAGCGCAAAACGATGTCAGCCGAAGAATGGAAGAAATACGTGAAGTCATTGGCCGCGCCCAAAGCCCCGGCCAGATGAAGCAGGCTAGCTCATTGAAGAAAGGGCGAGCGCCGCATCTGCCTTGATGCGGCGCTCGCGCGGTTATTGCAGAATGTTTTGATCCGCCAGTTGGCGCAGGCTGAAGGATTCGAGAAAAGTCTGCCGTGTGTATTTGCCTCTCAGCGTGTTCTTGTTGATGGCGACCAGGCGGTTATTGGCGATCTGATTGCCGCCGCCTTCGACCCAGGCGCTCTGCCAGAGCGAGGCAAGGCGCAGGCTGCCGAGCGCCATACACTGCGCGGTGCGGTCGCCGAACTCCGCCCACATCAGGCGCGCCCGGTTGCGGCTGCCGAGGGTTTGGAAGAAGTCGCCGATCGTCTGCGGGAGGAGGACTTGGCGCACGTCGCGGATCAGTTGCATGATCGAGGCCGCCGCCGCGCGCCCGCCGCTGACGTTGGTGTGCGCCGTCTGATTGCCGATGGCGGAATCCACCTTGAGGAGTAAGTCGTCCAGGTTGGAGTCGAGCATCGTGGTCTCGTACATCGTGTGCACGCCGGACGGGGTGTTGAAAAATTCCGAGGCGTGCAGTGGCTGGCAGGCGTCACCCACGTAGTGCGCGAGGATGCCGGCGGCGCAAACAAAATCGGCCACCTGCTGCGCCTGCGCAAACCCCACCAGTTCTTGATAAAACTGCCAGACGCGGAAGGGTAGCGAACCCTTGTCGACGGAGTTGCCCTGAGCGATCAACTCGTCGTAGAAGCGATCCCAAACGTCGGGGTCCAGGTTGTTGATGTTTTGGGTGAGCGTGAGCAGCGATTTGTTGGTGAAGTTCGGCCCCGAACTGACAGCGTCCACGTCGGCGAAATGAGTGGAATTGTCTTTGCCGTGCCGGTTGGCGGGGTGGCCGAGTTTTTTCCAGGCTAGGTCGGGCACGTCGGCCAGTGGGACGAATTGGTTGGCTCCGAAGACGTTGAAAACGCCAGTCTGGGCGCGCGCGTCGCTGTTGGCAAAATCGTTGTCGCTGAAGCTGATGCGGTCGAGATTGTTCGTCAGTAGGGTCTTCAGCTTCTGATTGGTGACCAACTGGCAGGCCTCGGCAGCGATCTTGAAATGGCCGAGCCGTCCCCAGTATTCCGTCTGCCCGATGTTGAGGTCGCTCACCAGCGTGACATCCAACTCGCGGCAGACCGTGCTGAGTGTGGTCGCCAGCGCGAATTGTGTGCCCTGCGGCGTGCCCGGCAATTGCAACTTTTGCCCGCCCCATTGCAAGGCCAGCGGACGAAAGCGGTTGGCCTTGATCCCGCGCTCGACCTTCGGCGCGGCCTTCTTAGCCCGTTTGGCCGAGCCGTCTTCGCGCTCGCCTTCCGGGTCGTAAAACCAGACGGTGCCCGAATCGCCGTGCTCGGTCGGCAGCGACGAGTTCTTATCGCGCGGCCCGATCAACAGGTCGGCCACGTAATCGAAGCCGCCCACCGAACGGTAGCGGTAAAACAAGGCCTTCAAGCTGCCTTTCAATTCGCCTGAGACGCCGCCCCAGGCGCGTACCGGCATCCCAATCAGGTCGAGCGTCATGGTATTGACGTTCAGATCAATCAGGTCACCTAGTTCGCCGATGCCGAAGACTTGCGCCGTGCTGCCGCTCGCCTCGTCGAGTTTGATCAGCCCCGCGTCCAGATTGCTGAAGGCGCGTACGGTGGGGTAGCCCTGGTAGACTTCGTTGAAGGGCTTTTTGCCAACCTGCCTGGTCGAGGCGGCGCCCAGCCTTCGCTGGCCGCCGTTGACCAGCGTGAAGGCCTCGCGCCCGGCCTCGCCGCTGACGTGTTGGTTGGTCAGCATGTAGACGTTGTCGCCGTCGCTCACCAGACAGCCGAGTGAGCCGACGTGTTGCTCGCCCTGCACCTGCGTCAGCACCGGGTAGCCGCCGCCGACCAGCTTGCTCGGGAAATTGAGCCGGTCGAGCAGGCGCCGTGGCTCCTTGACCAACTCCGCTTTGACCACACAAGTGGGGATGATGCGCCCGTCGGGGAGGTAGAGGAACGAGGGGATTACTTGCTCCGGGTGGTTCTGCAACTCCTGCTTGGTCAGCCATTCGCGCACAAAGACCAGCACGCACGGCCACGACCATTTACACACCTCGGAATCCACCAAGCGGCGTTGCGGCGAGCGCGAGCGCGGGGCGGGCTCACCGTTGTGCGGCTTACGATAGTCCGGGTCTTGCTGCCGGATCAGGTAACGGCCAATCGCCGTGCCGATAACGGTGTCAATCCGCGAGAGATGGACATGATATGCTTCGCGCGCCTCCAACAGGTCACGGATCGAAAGCGAAGCGTAGTCACGCTTCTGGGGATCTAGGTAAGACATGGACAATCCTCCAATAGCCGCTATTACGTTGGCTGTTGATGACTGGTTGATCTCTGCGCGGCTGCCGTCGCGCGCGACTGGCCGGATGTCTGGCTTCAGCTCCGGGAAAAGGTTGCTCGTTATTCAATCTTTACTGGCTAGGACTACGCGCGCTACTGTAGGCGGCACGTAGCTTTCTGTCAATCAATTCAATGTACGATTTAGTCATCAAAAACGCGCGCCTCATTGACGGCACGGGCCAAGCCGCTTACACGGCTGACCTGGCTGTTCGCCGCGACCGCATCGCCGCGCTGGGCGCACTGGCCGGGCCAGCCAAACGCACACTCGACGCGCGCGGCCTGACGATCATCCCCGGCATCATTGATCCGCATTCGCACGCCGACCTGCTCTTGCCTTTGCCACCAAGCAAGCAGGCCGATTTGTTGAAATGCAAACTCGCGCAAGGCATCACGACCACCATCATCGGCAATTGCGGATTGGGCTGTGCGCCTGTCACCAACCACGAAGCCGAAGCGATCCTGCGCGCCGTCAACGCGTGGATGACGCCGGAGCAAGTGCCGTGGCGCTGGCGCACGGTGGGTGATTACCTAGATCAACTGGGCAGCAACGGTCTGGCGTTGAACATCGTCACACTCGCGCCGCACGGCCCGGTGCGCATTTCAGCGATGGGCTTGGCGAAAGGCGCACCGTCAAAAACGCAGTTGAGAGCGATGCGCCAAATGGTTGAACAAGCGATGAAGGACGGCGCGCTGGGTCTGTCTACCGGTTTGATCTATCCGCCGGGGATGTATTCGGACACAGAGGAATTGAAAGAACTGGCGCGGGTCGTGGCCGCGTACGATGGCATTTACACCAGTCACATTCGCGGTTCGAGCGAGACGCTGCTGCCAGCGGTGAATGAACTGCTCGAAGTCGGGCGCTCGACCGGCGTGCGCGTTCATCATTCGCACAACGAGGCCGTGGGCCGCGCGCATTGGTCGAAGATTGACCGCGTGCTGGCAATGGAAGAGCAAGCCGAACGCGAGGGCGTGCGCGTGAGCTTCGATATGTTTCCTTACACGGCGGCGGCGACGATGATGATCGCGCTCTATCCGCCGTGGGCGTTGGAAGGCGGCGTAGATTGTTTGATCGAGCGGTTGCAGGACGCGCCGACACGCAAACGTATCGAACACGACATCGCGCGGCGCAAGCCCACTTGGCCGCCGTGGCGCGCGCATGGTTGGCCGCACAATCTGGTGCGCGCGACGAGTTGGGAGGCCATCTACATCGGCTATGTCGAGAGCCGCCGCAACAAACGCTATGAAAATCGCAGCCTGGCCGAGTTGGGCAAGCTGACGGGCAAGACGCCGTTCGACGCCATCTCTGACTTGATCGTTGAAGAGCGCGGGCAGGTTTCGATGCTGATCTTTGAAGTGACGGGCGAGCGCGAAGAGCGCGCGTTGCTCGGCAAATACGCGCGTCATCGTTTGGGCGCGTTTTGCACTGACGCGGAAGATTACGGGCGCGGGTTGCCGCATCCGGCGGCTTACGGGGCGTTTGCGCGCATCCTCGCGCGTTTTGTCCGTGAAGATCAGGCCCTCACGCTGGAAGAGGCCGTGCGCAAGATGACTTCGTACCCGGCGCAGATTTTCGGGTTGCCAGATCGCGGCGTGATTCGGCCCGGCGCGGTGGCCGACTTAGCCATCTGTGATCTCGCCCGTATGCGCGACCGCGCGACTTTTGCCAGGCCACGCCAGTTGGCTAGCGGGATTAAGCTGGTGTTGGTGAATGGTCAGGTGGCGTTTGAGAACGGTGAGTTGCGCGGTGGGTTGAATGGCACAGTCATCAAAAAAGGCTGATGCTGTTCACCAAATGCGCTGGATTCCGTAAGCATCGAATTTATCGTCTACACTGATGATTGGCACTTGCTCGACGAGGGACTGCGCAATAATCAACCGGTCAAACGGGTCGCGATGGTGATGTGGCAGCCGAGCGACTGTGGCGTAGTGATCGGTAGAGGCCGCCAAAATACCTGCGCCGAGCAGCGCCAATTGATGCGGGATAAAAGTCTCGTAAGGCGAAGAGAGTTGCAATTTCCCGAGGCCGAATTTGATAGCGATTTCCCACAGACTGGCGGTGCTGACTAGCAACTCGTTCTGGAGGTCTTCGATTTCTTGGCGCGCTGTCGCACTGAGGCTGGCTGGCGCAGAGACAGCCCATAAGAAGGCATGCGTATCAAGCAGGTATTTCATCTCGCCTTGTCTGCCGCAGGTGAATCGCTAAATGAGATCGTCGCTGAAGTCTTCGTACGAGTCATTGAAATCAGGCGACATCCAGACTTGGCCTTGTGCTGTGCCCAGCGTGCGTTTCGGTTTGGGGTCGGCAATGCGCGTGAGCCGGAGCACAGGTCGGTTGTTTTCCGTGAAGACGATTTCTTCGCCCTTCAAAGCTTCGCTCAGTAAGTCGGCCAAGTTCAGCCGCGCTTGGCTCAATTCGATTTGCTGCATGGTTGACTCTCCGATTCGCGATGAATGCTAACGTGCCGTCATTATAGCTTGAAAAACTGAATGTAGCTCAAGCAGTTCTGACCAACAGCGCGCCGCAATCAGGTGCGCGCGGTGGTGGTTGACGGCTGCTCCCGCACTATCCGAATGCCTTCCCAGGCTGGAAAGCTATCCGCAGCGCGTGCCTGGATTATCCACGTCCACCAGTAAGCATCAGCGAGGGACTTATGCTGAGGTTGCCGCGAAAGCTTATCTGATTTACCAGTGGGTGAAGCGATTTTGAACCAGTGAATGAGGCTTGCTGCCAGCGAGGTTGAAGAGGTATATAGATCCCGGAGTTGGCTCCCCCAATGAACGTAACCGAGCAGCTGGTTCATGTGTTGCCAATAAGCACGATGCCGCTCCGCGCTAGTGGTCGCGCCGGCAATTTCTAAAAGATCATTGACCGAAACACCTTCGCGCAATAACGATCTATAAAACAGTGAACTCCTGATGGCGAGGTTGTAATCGAGATCGCTTTTGCGGATGAGGTTACTGGCTGCCTCGCGTAAGGCGGAGTCGAGGTAGCGGTCGGGGAAGCGGACGCGGTCAAGGTTGTAGTCGAAGTTGCGGGCAAGGTTTCGTGCGCGGTCGAGATCGCTAGCGAGGTCACGTGCACTTACGCCGACGAGATCGCGATTGGCGCGCATTAGGTTGCGATTCAAGTCAAAATCGAGGTCAAGATGAACAGCCTCGCTGAAGAGGTTGGCGAGCGACTCATTGATCGCTTGCCGTTGTGCTTGAGACAAGGACAACATAAAAGACTCTCCATCCTGACACCAGTAACCAATTTGGGTGGACGATATAGGGTGCTGGCGCGCTTCTTCTGCAGTGGGCAACCGGTACTGTGCCGCGCCGCCTTGTCGCTGTGTAAGCCAGTCACAGAAGGCGACGGCATCCTCGGCCAGCACGCCACACACGGGCGCGCGTCCTTGCCCGGTGGGAAACTGAGGCTCAATCCAATGATCCGGTTGGTAATATTTGTTCTGCTCGCGCTGCTCGTCGAGAAAAAGCTGATACTCGGCGCAGGTGATGAACTGCGTATCAAGCTCGCGCAGGTCGTCTATGCTTTGGAGTGAATTGCTGCGCGTCGGGCTGATACGGCGGGCCAGCCGGACTTCGGCAGCCAGGCGGCGGAGTTCCGGCTCCTCGGCTTCGAGCGCGGCTTCGAGCAGGTCTTCAACGGCGTGGCGTACATCTTCGCTGATCTCGCGTGCGCCTTCTTCCATAATCTCGGCGGCGAGCGTCAGGGCAGCCACGCTGCGCGCTGCCAGACAGGCTTGCAAGATCGGGGTCGCATCGCCCTGCGCCGCGTAAAGCCGCAATGTTTCGTGCCACCAGCTCTTGCCGACAAGCTGTTGCCAATCAGTCGGTCTGTTTCCTTCCGTCAGCCAGTAAGCGGCGGTCAGGTACTCTTGAAAGGTCAGATGAGCAAAGCCCCAGTGCCCGGCCTCGCGTTCGAGCAACAAACCGCTGCTCTCTTGCAGGTCGCGGAAAAATTTCTTTGCTGCTTCGCTCGTAACGCCGACGCGCTTGAGCGGAGGTCTGATGATCGGCAGGGCGTCGTCGGTGGCGATCTCGCGAATCTCCTGTTCCATCATCTGCGCCGCGAGCGGCATCAAGACCACGCGCTTTTGATCGGCGGTGAGGTCGCCCTCTTGGACGCCTTTGGCCTGGCGCCAACGTCCGAGCAGCACTTCGCAAATCTCGCGGTATAACTCGACGCGGCTGCCCGGCAGCGCGCCCCGGTAACGATGCACCATCGTGATCATCGTCAGCAGCAGCGGGTTGACGGTCAGCGCGCGAATCGCCGCCGCTTTGGGATTAGCCAAACGCCTGAGCAATTCGTCGGCGTCCCGGCTGGCGCGCAGTCGTATGCCTTCGTCAACCTGGTTGCCCGCGCTGACCACTTCGTTGGCCAGATACCAGTTCTTGACGAAATGCTGAATCTGTTCGCCGTTGAAGGGCTGTGCTTCGACGACGTTGGCCCGTTGCAACGGGGCGTCTTGATAACCCTGTGGGCGCGAACTGATGACGAAGCGGCAGCGGGGATAACGGCGCAGTTGCGCATCCGCCCACTGCGACAGGCTGCGACGCTTTTCGAGTTGCGCGACTTCATCCAGCCCGTCGAGCAGCACTAGACATTTGCCCGACTGTAGTTGCCGTTCAAACCAATCTGACGGCAGCTTCAAGTCAGGGTAGCGTTCGCCGATGAAATGTTTCTGCGCAAGCTCGCCCAGCGAGAGCGTGGGCTGTTCGGCGATGACGTTGGCGTGGTCGCGCAGGAAGAGCAGCAGCGGCGTGTAGGCGGGCACTTTGTAGCGGCGCTGCTGATTGGCGGCCAGCGTAACCGCCAGATGTTGCAGGAGCGTCGTCTTGCCACAGCCCGGCGGGCCGACGATGGAGAGCGCGACGGCATCGCCGGAGGCGTCTTTGCTGGCGCGCACAAAATCCCAGACGCTGCGCGCGTTGGCGAACTGTTTGACGGCAATGGGATCGGGGTTGAATCTGGCCGCGTCGCTGGCCGGCGCAATCTTCAGGTCAACGAAGACTTGTTCGAGTTTGAGCACGTGCGCCGCAATCAAGCCCATGCCGCGCACGTTGAAGACCTCGTGATCAATGATGACGTGCTGGCGATATCGGCGCATGGCCCCGCGCCGGTATTTACTTGGCAGGGCGCGCAGCCAGGTGGCGAAAGCTTGGCGTGCGTCTTTCTCGAAATGCTCTTTCCACACTTCGCCCAGAAAGCCCCGCCCCCATTTGCCCATTGGAATGATGACGAAGACCAGCACCTCGAAGAGCACCGCCCCCAACACGAACCACCATCGGTATTGTTTGACCAACTCTGGGCGATACCAGTACGCCGCGCCGAGGCCGCCGAAGAGGATGATCTGTGAGAGCAGCAGGCCTAGTTTTAGCACCCGCTCGGTGAGACTGATGACTTTCTCTATGAGTTCAATCATAGTGTCCCCTTGCTGTGAGCGAATCTGATTATGATGCCCAGGAAAGGCCGACCAATTCGGAGAACAACGCTGCACTGTCTGGACAAAGCCTGCGCACATTTCCGTGCAGACTGATGGCGCTTGTCAGCTTGCCACCTTCGACGTGGCGCAAGCCGAGTGGCGCGCCCTTTCGTGGGCAAAACCTGACGTCCGGTAGTTTTTCAGGCGGCACGATTACGTCGAAGCTCAGCGGTGTCGAGCATTCAACGAGTGCTACTTCAATGTTACAACCGTAAGGGGCGCGGTGGCCTAGTTCCCCACACTTTTCTGCGATGAACTGCGCGAGCCTGTATTCGTCAAGGCCCGCGACTGCCCTTCGTTCAAGGCCGAGTTGGTTGACAGCGTACTCGGCCAGACCCACAAACTCACGGATGACTGTCCCCGCCAGCAAGTAGAGCGACCCTCGATAGACCGAAACTGGGAAAACAGCATCTCCTGGCTTGATTCCTGCACATTTCAACGAGGGCGCGGACTGATGCACACCGCCAAAAAGCACTTCGAGAGGCTTGCCACCTTCATCAGCTTTTTGAAGGCGTTGCCAGTGATCCCGAGACCACATGACCGTATAGGCTCTCTTCATTTCTTCATTTCACAAAATTCAACCCGTGCGGAATCGCCCACGTAAAGACATACGCAAACAACATCACAATCAACCCCACAATCGAAGCCAGCACGATGCTGTGCCACATCACTGCGCGCAGAATCTTGCCTTCATTGCCGACCTGATTGGTTGCCGCTGTCGCCACGACGATGGATTGCGCGTCAATCATCTTGCCCATCACACCGCCCGCGCTGTTGGCCGAAGCCATTAAGACCGGATCAATGCCCAACTGCTGCGCCGTGATGCGTTGCAGACTGCCGAAGAGCGCATTCGACGCGGTGTCGCTACCGGTCAAAGCCACGCCCAGCCAGCCGAGCAGCGTGCCGAAGAAGGGAAAGAGCCAACCTGTGCGTGTGAAGGCCAAGCCCAAGACGGCGTCCATCCCCGAATAGCGCGTTACGTAACCGAGTCCGAGCATGCAGACAATCGCCATTACGGCGAAACGCATGCGCTTGAGCGTGCCGCCGAACAGTTGCAGCAGTTTTTGCGGCGAGAGGCCGAGCAGCAAACCCGAAACCAGAGCCGCCAGAAAAGCCGCCGTACCGGTCATCGTCAGCCAATTGAAATCATAACGCGCTGCTTCGGGGGCGGGGGCGGGCACGACTGGTTTGTCCCGATAGATTCGACTGTGCAGCAATGGTACATCCCAGCCCGGTGGCCCCGGACGCGGTTTGCCATCGGGCAGCGTGACCGCAAACGCGGGTGTGGTCGCACGATTCAACGAGTTTTTGATCGCAGGCAAACCCCACAACAAAACAAAAATCGTCAGGATCAAAAACGGCATCCAGGCCTTGGCAATCTGGCTTTTGGTGTAGTGGTGGTCAGCTTGCTGCGTCTGCGCATCGTGCGCAAAACGCCAAATATTCTTCGGCTGCCAGAAGCGCAGGAAGACAAGCATTGCCAACAAACACGCTGCCGCCGAAGTGATGTCCACCAGATTGCTGTCCACGTAGTTCGACCAGAAAAATTGCGTCAGCGCGAACGAGACGCCGCAGACCAGAATCGCGGGCATTACTTCCAACGTGCCGCGCCACGACGACATCACACGCACCAACCAGAAAGGAATGATCACGCTGGTGAACGGCAGAATGCGTCCTGTCATTGCGCTCAAATCGGATTCGGGCAAACCCGTCACTGCCGCCAGTGTGTGCAATGGCGTGCCGATGGAACCCCACGCGACCGGCGCGGTGTTAGCGATCAGGTTGAGAATGGCTGCGTGAAATGGATCGAAGCCGAGGCCGATCATAAACGCGCCCGAAATGGCAACGGGTGCGCCGAAACCTGCACAGCCTTCGACAAACGCGCCAAAGGCGAAGGCCACCAGCAACGCCTGTAAGCGGCGGTCTTGCGAAATCGCGGCGACCGAGTCTTTCATAATCTCGAACTGGCCAGTGAAGACTGTGATGTCGTAGAGAAAGACTGCCGCAATCACGATCCAGGCGATCTTCAAGCCGAACGCCGCGCCGAAGCCGAAACTCATCAGCGACATTGTCAGTGGCATGGTGAAGACCAGGCTGGCCAGCAAAATGGCTATGCCAGCGCCGCCCAGCGCCGCCCAATGCGGTTTCGCGCCACGCACGGCGAGCAGGTAGAAGAGTAACAAGATGGGAATGGCAGCGACTAGCGTTGAGAGCGGCCACGCGTGCAAGGGGTCGTAAACTTGTGTCCAGTTCATGGCGGCGGAGTGTAGCGGCAAGCTGCTGAGTTGTAAATTCGTCTGGCCTCGTGACGAAGTTTTTTCAGCTTGATAGCTTTTCAGCTTGATAGCTGGGAGCGCAGGCGGCTCGCGTGGGGTTCCCCCAGGATGGAAACTTGTTTGCCGAACGAAATCCCACCCGCCTCTCGCACGCGAGCCGCCTGCGCTCCCAGATTTATGCGCGCTGCAGCTACTTGATATTGACCCTGAGGGTGTTGGCCGTCTTGCCGTCTACGGTCAGCACGACATCTATTTCACCTCGGCCGATCAGGCTGCGCGGAATCCCCACGTTGATCTGATCCAGTCCGGCAAAACCGGTCTGCCCGCCAGCGTAGAGCACGTTGCCGTCCGCATTGCCCAGCTTGACCGTCACGCCTTGCAAGCTGCTACGAAAGCGTATGCCCGTGCCGTACAAAATCAGATAGACCGTGTCCGATTCCGGGCCGAGGTCAATCGGCACTGGCACGAAGCGTTGAGTCGCAGCATCGAAGGCTATTACCGGTTCGTAGACCTGTTGGCCATTCGCCCGCACGCGCAAAGCGACCGCTGCCGCTACGCCTTGCCCGTTGGCGTTTGCGGCAAAGAGACCGGGAGCGACCGTTTCGATGCGGACGCGCCCCGTTGCGATACGCCCATCGCCGCTAGTAACCGTGACTGTTGCATCGCCCGGCTGCGTGCCAGTGGGCACGAGATAGTTGATCTGGCCTGGCGAAACGAAGAAGAGCGAGGCTGAGCGTTCTGCATTGAGGCTGTCTTTCACCTTGACGGTCGTGCCTGCCAGCGTGGTCGGCAGCGGATCGGTCGTCGCGGCGGTGATGCTCGGAGCCAGTTCAGTACCAAACAGCGCGCTGATGGATTCCGGCGCGATGGCCGTGCCGCTGTAACTGGCGGCGGAGACGCTGGCCGTCGTGGTGGCGGGTTCGGCGATGATGAAATCATCTGCGACAACCAAATCGGTTGTCGCGCTTTCGTTCGGCCCGGAGGTGAGTTGGCCGTTGTTAAAGTTGAAGACTTGCGTCGTGCCTACGGTGACGACGACGCGCGTCACGATGGGAGCGTTGAAGAGCACGCCCAGGAATTCAGTTTGTCCGCTCGCACCCGCTGGCACGAAGAATTTGCCCAGGCTGAGCGAGCCGTTGAAATACTCGATGCTCGAAGTGTTAGCTTGTTCGACATCGAGGAAGATTATGCCAAAGCCGCGCGTTGAAGCCTGGACTGGCGTTGTCGTGGCTGCGCTGACCAAGACGAAGTTCACGTCGTACCTGTTGTTGTTGAAGCTAGCGAAGGTGTTGGCCGGGCTGAAAGCAGGAAATTGATTGGCGACATTCGCGTTGGCGCTGACGAAGCCGTCGCCACTCACCGCCAGAACTCTGTCAAACGTGATGCCACGATTCTGAAAGCGGTTGACCGGAATGCCGGTGATCTTGCCCTGGACGATCGCCGTGTTGTTGCCGCCGTTGTCGGTACCGTCAAGCAACACGCCGTCCCAAGTGATCTCGCGGCGACCGCCTTGCTGCGGAGTAGCGGCGGCCCCGTTGTTGGCTCCCCCTATTGCCGTGCGGAATGCGTTGAGCGCGTTGGTCGCGTCAGTCGTGCCTACGCCGCTGAAAGCTGCTGCCGCGTTGCTGGAAGTCGCGCTGGCCGGTTCGCCGATGATGAAATCGTCCATTACCACCAGATCGGTTGTCGCGCTCTCGCTTGACCCGGCGGTGACTTGGCCGCTGTTGAAATTGAAGACTTGCGCGTTGCCCAGCGTGATGACGACGCGCGTCACGACGGGCGCGTTGAAGTTCACCCCCAGGAATTCAACCTGACCGCTCGTGCCCGGTGGCACGAAGAACTTGCCCAGGCTGGTCGTGCCGTTGAAGTACTCGATGCTCGTAGTGTTGGCCTGCTCGACATCCAGAAAGATTACGCCAAAGCCACGCGTCACAGCCGGGACGGGCGTTGTGGTCGCCGCGCTCACCAACACGAAGCCGATTTCAACTTTATTGCTGTTGAACGGGGAGAAGGTATTGGCCGGACTGAAAGCAGGGAATTGGCTTGCCACCGCAGGGTTGGCGCTGACAAAGCCATCATTGCTGACGGCGGTGACACCTTGGAAGAGAATCCCACGGTTCTGAAAACGGTTAATTGGGATGCCCGTGATCTTGTTTGCCACAATCACAGTCGTATTGCCGCCATTGTCGGTGCCATCTAACAGCACGCCATCCCAGGTGATCTCACGGCGTCCACCAGTTTGTGGAGTTGCGGCGGCTCCATTGTTAGTTCCAAGCGCCGTACGAAACGCATTCAGCGCGTTGGTCGCATCAGTCGTACCAACGCCGCTGAAGACTTGTTGGGCCTGCACTGCTGGCGTCAACCCAAGCAGCAAAACACAAATTATGAAGACGAAGTTTAGGCTCAAGCACTTAGCCGACTTGGAACGGACAAGTTCGAACTGATATTGCATGGGAAATACTCCTTTAATCGTGTTGGAATCGCGCAAGCGCCTTTGCGCACTGTCTACCTGGTTAGCCTGCGAGCAAAAGCGCTTTTCCGTGTGACGTGCGGCAGAGTAGCGAGAACTGGCGGCAAAGTCTTAAAAGAGCTGTGAAATTTATTTGAAAGATTTTTGAGAGCGCTGCTGTGGCTTTGAAAAGGCAATCGCTGGTGAGCTGAGAGCTAGGTTGTATCAGTCGCCCACGCATGAGCCAGGGCCATTGGCACAGCCTGTGTATCGCCAGCCTTCATATACTGTTTTGAAAGTTAGCTCCATGGTAGTGATAAAAATGTAAGGCTGCCGTTTTCTTGCCGCGTAGCGGCAGTCGAATTTAGCCGTGGGTTTTCAACCCACGGAAAATTAGCGCGTGACCTTCGCGTCGCGTCAGCGACGCTTGAATCAGGCGTCGCTGACGCGACGCGAAGGCTTTTCGCCGTTTTCCCGGCGTTGAAAACGCCGGGCTAAAATCAGGTCGTCGCTAACGCGACTGCAAATCCGGCCTTACATTTTTAGCACCACCAGCTCCGTTAGGAGCGGGATGTTTATAGTGGCAGATAGGAATGAATCCCAAGCTCCGTCGGAGCGACATCTGTCACATTTCGCTCCGACGGAGCTAGAAAAATTACGACACCTCCGACTATAAACAGGCCGCTCCTAACGGAGCTAGGAAAGTTACCAACTTTTCAAATGGCTTCTCAGTTTCCCGAAGCGGCGGGCTTCACAGGTTCAAGCTCGACTTTGAAAGGAACCTGAAGCTTCTCCCAACGCAGAATCACGTTGGCCGAAGTCGGTGACAGCAATTCAAAACTGTAACTGAGGAACTCTTGCTGCTCGGCGGTTTGCGGTTTGACCTTGACCTTCAACACATCGAATTCAGGGTTGTAGTAGAAATGTCCCCACATTCCTGGCACGCGGTTGAAGATGACCGTCCACTCGCTTTCGGTCGGAATCATAAACACTGCATACGACCCGGCGGCTAGCTTCTGCCCTTCGATCAACAGATCGCTGCCAAAAGTGATGTAGGTCGCTTCGTTGGCCCCAGCGCGCCACAGTCTGTTGTAGGGCACTAGCTCTCCCCAAACCTTGCGTTTGTTGATCTGCGGGCGTCCGTGGGTGAGCGTCACCTTGGTTGCGCCGAGTTGTTGCGCCACCTCGCCGCGCGGGCTTGGGCGCGTAGCCATCTCCAGGCCTTTCTTGCCTGTGACGGGTTTGCCTGCGAGGAAAGCTGCGAGGGCGGCGTCGAATTCCTGCGGTGCGTCTTCGTGGATGTAGCTGCGCGTGTTTTCAAAGGGTACGACGGTCAGCGGGATTGCCGGATACTTCAGCTTGAGCTCGTACCACTGCGAGGGCGCAGCGCCACCTTGCCCCGGCGAATTGTCGTCAGGCACGGCGGGGATCGCCAGCAGCGGGACTTTCAAGTCTTTGAGTGCGCTGCTCAGATCAGTGCTGAACAACTCCGCGTTGTAGCGCGCCGCGCGCGGGTCGGCAGTGCTGAAAGCGTTAATAGCCAAAGCTCTGGCGCGTTCGACATCGTGCACACCGGCTGCGAATTGCGTGAGTTGAGCTGGCGGCAGCGCCTTGATGCGCGCTTCCACCGCTTCGCGCGAGGCAATCATCACCGGCAAGAATTCGCCGATCAGCCCGATTGCGCCCGGTTGTTTCGACAACACTTCGGGACGTTCCGCCAAGGTCGCCGGAATGTCAGGATTGGCGAGTGAGCGGAAAGTCGTATAAGCCTGTCCGTCGAGCACGACGGCGGCGCGCACCTTATCGGGGTTTTCAAGCGCGAGACGCACGGCCAGATAGGAACTGCCACTCAATCCAACCACGACCGGCTTGTTGAGTTTGTTCTTTTCGATCAGGCTCAACACCCCTTGCTTCGCGCCGTCCCACCAGGGTGTAGCCGTCAGATCGAAGGTCGCCGGTTTGGGGGGCGCAGGCGTCCCGCCATAACCGGGCAGCGTCACGGCGTACATGGTGTAACGCTCGGCATTGCGTTCCATAAAACTCTGAAAGATCGTCCAGTCGGTTCGCAGGTCTGCAAGCAAGATCAGCGGCACTGCGCCGCGCCCGCGCTTTTCGACAGGGCCAAGTTGTCCGAGCGGTGTCGAGCCAGTGATAGGTTTGGATTTCGGATCGGTCACCAGCCGATGAATGGCTTGCCCATTGACGCGCGCGAAATTGGCGAGCGCCGGTTCGGGCGGCGGCGGAGTAGTTCCGGCGGCGCGGAAGAGCAGTATGGCAAACTCTTTTAGAGCGGCTTGACGATCTTCCAACGTCGTTGCGGGCGAGTGAATCTTCACGCGCAACTCAGCCAAGTGGTCGGTCTCCTGGGCAGAGAACTTCGACTCGTATTTGTAATAACGCAGGTAGTCGCCAACCCAGGCTTTCGCTTCGGCCAGCCGCTGGGCATCGGTAGGTTGTTGTGCGAAAGTAGTGAGAGTCAGCGCGGCCAGTGCCGCAGCACACAGTGCAAAACGTAATCTCGGCATAAAAAGTCTCCTCTGCCTCAGCGCGTGGATGAGGCGACGGTTAGTTGTATAAGCAGGAGTTGAACACGTGAATGACGAAAGTTGACTCGCCACTCACTCCGCCGCGTTTACGCCGAGGTTTGCTGGAAAGATGCAGTGTTGAAACGAAGCGGTTGATATTTGAAGCGAAGCGGCTCCCGGCTGAAACAAACCGTCCAGCGCACTACAGCGCCGACAGTTTGTCGCGATAGCTGCGGCTCAGGCGTAGTTGTGTGCCGTCTTGCAGTACGACTGTGCATTCGCCGTGCGATTGGGGCAGCAATTCTTTAATCCGCTCGCGATTGACGATGGTCGAGCGGTGAATGCGGAGGAAGAGCTGCGAGTCGAGTCGCGCTTCGAGCGCGCTCATTGTTTCGCGCAGCAGGTGCGATTGCCGCCCCGTGTGTAGCCGCGCGTAACAGCCCTCGGCCTCGATCCAATCAATCTCTTCGGTATTGATAAAAAAGATGCGCCCGGCGGACTTGACCATTATGCGTGAGAGTTTTTGCGCCTGAGCGCCAGCGGTGCTGCGCTGGCCCTGATAATCTTCCAACAGGCCCATCATCCGTTCGCTGAAGTCGTGAAGCTGATTCCGCTCGATCTGCGTGCGTACCCATTCGAGCGTCTTTTCGAAGCGCTCGTCATCGAAAGGCTTGAGCAGATAATCGAGCGCGTGAAATTCAAAAGCTCTGACAGCATATTGATCGTAGGCCGTTACAAAGACGATGACCGGCTGATATTCCGCAGCGATTGATCGGGCGACACCGAAGCCGTCCAGATCAGGCATCTGCACGTCCAGAAAGATCAGATCGGGCCGTTGCCGCGTGATGGTTGTGACGGCCTCTTTGCCGTTGGCGCATTCGCCGGTAACTTCAAACCCACGCTTGCCACGCAGCAGGTTGCGAATACGTTTCCGCGCCAGCAATTCGTCGTCAACAATCAATGTGCGAATCGGTTCCATAGTTATTGCTCAGTTGGCCTGGGAGCGCACGCGGCTCGCGTGCGGGAAATGGGGAATTCAGCGTGCCGGTCAATACGTTTCTCAATCAAGCCCGCACGCGAGCCGCGTGCGCTCCCAGGTTTCATACTTCGTCACCGTCTGTCTGAAAAGGAATCGTCAGCCGGACAACCAACCCGCCTTCAGCCGCGTTGTTGATCTCCAACTGTTGGGCGCTGCCGTAAAGTTGCTGCAAGCGCGCGCGCGTATTGCTCAGGCCAATGCCTTGGTTGAGGACTTCGCCGTTATCAGCAATGCCCGGGCCATCATCGCGCACCGACAATTCCAGCTTTCCATTGCGCTGCTGGGCTTGAATTTTGATCCGCCCGGCATTGGAGACGGGCGCAATGCCGTGACGAATGGCGTTCTCGACAATCGGCTGCAAGATCAGGTTCGGTACGCGCGCCGCAAACGTCACCGGTTCGATCTTCAACTCCACCGTCAGCCGGTCTTGAAAGCGAATCTGTTCGATCTCCAAATAACGTTCCAACGCTTCCAACTCCTGGCTTAACGAGACCTCCTGTTGCCCGGCGTTCTCCAGTGTCAGCCGCAGCAATTCGCTCAAGCGCGCAATCATGCGCCGCGCCGCTTTAACGTCTTCATCCATCAGCGCCGAAATAGCGTGCAGCGTGTTGAAGAGGAAATGCGGGTGGAGCTGCATCTTCAAAGCCTGCAATTGAGCCTCGACCAAACGGGCTTCAAGGCGGGCCGCCTCAAGCTGCTGCTCGCGGTATTTGCGGTAATATTCGAAGGCGTAGCCGGCACCGAGGATTGACCAATAGCTGATGATGCTGATGGGCAAGCGAACCATGACGCGCGAGAAGTAGTAAATCGGCAACGACTGCGCGCCCATTGGCAGACTGCCCATCAAACGGAAGAGCAGCAGCGAAAGAAGCGCGCTCAGGGCGTCATATACGAACGTCAGCGCCAGATGCAGCGGCACGGTCTTCGGCCAGCTTCGACGTTCGAGGCGGAAGCGACGGCCCGCCCACAAAATCGGCGGAATCAGCGGCGCGACCGGATACCAGATCAATGCCTGCTCCCACAACATACGCCGCCAGACAAAAACTTCATTCGGGAACAGACCGAGTTTGTAGGCAAAGTAGGTTGACGTAGTGTTGATGAAGATGAATAGCGTGCAGGCAGCGAACGCCACTAGCCAGGCCACCCGCTTGCGACTGGTGACGACCGCTGCCTTTTCGCTTTTAATGACATTGGGATCAGCCATTCACCGGCCAACTACGACTGCTGCACAGCTTTTGTTTCTTCCTCGTCAGCACGGCTGGCCGGACAACCGTATATTCATTGTTGTAACCGAGAGCGGGCCTTTTCATGTATTAGCGTTTGCATTAGATTGTGAACCCGCATCTTCTTTCCGTCTGCGACTTTCAAAATCGAG
Source organism: uncultured Acidobacteriota bacterium (assembly GCA_963699175.1). GTDB lineage: Bacteria > Acidobacteriota > Blastocatellia > RBC074 > RBC074 > JACPYM01. The sequence goes on along the minus strand of OY969418.1, from coordinate 1,647,866 downwards.
GGAGAAAAAGCTGATGAAGCGCTGGCTGAGCCTGCTCTGCCTTTTCTTGATGACCGCACCCGCTCTTGCCCAAGAGCGCGGCCAACCGACCACCCCGCCCGACCCAGCCCAACAACGCAACCGCGCGTTGGAAGAGGAACTGAACTTTATGGAGCAGACAGTTCGCAAAGATATTGACGACCTGTTGATGTTCCAGCGCCTCAGCGACATCGCCATCGTGGACAAAGTACGTTACGCCAGCGCGCCGCCGCGGGTGATCCCGAATCCGACTGGACAAGGCGCAACTAATCCCGTCATCATTCGCGCTTACACCTTCATCCCGAAACAATATGCCAACACCAAGCTGCCGCTGCTGGTCTTTGTACACGGCGGTGTGCACGGCAGTTTCGACACAAGCAATCTGCACATCGTGCGCGAGCTGTTACAACAGGGTTATGCGATTATCGCGCCGGACTATCGCGGCAGCAGTGGCTACGGGCGCGGCTTTTGGCAGTTGATTGATTACGGTGGGTTGGAAATCGAAGACGTGTTCGCGGGCAAGCAATGGGCGCTTGAAAACTTGCCCAACCTCGACTCGCAGCGCGTCGGCATCATCGGCTGGAGCCACGGCGGATTGATCTCGCTGATGAACGTGTTTGAGCATCCGCAGGATTACAAAGTCGTCTACGCAGGCGTGCCGGTCAGCGACCTGGTCGCGCGGATGGGGTACAAGAGCCAAGCGTACCGCGATCTATATTCCGCGCCGTATCACCTGGGCAAGACCGCCGAGCAAAACGTCAACGAGTACAAGCGCCGCTCGCCCGCGTGGAATGCCGAGAAGCTGCAAACGCCGCTGTTGGTGCATACGAACACGAACGACGAAGACGTGAATGTGCTGGAAGTCGAGCACCTGATCAAAGCGTTGAAGGCAGCCGGGAAGAAGTTCGAGTACAAGATTTATGATAATGCGCCGGGCGGGCACGCTTTCAATCGGATTGATACGAAGCTGGCGAAGGAGTCGCGGGCGGAGGTTTGGCGGTTTTTGGCGCAGTATCTGAATCCGCCTGCGCCGCTGAAGTAGTCATTCGCTTGGTGGCGGGTTTCTGCTAGGATTTGGCTATGAGTACGACAACTGTTATGTCTGGGCCTCAACTGGCGGTCCCGACAGCCGAAGAGGCAATTAGCATCGTCAATCGTTGGTTGCATACCGATGTTGCCATGTTGATCCACGTGTCACAGGCGACTTTCATTCCTGAGAATTACTGGTGGCATCTGCCGATTCAGCTTTCCTATCCCGATACGGGACCGTTGGGTGTGATCGGTGACGCCTATTTGCACGCTGGCACCGGCCAGTTTATTGCTAGGCCTACGCCTGAAGAATTGCTCAGGCGGGCTGAGCTTTTGGCTGATGCGCATGGGTTCACGGCAGAAGCTGAAGAAGCATGATCAATTGGTATGCGCAAGAACAGCGGGCGTCCTGTGTTCCAGCGTGCATCAGAATGGCGCTATCGGCCTTCAATCAATTACTAACGGAGCAGCAGATCAGACAGCTTTTGGGCAACCGGCGGTTTGGCATCACGCTGGCTGAAGCCTTCGAGCAATTGGCTCGAGCCGGGATGAGAGTTGGTTATCACGATAATTGGAGTCTGATTGATTTGCGTGATTGTCTGCGAGACGGCTGGTATCCAATTGTTGGAGTTGACAGGCGGTTTTTCGGGCACAAAGACTCTCCGCATGCCATTGTATTGCTGGAAATTAGCAGTCAGTTCGTTAGTGCTTTTGATTCACTCGGCAATGCACAACCAGAAACTTTTCGGACGGAAACTTTTGAACAAGCTTGGCACAGCGCCGGTCATCAGGCGCTGGTGATCCAATCGCCATTCCCATAAAGGAGACTTCCACCGTGAAATCCATACGTTTGCTCTCACTCGCTGTCGCGCTCTTGGCACTCACTCTCTCCGCCCACGCACAAGGGCGCGGAGGCAGAGGCGGCGGACAACAAGGCGGCAACCAACAACCCGGCGAAGGCAGCCAAGCCGAACGCCCGGCTGACCCAATGTCTTCGCCGACCTTTGCGGGCTTGCGCTTGCGTTCCATCGGCCCATCGGTCACTTCGGGCCGCGTGATCGCATTTGCCGTAGACCCCAACGACCGCGCCAAATTTTTCATCGCTGTCGCCTCGGGCGGTGTCTGGAAGACGGTCAACGCCGGCACCACTTGGACACCGGTCTTTGACAATTACGGCGCGTTTTCGATTGGCGCAGTGGCGCTCGACCCGAAAGACACCTCCGTGGTTTGGGTCGGCACGGGCGAACGCAACAGTCAGCGCAGCGTCGGTTACGGCGATGGTGTCTACAAGTCAGAAGACGGTGGCCGCAGCTTCCGCAAAGTCGGCCTGGAGAAATCCGAGCACATTGGCCGCTTCGCCATTGATCCGCGCGACACCAAAGTCGTCTACGTCGCTGCGCAAGGGCCGCTCTGGTCGGCGGGTGGAGATCGCGGTTTGTACAAGACTGCCGACGGCGGCAAGACTTGGAAGGCTGTCTTGAACATAAGCGAGAACACAGGTGTGACGGATGTCGTGCTCGATCCGTCGAATCCTGACATCGTCTATGCCGCGAGTTGGCAGCGCCGCCGCCATTTCTACACGCTGATCAACGGCGGGCCGGAAAGCGCGATTCACAAATCCACCGATGGCGGCGCGACGTGGACGCGGTTGCGCGGTGGCTTGCCGCAGGGCGAATTGGGGCGCATCGGTTTGGCTATTTCACCGGCTGACCCCAACGTTGTCTACGCCACAGTCGAAGCTGCCGCGCAGGGCAGCGGCATCTTCCGCTCGAACGACAAAGGCGCAACCTGGGAACGCATGAGTCCGACCATCGCGCAGGGCATGTACTACGGCCAGATCGTCGCCGACCCGAAGAACGTAGACCGCGTCTACATCCCGAATGTCACCTTCCAGGTTTCTGATGACGGCGGCAGGACGCAACGACCGTTGGGCGAGCGCTTGAAACACGTAGACAACCACGCCATCTGGATTGATCCGCACAACACCAACTACTACCTGGTCGGTTGTGACGGCGGCGTGTATGAAAGCCACGACCGTGGCTCGAACTGGCATTTCAAAGCGAACCTGCCCATCGCGCAGTTTTACGATGTGACGGTGGATAATCAGTCGCCGTGGTATTTCGTCTACGGGGGCACACAGGATAACAACTCGCTGGGTGGCCCGGCCAAGACGCGCAGCCAAACGGGTATCGTCAATGCCGACTGGTTCGCGACCAACGGCGGCGACGGCTTCACTTCGCGCGTTGACCCCGAAGACCCGAACACCATTTACGCCGAGAGTCAGAACGGCGGCTTGGTGCGTTTCGACAAACGCACTGGCGAACGCACGAGCATCACGCCGATTCCCGGCAAGGCCGAAGAGTCGCAGCGTTACAACTGGGATTCGCCCTTCATCGTCAGCCCGCATGCGCACACGCGGCTCTATTTCGCCGGTCACAAACTCTTCCGCAGCGACAATCGCGGCGATGATTGGAAGGTGGTCAGCGGCGATCTATCGCGCGGGCTGGATCGCGACAAGCTGCCGGTGATGGGCAAAATCTGGGGGCCGGATGCGATAGCTAAGCACCAATCCACCGCCTTGTATGGCAACGGCGCATCGCTCAGCGAATCGCCAAAGAAGGAAGGCTTGATCTATGTCGGCACCGACGACGGATTGATCAACGTTACGGAAGATGGCGGCAAGACCTGGCGCAAAGTTGAAAAGGTTTTGGACGTGCCGGAAAACTGCTACGTCCATCGCGTGCTGGCTTCACAGCACGATGCCAACACGGTCTTCGCACTCTACAACAATCACCAGAACGGCGATTTCAAACCTTACGTGGTGAAGAGCACCGATGCAGGGAAGACCTGGACTTCGATCACGAGCAATCTGCCCGAACGCGGCTCGGTCTATGCGATTGCCGAAGATCACATCAATCCGAATCTGCTCTTCGTTGGCACCGAGTTCGGCTTCTTCTTCACGCTGGATGGCGGTGCGAAATGGATTCAATTGCGCGGCGGCCTGCCGACGATTGCCGTGCGCGACATCGCGATTCACAAACGCGAAAACGATCTGGTGCTGGCGACCTTCGGACGCGGTTTCTACGTGCTCGACGATTACTCGGCGTTGCGCGGCGTGAAGACCGATGTACTGGCGCAGGAATCAAATCTCTTCCAGGTCAAAGATGCGTTGATGTACGTCCGCTCGGCGATTAACTTGGCTGGCAGCCAGGGCGCGTCGTTCTACACCGCGCCCAATCCGCCGTATGGCGCGACGATCACTTATTACCTGAAAGACGCGCTCCGCACCAAACGCCAGCAGCGCCAACAGGCGGAACGCGAGGCGGTGCGCAAGAACGAGCCGATCAAATATCCGACTCGGCAAGAACTGCTAGCAGAAACCGAAGAAGAGCCACCCGCCTTGCTCTTCACCATCAGCGACGCCGAAAACAAAGTCGTGCGCCGTTTGAGCGCGCCTGCCACCTTTGGCATTCAGCGTGTGACCTGGGACTTCCGCTACGCGCCGCCTGTCGTACAAGCCGCGCCGCAACTTCCGCCGGGAATTGAGATCGAAGGCGGCGGTGGCGGCGGTTTCGGTGGCTTTGGCCCACAAGGCGAACTAGCGATGCCCGGCAAATACACGGTGACAATGGCGAAGCGCGTAGGTGGCGTGATCACACCACTGCCCGGCACACAGACGTTCAACGTGGTTGCCGAAGGCACCGAGAAAATGACGCCGCAAGACCGCACGATCCTCGCCGAATTCCAGCGCAAGGTGATCAAGCTGCAACGCGCCGTCACAGGTGCGCTCGACGCCGCCACCATGGCCAAGACCAAGCTGGGCTTGATGAAGCGTGCGGCGTTGGAAGCGCCCGGCGCGAATCAGGCAGTGTTGAACGAAGTCAACGCGCTCGATGATAAATTCGACGAAGTATTGCAAGCCTTGCGCGGAGGCCGCGAGCTGAGCGACATCCCGCCGCCTTCGATCAACCAGCGCGTCAACGCGATTGTGCAGCGCATTCGTCTGACCGCGCTCAGGCCCACTCAGTCGCAGCAAGAGCAGTACAACATCGCGGCAGAAGAGTTCAAAGTCGCGCTGGCGAAACTGAAATCACTGACTGAGGTTGATCTGGCCAAACTGGACAAGACGCTGGAGACAGTGGGCGCGCCGTGGAGTTCGGGGCGCATCCCGGTTTGGCAGGACAAATAGACTTTCGGAGAGACGCCGCCGCCTCTTCGTTGACCAACTCGGCTCGGCTATAATCGCCCTGCTTGACATTGCCAGAGAGGAGTTTTCTATGAGCACCCAAGTCAGCGCGAAGACAAAAGCCACAGTCGAAGACCTCTACCGTGTGCCTGAGCACGGCAAGGCCGAGTTGATCAACGGAGAGGTGGTACGTTTTATGTCCACTGGTTTTTTGCCAAACAGAGCAGCCAGCCGCATTTGGAGAAGCTTGGACGATTACGAACAAACGCACGGTGGCGGCGTTGCGGTCAATGATAATGCAGGCTTCATCGTCGCCTTACCGCATCGTGAATCATTTAGCCCGGACGCCGCCTGGTTTACAGGGGCGCTACCTGGGATGAAGTTTTTTGACGGCGCGCCTGCCTTTGCTGCTGAGGTGCGCAGCGAAGGCGATTACGGCCAAACTGCTGAAGAAGCAATCGCTGCCAAGCGCAGCGATTACTTTGCTGCCGGGACGCTGGTGGTTTGGGATGTTGATTTGCTCAGTGATGATGTAGTGCGCGTCTATCGTGCGACTGATCCTGAGCAGCCGACCATTTATCGGCGCGGCGAGTTGGCCGAAGCCGAACCTGCCGTACCCGGCTGGCAATTTCCTGTCGAAGACCTCTTTCGTTGAATGCTCGGCGCAAGCGAGACCTGTCATGGCTGACTTCGTTGCTCAACGTTCCATCGTCCGCTCCATCTGGGGCAGTTCCGACCTCATCCTGCTCATCTTTGCCGGAGCCGCAGCGGAGTTCGCGCTGAATCGCGCCGTTGACTGGCTCTTCTTCACCAATCGCATTCCTAATGACCCAATCGGACGCTTGTTCTCGACGGTGCGTTACGCGCAAGAGATCGTCTTTGCTGATGAAGCTACGGCGCAGCAGGCACTCGCGCGCATCAACGCCGCGCACGCTGCGGTGGAACGCCAACGCAACGCGCGCATCCCGGAGTGGGCTTACCGCGATGTGCTCTACATGCTGATTGATTATTCGGAGCGCGCTTATCAGATGTTGCGCCGCCCACTGAGTTTGGCCGAGCAACAAGACCTGTACGATGTGTTTTACCGCGTGGGCACAGCGCTGCACGTGACGGAGCTGCCAGCAAATTATCTTGAATGGCGCGTTGACCGGCAGCTTCATTTGGAGCGCGACTTGGTCTACAGCCAACACACGGCGCAGCTTTACGAACGCTACCGCCAGCATCTGGGTTGGTGGCGGTATGAGTTGGTGTTGCAGTTGCAAGCCGCGTTGGCGCCGGAGCGGGTTAGCCAGTTGTTAAAGCTTGAACCTACTCCGCTGCTTGGTGGTGCGCTTCGGGTGTACGGACTGGTCGGCGTCGGCGGACTACGTTCAATGGTGCAGTGGTTGTTGCTGCCAGCGAATTATCTTGAGGATGTCCGGCGGCTCGATTACGCGAGCGCTGCTTAAGCCTGAACGCGAGTGCGTGATTTGCTCAAGCCTTACCTAAAGTTCACGCGCCTTGTGTTCATCGATTTGCCATCCACAGCCAGCACTCAGATAGCAATCTGCCACCAAACGTAGGCTTCTGCTAGTTGAAAGTTCGTGATAAAGTCGCGCCGCCTTACAAATCCCAACCTGCACTGCGGAAAGGAACATTCAAATGACTTCGTTGAAGACGTGCATCGCAACCTTGTTGCTGACGGTCTTGGCGTTCGCTGCGCAAGATACGCCACTCACTCCCAAAGCTTTGGAGGCCGCGCTCGCCGCCAACCCCACCGGCGAGCAAGCGGAGGCACTGGCCGCTCAGCTTCGCAAAGCCTTTGGCCCGGACATCGGCAACCTGGCGAAACTGCCCGCGCCGAAGATTGACGAGTTGGCTGTCGCCTGGGCCATCGAAGTGCCCAACGCACCTACAGGCGCGGGCGCGCCAAAAGTTGTGGCGGACGACGGCAAATTCACGCTCGCGTTGCGCCGCGTAGGCACGACCGATGTCTATGCAGGCGTGAAGTATTTCAATTGGGGCGATGCCACGCGCTGGCACTACGAGATCGGTGATCGCCGCGCGCAAGCGGGTACGGGGCAGCTTGAGGTTTACACCATGCCGCTCGAAGCCAAAGAGCAATCTGGCGTGCCCAAAGGCAAGCTGATCCAGATGCCCAAATGGACGAGCAGGATTTTTGCCGACACGACGCGCGATTGGTGGGTCTACGTGCCCGCGCAATACAAACCGGAACAGCCCGCCGCCGTGATGGTCTGGCAGGACGGCCAGAATGCGAAGAACTATGTGCCGGTCTTCTTCGACAACCTGATTGCCAAAGGCGAAGTGCCGGTAACGATCTCCATCTGCATCGCGCCGGGCACGAAGAGCAACAATCAATCGAATCGCAGTTTTGAATATGACACGTTGAGCGATCAATACGTGCGCTTCCTGCTCGAAGAAATTCTGCCCGAAGTCGAGAAGAGTTATAAGTTGCGCCACGACGCCGCCAGCCGCGCCATCGCAGGCATCAGCAGCGGCGGCATCTGCGCCTTCACCGCTGCGTGGGAGCGCCCGAACGAATTCAGCAAAGTGCTCTCCTGGGTCGGCAGCTTTACCAACATCGCCGCCGGGCCGATGGTGCGCGCGGGCGGCCACAACTACGAGGCGATGGTGCGCAAGACGCCGAAGAAACCGATCCGCGTGTTTTTGCAGGACGGCGTGAACGATCTGGACAACAACAACGGTAACTGGCCGCTGGCCAATCAGACGTTGGCGAAGTCGCTGGCGTTTGCGGGCTACGATTATCAGTTTGTTTACGGCCAGGGGTTTCACAGCGACCGGCACGGGCGAGCGATCTTGCCGGATTCGTTGCGTTGGTTGTGGCGGGATTATCCGCGTTAAAGTCCAACGCGTCAGTCAGAGGGGTGAGAGATGCACATGCCGCCGCCCAACGAGGTTACTCAATTGCTGCGCCGCTGGAGCCAGGGAGACCTGACGGCGCTCGAACAATTGATGCCGATTGTGCTGCGCGAACTGCGCAAGCTGGCCAGCAGTTATCTACAACACGAGCGGCCCAATCACACACTCCAACCCACTGCCTTGATCAACGAGGCATATTTGCGGCTGGTCGCGCAGGACTTTCCCGAATGGCAGAGCCGGTCGCATTTCTTCGGCGTCGCCGCTCGCTTGATGCGCCAGATTCTGGTTGATCATGCGCGCACGCACGCGGCGGCCAAACGCGGCCCGGAGGCGCCCAAACTTTCCCTTGAAGAGGCCAGCGAATTTTCGCGCGAACAAGCGGGCGAATTGGTGGCGCTCGACGACGCTTTGACTGAGTTGGCGCAGCTCGATGAGCGCAAAGCCCGCGTCGTGGAGTTGCGCTACTTCGGCGGTTTGACGGTGGAAGAGATTGCCCAGGTGCTCGACCTCTCGACGGCTACGGTGACTCGTGATATGCGGCTCGCGCAAGCTTGGCTGCTGCGCGCTATGAGTAAAATGTGATGACTCCTGACCGCTGGCTCCAGATCGAAGAGATTTTCCAGACCGTGGTCGAATGTGGCGCGGCGGAGCGCGAAACCTATTTGACGCAACTATGCAGCGATGACGCCGAATTACGCGGCGAGGTCGAATCGTTGCTCGCCTACGAACTCGCCGAGACTCGCGCACCTCAACCTTTCGAGCGCGCGATCAAAGGCGCGGCACGTTCGCTCACCACTGAGCCGGGCGAGTTGGCTGATGAGCTGATTGGACGGCGCATCGGCGCGTATCGCGTCACGCAGTTGGTCGGGCAGGGCGGGATGGGTGCAGTCTATGCCGCAGTGCGTGCCGACGAAGAGTTCGAGCAGCAGGTCGCCATCAAGATCATCCGGCGCGGCATGGAGACAGACTTCGTGCGCGGGCGCTTTCTGCGCGAGCGGCAGATTCTGGCCTCACTCGAACATGCGCACATCGCCCGTTTGCTCGACGGCGGGACGACTGATGACGGGCGGCCTTACTTCGTGATGGAGTTCGTCGCTGGCGAATCAATCACGAACTATTGCCAACATCACCAACTCTCGCTGAACGAGAAGCTGAAGCTCTTCCGCCAAGTTTGCGACGCCGTCCAGCACGCCCATCAAAAGCTTGTCGTGCATCGTGATCTCAAGCCGAGCAACGTGCTTGTCACCGCCGACGGCGCACCGAAGTTGTTGGATTTCGGCATTGCCAAATTGCTCGCCCGCGATTCCTCGCTCGGCCGAGTGACGCAGACCGAGACCGCACTGCGTATGCTGACCCCCGATTACGCCAGCCCCGAACAGGTGCGCGGGCAAACGATCACGACGGCGGCGGATGTCTACTCGCTCGGCGTGCTGCTTTACGAATTGCTGACCGAGCAGCGCCCGCACCAGTTCAAGACCCTCTCGCCCTTTGAGCTTGAGCGCGCCATCTGCGAAACCGCTCCACCCAGACCCAGCGACGCCGTCAGCCGCGAGCCAGCCGCAGCCAGTAAGTTGCAGAAGCAACTCGCTGGCGATCTGGACAACATCATCCTGATGGCGCTGCGCAAGGAGCCGGAGCGCCGTTACCAATCGGTCGAACAGTTTTCTGAAGACTTGCGCCGCTACCTGGAAGGTAAGCCGGTCAGCGCGCGCCAGGATACATTCGTTTATCGCACCAGCAAGTTTATCCGGCGGCATCGGCTGGGCGTGCTGGCCACAGCGCTCGTGCTGCTCAGTTTGCTCGGTGGGCTGGCCGCCACCAATTATCAAGCGCGGCGTGCCGAACGGCGATTTCAGCAAGTGCGCAAGCTGGCCAACAGCTTCCTCTTCGATTTTCACGACAAGATTCGAAACCTGCCTGGCTCGACCGAAGCGCGCGAAATGGTCGTCCAGACTGCGCTCGAATACCTGGACAGCCTCGCCGCCGAAGTCGCGGGTGACGCCGCGCTCGAACGCGAGCTGGCCGTCGCGTATCAAAAAGTCGGTGACGTGCAAGGCGACCCCTGGACGCCCAACCTTGGCCACACGGCGGCGGCCATGGCCAGCTATCGGAAAAGTCTCAGTCTGGCCGAAAGACTAAGTGCGCGCGGCAACCCCGATTTGAAAATGCAGCGGTTGCTGGCCGAGGACTATTTCAAGCTCGGCGCGCTGCTCTCGGAATCCGGCGACAAGCGGGCGGCGCAGGCTACGCTGCGTCAGGGCATTGGCGTGGCCGAGACCATCGAGCGGCAAACAGGCGAAGAGGGCGACTTCCGCCTCTTGATGAATTTCCACGTCCGCATCGGCAATACACGGTTGGATACTGGCGATGCCGTTGGCGGACTTGAGAGCTACCGGCAGGCCCAGCAGTTGGCCGAGCGGCGCGTCGCCGCGTCGCCTAATCACACCGCCCAGGCCAGTCTGGCCGTCGCCAACAACCACGTCGGCGAAGGATTGTTGGCTAAGGGCGACTTGGTCGGCGCTATCGAACAATTCCGCCGCTCGCAAACGATTGATGAGGAGTTGGTCAAGCGACAGCCGGAGGTCAGCGCCTACCGCCGCCACCTTCAGATCACCTACGGCTGGTTGGGAAGTCTGCTAGGCAATCCGCGCTACATCAATCTGGGTGACCGCGCGGCTGCGCGGAGGTATTACGAAGACGCACTGGCGATAGCGCGGTCACTGGCTGACGCCGATCCGAAGAACGCCAGGGCAAAACTCGACTTGGCGATTTGCTATGGCAGTCTCGGCGGACTGCTCACCGATTCCGACCCGGCCCGCGGCGCCGAAAACTATCGTAATGGGTTGGCCATCCTGCGCGAGTTGTTGGCGATTTCGCCCGATGAATTCAGCTACCTCCGTCGGCAGGCAGGACAACTCCGCGGGCTGGCCGTAGCTCGGCGCAGAGCGGGCGACCGCGCGGGCACGCTCGAAGACTTACGACAATCACAAACGATCTGGCAAACGTTGATGACCCGGGACTCGGCCAATCTTGATAGCCTCGCGGGACAACACGCAACCTTGCTGGCGCTGGCCGAACTGACGCAGGAGTCTGGTGACACCGCCGCCGCGCTGGAATATAGCCGCCAAGCCCTGGCGCTGGCCGAACGGGAAGCGCGCACTCGTTCCACCAACCTTTACGCGCGTTGGCGTCTGGCCGATTCCTATTCCGACCTGGGCAGGTTATCTGAGGCGCTGGCCGTCGCTCCGAAGACCCCGCCCGATCAACACCGCTTACATCGCAGCGAAGCCTGCGCGTGGCGGCGTAAAGCCTTGGAAGTCTGGGAGAGTTGGAATCAAGCGGGCTCTTCCAGCGTCTTCAACACCACCAAACGAGAACAAGCCGCGCGAGCGCTGGCACAGTGCGCCGCCGCTGCCACTCACTAATCAGCCAAACTGAAAAACTAGCTCAGTTTGCAATTGTGTGTACGGGAAGTTGTGGTGCGGGTGGTTTACCCGCAGCGCGACTTAGCCAACCGTGCGGGTAAACCACCCGCACCACACCCTACACCGATTTGCAATCCGCTCTAAAAATTTGGGTAGTGGGTCAAGGTGGTGAGTTTGGGGTACCGGCTGCAGCCGACCGGACTGGTCAACGCAAGCTTCCGCCTGCAGGCGGGACTCCAAACCTTCTCTCCCGCTTGCGCCACTACCAAAATTTATTTCTCTGACGTGATTGATTCCACCACCCTTTTTCCGCCTGTTTAAGTGGGAGGCGATGGTTGCCAGCAGCGCAGGCGCGCGAGGCTCGGCGAGCAGCGCCAAACACAATGGGAATTAAGTAAGGAGAGGGAAAAGAACTATGAAAGCGAAAGCAGGTTACGCAAAATTGATCGGCGCTTGGCTGTGCTGCCTGGCGGTGTTGGCCTTGTTCGGCGCTACGGTGCGAGGGCGGGCAGCGGCTTTGCCGGCACACTTGCCAGCCTATCTACCTTCGCACCTGGACGACGCCAATGCGCTCATCAGCATTCTGAACAAAAACAACAATCTATACGATGACGACAACATCTCGGGCAACAGCTACGTCAACTGGGACGGGAGCGCGGCTTGGTCGAACTGTTCGACGTTTGTCTCTATCTTGCTCAAGCATAGCTATAACTGGACGGACGGCGATTTCTCCACTTGGTGGCAGACGACCAGCCCCAATGCGGCGAAGTACCACGACCTGATCCAGCAAGGGAACAGATTCACGCAGATTTTCTACCGCAGCCAAGTTCAGGAAGGCGACTTCATCGCCATCAAATACCCCGAGGACCCGGACACCGCGAGCGGGCACATAATGATGGTGGCAGGAGCTATCACAGCGCGAACGGCCACCAACCCAGTGGTTGCCGGGACGACGCAGTACGCAGTTCCGGTGATTGATTCGAGCAGTTCCTATCACGGCACGACTGATACGCGCCATCCCACTCAGGGCGGCGGCGGTGAAGGCATTGGGAAAGGGGTGTTTCGCATTTACGTTGACGCAAACGATCAGGTCGTGGGGTACACCTGGAGCACCGCCAACACAATCTACTACTACGACCAAGCGGCTCCGCCCGCAACGCTGCGCCATCTGGTGTTCGGGCGCTTGCAGTAAATCAAGTCCACTCGCAGACGCAAGGTCAAGACCAAATTCAGGACAGGGGCAACTACAGCAACTTCAAGGCTGCTGTGGTTGCCCCTGAAGTTTAATGGCAACGAACCGAGCGTTTTTCATCGCCAAGGAGCAAGAATTTTCGACCCGTGCGGATGGTTTGTGCCATTCCGACTGCCTGTTTTTTTAGCAAACGCTGCCGGGCAACGCACTCTCTCAGGCTCTAGTGTTTAGAGTTCAAGCTTTAGCTTGCCAGTGGAGCGCGTCCAATCCACTGGCAAGCTAAAGCTTGAACTCTAAACACTAGACGACCGAGGCCTCACCATACCCGAGTCATACGCGCTCTACAGACGTTGCTGGCGGGTATTTCAAATATCGGTAGTGGCGCAAGCGGGAGAGAAGGTTTGGAGTCCCGCCTGCAGGCGGCAGCTTGCGTTGACCAGCCCGGCCGGCTGCAGCCGGTACTCCAAACTCACTACCTTGACCCACTACCCAAATATTCGTCCTCACAGGTGGAAGATTTCCGTTGACTTGCCCAGCCAATCAGCGTATTTTCCCGCCTTCGTTTTGACGGGAGGACATAGACATGTTGGTTACCTTTGCACAACTCTTTACCTGCTTCCCGCGCCATTGCCGCTAAGCCGCGGGTCTAGCTAATCATCTACACAATCAATTCAGTTATTGGCTGAGTCGCAATCTGCCTACTCAACGGCTTGTTTGCGGTTGGCCGTGTTCAGCCTTTGATTGGCTGGGCGTTTCGCTGACCGTGCGCGGTCGGCTTGAGGTAATCATGAAGAGAGACTTGAAAGAATTCATCAACGAGGCGTTGTGCCAACCTAACGATTTCCTCCCGTACTTCGTCAGCCAGAAACTGGCGGAGTGGTATCCGGAATCTGCCATCCTCGAAAACGAATCCTGGATGTTTGATCTGCGCGAATATGCGGCAGCCGGATTATGCTCGATGTGGCCGCAGGAGCCTGTCCATTGCCAGGTCGAGACAACTTGGTGTAGAAGCGATAACGCATTTGAGCAAGAGCTTGAGAACGGCTGGTACAGCATCCTCTGGCCGGATTGTGAAGCGGGCGGAAGAGAGCATTTGATTGATGTCGTCCAGCTTACTTGGATCAATGCGGGCAGCGAGACGACGCGGCGCTGGATCGTCGCAGAGACGCGCGAGGCCGCCGAAAAATTCCTGCGTGCCGTCTGTGAATATGGCGTAGAGGTACACGGCGAGATTCTGGTTTACGAAGACGGCTATTGGCGCAAGGATGACAAACTCTTTGCCTCAATCAAGGGCGCGACTTTCGATAACCTGATTCTACCGCCACAATTGAAGCAAGAGCTGCGCGAAGACTTTCGCCGCTTCTTTGCGTCGCGCGAGGTTTACGAGCGGTACGGGATTCCGTGGAAGCGCGGTGCCTTGTTAATCGGGCCGCCTGGCAACGGCAAGACACATACGATCAAGGCCTTGATCAACGAGTTGAATTTGCCATGCCTTTATGTCAAAAGCTTCAGCTCGAGCAGCAAGACTGAGCAAAGCTGCATGCGGGCCGTCTTTGCGCGCGCGCGGCATTGCGCCCCGTGCTTGGTCGTGTTGGAAGATTTGGACACATTGGTGGGAAAGAAGAGCCGCGCGTTTCTGCTTAACGAAATGGATGGTTTTGCGGACAATCACGGTGTGGCGGTGATTGCCTCGACTAATCACCCGAAGAAGCTGGACGCGGCAATTCTGGAACGACCGAGCCGTTTCGACCGTAAATACCATTTCACGGCGCCCGCAACGCCGGAGCGGCTGGCTTACTGCAAGGTCTGGAATCGGACGCTGCAAGCTGAATTGCAGTTGAACGATGCTGAGCTCGCTGGGCTGGTCGAACGTACCAACGGCTTCTCTTTCGCTTATCTAAAAGAGCTGTTTCTTTCAGCGATGATGCAATGGGTGGTCGAGCAGCGTCCCAGCACGATGGGGGCGATCTTGCTGGAACAAGCTGCCTTGCTGCGTGAGCAAATCAAGGCTACTAAGCCCCCCAAGGCTAGTGAAGCCGCGGCTGGTCTGCGAAAGTGAGCACCGTACTGTTGTCCGACAAGCTGCCAGAGCTTGTCGGTGACAGTCGGTTTTGCACAACCCGGAGTCACCGACAAGCTCTGGCAGCTTGTCGGACATCTTTCAAGGATTGAATATGCGAATCAGATTTACAGTCTTATGCCTGGTGGTCTTGCTGCTTGCGCCGAACGTTACGCGCGCGCAAGCCACAACCGAGTTGTCAGCCGAACAGAAAGCCAAAATTGACGCCGTCTTCGTCAATTACGACAAGACGGATTCGCCGGGCTGTGCGCTCGGCCTGATCAAAGGCGGCCAGCTCATCTACGCGCGCGGCTACGGTATGGCCAACCTGGAACACGGCATCCCGAACGGCCCGAAGCTGGTCTACGACATCGGCTCGACCTCCAAACAGTTCACGGCGGCGAGCATCGTCTTGTTGGCGCAGCAGGGCAAGCTCACGCTGGACGACGAGGTGCGCAAGTGGATTCCCGAACTGCCGCAGTATCAGCGGCCCGTCACCATCCGCCACCTGCTCCATCACACCAGCGGCCTGCGCGATTACCTGACGCTCTTCAACTTGGCGGGCGTCAACTTCGACGACGTGACGACCGAGGCGGACGCGCTCAAGATAATCGCGCGGCAGAAGGAATTGAACTTCACGCCGGGCGACGAATGGCTCTACAGCAACAGCGGTTTTTTTCTGCTCTCCATCATCGTCAAGCGCGCGAGCGGCAAATCGCTGGCCGAATTTGCGAGAGAGAACATCTTCGAGCCTCTCGGCATGAAGCACACGCTCTTTCTGGACAATCACAAACGCATCGTACCGGGGCGCGCGACCGGTTATTCGCCCGCGCCCAAAGGCGGCTTTCAAATCGAGATGTCCGGCTTCGAGCAGACCGGTGATGGCGCGGTGCAGACTTCAGTGGAAGATTTGCTGTTGTGGGATCGCAACTTTTACGAGCCGAAGGTTGGCGGCGCGGCTTTGCTGAAACAGTTGCTCGAAAAGGGCGTGCTCAACGACGGCAAAGCGCATCCTTATGCGCTGGGGCTGTTCGTAGATGATTACAAAGGCTTGCCGCAGGTCAGCCACGGCGGCTCGTGGGCTGGCTATCGCGCGGAGCTGATGCGTTTTCCTGAGCATAAGTTCTCTATCGCTTGTCTGTGCAATCTCGCCGCGAGCAATCCGACAGGGCTGGCTCAGCAAGTAGCAGACATCTATCTGGCCGATTCATTCAAGCCGGGGAAATTGCCGGTCAAGCTGCTGCCCGGTGGCGGCCCTCAAAACTCGCCCGCGCCGGGCGAAGCCTTTGCGCCTTCGGCGGAAAGGCTCGGCGAATTCACTGGCACGTATTACAGCGAAGAACTCGATACGACCTACAAGCTGAGTGTGGAGGATGGCAAGCTTACGACCGCCAATCGCAATGGCAACAAACGCTCGCTCCAGCCAACCGTCACCGATGCTTTTAGGGCAGGCGGCTTGCAATTTGTGTTTCAACGTAATGCCAAAGGTGAGATCGAGAGCTTCGGGGTGCAGGCCGGGCGCACACGCAATCTGCTATTCATGAAGCAGAAGCAGTAAGCTGCCGGTGTGGTACAGGGAGCGGTAGCGACCTGGTGGACTCGTGAGGTGTATACCCCGCGAGCAACCAGGTCGCTTGTATGTGGAAATCGTCAAAATCGACTTTTTCAGTAATCTCCGCTGGAGCTTGGTGATTGTTCTTGGCTTGGGCTCTATAAACATCTGGCTCCTACGGAGCCGGTCTTGGGCTTCCGAAATTCCGCACGCTTCAAACAACGCAACAGCTTGAACATCCCTCACGCACTCAGTACGCGATTCAACTCCGTCACATATGGCTCGGCCAACTGCACATCCGGCTTTTCGCCGGCGAGCGCCGCGTGGGCTTGCGAAAACAGCCATTGCAGATCGCGTGCCATTTCATCAATCACCGCAAGCCGCCCGTTCAATTGCACCTTGCTCAAATCGTACGGCACGCCCAACGCTTTGCTATCCAATGGTGACAAATGAAAGTAGAGCACGCCAGCCGCGCTGCGCGAGTCCGTATATTCAGTCAGTGGCTTGCCATCGCGCGGATCGTCCGGATAAGTGCTGGGCGTGATGAGTTGAAAGGCCCGTGGCCGCGTGGCCGAACCCAGCGCGCCTTGCGCGGCGGCCAGCGTCGCGTTCACGTTGTCGGCAGTGTGAGTGTTGCCGCTGGGTGTTTTGACTGTGACGCTGCCCGTGAGCTCAAGCTTGCGATTGTTGATGGCGGCGGCGCGTGGCGTGAAGCTGAAAGAGTATTTGGTACTGCCTGCTGCGAACTCGCCAACGAAGGCGCGCTCACGCAGCAGCGTGTGGACTGAATGGAGTCTGCGCATCGGCTTGGCGGCAGCGGCGCGGTTGTTTGATTTCTTTTGCGTGAAGAACATTTTGTTGAATCCTCAAGTGGCATGTTCGTAGTTCCGCCTTCAGGCGGCCAGTCAGCCCAGCCGCGTAAACGCGGAACTACAAACACCAGTGCTACTTCCTAAAGCTGCCCGCTTTTCATCTCACCCACCAAATATTCGCAAGCCCGCATCGTCAGCGCCAGAATCGTCAATGTCGGATTCTGATTCGCCGCACCGACAAAGGCCGCGCCATCGGTCACAAACACATTCGGCACATCGTGCAGTTGGTTAAATTTGTTGAGCACCGATTTCTTCGGATCGTCACCCATCCGCGCCGTGCCGAGTTCGTGAATGATGCGACCGGGCACAGTGATATTGCGGTTGATGCTGATCTCTTTCGCCCCGGCATTTTCCAAAATCTCTGCGGCAGTCTCGGCAGCATCCTTGCCCATCTCGCGCTCGTTGTCCGAATGCTGAATGTGAATGCGCAAGACGGGAATGCCCCAAGCATCAACCACGCCGTCGGGATCAAGCTCGACGTAGTTTTCAAAGCGCGAGAGCATGTGCGCCCGTGTCGTCAAGCCAACCGGCGCAACCCACCAACGCCGCACCTGTTTCTTGAACTCTGAGCCGAAGCCTGCTGTGCGCGTCGCCACGCCGGGGAAGGAGCCAATCGCCGAGCCGCCCTCGTACCCGTAGCCGCGCAAGAAACGCGGATGTTTGGTCTTCGCGTCCAGATTGCGGAAGCGCGGGATAAAGATGCCGGACGATTTGCCGTCTTCGTTCACTGGCTCGCGTCCGGCCAGCATCGGCAACACACCCGACGCGCCCGTGCCGCCAAAGTGGTCTACCAGGTAATGGCCCAACACGCCCGACGAATTGCCCAAGCCATTCAGGTGCTGGCGCGATTTAGAGTTGAGCAGCAAGCGCGTGGATTCGAGCGTCGAAGCCGCAACAATCACGACCTTGCCAAAAAACTCCAGTTCCTGATTTGTCACACGATCTACGACCGCGACGCCTTTGGCCTTGCCCGTCTTCGTATCAACCACGATGTGGCGCACGATGGAGTTGGGGCGCAACATCATCCGCCCCGTTGCTCTGGCTGCGGGTAAGGTCGAAGCCAGCGAATTGAACATCGCACCGACCGTGCAGCCGTGACCGCAACTACCGCAGTAATGACATTTCGCGCGGCCATACTTTTGATGATGCGGCTTGAGGGCAGTCAGCATCGCCACGCGCGGTTGAATCAGCGGAATGCCCATATTGGCCGCGCCCTTCTTCAAAATCTGCTCGCCGCAATTGAGGCCCATCGGCGGCAGGAAATTCCCATCGGGCAAATGCGGCAAGCCATCGCGATTGCCGCTCACGCCAATCCAGTCTTCGGCCTTGTTGTAATACGGCTCGATCTCTTTGTAGCTGATCGGCCAATCCGCGTCCCAGCCATCATTGCTCGCGGCTTTGAAATCCAGATCAGAGAAGCGCCACGAAAGCCGCCCCCAATGCAGCGTCTTGCCGCCGACGATGCGCGCGCGCACCCACATAAACGGTTTGCCCGGATCGGTCGTGTAGGGATGTTCAGTGTCTTTGACGTAAAAGTGGCGGCTGAATTCGCCCGCCGTGTCCTGCATCCATTGCTCGTTCTGCTTCCAACCGGTTGGCCCGCGCCCGCGATACATAGACTCGTAGGGGAACTTGTTCATCGCAAAGTCGCGCTGCGGATCAATCGGCGGCCCGGCTTCGAGCACCAGCACGCGCAGCCCGCGTTCGGTCAACTCTTTGGCCGCCATGCCGCCCGACGCGCCAGAGCCGATGATGATGGCATCGTAGATCGGTTGTTTCGCCACTGCTACCTCCGTTGATGTAAAGACGGCTTGTGATAGTGAATAAATTGCTTGATGTATCGAATGACGGGCGCACCGTAGCACGGCAGGTTTGGCGAGATCAAGCAGGCTGAGATTTAGGTTTGATCGTTTGGTTGCCGTGCGCCGTCGTCCTACTTGATCGAGAAATTTCGACGGGCACAAGATCTGATTGGCCATAGCAAACACTCCGAACTGAAAAGCTGAAAAATTTGTCGTGAATTCAGTGACCGATTGCTTCAGTTGATAACGCGCTTTATACTCAGCCGCGTTACTTAGAGCTAGTTATTAACTGAATAAGTGTACCTCTGATTAGACGACTTGGGGAAAACATGGATAAACATGAGAGAATTGTTGAGGTTATATCAATAATCCTCCTCATTCTAGTGGGCTTATCAGGTATAGGAGTGTTTATACTAGATTTTATAGGGGTTGACTTTATCAACGGACCTTGGAGATGGCTCAAGGGGCCTTTGCCAGTAATGCTTCTGACCGTAGCGATTCTCGCATTGGCACTTGGGCTAGAACGCTATGTTCGTTTACGGCAAACCAACCGACGATGGGAAAATATAGAATCTTTGTTAACACAAGGCCCAGAGAGCATTATACGTGCTTTGAATGGTGTCAATATAGAGCTATTCTCGGATGCTCAAGGCATGTATGTGTATGTAATCAAGAAAATGCGTGAAGCCAAGAGCCGTATTGACGATTTAACTTGGGGAGATATTGAAAGAGAGAAGACACCCGCTGCCGAAGAAGCATTCAGAAGGTACGTAGATACTATTTCAACGATCTGTTCAAGTAAGAAGAAGCTTGCTTATCGCGAAGTCATGTCATTCTCTTCAGATGACCGGCTGAACCATTTTGATAGAGCTAAAGATATGCTTGCCAAAGCATTGCCTGGCTATAGGCTCAGATACTATGACTTAACTCCAGAAAACTTACCACCTCTGCTCGTGATGATGATAATAGACACTGACGAAGTCATACTCGCATCTTGGGGAGCATCTTCTCATCACTTAGAGCGGGGAATCCAGTTGGCAATCAGGCATCCGGATATTGTCAAATTCTTTCAGGATTACTATGATGCGATCTGGCATGCAGCAAAGCCATTAAGCAATAAGAATTTTGAAGAAATCCGAAAGCAATTAGGAAAGTGATGCTCGACATAAAAATTCATTCTAACAGACGATGCAGTGGCGCATATCCTGCGAATGCTTCGACCCCCATCCCAGCTTAGAGCGCGACTGCTCATCTCTACCGTTAGGCGCTGAAAGCAGGCTATTTAACTAAAAGCAACATTTGACTATGAGAATCTGGACTCTGCACCCACAATATTTAGACGTTAAAGGACTCGTTGCCTTATGGAGAGAAACATTACTCGCGCAAAAGGTACTAAAAGGTGAAACCAGGGGTTATAGAAACCATCCTCAACTCGAAAGATTCAAGTTACGGGAAGACCCGGTTGCTTTCATCTCAACTTATCTGCATCACGTATATGAAGAAGCAAAAAGAAGGGGGTATAAGTTTGATCGAGGAAAAATCGAGCTTCAGCCAGCTACAGTGAGTATCTTATCCACAAGAGGGCAGTTACTATATGAATGGGAACATCTCTGCGACAAGTTAAGAATAAGGGCCAAAGCAAAGTATCAGGAGGTGGAAGCAGTAAAAGAACCTGAAGCTCACCCATTATTCGAGATTGTTGATGGTGAAGTGGAATCCTGGGAGAAGATATTTGGAGTGAAAGGATGAATTTTAAAAACAGCGAGGTCTTCACTGAAGTCTACGTAAAGGGTTTATGGGGGACTGGTGAATCCAGATCAGGCAACGGCTCAAACCTGGAGCAAACGGCAACAATCAGGGAACAATTATCTACCCTTGTTAGAAGCTTGGGAGTAAACAAGCTGTTGGACGCCCCTTGTGGAGATTTCTATTGGATGAAATGGGTCGAACTTGGTGTAGACGAGTATATCGGGGCTGACATCGTCGAGAAGCTGATCGAAGAGAATCGGAGGAGATACGAGGAACCAAGCCGCAAATTCATGGTGTTGGACATCACCGAAGATGAAATTCCCCAGGTGGATTTAATACTTTGCAGGGACTGCCTAGTACACTTCTCCTTCAGAGATATAAGCTCCACGCTCGAGAATATGAAGAAGAGCGGCTCGACGTACCTCTTAACGACCACCTTTAGCGGGAGGGAGAAGAACGAGGATATCCAAACCGGAGACTGGCAGCCCTTGAATCTGCAACGTCCCCCATTTAACTTTCCTGAGCCGATCAGTCTTATCAACGAGAATTGCACTATCAGAGACGGCTTTTACGCCGACAAGTGTTTAGCGCTGTGGCGGATTTCGGATATTTGCTACCCAGGCGGCCAACCGTTAGCTGATAAAAAGGGCAGCGCCTAGCTACGGTAGTTAGGCAGACTGAGATTCACTGCGAATGATCACAAGCGCTAGCTTGTCCGGCCTGGAGGTCTCTTTTTATGAGTGTGAGCAGTTTCGTCTCACGCGCTCCGTTGTGGCGCGCATCACGGTTAGCCGCGATCGGTGCCCTGTTGGCAGCGGCACAGCTGCTGGTGTTGGCCCAAGCGTCCTCGACTTGGCTCGATACATTCGAGTCGCGGTTGGAGATACTCGCGCTCATGCAAACGCTAAACGCCGATATTCTGGCCAGCCCAAGTGCAACCCAGAGTCTTGAAAAATGGTGCCGCGATCACAAGATGACGGACGATCCCAAAATTGTCGCGCGCTTGGTCAAAGGTTTGGACAAGGTTCCCACAGCCGAGCAACTGCAGCGGCTTCAGGTGGCGGGCGCCAACGAAGTAAAGTATCGGCGAGTCGAACTGCGCTGTGGCAGCCACGTCCTTTCTGAGGCTGACAACTGGTACGTGCCCAGTCGGTTGACTGCCGAGATGAACAAGCTTCTCGAGACAAGCGATACACCGTTCGGAAAAGCGGTTCAAGCGGTGCACCCATATCGGCGGACTTTTGCCGTAACGATCCTGTGGTCGCCGCTGCCGGTTGGCTGGGAACAAGTGCTACGCGCGCGATCACAGCCACGCCAGCCCAGGAAGCTTGCGCTTCCAAAAAACCTTTTCGAGCACCGCGCGATCCTTTACACAAGCGACAACAAGCCGTTCTCCGAGGTCAACGAACTCTATCAAGGGCAGATTTTAGCTTTTCCGCGGACGCGACCCAGGCGATGGAGCCGACGCGCGAGGACAACTGAGAACCGCGGCTTAGCGCCAATCCTTTACTCCACCCCCCACACAGCCAAAGTCCCCACATCCTTCACGACTACCCGATTGCCCGTTAGCACGGGATGCGCCCACGTCGCGCTGTCGGCCACGGTGTAGCGTTTCAATTCCTGCAAACCTTTGTTCGAGACGCGAAAGATTTTCAAATTTGCGTCGGTGTCGAGCGCGTAGACCAAGCCGCCCGCCGTTGGCGCCGTAGCCAAGAGAGCTGCGTTCTCGCCCTGACGCGGGTCGCTTGTCCAGAGCGTCTTGCCGGTGTTTGGGTCTAAACAGAAGTACTGGCCTTTGTTCTTGTGCGAGAGGCCGCAGAGCGCATTACCCACCAGCACAGGCGAGTTCATGTACATCGAGACTTCTTTGTTCATCCATACCTGCTCAGGCTTCCACGTGTTGTTGCTGTGACTCAGCCGGATGGCGAAGACGCCTTTGTCAATGCCCGAAAAGATCAGCAGGTCTTTGTACTGTAATGGCGTGACGATGTTCTGCAAGTAAGCTGTTTCGAAGGGAAGCTTCCAGAGCAACGCGCCGTTGTCTTCTGCTACGCCGATGATGTTCACTTGTGATTGCGTGACGATCTGCCGTTTGCCGAGTAGCTCGACCACGATGGGTGAAGCATAGGCAGGGCCGTCGCCGTTCCAGCGCCATTTCTCCGCGCCAGTGTTGGCGTCGAGCGCGAGCAACGCGCCGTTATTGCTCCCACCTGCATGCAGGATCAACAAGCCACGATCTACGATGGGCGACATCGCTGTGCCGAAATCGGGCACGAGGTTTTTGAATTGCGGTTTGTACTCTTTACGCCAGAGCAGCTTGCCTGTCATCGCGTTATAGCACGAGAGCACGTTGGTGATGCCGAAGGTGTAGAGCTTCCCTTGGCTGACGACGGGTGTGGATTTGGGGCCTTTGCCGTGGCCTGTCGCCGCCGGGTTCATCTGGTAGGCAACCGCGTAGCTGTCTTGCCAGAGTTGTTTGCCGGTGTCTAGATCGACGGCGCGCACGACTTCGTTATCGTCTACGCGGGAGTGCAGGTAGATACGCTTGCCGACGACGATGGGCGAGGAATGGCCTGCGCCAGCCTGAATTTTCCATTTCTGCTTCAACTGCGCGGGCCAGGTGGCAGGGGCCGTGAAGCCTGTGACGACGCCGTCGCGGCGCGGGCCGCGCCATTGCGGCCAGTCTTGCGCGAAAACGGTGGGAGCAAGTGCAAGAGTCAGAATACAGAGCAACAGAAGCAAGTGGCGTTTGTCGGTAAACATCGGTTTATTCTCTTTGGGGCTATGCAAGCGGTGGTTCCGGTTGGAATTGCACGCGTTCGTAAATCTCGCGCAACGGCAGCGACACGCCGAGCGTTTCGAATGGCACCTCAGTTTCCAAACCGCTGGCTTCGGTGCGCAGCCATTGGCCGGGTGCTTGAAAGAGGTGGCGAATGATGTGCGGACAATCTTGTGCAATCAACAAGTATTCGCGGAAGCTTTCGATAGATTGATAGGCAGTGAACTTGTTGCCCAAATCATAAGCGGCAGTCGAAGGCGAAAACACTTCAACCAATAGCACTGGATTGACCAGCATTATTTGTCCTAACACGTCTTCAAAGAATGGCTCGCCGCTGACCACTGACACATCCGGGTAACGGTAGGGCGAGGCCGTCGGCACTTTTATGCGCATCTCTGAGTTGAACGCTTCGCACTGGCGCCCGCGCAGTTTTTGTGTCAACAGGTTACACACATTCACACTGACCCTTACGTGTGTCGGGCTGTTGCCAGCCATATCGAATACTTCGCCATCGAAATACTCGTACTTGGCCTCAGAGTTCTTATCCAGTTCAATATACTCTTCCAGCGTGTAGAGTTTTTTCGGCAGTGCAGTCATGCCAATCGTCCTTTCCAGTGGGCATCTTACACGAGACCCGCGCCAGTCGGCCAACCTTCTTCACCTGCAATTTCATTCCGTGCGCAGAGCCTGCAACAACGGCGCGCGGACGACTGCACGCACCGCCAGTAATGACGCGGCTAACCCCGTCACCAACACAGCCAGCAATAACAAGCCCAGTGACACGAGTGACAACCGTCCGCCCCGCGCAATGAACGTCGGCGCAATAGCGACCAACGCGCAGACCACGCCCGTCAACAACCCGCAACCCAGCAGCAACACATTCTCTGCCAGCACCAACCAAGCCAGATGGTTTGATTGATAACCCGTCGCGCGCAGCAACGCCAACTCGCGCCGCCGCTCCAACACGTTGCGCAACAGTACCGCCGCCAGTCCAACTGTCCCCAGCAACAAGCCCAGTGCGCCGAGCGCCTGAAAGGTCGAAAGGTAAGTGTTTTCGACTTGATGGAAACTCGCCAGCTTCGCCCCAGTCTCCCGCACGTCGAAGCCGTAATCGCTCAACCGC
Source organism: uncultured Acidobacteriota bacterium (assembly GCA_963699175.1). Classification (GTDB taxonomy): domain Bacteria; phylum Acidobacteriota; class Blastocatellia; order RBC074; family RBC074; genus JACPYM01. Next base: position 1,623,200 of record OY969418.1, on the reverse strand, counting down.
TCTTCCAGCTTCGCGCCGACTTCGCCGGGCTTGGCTGCGTCAATCAAGAAGAAGCGTTGGCCGGGGATGCTGGGAAACAGCCGCACGAAGTTGCGCTCGGACATCAGCAATTCTCCTTGCAAAAGGCTGTCGCTGAGCGCCGCGACTAACTTCAAGCGCATAGGCTGGCCGCTGTCGTTATTGACTTCGAGTTCGTCGCCCAGCGATTTATGCAGCACGTAGGTCATTGAGTTGGCATCAGCAATTACGGGAATAACATTGTCGCTTAGTGAAACATTGAGTAGCAGCCAGGGATTACGCTTTTCTTCGTCAGAGTGCGCGAACGAGCTTTGAAAGCTGAAACGTCCGGCTCGAATGAGTTCATCCGGCGCGCCCAGGATGCGTGGGTTGCGCGGCGCATAGAGATTCAGACAACTCGTGTCATCACCGGGGCGCAGCCGGAAGCGCGTGAACCGCACTTCTTTCAAGGCCTCGTCATTCAAGTTCAATTCCTCGCGTCCCTGCTCACTGTTAAGATCACGCACGATGGGCAACAACGCTTCGGCTAACAACGGGTAGCCGCCCGTGCCAGAAGCTTTGTTAGCCGTATCAGCCTGACTATCACGCCGGAACGCGTCCACGGCCACGATGATGAAGCTGGCGGCGGCAATCAGCGCGATGCACAACACGCTGCGCCCGGCGCGCACGCTGGCGTTGCGAAAGCCGAGTTGCGCGACGGCTGACCAGCCCTGACCTTGCAACATCTGTTTGTGTTTACCGCGTAGCCACGCCGACCAACCAAACAGCGCCGCCAGCAACAAGCAGGTGCCCGCGCCGAAAAATCCACCAGCCTGCCCAATCAATTTCGCGACGGATGCGCCGAGCAAGAGCAGACCGAACGCAGCGAAAACGAAGGCCAGCAAAGGCGGTGAGAACGCGGCCCAGCGGCGCGGCGCACGACTGACGTTCGGCACCCGATCGCTGGCGACCGATCCTAAAAGTAAACTTCGTGGCGCGACTTTAGTTAGTGAGCGTAGCGTCCAAGCAATCACGGCCAGCGCGCTGACTACGCCTGCGCTAGCCCCAATCGCCAATGAACTCGGCGTCAGGTGCAGCTTGAGCAACGTCGTTCCGACCGCGCCCACCCACCACGTGCGCAATCCCAGCATCATCAGCCAGGCAAAGAGCAGCGCGCCAACGATACCCAGCAGACTGCCCGCTGCGGCCAACACGATGCCCTCGCGCAAAAAGAGCGCGCGAATTTGTTTGAGCGAATAGCCCAACGCACGTAGCAGTCCGATCTCGCGCAGGCGTTGTTCGATGCCGAGCTTGAAAAACAGGCTCGCCAGCAGTAACGCGGAAACGACGAGGAAGAAGCTGAAGTAGCTGAAATATTCGCCGAAGTCGGTGGCGCCGTGCGCGGCTTGCAGGCTTTGAGATTTGACCGCCAAGATTTGCAGCCCTGCTTGTAGTGGATCAAGCGATTTATCAAATGGACCCAGAAAACCTTCGACGATTTCCGGTAGATGCGTATGTCCAGGCTCGAAGATGCGCAGCGAGGTCACTTTGCCATAACGCGTCGCCCACAGCTTTTGCCCATCCTCCAAGCGGATGAACGCTTTGGGTGTCGTGCGGTATTGGTGCCAGTAATCTTCATCAACTTTGCGCACACGTTTGAGGTCAATTGGGAAGGGCGGGTCCCAGTCGGCTAGGCTGTCGGTGTTGGTGATGCCGGGATAATCGGGCGCGTAATCACGATCTGTCGCTGCGCCTTGTAATGGAACAACCGCACTGATAGTGAAGTCCGCTGTCTGTGTGTTTAGTCGCCCCTCTTCCTGCCAGACATAAAATTCCAAGGTGAGGTTATCGCCTGGCTTCGCGCCCAAGTCATGCGCGGCCCAATCATTGAGCACAATCTGCTGTGGCGCGGGCCGTGGGCGATCTTTGCCCAGCAGGAGCTGAAGCCCAGGATCGTCAAGCGCCGTCACCAGTGAATAAGGAGTTTCGCGCGTTCCCTTGCGAAGCGTGTTGGCCAGATAGGTCAGCACTTGCACACTTGAGAAATTCAGTTGCGCTGCCACTTGCCGCGCCTTTTCAACTTGCAGATTGCTCAGCACGGCGCTAGCGCTTTCCAATACAACCATGCCTTGCGCGTCCAGCTCGCGCACTTTCAACCCTAGGTCAGCTTCACGGAAAGCCTTTCTGAGAATTTGTTCTGCCGCCAGTTGAACTGAGTCAGCGTTGGATTTGGCCGCCAGCAGAATTGTGTTGGCCTTGCTGTCCTGTTCAATATTCTTTTGCAGCTTTTGCAAGGGCACAAAGACCGCGTGCACCTCGCCTTGCTGCGGACGCAACGCGAATTCGCCCATTGCCTTGGCCAGTAGCGCCTCCCGCATCGTCAAGCGCAGCGTCCGCCCCGCTTCTTCTTTGCGCCCGTGCAACGATTCAAGCGGAATGGCCGAAGGTTTTTCAATCCGAATGACCAACGTATCTTCGGCTTTAGCGTTGAGTTCGCGCGCCAAGCCGGGGCTGATGAAAACGTCGTTGCTGTCGTTGAAATTTTTAGTCAGACCGTGGAATTGCCAAAAGCGTTCGTCAACACCGTAAATGGCAACGTTGCCTGCGCGCGCGCTGTTGGCATCGTTGGTGACGACGCCGGGCAGCGCGATCAGCGGGCAGGCGGCTTGAAAGTTGGCAGCAAAATCTGGATGCGCCTGCAAGTCCACCGCGAGTTGCTCGCGGAAGAAGTTATTTCCGGCAATGACGAGATCGGTCTTGCCCAGCCGTTGCAGTGCCAAATCGCGCAAGCTGGCGCGCACCGAATCGCCTACGAGTAAAGCACCGCTTAGCACTGCAACCGCCGTAGCCACTCCGAGAATGACCGCGAGGTTAATGCGCCAATAATGCCGCAGACTGCGTTGTGCCAACGTCGTGAATTGCATGCGAATTATTGCGGCTGTTTGTCGAAACGGAGATTCTTGATGCGGCTCCGGCTCAAGACCAGCCCGGTTACACGGTTTTGCGCGTCGCGCGCAAAGCGGATTGAACCCGTGCCCGGCACGGCGAAGACATCTTGTGCGACTGCTTGCGGTACGAGTGGGCCGTACTTCCGCCGCGCCATCGTCAGCTTGCCGTCTTTCACAGCCAGCTTGTAAACCACATCAAGCTCTTCGCTGTAATAGCTGCCCGCGTACTCGGCCAATTGCGCGACAGTCGGGACGAGCGGCGTGAGCGGAACAAAGACCAGCGGCTGGCGGCCCGGCGAGGCGAGCACTAATTGGCGCGCGCCATTGTCCGCAGTCGCAAACGTGACTTCGCCATTGAAGCTGGCGAGGCGAAAACGTTCTTTGCTGAGCGGAATCAATTCGGCGTTGTTACCATCGAAAACGAAGAAGAGCTTGCCGGTGCGCAACTCAATGCGTCCGAGTTCTTCGCTGCCAGTTGTCCAATACGGCCCAGCGTGGCCAGCCAATTCTTTCTCGCTCAGCTTGAACTCACTGCCCGTCTCATTCGGCGCTTCCGCTTTTAGTTGATCGGCTAGGTAGAGGTCGGCCACTTTGCGGGCAAGCTGACTGGGGTTGGTGCTGCCCAGATTGCACAGACAGGCGACGGAAAATCGCTGATCCGGGAAGCGCATCAACTGCGAACGATACCCGGCATCCGCACCGCTGTGTTCAATCACACGCAGCCCTTTGTAAGTTCCGATAGCTAAACCAAGGCCGTAGCCCATTGCCACGCCACTGTTGAGCTTGCCTGTTGTTTCCATCTGCGCGATCACGTCTGCGCCGCCGACCTGCTTGTCATAAAAGTTCTGATCCCAGCGCGCCAAGTCTTCGACCGTCGTCAACAAACTGCTCGCGCCGACCGTGTCGTAGTTGGGCACGCTCAGCCTGAAGGTATTGCCCGGCGCAGTCTGGTAACCATAGGCCTGCTGCTTGACGACGACCAAGTGATCGTCGCGGAAGAAGGTACGCGTCATGCCGAGCGGCTTGAAAATATTGGCCTCGGTGAATTCGCGCAGCGATTGCCTGCTCACGCGTTTGACGATCTGCGCAGCCAGCGTGTAGCCAGTGTTGCTGTAGAGATACCGCTCGCCCGGCGCGAAGTTGAGCGCCTTCATCCGCGCGACCAGATCGAGCACATCATCATCTCGCACGACATCATCTGACAGCCGCCAGCCCGACATAATCAGCAATTCCCATTGATCGCGCAGCCCACTGGTGTGATGTAGCAGGTGGCGGATCGTAATTGGCGCGTCGAATTTGCGTAGCTCCGTGATGTACTTCTGCACTTCGTCATCAAGCGAGAGTTTACCCTGTTTGGCGAGCAGCAGAATCGCCATCGCTGTGAATTGCTTTGACACGGAGGCAACGTGAAAGACAGTGTCCGGTTTGATCGAAATATCATGATCGAGGTCGGCCACGCCATAGCCGCGCTTGTAAACGATCTGGCCAGCTTTGATCACCGCGAGCGCGCAGCCTGGCGAGGTGGGCTTGTCGAATTGCGCGAAGACTTGATCTACTTGTTGGTTGAGCTTGGCCACGCCGTTTGACGCCTGCGCCCAGCTTGTTACGACAGCCAGCCACAGACTGAAAATGGCGCAAGTGATAAGGCGAACGGCAATACGCTGTTTCATAAAATTCCTTTGATCACGGCTCACACTCGCTTGAGCTGTTGATCGTGCAGTTCATACTTGACCGGGAATTTTGCCGCCAAATCGGCGCTGTGCGTGACGACCAGCAAGATGGTTTGCTGCTGCTGGTGAAGATCGAGCAGCAACGACGCGACATTCTCCGCTGCCGCACGATCTAAATTGCCGGTCGGCTCGTCACACAGCAACAAGAGCGGCTGGCGGATCAGCGCGCGCGCAATGGCCACCCGCTGTTTTTCGCCGCCCGACAATTCTGCTGGACGATGCTCCAAACGATCCGACAGGCCGACTTGCGCAAGCAATTGTTTGGCGCGTTCGACGTAGTTATCCGGCTTTTCAGCGATGAGCGTCGGCGCGAGCACGTTTTCGAGCACCGAGCATTGCGGCAACAGACAGTGGTCCTGAAAGACGAAGCCGATCTTCTGGTTGCGAAACGCGGCTTGTTGTTTTTCATCGAGCGCGAACGTGTCTTGCCCGTCGAGCGCCACTGTGCCGGCGGACGGTTGATCGAGCGCACCCAGGATGTAGAGCAGCGTACTCTTGCCGCTGCCGGACGGCCCCATCATGACGACGGCGTCGCCGCGCTGAAAGCTCAGATTGATGTCATCGAGAATGGGCAACGGCCCGCGTGGTGTGTCGTAGTGTTTGGACAGGTGATTGATTTGGAGCAACGCGCAACGCCTCCGGGATTGAGTTAAGCATAATCGAGCGCACCCGCCGCGCGCGGCAACGGGGCGTCAACCAGATTCAGTAAGTTATAAACTTGCGCCGCACGTTCGGCCATGCTGATCACCGAATAATGTTCGCGCACGCCCGCAAATCCCTGTTGCGCCAGGTCGCGCGCGCGTTCGGGATTCTGCCATAACTCGTAAAGCGCATCGGCCAGGCTGGCGGCATCGTTCGGTTCAAACAACAAGCCGCCGCCGGTCTTTTCAATAATTTCAGGAAACGAACCCCAGCGCGGTTGCACAACGGGCACGCCGCTGGCCATTGCTTCGAGCACGGGCAGCCCTTTGGCATCGGCGAATGTCGTGGGCACCGAAAGCACGTCAATGCTTTGCAGGAAGCGCAGCTTGTCCGCGCGCTCCAGCGTGCCGTGATAGCGGAAGTCATCCGCCAAGCCCGCCTCCTTCAGCTTCGTCTCGACCTGCTGCAAATAGCCTTGATGTTCCGGCGCGAGATAACCGGCGGCTTCCAATTTGGCGGGCGGAAAATCCTCGCGCCGCCGCAAGGCGATGAATGCGTCGGCCAGCAGATGCAAGCCTTTTTCCGGCGCAACGCGTGCGAAATAACCAATCGTCAACGGCTCGCGGCGCGGCCAATGTTCGACCGGGCAGCAGCCCGCGTAATCTTTCAAATTGATGCCGAGCGGCACGACTTTGATCTTATCGCGGGGGACGCGCAGGAATTCGGCCATGAAGTCAGCGTAAAAACTGCTCACCGCGATAAAACAATCAACGTGTTCGGCATTGGCTCGCATCAACTGCAACGCCTCGCCGCGATACGGCTCGCGCAGGTTGTTGACGAAGAGGTCTTCGCCTTGCAGCGTACAGCAGAGCGGCGCGCGCAACACTTCCTTAATCGGCTTGGCCAGTCCGCTAAGCATCGAGTTTTGCAAATCAACTACATCAAACGGCTTTTCCGTGCGTAACCAATCGAGGAGCTTGAACACTTCCTTGCGCTGTCTGCCGTGCTCGCCTTTCAGCATTGAGATGGTCAACTCGCCGAGCGATTGCGGGTCAACTGCGATTGAGCTTTTTGCCGCGGCTTTCAACGCAGCCTTTGAATCCCAAAGCTTGTCGAGCCAGCGCGGGCTGTGGCGAAAGAGCGACGAATGTTGTTCGAGATAGACACTGATGCCGCCGAACAAAACTTTTTCCTGGCTGACGTTCGGCTCGTCGGTCAGCGTCGGCGTGTAGAGCGGCACGAGCATGACATCGTGGCCTTGCTGCATCAATTCGGTTGCCAGCGCGTTGTCACGCAAGCAACTGCCGCAATACATTCCGGCGGCTCCTGCGGTGAAATAGAGAATTCGCATAGTGCGGATGATATTTAGATCAAGCGGCTAGTGGTACTTGCATTTCAACCGAACCGCCTTTCAGTGTGGTGTAAAGCCCTGATTCTAAGAGCCACTGGTGTGCTTCATCGTTGAGCGATTCCTTTTCAAGTAAGTCTTTTAGCCAAGCGGAGACGATGACTTCTAAATCATAGCCACTGACGTTTTCAGGTGGCACGGAAAGGCGATCGAAATATGGCTTCAGAAGTTTGTTTGCATCGGCTTCAAAATCTGCCGGTCTATCGAAATCGTGAGGCCCGCCTTCATTCCACAAATAAAACTTGCCAGGCAGTAACGCCAGCAAAAAGTAGGCAGCGGGTAGTAAGCCGCTATGGGTATGCAAGTTGCGATGGATTTCTTGTGCCCAGCGTTGCAGTGGACGATCTGTACGCACACTGTTCTTTACCTCAACTACCAGTTGCAACTTTCGGTCAGGTGAATAAACAGCCACGTCAGCTCGGCGAGCAATGCGTGCCCCTTGAATTTCCCATTTGCCGGAACGAATTTGTTCTTCCAGGCAAGGACGGCAAACATTGATTTGCATACGTCCGGGACTGGCCCAAACGGCTGTAATGGGGGACGGCTGTGTCGCTACACACCGGTCAGTTTGGATGCTACAAACGGCAACAAAAATAACACCGGAAGGTTCTATCTTCATACTTCAACCTCTTGTTGTTTTACAGCGAGCCATTGGATCAAGCGGTCTCTGGCATCTTCCACCAAATCCTCTCGGTCACGACGGCTCAAAAGGGGATGAAAAGAGGCGTGCAAGCTTGTTTCTGCCTCATCCAGTAAATTATCAGGCAGTTCAAAGGGCCGCTCAAAAGGGAATGCATCTCTCTCAACGTGTGCGAGTTCGTGAGCTAAACAGGCCAGCACAGACATTCGAGCGTTGGCTTCAATGCCGTGGCCTGGCTTAACATTAGCACCCAGGTAGACCCTGCCATTGGCAAAGCGTGTCTGAGAAGAATGTGTTGCCGCCTGTGTAATCACCAACTCCCGTTTCTTTTCTCCACATAAGGCTTCCCACACTTGCACATACTTCTCAATTTCTTGCTCCGTCAGCCCGATTTGATTTCTTCCGGCAAGAATCATAAACCAAGTATGCTATCAAAGCCCACTTATCAACCTTACTGTTTAGGTATGGGCGGCGGCCCGTCAGAAATATACGGCTTGTACACGAAGCCTTTGGTCTTCGCTTTGAACTCAGCCTGAATCGCCGCGCGCGCTTTGGCGTCTTCAAACAAGTCTACCATTGTGGCGGCCAATGTTTTAGCAGCGTGTGCCATGCCTTTATGGCCAATTGACATGCCGCCGCTGGCGACGACTGGCCACGCGTGCCAGGCGCTTTCTGGTGCGGTCGTGACGGAAAGGTGCAGCGTCGGCACCACCCAACTCACATCGCCGACATCGGTCGAACCACCGGGCGGATCGGGACGTGGCGTCTCCAAGGGATTGATTGCGCCATCGAGACCTTGCTGTTCAGTACCAGTCGCGCGTTGAATGGCGCGCGCGAACTCCTGTTCTGGTTCAGTGTATTTGATCGGCCCCAACCACTCCAAATTTTGCTGCAACAGTTTTGCGCCAGCCATGTTGACCAACATCTCGTGACAGCCAGTTTGAACCGTGAACTTCACTTCGACTCCGGCAATCTTCGCTGCGCCGTCAGCAATCTCGCGCGCACGCTGCAAAACAACATCAACGCCTGTGCGTTTGGAATCGCGCGCCCAACACCAGACTTTGCCGTATTCAGGCACGACGTTCGGCACATCGCCGCCTTTGACAATCGCATAGTGCATACGCACCGACGGCTTGACATGTTCGCGCAACAAATTGATGCCGTGTGTGAAGGCTTCGACGCCATCCACGGCGCTGCGCCCATTCCACGGATCGAGCGCCGCGTGGGCGGCCTTGCCTTTGAACTCGACGATGAAATCAACGATGGCCTGAGTGCTTTGCACATCCGCTTTGGTCTCTGTCGATGGATGCCAGGCCAGACAAACATCCAAGTCTTTGAAGAAGCCGTCACGCGCCATGTACACCTTGCCATAAACTGACTCTTCGGCAGGCGTACCGTAAAAGCGGATGGTGCCTTTGAGCTTGCCTGCGGCCATCAACTCTTTGATCGCGACGGCTGCGCCGAGGCTGGCTGTGCCGAACAGATTGTGACCGCAACCGTGGCCGGGGGCACCCACTTCGAGCGGCTCTTTGACCGGCGCGGCTTTTTGCGAAATACCGGGTAGGGCGTCGAATTCGCCCAGGATGCCGATGATCGGCTGTCCTTGGCCGTAGCTTGCAATGAAGGCGGTTGGCATGCCGGCGACGCCCCGCTCGACTTTGAAGCCTTGATGTTCGGCGTAATCGGCGAGCGCTTTTGACGATTTATGTTCGCGCAACGCCGTTTCAGCAAAGGCCCAGATTTGGTCGCTCAGCTTGGTGAGTTCGGCTTTGTGCTTTTCAATTGAGGCGACAGCTTCTTCTTTATTCTTTATTTCCGTCGCTCCGACCAATGCCGAAGCAGGGAAGGTTAACAATGTCAGCATTAACAAGATCAAACAGCGCTGAATGGGTTTCATCAAGATTCTCCTGTGAGGTTGACAAGCCAAAATCAAAGCATAAAAAGTAAGCTGCCCTCACTTCGTTGTTGCAGTAGAGTAGTAGACCCCATTGAACAAGAACTTGAAAGTTCCATGCGGCTGAGCACGCTTCAAGATTTCAGGGCCGAACATCAAAACCTTGCCTTTGCCAATCGGAGCTTCAAGCACCGCGACGCCGCCGTCGAGATATTGCTGTCCCCAGGCCCAGCCGCTGCGTAATGGTGTCTTGCTGTCGAACCAGGCGACGGCTTTGATGCCTGCGGCAGCGGCATTCGCGCCGAGCCTAAAGACCGGACTGTTATCGAAAAAGATGTCGGTGCGTTCAGCCATCCCTTGTGCGAGCGGATGTGCGATGTCTACCCGCGCTGAAAGCACAGAGCCAGGCACATAAAACTTCGTGCGCGGCAACGGCGTGCCGTTTTCTACCAAATGGTTTTCAATTGGCAGTTGAAGAAAACGCGCCAAGTTCGTCGCTGAATCACCGAGGGTGATGACTGTGCCACCGTTCTCAATGAACTGTTTGATTTGTGGCAGCGTACGCTCTGCCGTGACGCGGCCTTGTTGGCCCTGATATTCAGCCGGAAGATTAGCAATCGGCGCGCTACTGCCCCCGCCACGTCCGCCACCACCTGTGCCTGGAATGCCGCCCTCGACGAAGATCAGTACATCGTATTTGTCATTGAGACTGCCAGCATCGAGCTGTGGCGGGAAGACGCGGTCGAATTGAAACTCGAATTGTTCGAGAATCCAGCGTGTCCAGCCTGCGTCCATCGAACCGCCGTATTGATCCCACAAACCGATGCGCGGACGTTTGAGCCTGAGCGCTGCGGCTGAAGGCTTTTCTGCCGTCGCATCAAAGTTCACGCCGAGTTCCGCCGCGATTTTTTGCAGCAGCGGCATCGTCGAGTTCTTTGCCGTAATGTAGAGCGTGCCCGCCGGATAGGTGCGGCCCTGCGCCGTCAGCGGGCTTTGCAACCAGTCCGTCTCTTCATTCGCGGCCAGCAAGCGGTTGAGTGCGGTGAACGCATCATTGACGCGGTGGCTAGTAAGGTAGCCCACCGCGCCATTCATCGTCATGACCTTGCCCGCCGGTGGTTTGATATTCCAGGCGTTGATCTTCTCGAATGGCCCGCTGAAGCCGTCGAGGATGCGATCAAATTGTACGCCCATCTGAAACGCCAGCGTCCAACCAGCGTTGTCGTAGGGTGGAATCGGCGGCGCACCGGGATAAAGGAAATTGTCCGGGTGATCTTGCGGCTCAAACATATCCATCACATGCGGACGGAAGGCTTGCGCGGTCAGCACGACATAAGACCCCGCTGCGTACTGCTTGCCGTTTACTTCAAAATCGCGCGTGGCGCGCTGCACGGTGATGCCGGTTTCGAGCAGCGCATTGATGAACTTTGTCGCAGTAGGAAAGTCCGCTTGATCTGCCGGAATGATAAAGCCGCGCGGATCGCGCCATTCCGGTTTATGCAATTCCGCCCAAAGCGCCGCGTCACGTTCGGGATTTGCGCTTCCGCCACCACCTCCTCCTCCACCGCGTCCGGCGCCGCCCGTATCCGCTCCCATCTTCGCGCTCACCGACGCGTAACGATGCGGCGCGGCGGTCCAGGTGTCACGGCTGCCGCGCTCAATCGAGTTCTTGCCCATGCGGTAAATGTTGAAGAGAAAGTTCTCCTTCATCCGCGAGGCGATGTCGAGCACGGCACGATTCATGGTGACCGAATATTCGATGGATTGGCGGAAGTGCCATTCTTGCGGCGCGATTGGATAGGTCAGGTCGCTGGTTGGCAATTGCCGCTGCATCACCAGTGGAATGCGCATTGGCGTTGGGTTGCCGATCATTTCGGTGAGCAGCGCGATGATGTTGTGAAAGGCTGCCGTGTTGCGAATGCCGCCGTTCCACCAGCCGTCGTAAGAGCCACCCGAACGCATCGTCGCGCCCGGCTTGCCCTCAGCCGCCAGGCGCGTGTGCATCGCTGTGCCAACCGATTGAATCCCCAGCACGAGCAGCGGGTCTTGATTGTAGTTGAACGGATCGCGCAATGGCGGCGAATAAACTACGGTACCCGCCGGGCCGGTTTGGTGATGGTTGTAGAGAATCTGCGGAAACCATTCGTGGTAGAGCACGCGATTGATATTTTCGGTTTCAGGCTGCGTCGAAGCGAAGAAGTCGCGGTTGTTGTCGTGGCCGATGTACTTTTGATAGAGCCTCGGCAAGCCGGCCATACTGCGCTGTTCGGGCACAGAGTTCCGCATATACCAATTAGCGGTCAGATCATTGCCGTCGGGATTGGCGTGGACAAAAAGGATGATGACATCATTGAGAAAACGCAGCGTCTCTTCATCCGTGCGGCTAACCATCTGATAAACCATTTCGCCGAGTTGCTGCGCGCCGAGCACCTCAGTCGCATGCAAGCCGCCATCAATCCAGACTACCGCCTTGCCGTCTTTGGCCAGTGCGCGCGCTTGTTCATCGCTCAAACCTTCGGCATGCGCCAGGCGTTGCGAGATTTCTTTGTAACGCGCGAGCTTCTTGTGGTTCTCCGGCGACGTGACAATCGCCATCAAGTGCGGGCGGCCTTCAGCGGTCTTACCGATCTCTTGCAACACGATGCGCTTGGATTCGCGCGCGAGCTTGTGCCAGTAGGCGGAGATTTGCTGATAGTTGGCCAGTTGATAGTCAGCGCCGAAATCGAAGCCGAGTTCTTCTTTGGGCGTGGTGATCTTGGATTGGGCGCTGGCAGTGGAAACAAACAACAGCAGCAACAAACAAGCATGTCGGAAGCAAGTCATAGCCAACCTTCCTCGAGCGATATTGATGAATCGAAGCTTGAGAATCTCACAGTGTGAAATCAGTTCTTCCCGTAGGATTTTCGGTGATGGCTTTGCGGCTTTGCCGCCTGATGTGCGGAAAGTCTGTGACTTTCCGACAGCGGTTTCTCTTCACTTTGGGGCTACGCCCCAACCGGTGGGGCGTAGCCCCGTAAAGAGCAGGAATACTTGCGGTAAGGCGGAGCCATACCGCACATCAGGCGGCAGAGCCGCAGTTGTGTCCCCGAATTGTTTACAGAAACGGTCAGTTTTCAGCGGTGCTAGGCCAATACCTTCTTCACCACCTCGCCGTGCACATCGGTCAAACGGAAATCGCGCCCCTGATATTTGTATGTCAGCCGCGTGTGATCAATCCCCAGACAATGCAGGAGCGTTGCGTTCAAGTCATAAACGCTGACCGGATCACGTGTGATGTTATAGCTGAAATCATCCGTCTCACCAATCGTTGTGCCCGGTTTGATGCCGCCACCGGCCAACCACACCGTAAAACAACGTGGATGGTGATCGCGCCCGTAATTGTCCACCGCCAGTCGGCCTTGCGAATAGACAGTGCGCCCGAATTCGCCGCCCCAAACGACCAGAGTGTCGTCCAACATCCCGCGCTCTTTCAAATCGGCGAGCAGCGCCGCCGTCGGTTGATCCGTGTCGCGCGCTTGATTTTTGATCTGTCTGGGCAGATTGGCGTGTTGATCCCAACCGCGATGAAACAGTTGAATGAAGCGCACGCCGCGTTCGGCCAGCCGCCGCGCCAGAATGCAATTGGCTGCAAACGTGCCCGGCTTGCGCGCGTCGGGGCCGTAGCGTTCAAACGTCGCTTCAGGCTCTTTGCTCAAGTCGGTCAACTCCGGCACGCTCGTTTGCATGCGGTAGGCCATCTCGTACTGCGCGACGCGCGCGAGAATTTCCGGGTCGCCAAATTCGTCGGCCTGCTTCTGATTCAGCTTAGCCAAGTCGTCCAGGAAACGTCGCCTTGCTTCGGCATTGATGCCGGGCGGATTGGACAAGTAGAGCACCGGATCGGGGCCGTTATGAAATTTCACGCCCTGATGACGCGAGGGCAGAAAGCCGCTGCCCCACAAACGGTCGTACAGCGGTTGATCGCCTGTATTGCCCGTACCAAGCGAGACCATCACGACGAAAGCGGGCAGGTCTTGGTTTTCGCTGCCAAGTCCGTAAGAGACCCACGAACCGAAGCTCGGACGCCCGGCGAGTTGGAAGCCGGTCAGCGCGAACGTGATCGCCGGGTCGTGATTGATCTGCTCCGTGTGCATGGATTTGATGAAGCAGAGATCGTCGGCAAGTTTGGCCGTGTAGGGCAACAACTCGCTCAAGGTCGCGCCAGATTGACCGTATTGGGCGGATTTGAAGAGCGAGGGTGCAGTCGGCCAACTCGATTGAAATGCGGTCATGCCCGTCAGCCGCTGGCCCATCCGAACTGATTCGGGCAGGTTCTGGCCACGATATTTTTCGAGCTGCGGCTTTGGGTCGAAAAGGTCCAATTGCGAGGGCGCGCCTGATTGAAAGAGGTAGATGATGCGTTTCGCTCTGGGTTTGAAATGCGGTAAGTTGGACTGCTGGGCGAGCGCGGTTTGATTGAGCAACGATGCGATTGCCGCTGTGCCAACTCCCAAACTACAGAGGCCGAAGAACTGGCGGCGTGTCATCAACAGGTGTTGTTCAGTTTGCGGATTCATCGTTGCCTCCCATCGGCCTTCATTGCTTCGTAATGACTTCGTCGAGATTCAGCAACAAACTCGCCGTCGCCGCATAAGCTGCCAATTCCGTCGCATCTAATTGCGCCGCATTCCGCTTCTCGCCGATGGCCAAGAGGCTGACGGCCTCTTGCGGGCGATGACGGAAATAATCAAGCTGAGCCGCCAGATTGCCGAGCAGCACGGCGCGCTCACGTTCGTCAGGCCAGCGCGCGGTCACCAGACGAAATGCCCAGGCCAACCGCCGCTCTGGCTCCTGGCCGCCCTCGATTAACATTCGTTGGGCCAGCAAACGTGCCGCTTCGACGTAGGCCACATCGTTCATCAGATTCAACGCTTGCAGCGGCGTGTTGGTGCGTGTCTCGCGCACTGTGCAATATTCGCGCGCCGTCGCGTCGAACACGTGCATCGCAGGCGGCATCACCGTGCGTTTCCAAAAAGTGTAAAGACTGCGTCGCCACAGTCCCTCGCCCTTGTCGCGGTTGTAGGCGGTCATGTTGGAAAAAACCATGTCTTTCAACAAGCCTTCGGGTTGATAAGGCCGTACTGATGGGCCGCCGCGTTTTTCGACCAACAGCCCCGCGGAGAACAATGCTTGATCGCGGATCATCTCCGCTGACAAACGCAAACGTGGCGCACGCGCCAGCAGCCGGTTCTCAGGATCACGTTGCAGCAGTTGTAAGGACGCCTTCGACGATTGGCGATAAGTCGCGCTCATTACAATGGTTTTGAGCAACGCCTTCACATTCCATTGCGGATTGTGGATTGCGGATTGTGGATTGGAGGCTCCCGCTCCCTCGCTCTCCCGCTCTCCCACTCTCCCGCTCATAAACTCTACCGCCAACCAATCAAGCAACTCAGGATGCGAAGGCAACTCGCCCTGTGTGCCGAAATCTTCGACCGTCCTGACCAATCCCGCGCCAAACAGCATCTGCCAGAAGCGGTTGACCGTCACACGCGCCACGAGCGGGTTGTCGCTGCTGACTAGCCACCGAGCAAAGCCCAACCGGTTGTTCGGCCACTCTTTCGCCAAGGGGGGTAAGATAGACGGAAGCGCACGCTCAACTTTGTCGGTGGGCGCATCATACGAGCCGCGTTTGAGTATGTAAGCCGGGCGCGGTTCTGCCAACTCTTGCATCACCATCAGCGTTGGGAATTCAGCTTCCAGCTTGAGCCGCTGCTGTTTCAACGCGCGCAGTTGCTGCCAAACTTGCTGTGCCGCAGGTGGCGCGGCTTTGTCCAGCCAGGCGTTGAGAAGCTTCAGCCGCTGCGCCTGAGTGCGTTTGGCAAGCGGAATGGAGGCAATCTGTGCTAGCGAATCAGGACAAGCGAGAATCGCCACCGCTTCGGCGTCAGGGAGAGATTTGTAGATGCGCACCTCATCAATCATCCCTTTGAAGCGCCATTCCGGCCCCCCGCCCGCGCCAATCAGGAGATTGGCGTTGCTGTCGCCAAAGGTACGGAAGAGCCGCCCGTTGTTGATCTTCAGCTTTTGTTTTTGGCCGTTGATAAAAATCTGCACCTTCTCGTAAGGCGCAGTGCTGTCGAAGGTGGCGATGACGTGCTGCCACTGCTTCAGCGGCAAGGTGTTTTCAGTCTCGACGCGGAACGAATCGTCAGCCCAGACGCTGACCAGATTGAAATGTATTTTGCTGTTGTTGAAAAAGAGACCATAGCCTTTGTTCTTCGGCAGGTTGTTTTCTTTCTCGCCCGCTGCATCTTGCATGTGCGTGACAAGCGCGCCGCTATGTTCCGCCTCTGGGTAGAACCAGGCCGAGATGGCGAAGTTGTCTTTGTAATCCTTCAGCCGGTCGCGGAAGTTGAAATCGGCGGTCTTGCCTGCGATGAAATGGAGCTTGCCGTCAAACGCAACCCCTTGTCCGGTAGGCGCGGGGACATAACGCGGCCCGCCGTCTTTGAAAGCCGGCTCGACCTTCTTCTCATCCTTCTTTTCTGGCTTTTCCGGCACATCCTCTTCCGGCTTTGATGGATCAATGCGCGCGACGGAAGCGGCAATAGTCAAGCCATTGTTTTCATCCAGTGCGTGATGCAAGAGCAACGTGTCCGCCGGAAACCATTGTGTGTGGTCATTTGGTTTCAACGTCCGCTCCCAGCGCCGCTCGGCGAGCGCGTTGGCTTTGGTCAGTAAGTCAAGGCGGCGTTTCGTTCGAGCAAGCTGGCTTTCAAGTTGGTTGAGCCGTTGCTGCTGCTCCTCAGTCGGCGCAGCCATCCACGGCGGCGAATTGCCATAATTGCTCGCTCGCCCATCTTCGGGAATGTTGTTGAAGTAGGCCGTGAGTTGATAGTACTCGCGCTGCGTGACCGGATCGAATTTGTGATTGTGGCAACGCGCGCAACCGAGCGTCAGTCCTAGAAAGACAGTGGCCGTCGTGTCTACGCGATCTACGACGTATTCAACACGGTACTCTTCCGGCACCAAGCCGTCTTCGGAGTTGATACGGTGGTTGCGGTTGAAAGCCGTCGCGACCCGTTGCGCGAAAGTCGCGTTGGGCAACAGATCGCCTGCTAGTTGTTCGATGACGAATTGATCGAAGGGCTGGTTGGCATTGAAAGCTTCGATCACCCAATCACGCCAACGCCACATCGAACGCTCGCCATCGAGTTGATAGCCGTTCGTATCGGCGTAACGCGCGGCGTCGAGCCAGCGAACTGCCATGCGCTCGCCGTAACGCGGGCTGGCCAACAAACGATCCACGACCTTCTCATAAGCATTCGGCGCTTTGTCGTTGAGGAAATCGTCCAACTCCTGCGGCGACGGTGGCAAGCCGGTCAGATCAAAACTCACGCGGCGCAATAACATTTCACGACTTGCTTCAGGTGCAGGCTGCAAGCCTTCGCTTTCAAGTCTGGCCAGCACGAAATAATCAATCGCGTTCTTCGGCCAGGTGCGATTCTTTACTTCCGGCAGCGGCGGCCTGACGGGGTTGACGAATGACCAGTGAGTCTGCCACGCCGCGCCCTGCTTGATCCATTCAGTCAGAAGCGCAATCTCACGCGGCGCGAGCGTGCGACCCGAAGCGATGGGCGGCATGCGCTCGGCTTCGTCCTGCGCGGTGATGCGGCGTACCAGTTCGCTCTGTTCGGGATGGTTGGGCACGATGGCGTGGCGGCCACGGCTGAGTTCGGCTTTGGCAGCAGCTTCCGAATCGAGCCGTAGTTTGATCTTATTCGGCGCGTCGGGGCCGTGACAGGCGAAACATTTGTCGGCCAGGATGGGGCGGATGTCGCGGTTGAAATCAATTCGTTGTTGCCCGCGCGTGGTGATTTCCGACCGATAGCCGACCGCTACAAAAGCGGCCAACAGCAAGAGCGCCGACAGTTTGAAACGCGTCTTCATTCCAAACTCCACAGCAATAAGCTGGCGTCATCTTTGACCAGAAGCTGTTTGCCCAGCAGCACCGGATGCGCGTAAGTGGCACTGTCGCCGACAGAGTATTTGGCGACTTGCGCAAAGCCCTGCGCGCTCTTTTTCGCCACGACCAGGTTGGCGTCGTTGGTAAGGAAGAAGAGCAGATCTTTGGTGTTGAGCACCGCCGCGTTGACACCATCGCGCCCTTCCGTCTGCCAGAGCACTTTGCCCGTCGCGGCTTCCATACAAAAGAACATGCCTTTGCGTTTATTGCTCAGGCCGTAAAGATGCTCGCCATCCAGCACAGGCGAGTTCATGTACATCGTCAATTCAGGATTGTGCCAGACCTGCTTCGTCTCCCACTTATCACCAGCCTTTGTCACCTGCAAGGCAAGCGTACCCCTTCGCACGCCCGACAGAATTAGCCGGTCTTTGTATATCAGCGGCGTGACGATGTTTTCGTCATATTCGTCCGGCCAGGGAAAGCTCCAGAGCAATTGCCCGGATTGGGTGGCGATGCCAATGACCGATTTGCGCGTCAGCGTGACGAGTTGGCGTGTGCCTGCCAACGTCACGCTGATGGGCGAGGCATAACCCGGCCCGTCGCAGTTCAGTTTCCATTTCTCCTGACCGGTCGCGGCGTCAAAGGCGGTCATGACTCCGCCTTTGATGTCATCGCCAGTGTGAACGATGACGTTGCCATTTTCGATCACGGGCGACATCGCCGTGCCGCAAAACATCTTGGACGTGTCGGGAATGCCAAAATCCTTGCGCCATTTCAACTCGCCCGTGTTGGCATCGAAACACGACAGCACCGCGTTGACGCCCAGCGTGTAGAGCTTGCCTTGATACAAAACCGGCGTCGAATGCGGCCCCTGGCCCATTTGCGCGGCGTATTGATTCTTCTTGAACGGTACGGCGTAGCTTTTGCTCCAGAGCACTTTGCCGTTCTTCAGGTCGAGGCAGGAGACGACCTCTTCGTTGTTGCTGCGGCTGTGCACCCAGGCTTTATCCTTGCTGACGACAGGCGATGAATAGCCGGAGCCGACGGGCGTCTTCCAAACGAGCTTGAGCTTTTCGGGCCATTTGGCCGGAGCCGCGAAGTTGGTGACGACGCCATCACGATTAGGGCCGCGCCATTGTGTCCAATCTTGCGCGTTCGCCAATGTGCAAAGGGCCACGATGCAAGATAACTGGAAGGCTGTTTGAATAATTCTGTCGAACATAGCTGTTTCTCTTGTACCGGAGCGCAACCGCGCTCACTTCCATCCAATATACTGCTCTTTGATCTGATGCCGTTGCCAGAACGAAATTCCCGCGTGTGAGACGCGCAGCACCTTTCCCATTCGGCTGGCTTGCGTTCTGAAAGCTGGATGACGCAACAAACGCCGCACGAACAGCACCACCTCAGTTTTCGCCACCGTCAGATAAACCAAACAATACCTGGTGTGGCAAAGCTCGCGCACGAAGAAATCCTCATCCCTGGTAAAAAAAGGTTGGACGGCGTTGCCGTTGTAACAGCGGCAGAATCTCTTCATCGAGCATCCCCTTGCGTCCAATATTCACGCCGATCTGTTTGACGTGAATGCGCCAGGCTTCAAGCAATTCGCGTTGCGGCTTCGGTATATTCTCGTCGAGGATGTTCATGCTGACTTCAGTTCCAGCACAAAATCATCGGTATGTTGGAGCAACGCCTGACTAGCCAGTTGCACGGCTTCCCGAATTGCGTCTTTGGTGATACTGCCGTTCCAATCTTCGATGATTGTTTCCCACGCCATTCCGTTGGCGACTTGTTCCAACACATCTGCCACCAACACGCGGGTGCCGCGAAACGTCGGTTTGCCGTGACAGATTCCGGGGTCAGTTACGATGTGACGCCCCATCAGATAGGCTTTCTTCGTTGCCTTCATAGTGTTCCACCTACGCTCAATAGACGCCTTCGACCACGGTCGTCTGAAAGCGCGAGAACGGTCGCACATTGCGCACGCCGTCCCACGGATACTGATCACACGGCTTCTCGCGCTCACACTCATCGCGTTCGAGGAAGCGCGGCATGAAAAACTCTTTGGTCAACGTGGTCAGCCGCACGCGTCCCGTCTGGCCGTATTCGACCAAGCGCGTCGGCTCGTCCGGGTCAACCACTTCGATCATCGCGCGCGGCGAGGGCGCGTAGTAAATGATCGCCCAGTTATCTTCCGGCTCCGGCACCTTGTGCGCGGCCAGCCCCATCAGCGTGTTGCCGTAGACTGCCGCAAAGTACGCGCCTTCCATCAACTCTTCGACGGCGTAGCGGTGGAATTGCGGCGTCATCTCAGTGCCGCCGCACATGACACCTGTGATGCCGGCTTTCTTCAAAGAAATCTTTTCGCACAAGGCTTCGAGCAGCTTGGGCGTGGCAAACATGCATTTGACCGTGTCGTGCGCGCGCAGGATAGTCAGCGCCTGTTCGATGACGTGCGCTTTGTACTTTTCCATCATCTGCATCTGGCCGTGCTTAACCAACTTGATGACCCAGCGCGGGTCGAGGTCTAGGCAGAAGCTGATACCGCCACGCACCTGCGCCAGATGCTCAATGGCCAGACGCAAGCGACGCGGCCCGCTCGGCCCCAGCATCAGCCAGTCTGCGCCTTTCGGAAAATATTCGTCGGGCAATGTCTGGCTGAAGATCGAGTAGTCAATGCGGAAGTCTTCCGAGGCAATGCGCGATTTCGGGATACCTGTGCTGCCGCCAGTTTCGAATGTGTAGATTGGTTTATCGCCCAGCCCTTTCGGTACCCAACGCCGCACCGGGCCACCACGCAGCCATTCGTCCTCGAAGAACCCGAACTTGTCCAGATCAGCGTAGGTTTGAATGTCTTTGCGCGGATCGAAGTTCAGCGTCTTAGCGCGTTCGAGCCAGAAGGGCGTGCCGGTCGTCGGATTGAAATGCCATTCGACGACTTCGCGTGTCCAGGCGTCGAGTGCTTCGCGCGCGGCGTTGGCGCGCGCTTGTAGATCGGTTTGCGTTGGTGCGCTCATAGTATTATCAGTCCGTTTGAGAGATGTTCGTGTTTGAGTGAAATGTCATCGCTGACAAGGTTAACGCGAATCATTTAGTTTTCAATTTATGCTTCGAGCGAGAAAGGCGTGAATTGCGTATCACGATCATAATAATCCTCGTGCTCAGCCCGCTTGAGAAAATTGACGACGCGGTAGGTCAGCGGCGTGGCAACGGCTTCCCAACCTACTTTGAGAACGTAATTACTCATCATCACCGCGACCACCTGCTGCGGCGTCCAACCTGCCGCCCCGTAGAACGCCAGTGGATAAAAGATCAATGAATCCACGCCTTCGCCGATAATCGTCGAACCGATGGTGCGTGTCCACAGCCAGCGCCCATCTGTGCGTATCTTCATCTTTGCCAACGTAAATGAATTGGCAAACTCGCCCGCCCAGAAGGCGATGAGTGATGCCATGACAATGCGCGGCGTATTGCCAAAGACGCGCTCATAAATTTGCTGTCCGTCCCAACCTGGCGCGGGGGGCATTTTGACGATCACGAAACTCATAAACGCCGCAAAGACCTCTGCGCCAAACCCGGCCCAGATCACGCGCCGCGAACGCGCGTAACCATAAACCTCGGTCAGAATGTCGCCGAAGACATAGCTGAGTGGGAAGAAGAGAATGCCGGTGCCGAAGGTATAGCCAAAGATCACGCTACGTTTCTGCACGCCGATAATGTTGGCGCACAGCAGCACTGTCACAAACGCCGCCATCACCAGATCGTAATACTTGTAGTCGCGATGCTGTGTGACGGGAATTGTTTTATCCAATCAATCCTTCTCCTTGTCCTGTGTTAGGGTTCGCCAGCGGGGTAATGAGCGGGTATTATTCTGCATCCGCCGGGCGCTTGTACAGCGTTCGGCGCAACCGGAGGTAGAGAGTTTGCAGCCCAATCATTCTGACGGCAAGTCGGACAAACCGCACACACTCACCGGCGAATTCCGTTACCACGAAAACTTCGCTTCGGTGTTGCTCAACAACCAGCGCCCGCTCATCGTCTACTTGCCGCCCGATTATGGCCATGCAATAGAACGCCTTTATCCGGTGCTCTATCTGCACGACGGTCAGAACGTCTTTGACAGCGCGACGGCCTTTCTAGGTCAGGAATGGGAAGTGGACGAGACGGCGCAACAGTTGATCGAAGCTGATGAGATCGAGCCGCTCATCATCGTTGGTGTTTATAACACTGGCGAGCAGCGCATCAACGAATATACGCCGACGCGCGATGAACGCAGGCAAGCGGGCGGACAAGCTGATCTCTACGGGCGTTTTCTGATCGAAGAAGTAAAACCATTCATTGATAGACGCTACCGGACGTTGGCGGGCGCGGAGACGACGGGACTTGGTGGCTCGTCGCTCGGCGGCTTGGTGACGCTGCATTTGGGGCTGAAGCATTCGCACGTCTTCGGCAAGCTGATAGCGATGTCGCCTTCGGTCTGGTGGGATCGTGGCGTAATCTTGCGCGAAGTCGAAGCTTTGCGCATTAAACCTGCGACGCGCGTCTGGCTCGATATGGGAACGCGGGAAGGGCCCAATCTGCTCTCACAAGCGCGGCTGTTGCGCGATGCGCTGATTGCACAGGGCTGGCAGTTGAAGACCGATCTGCATTACCTGGAAGCGCGCGGCGCGCGCCACACCGAAAGCGCGTGGGCAAGGCGCGTGGCACCAGCGTTGAAGTTTTTGTTTGGGAAGAAGTGAGTTGATGAAAAGGTAGCGCAAGCTCGACAGCTTACGCTGCTATTAATGCACCAGGCGTTGGCTCAATTGCTGCGTCAGCCATTCGGTCACATCACGCAAGCTCTCTTCCGAGATAGTGTGGCCCATTGGATATTCGCGGTAGGTGAGCGAGACAGGCAGCTTGCTCAAGCTATCGCGTGCAGCGCGCCCCTGGCTGATCGGTATCAGCGGGTCTTCTGTGCCATGCGCGACAAAGATCGGCAAACCCGTCAGGCGATCAGGCTCGACTAACTTTTCCAGCGTGCTCGGCATCAGCCGCCCGCTCATTGCGGCCACGCCTGCCACCAACTCTGGCTCGCGCAAAGCCAGATCGAGACTCATCATTGCGCCCTGACTGAAACCCGCCAGAAAGACCGCGTTCGGGTCAATCGGATAGCCCGCCAGGATTTCGTCCACAAAACGACGCAAGGTCTCGCGGCTCTGCTCGACTTCGGCAGGATCAATCAGGATGCCTTGCTGCGTGAAGCCCAGCCGGAACCAGCCGTACATTCCCAGCCCGATCTGTACTGGCGCGCGCGTGCTGATAATCAGGAAGCGTTCGTCCGCGTAGGGCGCCAGCCCGAACAGATCGTCCTCGTTCGCGCCATAGCCGTGTAACAGCAAGAGCAAGGGCGCACGTTCTTGCTCATTGCCTTTGGGCGGCGCGTTGTGATGAAAGAGGGAGAAGGGTGAAGTTTGCATGTGTCATCCTATTAAAGCCTACGCGTAGGGTGCGTGATGCGGCGTGGCGGAGTCAAGCCTGGGAGCGCAAGCTCTGGGAGCGCGGGCATCCTTGCCTGCTGGCTGTGCAATTGTAAAGCTGAGGCTGGGGGGGAGCTGTTGCAGCAATGCCGTCTTAAGCCACACGAGCAGGCAAGGATGCCTGCGCTCCCAGAGCTTGCAACTCACGCGGCGAAAATCGAAACTACGACTATGATCCTGCAAGACAAACTGATTCATCCGGCCTTGCTCGACCCGCGCCAGTGGGGCACGGTTGATCTCTACGACGCCACCCTCAACGCTACGCGCGAAGCGATTCCCGGTGACGAGCGTCACACGCCCGACCGCCAAGTCACTATCAAATATCTGAAACTTGATCTGCAATTCGATGACGAGCGGGAGGCTGTCAGCGGCAGTGCCGCGCTGACCTTCGTGCCGTTGAATGATGGCTTAATGACAGTCGAACTCGATGCCGCCGAACTAGACGTGCGCGCGGTGAGGCTCGTCCGACACGAGAAGGTGGACGAGGGCGCGGTGGTTGAAACCGCCGAGATTGCGCGCAAGCTGCAATTCGAAACACACCGCGAGAAGCTGGTAATCGAATTGCCGCGCAGCTATTCGCGCTACGATCAACTGACGGTCGAGGTCGTTTATTCCTGCCACCCGCGCAAAGGGCTGTTCTTTATCAAACCCGATGAGAGTTATCCCAACAAACCGCGCCAAATCTGGTCGCAGGGACAAACTGAAGACGCGCACTGGTGGTTTCCGTGTCACGACGTAACCAATCAAAAGATGGGTACTGAATTGCGCGCGACGGTCAGGGCCGATTACTTCGCGCTCTCGAACGGCGAGTTGGTTGCAGTCAGCGAGAATGAATTGGCGCGCACCAAGACCTATCACTGGCTGCAAGCAGAGCCGCACCCGGCCTATCTGGTCACAGTCGTGATTGGCGAGTACGAATTGATCGAAGCGCGCTACAAAGATTTGCCGCTTTCTTATTACGTTTACCGCGAACGCAAAGAGGCAGGCGAACAGCTTTTCGGTAAGACGCCACAGATGATTGAACTGTTTGAGCAGAAGTTCGGCCACGGCTACCCGTATCGCAAGTACGCGCAGATTCTGGTAGACGATTTCCTCTTCGGCGCGATGGAGAACACCTCGGCAGCAACCTTCACGGATCGCTGTTTGTTGGATGAGAACGCCTGCTTGGATTTGAATTACGAAGACATCGTCGCGCACGAATTGGCGCACCACTGGTTTGGCGATTTGGTGACGTGCAAGGACTGGACGCAGATTTGGGTCAATGAGAGTTTTGCGACCTACGCCGAATGTCTCTGGCGCGAGCACGCGCATGGGCAAGATGAAGCGCGCTTCGTCTTGTTCCAGGATTTCCTGACTTACCTGCGCGAAGATTTGACCAGCCATCGCCGCCCGCTGTTGTTCAAACACTATCGCTTTTCCGAAGAGCTGATGGATCGCCACGCTTACGAGAAAGGCGCGTGCATTCTGGACATGCTGCGCTGGGTGTTGGGCGATGAAGCCTTCTTCCGCAGCCTAGCGCTCTACCTGCGCAACAATCTGCACGGCAACGGCGATGATCGCGCGTTGCGCGCGGCGATTGAAGAGGCGACGGGGCAGAACCTGCATTGGTTTTTCGCCAACTGGGTTTACGGCGCAGGCTATCCCGAGTTGGAGGTTAGTTATGACTGGCAGCGCGAAACCAAGCTCTTGAAACTCTCGGTCAAGCAGGTGCAAGAGCTTGAGGAGGGCGTGACGATCTTCAAGTTCCCGGTCGAGATCGAAGTCGTGACAGAAGCGGAAACTGAAGCGCCGCAGCGCACAAGCTATCGTGTCTGGCTCGAAAAGGTGGAGCAGGATTTCTATTTTCCCTGCGTGGTGAAGCCGTCGCTGGTGGTTTTCGACAAAGGCCACCGCTTGTTCAAGCTGATGCACTTTGAAAAATCGGCGCAGGAGTTGCTCTTTCAGCTCACACACGATGAAGACCTGCTTGGGCGCATGCGCGCTGCGCGCGAGTTGAGCGAGTTCAAGAGCGCGGAGACAGTGCAGGCGCTCGAAGCCAAGCTGCACAGCGACGATCATTACGGCGTGCGCGCAGCCGCTGCGATTTCGTTAGGCGAGATTGGCACCGAGGCCGCGCAACAGGCTTTAATTGCAGCCTATCGCACCGCCGAGCGCGCATCCGTGCGCCGCGCCTGTCTGTGGGCGCTGGGCAATTATCAAGACGAAGCGAGCGCCGCGTTATTGCACGAGGCGCTGGCCCAGGAGCAAAGCTATTTTGCTGCTGTGGCTGCTGCGCGCGCGTTGGCGAAACTGGGTGGCGAGCAATCGTATGATGCGTTGGTGGCTGCGCTCGCGCGCGCTTCGTGGCAGCAGGTTGTCGCGGCCTCGGTCTTTCATGGCTTCGGCCAAGCCAAAGAAAGACGCGCGGTGGATTTGGCGCTCAAACATATTCGCTACGGCGAACCAGTGCCGGTGCGCCTGGCCGCCATCGCTTGTCTGGGTGCGCTCGGCAAAGAGTTGCAGAAAGAGAATCAGGCGGAAAAGATCGTGGACGCGCTGCTCGAATTGCTCAAGGACAAAAGCATCCGCGCTCGTGTGGCAGCGGTGCGCGCGTTGGGCAAAGTCGGCAACAAACGAGCGCTCGGCGGGCTACGTGAAGCGCAGCAACGCGAGTGTCTGGATCAATTGAAAGCGGCGCTGCTGGATGCGATTGAGGGATTGGAGAAGAAGTGAGCGTTGCAAGCAAAAGCTCCAGGCGGGGACCGGACATTCTTGCTGTAATCACTGCGATGCTTTATAAAACTGGTACTGAATGAGCGTTCATTCAATCATCAAGGGAGGCTGCTGGACACGCACATGGCGTTAGTCTGGAGACGCATACTGCTTGGCGCCGCACTTTTGCTTGCTAGCGGTGTTTCTGCCTACGGCCAGGCGGAAGTTGTCAGCCGGTTCGGGAAGCTGATGGTTCAGCAGGACGAAGCGGATGGCCTCAAACACTTTTTGCTGTTCAAGGACAAGAAGATTCTCGAATATGAAGGGCATTCGCTGGAGATCGAAGAAGTGCTTCAGGGCCGAGGACGCGACTTCGTCGTTATTGTCGAACACTCCGGCGGCATCGCCTGTCCGGCGCAAATGGTGATTGTCGAGTTGAATGCGTCCGGCGGGCACACCGTCTCTGATGAGTTTGGCACCTGTCTGCCTCCCGCAGAGGTGCGACTGATGGGCGACAAACTGGTTATTGAAATGTCGCCGTATGTCCCACACCCAGAGCTTATTTCCAAAAGGGAATTGCTGGCAACGGAGCGAAGCAAAGTGGTTTTTACCTGGTATCAGGGGAAGCTGGCGGAAAGGTGGTTGCCACGCACGCGGAAATCAAAATAGCTCTGACATTCTGGCATTACTAACCGAACACGCGACAAGGAAGTCATCATGAAAATCATCGTATGTCTTAAGCAAGTGCCGAAGAACGATTCGGTGCTGCGCATCAACGAGCAGGGCACTTGGATTCAGGAGCGCGACCTGACTTATGAAATCAACGAGTCCGATCAATACGCGCTCGAAGCCGCGTTGGAATTGAAGGAGAAGCACGGCGGCGAAGTGATTGCGCTCTCGCTTGGCCCCGCGCGCGTGCAAACCGTCATCAAAGAAGGTCTGGCGCGTGGCGCAGACCGCGGCTTGCATTTGGACGATCCGCAGTTTGAGAAGCTGGACGCTTATGGCCTCGGTTCTGCCATCGCGGCGGCGGCGAAGGCGGAAGGTTTCGATCTATTGCTGACCGGCTTGCAATCGGACGATTACGGCTTTGGCCAGACGGGCGTGATCGCGGCGGAACTGCTGAGCGTGCCGCACGCGACGATTGTGATGGACGTGGAAGCGACCGACGGCGGCATCCGCGTCAAACGCGAACTGGAGAGCGGCTTCTTTCAATGGGTGAGCATGCCAACGCCCGCCGTGCTGACGATCCAATCGGGCATCAATACGCTGCGCTATGCGACGCTCAAGGGCATTATGGCAGCCAAGAAAAAAGAGATTAAGAAGCTCGATGCGGCGACGCTTGGCTTGGATGCGGCGGCTTTGGCGCCACGCATGGCTTTCCGCAAAGTCTACGTGCCGCAGAAGACGAAGCAGACGCAGTTCATCGAAGGCTCGCCTGCTGAAGCGGCGGCGAAGCTGATGGAGAAGCTGAAGAACGAGGCGCGCGTGTTTTAGCGCCACTGTCTGACAAGCTACCAGCTTGTTGTTGACGAGGCGCGCAAATCGCCTCAGGGAAAATCGAAGGTTTTCTTCTCCGAGACTGCGACAAGCTAGCAGCTTGTCGGACAAAACGAGGGACAAATGGCAAACGCAATTTTGGTTTTCATCGAACACGTTGACGGCAAAATCAACAAAGCCTCTTATGAAGCCGTGCGCGCAGCACAACTCATCAGCGCGCAAACAGGTCAGGAAGTAAACGCCGTCATCTTAGGCAACGGCATTGGTGCAGCCGCGCAAGAAGCCGCGGGCAAAAAGCTGGGCAAGGTCTATACCGTCGAGAGCGAGTGGCTGAAGTCGTACACCGCCGACGGCTACACGGCGGCGCTCAAACAAGTCATCGCGCAACTGCAACCGGCCATCGTGCTGATGTGCCACACGTATGAAGTGCGTGACTTCGCGCCGAAGCTCGCTGCCGCGCACCGGACGGCGCTGCTCGGCGACAACGTCGGCTACGCGGTCGAGAACGGCGAACTCGTGCTGACGCGGCAAGTCTTTCAGGGCAAACTGGCGGCAGATGTCACGCCTGTCGGCGATGGCCCGCATTTCATCAGCTTCCAGATCGGCACATTTCGCGGCGACGAATGCGAAGCGGGTAGCGCCGCCGTCGGGGCATTGGCCGTCAACCTCGACGCCGATGTCGTGCGGCAACAGCCGGAGGAACGCTTCAAGGAAGCCAAAGCTGCCGTTGATCTCACGCAAGCGCCGCTGATCGTTTCGGTCGGGCGCGGCATCAAAGAGCAGAAGAACATCGAGATCGTCAAGAAACTGGCCGAAGCGTTGGGCGCAGAGATTGCTGCCTCGCGTCCGATCTGCGACAACGACTGGCTGCCGATGGATCGCCAAGTCGGTTCGTCTGGCCAGACCGTCGCGCCGAAGCTTTATCTGGCCGTCGGTATTTCGGGCGCGATTCAGCATCTGGTTGGGATGAAAGGTTCGCGCACTATCGTGGCGATCAACAAAGACAAGGAAGCGCCGATCTTCGAGATTGCGGATTACGGCATTGTGGGCGATCTATTCGAGATCGTGCCGGCGCTGACGGCTGAAGCCGAAAAGCTGAAGTCGTAAACTTTGAAAGGAACCCCCCATGTCCACCACCCATTCTTTCTCATTTCGTCGTCTTGTCACTATCTGCTTACTCAACCTGATCTGCTTTGCCTTTGTCCTTGCTGCTCCACCACAAACTTCCGTAGCCGGACACTGGGAAGGCGCAATCAAGCTGCCAACCGGCGCGCTCAATTTTAGCGGGGATTTCACCACCGCAACCGGCGGCAAACTCGCTGCGACCATTACTATCCCACAACAAGGCGCGAAGGATTTGCCACTCTCGAACGTCAGCCAGAACGGTCTTGATGTGAGCTTTGAGCTAGCGGGCCTCCCCGGCGATCCGAAGTTTAGCGGCAATCTCAGCGCCGACGGCCAAAAGATCGAAGGCACCTTTTCGCAAGGCGGTGCCAACTTTCCTTGCGCGATGGAACGCAAGGCAAATCCGGCAGCCGTGGCAAAAGATTTGCTCGAAGGTTTTGCCGCTGAGGCCGCCGATTCGCTGAAGAAGTTTGACGTGCCGGGCATGGCCATCGCCATCGTCAAAGGCAAAGAGATTATCTTTGCCAAAGGCTTTGGCTACCGCGATGTCGAAAAGCAATTGTCCGTCACGCCTGACACGCTCTTTGCTATCGGCTCTTCCACAAAAGCATTTACCACCTTTACGCTCGGCACACTGGTGGACGAGGGCAAGCTAGAATGGGACAAGCCCGTGCGCACCTACATCCCGTGGCTGAAACTCTACGATCCGATGACGACCGAGCGGTTGAGCGTGCGCGATCTGGTGACGCATCGCTCAGGGCTGCCGCGCCACGACCTGATCTGGTACAACAATTACGAAGCGAGCCGCGAATCCTTTGTGCGACGGCTGGCCTATTTGGAGCCGAGCGCCGATCTGCGCACGCGCTATCAGTACAACAACCTGATGTTTTTGACCGCTGGCTATTTGACCGAAGTCATCACCGGCAAGACGTGGGAAGAGGCCGCGCGCGCGCGCGCCCTACAACCGCTTGGCATGACGCGCACCAACTTCAGCATCAGTGATTCACAAAAAGACAACGACTCTGCGCAGCCTTATGCCAAGCGCGATGACAAGGTCGTCAAGATTCCATTCCGCAACATCAGCAACATCGGCCCCGCTGGTTCGATCAATTCGAGCGTCAACGAGATGGCACGCTGGGTGACGGTGCATTTGAACGGCGGCAAGTACGGTGAGAAGAAGCTTGCCGAGGCGGCGACCGTGAATGAAATGCACCTGCCGCAAATGGCGACGGGCGCGCCGGGCGAGCGGCCCGATATCTCATCTACCGATTATGCGCTGGGTTGGATGGTAGACACCTATCGCGGCCATCAGCGCGTGCAACACGGCGGCAACATTGACGGCTTTTCGGCCAACGTCGTGCTCTTTCCGAAAGACGGCGTGGGCATTGTGGTCTTGACCAACCTGAATGGCACGCCGCTGCGCGACCTGATCACGCGCGTCATCGCTGATCGGCTCTTCAAACTGGAAAAGGTCGAATGGCTCGCCGCTGCGGCGGCCAATCGCGCGCGCTCGGAAGCCGCAGCCAAAGAAGGCGAGAAGAAGAAAGAGGCTGCGCGTATTGCGGGCACACAGCCCGCGCACAAACTGGCAGATTACGCGGGCGAGTACGAACATCCGGGCTACGGCGTGTTGAAAGTCGCGTTGCGCGAAGGCAAGCTCGAAGCTACCTACAACAATATCACGACGCCGCTCGAACATTGGCATTACGAGACCTTCAACGGCGGGAAGGCGCAGGAACCGACGTTTGAAAATATGAAGTACACGTTTCAAACGGATGTGAAGGGCTACGTGGCAAAGCTCGCGGCGACGTTCGAGCCTTCAGTTAACGAAATTGTTTTTGTGAAGAAGCCTGACGCGCGATTCTTCGATGCTGCTTACCTGGCGCGCTTCACGGGTGAGTACGATTTGTTAGGGCAGACGATCACAGTAAGCTTGAAGGGCAATACCCTGATGACGCAGACGGGCAACCAGCCGCGCTCGGAACTGATTCCAGGCGTGGATGGCGATTTCACGCCGAAGCTGTCGCGCGCGGTAAGTTGGCATTTCGTGATTGACGAAAGCGGAAAAGTGGCGGCAGTTGAATTGCGACAACCGAGCACGGTGTTGACGGCAAAGCGCAAGTAATGAACTCCCTCATTGTTTGGACTTTGCCGGTATGAGCAATGGGATGGCTTCCGTGCGGTGTCGCCGATAAATTGTGAAGTCACTGTCCAATGTGAAGATTAAACAGTCAGGACACAACTCGCTCATGCGCACCAGACAGGCGTCGGCAAAGGAGATAGGGACGTTGGCGTATTTTTGCAGTAGTTTGATAAGGCTGTCCATTTCGGCAAGCGAGTCAAACTGAGATTGAATAAGACTCTTTGTCAGTAATGCGAGCAACTTGGCTTGGGCTTGGGGAAGTTGACGTAGTAAGAACCATGCCTCGGACAATACAGCGTCGCAAGTCAGAAATGGCGAGTTGAGTTGTGCTGACTCTCGCCGCGCCCATTGATGATGTTGATCCTTCTCATCGGTTAACGCGACCAGGGGGCCGGTGTCAATAATGACGGAAGCTTTCACCATTGCCCATAATCTTCCAGATGTTTTTTGTTGGTGGAAAGATCAGTTGGACTTGATTCATCGCCTGGCGCGTCGAGGATTTCGGCTGCAAGCTCGGCGAACGAATTAGCGGCAGGAAGCTGTTCTTGCTGAGCCAGATACTCCTCTAATGCATCGCTAACCAGTTGCACTACAGTCGCACCGCGCTGTTTAGCGGCTTCCACCAATTTGAGGTTTAATGCATCAGGGATTTCGACAGAAACAGTGTTCATAGGCATTCTCCATATTTGTGGCGATTTTACGTCATAAATATGGAGACGATAAAGCGCTCCCATAGCAGTGTGCAAAATATGAATCTAGAAAACGTTGAACGCGACAGCTTAGAAGTAGATGTGCTATTCGTTGGCGCAGGCCCGGCCTCGCTCGCAGGCGCATTGCACTTGCGCCGACTCATCAACCAACACAACGCGGCGCACGAAAACGCGCTCGGCGAAATCCAAATCGCCGTCATCGAAAAGGGGCGCGAAATCGGCTCACACATGATCTCGGGCGCGGTCATGGACCCGCGCCCGATGCAGGAGTTGATGCCCGATTGGCTTGAACGCGGCGCGCCGGTCGAATCGGAAGTTACTGACGAAGACGTTTCGTACCTGACCAAAAAACTTAAACTCAAATTCCCGATCATCCCGCCGCCGCTCAACAATCACGGCAAATATGTCGTCTCGCTCAACAAGCTGATTCGTTGGCTCGCGCCAATTGTCGAAGCTGAAGACGTCATGCTTTTGCCAGAATTCCCTGGCGACCAACTGTTGTTTGACGATGCTGGGCAAGTCATTGGCGTGCGCACTGGCGACAAAGGCATCGGCAAAGATGGGCAGGCGAAGCCCAACTACGAACCGGGTGCGGATGTGTTGGCCAAAGTCACTGTGCTTGGCGAAGGCGCACGCGGCTCGTTGACCAAGAAGCTGGTGCAGAAGCTCAAGCTCGCTGAAGGCAGGAATCCGCAGGTCTATGCCGTCGGTGTGAAAGAGATTTGGGAATTGCCGAAAGGCCGCGTCAAACCAGGCTCGGTGATGCACACGCTCGGCTATCCTCTACCCAATGATGTTTTCGGCGGCGGATTTGTCTACGGCATGCAAAATGATCTGCTCGATATTGGTTTGGTCGTCGGCTTGGATTACCAGGACCCGTACACCGACCCACACCGGCTCTTCAACGAATTCAAACTGCACCCCGCGATTGCCGCAATATTGGAAGGCGGCAAGATGCTTCATTACGGCGCGAAGACGATTCCCGAAGGCGGCCTGTTGTCGCAGCCCAAGTATTACGGCGACGGCTTCCTCATCATCGGCGACTCGGCCAGCTTCCTCAATTCGCAGAAGCTCAAAGGCATTCACATGGCGATCAAAACGGGAATGCTGGCCGCCGAAACCATCTTTGAAGCCTTGCTGGCTGGGCGCTTTAACGAAGCGGAGTTGCAGCGCTTTGAGACAATGGTGAAAGAAAGTTACGTCTACAAAGAACTCTACGAAGTGCGTAACTTCCATCAAGCATTTCGGCACGGGCGGCGCTGGGGCTTGATTGAAGCAGGCGCGCAAGTGGCGACCAAAGGCATCGGCTTGTTCGGCAACCTGCACGTCGAGGCCGGCCACGAGAATCTGCGCAAGCTGCACGTCTTTCACCGCCAGCCGCAAAAGCCGGGCGAATACGTGCAGGCCGAAGCGCCGAAGTACGACAACAAGTTGACCTTTGATAAGGTGACGGATGTTTATCGCTCTGGCACTGAACACGATGAAGATCAACCGCCGCATTTGAAAATCCTCGATCCAAACATTTGTGTCGAACATTGCACCTACGCGTATGGCAATCCGTGCCAGTATTTCTGTCCGGCAGCGGTCTACGAGGTCGAAGAGGTAGAAGGCGGGCGCAAGCCGAAGCTCAACTTCTCGAATTGCGTGCATTGCAAGACCTGCGACATTATGGACCCGTACCAGATCATTGATTGGGTTACGCCTGAAGGTGGCGGCGGGCCGAATTACATCAACCTGTAGCTGATGAAATTCTCTTGGCATCAACCAAAAGCAGAACACAACCTACGCGACCACGGAGTTTCGTTCGAGGAAGCCTGTACCGTTTTCGACGATTCGTTAGCTGATATACAGCCCGATGTAAGGCATTTGATAGAAGAAGCGCGCTTTATTGCTTTAGGTACTTCTGCCCAAGGGCGCTTGCTGGTGGTTGTTTTTACCGAGCCGGCTGATACTATCCACCTTATCAGCGCCAGGGAAGCTGAACCGAAAGAGAGAAGGCATTATGAAACATACGATCCATTTGCTTGAGGACGACGATTACGATTTGAACGACGATATTGAGCCGGAATACGATTTCGCAGCAATGCGTGAGCAAGCAAGGGCTTCCGGACGAGAGTATCGTGGGCAGGCGGCAGGACGCTTAATGCGCATTGCTCCGGATGTTGCTGCTGTCTTTCCAGATGAGGAAGCAGTCAATCAGGCTTTGCGCGAACTCATTGCGGCGCGCGACGTGACGGCCAATCAACCACATAACTAAACCATAAACCAAACCAGCAACGAGGAGCTAAGTTACTTATGGCAACTGCACAAGACGCTGAACTGATTCTGAAACTTTATGAACTGCGCACCGAAGCGACGATGCGCAAGGCGCGCAATTTCGTCATTGTGGAATTCTTCCCGACTGGCATTGCCGACGTACAGGCGCTCTTTGCCAACCGCGAGCAGCCCGAACTTAATGCCTACTTCCGCCAGGCGACTACCTATTGGGAGATGGCGGCGGCGATGGTCAATCACGGCGCGATTGACAAGGATTTGTTTTTCGATACCAACGGCGAGTTCTTCGCCATCTGGGCGAAGATTGGTGATTTCATCGGAGACTTGCGCAAAGTCTTTGGCCCACAATACCTGGTCAATCTCGAAAAGCTCGTCCAGACGCACCCGAATGGCGCCGAGCGCGTCAGGATAATGAAGGATCGTTTCGCCAAAATGGCGGAGCAACGGGCGGGGAAATAAGACTGTCCCCGGAAAACATCGCAAGGCGGTAGCCTGTTTTGCGCGGGCTGCCGCTTTTTTGGTTTTTGGGATAAACGGATCTGAGTTTTGTTGAGTAGTAATTATTGTCGAGATATACATTGTCGCGCGGTTGAAGCCTGCGACAAATTACCAGCCGACTTCTGACAAGAGGAGATCAAGCGATGCTGAACAATTTCAAGCGAACTCTCATTCTTCTTTCTCTGCTACTCACTGCTGTACTGGTTTCCGCGCAAGAAAACCCCGGCAAGGCGGCGGCAAAAGCCGAGTTTGCGCAGGGACAAGCCGCACTGAAAAAGTCGGAATTCGCCCAGGCCGCCGCCGCCTTTCACAAAGCCATCGAACTCGACCCAGATTATGCCGAAGCGCATACGCAGTTCATCGCTGCGAGCTGGCGCACACGCAAAGAAGAAGAGCAGGCGGCAATGCGGCAGGAGTTGCAGCAGCTTTATCTGAGTTGGGTGGAGAAGTATCCCAACAAGGCCATTTTTCAATTGATGCTCGGCAACCTGTTTGGGAACGAGAAGAGCAAGGCGGAGCCGTATTACCTCAAAGCCGTAGCGCTTGATGCGAAACTCGCGCAGGGCTTTATGGAGTTGTCGCTGATTGCCGAGACGCGCGGCGACAACGAACAGCGGCGTGCTTATCTCAAAAAGGCCGCTGAGGCTGCGCCGGAAGACCCCTCGTACCTGTTTTACTATTCGCAAGCTCTGCGCGAGAGCGACTCGGCGCAATACCGCAAGCTCGTGCAGGAATTGCTCAAACGCTTCCCACAACACGAACGCTCGGCGCAGTCGCTCTACTGGTTGGCGTTTGAGACGACCGATGTACAGGAAAAGCGCGCTATCCTGGAACAACTCCGTCGCGATTTCCCGCCCGGCAAATTCTCGTGGTCGCGCAGCGGGATGGATCAACTCTTCGATGTTTACGTTGAGCAGGAACCAGCGCGAGCACTGGCTTTGGCCGAAGAGTTAGCCAAGCTCGATCCCAAAGACAAGAGTTGGGCGACCAAAGCCGCTTTGCAGCAGAATGTGCTGAAGGCTCGCACGTTGATCGGCGAGCGCAAGTTTGCCGAAGCAGCGGCGTTGCTCGAAAGCACCACTGCGCCGCGCTACACCAATGCGAAGGCGCTGCATCTAACCAAGGCTGAAGCCTACGACTTGGGTGGCGAGACGGCCAAGGCCTTCGACAGTCTGGCAAAAGTCATAATACTGGAGCCGACGGACGCGCTATTGAAAGCGCTCAATACTTACAGCGCGAAGCTTGGCAAGACGGTGCCGCAGATCGAGGGTGAGTTGTGGCGCTTGCGCGACGAGCAGGCGAAACCATTCAAGGAGTTCGCGCTGGCGAAATACACTGGGACGGGCACAGCCTCGCTGGCTGATTATCGTGGCAAAGTGGTGCTGGTGGATTTCTGGTATCCAACCTGCGGGCCGTGCCGGGGCGAGTTCCCAAATCTGCAAAAGGCACTGGACAAATATGGTCCGCAAGGCTTCGTCATCCTGGCTATCAACGTTGAGCCGCCCGAAGACGATATGGTGTTGCCGTATTTGAAGCACAACCGCTACGGGTTTATTCCGCTGAAATCGAAT
This sequence comes from uncultured Acidobacteriota bacterium, assembly GCA_963699175.1. GTDB lineage: Bacteria > Acidobacteriota > Blastocatellia > RBC074 > RBC074 > JACPYM01. The sequence goes on along the minus strand of OY969418.1, from coordinate 1,587,965 downwards.
TGGGATTGGGCGCGCGAAAATTACGGCGTGCGTGGTGCGCCGACCAATTTCCTGATTGACCGCGAAGGGCGTGTCGTCTTCAAACCTGGTGTCATTCGTAGCACGGACGCGCACCGCACCTTCGAGTTGCAAATCGAAGCTTTGCTCCAGCGCCGACCGGCCACGCAATGAGATTCGCAGCAACGAGCCTGCCAACAGAGAAAACCAGCACGCGGCAACCTACGCAGCACGCAGGTTGCCGCGTTCTCGTCTTCGTTATACTCTTTGTAACCTGACTGACAGCATGGCCTTGCGAGAGAGAGCTAGAATGCTGCGTGATTTCATCGCCTGATCAAGGATAAAAAGTATGTTACGAAAACCCTCGATTCTCCTGACGTGTTTAGGGCTTGTCTGCTTCGGGCTAGCCGAGCTAGTGCTCGGGCAACTGCTCAACCCAGTCAAGCTTTCTACCAAGCTCGAACCGGCGCAGCTCAAACCGGGCGGCAAGGCGAAAGTGCTCATCACGCTGAAACTTGATCAGGGCTGGCACGCCTATGGGCTGACACAACCACCAGGAGGGCCAAAGGCGGCTAAGCTCGTGCTCGACGAAAGCGGTCCGTTCAAAACCGATGGCGCGCCACAAGAGCCGAAACCAAAGGTGGCCTACGATCCCAACTTCGAGATGAACACGCAGACCTTTGAAGGTGAAGTCACCTTCACTCTGCCTGTCAAACTCGCAGCGGGTGCGCCTGCCGGAGCGCAGAAGCTCGTCGTCAATTTCACCTATCAGGTTTGCGACGAACATCAATGCCTGCCGCCGAAGAAAGTGCCGCTCACCTTTGATGCCACAATTCTGACCACGGCGTTGGTGCCTTCGACTTCACCGACGCAAAACGTCAATGCGAGCGCGTCACCAAGCCCTGGTGTTGCCGCAGCGCCTTCAGCGACCGCGACTCCTGCGCCTTCGCCAAGTGCGTCACCAGCGGCTCTCGTTCCTGCGACAGGCATTACCACGCCGCCCATTGCTCCTGACCTGACAAGCGATCTGAAAAAGCGCGGCTTCTTCGGCTATCTCTGGTTTGCCTTGGGCGCGGGCTTGCTGGCGCTCTTGACGCCGTGCGTCTTCCCGATGATTCCAATCACAGTCTCAGTCTTCACCAAGCGCGAGCACGATTCGCACAGCAAAGCGATTCGTGATGCAGTGATCTTTTGTCTGGGCATCATCCTGACTTACACCGTGCTGGGCTTGGTGTTGGCGCTGGTGGCGGGGCCGACGGGATTGAACAAACTCGCATCCAATCCGTGGATGAACCTTTTGCTGACGACGCTCTTCGTGGTCTTCGCGCTAAATCTTTTCGGGATGTTTGAGATTCGCGTGCCGTCAGCACTGTTGACCAAGCTCGATAAGCAATCGCAAAGCTCAACGCTCTTTGCGACGGTGTTGATGGGGGTGACGTTCACGCTGACTTCATTCACATGCACGACAGCCTTTGTCGGTTCGGTGCTGATCTATGCTACGCAGGGCGATTGGTTCTGGGCGGTCATTGGCATGGCGGCCTTTGCGACGGCCTTTGCTGCGCCTTTCTTCTTGTTCGCGCTCTTTCCGCGCATGCTCCATTCGCTGCCGAAATCGGGCGGTTGGATGAATAGCGTGAAGGTCGTGTTGGGCTTTCTCGAACTCGCCGCCGCGTTCAAGTTTTTGAGCAACGTTGATCTGGTCTGGGGCTGGAATACAGTCTCGCGCAATCTGGTATTGGCGGCGTGGATTGGGTTGGCGCTGGGCGCGGCGTTATACCTGTTCGGCAAGTTCCAACTGCCGCTGGATTCGCCAGTGAAGGCGTTGAGCGTACAACGCATGCTGGCAGCGGTTTTCTTCACGGCCCTGTGTTTTTATTTGCTGACGGGGTTGTTCGGCGCGCCGTTGGGCGAGTTAGATGCGTGGCTGCCGCCGGATTCAACCAGCGCGTCAGCGTATTCGGCTATCGGCAACTATGGCGGCGCAAAGGGAACTGGCGTGGTGGCCAATCAAAACGCGCACGGTTGGTTGGAAAGCTACGACGCGGTGTTGCAAAAAGCCAAAGCAGAAAATAAACCAGCCTTTCTGAACTTCACCGGCGTGACTTGCACGAACTGTCGCTGGATGGAGAAGAATATGTTCCCCGATCCGTCGGTGCGTAAAGAGTTGGAAAAATTCGTGCTGGCCGAACTCTACACTGATCGCGAGACGCCTGAACATGAAGCGGGCGACGCGAAGAATGCCGAATTGATGTCAGCCAAGTTCAACAGCGTCGCCCTGCCGTTGTACGTCGTCATCACGCCGAACGGCGATACGTTGGCGAAGTTTCCGGGCTTGACGCGCGACAAGCAGGAGTTCATCGGGTTTCTGCAAACTGGGGCGAATCGCTTCGGGCCGCTGGCGCAGCAGACGGCGCAGATTCGTGAATGAGCAAAACTGAATTGGAGATTGTCTATGGTTGCCGCACCGAGTGAATTGCTGGAAGTAATCGAAAAATTGCCTATTGGTAGCACGCTCTTCCTCAACGACGTGGGCTGGGAGGATTACGAAGAGTTGCTCGAACAACTTGAAGCTGAAAAACGTCGCTTGCGCATCGCCTACGATCAGGGGAGGCTGGAAGTTATGACGCTGACGATTGAGCACGAAGGTTATAAATCGCTGTTTGCCCATTTGCTCGCCGTGCTGGCCCTGGAACTCAAATTCAAATTGCGCGGCAGTGGCTCGGTGACACTCAAATTGGAAAAGGCCAAACGCGGCGCTGAACCGGACGACAGTTATTACATCCAGCACATCGAACAGTCGCGTGGTCTCAAACGGATCAACTTGGAAACCGACCCGCCGCCTGATCTGGTCGTAGAGGTAGACATTACCAGCCCTTCACTCAAGCGCCTGCCGATCTACGCCAGCCTTGGTGTACCGGAGCTTTGGATCTTTGACGGCGGGCTGGTGACGATTTATCAATTGGTGGATGGAAATTATCACGGGCAGACTTGCAGCGCGCCTTTCCCTTTTCTAAGCGCCGAAGTAATCACCCAGCACATTCATTTGGGTGCCACTGAAGATATCACCGAGATGATCACTGCCTTTCGTGAATGGGTCGTCGCGCACAAACCGCAAGTCGGACAATGACACGCACGCAACAACTCGGCGCGCTATTGCTGCTGACAGTCTTGCTCGCCATCGCGCTCTATCGTTACTTCCACTTACCGCAGTGAACGCGCCACACTTTGCCCCATTGATTGCCATAGTCGGCCCGACCGCTTCCGGCAAAAGCGATCTCGGCATCGCACTCGCCGAACGCTTCAATGGTGAAATCATCAATTGCGACTCGGTGCAGGTCTATCGCGGCCTGTACGTCGCGACGGCTAAAGTCCCACCCGCAGAGCAACGCGGCATCACGCATCACCTGATTGACATTGTCGAACCGACCGTCAACTTTACTGCTGTCGCGTGGGCCGAACGCGCGCGCGCAGTCATCGCCGATATCGAAGCGCGCGGGAAAACAGCTTGGCTGGTCGGCGGCACAGGCTTTTACCTGCGCGCCTTGACGACGAGGTTTTTCGACGCGCCGGAGATTGATGAAAGCATTCGCCCGCGCTTGCTCAAGCTGCTCGAACGCAAAGGCGCAGAACATCTGCATCGTATGTTGCAACGCGTGGATCCGACACTGTCCAGCAAATTTGCGCCGAAAGATTGGTCGCGCGTGACGCGCGCGTTGGAAGTCTACTTTTCGTCCGGCCGGCCGCTCTCGCACTGGCAGCAACAAGCGCCTGAAGCGCCCACGGAGTTTGCCGCTCGACTGCATTACTTCGTGCTGCAACCGTCGCGCGAGGAATTGTACGAACGCATCAACACTCGCGTAGATATGATGGTAACCAACGGCTTGTTGGATGAAATCGAAAACTTGATTGCGTCCGGCGTGCCACTGACTGCGAAAGCTTTTCAAGCGCACGGCTACAAACGCTTCGTCGAATACCTGCAAGGCCAGCGCATGTTGGCATCGGCCATTGAACAGATGAAGCTTGACACCCGCCACTACGCCAAGCGGCAATGGACGTGGTGGCGCGCGCAGTCGAACACGCACTGGTTGGCTGGCTTTGGTTTTGCCGATGAAATTATTGCCGAAGCCGCGCGCATCGCGGCAGAGCTTTTTCGGTCGAACGAGACCACGACTTCCTGACGAATCATCGTTTTCATATAACCCTAGCCAATCGGCTTTTGAGAATCCGCCAAGCTGTATTAAGGTAACGCTCGTTGTCATTCGGTCGTTTCCGCGAAGCGACTGTCAAACCCTCAAAGGATTGAAATTCGATGAAACGCTATTTGCCGTTTGTCATTATTGCCGCTGTGTTATTGGCTGGTATTGGCGCTGCAACTCTGATGATGCGCTCGGCGCAGCCCCAGCCACAACCTTCACCTTCACCCGTGCCGGATAACAGCCCGCCGCCTACACCCGCTATCGGCGTGGCCAAGACGGTGGTCACCGTTGAAGAGTACGGCGATTATCAATGCCCACCCTGTGGCATCGTGTACCCGATGCTGAAGGCTGTGAAGCGCGAATTCGGAGGGCGCATACGCTTCAACTTCTACCATTTGCCGCTTACCCAGATTCATAAGAACGCGCTGGTTGCTGCTCACGCGGCAGCGGCAGCCGATTTGCAGGGACACTTCTGGGAAATGCACGACGCGCTTTACGAGAACCAAAAGGTTTGGAGTGAGCTTGACGACATTCACCCTGTTGTCGCTGATTTTGCGGGCCAGTTGAAATTGGATGTCGAGCGATTCAAACGCGATATGGATGGCCCGCGCGTAAAAGCTGCCGTCGCGGCTGATGTGCAGCGGGCGGCTTCGCTTCACATTGATTCCACGCCGACGATCTTGATTGACGGCCAGGTCTTTCCCAACGAGAAGCTCACTATCGAAAATCTGCGCGCGGCGGTCGGTCAAAAACTCGTGGGCCACCCGTAACCGGCCATAGCCGGGTTGCTGTCGGACTCAACCTTGTCCTGATTTTGTGGCGGAGGCAGGCAAGACGAAGCGTGCTACGACGGCCAGCAAGGTGAGCGTCAAAGTCATCGCGGCTGAGAGCAGGCAATACTGGCAGTAAGCGTGTAGCACCAAGGCTTGCAGGGCCAACAGCCAAAGTGTGGTGGCGAACATTGGCACGACCAACAGCGCCAACCCAGTGCGCGCTCGTTCGTAGCCGAAGACCGCCAGCGTCGCCAGGCTGAATGCAGCGAAGTAGGCCAGCACGCCAACGGCTGCTGTCGGTATGCCAGCGATGGTTGCATAACGGCTGCTGAGTACGGCGGAACAGCCGCTGGTGACAGTGCAGCGGACGCTGTGACCGGTGAGATGTTGCACAGTCAAATAGAGCGAGTCTGCCAGGCCGATCAGCGAGACTAACATCGCCAGGCCGTAGATCACTACTGGGTGACGTTGGATAGTTGGTTGCGAATGGTTCATAGCTAGGCATTATATGCGCTTTGAGAAAGGAGTTGGATTTGAACCGCGTTTCTTTCGCATTGAACTTTTGTGTAATCGGAATTCTACTGCTCTCGGCGTCTTGTCTGCGCGGCAGCTTTGGCCAAGAGCCGCAGAATGTGTCGAAAGCATTTATTGACGGCAACGAACCGGGCTGGCGGGCGTTGGGAGAAGCCGATTTTGCCAACGTCAATTGCTACCCCGATACATGGGCGTGGAAAAACGATCTGCTGACATGCACGGGCAAGCCGATTGGCGTAATGCGCACGCGCCAGACCTTCACCAACTTCGAGTTGGTCGTGCAGTGGCGACATCTAAAGTCGGCGGGCAATTCGGGCGTCTTCGTCTGGGTGCCAGACGAAGCTTTGAAAGATTTGAAGCCCGATACGTTGCCGAAATTCGGCATCGAGGTGCAGATGCTCGACCACGGTTACAAAGAGCAATACGAAACACGCTCCGGCAAAAAGGCCGATTGGTTCACGACCAATGGCGACATCTTTGCTGTGGGCAACACGAAGCTGAAGCCCTTCCCGCCGCTCTCTCCCAACGGCTCGCGCAGTTTCCCGCGCAAAAATCTCAGCAAAGGCGTAGGCGAGTGGAATCATTACTACGTGCGGGCACTCAACGGCGAAGTGCGCTTGTGGGTGAATGGCGAAGAAGTGTCAGGCGGCAATGGCGCAGAGCCGCGCACGGGTTATTTGTGCATGGAATCGGAAGGCTCGCCGATTGAGTTCAAGAACTTGCGCATTCGTGAGTTGCCCTGAGCGTAGGCAACACGACTAGAACGATTTTGTCAGTAAAGGTTGAAAGAGAATTCGAGATTGCCTCTGACTGAGACTTGCTGTCCATCTTTGACCCCAGGCGTGAAGCGGATTTTTTCCGCTGCCAGCAGTGCCTGTGCCGTTAGGCCATAGGGCAAACCCCGAATGACACGCATGCGGGTAATATTTCCATCAGCAGCGAAGACGACGTTCAGCACAACAATGCCTTGAATCTTGTTCTGTCGTGCCGGTTCGGTGTACTTAGCCTTTTCCTTGTAAGTTATCGTCGGTCGCAGCGACTGGCTGATTGGAGGTACGCTGGCATCTTTGGGCGGCGCGGTCGTTGACGTTGGCGTCTGGTTTTGGCCGGCTTTATTTTCAGGCACTGGCGAGAGCGGTCGCCCTGGGGCGGTCAGTTCCAACTCTTTAGTCAATAGTCGGCTGAAGTAGGCATCGAGCTTTTGCGCAATGTTCAATACCTCATTAGTCCTACCCAGCGCAATCTGGACTCGGCCCATCTCATAAAGCGCCTCCTGGTATTTGGGATCGAGGTTCAATACTTGTTGATAAGCCACAGTTGCCTCATCGTATTGACGGAGCGCGTAGTAATCCCACGCAACGGCATACTGTGCGGCCGGTTTGGTCAACTTAAGCTTGAATGATTCCACACCTGCATAGGCAAGAGCTCGCTGATGTGCTTGCAGGGCATTTTCATACTTTCCCAAATTTCCATAACACCAGCCGAGATCATAGTAAGCATTAGCAAAATCGGCTTTGATTTGTGTGGCGCGTTCATATGCTGCCGCGGCCTCATGCCAGTTTAGTAGCGTCTGGTAAAGCCCGCCGAGCTTGTAATACATGGCTGTATCATTCGGATTTTGCGCGAGTTTTTGTTGTAGCTCCTCAATCTCGCGCAGAGCTTGGGTTTGCCATTTATTGGGTGCCTGGGGTTGCGGAGCGGTTTGTGCAACTGCAACTGCAAAAAACACGCTGGAGGCAAATAGCAGCACGAGGCTAACTTTGAGTAAGTAGCTGAGAGATCTCATCGTCATTACTCCTCTTATTGGAATCATTAACTTCGACGGCAGTAACAGCGGAGAGAGTGTCACTGCCGTCAGAGTGATCGAATCATCCGTTGTTCTTCTGGAACTCGCTCATAAACTCCACCAGCCTGTCCACGCCTGCTTTCGGAAACGCATTGTAGATCGAAGCGCGTATCCCGCCAACCGAACGATGGCCTTTCAACCCATCCAGGCCCGCCGCCGTCGTATCCTTTACAAACTTCTTCTCCAATTCTTCGCTGGGCAAGCGGAAGGTGACATTCATCAAACTGCGACAGTCCTTTTCCGCGTGGCCGCGATAGTAACCATCCGAAGCGTCTATCGCGTCGTAAAGAACCTTTGCCTTCTCGGCATTCCGCGCGTGTAGCGCCGTCAAGCCGCCTTCATTTAATGCCCACTTAAAGACCAGGCCGCAAAGGTAAATAGCAAAACACGGCGGCGTGTTGTACATCGAGCCGTTCTTGGCCAGGTTCTTGTAATCGAGCATCGCTGGCAAACCGTCAGGTGCGCGCTCCAACAGGTCTTCGCGAATGATAACGATGGTAGCGCCCGCCGGGCCTGCGTTCTTCTGCGCGCCCGCGTAGATCAAACCGTGCTTTGACACATCAACCGGCCTGCTGATGAAGTCGGATGACATATCGCAGACAAGCGGCACATCGCCCACGTGAGGCTCCTCCTGAAACTCCACGCCGAAGATCGTCTCGTTCGAGGTGAAGTGCACGTAGGCCGCATTTGGGTCGAGCTTGATGGCGTCCGCTGCGGGCAAGCGATTGAAATTGGTATCAGCCGTGGTCGCTGCTTCGCGCACCGTGCCGAGCTTCTTAGCCTCTTTGATTGCGCCCTGGCCCCAACTGCCGGTCAAGATGTAATCGGCGCTCGCGCCCGTGGGTAGCAAGTTCATCGGCACCATCGTGAATTGCAGGCTCGCGCCGCCTTGCAGGAAGAGGACTTTGTAGTTGTCGGGAATTGCCAGCAGTTTGCGCAAATCCTCCTCGGCTTCCTTGATGATCTGCTCGAAGGCCGCCGAGCGGTGGCTGATTTCGAGCACTGACATGCCGACACCGGGCAGGGCGAACAAATCTGCTTGGGCCTTTTTCAAAACGGCTTCAGGCAGCACGGCAGGGCCGGCGCTGAAGTTAAAAATGCGTTCGGTCATAAGTCATAACTCCTGAGTAAAAGGGATTGAACTTCGTGCAGAGGTAATTTGTTAAAACTGCACGCCACGCATCTTAATCCCCCCGTGTCGGTCTGCAAAGGCGAGTTTCGTTTGATGTCTTTCCAATTTTTATGAAGCGCATAAGCTCTGCCGCATCTTTTGCCAAAGCCAGTGGTACTGAATCCGTCTTCTTCTCTTGACGTTCTACAGGAAGACTTCTATGGTGCCTCCTGTAGATAATCTAGGAGGAGCAATCAATGGCTAAATCCAAGTCCGATCTATTGCAAGGCACGCTCGACATGCTGATTTTGAAGACGCTCGCGTTGGAGCCGATGCATGGCTGGGGCATCTCACAGCGCATTCAACAAACTTCCGCTGGCGTGTTGAACATAAATCAAGGCTCGCTCTATCCCGCGCTCTACCGCCTCGAAGAACGAGGCTGGGTCACGGCGGAGTGGGATAGCTCAGACAACAACCGCCAGGCGAAGTATTACAAGTTGACGCGCGCCGGGCGTAAACAGCTCGACGAAGAGACCGCTAACTGGCAGCGCTTGTCGGCGGCGGTTGAGCAGGTTTTACAAGCGACTTAGCTGACCAAAGAGAGGAGGCAACGTCATGCCAAACGGTCTAGTGCGCAGCCTACGCGCATTGTTCAGGATCAAACGGACGGAGCGGGAGATGGAGCGCGAGGTGCGCTTTCATCTAGAGATGGAGACAGAAGAGAACATGCGGCGCGGGATGAGCCGTGAAGAGGCTCGCTTGGCTGCCTTGCGCAGCTTCGGCGGCGTCGAACGCTTCAAAGAAGAGTGCCGCGATGTCAAACGCAACCGCCCGCTTGAAACGTTGTGGCAAGACGTGCGTTTCGGTGCGCGCGTGTTGTTGCGCAATCCCGGCTTTACGCTACTGTCAATCTTGACGCTGGCGCTGGGCATCGGCGCGAACACGGCGATTTTTAGCGCGGTTTACGGTGTGTTGCTGCGACCACTGCCATATCAGCAAGGCGGACAGTTGATCGTACTCCGGCAACAAGCGCCGCTGGCGCGCGTCAACAATTTATTCTTCTCGGTCAAAGAGCTTGCTGATTACCGCGCGCAGAATCAGACGCTCGCTGATCTGGCCGAGCATCATTCGATGAGCTTCACGCTCTTTGGCGGAGCGGAACCAGAGCGCATTCAGACGGCAGTCGTCTCGTCCAACTTTTTCGGTATGTTCGGGGTCACGCCACTCCTTGGCCGCGACTTTGTGCCGGGCGATGAACTGCACGGAGCAGAGGCCGTGCTGATTTTGAGTTATAAATATTGGCAGCGCAGCCACAAGGGCGATCCCAACATCGTCGGCAAAGTTTTCCGCATGAATAATCGCCCGCACACGGTCATCGGCGTATTGCCACCGCTGCCGCAATATCCGAACGAAAATGACGTGTATATGCCTACTTCCGCCTGCCCGACACGTTCCAGTGAAGGTTTTATCGCCAGCCGCACGGCGCGGATGATGAGCGTTTTTGCACGGCTCAAACCGGGTGTGACGGAGGAACAAGCCCAGGTGGATGTTATGACGATTGCCGGGCGGATGAAGGAAGCCTATCCAGACGCTTATCCCGCTAATCGCGGCTTTGGGATCAAGCTCGCCTCGCTGCACAAAGAATTGACCCAAGCTGCACAACCGACTTTTTTGGTGTTGTTGTGCACTGCCGGATTGGTTTTGTTGCTGGCTTGTGCGAATGCCGCCAACTTAACTTTGGCGCGCTTGATGCGGCGCGAGCGCGAAATGGCGGTGCGCGCGGCGTTAGGGGCGACGCGCGGGCGGCTGATCCGGCAGTTATTGACCGAGAGCCTGCTGCTCTCGCTGACCGGCGGCGTGTTGGGTGTGCTGCTGGCCGCCTGGAGCATCAATTTACTGGTCAGGTTCGCGGCACGCTTCACACCGCGCGCGGATGAGATCAGCCTGGATAACACGGTGCTGCTCTTCACGCTGGCTGTTTCGGTCATAACAGGGCTGGTCTTCGGCTTATTGCCCGCGCTTTCGTTGCGGCAGAATTTGGTGCCCTCGTTGAAAGAAGGCAGCGGCCAATCGGCTATCAGTGCGAGTCGCCAGCGGTTGCGCAATGTCTTGGTCGTCGCTCAAGTAGCAGCTTCGTTCATACTCTTGATCGGTGCGGGGCTGATGGCGCGCAGTCTGCTCAAGCTGCAAGGAGTCAACCCAGGCTTCGATCCTGAACGCGTGTTGGTGATGCGTGTTACGGCCAACTGGTCGAAGTACAATTCATCCGAAGAATATCGTGATCTGGGTTTGCGTTTGGTCGAGCAGGTGCAGACTCAAGTGGGCGTGCTCTCGGCGGCGCTGGCTTCCAATTATCCGCTTAACCCGCTCGGCTTGGCTAACAATAATCCCACCAATCAAAACATTCAGATCGAGGGCCGCGTGTTGGGTGCGAATGAGCCTCTGCCGCGCGTAGACCTGCGCATTGTCAGCACGGATTATTTTAAGACCCTCCGCTTGCCCTTGCTTAGCGGGCGTCTGTTTGCTGAGGCGGACACTACACAAGCCCAGCCCATAGCAGTTATCAATCAAACACTGGCGCGTCATCGCTGGGGCAATGAAGACCCGCTCGGCAAGCGTCTCTCGGTTGATCAAGGCGAGAGTTGGATAACCATTGTCGGTGTGGTGGGTGATGTCCATCAGTACGGCTTGAACCGCGAGCCGACTGATGAGCTTTATCGCCCCGTCAGGCAAACGTTTGGTGCAAGCAATCTGTTAGTGCGTACGATGTTCTCGCCAGCGATGATGATGCCGCAACTGCGCAAGGCCATCTACTCTGTTGATCCGGACTACGCGATTGATCAGGTACAGACTTTGGAGACCGTGCGCCAGGAATCAATGGCCTCGCCGCGTCTGACAACAGTCTTGTTAGGGTTGTTTGCGCTGCTGGCGCTGCTCATCACGGCGGCGGGACTGGCGGGAGTAATGGCTTTGTCCGTCAGCCAGCGCACGCAAGAGATCGGCATACGCATGGCGCTGGGCGCGTCAGCGAGCAGCGTGTTGCGGATGGTGTTGCGACAGGGAATGACGCTCGTGCTGATCGGCTTGGCGCTGGGCATCGTCGGCGCACTGCTGTTGACGCGCTTGATGACCACGCTGCTGTTCGCGGTCGAGCCGACAGACCCGCTGACCTTTCTGGCCGTCTCTGCGGTGCTGGCGTTGGTGGCGGCCATTGCGTGTTTTATGCCTGCGCGACGCGCCACGTTAATTGACCCGCTGACAGCTTTGCGTAGTGAGTGAGCAGGCTAATAAGTAAGGGCAACTGCGATTGGGAAAATAGCCTAAGGTGTTTCAGGAATGCGGGGAAGAAAATGCAGTTCATCTCCGTCTAACCTGTGAGCGGGCGAACGAGATAGAGGTGCAACACAGCAATCGAATCGCGCCGCTCTTATTTATCACCGCCAAGCTGACCTGCTTTGACTTTTTAAGGTATTGCCTTCTCTCCGCAGACAGCGGCGAAAACTATCTGACGAAAATAAGCGAGGAGCTGTCATGCTTGGAAAAACTTATGTAAACAACGTGCTCTTTGTTTGTGCGCTGCTCTTACTGAGCGGTGCATTTGCTGGACGGGTTTCTGCCCAACAGCGGTCACCGGCTGACGCACTCGAAGGGCTTGATCCGGTCATGCTCGTGCAGGGCAAAGAGGTACAAGGCGAGCTAAATATCACCGTTACGCGCGGCCCGTTTCGCTACTTTTTTGCGAACACCACAAATAAAACTGCGTTTGAACAAGACCCGACGCGCTACGAAATCCAACTGGGCGGCGCTTGTGCGCGCATGGGCGCGCCCGTCACCGGCACTCCCGACCTTTACACAGTTTATCAAGGCCGCATCTATATCTTTGGCAGCGGAGAATGCAAGAAGAGGTTCGATGCCGCGCCAGGGGATTACCTCGAAGTTGAAAGCGCGGCTAAGCCGAAGGCAGCCTTTACGCCGGAAGCGTTGAAGAAAGGGCAGGCGCTCGTCGAGCAAGCGGTGGGTGCGATGGGCGGTGCCGCGCGCTTGGATAACCTGACTAGCTACCAGGAAAAAAGTATGGCGTTGCAACACCGGCAACAAGGGGATGTCGAGATCAAGACCAGCTTGACCGTCCTTTTCCCAAACCGCATTCGCTTTGAACAGGTGATGCCTGACTGGAACAATCCAACAGCGGTGAGGCAAATGGTAGTTGTCATAACCCCGAGCGAGGTGTTCGGCATACTGGCCAAGGATGTGCGCTCACTACCCGACAGTGCCCGGTTTGAGCGGGAACAAGAACTCAAGCGACGGCCGCTTTCAATCTTGCGCGCTCGACAAAGCTCAGGCTTCAAGCCGGTAGCCAGCGGCAGTGGCAAGCTGGGTGAAACAGCAATTGAGCAAGTGGCGGTCGAGCTTGACGGCGTTAGCTACACGCTCGGCGTTGATCCGGCAACGGGACGGCTGCTGAGCTTGGCCTATCGGCGTCGCGGCCCGCAGGGCAACTTCGGTCGCTTCGCCCAGATCTTCTCGGACTTCCGTACAGTAGATGGCTTGACATTGCCATTCAAGACCACTGCTACTTTCAACGATCAGCCGTGGAAAGAACAGTCATCAACCATCGAGGCCATTACGATCAATGGCAAGGTTGACCCGGCGCTCTTTGAAAAGTCACAGGCCAGCAAGGCGCAGTAACGAGTGAGTTGTGAGGGGGGTATCAACGTGAGGCAGCAACTGAGGTGAGCGATGCAAACATTCCGGCAAGACTTGTTATTTAACGCGCGCCTGTGGACGGAGAAGTCGGCCTTTACTTTGATCATCATTCTAGCGCTGGTTTCAAGCCTTAACGCGATTGTGATAGCGGGCTATCGGCAGTCGGAGAACCCTGCTTGGCCGGCTACCGCGGAAGAAGAAAAGCGCGGGCGTGAACTACTAACCAAGGTTCTGACAGCGCTGGGCGGCAGCCAAAAAATTGATGAGTTGACCAGCTATACCGACGTTCACAAAGCCACTGCCAAACTTCCACAAGGAGACCGGGACGTCGGCGGTCGCTGGGTTATTGAGTTCGCCCATGTCCGTGATGGCGGCAAGTTGCCAGACCGAGTGCGTGAAGAAGTGACGGCTGATGGGCCGCGGGGAAAGCTGCTGACGTTTCGAGTCTATGCGCCCGGCAATTCATTCGCGATCAATGAAGGACAGTTCAGCCCGCTGACGGAAGAGCGCCGGGTGGAGTGGATGATGAGTCTACAGCAACACCCGCTCATGCTGTTGCGCGCACGCACGCAGCCGGGGTTCAGAGTAGCAGCGGTGGGCAAGAGTCAGGTGGATGGTCGCGCAGTTCATCTGCTGCTGGTCGAATCGTATGGGCAGCGCCTGATGCTGGGCATTGATGCCGAACGCTGGCACATCTTGACGGTTTCTTTCAGAGACAAAGATTGGTACACCGGCGTTCTAGGTCAGTTCGTCATTCGTTATTCAGACTATCGCCCGGTAGCAGGGCTGGTGCTGCCTTTTCGCCACGACTATTCCTGTGATGGCAGGTTGCTGCTAACTGGTAGTCTGGAATCCATCACGCTCAATCAGAAGATTGAGCCAAAGCTTTATGAAAGGCCATGAGAGCAGATGGAGGAAAGCACTGACTTCACTTCTCAAAAAGGGGACTACTATGAGACAGGTTTCTCTTACCCGTGTGCTACTGATCTTATCCTGTATCGTCGTCTTCGCTTTTTGTCACGGCTTTAACTTGGGGACAGCCGCACAAAGTGGGCAGCCAAGCCCGAAGCCGGAGATGCCACTGTTAGGGTTAGACCCAGTGCTGCTCATTCAAGGGAAAGAAGTCCAGGGCGATCTCAATATTTCATCAATTCGGGGGCGCTACAAATATTTCTTTGCGAATGCGGAAAACAAAGCTCGGTTCGAGCAGTCGCCTGAGCGCTATGAGATTCAACTCAATGGGGCTTGCGCCAGGGAAGGCCCGCCAACTCGCGTCAGGGAGCCTGAGATCTTTTTTGTCTATCAAGAGCGCCTCTATGTTTTTCACAGCTTTGAATGCCACAAAGCTTTCGTGGCAGCGCCGGAAAGTTTTTTTGAGACGGCAGCGACTGCTCCCAAGCTCAACCCCTCACCTGAAGCTCTCAAAAAAGGCGCATTGCTGCTTGAAAAAGCCGTAGCCGCGATGGGCGGCGCGGCACTGATAGATGGCTTGACGAGCTATCAAGAAGTTGGCACGACAACAGAAATAATTGGGGAGCCGGGTGGTCGGAAGACCGAGGTCAAGAACGCGACGACGATAGTTTTTCCTGGTCAGATTCGGAAAGGACAGACGGCTGGTTCTGACAGTCAGGCATTTGTGATCACCCCGAAAGAAGCCTTCGGCATTTTTCAAAATCGCACTTTCCCGCTGCCGCCGGCAGAGCAAGCGAAAGAAGAAAGAAAGATCAAACTAAAACCTCTCTCGATTCTCAGAGCGCGCCATAACGCCGGGTTCAAAACCAGCGCCGCCGAGCTTAAGAACCTGGGCGAGACAGCGCTCGAACAAGTGGTCGTCGAGTCCGACGGCTTAACGCTGACGCTCGGCGTCGAAGCAGTTTCAGGCCGCATCCTGAGCCTTGCTTATCGCGGGCGCGGGCCAAATTACAGCTTTGGCGAAATCGTCCAGACCTTCTCTGACTTTCGGACGATTGAGGGCGTGACGCTGCCATTCAAGATCAGCGGCACTTTCAACGGTCAGCCGGAGCCGACGCTGTCTTCTGTCATCGAGTCAATCAAGCTCAACGAAAAGATTGATCCCGCTCTGTTCGAGCGGCCCAAACCGCCGGTCCGACAATAAACAAAATGGGCAAACCGCAAAGGATAGTTAGCATGATTTGGCAACAGCGTAGACGCAGTAATCTTCTATCAGGCATCAGCCGATTGGTCGGAATGTTCTTTCTACTCGCCGGTTCGGCTCTGGCTCAAACCACTGACTGGACGCAATGGGGCGGGCCGAATGGAAACTTCAAAGTCGAAGCGAAAGGACTGGCCAGTTCCTGGCCTGAAACCGGCCCGCGCCAGTTGTGGAGCCGTGACCTGGGCGACGGCTACTCCTCGATCTCGGTTGAAAAAGGCACGCTCTACACGATGTATCGCAAGGGCGAGCAGGATGTCGTGATCGCGCTTTCTGCCGCCACGGGCAAGACGCTCTGGGAGTTTGCCTACGATGCTCCATTCACGCCGCAATACGATTTGGAACAAGGCCCTGGGCCGCGCGCGACACCGATCATCGCGGGCGATTTGCTGTTTGCCGTCGGCGCGAGCAGCAAGTTTCATTGCCTGGATAAGAAAACTGGCAAGGTCGTCTGGAAGTATGATCTCTATGCTGACCTGA
Source organism: uncultured Acidobacteriota bacterium (assembly GCA_963699175.1). Lineage (GTDB taxonomy): Bacteria > Acidobacteriota > Blastocatellia > RBC074 > RBC074 > JACPYM01. The sequence goes on along the minus strand of OY969418.1, from coordinate 1,572,148 downwards.
AAGGCTTCCATCGTCCACGCGGTTACACCATTACCCCAGTAGCCTACAAAAATACAGTGATCGTGCCGGTCGGAGCGCCGGGCGCTTCGCTCGTTGCCTTCAATCAAAAAGACGGCGCGATTGTGTGGAAGAAACATGATTTCAAACTTGCCTATGCCACTCCGATCCTGATCAAGTTTGAAGGTCAAGACCAGCTCGTCGCTTTTATGAATGAAGGCCCGGTCGGCATTGAGCCTAATAGCGGCGATTTGTTGTGGAGTTACCCGCATAAAAATTCGCCGCAAGTCAATGCCAGTACCCCAGTGTGGGGCGACGATAATCTCCTGTTCGGCTCATCGGCCTACGATGGCGGCAGCTTTGTCCTGAAGCTGACTAAGACCGGCGACAAAACTACGGTGCAAGAAGTCTGGGCGCACAAACTGATGCGCATGCACTTCAGCAATGTGATTCGGCTCGGCGATACGTTGTACGGGACGAGCGGCGATTTCGGCCCGACGCCGCTCACCGCCGTAGATGTCAAAACCGGGCAGGTGCTCTGGCGTGATCGGAGCCTGGCCAAGGCTGAGTTGCTCTACGTTGGCGACCGGTTTATTGCGATTGATGAAGACGGCCACCTGATTATGGCGACGCCAACACCGACCGGATTGAAGATTCAGGCGAAAGTCGAGTTGCTCAAGCACAACGCTTGGACGCCGCCCACCTTGGTTGGCACCACGCTTTACGTTCGCGACCGGAAGACGATTATGGCGCTCGATTTGAAATAGCAAGGAGTGATTTTCATGCAGAGAATGGCGGCTGAGCTAGGTAAAAGCAGATGAGGCAAGCGACGCAAACATTGTGGCAAGACCTACGTTACAGCGCGCGCCTGCTCGCGAAAAAACCAGGCTTTACTTTGATCGCCATAATTACGCTCAGCCTGGGCATCGGCGCGAACACTGCCGTCTTCAGCCTGGTCAATGGCGTGTTGCTGCGCCCGCTGCCGTATCAAGCTCCCGACCGCCTGGTAACGGTCGCCAACTACGGGAAGCAGGATAATGCATCGCCCAGCGTCTCAGGGCCGGACTTCTGGGACTATCAACAGCGCAGCCGGATGTTTGAATCTTTTGCGGCTATGGTGGCGACGACCGCGACGCTGACCAGCGACGGGCCACCAGAAACAACCGATCAAGGAGTGGCGACCTGGACGCTCTTTTCCCTGCTCAGAGCGCAGATGGTTCACGGGCGGAATTTCCTGCGGGAAGAGGATGTGACTAACGGCCCCAGAGTTGCCATCATCAGTCACGCGCTCTGGCAACGGCGTTTCGGCGCGCGCCCCGAATTGGTCGGCCAAACAATTCAGATCAATGGAGAAGGCTGGCTGGTTGTCGGCGTTCTGCCTCCCAATTTCAAACTCTATCTGCCGCCTGATGCGCTCCGGTGGAAGGACAAAAACCCAGATGTCTGGATACCGATGCGACGCGACTTCACCCAAACTGAGCGGGGTAGCAACGCCTACACCGTGCTGGGGCGTTTGAAGCCTTGGGTGAGCTTGCCGCAAGCGCAAGCGGAAATGGATGCCATCGCCGCTCAACTACGCGCGGAACATCCGATGCACGAGCTTGCTGGGCTGCGCGTTCGCCTCGCGCCGCTGCAAGAAAAAGTCGTCAGCCAGGCGCGCGCACCATTGTTGCTGCTGCTGATCGCGGTGAGTTTCGTCTTGTTGATCGCTTGCGCCAACGTCGCCAATCTGTTGTTAGTGCGCATGCTCGCGCGCGACAAAGAACTGGCAGTCCGCGCGGCACTGGGCGCGAGCCGCGCTCGTTTGATGTGCCTGTTATTCGCGGAAAGTATGCTGGTTTCGTTGGGCGGCAGTTTGATTGGCTTGCTGCTGGCGTACTGGGGATTGAAATTTCTACAAGCCTTCCGGCCCGCGAACCTGCCGCGTTTAGAGAGCGTAGCGATAGATGCGCGCACCCTCTGCTTCAGTATCGCGGCTTGTTTGCTGACCGCTGTTTTATCCGGGCTGGTTCCGGCGCTGCGACTTTCCAAGCCTGATTTGCAGGCAGCGCTCAAAGACGGCGGAAAGATTTCCGCCACTAGCAGTCGCAGGCTGCGAAGCGCCTTGGTAGTGGTGGAGATCGCTCTCACCTTAGTTTTGCTGGCTGGCTCAGGCTTGCTCATTCGCACCTTTATTGCGTTGCAAGAAGTGCGGCCCGGTTTCCGCCCAGAGAACGTTTTGACATTTCAACTCAGCTTGCCTGGTGGTCGCTATAAGTGGGAGCACCACGCTCCCTTCTTCCGCCAACTCGAAGAGCGCTTGGCTCGTCTGCCGGGCGTCGTCGCGGTCGGCACTACTTCGCAATTGCCCTTCACCGGCAGAGGGTTTGGCACTGGTTATTCGTGGGACGAGACATCAGCGCGCGAGGGCTTGCAAGCGGATTGGCGATTCATCACGCCGAATTATTTCCAGACCACCGGCACACGGCTTTTGGCCGGGCGCTTGTTTACCGAACAAGACGATCTAAATCATCCCAGAGTCGTGATCGTGGACGAGACGCTCGCACGCAAAAACTGGCCGCAAGAAACAGCCATCGGCAAAAAGTTGCGGATCTCCGATTCCACTCCGCGCGGCCCAGTTGAGATATGGGTTGAAGTCGTCGGCGTGATTGAGCACGTGCACAGCCATGCGCTAGACAAAATCGGACGCGAGCAAGTCTACGTCCCTTATGCCCAGACTCCGATCGTGCCCTGGATGAATGTCGCTCTACGCACGAGTGTCGCGCCTACCAGCTTGACCAACGTGATCGAGCAGGAAGTGCATGCGATGGACAAAGACCTGCCGGTCAACAACGTGCGTTTGATGGAGAGTTACGTCACTGACGCATTGGCGCCGGCGCGCTTCAGCCTGTTTTTGATGGGAGTTTTTGGAGCGGTGGCGCTGAGCCTGGCGTCCATCGGTTTATACGGCGTAATCGCTTACTCGGTCAGTCTGCGCACGCGCGAGATAGGAATTCGGCTGGCATTGGGAGCAACGAGCGGAAATGTGCTCAAGCTGGTGATCGGGCAAGGAATGAAGTTGGCGCTGGCAGGTGTAGCGCTGGGTTTAGTGGTCTCGTTTGCGCTGACACGACTGATGAAGGGTTTATTGTTCGGTGTCAGCGCGCTCGATCCGTTGACGTTTGGCACTATGACGTTATTGCTAGCCTGCGTTGCGTTGCTGGCCTGCTGGCTGCCAGCGCGGCGGGCGGCCAAAGTAAATCCGTTAGTCGCGCTTCGCTACGAATAGCTGCGACAAATGATGGTCGGAGCAATCTGTCTTGCAGCACAGAGGAAGAGTGAAAGGTTTTGTTCAGTTGCGAGGTTGGCAGTTGGCAACATATGAAAAACTGATCGCCGAGTGGAAGAAACAGTCGAAGCAATAAACAAGGAGAACAACCATGAAGAGAAGAGAATTTGTCGTTGCTGGTTCGTTGGGGCTGGCGGCATTGGCGTCTGGCGTAACCGCGCAAGAAAAGAAACAGTATGTCTGTCCGCCCTGCGGATGCAGTCACGACGGCGAGGCTCATGATGAGCCAGGTACGTGCCCCTCTTGCGGTATGGCGTTGGTCGAAAAGACGCCAGCGATGAGTGAATTGACGGCCATCCCGAATTTCTTGAAGCTGAACGAGCAAGTCTGGACGGGCGGCCAACCAACGCCTGAGCATTTGGCGAAGCTGAAAGAAGGCGGCGTCAAAGTGGTCATCAGTCTGCGCCCGCCCAATGAATACAATGACACGCGCGAGAAGGCGAAGCTGAAGGAGTTGGGCTTGAGTTACTTCAACATCCCAGTTGTCTTCAACGAGCCGGATGAGCTGGACGCTGACGATTTCCTCAAGCTTACGGACGAGCAACTGAAGAACGGGCCAGTCTTTATCCACTGCGCGGCGGCGATTCGCGTCGGCGCGTTCTGGATGATTCGCCGTGTGCTGCGCGATGGCTGGGAATATGACAAGGCGCTGGAAGAGGCGAACAAGATCGGCCTGCGCAATCGCGCGCAGTTGATCGAGTTTGCCAAAGGCTACATCGAGAAGCACAAGAAAAAGTAGGGGCAAAGAGATACGACACTGAATAGTGTAAGGCTGATTGTTTGCCGCGTAGCGGCAGGGGAATTTAGCCGTGGGTGCAACCCACGGAGAGCGCGGTTGAGCATTCCGCGTCGCGTCAGCGACGCCTGATTCAAGCGTCGCTGACGCGACGCGGAACTAGCTGCTGATCTTTCCCGGCGTTGAAAACGCCGGGCTAAATTCAGGTCGCCGCTACGCGGCTGCAACCTCAGCTTCACATTTTTAGCATTACCAAAGGAGCATTTATGAAAACATCGACGATGAAAGTTGGTCTGCTGCTGAGCGCTCTGCTTGTCGTGACGGGTTATGGCATACAGTCTAATGCAGGCAAGGGCGTTTCCGACCAGCCCATTTTCGAAGGAAAAGACACGCTGTTGCGTCCGGGCGATTATCGTGATTGGGTTTTTGTTGGCAGCAATCTCGGCCTCGGTTACGCAACCAATCCGCGCCCGCCACAACTAGCGGGACAAACGGGTCGCCCGGAGATGTTCCACAATCTGTACATCAATCCTTCCGCGTACCGCGAATACAACCGCACCGGCAAATTCCCCGAAGGCACGACGATGATTCTGGAGTTCGCCACCAAAGTCGAAAAGAACGAAGCCGGATTACAGGGGTTATATCAAGGCGAAATTCTGGGCATGGAGGCTTCGGTCAAAGACAGCAAGCGCTTCAACGGTGGCTGGGGCTATTACGGTTTTACGGACAACACCGGTAAGCCGCTGGCGAAGGCGCAGCCTTTCCCGGAATCAGCCTGCTGGTCTTGCCATCACCAGAAGGCTGCCACCGACCACGTCTTCACGCAGTTCTATCCGGTGTTGCGTAAAACGGCTGCCAAATGACAGACAGGAGTGAGTAATGAAGTACCTTCTTTCAGTTTTGCTGTGCCTAGGGCTGGCATCAGCAGCATACGCGCAGAACTGGCCGTCGTTCCGCGGTCCGCAAGCTTCGGGTGTGGCCGACGGCGCGAATCCGCCAGTCACTTGGGACGCCGAGAAATCCACCAACATTTTGTGGAAGACGCCGATTCCGGGCCTGGCGCATTCCAGCCCGGTGGTATGGGGCAATCGCGTCTTTGTCACAACGGCAATCAGCAGTGTTGCCGACTCGCCATTCGAACACGGGCTGACCGACACAGCGGCTTCAGCGAAAGACAACTCCAAACACAGTTGGCGTGTTTATTGTCTGGACAAAAGCACTGGCCGCATCCTGTGGGAGAAAACCGCGCGCGAAGACACGCCCAAAGTCAGTCGCCACATGAAAGCCAGTCACGCCAATTCGACGCCCGCCACCGATGGCAAATATCTAGTCACGTTCTTCGGCTCGGAAGGACTGTTCTGTTTCGACCTCAATGGGAAGCTGCTCTGGCAGCAAGATCTGGGCGTGCTGGATGGCGGGTGGAGCGCCGGGAAGGATTTTCACTGGGGCTTCGGCAGTTCGCCGATCATCTACAAGAATCTAGTGATCGTGCAGTGTGATACGCAGACGCAATCATTTCTCGCGGCCTTCAACTTGGCCGATGGTAAACAGGTTTGGCGCACGCCACGCGAGGAAGACACTTCGTGGAGCACGCCGACAATCTACGAAAGCAAAGAACTGACAGAGTTGGTTGCCAGCGGGACGAAGTTTTATCGCGGCTATGATGCGCTGACCGGCAAAGAACTATGGCGGCTCGGCGACGGCGCGGACGTGAAGATTCCGACGCCGATTGCCGCGCACGGTTTGTATTTTCTAGGTGGTGGCAGCGCGCACGAGAAGCTCTACTTTTATGCTGTGCGCGCTGGTTCAAAGGGCGAGATCAAGCCAGCCGCGCCGAATGAAAGCCTAGCTTGGCAAGCCACGACGATCAAGCCGCACGTCGTCACGCCGCTGGTTTACGGCGATTATCTGTACATTTGCACTGACTCCGGCGTGCTCACGCAGTACGACGCCAAGACAGGCGCAGCGGGCTATCGCGGGCGATTGGGGCGCGGCGGCGCGTTCAACGCTTCGCCGGTTGCGGCAGACGGGAAGCTCTATTTCGCCAGTGAAGACGGCGAGGTCTTTGTTGTCAAAGCCGGGCCAACGTTTGAGCTGCTCGCACGCAACCCGATAGGCGAAGTAATCATCGCCTCGCCAGCCATCAGCGAACGTATGTTGATCGTGCGCGGCCAGCATCACGTGTTCGGGATTGGAGAAAAGGCTGCGGCAGGAAAAGGCACGACTACTTCGCAGCAGTAAAACTCTGGCGGCGAATGAACGCCGAGCCGAGTCTCAGTGCCAGAAACGCGGTGAAGAAGGGCAGCGAAAGATCGAAGAAAGCAATGCACGAAGCCCAAGCGGCGGCCACATCAGTTGCCCGAGCACCAGCGCACCGAGGCTTGAATTGTCTCAAGGCAATTTTCAAAGTGCGAGCAGGCTGATTTCAATGATGTCCTCATTACCGGCGCGCATCTGGTCGAGCGTCGTCGCCTGCAACTCGCCATCCAATTCAATGCGCGCAATGGCTGCTTCAGCGCCAGCGAAGACGATGTTCTCCATTCGCTGCACATTGATTTGCGCTGCTTTGATTTCATTGAGTACGTGCGCCAACACGCCGGGCCGATCACGGTGGCGCACGACTAGCAGATGTGTCGCGGGTGTGACGTTGGCCAGGTTGACGACGTTGGGCACGCGGCCCGTCTCTTTGAAGATGCGGATGATGCGCGCGGTTTCGGCGGCGATGGCCTCTTGCGCTTGGTCGGTTGAAGCGCCGATGTGGTGCGTGCCGTAAACGTTGGGAAGCTGCACCAACTCGTCGGCAAAATCGCCCGTAGCGCCTGTTGGTTCGTTGGCGAAGACATCCAGGCCCACGCGCAGACCTTTGTGTTTGACGGCATTGGCGAGCGCGATTTGGTCTACGACTTCGGCGCGCGAGGTGTTGATGAAATAGGAGTCGTGGCGCATTGCATCGAAAACATCTGCGTTGATGATGCCGCGCGTGTCGGGCGTCAGCGCCAAGTGTACACTCAGGATGTCGCTTTCGTTGGCGACTTCCGGGATGGTTTGACGGAAGGTGATGCCCATCATATCAGCGGCTTCAGGCGTCAGGCTGCGGCTCCAACCAATGACCTTCAGACCGAAGGCTTTGGCGCGTGGGATCAACTCGCGCCCGATTTGGCCGAGGCCGACAATGCCGATGGTCTTGCCATACAAGCCGCGCGCTTGGCTGTACTCCTTCTTGTTCCATTTGCCTGCGCGCAACTCCGCCACGTTGTCTGCGATGCGACGATCCAGCGCGAGCAACAAGCCGAAGGCCAACTCCGCCACCGCAATCGAATTTTTGCCCGGACAGTTCGACACGTAGATACCGCGCGCCGACGCTGCCTTCACGTCAATCGTGTTGTAGCCCGCGCCAGCGCGCACGACCAGGCTCAAGCGCCCGGCATCGAGCATCGCTTCGGTGACTTTGGTCGAACGCACGACGAGCACGTCGGGTTGGTGACCAGCAATCGCAGCCGTCAGCGCGTCAGTTTGCAAGCCGGGATTGTAGATGCCCTCGCAGCCGGAGGCTTGTAAGGCATCGAGGCCGCTTTGCTCAAATTTGTCAGCGATCAAAACTTTCATAGTAGGAAGTAGACAGTAGACGGTAGACAGTAGAGGGTAGATCGTAGGGTGATGCGAAAAATGTAAGGCAACTGATTGTATGCCGCGTAGCGGCAGTTGATTTTAGCCGTGGGTGCAACCCACGGCTAAAATCTGCGTCGCGTCAGCGACGCCTGATTTCAAGTGTCGCTGACGCGACGCGGAATTGGCACCGAGCCTTCCCGGCGTTGAAAACGCCGGGCTAAACTCAGGTCGCCGCTACGCGGCTGCAAACTCGGCCTTACATTTTTATCACCACCGATCGTAGATCGCCAGTGTAATGTCACGTAGGCTTGACCTACTGTCTTCTGTTTACCGTCTACTGTCTTCTCAGATCAAATGACTCAACAGTCCGTCGCGCAACTTTGGCTCGAACCAAGTGGACTTCGGCGGCATGATCTCGCCCGCGTCCGACACATTCATCAGATCGTCCAGCGTCGTAGCGAAGAGCGAAAAGGCAACCGCAGCTTTGCCTTCCTTGACCAATCGTTCCAACTCCGCCGTGCCCCGAATGCCGCCAACGAAGTCAATGCGTTTGTCGTTGCGCAGGTCTTGCACGGCCAGGATGGGCGCCAGCAAGTGGTGTTGCAAGATACTGACATCGAGCCGATCAAGCACTTCATAAGAACGGGTCACGTCGCGCTTGAGCTTTAGCTCATACCAGCGCCCGGCTAGGTACATTGCAAAGCGGCCTTGCGTTCGCGGCTGCGGCGGGCCATCCGGCGTAACTTCGAAGGTGCGCCCAACCTCTTGCAAAAAATCCTCGACCGTATAGCCGTTCAAATCTTTCACGATGCGGTTGTAGGGTAAGATTTGAAGCTGGTCAGCAGGGAAGAGCACGCATTGGAAAAAGTTGTATTCCTCGTTGCCGGTGTGTTGCGGATTGGCGGCGCGCAAGACCTCACGCGCGCGGCTTGCGCTCTTGGCGCGATGATGTCCGTCGGCAATATAGATAAATGGCACGGCCTGAAACGCCGCGCTGATGGCTTGGTTTTGTTCTACGGGTACATGCCAGACAGTGTGAGCGATGCCGTCAACGGCGACAAAATCGAAGAGCGGCGCAGCTTGTGTGACAGCTTCGATCAAGGCATTGATCGGCGCGTGGGGACGATAGGTTGCAAGCACCGGCCCGGTTTGCGCGCGCAAAGTGAGGATGTGGCGCGTGCGGTCGTCTTCCTTGTCTTTGCGCGTGCGCTCGTGTTTGCGAATGATATCGTTGTCGTATTCATCAACCGAGCAGCAGACGACCAGCCCGGTCTGCGTGCGCTCGCCCATCCGCAAGCGATAGACGTAGAAACTCGGCGTGTCTTCGGTAATCAGCGGCGCCTGCTCGACCAACCGGGCGAAGCTGCGTTTGGCATGCTCGTAGACGGCGTCGGAATAGATGTCCGTGCCCTCGGTCATTTCGATGTCGGGCCGCGAGACACGCAAGAAGCTGTAGTGATTGTCCCAAGCCAGCGCGCGTGCCTCTTCGGTATTGACGACATCGTACGGCACGGCAGCCACAGCCGCGGCGCGTTCCGGTTGCGGGCGCAGAGCGGGAAAAGGTCTGACGGTAGCCACGTAAGAATCTCCTTTAGGACGAAGATGACCAATGATTGAAGCGCGAATTGTAGCGCATCGCAGGAAGCTTGCCCATGTGCCAAGCGTGTTTTGGCCGTCTCAAGTTTCAATCAGGCAAGGCAAAGGCCACGACGTAATCACCGCGCTTGGTGCCGAGCTTGCCATGCCCGCCAGCACAGATGACGACAAATTGTTTGCCCTTGATCGCGTAGCTCATCGGCGCGGCTTGCGCACTGGCGGGCAGCGCGCCTTCCCAAAGCACTTGGCCTGTTTCTACATCAAACGCGCGCAACAGCTCATCCATTGTCGCCGCAATAAAGACAAGACCGCCAGCCGTCACGACTGTCCCGCCGAGATTGAGCGAGCCAAGTCCGTCTGATTTACCGAACAACGCCAGCGGCGGAATCTTGCCGAGCGGCACATCCCAGCGCAACTCACCCGTCGCCAAATCAACTGCTGTCAGCTTGCCCCAAGGCGGCGGCACACACGGCACGCCGGTCGGCGACATCAGCGGCTCGCGATAGATCGCATAAGGCGTGCCTGCCTGCGTGCCGTATTCTCCGCGCACACGATTGGCGGCGTCCTTATTGCGCAGCCCGTTGTATTCATCGCGCGGAATCAGTTTGACCAGAAATGGAATGTTGTTGGTGTTGGTGAAGAGCAGATTGCGTGTGGGGTCGAACGACATCCCGCTCCAATTCATGCCGCCGACGTTGCCGGGAATGGCCAGTGTGCCTTCCACGCTTGGCGGTGTATAGATGCCTTCCGACCGCAAAGACGCGAGCTTTTCGCGGCAGGCTTTGCGATCATTTTCACTCAAGCCGAATGCTTCTTCTGGCTTCAGTTGATGCGGCACGAGCGGGCGCGGCAATTTCGGGAAAGGCTGCGTCGGCGAAGTCTGTTCGCCCGGCACATTGGTTTGAGGCACGGGACGTTCTTCGACGGGGAAGACTGGCTTGCCGTCGCGCCGATCAAGCACGAAAAGCAGGCCCATTTTCGTGCCCACAGCCACCGCCGGAATCTCGCGTCCCTGGCGTTTGAGCGTGATCAACATCGGCTGTGAAGCCACGTCGTAATCCCATACGTCGTGGTGCACGACTTGGAAATGCCAAACGACCTGACCGGTCGAGGCGCGCAACGCTACGACCGAATTGGCGTAGCGGTTGTCGCCCTTGCGTTCGCCTCCGTAAAAGTCCGGGCTGGGGCTGCTAGTTGGAATGAAGAGCAGATCGCGTTGCGGGTCGGCAGAAATGATTGACCAGGCGTTGGCCGCGCCGGTTTTCGCGGCGCTCTCGCCTGCCCAAGTGCGCCGCGCCGGGTCTTGCGCGTTTTGCGGGATCGGGTCCCAACTCCAGCGTAGCTTGCCGGTCAGCGCGTCGTAAGCGCGCACAACGCCTCGCTCCAGTTCCACGCCGCGATTGTCGCCGATGGCCGAGCCAACAACGACCAAGTCGTTGATGATGGCCGGCGGTGATGTGACCACGTAACCGCCGCGACTGGTGATGTGCACATCACGCGACAGATCAACTTGGCCGTTCTCACCAAAACTTGGGACGACCTTGCCGCTATCCGCGTCGAGCGCAATCAAGCGCGCGTCGAGCGTGGCCGCAAGAATGCGGCGCGCGAATTTGCCATCACGTTGTTTGTCATCCGGCGCAGGCCAGGCCGAAACGCCGCGCGATGTGACTTCGGAATAGTACCGATCTGCCGGAATCTGCGGGTCGTAGCGCCACTTCTCACTACCGGTGAGCGGGTCGAGCGCGATCACACGATTGAACGGTGTGCTCAGGAAAAGTGAGCCATCCACCAAAATCGGCGTCGCCTCAAACGCGGCGTTCTTGCCCGCGACGTATTTTGCGAGGTCTTCATTGGTGCGGTATGTCCAGGCTAGTTTCAGATTTTTGACATTCTCACGGTTGATCTGTTTGTGCGGGACAAAGCGTGAGCCTCCGGCGTCACGACCATAAGCGGGCCAATCTGAAGCCGCCGTGCTAGTGGTCTTCTTCTGCGCGCGAATTGTGTTCAAGCAGCCAACCAAAACGAGTGTCAGTATTATAGCTGTGAGGATCGCTGGATTGATGAAATGCTTGGGGTGTCTATGTCTCAACTTGTTTCCTCCTGAAATGGGTAGTGGTAAAAAGTAAGGCTGCGGTTTTGCAGTCGCGTAGCGACGACCTGAGTTTAGCACGGCGTTTTAACGCCGGGTAAGCTCGGCACCCATTCCGCGTCGCGTCAGCGACGCCTAAATCAGGCGTCGCTGACGCGATGCGGGCATCGCCGTTTGTACTTACCGTGGGTTGAAAACCCACGGCTAAATTCAACTGCCGCTACGCGGCAAAAACGACAGCAGCCCTACGTTCTTATCACTACCCTGAAATATAGTCGCTGTTGTCCGGCAAGTTATCCTCGGACATCTGCGATTCTTTTACGCTCAAAAGTTCCAAAGCGACGCATAAATTACTTCAGTCGTGTGATTTTGTTGGGACATTTCACGACAGCGTTGTGGCAAGAAGTAACAGTCTTGCCGGAATAAAAGGTCATTAGGCAAGCTGCGTTTAACTCCAAATAAAGATCGCCCGCCAGCCTAAACTCGTAACTTGCTCTCAGATTATCAAGCGAAGTGCTGAAATAACTATAGTTGGCAGCTTCGGTTGAACAAGCGAGAAGTATTTGCTGAGGTCACTGACTGAAACCAAAACCACTGCTGCTACAGCGGCACGCCAGTTGTTTAGCTAAGTGACAGCGCAAGCAAGGCGCTAACCATCTCCTGTCATAAGGCATTTGCCAAGTGACGCCTGGGGGTTATTTCTAACGCGATGACAGTTTATATGCGTGAGCGGAATTCAAGGCTTCTGCTCACGCTATTTTTTTGCCCCTTCCTACCTATCGCAGACCACTTGATTGACCTAGGCCTGCCACTTCTGTAACGTGCTGCTGATCGTTCGATCAAGTTTCGATAAGCCGGAGAATAAGATGAAGAGAAAATCTGCAATATTGTTGGGACTGATTTTGTCAGCCACCTTGTGCTGGCACGTCTGGCCGGGCGACGCAAGCGCGCAGACCAGTCCACGTGCACAAACCATAGCGCAAGCTGCCGAGCAATTGCGCGCGACATTGATTACGCAGCGTCGCGATTTCCACATGAACCCAGAGCTGTCCAATCGCGAAGAGCGCACCGCGCGCGTCGTCGCGGAAAGATTGCGCGCGTTGGGACTCGACGAAGTCAAAACGGGCGTGGGCAAACATGGCGTAGTGGCTTTGCTCAAGGGCAAGCAGCCAGGCGATGTAGTGGCAGTGCGCACCGATATGGATGCGCTGCCGATTCAGGAGACGCTCAACGTTCCTTACAAATCGCGCAATGACGGTGTCAAACACGCCTGCGGACACGATGTGCACATGACCGTGGAACTCGGCGTGGCCGAGGTGCTGAGTAAAATGCGCGACCAGGTGCGCGGCACCGTCAAGTTCATCTTTCAGCCCGCCGAAGAAGGCGCGCCACCGAGTGAACGAGGCGGCGCACGGTTCATGATTGATGAAGGCGCGCTCGACAACCCGCGCCCGTCGGCCATCTTCGGCTTGCACGTGATGCCCAACATCGAAGTCGGCCAGGTCGGCTACAACGTGGGCGGCGCAATGGCCTCTTCGGACAGATTCGTCATTACCCTGCGCGGCAAGAAAGTGCACGGCGCTTATCCGCACGACGGCATTGACACAGTGGTGGTCGCCGCCGAATGCGTCACCGCGTTGCAAACCATCCGCAGCCGCCGCATCAACACGCTCGAACCGCTCGTCATCACCATCGGTAGCATCCACGGCGGCAATCGCTTCAACATCATCGCCGACGAAGTCAAACTCGAAGGCACGATGCGCACGCTCAACGAGGACGTGCGCAAACAGGCCATCGAGATGATGAAACAGACGCTGCAAGGCGTGACCTCGGCTTACGGCGCGAGCTACGAGATCGAATTCGGCACGAGCAATCCCGTGACCTACAACGACCCGACACTGGTCGCCGCGACTTTGCCTACGCTGCGCCGCGTGCTGGGCGAAGCTAACGTCTTCGAGCCGAAGCCGCAGATGGGTGCGGAAGATTTCTCGCTCTATCAAAAAGTCATCCCCGGCTTCTTCTACTTTCTCGGCGTCGGCAACAAAGCCAAAGGCATCACGGCGATGATCCACACGCCCGAGTTCGACGTTGACGAAGAGAGCCTGGTTATCGGCGTGAAAGTGATGACCAATGTGTTGCTCGACTATCTGGATCGGCAAGCGAGCAAGGGAGGCGTAAAGCCGTGAGCGAGCAGCAGACCATCCAGATCAAAGTGAACGGTGAGGACTATCAACTCGCGGCTGCGGCAAAAGTCTCTGATTTGATTGCCAAAATGGGTTTGACGCCAGAACGGCTAGCTATCGAACTCAACCTAGACATTCTGCCGCGCGCGAAGTGGAGCGAGACGGTTTTGCAGGAAGGCGATAAGCTGGAGATCGTGCATTTTGTCGGCGGCGGCTGAAATTGTAGAGGCAGTGAATCGCAGGACAGAACCAAGTGAACGGGCAGGGCTAGAGCCAAGCGGTTCTGGCCCTGCCCGTTTTATTTCAGTTGCGTGTTGCTGGCAGCGCGGGCATTGCCTCTTTGCTAAAGCGCGGCAACAAATCATCGCGCATCGCCAAGTGATAAATGGCTGCGGCAATCACGATGGCAGCCTTCTTGGCATCGTCTTCGACAATCCGTTCGTAACTGTCGTTGTTGGTATGCCAGGTGATATTGCTGTATTCGATGGGGTCTTGCTGTGCGCCGATGCCGGGCAGGCCAGCTTGATTGAATGACGTGCTGTCCGTTCCACCCAATCCACGACTAGCGGATGCGCGCACGCCGTAGAAGCCCAGGTCTTCAAATGGCGCGAGCGCCTGTCGCAGAGCCTCGGCAGCTTCAGGCGGCCCGAAGACACTCAACCCGCGCGGGCGTCCCGTGCCAGAGTCAATGTTGAAGTAGCCGCCAAACTTGGAGAACTCCGGCTTCGGATCTTCCACCGTGCCGAAGTGCTGTTTGACGTAAGCCTGCGAGCCGAGCAGCCCTTGTTCTTCACCACTCCACAACGCGACTCGAATCGTGCGGCGTGGCTTGACGCCGATGGCCTTCAGAATTCGTGCGGCCTCCATCATGATCGTGCAGCCGATGGCGTTGTCGGTCGCGCCAGTCGCCGAATGCCACGAATCCAAATGGCCGCCGAGCATAATCACTTCGTCTTTTTTATCTGTGCCGGGAATTTCGGCAACGGTGTTGTACGAAGTTTTGCCTTCGGGGTAGATGCGGTTGACGATGTTGAATTCAAGCTCGACCGGCGTACCGTCGGCCAACACACGCGTGATGCGCCCGTAATCTTCGTTGCTGAGCACAACGGCAGGCGGAAACTTCGCCGGATCGAAGTTGCGATTGTTGAACGCGCGAACGCGGCGTTGCTCCATCCGCCCTTCGACCGCGGTATCAGTGAGCATCAGCAGCGCGCCATTGATTGCCAGGAATTCACCGGCGCGTTGATTGACCTCGCGGCCTGACAATTTTCTGGGCTGACCGGGTTGTTGCGGTGGTTGCTGGCGGCGTCCCCCAAAGCCGCCACCCGCCGCCGGATTGTTGCCAGAATACATCTCTTTGGCGCGCGCATCGTCAATGCGTTTGTTTTGCGGCTCGAAGCTGACTGGGATGATCTGATGTTTGCCGACTAACACCAGCTTGCCCTTGACCTTCTCCTTTTGTGTTTCCAGAAAAGCTGTCAGTTCAGCTTCGGTCGGCATATCTGGTGGAATCATCTGATAAGCCTGACCCGTGACCGTGCCGTTGGTGCTGGGCGTCCAAGCGAGCGTTTCAAAAACGAGCGGCTCTTTGTAGGGCGAAAGCACGTGCCCGGTCGCGCGCTCATTCAACCAGCCGACGTGACCGAAGTCCCACGGTTCCAGATGCCCGTTCTCAAACCCCCAAGCAGTCATCTGTTTGATCGCCCATTCGGCAGCGGCCTTGTGATTGGGCGAGCCAGTCAGACGCGGGCCGTAGACATCGGTGAGAAAGTGCATCGTCCGCATGATCTGGGATCGCTCCATCCCTTCGCTGCGGATTTTGGCTTGCACTTCAGCTCCGTCTTTGACTACAGCAGTGCTGTTTTGCGGGAAAGCGATCAACGAAATGAGCAGTGTAAGACAGACTGCTTGTGAGACGATGTGTTGTTTGAACAAGTGATTTTTCATAGGGGCTTCAATTCCTAGAGTATGGTGGATACAAAAAGGGGGCGAATACTCGCCCCTTTTTTGGATTAGGCAAAACGCCTTTGCTAAATTGAATTAAAGATTGATAGCCAGGTGATCTAAACCAAATCTTGGGGACAAAACAAAAGGAAAATGAGCCGTGCTGGGCTCGAACCAGCGACCCTTTGGTTAAAAGCCAAATGCTCTACCAACTGAGCTAACGGCCCTTCGTTGAATAGCCGACATGTTTTGAATTTCAGATCAGCCATTCGCCGCGAATATTACTTGCCGAAAAGTGATTAGTCAACCATCGCATCCTACGATAATCAGAGGCAGATTTCGTGTGCTGCCCATGACTACTTGTTTAATCTTCATTAGCAATTCGGCGGGAAGATTGGGATGGTCAGCGTCGCCGTCGTCGTCAAGGTCAGCTTGTGCAGATTGTGTCCTTGATTGAAGGCGTTCGCCGCCGTCCCAGCGTTCGCGTTGAAGTTGAGCTGCGCGCCCAACAACCCGATGTCCGATTGCGAGTAGAACTTCGCCCAGCCGCTGCGGCCCGCCGGAATGAATTGCTCGAAGCGCGGTGCGGTGCGCGGGAAGCTGCTACTGAGTGATGAACGGAACTGGCAGACGCCCGCCGTGAAGGTAAAGCTCAACGGATTCTCCGCGTCATCGTAGAGGATACCGAAGAGCGCGCCCAGCGTCGAGGCTCCGGCTGCCAAACTGCCACCGAAGCGGTTGAGCACGATCAATGTGTCGTTGCCATCGGCTCTGGATGGAACATTCGAAGCCGCCAACACGCGCGGTGCGCGGTTGTAGCTCGTTCCATCGAAGCTCAACAGCGCCGTCACCGAAAGCCCGTTGCAAGCAGGCAAGCCACCAGCCAATGCCGCGAACGCTTCCGCCGCCAAGTTGGCCGCGTGCCCACTTGAGAGCTTCACATACTCATCGCCGATCAGATAGTTGAAGTCCACCGGGCAGCCCGTCACCAAGTCCGAAGCCACTGCCACGATGTAACCAGTCGTGCCCGGATCAATGTCCGAAGCCAAGAACGAAGCCGTCTGATTCGGCGTCAGGCAGACCAGACTGTCGGCGATTGAACAGGTCGCACCGTCAACAAAGAAGAGATGCACCGCAATCGGCAAGCCCGGATTGGTGTTGGTGATGGCGATGCGCGTGTTCTGCGCGTTGGGCGCGGCAATGCTCGATGAATAGAGATTGTAGACCAGCACCGAGCCTGGCTTCTGATCACTCACCTCGGATGTCGCCGGGAAGAGCAAGCCTGGCCCGACTGCTGGGCAGTTGACCGTCGTGCAGGCTGGCACAGTCAAGGTTGGCCCGCTGCTGAAGCTGACGACGAGATTCGAGCAGAGTTGTGTGCCCGTCGTTACCTGATCGCCGACCTGCGCTTGGTAGCTCACCGTCGCCGTCTGTCCGGGCGCGAGCGTCGCCGTGTAAGTCACGCTCGCCGCATTGACGACCGTGCAAGTCCCGACATTGGCCGTGCAACTGTTCGGCAATGCCAACAAGCCAGCGGGCAAACTTGCCGTCGCGGAGACGGTCGTCGCCGCCGCGCTGCTGTTGACGATAGTGAAGGTTCCAGTCACGACGTTGCCGGGGCCGGTGCAGGCCAGCGGATCGCCGATCTTATACGTCACTGGATTGACGGTGATGGTGAAACTGCACGAGGCTGAATTATTGGCGGCGTCCTTGACCGAGCAATTGACTGTGGTCGTGCCGACCGGGAATGACGAGCCTGAAGCAGGCGTGCAGACTGGCGCGCCTACGCCTGAACAATTGTCGCCCACCGTCGGCGCAGCATAAGTGACGGGAGTCGTAGCGCCCGTCGCACCGACGGCGAGATTTGCCGGGCAGGTGATAGTCGGCGAAGTGGTATCCACCACGGTGAAGCCGACCGTGCAGATGTTCATATTGTTGGCTGCGTCCTTAGGGTTCTGCCTGCTTTTCAACCCGGCAGCACTACTTTTTCATGACTACCTCGTCGCGGTTATTCCCCGCGCTGCGCTCAATCATCTTGTGAAACGGGTCAAGCGCGACAATCCCCGGCCTCTCCGATGTGCGAACGGTCAACACCTGCTTTCCGCTGCGCAGCCGATGTTTTGTGATGTACAACGGTGTCACGCCCTCAAGCGGTTTGTCGGTCTGCGCAAACACCGCCACATCGAACCACGAATCTAGCGGCTCCTCGGTTTCTTTCCCGTGGCCATCCGCCGCGAACTGTTTCGCCGTTACCTCGATAGTCACTTCATACCCGCCATCAATCTCCCGCGCGCTGGCCGCATCCACCTGCAGATCGTAAAGCACGATCCGCTCGAACAAATCGGTAATGAGTTGCTGATATTCGAGGGGCAGCTTCGGCGCGCAGGGCGTTGACCAGATCGCGGGAGGTGGGGCAAGGCGACGTTTGAAAGGAATAGGCTTTCAGAAAATTGCGCAGGGCCTGATGCACCTTGTCCTTGCCGATGATGTCCTGCAACGCATACAGGACGTGGGGACCCTTGGCTCTGAGGTAGCCTTGTCTTTCGGTGTACATCACGGGCACTTCGGCCTCATCCTCGCTGCTTCTGCCTTTGAGGTAGGCCTCCAGCATTCTTCGGACAATGCGGTTGGCCAGGGCTGGCGAGTATTCCCTGAACAGCATCAGCGTGGAATAGTCCGCCATGTTTTCCGTCAGCAGCCAGCGGCCCTGTATTTGCGCGCCGGTGATGCGTTCGCCCCACCACAGATGCGCGAGTTCGTGCATGACGCCGTAATCAAGGTTTCCTACTGTGCGCAGGTCGTTGACAAAGCCAGTGCCTTCAGCGAGAGGCACAGTACCCGAATGAAACTTACCCGCCGAACGATAGCTCGGAAACTCCAGGATGCGCAGGTAAGAATATTGGTACAGCGCAAACTCGGTGGAATACATCTCCAGACCGCGTTTGGCTGTCTCCATCATTGCGGCGATGTTGAAGGGATGTTTGGGGCCGTAGTAAATCTCCAGCGCCACGCCCTTCCAGCGGTCGCGGGCGATGGCGTAACGCGCGGAGCAGAACGAGAGGTTCGGCAGGATCGGCTCCTCGGCCTTATAGTGAAAATAACGCCGCCCATCCTGCCGCCACTCTTTCTGAAGTACACCGGGCGCGACCGCAATCTGATCGGCGCTGGTGCTGAGGACAATCTCAAATTCAGTGCGGCTGTCAATGCCAAAGCCGATCTTGTCCGCATACGCGGGGTCTCCCAGCTTCGGCGTGCGGGGCGCGGGCGGCAGCCCGTATTTGCGGCGCTCGGTGTTGTCGGTAATCCTGCGACCTTCGTTAAACCCGGGGATCGGCATCACATCTATGGTGTCGAGATAAGTGCCGTTCGCCACGAGCGCGTTATCGGGTTCGCCGACGACGAAGCCAAAGTTGCTGCGCGTCACGTTCCAGGTCATTTTCACTGTAGCGCCCGGCGCGAGCGGCGCGTTGAGTCGAAAGAGATAGACTCCCTGTGTTTTGCCCTCTGTTTTGTTAGATTGCGCCAGCAAGGCGTTTTCCACTGCGATCTGATTCACGCGTAGCACAGGGCTGACCGACACCATAAATTCATTGATCGGCGCTTTCTTATG
Source organism: uncultured Acidobacteriota bacterium (assembly GCA_963699175.1). GTDB lineage: Bacteria > Acidobacteriota > Blastocatellia > RBC074 > RBC074 > JACPYM01. Next base: position 1,553,056 of record OY969418.1, on the reverse strand, counting down.
ATTTCCCAGGACGGTGCTGCCGTGCGATTCCATCCGGCGTTCTTCCGGGAAAATGTCCATCGCCATCTCGATGCGGTCATACGATGGCGTGGGCGCGTTTTCGTAACGCCCCCAGTTTTTTTCATAAGCGGCCTTGCGTTGCAGTTGCTCGTTGGGTGTCAGGTATTCATTGAGGATGTTCGTGTTGTAGAAAATCCAGCCGCCGATGCTGATAAAGGCAAGCGTGGCAAGACCGGCGGTGAGCCTGACTCCCGCTCCGAGTCGCGTGCGTGCATCACGCGGCCTTTCACGCGCAGATGAATAATTGCCGCGCGGGTAGAGCAGATGCCCGGCGATCAGCAACAAGATGCAGAACGCTCCCCAGTAAGCGATCAGCCAGTACGCCGGTTTGGTGAAGTGGCCGTAACCATTCATGTCCGAGTAAGGAACATCGGGAATGGCGAAACTATACAGCACATGATCGAAGCCCATCGGCCCCAAGCTCGGCAGGCCAATGTAAACGCCCAGCGTCAATAACAGCCCCAGCCATTTGTTTGGCGAAATCGCCTGAATCACCACAGCCAGGATGCACAGCATGCAGTAGTAAAAACCGTTGTAGATGAAGGCGGATTGCAGATATAGGCCCAACTCGAAATGGGTGTAGCCTGCCGCTGCTTGCCACGCCATCGAGGTGAGCACCGCCACGAGCATCAGCGCGTTGACCACCAGGCACAACGCCGCAGTCTTCGCCAGGATCATCAGCCAGTCGGGGAAAGGGGACGCGTTGATAATCTCGCCAATGCCGGACGCGCGTTCGCGATGGATCAATTCGGCGGAGTACCAGAGGCCAAGGAGCAGGATATTCCCCAGCATACCGAAGCGCAGAACGGGCAGCATCAGACTCGTCAGCGGGTACAGCGGCGTCTCCAATCCAACCCGGCTGACATTGCCCAGAAACTCGCCGATCAACGACGCGATTTCGAGCGCCAGGATGATGTAGATAAGCGGGCTTTTGAAGACACAGGACAGATCCATCTTCAGTTGCGAGACGAACTGCGCGAAGGAGGCTCGCGGGGAGAAGCTCTGTACCGGCGTGATCTCTTGAAGTGTGGGTTGCGGAGTTTGTTTATGGAGTGCGGCGACTTGTCGCCGCTTTGCGTTCGATGAACTAAAAGCGGCGACAAGTCGCCGCACTCCATATGATGTTCCACCTACAGAAAAACTCTCTAAATCCAGGCGAAAGCGCAGCAGCACAAGTAGCAATGCCAGTAGCGCCACCGTCAGCCAGAGCATGCGATTCTGCAACAGCAATCCCAGCGGTAGGTTTGTATTGAGTTCGGGGATTGTCCAGTAGCGTGTCTCAGCCGCCACAGTTAGCCTGGCCACTGGATCGGCCAGCGCGGCCCATGTGCCATTCTCAAACTTAGCGTAGAGATTCAGGAAAACCGCTGCGACAAAGAAGGCCATCGCCGCGGCAAAGGTCAGCGCAAAGGAGCGTGTAAGCGCCGCGACGCTGAAGAAGATAGCGCATAAGACGAGTGTGCTGGGCAGAATGACGACAAGAAATACGTAGGCCCAGGGCAGCAACGAGAAAGCAGCAATACGCGTCTGATCCAGCCACGGCATGAAGGTGCCGATCAGCGCGCCCAGCAGCCCTGCGAGACCAATCAAAAGCGCAGGGATAAGCGCCCCGAGAAATCTTCCCAGCACAAAATTTCTGCGCGAGATCGGCGTGACGAACAAGAGCGGAGCAGTCGCGTGTTCGAAATCGCGCGTGATCGCGGTCGTGACAAAGGCCACGATGGGCAGGATGCCGAAGCCGAAGAGCACCAGTTCGATCTGCAAGATGCCATACGCGCTGTTGATGGCAACCTGGTTGCTGAGGTCGAGGTGAATGACAGTGCCGGTCATCGCCAGAAAGTGAATCAGCGCGAACAGCAGCAACGCGCCGAGAAAGAAGGGCGAGCGAAGTTGATAGCGAATCTCGAATTGTATGACTTCCAGCAGTGCGCGCATCGGTGTTTTATGGTTTCTTTGGTTCTGCTACGACAGGGTCTTTCAGTTTTTCTTTTTCAGCGTCTACATTGAAGCGTTTGTAATCGCCGTAGCGGATAGCGATGTTGGAGTTGAACCCAGTCACCAGAAAAACCCGGACGCCGACGTTAATGTCCACTTGGGCAGGCAGCCAAATCTCGTTGTTGACACGCGTAGATTCCATCACATACGTCGAGCCTTTGCTGAACGACGCCCACACCCCGCCGTCGCGGAATTTGAAGGTTTCGATAAAGCGCGATTCGAGGCGCACGACCTGCTTGTCGTTCGGATCAATCCACACCGTACCGGCCAGCGTGCTGCCAAATTTTTCAGGCCCCTGACCGACTTTGATTTCAGGATTGGGTTCAAAGTCGAAAACGATCACGTCGCGTTCGCGGAAGCGCTCGCGGCGCGGATTGGTGAAGCGCGAAGCCTTGAAAAGATTGACGACCGAGAAAGGCCGCCCATCTTCCTCTTCGCCCGGCACGGGAGATTCCTTGCGTTCGTGGCGGGCTTCTTTGGCGAGGTTTTCTTCGATCTTCTTGATCTGCCTTTCCACGTCGCGGGTTTCTTTTTCCAGTTCGCCAGGCATCAGCGGCTTGCCGTTTTTGGCGATCAGGCGTTTCAGGCGACGGCCTTTATAAAACGACAATTCCCTGGTCTCACTGTTTTCTTCGACCTTGCCGTCTTTGGTGATCTTGCGATTCAGGGTGGTTTCGGTGAAGCCGTAATGATCCAGTAACTTTTCGGCGCGTCGTTCGTTGACATCCACCGCCTGGAGCAACGCGGGAATGTCGGGCAGAGCTTCGTTCGACAGTTGCGGAAAGTCGAACAGCTTCGCTGTCAGTGGAGTGTTGTGCTGAATGCTATCGAACCTGATGTCGTAGGTTTCCGCCCGTTCGCCTTGCTTAACGGTGAACGTCAGCGCGTGCGCTTCCATCCAGCCGCCCACCTGACGGTAATCGCCGTAATCGCACAGCCACGTGCTTTCACCCGAAGGAAACTCCGCGCGCAGCGGCAGCCCGTTCGCGGCGTCGAGCCAGAGCTTAATCCGGCTGTTACGTTTCGAGATGAGCGTGACGAGGTTCGCGGCTTTGCCGTTCACGGTGTCTTTGCCGCCGCTGACGAATTGGACTTTGTTCTGTTTCGCCTCGAACCAGAGCTGGTTGTGAAAGAGCGCAGCGAATTGAAAATCGTAGCTGTCCTGTCCTACGCGCGTGCGCAAGCCGTGGCGCGAATCGCGCTGCCAACTCGATTTACCGCTGTAAGCCTCCGCCGTCTCGAAGCCGTCAAGTTCCGTCGTCTTGAGATAGAGGTTCGGACGTTGCGTGGTAATTTGAATCTTACCGCTGCGCCCATCGCTGCGCTGCGTGAAAGTTCCATTGGCCTGTCGTGTCGTGATCGCCTTGAGCGCCTTTTCACCACCCAGTGTTTGCGAAGCTTGTTTCAATAGCTTGTCCGCCGATACGGTTTGCGCCGAAACCGCGCAGGCGCAAGCCAATAACAATATCCAAAGATAAACCAATTTCGGATACATAATTCGTTGCATAGTTCCTCTGCTTCTCCTGAAAGGACGCTTCCGGTCTGGGGCGTTTGACCGGATGATTTTTGCGTTTCCTACTGCATGACGTTCGCGTCTGGGTCTTTGTTAACACGTCGGCCGCACAGGCGGCGCGAGCATTCGTGCTACTCCAGATTGTCTTTGAGATCGTGTGCGATCAGCGTGCTGAAGTAGACGTCTTCCAACTCAGGCGTGGCGGGTTGCATGTCTTCGGGCTGCGTATCAGCAAGCACACGAATCTCAGTGGCCCCGACTCTGAGTCGTGTGGAGAGCACAGTGTGGCGTGTGCGCATCTCCGCGACTTCCTCGCGCTTCACCACCAGTGTCCACAGCTTGCCATTCAACTCGCGCATCATTTGCAACGGTTCGCCCACTTTCAGAATGCGCCCACGCCCCATAATGGCTACCTGACTACAGAGTTCCTTCACATCATCAACGATGTGAGTGGAAAGAATGACTACCGTCTCCTCGCCGACTTCGGCCAGTATGTTCTGGAAGCGCCGCCGCTCCGCCGGATCGAGTCCCGCCGTGGGTTCATCCACAATCAGCAACGCTGGATTGCCCAGTAATGCCTGCGCAATACCATAGCGTTGCTTCATGCCGCCGGAAAACTTATCAACGCTCTTGTTGCGCGCGTCCCACAGATTGGTCTTAACCAGCAGATTTTCCACGACCTGCTGTTGTTGACTGCCGTGGATGCCCTTCAGGGCCGCGAGATATTTGAGCATCGTGAGGGCGGATGTGCGGGGGTAGGCGCCAAACTCCTGCGGCAGGTAGCCGAGTGTGCGGCGCAGCGCAGTCTTGTCCTGCAGGATGTCTATTCCGTTGAACGTGATGGACCCGTGATCTGGCTGCTGTAGCGTAGCAATCGTGCGCATCAGGGTAGACTTGCCAGCGCCATTGGGGCCGAGCAGCCCGAACATCCCTCTGGGCACGTCGAGATGGATGTCTTGCATCGCAGGCACGCCGCCTGGATAGGTTTTTGATATTCCGTTTAGATTCAGCATAGATCACCGTGTTGTTACTGGCGTTTGCCCGCCAGTGTGAGGTAAACGGAAAATTCGCTCAATGATTAACACAGGGCCGTACCCGAATTCCGATTAAAATGCGCGGCGCACTTGTTGGCGCGCTCCGCTCAGACGCTTAACGAGGAAATAAAACCGTCTATCGTTGGGATATGAAGCTATGGCTGGTGGGTTCCCGGGGTGATGAGGCCTACACATCGTAAGTAATTTAGCTATGCCAATGGCAAAAAGAAGATAGCAAAAGTCTAACACCTCTCGTTTTGAAACAGCGCTTTTCGCAGGTAGTGGTGTTAACGAATCAGGGCCGACGTTGTTATACGCATGAACACTCATACCTCTTTTCCAGAGAGTCACTGATGCGCAACACTGGAAACGCCTCCTGTTTATATGGAACTACAGATTCGGAACCTTTCAAAGACCTACGCCAACAGTGTACACGCCCTGAAAGACGTCAGCCTGACGATTCCCCCTGGTATGTTCGGGCTACTCGGCCCGAACGGCGCGGGCAAGTCCACCCTGATGCGTACCATCGCCACACTACAAGAACCCGATCATGGGGCGATCCGCTTCGGCGACATAGACGCGCTGCAGCAGAAGGACAGGGTGCGTGAGACGCTCGGCTATCTGCCGCAGGAGTTCGGGGTCTATCCGAAGGTGAGCGCGGAGCGGCTGCTGGAGCACTTCGCCGTGCTCAAGGGCATCACTGAACGGCGGGCGCGCAGGGAAATTGTGGAGGCGCTCCTGCGCCAGACCAACCTGTATGAGGTGCGCAAGAAGAAGCTCGGCACCTACTCCGGCGGGATGCGCCAGCGCTTCGGCGTCGCGGTCGCGTTGCTGGGCAATCCGAAGCTGATCATCGTTGACGAGCCCACCGCCGGTCTTGATCCCGCCGAGCGGGTGCGCTTCCTGAATCTGCTTAGTGAGCTTGGGGAAGACGCTGTGGTGATCCTCTCGACGCACATCGTCGAGGATGTGTCGGAGTTGTGTAGCCGGATGGCGATCATTGATAAGGGCGCGATTCTGCTCGAAGCCGAGCCGCTGCGTGCGGTCGCCGCGTTGCGAGGGCGGATCTGGCGGCGGGTGATTGAGAAGGCCGAACTGTCGGAGCTTGAGCGAACGCACGCGGTCATCTCGACGAAGCTCTTCGCCGGACGCACCGTCGCGCGCGTTTACAGCGCCACAGCTCCGGGCGCGGGGTTCGAGCCCGCAGAGGCCGACCTGGAGGACGTCTACTTCAGCGCGATGGCGGGACATCTCGGCCCGACCGGCGCAGCGCGCATCCTGGAGGCGGCGCAATGAAGTTCTGGGAAATCTTTCGTTTCGAGGCTGGCTACCAGTTGCGTCGTCTCTGGACCTGGGTGTTTTTCGCAGCGATGTTCGGGCTCTGCCTTAAAATCGCGACAGATGCCTTTACCGAGAACGCACGCGACGGCGGCTACGCGTTCAACGGGCAGTTCGTCATCGCGTCCGTCACTCTCATCGGCAGCATGATGGCGCTGCTCGTGATCGCCTCATTCGCTGGCGACGCTGGCGCGCGCGACGCGCAGACGCGGATGCATCCGCTCGTCTACACTTTGCCCGTCAGCAAGGCCGCGTACCTGGGTGGCCGATTCCTCGCCGCCTTCGCCCTCAGCGCAATGATACTCGCCGCCGTGCCGCTGGCGCTTGTGCTCTCGATGTTCAAGCCGGATCTGGCTCCGGAGATACTGGGCCCATTTCAGCCCGGCGCTTACCTCGGATCATACGTTGTGATTGCGCTGTGCAACGCGTTCGTAGCCGCCGCCATATTCTTCTCAATGGTCGCGCTCAGCCGCCGCGCCGTCGCTGGTTATATCGGCGCCGTGCTTCTCTTCATCACGGCAATCGCCGCCCAATTCGTCGCCAAAAAGATGGGCCATTGGGGGCTGGCGAAGATCATTGATCCGCTGGGACTCATCGTCCTCGGCGAGATCTCGAGAACAACCACGCCGCTCCAAAAGAACACCATCTCCATAAGCCTGCATCCCGCGCTACTGCTCAACCGGGCCGTGTGGATTGCCATCGCCCTCGGCGTTTTCGCCCTGACCCACTTCCGCTTCCGTTTCGCCCATCCGGGGACGCGCTTCCGTCGCAATGTCATTTTAGGCGCGCGAAGCGAGTCGGGAGAGCCTGTAGAGCCTCGTGGAGCTCCGATCAACGTCCCTCACTTCAAACGGACGTTCAATGCTGGTGTCCGCGTCCGCCAGACCCTCGCCATCGCCGCGCAATCCTACCGCGAGATCGCGCTGAGCTGGGGCGGTCTCATTCTCTGCGGCTTGACGACGCTCCTCATCCTCTTTGGACCGGAAGCACTGGAACACCTTGGCGTTCCGCTGCTCCCAACAACGCAGAAGATGCTCGACTTCGTCCGCGTCCCCGACGAGCCGCTATGGCTGATCGTCCCGTTGCTCACCGTCTACTACGTGGGAGAACTCATCTGGCGCGATCGGGAAACTGGCTTCAGTGAAATCGCCGACGCCGCGCCCGTGCCCGAATTGGTACGCTTCCTCGGCAAGTTCCTGGGACTCGCCTTCGTACTGACGGTGTATCAGGCACTGCTCATAGGCGCCTGCATGCTCATTCAGGCGCAGCTTGGCTATTACAACTTCGAAATCGGGCTCTACGTGCGAGTCCTTTTCGGACTTCTTCTCCCCGAACACATCCTCTTCGCCGCGCTGGCGTTCGCGGTCCACGTGCTGGTGAACCAGAAGTACGTCGGGTACATGGCCGCGCTCGCCGTCTACGCATTCACTGTCTTGGCTCCGGCATTCGGCGTCGAGCACAAGCTTCTCATCTACGGTGCCGCCCCCAACTGGACGTACTCCGACCTGCGGGGCTTCGGCTCATCCGTAGCGCCGTGGCTGTGGTTCAAGTTTTACTGGGGCGCGTGGGCCTTGCTGCTCGCGGTGGCAACGAAGTTGTTCTGGGTTCGAGGCCCGGAACTCGGGATCGCGTCACGGTTGCGCTTGGCTCGTCGCCGGTTGACGCGTCCGACCATTGGCGTCGCGGCGGCGGCAGCGGCGCTGATCATCACGTTCGGCAGTTTCATCTTCTACAACACGAACGTGCTCAACGCGTATGACAGCGCTTCCGACAGGGTGGCGCGCAGCGTCGAGTACGAGCGGCGCTATGGGCAATACGAAGGAATCCCGCAGCCTCGGATCGCCGGAGCCACACTGCGTGTCGAGATCTATCCCGAGCGCCGCGAGGCGGAGATTCGTGGCAGTTACCGCCTATTGAATAGCAGCGGAGTCGCAATTGACGCCATCCACTTGGCACCAGGATCGGAGGTCGAAACCGGATCGGCGGAGTTCGACCTCCCGGCAAAGCTCACGCTCGACGACCAGCGGCTCGGCCACCGCATCTACACGTTAGAAACGCCGCTTCTCCCCGGTGATTCATTGGGGCTCAACTTCGACGTGCGCTTCAAGCCGCGCGGCTTCACGAACGACGGGACCGACCCTGCGGTGGCGGCGAACGGAACGTTCATTGAGGGCCATGAATGGCTTCCCGCCGTGGGCTATCAGCCAAGTCGAGCAATCGCCGGTGCCGGAGAACGAAGAGCGCAAGGCCTTCCCCCGCGTCCCGACGTCCGCTCTCTTGATGACGTCGAGGCGCGTCGGGATTTGGCGCACGCCGAGCGGATCGCGTTCGAGGCCATCGTGGGCACAGCGGAGGGTCAAGTCGCCTTGGCACCAGGCGCATTGCGCCGGACGTGGACGGAGAACGGCCGCCGGTACTTTCACTACGTGACCGACGCGCCGATCCGGCGGAACTTCCCCTTCTTCTCCGCCGCCTACGCGATGCGCGAAGCCCGGTGGAACGACGTGGCGATTCAGATCCTTCATCACCCGGCTCATGCGTCAAACGTGGACCGCATGGTAAAGAGCGTACAGGCGTCACTCAACTATTTCACCAAACACTTCGGCCCATACCCGCACAGTCAGATCAGGCTCGTAGAGCGCCCTGGGCAGGGCGTGTCGCTACACGCCTCTCCGGTGAACATTTCGTACCAGGAAGGGTTCGCGCTCATGAACCCCGACGCCGATCCGCGGGGCTTCGACTTCCCCTTCGCCGTCGTAGCGCACGAGGTGGCGCACCAATGGTGGGGGCATCAGGTCGCGTCCGCAAATGTGGAGGGCCGCGCGCTGCTCAGCGAAAGCCTGGCGTGGTATTCCGCCATGTCTGTCGTGCGAGAAACCTATGGCGACGAGCATCTGCGGCGACTTTTGGACCTGATGAGAGAGGCATACCTGAATCCCAGCTCGCGCGCCGACCTCCCGCTGCTCCGATCCCACGACTGGTTCAGCGCCTACCGTAAAGGCCCCTTCGCGATGTACGCGCTGCGCGAATACGTCGGCGCTGAGCGGGTGGACACAGCGCTTCGGCGCTTGATCGAGAAGTACGGCTCGGGAGAGGCCCCGCTGCCGACGTCGCTCGACCTCTATGCGGAACTTCAGGCAGTCACGCCAGATTCGCTCCGGCATCTGCTCGCCGACCTCTTCGAGGCGAACACATTTTGGGAACTTGCCGCGAAGCAGGTCACGGCGGAGCAGACCGAGACGGGTGCCTGGCAGGTGACGCTCGATGTACAGGCGCGCAAAGTGACGGTTGACGTCAATGGCGTCGTGACCGAGGTCCCGCTGGATGACCTCGTCGCTGTCGGCGTCTTCGCAGCCGCAGACAGCGAAGGGCTCGGCGAGCCGCTGTACATGCAAAAGCACCGCGTCCGCTCCGGCCAGCAACGCATCACCGTGACGGTGCCAAGGAAACCGGCAAGGGCGGGGATTGACCCGCGTAACCTTTTGATAGACGTGAAGGCTAGTGACAACCTCAAGGAGATAACGAGTGCGAAGTAAGCGGAAAGCTTCATCATCACCGGAGCGTTGAACTGGGTGGCGGCCTTCTCCACATTTCCCGGCCTTCCAGTTGAACCACCAAATAGGCGACTTGCCTTTATCGATTGCGGAAACCCAGTACGCTGGAAGCACACGCTGTGGGTGGACAGAATCACCATCGTCTCCTCGCCGACTTCGGCCAGTATGTTCTGGAAGCGCCGCCGCTCCGCCGGATCGAGCCCCGCCGTGGGTTCATCAACAATCAGCAGCGCCGGATTGCCCAGCAAGGCCTGCGAGATACCATAACGTTGCTTCATGCCGCCGGAAAACTTATCAATACTCTTGTTTCGCGCGTCCCACAGATTGGTCTTGACCAGCAGCCTTTCCACGACCTGCTGTTGTTGACTGCCGTGTATGCCCTTCAGCGCCGCGAGGTGTTTGAGCATTGTGAGCGCGGAGGTGCGAGGGTAGGCGCCGAACTCCTGCGGCAGATAGCCGAGTGTGCGGCGTAGTGTGATCTTGTCCTGCAGAATGTTGATGCCGTTGAACGTGATGGACCCGCAATCGGGTTGCTGCAGTGTGGCAATCGTGCGCATCAGGGTAGATTTCCCAGCGCCATTGGGGCCGAGCAGCCCGAACATTCCTCTGGGCACGTCCAGATGGATATCCTGCAGCGCTTGCACCCTGCCTGGATAGGTTTTTGATATTTTGCTCAGATTCAGCATAGGTTATCGTGCTTGTGTTGTTATTGATGTTTGTCTGCCAAGGTAAAGTAAACGGAAGGATTCGCCCAATGATTAACCCATGGCCGTGTCCACTCGCCGGTAGTTTGTTTTGCAAGTTGTAGCCTTCGACTTCAGCGCCTAACGAGGAGCGTTAGGCGGCCACTGGCTATCGCCCAACAGTCACTCAGCAACCCAATTCATTTCGTATAACGTCGCAAGTTGCGGGGAATTACACCCGGAGAGATTAAAAAGTCTGGTGTTGTGCTTTGGTTTGAGCCGCTACCTTACATCAGCCCACAAGGCCAGTTCCTCGGCTTGGATCAAATCAATGTTGGGCCGTCGCCGCGCAGTCGGGCAGGACGCGGTGAAGTGAATGTGAAGTTCACGGAAGCGTTCGAATTCGTGAACGTGGTTAAGGTCAACTTTAAGTAGCGGAGTTATTCAGGGCGTCGTTAAAGACGCCCTAAAACAATACCGAACTCAGGCAAGCCTCCGACTTGTCCGAGGCTCAAATTGCTCCATGCGGGGTGCTGCTTCAAGCCGCCTTAAGTGGTTTGAGGCGCTCATATTCGTGACGATGCCTTTCCAGCGTGTCCCAAATATCAACAGCCTGTTGCAGCCGTAGCCAAAACTCCGGGGTGGTCGCAAAGACACGAGCTAGCCGATGGGCCAGATCGGGCGTGACGCCTCGGCGCTCGTGCAACAGCTCGCTCAATGCACGCCGCGAAATGCCCAATCGCGCTGCCAATTCAGTCTGTGTTAGCCCTGTGGCAGGCAATGTCTCTTCGCGCAACAATTCGCCTGGATGTGTGGGACGGCGTTTCCGCTTGTTCAACATAAAACTACCTCAGTGATAATCCTCAAGGTTTACGGCGGTCGCATCTCCTCTACTAAATTTGAAAGTGATACGCCAATTGCCGCTGACCCAGATTGACCAAGTTCCTTTGCGGTCGCCTTTCAATTCGTGAAGATTGAAGCCGTGCGGCGCCATATCAGTAACCTCCTGCGCCGCATCCAGCGCATCCAGCCGCAGGCGAATGCGCGTTGCCAGCTCCGGCGGGATGCCTTTTTTGTTGCCCGTCTCGAAGAAGTTTTGCAGTCCTTTGTGTGACCACGTGGCAATCATAACGTGAGGCCAGCCACAAACGAAGAGACGCAGCAATATCACAACGTCAAATTCAGTTGCCGTGCGGCTGCGTCTCCCCGATTCAAACTACGACCGATACGCCTCGCGCCCGATGCCCTGCACCGGAATGTCTTGCGACGCGAGCACTTCGTTTTGCAATGCGAACATGCACGCCGCCGCCTCATCAATCTTACGTGTAAAGGCAATCGAACCTTGCAGGATCGGCTTGAGCTTCTCTTTGTCCTGAATACGGGCCTTCGGATATTCGTGCTCGACGATTAAGAAGGTATTCGCAACATCTAGCTTTAACAATTCCCGCGCCGCCAATTGATGATCCAGCCAATCCACCGTGCGGTTTTGCAAATAAGCCAGCGGGTCGTGTTTGGCCGTGCCCGGCAATTCGTGTTCACACAAGACAACCTGCTTCTTCCAAGCGTTCAAATGATCCGCCGCGTTCGGCGAAGGCTTGCCATCAATCATATCGCCGCGCTCGACCGTCTGGCCGCCGTAACCCCACGCGCTCACGCCGCGCGCGTCCGTCACTTGGCCTTTGACGTGAAAGCCACCAATCAAGAAGTTGTAGCCCTCGTCCTTCAAGTACTGAAAGATCGAGCGCGTATCCTGTCCCATCAAAATCGCGTGCGATGGGTCGTAGTGAATGCGGAAGACATCGCCCACGCCGTGTCGTTCGCAAATCTTGTGCAGCGCAATCCAGGTGCCTGGTGTGTAGGCGATGTTGTTGTGCCAGTTGTCGCCCGGCACCCAGCCCGGCATTGGGCACTGTTCGTTGCGGTATTGCAGGCCGCGCTCTTTGGCGTATTTGAGCAGCGGGATGAAGTTCTCTTCGAAGTCAATCAGGTTGGCGTCCATATTCAACTGCTGATTGCGTCCGACAAAACCGCAGACCGCCTCGACGCCCAACGCCGCTGCCGCATCCATCGCGCGCTTCATAAAGTCGTGCTTCTTCTGTCGAATCTCAGGATCGTGATGGAGCATATTGTCGAAGTAGCCGACATCCGAAATCCCCATCTGGTTCGCTTCCAAACAAGCGCGCACGCGCCGCTCACGGTCTTTGTTGAATGGCGCGCGCAAGTCGAGCGTGTTGGCGACGGGATCAAGCATCGCTTCGGGCGGAATGTCGGCTTCGTCAGGGTGGACGGCGGCGGAAAGCTGTATGTAGTTGACGCCGAGTTCGCGGGCAAAGGCGACCCATTCTTCGATTGCCAGATCGGGATCGGGATCGCGTTTCTCGCGCGGCGTCAGTTCCTGCAATGCGGCGGTCAGCACGCCGACTTTCATAAACTTCGGGTTGAATGCTGCGACGGACATAGTCTATGCCTCCTCAAAAAGCTGCTTGAATTGTCCAAACTTGATTGCGTGATGGCGGCGTTTAGAAGGGAAGTGCACCATCGCCGCGCAGTCTGCCCGACGCGTCCTTTGCGTGTCAACCTGCGTGCGCCGCATGCTGGCACATGCAAGGAGCGGGTGCTACACTGCGCGCGCTTTTCCATCATCCTTTTAAGCGACACATAGACAAGCAAGACCGCAGGAGGCTTCGGCGATGGCGATTGCCGCTGGCACGCGCTTCAATCACTACGAAATCCTCTCGCCACTCGGCGCGGGTGGGATGGGCGAAGTCTATCTGGCCGAAGATAGCCGCCTACACCGCAAGGTCGCGCTCAAGCTGTTGCCTGAAGAATTCACCCGCCAGGCCGAGCGCGTGCGCCGCTTCGAGCAGGAGGCGCGTGCTGCTTCCGCGCTCAATCATCCCAACATCCTCACGATTTTCGAGATCGGCGAAACGAACGGCGCACACTTTATCGCTACTGAGTTTGTTGACGGCCAGACGTTGCGTGAACGGCTGAAGAGTGGTGGTTTGCCTGTCGCTGCCGCGCTGGAACTGGGTGTGCAGATTGTCTCCGCCATAAGTGCCGCGCACGAAGCTGGCATCATTCATCGCGATATTAAACCTGAAAACGTGATGTTGCGGCGTGACGGTATCGTCAAGGTGCTGGACTTTGGCATTGCTAAACTGACCGAGCAGCGACCGGATGTAGTGGACAACGAAGCGCCGACCCTCGCCAAGGTCACTACTGAGCCGGGCACGGTGATGGGTACGGCTAGCTATATGTCGCCCGAACAAGCGCGCGGGCAGCGCGTGGACGCACGCAGCGACATCTTCAGTCTGGGTGTGATGCTCTACGAAATGGTTGCGGGCCGACCACCATTTGATGGTGTGAATGCGCTGGATGTGATCGGTGCGATTCTCAATCGCGCGCCTGCGCCGCTTACGCTACAGACATCGGATGCAGTTGAAGCTTCGGGTGAAGGCGCGCCTGCCGAACTGCAACGCATCATCACGAAGGCGCTGCGCAAGGAACGTGAGGAGCGCTATCAAGTCATCAAGGACTTGCTGCTTGATCTGAAGAGTCTGAAGCAGGAGTTGGAATTTGAAGCGAAGCTGAAAGGCATCAAGGCGCACGAGCTTTCACCCGCAGGCGATACTAGCGCGAAGAAAGCTGAAGCCGCGACGAATGAAGTGGCCGTGCGCACGACTTCGAGCGCCGAATACCTGGTCAACCAAATCAACCGCCACCGCACGGGCGCGCTCATCACTCTGTGCAGCACGCTTGTTATACTGGCTGGCATTGGCTACGGCCTTTACAGATTTGCCGAGCAAAAGCCACCGGTCGCGCGTTTCGAGAAACTGAAGTTCACGCGGCTGACAACGAGCGGCAAAGTGAATTTCGCGGCCATCTCGCCTGACGGCAAGTACGTGGCCTACGTCAATGATGAGGGCGAGAAGCAGGGACTGTGGCTCAAGCAAGTTGCGTCCGCGCAAAGTGTGGAGATCACGCCGCCAGCCGCCGCACGGTTTCACAATCTGGCGTTTTCGCCTGACAGCAATTTCGTTTATTACACGTCGGTTGACGCTGACGACCACGCCAACCTTTATCAGGTGGCGGCACTGGGCGGGGCCTCACGCAAACTGCCGCTCAGCGATGTCAGCAGCCCGGTTTCATTCTCGCCCGACGGCAGGCGCATGGTTTTCACTCGGCGCACCTCCGCTCCTTCAGAAATGGAGTTAATAGTGGCGAACGCGGACGGCACCAACGCGCAGCGTCTGGCGACGCGTAAAGCGCCTGAAAGCTTGAATGCTCCTGCCTGGTCTCCAGACGGAAAGGTCATCGCCTGCAATCTGCGCAAAGGTAACGAGCAACTTCTGGTGACGATTGCAGTGGAGAGCGGAAGGGAAACGACGATCAACAAACAGCAGGTGGAGTCGTTCGGCAGGTTGGGATGGCTGCCTGATGGCAGCGCGTTGGTGGGCACGGGGGCAGCAAAGACCGGTAGATCACAAGTCTGGCTGATTGCTTACCCAACGGGCGAAGCGCGGCAACTCACTACTGACCTGACTGGCTATGGGGGTGGCAGCCTCACCGCCGATGGCCGCGCGCTGGTCGCTCTGCATTCTGACCATCATGCGAATATCTGGCTGGCGCCTGGTGGCAAACCTGACGAGGCGCGCCAAATCACTTCGGGAATGAGCAAGAATGATGGAAAGTTTGGCCTGACTTGGCTGGCGAATGATCACCTCGTTTACACCTCCGAATTGGAGGATAGGGTTGGCCTTTGGGCGATGGACGCGAGCGGCGGTAATCAAAAACAACTGACCTCAGTCGGTTTCTATCCAACAGCGCCACCAGACGGCCGTTACGTGGTCTTCAATACAATTGGGGCGGTTGCCAGACTCCGGCGCATGGACGCGGACGGCGGCGACATCAGACAACTGACCACAGGCTTCTTGTCGTCCTGCTCGCCGGATGGGAAATGGATTGTGTACACCGATCCTGGAGGCGAAGGACAAGCCGACCGTCTGAGGAAGATCGGTATTGACGGCGGCAGTCCGACACGGCTGACTGACTTTCGCGCGATGTGGCCAAGCATTTCTCCCGACGGAAAGCAGATAGCCTGTCTCTACTCTGACAAAGGCTCGGAAGCCCCTCCCACGAATTTCGGATTGATTCCGTTCGACGGTGGGCCAGTGACGAATATCGCTGAGATGCCGCTTTCAGCCCGCGGCGTCAATCAAATGCTACGCTGGCTGCCAGACGCGCGCGCAATTGCCTACCTCGGCCAGCAGGCAGGCGTGATCAACATCTGGAGCGTGCCGGTCGGAGGCGGACAGCCCAAACAGTTGACGCGTTTTACTTCGGACGGAGTCTATGCCTTCGCCTGGTCGCACGACGGCAAATGGCTGGCAATGTCGCGTGGCGGCCAAACTACTGACGCGGTGTTGATCAGCGAGGTCAAAACTCAAAACAATCAATAGGAGTCTCCATGATTCAGCATAAACTAAAGCTGATACGAATCCTCACTTGCTTTGTGCTGTTAGCCTCATCCGCCATTTCCGCGAGTGGAGTCCAACAGAGCAGAACCACGCCGCCCGATGTCTACACTCGCATTATCCGGTTGGAAGACGAGCGCAGCTTGGGCAACGGCGAGCTGGAAGCCCTGTTGCAGCACAAACTCCCCGCAGTGTGTTATCGCGCCGCGCTGGCCATTGGCCGCATCGGCGACAAACGCGGGACGGCGGCGCTGCTCAAGGCGTTGGAGCGTGCGACCACGCTAAACCTTCGTTCCATCACGGTCTTCGCGTTGGGTGAAATGGAAGATGCGCAAGCGGCGACGGCGCTGCTGAATCTGTTGGAACGGAAGACGGAAGCGCGGGAAGTCCGCGCGCGCGCGGCAGAGGCGTTGGGCAAGATTGCCAGCGTTGAGGCGAACGCGACTGCGCTCGGCAAGGAGATGGTGGAGAAAATCAATCAGGCGCTCATCGCGCAATTGCCCGATCCGCGACTGACTCTGCTGCCGGGAAACAAGCTGTTGGCTTCGCTCACGATTACGGCGTTGATGCGTGTTCGGCTGCCGTCTTGTGTGGAACCGCTCGCGCGCCAATTGAAATCGCGTGATGCGGAGGTGCGCGCGCAGGCCGCCAACGCGCTCGCCCGTGTGCGTCACCCGATTAACGCCGCTGTGCCCGCCCTGCTCGAATTGCTGAGCGACCGCGACATCAATGTCCGCGCCAACAGTGTGCGCGCCCTGGGCAGAGAAGCCAGCGCATTCGAGCCGCGCCTCAAGCTGCTCAACGACCCGAGCGAGCAAGTGCAAGTGAGCGCGGTGCGCGGCCTGGCGGCGTCGGCTGATCGGCGTGCCGTCGCACCCTTGCTTGCGTTCGGCGAGGAATTGCTAAAGCAATACGGACAAGCCAAAGCACAAGGCGAGACACGCCCGCCGCAAATCAACTTGTTGCTTGAACTGGCTACCGCGTTAGGCAGTCTCAAAGATGAAAGCGGCCTGCCACTGCTTCACCGGCTGAGAACTACAACCGGTATGGGCGCCTACGCGGAGATCGAAACCGCGCTGGTCAAAATGGGCGAAAAGGAGTTTTGGTTTGGCCTCAATGAACAAACGCTCGCGCCGGGCGATTGGCGCAGAGTTGCTACACTCGCGCAAGTCTTGAGCGAACTCGGTTCAGAGCGAGCTAAAGCCGCACTGTTAAAAATGTGGGAGCAGACTGAGCAGGAAAAATTGGATGTGCGTGTTGTGCCCGCGCTGTTACGTGCGCTCAACCGCGTCAAGTATCCTGGCCTGCCAGCGCTGGCCCGTCGCCAGCTCGCGGCCAAAGAAGTAAGTGTGCGCGCGGCGGCGGCCAACGCGCTTACTGATCTCAGTGATGAAAACTTCGACGCGCTAGCCGGAGCTTTGGAGCAGTCCAAAGCGGACAGTGTAAATGATGCCCGGCTCGCGCTGCTCAATGCCATCGCCAAATACAAAACGTCGCGCGCGGTCAATCTGGTCAAGCTCGCGCTCGCCGATCCGGATCAGCGGGTGCGGCGGCGGTCGGCTGATTTGCTGCGCCAGATGGGCGTAGGCGGCGAAGAAATTCCGGCTGAATCCACCACGGCTCCGCACGATCAGGCTTATTATGAGCGCGTGCGCCGTCTGCTTGATAAAAAAGTGACGGTGACGATCTACACATCAAAGGGGCCGATCAAAGTCGAGATGTTTGCCAAGGACTCACCGATGACCGTGGACAACTTCATCGAGCTAGCCAAAAGGAAATACTTCGACGGCATCGTGTTTCACCGCATCGTGCCGAATTTCGTCGCGCAGGGCGGCGATCCGCGCGGCGATGGCAATGGCGGCCCAGGTTATCAAATCCGCTGCGAGATCAACACACGACTTTATCAGCGCGGCTCGCTCGGCATGGCGCTTTCGGGCAAAGACACGGGCGGCAGTCAATTCTTCTTCTGCCACGCGCCGCAGCCGCATCTGGACGGCGGCTACACGATTTTCGGGCAGGTAATCGCAGGGATGGAAGCGGTAGACAAACTGACGCGCAACGATGTGATCGAACGAATCGAGGTCAGCGAACGTTGAGACGCGCAGCCTCTGCGGGTTCTCATCAGCAATCAAATGAGTAAAGCGATGGGGCATACAGGCAAGTTGCTGCGCATTCTCGGTGTGAGCTTTGGCATCGCCGTGACTTTGGGCAGCACTATCGGGATGGGTATCCTGCGCACGCCGGGAACGGTGGCAGCGCAACTCGGAGATGTCTGGCTCATTCTGGGCATCTGGGCGCTCGGCGGAGTCTATGCGCTGTGCGGCACTATCGCCGTTACAGAACTGGCCACCGCGCTGCCACAGGCTGGGGGCTGGTACGTTTACGCGCGCCGTGCTTTTGGCGAATACGTGGGCTTCACCATCGGCTGGTGCAACTGGCTCGCCTTTTGCTCCGCGACTGCTTCGATCACCATCGTGGTTGGCGAGTACGCGGGCAAACTTGTGCCTGCTCTGGCTGGCTTTACCCAGGCGATTGCGATCATCACGCTGTTGGTTTTTACTTTGCTGCATTGGTTGGGGCTGCGGGTTGGCAGCCGTGCGCAAGAATTGATGGGCTTTGCCACGGCGCTTGGCTTCGTGGCGCTCATCGCCGCCTGTTTTATTTTTGGCAAAGGTAATTCAGCGCAGGTAGTCACATCAGTTCCGGCGACGGCCAGCGCGATCTTTCTGGCCCTGGCGCTGGCGTTCCAATCCGTCATTTTTACTTATGACGGGTGGTACGGTGCGATCTATTTTTCGGAAGAGGATGAAGACCCGGCGCGCAATCTGCCGCGCGCTATGCTCAGTAGTGTGCTGGTGATCATCGCGATCTACCTGCTCGTCAACCTTGCGCTGCTTTATGTGTTGCCACTCTCAACACTAGCTGCCTCGCAGTTGGCGGCGGCGGATGCGGCGCAGACGATCTTTGGCGCGCGCGGCGGACAGATCATCACGGTTCTTTCCTTCTTATCATTGTTGAGCGTAACGAATGCATGCTCCATGGAGACGCCGCGCATTATGTACGGGATGGGCCGCGATGGATTGTTTACGGCCAGAGCTGCGCAGGTCAATCACAAAGGCACGCCGACTGTCGCGCTCTTTATCACTGCGCTGGCCGCGATAATTTTTGTGGCCAGCGGCACGGTTGAAAAGCTCGTGGCGCTCACCGCTTTCTTTTATATTGTCATGTACGGGTCTGGCTTTGTGGCGCTCTTCGCTTTAAGAAGGCAAGCGCCCGATTTGGCGCGCCCGTTCAAAGCCTGGGGCTATCCGTGGACGACATTGATTGTAATTGTGCTATCGGTGGTCTTTCTCGTTGGAGTGTTCATCAGCGATACGCGCAACAGCGTATATGCTTTGCTGATTTTGGCGATCAGTTATCCGGTTTATCGCATCAGCAGGAGCGCTAGGGCTTGAGCAATGCAGTTCCTTGCTAAAGCTCCAACGAGCGTCATAAGCCCTGGGTTGCTCATCGGTGAATTCCTAAGCCCTGAAAGGGCGTCATAATCTGATGCGATTATGACGCCCTTTCAGGGCTTGAGGATTGACCAATTCACCCCCGGCGCGGTGCGCCGGGCTTTCATATCTTGCCCCGTTGGGGCTTGAGGCAAGATTTTTCAAACAGACTTGCAGGAGACCAATGATGAAACGAACCATTTCAAATATTCTGCTATTCGCTCTGATTTTTGTTTTCTCCGTGCGCGCGCAAGAGCCAGTTGATCAGAACGTCATTGCGCGCATCAAGCAAGAAGGCTTTCAACACTCGCAGGTGATGGAGACGCTGTTTTACCTGACCGACGTGCACGGCCCGCGTCTGCGCGGTTCGCCGAATTACCGGGCTGCTGCTGAATGGGCCATCAAAACGCTCGCGGCTTGGGGCTTGAGCAACGCGCAACTCGAACCGGGCGGTTACACCGGGCGCGGCTGGACGGTCAACAAATTCAATGTCGAGATGACCGCGCCGCAATATCAGCATCTGATCGCCTACCCGCTAGCGTGGAGTCCTGCGACGAAAGGCGTACTCTCAGACAAGCCGGTTATTGTTGAGATCAACTCGCCCGCTGACTTTGCGAAGTATCGCGGCAAGCTGCGTGGGGCCATCGTGCTAATGGGTAAGCCGAGCGACAAACCGGCGGCACATTTCGAGGCTGATGCCAAACGCTTCAGCGATGAGGAATTGAAACGTGGCGCGCAGGCGCTCACTCCCGAAGAGAAAATCCTCACCGGCTACGAGGGGCCTAACTACGCGCAATCCGAAAAGTCACGGCGCGCGGGCTTGGAACGGCGCGCCACGCTGAGCAAATTCTTTGTGGACGAAGGCGTCGCCGCGCTGCTTCGTCCCAGCCCGCTCGATTCGGCCAATCTGAATGCGACGGACGCGGGCGGTTTCGATATGAACGTGCCGAATTACAAACTGCCAGTGCCCGAACTGGCCGTGCCGTCGTTCGTCGTGGCGCGCGAGCATTACGGGCGGATCTACCGTTTGTTGGAACACAACCTGCCCGTTAAGCTCGAAATCAATCTGCAAGTCACGCTTAACGATGCTGGCCCCGGTTACAACGTCGTCGCCGAATTGCCTGGCGTTGATCCTAAGTTGAAAGACGAACTGGTGATGCTCGGCGGCCACTTCGATTCGTGGCACGCGGGCACGGGCGCGACTGACAACGCGGCGGGCAGCGTCGTGATGATGGAAGCCCTGCGCATCCTCAAGTCTATCGGTGTCAAGCCGCGCCGCACGATTCGGCTGGCGTTGTGGGATGGCGAAGAGGGCGGGCATTTAGGCTCGATCACTTACGTCAAAAATCACTTTGGCGATCCGGCGACGATGCAGTTGAAACCCGATCACGCCAAGCTGGCCGGTTATTTCAACCTCGACAACGGCACGGGCAAAATTCGCGGCGTTTATCTGCAAGGCAACGAAGCCGTGCGCCCGATCTTTGAAAGCTGGCTGCAACCGTTTCATTACCTCGGCGCGACGACGCTGGTGATTCAAAGCGTCGGCGGCACCGATCACCTGGATTTCGATCACATCGGCTTGCCGGGCTTTCAATTCATTCAAGACCCGATTGATTACGAATCGCGCACGCATCACACCAACCTCGATGTTTACGAATCGGTTTTGCCGGACGATTTGAAGCAGGCGGCGGTGATTGTGGCGAGTTTTGTTTATCACACGGCGATGCGCGACGAGAAGCTGCCGCGCAAGCCGCTGCCAAAGGCGCAGCCGTAATCGAAGGGAGTTCGCCGCATGAAGAAACTCCTGCTCATTTTGCTCGCGCTGTTGCTGATCGCCATCGCCGTGTTGCATTTCGCCGTTGTTCCATACCTTGGCGGACAGATGAATGCCACGCTCAATCCACCGCCTTATCAGGCCTCCGACGCGGCCAAAGCCTTGCATCGGCAGTTGCCAGTCGCCGATCTGCACGCCGATTCATTGCAATGGGGGCGCGACTTGAATCAGCGCGGCGCGTGGGGGCACGTTGACGTGCCGCGATTGATCGAAGGCAATGTCGCCTTGCAAGGCTTCACCGTCTTCACCAAAACGCCGCGCCGTATGAACATCGAGAGCAACACGGGCGACACGGACAATGTTCTACTGTTGGCCGTCGCCAGCTTCTGGCCGATCAGCACTTGGTCGAGTCTGACCGAGCGTGCCTTGTATCAAGCGCGCCGGTTGCAACAATTCGCCGCTGCCTCCAACGGCAAACTCACCCTCATCAAAAGTGGCGCCGACCTCGAGCAATATCTTTCGCGGCGTCAGAGCGACCCGCAGATCACCGCAGGGTTTCTCGGCATCGAAGGCGCACATGCGCTCGACGGCAAGCTGGAAAATTTGGATCGTTTGTATGACGCCGGTTACAGAATAATCGGCCTGGCGCATTTCTTCGACAATGAATTCGCAGGTTCAGCGCACGGCGTCGCCAAACACGGCCTGACGCCGCAGGGCCGCGAACTGGTCAAGCGGATGCAGGAGAAGAAAATGTTCATTGACCTGGCGCACTGCTCCGCCAGCGTGATTGATGACGTGTTGAAGTTGGCGACCCGGCCTGTGCTGGTGTCGCACACGGGCGTGAAGGGGACTTGCAACAACAACCGCAACTTGAGCGACGAACAACTCCGTCGCATTGCGCAGAACGGCGGTGTGGCCGGCATCGGTTTCTGGGACACAGCCACTTGCGGCAACGACGCGCGCGCCATTGCAAAGGCCATTCGCCATGCTGTGAGTGTGATGGGCGTAGACCATGTCGGCCTCGGATCGGATTACGATGGCGCAGTCGCGGAGCCTTTCGACGCCTCCGGCTTGGTGCAGATTACCGACGCGCTCTTGCAAGAGCATTTTACTGAAGCCGAGATTCGCAAGCTTATGGGCGAGAATGTGATTCGGACGCTGCAAGCTTATTTGCCGTGAGTTTGCTTGCGCAACTACATCGTTTTGTATGGAGGACGATCACTTTGCTGCTGCGGCCTCGACCAGCGGTTGCCGAAGCCAAATGAACATGGCAGCAGCAGCAAGTTGCGCCAAAATGCCAAACGCAACCAGCGCGACCAGCGAATGGTCATAAAGCACCCCCATTGTGACGCTGCCAAGAAACCACATCACGCCGTAGACCGCGTTGAAGGTGCCGAAGGCGCTGCCGCGCTTTTTCATAGAGACGACTTGAGCAATGCCGGAGCGCAGACAAGCATCTTGCGCTCCTAAGCCTGTCGCCCAACAAGCGACGCTGACGACTACGCCAACGGGGCCGCCGAGGAAACCAAACGGCAGCGCCAAAAGCGAGAGCAGGATGCCGAAGGCGAGCACACGGATGTCGTAGCGGTCGAACAATCTGCCAAAGATCAGCGCCGTCAAACCATTCACGCCCATTGCACCAGCGTACAGCAACGGGATGGCCGCAGGTTGCACCAGCGCATTTTTCTCGAAGTGATAAGCGAGCAACGGAAAATCCAGGAAGCCGCAAGCAAGCAGGCCTGCCGCAGCAACATAAAACCAAAAGACTTTGGGCAAAGCTTGCGTTGTTGGTGGCGCTGGCGCGGCGGCGTTGCCAGGACGAATGCTACGCGCTAACAACAGCGCCACAAACGCTCCGGCAGCCGGTATAGCCAACCAGATAAAGGCTGGCCCAAAGTGATGCGAGCGTGCGACCATTGCCGCCATTAACAGCGGGCCGAGCACGGCTCCGGTTTGGTCGAACATCGCGTGCAAGCCAAAGCCCCAACCGTGCCCGACGACTTCTGTGGCTTCGGAGAGCAAAACATCGCGCGCCGGGCCGCGCAGACTCTTCCCCGTGCGTTCAACGACAATCAACAAGGCCGCGGCTTGCCAAGTGCCGACGAAGGCCAGCGTCGGCACGACCAGGAGATTCAAAACATATCCGAAGATGGTGATGGTCCAATAAGCGCGGGTATGATCAGCCAACCGGCCAGAGAATAAGCGCAGGCTGGCGGCTACCATCTCACCTAAACCTGCGATCACTCCAACCTGAGTGGCGGTGGCTCCGAGGTCTTTCAGGAAAGGCCCAATAATACTGTGCGCGCCTTCATAGGTCATGTCAGCAAACAGGCTGACAACACCTAAGCAGACGATGAATCGAATGGCTGTGCTGCGGTCTTCTTTTGAGCTTATCGGGCTTTCAGCTTTCATCTTTCAGTGACCCAAGATCAGTGTCTCAATAACGGAGAGCACTCCTAACACGAGCAACAGCCCGACACCGCAATAACGTATGACGCGCGGTGAAATCCGTTGCTGTATCCATTGGCGCACGCCAGCCCCGATTGAGGCGGCGAGCAGTCCCTTCGTGATCATTGCGCTGACTGCGCCGAGCCAAACCATCATTGGCGCTCCGTATTTCGCGGCCAACGCAGCAGTCGTGATTTGCCCGACATCGCCCCATTCAGAAAAGAAGATAGCCGCAAAGGAAATCAGCGCTGCTTTAGCGGCGCGCTGTTCATTCTCGGCCTCGGTTGGGATGACTGGTTTGCGCCAAAGCAGGAAAGCGACGCTTAAAAAACTGGCAGCGGTAATAGCTGCAACCAGCAGTGGAGGCAACTTTGAAATCGTGTTGCCCCCCATGACGGCCACGCCCATCTTCGCCATAAAAGCGATGGCCATGCCGAATATCACGTGCGCGGTACGATAACGCGTAGCGAGAATGCCTGTGGTGTATAACAGCTTGTCGCCCACAATTTCGGCGACAAAGACTGTTCCGTAGGTCGTGAAGAAGATAGGGAACATTGCTCTCTCACGCTTGCTGGTTGTGCAGGGTTAGTCGTTCGAAATATGTAATGCTCAGATTTAACGACCGAGGCGGAGTTTGCCTTAAGACAGCGCGGTAATCAAGAACGTGCGGCCTAACAAATCTTCGCTGGCTTGGTAATTCCTGCAACCACTATCCACCTCAACTGCGTATCAATGGCGCAAGCAAATGGCCGCGACTGAGTCTGTCGACTGAGTCTGTCGGTTTTGCACTATCCAAGCTTGGTGGAAAAAATGACTGAGTGGTCATTCAGTCCTTTTGAAGCTATTGTCTGACCGGTCAGTCACTTACCGGTGCAACTTGGCAACAAGCGTGGAAGCTGCTGAATCCATTGGGGAAATTTGCTTGACACGTTGCCTGGCCGTGCATAAATTAGGGCACATCGGCACAAGGCGTGCCAAAAGCGGTTCAGACCAAACAAGTTTTCAGTTTCAAAGAGAAGGAGCTTAACGGATGCGGATCAAGAGAGGTTACTCGCTCACCATCGCTGCGATCTTTACCCTGATGATCGGGCTGGCGTTGATTACCAGCAGCAGTGCCAACAGCAAATTGGGCAGCAAGGCTGTCACTTTCAGCAAAGACGTCGCGCCAATCTTTTATAAACAATGTGCCGAATGCCATCGTCCCGGCGAAGGCGCGCCGTTTTCTGTGTTGAATTACAAAGACGCGCGTCCGTGGGCGAAGTCGATCAAAGAGAAGGTCGCCAATCGCACGATGCCGCCCTGGCACGCTGATCCGCATGTCGGTCAGTTCAAGAACGACCGCACGCTCTCGCAACAAGAGATTGATACCATCGTCGCTTGGGTAGAGCAGGGCGCGGCCGAAGGCAATCCGAAAGAATTGCCGCCCGCGCCGAAATTCAACGAAGGCTGGAACATTCCTGCTCCTGATGTCGTGATCCAGATTCCTGAGGAATTCACCTACAAGCCGGGTGCGGATGAGTATCAGTATTTTGACGTGCCGACCAACTTTACCGAAGACAAGTACGTTGCGGTGGCCGAAGCGCGTCCGACCAATCGCAAGGTTGTGCATCACATCATCGCCTTCATTGTCCCGCCAGGCACGCCGAATATGGGCAAGATGACGACGGAAGAACGCTACAAGGCGATGGAAGCGCAGTTGAAGACTTCGCCCTTTTATCGCGATGGCTACCTGATGCGCATGAAGCCGGATCAACCCGTCAACGACGATGGTTGTGCAACCGGCGGCCGGGGCGGCGGCGGTGACAGCATCCTGGCTGGTTATGCGCCGGGCCACAATGCCGACTTTTTCCCGCCGGGTGTCGCACGCAAAATTCCAGCCGGTGCGACCATTCGTTTCCAGGTTCATTACTCGAACCAGACCATGGGTGGTAATGAGGTTCAGAAGGATCGTTCGATGGTCGGCTTGGTGTTCAGCAAGGAACCGCCGCAAAAGCTGGTGTCTACCAATTCGGTTGGCAACATCTCTTTCAAGATTCCGGCCGGCGCCGAAAATCATCGTGTGACGGCCTGTCGTACGCTCAAGCGCGACACCACGATCTATGCCTTGCTGCCGCATATGCACCTGCGCGGAAAATCAATGGAGTACAAAGTCTTCTATCCCGATGGCAAGTCGGAGGTGTTGTTGAGCACGCCGAAGTATGACTTTGCTTGGCAGACCAATTATGTGTTGAAAGAGCCGAAGCGCCTGCCTGCTGGGGCCCGGATCATGGTGACGGCTTACTTCGACAATTCGACAAAGAATAAATTCAATCCCGACCCAACCAAAGATGTGCGTTACGGCGAGCCGACCTATGACGAAATGATGCTCGGTTTCATGGATTTCGTCACGGAAATGCCAGCGGTCGCACAGGTTGATACAAAGCTGCTGGATAGTTACACCGGGAAGTATCTGCTTGAGGCGATGAAGGTGACGGTGAGTGTGACGCGCGATGGCAACAAGCTGGTTGTGCAGATTCCGCTGCGCGGCAAGATGGAGTTCTTGCCGATGTCCGAAACCAAGTTCTTTCTACAGGGAACCGACACCGACTTAACTATCGTAAAGAACGATAAAGGCGAGGTTGTGGGCGCTGACCTGAATGGACAGAAAGTCACTAAGGTCAAGGACGAAGCGGCTGGCAGCGGTCAGTAACTGAGCGTCAAGCAAGCAAAACAAATTGGGTGAATGGAAGCTTGGCTTTCGTTCACCCAAACCCATTTTCACGCTGTCAGTTATTCCCCCCTACTAGCGAACGCATAGCGCGCTCGGCGCGTTGATAAGGAGAGCCGACTGATGAAAAGAATTCACCTGATCGTTGTCGTGCTGGCTTGCGTGGCCATCAGCGGGTTGTACGTGTTGCCGGTCAGCCGGGCGAGCGAAACCAAAGCTTCTGCTAACATCACCTTCAGCAAAGACGTCGCACCGCTCTTCTTCAAGAACTGCGCCGATTGTCATCGCCCCGGCGAGGCCGCGCCCTTCTCGGTGCTGAGCTACAAGGACGTGCGTCCCTGGGCCAAATCTATCCGCGAGAAGGTAGCCAACCGCACTATGCCGCCGTGGCACGCTGATCCGCACGTTGGTCAATGGGCCAATGACCGCCGTCTTTCGCAACAAGAGATAGACACCGTTATTGCCTGGGTGGATGGTGGCGCGAAAGAAGGCGCGGCGAAGGATTTGCCGCCCGCGCCGAAGTTCATTGACGGTTGGACGATTGGCAAGCCTGATCTGGTGATCCCGCTGCCCGAAACCTTCACGCTTGAAGCGAGCGGGCCGGATGAATATCAGTATTTCGAGGTTGATCCGGGCTTCAAAGAAGACGTCTACGTGCAACGCGCCGAAGCGCGTCCTGACAATCGCAAGATCGTGCACCACATCATTGCCTTCGTCGTGCCGCCCAGCAAAGACGCCAAGCGCCCCACGCTGACCAAAGAAGAATTGGAAAAGCTGCGCGCGAAGATGGAGAAGGAGTCCATCTTTTACCGCGATGGCTTCCTGCAACGCGTGAAGATGGACGCGCCGGTTTATGATGACGGCTGCGCGATGCCGCCATCGGCCAAGAAAGACCAGTCGTCGGATGAATTGGGCATGCTGTTGTGCGGCTATGCGCCAGGCATGAACCAGGCGATCTGGGAGCCGGGCATGGTCAAGAAGATTCCGGCAGGCGCGAAGATCTTTTTCCAAATGCACTACTCGAAACAAGCGGGCAGTGTACAGAAAGATCGTTCAAGCATCGGGCTGATCTTCAGCAAGACGCCGCCACAGAAACAGCTCTTTACTCATCCGATTGCGAACAACTACTTCCAGATTCCGCCGGGCGCAGACAATCACACGGTGAAGGCTTGTTGGACTGTGCCGGAAGATTTGCATCTGGTCACGCTGATGCCGCACATGCACCTGCGTGGCAAGTCGCAAAAGATCGAAGCCGTCTTGCCTGACGGCAGCAAGAAAGTGTTGCTCGACGTGCCGGATTACAGCTTCTCCTGGCAGACGGTCTATTACGCCAAAGAGCCGATTGGGTTGCCGAAGGGCACTAAGCTGTTGGTGACTTCGACTTTCGACAATTCGGCGAAAAACAAATACAACCCCGATCCGAAGAAGGTTGTGCGTTGGGGCGACCCGACCTATGACGAGATGATGATCGGCTGGATTGATTACACCTTGGATAATCAAAGCCTCAAGCAGACTTCAGCAGGCGGCGGCAGCGAAAAGTAACGGAATAAATGAGCCGGACGCAAAAAAAATGCGTCCGGCTCAAGCCGGTTAGCCGTAATTCCAGAGAGAACTACCGGCGCCCTCATCGTATGGCGCTTTAGCAACGCTTAGAACATTGGCTGCCCACAGATTTAACGGAGGAACAATGCGGAACTTTGCACGGACTCTCACTGCAATTACGGTTGCCCTGGCTGGTGCTTGGTATTTTTTGCCGAACGCCAGTGCCGACACCACCAAAAAACCGGCGAAAGAAGTCACCTTCAGCAAAGACATCGCGCCGATCTTTTTCAAAAACTGCGCGCAATGCCATCGCCCGGACGACATCGCGCCTTTCTCGGTGCTGAGCTACAAAGATGTGCGTCCCTGGGCGAAATCCATCAAAGAGAAAGTCGTCACGCGCGAGATGCCGCCCTGGCACGCCGACCCGCATTTTGGCCAATTCCAAAACGAGATGCGCTTGAGCCAAGCCGAAGTTGACGCCATCACCGCCTGGGTAGACGGTGGCGCAAAGGAAGGCAGCCCAAAAGATTTGCCGTCGCTGCCGAAGTACAGCGAAACCTGGGAAGTCGGCCAGCCCGATGTCGTGCTGACGATGCCGCAGGAGTATGAATTGCCAGCCAAAGGCGCGGACGATTACATCTACATCCGCGTGCCGACCAATTTCACCGAAGACAAATGGATTCAAGCTGCCGAATTCCGCCCCGGCAACAAACGCGTCGTGCATCACGCCGTGGTCTTTGTCGAATCGCCGATGTTTTACAAGATGGCGCAAGACAATGCCAAGAAGGCTGGCAAAGATGCGAGCAATCCTATTTCCATCTTTGAAATGGACGCCTTCAAAAACTCCTTCCGCGACGGCACAGTCAATCGCACCAAGCCTGATGCACCCGTCATGAACGACGGTTGTGCGGGCAATCGGAACAGCGGCGGTGGTGGGGCACCATTGCTTTCGGCCTATGCGCCCGGCAAAAACGCCGACATCTTTCCAGCAGGCACAGCCAAACGCATTCCGGCAGGCTCAAACCTGATCTTCCAGATGCACTACGCCAAGACTACAGGCAAGCCGGAGAAAGATCGCACCACAGTCGCGCTCGTCTTTGCCAAACAACCGGTCGAGAAGATGATCGAGAGCCTCTTGATCGTCAACGAACAGTTTGCCATTCCGCCCGGCGCTGAGAATCACGAAGCGACTGCCTGCTCGACCATGCGACGCGATGTTGACTTAGTCAGTTATTTCCCGCACATGCACGTGCGCGGCAAAGCGATGAAGTACGAAGTGATCTACCCCGATGGCAAGCGCGAGACGCTGCTCAACGTAGATCGCTACTTTTTCAATTGGCAGACGCTCTACAAACTGAAACAGCCTGTAGCGTTGCCGAAAGGCTCACGCCTTATGGTGACAGGCTGGTTCGACAATTCGACAAAGAACAAGCTCAACCCAGACCCGACCAAGACTGTGCGCTTTGGCGAGCCGACCTATGACGAGATGCTGGTTGGCTTCGTAGATATAGCACGCGCGAAACCGGCGGAGCGTCCGGTGGCCAAAGTCGCGCCACAGGTGCTGGACAGCTACGTCGGTGAATATTCGGCCGGCATCATGAAGTTCACGATCACGCGCGAAGGTAATCTGCTCTTCTTCAGTATTCCCAACCAACCCTCGCTGCCTGCGACGCCGGAGACCGAGACGAAGTTTTACTTCAAAGATGCTGAAGGCATAGAGATCAATTTCGTCAAGAACGAGCAGGGAGAAGTGAATGAGATACAGGCTGCGTTGGGACAGCAGAAGGTTACAGCAAAGCGAGTCAACAAGGCTGCGGCAGGTAGTGATAACAAATAGCTGAAAGGGGACAACGATGAGAAAGTCATTGCTGCTTTCTGGTATTGCCATCCTGCTAACTGGTTTTTCTTTCTCCGCAATTCCGACACAAGCCCAAGATCAAGCCGAGTGGCGGTTTTTTGTGGCAGGTGAGGTCAAGAAGCCTGGCAAATTCGATCTTGGCAAACAACTGACCTTGATGCAGGCCATCGCGCTGGCAGAAGGAGTGACTTTCAAAGCTGAGCCGAAACGCACGGTCATCCTTCGCTATGATCAAACCACTGATAAACGAGTGGAGATCAAGATTGACCTGGAAGCCGTGGCGAAAGGTCAGGCAGAAAATATTCCGCTGATGTCCGATGACATCATCGTTGTTTCCAACAAGAGACACAAGTAACTAAATCAAACTGCTTCCCAAGCGGGAGGTACACAGCGAAAGGATAGAAGAATGAAGAAAAGATTGACGCTCTCTTGCTTGTTCGCA
The DNA here is from genome assembly GCA_963699175.1 of uncultured Acidobacteriota bacterium. Classification (GTDB taxonomy): domain Bacteria; phylum Acidobacteriota; class Blastocatellia; order RBC074; family RBC074; genus JACPYM01. Next base: position 1,523,137 of record OY969418.1, on the reverse strand, counting down.
TTTGCGGTTGCGCTCGGTTTGCTCGTGCTGCCATCAGCCAGCGCAAACGATAGCAAGACAGTCGCCAAAAACGTGACTTTCACCAAAGATGTCGCGCCGATCTTGTACAAGAGTTGCGCCGAGTGCCATCGCCCCGGCGAGATCGCGCCCTTCTCGGTGCTGAGCTACAAGGACGTGCGTCCCTGGGCCAAATCTATCAAAGAGCAAGTCGCCAGCCGCCAAATGCCGCCCTGGCACGCCGACCCGAATCACGGCGAGTGGAAGAACGATCGCCGTTTGTCGCAAGCCGAACTCGACACGATTACTGCTTGGGTGAATGGCGGCGCGCTGGAAGGCAATCCGAAAGACTTGCCGCCCGCGCCGAAATACTTCGAGGGGTGGAGCATCGGCAAACCAGATGTCGCGCTCTCGATTCCTGAACAAGACGTGCCGGCAGACGGCGTAGTGGCCTACAAGTATCTGACCGTCAAGACCAATTTCACCGAAGACCGATGGATTCAAGCAGCCGAGATCAAGAGCACGGGCCGCAACGCCGTCCATCACGTGATTGCGTTTATCAAAGCGCCTGGCATCAATCAGGGCAGCGAACAAAGCTTGCTCTGCGGTTACGCGCCCGGCGAACAACCGGCGGTTTTTCCGGCGGGCTATGCGAAAAAAGTTCCGGCGGGCGCTGAGGTGATCTTCCAGATGCACTACACGCCGAACGGCAAGGCGACCAAAGATGTCACCACACTCGGCTTGGTCTTTGCCAAAGAGCCAGTCAAGCAGCAGGTGCTGACGCGCGGTGTGATGCAGATGCGCCTCGAGATTCCGCCCGGCGCACCCGCTTACGAAGTGCGTTCGCAGTACACCTTCGCGCAGGACGGGCACGTCACCAGCTTCATGCCGCACATGCACCTGCGCGGCAAAGATTTCGTCTTCATCGCGCATTATCCCGACGGCACGTCGAAGACGCTGCTCAACGTGCCGCGCTACGATTTCAACTGGCAGACCTACTACGTGCCGAAAGAGCCGGTGGCGATGCCGAAGGGCACACGCCTGGAATGTATCGCGCATTTTGACAACTCGCCCGCGAACAAGTTCAACCCCGACCCGACCAAGCTGGTCAAATGGGGCGAGCAGACGTGGGAAGAGATGATGATCGGTTGGATCAGTTTTTATAACGACAGTGCCACAGCGAAACCGGCAGCAGCGGGCAGCGCAAGTAGCAGCGAGAAGTGATTCACTCGCCGCGTGGTATTGATAGGCCACGGGATTGGCCACGGGCTGGATAGATGCGACGGATAGAGACGGATTGATCCGTAAAAATCCGTGACATCCGTCCGATCCGTGGCCTATTTGCTTGGCTTGGTGTTACTCACCCTTTTCTCCTAGACTACGCAATATGCCGAACAAACAAATACAGCGCCGTCTACTTCTGTTGACCTTTGCCTTGATTTTCTGTGCCTTGGTCAGTCAGCGACTCGGTAGCGCGCACGAACCCATCACCACCAAAGTCACTTTCACCAAAGAAGTTGCGCGCATCTTCCAGCGCAGTTGCTGGAGTTGTCACAGCACGGGCAAATTCAAAGCCGACATCCCGCTCACCACCTACGAAGAAGCGCGCCCCTGGGCCAAAGCGATCAAAGAAGAAGTCCTCGAAAAGCGCATGCCGCCATATCAAGCCGTCAAAGGCTACGGCAGTTTTCAACACGACTACATCCTGTCGCAGCGCGATGTCGAACTATTGGTTTCGTGGGTTGAAGGTGGTGCGCCGAAAGGCGACGTGAAGAACTATCCGAAGGCTCAAGACGGTTGGACGTTGGGTAAGCCCGATCTGATTTTACAGCCTGAGCGCGAAACTAAACTGGCGAATGAAGGCGCGGATGAAGTGTTGTGTTTCAGCCTGCCGACGGGCTTGAAACAGGCGCGCTGGCTGAACGCCATTGATTTTCAGCCCGGCAACGGCGCAGTCGTCTACCGCGCGACGTTTGCGCTTGAGAACAAAGCCGCCCCGGCGTGCAAGTTCACTGACGCGACGGAGGATACGCTCGGCACTTGGCAACCCGGCCAAGCGCTCTTGCAATACCCGACGGGCATTGCGCGCGCGTTGCCGGTCGGTGCGCGCATCAGGCTGACCATCCACTATCGCAACAGTGGCGAAGTCGCCAGCGACCGTAGCCAATTGGCGTTCTACTTCGCTAAAGACGCTGCGCCAAAATCCGTGCGCAGCGTTGTGCTGGCTGCGTCGGCTACCTTACCGGTGAAGGATGAATTGCAACAGGTCAAAGCCCAGCACGAACTGCTTGCGCCTGCCGCCGCGGTGGCCGTGCGCCCGCTGCTCTATCCTTTCGGCAAATCCATCGAAGTCACCGCCCATCGCCCTGATGGCACGACGGAGATATTGATCTGGGCGAAAGATTATCGCTACGCCTGGCAGCCGAGCTACATCTTCAAAAAGCCGGTCGCCTTGCCGCGCGGCACGCGCATCGAAGTGACGGCTTATCTGGATAACTCGGACGGCAATCCGAACAATCCGAATGATCCGGCCAAGAGCATCGCTTTTAATGGGGCGTTGTGCGAATTGCTGCTGACTCAAGCCAACAGTTTGAAACCGACGCGGCGGTGATCTCAATCCTTACCTACCGCAAACGGCGCTGACCACTCGCTCATCCGGCCATCTTTGCGCACGGCACGCACGCGGTAAGCAAGTTGCCCTTGTTGCAAAGCCAACTGCAAGGCGCGATTGAGTAAGCCCTGAGCTTTGCTGTTTTCGCCCGCCGCTGCTTGGAGTCGGAAACAGCGCTCGCTTTGGCGACGCAGCCGTCTTGTTGCTCCTTCGCCAGTCAGGGCTTGTAACTCGTAAGCTTCTGCGTCCGGATAATTATCCCAACACAATTTCCAGTAGGTTGACCAGGCGATCTGGCCGTTCGGCAAATCGCGCACCTCGTCTTCCAGCGACGCCACCAGACCAGTTATAGCTGGTAGTGGCGTCGCTGGTGTTTTGCTGCACGCCGCACAAAGCAGCAGCGTCAACAAAGCACAAAGCAATTCAAAGCGGGCAGTGCGTGCCGCTACAAATCCGGCACGCACTGCTGCAATGTAAAAGCGTTTATCTACCATTCGACCACGCCTGCCTCGACGTTGCTGATGATGATCTTGCGATCTCCGATGACGGTGTTGGCGGGTAGATCGGACTGTTGCACCAGGCTTTTGAAACCGACCCGGCTGTTCGCTCCGATACGCGAGCGGAAGAAGACCGAGCGCGCGCCGAGTACGAAGTTTTCACCCGTGATGGTGGTGTCGCTGATACCTGGAAAATCAACCGGCCCGCCGTGCACGATGCTGCGCATGCCGTAGCTGCCCTTGTCACCCAAACGCAGGTGCGAATGTTCCAGCGCATGAAAAACCACGCCGTCTTCCATCGCTGTGATCGAACCGACCTCGAAGGGTTCTCCTTCGTCGGCGCGCAGCGAAATGCGCACGCCCATTGCCTTGTCGAGTTCGGCCAGCGTGTTCTTGATGTGCACGTCGCCGATGATGCGATTGCGGAAGCTGGCGTCCTGGGTTTTCTTATCCACCAGTGTGGGCAATTCCGGGTCGGGATTGAAGGGGCAATGGCCCGGATCGAAATTGATGCCGGTGAGCGAGCCGGGACTGCTCTGGGCCATCTGGCTGTAGCTTTCGGCGAAGCAAACGTTGACCTCGACTACGCCGTGCATGAATTCGCGGTCGGCTTCGGTGACGGGCGCGATCTTGCCGTTGCTCAAATTCAAGTCGCTGTTGGAGACGATATTTTTACCGGGCAGCACCTTGAAGCCCGAAGGGATCGTCACGCCCGGCCCAACGCGGGCGAGCGCGCCGACCATCGCATCCATCTGGACGTTTGCGCCTTCGACCACTGCGTTGAAGCTGACGAAGGATGGACAATGTTTGGCGGCATTGGGGCATTTGCCATCCACGCCGAGTTGAGCAGGGAAGACGCCGCGCGGCGAGCCAACGCCAGCCTGAGCCGTGGCCGCGCCCCGAACCGTGCCGCCATGCGCGACGATGGCCTCTTCACCCAGCGTGACCGAAGCGAGACTAGCATCGAGCGTGGCGCTATCCTGCACGTTGCTGTCGCTGCCGACCGAAATCGCCCGCGCAGCGGAGAAATAACCGGCGCGCAGCGTAGCGAAGGGGCCGATGTACACGTGTTCGCCCAGGTAAATGTTGCCGCGGAAACTCACGCTGGCTGTCGCGTCAATAAACGTCGCGCCCGCTGCTGCCGCCGACACTGGCCGAAGTGGTTGCCACTTCACGGGCAAAGCCAGTAGGCCCAGCAACAGGCAAAGTAGGTGAAGACGGTAAAGTTTGATCAATAACATTCGGTTTTTCCTCTGAGCTTGAAGAAAGGCGATTCATCCAGGCAGGCGGTGAGAAGGATGAGTGTGCCCTCCAATTGGGGTTTACAGGGAGTCTTTCCCCTGTGAGTTTGATTTGTACGGCTAGTTGGTGATGCAAGTGAGAGCAAGCTACCACACCACGTCACCTCTGAAAGGCACGACCGCCTGGGTAATGCCTGCGGCCTTTCCGACTTGCTCGCTCGACAATGTGAGGTGCGAGCGCATTATCTGAGAATCGCCAGCATTTGCCAATCTATGGTGTGAATTATTGTGACTAACAACAAAAAATAGCGGGCCGGCATTGCTTGCGGCGACACCAGCCCTTACGAAGAAAGGAGAGGCTCTGGGTAGAAATTCAAGGGAAAGCGGCACCTGGTGGTCGCCTTCACGCATTGGTGCGGTTACTCGAATAGACCTTTGAGCTAGCTAGTCAGGCTGAAGAAGAAACCATTGCTCGAAGCTATTGTTGCAAACTCAAAGTCATCCTGCAGGGAGAACCGCTCGGATAGCCGCCAGTCAATTTACCGAGCAGCCCTTCGCTTGGACGGTCTTCATCGCCAGCCACTTTTTTGCGATTGACCACGATGTCGGAAAGAGCTATCGAAGTCATACCGAGGTCTTGCGCACGTTTGATCTCGATGCCCAACTGAAAGCAGCCGCGCAATGGCGACTCGGAGTCCTGTGATAAGGCGAAAGTCAGCAGCCCGGTGCGTTTGCCGCGCGGCCCAGCTTCATCAACGAAAGGCAGTAACGCGCCCTTCTTCGTGTCCGGCCCTAGCGCAAAACGATTATCCACGAAGAGCTTCAAATGCGGATTGATGTCAGTCAGGCGGTAGCCTTCTTCCTCTGCGGTGAAGCGCAATAATTCCTGCCCGCTCGTACCATAACGCGCAAAGACACGCACCGTATCGCCGGTTGTGCCTGCTGTCGCAGCTAGCAGTAGATTGCCCGCGTGAATACTTTCTGTATTGAGCAGCGCGCGGGCCGTTTCGCCTGGCGCGGAAATTGAAAAACCGTTCGTGGGCAAACCCGGCAACGCGCCGAGCGATTCCGGCATAGCGCCAAAACTCTCGGCACTGACCGCGAAGCTTTGCGTGCTGGCAGGCTCTTGCGTAATCGTCAATCGGAGTGGTTTGGGTAATAGATGTAAATCACCATCTGGCAGGCCTGGCGCTGTGGCAAACCCATGAACTAAGGCTGGCACGTCGAGTTGTAGAGAGTCGGCGGCGCGCGCAGAACGTTGCCAGCTTACGAGCGATAACACCCCAATCGCCAGCAGACCGGCTGAAATTGCATAACGGAAGTTTTTTAGGTACTGCATCACGACTTAATAATTGCCAGAGCCATTTTGTTTTCACACAACAGATGCTTGTAACAGCCACTGATCGAAGCAAGACAGAGCAAAACCGGTGCCAGATGGCGGCGACTTGCCATAAGACGCCAAATTAAATCTTAGGCACAAACCTGAGAATGACTTGAAAGAGCAGAAAATAGGCTGGTGCAATGAATTAACGATTGACGCTTGCGCGTTACAGCCTGCCACGACGCAGCCCGTAACGACGTTGCTTCAGTTCACGTTCCATACACTGTCTACGATTGGAGATAGCGGCAGGGGATAAATGTCTACGATAGACGACGAGGTTCGAGAACGTGACCAAACAAAACAATGCGACGGACTGCCAGTCCAGGGCGGCAAGCCCCACGAGATAAGTCAAAGGGTTGTCTATCATCGCCATCAGCTTTCAGTTGTTACAACTTATCAACTGCCACAGAATCCGGGTTGCAGATTGGATTTCGGCTGCCTCGTTTTATTACAGCCGAATTGGTTCTGACGGTAATTTTGGGGTGATCAACGAGTTGTTGCGCTGCACGGAAGGCAGACATACCAAGGGATGTCACACTCAAGTGCTGGAGGGCAGCAAAACGTTACACCGCGTGCCGGTTGGGTGTTGACGGATTGGTTTTCCAAACTTAACTCGGAAAATCGCGCTTGCAAACTGCAAGCAAGACCGTATAATCCCCGCCGCATCCTAAAAAATCTGCGATTGCGAAATGAAGTAGCTTCACAGGAAGCCTCGCCTGTCAGCATCTGCTTCAGTTCACTCCCCTACGATCCAATTGCCAATTTAATTAACTCACGGGCATGCCTTGTTCATCCTTGACGACGGCCTCTGTGGTACTGCGCAAGGTGTGACGGGCTGATCTACGACTACACACCATTCGTTTGGCTGCGCCAGGACGCGAACGCGAGCCTCCATTCGCCACTTGCTGCCGATTATCGAGCCAAGCGAACAAGCAAACAGACACCACAAATAGGAAGTACAGCGATGTTTCAAAACAAGTGTTCTTGCCGTCCGTGCCGAGGGGCGACGTGGCTGCCCAAGTCACCGTGCCTTCGTGAAGAGACCGCCAGACAAGGGTCTCGACTCTGGCTCGTCTTATGTCTTCTCAGTTTTATCCCTTTATTCAACTCCACACCGGTTTGGGCGCAGACAAGTTGGAGCAGCCCAAATCCGCCCAGTAGCGATGTCCCCGTGCTGGCCGATTATGATGGCGACGGTAAAGCGGACTATGCCATCTGGCGACCGTCAGACGGCGTCTGGTATGTCATCCGCAGCTCGAACGGTCAGATGATTACGCAACAATGGGGCGTGAACGGCCATATACCGGTGCCGGGCGATTACGATGGTGATGGCAAGACTGACTATGCCGTCTGGATACCTTCGAGCGGCCTCTGGTACGTCATCCGCAGCTCGACCGGCGCGGCGGTGGTGCAACAGTGGGGCGTAAACGGCCATATACCAGTGCCGGGCGATTATGATGGTGATGGCAAAACTGACTTCGCCGTCTGGATACCTTCGAGCGGCCTCTGGTACGTCATCCGCAGCTCAACCGGCACGGCGACGGTGCAACAGTGGGGCGTGAACGGTGATGTGCCAGTGCCGGGCGACTATGATGGTGATGGCAAGACTGACTATGCCATCTGGAAACCGTCGAACGGTCTCTGGTACGTCATCCGCAGTTCAAGCTTCACGGCGCTGGTACAGCAATGGGGCGTAAACGGCGATATACCGGTGCCGGGCGATTACGACGGTGATGGCAAGACTGACTTCGCCATCTGGAAACCGTCGAACGGTCTTTGGTACGTCATCCGCAGTTCAAGCTTCACGGCGGTGGTGCAGCAGTGGGGCGTAAATGGTGATGTGCCAGTGTCGGGCGATTATGATGGTGACGGCAGAGGCGATTACGTGATCTGGCGGCCCGCAGAATCTGCCTGGTATATCATCGGCAGCAGTAGCGGCGGATCGGCCAGTATTATGTCATTCATGACCTTGGCTGATGCAACAAGGTTGGTGGAACAAAGCACCTTTGGCCCAACTGATGCCTTGATTGCGCGCGCACGCGCACTCGGCGTTTCAGGCTTCATCAACGAGCAACTCAACGCGCCGGTTTCGGCCTATCCCAATTTCTCTTACTATCCGCCCTCGTCGCCGCCCGAATGCAGCTTCGATTCGGCCAGCCCGACTGGCCCGGCGAGCATCTGCAATCGGGACAATTACTCGCTCTTCCAGGTGCAGTTGAACTTCTTCCAACAGGCGATGAACGGACAGGATCAATTGCGTCAGCGCGTGGCCTTTGCGCTCAGCCAGATCTTCGTGGTCTCCGGCAACGAGATCAACCAGGCTTATGCAATGGCGCTTTATCAACAGATGCTGCGCAACAACGCTTTGGGCAATTTCCGGCAACTGCTCACCGACGTCACCTTGAGTCCGGCGATGGGCCGCTATCTGGACATGGCCAACAACGACAAACCCAATCCCGCGCGCGGTACCGAGCCGAACGAGAATTACGCGCGCGAGTTGTTACAGCTCTTCACCATCGGCGAGGCCAAGCTCAATCAAGACGGCACGCCGCAGTTGGACGGGCAGGGACAACCCATCCCGGCTTATGACCAAGATGTGATCGAAGGCTTCGCGCACGTCTTCACCGGCTGGACGTATCCGCCGCTACCTGGCGCTACGCCGCAAAGCCACAACCCGACTAACTACAGCAGCCCAATGGTCGTTTGGCCGAACAACCACGACACGGGTGCGAAAGAGTTGCTCAACAACGTAGTGATTCCCGCCGGTCAGACAGCGGATACCGATTTGACGCTCGCACTCGACAACATCTTCAACCACCCGAACGTCGGCCCCTTCATCGGCAAACAACTGATTCAACACCTCGTGACCAGCAATCCCAGCCCGGCCTACGTCGCGCGCGTCGCCGCTGCGTTCAACAACAATGGACAAGGCGTGCGTGGTGATATGAAGGCCGTCATCCGCGCCATCCTGCTCGATGCCGAAGCGCGCGGCGACGTGAAGACCGACCCGAATTACGGCAAGCTGCGCGAGCCGGTGCTTTTTGCGCTCAATGTAATCCGCGCGTTGAACGGCCAAACTGACGGCGTCTACCTGCGCGGGCAGGTGAGCAACCTGGGGCAAAACGTTTTTACCTCGCCCTCGGTCTTCAACTTCTACCCGCCCGATTACAACGTGCCGGGCACGACCTTGCTGGGGCCGCAATTCGCGTTGATGCACACCAACTCGGCGTTGGGTCGTGCCAACCTCGTCAACACGCTTGTTTACACCACGAGCATCGCACCCGACGCTACCGTCCAAGGCGCGACGGGTACGAGTCTCAACTTGTCGTTCTTGCAAGCGCAGGCGAGCAATCCGGCGCAGATGGTCGAGACCCTCAATGCGGAGATGTTACACGGTACGATGTCAACCCAGATGAAGAATGCGATCATCACGGCGGTCAACGCGGTGGCAGCCAGCGATACGCTGGGCCGCGCGCGCGCCGCCGCCTATCTCGTCGCAACTTCGTCGCAATATCAGGTGGAGCGATAAGCCATGAAAAAATCACGCAGAGAATTTATTCGTCACAGTTGTTTCGCGCTCGGCGCATCGGCGCTTGCCTCCAGCTTCGAGCGATTCGGTTTGATCAACGCGCTAGCTTCACCAGCGGCGCAAACCGATTACAAAGCGCTGGTCTGTGTCTTCCTCTTCGGCGGCAATGACGGCAACAACACCGTCATTCCCTACGAGACCACAGAGTACAACCAGTACTCCGCAGTGCGCGGCCAGAGCACTTCCGGCGGCCTGGGCATTCCGCAAGCCAATCTCTTGCAGGTCACCGCGCCCAGTCACAGCCGTCGTTTCGGGCTGCATCCGAGCCTGCCCGAAATGCAAACCCTCTACAACGCGGGCAAACTGGCCGTGCTCTGCAACACCGGCACGCTGGTTCAGCCCATCACCAAGTCGCAATACCAATCGAGCGGGCCACGTCCACAGAATCTCTTCTCGCACGACGACCAGCAGATTCAGTGGCAATGCGCGGTCTCCGACCAACTGAGCCGCACCGGCTGGGGCGGACGAGTCGCCGACGCGACGCGCTTCTTGAACGGCACTGAGCCTTTCCCGATGATCACCTCGGTCGCGGGCATCAACCTATTTGTCACCGGCGCACAGGCCAAGCCGCTCTCGATCCCGCAAAGCGGCACCTTCGGCCTCAGCGGCTTCAGCAGTTCGACAGCCTCGCAAGCGCGCCTCAACGCGCTGCAACAAATCCTGACCTTTGATCGTCAAGCTCTGCTCGTCAACGCAGCCAGTGACACGATGACGCAAGCCATCACCAACAGCGCGATCCTCAACCCGATCATCAACAACGCCAATTCGGCCATCGCGCCGCTCTTCGCCAATCTCAACACCTCGATCAGTCGGCAACTTTTCCAAGTCGCCAAGACCATCGAAGGGCGCGCCACGCTGAGGCTCAACCGCCAAATCTTCTTTGTCTCGTTGGGCGGCTTCGACACGCACAACAACCAGTTGAACGATCAGCAAAACCTGTTCGCGCAACTCAGCCCTGCGCTCAAAGCGTTTTACGACGCGACCGTGCAGCTCGGCATCGCGGACAAGGTGACAACCTTCACACTGTCTGATTTCGCGCGCACGTTGAAACCGGCTTCGGGCGGTGGCACGGATCACGCCTGGGGCAATCACCACTTGATCATTGGCGGAGCCGTGAAGGGAGGCAATTTCTATGGGCAATTCCCGACGCTCACGCTCAACGGCCCAGACGATGTGACCAACGAAGGGCGCTGGCTGCCGACGACTTCGGTAGATCAGTATGCCTCGACGCTGGCGCAATGGTTCGGCGTGCCGGTTGGTGATCTGGCGACAGTCTTTCCGAATCTGTCGCGGTTCGGCACAAACAACCTTGGGTTTATGAACTGAGATTGCTTTACAGACTGGAAGATAAGAGCCGGACTGATTTCTTCGTGGGTCGTTCCGGCTCTTCTTGTCAGTAACTAAGCTGTGCTAGTCAATGGAACTGTTTAGAGCGGTTTGCAAATGAGTGTACGGATCAAACCACGGGGAGCACGGGGCACACAGGGAAACACCAACCTTGACCGCCTATGCCAGCTTTCCCCGTGCTCCCGGTGCTCCCCGTGGTTGATTTTGCCGTACACACAATTGAAATCCGATCTAATTCCCCAATGCAATCAATACCGGATTGCTAGCCCAGCCATCAGCCATCACCTGCACCGTCACCGTGCCGCGCGGCAGCGATGACGGCAGCGCAACGTTGATTTGATCGAGTCCCGAAAATTGCAATTGTGCGCCCGCATAATCCGGTTGCAAAGGTTGACCCGCAACAAAGACTTTCACGTTTGCCAGATCGCTACGCTGCCGCAACCCGGTCAGAAACAAGACCAGCGTTGGCGCGGCGGAGAGCGGAATGGTGCGGCCACTGACCGCATAAAACACGCCGTTCTCCAGCGTGACTGCCGCAGGCGCGCCGCTGCCAGCCGCGTTGGCAGTGAAGATACCCGGATTTACGGGATCAGTGCGGATGAAGCTGTCAATGGCTTGGCCCACTTGCTGCCGCTCAACGTGAATGCCCAACACCGAGCCGATAGCGAATCCCGCAGGCACGTAAGCATTCACTTGGTTACGCCGCACGTTGATGATGCGAGCTGGCACGGTGCCGACGGTGATGCTCACTCCGGCCAGCGTGGTGGGCAGCGGTTGCCCAGGCGCAGCATCGGCGTCGGTGTTGGCAAACGGCGCGTCGAGCGCGGAAAAGAAAGCGACCAGGCTCTCCGGCGCAATGGATTGCGTGTAGCTCGCTGCGTTTTTCGCGCCGATCAAAACCAGTGTCGCTGGGTTATTGTCGTTGCAGGGCAAAGTGTTCGGCACGCAAAACTGGCCGGGCGGACAATTGCCAGTACGCGTCAGACAGCGGGCGCCGGTGAGCGCACCGACTATCGTCAAATCGTAATTGGTCATCACGCCACAACCCACCACGTCGGTGTAGCTCGTAAAAGTCACCGGCACCCGCCCAATCACAGAGCCATTCGTGCGTTGGATTTCCAGATACTGTTGCAGCGGATTGCCGTTGGCCAGAAAGCGCAGATCAATGCTCACTGATCCGCCAGGGAAGCCTTGGAAGGTAGGCGGTGTGCAAGTTTGCAGGCGCGCTGAATGCGGCGCTGTGGCCAGCAGGAAAAGGTTGAAAGCGATTAACGCCAGGCATCTACGTAGCATGCGTCCTCCTATTTGGTTTCGCCTTGGGCAGGCGCGTCCGGGGGAAGTCGCTTACAGATTCAACGTAGAGGGAATTTTGCCCGGCATTATAACCGGAAGCCACTGGAAGGCTGTGGTGTTATTTTAAGCCAGCTTGGTCTTGAACAACGCGCGCCAATACTCGCGATTCATACGCGCGATGTTATCGAGTGTGATGCCCTTCGGGCAGGCCGCTTCGCACGAAGCGGTGTTGGTGCAATTGCCAAAGCCTTCTTCGTCCATCTTGGCGACCATATTCAACACGCGCCGCTCGCGTTCGACCTGGCCTTGCGGCAAGAGCGCGAGGTGCGAAACCTTCGCCGCGACAAACAACATCGCCGAACCGTTCTTGCACGCCGCTACACACGCGCCGCAACCGATGCATTGCGCGGCATCCATTGCCTTGTCGGCATCGTCTTTGGGAATCGGAATCGCATTGGCATCGGCTGTGCCGCCGGTCGAGACGGAGACGTAGCCGCCCGCTTGAATGATGCGGTCAAAAGCCGAGCGATCAACCACCAAGTCTTTGATGACCGGGAAGGGCGTGGCGCGCCAGGGTTCGATGGTAATCGTCTGGCCGTCTTTGAACGAGCGCATGTGTAGTTGGCAAGTGGTAGTCCCGCGCAGATGGCCGTGCGGCGTGCCGTTGATCGTCAGGCTGCACATGCCGCAGATGCCTTCGCGGCAATCGTGGTCGAAAGCAATCTGCTCTTCACCGCGTTTGATCAGCACTTCGTTGACGACATCGAGCATCTCCAGAAAAGACATGTCGGGGCTGATGTCTTTGGCGTCGTACTCAACGAATTTGCCGGGTGTGTTGGCGTTCTGCTGCCGCCAGACACGGAGCTTGAGATTCATCGTCGTTTATTGCTTTGAGTTGAATTGATGAAGCAACCGGCGGCGTGCGGTCGGCCCAAGCTAGTCCAGTCACTTCTGGCAATGTCCAGTTGCCAGAATACCGACAGCCGCGCGCCGGTTGCTAACTCGCCTGGGAGCGCACGCTTCCAGCGTGCTAGGCTGGGAGTCGAATACATTGACCAGAATGTAAACTACCTCAATCCCAGCACGCTGGAAGCGTGCGCTCCCAGGTTATTTATAACTGCGTTGCGTCATCCTGACCTCTTCGTAGACCAGCGACTCTTTGTGCAGCACCGGAAATTGATCCGGACCTTGATACTCCCAAGCCGCCACGTAAGCAAACTGATCGTCATTGCGCAAGGCCTCGCCGTCTTCCGTTTGATATTCTTCGCGAAAGTGGCCGCCGCAGGACTCTTCACGTTGCAGCGCGTCGTAAGTGAGCAGTTGGGCGAACTCCATAAAATCGGCCACGCGCCCGGCGTGTTCGAGCGCTTGATTCAATTCAGCATTGTCGCCTAGCACGTTGACGTTCTCCCAAAACTCTTGCCGGATTTCAGGGATGCGATTGAGCGCCTGCGTCAAACTCTCGCGGGTGCGTGACATGCCAACGTTGTCCCACATCAGCTTGCCCAACTCACGATGGAAGTCGCTGACAGTGCGCTTGCCTTTGATCGAAAGCAGTTTGTTGATGCGTTGTTGCACGTCTGCAAGCGCCTGCTTGAACTCGGGACGGTCGGTCGAATGCTTGCCGCCGCGCCAGCCGGCCATGTAGCCGCCGATGGTTTGCGGCAACACGAAGTAGCCGTCGGCCAGTCCTTGCATTAGCGCGCTCGCACCTAACCGGTTGGCGCCGTGGTCGGAGAAGTTGGCTTCGCCGATCACGAAGAGGCCGGGAATGTTGCTCATCAATTCGTAATCAACCCACAGCCCACCCATCGTGTAATGCACCGCCGGGTAGATACGCATCGGTTGCTCGTAAGCGTTCTCGCCCGTGATGCGCTCGTACATATCAAAGAGGTTGCCGTAGCGTTCTTCGATCTTCGCGCGCCCCAGCCGTTTAATCGAATCGCCGAAATCGAGGTAGACGCCGCGCCCACCAGGGCCAACGCCCAGACCTTTGTCGCAAGCCTCTTTGGCCGCCCGCGAAGCGATGTCACGCGGCGCCAGATTGCCGTAGCTCGGATACTTGCGTTCTAGGTAGTAATCGCGCTCGCTTTCAGGAATGTCTTGCGGGCGGCGTGTATCGCCCGGTTTCTTTGGCACCCAGACGCGCCCGTCGTTACGCAACGATTCCGACATGAGCGTGAGCTTCGATTGATGCTCGCCGGTGACCGGGATGCAGGTCGGATGGATCTGCGTGTAACAGGGATTGGCAAACAACGCGCCTTTCTTGTGCGCGCGGAAAGTCGCCGTGACGTTACAGCCTTTCGCGTTGGTCGAAAGGTAGAACACGTTGCCATAACCACCGGTAGCAAGCACCACTGCGTCGCCAGCGTGCACCTGAATCTCGCCGGTAATCAGGTCGCGCGTGATGATGCCTTTGGCGTGACCGTCAATCACGACCAAGTCGAGCATCTCTGTGCGCGGAAACATTTGCACAGTGCCGAGTTGAATTTGCCGGCACAAGGCCTGATACGCGCCGAGCAACAATTGCTGTCCCGTCTGGCCACGCGCGTAAAAAGTGCGCGAGACCTGCGCGCCGCCGAACGAACGATTGTCGAGCAGGCCGCCGTATTCGCGCGCGAATGGAACGCCCTGCGCGACGCATTGGTCAATGATGTTGACGCTGACTTCGGCTAAGCGGTGCACGTTGGCTTCGCGCGCACGGAAATCGCCGCCCTTGATCGTGTCGTAAAACAAGCGGTAGACGCTGTCGCCGTCGTTGCGATAGTTCTTCGCCGCGTTGATGCCACCCTGCGCGGCGATGGAGTGCGCGCGGCGTGGGCTGTCTTGAAAGCAGAAGGCTTTGACGTTGTAACCCAATTCGCCGAGCGTCGCCGCTGCCGAAGCGCCGGCGAGACCCGTGCCGACGACAATAATGTCGAACTTGCGCTTGTTGGCCGGGTTGACCAGTTTCATGTCCTGTTTGTACTTCGACCACTTGGATGGAACTGACCCGGACGGGATTTTGGATTGGAGTTTGATCGTCATAACTCTTTGTTCGACGTGAGCGCTACCTGATGAACCCGAATAAGATCGCCAGCGGAATCGCACAGTTGCCCAAGAAGATCAACAGGGCCGATACCTGCGCCAGCTTTTTGAAAAAGCCATACGTCTTTTTGCTGCGCAGCCCCAGCGATTGGAACGTGCTGCTTACGCCGTGACTCAGATGCAGCATCAACAAGCCCATCGCGACGATGTAAAAGAGCACCACCAGCGGGTTCGAAAAACCTTCGATCATCATCCGCCGCACATCCTGATGCAGCGTGATCGGGTCTTGGTATTGCAAATATTGCGAATTGACAAAGCCCAACGTGAAATGCGCCAGGTGAAAGATAACGAAGGCCAAGATGACCAAGCCGCTGATGACAATCGTCCGCTGCGCAAAAGTCGAAGCCACCGGTTTGCCGACAGCATAACCAACGGGGCGAGCCTTCCGATTCTCCTGTGTCAATTGCCACGCCGCTGTGATGTGTAGAATGAAGATTACGAACAGGGCAATGCGCCCGCCCCACAGCAAGGGCGGAGTAGATTTCAGCGCGTAGGCGTAGGCATTGATTTGTGTCGGCCCCAGGAAGATTTGCAGATTGCCGAGCAGATGGATAATCACGAAGCCATACAGCCCCAGCCCCGTGATCGCCATCACGTACTTTTTGCCCAGCGAGGACTGCCACAGGCGTGTTAGTAGACCTGACGAAGATGTTTGCAAAGCTTCAGACGAAGCGGCCATCTTGCCTCCGTAAAACCTTCTGTATCGGTGCGAGTTTCTTTGCGACTACAGCTCGTAAGGTGGAAAGACTAACAGCCGAAGTTTAGTTAGTAAAATGGAAAAAGATAATACTGTGAATAAGCCGTGCTAATATCGTCGGTGGTCAAATGCACATCGAAACGCTCAAGACTTTCTGCGATCTGATCGAGACTGGCAGCTTTTCGAAAGCCGCGCAGCTCAACTTCATTTCGCAATCCGCTGTCAGCCAGCAACTGCGCGCCTTGGAGACCCGCTTCGAGCAACAGTTGCTCGAACGCCAGCGCAAAGGTGTCGTGCCTACCGAAGCCGGGCGCGTCTTGTATGACGAATGCAAAGAGATCGTCGGACAGTTCAAAGCGTTGGAAGTACGGCTACGCGAAGGCGCGCAGACGATTGCCGGCGCGATTCGCGTGGCGGCGGTCTACAGCATAGGGCTGCACGAATTGCCGCCCTACGTCAAACAGTTCATCAAGGCTCATCCGCAAGTCAAAGTCCACATCGAATACAGCCGCACCGACAAAGTCTACGAAGCCTGTCTCAACAACACGATTGATTTCGGCATTGTCGCCCTGCCTTTGCGCTTTCCCAATATTGCTGTCATTCCGTTGCGCGAAGATAAGCTCGTACTGGTTTGTGGGCCGGAGCACCCACTAGCGCGGCGCCGCAAAGTCAGTTTGCAGAGTCTGGCGGGCGAAGAGTTCATCGCTTTCGAGCGTGACATCCCGACGCGCAAGACGATTGACCGCCTGCTGAAGCAGCACAAGGTTGCGGTCACACACGTGATGGAGTTCGACAACATCGAGACGATCAAACGCTCGGTAGAAGCCGGCATCGGTCTCTCGATTCTGCCGGAGACGGCGGTGGCCAAGGAGGTCGAGAACGGCCTGTTGCGCGCGCTCGACTTCAGCGAAGGAACTTTCACGCGCTCCATCGGCATCATTCATCGCAAGGGCAAGGTCTTCAGCGCCGCCGCGCGTGAATTTGTGCGGATGCTGACCGCTGCACGTTGACGCTTTTCCATAACCAGCGTAGACTACGCCGCGTTTTTGACATGCTGCGTGCTGGCCGTTGTCGTTAAGCCGGGCGCAATTGCATTCAATCAGTTATATCAGCTTTGTAATTCGCTCGTTCGCGTTATTCAAGTAGTACAGGCAAACTCAGGTAGCCAGTTGGACTAGCTTGCTGCCGATTGGTCTACCTCAATCGGGTGTAAGCAGGGAAAACAGTATGCTGAGCCGAAGAATAACCATTATCGTTGGAACGGGAATCAGCCTGATCGTGCTGGCTGCGACAGCTATTTCAGGACTAGCGGGCAAGCTGAGGCTGACCACTCCGGTAGCCGACCCCAGTCCGTCTTGCGGACCGAACGTGACAGGCTGTGTGAGGTTTGCCGTGATCGGCGACTTTGGTGATCAAACTAACGACAGTGGTCAACCTGATGCCAACGTCGCCACGATGGTCAAAAGTTGGTCGCCGCAATTCATCATCACGGTCGGTGACAACAATTATCCCTGCGGCGATTCCGACACGATTGTCGCCAACCTCCAGCCTTATTGCGATTACATCTACAACCCTGGTGCGGTTGCTACCGACTCAACAAGTGGCAAGCAGGTTTCGGCGGTTTGCAGCGGGACGGCTGCCAGCAATAAACGCAATCTTTTCTTTCCGACCCTGGGCAATCACGAATGGTATGCGAAGGATGCCGTGCCTTACACCAAGTTCTTCACGAAACTGCCGGTCAATCCGACGGGGACGAAGATTGGTAAGGCTCCAAATCAACGTTACTACGATTTCACCTGGCAAACGCGCGATGGGAAAGCCACGCCGCTGCACTTCTTCGCCATTGACAGTGAAGACAAACAGGCCATCGAAGAGAACTGCAAGCTGACGAAGAAGACCGCGACTTACGAACCGGACGGGGCCACACCGGGTTCGAAGCAATACGGCTGGTATAAGGGCGTGGTTCAAAAAGCCACTGAACCGTGGAAGATCGCTTTCTTCCATCACACGCCTTACGCTTGCACGGGCGGCGATAAAGACTCGACCTGGATGCAGTGGGATTTTGAAAAACTAGGGACGAATGTCATCTTGGCCGGCCATAAACACATCTATCAGCGCTTTGCGCAAAAGAACTGGCACGATCATCCCTACATTACCAACGGCACTGGCGGAACCGAGTTGTCGAATTGCGCTGATATGGGGAAAGATTTCGTCAAGCAGACATTCATCACCAAAAAATATGGCGCGTTGCTGGCCGAAGCGACCAACACGACGATCACTTTCTACTATTACACTTTGAACAGCCCCTCTGACAGCAGTAATACACTCACGGATTGGGTGCAAGTGACCAAGAACAGTAGTGGCGGCGGCCAAACCATGACTTGCAAAGGTTGTTAGCAACAGCTTCGGTTGGCGGGTGGACGGATGGGCGCAACGAATAGTTTTGGAATTCGATTGAAGAAGGAGCGAAGAGCATGGACATCTCTTCTCATGATGTTCTCTTGATTGGCGGTGGAGGCGCGGGCTTGCGCGCCGCCATCGCCGTGGCCGAAGTCAATCCCAAATTCGACATTGCCGTCGTCTCGAAGGTCTATCCGATGCGCAGCCACACGGTCTCGGCTGAAGGCGGCGCGGCTGGTGTCATCAAACCCAATGACAGTTTGGATGAGCACGCCTACGACACAATTTCGGGCGGCGACTGGATGTGCGATCAGGACGCCGTCGAAGCTTTTGTGCAGGAAGCGCCCAAAGAGCTATTGCAGCTCGAACACTGGGGCTGTCCGTGGAGTCGCGAGCCGGATGGCAAGGTTGCGGTGCGCCCGTTTGGCGGCATGAAAAAAGAGCGCACGTGGTTCGCTGCTGACAAGACCGGCTTCCACATGTTGCACACGCTCTTCCAGACTTCGCTCAAATACAAAAGCGTCAAACGCTACGACGAGTGGTTCGTCACCAAGCTGCTGGTGGAAGACGGCCAAGTGCGTGGCGTCGTTGCCATCGAGCTACAGACCGGCAGGATTCAAGCCATCCTGGCCAAAGCCGTGATTATCTGCACCGGCGGTTGCGGCAAGGTCTTCCCCTTCACGACCAATGCCAACATCAAGAACGGCGATGGCATGTCGCTGGCCTATCGCGCGGGCGTGCCGCTCAAGGACATGGAGTTTGTCCAATACCATCCGACGGGGCTGCCCTTCACCGGCATTCTGATTACCGAAGCGGCGCGCGCCGAAGGCGGCTATTTGCTCAACAAAGACGGCTATCGCTACTTGCAGGATTACAACCTGGGCAAGCCGGAGCCAACGCCGGTGTTGCGTTCAATGGAATTGGGGCCGCGCGACCGTCTGTCGCAGGCTTTTGTCGGGGAGTTTAACAAAGGCCGCACCATCGAAACACCCTACGGCCACGTCGTCCATCTGGACATTCGCCACCTCGGCGAGAAGAAGATCAACGCGAAAATCCCCTTCGTGCGCGAGCTGTGCCTGAAGTATCAAGGCATTGATCCGGTCAAAGAGATGATTCCGGTGCGCCCAGTCGTGCATTACATGATGGGCGGCGTGCACACTGACATTGACGCAGCTACGCCGATCAAAGGTTTGTTTGCGGCGGGCGAGGCTGCCTGCGTGAGCATCAACGGCGCGAATCGGTTGGGATCGAATTCGCTAACTGAACTGCTGGTCTTTGGCAAGCGCGCCGGCGAGGCCGCTGCCCAATTTGCCTTGGAGCAGCAGGAAGGCGACAACGCGAGCGTTATCACACAGGCGATTGAAGAGAAGTGTAGAGTAGAAGAGCAGTTCCTCAACAAAACCGGCGGGCGTGAGCGCATCTCGACTATCAGGGAAGAGATGCAAAAAGCGATGGAGGACGGCGCGGGCATTTACCGGACGCGCGATAGTTTGGTTACGGCGGCAGAGACCATTGGCAAATTGCAGGAGCGGTTCAACGACATCGCCATCAGCGATCATAGCCACACCTTCAACACTGAATTGACCACGGCATTTGAGCTGTCGTACATGCTCAACGTCGCTGAAGCGGTCATTCAATGCGCGCTCAATCGTGAGGAATCGCGCGGCTCGCATCAGCGTATAGATTTCCCGAAGCGGGATGACGAAAAGTTCCTGGCGCATTCGCTTGTTTATCGCAACGCAGATGGCACGACGCGGGTGGAGTATTTGCCGGTGACCATCACGCGCTGGCCGCCTGCGGAGCGGGTATATGGAAAGTAGGCGCGCATGGCAGAAACGACCGCTCAGGACATCCTGCGACAGGAATACACGGAAGTAAATACAAACTTCCGTACGCTTGCTGACATTCGTTTCAAGCTGCTGGCATTCGTTCCGACGCTAGGGGCTATCGCAGTTTTTGTGTTGTCAAAAATTGTGGCATCCCCACCATCTACTTCAGGGGGGACTCCATCACCCCCCTCGCAACTTGATTACTCAATGGCGCTCTTGCTCGGAGCGATGGGGTTCCTGGTCACGCTGGGAATAACCATTTATGACCAGCGAAACAACGAATTGTATGGTGCTTTGGTGAGGCGCGCGAAATATCTGGAAGAGACCTTGCACCTTCCGCCTGATCCAAAAGTAAGCGACGCCGAGCAGCAGTTTCGTGGGCAGTTTTCAGAGCGTCCTCTCCGCGGGCGCTACCTATTTGGTCTTATGCTCTTGGGGCACGATAGAGGGTTGGCTCTGATTTATGGCACTGCGCTTGGCGCTTGGTTCTTTCCGATTGTTTATGCTGGCTCGCAATTGCTGAAGTGGCGGGGTCACTTATCTGAGCGGAATTATTCACCCGATCCTGGTCATTCGCCCGAAATAGCCTTGCTGGTGGCTTGTGTCATTACGTTGGCCTTTATCGTGGAATTTTTCCGGCTGGATAGCAATTGGCAACGGTTCAGTTGGGTTAAGTGGTTATGGCTGACGGGTGATGACGGCGATTTGAGCTAATTGAAATAGAGTTGTTTTCAGGTCAGTTATTGTTCTACGAGGGAGGACAGGATGCCTAATGAGACGCCGCTAGAAATTGCCAGAGAGAAGTTAAATGGATTGAATACTGATCTGGCAGATAAGCACTTTAAGTGGCAAAGCTACGGTTTCCCTCTCTTTGGTGTTGCTATTGTCTTTATAACTTTTTTCATCGTGCCTCAGAAGTACAAAGCAGCAAATTTCATTGGTGTGCTTTTTATACTCTTTGGCTTATACCTGCTCATCTATCGTTATAGACTCCGACTAGAAGTGATCAGAGAAATTCGCAGGTTCGAAGAAGTCAAGACAAAAAGTGAGAGCGCTAGAGACATTCAGGCTTTGAACACCCGCATTGATGGGTTTACTACCAAGTACAATGAAATGCTTACTAGCCTTGCGGACAGGCGCCTTGATGAACTGCGTAATGCTATCGTCGCTCTCTCTGAGAGCTTGAAAACTATTAAATAACCTAGCTGGTGAGATCCCGGCGCAAACTGAAGCTATAACTGCGTGGTGATTGCCTGAATTCAAATGCCACGTTGGGCGGCCCAGTTAAAACCATCAATAATCTTGGGAAAGTGAGGATAGATGGCTGAAACGATTACCCTGGAAGTTGCACGCTATCGCCCCGAACAAGAAGGCGAACCTACCTTTGAACGCTTCGACGTGCCCCTGAGCAAAGACTGGGTCGTGCTCGACGCGCTCAATTACATCAAGGACAAACTGGATGGCACGCTCTCCTACCGCTGGAGCTGCCGCATGGGCGTCTGCGGCAGTTGCGGGATGATGGTCAATGGCGAACCAAAGCTGACCTGCGCCACCTTCCTCACGCATTACGCGCCGGGGCCGATTCGCGTCGAGCCGCTGCGCTACTTTCCCGTCGTGCGCGACTTGGTCATTGAGATGACGGACTTCATGAACAAGCTGAAAGCCGTCCAACCCTGGATCGTCCGCGAAGACGAGCAGCCGTTGGCGGAAGGCGAATACCTGCAAACGCCGGAGCAGTTGGAGCAGTACAAGCAGTTCAGTATGTGCATCAATTGTCTGTGTTGTTACGCCGCGTGTCCGGTGGTCGGCTTGGATCAGCATTTCATCGGGCCGGCGGCCATCGCGCTGGCGCAACGCTACAATAACGATTCGCGCGATCAGGGGAACGAGCAACGCTTGGACGTGCTCTCGCAGCACGAAGGCATCTGGGGTTGCACCTTCAACGGTGAATGCACGCGCGTTTGTCCGAAGCACGTTGATCCAGCGGGCGCGATTCAACAGTACAAGATCAGCGCCGTCACCGACTGGTACAAATCTTTGCTGATGCCCTGGGGCAAGAAATGAAAGGGGGAGCGCAATGAAAGGGTCACACATCTACACGCTTTATCATCCTAAGTGGTATCGCAAGCACGTCTCGACCTGGTGGTGGACACAGCAATGGCGCTCGTTCAAGTTCATTTTGCGCGAACTGAGCAGCCTTGCCGTGATCTATTTTGTGGCGTTGCTACTGTGGCTGGTTTGGGCGCTCGGCGACGGGCCAGCCAGCTACAGAGCTTTTCTCGACTGGTTGGAGACGCCAGCGGCGCTGCTGTTCAACTTGATTGCCTTTCTTTTTGTGCTCTATCACTCGATCACCTGGTTCAATCTGGCGCCGAAAGCGATGCCTGTGCGCATAGGCGGCAAGCGGTTGCCTGATTGGATGATCGCGGCGCCCAACTATGTCGCGTGGATCGTGATTTCGGTAATCGTCGTCTGGCTCTTGTTGGGAGGGAGATAACATGGCCAAAAGATCGAATGAACCGTTTCTGTGGTCGCTCTTCAGCTCAGGCGGTATGATTGCAGCCTTGTTGCTGCCGATACTGATCTTGCTATTCGGGCTGGCCATTCCGCTGGGCTGGGTTGAAGCGCCGAACTATGAGAGTTTGCACGCGCTGGTGCGTCACCCGCTGACACGTTTGATTTTGTTTGGGCTGTGTTCGCTGCCGCTCTTTCACGGGGCGCATCGTTTTCGCTTCACGCTCTACGACGGCTTGCAGATCAAACATCTGAACGAACTGATTGCGGTCATGTGTTACGGCAGCGCCATCGTAGGCACAGTGGTGGCAGGCTACATTTTGTGGAATCTGTCGTAGCCTCTGGCGCTGGTCAGGCAAATCTTGCGGAGAGAAGTATGTTCGAACTGAAACCCATCCACCAAGACGCGATCCCTCAGGCCCTCGAAAAGGCGCACTTTTACCGCCTGCTCAATGAACCGGGCGCTGCCGAGAGCATCTGTCTCGATGTGTTGGAGGTTGACCCGGACAATCAGCAAGCGCTGGTGACTTTGTTGGTGGCGTTGACCGACCGTTTGGCGAAAGGCTATGCCGTCGGCGCGCAAAAGGCGAAAGATGTGCTGCCGCGCATCACGGACGACTATCAGCGCACTTATTATGCCGGGTTGATTTGCGAGCGCCAGGCTAAAGCGCGCTTGCAACAAGGTGGGCCGGGTGCAGATCACGATGCCTATGAATGGTTGCGCGATGCAATGCGACACTACGAGAAGGCCGAGGCCATCCGCCCCGTTGGCAATGATGATGCGATTCTGCGCTGGAACGCCTGCGCGCGCATGATCATGCGCAACCACCTGGGACCGCGCGCAGCCGAGGGCGCTGAACCGTACTTGGAATAAATCAAAAGGCAAAAGGCAAATATCAAAAAGGCAAAAAGGGCGGCACTTCTTTCTTTTGTTCAGAAAAACAAGTTCTGTCCTTTTACCTTTGGTATTTGCCTTTTGATTTATTCTCCCCGCCTATGCAATTGTGGCTTTCCAAAGAAACCGACGTGCCGTTGCGCGAACAATTGACCGCGCAAATCAAGCTGGCGATTCTCAGTCAAGACCTCAAGCCGGGCCAGAAACTGCCCAGCACGCGCGAGCTAGCGCGTCGCTTCAAGATTCACGCCAACACCGTCAGCGCCGCTTACCGCGAATTGACCGAGCAGGGCTGGGTTGAGATGCGCGCGGGCAGCGGCATCTACGTGCGTGCGTTCAAGGCCGAGACTGCGCTCGAAGCGCAGCTCGATCTCGATCACCTCATCATAGAATTTCTGGAAGTCGCCCGCCGCAAGGGCTTCGCGCTGGCGCAGATTCAAGACCGCGTGCGCCATTGGCTGCGCTTACAGCCGCCCGATCATTTCCTGGTGCTCGATCCCGATCCGCACTTGCGCGAAATTCTCGTCGCCGAAATCAAAGAGGCCACCGGCTTCCGTGTCGTCAGCGCCAGCATTGAGGATTGCGCCGACCACAGCTTGCTCTTCGGCGCGGTGCCGGTTGCACTCTACGGCCAGGCCGAACTCGTCACGGCGGTGTTGCCTCCTAAAATGTCCTGCCTGCTGATCCACACACGCTCAGTGACAGAGACGCTGCACGGCGAACAGCCGCCGAAGCTGGATGAATTGATTACTGTTGTCTCGCACTGGCCCGCTTTCTTGCAGTACGCGCGCTCGATCCTCGCCGCCGTGAAGCTCGACCCGCACGCATTGAATTTCCGCGATGCGCGTGAGTTGGATTGGCAAAAGGGTTTGCGCGCAAGCGCCTTTGTCATCGCTGACGCAGCGACGGCGGCGAAGATTCCGCCAGCCATTCGTTGCCGCGTCTTCCGCGTGATTGCCGACCATTCGTTGGCCGAACTCTGCCACTACGTCGAAAGGTTTTTAGTCAGATCACCAGCCTGAGCTTGTGACAGCTTGAGAAGTGTCACAATTTTGCTCACGCGCTGTGCTGATGTGGCGTTATGCTGCGCGCGACGTGTCAGTCAAATCGCCTAGAGTTGGCTGGTTTGACTAAAGACAAGCTGTCAACGGTAAGGAGCGCAATGGAAGAATTGATTATTGTCTTGTTGGTACTCGGAGTGCTGGCCCTGCTCGTCGTTGGGTTCATCACCGTGTTGGTCTGGTTCATCAAATTGTTTGGCGCTTCGGCTCCGCAGCCACAGCCGCTCAATTTGCAACAAACGACAAAAGAAAACTTCTGCGCGGGCTGTGGCGGAGTCGTGCGGCCCGAAGATACCTTCTGTCTGTTTTGCGGCAGGCCGCAACGTCAACAAGCAAATAGTTGGCAAGCAGATTTGGCAGCGACTGAGCGCAGCTTGCGGCGTTTGTTCGAGGCACAGCGCATTGATGAAGCCAGCTTCACGCGCGTCCGGCAGGCGTTGGAAGATGAGCGCGCGCAGTTGGCAGAGAGCGGGAGAGTGGGAGAGCGTGAGAGCAGGAGAGCAGAAGAAGTGCTGACTGCGCCGGTTTCGGCTGAAGTGACAACCCCGGTGGTTGTTGCCGCGCGCATTTTGCCGGAGGTCGAAGCGGCGCCGGTTCAAGCGCCGCTTGAAGTCGCCGCGCCCGCGCCTGCCCCAATGCCGCGCCGTTCATTCACCGAGATGCTGGAGACGTTTATGGAAGAGAGCAGCATCCGATGGGGCGAGTTGATAGGCGCTGTCTTGATCATCGGCTGCTCGCTGGCGTTGGTCGTAAGTTTATGGTCGGAGATTGCCGAGCGCCCGCTGCTCAAGTTCAGCGTCTTTATGGGACTGACGGCAGGGCTGTTTGGCCTGGGCTTTTACAGCGCGCATCGCTGGAAGCTGCCGACGACAAGCCGGGGTGTTTTATTGACGGCGACGTTGCTGGTGCCGCTGAACTTTCTGGCGGTGGCGTCATTCGGACGCAGCAGCGCTGAAAGTATCGGCATCACGTTTGCCGAAATCGTGGCGTGGCTTTTAATGGCCGCGTTGGTCTGGCAGGGCGCGCGCGTCTTTGCGCCGGAGCAGCAGCGTTGGTTGACGTTGGGAACGTCGGGCGCAGCGCTCGCCTTGTTGCTCGCCAAACACATTGCGCCTGCTGGTTTGAATTGGCGCAGTTGGTTGGCATTGGGCGCCTTGCCGGTTGCGGTCTTTGCCATCAGTGTGGGCGCGTCATTGCGCGAGTCGAACCGGGCCGACGAACTTGGAGCGCCCGCCGCTTACGGGTTGTTTACCCTGCTGGGTGTGAATCTCTTTGCTATGTCGTTGCCATTTGGTCTGTTGCTCGTGCGCACGGGGTTAAGCGCGCAGGCATGGCGCGAATGCGCGCCGCTGTTGGCGCTGGGCGGCGTGCCGCTGTTGGCGACCGGCTGGTTGTTGTGGCGCAAACTGCGCGCGGCTGAACTGGCGAGCGAACGCACGATTGGCGCGAGCGTCGGAATTTGCGGTGCGGCATTATTGGCAGGCAGTTCATTGCTGGCGGTTCCGCTCGTAGATGCCATGCTCGTTGTGGCCTTGCTCAACACTGTCGTGTTTGGTTGGGCGGCTTGGCGATACGGAGCGCGCGTTACGCGCTTCTACGCGCTCGCGCAGACTACCTATCTCTTGTTGCTAGTTCAGCACCTGGCGTCTGGGCGGTTAGCTTGGGGGCTGGCGACCGAGCGGCAATTGAGCGCAGCTTTCTTTTCGACCGCGAGCGCCGTGCTGTTGGCTGTGGTCTTTGCCGTATTGAGCAGCGCGGCGGAGTGGCTACGCGCGCGCGGCGATGAAAGTGAGTTGGCGCGTGACAGCGCACTGGCGGCTTGGAGCATAGGTTGTCTCAGCTTGCTGCTGGCGACGTTGGATGGTTTTAGTGTCCTGGGTGATCCGCATCATGTTGCGTGGCTCTACGGATTTTACGCGCTGGCAGCTTTTGTGCTGGCGTGGCGGCGCAACGCAGTGCAGGGCAGTTGGGTAGGCTTGGCTCTGTTGTTTGTCACCTGCTGGCAGACCTGTATTTTTAAGCTCGGGTGGCCGCAAGGCTGGCGGTACGCTTGGATTGTGACTTTGCTGGTCTTTGCGACGGTGGCGGCGCTGCTGGTCTTGTTGACGGCTTGGGGCAGTGAGAAAGCGCGCACGCTGTTGGCGAAACCCGCGTGGCCAGCAGCGTGGCTGAGCGCGAGTTGGGCGAGCGTGGCTATGCTCGCGCCCCGTGATGGCTTGGACGCAGGGTATATCTGGCCGCTGGTTTTAGTCGGCTTAGCCTGTGTGGCTTATGCGTGGCGTGCGGGTTCGGCATGGGCGGCGTGCGCGGGCGGGCTGGTCTTCAATGGTGTGGTGACGGTTAGCTACGTAATTTGGGTGAAGCGCAACGGCGGGTTTATCGGAGATCGTGAGTTGGCACAACTGGCGCAAGCGAATTTGTTGACGAGTGCGGTTTATGCGTTGTGCTGGGGTTGGACAACGCGCACTGTGCGAGTATGGCTACGTTGGCAGGCCACGGTGGTGCGAGTTGTGTGGCTGAGTCTGCTTGGCCTAGTGGCGCTGCGCATTATTTTTGAGCCGTGGCTGCCGAGCGCGTTTGCGCAGGCTTTGGGCGGCGTTTTGGGCTGGGCGGTGTTGGCGAGCTTGGCGCTGTTGTTTGTCTCTCTGCGGTCAAACGCGCGCACTTCGCTAAGCGTGAATCAGGTGGCGCTGGCTGTGTTGTCAACAGGGGTATTGATCGCCTGCACATTGCATCGCTTCGAAGCTGAAGGTTGGCTGGCATATCACACGTTGCTGGTCACTACGGCACTCAGCGCGTGGCTGATGCTGTGGCTGTTGATGGCGGCGCAACGTGGACAGCACATCGCCATTCATCAACCCCTCGGCCAGGTTGTGCTGCTTGATCCGACGAAACAAACAGCGAATGTGGCGACGCGCTGGACGATTGTGTTGGCCGTGTTGACAAGCTTGCTGGCCTTACGCGGTTACACTGCGCCGGGCGGGCCGTGGCGCGGCGTAGTGGCGTTGTTGATGATGGCCGTGCTGGCTTTTGGCTTGGCGCTAGTGCGTCGCAACGGGTGGTACTGCTACGCCGCTGGGGCGTTGGCTTGCATGGCGCTGACGATGTGGATCTTTGGTTACAGCCGGGGTGACGGAACGTTGCTCGACGTGTTGATGCTAAACGTGGCGGCGCTGGCGCTTGTGGCATTGTTGAGCCTGACGCTCGAATTGAAATGGTTGCGTGAGACGGCAGGTGCTCCGGCAGAGAATTTGATTCCGGCCTTCCATCAATTCGCTGTGGGTTTGTTGCTGGCATTGATGAGCGTGCGGATTGGCACAGGCTTGTTGTTTGATTTCACTGGCGCAGCGCCGTTGCGGGCGAGCGGCAGATTCGGCGCGTTGGCGCTTGCCGCAGTTGTCGCCTTGTGCATCGGTTGTTTGTGGGATGGCTGGTTTGCCTATCGCTTTGTGTCGCTTTACGTAGCTTGTTTAGCCGTCGTTGGCGCATTGATTGATGCGCAAAACATGAGCACTGCTGCGCTGACCGTGTGGGGTGCGGTGGTGCTGACGGCGTATGGCTTGTTGGTCGCATTAGCGCGGCGGAAACGCGAGACCATCCCGGCGGCTCTGACAAGCTGGCGCATACCAAAACTTGATTCACACGACGAGGCAGGGCTGTGGTGGTTGCAGCCGGCAAACGCGCTAGTGGCGGCGAGCGCAGTGCTGGCGGCTGGTTGGGCAAGCGTAATGTCGCCGCGCTTGGATTGGCGTGTGGCGGCAGCCAGCGCCGCTTTGTTCGCGCCTTTTGCTTTGGGCTTGCTAGCGCGCGGGACTGAGCGATTGCGCTGGCAAGTGTTGACGTTGGTGTTGGCCAGCGTGGCAGTAGTTTTGTGGTGTGGTGCATGGCTTTCGAGTTGGGGCGTGCTTTTTGACATTCACCGATTAGTGATCTTGCTAGGTTGGGCTTTAGGCGGCGCGCTCCTGTTTTATTGCGCTGAAGCAGCGCGCTGGCTCGATTGGTCAGTTCTGCTCGGCGTTTGGGAAGCAGCCACGCGCCGTGTATTGCGTGGCTTGAGCGTAATCGGGTTGAGTGCGCTCGCGCTTGTGCTCTTCCACGAATGGCTTGCACAAACGCCGTTGGGTGTCTTGAGCTTGGCTTGGTGGGCCAAAGCGTTGGTGCTCGCATTGCTGGCAGCGTTGGTCGTGGCAAACGTCGGCTTTGCTTTGTGGCCGGGCCGCGCGCCCTTCGATTGGCAAGGGCAACAGCGTGGACGATTCATCTACTTTGCAGAAGTCTGCGCCGTGCTTTTGCTGGCGCACGTGCGAATGATCGCGCCGTGGTTGTTCGGCGGCTTGTTCAAAGCCTACTGGCCGCTGCTAGTGCTGGCGCTCGCCTTCGTAGGCGTAGGCGTGAGCGAACAATTGCGGCGGCGCGGGCGTGTCGTGCTGGCCGAGCCGCTGGCGCGCACGGGAATGTTCCTGCCACTACTGCCGAGTCTGGGCTTCTGGCTGCTGGAATCGCGCATAGATTACGCGGGGTTGTTGTTGGCGGTAGCTTTGTTTTACGGCTTATTGTCGGTGATGCGGCAATCATTCGGCTTCGGCTTGTTGGCGGCATTGGCAGGCAATGGCGGCTGGTGGCATTGGCTGCATCGCACCAACGATTTCGGCTTTGCCACGCATCCGCAAGTCTGGCTGATTCCGGCAGCGTTGTCGGTGATGTTGGCGGCGCATCTGAATCGCGAGCAATTATCGCAAGAACAAATGACGACGATTCGCTACACGGCCTTGATGGCGATTTATGTTTCATCAACGGCGGACATCTTCATCAATGGCGTGGCCAATTCTCCGTGGCTGCCGTTGGTGCTGGCGGTCTTGTCGGTGGCGGGTGTGTTGTTGGGCATCATGCTGCGCGTGCGGGCATATCTATTTTTGGGCACAGCGTTCTTGTTGTTGGCGGTGATGACGATGGTTTGGCACGCGGCGTTGAGCTTGGGCTGGAGTTGGTTGTGGTACGTGAGCGGCATCGCGTTTGGCGTGCTGATTATCTATCTGTTTGCGATGTTCGAACGCAAACGCGCGGAGATGTTGGGACTGGTTGAACGGTTGAAATCGTGGCAGGCGTAAGGAGCGAGCTAGCCACAGAGGCACAGAGACACAGAGAAAATAAGTGAGTTTACGCAGTAATGCGCGCCTTGCCCTCTGTGTCTCTGTGCCTCTGTGGCCAGCTTATTTTCAACTCGGACTGCACCATTTATTCAGACACTACCCAAGGCTGATAGAAGCAAAGTTTCCTCATTGCGGGCACGCGAGTTGCAGTCGCATATAAGCGGAGAATAACCAACGAAGGAGGAAAAATTATGGTTATGCTAAGAAAATTGGCGGTTGCGACTGCATTGATTTTGATGATGGCGGTGGCGGCTTCTGCGCAAGGGCCACTGCAAAAACAGGTGTTTTACGCGATTAACGTTGATCACGCGTTGCGCATGGGTGATTACGTCTTGCCTGCGGGCAGATACGAGTTGTTCCAAATCAGTCCGAACGATCTCAATCTGTTCGCACTCTACAAGAACAATCGTATGCATTCGCCTATCGCGATGATTCGCACGACACGCATTGATTATCAAGCTACTAGCTATCCATCAAAGACTAAAATTATGCTCACGCTTGATGAAGAGTCGAATGGCCGCGAAAACCTGCCGGTGTTGAAGGGCTGGACGATTCCGGGGTTTGACGGCTGGGAGATCAGCAGCGTGGTGGAGAAGAAGAAAGGTACGTTGGCCCGCGTCCATTCAGGACGAGAGCTTTCTAAAAGATAAAGTGCTTGGTGTTCGAATGCCGCGCGGCGGCGAGTAAGCAAGCTGATAAGTTAGGAGACGAAGGGCCGTCCATTGAGGCGGCCTTTCATTGTTTGGCAACTGTGCTTTCGCTTTCCGATTGCTTGTCCGAGTTCCGCAAATGTGCGAGCATCAAATCGAATCCGAATCCAGTGTATGAGGTTTTCTATGAGCAAGCTCGATATTGTCAATGAGATTCATTCCTTGTCGGACTTCAAACGTCACACCAGCGATTTCGTCGAGCAATTGGAGGAGACAGGCCGCCCTCTGGTATTGACTGTCAATGGTGAGGCTAAGCTTGTTGTGCAGGATGCGGCGAGTTACCAAAAAATGGTGGAAGCACTCGAAGACGCCAAGACTTTGCGGGCGATTGCAGAGATGAAAGCGGGCAAAGGTCGGCCTGCAGGCGAGTTCTTTGAAGAACTCGGCAAAGAGTTGGGCATCAAATAGGCAAAGCACACATGGGCTATCAAGTTATTACTCAGCCACAAGCCGAGGCGGACATCCGCCAAGCCATGCAATGGATCACGCAGCACTCGCCACAACACGCGACACTCTGGTACTTCGACATAATGAAGGCCATCGAGAGCCTGAGCGTTTCGCCCGCGCGTTGTCCGTTCGCCCCCGAACGCGCCACGTTTGGCTTGGAGATTCGCCACCTTTTGGTTGAAAAGTACCGTGTTCTGTTCATTATCGAAGATGAATCGGTCTACGTTTTGCGCGTCAGGAATGGGGCGCAGGATATATTGAAGCCAGAGGATGATGAATAACGAATAAGTTAAAAGAGTGCGCCATTTCTGAGGTCGTTTCGCGCGAATTGCTGAATAACGTCTCCTCAAAAAACATGCTTAAAGAGCTAGAGTTCTGGAACGAAGAAACTATACGAGCAAAGGTCATCACCAAATGGCTACTTGGGCATGGCTTCAGTTTGAGTGATCTTTACCTGGAGTTTTCTTTTTTTGTTCAGTTAGGGCGAACTCGTTTGGCCGTGTGTGATGGGCAAGTCGAAAGAATTCGTTCAGATGAAATCTTGTTTCAGCGCAAGCCAACGTCTACAGACCGCGCGCTGATGTCCTCGTTCGTGATGGCGAGGGCAGAAACCTATTGATCGTTGAGGCCAAAGCACCCAGCGAGCCCCTTGATAATGACGCACGAGACCAAGGCATTTCGTATGCGCGCTTGCTCGTTGATGGGAATATCGCTCCATTTGTCGTTCTGACTAACGGGTGCGAGACCAAGATTTTCGACAGCATTACGAAAGAGCAGCTTGACGGTCAGTAATTCCACCAAATCACCCTTATGTTCAAGCCGGATTCCGTGTCAGCGGAGATGATATTGCTTTGCGGGCCGAAGCTCTGACGACCTTGATTTCATTGTCACCTGACAACCTACTCAAATTTTGTCAGGCGCAGTCAGAACAAAGAATGCGGCTTCTGCAAAGCGAAGATCTGAACTCTGGGAAAAAGTACATCCCGTCCCTTTATGTAGAGCGCAAGCCAGCCAGTCAGAAGCTGGCCGATTTGCTCGACAAACATAACCGCCCAGTCGTTATTTTGATTGGCCCACCGCAAGTTGGGAAAACGAACTTCGTTTGTCACACAGTTGAAGAGCGATTGGCAGATGGCAAGCCCTGTCTCTTTTATCCGGCAGTGGGAATGCGTGAAGGGTTATTGGCAGAAGTTGCAACCGACTTTGAATGGGTACTTGGCGATAGCCAGTCCTCCTCTGGGCAAATCATCAAAAAGTTGCGGAGTGTATTGCGTCGTTCGGGCCGAAAGCTGGTCATCTTCGTTGATGGATGGAACGAGGCCAGTCTTAGCCTGGCACAAGCAATTGATCGGGAGAGCGAGCTTGTGTGTAACGATGAGCTTCAAATTGTCATCAGTGTTACCAGCACAGC
Source organism: uncultured Acidobacteriota bacterium (assembly GCA_963699175.1). Classification (GTDB taxonomy): domain Bacteria; phylum Acidobacteriota; class Blastocatellia; order RBC074; family RBC074; genus JACPYM01. The sequence goes on along the minus strand of OY969418.1, from coordinate 1,490,980 downwards.
TCTGAAACGGTTGCTGATAGGAGAAGCTGGCAATCCATCCTACATTGCGCAGGCGGCAGGTCTTGACCAAAGCGCCATTCAACTTCTCGATATAAACCTTGATGCTGCACAACAAAACCGGCATCGACAATTAGGACAGCGGGTATCGGCTGGTGACGATTACAAGCTGCCAGCACGAAACTGGAGCGTAGTTACTCTTTCGAGATACACCGAAGAAGAGATGCGGATTGCCTATGAACATTACGCCAAAGCCTACAAGGTCGTTATTCCAATTTCACACAAGCGAATGGCCGAACCCTATACTCTCGGCATCGCAATGAAACTGTATCAGGGCTGCACGTTGCCGGACAGCCTGGATGAGCCTGCCCTGCTCGACACCCACATCAAAGACAAAATCAATCGAACAGTCGGAATGCAGCGATATGATCCGAAAATGTTTTTGCGTGAATTGGCAGACGAGATGTGCAACGTAAGTGCACCTGTGCCGATGAGAACAGCGCAAGAACGTTGGTGGTTGCCAATCGTCGAGCGCCCGCCAACAGGCTTGTTCGAGGCTGCGCTTCTTACCGAAGTAACGGTTCGTCAAAACGAACCTGGGGTAGACTTTTACTATGGCCGTGAGCGGGACTTTGTAATTGCCTATTGGGTGAGAGGTTGGCTGACGAAGATAAAAGAACTGAAGAAGCAAGACGTTGAGTTTGATTCAGCCTGGGTAAGAGACTTCTTGACGTTTATTCCAGAGCAATGGGATATGAACGCCGAGTTTAATTTAGCAGCAGGTTCTAACGCTGGCCTAGACGCGTTGCATTGGTTCTTTCTACAGCGTGAGCATCTTCGATTGATTGAGACAGATGATGGTAATTTACCTGTATTTGATGATCCGCGAGTTAGAAAAATATTCCTAGCAGCCCTGGCGTATACAGCGCGATGGCAAAGAGAAAACACGGGTTGGCTGCGGCACGCGATTGATCGTGCCCGAAATGACACGGATGTTTTCGTCAGACTTGAAGCTGTGAAGTTAATGCCATTGCTGTCCGCAGGCGCTAATGATTTGTGCGCCGTTCTGCCCGAAACAGAAACCTCGTTAAAAGATTTCGTTGCTGAGCTACTGGCGTTTGCTCAAGAAGTCGGAGAAGAGCTTGATGAGGTAGAAGAAATTATCCTTGATGCGCTGCGTGAAATGCATGTTAGCGAAGAGCCCTATGATGTTGATTTTCTGAATGAGTCAGTTGTTAGTCTCACCTTGGAGAGTTTAATGGTAGATGAATCTGAGGTGCTTCGACGAAAAGCAATAGAGGCTTTTGGGTATGTGGCGCCAGGGCATTTCCTCAAGTCTCTAGCGAACAAAATAAGGAAGGGAGAGTTGAAGCCAGGCACTTTACTGGCAGCGGCATACGAGAGCGGTTTTGAGAATGCCGCTGAGGGATTTAGAGAGGCTTTTTATCCAATGATGTGTCCCGGACTGCTAGAAGGTTATGAAGATAATCCCGAAGCATTACTCGAGTACTACCAAAATTTGGAGCCTGCGTTAGGACCGACAGCTTACCTTTACCGAGGAACAGAAGGAGCTCGTCTGTTGGAGCACATACTCAACGATCTCGAAACAGAAAGCTCAAAATGCGAGTCCAATGACTTAGCCCCAACCGGTTCAAGACCATCACTCGACTTTTTGACTCTGCTATTACCATTCGAAGACTCTGATGATGAGCAGGAGGCTGATCCTAAAAAACGCAGCTCTTGAATTCAATCAGGTCTGACCCTGGTCATCGTCGTGGATACGACGACTCACTTACTCACCATTGGCCGACTTTCGTAATGCTCGCCCCGCCACTGCTCCTGTATATTTCCCATCCTCAACCGCCAGCTTCCCATTCACCACCACAAACTTCATCCCGACGGCCGGCTGCTCCGGCATCTCGTATGTTGCCGTCTCCGCCACCGCCTTTTCATCAAACACGATCACATCGGCAAAATAGCCTTCACTCAACTTCCCGCGCCCTTTAATGCCGAAGGTCTCGGCCACCTGTTGCGAACTGGCTTGAATCATACGCGGCAAGGTGATGACGCCGCGCTTCATTACGTACTCGTTGAGCTTGCGCGCGTAGGTGCCATATTTGCGCGGGTGGCCCGCCGAACCATCGCTGCCGGTCATCACCCAGGGCTGGCGCATGAAGGCTTCGATGTCCGGTTCGTTCATATTGAACGAGGCCACGCCCGCGCCGCCCGCTTTGATGATGTCGAGCGCGGCTTCGATGGGCGATTTGTTGGCAGCTTTGGCGATGGCGTCGAGTTGCTTGCCAACCAGGTTGCGATTACGGCCACCGGTGATTAGCAGCGAGTTCGCGCCGCCGCGCCGTTTCAAATTGGCTTCCATCTCGGCAATCAGTTTGGGTCGCACTTGCGGATCGTCAATGCGTTTGAGCAATTCGGCGTTGCCGCCTGCTTCGGCCCAGCGCGGCACAAGTGCGGCGGTGAGCGAAGTGCCAGACGCCGTGTACGGATATTGATTGGCTGTGATGTTGACGCCCTCGCGGCGCGCTTTTTCGATCAGTGCAATTGCCTGTTTGCTCTGGCCCCAAACGTCTGTGCCCAACGCTTTGATGTGCGAGATGTGGACGGGCAGGTGCGCTTCGCGGCCAATGCGGATGGTCTCCTCAATCGAGCCGAGCAGGCCAATGCTGTACGAGCTTTCGTCGCGCAGGTGCGTGTCGTAGATGCCGCCGCGTTCGGCGACGACTTTGGCCAGCTCGATCACCTCTTCGGTCTTGGAGAAATTGCCGGGCGCGTAATACAAACCCGTAGACATGCCGAAGGCGCCATCGTCCATCGCCTGGCGCACCAACTCTTTCATCTTGGCGAGTTGTTCGGCGGTCGGGGCGGCATCGCTTGCGCCTAGCACTGTGCCGCGCACGCTACCCTGTCCTACGAGCATAACCACGTTCGTGCCGACGCCTTGCGTTTGTAGTTGGTCGAGCTTCTTGCCGAGTGGCAACGGCGAGCGGCCATCATTGCCGATGACGACGGTGGTGACGCCTTGCAGCAAGTAGCTGACGTTGCCCTTGCGCTGCGCATTTGAAAGGTCTTCGTCAGCGTGCGTGTGCGGGTCAATAAAGCCGGGTGCAACGATCAGGCCTTTTGCGTCAAGCGTGCGTTTGGCCGTGATGCCTGCTTGCGCGGCGTCGCCGATGAAGCTGATGCGGTCGTCAGTGATGGCTACGTCGGCGATGCGTTCGGATGCGCCAGAGCCGTCGAGCACGCGCCCACCGCGAATGAGCAGGTCAGCGCTAGCATTCGGTTTGGCATTTTGCCGCACGCGCGCGGCGGTCAAGCCCCAACTGGGCGCAATAGGATAGCCCAGGGCAACGCCCTGGGTGCGCAGTACGAAAAAACGTGAAGCCCCAACTGGGCGCAATACAGTTCGCGAATGTATAACCCGACTCAGGTTATTTCGTCCCTTCAGGGCTGCGCCGGTTATTGCGCGCCTACCCAAGGCGCTGCCCTGGGCTGCCGTATGACGCCCCCTTGGAGCTTTCAGATCAGGCGGCGAGTTACGACGATAAATAATCGGTTGTGCAATTGTTATTGCGGGACGGCGTGGAGTCGTAGCAAGTGCAAATTTTTTATTGGAGACTACGCGCGAACTGATCTGACGCGGTTTGGCGTTCTTCAGTCTGCGTTCGAAGAAATCGAAGGCAGTGTTGAAAATCTCGACCCAATGGCGATGCAGCAGGAAATCGTGGATTTCATCAGGAAAGACAAGCTGCTCGAACTCGACCTTCTGTTCGCGCAAGCGCCGCGCCAACTCAGTTGTTTGCGAGAAGGCCACATTGCGGTCGTCGTCGCCGTGAATGAGCAGGACGGGCGCGCGCCACTTTTCGACCGCACCCATTGGCGAAGCCTCGCGCGCGATCTTTGCTGCGTCGCGGTCGCCGCCTTCGCCGCCCGTCATACGTGCCGACCAATCGTGAACGCCGTGAATATCCACGCCGCAGGCGAACAAGTCCGAGTTGCGCGCCAAACCGAGTGCCGTCAAATAGCCGCCGTAGCTGCCACCCCACAAGCCTATGCGGCTGGCGTCAATGTCCGAACGCGCGCGCAGGTAGTTGGCCGCCGCGACAACGTCTTGATATTCGCTAGCCCCACGCGCACCGCGTTTCGGCGCTTCGCGGAAGGCGCGCCCGTAGCCAACGCCGGAGCGATAGTTGACCGAGAGCACCGCGTAGCCTTTGCTCGCCAGATACTGATTGAAGGCGTAGGTGTTGTGGTAGTAGTACATAGAATGCCAGCCGAGCAGCATCTGCCGCATCGGGCCGCCGTGCGAGAAGATGACGGCGGGCAACTTGTCGCCGGGCTTGGCGTTTGGTGGAAGGAAGAGCTGGCCGTGGATTTCGAGGCCGTCGGCGGCTTTGAAGATGGCTTGTTGTGGTGTGATGAGTTGTGATGAAGGGAAGTCTTTGGGGAATGACTCAGCGGCGATAGGCTTGCCCTCACCACCCTTGATAGACATCACACCTAACATTCCTGGCTGACGCTCGTCGGAATTAAGATAAGCAATGTATCGGCCATCACCTGTGACAACAGGATTCCAAGTTATTTTCTGGTCTGACGTGAAAGCATTTGATCGCCCTCCCTCAGCAAGGCCTCGCCACAATGACCGTCTGTCAATATCACTACGATTGCACGAGAAAATTACTTCTTGTTTATCGGGAGTCAGTGTGATGTGCTCGACCTCCGCATTAGGCGGTGAAATGGGGGTTCCTCCATCGGGAAGTGGCAGATGTGTGTCTTCATCGCGTCCGATATAAAGCGAGTAAAGCCTCATCCATCCATCTCTTTCCAAAGGGAAGATGATTACGTCCTGGTTTTTGCCAAGTCCCCCGATTACGTTGCTGTCTTTGCCACGTCCCCACTGAATCACATCCGTGCCCGCCCAACGCGGCAATGAATCCTCCAGCTTGTTACCGCTGCGCCACACTTCACGCGCTTTGCCACTCGCCACATCGGCTACCCAAATCGTCCACGGATCAGGTTGATCTTCCAACAACGAGCGCTGTCGCAACCCGCGCGTCGGCTGGCGCACAAAGGCGAGGCGCTTGCCATCGGGCGACCAGCGTGGATAACTGTCGCGGTCAATCGTCGGCGCGAGATAGCGCAGCTTCTGCGTCGCCAAATCACAAACGCCGATGAAACTGTGATCGCCGCGCGTGCTGACAAACGCGAGTTGCCTGCCGTCGGGCGACCATTGTGGCGAGCCATTGCTGCCACGCGCGATGAAGAGCGGCTGCGCCTTCTTTGCATCCACGCCAATCGCATTGACCCAGATTTGATTGTTGCGGCTGTAGACGACAAGGTTATCCACAGTAGAGACGACTGGATCGCTGCCATCCGCCACTTTCACAACGCGTTTGTCATCGTAGTTGACCGCGTAGATGGCTTGATCTGCGCCGCTGGGATCGCTGGTTGGGTTGGGCACTTCACCTGCCTGATTCTCATCACCGCCGCGCACATACACTATCCATTTGCCATCGCGCGTGAAACCGAGATTGGTCAACTCCTGCCCGTCGTCTTCGTTGTAAGGCGTCAGTTGACGCGCCTTGAACTCCGGCCCTTCCGCGCCCCAGACGTTGCGCTTGCCTCCGGCGTTAAAGACCCAGGCGATGCGCTCGCCCGTCGGCGCGGCAATCAGATCGGAAGGGAAGGGCGCGCTCAAGACTTGTTCGACCGTGAACCCCGCGTTGGATTGCTGCGCCGACGTGAAAGCGAACCGCGCAACGCTCGACACGGCCAAGAGCGCAAGTAGCAAGGCAAACAGGCGTATCTTCCGCATACTAAACTCCTTGATGAAGCATGATGTGGTTGTAGTGTTGTAAGTAATAGAACCGTGCCAGCACGATAATACAAGCGCTGGAGCGAGACAACGGCAGCACGGCTTTGGCGAGCTAAGAACGCGCCGCCTTCGTCCGCAAGTTGAAACAACCAGCCAAACGCTGAGTGCGTGCGTGTTCAGTGGCCATACAGCCGAAAATTTTCACTTAAACTTTTGCAAGAAGCTTTTTCGCCCGCCGTTCAAAGGGCGTTCAAGAAATGCGCGGCGAACTCTTCCAACTCAAAACCGCCGGAGTGCAGTAAACCATTCGACACAAGTGAGGAGGCCTTACGATGAAAGTCTGCCCGAAGTGTCAGGCCAGCTTTGCGGAAGGGTTTGTCTATTGTCCACGCGATGCGGAGTTGCTCGTGCGTTACGATCTGCGCGCGCACTGGCGCACTGATGATAGTGATGAATTCAATTTCTTGTTGAAGACGGAATCGCTGTGGCGACGGCTGGGGCGCGAATTGTACGCGGCAGTGATCGAATTGCGCCGCGATCCGCGCCGTTATCTGGTGGCTTTGTTGCGCGGCGAAAGTGGCTCGCGGCGGCGCGGGCAGAGGTTGCAATTGGGCATGGCGTTGGCGGTGATCAGTTATACGTGCGTGGTAACAGCGCTGTTGTTGGTTGGCTTGTCTCACTCGACTACAGCACAGCGGCTGGTGCCAGACAGTCCGCTGATTTCAGCGAGTGAAACCGACCCGATCAAATTGATTTGGCCAGTGACCCTAGCCACAAAGAGCGAGTTTGTACAGAGGCGTAACGGTCATCTGGGCGGTAGTTTGGCACAGCCACAACGCGCGCCAGGCGGCGGTAGCGGCGGAGACAAGCAGAGCTTGCCAGCCAGCACTGGCGTAGTGCCACAAGCGCGCTTGGAATCGCAATTGAAATTGCCCGATCCTGCGCCGCCAAAAATCAAAGATGCGACGCTGGTAGTCACGCCGACTATCGTGGCCGATCCGCAGACGCTGCACTTTGTCAAAGGGCAACTAGGTTTGCCGGACGCTCCGCCAGCGGCACCGTCAAAAGGGCCAGGCAATGATGGTGGCATTGGTAATGGTGACGGCACAGGCGTAGGCTGGAATGGTCATGGCGCGGGCTTCGGCGCTGGCAACCAATTCAACACAGGCGGGCGCAATCCAATTATCGGCGGCCAACCGACGACTGGCCTGGGCAAAGAGCAGGACGTCCGCAAGATGACGGCGCATCTGCGCCCGACCATCCTCTACAAAGAGAAGGCCAAATATACCGAAGAGGCGCGTGTGCTCAAGGTGCAAGGCCTCGTGGTGTTGCTGGCAACGTTCAACGCGAACGGCCAGATTACCGACATTCGCGTAGTGCGCGGGTTGCCCAGCGGCCTGACCGAAGAAGCGATTCAAGCCGCCCGGCGCATTCGCTTTCAACCGGCATATGAGAACGGTGTGCTGGTAACGGTGCGCGCCCAACTTGAATACAACTTCACGCTCTATTGAACAGGAAAAAGCCCCGCGATGACACTTTCCCGCCCTTCAGCAAAGCGTACAGCATCCTCAGCCGTAGGGAGACGGAGACACAGAGAGAGTTGGACAGTCGAGCAAGAATTTACGCCCTTCACGCGCAGGCGATCTGACGCGTCATTCTCCGGCCTGCGCGAGTGCCGGGCAGAGGCTTGCTCGCTGACTCTGTGTCTCCGTGTCTCTATTTGGTTGTTGGTGAAGTTGAGCTTGGTAATTTGAAAAATGCCGAGGGCGGGAATCGAACCCGCACGACCCGAAGGGTCACAGGATTTTAAGTCCTGTGCGTCTACCAGTTCCGCCACCCCGGCAGGGTGCGATGGAGTTTACGTACTGAGTTGCGAACTTGCAAGGTTGAGCTTTAAGAAGCCGCCAAATATCTCTTCAGACTTTCAACAATACGCTCACTAGCGTGGCCATCACCGTAAGGATTCACCGCACGCGCCATTCGTTCGTATTCCGCTTCGTTTTGCAACAGCCGCGTCGTTTCGCGCACAATAGTTTCTCGGTCTGTTCCCACCAGCTTGACCGTGCCCGCAGCCACGCCTTCCGGCCTTTCCGTCGTTTCGCGCATGACGAGCACCGGTTTGCCTAGTCCGGGTGCCTCTTCCTGCAAGCCGCCCGAATCGGTCAGCACCAAATAAGCCTGCTTCAGCAATTGCACTAGCGGCAGATATTCGAGCGGCTCGAGTAGCGTGACGTTAGGCAGGTTGCCGAGTGTGTTGAAGACCGGACGCCGCACGTTTGGATTCAGATGCACGGGATAGACGATATGCACGTCTTGGAAGCTAGTCGCCAGCTCTTTGAGCGCGGCGCAGATTTGCTCGAAGGGGGCGCCAAAACTTTCGCGCCGATGTGCCGTGACCAGAATCAATCGTTTGTCGCGCGGCACTGCGGCGAGCTGCCCCAGACTCCAATCGTAATCCCGCGCGGCGACATCCAGTAGCGCGTCAATCACCGTGTTGCCAGTGACGATGATGCTGGCATCGCTGACGGCTTCGCGCAGCAGGTTTTCGCGCGCCATGCCCGTGGGAGCAAAATGCAGATCGCAGACAGCGTCGGCGATCTTGCGGTTGATTTCTTCGGGGAAGGGATGAAACTTGTTCCAGGTTCGTAGACCCGCTTCGACGTGGCCGACTTTGACGCGATGATAAAAGGCCGCGAGCGCGCCCACCATTGCCGTTGTCGTGTCGCCTTGTACCAAAACCCAGTCAGGTTTCTCTTTTCGCAACACTTCATCGAGCCGGATCAAAGCGTTGGCCGTGACCTCGGCCAGCGATTGATTCTCCTGCATGATGTTCAAGTCATAGTCGGGCTTGATGTCGAAGAGCGATAAGACTTGATCGAGCATCTCACGATGTTGTGCGGTGACACAGACTACGCTCGTGAGCTGGCCGGAATGTTTGCTTAGCTCTTTGACGACGGGCGCCATTTTGATGGCTTCAGGACGCGTGCCGAAGATGGAGAGAACCTTTAGAGCGGGTCTGAAGCTCGAATGCTTCTCCGGCGTCTCTTCTGCGGGCGTCATTGGCTCCTGGCTTGAGTCGGCGGATGGCTGCTCAGCCGGAGGCGTGGGAGCGGTCTCGCTCACGGGCTTTGTGGTGTAGGTCTCGTGATATTGATTGATGATCACTTTCGGCTGGTCAATTGCGCGGACCTCGCCGCGATCCAGCCAGGCCACGCGGTCGCACATCTTCTCTACCAAGGTGGGGGAGTGCGTGACCAGCATAATCGAAGCTCCACCTTCTCTGAATTCCTTCATGCGCGCCGCGCACTTTTCCTGGAAACGTTCGTCGCCGACCGAGAGCACTTCGTCAACAATCAGAATGTCAGGTTGTGTGGCCGTTGCGACCGCGAACCCCAACCGTGCGGCCATGCCGGTTGAATAAGTTCGCAGCGGGGCATCAATAAAATCCCAGACTTCGGCGAAATCAACGATCCGGTCGAACATCGCCTCCATTTCTGCGTGCGTGTAACCGAGCAGCGTGCCGTTGAGGAAGATGTTTTCGCGCCCGCTCAATTCGGCGTGGAAGCCCGCACCCAACTCCAGCAACGGCGCGACGCGACCTTTGACCCAAACTCGCCCGCGCGTCGGCTTCAACACGCGCGAGACCACTTTGAGCAGTGTACTTTTGCCCGCGCCGTTGTGCCCAATGATGCCGAAGACCTCGCCCTGTTTGATTTCGAGGCTGACCTCGCGCAAAGCTGTGAAGACGTCGTGGCGTACGCGCCGTTGCAGCAAGCGGATCGCGTACTCCTTGAGAGTGCCGATCCGTTCGCGCGGGGCGCGATATTCGACCGAGACGCCCTCCAGGCGGATGAGGACTGGTGCGCCATCAACCTCATTGAGGGCGACGCCGGGGATTTCAGATTCGATAAGCAAGCTCATCCGCCTTCCTGGTAAAGTACCACCAGCCGAACCCCAACGCGAAGACCGCTGCCGTTGCTGCCGCTGCCATAGTCTTTGGCCCGGCGAACCAGCCGATGTAGAGCGGCGCGCGGAAGATTTCGATCAGGTGATACATCGGATTGAGATTGAAGAACCATTGGAACTTCGGTGGGATGATCTCTTTTGGATAAATGATGGGCGTCACATACATCCAGGCCGTCAGGAAGATTTGATACATCTCGACGACATCGGCGAAGTAGGCAGCCACGCGCGAAAGAAAGAGCGCCGCGCCGAGCGCAAACATAGCCGTCAGCAAAATCGGCAGGGGCAGAATCAGAATGGTCGGACGCACCGGCACCCCGGTGACGATCATAATTACAAACAGCGGCACCAGAGATAACAACAGGTTGACCAGTCCTGTGCCCAACGCAGTGACAGCGAAGATGGCGCGCGGAATGTAAATGCGGTGTAGAAAACCGCCGCCCCAAATCAATTCACTCATCGCGCCGGTCGTCGTCTGCGCAAAGAAGTTCCACAACAACAACCCCGCCAGCGCATAGGCGGCATAATGTTCGATCCTGAAGCGAAACACTTCTGAGAAGACGAAGGTGAGCACCAGCATCATCAGCAGTGGGTTGAGCATCGTCCACAGGATGCCGAGCACCGAGCGTTTGTAGCGCGTCTTGATGTTGCGCGCGATCAACTGTCTCAGCAAATCCCGGTAACGCCACAGCTCTTTGAGTTCGGTGATGAAAGGCAGGCTCTGCCGGGCCGAATCGTAGACCGGCATTTCTTGAAACTTGCGTTTACTTTCCTGCTCTAGCAGAGCTAGACGGTTATTCCGGGCAGACATCTCAACTTCACCTCAGCGTCAATACCGACTGGCGCAATCGTCATAAATGATTGAGCGACGCAGGGATTAGCTTGCCTGGAACTGCTGAAGCGGAAGCGTCAAGACAGCACGGCGAGCACTACGCAAGATCGGTCAAAACGAGGCGGTGTTATATGGTACGAAAGTAATTCTGTCAATCGCCGACCCCACACTCTGGGAAGATCAGGCCAATTGACGGCCAAAACGCCTTGGACAATAAGGCGCTGGTTGATCTTGGCTTTGCGCACATCGGTATTGTATAGTGGCCGCTCTACGGACCGACTAAGCGCCTGAACAAGCCAGTTTATCGATAATTGAGTTTAGTGACGTCTCTATTAAGATCATCATTCGCGCTTTATGAGGCGTTGCGTACACTGGTGCAATCCCTTTTCATATTTGAGTCCAGGAGCAAGAGACCCGACGCTCAGGCCGAGGAGTCTGTGGTCTTGAGTGCGCCGCTGGCCAAGGTACATTCTTTCAGATGACACAACAAGTATATCCGGTTAATTCCCGCGAGTGGTGGGAAGATTACTTAGCCGAACAATGGGACTTAAATGATGGCGGTGGCCAGACACGCCATTTCATGGAGTGTTTGATCGCCAACCTCGACATCGCCGAGTTGAACTTCCTGCGGTTGCGGCCAACCACCATTCTGGATTGGGGCTGTGCTTTCGGCGAGGGGGTTGAGTTGCTGGCTCAGTCTTTTCCTCAAGCCTGCGTCAGCGGCCTCGATTATGCTGAGCGCGCCATCGAAGAGGCGCAGCGGCGACACCCGCAACAGGAATTTATCTGCACTCCTGATGGCGAAATTCCGCGCGTCTTCGATTGTATTGTCACTTCTAACTGTCTCGAACATTTCGCCAAGCCATTGCAGCTTGCTACGGACCATCTCCGCACGTGTAAATATCTGTACGTTGCGCTCGTACCATATGACGAGTACCCGCTCTGCGAGTATCATCGCTCGCAATTCCGCGAAGAATCCTTCCCTGAAAAGCTCGGCAAATTCGTTCGCCTGTACGCGAAACAGATTGACGTAAACCCACAATATTGGTTTGGCCAACAGCTATTGGTTGTTTATGGCTCACCTGATTATTTGGCCGAACGGAGCGCAGGGCGCGCCAGGGATCAGGAGAGCGAGAAATGGGAACAGTACTATGCCGATTTGCCGCTGACTGAAGATAGCGAGCCCAGCAAAGAATTTCATCAGGAATTGATAGCACGCATTGGTGAGCTGCTTCCGCCGGGCAGCAAAACTTTGGAAGCCGGTTGCGGTGGTGGTTGGCAGAGTTTGGCACTGGCGAAAGCGGGTTATCGAGTTAGCCTGCTGGATTTCTCGCCAAACGCGCTTGATTACGCACGACGATTATTTGTGCACGAAGAGCAGCAGGCCGACTTTATTTTCAGCGATGCATTCACGACCGGCCCGCCGCAGTACGACTTGGTCTTCAACGCTGGCGCGCTCGAACATTACTCCTTCGATCAGCAAGTCGCTTTTCTGCGTGCGATGGCCAGCCGCAGCCATAAATATGTGCTCGTACTCGTGCCCAATCGTTTGTGCTATTGGTACTGGCTCTGGCGCGTGCAGAAAGCCGGGCACGGCGCGTGGCCGTTTGGCAAGGAGATGCCGCTCATAGATTTGTCGGCAGCGTTTGAAGCAGCGGGGCTGCATTTTCTTGGTGAAGCGTTTATGGGAGAGGGTTGGACCAAGAACTTCATCAACAGTCTGACTGGCTTGGAACCTGAGTTGCGCGACGAAATTTTGGCGGTTCATCGCACCGCGCTCATCCCGACAGCGCAGAAAAACCACCTACTTGCCGCTTTAGGCAGTGTATCCCCGGCGGAGAAAGCTACGAATTTTTGGACTGCGCCGCCGAGCAGCGAGCCAGCGATGCAAGTCGAAATGCAGGGGGCTTTGGCCGATGCCCTGGCTTTGCGTGTGAACGCGGAGCACAGCCTCCATCGGCTCCGAGCTCAGGTAGCTGAGCAGGCGCAAACCATCGCTGCCTTGCAAGTCTGGCAGCAGGCGGGTCAGATGTTTAGAGAGCAGTTGGCTGAGAAGGAAAAGATTCTGCAAAGTCGGGATGAAGGAATTGCTTGGCTCCGAGATGAGTTGAACGCACTGGGGGCAAAGGGGGAAGCGACTCGGATTCTCAAAGAACAATTGAAGGCAAAGGAGCAAACGACTCAGAACCTCCAAAAACAATTGCGGGCAAAGGAAGAAACGACCCAGGCCCTCCAAGAACAATTGCGAGCCAGGGAGCAAACGATTCAAACCCTCCAGGAACAATTACAGGTAGACGAAGGAATTGCTTGGCTCCGCAGAGAGTTAGCCGCACTTCAGGCAAAGGAAGTGGCCGCGCGGCAGGCGAAGGAGCAAGCGAGTCAGGTCTTCCAAAAACAATTACAGACAAAGGAGCAGACGATTCGAGGCCTCCGAGAACGAGTGTCAGCAAAAAAACGCGCTCCGCTGCCACAGTTCTTTGCCTGGTTAGCGCTACAGAGCGGTTACTGGCGTTTTCGCAAAACTATTCGTCAACTCATCTTCCCGTTTTTACCAAAGAGAGTCCGGCAATTCATTCATACGCTCTTCCAGCACTCTCAGGTAACTACTCGCACGGTCCCCGCGGCGAAACCGATGGTCGAAAGAAGGCCTCCCTTACCAACGAAGGCCAAAGTTGGTGACCTGTTCGAGACCTTAACTCTACTTCCTCATCTACCAGAGGAGAAGTTGCCGGCAATTCTCAGTCACAATCTTCCGGCTAAACCGCTCAAGCAGGCAGATGTAATTTGCTTTTCTATTATTGATTGGGAGTTCCGTTATCAGCGTCCGCAACAGATCATGTCGCAGTTCGCCGCGCAAGGACATAGAGTTTTCTACATCAGCACCAGTCGCTTTCTGCCACAGGATGCAAACCCGCGTTTTGCCGTGCGGACAATCAAAGAAAATGTCTATGAAGTCCAGTTGGCAGCGCAATACCAGCCGGATGTCTATGGGGGAGTCATCGAGGGGGTAAATCAGCAAGAGTTGCTTTCTTCACTGGCTGGGCTACGCCGCGCGCTCCAAATAGATGAAGCAATCGGTTACGTTATGATTGCTTCCTGGGGTCGCTTGGCGCTGGAGGCGCAAGAACAATGGGACTGGCGCATCATTTACGACTGCATGGATGAATGGGAGAACTTTCCCGGCATCAAGCGCCAAGTGCTCGAGATGGAGACGCAACTGGTAAAGCAGTGCGACTTGTTGGTTGTCACCGCGCTCCGCCTTTACGAAAAATGGCAGAGCTATAAACGACCGATGGTGCTGGCCCGCAATGCGGTGGATTATAACTTCTACGCACAACGCTGCCTACCCAACTCCCTGCTCCCCAACGTCAGGCATCCAGTCGTCGGCTATTACGGAGCAATTGCTGATTGGTTCGATTTAGAGTTAATGGCTTATGTGGCGGCGCAGCGGCCTGCTTATACCTTTGTGCTTTTAGGCGGTGTCTTTGACGTGGATGTGGCTGAGTTGAAGAAATTGCCTAATGTGCGGCTGCTCGGCCAGCAGCCTTATGAAACCATGCCACAGTACCTTTATCACTTCGATGCCTGCATTATCCCTTTCAAGATCAACCCCATCACCGAAGCTACTGATCCGGTCAAATTGTACGAATACCTGAGCGGAGGGAAGCCGGTGGTTTCTGTTATGATGCCTGAACTCAAGCAGTATAGCGACTATGTCTATTTAGCTGCTGACAAGGAGGACTTCGTCAACAAACTGGACGCCGCGCTCAGCGAAGACTCTGCCGAATTATGCGCTCGACGTAAGGAATTGGCGCGGCAAAATGCCTGGGAGGTACGCTATCAACAAATCAAATCCGGTGTCAACGAGATTACGCCGCGCGCCAGTATCATAATCGTCACTTACAACAACTTGGTGCTTAACAAGCTTTGTCTCGAGAGCCTGATTCGGAACACGGAGTACCACAATTACGAATTAATTATCGTAGATAACAACTCGACGGATGGTACGCCGGAGTATTTGCTTGAGATGGCGAAGCAGTATCCTAGCATTCAAACTATCCTCAATCCGGCAAATCATGGCTTCGCGCGGGCTAACAACCAGGGCATCGAGAAAAGTACAGGCGAGTACATAGTCTTACTCAATAATGACACTATTGTTCCTCCCGGCTGGCTGGGCCGCCTGTTGCGGCATTTGCAAGACCCTGCTGTCGGATTGGTTGGCCCCGTAACTAACTTTGTCGGTAACGAAGCGAAGGTTAACGCGCCATATAGGACTTGGGCTGAGATGGAGGCTTTTGCGCAGCGGTATACCTGGGAACACGATGGTCAGATTGCCGATATTCATATGCTGGCGATGTTCTGTGTTGCAATGCGGCGAGACATCTACCTGGAGATTGGCCCGCTGGACGAACAATTTGGGGTTGGCATGTTCGAGGACGATGATTACTCGCTGCGCTTGAAAGCCAAGGGCTACCGGGTTATCTGCGCAGCGGATGTCTTTGTGCACCACTTTGGCCAAGCCGCTTTTGGGAAACTGATTCAGAGTGGCGATTACAACCAGATTTTTGACGAGAATCGGCGCTACTACGAATCGAAGTGGAATATTAAATGGACGCCGCACCAAAATGCCTCACTGAAATTTGAGGCTCACTACACACGCTAGAAGTCACGAAGGACAATCCGATGACGAACCGCTTAAAAAGAGTGCTGGACTTGGTTACAACTGGCAGGCAGCAAGAGGATTATCTGGACAAACTTGTCGCAGCGAGCCAGCACGGGGGAGAACATCTCAAGGTAGAAGCTTCTGGGGTTTGGAATGCTTGGTTGGATCACCCGCTGATCAATGAACATTATCGCCAGCTTATGCTGATTGACGGCCTGCCGTGGGAGGGATGGGCAAAGCGGGAATTGGGCGGGCCGGCAGAAAAGAGCCTGGACCTCGGCTGCGGAGCAGGGGCGCGAAGTATCAGTGTTTTCAAGTCAGGTGCGTCAAAGCAGATAGAAGGTTGCGATATCAGTGGCGAGCGGGTAGCTGAGGGAGAGCGTGAGCGTCAGGCGTTAGGTGCGCCGGGTCGCTTTCAAGTGGCCGACATAAATGAGATGGAGTTGCCTGAGCTGACTTATGATTTGATCTTCTCATGTCATAGCTTTCATTACTTTCTTGAGCTTGAGCACATCATGCATCAGGTTCATCAAGCACTCACACCGTCTGGCTTGTTTATATTGGAGGCGTTTGTTGGCCCTACTCAGTTTCAATGGACGGATCAACAAATAGAAATGGTGCAAGCGCTTCTCGCGCTATTGCCGGAGAGCTTGCGGACTTTCCATTGGGGGGCGCTCAAGCATCTGGAAGGCCGCCCCACTCCGGCTGAGGTCGTGGCGGCTTCACCGTTCGAGTCCATCCGTTCAGCCGACATCTTTCCTTTGTTCCAGGAGTATTTTCAACTGGTGGCGATCAGGCCCTTAGGTGGGACAATTCAACACCTCCTCTACAATGGCATCATGCACAATTTCAGCCTGACAGATGAAGCGGCCCAGCAGTTTATCCGAGGTGTTTACTCAGTCGAGGACAGTTTAATTGAGGCCGGGATGTTACCTAGTGATTTTATGCTGCTGGTTGGAAGGCGCAAGAGTTAATCTCTTATTCCACTGACGTGTTAGGCTTTACTACAATCAAGACAAAGTAAACGACAATGTTAAGACACCTCACGATAACATACTTGATATGGGTCATTGCTCATATAGCTGGATTGGGCTTGATGCTTCTGGCAGCAGCAGGCGTTGGCGATGTGTTGCTGCACAAATATCGCTTTCATTCTTTAATAGAGCGGCTGGTGTTTACGGTCGCTTTAGGTTTTGGATTATATGCTTCGCTCTTATTTGTCATGGGGTTGTTTGGTCTCCTCTACCGGCCCATCATTTGGGGATTGACCATAGTGGGTGGCGGCCGAGCGATTTGGTTGCTCGGCGCTTCAATTCGTTCGCAGCAGAGTCAATGGCTTCAAATGCTCCGGCAGTGGAAAGACTATTACCGACCAAGCTGGTTGTTGGTCGTTTGTTTGTTCGGTCTTGGGCTGGCCTATGCCGGGCTGCTGTTTTACTTAACTCAGTACCCACCTCATCAATGGGACGCTATTAGTAACCATTTGATATTAGCCAGAGAGTATTTGCTAATGCATCGAGTTACCATGGTGCCTGGGGTCGTATCACCAGTGTTACTCGCGCTGAATCATCTGCTCTTTACCTGGGCATTAGCCCTGCAGGACGACATCCTTGCCCAAATGGTTGTGTACAGTTTGATGATGCTTGTCGCGCTAGGACTTTATGCCTGGGGCAAGCGACAGAAACAGTCTGCTTTGGGTGTCGCTTTGGCTGCCTTCTGGCTGGCGCACCCATTAGTCCGCTACCTGGGCGCGGCAGCCTATGTGGATATTGGATTAACGTGTTATGTCTTTCTCGGTCTTTACGCGTTACGTATCTTCAAAGATAGTCGCGAGGCGTCCTGGTTATACCTTTCCTTAGCACTACTGGGCATGGCGGCTGGCTCCAAAATGACGGGCTTATTCTTTCTCGCCTTGGCACTGGCCTATAGCCTTTGGGCGTGCTTCCGTTCACAGATTAACTGGAAAATGCTGGCGCAGGGCTGGGGCATTGGTCTGCTCATTGCGCTGCCTTGGTTTGGGTTCGTTGCTTATCACACTGGGAATCCCTTATGGCCCATGCCTTTCCCCTTTACTTGGAGTCCCCGAAGTGACGAATTTTTATTTGTTGCTGATTCCAGTTCATTTCTTCAGGGGGCCGGAGTACCCAAAACGTTTCTGAATTTTCTGAAGCTGCCTATCTATCTTGCTACGCAACAAGAGATTTTTTTTAAGGATAACCATCAAGGGTATCTAAACATTATTGCCCTCTGGCCGCTTGCCTTTATTGTTGCTATCTGGAATCGCTCAGTCCGCTGGTGGGTGGGTTGGGCCTTGGCCTTTACGGCCTTCTGGTTTATCACTGCCTCCTATCTACGGTATTTGCTGCCGGCCATTCCACTAATCGGTCTATGCTTAGGTGAGAGCTTGGCCGCAATTTTCGGGCGCATCTGGAAATCGAATGTTTTCCAAAGCGCCATCTGGGTTGCTGTTACTTTTGTGGTAATCGGATGGAACTTAGTGGAGCTGGGAGCTGGTATAAAAGCTATAGGCAGGCCGCCGGTGAACGCGGCTGGGCGTAAAGCATTTCTTGGAATCAGTTACTATGGAGTCCAGTATGTGAATGCTCATTACCAGATGGGTGATACGGTGTTTATATTGGGTGGGAACTATGTGAGTTATTATCTTGAGCCGCGGTTAACGGGCTGTGACAATGAACTTGGCGCTGATCCTACCACTAACGCCTTGGTGTGGCCCGGAAGTAAGCGATGGAGGGAAAAGCTGAAGTCGCAGAATGTGACTTGGATTTTGCTTCAGCACGAAGGATTTGGTCCACCGAGGGAGCCAGTTTTTCAACAACCCGGCGAGCCAGCTTATGATTTAGTGTTTGCCAGCGGGCGGTCATACGTGTTTCACCGCTCACCTGTCCCGCCTGCGCTCAGTGCTGACGTAGCGCGCTTAAAGTCGCCGCAAGGCGGGTGTGATGAGTCTGCGATTGAAGCCTCAAATTCTTTACCTGATCCGAGCCGCAGCAGCGGCATAGAAGCTACTTATGAAGGTCATCAGGGCAACACCGATTGTGGAACGATTGATGGCTGGGTATGGAATATGAAGCGGCCCAATTGCCCAATCAGTGTGGATATTTATGATGGCGATACCTTGCTAACCACGGTACTAGCCAACAAGCTGCGCGATGATTTGGTTGCGGCCGGAAAGGGGGATGGAAATCACAGCTTCGTTTACCTCGTTCCCGCCCATCTAAAAAATGGAAAGCCACACTCGATTCGAGTGAAGGTGGCTGGCACTAATATTGATTTAGGTCATACCCCGCAAGTAATCTCTTGCCCGCCGTAATAGAGGCCAGAGCTGTAGTCGTCATTGAGGAAACAAATCATGAATTCTAGTTACCTGATTCAGGCAAGAAGGGTAATTAGCCTGCTCGCTTTATTGGCTCTTCTATGGCTGGCTCTCTGGTCGAATTTGCGACTGTTCCAGCAGGAAGCTCTACTTCAGATCAAGTTTGTCAGTGGTGATGGGATTACTGGCTACGACCAGTGGATCAAGGGTTTCAGGAACGCACTGCCAGAGCATGGAGTGATAGGTTATATCACGTACTATCCACCTCAAGCGATCGAGAGTAACACTGGAGCAGCGACAGAATACTACTTAACACAGTATGCTTTGTCGCCCCTCGTTGTCGCCAATAGTCATCGCTATCCACTGGTGTTCGGCAACTTTCGTCACGGCGCGCCGGATCCTGAAATGATTGCCATTAGTGATTTGACCCTGGTTAAAGACTTAGGCAATGGGGCCTTGCTCTATAGCCGAAGACCGGTGGCAGGCTCAAACCCTCAGGGTAACGTGCCACCTGACTATACCGGCTTTCATACCGGTGCCGACTGTGAAGAGATTTATGGCTGGGCTTGGAATCGGCAGCAGCCTGATAGCCCGGTCAATGTGGATATTTACGATGGTGACACATTACTCGCAACCGTCAAGGCTGATCGCTTGCGACAGGATTTACTCAACGCTGGCGTTGGCAACGGGTATCATGGTTTCAGTTATTCAGTCCCAGCCAGCTTGAAGGACCAGCAAGCACATTCGGTATCTGTCCGACTGTCAGGGACAGAGGTTAAGCTGGATAATACGCCTAAGCTTATTACTTGCGGCGGTGCTCCGCCAGCTTATGCGGGCTATCACGACGGACCTGCTGACTGCAGAGTAATTGCTGGGTGGGCTTGGGATAGTAATCAACCTAACAGCCCTGTTAGCGTGGACATCTATGACGGCGAGACGCTGCTAGCGACCGTGAAAGCCAATGTCTTTCGGCAAGACCTAGCTGTTGCCGGCAAAGGTAATGGGTATCATAGCTTCAGCTACACGCTTCCGCCTGCTTTGCAGGATGGACGAGCGCACTTGATTGTAGCGAAATATCCCAAGACTAACATCAGCTTAGGTAATCCGCCGAAGCAAATTACTTGTGCGGCCAAATAGCCACACGCAAAGTTTGCTTTGACCAGGTGATACGAAAGCTGATGTAACCAGGAGTCGAGATGGCATTCCTATTTTTGTTGGCGGTTCTCATTTCTGTTCTCACAGGGTTCCTTGTTATCGCTTGCTGTTGGCCGGATGATAAGCTGGCCGGCCCTTACTTGTTATTCAAAACCTTCCTTGCGATAGGAGTGGGTTTTGGTATCTCTTCCTGTGTTTTTTTTCTGGATCTGTCGGTTTTCGCCACTTCAAGAACGAGTTTGATATTCAGTGAAATCACCTTACTTATTTGCCTAATTGCTGTTTATCTGTACGCCAATCGAAAACGAGAGCGGGCCTTAATGCCGGAATTGCGCACCAAGCTGCTTCCGAATCTTAAAATTACAGGGGTTCTTGCAGTAGTCTTCTTGCTCGCGCTCGTTATGGCGCTGATCACCTCCATCTCACTCTTAAGGAAGAATCCGCATGGACATTGGGATGCTTGGGCGATCTGGAACCTGCGCGCCAGATTTATGTCGCAAGGCGGCGACCAGTGGGGAGATGCTTTCTCCAACTTGTTAACCTGGTCGCGCCCGGATTACCCCTTGCTGGTTTCTGGGTTCGTGGCTCGATGCTGGAAGTATTTGGGTGATCAGACGGCGGTAGTCCCGGCAGCGATTGCTATGATTTTTACCTTTGCCACGATTGGGCTGGCGTGTGTCTCTCTCTTCCGTCTACGGGGTAAAAGCCAGGGGTTACTGGCCGGCGTAGTTTTACTGAGCACCCCTTTGTTCATCAGGCAGGGAGCTTATCAGTACGCAGATGTACCTCTGGGGTTTTTTTATTTAGCCACGATCATCTTAATCTGCTTACAAGATAGATTATCGGAGAACAATTATTGTCTGTTATTACTAGCCGGTATGACGGCAGGGCTTGCTGGGTGGACGAAGAACGAGGGGCTATTGTTTCTTGCATCAGTTATGGCAGCCCGGTTTGCCGTTGTTGTGCCGGTAAGGGGTTGGAAAATATATCTGAGACAGATGCTTTTCTTTGTTATCGGGCTTGCACCAATATTAATCATCATCATTTATTTCAAACTGCACTTTTCCCCGCCCAATTATTTAGTTGGTCAAGGATTTAAGCCGATCATCGAAAGATTGCTGGATCCCGCTCGCTACACGCAAACTTTCGGCGCATTTGTCCACGGGATGGTTTATTTCGGCGAATGGATTATTTACCCGGTGCCTGTATTAGCTGGTTACTTTTGTTGTGTAGGGGCAGATAAAGAAGCACAGAATAAAGCGGGTTTTCTCACTGCACTGATTGCTGTGAGTCTCACCTTAGCGGGGTACTTTATGGCTTATATCATTACTCCTTATGACCTTGGCTGGCAGTTGGCTACCTCGCTCTCGCGTCTCCTGGTGCAATTCTGGCCGACTATGATCTATGCAATTTTTCTGGTAGCCGCTTCTCCCGAACAGGCGATTATGAGCAGAGGCCGTATCGGGGTTGCAAAGGAGCAGCTTGATGTTTGATCTTCGCTTCTCTGAGAGAGGTTGAGAAGGAACTCTGATTCTTACAATTGGCTGCTAAGCTACTCTTATTTGGAATTTACTAGATAACGAGACTCACGCCGAGCTTTGAAAGCCTGCATATAATGACTGCTGGCCGAAAGCCAAGGGGCCTCGATAAAGAACCACGAAGCAATAGCGAGAGCTAGCGTTACTGTAACCGACAAGGCCAGGCCACCCAAAGGAGTCAGGGCAAATACGCCTGCCGCCACGACACATTGGATGACAGGGAAGTGGTATATATAGACTCCATAAGAGATGTCACCGTAACGACCCCAGTTCCCCAAGTATGGCATTCGGAAGGAGACATATATGACTGCGCAAGCCAGCAGGACTGGCCTGAGTAATAGTTCTGTCCACGGATGGAACTTTAATCCAAGGGCTAGAATGGCCAAACACATAATGCCTACGACCGCAAACCACCTTCCCCGCAACCTGTCACCGTAGTAGTAGGCGGCAACCCCGAGCGCAAAACAGAAACCGCAATCGGTCGTCTCTATCCTTAGGGTTTCGATAGTCGGAGAGCCGGTTTGTAGTTGGAGCGCTAAGAGAGCTGCCCCGGCGCACACAAAGACCAAGGCAAATGCCACGCACGCGACCAAGCGGCCAAAGCGAGATGCCAAGGCACAGACGAGCGGCACGGCTACGTAGCAAGCCAATTCCGAGCGAATAGACCATAAAGCTCCATTGACCGCTGGCCCGTACGGATTGGACTCAAAGACACCTGGCAAGGAGGGACAGAGAAAATTCAGAAATGAAAGATTGGCCAACAAATAACCATAAAGCCGTGGCGAGACCAGATATGCGGAAACCGGTAACGTCGTCGCAATTGCTCCGGCGAAAGCCGAGACGGCCACCACTGTGACATAGGCAGGCAAGATTCTCCTCACTCGTTTATTAGCAAAATCCCTAAGCGAGCGCGAGCGCTCGAAACTCATCGTGATGAGATAGCCGCTGATAACAAAGAACGCCCATACCGAGTATGTGCTATTTAGCAAGCGGGGAAATAGGCTGAGTTGATTGGCTGCTGAAAGTGTCTGGCTATGCACCAGCATAACGCAGACTGCCAGGATCAGGCGGAGAAGATCACAATTATTCTGGGAGCCAAACATAAAGAATTACCTAGAACGCTCTGACACGATGCGCGTACTTGATACTGCTTTTTAAGTGACCGTCTTTTTTCAAAGCATGAAGCTAGTATTGTTCGGTTGGGGGTAAGTTGGTTAGCTATCAATGTTCCTTGGACTTGACAGCTAAAAGAGCTTTGAGACTGACTCGGCTTGCCCTGTTTGCATCAGGTCAATATTTGCACTTATGAGTTGAATTCACGGTTGTTTTTAACAGTGAAATTCGGCATATTGCTTCGGTTTGCAGGAGCGCCTTTTGAAATAAGCGACGCGCACAAAGATACCTAACATTCTTCACACTCAACTTTCAAGAGAAACTGCGAGTAAATTTATGACCCGCACACTTTTTATTGTCCCGGCCTACAATGAAGGAGGGAATTTACCAGGGGTGATCGGCGATCTGCGTGCTCATCAACCAGATGCAGACATCGTAGTGGTCAATGATGGTTCTACGGATGGGACTGCGTCTATCGCGCGTTTTCTCGGGGTATTCCTACTGGACCTTCCTTACAATCTCGGGATTGGCGGTACAGTCCAAACAGGTCTGCTCTTTGCGGCTCAAGAGGGATATGACATCGCAATACAGTTTGATGGTGATGGGCAGCACCAGGCTGATCAAGTCGGCAAGCTTTTGGAGGTCTTCCGTGACCGGAACTGTGATGTGGTAATCGGCTCACGCTTCTTGGGGTCGTCAGCTTATCGTCCGCCCCTGATGCGGCGACTAGGAATTACGATCTTTCAACTCGTGAACTCGTTGGTCTTGAGGCGCAAAATCACCGATAATACCTCCGGCTTTCGGGCCTACAACCGTGCTGCAATTGCCTTTCTGGCGCGCAACTATCCGCACGATTACCCAGAGCCGGAATCAATTGTCACACTATGCCGCAATGGGTTTAAGGTGGTTGAAGTACCCGTTTCAATGCGCGAGCGACAGGGGGGCCGTTCTTCAATTACCTTTTTGCGCTCGATTTATTATATGTGCAAGGTGTTGATTGCGATCATTGTGGGCGCGACACGCAGGACCGTCGGGAGGCCGTTAGATGAACTCTGAGATACAAATTATAGCGATTGCCGTTAGTGTGATCGTAATGCTATTCATCTTTTATCTGATCCGACAGCGCCGGTTGCGCGAAGAGTACGCGTTGCTCTGGTTTGCCGCTGGTTTAGGATTGATCGTGTTTTCTGTGTGGCGTGGGCTGCTTGATGAAATTGCCCTATATGTCGGCATCGCTTACTCACCGTCGCTCTTGTTACTAGGAACCATCATCCTCGGCTTTTTGCTGGCCATGCATTTCTCGATTTCGCTATCACGCTTGATGGAGCAAAATAAGCGACTCGCGCAGGAAGTGGCGCTACTACACTACCAACTTAGTCAGCTCACTAAACCGGTTGTTACTACCAGTAACGTTGTCGCACCACAGGGCTTATCTACACAGAGCGATGTATCCTGACGCGCGGGCGGCAAAAATAGAAAGCTTACGTTATGAAAATTGAGTCACTAAAGGAACAGTCGCTTGAGCAAAGTCGCGCAGGCGTGGTTCCGACCGTCTCTTTAGTTATCGTCAACTGGAATGGAGCCCACCACCTGGATGAATGTTTGAACTCTCTGCGCGCACAAACGTTGTGCGACGAGATGGAAGTGATCGTGGTGGAGAACGGCTCGACTGACAGTTCAATGGAGGTATTGCGCCAACACGAGGACTTTGTGCGGCTGATCATTAACCCGGCCAATGTCGGTTTTGCCGCTGGCTGTAATCAAGGCATTACCGCAAGCCAGAGCGAATTTATCGCGCTGCTTAACAACGACACCTTGGTTGAGCCGGCCTGGTTGGAGGAATTGGTCAAGGCCATCCGCCAGTCCGCCGATTTGGGTTGGTGCACGTCTAAAGTGCTTTCTTACTGGACACGCGGCGTCTTTGATAATACGGGACATGTCGTTTGCGGCGACGGCCTCACGCGTGGTCGCGGGCGTTTAGAGCTGGATCGAGGACAGTTCGAGCAGGTTGAAGAGGTCTTTTGCGCGAGCGGTTGCGCGACATTACTGCGCCGCCGGATGTTAGACGACATCGGACTTTTCGATGAAGCCTTTTTTGCTTATTGTGAGGATGCCGACCTCGGTTTCCGCGCACGGCTGCGTGGTTGGCGCTGTATCTATGTGCCGACGGCTGTGGTCTATCACAAATTTTCTGCTTCGACACAGGCTTTTTCGGCCTTCAAAGCGTTGCACGTCGAGCGCAACCGCTGCTGGTTGGCGGTGAAGAATCTGCCGCTGCCGCTGCTCTTGATCAGTCCTTGCTTTACTTTGTTGCGTTACGCTTGGCAGGCTTATGGCGCCTTTACAGGGCGTGGCGCAAGTGGTCAATTTGTTGCTCAGGGGTCGCGCTTGGCACTCGTAAGCTTATTGTTGCGCGCTTACTGGCAGGCGCTCGCCGGGCTTCCCCGCGTGCTGCGTCAACGGCGCGCCATCCAAGCCGGGCGCAAAGCTTCCATCTCCCAAGTTTGGGGATGGCTTCGACAGTTCGGTATCAGCGCGCACCGCATCGCTTTGATGGAGTAGCTTGGCTCTGCTGCGAAAAGGCAACGTCTGGTCCAGTTGAGTTGCGGTTTACTGAGAACTTGAGTTTGGTCAGTCGGCTAACCGAGCCAAAATGAAAATCATGGCTGTCCGGCGCGCAGTCTAGCGGGCAAATGTGGCCAGGCGCTTGCCCGCGCGACTGCGCGCCGCAATCATTCTTTGAGGAGAAGTTTTGTCAAAGTTTTTATCACAAACAAGCCTACTCTTTGTGATGGCATTCAGTTTATTGATCGCGCAGCTTTTGCTGAAACAGGGATTAACCCAGACAGGCGCGCTTACAGTCAAGAGTTTGCCGCAGGCGTTTAATCTGATCCGCCTGATTCTGACGACGCCTAAGTTGATTGTGGGGCTTTGCATCTCGGCTTTGAGCACGATGTTGTGGTTGGTTGCCCTCTCGCGGCTGGAATTGAGCTACGCCATTCCAGTGCTGAGTGGGATTTATTACGTGCTGATTTTGTTCGCTTCGACTTTTGTGTTAGGCGAAAAGGTCACCTTGCAACGTTGGGCTGGCGCACTGCTGATCATTGTCGCGCTGGCGCTGATCTCGAATTCCAAGTAACACAAGCAAGCCGAGCCGAAGGCTGACCAGCTAAGGTCGCCCCGGCTGGGTCTGAGGGTTTTTCTTTTTATGGCAACGCAGACCAAACAAGCCTTAGACACTGTAACAACTGTGCAACCACGCCCTTGCCCACTGTGTGGAACAGTTGAAGCCGAAGTGGAGTTACACCCTGACAAATACAACTCGGCGGGAGAGCAATACAAGGTGGTACGCTGCCTCTCGTGTGACCTCTTCTACACGCGCCCGTTGCCGACGCTAGAGGAAATGCGCGTATTGTATAGCGCCGAGTTTTATGGCGAGAGCAAGTCGCCGAGCCGGCTCAGTTGGGACTCCATTCGACTGTTGCTTCACCAATCTGTGCTGCGGCACCGGCGCAAGGCGCTGCTCAATCGGCCACCGGGGCGGGTGTTGGATGTTGGCTGTGGCGATGGGGATTTCGTGGCGCACTTGAAACCGCATGGCTGGGAAGTGCACGGCATCGAATTTTCTGACGCGGGCAGTAAACTGGCGCGGGCGAAAGGTGTACAGGTCTATCAGGGTGAACTGAAAGCTGCCAATTTTCCTGACGGTTATTTTGATGTCGTGACCTTCTGGCATGTGGTGGAGCACCTGAATGATCCGCTGACCGAAATGCTCGAGGCCCGGCGCATTTTGCGCGATGATGGCTTACTGGTGATTGAGGTACCCAATATCGCTTCACCGACCTTTAAGCTCTGCCGGGAACGGTGGTGGCCGCTGGATATTCCCCGCCACCTGCAACATTACACGCCCGCCACTTTGCAAAAGCTGTTAAAGCGCGCGGGTTTTACAGCCATCTACCAGCAGAATTTCCACTTGGCAGATTTTGGGCTGGTGTTCATCACCCTGATGGAATGGCTGAACGTGCTTGGGCCTCGCCAGGGCGATCATTACTTCGTGTCGGATTTTCGGAAGGCGCCGCTGCCCACCAAGCTGCTGTTTCTGGCCGTAGGCGGTGTGATTGGGCTGCTGAGCTTCCCATTCTCGGTGATCTCTACTCTGCTGTTCAGTCAAAGCGAGACGGTCACCGTCACCTTCCGCAAAGCTGAACTGAAATAACCGGCCATTTTGGCACTACGAACGATGAAGTCAGCTTCAGGCTGCGAGCCAGTGGCAAATGCTCCTGACCTACATACCACCCAGCTAGGTTGATAGAACCCTGGTAGTGGCGCAAGCGGGAGAGAAGGTTTGGAGTCCCGCCTGATGGTCTTTGAAAAATAGATCTAACCAAAACCAGCAGGAGACAAGCCAAGCTCGTTTCACCGCCGAGGCGCAGAGCGCGCAGAGGTTGCGCAGAGGTTTGCTCCGCGCCTGCTCCGCGCGCTCTGCGCCTCGGCGGTGAATAAACCTTTGTCGAGCTTAGTCTGATCCTTGCCGGACGTTTGTTAGACCTATTTTTCAAAGACCCTCAGGCGGCAGCTTGCGTTGACCAGCCCATCTGGCTACAGCCGCTACTCCAAACTCACCACCTTGAGCCGCTACCCTTAGCGGTTTCATTGCAAGCTTAGCAACACTAAGATCTCGCCTTGGCCTTTGCTCAATGGCTCTAAAGCCTTCCCTATGATGGTGCCGGGTCGGTGAAGCCGTCTCCCCGCCACGCTGATCGGCTGTGATTTCATCGCCATCCCTGAATTGCCACTGGTCACGAGCAAGTCACCAATTTTAATCGCGTGTCGGGTCGCATCAACTTTAACCTTGACTCGCCCCGTTGTCGCTACCAGCACCTTTCCGGCGCCGCCTTCTCCAAGGATCACGCCGGGCTGCGCTGACACTACTCCAGCGACATGCGAATCATAGGCGCGCGTAGATGCCGTTACCGCATTGGTGAGCGTAGCGTCCAGGCTGACAACCGTACCAGCGGCCAGTGCCTGGCGCGCGGGCACCCATTCGGCGACGTCTTGATATTTGGCTGCGATGTTACCGGAAATGACGGCATTGCCGCTGACCTGAATATCACCTGCCACGTCTAGTTTCGCCTGTGGGTTTGTCGTCCCAATCCCGAAGTTGCCATTCGCATTAAGCCGCATCCGCTCGGTGCGGTTGACGCCAAAAATCAAGGGACGCGCCTCGGCTACGCTTAGCGCCAGGCCCTTCAAATTAGTGGACTCAATTACGGCGAAAGCATTAGTGTCGGCAGTGTTGGTATTCAGTTGGAAAAACACATCATTCGCGCCGTACACACTTGCCGTCGTCATCCTCAACCCCTTTCCCGTTGCTAGGGAAATATCCAGAGCTGATTGGCCTACTACTGTTCCGGCAGTCAACTGAACTGTATTGGGCAGCCCCGCCCTGAAAAAGATAGAGAGGTCTTTAGTGTTTTCTAGATAGACGTCGTGAGCGGTAGCGCTCTTAGTGTGCAGTAGGGCTGCCGGAGAGGTAGTGCCGATACCAACAGTGCCGGTTGCCTCGTAGATCGCCGAATCAACCAAGCTCGTCCCATCGGCGGCGAACCTTGCTATCTTATTGAGAGTACCGTTGGTCGCTAACAGCACCTCATTTTCAAAGTCACTGAGCTTGCCCACTTCAGTAACGGAACGAACTCGCTCGCCCCGCCCCATCCGGGCGTGCTCATTCAAGCTCTGGCCAGAAGCGACAAAGGCCGTGGTTTGGACACTGCCATCAGGAAACACAACACCTTCACTGGTGCGAATCAACCCACCCACATCTAACTTGGCTTGCGGGTTGTTTACGCCGATGCCGAGGTTGCCCTGGGAGGTTAAGCGCATGTGCTCAACTTCTTGTCCGGCGAAGAAGTCGCCGCTACTGAAGCCCAATCCGCCACGCGTGCTGACTACCTGTCCGTTGCTGCCATTATGCGCTAACAGGGTGGCGGCGGTTGTACTATCATCTGCTATCTGAGCTAACCGCTTTTCTGGCTCGATTGCGCTCACCGGACCGCCCTCTTCCAACTTCAGTGAGGCCTGCCCACCTTGCACCAGCACACTGCCCTGCTTCATACCCACTCTGCCAGATACATCGCGAAATGTGACGACACATTGGTAGGAACCATCTGGTAGGGGCTGTCCAAACTGATCTTGCAGCGCCCAGTCTTGTACGCTACCTGCCTTGAAGTCAGAGTTGTACAAGGTGCCTCCGCTTGGATTGAAGACTTCGAGGCGCATCTGCCCAATGCTGCCCAGCGCGGTGAAGCGTACACCTTGAGCTGAGACGGAGACAGTAATAATTGCATCAGGCGACGCAGTTGATTTACCCACTCGCTCCGATTGAGCGAAAGTTGCAACTGCGCTCACCAATAGTAAGAGCGCTAGCATGGCAGTCCGAATTACAGTCATGATTCTTCCTCTTGAGTTAAATGCAACCTGCTGCATTGAGCAGTTGCTGGGTAAGTCTGGGCTTACGGCTAAAAGGTAATATTCCTATGCCTCAGCCGGCGATAGACCGAATGCGCTGGCGCAATTCTTCGATGTGCGCCCGCTTGATCATAAAGCTGTTACTAAGCGTTGGGTCGGTATAGGTTCCGGCGGAATAACCGAGCAGCGCTGTTGCGTTCTCCAAATAAGTCCGCAATTCCGTAATGTGTACCGCCTTGATTAGGCTGTTGGTGGGTGCCAGGTTAGAGTCTGTCCAAGGCGCAGAAGAAAGACCAGCGACAGCGCGTAGGGCATCAACAGCTTGCCGCAATTCGAGAGTGTGCTGTGTCTTAGTCGTCGTGGCGCCCACCACTAGCGTGTTGTCAGTGAAGGTGGTCGGCAAATAGGCGAAGGCGTTGCTCTTGGTGTAGGGGCTACCTGAGAGGGGCGTTAGATCAATATTGACGGCCCCGGCAGTATGTGCCGGGGTGGTGATAGTAATCTCGCTTGTGCCGTTGGAGTAAAACCATGAAACCGGGTTGCCACCTATTGTCACTGTGGATAAGTTGCCGAGCGAGCCTGCCAGCCTGATCGGCTGTCCGCCCAAAGTTCGCCCCGCCGGGGGAGTGACGCTGCTGATGGTCAGCGCCACAGTACTGCTGATAACAAAGTTTACCGACGAGACACCTACGGGCGCGGCGAAATTGTGTTCGCGCACTCGAATGCGCGCCAGTGTAGTAGGGGAATTGGGTACCGTAAAAGAGTGTGTGCCAGTGTTACTGACATCCGAGGCGATAGTAATAGGGAAGGTCGTGCCACCATCAGTAGACAATTCAATTGTTACATTGCGGTTGAAGCTGCCGGTATTAGCCCAAGTGATGCTGGCATTACTTCCGATCGAGAGTGTGCCGCCGCTGGGTTGGACGTTGGCGATCGAATCGGCGACTAAATCTGCCGTGCTGTCACGATACCAGCCGATGTCGCGCATCTGCTGTCGCGTCAGGTCCAGGTCAATTGACAACCCAATATTGATGGAAGGCTCCATCAGCAGATTTGGCGTAGCTGTTTTGGCCCAATGTGAGATGGATGAGCCGCCTTGCAGTGGGTTGGGCATATACAATTGCACCTGTCCGGTGGCAGGCTCATTCCCGCCTGTCAGATAGCCGGAGGCAAGGCGCACGCTTGGCCCGTCCCAAAGGACGTTGCCTGTGTTCAAGGCAGATGCTTGCCGCTGGGCATCTGTCATCTGATACCAAAACAGCCCCGCACTACGATCAAACATAAAGCGGGAGTAGATGTCAGGGAACCCGTTGATGAATTGTCCGGTATTGCCATTTACAAAGCTCGAAAAACCTAGTCCGTGACCGATCTCGTGCAGCAGGACAACCAGCAAGTTGATCGTCCCTGATGGTGTGGCATTGTCCAAACCATAATAAAATCGCGAGCCTCCGCCCAAACAGCCGGTATCAACGTTACTGTTGAAGGTGGCGACGATTTCAGGATTGGCGGAAACTTGATCGCTGCCGTTGAGCTTGTTGGCGAGCGCTGCGTGATACCAGGTGCCAGCAAAGGGCGCGTTGGCGAAATCACGGCTGATATTGACCGTGCCAGCCTGGCCGAGCACACCGCCGCCGGACGAGCATGGTGTCAGCGGGTCGAAATTGGCGCGCACACTGGTTGGCACGCTGCTATCCAGAAACGCTCCCCAGATGGCGGCCGCTTGATTGAACAGAATCAGCCGTTGCTGTCCCAGTGTCGTGCCGGTATTGCCGCCTTCGGGAGACTTCGGTGTTGGATCATTGAAGCCTTCGCCTAGACCGTCGTTATTGACAATGGTGATCGCGGCTAGCGCCGGGCTGAGCAGGCGGCGTTGCTGGGCCTCTTCAATTAACCTCTGATAAAACTGATATTCCCGCTGCGATAAACCGAATCTGGCCGCTTGGCCTGCGCCTTCGGCGCGCAGCTTCGGTTGTTTGGGGTATACCTCTCCAGTCGCCAGATTTTTGCCGAAGAAGTAGTTGGCGTCTTCCAGATTATCAACGCAACCGACGGAAACCTCGCCATCGGTGTCCAGTTTGACGAGCGGTAGGTTTTGAAAGCGTCCACGAAGGTCGAGCGTGACCCCACCGTCCGGGAGGTTCTCTTCTACCAACCCTTCAGTCGAGCGATTGGCTAATCGGCGAATAGTCGCTGCGAGGGCCAGATCATCCTGGGTTGGCCGCTGGGCTGGACTGGGCTGATTGATTAGTAGGGATCGAGTTGATGGGGCAGGGTTCGCAGTGGAACTCGTGGGCTTAGGAATGGATTGGGCTAAAAGCGTGTTGAAGAATTGTAGCCGTTCGAGTGTCGCGTAGCAGGCCAAAAGAATAACTATGATAAGCAAACTTCGCTTCATAGTGGGGAGACTCCTTAATTGTCATCACCGTACCGCCATTCATCGGAGAGCTATCTTTGGCGCAGGGATGGGCTGTGTGGGCACAGAACAGCGCAAAGCCAGGGCGGAACTGAATTGAGAATGGATGGAAGCGGCGACAGTGTGCATATTTTTCGCACGTGAAGCAAGCAGATAATTTTTTGATTTAGGGAGTGATTAATGGCGCAGTGCTTGACTCGATTTATCGTTCCGCAGTGATAACCGGACGAAATCAGAGCTAAGATCAGTCAATATAATCGCTTATCGCACAAAAGTTGTAATTTACTGTAGATTATCTCACTCCACGTTGCGGAGGTATGTCTGGGTTTTTAGCGCCATCCCCTATTTGCGAGACTCTTCTAGCGAACTAAGACCAGACGTGGAGTGTCCACCTAATCTATACGCTATCAAGCGACTTACCAGAAAACAATAATGCGTGGACGTAAGTGACCGGGTGAAAAGAGTGTGGAGCGCTTGGGCCAACCGTGAATAGGCATCGCCGCAGCACTCAAGCTTTTGGCCAGCGTGCCGAATAAGCTGGTCAGTGTCTGAAGCAGGGATGTTTGCATAAGCGCAAACAGGGGCCAGTTGATTAGCGCCTGAAGGCGGGAGTCGCTGGCAGGGTTGAGCAATACGGTGCAGGAGCGTTTCGGATGAAGACACGTCAAGAGCGGACGGCTAAGACGACTGAAGTGAGCCAGGAAAATGGCTCACACCATGGTCAGAAAAACGGCATCAACAGTGAAGCCGCCACGGGTACACCGGATTATCAGCAGCAACTCAAGCAACTGAGTAAATGGTTTGCCGCCGCCAACATTGGCGCAGTGCCGCCCACTGAAACGGCGGGAATCGTAGAAGGTCTGCCCTTTTTGCAGGTGCTGGTCGAGGACAGCCCGGATGCCATTTTTGTCAAAGACGCACAAGGCCGCTACCTCTTCGCCAATCTCACTTTCACTCAATGGATGCATAAGACCCTGACTGAATTGATTGGCAAAACCGATCACGACCTGTTTAGCCTAGCCGTCGCAGGCCAACTCAGCCAAGCTGATGCGCAGGTGTTAGAGAAAGGCAGGACGCTCACCGAAGAGATTGCGCTGGATGATTTGTCGTTGGGTGGTGAGGCAGAGCGTAATCTGGTGCTGACCAAAACCCCTTTCCGCAATCGCGAGAAAAAGATCATCGGTCTGCTCGGCGTAGCGCGCGACAACACATTGCGCAAGTTGATAGAAGAAGAGCTGCGCGAGTCGAAGCAATTCAACGAACAGATTATCGCCAGCGCCCGCGAAGGCGTTGTCGTTTATGACTCAGACCTGCGCTGTATTCTCTGGAACTCGTTTATGGAGGAGTTCTACGGCATTCCTAGCAGCAAGGTCATTGGGCGTCACCCGGCAGAGGTCTTCCCGACCATCCACGAACAGGGTGTACTCGATTTGGTTGAACGGGCGCTGAAAGGTGAGACCATCACCAGTCCCGATTTTCAGGTCAATTCCACGCAAAGCTCGAAGAATGCCTGGGCTGCCTGTCACTACGGCCCGTTGCGCGACCTGAAGGGCAAGATCATCGGCGTCATTGCCACCGTGACCGACGTCACCGAGCATAAGAAGATCGAAGCCGCCTTGCGCCGCTCGCAGCAATTCAATCAGCAGGTCATCGCCAATGCCAGCGAGGGTGTGCTGGTTTGTGACCGCGAACTGCGCTGCATGGTATGGAATCCCATGCTGGAAGAACTGAGCGGGGTGAGTGGTGAAGAGGCGCTGGGCCGCCCCATCCCGGAGTTGTTGCCACATTGGCGCGAAGAAGGCTTGCGCGAGATGTTGTCGCAGGCTTTGCAAGGCGACACAGTCGAAAGCCCTGACTTCCAGATTGATCGGAAGCGCGAGGTCTGGGTCGCGGCCAAATACGGCCCGCTGCGCGATACTGACGAGAAGATCATTGGCGTCATCGGCATCTTGACCGATACAACCGCGCGGCGGCAGGCCGAGGAAGCGCTGCGTGAGTCACAGCAATTGAACGCCCAGGTCATTGACAGCGCGCTCGAAGGGATTGCCGTTTACGACCGCGAGTTGCGCGTAGTGGTCTGGAATCCGTTTATGGAAGAGTTGCTGGGAACGCATAAGGCGAAGGTGCTCGGCGCGCATTTGCTCGAAGTTTTCCCCAACCTGAACGGCACCGAGTCACAACAATGTTGGCAGCGCGCTTTGACCGGCGAGACCATCCAGGGGCGCGAATTCCAACTGCGCGGCGGCAGGGAAAAATGGGTCTCCGCCTCTTACGGCCCCTTGCGCAATCAGCGCGGCGAAGTGGTCGGCGTGATCGTCAGCATGCGCGACATCAGCGCGCGCAAAGAAGCCGAACAGGCCTTACACGCTTCGCAACGTTTCAATCAACAAGTGATTGACAACGCGCGCGAAGGGATCATCGTTTATGACAATGAGTTGAATTATCTGGTATGGAATCCCGCGATGGAAATCTCCAGCGGTATCCCGGCCAGCGCCGTAGTCGGCAAACAGGCGCTGGAAGCCTTCCCGACCTTGGCGGGCAGCGATCTCTACAAGCGTATGCAACAGGCCGTGACCGGGGCAACGCTGAGGCGCTACGATTACAAAACGAAGTATGAGGCCTCCGGCAAGCAAGGTTATTACTCACGCCAGGACTCGCCGCTGCGTGATGAAACCGGCAAGATCGTCGGCCTCATTTCAGTCATCAGCGACATCAGCGAGCGAAAGCTGGCCGAAGACGCCTTGCGCGAGTCACAGCAATTCAACCAGGAGATCATCGCCAGTGCCCGCGAAGGTATCGCGGTCTATGATCGCGAATTCAAAGTGCGCGTCTGGAATCAGGCGATGGAAGAGCTGAGCGGCAGGCGCAGCCGGGAGGTTTTGGATCAAGACCTCTTGCAAGCCTTCCCGCAACTCCGCGGCACCCTCGTGCCGGAACGCTGGAGTGCCGTGCTCAACGGCGAGGCGCAGGTCAGCCAGGATTTCCCGCTCGGGCCGGGGCTGGATGGCAAAATGCACTGGTGCTCGGCGCGCTACGGCCCACATCGCAACAGCGCGGGCGAAATTGTCGGCATCATCACCACGATTCGCGACATCACCCAGCGCAAGCAGGCCCTCGATGATTTGCGCGAAAGCGAAGAACGTTACCGCGATATTCTGGGCACCATTCAAGATGGTTATTTCGAAATTGGCCTGCACGGCGAACTGAACTTCTTCAATGACTCGCTCTGGGTGATCTGCGGCTGCAAGCGCAAAGACCTGAACGGCGCTGGCTATCGGCGTTTTCTTTCTCTGAGTACGCGGCGACTCCTGAACAAGGTTTTCCTGCACGTCCGGCGCACGGGCGAGCCGGTCAAGGCCTTCGAGTTCCGCTTCAACGGTTTGGAAGGTCAGGCGCGGGCGCTCGAAACTTCGATTACGTTGATGCGCGACGGCGCCGGACAACCTTGCGGTTATCGCGGCATCGTGCGCGACGTGAGCGAGCGGAAAGCGGCGGAACAGAAGCTCAAAGAACGTGACGAGCGTTTCCGCGTGCTGATTGAAAACACTTACGACGGCATTGTCGTGATTTCTGCCGACGGCCGGTTGCTTTATGTCAGCCCTTCCTACGAGCGGATTCATGGTTTCAGCCCGGCAGAGGTCGAAGGCCAACTACTAGGAGAGCGCGTCCATCCTGATGATCTGCCGATCTTGCAACGTATTGGCGCCAACTTGCCGCCCGGCGTCAGCGACAAGATTCAGTATCGCATTCGCAATAAGGCCGAGGAATATCGCTGGCTGGAAGGCACCGTCACCAACTTGACCGAAGAGCCGAGCGTGCGCGGCTTCGTTATCAACTTCCGCGACATCACCGAGCAGTTGCGCACCGAAGAAGAACATGCCCAAGTCGAAGCACGGTTGCGCGCCAACGAGCAGCGGTTCCGCACCTTGGTCGAAAACGGTTATGACGGGATTGCCGTAATGTCCGCCGAAGGCAAGCTGTCGTATGTCAGCCCTTCTTACCAACGCATTCTCGGTTTCAGCTCGGAAGAAGTCATAGGCCAATCGCCGATCGAACGTTTGCACCCCGACGACCAGCAAGTGGCCCAACATCTCCGCCAAACGCTCGCGCCTGGCGCTAGCGCAAGAATTGAGTATCAGATTCGCAATCAAGCTGATGAGTACCGTTGGATGGAAGGCACCATCACCAATCTTATCGAAGAGCCAAGCGTGCACGGCTTCCTGAACAACTTCCACGATATTACCGAACGGAAGCGCGCCGAAGCAGAGCGCGCCCAAGCTGAAGCGCGACTACGTGCCAGCGAGCAGCGTTTTCGCGCCTTGGTCGAAAACGGCTATGACGGTATCTCCTTGCAGGACGCCCAAGGACAGGTCACTTATATCAGCCCCACCTACACGCGCATCCTCGGTTACACGGCTGAAGATGTGCTGGGCAAATCGCCGGCTAGCCGTATCCATCCTGAGCATACCGAGGACATCCAACGTCAGAAGCAAGAGGTGCTCAACGAGCCGGGCGCGCGGCGTACCATGCAGTTTCGCACCCGCCACAAAGACGGCTCGTGGCGTTGGGTCGAGTTGACGATGACCAATCTGCTCTCAGACCCGACGGTGGGCAGTCTGGTCGTCAACTTTCGTGACATCACCGAGCGCCACCAAGCCGAACAAACGATGCGCGAAAGCGAGCAGAAATTCCGCGCCGTCTGGGACAACACGCTGGATGCCATGCTGCTGGTCAATGACGAGATGCAGTACGTGGACGCCAACCCGGCGGCCTGTCAGCTCTACGGCGTTACCCGCGAAGAGTTACTGACGCGCGCGATGACTGATTTCGTCACGCCGGAGAAGCGCGACTCGGCACGCATATCTCTGCAAAAGCTGGTCAAACGCGGCGCGCGCAAAGGCCATTTCCAGATGACCAAAGCGGATTACACGCTCCACGAGATTGAATATAGCGCGCAGGCTAACATCCTGCCGGGCCTGCACCTTTCGGCGATGCGCGATGTAACCGAGCGCAACCGCGCCGAAGAAGCGTTGCGCACTTCTGAAGAACGTTATCGCTCGCTGGTAAGTGTGCTCGAAGAAGGCGTGCTGATGCTTGACCCCGATGGCGAATTGCTGACCTGCAACGAGAGCGCCGAGCGGATTTTCGGACTCGGACGTGACGAACTCCGCGAGCGTGGCTTGCTCAATCCACTCTGGCAGGCGATGCGAGAAGACGGGACACCGTTCCCCTCGGATGAGTTGCCTTCGCAAGTAACGCTGCGCACTGGGCAACCCTGTTCCGGTGTGATTCTGGGCGTGAAGCGTCCGGCAGGCGATCTATGTTGGCTCTCAGTCAGTTCGCAACCGGTCTTCCAGCAGGAAGCCGAACAACCACACGCTGTGGTGATTTCGCTCAGCGACATCACTGAACGCAAGAAGACTGAAGAAGCTTTGCATGAATCGCAGGAGCGCTTCTCCACCGCCTTCAATGCCAGCCCGATTGCGATTGCGATTACTGAGCCGCTTTCCGGCCTTTGTGTGAGCGTCAACAAGACTTGGGCCAAACTGTTTGGCTACGACGTAAAAGAGGTGATTAACCATAGCATCCTCGACCTCGGAATTTGGCAGGAGCCAGCCGCGCGCGCTGAAATGATTCGGTGCATTGAGGCCATCGGCAAAGTGCGCGATTTCGAAGCTGTAATGCGCAGGCGGGACGGGCAAACGCTCGAGGTCTTGATCTCAGCCGTGCGAATTGAGTTGAACGATCATACGTATTTGCTTACTTCGACGCAGGACGTGACCGAACGCAAACGCGCTGAAATGGCGTTGCGTGAATCCGAGGCGGCGCTACGCGATTCGGAAACGCGGTTCTCAACGGCCTTTGCGGTGAACCCCCTGGCGATAACGATTGTGGAGAAAGAAACCGGTCAAATCCGCAACGCCAACCGCGCCTGGTGTGAGTTGTTCGGGTTTAGCGCCGAGGAGGCGATTGGCCATACTTCACTTGAACTAGGGCTTTGGCCCGACCCAGAGGCGCGCGCCGCGATACATAAACAACTGGGTGCGCACGGTTCGGTGCGGGATTATGAGGCCGAGCACAAAACACGCGACGGTCAAATCAGAAATGTCCTGATCTCGGCTGAGCAGATTGTACTGGGCAACAAAGAATATTTGCTGGTTTTGAACCATGATATCACGGAGCGTAAACGTGCGGAGTTGGCGCTGCGCACCTCCGAAGAGCGTTTCTCCACGGCCTTCAATGCCAGTCCGCAGGGGATGGTTATCGTTGATTTCGATACGCGCCGCTTTGTCAACGTCAACGAGGCTTGGTTGCAGGCTTTTGGTTTCACCGCCGAAGAGGTGATCGGGCATACCGGTACGGAACTCAACCTGTGGGAACACCTAGCCGACCGCGACCACATTTATGCGTCTGTTGCCTCGGGCGAGGTGCTGAAGAATATGAACGCGGTCATGCGTTGTAAGTCGGGCGAGAAGCGTTACTGCACCATTTCAGCAGACCTGATCAAATCAGGCGAGAAGCGTTACATGCTCTCGGTCGCGAACGACATCACCGAACGCAAATTGGCCGAAGAGGCCCTGCGCCGTTCCGAAGCGCGCTTTGCCAGCGCCTTCAACACCTGTCCCGAGCCAATGGCGCTCAATCGTCTGGACGACGGTCGTTATGTCAGCGTCAACCGGGCGAGTCTGCGCTGTATCGGTTTGGAAGAGAAGGATGTGCTCGGACGCACCCCGGAAGAAATTCAGTTGTGGGCTGATCCGACGCAGGCTGAACAGTTGCACGAAGCGTTGCTAGCGCAGGGCGAAGTACGCGAATTCGAGTGCGACATCTATCTCAAAGGCGGCCAGATCGGCCACTTCCTCATCTCCGCCGAGATTGTCGAACTGGAAGGCGTGCCACACGTACTTTCATTGGCGACCGACATCACCGAACGCAAACGCGCCGAAGAAGCCTTGCGCGCTTTGGAAGAACGCTTTGCCAAAGCCTTCCAGGCGAGTCCGCTGCCGAGCGGCATTCTGACTTTGCCCGAGGGCCGCTGTGTGGCGGCGAACGAGGCCTGGGTAAAAATGATGGGCTATACGCTGGAAGAAGTAGTTGGCCACAGTGCGTCGGAACTTAATATGTGGCCGAAGCGCGAACAACGCAAACAAATTATCCGGCGACTCGCTGAACAACATTCATTCCGTGATCTCGATTTGACGGTGCGCACCAAACAAGGCGAGCTGCGCGAACTAATCGTCTTTGGCGAGATCATTCAACTGGCCGGGGCGGATCATTTGTTTATGACGGCGCTGGATTGCACCGACCGCAAACTCGCCGAGGCCGCGCTGCTGGATTCGGAGCGCCGTTACCGCTCGTTGTTCGAGCACAATCTGGCGGGCGTTTCGCGCACCACGCCCGACGGCTTGGTGCTGGATTGTAACGAAGCTTATGCGACGATGTTTGGCTTTGCTTCCGCGGAAGAGATTAAAGCCCAGCCGGCGCAATGCTTGTATGCCGACTCGGCGCTGCGCGAGCGGCTTATCAAAGACCTGTGCGCGCAAGGCAGTCTGACCAACTACGAGGTACGACTACAACGCAAAGACGGCAGCGAGATTTGGGTTTTGGCCAACCTGACTTTGCTCGCAGGCGATGGCCAGGTTACACCGATCATACAGGACGTTGTGCTCGACATCACCGTCCGCAAGCGAGATGAAGCGAAGCTGGCCGAGGCGCGCGACCAACTGCGGGCGTTGAGCGCCCGGCTCTCGGCCATCCGCGAAGAAGAGCGTTCAACCATCGCACGCGAGATTCACGACTCGCTAGGACAGATGCTCACCGGCTTGAAACTGGACGTTGCCTGGCTGCACAAGCGGCTCTCAACGGGCAAGGGCGACGCACAAACGGAGATGGTAGAGAAAGCTGAGGGTGTCGCCAAACTGCTCGATGATACGATTCAGGCGGTGCGCGAGTTGGCGACACGACTACGTCCCGGCGTACTCGACACGTTGGGGTTGACTGCCGCCATCGAATGGCAGGTGCAAGATTTCCAGGCCCGCACCGGCATCGAATGCGAGGTTTGGCTCTGTCCAGAGCCGAAGGACTTGCCGCAGGAGCAATCCACCGGCCTCTTCCGCATCTTGCAAGAACTGTTGACCAATATCATCCGGCACGCCCAGGCAACCCGCGTGATCATTCATTTGCTGCCGACCGACACGGGGCTGCTTTTGAGTGTCGCCGACAACGGTCGCGGCATTAGCACCGGCGATCTCAAAGACCCCAAATCGCTCGGCTTGCTCGGCATGCGCGAGCGCGCACACATGATCGGTGGGGAAATGAAGTTCGAAGGCGCGTCAGACCGCGGCACTACAGTGACTGTCACCCTGCCGCTGGCCCGGTGAGCTAGCGCGGCGTAAACAAGCTGCTTGTGTTTTACTGAACCCGCGCATTCTGCCTTCTCTCGCGGCAGCAAGAGTGCAGAGTGAATAAGAATATCAATGCCGGTAAACTTAACTTACGAACAATTGAGTGACACTTGAATCCCCGGCTTATTTCACTCAGATGGATGGTGCAAGATATGTATCGAGTTTTGCTAGTAGATGATCACGCCGTCGTCAGGCGCGGTTTGCGACAAATCATTACCGAAGAATCGGAGACCTGGGCGACTGGTGAAGCGCCTAACGCGGCCACTGCGCTGAAGCTGGTGCGCGAACAAGTTTGGGATGCAGTGGTACTTGATGTGACCATGCCGGATAAAAACGGTCTGGAATTGTTGAGCGAGATCAAGCAGAGCTTCCCTGAACTCCCTTGCCTGATGCTCAGCATGCATCCGGAAGATCAATTTGCCTTGCGCGCTTTGAAGCTCGGCGCTTCCGGCTATCTGACCAAAGAGACTGCGCCCGAAGAATTGATGAACGCACTCAGAAAAGTGGTCAGTGGAGATCGCTACGTCAGCCAGGCATTAGCCGTACGCTTGGCTTTCCCTGACGTTGGCGAGCGGCCTCACCCGGAACTGCTCTCCGAACGCGAATATCAGGTTTTGAAGCTGATCGCCTCTGGCAACACTATTAGCGATATTGCGCGAGTGCTCTCGCTCAGTGTCAAAACTATCAGCACCTATCGCGCCCGTGTGCTGACTAAAATGAAAATGCGCAACAACGCAGAGCTGACCTATTACGCCGTCCAAAACGGCTTAGTTGGCTGACGCAACCCCGCCGACGGCATTGCCAAGAGCCGCCGCAACAAGTAGAGCCACACCGCCGAACTTGGCAGTGTGGTTCTTTTGCTTTTTGCGCTACCTACCTGCCAGTGGTAGACTGCGCCGCGTCACTCGAAAAAAGTAAGCCTGTGGTGAGTCCCGATTCGTCCTGCCCCAACTTTAGCGTCAGTTTGTTTGAAGTCAGTTTGCCACGTAATTTGTAAGACAAGCTGGCAGCTTGTCTTATCTTTTCGGAGGAGCTTCCCGATGACGAAAAATCTATTGCGGTTTCGGTCTTTCGTGCGGTCTGCCGGGTGTTGGCGACTGGTCTGGCTGGCATTGCTTTGGCCAATCAGCCAGACGGCTCTGGCCTTCGATTATGCGCTCTATTTCGGCTTTCAGCCCGGCGCGATACTACCAGCGACTCCTTCCAGTATCCTGATCCAATCGCCCAGTTTCATTAATGTGCCGATGGGAGCGGTGTTGAGCGTGAACTTGATGAAGGGTGATCTTTTCATGGCCAAGAGCACGCTGACATTCACAAAAGCCTGTTGCGACGGGGTGGTGGTTCCGTCCGTGCCGATTGCTTCTTTTTATCCGCCTGATACCAGCAATACAAGTGGCCAGACGCTACCCGATTCCACCTTGAATGGAGGCAAGGCTAATCTGGATGCTATCGCGCAGTCGCCCGCGCAGTACCGCTTCGTATGGGAACTTTCCGAGGGCGTGATGGGGACGCCAGGGCGCGCGGTTGTGACTGGCACGCCGCCGAGTTTTGTAGACTTGAAGCTTTGCGCAGTCTCTGCTGCGAAAGCCGTGGGTGATCAGAAGCCCGGCTCGGTGCTCTTTTTCAACCGCTTCACCTCGAACGCCAGCAACCCGCTCCGCGAAGATACATTGCTCAGCTTGACCAACACCAACCCCACGAACAGCACCTTCGTGCGGCTGTTCTTTGTTAGCGGCACGACTTGCGAAATCGCCGACCTCACGCTCTGCCTGGCGGCGCAACAGACGCTCAGCGTGTTGATGAGCGACCTTGATCCCGGTGTCAAAGGCTACGTCATCGCTATCGCCATGGACGGTATAGGCCGACCGATCTATTTCAATTGGCTGATCGGCCAGGCGCTACTCCGGCAACCCGTGGCTACTGGCACAGTGAGCAGCGCGCTCAGCGCCTACGTGGTGGCCAAACGTCGGGAAGGGGCTTTGACGCCGGACGGCAATAATCAAACGGAATTGATTTTCGATGATGTGAATTACGACCGGCTGCCCGCGCAACTGGCCTACGACAGTGTGCCTAGCCAGCTTAACGGCGCCAACGCGACGCAGCTTTCGCTCTATCGCCCGCTTGCCAATCTGGCCGGGGGCGCGCTCAACGCAGCTGTCCAAGTCACGGCTTTCGGGCGCGGCGAGCAGAATCAAGTCGTCAGTAGCAGCGGCACACTCCCGCTAGCTTGTTTTACTGAGGTCAATGTCAACTCGCTGCGCCTCTCACCGATTACAGTCGGCAACCTGATTCTGCCCGGCTCAACCGCTTGGCTCGCAGTTTCGACCAATGACTTGTTGCCGCTGCTTGGCGCGCAGGTCAACACCGGTCAATTCAATAACGGCAGCAACGCTCGCGCCTTGAGTTTCAGCACCGAGTATCGCATCAAGGTGCCGGTGACGGCGCTGGCTTGCCCGCAATGACAATGACCTGGGAGCGCAGGCATCCTTGCCTGCTGACGTAGCTTAAGACGGGATTGATTCAACAGCATCCTTTCGGCATCGGCGTTACAATTGCCAAGCCAGCAGTGAATGATGCCTGCGCTCCCAGGTGCTACTTGTTGATCGTGCCTCGGCAAGTAGGTGCGCCGCAGGTGCAGGGGTAGTCATCCGTGTGCCAGGACTCCACATAATCGAGCAGAATCTCTTCACCCGGCTTGATGTCACGCAAGGCAAACAGAATGATGTGGCCGTAGATGATGCGGAAGTAACAGTTCGGCTCGCATGAATGATTGAGGTATTGTGTGCCGTTGCCGCCCACGTTGCCGTCAATTCCCCAATAAGCATTGAGACCGCAAATGCGTTGGTGTTGTGCGCCCGCCAGTCGCCGCTTGATCTCGCGGCGCGAAATCTTCTCGCCCGTGTACTCGGCAATCTTCTTGCCTTTCAGAAACTGCCGGGTGGCAAAACAGCCCAGCCCGTCAACCTGCGATGCCTTAACCGTGAGGCCAGGCGCGTATTGAGTTGTCATCGTGTTGTGTCCGTTATTCTGGTCAAGATGGATTTACCACTAGGCCAAGGATGATAAAACTTCCTGCGCCCGGCGCTCAATTGATTTCATTCGCGGTGATGCTCTATGCTCGCTGCAGCGAACAAGAAGTCATCCCCATCGCAGGAAAGCTTATGGTCACGCGTACCGCATTGCTCTATTTATCACGCCAACACAATCTCAAGGATTATTTCTCTTTCTTACCCGGTTTCAAACAAGTCACGCGCCGCTTCATCGCGGGCGAAAACATCAACGATGCCATCGCGGCCATCCGCGAGTTGAACGCGCAGGGCATCTCTGCCACCTTCGATCACCTCGGCGAAAGCACGGCCTCGGAAGCCGAAGCCGAAGCCGACGTGCGCGAATATTTCCACGTCCTGCGTCGCATTGACGAGACCGGTGTCAACTCGAACATCTCGATCAAACCGACCCAACTCGGTCTGGACATCAGCGAAGAGCTTTGCCACCGCAACATTCGCCGCCTGGTCGAAGAAGCTAAACGCTATGGCAATTTCGTGCGCATTGATATGGAAGATTCGTCGAAGACCGACGCCACGTTGCGCATCTTCTACGCTTTGCGCGCAGAGTTCGACAACGTCGGCATCGTCTTGCAAGCCTACCTCTATCGTACCGAGCAAGATTTAGCAGCAGTGCTCGCACGCGGCGCGCGTGTCCGCCTGTGCAAAGGCGCCTACGATGAGCCGGAGAGCGTGGCTTTCCCACAAAAGAGCGACGTGGATGCCAACTACGTCAAGCTGATGCAGCGACTACTCAAGAGCGGCATTTATCATGGCATCGCCACACACGACGAAAAAATGATTGCGGCCACGAAGGAGTTTGCCGCGCGGGAAAAGATCGCGAAAGACACTTTCGAGTTTCAAATGCTCTACGGCGTGCGGCGCGACCTGCAAATCAAGCTGGCGAAAGAAGGCTATGGCATGCGGACGTACGTGCCGTATGGCGAGTATTGGTATCCGTACTTCATGCGCCGCCTGGCCGAGCGCCCGGCAAATATTTGGTTTGTGTTGAAGAATCTGTTGAAAGGTTGAAGGGGATCAAGCTTCTGGCTTTTGAGCTTCTGAGGTGCTGGCTGGCAACTGACGATACTCAGCCAACAAGTCCTGCATAATGTCCGAGAATGTCCAATTGGGATCGAGCTGGGGATCAGTAGCCATGCGCCGTTCAAATTCGGTATATGCACGCACTCGTGCCCAAGCGAAGAATTTGGGTAGGTCAACGTCAATGTTCATGCAGTTATCCTAGTAGATTGATCGGAGGTTACACAATGACTCGTTTGGTTATCTTCGGCTGCATTATTGCAGTGTTGCTCTTCAGTTTTATAAGTCCTGGATCAATGTCGGCAAAAGTCGAACTCAAAGTCGGCGCGTCTGCTGTCGCTGTCACTCCCTTCGGCCCAAACCCCGCTTGGGACGGCACGCTCACGTCAACTGGCGTGTGGGGCGAAAAGTTTGAAGACAAAAACAGCAACGGCGTGTGGGACAGCGGCGAGCCATTTGAAGATGATCCGGGCAACACCGAACTCGATGCCAGCTCGAAGAATAAATACGACGGTATCTATCTGGCAGGCTTCGGCAATAAGCGGCTGGCCACAGGCAAGCATGATGATCTTTGGACGCGAGCCATCGTGTTGGAATACGGCCAAACCAAGATCGCCGTCGTCGCCATTGATTTCATCGGCTATTACGTGGAAGCCAAATATTACGGCTTGAACCAGGTGCGGAAATATCTCGATCCGAAACTCGGTATTCAAGACATCTTGCTTGCCAGTACGCATAACCACGAAGCTCCAGACACCATCGGCGCGTGGGGCAACGGCTCAGTCAGTGACGGCAAATACCCGAAGTATCTGCGCTTCGTAGACAAGCAGATTGCCAAGAGCATCGAACTGGCCGCCGC
Organism: uncultured Acidobacteriota bacterium; assembly: GCA_963699175.1. Taxonomy (GTDB): domain Bacteria; phylum Acidobacteriota; class Blastocatellia; order RBC074; family RBC074; genus JACPYM01. Next base: position 1,446,325 of record OY969418.1, on the reverse strand, counting down.
CAAGCTTCAACCCGCGCGTCTCAAACTCGGCATGACCAATGCGCAGCAATCACCCAGCCTCGTTGGCACGCAAGTGCGCACGGGCGGCAGGCCGCCGCATTTCTTTGATGAAGAGCTGCGCGTGCTGCAATTCGTCGGCAGGCAAAATCAGACGCTCGCCACGATAGTCAATTGGAACACGCATCCCGAATCAATGGAGAGCAAGAACACTGTGCTGACTTCCGACTTCTGCCACGCGATCCGCGAAAGCATCGAGCAAAAGTACGGCGGCACAGCGCTCTATATCAGCGGTGCAATTGGCGCAGCAGAAATCATCGGCGATACCAACCGCAAGACCGACGACCGCAGCACATTTGACGGTAAGCATTACGATCTGCCCGCCATTTTCGGCAAGAGCGACTTGATGTTCGAGCGCACAATGGCGATTGGCCGCGACGTGGCAAAGGCGGTGATTGAAGCTTTGGAGCGTGGCGAGTGGAGCAAGACAAATGCGCTAACGGTGAAAAAGGCTGATTTGCATTGCCCGATGGATAATCCGGCATATTTGCTGGCTTCTAAAGCCAGCGTGCTCGACACAATGGAAGTGCCAGCGGACGGTTCGCTGCCGCAGGTCAAGACGACTATCTATGCGCTCAATTTAGGCGATGCACAGATCGTGACCACGCCGGGCGAACTGTTTCCTGAGGTCTTTTACGGCGTCGCCAAATACAAGCGCAGCGATTGCCCCGCGGCAGACACTGGTGCGCCGCCTGAGCCTGCGATTCGTGATGCGATGAAAGGGAAGTACCGGCTGATGTTCGGTCTGTGTCCTGATGAGTTCGGTTACATCGTGCCGGGTTACGATTGGCGGCGCGAGCCGGTAGATTTGCAAAAGCTCGATTTCAAACGAGCGGTTGACCCGTGCAAAGACAAGGGCGTGCCGAATCATTATCACGAAACCAATTCGTCGAGTTCGGTGCTGGCACCTGTCTCGGCATGTGTCTCGGTCGCCTTGCTGACCGGCAAAGTTCCTGCTGACGCAGCCTGCAAAGATGTCGCGCAATATTCGGATTTCGTGAAGCGGCTGGCTTCCACAAAGTGACAGATTACTGTACGCGCCCGAAATCGTCTTGCAACCGCACGATGTCATCTTCGCCTAGATAGTTGCCGCGCTGCACTTCGATAAAGATCAAATCCTCGCTGCCAGGGTTTTCGATGCGATGCGCCGCGCCGACAGGGATGTCAACATATTCGCCAAGCTTCAAGCTGATGTCGTTGCCATCCAGCGTCACCTTCGCCTGTCCGCCGACGACCATCCAATGTTCCGCGCGTTGCGCGTGTTTCTGATAGCTTAGTCGCTTGCCCGGCAACACGACGATGCGCTTGACCTTGTAGCCCGCACCCTCATCCAGCACAGTGAAATTGCCCCACGGGCGTTCATCGTAACGCGGCGAATTATCTACTACAGTTGTTTGTGACATCGCGGTCTTCCACTCCTGATTACCTCAATCAGTGTCTTATGCCTTGAAAATCTTGCGCGGCTTGTCTGCCAGCGTTGTGCGGGTCATTTCATCTGCCACCCCGTGTCCGCCACACCGGAATCGCGTCGTGGTGAAAGTGCAGATCCCGTTGGTAGTTGAGCTAGAGCCGTTCTGGTCGTTGTCCGCCCACCAACAGCGAGCCAAGCCGCACCACATTACCACTGCTTTTCGCGTGCTTTTCGCCGATCACACGAATCGTCAGTTTGTGCTCGCCGGGCAGCAACCCGCCTGGGATGAGGCGGGTCTGTATGTGCGCGGTCGTGTCGTAACCATCAATCTTGTTGAGTGGCGCAGGCGCAGGCTTGCCGTCAATCAGACATTCAAACGTCCCGCCGTCCGGCCCCACGCGGTAGCTCAGCCCCAGGACCGAGCCTTCGAAATAGAGTTCCAGTTGCGCGTTCGCTTTATCGCTGCTGAGTAGCAGGGAGGGCAAGGTGCGGTCGTTGTTAGTTTCCTTGCGCCAGGCGGCGTCGTGTTTGAATTCGGCCAAGGCTCTGAGTTCGCCATAATTCATCTCGTCGCTCAGGAGCGGCGTGGGCAGGACTCTGAGCAAGGGCGCGGGTGCGAGCTTCGATTGTCCATCAAGAAACGCGGTGATGAAGTTGGCGAAGGTCTTATGTCCCTCGTCGGTCGGCCAAGCGCCGTCTCGGCTGAAAATGGTCGTTTTGAGTTGGCCTGCGTCAATCAACTTCCAGACCTCGTCTTGCAAGTTCACTGAAGGAAGTTGGTAGTGCGCAGCCAGCGCGTCCAGCCATTGCACACGCGCGGCACGTTTGGCGTTGGTGGCGTGTACCAACACGATCTGCGGCGGTTGCGGCACGAGCAGCATTTGGCGCAGCAAGCCTTCACACGCTTTCTTGACGCCCTCTTCGGTGTCGGGCGCGTCGTTGGCTTCTTGCAGCGAGAAATCGAGGAAGACCAAGTCGGGCTTGTAGGCGATCACATCACGCCGCACACGCATCGCGCCATAAAGCATGCCGGTTCCGGCGACGCCCGCGTTCAACTCATTGATCTGCGCCTCTTTGAATTGTCGCCGCAGCCAGTTGGTAACGAGTGCGGGATAAGACGAACGAACATCGCTGGCGCCCGCCGTGATCGAGCCGCCGAAATAGGCAACGGTCACGGCTTTGCCTGCGCGCAGCTTGTCGAAGAAGAGACCGATGTTGCGCGCGGAATTTTGCGTTGCGGTCGTCGTGTTCGTTTGTGCTTGACCGGTCGGCGCAAAAAGAAAGGCCAGCCTCCAGGCAGGCGGCTGGCAGAAGAAAATAGTGAGAAGAAGAAAAGCCGACACGCAAACTGTTGCGCGCGACGCGTAATGTAAATTGATAATCTTGCTCATTTGTCCGTCGTCCGTTGTCTGTCGTTCGCTGGCACAAGCGCCACTGACAACTGACAACTGACAGTTCAGTGTATGTACGGCGTAGCCAGCGCCAAGTCTTTTTCCAAAACCGCCCCCTTGACGGAAGCCGGTTTCCAATGCTGGGAACGGAAACCGATGCCCATCGCGGAAAAGAGGCGGTAAAGTTCTTCATCATCGCCCGATTCAGCGGCCAGCACCAATTGTCTGACCCAATTATCGAGCCGGTGAAAATCATACTGCAAAGGCGGTGCCACGAAAATCTTTTCGTGCATAGTTGTCTGCGTGCCTTCCTCGGCAATCAACAACTCTTCTTTCAGCTTCTCGCCTGGACGCAAGCCCGTGAACTCCAGGTCAATGTCTTCGCCGAGCGTCAGGCCGGAAAGGCGGATCATATCTTTGGCCAAGTCAAGCATCTTGACCGGTTCGCCCATGTCGAGCACGAAGATTTCGCCTTGCCGCCCCAGCGTGCCGGCCTGAATGATAAGCTGTGCGGCTTCGGGAATGGTCATGAAATAGCGTTCGACTTCCGGATGCGTGACCGTGATCGGGCCGCCATTCTTGATCTGCTCGCGGAAAATCGGCACGACGCTGCCGCGCGAGCCGAGCACGTTGCCAAAACGCACGCAAGAATAAGAGCGCCCGCCGTTGAGCAACAAGGCCTGCTTTTGGAAGAGCAACTCGGCGACACGCTTGGTCGCGCCCATAATGTTGGTTGGGTTCACCGCTTTGTCGGTTGAAACGAGCACGCAGCGTTGCACGTTGAATTCGGCGCAGACATCCAGCAGGCGTTGCGAGCCGACGATGTTGTTGAGTACGGCCTCGGCGGCGTTGTGCTCCATCAACGGCACGTGTTTGTGCGCAGCGGCGTGAAAGACGACCTGTGGCAGATGGCGCGCGAAGACATCACGCAGGCGGTGCATCATGCGCAGGTCGCAGATGATGGGGACGACTTTGGTGCTGTGATCGGCGTTGTTGTGCAGCGTCGCACGCAACTCGCGTTCTGCCTCGAAGACGGAATTTTCATCCTTGTCCAACAGGATGATCGAAGCCGGTTTCAAAATGCTCAACTGGCGGCACAACTCGCGGCCTATCGAACCGCCTGCGCCCGTGACCAACACGCGGCGACCCACGTAGCTGCGCTGGCTGGCATTGAGCCAGGCTTCGACATCAATCGTGTCGCGTCCGAGCAGGTCTTCGATCTCGACTGGGCGCACGTTGCTGATGGTGACGTGATTACCGATGATTTCGTAGAGGCCAGGTATGATGCGCACCGGCACGCCCGCTGCCTCGCCCAATTCGAGCACGCGTTGCAAAGTTTTGCGCTTGGCGTTGGCGATGGTGATGATGATTTGGTCTATCTGCAACATATCGGCCAGGCGCGGCAAATCTTCAGTGCCACCGAGCACGCGCACACCTTGAATGATGCCGTTGCGCTTGGCGGGATCGTCATCCACGAAGCCGTAAACGCGCAGACCCAGATCGGGGCGGCGCGCAATCTCGCGCGAGGCCATTACTCCGGCATCGCCCGCGCCCACCAGCAAGGCACGTTGATGCAAGGTGGCGCGCCGCGCCGTAGCCTGCGAAGCGTTTTCGCACAGCACACGCCAAAGCAGGCGCACGCTCAGCATGCCGCAAGTCGTCAGCACGAAATCAATCACGATGGTGCCGATGGGCACGGTCAGCAGCGTATTGACCTCTTCGTACAGCAGGCGCAGCGACAAGAGCATGGCCGAGACTACGCCGACTGTCTGCGCTAATTGTGTGGCGTCATTGATGCTGACGTAGCGCCAGATGCGTTTGTATAGCCCGGTGTGGTGGTTGATGAACAAGCGCACGGCAACCAGATAGGGCAACAGGAAGAACATCCGGTGGCTATCCTCGCTCGGCGGCATACCGTCGAAACGCAGCACGTGCGCCAAGAAAAACGAGCAAGCGATAAGCGCCCCGTCAATAACCATCTGCACGCGTCGGCTCAAGATATAGTTCGAGACCCAGCGTTGCGGAATCCGCGCCAGGATCGCTCTCACCAGCCGTTGCCGGAATTCGGTACGCCGGCTAGAAGTTATGCCAGCCGATCTCTTTTTCAGCGAATGCGTTCGAGATTGAAGAATTTGTTTGCTAGGAGTCATTTCAATTCCTAAGCTTCAGTAGCTCTTCAGCCGCTCCGCTATCGGCAGGTGAGGTGCGAAAGCGCGTAGCCCAGTCGTTAATTTTGCCAAGTCTCGAGACGAGCGGGGGTTTTCAAGACTTGATTACCTGAAACAATGTTTGCGCAATCAGGCCGAGATCACTCAGCCAGGTTGCACGCTGCGCGTAAGCCAAATCCGCACGGATCTTGGCTGGCAACACTTCGAGGAGATAAAACTGTTCCGGTTCGCTCTGTTGCGCGAGCATTCCGCTTTCGTTGCGAAAGCACAGTGAAGCTGTGCCAGTGAGGCCAGGGGTTAATTCCAGAATTGCGCGCTCCGCTACGCTGTAGCCATCCACGTAGCGCGGCACTTCCGGGCGCGGTCCTACCAAGCTCATCTCGCCCTTGACGACGTTGAGCAATTGCGGCAATTCATCGAGCTTGTAACGACGGAGCCAATAGCCACAGCGCGTGATGCGCTCGTCCGCGCCCACGGTGAGCTGCGCGCCTTGCTGTTCGGCTCCAACAATCATCGTGCGGAACTTGAAGATGCGAAAGAGCCGTCTGCCACGCCCCACGCGCTGCTGTCGAAAGAAGACCGGGCCGCGCGAATCAAGCTTGATCCAAGCCATCAACAACAACCAAAGAGGTAGTAACAGCGCGATGGCGGGCAGCGCCACGATCAAGTCCAGCAACCGTTTCGCCAGTCGCGGCCCAGACCTGAGTTGTGGAAACGTTGGACGCTCCAACAGGTCGAGTTCAATTTGTGCACCAGTGCTTAGTGTGGTCATGACCTGATGTGCCGAAGCTGGTTGAATACTTGGCTGCCGAGTGGGGAGGCGCTCGCGCCGTGAAAATCGGGGATTGGTTCGGGCCTTTACTTGCCTTATGCGCCCGCGTTACTTAATTGAAGCATCAGGCAAGATGGCGGGTTTCTGCCTGATCATCTGGTGGACGGTAGTGAAGGGGGTGAATCAGGACCGAACTGGACGGCCTGCTTCAACGATCCGCTCACAACGGGGGCACCACCCGAAGGAACAAATGCGTTGTCAAAATCGTGAATGCACCACCTTAAAGTTAGTTGTTTAATCGCCCGCAAGCCCAACTTGTGGGTTTGTCCATTGCTGTAAATGTTCAGGCCAGCGCGCTAAAACCGGCATGCTGGCTGCGCGCGTTTCCCGCGCTGTCAACAATTCCTTGACTGCCTTGATCACGCGTTGCTGATCGTCCGCCGTCATCCGCGTGTAGAGCGGCAGACTGACTGCGCGTTCATAAGTTGCCTGTGCGCAGGGGAACGCGGCAGGCGTGAGTTGATATGTGTCGCGCCAGTACGGATGCAAGTGCAGTGGGATGAAATGGACGCTGCATCCGATGCCGCGCTCAGCCATTCGCCGAATGAATTCATCGCGGCTGATCGGCGCGTCTTCAGTCAGACGGATCACGTAAAGATGCCAGGCGTGCACCCCATCGCCCGGCGCAGTGGGCGGCAAGATCACCGGCAGATCGGCAAAGGCCGCGTGATATTGCTCGGCCAACTCCTGCCGCCGCGCCTGGAATTGCCCAGCCTTCTTCAACTGGTGTATCCCGATGGCGGCGGCCAGATCGGGCATATTGTATTTGAAACCGGGCGCGACGACTTCGTAATGCCAGGCCGGTGTGGTCGAAGTGTAGCGGTCGAAAACGTCGCGGCTGATGCCGTGCAAACGCATCACGCGGCAACGGCGCGCCAGTTCCGCATCGCGCGTCACAATCATTCCGCCCTCGCCCGTCGTGATCGTCTTGGTCGCGTAGAAACTGTAGACCGTCGCATCACTGTCGAGCGCGCCGATCAGCTTGCCACAATAAGTCGTCGGTAAGGCGTGCGCGGCGTCTTCGATCACGCGCAGATGGTGTTTGCGCGCAATGGTTAGAATCTCATCCATCGCGCAACTGAGTCCGGCAAAATGCACTGGGATGATCGCTTTCGTGCGCGGGGTGATGGCACGTTCGATTTGCGCGGGGTCGAGGTTGAAAGTCTGGGGATCAATATCCACCAGCACAGGATGCGCGCCCAAATATCGAATGACTTCTGCGGTGGCCGTGAAGGTGTAGGCCGTTGTGATGACTTCGTCGCCATCGCCGACGCCGCTGGCTTCCAATGCCAAATGTAGACCGGCGGTTGCTGAGTTGACGGCCAACGCCTGCACCCCATCGCCAATGAATTCGGCGAAGTCGGCTTCGAAGCGTGCTGCTTTCGGGCCGGTTGTCAACCAGCCGGAACGCAGCGCGTCAACTACTTCAGCAATTTCTTCCTCGCCGATTTCCGGCAGGGCAAAAGGTAGAAAATTCATCTCGTTGACTTGCGTCTTGTGCGCTCAAAGGCGCTCACTCATGGGGATGTAACAAACGTTTCGACTCAACGGGGATGAACTAATCGGGCAAGTGCACCATTAACACAAAGATAATTAACACTGCGGAATAAACCATAGTCGGCTGTGAGAAATCAAGCAAAATAATTCGAAGTGCGCGTATTAAGCTCAAGGAACTTCAATCATTTGAGCAGACAATGCTCAATAAGCAGGTGAACCTAGTATGGCTGGCTAGCGATTCCACTAAAGTTCTTTAGGCTTTTTCTGGATTCCGGAAACTTTTTGCCCTCCATTGGCAATCTGTGCCAGCTTGGCCAGTCCCGCGCGCGTGCCAATCGCGATCAGCAAATCGCCCGCGTGCAATTCCTGCTCACCGTCGGGGTTGAAGATCATCGCGCCCGTTTGCGGCGTGATGGCGACAACCATTGCGCTGTGTTCGGAGCGAATGCCGGAATCACGCAGCTTCTTGCCGTCGAGCGGCGAGCCAGCGGCGATGCGAATCTGGTCGAAATTCAAATCGAGCGTCTCGGTCATCGTCGTCAACTCGATGAAATCAGCCACGGCGGGCGAGAGCGCCGCTTGCGCCATGCGGTGGCTGGCCATCAGCACTGGCGTGACGACCTTGTTCGCGCCCGCGCGGATCAGTTGTCGCTGCGCCGCTTGATCTTCAGCGCGCGCGACAATGTACATATCAGGGTTTAGACCACGCGCCGTCAGCACGATGTAGACATTTTCGGGGTCGCTCGACGCCGCTGTAATCAAGGCGCGCGCCGTGCGCACCTGTGCGCCTTCGAGTACTGCCTCGTCGGTGGCGTCGCCGATTAGCACCAAATCGCCGCGCGTCAAGAGGCGTTCGGCGACCATACCGTCACGTTCGATGATGACGAAGTCTTCGCCCTTCTTTTTGATCTCCTCGATGATGCGCAGGCCGACTTTGCCTGCGCCACAGAGGATGTAGTGGTCTTTCAGTTGGCTGATGTCGCGAAACACTTTGCGCCTCCCAAAGGTGTTGGTCAGTTCACTCTCGATTAACGCCTGCGTCAGGATCGAGAGCAGGAATCCGAACAAGGCCACGCCGAAAACGATTAGGAGCATCGTAAACCCGCGCCCAGCCTTCGAGAGTTCCTTTACCTCACCGTACCCGATTGTCGCCAGCGTGATGACGGTCATATACAGCCCGTCAAACATCGGCCAGCCTTCAATAAGGTGATAGCCCAGCGTGCCGCCGACCAACAAGACGATAAGCGCAGCAACGGAGAAATAGATTTTCCGGCGTGTGGGCAAGAGCTAAAAAAATCAGCGCCTTTCTTGATTTACTGAATCGGCGTCACCACCACCTTGCGGTAGTAAACCTTCTCGTGATCGCCCTGAATCATGATCGGCCCTGGTTCGGCTTCGTTGCTATCGAGCGCGCCGCCGGTGATGCCGTCAATCACGATGTTGTCTTGCACCTTCTGACCGTTGAGAAAGACCGTCAGGCGGTTGCCGATGATCGTGGCCTCCATTACTTGCCATTCGCCTACAGGCTTGCTCGCGTTTACTTTGGGCGCGATGCGGCTGTAGAGCGCCATGTGGCCGTGGCTCTCTGTAGGTTTGCCGAAATCGTCGAGCACCTGCAATTCGTAGCGTCCGCGCATGTAGATGCCGCTGTTGCTGCCTTTGTCCACCTTGTATTCGCAGTGAATCTTGAAATTCTGGAAGCGATGTTTTGAGACCAGATTGTTCGCGTGCGGCTCGTTGGTCATCACACCGTCAACGATATTCCAGCCGAGCGGCTTGTCTTTGAGTTGCCCTTCCCAATGCTCCAGACTCTTGCCGTCAAAAAGCACTACTGGCGTGCCGAGCTTGACCTTCTTGTTGGCATCGTAGCTGCCCCACTTCGGCGAGGGCACACCGAGCCACGCTACCTCTTCGCCGCGAATTGTCACCGAGCCAAGCAGCCTATCTTTATCATCACTCAGGTGCGCGCGATGTGTCGGTGGCTTGGGCGCGGTCGGGCTGCCGCCCGTAGGAGTGAAGACCAATTCGCCGTCTTCAATCTTGATCTCGGCGAGTTTTAACACACTGCCGCTCCGATTGAGGAAGTAGCCCGCCAGCTTGCCGTCTTCCATTTTCACTTCGAGCCAGTAGACATAGTTGCTATGCGGCCCGACGCCGCTGATGTCCCATTTGCCCAGGTACGGATTCTCTTGTGCTAGGCAGCCAAAACTCGCCGCTGCCAGTACGCACAGACATAAGATGAAACGCAGAACAGCCATAAGCCATTTCTCCTTCAGGTTGTGGAATCGAATTGAACGGATCGAAAGGATAATGCAGTGGTCAAAATAGGTGAGGACGGGAAGTTTGGCAACTGCGCGCGCGATTGACTTGCTCGCGCACCCGTCATACATTGCCCGCATCGTTGCCAAGCGCAACGTTCAATCTCCAATTTCAAATCTCAAATCGCTGGGGGAATCACCATGAACCGCCGCACTTTCAGACTCGCCACTCTCGCTCTCGCTTATCTTACCATTCTCGCCTTCGTCGCCTGGTTCGGCTATCAGAGCTACGCCAAGCTGCGCGCAGTCGGCTTGATGACCGACGCCGCGAACAAATTCCTGGCCTCGCTCTCGCCCGAACAGAAGGCCAAGGCCGTGCTCAACTTCGACGATGCGTATCGGATTGATTGGACCTACGTTCCGCGCGAGCGCAAAGGGCTGCCGATCAAAGAAATGAATGAAGCCCAGCGCAAACTGGCCCACGAATTTTTGAAAGCAGGACTGAGCAGCTACGGCTACGGGAAAGCCACTTCGATCATGAGCCTCGAACCCGTGCTGCGCGAGATGGAAGGGCCGAACCGCCGCTTCCCGCGCGATGAAGAGTTGTACTTCCTCACCCTCTTCGGCACGCCCGGTGCGAAAGATCGCTGGGGCTGGCGCTTTGAAGGCCACCACGTCTCGCTCAATTTCACAATCGTCAAAGGCGAGTTATTGGCCAATGCTCCGCTCGGCTTCGGCGCAAATCCGGCGGAAGTGCGCGAAGGGCCACGCAAAGGCTTCCGCGCGCTGGCAAACGAAGAGGACAAAGGCCGCGAATTGATCCAGGCTTTGGATGAGAAGCAGCGCGCCATTGCCATCTATGATGCCAAAGCGCCCAACGATATTGTGAATCTGGGCACGCCCAAAGCTGATCCGCTCAGCCCGCGAGGCATCGCTTACGACCAACTCAACGCGCAGCAGAAAGAGAAGTTGGTGAAACTCCTGGATGAATACCTCGCCCGCATGCCGGAAGACCTCGCCAAACAGCGCCGCGAGAATCTGCAAAAGGCCGGTCTATCAACGCTGCATTTCGCCTGGGCGGGCGGGGTCAACAAGAATGACGCGCACTACTACCGGATCCAAAGCAAGACTTTCCTGATCGAATATGACGACTCGCAGAATAACGCGAATCATATTCACACGGTGTGGCGCGATTATGACGGTGATTTCGGGCGGGATTGGTTGCGGGAGCATTATCAGAGCGCGCCGCATAGTCCTTCAGAACAGGCGCAAGTAGGTGGTGAGATTTATGACTCGTGGACGTTTGGCATCGTCAAACCAAAGATTCTTTGGCGGCGTTCTCCTGGATTAACAGAGGAAGCGCGGGCTGCCAGAGCAGGACGAGATGGGACGCATTGGAGCGTAGTGCTGAGCGTGATTTTTACTGCCGATAGAAGGGTCGTTATCGAGAAGGTGCTTAAAGGTGAGCCTCATGGATTGGTAGACGTAGCCATCAAAGCTGCGCAGGCAACAATTTTTACCCCCGCAGCAAAAGATGGAAATCCAGTCAACGTGAGAGGCAATCTTGCTTTCACCTGGTCTGCGCATTGATGGCTGACGTGGAATGAACGCTGAAGGTGATTCTTAGTTACCAAATGCGCTGGATGACATAAACATCCAGCGCGCTATCTGAACTGACCAATGGCAAGTTTTCTTCCAGGGCTTGCGCTACGATCAAGCGGTCAAACGGGTCTCGGTGATGATGCGGCAAGGTCGAGAGGGTCAACAGGTGTGCGGGTTCAATCGGCAGCAATTGAACATCGCTCCGCAAGAGATGCTGTTGAATGAAAACAGCCAATGAGGTTGCTAGTTGAAGCTTGCCGAGACTGGCTTTGATGGTGATCTCTCACAAACTGGCAATGCTCACAAACACGTCTTGTGCCGGATCGTCAATCCACATTTTATTTTCGCTGTTGTGGAAAGCTTCAGATAACCAGCCACGTGCCAGAGCAAGGCATTCGTATCCAGCAGAATGGCCATTAGCTATACTCCGCGAAATCTTCAAGCGGTTCGTCAAAGTCATCGCTGAAGGTGACCAACCCGGCAGCGCTTCCAAATTCGAGCCGTCCTTCGCGACGTGGCGGCAAGACTAATTGCGCGACTGGTTGGGCTGCTTGGGTAATGATTACCTTTTCGCCCTTCCCAACTGCTTCGATTAACTTGGGTAATTCCGCCTGTGCTTGCGTCAATTCAACTTGCAACATAACCTCTCCTTTCCGGTTCGATTTCACTTGTAGCATAACACAACTCAATGCAGTCACTACCTATTGACGCCATCCTGCCTGACCTCGTCGCGCAGCTCAGACAAGCGCCCAACCTAGTGCTCGAAGCCCCACCCGGCGCGGGCAAAACCACGCGCGTTCCCGCCGCTCTGCTCGACGCCCAAATCGTCAAAGGCGAAGTCTGGGTGCTCGAACCGCGCCGTCTCGCCACGCGCATGGCCGCGCGCCGCGTAGCCGAAGAGCGCGGCGAACGCTTGGGCGAAACAATCGGCTACCAAGTGCGCTTTGAAGAGGTCGCCAGCAAACAGACGCGGCTGCGCTTTCTGACTGAAGGCGTGTTGACGCGCAAGCTGCTCAACGACCCGCAACTCAAGCAACCCGGCATCATTGTGCTCGACGAATTTCACGAGCGTCATTTGCAAGCCGATCTCGCGCTCGCTTTGTTGCGCCGCTTGCAACAGACGACCCGGCCCGACTTGAAGCTGGTCGTGATGTCGGCCACGCTTGAAGCCGCGCCAGTAGCGGAGTTTCTGCGAGCGCCGGTCATACGTTCAGAAGGCAAACGTTTTGACGTGGCCATTGAACACGCGCTGCGCGAAGATCAGCGCGCGGTGGCCGAGCAAGTAGCGGCGGCCTTGCAACGTTTGCTGGCAGAAAAATTGGACGGCGATGTGCTTGTCTTCTTGCCCGGCGCGGCGGAGATTCGCCGGGCGCAAGCGGCTTGCGAGGACTTGGCGGCTAAACACGATCTGCTTGTCTTGCCTTTGCACGGCGACTTGCCAGCGAGCGAACAAGACCGCGCGGTCAAGCCTGCCGAGCGACACAAGCTGATCCTTTCGACCAATGTGGCGGAAAGCTCGGTCACGATTGACGGCGTGGTAGTGGTGATTGATTCCGGTCTGGCGCGCGTGGCCGGGCATTCGCCCTGGTCGGGCTTGCCAACGCTCGAGGTGCAGCGCGTCAGCCAGGCTTCGGCTACTCAACGTGCCGGACGCGCGGGGCGCACGCGGCCCGGACGGTGTTTGCGTTTGTACACAGCACAGGATTTCAACGCGCGTGCTGCGCACGAGACGCCGGAAGTCGCACGGCTCGATTTGACTGAAGCCGCGCTCGAATTGCATGCCGCGAGCATTGCCGATTTGAATGAATTCGGTTGGTTTGAAAAGCCTCCCACGATAGCGATTGCGGCGGCGGATGAATTGTTGCGCAAACTCGGCGCGCTCGATGCACAAGGCGCAGTTACGGCGACGGGCCGCGCGATGCTGCGTTATCCGCTGCATCCACGCCAGTCGCGCTTGTTGGTCGAAGCGCAACGGCGCGGCGTGACGGAAGAGGCTTGTGTAATTGCCGCGCTGATCGGCGAGCGCGACATCGTGGCGGGCAATCTGTTCGGACAAGCCAAACGCGAGGTACGCAGCGTCGGGCCAAGTGATTTGCTTGAACGTTTGGATTTGTTTGCTGAAGCCGCGCGCGCCAACTTTGCGGTGGCGCGTCTGCGCGAGTTAGGGCTTGAGGTAGGAGCAGTGCAAGCGGTCGAACGCGTGCGGCGGCAACTCCTGGGTACGCGCGCTTCCCAGCGCGTAGAGCCTGGGACAGCGAATAACTCATCCGCAAGGAGAACAACTCACCACCAGCGCGCAGGGATGCGCGCGTACCCAGATGACGAGGCCTTGTTGCTCGGCATCCTTGCAGGCTATCCCGACCGCGTGGCTAAACGTCGCACGCTCAAGACAGACAACGCTGAGCTGTTGCTCTGCGGAGGCGGGGCGGCGCAGCTTGCCAACGGCAGCGTGGTTTGGCAGGCGGAATTCCTGGTGGCGATTGATGCCGAAGAACGGCGCGATGCAGCGCCAGGCAAACAACGATTGGTTAGACTCGCCAGCGAGATCAAGCCGGAGTGGTTGATTGATCTCTTTGCCGAAGCGTTGCGCGAAGTGACCGAGGCGCGCTGGAACGCACAGGCCGAGCGTGTCGAGGTTGTGCAGCGACTGCTTTACGATCAACTCGTGATTGACGAAAGCCGGGTGCAGGACGTGCACGGCGAGCAGGCTGCCAAAGTTTTAGCCGAAGCGGCGCTCTCTAGCGGGTTGCAGCGCTTCGTTGATTCCGACCGCTTGGACAACTTTCTATCTCGCGTGGCCTTTCTCGCCGAGGCTTTCCCTGAAGCAGAGATCCCTGCGCTGAATGAAGAAGACGTGCGGCGAGCGTTGGTCGCGCTCTGCGAAGGGTTGCGCAGCTTTGCCGAGTTGCGTGCGGCGGCAGGGCAGGGCGGCTTGCTTGAAGTTTTGCGCGGCAGGTTGAGCGCTGAACAGCAGCGCTTGCTTGCGCAGCACGCGCCGGAGTTCGTCTCTATCGCAGGCCGCCGCCAGGTGCGTGTGAATTACGAACGCAGTCAGTCACCCTGGATTGCTTCGCGGCTACAAGAGTTTTTCGGGATGAAAGAGGGGCCGAAAATTGCGGGTGGACGTGTGACGCTGGTCTTGCACCTGCTCGCGCCAAATCAACGCCCGGTGCAGGTGACGAGCGATTTGGCGGGCTTCTGGCAACGCCATTATCCGCAGATACGCCGCGAACTCAGCCGCCGTTATCCGCGCCACGCCTGGCCGGAGAATCCGTTGGAGGTTGGAGCAGGCAAACGCTGAGTGGCGCTGAGTGGCGCTCAGTGGCGGTGATTGATGACTTTAACGTAGGCAATCACTGGTGAGTCTGCTATGATGCCGCGCGTGTTTGAGCCTGCACGCAAGCTCGCTCATACAAGCAATCACCCAGTTCAACTCACTCACTGTGATTTGCCGCCCCGTTGAACGTCGCACCGCTGCCCAGAATTTGTTGAACCCGGCATCCCCGCACGCGAGCCGCGTGTGCTCCCAGGAACTAAGATGAGTAAGATGAGTAAGATACGACTGGTTTTGTTGTGCTTCTTAATCGCGCTTTGTAGCAGCGCAGCCGTGCCGGTGTGTGCGCAGAACGGTTTTGCCGTGCAGGTTGCGGCGGTGCAAACACGTGCTGAGGCCGAAGCGATGGCCAATAGCTTGCGCGCGCGCGGGCTGAGCACTTACTGGGTCAAAGCTGATGTGCCGGGCAAGGGAACGTACTACCGCGTGCGCATCGGCGGCCAATTTGCCGATAATCGGAGCGCGACCGTGTTTGGACAGAAGTTGCAAACCGCCGGAGTGATCAGAACCTACGCGGTTTTCAAATTCGATGCGCCGACCAGCGCGTTGGACGAGCACGCGGCTGACCAGACGGCTCAGCGTGCGAACGCGAAGACTAACGAGCCGCCCGCGCACAAGAGCGCGCCGGTCGCAGTGCAGGCTGACAAAGCTCAAGCAGTCCCGTTCAAGGTCGTGAACAACGCTGACAATAGGCCAGTCGCCAGCGCTTCAAATCAACCGCCTCGCACTGATTATTTGATTAGTGGCAGCCCGATTCCGGCGAGCGAATTGGAGACAGCTAGAAATAAAGAAGTCGCGCTGACTAGCCAACAAGCCAGCGCGTCAGCGCCAACACAGCCGAATGCCATTGCCGCAATCTCCAACCCCAACGTCAAACCCAATCTTGCAAAGGCCAAGCGCACTGATGAGATCGAGCTTGATGATTTTGTCGAGTTCGCCAAAGTGTTGCGCGGGACAGTCGAAGCACAGTCGGGCCGCCTGCAAGTGACGCTGCAAAATATCAACCGGCGCCACCGCTTTCGCGGCAAGGTCAGTGTGACCTTCGCTGAAAATGGCCGCGAGACACGGCAGGCACCGATGCAGATTGAGATCGAGCCGGAGCAGGAGCAGTCCTTCGAGGTGGCGCCGACCGTAGGACGTGGTGGCAATTATGTGTTGACGGTTCACGATGAACAGGGCGCATTGCAATTGATGCAGAGCGGCGCGCTTGATTCACCCACCAAACAGAATCTTGTGGCCGAGAATCGCCAGCCGAAGCCACAGCCGCCGCCTTCACCAACTGGCCCGGGCAGAGATGTGCCTCCCCTGCCGCCCTTGGAAGTTACTGGGGGCGGGCTACCGCCAGGCTCGAATGATCAACCACCGAACAGTTACATCAGCAACCCAGCCGAAGAGGGTAAGCCTGAACAACAAGATGAGCCGTCCATGCCGGGCGATGTCAAAATCATTCCGCGCAAGGTCATGGAAACAGGCGAAAACATCACGCTCGAATTCGAAATCCTCTCGCGGCAGCCGTTGGGAATGATCACACTGGCAATGCGCACGGCCACCCTTAACGAGGCCAAGCAGGGAATTATGACGACCAAACAGGGCCGCATACCTTTCCTTGTGCCAGCAGCCGATACCAACGGCGCGTTCAGTTATGAGTTGAAGAATGAGCAGGGCGCGTTGTTGGCAGCGGGGCAGATGACCTTTCAACAATTGAAGCGAGTGGAGTGAAAACTGTTCGCCAAGCTGCCGAGCTTGTCGTTGACTTCGAGTTGTGCAAGCCGAAAGCCCACGCCAAGCTGGCAGCTTGGCGGACTTTTCTACAGCAACAAAATTTTTGTTCAGCGCAATGCTTGCTTGACAGCACCTTGGCTCGTATGAAAATATCCGACTCTCAAATTCGGGAATTCACAAGCTGCGAATTTGCCAAGCTAGTCCAGACATATCTACGTTACGACAATCTGTGAAGGTGGAGACTTAACTATGCCGCAACTCTTTCGGCGCAGCGCCAACACGCTTGCGCGTTTGAGTCTCGTTCTAGTGGTAGTGCTCGCGGGTGTAGCCGGTTGGCTCTTGCTGGAGATACAACGTTCGCCATATTTCACCGGAGCCTTTCTGGCGCGCGAGCAACCCGTCCAATTTTCGCATAAACATCATGTGGGCGATGACGGCATTGATTGCCGCTACTGTCACACGACGGTCGAGACGACGGCCAGTGCCGGCTTCCCTCCGACTAAGACGTGCATGAATTGCCATTCGCAATTGTTCTCCAATACCCAGTACCTGGAAATCGTGCGCGCAAGCTGGAGAGATAATCAGCCGATCAAATGGAACCGCGTACACGACCTGCCTGACTTTGCCTACTTCAATCACAGCATCCACGTCAACAAAGGCGTGGGCTGCTCTACCTGTCACGGGCGCGTTGACCAGATGCCGTTGATGTGGAATGAGGCCTCTTTGCAGATGGAGTGGTGTTTGGCGTGTCACCGTAATCCCGAAGCGGTGCTGCGCGAAAAGAAAGACATCACCAATATGGAATGGAAGCCTGGCGACGACCAGGCCGTCAAAGGCAAAGCGCTGGCCCAGCAATATGGCATTCAACCGGTAGGTGTGCTGACGAGTTGTTCAACTTGCCACCGGTAATTTGTCCGTCGTTCGTTGTCGGTTGCCGTCTTGCCTAGCTATAGGCGCAACCGACTGCTGACTATTGACCGCTGACTAAAAAGATAATGTCGCATCGAGATCATCATCATCACGAACACGAAATAGAGCCGATTCGCGAGAAGCTCAGACGTGTCAAAGGCCGTGAATTCTGGCGCTCGCTGGAAGAATTGGCCGACACCGACAAGTTCCGCGAGTTTCTGCACCGCGAATTCCCCGCGCTGAACGCGCCCGACGCTGACCCGCTGATGTTAGACCCAGTCGGGCGACGCAGCTTTTTGAAGTTGGCGAGCGCGTCACTGGCCTTCGCCGGGTTGACCGCCTGCACCGTGCAACCGACCGAGCATGCCGTGCCCTACGTCCAGAACCCCGATGGTTTAACGCCGGGGCGGGCCTACTTCTTTGCCACGGCGATGCCGCTGCACGGGGTGGCTGACGGCTTGTTGGTTGAGAGCCACGAAGGGCGTCCGACCAAGATCGAGGGCAATCCCGATCATCCGTCGAGCCAGGGCGCGACCAGCGTCTGGGCGCAGGCTTCGATATTGAACCTGTACGATCCCGACCGTTCGCAGTCGGTGATGTTCAAGGGCGAAATATCGCGTTGGGGCGATCTGTTGGATCAGTTGCAACACGCGCTTGACACGCAAAAGGGCAAGCAGGGCGCGGGGCTGCGCATTTTGACCGAGACGACCACCTCGCCGACGTTGGGCGCGCAGATGAAGGCGGTGCTGGCCGCGTTTCCCGCAGCCAAGTGGCATCAGTACGAGCCGGGCGGCGCACATTCGGCGCGGCAAGGCTCGCAGTTGGCTTTCGGCCAATATGTCAACACGATCTACAAATTTGATGCGGCGGACGTGGTGCTCTCGCTCGATGCGGACTTTTTGATCGAAGGGGCGGGGGCGTTGCGCCACGCGCGCGACTTCATCAACCGCCGCCGTCTGGTTGACGGCAAGACGGAGATGAGCCGCCTCTACGTTGTCGAGAGCAAGGTCAGCAACACTGGCGCGAAGGCCGATCACCGGTTGCCGCTGAAGGCGAGCGAGGTCGAATCATTCGCGCGCGCCGTGGCCGCCGAAGTCGGCGTGAGCGGCGTGACGGGCAGCCTAAGCGGCGAGGCTGCAAAGTTTGCCAGCGCCGTGGCAAAAGATTTGAAAGCGCACCAGGGCAAGTGCATCGTTGTCGCGGGTGAGCATCAGCCTGCGTCGGTGCACGCGCTGGCGCACGCCTTGAATGCGGCGCTGGGCAGCGCTGGCACGACGGTAGTTCACACCGACTCGCTTGAACCGCAGCCGGACGACCAGATGGCTTCGCTCAAGGCGCTGGTGGATGACTTGAACGGTGGCCGCGTCGAAGTGTTGGTCATCATCGGCGCGAATCCGGTCTACACCGCGCCGCGCGATTTGAAGTTTGCCGATGCGCTGCAAAAGGGCGGCTTGCGCATTCACATGGGTTCACACAACGACGAGACGGCGCAGTATTGCCAGTGGCACGTGCCCGAATCGCACTACCTGGAAGATTGGGGTGACGCGCGGGCCTTTGACGGCACGGTCTCGATCATTCAACCGCTCATCAAGCCGCTCTACGAGAGCAAGTCGTCGCACGAACTGGTGGCCGCTTTACTCGGTCAAAGCAAGTCCAGCTATGACGTGGTGCGCGATTACTGGCGCACACAATTGGGCGCAGATTTCGAGAACAAGTGGAAGAAGTCCGTGCACGACGGCGTGGTTGAAACCACGGCGTTGCCGACCAGGCAGGTCGCGGTGAAGGGCGACTGGGCTGCGACCTTGCCACAACCGGCGACGGTTGGGAATGAAATTGTCTTCCGCCTAGACCCCAATGTGCTCGATGGGCGTTATGCCAACAACGGTTGGCTGCAGGAGTTGCCGAAGCCGATTACGAAAGTCTGCTGGGACAACTTCGCAATGATCAGCCCAAAGACGGCGACTGCGTTGGGGCTGGCCCCGGACAAAGAGTGGCACGCGGGCAATGCGAAGCTGATCAACCTGAAACACGGCGGCGAAGAGTTGGCAGTACCGGCTTGGGTGCAGCCTGGCCATCCCGATGATTCGGTGACGGTCTATCTCGGTTATGGCCGCCAGCGCGCGGGCAGCGTGGGCAACGGGCTGGGCTTTGATACTTACCGTTTGCGCACGTCAAGCGCGCCGTGGATTGCCAGCGCAAACGTCAGCTTTGCTAGTGTGGGCGACACCTATCCGCTCGCTTCGACGCAGGAGCACTTCAACATTGATTCGTCGAACATTCCTTGGGATGGTGAACACGACCTGACCGAGCGCCACGTCGTGCGCACGACTTCGCTCGAAGCGTACAAGAAAGACCCGCATTCACTGCATCACGGCGCGCACAAGCCGGGCAAAGAACTGACGATGTATCCGGGCTTCGAGTACACCGGCTACGCCTGGGGCATGGCGATTGATATGAACGCCTGCATCGGCTGTAACGCCTGCGTCGTTGCCTGCCAATCTGAAAACAACATCGCAGTTGTTGGCAAGGACTTGGTCATTCGCGGACGCATTATGCATTGGCTGCGGATTGACACCTACTTCAAAGGTGGCGAGGTGAACCCGGAGGTCTACTTCCAACCGATGCTCTGCCAGCATTGCGAGTTGGCGCCGTGCGAGACGGTTTGCCCGGTCAACGCGGCGGTGCACGATGCCGAGGGTTTGAACCTACAGGTCTACAACCGCTGCGTCGGCACGCGCTACTGCGCCAACAACTGTCCCTACAAGGTGCGCAAGTTCAACTACCTGCTTTACGGTGATTGGGAGACGCCGAGCCTGAAGAACTTGCGCAACCCCGAAGTCACCGTGCGCTCGCGCGGCGTGATGGAAAAATGCACCTTCTGCACCCAGCGCATCCAGGCCGGTAAGATCGAGGCCGAGAAGCAAGGCCGCAAGGTGCAGGACGGCGAAATCCAGACGGCTTGCCAGACGGCCTGTCCGACCGAAGCGATCATCTTCGGCGACATCAACGATCAAAATTCGCGCGTGAAAAAGCTCAAAGCCGAGCCGCGCAATTACGAAGTGCTGGCAGATTTGAATACGCGACCGCGTACCAGCTATCTGGCTGAGATCCGCAACCCGAATCCAGAATTGGGCGGTCAAAGCAGTGGTCACAGTTCTGGGGAGGCAAAGCATGGCTGAAGAAGTCGTAAACGTGAACAAGGAAGATTATGTTGATCCGCGCCCACCGCTGATTGGGCCGGGGTATAACGCGCGCAGGCTGACACAGGTGCTGGCCGACTTGGTGCTGATGCGCGGCTTCAAGAAGGGCTGGATTTTCGGTTTCGCCATCGTCTTTCTTTTCTCGGTGATGTTGTTCAACACCATCGCTTATCTGGTGCTGAAAGGCATCGGCATTTGGGGCAACAACATTCCAGTCGGCTGGGCCTTCGACATCATCAACTTCGTCTGGTGGATCGGTATCGGGCACGCGGGCACACTGATCTCGGCGATTCTGCTGCTGCTCAGGCAGAACTGGCGCAACTCTATCAACCGCTTTGCCGAGGCGATGACGCTCTTTGCCGTAGCCTGCGCGGGGATGTTCCCGGCGCTGCATACGGGACGTCCGTGGATGGACTATTACTTGTTCCCGCTGCCAAACACGATGGGAGTCTGGCCGAACTTCAAAAGCCCGCTGATGTGGGACGTGTTTGCGGTCTCGACCTACGCGACGGTCTCGGCAATTTTCTGGTTTATCGGCCTGATCCCGGATTTCGCCACCATGCGCGACCGGGCGCAGGAGAAGTGGAAGAAGCTCATCTTTGCGGCGCTGGCGATGGGCTGGCGCGGCGACGCGCGGCATTGGCATCGTTACGAAACGGCTTACTTGCTGTTGGCTGGGCTTTCGACGCCGCTGGTGCTTTCGGTTCATACCATCGTGTCCTTCGACTTCTCGATTGGCATCATTCCGGGCTGGCACACGACGATCTTCCCGCCCTACTTTGTGGCGGGCGCGGTCTACGCCGGGTTTGCGATGGTCTTGACGCTGGCGATTCCGGTGCGCAAGTTCTATCACCTCGAAGATTTCATCACCATGCGCCACATCCGCAATATGTGTAAGGTGATGTTGGTGACGGGACTGATCGTCGCTTACGGCTACCTAATGGAAGCCTTCTTTGCCCTCTACAGCGGCAGCACGTGGGAAGAGTTTATGTTTAAGAACCGCACCACGGGGCCGTATGGCTTGTTTTATTGGACGCTTATCCTGTGCAACATCGCGGTACCGCAGTTGATGTGGTCGAAGAAATTGCGCGATAACCTGGTGGTGGTCTTCATAGTTTGCATGTTCATCAACGTGGGCATGTGGCTGGAGCGTTTCGTCATTATCGTGACGAGCCTGAACCGCGACTTCCTGCCCTCGTCGTGGCATATGTATTACCCGACGATCTTCGACTTCACGATGTTCTTCGGCACTGTCGGCTTCTTCCTGACGTTAATGTTCCTCTTCATTCGCTTTGTCCCGATGATCCCGATTTTCGAGATGAAGGCGCTGCTGCCCGAAACTCAAGTGGACGAGCATAAGGTCGAAGAGAAAGAGAAGAGCATTGACCAGGGAACCGCAGGCGTGCCGAGTCCGCTGCCGCAGTTTGGCGATTGAGTTTGTATTAAGTTTTGAATACCGCCTTTAGGCGGAAAGCTTTTGTTGGTGACCGCCTGAAGGCGGAACTACGAACAGAGAGTGCTATGACAAAAGCAGAAGCAAAAGGTCTTTACGGCGTGATGGCCGAATTCGACGACCCCAACGCGGTCGTCGCCGCCGCGCGCAAAGTCTACGAGACGGGCTATCGCCGCATCAACGCCTACTCGCCCTATCCGATTGAAGAGTTGGCCGAGGCGATTGGCTATCACAAGAACTGGGTTGCGCCGATTGTCTTCCTGGCAGGCCTATCGGGTCTGGCAGGCGGCTTTGGGCTGCTCTTCTGGACTACGGTGATTGATTACCCGATCAACGTGGGCGGGCGTCCGTACCTGAGTTTGCCCGCGTGGATTCCGATTCTGTTCGAGTGCACGGTCTTGCTGGCGTCATTCGGCGCGGTGCTCGGGATGTTGGCGATGAACCGGCTGCCGCAGCCCTATCATCCAGTCTTCAACGTGCCGAGCTTTGCTGGCGCTTCACAAGATCGCTTCTTCCTCTGTGTCAAAGCGGACGATCCACATTTTAGCCCGGACGGCACCAAAGCATTTCTTGCCAGTCTCGGCGCGAAGGGGGTCAATGATGTCGAAGAATAAGAAGACAGAAGACAGAAGACAGAAGACAGTAGGAAGAGGGCGCTCGTTGGAGGTGGTTGCCTTTTGCCTTTTGTTGTCTGCTATCTGCTTGAGTGGCTGCCGGCAGGATATGCACAACAATCCGAAGTACAAACCGTACCGCGAAGGCGGCATGCGGCAATATCCAACCGGTGTGGTCGCGCGCGGTTCGCTCACAGCCAATCCGGCTGGGCCGCCGTCGGCGATGGGCAATGCGCAGCAGATGCAGATGGTGACGGCCGCGCTTGAAATGGCCGATGGCGTGACCTCTTCGCCAACGCCGGTTCCCATTCCAAAAGGCGAAGACGCATTTCCGTTCAAATTGACCAAAGAGGTTTTAGATCGCGGCGAAGAGCGGTTCAACATCAACTGTTCGCACTGTCATGGCAAGTTGGGACGAGGCGATGGCATGATCGCGCTACGCGGTTTCAAGCGTCCGCCGTCCTATCACGATGACCGTTTACGTCAGGCCCCGGCGAGCTATTTTTATGACGTGATGACGAACGGCTTTGGCGCGATGCCGAGCTATGCCGACCAGGTGACGCCGGAAGATCGCTGGAAGATCGCCGCTTACATCCGCGTGCTGCAATTGAGCCAGCGCGCCGATTTCAACGGCTTGCCGGAAGATGACAAGGCGAAAGTGCGGAGCGCGGCTAGCCAGAAGCCTGCTGAGCAACCTGGCGAAGGCGAGAAGAAGACGGAGCACGGTAAGTAATTTACCTGGGAGCGCACGCGGCTCGCGTGCGGGGTAGGCGGAAGAAACACATTGAAGTGAATAAAACATTTCCCACTGTTCGCACGCGAGCCGCGTGCGCTCCCAGGGGAGGACTTAACAACTAATGACGAGAACGAACTACGCGCCTCCGGCTGATCTCGGAGGGATTCAAACCAGGTCACTGATTGTCGGCTTCGTCGGCTTGCTGATTGCTATCGTGGGCAGTGTGGTCACGGGGCAGAAGGAGTTGGTGTTTCAATCCTATCTGGTGGCTTACGTTTTCTGGACTGGCATTTCGCTGGGTTGTCTGGGCCTGCTGATGATTCAGTATCTGGGCGGCGCGGGCTGGGGCTTGCTGATTCGCCGGATTTTGGAAGCGGGCGCTTACACGCTCTTGCTCATGGCGGTAGGATTCATTGTCGTCGCCGTCGGTATGTGGCAAGGCGTGCTGTACGAATGGGTGCACCCGACGACTGAAGAGCTACAAAAATTGATGCTCAAGAAAACCTGGTGGCTGACGCCGACCAAGTTCGTCGTGCGCGGCGTTATCTACTTTGCCGTCTGGATCGGGTTTATGTGGTATCTGCGCAGCAATTCGCATAAGCAGGATGAGACGGGTGACCCAAAGCTGCTGGAACGCTCGCAATATTGGAGCGGGCTGGGCTTCTTCCTCTTTGCACTAGCACTTACCTTTGCGGCGATTGATTGGGTGATGTCGCTCGACGCCGAATGGTTCTCGACGATCTTCGGGATGCTGATGCTCGCTGGCTGGGGTGTAACGACGATTGCCATCATTGTCTGGGTTTGCGTGATGCTGGCCAAACGCGATGGTTACGAGCACGTCTATAAGCCGAAGCTTTTTCACGATCTGGGTAAGCTGCAATTGACGCTGGTGATGGTCTGGGCCTACTTCTCGTTCTCGCAGTTGCTCATCATCTGGGCGGGTAATTTGCCGGAAGAGATTCCCTGGTACCTGGAACGCTTCCACGGCATTTGGCGCTACCTGGGCATCGGGATAATCCTGTTGCATTTCGTCATGCCCTTCCTGCTGCTGTTGTCGCGCGATCTGAAACGTCATGCGAACCGGTTGAAGTGGGTGGCGCTGCTGCTGATCTTGATGCGCGTGACCGACCTGCTCTGGATTATCGTGCCGGAGTTCCAGAACCGACACGGCCAAGTGCACGACGGCTCGATCACCGGGCTGTGGGCCTATCTGGCCGCGTTGCTCGGTGTGGGCGGCTTCTGGCTCTGGTGGTTCTTCGGGCAGTTGCGCAAGTGGTCGCTCTTGCCGACCAGAGACCCGCAGTTGGCCGAGGCGCTGGCGGCAAGCGGCCACCATTGAAATCTCGAAGTCGAGATTTGAAATTGGGAATTGGAAAGCAATGAACGAACACAACGACAAACACGACAAGGACCTGATGCCGGAAGACAGTGGCATCGTCGTCAAACCGGTTGCCTTCTTCATCATCATCCTGGCGATTTCGACGGCTTTTGTCTTCGTGGGGGTCAAAGGTTTGACTTACGTGCTCAATCGCATTGATGCCGCGCGCTATGAGCAGCAACAGCCCAACACGCGGGTGGCCGATGGCGCGAAACTGCCACAGCGCGAGCCGCTTTTGCAGGGTGCGCCGCAAGCAGCGGGCAGTACAACCGCCTCGCTGTTGCCGCTGGAAGACATGGCCAAGTACCGCGAGAAGACTGAAGCGGAAGTGAAGTCTTACGGCTGGGCGGCGGGCAAGGAGAACACTGAAGCGCACATCCCGATCGAGCGGGCGAAGCAATTGCTGCTCGAAAAGGGCTTGCCGGTGAAGGCTGACGCTTCGATTACGGAATTGCAGAATGCAGAGAAGACGCGCAAGCAGATATATACTGCCGATGCGAGCGGCGGACGGCTGATTGGCAAACAGTAGCTCAAGCGGCGCGTAGTAATGAAAGCAGTAAAGACAATGTTGTTCAGTGGTAAAGATCGTGAAGTGGCTCGAAAATGTTACGCGCTGGCAGTAGCAGCAATGTTACTCGCGCTGTTGTTTGTCAGTCCGGCATTGGCACAGCCTGCCAGCAAGCGGCCCCCGATGTTGCGCGATGTCGGCATTGACCAATTGCTCAACAATCCCGTCCCGCTCGACCTGGAATTCAAGGACGAGACTGGGCGCTTGGTGAAGTTGAGAGAGTATTTCACCGACAAGCCCGTCTTGCTGACGCTGGTTTATTACGATTGCCCGCAACTTTGCAATCAGGTCTTGAACGGCGCGACCGGCGCGTTGAAGACGCTGCCGATGCTGCCGGGCAAAGATTTTATCTGGTTGACGGTGAGCTTCGATCACCGCGAGCAGCCGGAGTTGGCGGCGGCCAAGAAAGACACTTACCTACAGCGGCTCGGCAAGCCACAGGCGGCATCGGGCTGGCACTTTCTGACGGGCAGCGAAGCGGCGATCAAGGCGTTGGCGCATGCGGTCGGCTTCCGCTTCCTGTGGGATCCGGCAAAGAAGCAATACGCGCACGCCAGCGGCATTATGGTGCTGACGCCGGAGGGCAAGGTCTCGCGTTATTTTTACGGCATCGAGTACGCGCCGCGCGATCTGCGGCTGGGTTTTGTGGACGCCTCGCAAGGGCGCATCGGCAGCCTGGCCGATCAGATCATTATGTACTGTTACCGCTACGACCCGGACAGCGGCACTTATGGGCTGGTGATGCTGAATGTGCTGCGCCTCTTTGGGCTGATGACGCTCACCACTCTTGTAGCGTTGATTCTGTTTTTGCGCTACAAGACCAAGCAGAAAGAAGCTCAGTGGACGGCAGCGGTCAAGACAGAATAGTGGTGTTAATAGCCCGGTTGTATATGGGCGCGCTGGAATCTGATATTTGAGATTCCGGGCTGGTTTGAATTTAACCGTGTGACAGGAATTATGAATCCAATCGCCTTACTTCAAGTGCAACTGATGCCTGAGCAGGCCTCGAACTTCGCGCAGGAAGTGGATTTGTTCTACATTGCGTTGATCGCCCTGACGGTTTTCTTCACCGTGGCGATTGCGGCAGTGGCGGCTTACTTCATGGTCAAGTATCGCCGCCGCCGCGCCGACGAAATCCCGGAGAATATCCACGGCGCGATGCTCTTGGAAATCACCTGGACGGTGATTCCGTTCATCATCTCGATAGGCATTTTTATTTGGGGCGTGAAGCTTTATTACGAGATGTACACCGCGCCTAAGGATGCGATGGAGATCTTTGTGACCGGCAAACAGTGGATGTGGCGCGCGCAACATCCTGACGGACGGCGCGAGATCAATGAGCTACACGTCCCCCTGGGCCGCCGCGTCAAACTGACGATGACGAGCGAGGACGTGCTCCACTCATATTTCATCCCGGCCTTTCGCACCAAGACCGACGTGCTGCCGGGGCGCTATACGATGACTTGGTTTGAGCCGACCAAACCGGGCAGCTATCATCTGTTTTGCGCCGAGTATTGTGGCACGCAGCATTCGGGAATGATCGGCACGGTCCATGTGTTGGAGAAAGCCGAATATCAAGCCTGGTTGGCTGGTACGAGCGGCGGGTTGACGCCCGCGCAGGCTGGGCAAAAGCTCTTTGCAACAATGGGCTGCACCAATTGCCACAAGGACGATAACAGCGGGCGCGGCCCATCGTTGGTGGGTGTGTATGGCAGTCAGCAGAAGCTTGCCAACGGCCAAGCTGTGCCGGTGGATGATGTCTACGTCCGCGAGTCCATTCTCAATCCACACGCGAAAATCGCCGCCGGGTATCCGCTCTTGATGTCTACCTATCAAGGGCAATTGACCGAAGAGCAGGTAGCGCAGTTGATCGCGTACCTCAAATCCATCGGCAAGAACACTGGTGCTGAGGGAGGTGGGCAAAGCAATCTGCCTGCGCCCCCGTCCGCGCCGGTTGCGCCTGCTGCGGGCGCGACACCCGCGCCGAGACCGGCTGCGGCTCCGGCGCGACCCTGAGATGTGAGTAGCATTTTTATTTACTTTTAGGCTTCAAACCCACAAGCAATTTACAAGGGTACTGATATGGAAATCGCCGCAAATATTGGCGCCGCAAAAGCTGAGACCGAAGAACGCGTGACTTATCTGAACGTCAGCCATACGGTGAAATCGTGGCTGCTGACGCTGGATCACAAACGCATCGGGTTGCTGTATCTCTTCGGCATCTCGTTCTTCTTCCTGATCGGCGGCATCTACGCGAGCTTGATCCGCCTGGAACTGGTGACGCCACAGGGCGACCTGTTTACGGCGGATACTTACAACCGCGTCTTCACGATGCACGGCGTCATCATGATCTTCTTCTTCCTGATCCCGTCCATCCCGGCGACGCTGGGCAACTTCCTGTTGCCGCTGATGCTGGGCGCGAAGGACGTGGCCTTCCCGCGCTTGAACCTGCTGAGCTGGTACATCTACATGATCGGCGGGGCGATGATGCTCTACACGCTCATCTCCGGCGGCATTGATACGGGCTGGACGTTCTATCCGCCTTACAGTTCGATCTACTCGAACAGCCAAGTGACGATAGCGGGCGTTTCGATCTTCATCGCGGGATTCTCGTCCATTCTGACGGGCTTGAACTTTATGGTGACGATCCACACGATGCGCGCGCCGGGCATGACTTGGTTCCGCCTGCCGCTCTTCGTTTGGGCGCATTACGCGACCAGCTTGATTCAGATTCTGGGTACGCCGGTGATTGCGATCACCGTGCTGGCGCTGGCCTTCGAACGCGTTCTGCAGATCGGTATCTTCGACCCGAAGCTGGGCGGCGACCCGGTCTTGTTCCAGCACATGTTCTGGTTCTATTCGCACCCGGCGGTTTACATCATGGTGCTGCCGGGCATGGGCGTGATCAGCGAGCTAATCGCCAATATGACGCGCAAGCCGATCTTTGGGTATCACTTCGTCGCGTTCTCATCACTGGCCATCGCCGTCTTCGGCTTCCTGGTTTGGGGCCACCATCTCTTCACCAGCAGCCAGTCAATGTACGCTGGGATGGTCTTCTCGTTCATCACCTATGCAGTGGCGATTCCGTCGGCGATCAAGACCTTCAACTGGACGGCGACGATCTACAAAGGCTCGGTCTCGTATGACACGCCGATGATTTATGCGCTGGCCTTTCTGGGGCTATTCACCATCGGCGGGATGACAGGTCTGTTCCTGGCGGCGATGGGCTTGGACGTGCACTTGCAGGACACCTATTTTGTGGTGGCGCACTTCCACTACGTGATGGTGGGCGGCCAGATCATTGCTTACCTGGGCGGCCTGCATTTCTGGTGGCCAAAGATCACCGGGCGGATGTACCCGGAAATCTGGGGGCGCGTCTCGGCAGTGATTGTCTTCCTGGGCTTCAACCTGACCTTCTTCCCGCAGTTCGTGATGGGCTATTTAGGCATGCCGCGCCGCTATCATGCCTATCCTCCTGAATTCCAGATCATGCATATTCTGTCGAGCGCGGGCGCGTCCATCCTGGCACTCGGCTTCACCCTGCCACTCTTCTACTTAGCCTGGTCACTCAAGTACGGCGAGAAGGTGGGCAACAATCCGTGGGGCGCAGTTGGTCTGGAATGGGAAACGGCTTCGCCGCCGCCGCCGGAAAACTTCACTTACACGCCGGTGATCGAGCACGAGGCTTACAGCTTTGAGCACGTGAAAGAGATCAAAGAAGCAGGCAGCAAAGTGGTTGTTTCAGCATAAACAGGAGAGTTACTTTGTCAGAACACGCACAACACGTTCCCGGCTTGCAGCATCACTTCGTCACGATGGAGCAGCAGAAAGAGGCGGGCTTCATCGGGATGTGGGTTTTTCTGCTGACCGAAATCATGTTCTTTGGCGGGCTGTTTTTGGCCTACATGGTTTATCGCACGACCTACCCCGAAGGCTTCTTATTCGGCAGCCACTTGCTTAACGTGCCATTGGGCGGCACCAACACCGTCGTGCTGATCGTCAGCAGCTTGACGATGGCGATGGCGGTGCGTTGCTCGCAAACAGGTAACCGGAAGTGGCTGATTATTTATCTAGTGCTCACGCTGATCCTGGGCTTGGCCTTCTTGGGCATCAAGTATGTCGAATACTCGACGAAGATTCACGATCATCTCTTCCCGGCCTTTACGACCTACAATCCGGCGACGACTGGTGATCACGGTGTCCCGCTCCATTTGCAACAACCGGTGCGTGTCTTCCTGTGGATCTACTTTTTGATGACTGGCCTGCACGCCGTGCACATGATTGTCGGCGCGGGCATTCTGATTACGCTGATAATTATGGCGTGGCGGAACAAGTTCAACACGGTTTACAACTCGCCGGTGGAGATCAGCGGCCTCTATTGGCACTTCGTTGACATCGTGTGGATTTTCCTTTTCCCGCTGCTCTATTTAACAGGTTTCCACGTGGTCACAGGCGGACACTAAGCGTAGATTGAGAAAACAAGCGAGGGCTGCAAAACTTATGGCGAATCATGCTGCCGAACATATAGGCGAACAACACATCATACCGGTCAAATATTACATCGGCGTTTTTACCCTGCTGATGGTGCTGACAGCAGTCACCGTGGCGGTTGCCAAGATTGATTTTGCGCATGCTTGGGGGCCGAACTGGGCGGTGATGAATATCCTTGTGGCTCTGACCATTGCCATCATCAAAGCGACAGCGGTCGTGCTCATTTTCATGCACGTGCGTTGGAGTTCGCGCTTGACGCAAGTCATCCTGGTCGCCGGTATCTTTTGGTTATTCATCCTGCTCACCTTCACGATGGCTGATTACGGAGTCAGGCTGCATAACGGCTGGCCGAACCCCACACTAGGCCAAAGCGAAAAGACTGCTCCTTAGTAGCCGGTCAAAACCACTTCTACAAATAGCAAGCCCGCCGGTCTCGTTTTATGGCAAGACTGGCGGGCTTGCTTGCATCAAGAACAAGCTTGATTTAAGCAGGCAATTTGCTAGACTGCCTGCCCGTACGACAGCAAGATTGAAGCGGCGCAGGAGCAATTGCGCCGGGTGTAGGAATGGTGATTGGATATGCCAGATATAAAAGACGCTGCCCACCTCGAACTCTCCCATGCGTTCAAACGCTTTTTACTTTTGTTTGCCATCGGCAATGCGCTGCTGAGCCTCAAGCGTGTGATCTTCTCGGTCACTTCGTTCTGGGTTTACAAGAAAGATTTGCTCTCCGGCTACCTGTTGGCCAAAGCGATGGTAGCTGATATTAATCCGTACCTGCCGCTCAATGAGCTAGCCACGCTCTGGCTACCCGAACACAACATCACCGATCTGACGCATCCAACGCCGCATACGTTTGCAATTGGCTGGCTCTGTCTGCCGCTGGCCTCCTTGCGTTACGAACACGCCGCCATCGTTTGGCTGGTCTTCGAACTGTGCTGTCTGGCTGCCGCTGTGGCCCTGTTTTTCCGCGTGCTCAAGCTGAAGTTCGATTGGCGCTATTGGTTGTTGGCGACCTTTCTAGCGTTAGGCTGGGTGCCGGTGCTCGATGATCTCTGGCTGGGACAATTCAGCTTATGCCTGTTGGTATTGTTCCTCTGTGTCTGGCTGCGCTTGCGTGAAGGGCGAGAGGTGTTTGGCGGCCTCTTGCTCGGTGTGTTGATGACGTTGAAGCTAACTGGTTGGCCGGTGGTGCTCTGGCTGGCCTGGCGGCGCAGGTGGGGCGCCGTGATTATGGCTGTCGCAACTTTCGTGGATGCGCATCTGCTGGCCATACATTTCCACGGCTGGGCGCTGGTGCGCGATTACTACCTGAAGGTCGGGCCGCAGGTCGGAGCGATCTACCAGACGCACGATGCAAACTTCTCTGCGTGGACGTTGGGGCAGCGGTTGTTTGCCGTTTCTGGGTTCAACTTCGCGCTCACGCCGCTGGTAAATGCGCCGCTGCTGGCCACTGCGTTGAATGTGCTCGCGCCGTTGAGCATCTTGGCAATGGTGTTGTGGCTGGCCCACCGCGCGCGCAACCTCGATACAGCTTTTGTCTTATTGGTCGCGGCAGGGATTGTGCTGAATCCGATTGCCTGGACGCATTACTTGATGCTGACGACGCTGGCTTGGGCGCTCATCTTCCGGCGACTGCACGCGCTGCATTGGCCGCGCCAGTTGACCTATCGCGCGCTCTTGTTGCTCCTGCCGTTCTCAGTGACCGAAGCCAGTTACATCAAGCTGGCAATGCTATTTGCCAGCGGCGCGGACGCGGCAGGCAAGCTGATTGTGCCAGCCATACCAGCATTGTTGACGCTCGTGCCATTGGCGACGTTGTGCGGATTGTTCTGGATGCTAATGCGATTGGAGCAGGAAGGCCTGGAGCAAACGCAAACTGAACGTGCAGCCGACTGGGTGCAGAGAGAACAAACAGCCGGTGTGGTACAGGAAGCGGTGGCGACCGGGTGACTCTGGCGCGCATCCAACCGCTAGCCTTTGCCCCAGCTTTGCCTTTACTACTCGATCACGGCCAGCACCTCGCCCGCATTAACCGTCTGACCTTCGCTGACACGTATCTCCACGACCTTGCCCGCCTTGGGCGTTTGCACTTCGTTCTGCATCTTCATGGCTTCAACCACGAGTACGCCCTGATTGGCAACGATTTCATCGCCCGTTGCACACAGCACGCGCACCACCTTGCCGGGCATCGGCGACACAAGCGTCGCTTTGCCGCTGGCCGCCGCGTCACTCACATTGCCGCGCCGATGTTTTTTATCGCGCACTGTGACAGGGAAGCGCTGGCCGTTGACGACGACCTCTGTGCTGCCATCCGGTTGTTGATCGAGCGAGCAGCGATAGACGCGATTGTTGAGCGTAACAATGAAAAGGCCGGGTTCAGGCATGGCCGCTTGCGCTGTGTGGGTTTGCTCGTCGTGCTTGAGTTGCACCGTGCCGCCGTTGGTCAGCGTGAATTCGGTTTCGAGGTTTTGTCCGGCGATTTCAATGACGAGTTTCATGGTTCATCTCCAGCCTGTCGCGCGTTTCCACTTGCTCACACTCTGACCGGGCTTGGTGTCTGTGCCGGTCGCCTGCTCACGCTCTGTGAAATTCATGGCCGCCACGATCATCGCCGCAAGCTGCGCGTCAACATCTTCTGCGCGCGCGCCAGCCGCTGCCTGTCGTTCGAGAAACTGCGCAATGTAGCCGGTGTCAATTGCGCCGCTGCAAAATTCTGCATCTTCCAAGACGGCTAGAAAGAAGGGAATCGTCGTGCGAATGCCGCCGACGTGATATTCACCCAGCGCGCGCTTCATTCTAGCAATCGCTTCCTGTCGCGTTGCGCCCCAGACGGCGAGCTTGGAAATCATCGGGTCGTAGTAGATCGGCACTTCCCAGCTTTCGTACACGCCACTGTCGTCGCGCACGCCTGGGCCGCTCGGCGTGCGCAGCCGCGTGATCTTGCCGGGCGAGGGCAGAAAGTTTTTCTCAGGGTCTTCGGCGTAAACGCGACACTCGATGGCCGAGCCTGTCCAGCGCACGTCTTCCTGTTTGATGGTCAACCGCTCGCCCGCCGCAATGCGAATTTGTGCGCGCACCAGATCAATGCCTGTCACCAACTCGGTCACCGGATGCTCGACCTGCAAGCGCGTATTCATTTCGAGAAAATAAAAATTGCGCTGCGCATCCACCAGAAACTCGACTGTGCCGACGCTGTAATAGTTCGCTGCTCTGGCGATTTCTACCGCCGCGCGGCCCATCCGTTCGCGCAAGGCCGCATCGTTGAATGAAGCTGGACACTCTTCAATGACTTTCTGATGGCGGCGTTGAATCGAGCATTCGCGTTCGCCGAGGTGGATTACGTTGCCGTGCCGGTCGGCGACGACTTGGATTTCGATGTGGCGCGGCTTTTCGATAAACTTTTCGACATAGACTGACGGATCGCCGAACGCCGCTTGCGCTTCGGAGCTGGCCATTTGAAAGGCAGCGGACATTTCTGTGGCGGCGTGTACGACGCGCATGCCTTTGCCACCGCCGCCCGCGGCGGCTTTCAGCATCACCGGATAGCCGATTTCATCCGCCACACGTTGCGCCTCCACTTCGCTGGCCAACTTCTCGGTCGTGCCCGGCACAATCGGCGCGCCTGCTCGGGCGGCGGCCTCACGCGCGTTGATCTTGTCGCCCATCAATTCGATGGTTTCCGGCGCGGGGCCGATGAAGGTCAGCCCGGCATCTCCAACCGCACGCGCGAACCATTCGCGTTCAGACAGAAAGCCGTAGCCGGGATGAATTGCCTCCGCACCAGCCTGCTTGGCCGCGTCAATCACTCGCTCGCCGACAAGGTAGCTTTCGGCTGACGGCGCAGGGCCGATGTAATAAGCCTCGTCCGCTAAGCGCACGTGCAACGCTTGCCGGTCGGCCTCGGAATAGACCGCCACCGGCGCAATGCCCAGATCACGGCATGCGCGAATCAAGCGCACCGCAATCTCACCACGATTGGCAATCAGGATTTTGCGAAACATAAAAAGTAGACAGAAGACAGCAGGCAGAAGACAAGAGACAGTAGACTAAGGAAGAATCATTGCGACTGCCTATGGTCTTCCGTCTACCGTCTTCTACTCGATCATCGAACTGCCCGGATTGTGCGGATCAAAGCGCACGTTGATACTCGCGCCTGGCACATATTTGTGTTGGCGCTCCATCTGCTCTTCGTTGAGCCGGTAAGAAGTTTCGTACTCCACGTTGGCCAGATTGTAGCGGTAGTAGATCGTCAAGCCGCCATCCAATTCAGGCAGTGTCTCGACCACGCGGCCTTCGGTGATGCGGCCAAACTGGCGCAGCCAGACTTTGTACTCAGCTTCCAGATCACGCCCGCGCCAGCGCGCGATTAATTTGTCGAGAAAACTGATTTGCATGGAGGTCACTTCAAGCGTTCCTTGCACTTCATACCTGGCAAACGAATGGCCTCAGATGAGTCGCGCTAGTTGAGCATCATCTGAGGCCATAAGCTTTCAACGGTTGCACTAGGTAGTGCGCTCATTTGCGCGGTTTCTTCTCAGGGGTGAGCAAACTCGCCGGCAGATCGGCCTCTGACGGCTTATCTACGACCACACCATCAACCATTACGATATCGTCGCTCGTGCCGAATTCGCCATCCGGGCCTGCCGAAGCGAGCGTGTAGTTGCTAAAGCTGCCGGGCGCGCTGTTACGTGATGCGACCGTGCCAAAGGGAGCGTATTGGAATTGGTTCTCCCAATAGTCATTGGGTGCTACAGCGTTTAGTTTCACGCGTGCCAGATCACTGGCCTCGCGCGGGTAGGTGCCATATTCGCGGTAGTATTGCTGGAAAGCCTGCGCCTGCTCGTACATCAGCGCCCGCGTCGCGGCTGTGTGCCGGTCGCGGAGGCGTTGAATCGCAGCCGGAACGCCACCCAACCCTGCCGCGCTGAAAGTCACAAAAAGCAACGCCGCCAACGCAAGTGATACCCGTGCCACCCGTAGACCACCGAATTCGGCCGGACGTTGTTTGGCAAGCCTGGCCGCATGCCAAGCCAGCCGGAAGGCCAGCATTGAAAGCGGCACAACGCCGACTGAAAGGTAAAACGCGGCGCGCCAGGCATCCCAGGCAAAGATGCGATAAGCGAGCAGCTTTGAATCCGCCGTCAGCAGGTCTTTAGTCAGCTTGAAACCATCGCCAAAGGCCCACACGAGCAGCACGCGCCCGACTTTCATATTGCTGCCGAAAATCCAGAAGGCTAGAAAACCGATGACGACTAGGCCCAGGAGACCAACGGCCAACATCACCAGGCCCAGCTTGGGCAGCAAGATTTCGGGTTGAGCCAGCGGCGCGCCCACTTGCCGGGCGCCACAGGCTAGGCATTCTGTCGCCACAAGCGAGCGGGCCTGGCCGCAACAAGGGCAAAGCATTTGATCGGATTGTAGAGAGGTCTTAGGAACTGAAAGAGCAGTTTGGGATTTATCGTGCATATTTTGTGTTGTATCGAGTCAATCAATCGTCATCGAATATAAGCGAATCAACGCGAATGACGGCAACTGCTAAAACAACTTTCTAAATTGGATCAGGGCCGAGTTGTAACCGTTGGCCTTCCATCTTTTCCGCCTTCTCGGCAGCCTTGACCGGATTAGCTTGCGGCAGCGTGGGCGGCACGCCCGCTTCCTGCAACGCGACCCAGGTGTGATAAAGGCGGTGACAGAACGTCCAGAATGAGAGCACCGCCATCAGCCAGATTGTCGGCTCCATCTTGTTGAGCAAGGAACCGAGGATCAAAAGCACCACGCGTTCGGGGCGCCGTAAAAAGCCGACATCGCATTTCGGGATCAGCGATTCCGCGCGCGCGCTGGTATAGCTGACCATTACCGAGCCGATCAGCGCAATGCCGGCGAGCAGCACGTACCATTCGCCGAATTGCCGCACGTCGCGCGCGTAATAGAACATGATTCCCAAAAATACGCCCATATCCGAGATGCGATCCAGACTTGAATCCAGAAACGCGCCGAACTTGGTCACGCGATTGGTGAGCCGTGCAATGCGCCCATCGAGCATGTCAAAGATATTCGCGGCAATCATCACTAGCCCCGCTTGCCAAAACTGGCCCAAGGCGTAGTGCACCGCCGCCCAAACATTGATCCCCAACCCAATCAGCGAGAGCAGATTGGGATTCGGATTGAGCCTCGCCAGCACGCGCACAAGAGCATTGAGCACCTTCTGACACGCTTCGCCAATATATCCGCCAAGCATAGGTTTTTTGCTAACTCCTGCTCTACTAAGCTAACCGCTTGAGGCGCGCTTCTCGTGTGCTTAAATCATTCTTCAAGATTGCATTCAAATGCAGCCGCCCGCTGGCTTGTTTGGTCGCGTCATCCACGAGAATTTCATGGCCTGCATCATAAATTTGCTCCGAGTGGAAGTCAAGAAAGCGCCGATTTGACGGCAGACCACGTTTAATGGTCACAATCACGCACATAGAACGAAGCTGACACCAGCAAGCCAGACGAGTTGCTGAACGACAAGTTGATGGCTCAAGTGTGCCAAGAAAAATCTCAGCGAAACGCTGATTCCCTGTGTAACGTTTCATCTCTTCTCCCACTCATAAGCGCAACGGCGAAGTGAACAATAAGTTTCCAAACAACGTGTTAAAAAAAGGTCTATGGTGTAAAGATGCGTTGAGCGTCGGTTGCACGTGTTTGCTTTTCGGAGCAGGTAGGGTGATTGGATTGGCGTTGATGGCTCCTAGTAACTTAATAACATTTGCGATAGTGAGCAATGCTCGCTCCCGCAAATCCCGCCGCGAGCGCCGCCCGGCGCTTGTTTGATCCAGTCGCTACCTGCAAAACAATCCCAACGAGTTCGGAACACTCCTTGGTACTGGTGCGCCAACGAGCGTGAAGACGCTGCCAAAGGAGCGAGCTTTGCAAACAAAAGCTCTTAGACAATCCGCCGAATTATCGCGCGAAGCGGTCAACGTGGCCGGGGCTGGTCTGTTGGAACGCCCGGGGCATCGCTGTTCTGGCAAACCGAGCCGACAGCGTGAAGCCGTCAGCGCGATAAACATTCAGCCAGATATTTGTCATCGTCGCGGCACTTCGATGCGTTTATCTGGTTCGTGCTCTGGCCCTCGTGGTCATAGAGCGCGGGGCGC
Organism: uncultured Acidobacteriota bacterium; assembly: GCA_963699175.1. GTDB lineage: Bacteria > Acidobacteriota > Blastocatellia > RBC074 > RBC074 > JACPYM01. The sequence continues at coordinate 1,409,562 of OY969418.1, read as the reverse complement.
GTTGTCTGCTGATCGTGGGCAGCGGACAGCGCGCTCTGAATCAATTTCTTTCAACCCACGCTGAGGCGCGGCTCCCTCACGGAGAGCCGTCTCGTCCGAGTTTGCGAACGTTCTTTTTGGAACGAACGAGTTGTTTGCCGGTCGCGTTTTCCTGTCTGCCCACGACTATTAGGCAAGGAGAATGCACAACTCCTCCCAACGGTCCCCCCCCCATATCGGGGCCTGTTCTTGTCTCGCCCGAATGTTATAGAACAGGCCCCGCCCTCCATTTATACACAACGTTTTTATTGGCCGCAGGTGGTAATAAGCCCTGTCAGCTTTCACTTAAGGATGTGAAAAGAGGGCAACCCTGGTGTATAGTTGCTGCGTCAATGTCGCGTCACTAAATTGATGTTGAATCGGCAAACTAGCTGCGGGCATTAAGACGGCTGCGAGATCGCCAAGCCTTCAGAAATACGCTCTATTGAGTTCTCGCCCAATGCTCTTCTTTAATTACTGATGCAAACGGTGCCCTGCCTAATCACGAATTGTCAAAGGAGTTGCCCAAAGGAGTAGTATGAAGTTCAAAGCAGCATTTCCTCCCATCTGCATCTTGGGGCTGGCGCTCTCGTTGCTTGCGCTCCAGTCCATTGCGCAAGAGATCGGTCACCTGGGCGTCAACGACGACCCCGCGCCGCTCTTTCAGGTCAAACGCGTGCGCAAATTTGTCGCCCGCAATAACACGCGCAAAAATGACAACTTGATCGCCGACGTCAGTGCGATGGCAGGCACGACGATGCGCAATGCGCCGAAGGCAACTGCGCCGCCACCAGCCAACAACACGACGAAACCGACTCAATTGCCCAACGCTGCGCCCAGCAACCCGTCGTTAGTTGCGGCGGCTAATGCGCCAACCAATGCGCCCAGCTTGCCCAAGCTCTCGCCTTACGATGATGCGTTAGCCAAGGCCGACATCGCGGCCGCGATGAACAAACATCAGGATGCAGTGGTTGCCTACCGTCAGGCAATCAGCTTGCAGCCAAGCTCGCTCGACGCACGCTTGGGCTTGGCCGATGCGCTGCACGATTTGAAAGATTACGCAGCAGCCGGCAAAGAGTACCAACAACTGGTCGCGCAACATCCCAACTCATCCGAAGCCCGGCGCGGGCGTGCCGACGTGCTCTACGATTTGAAACGCTGGGATGAAGCCGTCGCCGAATATCAGGCCGCGATTAAAGCCGGAGCGACCGACGCAGGCACGTTCAACAATTACGGCAACGCCCTCTACCGCACCGGCACACGCGCCAACCGCGAACTGGCGATTGAGCAGTATCGTGCCGCCGTGCAGAAAGACCCGAAATTCGGCGAAGCTTATGCTGACTTAGCCAATGCTTTGCGCACCGGCAAACAGCTCCAGGAAGCGCAGCAGATGGCCGAGCGCAGCGTTCAGCTTGCGCCTGAATCCGCAGTTGCGCATTCAATCTTGGGCCGCGTTTATGCCGAGCTGAAGGACTTCACGCGCGCGACCACCGAAGGCGAAAAGGCCGTGCAGCTTTCGCCCACTGACGCCTTTATGCACGTAAATCTGGGCGGCATCTACTTTTTGCAAGGGCGCATAGAGGATGCGCTGCGCACTTATCTGCGCGCCTGCTCTTACGACAAACAATGGGCCTTCCCGCGCAACAGCCTGGGTAATCTCTTCCTTGCGGCCAATCGCCCGCAGGAGGCCATCGAAGAGTTCACGATTGCCGCGCAGTTAGAGCCGCGTAGCTCGACGATTCAAAACAATCTCGGCACGGCGAAAGCGCAACTGCGTCGTTGGGACGAAGCCATCGCCCATTTCCAAGAAGCCGCGCGCTTAGACCCGCGCAATCCCGCGCCAGTCTCGAACATGGGACGCGCTTACTTGGCGCAGCAACGTTATCCCGATGCCATCACCGCCTTCACCCGCGCAACTGAGATAGAGCCGCAGAACCCGGCTTTCCTGTTCGCGCTGGCTGATGCCTACAAAGCTGCTGGTAAATCGAAAGAAGCTAAAGCGATCTATCAGAAGTTGGAAGCAATGGGCGTGAGCACGACAGAGGAAAAGAAAAAGAAGAAATAGAATGGGAAAGGGAGACTTTGACATTCTTCAGTCTCCCTTTCTCACATCATCTATTCCCCCACTCTCTGATCCACAATGACTGATCTGATCGACAAAATCGTCTGCGGCTATCGCATTATTCGTGAAATCGGCGAAGGCGGCATGGGCAAGGTCTACTTGGGCGAAAGCGCCTATTTGACCGAGTACAAACAGCAGGTCGCCATCAAAACCCTGACGCCGAAGAACGAGCGTCAAGCCGCTCTGTTGCAAGACCTCTTCATTCGCGAAGCCAACATTCAAGTTCAGCTCAAACATCCGCACATTGTCAGCGTCATTCAATTCGCCATCGAACATTTCGACGAAGCCCAACAACACTTCCTGCTGCTCGAATACATCCCCGGCTACACACACAAAGGCCGCCGCATCTCCAACGTCGCCGAATCAATCCGTTATGAATGTGGCGCGTTGCCATATAAGCGTGCGTTGCGGCTCCTCGTGCAAGCGCTCGACGCGATGGATTACGCGCACAATTTCAAATATCGCTGGGAAGGCGAAGAGCGCGTCGGCATCGTCCACCGCGACATCAAACCGGCCAACATGCTGTTGGTAGATAACGACACGATCAAGATCAGCGACTTCGGCATCGTCAAAGTCCGGCAGCGCAAAGACTCCGCCACACAACGCTTCACGCCCGGCACCAGCGCCTATATGCCCCCCGAAGCGATCATGACGCCGATGCACTTCGGCTTAAAAGAACTCGACGCACGCTCCGATGTCTATGCGCTAGGCATTTCGCTCTACGAAATGCTCTGCGGCCAACTACCTTTCAACCCGGACGACGGCACCAACCCTGAGAATTCGATTCGGCGCAAACAGGTCGAGCAGATGCCGCTGCCGCCCTCTATCGTCAACCCCAACGTGCCGCGCCCGCTCGATCAACTGGTGATGCGCGCGTTGCAGAAACATCCCAATCAACGCTATCAATCGGCCATCGAATTCAAAAAAGCCATCCTCGAACTCGACGCTACGCTGCAACTCGGTTTGCGCAGTCTGCCGCAGGATTACTCCACGCAGCGCCTGGAAGATGAGGCCAAGCGCGATGACGCGACCATGCAAATTGGTGTCGCCTCGCCCGCTGCGACTTCACACATTGATCCGGCCCTTGCCACGCACGCACGCTCCTGGCGCACGCCGACTGCCACGCCGCAAACCGCTCCCTTGCCCGCTGACAAATCTTTCTCAATGGGCAAGCTGCTGGCCCTATTCGTCGTGAGCGCGGTTATTATCGCCGCCATTGGCATTTTCGTGTTGCCCAAGTGGTTTGGCAATACGTCAGCCAATGTCACTAAGACTGCTACGACTACCACTGGCAAACCGCCCGAACCGCCCAACGGCATGGTCTTCATTCCTAGCGGCTCGTTTATGATGGGACGCGATCTGACGCAGGAAGAGAAAGTTTTCCTGGTGGACAACAACGGGCACAAAGAGAAGGTCTTCACCTACGACTACCCCGCGCACGAAACGCAAGTAAAGCCGTTCTACCTGGATCGCACCGAAGTCTCGCGCCGCGACTTCGCCGAATTCGTCCGCGCCACGCAGCACGACGCGCCCCAGGATTGGCAGGGAAGCGAACCGCCGCTCAACACCGAAGAGATTCCAGTAACAGGTGTGAGCTACCGCGATGCCGTAGATTTTTGTAACTGGCGCGCTGCACAACGCCGCGATGCCTTCAGCTATCGCCTGCCGACCGAAGCCGAATGGGAGTTTGCTGCACGGGGCCCCGACGCAGGCAAACCCGGCAAGCCGCTCAACCTTTATCCTTGGGGCGATCAATGGCAAGCGGGCAACGCCAACACCAAAGAGTCCCGCCTGGATCACACGCAAAACGTCACCGCTAACCCGCAAGGCGTCTCGCCCTTCAACGTGCTCAACCTGGCAGGCAACGTCTACGAATGGACTTCGACAGATTTCACTCATTACCCCGGCAGCGACCAAAAGACGCCGCGTGACCCCGGCTACGAAGGCACCTATCAAGTTGTGCGCGGCGGCTCGTTCGCCTATCCCAAAGAGTACGCGATGACCACCACGCGCGTCTGGGCAAAGCCGACCGATAAAGGGCCGAAGCTCGGCTTCCGTTGCGCGGCTGAAGTAAAACGCTAAAACGAAACATGCCACACTGGGTCGGTTTGAAACCACGAAGAAACGAAAAGCACGAAGAAACCTTACCTTCTTTCTGTTCTTCGTGCTCTTCGTTGCTCCGTGGTAAATGCGCCGCAACGAGTTCGGAAGCGGGTCTTGACGAGACCAGATTGATGTGGAAAGATACGCCTTCGTTTGCGGGGGCTTGGACGCCAAATCAGCAATCACCAAGTGTGCAAATGCTTCTTTTCCAGGCATACTTTTTACCGCAGCGATTTATGAGGCGGCGTAGCCAAGTGGTAAGGCAGAGGTCTGCAAAACCTTTATCCATCGGTTCGATTCCGATCGCCGCCTCCATACATAACTCTTCATCCGGCCAGTTTGAAACTCCGCTCGACTGGCCGCTTAGCAGTAAAGTTCGCGGTTGATGCCAGCCGTACCTAGTGCATCAGCTACAGCCGGAACCAAGAACAAACTGATTTATCAGCCCCGTTTTTAGCAGTACCACTCAGACACACACACCGCCCCAACGTTTCCAGTGTGGCGTAGTCATTCAAGAACAACATAGGCGTCTTTCAATCCTTTTTTTAAGGTGGAGAGCCTCATGCCCAAACAGCACATCTCTCATCGCGGCGATCTGACTGATCGTCTCATCAAGATTCTGTTTCTGCTGGCCGAACGCCCGCATTCACAGCGCGAACTGGCGCAGTTCTTCGGAGTTGACGGAGTAACCATCCGCCGTAATCTCGACGTACTCTCGCACCACTATTTCATCGTTGACGAGTTGGCAGGACGCGAACGGGTTTACAGTTTCGGCGATGGTTACGAGTTTCGCCCACCCACGCTGACGCCCGGCGAACTGGCAACGCTACTGTTGGCACAGCAATCCATCGCCGCCACAGGCTTGACCGCGTTCGGCACTCCGTTCGGTAAGTACGGCTACACGCTGCTCGACAAAGTGCGCGCGGCCTTGCCCAAGGCGCTGCGCGACAAACTCGACGCGCTGGCTTCGATCTTCGGCACCTCGGCCGTCCCGGCAAAAGACTTCTCGCCGCACACAGACATCATTGACCGGTTGACGAATGCGGCGATGGCCCGTCGTCGCGTGAAGCTGCGCTATCACACACTGCACAGCGGCGAAAGAAAGGATCGCCTGCTTGACCCTTACGCCGTCTATTTTGACCCTGACGGCGCGACCTTGAAGGTCATCGGCTTCGATTATTCGCCACATCGCCGCGCCATCATTCCGCTTTCCATAGACCACATCGAAGCCTTGACCGAAACCGGCGAAAGCTTCACGCGCCCGGCGGATTTCAATCTGCAAAAGTTTCTGACTGAAAACTGCTTCAATGGAATTCATGGTGAGCCGTTGACTGTGGTTTTGCGGGCCAGCGGCGTGACTGCTCGCGTTTTTGCTGAGCGGACGTTTCACCCTTCGCAACGCGAGATAGAACGGACTGCCGACCGAGACGGGAACGTGGAATCAATCACGATAGAGATGAGGGTTGCGCGCGGGCGGGGGGTGGAACGGTTTATTTTGAGTTGGTTGCCGGAGGTAGAGGTGCTGGGGCCGCCCGAATTGCAGCAAAAGATCACTGAAATTCTCATTCAGGCGCTTCACCGCAACGACGCAGCCGGATAATTTTTCTTGGAAGCTAGGACAACAGACCGTGCCTGTCCATAGTTGTTGGTAGCTTGTATGTCGGAAAATACGAGGAGGGCTAATGCCTACAAAAGTTTACGAGTGTACTTTTGAAGTTGCTGGGTCAACCGCGCTGTTCACGCGTCCTGATACTGGAGCAGTTCCAGTTTCCTACCCAGCCCCAACATATTCGGCAGCCAAGGGAATGTTTGAAGCTGTCGCCCGGTTGAAGTCTGCCTATATTCAACCGACAAAAGTCGAGATTTGTGCGCCCATCAAATATCAGCGATACACAACCAACTACGGCGGCCCGCTTCGTAAAGAAGCACTTGTGAAGGAAAGGAACTCATACCAACTCTTTGCAACTGTGCTGGTTGATGTTTGCTACCGTATTTATGGTGTCGTCGTTCCAATTGCCGAGTCACTAAATGGGATCAATCATCTACACGCCTGCCAAGAGATATTTCAAAGACGCTTGATGCGCGGCCAGTTTTTTTATACTCCGTGTTTGGGCTGGAAAGAATTTGTCCCTTCATATTTCGGCGTTTTCCAAGAAGCAACTCGCCGGGACGAATCCATCAATCTCAAAATTCCTTCAATGCTGCATTCGGTCTTTGATCGCCCCGTGGGCGGCAACAGAAATCCGCGTTATGTGCAAGACGTACGCATTGTGAATGGAGTGCTCGACTATGCTCAATGAACTTTACGTCATAGCAGAAAGCCTAAAGCGTTGTGGTCTTTCTGTTATACCTACGCATCCTTACTTGAGGAACAATCCCAAACAGCCAGGATTCGTTTTGGGTATTGCTCCTGACGGATCAGTCGGTTCCGTCGAATTTAGAGATAGGGAATGGCTTGCTAACCTTTGGCAAATTGATTCAGGCAATAATGGAGAGAGCTTTCCAGGGTTCAATTTAACTTGGCCAGTCTATGATGTGCGCCAAAGCTCGTCGCAGATTGAATCGTTGCTCAAAGAGAAAGAGCCGATAAAACGGACTGAAATGTTGGCAGCGATATGCAGTAATAGTCCACTGTCGTTCCCCAACCTTAGCAAACAGCAGAAAGCACACTTTCTCGCCAATTACCGGGAGTTGGCGGCGAAAGCTCAGGCTCTGTTCGATGCAGTCCCGGAAAAATATCAGGCCCTCTCGGTACTGCTTAATCGTGTTGTTGGTTCACTGCTGACGCCAGAAGAGTTTTTGCGCTCTTTTGCCGAAGCGATAGTCCGCTCGTGTCTTGATGGAAGACTGCAATATGTTCCCGCTGTCGAAGAAGCACTTATTGGGAAGTGGGATGCCAAAAGCAAATCCTACGCGTGCAGGCTGACTTTGTATCTAGACGTTTTCGATAGATCACAATACAAGCTGGCAGTGACAGACCCTCAGATGAAAGCAATTCTGAACGAACGGTTACAAGAGAGAATGCCCGGTCGAAGCTTTGCTAAGGGTGGGAAAGGAGCAGAACAAAAGGTGGGAATAGATGCTTTCACTGGCGTCGAAGCCGACATTCAAACACGGTTCGCCCCGCTCAACTTGAGTGCACTTGGCACGACTATCATCTTTTCGATGAGCAGTGAAAGTCGCTGTCACACACGCTATGGGCTAATAGAAAGCGACATATTTCCGACAGGGTTGGCTACTAGCTTAAGAATACAAGATGCCTTGCGGTTTCTGACTGGAACGGAACAAGAGCGAAAGACTTGGCGCAAAGTGCCGAATTCCAAAACAGGCAAAAAGATCAAACCTGATTTGCTGATCGCATATTTGGAAGATAAACCTGATTGTGCTGCGTTTCTCGCCGACCTGTTTGCCGAATCAGCAGACTTCCCCGACAGCGAAGAGCTAATGTTTAACCAAGTTGCCGAAAAGGTCTGCACTGCGCTCAATGGCGAACCCGCAGCCAAGCCTGACTCGTTGATTCGCGTTCTAGTGTTGTCAGTTGCCGACAGGGGAAGAACGCAATTGGTTCTAGGAGAAACCTACCAAGTTCAGGAAATCTTCCAAGCTGCAGAGGAGTGGCGGCGCGCTGCGGCCAACCATCCTTGGATTGCAGTGTTACTGCCGCCGAGTCAAAAAGGTGGGCAAGGTAGACTAGCCTCTCCAATCTGTCCATATCCAGCGGCAGTAATGGAATGCCTAAATTTGCAGTGGACTGGATTTGGAACTGAAAGCAAAAGAGTTGCAACGTGTAGCCTGCAACAAATCTTTGAGGTCTTCTTGAAGCAAACAGGCCGTTCTCAATCAACAGCTAGTAGGCTACTTGTTCTCGGATTACAAAGAGCTACCGACCTGCTTCTCGCACTAGGCCAGAAACAGCACTCTGACGCACAAAAGGAGCTTTCAGCTAGTGCGCGAGCGACTGCCCTGACTGCCATTTCCACGCTAGCAATTTTGCTCTCCAAACTTGGACGTTGAAAGGAGCTTTACATGAATCAAGCACCATTCAATATTGGTCGGCTGCTATCGCTGGCCGATCAATTACATTACCTCTACTGTCAAGAAGTACGTGGCAATCAATTACCACCACAGTTATTAGGCAATGCCTTGATGAACACCGCGCTACAACAACCCGTAACCGCCCTCGCTTTGTTCGCGCAAAGAATCTTGCCTTACCAAGCTTGGGCGAAAACGTTTCGCAAAGATGAAAAGGCAAGCGATGAAGAGCAGAAAAAAGTTCGGAAGGCCCGCTATCTTCTGCGAGAAATCGGCGATGTTTCTGAGACTCTTCATAAGGCTAAATTTCAGCCTCGGCTCTCGGATGAAGATCGCGCAGGAATGATTCTTGGCTATCTTGCCGGCACCAAGTGGCAATCGGCGGAAACTCCGCAAGGCAACTAACCATTCAATTAGAAGGAGCAACGATGAAAAGAGTAACCGGAATGTTAGTGATTGAAGTGAGAGATTCGAATCCGAACGGCGATCCAGATCGTGAAAGCGACCCACGCCAACGTGATGATGGACGTGGGGAGATTTCGCCAGTTTCGCTTAAACGCAAGCTGCGCGATTTGGTCGAAGACAAGGAAGGAGAGGTCTGGAAAACCCTTGCTAAACAACTTGATCTCTCAGCCGATGAGTTCCAGATTCTGGAATCGCGTGAGGTCAAGCGGGGTGAAGTAAAGAAGTTAATGGAAAATGACTTTGAGAAATTCAAGCATACCTATTGGGACGCACGGATTTTCGGCAACACGTTTCTTGAAGAGGGACAAGGCAATACCATTCGCACAGGTGTTGTGCATTTTGGGCTTGGTCTTTCGGTTGCACCGGTGGAGATAGATCGAAAAACATTCACTAAGAAGGCACCGGCTGAAGAGGGCAAAAGCCGTGGGATGGCACCTATGGGCTACCGCATAGTCAAGCATGGTATTTATTATGCTCCCTTCTTTGTGAACCCATCAGCCGCACACAAAACTGGCTGTGATGACAAAGACATTGAACTGTTTAGTCACCTCATCAAGCATATGTTTGCGCACACCCGCTCAATGATTCGCCCGATGGTTGATGTAATTCACGCTCATTTCGTACCCCATCAAAATGCCCTGGGTTCATTCAGTGAGTTCAAGATGCTTGATGCTCTCACTCCACATTTGAAGGTTGCAGATACAAAACCCGCGTCACTCGACGACTACATAATACCAACTTGGGAAAAGCTGGATTCCGTTCTAAAGAGCAAAGCTGTTGACTATCGTGATCTGGCGACGGATGGACTAAATGAGCAACCAAGCTGAACCTTTAGCGCATAGCGCACGGAAAAGTGTGCCTGAGCAAAGCTATAAAAAACATATCGAGGCGGTCATAAAGATTGCCACCGATAACGCACAGCGAGCCGCCAATTACTTTCAAGGGGACCGAGAATATTTCGTGGAAGCTGTGCGGGTGGCCGCTCTCTATCACGATCTCGGTAAGCTTGACGAAGAGAACCAGCGCGTTTTGATGCGTAGTGCCACCGAAGCTTTGCCGCTCAACCACGTAGATGCAGGAGCCGCGCGCTTGCTTGAATTGCGGCGAATGGAATCTTCGCTGCTGGCGTTTGCTCACCACATTGGCTTGCCATCATTGGGTGAGCAAGCGCGAGACGGAAGAGAGTTGTTCTTGCGTGATAGAAAGCTGGCCTCTCACACGGATGACAAATTGGCCGAGTATCTGACGCAACACGATAAAGTCATCGGGCAATCTGTTTTCGCGCTCGACGCGCTCAAAGCAAAGTGGTCTGGCCTAACCAGACGTGTGGCGCTCTCTTGCCTGGTAGATGGGGATCACACAGATACTGCTGAGCATTACGGCAATGAACAACCTGCCGCTCCCTTGCCGCTTAGGCCCGCTGAACGGCTCGGAGCGATGGATGACTATGTCAATCAGTTAGCTGGAAATGACAAGCAGCTATCATCAAGAAACCAGATTCGTCAAAAAATCTATTTGGCCTGCCGTGACGCCCCAACCAATGTCTCTATATTGGCTTGCGACAGTCCGGTCGGCACGGGAAAGACAACAGCAATCCTGGCTCACTTGCTCAGTGCCGCTTACAACAAGGGGTTGCGCCGAGTGTTTGTCGTGCTCCCATACACAAACATCATTAAACAATCGGTGGACGTTTATCGACAATCACTGACGCTTGACGGAGAAAACCCGGAAGAAGTAGTAGCTGAACACCATCATCAAGCTGATTTTTCAAGTCGTGAGTTTCGACATCTGGCACAACTGTGGAATGCCCCTATAGTGGTGACGACAGCGGTTCAGTTCTTTGAAACTCTCGGCAACCATCACCCCGCTCGGCTGCGCAAATTGCACGAAATCGCTGGCTCAGCCATTTTGGTTGATGAAGCGCACGCGGCGATGCCCACTCACCTTTGGCCGCAAATGTGGTTGTGGCTACGTGAGCTAACCGACAATTGGGGATGTCATATTGTCTTAGCTTCTGGCTCATTAGTACGGTTCTGGAAAATGGAGGATTTTGTTGACCCACCACAAAATTTACCCGAATTAGTGAGCGAGGAGGTGAGAAAACAGGCGGTAGATTTCGAGTCTCGCCGCGTAATCTACAAAACGCACGAAGTGTTGCTGAGCCTAAGCAGTTTACTCGGTTTCATACTCAGCAAGCCCGGCCCTCGGTTGGTCATACTCAATACTGTGCAGTCTGCTGCGGTTGTAGCAGACGCACTGAGAAAACGTAACGAAGCCGTTTTTCACCTTTCAACCGCACTATGTCCAATTCATCGGTCTGCGATTGTCAACAAGATCAAGGAGCGATTGAAAAATCAGCAAAACACAAACTGGACGCTGGTAGCCACAAGTTGTGTAGAGGCTGGGATGGATTTTTCCTTCCGCACAGCCTTTCGTGAGAGCTGTGGCTTGGTCAATCTTATTCAGATTGGTGGCCGGGTTAATCGCTCTGGTGAATACGGAGATGAAATAGATGTTTGGGATTTTCGAATACTCGATTCATCCTTGAGTCTCCATCCAGCATTTGAGGATTCTCGAGCTGTCCTTGGCGAAATGTTTGCTGAAGGCTTAGTTGACGCTCAATCCGCTACGGAAGCATTGCGGCGCGAAGCACAACGTAATCAGGTAAAACTTGCCAGTGAAAGACTCAAGCTTGAAGAGCGCCAGAAAAACTACCCAGAGGTTGCCAAACTTTGCCGAGTGATTAATACCGATACCAGAACGGTCGTGGTTGACCCTAACGTGATTCGAAGCTTGGAAACCCGCCTGCCAATGCCACGTGCCACTGTGATGCTTCACAGCGTTCAAATTTGGTCTTCCAAGCTGGATAAACTACCTACCGCACAGTTGCAAGGCACTAAAGATTTGTGGAAATGGGTAGGCTCTTATGACCCAACCTTTTTGGGTTACATGGAGGGTGTAATCCAAGTTCAGGATAGCAGTTCTTTCATCATATGAAGCGGCGAGGATGCCGAGAGGCGACCACCTCGAAGGAATTCCGGTGCTCTGAACCTGGTACGAGAGCGAAACGACCGCGCCGTCTCAGGGACAGCGCACTTGGCTAAGGAGGCAAGATGGCAGAAATGCCAGACCTATTTGTAACACCGCACGCGATTGAACAATTCCAGCATCGCATCGCGCCGCTTGTTGAGGCGAAAGCCTGTTGGTTTATCCACGAAGGGATTCGGCAATCGTACAACCTCAAACTGTTACCGGATGGCGATACGCTGCGCATTCGCACGCGGCGTCCGTTCCCATTCGAGTTTCGCGCTTTCTGTGTCTTCGATCACACGCGAGGGCATTGGGTGGTCGCTACGATTCTACGCGGCGACAGCAATGTGACGCGCAAGCAAAGACGGACGCCGCCAAGCGCGGACGATGGTTCAGTTTGTCAGTGAGGTGAAAGCCGTATGGACACGACGCCAACCGAACGCGAGCCAGTGCTGATTTCGGCGCTCAACCAATACGTCTTCTGCCCGCGCCGCTGCGCCTTGATGCACATCGAGGGCATCTGGCGCGACAACGAGCACACGCGGGCGGGCACGCTGCTGCACGACCGCGCCGATGAGCCGAGCTACGAAGCCGACAAGGACGTGACCGTCTTGCGCGCCTTGCCGCTCTGGTCGGAACGCTACGGATTGGCGGGGACGGCGGACATCGTGGAGTTCCGGCAGGGCGAGCCTGCGCCGGTTGAGTACAAGAAGGGCAAGCGGCGCAAGTTTGACAACGACGATGTTCAGCTTTGCGCGCAGGCTTTCTGTCTGGAAGAGATGTTCGCGTGTGAGGTGGCGGCCGGGTACATCTACCATGCGGGGAGTCGCAGGCGGCGCGAGGTCTTGTTTGATTGGCGGTTGCGCGAAGAGACGGCGCGCGTGATTGAGGCCGTGCGGCAGATGTTGGCGGCGCGTGTGACTCCGGCGGCGGAGTTGAAGCCGCGTTGCGCGGGGTGCAGTTTGCGCGGCGTGTGTATGCCTGAATTGACGGGTAGTTTGCCTCCGGCCAGCTTTGAGCGGGAGCGGCAGGCGTTGTGGAGCGAGTATGGAGATTAAACAGAATACCTTGTATCTGACGATGGGCGGCGCGTATGTGTCGCGCGATCATCTGAACCTGAAGATTGAAGTCGAGCACGAGACGAAATTGACGGTGCCGATTCATCATCTGGAATCGGTCTGCGTGTTTGGCTACGAGATCGCTTTGAGTCCGCCCGCGTTGCAGTTGTGTTGGGAGCACGGGGTGGCGGTGAACTATTTCAGCGAGCACGGCTATTTGTTGGGGCGGTGGGAGGCGGTGCCGAATACGAGCATTGCGCTGCGGCGGGCGCAGTATCGCGCGGCGGACGATGTGGCGCGGACGGCGGCGATTGCGCGGCAGTTTGTGGCGGGCAAGGTGCAGAACGCGCGGCAGAATTTATTGCGCTCGGCGCGGGAGTGTGCGGATGATGCAGAGGGGCAGTGGTTGCGCGGATGTGCGGATGAATTGGGCAAGCTGTTGGGCACGATGCAGTACGCGTTGAATCGCGGCGCGGCGTTGACGGTGGATCAAGTGCGCGGGTATGAAGGGCAGGCGGCTAGTCTGTATTTCGATGTGTTCAGTTTGCATTTGCGGCAGCAGCGGGAGGATTTCATGTTCACTACGCGGTCGAAGCGGCCGGCGCGGGATCGCATCAATTGTCTGTTGTCGTTTCTGTATGCTTTGGTGCGGCACGATTGCATAGCGGCGTTGACGGCGACGGGGCTGGACCCGTTCCTGGGCTATTTGCACGCGGAGCGCCCGGCGCGTCCGGCCTTGGCGTTGGATTTGATGGAAGAGTTCAGGCCGTGGCTGGCGGATCGGTTGGCGATCACGTTGATCAATCGGCGGCAGATCACGCCGGACGATTTTGACGAGCGCGAAGGCGGCGCAGTCGAATTCACAAAGAACGGGCGCAAGGCTGTCATCACGGCCTACCAAACGCGCAAGCAGGACACGTTAACGCACCCGCTGTTGGAACAGGAGTTCCGCATCGGGCAATTGATGTTGGCTCAGGCGCGGATATTGGCGCGGCATCTGCGGGGCGATTTGCCGGAGTATTTGCCGTGTGTGATTAAGTGAAGGCTGAGGGCCACAATGCTTTTCTGTAACCCTACTTTTTTGAGCGCAGATAGCGGAAAATGATTTCACCCTTCAGAATCAGGAAGATCAATAGCGCAAGCAGTACGACTTTGAAGCCGTATTTCTGAAGCAGTTCGATTATCTCTTTCATTTGGCTCCTTTATGGTGCGATGTTAGTGCTCATCACTTACGATGTGGCGACAGGCGACAAGGCCGGAGTGCGGCGCTTGCGGAAAGTAGCGCGAGCTTGTCTGGATTATGGGCAGCGCGTGCAAAACTCAGTGTTTGAATGCCGGGTGGACGCGCAGCATTGGGTGATGTTACGCGCACGGTTGCTGGAGACGATCAACCCGCAAGAGGACTCGTTGCGGTTTTACTTTTTAGATCGTGATGTGACGATTGAGCATCACGGTGTCAAAGAGCCGCTTGATTTGGAAGCCCCGCTGGTTTTTTAAGCGGGTTAGTAAATTGAATTGCAGAAAGGAGGAAAACCGATGCCGTGGGCAGGAACAGGGAAGTTGGCGCGAACCTGTAATGGCGGCAAATTGCCGCGTGGTTCGCGTTGCACGGAAATTGAAGAAGCTATGCTACTTCATCTGACCAAGCCGTTTGCCGGGGCTTGCTGTCCGACCCCTTCCTGCCAGACTCGCGCACAAGGCGCGCTAACCACGGCGAAGATTGAATTTATTTTCCGGCAGTTCGCCCTGTTCGATGAATGGGGCGCGGATTGAAACCACAGGGCAGCATCGCCTACAACCCGGCCAGTGACGTTCGCCCTGTTCGATGAATGGGGCGCGGATTGAAACATCGTGAATCTTGATCGGCTTCCTGTCGGGCCGCGTTCGCCCTGTTCGATGAATGGGGCGCGGATTGAAACGTAATCGTCGTGCTGTGGCTGATTTTAGGCTTTGTGTTCGCCCTGTTCGATGAATGGGGCGCGGATTGAAACCCTCATGGCCCCACTTCAGCGCCAACTCGCGCACGTTCGCCCTGTTCGATGAATGGGGCGCGGATTGAAACTCCCTGGCTCGTGCGGCGCGTGCATTCAGTCGTCGTTCGCCCTGTTCGATGAATGGGGCGCGGATTGAAACGCCAAGGGGCTGAACGTGATCGCCGCTCAGGCGGGTTCGCCCTGTTCGATGAATGGGGCGCGGATTGAAACAACTCCCAACTGGACGCAATGCGCGAGACCACACGTTCGCCCTGTTCGATGAATGGGGCGCGGATTGAAACGCCGTGGCGAGCGAGAGACCAGAGGGCGCGCAGTGTTCGCCCTGTTCGATGAATGGGGCGCGGATTGAAACAATCTCATCTTGCGAAAAGAGCCTGTCCAACGGAGTTCGCCCTGTTCGATGAATGGGGCGCGGATTGAAACAGCGCTTGATGCGCGTCTACACCAGCCCAACCAGTTCGCCCTGTTCGATGAATGGGGCGCGGATTGAAACACCCAGTAGCCGGATGCGCCAGGGCCAAAACGCTCGTTCGCCCTGTTCGATGAATGGGGCGCGGATTGAAACCCCGCAGGTCTATTACCAGGTCCGCTTCAAGGAGTTCGCCCTGTTCGATGAATGGGGCGCGGATTGAAACTTCCGTGTTGCGTGCGACGCCTTCGATGTGCGCGAGTTCGCCCTGTTCGATGAATGGGGCGCGGATTGAAACTTCGGAAACGCTCACGCTGCACAAGTACAAAGTGATCAGTTCGCCCTGTTCGATGAATGGGGCGCGGATTGAAACCTCCTTGTTCATCGGGAGCTTAATTGCCCCTGCGCGTTCGCCCTGTTCGATGAATGGGGCGCGGATTGAAACTTCGATGCACTCACCGTCAAATGCGCCACAAAGTTGGTTCGCCCTGTTCGATGAATGGGGCGCGGATTGAAACCGTAATGCTCGGCAATGTACGCAAGTCGCAATTCGGTTCGCCCTGTTCGATGAATGGGGCGCGGATTGAAACAGTTTCTCTAAGCGTTCGTCGTGCGTGCTGAGTGTGTTCGCCCTGTTCGATGAATGGGGCGCGGATTGAAACAATGGCTAAGGCCCTCATCAACGGCCAGACCGGCAAGTTCGCCCTGTTCGATGAATGGGGCGCGGATTGAAACTTGTCTGACAAGTCTTTAAGTTTCGCGCCAATATGTTCGCCCTGTTCGATGAATGGGGCGCGGATTGAAACTTCTGCCTCAAGCGGCCAGCCCTAAGCTAGCCCGCGTTCGCCCTGTTCGATGAATGGGGCGCGGATTGAAACCTTTTCTACTTCAATAAGGTCATCGGATGTACAAGGTTCGCCCTGTTCGATGAATGGGGCGCGGATTGAAACCGCTGGGTCAAGCTCGTCTGATGTGATCGTACCCGTTCGCCCTGTTCGATGAATGGGGCGCGGATTGAAACTTCAATCATGGCGCGCATGGCAAGTTGAGCCGCAGGTTCGCCCTGTTCGATGAATGGGGCGCGGATTGAAACCCATTGCGGACGGGCAGTAAACGCCGCCCATCACGGTTCGCCCTGTTCGATGAATGGGGCGCGGATTGAAACGCTTGTCCGGTTCAAATTTCTTCTGCTTGAGAGCGTTCGCCCTGTTCGATGAATGGGGCGCGGATTGAAACACCTTCGTCGGTTCCGCCTGTGATGTTTGTGGCGGGTTCGCCCTGTTCGATGAATGGGGCGCGGATTGAAACCTATCATGCGGCAATTCTTAAGTGCAATATAGCGTTCGCCCTGTTCGATGAATGGGGCGCGGATTGAAACACTTTCAAACTAGACACAAACGGCAATAGCAAAGCGTTCGCCCTGTTCGATGAATGGGGCGCGGATTGAAACATTTTCGGCGGCTTGTTCGTTTGCTTCCCAAAGCTTGTTCGCCCTGTTCGATGAATGGGGCGCGGATTGAAACACCGCCCTGATGCGGGATTTGGCCCGCCGCTGGCGTGTTCGCCCTGTTCGATGAATGGGGCGCGGATTGAAACCGAATGACTGAAGCTAAGGAGCCGTTGGGCGACAAGTTCGCCCTGTTCGATGAATGGGGCGCGGATTGAAACTCAAGGCTTCAGCCATCTTGCCCTCCTATGGGGGCGTTCGCCCTGTTCGATGAATGGGGCGCGGATTGAAACTGAATTTCGCTAGCTCAGCTTGGCCGTGTCGGTTCGCCCTGTTCGATGAATGGGGCGCGGATTGAAACCGCTTCGAGCTTGCGCCGCGTAGCCTCGGCGGCCTGTTCGCCCTGTTCGATGAATGGGGCGCGGATTGAAACACCGTGAAGTCACGCCGCTGGCCATTCGATTCAAAGTTCGCCCTGTTCGATGAATGGGGCGCGGATTGAAACTTTACAGCGTTGTGTCTGTGGGATTGTTTATCAGGTTCGCCCTGTTCGATGAATGGGGCGCGGATTGAAACCCCAGAAAGCGCGGGTTGCAAAAGACGGTTGGGTGTTCGCCCTGTTCGATGAATGGGGCGCGGATTGAAACAGTCTCAGTGCCGGCATTCGAACAGAGACAAATGGGTTCGCCCTGTTCGATGAATGGGGCGCGGATTGAAACAAAAATGGCTGACAAATAAAGGCGTTTTGGTAGCGTTCGCCCTGTTCGATGAATGGGGCGCGGATTGAAACAATATCTTTTCCGCAACTAGGAAAAAAAATTAAGGAGTTCGCCCTGTTCGATGAATGGGGCGCGGATTGAAACTCATCTATGCAATATTCGCCCATGTCATGCTCAAGTTCGCCCTGTTCGATGAATGGGGCGCGGATTGAAACAGTTTGTCCGCAGATAAGAAAAAAGCACTTGCGGAGGTTCGCCCTGTTCGATGAATGGGGCGCGGATTGAAACTTCGACTTCTTCATCATCTAGCGCGGCAAACTTAACGTTCGCCCTGTTCGATGAATGGGGCGCGGATTGAAACAACCTGCCGAATAGAGTCAAGGCGTTCCTTTTCGGGTTCGCCCTGTTCGATGAATGGGGCGCGGATTGAAACTAAGCTCCCGGCGTCGCGCTCAGGTAAACCGGATGTTCGCCCTGTTCGATGAATGGGGCGCGGATTGAAACTTCGGGTTATAGCAACGGGCAATGATGTGATTCCAGGTTCGCCCTGTTCGATGAATGGGGCGCGGATTGAAACCACCTTCAAGCTGGCCAACGATGTCATCCGGCTTAGTTCGCCCTGTTCGATGAATGGGGCGCGGATTGAAACTTCGAGAGTGTAGACGCTTTCGCTCATGGCTTCGTGTTCGCCCTGTTCGATGAATGGGGCGCGGATTGAAACCTTTCGGTCGCTCGTCAAAGAGGCGGCGAAATTGGGTTCGCCCTGTTCGATGAATGGGGCGCGGATTGAAACATTATCAGAATACACGCTAGCGGTTTCCAAAAGCGTTCGCCCTGTTCGATGAATGGGGCGCGGATTGAAACGTTCTGTTGGAGGATGGCGAGGACTGTGGGGAAGTGTTCGCCCTGTTCGATGAATGGGGCGCGGATTGAAACTCGATGGTCTTGGCGCCCACCGCGCAAAGCGAAGGTTCGCCCTGTTCGATGAATGGGGCGCGGATTGAAACATTGTCGTGCTGCCAGGGACGGCCCCAGCCTCCCGTTCGCCCTGTTCGATGAATGGGGCGCGGATTGAAACACACGTCAAGTAGTATTTCTCTTGTATTTATTTGAGTTCGCCCTGTTCGATGAATGGGGCGCGGATTGAAACAATCTGGGCTCGGCTGAGCACGCCAGCCTGCGCAGGTTCGCCCTGTTCGATGAATGGGGCGCGGATTGAAACATCTCTGGCCGGTCTAGGAATTTTTGAATAACTAGGTTCGCCCTGTTCGATGAATGGGGCGCGGATTGAAACGCTCCCAGATTTCCTTGAAGGCATCGGTGACGACCGTTCGCCCTGTTCGATGAATGGGGCGCGGATTGAAACAGCCTGCTCATAACTGAGCTTGCCACCGACAGCGCGTTCGCCCTGTTCGATGAATGGGGCGCGGATTGAAACACTGGCTGTCTGCCAGGCCGCCGCGATGCGCGCGTTCGCCCTGTTCGATGAATGGGGCGCGGATTGAAACTGACTCCGTCCGGCTGCCACCGTCCGAGACCTTGCGTTCGCCCTGTTCGATGAATGGGGCGCGGATTGAAACATTGAGGGCATTGTTTATGCCCTCACGCGACCGTTGTTCGCCCTGTTCGATGAATGGGGCGCGGATTGAAACTTCCATCAGTGGAACGACACGTTCGAGCACAACTTGTTCGCCCTGTTCGATGAATGGGGCGCGGATTGAAACCGCCATCCGGCCAGTAGATACGCACGATCTGCGCACGTTCGCCCTGTTCGATGAATGGGGCGCGGATTGAAACCATAAATCTCCTTCAATGATTGAGCAGCGCGAATAGTTCGCCCTGTTCGATGAATGGGGCGCGGATTGAAACCAAGCCTTTAGGCTGTTGATGCGGCAGGTAGCGTGTTCGCCCTGTTCGATGAATGGGGCGCGGATTGAAACAGTACGCCACGACCGGGCCGCACGGGCAACACTGAGTTCGCCCTGTTCGATGAATGGGGCGCGGATTGAAACATTATTGGTCATAGATCGTCATCATCACTCCCACCGTTCGCCCTGTTCGATGAATGGGGCGCGGATTGAAACACTGTGCAGTTTGATCTGGAGGTCACCAGCAAGTTCGCCCTGTTCGATGAATGGGGCGCGGATTGAAACTTCTCGACGCATTGCCGGCAGTCGTCATTCGTGCGGTTCGCCCTGTTCGATGAATGGGGCGCGGATTGAAACTACGTTGCCGGGCTGTGCGCCGCGCTTCCTGTTTGTTCGCCCTGTTCGATGAATGGGGCGCGGATTGAAACTCTCATAGCGATCTCCTTTCCAGCGTGAGAAGCGGTTCGCCCTGTTCGATGAATGGGGCGCGGATTGAAACGCCGCCCTTCTCAGCCGAGCGCACGAGTACTTCAAGTTCGCCCTGTTCGATGAATGGGGCGCGGATTGAAACTCCGAAGGGGCTTTCGGCGGGCCGATCCGGGGGGTTCGCCCTGTTCGATGAATGGGGCGCGGATTGAAACCCCGAAGCCCGGACGAAAGCCCAAGCCGAGCGTGTGTTCGCCCTGTTCGATGAATGGGGCGCGGATTGAAACGCAGTGTTCGCTTTTCGGCGGGCGTGACATGCATCGTTCGCCCTGTTCGATGAATGGGGCGCGGATTGAAACTCAATCAAATAACGTGCCATAGATTTATGTAGTCTGGTTCGCCCTGTTCGATGAATGGGGCGCGGATTGAAACTTCGCTACGCTTGCGAGCCATTGGCGATACAAGCGGTTCGCCCTGTTCGATGAATGGGGCGCGGATTGAAACCCGACAATTCTTCAATACAATTGCGAGTCGCAAGGTTCGCCCTGTTCGATGAATGGGGCGCGGATTGAAACTTGATTAGCTTTATTCTCATTTCCTTTGAGTCGGTTGTTCGCCCTGTTCGATGAATGGGGCGCGGATTGAAACATACAGAGTTTCCGTTTAATGACGCGCTTGCATATGTTCGCCCTGTTCGATGAATGGGGCGCGGATTGAAACACTTCCTCACGCAAGCCGGTCAAAAGCTGAGTGCTTGTTCGCCCTGTTCGATGAATGGGGCGCGGATTGAAACTGCCTTTGCGCGTGATTTTAAGCTAATGCTCAGTTCGCCCTGTTCGATGAATGGGGCGCGGATTGAAACAGCCAGTTTCAATTGCTAGGCTACACACCTAGTCGGTTCGCCCTGTTCGATGAATGGGGCGCGGATTGAAACGCAACTAAAAGGCTTGAGAGGGATTTATACACGATGTTCGCCCTGTTCGATGAATGGGGCGCGGATTGAAACCACGAATTGGAATAGGTTGGGCCGGTAAAGCTGACGTTCGCCCTGTTCGATGAATGGGGCGCGGATTGAAACCATTCTGCCGCCGTGTTGAATAGCTCAAGCTCCGGTTCGCCCTGTTCGATGAATGGGGCGCGGATTGAAACTTCCTCTTATTGGTTCCTTAATAGGTTTGTCAAGGTTCGCCCTGTTCGATGAATGGGGCGCGGATTGAAACACTCGTTCGACTGGTCTGTGGTACGTGAAACAAGTTCGCCCTGTTCGATGAATGGGGCGCGGATTGAAACTTCATGATTCCTCCTATTGAATTAGTCTGCTGTAGGTTCGCCCTGTTCGATGAATGGGGCGCGGATTGAAACGCCGTGCTGCTCAGCCAATTCTGTAATGCTGCGCGTTCGCCCTGTTCGATGAATGGGGCGCGGATTGAAACGAAGCTGCTGGTATTTCGATTACACCAGGCGAGAAGTTCGCCCTGTTCGATGAATGGGGCGCGGATTGAAACCCTGGCGCATTGGCTACAACTTCGGTCGTCCCGGCGTTCGCCCTGTTCGATGAATGGGGCGCGGATTGAAACCTCTGGTTGTGACGCTCCCACTTGGCCTTAAGCTGGTTCGCCCTGTTCGATGAATGGGGCGCGGATTGAAACCGCGCAGGCCAAGAATTTGCCGAGGCTTTCTTCGTGTTCGCCCTGTTCGATGAATGGGGCGCGGATTGAAACTGATTGTTCTCCCTCACAACATCGGTAACGATTGTGTTCGCCCTGTTCGATGAATGGGGCGCGGATTGAAACTGAAGACGGCCCCGGCTGGCGCTTCCCGCAAGGCGTTCGCCCTGTTCGATGAATGGGGCGCGGATTGAAACTACGATTTTGAGTATCACGTTGCAATTGGCGAAGTTCGCCCTGTTCGATGAATGGGGCGCGGATTGAAACCCCTCCTGGAATGCTCGCAGGATGTTGGCTTGCTTCGTTCGCCCTGTTCGATGAATGGGGCGCGGATTGAAACTTGGAGCGGCGATCAACGCAAAGCCGCGCAGGCTTTGTTCGCCCTGTTCGATGAATGGGGCGCGGATTGAAACACTATCGGCAAAGAGGCCAAGGGGATCAAATTCAGTTCGCCCTGTTCGATGAATGGGGCGCGGATTGAAACCCAACGCTGGCGCTTGGCTGATGACTACGATGATGTTCGCCCTGTTCGATGAATGGGGCGCGGATTGAAACTCGGTAGCGGACTAAAGTTGTGTTGCTATCTCAAGTTCGCCCTGTTCGATGAATGGGGCGCGGATTGAAACTTCAGTCAGCCCACTGTAATTCGCCGCATCAGCTAGTTCGCCCTGTTCGATGAATGGGGCGCGGATTGAAACACGACACACGAAACGATTGACGCTTCGATTATCAAGTTCGCCCTGTTCGATGAATGGGGCGCGGATTGAAACCTTCTTCCATTGCTCGAACCGCGCCTCCTCGATCGTTCGCCCTGTTCGATGAATGGGGCGCGGATTGAAACAGCTTCGGACTCGACAGCTTCGCCGGCATCTCTTTGTTCGCCCTGTTCGATGAATGGGGCGCGGATTGAAACGTGCCGATCCACAGATCCGCAATGGCGCCGCCCGCGTTCGCCCTGTTCGATGAATGGGGCGCGGATTGAAACTCACGCCAGGCATCGTCGCGCTTGTCGGCGGGTTCGCCCTGTTCGATGAATGGGGCGCGGATTGAAACCCGCCTCCGCCAACGCAATCTTAAAGGCTTGGACGGTTCGCCCTGTTCGATGAATGGGGCGCGGATTGAAACTTCGGCGAGCGCCGTTACCGCGCCGCCAAATTGGCGTTCGCCCTGTTCGATGAATGGGGCGCGGATTGAAACTCGTCGCCATCCCAGAAGTTGAGGGTGATCTGGCGTTCGCCCTGTTCGATGAATGGGGCGCGGATTGAAACAGATCGGATAACGGAACCAAGCCAGCGCCAGCGCGTTCGCCCTGTTCGATGAATGGGGCGCGGATTGAAACACCCTTCACGGCTTCGAGCCGCGCGAACTGCGCATGTTCGCCCTGTTCGATGAATGGGGCGCGGATTGAAACACCTCGCTTCACGTTCGCGATGTCCGCCGCCGCCGGTTCGCCCTGTTCGATGAATGGGGCGCGGATTGAAACGCACAGAACGCGCAGCTCGTTCAACAAAACCTGGAGGTTCGCCCTGTTCGATGAATGGGGCGCGGATTGAAACATCCGTCTCGAAAAAACCAAGACACGGCGCACGCGTTCGCCCTGTTCGATGAATGGGGCGCGGATTGAAACGGCGGATATTTCGCAAGCGCACGCGGCGGCGCTCGTTCGCCCTGTTCGATGAATGGGGCGCGGATTGAAACACCACATTCTATCGTTGAAGAGGTAGTCGGCATTGGTTCGCCCTGTTCGATGAATGGGGCGCGGATTGAAACGCCATTTACTCGGCTCAGCATCGCCCAGATCATCGAGTTCGCCCTGTTCGATGAATGGGGCGCGGATTGAAACACTTCGACCACCAACAGGCCGTTGTCCCATTGGGGGTTCGCCCTGTTCGATGAATGGGGCGCGGATTGAAACTGCTTGGTGGACGTTTCTGCCACTCGTCTTATCCGGTTCGCCCTGTTCGATGAATGGGGCGCGGATTGAAACGCCTTTGATCAGCTTGTAGAGCTTCTGGCGAACGGGTTCGCCCTGTTCGATGAATGGGGCGCGGATTGAAACGCCAGTGACATATTCTCTTGCGGCGCGTTCAATCAGTTCGCCCTGTTCGATGAATGGGGCGCGGATTGAAACTGTTCCGCCGCGAATGAAAACCGTTTCGCCTGGCGTTCGCCCTGTTCGATGAATGGGGCGCGGATTGAAACATAGGTGCGATTCGCGCTAATTATCTCTCTCGCTAGTTCGCCCTGTTCGATGAATGGGGCGCGGATTGAAACATTGCGGGCCGGGAAGCAATTGAAACGGCTCAAGGTTCGCCCTGTTCGATGAATGGGGCGCGGATTGAAACTAATGCAGAAAGAACGTCAAGCGCTTTCTGAATAGTTCGCCCTGTTCGATGAATGGGGCGCGGATTGAAACAGTGGTTGCGCCCGCTTTAACCAATGAGCGAACCTCGTTCGCCCTGTTCGATGAATGGGGCGCGGATTGAAACTTGTAGTCCGGCTCTTCGACTTCCTCACGGGAGGCGTTCGCCCTGTTCGATGAATGGGGCGCGGATTGAAACACGGAGTTGCCAGCAGTTGAATAGTTGATTGCCGAGTTCGCCCTGTTCGATGAATGGGGCGCGGATTGAAACACTTGTAGGGGTCGGCCCACCCCTACGACTTCGTGTTCGCCCTGTTCGATGAATGGGGCGCGGATTGAAACTTCTTCTTGCACATATCACATCTGCGTCCACGACTGTTCGCCCTGTTCGATGAATGGGGCGCGGATTGAAACTATCTGGTCAATCGCCTTACACGCCACTCTGCCAAAGCAGGTTCGCCCTGTTCGATGAATGGGGCGCGGATTGAAACTCCCTTCCAGGAGTACACAATGGAAGCCCTATTTGAGTTCGCCCTGTTCGATGAATGGGGCGCGGATTGAAACGGCATATTCACTCCTATTTCTTGTGGTAGAGATGTTCGCCCTGTTCGATGAATGGGGCGCGGATTGAAACGCTGGACGAGATAGAGAAAGCTGAGTGCGCGGTCGTTCGCCCTGTTCGATGAATGGGGCGCGGATTGAAACCACTTCATCAAACAGGCCCCGCCCTCCATTTTCAAGTTCGCCCTGTTCGATGAATGGGGCGTGGGTTAAAGCTTATGCCTGTCGAGTTCTGTGTTTTCAAACACAAGCTGGCACACTCAAGAGTAATAACGTCTGATGCGCGCCGCGACGCCGTCCAGGTCGGGGAAGATGAGCCGCTCGTCTATGCCGACTAGGTCGAGTTGGTCGCGCAGGCGCGCGACTTCGGCGGCGGGGATGAGGAATCTAGTGAGTGCGTTGACCAGCCCGTGATCCGTCAAGAAGTCGGCGAAAGAACGTTGTTTGTCTGAGCAAATGGTAAAGACCGCGCCTTGTACTTCAATCCGCTCGTCCAGCGAGGGTGGTTCGATCATGCAGGCGAAATCTCGCAGGCCAGGCTCAGCCCGCACCAGGCTCCAGGGAGTGAAGGGCTGGGACTTTCCGAACAGTTGTTGTAGGTCTTCGATCCATAGTGCCAGCTCTGGCAAGCCGAACTTTCGATGAACCATCTGCCAATCGAGCCGCCACACAATGCGGTCGGTCTCGCCTTGGCTGCCGATTGTGGCAAAGTGCGCGGCGATCAGTGGCGAATAGCTCCAGTCCAGCAGCCGCGTCGGCAGCCCGTGATGTTGCGCCGAGACCAGTAACTCCCACTCGTTGGCAGTTCGCTGCGTCAGATGCGGTCGCGAATAGCGGGTGAAGCTACGCAGGATGTGTTCTTCCAATCCGGCTTTGGTGTGTGGCGGGTTGACTCCGCCCAATTGATCCAGACTGGTCAGCAGTGGCCAGTCAGCGTGCGACATACCGCGATAAACGCCGCTGTCCCGCCGCCGCCCAGTTTGCGCATCCGGCTCCTCCGGCGTCAACACGTCAATCAACTCACCTAGACTTTTGATGCGGATTTCTTTGATGGACATTGTTTCTCCGAAGCTCTTCCGGGCTTAAGATTGAACAACTACTATACCAGCTATCTTGTGCTTGCGCTGGCTTGCTGTTGGCTCGCGGGGTCTATTTATACTCAGAAAAGTTAGCCACAGAGTCACAGAGAAAAGTTGGGGAATAAACCAGGCGAAAGTGCAGAAGCCGCCTACGTGTTCTGCCAGACCAAGCTCAAAACTCTGTGCCTCCGTGACTCTGTGGCAGAATGAGCTGTGTGCTCAAGGCCGGATTGAAAGCTGCGCGCGCCAAAAAAAACCGCCTAAAGCCAGCTATGCTTCAAGTGGAGCCGTATTAGAACTGCCATTGTGCTTGCCTCCGAAGTGGGCTATAGTCCGCCTGGCCACGGCAATGGATAGGGTGAGCAGTAAGCCCGGGTTGCAGTAACTGAAGCAAGATTCCACTCAATTTTAAGCAGAACAGCAAGACATAGTGTTAGCTTGACGTATTAAGTCAGAACTTGGCATTTGTTCAGAAAGTCTCACGCTGGTTTCCCGTCTCTTGGTTATTATCTGCGATATTATCTACGGCCATTCATTGCCGGACTTCTAGTAGTAGGCACGCATAGAGCATTGGCGCGGCAAGCGGTCAGAGCAACGAGTGCGACAATCAGAAACTGCTGTCAAATCGTATTGAGCGCTTACCTGCCAGTGTTTTCAGTGAGAAATCGAGCTGTGTGGTAGTAGCAGCAATTAACTGAAAGAGGATAAAGATGGCTGGAGAATTCACGATCTATTCAATAGCGCTGCTTGTCGGATTTTTCGTTGGTCGGCGGGTCGGTAAATCCAGAGCTGCAAAGCGGTGGGACACCATACGAAAAGAGTGGTGGAACTACGTAACGATCCCGCTGAGAAATAAAAAAGCGTGACAATCAATGGCTAATCCAGTGGTTTTCGTTGACTGATTGGGCTGCAATGCGATTGCAGCAAAAAGGAGCAAAAGATGATTGAAACAGCCGTAATCGTTGGCGTAGGTTTGGCGGTAGGATTTGTTGTTGGGGAAGTTACAGCAAATGAAGACAGCTCTCCGGGTATGCCGCCGATGCCACCCCCTGTGCCGGGTGACGGAGATGCGCAGGCAGGCGGCTCTTCGTGATCACAATGAGCTGTAAACTTATTGCTAGCCGTCTACCAAGAGCGTAGGTGCAGTGAGTTAGATAAGTAACTGGTGTAATTCGCAAATTTCAATCGCTCTTCGTATGCCGCTACAAGTGAGGTAGTGATGAGTAAGATGACCAATAAGTGGGCAGTGGCCGCAGTCACTGCCCTTTTGCTTTTAGGCGCCCAATCGTTTGGGCAGGATGAAAGTCCGGCAAACCTGTTGGCAGAACAATATCTGGCGCTGGCGAAACTGCTTTCCGCGAAAGAGTACGACAAGGCTTTTAGTGAGAGCAAAAAATTGATTGAGCGAGCGCCCCATTTCGATGGCGCATATAGCAAATTTGTTGACGCGGCTCAAAAGTTAGGGCAGTTGGAACTGGCTGAGAGTTACTTCTATGACTCAATCAAGCAAACTCCGCCCAATCCAAGAGCCTACTACGGGTTGGCTTTGATTCAACGAAACAGAAAACTGCCGGAACAAGTAATTGAAAACGCTCAGCAGTGTCTTGCGCTGTTACCTTCATTTACGCCAGCTTATAGTTTGTTAGTTAATACGTACTCAGGACAGAAAAAACAAGCAGAGGCGGAGGTCTATTTGCGTTCGATGACGAAGATTAGCACAGTCGCTTTTTATGGGTTAGGTCGTTTGTATTATCTGCAAGAGAAATGGGCTGAAAGTAAAGCTGCGTTGGAACAGGCTCCTGATTTATATGATCCACGCCTGCTAATCGGATTGCTATATCTACGTGACGCGAGCTACGCCGAAGCTTTGCAAATATTTCAAAGCCTCCTACCTGGCACGGCGACTGAGTTAGATCATCGGTTGTACATCCAACTTTATCTTGGTTTTACCTACGCAGAACTAGGAGACAATGAGGAGTCAGTTAAAGCTTTAGAGGATGCCTACCATTTAGCAAAAGAGCTAAGTAACATTTCAATGCAAGAAGAGTGTCTCTTGAAATTTGGACATACCTACCAACGGCAAGCAAAATACGATCTGGCTTTGAGGCATTGGTTAGATGGGCTTTCGTTAGCACGTGCTAGCCGAGACAAGCAGAACGTTGGGGTCTTCCTGGGGAACATCGGCTTGTATTACCGGCGTATCGGCAACAGCGCCCAAGCGATTGATTATTACCGCCAAGCGATACAATTCGCTCAGGAGAGTAAAAGACCTGAATCCCAGGCGACATTCCTGACCAATTTAGGTGTAGTGCACGCAGAGTTAAACGCGTATCCGGAAGCCAAGAACTGTTTCGACAGAGCTATCGAAATAACTCGTCAACTTCGGAATCCTGCCCTAGAAAGCGCTGCGCTATCCGAATTAGCTAACTTGTATTTCAAACAGAAGGATTACCAGGCAGCCCTGCGCACGCAATCAGAAGCCTTGCAACTGGCGCACAAGGTACAGAGTCCGTTGCGCCAAGGCAACTCATTGAATTCGCTCGGCGCATTGCATTTCAGAATGTCCAATTGGCAAGAAGCCAGGCGTTCGTACGAAGAGGCGTTGGAGTTAAGCGCGAAGTTTGACATGCCACAGGTACTTTGGCAGGCACACAGCGGATTGGCAGCGGTCTACGATCAGCAAGGCGAGCGAGGGAAAGCGCAGGATCATTACCGTCAAGCTATCGCTGCTATGGAGAATATCCGCGCACTGCTCGGCGGCGCGGATGAGAAAGCCGGTTACTTTCAGGATAAAGTCGAGGTCCACAAAAAGCTGATTGCTGCATTGCTGAAGCCGGTGGGCAATGGGTTTGAGCGGAGCGGCGCAGAAGAAGCTTTCCACATCGCCGAGCGCGCGCGCGCCCGCGCGTTGGCCGATTTGCTGGCGGAGGCGGCGGCCAATTTGGAGCAAACCCTAAGTCCCGGCTTGCAGCAAAGCAAACAATCGCTTGATCAACGCATCATTGAACTCAACAAACAATTGCTCAAGGAAAGGACCGCCGCGACTGAGAAACAAAACCGAGCCCGGCTGGTCGAGCTGGAAAAAAAGCAGGGTGATGTGGATAAGGAACTCGCCGCTTGGGTGCAAGAGGTCAGACAGCAGAATCCCAGCTTCGCCGATTTGAAATATCCCGAGCCGCTGAACCTGCCCGAGGCACAGCGCCTGCTCGATGACCGGACGATCTTGCTCTCTTACGTGTTGGGTGAAGACGCTTCCTATCTGTTCGCCGTAGGGCGGCAGCAATATCAGGTGGCGCGTTTGCCTGCAGCAGCAGCGCGGTTACGCGGACAGGTCACTGAACTGCTGGGAGCGATCAAGGGCCAAGATGCTAGGCTGGAGCGCCGACTGGCCAGCACCCTTTACAGTGAATTGCTCGGGCCAGTGGACGAGCTCAAACTGTGGCAAGGAAAGAAGCACGTAATCATCGTGGCGGATGACGCTTTGCATCGTTTGCCGTTTGAAGTTTTGTTGCAGCCGGACACGAAACAGTATTTGGTGGAGCGGCTGGCCATCAGCTATGCGCCTTCAGTCACTGTCCTGGCGAGCCTGCAACGCGAGCGCCGGGCACTCGCCGACCAGCAGGATTTTCTTGCCTTTGCCAATCCGGTCTATGAAGAGCGGGGAGCGGCGCAAGACAACTCGGTGATTGCGGGAGTGCTGCGTGGGACAGGGGATGGGCAGCAGTGGAGGCTTAAGAGCTTGCGCAACAGCCGTAAAGAAGCCGAAGAGATTGCTAAATTGTTCGCACCGCAAAAGGCCACTGTCCTGCTCGGCGCTGAGGCCAGTGAAGAGGCGGTCAAGACGCGACCGGATGTGTCCGCGTCTCGCGTGTTACATTTCTCGGCGCATGGCCTGGTCAATGAAGACTTACCGCGCTTCTCTTCCGTCGTACTCTCGCTACCGCAGCGCGAAACGAAAACCGCGAGCGGAGAGGACGGCTTTTTGTCAGCCTACGAAATTTTCAACTTGAAACTGAACGCCGAGTTGGTAACGCTCTCGGCTTGCGATACGGGGCTGGGCAAAGAGGTCAAAGGCGAAGGATTGATGAGTCTGGTGCGCGCGTTTATGTACGCCGGATCGCAGTCGGTGTTGGCAACTTTGTGGAAGGTGGACGACGAGAGTGCGGCGAATTTGATGATTGATTTTTACTGGCACTGGCAACAGGGCAAGCTGACGAAGGCTGAGGCATTGCGGCAGGCACAGATCAAAGCTATCCGTATGGGAAGCGCGCCAAAGTTTTGGGCGCCGTTCGCCTTGATTGGGCGCGCAGATTGAAAACGCCGATCAACGGCTTGTGTTTGCTCGGTAAGCCGAGCGCGGCAGTTTACGTAGGGGCAGACCTGCGTGTCTGCCCCGGTGGGTTACGCGCAACTGGGGCAGACACGCAGGTCTGCCCCTACGCTGAATCGTTACCGATTTAATTCGTCAAAGACCATCAGCCGGTACTCTATACGCCGTTTTGCGATGTAACGCGTTACTTTCAACTCACACGTTACTCAGCCCGTTCCACTCTTTACTGGAAGTTCAGCTTAATCGGATAGTCGCCCAAGGAAACCGCAGTATTGTCACGTTGGCCTGTCAGCCGTAGCCAATATTGCCCGTCGCTCAACTCGGCGCAGTTGAAGCGCACGTTCAGCCGGTAATTGTTATAGCGCCGAGGGTGGATACCTGAGCGGCGCTGTAGCGGCTGTTTATTTACATCCAGCAACTCAACCACATAGGTCGTGTACTCCAACGGCGCGCTGCGTTCGAGCGAGAGGCGGAAGGCTGTGGCCTGCTTGGGGAGGTTGTGCGTTTCCTCGGCTTCTGCGCCGCGCTCTTCCCTGAGCCAAAGGAAGATACTTGGCACAATCGCTGGCGCGGGCGCTGCTGTTTGGGACTGAAGCAATTGGTCGCGTTGCGCTTGAACATCGCTGAGTTTGGCGCTTGCGTGCATCGCGTCTAGTTGAGCTTGTTTGAGTAGTCCGTCCAGCCTTTGTTGCTCGGCTTGTGCTTGCGCGAGTTGGGCGACGATACGTTGGTTAGCCTGACGCTCGCGCTGCCAAAAAGTGGCGAGCGTCGCGGTCGTCACCAACAATATCGCCGAAAGGGGAAGCAGCCAACGCAGCGGCGCAATGACCCCAGGCGCAGCACCGATAGATTGGCGTAGCCACCAGAGACGCAAGGCGCGCAGCGGGCGAGTCTCGCGGTAATTCACGGTGGCCGCTGCGCCGGTGGCGCTGCCGAAATGGTCGCGCGTCGGGCTGATCTGAAATGCGAGTTGCTGGCCGCCTTCCAGGACGAGCGCGGTCTGTTGGGCGCGCGGCAGATCGTCGTCGCCATAGACTAGCGCGTGGGTGGCAAGCACTACGTCACCAGCATTGTCGCGCGCGCGGACTTCCAGGAATTCAGCATCCTCTGGCAACGTAAAGCTGGTCTGCGTGGCGCGGCGCAGATCAAGGCGCGCCACCTCTGCGCCATCCACGACAAAATGCAGCAGGCCCGTGGCCAGCTTCTTGCGCCGCCCAGCTTTAGCCTTCAACTGATCGTGCATGGCCGTGCGTTCACTCTCGTCCAGGTTGACGGAAGGCGGGTTGGGAGGCGTTGCCGGTGGTTGATCCTGCTCTTCATCAGCATCACGCGTTAAAGCGAAACGCGGAACCTCCAATCGCTCAGCCGGCGTGCCGTAGCCAAGTCCGCGAATCAACTTGGTGAAACAATCGGGGTGTAGCACAGCGTGAAAACGATTGACTTCGATGTCGTGCTCGGCATCGGGATCGCCGCCGCCAAACACCAGCGCGGCGAGCGCGTCCGAGGTGGGCGCAAAACAGTCGGGTACACAGCAGGCGGTGTGCCAGGGCGTGAAAGCGGCCAGACAGGCGCGGACCAGCTCTACAAAACGTTCCGGCTGGCCATGCGCGGCAAAACGCTCTTCGCCACGTGCGCCGCGCGCCGTGGTCAGCAACTGGCCGAAGCGCTTCTTCAAGTCTTCCATCAAATTCTTCTTGCGCGAGCGACAGTAATCTTCGCTGGGCACGCGGTTGGGATCTTGCACGACCAGGTTATACAGCTCCTGCGCCTCGACCGTCGAGTATTGGTGCAGCAAGCGGCTCAGCCCCAGTGTGACATAGAGCGAATTGCGTCGCACCGTGATGCGCACCAGATGTTTGATAAAGTGGATAAGCATAGTTTCCTCGCTCGGCGGAGTCACAGCGTTGCTTTCACGCTGCCTTTCATAGTCTTCGGATTCGCCGTAGACCAGCCGTTGCAGCAGGTGCAACTCGGTCATGGAGACTTTGCTGCGCCGACCCGGATAGTAGAGTCGTTTGTCTTGCGCGAGTGCGGCGGTTTCGACTTTTTCCAAGGCGGCAAGGGCGATACGCTTGGCCAGTTCCTTGTCCTGGTGAATGAAGTAGGCAAGTTGAAATGCCAGGTTCAGCAATTCGTCCTTCAGCGTTTCCATAGCTTCGGGTGGAATTCATTTCAGTTACCAGATTCAGAAAAAAGCCAACGCATCCAATACCGCTAAAGCTAAAAGCGGCGCACCGCGCACCAAGACAAGAGCAGGCTGCTTTATTCTGCGGGGAGCTGCTGTGAAGCGTTAATCAGTCTTCACATTGCGCGGCAGCTTAGCCACAACGCCCACGCAAGTCCAGCGAAAAACCTGACTCAGCGGCTGTGACTTCCGAAAGTCTCACGGTTGGTTTTCCACAAATACGCTAACTTCCAATTGTCGTAATCCAGTGTTTGAGAGAACTGGGGCACTTGAGTTGGAAGCGTGCTTCAATACGCGCAATCAACTGAATTTCTACAACCGAACAATAACAACTCTAACTGAAGGAAAGGAACACCAACATGAGTACAAAAACAGCTTCGACTTCAACCGCCCTGCTGGTGCAGGCCGTCGCAGCTCAGGGTTTTGCCAAGCCTCACAACAATCAGCCAGCCAACTTTCTGGTAGTGGTGACAGATCCGGTGACCGGCCTGGCAGTGACGGGCCTGACGCAAAAGCAGTTCACCATCATCAACCACTTCTCTATCCCCGGACAGACCTGTGGCTTTAGCAACAGCATCGCGACCTTCAACGATGTCGGCACCGGCGCTTATCAAATCCAGGTGAAACCGAAAAGCTGTGATTGGGTTGGCGGTATGTACCTGGCCCAGATAATGGTGGCGGCAAAAGGAAGCAATGGACAGACGGTGGCCTCTTTGACGATCAGCTAGGTACGGCGCGGAACTGGCAGGTTGGCCTTCAGCCTTGAAAATACGCAAATAGCTTTTCGCTCACTCCGCCACACACAGCGAGCGGATTGTCCATGAAGTCGCAACCTCGGCCAACTTCAGCTCTCCGCCAGGACGCCAAGCGGTCGTTTCGTCTGTGTAGACGAGTGCCGGAAGTTCGTTGACACAATTTTTTCACCACGAAGAAACGAAGAGCACGAAGCAT
Organism: uncultured Acidobacteriota bacterium; assembly: GCA_963699175.1. Taxonomy (GTDB): domain Bacteria; phylum Acidobacteriota; class Blastocatellia; order RBC074; family RBC074; genus JACPYM01. Next base: position 1,376,736 of record OY969418.1, on the reverse strand, counting down.
AGTAAAGAAGAAAACAGCTAGGCATCACAGGCTTCTCAGCTTGCTTCGTATCTTTCGTCTCTTTGTGGTGGTCAAAGCATTTTTGGCGATCTACTTAGCCTGAGGAGGAACTGATTATGAAGTTACCATCGCGACAAGTTCTCATCATTGGGGTAATTGCAATTGTATTGATTGGCTTGCCGGGCAAAAGGCTTGCGCAAACAATGCAGGCGCGCCCGGCTCAGGCACGGCTGGTGCTCGCCCCAGCCAAGAGCACTCTTTCCACGGGCGAAGTGACGTCCATCCGGCTCACGCTGCTCGACCTTGCCAACAGACCGTATAAAGCCGGCGCTGCGCAGAGGCTGACCTTGACGGTGACGACGCTTGAAACTCTGGAAGCTGCGAAACAGCGGTTGGCTGCGAGCCGAACGCAGCCATTCGCGCTGGCCGCGAACCAGGTGTTTGAGCTGTCCGCTGATAAAGAGAGCGCGCAGGCCACGTGCGTCTATCCGGGCAATGCGGATGAATTGACGTTGCGTGTCGCTTCCCGCCGCGCGGGCCGCATTCGCATCTTTGCCGAAGCAGAAAGATTCCTGCCGGGCGCTGCGCTTATCAGTGTGCTGAGCGCGTCAAAAAAACTGGCTGCTGCGCCGCTGGTCGAACCGCTGCGGTTGGTGCCCGCTGTTTGGCAAACTCCCGTGGCCGTGCCAGTTGATGCGCTGCCTGCGTCTGCTTATTCGTTGGAGATTCTCAAAGACGGGCTGACCAAATACGCCGATCCGGGCAGCGGCGTGCTGATCGAAAATTTCTTCATCGTATTGAACGACCGACACGGCGAGTGCAGAGCGCCGCGCGCCATTGACGTGCGCCTGCAAGTTAGCCCTGACAGGCCGGCGGCGGCGGCCTTTACCGCGCCCCAGACCAGGATCGAAAAAGGCGATTCACAGACGCTGGCCCCCATCGAGTTGCGCACCCAAACCCCCGGTACCGTACGGTTGAGTGTCAGAGCCATTCAGGATGCCCAACTCGCAGTCCGCTCGTCCGAACTGCCGTGGCAAATCGAGCCGCCTGTGCAAGCCACTGGGCTGGCCTTGTATCTCGACCGCACCGTGGCGCTCGCCAGTGGTTTGGACGGCATTAAGCTGACGGTCAAGCTGGTGCAAGAATTACCCAACGGCAGGAAGCGGTTTTTGCGCCCGGCAGAGGAGGGGCTGACCCAACGTGAAGTTCTGTTGGAATTGAGCGGCGGGTTCGGAGTCAACTTCACCAATGGGCAAAGCAAAATCGTGATTCCATCAGATCAGGATTCCGGCGAGATCATGGTTTACGGCAAACGCCCCGTGCAGGATTTGCAGATCATCGCGCGCTCCGCGGGCTTTGTCAGCCAGGCCGAAGGGCGCACCACAGTTTCATTTTATTGGCCGTGGCTTTACTTGCTGTGGGCGGCGTTGGGCGGGTGGGGCTACCGGTTGCTGACGAATGCGAAAAACCTGCGCTATTCGTTGTGGGGCGTGAGCACCGGCACGATGGTTTTCTGCCTGGCCTGCCTGGGCGCGATTGCCTTTGGCGAGGTCAATTTCGGTCCCTGGCAAGTCGCGCTCGGCAAGCTCCCTATCGAGAGCCCCTTCGTGCCGCCGATGCTCGGATTCTTTGCCAGTATGCTGATTCAGCAAGAGCGCGCCGAAAAGTTGAAGGGTTTGCCGGCCACTCTCTCTAAATTTGTTACCAAACGCGTGTAGACATCACGCGCTCAGGCTGTTGGCGCTGGAACCACACTGCCAGCCCAGCCATTTGGCTACTCATTTCAGGCAGTGCACAAAAAGTAATTCTACTGACAGAGATTGAAGACGATGGTTCACGCACAGCGCGTGAGCTGACAGACAACCGCCGATCAGGCCACATCAAAAAAGGAGAAAGCACTATGGCACTCAATCTAAGTGAAGGAAGCGAATTCATCCTCAAACTCAATGGAATCAAACTGGCTGCCGCCGACGAAACCCGCATCGGCAATGTGCTGCGCGCCACGTTGTTGCACGAGCTGGCGCGCGTAGACGTGAAAGCGGATTTCAGCGCACGCATTCCCAAAGAATGGCTTGGTATCTGGATTGACAAGCTCAACCGGGAGAAGCTGCCAAGGGTGGTGGCAAGGGAATTTTAGGTTATGGAACAAGAGCAAATTCTTTGTCCCAGCTCGCGTTGTCAGGCGGGCGCGCTGCTGGTAGGGATCGTGCTCTCTGACGGGCGCGTCGCCTACGCGAGTGACCGCATCGTGATTGACCGCGAGTTCGTCGAACTAGCGCAGCAGGGGCCTGCGCCTGAAACTCGCTTCCGCTTCAGCACGCCCTGCGCGCGGGGCGCGTGCCGCCAATGGACTGGCGACCGCTGCGGCGTGATTGACCGGTTGACGCCCTTACTGGATGAGGCAGAGCAGCGCGGCATCGAGTTGCCCGCCTGCGCCATTCGCGCCGAATGTCGCTGGTTCGCGCAAGCGGGCGCAACGGCCTGCGCTATTTGCCCGGAAGTAGTCACCGATATGACAGCGTCGGACTGCACAGCTCCGCAGGGATAGTTATACGGCTGTTACCTTGAAACGATACGAATTGAGAAGTAAGCAAAATGTAAGGCTGCTGATTGTTTGCCGCCAAGCGGCAGTTGAATTTGGCCGTGTGTGCAACCCACGGGGCGGTGCGGTGGTGATTTCCGTGTCGCGTCAGTGACGCGGAAGGTATTCCGCCGCCACCTGGCGTTTTCAACGCCGGGCTAAAATCAGGTCGCCGCTACGCGGCTGCAAACTCCGCCTTACATTTTTAGTGCTACCACGAATTGATGGTGGGACAAGCAGCCAGCTTGTTCTGCTTTCACAGAGGAGAATCTTATGAAGCGAAAAGGACCTTGGCTCATTATCCTGATTGTGCTAATGACAATAGCCATCTTCAACTCCAGCAGATTGCAACTAGCTACCATTGCCGCAGTCCAAACGGCAGACCTCTACATCAAAGACACACCCATGGACACGGGCGTCGAGCCGAACCCTGATGCCGGGCCTATGTGGGTGTCTGAAGACATCTGGGTGCGCACGACCCCAGATCCAGCTTACCAACCATATCCTTTCCCCGAGGCCACTCCTCCGTGGACGCCGTTGCCGCACGAGAATCCGGAGTACCGCGATCCGAAATACGGCCTGCCCAACTATGTCTACGTGCGCGTGCGCAATCGGGGCAGCGTAGCTTCCAACGGCACGGAGCGGTTGCGGCTTTACTGGGCCAAAGCCTCGACGGGGCTGGCCTGGCCGACGCAATGGGTGGATTTCCTGGCGAGCAACTGCGGCCCCACCAAACTCTACGGTGCCGAAGTCACCAAGCCGCGCCAGAATGCAGCCACCGCGACGCCGGCTGAACGCGCCGCTTATCGGCAAGCCATCCTGGACCTCGGCACGAATCCGGCGCTTGTCTTTCCTGACCGCAGCTATTGGCATAAACAGCAGGAAGTGCATGCGAACATCATGGGAAGTTATCCTTATGCGCATGGCTCGCCAGCTTTCCTCTCGTGGCATCGGGAAATGGTCAACCGCTATGAAGTGCTGCTGCAGGAAGCTAATCCCACCGTCAAGTTGCTTTATTGGGATTGGACGACCGATCCCGAAAACTCAACGGGCGGCTTCAACTTTTTCACCCCATCTTTCATGGGGGCTTCCGGGCGTGGCACCGGCGGTGTGAGTATCGGCGCGCCTTTTATGCCAGCCTTAGCGCCGCCCACGGTCACACGTAATTTGAGCTTGGGCGCACCAGGATCGCAGGCAGATACCACAGTGTTGAGCAGCGCGCTTTACCAGAATGTTCGTTCTGTGATTGAAAACGTGCCAAACCACAACTCCGCGCACGGTTATATTGGAGGCGGAGGGGACATGAGTTTTCCGTCTTCCGCCACCCGAGATCCATTCTTCTTTTTGTTGCACACCAACGTTGATCGGCTTTGGGCCCAATGGCAACGCAATCCCGCCAATTTGTCGCGCATAGACCCCGCGACAGCCTACGACGGCAATTCCAGCAATGCCAACATTACAATTAATATGGGGCCGTGGGATGGCACTGGCGGTCTGCGACCGTGGACCGTCGGGGACGGTTACATCGTGAGCAAGACCTCGAAACATCCCACAGTCGTTTCGCCACCGATCTATGACACCGCGCCGCTGGTCGTCCCGGCCCTGCAACCCGGCCAGGCCGTGGTCATCCAGATTCCTTGGTATCCGCCCAGCCCGGCTGACTTCGCGTGCTTTGGCGGCGATCAGGGACATTTCTGTTTGCTGGGTCGCATCGAAACCTCCACCAGCGCGCCTTTCGGCATGACCTTTCCTGAAGGTGCGGACGTAGGTACGAATACCAGAAACAATAACAACATCGCCTGGAAGAACATCACAGTAGTGGACAGTTTTCCCGGGCCGGGTAAGCTCGCGTCTATTCTCGTGCGCAATCCGTTCCGCGAACGCGTGCTGATGGGCTTGCGGTTTGCGAACACTCAGGACTTCGGCGCTTCTTTCTTCGATTTCGGCCGCATCCTGGTGGATCTGAAACCGGAGTTACTCAAACGTTGGCGCGAAGGCAATCGTAGCGGCCAGGGCGTCAGGCCGCTTGACAATGATCCCACCGAGCGAATCCAGATAGCCTCCCCTGAAGCTTTTATCCAGAACCTCAGGCTCGAGCCGGGCGAGACGTTCTCCATAGACGTATACTTCGAACTCGCCAAAGATTATCGGCCGATGCGCGGAGTCTTGCCCAAGTGGGATCTGATCCAGACCGGTGTTCCTGGCAATCCTGCCGCGATAGTAGGCGGCCAACGCTTTGTGGCAGACTTCCAAAAACTCGTATTGGTCAAAACCGGTGAGCAGTGGCGCTATCTGGCCGATGCCTCCAATCCAGGGCCGAACTGGCGCGTGCCGGATTTCGACGATACCAAATGGAAACTGGGGCAGGGGGAACTGGGGTTCGGCGACAACCCGTCAACCAGCATTGATGGTGGCCCGCCTGATCGGCGGCGCATTACTACTTACTTCCGGCGTGCCTTCGAGGTAGCTGATCCGGGATTCTTCCGTAGTCTGCTATTACGGTTGAAGCGTGATGACGGTGCCGTAGTCTATCTAAACGGGACTGAAATTCATCGCGTTAACCTGCCTGGCGGCACGCTTACAACAGGCACGCTGGCTACCCGCGAGGTGAAGGGCCTGGAAGAGGAAGTCTTTTTTCCCATCCCGGGCAAGCCTGAGCTACTGCGTCCGGGACGCAACGTGGTGGCGGTCGAGGTTCATCAGAATTCGCCCCGCAGCGAGGATCTGAGCTTTGATTTGGAACTGAGCGCCAACCCCGCAGACACGCGCTTCGCACCGGACGTCGCTATCAACTCGCCATTTGACGGCTCGTTGTGGCAAACCGGCCAGCGCATTCCTGTCACGGTCGAAGCGCTCGACAGCGACGGAAAGATTACGTCAGTCTCGCTCTTTGCGGATGGGAAACTGATTGGCACTCTTCAGCAACCACCTTTCACTTTCCAGTGGCAGGGTGCGGCGCGCGGTGTGCATCGGTTGCGTGCCGTAGCGCAGGACAGCGATCAACAGCGGGCGACGTCTGAGATCACAATTACTGTGCTCGACAATACGCCACCCACTGTCAGTTTGCTTCAGCCAGCTAATGGCGCTTCTTTCCCGGCTGGCCGCACCGTTGTCGCGACCGCCCAAGCCTCTGATAGCGGTGGTGCGGTCGAGCGCGTCGAGTTTTTCGTGCGCGATGGGAATCTGTTTACCGCTCCGGACCGGCTGGTTGGCACTGCGCGGACAGCGCCTTACACGGTTTCGATCAGAGGTCTTGCGCCGGGGCACTACATGCTAACAGCGGTAGCCAGAGACAATCGCGGTGCGACCAGTCCTTCAATACCCGTGCATTTCGGGATACAGAGGTGACGGCCAACCTGCTGAGTTGACTTGAAGCTGTTTGAAAAGTCCCGCTTCAGCGGCTGTGACGGGCTTTTCAAACAGCTTCTGCGCTGTCAGACGCGTCCGGCTGTTTCTGTGTAAGTAAGTCCGCTGGTCATTTTGAGCCTGTCAGTAGTGTTGGTGGTGGCGGCGTCCTGCCTGCCAAGTCTTCCCACATCATCTTCGCCGCCATCTTGGTCAGCTTCCAAACCTTACCCCACTGAATTTCGCCCTGCTCGCCGTAGATCAGCTTCTTGATGAGTTGGTCACGGAAGAAGCGGCCTTCGCGTTTGAGCATGAACTCTTTGGCGAAGGGCTTGGCAATATCGAAGAAGCTGAAGTTAGGATCGAGCGTGATGCCGACGCCTTCAAGCGTCATAATCGCTTTGATGATGTAAGTGAAGTTGGCCGGGATACGGAAGGGATATTCGTAGACCACTTCGGCCAATTCATAGGTCAGTTCTTTGAAGTTTACCTCGCCGAGTTTTAAGTTGAGGTAATCGCTGAAGAGCTTCTCGACCAGCAGGCGGATCGAGGCTAGATCGGTTGCAGGCGGCAGGAAGTTGAGATTGATAAGGTCTTGCGTTAGCCCGCGCACGTCGCGTTCGACGATGTGGAAGAAGGCATCAATAATTTTGCTCTGCAACTCCGGCGTGATGCGCCCGACCATGCCGAAATCGAAGAAGGCCATCCGCCCATCGTCCAGCACGCGCAAATTGCCCGGATGCGGGTCGGCGTGGAAGTAGCCGTCTTCGAGCAGTTGTTTCAAGTAGGTGCGCGCGATCAGGCGCACGACCTCGCGCCGGTTGAGGCCGCGCTCATCGAGCGTTTGCAGGTCAATGACTTTCGTGCCTTCGATAAACTCCATCGTCAGCACCCGCGTGTTGACCAGGCCCCAGTGAATCTTTGGCACGTAAACCTCGCGCCACTTGCGGAAGTTGTGACGGAAGGTCTCGGCATTGCGCCCCTCCTGCACGTAGTCCATCTCTTCAAAAATCACCGCGGCAAACTCGTCGAGCATGCCTTCCCAATCCGCGCCGCGCGCCAGGCTCTCATAACGATTTGCGAAGCGCGCCAGGCGGCGCAACACTGCCAAATCGAAATTGATGGTCTGCGCCAACCCGGGGCGTTGGACTTTGATGGCGACGATTTCACCGGTGTGCAAGCGCCCGCGATAGACTTGGCCCAACGATGCGGAAGCCACCGGTTCGGCTTCGATTTCCGCAAAGAGCGCGCTGATCGGCTGACCCAATTCGTATTCGATGATGGCGAAAGCTATGTCATTGGGAAACGCGGGCACGCGGTCTTGCAGCTTGGTGAATTCCTTGATGTAGGTCAGCGGCAACAGGTCGGCGCGCGTCGAGACGGCTTGGCCGATCTTGATGAACGTAGGGCCGAGTTTGAGGAATTGGCGCGACAGCCAGGTGGCCTGCCATTGCAGATGTTTTTCTTCGCTTTCTTCTTTCCCACCCGTCAGCCAGCCGCGATGGTAAACGAAGACGAAGAGGTGATAGAGCGCGAAGGTGGTGATGATGTGCAGCGCGCGCAGCCAGCCACGCAGCCCGTGTCCTTTAATCGCTTCGTGCGGATTGTAGTGAGCGGCTTGAGTCTGCTCCGCCTGGCTTGAGGCTTCGATCAACTCTGCGTCAATGATTGGCTGGGCAGGGATGAGCGCCGTGCTATTCCTGCCGTTGCTGAAAATCTGTTGTTCAAACTCCCGGTTGGCTAAAGCCATTCTTTCTCCTGTGATGACGATTGATGAAAACGCCTAGCGTTCTCACATACGTTTCAAACGAAGCTCAAGTTTCGCCGTACCAACTCCGATTCAAAATAACGAATCGCGCGCGCGCGATCACGCCCAATCTGTGCTTTCAATTCCTCGACACCACCGAACTTCTTTTCGCCGCGCAACCGGTGCAACACGCGCACGCGGATGGTCTGGTCATAAAGGTCAGCGTCAAAGTCTATCAGATGTGTCTCGACTTTCGATTCGACCTCGCCGCCGAAGGTCGGACGCTTGCCAATGTTGGTGACGCTGCGCCGCCAGACGCCGTCCACCAGCGTCAACGTTACATAAACGCCGTCCGCTGGCAGCACGCGATTGTGAATCGCCAGGTTGGCCGTCGGGTAGAGCAATTGTTTGCCGATGCCGTGGCCACGTGTGACTTGGCCTTCGATGCCGTAGGGGCGACCGAGCATGCGACGCGCCAGATTGACCTTGCCCGCTTGCAACAAACGCCGCACCAGCGTCGAGCTGACGCGGTGCTTGCGCAACCGCACTTCCGGCACTTCGGCGGCATAGAAGCCAAGCTGCTGGCTGAGTTGCAAGAGCAATTCTATATTGCCACGTCGCTCGTGGCCGAAGGCGAAACCTTTGCCCAGATAGACCTCGCGCGCTTGCAAGGCGTCGCAGATGAAACGTTGAATAAATTCTTCAGCGGAGAGCGCGGCAAGTTCCGGCGTGAAGTCGAGCACTACGACTTGTTGCAAACCCAGCAGCCGCAGCCCCTCCATTTTCTGATTGAACGTTTGCAGCAGCGGTGGTGCAGTGTCCGGCTTCAAGACTTGGCGGGGGTGTGGGTCGAAGGTTATGAGCGTCGGCGTCGCGCCAGTCAGCAGCGCGCGTTCGACTACAGTGCGAACGATGGCTTGATGACCTAAGTGCAAGCCATCGAAGACGCCTAACGTCAGGACGGTCGGTCGTTGCAGTTCGGAATAATCCAGCCTGTGTGCTGTGCCGCGAATGATTTTCATCGTGTCGAAAGTTCGATTTGCAATCCGTCGTAAGCTAATTCAACGCCCGGCGGCAAACGCTCGCTCCATTCATCGTACTTGATCTCGTGTCCCACGTGCGTGAGTAACGTGCGGCGCGGTTTTACTTCGGCCACATAAGCGAGCGATTGCTCCAAATGCAAATGCGTCGGATGCGGCTTCAAACGCAGGGCATCGAGAATCAACAGATCAAGCTTCCGCAGCTTATCCAGCGAGGCTGCGGGAATAAGATTGCAATCGGTCACAAAAGCCGCCGACACGTGGTCAGCCTCAAAACGAAAACCTGTCACTTCGCTCTGACCGTGAATGACTGGAAAAGGCGTGACCTGCAAGCCGCAGACTTCAAACGTTCCCTCGAACTCGTGCGGGATCAATTGTGGTAAGCCGCCACCGACGTGATTGCGCTCGAAGATGTAATAAAACACGCGCCGCAAATCGCGCCATGTCGTCGCGCTTGCGTAAACCGGTATTGCGCCGTGCTTGAAATTGATGGGGCGCAAATCATCCAGTCCGAAGACGTGATCGGCGTGGCAATGCGTGATGAGCACTGCGTCTACCTTTTCAATCCTCGCGCGCAAAGCTTGTTGCCGGAAATCTGTCGAAACATCTACCAGCAATTGCTGGCCCGCGTGTTCGACCAGTAAGCCCGTGCGCAGCCGTTGATCGCGTGGATTGGTGGAACGGCACGTCGCGCAATGACAGCCAATCATCGGCACGCCAACCGAAGTCCCAGTTCCGAGAAAGGTGAGCTTCATCGCAGTTGGAAGAGCGCCTGAAGTCTATAGCGGCACGCGTCCCCCAGCCTGCTGCCTGAAGGAAACGAACTGCATCTTTAGGTCGCCCAGCAAGTCGTCGAAGAAACGCGCCTCGCCCGGCGTCAGGTTTCCTTCAGTCTTGGCGCGCAGCATCGTCAGCATATCAATGGACTCTTTAGCCGCTTGCAGATCAACTTGGCGACGCCCGGTCATCGGATGCTCGACCAGGCCAAGATAGATGAAGGCTTCCGACGCGATGCGCATCAGGAACTCGGTAAATTCGGTCTGTTCCGGCATCCCGCCCAACTCCTGATCTTCATCGAAAGCCGGCGGCGGCGCGGGTGGCGAGTAGGGAGGTGGTGTAGGCGGAGGCGGCGGTTGTTTCGCGCCTGTGATGTCTGCGGCGCTGAACGTCTGCGGCGTTGGGGCAGGCGTTGGCGCTGCAGCAGCAGGCGCGGGCTGGGAGGCAGTCTCCTCTTCCAGCAAAGCATCGTCACGTACTGAACCGTCAGGGTTGAACAACCGGCGGTCAGTCACTTTGAATCCACTCTGATTCTCTTCGGCCATTGAGGCTTCTCTCTCCTTCACACAGTGGGATAGTTCGAGGGAAGCCAGATATTAGCATTGCGGGAAAGGGACGTGAAGGAGGAAGTGGAGCGTGCGAGCCTCAGCCTGGTTGAACCTGATCGCGCGGGAGCTTGCCGCCACCGCCCCGAAGCGCTCTTCTGGTGTGACGAACTTGACCTATATCGTAATTATGTGTGCCCCCGCAGGTCCAGCGCTAGTAATCGTCACAACACTATTGCTGTCAACCACCGGCGGAGTCGTTAGCGGTGGCACGACACTTTGAACAACGATGCTGACGATGCTTCCATTGTCGCTTGGCCCCGTCGCCGGATTGACCGTCAGTGCCATCCCAGCTAGGGCGCTCTGATTGGTATAGCTGAGTGTCGGTGACAGGTTGGGCACGACTGTGACAGTCAACGTGTCTTCGGCAAACATTGCGTTGGCGTCGGTCACGCGCAGGGTGAAGTTGGCCGTCGTTGCGACGCTACCCGCTTCTCACGTAGAGGCGGGTTTTTCATAGAGATTGCTGGTGGATAATCGCCCAACCGCTACTTGTCCTACTTCTCCCGCTTCCCCTCGATGTCGAAATCCCGCTTCTCACCTCCGACATCCAATGTGCCCTTACCTTTGAGCGTGTCCCCGTTGACCATGAACTTGTACTCGATATGGAACTTGTTATCCGCCAACACTCGCTCAGCAGAGAACGTTAGTTCCCCGTCCTTCGATTTCACGTCCTTGAGGGGCGCCTCTTTCTGATCCGGCCAACTCATCGTGCCGGTGAGCTTATCCCCGTCCTTCTTGATCGTCAGGGTGGATGTCCGCTTTTGGTCGCCGATATTGTACTCACACTTCCACGTGCCGACCGGGTCTGCCTGGTTCGCCGCGACCGCGAGGCCGCAGATCACGAGTGTCAACGCCATCAAAACGATCCTGTTAATTCTCGCCATCATTTCCTCCATACACGCAAATTGTCGCTGATCTTAAGCCGCCCAACGATCTTGTTAGGCGGCGTTTTCACGAACCCTGCGGAGATACCGGTAGCCAAGGAAAGCTACCAAAGTGATGACCACGAACGCAGGGAGAAAAAGCTGCCCCTCGGGGACGATGAACCTCGCCGGGAAGAGCAGCAATCCGATTGCCGCAGGGAAGGCAAAACCTGCGAAGCGAGAACGGCGCCATGTGAGGACAGCGGTGACGGCGTACGTACAGCTCCACACCAAGGCGAACAGCGCCGCGAGAGGCGAGGTGTCGGAACTCCTTGGCCAAGCTGCCCAGAATGCCGCGAGCCCCGCAATACTAGCCATGAGAAAAACGCATGCAAGCAGAGTTGTTCCAAGAGTTCTCCTAAGCATTACTCCCCTCCCTCCGGTCGCCTAATGAATTATGCGGACATCGAATGTTTCCCTCGACTTTAGACAAAGCGCGGCTGGGTTTTGACCACAGCCGCGCCTGGGTTAGTTGTTATGTGTGAACAAAAAAGAACCAACCCAGACGCATCTTAAGAGCGAGACTCTATCGCAGCCGGGCGGGAGTTGTCTATCTTTCAGTCTTTTATTTTTGGTTGTAGACAAGCATTTAGCCTATCTACTTCGCGTTGGGTGGGATGGGCGATTTGGTACTAGCAGGTGATTAATAAGTTGCTGCGCGAGGCTCTGGTTGTTGCCCGCTTCTTTAACTTTAGTTAGTGATGAGTACCTCAAATTTACCGCTCAGGAAAGTGTCATATAAAAGAAAAATACGCTTGGGCGAGACTCACTTATTTTGGCTGCGTCACAGAGTCTCGCCCAAGCAGTTTCGCCGGATAGTCGCTATTTGAAGCTCACGCGCACGTTATTAGCTTGCTTACCTTCAACACTGAAACCCAAAGTAACTTCGCCGCGCCCCGCCATTGACGACGGCACGCGCAGATTCAATTGATCCAGCCCAATCAGCGAGCCTTGCGTTCCGACATACGTCACCGTGCCAGCAATCGGACTGAAGCCATTGCCGGTAAAGGTCACGCCCGCCGCAGTAATCGCGCTGCGGTTGCGGAAGCCCGTGCCGTAAAGCACCAGAAAGACTTGCTCGTTGGGATTGCTCACGTCAATCGGCAGTGGGACGAATTGCGCGCCTTGCAATTGCGCAAATGGCTCAACCGAGGTCGTACCATTGGCGCGCGCGCGATAGACTGCGCCCACTGGGACGCCGGTGCCGTTGGCGTTAGCCGTGAACAGACTAGGCGTGACGTAGTTGAGATTGGTAAAGCCAACCGAGGTCTTGCCATCACTGCTGATGACCGTGATCATCGCCGGGCCAGGAATGCTGCCGGGCGGAATTTGGTAGTTGATCTGACCGGGCGAGACGAAGAAGAGTGCCGCCGGGCGTTCCGTGCCGAAAGCGTCGCGCACGTAAACACGCGTGCCCGCCAATTCGGTTGGCAGCGGCAGCTTGTTGGCCGCCTCGGTCTTCGTTGCCATTTCTGTGCCGAATGAGGCGACAATCGCTTCGCTGGCCAGATCGTTACCGCTGTAGCTCGCCGCCGAGACGGTCGCGAGCGGGCGCGGATTGACAGTCAGCCGGTAAACGCCACGACCGTGTGTGGCGGCAATCAGGCTGCCGCTGGCCAGGTGATAGCGTAATTGCAACACCGAGACGCGCGGCATCCCGTTGCCCAAGCGCACCCAGTTGCGCCCCATATCGGTAGTCATGAAAACGCCGATGTCTGTGCCGATGTAGATCGTCGAGGGCTTGTTCGGGTCGAGCACGGCGGAAGTGACCGGCACGTCGGGCAAGTTGCCGCTGATGTCCGTCCACGTGCCGCCGAACGATTCGGTCAGGAAGACGTGGCCGGGCGTGCTCGACGTGCTGCGGTTGAAGCCGGAGAAGGTGGCGACGGCGCGCTGCACGTTACGCGGGTCAACGGCGATGTCGGTGACGAAGCGGTTGGGCAAGGGCGAGCGCGTCACATCGAAGAAGCGCGCCTTGGTCAACTCGTGTGCGTTTTGTGTGACGCAGATTTTGCCGTCGCTCGCGCCTGCCCAGACGACTTCGCCCACTGCATCAATGCCGCCGCGTGAAGGGAAGGCCGCAATGGCTGTGATAACGCCTCGGCCTTTGGTCAAGTCTTCGCCGAAACCGTCAACACCACCACCCAACCCCAGCCAATTCTTGCCGCGATCAACCGAACGGTAGAGCCGGTAGGTGCCGAAGTAGAGTGCGTTGCCGTTCGCCCCGCTATAGCCTGTGTTCAACGTCATCGGCGCGTAGAAGGCCACACGGTCGTTGGGGTTGAAGTTACCGACCTTCGCTTCCTTACAACCGAAACAGCCGCGCAACTCCCACTTCAGTCCGCCGTCGAAAGAAATCGCTGGTCCGATGATCGCGCCCGCGCCGGGAATGCTGATGTTGAAATAGGTGTGATAGAAGACGGACGAGCTGGATTGATCTATCAAAGTGAACCCGCCGTCGCCATCATCACTGTGCGCCCACGTGGCGCTGCCGTAATAGACGTTCGTGCCGTTGTCTTGCGTGCCACCGATGATCAGGCTGGGATCGTAAGGGTGCACCGCGACTGATTGGAACTGCGTGATGTTGAGCGTCGCATTCAAATTCTCCCAGCGCAGTGCGCCGGAAAGCGCGCTGTCTGTGCGCCAGATGCCGCCGTCGTTGCCGGTGAAGAGAATGTTGTGATTGGCCGGGCTGACGGCAAGCGCGTGCGTGTCCGGGTGCAAGCCGAGCACGGGCCGATTATCGTTGAGGAAGCGGACGCTTATGCTGATGTCTTCCCAACTGCGCCCTGCATCAACGCTGCGATGGACTACGCCGCCGTCGTAGGCTTCGTTGGCTGACGTGCCGTAAAAGAGATTGTTGCCGTTGGTCGGGTCTACGGCCAGCGCCAGATTGTAGTTGGCTTGTCCTGAGTCTTGCGGTTGAGTGACCTTTGTCCAATTCTCGCCGTTGTCGCTCGTGCGGAAGATACCGAGCAGGTTTTCATCCACTCCGGCAAAAGCCGCGTAGAGTGTCGAGTTGTTTGACGAGCCAATCGGCGGCCCGATGGCCAGCGCAATGCGTCCGTAGACTGGATTGCCATCCGCGTCTTCTTTTGACGGCAAGCCTCTACTCAGCGATTTCCAGCTAAAAAGATCACCACCATTGTCGGAGCGAAAGACACCTTCCCCCGTGATGGCGGCGAAGACGCGGCTGCGATTGCGCGGATCAATCACCACATCGGAAGCGAGCCTGTCCAAGCGGCTGTTGGTTGGATTGACGTTGATCCAATTCACTCCGCCATCGCTCGTCTTCCACAAACCGCGATTGCCGAGTGGTACGTTACCGGGCGATTGCGCTGACGAGAGAAAGAAGCCGGTGTTAGTTGCTACAAAAAGCGTGTTTGGTTTGGACGGGTCAATCTCGATCTTGCTGAAAGTGCAGTTGAGAAAAACGGGTAGCTTCGGGTCACTGGTCGAAACCGGCCCGGTGATCTGCGTCCAGGAGATGCCACCATCAGTGGTCTTGAACAAGCCCGCGCCGTAGTAGTTATCGCCCGAACGATTCGGTTCGCCTGTGCCGACCCAGATGACATTCGGATTGGTTGGGTCAATTGCCACCGCGCCTACCGCCAACGAGGGCAATTCATCCATCAGCGGCACCCACGTCTGCCCGTTGTCAATCGAGCGCCACAAGCCGCCCTGCGCCGCGCCAACGTATACAGTCTTGTTGTTGATGCCGTCGTAACGCGGGTCGAGCGTGATCGTCGTGACGCGGCCTGAAACCGGACTGCGGTCGCCGAAAGTTTGCCCGTCAGCAATCGGGCGCGGCCCCAGCGCCTGCCACGCAACTTCCTGTTCGGGCACGGCGGCAAACCTGCCAGCCTTGCGCAAACGGGTCTGCGCGCGCTCAACCTCATCTGATTGTGCGAGCGCATCCAGACGCGCGCCGCGCGGGATTTCGTCGAGCGGATAAGCGCGCTGGTGATAGAACCATTCCTGGCGCTTGGAGCCTTCGAGATACTCTTCGCCATACTTTTCGCCGAGCTTTTCAACCTGGGCGCGCAGGTGAGCGGGTTGTCGGCGGGCGAATCCCTCGGATTCAACGCCGATCAAACAACCGACTATGACGAGCAGGCTCAGACCTAAGACAACGGATTTGACCAACACGGAGCGGCGCGACGTGGCAATGCGGGCTTTGGCCCACGGCAGACGAGTAGACATACTACCTTCCTGAAATATTGAACGTGGTTAAACTTCAACCGCGTGCAGGGGAAGTCGCGGCGCAATGAACTTGGCAATACAGAAGACCCGGTGGCATACCGGTTGGGATTGCGATGGCGAGCAGTAAAGGTCGAGCTTGGGATCAGAAAGACGGCTCGTTCGTGGGTTCACTCGCCGGTTAGGTATTGGTTAGGATGCGCGGCGGATATTAGCACAGGAAGGCTGGATTTGTATCCCTGAAAATTGGCCTGAAAGCGCAGGCGAGCCGCGTGCGCTTTCAGACTGCCTCACTTGATATTCACCCGCACCGCATTCGACACGCGCCCATCCACAGTGGCAATGACGGTTACTTCGCCCCGCCCAATCAATCCACGAGCCAACTTGATGTTGAGCTGATCGAGTCCTATCAGTGCGCCTTGCGCGCCTGCAAAGGTCACTTGTTGATTAACCCCGCCGACGCTGGCTGTCACTGCGCCGAGCGAGCTACGGAAGCGAAAGCCTGTACCATAGAGAACCAGAAAGACCTGATCCGTGGCCGCGCCCAGATCAATCGGAATAGTCACGAATTTACCCTGCGCGCTGTCAAAGCGAAAGATGCTTTCAAAGTTTTGCGCGCCGTTGGCTCTGATACGCAGCGCGACACCGGCTGGCGGCCCCGAGCCAGTGCCAGCGACAGAAAAAAGTCCTGGCGCGACTGATTCGATCTGCACACTGCCCGTGGAAACTTGTCCCTGGATGTTGGTGATTGTCACCGTCGCCGGCCCCAGCGCAGTGCCGGGCGGGATTTGGTAATTGATTTGTGTCGGCGAGACGAAAAAGAGCAGGGCGAGGCGTTCGCTGCCCTGACTGTCGCGCACACGCACGCTGGTGCCACCGAGCAAAGTCGGCAGCGAGGAGCCTGCGGCAGTCAGCGTGCTGGTCGCCAAGCCCGTGCCAAACGCCGCCACAATAGATTCAGCCGCGACGCGCGCAGAGAAGTTCGCCGCCGAAACGACGCTGAGCGGTTGCGGTGGTGCGCTCGTGCCGGTGATCTCCAGCCCGCCCGCTAAGATCGAACGCTGGCTGTTGCCCGTCACAATCAGATTGCGCGCGCCCGGCACTGCATTCGCACTAACGACCACGTCCGCCAGGACACCATTGCCACCACCGCTATTGAGTGTCACGAAGCGCGTCCGCTGGATCGTAATGCCGCTGCCGCTCACGCTCAACGGGTTGCCGCTGGTGGGCAAGCCCGGCCCGGCTACACCGATGGTGATGCTTTGGCCGGGCTGCACGAGTGCGCCTAGATTGGTAAACCCGCCAGAAGCCGCTTGGTAGATAAGCTGAGCGCGCAAGGCCGGCGTCGCACGTGTCACCGTAACGTCGAGCACGGTCTCGCCCCCTGCGTTGATCGTGACTGATTGGTTGTTGCTGGTCAGAAAGTTTGTCTGAGCGCCGTCGTAACCGTTGAGATCGTCCGGGCCAAAGAACAGGCCGCCCGGCGGATCAATCGGGCCAACAAAAACTGTGTGCGCACCTGGCGGCAATCCTTGCAGCCGGTAACTGCCGTCGCGTTGCGTGAGCATCGTAGCAATCACATTACCATTGGCATCGGTTACGACCACGTTTGCGGCGAAGATGGCGCCGCCGCCGCTGTCACGCACGCGCCCGCGCAACGTACCGGTCTGCGCCAGGAAGTTATTGGCCGGATAAAGAATCGAAGCAGGAATCTGATCGTCTGAGTGGAGCGTGCGGCCGCGCGTAAAGCCGTCGCCGGTGCGCGGGTACATCGTCGCAGCGGCCACGGGCGAGTGGCTTATGCCGATGGAGTGGCCGATCTCGTGCGTGGCGACTTCGGCAATGTCTACGCGGTTGGCGTTGCCGTCGGTCGCCCACTGCACCTCTTTGCCATTGAAGACCAGGCTGACGTCGGCAATCTCACCGTCGCGCCCGTTGCCTGCGAAGGTGAAGATCCGCGTCACCGCCAAGGCCCCGGAAATATCCAGTCCATCATCCACGGTTGAATTTTCTTGCCAGTAGATTTGGAAAATGCCGTCGTTCCTGGCACCCGTCTCGCTGCGGTTGGGGCCGCGCGTAAAGGCGATGCTACTGGTCGTCAAGCTTTCCCACGCGTTGAAAGATGCAGTAATGGCGGACTCTACCTGCGCAAACGGGACGTTATCGCTGCCTGCCGGATTCAGGTTGTAGACCACGCGCCCATTCTGCACGATGGGTGAAGCCGGGTTGGTCAGGTCCCAATGAATCCTCGTCGTCCCGTCAGTCGTGCTGAAGACAAACGACTCGGTCTTGCCAGTATTGATGGCCAGCGCAATTGCGATAAATAAAAAAGAGAATAGCTTTCTCATTGGATTTCCCCACGGCTTGCTCAGCGCGCGTTGGCCACGCGTTGACGTAACTCGGCCAGCGAAAGACGGGTTTGCACACGCGGTGCTTTGCCGGTCGCCACTGGCCCTGTCTTTGCATCTGCCGTCTTCTCCAAGAGCGTGATGCCGGAGAAATCCCTGATGGCCTCAGCGCCTGCGACGCGCAGTTTGCCTTGCTTCAAGCCAACGACGATCAGGTCGTGATGGCGTCCGGGCTTCGCAAACAGGACGACTGCCTCGCCGACGTTGAAAGCCGGACGCCCGCCGTAATCGAGCCGCAGACCGTCCAACTCGCCGCCCAGTTGCGTGATGGTGACGATCTGATCGCGCTTGGCCGCGCCCTTGAAAGACTCGTTGATCTGCACGCGCACGGCGGTGTAAATGCGCGTGTGTTCCTCATCCCAATAAACTTTGGTGGAGACGACTTGCCCGTGAAAGACTTCGGTCGAGAGCCGCGTTAGCTCTTCGACTTCGAGGTAACGCATCACGGTGGCCTGGGCCGGATCGAGCAGCAGGACGCACAAGAGACTCAACCACCACACACGCGATAAGGACGGAAAAAGGCGCAGCCGGATTGTTTTAGACATGATAAAAACAAACTCCTTGATTCAAGCTTAGGGAGAGTATGCTGTGACAGTGCCGCAGTATTTAGTGGGCAATTGGCTTTCATTTCAGATGAGCCAATCAAAGGTAGGAACTGTCTGGGTTCAGGGATGCAGCGGCAAAATAGCGCGATTGCGCAGATGAGTCAATCGGGAAACATGGCCGGTGGCGTGCGCACTCAAGTTTAGGCCTTAAAAGAAGCGCCGCTTGAATGCTTCGTGACGTTGGCGAGCGGTTTCGATCAAACTGGCATAGTCGGCTTCGTTGCGCAGATTTTCCAGCAGGGGGTCATTGATGAAATACGGATAGCAGAAAAAACCTCCCTCGATGCTGCGGCGCAGTAGGCGCAATGCGGACGCTTTATCACCGACTAGGGCGAAGGCTTGCGCGACTTTGTAGGTGCCCTCGGCTTCGATCACGCCGCGCTCTTGCAGCTTGCGCTCCGTGTCACGCAACAAAGCCAAGCCCCTGGCCGGATCGTTTGTCAGGCTTGCGCCGAGCGCCTTGCCGATCTGCGTGTAGAGCGATGGGTCGAGTTCATAGGCGCGATCGAAATCCGCCACCGCTTGCGCGCGCTGGTTAAGATAGTAATTGCCAAAGCCGCGATAGAAAACGATGAAGGCTTGATCGTTGAAGGGCGGCAGACTCTGCAAGAAGCGTTCGTATTGACCGGCGTAAAGATAACTGTTGAAGGCCGAACTGTTGAGCTTGACCTGCGGATCGAGTTGGCGCGCGAGCTCGCCTTGAGTAATAGACTCGGACAGCATGCCGCCGAAACGGTAGGCGTAACCCACCTCCCAATGCGCTTCGGCGTGGTCGGGGTTGGTTTTGAGTACTGTGCGCAGTTGCGGCACGGCCTCTTCGACGCGGTTGGTGTCAGTAAAGAGATTGGCCAGGAAGATGCGCGCCTCGATCTCTTGCGGGTTGAGCGCGAGCGCCTTCTCGTAGGCGGCTTGCGCTTTCTGATAAAAATCACGCCCGCCAAACGCGAACGAAGCTTGCGCCGTATAAGCGCGTCCTAGATGCGCCCAAGCGCGCGCGTAGCCTGAATCGAGCGCAACGGATTGTTCGAGCGTCTTGATCGCCTGCGCGTAACTGCCCGCTTGATACTGATCGAGGCCGCGCAAATAAGTTTCATAAGCCAGCGGATTGCGCGGCGCATCAACCTTGAGTTGTTCGGATTCAATCGGCGTCAGGCGGACTTGCAAACCTTGAATGACTTGTTGCGTGACGCGGTCTTGCACGGTCAGCAAGCGGTCGTATTTCAAATCGAGCGGTTGCACCCAGAGCGCCTGTGCGGTGTTCACATCAATCAATTGCAGGTTGATGCGCAGGTCATCGCCTTCTTTCAGAAATGTCCCGGTCAGCAGCTTGTCCACCTTCAATTCTTTTGCCACCTGCTGCGGGTCGAGTTCCTGGCTGCGGTATTTGGCGGCTGCCACGACTGCCGAAGGACGCACGTTGAGCGCGCTGATGTAGCTCAGTTTCGTGATAATCGCGTCGGCCAACGAGAAGCCCAGAAAATCTGTCTCGGCTGCCGGCTTGAGATTGCGGAAGGGCAAGACGGCCAGGCGCGGTTTGCTCGCCAATGGCTTGGATTTGTTAGCATGCAGAATGAAGTAGCCAGCTACACATAAGATCGCCAACCCCACGCCGGGCCAGAGAGCGTAGCGGCGCAGCCAACTTGAGTGCGGGGTTGGTACCGACTGTGCGGGCGCGTAACTTTCTGGCAGCACGCCAGCGGTGGCCGCGCCAGACTGATCGCTGAATTCATTGTGGAGAACATCCGTTCTATCATCCGCTGCGTAATCGCTAGCATCGGGAGGTTCATTGAGTGTGAGCGGCGGATTGCTCAACCGCGCATAGGCAGGCCGGGAGATTTGGCGCGGGACAAGCTGTTTGACTTCGGCAGCGAAACGGTAACCGCGCTTGGGGACGGTCTCGATGTAATGGCCGCCATCCGGCTGTTCGCCCAAGACGCGCCGCACGGCGGAGACGTTCTGCGCCAGATTGCTTTCTTCGACAAAACTGTCGGGCCAGAGTTGCGCGATCAACTCGTCTTTAGTCAGCAGTCGGTGATGATGTGCGACGAAATAACAGAGCGTGTCGAAGGCCTTGGGCGTCAGGGCGACTGGCTCGCCGTTGCGCAGTAACAGACGCTCATCTGGATTGAGTTGAAAAGGGCCGAACTCGTACTGCGGATTTGCCGGTTTTGCCATAATTCTTTCGTCCTCATCAGTGGAGGGCGAATGGGTGTGGAGTTGACGGCGTGGGGGATGCGCACTGCCTTTAGTAACCTTGCGGAAACGCGGGCATTCTAACGCAAGGTTCGACAAGCTGCCAGCTATTGTATTTGCGCCAATGCGAAAGCTTTTCAGCCCCAACGGGGCGAGATATGAAAGCCCAGCGCAGCGCGCTGGGAAAAGCCGTGGCGCATCACAGCCCTGAAAGGGCGAAATAAATCTGTGTGGCCCCTCGCCAAGCCAGTTATGACGCCCTTTCAGGGCTGCTAACTTGATGGTTGCGCACCCAGGGCGTTGCCTTGGGCTATCGTATGATGCCCCGTTGGGGCTGAGGAAAAACCATGTCCAATTCAACCTACGACTACATCATTGTCGGCGCAGGCTCTGCCGGTTGTGTGCTGGCCAAACGTTTGACGGAAGACGCGCGCACTAAAGTCCTGTTGCTCGAAGCAGGCGGCCCTGACAAGAAGCAGGAGATTCACATCCCGGCGGCCTTCAACAAACTTTTCAAGACCGACTGCGATTGGGCCTACGAGACCGAAGAGCTTGAACAGATGAATCGCCGCCGCATGTTCTGGCCGCGCGGCAAAGTGCTGGGCGGGTCGAGTTCGATCAACGCGATGGTTTACAGCCGTGCCAATCGCGGCGATCACGATGGTTGGCGTGAGTTGGGCGTTGAAGGCTGGGGCTACGACGACATCCTGCCCTACTACAAGAAATCTGAAAACAACGAACGCGGCGCGAATGAATATCACGGCACAGGCGGCGAACTGAACGTCGCCGATCTGCGCTGCGTCAATCCGCTGACGCATCACTTTGTCGAAGCCGCGCAAAGCGCCGGGTTGAAATTCAATGAAGACCTGAACGGCGCTTCGCAAGAAGGCCTCGGCTACGCGCAAGTCACACAAAAGAACGGCAAGCGCCACAGCGCCGCTGCTGCTTTTCTGAAGCCAAGTTTGATGCGTCCGAATCTGACAGTGAAGACTGGCGCACACGTCACACGCTTGCTCTTCGATAAGAACCGAGTCGTCGGCGTCGAATTCGTTCAAAACGGCCAGACGCAACAGGCGCGCGTCAACCGCGAAGTAATCTTGTCCGGCGGCACGATCAATTCGCCGCAAACGTTGCTGCTTTCGGGTATTGGCCCAGCGGAACAGTTGCGCGCGCTGGATATTCCGGTCGTCGCCGACCTGCCCGGCGTCGGTGAAAATCTGCAAGACCATTTGCTGATCGGCGTCGAATATGAATGCCGCGAACCAATCGGGCTGCACAAGGCCGACAACTTCAAAAACATTCTTAATTACCTGGTTTTCAAAAAAGGGCCGCTGACCTCGAACGTGGCCGAAGGCATCGCGTTCCTGAAAACCGATCCGTCAATGAAGGTGCCGAATATCGAGCTGGTTTTTGCGCCAGTCTTTTACATGGACAACGGCTTCAAGAATCCAGACCTGCACGGCTTCTCCATCGGCATCGCGCTGCAAAAGCCGGAGAGCGTGGGACAGCTCAAGCTGAAATCGAAAGACCCCTTTGCCGCGCCCGCGATTCAGCCAAACTATCTGGCTGCGGAAAACGATCTAATAGCCTGTATCGAGAGCGTCAAAATCGCGCGCCAGATTCTCGGCGCAAAACCCTTCGACCGCTTTCGCGGCAAAGAGTGGTGGCCGGGCGAGGCGGCGACTACCGACGATGGCATCGCCGAACACATTCGGCAAACCGCCGATACGCTCTATCACCCAGTCGGCACGTGCAAGCTGGGCAGTGAGCGCGACGCGCTGGCTGTAGTGGATGACAAGCTGCGCGTGCGTGGTGTGGAAGGTTTGCGTGTAGTAGATGCCTCGGTGATTCCGGCGCAGATTACGGGGCATACGAACGCGCCGGTGATTGCGATTGCGGAGAAGGCGGCGGATTTGCTGAAAGGCTAAAAGCGTCGTTCATTGTTTGCCGCGTAGCGGCAGGTGAATTTAGCCGTGGGTTTTCAACCCACGGTAAGCAAGCAACAAGTCCCGCATCGCGTCAGCGATGCCTGATCCAAGCATCGCTGGCGCGATGCGGAATGACCGCCGCTTTTCCCGGCGTTGAAAACGCCGGGCTAAAATCACGCTCGCCGCTACGCGGCTGCAAAATTACAGCCTTACTACCCCGCATTTACCCTCTCACTCTCAACCACCGCTCCATCAATGGCACGCGCAAGCGCCACTCGCCATTCGCAATTGCCATCAACTCGCGCCGCCGCAACGAGCGCGCGACCGCTTCGTCATCTGGCAACGGCTGCATGTCCACGCGCTTGAACCGCTCCAGATATTCCCACTCGCCCGGCAGTGTGGATTCGCGGCGCAGCAGTTCGTAGAGCACGTTGTGCCCGCGCACGATGGCTTTGTCGAGCGCGCGTTGCATCAGTGCGGGCGTGACCGCGGCGGCCTGTTCTTCGTTGATCAAATCCACCAGCGTCTCGGCGATGAGTTGGACGAGGTGGGGCCAGCCGCCCGCCTGCTCCTGAATGAAATCAATCCCGCTGCCTTCTTCCGTACCCCAGAACGCGGCGCCGAAGCGCGGGCGTTTGGCTTCGTTATCCTTCCACAGCGAAGAGTGTTTGAGCGGTTCGGTCAGCAGCAAGCGCGTTTCGGCCAGGGTGAAGACGGGCACTTCGATAGTCCGCGCGCTGACCAGCGCCGAAGTCCAGGCGGCATGCGGCAATTCGGTGATCTCGTGGCTACCCGCGAAAATCCAAGTCAGGCGGCGGTGCGTCTGGATGGATTCGCGCAGCGTGTCGAGCAGGTCGTGCGGGAAGACGCCCGCGCCGATCTTCGCGTCCAGCGCCTCGTACTCGTCCACCGCTAGCAGCAAGCGGTACTGCTCCGCCGCCAGCTTCTCATTGGCCGCAGTCAGGAAGCGGAACAGCCTCGGCAGATCGTCAGGCAGAGCTTCGTTCAGCTTCAGCCCTGGCGCTTGTGTTTGCACCTGCTCGGCCAGTGTGTGGGCGAAGGAAGCGAGCGAGGCCACCAACTGTGGGTTTTGCATCGAGACGTTGACGGTCAGCACTTCCAGCGGCAGGAAGCCGGTCAGGTTGCGCAGCAGGGTGGATTTGCCCATGCGGCGGCGACCGTAAAGAACGATGCCGGGACAGCCGGTGCCGAGCATCACTTGCTGTTCCAGTTGTTCGAGCACTGCCGTGCGTTCGGCAAAAGCTTCTTGCTCTCGATTGACCGGGTCGCCTGCGCGGAAGAATTGCTCGGTGGGTTTCGTAGTAAGTTTGGCAGTGGCTGCGGCGCGTTGAGCTTCGGCCAGTTTTAACCATTGCAACGCCGCCGCGCCAAACTCTGTTGCCAGTGGTTCGTGAAAACCTTGAATCCGGTGGCGAAAGGAGTCAATCGCTTGGTAAAGATTCTCCGCGTACATTTCCTGAAAGGCTGGACGATTGGCAGTGTTCAGCCGGGTTTGCAAGCGGCCAAGCTCGCTGACCTCTGCGCGGATTTGGCGAGTCTGCGCTAGAAAGCCTTTCTCGCCTTCGGGCAAGCGGGCCAGCAAGCTATCCAATTGGGTCAGATCGGTCACTCGCGCGGCGCGACGTGCTAACAATATGACTTTTGCTTTGAGCGCTTCTCTCCGTTGTGCCGGGTAATGCCTGATGATTCTTTCGATTGCGTACTTGCCGCGCCAACGCTTTGCTTCGGCTTGTGCGACCAATAGACGGTGCAACCCTGTGAAAGGAACAAGGCAAAGATCATCCCAAAGCGCTGGATGATAATGTGCCCAACGTAGTCGTGGACTAGGCCAGACCAGCAGCCAATGCAGAGGCAAATAGTAGAGTCTCAGGATTGAAAAGATTAAAGTAATGTCAGTAGCTATCCCAATAGCGATTGCAACAGCAATGCTAGTGAAACGCCCAGAGATACTGCCAAAGATAACAGCAGTAGCAATAACAAAGGTAACACGACTGGCAGAGCCACCAGGAAAGCCACCAAAAATGCTACTAGCAATGTTAGTGACTATGCTTCCGGCAGCGGTAACAGCAACGACAACAGCAAAGCCTCGGACGTTGGCACTGGCAATGCCAATGCTGATGCCAATGCCGATGCCAAAGGCAATAGCACCGGCGATGCCACCGATAATGACAACGGCAACGCCACCTCTACGGCCAAGGATAGTGCCAATGACAAGGCCAATAAAGATGCCTAAGAGAATAGCAAAGGCAATCAGTGATATGTGGTAGTTAAGCGTAGGGTGTTCGGTGGCCGCTTCAATTCCTAAAATGCCGAACACTAATATTCGCCCGATGATGCAAAGGATGAATAGGTAAGGGAGGAAGTGCACATATAAAAAACAGCCCATTTTGATTTTGGTCAAGCGCGGAAACCACCACAACTCTTCATGAAACTCAGCCGGGCGTCGATACAACAAACCTAACCACCACAGCGCTGACTTGTGATCGCGCCATCGCAAACGGATCTGGTCAAGAGGAATGGGAGTCATAGATAATCGAGTCATATCGTAGCGACGTGCGGCCTGGGAGCGCACGCGGCTCACGTACGGGGCTTGCAGAAGGTATACGTTGAAGTGAAGGTGGCGCCTCACCACGCCTCGCACGCGAGCCGCGTGCGCTCCCAGGGTTAGCGTCCACGCAGTTCTACCGTCTTGATGTCAATCGAAGACAACGGATGATCGTGCGGCAGCAGTTCAATCAATGGTCGCCGCGATTCAACCAACAGCACCAGCACACGCGCATCCATCATCAAATTTCGCAGTGTGGTGAACAACGGGATGATATGCTCTCTTTCCCGGACATAGTCCATCCGCAACAAGGCTACACGTGAAAGCGTGCGCCCGGAAAGCACGCGATGCAGCACTACTAAATCTCTGGGTGGTTCAGGCACGGCAGTCTT
Organism: uncultured Acidobacteriota bacterium; assembly: GCA_963699175.1. Classification (GTDB taxonomy): domain Bacteria; phylum Acidobacteriota; class Blastocatellia; order RBC074; family RBC074; genus JACPYM01. The sequence goes on along the minus strand of OY969418.1, from coordinate 1,351,423 downwards.
AGCCCCGCAAACTTCCAGAATCTTGGCCGCCAAGTCCGCGCGTGATTCGGCATAGCCGCCCTCGAAATCCACAATGCCGAGGTCTGGCAAGTGCGCGGTTTGTAGATGCACGATCAATTCGCGCCATTTGGGATTGCCAGTCACAACCAGATTGACCGATTGGCCGCGCTGTAATAACTGCCGCAGCTCATCACGCGCCCGCAGCCATTCGGGAGCGGATGCGCCCAAATCGGCGGCACAGCCGTTGAGCAGCTTATCCCACTGCGCCGCATCTTTATCGTCGCGCAGATCAACCCGGATCAGTTGATTGATGGCCGCCGGGACAGCGCAGTCTGCGCGCACGATGGGCACGATGGGTTGATTGCGTTGCAGGGCGCGCTCCATTTCGTGAACACAATAGTCGCTGGCCAGGTAGTCCGGCGTCAGCACGAGCACGGCCAACTCCGCCGCGTCCTGATGGCCGTCCATTTGCCCAATGACCGATTGGCCTGCTTGAAAATGTTCGTAATCAATGACGACCTCTGCGCCGCCGTAGCGCAGGCAGGGAACTAGCCGGTCGCGCACCCAATCGGACTGTTGGTGACTGTAACTGATGAAGACTTTTTTGCTCATTGCGCGTGCCAGAGTGTTTCGCCACAAGCTGATGCTTTACTGTCTTGCGTCATTTGGCCTGACGAGCCGGTAATCTAGCATAAGTTGCGCAAAAGGAAAGAGCCGCAGCCTTAGCCCCAACGGGGCGAGATATGAAAGCCCAGGGCACCGCCCTGGGGAAAAAAGCGCGGCGCATCGCAGCCCTGAAAGGGCGAAATAAATTTATGTGGCCGATTGCCCAAATAGGTTATGACGCCCTTTCAGGGCTGCCAACCTTGACGGCACCGCTCCCAGGGCGTTGCCCTGGGCTATCGTATGATGCCCCGTTGTGGCTTTTGCATGCGTCGTTGCTACTTGCAGGTGACGGCAGGTTTCTTTCCAACGGTGAGCAATTCTTCCCAACGGCTCGTGTAATGCGGCGAGCATCGCTCAGTCCGCATCTGCCAGCGCGCCTCTTTTTCCGGCACGCCGAATTGCACGGTGTCTCTGCCGAACTTTGCATTGACCTCATCAATCGTGTGCATCAACCGGCGCTCGCGTTCGTGCGCTTCGCTCTCCCACAAGCGCAGCGGCAAAGCCTCTGCCGCAGAAAGATCGGTCAGCATCACGCCCGCTTTGTGATAACGCCGCCCCGGCGCGTAAATCTGACTTAGGCCTGCCAGCGCTTTGGCCAGCAATTCCGGTGTCGTATCGGTCTTGGGCGAAAGCGGCAGCGTGATCTCGCCCGTGTAGCGTTCTTCGTTGCGGAAGCGATTGGTGCGAATGTAGACGGTCAACGCCCCGGCAACTTGTTTGCTGCGACGCAGCTTTTCACCAGCGCGGATGGTGTGATAGCTCAGCGCCGAGGCGAGGTCTTCGATGGCGTAGATGGGTGAGCCGAACGAGCGCGAGACGATCACCGTCTTACGTGGCCGGTGGTCGTGTTCGATGGGGAAGCAGGACGTGCCACGCAGCTCGTAGACGGTGCGCATGCCGACAATGTTGAGCAAACGGCGCAGCTCGTCGTCTTTGCCTTTGCTCAATTTGAGCGCGGTTTCATAGCTATAGCCCAAGAGCTTCGCGCTCAGCTTGCGGCCTAAGCCCCAGACTTCAGCAATCGGCGTCTTGGCCAGAGCTAAATCGAGATAAGGCGAGTCGGCCAGATTGAGCACACCGCGCGCTTTGATGGAACGTTTGGCGTGGTGTGCGGCGACCTTGGCGAGCGTCTTGGTTGAGGCGATGCCGATGGAAACGGGGATGCCGATGTACTGCGCGATACGTGACCGGATGGTGCGGCCAAGCTGTTCGAGTTCGGCGCTGCTCTCGGCTTGCAGGTTCGCGAAGGCTTCGTCAATCGAGTAGTACTCTAGGTCTGGCGAAAAATCTTGCAAGATGCCGAACATCCGCTGCGACAGATCGCCGTAGAGCGCGTAGTTGCTGGAAAAGACGGCCACCCGGTTGTTTTCCAACAGGTCTTTGACCTTGAAGGCCGGTTCGGCCATGCCGATGCCTAAGGCTTTGGCCTCTTCGCTGCGCGAGACGATGCAGCCGTCGTTGTTCGACAAGACAACGACCGGCTTATCGCGCAGATCAGGGCGGAAGAGCCGTTCGCACGACACGTAAAAGTTGTTGGCGTCAATCAGCGCGATAGCAGCAGGCATAGCGAATATAAGGCGAACTGTTAGTTTGCCTCAGTCCCAATCATTGATACGCCTTGCAAAAGCAGCAATGGCCCGCAAACCAGGACTCAGGCAAACTAACACTTTGCCCTAGCTCAATGCCGGTGAACCGAGTGCACGACGCGGCCCCAGATGGCCCAGTCGTCTTCCGGCTTCAATTCAATGTCCGGGTAAGCGGGATTGGCCGAACGCAGCACGACGTTCTTGCCGCTGTTGTCGTAGCGCTTCACGCAGAACTCGCCGTTGACCACGGCGATGATGATCTGCCCCGGACGCACTGCTTCGGCGCGGTCTACGATCAACAGGTCGCCGTCGAAGATACGCTCGCCGATCATCGAATCGCCCGCCACGCGCACAAAGAAGGTCGCCAGCGGGTGACGGATCAGATGCTGATTCAAATCCATCCGCTCGTCAAAGTAGTTCTCCGCGGGCGAAGGGAAGCCCGCCGCTACACGGTCTTCGTAGAGCGGGTGGCTCAAATTGGTTGTAGTCACTGCGCTGAAGATGGACGTGACGTTGGAGCGCGGGGCTGCGGGGGCGGTAAATTGATCCAGCGGCACCTGCAACCAGCGGCAGAGGCGCGTGAGTGTCGGCACATCGGGCATGATCTGCGCATTCTCCAAACGCGAGAGCGTTGGGAAGCTGACGCGCGACTGCTCGGCGGCTTCGCGCAGTGAAAGCTGTTCGCGTTGGCGTTTGCGCTTGATGCACAAGCCGAGTTCAGACAGATCGAGTTCTTGCTGGCGTTGGGCGTTCATAGTTGCTCCTTGCTGATGTGGCGGCTGGATTGTAGCGCCGATGCAGGCGCTTGTAACCCGTGGCAGTGAAAAAAAAGATTGCGAGTTGTGCGGACGCAAAACCTTCGGCCTGCGGTCATCGTTTCTTACAGGCAAAGATTGTGAAGTGGTGTTGGAGATGATTCAGATGAAATCGAATTTACCCGCTGGCAAGCAGAAGCGTAGGTTCAAGACAACGGTCACATCCTTGCTCAATAAACCTTCTGCCGCCGAATTCAAGTTGCGGTTGCGCGAACGATTTTGGGTGCGCGTACACATGGCGTTGATGCTAGCCGGTGTCATCCTGGCTGGGGTGGGTTTCAGCAAGCTGTTACTTGAACTAGGCGTCAAGACGATGGCGGTGCGCTACCCGGCGGCGATCATCGTGAGCTACGGCGTCTTCTTTTTGCTGGTGAAGCTGTGGCTCTGGTATGTCGGCATTTATGCGGCACGTTCATCCACCCGTGGCGGCAACTGGGGGCTTGATTTGAGCGGGGCAGACTTCTCTTCTACTTCTGGTTCAAGCGGTGCCAGTTGGAGCGGATTCGGCGGCGGCAACTCTGGCGGCGGTGGGGCGAACGATGGTTGGGGCGAAAGCTTGTCTTTATCATCTGGCGGTTCAAGCCGTGACTTAGGCGGTGGTAGCTGGTTCGATTTCGGATTTGATTGGGGCGACGATGGCGAAGGTGGCTGCTTGGGTGTGCTCTTGTTGTTGCTGCTGTTGGGCAGCGCCATCGTGCTGCTGGGTTGGGGTGTAGGCGGCGGTATTTACTTGATCTATCAAGCCCCGGCGATTTTGGTCGAGGCCGCCTTTGAAGCCGCTCTGGCGGCAGGGTTGGTGCGTGCCACGCGTGGCATGGGTGGCAGTAATTGGCGCAGCCGGTTGTTCAAAGCCACGTGGAAACAGTTCGTCGCTATGTTAGTGCTGGCGCTTGGCGTCGGGTTGGCCGCGCGGCATTGGTGTCCGGCGGCGATGAAGTTGGCTGACTTGTGGCGTGCTTGCTGAGCGCCGTGGCGAGAGGTTTTTGCCTTGCTTGCATCTGCGCGAAGACGCGATTAAGATGCGTTTCGCGTAGCGACTTATACTCCTTTATCGAGTTGCTGCGACCTTCCCAAGATTCGAGCTTGAACGTAGGCAAGCTGTAAAACGCATGGCACAAGTCAGAGTCGAGATCAGCGGGCGCAACGAGTACTGGTTCAAAGCCATCTTCGTCGAATGGGAGTATCAATATCCCGACCGCAAGTTGGCGCATCAGACGGAGCGTTTCTATCTGATCGAAGACGCCTGGTTCGCTGATTTGCAGCGTGTCGCCAAGCAATGTTTCGGGCGTGCCGTGCTCGCGCCGGATGACCTGGGACGCAGACGATTATTCCGCCGCCTCTTCCTGCGTGAAGACACTGCGGCGGGGAAGTAGAACCAGATTTATTACTTTTGAAAGGGAATCAATATCCAGCAATGAAACGTACATTCAAACTCGCTCTCGCAGTCACGCTCTTAATGACCTTCATCGGCTCGGCCCTGACCACGCAAGCCTATCCGCCTTTCCTGCGCAAAGCTCAAAAGTTCGGCGCGAAGGATTGTCTCTTCTGCCACGAGAAGGCCGAAGGCGGCGAAGGCTGGAACAAGCGCGGCCAATGGCTGATCGCCGAAAAGGAAAAACGCAAAGCCGACGCCATTGACGTTGAATGGTTGACCGAATACAAAGAAGCCGACGAGAAGAAAGACGGCGAGAAGAAAGAAAAACCCTAACTTGGAAATGCGGAATGCGGAGTGCGGAATGCGGAATTTCAGAAGCCGGATTCCAGTTATTTCGCATTCCGCACTCCGCATTCCGCATTCAGGAGATTGACGATGTCAGAGCAAAACAACAATGTGTCGCGCCGCGAGGCGTTGAAAGGGTTGGCTATCGGCGCGAGCTTGCCGATTCTGGGACAGCGTGTGTTGGCTGACGATCCTGTACACGATCACAGCAAACACGGCGCCCCTGGGACGCAGACGGCGGCCCCGGCTGCGCCGAAGTTTTTCAAGGCGGAACAGATGGCGCTGATTGCCACCATCTCCGAGCACATCATCCCGACCGATGAGCATTCAAAGGGCGCGATTGCAGCAGAAGTCCCGCAGTTCATTGACCTGATGATCAGCGAATCGCCCGCGGATACGAAGAAGCTCTGGACGGACGGCCTAGCAGCAGTGGATAACCTGAGCGGCACGAAGTTCGACAAGCTGTACAACCAGGCGACCAAAGAACAACAGATCGCCATCCTGACCGAGATCAGCAAGAACGAGATGCAGCCTAAGACGCTCGAAGAACGCTTCTTCCGGGCGATCAAGGGGATGACGATTGACGGCTATTACACGTCGAAGATTGGCATTCACGATGAGTTGCAATACAAGGGCAATACCTACTTGAAAGAGTTCAAGGGATGCACGCATCCTGAGCATCAGAGCTAAATGGAGGCGGACAAGATGACCGGCTTGGGCCTGTGCAAAGGTCCAAGCCGTTTTTCGTTGAGATGCGAAATGTTTCTGCTATGAGCATTAGGCGAGTATGGCCAAGCGAGTTTTCTTCAGCTTTCACTATCAGGATGTGATTGATTTCCGCGCGAATGTTGTCCGTCAGCATTGGTTGACGAAGCCTGACCGGGAGTCTGCTGGCTTCTTTGATGCTTCTATCTGGGGAAATGCGAAGCTAACAGGGCCCACTTCAGTCAAGAGGCTGATTAATTCTGGGCTGGTCGGAACAACGGTGACTTGCGTGCTTATTGGAACGCAGACGTATGCACGGCCGTGGGTTCGGTACGAGATTCTAAAAAGCTTTCGGAAGGGCAATTCCATCTTTGCCGTCCACATCAACACGATCAAGGGGAGAGATCAGATCACCAAGCCGAAGGGGCCGAATCCTCTGAATTATGTTGGCGTGACCTTTTCCGATAGCGGTCTTACAGCGACACTTTGGGAAATGGTCAATGGAGAATGGAAGCAGTACTCCGAGATTGACGGTTGTGCATCCTACCAGACGAATGAAGTGGGACAACAGTACCGAGGCAAAGGATTCAACCTAGGCAATTTGTATCGTGAGTACGACTGGGTTAGTGACAACGGTTACAACAACTTTAGCACATGGGTAGGCTAGTGTATGTAACCGATAATGAGCATGGAGAGATCTCCTGAGCGATTCCTGGGTGCAAAGTAGATGTAAAGGGAGGAAGACATGCATAATGAATTTACAGCCATCATAGAACAAGACGATGATTGGTACATTGCTTATTGCCCAGAGATTCCCGGCGCTAACGGGCAAGGACGCACGATTGAGGAATGCCGCAAAAGTCTGGCCGAAGCAGTCGCGCTGATCCTTGAAGATCGCCGGGATGATGCGTTGCGCGGCGTGCCACAGGATGCAATTCGAGAAATGGTTGTAGTTCAATGAAACGGAGCAAAGACGTTGTCACCTGGGTAGTGGTAATAAAAAGGCTGCGCTTTTGCAGCCGCGTAGCGGCAACTTGAGTTTAGCCCGGCGTTTCAACGCCGGGTAAGCTGGGCAGTGCCCCCGCGTCGCGTTAGCGACGCTTGAATTAGGCGTCGCTGACGCGACGCGGGCATGGCCGCTTGCACGTACCGTGGGTTGAAAACCCACGGCTAAATTCAACCGCCGCTACGCGGCAAAAACGACGGCAGCCTTACGTTCTTATCACTACCATCGCCTGATACACGCTGTAAAAACTCTGCCACTAAATTCCGCAAACAAGAGCTGATGTTGCGGCTCTGCAAAGGAGAAAATATGAAACCCCTGAAACTAGCTTCCTTGCTGCTCAGTCTCGGCTTGCTGTTTAGCAGTTGCGACAAGCCATCAGTAGTTATCACCCCCTCAGTGCCTCCGGGCGCAATCATCGGCATCAATGGCCTTTCTGCCACTGAGCGCCAGCAGTTTTATCACACGCCAGAAGGTAGCGAGCTTTTCCCCTACGCCTGGGCCAAAGCCTTGATCAGCGCGCAAAACGGCAAGCCCTTTCTCGAAAATATGGAACGCTTCGGTTTGGTGCCGGACGAGAAGAGCGAGCCTTATGGCTTGCCGGTGGGCATCACCGTGGGCAAACGCGCCGGGCTGGGCGACGTGGAAATGATCGGAGTCAACTGCGCCGCCTGTCACGTCGGGCAATTGGCCTATCAGGGGCGGATGTTGCGCGTGGACGGCGCGCCCAATCTGTTCGACATCACGATGTTTTATACCGACCTGGCCGACTCGACCAAAGCTACGATCAAAGACCCGGGGAAGCTCTGGGGCTTCATCAAACGCTATCTAGCCGACAAGGAGCACGCCGAGGAAACCGTGGTCGCCGCGCCCGTTTCGACGCAGGATGCGCGGGTTGAGAAAAGGCCTAAGTACAAGTTCGGCGACGGCACGCGGTTGTTGGTGCAAAAATTTGACGACGTGAAGGCGCTAGCTGCACAGGGCGAGTTGGAGAAGGCGCTGGCCGAGAAGATTCAAACGACGGTCGAGGCCGAACTGGACAAGTCCGAAAAAGATTACGGCTCGGCGACCGACACGGTGGCGCAGGCGAATAAAGAGTTGGACAGTTCGCTCGAAAAAGAAGTGGGCGCTTTGTTGAGCAAGAAGGCTGGCACGGGCAGTCCGCTGGATACGACGCTCGAAAAGAAAAAGGAATTGCTGCGTAGCATCCTGCGCGACTTGAAGACGAACCTGGCGCTGTTCCGCTCCTACATCAGGATGTTCAAGACACTGGCGGCCTCGGCGCAGGACAAGAGCGACACGCCGGGCGGCTATGGGCGTGTAGACGCTTTTGGCAGCGCGCGTTTTCTCTTCTTCGGATTGGCGAACAAACGACCAAACACCGCGCCGGTTTCTTATCCGTTCATCTGGGGGATGGAGAAAGAGGCTTGGTTGCATTACAACGCAAACACCAACTCGGTCGTCGAGCGCAACATCGGCCAAGCTTTGGGCTTGGGCGCGAGCTTTGATCCGAAGACTTTTGCGACGACCGTGCTGATTGATAAGACGCGCGATCTGGAATGGCTGGCCTACAAGATCACGCCGCCCGCGTGGCCGGTGGAGTTGTTCGGCAAAGTTGACGAGGCGTTGGCGACACGCGGCAAACCGCTTTACGAAAAGAATTGCGCCAGTTGCCACGACAAGTGGGAGACGACGCCGGAGGGGCTGCGCAATTTCCAAGTCTTCTCGCTGAAGGAAATCGGCACAGACAAGAATCAGGCCGAAAACTTCCACGCGCCGATTATGCTCAACGGCAAGCCAGCCAGCTTTGCCATCGAGAATGGCAACGCGACGGATAAGATCAAACAGGCCTACTACAAAACGCATAACATCTCGCCCGCCGACCAACAAAAGTGGGAAGGCAATCGCAAGCCGATTGTCTGGCGCGACCTGCTGGCTGATGGCCCGGACGCGAAGGTTTATTCGGCGCGCCCGCTGGGTGGCGTGTGGGCAACTGCGCCTTACTTACACAACGGCTCGGTGCCGAGTTTGTATGCGCTGCTGTTGCCTGGCGACAAACGTCCGGCGGAGTTTTATGTGGGCAATCGCGAATACGATACTAAGAACCTCGGTTATGTGACTACGGCAGGGGCGGTGGCGTTCAGGTTCGACACCACGGGCAATGGCAACTCGAATCGTGGGCATGAATACGGGACGGGGCTGAACGATGATGAGCGGTATGCTTTGTTGGAGTATCTGAAGACACTCAAATAAGCTAGATCGGATTTCAATTGTGTGTACGGCAAAATCAACCACGGGGAGCACAGGGAGCACGGGGAAAGCTGGCATAGGCGGTCAATGTTGGTGTTTCCCGGTGTGCCCCGTGCTCCCCGTGGTTTGCTCCGTACACTCATTTGCAAACCGATCTAGCAGATGAAAAATGAAATATGCTGTGGTGATCGAAAAAGCAGAGAGTAATTACTCGGCCTACGTGCCGGATTTGCCGGGCTGTGTAGCAACTGGACAAACAATTGAAGAGACCAAGCAACAGATTCGGGAGGCGATTGAGTTTCATCTGCAAGGTATGCGTGAAGATGGTTTGCCTATCCCAGAACCTTCAAGCCACGTTGATTACGTGGAGATTGCCGCCTGAATTGACTCACAGACAGTGTTCAGGCTGCGAAAAATTCACCATACCCAACCGCCAGATCGTTCACCCGGCTTTCAATCCAGCCTGCCTCGTGTTTATACTGCCTGCTTAGATTTGAAAAGAAAGCCACAAACTCTATGGGAACAGGCAGACTGGAAATCACACCGCTGGGCGGGCTTGGGCAATTCGGCATGAACATGACGGTTTTCCGTTATGCCGAGCAGATGATGATCGTGGATTGCGGGATGATGTTTCCCGACGAAGACCTGCTCGGCGTAGACATCGCCATCCCCGATCTCAGCTACATCGAAGCGCACCGCGACGAATTAGTCGGCTTGGTGCTCACGCACGCGCACGAAGACCACATCGGCGCCGTCCCGTTTTTGCTACAAACGATTGACCTGCCGGTTTACACCACCGAATTCACGCTCAGTCTGGTCGAAGGCAAGCTGCAAGAGTTCGGCTTGCTCGATAAGGTCAAGACGCACACGATTCGTCCGCGCGAAAAATTCAAGCTGGGGCCGTTCGAGATCGAGTTCATTCGCGTGTCGCACTCGCTGGTGGATTGCGTGGCGCTGGCGATTCATACGCCGGTCGGCGTCATCATTCACACGGGCGATTTCAAGGTGGACGAGACGCCGGTGATGGGCGATGCGATTGACCTGAACCGTCTCAACGAATATGGCGATCAAGGTGTGTTGGCGCTGCTCTCGGATTCGACCAACGTTGAGCGCGAGGGGCGCACGGGTTCGGAGAAGTCTGTCATCCCCGCGTTCGAGAAAATTTTTGACGAGGCTACGGGCCGCATCGTCATCTCGTGCTTTGCGACCAGCATCCACCGGTTGCAGATTGTGCTCGATATGGCGGCGGAGAAGGGGCGCTCGGTGGCATTGTTGGGGCGCAGCATGTTGCGCAACGTCGAAGTCGCCCAGAAGCATGGCTATTTGGAGATTGATAATGGCCAACTTGTCAGCCCGCAACAGGCGCGCAAGATGCACCCGGATGAGGTTTGTTTTCTCGTCACGGGCAGCCAGGGCGAGCCGATGTCGGCACTGGCGCGTATGTCTGTGGATCAGCACCGCGATGCCAGTGTGTTGGAAGGCGATACCGTGGTGCTGTCCGCCCGGCAAATTCCCGGCAACGAGAAGTCCATCTCGCGGATGATGAATCATCTGTTCAAACGCGGCGCGCACGTGATTGATTCGGGCATCGCTCGCATACACGTCTCCGGGCATGGGCGCGAAGGCGACTTGAAGATTATGCACGATGCCGTGCGCCCGAAATTCCACATTCCGATTCACGGCGAGACGCGCCAGCTTTATCGCCACGCCGAAGCCGCTCGCCGCTGGGGCGTGCCGAAAGACCGCATTGTGTTGGCCGAGAGCGGTGACGTGATCGCACTGGATGAAGACAGCGCGCAGGTCGTCGAAAAGGTCACGGTCGGGCGTACGTTGATTGATGATTCCGGTTCGGGGCGCATTCACGAGTTGGTGCTGCGAGACCGCAAGCATCTGGCCTATGACGGCATTGTGTTGCCGATCGTGGCGATTAACAAAGCATCGGGCGAGATGGAATCCGCGCCGGAAGTGATTCAACGCGGTTTGGCTTTGGGCGAAGAGCAGGAGGTGTTCTTGCATCGCGCGCGCGCGATCGTCGGGGCGACGGTCGAACAGGCTACGTTTGAAGAGCGCGTGGACTGGGCGATTATCAAGGAGAAAATCAGGCTCGAACTCAAACGCTATATTCAAAAAGAGACAGGCCGCCGTCCGATGATTATTCCAGTGGTGCTGGAAATTTAGTCAGTACCCCGCGCGGTACTGACTGAGCGTCGTAACTGACCTAACCCGCTGACTTTCTAAGATTAATCTCGCCGCCTAAAGTGAATAAGTGATTGACAGAGAGCCAATGCTTGCATAGACTGCGCGACGTATGACCGGCTCGCCTCACAAGCTGGATCGTCATCGGATGAATGACGAAGGCCGAGAGAGAGTGAGCATCCGATGAGATTCAAGCCAACACCTACCCCCGAAACCCCGTTATGTAGAGTCGCGGCGTTAGCAGATTGAGCCGGCCATCGGCAATCTCTAGTAGTGCCGTAGCAACGATAGCGACGCTTAAGTTTCATAATTGATGACCAACCCTGCTCGCCTTTGCGTGGCGAGAAAGCCCACAGGTTGTCATTGTGCCTCCGCAAAAGTAGTTCGACCGCTTCGCTGTGCCTCCGCAAAAGTAGTTCGACCGCTTCGCTGGTTTAGGTTTCAAGGTTGATGGTGCGGGTGATGACCCGTCAGACCACAAGCACACACTGGTGCTGACGCTTAGGAAACCAGCGCGGCAAAGAACTGCGCATTAACAATCAAATGATTAACGTAAGGAGTTAAATACACAATGCGGACCTCACGCTCTCTCATATCCCCTTGCTTGGTTGTCCTAATTCTGTTGGCGACGGCAAGCGTGGCGTTGGCTGCTGACCCGGGTGATCCAATCCGTGATTTGCCAGGGCCGTCAGCGGTCAATGATCAAAAGCCTGGCTCGGTGCTCTTCTACAACATCTATACCTCTAACGCGACTTCACCAGCGGCTGAAAATACGCGGCTAAGCATTACCAACACAGGGCCAAGCACAATTGGCGTGCACCTGTTCTTTGTCGAAGGCGCTTCGTGCAGCCCGGCGGATTCGTTCGTTTGTCTGACGCAGAATCAGACAGCGAGCTTTCTGGCTTCGACTTTTGATCCGGGGACGGTCGGTTATCTGGTAGCCATCGCGGTTAATCCCACCACAGGCTGTCCCATTGATTATGACTACCTGATCGGTGATGAATACGTGAAGTTCGCTTCAGGGCATATGGCCAACTTGGGTGCTGAGGCTATCAGGGCGATTGCGCCACCAGCGTGCGATGACACGATGCCACAATACACGCTGAATTTCGACGGCATAGCTTATGACCACTTGCCCTCCACTGTGGCGATTGACAACATTCCCAGCCGTGTTGATGGCAATGACACGCTGGTCATTCTTAATCGCCCGTCGGGTAATTTGGCAGTAGGCGCCGATCCGCTCGGTACAATCTTCGGCATCCTTTACAACGACGCCGAGGTCGGGTCGAGCTTCCAGCTTGGAGCGAGCCAGTGCCAGTTTCGCTTCAGCTTCTCGAACTCGTTGCCGCGCACTGCGCCGCGGTTCACCAACTTCATACCGGGCGGTCGTTCGGGCTGGGTCAAGTTCTTCTCAATCGGCGGCAACGCGCCCTTGCTCGGCGCGGTTATCAATTTCAATCCGGCGGCGGATGCGTCAGGCACGGCCTTTAGTCAAGGCCATAACCTCCACAAGCTGCGGCTCGTGAATTCGACGAGCATCGCCGTTCCGTTCTTCCCGCCGAATTGCTAGATGCAGCGCGGGCCAAGCAAAAACAAAAAGAGCGCAGGATTGAAACAGTCCTGCGCTCTTTCGCTTTCTACTTGTTGCAGCTAATCAATTGCCAGCCGCCGCCACAGCCTTTTCCGCCGCATCCTTCATTCCGTTCGCCACCAGGAAATTCAGGCCGGACTCCTTCAACACTTGCTGGCCCTCTTCAACGTTCGTGCCTTCCAGCCGCACGACGACCGGGACTTTCACCCCCAGGTTGCGTGCCGCTTCGACCACACCGCGCGCGACCATATCGCAACGCACGATGCCGCCAAAGATGTTGACCAGCACGGCCTTCACATTCGGGTCGGCCAGCAGAATCCTGAAGGCCTGCTCCACACGCTCCTGCGACGCGCCGCCACCGACATCCAGGAAGTTGGCCGGTTCGCCGCCCGCCAACTTGATGATGTCCATCGTCGCCATCGCCAAGCCCGCGCCGTTAACCATACAAGCAATGTTGCCGTCGAGCTTGATGTAGTTGAGGTCGAATTTTGAAGCTTCGATTTCGAGCGGCGCTTCTTCGTTCAGGTCGCGCAAGTCGGCGAACTCTTTGTGGCGATAGAGTGCGTTATCATCGAAATTGACCTTCGCGTCCAGCACATACAAGTCGCCATCTTCGGTTAACAAGAATGGATTGATCTCCAGCAGCGACGCATCCAACGCTTCATAAGCGCGCGCCAGATTCAGCATGAACTTCGCCGCTTTGCCGATCAGTTCAGGCGCCAGTCCCAGGCCGATGGCCAAACGCCGCGCCTGAAACGCCTGGAAGCCAACCGCCGGATCAATGTACTCCTTCAAAATCTTTTCGGGCGTGTGCGCGGCGACCTCTTCGATGTCCATGCCGCCCGCCGCCGATGCCATAAAGACCAGCTTCGAAGTGGCGCGATCCAGCAGCATGCCCAGATAAAACTCCTGCTTGATCTTCAAGCCTTCTTCGATCAACAGCGTGTGGACGACGCGCCCTTCCGGCCCGGTCTGATGCGTCACCAGCGACATGCCCAATATCTGTCCGGCGATGGTTTTGACGTTTTCCGCCGTGCGCGCCAACTTGACGCCGCCACCTTTGCCACGCCCGCCCGCGTGGATTTGGGCTTTGACGACGACAGGCAAGCCCAATTGAGTGGCCGCTGCTTCGGCCTCTGCGACAGTTTTGGCGACTGCATTACGCGGGACTTTAACGTCGAAGCGGCGCAGTAATTCTTTCCCTTGATACTCGTGAATTTTCATGATGCCTCGTTTGATGAGCGAATTGCTGTTGAGATTGAAAAAACGAAGCGAGAGTGTAAGAGCCGTCATCACAAAAGGCAAGCAAGGAAGCTCGTTTGCATTTTGGGTTGGTGGCACGTATCATACGCCCTCGTTTCAGCAGGATTGATTTATTCCCCTGGCTGAAAAATACCTCGAAAACAGCAATCAACTATGACCGGAGATCGTCAGCACAACTTGGCTAGCAATTTCCTTGCACCGCGCCAAGTGTGCGCTCTGCCCGCATCAGCCCTGTCCGGTCGGCATTGGCGTTCGTCGTACTCGTGGCGTTACTATTCGTCACGGTCGTGGTAAGACGGACGCTCTTCCGCTTGCTTCTCCTGCTTAATCCATATTTACTTTCAATTCGTTTTTGAGAAAGGCTGGTTTCATTCCGTATGAAAATCTTGATTAGCGATAATCTAGCGAAGGTCGGGGTCGAACTGTTGCAACAACGCGGCAAGTTCGAAGTGGATTTCAAACCCGGTCTCAAACCCGAAGAACTCAAAGCACAAATCAGCGGCTACGAAGGCTTGATCGTGCGCAGCGAATCGAAGGTCACGGCCGAGATCATCGCCGCCGCCGACAATCTGAAAGTCATCGGTCGCGCAGGCACGGGCGTAGACAACATTGACGTGCCAGCGGCCACGCAACGCGGCATCGTCGTGATGAACGCGGCGGCGGGCAACAGTGTGACGACGGCGGAGCATACGATCTCGCTGTTGATGTCACTCGCGCGCAAAATCCCGCAGGCGCATGCCAAGCTCAAAGACGGCACGTGGGACAAGAAGAGTTTTATGGGCACGGAGCTGATGGGCAAGACGCTCGGTGTCATCGGCCTGGGCAACATCGGCAAGATAGTCGCTTCGCGCGCGCTAGGCTTGGCGATGAAGGTCGTCGCCTACGATCCGTTCATCACGAAAGAGGTCGCGCAGAAGGCGGGCATCGAACTCGGCTCCCTCGACGATATTTTCACGCGCGCAGATTTCATCACCGTGCACACGCCGCTGACCGAGGAGACACGCAGCATCGTGGGTGCAGCGGCTTTCGAGAAGATGAAGAAAGGTGTGCGTATTATCAACTGCGCGCGCGGTGGCTTGGTGGACGAACAGGCGCTCTACGACGCGATCAAAGCGGGCAAGGTTGCAGGCGCAGCGCTCGATGTCTTTGTCAAAGAGCCGGTGCCGGAAGACCACCCGCTCTTGACGTTGGATGAAGTGATCGTCACGCCACACCTGGGCGCTTCAACCACTGAAGCTCAGGATTCAGTCGCGCTGGTGATTGCTGAGCAAGTCGCCAACTTCCTCGAAACCCGCGCGATTGCGGGCGCAGTCAATGTCCCGGCGGTTAGCGCCGAAGCTTTGAAGACTGTCGGGCCGTATCTAACTCTGGGTGAGAAACTGGGCGGCTTCCAAGCGCAATACTTCGACAAACCCATCAGCGAAGTGCAGATCAACTACCACGGCGAGGTCGCCGAGTTGGATGTCAAACCAATTACACAGGCGACCCTGACCGGCTTGTTGTCGCACTTCAGCGCGCGCGTCAATCAGGTCAATGCCTCGCTGATCGCCGAAGAACGCGGCTTGCGCGTGACTGAAGCCAAAGCCCGCGCGGCGCAGGATTACACCACGTTGATCGAAGTCGTGGTGAAAGGTGAGGGAAGCGAAGCCCGTGTCTCCGGCACGTTATTTGGCCGCGACGAATTACGCATCGTCGAGATTGATGACTACCGTGTCGAAGCCATCCCGCAAGGCAACATGCTCATCATTCGCAACGATGACAAGCCAGGCGTGGTCGGGCGTGTCGGCACGTTCCTGGGCGAGCATTTTGTCAACATCGCGCAGCTATATTTGAGCCGCAATCAAGCAGGCGGCGTGGCGATGTCTGTCTATCAAGTGGATGAAGCATTGCGCGGTTCGACTTTACAGGAACTGGCGCAAGTCTCGCTGGTGTTGTCGGTGAAGCAAATCAGTTTGTAAGCTTGGAATTCGTGTGTGCCCCAATCTTTCATTGGAGGTGACGTATGAAACAGCTCGTAAGCTTAGCCGTGGTTCTGTTCGTGCTGGGCATTCCTGTCGCAGCGCAGATCGGTACCAAGCAGAGTCGCATCGTTGATATAGACGGTAAAGGTGTGCCGGATGTTACCATCACAGAGACTGCCTCATGCAGCAGCTCAGTGCCTCCGCCTTTCGTCACAGCGGCCAAGACATACGTCACCGATGCTGAGGGCTATTTCAATTGGCCGCAAATAGGAGGGCCAGGCACCGGATCATTGTGCGCGGTGTCGGTGGTTTACGGCTTCTCCTTGAGTAAGGCGGGCTACACGTTTACGCGTGCCGGGTTTGGCTACAAACCTGGCCCAGAAATTGTGCCGGGGAATGCGCCTTACGATACACGGCTGCCGTTGATTCATGCTTTGTCAGACGCAACGCCGCGTTGGGCCGTGGTCTCTGCGGCGCATTTCGGTGCAGTGCCGCTGACGAATGACATGATCGTGGCTGGGTTCGGCGCCGAATTGGCGACTGAGACGGCCAGCACGACAAGCTTGCCCTTGCCCACCACGTTGGGCAACAGACGTGTGTTGATCAGGGATTCAGCCGGCGTCGAACGGGCCGCCAAGCTCATCTTTGTTTCGCCGGGGCAGAGCAATTTCATCACGCCAGGCGGGATGGCCGAAGGCGCAGCGGTGGTACGTGTGGTGGATGCCAACAACGCGCAGTTAAAAGTGGGCTTGAGCGAAATCGCGCCGGTTTCGCTAGGCCTCTTCTCTGCCAATGGCAACGGCACCGGCGTGGCGGCTGGCTTTATTGTGCGCGTCAAGCCAGGGGACGTGCAGTTCATCGAACAGATTGCGCGCTTCGATACCACGTTGAAGCGATACGTCTTCGAGCCGATTGATTTCGGCCCGGCCAGCGATGACCTCTATCTGATCTTATTCGGTACCGGCTTTCGGCGAGCTGGTGACCTGAGCTACTTGACGGTTAGCGTGGGTGGTACAAATGGCGGTGTGTACTATGCGGGGCCGCAACCATCACTCGACGGGCTGGATCAAATCAACGTAAAGCTGCCGCGCAGTCTGGCCGGGCGTAGCGAAGTAGAGGTCGTAGTGAGTGTCGGCGGTCAGCTTTCTAACACCTTACGCGTGCAATTCAGATAAGCGCCTATGTTAGCCAAACGCATCATCCCCTGTCTCGACGTAGATCGTGGCCGCGTGGTCAAAGGCATCAGCTTCGTCAACTTGGTAGACGCGGGTGATCCTGTCGAGCAGGGCGAGAAGTACGACCGCGAGGGTGCGGACGAACTGGTCTTCCTGGACATCACAGCGTCATCCGACCGGCGCGAGATCGTGGCGGAGATGGTGCGCCGCGTGGCTGACTGCGTCTTCATCCCGTTTACTGTCGGCGGCGGCATCCGCATGGTGGAAGATGTGCGCGGGATTTTGAAGGCCGGGGCCGACAAGGTTTCGGTCAACACAGCGGCGGTGCAGAATCCGCAACTCATTCGTGAAGGCGCAGAGCGCTTTGGCGCGCAATGCATGGTTGTTGCAATTGATGCCAAACGGCGTGCGCGCGCAAATGAGGCTGAACCATTGCGCTGGGAAGTCTATTTGCACGGCGGGCGCACGCCGACGGGCATTGACGTGGTTGAGTGGGCACAGCAGGCGGCGGCCTTGGGCGCGGGCGAAATCTTGTTGACGAGCATGGATTGCGATGGACAGCGAGATGGTTATGATTTGGAGTTGACGCGCGCTGTGGCCGAGGCGGTCAACATACCGGTGATCGCTTCGGGCGGCGCAGGGACACTCGAACATTTATACGAGGCTTTCACCATAGGCAAAGCGAGCGCCGTGTTGGCGGCTTCGATTTTTCACTTCGGCGAGTTTACGATTGGCGCGGCGAAGCAGTATTTGCGTGAGCGCGGCATTCTGCTGCGTTGAGGAGCAATGATTTTTATGGCGAGATTTTTGGCGATGCTGATTGGTTCGTGTTTACTGGCTGTGGTGGCTGGGGCGCAGACGCGCGAAAGCGGCAGCTTCAAGTTTTATGCGGCGGGCAAGCAGATTGGCAGCGAACGCTATCAGCGCGAAAAGACCAAGGAAGGGGCTTGGCTTTTTTCCGGCGACAACGAATTGCTGGCCGCAGGGCGTAGCCTCAAGCAAAGCTTCAAACTCAGCTTCGACGGCCAAATGAATTGGCTGGCGACCGAACTCACCGCCGACAATGCCGGAGCGATTCAGATAGTCAAGGCCGCACCAGTGCAAGATCGGCTCAAGCTGCAAGTCGCCCAGGGCAAAGACGCCGCGCCGACGACGCAAGAGTTGAGCTACACGCCAAGCACGACTGTTTGGGCCGCCAACATCTTTTCGCCGCTGGCTCAATTGGCCCAGCGTTACGACGCCAAACGTGGCGGGCTGCAATTGCTCGGCACAATTTTGCCAAGTCACCCAGTAGAGCTGGAGAACAAAGGCAAGCTGGAAGTATCAGTCGAAGGCCGAAAACAAACCGTAACGAAATATCTCTGCCAGTTGGGCAAACTGCAAGAGAGCTTCTTCTGGCTGGATGAAAGTGGTGCGCTCGTGCGCTACGCCTTGCCCGCGCAAAGTTTTGTAGTGGTGCGCGATGGCGCAGAGAAATTGGCGGCGGCGATTGAGCAGGCGGAGAAACCTAAGACGGTGGCGCGCGCGCTGCCCGCTGGCGTGCGTAGTGAAGAGGTCAAGTTTGACGGCGTCGGTGTCAGGCTGGCCGGGACGTTGTTGTTGCCGAAACTTGAAGCAGGCAAACGCGCTCCGGCGGTGTTGATAATTGCCGGTTCAGGGCCGACGCCGCGCGATGGCGTGCGGATTGGCGAAGTCGAGCAGTTCATCTACCGCGATCTGGCGGAGCATTTGGCTGGACAAGGTTATGCTGTTCTGCGTTATGACAAACGTTGTGTCGGCGCGAGCACCTGCAAACCCAAAAGCTCTTTTGACGCGTACGTGGATGACGCGCGTGATGCGGTTGGCTACTTGCGCAGCCGTGCCGAAATTGATCCGGCGAAGGTCTTCGTCCTCGGTCACAGCGAGGGCGGCTTCATCGGTTCAGTGGTCGCTTCAAATGATGACACGCTGGCCGGTCTAGTGCTGGCGGCCTCGCCGGGACGCACGATGAACAAGCTGTTACGCGATCAACTGCAAGCCCGGATGAAGGAAGCTGGCAAGCCTGAGGCAGAGATTACGGCCTTCATCGCTAAACTCGACCGCATTGTCAGGGCACTAACGTCCGGTGTGCGCGAAGGCTTGGCCGAACAGCTTGATGCAAAAGACCCGAATGACGTCATTCTGATGTCGCTGGTTAATCAACCAGACTTTGTGGTTCCCTTGCTCATCAACGACCCGTTGCAAATCGTCAACACGGTCAAAGTGCCGGTGCTCATCCTGCAAGGCGAAAAAGACCTGCAAGTCAGTGTGCGGGATGCGCAATTCTTGAACGAAGCGCTGAACCGCGCGCATCATCCCGATTACGCGCTGCACCTGCTGCCGGACGTAGATCATTTGCTGAAGACCAACAAGGGCGCGGCGAGCGTGGCTTCTTATGCTGATGCTACGCGTTCGCTGGACGTCAAGCTGCTGGCAATTCTGACCGAGTGGTTGCAGAAGCGGGTGAAGTGATTGAGGATCGCAGATGTCAAACACACTGCCTGAACTCAAATTCGACGAACGCGGGTTGATGCCTGCAATCGTGCAGGATGCCGAGACGAACGAAGTCCTGATGCTGGCTTGGGTGAATGCCGAGAGTTTGGCGCAGACGGTAGCGACACAGGAGACATGGTTTTGGAGCCGTTCGCGGCAAGAGTTGTGGCACAAGGGCGCGACTTCGGGGCACACGCAGCGTGTGGTTGAGTTGCGCTACGATTGCGATGCCGACACGTTGTTGGTGCGGGTGCTACCCAACGGCCCGGCTTGTCATACGGGCGAGCGAAGCTGTTTTTTTCGTAACGTGGTGAATGAAGACAATGAGTGATGAGAAGCTGATTGTGGAGATCGAAACCGAAAAACTGATTGTCGAGAGCAGTGTCGAGATCGAACAGGCGCAAGCGCACGTCTCGCTGGTGAACGTCTCGGCGATGAACTTAGGCATCTTGCTGCAAGACCTCTATCAATTGATCCAAGACCGCCGCGAGAAGCGCCCGGAAGGTTCCTACACGACCTATCTCTTCAACAGCGGTCTCGACAAGATTCTGAAGAAGGTGGGCGAAGAGTCTGCTGAAACGATTATCGCCGCCAAGAACGGCAACAGCGACGAAGCGCGGAAATTGCTGGCTGCCGAGATCAGTGATTTGCTCTATCACGTACTGGTGCTGATGGTCGAACGGCAAGTGAGCTTGCAGGATATTCTGAACGAGTTAAATCAACGCGCAGGTAAACCGGGGCAGAAATTCGGCAAACCAGAATGATCGAACGACTCGACCACATTGCGATGATGACCGCCGATATTGAGCGCACCGCGCAGTTCTATTGCGACTGGGCCGGGATGGAGGTGGTGCACGACCGGCGTGACCCTGGACACACGCATCGTGTGATCTGGGT
Organism: uncultured Acidobacteriota bacterium; assembly: GCA_963699175.1. Classification (GTDB taxonomy): domain Bacteria; phylum Acidobacteriota; class Blastocatellia; order RBC074; family RBC074; genus JACPYM01. The sequence goes on along the minus strand of OY969418.1, from coordinate 1,331,084 downwards.
GCGGCGCAAAGACGACGCGGCGGGCCTGGTCATCGTCTTCATTCAAAGCGAAAACGCTTATCCGCACGGACGTATGGATCACTTTGGCTTTCATATTTCGACGCGTGCCGAAATAGATGCGATTGCCGAACGCGCCCGCGCTGCTGACATTCTGGTAGACGCGCCGCAAGACGCCGGGCCGGTCGTCGGTTACTTCTGCATGATCAAAGACCCGGATGGGAATTTAGTCGAATTTTCCTGCGATCAACTCAAGGTCTAAGGGATCACAATGTCTTCAATTACTCCCGCAACCTACGAAGCCTTTCTGCAACTCGCCGCGCAGGGCACGGTCGTGCCGCTGGTCAAGACGGTGATGGCCGATCTGTTGACGCCTGTCTCGGCTTATCTGCGTATCGAGCGCCAGGCGCCGCGCGCCTTCTTGCTCGAATCTATCGAAGGCGGCGAGAAAATTGCGCGCTATTCGTTTTTAGGCTGCGCGCCGCACACGGTTGTGCGCGCGCGCGGCCCGCAGGTCATCGTTGAGAAACAGGATGGCACGAGCGAGACGCTCGACGCGCCGATGCTCGACGTGCTGCGCGATTTGATGCGCCAGCAGCAGCCGGTTAAGTTGCCGGACTTGCCGCCGTTCTCTGCTGGGGCGGTTGGCTATTTCGGTTACGACGCGGTGCGCTGGTTCGAGCGGCTGCCGGAACAGGCCAAAGACGATTTGCGGATGGAGACGGCCTGCGTGATGTTCTTCGCCAACATGCTCGCCTTCGACCACGTCAAACACCAGATTCACATCATCGCCAACGTCTTCACCGAAGGTGAAAAGGACGGCGACCGCTTGCGCGAAAAGTACATCGCTGCCTGTAGCGAGATTGCGCGCTTGGAAGCCGCTTTATCCGCGCCGGTTGAACTGCCGGCGGCGGCGCGGCGCACAGAGCCGTTGCAGATTCGCTCGAATATGGCGAAGGATTATTACTTGTCGTGCGTCGAGAAAATCAAGGAATACATCCGCGCGGGCGATGCCTTTCAGGTAGTCTTCGCGCAACGCTTCGAGACCGACATCGTTTCGCACCCGTTTCAAATTTATCGCGCGCTGCGCGTAGTCAACCCGTCGCCGTACATGTTTTTCCTGAAGCTGGGCAACGAAGAAACGCTGCTCGGCGCGTCACCCGAAATGTTGGTGCGCTGTCAAAACCGGCAGCTCGAATACCGCCCGATTGCAGGCACGTACAAACGCGGCGCGACTGAAACCGAAGATCACGAATTGGAGCAGAATCTGTTGGCCGATGAAAAAGAACGCGCCGAACACGTGATGCTGGTTGATCTGGGGCGCAACGATTTGGGACGTGTGGCCGAGTACGGTTCGGTGCACGTGGACGGCTTGATGTTCGTTGAACGCTTTTCGCACGTGATGCACTTGGTCTCGGCGTTGAAAGCGACACTGCGCGAAGGCTTGGATTGTTTCGACGCATTGGCGGCGACCTTTCCGGCGGGCACGCTGTCGGGCGCGCCGAAAGTCCGCGCGATGGAGATCATTGACGAACTCGAACCGACGCGGCGTGGCGCTTACGCGGGTTCGGTGATGTATTTCGATTATTCGGGCAATCTCGATTCCTGCATCGTCCTGCGTACGCTCTACGCCAAAGGCCAGCACGTCTACGTACAGGCGGGTGGCGGCATCGTGGCCGATTCGGTGCCGGAGAGTGAATATCAGGAGACGCTCAACAAATCGCGCGCACTGATTCGCGCAATAGAGATCGCGGAGAAAGAGCTATGAAATGCGGAATGCGGAATGCGGAATGCGGAATGCGTTTCGTGAAATGTGTTTTATTGCTGGGCTGTTTCGCGCTGACCACTTGGGCGCAAACAATTCCGCCAGCACGCAAAAAGAACGCGCCACCACCGGCTGCCGAAGCGCCGCCCGTTTCGCTCGAAGAAGCCGCTAAACTGGAAGCCGTGGTGACGACCGACCTCGGCGTGATTCGGTTTGAATTCCTGCCCACCAAAGCGCCAAAGCACGTGCAGGCGTTTATCAAAAATGCGCGCACTGGGTTTTACGACGGCTCGGCGTTTCATCGCGTCATCAGCCGCGGACTCATTCAAGGCGGCGACCCGCTCTTGAAAGACCCGAAGACGCCGCGTAGTCGCTGGGGTACAGGAGCGCTGAGTCAGTTGCCAGATGAATTCAATGATGTGAGCCACTTGAGCGGCATCGTCTCGACCGTGCGCATCCCCGGCAAGTCGAACAGCGATGGCGCGCAGTTTTTTATCTGCGTGTCAGATCAAACGCAGCTCAACGGCGAATATTCCGCTTTTGGCCGCGTGACTGAAGGTATGGATGTAGTCGAGAAGATTTCGCTCAGCGCGGCGGATGCCGAACAGAAGCTCAACACTCCCATCAAGATCGTCAGCATCAAGATCGAAGCTAAGCGTGAAGAGCCTTTCAAGGATGCCTCGGTCAATGACATGCGCAAGGAAGTATTGCTGCAAACCAGTCTGGGCACGATCAGCATTTTGCTCGATCCAGAATTAGCGCCAGAGCACGTGCGCAATTTTCTCAAGCTGGTGCAGACCGGCTGGTACGATCACACGTCTTTTCACCGCGTCGTACCGGGCTTCGTGGTGCAGGGTGGCCTCGGCTACACGCGCGCGGTCAACGGCGAGGTCAAGAATCACTACGCCGACCAATGGGTGCACAACTTGAAGGGCGAATTCAGCCCGACGCGCAAACACATTCGTGGCGTGCTTTCGATGGCGCGCGCCGACGATCCCAATTCGGCTAACACATCATTTTTCATCGTGCTCGCGCCTGCGCCGAATTTGGATGGCAAATACACGATCTTCGGCAAAGTCGTGGATGGCTTTGACACGCTCGACAAATTAGAGAAGGTCGCGCGCAAGGCTGACAACCAGACGCCAGTCGAGCTAGTTGAATTAATCGAAGCAACTATCAAGCCTTGACGGTGGGTGAAGCGCTATGATCTTAGTGATAGACAACTACGATTCTTTTACCTACAACCTGGTGCAATACCTAGGCGAGTTGGGTGCGTCGCTACACGTCGCGCGCAATGATCAAATCACGCTGGCCGAGATTGAACAACTCGCGCCCGAACGCATCGTCATCTCGCCCGGCCCGTGCACGCCGAATGAAGCGGGCATCTCACTAGATGTCTTCAAACACTTTGCCGGAAAGCTTCCGATACTCGGCGTCTGTTTGGGCCATCAAGCAATGGGGCAGGCGTTTGGTGGCAATGTCATTCGCGCGCCCTACTTGATGCACGGCAAGACGAGCCAGATTTTGCACGATGGCCGCACGGTCTTCGCCGGGTTGGACAATCCGTTCACGGCCACGCGCTATCATTCGCTGATCGTCGAACGTGAAAGCCTGCCTTCCGTATTGGAAGTGTCGGCGACGACCTCGGACGGGTTGATAATGGGCTTGCGCCATCGCGAATTCATTTGTGAGGGCGTACAGTTTCATCCCGAATCCATTATGACGGCAGCAGGTAAAAAACTGCTGCAAAACTTTCTCAATCTATCAACACATCAATGATTGTTTCTTTGCTCGACAAATTGCTGGCGCACGACGACCTCACGCAGAGCGAAGCGGCGGGGTTGCTCGATGCGTTGTTGAATGACACGGCGACCGACGCGCAAATTGCCGCCGCACTGACCGGCTTAGCGATGAAGGGCGAAACGGCGGCGGAGTTGGCAGGCTTTGCGGCCACGATGCGCGCGCGGGCGGCGCGCATTACAACTAAGCACACGAAATTCGTTGATACTTGCGGCACAGGCGGCAGCCGGGCTAAGACTTTCAATGTTTCGACGACCGCGGCTTTGATCGTCGCAGCAGCCGGGCTGCCCGTAGCCAAACACGGTAACGTCGGTGTCACTTCCAAATCCGGCAGCGCCGATGTGTTGCGCGCGCTTGGCGTCAGAGTGGATTTGCCACCCGCACGCGTGGCCGAAATCTTTGATGAAATCGGCGTCTGCTTTATGTTCGCGCCGCTGCATCACGCTGCCACGAAACGCGTAGCAATGGTGCGGCGCGAATTAGGCTTCAAGACGATCTTCAACTTGCTCGGTCCGCTGACCAATCCGGCGAGTGCGCCGTTCCAAGTCATCGGCGTGTCGAATGAAACTGCGGCAGAGAAGGTCGCCCACGCACTCGACTTGATGCGTATTGAACGCGCCTGGATTGTGTGCGGTGAAGACGGGCTGGATGAAATCACGCTGACGGGACAAACCGCCGTTTATGAAGTTTCGTCCGCTGGCATTGAGCGGTTTGACATCTCACCTGGCCATTTTGCACTTGCGCGTGCCGACTTAGATAAATTGCGCGGCGGTACAGTTGAAGAGAACGCCGCCACCCTTCAGGCAATTTTGCAGAACGAATTGAAAAGTACCGCACGTGAGTTGGCTTTGGTCAATGCGGCAGCCAGTTTGTACGTGGCCGAAGTGTCTGACACCTTGCAGTCGGCTTATGCAATGGCGCAGCAAGCGATTGAGTCGGGCACAGCATTGGCGAAGTTGGAAGCGTTGAAACAATTGAGTCAGAGTTGAGCCAAAGCAATGAGCGATATTCTGGAAAAGATCGTAACGCGCAAACGTGAGCGGCTAGCCGCCAGCCAGGCCGCGCTGCCGTTAGCGGAATTGCGCAAGCAGGTAAAAACGCAACCCGGCGGGCGCTTCATCAACGCATTGCAGCGTGACGGTATCAACATCATTGCCGAGATCAAACGTCGCTCGCCTTCCAAAGGCGTCATTCGGGAAGACTTTGATCCGGTTGCCATTGCACGCAACTACACGGCAAATGGCGCGGCGGCGCTCTCGTGTTTGACCGAAGAGGATTTTTTTGACGGCTCGCTGGATTATCTTCGCGCCATACGGCAGGCCACGCCGCTGCCTTTGCTGCGTAAAGATTTCATCTTCGATGAGTATCAACTGTACGAAGCTGCGCACGCCGGGGCCGATGGCATCCTGCTGATTGCCGCAATGCTGGAGGCAGAGCAGTTCAACGATTTATTGCAAGCCGCCTACGCGCTTGGCTTGGATGTCTTAGTCGAAGTCCACGACGAGGCGGAGACTGAAAAAGCCTTGCGTTACGACGTGCGGCTGCTAGGCGTGAACAATCGTAACCTGCGGACGTTTGCGACGACGCTCGATACTTCGTTGCAATTGGCGACGCGCTTGCCCAAATCGCTCACGCTGGTCAGCGAGAGCGGCATTCGCACAAGCGCCGATATTGCTTTGTTGCGTGAAGCTGGCTTTCGCGCTTTTCTGATTGGTGAAGAGTTCATGCGCTCGGCGGACGAAGGCGCAGCATTGCGCGCTTTGATTACAGGAGAGCAGCTCTAGTGGCTCAAGTGCGGCTGAAAGTTTGCGGGATCACGTCGCTGGCCGATGCGCTGAGCGCGGTTGAGTGTGGCGCACATTATTTGGGCTTCAACTTCTACCCGAAAAGCCCGCGCTACATTGCACCTGGGGCTGCGCGTGCGATCATTGAGCAGTTGCCGGATGAAGTAATCAGCATCGGCGTTTTTGTCAACGAGGCTGCGCCTGAAACAGTGCTCGGCTTGATGCAACATAGCGGCGTCCAGCTTGCACAATTGCACGGCGATGAAGATGCGGCTTATTGTGCGGCGGTCGGCGCGGAACGAGTCATCAAAGCGTTGCGCGTTGCTGAGAGCTTTGAAATACGCTCAGTGCTCAGCTATCCGGCTGGCGCGATTCTGCTGGACGCTTATGACAAGAACTTGTACGGCGGAACGGGCAAGACAGCGAATTGGGTGTTGGCTAACGAAGCGGCGCGCTTGACCAAAATTTTCCTGGCGGGTGGATTGTCGCCGGATAACATCAGCGAAGCGATTCGCGCAGTCGAGCCATTTGCCGTAGATGTAAACAGCGGCGTTGAACGCGCGCCTGGCGTGAAGGACGCCGATAAATTACAGGCGCTCAAACAAGCGATTGAAACATGCAGATGAATTTTACGGCTTATCCAGATGACAAAGGACACTTCGGTCTCTACGGTGGCAGCTTCGTGCCCGAAACGCTGATGCATCCGTTGGAAGAGTTGAAGGCCGCCTATGCTGTAGCGCGCGACGACGCGGGCTTTCAGGAAGAGTTTCAAACCTTGTTGCGCGATTACGTCGGGCGCCCGACGCCGATCAGTTTTGCTGAACGGCTAACAAAACATCTGGGCGGCGCACAGATCTATCTCAAGCGCGAAGACCTAACGCACACCGGCGCACACAAGATCAACAACGCCATCGGCCAAATCCTGCTGGCCAAACGCATGGGCAAGACGCGCATCATCGCCGAGACCGGCGCGGGACAGCACGGCGTGGCGACGGCGACGGTCTGTGCGCTGATGGGTTTGCAAGGTGTCGTCTATATGGGCACCGAAGACATGCGGCGGCAGGCATTGAATGTCTTTCGCATGCGCTTGCTCGGCGCGGAAGTCGTCGGCGTGGAGTCGGGCAGCAAGACGTTGAAGGATGCGATTAATGAGGCATTGCGCGATTGGGTGACAAATGTGGGAGACACGCATTACTTGCTCGGCTCGGTCTTGGGGCCGCACCCGTACCCGATGATGGTGCGCGATTTTCAGAGTGTGATTGGCAACGAAGCCCGCGCGCAAATGTTGGAACGCACGGGACGCTTGCCTGATTATCTAGTTGCGTGTGTCGGCGGCGGTAGCAATGCGATGGGATTGTTTTATGCTTTTCTGAACGATGCTGACGTGAAGATGATAGGCGTTGAAGCAGGCGGACGCGGGCTTGAATTGGGTGAGCATGCTGCGCGCTTTTTGACAGAAGGAGGCGGGCGCATCGGCGTGCTGCAAGGCACGCGCAGTTACGTTTTGCAGGATGAGCGCGGGCAGATTTCGCTAACGCATTCGGTCTCGGCGGGTTTGGATTATGCTAGCGTCGGGCCTGAGCATGCATTCCTGCACGACTTAAAACGTGCTGAATACAAGTACGCAAGCGATGCGGAGGCATTGGAAGCATTTCAACTGCTCGCACGCTTGGAAGGCATTATTCCGGCGCTGGAGTCTTCGCATGCGATTGCGGAGGTGATGAAGCTGGCTCCGCGGTTAGCGCAGGACGAAATCATTTTGGTCAATCTATCAGGACGCGGCGATAAGGATGTCAACACAGTGTCGGAACAGATTGAAGTGAAAATCTGAAATTTGAAATCGTTTTGATTGGCGAGAGGGGAAATCAATGAAACAACATTTTAAGCAACAGTTATTGCTCATTACGGCGGCGGTGGCTTGCCTAGTCGCGCCGGTTGTTGCGCAGACTGTTAAGACGGCAATAGGTGAGAAACCGAAGCGTATCGTCATCAACCCAAGTGGATTGCCGCAACCCTTCGCCAGCGAATCAGTGCGCAATCCGCCGAAGGTCGTTCCGGCGCCCAGCACTGCGTCCTTGAACTTGCCCGCTGGTTTTGACGTGAGCGTCTTCGCAGAGGGCAATAACAAGGACGATTACAAAAGTGTGCGTTGGGTGAAGGAAGGGCCGAATGGCGACCTCTTTCTAGCCGATTCTTATGCGGGGACGATCTATTTGCTGCGCGACGCGAATAAGGATAACAAGATTGACAACGCGAGCGAGCGTTTTGCCTTAATCACTGGCTTGAATCGCCCCTTTGGCATGGCGATTCAAAAAGTCGGCAATCAGACCTACTTCTATGTTGGCAATACCGATTCTATCGTGAGGTTCAAGTACGAAGTGGGCCAGACTAAAGTCGAAGGCGCGCCTGAAAAGCTGCTTGACCTACCCACCGGCGGCCATTGGACGCGTGACATTCTTTTCAGCAAAGACGGCAAGAAAATGTACATCTCGGTCGGCTCAGGCAGCAATGTGAACGCGGGCGAGCCGGAAATCCGCGCGGCGATCAACGAGTACAACCCTGATGGTACCGGCCATCGCATCTTCGCCGCAGGCATTCGCAACCCGGTCGGCCTGGCTTGGAATCCGGCCAACGGCGAATTGTGGACGGCGGTCAATGAGCGTGATCTGCTCGGCGATGACTTGGTGCCGGAATATGCGACCTCAGTCAAAGCGGGCGCGTTTTATGGCTGGCCGTATGCCTATATGGGTAAAAACGAAGACCCGCGCCGCAAAGGCGAAAAGCCTGAATTGGTGCAGAAGACGATTGTGCCCGACGTGTTGATCGAACCGCATGCAGCGGCGCTCGGCATCGTTTTCTACACGGGCAACATGTTCCCGAAGGAGTATCAGGGTGATGCTTTCGTTGCCCTACACGGCTCGTGGAATCGCAAGTTGCGCAGCGGTTACAAAATCATTCGCATCCCGTTCAAGAGCGGCAAACCGGAAGGTGGCTACGAAGACTTCTTGACTGGCTGGGTAACTGATCCTGCGGGGTTCGACGTGTGGGGCCGCCCCGTAGGAGTGATGATGCTGCGCGATGGGTCGTTGTTGGTGGCCGATGATGGCGGCAATAAAGTGTGGCGCGTGACATACAAAGGGAAGAAATAAGCAGAGATGTCAGATGCTGGATGCTAGCTTGCATCATTCCTGGCATCTTGTATCCACTAGCTAACAACTGTTTTCTATGACTCGCATCACACAAAAGTGGCAACAACTCAAAGCTGAAGGACGAAAAGCTTTCATCCCCTACATCACGGCAGGCGACCCTGATTTGGCGACGACGGAAGCCTTGCTGTTGGCATTGGCCGAAGCGGGTGCCGACATCATCGAGTTGGGCGTGCCATTTTCCGACCCGATGGCCGACGGGCCGGTGATTCAACGTGCTTCGGAACGTGCGTTGAAACATCCGCTTGGCGTGGCCGACATTCTGCCGATGGTCGAGCGCGTGCGTCAGCGCAGCGACGTACCGCTGATGCTCTTCAGCTATTTCAATCCGCTCTTGCAGTTTGCCCGCGAAGATATTGGTGCAAAATTGCGGGCCGCCGGAATTGACGGTGTGTTAGTGACCGATCTGATTCCCGAAGAGGCTGATGATTGGGTTAAAGAAATGCGGCAGGCGGAGCTAGACACGATCTTTCTGGCCGCGCCGACTTCGACCGATGAGCGGTTGAAGCTGATCGCGCAATACTCGACGGGTTTTGTTTACGTGGTGGCGCGCACGGGTGTCACGGGGATGCGCGAGAGTGTAGCGACCGAAGTGCGCAGCTTGGTTGAACGCGTGCGACAACAGACGACATTGCCGGTGGCTGTCGGCTTTGGCATCTCGACACCAGAGCATGTGCAGGAAGTCTGGCGCTACGCTGATGGCGCAGTGGTGGGCACGCGGTTGGTCTTGGAGATTGAAAAGAATCTAGGCTCGCCGCAATTGGTTGGGCGTGTCAGGCAATTGGTGGACGAACTGAAGTCTTCCAAATAGGAGTAAAACTATGGCGTCTAACCCGGCTGTGAAAAAATCCGGATTGATGACTGAGGAGGAATATCTCGCCTTCGAGCGCGCCGCGTTGGAGAAGCACGAATTCGTGGATGGGCGGGTTTATGCAATGGCTGGCGCGACGCGCGAGCATAATCTGATCACTGGCAACATCGCGCGCAGATTGGGGAATCAGTTAGAGGGAAAGCCCTGTGAAACATACTCCAATGCTATGCGTGTGAGGATTCCACGGTCGGGGCGTTTCACCTATCCCGACGTGGTAGTTGTGTGTGGCGCGCCGCAATTCCTTGATGATGAGTTCGATACTCTACTTAATCCGTTGCTGATCGTTGAAGTGCTTTCTCACACCACAGGCAAATACGATTCAATCCAAAAGTTTCGCGACTACCGCTCGATTGAATCTTTGTCCAAATATTTATTGATCGCGCAAGATAGCCGCGCGCTAAATCACTATGTCAAGCGCAACACCATCTGGACGATTCAGGAGGTTGGTGATCGAGTCGAATTGGCGACGGTGGCTTGCGTGTTACTGCTGGATGAGATCTATGAACGGGTAACATTTGACGACGAGCAACAGGAAAATAAGCCGGAGCGAGCCACAGACCGAGAGAGTGATGAGCGAAGATAAAACAATGGAGGACTGGCGTCGCCGAATTGACGAGATTGATTTGCAATTGGTCAAGCTCTTCAATGAGCGAACGCACTGCGCCATCGAGATCGGGCACATCAAGAAGCAGCTCGGCCTGGAAATCTATTCGCCCAACCGCGAAGCGCAGGTGATTGCCAATGTGACCGCCGCGAATCGCGGGCCACTCGACGCGGAAGCGATTCGCCGCTTGTTCGAGCGCGTGATTGACGAAGCGCGCCGCATCGAACGCATTGAGGCGGATGGTGGCAAGCAGGTTGAGACCAATGCCCAAGCGCTGGTTGAAGAATTGAGCGAAGAGGAATGAAACTATGATTGTCGTAATGCAAGAGAACGCAACCGAAGAACAGGTCACCAGAGTCGTAGACCGGCTAGTTAGTCTCGGTTTTGACATCCACCGTTCGACCGGCGAGCGCTACACGCTGCTTGGCGCAGTCGGCTCGCAAATCGCCGACACGCGTGATTTGGAACTGCTCGATGGCGTGCGCGAAGTGGTGCGGGTGAGCGCGCCGTACAAGCTGGCTTCGCGCGCTTTCAAACCCGAAGGCACCAAAGTCAAAATCAAAGATGTTGTCATCGGTGGTGAACAAGTCGTGATGATGGCTGGGCCGTGTACGCTTGAAAATCGCGAGCAGATCGAAGCGGTAGCCGCTTCGGTTGCTAGCCAGGGCGTGCAGATTATGCGCGGCGGCGCATTCAAACCGCGCACTTCACCTTACAGCTTTCAGGGTTTGGGCGAGCCAGGATTGAAGATGATGCGCGAGGTTGCTGACAAATACGGCTTGCTGACAGTTTCCGAGATCATGGAGTCGCAGCAGATTCCGCTCTTCATCCGTTACGTAGACATTCTGCAAGTCGGCGCGCGCAACATGCAGAACTATAATTTGCTGCGCGACCTTTCCAAGCTCGACAAACCGATCCTGCTCAAACGCGGCCCGGCGGCCACGATTGAAGAGACGCTGCTTTCTGCTGAATACCTGATGTCCGGCGGCAACCACGAAGTCATCATATGCGAACGTGGCATCAAGACCTTCGAGACCTACACGCGCAATACGCTGGATATTTCAGCGATTCCCGTCATCAAGAAGCTCTCGCACCTGCCTGTTATCGCCGATCCGAGCCACGGCACTGGGCGCCGCGACAAGGTGCCACCGATGGCGCGTGCCGCTGTGGCAGCGGGCGCGGACGGGTTGTTGATCGAAGTGCATAACGAACCGGAGCGGGCGTTGTGCGACGGCGCGCAGTCGTTGTTGCCCGAACAATTTGAAAAGCTGATGGCGCAGTTACGAATGATTGCGCCCGCGATTGACCGGCGCATGTGATGTTTGATTTCAAGCACGTCACCATTGTTGGCTGTGGATTGTTGGGTGGCTCATTCGCGCTGGCGTTACGACGCGCGGGCTTCACTGGGCGCATCACGGCTTGCGGCGGCAATCGTTCACCGCGATTGGCGGTTGAGCGCAGTGTGGTTGATGAGATTGAGAAGAGCTTTGATAACGGCGAAGTTTGTGCGGCTGATTTGATCTATCTGGCTGCACCCATTGGCAGCATCATTGATTTCCTGAGGACGCGCGGCCAACAGATCAAACCCGGTGCTATTGTCACTGATGCTGGCAGCACCAAAGTCGAAATCTGTCGGACAGCGCGCGTCTGTTTGCCAGCCAATGTCACCTTCATCGGCGGCCATCCGATGGCTGGTAGTGAGCACACGGGCGTGGAGTACGCGCGCGCCGATCTGTTTGATCGCGCGACCTACGCGTTGATTACGCAGCCGGAGATTGACGAAACAGCTTTCAACAAATTCAAGGCGCTTGTTGAAGCAATCGGCGCACATCCACTGCTGGTCGAAGCGGAAGCGCACGATGCGGCTGTTGCGTTGATCAGCCATTTGCCTCAGTTGGTAGCCAGTACACTGGCGGCACTGCTTGGCGCAGAACAGGATGGAGCCGTAGCCGAGCGCGAATTAGCTCGAAGACTCGCTGCCACCGGCTGGCGCGATACGACGCGACTTGCTGGAAGTGCGTGGAGCGTGTGGCGCGACATCTGTATGACTAATCAGCCGAACATTTCTGCCGCGCTGGGCGCAATGATCGCCGAGTTGCAAGCGTTGAAAGAGGCGCTCGACGCGCGTGATTTCAACGCAGCGCGCGAACTGTTTGCCGCCGCGAATCGTTCGGTGGAAGAGCAGCGGGCCTTGCGCTATGGACAGTTCGAGAAACTCTGACTGGTAGCTGCGCTTGACGGTCTTACTTGGGCAAATTGATAATGCTTAGCCGATGGTTTCATCCCGATTATTTCCGGAGATTTTTCGATGAATTTGTTTGATGAGTTGGAATGGCGTGGGCTGGTATACGATCATACCGAAGGCACAAAAGAAGTACTCGCCAAAGAAAAAGTCACCGTTTACATCGGTTTCGATCCGACGGCGGCCAGCCTGCACGTCGGTTCGTTGTTGCCGATTATGGTGCTCGCACGGTTGCAACGTTACGGGCATCACTCGATCGCGATTGCAGGCGGGGGAACGGGTCTGATCGGCGATCCCAGCGGCAAGACAGCCGAGCGGCAGTTGCTCACTGTAGAAGGCGTTGAAGAAAACCTGCGAGGAATCAAAGCGCAACTGAGTCGCTTTCTCGAATTTGAGGATGTCGAAAATCCGGCGCGCATCGTCAATAACGCAGACTGGTTGACGACGATTCCGTTGGTAGATTTTCTGCGCGATGTTGGAAAGCATTTTACCGTCAACCAAATGCTTAGCCGCGAATCGGTCAAACGCAGGCTGGAACAGGAAGAAGGTATTTCGTACACCGAGTTCAGCTATATGTTGCTTCAGTCGTACGATTTTCTAGTTCTCTATGACCTCTATAACTGTACCTTGCAAATGGGCGGCAGCGACCAATGGGGAAATATTCTAAGCGGCATTGACCTGATCCGCCGTTTGCGCGCGGGCAAGGCTTATGGTTTGGTTTCTCCGTTAGTAACTACTACGTCAGGTGTGAAGTTTGGCAAGACTGAAGCGGGCGCTGTTTGGTTGGACGCCAAGCTAACTTCGCCGTACAGGTTCTATCAATTTTGGCTGAATACGCCGGATCAGGATGTTATTCAGTACCTGAAGTATTTCACCTGGCTAAGTCAGCCGGAGATAAACGATTTAGCTGATAAACTGCAAGCGCAACCGGAAAAGCGGGAAGCACAAAGAGCGTTGGCAGCCGAAATAACTAACATCGTGCACGGAGCGAGCGAGCTTGAGAAAGCTGAAAGAGCTTCTCAGGTGCTGTTCGGCGGCGAAATATCCGGACTTAGCGCAGACGAGGTGCTCGATATTTTTAACGATGTACCTTCGAGTGAGCTACAACGTGAGAAACTGATTGGCAATGGTCTGCCAATTACAGACGTGTTAGTTGCCTCTGGACTGGCCCCGTCAAAGGCAGAGAGTCGTCGTCTAGTAGAAGGTGGCGGCATCTATCTGAACAACGTGCGCATCACTGATAACAAAACAACCATCACCACTGCGCACACAGTTGAAGGTAAGTTCTTTGTCCTGCGCAAAGGGCAGAAGCAATATCATCTGGTAAGGCTGGTTGGTTGAGGCGTGCAGTCATTAGCTATTTCCCGGAGTAGATTATGAAATCAACTCAGAAACTCAATCGCAGATCATTTCTCAATCAAGCGACGACAATCGTAGTTGGCGCCAGCGCATGCGGCAGTACGGCTCTCTCCTACAATCGTATCCCGGGTGCTAACGAGCGCATCTCGCTCGGCCATATTGGCATAGGCCGGCGTGGCAAAGAGTTGGCTGGCATAGTCGCGAATTTGAAAGAGAAGAATGTGGAGATGACTGCCGTCTGCGACTTGTGGAAAGTCAACCGCGAGGCAGCAGCGGCGCAGGCGACCAAAGATTATGGAAAAGCTCCACGCGCTTTCCAGTACATGGATGACCTGCTCGCGCTCAAAGACGTAGATGCTGTGCTGGTCTCGACTGCTGACTTTCAGCACGCGACTCACTTAAAACTCGTAGTTGAGGCGGGCAAGGATTGCTACTGCGAAAAGCCTATGGCTAACGATCTGGAGGAAGCCAAGGCTGCCCGCGAGGCCGTGACCAGGCACAAGCGTATCGTGCAGATCGGCACGCAACATCGCAGTGAACCATATCAAATAGCCGTGCGCGATTTCATCAAAACCGGCGCGCTAGGTGAGATCAGCAAGGTCGAGATCGTTTGGAATTATCACGGCCCACGTTGGCGCGGACGCCCGGAGGTCAAGGAAATTCGAGAACAGGATACGGACTGGCGTCGCTGGCTGCTTAAAAAAGCCTACCGCCCTTTCGATCCGCGCGCGTACTTTGAGTTCCGGCTTTACAAAGATTTTTCCGGCGGCATTACCGATCAGTGGATGAGCCACGGAATTGATCTGGTGCACTTTTTTCTCGACGATCATTTCCCTAAATCAGTGGTTGCTTCGGGTGGCGTCTTTGCCTGGCAGGACGAGCGCGAGAATCCAGATACTTTCCAGACGTTGCTGGAATATCCGAAGGGCTTCTTGGTGAGTTATGCGACTAGCTTCGGCAACGACAGCGACAGCTTCACTAGGATAATGGGAAAGAACGCCACGCTCGTCAACGTCGGCGGCGAAGGTAGCCCGCGCTGGAAATGTATTGAAGAGAAGGGCACTCACGAAGACAACCCTTTGATACAACGCGCCGAGAAATACATCACGCTGCCTGGGAATGATACTGTCCCGCCGATTTTCATCAGCGATAATGACCTCTCGCACATGACTAACTGGTTTGCCTGTCTGCGCAGCCGGCAACAGCCGAACGCGACAGTGCATAACGGATTTGCTCATTCAGTGGCTGTGATTATGGCTACACGCGCGTATCGTGAGGGTAAGAAGTTGTACTGGGATGCAAAGAAAGAGACAATTCTCGACTATCAACCGAAGTGATGTGATGTAAGCTCGACATCGGCAGACGCCAGGCGAATTGCTGTTTGGCACTTACTGCCGCTAATCCAAACATTACCGACAGGAGTCTTGCCATGAATCGTTGGTCACGCCGTTTCCATTCAGGACTGGTCTTGCTACTCGTCCTGAGCTTGAACCTCAGTTTACCCGCGCTTGGTCAGAATAAGCGCAACATCACCGAGACGGATTTATTCAAGTTCGTCTGGGCTGCCGATCCGCAGATTTCACCGGACGGTGCGCGCGTCGCCTTTGTGCGCGCGTGGGTGAATCAGAAAGCCGACCGCTATGACAGCGCGTTGTGGGTGGTGCCGACCAACGGTGGGCCAGCGCGCCAATTGACCGCAGGGCCGCGCGACTCGACGCCGCGCTGGTCGCCCGATGGCAAGACGCTCGCCTTCATCCGCTCGGCGGAAAAAGATAATCGGCCACAACCGCCGCAGATTTATCTGATGTCCTTTGATGGCGGTGAGGCGCAAGCCTTGACTGAAATGCCACGCGGCGCTGCCGGGTTTGAGTGGTCGCCCGACGGCAAGACGATTGCCTTTGCCAGTAGTGACGAGAACAAACCCGAAAAACAGATGACCGAAGGCGGGGAGCTGAAAGAAAAAGAGAAGCCGCCTGAGCATGTCAGCGATGTGCGCGTGATCAATCGTGCAGTTTATCGCTCGAATGGCCCAGGTTATAACAACCCGAAATTCCACGCGCACCTGTGGAGCGTCAGCGTGCCAACTCAGCTTGGCGAAATACCCAAACCCAAACAGCTCACCAAAGGCAATTTCGACGAAGGCAATTTGAGTTGGTCGCCCGATGGCTCGCGCATCTACTTCGTGGCGCGGCGCGTTGCCGAGGCTTACTACGAACAAGCACACACTGACCTCTATTCGATTGCGGCAGGCGGCGGCGATGAAAAGAAAGTGCTGAGCTTCGAAGGCGGAATGCGCGATTACACTTTCAGCAACGACGGCAAGCGCATCGCATTCGGCGGCAGCGAAGCTGCAAAACCTGTCCTTTCGTACAAACAGCCCGATCTGTTTGTCGCCAATAACGAAGTAGGCGCGACAGCGAAAAATCTGACGGCCAGCTATGACTTCGACATCGGCGGCGGCATTGGCGGCGATCAATCCGCGCCACGTGGTAGCAGCCCCGGCAGCGTGTTGTGGAGCAAAGACGACCGTTCGTTGATCGTCAACGTGGCTGAGCACGGACGCGCCAATTTGAAACGGATTGATTCTGCGACTGGCAAAGTCGAACCGTTAACCACCGGCGACCACACCGTGCAGGCTTATACGGCCACGCCTGACTTGTCGAAGATGGTTCTGTTGATTTCGACTTCAGTTAATATCGGCGACTTGTTCCTGCTCGATTCAGCCAGCGGCAAGCTGACGCAACTGACCGACATCAACAAAGAGTTGTTCACGCAACTTAACCTCACGCATCCCGAAGAAATTTGGTACACCAGCTTTGACGGCAAGAAGATTCAAGGCTGGATTCAGAAGCCGCCGAACTTCGATCCGTCGAAGAAGTATCCCTTCATTCTCGAAATTCACGGCGGGCCGCATGCGGCTTACGGTTTTGTCTTCACGCACGAGTTTCAGTGGATGGCGGCTAAGGGTTACGTCGTGCTCTACACCAACCCACGCGGTTCGACTTCGTATGGCCAGGACTTTGGCAACGTCATCCAGTACAACTATCCCGGCGACGATTACAAAGACTTGATGTTGGGTGTGGATGAAGTGTTGAAGCGCGGTTATCTTGACGACAAAAAGATGGGTGTGACGGGCGGTAGTGGTGGTGGCGTGTTGACCAATTGGACGGTTGGGCATACGCAACGTTTTGCTGCCGCTGTCTCGCAACGTTCCATCGCCGATTGGTCAGGCTTCTGGTATACGGCGGACTTCACGCTGTTTCAACCGACCTGGTTCAAGGCTGCGCCGTGGGAAGACCCGCAGGACTTCACCAATCGCTCGCCGATCACTTACATCAAGAACGTCACGACGCCGATGATGTTTATCGAAGGCGAGGCCGATTACCGCACACCGCCGGCGGATGGCGGCGAGATGATGTTCCGCGCGCTGAAATATCGCAAGATTCCGACCGTGATGGTGCGCTTCCCGAATGAATCGCACGAGTTGTCGCGTTCGGGCGCGCCGTGGCATCGCGTAGAGCGGTTGCAGCACATCGTGAACTGGTTCGACAAATATCTACAGGGTGTGCCGATGAAACAATACGACATTGAGTAGCTTAGCGTCGCCGCACAGGCTGCGCTGAATACAGTCTGTGCGGTGACCGCCTGTCTTCAATGTGGTCGTGCTTGACCGCTGCCACTGAACGCCGCTGGCAAAGGTTTCTGTTGAGTTGCTGAGAAACCCGCTGCCCCAGCCGTGATAATGAAGTTCTCAGTCACCAGTAGCGCGCCGTTGTAAAAGAGCCGCACCTGCCAAGCACCGGGCAACGATGCCGCGCGTGTTCCCGCGATGTTGATCCCACCCCAAAAACAAACGCTGTCATTGAAGGCCACGGTGTAATCAGACGTGGCGTAGATTGTTCCACCCGGTTGCACGAACTCCCAGTGTGCCAGATCACCGATCTTCGCGTTTGCCACCAGTGTCCAGAGATAGGCTTGTCCATCCGTCGGCGCAAAGCTGGGTTTGGTTGGCGGTGGTAGGCATTGCGCGGGAATCGGGCCGCCGGTGAGCCTACGCTCGCTGACTGTCAGTGCGGCAGCAGCGGCTTGCGTGACGGTGAAGGTTATCCCGGCGATGGTCATCGTTCCGGTGCGCTCGCTGGTGGTGGAGTTGGCGGTGACGGAATAATTAACCGTGCCGTTGCCATTGCCGCTTGCGCCACTGGTGACCGTAATGAAGCTGGCATTACTCGTCGCCGTCCATGCGCAGCCGCTGGTGGCTGTGACATTGATGCTGCCGGTGTTGGCATTGGTGTTGAAGCTCTGGCTGGTGATGGGAATCGAGTAAGAGCAAGGCCGACCCGTTTGCGTGACGGTGAAAGTTTGTCCGGCGATGGTTAGCGTGCCTGTGCGCTGGTTGGTGGGGTTGGCAGCGACGGTGAAATTGACCGTGCCGTTACCCACGCCGCTCGCGCCACTGGTGATCGCAATGAAATCGGCGTTGCTCGTCGCCGTCCACGCACAACCGCTCTGCGCTGTCACATTCACACTGCCTGTACCGCCGCTGGACACGATGCTCTGACTCGACGATGAAAGAGCATAGTTGCAAGTTTGAGTTCCCGCGAAAGCTACTCGTACCGTATTCGCTGTGCTGCCATCCACCGTCAAAACTAAATCCACTTCGCCGCGCCCGGTCAGCGCGCGTGGCACACTCAAGTTGACCTGATCCAATCCGGCCAATCCGCTTACCTCTCCGACAAACAAGACCTCCGAGGCTACACCGCCAAGCTGACAGGTCACTGCCGTCAAAGAACTGCGGTAGCGCAGGCCCGTGCCGAACAGAAGCAGAAAGACCTGCTCACCCGGCGGGCCTAGCTCAATCGGCACTGAGACGAAACGGTTCTGCGCCTGATCGAAGCGCGCCACCGGTTCGTAGCTTTGCACGCCATTGGCTTTAACGCGCAAAGCCACAGCGGCGGGCACGCCCTGACCCGTGGCATTGGCTGTGAACAGACCTGGTGCAGTGTTAGCGATGGTCACGGTGCCAATCGAAAGCGCACTATCGCCGCTGGTGACAATGATGGTTGCCGCGCCTACTGCCGTGCCGATGGGGATCAAGTAGTTGATCTGTTGCGGGGCGACGAAAAAGAGCGGCGCCAAGCGTTCTGTGCCCACGCTGTCGCGGACGCGGACCGTCGTGCCAGCCAGCGAAGTCGGCAGTGGCAGCGTGTCGGCAACTACTACGCCGATTGCCAGATTCGTGCCGAAAGCGGCGACGATAGATTCGGCAGAGAGCGTTTGGCCGCTGAAGCTGGCGGCGGAAACTGTAGTGACAGTACGGGCGGTTGCGCCGGTAACTTTTCCAGTCAACGCGATGCTGAGGCTAGAACGGTTCGAGGCGTTGCCGGTGATGGTCAGCGTGCCACTCTGATCGCCCGCCGCCACAGGTGTGAAGCGCAGGCTAATTTCCTGCTGTGATCTGGCGGCAATCGTGAACGGCGCAGTGGAACTGAGCACGCGGAATTGCGGGTTGTTGCTGGCGACAGCATTAATGGTGAGCGGGGCATTGCCGGTGTTTTGCACGCTCAGCCTGAAGTCACGCGTTTGCCCGACTGTGAGAGTGCCGAAATCAGCGCTGCCCGGCGTGGCTTCGAGGTTGGAGAAGTTGTCTGCGCGCACGATCACAGTGATCGTGGCTGACCCGCGCGCGCCTTGGCTGTCAGCGCCTGAGGCGGTGATGCGATGCGTGCCGACTTGCAGGTTGTTCAGAGCAAGTTGCTTGCCGGTGCCCAACGTGCCTTGCAAATTGGATGACCAAGTGAGTGCGGGGCGAAATGTCAATCCTTCTTCCACATCGTAAAGCGAGGCTGAGAGATTCACCGTCTCACCAGTTTTGAATTGCTGCTGATCGGTGGGCGTGAGGATGACGACTTTGGGCGCGTGATTGGGCAGCGTGAAGGGGCGCGATTCGATGGTCGTGGCGTTGACGCCGTCGGTGGCTGTGAGCGTCAGACGTGGGGCGGAACCAGAGGGCACTTCGGCGGTGTCCCATTCGTAGCTGGTGTCGGTGGTTTCCAGCGCCAGCGGAATTTGCAGTTGACCGTCCGGCGAATAAAACAGCGAATAGCGCAGCGCATTGCCGTCGGCGTCCGATCCACTCCATCTGACGGTTTTGCTACCTGTCAGCGTTTGTCCGCCGAAATCGGTGGTGAAGTTGACGACGGGTGCGGTGGCGCTGACTTGCCGCGTGGCGAGGATGCCCGCCGCCGAGCGCAGACGAAGCTGGCGCACAGCGCTGGAGAATGGCAGCGCGAAGCTGAAATGTGCGGCATCCAAATCAACGTCCGAATCTGTCGGGCGAAAGTTGGGCGTGAAGCTCAGACTGTTAAGCACGGCGGCGTTGGCATCGAGCGTCTCGATCGAGTAAGCGCCATTGCTGACGGCATCGGCCAGCCCCGCGTCTGTCAATGTGTAGCAAGTCGTGAATTCCGCCGCGCCATTCTTTCTGATCTGCCCTTGCACGATGACGAAATTGTCGGCGGCCGCCGCATCGGCCAGCGTGTCCGGTGCGGCTGGCTCAATGGCGTTGGCCGCAGGCAGCAGTTCTGTGCGTAGGTAATTCCAGTTGGTGCGATCCGTCCAGGGGTTATTGCTGGCTCCCATGTATTCAACGAAGTCTTTGCTGGAGATGGTGAACCGATGCTGGAACCAATTGTAACTGCCAATCCCCACCGGATTGCCAGCCGCCTCGCCTTGCGGCGGATTGTTTGGGCTGCGGACGGGTGTTACGCCAGTGCTCTGATAGGTATCGCCCAGATTGAGGAGGTGACCGAGTTCGTGCGCCAGGATGCCACATTGAGTACCAGTGTCAGGCCCCAGGCACTTGTCAGAAATGATTGATACCGAGCCGCCTAATGCGCTGCTGATGCCGGCATGATTTGGCCGATTTGTCGCGGGAAAGAAATTCTTATCCACGAAGTAGACCCAGGCTCTGACGTCTGAGCGTTTTGTCCGATTGAGCCAGAACCACCAACTGGAGATGGGCCGAAGCGGCAGCGGGTCGTCCGTCAGCACTTCGCAGGACTCATTCTTGTTTGGGTTTGGCGCTTGAATGAAGCGCAGCCGCCCCTGGCTTTCCGGCAGCGAAACCGGATAGGCAAGTTGCACGAGATTGACCTCGTTGGTAATGCTGAGTTCAATCGGACAGCCTGAGCTTTGTGTGGCAGTTTTCAGTTGGGCCGGTGAGTAAAGCACGACCAGCGGTTTGGAAGTCACGAAGCGCAACGGCGGCAGCGTCTTTTCATTGTTGGTCGGGTCTTTATCGGGGTAGACATCGTCGAGCTTCACAGAAAGATTCAATTGTTCCTGCCTGACGTAGAGAACGTGATTCAAGCTCTCGCTGCCTTGCGCATCAAGCGGAGAGTTCGGCTGGAAAATGTACGGCTGATTTGGGCTATCCGTCCCTTTCGCAAAGGCGCTCAGCTTCAGTTGGAACGGCGAGCCTTCAATTTGCGCGCCCGTTTGATCGCGCACGGTCAATGATGCGCTGATGTCGTGGATGGAGGCATAGTCTTTGAACTCCGTGCGGTTGGCATCGAGAAAGACGCGAATCAGTAAGTCACGATATTGCAACCAGGGGCCGTTAAGGTCTGCCTGGGAAGTTGGAAGGTAGCCTTGCTGCACTTCGATGCGGTTAATCTTTAAGTCGAGCGGCGATTTCACGCGCGTTTGGCTCATGGCGCTGACACTGCCCGCTTCGGCCTTCACGACGACGTTGCCCGACAGCGGCGGGTCGTTGGCTCTGAGCACGGTATTTCCGGTCAGTTCCTGCTCCGGCGTCCGCAGGAAAAGCGCTTCCGTGAGATTCCCGGAGGCCAGCATCATGGTTTGCGTAGCGGCGCATGGAGCTTCAGGTCTATTTGGCCGCAGGCAGGCGAGCTTCGGTGTAGTGCCTGGCGCGAGACTTACCTGCACCGGGCCGTTGTAGCTAGGATCGAATGTGCCGTCGGCCTTGCGCGCGGTGACGACTACAAAACTAACATTGCCGGCGAGGACTGCTGGCTGTGTTTCCACCAGCAGTTTGGCGGGCGGGCAACTTTGTGCAGGGCTGGCCAAACCGTTTTGCAAGCCAAGCGCCGGACAACTCGTCGCCGTTGCATATTCAGCACCCACGCTTGACTCCAGCACCAGCCGCCCGCCGAAATACTTGATCTGCAACCCGGATAGACCATATGTGCCGTTCGACAGGCGATTCAATTTGTTCACGCTGCAATCGTAACTCGCTGACCAGACCGTGGATGCAAGCGAAATCTGTTTAGTGTCGCGGACGCTGGGGCAATAGAAACTGGTCAGATCGAGAAAGCGTCGGTTATCGCCGATGTTGCGGCTGATCTCGCCGGTGATGTCTACCTTGCCGGTAAATTTCACTGGCGCATCCAGCACGAGGTCGCCATTGCCGTCCAGCGTGCCTGCGAATGGCCCGGCAGGGAAGTTTACCACCGCTTGCCCGCTGAGTTTTTCCTCTTTGCATTCGAAGGCAAACGGGGCCGTGACCGTAGCGGTATTAGGACTTTGCGACGTACCGCCATTCGGACACCCCCCGTCGCCGAAAATGGAAGTCCCTTGGATGGTGGTTGAATAACTGCTCGTGCGCAGTTGAACCGTCAGGCGTTGCCCTTGCTGGAATCCGGTGCTGACTACAGCTCTGCTCAAGGTAGACGCCTGCGCTTTCCCTACACTCAGCGCCTGCCATTGAAAAAACAGCGTCCAGGCTAAGCCGAGCGCCAAGAGCAGTGCGACTGCCAATGATTTTCTGCGCATGACTGATTCCTCCGTAGATCGAATTTAAGTGGCGTAGGACTATGGCTAAACAAACAACGATTCCTGACAGACCCGCTGGCTGCCGCTTACCAACGCAATCGTATGCACGCGCCCGGCGGCGATCAGATCGGCAAGTGCCGCGCCATCAATTTCCAACACCTCAGCAGCCTGCGCGCAGGCGAGCGTCTCGACTTCACGCGCACACACGGGACAGCGCGCCCGCAACTCGGCAGCCCGCCAGCGCCCTATGCGGCGGCGCGTGACCACGATCTTAATGCGGTGTGTGTCATTCACTGTGGCGACCCTCACGGACATCTTGGCAATCCTCACGAGCGGCGGGCTATAATCGCCGCCGTCGCTGACAAACAACTGGTTACTTTTCTCATTAGCGGCGCGGGAAGTAACGACAAAACGACGAAATTCTTCCGATATTCTCCCAATTGAGGCGATGCAGCAGCGCGAACGACTCATTTATCAGGTGGGCGAGCTGGAAATTGACTTGGCGCGGCTGTGTCTGCGGCGGGCGGGTGAGGATTTGGCGCTGCGGCAGAAAAGTTTTCATGTGCTGCTTTACCTGCTGGAACACCGCGAACGACTCGTCACCAAAGAAGAATTAATCCAAAACATTTGGGACGGCGCGGCGGTGACAGACGACGCGCTGGTGCAAATCATCGTCGAATTGCGCAAGGCGCTCGGCGACGACTCACGCCACCCGCGTTTCATCCGCACCGTGCCCAAGGCCGGTTACCAACTGATCGCGCCGGTCAGCAAGCTGTCACTGGAATCGGCGAACGGGCTAGCCGAAATCGAAGAAATCACTACGCTGGAGGTAGAGATTGAACAAGTCATTGACGGGGCGACATCGCAGCTTTTGCCACCGAGGCAAAGCTGGTTGCAGCGCGTTACAGCTTGGCCGCGCCAACATGCCGCTCGGGTTGCAATGCTGGGTTTGCTAGTTGCGCTGACGGCAGGCTGGTTTGTCTGGCGGCGCGCCAATGCGCCCTTTCCCGCCGCCGTGACCGTGCCGCACGTGCCGGGCAAAAAGCCGGTGGCGGTGATGTATTTTGAAAACCGCGCGGGCGACCGCGAGTTGGATTGGCTGCGCGAAGGATTGACCGACATGCTGATCGCTAGCCTCTCGCGCTCACAGCGTTTGACTTTGCTCAGTCGCCAGCAATTGGCCTCTCTGCTCAGTCACACCGGGCAACCGAACGCAGCACCCATCAAACTCGAAGACGGTTTGGAAATCGCGCGCCGCGCACAGGCCGAGATGATGATCTTGGGCGGCTTCGCGCGGCTCGGCGACAAAGTGCGCATTGATGTCATGCTGCACGACGCGCGCACCGGCCAATTGCAAGCGGCGGAATCGCTGATTGCCGACACGCCCGCGCAAATCCTCACGCAAATTGATCTGCTTTCGCTCAAGCTCGCCGCGCATCTGGGCACAACGCTCGCCGCCGCTGACGCGCAACAAGGGCTGGCGGCGCTGATGACGAACAATCTGGATGCGTACCGCTATTACTCGTTGGCGTTGGAACGGTCGCAGATGGCGCAGCATCACGAGGCCATCGCGTTGCTCGAAAAGGCGCTCGCGCTCGATCCGCAATTTGCGATGGCGCACGCGCGCATCGGCTATGTCTACGCGGTGCGCTTAGGGCAGGGTGAAAAGGCCAAGCCGTATTTGGCCAAAGCGTTGGCGCTCGGCGACCGCTTGAGCGAAAAGGACATGCTCTTCATCAAGGCATGGCAAGCTACGGCAGAGCGCAATTCGAAGCGCGCGATTGAAGTCTATCGTGACCTAATCGCACGCTATCCGCTGGAAACTGAGGCGTACAAGCGCCTGAACAATGTGTTGCAAAATCAAGAACGCAATGAAGAAGCATTGCAAGTGATTCAGCAGGGGCTGGTCACTGACCCTGAATGGAGAGACCTTTATAATTCTCTCGGCATTGTCTACATGCGGCTGGGGCGCAACGACGAGGCGCTGACGGCTTATCAGCGCCACATTCAGTTTATGCCGAACGACCCAAATGCCTGGGATTCGCTGGCGGCGTTTCAGCAATGGGTGGGGCAATACGAAGAGGCTGAGGCGGCCTATAACCGCGCACTCGCGCTCAATCCTGAATTGAGCGTGGCGATTATTCACCTAGGCAACCTGCGCTTTCAGCAAGGGCGATACGCGGCGGCGGCTGAGCAGTATCGCCGCTACATTCAAATCGCGCGTGACGATCCCCAACGGGCGCGCGGGTTCATCTCTCTGGCCTGGCTGTACCTGCGGCAAGGTGAACTGGCGCAGGCGGCGGCGGCGGTCAAAGAGGAAATGAAATATGAACCAACAGAGGGTTGGAGTTCGCTCGTGCTGGCGCTCCGGCGGGGCGACCAAGCGGCGGCGGCGAAACTGAGCGAGGTCGTCTTTGCCCCTGCGAATTACGACTTTCAGCGCGAACGCGGCATGCTGCGGCAGTGGGAATATCGGCAGGGTTACGTAGCTTTGCGGCAAGGGCGCACGGACGAAGCGCTCAATCATTTCCGCGCCGCTTTGCAGCACCGCGCTCTTGAATGGCACGTTGACTCCTTAGAGGATTGTCTGGCTAACGCTTATCTCGAACTAGGGCGCGCAGACGATGCCATTGCCGAATACCAACGCATCTTGAAAATCAATCCGCGCTACCCGCTCGCCGCTTATCATCTCGCGAAGGCATACGAACGCAAAGGCGACCGTGCACGGGCGCGTGCCGCCTACGAACAATTTCTGCAAGTCTGGCAAACAGCAGATGCGGATATTCCGGAAGTGAAAGAAGCTAAAGCGCGCCTACAATGAGGGCGCGTTTATTCCCTTTTATGCACTATGTGCTTCACCTTTGAGATTGACGATGAAAACACTACTTAAATTAACTTGCTTGTTGAGCTTATTAGTCGTGATCTCGGCTCAGGCTGTTTTGCCACAGGAGGCGCAGCGTGGAATCACCGCCGAGGACTACTTCGCGTTCGAGTTTCTCAGCGACCCACACATCTCGCCTGATGGGAAGCTCGTTGCTTACGTCGTGACGAAGATTGACCGCGCGCAGAACCGGCGCAGTTCCGCGATCTGGTTAGCGGCAACGGATGGTGCACGCGCACCGTGGCAATTCACGACCAGCCCGCAAGCCGTAAACTCGCCGCGTTGGAGTCCCGATGGCCGGACGCTCGCGTTTCTTTCAGCCCGGCCAGAAGCAGGCGCGCAAACTGAGCAACCGAGGCCGCAGGTTTATCTACTTTCGCTCGACGGTGGCGAGGCGCGGCGCGTGACGAACCTCAAGAATGGCGCCAGCGCTTTTCAATGGTCGCCTGATGGAACACGCTTGGTTGTAGTCAGCCGGCTTGGGCCAAGCGACAGCCGGCCTGAAAGCAGAGAGCGCAGCGACGTGCGCCATTACAAGAACACTTCGTACAAATTCAATGACACGGGCTGGTTCGATGACCGGCGCACACACTTGTGGGTAGTAGAGGTCAAGAGTGGAGCCGCCAAGCAAATTACTGACGGGAACGATTGGAACGATTCCGATCCGCAATGGTCGCCTGACGGGACAAAGATCGCATTTGTTTCAAACCGAACGGGGAGAGAGTACGAACAGAATCGCAACAGCGATGTTTGGGTGATAGCGGCTGAAGGCGGAGCACTCAATAAAATTTCAGATCACGAAGAATCAGACAACAGTCCACGTTGGTCGCCCGATGGCAAGACCATCGCTTTTGTCGGCGCAACACAACAGCGCGAACATCCGAAAGTCTGGCTTGCGCCCGCGAGTGGCGGCACGGCGTCAGTGTTGGCGGCCAACGGGCTTGACCTAATTCCCGCCGGACTCGATTGGTCTGAGGATGGGAGGTTGCTGTTCTTTGAGACAGGTGTGAAGGGCGAATACCATCTGTTCCGCATTGATCTCGCGTCGAAGGCCATCGCGCAAGTTACGACGGGAG
Source organism: uncultured Acidobacteriota bacterium (assembly GCA_963699175.1). GTDB lineage: Bacteria > Acidobacteriota > Blastocatellia > RBC074 > RBC074 > JACPYM01. The sequence goes on along the minus strand of OY969418.1, from coordinate 1,304,700 downwards.
CGCGAGCGGTGCGTAGTGTGGATTTCAACGAGCGCACGGGCACCATGATTTATCTGGTGAATGACTTCAAGCACCTGGATGATCTCTACATCGCTGACTTGAACGGTAAGAACGAACGCAAGCTGACCAATCTGAATCAGGCGCTGTGGCGGCAGTTGAAGCTGGCGGACGTTGAACGCTTCAGTTACAAGAGCGCGGACAATTGGGATGTGGATGGGTTTCTCGTCAAACCGATTGGCTGGCAGGAGGGCCGGAAATATCCATTGATACTCAGCGTGCACGGCGGGCCGGCGGGGCAGTATGGTGTGGATTGGTATCACGAATTTCAAGTCTATGCGGCTAAAGGCTACGCGGTCTTCTTTACCAACCCGCGCGGCTCAACCGGCTACGGCCAGAAATTCGAGCGCGGCATCGAGGGTGAATGGGGTGGCAAAGATTATCAAGACGTGATGAACGGCGTGGATGCAGCGCTCAAACGCTTTGCGTGGATTGATGCTGATCGCATGGGCGTGACGGGCGGAAGCTACGGCGGCTTTATGACCAACTGGATTGTGGGGCACACAGATCGCTTCAAGGCGGCTGTGACATTGCGCAGTGTTGTCAATTTCGTTTCGGACGAAGGCACGCGCGATGGCGCGTATGGACATAAAGGCGACTTCGGCGGCGATTTGTTTGAGAAGTTCGATTTGTATTGGGATCGCTCGCCGCTGAAGTACGCGAAGAACGTCAAGACGCCGACCTTGATTCTGCATTCGGACAATGATTTTCGTGTGCCGCTCGAACAGGGCGAACAATGGTTCCGCGCACTCAAACATTTTGGCGTGACGACCGAGATCGTGATGTTCCCGCGCGAGAATCACAACCTGACGCGCACCGGCGAGCCGAAGCATTTGGTGGAGAGTTTGAATTGGCAGCTCTATTGGTTCGAGCGGTTTTTGGATGGAAATGCTTCTGCCGTGCCACCTGATCTGAGATAGCTTGCGTGAACCATAGCGACATCAGGCTGTCTGAGCTGGAATAGATTCAATTCACAAAGTTACACGAAGAAGCATAAAGCGCACGAAAGGTCATTTGCCTTTCGTGCGCTTTATGCTTTTGGCTAACTTTCTCAGTTATGCCCGCGGCTACTGCCAGCCCCACTGGTGGCTGGCGTTGTAACCAAAGGCGGTGCAATTCCAGCCGGGCCCGTAATGGTGAAATTGTCAGTGAACATCAGCACACTCTTGTAGTATGTGCGGACTTGCCAATTGCCAGGTACCGCAGCCGCGCCTCCCTGGCCGGCGATGGGAATAAAGGCCCAAAAGCAGCCATCACCGGCAAATGCGCGCGTGTGAGACACGCTGCTAAAAACCGCGCCTCTGGGATTGATAAAGTCCCAACGAATTTGGTCGCCCACGCTGCCGTTATAGGTAAAGAACCAGGCATAAGCGCGTGCATCAGTCGTAAGGAAGTTAGTCTTGGCCACCGGCACGTCGCAGGTCTGTTCCGAAACCAGCGCCAGCGTGGTGCGGTGATCGCCGACTACAATGCCCGCGCTATTGGCAATGCCGAAGGTATCAGTGATGAGCAGGGTATTGTTGTAGTAGACGCGCACCAACCAAACGCCAGGCAATGAAGCCGCGCGCTGGCCCGCGATATTGATCGAATGGCTGAAACAAGCGCGCCCGTCAATGCCCAGGGTCAGCGGAGCCGAACTGGTGTAGACCGAGCCATCCGGCTGAATCCAATCCCAACGCACCACGTCGGTCGCTTTCGCACCAGAGACCAGCGTCCATTGATAAACCGCCTGATCGGTTGGCAGAAAGATAGACTTAGTCGTGGGTGCCGTGCAAGTATTGTCAAATGGCCCGGCAAAGGTGCGATGGTCATTGAGTATGAATGCGGTGCTGCCCGCTTGGGTGACAGTAAAGGTCTGGCCCGCGACGGTCAGCGTGCCTGTGCGCTGAGTGGCGGCAGTATTGGCAGCGACGGAATAGCCCACCGTACCGCTACCGTTGCCGGAAGCGCCGGAGGTGATCGTCAGCCAACTGGCATTGCTGGTCGCCGTCCACGCGCAATTGGCTTGCGTGGTGACATTGGTGCTGCCAGTCCCACCGTTAGCCGCGAACGACTGATTGGTTGGCGAGATTGAGTAGCTGCAGTTGGTGCTGCCACAAGTAAAAGACGGCGCTGCGTTGGCCAGCAAATTGACATCGGTGATTGCGCCGGTCTGGCCGTTCAACTCAAAGACGTGCCAGTAAGCACCCGCGCCGCTGGGCACAACGTAGGTGCGTAGCAACCCATTGCTGCCGAAGATTTGCACGGTCGCGCGTGAACGTGACAGCCCATCCGCCTGCTCTTCACTAAAATTATTGATGAAAAAGCGATAGGTACCTGGCGTCTGTTGCGCAATCCGCACAGTCTCGGTGGGAGGGCTGCCCGACAACTCGATGTTGTCCACCTCCAACGCCGCGAAGGGCGAGGCAGTTAAGCTGCCGGTATTGTTGAAGTAGACGTGGAAGCACTGATTGTTCCCAGCCGGGCCGTACAGATGTGCATCCAGATCATCCGGCGCGCCGTTCGCATCCTTTGTCCAATTGAGTGTGATGCGAAGCTGCCCCGTCGCCAGCACTGTCGAGAGCGAAAGATTTTGCGTCAGGGTTTGACCCGCAACGATAGTGATTTGCACTTGTGTGCTGACAAAGCCGGAGGCGGAGGCGTTCAAGTTGTAGTTGCCAGGCGGCACGTTAGACAGTGTGTAGGTGCCATCACTCGCAGACGTAGTTGTGAGATTGGTATTAGCTATCGCCACCGTCGCGCCTGCGAGCGGTTGCCCAGTGACAGCATTGCGCACCGTTCCGCGCACAATGCCAGTATTAGCCGCCACCACAGTAATTACCACCTGCTTGCTGTCGCTCAACAGTGGCGTGCCGTTGTCGGTCACGTTAAAGGTGACAGTGTAGGTGCCTGCTTGAGCAGCGGTCGGCGTCCAACTGAACTGTCTGGTCGCCGCGTTGAAGCTGGCTCCGCTTGGCAGACCCGTCGCTGTGTAAGTCAGCGTCTGTCCCGCGTCTGCGTCTGTGGCTGAAACGGCGAAACTCAAGGCTTGTCCGGCATTGACCATTTGTGCGCCAGGCACGGTCAGCACTGGCCGACGATTGTTACTGGCTAGCACGGTCAAGCGGATGTTGATGAGCGTTACGCCACCCTGATTGTCGCGGGCGGTCAGAGCCAGCCCATAAGTGCCCACATCATTGGGACCGGGCGCGAGGCGTATGGCAGGTGTCGGTGTTTGCACGACTGAGACAAAGCTCAACCCGGCAACTATGACCTGAACAGGCAAGCCGCTGTCAGGATCGTTGACAAGGAAAGGAATGTCGCGCGTCTCGCCCGCAATCACGCTCAGTTCAGATGAAATCAGCACGACGGGCGGCTGATTGCTGGTTGCGGCAGGCAGAATGATCTCGCCAACATCGGTGATGCCACCTGGCACGGCGCGTACATTGGCGCTTTGCGCGCGATCAACCCGCCCGTTGGGCCGAGCGAAAGCGGCTTCGACAGTGAGCGTGGTATTGCTGGATTCGACTGGCACGTTGCGCAGAATGAAACCGCCGCTGCCGTCGGTGAAACCTTCTTGTCCGCGCGTGCGCACAGTCGCGAAGCGCACCGGCGTGCGGTCGCTGTCCAATACACGTCCGGTCACTGTGGTGGTCGGGCGGGGATTGGCGACGAAATAGTAGCTGGTCAGCATAACGGCGTTGGCCGCAGTCTCAATGCGTTGGCCGTCGCCGGAGACAGTCGCCGTGCCTACCTCGATAAATTGACCGAGCGTGCCGCTGCCTTCAGTTTGATCTAAGCGGTAGAGCCTGAGCTGCGTGCCTGCCGGAAAGTTGTCGGCATTGGGGAAGGTGAATTTGGCGCCTTGCAGAAGTTTGACGTTGAAAGGCGTGATCTGCACGATGGTCGAACTGAAGACGCCAGTAGGCAATGCTGTTGGCGTGCGGCTGTTTTCGACTTGCGTCAGCGTAATAACACCACTGGTCGCGCCGTTGGGGAAGAGCGCGGGCGCGTTGGCTGGCACTTGAAGGATTACGTTGCCAGTTTGCAAGCCGGGTGTTTGATTTGTGTCATCCGGCGCATTGTAGGTCGGCGCGCTCAGCGTAAGCAGATTTGCTTCGCCACTCAATGCAGTGGCCGTGAAGCCACTCCCGCCCACTTGCCCTGATGCTGGCGCAGCGCCACTGGACTGTTGCAGCGCGATGGGGCGCGAGACCGGGTTGTCGCGATTGGCGCTGATTGCGGCCAATTGCCTGAAAACTGTGAAGGGTGGGCTGACGGCGAGGTTGGTGGCATCCACTTCCAGGATTCCCAGCCCGCCTGGCAAATCAGGCAAGACGAAGGAGCCATTGCTGCCGGTTTGCACCATCACTGTTGTGCCACCGGAAGTGAATTTGACCCGCGCGCTGCCTAATGGCTGGCGCGACGTTGTTTCGACCTGACCGCTGAGCGAAGTGCGCACCAGCAGTGAGTTGTTGCTGTGTCCTTCGCCCTGGTTGGTACGGACGCTGACTACGCCTGACTCTGCGCCAAAGGGCACAACCACGGTGATCTGTGTTGCCGAAGCCGCCGTGACGAGCGCATCAGTGCTGCCGATACGCACCAGATTGTCGGACAGATTCGAGGAGAAGCCGTTGCCATTGATAGTGATCTGTTGTCCGGCCAGCGCGCGCGTGTCGCTAAAGCCATTGATCGCTGGCGGAGCGTTGCCTGCTGCTGCGCTGAACTCAAGCTCAGTCAAGTTGGAAGAAACGCCTGGCCCAGTGATTGAAAGACTGATGCGACCACGCCCAATTAGCGTGCGCGGCAATTCGACGTTCAATTGATCCAAGCCCGCAAAGCCACCCTGTGCGCCGACAAACAACGGCGTAAGTTCCGTCCCGCCCAGCAACAGGTGCACAGACTCTTGTTTGTTACCGTCGTTGTTCGGATCGGGCGCACGGCGGATGCCAGTCAAAAAGCCGACCAAGAAGACTTGATCACCGGGCGGCGTCAGGTCAATCGCTTTCGGCTTGCGGATGCCCAACGTGGCGTCGAACTCCGCGACCTCTTCAAAAATCTGCGTGCCATTGGCTTTCACGCGCAGTAACACTGCGGCAGGCGCGCCGGTGCCGGTACTGTTGGCAGTGAAGATAGCCGGAGCGACGGTCTTGATCTCCAGCGTGCCTTGCGAAGTCGTGCCATCGCCCGATTGCACAGTTAGGGTGGCTGTCCCCGCCGCAGTGTCGTCAGGCACTACGAAATTGATTTGGTTGGCCGAGACGAAGAAGAGCACGGCCGTGCGATCAGCGCCCACGCTGTCTTTCACTCGCACAGTCGTACCCGCGAGATTAGTCGGCAGCGGCAACGAATTGGCGATCTCGGTGCGCGTGGCCAGTTGTGTGCCGAAGGCTGACGCAATCGCACTAGGCGCGAGCGCCGCCAATTCAAAACTAGCTGCCGAGATGGTTACAACCGGCACCTGGTTGATCTGTGTTGTTGCAGCGCGAGTGTGTTCATTTGCCGAATGGGCTAGTGCCGTGCGCTGGCGCATTCCAGGCGAAGCTGCGCTCATGGCAACTAACGTAACGACCAAGAAAAATTGAAGAGATCGAGTGGGAAAAACCTGCGTCGTGGCAAGGCTTAGCCGTCGCATGTGAAACCTCCTTTGGCGGGGAAAAAAACAATGGGGCGCGCAGCATCGCATAGACAAACCGTTTTTAGCAATTCTCATGGTTGTTCAGCGGGCAATTTACGCTCATTTAATTTTGTTCTCAACTTAACCCAGAATGTGCAATCTTTTGCTTCAATGTATTCGATATGGAACACGGATACTTTGAGAAACATTAGCGCAACTCGCTATGACCTTCGTCACATCAACCAATTACGACACTTAGCGAACTAATGATTTTGCTTCTTTGGCGGCATCGCATTTGCAGAAATAACCGCATAACTTCCCCACAAAAAGCTTAAGGAGGATTCAAGCGATGACGAGAACTCAACGCATTCTGGCAGTGGCGCTATCAGGAGCACTCATGTTGGGCGGGTTTGCGATTGGTCGCGTGACCGATGTGCCGAAGACGAGTGCGGAGGAGAATCAGTTGGCCTCCAATCGGGTGGCTTCGGCGTCAAATCCAATCGCCAGAGAGAATCAAACATTTAACTCGAGCGATTACAAAGCTGGCTACTCTGATGGATATAGCTCCTGTTTGAACAATGGAGCGAGCAATGTCAGTAATACGTCCAGTGCGAGCTATAACGGTCAAGGCTATAACGAAGGATACAGAGCAGGTTATGCTGAGGCTTACCAGGAAAGAACTGGACAGCGAATGACTAGCGCTTTCGCGCCAGTCAGAACGCAGGTTGCTCCAGTCCGCATGTCTTATCGCCCTGTGGTCTATCGTGTGAGAGAAAGGCATCGTAGCTCGAAGCTCAAAACTGCACTGACGATTGCGGCGCCAGCGGCTATCGGCGCAGGTATTGGCCTGGCAGCGGGTGGTGGCAAAGGCGCAGGCGTGGGCGCTTTGATCGGCGGTGGCGGCGGCGCACTTTACCATTTGTTCAAGGATCGCAGGTAGTCGTTCAAAAGACTGTGTCTTCGAAAATGAGTAGGAGAGGTTCCCAACTTGTCCGTTACTGACCAGGACAGGTTGGGAACCTGTCCTACCGAGGCAGATCGCAAACTCCTGAAGAGAGACAGCGTGTGTCGGACGCCCGATCAAGTTTGGCTGATCGGGCGTCCGACACACGCTCTTTTTCAATCAAGTAGCGCGTTAAACAGCATGCGTTGCGCTGAAAATTGGCTATAATCCGCTCCGGTTTGGGTGAAAGAATCTCGGTCGTTGTGCCCAGACAACCAATGGTGGTAACGGAGCAGTGTTCCTCTATGTTCAAATATGATTTCTTTATCAGTTACGCACACGCCGACAACGAGCTATACGATGCAGAGCAAGGTTGGGTTGATCTACTGCACGAAAGGCTGAGCGTGCGGCTACACCAATTGATGGGCAGCCGGCCCACGATCTGGCGCGATCGCAAGCTGCAAGGCAATGACGAATTTGGCCAAACGCTGATCGTCGAATTGAAGCAAGCCGCTTTGCTCCTCAGCATCTTGTCGCCGCGCTACGTGCAATCTGATTGGTGCCAGCGAGAGATCCGCGAATTTTATGAGCACGCAGAAGCGCACGGTGGTTTTCGGCTCGAAGACAAGTCGCGCATCTTCAAGGTGCTGAAGACGCCTGTCGAGTTGGGCGAACAGCCAGAAATGGTGCGCGGGCTATTGGGCTATCCGTTTTACGAAATTGATTCGGCCAGCGGCAGGGCGCGCGAATTCAGCCATCACAAAGAGGGTACGAGTTACGACATGCGCTATTGGCAAAAGCTGGATGATCTGGCGTGGGATGTGAAGCTATTGCTCGAACGCATCAAATCACAGACGAGCAGCCCGGCTGCCTCGACTACTAGCGGCAAGACAATCTATCTGGCCGAAACGACCTCAGATCTCAACGAAGAACGCGACCGCATCAAACGCGAATTGATTCAGCACGGACATCGCGTCTTGCCCGACCAGCCGTTGCCTTACGCTGCACAACTGCGGCCTGAGGTCGAAAGCTACTTGGCTCAATGCCAGCTTGCCGTGCATCTGATCGGCGCGCGCTACGGCATGGTGCCTGAAGACGAAGCGCAATCCATCGTCGAATTGCAGCACGGATTGGCGACCACGCGCGTCAGCCAAGCGGACTTCGCTCAACTCATCTGGTTGCCGCCGGGACTCAGCGCAACTGATGAGCGGCAGCAACGCTTCATCAATGAATTGCTCAATCACACCAATCTGCCCAAAGGCGCGGAGTTGCTGCAAAACAAGCTGGAGGACCTGAAGACGATCATTCACGAAAAGCTCAATCCGCCGAAGCGCGTTGAGGAAGCAAAGCAGGCGGCAGACAGACAAAACAGTGGTGATGAGCCGAAGCTGGTTTATCTGGTTTATGACCGACCCGATTACGACGCTATTGCGCCAGTGGAAGACTACCTTTACCAGCATGGTTTTGAAGTCATTCAGACGCCGGAGCAAAATGACGCGCAGGTTCACCGGGAGAATCTGTTGCTGTGCGACGCCGTGCTTACCTATTGCGGCGCAACACAAGATGGCTGGCTGCAATTGAAGAAGATGGATTTGCTTAAGCTGCCCGGTTACGGGCGTGCGAAGCCGCTCTTGGCTAAAGGTTTTTATCTCAGCGCGCCGCAATCGAGCGGCAAGGAACGCTTCCGTGTGCAAGACGGGTTGGTGATCAAGAATTACGCTGACTTCTCCCCTGACGCGCTCACGCCATTTATCGAACAGATCGAGCGCGCGAAAGGAAGTGGAGAATGATTCAGGAGAGCCTTGAGCGGCTGATTGAAATCGAAACTCCGGCCAATCCTTTTCCAGGCCTGCGCCCATTTGAGTTTTACGAGAGCCATCTCTTTTTCGGGCGCGAGGGACAGAACGAAAGCTTGATCGAAAAGCTGCGCCGCTCACGATTCCTGGCTGTGGTGGGTACGTCGGGCAGCGGCAAATCGTCGCTTGTGCGCGCGGGATTGTTACCTGCGTTGCTCGGCGGAATGATGCCAGGCGCAGGTTCAGCCTGGCGCGTCGCGCTCTTACGTCCCGGCAATGATCCGCTCGGCAATCTGGCCAGAGCTTTCTGCTCACCCGATGCTTTTGGCGCAGAAGAGGAGGCAGAGAATCGCGTACTGCACAGCGCCATCACCGAAGCGACGCTGCGGCGCGGCAACCTTGGTCTGATCGAAGCCGTGCGCCAAGCCAACATGCCGCCGAACGAAAACCTGCTGGTCATAGCCGATCAATTCGAGGAAATCTTTCGCGTCGAACAAGCCGCTACGCGCGAAGAGAACGCTAACGACAAAGCAGCTTTTATCAAATTGCTGCTTGCCGCTGCCGCGCAACGCGATTTGCCGATCTACGTTGTGTTGACGATGCGCTCGGATTACCTGGGCGATTGCGCGCAATTTCAAGATTTGCCCGAAGCCATCAACGAAAGTCAGTACCTGATTCCGCGACTGACGCGTGATCAGATGCGCACTGCCATCACTGGCCCGGTCGCTGTGGGCGGCGCAACCATTGCGCCGCGCTTGGTCAACCGCTTGCTCAACGACATCGGCGATAACCAGGATCAATTGCCTATCCTGCAACATGCCCTGATGCGAACTTGGGACGAGTGGCGTGAAGGAGATGAGGTAGGGCGCGCGTTCGTAGTTCCGCCTTTAGGCGGTCAGGATGCGAAGATTGAAGCAGACCGCCTAAAGGCGGAACTACGAACGCGCGCGCCGATTGATTTGGCGGATTACGAAGCCATCGGCGGCATGGCCTTTGCTCTCTCACGTCACGCCGATGAGGCTTACGAAGAAGTTGGACAGAAGCTGGGAGAGAATGGTCAGCAGCTTGTGGAGCGAATTTTCAGAGCATTGACCGAGAAAGGCGCGGACAATCGCGAGGTGCGCCGTCCCGTCAAGCTCAGCGAGCTTTGCGCTGTGACCGAAGCGAGCGAGGGCGAAGTCAGCGCCGTGATCGAAACGTTCCGCGCGCCGGGCCGCTCGTTTCTGATGCCGCCCGCCGAAACGCCGCTCACGCCGGAGACGGTGATTGATATTTCGCACGAGAGCTTGATTCGCAACTGGAAAGGCGACGTTCAAGAGAAGCGATTGTGCGAGTGGGTAGAGGACGAAGCGCGCTCGGCGCGCATCTATTTGCGCTTGCTCGAAACGGCGCTGCTACATCGGCAAGGTGAAGCGGCACTTTTTCGCAACCCTGATTTGCAACTCGTGCTCAAGTGGCAAGCCGAGGCTAACCCGAACAGCGTTTGGGCCAGCCGCTACAAGCCCAAATCGCAAACATCACATCACGCCACGTCCACCGAGCCAGCGCCCGAAGACTTGTTTACCATTGCGCGCGACTTCTTACAGGCTAGCCAGCGACAAGAGGTCGAAGAGCGGGCCGAACGCGAACGCGTGCAGCAGGAACGCTTGGTTCAAGCTGAAGAATTGATGAAAGCTCAGCGCTTGCGATTGGCTGCGCAGGCGCTATCAGCGGCGCGCTTGCGCCAGTTTCTCTGGGCTTTGGGTGCGGCGGGGCTACTGGCTTTGCTAGCCGCTGGGATTGCGCTCAGGGCCTATCGCCACGCCACGCACGAGAAGGCTAAAGCTGAGGCAAACGAGCAACGGGCGCACCAACTCAATTATGTCGCCAATATGGGGCTTGCCTATACAGCCTTTGAAAATGGCAATGCAGCACGTGGCAACGCCCTACTCAATGTGTTTTTGCCTGATCTCAGCCATACGTCACCAGCGGCGCAGGTCGAGCGGGGATTTGAATGGCGCTACCTCTGGCGACGTAATCATCAGGAAACTGCAACGCTCAGAGGACACGCGAGCAGTGTAAATATGGTGATATTTGCGCCCGACGGCCAACGGCTGGCCAGTGCGAGTTGGGATCGGACAATCAAGCTATGGGACGTACAGAGCGGAAAAACAGTTGTAACCTTTACCGGGCATAGGGACAGTGTGAATGCCGTGGCCTTCACGCCGGACGGGCAGCGGCTGGCCAGCGCAAGCTCTGATCACACGCTGAAGCTATGGGACGTGCAGAGCGGGCAAGCCATAGTTACATTCAACGGGCACACGGACAGCGTCTGGTCAATCACTTGCTCGCCGGACGGCAAGACCTTGGCCAGCGCGAGCAACGACAAGACAGTGAAGCTGTGGGACGTAGCAAGTGGGCGCGAACTTGCAACGCTCACTGGCCATTCAGCGAGCGTCAACACTATATTCTTTGCGCCGGACGGCAAGCTGTTGGCCACCGGAAGCACCGACAAGACGGTGAAGTTGTGGGATGTGCGCAGCAGACAAGTTGTCGCGACGCTTACCGGACACGAAGACTTGATCAACTCGATAGCCTTTGGGCCGGACGGCCAGACGCTGGCTAGCGCAAGTTGGGACGGCACGGTGAAGTTATGGGACTTGCGCAGCAAGCGCGAGTTAGCGACGTTCTCTGGCCACACCTCAAGAGTTTGGGCTGTGGCCTTTGCGCCGGATGGAAAGACGATTGCTAGCGGCGATGATAATGGCTTGGTGAAACTCTGGGATGTACGCAGCCGGCAACCGCTCAGAACGCTCAGAGGTCACGCGGCCAGAATCTGGTCGCTCGCTTTCGCGCGCGATAGTCAAATGCTCGCCAGTGGCAGTAACTCTGGTACAGTGAAATTGTGGAATACGCGCAGCCAGCCAGATGTAGAGATGCTCAAAGAACACACTGACATCATTTGGTCGCTGGCTTTCACGCCGGACAGTCAAAAGCTCGCCAGTGGTAGCAGTGATTACACGGTGCGGCTCTGGGACGTGCGCAGCGGCCAAGAGCTATTGACGCTCAAGGAGCACAGGGGCAAAGTTTTGTCGGTGGTCTTTGCGCCGGATGGAAAAACCTTGGCTAGCGCCAGCGCCGATCGCACAGTCAAGCTCTGGGATGTGCAGAGCGGGCATTTGTTGGCAACGCTCAGCGGGCACAACGACAGCGTGAATGCTGTAGCCTTTGCGCCGGATGGGCAAACACTCGCCAGCGGAAGTGATGATGGCACGGTGAAGTTGTGGCTGGCGCGAAGCGGACAGGCGCTGGCAACGCTTCAAGGCCACACAGGCAGCGTGAACGCGCTGGCGTTTGCGCTGGATGGGCAACGGTTGGCGAGCGGCGGTGCTGATAAGACGGTAAAGCTCTGGGATCTGCGTAGCAGGAAAGAAACGGCAACGCTGGTGGGGCACGAAGACGAGGTGCGCTCGTTAACATTTGCGTCCGATAGCCAGTTGCTCGCCAGCGCAGGCGATGATGATGTAATCAAATTATGGGATGTAAACAGGGCGAAGCTGAACGCGACACTCAAGGGACACTCGGCCAACGTCTGGTCAGTGGATTTCGGGTCACGTGGGAATACACTGGCTAGCGGGAGTGATGATCATACGGTGAAACTTTGGGATGTGCGCAGCTATCAGGAGTTGGCTACGCTCAAAGAATATCCTGCCAGAGTCCGCACTGTAGCGTTTGCGCCAGATCGCCTAACTCTCGCTTGTGGCGGCGGCGATTACGAAGGGCGTGGCGCAGCTACAATCAAGCTCTGGCGCGCAGCAACCGAAGATGAAGTAACGCGGCAACGGAACCAGTGAGCGCCGATAATTCGAGCCTGACTCCGCCCTTTATCAATTACACGCTTATGGCTTGATATTATAGACCTTGATCTTGCTATTGAGCGTCGTGTTATTCATCCCCAGCAGCTTGGCCGCACGGCTCTGATGCCCGCCAGTAATTTCTAAAGCCCGCTTGATCAGCTCGACTTCAAAACGCGAGACCTCATCGTAAAACGAAATGCCACGTCCCACATCGAGTGCGCCGACAGTCTCGGCTGTACTAGCCGGTTGGCCCAGCCGCGCTGGCGGATTGCGAATCTCATCGCGCAGACTTTCCAAAATGATCTCATTGCCGCGCGTAATGATAACGGCGCGTTCGAGCGCGGTTTCCAGCTCGCGGACGTTGCCCGGCCAGGGATAGGATTCGAGTGCGCGCAAAACTTCAGCCTCAAGTTGATCGCTCAAATCACGTTCGTTCTCCGCGCTGTACTTGCGAATGAAATGCTGGGCGAGTGGCAATATGTCTTCGCGCCGCTCGCGCAAGGGCGGCAGGTGTATGTTGATGACATTGAGCCGGTAGAACAAATCTTCGCGGAAGTCGCCTTGTTTAACGGCGCGCTGCAAATCGGTGTTGGTCGCGGCGATGATGCGCACATCCACGCGGCGCGGCTGCGTATCGCCGAGCGGCGTGAACTCACGTTCTTGAATCACGCGCAGCAGGCGCGCCTGTGTTTCGGGCGGAATCGTGCTGATCTCATCCAGAAAGATCGAACCGCCATCAGCGACTTCAAACAAGCCTTTCTTCGCTGCAATCGCGCCGGTGAATGCGCCTTTGGTGTGGCCGAATAGCTCGGATTCGAGTAGCTCGGATGGGATGTTACTACAATTGACGGCGACGAACTGGCCCGCTTCGGCGCGTGGGCTGGAGAAATGGATCGCGCGCGCGACGACCTCTTTGCCCGTGCCCGATTCGCCAGTCACCAAGATCGTCGAACGCGCGGGCGCGACCTGCTCGATCAAGTCGTAAACCTGCTGTATTGCCGCCGAATGGCCGACGATCTGGCTCTTATCCCCCGAAGTCTTCAACGTACGCCGCAACACCCGGCGCTCTTCATCGCCCCGCCGCCGGGCAATGCCTGCCGCAACAGTCTTGAGGATTTGCTGATTTTCGAAAGGCTTGCGAATGCAGTTGAACGCACTGAGCTGCCAGGCCGCAATGGCCGTATCAAAGGTGGCGTAGGCCGTAATCATTATCACTACAGCTTCGCTATCGAGCTTCAATATCTCCTCGAGCGCGCGCAAACCGCCGATGCCAGGCATCGAGACATCCAGCAAGATCACGTCATAGATGCGCTCGCTCAACCGCGCCAGCCCTTCTTCGCCCGTCTTTGCCAAATCCACCCGATAACCGTCGCCTGAAAGCAGGCTTTCCAACACGTCGCGCATCACTTCTTCGTCATCAACAACAAGCAGGTTTCCTTTTTTCGCCATGGCTAGAAGGTAGCGCAAATCGTTGAAATCCGCTACCGCTCAACTTACTTGCTGGCCTATGGGCGCTTTGCTAGCATTGCCGCACCTATGACCACCAAGCTTTATTGGACAGATTCACATTTAACGGAGTTCACCGCCACAGTGGTTGATTGCCTCACACAGCAAGGTCGGCCTGTCTTGGTGCTAGACCAAACGGCTTTCTATCCCGAAGGTGGCGGCCAGCCAAGCGATGCGGGGCACATCAACGGCGTTGAAGTTGAGTACGTTGAGATGGCTGCTGATGGACGCATTCTGCATCACTTGAAGGACGGCGCGCGCTTTCAAGTGGGCGAACTTGCTAGCGGCGTCGTTGATCGGGTGCGGCGACGTGAAATGATGCAGCAACACACTGGGCAGCACCTCATCTCACAAGCCTTCTTTCAACTCTTCGGTGCCGAGACGAAAGGCTTCCGCATCACTGCTGACGTGACGCAGATTGACCTGACGCTCGAAGCTCAGCCTAACGAAGTCGCTTCCGCTATCACACGCGCTGAGGAATTGGCCAACCAAATAGTCTTTGAGAATCGCGCCATCCGCTTGCACGAAGTCACGCCGGACGAAGCAGCCAAGTTGCCCTTGCGCAAAGAAAGCTTCATTAGCGATTGCATTCGCGTAATTGAGATTGACGAATTCGATTGGTCGCCCTGCGGCGGCACCCACGCCAAACAGACGGGCGAAGTTGGCTTGATCGCTGTGCGTGGTTGGGAACGCGCCAAGCAAATGGTTCGCGTCGAATTTGTTTGCGGCACGCGCGCCTTGCAAGACTACCGCCTCGACCATCAAATCGCTGATAGTCTCGCACGCCAGTTCACCGTCGGGCGCGCTGAGGTCTTGAATTCGGTCAGCCGTTTGCAGGATGAGAACAAAACCTTGGTGCGACGCGTCAAACATCTGGCAGAAGTGGCTGCGCAAGTCGAAGCGCAAGAACTGCTGGCGGGTATCGGCGAAAGCAATGGCAAGCGTGTAGTGGCGCAAGTTATCAACGACCGTGATTTTGAAGAAGCGAAGATGTTAGCGCACAAGCTGGTGGCTCAGCCCGGCGTGGTGGCCTTGTTAGCTACAACGCAGGGAGAAAGCGCGAAACTCGTCTTCGCGCGCTCGGCTGATTTAGCCAACGATATGAGTGCGCTGTTGCGCGCTGCGTGCGAGGAATTGGGCGGACGCGGCGGCGGGAAACCTGACTTCGCGCAAGGCGGAGGCAGTCGGGTCAATTTGCTCGAACAAGTGTTGGAGAAGACCAGGAACAAAGTCCGGGAAGAAGTTTGATTACTGTATGGAATGGTAAGACTCGTGGATACTGCTGGCGATTGCGGTGAAACGCGTCGAGACAATGCCGGTAGGAAGATTGCGTCAGGCTCGGGTGTTTAGAGTACAAGCTTTAGCTTGCCGGTGGATTGGGCGCGTTCCACTAGCAAGCTAAAGCTTGTACTCTAAACACCTGGGCCTGCTGTCTAGCAGTTCTCCCAAGCACGCACAGAGCAGACAAAGTGAATTCGCTAGCATTATCTCAAGCCGCAGCACTTCACGCGCTTGGCTTACTTGGTCGTGATGGTCACTTCATTACTCACCATCCCGCCGCGAAAAACTTTCAGCCGATGCGTGCCCGCCGTCAAACCTGTGGGCAGCACAATATTCAATTGATTCAAGCCTGTGAAGCTCGGTGCTCTGCCTGCGTAAGTTACCGCAATGTTTTGCTCATCCAACGTGGCGCGTACACTACTGCTGAAGTTACCATCTACGTCTGTCGCATCGTTGCCGAGACCTGTAGTGAAGACCGCGAGGATGTTCGGCTCACCGTTTGGTCGCACCGCAACGAAAGGCGCGGGTGTAAAACTGAAAGCATCCAACGCAACTGCCTCACCGTTACCGCTTTGATTGACCGTGAAAATCGCTGGCGCGCTGGCTTGCACAGTCGTCGAGCTATAACTGACCTTGCCGTCGCCGGAAGTGATCTTGACCAAAGCCGGGCCGGGCCTGCTCCCGGCAGGGATTTCGTAATTGATCTGCGTCGGCGAGACGAAGAAGAGCGGCGCGGCACGCTCAACTCCGGCGTAGTCCAGCACCGTAACGCGCGTGCCTGCCAATTCGGTGGGCAAAGGCTGTGTGGTTGCGGCGCGCGTCGCCGTAGCCAGATTGATGCCAAAGGCCGCCACGATTGATTTGGGCGCAATAGATGAAAAGTTGAAGCTTGCGGCTGAGACAGTCTTCGCGCCATTACCAGCGGCGCTGAAATCTACGATAAACAATCCGCCATCCAGATCGCTCAGCAGCACGCGGTCTAAGCCCAGAAACGGATAGACACCCCAGTTGCCGTCGAAACAAAACGTTCCCTGACAAAGTGGGCCGTTATACGTATCGTAGCCGCCGACCAAAACTGGCTTAGCCGGATCGGTGATGTCGAATACCTCAGTGCCTGCTTGATACCACGAGACAAAGAGAAGATTGCCAACGATGATCGGATTGTGCGTCGAGAAAGTGTCTAGGCCGATACTGGCCGCCGTGATGGCAGCGATCTGTCTGGGATTGGCCGGGTCAGAAATATCGAACAAGCGTACGTCACCATCCACCGTTTCGCGGCAACTCGCCAGAATCTTGCCATCATTCGTCACCCAACTGCTGTGCGACGAATTGCCGGAGTTGATCGTGCCCAATAGCGGCGGGTCTTGCGTGCGTACGTTACGAATGTCGTAAATATCTGTGCGCCCGCCCCAACCGGATGTGTAAAGCCTGCCGTTTACGGCGAGCATATTGTGAATGAAGCGTGTGTCAGTCGTGGTGATATTGCGCACGAACACAGGGGCCGCCGGATTGCCGACATCGAAGACCTTGACCACCGGCGTCCGCGAATCGGCTTCAAAAAGCAGGCC
This sequence comes from uncultured Acidobacteriota bacterium, assembly GCA_963699175.1. Classification (GTDB taxonomy): domain Bacteria; phylum Acidobacteriota; class Blastocatellia; order RBC074; family RBC074; genus JACPYM01. The sequence goes on along the minus strand of OY969418.1, from coordinate 1,288,117 downwards.
ATCGGCGACAAACAATTCGTGCACAAACGGGTAGCCATTTTGCGTCGGCGTGATCTGGCTGAGCAGCGTCGGATTGCGCGGGTCGCGCACGTCCACGATGTGGACGCCGCCATTGTTTTCGCTCGAAAAATAACCGATGCCGTTGATGACGACGACATCTTGAAAGCGTCCGCCGGTCGGCGGATTGTAGTGACCAGCTAGCACGGGTGCGCGCGGGTTCGTGATGTCAATAATCATCACCCCATTGCCGTTGTAAGAGGCGAGATAGGCGTAATTGCCTTCACCCCAAACGTCACCATAGCGGTTGTCAGTAGGGAATGGATTGAGCTGACCGAGCAACTTGGCATTCATCTGCGCAAGTGCCGGAGTGTGATAAAGCGAAAGAAGTAATAGAGTGATGGTTGCTTGTAAAATGTTTAAGACACGTGACTGTTGCATCAATAAACCTCATTGATGATCGGCTTGAGTTTCAGCTTCCTCTGCGAGAGCTTTGAAGAAATGCCCGGCCAGCATTTTGGCCGAGGCTTGAATCATGCGCTGACCAATACTGGCCAGCGTGCCACCGGCGCTGACATCACCGGCGTAGTTGATGACCGTCTCCTCATTCTGTGTGACCAGATGCAACGTGCCCGCGCCTTTGACGAAGCCGACTTTGCCATTGCCTTCGACGATCATCTTGTAGTGTTCAGGCTCGCGCAGCTCGTCGAGTTTGATCTTGCCGGTGAACGTGCCCTTGATCGAACCAATGCCGGCTTTCATCGTCATTTTGTAAGAACCGTCTTCGGCGGCTTCGAGCGCTTCGCAGCCGGGCACACAGCGTTGCAATACCGCCGGGTCAATCATCATGCGCCAGAGTTGTTCACGCGGCGCTTTGATTGTGTAACTGCCTTCAATCTTCATTTGCTTGAAGAGCCTATTGCGAGAGGCGCACTAGGGCAAGCGCTGGTTAAGCGCGACTCAACGCCGCCTGCACTGCGCGTTGCGCGTAGACTTTCGCCAGATGCCGCCGATACTCGCCCGAAGCGTGGATGTCTTCCAAAGCGTCTGAGGCATCGGCGTCTGCATGCGCAGCGGCGGCTTTGATAGCGGCCTCGTCCAGCGCCTTGCCGCGCAATGCTCCTTCGACAGCCGCAGCGCGGAAAGCCTTCGGCGCTAGCCCGGTGACGCCGATGCTGATCTCTTCGCACTGACCGTTGTTGAGCTTGAGTTGTGCAGCCACGCCCACCAGCGCAAAACCGGAAGCGGACTGTGCCACTTTCAAATAGGCTGACGCTTGCGGTTGAGCAGGCACAGCCACGCGCACTTCGGTGACGATCTCGCCTGGCCCGACCGCGCTGGTCAACATATCCACGAAGAAATCGCTCGCCTTGATTGTGCGCTCGCCTTTGCTACTGCGCGCGACGATCTCGGCATTCAGCGCCAGCATCGCCGCCGGCCAATCCGCCGCCGGGTCGGCGTGCGTCAAGCTGCCGCCGATGGTGCCACGATTGCGCACTTGTTGGTCGCCGATCTGTGCTGCTGTTTCCGCCAGCAGCGGGCAATGTTGTTTGACGTCCACCGATGCGGCGATTGCCGCGTGTGTGGCGTTTGCGCCGATGCGAATCACGCCGTTTTCAATTTTGATCGTCTTTAACTGGGTGATTTTCCCAATGTCCACTACCACCGCAGGCGCTGCCAGTCGCAGCTTCAACACGGGGATTAGGCTATGGCCGCCCGACAGAATCTTGCAATCGTCGCCATGCTGATCGAGCAGATTCAACGCTTCATCAATGGTGGCAGGCGCGAAGTATTCAAAGTTGCTTGGAATCATGTTTCCCTCGCTTTCAATTATTCATTGCTCGCCAAAGCTTCTCAGGCCGCAGCGGCAGGTCGAGATGCTTCACTCCGAACGGCGCGAGCGCATCAATCACGGCGTTGGCGACGGCCGGCGTAGAGCCGATAGTTCCGGCTTCGCCCACACCCTTTGCGCCGAGCGGATTGACGGGCGATGGCGTGACCGTGTGATCGAGTTCGTAGTGTGGCAACTGGTGCGCTTTCGGCACGGCATAATCCATCAACTCGCCAGTCAGCAACTGGCCGTTCTCGTCGTAGACCACTTCTTCAAACAACGCCTGCGCCAAGCCCTGCGCGATACCACCGTGCACTTGGCCTTGCACCAGCAGCGGATTGATCTGGTTGCCGCAATCGTCCACGGCGATGTAACGTTTGATCTCAAGCTCGCCCGTGTCTTTGTCAATCTCGACCACACAGATGTGCGTGCCTGACGGGAAGGTGAAGTTCTTCGGCTCGAAGAAGTGTGTTGCGGTCAAGCCCGGCTCAAAGTCTTCCGGTATGCTGGCGGCAGTATGCGCGGCCAACGCGACCTCTTGAATCGTCAGGCTTTTGTCGTTTGGCGCGCCGACAAAGCGGCCATTTTCAAAAGTCAGACTCGCTTCATCCGTACCCAACAAGTGCGCAGCGAGTTTACGCGCCTTGTTGACGACCTTTTCCGTCGCAAAGGCAAGCGCCGCGCCGCCGACTGCCAAGCCGCGCGAACCGAATGTGCCGATGCCGTATTGCACGATGGCCGTGTCGCCATGCACGACCAGCACATCGTTCATATCAATGCCGAGCATATCGCCGACGATCTGCGCAAACGACGTCTCTTGGCCCTGACCGTGCGGCGAGACGCCGGTCAGCACAGTGACCTTGCCGGTCGGCTCGACGCGTACTGTTGCGCTTTCCCAGCCACCCGCAGGCATTGCAACGGACGGCCCCATCGCGCAAATTTCCACGTAGGTCGAAACGCCGATGCCCATCACGCGGCCTTGCTGGCGCGCGGCGACCTGCTCCGCGCGCAGCTTCTGGTAATCGACCAGCGCCATCGCTTTCTGTAACGCTTTCTCGTAATCGCCGCTGTCGTAGACCACGCCGCAAGACGTAGCAAAGGGGAACTCTTCAGGCGTGGGGAAATTCTTCCGCCGCAACTCAATCGGGTCCATCTGCAATTCTTGCGCGACGCAATCCATCAGGCGTTCGACCAGGTAAGTCGCTTCGGGCCGACCCGCGCCGCGATAAGCGTCAGTAGCCATCTTGTTAGTGAAAACTTCTGTGCACTTCATCGAGATGGCCGGAATCTTGTAACAGCCCGACAGCATCAAGCCGGTCAGCGTCGGAACTGCGGGCGTCAGCAACTGGTGATACGCGCCGATGTCTGCGATCACATCGTACTTCAGACCGAGCAGAGTGCCATCGTTCTTGACCGCGACCTGCACTGTGCCCGTCTGCCCGCGTCCGTGAATCGTCGCCTGCAAATTTTCGCGGCGGCCTTCGATCCACTTCACCGGCTTCTTGAGTTGCATCGCAATCCAACCGAGCAATGCTTCTTCAGCATAGACGTTTAGCTTGCACCCGAAACCGCCACCGACTTCTGGCGTGATGACACGGATTTTGTTTTCGGCGACGCCAAGCATCAGCCCGATCTGTGTACGCAGCAGATGCGGAATTTGCGTGGATGACCAGAGATTGAGCTGCTGTTCGCCAGGGAAGTACTGCGCCAACACGCCACGCGTCTCGACCGGAATGGGCGCCAGGCGTTGATGATTCAACTTCTGCGTGATGACCTTGTCGGCCTGCGCAAAAGCGGCGTCAACGTCGCCTGAGCCTGCGCTGTGCACGAGCGCGATGTTCGTGCCGAACTCTTCGTGAATCACTGGTGAATCGGGCTGTGCTGCCTTTTCACCATCAGTCACCACATCCAGCGGATCATATTCAACTTCGATCAATTCAGCCGCGTCACGCGCTTTGTATTTGTCGGTCGCCACAACCGCCGCGACCGGATGGCCGACGTAAATGACCTTGCCTTGCGCTAAGACGGCATGCTTCGGCGCTTTCAATTCCGGGTGCGCCATCGCGCAGGGCACGTTGCCGATCTTGCCTGCAATGTCTGCGCCAGTGTAGACCGCTACAACGCCCGGCGCACTCTTAGCCGCGTCGGTATTGATCGAATTGATGCGGGCGTGCGCGTGTGGGCTGCGCAAGAAGGCTACGTGCAGCGTGTCGGCAAGCTTGATGTCGTCCACGTAATGGGCGATGCCTTGGATCAAACGCGGGTCTTCGGTGCGTTTGACCTTCTGTCCCATGTACTTTGCTAAAAATGACATTGCCTATTTCCTCCTCACTTAATCCACGCGGGTGATGGCGGATCCCATTTGGTCAGCGGCGTGCAACACCGCATCCACAATATTTTGATAGCCGGTGCAGCGGCAAATATTGCCTTCGAGTCCGTGCCGGACATCAGCCTCGGTTGGATTGGGTTTGGCTCTGAGTAAAGCAACCGAAGCCATAATCATCCCCGGCGTGCAATAGCCGCATTGCAACCCGTGACATTCCCAAAAGCCCTCTTGCACGGGATGCAATTGGCCGTCTTGGGCCAAACCTTCGATGGTGATGACCGCGTCGCCATCCGCTTGCACGGCGAGCAAGGTGCAGGATTTGACCGCTGCGCCGTTGAGCAGCACTGTGCACGCGCCGCAGATCGAAGTCTCGCAGCCGATGTGTGTGCCGGTCAGCCCGGCTACGTCGCGCAGGAAATGGACGAGCAACAGGCGCGGTTCGACATCGGCCTCGTGCGCTTGCCCGTTGATGGAAAGTTTGATCTTCACGCGCTGCCTCCTAGAAAGTTTCTTTGAAGCTTTGGGCGAGTCAGTGTCAGCGTGCGCGGAAAGCTTGGACATGCGGCGCTGACACCAATCGCGCGAGTTGAATGGTTGTGATCGAAATGAACCAGCGTAGAAACGAATCGAGAAAGGATATTGCGAAGCTTGCTTGCTGTATAGCCGCCAAGCGGCGCGCATCATAACGCGCCGCTTCCACGTTTGACAACGGCCACAGCCGCATGCGCACCATCAATCCAGGCGCTTCACGCGAATATTGGCGTAACGCACGATGCTTTTCGGATCGTGCGCCTGCAACGCGAAAAAGCCTTTGTCGAGAATGCGGGTGAAATTGGCGCCGGCCTGTTGATCGGCGGGCTGTTCCCAATCCACCGCGACCTTGTCATTGATCTTGATGGTGACGTGTTTGTCTTTGACGATGATGTCGTAGCTGTACCACTCGTTATCCTTCGCCAGTTGTTCCTTGACGTTGACCACGTCATAGAGGCTGCCGGTCTTTTTCCAATCAGTGTGCGTCTGATTGACCTGGACTTCGAAACCGTACTTGGGCCAACTGGTCGGCTGATACTGAGTGTGGATGTAGATACCGCCGTTCGAGCCAGGTTCGGTCAACACGTCAAGTTTCAGCTCGAAGTTGACGTAGGGCTTCTCTTCGCCGACGTAGTAGAGGTGGCAGCGCGGGCCGTGCGCCATGAACGCGCCATCCTGGATTGACCAGGTCTCTTTATTCTCTTCGGCCATCTTCCAGCCATTGAAAGTCTTGCCATCAAAAAGTGTTTTGAAGCCTTTTTCGTTTTTGACTTTTGGCGGTTTGGGGATTGCTGTCGGGTTCTGCGCGAAGCCTGCTGTCAGCGCTAGCAGCAACGCACAAACAAGCAGCGGAAGTTTGATCTTCATCGGTTAGGTTCTCCTTCGGGATTCACAGTACCGGGAGCGTTAGCGACCGGGTGGTCGCCTAATACGCTCTCGCCGCAAGCACCCGGTCGCTAACGCTCCCGGTACTGCAACAAATTAGTGATGGAACGATTGCTGCCGCATTGTGCGGAGCGGAAACAAAAAAGGCAAGGCTGTTGCCAACCTTGCCTTTCGAGAATGTTGATGACGATGATCAACTGAAAAAGAGGAGGAGCTATTCGTTGTCCGGCTTATCCGGCTTCGGATCGTTGCGCTTCAACGTAGGCCGATCCGCCGGTTTGGAATCTTTGGAATCGGTTGACGTGCCAGCGTTGGGATCGGTGCCTTCAGGCTGGCCCGGTTGACGCCGCTTGAGCGTCGGGCGCTTGTTTTCCGCCGCCGCATCCGAGCCGCCGCGTCCGGCGACGCGCGCATTGGTCATCGAGACCAAACGCGATTTGACTTGAGTGAATTCCGACGTGTTGAGGGTATATTCGCTGCGGTCCGGGAAGCGCACGATTAGGCTGTTGACCGATGTAATGCGCTCCGCCGTCATGGGGTGCGTACTGAAAATGCGTGCCAACGTACCGGGCTTCTTCTTATCTTTAGCTTGCAGCTTTTCGAAGAAGCTGGCCAGCGCGCGCGGATCATACCCGCAAGCCCACATATACTGCGCGCCCAGCGAATCAGCCTCGCGCTCTGCATCACGCCCAAATTTGAGAAAGCCCATCGGAATCAACATGCTCGCCGCTTGCCGCGCGCCAAAGCCGCCCCAGCCACCCATGAAGATCAAAGGCAACGTGCCCCAATTGACAATCTGTCCTTTAGAAGCCTGCTCGACGCCGTGCCGCGCCGCCACGTGCGCAATCTCGTGCGCCATCGGCCCGGCCAGTTCCGCTTCATTGTCAGCTTCGAGAATCAAGCCTTTGTTGACGTAAAAGAAACCGCCGGGTAGGGCGAAGGCGTTGACCTCGTCGCTGTCAATCACCTTGATGGTGAAAGGCACTTTAGCGTCCGAATGCAAGACCAGGTTCTGGCCGACCTTGTTGATGTACTCGACGATGATCGGGTCTTCGACAAGTTTGGCGGATTGATCTACTTCGCGGGCGAATTGGCGGCCAATCGCGACCTCTTTTTCGATACCGTAGAAATTGATCTGGTGTTTATTGATGTTCCGCTTGCCAATCAATTCAGGATTTTCTTCCTCGGCGAGTGCCTTATTGTTATTGGTAGCGGCTGGTTTGGCGGGGGTGTTCTTCTTGTCAGAAGTATTTTGCGCGAAAACTGGTGCGGCGACCAGCAGTAAGCCTAACGCAAGGCTCAAACGAATGGGAGCATTCGGCGATTCCATAGCAGCTCTCTCCTTGAACTACGCGGATGATTCAGTTTTGCTCTCTCAACAAACAATGCTTCGAGGCTTCAAGTTGATAGTTGAAAGAGCAGTTTGTTTGACGCTTTGAATGAAAGACTGATTCGTCTTTCACTGCTTGTTTCAATGGCAGGCATTATATCCAGGTCGCTGCAATTCAGCAGCAGGTTTTTAATTATATTTCTTTATGATAGCTGTGGTTTCCTGTTTTCCAGGATTGCTACCGACGCGCTGCTCTACTACCGGCTACACCCTCACACGTAAGGCTGCTGGTAATACGTCTAGCGTCTCCAACTCCACCGTCATCACCTCGCCATCAATCATAATATCCACCGGCCCGCCGAAATCCAGCCCGATGTGGCGCGCGCGTCCTTGAAAGATCAGCGGATGCTGCACGTGCGTACCGTCGTAGCATTTGCGGAAGTTGTAGATGAAATCGAAGCGCCCTGCCGACCAGCGCACGATGTCTATCAGACCGTCGGCGGTATCGGCGCTCGGCGCAAGCATCATATTGCCACCCGTGAATTTGCTGTTATTGAAAATCAACAGCGCCGTCGCAGGCGGATTCTTTTCGGCAAAGCCATCCATCCGAAAGTCGAGCACGCGCCTCTTGAAATTAGCCAGACACATCACCACTGCCAACCCATAGCCCGCCGCGCCCAATTTTTTGAACCGCTCGTTAGCCAGCGTGCAGACATCGGCAACAAAGCCCAGGCTCAGGATGTTGATGTAATAGAGCGTGCCCGTCTTATGTTTCAAACGGATCACATCGCACGGTCGTGAGCGGTTTTCGATGATGGCTTGTGTGGCATAGGCGACACCGTCTTTGGTGAAATCGCGCAGGAATGAATTGCCTGTGCCGAGCGGCAGGAAGCCGAGCGCCGGCGCTTCGTCGTTCAAGGCTTCAGGAAATAGACCGTTGACGATCTCGAACGAAGTGCCATCACCGCCGACCGCAATGAATTTGCGATAGCCGTTCGCATAAGCTTCACGTGCAAGCTCAGTGGCGTGCCCGCCGTGCGCGGTTTCGGCCACATCGAAGCTGACACCAGCGTGTAGCAGCCGGTCAATCATCGGGCCAAGCAGTTTGCCACATTTGCCGAAGCCGGCGGCTGGATTCACGATAGCGAGAGTTTTGTCATTCATGGAATGGATAGGGTTTGCTTGTAATACAGCGGGTTTACAGTGTCTGTTTCTCTGGCTAATATCGAATCAGCCTAAGCCCGTCCTTGAGTCCGTATGATTGCATGCATCCGAATTTTGAGTAGTGTCCTATTGTATGTTGCCATCCGCAAACAGAGACTTCGCCCACGAAGTCACACGAAGCAGCCAGCCAAACCTTCGTGTCAGCTTCGTGTGACTTTGTGGGCGGAAATTTTCGGATTGCCAGCAACACAGCCTTAGGACACTACCGGATTTTGGCATGGCATTGCCTGACACTCAATCGCGTGGCGGCGGCTTCGGCCAGATGCTCCAGCCGCCTTAAACAACGAATCACAATTTATGTCTCACCGTGCGAGACCTGTTCGTGGGAGTCGCACTTGAGCGAAGGGTAAGCAGTGTTCAGAAAGTCTCACGCTGTTTTAGTGCGGGCTGGGTATGATGAAATTGGTTCGGAATAAGCAGGTATCAGAGAGCGAGAATGCTCTGACAGGTGCAAACAAGCAGATGGACATTAGTTGATAGAGTTGGGCGGTTGGCCGCTGCTCAGTCGGTGCAACCCAGATCATAAACCCGTGAAACTTCTGCCCAGGGCGCTTAACGAACCAAGCCTGGCGTGCGCATACCCAGGCAGCGCACGTTCGCAAATAACGCACATGCCATATTTGATTTCTCAATTACAGCAAGTGCTAACAATGCCAAGTTGGTCACTTTGGTCAGTTTGCAAATAAGTATGGGGCTGAGTTGAAAACCAGCCTGTGGTGAAGGGGACTGGTCGTTACGCTCGGCGCTCGTTCGCGCAAGGACTACTCACTCGCACACCCTACACGATTGCAATCCGATCTGAGGTAAAGGAGTTCCATCATGCCAAAATCCGACGCTAAGGTTACAGACTTCAACCAGATCAAACTTACCACCCTCCAGGCTGAACGCCTGGGTGCACTAAACGATGTCGCCGCCAAAGAACTTGTTGGCCTTACGGTCGCGGAGATCAGCGACAAGTTCCGCTTCAGGATTGATCCACTGCACCTCTTCTTCCGCAGAGTCTGTGGCAAAGTCGTGAAGAAGGACCCCGTCTCAGGCATCGAATATCCGGTTCCTTATGCCACAGTTCATGTAGAAGACACGGATTGCTCGCTGTTGGGCTACTTTCCACGCGGGGCGAGGTGGGCTTGGTATTATCCGTTTAGGTGCCGCCGCGAAGAGATCACCTCAGTGAAGACGGATGAATGTGGCAATTTCTGCGTCTGGATACCGCGCTGGGATATTGATTGGGTGCTGCGCTTCCGTCACGAACGATTCTGCTTTCCCATTATCTTCGAGCGTCCGTCCATTCGTGATCTGCTCGAAGAAATCATTCCCAAGCGGATTCCGTTTCCGTTTCCGCCTGATCCGGGGCCAATCGGCCCGCGCCCAGGGCCGGGGCCTGATCCCGCACCGTTCAGCACCTTTGACCGCAGCAGCTTTATCAAACTGGTTGAAAATCACATCGGCGCTGAGGCAGCCAGCGAGTTAGGCCGGCTGCACTCTCAGGCTACCTTTGGCGCGAGCAATGTCAAACTGACCAATGCGCTCGACGCGGCGGCGTTCGAGCAGCAGATTCCTCCGCCGCTACCGCAGGAATTTCGTGACCTCGCTAATACTCAGGTAAGAGAAGCAGTGGCTGATCGCGGCCTGGACACCGTGCGTTCCACTCTGGCGTCACGGCTCAGGCTCAACGCCGTGGACATCAAAGGGTTCGATCTGCGCCAATTCATCGGCCCCTTCAAGCGCTGCTTCGATGTGTTCATTCCGGAGTGGGTGCCTCTGATTGATATTCCAGACATCACGTTCCGCGTCACCCAGGATACGGACGGGGATGGCGTCGAAGAGACGATCTACTCCGAAGGCTATTTCCAGGTGCGCTGGAATGCCGGCTCTATCGGCTTTCTCACGCTCAAGGCGCAACCCAATGCGCGCGCCGGTCTGCAATGCGACGGCCCATCTGTGCCCTGCAGCAACGAACCGGCGATTGTGCTAGCCGGGCGTATGCCGGTAGTTGATGCCCCGTCGGTGTACGACCCGACCAATGGTTATGCGCTGCGTCCCAATCGCCCGCATCCGTCGGGACTGTTCAGCGATCCGTTGCCGAAGACGGAAGCTGCGTCGCCGTTCCATTCGACTGTCTCTCTTTTCGGCTGCAATAAGACGGATCCGACAGCGACCCATTACCGCCTCACCTATCAGTACAGTTCGGATGGCGGAGCTTCTTTCACGTCACCCACGCCTTTCGTTGGCCTGACGTGGCCGCTCTTCCGGCTGGATGGGGCAGGCCAGTTGGAATGGCATTACCCGGTGTCGGACTCCAATGGCTGGTATCCGATTGCGCTACCGCCCGGACCAAATCCATTCCTGCCGCAGGATCTGTTGCTCGACTGGCCGACAAGTGCCTATACAAACGGGCGTTACAAGCTCAAGCTTGAATTGGGCACAGGCGGCGTGGTCACTTCGTCCTCCGCGGAGGTCGCGTTCAACATAGATAACGTTGCTCCGACGGGGCCACTCACAATCGAATGGCGCAAGGCCGGCGCTGGCGCATTCCAGCCGCTGGTTCCACCCTGCCCCCTCATCCGGCGCGGCAGTGTGCCAGCCAATCTCGAATTCCGCGTCACGCTCCAAGCCTCGGCGACGCATCTGCGCTCAGCGCAAATCTTCGCGAGCGGCTGCGGTGGCGGCGACTTCGTTTTCGTCAGCGGCACAACGGAGCACTGGCACACGTCTACGGTGGATAATACGGTGACGCTACAAGCGATCTTCAGTCTGTCTTCGTCAGCACTCGAAGGTACTTATGGTTTCTCCGCGCACGTGGCCAGCCGCGCCTTTAATCCGAGCGGCGGTGATGGCGGACACCTGATTCTGCCGGAACCCTGGGAGTACGATCCGGACAATAAATATACCAATTCGTCCTTCGACTTCTCAGTGATTAACGTTGACTAGCGAGAGCGGTGATCCCGTGGGGTGGAAGTTTTGCCCCACGGGATTGCTGTTGGATTCAATGTCAGACTGGTCCCTCTGGTTTCGTTTGGTCATTGCCGTCCTCGCTACGTGGCGGGTGGCGCACCTGGTGGCACGCGAAGACGGCCCTTTCGACATTATTGTGCGGTTGCGCAGGCGCGCGGGCAGCAGCGTGATTGGACAGCTTATGGATTGTCCGTACTGTTTGAGTTTATGGATTGCCGTGCCGTTTGCTTTTACGTTAGGCAGCGCCCTGCTGGCGTGGGGTGCAGCCTGGCTGGCTATTTCGGGCGGTGCATCACTGCTCGAACGCTATGCGGAACGGCCCGCTGCCTCGCTCCCTTCCGTCAACCCATTTACAGGAGAATAGCTATGCCTTGCTGCGGTCAAAAACGAGCGGCGTTGCAAGCCGAGTTGGCACGCACCCGTAGGCAACAAAATCCTGATCCGATACCAGTGCTACCTGTGGAAGCGCCTCGGGCAGGAGTAATGAACGAGGTGTTGCTACGCTATCTCGGAAGTGACTCTATCGCCTTGCGCGGCCCGCATACTGACCGGGCGTACTATTTTGCCGGAACAGGGGCGACGTCAATAGTGCAGCAGCAGGATGTTGCTGCCTTGCTGCGCACGCAGCTTTTCGCGCGCGTATCTTCAGACGACTCGTAGTTATGCAAAAGAATGCGAGGAAAGTGTTCATTTTCAACAACCGAAAGGAGAAGCCATGCAAAGAGAGATAGGCTGTGCGAGTTTTCTCAGACGACTCAAGGCGGTGGAGACAAAGGCCACTAAACGGAGCCACGGTTTTATTGTGTTCTTAGCACTGCTTTTGATCGCAAGCTGTTTCGGAGCGAGCACAAGTATCAAAGCGGGCGTTATACAAACCACTGGAAATATCGAAGAACTGGTCAGGCAATCCAGGTTTATCTTCAGAGGCACCGTCACGCAGCTTGGCGCCTCGACCATCCCAAACATGGCCGAGGGCAAAGATTTGGCCATTGTGCATGTTGACGAAATCTATCTTGGGCCTAAGACGCTCAGCGGTTTTGCCGGCAAAAATATTACGGTGAGGTTGCGCGAGACTCCGCCCACAGCGGTCGGACAGCAGTGGGTCTTCTTTACGGTCGGCTGGCTTTTCGGACAGAGCATTGCGGTGCAGGAGGTTGGCAGAATCGAGTTTCGCGATGACACCGCCGGAGTAATTCGGCAACAAATCGCCGCCGCCATTCAAACTATCGCGGATCAGGATCTGCAAAGACGCCTGGCACGTGCCGAGTTGGTGGTGGTCGGAAGAGTCACCCTTACAAGATCTGCGGCAGCGCAGCCACAGGTGCCGGATGGTTCGGAACACGACCCCGATCTGCGGGAGTTTGTGATTCAGGTGGAATCCGTCGAAAAAGGCTCGTCTCCGTCATCAACGGCCGTCGCTTTGTATGCTAGCAGTATTGATGTGGCTTGGTTCCAGGCTCCGAAATTCAAGGAAGGTCAGGATGGCATCTTTATCCTCCTGCGAAATGAGATCGAAGGATTGCGCGTACAGGGTTTGACCGCGCTCGATGCGCAAGACTTCCTTTCGCGGAGCGAGTTAGAGCGAGTCAGGCGGCTTCTCAGGGAGCTTGGCCCGAAATAATCGGCGCACGATGCTAGAAAAACTCGAACGGCAAAGTTGTCTCAACTCAAGGAGGAAATTATGAACCGGAAGACTCAACACCCAGGCGTACGTTTATTGCAGTTATTGATGCTCTTGGTTTGTTCCTGCAGTTTCAGCCAGGCACAAGTGCGTGTCGTCAACATCATTCCGAATACGCTGAGCGGCGAGGCCAACCAGGATAGTGAGCCGAACGTCGCTGTTGATCGGGCCAATCCTCTGCGGATCGCGGCCTCATCGTTTACGCCCGATCCGCTAGGGGGAAGCCTGGCGCCGATTTTTGTTTCCATAGACGGCGGCAACACCTGGTTCATGAACCTGATCGTGCCTGGCGGAAACGGTTTTACCGGCACTGGCGATATTACGCTACGTTTCGGTGGTACAACCGGCATCCTTTATACAGGTATCCTGCGCGGAGACTCTTTTCTCAGGTTGAATATTTTGCGCGCCGTCGACTTTACCATGCCGACGATGATGACGGTGCTGGTTGATCGCAATAGTGTGGATCAACCTTATGTCCAGGCTGAGACAGTGCCTTTCGGAGTGGCAGCAGGTAGGGATCGGGTGTACGTCGGAAATAATGACTTCGGAGTTGCGGGTCCTGGGCGCCGAACTGCGACCATTGACCAATCGCTCGATGCCGCGAACGCGACGCCCCCACCGCCAGCGGGCTTCACCATTGATCGTCTCGACGTGCGAGGCACGGGGCCCGCAAACCAGGACGGGCCGCCGATCCGTTCGGCGATTCATCCGAACGGGACTATCTATGCCGCTTTTTATGGCTGGCGCAACAGCACCTCACCGCTTAGCACTGTCACCACCGATATAGTGGTAGTCCGTGATGACAATTGGGGGATAGGAGCTACACCGTTTACCGCCCTGGTAGACCCTGGGGATGGTCTTTCCGGAGCGCTCGTGGCGCAGAACCGCACCGTCCCGTGGGCCAATTTCAGCCAGGCAGCGTTCGGGCAGGAGCGCTTCGTCGGCTCCAACCTAAGCATCGCGGTTGATCCGACAAATAGCGCGGTCGTTTACATCGCTTGGGCCGACCGAGTAGGGTCGGCTGATTACACGCTGCACCTCAGACGCTCGACCGATAGCGGCGCCAACTGGTCCGCTGATCTGCTGACGATCACTAATGCTACGAATCCGGCCCTGGCTATCAATAATCAAGGGAAGGTGGGATTTATCTATCAGCAGTTGACTGGCGCCAGCCCCACCCAGCGCTGGGAGACGCATCTGCGCAGGTCAACTGCTGGCATAACCTGGGACGATCTGACACTGGCGCGGCCATTGGCCAACACGCCAGCGCCACAATTCGTTCCCTACATCGGCGACTATGTTCACCTGATGACGGCTGGCAGAGATTTCTACGGAATCTTCTCGGCCAATAACACACCAGACTTGGCCAATTTTCCGAACGGCGTCACTTATCAACGCAATGCCAATTTCACTACCCGCACCCTACTCGACCTCGGCGGTAATCCGGTCGCCGCTTCGATTGACCCGTTTTTCTTCATGGTGACGGAGCCGTCAGCCGATCTTTCGATCACGAAGACTGCTGCGCCCAGCTCAATCGTCACAGGGGCGAACATGGCTTACACAATCATGGTTAAAAACAATGGGCCCACCGATGCCTCATCTGTCACGGTCAGCGATAATTTGCCCGGCACAACCAGTTTCGTGGGCTGCGCGGTAAGCGGCGTCAGCGGCGTCTGCGGTGGTTCGGGCAACAATCGCACAGTTAGCTTCGCTTTATTCCCCAACGCCGCAACAGCCACAATCACGCTGACGGCGCAGGTGAACTGCGCCGTGGCCGATGGCGTGACAATCAGCAACACGGCGACGGTCAGCACGACCACACCCGATCCCAACTCCGCCAACAACACAGCCACGGCCACAGCGACAGCGTCCAATCCGGCGCCAGTCATCACTTGTCCGGCCAATGTCACCGTTGGAAACAATCCGGGACAATGCCTGGCCACCCTTAACCCCGGCACGGCAGCGGCCACCGACAACTGTCCCGGAGTTGCTATTGCTGGCGTGCGCAGCGATGGTCAGGCACTGTCCGCCGCTTATCCAGTCGGCGTCACCACCATCACCTGGACGGCGACGGATTCGGGAGGCCGCACCGCATCCTGCAATCAGCTCATCACGGTCAAGGATGTCGAGCCGCCCAAAATCACTTGTCCCGCCAACGTCATTGCCGTTACGCCCAAGCCAGGCGATGTCAGCACTGCGGTCGCCTATACTGCGCCTACGGTGATGGACAATTGCCCTGGCGCTACGGTCGTTTGCTCACCACCATCCGGCGCGACTTTCCCATTGGGGACGACGACGGTCAATTGCACAGCGACTGACTCAGCGGGCAATACCGCCACTTGCAATTTCAAGATCAAAGTCTTCGATGTCTGTTTGCAGGATAATGCGAGCGGCGATTCCCTCGTCTTCAATTCCCTCACAGGCGAATATCTGTTTACTCGCTGTGCTACAGGCTTCACTTTATCTGGCGTCGGTGTAATTACGCGAATAGGCTGTCTGACTACTCTGACCGAGGCGCGGATCGAGGCCACGCTTGATCGCTGTATCATCGCTCCGTTGAATCGTGGCAGCGCGACGGTCAAGCCCAATCCGGTCGGTGGCTGGTTCTACCTTGATGACAGCAACACTGCTAACAACACTTGTAAATGTCTTTGAGTTGAGCGTTCAAAGCTTGCCTCAGCCCTGGTCGAACGACTGGTCAGCCTGGCTACACGACTCCCGCAACAGCGTTCTCCGCTATCCACACCGGCTTATCTCCTCAGCCAAATAAGCCGCCCTGACCTGCCTCAAAGCCGCACGGGGAATTGCCGTCGTGGATGCTCTGGCCAGAGCGACTGCCGTAGCAGACAGCAGGTTACGCGGTGTAATGTGCAAAAGCTTTCTCCACCTTGCCGTCCGCGTCGAAGTGCAAAACTTCGGCCACGAACTGGCCCCGGTGGTTTTGATAGTAGAGCGTCAGGCTGTTGACGCCGACCAGCAATTCGAGCAATTCAAACTGCAAATTGGGCGAGCGGCTCAAGCCTTTCGCCCAATACGCGCCCACGGCTTCTTTGCCTTTCAAACAGCCTGATGGCTCGCCCGTGATTTGGATAATGTAGGGCGTCGTCATCTCGAAGTCGTCAGTGTAGTGAGCCAGGATGCGTTGTAGGTCGTGGCTATTCCACGCCTCAATCCATCCGGTGGCGAATTGTTCAACGAAGCTTTGTTCGAGCATAGGTCGTATGAGCGTTCAAGTTGTTTTGACTGCGATGATGAGGCCGCTGCTCCACGCGAGCGGACACAGCGTCAGATCGTTGCGCTGTTTAAGCGTTTCGATCAACTGCGGCACTTTGGGAGCGTGGCCCTCAGGCCAGTTCGGTTGCGGCAACAGATCGTCAATCACGTAAAAGCCGCCACGTTTGAGCAGCGACAACGCCAAGTCCAGCTCATTGAACTTGCCTGCCCAGGTATCGGCAAAGATCAGATCGAATTGCTCGCCTTGTAACTCGGCCAGAAACTCCGCGCCGTCTGCGAGGTGAAAGCTGACGCGCTTGTCTGCGCCTAGGTGACTTTCAGCAATCGCTACGCAAGCGGGATCGTTGTCTACCGTTGTGAGCCGCGCATCAGCATCCATTCCGTCCAGCAACCATGCAGTCGCCAGCCCCGTACCCGTGCCGAGTTCAAGCACGCGCGCCGCCGGTTTGGAAGCCGCCAGCGTGCGCAACAACGCGCCCGTCAGCACATCCGAACCCATCCCAAAACCGAGCGCGACAGTGTCCGCTTGAATCAACGCCAGCGCGGAAGGCGGGGAAAGATAATCAAGTTCGTTCATCTCAAGCTAGAGTTCCTGGAGCGCCGTCTGCCGGTCAAGCTTTGCCCGAAGCTCTTCGGCTAGCGCGACACGTTTGATCTTCATCGAAGCCGTGCGCGGGAAATCTTCATCCCAGATCACGTAGCCGCTGATGCGTTTGAAATTAAGCAGCTTGCCATTGCGCCGGATGATCTCTTGTTTCAACTCGTCGGTGAATGGCTGGCCTTCGTTCAGTCGCAAGACAATGACAAGCTTCTCGCCGAGCATCGAACGTTCGGGCCAGATGTAGTTGGCCGCGAAGACGCAGAATTCCTTGACCGGCAGCCCCTCGAACGCGTTCTCGATGTCTTCAGGGTAAACGTTCTTGCCTTCTTCAGTGACGATCATATTTTTGGCGCGTCCGAAGAGTTGCAGATGACCCATCGCATCGAAACGCCCCAGATCGCCCGTCAACAGCCAGCCATCAACAATTGTTTCTGCCGTCAGATCAGGCTCGTCCAAGTAATGCGACATCACAGTGTTGCTGCGCACCGCGACTGTACCGATGCCGTCAGCGTCAGGATTGCGAATCTCGACTTCCATGCCCGGCAGCGGCTTGCCCACAGTGTCGGCGCGGAATGGCTTGAAATCGTTAAGCGTGATGGCCGTGCCCGCTTCGGTCAGCCCATAACCGTTTCCGACTTGCAGACCCAGGTCATAGAAGAATTGCAGCATCTGCGGATCGCTAAACGCGCCGCCGGTGAAGATCGCGCGCAATTCGCCGCCAAAAGCTTCGTGCACTTGTTTGAGCAGCTTGCGACTTAGTTCAAGCTTCGGCTGCTGCTTAGTTAGTGCTTTGTTGACTGCCAGCAGACGATCAAAGACGAAGCGTTTGAACGGTGGCAACTCAGCGAAGCGTTTCTGCAAGCCGGCTTGCAGGTTTTTCAAAATCAGCGGCACGAGCGCGACGTAAGTGATCTTGAAGCGCGTGAAGGCTTCGCGCACGAACTCTGGCCGCAAGGTGCGCAGATGCACAACCGTTGCGCCGCAGACGAACGGGCCAATAAAGCCGACCATAAAATCTATCGCGTGATTGGTCGGCAAGATACTCAGGTAGCGCACGCCCGGCCAGAATGGATAGAGCGAGGTGAGCGCCGCGCATTGTTCCAGGTAATTGTTATGCGTCAGCACACAGCCTTTGGGTCGCCCGCCCGTACCGGATGAGTAGACTATGCACGCCCAATCTTCACGTTTGCGCGGGACGAAGGTCGGCTCGCCTTCGCCGCGTGCTTCTTCCCAGCGCAATGCGCCTTTCAAGTCGGCATTTTTTGGCGCATCGGTGACAAGCACGGTTGGGATTTTGAATTCGCTGCCGACAGAATTAAACGCTGCTTCCTGCGTGATGGCGCGCCAGAGATGATATTCGGTGACGAAGACTTCGGCTTGGCAATGCGCAAGCAGCGCCAGATGTTCTGCCGCCGTCAGTTTGTAATCGAGCGGCACCAGCACGCCGCCTGCGTAAAAGATCGCGTAGGCCGCCGCCAGCCAGCGCGATTGATTGGTCATGATGATTGCCGCGCGTGACGCCTCTTTGAAGCCGCGCTCTTGCATGAATTTTGCTAGTGGCAGCGCTGTCTCTTTGAATTGGCGGTAAGTCCAGCGGTGGTTCTCGCGCTCGCGGTCGGCTTCGATCAGGCAGATTTCGTCAGCAAACTTGTCAACCGCTTCACGCAAGGCAGAGCCGAGCGATTGCTGCTTGCTCAGGTCAATCATTGTAACTGGGGGCTGGTTGGGCATAAGTTGTTATGCTCCTGGGTGCGCAGGCATCCTTGCCTGCTGGCGTGGAAGAGAGCGCCTCAATTCCGGCAGGCCGTCCCGTCCATCACAGCAGGCAAGGATGCCTGCACACCCAGGTTAGAGTCTCGCTTGAATCCTTTCCGCCAGCGTGCGGAAGTCGCTGACGCCTTGCACTTCGTAATCTGGCAACTCAACGCTGAAATGGTTTTCCAACCGCGTCAGCAGTTCAAGCGCCTGCAAGCTGTCAATGCCGAGCTTTTTGAAAAAGTCGTCATCGGGTGACAAGGTGGCGCGCTCGACTTTGAAGTGTGTGGAAGCGAGGTTGAGAATTTCGTCAATTATTTGTTCTTGGGTGCGCATAATCAATAAGCCCATCTCATCAAAACTGAACCCGACGTGAAGCCTGCTCCGACCGCCGCAAACAACACCAGATCGCCTTTCTTCAACTTGCCGTCATCAATGGCGTCGCCGATCGCCAATGGGATAGTGGCCGCCGTGGTGTTGCCGTACTTGTGAATATTCTTGATGACCTTCTCCGGCGCGAGGCCAGCTTTCTGCGCTGTCGCGTCAATAATGCGCATGTTGGCTTGGTGCGCGATGAAGCAGGCAATGTCGTCGCCGGTCAGATTGTGTTTGGCGAGCATGTTGGTGCTCAGCTCTTCCATCTTGCGCACGGCGAATTTGAAGACCGCCTGGCCGTTCTGATGTACGTAGTGCATCTTCTTCTCTACGGTCTCGTGCGAAGATGGGTGCAGACTGCCGCCGCCCGGCATATACAAGTGCTGGCCGCCCGCGCCATCAACCTCGTGATGATAATCAAGCAGCCCGACGTCTTCGCCTTCTTCACAGGGTTCAAGCAGCACCGCGCCCGCGCCATCGCCGAATAAAACCAACGTCGTGCGGTCTTCAGGATTGAGGATGCTGGTCATCACGTCGGCGCCGATGACTAAGACTTTCTTGTGTGCGCCGTTTTCGATGAATTGCGCGCCAGTGGTCAGCGCGTAGAGAAACGACGAGCAAGCGGCGGAAATATCGAAGCCCCACGTCCGTGTCGCGCGCAGTTTGTTTTGAATTACGCACGCGGTCGAAGGGAAATACATATCGGGCGTGACCGTGGCGACGATGATTAGCTCAACTTCGTCAGGTTCGATGCCACGTTGTTTGAGCGCGGCGGCGGCGGCTTTGACGCCAAGCTCGGAACTCGGCGTGCCCGGCTCGACCCAGTGGCGTTGGTGTATGCCCGTGCGGTCAACAATCCAATCATGGTTGGTCTCGACCAGTTTGGCCAGATCATTGTTGGTCACGACGCGCGGCGGCACATAGCGGCCTAAAGCGGTGATCTTCGCTCGTTGTTTGATTGCCATGGATTACCTCGAATTCAATATGTAATTTGATGCTATTCCATCAAACATGCCGACTGCAAACGCACACGCCAATCATCTACTTAAGGCAGATAGGGCTGCGCATCCGTACTCTCGACAAATTTGCGCAAGCCCGCTTCAACGGCGGGTTTGGTGAACAACTCGCAAAAGAGTTGAATTTCCTGTCGCAATTCGGCGTAGGGAATCGGCTTCAAAAACTGTTTGGCCACGCCGCTGGTAGCGCGGTCGAATTTCTTGACCTGCGCGGCGGTGAAGCGTGCGACTTTGAGCGCATCGCCTTCGGCCACGAGTTGGCTAATCAAGCCAACCTGCTGTGCCTTGGTCGCATTGATGCTGCGCCCGGTCAGCAGCAAATCGCGCACAACAGCATTGCCTAGATCGCGCTTCAAACGCGGGATGCCGCCAAAGCCGGGGATCAACCCCAATCGTAATTCCGGGAAACAGAAGCGCGCCAGCTTGTCGGCAATAATCAGGTCGCACACGAGCGCCAACTCAAAGCCGCCGCCAAAAGTTACGCCATGCGCTGCGGCCAGCGTCGTCAACGGCGAAGCGTCGAGCGTGTTCATCACGCCGTGAATGCGGTTGAGAAAATCGCGCACCTGTGGCGCGGCCTGGTCGAAACCAATCTCCTTTGCGCCGCGATATAACTCGCGCAAATCCGCGCCCGCCGAGAACCCGGCTTTGACCGTGCTGTAGATGATGAGCGCGTGCGCTTGGTCTTTCAGCGTTTCGTGCGCTTCGACAAACTTCTCCAACTCAGCCAGCGTCTGCAAGCCGATCTCGTTGGCCGGTTCGCGGTGCAGCGCCAGTTCGATGCAGCCGTCTTTCAATTCCCAGGAAAGCGTTTCGCCGTGGTAGCTTTGCATAGTGTCCGATGTTCTCAACTCTCGACATCAGGCTCGTCGCTGCTAGAGTCATTCGTCTGTTCTGGCGGCGGCGGCGGCGTAGCTTGAGCAGGCGGGCGCGAGCCAAGCGCCATCATAAACATAATGAACAGTATGAAACCGATGAAGAGACAGAAAAAACCTAGCGTGAACATTGGTGCTTTAGCCCTTCTTAGTGCGGTACAGCTCTTCAATCTCTGACGCGAAGCGTTTGGCAATCGCGTCGCGCTTCAATTTGCCGTTGGCCGTCAACAGTCCGCTCTCAATCGTCAACGGCTCTTTGTCCAAATGAAACGCGAGGATGCGCTTGTAATGCGGCAGTTCGGCGTTGACTGCGGCGATGGCCTGATCGGCTTGCTCGCGTGTGGCCTCGCCAGTGACAAGCGCAGTCAGGAAGCTGCGGTCGTTGCCCAGCACGACGCATTGCTGCGCGGTTGGCAAGTTGAACAAGACTTTTTCCTCAATCGGCTCTGGCGCAACATTGTGGCCGGAATTGAGAATCAGCAGATTCTTGATGCGCCCGACGACGGCCCAATTGCCTTTGGCATCCACTTCGCCTTGATCGCCCGTGCGAAACCAACTCACCGACTCCTCTTGCAAGAAAGCTTTTTCGGTTGCCTCAGGCTTGTTCCAGTACCCGGCAAAGATGTTGGGGCCGCTTACCAGAATCTCGTCGTTCTCACCCAGTTTCATCTCGACGCCGGGAATCGCCGGGCCAACGCGGCCAGGCGTGAAGTCGCGCGGGGCGTCCATGGTGCAAATCGCCGTTGTCTCGGTCAAACCGTAGACTTGCAGGACGCGGATGCCCAACATCAGGAAGAACAATTGCGTTTCTTTATTCAACGGCGCAGAACCACAAAT
The DNA here is from genome assembly GCA_963699175.1 of uncultured Acidobacteriota bacterium. Classification (GTDB taxonomy): domain Bacteria; phylum Acidobacteriota; class Blastocatellia; order RBC074; family RBC074; genus JACPYM01. Next base: position 1,266,664 of record OY969418.1, on the reverse strand, counting down.
CAAACAGCGTAGATTCGCCCCGATCTTCTTTTTGATATTGGCAAAGATGAGCCAATACGCCAACGCTGACCAGAAGCTATCCGCCACACCGCCCGCTTTGTTTTCATAGCGCCGCAACCAGGCTGCCTTGCCATTGTGATAAATCGTCTGCACAAAGCCGGGCTTCTCGCCAATCTGCTTTTCGACGCCCGTGCGAATTCGTTCGAGCAGCGTCGGCACGTTCAAGCAATAGTTCGGCGCCGCCAGCTTCAATTCGTCGGCCAACTTGTTCAGATCGGTCGAGAGCGCGAGCAGGCTCTGACGCGAGAGCGCAGTCAGCAGCAGAATCCACGAACCGGCAAAGCAGAAGGGCAGGTAATGAAAAATTTGATCGGGCGTCTGCTTGGTCTGGCCCTCCATCAATTGATCCAGCCGCGCGCCGGTGCAGGGAACCATGTGATTGAGATTGCCGATGCTGAGCATCACACCTTTCGGCTCACCCGAAGTGCCAGAGGTGTAGATGATCGTGACGATGTCTTGATCAGCCAGCTTGCTGGGCGCGTTGGTGGTGTTGGTATCGGGCACGGTCGCAAAGATTTCGTCGAAGGTTTCGAGCGGCGGCGGATTGTCGGGCCAGTTGTCTTTGATTCCATCAAGCAACGCCGCATCGCCGCAACAGACCAACGCTGCGCCGCAATCCTTCAGCATATTCACCAACTCGTTCGGCGCTTGCCGGGCGTAGAGCGGCACGACGACGAGCCCTTCCGCCATTAAGGCCAAATCGAGCGCAACCCAGCGGATGTTGTTGGGCGCTAGCAAGCCGCAGCGGTCGCCTTTGCGCAGACCGGATTGGCGAATGAAGGTGCGGGCTGTGCGAATCAGGGCGAGTAGGTCGGCGCCTGTAACGTCAACTAAGCGCCCGTCGCGCACTTCGCGCAAAACAAGTCGTTCGGGCGTTCGATTCAGTTGGTCAAAAATATTATCCAGAAAATTCATCGTGATCTTTGAGCTATGTGTTGGAGCTTAGCCATACGTTTCGAGCAGCTTCCGCAAATTCGCACCGAGCGGCGGCAAGTATTCTTCCCAACTTTGCACGCCCTGCCGAATCGGAAACTCAGGATAGCGGCGTTGCAAGTGCTCCTCAAAATAAACGCCCATGCGCGCCATCACTTTCAAATTCTTTGCCACCGTCCTGTAAATGCCGTCACGAATGGCTTCGCTTTCTTTAGAGAGCTTACCCAGGATGACGTAAAGCTTCTCTTCCAACTCGGGATCGTCAACCGTGAGCAACAGGTCGGCGTGGCCGCGCTCGTGCATCAAGTTGCGGATGCGCTCGTCCATCGTCACACCAGCCGAGACGACGCCCGCCGACATGCAGGTGACGATGCCGTGGAAGCGCGACGAAACCATCAGATGGCAAGCTGTCAGCAAACTGACGAACTCGTACATGTTGTAATCCGCCGATGAAAAGACGGGCGCTTTGCTGCTCAACTTCTCATTCATTTTCGCGCATGCTTTAACATCGAGCATTTCGGAGGCGGCGAGAATGACGAAGACATTGTTTTCTTGGCGGAACCGCTCCACCGCACGTGCCAGCGCCGTGATGTAATTGTCGTATTTGCGCTCAACTTCAGGCCCCGCCTCGTGAAAATAGAATGCGCGGTAGTGGCTCTCTTTGTGCGCGCCGGTCAGCGTTTTGGCGAGGAACTTGGCGACCGATGCCTTGACCGGCCACCAGAACGGATTGATCGGGCAAACGACCAGCACGGGCGTAGTGCCGTCCCATCCGTGTTTGCGCAATTCGGCTTCACCATAACTCTTCGGGTGGGCTTCAAACGTCCAAGCTGTGTCAGTGCCGAGTTCGGTTGTGACGCCGAGTTTGCCTAGTACTGCCTGGGATTCTGGATTGCGCGTGATAATGAACGAATCGCGGCAATAGCGCGCCAATAGCTTGGCGATGTGCGAATCCATATAACCTGCCTCCGCGCCGTAGCCGACCGAGAGCTTGTTTTGCGCCGCCGCAATGCCCAGCGCGCCGATCATCATCGTCGTCAGCGCGTTGGCGAATTTGCTCTTGAACATCGAGCCTTCGCAAGCCACGACGCCGTCAAAGCGCGGCACTTCGCGCGCCAGCATCGGCGGGAAAACGTCCGGCAGATGGATTTGTCGCACGCCTTTGAAATAGCCGTCGGTCAGTTGGAAGTTTTGCGTCAGGACGCTCAGCTCGCACTTGTCCTCGCCGAGAATATGTTTGATCTGGCGTAGCATCTCTTCGACGCGCACGTCCGCGCCAGTATTGCGCGTGCCGTTGTAGCCGGTGAAGAAGAGCTTCAGCTTTTCTCCCGGCTGCCAACGCTGGCCTGCGCCCAGCATCCATTTGAATTTTGACCACTCGATGATGCCTGCCACCCAGGCTTCGAGGGCTAAGTCCATGCTCATCGTTGTGTTTCCTGCGCTCAGCCCCAACGGGGCGAGATATGATAAAGACCAGGGCAACGCCCTGGGTAGCCGGTTGACGGCGCACAAGCCCTGAAAGGGCGAAATAGCATATTTCGCCTTTTCAGGGCTTGCGGTTATTGGTTTACGTTTCCCAGGGCGGCGCTGGCGCTTTGCCCTGGGCTATCCAATCTCGCCCCGTTGGGGCTGACAAAAGTTTGCGGCCAGTCTTTGTACGGATACGTGAAATTGCCCGCCTTGCTGAACTTCAGCAAGGGATAGCTGTATGCCGAAAACGGCGCAGGTCGCTTGCCCGTCTCGCTCGTAATGCGCGTGTTGTCGAAGACCGTATTCCAGACCAAATAAGGAATGAAGACTTTCATCAGCGTCGCACCATAACTGAGCGCGCTACCACGAAACGTGTCGGCCAGAAAGTTGTTGAGCTTCGTAAACGGCTTTTCAAACGCGGGCAGATAAATCGGCCCGCGCGAGCTTTGCGCTGCGGCCAATGCGTCGGTCAGTTCTTTGAAGGTTTGGGACGCGCGGCCTGACGAGAGGTTATAGACATTGTGTTGCGGCTGCTCTTTCTGATGAATCGTGACGATAGATTCGGCGACGAAGTCCACGTTGACGATGTCCAACTGGTCGGTCGGTCGAAAAGGCAGTACGGGCAAGCCAGCCAGAAATACGAACGAACGCACCATATCAAACTGCGTCGTCTCCGCGTGGCGCGAATCGCCGAGGATGATGCTCGGACGAAAGACCGTGTGCGGTACGTCGGGCAACAACTCATTGACCATATGCTCGCAGAACTTTTTGGTGCGCGCGTAGGGGTCGTAATCGCTCAGGTTCCAATCAATTCCTTTGTCTTCGGTGACGACTTCGTTGTGACGATACCCGGCGACGGCGACGGTTGAGACATCGCTGAAGCGGCGCAAGCCGTGTTGGTCTTGCGCCGCGCGCGCCAACTTGATGACTTCGAGCGTGCCGCGCAGGTTGGTATTGAGACAGACCTTCTCGCTCTTGCGGTTGAGCGAGGCGGCGCAGTGGATGATCGAATCGGTCGTAGCGATGAGCCGTTGATACTTGTCATCAGACAAGCCGAATTGCGCGCCAGTCAGGTCGCCGCGAAAGATCTGGATGCGCGTTTTCAGATACTCGTAAAAACGCGGGAAGTCGAAATGCAATTGCAGCGACTGCCATAGACGCTGCTCAGCCTCGCGCTCGTCTTTAGCGCGCACGAGCAGGTTGAGTTGGTCTTGGTGTTGTTCGAGCAAGAGCGCCGCGACGTGCGCCCCGACATAACCGGTCGAGCCGGTTAGGAAGATCGCCATAGGTGCTTGATGATTCCTCAGTTGTAGTACTGCGAGCTGTTTTAAGCTGTACTGTATTGTTTAACCGCTTTCGTCCGCATAATTGCCGCCAGTATCAGCGAGGTGAGCACGCCCATTACCAAAGCGCCGACGATGCCCATAAACAGGTAGCTTTGCGCGTTGAAGATGCCCTGGGCGTAATCCAGTGTATGCCCTTGCGCGGTGACACAATAGTTGATGGCGTTCTCAAAATAATGCGGCGTGATAAATTTGAAGGTGAGCCATTGCGATGGCGGCACCAGCAGCGCCACCACGACAGTAGTCAACAGCCCAGCGATGAAAGCCTGTTTGAAAGTTATCACGCCGCCCAACTGTCGCCGTTTTTCGCGGATCAAGAAAACGTAGATCCAAACTGCCGGGATGGCGACCAGGTTGGTCAGATACGCTTGCAACCAGAAGTATTTGTCGTGCAAGCCAGTCAAGCGTTCGAGCGCCAGCCAGAGCAGCATCGCGATGGTAAAGATCACACCCCATTTAATTTCGGTTTTCATCAGTCTTCAGTCCTCCTGAGTTGATGAGTCGAGACAGCAGAGCAGGCAACTCACTTTGTACTGGCTTCACTTCGTTGCCAGGCTCTGTTCGGGATTGAGTGCGGAAGCTGGCATTTGGAAAGCACGCTTCGTGCGGTTCTCGTCTTTTTCAATCGGGCGGCCTTCGATCAGCGGATACGACCATTTGCGCAGTGCGGGGATGTGGACGTTGATCCAGTAATCCCACCAATCAATTGTGCTGGCGTCATAAGCGAACTGCTCTTGTTCTGCCTGCGGAAGGGCGGCGGAAAGTATCTCCACATTTTTCGCTTCGAAGATGTGGTCGTTGTGGAGAATGAATGGTTCGTACAATTCGATCAGCTTCTCGACTTTGTCCAGATCGCGCTCGCGGCGCACCAGCGGCGAGCGCGCCATCGGCAACGGCGAAACGATGCGCAGCAAAGCTTGAATGACTTGTTTCTGGCGCGGCGCGGAGAAGGATTGATAGCGCTCCTTGGTCACCGGAATCGAATCGAAGTAGAGCTTCATGCGGTGATCGAAATCGTCCTGTGCGCGGTAATACTTGCGATGTGCTAGACCGGTTAACTCTATCGAGCGGCGCATGTCGCACGGGTTGATGGCCGACGTGGCGAGTTGATAGAGCGGCTCGTGATAGCGTTCGACCAAGGCGGCGGCGATCAACACCATCCCACGACAGACCAGATCAACCGGAATGATGTCCAGACACTTCTTCTCATTCGACGGTAATTGGCGGAAGAAAGTGCCAAGCAGGTACGAGAGCGGCGCGGACGTGTTGACGCCTTCGTTCCAGCCTTTGAACGGTTCGTGCGTGGAAGTTTCGACGATGGACGGACGCACGATGGCAATCGGCAGATCGCTGCCCAATTTGGCGATCAACGATTCGGCCAAGCATTTCGTTAAGGTATAAGTGTTCGGCCAGCCGAATTCGCGGGCGCGTTTCATCCCGGCCTCGGTCAATTCGTTGCGCACCCAACGCTGACGCAGCTTGCGGACTTGGGCGGAGAGTTCCGATTCGCTCAGTTCTTTGCCCTTGCTCAGGATTTGTTGTTTGAGTTGTTCGGTGACCTCTTCGGATTCGCTGCGCAATTCGATCTCACTGGCCAAGTCGTGCAGCGCGGCGTGTTCAGCGGCTGCGTCAAAATCGCGCAAGCCTTTGGGAGTGTAGTTCGGCCTCAACTCTTCCTTGACGCGCCCGTCGCGGTAGCCGACGACATAACAAGTGGAGAGATGCAGCAGAGCGGCGTGGTCGCAACTGCGCAGGAAGTCGAGCATCAGCACTGTCGCATCCACGTTGATCGCCAGCGCCTGGCGCAGGTCGGGGTTGAAATCGGTCAGGCCTGAACTGTTGATGATCACGTCAAGTTCGGCTTGCAAACGGCGTTTCGTGATTTCATCAAACCCCAGGTCGGGTAGGCTGACATCGCCTTCGACGATCTCGACCTTCTCGCTGATGAATTGGGCTAGACCGTCGCCGTGTTCGTGATGGAAGGACTCGAAGAGCGGCGACTCTGCAACGATCTTTTCAAAGCGACGCACGGCGCTGTTGGAGCGGTTGCGGCGAATCAGCAGAAAGACCTTGCCGACCTCTGGCAGATCACGCAGCACTTTGGCCAGCCAGACCTTACCGATGAAGCCGGTGAAACCGATCAGCAAAATGTTTTTACCTGCGAGCGACTGTTTGGCGGAAAACTTGGCCAGTCGCTGGTGTGACTCGAAGACGACTGCCGGTGTTGCAAGCGGGGCAATGGTGCGAGCGGCAGGCGAGATCGCGTGCTTGAGCACCTCGATTGAATAGCCCAGTTTGCGCGCCACTTTCTTTTCGGTCATCCGCCCGACCGGATGGCCGCCGATGAAGCGTGCCAACACCTGGCGTGGGCGAATGATCGGCGAACGCAACCGCCCGGTGGCCAGTCCGTCGCGAAATTCCAAGCGATTGGCCAGCAAATATTCTGCGCCCAAATGCTGCGCCAGCGGGCGCATAACGTGATCCAAGCCCTGGCTGACGAGGATGATCTTTTCACCACGCGCCTGCAAAGCTTTCAGTCGAGCTAGGCCCTGCGGTTTGAGTTTGGGTTTGAGGTAGTAATGGAAATATTCTTCGCCCAGCAGATCGAGCCGATCCTGACTGACACCGCGTAGCAACGTATGCAGAACGCGCGTCGCAAAGATACGATCAGCCGCATAGAGCAGCGGGCGCACCAAGGCCAGGAGCATCAACCCGCCCCGCCGCAGCCAACGCTCAGAAAACCGCTGTGCGTTCCAAGTGAAAAAGGCTACCGGGCGCACAGCGCCGAGATTGAGCAGACTGCCTTCGACACGCCAGTAGATGCCTGCTGGCCCGGTGTCCACGTGCTGTGCCGGACTACCACCCGAATGATGAGGTGGTCTGTTAGATGATTGCGAGGATGCTTTCACTACGGGTTTAACCTGTTTCTCAGAAGCGTGGCGCGTGCGTTCAAGCATAAAGCGGCTATGCCTACGGCTTAAAAGCTTTTGCCGTAGGCCAAAGGCAGACGGCTTGATGCTAGCGCCCGGGTCACGCTCCGTTTATTTCGATAAAAGTACTGGTCTTAGTTAATTTTCGAGGTCTGCTGCCTCAATTTGTCCACCGCATGAGACCTTAAATCGAAAGATCAGTCAAATGCGCTGCTTGGTTCGCGTATTTCACTGCGTAACAAAAGATTAAGTTGCTTTGGCGGAAACGGCCAGTTTATAATCCTGGCCACTTATTAGCTTTCAGCAGAAAGCGCGTCAGATGTAAAAACAGGTAAGCGCCAGCAGGCTGCGGTCGCTTTGTGGTAGCTGGCTATTTCAAGCTGAGGGAATGGTGAGCGGGCATGTGGCAGGGTGAAGGATTCACTGAGGTAGCCTATCTGATCTGGTTGTCTGGCGCAGGCTGTGACGGCTGCACGGCGGCGCTCTTGGGAGCCAGCGAACCTCGGCTGGAAGATTTGCTCCTCGGCAACGTACCTGATGCTCCCCAATTGGTTCTGATTCATCCCCACTTAGGTATCCATTTCAATTCACAATTACAGGCCGACGGCTGGCCGGCGTGTGAAGCTTACGAAGCATGGCTACAGCGAGCAGCCAGCGGCGAGTTAGGCCGGTTTCTTTTGGTGTTGGAAGGCGCGGTCTACGATGAAGGATTGGCCGAAGGCGGCAGCTTCGCGCGACTCGGTTCAGATGAAGTCGGGCAGCCGATGATGATTGCCAATTGGATTGACGTGTTAGCCCCACAAGCCGCGGCCGTAATCGCGCTCGGTAGTTGCGCCAGTTGGGGCGGCATCCCGTCGGCAATGGGCGGCATTGGTGGAGCGCGCGCGTTGACAGAATATCTCGGCGGAACGTTCCGCAGCCGAGGAGACTTGCCTGTTATTAACGTGCCAGGTTGCGCACCGCCCGGCGAAGGTTTGATCGAAACACTGATTTGTGTCTTCCACCATTTAGCGCAATTGGTTCCGTTAGAACTGGACGAGCAGCAGCGTCCACGTTGGCTTTACAGCAAAGAAACCTATCCGCTGCCGCCTCGTGCGGACTATGCGCCAGTAGTGGGAACTGAGTCGAACAAAACGTTGCCGGTGATGTGTTCCGTACCGTCAATCGGTTGGACGCGCGAATTGGGTGGTTGCACACGTGTGGGTGGCGGTTGCATCGCATGCACAGAGCGAGACTTTGCTGATCAGTTTGTCAGTCTAGCTCGGTTGGATGCGATTGGCGCTCTGTGACCTGAGCTTTGAAAAGCGTATGAGTGTATTGGTGCAAGAAGCGGTGAGGGTGAGCGAAAAGCCGGTGGCCAAGCCGAAGCCGCCGCCGGTAATGTACTTCAATAACTTGCCCATTCAATTCGATGCGGTGGGACATACCTTTCTGTACGATGGCGACTGGCCGCGCCCGTTTTATCCAACGCCCGACGGGCGCAGAGAACAAGCGCGCCATCGCACCTTGGCCGTGCAACGATTGACCGAGCGCCCAGCCGTCCGCAACTTCTATCTACCTACTGTGATGCAAACCAGCAGCGGGCTAAGCCTGCATAGCATTATTGATGTAGGGCAGCGCAGAGTTTGGGACGCACATGTAGGGGTAACTTTGCTGCGCGAGTTTGAAACGGTTTTGTTGCAGCGCCATCCGGCGGATGCCATCCATCTAGCGAGCCGCGCTTGTGGCCGCGACAGCGCCGCGCAAGCGATTGCCGCCACGCTGGCTGTAGAAATGGCTTGCGGCGTTATCCCGCCGCCGCTAACTATCATCGTCCGCAATCTGGGGCAATGCGCAGAGATCATTGCCAACGGCTTGCAAAATCTCTTTATGCTGGCCGGGCCTGATTACTCGGAGGCCGTCATCAGTCGTGTCAATCCGGAAATCTGGCGCAAAGCTCAAGACACTGCGGCGCCGGGCGAGTCATTGCATGGGTTGCCGACCATCGCCGAGATTATGCGCGGCTTGAACCGGCTTCAGGGAAGTTTGTTCAGCGAAGCTTGGCAGATGCTGCGCACGGCGCGCGAGATTGCCGCGCTAGTCTTCGGCAAATACCCGCACCCGACAACCCTCTATCCTGGTGGCGTGGGCATTGACGCTGACAAGGAATTCTTCACGCAGATTTTGGGGCGCGTCAATCAATTGCTCGACTTTGCCAAACGCGTCGTGGCTCTGTGGAATGACTTGGTGGATTTCTTTTACGAGACCGAACCGCGTTACGACCAAGTCGGCGAAACGCCTGCCAATTTCTTGAGCGTCGGACTCTGGGATGATCCCGAAGGCTACAGTGCGAGCTACGAAACTTGCAATGAATGGGGCGTGCAGCGCCTCGCGACGCCCGGCGTTATCATTGATGGAGAGTTGCGCACTACGCGCCTGACTGGCATCAATCTGGGAATCGAAGAGTTTATCGAGCACGCTTACTATCAATCCTGGTTGACCTATCCTGACGAATGCCGCTACACCGACCCGCTGGGCGGCCCCTTGTCGCCCTTCCATCCATGGAATAAACAGACCTTGCCGCAACCGCAGCCACAGAATTGGCTGGACAAATACTCTTGGGCGACCGCGCCGCGTTGGGACAGGGAAGTGGTAGATACTGGCCCGCTGGCGCGTTTATGGGTCACCGCGCGCGCGGGCAAAGTGAACAACGAATTCATCGGGCTAACTGAAGAAGGATTGGAGTTGGAACTGCCCAAGTTTCAAACTCCGGCCTGTCACTTTCATTGGCACGTTCCGACGCACCCGAACGCGTTGGAACGTCATCGCGCCCGTGCGTTCGAAGTGGCTTACGCGGCAACTGTAGCGTTCAGTTCTTTATTGCGCGCATTTGAATATCTGCGCCGCGGAGAGATGGCATTGGCCGAGCCTTATCGCGTGCCGGAGAACGGTATGGGCGTGGGCTTCTGGGAAGGCGGGCGTGGCGTCGCGTTGCATCATCTAGTGATTAACGAGGGCCGCCTGAGCAATTATCAAATCAGCACCGCACTAAATTGGCTGGCCTCGCCGCGCGACAACTTCGGCGCACCGGGCCTGTTGGAAACGGCTTTGTTGAATACGCCTTTGCTGGAAGATTGTGTTGAGCCGGAGGCGTTCACCGGAATTGACTTGTTACGAACGATCAGAAGTTTTGATCCTTAATTGGCATACAAACTGCGGAGTCCTAAATGCGTTTACCCAATTGGAAAACCAAAAGCACTGAGACTGAGATAGCAGACGACCCCCGTCGCATGCAGGAAGCGGCTTGGCCGGATATGTTCGCCAATTTGCAAAGCGCCTACGCTGAGCTGACCAACGCGCAGTTCGAGTTGGAGCGCCGCGCGGCTGAGATCGCCGAAACGCGTGACCTGGTGCAACAGATCGTCTCCTCGATGTCGGAAGCGCTCTTCCTGACTGACCGCGCGGGCCGCGTGGTGCGCGCCAATCCGGCGGCGGCAGCGCTGCTGGGCTGTCCCGAAGAAGCGATCTTGGGACGCGCGCTCGCCACCGTTTGCGGCACGGATTTGTTGCCCGCGACGCCGTGGAAGCTGATGGAGTTGGCGCAGGGCGAACGTGTACTGAGCGTCGAGGTGGATATTCAGACCGCTTCAGGACAACAGATTCCGGTCAACTTCTCGCTGACCTTGATGCACGACAAGCAGGACAAGATCACCGGCGTGTTGGCCGTCGCCCGCGATATGCGCGAACAGCGCGAGTTGATCAACAGTCTGGTCGGCGCCCGCACACGCTTTCAAGAATTGCTCGAATTCGCGCCCGACGCCATCGTGCTGGCCAATCAGGAAGGCCGCATCGTGCTGGTCAATTCGCAAACCGAGCGCTTGTTCGGCTACAGCCGCGAAGCCTTGCTGGGACAGAGCGTCGAGATGCTCGTACCTGCGCGTTATCGCAAAGAGGCGAAAGACCCGGCGAAACGCAGCGGCGATTTCAGCCCGCCCATCACGCCTGACCCAACTGCAGAGAGCACATCATCCCTCCCGAACTCCGGCCCTGAACGCCTGTCGGCGTTGATCTTGCGTAACGCCAACGAGCAGGCTCAGCAGATCGAATTCTGGGTGATTGACTCGCAAGACCGCGAGTTCCTCACCGAGATCACGCAACGTCCGATCCTGACCGAAGAAGGCACGCTGCTGATGAGCGTCATCCGCGACATCAGCGACCGCAAGCGCATTCAACAGGAATTGCACAACAGCGAGGCCCGCTACCGCGCACTGGCCGAGACCGCGCAGGACGTGATCGTCACAATGGACGAATCACGCAACATTCAATTCGTCAATTCCGCCGCAGGCCAAGTCTTCGGTTACAAGCCGGAAGAACTGCTCGGCAAACACTTCAGCATCCTTCTGCCGCAAACCAATGGTAATGGCTCAGCGCACACCGGCCCGCTCCGCCTGGTCAATAAAGAAGAAGGCTGGACGCGCCAGGAAGTCACCGGGCAACGCAAAGACGGTAGCGCCGTGCAATTGGAGGTCGCCAACAGCCAGTTCAAGCTGCAAGGCAAACACCTCTTCACCGCTTTTATCCGCGACATCACCGAGCGGCGGCGCATGGAGCAGCAACTGTTCGAGAGCGAAGAACGCTATCGCAACGTCGCACTCACCGCTTCGGAAGCGATTGTGACCGTGGACAGTCACATGCTCATCCAGTTTGCCAACCCGGCAGTTACGCACGTCTTCGGCTACGAAGCACAGGAGATCATCGGGCAGCCAATCACGTTACTCATCCCGCCAACGCATTGGGAAGCACACCTGGCCGGGTTGCGACCACACGGGGATTCAGGTGAATTGAAGCTCAATCGCGCGGGTCAAGAAGTTCCGACGCAGCATAAAGACGGCCACGAAATCCAACTTGATCTTTCTTTCAGCCGGTTCGAGCGCGACGGGCACCATTTCTATACTGGCATTATCCGCGACATCACCGAGCGCAAGCGCATGGAGCAACAGTTGCTCGAAAGCGAAGAGCGTTATCGCAACGTCGCGCTCACCGCTGCCGAAGCCATCGTCACCGTTGACCCGCAACATGTGATCCAGTTCGCCAACCCGGCAGTCTATCGCGTTTTCGGCTACGAGGCTCAGGAAGTATTGGGCAAACCTGTGACCGAGCTGATGCCCGATTATCACGAGCACATCAACAAACCCGAAGCCACCCTGGGCACGACCGAACGCCACTATGATTGGAAGGGCGTGGAGATGCGCGGACTGCACAAAGATAGCCGCGAAGTCCCGCTCGAAGTCTCCTTCAACGAATTTTCGCGTGCCGGACAGAAGCTGCGCACCGGCATCATCCGCGACATCAACGTGCGCAAACGCGCCGAAGAAGTCTTGCGTCTCAATCGCCGCGTGCTCGAAGCCAGCGCCTTTCCGATTCTGATTGCTGACGCGCAAGCGCCCGACATGCCGCTGCTCTACGTCAACCCGGCTTTCGAGCGCACCACCGGTTACACCGTCGCCGAAGTGCTCGGCCAGAACTGCCGTTTCCTGCAAGGCGATGACCGCGATCAACCGGGTCTGGCCGAATTGCGCGAAGCCTTACGTGAAGGGCGCGATTGCACAGTGCTTTTGCGCAACTATCGCAAAGACGGCTCGCTCTTCTGGAACGAACTGACCGTCTCGCCGGTGCGCGATGCCGAAGGCGTGATCACGCATTTCGTCGGCTTCGAGAATGATGTCACCGAGAAGAAACAGGCCGAACAGGCCGTGCTCGAAGCGACCGCCATCCAGCGGGCGATTGTGGATTACACCAGCTACGCCATCATCGCCACCACACCCACCGGCGTCATCACCACCTTCAATCCGGCGGCGGAACGCATGCTGGGTTATAGCGCCGAAGAGATGATCGGCGAGCAGACGCCCGCGCTGTTGCTCGATCCCGGCGAAATCACCGAACGCGCCAGGCAATTTGCCGAAGAGCTGGGCCAACCACTCGCGCCCGGCTTTGAAGTGTTGGTCGCTAAATCGCGGCTCAATCAACCTAACGAATACGAGTGGACGTACCAGCGCAAAGACGGCTCGCGCTTGCCCGTGCTGCTCTCGGTCACGGCCCTGCGCGACCCCAAAGACGAGATCACCGGCTTCCTCTGCGTAGCGGGCGACCTGACCGAACGCAAACGCGCGCAGGAACGTTTCGCGCGCCAGACCGCCTTGCGCCTGGCCATCAGCAACGCGTTGACCGAAGCCGATGCTTCGCTCAACCAAGTATTGCAGCGCGGCGCCGAAGCCGTAGTCGAACATCTGCATACCAGCTTGGTGCGCATCTGGCTGCTCGACAGCGAAGGCGTGCAGCTTCAATTGCAAGCCTCTGCCGGCGCAGTGAAGACAACGGCCGACTCGGCCATTCCGGTTGGCGAGGGCCGCATCGGTCAGATCGCGCTCGAACGCAAACCGCGCTTGTCGAAACAAGCGGGGGGCGACGCAGTGCTTTTCAAGCCAGGCGGCAGCGATGCAATTTTGATTGAGCTGGAACCACCAAACCAGGCCAATGTGGAAAAGGATTGGGCGGCGCACGAAGGCTTGGAGTCATTTGCTGGTTATCCGCTGCTTTCGGGTGACCGGCTGCTCGGCGTGCTGGCGGTTTATGATCGCCAGTCACTCGATGAAGATAGCTTGAGTGCGCTCGGCGCAGCCTCCGACACTTTCGTGCTCGGCATCGAGCGCAAACGCACTGAAGAAGAGCGCGCTCGTTTGTTGGCACGCGAAGCCGCCCGCGTCAATCATCAAGCCGCGCTGCGCGTCGAAGTCAGCAGCGCGCTTAATCAAATTGACATCACGCTGCCGCAGATGTTGCAACGCTGTGTGCAGGCCATCGTCAATCACCTTGACGCAGCCTTTGCCCGCGTCTGGTTGTTGAATGAAGCGGGTGACACGCTGAGCTTGCAAGCCAGCGCTGGGATGTACACGCATCTAAACGGCGCGCACCAATCCATCCCCGTTGGCCAACTCAAGATCGGCTTGATCGCGCAAGAACGCCGCTCATACTTGACCAATGACGTGCTCAACGATCCGCACATCGGTGACAAAGAATGGGCGGCGCGCGAAGGTATGGTCGCGTTTGCCGGTTATCCCTTCCTCTCGCAGGGCCGCCTGTTGGGCGTTATTGCGATGTTTGCCAAACAGCCGCTCGAACGCGACGCGCTCAACTCGCTGGCCGCCGTTGCCGACCTGATCGTGCTCGGCATCGAACGCAAGAAGGCTGAGGATGAGCGCAACGCGCTGCTCACGCGCGAACAGGAAGCTCGCCGCGAAGCCGAAGCTGCCAGCCAATTGAAAGACGATTTCCTGGCGATGATCTCGCACGAATTGCGCGCGCCGCTCACCGCTATTCTCGGTTGGGCGCAGATGCTCCGCGCGGGTACGATGGATCGCACCGCCGCCGAACGCGCCTTGCAGACCATCGAGCGCAACGCCAAGACGCAAGCTCACCTGGTCGGCGACCTGCTTGACGCTTCGCGCATTTCGACCGGTAAACTGCGGTTGGAAAAGAAGCCGATTGAGTTGATGCAATTGATTGACACGGCAGTTGACGCCGTGCGCCCATCGGTCGAAGCCAAGAACATTCGTTTGCAGATCGTGATGGAACCCTGGGTCGGCCCGTTCGAAGGCGACCCCGAACGCATGCGCCAGATCGCTTGGAATCTGCTCTCGAATGCCGTCAAGTTCACTCCGAAGGGCGGCCTGATCGAAGTCCGCCTCGAGCGCATGGAAGACAAAGCGCTGCTCATTATCAGCGATACCGGGCAAGGCATTGAACCGGAATTCCTGCCTTATGTTTTTGACCGATTCCGCCAAGCCGACGGCTCATCGCGTCGTCAACACGGCGGGCTGGGTTTGGGGCTGGCCATCGCCAAACACTTGGTCGAGATGCACGGCGGCGCGATCTACGCCTACAGCGCGGGCAAAGGCCAAGGCGCGGACTTTATGATCACGCTGCCGCTGGCCGTGCCGAAAAACGGCGAGGCAGCTAACGAGTTGTGGACGCTTGATGGTGAAGCGCGCGAATTACGCGGCGCTGGCTCGTTGCGTGGCGTGCGCGTGCTGGTGGTAGACGACGAACGCGACACGCGCGAAATCCTGGCGGTAATGCTGGGCCGCTTTGGCGCCGAAGTCCGCAGCGCTGGTTCTGCCGCGGAAGGCTTCGACGCGTTGAAAGCCTGGCGTCCAGACCTGCTCGTTTCGGACATCGGCATGCCGGGTGAAGATGGTTATGTCTTGATCGGTAAGCTGCGCGAGCTGTCGCAAGAAGAAGGCGGCCAGACGCCTGCCATCGCGCTGACCGCTTTCGCCAGCAGCCAGGATCGGCAGAAGGCGCTCGAATGCGGATTCAATGTACACCTGGCCAAACCAGTCGAGCCGGTTGAGTTGGCACGCATGGTCGCGCGTACTTTGGGTCGCAGTGAAGCAGGGATTGAGTTGTAATCAGCCTTCTCATCCCTGTACCTGCGGAGAACGGGCAGTCATTATTACCGTACTGTTAGGAAGCACTACCCTCAGCCTGCCATACACAAAGAAATTCCGGTCAGCCATAAGCTAGCTGTTTTCAATGCTAGGCTAGTCCCGCCGACAGTGGCACCGAGATTGCCAGAACACTGCCAAGCCAACGCGCAATTTCACAACTGAAGGAGTATTAAAACGATGTTTCTGGTATGGATCATTTCGGGTCTGGTTTCTGGTTTGGTGGCAAGTCAAATCGTCAATCACCAAAATATGGATGTACTGAGTCACATCGTGCTGGGCATCATCGGTTCGCTCGTCGGGGCATTCCTGTTCGACAATGTCTTCAAGCCCGACGTGATCGGCTCGCAGTTCTGGAGCGTGTTTACTTCAGTGCTTTGTTCTATCGGCTGGCTCGTTGCGTACTACGCCATCGCAGGACGCGAGAAAGATACCCACTAACCAAGACAGATGTCCTTGCAACTATTCAACGCACGAGGCTACACATTCCTTGTGATCATCCTGGCAGACTTTCTTGGCTTGCTTGTTTTTAGCAAACTTTAGACAGGCCTTGAGTCTAGCCGCGCAGTTGCATTTCTTATTGGTATTGTCCTGCGTGAATTTTTGATCTGCTTGAACAAAGGTAAGCAGTAAACACAGCGTAATAACGAAGCGCATAAAATTCTCCTGTGGAAAAAGTCTGACTAAAACACGGCTAGATCGTCACCGAAGACTACCCGGCCTGCATAACCAGCCTGCTTGATCTCCTCCAATAACTCCTCTTTCGTCGCGCCCCAAAGCAACTGGTGATAAAGAATCAGCAAGCCGGGCTTGGCTTTGTTTGCCAACTCGGCCAACTCGCGTGACGAAGTGTGAAACTGCGAATGATAACGCTGCCATTCGGGCGGGCGGCGCGCGAAACCCGCAGTCGAATAGACCTCGTGAATCAGCACATCACAACCCTGACAATTTTCGACCACGCTCTGGCTCGGCGCGCAATCGCCGGAGATAACTACGGAACGCCCCGGCGTCTCGAAACGAAAACCATAAGCGTGTTTCCAAGAGCCGTGGCGCACAGCAAAGGCTTTGACCGTCACGTTCGCATCGCGGTAGATCAAGCCGGGTTTTATCTCGTGGGCGTTGACTACATAACCTGCCGGTTTGCTCGGTTCCAATCCGTGCAGGCGAATCGCGATGTCTTCTTTATATGCGGCCAGAATATGTTTCGTCATCGCCCGCAAGCCCGGCGGGCCGTAGACTTCGAGCGGCGCGTCACGTTCGAGCACCGCTGGCGTGAAAATCAAATCGGCATAGCCGACCGTGTGATCCGAGTGCAGATGCGTGATGAAAGCGCGCCGCAGTTTTTCGACCGCCAGCCCTTTGACGCCGTTACGTGCTGCTGCTGTCGCGCGCCGCACCACACCGGGGCCGCAATCAATCAAGTACGGCGTATCGTTGACGACCATTGCCACAGCAGGGCCGAAGCGATCCGGGTCAGCATTCGGTGTGCCCGTGCCGAGCAGCACGATTTGAGATTTTCCTTGAAGCGTTGTTGCTTGCGTGCGCCAATACCACGCCGAAAATACCACGAGCAAGAAAAGCACACCCACACCAGCCAAAGCCAGCTTCCGCATTCAGCGCCCTCCAACAGAAAGTGATAAGATGCCAGCCGCATTATTGAACAACCAGCGGTATGCGCAACTTAAATCGAACTTAGTTGGTGCGGTGCGCGCCTCGATTCTGCTGGCGCACTGTGCTGATGTTAGGTTGAGCAGTACCGGTAGGGAAGCGCGCTTAGATGCGAGCGTTCAGAGTTCAAGCTTTAGCTTGCTTCCCTTGGGCAAGAACCCACTGCTAGCAAGCTGAAGCTTGAACTCTGAACGCTTGAGCCTGACGCTGTCCCCCTACCGGGAGATTGACTAAAGTTTGCCAGCCGAATCGAGGCGCGCACCACACCGCTTGTAATTTAGAAACCAAAGGAAAGAGCTCATGAAATTACCGAGCAAAAGCTACGCTCTGCTGCTCGCTCTATTATTGTTCGGCTGCACCGTCGGCTACGCGCAATCAGCAGACGCTTCGTTCAAAGTCGGCGTCGCCCGCCGCGAAATTACGCCGCGCGAGCCAGTGCCAATGTGGGGCTACGGCGACCGCCACGATAAGCTGTCAGAAGACGTGCTCGATCCACTCTACGCGGCAGCCCTGGTGATTCAAGCAGGCACACAAAAGCTCGCCATCGTCGGGCTTGATCTGGGACGTTCGCCCGCCGAAGCCTCGCTGCAAAAGATTCGCCAGCGCATCAAAACCGAAGCCGGCATCGAGTATTCCTTCATCGCCGGTTCACACACGCACCACGGGCCGGTGCTCGAATTGAGCGACGCGCCCGGCAAAGGCAAAGGCCGTTTTGACGCGGCGCTGCGTTACTATGCGCAGCTCGAAGACGCCATTATCGCCGCCATCGTCGAAGCCAATCAGAAACTCGCGCCAGCCAAGTTCGCCACCGGCTCGACGCAACTAGCCAACTTCAATCGCAACCGCCACACCAAACTCGAACCCAAACCGAGCGACCGCGACCTGGCTGTCATGCGCTTTGACGACCTGCAAGGGAAGCCACTGGCCGTGCTTGTAAATTTCACGGCGCATCCCACGATGCTGCCCTCCAGCACGCTTAAGTTTTCGGCGGATTACGTCGGCGCATTAAAGGCCGCGCTAGAAAAAGAAACCGGCGCGCCCGCCATCTTTATGCAAGGTGCTTCGGGGGACCAGTCGGTCAACAAAGGGGCTTACAAAGATCACCAAGAGTTTGGCCAAGCACTTGCTCGTGAAGCGGTCAAGCTGGCGCAGAGTCTGCAACCGCAGGAAGTCAAACAACCCACGCTGCAAGTCCGCGAAGAGCGTTTCAAATTCACGTCGCGCACAGACCTCAACAATCCTCTCATTCGCGCTGTGTACGAAAAGGCCTTCTTCCCCGAACTGATTCCCAACTTCATTGACGAATATGCCGACGGTGTACGCCCGCGTCTGACGGTTGCTTTGCTGAATAACGAAATCGCATTGGTCGGCGCTTCGGGCGAGTTCTTCAGCAACCACGCCATCCGCTTGAAAGAGCGGGCGCGTGTGAAACAGCTCTTCTTTTTCGGTTACTGCAACGGCTATCACCAATACTTCCCGACGATTGAAGCGGTGGCGGAAGGCGGGTACGGCGCGGACAATCAGGTCTCGCCGGTGGCGGTCGGCGCGGGCGAGCAGATGATGAATGCTGCGTTAGTTTGGCTGTATCAGATGTTGGGGAAGATCAAGTGAGGTAGGCAGCAAAGAAGTTATTCAATACGCTTGGTCAGACGACTTCGATGGTGAGGCTGGCGAAGCGGTTGAGCCGGAGATCATTGGTCAGAAAGATGTCGCAGTTGGCTACCACGGCAGCCGCGAGGTGCAGCGAGTCGGGTGTTTTGAAGTTGTGCTGTGCGCGAATCTCTGTAGCGCGGTCAATCACCTCACGCGTCAACGGAATAAGCTCAGCTATTGTGTTGGCAAAGTATTCGTCGAATTCACGCAACAATCCGAGATTGCCATTGCGTAGCGGCAACACGCGGCATTCCAGCCTGGCTAATTCGCTAGTGATGAGCGTAATTCCGCTGACTGACAATTTGGCCTCTACTGCTGCTGCAAAAGGCTGCATGTCTTGAACCGTATAAAGAATTGGAGAGGTGTCGAGATAGTAGCGCATCCTCAATCGTCCCAGCTATCACGCTCAGCCTGTAAATAAGCATCAATCTCTTCGCGTGTCGGCGGTACGTGCCCCCGCGCCTTTTGCCATTGCCGAATCTGGGCGATGACTTCGGCGTGTGGACGTGGCAGCTTCGGTGTGAGCGGTTCAACCGATAGTTTCACTTTCATCGGCGCCAGCGGCAGCGCCTCATCCAGCGTCACCGTCCGATCATCGTTCAATGTGCCTGTTACTATGTAAGCAGTCTGCATCGTATTCACCTCCGCGGGGATTATACGTGGTGAAGGATGAAAGCACACCATCGGGGCTTGATTCATTCTTCGTTCCCATTCTTCATTTCTGCTCTCCACTCGGCCAGTCGCCGCCGCACCCTGTCGGCGCGTGGGGATTCGATCTCTTCGTAAACCCTGAGCGCGGCCTCGGCGCACGCGATAGCGCGGTCGCGCTCGCCGAGTTTGTCCAGACTCAGACTCAGATTCCACAACGCATTGCCTTCGCCTTTGCGGTCGCCGATTTCGCGGGCGATGAGAAGGCGTTGTTCGTGAAACTCGATGGCTTTGCGCGGTTCGCCCAAGTCTTTGTAGGCGATGCCGAGGTTGCCCAAAACCGCACCTTCACCTCTGCGGTCGCCGATCTCGCGGGCAATCACAAGATCTTGTTCGTAAAATTCGATGGCCCTACGTGGCTCGCCTAAGGCGGCGTAGGCGAGGCCGAGGTTGCCCAGCGCAGCGCCTTCGCCTCTGCGGTTGCCAATCTCGCGCATTACAACCAAAGCCTGTTCGTGAAACTCGATGGCCTTACGCGGCTCGCCCAATTCGACGTAGGCGAGGCCGAGGTTGTCCAATGCATTGCCTTCACCTCTGCGGTCGCCGATCTCGCGGGCGATGGTCAACTGCTGTTCGTAAAACTCGATGGCCTTGCGCGGCTCGCCCAAGTCGGCGTAGACATTGCCAAGGTTGCCCAACGCACCGCCTTCGCCATCGCGTCGCTGCAAACGCCGGGTGACAGCGAGTTGAAGTTCTAGCCAGCGGATGTACTCGCGCGGGTGCAGGCGCAAGTCGAGCACGTAGACTCCGGCGTTCGGATATTCAATGCACAACTCTGCTGCCTGCTCGTCCTGCTCGCGCTGTGCCGCCGCCCACGCCTGGCCCGCCTCAATGTTTTCTCGTTCTTGATCATAAAGGCTCAATCCCTGCGTGACCGCCGCGCCGCCTTGCAGGTAAAGCTCTTGGGCTGAGGCCAGCACTTCGCAAAAATGCGTCGCGTGGCGCTGTTGCAAAGTTTGATATTCGGCTGCGCTCGCACAATCGCGGGCGTAATCGCGCGCCAGATCGTGCAAGCGGTAACGGCTCGTCTTGTCTTCCCAATCCAACAGGCTGTAGGCCGTCAACTCGCTCAGCGCCTCCTGCGCCGCGTCCTCCTCCGCCTCCCACACGGCAGCCGCAGCGGCCAAGTCGAAGGTGTTGGGGAAGACAGCCAGGGCGCGCCAGCGCGCTTGTTGAGCGGGCGGCAACAGCTCGTAACTGAAGCCGAGCGAGGCCGCCACTTCGGGCAGTTGTTGCAGCCGCGCCGCCCGCAACCGTTCGAGGTATTTGCCCACCGGGTAATCGCGCCGCTCGCGCAAGAAGCTGCCCGCGACGCGCAAGGCCAGCGGCAGCCGTCCGCACAGCTTTGCCAATTCGTCCGCCTCTGCGCCTAGACGCGCGCACAAGCGCAACAGCAACGCCCGCGCATCTTCCGGCGGCAAGGCTTCCAGGTTCTGCTCGAACATCCCTGGCAAAGTGAAATGCTGGCGCGATGTGACCAGCAACACGCAACCGGCGGGCGGCATGAGCGGCTCGACCTGCGCGCGGCTCGCCGCATTGTCGAACAACAGCAAGACGCCCTGCCCGTGCTGCACAGCCTCTTGCAACACAGAAAGATAGAGCGGCTGCAACTGCTCGACCGTTTCGGGCAAGCGCACCGTCGGGTGATAAGCGCGGATGACGTGTGAGAGCGCTTCGGCAGCGGAGAGGGGCTGCGCGCTCGCGCCTTTCAGATTGAGGTAGAACTGCGCGGCGGCGTAGCGGTCTTTGATCTCAGCCGCCAGCTTGAGCGCCAGCGCCGTCTTGCCCACACCGCCCAGGCCTTGCAAGCCGGAGATGGTCACGCCGTTTTGCAGATTGTCGCGCATGGCTTGCAACTCTGCCACGCGTCCGGTGAAGTCGGAGGGCGGAGCGGGGAGTTGATGCAGCGCCCTGTTTTCGAGCGTTTGTTGCTGGGCGGGCAGGAATTCGTTGACGATCCAATTGTGCAGATCGGTGGCAATTTGTGTAGCCAGTTCGTCAGGGTTTTTGAACGGATGGTTGATCAGGTGCAGGCCGCGCAATTGGGCTTTCAACGTCTTGAGCTTTTCTGTCTTCTCCGGCTCATCATCGAATTGGGTGATCGTGCTTTCGTCTTTGAAGTAGACGAAGCACCGCAACCCAAGCTCACGCGCGCGGCGGTATTCGTCTTCGGTGATGCCAGAGCCGTAGCGCCCGCCGAAGATGCCGACGTAAAGCTGGCTACGGTCAACCTCTTTGAGCGAGACGGCGCGCGTGGTGTCATCGCGGTTGCCGAAATATTCCATGCCGACGAACTTGGGCATATCCATCCGATGCAGCGCCTTTTCGACGGCTGCGCGTTCCGGCTGCAAGTCGTGCCAGGTCGAACTGACAAAGATGCGGAGAGTGACAAAGGGCATAAGGCTATGCTCCCGGTATTTGACAGAGAAACGCGGCCAAGCGTGGCTCTGAGTCCCAGAGGGACTTTGGCAATTAGCCGGTGGTGCAACCACCTTTCAGAGTGTGAATGAACCGCCACGCCATGAAGAGGCACAGAACAACGCTACGGTCTGCTGCCCTCCAAGGCTGGCAGTTTATTGTGGGGTGGATTTTCAGGCAGGTCAACCAACGCTCGCTTATTGCGACACGCAAGCTGGCGAACTCAAATTCATTCAACCAAAGAGGTGAGGAAAGCTTACAGCTTTACCACCTCTCACCCTTTCTCCTCCTTACTTCTGCCCTCTCCCATCCAGATTCTTGGAGGGAAGGGAAAGCTTGCGCAACGAACTTACGAACGTTGGCCGAATACCTAAGCCCGCTGGTTGCGTTGGCCTACGCGCGAGTGGTACATCATCCGGCAGCAGCATTTTCAACAATAGCGGAGGCGTGCATGGAAACTCTTTTACGAGACTTGCGGTTTGGCTTGCGGATGCTGGTGCGGAATCCGGGCTTCACGGCAGTCGCGATTATCACCATGGCATTGGGCCTGGGCGCAAACACTGCGCTGTTCAGCGTCGTCAATGGCGTGATGCTCAAAGCGCTGCCATTCAAAGAACCCCACCGCTTGATGTTCGTGCTGGAAACCAACAATAAGTTCCCGGCGCCGGGCGTGAGCGCGTCCAGCCTGAACTACCGGGACTGGAAAGAGCAGAATCATTCCTTCGAAAACCTGGCTGCGCGTCAGGGCTTCGCTGGCAATCTCACCAGCAGCGAACGTCCTGAAAAGATTCAGGGTGAAAAGGCGACCTGGGACTACTTCCAGACGCTAGGGGTTACGCCCATTGCCGGGCGAACCTTCACGCAAGAAGAAGACAAACCCGGCGCGCCGACTGTGTTGCTGTTGTCAAAGGGGCTGTGGCAGCGGCGCTTTGGCAGCGATCCGGGAATAGTTGGGAAAGCGATTCCGTTCAACGGTCAAAACGCGACCGTCATCGGAATTATGCCGAATGATTACCGGCCCACTATCGAGTTCTGGACGCCGCTGGCAACCGTCTATCAAAACGCAGATCGCAATCTGCACAACTTACAAATCGTCGGCCGGCTTGCGCCGGGCGTGAGTCAAACACAGGCGCAGACGGAAATGACCGCCATTGCCGCGCGGCTGGTGCAGCAATATCCAGACGCCAACACCGGCTGGGGCGTGGCGCTGGTACGCTTTCAAGACCTGGTCATCTTGAACATCCGCCCGGCCTTGCGAATTTTGCTGGCAGCCGTCGGATTCCTGCTCCTGATTGCCTGCGCGAATGTAGCGAATCTGTTGCTGGCGCGCGCGGCGGCGCGTGAAAAAGAGATCGCTTTGCGGCTTGCGTTGGGCGCCAGTCGTGGACGTTTGATCCGGCAGGTGCTGACCGAGAGCGTATTGATCTCTGTGCTCGGCGGCGGCCTCGGCGTTTTGATTGCGCTCTGGGGAACGCAAGCCCTGGTCAGCCTGAATCCACAGGGCATTCCGCGCGCCAACGAAATCGGCGTGGATGGACAAGTGCTGGGCTTCACCCTGTTGGTTTCGCTTGTTTCCGGCCTGCTCTTCGGTTTGATACCTGCTTGGCAGGCTTCCAATCCCAACCTCAATGAAAAGCTGAAGGAGAGCGGCAAGTCTTCTTCAAGCAATGCGCGCGGCAATCGCCTCCGCAGTTTGTTGGTGGTCGTGCAAGTGGCGCTGGCCTTTGTACTGCTGGTGGGCGCGGGGCTGCTGATCAAAAGCTTTTCCCAACTCCAACAGGTCAACGTCGGATTCAACCGTGAACATTTGCTGACCATGCAAATTTCGCTGCCGCCCGCGGCGTACCCGCAAGGGCCGAATATTCTGAGCTTTTACCAGGAAGCGCTGCGCCAGTTTTCAGCCTTGCCGGGGGTCGTCTCGGCGGGGGCTATTTCGCAAGTCCCGCTGGCGGGTGGTGGCCCGCAGTTCATCTTTTCGGTCGAAGGCCGTCCCTTACCTACACCGGCGGAAGCGCCGATGGCGAGCTATCGAATACTGACGCCGGGCTATTTCCAAACGATGGGTATTCCCATTCTCAAAGGCCGGGCAATTACCGAAGCGGATGAGCAGAACAGCTTGCAGGTAGTCGTGATCAATCAGAATCTGGCGGACAAAATGTGGCCCGGCGAAAACCCTATCGGCAAACGCTTGACGGTGGGCGTGCCTTTACCCAACGAGCAGCCGGAATGGTCTACGGTGGTGGGCGTGGCCGGTAACGTCAAACATGCCTCGCTCAACGGCGAAACCGGAATGCAGATGTATCAGCCGGTTGCGCAAACGCCTTTTCTGACGCAGGGGCTGGGGCGCACGATGACGTTTTTGCTGCGTACCGGGCCGGAAACGACCGGGCTGGTTGAACCGGCGCGCAAAGTCATAGCCAAGCTTAATCCCACGCTTCCCGTCTCGAACGTGAAGACGATGGACACCATCATCTATGCTTCCGTCGCGCCGTTCCGCTTCAATACCTTCCTGCTCGTATTGTTTGCGGCAACCGCGCTGGCGCTGACGCTGGTGGGCGTTTACGGCGTGATGAATTATGCAGTCACGCAACGCACGCAGGAAATCGGCATCCGCATGGCGCTGGGCGCGCAACCGGGCCAAGTCCGCAGCTTGATTCTCAAACAGGGGCTGGTGCTTTCAGCCGCCGGTTTGGCGTTTGGCTTGGCTGGCTGTTGGGGCGTGACGCGCTTGATGTCGAGCTTGTTGTTTGGCGTAGACGCCACTGACCCCGCGACGCTGCTGGCCGTTGGTGCAGGCTTGCTCATCATCACGCTTGCAGCCTGCTACCTGCCGGCGCGCAAAGCGACGAAGATTGATCCGCTCGTTGCGCTGAAGTACGAATGATTGAGTCGCTGATTCAATCAGCGGAGCGTGGGTACAATTGTATCCAACTCTTTTCGTCATCAGTGCTCTAGGTTGGTTTTGCACTTGTTCTCTACAGCCTGTTTGCAAGGGCAGAACCAAATAGCCGATTGACAAGCGAATTTATTAAGCGCAGGATGCTTGAGAACCGAGTTAGGCTCACTCCTTTTATCAGGCTCTCTGGAAACCGCCAGATCATCTGAAATACATAGCCAGCTTTCCTGGAGACGCCATGTCAAATCACTTACTGCTACGAAATCTTCAGACGACTTACTTGAATACAGGTCTGCACTTTCTCTTAATGTTCTTGGGGGTCGTGATCGCGCCCGTCATCATTTTTGTCAACAATGGGGCTGACTTTTCGCCCCAGAATTCAGCCAATCTGTCTTGGCAGTTTCTGACTTTAGGAAGTTTGCTTTTTGCGGCGCTGTTACTTGGCTACGCGTTGTTCAGACGTAAGGCTCACAGCTTGTCCTTCTTCCCATCGCCTACCACAAAATCGGCCGTTCACCACGGCCCCATTTAACCTCTGCAACGCGCAAAAGAGCGAGGAAATAAATATGTCTATGAAGCTTTATGTCGGCAACCTGTTATTCCAGACTACCAGTTCCGATTTAGCACAATTGTTCAAGCAGGTCGGGGCAATCGAGTCTGCCCAGGTAGTTACCTCCCAAAATGGGCAATCGTGTGGATACGGCTTTGTCATTATGGGTTCGCGCGAAGAAGGCGAAGCGGCTATCGTGCGATTTAACAATCAAGAATACAACGGCAGCCAACTGATCGTTAATGAAGAACCGCCGCCCAAGGCTCAGGCGGCAGGGATCAGCCTCGGCAGCAGTCAGTACACCAAGAAGAACAGCTACGCTGCAAGCCGTGCGGTTCGCTGGCAACGGCTTTGAAGGAAACCCGCCAGGGTTGAACTGGCTGTTTTGAGTGCATGATGGCCTATCTGCGCAGCTCATCTTGCTTAAGGGTTTAGGTCAGTTCGTTCCTTCAAATTATCAGATGGCTGAGCAGGAGAGCTAAGCTCGCTCTTTCCTTGGCATCGGCCGGAATCAGCCGGCTTACTTGAAATCAACAGCTCACCTACCAAGGAGTCAGCAATGTTTGTGCAAGATAATCTGCGGGAACTCAAAACAACCGTAGTTGATAATTTTCCCCGCTTCAAATTTCCATTCATGTTCAGCGGGGTAGTGGTCGGGCCACTCGTGGCATTCGCGCTGGCCGGACGCGATCCGAATGTGCTGGGGCAGCCCAGTTTGGTATGGTCATTGCTGGCTATTGCCCTGATGCTGCTCATTAGCATAGGCGGCGGCTTAATGAGATTCAGGAGCGAATTCCACGTAGCCGAAGGTCTCTCAATTTCTTCTGGCAGCCCGCGGCACCGTTGAATGGAAGGATACACATTCATTATCCAACAAACTCCGCAAGCTGACCGCTTCAAACAACAATTGCGCGAATCGTTGCAGCGCGAGACCCAAAATTCGCGCGCCATCACGATTGCGAAAAACGCTCATGTCTATACCTGTGGCGATCAAGACGAGACGGTTTACTTCATCGAGAGTGGGCAGATCAAACTGCTCATGCTCTCGCCTGAAGGTAGAGAGTGCCTCCTGGCCATTCACACGACAGGAGATATTTTCGGTGAACTGTGTCTGTCCGGCTTAAGTCCACGGCTGGAAACGGCGACGGCCATGGAAGAGACCAACTTAAAACAGATTCCTGGCTCCAAGTTCTTTGCGCGGCTGAGCCGCGATGGGTTATTGGAAGGCTTCGTGCAGTACCTGGCGGTGCGCATTGCCGACCAACAGCAGGTCATCGCTAATCTGGTCACGGTGAACAGCGAACAGCGCCTGGGCAAGACGCTCTTGCAACTGGCCCGCAAACTCGGCAAACAAGACCCGCGCAGCATTCGCATCGAACACAAAATTTCACACGAAGAATTGTCGGAGATGGTGGGCACGACGCGGCCACGAATCAGCGAATTTATGCAGCGCTTTCGGCACCTGGGTCTGATTGAGACGACGGTCGAGCACTTTCTCATCATCAAGGAAAAGAAACTCACTGATTACCTCGCGCAGATTGCCTAGCGCGGGGAGCGCAGCCCTCGCCAGATTGCATTTCAAAGCTGTCCAGTATTGGACAGAAACCCTTCCTTGCTCAACCTATCATTCAAACGCAACGGTTAGCGAAATAGCGCTTTCCTACCCAGCAGGAAAAATCCAGTTGGGGTGCGTGAGGTCTGCCATCGGATATGAGGCAAGAGAAGGTTGGAGGTCGCGGGGCGAAGGTGCGGTGGCACATCTCTCAACGCGTGCTGCTGTTAAGACACGCTAGCCGTGAAGAACGATGATGAGGTCAACCGAACGCTCCTCCCGATTTTTATTCGTTGGCCAAGCTGTAACTGCCAATGTGAATGGAAACTTGAAAGGATATGTTCGTGACAGAATCCGGCGCAACCAATTCGATTAACCGCCTTGCGTTCATCGGTAACTACTTGCCGCGCCAGTGTGGCATTGCAACCTTCACCACCGACTTGTGTGAGGCCATCGCGACCGAATACGGTGACATCAAGTGTATTGCCCTGCCCGTCAATGACACTGAGGCGGGCTACGCCTATCCCGCCCGTGTGCGCTTTGAATTGACGGAGAAAGACCTGGACTCTTACCGTCGCGCTGCCGACTTCCTCAACATCAACAGCGTAGACCTCGTTTGCCTGCAACACGAATACGGTATCTTCGGTGGGCGCGTAGGCAGCCATGTTTTAGCTCTCTTACACGAGCTGAACATGCCCATCGTGACGACACTGCACACCATCTTGCGCGAACCTGACTCGGATCAGCGGCGGGTGTTGGAACAAGTCGCGGCTTTGTCAGACCGTCTGGTCGTGATGAGCGAACGCGGCGCGGAATTTCTGCAAGAGATCTATCACGTACCGTCCGAGAAGATTGATCTGATCCCGCACGGCATACCTGATGTGCCCTTTGTTGACCCCAGCTTTCACAAAGACCTGTTTGGCGTCGAGGGCAAAATCGTTTTACTCAGCTTTGGCTTGTTGTCGGCCAGCAAAGGCATCGAGACCGTCATTGCCGCGTTGCCCGCCATTTTGGCGCGCTATCCAAATGTGGTCTACATCATCGTTGGGGCAACCCATCCTCACGTCTTGCGGCACGAAGGCGAAACCTACCGGCTGTCGTTGCAATGGCTGGCTCAAGAGAAAGGCGTGGAAGGCCAGGTGATCTTCTACAACCGCTTTGTCAGTTTGGAAGAACTCAATCAGTTCATCGGTGCGGCGGACATTTACATCACGCCTTATTTCAATCAAGCACAGATCACCTCCGGCACATTGGCCTACACCGTCGGAGCTGGCAAGGCCGTGATTTCGACACCGTATTGGTATGCCGAAGAGATGCTGGCCGATGAACGCGGAGCATTGGTGCCGTTTCGCGATCCGGCGGCGTTGGCCGAGCAGGTGATTGACCTGTTGGACAACGAGGCCAAACGCCATGCTATGCGCAAGCGGGCTTATCTGTTTGGCCGCGATATGATTTGGCCGCAGGTGGCGCGCCGCTACATGGAGAGTTTTGAACGCGCGCGCGCCGAACGCCGGCATTACACCCAACCCGGCCCCGTCGTTAAATCGTTGGACAAGCGGCCAGGCGAATTGCCGTCGCTCAAACTCGATCACTTACGCCACATGACGGACGAGACCGGCATGCTGCAACACGCCATTTTTACGATACCCAACTATCGCGAGGGCTACACCATTGACGACAATGCGCGCGCGCTGCTGGTGAGCATATTGCTGGAGGAGGCTGTCAATGGCGAGGCCCTGGAATTGGCTTCCCGTTATCTGGCCTTCGTCTGGTATGCCTTCAATACTGAGAATGGCCGCTTTCGCAATTTTATGGACTATCAGCGCCAGTGGCTGGAAGCGAGCGGCTCAGAGGATAGCCACGGCCGCACGTTATTAGCGTTGGGCACAGTCTTGGGCCGTTCCAACACGCCATCCCTGCAAAGCATGGCGGGCTGGGTCTTCGAGCAAGCCTTGCCCGCTATCCTCGCCACCCGAAGCCCGCGGGCCTGGGCCTTCGCGCTGATCGGCCTCCACGAATATCTCAAGCGGTATACGGGTGACCGCAAGGCCGGCCAGGTGCTGGAGGATTTGGCTGGCCGCTTACTGGCGTTGTATCAAAAGCACCGCTCGGACAAATGGCGCTGGTATGAAGCGAAGCTGACATATTGCAACGCCGTCCTGCCGCAGGCCTTGCTTATGTGCGGCCAATCAATACCGAATCAGGCGATGACGGAGGCCGGGCTGGAATCGCTCAGTTGGCTGGCTGATTTGCAGCACTCTGATGCGGGTGGCGGGCATTTTGTCCCCATCGGCTCCAACGGTTTTTACCCGCGCGACGGCGAGCGCGCCCGCTTCGATCAACAGCCGGTCGAGGCCCAGGTGATGGTTTCGGCCTGCCTCGAAGCTTACCGGATCACGGGTGACAAACGCTGGCGCAAGGAGTCGCGCCGCGCCTTCGAGTGGTTCCTCGGACGTAACGATCTGAGCCGCACTATTTACGACCCGACGACGGGCGGTTGTCGCGACGGGCTGCATGCCGACCGCCCAAACGAGAATCAAGGCGCGGAGTCTACCTTGGCCTTTCTCCAGTCATTGCTGGAGCTGCGCCTGGCTGAAAACACGCTGCAATCGTTGGAGACAGAAACTAAATGAGCGATCCACATTCCGAACTCTTCCGCCGTCATAAACTCAATCCCATATTGACCGCCGCCAATTGGCCTTATGTGATCAACAGCGTGTTCAACCCGGCCGCTACCTTGTTGCCCGACGGAACGACTTTGCTCTTGTGCCGTGTAGAAGATCGGCGTGGGCATTCGCACCTCTCTGTAGCCCGCTCCGCCAACGGGGTGGACGATTGGCAGATTGACCCGCAGCCGACGATGCTGGCTGAGCCTGACAAATTCCCCGAAGAACTGTGGGGCATTGAAGACCCGCGCGTCACCTTCGTGCCTGAGTTGAACAAGTATGCCATCGTCTACACGGCCTACTCCCGCGACGGCCCAGGCGTGGCGCTCGCCTTCACGGAAGATTTCCGCAACTTCGAACGCTACGGTGTAATTATGCCGCCGGAAGATAAAGACGCGGCGCTGTTACCCCATCGAATTGGCGGCAATTGGGCCTTGATCCATCGCCCGGTCAGTGCCCCACGCGCGCATATGTGGCTCAGTTATTCGCCCG
The DNA here is from genome assembly GCA_963699175.1 of uncultured Acidobacteriota bacterium. GTDB lineage: Bacteria > Acidobacteriota > Blastocatellia > RBC074 > RBC074 > JACPYM01. Next base: position 1,236,842 of record OY969418.1, on the reverse strand, counting down.
ACCTGCGTCACTGGGGCAGCCACAAGCTGATGATGGAAGCCCGGCGTGGCGCGTGGTGGGATGCGAATAAAATCGGCCTCTCGCCTCCGCCCATCGAGACCCCGCAAGGCTGGCTGGTGATTTACCACGGAGTAAAACACACCGCGGCCGGCTGCATTTATCGGCTCGGTCTCGCGCTGTTTGATTTGCACTCGCCGGAGCGTTGCCTGAAGCGCGGCAGCGAGTGGGTGTTTGGCCCACAAGAACCCTACGAGCAACACGGTGACGTGGGCAACGTCGTCTTTCCTTGTGGTTATACGCTGGCCCCCGATGGCGACACGATCAATCTGTATTACGGCGCGGCAGATACGAGCATTGGCTTGGCTACTGGCAGTCTGCGCGCGCTGCTCGAGTGGCTTGAACGAAACGCCTGATCCGGGGACCGTCGAGCACTCGCTTCTCATCAAGGAAAAGAAGCTCACTGCCTGCCTTGCGCAGTCGCCTGGCGCGGATATGAATCGAGCAGGGCAAGCAAAACGGAGCCAGCATCCAACTCTGGAATTATGCCAACCAGGCCAACCAGCAGTGGCGGCTCAAACGGTAGCCTGACTATCACTGGACGCCTGACGCACTCGTAGGCATCGGTTCCGGCCACGAATGAAGCGGGCCGCAGCTTATGGCTGTAAATAGAGCGGGGCAAAAACAATCACGAAAGTGCAGGAGAAACCATGCCAATCTTTACTTGGATCGTGCTGGGTCTGAGCGCGGGATTTATCGTTAGCAAATTGATCAACAAGACGGGCGAAGGCCTGTTTCGCGACATCGGGCTAAGCATCATCGGCGCGCTAGTTGGCGGCTGGCTAGTCAACCTATTGGGGATGGCGGGAGAAACAGGGCTGAACCTCTGGAGCATACTTCTCTCCGTCGCTGGCGCTGTGATTGCCCTGATCATTTATCACGCCCTGCAAGGCACGTCCTCAAGTCGGGCTGTCTGAATTCTTCTTCTTGAACCCCTCAGAGGACAAGCCGAACAATGGCTTGCCCGCCAGCTTTGAGCAGGCGCAAACACAGCCACTACAGTCACAGCATCATTCTTTCCAATCTTGTCCTCTATTGCACGGCAAGATATTCCAACCTAGCCGAAGATGCTGACACTCCCTTCGTTCTGCCAGTGAGACGCACGAGTGGCGAATCCATCGCCGCATATCGAAAGCAGGCGAGCAGGGAGACGAATACTAGAAAAGGAAAACATGAAAATTAAATCAATCAGCGGAATCATAGCAGTCTGTTGCTTGGCCATGGCGGTCAGCACGGTGGCGCAAGGGCAGGTGAATAAGAATCTCAAAGATGAGATTGGCCAATCAGACAAAGCCGCGCGTGTCTTTAACGAGATTATGGGCACCCCGGACAAGGGAATTCCCGTGGAATTACTGGAGAACGCCGAATGCGTGGCGGTTTTCCCTTCCGTACTCAAAGCCGGGTTCATTTTTGGCGGGCGCGGCGGACGTGGCGTAGCCAGTTGCCGCACGGGGCATGGCTGGAGCGCTCCGGCCTTTTTCAATTTAGGCGGCGGCAGCTTCGGTTTGCAGATCGGCGCGCAATCAACGGACTTCGTGCTGCTGTTTATGAACAAGGACGGGCTGAATAGCTTGCTGTCAGATGGCTTCACGCTGGGTGGTGACGCTTCAGTGGCCGCTGGGCCGGTCGGGCGACAAGCTGGCGCTTCGACCGATCTGAAGCTCAATGCGCAGATACTCTCTTACTCGCGCAGCAAGGGTCTGTTTGCCGGACTCGAACTCAAAGGTGTCGTCATCAAGCCGGACAAAGATGATATGCGCGATGTATACGGCGAAGGCGTGACGGCCAAAGCGGTATTGCAGGAGAACAAGGTCACCGCGCCCGCCTCGGTGCGGGCTTTCCCGACCACGCTTGGCCGCTACTCTGCACGCATGGCTGAGAAGTAAGACTCCGATTATGAAACGGTTCCTAGTTTGCCGCCCAGTAAGCGTGGCGGACTAAAGCCGGACGTGTCTCTGAGGTCAAACGAGAACTGGAAAAACAACACGGACACGCTCGGTGTTGAATGAATTGAACGATCCCGGTTCCGTCCCGAGCGATGGCCGGAACCGGGATCGAAGAGAAGGAGAACAATTGAAAATTACCAGATTGATTACCGCGAGCGCGCTGTCTCTGATAGCCCTCGCCAGCATTGTTTCCGCACAAACTGTTGCGGTCACGAACACCTCGCAATGGCCCACTCAATGGATTGCCGCCAAGCGTCAGGTAGTGGCTGTCAGGTATAACGAAAACAAGCAGACAACCGTCACGATGTCGGGTACGGCCATTGCTCCGCGCGTGATGGGCAAGGCCGATGTTGAATTCAAGCAGGGCCGCACAAATGTCCGACTTGAGATGGAGAGCTTCGCTAACCCGCAATCTTTCGGCGGCTTCTACACCACCTATGTTCTGTGGGCAGTGGCTCCAGAGGGACAGACTGAAAACCTGATGGAGTTGCCGATCCAGAAGAATTTCAAGATCGAGTCAACCACGAAATTTCAAACCTTCGGGCTGATCATTACGGCTGAGCCGCATGCCCGGGTTGAACTGCCGAGTTCAATGATCGTGGCCGAGAACACCTTGCGCCGGGGGACGGAAGGCATGATCACTACGAGCAAGGTCGAATATAGCGGCGATCCCGGCACGTTCTACACCATCTTCGCGCCCAACTCTCCGTCAGCAATTGCCGACTACAACACGCCGCTGCTGATGCTGGGCGCGCGCCGCGCCGTCGAGATTGCACAGCGGGCTGACGCCAGAAAGTTTGCTGACACAGAATTACGCGATGCGGAACTGAAGCTCGCCACGCTGGAGCAGGCTTGGCCACGTTCACGCAATCCTTCAGATATTCGCAATAACGCAAAGAAAAATAGCGGGCCGGCGCATGATGTGATGCGCATCGCCGAGCAAGCACGAAAACTAAGCGTCGAGCGCGGCGCTCAGGCGCGACTCGAGGCCGAGCGCCAGCAGGCTGGCAATAACATTGCCCAAGCCCAGTCCGAAGCTGAGCGCGCGCGAACTGAAGCCGAGCGCGCCACCCTGAATGCTGACCGCGCCAGAATTGAAGCAGGTAGCGCTCGAACTGAGGCTGACCGCGCCAGAGCTGAGGCCGACCGCGCCCGCCTTGAAACTGAACGGGCGCAGACAGCCGAACGCGCGCAGATAGCGCGTGCGGACAGCGAGACCGCAGCGGCACGAGAACGAGTTGCGCAAGCGCAATCCGAAACTGATAAGGCCAAAGCGAATGAAGAGTTGGCACGCGCCGCAGCGGACAGCGCACGCCTGCAAACCGCTGAGGCGAAGCGTGAAAGAGACGCGGCGCAGCAGAGTCTTTTTGTCTCACTCTCGGCGATCCTGGAAACCAGGCGCGAAGCGCGCGGGCTGATCGTCAATCTTTCGGATGTCTTATTCGACACTGGCCAAGCGACGCTCAAACCCGGCGCGCGTGAGAAGCTCAGCAAGCTGGCTGGCATTCTTTTAGCATACCCCGGCGCTTACCAGATCGAGATTGAAGGACACACTGATTCGGTAGGATCGGATGCGTCAAATCTCAATCTTTCGCGGGGGCGATCCGAATCGGTGCGCGATTACATCGTGCAAAACGGGATCAAGTCGGAGCGCGTGCTTGCAGCGCGCGGCTTTGGCGAGTCAAAACCCGTAGCCGACAATGACACGGCGGCGGGCCGCCAGGTCAATCGCCGGGTGGAAATCATCATCGCCGATCAATCCCAGGCCCAATCCAAAGCCGGTAGTCAGTAAAGACGTAGCACGGGCTTAACTTTCGGTTGAGCCCGTGCGCCAACCTTGAAGAGCTTCGCCCGATCACCTATAGCATAAGACACGCCGCAGGTGATCGGGCGTGAAAGCCTCTAACAGACAAACCAAAGGAGAAAACCATGAACGAATTTCTATCGGATGTTAAAGATTTGCGGCAGCGGGCGCGCCAACACATCGAGCAAGGCCCAGTCACCGAAGGTTACAAGGCCGACCGTGAGAAGGTGATTGCCGTCTTGAATGAAGTGCTGGCGACTGAGCTGGTCTGCGTTCTGCGTTACAAACGTCATTATCATATGGCAAGCGGCATCAACGCCGAGCCGGTGGCCAAAGAATTTCTCCAGCACGCTAGAGAAGAACAAATTCACGCCGACCGAGTCGCTCAGCGCATCACACAGCTTCAAGGCGAGCCGAACTTCGATCCAACGGGACTCGCTACGCGTAGCCATTCGGAATATGTCGCGGGCAACTCGCTCACCGAGATGATCCGCGAAGATCTGGTTGCGGAGCGCATCGCCGTCGAATCCTACTCGGAGATCATCCGCTGGCTGGGCAACGACGATCCAACCACGCGCAACCTGATCGAAGACCTGCTCAAGAAAGAAGAAGAACACGCCGACGAGCTGTCAAATATGCTCGCAACCTTCGACCCGGAGAAAGTGGTCGCTCAAGCAAAGAAGGCCGGACGATGAGTGACGAGGCAAAGGCCTACGATAGGTGGGAGAACGAGGGCGGACGCGCACCTGCAAAGTGAGCGCTAGCTCGTTTGAGACGGATGACAAACAACAGGAGATAACATGCAAGCACATTCAGGACTCATCGCAGAGAAAGCCGAGCCGACAGAACTGAGCGCCGTCGTGGCTCTCTACAACACGCACGAAGAGGCGGAGGAAGCTATCCGCGAACTTCAAAAATCGGGGTTCGACATGCAGAAGCTGTCCATCGTCGGCAAGGACTACTACACGGAAGAAGAGGTGGTCGGTTACTACACGACGGGCGACCGCATGAAGGCCTGGGGCAAGCGGGGTGCTTTCTGGGGCGGACTGTGGGGGCTGTTGTTCGGGTCGGCATTTTTCGTGATTCCCGGCATCGGCCCGCTCTTAGCCGCCGGCCCACTCGTCGGTTGGATCGTCGGCGCCTTGGAGGGCGCGGCGGTGGTTGGTGGCTTTAGCGCGTTAGGCGCGGGCCTGTGTAGTCTGGGGATTCCCAAAGACAGCGTCATCGAATATGAGACAGAGATCAAAGCCGGGAAGTTCGTAGTGATCACGCACGGCTCGTTCGACGAAGTGAGCAAAGCCCAAGCGGCCTTTGCGGCAACCAAACATCAAGGCGTGAAAGAACACGCTAGTTGCGCATAGGTTGCGCATAAACAAGGAGAATCAATGCCAATCGTCACAATCCTCGTAGTTTTAGTCGTCATCGGTTTGGTGCTCTACCTGATCGAGACCTACGTGCCAATGGCGCGACCCATCAAAACAGTCTTGCGTGTAGTCGTAGTACTGTTGCTTTGCCTTTGGTTACTACAAACCTTTGGCATTATGAAGTCGCCGATTAAATTCGGTTAGCAGGTCTTTCAGGTTGTGACAGCTTCGCCAGTCTAAGCAGCCGACCAATCAGATGTACTGAAGGACGTGATACGGAAAGATGCGAGCGACGGTTTTTCACGGAGTAAATGACATCCACGTCGAAGAGGTCGCACGGCCACGCGCCGGCGTTGGGGAAGCCGTGATTCGCGTCGCGCTGAAGACTTTAATCAGTATGTGTTGTCTCTATTCTTGCTCCGCAACGAACAGTCAGGCACACCAGCGAACCTATCAGATCAGGTACGACTTGCTCGCTCTGAATGAAACGATCAGTCGAGTCATCGAAGAGCAAGGTAAGACAGTTGAGAACCGAGTCCAGCTCACTCGCTGCTCAGTTCCACTGCAGTCCAATAACTCAGAAAAGGAGTATCTCTATGAACATAAGTAAGAAGGAGTTTGTAACCATGAGAAGATTTATCGTTTTGCCGCTCATTTTTGCTATCTGCATTGGAAGCGTGATGGCTGTCTTATTTGGGCGTTCTACAAATGCCTCAAATCCCGATGCTGAGACCGTAGAGCAACCGCCTAAAATCGCTTCTGAAGTCCCTCCTCTAACCATTTGCGTCGAACTTCCTTCATCGGCTGTGGGTGTTAGTCAGAAGAGGAAGGCTACCCGAACTGAATGCAGTCCTGCACAAGCTAAGAGTAATGCAATACTTGCTGCGAGAGTCAATGCATTCAATGCGCTTCAGGGTACGTGCGGTGCTCAGACCTCCCGCGCGGAGGCAGATGCCGCATGCGCCGCTCAGGGTCTCACGCTAGTGACTACCCAAAATAATGGGGGGATGGATCTGATTCATGCTCGCGCAACGCAGGGTGGATCAAGTATCGACGCCGCATTTGCTGCTGGATCAAATGCGAATGCGCGTCTGTGCGTTGTATTGCGTGACTTGAAAGACGAATTCGAGTCGGTTAAGCAAGGTGAGGCTCTATGTGTATTTGACGGGTTCAAGCGCACCATTTTTACGGCTAGATCCCGGGCTCGTTGCGGCGTTCAATGCCTGTAGATCGAAGAAGTGCCAATCTTCCCGGTAGAACATCGCGTATCTCATCTCTTCCAAAGATATGCTCTCACTCGTTGACGGGATCTAAATTGGGTAGTGCGACAGTAACTACTCACGAGTTTTCACGCGGCCTGTTTCAACTAATGATGCTGGTGGCAGGAGTAACAACAACATTTTGTTGTTACAAATTGCTTCATTTGTTACTTAGACCATAGTTGATGCCAAAACGATTATTTGGCACCTGATGTTTCAGGTAACGACGCGTGGATGTGAGTGTTGGATCGCGGGATTTTATTCATGCTTCCGTGGGCGCGGTCAGGCATTTTTTGTTGTGCCATCGTCGGATAGCGAGGTGTGTTGTGGGGCACGGTTATCAGGACGCTAAGCCTGTGGCATGTCACGTGGCGTGTTAATAGCGGCTGCCATCGCTGGGGCAGGCGACCGAACGTAACCAAGGACGGGAGATGCAATGTTTGGTGGGTCGGCCCGCTCTCGCTGGGCGAAGGCTGGCATAATAATCATCACGCGCGACCGGCAGCGGCGCTGCACGGGTGGCATTGGTATGAAATAGATATCTCGGGCTACATCATCCGATTGCTGACGCGGTCAGGTTTGATTTGGAACGTGGTACGTGCGCCGCGAATAGATTCCAGCCTGAGACAACAGCCGCCAGCCAGAGCCTGAGCTGATAGGCTGGCAATAGCAAATTGGCAGGATGATAGAAAAAAGGATGTGACATGGAAAAGATGCGAGCGACAGTTTTTCACGGAGTAAATGACATCCACGTCGAAGAGGTTGCACGGCCACGCGCCGGCGTTGGAGAAGCCGTGATTCGCGTGACACTGACGACGATCTGCGGCACGGATCTGCATATCGTGCGGGGCGAATATCCGGTCAAGCCCGGACTCATCATCGGCCACGAACCGGTTGGTGTAATTGCGGAACTCGGCCCCGGAGTCGCGGGCTACAGTATCGGCGACCGCGTGCTGGTTGGCGCGATCACACCCTGTGGCCAATGCCGGGCGTGCTTGTCGGGGCAATGGTCGCAGTGTGGTCACAATGCCCGCGAGGGATACGCCGCCATCGGGGGCTGGCGCTTCGGCAACACGATTCACGGCGCGCAAGCCGAATACCTGCTCGTGCCGCACGCGCAGGCGAATCTGGCGAAGATTCCTGATGAACTGACCGACGAACAAGTCGTGCTGCTCTCCGACATCGCTTCGACCGGTTTCAGCGGCCCAGAGGCGGGTGGAGTGCGCATCGGTGATGCGGTTGTCATCTTCGCGCAAGGGCCAATTGGCTTGTGCGCGACGGCTGGAGCGAAGTTGATGGGCGCAGCTCTCATCATCGGAGTAGACAGCGATGAAACCAGGCTGAACATGGCACGCCGCCTGGGAGCGGATGTCACGCTCAACTTCAAGGAGGTTGATGTGGTGGCTGAAGTGAAGCGGTTGACCGGCGGCGGCGCAGATGTGGCAGTTGAGGCGCTGGGCACGCAGGAGACGTTTGAGAGTGCGCTTCGCTCGTTGCGGCCCGGCGGCACGCTTTCGAGTCTGGGCGTTTATTCGGGCAAGCTGCAAGTCCCATACGATGCCTTCGCTGCCGGACTTGGTGATTACCGCATAGTCACGACGCTCTGCCCCGGCGGCAAGGAGCGGATGCGCAGGCTGATGGCAGTCGTCAAGGCTGCCCGCGTTGATCTGACGCCACTGCTGACACACAACTTCTCGCTCAGTGAAATCACCGAAGCCTACCGGGTTTTCGGCGAACGGCTTGATGGAGTAATCAAAGTGGGCATCAGACCCTGAGCTAAAAAGCAGCGAGCACATTCTCAGCCATCTTTCTTTGCGCAAATGTCCAATACTGGACGGCGCTTTATCCCAAACTGACCGATCATTGCCGTAGAACATAAAAGTTTACCAAACAGTTTAGAAATCAGGATGAATTGCTCGCTCTAAAACGATCAGTTGGGTCATCGAGGAGCATAAGATAGTCAAGGACTGAGTCCAGCTCGCTCGCTTCTCGGCTTCTCTGGAATCACCAGTTCACTTGAGGTCAACAGCTCAACTTCCAAGGAGATGAAATCATGGGACTATTCGACAAGATGTTCGGACAAGGGGCCGAGGCCGCCCAAAAACAACCCAAGGCGGAGCAACGCTTCAACGAGCTGAAGCAGAAGTACCAGACGGTGCTGACGACCGCTGACCAACAGCACGTTCAGTTCCACAACCTGCATGTGCAAGACGATAAGCTCTTCATCAAAGGCACGGCCCCGTCAGAAGATGCCAAGAACAAGTTCTGGGAGCAGATCAAACTGGTCAACCCGAAGCTGGACGATATCAACGCTGACATCGCGGTGAACCAGGGCCTGGCGCAAGGGGCTGCGGTTGGCGGTAGTGGTCAGGGTGGCCAGACCACCTATACGGTCAAAGCCGGTGACACGCTCTCCAAGGTCAGCCAGCAGTTCTATGGCAATCCGAACGAGTACATGCGTATCTTCTACGCTAATCGCGATAAATTGCGTGACCCGGACAAGGTTCAGGTAGGTCAGGAATTGACTATACCTAAGGACTAACGTCCTAAGTTAGGAGAGAGCTGGAAACAGCACTCAAACCACTGGGAGCAGGTGGATGTAGCGAATCCACTTGCTCTATTTTGATGAACGCAGGCAAGCTGCCTGTGAAAGGAGTTTCGATGAAATTTCAGAAATCGCTGTATGTGATTAGTTTATTGATCTTGTTAAGCGGGCTCACCTTGATGACCAACGCCCAGCGGCGCAATAACAATCAAGAACGCTGGGAATATCTAGGACAATCGAATGTAGACGGCACGCGTGATCACGACAACATTCGGGTGAATGCCAGAGGAGCCTTCCAGGCAATTCAATTGCGTGTCCAAGGGGGCGAGATTGAATTCCAACGCGTGGTGGTGCACTTCGAAAACGGTGCGGACTCGGAAGTCGAATTGCGTGATCGTATCCGCGCTGGCGGCCAGACGCGCGCGATTGACCTGCCTGGCGACGACCGCAGGATTCAGAGTGTCGAGGTCTGGTACGGCAGGGGAAATTGGGGAAGAAGTCGGCCCAATCTGAGACTTTATGGATTGATTTCTACTGGCGGACTAAGCCGAGAGCGCGATGACCGAAATCGCGATGACCGAAATCGCGGCGACCTTGATCGCAATCGCTCTGTGCAGAGCGTGTATTGTGAGTCTGGCGACATGCGGCGTCATTGGTGCAGCGAAGGGATTGGAAGGCGCGTGACCTTAATACGCCAGCGTAGTGATGCGCGTTGCGTGCAGGGGCGGACTTGGGGCGTTGATCGCAGTGGCATTTGGGTTGATCGCGGTTGCCGTGCCGATTTCGAGGTCCGGTAATCGTTGCGGTGATTCTACCTGGGGTAACCCCGACGAGATTGTCACCAACCGCAACGTAAGCAGTGGCGCGAGCTAAATTGGCGCGCTAGCCACCGATAGGCGCTGGAACACGAAAGGCGTCAGCGCGCGATATTCCAGGACGCCTTCAAGGCGTTCAAAAATGAAGGCCACCGCGCCTGGTTGGCTGGTGTGCGCCCAAAATTGTGAGGATATCCTCAGGTCCTTATCTTTCCGTCGTTGTCCAATACTGCACCGCAAATTATCCCAGGCTGACCGATTATCAGGGTGGAGTTGAAGAGCTTACCGGACGGCATAGCAGGCAATCAAAATAATGCAAGTACCGTTGCAAATCAGTTCCGAAAAGAGAGAAATATGGCAATCATTTACGACACCGATCAACCGGCCCATCACGGCAACCATTACGATTCGCCAGGTTCCTATAATCCCAGGTTTAATGGCAGCCTCGCTTTATTAGTCATCGTGATTCTGCTTCTCATGTTGTTTTGGGGCGATCTGCCTTGGCTGAGGCGTAATCTCAATGCAGTGTTAATCCCACCAGTGCAAGGTTCAATCACCAGACCGAGCACAGACATCAGATACGTAACCGCAGACAACCTCAATCTGCGCGAAGAACCAAGCCCCGCTGCCCGCGCTAGCTATCTGCTGCGGAGAGGAACCCAAGTCGCGCTGCTCGGCGAATCACATCAAGAGCTCAATGGCGATATTTGGCTTAGGGTGCGGGCTGATACGCTCGAAGGAACGCAGGTCGGATGGGTAAATCAAACTTGGCTGAGGCGTAATCTCAATACCGTGAGCAGACCAGCAGTACAAGGTTCAATCACCAGACCGCTCACAAACATCAGATACGTAACTGCGGACAACCTCGATCTGCGCGATGAACCAAGCCAGAATGCCCGCGCCAGCTATGTGCTGCCCAGAGGAACTAAAGTCGTGCTGCTTGGCAAATCGCAGCGGGAGCATAACGGCGATGTTTGGCTCAAGGTGAGGATTGAAACGCTTGAAGGATCGCAAGTTGGATGGGTGAGTCAACAATACGTCGAATAAACGAGGTACCCATTACCGGCTAAAAAGCCCTACCTATAAACCGCTGGTAGATAGTTGGCGCTGCCAGCCGGAGAGAAACCGGAGGAGATCATGAACATGAGCTTGGAAAGTTTAATCATTCTACTGATCGTCGCTGGCTTGGTGGGGGCGCTTGGACAACGGTTCGCGGGGTATTCGCGCGGCGGGTTGTTCACCTCAATCGCCCTCGGCTTCATCGGTGCCCTGCTTGGAACCTGGCTCGCTAGACAGTTTCGCCTACCTGAATTCTTCGCTTTGCAAATCGGCGGCACGAACTTCCCCGTAGTCTGGGCAATTATCGGAGCAACGTTGTGCGTTGCCATTCTGGGATTGCGGGCGCGGCGGCGCCGGTATGTTTAAGCGATGATCAACTAGAGAAGGAGAGTTATGTCTGATTTAACAAACAATGTGCAGTTAGACGAAGAGCGCAGGCTGGCTGCGCATCAAGAGGTTAAGGCCGCAATTGATGAAGATGTACAGACGCGCCTCAAGCGCGAGTCGGCGCGTGTCGAGCCACAGGAAGCGGCCCAGTTGGCCAGTGTGGCGCACGAATTAAAAGACAAGTCAGCGCATGAAGCAGTGGCGACTGAACGCGAATTGGGGCGCGGCAGAACGGCGGCCCGGATTTCACAGGTAGTGGATTACGTCTTCTACCTGATCTATGGCGTGATCGCGTTACAGTTCCTACTCAGGCTGCTGGGTGCGCGCTCAGGCAATGGCTTCGTTCAGTTCATTGCCGGCGTTGCGTGGCCGCTGCTGGCGCCGTTCGAGCGCATTGTGGGAACTCCGTCAGCCGGAGCACATCAAATTCAGGTGTCTTACCTGTTAGCGCTCGTTGTTTATAGCTTGCTGCACTTTGCGATCAATGGCGGATTCCGCTTAATCGCGCACCGCAAGGTATCGGTTTAAGGACGAAACCCTAGCAAGCAACTGGAAACAGAGAGGTGAATTTATGATTCAGAGCATGAGAAAGACAAGTTTAGGAATCCTGGCAGTAGTCCTGCTCAGTCTTGGCCTGACTGCGCAAGCCCAGCAACGCGCGGCCCGCACCAATGACCGGCAAGTAGGGCCTATCCTTCAGCGTATTGAGACTGGCATTCCGGCCTTTCACAATAGCCTCAAGGTGGCGCTCGATCAAAACCGGCAGCCCGGCGCGCGGAGTGAAGAAAACATCAACGAGTTCGTCAGCGAGTTTGTAGAGGCGACGGCTCGCTTCCGGGAGCGTTTCGACAATCGGCAAGCGGACGCTGCGGATGCTCAGGAATTGATTGACCGCGCCTCCTTGATTGATAACTTTATGCGCCGCCGCCAGCTCGCTGTGCGGGCCAATCGCGACTGGGGCGATTTGCGCTTAGACCTCGATCAACTGGCGCGCTATTACAAAGTCTCGTGGCGCCAGGATGAATGGGTTAATTCTCCGCGCGCTGGCCAGGGCGGTTATGCCACGAATCGTCTGACGGGCACTTATCGTCTTGATCAAGCGCGCAGTGACAACCCCGCGACGGTAGCAGACCGCGTGACACGCGGTTTGCCAGGCGGAGAACAGCAACGCCGCCGCAATACGATCTTGCGGCGCTTGGAAGCACCCGAATCGCTCGCCATCGAGCGGCGTGGACGCAGCGTAACCATTGCCTCTTCGCGCGCCGCGCAAATCACTTTCGAGGCCGACGGAAGCGCGCAGACCGAGCAAACGCGCAATGGCCGGAGCATACGCACAAGTGCGACGTTTACCGGCGAGCGCTTGGTGGTCAGCTCCGAAGGTGACCGCGCCAGCGATTTTCAAGTCAGCTTCGAGCCGCTAGACAACGGCCGGAGCCTGCGCGTCACGCGCCGCATCAGCGACGAAGCTCTGACGCAGCCGGTCGTGGCGAATAGTGTCTACGCTAAGACCTCGGACACGGCGCAATTGAATCTTTACTCCGACGCTAGGGATAACCCCGTGGTGGCCAACGTCCCCAGAGGCAATTTCGTGGTGCCGGATGGAACCCAACTGGTGGCCGTCCTGAACGACAATCTGAGCACGAAGCAAGCGCGCGACGGAGATCGTTTTAGCTTAACAGTGCAGTCGCCTGCGCAGTACGAAGGGGCCAGCATCGAAGGCCACGTCGTGCAGGTGAACCGCTCCGGACAAGTCACGGGTCGGGCCGAGATGTCGTTCGAGTTCGACCGCATCCGGCTGCGCGATGGCCGCACCGCCAACTTCGCCGGAATCATTGAGAGTGTACGCACCACGAGTGGTGAAACCGTCCGGGTTGATAACGAAGGCCGGGCGCAAGACGACGATAGCCAAACCGGCCGCACCGTCACGCGCACCGGTATTGGCGCCGCTATCGGCGCGGTGATTGGCGCGATTGCTGGTGGTGGTAAAGGCGCGGCGATTGGTGCCGCCGTCGGCGCGGGTGCAGGAGCCGGAACGGTCATTGTGCAGGGCCGCGACGATCTCGATTTGCTGAGCGGCACGGAATTTAGGCTTCGTGCAAGCGCTCCCCGCTAAGACCTCGCCGCGAAGTTTTAAGCACCTGGGCGAAAATAATCGGGTGTTATCCAACGTAGGGGCAGACCTGTGTGTCTGCCCTGGTGGATGGGCTTACACCGAATCCGGGGCAGACACACAGGTCTGCCCCTACGTTCTGGCCAACCCGAATCTGCAAGGCTTGAAAGAGAAAGAGAGGAGTGAGCGTCATGAAACAAGCGGTTCAACTATTAGGACGATTCCTCATCGGGGCGGCGCTGCTGGGTTTCCTGCCGGTTGCGCGGCTGCCGATCAATCAGCCGGTGAAGGCTGCGGTTGGAAGTCAGCATGCTTTGATGCTCCATGCTTCCACAACGGGGATGACGGGCGACCTCGTCATTGCGAAATGGTTGGAGCGCAATCGCCTGAGAGACGCTCGGCTGCAGCAGTACTCAGTGCCGAGCACCTACCGAGTCAAAAACGACAAAGGCACGGTGCGCGCAGAAGCCCAGGTGGTGCTGCGCTATCGCGCGCCTGACACGAAAGAGTTCAAGATTGTGGCCGAATCCGGGTCAGGGCTGATCCGCAGCCGCGTCTTCAAACCGTTGATGGAGATCGAAGTCGAAACAGCGGCCGGGCGCAACCGCTACGACAGCTCGGTCACACCTAACAACTACGACTTTAAGCTGCTGGGCGAAGAAGATGTAGATGGCTTTCATTGCTTCGTCGTGCAAACCACTGCGAAGCGAGCGGACAAGTATCTGTTCAATGGGAAAGTCTGGATCCACGCCGCAGAGTTTGCGCTCGTCCAGGTGGCGGGCCAGCCCGCTAAAAACCCATCGGTTTGGATCAAACGCGTGGAATTCGTGCGGCGCTACCAGAAGCTCAAAGAATTCTGGTTGCCGCGCAAAAACGAATCCATTACGCAAGTCCGAATCTTTGGAAAAAACATTTTGACCATTGACTATGACCAGTATCAGATCACTCAAGCGAGCGGCACAGTACCCTAACTGATGGCAGAGCTGCCGCTAGCTCTAGGCACGAGGCGTTGCGCGCAGAGTGAGCTAGCAAGTGCAAACACAGTCTTGAAAGGAAGCTATATGGCCAATGATACATGCGCCATCTGTGGCGGAACCGGCGCGACTAGCTGTAACCATTGCGGCGGCGGCGGCATCAATCAGAATTCCAGCCTGCTGGACGATCAATGTCATGGCTGCAAAGGGACGGGCAAGGAGACCTGTCAGGTTTGCCGGGGAACCGGGGAGTGGCGCACGGTCGGCAGCGCAGCAGCCCCTCACAAATAATGCAATGAATGGAGAGAGCTGAACAAAGTAGTGAGTTGAAACAGGAGGAGACTATGCACCGAGAGGATCAGTTCATCCCCGAAGTGATCGTGCGTGACGGGCCCGCCGCGCTCGATTTCTACAAAAGCGTTTTCGGTGCCGAAGAGGTACACCGGATGATGAAGCCGAACAGCGAGAAGCTCATACACGGCGAATTGACGCTGGACGGACACAAGTTCTTCGTCTGTGATGAGTTCGACGCCAGCGAGGGTGGGACATGCAAGTCGCCGCACACGCTCGGCGGAACGGGCGTGCGCATCACGCTCCTCGTCGAGGATGCGGACGCGATTGTCGCGCGCGCGCTGGCTGCGGGCGCGCGGGTGAGCATGCCTGTGCAAGACATGTTCTGGGGAGGGCGTTACGGAAAGATCGTTGATCCCTTCGGCCACGAGTGGGGTATCAACCAACAGTTGAAGGAGCAGAGCCACGAGGAGACCCAGGTCGCAGCCGACGATTTCTTCGCGAAGCAGCCATAGAGTGCCTCACGGGTACGGAGAAGCGCGGGCTGCACGTGGTTGACTTATGTTCGACGCTTTCCGTGGATGGGGATGGGCCGGCTAACAAGGTGTCGTTGGCAGCATTTGCCGCGCGTGCCTAATCAGGCGGCCCCCACAACAGCCTTATCCAAACAGCCTGCGCCGCCTTACTCAAAGTGAGTACGACCCGATCAGCCTATCAGCAACCTGGTCTGCTATGGGGGAACGAGCGTAAAAATCAATCCTACATTTCCACCACCTTTTTTCTTCGAGCCCGTGCAATAAAGGACGGCGGTTTATCCCAACCTGGCCCATCATCGGATAGTTTCAATTAACACTTAAACAGATCTTTCCGCCGGGAGGCGATCACTTCAAGGAGACAAGTATGTGGAATAAAGATGAGGTCAAAGGCAAGAAGAAACAAATCACAGGCGCGATCAATGCCAAAGTCGGGGAGTTTATCCACGATCCCAACCTAGAAGCCGAAGGTGAAGCCGAGCGCCTGGAAGGACAAGCTCAACAGAAAGTCGGCAAACTACGCCGGAAAGCCGGTGAGGCGGTAAAGAAAGCGGGCAAAGTGATTGCCGGGTTTGTGGTCATGGGCTGGCTGGCGCTGACGCTTTTGGGCAGCAGCGTCACTTTGAACGGTTGCGCCAAGGCAGATAGCCGCGAAGCGACAGGCAGCCCACTGCCGCAAGCTCCAATGAGTAACATGGCGTTAGAGGTGAAGATTGAAGCCAAATTCAAAACCGATCCCCAACTCAAAGCTGCAAAGCTGGGGGTGGAAGCCAACATGGCCCGTAATGAAGTGACGCTTTCCGGCGTGGTCGAATCGGAAGAGTTGCGAACCAAAGCGGTCGAATGGGCGAAGAGCGCCCAACCCGGCCTGATCGTCAATGCCAAGCTTGACGTGAAACCCAGCGAAATCGCGCGCACGGAATATACCAGCGAGCGAGCGCAACGAGAACGCAGCCGCGCCAAAGAATTGGGCGAGACGGTCGGCGATTCGCTCGACGATGCGTGGATTTACACCAAGATCGTCGCCCAGTTGATCGGCAATTCCGCCACGCCGGAGCGCAAGATCAAGGTGGACGTGAATAACAACGCGGTGACGTTGCGCGGTCTGGTCGAGACCGCCGCGCAGAAGACGGAAGCTGAACGCGTCGCCCAAAACACCGACGGCGTCAAGAGTGTCAGCAATCAATTGCAGGTCGGCAGCGCGCCAGTGAAGAAGTCCTGAGGCCCTGATAGACGCGGCTGGCAGCTTCCATTGTGCGAGTCAGCAGCAGAAAGAGAGACAAGCATGTTACGCAGTGTGAATGAGTTGAATGATTTCAAAATCGCCGCCATAGACGGCGAAATCGGCGAGGTCGAGGAGTTCTATTTCGATGACGAACGCTGGGCGTTGCGCTATATGGTCGTCAATACCGGCAACTGGATGGCTGGCCGGCAAGTGCTGGTCTCACCCTTCTCGGTGATGCAGGTGGATCTCGAAAACCGCCAACTTCAGGTCGCCCTGACCAAAAGTCAGGTGGAGAAAAGTCCGGACATTGACACACGCCAGCCGGTGTCGCGTCAGATGGAAATGAATTATGCGGATTACTACGGCTATCCTTACTATTGGGGCAGTCCATTATTGTGGGGAGCCGGGGCACGTCCTGCTCTGGCGGCACAGCAATCCCTCGTCGCGCAGGCATCCACCGTCGCGACGAATGCCGCCTCAGTAGGGCGCTCAACCACCAACGAGAATGGAGCTACGGTGCACGTCGTTTCGGCGGACGTTCATCTGCGGAGCACACAAGAAGTGTCCACTTATTCCATCGCGGCGACGGACGGCGAGATCGGTATCGTCGAAGACTTCATCTTGGACGATGAGTGTTGGGCGATTCGCTACCTGGCGATTGACACGCATAAATGGTTACCCGGCAAGAAAGTGATGATCTCGCCGCAATGGATCGCTTCGATAGATTGGGCGCAGGCCAAAGTCCACGTCTTGCTCTCACGCGAAGGGGTTGAGCAAAGCCCCAGCTACAACAGCGCCAAGCTAATTACGCGCGAATACGAAGAATACCTTTATGGGCATTACGGTCAACCCGGCTACTGGGCGAACTAACGCCCAAGTCCGGAGTCAAGGATCAGCAGGAACGTTCGACTGAACTAAAAGAAGGAGAAATTATGGCGAGCAAAGAAAGACTCAATTTGGCGAGCTTCAAGCGAGAGAGATTCGAAGCGCTGGCGCGCAAAGCTACAGTGTTGATGGAAGGTTGGCGGCGCGAGCGCGGCGCGCGACTGGCAAAGCAACTCGCCCTTAATATCGAAGTTAAGCAGCGTTGGTTGGAGCCTAGCCTAACCGAAGCGCGCTAAAAGCCGTCTGGCGCTACAAACAACCGCACAAGTCGCGATTGGAGCGGGCGCTAAAACAGCCAATCCGTGCGCGCCACTTTTTTTTCAAGCTTGTGCAATATTAGACGGCAACCTATTCATGCCTGGCCGATTATTGAGGTGAAGCCTATAGTTCTGACGAGTTCAAAGCGAGCCGCACGCAATGTATTTTCCACGAGTTTGTGCCAACTCAATTGGGAAATAATAGGAGTAAGTCCCATGAAGAACAGACCCCGAGAAGAAAGGCTGATTACCAGCTACCTGCTGGGCGAAGCCTCTGAGTTGGAACAAGCTCAGATCGAGACCGTTTACTTCCGCGACGCACAGTTTTACGAATTCCTGCTTGCCATGGAAGTAGAGTTGATTAGCGATTATATCAGCGGCATATTGCCGTCCCACGAGCGGAACCAATTTGAACGTCACTTTCTAAAATCAGCCCGGCGCCGCCAAAGATATGAGACGGTCAGCAAGCTGATGGACTTTGTCGCGCGCCAGCAGGCCTTGCCCAATGACTCTTCTGCAAGCAAGCCCGCGACTACTCGCGCGATTAAGGAAATGTCGCGCTCAGCAGCAGTCGCGTTGGATATAAGGTAAATGCCCGGCATACATCGTTTCTGTTTTTGACATTCAACGTATGGCAAAGCAAACAAGCGCACAAATCATGGTTGGAGCGGACGCTAAAACAGCTAATCCGGGCGCGCCACTTTTTTTTTTCAAGCTTGTGCAATATTAGACGGCAACCTATTCATGACTGGCCTATCATTGGCTCTAAAGTGGTCGTATTTCAGAAATGATGATGTAGCATCCTTCAATTCACTCGCAAGCCGACTAACGTTGTCATGGCGCACCAGTGGGTTGGTCATCATCATTTCTGAAATACGACCCTTGAATACGCCGAGTCAAGGCCTGATCCGGTAACGGACACACTACACTAGCAATTTTATTACTCTAAAGTGGCAACCAGAATGCTCAAGCCTGCTAGTCAGGTAGAAGCGAATTCTGGGCGGATGACAATATGACAAGACAAGACAAGACAAGACAAATGATGTTGTTCCTCATGTCCAGCCTTACAGCCTTCCTAAAAACATCTCCACTTTTGAATTAAGCGCACATTCTATCATTCAATCGGAGGTTCAAGATGCAACACACCCGCAAGCGCATCCTTTGCGTTGATGACCATGAGGATTCGTGTAAGATGATGAAAGTCTTGCTGGAAATGTGGAACTATGAAGTGGTGCTGGCAGATACTGGCGCGGCTGGCTTACGCTTAGCTCAAAGCGAACACTTTGACATGTACTTGCTCGATGCCTGGCTGCCAGAAGTATCAGGGGTTGAGCTATGCGAGCAAATTTGTGGAGTTCCCGGACATGCTCCCGTACTTTTCATCTCCGGCGCTGTGTATGAAAGCGACAAGCAGCAAGGGTTGCAGGCTGGAGCAGTCGCTTATCTCACGAAACCTCTGAATTTTGAGGAGCTGGAAATAACGTTGGCACGGCTGCTGCCTCAAGCCCTGGAGAATGGACATGGAAAGCAGTTGAAAGATAGTCGTGTGGTTACCGCTCACGCGTACTTAAAACGGATTAGGCGAAATGGAAGCGGAGCGGTAAGAAGCCGCAACACGGAGAGACAAACATGATTCAAGAAACCCCGCAAGCTGATCTGTTCAAACAACAAATGCGTGAATCGCTGCGGCAGGAGACACTCAATTCACGCGCCGTCACGGTTGCGAAACACGATAACGTTTACACATGTGGCGACAATGACGAGTTGGTCTACTTCATCGAGAGGGGGCAGATCAAACTGCTCATGCTCTCGCCCGAAGGAAGAGAATGTCTGTTGGCCATCCATTCAACCGGGGATATTTTCGGCGAGTTGTGCCTCTCTGGTTTGGGCGCACGGGTGGAGACTGCAACCGCGATGGAAGAGACAATCATCAAACAAATCCCTTGTCCCAAATTCTTTGCGCGGTTGGAACGCGACGCGTTGTTCCCAGGCTTCATACAATACCTGGCTGTGCGGATTGCCGACCAACAGCAGGTGATCGCCAATCTGGTGACGGTGGATAGCGAACAGCGACTGGGCAAGACGCTGTTACGCTTGGCGCGCTCCCTCGGCAAAAAAGACCCGCGCAGCATTCGCATCAAGTTGAAGATTACGCACGAAGAGTTGTCGGAGATGGTCGGCACGACGCGGCCCCGGATCAGCGTGTTTATGCAACGCTTCAAGAATCTGGGGCTGATCGAGACGAACGCCGATCACTTCCTGATTATCAAAGAGAACAAGCTCGTGGATTACCTCGCGCAGATCGCCTAGCCTTGCGCGGCGACACTAATCCTTTTCAGGCTTGTCCAATATTGAACAGCCAGCCCTCCCAAGTTCGGGTATACGTAAAGCGTGGCGCGGTACAGTAAAGGGGATACTCGCCGCACCGCATTGGTAATTGGGATTCTTCGAGGGGAAGAATCCCAATTTTATTTTTATACAGCTTTCGGAAGCTGAGGCTGTTCGAGACGAACGCCGACCACTTCTTGAATTATCAAAGAAAAGAAGCTCGTGGATTGCCTAGCGCGGGGTACAGGTTCGTAATCCTCGCCACAATTCCTTTCAAACCTGTCCATTATTGGACAGAACCCCAGCCCAGATCAGCCTATCGTTTCAAGGCTAAATCTACGTCAGAGTCGGTGGAGTGCATTGACACGCTCGACATAGAGGGTTGTAAAGGAGATACGTACAATGATCCAAGAGACTCCTCAAGCTGACCTATTCAAACAACAAATGGGTGAATCGCTGCGGCAGGAGACCCTCAATTCGCGCGCCGTCACGATTACGAAAAACGATAACGTTTACACCTGTGGCGACAATGACGAGTTGGTCTACTTCATCGAGAGCGGACAGATCAAACTGCTCATGCTCTCGCCTGAAGGGAGAGAATGCCTGCTGGCCATCCATTCAGCGGGAGATATTTTCGGTGAGCTGTGTCTGTCCGGTTTAGGTGCGCGCCTGGAAACCGCGACTGCTATGGAAGAGACGGTCATAAAACAAGTCCCTTGTAACAAATTCTTTGCACGCTTAGAAAGAGACGCTTTGTTCCAGGGCTTCGTACAGTACCTGGCCGTGCGGATTGCCGATCAACAGCAGGTGATCGCCAATCTGGTGACGGTGGATAGCGAACAACGGCTGGGCCAGACGCTATTGCGCCTGGCGCGCACCCTCGGCAAGAAAGACCCGCGCAGCATCCGCATCGAGTTGAAGATCACGCATGAAGAGTTGTCGGAGATGGTCGGCACCACGCGACCACGGATCAGCGTGTTTATGCAGCGCTTTCATCACCTGGGGCTGATCGAGACAAATACCGATCACTTCCTGATTATCAAAGAGAACAAGCTGGTGGATTACCTCGCGCTTATCGCTTAGCGCCGCGGGCGCAGGATGGTGAGCGTCTCGGAACCTTGGGGCGATAACTCTTTTCAACCATGTCTCATATTGGACGGAAACACAGCCCAAGCCAGCTTAGCATTCGCTGCCATAAACTGAGTTAAGGAGTAGCGGCGGCGCAAATACAAACATGATTCAAGCGATTACTCAATCCGACCAGTTCAAACAGCAATTGTCTTATTCGCTGCAACAAGAGACGCTTCATGCGCCCACCACCACGATTGCGAAAAACGCGCACGTCTACCGCTGTGGCGAGTTAGATCAGACGGTTTACTTCATCGAGCACGGGCAGATCAAACTGCTCATGCGCTCGCCGGAAGAGCGAGAGTGTCTGCTGGCCATCCATACGACGGGAGATATTTTCGGGGAGTCATGCCTGTCTGGCTTAGGCGCACGGTTGGAAACTGCCATCGCCATGGAAGAGACAGTCTTAAAACAAATCCCTCGTCCAAAATTCTTTGCGCGCTTGGAACGCGACGCGCTGTTTGTGGTGGGCTTCGTGCAATATCTGGCAGCGCGGCTGGCCGACCAACAGCAGGTAATCGCCAATCTGGCGACGGTGGATAGCGAACAACGGCTGGGCAAGACGTTATTACGCCTGGCGCGCACACTCGGCAAGAAAGACCTGCACAGCATCTGCATCGAACTACGGATCACACACGAAGA
This sequence comes from uncultured Acidobacteriota bacterium, assembly GCA_963699175.1. Lineage (GTDB taxonomy): Bacteria > Acidobacteriota > Blastocatellia > RBC074 > RBC074 > JACPYM01. Next base: position 1,215,233 of record OY969418.1, on the reverse strand, counting down.
GCTGTCGGAGATGGTGGGCACGACGCGGCCTCGCATCAGCGTGTTTATGCAGCGTTTTCGGAATCTGGGGCTGGTCGAGTTAAATGCTGATCACTTTTTGCTTATCAAAGAAAAGAAGCTCACGGATTACCTCGCGCAGATCGCTTAGCTATGCGCGGCCGCGCTAATTCTTTTCAACCTTGTTCAATAGTGAACGGAAACCCAGCCCGAATCAGCCTATCCTCTAAATTCAATACAAGACAGAGTTGATTACGAGCTTTGACGCGCACGACCTGGAAGGCTGTGCACAAAAAGCCAAATCTGGAGGAGAACTATGCTTTGGACGATTGTCCTTGTTCTGATTGTGCTGTGGTTGCTGGGCCTGATCGGCCACATCGGCGGCGGAATGATTCATACCCTGCTGGTTATTGCGGCAATAGTGCTGGTCTACAACTTGGTCAGCGGCCGCCGTGCGTGAAGCTGAGCGAGCACGCAAATACTTTATTGTTGCCCATGGCAGGCAAAACAGTGTGGATACGGAGTAGAGGGTGTCCGGGGGGATCGTCCAGTACTCCGAAGGAGTGTAGTCACTAGCTTGCGACTACAGTCCTTTCTGGGTGGGAGATCGGAGGGGGAAACTATGGTCTCCCACCCATTTTTACCTGTGCAATGAATCAGGCTTTATTGTCGGCATTGTGTAGGCAATCGGCACAACAGTGGGGAGACGGAGTAGAGGGTGTTCTGTGGAGCATCCGTAGTTCGGCTCCGTACAGGAGCGGGATTCACGACTGAGTCGGACTCCACTCCTTTCTGGGTGGGAGATTGCAGGAGAAGAGGCTAGGGGAATGATCTCCCACCCATTTTTACCTGAGCAACGAATTGGGCTTTATTGTCGGAATTTTCTAGCTAAGTTGCGCCTCCACGGTTTAGCCGGAAGTCATTTGTAACGTACGAAGGAAATTTTTATGAATAACATTGGAGTTCGCAACGTGGTGAACCGCAACATATTGTTCGCGGCCTTCACCTTACTGGCGGTTATGCTGGCGAGTGGCAGCATGAGTCTGGTCTCGGCACAAGGCTCAGGAGAATGGGCCATTGCTCAAGCACAGCGCGCCGTCAGACAACAAATCACTACTCAAGAAGGCGGGCGCGGGCCGACTGTGTTTTTTAACAGCGATGCCCAAACCGAAGCCAGAATGAATGCGGCAGTGCGTGTGAGCGGCACCGGCACCTTCGCCAATAACAACGATTCACGATACAACGATCCGCGTAACAACAATGCCAGGTCGCGCGCGTTTTCCTACGAAGCCCTGGTCAACAGCCGCAACCGCAACAACAACAACAATGTGTCTGGCATTAAGTACGATTGGCGCGGCGGTTGGTCCGGCAATGACCGTGATAACAATGGCGGAGGCGGCGACTACAGAGGACAGAGCATCTACTGCGCCTCCGATGATGGGCGGCGACATACCTGCGCGATCAATACCAGTGGCGGCAATGTCCGCCTGGTGAATCAAAAGAGCGGCTCGGCCTGTGTGCAAGGGCGGTCTTGGGGCTTCACCAGTGCCGGTATCTGGGTGGATCGCGGCTGTCGCGCCGATTTCGAAGTCGGCAACAGTCGAGGCAACGGCACTTACGGCCGTGGCAACAACGGCGACAGTGCTGCCAATGCTGGTGAATATCGTGGCGGCAACCGCCCCAACGGGCGCGTGAGCTACTCCGGCCCGATCATGAACCGGCACAGTGATAAAGCCTTGGATGTGACTGAACAGGGCATGCAAGATGGAGCCAACATCCAACAATGGAGCTATGCCGATCAGCCCAATCAAAACTGGGATGTGATAGACTTGGGCAACAACGAAATCGCCATCATCAGCCGCCACAGTGGCAAGGCGCTCACCGTTCAGGGCGGGCGGGATACCAACGGGGCGAACATCATCCAACGGGGCTGGAACGACACCCCGCAACAGCGCTGGCGCATGGAGCAAACCGGCGGCGACTATTACCGGATCGTCAGCGTGGACAATGGCAAGTGTCTGGACGTGACCGCGCAGGGCAAGCAGAACGGAGCCAACGTCCAGCTCTGGGATTATGTCAACCAGGCAAACCAGCAGTGGCGATTCAAACGATAGCCAGGCCGTTCGCGCGGGCTTCCGCCTGTCCATTCTTTTCGGCCATTGCCAGACCGTGTGACCCTGCTGTGCGCGCAAGGCCCATCAGGGTCACGCCTAAATCGGGCCATTGTGCTGGACGCCGGCCCCTAACCAAGAGGAGAAACATGTCAGTTGCTAAAGTAACCGAGATCACCGCGTCATCGCCGAAGAGCTTTGAGGACGCGCTTCAACAAGGCATCAAGCGTGCCAGCAAGACACTGAAAAACGTGCGCGGCGCTTGGGTCAAAGACCAGAAGGCGGTGATTGAGAAAGGCAAAATAACCAAGTACCGTGTGACGATGAAAGTTTCGTTTGTGCTGAAAGATTGATGCGACAAGCAATCAGTCCCTGGCTGAACCGGCTGCTGAAATAACCCGCGTCGAAGTTCATTTTCCCAGGCCAGTTTGCCGAATAGTTGCTCAACCTCTCAGTCTTCAATCTGGCTTTTCAAGGGAGACGCAACTTATGACTATCAATACCAGCAGCGGCAGCGTCCGCAGAACCGAGACGGCTAAGAAGTTCCTGGCTAAAGAGCTCGAAAAGCTTTCTGAGCAGGAGCGCCAGGTCGTTGAGCGCTTCATCAACCGCGGACGCATCGCACGCAACGTCGCGCACGAGTTCGAGGAACAACTGACGCTGGGGCAACGGGTCGCCGACCGCTTCGCTCAAATCATCGGTTCGTGGCGCTTCATCATCATTCAAAGCGTGCTGTTGGCCTTGTGGATTGGACTGAATGTCAGCGCCTATGTTTACCGCTGGGACCCGTATCCGTTCATCCTGCTCAATCTCACAATGTCGTTTCAGGCCGCCTACGCCGCGCCGATCTTGATGATGAGCCAGAATCGCCAAGCTGAAAAAGATCACCTGCAGGCGAAAAACGATTATGAGGTCAATCTGAAAGCCGAGTTGGAGATTATGCAGTTGCACGAAAAATTCAACGAGTTGCGCGACTCTTCCTGGGTAGAGTTGGTGCGCATGCAACAGCAGCAGATCGAAATGCTGGAGCGGCTGGTGTCGGAAGACAGCGTGCGTAAGCCTTGAGTATGAGGCTACCGGAAACGGCAGCTCTTGAGGTATCGCCAAAACAACCAGCCTCCCTCACCTTTCTTTCCGAGGTTGTTCTGTAGTGGACAGCCATCTAGCTCAGGCTAGCCGATCATCAGTTACGAAATCAGGCACAGTTTCAATGAGGAGATTAAATCATGGCAGCAACGAAAAGAGAGAACAGCTTGGCCGCCAAAGCTTTAGCGCTCGGCCAGCCTGTGAACAGCGAAGGACAGGCGCAGCAGGCGGCGAACAATGTCTTCGACCAGACCTACAATTCGAGCGGAGTAACCATCGGAACTCGGCAGTATTGGGTGACCGGAACTTTCACCGATCGCTCTTCGGCGGAGCGTGCTTACCGCTTGATGCTCAGTCGCGGCTACGATGAGAAGGAGATCAACCTGATGATGTCGGATGAGACGCGCAAGCAGTATTTCTCCGACGAAAACGTGACCGATACGGAATTGGGCAACAAGGCGCTGGATGGCGCCGGCGTGGGCGGCGCGATTGGCATCACGGCGGGAGCGATCGTCGCGGCGCTAGCGGCGGTCGGAACCAGCATTGCGGTCCCCGGACTCGGACTCGTGATTGCCGGGCCGATTGCGGCAGCGCTCGCCGGGGCAGGCGCGGGCGGACTGACCGGCGGCATCATCGGTGCGCTGATCGGCTGGGACTTCCCCGAAGAGCGGGCCAAGCTCTATGAATCCGACCTGAAAAACGGCGGCATCGTGCTGGGCGTCAACTCACACAACGATGAAGACGCCGCCTACTTTGAGAGCAGGTGGAAGAGCTACAACGGCCGCAACATCTATCGTTAATCACATCTGGCGTCAACCAGACGCTACATACATAAGGAGCAATATGGAATCAAATATTCAAAACCAACCACAACAGTCAAAACCGACTGGGGCAAAACCGACTGGGGTGGCGACGGCGCGTGCCGCTTCCGACGGCGGTCAAACAGTGGCTGACATAGTGAGCGATACTGCGCACGCTGTGCGCAAACACGCCGAAGCAGTGGCCGACAATGTCAGCGATGCTGCTCACGCGGTGCGCGAACAAGTCGAAGAGCGCGGCGCAGAGGTAATAAGTCAGGCAAAGCAGAAGGTCAGCGAAGTTTACAACCAAGCGAACAAGAACGTGGGCGAACAATACAAGAAGGCGGTTGATTACGGTCGCGAGAACCCCGGCATCACGACCTTGCTCGCCGTCGGCATCGGCATCGGCGTCGGCTTGCTACTGGTGAGCGGTTTCAACGCGCTGCGCAGCCGCGTGCTGAGCTAGCTCGAAGCACAATCACATTGCGACACCATAGCGAAGAATGCACACCGACCTGTTGGCGTCGGTCTTGCACCCAGGTGCCGCTGAGGAAATCAAGATGGATAAAGCGAAACTGATCAAACGCAATGAATGGCTGGAGCGAGAGCGAGAGCGAATCGCCCAACGACAAGCACGGCTCTCTGCTGCGGCACTCCTTAAGGCTAACACCAGCAGGAACTGGGTGAAGCGCTATCAAGCGACTACGAAGCCGAATTCGCGCGAGCTGTTCGCCGCGTTGTTTGCGCAGCCACAAGCCAGCTAAAGCGAAACGGAACAAATCTGGCCGCCGTGCTGGTTGAATTGCTTCGCCGACTGGCGCTGCAGGCAAACCGGAAGCGCGCTAATTAAGATACTTTATGTGGAGCCGAGCTCGCAGAGGTCAAAGCAATGGACACCGCTACTAAAATAAAACTGAAGCCGATTTTGCTGCGCAGCAAGCTGGGCCAATTTGTCAGCGAAGACGATCTCGCGTTTGCGCGACTTTGCTGGCACCAGTGGCCGAAGGAATATTCCGCGTTGCAAACTACAGAGGTCAATCCGGAAGCTGCCAAGCACATCACTAGCACGCGGCCGAGCGCTCATTTCAACTCCCCGCAACCGCGCACTCCCCGCCCCGCTCAAACAACGCGAACGCCTGCACGTCGCGGACGGCGCGGTTGAGTAAATCGAGCATGGCCTTCTGCGCTTGTACCTAGATAGTAACTATCGCAACATCTAACTGAAGATCACGCAGGAAGAACTATCGGAGATGGCGGGCACGACGCGGCCCACGCATCGGCGTGTTTATGCTGTGCTTTCGGAACCTCTGGCTGATTAAGACAACCGAAGAGTACTTCCTGATTATCAAAGAAAAGAAGCTTGCTGAGTACCTCACGCAACTCGCCTAGCGCGGCGCTGTCAGTCTCCCGGCTTCTCGGAAGCTTGGACGATGATTATTTTCAAGCTTGTCCAATATTGAACAGCAATCCATCCTGAGTTAGCTAATCATCAGCTTCAAATCATCATTTGATGAGGGACTTGGCGCGCCCGACCTGGAGGTTGTGGTCGGCTTGCTGAGGGTGAGCATCGCCGCCTGTTAAGCTGCGTCGGGGGCTTACCAGCACCGGAAATCTCAAGGTAGAGGGGTTGTGCAGTGTTCTTACCCCCATCTCTGTAGGCTGCCCTCATTACTGTGTTGATTGCGGTCGAGCGACAGCTTGAGGGCTTGTGCAGTAAGCACTTTTGGTTATATATTTATTCCGCCAGATTCATACTTACTCTATAGATACATACTGACTCTCTAGATTCAACATTTCAGGTGGCTGCAGACAGAGCCAGCCTTCGCTTCATCTTTTTGCAGATCGCTCGAGGCGGGAGAGTTGCTCCCTCCCTCTGTGGCGAAGCTCTCACACTGACTGCCCCACAATTGATAGAGAACAACTTTCTTTAGAAGGATTTCCACATGCGACACACACACTCACTCAACACTTCAACACTGAGACTCATCAAGAGCTGGCATCTGCTGTTAGTCGCTGCCTTTGTTCTCTTGGCCAGTGTGGGATTCGCCGCGTTTCTTTACGGCCACACTGCCGCCTTTGCCACGCCATCACTGGGTACGGCGCAAAACTTCGCGGTTCTGGCTGGCTCGACGGTGACCAATACCGGCCCGACCGCTGTCAGCGGGGATTTGGGTGTCTGGCCAGGTCTGGCGATCGTTGGCTTTCCCCCAGGGATCGTGACTGGAGGAACGATCCACGCAGGTGATCCGGTCGCGATGCAGGCGCAGAGTGATCTCACCACTGCGTACAATGCGCTCGCAGGCACGCCGTGCACCACCAACCTGACTGGTCAGGATTTAGGTGGACAGACGCTCCCACCCGGCGTCTATTGTTTTAATACATCGGCTCAGTTGACGGGAATACTCACGCTCGACGCCCAGGGCGACCCCAATGCGGTTTTCATTTTCCAGATGGGGAGTACGTTGACGACCGCCAGCAACTCGGCTGTTCGCGTGATCAATGGCGGTCAAAATTGCAACGCGTTTTGGCAAGTCGGCAGCTCCGCGACGTTCGGGATAGGCACTGCGTTCGTAGGAAGTGTGCTCGCGCAAGCTAGCATCACCCTGACCACCGGCTCCAGCTTGTCCGGCAGGGCCTTGGCGCGAACTGGCGCAGTGACGATGGATACCAACGCCGTCTCAGTGTGCAGCCTGATATCTCCCGCCGCGCCCGCACTCGGCAAGGTCTTTAGCCCCGCCACGATCAATGCGGGCGGGGTCTCGACACTGACCATTACCTTGATCAACCCCAATGCTGGCGCTGCCACGCTGACCGCGCCCTTCACCGACACCTTGCCCGCTGGTGTGCTGATCGCACCCATACCAAATGCCAGCACCACATGTGGCGGCGTAGTGACCGCCACCGCTGGCGGAAGCACAGTAACCTTGACGGGAGGCGCGATCCCCGGCGGCGCTCCCGGCACCTGTACGATAACAGTGGATGTGACTGCGGCGCTCGGCGGCAGCTATCTCAATACCATTCCTGCCGGTGCCTTGCAGACCAGCAATGGCAACAATGCCGCTCCGGCCAGCGCGACCTTGACCGTTATCCCGCCCGGCCCCGGCCCGCCCCTGCTCAGCAAGGCTTTCAGCCCTGCGACAATCAATGCGGGCGGTGTTTCGACGCTCACCATTACTTTGATCAACCCCAATGCTGGTGCTGCCACGCTGACCGCGCCGCTCACCGACACCTTGCCCCTCGGCGTGGTGATCGCCCCTGTGCCGAATGCCAGCACCACTTGTGGTGGTGGCACCACAGTGACGGCCGTCGCTGGCGGAACCACAGTGACCTTACCGACGGGGCGCTCAATACCGGGCGGCTCCCCCGGCACTTGTACGATTACGGTGAATGTGACTGCGGCGCTCGCGGGCAACTACCTCAACACACTGCCCGCTGGTGCCTTGCAAACCAGCAATGGCAATAACGTCGCCCCGGCTAGCGCGACCTTGACCGTCATCTCGGTGCCTTTAATCGCGCCCACGCTCAGCAAAGCGTTCAATCCGGCCACGATCAATGCGGGCGGTGTCTCGACGCTCACCATTACCTTGAGCAACCTCAACGCTAGTCCCGCCATCCTGACTGTGCCGCTCACTGACACCTTGCCAAGTGGCGTGGTGATCGCAGCCGTCCCCAACGCCAGCACGACTTGTCCCGGCAGCGGGGCGGTGGCTGCGACAGCGGGCGGAACCACGGTGACCTTGCCGGTGGGGCGTTCGATCCCAGGCGGCGCTCCTGGTACCTGTACGGTGATGGTGAATGTGACCGCACCGGACGGGGGCGTCTTCCTCAACACGCTGCCCGTCAATGCCCTGCAGACCAGCAATGGCAACAACGTCGCCGCGGCTATCGCGACCTTGACTGTCGTCAACGCTAGCGGCCCTCCTGGTTCCCCCTTCCCGCCGCCCTCGGAAGTCAGCGATCAGAAGCCCGGCTCGGTGCTGGTCTACAATCTTTACTCGTCAAGCATCGCCGCGCCTAACGCGCAGAACACACGCATCTCGATCACCAATACCAACACGACGCTGCCGATTGCGGTGCACTTGTTTTTCGTGGACGGGGCGACCTGCTCAATCGCTGACAGCTTGGTTTGCCTGACGCCGAATCAAACGGCCAGTTTCTTGGCTTCGGACATTGATCCGGGCACGACCGGCTACATCGTGGCGGTGGCTTCGGACTTGGTGACCGGCTGCCCGGTCAGCTTCAACGCCCTGATCGGCGATGAGTATGTAAAGCTGTCGAGTGGCCACGCAGCCAATCTGGCTGCCGAGGCATTCGCCGCGGTCTTAGCCACGCCGACCTCCTGCGATGCCTTCTCGGTGACGGCGCTGTTGAGCTTCGACGGGGCCAGCTACAACCGCGCACCGCGCGTGCTGGCGGCCTCGAACATTCCGTCCAGAGCCGACGGCAATGACACGTTGATCGTGTTAAACCGGATTGGCGGCAGTTTGGCGGCCGGGGCAGCGACGCTCGGCTCGCTCTTCGGCATCTTTTACGACGACGCCGAGAATCCGCTCAGCTTCACCTTCACGGCAGGGGTCTGCCAGTTCCGTTCTTCGCTGAGTAACAACTTCCCGCGCACGGCACCGCGCTTCGAGCAGTTCATCCCGGCGGGGCGCAGTGGCTGGGCGAAGTTCTACTCGCTCTCAGACATCGGCTTGTTGGGGGCGCAGATTAACTTCAATCCGAACGCAGGGACGGCGGCGAATGCCTTCAATCAAGGGCATAACCTGCACAAGCTCAGCTTAACGTCCGCCGCCAGCTTGACGATTCCCATCTTCCCACCCAATTGCTAAGCGGTGAGCGGTGGCGAGTAGTAGTTAGTTTTACATACCAGAGCCGAGTCCTTGCCAGACTCGGCTCTGTCATTTGCCCGCGAGCGCCTGAAGACAGGGGAACGTTGCTTGCCGTGTACCGGCCCAACAAAACAAGAAGTATTTAGATAGCTGTGCAGTATTGCACGGCGGCATTCCTCGGACTGGGGTCTACTGACTGGGCATTACGGTGAAATGACACTGTAACGCCTAAGTCAACATTTTAAGTCTGAGGGAGAGTAATAATGAATCGAATCAAAAAGGTGACGGCAATCTTATGTCTGAGTCTGGTGGCCCTGGCGTTTTCGCCCAGCGTCAAGGCAGACGATTGGAACAAAGAGACCGTCGTGACCTTTAGCCAGCCAATCGAGATCCCGGGTGGGATTGTCTTGCCGGCTGGCACCTACATCTTCAAGCTGATGGATTCGTTGTCCAACCGGCATATCGTGCAGATTTTCAACCGTGACCGATCACACATCTACGCGACCATCCTCGCGATCCCGAATTGGCGTTTGAATGTGACCGACAAAACGGTCATGACGTTCGGGGAAAGCGTGGCCGGTGTACCGCAAACCATTCGGGCGTGGTTTTATCCGGGGGCGAATTCGGGCGAGGAGTTTGTCTATCCGAAGAGAAGGGCGATGGAGTTGGCAAAGATTACCAATCTGCCCATTCTCGCGATGCCTGCCGAGTTGGAAGCAGTCATCACCAAACCGGCCAAATCGGTAAACGACGAACCGGTCGTGGCTTTGAAGCAAGCGCCGATCACGGCAGTTAAACCTACGGGAGAAGAGGTGGAAATAGCCGAGGTTGTTACGCCGCCGCCCGCACAGACAGCAACAGCGCGGACAAATCAGGAGCAACCGCCAGCACCGCCAGCACCGGCTGAGCATCGGGAGCGTGGTGAGCGCTTGCCACAAACGGCCAGCCAATTGCCACTGTTGGGATTGATTGGCTTGCTGTCGCTAGGCGCAGGCTTTGCCCTTTGGTTTATGCCGAAGCGCAGTGCTTGAGACGAGAAAGTATAGGCTTGCCCAGCTTGGGGTAGTTGCGGGCTGGGCGGCTGGGTGGAAAATGGGGCAGGTGAGAAGGCCTCGTCCTCCCGGGTGGTTTACAACCAGCCGGGAGTTTCCTTCCGGCTGCCACTTTGATTCCACGAAAGGACAAGACCTGATGAGAGAGCCACCAATATCAACCAGCCGCTGGCTGATCTGGCTTGTTTCCTTACTCATTATTCCAAGCTTTGCCCAACCTGCTGAACTCTGGCATGCGCAGCCCCGCCCGAATAACCAAGACACAATTCGGATCAATGTTGAGTTGGTGGTCTTGCACGCGACCGTGTTGAACGGCAAGCATCTGCCTGTGGCCGGACTCGGCAAAGCAGACTTCCAGGTTTACGAGGACGGAGTCTTGCAAGAGATCGAATCTTTTCGCCACGAAGACATTCCGGTCACAGTCGGCTTGGTGATTGATAACAGCGGCAGCATGCAACCAAAGCGCACTGAAGTGATCGCCGCCGCCCTGGCATTTGCTCGTTCCAGTAACACGAAAGATCAGCTTTTCCTGGTCAACTTCAATGAGCGTGTTAGGTTTGGCCTGCCAGCAGGCACGCCGTTCACAAATGACGTGGCTCAATTGGAAGTTGCGCTGTCCACGCTTACGGTCAATGGCAAGACCGCACTCTACGATGCGGTGGCGGTGGCGCTCGAACACCTGAAGAAGGGTAAGCGGGACAAGCAAGTGTTGGTCGTGATCAGCGATGGAGCGGACAACGCAAGCCAGCACAACGCGGCACAAGTCCTGGTGACGGCAAAGCAGTCAGAGGCAATCATCTACACCATAGCTATATATGAGCAGGACGATCCTGACCGCGACCCTGGTTCGCTTAAGCAGCTTGCCAAAGCGACGGGTGGAGAGGCTTTCTTGCCGAGGTCAGTCAAGGATACAACCGCTATTTGTGAACGCATCGCGCGTGATATTCGCAACCAATACACCATCACCTATACACCCACGAACATTAAGTACAACGGGAACTATCGGAGCATACAAGTAAAGGCGGGGGCGCCGGGTGGTGAACACTTATTTGTCCGCACTCGTGCCGGTTACTACGCCCCCGTGAGGCCTTAACGCTTGCCGGCATTCAGAGCGACCTATGATGAAGCTCAACAATAAATGGCAGATGTTTCTGCCGACACGAACCAATGCGTTTCTCCGCTGGAGCCGAAACAGTTTTTTGGTGATTGGCTTTTTGACGCTGAGCTACGTCGGCTACGCACTGCTCGACGCACTGCTTTATCAGGCCGAGCAAACCAGGCGCTTTGAACAGGCCTTGAAGGTAGCGAACCCCGCACGCGCCGAGAGCCTCGTCATTCCTGTCCGTGAAGGTTCTCCGTTGGGACGAATCGAGATAAGTAGAGTCGGCCTGACGGCCATGGTTCAGGAAGGCGTAGACGAAAGTACTTTGCGCCGGGCGGTCGGGCATATTCCGGGCACTCCGCTGCCGGGCGGGCGCGGGAACGTCGCGCTCGCCGGACATCGGGATACGTTTTTCAGAGGGCTGCGCCAGGTTCGTCAGGATGATGAAATTACAATGACGACGTTAAGCGGCTCCTATCGCTATCGCGTGGAATCTACCAAAGTGGTCGAACCCGAAGAGACTGAAGTACTGGCTGATGCCGAGGATTACATTCTTACCCTGGTGACCTGTTACCCGTTCAATTTTGTCGGCTCCGCACCCCAGCGGTTTATCGTGCGCGCGCGCAGGATTCCCGGCTGAAGCCAGGGTTGCGGTATCCCGCCGTCACCCTGAACTGCTTGTTGAGCAGGCATAAAAAACGGCTAGTCCCGCAGCTTTCTTTCCAAAACCGTCCAATATTGGACAGCAATTTATCCAAGGCTAGCTGATCATCAGGGTGCAATCCAAGAATTTAACTGGGAATTTTACTGATCGAACTTGAGGAACGTGTTGAATGCAGAGTGCAAAAATCGAACAAGACTATCTAGGGGTACGGCACGAGGTCGAAAGATTTAAGGATGATGTCGCAGCTCTCAAAGCTCAGCTTGCCGAGCTAGAGCAAGAGAATCTGCGTTCCTCCGTGTTGTTTCAGAAGCTGGGCAGGTATTTCGCGTTTGGGGCTGCTGGGAAGCTGGATTGGGTTCGCTTCAAGCTCAAATATAAACAGGATGAATTGGAGCGCTGTGAGACTGAGCAAGCGCGGCTGGACATGCCAGCCAACCGCCCGGATATAGCGCCTGAACTCCAACCTGCGCCGCCCTCCGGCTTCAGCATGTGAACTCTTAAGGAGAAGTGAGTGGAAGAGACAATCAAAACGGGTGCGATCCTGATGGCCGAGGGGACGCTTTTGCCCGCTTCATTGGAGTGCGAAGGCGAGTCGTTTACGACGGGCTGGAGTTGGGTCAAAAACTACGACAGTAACGGAATGGATCGCCTCATCGGCCAGGCAGGCTGGAGCTTTTTCTACATCGCGGGCGGGATTGAAATGATCGCCTTCGGCACCGACGAAAAGCAGGTCACCGGCAAGGCGATCAAGCGCATCATCGCGAGCCTGAAAGCGAAGAACTTCAATTGCCTGGAAATTACGCACGTGGCGGCAAAACGTTTCCTGGGTTTGCCCTATGTAAGCGTTTCCGCCCACTCGCGGCATGTGCAAAAGAGTCGGACTCTGTTCGCCGACTAGAAAAGGGCTGAAGCTGCCGCCTGGCCAAGCGTCAGACGCGCGAAGGAGAAAAATGTCAAAAAGAAATGGTAACAAATCCAGGTTTGCGAGAGAGCAGCAAAAGAAGTTGCTCCGACGTAAGCGCACACTGGAAGCACGCAAGGAAATGGGAAGCAAGTCTATGGAACCAGCCATACCGAATCCTGGTGAAGCTGAAACCAAGACCAGTCACGCCGATTAACTGTGGACAAGTAGGGTTGACGCGGATCGGTCTCAGTAGGGCGTTGTCAATCATGATGTCTCAAATCTATTAAGGAGTACCAAATGACCAACATCCGCACTATCGTAATTTCAATGCTTGGGGTGGCCTTTTCTGCATCCTTACTTTATGCGCAAGACCTTTCTACTTACCGTGAGTTTCAGCTTGGCACAAGCCTACCCGTCGTAGCGAAACAAGTGCGGATGAAACTGACAGAGGCGAAGACGACCCACCAACGCCCGGCGTTGATTCAAGAACTGGAGTGGCAAGCTCTTTATCTTGACACTAAACAGCCGGCCGATTCCGTGCGGAACCTCTTGTTCAGCTTTTACAACGGCGAGCTTTTTCGCCTGGTGGTCACTTACGACCGGGATAACACCGAAGGCATGTTGGCGGAGGACTTCATCGAAGCCATGTCGGCCAAGTATGGAGTTGCCACGAAGCCAGTCACCGAACTGATTCTCCCTTCGACTTATCTCCCGAATGACGGCGAAAAGATTATTACCGAGCGGAGCGAAAAGGTTATCGCCCGCTGGGAAGACGCGCAGTTCTCGTACAATCTCTTTCAGCCCTACTCCACGGCTCCATTTGGCCTCGTCATCTATGCAAAACGGCTGGATGCACTGGCCCGCGCGGCTATCGTCGAGGCCGTCCGGTTGGATACACAAGAAGCTCCGCAAAGGGAGAGCGAGCGTAAAAAGAAAAATGAGGCGGCGACCCGCGCCGAACAAGCAAAGGTCCGCCGCGCGAACAAAGTACCCTTTCGCCCTTAGCTCAAATTGAATGGCTCACGTGATTGGGTCATTCATTACGAGCCGGGCCGAAATAGCCGGTATAGCTGACTGCATCACGGGGAAATCAGCTATGCCGACTGGGAGAGAGCTATGACTCTCTCCCCTAACATCTGATGGCGGCGGGAGGCTGATACTCCTGCCGCGTAGCAGGCAAAGGACGCAAGAGCTTTCAAATGTCGAACATTATCGAGACTGCCACTGTGGCGAATTCGTTCAACACCCTGATCACAGCAGTAAAAGCCGTGGGCTTGGTGGAAACCTTAGCAGAGCGGGGGCCATTCACGATCTTTGCGCCGGATGACGCGGCCTTTGCCAAGCTACCCGCCGAGGCTCTTGAGGCATTGCTCAAAGATATTGCCACGCTGAAACAATTGCTGACTTATCACGTGGTGGAAGACAGACTGTTGTTTGCGGATGTGATGAAGCTGGCTGCTGTGCAGACGCTACAGGGGCAGCGGTTGGGCATTGCTACGAACAATGGGGTCAAGGTAAATCACGCGCAAGTAATCCAGGCCGACATCGTCTGCGACAACGGCATCATCCATGTGATTGATGCCGTCCTGACCTTGCCGAGTACGAAGGCTGTCGGGTGGTAGCTTTACTTGTGTGGCGCGGTGCGCTTCGCTGAAATGCGGCGGCTCGCCAACTTGAATGAGGAGAGGAGGGACAAGTGAGACTGACGGTGGGAACTAAAGTTATTTATCCGAGTCAAGGCCCTTGCCTGATTGGCTCGATCGTCGAGAAAGTAATCGCCGGCAGTCCGGTTCGCTTCTACCAATTGGAACTCTTGGACGACAGCAGTGGTGAACTGTTCATCCCCGTAGAGAAAGCTCGGGCCAGTGGCCTCCGGCGACTGCTGAGTAAATCTGAGATCCCGAACCTACTCAGTCAACTCAAGCAACCGGCCAGCGCTGGCAAAGACTGGAAGCAGCGAGCCAGTGACAACTCAAAGCGGCTCGCTTCTGGGTCAGTCTTTGACTTGGCCGAGATTATCAAGTCGCTGACAGCCTTGAGCGAAAGGAAAGATCTCTCGTTTCCTGAAAGCCGGATGCTGGGCAAGGCGAAAAAGCTCCTGGTTGACGAAATCGCTGAAGTGCTGAGAGAGACTAAGGTCGCTGCTGAGGAATTGATAGATCAAGCGCTCAAAGCGCGAAAAATTGTGAGAGATTAAAGGAAGAGGCGGGACTTCAAATTTCTCCCGCTCGAAAATCTGATTATGGCAAAACAAATTATTTACGGAACTGATTCACGCACCGCGATTTTACGTGGTGTCAACCTGCTCGCCGACACGGTCAAGCTCACGCTTGGCCCGCGCGGGCGCAACGTCGTGATTGATAAAAAATTCGGGACGCCGACGATTACCAAAGACGGCGTGACCGTCGCGCAACAGATCGAGTTGCAGAATCCGCTGGAGAATATGGGCGCGCAGATGGTGCGCGAAGTCGCCGCGAAGACTTCCGATGTGGCAGGCGATGGGACGACGACGGCAACCGTGCTGGCGCAGGCGATCTTTCGCGAAGGCGTCAAGACTGTGGCCGCTGGGGCGAACCCGATGGCGCTGCGGCGCGGCATTGATAAAGCGGTCGAGCGCGCGTTGAAAGAGGTCAAGCGGCTGGCCAAGCCGGTGACGGGCGACGCCATCGCGCAGGTCGGCACGATCTCCGCCAACGGCGACGCCCTGATCGGCAACATTATTGCCAACGCCATGGCTAAGGTGGGCAAAGACGGCGTAGTCACGGTCGAGGAGGCGCAGACCCTAGAGACCACGCTCGAATTCGTCGAAGGCATGCAGTTCGAACGCGGCTATCTGTCGCCTTACTTCGTCACCGACACCGCGCGCATGGAAGTGGTGCTGACGAATGCTGTAATTCTGCTGCACGAAAAGAAGATCGGCTCAATGCAGGAAATCCTGCCACTGTTGCAAAAGGTCGCCGAGAAGCAGCAGCAGCTTTTGATAATTGCGGAAGAGATCGAAGGTGACGCGCTGGCAACGCTGGTCGTCAACAAACTGCGCGGCACGCTTGTTGTTGCCGCCGTCAAAGCGCCGGGCTTCGGTGATCGCCGCAAAGAGATGCTCGAAGACCTCGCCATCCTGACTGGCGGCCAGGTAATCAGCGAGGACATCGGCCTCCAGCTTCAGAAGGTAGAACTGGAACAGTTGGGACGCGCCAAGAAGGTGGTGGTTGACAAGGACAACACCATCATTGTGGAAGGCGCTGGCAAGCCGGCGGAGATCGCCGGTCGCGTGAAGACCTTGCGCGCGCAAATCGAAGCCTCTACCTCGGAGTACGACCGCGAGAAGTTGCAGGAGCGCTTGGCCAAACTGGTGGGCGGCGTGGCCGTCATCAAGGTTGGCGCGGCCACCGAGATGGAGATGAAAGAGAAGAAGGCGCGGGTCGAAGACGCGATGAATGCCACGCGCGCCGCCGTCGAAGAAGGCATCGTCCCCGGCGGCGGCGTGGCGTATGTGCGCGCGGCCAGGGTGTTGGAGAAATTCAAAATCTATCCGGACGGCGAAGGCGACGCGGATGAACAGATCGGCGTCAATATTGTTAAGCGCGCCTTGGAAGAACCACTCCGTTTGATCGTGCAAAACGCGGGCAAGGAAGGCTCGATCATCGTCGCGCGCGTCCGCGCTGAAAAGAACGAAAACATTGGTTTCAACGCACTCACCGAAGAGTTTGAAGACCTGGTGGCGGCTGGCGTGATTGATCCCGCCAAAGTCACCCGCACGGCGTTACAAAACGCGGCCTCGATTGCAGGCTTGTTGCTGACTACGGAGGCAATGATCTCAGACTTTCCTGGCGATAACATGGCGGCGGAGATGCCTGCTGGCGGCGGAATGGGTTTTTAAGGACTCGACCGAGAGACCCCCCCAGTCCCTTGCCAGACACGAATGGCGCTGACCAGCAGTAGGGAAGGAGTAAAAGAGGTATTCCGATGAATATTATTAAGCGCACGCTAGACGACATTACCGTACTGGAGCTCGACGGCCATCTAGCGCTGGAAGCAAATGCACAGTTCAGAACCTGTGTTACTGCTGCCATTGACGCTGGCGCCCGTAAGTTGGTCGTCAACATGGCGCGCGTCGAATACATGGATAGCTGCGGCCTGGGTGAGCTGATCGCCTGCTATACCACACTGAAAAAAGTGAGCGGGCACATCACGCTGCTCCATCTTAACCAACGTCTACAGCACCTGCTGGCTATCACGAAGCTCTACACTGTGTTTGAGACTTTCGATTCCGAGTCGGCGGCAGTATCCAGCTTCACTCCACGCGCCGAAGGAGAGGCGCCCCGTGGTTAAGACACAACCCGTTTATCCTAAATTTCCAAAGACCTGTTTGACTCCACGAGCGTAGACGGGCGAAAGAGACAGCTCCAATTTAACAACCAGTTCAAAAAGACGAACCGCTCGCGGTCTGTCGAGGAAAACAACACGATGGAACCGAAAAGCATCGAGAACAAATATCGCAAAGTCTTGGTCGCCGCCCAGCGCGCCAGGCAGATTACAAAGGGCGCCCGCCCGCTCGTGCAATTGGCTAATATGAAGGCGACGATCATTGCGCTCCAAGAAGTTGAGAATGGGCTGATCGGCTTCGATTTCGTCCTTGACCAGAATGAGGTTGAAGCGCGCCTGCGTAGCGGCGCGTGACGAAAGGACGGCATTCAACGCCAGCACAATGAAAACCCAGTAAAATTTCTCGGCGGCCGTCCGAGATGGAGATGTTTACGAATTGAAAGACTCCTTGCCAGCTCGCTGGGAACTATAGCCGGAAATCAACGCACAAAAAGCCAAGCGCGATTTGACAAGGTATCTTTGCACCACAAGCGGATCACAGATCTATGAGCTTGATGAATATGGTGAGTTGCCCAGGTTTAGGGTGGTAAAACCAATTGCCTAGCTAGGCTGATTTCGCCTATTCCTTTAGCCTGTCAGGTCGAAACGTTTAAGGAAAGCGGCATCGCGCGTGCGTTGATACCGTTCACCAGCGAGCAGACAAGGAAAGAATATCCTGGCAGCCGCTTTGCAAATTCAATCTGCTTAGGTAGACTTCACCCAGCTCATAGCGGACATACCCCAATGGCTGAGGACGCTGCGGATCTGGGAGACCGAAAAGGCCCCCACTTTAACTTTTCACACAACCTGCCTTGAGTAATGGACAGAGCCCTCTCTCGCCGCTCGCAATTGGAATATCTACACTGAGGGATATTTACGCTGAGCAAACGACGGTGAACTGTAAGTAGAGGCGCAAAGAACTGAAAAAACTGAGCAATGGATACTGAAACCAAAAACAAACTGAAGTCAATTTTGCTACGCACCAAGCTGAGCCAATTCGTCAGCGCAGACGAACACGCGTTTGCCCGGCAGTGTTGGCGGGAGTGGCCGAAGGAATATTCTGCGATACAAACCGAAGAAGTCCACCCGCAGGCTGCCAAGCGTATCGCCAGCACTCAACGAAAAAATCATTCCAGCCCCGCGCGGCTACGGTCTCCCCGTCAAGCCCAAACACGTCGAACGACCGGACGGCGCGGGCGACGCACCTAACTGCCGCCGAAGGCAATAGAATTCAGGCCACCGCTTTTGCATTTATCTGCCCGTGGCTGATTTTGCCCTTGTCCTAAGCCTGTCAGGGTCGAATCGTGCATGGAAGGCGGCAAAGCGTAATTACTCTGCCTGCTGAGGCGCTCAAGACTCTACGCCATGCTGTTTTATATCTTCCGGGTTTAAAACAAAGGACGCGGGCCTACTAAGGTAAGGTTGACGGTTGCCCTTGCGGCTATTGCGGCCACTGGCATTGGTACTATTACGAAACCGTCATTCTTTGGCTCGCGATAGATACCTCCCGGCTTTATCTCGGTTGTTGCACTTGAGGCGGTAAAGATTCTGTAGCTTTTAGCTTGATCAATCTGTCGGTCTTGGCTGTCGAAAAAGGTCAGCTCAGCTTTGACAAGACCAACCGGCAGCTTGCCTGTATTCTTCCAGTCAACAAGTAATATCTGAACCTCTTTCCCGCGCGCCATTCTAAAAGGTTCAATCTTTATCTGGGCGATTTCGATTTGATAATCGGCTGACTGAGCAAATCCGTGTCTTGTTGCAAAGAAAGGTGCAATCAGTAAACAGCAGAGCACAGTAGAACAGGACTTCTTCAAATAATTCATAGCTATGACCTCAGTCGCATTGTTTGTGGTTTCTGCCGAGATGCCGTGGGGCAAGGCGACAGGTCTTATCGTATATAAGTGGCGCGAGAGGCCGAAGCGTTACAAGGCGGCTTTGGTGCCAAGACAACTGGCACCAATCTGGAACCAGCATGCTTGCGACTCTGCACTTGGTAACGTTCGGCCAGCCTGCCCACTTCACAGTGAAAGGAAATCACCCAAATGAATGTTGATGGAATCAAACAAGCACTTTTAGCGCTGTCCGGCCCCGAACGGGCAGAGATTTCAGAGTGGCTGCGAGAATTGAAGCGGGCGAAAAAGCCAGAATTGTTTCACCCCGAATATCCTGTAGGGTCGAAGGTGATCTACACGTTTTTTCGTTTTATGGACTTTAGCAAACCGGTAAAACAAGAAGCGGTAGTTACCAGACAAACGCCTAAGATGATTGAAATTGAATACCTGAGCCAGTTTGATGGTAAGTTGCGGAAAAGAATGGTCTCAGTCGGCGCGGGCAGCCCAAAAAACAATAGCGTAACAATCACGCCCATTGTAAGTTCTTTCGATAGGCCCTCACGGCGACGCAAGTCTTTAGAGAATGAATAACTGATGTTACGCAGTAAGAAAGTCGAGTTTGGAATTGACAGGTTTTTGTGCCGGAGGCACAGCGGAAATTAGCCGGTGGTGGAACGAAGTGAAACCACCGGTAACACGCGTCAAGTGACCGCGCCTCGGTAGGGGCGCAGGATAGACAATTGGCGCGAAATCAATGTCCTGTCCAGCGTCCCATCCGGGACGCGAGATTGCGGCGTTCGACTTTCCGGTGGTTACGCTTTGCTCCACCACCGGCTAATTTCCGACCGCGCCTCCGGCGCTGAGAAGGGCGTCAAACCTAAAACGATTTTCCGCGCTGCGTAACATCAGTGAATAAGCCGGCGAAACAACAAACAGCCGCGCCAAGCGTGAGCCTGGCGCGGCTGTTTGTTTCAAAAGGAAGGCAGCAACGCGTTGTGTGACTGGCGTAGACAAAAGATGTACCTCGTTGGTGTGCTCACGGTTGTCGCACTCGGCCTTGGGTCGCGTAGATTCGGCACCCACCTTCCAGCCTTCATTGCTGAATACGCTGGTGACACACTCTGGGCACTAATGGTGTTTCTCGGTCTCGGTCTGTTAGCTCCACGCTCTTGTATCTGGCGGCGGGCGGCTGTCGCGCTCGCAGTGTCGTATGCAGTAGAGGTCAGCCAGCTCTATCAAGCGCCTTGGATCGAGGCGCTCCGTCATACAACCTTCGGCGGCTTGGTGCTCGGTTTCGGGTTCTTGTGGAGTGACCTTGTCTGCTATTCGGTCGGGGTTGGAACAGGTGTCTTACTTGAACTCTGTGCCTATCATCTCGCAGGGGGTAAGACTCGAGCCGCGCACAAATCTTCCAGATGCAACAGCACCGCCGCGCCGTGGTGACGCGTGCGGGGCGGAGAGGAAATTGAGTAGACGAAAGGGCGCATGTCTTTGAACGTGCGCCCCTTATTTATTTGAAGAGTGTGCGTAATTCCGATGGGGGGAACCTTGTTGTCACCTGCCACCACGCTGGTGTTCGTGTAGGGGGGGCAGCACCGGACAACTCCAGACTGGACGATTGATAATGGCACCGTGCAGCAGGTTGGGCTCTGGCACTCCAATCTTCCAGCTATCGCGGCGGCCTGCTTCACCATTCGGCGATGAAGCGGTGATTGGCCTGGCCGGATATGCTTCCATCATCAAAGCACGGGCAGTCTTCACAGCCATGTCCGACAAGATCAAGGCAGCGAAGGTTAACGTGTAACAAAGCATGACGGCGCGAATAATACGTTTTTGGCTGGTCAACATGGCTCTCGTTCCTTTTCTGATTACGAGCGGTTGTCCTGCTGCAATAGGTAGCCGGGCTGCGTAGCAACACTCCTGATGTATGAATCGGGCTAGCTCACCAGTGAGCAGCTTTCAGATGTAAGAGTGTCTATTGATCAGAAGAAAACAAAAATATTGGATGGGCCGCAGTCTGTGCAACAGTGTGAGGGCTGTCAATGTGGTGGCGGAGAGCGGGCGAAAGGGTGATGGGATTTTATAGCATCACCCCATCACCCCTTCGCTCACTTACTGCGGCCTGCTAAACACCCCGCTGCCCTCGGTGCCGACAAAGATCAGATTGTCTTTCACGATGACCGTGCGGGCGCGCAGATTGGTCAGATTCGAAATACTCTGCGTCCAGTTCGTGCCGTCGTTGCTGGTGACAAAGACGCCGCCGCCGTTGGTTGCCGCGTAGACGCGCGGGTCAGAGCTGCGCAGGGCGGTGACGCTCTGATTCGTCAGTCCCGTGACGACTTGCGTAAAGTTGTCGCCGTTGTCGGTCGAGCGGTAGACGCCGTCGCCGTTGCGCCCGACAAACAGGTTCGTGCCGCGCAAGGCGAACGAGGTGACGGGTGCCGTGTTGGTCAGCCCCGTGCCGACTTGCGTCCAGCTTGCGCCGGTCAGGTCGCTGCGGTAGACGCTGCCAGCGCCCGTTCCGACGAAGAGGTTGCTCGCCGTCTTGAAGAGCGTGGTGATGTCTACCAAAGCGGGCAGGTTGCCGGTTACTGCCCAGGTCGGCGTGTCGAGTGATGAGGAGAATAAGCCCAAATCACCAGCGGCGGCGAAGAGCTTGTTGTCGCTCACCACCAGGTCTTTCACGGGCGCGCCCGCAAACGTCTCGTTGTTGAAGGCCGACCACGTGGCGCCATCGTTGGTCGTGCGGTAAACGCCGCGCCCGTTCGTCCCGGCGTAAATGTTCACGTCGTTGAGCGCGAAGGAGGTGACACTGAGCGGCAACACGCCGGTCAGCCCGTTGTTGGCTTCCGTCCAGCTTTGACCGTTGTTGCTGGTGACGAAGATGCCGCCGCCGTCGGTGCCCGCAAAGAGCAGGTTGCCTTTGACGAAGAGCGTGTTGACGAAGGCCGCAACCAGCCCGGAGTTGATGGCCGACCAATTGGCGCCGTCGTTGGTCGTGCGGTAAACGCCGCTGCCTTCACTGCCCGCGAAGATGGCGCTGCCGTTGGAGGCGAAGACGTTGACGGCGCGATTGGCGATGCCGGTTTGGGCGTTTGTCCAATTGGCAGCGGCGACCGGTGTTTTGAGCACCTCGTAGACAGTGTTGAAGCTGCCGTCGAAGACCAATGTTTCAGCGCGCGCGAAGAGCGTCGAGCCGATGGCTTCGATGACGATGATCGAAGCCGCCTCATTTAGCCCCGTACTGAAGGCCGTCCAATTGGCCGCGCTGAGCGGCGAGGCGAAGACGCCGCGATCCGTGGCCGCGTAGATGTTCGAGCCGCTCGATGTGAGCGAGTTGACGCGCACATCAACCGCCAACTGGCTCGCTCGACTTCGGCTCTGCGCACGTTTCGCAGCTTTGCTGCGCGCCGCGCCGGAACTCGGCAAGCCATTGTTGAAATCAGTCCAGTTGGCCGTGTCGGTGGGCGAGGCAAAGACGCCTTCGGTGAAGGTCGAGACGAAGATCTTTGTGCCCGCGATCAGCATGTCGCTGAAGAAGTTCGGCGAGAGGTTGGTGTTGAAGGCCGACCAGTTCGCTTCGTTGAGCGGTGTGCGGAAGACGTTTTGATTGGTAAAGATCGTCGTTGCCGCGGCGGCGAAAAGGTGCGTGTCGTTGGCCGCCAACTGGAAGACAAAGCCGTTCCCAAGACTGGTGTTGAATGACGACCACGTGACGCCGTTGTCAGTCGAGCGGAAAACACCATCCCCCGCCGTGCCCGCGTAGAGCACGCCGTTGCGGAAGACCAGCGCCGTGACATCGTGATTGATCAAGCCAGTGTTGGCCGCCGCCCAAGTATCGCCGTTGTTGGTCGAACGGAAGACGCCGCCGCCAATTGTGCCCACGAAGATGGTGTTGCTCGCGCCAACAGCGATGGCGGTAATCTTGCCGCCTTCGGGGCCGGGCGTTTGCGTCCAATCTACCGAGCCTTGCGTGACGGTGATATTGACCGTCTTGGTGTCGGTCAACTGCGTCGGCGCGCAATCGTCAGTGACTTTGAAAGTCACCGTGAGCGTGCCCAGCGGGAAGTTCGAGGCGGGTGTCCAGCGGAACTCGCCCGTATTGCCGTTGGGCGTGAAGGTCGCGCCCGTCGGCAAGTCCATCGCCGCCAGCGTCAACGTGCCGCCATCAGTATCGCTGGCCGTGACGGTGAAGACCAACTCGCTGCTGGTGGCGACAGTCTGCGCGCCCGGCACCGTCAACACTGGCGCATCGCAGACCGGGTTGACCGTGATCGAGATGGTCGTGGTTGCGCTGTCCAGGCTGCCGTCATTGGCCTTGAAGGTGAAGCTGTCCGCGCCGTTGTAGTTGGCCGCAGGCGTGTAGGTGGCCGTCGTGCCGTTGAGCGCCACTGCGCCGTGCGCCGGTTGCGCAACGATCATGTAAGTCAATGGATTGCCGTTTGGATCGGTGCAGGAGAGCGTGATCTGTTTCGGCGTGTCTTCATCCGCCGTGACGTTTTGCGAAGAGCAGGTCGGCGCTTGGTTGGTTTGGCCGACGTTGATCTGGACTGTCTCGTTGTCGCTCAACTGCGGCGTGCCGTTGTCGGTTGCGGTGAAGTTGACGTTGAAAACGCCCACTGTGGCCGATGGCCAACTGAACGCGCCAGTTGATGGATTGAACGTTGCGCCGCTTGGCACGTTGGTCGCCGAAAGCGTGACGGTTTGTCCGGTGTCAACATCGCTGGCCGTGACGGTGAAGTTGACCGCCTGGCCAGCGTTGACGTTTTGCGTGCCGGGCACGGTCAGCACCGGCGCATCGTTGACCGGATTGACCGTGATCGTCACCGTCGCGTTGGCGCTGTCGGCCTTGCCGTCGTTAGCCTTGTAGGTAAACGAATCCGGCCCGTTGTAGTTGAGCGCGGGCGTGTAAGTCAGATTCGGCGCAGTGCCGGTCAACGCGCCGTGCATCGGCTGCGCAACGACCATAAACGTGAGCGTGTCATTGTCGGGGTCGCTGCCGGTCAGCGTGACGGCTTTCGCCACGTCTTCGTCGGTCGTGACGGTGAGATTATTGGCGGTGGGCACGCGGTTCAGGTCGTTGATGGTGAACGCCGTCGTCTTGTTCGCGCTCAACGCAGGCGTGCCGTTGTCCGTCACAGTGAAGGTGATCGAATAACTGCCCGCTTGATTGAACGCGGGTGTCCAGGCAAACGCGCCAGTCGTGGTGTTGAAGGTCGCGCCGGTCGGCAACGCAGTCGAGCTGAACGTCAACGTTTGACCAGTGTCTATGTCGCTGCCGGTGACGGTGAAGCTGATGGCTTCGCCTTCGTTGGCAGTGCGCGAATCGGGCGCGTTGATGCTGGGCGCGTCGTTGACCGGATTGACGGTGATGCTGACGGTCGCCGTGTTGCTGTCGAGCATGCCGTTATTGACCTTGAAGGTGAACGAATCCGGCCCGTTGTAGTTGGCCGTGGGCACGTAGGTCACGTTGGGCGCGGTGCCAGTCAAGGTGCCGTGCGCCGGTTGCGAGACGATCATGAAAGTGATCGGCTTGCCGTCCGGGTCACTGCCCGTCAAGGTGATGGGCTTCGACACATCTTCGTCAGTCGTTACGCTTTGTGGGTTGGCGGCGGGGCCACGCACGGCATCTTTGACCGTGATAGCGACGGTCTTGGTGTCGCTCAACTGCGGCGTGCCATTGTCCATCACGGTGAAGCTGACTGTGTAGCTGCCCGCTTGATCGAAGGCAGGCGCCCACGAGAATGTTCTGGTCTGCGCATTGAAGGTTGCGCCAGTGGGCAGATTGGTCGCGCTGAACGTCAACGTCTGTCCGGCATCTACGTCAGTTGCCGAAACAGTGAATTCGAGTAGGACGCCTTCGTCCACCATCTGCGCGCCGGGCACCGCTAAAGCAGGCGGATCGTTGATCGGACTGATCGTGATGTTGACCGTCGCGACCGCACTATCCACCGTGCCATCGTTGACCTTGAAGGTGAACGAATCGCTGCCGTTGACATTGGGATTGGGCAGATAGAGCAGATTGGGCGCATTGCCGGACAACGTACCTTTCGTCGGCTGAGTAACGACCATAAAGGTCAACGGATTGTTGTCAGGATCAGTGCCGCTCAAGGTGATCTGTTTGGATGTGTCCTCGTCGGTCGTGATGTTCTGCGGTGTAGCAACGGGTGGAGAATTGACGCTGCTGATAGTGATGTTCACGGTCGAGACGTTGCTGTCCACCTTGCCGTCATTGGCTTTGTAAGTGAACGAATCCGGCCCGCTCGCGCCCTGGTTCGGCGTGTAGGTCAAATTAGGCGCAGTGCCGGTCAGCATGCCCTTGGTCGGCTGTGTGACGACCATAAAGGTCAGCGGGTCGTTGTCAACATCAGTGGCAGTCAGGGTGATCTGCTTCGGTGTGTTGCCGGTGACTTGCACCGCCTGGTTGGCGGTGACGGGCGCGTCGTTGATCGGTTTGACGGTGATTGACACCGTCGCCACGTTGCTGTCGAGCTTGCCGTCATTGGCCTTGTAGGTGAACGAATCCGGCCCGTTATAGTTGAGCGCGGGCGTGTAAGTCAGGCTCGGCGGCGTGCCGGTCAGCGTGCCGTGTTGCGGTTGAGTGACGACGGCGAAAGTGAGCGGATCGTTTTGCGGGTCTGTGCCAGACAAGGTGATCTGCAACGGCGTGTCTTCGTCGGTCATCACCTGTTTGTTGTCGGCAGTCGGCCCACCATTGGCGTCATTGACCGTGATGTGGACGGTCTTCGAGTTGCTGAGCGGCGGCGTGCCGTTGTCGGTCGCAGTAAAGACTACATCGTAAGCGCCCGACTGCGCGAAGTTCGGCGTCCAAGCGAACGCGCCAGTTGTTGGATTGAGCGTCGCGCCCGGTGGCAGCCCAGTCGCGGAGAAGGTAATGGTTTGCCCGGCATCCACGTCCGTAGCCGAAACTGTGAAGTTGAGCGCCTGGCCTTCATTCACCGTTTGCGCGCCCGGCACGATCAGCACCGGCGCGTCGTTGATCGGGCGCACGGTGATCGTTACCGTGCCCAGCGGGCTATTGACGGCGTTGTCATTCAAGAAGAAGGTGAAGCTGTCCTGCCCGCTGAAATCCTTGTTCGGCGTGTAAGTGCGATTGGCTCCTGAACCTGTCAGCGTGCCGTGTTGCGGTTGGCTTTGAATGAAGAAGGCTACTGTATCGTTATCCGGGTCACTGCCAGTCAGCGTGAACGCTACGGACATGTCTTCATCGGTCGCCACCGATTGATTGTTGGCCACCGGCGGGCGATTGACGCCTGCGACGGTGATCTTGACCGGCTCCGTATCGCTCAACACGGGTGTGCCGTTGTCGGTCGCGGTGAAATTGACCGTATAGCTTCCGCGTTGGCCGGCGGTAGGCGTCCAACTGAAAGTGCGCGTCGCGGCATTGAAGGTCGCGCCCGACGGCACATTGGCCGCCGTGAAGGTCAGCGTTTGATTTGTGTCAACATCGGTGGCCGAGACGCTGAAGCTCAACGGCTGATTTTCATTGACCGTCTGCATGGGCGGCACGTTGAGTATTGGCGCATCGTTGACCGGATTGATGACCAGGCTGATCGTCGCCACGTTGCTGTCGGCCACGCCGTCATTGGCCTTGAAAGTAAAGCTGTCCGGCCCGTTGTAGTTGAGCGCGGGCGTGTAGGTCAGATTCGGCGCAGTGCCCGAAAGTGCGCCGTGCTGCGGTTGATTGATGATCGTGTAGGTCAACGCGTCACCATCAGGATCAACCACTGGCAAGGGCGTAGCCTTGGGCGTGTCTTCGTCGAGCGTGATGGTTTGCGAAGTGGCGACCGGCGGCGGATTGGTGACGTTGATCGTCACGCTCTTGGTGTTATTGAGCGGCGGCGTGCCGTTGTCGGTCACCGTGAAACTGATGTTGTAAGTACCAGCCTGTTTGTTGCCCGGCGTCCAGTTGAACAGCCCCGCAGGCGTGAGCGTCGCGCCATTCGGCAGATTGGTTGCCGTGAAGCCGAACGTTTGCCCCGCGTCCACATCGGTGGCCGTAAGCTGGAAGCTGAGCGCTTGGCCTTCTTTGATGTCCTGCGTGCCAGGCACGATGATTGACGGCGGGTCGTTGACCGGGGTGATATTGATCGTCACCACCGCCAGCGGGCTGTCGAGCTTGTTATCGTTGGCCTTGAAGGTGAACGAATCGCTGCCATTGAAATCTTTGGCTGGCGTGTAGGTCAGATTCGGCGGCGTGCCCGTCAATGTGCCGTGCAACGGCTGCGCGACCACTATCAACGCAATGGCGTCGCCGTCAGGGTCAGCGCCAGTCAACACGATGGGCACAGCCTTGTCTTCCTCAGTCGTGACGGTCTGTGCGTTGGCGCTCGGCGCGCGGTTGGTATTGGTAACGGTGATCGTCACCGTCTTGCTGTCGCTGAGCGGTGGCGTGCCGTTGTCGGTAGCGCCGAAAGTCACCGTGTAAGTGCCCGCTTGATCAAAGCCGGGCGTCCAGGTGAAGAGGCCCGATGTTTCGACAAAATTCGCGCCGGTGGGCCGGTTCGACGAAGTAAGCTTGATCGTTTGCCCAACGTCAGGATCGTTGGCCGATACGGTGAAGCTCAGGCTCTGTCCTTCAGCCACGGTCTGCGGCCCTGGCACGTTGAGCACCGGCGCGTGATTGACGCTTCTGACTGTGATTGCCACGGTCACAGGCGGGCTGTCCACCGTGCCGTCATTGACTTTGAAGGTGAATGAATCAGCGCCGTTGAAACCTGTATTCGGCGTGTAGGTCACGAGCGGCGGAGTCCCGCTGAGCGTGCCTTTTGCTGGCGGCGTGACGATCATAAACGTCAGCCGGTCGCCGTCCAGATCAGTGCCTGCCAGCGTGATCTGCTTCGGCACGCCTTCGTCTGTCACGACGCTTTGCGGCGTGGCGACAGGCGGATCGTTGGCCGGACGAACCGTGATGGTCACGGTTGCAGGCGCGCTATCCAGCTTGCTGTCATTGGCCTTGAAAGTGAAAGTATCAGTCCCGTTGACATCTTTGTTCGGCGTATAAGTCAGATTGGGCGCAGTGCCGGAGAGTGTGCCTTTCGTCGGCTGCGTGATAACCATAAAGGTCAATGTGTCACCGTCCACATCTGTGCCCGCCAATTTGATAGCCACCGGCTTGTCTTCGTCGGTCGTCACTTGCTGCGGCGTGGCGACGGGCGCATCGTTGACTGGATTGATGGTGATGTTGACGGTCGCAGGGGCGCTGTCAGCTTTGCCGTCATTGGCCTTGAAGGTAAACGAGTCTGCGCCGTTGTTGTCCTTGTTTGGCGTGTAAGTCAGATTGGGCGCAGTGCCCGTCAACGTGCCCTTGGTTGGCGGTATGACAATGGCAAAAGTGAGCGCGTCGCCGTCAACATCGCTACCTGCGAGCGTGATCTGCTTCGGCGTGTCTTCTTCAGTCGTCACGCTTTGTGGGTTGGCAACGGGCGCATCGTTAACCGGACGAATCGTGATCGTCACAGTCGCGGTCGCGCTGTCGAGCTTGCCGTCATTGGCCTTGAAAGTGAAAGTGTCAGTCCCGTTGACATCTTTGTTCGGCGTATAAGTCAGATTGGGCGCTGTGCCGGAGAGTGTGCCTTTCGCCGGTTGCGTGACAACGGCAAAGCTGAGCACATCCCCATCCACATCTGCTCCTGCGAGCTTAATAGCGACCGGCGTATCTTCATCAGTCGTCACCTGCTGCGGCGTAGCGACAGGTGCGTCATTGACCGGATTGATCGTGATCGAGATCGTCGCCGGAGGGCTATCGAGTTGGCCATCGTTAGCTTTGAAGGTAAAGCTGTCCGTGCCGTTGACATCTTTATTCGGCGTGTAAGTCAGATTGGGCGCGGTGCCGGAGAGCGAGCCTTTCGCCGGTTGTGTCACAACCATAAACGTGAGTTGGTTGCCATCTGGATCGCTGCCAGTCAGTGTGATCTGCTTCGGCGTGTCTTCATTAGTCGTTACGCTCTGCACATTGGCGACGGGGGCGCGACTCGCTTCAGTCACGGTAATCGTGACTGATTTGGCATCGCTCTTGGGCGGCGTGCCGTTGTCCAGCACGGCGAACATGGCTGTGTGTGTGCCCGCTTGCGTAAAGCCGGGCGTCCAACTGAAAGTGCGCGTCGCGTTGTTGAAACTCGCGCCACTCGGCAAAGTCGGCGCGCTGAACGTGAGCGTTTGCCCCGTGTCAACATCGGTCGCCGAGATCGTGAAGGTCAGTGTCTCGCCTTCCTTCACCGTCTGCGGCCCTGGCACGGTCAGCACCGGCGCGTCGTTGACCGGATTGATGGTGAGCGTAATCGTTGCCACATTGCTGTCGAGCGCGCCGTCGTTGGCCTTGAAGGTAAACGAATCGCTGCCGTTGTAATTGAGCGCCGGCGTGTAGGTCAGATTGGGCGCAGTGCCCGTCAATGCGCCGTGCGCGGGCGGCGTGACGACCATGTAGGTCAGCGGATTGTTGTCGGCATCAGTTGCCGCGAGCGTAATCTGCTTCGGCGTGTCTTCGTCGGTGGTAACGCTCTGGTTGTTGGCCACTGGCGCGCGGTTCGGAATCACCACCGTCAGGTGAATCACGCGCGATGTGCTGCCGCCTTGATTGTCCGTCGCGACCAAGGTCAAATCGCGCGTGCCCGCGTCGCTCAAAGCCGGCGTCAAACGCAGCGTGAACTGATGCGGCAAAGTGATATTGCGAATGATCGAAGCGAAGCTTGCGCCGCTGACGGTCAGATTGACTGGCTGTATGTTGTCAGGGTCGCCGGAGAAGATCGGCACATCGTTGGTTTGACCCGCATTCGCGGTCTGATTGTCCGGCGCGATGATATACGGCAATTGATTGGCGGTTGCGCTGCCAAAGACCAGCTCAGGCGCAACCATCGTCGTGCCGTCTTTGACCACCGGAATACCCGTGCGCTGTAGCCGCTCCACGCGACCCGTCGCGCGCACCAAAGTGGCGTCGAGCGACAACGTATCGTTGCCCGGAAAGACCGGCACGTTGCGAATGATGAAACCGCCATTGCCGTCGGTGAACTCTTCCTGCCCGCGCGCGCGTATCAACGCGCGCCGCACCGGCGTGCGGTCGGCATCGAGCGCGCGCCCAATCACCGTCGTCGTCTGCCGTCGCAGCGCGACAAAGTAATAGCTCGTCTCGGTAATCGCGTTAGCGCCGGTTTCGATGCGTTGCCCGTCGTTTGATACCGTGGCTGTGCCGACTTCAACGAAGTGTCCCAGGTTTGGACTGCGCTCGCCTTGATCGAGCTTGAAGAGCTTTACTTGCGAACCTGCGGCGTAGCCGTCGGGATTCGGGAAGCTCAGCTTGCCGCCCGGATTGAAGGTCGTGCCGAACGGCGTGAGTTGCACGACGACCGTGCTAAAGACGCCTTCGGGAAAGCGCACCGGCACCCGGCTGCTCTCGACCTGCGTCAAGGTAATCAGCCCACGCGTTGCGCCGTTAGGGAAACGCACTGCCGCATCAGCCGGTAGCTCGAAACTCACATTGCCCGTCTGCAAGCGCGTCGGCGCTTGTGCAGCGTCTTCAGTTTCCTCAGGCGCGAAGACCGGAATACTCAAGGATGATGGTTCGACGTTGCCTGCGAAGGCATTGCCCTGGCCGACCTGCGCCATCGCGCCGCCGCTCGGTTGCAAATAGATAGTCGGGCTGTATTGATTGTCACGGCCCGCGTTGACCGTGACCAGCAGCGTCAGCGTGTCCAGCGCTGGCGCAGTGGCAATGCTCGAACCGATGACCTTCATAAAGGCCAAGCCCGTCGGCACGTCTGCCGCGACAAAGACGCCGCTCGTCCCTGTCCGCGTCGTCACTGTCTGCCCGTTGCCCGACGAAGTGATCTGCACCGTCACGTCGCTCAGCGGTTGGCGCGCGGTCGTCTCTACTACGCCGCTCACCGAGGTGCGCAGATTGAGCGGCCCTGAACTGCGCGACTCGCCCGTGAGAGTGCGCACGCTGACCGGCGCACTCTCCGCGCCAAAAGGAACGATCACCGTCAACTGCGTAGTCGAGGCCGCCGTCACTGGCGCTTCCAAATCGCCGATACGCACCAAGTTGTCCGCCGCATTAGCAGCAAAGTTGTTGCCCTGAATCGTCACCGTTTGGCCGACCAAAGCCGCGCTCATGTTAAAGCCATTTATCTGCGGTGGTACAACGCCGACCACGCCCGCGATTTCCACCTCGCCCACGTTCGACGCATTGGCGCCCGGCGCGCTGATCGAAAGCGTTACTTTGCCGCGCCCGAGCAGGCTGCGCGGGATCAGCACGTTGGCTTGATCTAGTCCGGCCAGACCCGGCACTCGTCCGACAAACTGCGGCGTTATTTCAAGGCCAGCCAGGACTACACGCACCGTCTCATTCACATTGCCGTCACCGTTCGCATCGCTCGCGCGCCGCACGCCGGTGGCAAAAAGAACCAGGTAAACCTGCTCGCCTTCCGGCCCCAGATCAATCGGCACGCTGACCAGCCTGCCCGTGCGCGCATCAAGGGAAAATAGTTGTTCAAAGCTCTGCGCGCCATTGGCCCTGACACGCAACAAAACGCCTGCGGGCACACCGCGCCCGTCGGCGTTGGCTGTGAAGATTGCCGGGGCGACATTGCCGACCAGCACCGTTCCCGTCGAAGTCACACCGTTACCCGTCACCACGCGCACGTTGGCCACGCCCGCTGTCGTCTCTGGCGGAATCAACAAATTGATCTGCGTCGGCGAAACGAAGAACAACCCCGCGCGCCGCCCGTTGATTTCTACACTCGTCCCGCCCAGGGTCGTCGGCAATTGCACCCCAGGCGTGTTGGGATCGGTATCAGTGCCGACCGCCGTCGTTGTCGCCAATTGCACGCCAAACGCCGTTGCTACCGAATCCGGCGCCACAACTGCTTCGTAGCTCGCCGACGAGAGCACGGCCACCGTGTTGGCTTGCGCCGCCGCCATCAGAAAGCGCGTCAGCACAGGCACAAGCGCCAAAAATCCAAACACCACGAACAGGGCAAATGTGTGCAAGCGTGTACGAGTTGTCATAGCCATAGACCGAGTTGAGGCGGGCACGTGCAGCGCCGCGCGGAAAAAGTTTCGTAGCATGTCAAATGGACAGGATTGAAGCCGACTAGCAGGGTTTTACGGGACAACTTAGCGATGCTCTGCGAAAAGTCCTTCTCGCCCAGAATGACTTTCCGTGAGGCTGTAATGCGAAAATCCTAGCGGAGCACCAAGACGCTAAAACGCCAGCAATGTATGCTGGCGCAAAGGCTAAGTCAAATAAAAATGTGGTGGTTGTTCGACTGGTAAGCCGTCAAGCAACGTCAGTTATGTCGGCAAAAAATTGTCGCCTTTACTTTCGCGCAACGGTTGGAACGTCAGGAGTAGGGACTCAAAGAGCGGCAACGCGAAAATAAAGACACGGCCTTATCAGTGCAACGTCTAACGGTCAAACTGCAACGCACGCAGGACAAGTTGCAACGCTCACAAGAACGTGAAGAAGCCGAACGAAAAATCTTCAAACTGGAGCTTGAGAATCACCTTTTGCGCGCCGCTCACGAACTGCCGCCCGCCAAACCGGAAACAATAGCGGAGACCACCGAGCTTGCCTCCAGCGCAGCTTCAACTAACGGACAGAAAGCGAACGAGCCATAAGCGAATCTGCCGGGCTGGTTGCCGTCATTTGCTGTTCACCAAGACTTCCCAACAACCACACACCGATGCGCCGCGCGGCTGCACGGCCAGCGCCAAGGGCTGCTTGCACAGTCCGAGAAGACTGTGCAAGCAGCCCTGTTCGCAAGTAGTGGGGCGATAGTGTGTTGCTATCAAAGCCGCGCTTTGTATGGCAATGGATTAAGCAACCAATAAACGGCCAGCAGTAGTTATAAACCTGTCAGGCTGTCGTTTTTGCCGCGTAGCGGCAGTTGAATTTAGCCGTGGGTTTTCAACCCACGGTACAGTGCGCAGCAGTTCCGCGTCGCGTCAGCGACGCTTGAATCAGGCGTCGCTGACGCGACGCGGAACTCACGGCTTATCTTTCCCGGCGTTGAAAACGCCGGGCTAAACTCGGGTCGCCGCTACGCGGCTGCAAGAGTATAACCTTACGTTTTTACCACTATCCGGCCATCAACACACTGTTGCCCCACTACCTGTTCGCAGAACTGCCCGGCGCGTTAGCACAATGCGTACACCAGCTTTTTCGGATCAGCGGGAGTTGTTTTCACGGCGGTACTTATACCTACTCGTGCCTAATCGTGGACGATGGTGCCCGGCGCGATCACTGCTTCCAACTCCTCCACACACAGATCAATCTCCACTGCCTCGTTGTGGTTCGAGGTGAGACCCGGTGCGATCACTTCCTCGAGGGTTTCGACGTTGAGTTCGATTTCGTTGTTGGTTGTGTTGTTGTCGTCAGTGTAAGTCGTCATGGTTTTTCTCTCCTTCGTAATCTGCGATGAATTCAAAGCGACAGCGCGCGGGCCGCGTGGCCTGTGCCGCCGCATCACGGAAACGTCGCTTGTCGTTCCCACTCGGTAAAGCGGGAATGGCGCGCGCTTTCAATCATCACAGCAAAAAAATCTATCGCCCAGGCAGCACAGTGTCTCTGCGCATGGCGATGCTATAATCAGCGCGCTTCGTAAAGCCGCATCAACCATCACACAGAGTCAGGGAGGCGCGATGAGCCAGGAGTTCACTCAATTGCTGCGGGCGTGGCGCGCAGGCGACCAGACGGCATTCGACCGATTGTTGCCGCTGATCTACGACGAACTGCGCCGCCTGGCCGGGTACTACCTGCGCGGCGAGCGGCAGGGGCATACGCTGCAAAGCGCGGCGCTGGTGCACGAGGCTTACCTGCTACTGGTCAAGCAGGACGAAGTTGATTGGCAGAGTCGCGCGCATTTCTTAGGTGTGGCGGCGCAGGTGATGCGGCGCGTACTGGTAGAACACGCGCGCACGCGCAATTACCAGAAGCGCGGCGGCAAGCTCGCGCACGTTGACTTGGCCGAAGCCGCCACGCTCGCGGCGGAATAGGGGGCGGAACTGGTGGCGCTCGATGACGCGTTGCAGGCGCTCGCCCAATTCGATCCGCGCAAGAGCCGGGTGGTCGAGCTGCGCTATTTCGGCGGGCTGAGTTTGGCGGAGACGGCAGAAGTCTTGAGCGTGTCGGAACCGACCGTCACGCGCGATTGGAACACGGCGCGCGCCTGGCTGCGGCGCGCGCTAAGCCGGAGTGAAGAGCCTGAGTAAAGCGAATGACGGCTGAACGCTGGCAACAAGTGGAGCGTTTATTGGAAGCAGCGCTCGCCCAACCGGCGGCGGCGTGCGCTGCCTTTCTCTCCAGTGCCTGCGCGGACGATGCGGTGTTGCGGCAGGAAGTCGAATCGCTTCTAGGCCATCATCAGGAAGACGGTTTTTTGGGCGCGCTCCCGGCGGCGCTGGCGGCGGAGGTGGTCGGTGCGCAAGACGAATTGAGCGGCCAGCCGTTTGGCCCTTACAAGGTGGAACGCCCGCTCGGCCAGGGCGGGATGGGTGTGGTTTATCTGGCGCGCGACACGCGGCTGGGGCGGCCTGTCGCGCTCAAGCTGTTGCAGGCGCAATTCACGCAAGACGCGGAACGCATGCGCCGCTTTCAACAAGAAGCGCGCGCGGCCTCCAGCCTCAATCATCCAAACATCCTGACTATCTACGAAGTCGGCCAAGCGCCTGCGACGGAGGGCAGCGCACATTTCATCGCCGCCGAATATGTGGCGGGCGAGACGCTGCGTGCGCGGCTGCGCGCCGGGGCCTTGCCACCGAACGAGGCGCTCGAGTGTGCGAGCCAGATCGCGGCGGCGCTCGCTGCCGCGCACCAGGCCGGCATCGTTCACCGCGACATCAAGCTGGAAAACGTAATGTTGCGCCCGGACGGCTTTGTGAAGGTGCTCGATTTCGGGTTGGCCAAATTGACCGAAACGAGCGGGCGCGACTGGGACATTTTCAGAACGGGCGATGGGGAGACGGTGCGATGGGGAGACGGGGCGATGGGGAGCGCGGGAGAAAAAGAGAAGCTCGCTTCGTCGCCCCATCGCTCCTGGGCAACCAGACCGGGCAGTGTGATGAGAACAGTCGCCTATATGTCACCGGAGCAGGCGCGCGGCTTTGAGGTGGATGCCCGCAGCGACCTGTTCAGTTTGGGCATTGTGCTTTATGAAATGCTGACTGGCGAGCGGCCATTCACGGGTGAGACGCCGACCGATGTGCTGGCTGCGCTGATTGAACGCGAGCCGCCGCGCTAGCCCGCTGGCCTGCTTGGTGAAAAATCCGAAACTGCCGCCCACGCCGAGTTGCAGCAGATAGTCAACCGGGTGTTGGCCAAATCCTTAAACCAACGCTACCAGACGGCTGGCGACCTGCTCGCCGATCTGAAACGATTGCGGCAGGAGTTGGAATTTGCGGCCAAGTTGCGTGGGGATATGGCCGCGCAGAGAACCAGAGCGAGCGGAGGCGCGCGCCAAGCGGCGCTGGAGGATCAACCCACAGTCATAGCCGAGCAGGCGGCGCTGCTGCCGGTGGTAGAGCCGGGTTGGTTGCTCGGCTACTTGCAGCGCCATCCCCGGCAAGTCGCGGGCGTGTTGCTGTTTCTTGTGCTGCTGGCTGCCAAACTCGTCTTGCCGGCAGGTAGTAGTGGGGCGACAGTGTGTTGATAGCTGAATAGTGGTAAAAACGTAAGGTTATACTCTTGCAGCCGCGTAGCGGCGACCTGAGTTTAGCCCGGCGTTTTCAACGCCGGGAAAGATAAGCCGTGAATTCCGCGTCGCGTCAGCGCCGCCTGATTCAAGCGTCGCTGACGCGACGTGGAATTGCTGCACACCGTACCGTGGGTTGAAAACCCACGGCTAAATTCAACTGCCGCTACGCGGCAAAAACGACAGCCTTACAGGGTTATCACTACTGAGGGCCGTTGATTGGTTGCTTAATCTATTGCCATACAAAGCGCGGCTTTGATAGCAACACACTATCGCCCCACTACTCGGCAGGTTGGCTCACCTGGGATGACAGTGCGATCAATTCCGTTGCGGTCTTGCCCTTCGTCAATGTGGGCAATGATCCGCAGATGGAGTACTTGACGGACGGGATCACCGAGAGTTTGATTGACAGCCTGTCGTCCTTGCCGTCGCTGCACGTAAGGTCGCGCAGTAGCGTTTTTACCTACAAAGGGCGCGAGGTTGATCCACGCTGGGTGGGCCAGGAATTGCAAGTGCGCGCGGTGGTATTGAGCCGAGTAATGCGGCAGGGCGAGCGCTTGGTCATTCACGCCGAACTGGTGAATACCTCCGACGGCTCGCAGTTGTGGGGCGAAACCTATCCGTTCCCACTCGCCAACGTCTCGTTGTAGTTCGAGTAGATGCCGGGCGCGCTCACCGCTTATATTTCTTCGATGCTCAGATCAACTTCCAGTGTTTCGTTGTGATTATCGCCACCGCCTGGCGCAATCACCTCCTCTAATTCCTCCACCTTGAGTTCAATCTCCACCATCTCGTTGTGGTTAGAAGAAATGGCCGGCGCGCCGACTGCCTCCAACTCCTCCACGTGCAGGTCGCTCTCCACCGTCTCATTATGGTTAGAAGAAACGGCTGGCGCGATCAACCCCTCCAACTCTTCGACACTGAGATCAATTCCCACTGTCTCATTGTGATTTGAGGTTATGGTCGGCGCGATTACTGACTCCACCTCTTCCACACTCAGCTCAACTTCGAACACTTCATTGTGATTCATGGTGATAGCCGGTGCGATCACTTCCTCTATCTCCTCCGCATCCAGGTCAGTTTCTAACGTCTCGTTGTGGTTGCCCCCAGTACCAGGCGCGATCATTTCCTCGAGCGTTTCGACATTAAGTTCAATCTCATTGGCGGGCATGCTGTTGCGAGCAGTGTAAACAGTCATAGTTCTTGTCTCCTGTGTAAGCTGCAATTATTTTCAAGCGGCAGCGCGCGGGCCGAGCCGCCCGGGTTGTGGTAGATAGTGGCGATTTCAGCGTGTTCTGCTCCCCAATATCGGACGGCCAGGCCCAGCGCGCGGCGGTAGAGTTGTTCGGTGGTGGCAAACTGCCCGGAGTATTTGTAGACACCGCGTGATCATTCAAACCGGCCACCAGAGTGAGCGCGTCTTCCAGCAGCTCAGGCACGTAGGTCTGTTCGACCAGTGCCTGAACTTGCTGAAAGAGCGTTTCGGACTCCGCTTAGCGGCCCTGCTCACGGAACTGCCTGGCGCGCTGGCATTACGCCAAGACCAGCCTTTTTCGGCCCGGCCTGAGTTGTTCTCACGGCAGTGCTCATTCTTTCTCTGTTCTATGCCGTATCGGTTATTAAAGGAACATATCCACAGCCGGCGCGATCACTTCCTCAAGCATCTCAACATTGAGTTCGATCTCGTTGGCTTGTGTGTTGTCGTCAGTGTAAGTCGTCATAGTTGTCTCCTTCGTAAGCTGCAATTATTTTCAAGCGGCAGCGCGCGGGCCGCGTGGCCTCAAGCCGCCGCATCACAGGAACGTCGCTTAACGTCCCCACTGAGAGAAGCAACAACGGGTGGCGGATTCCATCACGCGCTGCAGATTTTTTTGGAAATGTTGTGGCTCGGCCGGGCAGGTAAAAAGCTCAATCGTTGCCGCTGCTACTCGTCTTGGTTACATTTCCGGCCTGAGCTATGATGCGCGTACTCCGGCCTCTCTGAATGAGAGAAGGGTAAAGACGAAGTATGGACAGAGCAACGCCACAAGACGTATCGCAATTGCTGCTTGCCTGGGGGCAGGGCGATGAAGCAGCGCGCGATCAGTTGATCCCGCTGGTCTACGGACACCTGCGCAAGCTGGCGCGCGCGCACCTGCGCCGTGAGCGCCAGGGCCACACGCTGCAAAGCGCCGCGCTGATCAACGAGGCCTACCTGCGGTTGGTCGCGCAGCCGGTGGCCTGGGAGAACCGCACACAGTTTTTCGGCATCGCGGCGCACCTGATGCGGCAGGTGCTGGTCAATCACGCTGTAGCACGCAAGCGACTCAAACGCGGCGGTGAACAATTTCAAGTCTCGCTGAGTGCCGCCGCCGATGTTGCCGAAACACAAGCCGCCGACGTGCTGGCGCTGGACGAAGCCCTGCAGACGCTCGCCGCATTCGATCTACAAAAGAGCCGGGTCGTTGAATTGCGCTTCTTCGGCGGGCTGACGATTGACGAGACAGCGGCGGTGTTGGGTATTTCGACTGCCACAGTCGAACGCGAGTGGCGCGCGGCGCGGGCATGGTTACAGACTGAATTGAGTGGCTAGTTTACTGAGGCAGGCTTCGCCAAGCTGATTTGCGGTTAATGACAATTTTCAGCCGGTTGCTGGCCGAGCCAGGCGAGCCTGCGTTGGCTAAGCTGCTTTGCGCTTCGCAAAGAGCCTGCTGAAGCGTTCTGGGCCGAGGATGCGGCCCAGATTCGCTGCCGAGTAAAACTCCGCGAACGGCACCTCTTCTCCGATCCGAAAGAAACGATCTACCTCAGCCGGGCTTTCTTTGAGCGCCGCCATGAACTCTATGGTTTGAGGCGTCACGGGCGGTAGGGCTGCCGCCTTGCAAGTCAGCTCGTAGCTTTCTCGCAGCGCCTCGTTGCGTTGCCGCTCATACTCGGCGAGCGCCTCCTCAAGTGGTCGGCGCTCAGCCAAGCCGTCGTCAATCGCTGTGACCAACAATTCGGCGTCGCGGAAGGCATCGCTGATCCCCTTTCCTGAATAGGGGTCTTTGTGACAACCTGCGTCACCCACCAAGGCCCAGCCCGCGCCATAAGGCTTGCGGAAGAAGTTGGGCAGGTCAGTAGCACCTAAGAATCGTTCTTCGCGCCGGCCCTGACGTACACGCTCGGCCAGCTCGGGAGCGAGCGCGAGCGTCTTCAAATAGTTTCCTTCAAGATCAGCGCGAAACTCGGCGAGCCACTCCCTGGGGCAGATAGTGGCGATGCAGGCAAGGCCATCATGCGTCGGCATAGCGGTGATGCCGCGACGGCCCAGCCGGTAAGTCTCTGCTCCCTCCAGCCGGACACCGCTCCAGTAGGTGTAGTAGTTACAGGTCAGTGTAGGCTTCGCCTGGTAAACCGGTGGCTGGACGGCGCGCGCCAGTATTGAGCGCAGCCCGTCAGCGCCGATGACGAGCCGGGCACACTCGGTCACAGTCGCGCCATTCCGTTGTCGGCCACGGATTCCGATGACGCGGTCGCCATCGCGCAGAATCTCCTGGACTGAGAAGCCAGTCCGCAACTCGGCGCCCGCCTCCACGGCCGCCTCAACCAAGATTTGGTCAATGATCTTACGTCGCGGGACATAGCCCACGGCCAAATCGTCGGCGGATGTCGGGCAAAAAGTCAGCGAAACGACGCCCGCCTTTTCGCTTGGCTCGCTTGGCTTGCGCTGCGCGAGAGCGCCGGCCGCCAGTTGATCGCGCAGACCCCAGGCTTTGATCACTTTGCGCACCGGCGGACAGCCCGTCGCTTTGAGTTTGTCGAGCAGTCCCCAGGACTTGAGCTGGGTGATACCGGGGCGTTGAATGAAGTGTGTGGAAATAGTGTCACTCGGGAAAGTGGCCCGATCCACGAGCAACACTCGGTAGCCCTTGCGCGCCAGCAGCATTGCTGTTGGTGAACCGGCGCAGCGCGCACCGATGATGATGATGTCGTACATGGTCAGACCTCCTTCCACTTGCTTGGGGTTGGCTCCTAAAAACAAGGCAAGACTGTCGGAGCGATCATCTCTTCCAACAGTTCGAGATCGAGTTCAATCTCCTCGGCTCCGATGCTGATGGTGGTCTCCTTTTCGTCTTTGATCGTTTGCGGTTGCATGTGCTCTCCTTTCAAAGTTGCAATGGGCTGCTTGCAGCAGCGCGTGGGCCGCGTGGCCTACAGTGCCGCCGCCTCTTCACGGGCGTCGCTTAACGTCCCCACTGAGAGGAGCAACAACAGGCGGCGAATTCCATCACGCGGCACGGATGTTTTTTGAAAAAAGGTCGCGGCTCGGCTCGGCAGCTAAAAAACCAATCTTGGTTACATTTTCGGCCTGCGCTATGATGCGCGCACTTCGGCTGCACTGAATGAGAGCGGGGCAAAGACGAAGTATGACAGTGCAACGCCACAGGCTGATTTACGTTTAATGACACCCGAACGCTGGCAACAGATCAATCAAGTCTTCGACGAGGCGTTTGAGCAGCCCGCTGCTGAGCGCGCCGCGTTTCTCACCCGTGTCTGCGCGGGTGATGAGGAACTGCGCCGCCGCGTCGAAGCGATGCTGGCTGCCGACGCCCAAGCTGACTTGTTGCTTGACCGTCCGGCGCAGGCAGTGGCTGCCGAACTACTTTCAGCCGAAACCTCTTCCACACATGAATCGGAAATCTTGAGCGGGCACACGATCGGCTCTTATCGCCTGTTACGCGAGATCGGGCGTGGGGGGATGGGTAAAGTCTATCTGGCGCGCGACGAACGGCTCGACCGGCGCGTCGCGCTCAAGCTGTTGCCCGCGGGTCTGACGGATGACGCCGACCGCGTGGCGCGCTTTCAACGCGAAGCGCGCGCCGCCTCGGCGCTCAATCATCCGAATATTCTGACGATTTACGACTTCGGCCAGGACGCCGACCAGCATTACATTGCCGCCGAATTGGTCGAAGGCCGGACGCTGCGCGCGCTCATCGGCCAACCGGGTTGCACTCTCAATCAGGCGCTCGACATCGCTATCCAAATAGCGAGCGCGCTCGCCGCGGCCCACGCGGCAGGCATCGTCCACCGCGACATCAAACCGGAGAACGTGATGCTGCGTACGGACGGATTCGTGAAGGTGCTCGATTTCGGCCTGGCCAAATTGACCGAGCTGAAGGCGCGCGACTGGGACATTCTGCGCACGAGCGATGGCGAGACTGGAAAGCCCACTCTCCCGCTCTCCCACTCTCCCATTCTCACTTGGGCGACCAGGCCGGGGATATTGATGGGCACGGTCGCTTACATGTCACCGGAGCAGGCGCGCGGCTTGGAGGTGGATGCCCGCAGCGATCTGTTTAGTCTAGGAGTCGTGCTTTATGAAATGCTGACCGGCGAGCGGCCCTTCACAGGCGAGACACCGACCGATGTACTCGCCGCGCTGATTGAACGCGAGCCGCCGGCCTTGCCCTTTGGTCTGCTTCCTGAAAAAGCTGATGCTGCCGTGCGCGCCGAATTGCAGCGTGTCGTCAGTCGGGCATTGGCCAAGCCGCTAGACAAACGCTATCAGACGGCTGGCGAAATGCTCGACGAACTCAAACGGTTGAGACAGGAGCTGGAGTTTGCCACCAAACTGCGCGGGGATTCGGCAGCAAAGGCGCTAAGAGCGAGAACAGAGGCAGGGCAAGCAACGCCAGCAGACCTACCGACAAGCCCGGCTGGTCAGGCAACGGCGCGCCCGGACGCCAGGCCGATTTTTCGACTCAGTTACCTGCGGCGCCACCGCCGGTTGGCTGTATTGGCGCTGGTCACGCTCGTGCTGCTGACGGTGGGTGGCGCGCTGGCAGCACGCTGGCTTATCAAACGCAACAGTGCGCTCAATTCCATCGCCGTCCTACCCTTCGTCAATGTGGGCAACGACTCGCAGATGGAGTATCTGTCGGATGGGCTCACCGAGAGTCTGATTGGCAGTTTGTCACAATTGCCCAGTTTGAGCGTGATGGCGCGCAACACCGTCTTCACATACAAAGGGCGCGAGGTTGACCCGCGCCTAGTGGGCGCAGACTTGAAGGTGCGTGCAGTAGTGACCGGGCGCGTGCTGCGGCAAGGCGAGCGGCTCCTCATCCGCGCCGAGTTGGTGGATACAGCGAACGGCGCCCGGCTGTGGGGTGATGAGTACGAGCGCCCGCTGGCCGACCTATTGACCCTGGAGCGGGAGCTCACCCGCGAGATTAGCGAAGCGTTGCGGCCGCGTCTGAGGAGCAACGAGCAGCGGCAGCTCACCAGCCGCCAGTCGGCCAACAGTGAGGCTTATCGGCTTTACCTGCTGGGCCGCCACTTTTGGTCGCAGGGCACGCGCGCGACCCAGGAGAAGGCGCTCACTTACTACAACCAGGCCATCGCCCTTGACCCAGGCTACGCCCTAGCTTATGCCGGCATAGCCAACGTCTACGCTGTTTCCTCCTCTCAGTACCTGCCGCCGAGCGAGGCCATCCCTAAGGCGCGGCAAGCCGCCCTGACAGCCCTCAGGTTGGATGAGACGCTCCCCGAAGCGCACCATGCGTTGGCACTGGTCAAATTCTTTGGCGACTGGGATTGGGCGGGAGCTGAGCACGAATATAAGCGAGCTCTTGAACTCAACCCCAGCTTTGTATACGGGTATGCCGCATACGCTAATCTCCTGGCCCACCAAGGACGTTATGAGGAAGCCTTGCGCGCAGCCAACCGGGCGCAGGCGTTAGACCCGCTTTCGTCGAATGCCAGTTTTTCGTTAGGCCAAATCTTCTACTTTGCGCGCCAGTACGACCGGGCGCTTGTCTACTTCCAGAAGATAGTTGATCTAGGCCAAAACACGGGCGGAGGGCATCTTCAACTAGGACGCACCCTCAGCCAACAAGGAAAGCATCAGCAGGCCATCAGCGAGTTGCGTCAGGCGTTCGCGTTGAATCAGCAGCACACTTTTCGCTCCTGGTTGGCTTACGGTTATGCGCGAGCGGGCCAGCGGGATGAGGCGTGGCAACTCCTGCGGGAGTTGGAGGCGGTGGCCAAGCAGGATTGGGTCTCGCCGGTCCACTTAGCCAGAATCTACATAGCGTTGGGGGATAAAGATCGGGCGTTCGATTGGCTGCGCAAAGCTTACGCGGAGCATTCCGAATACCTGCTCAGCCTGGGCCAGGAGCCCGTTTACGATCCGCTGCGCTCAGACCCGCGCTTCACCGAGATGATGCGCGGCATTGGTCTGACACCATAAAAAGCCGTCCACCCATGGTCAATGAATTGCCCCTATCCCTTCTTCCATTCACAGAAGCTATGGCACGGCGCTTTGCACTTCCACGTTATTGCTCGACAGTGTGGTGGAAAGCGCGCGCTGCAATTCAGCGACGGCTTTTGTGTAATCAGTCAACGCGCGCAACTCGCGGCCACGTGCAGCCGAAAGCGCATTCTGCCGATCCAGCACGAAGAAGTTGGTGGATTGCCCGGCGTCGAATTTGCGCACCTCGCTCTGGTATTGCAACTCGGCATTAGTGCGCGAATTCTTGGCGGCTTCGACGCGGCGCGTGGCCGTCTCGACCGCTTGCAGCGCATTGCGCACTTCGACCTCGATCACTTGCTCTTGCTTCTGACGCTGCGTGTCTATCTGGCGGCTTTCGGCCAGCGAGCGCCCCAGATTGGCCTGCGCCGTACGATTGCGCAGCGGTAGATTGATGTTCACGCCAAAGCGCCAAGTGCGGAATTCATTCCTGAAAAGATTGGCCAGGCTCTGACCATAACCGCCGGTCAGGAAATCGGGCACGCCCGCAGTGTTGGTGTTCACCAGCAACGGTGGCAACGGCGGCAGCGTGCCAGGCGAGAGCAGGTTGACGCGGTTGATGATGTTGTTGATGTTGCCGTAGAGCAGCTCATTCGACGACTGGAAGAAGTTGGTCTCGCGTCGCTCGCTACCCGCTACGCCAACCGTGCCATAGGTGGCGACCAAATCAATTTGCGGCTTGCTTTGATTGCGGAAATATTCCACGTCAACTTGGTTGAGTTCGCCGCGCAAGTGGAATTGCTGCATCTCCGGGCGATTGGTGCGGGCGAGCCGGAGCGCATCCTCGAGCGGCAGGGAATTGCTCGGATCAACCTGCGGCATTTCGACCGGGATCAATTCGGTTTGCCAAAGCTCGCTATCGCTCGGTTGCAGCATCAAGGCTTTCAACGCGTTCTCGGCGCGTTGAATCGCTTCGAGCGCGGCTTCGGCTTCGTCATTACGCCGTTCCAACTCGACGCGCGCGGAGATGATGTCAGCGGGCGCGAGCGTGCCGGCTTCGACCAGCCGCTCGTTGTGTTTGAGCTGTGTCTCGGCCAACCCGACTGATTCGCGCTTGATCTCGCGGTCGCGGCGCGCGAAGACCAAATCCCAATAGGCGCGCTGCACCTGCGCGATGATCTCGATGGCGCGTTGGCGGAACTGGCTATCGGAGATGTCCAGCCGCTTCTTGGCCAGCTTGATCTGGCGACGCGGCGCATCAATCGTGCGATTCTTCCACAGCGGTTGTGTAAAGCTGAAATTGAGCCGCGAAGTGTATTGCGGGTTGATGGCGTTAAACAGGTTCTGCGTTGTGTCGCGGAAATTGTCGAAGTTCCCT
The DNA here is from genome assembly GCA_963699175.1 of uncultured Acidobacteriota bacterium. Lineage (GTDB taxonomy): Bacteria > Acidobacteriota > Blastocatellia > RBC074 > RBC074 > JACPYM01. The sequence goes on along the minus strand of OY969418.1, from coordinate 1,171,194 downwards.
TGAAACTGGCCGCCCTGATTCATCACGCGCTGTGTTAACGCAGCGTTACCCGACAAGCTGTCAGTCGTCAGCCGCCCGTTCTGACCGCCCGCCAACACTGAAGCGACCGGCGTCGTCTGGCGATTGTAGAAAAGCCCTGTGCTGACGACCGGATCGTACACGCCATAACCGGCACGCAGATCGAACTCGTTCATTATGACGTTGAGCTTCTCGATCTCAATGTCGCGGTTGTTTTCGAGCGCCTGCGTAATCGCGTCGCGCAGGGTCAGGTTGACTTTCTTCGCGGCATTCACACCGACGCGGCTTTCAGCTTGCGGATTGCGGCCCGCAGCCGGCGAGGCTGATGGCGGATTGTCTTGCGCAAAGGCGCTAGACACAGCCATGAAAAGTAGGGCGATGATTTGAGGCAACACTTTTGCCTTTTGCCTTTTACTCTTTGCCTTTTGATTTTTCATTCTCAAAACTCCCTCCCCAAGTTCTGTTCTTTTGCTTTACGGTACACAACGGCGGCGGCGGCTACGTCTTCGATGGCGAGGCCGAGCGATTTGAAGATCGTTATGTCGCTCGCGTTCTGCCGCCCTTTCAAATCGCCGTTCACCACGTAGCGCAACTCGTGCACGCGCTCCCACATCAACAAACCTTTTTCCACCGGCACAATCAATTCGCCCGCTTCGTATTTGGCCTGTTCGACCGAATCGGCGCAGATGAACGCGGCGCGTTTGACCGCCTCATCATCGAATTCGCGACGCAGCACTGAGTTACTGCCTGCCGCGTTGACATGCGCGCCCGGTTTGAGCCAAGCGCCTTGCAAGACCGGCTCGCGCGCCGAAGTGATCGTGATGACGACATCGGCGTCCGCCGCCGCTTCCGGCTGTTCAACTGGCGCGATGTCATCAAGCTTCAATTCAGCTTTCATCTCTGCGCAAAAGCGCGCGCGGTTTTCGGGGTTGCGGCCATAGACCTTGATCTGTTTGATGTCGCGCACGGCACAGACAGCGGCGAGTTGCGAACTCGATTGCCAACCCGTGCCGTAAATGCCGACGGTTTGCGCGTCCTGGTTGGCCAGATACTTGGTCGCTACGCCGCTCGACGCACCGGTGCGCATCTGTCCCAACTTGTCGGCTTCGATAAACGCGAGCAGGTCACCAGATTCGGCATCGAAGAGGTTGACGACGAAGCGATAGCCGTTGCGCGAGACGGTGTAAGCCTTGAGGCCCAACAAGCCATCAAAGCCTGAGATGTTGGCCACCGCCGCGCTCATCACGTTCAACGTCGCGCCGCCTGCGCGCACACGCCGCCGCGATTCATTCGCTGCTGTCCCTGCCGCGTAGGACTTGAAGACTCCTTCGACCGCTGCGAGCGCGTCGTCCATCGTCAGCAGTTGTGTGACATCTTGTTCTGATAAATAAAGTGCCATGTGTCCGTTCCATTTCACTTGCCGAATGAACTAAACAGCGACGAAACCGCCTCGGCCGCTTTCTGTCGCGTCCCTGTGACCATTCCGCCGAAGAAGCGAGTCAGCCGGCTCCACAATGTCGAGTTCTTCGCATCATCAAACAGCGAGTAAGCCACCGGCGTCATCACCAAGGTCAGTAGTAAACACAACGACTGCCCACCGATGATCACCACCGAAGTCGAACGGTTGACACCCGAACCTGGGCCGTTGCTGATGGCGAGCGGCGCCATGCCCACCACGAATGCAATCGTCGTCATCAAGATCGGGCGCAAACGGTCGCGGCTCGCTTGGATCAGCGCCTCGTGTCGCTCCATACCGCGCGCGATCAATTGATTGGTGTGGTCAATCTGCAAGATCGAATTTTTCTTGACCATGCCGAACAGCACCAGGATGCCGAGCAGCGTGAACATCGTGATGATTTGGTTCGCCATAATCAGCGAGAGCAGCGCAAACGGCAGCGTCAGCGGCAACGAGAGTAGCACTGTGATCGGATGTACGAAGGATTCAAACTGAGCCGCCAGCACGATGTACATAAAAATGAACGAGAGCGTGAAGGCCAGGATGAAGCCCCGCCCGGTGCGCTGCTGCTCGCGCGAATTGCCGCCTCTGGCGAAAACGTAATCCGCGGGCAGTTTCAACCCATTGGCCGCTGCCTCGAATTGCGCGGCCACGCCACTCTGAGCCGTGCCGGGCTTGAGAAAGGCATACATCGTCACGCTGCGCTGCCGGTTGGTGCGTTGAATCAGGGTTGGGCCGCTGGACTCGTCCAGCTTGACGATGTTGTCAAGGCCGACGCTGCCCAGGCGTGACGAGGGCACATTGAGTTGATTGATGCCCGCCGCATCTTTGCGGAAGCCTTCGGCCGCGCGTACGTGAACTTCGTACTGCTCACCGCCTTCGTTGTAGGTCGTGATCTTGTCGCCGCCGACCAGCAAGCGCAGCGATTGCGCGACATCGGCCACATTGACGCCGAGTTCCGCCGCTTTTTGACGATCAAGCTGCACGCGTAATTCAGGTTTGCCCAGGATGAGCGAAGAGTCGGAGTCGGCGACGCCTTTGAGCGCTTTGAGCTTCTGCATCAGCACGGCGGCGTTTTCATTGAGCTTGTCCAGATCGGGGCCGCGCAGTTCGTAGTTGATCTCGGCGTTTTGCGCGCTGCCGCCGCCAATGGCCGCGACGACGCTGACTGCGGAGCGCAGGTTTTGCGCGGCGAATTTCGGCATGACCTGCTCGCGCACTCTGGTCATCATGTCGAATTGTGAAAGCTTGCGCCCTTCGAGCGCTGTCATCTTGACGTAGACCTTCGCCAGATTCTGTTCCTTCTGCTGGTTGTCGCCTACCGTCGTGATGGTGTAGGCGATGTGCGGCTGCTTGCGAATCTCGTCGGAAACGCGCTTGGCGATGTCCAGGGTGGATTGTAAAGACATACCTTCAGGCGCGCGCACCGAGACTTCAAACTCGCTCTGATCGTCGTAAGGGAAGAAGCTCGAGCCGACAAAACGCACTAGCACCGCCGTCGAGCCAAGCGTCAGCACGGCGATGAGCGTCACGATCACGCGATGGTGTAGTGTCCAATTGATGAGTCGCGCGTAGTTGCGATCCAACACGCGCGCCATCCAAGTCTCTTTCGACTTGCTGTGCCCGCCCGGGCTGCCCTTCATCCCTTTGAAGAGTCGCGCCGACAGCATCGGCGTCAGCGTGAAGCTCACCAGCAGCGAGATCGTGATCGCGGCGGCCATCGTGAAGGCAATGCTTTTGAAGAAGCGTCCTGCCACGCTCTGCATAAAACCGACCGGCAGGAAGATAACCACCAAAGACAAGGTCGTCGCCATCACCGCCAAACCAATCTCGCGCGTGCCTTGAATCGCTGCGTCGAAGGCGTTATAGCCCTTCTCTTCGATGTAGCGGAAGATGTTTTCGAGCACCACAATCGCATCGTCAATCACGATGCCGACTGAGAGCGTCAGCCCCAGCATTGCGGGTGCGTTTAGCGTGATGCCCAAGTAATCCATCACCGCAAAAGTCGAAATGATCGAAGTCGGAATGGCAATCGCCGAGATGATCGTCGCGCGCAGATTGCGCATAAACAGAAACACCACGAGCGAGGCCAGCAGCGAGCCTAGCACCAAGTGCTCCTGCACCGTATGAAACGAAGCCAGGATGAAGGTGGACTGGTCGCGCACGACCTGTAGCGAGTAACCGGGCGGCAGCGACTTATCGAGCGTGGCCAGGCGCGCTTTGATGTTGTTGACGATGTCTACGGTGTTCTTGCCCGACTGGCGGCGGATGTTGAGCAGCAAGGCTGGCTTGTCGTTGAGCAAGCCGCCTGTTTCTTCGACTTCCACGCCGTCCTCAGTGTGGCCGACATCGGAGACTTTGATCGGGTAGCCGTTGCGGTTGGAAACGACCAGGTCGTTGAACTCTTCGGCGCGTTGCACACGGCCGAGTGTACGCAGTGTCAACGTGCGCGCGCCTTCTTCAACGCGCCCGCCCGGCACTTCGATGTTTTGCGTTTGCAGCGCGGCGGCGACTTGCGCGACGGTCAGGTTGTAGGCGCGCAGCTTATCGCCGTCGAGGAAGATGTTGATCTGACGCTTGCGCCCGCCGATTATCACGACCTGGCCGACGCCGTCAATTGATTCGAGTTGGCGGCGCAGCACTTTGTCGGTGTATTCGGTCATCTCGCGCACCGAACGATTCGACGCGACCGAGATCGTCATAATCGGTGCGGCGTCCGGATCGAGCTTTTGCACGACCGGCTGATCAATATCGCGTGGCAAGAGCGGCAAGGCCAAATTCAGTTTGTCGCGCACGTCCTGCGCCGCCCCGTCCAGGTCGCGCGCGAGATCGAATTGCACGATGACCACCGACACGCCTTCGGAAGAGGTCGAACGCAATTCTTCGATGCCGCTGATCGTGTTGAGCGCTTCTTCGATCTTGTCGGTGATCTCTGTCTCGACCTCTTGCGGCGCTGCGCCGGGCAGCACGGTCGTGACGGTGATGGTGGGGAACTCGACGCGCGGGAAGCGCTCGACCTCCAGCCGCCGGTACGAGAAGAGACCCATCACCACGAGTGTCGTAATCAACATCGTGGCGAAGACCGGACGGCGCACGCATAGTTCAGCCAGCTTTTGCATAACTTCTCCCTCGCTTCTCCTGCTTGTTTATTTGTGGTTGACGACCGTGCCAGTTTGCAGCTTGTCCAGATTGCTGGTGGCGACTGTCTGGCCTGTCGTGACACCCTCTCTGATTTCGATCAGGTCGCTGTCGCTCGCGCCAGTCTTGACGATGTGTTCAGTTGCCTTGCCGTTTTCGATCACGAAGACTTTGGTCAAGCCCGCGACTGTGACAATTGCTTTGCTCGGCACCATCACTGCCGGGGCATTGGCTGCCGTAATCAGCGAAGATTTGGCGAACATGCCGGGGCGCAGCGCATTGTTCGGATTGGCGACCTGCGCTTCGACAGTCAACGCGCGCGTCTTTTCGTCAAGCGATGGGCCGATGCGCACGACGCGCCCGCTAAAAGTGCGGCCAGGGAAGGCGTCCACCTCTAAGGTCATCTGCTGCCCCGTGCGCACGGCGGCGGCAGACGATTCGGGGATGTCTGCGCGCAAGCGCAGTGGGTTGATCTTGACCAGCGTGACGATCTTACCGTTGACAGGCAGATACGCGCCACGCGCCGTGGATTTTTCTTTGACTGCGCCGCTGATGGGCGCGCGCACCACCGTATCGGCCAACGACTTCTTCGCCAAGTTCAAGGCGGAACGCTGTTGCTCGACTACCGCGAGTTGTTGATTGACTGCGTCAATCGCGGCTTGATGGCGTGCTTGCGCCAGATTGAATTGTGTTTGCGCCTGATCGAAGATCGAGCGCGAGATGTCGCCGTTTTCGACCAATTTGGCCGCGCGATCCAAATCCATCTTCGTCCAATCGAGTTGCGCCTTGGCGACCTTCACGTCTGCGTTGTGCTGCGGATCGAAACGCTCTCCCTCCTTCATGCCAAGCCGCGCCAGTGTTTGCTTGAGCGTAGCTTCGGCCTGCTCGATCTTCAGCTTGGCATCGCGCTGGTCAATTGTGGCGATGACCTGGCCCGCCTGCACGTAGCTGCCGAAATCAACGTTGAGTTGCGCGAGTTCGCCCGCCGCCTGTGCTGAAACGACGACCTCTTCGTCAGCAGCCAGCGAGCCGACGACATCTACATTGCGTTGCAGCGCACGCATGATCGCTGCCGCAGTCGTGACCTCGACGGGTGGCACAGCCGTGGGCGAGGCTTCCGCTTTGCCAGCCGCCTGGGCGGTCGGCTCAGTGCCGCTTTCGGATTTTCTGCTACAGGCGCTGAACAAGCCGCCGAATGTCAGCAAGGCGCAGAGTGCGATGTGAGTGAAACGGGATGGCAGCATTCCTTCTCCTTCTTGTTTTTGCTTGAGCAAATTTTGTTCGTTCATCTTTAATTTAAGCGTAATCAGGATTTTTGATCCCGGCCAAAAACAAATCGGCATACTTTTCAGCCGCTTGCCGGTTGCTGATGTTTAACAAGTTGTCGCCGTAACGCTCGAAAAACTTCTGGTGCATTACATGGTTGATAAGCATGCCCAGAAAAGCGCGCACGGCTAGCGGCGGATTGACGCGCCGAAATGCGCCGTCGGCAATCCGCTTTTTAACGTAGTCGGCCAGTTGAGTATGCGTGCGCGAAATGTGATTACGAAAAATCATCTCGGCAAGTTCATGCCCTTCGAGCGCGCTGTAAAGCAACAGGCGGATCGCCGTATCGTCTTTTTCGTGAGCTTCGAGCAGGTGAAACCCCAGCGAAAAGAAGACCTTGTGATCGTCTTGGGTATGTATGGCTTCAGCCAGTGTTTGTTGAATTGCCTGCACTTCGGCCGCGCAGGCCTTGCGATCCATAATCGCGGCGTACAACTCGCGCTTGGTGGCGAAGTGACGGAAAATGATTGCCTCGTTCACTCCGGCGGCCAGGGCAATCTCTTTGGTCGTCGTGCCGCGAAAACCCTTTTGCGAAAAGAGCTGCACGGCGACATCAATAATCTGTTGGCGGCGATCCTCCGCAGGCATGCGGGGGCGTTCCGGCCCTCGTTCAAGTACCTCTTTTTTCAGTGTCATTGTCCTTCTTTCAAGTCGTCCATCCGTTTCAAGCTCACAGGCTCGCTTTATGTAAGTAAGTGTCTACTTACTTACCACACCGACCAGAGTCGTGCAAGCAAAATTTGTAAGTGAGCACTTACTTACTCGATGACCGAAGGCGAATTGCGCTTGGCCAACCTGATCAACCGATTTGCTGAGCGCAGTTGCCAAAAGTAGCGTGGCAACGGGTTAAATAGCGCAATTTCAGGTGAGGCCGCTGCGCTTACGCTTGTCTACGAGGGCTGGTAGTAGGTTGAGCCTGTCTCTACACTTATATTGTCGGCGGCTCTTCTGAGGTTCACCAATGGTTGTCCAGTGGTCGCTGCGATCCCATTCCCAAAAAAACTAAAGAAAGTCAGGTTTTATGCTCTCAATTAGAACTCTTTCCCCGCTCATTACCTCGTGTCTGCGTAGCGCACGCCCACAAATGATCTTGTGCGTGAGCTTACTCCTCTGTTGGTTATTTGTTGGGCTACCCGGTGTCGGAGCGCAGTCTCCCAATACGGCGTCGTTGATCGTCGTCGTGGTTGATCAAAACGGCGCCGTCGTGAAGGACGCCAAAGTTTCGGTCGTGAACAACGCGACCGGCGCCGCGCGCGAGATCATGTCAGGCAGCGATGGCAACGCTACTATTCCGGCGCTGTCGCTGACGGGAAGCTACTCGGTCAGCGTGTCCAAGCAAGGATTTAGCACCCAGGAGCTCAAGGAAATCACGTTGCGCTCGGGTGAGACCGCGACCCTGAATGTGAAGCTCGTCGTCGGCTCCACTACGGCGGAAGTCGCCATCTTCGGCACCGCCGAAGGCGTGCGCGCTGACGCGCAGATCGGCCGTCGGCTCGACAGCTCGATCATTGACGAGACACCTATCCTGGGCCGCAAGTCAACGACATTGCCGCTGCTGAACTCGGCTTTCCGGCAAGGGAAGGGCACAGGCGATCTTTTCGTCAATGCGACTTACTTTATTACGGGCGTGGGTTCACGCCGTGCCACCACGTTCACGCTCGATGGCGCGAACAACGATGAGGGCTGGGGCCGCCAGACGGCGATTGCCACCGTGCCGCTCAGCGCCATCCAGGAAATAAACGTACTCTCGAACGCGTTTTCATCCGAGTTTGGCTGGACCTCCGGCCCCGCGTTGAACATCGTCACCAAGTCCGGCACCAACAGTTTCCACGGCGAAGCGCTGTTCCTGATCCGCCCAGGTGACTGGCAGGCGAAGACATTTTCGACCAAAGGCTTCTGCCCACCGTCCGTGCCCACTTGCGTCACGCCCACCACGCTCACGGCGATCAACCCGGTGGACATCCCGGATGCACTGAAGCAAGGCTCCATTACGATTGGCGGCCCCGTCATCAAGGACAAGACTTTCTTTTTCGCCACGACTGATGTCACACAGCAGGATCGCACGACTTTCCTTTCGAGTACGCTACCTGCCTTCCTCCTGCCCTCGGATGGACACCTCGACTACACGGGGCACTATCGTCAGTTTCTTTTCAACGGACGGTTGGACCACAAACTCACGCCTGGCCAGACGTTGACGGCGCGCTTCAACGTAGATCGGTTTTACGATGACAACCCACAGGACGCCGTAGGCGGTACGAGCGCGCCAAGCGTCGCGCGCAAATACTCGCGGCGCGCATGGACGGCGCAGCTCAATCACACATCGGTTATCAATGCGGACATTCTCAACGAGGCGCGGTTTGCCTACCTGCACGGCGATCCGGTCACGCTCTGGGAGGCGAAGTCCCTCTCAACCACCTACACTCGCGCTGGAGCCGTGCCGTTCACCATTGGACAGTCGCGCGCCTCCGACATCTTTAGTCACCAAGTACAATTCTCGGACACGCTGTCGTGGACGCTGGGCAAACACTATCTACGCCTCGGCGGCAGCCTGACCCATCACACCTCAGGCGGCACGGGCAGCGAGCCGGGCACTGCGATCCTCGGCACGTTCACATTCCTCAACACAACGACAGCGCCCTTTGATCAGTTGACCCTGGCGAACGTGCAGAATTACACGCAACCGATCAACTTCGGGATCAGCAGCTACGAGTTGCCGCAGTGGCTCTATACCGGTTTCGTGCAGGACAGCATCCGCTTGCGCCGCGACCTCACGGTTGACCTCGGGCTGCGCTACGACCGGCAGACCTTGACCGATGCGACGAAGAACTTCGCGCCGCGCGTCGGCTTTGGCTGGCATCCGTGGGGCAATGCGCGCACCTCAATTCGCGGCGGCTATGGCATGTATTACACGCAGATTCGCTCCAATGCGGTCGCCAGCTATTTGGTGAGTGGGCTGGACGGATTGACGACCTACACGGCAACGCCCGGACAAACCGGCTTCCCGACTTGCCTGACGGGATCATGTCTGCCGCTGAACGTTGATCCGAAGACGCTGCCAGCTTCGCAGTTGCCTGCGCGCGACATCACGATCAGAGCGGGCCTGCGCTCCTTCTATCAAACTCAGTTCACAAAGTACGGGCTGGACTTCTCCAAGCTGTCGAACTATCCCGATCAATTGGTGAATCCGCGCAGCCAGGTCGTGTCCATTGGCGCCGAGCGCGAGGTGATCAGAGGCTTGTTCGTCGGAGGCGACTACGTGCATCAGCACTTGAGTGACATTGATCGCACAGTTGATTTGAACGCCCCAGCTCCTTTTGACCGCACGGCCCCCGGGCAGTTCCGCTGCCCCGTAGGTGTCGCACCGCCCTGCACTGCGGCCCAGGCCGTGACAGCGGCGAATGCCACTCGTCCAATCCTGCCGGTCAATGGCGGCGTGCGCCAGATCAGCGTGTTGATGAACCTCGGCGTTGCCGATTACGACGGATTGCAGACGCAGGTCAGCTATCGCGGCAACTCGCGAATCTATGCCGCGCTCAGCTACACGCTGTCCAAGGCGACCAACACTACCGAACCAGATGGCAATGGCATCGGACCGGATCAGGGCAACATCGCGCGCCTGGGTGAGGTCGAACGCGGACTGAGCGTAGTCAATCAGCGTCATCGCGCGGTCATTACGTTCAGCTACCGGTTCCCGCTTAACGTTACTGTCGGCACCCTGACACAACTCGCGTCCTCGCGTCCCTTCAACGCCACCACTGGCGTTGACAACAATGGTGACGGCGCAAACAACGACCGGCCAGTCATCAACGGGGCGGTGGTCAAAAAATCGGCGTTCCAGGGCACTCCGACCTCCGACGTGGCGCTCTTCGCCGAGAATCGCTTCAAGCTGTCGGAACGCGCGAGCATCCTGCTCCGCTTGGAGGGCTTCAATCTCTTCAATCACGGGAACTTCCTGGGACGTGGAGTCACCACCTACGGCGATGCCGCGACACCGGCCACCACGTTCGGCCAGTTTGTCGGGGGCGTGGGTACCACGACGAATGCGATTCCAGCATTCGCTAACATTGACCCGCCGCGAATGTTCCAACTGCAAGTGCGGTTAATCTTCTAAGTGAGAGTTGTCGAAGGCTCAAGGGCATGGTTAGTGATAAGAATGTAAGGCTCAGTCGTTTTTTGCCGCGTCGCGGCAGTTGAATTTAGCCGTGGGTGCAACCCACGGTAGGTGTGCGCATAAGTCCCGCGTCGCGTCAGCGACGCTTGAATCAAGCGTCGCTGACGCGACGCAGGACGCGCTGCTGAGCTTACCCGGCGTTGAAAACGCCGGGCTAAACTCAGGTCGCCGCTACGCGGCTGCAACCTTCCTAACGAGCTTGCCTGAGGGACAGATTGTGCGACAATCCGCTCACGATGAATCTGCTGACAGTCAACGGCCTTTCCAAACAATTTGGCCCGCGCACGGTGCTACAGAAAGTGAGTTTCAGTGTGCGGCAAGGCGAAGTCTTGGGTTTGATCGGGCCGAATGGCGCGGGCAAAACCACGCTCTTTGAATGTCTGGCTGGAATTCTATCGAGCGATGGCGGCACGGTCAGCACGAATGAACAGCGGCTTGCTCCCGCGCAACGCAAAACAGCTTTATTCTATCTGCCAGACGGCATCACGCCCTGGGCGCAACAGACGATCAGTTGGACGTTGGGATTTTTTGAGCGGCTTTATGCTTCGTCCATCAAAGCGTCAGAATTGCTGAGCGCATTGAAGCTGGAAGAATTGCAACACGCGCGCATCGGCTCGCTCTCGAAAGGCGAGCGCAAGCGGACGCTGTTGGCGTTGGGCTTGCTCACGCCGCAGCCGTTGTTGTTGCTGGATGAGCCATTCGATGGGCTGGATTTGCGACAGACGCGCGATGTGATGGCGCTGTTGCGTGCGCAGACCGCAGCGCCGAGGCGCACGCTGATGCTCTCGATTCATCAACTCAACGATGCGGCGCGCGTGTGCGACCGCTTGGTGCTGTTGAGTGGCGGGCGCGTAGTGGGCGAAGGCAGTCTTGATGAATTGCGCGCGCAGGCGCAATTGAGCGAAGCCGGGCTTGAGGAGGTCTTCCTTGCGCTCACTTAAGTTGTTGTGGCTGCTCTTTGCCAAGGAATGGCACGAATTACAGGCTTCGCGCGCTTACTGGCTTTTGCTGTTGATCATCGGGCCACTGCTCGGGCAAAGCTTTATCAGTGCGATCAATCTTTACGCCGAAGCGAGCGGGATAAACGGCGCGCCGGCGGCGTTGCCACAAGGTTTGACGCCGCTCGATGGCATACTCGTGCCGACGTTTGGCGCTTATGATCTGGCGGTGACGCTGCTCTTTCCATTCGTAGCGATTCGCTTGTTGGCGGCGGAGAGGGAAAGTGGCGCGTGGAAACTGGCGCTGCAATTTCCGGCCAGCCCGGGAGTGATGATTGCCGCAAAAGTGCTGGCGCTGCTGGTGGGATGGTTAGTGGCGTGGCTGCCGGGATTGATTGCCGTCGTGCTCTGGAAATCGTATAGCGGTCATGTGTACTGGCCGGAGCTGTTGAATCTGCTGCTCGGTCATTGGCTGCGGATGTTGCTCAGCGGCGGTCTGGCGTTGGCGGCGGCGGCGTTGGCGGAGAGCGCGGCCAGCGCTGCGATTGTCACGCTCAGCTTTACGCTGGGCACCTGGGCGCTTGATTTTATCGCGCTGGGGCGTGGCGGTTGGCTGGCAACTTTGGCAGCTTATACGCCGACCGCGGCGCTACGCTTTTTTGAACAAGGCCTATTGCGGCTGAGCACCGCGCTGGTGCTGCTCGCACTGGCTGCCGCAGGATTCGCGTTGACTGCCGTGTGGTTACAGAGCGGGAAGAGCTGGCGCAAACGGCTCGTTGAGACAGCCGCGTTGTTGGGGATAGCTGTCGTAACGGTCAATCTGGTAACCGCCCTACGCGCGAGTTGGGATGTGAGTGAGAATCGGCGCAATTCATTTTCACTCAGTGAAGAGGCTGGCTTGCGGCAAATCACTGCGCCTTTGCATATCTCGGTCAATCTGGCTGCCGAAGACCCGCGCCTGATGGATTTCGAGCGCAGCATTCTGAACAGGCTGCGCCGTGTCTTGCCGCAGTTGACGGTTGATTATGTGGCGCAAAGCCGCACGGGTTTATTTGAAGGCTCAGGGGAGCATTACGGCGAAATCTGGTACGAGTACAACGGGCGCAAGCTGATGAATCGCTCGACGATTGAGCCGGTCGTGGTGGCAGAGCTTTTGCAACTGGCTGGGGTGCAACGCGTGCAGTTCTCGAATGAGCCGGTCTTCCCCGGTTATCCGCTGGCGGCTACGCCAAGTGGCGCGCGGCTGATCTTTTATTTGCTCTGGCCGTTGGCCGTGCTTTTAACCTGGTGGTTTATACGCCACCGCAGGAGATGAATGATGAAAAATAATCTGAAGGTATTATCAATTTTGCTTGGCTTGCTGAGCGTCCTTGTAATGGGCGCGTTGTCCGTGATTGCGCAGACGGCGAAAAAGGCTGCTGCGCCAAAGCCGGTGCACGTTGACGTCAGCAAAGACAAAGCCGGTGGCGAGTCCGCCAAATTTCTTTCGGTCGTCGGCAATTGGGCCGTTGTAGAAGACGGCGGCAAGAAAGTCTACGCCGTGGACGGGCGCGAGTGGTTGCGCGGCAATCCATCGCGCAGCCTGGCCGAGAATGCGCGTGCGATCTACGGCTCGAAGCATGAAGACTTTGTGGACAGCGTCAAAGCCTTTGCTTACTTCCCGTACTCGGTCGCCAAAGAGATCAATGATTTTCAGAACGGCGAGATTAGCGTCAAATTCAAGATGATCTCCGGCAAGCTCGATAAGTGTGCGGGCATTCTCTTCAACCTGAAGCCAAACGGCGATTACCTGACGGTGCGCTTCAATGGCAAAGAGGACAACCTGGTGCTCTGGACGTTCAACAAAGGCGTGCGCAAGTTCGTCAAGCGGGGCACGGAGAATGTGCCGCTCGAATTGAATACCTGGCACGAGATCAAGATTGCCGTGCACGGCACTCAGCTTGAAGGGTATCTGGATGGCAAGAAGCTGATTGAATACACGATGGCTGAAGCTGTGACGGGCAAGGTTGGGTTGTGGTCGAAGACGGATAGTTTGAGTTACTTCGATGGGTTTATGGTGACGCCGATGGCGCAGTAAATGAGGCAGTTGCCTGGGAGCGCAGGCATCCTTGCCTGCTAGGCGTGGCGAGTGACACGTTGCTTTCGGCAGGTCTGCCCCTTCAGTCTGGCAGGCAAGGATGCCTGCGCTCCCAGTGCTGCCGCGCCACTTCAAAGGGCTTTTAGCAGAAGCAAAAAAAGAGCGCGGAATAGCTTTGGCTATTCCGCGCTCTTTTCATTTCAATTCGAGCCAGCGTGTTATTTAATCCTGATCTTCACGGGATTGCTCGCCCTACCATCTACTGTCAAGACCAAATCCAACTCGCCTCTGCCCGCCAGTGATTGCGGGATTTGCAAGTTGACCTGATCTAGGCCGACGAACTGTCCTTGTGCGCCCACGAACATCGGCGTGATCGTGACGCCGCCTGCTGCGGCTGTGGCGTTGGGAGCCACAGGTGGGGTGGCCGTGGCGAGAGACACGAAGCGCAGACCCGTGCCGAAGAGGGAAATGAAATTCCCGGCATCAATCGCAACCGGGGTTCCGTCGGGGTTGCTGATAAGGATGTTGAAGTTTTGCCCGTCGGTCGAAGCCACCGCCGATGGTGCGCCCAGACCATTGCCCGTGCGGGTGAAGATGCCGGGCGCGATATTGGTCACCAACACCGTGCCTTGTGAAACCGTGCCGTCTCTGGCCACCACCACGACTGCCGCCGGGCCACTCGCCGTGCCTTCGGGGATCACGTAGTTGATCTGATTGGCCGACACGTAGAAGAGTGGAGCCAGCACGCCATTGACGTAGACCCTTGTCTCATCGAGCGCGATCGGCAGGTTTGGTGTTGGCGTTGCCGGAGCTGATGCCGTGGCTGATGCCAGTCTGGTGCCAAAAGCGGCGGCAATGCTTTCGGGTGCGACAGAGGTGCTGCTGAAACCTGCCGCTTCTACTGTGACTACAGCCTGTGTGTTGACCGAGGTCTGGGCTGCCACGGGAATGAGCAACGGTTTGGTGGCCACACCACCGGGAGTCCTGATTTGCAACGCCAAGACGCCCGGATTGGCGAGCAGCGCGGCAGGCACGGTGACAGTGATTAAGCCGGTGCTGAGGTCGGGTACTGCCTGCGCCGGCTGGCCGTTGAGCAGCACCGTGCCGAGCAGCAAGTCAGCCAGATTCCCCGCCGCCACAACGCCAATAGTTGCGTTAGCGGTGCCGGTCGGCAAAAAGAATTTGTTGACCGAGGCGATGGTTAGGGGAACGGCCAACGTCGCCGGCAATTGCGAGCGGATCACACCGCCAGGATTCCTGGTCGTGTGTATGTTGACGTAGAAACCCGCTGGATTGGCCAACAAGCGAGTCATCGCAGCCTGTGAGGCAGGGGTATTGAGCGGCGCGACGAGATTGATAACTCCTCTGCCGGTTGGGGAAACAATTGTGTTGGAGCCGCTCAGGCCAGTATTGATGACCACCCCCGCAGCCACACCAGCCGCTCCTTCGTGGATGTGCAATCCGGTGAAAGTAAGCGGAGCCCCAGTGGTGAACTCATACACCAGAGAGAAGGTGACGCTGCCGCCGGTGATTTGGCCTTGTGCGTTGCGCACCGGGTTGAAAGTCAAAGTACCTTGCGCCGTGCCTTCCTCACCGGTGGGGGCCGGAACTTCCTGCGCGGTGTTCAGCGTGACTGTTGTGGCAATCGTTTCAGTCAGCCTAGTAAGCTGGGCACGCGCCGCGCCGCCCGGGCTGAGCTGGGTGTGGATATTGAGATAGAAGCCTGCCGGATTGGCCAGCATGCGCGCCAAAATCGCCAGATCAATGGTGCCGGTGACATCTTCGTTGACGACGCCCGCGCCATTGTTCAGGGTTTGCGTCACGCTCCCGCTGAACCTGGTGCCAAAACGCACTGGCCCGTTGACCGCAGTTGTGCCTTCGTGGATGTGCAGCCCGGTGATGATACTCCCCATCCCTGCTGGGAACCCCTGCAATGCGCCCAGGTAGTTGATCTTGGCGCTAGTGATCGTGCCATTGGTATCGCGCGTGACATCCACGGTGACCAGAAAACCGCCGGTCGCGGTCGAGTTGGTAATTGGTGGAGATTCGTTGAGTGGGCTGATGTTTACAACAGCCGTGTAGACTTCAGCCCGCACTGGGGTGAAAGTTGCAGCCAGCGTCAGCAATGCCAACGCCGCTAAACCCGCTATCAATCCGCTCTTTCTTCTCATTGCTCTATTCCTTTCGTGTTGTGTGGAGCCGTAGCTCGGGTTAAAGGATATGTTATGCAGTGAATGTCGGTCGCGCGCACTGCGTGTGCTCGACCGGCGGTAGCTACTTCATCCCAGCTTAGATTTTGTAATGCTGTAGGGGAGTAATGAACTTGGAAATATTTGCCACTGATCGTTCGCTATGTGCGTTTAGTAGCGTAACGCAAACAGCAAACGATCAATGGGAAAATAGTCCGTGGAAAACCGAAATTTGCGTTCGGCTTATTTGATGGTGATCTGCACGGTATTGGCCGTCTTGCCATCCGCGCGGAAGATCACGTCCACCGAGCCGCGCCCGACGAGCGAGCGCGGGATTCTGATATTGCCTTGATCGAGTCCTGCCAGACCGGGAGTCGCGCCTGCAAAAAGAACCTCAGCCGGCGCTCCGCCAATCGTAGCGCTCACGTTGTTGAGTGAACTGTTGTTGCGGAAGCCCGTGCCGAAGGCAATCAGGAAGACCTGGTCGCTTGCCGGCCCCAGGTCAATTGGTATCGGGTCAAAACGTCCGGCGCTGGCATTAAACACGCCAATTGGCTCGAAACTCTGTGAGCCATCCGCTTTGAGGCGGAAGATGTTGGCAGCGGCCAGACCCTGTCCGGTGCCGCTGAATGTAAACATCCCCGGCGACACGGCAGCCACTTCCAGCGTGCCCGTGCCGACCGTCGTGCCGTTGCGCAAGACGGTAAGGGTGGCCGTACCAGTGCTCGTGCCCTGCGGCACCAGCAAGTTGATCTGGCCAGCGGAAATAAAGAAGAGACCCGCATCGCGTTCGATGTTATTACCATCTTTAACTTTGACCTGCACGCCGCCGAGCGTAGTGGGCAGCGGTATGGTCGTCGCCACTTCAATACTATCAGCCAAGCCGGTGCCAAAGAGGGCTTCAATCGCTTCGCTAGCCGCGCCCGCCTGGAAGCTGGCGGCAGAGACCGTGGAGACAGTTGGTATTGCGGCCCCGGGTTGAATACTGAAGCTCTTGGTGTAGATGAAATCGCCTAGCTCACTGCCGCTGCCATCGGCGGCATTGCCTGCGACGTAGAAAGTGACGCGTCCGGTGCTAGTTGCCGGAGCCGTCCAGCGTACATTCCAACTACCTTGATTGGTTCCGTTGGGGAAGCTGCCGTCAGTGTTGTGAGATACGTAGCGGCGCAGATTGTTGCCGACCACCCCATTGAAAGGTGCGGTGGTGCGGGTGTCAGTCTTTGTGAAGGTACCCGCTGATCGGCCTTGATCGTCTAAGGCGGTGATTTCAAAGCCATAGTTTTTGCGATTGGTCTGGTTGAGTGTAACGGTCAGGTTAATTTCCTGGTTGGCGGTGTAGTTTGCAGGCAGTCCGGTCAGCGACAATGTACCAGTCCCGCTGTTTACCGCAAACGAAGTATGGCAGCCAATATTGGTGGCACAGGTCAGTTCGCCTGGCGCACCAGTGCGCGACGGGTCTGGGCCTGCTTGGTAAGCGCGAGCTTTACGACCACCAACACCGCAGAAAATAGCGAGGGCAATGAAAGAGACAATGATAGAAAGTTTTATCAGATAAATTTTCATAACGCTTGTGTTGCGCGAAGAGAAGCGTGACTGCCAGCGCCTAAATTTGCGTGCCTGCCTCTCTTCCTTAGCATCCTCCTTTGAATCACCGAGCCGAAGCTCTTGTCATAGTTATTTGTAAGTGCGTTGATTGCTAATCAGATCAAAGAGCAAATCACGGCAATCAGATGTTTAGAGTACAAGCTTTAGCTTGATGAGTGGATTGGGCGCGCTCCACCGGCAAGCTAAAGCTTGTACTCTAAACGCTCGCCTTGATCGGTTAGCTCAAGGATCAATAAAAAGATCATTTGTGTCCTTACTTCTTACTTAATGTTGATCGCTACTGCATTGGCGCGCTTGCCGTCCACGGTGAAGGCAATCTCCAGATTGCCGCGTCCGGCCAAACTGCGCGGAATTTTGATATTGGTTTGATCCAGCCCTGCCAAGTCTCCTTGCGCACCGGCAAAGCTGACCTCGGACATCACGCCGCCTATCGTACAGGTGACGTTGTTGAGTGAACTACGATTACGGAAGCCCGTTCCAAAGCCGATGACGAAGACCTGCTCACCTTCCGGCCCTAAATCAATCGGCGTCGCTTCAAAATGATTCGTGGTTGAATTGAACTGCACCGTCGGTTCGATGCTCTGCGTGCCGTCAGCCTTGATACGGAACAGGACGGCGGCGGGCGCGCCTTGCCCGTTGGCGTTGGCGGTGAACAATGCGGGAGTGACAGTTTCCACCGTCACCGTGCCCGCGCCGACCGGGTTGTTATCGCGCAAGCTGGTGAGATTGGCCGTGCCATTGCCAGTGCCTTGCGGCACCAGGAAGTTGATCTGGCCTGCTGAAACAAAGAAGAGCGGCGCATTACGTTCGACGCCAGCCGCGTCTTTGACTTTGACCTGCACGCCAGCGAGCGTCGTCGGCAGCGGCACACTCTCGGCTACGGCTGTACTGCCTGCCAAGCCACCAGCGGCAAAGAGCGCCACGATGGCTTCGCTTGAAGCGCCTTGTTGGAAGCTGGCGGCGGAGACCGTCGCGACTGTTTGCAGCGGCGCGACGTAAAACGGAACCGCGCGGCTCAATGTATAAATGAAATCTCCGTTGTTCGAGCCATCACCATTGGCGGCATTGCCCGCCACGTAGAACGTGACGCGTCCCACATTTTGCGCGGGCGCTTTCCAGCGCACGACCCAGTTGCTTTGGCCTGTGCCGTTGGGGATCGTGCCACCTAATATGTGAGCGAGATACTTGCGTTGATTCCTGCCGACAAAGCCCGACACGACTTCTGTGCGCGACGGCTCCAACACGTCGAACTCGCCAGCCGTGCGCCCTTGATCGTCAAGCACGGTCAATTCAAACCCAAAGGCTTTCTGCCCAGTCTGGCGGAGCGTAACCGTCACGTCATAGCGTTCGTTGATCACGTAGCCGATCTCGGGCAGGCCGCTGAGCGTGAGCGTGCCGCTGCCGCCGTTGACTTGTGAAGTGTGACAGCCGGAGATGGCGCAGGTCTGTTCGCCGGGCGCACTGGTGTGCGAGGCAGGAGGGCCGCTGGAACTGGCGCGCGCTTTGTCGCCAGTCGAACAGTAGAAAATGACCAGCACGCAAAAGAGGCTGGTGAAAGAAAGCTTGAGCGGATACGATTTCATAAATCGTTTATTTGATATTGATCGTCACTGTATTAGCTCTTTTGTTATCCACCGTCAGCAAGACATCCACGTTGCCACGTCCGACCAGACTACGCGGGATGCGAATGTTGGTCTGATCGAGTCCGGCCAAATTGCCCTGCGCGCCGACGAACGCGACCTCGGCATCTTCATCGCCGATCAAGGCTTGGTTGTTGTTGTTCGTGCGGCCACGCAAACCGCTGCCGTAGGCGACCAGAAAAACCTGATCGCTAGCGTTTCCAGAATTTGGGCCTAGATCAATCGGCACCGGCTCGAAGCGACTGGTCGCCTGATTGAATTGCGCGAGCGGTTCAAAGCTCTGCGCGCCGTTGGCCTTTTGGCGGAACACTACGGCGGCGGGCACGCCTTGCCCGTCGGCATTGATGCCGAAGAGGCCGGGCGCGACGCTGTCAATCCTGATGACGCTCGTGCCGGCTGAGTTGCCGTTGCGGTCTACTGTTACCGTCGCCACGCCCGCACCCGTGCCCGCCGGAATCAGAAGATTGATTTGATTCGGCGAAACAAAAAAGAGTGAAGCGTTGCGCTCCACTCCTGCCGCGTCTTTCACTTTTACCGTCGTGCCCGCCAGCGTGGTCGGCAAGGGCAGTGTGGTGGCTACTTCCGTTGCGCCTGCTAGATTGGGGCCGAAAAGCGAAGCGATGGCTTCGGCGCTCAACGCATCGCTCGGAATAAAACTGGCCGCCGAGACCAACGCCAAGCCACCGGCGGGTTGCATGCTCAGCGCGGTGTTGTAGATATAATCCAGCCCGACGCCGTTGTTGCCATTGGCGGCATTGCCCGCGACATAGAAAGTCACCCGGCCCATATTCCGCGCAGGCGCGCGCCACTTAAAGCTCCAACTTCCCTGATTCTGAGCGCTCGGCTGTGTCCCGGCAGTGATGTGTTGAATGTATTGACGACCGTTGTGAACGCCCACGCCGTCCGTCGTTCTCGTGCGCACCGGGTCGGTCACGATGAAATCGCCCGCGCGTATGCCTCGGTCATCCACGGCCATAGTTTCAAACCCGTAACGGCTGCGGTCTGCCTGCCTGAGCGTGACCGTAACCATGATTTCCTGACCGGGCGTGTAACTGGCTGGCAGACCGCTGATCGTGAGTATGCCCGGCCCGCCGTTGAGCGGATAGCTGCCGTGGCAAAGTATGCAAGTTGGTTCGACCGGGAAGGTGAGCAACGCAGGAGCGCCAGTGCGCGAGGCCGGTGGGCCAGTGACAAAAGCAGCCACAGGCTCGCCGATAAAACTGTAGACAAGCGGGCACAAACAGAAGAATCCCAGGAGAGATTGTTTGAGCAATTTGATTGGCATCCGCACAGTTGGTTATTTAATTCGTTTATTCTTTTGTGCCAGCAGGTCGCAGCATCTCTACCTATTAGCACCTAACTGACCTCATCCCAAGCAAAGCCGCAACCAGCAACTTAGAGTCGCGTGACTCGAGGTTGGCCGAACAAACCTACACTTGTTGAGACACGGCGCTCTAAATAAATTGTTTTATCCCGAAGCAAAGCGAAGAAACAGGGAGAGTTGATGATTCGTCTGTGAGTTTAAGAAGCGGTGCGTAGTGTGCCACAACTGGCCAGCTTCTGGCAACTTCAAGGCGTGTAAAGAATCGTTTGCGCAGCCTGTCTTACTCACGCTGTTACTCAATCGCCATCGAATGAAATGGCTTGACCTTGACAAGGCGTGTCCGAAAGGCTTTTTCACCGCCGAGGCGCGGAGAAGGCAGAGGCAGCGCGGAGAAAACCTCTGCGCAATCTCCGCGCTCTCCGCGCCTCGGCGGTGAAGGAGCTTGTTTTTCCTGCTCCTTAACGGGTCAAGTAGAACACGCGAGTGCTTACTGCGTAACATCAGCCACTCAATCAAACAGCGTCAGGAAATCATGCAAAATGCGCCCGGTAATTCCCCAAATCGGCCCACGCGAAGACGCAAAGGCGGGCCACGAACGCTCGCCTTCGGCCAGCTTCAGTGTAAATTTGCTCGACATTCCTTCTTGCTTGAGTTGGCGCAACGAGACCCAGAAAGCATCCGCTACTTCGTTATTCAGTTGCAGTTCAATTTGTGGTGGCGCAAACGCGACAAACGGCGTGATCTCCAACCGTGGCAGGCGCACGCTCATAGGTGACAACTTCGGCAAGCGGCCTAGAAAAGCGCCGCCTTCGAGCAGTCGCACACCGATCTCTTCAAAAGTCTCACGCGCCGCCGTCGCCAGTAGATCAGCGTCAGTAGCATCTGCCCGTCCGCCAGGCAACGCCAAATGCCCCGACCAGGGATCGCGCGGATGCTCGGCGCGCTTGATAATCAACGCGTGTGGCTCATTTTGTTCTTCACGCAGGATGAGGGTGACAGCCGCTTGCGGGATGCGTTCAGCTTCAATTGGAGAACGGTCGAGTTGCAGCAAGCGCATTTGTAATTGCCGCCGCACAGCCTCGAAGTCCTTTGCCGAAAAATTGTTCATCTTCTCTTTTGATTTAACGAGCGCCGCGAAAGTCGGATAGCATAGCGGGGAGCGCGCCAGGCTGCAAGAACGCTCCGCGAAGAACAGGCAGGGAAAGAAAAGGCCCGCAAACCTCGCGGTTGCTTCACCGTCCTTCGTGTTCTTCGTTTCTTCG
The DNA here is from genome assembly GCA_963699175.1 of uncultured Acidobacteriota bacterium. GTDB lineage: Bacteria > Acidobacteriota > Blastocatellia > RBC074 > RBC074 > JACPYM01. Next base: position 1,150,050 of record OY969418.1, on the reverse strand, counting down.
TGGTGAAAGGTTTTTGTGAAAGAGCTTTTTACAACTTACTTAGCTCGGCTTATGTCATACCTTCTCAATTTGGCTCAAGCGCCGCACATCAATCGTCACTTTGCCGCCGGGCGTAGGTTTGTTGTAGATGTTGGCGAATTTCGCGCCCCAGACTATCTCATCAAATTTGTAGGACGAGCGCGTGTGTACGGTTTGCGAGAAGGTCTCATCCGTGCCGGTCAGGAGAATCAAAAACTCGGCAGCGCGCGCGCGCAAATCTGCCTCGGTCAATCCGTGCAATGGGCTTTCCTCGTTGATCGGATGCACGATGGTCCAGCTCAAGCTAAAGAAGGTGACTTTGGTCAGTTCCAATTGCAATGGATAAAAGCGTCGCGTCGGCTGGCCCTTGCTCTCTTCGAATTGCGTGTACATCACGGTTGCGCTCAACTCGACCAATTGATTGCTGCGCGCGTTGGTGATGCGAAACATCCACGCCTGGCCGTCGTGAAAAGGCGCCACGACGGCGCGTTCACTGAAGATGATCTGCACGGTCGGGCGCGAGAAGCGGGCAAAGAGCAGCCCCGTCGCCAGCGTGACACCAAGCAAGCCCGTCAACGATTCGATGGTGACGATGATGTTCGCTACCAGGGCCAGCGGCGTAATGTTGCCGTAACCAATGGTGGCAAAGGTGTGCACACTGAAAAAGAAAGCCACCCAGAAGCGATTCTTGACCTCGAACCCGTCGGGCACTGCCAAGGCGTGCGGCCCCGCCGCTAAGTAGGCTGTCGCAAAAACCAAATTGATGACTAAATAGCCGATGCTCATCAGGCCAAGGAACTTGCCCCAGCTCATTGTCAGTAATGAATGATAGAGACTGAGCGAAGACCAAAAACGCAGACCGCGCCGCTCGACGTTGAAACTGCCATCGCGATTGAGCAACCGCTCCCGGCTCTCACGCGCGACAACTGTGCCGAAGCCCAGATCGGGCGAAGCCTGCTCTGGAACGGGCGGCAGATTGAAAATGTTAGCGGCGTCTGTGGCGCGGCTCCGATTGCTTTCCATGCCGTTGATACTCTTTATGAGATGGTCAGCTTCGCGTGTGCCATTCTGCCGTAAGCGAGCCTCAGTCCGCAAAAGCAATACGATTGACTGTGCCCTTGGCAAAGCGTTACAGTCGCCGCGAGCGCGCAGGGCGCATCCAGTCCGCGGAAAGGGCCGTGCCCACCTGAAGCAACACAATCAAGGTTACGAACCTTCTTTCAGCCTGAGTGAGGGCGGACGCCAGGCACAACCATGAAAGGAGTTTCGTATGTCTGACGCACTTCCACTTCCGCCTCGTCCCAACCTGGAACAATACAAGAAGCTCGCCAAAGACTTCCAACACGCTTGCAAGTCCGGCGGCGCGGGCGCAATCCGCGACTGGGCCGCGCGCTGGGCAGAAACGCTCGCCCGGCTGCAAGGCATGGGGATCACGCTCGAAATCCGAAGACGGATCGCCTTCGAAGCGGAACAGATCGAGCAACGCTGGCACAAGTTCAGGCAGACGAATGAACGCGCCGCGCGGTGTCGGCTGGCCGACGCGCAGTTCTTCGTCGCGCGCGGGCACGGCTTCGCGAGTTGGCCGAAGTTTGCCAAGCACCTTGAAGCGCTGGAACGCACCAATTCGCCAGTCTCGCAGTTCGAAGCGGCGGCGGACGCGATCGTCAGCGGCGATTTGGCGAGGCTCGAGCAACTGTTGAGCGAGAATCCGGAACTGGTGCGGGCGCGTTCAACGCGTGAACATCGCTCGACCCTGCTCCATTATGTCTCGGCCAACGGCGTCGAAGACTTCCGCCAGAAGACGCCGAAGAATATTGTCGAGATCACGGAACTGCTGCTGAAGGCCGGGGCTGATGTCAATGCGGAGTCAGACGCGTATGGCGGCCGCTCGACCACGCTCGGATTGACGGCGACGAGTTGGCATCCGGAAAACGCTGGTGTGCAGTTCCCGCTGATGGACCTGCTGATCAAGCACGGCGCAATCATTGACGGGCCGGATGGGGGCAGCGAGGTCAATGGCTGCCTGCATAACGGGCGCGGGGAGGCGGCCGAGTTCTTTGCGAGTCGCGGCGCGCGCTTAGACCTGGAAGGAACCGCCGGAGTCGGGTACCTTGACGTGGTCAAAAGCTTCTTTAACGACAACAGCAGCCTGAAGCCGCCTGCGACGCAGGAACAAATGAAGGCCGGATTCGCTTGGGCCTGTGAATTCGGCCGAACCAGCGTCGTCGAATTCCTATTGCATAGAGGTATGGAGATGGACGTGAAGCTCAAGCATAACGGACAGACTGGACTGCATTGGGCCGCGTTCGGCGGACACGTGGATACCGTCAGGCTGTTGCTGGAGCACGGCGCGCCGATTGACGCGAAAGACGAAAGTTTCGGTGGAACGCCCCTGGGTTGGGCGCTGTACGGCTGGGGCGCCCCGGAAAGCCCCGGACGCGCAGACTACTACGAAGTGGTCGCGCTCCTGGCGCAGGCAGGCGCAAAACTGGACCCACAGTGGTATGAAGACGATGAAGACCGGCGACGCGCCGCAGAGAAAATGCGTTCCGACCCGCGCATGCTGGCGGCGCTCCGTGGCGAGCTGCCGCGCTAAGATCAGGTTGCGCCGTGTTGTTTCAGCAGTTCCACAATCTCGTTGTGACCGCGTCGCGTCGCCCAAGCGAGCGGCGTGGCCCACGGCGGATCGTCGGGCAGGTTCGGTTTTGTGCCGTGTTTCAGCAGTAGCTCGGCCATCGCAGTCTGGCCGAATTTGGCCGCCCACGCGAGCGGCGTCGAACAAATCTCCTCATCGCGGGCGTGCAGGTCAGCTCCGTGCTCGATGAAGAGTGTGGCCTTTTCCACGTCACCCTTCCGCGCAAAATGGTGTAGCGGCGTCGCACGCAACCAATCAGGTTGGCTTGGGTTCATCCCATGCTCGAATAGCAGTTCGTTCAACTCGCGCGTCTTCGCGCCGACCGACCAGCCGGGAAAGACGATGCGCTTGGGCAGGTCGGGCTGGTAGTGCAGCATCAAGCGCACAAATGGCTCCTGCCCCTCTCCCGCAGCATTGGCCAACGCGTCGGGATCGTCTGCCATTGCCGGATTGGCGTCGAAGACTGCCGCCGCAGTCTGCACGTCGCCGTGATAGGCCAGCAGATGCACAGCGCGCGCAGCGCCGTACGAACAGAGCAGATCAATCATTGGTTGGTCAGCATTCGAGAGCGCCCGGCTCAACGCGTCAGCGGAACTTTCGACTTCTGGATTCGGGTAAGCGCCATGCTCCAACAGGAGCTTGGCGATTTCGTAGTGTCCGTTGGCGGCGGCCGAATAGAGCGCGTGGCCGTGCGGGGCGATATGCTCTTCTGGGAGATTCGGATCAGCGCCGCGTTCCAGCAGCAGCTTCACGATTTCGAGATGCCCTCGAGCCGCGGCGTTCTTTAGTGGCGCGCCAGAGCCAATGTAGTAAGTGACGTATTCCGAAACACGATTGGCTAGCGAGGGGTCTTGGTCGAGCAGTTCTGTCACGCGTTCCAGGTCGCCAATACTCGCAGCCGTGCAGATGTCTACATACGCGCCATGTGTGCGCAGATGCGCGAGCACTTGCGCCGGAGTAGTCGGCCAATCCTCCGGCACGTCACGCCAGCCGCGAAAGGTGTAATCGCCGTTGCAGAGCTGAATCGGACGCCCGCCGTCAAAGCGTGCGGCGTTGATGTCCGCGCCGCGTGAGAGCAGTTCGTCAATCACATCGAGTTGCCGCGTCATCACTGCCCAATGGATCGGCTGATTGGAACTTCCATCGCCCGCGTGCAACAGTTCAGGCTGGGCGTCGAGCAGGCTGCGCACCTTTGCCAAGTCGTGTTCGCGGATTGCTACCGCGATGGCCTCGCCTTTTGGTGAAGCCCCCTGCACGCTGGCGAGCTTGGCTTCCAATAACTTCTCCATCTCCAGGTAGCCACGATCACGACAGATGTTTAAGAGGCTGTCATTCACCGCCAGACTGAGCGGATCAGCGCCGTATTCGAGCAGGAAAGCGGCGACTTCGATTTGGTTCTCGCGCACGGCGAAATAGATCGGCGTGCGATACGCATAGTTGCAGCGCACCAGCGCTGGGTCTTGGTTCATCAGCCGCTTGACCGTTGCCAGGTCTCCCGTGATACACGCGCAGAACAGTTCCCAGACATCTGTGCCCAGTCCGGGCGACCAGGTCAGCGGCTCCTGTTTTTTTAGCACCTCCGGTTGGATCATGCGCTGAACTTTCTCGGAGAACTGCGAGTTACTTGTCAGGCGTGTGGCATTTAAGCTCTCTTCCATGTGTCCCATGCATTTCCTCAATTATTGATGTGTTGCGTCAACTGAGCCCAACTCTCGTAGCCCAGCGAGCGGGCGATCAAGAGTTGAGCGTCGGCTAGCGCAAGCGTGTCACTTTCATTCTCGGCGTCCGCCCTTGTGCCTAAGCGTTCGCACACACCCCGGCGCAGACGTGCGCGTCGCACCTCTTTCGAGGGCTGATCCCAGGTCAGCTGTCGCCTGATCTGGAAGTGATCCATAACCCGCTGCATCGGAGCGTCATCACCCGATCCATAGGCTTCAACCAGGGATTGAGCCAGAGTTTCATATTCTTCCAAGTTGTGAATTGGCAGCGCGCCTGTCTTTTCATACTCGGTCAGTATGCGCACAATCTCCTCATGCCCACGCCGGGTCGCCCACTGAAGCGGCGTCGCCCACGGCGGATCGTCAGGCAAGTTCGGCTTGGCACCACTGCGCAAAAGCAGTTCGACCATACGTGTTTTACCGCAGCGAGCCGCCCAGCCCAGCGGTGTCGAACAGTGTTCTTCTTCTCGCGCGTTTAGATCAGCGCCGTGCTCAATGAAGATAGCGGCATTTTGCAAATCACCTGATTCGGCGAAGTAATGCAGAGGCGTGATGCGTAGCCAGTTCGGCTGATTAGGATTCATGCCGTGACGAAACAGCAACTCGGTAAGCTCGCGCGTGCCGCCGCCAACCGCACGGCGTTTGGGCAAGTCTGGTTGGTAGCGCAACATCAAACGGAGGAAGGCCTCGTTGCCCGCCGCGCTGCCCAGCGCGTCAATATCGTCGGCCAGCGCCGGGTTGGCCGCAAAGACCGCTGCCGCCGTCTGTAGGTCGTTGCAGTGGGCCAGCAGATGCACCGGTCGAGCAGCGCCATACGAACAGAGCAGGTCAACCATCTCCTGGTTGCGCTCGGTTTGATAGCCCGCAGCGCCGAGCGCAGCACTCAGCGTGTCGGCGGAGCTTTCGACTTCCACGTTCGGGTAAGCGCCATGCTCCAACAGCAGTCTGACGATTTCGATGTGCCCATTGCAGACCGCCGAATGCAGCGCATGGCCACGCGGGGCGATGTGCTCTTCGGGCAGATTCGGATCGGCGCCGTGTTCCAGGAGCAGCTTGACGATTTCTATATGCCCGGTGGTAGCAGCATTGCGCAAAGGCGTGCCGGAGCAGGCGTAGTAGGTCACGTAATCCGATGGACGATTCGCCAGCGACGGGTCTTGATTAAGCAACTCTTTCACGCGTTCCAAATCGCCGATGAATGAGGCGGTACAGATGTCTACGAATGCGCCGCGTGCGCGGAGGTGCGCGCGCACATCGGGCGGCGTGGTTGGCCAATCGCGTGGCACATCGCGCCAGCCGCGATACATGTAATCCCCATTGGTGAGTTGAATCGGGCGTGCGCCATCGCCACGCTGGGCATTGATGTCCGCACCGCGCGCGAGCAATTCGTCAATCATATCGAGTTGCCGCGTCATCACCGCCCAATGAATCGGCTGATTCGTGCGCTCATCGGGCGCATGAACAAGCTTAGGATCAGCATCGAGCAGGCTGCGCACCTTCGCCAGGTCTCGCTCTCGAATCGCGGCGGCCATAGCCTCTCCCTCAGGCGCGCTTCCCTTAGCACCCATCAGCGCAACTTCCAACAGCTTCTCCATCTCTGTGTAACCACGGTCGCGCGCCATCTCAAGCACGTTGCCTAAAGAGAATGTGGTGCCGTGCTCGATCAAGTAGGCCGCGACCTCCAACTGATTCTCGCGCACGGCAAAAGACAGCGCCGTGCGATATTCGTAGTGCGCGCGTGCCAGGCTCGGATCTTTGTCGAGCAGCCGCTTGACGGTCTCCAAGTCTCCCGTGATGCAAGCACAGAACATCTCCCAGACATCTGTGCCCATGCCGGGCGACCAAAACAGGCGATCATTCTTCTTCAGTGCTTCTGGCTGGATCATGCGCTGAACCTTCTCAGCAAAGTTTGCGTCGCTCGACGGGCGTGCCGCGTTCAGGTTTTCTTCGATGTGTCCCATATGTTTTCTCAAGCGTTTGCGCGCCGCATACAGTCTGGTCTTGACAGCGTTGGCGGAAACATTCAGAAATTCAGCGATCACGGCGTGCGAGTGTTCGCCCATGTAGTAGAGCAACACGACCGCACGCTCAGCATCGGACAAAGCCGCAATTGCTTGCCAGACGGAAGCCCTGGTTTCATGCAACTCCAAGCTTTCCTCTGGCGAGGGCGCGGGCGAAGCAACTTCCAGCGCGGCTTCCAATCCGGTGAGCGGATGCTGCTTGCGACGCCGTAACCGGTCGCAGTGTTTGAAAATGATGGTGCGAAACCAGGCGGCGAAAGCGGCTGGCTCGCGCAACGCTGCTAACTCTCGATAGGCCTCGACAAAGGCTTCCTGTGCCGCATCCTCGGCCAAATGGTAATTGCCCAGAAGGGCAGTTGCATAAGCCACTGCAATGTCTTGGTAGGCGCGCACCAATTCCGCAAAGGCGAGTTGGTCGCCCGTTTGCGCCGCGCGCACTAATGACGAGATTCGTTGTTTGTCCGGCAAACATCCTCCATCAGTAAAGACCCAACCTGGCTGTGTCTGGTGTGATGCCCAGATGCAAAATACACAAATTTCTTTTTGCAATACGATAGGTAACAAAGGCGCAGTTCGAATGAAGCGCAACCTGCTTGAAAAAATTTGCGGTTGGGTGAGAGTAAGCGGAATATCCGTTTCAAATGTAGCCTGCTTATGCTATACGTGAATTGCGTATCTGACCTTTTGCAAACACAACTCTTACCAAACTAGGAGCAAGCCGCATACCTGCTCGCCACTTGGGAGCCGCTGGCTTTGCCGTTGAACGGCTCGCCAGTCTGGCTTTTGAGTCGAGGGTGGCCATCAAGATCGAGCTAGGACAGCTTTATCATTTTGTGTTACGCCAGCGATTCGGTCTCTTCACGGATGGATGAGTGGCTTCACTCGCGCTCTGTGAATGACTCGCCATCAAAGGTTTGCAGCAGCGGAAGCTCGACAACAAACCGGAGGCCCTTATGAAGATCAAACTAACCAGAGTCATGGTAGACGACCAGGACAAAGCCCTGAAGTTTTATACGGAGGTCTTGGGCTTTGTGGTCAGCAAAAACATCCCATGTGGAGAGTTCAAATGGCTCACCGTTGTTTCGCCCGAAGAGCCAAGTGGTGTCGAGTTATTGCTTGAACCGATGGGCTTCCCACCTGCCAGGACTTTCCAGAAAGCGTTGTTTGAAGCTGGGATTCCTTTGACGGCTTTCAATGTTGAAGACATTCAACAAGAGTACGAAAGAATGGAAAAGCTCGGTGTGACGTTCAAAACGAAGCCTACACCGATGGGGCCGGCCACCATTGCCGTCTTCGAGGACACTTACGGTAACCTCATACAGCTCGTTCAGGTATGATCGAATTCTTTATGAAGCGCACAGTGAATCACAGCCGTCTGACACCAGTGGGCAAAGGCTTGGCATTCGCACTAAGCTTGTCGCTCTGTTGTGCAGCGGCTTTGACCAAATCGCAAGCTCAAGGACAAAAATGGGTAGCGTCGTGGGCGGCCTCGGCTCAGGGGCCATATCCATCGGGCAACGCTTCGGCTCAACCAGTGCTTCAATTTGCCATTGAGTCTGCCGAAACGGGCGCGGTTGATCAGACCTTTCGCCTGATTATTCGACCGGATTTGTGGGGAAGCCGTGGCCGTCTGCGTTTCTCGAACGTGTTCGGCGCGCGCGCGGTGACGCTCGATGATGTCTTCATCGGCTTGCAAAGCAGCGCAGGCAATCTCGCTGCGCGTACGAACAGCCGCGTCTTGTTTGGGGGAAAGAACAGCCTCACCATCGAAGCTGGCAAGTTTGCTTACAGCGACGCCATCAATCTGTCTTTTGTCAAAAACGCGAACGATCCACTGCTGGCCGGGCGCAAACTCACCGTCAGCTTTCACGTTGCCGGTAACAGCGGCCCGATGACCTGGCACACCAAGGCGCTCACCACTTCGTATCTCAGCGCCCCGCGCACTGGCAGTCATGGCAATGAAGAGAGTGATGACAGCTTTCCATTTACCACCACATCCTGGTATTTCCTCGACGCCTTCGATGTAATGGCGCCGGCTGACACTGCCGTCGTCGCTTGCTTTGGCGATTCCATCACGGACGGTACGCTCTCGACCCTCAACGGTGATGATCGCTGGCCCGATGTGCTGTCGCGCCGATTGCACCGCGCGTATGGCAACCGCGTGTCAGTCGTCAATGCCGGCATCGGTGGCAACCAGATCAGCGGGCCTGCGCAATATTCGCCGAATGATCCCTTTGCCGGTGGCCCTTCGGCGCTGGCTCGGCTCGAACGCGATGTGCTCAGCCTCGCTGGCCTTTCCGCCATCGTCTGGCTCGAAGGAATCAACGATTTATCGAGAGGCGCTAGCGCAGAAGCAGCCATCGCCGGAATGCAGGACCTCGTGAAGCGTGCGCGGGCACAAGGCAAGCCGAAGATCATTGGGGCTACGATCACGTCCGGCTTGGGTAGCAACGGGGATGCTGGCACCGCCGCAGTGAATGAGCGCCGCCAAACGGTCAATCAGTTCATCAGGACGAGCGGCCTCTTTGACGCTGTCGCCGATTTTGATGCCGCCACTGTAGACCTGCAGACCGGGGGCTTGCGCGCAGCCTTTCAACCCAATAGCACGATTGGCGGCGCGGGCGACCGCCTACACCCGAACCGTGCTGGCTATCAAGCGATGGGAAATGCGATTGATATAACCTTGCTTGCGCCAGGAGCGAAGCAGAAATAAATCGTATTGTTATTTCAGGGAGAGATGAAATGATAGAGAGAAACATTGATGCGAAAAGCCGTTGCCGACAAGAACGAGTGCAACGCTTGCTTGTCCGATGCTGCCTTCTTACCTTCGCCTTGTGCGGTCTCATCATCGTGCTTGGCTGGGCTCAAGCCAGCAAAGCAAACACTGCCGTCGTTCAGCAACCGAATGACAAAACCAAAGCGCAGTTGCGCGTGTGGTCTGCGTTGCCGGGCTATCGGGCGGCGGAAAGGGCCAGCCTGGACGCGAAGACTGGCTTGCCGACGCGCATCATCCACAGAGCGAGCGGTATCGTGCTGGTGCTGATTCCCGCCGGAGAATTTCAGATGGGATCGCCAGAGGATGAAGTGGGGCGAGGCAGGCAGGAGCGCCGTCACCGCCGCATGATTCGCCAGCCGTTCTATCTAGGCGAAACGGAAGTCACAGTCGGCCAATTCCGCAAGTTCGTACAAGCGACCCGCTACCAAACCGACGCGGAGCGCGGCACGCCTGAAGGTGGTCACGACAAAGGGGCGTTTGCAAGCACTCCCGATGGCGACCGAGAGTGGAATGCCGCAGCATACTGGCGGAATCCGTTCCCCCATCTCAGCGATTACCGCCAGCGTGATGATTATCCTGTTGTGCAAGTTAGTTGGAATGATGCGCAGGCATTCTGTGCGCACTTTGGATTTCAATTGCCGTCGGAGGCGCAGTGGGAGTACGCCTATCGTGCTGGCAGTTGTGAGCGTTTTCCCTGGGGAGATGCCGAAGCGGGCGGCAAGGGCTATGGCAACCTTCCTGACCTGACCCACAGGCAGCGGTTTTCCAGAGCGAATTTGTGGTTTCCGTTTGATGATGGGGTAGCCGTGATCGCTCCCGTGGGCCGCTACCGGCCGAATGCTTGGGGGCTCCGCGATATGGTCGGTAACGTGCACGAGTGGTGTCAGGATGCGGCGCAGCAATATCCGGGCGATGGGGCTGATGAATCCGCTGTGCAGGGAGACAGTCGCTCTGCGCGCGTGATGCGCGGAGGGATTTGGCTTGGCGCTCCTGAGCAATCTCGTTCTGCCGCTCGCTTTTTCTTTGGGCCACAGGGACGGCGGGACTTCATCGGCTTTCGCGCCGCGAGGAGCGCAAAGCCGTAAATGTTTCAATCCCGGGTTGGTTTGTTAATTAGACGCTCATACTGCTGAAGATGAATTACGCTATCGAACAACTGCAACGCCGGTTAGCTGCCGTTACGGACCCGGACTGCCCCCCTGAACTGCGAGCACGGCTCTCAGTTTTAGAAGTCGGCGAATGGTTGTACTTGGATTTCTTCGGGTCTCCATTTGATGAATCGTATGATGAGCTTTGTAATACGCTCATTCTGCCTGATGTAGCTTCCAGGCTTGGCTCGTTGTCGCTCAGGTCACCTGCTGATGCGGGCGCAAACGGGACACGCAACTGGGATTTATCATCGTTCGTCGAAGCCCAAATATCATTTCCGAACTTGCAATCCTTTTCCATAGAGCAAAATGAGCCTAGTGCTCATAACAGTGTCATAGTAGCTGCTGATTACGACGAAGCTGGCGTTCTCGGACGGCTGCTTCACCGAGCTCCTTCGCTTGAGTCTCTGGTTGTTCCGTCGGCACCGGATGCAACTTTCTTTGAAGTCGTAGGCCACCCGTTGCGCTTCTTGAGCGTTGATGCAGGCTACAACACGCAGGACTTCATCAGTAACCTGGCCGACTCGTCTTGCTTTCCTCGGTTGCAAACGCTTGAGTTCGGCGAGTTCAACGAAACCTATCTGGAGGACTTTCCGTCTGGCTGCACACCTTTCGCTCATTATCGCCGACTGTTTGTGTCAGCAGCCTTCGCAACTGTGCAGAGGCTCGTGTGGCGTAATCCAGTATGCTCTGAAGCAGAGATCGCGGAACTACGGTCACTAAGACCGAAAACGGAGCTTCAGATTCAGATCGTGCAGTTCTCATCACGGTACGTATAGGGCCGCCCGACACAAAGTTAAGCAGCAAGCGCTGGGCGGTTTACTTACAAATGAAGAGTAACGAATCAATTTGGAGGAATTTATGGCTGAACTCAAAACAAAACTTAATGACGCTTCCGTGAATGACTTTCTCAATGCGATCAATGATGAACAAGTCCGCCAGGACTGTTGGACAATTGCAGAGATTATGCAGAAAGCCACAAACGCCGAGCCGAAAATGTGGGGTTCCAGCATCGTCGGTTTTGGCACCAGTCACTACAAATCCGCCAGCGGGCGCGAAGGCGATTGGATGCAGGTGGCGTTTTCTCCGCGCAAACAAAACATCTCGCTTTATATCAGTTCGGGCTTTGAAGGTCGTGATGAATTGCTGGCTCAACTCGGCAAGCATTCATGCGGCAAGGGCTGCGTTTACGTCAAACGGCTTTCGGATGTTCATCTGCCGACGCTCAAGAAGCTCATCAAGGCTTCGGTCAAGCACACACTCAAGACCAATCCGCCGGAAAAGAAGTAACCAACGGTGTCTTCGGAAAAACGCGCATGGAGAACGAATCAATCCAGCAAAAATTCAGTGCGGCGCTTGACGTGCTGGTTGAGCAGGTGAAAGGGGACACTACGATCCTCGCAGCCATCCTTTGCGGCAGCCTGTCGCACGACAAAGTGTGGGCAAAGTCCGACATTGACTTGGCGCTCGTGACGATTGACGACAAGAAGGCAGGGGAGGCGGGAGTGTCGCTTTATGCAGATGGGGTGAACGTTCACGCGTTTCTCATCTCCCGCGCAGACTTCCGCAAGACGGTCGAAGGCTCAATCCACAACTCGTTTATGCATTCGTTGCTGGCAAAGGGACGGCTGCTTTATACACATGATCAGACGATTGCGGATCTCTGCGCCAGATTGCAAGACATCGGCGAGCGCGATACGCAGGTGCAATTGCTGCGTGCGGGGACAAACGCGTTACCGGCGATCTACAAAGCCCACAAATTTTTCACGACGCGCGGTGACCTGGATTACACCGCGCTGTGGATTCTCTTTGCTGCGGCGTCGTTGGCGCGGGTAGAAGTGATTGGCGCGCGCCTGCTGGCCGACCGTGAAGTGTTACCGCAGGCGCTGAAGCTGAACCCGGCGTTCTTCAAAACGATCTACACCGACCTGCTCAACGCCAAAAAGACGCGGAAGAGTGTGCAGACGGCGCTCGACGCGATTGACCGATACGTGGCGGAGCGTGCGAAGACGCTGTTTGCTCCTGTGATCGAACATTTGCGCGAGGTTGGCGAAGCGCGGTCTTGCACTGAAATCGAAGATTACTTCAAGCGCCACTTCGACGTGGAATGCGTAACCACGACTTGCGAGTATCTGGCGGATCAAGGACTGATCGGTAAAGCCGCGACGCCCGTGCGCCTGACGAAGAAGAGCAACGTCGCGGTGCAAGAACTGGCATTCTTCCACCTAGGAGAACCACCGGATGGCTTCTAAAACAGGTATGAAGATTCTATTCATTGGCAACAGTTTCACCGCGCGGAACAATCTGCCTGGGCTTATCGCGCAAATGGCGGCAGTGCGAGGCCAGCAATTGCAACATCAATTGATTCAAGCGGGCGGAGCGTCGCTGCGCATGCATTGGAACAAGGGCGAGGCGCAGAAAGCCATCCAACGAACCAGCGGGCAACCACGCTACGATTACGTGGTGCTGCAAGAGCAGAGCACCTTGCCGCAGAAGAATCCGCAACGCTTCCACGAGAACGTTCGACTCTTTGACCAAGCGATCAAAGCCGCGGGGTCGAAGACGGCGCTGTATCTGACGTGGGCGCGACAAAACGCGCCGGAGACCCAACAGGCAATCACTGATGCCTACACGGCCATTGGTGAGGAGCTCGGCTCAACCATCATTCCCGTTGGAGTGGCTTGGCAGAACTTCCTCGGTCAACACCGCGCGCCTGCATTACACGACAAAGATCAGAGTCATCCCTCGTTCGCAGGTTCGTACTTGGCGGCTTGTGTCTTCTTCGCCGTTTTGTTTGGCGAGAATCCCGTTGGCATTACCTGCGACGTGAAGGGATTGACTCAGGCAGAGGCTGAATCGTTGCAAAAGACTGCGTGGGCGACCGTGACTTCTGCCTGACGACTTGACCGAATCGAATGGAAAATGAGCGGCAACAACCAGACAACCGATGTGCGTTGTCACGTGCAAAACGGCGTGTTAAGGTTTGCCCTGCGTACAGGACGCATCCAGTCCGCGGACAGGGCCGAGCCCACCTGCATAAATCAATCGGTACAACTTCAATCTTCTTTCAGCTCGCTGCGCGGACACGGGCATTACCGAAAGGAGATAGCCATGTCTGATTCGATCTTGGGCCTACCCGCCCGCCCGTCGCTTGAACAACTCCGCAAACAAACCAAAGAGCTGCTGCGAGATTATCGAGCAGGTGACACCACTGCTGTTGAGCGTCTTAGCGCCATTATCCCTCGTCTGGCTGATCTAGCCCCGTCTGACGACGTGACCCTGGCTGATGCCCAGTTCGTCCTGGCCCGCGAGTATGGGTTCGAAAGCTGGGCAAAGCTTGTTCACTACGTCGAAGCCAGGCGACCGGATGACTGGTTGGAGCAATATGGAAGACTCGCAGAAGACCTATTCAAAGCCCACAACTCAGCCGATCCCGAGGCCCTTCAGCGCCTCAACACCGCTTACCAGAGTTCGTTCACCGTGGATCATTTGCGCGCCAATGTGCAGAAGCGGCTGGGCACACTGGCGGGCCAAGCCGCTGACCTCACGCTTGACGATGCGCAGCGCTTCATTGCCAGTCTGTACGGCTTTGATAGCTGGGCGAAATTCATAACGAGCATTAAGCAACCGCCGGATGATGCGCGTTCGGCTCCGTTTGGTCTAAGTTCGGCACCGCCCTTCTACAAGATTGATTGGAAGAGCAACACGATTGAGCCGCTCCCGCCCTTGTCAGAGAGGGCTTGGGACATTGTCTTCGGTGTTATGAAGGAGTTGGAGATCACCAGGCTAAACGCCAGTGGGTTGATGACCGACGCCGTCCTGAAGCGTCTGCCCGAACTCGATCACGTAACGCGCCTCAACCTGGGTGGCACGAAACGGCTAACCGATGACGGTCTCCTGCACTTGGCACGTATGCCGCGATTGCAGGAGCTTGATTTGAGCGACTACCCCGGCGGCACAATCACCGATCGTGGGCTGGAAGTATTGCGCCATCTGACCGAACTCAAGCGATTTCAGATGTGCTGGCAGAGCGGCATTACCGACATTGGCGTGGCCAACCTGGCTTTCTGCGATCATCTGGAAAGCGTGGATTTGTTGGGCACACCGACGGGCGATGGCGCGATCAAGGCGCTGACCGACAAGCACAAGCTGAGTCGCTTCAAGACCGGCAAGCTGGTCACCGATGCCGGGCTTCCGTTCCTGCACCAGTTTCCGTTGTTCAAGACTTGGCATGGTGGTGAGATGAAATATTCATTGACGTCGCCCGATGCCGAACCTAGCCACTTATTGCTGGATGGGCCATTCACTAACAAGGGGCTGGCCAGCCTTGCGGGACTCGACGGACTGTTCGGACTCAGCTTCTTCTGGCACATCTCTGCCCTGACACCGAGTGACCTAAAGCCGCTCGCTGGGCTTGCCAATCTTGGTTTTTTGGGTTGTGAGGGAGAGCTTTGCAACGACGAAGCAATGCGGCATATCGCCGCGATCCCCCGACTTCGCATGCTGATGGGGCAGGGCACAGTGGCGAGCGATGTTGGCTTTGCGGCACTGAGCCGTTCGCCAACGATTGAATACATCTGGGGGCGCGAATGCCCCAACCTCAGCGGACGCGGATTCGCCGCTCTAGCAGGAATGTCGGCGCTCAAAGGCCTGGCAGTGAGTTGCAAGAACGTGGATGACGCAGCCTTGTCCAGGTTGCCACGCTTCCCGGCGCTCCGCGAACTCATGCCGATGGATGTGCCCGATGATGGCTATCGTCACATTGGCCGCTGTGAACAACTCGAATCGTTGGTATTGATGTATTGCCAGGACACGGGCGACACCGCCACCGAGCACATCGCCAGCTTGCCCAGATTGAAATCCTATTTTGCGAGCTACACCAAAATCACTGACCGTAGCATGGAGATATTAGGCCGGATGCCATCGCTCGAGCGTATCTCTTTCTACGGTTGCCCTGACGTCACCAATGCCGGGGTTATCGCGCTGGCTGCCCTACCGCGATTGCGCGAGCTTCATATCTCCGGTCCACAAATTACGCGTGAATGCGCGGCAGCGTTTTCCGCCAATGTCCAGATAGAGATTGGGGTCTGACCGCTACGGTTGCGGAAGTTAACTGGTAATCGCAGGAGGAAAACATTGGGAACTACACGAAATAAATCCAGCGAACGTAATTCCACTAAGACAAAGAAAGCTTCCTCAAACGGAAGTACAGCGCCCCGTACCTCGGCACGCACGACCGTTGCAGTACAAGGCGCGCGCGTGCATAACCTCAAGAACATCTCGCTCGAAATCCCGCGCGACAGCCTCGTCGTCGTCACCGGACTGTCCGGTTCGGGCAAATCGAGCCTGGCCTTCGACACGATCTACGCCGAAGGACAGCGGCGGTATATGGAATCGCTGTCGAGCTTTGCCAAGCGCTTCGTCGCGCAAGTCGCAAAGCCGGACGTGGACTTCGTCTTCGGCTTGTCCCCGGTGATTTCCATCGAGCAAAAGACCATCGCCAACAACCCGCGCTCGACCGTCGGCACAATGACCGACATCGCCAGCTATTTGAATCTGCTGTTTGCGACAATCGCTGAACCGCGTTGCCCGCGCACGGGCGAGCCGACGCCGAGCCGCACGCCGAGCCAAATTCTCGAAGCGATTCTGTCGCTGCCTGAAGGCGCGGAGATCGAACTGCGCGCGCCGGTCTTCAAAGTTTATGGCGAAGAACTGGACTTCGTCTTCACCGAAATTCGGAAGAAAGGTTGTCGGCGGTTGATCGTTGACGGCAAGCCGGTGGACATCTCCGAAAAGGTCGAGCTTGATGAATCTAAGATCAAGAACATGGACGCAGTCGTAGATCGTTTCATCGTCAGCCGCAAACACGAGAAGGCCATCAAGGCTGGCATCGCCGCCACGCTCCTTGTGGGCGATGGGCTGATGCAGGTTCACGTGGTGAAGGGTGCGAGCAAGGCCGAATGCGAGCGATTCTATCGGGCTACGGGCAGCACAACACATCACTTCGTTTACGGCGACATCCAGCCGGACTATTTCATGTTCAATAACCCGGAGAGCGCCTGCCGAACCTGTGGCGGGCTTGGGGTTGACAAGCTGACGCACGCGGAACTGCTCATCCCAGACCCACAGCGGAGCATCAGCGGTGGTTGCTTTGTGCGCGAGGCGTTCAAGTACAACCCGGACACTTGGGATGGACGGATGATGTATAGCCTAACCAAGCACCTGGGTTTTTCCGTAGACACGCCTTGGGAGAAACTGCCGGAGGCAGCCCGTCATGCAATCCTTTACGGTGTGGAGCATAAGATCAAAGTTTCCTTCCCGCCGGATGCGAAAGTAAGCCGCGAAGAAATAGAGAAGTTTACCGGCCATGAAATTGGCTTCGGCGGAATCGCGCGCCGCATCGAACGGAACTATCGCCGTTACCGGCAACGCGGCGAAGCGAATTCCGGGATGGAGGCTTGGCTCGACAAAGTGATGGTCGAGCACATCTGTCCCGACTGCAAAGGCGCGCGGGTGCGGGCAACCAGACTCTTGTTCACTATCGCGGGCAAAACCATCTATGACTTTGGCCGGATGAACTTTGACGAACTGCACGCCTTTCTCGGCACGATCAAGCCGACGGGGCGTGGCGCTGATGCGGGTCGGCAGGTGCTGAATGAAATTCGGGGGCGATTGGAACTCTTGTTGGGCATTGGCCTCGACTATCTAAACTTCAACCGTCGTTCGGGCACGCTATCGGGCGGCGAATCGCAGCGCATACGCTTGTCCACGCAGATCGGGTCGGGGCTAATGGGGATGCTCTACGTGTTGGATGAACCTAGTATCGGCCTGCACCCGAAAGATAATGTGAAGATGATTGCGACGCTCAAGAGCCTGCGCGACATCGGCAACACCGTCATCGTCGTCGAGCACGATGAAGATACGATTCGTTCTGCCGACCACGTGGTGGAGATGGGCCCTGGGCCAGGCGTCCACGGCGGTAATGTGGTAGTGCAGGGGCTGCTCAACGACATACTCAAATGCATGGCCTCACCGACAGGGCAGTTCCTTTCAGGTGTGCGTTCGATTGCGATGCCCAAGCAGCGGCGCAAGGGTAACGGCAAGGCGCTCGTGGTGCGTGGCGCGCGCGAAAACAATCTTAAAGCGATTGACGTGAGCTTCCCGCTCGGCATGCTCGTCGCCGTCACTGGCGCATCCGGGTCGGGCAAGAGCACGCTGATCAACGAAATCCTCTATAAAGCGTTGTGGAAGCGCTTGGAGGACACGCGCACGCTGCCGGGCGCGCACGATGGCGTGGACGGCCTGGAACACGTGCACAAAGTCGTCAACATTGATCAATCGCCGATTGGGCGCAACAGCCGGTCGAACCCCGCGACCTACATTGGCTTCTACGACAATATCCGCGACCTGTTTACCCGTGCGCCGCTGTCGGTTGAGCGCGACTACAAACCGGGGCGATTTTCCTTCAACGTCAAGGGCGGTCGCTGCGAAGAGTGCCAGGGCGAAGGCGTGATCACCACGCAGCTTTATTTCATGCCCGATGTAGAAGTGATGTGCGGTGCTTGCAAAGGCGCGCGCTTCAACAGCGAGACGCTCGAAGTCACCTTGCGCGGCAAGACCATTGACGACATTCTGAACATGTCAGTTGAGGAAGGCGTGACTTTTTTCAAAGGCGAGCCAGCGGTGGGCAAGAAGATTGAAGTGTTGAACGACTTGGGGCTGGGCTACCTGACGCTGGGCCAGTCGGCAACTACGCTCTCGGGTGGCGAGGCGCAACGCATCAAGATCGCAACAGAGCTGAGCAAGTTGCAACGGGCCAAGCACACGGTCTACATCCTCGACGAACCGACCACCGGCCTGCACTTGGCGGATATTGAAAGGCTGCTGGAATCTTTGAATCGGTTGGTGGATGCCGGGCACACGGTGTTGTTGATTGAACACCACCTGGATGTGATCAAGACAGCCGACCACGTAATTGATCTGGGGCCGGAGGGCGGGCACGCGGGTGGCGAAGTCGTGGTGACTGGCACGCCGGAACAGGTTGCTGCAAGTAAGCGGTCGCACACGGGGAGATTTCTTAAGGCGCACTTGCGTGCATAGGGAAGGCGTCTTCCAAGTTTTGTCAGGCTCCTCTTGGGATTGGTGTTTACTCCGCGCTAAGATCACTTTTCATTACACGCAACTGAAAACGGCTAGAGAGGAAAAAATCATGCCGAGTAGTCTCTTAGCAACGCCTTATCCAACTGCAGACGAATGGAGAAAATTGGTTGAAGAGTTTTCTCCAGAGGCAATTGCCCACAAACTCCTTCTTGCACATGTCCCATATGTGTTTCGAGATGAACCACTCAAATTTGCGCTGTTCAGAAAGACCATTGCTGATGCATTCAAGATAGAGCCATCAAATATTTTCATTGTTGGTAGTGCGATGGCTGGTAGAAGCCTAAAAGGACCTTCCATCAATGAGGAATATTCTACGAAGAGCGATATTGATACCCTGATTATTTCAGAGCATCTATTTACGAGCTTCGTCATGAAATCACTTGCTTGGGTCAAAGAAATTACTCTTCCCGACTTCTCAGGAAAGTATCCTAGGTCGCCAGAAATCAGCTCGGAAAATTCGAAGTACATTGGTTGGCTATCTGTTCATGCGTACAAAGGTATTTGGCGTCCAGACAGCCTTCCAACAGATGCGGCTGCACGCCTCGAGTTTTTTGACAAATTCGCAGATGTATCTCTTAAAACACTAGGCTTGCAGTTATCCGACGACACGGTAGCTAAGGTTAATGGCAGAATTGCTCGATCTTTTGACGATGCAGTCAAGGATTTGGCTTCAAGTATTTCCCGACTCCGTAAAGAGTTTCGGGGTGAGAAAGTTGAGCCTATCACAGAACCTTAAGAAGATACTGACGAGGCATCCAACCTACCTAAAAATGCCCAACTATGCTGCACAGTGAAGTTAGCCGTTAGTCACTTGTTTGCGAGCGTAATCACGTTCCGCTTGGAAGACCCTGAAAAATCGAGATAAGGCTTATGTGTAGAAATATCAAAACGCTCTTCAACTTCGAGCCGCCTGTGACGGACGACGAGATACGCGCAGCCTCGCTACAATTCGTGAGAAAGTTGAGTGGCTTCAACAAGCCATCGAAAGCCAACGAAGCTGTATTCCTGGCCGCTGTTGACGAGATCGCCGCTGTTTCCCGGAAATTCCTGCACTCTCTTGAAACGAGCGCGCCACCGAGGAACCGAGAGGAAGAGGCCGCCAAAGCGCGAGCACGCGCTGCTCAAAGGTTTTCCACCTGAGCGCCGCCTCAGGTTCGTTCTGCGCATTTTCACTGTTATTGCAACACTGAGGGAAGTCGAATGCATACCAACATGCGCCTGCTGATTTTTGCGATAACCATCAGTCTATGGTTCGCCGGCGCTGAAAGCGCAACCGCGCAGTCTTTGCAGCCTGGTTACGTAGATGACTTTGCCGGAAAACCGCGCGTCGCGGTGTTGAGCGATATGGGTAACGAACCCGACGATCAGATGTCATTCGTCCGCCTGTTGCTCTATTCCAACGAACTCGATCTGGAAGCTTTGATCGCTACTACTTCAACGTGGCAGAAAAACAAAGTCCAACCCGAAACCATGCGCAAGCTGATTGCTGCTTATGGCGAGGTGCGGTCGAGCCTGCTCAAGCACGCAGCCGATTGGCCGGAGGCTGCCAAACTGGATGCAATAGTCACGTCCGGCCAACTCGCATACGGTATGGCGGCGGTTGGCACAGACAAAATGTCGCCCGGCGCTGAAGCGATTATCCGCGCGGCTGACAAAGCTGATGCGCGCCCGCTGTGGATCACTGTTTGGGGTGGCGCGAACACGCTGGCACAGGCGCTGTTGTATGTGCGCGCAAATCGTTCGCCTGCCGAAGTCGAAAAGTTCGTGGCTAAGCTCAGGGTCAGTTCGATTTCAGATCAGGACGATGCGGGCCCGTGGATTCGCCGTGAATTCCCAACGCTGCATTACATCGTCAAACCGAGTAGCCCTGATAGCGGCGACTATCTTTATGCAACATGGACAGGCATCAGCGGGGACGAGTATTACCGCAATTGCGCGGGCGCTGATGGCAGCACTGTCACCAACGAATGGTTGGAAACAAACATTCGCGCCAAAGGGCCGCTGGGCAAGCTCTATCCGAAGTTCGCTTTTATTATGGAAGGCGACACGTCTTCGTTTCTCGGCCTGACGAACAATGGCCTCAACAGCTATCGTAATCCGAGTTGGGGTGGTTGGGGCGGGCGCTATGTTTGGCGGCAACCGTACGGCGAGACACACTCAATCTGGACGCAGGGCGGCGATATGTTTCGGCGAGTCACTTCGCAAGACAGCGTCATAGGCGTTGATGGCAAACTCTACGTGTCGGATCAGGCGACGATCTGGCGTTGGCGCACAGCCTTTCAGCACGAATTTGCCGCGCGCATGGATTGGACGATTAAAGCTTATGCTCAGGCAAACCATAACCCCGAGGTCAGCGTGAATGGTAAGGAAGGCAAGGCTCCGATCACGCTTGAAGCTGAAGTTGGCAAACCAGTGACGCTCGACGCCAGTTCCAGTCGTGACCCTGACGGCCACAAGCTCAGTTATCAATGGTTCCATTATGCCGAGGCAGGCTTTGTGCCGGGCCAGAATTTGGCGGCAGTCACAATCTCGCAAGCTGACACAGCCAAGGCCAGCGTAACGGCTACGGCGGCTTGCCGTCCGAACTGGGTGCCTGCGAACAGGCCGTGTCCGAACGGAGTCGCGCACATCATTCTTGCAGTTACCGACAATGGTTTGCCAACGCTGACTTCGTACCGGCGCATAATTCTCAATGTCAGCGCCACTCGAAACAGCGCGCAATAACCATGTCACAAAGCCAAACACGAGTATGACCAAACATCTACTGTGGAGGAGGTTCCGGCATGAGCCGCTACGTTATCAGCGGAGGTAGAGAAGGCAAGGAGCGTCTAAAGCTCATCTCTCAGGTGCTACAGCCGACCACTACTCAATTGCTAGAAACAGCGGGCGTCCGCGAAGGCATGAATTGCCTGGATGTGGGTTGCGGCGGCGGCTTTGTCACAGGCCTGCTGGCTGAATTGGTCGGCACTGAAGGGAAGGTTGTTGGCATTGACTCAGATGGCGCAATTCTCGCGCTGGCGCGGGAAGATGCAGCAGACGAACATCTGAACAACGTCGAATTTCGTCAGGCAGATGCCTTAATCTGCCAGGAAGCAGAAGCTTATGATCTGGTTTATGCACGCTTTGTGCTCACGCATTTGAGCGAGCCGGAGAAGTGTCTTGACGCGATGGTGAGAGCTTGCAGATTGCAAGGGTTGTTGGTGATTGAGGACATAGATTTTACCGGAAGTTTTTGCTACCCGTATAGTGAGGCTTATCAGCGATACACGGAGTTATATCAGCAGGTAGTCCTGCGCAGAGGAGCCGAACCGAACATCGGCCCCAAGCTGCCGGGAATGCTGCGCAAGGCGGGAGCCGAAGGCGTTCAAGTCAACGTGGTGCAGCCGACACACCTGGAAGGTGATGGCAAACTTATCGCCTCGATCACGATGGCGAGGATAGCAGATTCGGTTGTTGCGGAGGGGCTGGCGACTCAAGCTGAAGTCGAGCAGGTGATTGCCAGATTGAATGACGCGGCAGCAGATTCAGAATTTGTGATGAGCCTGCCGCGGATTTTTCAAACTTGGGGCAGGTGCGCCTAAGCTGATCTCAATAAATTGAAGTCAAAAACGCTGAAAAAAATGTTCGACTTGTCGAATTCCCGCTTCCTCGTTCGACGTACAGATAGAGCGAGGGATTTGCCGGTCAATTCCGTCCGGGAGTTCTGCTCTTAAACTTAATAACCAGAAGGAGAATTTACGATGCGAGTAGTTGTTTTAATCAAAGCGAACGATAAAACAGAGGCGGGCGCAATGCCGAGCGAAAAGATGCTGGCCGAAATGGGGAAGTATAACGAAGAGTTGGTGAAGGCGGGCGTGATGCTGGCGGGCGAGGGCTTACATCCAAGCTCGAAGGGGGCAAAGGTCAAGTTCTCTAAAGGCAAGCTCACGGTAACCGACGGGCCTTTCACCGAAGCGAAGGAGTTGATCTGTGGCTTCTGGATCTGGCAGGTGAAGTCATTGGACGAGGCGATTGAATGGGCCAAGCGCATTCCCAACCCGGATGACGAAGATGAGGGCGAGGTCGAAATTCGTCAGGTGTTCGAGATGGAAGAGTTCGGCGACGAATTCACGCCAGAACTCAGGGAGCAGGAGGAACGCCTGCGCGCGCAGATTGCCGAGAAGCAGTAACAGTGCGCGTTTTTCAGCTCACAGAAACAAACATTGAAAGGAAAATCCTATGCAAAAAATTACCCCATTCTTGTGGTTCGATAACAATGCCGAAGAGGCGATGAATTTTTATTGTTCGATTTTCAAGAATTCAAAGATAGGTAGCATTACGCGCTATCCTGAAGGAGGGCCAGGCCCGGCTGGGACTGTCTTGACCGCAAATTTCCAGCTCGAGGGACAAGAATTCGTAGTGTTAAACGGCGGCCCGCGTTTCAAATTCACCGAAGCCATCTCTTTCGTCGTGAACTGCGAGACACAGCAGGAAGTAGATGAGTTTTGGGAGAAGCTCACTGAAGGTGGAGAGGAGAGCATGTGCGGTTGGCTGAAAGACAAATATGGCTTGTCGTGGCAGATTGTTCCCGCGGCTTTGCCCAAGCTGTTGGGAGACAAAGATGCCGGGAAAGCCCAAAGAGTCATGCAGGCAATGCTTCAAATGAGGAAGATTGACATCAAGACTTTGGAGCAGGCGGCCGAGCAGAAATAGTCACTGATGTTACGCGATTGGAAAACGAGCCTTGAGTTTGTCTTTGTTTTCGTCCCGTGAGGGACGGTTTGAAATTAGCCCGGCAATTTATTGCCGGGAAAGTCAGCCAATGCATTCGCGTCCCGGCGGGACGCTTGAAGTTACTGCTGACGGAAGATTCAAGCGTCCCTACAGGACGCAATGGTTATGCGCTCCCCCACCCGGCGATGAATCGCCGGGCTAATATCAACCGTCCCTAGCGGGACGAAGAGGCTGTCAAGCTCTAAGCTTCATCTGCCGCCGCGTAACATGAGATAGTCAGTAGATGACGCGACAATGCAGTACCGGGAGTGGTAGCGACCGGGTGCCTATGTAACTCCGCAAACACCCGGTCGCTACCGCCCCTGGTACTACACCAAATATTGCAATGAATCACGAACAATCTGTGACAGTTCACCAAGCGACGCTTGCCGACATCGAAGACATCGTGCCGTTGTTCGATGCTTATCGGCAGTTCTATGACAAGCCTAGCCAGCCTGAAGCTTGTCGGGCATTTCTGAGGGAGCGTTTCAAGTACAACCAATCAGCCATCTTCCTTGCGAGGGACGGAAAGGGCGCTGCCGTTGGATTTGCGCAGTTGTATCCGAGCTTTTCGTCCGGTTCTCTGGCACAGATCTTCATTTTGAATGATCTATTTGTTGCTCCTTCAGCCCGCCGCCAGGGAGTTGCCGCTCGGTTACTCCGAGCGGCAGCCGACTATGGACGCGCAGCGGGCGCCTTAAGACTGACGCTCTCCACTGCCATCACCAACCAGCATGCTCAAGCGTTGTATGAGCGTGAAGGATGGAGCCGCGATTCAGAGTTTTATGTCTACCACTTGTCGCTCAAGGCGTAACTTGGGAAAGGATCATTGATATGCCAGCAGGCCTGACCGCAACAGAGTTTGTTGAGAAGCTGAAAACTTACCGTTCGCCAGACGAACTCTAGAAGATTCAACGTTACTTCAAAACCGGCGAAGGCCAATATGGCGAGGGTGATGAATTTATGGGTGTACGGATGGGGCAGATCTTCGCGTTGGCCAAAGAGTTTATTGAAATGACACCCGGCGAGATCGAGCAATTGCTCGAAAGCCCGATCCACGAAGTACGAGTTGGCGCAGTCAGCATTATGGATTGGCAAGCGCGCAGCAAAAAGACATCTGAGGCGCGCAGAAAAGAGCTGTTCGATCTTTATTTGAAGCGCCACGATAGAATCAACAATTGGGATTTAGTTGATCGTAGCGCCCCGTATGTCGTTGGCGGCTACTTGTTCGATAAACCGCGCGCTATCTTGTACAAACTGGCGCGCTCAAAAAACGTCTGGGAACGCCGCACTGCCATTGTCAGCACCTACTATTTTGTTAAACACGGCGAGGTGGCTGACACTTTTAAGATCGCCGAGATGTTGCTGAACGACAAGCACGACTTAATCCATAAGGCTGCTGGCGGGTGGTTGCGCGAAGCTGGCAAAAAAGATCGTCCAAGGCTGTTGAGTTTTTTAGACAAACATGCGGCTACAATGCCGCGTACTTTCTTGCGCTACGCAATTGAACACCTTGATAAGAAACAACGGGATCATTATTTGAACCTGAAGAAGGCTGTGTAATCAAACCTGCCATAGTTGTTGGTGGCAGCAGCTTGGAGGAAAAATGGAAAACATGGTTGAAACAAACCGTCCGCGCCGCATGCTTCGGAGCATCGGCGCTGTGTTCGCTGGCTTTCTCGCAGTTGTCATTCTTTCCCTGGTCACCGACGCCGTCATGCACGCCACCGGCGTCTTCCCGTCTTGGGGGCAACCTGTAGGCGACGCGCCATTGTTGCTGGCGACGGCCTATCGCACTGTCTACGGCGTCGCGGGTAGCTACATCGCAGCGCGGCTCGCACCTGATCGGCCAATGTGGCACGCCCTGTTGCTTGGCATCATAGGTTTTGTCTTGGGCATTGCAGGCGCAGTCGCGACGTGGAACAGCGGGCCTGCCTTCGGGCCGCATTGGTATCCCATCGCGCTCATCGCGTTGGCGCTGCCCGGCGCCTGGCTGGGTGGCAAACTCGGCAGCGGCAAGCGGTAGAATCGAGCTTCTTTCACAGGTAGTGGCGCAAGCGGGAGAGAGCGTTTGGAGTCCCGCCTGCAGGCGGCAGCCTTCGTTGACCAACCCGGCCGGCTGAAGCCGGTACTCCAAACTCACCCGCTTGCGCCACTACCCTTTCACAGAAGACGGCGAAGCAAACCTAGTCGCGCAAAGTTGCTGGAAGGCAAATATGATCAATGTTCGACCCGTCACACTTGAAGGCCACGGCGTCCGTTTGGAACCACTGGCTTATGAACACCAGGATGAGCTGGCCGTCGCGGCGGCTGATGGCAAGCTCTGGGAGTTATGGTTCACTTCGGTGCCGGAACCAGAGCAGGTGCGAGCATACATTGCCGATGCGCTCGACGGTCAGCAGGCCGGAAATATGTTGCCCTGGGCAGTGCGGGAACTGACGAGCGGCGCAATCGTCGGCAGCACGCGCTATCATGACGTCGTCGCCAAAATTGATCGCGTGGAGATTGGTTACACCTGGTATGGAAAGAGCTGGCAACGCAGCCACGTCAACACCTCTTGCAAGCTGTTGCTGCTCGGCCACGCGTTCGACACACTTGGTTGCAAGGTGGTCGGGTTGCGCACCGACAATTTCAACTTCGCCTCGCAGCGAGCCATTGAGGCCTTGGGCGCTAAGAATGATGGCGTACTCCGCCATCACCTGGCGCGCCGCGATGGGAGCGTGCGCGACAGCGTGATGTACAGCATCCTCGCGCATGAATGGCCCGACGTGAAGCGACATCTTGAGCTGCGCTTAACCCGCCACGGGAGTAACCTGACTTCTGCGGCGCGGTCCACCTGAGACGTTATGCCAACTTCCGATACTCATCGCGTAATTGACGCCGTCTGGAGAATCGAATCCGCCAAGATCATTGCCGGTCTAGCGCGCATCGTCCGCGACGTTGGTTTGGCCGAAGACCTGGCGCATGACGCGCTGGTCGCTGCGCTTGAGCAGTGGCCGAAGCAGGGTGTCCCGGACAATCCAGGCGCTTGGCTCATGGCTACCGCGAAGCATCGTGCGATTGACCGGCTCCGGCGCAGCAAACTGCAAGAGCGCAAACACGAAGAGATCAGCCGCGAACTCGGGGCGCAGGCGGAGTCAATGACGCCGGACTTTGGCGCGGCGCTCGACGATGACATTGGCGATGACCTGTTGCGCCTTGTGTTCACGGCTTGCCATCCGGTGCTTTCCACTGAAGCGCGCGTAGCGCTCACGCTGCGCTTGCTCGGAGGTTTGAAGAATGATGAGATTGCGCGCGCGTTCCTCGTCCCGGAGCCGACCATTGCGCAACGAATCGTTCGCGCCAAGCGGACTCTTGCTGCGGCGCGTGTTCCTTTCGAGGTTCCCCGCGCCGATGAGTTCGGCACCCGGTTGTCCTCGGTGCTAGAGGTTATCTACCTCGTTTTCAATGAAGGCTACGCGGCGACTGCTGGTGAGCATTGGATGCGGCCTGCGTTGTGCGAAGAGGCGCTACGTCTCGGACGCATCCTCGCCGAGCTTGTGCCGCAGGAGCCGGAAGCCCACGGCCTTGTCGCATTGATGGAGATTCAGGCATCGCGGACGCGGGCGCGGATTGGCCCAACTGGTGAGATCGTCCCGCTCTTTGAACAAAATCGTGCGCGCTGGGATCAACTCCTGATAAGGCGCGGCCTCGCGGCGCTCAAGCGTGCTGAAGCGGTTGGAGGCGTGCTAGGCCCTTATGCGTTGCAGGCCGCGATTGCCGCCTGTCACGCGCGGGCGCGTGTCCCGGAGGAGACTGACTGGGCGCGCATCGTGGCGCTCTACGATGCGCTCGCGCAACTCGCACCCTCGCCTGTGGTGGAGTTGAATCGCGCTGTTGCAGTCAGCCTGGCGTTTGGGCCGGCAGCGGGACTCGAACTTATTGATGCGCTGACTGCGGAACCATCACTCAAGGGTTATCACCTCTTGCCGAGTGTGCGCGGCGACCTGTTGGCCAAGCTGGGCCGCAATGATGAAGCGCGTGCGGAGTTCGAACGCGCCGCTGTGCTCACTCGCAATGCGCGTGAACGTGAGCTGCTACTCAAGCGCGCCGCCAAGTGCGCTCGCGAATTGGCGCTGCTACAGTGAGAATCAGCTTGGGGTTAGTATTCATTCTGCGCTAGCATTACCTTCATCTTTGCTTTCTTGCTTACGAATGAACCGGCATTCAAAAGTTTCCGCAGATGGAAAGCCGAAACTTTCCATCTGCGGAAACTAGCTTCTGGGTCAAAACTGGAATGATAATGATCTCGTATCGAAGAGGGGACTCTGGGCCAATTACTGGTCGCATCTATGACCGGTTACAGGCACGTTTCGGACGTGATTATGTCTTTATGGATCTTGATAGTATTCCGATAGGCGTTGACTTTCGATCTTACATCTCGGACTCCTTGGCGCGCTGTCACATTTTGCTGGTCGTTATTGGGCCTCACTGGTTAGCCACCGATAGTGCAGGCCAGCGTCGCATTGATGCCCCCAATGATTTTGTCCGCTTGGAAGTGGCGCAAGCTCTTTGTAAAGATACTCGCATAGTTCCGCTGCTGATTGATAATACCGCTATGCCCTCAGCCGAGACTCTTCCGGAAGATCTGAGGGGCCTTGCGTTTCGCAACGCTCTTCGGGTGGATTCAGGCGTGGACTTTCATCATCATATTGACCGTCTTTGTGCCGCAATTGAGGCTGCCGAGCGCGGAGAAGTAAAAGTTGCTGCCCCAGATAATCGTCAGCAAATCCCCCCAACTCCTAATGGAATGATTAAGCGGCTCAAGCAGCTCAGTTGGCGTATCCCGACTTTATTGGTCTTCGCGGCCTTCCTGTATGCCACCGCGGGCTACTTGAAAACTGGTACTGTCGCAGACTTTTTTGGCTATGGTTCTTTTGTTGTTCTCGCTGTGATTGTTTGCGACCTTATTGCGACGCTTGTGATGCGCATGATCAGGCACTAGTTTGATTGTGTATTGTCCTTTTAACATCAGAAAGCGCCCTACTTCTACTTGAACATCTGTAATTGATGTGACGCTCGAAAATAAGGAGACTGACGTGAAATCAATTTTCAAGTCCGCCTGGCCATATCAAAAAGACAAAATGAACCTGCCGGTGGAAAACTTAGAAGCCGCCATTCCTTTTTACGAAACGATCATGGGCTTCCAGCTTGTTTCACGACAAGCTGAGCCGTGTAAGTCCGTTGTCCTCGCTAGAGATGAGATTCAGATCGGGCTGGCCGAAAATGGTGGCGACTCGTCACAGGATGGATGCTTCTTTGAGGTAGATAGTGCCGAAGTAGCCTTTGCGGAACTGAAGTCGAATGGCTTAGCAAAAGAAGAGGCTGGCTTTCGGGTTGACCAACACGGCGACACTGCTTGGAAGGTGTTTTTCGTCATAGCGCCGGACGGACTTTGTTACTGTCTTGGCGAACGGCAAAGTTGAGTATTCCTTATTTCTTCGCTTTGGGGTCATTCCAACCGCTAATCAGCACGGCGTCACTCGTCAGCTTGCCGCGTGCCACGGCCAGTTGCTTGCCATCCGGCGACCAGGCGAAATTGTAAATGCGCTGTTTGGTGAATTGTGTCAGTGCGGTTGCTGCGCCTTCGGGCAGCGGTTGTTGCCAGAGATTGGCCACCCCACGTTTGGTGACGACGTAAACAATCCCCCGGCCATCGGGTGTCCAACGCAAGACGCGATGTGCCGTGCCCGGCAGATCAAGTATGGTCGTCGCCTTCCCGCCAGCAGTCGGAAAGACGATGACTTTCCAGTTGCCGCTCGTGGCGTCGAAATAGTTGGCAGCGACCTGTTGGCCGTCTGGCGAAAGTACGCCGCCCCAGCCGGAATTTTCCAACAATACAGTAGGCTCGCTACCCGTGGCATTCATCTTGTTGAGCGACGCTTTGCCGTTGGTCAAGGCAGAGTAGAGCAGTAATTGCCCGTTGTTGCTGAGCTGTGGCAGCCAAGCTAATGGCCCTTTGGTGAGCTGTTTGAGCTGAGTGTTGTCTGCCTCGGCTTGCCAGAGCGCGGCTTGTTCACCCACTACGGCGGCAAAGACCAACTCTTTGCCATTACCGGAGGCCGCCGGATAGACGTTGGCGTGGGTGTCCTGGGGTCGTAGGGCTTCGAGCAGTTGCGGCTTGTTTTGATCGGTTTGCTTGCGCCAGAGGTCTACACGTTTTTTAGCGCGCGAGGCGTAAACGAGTTTGTCGTTGTTCCACCAGGTCAGCCCGGCAAACCCATCGTCTGCACCGCTGGTGAGTTGGCGAGCGGTTTCGTCCGTGCCGAGCCAAATGCCGGTGTCGCGCAGATAATTGACCGTTAGCAATTGTTTGGTATCGAAGGTGAGGCTCAAGCCATGATAATCATTGATGCCCTGTGTGATCGCGCTCAATTCACCTGTCTTGGGATTGAGCTGCGAGATTTGCCAGTTCTGCGCGGTGATCTCGCGCCCGTTGATCAAGAGCGCTTCATCGCCAGCCAGCCAGACGAGTCGCCCGATTTCAGCCCAGCGCCCGCTGGTCAGCAATTTCGGCGCGCCGCCCTCAACCGCGAAACTGACTAAGTCGAATGTCAAATCGTTCTCCGCGCGTTTGACCGCGCAGACGATGCTCTTACCGCCGTGCGACCAGGCGGGGGCGCTTAGCGCAAACTGCGCTGGGCTTTGCAGTGTGGCGATGATGCGCTCGGACGGCTCTTTGACATTGCTGACGAGGAGTTGCGATTCAGGGCCGTTGCGACGCACAAAGGCGAATTGCCGGTTGTTGTCGGTGATAGTGATGGGGCTGTCAACCTGCATCAGCACGCGCTGGTTTGCGCCGCTCTGCGAGACGCGGAAAAGCTCACGGGTGTCCGGCGTCGTTTTGAGGTAATAGATGAAGTCGTTGGCGGGTGAATAAGTCAGGCTGGAAAGCTCCGCATCCGGCGTGGCCACCAACAGCCGCTCGCGTGTTTCCTTCACCACTTTATAAAACAGGCTGTGCCTATTGGCATCTTCGATCAGGTAAACGAGGCTTTTGCCATCGGGCGAAATTACTGCGTCGAGCACCTTGCTGTTGCTAGTCAGCTTGCTAAAAGGCAGTGGTTCTTCCGGTAGTTGGAAGTTCCGGTCGCCCTGGCGACGGTACCAGAAGGTCAGAAAAATAGTAAAGACGACGATCGCAAAAAACATGCGCATGATCATGCTTTTGAGCAGTTTTTTGAGGAAATCGTTGAGATACTCCAGCAGCCATTTCCACTTGATCACCACTTGCTCATCGGTCTCAGGCTTGGCCTTGGCTAAGCGCAGTTTTTCTTCTTCTATCGCCAATTGCTTCAGGGCTGCGGCGAACTCGCCCGCCGTGCGATAACGCTCCGCCGGATTCTTTGCCAGCGCCTTCAACACAACTTCGTTGATGGAAGGGGGCACTTCGTGGAGTTGTTCGGTCAAAGGTTCGGGTTGCTCGTGCAGAATGGCTTTGCTGACTTCCTCAACAGAGTGGCCATTAAAGGGCAGTTGGCTGGCAAAGAGTTCGTAGACGAGCGTGCCGAGGCCGAAGATGTCGGATTGCGGGGTGGGCCTTTCGCCGCGCACCTGCTCCGGGCTGAAATAACGCACCGCGCCTATCGTCACTTTGTGTTGCGGCGCGCGCAGCCCGCGCGACATCAAGGCAATCTGGGTGGCAATTGTGACGACAAAATCGAGCACCTTGACCTGCCCACGATGATCGAGCATGACATTGGCAGGCTTGAGTCCTAGATGCAGAACGCCTTTTGTATGCGCCGCGTCGAGCGCCTCGGCGATTTGGATGGCGATCTTGATCTTGTCGGCCAGCGGACGCGCCAAGCCGATGCCAATCTCGTCCAGCGTGCGACCATAAACGAGCTGGCTGACCACAAAAGGCCGCCCGTTTTCTGTCACGCCGGCGTCGAGTATTTTGCAGATATTTGGGTGGTCGAGTGGCGGAGCTGATTTGATGATGTGGACAAAACGATCCAGGCTGGTCTGATCCCAACCCAGCGAGGCTGAGAGCATTTTCAATGCCCCATTTGCGCCGCGCATATCATCGCGTACCTGATAAACCTCTCCAAGCACGCTGATACCGATGCGCATCGCAACCCGATAGTCGCCAATGATGGTATCAGCCCGCAACCATTCCTTCATCACCAATTCTCCTAATCACCAGTAGCGCAGCAGCGCAGCTAGATGAGATGCGGCGGGATAATAAAACAATTCGGTTGGGAATTGGTAAAAATTTTGCCGAGAGAGGATTGCGGCTCAACAGTAGAAGATCGAGGATCATAAGCTATCCTCAATCCTCGATCTTCTAATCTTCAAAGCTTCGCGTCCTTCGCAATGATCTCTTTCATGATCTCAGACGCACCCGCGCCGATGGTGTTCAAGCGCGCATCGCGCCAGGCGCGGCCAATCGGGTATTCGGTCGTGTAAGCAAAGCCGCCCATGATCTGCATACAGTCATACATCACCTTCTGATCCAACTCGCTGCAAAAGAGCTTGGCCATCGTGATCTCGCGCAGGCATTTCTCACCACGATTGAACAAATCGAGCGCGCGGTAGCACAGCCACTTGGCCGCTTCGATGTTGGTCAGATGTTCGGCAAAGCGATGCCGCCAAACCTGGAACGAGCCGATGGGCTGGCCAAAGGCCTTGCGCTCCTTGCCGTAGTTGATTGCGTATTCCAAGGCGCGCTCCATCTTGTAGAGCGCGCCCAGCGCTGCCGCCAGCCGCTCGCCCTGAAAGTTGATCATCGTGTAGTAAAAGCCCCGATTCAGCTCGCCCAGCAAATAGCGGCGCGGGATGCGGCAATTGTCGAAGAACAACTCCGCCGTGTCCGACGACAGATTGCCGATCTTCTTGAGCTTCTTGCCCACGCCGAAGCCAGGCGTCTTGGTCGGGAAGAGCACCATCGAGATGCCCTTGTGTCCCTCGTCGCCAGTGCGCACGGCCAGGATGATGAAATCGGCGCGCGTGCCATTGGTGATCCAAAGCTTCTGACCAGAGATGACGAAATCGTCGCCGTCAATCCGCGCCTTGGTCTTGAGGTTGGCCACGTCCGAGCCGCCGCTTGGCTCGCTGATGCCCAGCGCGGCGATGTATTCGCCCGCAATGGCCGGACGCATAAACTCTTCTTTCTGCTCTTCCGTGCCCAACTCTTCCAACACCGGCAGCGTGATGTCCGATTGCACCATCAGCGCCATTCCCACGCCACCATTATTGGCATACGACAGACCGTCCAGATAGGCCGCCGTCGCCCACCAATCCAACCCGCTGCCGCCATATTTCGGATCGAGGCGGATGCCAAACAATCCAAGGTCGGCGGCTTGCTTAAATAGTTCGCGCGGGAAGATGCCGGCTTCATCCCACTCTTCGGCGAAGGGTGCGATCTCGCGTTCGCAAAACTGCTTCACCGTCTCGCGCAACATCAAGTGCTCTTCGCTAAAGTACGGGTAGGTTCGCTCGCTCACTGGCGCGATTGCTATGGACATGTTTTATTCCTCCAGAAATGTTCGACAAGCTGCCAAAGCTCGTCGCAGGCTCGGTTAGCCAATCATTGGGTTGCATGATCAAAGCTCCGACAAACTTTGGCAGCTTGTCGGACAGCCAACTCGTTAAGACGCCTTGACGTGAATCAACACTTGGCCGGGCGAGACGACCTCGCCCGGCTTGACCAGAATCGCTTCGACCACTCCATCCACTGCCGCCCGCAGCGTATGTTCCATCTTCATCGCTTCCAATATCAACAGGGCCTCGCCTTTGGTGACTTGTTGTCCGATCTCGACCAACAGCTTCAAGACCTGGCCTGGCATCGGCGAATTAGCCGAGCCAGCATCGGCGGTGACTTCGTATTCCGGGTAGCGCGGCAGTTTCTCAATCGTGCAAGCGCCCAGCGCGGAGTGTATAAAGAACCGTTCGCCAACTTCGGTTACGTTGAACCTGCGCTGAACGCCGTCAAAAGCATAGCGCACTTGCTCGCTTTCGGCAGCAAGTAAATCAACGGTATGTGTCTGACCAGCCAACAAAAATTCGAACTTGGCGCCCGACAGCCAGCGCCAGGAAAGCTCGACCGGCCTTCCACTGACTTGCAGTTTTAACAATGGATCGCGGTAAGGATTGTTGCGATAACCAGGCGGCAAATGCTGCATCAAGCTGTCCGCCGCTCGCCACTTGGTTTGCAAGAACAAGGCCAGCGCAATCGCTGATGCGGTCTCCAACTCTGCTGTCTCTTTGGCCACCAATACGTCGAGCTGATCACCAATGTAGCTCGTCGTGGCCGCGCCTTGTCGAAAGCCCTCGCTTTCCAGCACGCGCAGTAAAAACTCCCGATTGGTCGTTACGCCCTCGGCGCGAAGCTGGCGCAAGCCGTAGCTGAGTTTGCGCAGCGCCTCGTCCCGGTCGTGCCCGTGCGCGATTAGCTTCGCCAGCAGTGGATCGTAGTGAATACCAATCTCACTGCCCGCTTCCACACCGGCATCAACACGCAGCCCATCAATGCCGCTCGGTAACTGCCAGCCGTGCAGTGTGCCGGTGGCAGGTAGAAAGTTGTTCGCCGGGTCCTCCGCATACAAACGCGCTTCGATGGCGTGGCCGCTCGTGCGCACTTCGGCTTGGGTGAAAGGCAACGGCTTGCCCTCGGCCACTTCGATTTGCAGCTTGACCAAATCCAGGCCGGTAATCATCTCTGTGACCGGATGCTCCACCTGCAAGCGCGTGTTGACTTCGATGAAATAGAACTCGCCGTCGGGCGCAAGAATGAATTCGACCGTGCCAGCGTTGACATAGCCGATGGCTCGCCCAATCCGCACCGCCGCTGCGCCCATCTTTTCGCGCAGTTCAGGCGTGACGGCGGGCGACGGGCTTTCCTCAACGATCTTCTGATGCCGCCGTTGCAATGAGCAGTCGCGCTCGAAGAGGTGCACGAGGTTGCCGTGGCTGTCACCGAAAAGCTGAATCTCGACGTGGCGCGCCTGTTCGACAAATTTTTCCAGCAGGAGTGTGCCGTCGCCAAAAGCCTTCTCTGCTTCACGGCGCGCTGCCGCGAGAGCTTCTGCGCTTTCGCTCACTTCGCGCACCACGCGCATGCCTTTTCCACCACCGCCCGCGGAAGCCTTGATAAGCACGGGAAAGCCGATGCGCAACATCTCTCGGCGCAATGTGTCTTCGCTTTGTTCAGCGCCGTCATAACCCGGCACAGTCGGCACACCGGCACTTGCTGCGAGTTGCCGCGCCGCGCTCTTGGATCCCATTTGCCGAATTACGTGCGGATTTGGCCCGATAAAAACAATACTTGCTGCGGCACATGCCTCGGCGAATTCAGCGTTCTCGGATAAGAAGCCGTAGCCTGGGTGAATAGCTTCGCATACGGTACGTTGAGCGGCTTGGATAACGCGCGAGGAATTGAGATAAGAATCTTGGGCCGAAGCTTCACCAATGTGTACAGCCTCATCGGCCGCGCGCACGTGTGGCGCGTGTAGATCAGCATTGGAATAGACCGCCACCGTAGCGATGCCCATCGCTTGGCAAGTACGGATTACGCGCAAAGCAATTTCGCCGCGATTGGCAATCAGGATTTTGCGAAACGTTTTGTCCATTGAGCAACTGTAGAGAAGCTTTATCGCAATTTGTTCGAGAAAGAAAAAGTTCCGATTAGAACCTGCGAAGCAGGTGGCCAGAATATAGCCCAGGGTGAAGGCGAAGCCGCAACCCTGGGTAAGGATGGCAGAAAGCGTGCAAGCCCGTGAAACGGGCGGCAGACCTGTGGCTGTCGCCCACTTCGTGGGCTTGTGTGATTCTGCCTACTTCTTCCCAAGGCTCGCCCCCTGGGCTTTATGCTGCCGCCTGCTTCGCAGGCTTAATGCGAAGCCGCTTTTTCTGCGCCCAAGCCGGTATTCGCGCGCACGCTCAACTCAGTAAATTTCTCCTCGGCCTGCGGCTCCCGTCCGAGCAGCGTACCGACAACCGCGCCGAGAAAACCGAGCGGAATGCTGATAATCCCCGGATTTTCCAGCGGGAAAATCGCTTCAGCTTTCAAGATACTCGGACTCAGCAAGATCAACACCAACGAAGCCAGCAAGCCCGTCGCCAATCCCGCCACCGCGCCTTTCGTATTGAAGCGCCGCCAGAACAACGACAGCACAATCACCGGCAAGTTGGCCGACGCCGCGACCGCAAATGCCAACGCAACAAGAAATGCCACGTTTGCGTTCGGCCCCAACAGAATCGCGATCAAAATAGAGATTGCCCCAACCACGAACGCAGTCACGCGCGCCACGCGCACTTCTTCGCCCGGCGAACGTTCCTTCCCGTGATGCAATACGTTCGTCCAGAAGTCGTGCGCAAATGACGTAGACGCCGAGATGGTCAACCCGGCTACGACTGCCAGAATCGTCGCAAAGGCAATCGCCGAGATGAAGGCGAAGAACAAATCTCCGGCCAGGGCCTGCGCCAACAGCGGCGCGCTCATATTCGTGCCGCCGTTCTTCGCAATGAAGTCACGCCCGACAATCGTCGCTGCGCCAAAGCCCAGAAAGGTCGTCAGAATGTAAAAGCTGCCAATGATAATCATCGCCCAGACCACGCTGACGCGCGCCGTCTTCGCATCGGGCACGGTGTAGAAGCGCACTAGAATGTGCGGCAATCCCGCCGTGCCGAAGATCAACGCCATGCCCAGCGAGAGCAGGTCGAGCGCGCCATACGGCGGCTTGTAGCGCAACCCCGGTGTCAAAAAATCCTGCGTGACTAGATTGCCTTTTGCATCGTGATAGGTGACCTGAGCGATGGCGTTGAAGAAGGCGCTGAAGCTGAAGCCGAAATGTTTCAGCACCAATAGGCTGAGCAGAATCGTGCCGCCCATCAACAGAATCGCCTTGATGATCTGCACCCACGTCGTTGCCAGCATCCCTCCAAACACGACGTAGACAATCATCAGAATGCCGATGGCGATGACCGCCGTGCGGAAGCTGACGCCCGTGTCTTTTAGCAGCAACGAAACCAAAGCGCCCGCGCCGACCATCTGCGCGATCATATAAAACGTGCTGACTGTGAGCGTGCTCAATGCGCCCATCGCGCGCACCGGGCGCGGGCTTAAGCGATAGGCCAGCACATCCGCCATCGTGTACTTGCCTGCATTGCGCAGCGGCTCGGCCACGATCAGCAAGACAGTCAGGTAAGCTACCAGCCAGCCGACCGAATACATAAACCCATCGTAACCCTGAAAAGCGATGATGCCTGCGATGCCCAGAAACGACGCCGCGCTCATATAATCGCCCGCCACAGCGATGCCGTTTTGCCAGGCAGTCAACGACCGCCCGGCGGCGAAATAGGCGCTCGATCCAGTGTTCTTGCGCGCCGCCCACCACGTGATCCAAAGCGTGATGGCAATGAAGAGGAGAAACATCAGCAGCGCAGCATTCATCGGTTAGCGCCCCCTTTCAGCTTGTTGAGGATGTTGTGAGTCATTGCATCGAAGCGACCCGCCGCGCGCACATATAGCGCAGCAATCAGCCACGCCATAAA
The DNA here is from genome assembly GCA_963699175.1 of uncultured Acidobacteriota bacterium. Classification (GTDB taxonomy): domain Bacteria; phylum Acidobacteriota; class Blastocatellia; order RBC074; family RBC074; genus JACPYM01. Next base: position 1,113,289 of record OY969418.1, on the reverse strand, counting down.
AAATTGCGAGAGCGCGAACAGATAAGCCAGATTGACCACGCCCAATACGCGCTTGCTCATCAGTTGTGGCGCATAGCCAACCAACAAAGGCAGCGCGAAGTAGTAAACGATGAAAAAAATCGTGGCCGGAATGATGAACTTGCGTTTGGCCGCCAGCAATTGTTTGAACTCGTCCAGCGCAGCGACGCGCTGCCAATCAGCGACATCTGCATCTTCGTCAGCCGTGAGTTCGTGCGCGGGTTTCTGATGGCGGCCTAGCGGTGCGACATCAGTAGCCGCGCCAGTTTCAGGTGTCAGATCGTGGTCGGGGAATTTGTCTTCGGGTTCGTGTGTCATCTAATTCTCTCCGTGACAGATTGTCTTAAGTGAAGTTTGCAGCTAGGCATATTTTTACGGCGTCGGCATGCAGCCAACCGCTTTCATCGCGATGCTGCCCAGATACAACTGCCCGCCAAATTCATTGACGCTGGTCACGCTGGTGTAAGCGCCGGAAGTGTCGCGCAAGTTGTGCCGCACCTGACCCTGTTCATCCAAACCCAGCACCCAGCCAACTGGCGGCGGTTGAACACTGACCCAGCTTTCGGGCAGCCGGAAAAACAGTTTGCGCAGGAAAGGGCGGCCCGCCATGCCTTCCAACGGGGCGCTGCGTGAGGCGGGCAGGGCGACCCAGAAAGTACCGTTTTTATTGTACGAGAGATTGTCAGGGTAGCCGGGCAGACTGTCGCGGAAGACTTCGCGCTGGCCGGCTTGCGGCCCTTTCAACCAGAGCCGCCAGATGCGCGCCGCCATGGTCTCATTTACCAGCACGAAAGCATCATCGGGGCCAAGCGCCACGCCATTCGCAAACCGCAACGCCCCCATGCGCACAGTAGTCCGTTTGCTGTGCGGGTCGTAACTCAGCAGTCGCCCGGTCGGCCGGCCCTCCCAAAAATCGTTGATCCAGTGATGCTGATCAAAACGTTGTGAGGCGTCAGTGAACCAGATCGTCCCATCTGCTGCAATGTCCAGATCATCGGGGAAAATCATCCGCTGGTGGTCTACTCTCTCAGTCAGCACAGTAACGCTGCGATTCGGCGAGATGGACAGCAATCCCTTGAAAGCATCCGCGACGATCAAATTGCCATGCGCATCGAATTGCATTCCCAAAGGTCGCCCGCCTGTACTGACGAACAATTCGCCAGCGCCGCCGTCAGCACCGAAGCGGAGTATGCGGCCATCCTGCAAGCCTGTATAAAAGATGCCGTCAGTGCTCCGCGCGACATCTTCCGGCCCCAGCCCGGCGTTGGCAATCAGAGTTGTCAGTCCGCGAAAAGTTGCGCTCTGCGCATAGGGGCCGGTCAGGCCAGGGTCAGGCGAAGGCGTCCAAACTACAGGATCAATGGCTACTGGCCAGAGGAGCAGGTAGGCAGTAAGTACAGCGATAAGAATCAAACCCAATTGTGTAACGCGTTTCATTGATTGATTACCTCAATAATCATTACAACGACAAACGTTTCTGTGGGAACTGTTCCTAGAACCAAGTTGGGCATAGCTTGCAGATGAATCAGAGAGTTCCCACGATAAATGCGAAAATAAAATGGGCTTGCTTCACGAGCTTGGTTAATGTCGAAACACACCCCACTCCATCGTCCCTTCAAACGGCCTTTGATACGCCGCCAGCAAGGCAATCGCCAACACTGTCCGTGTCTCGCGCGGGTCAATGATGCCGTCATCCCACAAGCGCGCCGTCGCAAAATACGGGTCAGATTCTTTCTCGATCTGTTCTTCCAACAGCTTCTTTGCCAAGGCTTGTTTGGCTTCGTCAATCGCCACGCCTGCCCGCGTCGCAGCCTCGCGCTTGATGATGTCCATCACGCCCGCCAACTGCTGCCCGCCCATCACAGCTATGCGATGATTCGGCCAGGTGAAGACGAAGCGTGGATCGTAAGCCCGCCCGCACATCGCATAATTGCCCGCGCCATACGAACTGCCAATCATTACCGTCAACGCCGGGACGGTCGAATTCGAGACCGCGTTAATGAGCTTCGCGCCGTTGCGGATGATGCCTTGCTCCTCGTAGCTGCGCCCGACCATAAAGCCGGTGATGTTTTGCAGGAAGAGCAGCGGGATGCTCTGTTGATTGCAAAGCTGGATGAATTGCGCGCCTTTGTTGGCGGACTCAGAAAGGAGCACGCCGTTGTTGGCGAGAATGCCGATAGGGAAGCCGTGCAAGTAAGCAAAGCCCGTTACCAGCGTTGTGCCGTATTTGGCTTTGAACTCCTCGAAGCGTGAACCGTCCACCAGCCGCGCGATTACTTCGCGCACTTCGAAGGGGACGCGAATGTCTGCCGACGCGATGCCCAGTAGTTCGTCTGCCGAGTAGAGTGGCTCTTCGACTGGACGACGCTCCGGCTGTGGTTTGGAAGCAAGATGGCTGATGATTTCACGCGCGATACGCAACCCATCGAGTTCGTCTTCGGCCAAGTAATCGGACAAGCCGGAAATCTTTGAGTGCATCTCGGCGCCGCCTAGCGTCTCTTCGTCCACGATTTCGCCGGTCGCCATCTTGACCAGCGGCGGGCCGCCCAGAAAGACCTTCGCCTGGTTTTTAACCATCACGACGTAATCGGACATGCCCGGCAGATACGCGCCGCCCGCCGTTGAGTTGCCGAAAACGACTGAGATTGACGGAATGCGTGCCTTCGACCTTCGTGTGATCTCTTTGAAGCCAGCGCCGCCCGGCACAAAGATTTTGTGCTGCACCGGCAAATCCGCGCCCGCCGATTCGACCAGCGAAATCGAAGGCAAATGATTGGTCGCAGTAATTTCAGCCAAGCGCGCGTTTTTGCGTTGGCCGATCTCGCTGACCGCGCCGCCTTTGACAGTGGATTCATTCGCCGTGATGAGGCATTGGCGGCCTGAGACCAGGCCAATGCCGCCGACCACTCCCGCGCCGACAAATTCATTTTCTATCCCATGCCCAGCCAGCGGCGCGATTTCGAGAAAGTAGGAACCTTCGTCGAGCAGCATCTCGACGCGCTCACGTGGCAGCAGCTTGCCGCGCGCCAAGTGGCGTTTGACGTAATGCTCGCCGCCGCCTTGCGTTGACTGGACGAGTTCTTGTTTTAGTCGCTCGACGCTCGCCAAGTTGGCGGCGTAGTTAGCGCGGTATGACTCGCTATTGGTATCGAGCGCGGATTTGATAGGACGCATTGTGACGGTAGAAGCTAGGATTTGCCCCGAAATATTTGACAGCTTTTTGCCTTTTCGGAGACAGTATGAACGCGATACCGGCGAGCAAGCAAGGTTCTTTCTGCCAATTCGCCATTCCACGCTCACAAAAGTAACCAGCAATGACAAAGCTACTAAATCACATCACTCTGCTGTTCGTAATCTGTTTAATAACAACTGCCCCGCTATGGGCACAGACCCCGCCTGTCTCACCAGAGCGAAAAGACGTAGGGAAAAAAGAGGAGGGAGAGAGCAAACCGAATGAGACCAATCAGCGCGTCGAACTCAATTTGCTCGGCAAAACTGACGCCGCGGCGGGCGAGAGCCGTCGCAACGAAAACGTGCAGTTCAATCTGGTGGACAACAACGCGCTCAAAGAACTCAATGTTCGGCTCGGCACAACGGCAACCATCGTGCGCGAGTTTTCACCGGGGAGCGGCTATTTCGGCGCGGAGTTCGGCAATGCGCCGCGCGCCGCGCTCACGTTGCCGAGCGCCCTGAAAGCCGGATTTCACGGCCAGTTTTTCGAGACGCATCTCAACAGCGTTTTCACGGCGCGCTCGTTCTTTCAAGTCGGCGCGGTCAAACCGGCGCGCGAGAATGAATACGGTTTCAACTTCGGACTGAATGCCTGGCGTAACGCCAAGCTCTTCGTCTCTGCCAGCCAGCAGAAGGTGCGTGGCAGCGTCAATGGCAACGTGCTCGTGCCCAAACCGGATGAGCGCACGCCACTCACTGCCGACCCGGCCAACCGCGCCATCGTAGCCAAATATCTAGCGGCCTATCCGAAAGAACTGCCCAATCGCACCGACATCAACGCGCGTGCGCTAAACACCAATGCTCCGCAGGTGATTGATAACGATCAAGCGCATCTTCGGCTCGATCAGCAATTGAGCGGCCGCGATCAACTCGCTTTGCAGTATCAATTCACTTCGCAAAATGTAGATGCCTTTCAACTGGTGGCCGGACAGAATCCTGACACCAACACCAAATCACACCTGGCGCGGATCGGCTGGACGCATAGTTGGGACGCGCGAACTATCAGCATCTTCGCAATCAGCTACGACCGTCTGACTTCGTTATTGCAGCCAGAGCCGAATGCAGTCGGCGCGTATGTTGCGATAGCCGGGCTGACCAGTCTTGGCCCTGACGGCACTATCCCGCTTGACCGCGCGCAAAATCAAATTCGCACTGCCGCGCAACTTCGTCGCACCGCAGGCAAGCACAATTGGCTGGCCGGGCTGACCGTCGTTCGCCGCCAGACCAATGGCAGCGAAACCGACGTGCATCGCGGTTATTTTTCCTTCGGGGCGGACTTTGGCAACGACGGGATTACCAACTTGCGGCTAGGGTTGCCCTCGACGCATATCGTTTCGATAGGCAATATCCATCGTGGTTTTCGCCAATCGGAGTGGCAGTTTTACGCTGGCGACAAATGGCAACCCACACCGCGCTTGGATCTGCAATACGGGCTGCGCTGGCAACCAGTAATGAAGCCGACCGAGGTTCATCGCCTCAACGAAATTCCCTACGACAGCGATTGGAACAACCTCGCGCCGACTTTCGGCTTTGCTTATCGCTTGCCTAAACAACTCGGCATACTGCGCGGCGCCTACGGCACACACTTCGGCGAAGTCTTCTTCGTGACCTATCAACAATTGCGCTTCTCACCGCCGGGTAACCAGAAGATCGTGGTGAATGCGCCCGATCTGGTCAATCCGCTGGGCGGCGGCGTTACGTTGCGCCCGGTACTCTATGCGCTTGACCCTGAATTGGCGACGCCCTATTCACACCAATACAACTTGAGTTGGGAGCCGGAGTGGAACAAGCAGGTGCGTTTGCAATTCGGCTATGTCGGCAGCCGCTCGCACAAGCTCTTTTCGATGTGGTATCTCAACCGCGCGCGTCCGGTGCCCGGCATCGCGCAGACTACTGTGACGATCAACGAGCGGCGACCCCGACAGGACATCACCGATTACCGGCTGGTGGTGAACGGCTCGCGCGGCTATTTTGACGCGGCGCGCGTCTCGCTGGTTTTGCCGAGTTGGCGCGGGTTGTCGGTGGACGCGAGCTACTGGTTCAGCAAAGCGCTCGACCTGGGCAGCACCTACACCAACACGGCCAACGAGAACGACTCGCGCAGCGGGCGCAGCCAGGCCGAAACCGATATTCAGCGCGACATGAAAGCGTTGAGCGTCTTCGATCAAACGCACTCATTTTTATGGCGCGCCAGTTATGCGATACGTGCGCCGCGACTGCAACGGCCCGCGCTGGCGGCGTTATCAACACTGGCTACCGGCTGGAATCTCTCGGCGGTGGTATTAGTCAAGACGGGTTTGCCTTTTAACGTGGTGACGGGTTCCGACTCGCCCGGCTTTGGCAATGTAGACGGCAACGGTAGTGACAGGCCGAATTTGTTGGACACCACGATCCTGGGCCGCACGCTCGACAATCCCGATACCTCAACCAGGTTGTTGCCACGTTCGGCTTTTGCCTTTCTCAAATTGACCGATGCGCGCGGCAATCTTGGGCGCAACGTCTTTCGTAAAGGGCCGATTCACAATGTCAATGCGGCGCTCGCGCGCACTTGGGGCTTCAAGCACGATCTGCGGCTGACATTCCGCGCCGAGTCAATCAATCTCTTCAACACGCCGCAATTTGCCGAGCCGGGTTTTGAGCTGGCAAACCCGAATTTTGGCGCAATTACGAACACGTTGAATGATGGGCGGACTTTTCGTTTTGCCGTCCAAGTCGGTTGGTAGTTGCGTCTATTCATTCTCAGCCACAGAGTCACGGAGGCACAGAGAGAAGTAAGGGAATAGACTAGGCGAGAGTGCAGAATCTACCCACTACCCGTCAGACCAAATCTCACACCTCTGTGCCTCCGTGCCTCTGTGGCTATTCTTCCGAGAATGCATGGACTCTGGGTTGATAGCGGGCGAATTGACATCGCCGTTTTTTTCAACGACTATCCCGCCGCGTTTACAGCGCTTTCTCTCCTGTCATCAAACAAAAAACTAAAACGAAAGGGCTACACCATACGACTATGGCAAAGAAGAAAATCAACGTAGCGATGATCGGCTATCAATTCATGGGACGCGCGCACAGCAACGCCTGGCGGCAAGTCGCGCACTTTTTTGACCTGCCGGTCGAACCCGTAATGAAAGTGATCGTGGGCCGTCACGAAGCAGGCGTCCGGGCGGCAGCCGCGACGCTCGGCTGGGAAGAGCATTCGACTTCGTGGCAAGAGGTCATCAATCGCCCAGACATAGATCTGATTGACATCTGCTCGCCCGGCGATGTGCACAAGGAGCAAGCTATCGCCGCCGCCAATGCGAAGAAGGTTGTCTTCTGCGAAAAGCCGCTGGCGAACAATTTGAAAGAGGCCGAGCAGATGCTGGCAGCGGTCAAACAGAATCGAGTGATTCACATGATTTGCCACAACTATCGCCGCGCACCAGCGGTCACACTCGCCAAACAGATGATTGAGGCAGGCGAGATCGGCGAGATTTATCATTATCGCGGCACTTACTTGCAGGATTGGATCGTTGACCCAGCCTTCCCGCGCGTCTGGCGTTTACAGAAAGCCGTAGCCGGTTCCGGCGCGTTGGGCGACATTGCGTCACACTCGATTGATTTGGCGCGTTACCTGGTCGGCGAGATTACCGAAGTCTCCGGTCTGCTCAAGACTTTCATCAAAGAGCGCCCGCTGCCTGATGATCCAAAGAAGACTGGCAAAGTGGATGTGGATGACGCCGCGCTGTCGCTCGTTAAATTCCGCAGCGGCGCGATTGGCAGCATTGAAGGCACACGCTTCGCGCTGGGACGCAAGAACTACAATCGCTTCGAGATCAATGGCAGCAAGGGCAGTTTGGTCTTCGACCTCGAACGGATGAACGAGTTGGAACTGTACAAAGAGGAAGGCCCGAACAGCGGCTTCAAGACGATTCTGGCAACCGACGCCAAGCATCCTTACGTCGCAGGCTGGTGGCCGCCGGGACATATCATTGGCTACGAGCATACGTTCACCCATACGATCTACGATCTACTCAAAGCGGTGGCCGGCAAGAAAGTGCCGTCGCCGAATTTTGATGACGGCGTGAAAAATCAGAAGGTGTTGGATGCTATTGAGCGGTCGGCGAAGTCGAAGGCTTGGGAGAAAGTGTAAGTTAACAAAGATAGGATTGGCTGGGGTACGTACAGGGCTGCGGCCAATTCTGTCAGGCAGCGTTATGGCAATCACTATTGAGAAAAACGATGTGATCACGACGGTGATTTTGAATCGTCCTGAAGTGCGCAACGCTGTTGATCGAGTGACTGCACTGGCGTTAGCGGAAGCCTTCCGCGAATTCGATGCGGATGATTCGGTGTTGGCAGGCGTGCTCTACGGCGAGCACGGCACGTTTTGCGCGGGCGCGGATTTGAAAGCCATCGCCACCGGGCAGGGCAATCGCGTCGAACCCGATGGCGACGGGCCGATGGGGCCGACGCGCTTGCTGATGAGTAAGCCAGTCATCGCGGCCATCAGTGGTTATGCCGTCGCGGGTGGCTTGGAGTTGGCTTTGTGGTGCGACCTGCGCGTCGCCGAAGAGGACGCGGTGCTGGGCGTGTTTTGTCGCCGTTGGGGCGTGCCGTTGATTGACGGCGGCACAATTCGCTTGCCGCGTTTGATCGGCTTGAGCCGCGCGCTCGATTTGATTTTGACGGGCAGGCCGGTGAGTGCGCAGGAAGCCTTGCAGATGGGCTTGGTCAATCGCGTCGTGCCGAAAGGCCAAGCTCGACAGGCAGCGGAAGAGTTAGCGCGCGAGTTGGCGAAGTTTCCGCAAGCCTGTCTGCGCAATGATCGCTTGTCGGCGTATGAGCAAGGCGATTTGAGTTTGGACGAAGCGTTGGCCAATGAATTCAAGCGCGGACTGGATGCGCTTGCGGCAGGCGGGCAAACAGGCGCTGCGGAATTCGCGAGCGGGGCAGGACGGCACGGCACGTTTGAGTGAAGTGGTGCGGTACAGGGAGCGGCAGCGACATGGTTCCTCATACTGGACGCAATCGTAAGGACCAGGTTGCTGCCGCTCCCTGTACCGCACTGATCAGAACCAATCACACAGAGGCGAGCAATGAATAAACGAATCTATTTTTGGGTTGCTATTTTGGTGGGAGTGAGCTTCCTCTCGTTGAACCTTTCACCTATTTCTACGGCTTCACAAGAGAGGAAGCTGCGAATCATCTGTTTCGGCGCGCACCCTGACGATTCCGAGATTGGTGCGTCGGGGACGGCGGCGTTATGGTCAGCCAAAGGCCATCTGGTCAAGCTGGTGGCCGTGACCAACGGCGACATCGGCCATTTCAGCGAAGCGGGCGGGGGACTGGCGCGCCGCCGCCGGGCTGAGGTCGAGCGCGCTGCCAAGCTGATGGGCTACACCGTCGAGGTGCTAGACAACCACGACGGCGAGTTGTTGCCGACGCTCGAAAACCGCAAGAAGATCACCAAGCTGATCCGCGAGTGGCAAGCCGACATCGTCATCAGCCACCGCCCCAACGATTATCATCCCGACCACCGCTACACGGGCGTGTTGGTGCAAGACGCAGCCTACATGGTCACGGTGCCGAACTTCGCGCCGGACATTCCGTTCATGCGCAACAACCCAATCTTTCTCTACTACTCCGACCGCTTCGAGAAGCCAAATCCATTTTCAGCGGACATCATCGTGGACGTCGGGCCGGTGATGGAGAAGAAGCTCGACGGCTTGCTCGGCATGGTCTCGCAGTTTTATGAGGGTGGCGCAAACGGCTCGGAAGATCTGCTAAACAAAGACCCGGAGTTTGTGAAGAAGCGTTGGCAGGTCGTGCGCGACCGTTTTGTCAATCGGCAGCGCGATGTGGCGAACAAATATCGCAAGCAGCTTGAAGAGTATTATGGCAAGGAACGTGCGGCGAAGGTGCAATATGCCGAGGCCTTCGAGGTTTGCGAATACGGCAGGCGGCCTGATAAGACCGAGATCAAGAAGCTGTTTCCGTTTTTTGATTGAGCCTGGGAGCACAGGCGTCTCGCCTGCGTGTAGTGACAAGTTTGTTTGCGCGGCAATGCCTTATATTCCCAAGCCCGCAGGCGAGACGCCTGCGCTCCCAGGCTAAGCGTGCGCACCAGCAGCTTGAGCAATCGCTGCACTGCGCAAGCTGAAGTGCGAATCATCCCAGACGGCTTTGCCGTTGCGGACAATAATGACCTGTGGAGATTCGTGTTGTACACCGGTCAAGGCTTCCAGCCGGTCGCTGACTTCACGAGCTTTCTGTACGACGATCAAGGCATGTTGTAGGTTGGCGCTCGCTTCGGTTTGCAGGTACTTTTCAAACTCGCCGAAAGCGCGCGCGCTGATGGGGCAGGTGCTGCTGTGCTTGAAGAAGAGCACCGTTTGTTGGTGGGAAGCTTGCAGCGCTTCGTCTAGCTCGTTGAGCGAAGTCAGTTCACGATAAGTTGCCATAAAACCTTTACCTCAAAATTACTTTCTAGCGCAGATATTGTCTCTCGATATTCATAATCTTCGCAACGCGCTTGCCGTGGCGCGCTTCGCCTTCGGGAGTGTTCAACCAGGCACGCACGATCTCGCGCATCTGCTGTGGCGAAATCATCTTCCCGCCGAGGGTCAGCACATTGGCGTAATTGTGTTCGCGGCTGTTGCGCGCAGTGGCTTCGTCATAACACAGCGCCGCGCGCACGCCGGGCACTTTATTCGCCGTCATACACGAGCCGATGCCCGCGCCGTCTACGATGATGCCTAAATCACAGACGCTGTCAGCCACTGCGCGCGCCACGGCGTGAGCCAAGTCCGGGTAATCCACCGCTTCGGTTGAAAACGTGCCGAAATCGCGCGCTTGATAGCCAAGCTCGGCCAGAAGCGTTTTCAACTGTTCTTTCATTTCATAACCGCCATGATCCGCGCCGACGGCGATCAAGCGCTGCTTGCCGGTGCGCGCCTGTTGGGTGCGATAGCGGATTTCAATGCCGCGCTCGCGCAGCAAATCCTGCGCGGCGGGCGTGATAATCGCATCTTCACGAAGCAAGAGCTTCTTGCCTGAGGGGATGGCGAGCACATCGCTTTCGGTGATGACGGTTTTGACCGATTCGTCAATTACATCGGCAGCAGCAAGGGACGGCGCTTGGCCGCTGATCTTTTCGGCTAAGGCGTCGCGGACGAGTTGTTGGATCTCTTCACGGTTCATTTCGCTACCAGCTTACAACCAATCCGGTTCCTCGTTAAAGAACTGCTTGATCCCGCGCAGCGCCTGTGCTATCCGCTGCTCGTTTTCGATCAACGCAAAGCGCACGTATTGATCGCCCGCCTGCCCGAAGCCGATGCCGGGCGAAACGGCCACGCCCGCGCGTTTGATCATCTGCTTGGCAAATTCCAGCGAGCCGCGTTTGGCAAACTCCGCCGGGATGCGCGCCCAGACGAACATCGTCCCCTTTGGCGCGGGCACTTCCCAACCAACTGAGGCCAAGCCGCGAATCAGTGCATCGCGCCGCGTGCGATAGACCTCGGTGATCTTCGGCACAACTTCATCGCAATCGCGCAACGCAATGATTGCGGCGATCTGAATCGGCTGGAACATGCCGTAATCGAGATAGCTCTTGATGCGCGTCAACGCGTAGATCACTTGCGGATTGCCGACGCAGAAGCCCACGCGCCAGCCCGCCATCGAATAACTCTTCGACATCGAAAACATTTCGACAGCGATCTCTTTCGCGCCTTTGACCTGCAAGATGCTCGGTGCCTGATAGCCATCGAAACACAAATCGGCGTAGGCAAAGTCGTGAATCACCAAGTAGCCGCGCTCGCGCGCCAGTGCGACGACCTCTTCAAAGAAGCTCAAGTCCACCACCTGCGTCGTTGGGTTGTGCGGAAATGAAAGCACCAGAATCTTGGGCTGCTGCGAGCGCGAGTATTCAAGCCCTCGCAATGCTTCGAGCGTCGCCTGTGCGCCTTCATTGATCGGCAGCTTGACGAGTTCGCAGCCGGCAATCGTCGCGGCAAACGAATGAATCGGGTAGCTCGGGTCGGGCACGATCACCTTGTCGCCCGGCTCGACCAGTGCGAGCACCAGATGCGAAAAACCTTCTTTGGCGCCGATGGTGGCGATGGCTTCGGTCTCAGGGTCAATCTCTACGCCGTAGCGACGCGCGTACCAGCGCGCGATTTCCAGCCGCAGATTGGGAATACCTTTGGATTGTGAATAGCGATGATTACGCGGATTGCGCGCGGCCTCGCAGAGTTTGTCTACAATTGGATCGGGCGTCGGCAGGTCGGGATTGCCCATGCCCAAATCAATAATGTCCTCGCCCTGCTGGCGCGCTTCCATCTTCAACTGGTTGATGACGGCGAAGACGTAGGGCGGCAGTTTTTCGATGAGAGGGAAGCGAAACTCCATAAACGATCACCTACTTTCCCAGCGTTGCTAACGAGTCGAGTCTGTAATTTGAAATTTGAAAATTTGACACGCGTGGAGAGCGGCTTCTATAGTGCCGTTTCCCAATGAAAACACGGCGCACGCTGTCCGACAAGCTGCCAAAGCTTGTCGCTGACTCCGCGCTTGCGCTAAATCGAAAGCCCACGACAAGCTTTGGCAGCTTGTCGGACATTTCACCAAGGAGCTACTGCGCATGTCATCTACACCCGCTGCCTCTGAATTCAACAACCCGCAGATTGAAGTGATGATCTCCGCCGAAGAGATTCAGCAGAAGATCAAAGAACTCGGCGCGGCCATCTCCCGCGACTATGCAGGCCGCAAGCCGGAGTTGATCTGCGTGCTCAAAGGCGCGATGGTCTTTATGAGCGACCTGATTCGCGCGATTGATCTGGACCTCAGCATTGATTTCATCGCCGTTTCTAGTTACGGCAAGGATACGCGCTCAACCGGCGAAGTGCGCATCATCAAAGACCTGGACGAACCACTCGGCGGTCGTGACATCATTCTGGTCGAAGACATTCTCGACACCGGATTGACATTGAGCTACTTGGTCAACAGCTTTCACGCGCGCGGCGCGACTTCGGTAAAGATCGTAACCTTACTCAACAAACCTGAAAGGCGCAAGGCACAAGTAGATGCCGATTACGTAGGCTTCACCATCCCCGACAAATTCGTGGTGGGCTATGGGCTGGACTTCGCCGAACGCTATCGCAACCTGCCTTTCATTGGTGTGGTAAAGGAATCCTGAGATGCAACGATTGGCTGGCAAAGTGGCGCTCATCACTGGCGCAAGTGGCGGCATTGGCCGAGGCATCGCCGAAGCGTTTGCGGCGGAAGGCGCAGATTTAGTGTTGACTGCGCGGCGCACTGAAAAGTTGGAGCAGTTGGCCGAGAGTTTGGCACAGTTCGGGACAACCGTGCTGACCGTGCCTGCCGACGTGACGAACGAAGAGCAAGTGCAAGCGGTCTTCCGCGCAACGCTGGAGCGATTTGGCAGGCTCGATCTACTGGTCAACAACGCAGGCGTCTTCGATGGTGGGCCGCTGGATGAGCTTTCAGTCGAAACCTGGGACAAGGTGATCGCGGTCAATCTGCGCGGCCCGTTCCTATGCACGCGCGAGGCCTTGCGCATAATGAAACCACAACGCAGCGGGCGCATCATCAACATCGGCTCGATTTCGGCGCAGCGCGTGCGCCCGCATTCCGCGCCTTACAGCACCAGCAAGTTCGGTTTGTCGGGGTTGACCCAAGTGACGGCATTGGAAGGCCGCAGCTTCGGCATCACCTGCGGTTGCATTCATCCCGGCAACACGGAAGTCGAAACGCTGGCTGGTGCGCAACGCCGTTCGGCTGAGCCGGTGATGCAAATTGAAGATTGGGTGCAAACAGCCGTGACGATGGCGACGCTGCCGCCGCAGGTCAATTTGCTCGAAGCCATCGTGCTGCCTGCGGAGCAGCCTTACTTGGGTCGCGGGTAAGCGACCGGCGACTCATTTCCATTCTCCCTGTAACGTAAAGGCGGCCCAGTAATACGGCGCTTGCCACTGCTTTTGCTTCCACGTCTCTACCTGCGCGGCTCTGAGCGCAGCCGCCGGTCGCTCTCCTTCTTTGAGCATCTTCTGGTAAAACTTCGTCATCAGGTCAGCAGTCGCTTTGTCGTTCACACTCCACAGACTGACGACCACACGGGCCGCCCCGGCGTACATAAAGCCGCGCGTCAGCGAGACCAGCCCTTCGCCTTTGATCTCCTTGCCGAGTCCAGTCTGGCAGGCGCTTAATACGACGAGTTCGGCGGGCAACTTGAGGTTGTAGATGTCATTGGCGCGGAGGAAACCGTCTTGCGGCTTGCCTTGTCCATCAACCATCGAGAGCACCAGCGACGATAAGCCAGGTCGTTCAGTGTCTAGCAATCCGTGCGTGGCGAAATGTACGTAGCGGTATTGGCCCAAGTCCCCATTAAGCACGGTCGCACGATTGGCCTGAAAATCCAGCGCGCTCAAGTTCGACTCTTTCGGCGTGAGGGCGAGCAGCCGCGTCGCTTCCTGTCTGGTGAAGGGCAGACGCGGGATGACAAGCCGGCGCGTTGTGACGCCTGCCTTGTCGCCGGGTTTTTCGGCGAGTTGTTCAATGCTGCGGGTATCGTTGAAGGCGCTGGTTTGGGCTGGTTGCTTGTCGCTCGCTTCCGCTGCTGGCGCCTTGAAGCGCTCGTCGCTTCGGTCGAAAACGGGGTCGGCGATCACTGCCAGCAACTTCGGCGCGGGCTGTCGGTCGGCCAGTTCCGCGCGCTGAATGGCCAGCGCCGAGGCCGACGGCAAGCTGACAACTTCGTGGCTGACGATCAACGGCTGATGCTTGCCGACGACCGGATCAACCAGCATGGCAAACGGCACATACTGCAACGCACCATCGGCGACGATCACCAGCCGTTTGTTGCCCAGTTGGGCGGCGACGGGCGCGAGCACCAACTGGCTCAACGCTTGGGCGGCGCTAGTGAGTTGCGTGTCGGCTTGCGCGATGCGTTGGCGCTGTTGGGCGACCGTCTCGCGGCGTTTGACGGTGCTGCGCGCTTGCAGCAGGTCGTAGACTTGCCGGGCACTTTGCCCGATCACCTCTTGCTTGGGCAATTCATAACTCGCGAGCGCGTCTTTCGCGATCGCCCACAAATAGCTGCGTTCTGCGCCGAGGGCATATTCGAGCAGTAGGGTGTTAGGGTCGAGCTGCGCTTGAATCTCTTTGAGCTTGAGCGGCTGCGGCTGCACGAGAGCGGCATAATGCGGGTAAGCTTTGCGAATGGCGGCCTGCGCCCGCTCGTAGTCGGTTTCAAGCTGACTGATCTCCTTCTTCAAAGCCTCAGCCTGTTCAGGTCTGTTGGCCTGAGTCAAGCGTTGCGCCTTGTTGTTGAGTTGTCGGCCTAGGCTGCGCTCGCGTTCGAGCAGGGCAGGGTCTACGCCTTGACGCACGTCGGCGCGGGCTTCGGCGAGCAAGTCGAGCAGGCTGCGGGCGCGCTGGCGCTCGCTGACTTCAACGGCCAGTGCGTCGAAGCCTTTGGTCGGCTCAGCCTGGTGCTGGCGCATCAGCAGATCGGTGTAAAGTTGGTAAGAGCCTTGAACGGTGGCGAGAAATCCGGCGCGGGATTCCGGGCTGGCGATTTCATCAGAGCGCAGGGACTCGGCAATTGCCAGGCTTTCCTCGACGTGGGTGCGCGCCCGTGCCAGATTGCCACGCTGACGTTCGTCTCTGGCAAGCTGGCTAAGCACATCTGCTTCTCTAGTTTGAGCTTTGAGTTCGCGGGCGACAAGTAAGGCCTGTTCGTGGTGTCTGACTGCTTCGTCCAGGCGACCGAGTAACCGATAGGCCTCGCCCAAATTCCTGAGCGTATCCCCTTCGTCGAATCGTCTCTTTATCTCGCGGGAGGTCGCCAGGGCTTGCTCCAGGTATTCAACCGCTTTCTCGGCGCGACCGAGCGAGGAGTAGGCTTTGCCCAAATCAATGAGCGCAGCACCTTCGAGCGCCCGATTCTTGATCTCCCGGGCTATAGCCAGTGACTGTTCGTAATACCCAATCGCTTTCTCATGGTCACCCCGTGCGCTATACGCATTGCCCAAATTGTCGAGCGTGCCTCCTTCGCCAGTTCTATCTTTGACTTCGCGATACGCCGCCAGCGCTTGTTCGTGGTATTCAATCGCTTTCTCAGTGCGGCCCAGCCACACATAGGCGCGGCCAAGATTGGTGAGCGTAGCTGCTTCACCCTGCCGATCCTTGACCTCGCGACGGATCGCCAGCGCCTGCTCATAATATTCAATTGCTCTCTCATAGCGACTCAACACGGTATAGACGACACCCAGATTGTGGAGCGCAAGGGTTTCGGCAGCTCTGCTCTTCATCTCGCGGGCTAGCGCCCGCGCCTGCTCGAAGCATTCGATCGCTTTCTCAGTGCGAGCCAGATCCCTGTAAATAATGCCTAGGCCGATGAGCGTTACACGTTCGTTCTCTTGATCCTTGACCTCGCGGTGAATCGCCAGCGCCTGCTCGTAGTATTCAATCGTTTTCTCAGTGTGCCCCAGCCTGTTAGACGCACGGCTCAAATTGGCGAGTGCTATTCCTTCGCCCTGCCGATTCTTGACCTCGCGGGCTATCTGAAGCGACTGCTCGTAGTATCCAATCGCTTTCTCAGGTCGCCCCATCGCGCCATGGCTGAGACCTAGAACATTGAGCGCGTTTCCTTCCCCCACCCGATCCTTCACCTCACGGTAGATCTGAAGCGCCTGCTCGCTGTATTCAATCGCCTTCTCATTGCGACCCAGCAATTGATAGGCCCGCCCCAGAGAGTAGAGCATGCCTCCTTCCCGTGCTCGATCTTTCACCTCGCGGTAGATCGTCAGCGCCTGGTCATAGTATTCAATCGCCTTCTCATGGCGACTCGGTTTGTCATAGATTCGACCCAGATTGTTGAGTGCGGCTCCTTCGGTTCGCCGATACCTGAGCTCGCGCCAGATCGCCAGCGCCTGCTCATAATATTCAATTGCTTTCTCAGGGCGGCTCAGGTTGGAAGAGGCTCCGCCCAGATAGTTGAGAGCGTGTCCTTCGCCTGCCCGATCCTTCACCTCGCGCCAGAGCGCCAGCGCCTGCTCGAATTGCTCGGTCGCTTTCCCGTACTGGCTCAGATCGAAATACGCGGCCCCGATCAAGGAGAGCGCATACGCGGCCCAGTGCGGCTCACCCAGTTCGCGCCACAGTGGGAGCGCCTGCTGCGCCTTCTCGCTCACCTGCTGCGCCGTCCGGCCCGCCTGCTGACTGAGTTCATTGGCTTCGACCAGCAGCGCTTCCGCCTGCAGGCGTTGCCGATCCTGCACCGTCGCCTCCGCCCGCACTGTCGCCTCCAGGCGGTATGACCCGCGCAGCACCGCCGCCTCAGCGCCCCGCACCGTCAGCCGGTAGCCGCCCGTCACCGGCGCTTCCAGCGAGAGCGATTCCTGCTCGCCCAGCCTGGTCAGCCCGGTCAGGTTCCGCTCGGCCAGTGGCTTGCCGTCGGGCGCGCTCAGTAGCAGCAGGACATCGAGCGCGTGTTGCGCAAGGCGGAAGCGGACGAACTGCCCCGCCGTCAGGCTGATTTGATAGAGGTGCGATTCGCCGCCCACAATCTCGCGCTCGACAACCTTAGCTGGCTCAAGCGTCGCCGGAGCTTGCGCCCGCGCAGCCACACACATCAGACAAAGAGCCAAAGGCAAACAATGCAATTTCCTGATCAAGATAGTTTTCCTCCTTGCTGGTTCAGGCCGGCTGCTCAGCGCGTCGCTGGGCGAGTTGACGGGCGACTGTAACGCAATCCGATTTTGACCAACAAGGGCGCGCCGGGTTTGGCCGCCACGCGATAGATCGTTTGCGGGCCAGGCTCGTCCTGCGTCAATTGCCGCGTGGCGTTCGCCCCCGCCTCTTGCTCGGCCTTCGTCCACGTCCGGCCTGCGCCGCCCACCATCTCGAAGTGTTCCGTCTGTGCGCCGAATTGTTTTTCCCACTGCGCAACCTGTTCCACCGTGAGCTTGAGCGCCTTGTCGCCAATCGTGAGTTCGGGGAGCGGTTGCGGCGTGACCAGCACGGTCAGCGTCTCGCCCACGTGATCGGCGCGAGAAGCTTTCATCGTGAAATAGTTCGGGCGATCATCCTGTCCGGGGATTTCGACCAGCACCCCCGGCGCGACCTTGTTATCGCCGCCGCGTGTGCGCGTGGTGGGGAAGATCAAGACCGGCTCGCCGAGTGAGCCGTCGGCATAGCGTTCCCGATCAATCACGTAAAGATACCCGGCTTGCGGCGCTTCAAAGTTGAAGCGGATGTTCTCGCCACGGCGTAGCGGCGTATCAGCCGTGATGCGCTCCGGCGTCCATTCGAGCGTCTGTTCGGATTCCTGCACGATGATGCGCGCACCTGTATCGGTCTGCCGCGCGGGCCGCAGCCGGAAGATCGTCAAACCCAACTGCACACAATCAGGGCAAGGCTTGCGCTGTCCGGGTTGGGCCGCGCGATAAGTCTGTTTACTCGCTGTGCCTGCGCCGCCCTTAGCGGGGCGTGCTTTGACAAACTCTTCAGGCACGATCTGGCGCGTGTTTTCCTGCGGCTGCTGCGCCAGGGCAGAGGTGGCGGCGAATAGGCTGATGAACATCAGCGAAAATAGAAGGCGATAGGTGTTATTCATAAAAAGTCCTCCTGTCTATCAAAACGGAAAGCGCGGTTCGAATCCCTCACGTCTAATGAAAAAAAGTGTCTGATGGGCGAGTCTGCGACAAGCTTGCAGCTTGTCGGGCATTTTGCTGCTTACTTCCACTCGCCCTGCAAGACAAACGCCGCCCAGTAATATGGCACTTCCCACTGCTTTTGCCGCCACATCTCGACCTGCGCGGCGCGCAAGGCGGCGGCTGGTCGCTCACCTGACTTCAACATCTTCTGATAGAACTTCGTCATCAACTCTGCCGTCGCTTTATCGTTCACGTTCCACAAACTGACGACGATGCGCGCGGCCCCGGCGTACATAAAGCCGCGCGTCAAGCCGACCAAGCCTTCGCCTTTGATCTCTTTGCCGAGACCGGTTTGGCAGGCGCTGAGCACGACCAGTTCGGCGGGCAGGTTGAGATTGTAGATTTCGTGCGCGCGCAGAAAGCCATCCTCTACCTCACCTCTCTCATTGATGAGCGACAGAACGAGCGCAGAAAATCCTGGTCGTTCGCTATCCAGATAACCATGCGTGGCGAAGTGCAGATAACGGTACTGGCCGAGTTCGGCGCTCAACGCGAGCGCGCGATTGGCCTGGAAGCCGACAGCTTTCAGATTGGCTGGGCTTGGCGCGAGAGCGAGAATCCGTTCGGCCTCTTGTCGGGTGAAGGGGAGGCGGGGAATTCTGACTCGTCCGCCGATGACACTTTGCTTGCCGGATTCTGCCAAGTGTTCAATGCTGCGCGCGTTGCTGCGGGCCAGTGTCGTTAATTGCTTTGATGGTGCCGTTGGTGCCGGTGTGAGCTTGGCGCGTTCATCACTGCGGTCAAAGACCGGATCGGCAAGCACCGCAAGCAGCTTCGGTGCGGGTTGGCGGTTGGCCAACTCGTGCCGCTGGACGGCCAGCGTGGAAGCAGACGGAAGACTGATGAGTTCGTGCTTGACGACCAGCGGCTGAGCGGTAGTCCCTGGCTCTGACAATAGGGCGAATGGCGTTTGCTGCAAAGCGCCATCGGCGATGATGACGAGACGGCGATTGCCCAATTCCGCTGCGACCGGGCCAAGCGTCAGGTGGCTCAATTGTCGAGCGGCACCGGGCAATTGCTCGGCGGCACGCGCCAGACGCGCTCGTCGTTGCGAGGGGAGTTCATCGCGTTGAGCGACGGCGTTGGCAGTCACCAGCGCGTAGACTTGTCGCGCGGCCTGCTCAATTTGTTCGCGGTTGGGCAACTCGTAAGTTTTGAGCGAGTCTTTCGTCACGGCCCAGAGGAAGCTGCGCTCCTCGCCGAGCGAGTATTCGAGCAGCAGCGAATCTGTATCTAACTGTGCTTGAATAGCGCGCAGGCTGAGTGGCTGCGGTTGCGTGAGCGCGGCGTAATGCGGGCTGCGCTGGCGGATGGTTGTCTGCACTTGGTTGTATTCATCTTCGAGTTGGCTGATCTCTTGCTTGAGTGCCGTCAATTGCGCCGCGCCGCCGCTCTGACCTATCAGTTCAAGCTGGCGGCGTGCTTTGGCGTTGAGCAGTTGTGCGAGCTGGCGTTCCCGCTCCAAGAGCGACGCCTCGACGCCCTGGCGGATATCGGCACGCGCTTCGGTCAACTGTTCCAGCAGGCTGCGGGCGCGGGCACGCTCGCTGGCTTGCAGCGCAAGCGCATCAAAGCCTGCCGCTGGGCTGGCTCGATGTAGTCGCATCAACACGTCAATGTTGAGTTGATAATACTTCTGTACCGAAGCTAGGTACGAGGCGCGTAATTGCTGGCTGCCGACCTTGGCGCGCACGGCTTCGATGAGTACCAGCGCCGCTTGAATCTGCTCCCGCGCCAGCGCGAGCTGGCCAAGCCCAAGCGCAGCGCGGGCGCTGCCATAAAGCGCCCCGGCCTCACCACTGCGATCGCCGACGGCGCGACAGATCGTCAATGCTTGGTTGAAATATTCCAGCGCCTGTTGCGGAGCGCCTGACGAAGTGTGGAGTAGACCCATACTGGTGAGTACGCGCGCTTCTCTCCAACGATCTCCGGCAGTTTGCAGAAGCTGCAGCGCCTGGTCGTAATACGCCAGCGCTTGCTTTGCATCAGCCGCGGCGGCCTGCAAATCACCAAGGTTTTGGAGCGTCATAGCTTCGCCTCGGCGATCACTAGCAACGCGCCAAAGCCGGAGCGCTTGGGCGTAGTTAGCCAATGCCTTTTGCGAATTGTTTCGTTGCGCTTCAACTAAACCGAGATTGGTGAGTGTGTTGGCCTCCTGACGACGATTCACTGTAGTGCGCCACAACGCCAGCGCCTGCTGATAGTATGCTAACTCCTTCTGAGCTTCGCCCAGTTTGCCATAAACAATGCCGAGGTTGTTAAGCAATTCCGCTTCACCACTGCGGTTTCCCAGCGCCCGGTAGAGCTTGAGCGCCTGGTCGTAATGCTCCAGCGACTGTTGCAACTCGTCAAGGCTGTAATAGGCTTTGCCGATGAAATTAAGCGTGTCTGCCGCCTGTCTGCGATTGTCCAACCTTTGCCAAACGGCAAGCGCCGGCGAGTAGTTCTCCAGCGCCTTGCGGGCTTCGCCGAGAAGGGCGTAGGCCGCGCCAATATTGATCAGCGTCCTGGCCTCGTTGTAGGTGTCCTTAATTTCGCGCCAGAATGAGAGCGCCTGGTCATAATATTCCAGCGCCTTCCGTGGCTCGCCCAACTCATTGTTAATATTACCAACGGTGGTCAGCAGCTTGGCTTCTTCACGCCGCTCTCCCAGCGATCGCAGCAATTGGAGCGCTTGTTCGGAGCAGACGAGCGCCTGCTGTTGCTGGCCGATCTGGCGATAACTTTCCGCGAGATAGTGCAGCGTATGAGCTGCCATCAACTGGCTTCCTAGCGACTGCCAGTGGCCGAGCGCGTCTTCAAAACGCCGGAGCGCCTGGCGCTGAGTTTCCGCGGTTGATTGGGCGCTCAATTTCCATCCTTCGACATAAGCTCGCTGCGCGGCGATCCATTCCTGATCCTGTTCTGTTGGTGCGCGTAGTACAGCGAGCCGCACTTCATAGTGTCCCGGTTGCGCTCCTTTATTTGATGAGACAATCTCCACGCGGTAATTGCCCGCTGGCCCAGCGATGGCTGAGATTATCTCCAATCCGTGTATCCCGTTGAGACTGTCCATTTCGCTCAACCTCTGTCCACTGGGATCAAAGATTCTCAATTCGACATCAATGCCGTGCTGATCTGTAATCACTTGTAGATACTGACCTGCGGCGAGTGCGACTTGAAAAGCGTGAGTCTCACCACCCGCCATCTGCCGTTCAATGATTTTGCCGGCTGCGAGTGTCGTGAGATTTCCCTGAGCGGGGGTTGCCTGAGTGAAGCTCGTCGGAGCGGTCTCCTGCGGAGCACGGGTCTGATGATTTGAAGCCAACAAAACGCCTGTACTGGCTTCTGTCCCTGGCAAGTGCAGATACGCTGGTGCGGTTATTAGCCCGACCAAGGCGAACAGCACGCCTAGTAAAGCAGCACAGTATTGGCGGAATGAACGGTAGCAATCTTGCCGCGTCATGACATTACCTCAAGCGAGGCCGGTGATTCGGATGGAGCGCGTGTTACGAGTAAGAATTGTGCGATGGTGGCGGTTTAGTTCTGACCGCTTGTTTGAGTGATTCTATTTGGCGCAGAGGGCCGAGTCAATTATGAGCTGTGGCAATGCGATTGTGTGCAGGGGCAGCCGCATGGCTCTGCCCCTGCAGTTGCAATTAGGGTATCTCCCCATTCCTCACTACCCCTTGCCTTGGGTAGTGCTAGTGTTGCTATCTTCACCACCACCGCTGTCGGGAGTTTCCACCTCCACTGAGCGAACGACCTTTGTTTTCTTCTTCGCACGCGTGTCCTGTCCTTTACTGTTTTTCTTCTTCGGGTCTTTCTTCACTGGCATGTTTAGTCTCCTTTTCGGTTGACGTGTTTAGCTCAGACGACCCCGCGCGGGCCGCCATTGAAATTTCCGATATATGCGCTTGCCGCTTCAACTACACGCACAAGCGCACCACCGGAAGTGACGCAAGTGTTGCGCGCCGCCGCAGAATATTGCGCGGCTACGACGCACTGCGGGTCTCGTCCCACAGTGCCGCTTGAAACTGTTTGATCGTATAAACTGCCGGCCAGGGCTTCAGTGTGGCGGGCGCTGGCGGAATAGTCAGGATCAATTCTCGTTCCGGCTCATCTGCCTGTAACCACACGGCCAGCGTGTCCAATTCGCTAATGTGCAAAACTGCAAGCCGGAGTTGATTGTCAGCCATTTGCCGAAGCAGCGCCGGGTCTGAAAGCGCCTGGCACATCCCGTCTATCAGCGGGCCACGATCTATTTTCGAGAATTGGCAATCGGCGCCGTCCGGCCCGCCTTGCACCTCAATGGCGTAGTTCCGGTT
This sequence comes from uncultured Acidobacteriota bacterium, assembly GCA_963699175.1. Classification (GTDB taxonomy): domain Bacteria; phylum Acidobacteriota; class Blastocatellia; order RBC074; family RBC074; genus JACPYM01. The sequence goes on along the minus strand of OY969418.1, from coordinate 1,091,019 downwards.
GCCCTCGGCTTTCGCTAAATACTGCCAGCCGACAAGCTGCGCCTCGCTCAAGCCGTCGGTCGGATGCAACTCCTCAAGGTCGAGTAGATAGACCGCATGCGGCCAATGCTGCTCCGGGTGATCGTGCACGTTGCGTAGCATCTGAGCCATACCGGCGTAAGGCGGCGGCAGATTGTCAACGACAGCCTGCAAAGCGGCGAGCGCGGCTTGGTGCAGTTGCTGGTGTTGCGGTGGCACAGTCATGACTTGGTCTCCTTACGCGCTTGTTTGGTAGCCTCTTCCCGACGTTTGAGAATGTAGAAGTGGGTCAGCACGCCTTTATACCTGTAACTGTTTTTGAGAATCCCATAGGGTACGTATGAAGCCATCCCGTTCTTTGGGTCGGAGACCCGCACCAGCGTGTCGTCATCACCCCTGTCGTCGCGCTGCAAGACGCCCGTAATCACGACGAAATGACCGCTCCCCGTCAACTCGCGCCGCTTGCCTTTTTGCCTCGTCCAGCCGATACGCACCGGCACGGGCAGGCCGGCGCTGAGTTGTTTGCGAATCTCACCGAGCGCCGGCACGGCTTCGTGCGAACAGACTAGCGTGCCCATCTTCTTCAAAGCCTTCGCCAGTTCCAGGATTTCATTATTCGTATGACCGAGACACGCCTTGACGACCTCGCTTTGCGACAGCGTGCTGGCAGGCTCGAAGAAGCGCTGGATACCGGCAGTGACCGCCGCCCAGCACCAGAAGGTCTGCTCCTGCGCCTCCAAGTTGAAGCGCATGACCGAAACCGACTTCAACAAGATCGGCGCTTCGGCATTGGCGGGTAGCTTGATCGTGAGCTGGTTCTCGCCAGCCGTCAGCCAGTCAGGAATCAAATACCAGGAGCGCGTGTAGAAATAGCTTTTGCTGGGCAGCCCGGCAATCTCCATTTCGTGGTCGTTGACTTCGATGCCGAGGATAATTTCCGACGACTGCTCGGCCTCGGCGCTGCATAGTTCGAGGATGATAGCGACGCCGTGCTGATAAGTCAGCGTCAGTTTGAATTGCAGATAACCACTGGCCTTGATGAAGCGGGAGGCGGTTGTGCCGGGAAGTGCCATTCGCTTGCTATTGTGAGCGGCCAGGGCGAGGTGAGTAGTAGGCGCGGGAGTCGCGACTGATAGGTCTATTGTTTCAATGCCCGACAGGCCAGGAGCGTTAATCCCACGCAAACGCGTCGTCCCCTTGATGAAGCTTTCTTGTTCTTTAGCGTTGGCCACGATCCCTGCTTTCTCCCTTAGTAAGGTTATGGCAACTCATACTTTCCCTTGCTAATGTTTAATAACGGAATTTCAGGTCAAATCCCCTCAGACTGGTGGAAAAAAGTGGGGTGAATTTACTGCCATTCGTCCGCCAACACAATTGCAACCCGTTAAAAACGGCTCTGCTCTGCTCTTTATTTTTATCGCTTACTTCCATTCACCTTGTAGCACAAAGGCCGCCCAATAATACGGCACTGGCCACTGCTTCTGCTGCCACATTTCGATTTGGGCGGCGCGTAAGGCGGCGGCTGGTCACTGTTCTTCCTTCAACATCTTCAGGTAGAACTTCGCCATCAGGTCGGCGGTCGCTTTAGCCTTTTAGCATGCGCGGCTCACGTACAGGCTAGTCTCGCTTTGGGCTAAGGCCACCGAGGTTCTTTAACCGCGTCGCACGTGAGCCGCGCGCCTTCCCAGCCTTGCACAAGCCCTGGGCACCTCACTTATAAAAACGAATTACTGGCTCCGATCCCCTCAGCCAGGCAAAAGATTTTTGACTAAGCCCAGCGGCGCACGGTCTGCCAGCCGCATCAGTGGTGATACAGTTCAGCCAGATAAATCAAGACATCGCCCTGCCCGGTAACATGTGTTTCCAGCTTTGGTCGGTCTTCCTCGAATTTGCCGTTGACTTGCAGTCGCGCCCGCACGAAATCCCGCTGTTGCGGCTCACTGATCATATAAGTTTGGCGGCGGAAGAGGGTGTCCTTGATCTCCTCTAGCTTGTCGAGCGGCTGCGCGGCCCAGATAACCCAGAACTTTTCAGTCCCAGTATTTTTATCGAAGTCATAGGAGGGGTCGGTTTGAAAGGTCTCGTTCGCCTGAAGCTGGGCTGAGCCGTTGCGTTGGGCAACGCGCGGGAAAAGCAGGTTATAAGTGATTGCGCCCTTTTCGTGCGGGCCTTCGTTGATTAAGTAAAGATAGCCAGCTTGCGGACTTGAGAAATTGAAGCGGAACTTCCAGCCGTTTCCATAAAAGTCGCGCCCCGAAGATGGAAACGGCGGCCCTTCTGCCGCACCGTCCCGCATCTTCTGCACGGTGAGCGAATAGGTAAAACGGCGCTCTGCCATTGGATTCTTCGGCTGTGTACCTGTGGCAGACGATTGCAACACCGGGACAGCTTCTCTTGGCTTTAACCACCACCACGCTCCAAAGCCAGCCAGTGCGACAAACAGTACCGCGGCGATGGCTGGGCGCAAGAACGATGCTGGTTTTGCTGGCTTGGCTGGCTGTTCTAAAGCCACGGTGTGCGCTGTAGCGACCGGTGCGGCGATAGTTTGCGGGTCGTGCCGCGCTGCCTGATCAGTGGTCGGTTGAGCTTTGATTGCCAAGGTGGGCGACTCTGAGCGGTCGTCCAGGGCCGCTTTCATCTCCAAACGATGGCTGAGCCTTTTCAGTGCGACGGCGAGTTCGGCGGCAGATGAATACCGTTGCTCTCGCTCTTTGGTTAACAACCACAAGATGAGCTTTTCGAGTTCCGCTGGCACGTCCGGTCTGAGTGTGGCGAGCGGCATCGGCGATTGACCGAGAATAGCGACATAGGTTTCGGCGACCGACCCGCTGCTGAAAGGCCGTTGCCCGGCAAGCATCTCATAGAGCGTGATGCCCAGGCTCCACAGATCAGTGCGCGCATCAACTTTTTCTCCGCGCGCCTGTTCGGGCGACATATAAGCTACCGTGCCCAACACTGTGCCCGGCGCAGTATCTTGCGCGGCAATGGTAGGGGCTTCGGAATCGAAGCCAGTCTGCGTGAGTTGTTTTTCGGCCAGCTTGCGCCAGCCCGAAATCGAGCACTTTGACGTAGCCATCGGGGCGCAGCATCAAGTTTTCAGGCTTGATGTCGCGGTGAATGATTCCAGCGGTGTGGGCGGCTTGCAGCGCGTTGGCAGTCTGCGTAGCGATCTCTATGGCTTCGTGTAGTGGCAGCCTGCCCTGCGCGAGCCGCCAGCGCAGCGTGTGGCCTTCGATGTATTCGGTGGCGATGAAATGCCGACCGTCCACCTGGCCGATTTCGTGAATGGTGATGATATTGGGATGATTGAGCGCAGAGGCAGCTTTGGCCTCCTGGGTAAAACGGCGCAGACTATCGGGGTTGGCGGTGGATTCGGCAGGCAGAAACTTGAGCGCGACTTGTCGCTCCAGGTTGAGGTCTTGTGCCAAGTAAACTTCGCCCATACCACCTTTGCCAAGCAGCCGGAACAGACGGAAATGGCCGATGATAGTTTCTTCGGCGAGTTGAGGCTGCTCCAAGGCGCTGACCAATTCGGGCGCAGCCGCCTCGTAGGCCGGGGTATCAATAAAGCCGCCGGTTTGCTCAGCCGTGGCCAAGAGCGATTCGACCTCGGCGCGTATTTCTGGGACGACTGCTTGAAGCAGTTGCGCTCGCTCTTCCGGTGGGAGGTTCAGCGCGGCGTGATAAAGCTCTTCGACTTGTTCCCAATGATCAGCAGGATTCATCAATGGATTCTCTGAAATCGCTTGTGCAGGCGGCTCAACTCAACTCGCGGCGCAGCCAGGTGCGGGCGAAGCTCCATTCGCGTTCGACGGTCGCGTGCGAAACGCCGAGGACGGTCGCCGTCTCTTCGATGCTCAGCCCGCCGAAATAGCGCAACTCGACCACGCGGCTGTGGCGCGGCTTGATCGCCGCCAGTTTCCGCAGCGCTTCATCCAGCGCAAGCAGATCAATCTCATTGCGCTCATCCAGTTGCTGGACCTCCCTGAGCGAGATGCGTTGAGCCGCGCCGCCGCGCTTTCCGGCCTGCCGCTCGCGCAGATGATCAATCAGCAACGACCGCATCACCGTCGCCGCTAGTCCGAAAAACTGCGCGCGCGCGTGCAGATCGGGCTTATGTCCGGCGAGTCGCAGATACGCTTCATTGACCAGCGCCGTCGGTTGCAAGGTTAAACAAGCGGCGCGCTGGCGCATAAAACTTCGCGCCAACCGGCGTAGCTCCTGGTAGACCAGCGGCATCAGTTGCGCCAGCGCCGCTTCGTCGCCCTTGCCCCAGCGCACCAGCAATTGAGTGATCTCTTCTGCCAAGCGCACTCCTCACACAAGAAAATTTTCGAAAATGAATGTAAGGTGAATTGCGAGACGCGCGCAGTGTAGCAAACAAGTTGTGAGAGCGGCAATTTGCTTTGATTCACTCAGGCGAGTTGGCCGCAAAAAATTTCGGTCTCGTACTCAAATCGCACCTGTCCATCTGCTTGATGGTTAGCGAATACCTCTTCCAGGCCTTGCAGCATCGGCTCGTAGTTGGGGTGTCCAGCCAATGGCACATAGGAACTAGAGAGCAGTCGCCCGCGTAAGCTTTCGTAATCGAAAAGCTGCTCGTTCGGCAGTTTTACCAAGCGCCAATCAGTGTGGCCGAAGAAACCGGTGATCTTTTGCTGATCCACTTCCTGACTGACCTGCACGTAATCAGTGCCACAGCGCAAAAGTAACTCTTCGTAGGCCTGTAGAAACTTGGTGCCTTCCGTGCGGCGGCTATTCCAAAGCAAAACATACCAGCCGCCCGCTTTGAGAATGCGCTTGGCTTCGGCTCGCGCGGTCTCGACGTTAAACCAGTGAAAGGCCTGTGCAGCGACTGCAATATCAATGCTCTGCGCGGGCAGCGTCGTCGCTTCCGCCGTTCCGCCAACGCTGTAAAAGTTCTGGTAGTCGCGCAAAAACTCTTCGGCGGCCTCGCGCATTTCACGATTCGGCTCGATACCATAAACGCTATTGCCATGCTCCAAAAACAGCTTGGCCGAGATGCCCGTGCCTGAGCCGATGTCGGCAATCACGTCGCTCGGTTTGAGTTGGATTTCAGTGGTCAGCACGTCGAGCACTGCGTGTGGATAGCCGGGTCTATATTTGACGTAATACGCAACGCGATCAGAAAAACGTCCGGTGGGGTTCAACTCCTGAGTTGCCATGCCCGCGATTATTCACAATTGTAGGCTGCAAGAAAAGCAACCACGAAGAAACAAAGAAAACGAAGCTAGAAATGGATTCACAATCATTTCAAACTTGCTCTCGGTCGTTTTCTTTGTTTTCTTCGTGGTTAAGTTAAGCTCTGGCAGGTTGCAGCAAAATCGTTAGAGTGGTTGAACTGCACGGGCTGCCTATGTATAATCCGCACGCCCTAAGAAGGCCACGCAGTTTTGCCCCTCGCCGTCGTTGAACGGTTCCTGCGTGGATCAATAGAGCAAAATCAAACTCCTGCTCGAATTGGAATCAGGCATCCGGCCCCGACAAGCAGTTCCATTTGTATTTCGCCTGACACCTCACCGGCTCACTGGTTCATCGCTGGTTATCGAGATAACGGCCCGTAGTTTTAGGGTCACACGCTAAACAGTCTACTGATTCGAGTTCAAAGGTTTGATCCCCTTGATGCGAATGATGCTGCGAATAATTTTGTGATGTGACGAAGCTTTTTTTTCGTCCATTCTCCAACCAACGCTACCGCCTGCCTCTCTTCTCACACATCCTCGGAGAGGTCTGCGGTTAGGAGGTCATCTTGAAGCAGAGATTTTTATTAATTCTTATGTTGAGCGCCGCCGGAATTGGCTTGGCCAGTTGGGGCTGGCAACGGGCGATCTTCGGTCAGGACGCCGTCAACCGCACTTATGATTCCCCGGCTGGACAATTTACTTTGCCTACGGTCGAAGGCACGGCGGGCACGCTCGATACTGACTACAAACTCGCCCAACTCGCCTTCGGTTTTCCTTCGAATGTTATACAAATCGGTGACCTGGCTGGTGACACGGGCAACGGCTTTTCTGACCGGTACAATTTCGAGAACCTGAACGTCTTCAACCTAACTCAGGCTGCTAGCAACGTCGGCGACCGCGACACACTCGACCCAGCCAATGCCGTGCTAGTTGGCGGGCGACTCATCAACCCCGGCTTCCGCTTTGTGCACATCGGCGAGCAGCCCTTTGTTTGGCGCGTTGGCGCGGCCAGCGATAACCAACAGGCGCAGGAAGTGACGGTCTTCCCTTCGGTGGATCACCTCTTCGACCCGGAAATACCAGGCTATGGCCCGAATGCGCCAAACCCGCCGACGGGAGGTTTTGGCAACATCGTGCTCGAAGCCGCAGAGTTCACCGTTTGGGGCACTAACGATGCCGCTGAAGCTCAAGTCGCGGCAATGACCAAAGGCTATTTCGGAACGAACGGGACGGGCGTGTTGCCTGCCAACGGCAAGTGGTTCCGCGCTACGCTGACCAAAGTCTTCGCTGAAGGCTTCAAGGATTTCAACGGCAAGAGTCCGTTCTCGTCCGATGCCAGCGGCGCGTCATTGCAAGAAGGCGACGACTTCGCCTCGCAATGGCAGTTCCGCGACGCGAGTGGCAATCCTGTGGCGGTCAAATATGTCGCGATTTACGCTAACCGCACACGCGACGCCAGATTCTTCCAACCCGATGCGAGCGGCAAAGTCCCTGGCAACTTGGCGCGCAGCAACGAAGCCGAGATTGATGCCGTGGCTTTCAAACCATTTGGCGCACCGCCTCAACTGGCTTCGATCTCCGGTCGTGTGATCTTCGATGTCAACGCCAACGGTAAAGTTGATGCTGGCGAACCGCCCCTTGCCAACGTAACGGTTGCGCTCTCAGGCGCGGCCACCGCCGCGACCCTGACCAACGCTCAGGGTGAATTCAGCTTCACCAATTTGCAACCCGGCAACTACCGCCTGATCGAAACTAATCTGCCCACGTACATTGATTCGGGCGCGATTGCTGGACCGGGCAACACAGTCGTGGACGCCAACATCATCGCAGCCACGCTGGCCGCCGGCCAGAACAGCACCGACAACATCTTCCTCGACACGCAACCGCCCGTCACTGATCGGTGTGTGCCCGCGTGTTTCAACAACCCGGATATGTGGCTGGTCAACGATGCGGCGCGGCGAGCGGCCATCAACGCTGCAGGGCTGGGCAACATCTTTATCCTCTCGCTCAATCGTCCCGCGGCAAGCGAGGCTGAAATCTTGACGGCGCTCGATGATTTCGGCTCGTTCAAAGCGGCGCTCAATCGCGAGTTCGTTGGCGCCCAACTCAACGCGGCCAGTTATCCCGGCTCGATCTTCAATCGCGCCTCGTGCTTCTACCTGGGGCGCAATGTCTACATTCAGATTCCGGGCGACCCGCGTTTGATTGACTTGCTCAACCAGGCGCGCACGGCGTTTGCCAACAACGATACGCTGGCGATTCGCACGCTGACCGCGTACCTAACCAACTTCAACAACATTACCTCGACGGTGGGCATTCTCTGCCCGTTCGTTGATCCTTAAAGCGCAACACATCGGTGTGAGCAGCCCCACGACCTGCCCCGATGTCCATCGTGACTCCACGAACGCCTCGCCCTTCACCCTGGCGAGGCGTTCGTGTTTTCTCTGTCCGACAAGCTGCCGGAGCTTGTCGCGGTCTCCGAGTGACGCTAAACCGGAAGCCTTCGACAAGCTCTGGCAGCTTGTCGGACAGCTTCATTGTTTCCGCCGCAATCCCTCAATCAACTGCTTGTAGCCAGCTTCGTTGTGGATTGCTTCGAGATCCGGATTGCTGCTGATCTGCTCGACGTTGTTCAGCCCCAACTCAACGGCCTTCTTCAATGCTTCGAGCGCCTGTTTCTTATTGCCGCTGAGCGCGTAGGCGCGCGCCAAACCAAAATGCACTTGTGGATTGTCCGGTCTGATCTCTGCTGCCAGCATCAGGTTGATGATGACTTCGGCGTGTTGTTTGAGTGAGCGAAAGCGCGCAGCTTCTTCGTTAAGTGAAACAGTGAATAAGCCGAGCGTCCGGCGTGCGGCGGTGCGTTCGGCGCTCTCTTCTTTGGCAGCGGCTTTTTTGCGCAGTTCAGCGATGATGCCTTTTAGTTCTCCCAAAGCCAGGGTGAAATTTTCGGCAGCCTTCAAGCGTGCGCGCAGGGTGAAGAACTCCTGCGTGCGTTGTTGTTGTATTTGGTCGGCAGCCTTCTCGCGGTTGAGACTCTCCTTGACTTGCTTGCTGGCGCGCAGTTCTTTGGCTTTGTTGGCAAACGTCGTCACTTCGCGCAGTCCTTGAAAGTCCTGGGCCAACGCTTCGTAATTGTTTAACGCAGTCAACGGGCGAGGGGCTGTTTCGGCGGCGCGCGCCTGAGCCAGATTGCCTTTCAGCCATTCATCAATCAATCCTTCATCACGCTGCCGCCGCCCGCTTTTCATTGCTTGCAACTCCAGCCATTCAACTGCCTGCGTAGCGACGGCGACCGGCGGCCAGGCGTGACCACCGTCAAAAGTCACCAGGCGATTAACTGCACCAACGCCGCTCAGCGCGCGCTCCAATTGTTTCATCTCGGTCAGATTGAAATCCTCGTAGCCAGCGATGCCATAAATTACGAAGGGCAGGTCTCTACGCAGTAGCACTTCTGCCGGTGAGCCCGCGCCACAAGCAATCACACCGGCAAGCTGATCAGGAATGGAACGCGCCAGCGACAGCGCGACCCGCGCGCCGCCGGAGAGTCCCGTTGCGTAAACGCGCTTTTCATCAAGCGCGAAACGCTCGTGTGTGTCTGCCCAGAGCGTCTGGATGATTTCACCGAGCGGTACGTCCGGCCTGTTACGTGAATTGTTCGAGCCGACCACGATGAAGCCATAGCGCTCCGCTGCTTCTTTGAAAAGCTCAACCGGACGCAGGCCACGCGCGGCAGGGTCGAAACCGTAAATGATCGGCCACTTGCGCTCAGCGGTATAACGCGGCGGGAGATAAAGCGCGTAGCTCTGTTTGGCATCACTCTGGCAAAGCACTTGCTCAATAACTTGGCCGGTAGGCAGGTGGCTCTGGGCTTGTGTGCTCAAATCCGGCGGAGCGAATTGCAAGAATGCCGCTGCCAAAAACGAACGAACGAAATTATGGGTTAGGTAGCTCATTTGACGCTCAACAGTTTAGCCAGACTAGGCGCAGGTTGCGAATCAGGTTCTGATATGCGCCTTGCTTGTCTTGGTCTGTAGATTGCACTGGCCAATTCCTGCTGCCTAATTCATAAGGCAATGTAATGTGGCAGAACAGCATTATTCTATCTGGCGCATTACCCACGTACACCCGTCTGTTAGATGCATCATCTCAATACGTCCATGGTTGTTGTATTACGCATCCTGATGATGTCCATCGCCAAAAGACAATTTTATTGATCGCCAATGATCACCCGCTGTTTTTCAGCATAGACCGTCTTACAGACAACCAGAGCTTCCCCCTGGATACTTTGAGTTTGCTCAGGGACAAGCTTCACTCTGAAAGGAATTATGTCAACACGAACCGCCACTACTCAACCTGCCAAGACACGCGCTGCCAACGCGACTAATGATAACAACAGCAACCTTACCACGTTGGATAGCAGCATGTTGTTGAAGACGCTGCAAGCGCTGAAGAAGGGCAATTTTTCGGTGCGTCTACCCAACGATTGGACTGGTGTGGCCGGAAAGATTGCCGATACGTTGAACGATGTGATCGAGATGAACGACCGGCTAGCCAAAGAACTGGAACGCGTCAGCCGCGTCGTCGGCCGCGAAGGCAAGATCACGCAGCGCGCCGCTCTGCCGGTGGCTGACGGCTCCTGGGTCAGCCTGATCGAATCGGTCAATACGTTGATTGACGATTTGGCCCAGCCCACCACTGAAATGGCGCGCGTGATCGGTGCGGTGGCCAACGGCGACCTGTCGCAAACGATGGCCCTGGAAGTAGACGGGCGTCCGTTGAAAGGCGAGTTCCTGCGCGTCGTCAAGCTGGTTAATGCGATGGTGACGCAGCTTGGTTCATTCGCTTCGGAAGTGACGCGCGTGGCGCGCGAGGTCGGTACCGAAGGCAAGCTCGGTGGCGAGGCTAAGGTGAAAGGTGTGGCGGGCACTTGGAAAGATTTGACCGACAGCGTGAACTTCATGGCCAGCAACCTGACGGCGCAAGTGCGCAACATCGCCGAAGTGACGACGGCGGTGGCCAATGGCGACTTGTCGAAGAAGATCACGGTGGACGTGAAGGGCGAAATCCTGGAGCTGAAAGGCACGATCAACACGATGGTGGATCAGCTTAATGCCTTCGCTTCGGAAGTGACGCGCGTGGCGCGCGAGGTCGGTACTGAAGGCAAACTTGGCGGCCAGGCGCGCGTGCCGGGTGTCGGCGGCACGTGGAAGGACTTGACTGATTCGGTCAACTCGATGGCCGGTAACTTGACGGCGCAAGTGCGCAACATCGCCGAAGTAACGACGGCCGTGGCCAACGGCGACCTCTCGAAGAAGATCACCGTGGACGTGAAGGGCGAGATTCTTGAGTTGAAAGACACCATCAACGTGATGGTGGATCAGCTCAACGCTTTCGCCTCTGAGGTGACGCGCGTGGCGCGCGAGGTCGGTACCGAAGGCAAGCTGGGCGGCCAGGCGCGCGTGCCGGGCGTCGGCGGCACGTGGAAGGACTTGACCGACAACGTGAACTTCATGGCCGGTAACTTGACCAGCCAGGTGCGCAACATCGCTGAAGTGACGACCGCTGTGGCGAAGGGCGATTTGTCGAAGAAGATCACGGTGGACGTAAAGGGCGAAATTCTCGAACTCAAGAACACCATCAACACGATGGTGGATCAGCTCAACGCTTTCGCTTCGGAAGTGACGCGCGTGGCGCGCGAAGTCGGTACCGAAGGCAAGCTCGGTGGCCAGGCCGACGTGAAAGACGTGGGCGGCACGTGGAAAGACTTGACCGACTCGGTCAATTCGATGGCGCGCAACTTGACCAGCCAGGTGCGCAACATCGCCGAAGTGACGACCGCCGTGGCCAGAGGCGACTTGTCGAAGAAGATCACGGTGGACGTAAAGGGCGAAATTCTCGAACTCAAGAACACCATCAACACGATGGTGGATCAGCTCAACTCTTTCGCTTCAGAAGTGACGCGCGTGGCGCGCGAAGTCGGTACGGAAGGCAAGCTGGGCGGCCAGGCGCAAGTGCCCGACGTTGCGGGAACGTGGAAAGACTTGACCGACAACGTGAACTCGATGGCGGGTAACTTGACAGCGCAGGTGCGCAACATCGCGGACGTGACGACAGCGGTGGCCAACGGCGACTTGTCGAAGAAGATCACGGTGGACGTAAAGGGCGAGATTCTCGAACTCAAGAACACCATCAACCGCATGGTTGATCAGCTCAACTCGTTCGCCTCGGAAGTGACGCGTGTGGCGCGCGAGGTCGGTACGGAAGGCAAGCTCGGTGGCCAGGCCGACGTGAAAGACGTGGGCGGCACGTGGAAAGACTTGACCGACAGCGTGAACTCGATGGCAGGCAACTTGACCGGCCAAGTGCGCAACATCGCCGAAGTGACTACCGCGGTGGCTAACGGTGACTTGTCGAAGAAGATCACGGTGGATGTGCGCGGCGAGATTTTGGAGTTGAAGAACACCATCAACCGCATGGTGGAACAGCTCAATTCGTTCGCTTCGGAAGTGACGCGCGTGGCGCGCGAAGTCGGTACGGAAGGCAAGCTCGGCGGCCAGGCGCAAGTGCCGGGCGTCGCCGGTACGTGGAAGGATTTGACCGACTCGGTCAACTTCATGGCCGGTAACCTGACGGCGCAGGTGCGCAACATCGCCGAAGTGACGACGGCGGTGGCCAACGGCGACTTGTCGAAGAAGATCACGGTGGACGTGAAGGGCGAGATTCTCGAACTCAAGAACACCATCAACCGCATGGTTGACCAACTCAACGCCTTCGCTTCGGAAGTGACGCGCGTGGCGCGCGAGGTCGGTACCGAAGGCAAGCTGGGTGGCCAGGCGCAAGTGCCGGGCGTCGCGGGAACGTGGAAGGATTTGACCGACTCGGTCAACTCGATGGCAGGCAACTTGACTGTGCAATTGCGCGACATGTCGAAAGTTGCAACGGCCATCGCCAACGGCGACTTGACGCAGAAGATCACCGTGGACGTGCGCGGCGAGATTTTGCAGATCAAAGAGGTGATCAACCGCATGGTTGACCAGCTCAATTCGTTCGCCTCGGAAGTGACGCGCGTGGCGCGCGAGGTCGGCACCGAAGGCAAACTCGGCGGCCAAGCCTACGTGCGCGGCGTCGGCGGTACGTGGAAGGATTTGACTGACTCAGTGAACTTCATGGCCGGTAACTTGACCAGCCAGGTGCGCAACATCGCCGAAGTGACGACCGCCGTGGCGAAGGGTGACTTGTCGAAGAAGATCACGGTGGACGTGAAGGGCGAAATCCTCGAACTCAAGAACACCATCAACGTGATGGTGGATCAGCTCAACTCTTTCGCTTCGGAAGTGACGCGCGTGGCGCGCGAAGTCGGTACGGAAGGCAAGCTGGGCGGCCAGGCGCAAGTGCCGGGCGTCGCCGGCACCTGGAAGGACTTGACCGATTCGGTCAACTTTATGGCGGGCAACTTGACCAGCCAGGTGCGCGGCATTGCGCGGGTGGTGACGGCGGTGGCCAACGGCGATTTGAAGCGCAAGCTGACCATCGAATCGAAGGGTGAGATTGCCGAACTTGCCAACACCATTAACGCGATGACCGACACGCTGGCCACCTTCTCCGATCAGGTGACGACGATGGCGCGCGAGGTGGGCGTCGAAGGCAAGCTCGGCGGCCAGGCCAACGTGCCCGGCGCAGCAGGCACCTGGCGCGACCTGACCGACAACGTTAATCAGTTGGCCGAGAACCTGACCACGCAGGTACGCGCCATCGCCGAAGTGTCAACGGCAGTAACGCAGGGCGACTTGACGCGTTCGATTACGGTCGAAGCGCAGGGCGAGGTGGCGGCGCTCAAAGACAACATCAACGAGATGATCCGCAACCTCAAGGATACGACGCAGAAGAACAAGGAGCAGGATTGGTTGAAGACCAATCTGGCGCGCTTCAGTTCGATGTTGCAAGGCCAGCGCGATATGACGACCGTGGCCAATATGATCTTGTCCGAACTCGCGCCACTGGTTGACGCGCAGCAAGGCGTCTTCTACGTTAACCAGGTGAACGAAGAGGGCGAGAAGGTGATGAAGCTGCTCGGCGGTTATGCCTATACACAGCGCAAGAATCTGGCCAACGAGTTCCGCCCCGGCGAGGGCTTGGTCGGCCAGTGCGTGCTCGAAAAGAAACGCATCTTGCTGGTCAACGTGCCGGACGATTACATCGTGGTCAGCTCAGGTTTGGGCGCGGCCGAGCCGCTCAATATCGTTGTGCTGCCGGTGCTGTTTGAAGAAGAGGTGAAGGCCGTTATCGAGCTGGCGTCGTTCAACCGCTTCAGCGAAACGCACATCGGCTTCCTCGATCAGTTGACTGAATCAATCGGTATCGTGATCAACACCATCGAGGCCAACACGCGCACGGAACGCTTGCTCATCCAATCGCAGTCGCTCGCGGGCGAGTTGCAGAGCCAGCAGGACGAGTTGAAGAAGAAGAACGAGTTGCTCGAACAGCAAGCCCACACGCTGCGCGAATCGGAAGAACGGTTGCGCAATCAGCAGGAAGAGCTGCGCAAGACCAACGAGGAATTGCAGGAGAAGGCCGAAATGCTCGCGCAACAGAAGGCCGAGGTCGAGGCCAAGAATCGCGAGGTCGAAGAGGCGCGCTGGGCGATGGAAGAAAAAGCCGAACAACTCGCGCTCACCACCAAGTACAAATCCGAGTTCCTGGCCAACATGTCGCACGAGTTGCGCACGCCGCTCAACTCTATGCTTATCCTCTCGCGCCAATTGGCCGAGAATGCCGACAGCAATCTGTCGGCTAAGCAGGTACAGTTCGCCGAGACGATCCATTCTTCGGGCAACGACCTGCTCTCGCTGATTAATGACATTCTCGACATCTCGAAGATCGAGTCGGGCATGATGGCCATCGAAATCGGCGAGACGCCGTTCGCCGAGATCACCGACCAACTCAACCGCAGCTTCCATCAGTTGGCGGCGGACAAGGGCTTGGAGTTCGCCATCGAACGCTCGCCGAAACTGCCGCCCTTGCTGCAAACCGATCAGCGACGTTTGCAGCAGATCTTGAAGAACCTGCTCTCGAACGCCTTCAAGTTCACCGAGAAGGGCCGGGTCTCGCTCAACATTCGCGTGGCTGAGCGGCGCGGCAGTTACGCGCACGAGGCGCTCAACCAGGCCGACCAGGTCATCGCCTTCTCGGTGATGGACACAGGCATCGGCATCCCGGTCGAGAAACAACGGATTATCTTCGAGTCGTTCCAACAGGCGGACGGCACGACCAGTCGCAAGTACGGCGGCACGGGTTTGGGGCTTTCGATCAGCCGCGAGATCGCGCGCCTGCTGGGCGGCGAAATCCGCGTCGTCTCGATGCCGGGCGAAGGCAGCACCTTCACCCTCTACTTGCCACGCACCTACACCGCGGCGGCACAGGAGCGGACGCGCCAGAACCTGACTTCAGTGGAATATGGCCGGCTTATGCCACTTGCCGAGAGACGTGAAGAGGCTGAGGGATCGTACACCGCGGGCGACTTCGGCGAAATCATCGAAGTGGCCGACGACCGCAGCAATATTCAATTTGGCGACAAGGTCGTGCTGATTGTCGAAGACGACGCGCTCTTCTCGCAAATTCTGCTCGACATCGCGCACGAGCGCGGCTTCAAAGGCCTGGTCGCGGCGCAAGGGGAGTCCGCCTTACGTCTGGCGCGGCGGTACAAACCCGATGCGATCACGCTCGACATTCGGCTGCCCGACCGCGACGGCTGGACGGTGCTCGACCGGCTGAAACACGACCCGGCGACCAGTCACATTCCGGTGCACGTCATCACAGGCGACGACCGCGAATATCATCCGCGACGACTGGGCGCGCTCACGCACCTGCGCAAGCCCGTTACGCGCGAACAACTGCTGAGCGCGTTTGACCAGATTGCAGAGTTCGCCGAGCGCAAGATCAGACGTTTGCTGGTGGTCGAGGACGACGACCGCCAACGGATGAGCATCGTCGAGTTGATCGGCGATGGCGACGTGCAAACAACGGCGGTGGCGAGCGCCGCAGAGGCAATCGAACAACTGCAAGGCCAGTCGTTCGATTGCATGGTGCTCGATCTGCGGCTGCCCGATCTGAGCGGCTTCGAATTGATCGAACAGATTCAGAAAGAACTGGGTCTGCTCGATCTGCCCATCATCGTCTACACCGGCAAAGACCTGACGGAAAAAGAAGAGACACAATTGCGACTGGTCGCCGACGCGATTGTCGTCAAGGAGGCCAATTCGCCCGAGCGGCTGCTGGCCGAAACCTCCATCTTTTTGCATCGTGTCGAAACCAGTTTGCCTGAGCCGAAGCGGCGGATATTGGAACAACTGCTGCGGCGCGATCCGGTGCTCGAAGGACGCAGGGTGTTGGTCGTGGACGATGACGTGCGCAACATTTTCGCGCTCACTTCAGCGCTCGAAACCTACAGTATGGAAGTGCTGCGCGCCGAGAACGGGCGCGAGGGCATCGAGATGCTCGAACAGAACCCGGACATTGACCTGGTGCTGATGGATATTATGATGCCGGAGATGGACGGCTACGAGACGATGCAGGCGATCCGGCAGCTTCCGCAGTTTGAGGAACTGCCGATCATCGCGCTGACCGCCAAAGCGATGAAGGCTGACCGCGACAAATGTATCGAAGCGGGCGCTTCGGATTACATCGCCAAGCCGCTCGACATTGATCAACTGCTTTCGATGTTGCGCGTCTGGCTCTATCGGCGAAAAGCGACTAACGTATAAGCGAGATTCGTTCTTGCGTCCGATCAGGTTGGAGGAGGAGCTTTGGCGCAGAGATGTTTAGAGTACAAGCTTTAGCTTGCTAGCGGTGCTAAACCCATCACGGGCAAGTTAAAGCTTGGGTGGTGCTAGAAATGTAAGGCCGGATTTGCAGTCGCGTTAGCGACGACCTGATTTTAGCCCGGCGTTTTCAACGCCGGGAAAACGGCGAAAAGCCTTCGCGTCGCGTCAGCGACGCTTGAATTCAAGCGTCGCTGACGCGACGCGAAGGTCACGCGCCAATTTTACGTGGGTTGAAAACCCACGGCTAAATTCAACTGCCGCTACGCGGCAAGAAAACGGCAGCCTTACATTTTTATCACTACCAAAGCTTGTACTCTAACACCTGCTTGAATCGGTTATTTTTTTAGTCCAAAGATTATGACCTCGCTAGCAGAAAAAACCGAGTTGGCGGAGATCGAACTTACCTTGTTGATCGAAGGCATTTATCGCCGCTACGGTATTGATCTGCGCGATTACGAGCGCGTTTCGCTTCATCGGCAGGTCGGCGAATGTCTGCAGCAGGAAGGCGTAATGACCATCTCCGCTTTGCAGGAGAAAGTGCTGTACGAAAGCGAAGCGCTGGAGCGCTTGCTGCTGGCTTTGATCAGTCACGACACGCAGCTCTTCAACGACCCGGCCTTCTATGCCGCCTTTAGCACGCGGGTCGTGCCGTTGCTGCGCACCTATCCCTATGTGCGTATCTGGCAGGCGGGCTGCGCGCTGGGCGCGGACGTTTATGCGCTTGCAATCCTGCTCGAAGAAGAAGGGCTTTATCAGCGCAGCCGCCTTTACGCCACCGAGATCAGCCGCGAAGCGATTAACCGTGCCCGGTCGGGCGTCTTCCCGCTCGCCGAAGTCCCACAATCTACCAGCAATTACTTGCGGGCGGGCGGTAAGAAATTTTTCTCCGACTACTACACGACGCACGCCGGACAAATCTTCTTCGACCCCGCGCTCAAGCGAAACATTATTTTTTCGGAGCACAATCTGGCAACGGATGGTTCTTTCAACGAATTCCAGGTCGTGCTCTGCCGCAATGTGTTGCCCTCTTTCAACCCGGAATTGCAGGAGCGCGTGCACGAATTGATCTACGAGAGCCTCGCTATCTTTGGCGTACTCGGCTTGGGCCGCAGCGAATCGCTGAGGTATTCACCCCGCGAGAGCTTTTACGAAGCAGTTGATGAAAAGAGCCGGATTTACCGGAAAACGCTGTAGCCCTCACTGAGTAGTAATGAGGTAAGCATGGAAAACGGGAACCATCAAATCAACATCCTGCTGGTAGATGATAACCCTGGCAACTTGATGTCGTTGGAAACCATCCTGCAAGCGCCGGATCGCAATCTGGTGCGCGCTTCGTCGGGCGAGGAAGCGCTCAGATACTTGCTGGACAACGACGCGGCGGTGATCCTGCTCGACGTGCACATGCCCACGATTGACGGACTTGAGACGGCGGCGCTGATTCGTGGGCGCGAGCGTACGCGCAACGTGCCGATTATCTTCCTGACTGCCTACGACAGCGCGGGCAGCGCGCACATGGCACAGGGCTACTCGCACGGTGCAGTGGATTACATCATCAAACCGATTGACCCGCAGGCCTTGAAAGCAAAGGTCGCAGTTTTCGTCGAACTGCATCGCAAAACCGAACAGGTCAAAGAGCAGGCTGAGCTGCTACGCGAGAAGAACATCGAGCTGGAGAACGCCAACCTGCTACGGCTCTCGCGGCTGATCGAAATAGGGCAGCAACTCTCCGCCGAACGCGAGCCTGAAGTCTTGCTGGAAAAGTTTTGTCACGCGGCGCGCGACATCGTGGGCGCGCAATACGCCGTCGTGGTCGCGTTGGACAAAAGCGCGCAGCAACATTTCTGCGCCAGCGGTTTCAAACGCGACGAGGCGCTCAAGCTGGGCGTGCAAGAGGCTCGTCAGCGTTTGCTCGACGGCCAGTTCAACACCAACAAGCCACTGCGCCTCTCGCTAACGGACAATAAGATGAAGGTGCCGCGTTTTCTGCCGAAACATACCCTGCTCGATTCTTTTCTAGGCGCGCCGCTCCTGCGACACGGACAGGTACAGGGTTGGCTCTATTTGGTCAACAAACGCGACGCGAAAGAGTTCAGCGAGGCTGATGAACGGCTGGCCGCCACACTCGCCTCCCAAGCCGTCGTGGCCTGGGAAAACGCGCTGCTCTACGCCGACTCGCAGCGCCACGCCGCCGACTTGGAACAGGAAATCGCAGAGCGTAAGCAGGCTGAAAAGGAACGCGCCGAGTTGTTGGTGCGCGAACAACTGGCGCGCGCCGAGTCCGAGGAGGCCAACCGGCTGAAAGATCAATTCCTCGCCAACGTCTCGCACGAATTACGCGCGCCGTTAAACGCCATGCTCGGCTGGGTCATGCTCATCCGCAACGGCAAGCTCGATGAAGGAAGCCGCGCGCGGGCGTTGGAGACCATCGAGCGCAATGCGCGCGCGCAGAACAAGCTGATTGACGATCTGCTAGACGTTTCGCGCGTAATCACCGGCAAGCTGCAACTCGATCTAAGACCGACTGACCCACGCGCAGTCATCGAATCGGCAGTCGAATCCGTCCGGTTGACGGCTGAAGAAAAAGGCGTGCGGATACAAACAGCGCTCGAACGCGCACCACATCCGCTGCAACTCGACCCCAATCGCTTCCAGCAGGTGATCTGGAATTTAATCACCAACTCGCTCAAATTCACCGCCCCCGGTGGCAGCGTGGAGATCGGTCTCAAATATGCTGATCAGCAGGCTGAATTCTCTGTGCGCGACACCGGCATTGGGATTGCACCGGAATTTCTGCCTTTTGTCTTTGATCGCTTCCGGCAGGCCGATGGAAGCACCACGCGCAAGCATAGCGGGCTGGGCTTAGGCCTGGCGATTGTGCGCCATCTGGTCGAACTGCATGGCGGAACCGTGAGGGCTGCCAGCGCGGGCGAGGGACGCGGCGCGACTTTTAGCATCAAACTCCCGCTGATTTCTTCAACCACGGCCGTAAGCGAGCCGAGCAAACCAGTGGCGTCCATGCCCGATACGGCGCCAAAACTCTCCGGGTTGCGGGCGCTGGTAGTAGATGACCAGTCTGACGTGCTGGAACTACTCACCACCATCCTACACCTGCAAGAGGCTGAGGTGCGCAACGCCAACAGCGTGGACGAGGCGCTGAAGATCATGGCTACCTGGCAACCCGACGTTTTGATCTCGGACATTGCAATGCCCGACAGTGATGGTTATGAATTGATCCGGCGCATCCGTAACGCTGGCTCAAAGCTGCCTGCCATTTCGCTAACTGCCCATGCACGCGCCGAAGACCGCGTGCGCGCGCTCGCCGCCGGCTTCCAGATGCACCTGTCAAAGCCGGTCGAGCCTTATGAACTCATCGTCAGCATAGCCAGTCTGGCCGGTAGATTGGCGTGCGCGCCGGATGGGCAATCTGCGAAAACAGAGAAACGGTTCAGCAAACTGGATTCAAAGTCGGGTTTGGCGGTTAGGAAAGGCACGAACAAATAAAGGCCGGAAGTTTAGTGCTTGGGAGCGTACGCGGCTCGCGTGCGGGGTTGGTGACAGGACACCGCGAAGGGAACTACAGGCGGCTCGCCAATATCCGCACGCGAGCCGCGTACGCTCCCGGAATTTTGTTGTAGGTTGTGGAATGATCGAGAGGCTGATTCCTGACGACATCAGGCAATTTATCCTCAGCAGCATTGACTCAATCGCCCAATTGGAGGCGCTCCTGTTATTGCGCTCCAACCCGCAGGAAAAATGGGGCGTCGCGGCGGTCGCGCGAAGACTTTACATAACCGAATCTGAAACGCTCTCGTTGCTAAACAACCTGCGCGAGCAAGGGCTGGTCAGCTCCAGCGAGCCTGAACCTGGCGAGTACGTGTATCAACCGCAATCCGCCTACCTGACACAGATGGTAGATCGTATTGCGGAGCTTTACGCCAACCATTTGGTGCCAGTGACTAACCTGATTCATGCCAAACCGCGCACCAGAGTTCAGGAGTTTGCCGACGCATTCAAGCTCAGAAAGGACGAGTAGATGGCCGCCATTATTTACGGGCTGTGCGCGCTGATGGCGCTCTTATGCGCCATCTTGTTACTGCTGGCTTATCGCCGCAGCCGTTATCGTTTGCTGCTCTGGAGCGGGCTATGTTTTGTCGGATTGACCGCGAACAACCTTCTGCTGATCGTGGATAAACTGGTCTACCCGGATACGGACATGTCAGTCTTACGCTCAGTGGTGGCGCTGGTTTCGCTGTCGTTATTAATCTTCGGTCTGATCTGGGACGCTAAGTGAGATAAGCTCATGGCACTACTTCTGCTCGGAGCAAATGCGATGGCGTCACTGGTGGTGGGCTTGTTCTTCCTGCGCTTCTGGCGCGACACCCGTGACCGCTTCTTCCTTTTCTTCGCCACGGCCTTTGCCGTCGAGGGGATCAACCGCGTAGTGCTCGCCCTGACCGAAGTTTCCGAGGATACTGAGCCATACTTCTACCTGATCCGGCTCTTTTCTTTCCTGCTGATTTTCGCCGCGATTGTGGATAAGAACCGTAAGAAAAGCCCGCGCGACAAAGAGACAGAGCGTCTCTGAAGCGGCGTTTCCCTTGTTTAGCTTGCGACAGGATGGTAAAACCTAAAACGCAACAGCACTGGCACTGCCTCATCCGCGCCAAGCTGTGGTAGACACGCGACATCTGCTTCAACATTCAAACTGAACAAGAGGAGTTGCGACTGTGAGCCAGCGCCATCAACTGCGCCCACCTGCTCAAACTAGCACCGCCGCGTCAGCGCGGCATAGTCTTTCAAGCAGTGACAGTGATAGAAATATAAGGCCGAATTTGCAGCCGCGTAGCGGCGACCTGAATTTAGCCGTGGGTTTTCAACCCACGGGAAGCCATGCCAATTGCATTCCGTCGCGTCAGCGACGGTTGAATTCAAGCGTCGCTGACGCGACGCAGATGGCATTCTGTCCGCTCCCCGGCGTTGAAAACGCCGGGCCAAATTCAACTGCCGCTACGCGGCAAAAAAAGGTGGCCTTACTGTTTCATCGTTGCTCAAGCAAGATCATCGTCATTACCTTCTTACTGCTAGCCGCAATCTCAGGTTATTGGCTGGCCAACGCTGCACAGAGCGGGCGCGAAATCCGCGCGGTGAATACGACGGCCAGCCCGGGCCAAAGCCTGACCGTCG
Source organism: uncultured Acidobacteriota bacterium (assembly GCA_963699175.1). Lineage (GTDB taxonomy): Bacteria > Acidobacteriota > Blastocatellia > RBC074 > RBC074 > JACPYM01. The sequence continues at coordinate 1,069,790 of OY969418.1, read as the reverse complement.
CCCTCGAACTCAATTCACAAGGCGATGAGAATGCCATCGGCTTCTCGCTCAACTTCAACCCGGCATTGCTGAGTTACCAAAGCTCCAACCTGGGCAATGGCGTGCCTGCCGGTGCGGCCTTCTTCATCAATGCCAACGCTGCGGCCAGTGGGCGAATAGGGTTCGCGTTGGCGCTGCCTGCCGAACAAAAGTTTCAAGCCGGCACGCGCCAAGTCTTCACCATGATTTTCAACGTGGCTAACAATGCGTCTGGCAACAGCACGCTCAGCTTTGGCGACGACCCGGCGCGCCGCGATGTGGCCGACATCAACGGCAACAGTGTTACCTGCAACTTCAGGGCGGGCACAGTTACTTTCGTGCAGAACAATCCGGCGCCCGTGATCGGCGGTCTAGACCCGACCAATCGCGATGCGGGCAGTGGCGCATTTACGCTGACAGTCAACGGCGCCAGCTTCGTCAACGGCGCAAGCGTGCGCTGGCAGGGCAGTGACCGCGCAACGACCTTTGTCAACAGCACGCGCTTGCAGGCTGCCATCACTGCCAATGATGTAGCTACAGCAGGTACGGCCAGCGTGACGGTTTTCAACCCTGCTCCTGGCGGTGGCGTCTCCAACGCGGCGGTCTTCACGATCAATCAAGTGCAGATCAATCCGTTGCCAGTGTTGATAAGCTTGGAGCCTGCTTCACGCACGGCAGGCAGTGGCGCGTTTACGCTGGGCATCAACGGCAGCGGTTTTTTGAATGCTTCGAGTGTGCGTTGGAACGGCGCGAGCCGGTTGACTACTTTCATCAATGCAAACCGCTTGACGATTGACGTATCGGCCAACGAGGTGGCCACGCCCGGAGCGGTTGTCGTCACAGTTTTCAATCCAGCGCCAGGCGGAGGATTGTCGAACGGTTTGACCTTCACGATCACGCAGCCGCCGAATCCCGTGCCGAGCGTGACGAGTCTCAACCCAAATTCTGCGATTGCTGGTAGCGGCGCATTTACGTTGACCCTGAACGGCACGAACTTCGTCAACGGCGCGGTCGTGCGTTGGCAGGGCAACGACCGCCCAACCACGTTTGTCAGCGCAACGCAGTTGCAGGCGGCCATCTCTGCCAACGACGTTGCGAACAGCGGCACGGCCAGCATTGCCGTTTTCAACCCACCAACCAATGGCGGCGGCGGCGGCTTGTCGAATGCTGTGACGTTCACGATCAATCCGCCGCCCAATCCCGCACCTGCGTTGGCCGGTCTTGCTCCCAACACCGCCACAGCGGGTGGGGCGGCTTTCACGCTCACCGTAAACGGCAACAATTTCGTCAACGGCGCGGCGGTGCGCTGGCAGGGCAGTGACCGCGCGACTACCTTCGTCAGCAGCACACAACTTCAAGCTGCAATTTCTGCCAGTGATATTGTGAACGTGGGCGCGGCGAGTGTAACGGTCTTCAATCCGGCCAACGTGAGTGGCGGTGGTGGTGTGTCGAACGCCTTGAGCTTTACGATCAACCAACCAGCCAATCCCGTGCCGGTCATCAGCAGCTTGAATCCGAACTCAGCCAATGCGGGCGGCGCGGCGTTTATGCTCACCGTCAATGGCAGTGGCTTTATCGCTTCATCAGTGGTTCGTTGGCAGGGCAATGACCGCGCGACGACTTTTGTCAGCAGCACACAACTGCGCGCGGCGATCTTGGCGAGCGACATCATCATTGTCGGCACGGTCAACGTGACTGTTTTCAGCCCGCCTTCGAGCGGCGGTGGCGGCGGCGTTTCCAATGCCGCCGGGTTTGCCATTGGACTGCCGCCCAACCCCGAACCGTCGCTGACGAGTCTGAGTCCGGCGTCCGCGCTAGCCGGCGGCGCAGGCCTTACGCTGACGGTCAACGGGACGAACTTCATCAACGGAGCAATCGTGCGTTGGAATGGCGGCGACCGCGCTACGACTTTCGTCAACGCCACGCAGGTGCGCGCTGTCATTGTGGCAAGCGACATTGCCAACGCAGGTTCAGCGACAGTCACAGTCTTCAATCCCGCGCCTGGCGGCGGTACGTCAAACGCGCTGACCTTCACGATCAACTCCCCGCCCAACCCTGTGCCAAGTCTCGCCAGTCTTTCACCTAATAACGCGACGGCAGGTAGCGCCTCGTTCACGCTCACCGTCAACGGCGCTAGCTTCGTCAATGGTGCGACGGTGCGTTGGAACGGCGCAGATCGCGTGACGACCTTTGTCAGCGCTACGCAACAGCGTGCAGTAATTCTCGCAAGCGATCTGGCTAATACTGGGACGGCCAGCGTGACGGTATTCAACCCGGCCAATCAGAGCGGCGGAGGCGGCGTCTCAAACGCGCTGACCTTTACGATCAACCCCGCGCCCAACCCTGTGCCGACATTGAACACACTCAATCCGAATCAAGCGACGGCAGGCGGCGCGGCTTTCAGCTTGACGTTGAGCGGAACTAACTTCGTTAGCAATGCCATCGTGCGCTGGAACGGCGCGGATCGTCCGACTACTTTTATTGATAGCGCACGTGTGACTGCCGCTATTTCCGCTGGCGATCTGGCTAATGCGAGCACCGCCAGTGTGATGGTCTTCAACCCGGCCAATCAAAGTGGTGGCGGTGGCAATTCGAATACGCTGACCTTCACGATCAACAATCCTGTGCCCGTGTTATCGGGCTTGTCACCAACCTCTGCCGTAGCCGGTGGCGGCGCTTTCACGTTGACGGTCAATGGGACGAGCTTCATCAACGGCGCAGCGGTGCGCTGGAATGGCAATAACCGGCAGACCACGTTTCTCAGCAGCACACAATTGACCGCGCAAATTCCAGCGAGCGATCTGCTAATCGCCGGCACGGCTAGCATCACGGTCTTTCATCCAGCCCCGGGCGGCGGCACATCTAACGCGATCAGTTTTCAGATTGCCGCCATTGCTCCCACGCCTACGCTGACCAGTTTGAATCCGAGCGCGCTCAATGCTGGCAGCGGAGCGTTTACGTTGACAGTCAACGGCACAAACTTCGTGGCCAACTCTGTCGTGCGCTGGAACGGCGCAGACCGCACGACGACTTTCGTCACCGCCACGCAACTGACTGCGCGCATCAATGCCGCCGATGTTGCGGCAGCCGGTACAGCCAGCGTAACGGTCTTCAACCCGGCTACGAATGGCGGGGGCCTATCCAACGCGCTGAGCTTTACGATCAATCAAGCGCCCAACCCTGTGCCGGTGCTGGCCAGTCTGAATCCAAGTTCGGCAAGCGCAGGCGGCGGCGCGTTCATACTGACTGTTGTTGGCGGAAACTTTATCGAAACTGCCGTTGTGAGGTGGAACGGTGCGAATCGGACAACAACCTTTGTGAGCAACCAGCAATTGACGGCAAACATTCCTGCCAGCGATTTGACCAATGCAGGCAGCGCACAGATCACGGTTTTCAATCCGCCTTCAAGCAGCGGCGGCGGTGGTGCTTCCAACACGCTGACGTTCACCATCACACCAGCGCCCAACCCAATTCCTACATTGGCCAGCTTGAATCCGAATCAAGCGACGGCGGGCAGCGCGGCTTTCACGCTGACGCTTACAGGCGCGAACTTCCTCGCCAACTCGACCGTGCGTTGGAACGGCGCGAACCGCCCGACCTTCTTCGGCGATAGCACGCGTTTGACGGCGGAGATTCCGGCCAGTGACATCGCCAGTTCGGGCACGGCGCAGGTCACCGTCTTCAACCCGGCTTCAAGCAGCGGCGGCGGCGGCGCTTCTAACGCGCTGACGTTTACCATCAACCCGCCAACTGGCACTCCGCCCGTGCTCAACAGCTTGAATCCCCGCATTGTCTTTGCAGGCGGGCTAGCCTTCACGCTCACCGTGGGCGGCAACAATTTCAACAGCAGTTCCGTCGTGCGCTGGAACGGCGCAGATCGGCAGACCAGCTTTGTCAGCGCGACACAATTGCGCGCCAGCATCCCCGCCGCTGACATTGCAAACGCGGGCACGGCACAGATCACCGTCGCCAACCCCGGCACAAGTGGCGGCACGTCAAACGCCTTACCACTCGTGATTGCCGCGCCCTTAGCCAACGTCTCGGCGGCCAGCTTTTCCGGCAATGAGTTGGCTGCTGAGATGGTCGTCGCCGCCTTTGGCGCAAATCTCGCTACAGGTGTCGCAGTCGCAACTACCTTGCCACTGCCGACGACCTTGCTTGGCACAAGCGTGCGCGTCGTGGACAGCGCAGGCAGCGAACGCCTCGCGCCGCTCTTCTTCGTCGCGCCGTCACAAGTCAATTACTTGATGCCGCTCGGCACGGCCATTGGTGCAGCCACCGTCATTATCAGCAGCGGTGATAACAAAGTCTCCGCCAGCACGATCAGCCTTGCCAACGTCGCGCCGGGACTGTTTTCCGCCAATGCCAACGGGTCTGGCGTAGCCGCTGGCAGCGTCTTACGTGTGCGGGCTAACGGAGCGCAAAGCTTCGAGCCGCTCAGCACGCCCAGCCCGCTAGGCCAACAAGTCGCCGTGCCGATTGATCTAGGCCCCGAAAGCGATCAACTCTTTCTGGTGCTCTATGGCACGGGCTTCCGTGGACGCAGCTCGATGTCAGCCGCAGGGGCCACGATTGGCGGTGTCAGTGCGGAAGTTCTGTTCGCCGGGGCGCAAGGCAGTCTGGCTGGTTTGGATCAGGCAAATATCCGATTGCCGCGCGTGTTGGCCGGGCGTGGGGAAGTAGACGTGGTGTTAATGGTGGATGGCCGCGTGGCAAATACCGTAAAGATCAATGTGAGGTGAGTCGGTGAAGCCTTTGCAGTGCGCGCTACTTGCTCCCTGGGACTCCGGCAATTACAGAAAAATGAGATGACTTTCTGTTCTTTACGAGTGCTGTAAAGAACAGCCGCGCAGCTTCCTATCTCTGCACTGGCGCACGAACCAATGAGAAGGAAAGGGAAGCTGCGCGGCCTTCTATTTTGCGGATGGCACGTTCGTGTTCCCCACCGTCTTCATCCCTACGCCTCAGCCCAACGCGGCCAGATTCCTCCGCGCAGTCACTGTATACGGATGATCCTCGCCCAGCGACGCGGTGAAGATGTGCAAGGCGCGCTCGAGATGGTGCCGCGCACCCGCCAGGTCGCCGAGGTCTTTCAGCAATATGCCCAGATTGTTGACGTTTCTCGCCACGTTGGGATGGTCAGGACCGAATGCAGCTTCATCAATGCGTAAGGCACGCTCGAAATATTGCCGCGCGCCCGCCAGATCGCCGATTTCTTGTAGCACAATCCCCAGATTGTTGACAGGCATGGCCGCATTGGGATGGTCTGAGCCAAGCGTGGCTTCAACAATACGCAAAGCGCGATCGAAATATTGCCGCGCGCCCGCCAAGTCGCCAAGGCTTCGCAGCACGCTGCCCAGATTGTTGACCCGGATCGCCACGCTGGGATGGTCGGGGCCAAAGGCGGCTTCGTCAATGCGCAAGGCGCGCTCGTAATGTTGACGCGCGCCCGATGGGTCCCCGAGAGCTTCCAGCACCATACCTAGATTGTTGACGCTGATCGCCACGTTGGTATGGTTGGGGCCGAATGCAGCTTCATCAAGACGCCAAGTGCGCTCGAATGCCTCTCTGGCAGCGGCATACTGGGCGCGACCCCAGAAATATGTTCCCATCTGATTGACCAGCCAGCTAGTGGCTTCTGGCAAAAGCTGCCAGGTCTCGGCAAATTCTGCTGCCGTCCGTGCGTGTGGCAACAGCTTTGCGCATTCATCCCAAGTGCGCACGTCGCTGCTCTTTTTAGGGAAAGCCGCACTGATCACGCGCACCGCAGCCTCGGCCCAACGCGACTGTTCCGTTGCATCCAACCGGTCGCGCGCCACCAATTGCACCAGCCGATGCAGCGTCACGCCGTCATCCACGCGGTTCAGCAGCGAATAGCGTCGCAATGCTGCCAGCGCATCTTCCAACGCCAACTCATCCGCGACGACGGCAGCCAGCGTTTCGGGCAGTTCTTTTGCGTTATTGCGCAACACCGCGAGCGGCAATTCCTCTGGCGCGAGGAAGGCGCACAGGTTCAGCAACTCGGCGGCGGCAGGTGCGGCCTGTTGCGCAGCCTGAAAGGAAATCTCCCACGTCGTCGCCACGGTGGCGGGGTAATTGGCGGGCTGACCGCGTTGCAGCAATTCCCGCTGCCGCTGTCGAAACAGGCGCAGGTAATTGGCCAGCGGCTGCCCCGCCGCATCGCAATATGCTCCGGCCTGTTCCAGCGCGAGCGGCAATCCGCCCAGTTCATTGGCCAACTCTTTGGCGGCTGATTCTGCCGCCGCGCCGCTCTGTCCCGTGCGTTCGAGCAGGAATTGCGTCGCCGCCGCTTCATCCAATGTTTCGACTGCCAGCGGCGTCGCCAGCCCACGCCAGTTTGGCGCGCGCGAGGTGATCAACACAGGCCCGTGACGGTTTTGCGGTAGGTAAGCGCGCACCACCGCCGGTTCGTCGGCATTGTCGAAAACCAGCAGCCAGCCCGTGTTGCCGTTCAGCCAGCGCAACACAGCGGCCACGATTACGGGCACCTCGCGCGCCTCGTGTTCCGGCAATTCAAGCGCGCGGGCCAACGCCGCCAAATCCTCGGCCAGCGTCGCCTCGGTCTCTGCGCGCAACCACCAGACCGCCTGGTAATCGGCCTGCCGGGCGTGCGCGTACTCCGCCGCGAGTTGCGTCTTGCCTACGCCGCCCAACCCGTGGAGCGCCACGAGCGCCGCCGCTTGCCCCTTCAACAGTGTCTGCCGCGTTTCCTCAAGCAAGGCCGCGCGCCCGACGAAATGCGGATTGGGCGGGCGCGGCACATGCCACACGGGCGGCTGCGCGCCGGGGAAGCGCGGTCTGTCAGCAATAATGCGTTCAGGTTTTGCCTTGCCGGGGAAAGGCGGCTCGGTCGCGGGCTTGGCACGCTCACGGTTAGCGCCCTTGAGCAAACGGTCTCTGGCCACGTCTTCGGTCGCGCCGATCAGATCAATGTAAACGATGGGCGCATCCAAGCCTTTCAACTCACACTCACGCACGCGCACGGGCAGCAAGAGTTTCTTTGCCCCGGTCGGGTCTTGAGCAAAGGCTGCGGCCCATTCTGCTTGGGCGTAGAGTGAATTCAGGTAATCAGGCGAAAGCACTGCAATCGTACGTTCGCACTCCGCCGCCGCTTGCTTCATATCGAGCGCGAAGTTGCCGCCGGGCCGGAAGTCCCAAGCCTGAATGACGACCGTGTGCTTGGCCTCTTCCAATTGCCAGGCGATCCATTCCGCCCAACTGCGGTCTGCGCTGGTGTAGCTGATAAAGAAGTCTTTCATCGGGTGCCGCCGCCAGAAAGTTGTTGCTAAAACTGTTGCGCAGGGCCGAATGACGCCGCCCCTGCGCTGAGTTGTTGCCGAAGGCGGGGCAGAATATAGCACGCGCGGCAGCGCAGCGTCACGGGAGAGTATGGACGAATATTTGAAATAACTGCAGGCAGCGTCTGTGCAACGCGCTAGACTCGGGCACGGTGAAACCTCAATCGTCGGGTGTTTAGGTACAAGCTTTAGCTTGCCAGTGAATGAGGCATCTAACCCACGGGCAAGCTAAAGCTTGTACTCTAAACACCCGAGCTTGACGCTGTCCCCCTACCGGGAGATTGACTCAAGTTCGCGAGCAGAATCGAGAACGCGAGCACACCTTTTAGCGATCCTCGATCTTCGATCCTCCATCCTGCTTGCGTTTGAACTCCCGCAACGTCGCGTGCAGCGTCTCCGCGGCCAGCCCGTGCAACATCAGCCTGAAACCGGCAGCCAACGTCGAAAGCGGCACCATCGGGTGTTTGTTATTGATCAAGCCCAGATATTGCGCGTTGTTCAAAATCCGCGCCACGTAAACACCAACCGTCTCGTCAAGCTGCAGCGAGTTCGCCGCGCGCCAGAAATCATTGTCCGTCAAAAAAAGCTGATAGAGCGGGGTATACAACTCAATCGCCGTTTGCACGTCAATCACATTTGTCCAACGGCGCGGAAATTCTGCCAATCGAAAAGGGCCGTCGGTGACACAGTCGAAGTTGATTTGTGACGGCGGCTCGATCTCGCAGCCCTTCTCACGCAATTGCCGGTTCAACTCGATGACAAAGTTGAAGAGGTTGAGGTCGTGTTTGAGGAACAGGTCATCCAGCACGTCCTCCAATTTTTCAGGCTTGAGCGGATTCAATTGCATCTCTGCCGCCGGTACGTTACTGGCGACGAAGGCCAGAATCTCCGAGCCGATGTGAAAATGGCGCAAGATCAGGAAATTGGCTTCGGGGCTGACGAAATATTTCAAGCCCCAATAGATCAACCGGTGCAGCACAGGCGAGGAAGTGAACTTGTTCGGGACGAAAATCTTCACCAGTTGAATGGCGATCATGCCCAAGCGCGCCAGCGGACGGATAACCGGCAACAGGAATTGCCGCGAGCGCGAACCCATTGAGAGGAGTAAAGCTGTTTTTGCTTCATCGTCGAGTTGAATGCTGCGGTCGAGGTATAAAGCCAGCCACGGATTCGGATCGCGCCGATCGTGCGTGAGCGGATCGAAGGTCGCAGTGAATTGCATCGGTCTCTCCTGTTCAGAAAATGTCCCACAAGCTGCCCAGCTTGTCGCGGTCTCCCGGTCAGACGCCATGCGGCGTCAGCGACAAGCTGGGCAGCTTGTCGGACATTATGTATTGCCCAATTCTTCCAACTGCAGCGCGTAAAGCCTGGCCGTGACTTTAGCCGTTTTGACGATGCGCGTGGCTAGTTCTTCGGTCAGGATGCCGCTGGCCAACGCACTCTCCAGCTTGGCGAAGTGATTACCGTCGTTCGCGCCATGATAGAGCAAGAAGGAAACCTGCTTTTCATCCAACCGTAATTGCGCGCGAATCTGCTTGCCCCAGCGTTGCGCCATGCGCAGCCCCAGCCCTTCGATGATGAACATTGCACCGAGCAGGTCGAAGGGATTCTCTTGGCTGGCGCGGTGGAACATCCAGGCCGAGAGAGCCTCGGAACCGATATTCTTCTCGGCTTGCTGAATCTCTACAAGCTGGCCGCCCACCGAAACGAAATCACGTTCGAGCATCTGAAAATCGCGCTGCTCATCTGCGGCATGGCCGATGAACGCCGAGCGCAACACAAAGTTGTCCGTCGTAATATTGGAAGCCGCGCGCGCAATCCACCGCGCGCCCTCCATCACCTGCTGGCGCAGGTTCAAGAGCAGAGCGCGATAATCTTCGACGCGCAGTTTGCCGCGATTGAGCTTGTCAATGATCGGCACAGTGTTGAGCCTGGTTTCAAAATCAACCCAAACTTGGGTAAGCCGCCGCAACAGCGAGCTTGGCAACTCATCATTCGTCGACAGACGGATTTCAATCGCATTGCCAATAGCATCGTCCGCGTTTTCTGCGCCATTTGTACTGGTGGCTTCGCCCACCACCGTCAACTGCATAAACGAAATCACGAACCGTCCGCTCTCAGGCACCATGCAAAGAATCTTCTGGCCCGGCTTCAACTCACGTTCGTTGAACAACTCTTCGAGCATGATGAAGACCGAAGCCGCGCCTGTATTGCCTTTGGTGTAGAGATTGGTAAACCAGCGGTCTTCAGGAATCATTCCGCCGCCTTTGATCAGCAACTCAATAATTTTGCTGCGAAAGACGTGTGACGAATAATGACAGACGAGCCAATCAATCTCTGCCGGTTGAAACAAGCCGCGCTCGATCAGCTCGAAATAACGCGCCACACCCAGCGGGACGATATTATCGAGCAGGCTCAAATCCTGTTTGAGCAGAATCGCGCCATCCGCCGCCGCCGCCGTGAAGTTTGGATAGTCATACCACGAGCGCCCCAGCTTCTGCTCGGCGAGCTTGTTCGCGCCGGAGTACATACACACGTCGAGCCGGTCGGCGTAAGAGACGAGGTCAATCCAATCAATGCGCAACGATAGGCCGCGCGCATTCGGGCGAGTTTCAAGCACCGCCGCGCCCGCGCCGTCAGACAGCATCCAGCGCAGAAACTCGGCATCGAAGGGCACGCGCCCCGTCTCTTTGAATTCGCGCGTCTCTTCAAATAGTCCATGCCTGAAAAACCTGCTGGTGAATTCGCTGGCGCAGACCACCGCATTTTGTTTTTCTCCGGCGCGCAGAGCTAGCCAGGCGGTCTTCAGCGCCATTACTCCGCTCGCGCAGACACCGTGCAGACTGGCAATTTCGCACGGTGGAAGATGCAAAGCCCCGTGCACCAGACTGGCGAAACCGGGCGCGAGCAGATCACTTTGCGAAGTGGCTGCCGCCAGTAATTCGATCTCTTTGAGCGAAAGTTCTGATTTCGCGACGGCGTCAAGCACTGCGTTGGCGGCCAGGTCGCAATCCCAGTAATTCACTTGGCCGGTGCGATCAATGGCGTAATGCCGGCTTTGAATGCCATTTTGTTTAAGGATGCGCGGTCGTAAGCGCGAGGGCTTGCCCCCGATCAAGCCCAGATACTCTTCCATCTCTTCGTTCGACACAGGCGGGCCTGGCAGGAATTTCCCCAGCGCAGTGATGTAGGCCGCGTTATTCATAAGTCGCTCCTTTGGTACTCAGCATTCTTTCCACGCTACGCGGCATTTTATGGCTGAAGCTGCGCCGTGTCGCTCGGCATTATGACAGTTTAGCGACCGTCATAGTGCCGCTTCCCAGCGCCAAACAAAACGAGGATCGAAGCTTGAGGATTGGAGCACAAGCGGCTACCAATATCCTCGAGCTTCGATCCTCGGCGTCTGATCTTCGATCATTAACTGGCTTAACGCTGGCCGCTCGACAGCCGTTTGTAATACTCGCCGACCAGCTTGCGATAACGTTCCGGCGCTTCGCCTTCATCAGCCAAACGCAGGTTGTTGCGTCCGAGCTTGGCCTGCAGGCGTTTGCTCAACTCGCTCTCGATTTCGCGTAGCGGGTTAATGACTTCTGTTTTGAGTTTCATCGCTGTCTCGTTATCGTCGCGCAGCAAGGCTTCGTTAGCGTGGCGCAAGCCTTCAATCGCCTGATCTAAGCCACGTGCGAGATCGCGGTCGTTGCCCAGGCTGCGGCGCAACTCCTGCGCTTCACGCAACCGCTCTTGCAACTCGGCCTGAGTTTGCCGCCGGTCGCCCATTGGTGTGCCGCCGCGCACCGGGCCACCGCCGCCCATCGGGAATTGCGGGTTTTGCTGATTGGGCGTGCCGCCTTGCCGATCGTTGGGTTGTTGGGGACCGCCTTGGCCACCCGGTTGTTGGCCACCCCGTTGCTGACCCTGACCTTGACCTTGTTGTTGACCCTGTTGCTGACCCTGACCCTGACCTTGACCTTGTTGTTGACCCTGGCCCTGTTGCTGACCTTGACCTTGGCCTTGCTGTTGACCTTGTTGCTGACCTTGGCCTTGGCCCTGTTGTTGACTCTGCTGCTGGCCTTGCCCCTGGCCCTGTTGTTGACCTTGTTGTTGGCCCTTGCCTTGTTGGCTTGGCCGATTTTGGGCGGTTTGCGGATTGCCTTGCTGGCCTTTTCCTTGTTGATTGCCCGGCCGATTATTTTGTTGGCCCGGTTGATTCTGGTTCTGCTGATTTTGTTGATTGCCAGGCTGTTGCCCTTGCCCCGACTGATTCTGGGTTTGTTGATTCTGTTGATTGCCTGGTTGCTGGCCCTGCCGATTGCCTGGCTGACCAGCTTGTTGCTGATTGCGGTTGTTCTGATTGCCCGATTGCGAGCCGTTGCGATCAGCCAGTTGACGGCTCAACCTGTCTAAGTTGTCAGCCAACTGTCGCGTTTTATCTAAATTATCTTCCGTCTGATCCCCGCTGCCTTTCTTGCCCGCGTTCTTTTCCGCCTCCTGCAAAGACTGCGCGAGTTGATCCAGATTTTGCTGAATGACTTTGTCGCCGTTGCTGGCCGCGTCGAGATAATTTCTGTCAAGCAGGTCTTTAGTCGCACGAATGCGATCCTGCACGCGATTGCCACGCAAATCGTTAGAGGCTTGACGTAGTTTGTCAGCGGCTGCTTGTTGGCCTTGACCCATGCTGCGCGCCGTCTGGTCAATATCCTTTTCCAGATTGTTGATCTCGTTGGCCAGCGTATCTTTGCGCTCGCCGACGCGTTGTTTACTCTCCGCCGAAGCCGCTTGGCCGTTGCGATTGCGCTGCGCCAGGTCTTGCGTCTCCTGGCTGATCTCGCGCTGGCGCGAGGCTGCGTTGGCCGCGCGTTGCTGCAAATCCTTGAGCGATTTGCCGCCCTGCCCAGACTGCATGCGGTCGAGTTGGCGTTTGGCTTCTTCGATTTTTTCAAGCGCGCGCAGACCTTGCGCCAACGACTCCTGTGAGTTGTTCCCCTGAGCCTGCGCTTTCTGCATCTCGTCGGCGGCCTGGTCGAGCTTGCGGCTCAACTCCTGTAACTGGGGCTGGCGGCGTTCGCGCGAGAGGCGTTCGAGTTCGCGGGCCAGTTTGCGCGCCTCGTCAATCATCTGCTGTTGCTGACGCCCGCCACCGCCACCACCTTGTTGATTGCGGGGCGCGTTGTTGCGCATGCGCTGCTGTTGTTGTTCAAGCTCTTTCTGCTGGCGGCGCGCCAACTCTTCAAGCTTGCGTTTGGCCTCGTCGTCCTCTTGCTGGCCTTGTTGTTGCTGTTCGCGCCGGACGGTCTCGTACTGATTCTTCATCTTGTCCATCTCAAGCTCGAACAGATCGGCCAACTCTTCGGCACGTTGACTACTCTGACCCTGGCCGCTCTGCTGGCTTTGCGAAATCTGCATCTCGCGGAAAATCGCATCGGCGCGCAGCAGTTGTTGTAGGGCGCGCTGCTCAGGCGGCAACCCGTCCTTGCCCTTGCGGTTCTTCAATTCAGGCAGCGCGGCCTCCATCTCTTTGCCCGCCTGGTTCAGATGCTCGACCAACTTGGCGAAGTCCTCGTTCTGTTGCAGCCCAGCGCCCATACGGCGTTTGATACGATCAACCAATTGGTTGGTATCGTCGCGCAACTTCTCCTGGCCCAGCGCAATCGTGCTGTAGTTCTCGGCCTTCTCTTTCTCCTCATAAGTCGGTTCGTCACGAACCACGCGGAATGTGGCGGCAATCAAATCCTTCTGCCGTTTGCTCAGCGCATTCTGATCGCCACCCTGACCGCCACCCTGGCCACCAGCTTGCTGTGATTGTTTGTAGTCCTTCTCAAACGGTTTGATCTCGATGAAATAGATGTCGCTGGTCGTCTCGTGCTTGGCGTCACGCGCTTTGGCGTAGTAGGAGATGAAATCGCCGGGTTGTAGGCCGTACTCTTCCAGGAAGAAAGTGTACGCGCCAGAAAGCGAGCGCGCGGCTTCAGATTTCAGCCGTTGCAAGTCAACTTTCTTCTCTTCGCCGCCGTTGACCGAGATGAACATTTCGAGCGAAGACACGCCATAATCGTCTTCGGCTTTGGCCTGTGCGAAGATTTCTTCGACGCTGGTCGCACGCGTGTCACGCCCAGGCTTTTCAAAACTCACTGTTGGCGGATGGTCGTCTAATACTGCGATGTCGTATTCGTTCGAGCCGTTGTAGACATCCCCATACGTGCTGACAAGTTCGATGTGATAACTGGACTCTTTATTTACTGTAATCGCACCAGCGAAGATGAGCGCGCCATCTTCCGTGTTCTCCTGCCGCATCTCTATCTTCGTGCCGTCGCGCAAAACGATGCGCGCCGCCTTAGCCTGATGAGTCAGCCGCGCCATGACGAGTACATTCGTACCCGCGAGCGCCGCAATCTCGCCCGTGTCTTCGACAGTCTTCGGCGACATACCGGTGTAGGCAGGGAATTGGTAGCGCAGATCAATCCGCTTCACAAACGGCAGGTCAGCGGCGGTGAGCTTGAAGATCTGCGAGCGTGTGCCGCCCGCTTCGACGAAATATTCGGTGTCTTGTTGAATATTGAAGATGAAGTGTTGAAAGGCGTCTTTCTCTTTGCCCGGCTCCATCTGCAAGCCTGTCCACTGGTCATCGCCCGCCCCAGCCTTGCGCGTGAAGACCGTCGCTTGCTCGCTGACAAAGTTGAGCAGCGAGGCCGTGATCTTTTGATCAGAGCCTTTGGGTACGCGCACGGTGCCAGGCTTCACCGTAATTTGCAAAGCATCCTTCGCCGCGGCTTCAGCAGCCGGTGTGACCATATTGGTTATGCCTTGCCTGATCTCTTTTGGCCCAAATACCAATACGGCCACTAACAACGCGACGCTGGCCAGCGCCGCACCGCCGTACTGCCAAAAACGTTTGCGTGGCACGACTGCGTCGAGATCAACCTCAGCGGCCTTGCGATTGGCGTCGTCTGTCAAGCGGTCATAGATCGCGTTCGAAGTCATCACGCGATGGTCGTCGTCGGCAAACTCAACCGCGCTCACCAACCGGTCATCTAACCCAGGATTTTTCTCTTCGATCAAGTGCGCAAGCTGCGCATCACTGACCTTGCGGCGCAACGGGCGTACTAGCGCCAGGTAGACCACCGCCAGCAGACCCAGCAGCGCGGCCAGCCGCAGCGAGATCAACGCGCCTGTGTTGTAGCGTTGTTTGTAAGCCGCCCAACCCGTCAGCAACAGCAAGCCCGCGCTAACTGCCACGGTGATGGCCAGTCCACGCAGCCAGCACAGCAAGTTGCGCTGCCGCCGCACCATTTGAATTAGGTTGGAGAGTTGTTCGCCCAGATAGTTCGGATAGTTCATAGTGACCTCGACTTTCTAGTTAACCAATCACTCTGGCAATCTTCGTCCGCCGCGACAGAATTGCTTCAGCGACGAATAACAATAACGCTGCAATCAGCAATAACCACCACACGCGTTGTTTCGCTTCGACTTCTTCTTTGTTAAATTTTTCAGTGACTGCATTGGCCGTGCCCTCTTTGGCTTCCGCGCCCGTGACCGTCGCCACTAGCTCTTCAACATTGAGCTTGGCCAGATCAGATTCTTTGCTATCTAAATTGACCGCCGCAAATTCAGACGTCTCTGGATAGCGCAGCCGGTAAAAACCCTGCTCGCGCGCATTCACGATCAATTCGCCATTCGCCGTCGTGTTGCGCTCGGTCAGCCGCTCGCCTTTCGGCGCGTCCACGGCTGGCGGTTGGCCGTCTTTCGCGGCGCGCACACTGAAGGCCTGGCCAATCGGATGCCAGGCTTGCTCTTCGCGCTCGCCCAAATAGCGCGCCATTTGTCGCACCAGTGGCAGATAGAGCGGCGAGAGCGGTAGGTCATTCCAGCCCGCATCGAAGGTCGAAGTGTAGAGCAACACCTTGCCGCTGCCGTGCGACTTTTCAATCAGCGCCGGGCTGCCGTCCTCAAAACGCGCGACTACTGTGGCGGCTTCGTTGGGTGTCGCGCGCCAATAACCGAAGACACGCGCCGAGGCCAAGCGCCCGCTCTGACGGAAGACCTCAAAGATCGGATGGGTGGTTTTGACTTCGCTCCACGAAACATAATCACCACGCAGATTGACAGCCTGCTCCAATTTCGCGGGGAGCAGCGACTGCAACGCCTGATTGAGCGCGCTGGCTTCTGTGTGCGGCCCTGCGGCAACTACTAGCCCGCCGCCGTTCTCGACGAATTTAACGAGCGCCTGCGCCAACGCCGGATTGATAGCGGCATCATTGAGCAGGATGACTTTGTACTCGTTGACCTCGCCCGGATTGACCGACCCGGCGCTCTTGACCGTGAGCGCGAAGGGCAGGTTCTCGCCTGTCGTCAGCGCATTACGCAGGTAGAAGCTTTCACTACGCCCGCGCACCGCTGTCTCAATCGCCAGCGCCTTCAACTGCTCGACGCGCCGGAGCGTGAAGTAGAAACGGTTGTCGAGTGGGAAGCTGTCGCCTTCGATTTGGATGATGCAGCGATTGACGCCTTCGTTGAGATTGAAGCCGGTGAATTCGACTGTCGCCGTATCGTGCGCGGCAATCTTGAGTTCGCGCTTTTCGATCACGTGGTCGTTGAGATTGAATTCTACGCGCACGCTGTCTTTTGCGGACTCACTGAAATTGGCGATGCGCGCCGTCAGCTTGTCTGTGTATTTAGCTTGATAAATCAGCGGCTGCGCGGCGATGCCCACCACAGCCAAGTTAGCCGCGTCCGACTCGCCGACATCCATTGGCACGAGCTTGATGTCTTTGCTTAGGCGGAAGGAGGCATCCGCCGCGCTGTGTCCATTGACTTGAAAGTCAGAGATGAGCACCAAGCGCTTCTCGCCCGCGCCCGCTTCTTTGAAAAGCGTTTCTGCGCCGCGCAAGGCTTGCGTGTAATCAGTGCCACCGAGTCCGGCTTGTGCATTGTCGGCCAGCGCCTTGAGCTTGGCGACATCATTGGTGAAGCGACTCAGCACTTCGTAACTGTTGCCGAAGACGATCAATGCTGTACGGTCATTGCCGCGCGTTTCGTCCAGCAAGGTTTTGAGCCGCGTCTTGGCCTGCTCGAAACGTTTGCCGTAACGCATGCTGAACGATGTGTCTAAGATGATGACGTTGTTGCGTTGCCCGCGTCCCCCTTCAGCTTGGCCGCTGCCAAAGTAAGGACGCATAAAAGCCATCGCGAGCAGCAGAAAAGCCAACGTGCGCAGGAGCAGTAGCAAGAGATTGTGCAATCTGCGACGGCGAATCGTGCGCTGCGGCACTTGGCGCACGAACATCAGCGAAGGGAACTCGATTTTTTGCGCGCGGGTGCGGCGCACCAGATGCACAATGATCGGTGCGGCGACGGCGGCAAGACCGAGTAGAAATAGTGGATTGAGAAATGACATCAGCTTGTTTGCTATTGGTCGTTTACATCCGCGCCCGCTTCGACAGAAATGCGAACAGCGCGTAATCGAGCGCCTTGTCAGTCGTCAGCAATTCGTAATCAATCTTATTGCGCGAGCAACCTTCACGCAGATTCGTCAAGTGATCGTTGATCTTTTGGCGATAGCCGTCGGCCAGCACGTCGGGCAATACGTGCAATTGCTCTTCGGTCTCGGCGTCTTCGAGCAAGACCGGCTCGGTATAAGTGAAATCGAGTTCGTTCTTATCCAACACTTGAAAGACGATTACGTCATTGCCTTTGAAGCGCAGGTGTTGCAGCGCTTCAATCAAGGCCGGCGCGTCATCGTAAAAATCCGAAATGACAACGATGATGCCGCGCCGCGTGATGCGTTCGGCAATCTCGTGCAACACCGCCGAGACGTTTGTCTCCTTGCCCGGCTCCAATTGCTCCAACCGCCCGTAGATGGTGCGCATGTGCCCGGTGCGCGCATGCGCCGGCACGTGCGTGCGCACGCTTTCATCAAAGGCGATCAGTCCGACAGCGTCCTGCTGCCGATTGACAAGATAAGCGAGTGACGCGCCGATGAACTGCGCGTATTGCATCTTTGTCACTGCGCCAGTTGTGTAACGCATCGAAGCCGAGGCATCAATCAAAATGTGGCATTGCAGATTCGTGTCGGCGCGGTACTTCTTGATATAGTAGCGATCCGTGCGCCCCAGCAACTTCCAATCGAGATAGCGCAGATCATCGCCGGGCATGTACTGGCGATATTCGGCGAACTCGGTCGAGAAGCCGGTGAAGGGCGAACGATGCAAGCCGGAGATAAAACCTTCGACCACGGTGCGTGCTAACAACTCAAGCGAGTTGATTTTGGCCAACACCTCTGGCGAGAGAAAACGCACTCCCGTCCCAGGTGTCACGGGAACGCTAGCCGGTTCCTGCGTGCCAGCAAAAGTTTCACTGATTGGGTTCTTCCAGTTCTTCCACCACATTGCTATTTCAATCCAGATTTTGGTTCAGGCACATGTTCGATCAGCTTCTTGATAACCTGATCCGCATCTACGCGTTCGGATTCCGCTTGGAAATTGGTCAACAGCCGATGGCGCATCACCGGCAACGCCACCTCACGCACGTCTTCGCACGAAACATTGTAGCGGCCCTGCAAGATCGCCCGCGCCTTGCCGGCCAAAATCAAATACTGCGACGCGCGCAACCCGCAGCCCCACGTCACCCAACGATTGACGAACTCAGGCGCCTTCGGCAGATGGGGACGACTGTGCGTAACTAGGTCAACGGCGTAACGCGTGACGTGATCGGCCGACGGGACCTTGCGCACGAGACGTTGGAAGGCCAGAATTTCATCCGCATTCATTAGGCGCTCGAAATCGAAATTCTGCGGCGAAGTGGTCAGCTTTACTACTGCGACCTCGTCCTCTTGCGCTAGATAATCAATCTTGACGTTGAACATGAAGCGGTCGAGTTGGGCTTCAGGCAGCGGATAAGTGCCTTCCATCTCGATGGGGTTCTGCGTGGCGAGCACGAAGAAGGGCTTGGGCAGCGGATAGGTCGTACCTTGTACGGTGACGTTGCCTTCTTGCATCGCTTCGAGTAAGGCTGCTTGCGTCTTGGGCGGCGTGCGGTTGATTTCGTCCGCCAGGATGATGTTGGCGAAGATTGGGCCGTGAATGAACTGCATGGAACGATGGCCGGTGGCGCGATTCTCTTCGATGATCTCGGTACCAGTGATGTCCGCAGGCATCAGGTCAGGTGTAAATTGAATACGCTTGAAGGAGAGATCGAGCACGTTCGCCAGCGTGCGGATCAGGAGCGTTTTGGCCAGGCCCGGCACGCCGGTGATGATCGTGTGGCCGCCGACGAAGATGGACATCAACACTTGCTCGATCACTTCGTCCTGCCCGAGGATGGCTTTGCGCACCTCGTTCATGATACGTGAGCGTGCGTGCGACAGTTTGTCGAGCAGTTCTTCGTCACGGGTTACTTGTTTGTCAACAACCATTCAGTTTGTTCATCTCCTATTTCAAATTTCCAAATCTCAAATAGCAAATCAATGTGTAAGCGCGTAGATGATGTAGTTCACGCCAAACTTGTAAGCCTCATTAGTCTCTTCAATGGGCGCGAACGCATTGTCAGACCATTGCCAGAAATCGCTCACGTCGTAGTTGAAGTTGACGATCATCATCAGGCGCCCGGTCTTATCTTCCAGCCCATAGAATTCCGGTCGCACCGTCTCGCGCGACCCGAAACCGCCGCCGTAAATGGGTGGCAGGTCGAGCGTCTTGATCGAGAAGAAGCAGTTGAAGATCGGATGCGAGATGT
Source organism: uncultured Acidobacteriota bacterium (assembly GCA_963699175.1). GTDB lineage: Bacteria > Acidobacteriota > Blastocatellia > RBC074 > RBC074 > JACPYM01. Next base: position 1,050,726 of record OY969418.1, on the reverse strand, counting down.
CGAGCTTCCTGAGCTGGTATTCCGGTTCGGGGAAGGCGCGTTTGATGTACTGGTTCAGATTGGCCAACTCGTAGTCATTGCGAAAATCGTCTACGCAAACGAAGCCGCCACGCAGCAGATATTCGCGCATCCCGGTAATCTCTTGGTCGTTGAGGGTCATAGACCCGACCTCGCAGAGATACGCGAACGGATATTTGAATAGCTCGGGGTCGCCGAACCGGAAGATTGGCTCGTTGACATCCTGCGTCGCATCAACCTTTGATACCTCGCTGATGATCTTCACCAGGTGGCGTCCGGCAGTCGGGTAATCGTGCGACCAGGGCGGCCCATGATCGCCCAGCGCCTCAAATGAAGCACCGGCATACATGCCCGGCAGGTCAAAGCGAATGCGCGTGAAAGTGAAGCGCCCGGAAAGGTCGCGGTCGGGTTTGGGAATGTTATCGGCGTAGACCGGCGGCAGGTTGGATGGTGGCTTGCGCTGTCTGAACGGCCGCTGCGCGAGCGCGATACCCGTAATCAAGCAAAGCATCAACAGCACCGAGACGAGCCGCTTTTTATCACTCAGTAACCGCTTCATAGTTTCACCTCTCACGGATTGCCGACCAGCTTTAACAACAAATCCTGTGCTTTATCAAACCCCGGCGCGAGTTCCAGCGAACGCAGCACCGAACGTTTAGCCTCTTTGCCTTTGCCCGCTGCCAGGTAGGCGCGCGCCAAATTATATTGTGCCTCAGCAATGTTGGGCGGATTTGCAGCTAGCACTATTTGAAACTCACGAATTGCCGCCTCACTCTGGTTCTGTCCGAGTTGCAAATCACCCGCCGTTGCGTGTTGCGCCGGGTCGAACGGATTGACGTAGAAACTAAGCTGTAACAATTCCAACGCGCGGGCCTTGTCGCCCTGTTCCAGTCTCAACTGCGCCAGCTTCTTCAAGGCGTCGTAATCATTTTCATCCACCTTGATCAAGGCTTCCAGCATTTCGATGGTGGCGGCCTTGTCGCCGCGCTTCTCGTAGATGTCCGCCAACAACTCGTAAGCATTATTCTTGCCGCCCTGAAAAGGGAACAACTCAATCGAGCGCTTCAGATGTTGTATGGCTTTGTCCGTGTTCTTGTCTTCCAGATAGAACATCCCGGCGCGCAAGTTCAGCATGAAGTCATCTCCTTGCACAGCGACCTGCTCGTAAACCTGCGCCTTACCCATCTGCATCAGCGCCGGGTTCTTCCAACCCGATTCCAGCGCCTTGACGTATTTGCCGACTTTGTTTTGCACGTATTCGGCAAACGCCTTGTCGAACTCTTCTTCGCTCAGCTTCAGCACGCTGCGCAGAATCTCCGGCGTGCGCTGCTTCTCCTTGTAGCCGCGCAGCATGGCCAGAATCGCGTCGAAGCCATACTTCTCGTTGATGAAGGCGCAAATTTGAGAGGCTTCAAAGTAGGCCAGCGGCACGTCGTCAGGACGCTTCGGGCGCATAAAGCCGCCATCGAGGTTGGCGATCTTGAACCAGCGTCCGTCGCTGAGCGCCTTGAGGTGTTGCGGATTCCAATCGTCACCCCAGCCGGGACGCGCGTTGTGTTCCTCGAAGACCGACAGGCCTTCCGAGAACCAGCGCGGGATCAAGTGATCGGTGATCTGCAAAGTGATAACGTGCGTGTATTCGTGCCAGAGCGTCGTGCCCCAGTTAAATTCACCGCTCGGTCGCGCCGAAGGCGAATCCTGCGCGATCATCTGGCCGAAGCAGACGCCCAGCGCCCCCAAACCGGGCAAGCCCAGCGCGCGCACAGCGAAGTCGTCGTGATTCGGAAAAATCTCTATCGCCACCGGGCCTTGCGGCGTGAATTTGTATTTCCCTGTCAGCTTCTGCTTGGCTTCGCTCAACAACTCCGCCGCATAGGCTTGCAACACCTCACTCTCTTTGGCCGCTGTGCGAATCACAAAGTCGCCCGCCGTGACTTCGCGATAATCGGCCATCGCATCCATCAAGTCGAGCGTGTTTTTCGCCCAGATATTGAACGGGTCGCCTTTGAACGACACCTCAATCTCTTCACGTCCCTCTTTCAACTGATTGCTGCGCAATAGAGCTTGCCCTAAGGCCAGATGTGCCGACCATAGATTCGGCGTGAACTCGATCGCCTTGCGCAAGAAGACAATGGATTCCGCGTAGCGGCGTTGCATCGTGGCGTAGTGTGCCAGTGTCTCGTACAACTCGCCGTCGCGCGGATTGATCGCCAACGCGGCTTTGACCGCTGCGTCGTACTCAGGCAGGCGATGGTTGACCCAAGACGAAGCGGCACGTAGTGCATAGGCTTCGGTCGAATTGGGATTGATCTTCATCACCTCGTCAATCTTCTTGGCTGCATCAGTGTGGCGCTCGGCTTCCAGGTCAACGCTGGCTTGCAGCAACTTGGCTTCGTAAAGATTGGAGTTGATTTCGAGCGCTTTGGTCAGCGCCTGCTGCATCGCTTCACCGCCGTCAATGCGTTTGTTGCGCGCGATGGCGAGTTGCAGTCGCGCGTGGTTGGCGTTGATCGCCAGCGCGTCTTTGAAAAATTCCGCCGCGTCGGGGTAGGCGTATTTAGCCGTGAACAACTCACCAGCAGTAATGTGCGCGTCAATGTACTTGTCGTCAGCCGCGATGGCGTCGAGGTACATGTCTTTCGCATCTTGATAGCGTTCGAGGTAGACCAACGCGGCGGCCACGCTGGTCAACGACTCGGCCTTGTCAACGTCGTTGTCTTCGTAAAATTTGACGATGGCCTGAAAGATGAATTGCGACTCTTCCTCTTTGCCTGTCTGCTTGAGCAGTTCGCCGCGCCGCAAATCGGCGCGCAATTTGAGCGGCTGTATCTCTGCGGCGGCGGTCTTGTCCACTTCTTTATCTGATTTGTCGGCTCGCTCGATTACTTTATCTGCTGCTCGGCTGACGCGCTCGTACTCGCTGATGGCCTCGCTGTAGCGTCCGGTCAGCGCGAACACCTCGGCCAGCAGCAGGCGGGCGCGGTGGTTGTCCGCTTTACCTGTCAGAAGTTTTTTCGCCGTCGTTTCGATCTCGCTGTATTTGCCAGTCTCCAAATAGGCGCGCAGCAAACCGTATTGCGCGCGTTCGTCATTGGCGTTGCTGGTGAGCAGACGGTTGAACTGTGCGATGGCGGACGGATATTTGCCTTGCTTGAGTTCGTCTTCGGCACTTTCGATGGTAACTTCTTGCGCGGCGACGCAAGCGCCCAGCACGATGAAAGCCGCGCTGAGACAGAGCAAGAGCAGGAGAGATAGGCGAAGCGGCGTGTCGTTGTGACGAAGGATCTGCTGGTGCTGCTCGGCGCGCGTGCGTTGCTTTTGCTTCAATTGCTTATCAAACACTTAATTCTCTCTCCCTCACCTTGTCTATTTTTGTTTCGCCCGAATATTCTGCCCTATCCTGGCCAACTCAAGCAGCGGTTTTTCCAGTTCGTTATAAAAATCATCCTCGCTCATCTGAACTTTGCGCGCTTTCAAACGCTCCACTTCGCTTTCCAATCGCAGCTTATCTTCAAACAGTTTGGTCAGCACTGGGTCGCCGCCCGCTTGCTGTTTGGGCAGGGAATCGAAATAGGTCAGCTTGGCCAGCCCCCCATCGCCCGCCTCGGCTTGCTGATGGCCTGCGCCATCACCATTGTCGTCCAGCAGCGCATGTTCAGTCAGCAGCGTGCCTTTGCCCTCGAACTGTTTGCCGACGAGTTTGTTGGCGTACTCAAAAGCTTCAAGCACCGAAACGCGCCCGTTCTTGTCTGTGTCGGCTTCCGGGTTGCCAAGCGCGTCAATGAACGGGCCGGCAAATTTGGGGGCGTTCTGTTCCATACCACTGCGTGTGGCGGTGACGACAACGCGCCCCTCACCCGAGAGTGGCTTGACGAATTCACCGCTCGCGCTCGACATATTGACGACCACTATGCTGCGGGCGGGTAAGACGTTGATGAGTTGCGCGTAATCGGCAGTGGACAAATCCGGCCCAACCAGATTGAACTTGGCAATCTTGGTGTTCGGCTCGTACGTGCCGTGCCCGATAAAAAAGACGAAAAGTTGATTCTCCGGTTTCAGCGTATTACGCAGTGTGACAAAAACCTGGCGCACCGTTACAGCATCGGCGCGCTGTTCTTTCTCCGCCGGCTTGTCGGTCAAGACAAAGACATGGTCTTCCGCAAAGCCCAATTTGCCGGACAAGGCGCCACGCAATTTCGTCGTCCAGGTGGCGAATTGTTTGGCATAGACCTCTTCGCCGCTGATGCCGCTGATGATGACGGCATATTTGTTGAGGTCGGCAGGCAGTTGCTGTGCCGGGACGGCTGTGGTGGGCGCAGGAGTTGCCGATTGAAGTTGTGTGCGCCCGCCCGCGTCTTGCGCGCAGGCCAACGTCGTTAAAATGCAAAGCCAGCAGATTGTCGAAAACAAATAGCGCATGTGATTAATTGTTTGTGTCCAAGTGAAGTTGTTGCTTCACCCATTTTTCTAAAGCTTCTAGCGCCACGTCCTGTTCCTCGATTTTGCTCTGTTTCAGGAACGCAGCTAGTTCAACGGCTTGCACAGCAGGTAAGGCCAAAGCTCCATAAGCTTGGCTGATACTGGTTGCCGGCCAGCATACTGATTTCGAGCCAAAATTAAGCCAGCCCCTTGCCCTTGCGTAAAAACCATTCCGCGCTTGCCAGTCCGACCAGCAACAGAAAGTTAATCGGCATATCCCATAAATCCCGGCTCACGCGTTCGGAGTTTTTGCCTTCGAGCGTGGTGATCTCTTCGAGCAGATCGTTGGCGCGGTTGAGCGGAAAATATTTGCCGCCGGTTTCCGCCGCGATGCGTTTGAGCAGTTCGACGTTTTGCGCGGCGTCGTTGAATTCGCGTGTGCGGTCAGTGACGAGGAAGCTCGATTGCGCCTCGCCCAAGGTCACACCACCGCGCGTGGCTTTCATTTCGAGTTTGTATAAACCCTTCTCATCGGGCGTGAAATCGGCGCGGTAATCGCTGCTCTGTTCGGTGAAGTTGATCTTCAACGGCAATTCTACGCTCGCGCCGGAAGGCTTGACGACGCGTGCGTTCACAGTGGCATCCTTGATCGCTTCCCATTTCTTGTCGTTTACCTCGCCACGCAGATTGACGACATCGCCGAGAGCATAAACATCGCGTTCAGCGGCGACCTCGTACTGATTTGGCGTTGTGCTGACCACGTAGCGCAACAATTGCCGCCAGAAAGACTCGTGCGCATTCTTCTCCGAAGACAGCTCCATGCGCCAGCGCCAGGTATCGTTTGCCGTCAGCGCCAACGTGCGTCCTCGTCCATAGCGTTCCTCAGCTAACAACGGAACCACGCGGTTTTTGTCAGTCGTATTGCGCGCTTCCAGAATCAACGTTGCGCCGGGCTTCAGTGTAGTCAATGCTTCGGGCACAGTGATCGGTGGCAACTCGTCCCAGGCCTTTGCGCTTTGGTTGCGATCTTCGGCCAAGCGCGTGATGGGGTGCGTGCGACCGCGCGTCGTAAGTGCAGCTTTGAAGTTCGAGACAGCTTCGACTTCAGGTTCCGCTGGTGTGCCGTCCAGATAGACTGGCAACAGGTCGGCCACCGGCGTGTTAGCAAATTTGCCAGAATCGAAAGAATGCTGGCCGCCGATAGCGAGCAGGCCACCGCCACGCCGCGCGACGAATTGCTCAATCCATTTAAGCTGATCGTAGGTGAAGAAGTTGGCTTCGATGCTGCCGATCACGAGGCCCTGATAATTGAAAAGCTCTTCGTCAGAAGTAGGGAAGCCTTTCTCCAGCTCAGTGCCGCTCTCGACGCCTTGCCGGTAAAACTTGCCGTCGGCGGAGCGCAACGAAGAGACGAGCACGAGGTTCTTTTCGTTCTTGGCGAGCGCTTTGCGCATAAAACCATACTCCCAACGCGGCTCGCCTTCAATGTGCAGAATCTTGGGATGCGTGTCAGTGACTTGAATCAACGCTTCCTGTGCGTTGTTTTCAAGCGTTGTCTCGCCGTCGAGCGGTTTGACCTCAAAGCTATAGCGATGCGTCCCTGCCGAAGTCGGCGTGTATTCGACCGTCACAGTTTGAGCCTCATTGCTCTTGATGTCGAAGTTTTCCGTCTTGACCGCCTTGCCGTCTTCACTGACGGCGACGGTGACTTTGCTGTTGCTGTAGCCGCTTAAGCGAATCAGGGCTTCGGTGATCACTGCCGAACCGACCAACACGCGGCGCGGCGCGGTGACGCGCACCAATTCAACATCTTTGAAACGTTCCGGGCTGCCGAGACCGACGGTGAAGACTGGCAGGTTGTGCGCTTTCAGCTCGCGCAACTGCGCGCTGAGGTCGCGCGCCGTATTCGCGCCACCGTCAGTCAGTAAGACTAACGCAGAAAGGGGCGAGCCGGTCGAATCCTTCACCGCCTCTTGCATCGCATTGGCAATATCGGTGGCTGCGCCTTCAGCTTTAAGCTCGTCGCCGCTTTTGATGCGCGTCGCCGTCGAAGAAAAACCGTAGAGATTGACTTTGAATTTAGTGTCGAGGCCGTGCGCGAATTTGTTTTCGGGCTTGAGCAATTCTTTGGCCGCGTCCAGGCGTGTGCGCCCGTTTTCGTCATTCAAAGTCATACTACGCGAATCATCGGTCAAGACGGCCACGGCAGTACTTTTGGGAATGACAGACGGAATGACGACGACAGGGCGCATCAGCATCACGGCCAACAGCGCAACCACGGCCGTGCGCAAGACGATCAACCCCACGCGCAGTGTATTGCTGATGCGATAGGGCGGGCGCACGTAGACAAAATAGATCAGCGCGCCGACGGCCAATAACAGCAGCAGCACGATCCACCAAGCCGGGCGGTTGGCAAACCCGAGTTGCCCTTTGGCAAATGTTGACCAACGATATTTGAAGAACAACTGCAACAATGTATCCATGCGCTCTCGCTCCAATCTTATTGCCAGCCTTTCGCCGGCGGTCGGCTCACGGGTAAGACGCTGGCATTATAAACAACCTGCGCAGGATGTAAAAAAGCATTGCGTCTCCGACGCAAGCGTGTTGCAATTTGCTCCGCTCATAAGCAGTCTGCGAATCAAATCTTCTTGAAGGAGAACCAAACAATGAGCGGCGAATCCCCTGTAGCTACTGCGACGCTTGTACCAGCTTGGCAAACCTGGCGGTTCAAGTTGGCGGGCCTGATTCCATTGACGTTTTTTATTATCCGCGTAGTTGAATATGTGAAATGGGAGAAGCCCGCGAATATCTGGTGGAATTGTCACGTCGCGAACCTGACCTTGGGCGTCGGCATGCTCTTGGGCAATTTGCTGCTCATCCGGTTAGCCGTCATCTGGTTGCTCTTGGGCGTGCCGCCTTGGGCAATTGATATGTGGATGACCCGCATCATTTGGAAGACTGCGGTGCTGACGCATTTGGGTGGCGCGATATGTGGGTTGGTAGTTTTACGCAAGGTGCGGATGGCGCGCCGCGTTTGGTGGGTAGCTTTGATTTGGTTCTTGGTGTTACAGCAACTTTCGCGTTTCTTCACTCCGCTCGAATTCAACGTGAATGTCGCGCATCACGCTTACGGCCCGATGCAGAATTGGTTTGAGAGTTATTGGCAATACTGGCTGGCCAACACGACTGGCGCGGCGCTCCTGTTGTGGTTGCTTGAATGGAGTTTGGCAAAACTCTTTCCTGTCAAGCTGGGAGCGCACGGGGCGCGCGTGCGGGATTGAGAGGAGCATATATTGACCGGCAGTTGAACTATTCGCCACCCGCACGCGAGCCCCGTGCGCTCCCAGGTTCTATCCTTCGTACCGCTTGAGCAAAAGTGCAGCGTTGGTGCCACCGAAGCCAAAGCTGTTTGAGAGCGCGTAGGTCAGCTTGGCTGGCCGGGCGACGTTGGGCACGCAATCCAAATCGCAATCTGGATCGGGCGTCTCGTAGTTGATCGTCGGCGGAATGATCTGGTGATAGATCGCCAGCGCTGTGATGCCCCCTTCCACTCCGCCTGCGCCGCCAAGCAGGTGGCCGGTCATGGATTTGGTCGAGCTGACGGCCAGCTTGTAGGCGTGCTCACCGAAAGCAGCTTTGATCGCGTCTGTCTCGTTCTTGTCGCCTAACGGCGTCGAAGTACCGTGCACGTTGATGTAATCCACCTGATCCGTGCTGATGGCGGCGTCTTTGACGGTCTTCAGCATTACGCGGCGCGCGCCATCCATGTCGGGCGCGGTGATGTGTGACGCGTCGCTCGCCATACCGTAGCCGACGACCTCCGCATAAATCCTCGCTCCACGCGCTTTGGCATGTTCGAGTTCTTCCAGCAGGAGAATGCCCGCGCCTTCGCCCATAACAAAGCCGTCACGCTCCTTGTCGAAAGGCCGTGAAGCCCGCGCCGGATCGTCGTTGCGGGTTGAAAGCGCGCGCATGGCGGCGAATCCGCCCACCGCCATAGGTGTGATCGCGCCTTCGCTGCCGCCGCAGATCATCGCCAGCGCATCACCGCGTTGAATGATCTTGAAGCTATCGCCGACGGCGTGCGCGCCGGTGGCGCAGGCCGTGGCGGTGGCAGAGTTAGGGCCTTTCGCGCCGGTCATAATCGAGACGTGACCGGAAGCCAGATTCACAATCGAAGCGACAATGAAGAATGGCGAGATGCGGCCAGGGCCGCCTTCCATCATCTTCGTGTGCTCGCGCTCGAAGACGCTAAACCCTCCGATGCCGCTGCCGATGTAAACGCCGATCTCTTCAGCGTTCGCGTCCGTGATCTTCAAACCGGAATCTTCCAGCGCCTCTTTGGCCGCCGCGATGGCGAAGTAGGTGAAGTAGTCCATCTTCTTCAGTTCTTTCTTCTCGATGAACTTGCCCGGATCGAAGCCTTTGGTCTCGGCGGCAAATTTGACCGTGTGCTGGCTGGTGTCGAAGCGCGTGATGTAATCCACGCCGCTGCGTCCGGCAATCAAACCGGCCCAGGTCTCTTCGGTCGTATTGCCCAGCGGGCTGACTGTGCCAATGCCGGTGACGACGACGCGCTTCTTAGTGATTTCACTACTCACAAGCACTCCTCAAAAAATGTTCGACAAGCTGGTGAGCTTGTCGCTGACTCCGTTATGTATCTAACCGAAAGACCGCGACAAGCTCACCAGCTTGTCAAACATGTCGAACTTTTTCCTACTCGAAAAGCAAAAAGGCAAAAGACCAAAGGCGAAAAGGTAGAGGGGCGCTCGACCTCGGTCGAATGTTTTTACGCTCCGTCCTTATCAATTGCTCTTTGCCTTTTAGCTTTTGCCTTCACCCAAATGATTTTTGTGCCCCGCATTGTTGGCACAAGACCCCGCCACCACAAGCGGCCCATTGCCGTCGGAAGCGAGGTCTTATTATATAGGCCAGCATCTCGCTGATGCACGTCAGCCATTTTGTCCGTTCTTGTCTCGGCTACGCTGACGCGCTCGCGCTTACTTCTTGTGTTCTTCGATATAGCTGATCGAGTCCTTCACGCTTTGAATCTTCTCGGCGTCCTCGTCGGGAATCTCGATGCCGAACTCTTCTTCAAAACGCATCACGAGTTCGACCGTGTCGAGCGAATCCGCGCCCAAATCGTCAATAAAGCGGGCATTGTCGGTGACCTCTTCCCGGTCTACGCCCAATTCTTCTGCGATGATGTCCTTTACCTTATCAGCAATTGAATCTGCCATGATCTCCTCCACGTTTGATTATTGATTGCGGATTGCGGATCGCAAACCAGCCGAAATTGGCTCTTAAAGGGTTCGCCATCACATATACATTCCGCCATTTACATTTATCACCTGACCGGTGACATAGCCTGCCTCATCCGAGGCGAGAAAAGCAACTGCGTAAGCCACGTCCAAATCCGTGCCTGGACGTTTGAGGGGAATCTGTTCGAGCATTGCAGTGCGCGCCGCTTCGTTGAGCACCGCCGTCATCGGCGTTTCGATAAAACCGGGCGCGACGGCATTGACTGTAATGTTGCGCGCCGCATATTCGCGCGCCACTGCTTTAGTAAATCCGATGATGCCGGACTTGCTTGAAATGTAGTTGACCTGGCCGACGTTGCCTGCTTGGGCGACGACCGAAGTCAGATTGATGATGCGACCCTTGCGCGCTTTGGTCATCATCGGCAAGACCTGCTGGGTCAGCAGAAAGACACCCGTCAGATTGGTATTGATGACGCTCTCCCAATCGTCGCGCTTCATCCGCAGCAGCAGACCGTCGCGCGTGATGGCGGCGTTGTTGACCAGAATATTGATCGGCCCAAGCTCACCCGCGACTCGCTCAACTGCTGCCTTGATTTCGTCGGCATTGGCCAGATCGCCGCGCACAGCAAGCGCGCGCCGTCCCTTCGCGCGAATCTCTTCGGCCACCGCTTCGCATTTGTCGAGTGAGCGGGCCATCACCGCTACATCCGCGCCGCAATCGGCCAAGACCAAGGCTGTCGCGCGTCCGATACCTTGTGAGCCGCCAGTAACCAGTGCGATTTGTCCAGAAAGGTTGAGCATCACGAATTTGAGAGTTGGGAATTGAAAGTGCGATTGTTCGTATGTGACTAGGCGCTGTCAACCTCTGCCGCAGGCTCGCGCAAAACTGCTAGCGTGGCTTGTAGGCTCTCGCTGTTTTCGACGTTGAGCAGTATCACTTCTTTGCCAACTTCTTTGGCCATCGCCTTGACCATGCCTGAAAGGACTTTGCCAGGGCCGACCTCGACAAAGGTCGTGACGCCCTCGGCCAGCAATTTCGCCAGGCTATCCGTCCAACGCACGGAAGACGAAATCTGGCGCAGGAGTGCCTCGCAAGCTCGCGTGCCGTCGCTCGTGAGCGCGGCATCAACGTTGTTGACGAGAGGGAATTGCAGATTGTTGAAATGCGTTGCGGCCAGCAGCGGCTGCATCTGTTCTTGCGCGGGCATCATCAGCGCGCAATGGAATGGTGCGCTCACCTTGAGCAACATTGCGCGTCGTGCGCCGCGGGCTTTGCATTCTTCTACGGCCCGCTCGACTGCTTCAGCATTGCCAGCGATCACGATTTGTGTTGGCGTGTTGAAATTGGCCGGTGAGCAAACCTGCCCCTGTGCTGCCGCCGCGCAGGCTTCCGCTACCTTCTCAGCTTCGATGCCCAGAATCGCCGCCATCGCGCCAATGCCGACGGGCACAGCCGCCTGCATAAATTCGCCGCGTCGCCGCACCAATTTAACCGCGTCGCTCAAGCTCAGCGCGCCAGCCGCGACCAAGGCGGAGTATTCGCCTAAGCTGTGTCCGGCCACGAAATCAGGCTGCACCCCGTTTTCGGTCAGCACACGATATGCGGCAACAGAAGCGGTTAGAATGGCGGGCTGCGTGTTGGCAGTCAGTTGTAGGTCTTCTTCTGGGCCATTGAAACAAAGATTGCTGAGCGCAAAGCCCAAAGCTTGATCGGCCTCATCAAAGACTGCTTTGGCAGCGGGGAATTGCTCGGCCAAATCGCGGCCCATACCTGCGTGCTGCGAACCCTGGCCGGGAAATATGAAAGCTGTTTTGCTCATTCGTCAGTGTTTTGTCGCCAGCGGTTTTCACTGCTCACTACTGGCTGAATTCTCGCTCAATACTTCCTCGATGCTTTGGTTGAGATTGCCTTTGTAAAACTCTTTGGCGATGCGGATGGCGTTGCGGATGGCTTTGGGCGTCGAACTGCCGTGACAGATGACTGTCAGTTGCTTCGCGCCTAACAACGGCGCGCCGCCTAGCTCTGAATAATCCAGCCGCTTCTTCACGCTTCTGAACGCGGTGCGCGAAAGCAGCGCGCCGGCCTGCGAGAGATAAGTTTGTCCAAGCTCGCTCCGCAGCAGCGTCATAATCGCCTCGACCAAGCCTTCGCTGGTCTTCAGAATGACGTTACCTGTGAAGCCATCGCAGACGATCACATCCACATCGCCTGTGAAGATGTCGCGTCCCTCAATATTGCCGATGAAATTGATTGAAGCCTCGCGGAGCAAACGAAGTGTTTCTTTGGTGAGGTCGTTGCCTTTGATGTCTTCCTCGCCGATGCTCATCAACCCGACCTTCGGATTGCGCACGCCCAGGATGTGGCGCGAGTAGACCGAACCCATCACCGCAAATTGCTTCAAGTGTTCGGGCTTGCATTCCGCATTCGCGCCCACGTCGAGCAAGACAGTGCCGTTGCCTTTGAGCGTGGGGAAGATGCCAGCGAGCGCTGGGCGATCAACCGAGGGGAGCGTTCCCAGCACCAGCTTCGCCGTCATCATCACCGCGCCCGTGTTGCCGGCGCTGACCAGGCCGTGCGCTTTGCCTTCGCGCACCAGGCGCGCCGCCACGCGGATCGAAGAGTCGCGTTTGCGGCGCACTGCATTCGCCACCGGCTCGTGCATGGTGACGACTTCGCTGGCGTGAATGATTTCCAGATGCAGCCGGTGTTTGCGCGGGTTATCAATGCCTTGACGCGCCAGTTCAGCGCGAATGACATCTTCCTGCCCGACCAATTGGACGCGCACGCGCAAATCGCGCGCGGCCTGAATCGCGCCTTCGATCTCGACAGCGGGGGCATTGTCGCCGCCCATTGCATCAACGGCGATGGTGGTCAGCATGCTCGCTCAAGCGCGGCCAAAACTGCTAGCCGGATGGAAACCCCTAACACGGAAAAAGGATGAAACTCATTGTCTCATCCTTTTTGCTGAAAACTACTGAGCACTATTCTGCTTTGACTTTGATTACTTGGCGTCCGCCGTAATAACCGCAGGCTGGACAGACGCGATGCGGCTGGCGCGGCTCCTGGCAATTCGGGCAAGCCGCAAAGCCGGCCGCCTGCAAAGCGTCGTGCGTGCGCCGCTTCCGGCCGCGCGATTTCGAGTGACGTTGTTTAGGATTTGGCATAGTTGTATCTCCAAAAAAATGCGATGAAAGATCGGGTTTATTCTTCCAGTTTGTTTTTCAATTCAGCCAGCGCCTGCCAGCGCGGATCAACCGGCGGCGGGCATTGGCATGTTTCAACATTCAAATCGGCACCACATTGTGGACAAAGGCCGCGACAATCAGCGCGGCAGAGCACGCGCACCGGCAGCGCCAATTCCAATTGATCGCGGATCAACTGGTCAACATCCAACTCGTCGTTTTCGTAGTAGGAAAACTCCAGGTCTTTGCCGTGCAACTCTGTCTCGCCTTTGTGTGCGTGCTCGGCTTCGACCGGGATGTAAACCAGGTTGAACGATTCTGCGACCGCGAAAGGAACATCTTGCAAACAACGGTCGCAAGCAACGGTCAGCGCGGCGCGTAGCTCGCCAGTCACGTGCACATCCATACCTGATTGCTTGATGTGGCCGGTGATGTGGGGCGGTTCGCTCAACTCGAACTCGTGTTTGCTGACATCGAGTTCGCCCGCTGCGTATTGATGTTCAAAGCGCAAACCCGCCGCAGGCAGGCGCGCCAGCGAGATGATCATACTTTCCCCACCACTGACAAAAGGCTGTAATTATAGTTTTGGTCAGGGCTTTGTCAACCGAGCGCAAAACGCGCAACGCGCTTTGTGCAACCCTGCGATTGATGTACACTTGCGGCTTCTTTTTTCAGGCGTCCGACAAGCTGCCGCGCTTGTCGTTGACTTCGGGTTGCGCCAAACCGGAAGCCACCGACAAGCGCGGCAGCTTGTCGGACACTTTTCAAGGAGGAAACGATACCAAAAGCAATGGGCAAGCTCGCACGCGCCGTCGTCGCTGGCGCAACCGGTTATTCTGGTCATGAACTGATTCGGCTGTTACTCAATCACCCGCAGATCGAGTTGTGCGGTGCTTACGCCTCGCGTACTGCCGAGACACAGCCGCTCTCCGTCATTCATCCACGATTGAACGGCCAGACGGCGCTCAGTTGCGAAGCCTTCAGTGAAGAGGCTGTGGCGCGGCTGCAACCGGACTTGATCTTCCTTGCTACGCCCAACGAGTTTTCGCACGAGGTCGTCCCGGCCCTGCTTGAAACCGGCGCGACTGTGGTTGACGTGAGCGGGGCCTATCGCTTGAAAGACGCCGCGCTCTATCCGAAATATTATGGCTTTGAGCACACGCGCCCTGATCTGTTGGAAAAAGCCGTTTATGGACTAGCCGAATTTGTCCGCACGGAACTCAAGGGCGCGAAGCTGATCGCCAATCCTGGCTGCTATCCGACTTCGATCCTGGTGCCTTTGACGCCGCTGCTCAAAGCTGGCTTGATTGAGACGAGCCAGCCCATCATTTGCGATTCCAAGTCCGGCGTGACCGGCGCGGGCAAGACGCCCACGGCGACGACCCATTTTGTTGAGGTTAGCGAGAGTTTCAAGGCTTACAACATTTTCAAACACCGCCACGCGCCGGAGATCGCGCAAGGCTTAGGTGTCGAGAACAAAGCAGCCTCGTTGATCTTTACGCCGCATCTGCTGCCGATCAATCGCGGCATCCTTTCGACGATTTATGTCAGATTGAAAGCGGGCGTGGCGCGGCAGAACGTTTTGAATGTTTGGCGCGAGGCTTTTGCAACAGCGCCATTCGTGCGCATCTTCGATGGCGCGCAATTGCCCGAAATCAAATTTGCCGCGCATACGCCGTTTTGTGACATCGGCTGTTCGGTTGATGAAGCGTCGGGTCAAGCGATCATTGTCTCTGCCGAAGACAACCTGCTCAAAGGCGCGGCTAGCCAGGCCTTGCAGAACGCCAATCTGGCGCTGGGTTTTGATGAAAAGGCAGGAATGATATGAGCCGCGCGGTCGTCAAGCTGGGCGGCAGTATTTTGGTAAACGCCGCGCTGCGCGGCCAGCTAATCGCACAGATTGCCGAATTGAAGCAGGCGGGACACGAGATCGTATTGGTGCACGGTGGTGGCAAACAGATTGCCGCGCTGCTCGATCAGCTCAAGCTCGAATCGCGCTTTCATGACGGCCTGCGAGTTACGGATGCGGCCACGCGCGATGTCGTGCAGATGGTGTTGGCCGGAAAGATCGGCAAAGACCTAGTGGCTGAACTCGCCCGCGTCGGCCTACGCGCCGCCAGTCTCGCGGGTGGTGACGGCTTGAGCTTTCTGGCTGCAAAGACGAACGCCGAGGATGGCGCTGATCTAGGCTTCGTCGGGCAGATCACGCGCACCGACGACAGTCTGATAACGGCATTGCTGAATGGTGGAATGATGCCGGTGATGGCTTGCGTGGCGCTGGGTGCGGAGGACTTCGAGTACTACAACATCAACGGTGATCAGATGGCGGCGGCGGTGGCGAGTGGCTGCCGCGCAGAGACGCTGGTTTTCGTGACCGATGTCGGCGGCGTATTTGATGGCACGGGTGAACAAGTCGCGGCGCTAGATCGCGGCGGAATCAATGAACTGCTTGATGCTGGTGTGGCCAGTGGTGGCATGCGGCCCAAATTGCGCGCTTGTTTAGAGGCGCTCGCAGGCGGCGTCAGCCGCATTTTGATCGTGGGTGCGGCGGAAGAGCAGGCGCTGCTCCGTGCATTCGATCAAAACGCTGACATTGGCACGCGGATTACCTGAGATGGGTGAACACTTGTTTGTTTACGGCACGCTGCGCCCTGCGCTTGCGCCGACAAGGCTGAAGCCGCTTATTGAATGTTTGAAGCCTGTCGGTACAGCTACCGTGGTTGGCAAGCTATACGACTTGGGAGATTACCCAGGCGCAACGCTTGAGCAAGAAGGTCTGATTGTTGGGGAAGTGGTCGAATTGCCTGAAGACGATGCGGCGCTCGCCGCGTTAGACTCTTACGAAGGCTACGACCCGCTTGATGAAGCGCAGAGTTTATTCGTCCGGCGTCGCTGTGCCGCCACGTTGATGGATGGGCGGACTGTCGAGTGTTGGATTTACGTTTATCAGCAGAGTCTAGACGCCGCCGAGTGGATTCCCAGCGGCGATTATTCCGCAACCTGTAATTTCAAATGTGAGACTTGAGAAAAGAAATGGAAGCTGTTGCAACATTACCTGAACAAACGACACACACAAATGAGTTGACACTTGCTGACATCCGCGAGCTGGAAGCGCAGTACGTAATGAAGACTTACGCGCGCAATCCGGTGATGTTTGTGCGCGGCAAGAACTCGACGCTCTACGATGACCGCGGCAAGTCGTATCTCGATTTCATTTCGGGCATCGGCGTGAACGTGTTGGGTTACGATCACCCGATCATTCGCCGTGCGCTGCGCGAACAGGCCAGCTTGCTGCACACGTCGAATCTTTATTATCACCTGTATCAAGGCCAACTGGCCGAGCGGCTAGTGAAGGCTTCCGGGCTGGCGCGCGTCTTCTTTGCCAACACCGGTACGGAGACGACTGAGGGCGCGTTGAAACTGGCGCGCGCGTGGCAGAAGCGGCGCGGGCGAGCGGAGCAATACGAATTTGTCGCGCTGACCAATTCATTTCACGGGCGCACTTTTGGCGCGCTTTCAATCACAGCGCAGGAGAAGTACCGCGCGCCGTTTGAGCCATTGGTGCCGGGCGTGCGGTTCATTGACCCAAGTAACCGCGCTGACAATTTTGCCGAAGCGCGCGCAGCCATCAACGAACGTACAGCAGCTATTGTGATTGAAACAATTCAGGGCGAGAGCGGCATCTACCCGATCAATGATGATTTTTTGCAAGCCGTGCGCGCGCGTTGCGATGAAGTCGGAGCGCTGCTGATTCTGGATGAAGTGCAGTGCGGGTTAGGGCGCACTGGCAAGGTCTTCGCATACGAAAATACTTCGGTGCAGCCGGATATTTTGACTGTGGCAAAACCGCTCGGACTCGGTGTGCCGTTGGGCGCGTTTATCGCTTCTGAGAAAGTTGCTGATGGATTGCAGCCCGGCGATCACGGCACGACCTTTGGCGGTGGCCCGCTGGCTTGCCGGTTGAGCTTGGAGTTTATGAAGCTGCTCGACGAGGGCAAGCTGATGCAGCGCGTGATCGAGGTCGGCAACTACTTCCGCAAACAGTTGCGCCGGTTGCAGCGCCGCCAGCCCGATTTCATCAAAGAAGTGCGCGGGCTTGGGCTGATGGTCGGCATGGAATTGACCTTTCCCGGCAAGCCGATTGTCGGCCAAATGCTCGAGCGCGGCTTCCTGCTGAATTGCACGCACGAGGTGACGCTGCGCTTTTTGCCGCCGTACATCATCACCAAGTCAGAGATCAAAGCCTTGGTTGAAAACCTCGAAGAGGTCATCGCGGCTGAGGGGGCACTGGCGTTGGAGCAAACTCCGCGACCGTGAAGCCTGAATTTCAAGCTGAGATTCGAGCTTTCACGCGAAGTTTATTCCCAACGAAAGGAGCGTCAGTTACTGAGATGTCAACGATAGAAATCCGCAAGGCCTTGACCAAAGATGCCGTAGTGATTCACAAACTGGTCAACGACTTTGCCAAACAAGAAGTGATGTTGCCGCGCACGCTGCTGAGCGTTTACGAAAACATCCGCGACTTTTACGTTGCGGTAAAAGATGGGCGCGTGGTTGGCTGTTCGGCTTTGCATTTCACTTGGGGAGATATGGCGGAGGTGCGCTCGCTGGCCGTTGATCCGGAGGCTGGCGGCAAAGGCATCGGGCGCGCGTTGGTCGAGGCCAATATCGCCGAAGCGCGCACGCACGGCCTGGTGCAGGTCTACGCCTTCACCTATGTCACAGGATTTTTCGACAAGCTCGGCTTTCGCGTGGTGCCGCACGAAGAGATGCCGCGCAAAGTCTGGATGGATTGCGTCAACTGCCACAAATTCAACTGTTGCGACGAAGTGGCGATGGTGCTCGACCTGGTCGAGGGCGCGCGGCCCGAACCGTTCGACCCGACGCAGGTCAGTCGCCCGCAACAGCGCGTGCAACTCACGAGGCTTGAACCGCGTTAGCGATGGCTCAAGCCTTACACTGCGTTTTCGCGACACGTCTGCGCTGACGTGCCAATGACAAGCAAAACTTCGGTCGGCTGTAAACCAGCCGTTTGAAAGGAGAGTCAGCCTATGTTTAAGCGAAGTCTGTACGCAAGTTTGCTTGCGTCGTGTCTGTTGTCAATCGCGGTTGTTGCACAACAACAGTCGCCACCCACGTCGCCTGCGCAGGCTGACGCAAACAAGAGCGTCCCACCCGAGCAGGCGGCGGTAAAGCCTGCCCCGACGCCTTCTCCAACGCCGCGCGCGATGCCGCCGGAAATGAAGGCGGTGATGGATGCGCAGCGTATTAAAGACCCGGACAAAAAGATCGAGGCGCTGGAAAAGGCCATTGCTGATAACCCAAATAGCCCCTACGTAACGATGGCCCACCAGACCATTCTTGAAACGCTAGTCAAACTCACGCCCCGCCAGCCAGACAAAATTCTGGCACAGGCAAAACGGATGATTGAGCGGCAGGGTGGCTTCAGCACAGGCTCGACTGAAGCGCAGATTGCGGCACAATTGCTGAAGGCCGAGATGTTGGAGGAGGCTGAGCAATACGCTCAGAAGGCCATCACTGGGTCTAACGAATTTGTCGAGCGCCAGCTCAAGATGTTTCAGCAGCAAAAAGCTCGCCCGCTCGCCACGTTGGGGCAGGTCTATCTCAAGCAGGGCAAGCTTAAAGAGGCCGAAGCAAAGCTCAAAGAAGCTTACGCCATCTATCCTCAAGAAACTGGCGTGTCACTGGCGCTGGCTGAGCTTGCTGAGAAGAATGGCCAAGACAAGGACGTGGTTGAATACCTGATGGCCGCGGGCCGGCTCAAAGCAGCCGAGCGGCAGAAGCTCGAAACGTTTTGGAGCAAGACGCACGGCGGCTCGACCAAGGGACTAGAAGAGGAACTCGATCACCGTTATCACAAAGATTACGGCAACTTGGTTCCCGTCACAGCCTATCAACCGACCGCTAGCCGCTCCAATCGTACAGTGTTGGCCGAAGTCTTCACGGGTGCGGCTTGCGGGCCTTGCGTGGCGGCAGACTTGGCGTTTGAAGCGATGATGAACCGCTATGCGCGCAAAGATTTGGTCGTGCTGATGTATCACCTGCACATCCCCGGCCCTGACCCGATGGTCAATCCGGCGACGGTGGCGCGTGGGCGTTACTACGGCGTGAGCGGCGTACCCGGCTACAACATTGACGGGCTGGGCTTGAAGACCGGTGGCGGCTCTAAAGAGATGACCAAGGACAACTACAACCGCAACAATCCGGTGGTTGAAAAACAGTTAGGGTTGCCCGCCGAAGCGCAGATCAAACTCGACGCCACCTTGGAAGGCGGTATCGTGAAGGTGACGGCTAACGTGACGGTCGAGCCTGCTGCGCTCAAGCAGTATGCCGAGGCGGCCAAAGCAGTGGTGAAAGAAGGGGAGAGTGCTACTGCCGACAATGAACCGGTCTATCGCCTGCACGTCGCGTTGGTCGAAGACGGGTTGCGCTACACCGGCGAGAACGGCATTCGCATCCATCCGGTTGTCGTGCGCGCGCTGGCTGGAGCTAATGCGGGGGGGCTCAAGCTCGACCCAGGGGAACCGGAAACACTTTCAGCTAGATTCGATCTAGCGGAAATCAGTGCCGATCTGAAGAAGTATCTGGACGAGTACGAAGCCAAAGATGGCAAGGTGCGCTCTGGCAACGAAGATTTCGCCTTCACTGAGAAGAAACACGAGATCAACGCCAGCCATCTGTCCATCATCGCCTTCGTGCAGGAAGAGAAGAGCAAGAAGATTCTGCAAGCCATCCAAACGTCGCTCAACGGCAAAGGCGTGGCGATGAAATAGGCAAGAGCCTTTTCCGGCAAGGCAAGTCATGTCAAAGTGGCTTGCCTTGCCTTAATGGCAAGTTATGAAATGTCGAGTATGGGTATTGTCAGGGTTTTTATTACTAGCCGCCTTCGCGGTCAGCGCGCAGGAAGAGAAGCTTAATCCGGTCACATGGTCGCTCAAGGTTGTCAACCAGGCTGACGGAAAGTTGCATGCCGAATTGACTGCGAAGATCGAAAGCGGCTGGCATCTCTATTCACTAACGCCGATGACAGGCGGCCCTAGGCCGACCCGCATTACCATGCCACGTGAGCAAGCGTTTGAGTTGGCCGGTCGGATCGAAGCGCCCGACCCCTTTGTCGAGAAGGACCCAAACTTTGACATGGAGGTCGAGTATTACGAAGAGCATGTGACATTCAAACTTCCGCTCAAAAGGCTGCCGGGCGAGTCAGGCAACAAGCTCCTGGTTGAGGCGCGTTATCAAACTTGCACCAGCAAGCTTTGCCTGCCTCCTAAACTCATAAAGCTTGAAGCTGAAGTAAAGTGAGAGACGCGACTGGCCGTTTGCGGACAAATCTATCCCGAAAGCGGACAGCCGCATTGAGTTTCGATGTTAAAGCGAGGGGGCAACTCGACGTATTGCATCACTTAAGCGCTCTCAACCGCGCGGCACGCAAATTGGTTAATCGGTTGCGTGGCTGTGGTATAAGTTGATTAATAAATAAGTGCTTGTGGTGAGTTATCAAAAGCGAAGGAACGACGATTGATAAAGAATGACTGAAACTGAGCAGCAGACCTACCACCCAACCACCCGCAAACAATCTGATTTTTCTCTGACAGCACCGCGCGGCTTTCTGGCAGGCGTCACGCGCTGCGGTTTGAAAAAGAAAGCCGGTGAAGATTTGGCGTTGATCGTTTCCGAGCGCCCTGCGGTGGCCGCCGCTGTCTTCACACAGAATTTGGTGCAAGCCGCGCCCGTACTGGTCTCCAAAGCGCACCTGCGTGCCAAAACGCATCGCGCGATCATTGTCAATTCTGGCGGTGCCAACGCTTGCACCGGCGCGGCCGGGTTGAAAGATGCGCGCCGAACGACTGAGCTTGTAGCAGCGAAGATCGGTTGCCAACCTGACGAGCTACTGGTTTGCTCGACTGGCGTGATTGGTGTCCGGCTCGATATGCAAAAAGTCGCAGCGGGTGTCGAAGCCGTCACTGGGCAACTCTCACGCGAAGCAGGCGCGCGCGTCGCCGAGGCGATTATGACCACCGACACGCGCCCGAAACGTGCAGGCAAGCGTTTCAAGCTTGCTGGCCGAACTGTGACCATCGCGGGCGCTGCCAAAGGCGCTGGAATGATCCATCCGAATATGGCCACGCTACTCGCATTTGTGACGACTGATGCGGCGATCAGCAAGACGGCGTTGCAGGCGGCGTTGAAACAAGCAGTCAAGCGAACTTTCAATCGTCTTTCGGTGGATGGTGATACTTCGACCAATGACACGCTGGCGATTCTGGCCAACGGCGCGGCGGACAATGCACCCATCAACAAAGCCGCAGGCACAGATTTTGAAACATTCGTAGAGGCTTTGACCGCTGTCTGCCGCGACCTGACGATTCAAGTCGCCCGCGATGGCGAGGGCGCGCGCAAGCTCGTTACAGTGCACATCAAGCACGCGCCGAGCGAAAACGCTGCCGAAAGGATTGCCGCGACGATTATGACCAGCCCATTGGTCAAGACTGCGCTGGCCGGGGCCGATGCCAACTGGGGCCGCATTCTGGCCGCCGCTGGACGCAGCGGTGTGAAGTTCGATGTCAGCAAAGTCGAGATCAAACTCGGCAATCTGATCGTCGCGCGCAAGGGTGGCGGGCTAAATTTCAGTGAGGAGCGCGCCTTAGCAATCTTGCAGAAAGACGAAGTCACGCTAACAGTTGATCTGCATCAGGGCGCGGCGGCCATCACCGCGTGGACGTGTGATTTGACCGAAGATTACATTCACATCAACGCGGATTACCGTTCTTAAAATAGTTGTCAGCAACTGGCTTAGGCTGGCGGCTGACAAATTCTTGCAACTGAATCCAAAACGCTTTCGTACTGAGACAACGAGCCGCCGCAACCCGCTGGCTACGACGAACTGAAAGCAAAAAATTGGGAGTTAGAGTTAAGGAAATGCACGTTATGACGTCTATTCAAAGTGAAACTGTGAAGAAAGGGAGAGGAGAAATTATGCTTACTTGGTCAGGGGCTGCCGTCCGCCGCTGCGTTACGTTAAGTCTAGCCGGTCTGCTGCTAGGCATAACGGCGTTGGCCCAAACACCCACGCCACCCGCACAGCAACCATCAACCACACAATCCAATGCGCAAATGCCGCCGGTCTTGCGCCAGATTCCGAAACGCACGGTGGGCCTTGAGCCAGGAAAGGTCGTGCGCTGGACGCTGCGCGATGCAATTCTGGCCGCGCTTGAAAATAACCCGGACATTGAGATTGAACGTTCAACGGTTAGGCAAGCAGGCTTCGATGTTATCGCCGCCGAAGGTGCTTACGACCCAATCTCGACACAGGGGACGACCTTCACCTCATCTAGCCAACCCAACACGCGGCCCTTTAGCGGTGCGGGTAACGCTCCTGCCTTGACCAGCAAGACCTTGAACTTCAATTTTGGTCATCAGGGTTTCATCTACCGCACAGGTGGCGACTATTCAGTCGCTTTCAACAATACCCGGCAGAGCAATAACTTCAGCTTGTTTACATCCCAATACAACCCGAGTCTCAGCTTTTCAGTGCGACAACCGGTCTGGCGTAATTTCAAGATTGACCGCAACCGTCACCAGATTCAAATTGCCAAGAAGCAGCTCGATCTGTCCGACGCAACCTTCAGGCAGCGCATTGTTGAATTGATCTCGCGTGTGCAAACGGCTTATTGGAACCTGGCGCTGGCGATTAAGGATGAAGAGATTCAGCGCGATTCAGTCAAGCTGGCCGAAACGCAACTCAATAACAATCAACGACAGGTTGAGGTGGGCACCAAGGCGCCGATTGACGTAGTGGAATCGGCAGTCGTGTTGGAATCGCGTCGGCAGCAAGTCTTTCAGTCAATGGAAGCGATTGCGCAGGCCGAGAATACGCTCAAGAACATGACTGCTAACGGGCCCAACGATGAGCTTTGGAAATCGGAGCTTATTCCCGTCGAAGCATTCGAGGCGGCGGCGGTCGTTTTACCGCTCGACGACGCGCTCAAACTGGCAGTAGACAATCGGCCCGAACTTAAGCAGTTTGCCTTGCGCAAGCAAATCAACGAGACCGACGTCCATTTCCTGCGCAATCAGACCAAACCACAGATTGATTTGACCTTTGGTTATTCGACCTTTGGTGTGGGGGGTAATGCGCTTTCCAACCCAAACTGCTCGCCGGTGAGCCTAAATGGGCAACCGGTTTGCGCTGGGCTTGTTGTCGGCACAGACGTAGCAGGGAATCTCATCCCCGTCGTTAGGACGTCGCCCTTCATTGCAAGTGTACCCACGGTGGGTACGACTTTCATCGGCGGCTATGGAACAGGATTGAAAAACCTCTTTAGTAATGATTTCCGCAGTTGGTCGGCCGGCGTCAACATCACCTTGCCTTGGCGCAATCGCACCGCGAAAGCCAATCTAGGACGCGCCATGGAAGTCGGACGCCAACTCGATAATCAAACGCGCCGCCAAATGCAGAATATTGAAGTCGAAGTGCGCAACAGCATCCAAACCGTCGAAACGGCACGGATGCGCATTGAGGCCGCTCGCGCGGCAACTGAATATGCGCGCCAGCAACTCGAAGGCGAGGAAAAGAAATTCGCAGCGGGACTTTCGACCACCTTCTTTGTCTTGCAACGCCAGACCGACCTTTCTCAGGCGCGTGGCACCGAACTACGCGCGCTGGCCGATTACAACAAGGCGGTGGCTGAGTTGCAGCGGGTGATCTCGACGACGCTGACCAGTAATAGCATCGAGATAAAGTCGGATGCGGGTGTACAGCCAGGCGATAAGAAGTGGTTTGAAATTAGGTAATCGGACCCGCACAGTAAAATACGCTGACCTATCGGACGAGGTGAATGAAGATTATTTCATTCACCTCTTATTTTTTTGAGTGTCTCTCTGCAGCTTCTTGCGAAGAAAAGCGATTCACTTTAGTATCTGCTAGTTCACTAAAGTGCGAGAAAAGTACCGAAGCCTTGATACTCCGCCATTGGCGAGACCGTTCATTCCAATTTCAACACTTATCACGCTATTACCTATAACATTGATACAGCCCCACAGAGGTAAGAGCAGTGATCAAACATATTATTGCAAGAGGTATCCCTTCTCATCCGGGGAACTCTATGAGTCAACTACGATACCTGCTGCCCAGTAACTATGTTTGAAGCTACAGATGAGCAGATACCGGGGACGATGCAACTATCCACTGTCAGGAAAGTAGTTGACTCGTTTCTTACCGGAGGCGTTTATGCGAACAGATTTAAATTTATCAGCCGAGGGCTGGCGTGAAATTCATCAGCTAGCCCCACCGCAGACATATTGTGCGGCAACTGAATTGTTCCGCCAAGGTTTCCCCCAACAGGCCGTTTATTTCATCAGGCGCGGGCTGATTAAGTTATTGTTCTTAGGGTCAGATGGCCGAGAGGCAATCGTAAATCTCCGCGGTTCAGGGCGATTACTTGGTGTTGCTTCAGCAGTTGTGCGAAAGCCGTATGATCTTACGGCAGTGACTGTGACGAGGTGTGAGATACAGCAAATCCCGATTGTGAATTTCCTTCAACTTGTCAAAACAGATACACAGTTCTCTTGGGATGTACTCCAAATGTGTAGCCAAAATATCATTACACTTAATACTCGTTTGTCAGAACTTGCAATCATCCCTGCCCGATGGCGACTAGAGCATTTGATCTGGCAGTTGATTAGCGAACAGGGGAGGAGCGAGGGTGCAATCAATGTTCGGCTGAAACTGCCGCTCAAGCATAGGGAAATTGCACAAGTAATAGCTGTTACTCCACCTTATTTGAGTCAGTTGTTTAAACAATTAGCTAAGGAAGGCATAGCACAATGTGATAACGGCTGGCTTGTGGTTGACAAGCCACAACAGCTTTGGCGGGCGGACGACTCTGTGCCGACAGCCTACTTGTAGCGCCGACTGCGAAAGATAACTTGAAGTGCTAAGTGCCGTCCGGAATTAATCAAGGTGTTTAACTACTTGAATGAAGTTAAGAATCGGCTTGCCGTATATTGTCTGAGGAAACAGCCGAATCAACAGCCAGCTCACGCTATGTTCTTCGGTGTATTCCAATCACTTCCCCCGCAGAGTAAAAGTCAGTATAGCCAAAGTTGCTTTGCTGTAGCTGATACAACACGGCCACTATAGGTCTCTCCCTAACAACCTGTTTTGACCATTTCAGCAATTAGGACAAGGGGATGAATCTCCCTTTCTCAATGAACCAGCTATTTCCTAGGAGGTATAACATTATGAAAACGCAGAGAACACGATTTGGCGCCTTAACATTAGTAGGGCTAATAAGCTTGATCGCTTTGCTTACTGGTGTATGGAATCACGCGATACCAATGACCTTAGCGAGCCACGTAGCTGCCGCAAAACGTAGCAGCCTGCAGTGTAGTTATAATATCAGTCCACAAAGTAACGTCTTCGGTCCGTCTGGTGGGAATAGCACTTTTGGCGTAATAACTGATCCAGGTTGTAGCTGGTCAGCTACTACTAGCCTGCCTTGGATTGGCATGATAATTAGTAGTGGAACTGGGTCAGGGACCGTCTCCTATGGTGTGCTATCGAACTCCGGAGGGCCTCGAACAGGTGGGATTACCGTCACCGGCGGAGCAACATTTTTAATCCAGCAACAGGGAGCCTTGTCGAGTGTAAATGGTGCGTCTTTCACTACGCCAATTGCCCCTGAGTCAATTGTGGCAGCATTTGGCAATGGTTTGGCGAACACCACTCAGTCAGCTTCGACTAATCCGCCTCCAACAACGCTAGGCGGGACATCGGTCACAGTGAGGGATAGTGCCGGTACCTCTCGCGATGCGGGGATATTTTATGTTTCTCCGACGCAAGTTAATTACCAAGTACCAGCAGGAACGGCCACGGGAACAGCCACCGTGACTGTTTTGGCACCGGGAGGGTCTTCAGTCGGCGCTGTACAAATTGCGACGGTCGCCCCAGGATTATTCTCAGCCAACGGCTCAGGTTCAGGATTGGCCTCTGGGTTGCTCTTGCGAATTCACAATGGAGTGCAGACTTATGAGTCTCTGTCTAATCCGATCGTGTTTAATGGTGACCAACTGTTTCTTATCCTTTACGGCACCGGAATCCGATATCGCTCATCTATATCGGCAGTCACAGCTACAATCGGCGGGGTAACAACCGCCGCGACCTATGCAGGTGCCCAAGGGACTTATACCGGAGAGGATCAAGTCAACTTGGGAGGGCTTTCTTCGAGCTTGGCAGGGCGCGGAACGGTGAACGTCATCCTCACTGTTGATGGTAGTACAGCAAATACTGTTCAGGTCACTTTCCAATAGGAATAGGGAATTTGTGATAGCACAACAGAGCATTGGGAGTTGGCAACGCAAGTTCGGTACTGTTCAGTGACCTGTTGCCGACTCACAGATACAGTCTATTGAGCGATGGATCAAATCGCTCGGTATACTTATCTATACAAATGAGGTGAATGAAGGGCACCCTTCATTCACCTCATTGTTTTGTGATCCTCATACCCCGCCCTTGCTCAACTTCGGCCCGTTCCGGCACGATGGTTGACCTCAATCAAATTTGGCGGACGGGTTAAGGAAAAATATACGCACCGGAGCGAAAGTTGCTCATTCGCGACAGATCGCGTGGCCTTATAAGCACGGCTCGCCCGGTCAAGTTAAAACAAAAACTGTCCAACTGGGGAAATTTCCTTGACCTTTTGTCGCTTCCGACAATACTTGTCGTGTCAACGCTCGTGGCGGAGGTTGTGGCGAAAGCCGAGGCGAACAGCCATCACCGAGCGACACTATGCAATGCTCACCAACGCTCAACAATACTGAGTAAAGATATGCAGATTACCGTACTCAAGGAGACGCAACCGGGAGAGACGCGTGTGGCCTTAGTCCCGGAGTCGGTCAAAAAACTGGTTTCGCTCAAAGCGCAAGTCGCAGTCGAAAGCGGCGCTGGCCTGTCGGCGGGCGCAAACGATGCCGATTACGAAGCCGCTGGCGCAACTGTGTCAGCAGATCGTGCGGCATTACTGGCCGCAACCGATGTGCTGACCACAGTCAATCGTCCTACCGATGCAGACGTCGCCAAGCTGAAAAGCGGCGCAGTCGTCATCGGCTTCCTGCGCCCACTCGACGAGCCGCAGACTTTGCAGCCAATGCTCGAACGCGGCGTGTCGGCCTTTGCCGTTGAGTTGATCCCGCGCTCGACGCGTGCGCAAGCAATGGACGCGCTCTCTTCGATGGCCACGATTGTCGGTTACAAAGCCGTGTTGATGGCGGCTGATCGGTTGCCGCGTATGTATCCGATGTTGACCACTGCCGCAGGCACGGTGCCGCCCGCCAAAGTGCTTGTGCTCGGCGCAGGCGTCGCCGGCTTGCAAGCCATCGCCACCGCACGCCGTTTGGGCGCGGTCGTCGAAGGCTTTGACGTGCGCGCGGCCGCCGGTGAGGCCGTGCGTTCACTTGGCGCAAAGTTTCTGGAAGTTGATATGGGTGGCCAACAGACTGAGGACGCGGGTGGCTATGCCAAAGAGATCACTGAAGAGACGATGCAGCGCAGCCGCGAATTGATTGCCAAGACCGCGCGCCAGACCGATTGCATCATCACTTCAGCGCAAGTGCCCGGTCGCCCAGCGCCGCTGCTTATTACCGAGGAAGCGGTGGATGGAATGAAGCGTGGCTCCGTGATTATTGATTTGGCTGGTTCGACCGGCGGCAACTGCGCGGTCAGTAAGCCGGGCGAAACGGTCGAACGCAATGGCGTGATTGTAATGAGTCCGTTGAATCTCGCCGCCACCGTGCCGGTGCACGCGAGCCAACTCTATTCGCGCAACTTGACGACTTTCTTGAGCGAGATGATTAAGGACGGCGCTTTGAATGTTGATCTGAGCAACGATGTCGTCGGCCCGTCTTGCGCCGTCCACGCGGGCGAGGCCAAGCATCCGCGTATTCAGGCAGCATTGGCGGCCAAAGCATAGGGCAAGCTGCTTCGTTACCTTCATTATCTGCTATCCACGACCAGGGCAAACTAACAATTTGCCCTACAGCATCAGGAGGATTTTCTGTGAATGTAGTGAGCTTGATTGCTTCGTTCTGCTTCTTCGCACTCGCAGAAGGCGGTGCACCGGCTGAGGAATCCACCACGCTCAGCCCGACTGTGTTGATCGCCTCGCTCTATGTTTTTGCGCTGGCGGCTTTCTTGGGTTACCAAGTCATCTCGCGCGTGCCACCGCTCCTGCATACGCCCCTGATGTCTGCGACCAACGCGATCTCAGCAATCTCTGTCGTCGGTTCAATTGTGACTGCCGGGGCAAGATACAATCAGGTCAGCACCGTGCTCGGCTTTATCGCCGTCGTCTCGGCGACGATTAACGTCGTTGGCGGCTTCCTGATTACCGACCGCATGCTCAAGATGTTCAAGGACAGGATTGGCGGTGAGAGTAACAAGGAGGCGAAGCACTAATGCACGAGCCATATTTTTACTTCATCGAATTCAGCTATCTGATTGCCTCTTTACTGTTCATTTACGGCTTGAAAGCCCTGAGCCATCCCAAAACGGCGCGGCGCGGGATGAACTCTGCGGCTGCGGGCATGCTCATCGCCGTCATCGGGACGCTGCTGAGTTACAAGATCATTGATTACACCTGGATCATCGTCGGCCTGCTGATTGGCGGCTTGATTGGCGCGGCGATGTCCGTCTGGATGCCGATGACCGCGATGCCGCAACGAACTGCGCTCTCGCACGCTTTCGGCGCGCTGGCCGCGTCGCTGGTCGGCATCTCCGAGTACTATCACCACACCGTCGTGCTTAACCAGCACTTGCCGATGTACAAGATGGCGGCGCTCGGCTTCGAAGTGCTCTTTGGCAGCCTGACGGTGACAGGCAGCTTGCTAGCCTTTGCCAAATTGCAGGAGCTGATGCGTGGTACGCCGATCACGTATAAAGGGCAGAATGTCGTCAACGTCGCCCTGTTTATTATCGCGGCGCTGATCTTCATCTACCTGATCTTCAATCCGATGGCGAGCACGCTGTTTTACGTGATGGTTGGCTTGTCGTTCCTGTTTGGTGTCTTGCTGGTCATCCCGATTGGCTCGGCAGATATGCCCGTGGTGATGTCGCTGATGAATTCGTATGCGGGCTTAGCTTCGGCGGCTACAGGCTTTGCCATCGGCAACAACGTGCTGATTATCGCGGGCACGTTGGACGGGTTTTCCGGCTTCATCCTCTCGATTCTGATGTGCAAGGCGATGAACCGCTCGGTGACGAACGTCTTGTTTGGCGCGTTTGGTTCCGTTTCGTCAGACGCCGGCGTGGCAGTCGAAGGAACAATGCGCGAGGTTGGCGCTGACGACGTGGCCGTCCAGTTGGCTTACGCCCGCCAAGTTGTCTTCGTGCCCGGTTATGGCATGGCGACAGCACAGGCGCAACACGCCGTGCGCGAGTTGGCCGAAGTGCTCGAACATAAAGGCGTGCTCGTCAAATACGCGATTCACCCAGTGGCGGGCCGCATGCCCGGTCACATGAACGTACTGCTGGCCGAAGCCAACGTGCCCTATTCGCAGCTTTACGAACTCGAACAGATCAATCCTGAAATGCAGGCTACCGATGTTGCTGTTGTCATCGGTGCCAACGATGTGGTCAATCCCGACGCGCGCGACAATCCGAAAAGCCCGATTGCCGGCATGCCGATCATCGAAGTGGACAAGGCACGCAACGTCGTCGTGTTGAAGCGCGGCAAGGGCAAAGGCTTTTCAGGCTTGGAAAACCCGCTCTTCTTCAAATCGAACACGGGAATGCTTTACGGCGATGCGAAGTCTTCGTTGACGAAGCTGGCGCAAGAGGTGCAGCAGGCATAGCCGCAAGCGAGCGTGACAGCTTAGCTGGCCGATTTCCGCTACTTGAGGCTGCGATAGCCTCTGGAGTGCTGCGGCTCGACGTAGCTTTTGCTTTCGTCATCGAACCCTTCGTGTCGTAGCGAAATATCTCAGCATCAAACGAAAAGCTGCGGCGAGCCGCAGCACTCCATAAGTACAGGCTTCAGCTAATTCTCCGGTGTCAATTCGTAGCGATGTGGTTTGGGCTGCGCGGCGGTGCGTTGCTCGGCGATGACTTCTGCTTCGAGCGCGTTCATCGCTTCGACTGCCTTGGCAATGTTGGGCGATTTATCATCCTGAAAAGGAACCTGCACTTGCCGCCACGCCGCGAAGTGCAGATTGTTGTGCTTCAGTGTCAGCGCGTGTACCGCCTTCGCCTGCCTCGCCATCGGCGTCGGCAGCGCGGCGAGGTTGAGGCCCGCGCTCAATTGCTCCTGCAAGAAGGAGCCGATGGTTTCACCGTCAATCTTGAGTTGATAGCGCGGCGCAGACAGCCCCGTGACTTTGAGCACCTGCTGATTGAGCGCTTCAATCACATCGGACGAACGCACTGACAATGCCAGCACCGCATCATTCATATCGACTGGCAGCGGCAAAGCGGCATCAGCCTGAGTCCACGAAAGCATGCCTTCGCTCTTCAGCTCGCTCACTTGCGCATTTTCAATGCGCGTGGTTTTTCCTTTGGCCGCATCAATCTCGATTGCAGTCACCACCGCTGGAGCGTGCCAGGCTTTAAGTAGCGCTGCTGCCATCACCAAATGGCCGCCTGCGCCGGGGTGTATGCGATCAGGAATGACTCTTTGCGCCTGCGCGGGATCGGTTGCGGTGGCTTTCTTCAGCGCCGCGACGACAGGGGTGTTCAGATCAGCTATGTCTGCGCGCTCCTTGCCAGCCAACTCTTTGATGAACTCGCTGTAGCGCACGAGCACCGCATTGTAGCCGCCCTCGAACGTCGGCGGACGTGTCATATCGTCATAAGGCGAAGGTTGAATCAACGTCAGCCGCAAGCCCGGCAAGTCACGCTTGAGTTGCTGCACGATGCGTTGATAGCCCCCTGCGTAGGTATCAAAGATTTTCTGATCGAAGGCGCGATAACTGCCATCGTTCATGCCGAGCATGATCGTCACCACGGTTGGTTTATACGGGAGCACGTCACGTTGCAAACGACGGTCAATCGGGCCGCCACCGCCGCCGGTGACGCGGTCGCCTCCCCAGCCCGAATGGACGAAGCTCACGTTCAATTTCGGAAAGCGCGTTACGACGTAGGTCTCGACGAAAGTCGTATAGAGCCGTTGCTCGGTGATACTGTCGCCGTAGAAGACGACGCGATCACCGTTCTTCAAATAGAAACCGTCTTGCGCGCTGGCCGCGCCGCTCAACAACAGCGCCAGCAGATACAGCCAGACAGATCGCTGCAAAGTTTTCATCTTTCTTCCCCTTGTTGATCGAAAATGTAGCTTCGGAAAAATCCGGCGAGATGATGGCAACTCGCCCCGCGAATTGCAAGCAACGGAGTCTTGTTCGCTACTTTAACGGCCAGACAGCTAGATCAGTTTGCAGATGGGTGTACGGGCTTGCAGTGGGGCAGGTTCTCAACCTTGTCATTACCCACATCTTTTCAGTTGAGCGCCAGAGGCGCGGCGGAGATTAGCCGGTGGTGCAACCACCGGGAGTCTGTCGTGATTGGCGTTGCGCCCTGGCAGGGCGCGGGACAAGACACGAAGCGGAGCAACTTTCGTATTGTCACGCCCTTTCCGGCACCCCTGCTGGGGTGCAATGTCGTGCCGCCGCGTTCCCGGTGGTTGCACCACCGGCTAATCTCCACCGCCCTTTCAGGGCCAAAGGCAGAAATCGCTAAACGCGAAAAATGTGGGTAATGACAAGGTTCTCAACCCGCCCCCAGACCAACACACGGCAGCGGGCAGGTTGAAAACCTGCCCCACCTTCCAGCTAGCGATTGCCCAGACACGCAATTGCAACCCGATCTAAACAACTTTCAACTGTTCGCCAAATTTTTTCGGTAGCCTTGAGCGATCTCACTACCAAATTCCGCATTAGTAGAGCAGAGATCATAAACCCTGGTGTGCACCACGCACGCCGGGAAACATTATTCGGTATGTTTTACAGAAAGCGCCATGCCGCTGCCGCACCGCTTACAACAGACAACAGCTAGAGTCAGCCGCTTGATTGACTCGGTTTGCGCCAAGTGGCCCAACTGGATAAGCTCTCCGGCGATTCGTAGTACACATCCTGACGCTCCGCCGGGAGAGATGATGGCAACGCCTTCACCGCACGACGTGACACAACTCCTGCTCGAATGGCGCAATGGCGAACAGCAGGCGCTGGAAAAGCTGACGCCCTTGGTTTACGGCGAACTGCGCCGTTTGGCCGCGCGCTATCTACTCCGCGAACGAGCAGCGCACACGTTGCAGGCGACGGCGCTAGTTAATGAAGCCTACCTGCAATTGGTTAATCAGCCGCAAGTGGATTGGCAGAACCGCGCGCATTTCTTTGGCATCGCGGCACGGCTGATGCGGCAAATTCTGGTGGATCACGCGCGCGCGCACAGGGCGGCGAAGCGTGGGCAGGGCGCAGTCGCGCTGCCCTTAGATGAGGCGAAAGGCGTGTCTGGCAAGAGCGCGCCCGATGTCATCGCGCTCGATGACGCATTGCAAGACCTAGCCAAGTTTGACGAGCGCAAAAGCCGGATCATCGAATTGCGCTATTTCGGCGGCCTGAGCCTGGAAGAGATCACCGAAGTCACTGGTCTTTCCGTCGCTACCATCCGGCGCGAAATGCGCATGGCCGAGGCTTGGTTGGGGCGGCAGATTCAAAAGCCGTGAGTCTGTGGAGTGCTGCGGCTTGACGCAGCTTTTCGTTCTTTGCCGAAAAACATCGGGGAACCAGATGCCCCAACTTGCGAACGCAAAAGCTGCGTCAAGCCGCAGCACTCCAAAGGTAGGAGCAACCGCTATGACACCTGAACGCTGGCAGCAAATCAAGAACCTGGTCAACTCCGCCATTGCCGAAGATGACGCGACACGCTCAGCCGTTTTGCAACAATCTTGCGCGGACGATTTGCCATTGCGCCGGGGCGCTGAGGCTTTGCTTTCGTTCCACCAAGAGGCGACGAAGCGGCTGGCCAACACACCTGGCGACGGTCAGTCGCCGTTATCGCCCGACCGTTGGAAACAGCTCGAGCAAATCTTTCAATCGGCGCTGGAACGTGAGACAGCCGAGCGCGCTGACTTTCTGGCCAAAGCTTGCGGTAGTGACGAAGCCTTGCGCCACGAGGTTGAATCGCTGCTGGTTTATCAAGCGGCGGCGGGCGGTTTGATTCAAGGCGCGATTCACGAGGCCGCCGGGTTGCTGGCCAACACTAATGGAGAAAAGGCGCGCTTCACCCCAGGTACAACACTGGCCAAGCGGTATCGCATCGTCGGCTTGTTGGGCAAAGGCGGCATGGGCGAGGTCTACCGCGCCGATGATCTGAAGCTCGGCCAGCCGGTCGCGCTCAAATTCCTGACTGAAAAATTGTCGCAAGATAAAGCGATGCTGGCGCGCTTTCACAGTGAAGTCAGCATGGCGCACCGCGTCACACATCCCAACGTCTGCCGTGTGCACGACATCGGCGAAGTGACGGCTTCATCAGGCAATCTGCATTTTCTCTCGATGGAATATGTGGATGGTGAAGACCTGTCTTCGTTGTTGCGTCGCATCGGTCGCTTGCCATCAGACAAGGCAGTCGAGATCGCCAACCAGCTTTGCGCAGGCTTGGCGGCGGCGCATGAAGCTGGCGTGCTGCACCGCGACTTGAAACCGGCGAACGTGATGTTGGACGGCAAAGGCCGCGTGCGCATCACCGATTTCGGCTTGGCGGGTTTTGCCGAACAGATCAAAGGGCAGGAAGTGTTTGCTGGAACGCCAGCTTATATGGCGCCCGAACAGTTCGCGGGCAAAGAAGTGACGGTGAAGAGCGACCTCTACGCGTTAGGACTGGTGCTCTACGAAATCTTCACGGGCAAGCGGGTGTTTGAGGCAGCATCGTTACACGAATTGCAGCAAATGCACGAAAGCAGTTCGCCGACCAATCCGTCGAATTGGGTGAAAGACATTGACCCGCTGGTCGAGCGCGTGATTCTGCGCTGTCTGGAAAAAGACCCGACGAAACGGCTGGCCTCGGCGAAGCAAGTGGCGGATGCGTTGCCGGGCGGCGATCCACTGGTGGCGGCATTAGCATTGGGCGAAACGCCTTCGCCGGAGATGGTGGCGGAAGCGGGAGAAAAGACTGGTTTGCGCCCGCTGGTCGCGGTGGCTTGCTTGGTTGCGGTTGTTGCTAGCCTCATCGCGCTGGCCTTTTTGGGCCGCCGGGTGAACCTAATCGAGAAAATACCTTTCGAGCATTCGCCCGAAGTCCTCGCGGGCAAGGGGCGCGAGGTGATCGCGCAAATGGGCTACGCTGAGCGCCCTTTCGATAGAGCTTACGGGCTGGATTACGACAACGACTATCTGCGGTATGTCGAAAAGGACAAAGCGCCGGATCGCTGGCGACAGCTTGAGAACGGGCGTGGCGGTGCGATCTACTTCTGGTATCGTGAGAGTCCGACCCACCTTCAACTTTCAAAGCTTCCGTCCGGCAGGCAGGCCGGGACTGCAGACAACTATGATCCGCCGCCATCACTGCCGGGGATGAGGGGGGTCAAGCTGGACATGCTCGGCCGGCTGCGGGAATTTTACGTCAGGCCGCCACAGGTTGACGAAGCAAAGTCCGGCGAAGCATCCACCCCCGATTGGAACAGGCTCTTTACCCTGGCCGGCCTTGATCCAGCACGCTTCACGCCTGCCGAAGCCCTCTGGAACCCTGAATCCGTCATTGACGCACGGGCTGCCTGGACGGGAACGGTGGCAGAGATGCCGGACATCCCGCTGCGCGTCGAAGCCGCCGGTTACCGCGGCAAGGTAGTCTTCTTCAAACTCATCGGCCCCTGGACGAAGCCTAACCAGGCTGGGCAGAGTTTACCCGCTATCTACGCCGTTGTGTACTTCGGCATCCTGTTCGGAGCGGCGGTAATGGCGTGGCGCAATTACCGCCGGGGGAAAGGCGACCGTCAGGGCGCTCTCAGACTGGCGGTTTTTAGCTGTGTCGCCACAATGCTGTTCTGCCTCCTCACGGCAAAACACGTCCCGACCGGCGACGAGCTAAGCCTTTTAGGTGAAGGGGTGAGCGACGCGCTGTATTGGAGCGCCGTGGTGTGGGCGCTTTACATTGCACTTGAGCCTTACGTCAGGCGGCGCTGGCCGACCAGCTTGATCACGTGGAGCCGGGTGCTGGCCGGGAAATTTACCGACCCCTTGGTTGGCCGGGACTTACTGATCGGCATCCTCTTTGGGCTTTGCTTTACGCTGCTCGAAAAGCTGCCCTATCTGATTGTTTTCCAGCGCCCATCCGCAGATGTTGCGCTCTCCGATCTGCTCGGCATGCGTTTTGGCGTGGCATATCTCCTCCAGTCCACGAGCGGGGCAGTCTTCGGCGCGCTCGCAATTACTTTTCTGCTCACCCTGCTGCGCGCGCTGCTGCGGCGCGACTGGCTGGCGGGGGCGGTTGTTGTGTTGATCTTTGGCCTCCCGCGCTTGCTGACCTCCCCGTCCTCTGCCGTCTTGCAGGTGATTTTGTTCAGTTTGGTCGTCCTGGCGTTTATCAGGTTCGGACAGTTGGCGCTGGCCGCCAGCTTCTCAATTTTTTTCTCGCTGAACAGCCTCCCCTTCACGACGAACCTCTCGGCCTGGTATGCAGGCACTTTGCTCTTTGTGATGTTCCTGGTGACGGCGCTGGCGGGTTATGCTTTTTATACTTCGCTGGGCGGGCAGAGGGTGTTCAAGGGGAAACTGCTGGAAGAGTGACGATTGAAGTTCACGCTCAAAGCGATTGGCAAGCAGAACAACAATTCCACTCGAAATAGGAGAACACACGATGACTCCCGAACGCTGGCAGCAAATCAAGAACCTGGTCAACTCTGCCATTGCCGAAGATGACGCGACACGCGCAGCCGTCTTACAGCAATCCTGCGCTGACGATTTGCCCTTGCGCCGTGGCGCAGAAGCCTTGCTCTCGTTTCACCAGGAAGCGACCAAACGACTGGCTAACGCGCCTGCTGTTGCCGCGCGGTTGAACTCGCAAATACCGTTGTCGCCTGACCGTTGGCAGCAAGTCGAGCAGCTTTTTCAATCGGCCTTGGAACTCGACCCCGCCGGGCGCGCTGCCTTTCTAGCCAAAGCCTGTGGCGCTGACGAAGCCTTGCGCCACGAGGTTGAATCGCTGCTGGTCTATCAGGCGGCGGCGGGCGGCTTGATTCAAGGCGCGATTCACGAGGCCGCCGGTTTGCTAGCAAACACGGCAGGTGAGCAGGCGCGCTTCACCCCAGGCACAACACTGGCCAAACGGTATCGCATCGTCGGCTTGTTGGGCAAAGGCGGCATGGGCGAGGTCTACCGCGCCGATGATCTCAAACTTGGCCAGCCGGTCGCGCTGAAGTTCCTGACCGAGAAGCTTTCGCAAGACAAAGACATGCTCACCCGCTTTCATAGCGAAGTCAGCATGGCGCATCGCGTCACACATCCCAACGTTTGCCGCGTGCACGACATCGGCGAAGTGACGACTTCAGCGGGCGCGTTGCATTTTCTCTCAATGGAATACGTGGATGGCGAAGACCTGTCTTCGTTGCTGCGTCGCATCGGTCGCTTGCCAGCAGACAAAGCCGTCGAGATCGCCAACCAGCTTTGCGCAGGTTTAGCGGCTGCACACGAAGCGGGCGTGCTGCACCGCGACTTGAAACCGGCGAACGTGATGCTGGACGGCAAAGGCCGCGTACGCATCACTGATTTCGGTCTCGCAAGTTTTGCTGAACAAATACGCGGAAACGAAGTGATGGCAGGCACACCGGCGTATATGTCGCCTGAACAGTTCGCAGGCAAAGAAGTGACGGTGAAGAGCGACATCTATGCCTTGGGGCTGGTGCTCTACGAAATCTTCACGGGCAAGCGGGTGTTTGAAGCCAACTCGCTGCAAGAACTAAAGCGCCTGCACGAGAGCAGTTCGCCGACGAATCCGTCGAATTGGGTGAAGGATATTGATCCGTTGGTGGAGCGCGTGATTCTGCGCTGTTTGGAAAAAGACCCAGGCCGGCGGCTGGCCTCGGCGAAGCAAGTGGCGGATGCGTTGCCGGGCGGCGATCCGCTGGCGGCGGCATTGGCATTGGGCGAAACACCTTCGCCGGAGATGGTGGCGGAAGCGGGAAAAAAGACTGGTTTGCGCCCGCTGGTCGCGGTGGCTTGCCTGATCGCGGTCGTTGCCTGCCTTGTCACGCTGGCCTTCGTGGGTCGCCGGGTGAACCTAATCGAGAAAATACCGTTCGAGCATTCGCCCGAAGTCCTCGCGGGCAAGGGGCGCGAGGCGATAGCGCAACTGGGCTACCCTGAGCGTCCTTTCGATAGGGCTTACGGGCTGTATTACGACTACGACTATCTACAGTATGTCGAGAAGAACCCAGCGCCGGATCGCTGGCGACAGCTTGAGAACGGGCGTGGCGGCGCGGTCTACTTATGGTATCGGGAGAGTCCGAACCATCTTCAACCGTTCCAACTTACCGAATTTAATTATGCCTGGACCGTGGACGACTATGATCCGCCGCCGTCACTGCCGGGGATGAGAGGGGTCAAGCTGGACACGCTCGGCCGGCTGCGGGAGTTTTATGCCAGGCCGCCACAGGTTGACGAAGCAGCTTCCGGCGAAGCGTCTGCCCCGGATTGGAACAGGCTCTTCAGCCTGGCCGGCCTTGATCCATCACGCTTCACGCCTGCCAAAGCCCGCTGGAACCCTGAATCCGCCTTTGATACACGCGCCGCCTGGACGGGAACGGTGGCAGAGCTGCCGCACATCCCGCTGCGCGTCGAAGCCGCCGGTTATCACGGCAGGGTAGTCTTCTTCAAACTCATCGCCCCCTGGACGAAGCCCAACCAGGCAGGGCAGAATCCGTCCATTTTCCAAGTCATCTTTCCCTTCAGCATCGTGTTCGGAGCGGCTTTACTGGCATGGCGCAATTATCGCCGTGGGAAAGGCGACCGCCAGGGCGCTCTCAAATTGGCGCTTTTTGGCTTTGTTGGCCGAATGCTATTTTGCCTCCTCACGGCAACTCATGCCCCGACCGGCGACGAGCTAAGCCTTTTAGTTGATGGCGTGAGCGCGGCACTGTTTTTGAGTGTAAGGGTCTGGGTGTTTTATATCGCACTTGAGCCTTACGTCAGGCGGCGCTGGCCGACCAGCCTGATCACGTGGAGCCGGGTGCTGGCCGGGAAATTTACCGACCCCTTGGTTGGCCGGGACTTACTTATCGGTATTCTCTTTGGGCTTTGCTTTACGCTGCTTCTCACGTTGCCCTCTCTTACGGCTTCTCAGGGAGAGGAACATGTTGGGCTTAAGCTTCTGCTCGGCCTGCGTTTTGTCGTGGGAGATTTTCTCCATAGCATGGGTGGAGCAGTCTTCGACCCGCTCGCCTTTACTTTTCTGCTCACCTTGCTGCGCGCGCTGCTGCGTCGCGACTGGCTGGCGGGGGCGGTTGTTGTGTTGATCTTTGGGCTGTTCGTCCTAGACAGCTCCCTGTTAATTAACCTCTTGGGCCTGATTCTTGGCAGTTTGATCGTCCTGGTGTTCATCAGGTTCGGACTGCTGGCCCTGGCCGCCAGCCTCTTATTTTATTTCTGGCTCAACAGCCTCCCATTCACGACGAACCTCTCGGCCTGGTATGCAGGCACTTCGCTCTTTGTGATGTGCCTGGTGACAGCGCTGGCCGCGCTTGCGTTTTACACTTCGCTGGGCGGGCAGCAGGTGTTTAAGGGGAAGCTGCTGGAAGAGTGAGGCCGTGAAAACTAGGCTTCACAACTGCTGAAAGAGAGGTGGCGGCGCGTCTTCGAATGCGTTGTAATGCTGTATGTGAATGTGCGGAGGAGACGTCCGGCACACTTGTCGCTTTTCGTACTACACTAGGAAAGAAGCAATGGCGAATTGCGCCAAACTCAGCAAGATTTAGTGTAATTGTTCAGTGGTTGCCACACATACGGGTAGTTGCATTTAGACTCCCACGTGTTTGACCTAATCAGATTGCCAATTTCAAAAGGTATGGTGCTGAGAATGAAACCAATCAAGAAGTTCTGTGATGATGAAAGTGGGTTGGAATTGGCCGAGTACGTGATCGCGGCAGCCTTGATCGGACTGGCGGTCGTGGTGGCCTTTACGAACTTGGGTAGCTCAATTATAGGCGCTCTCAACGCTTTAACCGCCCTGCTTGTTACCAGCTAAAATCAACTCTGCTTAAAAAGCTCCTGGGCTCAACTTGCTGTTGAAAAGCAGCGCCCCAGTTATTGGATCGCGCCACCACTTAGCTCGCACAAGACGGCGCGTTTTGCCGTCTCAGCGCCTTCTCACGCCAGCAGTGAAAAATTTAATTGAAGAAATCTCTTGGCATTTCTCTTGCCTAGCCTCATTCATAATCATTTCCGCTTGATTAGCCCCCTGCCAATGCCTGACCTATTAAGGAGACCTATATGCGAGCAAAGGTTTTAATTCTCTTGGTTATTGTCTTTGTCCTGCCTACTTCTGCTTTGCCTAAAAAGGCAAAGCAGCCCATCAATGAGCAGGGAAAACATACAATGAATGTACCGCGAGCGGTCTTATGGCGCGAGCCGCAGGGCTTGGCCACTCGCAATCTGTTATATGGCCCAACAGGAAAGGCTGGGCAGCCTACGGGGCCATTCCGCTTTATCGAGGAGGATAAAGACGCTTAGTGGGTGAGTTTCATTCATGGAGATGAAATCACGCTAGATTTTTTCAGAGTAGCTCCAAAGTGGCTCTGGAGAACAGTTTTGGCATTGTCCAAATGTGATCTGTGATCCCTGCCGCCATCATCGGAGTCCGTTCCCGGTATTTTTTAGCTTCGCCTTTGACCTCTTCTCGCAGACCGAGATGAGGCTTAACGAAATGGTAATAAGCAAAGGCAAGGTGGAGTTGTTGCTCC
Organism: uncultured Acidobacteriota bacterium; assembly: GCA_963699175.1. GTDB lineage: Bacteria > Acidobacteriota > Blastocatellia > RBC074 > RBC074 > JACPYM01. The sequence continues at coordinate 1,010,891 of OY969418.1, read as the reverse complement.
AAGCACTCGCGCTTCTTTGAAAAAGCAATCGTCTTACGCACCAAGCGGCGGTTCTGATGCCGCATCGTCAGATTGTTGCGTTCGACGAAGCTCGTGTTGATGTGCTTGCTCACCGGCGAGCGCCTGAGCTTGGCGGCTACGGCCTTCCGCGTACCGAAGACGACACGCGTCGTAATCTCAACTACGCGACCTCGTTGGCGTCGCTTGACGACTTGTGCGTAGAGCAAATGCTTGGGCGCTTTGAGCCGCGGCTTGCGTGGCCGCCCGCGTTTGCCAGTGCGCGGGAACTCTTGGCGCAGGCCGTAAGCTTCGAGCAGCGCATTGTCATATTGCTCTAGCTCATCGGACGTGAATAAGGGCAAGTGCCCATCTGAACGATCGCGCACACCTTTGACCAAGCGGTTGGCGTTCGCTTGGACGTGGCGGCCCACTACAAAGTGGAGCACGACTTTGTGGCGCGGGTCGAAGCCCACCCAGACCCACTGGTCGCCATAGATGGCCTGGAGTTTTTCCAGGGTCGACAGGTGCGCCTCCTTTTTTTGACAAACGACCAGAGTTCATCCAACTGGCATTCTTCTAGGTGATAGTCTTTGATCAGGCACTCACTCACGCGTTGGCAGTGCGCGGCCGCTTGCTCAAGGATCAGCGCTACCGTGTTCTTGTCGATGTCAAAGATGCGCGCGCAAGCACGGATGCCGTTACCTTCGGCGAGCGCCTTGAGCACACGATAAATCGTCTGCTCATCAGTATGAAAGCCAGCAAAGACGCTGTCGTGACGCGCACTGAACTCACGGCCACATTTCAAACAGCGATAGAAAGGCGTGTGGTGTGGCCCATAAGTACGGATCAACTTGAAATCTTGCTCGACGGTTTCGCACTCGTTCGGGCATCGCAAAGGGTGCGTTGCTTTCATTACCTGCCTCAATTGAAAAATGGGTTGAAGATGCTCCTTAGGCTCTCAAACCCCGATCAATTGGGCAAGATCGTCCATGAATGAAACTCACCCATTAAGTAAAGACGGCACCAGCCCAAAATTTGTGGTCGAGGATGGGCGCGGTGTCCGCTGGAAAGTGAAGCTCGGTGAAGAAGCGCAATCGGAGACAGCGGCCGCGCGGCTGTTATGGGCCGTAGGCTACTTTGCCGATGAGGATTATTACCTGCACAGGCTGCGTGTCGAAAGCTTGCCGCACTTGAGTCGTGGGCAGCAGTTTGTTTCGGCGAACAACGTTGTGCGTGAGGCGCGGTTGGAACGGGTAATCAAAGGCATCAAGAAGGCGGGGAATTGGAGTTGGTTCGACAATCCGTTAATGGGCACAAAAGAGTTTGATGGCTTGCGGATCATGATGGCGCTGATCAACAACTGGGATCTGAAGACGGCCAACAACGGTATCTATGACCTACAGGGCCGCGAGTTGCGTTACGTTGTGACAGATCTCGGCGCCACCTTTGGCAAAACAGGCGGTGACTGGAGCCGCTCAAAGAATGATGTAGAGGACTACATCAGCTCGAGATTCATCGAAGACATCAAGGCTGACGAAGTGGACTTCGTGCTGAACAGTCGCCCGCCAGTGCTTTATGCCGTTGCCGTCACCTATTACTACAAGCGCACGCGCATGGAAAATGTAGGCGAAGATATTCCGCGCGCGCACGCCCGCTGGATCGGAAGTTGGCTGGCTAAGCTTTCTGCTCAACAAATCAGTGACGTCTTTCGTGGCGCTGGCTATGCGCCGCCTGAAGTCACTGCTTACACAAGAAAGGTGCGTGAGCGCATTCGACAGTTGAATGAATTATAGAAGGACGGATGTGTGGCAAGTGTAATTTATTGAGCACGCACATGTCCTTGCGCGCCAAACTTGGGGTGGGATGCGCGTGTCCAATTTGGGCACAATTGCCAGCTTGGCGCGCAGGAAGGTGGTGCCTGTCCGAAGAAGTTTTGGTAGTGGTGTAAGCGGGAGCGAACGTTTGGAGTCCCGCCTGCAGGCGGAAGCTTTCATTGACCAGCCCAGCCGGCTGAAGCCGGTACTCTAAACTCACCACCTTGCGCCACTGCCGAAGTTTTTACTTCGTGATTCTGGATTCCCTGGCGGGTAACGCCGGAGCTAGCAGCGTCCAGGCTCGCGTGTTTCCATCAATCGCGTAGGTCTCTCCTGTATAAGTATCAATCGCTGCGACCGTATCGCCGACTTGTAGAAATTGATAACGCCCAGCTTCGTGCTTGGGCTTCTCCGGGCCTGCCGCAGTCGAGCGAGCGATCAAGAAGCCGCCAAAGAACAACACCAGTCCGATCACTGCAATCATCACAATGCCCTGCACGGGGCTAAATCTGCCAAAGTTCATAACCTTTACCTCCTTCTGATCTGTGTACAACGGTAGTGTAAAAATGTAAGGCTATGTTTTTGCAGCCGCGTAGCGGCGACCTGATTTTAGCCCGGCGTTTCCAACGCCGGGTAAGCTCAACCAGCAACCCTGCGTCGCGTCAGCGACGCTTGAATCAAGCATCGCTGACGCGATGCGAAACTTGCTGCGTACACTTACCGTGGGTTGAACACCCACGGCTAAATTCAAGCGCCGCTATGCGGCAAAAACGACTAAGCCATACCTTTCTATCAGTACCTGTACAACAAAGCCCGCCCTCAGTGAAGACGTAAGCCTTGTTGTGATCTTAAGGAAATAGGGGCAAGTGATATGCCAACTTCAGCATCAACCTATTAAATGACCACGGACAGTTGAAATCAGGCAGATGGCAGACAGGCGAAATTAGGCAGGTCTCGTTAAATCAGTTTCAGGCGTCTTGAATTAAGACAGCCACTGAGGCTAGCGTCTTTACTTGATGCAATGCTGGCGGGCTTGTCAGTAGCTTGGTCAACAAGCTACTGACAAGCGGTTCAGGCGGTTAAAAAGTCAGCTTAAGCGCCAACTGTCCGATGCGTGGGTCAGCCGCGCCGCGCGGATTACCGAAATCGTTGCGCCGCGTCAGCGCCACCGCCGCCGTATTCACGCCCGTAACGTTGTATAACTGGCCGTTGACCAGTGTGCCAGGGATGTTGACGTGATTGAAGAGATTGAAAAACTCGGCAATGAATTGCAGCCGGAGCTTCTCGGTAAGGTTGAAGGATTTCGTCGTGCGGAAATCGAAGGTGACGAAGTGATCCTGGTAAAACGAATTGCGCCCAAAGCCTGGCGCGCGATCCGAGTTGCGATTGCTGTCGTTGTTGAGATCAACGTTAGCCGCGAGCCGCGCCGAGAAGGGTAGATTACTGCTGGCCTGTAAGATGCCGCTGACCTGCCACCCTCCCAGAATCACGCGCGCTGGGCCGTGGCCTTTGAAGTAGTCCAAGTCCCACAACCCACTCACCACCACGCGATGCGGAGTGTTGGAGTTACCTGGGCCGCGTTCGTCGCTGAGCAGAAAACTCTGTTGCGCTTGCTTGGCATCGTCACCCGCGTTGGCGGTCACGACCGAAGTCGCGTCTGGCGCGTCATCAATCACCTTCGAGAAGGTGTAGGCGAAGAGGTATTGATAATGCTTCGCAAAACGCTTGTTGAGTTGCAGGATGAGCGCGTTGTAGCTCGAATTGGCGTTGCTCTCAAACTCGGAGATGCGACCGAAGATGTCCGTCGTGTTCGGCACGCCGATGGGCCGCGTCGGAGTGGTTGCACCCGGATGGCGCAGGAAAGTCGGGACAATGGCGCCGGCAATCGGCGTCGCCACCGGCGGCAACAGATTGATGTCGCGCGTGCGTTGCAGGTGGCGTCCTTGCACCGACAGATAAGAGACGTTAAAAGAGAGATCATTCGACAACCCGTATTCGATCCCCAGGCTGCCCTGCATTGTGTAAGGCTGCTGGTAATTGCGCTCGAAGACGAACAGGTTTGCCGCTGGTGGCTGCCCACCACGCGCTCGAATGTCAGCGAGGCTGCTGAAACGGAACGGGTAAACAAGCCCAGTCGGATTGGTCAGCGTGATGCTGATCGAGTTGAGACCGTTGTTGGAGTGCGCCGTACCAATGGCGATAGACGGCGTGCGACCGTAGAAGAGGCCATAACCACCACGTACCACCAGTCGGTCGTTCTTCGACGGGCTCCAGGCAAAGCCGAAACGCGGGGCCACATTGTTGTGGTCATTGTTGACGCGCGAGGTATCAATACCCGCAGCGGCCAACGACGGACTCGGATTGCGCGTCGGCCCTTGCCTCATCTGCTGTATGTCATAGCGCAGGCCAAGGTTGATCGTCAGGCTCTTGCGCGCGCGCCAGTCGTCTTGTGCGAAGAAGCCGTACTCGTTGAAATTGGGAAACGTCGCGAAGCCGGATGTGCCTTCACCGGCAAACGCCTGCGTGTAACTGGCGACGACGTTGTTAGTGAAGTTGGCGTAGCTCGTGTAGGTGTAACCGGCGCCCTCGAAGCCAGGGAAGAAGTTCTTGATCCGTTCGAGGTTGACGTCAACGCCGCCTTTTAGACTGTGCGCGCCCGCAATATAGGAGACGTTGTCAATCAACTGATACTTCTTCTCGGTCGTCTCGCGCGGGCTGAAGTTGTTTCGCCCAATGGTGAGCGCCGCTTGGCCACCGTTGCTGATGACCGCTTCGGGGTTGGTTGAATTGGCCAGACCCGGTTCGCGGTCGCGCGCGACCTGCGTGCGGAACTCATTAAGCAGGCGCGGCGAGAAGGCCGTGTTGAACGTGACAGTGAAAGAGTCTGTAGTCACCAGACTGTTGCCGCTGTGTTCCTGCGCCACAGTTGCGCCATTGCTTTCAAGATTTACCCCGGTGAATTTCTGGCGGTTGTAGCGGAAGCTGAGCCGATTCGCCGCATCGAGCTGCCAATCCACTTTAGCCAAATAAACATCTTGATTGAAGCCGCGAATGTAGTTGCCCGCGAGTGGCACGAGCCGGTTGTAACCGGCGACCGACGCGGGATCGGTGGCGGTCGGCGAGGGCAGCGCATTGACGATGTTGGGCTGCGTGTTGCGTTGTCCGTCGTAGTTGAAGAAGAAGAACGCACGATCTTTCTTGATCGGGCCACCCAGGTTGCCGCCGAATTGATTGAAGTGATAAGGCGGTTTGTCCGGACGCCCGACGACGCTTGACGTAGCCGTATCGAAGCGGAAGCCGTTGGGAATCAGCGCCGGTCTGCCGCCGGTGAAGGTCTCAAGCCCGGCGTCGTAGCGCAGACTGTTGGCGTTGAGCGAGCGGTCGCGGAAGAACTCGAAGGCCGTACCGTGAAATTGGTTGCCGCCCGATTTGGTAATCACATTGATCGTCCCACCAGCGGCGCGTCCAAATTCTGCCGAGAAGCTGTTGGTGTTGACTTGGAACTCCTGCACAGCGTCCTGACTGAATTGATAGGGCGCGCGGCCTGAGCCGGTGCGTCCGAGCGATTGGCCAAAGAAGAGGTTGTTGTTGTCTACCCCATCAATCTGAATGCTGTTAAGCGTGCCCTTTTGGCCACCGAAGGAAAGGTCACCGCCACGCGGGTCGCGCACAACGCCGGGCGTCAGCGTAACGAAGTCTAAAAAGTTGCGGCCATTGACGGGCAGGGAATTGACCTGCTTTTCGCCGACTGAAGCAGCGACGTTAGTGCGCGTGGTCTCGACGACAGGCGCTTCGGCAGAAATGTTTACCGATTCGCTGCCACCGCCGACCGTGAGTGAAACATCCAGGTTGAGTTTTTGGCCGACAGTCAAAACTATGTTGCCCTGTTTGGCCTCTTTGAAATTTGGCGCGCTGACGGTCAGTTCATAGGTGCCGGGTTGCAGCGCGACGAAACGGTAAACGCCCGACCCGTCGGTTTGCATGTCGCGCGTCAAACCATTCTGCGTATTTTTGACCGTGAGCTTGGCATTTGGAATAACCGCGCCTTGCTGGTCAGTGACGATGCCTTCGAGCGTCGCCGTCGCCGCTTGTTGAGCGAAGACGGGCATGGCGAACGCGAAAGCCAGCAACAGGCCGCATACAAAGGCCAATTGCCGCGTAAACGTGAGATGACAATTGTGCATAGATTTTTCCTCCTATCTCCTTGGTGACTATTGAAGAGTAATGCCTGGGAAGGCAGATTTAACGTCTTTACAGAATGCCGCTAATTTCATAACGTCGCCAATTTATTGATGGACTTTTTATCAGCAAAGCTAGTCTAAAGCGCCGATATTTATTTGAGGTTAAACCATTCGGCATTTATTTGAGGGTGAATCATTCGATTCGAAGCTGTGGGTGATGCTACCGTATCAACCGCTGATTGGCAAACCGTCGTTCAAGCTGGCGGTTTTTCAATCACGGCTTGACCGCAAGCACAGAGCCGCGTAGATTGACAATGCGAACCATCATTAGCCCCCGGAGATGCAGCAATTTCACCAGCAATAACTTACTAAACCAGGAATTGACAATCTGATTGCCAGACCTGGACGTGCGCGTCGGACGGGCGAGTTTTTTTGGGTGCCTTTTCTTTCAACTCTACACGAGGCAAAGACTGCTAACACTCGTGCCCGAACGGCGCGCCGAATTCCAAGCTGTAAACAGGAGACAAGCATGAAAATGAATCGGACAGTAATTTACCAGGCAAGCCGCCTGCTCTTGCTAATCGCACTTATGACGGGCCTGGGCGGCCTGTGCTTCCATCACTGGCGACCTGCAATGGTCGCGGCGCAAGCGCAACAAGTGACATTGATCAACGCGGCCAACTTCAATCCTGACAAACGTGTTGCGCCCGACTCGATTGGGGCGGCCTTTGGTCAATTCATCACGCAGAACAATCAAACCACCTTCATCGCGAACAGTTTGCCGCTGCCGACCACGCTCGGTGGCGTGCGTGTGGCCATCAACGGCGTAAACGCAGGGCTATTCTTCGTCGCCTCGACCCAAATCAACTTACTAATACCAGCCACTTTGCAGGATGCGCCCAGCGCGACTGTGACTGTGACCAATTCCGACAACTCGACGCGCACCGGCACGGTGACGATTCAGCGCGCCGCGCCGGGCATCTTCACAATGCGCGGCACTGGGCAAGGCGTCATTGCAGCTTATACGACGTTTGACGGTGTGACCAACACGAACGTCTTCAATCCTGATTTGACCGAACGTGTAGTGGAAGCTGGCACCACCCAACGGCCCAACATCATGGTTATGTTTGCAACTGGGATTCGTAATGTGCCCGCGCAGAATCCTACCGACGGCAACGGCGTGGCCGAATCTGTCACAGTAAAGGTGCAAGGTGTGCCGCAGAACGTGCTGTTTGCCGGGCCGGCTCCTGGCTTCGCCGGGCTTGATCAGATCAATTATCGCTTGTCACCTGAACTGGCGGGATTGGGTTCGGTAGGCGTTGAAGTGATCGCCGGGACAGCCTCGTCTAAGATCACCACTCCCGCTACTGCCCTTCCTACTTTCAATATGGGGCCGGTTTCGCTCATACCACCGCTGAATGTCACCCCTATCACCTTCGGTCAAACTCTCACCGGTGAGTTGACGGTCAATGACCAGATTCAAAAGTCAGATAGCTCGGGTAACACCTACTTCATTGACGGTTATCGTTTCACCACGACGCAAGCCAATACCGTTGTGGGACTGGATATGCGTTCCACCGGCAATTCGCTGCTCGATCCTGCCGTTCTGCTTTACCGCATCAACAATAACCAGCTTGTAGAAATAGGCTCGGACGATCAATCGGGTGGCTTAGGCAATGGCCGAGTCGAGAATAACAATGCGTTGATGCTAGCCGTGCTGCCTACGCCGGGCGATTACGCCATCCTCGCTTCCAGCGCAAACGTGCAGCCGGACGGCACGGGCGCGTACTCGTTGCGCCTTTTCCAGCCCAGCATTCAACCAATCGCTTATGGCGCGAACATCAGCGCCTCGATTGCCAACACCGACAATCAAACTTCGACGGGCCTCTACTTTGATGCCTATTGGTTCCAGGGGACGGCGAATGACAATGTGGACATCCGCTTGACTTCAACAGCCTTCGATTCGCTCTTGCTCCTGTATCAGCACGAAACCGGGCTTGGGTTCCCCATTACCACGAACGATAATGAAACCGCTGCCACGACCAACTCCAGGATTACCCAGCGGTTGCCGGCCACAGGCATTTACATTATTTGGGGTACGCCCTTCGAGCTGAATCGCTTTGGCGCGTACAACCTGACGCTCAATCGCCTAAGCAGCTTGACCGATGTCGTAGAGACGCAAGCCGTCGCGCCAGTGAGTAGACTGCGCGACCTGCGTGACGAACGGCGCGAAGGTCTGGCCGGACGGTCGGCTGAGCGCACCGTCCAAGAGTAAGCAGTTCAACCTTAACCGGCGAGTGAACCAGTCAGGCTGATTTGTCTGACTGGTTCACTCGCCGCATTTTTGAGAACCGATGATCTACCAACTTTTGCCCCCAGTTGTGTTGTTCAATGTCTTGCCGGAACCAGCAAATGCTGCGCTACCGTCCAGCCCGCTAGCCGCAATCCTGTTGAGTGGCTTTGTCGTCGGTCTGTGGCACGCGCTCGACGCCGATCACCTCGCCGCTGTTTCTACCATCGTGAGCGAACGCAGAAGTCTGCTCAGTTCCACTTTGATCGGTGGCTGGTGGGGCTTGGGCCATACCTTGTCATTATTGCTAGCTGGCGTTGCTGTCATCCTGCTGCAAGTGCGTATCAGCGAACGCTTGGAGAAAGGCTTGGAATTCTGTGTTGCCCTGATGCTGGTCGGCCTTGGGCTAAACGTGTTCTACAAATTGTTCAAAGGCGGCGCGCCGCACGTTCACGCTCACACACACGGCGCACGCACACACATCCATCCACACTTCCATACACACACAGACGAGGCGCGCAGCCATCACGGTTTCAAACTCGGCGCGCGTCCGCTGCTGGTAGGCATGGTGCACGGCTTGGCGGGCAGCGCAGGCTTGTTCTTACTGGGCATCGCGGCGATTCAATCGGTCTTTGGCAAATTCGCCTACATCGGGTTGTTTGGCATAGGCTCGATTGGCGGGATGATGCTGATGAGTTCATTGCTGAGCTTGCCCGCTTATTTCACTGCGGCCCGCTTTGCTGGGACGTATCGGACGGTGCGGTTGCTGGCTGGGTGTTTTAGTTTTGGGTTTGGGATTTGGATGATGTATGAGATTGGGTTTGTGAGTGGGTTGTTGTGGTAGGTGTTCTTTGCGGTACGGGGAGCGTGAGCGACCTGTGCCTCCCCTGCGCACTTGATTAGGGTTCAGGTCGCTCACGCTCCCCGTACTGCACCACCGCGCGCAGTTTTGCGTGCACACTCATAGGAAAGAGATGATTCGCAGCGCAAGACAATATCGCATCACGAAGATTCAGGCAGAGAAGTTCGCCCGTGCTTTGGACGAATACGATCTGAATCTAGCCAAGCATTCGCAGGTGCATCCGCACCTTATCAAAGCACAGCGCGATGCCATCGCGAGCCAGCTTGAAACATTGCAAATGGAATTGGCAGAGTATGAGCGGCTAGAGAAATAGTTTGCGCATATCCGAACCACAGCCGCTCGGATAGGTGCAAATTTTTGTGCGCGCTGTGATTGGAGGAGAAACTTATGCCGTATAGAGTAATTCTGTTCGGTTTGCAGGTACTTATCGAGGAGATCGAACGGGTCGAAGAATACACTCGCTACAATTTTGATGAGGAGCTAATTGGAGTTGCAGAAACGCTTGAGAGTGCCGAAGAGATGCGAGCCCAATGGTTAAAGGAGCATGGTTGGACCGACTGGAGGTGAAGTCCATCTCAGCCCTCAACGACCGGCTGGCGTGTTACCCGTAGAAGTGGGTGCGAACAATGGGCTAAACCGCCACCTAGCGCGAATTCGGTTTGACAGATCAGCGCAGCTTGGCCTATCTTCGCGCCACATTTGCAAAGCATCAACGCTATTTGATTGAAACAGTGCGTGGCGATTTAAGCGACTTGCTCCACGAAAAAAACTGCTAAAGAGCTGTTACGTTCTCAAGAGTTTTTAGCGGGAACCCCAGCGTTACTTTGGCGCTGGGGTTTTCGTTTTGAGCGCAAGCCTCGTCGTAATTTCCGCGCCCGGTTCTGAAGCAATCCTAAAAAGCAAAAAGGAGAAAGCACAATGGCTGACGACCAAACACCCAATTACCACTTCAACACGCTGGCAATTCACGGAGGACAGTCGCCCGATCCCGCCACCAACGCGCGCGCCGTCCCGATTTATCAAACCACTTCTTACAACTTCACCGATGCCGACCACGCGGCGCGCCTCTTCGCCTTGCAAGAGTTTGGCAACATCTATTCGCGCATCATGAACCCGACGCAAGATGTGCTCGAAAAGCGTCTGGCAGCGTTGGAAGGCGGCGCGGCGGCGCTCGTGCTCGCGTCGGGCCAGGCGGCGGAGACCTTGGCGATCATCACGATTGCCAACGCGGGTGATGAGATCGTTTCGACCACTTCGCTCTACGGCGGCACTTACAATCTGTTCCATTACACACTGCCGAAGCTGGGCATCACGGTGCGTTTCGTAGATGCCGAGGATGAAGCTGGGTTGCGCGCGGCGATCAACGACAAGACCAAAGCGGTCTACACCGAGACCGTCGGCAACCCGAAGCTCGACATTATGGACATCGAGAAGCTGGCCAACATCGCGCACGAAAACGGGCTGCCGTTGATAATTGACAACACCACGCCGTCGCCAGCCTTGTGCCGCCCGATTGAGCACGGGGCGGACATCGTTCTTCACTCATTGACCAAATTCATCGGCGGGCATGGCACTTCAATTGGCGGCGCGATCATTGACGCGGGGAAATTCGATTGGAAGGCCTCAGGCCGCTTCCCAGATTTTGTTACGCCTGACCCGTCATATCACGGCATCGTTTTCACTGACGCTTTCGGCCCGCTGGCCTTTATCCTGAAAGCACGTGTGCAAGGGCTGCGTGACATTGGCGCCTGCACCACGCCCTTCAACTCGTTTCTGTTTTTACAAGGTGCTGAGACGTTGCATCTGCGGATGGAGCGCCATTCAGAGAATGCGTTCGAAGTGGCGAAGTTCCTGCAAGGGCATCCACAAGTTGCTTGGGTCAACTATCCTGGTCTCGAATCCAGCCCGTACTTTGAACGCACCAAAAAATATATGCCCAGCGGCGCGGGCGCGCTGGTGACGTTCGAGATTCGCGGCGGACTGGAAGCGGGCAAGAAGTTCATCAACAGCGTCAAGCTACACAGCCTGCTGGCCAACATTGGCGATGCCAAATCGCTGGTGATTCATCCGGCTTCGACCACACACTCGCAGTTGAATGAAGAGGAGCAAGCCGCAACCGGTGTGACGCCTGGCTTAGTGCGCCTCTCAGTCGGCATTGAAGACATCCGCGACATCATCGCCGATATTGACCAGGCGTTGAGCGCGGCTACGCAGACGGTGGCTGCCAAAGCTTAGGGCGAGTTGAACAGCGGCGCGATTTCGACGCTCAGGCGTTTAGAGTTCAAGCTTTAGCTTGCCAGTAGGTGGGCAGCACACCGAGCAGCAAGCTAAAGCTTGAACTCTAAACGCCTGGGCCGCAGTGTTCAGTTTCCCCTTCGCCGCTTGCTACACAAGACCTCTTCTTGTTGCTAGAAATGAACCACTGAGGTGCAGCGCGTATGTCAGAGCCGCTGATTCCAACCTACGAAGGCGATCTTGTTTTGACCGATGCGCAACCCTTCACCCTGGTTTCAGGTGCAGAGTTGCCATCGGTCAAATTGCATTACGCACTCTACGGCCATCTGAACGAGGCGCGCGACAACGCGCTGCTAGTCTGTCACGCCTTATCCGGCTCGGCGCGCGTGGGGGAATGGTGGCCGCAGTTGTTTGGCGAACGCGGCGTCTTCGACCTCAAACGCGATTGCGTCTTATGCGCCAACATCCTCGGTTCGTGTTACGGTTCGACTGGGCCGCGCGATCTCAACCAGGCGACGGGAGAAATTTATGGCGCGGATTTCCCGCTCGTCTCGGTGCGCGATTGGGTGCGCACGCAAGCGGCCTTGCTCGATCATCTGGGCATCGAGAAGCTGCGCGCGGTGGTTGGCGGTTCGATTGGCGGGATGCAGGCATTGCAGTGGGCGGTGGAATTTCCTGAGCGAGTGCAGCATTCCATCGCGGTCGGCGCGGCGCCACTCACAGCGATGGGCTTGGCTTTGAATCATCTGCAACGACAGGCCATTTTCAACGATCCGCATTGGCGTGACGGGCGGTATGCGGATGACCACGCGCCATTAGCTGGATTGGCGCAGGCGCGTGCGATTGCGATGTGTTCGTACAAGTCAGAGCATCTCTTTCAAGAACGCTACGGTCGCCAGCCGAATCGCAATGGGGAAGACCCGCAGCATTCATTGCTTGACCGCTATGACATCGGTGGTTATCTCGATTATCAAGGCGAGATTTTTACGCAGCGTTTCGATGCGGCTTCGTATGTCGTCATCACCAAGGCGATGGACAACTTCGATCTGGTGAGCGGCTATGACTCGGAGCAAACTGCGTTGCGCCGCATCAAGGCGCAGGTGCTGCTGGTGGGGATCGCTTCCGATTGGCTTTTTCCGCCCGACGAAGTTCAGGCTTTGGGCGAGCGGATGCGTGAGGCAGGCGTTGAGGTCGAGTATGCCGAGCTGCAATCCACGCACGGCCACGATGGTTTTCTAGCTGAGGCCGACGCCTTAGCCGCGTTGTTGCGCAAAGCGTTGGAGCCAACCCACTCACCACTTCACCTCACTGATAATCCCAACACGAGCTTGGTTATTTCAAGCTGTTAAGCAAGCTAATCAGCGCCTTTATCTCTTCATCGTTTATCGCAGGTGGAAGCGAGCGCTCAGAATTCGTTTGACCATAATGTCAGGTATGTTATAGCATTCCGGGCGTTATGATTGATATACGACTTCTCCGTCAATTAAGAACTAAGCTCAATCTCAGCCAGGAACAGTTGGCTTCCCAGCTACAGGTTTCGTTTGCCACAGTCAACCGCTGGGAGGGTGGAAGGGCCCAGCCGCAAAAGGCGCAACTTGAAGCCCTCAAAAAACTGCTGGAAGAAGCGGGCCTCTCCGAACAAGACCTGGAGCAGGAAACAGCAGAGCGCGCTGATACGCGAAGACAACGACGCGGGGGCGTGACGAAAAGCGCGGTGCTCTCGACGAAGAGCATGGAACAGATGCTGTGGGATGCCGCCTGCTCGATCCGCGGCGAGAAGGACGCGCCCAAGTTCAAGGACTACATTCTCCCGCTTCTCTTTATCAAGCGCCTCTCCGATGTTTTTGACGACGAGATCGAGCGGCTGGCCGATCAATTCGGTGATCGAGAAACCGCCATTGAGGTGCTCGAATCAGATCACTCGCTGGTCCGCTTCTATCTGCCGCCTGAAGCGCGATGGGCCGTCGTCAGCGGGCGTGAAAAGTTCGACTGGCCAGAGCGCAAGGAGCCGAAGACCCTGGGCGAACAACTCACGACGACCATTCGCGCGATCGTGAAGCATAACCCCACGCTCGCGGGCGTCATTGACATCGTGGATTTCAACGAGACGCGCAACGGTGAACGCGAGATCAGCGACGCGGCGCTCAAGGGTGTCATCGAGACTGTCTCCGATCCGCGTTATCGGCTGGGATTGCACAATGTGGAGCCGGACTTTCTTGGACGCTGCTACGAATACTTGCTCCGAAAATTCGCCGAAGGGCAGGGCCAGAGCGCGGGCGAGTTTTTCACCCCCACCGAAGTCGGCTTTCTGATTGCCGAGGTCATGCGACCGCGACCGGGCGAGGAATGTTATGACTATGCCTGCGGCTCATTCGGTCTGCTCATCAAGCTGCAACTGATCTGCCGCAGGCTCGACCCGCTGAGCAAGGTTCCGCTCAAGCTTTACGGCCAAGAACTGACCGGTTCGAGCTACGCCATCGCCTGCATGAACAAGATCATTCACGATATGGAGGGCGAAGTCCTGCGCGGCGATTCGATGCGCAACCCGAAGTATCGGGACAGCGATACGCGGCTCAGGCAGTTCGACATCGTGGTGTCGAATCCGATGTGGAACCAGCCGTTCAACTCGGAGGCTTACGAGAACGATCCATTCAGCCGCTTCGAGGAGCAGGGCGGCATCACCACCAGCAAGGCCGATTGGGCCTGGCTTCAGCACACGCTTGCGTCAATGAAAGAGAGTGGGCGCGCGGCGGTGGTGCTCGACACGGGCGCGGTCACGCGCGGTAGCGGCAGCAAGAACGAGGACAAAGAGCGCAACATCCGCAAATGGTTCGTCGAGCATGATTACGTGGATGGCGTGATCCTGCTCCCAGATAACTTGTTCTACAATACGACCGCTGCGGGCGTCATCATCGTGCTGCGGAAGAACAAGCCGAAAGACCGCAAAGGGAAAATCGTGCTCATCAATGCAAGCCGCGAATTCCGCAAAGGCACGCCGAAGAACTATCTGCCTGATGAAGCGGTGAAGAAAATTGCTGATGCGTTTCTTAAAGCCGAGCCAGCAGACGGCTTTGTTAATGTCATTAGCAACGAGGAGGCGGCTAAGAATGACTTCAATCTATCACCGTCAAGATACCTCGCGGCGCAAGAGGGTAATTCCCACCGCGATCTGTCAACGCTTCGCGGCGAACTAGAGCGACTACACAAAGAGCAGGCAACGCTGGATAAGGAGCTTCTGTCTCTGTTAGCTAAACTCGATGAAACAAAATGAGGGAGAATCTCTGGAAAACTTATGCGATTGGCGACATTGGTGAGTTCTTCGGTGGCGCGACACCCTCAACCGCAATACCAGAATACTGGAGTGGAAACATCCACTGGACGACAAGCAAACGGCTGGGGCCGTCGTTCATCGTGAACTCGGGAGAACGCTTAATCTCGAAGCAAGGACTGGAGAACTCCTCAACCAATCTGATACCGCGCGGCAACCTTATGGTTGGAACACGTGTTGGAGTCGGTAAAGTTGCCGTGAATACTGTTGATGTCGCAATCAGCCAAGACCTCACAGGCGTCGTCGTAGATAAAACGTACTTCAACCCTTTCTTCTTAGCGTTTTGCTTCTCGCAGCCGGACATTAAGTCACAGATTGTTAGGCAAGCTCGTGGAGTCACTATCAAGGGTATCCCTCGCGAAGACCTCAAACGAATCGAGTTCCAAGCTCCCGAAAAGCCTGACCAGGAAAAAATTGCAGCGGTGCTCTGGAAGATGCAGCGCGCTATCGAGGTCGAGGAGAAGCTGATTGCGATCGCGCGCGAGTTGAAGCAGTCGGCCATGCGCCAGCTCTTCACGCGTGGGCTGCGCGGCGAGCCGCAGAAGGAAACCGAGATCGGGCCAGTGCCTGAAAGCTGGCGAGTTGATCGGCTTATTCAACTTGTTCACTTCCAGCGGGGTTTTGATATTACAAAGAAGGGGCAACAAGCGGGTTCTGTTCCAGTTGTCTCCTCCGGAGGCATAAAGAGCTGGCATAACGAAGTTGGCGTAAAAGGGCCAGGTGTCATTTTGGGCAGAAAGGGTTCTATCGGCTCCGTTCACTACGTCGAGCAGGACTACTGGCCGCATGATACGACCTTATGGTCAACCGACTTCCGCAGAAATCATCCTCTGTTCGTCTACTACAGGCTTCTCCTACTTGATTTCAAGCGGTTGGATTCTGGTGCTGCGAATCCTGCGCTTAATCGAAACTTCGTGCATGAAGAATTGGTGAGCTGGCCCGAAGACATTGATGAACAGCGTGAGATAGCCAGTGCGCTGGCAACGATTGACCGAAAGATTTCCGTCCATGAACGCAAGCGGGCGACATTGCAGGAGTTGTTCAAGACGCTGCTTCACCAGTTGATGACCGGCCAAATCCGCGTACACGATCTCAATATTGATACCTCAGAGGTAGAGGAGGTCGCTTAGAGCATGCACACCGAAACACACACTGTCGGCCAACCCACCCCGCATCTCGCTAGCGAGATCGGCACGGTTCAATTCCCGCTCGTCAAGCACGCCGAAGGCGCTGGCTGGACTGTCGTGTCCGACACAGAAGCTCTCAGAAAGCGCGGCGGCGAGAGCGGGCTGTTCTTCTATCGCGAGTTGGAAAAGGCGCTACTGCGGCTCAATCCTGGCGTGGTCACACCGGAGAACGTCAACAGCATCATCCAGCGGATGGAGAGTGTTCCTAAGACTATCGAAGGCAACAAGGAGATTCTTGAGTGGCTACGGGGTAATCGCACAGTTTATGACGAGAGCGAGAAGCGGCATCGGAATGTCGCGGTGATTGATTACCAAAGCCTCGACCAGAACGTTTTTCAGGCCACTTACGAGTGGAGTTTCAAAGCGGGCAATCGCAAGGGGAATCGGGCCGACATTGTTTTTCTCATCAACGGCGTTCCGGTCGCCATCATCGAGAACAAGAATCCAAAGCTGCTCGATGCGATGGAGCGTGCTGTCACCCAACTGCGGCGTTACGAGCTGGAGACCCCGGAAATGATGACCGCGCCGCAGGTCTTCAATGTCACCCACTTGATCGAATACTTCTACGGCGTGACCTGGAACTACGCGCGCAAAGACATCATGCGCTGGAAGGATACGGAAACCGGCGAGCGTCCAATCAGCTACCAGGAAGCCGTCCAGGCCTTTTTCGAGCGCGAGCATTTTTTGGCGATGCTCCGCGAGTGGATTCTTTTCTACGTCAAGGATGACGTGCTTGAGAAGACGGTCTTGCGCCAGCACCAGACGCGCGCTTCGCTCAAGGCGGTCGAGCGCTGCGCGGATGACGAGAAGAAGACCGGCCTCATCTGGCACACGCAAGGGTCGGGCAAGACATTCACGCTGCTCACTGCCGCCCGTTTGATTCTGGAAAACAAAAAGCACTTCTCCGGCGCGACGGTCATCCTGATCGTTGATCGCAACGAGTTGGAAGGCCAGCTTTCCGGCTGGGTGGAGCGGTTGATGGGCGAAATGCAGGGGCGGCAAATCAATGTCGCTTATGCCGAGAGCAAGGCCAAGCTCCAGGATTTATTCGACCAGGACTTTCGGGGCCTGATCGTTTCGATGATTCACAAATTTGATGGGCTGCGGAAAGACAGTTGCACGCGCTCGGATGTCTTCGTGCTGATTGACGAAGCGCACCGGTCAACAGGCGGCGATCTTGGCAACTATCTGATGGGTGCCCTCCCCCACGCAACCTTGATCGGCTTTACCGGCACGCCGATAGATCAGACGGCTTATGGCAAAGGGACGTTCAAGACCTTCGGCAAGGAAGATGAAAAAGGCTATCTCGATAAGTATTCGATTCGAGAATCAATCGAAGATGGAACGACGCTGAAGCTGCGTCATACGCTCGCGCCAATCGAGATGGTGTTGCCTGAGGAAGTGCTGGAGAAGGAATTCCTGAGCATCAAGGAGACTGAAGGGATCAGCGACATTGACGACCTGAACAGAATCCTGGACCGGGCCGTCACCTTGCGGGCTTTTCTCAAGGCGGATGACCGGGTTGATAAGGTCGCGCAGTTTGTCGCGCAGCATTTCCGCGAGAATGTCGAGCCGCTCGGATACAAAGCATTTCTCGTGGCCGTAGACAGAGAGGCGTGCGCGCTTTACAAGACGGCGCTCGATAAGTATCTGCCACCTGAATACTCTGTGCCGATCTACACGAAGAACGCGGCCGACGTGGTGGATCGCCCGCTGGTTGCCCGGCTCCAACTCGATGAGACTGCGGAAAAGAAGGCGCGCAAAACTTTTCCGAAGCCTGATCAGTTGCCGAAGATCTTCATCGTCACCGATAAACTGCTCACCGGCTACGACGCGCCCGTGCTCTACTGCATGTATCTCGACAAGCCCATGCGTGATCACGTGCTGTTGCAGGCCATCGCGCGCGTGAATCGCCCGTATGAGGACGAACAGGGAATCAAAAAGCCCTGCGGTCTGATTGTGGACTTCGTGGGCATTCTGAAAGAATTGAACAAGGCGTTAGCCTTCGACTCGGACGAAGTGAGCGGCGTCATTGAAGACCTCGACCTGTTGCTGGAGCGTTTCACAGAGCTGATGGATGGCCAGGGTAAGGATTACTTGAAGCAGTCGGGAGGCGCGGGCGGCAATGACGAGAAACTTGAACGGCTATTGTATGAAACGTTCCTGGAGAAAGAAGAACGGCAAAAGTTCGCCGAGTTCTTCAAAGAGGTTGAGACGCTTTACGAAATCCTTTCTCCTTCTCCGGAACTGCGCGACTACATCGAAGACTACAATCGGCTGGCCGACATCTACGTGATGCTGCGCATCGCCTACGGCAAGAAGACCTCTTTCATCGGCGAAGTCGCCCATAAAACGGAGACGCTGGTTCGGGATCACGCCACAGCGCACGGCATAGATCGAATGACCGAGGCCATAGACTTTGACGAGGAAGCGCTGGAGGCGTTGAGGGACGGACGGCCCCTGAAGAACGCTAAAGTTATCAACATGGCGCGCGTCCTGGCTCAAGCTGCGGGTGAGCAAGCGAAGCAGGATCCTGTCTTCTTTGGTATCGGCGAACGTGCAGAGGCGATCCTCGAAGCCATGACCGAGCGGCAGACTTCGACGTTTGAAGCGCTAGAGCGGTTAAAGCAACTGATGGAGGAGAAGCGCGCGCTTGAGGAGGAACGAAAGCGCACCGGATTCGACGTGCATACCTTCGCCATCTATTGGGCGCTCAGACGCGAGGAAGTGCCAGCGCCTGAGAAGACAGCGGTAGAAATCGCCGGAGCTTTCAGCCGCTTTCCTAACTACGAGAGCAATGCCGACGAAAAGCGGCAACTGAAGGCTGAGGTCTATAAGATTTTGCTGCCCATCGTCGGCGGAAAACGCATGATCAGCTTGGCCGAACAAATACTTATCATCAGGCGCAAATGAGCAGACGAACGGCATTAACACTCGACTCGCGCGAGGCATTCAAGGAGCGCGTAGAACTCTGGGCCGGGCGTTTGAAGGTGAAGCCAACGCGCATTCGCGTACAGCGGATGACATCCAAGTGGGCATCGTGTTCTACCGCAGGCTGGGTCTCATTTGCGGAGGACTTGTTACAAGAATCAAAAGCGTTTCAGGATTATGTGATCGTTCACGAACTCTTGCATCTCCGCTTGCCTAATCACGGAAAACTATTCAACAGCTTACTGTCAGCCTACATACCAAATCACAAACAGTTCGAAAGTGCGCGAAAGAAAGTAGGCTAAAACCTTGCCGCCCATCACAGCTACATAACTGTCACGCCCGAAACACCCACACTTAAGGCGTTGGAAATTATGCGCCGTTGCCAGATCGGTTGTTTTCCTGTGATTGAGGATGAGCGATTGGTCGGTCTGGTTACCGCTTACGATTTTCTGTCACTGGCGGCGGAGATCATCGAGCAGCAATTTGGCTCCTGACTCATTCATTTGCCGTATCGTTCGGAGTAGCTTAAAAGAGAACCTTCATTCCGATTCGAGGTAGAAATCAGAGGAAAGCAATGAGTGAACAAAACAACGGGCGCAAGCTGCGCAGTCGCGCTTGGTTCGAGCCAAAAGACAAAGGTGGCTTCATCCATCGCAGTTGGATGAAGAATCAAGGACTGCCCGACCACTTGTTTGATGGGCGGCCAGTAATTGGGATATGTAATACATGGTCGGAATTGACACCTTGTAACGCACACTTTCGACAAATTGCTGAGCGCGTCAAACGCGGCGTGTATGAAGCGGGCGGCTTTCCCGTAGAGTTTCCGGTGATGTCGCTGGGCGAGCCATTGCTGCGCCCGACGGCAATGCTCTTTCGCAACTTGGCGAGCATGGATGTCGAAGAATCTATTCGAGCCAACCCGATGGACGGTGTGATCCTGTTGGTTGGTTGCGACAAGACTACGCCCGCGCTGGTGATGGGCGCGGCCAGTTGTGATCTGCCGACGCTGGTCGTTTCCGGTGGGCCAATGCTCAACGGTAAGTTTCGCGGCGAAGAGATCGGTTCTGGCACCAACGTCTGGAAGTTTAGCGAGGAAGTGCGCGCCGGAACGATGTCGCTCGCCGATTTTCAAGAAGCTGAAGGCTGTATGAGCCGTTCTGCCGGGCATTGCATGACGATGGGCACGGCTTCGACGATGGCGAGTATAGTCGAGGCGCTAGGAATTGCCTTGCCGCACAACGCCGCAATTCCGGCAGTGGATGCGCGCCGCTACGCGTTGGCGCATTTGGCCGGGCGGCGCATCGTTGAGATGGTGCACGAAGACGTGCGACTGTCGCAGATTCTGACCAGGCCAGCCTTTGAGAACGCGATTCGCGTGTTGGGCGCGGTTGGAGGCTCGACCAATGCGGTGATTCACTTGCTGGCAATTGCCGGGCGCGCGGGGATTGAGTTGACGCTGGAAGATTTTGATCGCTTGGGCCGAGATGTGCCGTGCCTGGTCAACCTGATGCCATCGGGCGAGTATTTGATGGAAGACTTTTACTACGCGGGCGGCGTCCCAGCGGTGATGCGAGAATTGGGCGAGCTGATTCATCGCGACGCGCTGACGATCAATGGCAAAACGATTGGCGAGAATATTCAGGATGCGCCGTGTTGGAACCGCGAGGTGATCAAGCCGCTTACTGAGCCGCTGACAGAGCAGGGTGGCATCGTCGTCTTACGCGGCAACTTGTGTCCGGACGGCGCGGTTATCAAACCGTCTGCCGCCACTCCGGAGTTGATGCAGCATCGCGGGCGCGCAGTAGTTTTTGAAAACATTGAAGACTTTCACGCGCGCATTAACGATCCGAATTTGGACGTTGATCAAAGCTGCGTGTTGGTGTTGAAGAACTGTGGCCCAAAAGGTTATCCGGGTATGCCCGAAGTCGGCAACCTGGATTTGCCGCCGAAGCTGTTGCGGCAGGGTGTCACGGATATGGTGCGCATCTCGGATGCGCGGATGAGCGGCACGGCATACGGCACAGTCGTTTTACACGTTGCGCCTGAAGCCGCGGCTGGTGGCACACTCGCGCTGGTTGAAGACGGTGATGTCATCGAGTTGGATGTGGCAGCGCGGCGCTTGCACCTGGATGTCTCTGAGGCAGAGCTTCAGCGCCGCCGCGCGAATTGGCAACCGCAGCCGCAGCCGTATGAGCGAGGCTACTACAAGCTTTATGTAGAGCACGTACTGCAAGCGGACCGCGGCGCAGATTTTGATTTTCTGGTAGGTAAGAGCGGGGCAGCAGTCACACGCAAATCACATTAGTCGGTAGTGCGTATTGCTGTCTTGCTGTTGAGATTGGTTGTAATCGCTGAAGACATCAATTGGAGGTGTGTATCGGCTACGTACGACAGTGATGGCTGGGCGAACATCTTGGTTTATGTTTGGCTGATAGCAGCAATTTCTATGTTGAGCAATAATTACGCGAAATATGATAATTGCAAAAACAGAGGGATTGTACCTAGCTGAAACACAGTGTATGAGTAGATTGCAAAGTCAGGACTTAGCTAAAGCTCATAGATTGGCTTTTCGCGTCCAGATTTTTGGTCTATACAAAGCCACAAAAATAATACACAATGACGCCCGCAGTTTGGGTGACTTGGCACACTACCTGCAATGAAGTGCCGTGATCAAGTGGTTTTCTTCCGCAGGGTTCTTTCGTGGATTAATGCGAGTACGAGTTGAAGAGAAGGGTGAGGTTATAAAAACGCAGTCGCCTGCCCGGCAAATCTGTGTTTGTGTCAGTAGCTTTTGCTCGCAGCAACCATTTTGTGCATGGCAAATGTGCATTAACAGGAGGTAGCTGTCCGTGATGTTATCACTGGGGAATGGCTGCCCAAAATAGCCAGCAACCCTTTGATCGTCTTACCTCCATTACAAGCAACTCCTAAAACTGATTCCCCTCCTTGCATTCCCACGATTCCCCTCTGAAACCCGTACGCGGATAGTGCTGACTCCGCCTCAGTGGCAGTGTCAGCGTTGATAAATCAAACGTCTCTCGACAGCCTGCGACAATGGCGGAGCTGTTGCGTTTCAATAAAGCAAAGGAGAAATCACTGTGGGAAGACCAAATCCTCGTCTCTTTGGTTTGATCTGTAGCTTTACCTTGTTCACGGCTGTTCTGTTCGGCACGCTTTGGTTCTTAGACAGAGGCACGACGGGCACTACTGGAACAGTTTCAGCGCAAGGGACAACTACCTGCACGCAAATTCTTATTCCCGCTACTACACACGGTTTTACGACCAGCGCCAACTCGCCACAAGGCGATCTTTTCTTATTGCCGCAGCCGATTCCACTCTCGGTGGTGACGCCCGCGGCAGTCGGTGGGGTAATTCCGGGTTTTAGTACTTTCGCTGTCAATACAGCAACCTTCGGCGGCAATGTCGGCAGCATAGATGGATTCGCCGCCACGACCCCTCAAGGCTTCAGCTTTTCTACTCCAGGCGGGACGCTGACCGCGCTTTCTTGTGCTGAGAGCCTTTGGGATATTCCGTTCGCAATCGCCAGCAATGGAGCTAGCATTGGCGACCGGCTCACCTTCTTCGTGCAAAATCCTAACGGCACGGGTGTGACCAATCTGGCCGTTTTCACCGTCGAATCCGACGGTGTGCGTGTCACCTCGCTCAACTCTAACATCACGCTCTTCCGCAACAACCGTGCGGCCAGCGGGCCTGGCAACACGCCCGCCGGGGCGCTCTTGCCATTCGTGGATCCCGCCGGGGCAGCGGGGCAGCGCACCAACGCGCTGTTGTTGGCCTTCTCAATGGATCCCAGTTCGCCCCTCAATGCTTGCTTGCAATTGGGCGTGACAATGGCGCGTAGCAGCGGTGTGGGCTCACTCTCGCTGGTCATCACCGACCTTATTGTCAATCGCGCGGAGCGCGCAGGTGATCGTGCGCTGGCAGGCGCTGGCTTGATCGAAGGATTGGCGGGCGGCTTCCCGACGGGCTTGCCGTGCGGAGTTTCATGCCCTGTTTGTCAGACCCAACCTTCTTGCCCACCGCTGCAAGTTCCGGCATTGACGCACGGGTTTACTACCAACGCTTCATTGCCGATGGGCGATCTCTTCCTCTTATCATCGCCGTTGTCATTCGCGGTTACCAGCCCTGCGTCGGTTGGCGGCGTGGTGCCTGGCCTAAGCATCTTCAATGTCAACGCAACAACCTTTGGTGGTGATGTCACGAGCATCGGCGGCTTTGCCACTACGACGCCACAAGGCTTCGGCTTCTCCACCGCGGGTGGCACGCTGACTGCCATCTCTTGTCTCGATAGCTTGTGGGACATTCCGCTGGTGATTGCTAGCAACGGTGCGACAGTCGGTGACAGGGTCACGCTGTTTGTCCAGAATCCTAACGGGTCGGGCGTCATCAATCTGGCCGTCTTCACCGTCGAAGCTGGCGGCCTGCGTATTACCTCGCTGAACTCGAACATCTCGCTCTTCCGCAACAACCGGACAGCTACCGGGCCGACCACGGCTGCCGGAACATTACTACCATTTGCGACTGCTGCGGGGACAGCGGGCCAGCGGACGGACCCATTGCTGTTAGCCTTCTCGATGGATCCCAACTCGCCGCTCAATGCCTGCTTGCAGGTGGGTTTCACTGTCGCGCGTGGCGCTGGAACGGGAACGCTCTCACTGGTTATGACCGACATTATTGTAAACCGTGCGGAGCAAGCGGGTGATCGCACGCGCACTGGCACAGGCGTGATCGGCGGACTGACAGGGGGCTTCCCGACGGGCTTGGCCTGCCAAGTCGTTTGTCCAGCTTGTCCGATTCAACCGCCGTGTCCACCATTGCAGATCCCGGCCGTCGGGCATGGCTTTACGACTAGTGCGACATCGCCACAAGGCGACCTCTTCTTATTGCCGCAACCGCTCTCGTTCACCGTCAGCGCGCCACCAGCGGTTGGTGGTGTGGTGCCCGGCTTGAGCATCTTCAACATCAACACCGCAACCTTCGGCGGTGATGTCGCCAGCATCGGCGGTTTCAATGGGCTGGCGGCGCAAGGTGTTGGCTTCTCAACAGCGGGTGGGACGCTCACAGCTATCTCTTGTCTTGAGAGTCTGTGGGACATTCCGTTGGTAATCGCTAGTAGCGGAGCCAGCGTCGGCGACCGGGTTACTTTGTTTGTGCAGAATCCTGGTGGCACGGGCGTGATCAGCTTGGCCGTCTTCACAGTCGAAGCTGGTGGCGTGCGTGTGACCTCGCTCAACTCGAACATCATGTTGTTCCGCAACAACCGCGCGGCTAACGGGCCGACCACACCAGCAGGCACGTTATTGCCATTTGTGGCGGCTGCTGGTACGGCGGGCCAGCGGACAGATCCGTTGCTGTTGGCATTCTCGATGGACCCCAGCTCACCGCTGAATACCTGCCTGCAGGCGGGCTTCACCGTTACACGGAGCAGTGGGGCGGGCACACTCTCGTTGGTCTTCACCGATGTCATCGTGAACCGTGTGGAGCAGGCGGGTGATCGCACTCGCACCGGCACGGGATTGATAGAAGGGTTGACCGGTGGCTTCCCAACAGGCTTGCCCTGTGCGGTGATTTGCCAACCGTGTCCGACACCGACACCGACACCAACGCCGACACCAACGCCGACACCAACACCGACGCCGACGCCGACGCCGACGCCAACACCGACGCCAACACCGACGCCGACGCCGACGCCAACACCAACACCAACACCAACACCGACGCCGACACCTATGCCGGTCAAATGTGACACGGTCTGCTTCCGGTCGCCGCAATTTTGGTTGTTCAATTTGGAACGCCTGCCGCGTGGCGGGGTGTTCATTGCGGGCACCAATAACAATGCAGCGGTCAGCACCAGCAACACCGTGGCCATTCAGTTGGCGTTGCAAGGCAGCGCCTTCGGCGCAGTGTCCTCGCAGCAACTGTTTAACCAACAATTTGTCGCGGCACAGCTCAACCTGCTGGGCGCAGGTGGGGGCGGTGCGCCGACCTTCTTCAACTCCATGTGGGCCAATTTGAGTTGTTATGGGATTGCGTTTGCGCCAGTGACTTTGAGCAATGGCGTGACGCTATCCAGGGATTCAATGGTCAAGGAGTTATTTATGCAGGCGCAACTAGCAGCCAGCCAGAATCGTGGCGCTGATTTCAGGGCACTGGCGCTGATATTTGAACTGCTCAATGGCAGTGACCCGCTTGGAAACTGCAATTAACGCCTGACACTTGCGTCGGTTTGTAAGAGGCGTCAGAACCATTTACCTGACGCCTCTTACAAGCAATGACAACAACCCTATTCCAAGAGGCGTGGTGAGGACAGCGGCTGCTTAGAGATTTGAACTTTCTCTGCTGCCGTCGTGCTCGCCACGCCTTTTCGTTTGGGTAGTGGCGCAAGCGGGAGAGAAGGTTTGGAGTCCCCCCTGCAGGCGGAAGCTTTCGTTGACTAGCCCGGCCAGCTGCAGCCGGTACACCACCTTGCGCCTCTACATTCGTTTGAAGCAGGTGGGAAACAACCACGCTTAAGCATTCGTGCTTAAAACTTAAAGTAGACATTCAAGTTTTATATTGAAGTATTACGGGTTCGGCTACGCAGTACTACCTGCCAATCAATTCACTGCAATTCCAACGAAATTATTTTGCGATGGCCGCTGTAATTGGCTGTCTTGTCTGATTGCGGTAACAAGCGCATCCGCATAGACTGGCCTCGCTGATGTTCTTAGCTCAAGTAACAGATTGAAAGAATTCGTCGAGACGTCAGGAGGTTACTCCGACAGGTGGGCGGTTACACAGCAAGCATCAACCGCAGTGCTTACTAGGCCGTTCCCCGCTCGGCGTGTGTGCAAAACGCGCTGACGAGCCCGAATAGAGCGCGAACTTTGCAGCCACCGCATCAAGTCGCGACAAGAACGCTGATGGATATGGTGCCCCGATCCGTGAGCATGCGTTTGTTGCGTAAGCTAGGTGACTTGATGCGGTAGCTGCAAAGTTCGCGCTCTTTTTTGTGGCATGGTCTGAATCGAGTTGAGCAAGAGCCGCAGCTCAGTCGCGTATACTGCCAGGCAGCAAGCAAGCCTTCAGTCCGAACCATTGCGAGAGCTGGCGACGATAGCGCGCCACCAGCGCATAACCGATCACTTCGGCCAACAACAGCACCGGCAAGGCGTAGATCAGAACCACCAACAGCGACCACGGATAATGCCGCCACAAAAAATAGTTCACGGCAAAAGCCCCGGCATACACGCGCCCGCGCCGTGTGATGACTTGCAGCTTGCGGTTGCAGTCGGCGTAGCTGATGCCGTATGGCGCTAGCTCCGCTTCGCTAAAGCTTTGGTAAGGTCGGATAGTGAATTGCTGACGCTTGTCCATCTGCTCGCAAATCTCTGCCGAGTATGAGCAGATGCCGCAATCGCCATCGAAGAGCAAATAGTCGCGGCCTACTTCGATCATATTCTCACTCCACGCCGGGCGCTGATCAGGGCAGCGCACCGCCACTCGTGATTCTAACGACAAAATTCACGTTTGTATGTTGACGTATTGCTTTCTTTGTAGATGTGAAAGGCATAAAACGCCCAGCTTCCTCTACGACTGGGCGGCTGGGTTAAATTCTTTGCAAGCCTCACATTTTACTTGATCTTTGCCGCCCGCCACTTCAATATACCGCCGCATCTCCGTATCCTGAAGTACTTAATGCCGCATGAATGGAATTGGTTTGACGGGTTTAGGTGACGGAGGTTGACGATGCTTATCACACTTACGGCCCGTCTGGTGTTAAACAGCAAACCATGCATTGCCTCACAGTGCGTGGGCTGCCGCGGGAACAGATGCGCTACACACATCTTTTCTCCGACTAAGCCTACCTCTTACTCTGTGAGCTTTGCACTTCGGCTTTGCTCCGGCTCGCTGTTCTGGCTCACGACACAACGCGCGCAACTAAATGGAAGTTGTTCCTTGAACCGCTAACTTTACCTTGAGTGTCGGACAGCGAAAGGAAAGGTAGTTACTGATTATGAAACTGACTCTCACGAAACTACACACAAAACCTAAGACGCCTGCCCAAACGTCCCAACTTACACGTCGCATTCTTCTGATTGCCGCCATCTTTTTGGCTGGCTCAATAACGGTCGCTTTGAGCGCCGGGGCCGTAGTGCGTCCGGCTTTAGCCGCTTTGGCGGAGAAGGCTGCCGTGTATGCCGGGCCTGGCAATCAGGTTGGCAAGCTTTTTGGTTCGACGGCCAAACGCTTGGCCGTGGCGGCAGGAACAAATCGAGCGGCGAGCACCCTTTTGGCCGGGACGATCACCGGCACTGTCTTCCGTGACTGGAATGGCAACGGCAAGCAAGATCCGGCGACCGTCGTCCGTATTCCCGAACAAGGAATTCCTGGTGTGACGGTCACGGCCTACAACGTCGCGGGCAGTGCCGTAGGAACAGCGACGAGCACGGCTGATGGCACCTATTCGCTGACCACGAACGATGCAGGCTCTGGGCCTTATCGCGTGGAGTTCACCAACCTGCCAGCGGGGCTTTTATTCGGCCCAGCAGGCACTGGATCGGGAACCGCCGTTCAGTTTGTCACCTCCACGCCCGTCGGAAATGTCAGTCTCAGTCTCAACGATCCAAAAGATTACTGTCAGGACAATCCTTTCTTGGCGACTCCTTGCTATGTTTCAGGCGATCCGTTAAAGCCTGGCACAGCGGCACCGGAACCAGTATTTGTAATTTTTCCCTATTCGGCGGGGACTGGCGCTCCCTACAACGGCTTGACCGTTCCGGCGGGCGGCAATCAGCCAATGCCGAGCAAGATAGCGATGGCCGGACAGATAGGCGCAACTTGGGGCGTAGCTTATCAACGCGCGACCCGTAAGGCCTTCGCCGCCGCAGTCGTGCGCCGTCACTCCGGCTTTGGTCCCTTGGGCATTGGTGGTCTTTACACTGTCACGAATCCCGAAAGCCCAAGTATGAGCCTGGCCAACTTTGTTGATGTGAAGAACATCGGCATTGACGTGGGAACATTGACCAACGCCACGCGCAATCTGCCGGGTGATGCGGCTGGATTCAGCGGTGACGCGCCGGCTTTCCCTGGTGTGGGCAAGCTGGGCATCGGCGATATTGATATTGCCGAAGATGACAAGACGCTCTGGCTCATTAATCTCAATGACCGCAAACTCTATTCGATCTTCCTCAACGATTCTTCTTCACCGCCAACTGCTGCCAACGTCAGCTCCTTTACGATTCCCACACCGAACTGTACTGGTGGTACGTTCCGTGCCTGGGGAACCAAGTTTTACAAGGGCAAAGTCTATGTCGGTGGCGTCTGCTCGGCAGAGACTTCGCAAAACGCCAGCGATTTGAAAGCGGTGGTCTACGAGTTCAATCCTGCGAACAGCACCTTTACCAATCGCCTGGAATTCGGTTTGGGTTATACCAAAGGCATCACCTGGGTTTGGCCCGGCGTCGAAGATCGCAAATTCTGGCGTCCGTGGACGGACGATTTCAATAAGCTCATCGCTCCGGCGCAGAACACTGGAACGCGCAAGTTCCTGGTCTATCCGCAACCGATACTCTCCGACATAGAATTCGATATTGATGGTTCGATGATCCTGGGCTTTATGGATCGCACCGGTATGCAGAGCGGCTTTTTGCAGGCCGACCTAGCGGGCAACGACCCTGTCTATGAGGGCATCTCCGGCGGCGATACTCTGCGCGCCTTCAACAACAACGGCGCCTTCGTGCTGGAAAACAACGGCGTGGCCGGCCCGAATGTCGGCGGCGCGAACAATGGTCAGGGGCCGGGTGGCGGCGAGTTCTATTATCAAGACGACTTCATCCAGAATGGGCAGTTGGTGCACCAGGAGACTTCACTCGGCGCTTTGGGGCTGCTGCCCGGCGCCTTGCAAGTGGTGACGCCTGCTTTCGATCCATTCACGATTCGCTCCGGCGGCGTGCTGTTTATGAACAATCAGAATGGCAAGACCGACCGCCGCTACGAAATCTTTCCAGCGCCTTCGATCGTTGATCAGCGCAATGGCACCTTTGGCAAGGCCGCCGGTCTGGGCGATCTGGAAGTGCTCTGCTCCGAAGCCCCGATTGAGTTGGGCAATCGCATCTGGAACGATTTGGATCGCGACGGCATTCAAGACCCGAACGAACCGGGCATTCCCAACGTGACGGTGCAGCTTTTCAGAGCTGGCCAACTGGTAGGCACGACCACGACCAACGCGACGGGCCAGTATTTCTTCAACGACGCCAACGTGGCCAGCCGCGTGCTGACGAGCACGGCTTATGAAATTCGCGTAGATAAGACTCAGGTCGCACTTATCAGCACCGGCCTGTCACCAGCCAATGCTGACAACAGCGCGAATGGTGACGCGCGCGATTCCGATGGCGTGACGAGTGGTAATTTCGCGGTGATTGCTATGACGACTGGCGTGGCGGGCGCGAACGATCACTCCTTCGACATCGGCTTCTTCGCCGAGCGCGTTGACCTCTCGCTGACCAAGACTGTCAGCATCGGCCCGTACGCGCCGGGCGGCAATGTCACTTACACGCTGACTGTGACCAACGCGACCGATTGCACGAAGGCTGGCGTTTTCTCCGGCCCTTGCTCGGCGGCCACCAATGTAATGATCCGCGATACCTTCCCGCCGCAACTGAGTTTCCTGGCGGCCAACCCCGCCCCGGCATTCGATTCAATCACCAACACGTGGACAGTTGGCACGCTCGCGCCAGGCGCATCGGCGACGTTGCAGATTATGGCGTCAATCAAACAAGGCGTTGTCGGCTGTATCCGAAATTATGCGCAAGTCCAAACACAGACCGGCCCGCTAGACATTGACTCGACGCCGGGCAATGGCAATCCGCTCTTTGCGCCGCAGGAAGACGATGAGGCCGAAGTGACGGTCTGCGTCCCGGCGGCTGCGCTCGGCGACCGCGTCTGGGTAGACACGAACGGCAACGGTTGCCAGGATCAGGGCGAACCCAGTTTGCCAGGTGTGACCGTCACGTTGCTGGATTCAGGCGGCAACAGCCTCGCTACGCAGACAACAGACGGCAATGGCAACTATCGCTTCAATAATCTGGCCGCAGGCACGTATGCCGTCAGGTTCACCTTGCCCGCCGGCTATAGCTTTACCAAACGCAATGTCGCAGCCTGCGGCGGCAATCTAGACAGCGACCCTGACCCGGCTACCGGGCGCACGGCCAACGTGACGCTCTCCGCCGGTCAAGAGAATCTGGATGTGGATGCTGGGGTGAACCAAGCAGGCTCGTTGGGCGATACCGTTTGGAACGACATGAATCGCAACGGCATCTACGAGCCAGCAATGGAGACTGGCGTGCAAGGCGTGCGCGCGACGTTGTTCGATGCCAACAACAATCAACTTGCTGTAGCGACGACTGATGCAAACGGCAAGTACCTCTTTACCAATCTAGCGCCGGGCAGCTACTACGTCATCTTTAGCAATCTGCCGCAAGGCTTTATCTTTAGTCCGAAAGATCAAGGCAGTAATGACGCACTGGACAGTGATGCTGATCCGGCAACGGGGCGAACCGCGAACGTGGCGCTTGCCTCAGGGCAGAGCTACCTCGACCTAGACGCGGGCATTTATCCGCGCATTGATTTGTCCTTGACCAAGACCGTCACCAACGGCCCATACCTAACTGGACAAAACATCACCTACACGATCACCGTTGCCAATGCGGCCAACCTCGCAACGGCGACTAATGTGACGGTGCGCGATGTTTTGCCTGCCGGGCTGACTTACTTGAGTTCGACCGCCTCGCAAGGCAGTTTCGACAACAACACCAGTACGTGGACGATTGGCTCTATTCCCAGCCCCGGCAGCGTCTCGCTGCAAATCGTGGCGCGGATCAACAACAATGCTAGCGGCAGCATTACCAACTACGCCCAGGTGCAGACAGCCAAAGAACTCGACGTGGATTCTACGCCGGGCAACGGCAATCCTATCCTGCCTCCGGCAGAGGATGACGAAGACCGCGTGACGATCAACATCCAAGGGGCCTCGCTTGGCGATTTCGTCTTCCTGGATTCGAACCTCAACGGCTGTCAGGATGCAAGCGAACCTGGCGTACCGGGCGTGACCGTCACGCTCTTTAACAGCAGCAACACGCAGCTTGGGCAGCAAACGACCAACGCGAGCGGTAATTACCTGTTTACCAGTCTTACGCCCGGCGATTACTACGTGACCTTCACGCTGCCGAGCGGCTACAACTTCACCAACGCTAAAGTCTGCGGTGATGATGCGAAGGACAGCGATGCCGTACCGGCGACGGGACGCACGCAAACCGTTACGCTCACCGGCAGCCAGAGCTTCCTAAACTTGGACGCGGGCGTATTCCAAACGGCGAGCGTCGGCAACTACGTCTTCAAGGATACCAATTTGAATGGCATCCAGGATGATGGCGCGGCCAATGGCGTCAACGGCGTAACCGTGCGCCTCTTCCGCCCCGGCCCTGACAATCAAGCTGGTACGGGGGATGATGTACTGGTCGGCACGCGCACGACAGCCAACGATGGCAGTGGCAATCCGGGCTTTTACTTGTTCACCAACCTGACGCCTGGCAGCTACTTCGTGCAGTTCGACATTTCTGCTGTACCCGATTTCGGCTTTATCAACCAAGGCCCAACCGGTGCGAAGGACGCAACCGATAGCGACCCCAATCCGGCGAATGGCCGCACGGAAATTTTCTCGCTGGCCAATGGCGAGGCTGATTTGAGCTGGGACGCGGGCTTGTTCCAGCGCTCGTGCCTGTCAGGCTTCGTCTACGTTGACTTGAATGACGACGGCGTAAAGGATGCAGGCGAGCCACCTATTCCTGATGTGACAATCACGCTGACCGGCACCGATCTCTTCGGCAACGCCGTCTCACGCGCGATCACCACCGGCGCAGATGGTTCGTATCAGTTCTGTAGTCTTGTGCCCGGCGTCTACAAAGTCACTGAGACACAGCCGCCCAATTATAAAGACGGCAAAGACACTTTTGGCTCAGTCGGTGGCGTAGTGACAAATGATATGATCAGCCAGATCAATCTGGGTTCGGGGGTGAACGCGGTCAACTACAATTTTGGTGAACGCTTCTCCTTCGATCTGGCGCTGGCAAAACGCCACGTAGGCCTTTTCGGCCCAGGCGACCTGGAGACGTATGAACTCACCGTGACCAACAAAGGCCCTGGTGCTTCTGATAGCACAATCACGGTGACTGACAACCTGCCGAGCGGGATTACCTACGTCTCTTTCACCGGCACAGGCTGGAGTTGCAGCGCTGGCGCGGGCAATAGCAGCGTCACTTGCACTTTCCCCGGCTCACTCGCGCCGAATGCCACAACCAATCTCACTCTCCGGGTGAGGGTAGCTGGCAACATCCAACAATGCACGGTGATTAACGTGGCCACGTTGACGGCCACAGGCGATACCGATTCGCGTAATAACACGGCGCGCGATACCACATCAATCAACGTAGACTGCAACGTACAAAATTCGACCATCCCGGGGATTTTACCCCAGCCTGGTTCTATTCTGATCTTCCCGGTCTACACCTCTGATGCGTCGAACCCGAACCGCGAGAACACGCGCATCTGCTTAACCAACACCGATCCGATCAACCCTGCTACTGTGCATCTCTTCTTCGTGGACGGTGCGACCTGTTCGGTGGCTGACAACTTTATCTGTCTAACGCAGAGTCAGACAGCTTGTTTCCTCGCCTCGGACATTGATCCGGGCACCATGGGCTACATCGTAGCTGTGGAGGTGAATGACCCAGGTTGTCCGGTTGGCAACAACCGCTTGATCGGCAGTGAGAGCATCAAGTTCTCTTCCGGTCACTACGGAGTGCTCAACGCCGATGCGTATCCATTCAACCCGATGAATCTAACACCCGCGCCGGCATTGCCCGCCTGCGATGCTAATTCCGTAACAGCGCTGCTCAGGTTGGACGGGACTCAATTCGCTGCGCCGGGTCGCACCTTGGCGGCTTCGTCCATCTTGAGCCCGGATGACGGCAATTCAACCTTGCTTGTGCTGGAGCGCACGGGCGGCAATCTAGGCTCAACGGCATCTGCGCTGGGCAACATTTTCGGCTTACTGTTTGATGATACGGAGAATCCTTTCAGCTTCACCTTCGTGTCTGGCAATTGTCAGATCAAGCAGGTGCTGTCTAATAGTTTCCCGCGTACGTCACCACGCTTCTCGCAAGCGATTCCGGCAGGACGCACTGGTTGGATGAAGTTTGCCTCGCTAGCCGAGCCGAATAATGGGCTCACCGGCGCGATCTTCAATTTCAATCCGAACGCGACAGCAGTGAGCGGGGCATTTACTGGCGGCCGCTCCTTACACAAACTGACGCTCGGCAACGACGTCTTCACGGTGCCAGTCTTCCCGCCGGGCTGTTAGTGCCCCTACAACCGGCTGGTAAAACAAAAGGCAAGAAGCTCTCATGCTGAGAGCTTCTTGCCTTTGCTTTTTGAGCGGCTCTGAAAGTCTAATTCGACTTTCAACCGCAACTCTTCCGGTTAGTGCGCCGCTCGCGCTCGTGTTGCCCGATCTCCTGGAAGCGGTCGCGAATCCAATTGCCGAGGTCTTCGATGGAAAAGTCCTTCACGTCACCGCACGGCGCTTTGAAACCGGCAGCGAAACCGCGACTCCACCAGTCTTCATCGAG
The DNA here is from genome assembly GCA_963699175.1 of uncultured Acidobacteriota bacterium. GTDB lineage: Bacteria > Acidobacteriota > Blastocatellia > RBC074 > RBC074 > JACPYM01. Next base: position 977,376 of record OY969418.1, on the reverse strand, counting down.
CTTCACCTCGTCTTCGTAATACGACACGACTTGGCGGCAAGCCAGCGCAACCGTGGTGAGTGAGCTGTCATCCGGCAGCGGCGCAAACACGGTCTTGATGTTTGGATCGAGTTCGCCCAGCCGCGCCAGAATGCGATTGAATTGTTCGCGGGCAAAACGCGTTTCGTTTTCGCCTCCCTGCATCCACTGCACACGCACCGCGGCGCGCGCTGTGCGATGCAAGACGTTGATCAATTTTCTAAGTTCCTGTTCGCGTTCCATAAAATCCTCCGTACTGTCAAATCTTTGTCCTGGCTTTTTGCTTTGATAATTTTTGCCGCTTGCCTTCAGCCGGTGGCACAAGCTGTTCGCGCAGCAATTGCTTCGCGCGATGCAAGCGCCATTTGACCGTCGTCAACGGCAGATCGAGAAAATCGGCGATGCGCCGCAAAGGCATCTCATCGTAAAACCTGAGCTGCAAAATCAGGCGATAGTCTTCCGGGAGTTGTTCGACACCTGCGCGCACCCAGGCCATTTCAAAATCTTCATTTGGTTTGAAAGGCAGCGCCAGGACGGTGCTGTTTTCCAGCAAAGCCTCGTCCAACTCGACCCGCCGCTCACGCTCCTGCCGCGAGCGTTGGCCAAAGCGATAAGCCGCGTGGCGCGTGATGGTGTAGAGCCATGACGCAAACTTGTCTGGCTCTTCGATAGACGGCAAGGCTTTGAAGGCCAGCAACAACGCCTCCTGCACGATGTCTTCAGCCAACTCATTGCCTGCGATGACCTGCGCCACGCGATAGGCCGCCGCGCGATACCGCAGCGCCAACACATCAAAGGAACGCAGATCACCGAAGATGGCCGCTAAGACCAACATCTCATCCGGCTGCTTTTCGGGTTGCATAGAAGCCATGCCGTTTGCGCTCTCAAGCTACTAGAGACAGGGAATACGATGAAAGATAGAGGTTGGGAAGAAAAAAATCTCTTCCTGGAAATTGTCCAGAATTAGCGAATCGAGAAGCGCGCGCCCTGTACCGTAGACTGTCAGTCTGCGGAAGGCTTGGTTTCTGACCCACTGGAACTAGAGGGTGAAGCGCCGAGTCTGCCGCAGACTGACAGTCTACGGTACGGTTTCCGCCGCCTCGAAAAATTGCAGAGAGAATAAGTTTGACTTCAACGCAAACGCACTTGAGAATACGCCCAAGTCACACCACATTGCAGGGAAACTTCCAACTGAAAGGTAAGAGTTATGAATCACAATTCTGCACCAGTTCCGCGACGGCAATTCATCAAATCGTCGCTGGGAATTTTGGCCGCTTCAGGCATGTCCGCGCGATCTTACGCACGCATCCTCGGCGCCAACGATCGTATTCGTTTGGGCGGCATCGGCCCCGGTGATCGTGGCAGCGGGCGCGTGCAGACGGCGCAAAGGCTCGGCGCCGACATCGTCGCGTTGGCCGATGTCAACAAAGGCCTGCTGGAACTGGCGCAGAAGCGGCTGACCAGCCGTGTTGAGAAAACCTACGTTGATTACAACGATCTGCTCGCGCACAAAGACATTGACGGCGTGATCATTGCTGTACCAGATCATTTGCATCACGACTGTTTGCTCGCTGCGGTCAAAGCTGGCAAGGACGCTTACATCGAGAAACCGCTTTGCCGCACTATCGAAGAAGGCGAACAGATGGTGGCCGCCGTCAAAGCTTCCAAACAGATCGTGCAAGTCGGCAATCAACGCCGCAGTGGCGAGCATTTCAAAAAAGCACGTGACATCGTCGCCTCCGGTGGCATCGGCGAGATTCGCTTCGTGCGCATCTGGGATTTTCGCTATCGCCCGGTTGACCCCTACATCAAACGCAGCAAGGATCAAACCTTGTTCGCGCCGGAGCTCATTGATTGGAAACGCTTCCTGGGCCGCGCGCCGCAGCGCCCTTATGACGCCAAACGCGCTTCGGGTTGGCGCTGGTTTTGGGATTATGCGGGCGGCTTGATGACAGACATCGGGCCGCACTGGCTCGACGTGGCGATGTGGATCACGGGCTGCGACGGGCCGCGCAGCGTCGTGTGTAACGGCGGCAAGTATCAAAACACCGATTGGGAGACGCCCGACAACGTGCACGCGGTGCTGGATTGCGGCACGTTTGCGATTGTCTTCATGGTGCAGTTTATGAACGGCCAGGAGTATGACGGCGCGGCCTTCTACGGACTTGAAGGCAGCATCGTGCAGGAGAACCAGCGCGGGATGATGGTGCGCTACGACGCCAAGCGCAAAGAAATCGAAAGCTGGCCAGTCAAAGACGAGAGCACGATTCACATGCAGAACTTCCTCGATTGCATGAAGTCGCGTCAGCAACCCAACTCGCCGGTCGAGTTGGGAAACCGTGTACTGGTCGGTGCACATCTTGCTAATGAAGCATTCCGGTCTGGCAAAAGAGTGGATTGGGATGTGACGAAATGGCGGCATGCTCGGGCTTAAGCTGAATTCAGCCTTTTGCGTATTAGCCCGCTGGTCTTACCAATCAGCTTATCGTAAGCTAGGTGTGATTCCGCATTGGTTAAATCAACGCGCCATGCAGTTGTCCGACAAGCTGTCAAAGCTTGTCGTAGTCCTTCGGGTTGGCGCAACCGGAAGTCAGCGACAAGCTTTGACAGCTTGTCGGACATTTTTCTAGGAGATTTGGATAATGGCCGCAGATTTATTGACCCATCTCAATACCGCTGAGCTTGCCACGCCCTTGCCTGAAGCTGAAGCCAGCGCAACGACCGCAGCGTTAGGGCGTGCTAGTGGCTTGCAAGTTTATCCGCGCTCGTTGGTAGCAACGCAAAACACGCTCTTCTTTCTAGGCCGCAAAGAGACCAAGAAATATCTCGGCATCGTTTCAGCCAAGACCGAGATGTTGAATAAATTCCAGGGCGTAGCCACTCCGTCTGATTTAGCAGGACAGTCGCTGACAGAAAAGATTTGCGAGACCACGCCTGAGAATGCGGCGGCACTGCGCGATGTTTTGCCGTTTCTGGTTCCACACCCGTTAGGCTTGAGGAAATCGGCGGGCTGTGGCGACCGCTTGGGCCTAGCAACGCCGGGGCACATACGCGCGATTCGTCATTCGACCATGGCGCCGATCCTGGCGCAACAATCCATTCGCGAGAACGCGCGCACCGGACGCACGCCGCAGGCGGTGATGGACGATGCGCTCTGGGGCATCTTGCAGGAAGGTTGGCGCGACGGCTTTGGCGCGGACGCCGATCATTTGAAGAACACCGACGACATTGACGCCTGCGCTGCCGCTGGATTCACCTTTTACACGATTGATCCTAGCGAACACGTTGATAACGAAGCCAACACCGCTCCGTTCGAAGTTTTGCGAGCTAAGACCGAAGCCTTGCCCTGGGCTGAGCTGGAAACAAGCTGGATGGACACTCAGTCGCGGCTGTTCAACCCAATTGACCTGGGTGATTTCAAGTTCAAGATTGATGCCGGAGATTTACTCCGCGCGACTGCGAAATATGGCCGCGTCGTAGCGCACACGGTCAAGCTGTATCGCCACTTGGGCAGCGTGATGAATGGCCAGCCGTTCGAACTGGAAATGAGCGTGGACGAATCGGAGACTGTGACGACGCTAGCCGAACACATTTACATCGCCAACGAATTGAAACGGCTGGGCGTGAAGTGGGTGAGCCTGGCGCCGCGCTACGTGGGTGATTTTGAAAAGGGCGTGGATTACATAGGCGATCTGGCCGAGTTTGAGAAATCGTTTGCCCGGCATCTGGCGGTGTCACAAACCTTCGGCCCGTACAAGCTCAGCCTGCATTCCGGCTCGGACAAATTCAGCGTCTACCCGATTGCCTCGCGCGTCGCGGGCGAGTTGGTGCACTTGAAGACGGCGGGCACGAGCTATCTGGAAGCCCTACGCGCGATCAGCCAAGTCAACGCGCCGCTCTTCCGTGAGATCGTGGCCTTTGCCTGCGGGCGCTATCCGACCGACCGCGCCACGTATCACGTCTCTGCCGAAGTGAACAAGATGCCGGAAGTCGCGGCGCTTGCCGATGCGCAGTTGCCAGCGCTGCTCGACGATTTTCACGCGCGCGAAATCCTGCACGTGACGTTTGGCTCGGTGCTGCACCATCCGGATTTCCGCGCGCCGTTCTTCGCTACGCTGCGCGGCGACGAAGAGACCTACTACGAGATGATCGAGACTCACTTCGGCAAACACTTCGCACCATTTGGCGAGGCTTCCAAAGCGACGGGAGACTGATCGGTAGATGAACCTGACTGAACTGACTAAGTTGTACGACTTCACCGGACGCACCATCATCGTCACCGGCGGCACGGGCGTGTTGTGCTGCACGATGGCAAAAGCGTTGGTAGGCTGCGGCGCGAATGTCGCCATCTTGGCACGCAGCCGAGAGAAGGGCGATGCTGTCACTGCTGCAATGGAGGGGCCGGGACGCGCCATCACAGTACTCGGCGATGTCTTGCAGCCGGGTACGTTGGAGAGTGCCGCGCGCGAGGTACTAAATGAATTCGGGCGGATTGACGGGTTGATCAACGGCGCAGGTGGCAACAATCCGCAAGCGACTACCAAGCCTGAACTAAGTTTCTTCGACTTGCCGGAAGAGGCGCTGCGCTACGTCTTCGATCTGAACCTGCTCGGCACAATTCTGCCTTGCCAAGTCTTCGGACGACAGATGGCAGAGCAGGGCGAAGGCGTGATTTTGAATCTTTCCTCAATGGCGGCGTTGCGCCCGATGACGCGCGTCATCGGCTATTCAGCCGCGAAGGCCGGGATCAACAACTTTACGCAATGGCTGGCCGTGCACCTGGCGAAGGAGTATTCGCCCAAGCTGCGCGTGAATGCCGTCGCGCCGGGGTTTTTCCTCGGCGAACAAAACCGCAATATGTTGATTGACGCGGCGAGTGGCAATCTAACGCCGCGTGGCGAGAGCATCATCGCGCACACGCCGATGGGCCGGTTTGGTGAGCCGGAGGATTTGCTGGGTGCGGTCTTGTGGCTGTTGTCGCCCGCATCGGCTTTTGTCACAGGCATCGTTGTGCCGGTGGATGGCGGGTTTTCGGCTTTTGGCGGTGTGTAACGAACGGCTCGACCTTGAGATGAGAAAGACGACATTCTCCATTTCTCATTCTCCATTTCCTCGCAAGAAACCAGTATGTTGCAGCCGCTACGCGGACGTTGAGAATGCAGAATGGAAAATGGCTGCCGCAAGTGCGCACTCGTAAGCTTTGATTATGCAACTTGGATCAAACATGCTGATTGGCAAAGGCCACACCAACCAATTTTTGCGCGAGCCTGAGATTCGTGAGTTAATGGCGCAGTCCTTCGCGCAACACCCACTCGACGGTCAGCGTGTCGTCATCATTATTCCCGACGGCACGCGCACCGCGCCCATCCCACAAATGTTCCGGCTTTTTCACGAAGCTCTGAGGGGCAGGGTCGCCAAGCTCGATTTCCTGATTGCGCTCGGCACGCATCAGCCGATGAGCGAAGAGGCGATCAACCGCCATTTAGGTGTGACCGCACAAGAGCGCGCCAGCCGTTACGCCGACGTGAATGTTTTCAACCATGCTTGGGATTCTCCCGCTGCGCTGGTCACGCTGGGCGAAATCTCTGGCGCAGAGATTGAAAAGATTTCCAGTGGCATCCTGCGCGATCCGATTCCCGTGCGCCTCAACCGGCTAGTGTTGGATTACGATCAGATCATCATCTGCGGCCCGACCTTTCCACACGAGGTCGCGGGCTTTTCCGGTGGCAACAAGTATTTCTTCCCTGGCATCAGTGGCGCCGAAGTCATCAACTTCTCACACTGGCTCGGCGCGGTCGTGACCAACTTCGACACCATCGGGATCAAACACACCCCCACGCGCCGCGTGATTGATCGCGCGGCTTCTTTCATCCAAAAGCCCAAACTCTGTTTCAGCCTAGTGGTCAAAGGCGATGGCTTGGCGGGCTTGTTCATCGGCACGCCGGAAGAGGCTTGGGAAGCGGCGGCGGATTTGTCGGCGCAGCTTCACATTGTTTGGGCCGAAAAGCCCTTCAAGCGTGTGCTGTCGGTGATGCCGAAACTTTACGAAGATTGTTGGACGGCGGGCAAGGGGATGTACAAGTTAGAACCGGTCGTCGCCGATGGCGGCGAGATAATCATCTACGCGCCGCACATCAACGAGATCAGCTACACACACGGCCAGGTGATGGACGAGATCGGTTATCACGTGCGCGACTATTTCGTGAAGCAGTGGGACAAGTTCAAACATCATCCCTGGGGCGTGATTGCGCATAGCACGCACGTGAAAGGCTTGGGCACGTATGACGAAACGACCGGCGTCGAAACGCCACGCATCCAGGTCACGCTGGCCACGGGCGTTCCCGAAGCGCGCTGTCGGCAGGTAAATCTGGGTTATCTCGATCCGGCTTCGATCAATTTGGATGAATGGAAAGGCAGGGAAGACGAGGGCATCTTGTTGGTGCCGAAGGCGGGCGAGATGCTTTACCGCGTGAAGCCAATGGCGGCGCGGGCTTGAATTATTTTGCTCTGCGTTGCTTCGCCAGCCACTGCAATGCAGCCTCGTGAATGATCTCGTGCCCGCCGTCAAAGATCGTTAAGCGGGCCTTGTTCGCTTGCCTGCGGAAAAGAACCTGCCTCGGGCTATAAAGTGGATCGCTCAGCTTGCTCTGCAAGCGTGCAGGCACTTTCGCTTCCTCGACAAAATAGTTGATCTCCGCTTCGGTCAATTGCTCTGACTCGCGCGCCAGCAGATTGAAGGCGCGCAACGAATGATTGATCGGCGTGCTGCCGTTGTGGCCATCCTGGATGCCAGCGTTGATGTCGAGCGGGACTTGGTTGGCGCTAACCAGATAAGCCAGCGGCGAACGCTTCAAACATTCGCGCTCCGCCGAGTTATTGTTTTCCGGTACGCCGCCGCAAGCAGCAGCGATGTCGCCCGCGTATTTGCGCCCCGCCCGTTTCGATTCGTGATACCACGCCGTCAAATCGCTGGCTGCCGCCCATGCGGAAACGCCCGCCCAAATATCCGGCGTCCGCCCGACCAGCAACAAAGCCAGATAGCCGCCGCCCGAAACACCGACCAGATAGATGCGCGTCAGGTCAACTCGCGCGTGCCGTTGTGCATATTCCACCGCACTCACAATGTCTTGAATGACCAACTCAGAGCCAGTCGCTTCCGGCCTGACATTCGGGCCGCGAAAGTTGGGATGGATGAAGACCCATTTGTGCGTCAGACACCAGCGCGCGTATGGAATGCTGCCCGGTTGTTTGTAATCGTTGCTCCACGTGTGCAGCGCAACGAGCAATGGTTGCGGCTTGTTTGCGGCTGGCGCATAAAACAAAGCGGGCTGCGTCGTGTTGTCGGCGGCGCTCAGGTAGCTGATCTCTTTCACTTCCGGCGGCCAGGTGTCATCAGATTGGCTGAAGCCTGACAGACAGAGCAGACAAAACCAACAGAAGAGCAATATACCTCGCATCCGCACCTCTCACTCAATCGTCTAAAGGACGCGCCGGATTGGCCCAGTGCCTCGTCGGATCAGCGCCGCTCACTATCAACCCTTTGGCATTCCAATTCATATAAGCGCGCACATCCGCCGCGCAATATCGCAACGTCAACCCACAGCGACGGCGGGCTGACGTGTTGGCCTCCGAGCCGTGCAGCAACAGGTCGCTGTGCAAAGCGATTTCGCCCGCTTTCAACTCAACGTTGACCGGCTCGCCAAAACGTTCGATCTCCGGGATGGTTTGGTTGAGCACATTGGCTTCATCGTCTTCGCTCAACTGCCAGGTCAGATGGCCGAACAAATGAGTGCCGGGCAGGTAACGCATACAAGCATTCTCGACATCGGCATCATCAATCGCCAGCCAGAGGCTGACCGTTTTCGACGGCGTCAATGGCCAATAGCTCGCGTCCTGGTGCCAACTGACACGCTTGCCATCGCCAGGCATTTTGCAGAAGTAGTGCGAACCCCAAGCCACCACGTTTTCACCCAACAAGTCTTTGACGATGGCTACTAAGCGCGGATGCGTGAGCAGGTCGTAAACCTTGCCATAGCGCAGATGCGCCGTGCTGATCGAATAGCTGTCGCCACCCGCCGCCAGCGTTTGCGCCAACAAGTTGTCGAAGTAGCGCCGCTGGTTAGCCATTTCTTCCTCACTGAAAATGCGCAGTCCTTTGAGGTAGCCGTTGTGGTTGAAGAATTCGATCTGTGCGCGTGTCAACGTCTGTGGCTGCTGATTGACGACCGGATGAAAACGCAAGTCGCGCTGGATATTATCGAGTTCAGCGTGATCAGGGATGATTTTGAAGTTCGGCGATGTGTTCATGGCGAAGCGTAAAGTAGCGCCAAGCCGCGAATTCGGCAAGCTCTGATCGCTGCTTTTGCTTTATGCGGAAGCATCAATTACCTTTTCTGACAGCCGCGAGCAAGCAATTCAGTTGGAAAGCGCGAGGAAGAGAAAGATGAAACAACACACGTTCACCTGGTTGTGGCAGCGTCTGGGATGTTTGGCCTTACTCTGTCTTTCACTGGCTGCCTTGCCAGCACACCACGCTGCACCAGCACAGGCTGCCCAAACTGATAAGTCGTCGCGCCCCAACTTCATCTGGCTAGTGCTCGACGATGTCAGCCCTGATCTAGGCTGTTACGGCGACCCGCAAGCCATCACGCCGAACATGGATCGGCTGGCCCGCGAAGGCGCGCGCTTCACCAACGCTTTTACCCACGCGCCCGTTTGCGCGCCGAGCCGTTCAGGGCTGCTCACAGGCATGTATCCCACGACGCTGGGTTCGCATCACATGCGTTCCAAGCTCATCAATCCGCCGGAAGTCTTCACCAAGCTTCTGCGTGACGCCGGATATTTCGTCGCTTGGCCCGGCAAAGTGGATTGGAACTTTGACGATGGCAACCCGGATATGAAGGTTTTCAACTACCAGCCCACGCCGCAACAGGTGGACAGCCGCAAGGATTGGCTTAAGGAAGCGCCGCCCAAGCAGCCGTTCTTTCACTACATGAATTTGGGCATCACGCATGAAAGCCAGACGCGCGCCAATGCCGAACTGCACAAGCGGAACACTGCGCGCTTGAAGCCCAACGAATTTCATCGGCCGGAGAAGATGAAGCTGCCTGCCTTCTATCCCGACGCGCCGGAGATTCGCAAAGACCTGTCGCAGTATTACGACGACGTGACGGCGGCGGACTACATCATCGGTGACGTGTTGGAATGGCTAGACAAGTATAAAGTGGCCGACAACACGGTGGTCTTCGTCTTCGGCGATCACGGGCGAGGGATGCCGCGCAGCAAACGCTGGGTCTACGACAGCGGCATCAAAGTCCCGCTCTTGATTCGCTGGCCGGGCAAGCTCAAACCCGGCGCGGTGCGCAACGATCTGGTGGCCTTCATTGATTTCGCGCCCACTGTGTTGTCCGTCGCTGGCGTCGAAGTTCCGTCGCGCATGCAAGGGCAAGTTTTCCTGGGCGACAAACGCGCGAAAGATCGTCAGTACATTTACGCCGCGCGTGACCGTATGGATGAAACCTTTGACCGCATCCGCGCGGTGCGTGACACACGCTACAAATACATCCGCAACTTCTACCCCGATCTGCCCTATGCACAGCGCATCTCTTACAACGAAGAGAATCCGACGATGCAGGCTTGGCGGCGCTTGCACGCGGAGGGTAAGTTGACTGGCGCGCCCGCGCTCTTCTTTGCGCCCATCAAACCGATAGAAGAGTTGTATGATACGCAAGCCGATCCTGACGAAGTAAAAAACCTGGCGGATGACCGGAAGTATCAAAAGGTCTTGCAGCGTATGCGCGACGCGTTAGGCAAATGGATTGCTGAGACGAAAGACTTGGGCGAATACCCTGAAGAAAAATTGATCAAACGCGGATTAGTAAGAGATGTGTTGAGCGCGTACGAACAACGCAAGACTCAATGAACACTGCCGCAGGAAAACATGTAGGAGCTTTCGCCGGAAAGAACCATTCGATTGCCATAAGTATTGACACTCAATTTTTGCGAGCGTAGCATACGCGCCGTTATCAGCATTTTTTTCTAGTTACTGTTTTTCCAATCGCTGAACTTCAGCAGATGTAAATAAGGCCACCCCTTTGACCAGTCGTACCGGTTGGGCAGTGTGCTAACACTTATCAATGAACCTTTTCACTGCGCAACCTTAGCAGTAAGGGGCTTTGTGCGATGCCTGTCTGGCTGAGCGTAGCAATTTTCTCGACTTTCTCTAGCTAGAAGTAGCGCTGGCCGCGGGCGCTATCGAATTGCTTATGTCAACTGCCAATTCAGCAACACAGCCGGAAGAGAAAGCCATGAAAGACTTTTTCATCAGCTACACCAGACCAGACCGCACGTGGGCCGAGTGGATCGCCTGGCAGTTGGAAGAGGCTGGCTACACGACCATCATTCAAGCCTGGGACTTCCGGCCTGGCTCCAACTTCGGGCTGGAAATGTATCAAGCTGCGCAGGAAACGGCGCGCACCATTGCGGTGTTGTCCCCGGATTATCTCGATTCACGCTACACGCCGTCTGAATGGGTAGCAGCTTTTGTGAAAGATCCAAAGTGCGACGAGGGCAAGTTGCTACCGGTAATTATCCGGGAAGTTGAGTTGGGCAGCCTCTTGTCTGCCATAGTTCATATTGACCTGGTAGGAAAAGACGAAGCGGTGGCGAAAGAGGAACTGCTCGCTGGCGTGAAACGCGGGCGGGCCAAGCCTTCGACTGAGCCGGTTTTTCCTGGTGTACGTTCAATTCCAGCGCAGCCAAATTTCCCTGGCCCTTTGCCAGTTGAGCTTACTGAGCAGCCTGAGCCGGGTTCGGAGTCAGTTTCCCTCACAGATTCTTTGCCGGTTGAACCTCCTAAACCCCGGTTGCCAACCCCCAAACTGCGATGGCGAAACCCACGGACTATGTTGCTGACAATCGCAGCCTTATTGCCATTGGTGGCGCTTCCCAAGCTCTTACACCACTTCTGGCCATCACCTGCGAGCGAATATAAAGATCACTTTCTCGCCGATCAAATGCAATGGTCTCCAACGGGTATTGGTTGGGAGCTTGAGCGAAAAGAGGGGCGGATTATAGGTCGCCGGATCAGTGGCAATGATGTCGGTCTTTTTAAGGACCGCGCTGAGGCGCGTTCCTACGACAGCTATCATAATGTTACCTTGAGGTTTCGCGTGCGCCTGCTCAATGGCAGGGGCGTTGCCTGGATAATGCGCGCGCAAGACTTGAGTAACTATTATTTGTTCGAGTTAGCCACCTCCAAAAGCTCCAAAAGTCAGCGGGGTTTCAATTTCTACAAATATGTCAATGGTCAGCGCCAGTTCCTCAATAATCTGCCAGTCGGAGATTACATTGATAAGAACGACTTTTACTTCATCACGGTCGTGGCGACCAGCGACAAATTCGTGATCACCATCGAGGTGTTTCGCGATGATTCCGGGCCGCATTGCCTGGGGGCATTCACCGACAGTTCTTTTCGAGAAGGAGGAATCGGCTTCCGTCCGGTTGATGGAATGGATTGGCTGCTTCAACAGTTCACGGTTATGACCGAAACAGCGGACACGGAATGCCCATATAAGAAATAGGTGTGAACAATGATTAAGCTCTCCTCCTTTACGCTAATCACGCTTACGGCTTTGTCTCTCTTATTCTTTTGTCCGATCTTAGCGCCTGCGCAATCTCAAACGACAGGCGCGCTCTCAGGTCACGTCCGCGATAAAATTAGCAAGTCGCCCATCGCAGGAGTCAGAGTTGAAATAGAGAATATAGATACTGAAATACCTGCCTCTAAAGTGACCGACGACTACGGCTATTTTTATATTCCTGCCTTGCCGCCTGGCCCGTATAAAATCGGCATTAGCTATGCTGGGTTTGAACCATATACTTTCTCGCAAACTTTCCAAGTTGACGTTCGCACTGATAATCTGGTCAAGCCACCGGAGATCTCCCTAAGTAAAAAGCGCGTCGGCACGCCCGCAACTAAGCCGTCAGAGACTTGGGAAGCAACCTATGGCTCGCTAGAGATAACGCTACAATTCGCCATTCAACCAGTGGGGTGGGCGCAGACTCCCACTCCACAAGCACCACAGACAGCAAATCCACCAGCCACTTCGCAAATTCTCTCCACCACCAGTGCGGGGGCGAAGCAACTGGTCAACACCTCGAATGGCCTCAGGGGCGGAGTGATTGACGAGCACAGTCTGCTCTCGCTGCCTTTACCAGGCATTCGGACAATTGAAACGCTTGCCTTTCTCTTGCCCGGCGTCGCCCCGCCGCCCGTTGCGCTGGGGCGTACCGTCGGGCCGGGTATCGGCGCGGGCATCGGCACGGCAGGCCAGTTTTCCGTCAATGGCCAGCGCGCGCGCTCGAACAATTTCACGATTGACGGGTCGGACAATAACGACGAGGACGTAGGCGTGCGCCGCCAAGGCTTTGTCGCGCTCGTGCCCCAAAGTATCGAGAGCATTCAGGAATTTTATCTCGCCACTCATCTCTGGGAGGCGTGGGAAGGCCGCAACGTCGGCTCACAGGCGGATATTGTCTCACGCACGGGGACAAACAAAGTGCACGGGACGTTCTACGACTTCTTCAATCATGATGCATTCAACGCGCGCAACTTCTTCGACTACACGGTGGGTGAATCGCAGAGTGCCCGGCTGGAGGCGGTCAAAGTTGACAGGTTCGAGAATGGCGTGCCAATTGACAAGAGTGTCGTTCCGGTGCGGATCAATAACCAAGTTGTGATGCAGCCAAATCCTTCGCAGGGCGAAGACCGTCAGCGGCGTAACCAGGGCGGGGTGAGTCTTGGCTTCCCGCTCTACCGTAACCGGAGCTTCTTTTTCGGCTCCTTCGAGCGCCAAGACATCCAGGCGCGCCAGGAGACCCATTTCGCTGTGCCGACCGTGGCGCAGCGCGGCTTTCTCAACTTCGGCGCCAGCCGCTTTCGCTTTACCGATGGCACGGATGACCAGAGAGACATCATTCCTACAAAATTCGCTGGCGACGATGTCTTTTCGGTCTTCCCTTTTGCGAACAACCCTGCCGGGCCGTATGGCGAGAACACCTTCACACAGGTCTTGCCGGCTGACGGCGCTAGCACGATCTTCTCGCTCAAGCTAGATCATCGCTTCAAACTTTTCAGACAGATCGCCCACACTCTGGCTGGCCGTTATAACTTCACGAACGACCGGCGACAGATACCGGCAGTGGGCGGGGCAATTTTTTCCGGCTTGGAGCCGCGCGTGCGGACGCAGAATTTATCGCTGTTGCTCGACAGTCAGCTTACTGAGCATTTGACCAGCCAACTGCGCACAAGTTTCGGACGCACCAGCTTGCATTTCGTCGAGTTGCGTGACCAGTCCTTGCTGCCGTCACGGTTCATAATGAATGAGCCGTTTCTGCTCAATACGCTCACACTGCAAAATTTCACCTCAACCGAAGCGTCTTACGTAGATTATAAGCGCCTCCCCGATCATCAGGCAGACGGCACCTTGGGGCCGGTCGGGCAAGTCGTGGTGACGCCCTTCAGCCCGGTGGGACTCGACGCCTACCTCTTCCCGCAGGAGCGCGTGAGTAACACTTACCAACTCGCCGAGATGCTGACTGCTCTACGTGGTAAGCGCACTTACAAGTACGGCTTCGACCTGCGGCGCACACAACTCAACAGTTTTCTCAATCGCAACTACCGCCCGCAAGTCGTCTTCGGAGGGACGCTCGACCTGGCTGGCCTTTCGACCTTCGACAACTTCTTCACCCCAAACACCAGGGCGGTCAGAAACCTGAGTCGGCTCGGCCCGACGCCAGGGTTTTTCAGCGGCTCGGATTTAGCCGCGCTAGGCTTGCCGACTGGCGTCTTCCAAACGCTCGCGACGGACGTGCCTGACTCGACCATCGGCTTGCGGTTCTGGCAGCAGAATTTCTTCATCAATGACAATTGGCGCTTACGCCCTGGCCTGACACTCGATTACGGGCTGCGCTACGAGTACAACAGCGTTCCCGGCGAGGTCAACCAGCGTATCGAACGGGCGTTCAACCTCGATAATCTTCCGCCAGTAGATCCGGCGCTGCGTGGATTGACGGTGCTGACTAGCCCGAACGACTTCTTTACTACGCCGCGCCTGCTTGCCGCTTTCGCCCCAACACGCGCCGCGCTACAAGGCTTCCTCGCCGGGCGCGAGCGGATTTATGAGGCTGATCGAAACAACTTCGGGCCACATTTCAGCTTTGCTTGGGACCCGTTTGCCGCCAGCAGCACTCAAGGAGGAAACACAGCAGTGCGGGGCGGCTTTGGCCTTTACTATGACGTCACCTTGGGTAGTGTCGTCAGCCAATCGCGCAACGTCTTTCCGACCTTCGTGCCGATCAATATTGACGCGCGCACTTTCCCTGGTCGGCTCGGGGCCAGCGAAATCTTCAATCCGCGTTTTGTTGAGCTTCAAGTGTCTGGCAATCCAACCCGCATCTTAGATCTGCTCGTATCAGACAAGCTGAATTTGATCGGTATTCCAGCAGGTGCCTTACAGCCGTTACTCGGCTTGCTCTTCAACCCGACGGCGCTGGGTCTGCCGCCCTCGGGTGGCGGGCTAGCCTTTACGCTGCCCGACCAGAAACTGCGCTCGCCGTATGCCTATCACTTCAACCTGCAGGTCGAGCGCGAGCTTTTCCGCGACTACCTGTTCAATGTGGCCTACGTTGGCTCGCGCGGGCTTAAGCTGACGCGCTTCCGCACGCCGAATGGCGGGCCAAATTCACCGACAGTCCTGATTGATCCGCTCCTGCTGACACTGGGACAGAACCCGCGACCTCCTGCCGCTGTGGTTGTACCGCCGCTGGCCCAACCGGGCCAGCCGAATGCCACGCGGCCAAATCCGGGATTGGGCGCATTTACTACCTTTGACTCATCGGCTGCCTCGAGTTACCACTCGTTTCAGACTCGCTTGACCGGTCGGCCCTCCAGCCGCCGGCAGTTCAGTCTTGCTTACACCTGGTCGCACGCTATTGACGATGTTTCAGAACGTCTTTGATCTGGGCGGCGCTTTCACGCTGCCGCAAGATGACAGGGATCTGCGGGCCGAGCGCGGCGATGCCAACTTCGACGTGCGCCACCTATTCGTCGCTAGCTTCTTCTCTGACTTGCCCTTCAGCGCGCGCTTTGACAAGGCCAGTGGGGTGAAAGGCGCGTTGCTCGGTGGTTGGGAGGCTGCCCTGGTCACGACTTTGCAGACGGGGCAACCCTTCACGGTCAACACCAGTTTTGACGTGAATCTCGACGGAAACTTGACTGACCGGCTAAATACTACCAACGGCCTTATCGTGACGGACGACCGGCAGCAGAGGTTGATCCGGCCAGCCCGGCCCGCTGCTTTACTGGCGCCCGCTTCGCAAAACGGTCTGGTGAGGCGCAATACATTCCGGGCGGTGGGAGTAGCGAAAACTGACTTCGCCCTGGTCAAGAACTTTCGTGTGCGCGCAGAGCAGGCGCTCGTATTGCGCGTTGAGGCCTTCAATCTCTGGAACCGGACGCACTTCGGCTTGCCTGTGCGAATCCTCGAAGCGCCGAGTTTTGGCCGTTCCGTTGACACCGCACTCAGTGCGCGACAGGTGCAGTTCGCGCTCAAATATCGCTTCTAGTTGGTGCTGGGCCAACAGTGGTTGCACTGCTTAGCGCCGGCTGTCGCCATTGTCCTTTTTCGTGGCGCGGCCGGTGGTGCCCGCTTAGCCCGGAGATCACGGATTCGGCAACGCTCGGCAAAGCTTTCTAACTTCGAAGGGAGATTTATGCAGAACACTCGACGACCAATTATTCATGCTCTGTTGTTACTCGCCTTGACTCTCACGCTTGATGCGCGGATGACCAGCGCTGGTCTGGGCATCGCAGTCAACCGTGGAGCGGCCCCACGGGGTGACTATCTCACCTCTCAGACGCTGGCAGACCTGGCGATTGTCTCGATAAGCGATAACCCTGATCCGGTCGTTGCGGGAGCGAATCTTACCTATGTCATCAGGGTTAGAAACCTGGGGCCGAATCCTGCCCAGACGGTGGTCGTTACTGACAACCTACCACCCTCCACCACTTATGTCCCAGGCTCGTGCCAGACAACCGCGGGAGTTTGTGGCGGCCAAGGCAACAACCGCATAGTCCAGATAAGTACGCTGGCGCGTGATGCGGAAGTCTTTATTGTCCTGGTGGCGCGCGTAACTTCGACGGTTAGCGAGATCAGTAACAGCGCGAAGGTTGATTCGGCCACCCCCGATCCCGCTCCAGGAAACAACTCGGCGGTGGCAGTAACAAAGGTCATTGCTGGCACGGACGTGGCGATCACGATGAGCGATAACCCTGATCCAGTTACGATAGGCTCGGCCCTCACCTATACCATCACAGTCAAAAACCTGGGGCCGAGCCTTGCCCGTTCGGTGCGTGTCACCGACAACCTGCCCCCCACTACCACCTATGTCCCTGGCTCGTGCACAACATCGAAGGGCACTTGTGCAGGTACGGGCAACAATCGCCTGATCCTAATCGGAGACCTCGACCCGCCACAGCAAGGGGGCGCATCTGGCTTACAGACGACTGAGCCGCTGCAAGACACAGTCATCATCAAGTTGGAAGTTATCGCGAACGCATTATGTGAGATCAACAATACCGCAACGGTTGATTCAGAAACCCCCGATCCAGATCCCAAAAATAACTCGGCGATGACCACAACAATGGTGGGAGGAGGTGGCGGTTTCACGGTCGTCTCAGCAGCGAGCTTTAAAGAAGAGTCAATTGCTCTGCCTGAGTTTATTGCGAGCGGTTTCGGGGTAGCTCTGACCTGCACTCTGATCCTGCCTTGCCCAATGGAATCAGCTCCTCCTGGTATGCCGCTCCCTACAACGCTGGCCGGAGCGCGGGTCAAGGTCAGAGACAGCACCGGCACGGAACGCGACGCTGGGCTTCTCCATGCTCAATATAACCAGATCAATTTCATCCTTCCCGCAGGAACAGCCAGTGGGTGCGCAACGGTGAGAGTGATTAAAGGAAATGGAACAACGGCAGAGGGAAAAGCAGAGATCAAGTCTGTGGCTCCTGGTCTCTTCTCCGCTGCCGCCAATGGCTCTGGGCTGGCGTCGGGAAACGTGCTGCGCTGCAAGAGCACTGCCCCTTGCCAATACGAGTTGCTGACTTCAGCCCCAATTGATCTTGGCCTAGTAACCGATAAAGTCTATTTGATTTTGTATGGCACAGGCATTCGGGGACGTAGCAACCTCGCGGCCGTGACCGTCAACATCGGTGGCATGACGTCAACAGACGTGAACTATGCGGGGGCGCAGGGAACGTATCTTGGCGAAGATCAGGTCAATGCGCTCATACCACGAGGCTTGATAGGAAGAGGTGAGGTAAACGTGGAGCTAATGGTTGATGGCCTAAGAGCCAACCTGGTAACCGTCAAAATCAAGTGAGATTTGGCGCTGCGCTAAGCCAGTACACAATTAGATGGCTCGGACCTGGGCTGCTAACATGAATGTGCGCCCAGCACGGCTTGATTATCGAGCGCCATCCATTTACCTTCATCCTCGAACAAGCAAGTTACGGCTCACACTATAAAACATTCGAGGAGGAATGATGACGCTCAACGAAGCCACACTCAACTCAAGTATCGTCAATCATCGCCACATCGTGCGCGCCGCCTGCCCACACGACTGCCCTGACACCTGTGCGCTGGTCATCACCGTCGAAAATGGCCAAGCCGTCAAGGTCGCCGGCGCAGAAGATCATCCGACCACCAACGGCTTCCTCTGCACCAAGGTCAACCGCTACCTCGAACGCACCTATAGTCCGCAACGCGTGCTCTATCCGATGAAGCGCGTCGGCGCAAAGGGCAAAGGCATCTTCGCGCGTATCACCTGGGATGAGGCGCTCGACACCATCGCCGCCAAATTCAAACAGATTGCCGACGAGTACGGCTCGCAAGCGATCCAGCCATACAGCTACGCGGGCACGATGGGTTTGGTGCAAGGCGAATCTATGGATCGGCGCTTCTTTCATAAGCTCGGCGCGTCACTGCTGGATCGCTCGATCTGCGCGAGCGCGGGCGCTGCCGGGTACACTGTGACGATGGGCACGCGCATGGGCACTGACCCCGAACGCTTCAACGAAGCCAAACTGATTCTGATCTGGGGATCGAACGTCATTACCTCTAACGTCCACCTCTGGCCGAAGATTTTGGAAGCCCAACGCAACGGCGCAAAGATCATTGCCATTGATCCGTATCGCAGCCTGACGGCAGAAAAGTGCGATGAACATCTGGCATTGCTGCCTGGCACAGACGCCGCGCTGGCATTGGCGATGATGCACGTCCTCATCCATCAAGAAGGGGAAGATCTGCTCGATCACGATTACATCGCGCGTTACACGCACGGCTTCGAGTTGTTGCGTGAACGCGCTTTGGAATGGTCGCCTGCGCGCGCCGCTGCCATCACCGGTTTGACCGAAACACAAATCGTCAAACTCGCCCGCGAATACGGCACGACCAAACCAGCGGTGATCCGCTTGAACTACGGCATGCAACGCCACGCGGGCGGCGGTATGGCCGTGCGCACGATTGCCTGTTTGCCTGCCTTGATCGGCGCTTGGCGCGACGCAGCAGGTGGCGCGCTGCTTTCGACTTCAAGCACCTTCCCCATCAACACGGACGCGCTGGCGCGACCCGATTTGATCTGGAACAACCCGCGCACGATCAATATGTCGGCCATCGGTGATGCGTTGCTCGGCTACCAGCGCGTGCAAAAATTCAATGTCAAAGGCGCGCCCACCGAAACACTCGAACCTCTCGATCCGCCGGTCAAAGCGCTCTACGTCTACAACTCCAACCCCGTCGCTGTCGCGCCCGATTCGCGCAAAGTGATCGCGGGCTTTGCGCGCGAAGACCTCTTCACGGTCGTCCACGAAATCTTTCAGACCGACACGGCGGATTACGCCGACATCCTGCTGCCCGCGACCACGCAGCTCGAACAGTTCGACATTCACAAAGCCTACGGCCACCTTTATCTGCTGGTGAACAACCCGGCCATTGCGCCGCTCGGCGAAGCCAAACCCAACAGCGAAGTCTTTCGCCTGTTGGCCACGCGCATGGGCTTCAGCGAAGATTGCTTCAAAGACTCCGACGAAGAGATCGCGCGCCAGGCCATCACAACCACGCATCCGCGCATGCAGGGCATTGATTTCGACGAGTTGAAAGCGAAAGGCTGGCACAGGCTCAACTTGCCCGAACGCTTTGCGCCCTTTGCCGAAGGCGGTTTCGGGACGCCTTCGGGCAAGTGCGAGTTCTTCAGCGAGACCTTGGCCAAGCAGGGCATGGATCCGCTGCCGACATACATCCCGCCACGCGAAAGCGTGCTGGATGCGCCGCAATTGGCAAGGCAATATCCACTGGCAGTGATCTCGCCGCCCGCGCACAACTTCCTCAATTCGAGCTTCGCCAATCTGCCATCGTTCCTGAAGGCGGAGAAAGAACCGCATCTGGACATTCATCCGCAAGATGCCGCCGCGCGCCGCATCAACGAAGGCGACCGCGTGCGCATCTTCAACAACCGCGGCTCATTCACCGCCAAAGCGCGCGTGACCGACAAGGCGCGGCCCGGCGTGGTGGTGGCACTGTCGGTGTGGTGGAAGAAGCTGACGAGCGACGGCACGAATGCGAATGAGGTGACGGGGCAGGGGTTAACGGATTTGGGGGCGGGGGCGACGTTTTATGATGCGTTGGTTGAGGTTGAAAAGGTTTGAACGCTGGCGGCTCATCTGAACTTTAAGATCATCAGCAAGATCAATCGAAATGGAATCTATGCGAATCAGTATTTCAGCCAAAAAATACGTAACAGTCAGGCTTATCATCCTGCTGAGCCTATTTATTCTTGTGGTCGTGACACAACAAGAGACAACACGTGGAGATGTTGGCCTGCCTGGCTTTGCTGCACGACTGGCACAACCCTGCCTACCGAATGATCGCTTACCAAGTAGTCCGCTGCCTTTCTCGCAAATCCACTCGGTCAGCGCCCCTAACGCGAATGGCGATCATCTGGTTGTTGGCCAAACCACGATTCAGCAAGTATTCTCCTTTCCCCTGGCCGCCACTACAAATCAGCAGTTCTGCCAGCCGCTTCGCTTGGCCTCAAACTTGTTGGCTACGGCTTATGTGCCTACGCAGAACGAGCGCAACGGAGACTTTAGTTCCTTCGCCGGATTACTGATTGACCCATTGGCCAATCTGCCTTTTCCCGGCGGGATCATTCCTGCCAATCGGGTGGGCGGTATTTATGCCTGGCGAATTCGAGCCAATTCGCTGGCCGCTGTCTCTGCCGCAAGTTATCGCGGAACTACACTGGCGCGTGAATCAATCGTCGCGGCCTTTGGCAATGCTTTGGCAACCACAACTCAAGCGGCGCTGACAACACCACTGCCGACTACACTCGCCGGTACAACTGTGACAGTCAGGGATCGCCTGCACACCCAACGTGACGCGCCGCTCTTTTTTGTTTCTCCCAATCAGATCAATTATCAAGTCCCGGCGGGAACAGTAGATGAAGCAGCGACTATTGTCGTCATTTCAGGTGGGGGCGAAGTCGCTGTCGGAACGGTGCAAATTGCCGCCGTCGCGCCCGGCCTGTTTGCTGCCAATGCGGATGGGCAAGGAGTGGCCGCCGCAGTTGCGTTGCGCGCCAAGGCAGACGGCTCGCAAACTTTTGAGCCGGTGGTGCGCTTCGACACGACCCAGAACCGCTTCGTCGCAGTGCCGATTGATTTGGGTCCGGAGAGTGACCAAGTCTTTTTGGTATTGTTCGGCAGCGGGCTGCGCTTTCGTTCATCGCTAGCTACAGTCAGCGCCCGAATTGGCGGGACAGATGCGCCTGTTTCTTTTGCCGGAGCGCAAGGCGATTTTGCGGGACTAGATCAAATCAACGTGAAGTTGCCACGCAGCCTAGCCGGGCGCGGCAATGTTGAGGTCGCGGTAACAATTGATGGGCAGATGACCAATTCGCTCCAAATCAACGTGCGTTAAAAGACGTTCTGTTTAGCGGAGGGGAAAAGAGGAACCTATGGAGAAGAAATGGCGCGTCGCCATTCTAGGACTGGGACACTGGTATTCAGCCTACAATCTGGCCAGAGCTTTGCGCGAATATCCGAAGGCCGAACTGGTGGCAGTCGCCTGGCATAACAGCGCGCAACTGGACACTTTCACCAACACCTTTCAAGTGAAAGGCTACGCTGATTACGGCGAGTTGTTGAAGCGCGAAGAGATCGACATCGTCCACCTAGCCACGCCCGTGGCCGAGATGCCTGATTGCACAATCCGCGCCGCGCAAGCTGGCAAGCACATCGTCTTAGGTAAGCCGATGGCGATGACACTTGAGCAGGCAGACCGGATGGTTGAGGCGGTAGAGCAGGCCGGCGTCAAGTGCGTCGCGTTTCAGGGCTATCGGCGACTGCTCTCGACCGAGTTGAAAGCGAGGCTCGATGCGGGCGAGATTGGCGATATTCTGGTGATGCATCAAACCTGTCGCTGGTCTATCGCGGAGGACTGGTATCGCTCCGGCTCGCCCGGCTGGTTTGTTGACCCCAAACAGGTGCCGGGTGGCGCTTTCATAGACGAGGGAATTTATTGGATTGATATGCTCAGGTGGCTGGCCGGTAGCGAAGTGGCGCAAGTCGAGGCGAAGATGGCGAACCTGGTGCACAAAGAGCTTGAAGTGGAAGATTGGGGCATCGCGACGCTCAGCTTTGCCAACGGCATCATCGCCACGATGGAAGCTTCGTGGACGATCAACGCACCGCGTCTGACTGGCCCTTCGCCCAAGCAGAACAATGTGATGCGGCTGGAATTGATTGGCTCACGCGGCGAGATCATCGAGGATGGCTTGCGTGTGCCGAGCCGAGCCGTGCTTGCGGCCGGGGCCGCCAACTGGGTTTTTGAGCGACAGGTCGGAGAGTCATTCGGTGCGCCCTCGCCCTTTCCGTTGGATCATTTGATTGAATGCATTGAGCATAACCGGCAGTCGGCGGCTTCTATCCAGGAGGCGCGCGCGTCCTTCCGCGTAGCATTGGCGGCGTATGAAGCAGCGCGTGAAGGGCGACCGGTGTCCCTAAGCTAAAAGACCGGCAAAGAATCAAGTTTGACGTTATGCTCAGCCTGACAAGAGCTTGATGCGGGACAACTCTTCTTCACACCTTTTTACATCTCTTTCTTCTTTGGCCTCTTTGCTGGCATGTGGCTTGCTGATTGGGTTGATCAGCAGGCTCACTGTTCGCCTGCGAATCACTCTACTGCAACGAATGTAGCTGAATAGGATCAATCAAATGGAGGGGAGAAATATGCTGAAGAAGACTATTACACTGCTACTCGCCTGCGCACTGACTTTGACAATGTTCTACCCGCTGCCTGCGCTGGCAATCTCAAACAATGAAAAAGACGCTTCGCTTACAGCCAAGGTGAAGAGTGGTGTAACCCAACTCGGCACCGGCAGAGAAGCGCGCGTCAAGCTCAAGTTGCGGGATAAGACCCGGCTGAGCGGCTTCATCAGCGAAGCCAACGACGAATACTTTGTAGTGACTGATCTGAAGAATGGCGCGGAGACTAAAGTCGCGTATCCTGATGTCACGCAAGTACAGGGCAACAATCTTTCAACCAGAACCAAAGTGATCATCGGCGCCAGCATCGTGGCGGCTGTCATCATTGTCTTGTACATCACACGCGGCGCCTTCTGCGACGGATGCTGAAGGCGAGTTCGGCAGTTTTACAATCCCTCAACAGTTTTTACGCTTAATCACGCTAGTTTAGCGACATTCAAACCAGTGTGCAGCAAACTTGCAGTCAGGTAGAAGTGTGCTTTGAGTAAGCGCGCTTTAAAGCGCGCTTTATTTGGTGGCGCGCTTGATAAAATTGAAACCATTGGTTCCCGCCGTGCACCCACTCCGCAACACACAGAGAGCAGATTTGCAGTCGTCAGTAAATTCAAGCGTCCCGACGGGACGCGAATTCATTGGCTGACTTTCCCGGCAATAAATTGCCGGGCTAATTTCAAACCGTCCCTCACGGGACGAAAACAAAGTCAAACTCAAGGCTCGTTTTCCAATCGCATAACATCAGTTACGAATCTAGAAACAGGAGATGCGACGATGACACTCTGGCAAGACCTACGGTACGGAGCGCGCGTGCTGGCGAAAAATCCGGGCTTTACGGCGATTGCGATTCTCACGCTGGCACTCGGCGTCGGAGCCAACAGCGCGATTTTTAGCGTCGTCAATGGCGTGCTGCTGAAACCATTTTCCTTCGCAGAGCCAGAGCAATTGGTTGTGGCTTGGGAACGCTGTCTTGCTCAAGGCTTGCCGCGCATGGTTGTTTCGCCGCCGAACTTCGCCGATTGGCGCGCGCAGAACCAGTTGTTTCAAGACGTGGCGGCTTACCGCCAACAGGACTTCAATCTGATCGGCAATGGCGAGCCTGAACGCGTGCGCGGGCTGCGTGTGTCGGCCACTATGTTTTCGCTGCTCGGCGTGCGGCCTTTGCTGGGGCGTGACTTTCAACCGGATGAAGACAAGCCAGGCGCACCTAACGCGGTCATCATCAGTTACGGGTTCTGGCAACGCCGCTTTGGCGCAAACCATGCTGTGATCGGGCAAAGCATCACTCTAGGCGCTGAGCGCGCCACCATCATCGGCGTTATGCCTAAGGACTTCGATTTTCCGCCACCGATCACGTTTCGCGGCGAAGCGCGCCCGGTGCGGGTCGAAATGTGGACGCAGTTGCGTTACGCGTTGGAGATGAATCAACGCGGCGCGCATAACCTAACTGTGCTGGCGCGGCTCAAAGATGGGATTTCGCTTGAACGCGCGGAGGCTGATCTGCAAAACATCACGCAACGGCTGGCCAGAGATTTTCCAAATACCAACAACGGCTGGGATGCGTTCCTCGTGCCGCTGCACGCGCAGGTGGTCGGGGATGTGAAGCGGGCGCTGTTGCTGTTGCCCACCGCAGTGCTCTTTGTTTTGCTCATTGCCTGTGCCAATGTCGCCAATTTGTTATTGGTCAGAGCAACGGGAAGGCAGCGCGAGTTGGCAATTCGCGCTGCGCTGGGAGCCGGACGCTTCAGGTTGATGGGCCAGATGCTGATTGAAAGCACGCTGCTCGCGTTGCTCGGCGGGTTGTTGGGTCTGGCGTTGGCGGCCTCTACGCTCAAGTTGATTACGGCGCTCGCGCCGCAAAACATTTACCGGCTGAATGCTGTGAGCTTGGACGGTAGGGTCGTCGTCTTTACGCTGCTCGTCTCGCTGCTGACGGCAGTGCTCTTTGGCTTGGTTCCGGCGTGGCAGGCCTCACGCATCAGCTTGGTGACGGCGCTGAAAGAGGGAAGTGGTGGCGCATCCGACGGCGCCGCACGACATCATCTGCGCAACCTGCTGGTGGTCGCCGAAGTGGCGTTGGCGCTGCTGCTGCTGACTGGAGCCGGATTGCTCATCCGAAGTTTCATTCGCTTGCAGACCGTGCCGACCGGCTTCGAGCCAGAGCATCTGACCGCGATGACGATCAACCTGCCGCTGACTTCCTATCCTGACCGGCAATCACGCATCGCCTTCACCGAGCGGCTGATGCCAAAGCTGGCGGCTTTGCCAGTTCTGCAAGCCGCCGCCTCCAGCAGCAGCCTGCCACTCGATGTCGGATTGCAGGGCACGGAATTCAAGATCGAAAGCCAACCAGTGTCGCCAGGACGCGAGCCGCACACCCAAGTGAGCATTGTCAGCCCTGGTTATTTTCGGGCGCTGGGCACGCCACTATTGCAGGGCCGCGATTTCACTGCCGCCGACAATGCCGATGCGCCCGGCGTGGTGATTATCAACAGCCATCTGGCGCAGCAGTATTTCCCCGGCCAAGACCCGTTGGGGAAACGCGTAGACATGGGTTTCCGCTCGGGCACCCCGTTACAGATCATCGGCGTCGCGGCGGATGTGCGGCAGGACACCTTGCAGGCCGAGCTTCATCCAGCAATGTACCTGCCTTATGCACAGTCGCCTACCAGCCTGCCGCTGATTCTGCTGTTCCGCAGCGCGAGCAATCCGTCCATTGTAGTGTCTGCCGTGCGCCAACAAGTGCAAGAGTTAGACGCGCGGCTGCCGGTCTACGATGTGAAGACGATGAATCAGGTGCTCTCGACGGCAGTTGCGCGCCCGCGCTTCATCACGTTTCTGTTGGGCGTCTTTGCTGCGGTTGCGCTGCTGCTGGCCACGATTGGCATTTACGGCGTAATGTCTTACACGGTCGCGCAGAGCACGCGCGAGATTGGCATCCGCATGGCTCTGGGTGCGCAGCCGCGCGACGTGCTGAAACTTGTAGTAGGGCAGGGACTGGTGTTGAGCACGAGCGGTGTTGTGTTTGGCTTGGTTGCGGCCTTCGCGCTGACGCGCTTGATGCAGAATTTGTTATTCGGCATCAGCGCGACAGACCCGCTGACGTTTATCGCCGTGCCCTTGTCGCTCATCCTCATCGTTTTATTGGCCTGCTACGTGCCTGCGCGGCGGGCAACACAGATAGATCCGTTGGTGGCGCTGCGATACGAATGATAAATCGCTCAAAGTCACCGATAGTGTTGATGCCACTGTTCAGCACTGCCTGATAGATCATATCGCTCGTTACTGTGTCGCGGTACTCAGGTCGCTGCCAATAGCCCTCTTTGATCGCGAGGATGATTGAACTGGTCTCTGTCGTCAGCCTTTCACTCATCATGGCCGAGTAGGTGGCGTGCTCTTCGTAGCCCGCTTGATCCAAAAACCAAACGTCCAACTTCCACGCGCCTTGTCGCTCATTGCCCAACTTGATACCCCAATATAAGCCGTTCGGTTTGTCCCCAATATTGTTAGTAAAGCGTGACTTCTTGGCGGCGAGCCGCTGCGTCAACTCATAGCCGATCTCAAAGCATCGCTTCAAATCGTGCTGCGGGTCGAGTACATACACATCCAGGTCGCGCCAACACATCAGATCGTAGCTATAGCTGCCACCGATAAACCAGCCAGGATAGGCCGCCAGCAATTCCGGCAAACCGCATCTGCGAACTAGCTGATCTGCTTCTGTCTTTAGTTCTGCATTATCCATTGTGAAGCGCTGTTGTCTGGTGCTGAGTCCGACGGCAGGCTAGCGAGACTGCCCACCGTTGGCTTTCGTGTTGCAACGACGTTGCCGCAATCGCAGGCGCAAGCCAGATCAACTCGTGGTCTAGCTCGCCTGCGCCGATCTGCTCGATGACCTCAGCCATAAAAAACACGCAACGCTTGCGGAAATGTCTGCCCTCTTCCACTGCGAAGACGAGTTCATCTGCCACGCCGATGCGACTGCCGAGCGAAATCCGTAGCCCACATTCTTCACGCGTTTCGCGAATAGCTGCCTCTCCGGGAGATTCCGCTAGGCCCTGTCCGCCGCCGGGTAGAAACAGTCCGCGCGGCGTCGAGGCTGCGGCCACTTCACCAGCGGCGTTGAAGATTACTGCGTAACCGCCTGGGCGCAAGACGTATTCAGCCGCAGCATCAAATAAACCGAACTCTGGAAACTGCGAGGTCATACGCGACTCAGATACTGCGACCCAACGCGCTTTCCGATCATTGATAACGCAGCGCCACCATCGGATTGATCTTCGTCGCCCGGCGCGCTGGGAAGTAACATGCCAGCAGCGCCACGCCCAACAAGAGCGCGGCCACGCCTGCGTAAGTCAACGGATCAGTCGCGCTCACGCCGAACAGCAAACTTTTCGCTGATTGTGTCAGTACTAGCGCGACCGCCAACCCGATCACAACTCCGAGCACGGCTAACACCATCCCTTGTCGGATGGCGAGCTGCAAAACATCCGACGGTTGCGCCCCCAGCGCCATCCGCACTCCGATCTCGTGTGTGCGCCTAGACACGGCGTAGGACATCACGCCGTAAATCCCGATCGCGGCCAGCACGAGCGCCAACAACCCGAAGATACCCAGGAGCGCTGCCGCGATGCGCACCGGCATGAGTGGAATAGCCAGCCGTTCGGTCAGCGTTGCGGTGTAAATGGGCATGTGTGGCGCAAGTTGTTGCACTTCGTTGCGAACAGTCGCCAGCAGCTTCTGTGGCTCAGCGGCAGCGCGCACGATCAAGGCAGTCGAACCGGAATAGGCCTGGAACAGCGGGCGACAGAAGTATGGCTGCGGCGCTTCGTTCAGCCCGGCGTATTTGCCGTCTTCGATCACGCCGACTACCTGCATCATTGGCGCGTCCGAACTGCCTTGACTAAAACGCTTGCCGATGGGGTCTTGGCCGGGCCAGAAGCGGCGGGCAAAGGTTTCGTTGACGATGGCCACGGGTGGCGCTTTCTCGTCGTCTCGCTCGTTAAAGTCGCGTCCTTGCGCCAGCCGTGTATTCATCGCTTGCAGATAGCCCGGACTGATGCGGCTGGCCATCGCGCGTGGCGCGCGCGCAGTGCGTTCCGGCATCTGCCCTTCAACGTAAACACTGCTTCTGCCGAAATGAAGATCAACCGGAGCGAGATCAACAATGCCGGCAGCTTGCACACCGGGCAGCGTCCGCACGCGCTCCAGCAAATGTTTCTGAAACTCCCGCCCGCGCGCGTTGTCGTAACCCTGTAACCGCAGATCGAATGAAGTCCAGAGCGCGTTCTGCGGATTGAAACCAAGGTTGAGCGTCTGTGTCCGTTGCAAACCGCGCAACGTCAAACCGCCGCCGACCAGGAGCACGAGCGACAACGCGACCTGCAAAACAATCAAACTGCTTTTCCACCATGACCGCCGATAACCGCCGAACGCCGTCTCGTCCTTCAACGTAGTCAACAAATCCACCTTTGTCGTTTGCATCGCGGGCAATAAGCCGAACAGCACGCCGACCAACAACGAAGTCAGACAGGTGAAGAGCAAGACACGATAATCAATGTGCAGATCAATCAAACCAGGCATATCCGCCGGCAGCCTGATCCCACCCACCAGCTTGACCAGCCAGTAAGCCAGCAACAAGCCAAAGACCCCGCTGCCCAGCGCCAGCAGCAAGCTTTCAGTCAGCAATTGGCGCACGAGCCGAAACCGGCTTGCGCCCAAAGCCAGGCGCACGGCAATTTCGTTGCGCCGCTCCGCTGCTCGCGCCAACAGTAGGTTCGCCAGATTGGTGCAGGCCAGCAATAACACGAATGCGACGACGGCCATTAATGCCCCGGCGAAACTGAGCACCGCCTTTTGTAGCATGCCGCCCATCATTGCGTTACCCGGAGACGTAAGGGCAATCCGCTTGTCTTTGTTGATGTCGGGGTATTCGCTTTCAAGCTGCAAGGCAATAGCATTGAGCGCATCTTGCGCTTGAGCAACGCGGACGCCGGGTTTGAGACGCCCTTGCAAAGACGTTACCTCCACGTCGCGCTTGTCCAACCAACTGCTGCCCAATTCGATCTCGGCCTGCATCGCCATCGAGAACCAGAATTGCGGCTCGGCAATAATCTCAGTCCCGAAGAAGCCCTGCTGCGCCACGCCGATTACGATGAAGCTACGACCATTCACGATCACGTTTTTGCCGACAATAGCCGGGTCAGCGCCGAAGCGTTGCTGCCAGCATCTGTAGCTCACGACCGTCACCGGATGCGCGCCTGGCAGCCGGTCCTCCTCAGGTGAAATCATCCGCCCCAGCGCCGCTTTCACGCCCAGCACGTCGAAGTAATTGCCGGTGACGGTGTAGCCCCACATCTTCTCGTTAATGCCGTCGTGGCTCACACTCAAAGGCGCGAAGCGGTAGCCGATCAATCCGCTAAAGACATTGTTACGGTCGCGCAAATCTTTGTAGTTAGGATAAGAGAACCCGTCCGATGATCTGGCTTCCGCCGTGTTCCTGAGCGCCACGATCTGTTCCGGTCGCTCGACCGGCAACGGACGCAAGGCCTCGGAATTGACCACGCTAAAGATGGCAGTGTTTGCGCCAATGCCCAGTCCCAGCGAGAGCACCGCAATCAAGGTGAAGCCCGGACGTTTGGCCAACATCCGCAAACCGTAGCGCAAGTCCTGGATGAATGTCTCGAGCAATGGTAGCCCCCTTTGTCTGCGGTATTCTTCTTTCGTTTGCTCGACGCCGCCGAGTTTGATGAGCGCCTGTCGCCGCGCATCGTCTGGCGTCAAACCGGCGCGGAGGTTGTCTTCGATGTGCATTTGAAGATGACTCTCCAACTCCTCTGCCAATTCTCGGTCTCGCTGCTCGCGGTTGAACAAGCCCGCCAGTCGCACAAGCCAGCCGCGTAGTTGTCGGATCTGCATCAGGACTCCTCCGCCGGGGCAAAGAAGCGCGCCAGGATGGAACTGGTTCGCTCCCACTCACGAACTTCCTTGGCGAGTTGCTTGCGACCCACGCGGGTCAACTTGTAATACTTGGCCTTGCGGTTGTTGTCGGAGACGCCCCACTCGGATGAGATATAGCCCTCCTGCTCCAACTTCAACAACGCCGGATAGAGCGTGCCGTAGTTGACCGAGAGCCGGTCACCGCTGATCTGCTCGATCCGGCGTGCGACGCCGTAGCCGTGCAGCGGCCCAAGCGCTTCCAGCGTTTTCAGCACCATCAGGGCCAGCGTGCCCTGCCAGATGTCAGTCTTGTCGCTCATCGAGATAGCCTCCTATTGGTTGGGCATAGGAGACTCTCACACTTCGTATAGGAAAGCAATACGAGCAGGACAATTCTCGTCCTGCTCGGCTCGACTGATGGATCATTCAATACGTCAGGGAAAATTTGTCCCACCGCTAAGCGGACGCTGGCGGCCACTGAAGTGCGTTAGCTTGATCCCTGGTTGGCAGGCAGACTGCTCGCTAGGCTTTCGGCCTGTGTCAGCCGGGTGCGACCTTTTGCTTTGAGTGCTTGACTGCGCTCACTTCGTAAGGCGGAGATTTCGGCTAGATCGGATTTCAATTGTGTGTACGGCAAAATCAACCACGGGGAGCACAGGGAGCACGGGGAAAGCTGGCATAGGCAATGTTGCTGTTTCCCTGTGTGCCCCGTGCTCCCCGTGGTTTGATCCATACACTCATTTGCAAACCGATCTAAGAACTATCATCTGCAGAATATTTTTTCGGGGTGGCATTGCTCGGCTGGGGTTTGTAAAGCGGAGTCGTCCTGACAGAGGCTTAGGCTGTCAATGGTTTCAAGGGCCGACCCGCTGAACCCCTGCCGTTAGGTGACATAGTATGAATCACGAAACCTGGTGACTATGGCTAACCAATTACCGGGAAAGCCACCTCAGCAACTCCTCCATGAAGATGGCGCTGTCCTTGCCCCAATAGGTGGTTCTGGTCGGGTCATTCGGAACGCCCGTGAGCCGCACACCATTAGGGACACCGAGGAACAAGGGGGCCATGCCTTCGCCGAGCACCACGATGCGTGCTCCCTTATCGAGTCGCTTGTAGGCGCCGAAAGGCTGTGCTGGCTTGCCAGCTTTGTCGAGTTGAAATGCGAATGCCGTGCCGCCCTCGACAGCACGTCCGCCGCTGAAGGGCAACTCGCGATCCGCCTGGTTGATCTCCCCGGCCTTGGCGATGGCGCCGCAGTTGTGCAGGTACTCGGTGTCGGGAGTCAGCCTCAGACCAAAGGGCGCGATGAGCTTATTGACGCCCGTTTTTTCCAAAGACTGCCGCCGCTCCTCGTCCAGCACCAGCAACAAAGAACCACCGCCCTTCACGAAGGCTACAATGGCCTCCGTCTCCGTAGCTGTGAACTCCTGCGCTGGAGCGCGAAGATAGAGCAGGCGAGCGCCCTTGAGAGCTTCGGCGTTGAGCGGTTGAGCGGAGGTTTGAATCTCAAAGCCGAGTTTCTTGGCGATGCCCTCCATTTGAGCGGGCGGTGGCTGTTCGCCATGGGCTTGATCATAAATCAGACGGACGGTGTCTGCTCTTTGTTCTCTCAGCAGGTTAATCCGTTCATGTTCCACCCTTTTGGCTTGCTCTGGTCGGCTTGCCGGTTGCCTTAGCTGGATAGGGTTTTTGAGTTTTTGTGCGCCAATACTAGAAATCGCAATAAAGCAAAAACCAATTGCAGTGAGGAACAACATTTTGTTTTTCATGGGATGCTCCTTTTGTTGTCTGACGATTCATATCTTTGTGCCTGCTCTCCCGGATTTTGGTGCCTAACAACGCATTAGGGATCAGGGCGAACACTAGCTCGCGCTCTCCGCTGCACGCCCGAGTTGGGCGGCACCCGATATGGCAGCCACGTCAGCGACCCTCGACGGGCAGCCTGAACGCGGCCATATGCTCGCCGTTGCGGGCCAGCAGAACATCGCCGACCAACACCGGATGATTCCAGGTCTTGCCCTCAATCGCCGGGAATCGCGCGAGCTCTGTGAACTGGTCGGTGGT
Source organism: uncultured Acidobacteriota bacterium (assembly GCA_963699175.1). Classification (GTDB taxonomy): domain Bacteria; phylum Acidobacteriota; class Blastocatellia; order RBC074; family RBC074; genus JACPYM01. The sequence continues at coordinate 945,983 of OY969418.1, read as the reverse complement.
CGCGGAGACCAGCGCCAGCTCACCTTGCTCCGTGAGCACCAACAGCAAGTCTTGATCGCGCAATAGAACAAGCTGACCGTTGCCGTAGCGTCCGCCCTTCCACTTACGCTTACCGTCTTCGAGATTGATGCAAGCGAGAATACTGCCGTCGAAGCCGAAGGCATGACCTTTGTGAACGACGAAGTCGTTGAAGTACGGCTTCAACCCGTTTGAAGTCCATCGCTGTTCGACGCTCCATCCGTCAGGTTTATGCGAGACCGCAAGACGGCGTGTACCGACTTCGGCGAGTCCGGAGCCGCTGCCGATCAGGACGTTGCTGCCAGCGAGCACGAACGGTTGCACGATGCCGTCGCCCTTCCACTCGTGCTTCCAGAGCAGCGTCCCGTCAGAAGGCGAAACGCTGATTGCGCCTTCACCGTTCAGCAAGAGAATCTGCGGAACACCGGCAATCGTCGTGATCTGTGGCGAACTGTAGCCCCCGCGGCAGGTCGGGCCGAGCCAGCGCGGATTGCCAGTTTCGAGATCATAGGCTGCGAGCGTCCCCGCAGTCGCGACGATCACCACGTCGCCAATGATGAGCGGCGAGCTGGCGAAGCCCCACTCCGGGGTTTTCGTGTGAGTGTCCGACGCCGCGTTGCGCGACCAGATGACCGCTCCGTCACGAGCTGAGAGTGCATTCAGGATGCCGGTCGCGCCAAAGGTGTAGACGCGACCCTTGTTGAGAGTAGGCGTCGCGCGCGGCCCGGCGCCTGCATTCGACTCCCAAAACCGGGTTGCGTCGCGGTGCCGCCACACAGGCTTGCCGGTAGTCAGGTTGTAGCACGAGACGACCTCGTCCTCACCGCGCTGCTCCTGCGTGTAGACGAGGTCGCCGCGCACCGCGAAGGATGACCAGCCCGGCCCGACAGGGTGACGCCACAACTCGACCGGCGGCGATTTCGACCAGTCGGTCTTGATCTGTACGCCACGAATGACGCTGTCGCGATTGGGGCCGCGAAAGCCGGGCCAACTGGCGCGCGTTTCCGCTGCTGCTGGAACCGGCGATTTCTCGGCAGTCTTCGCGGTTGTCGTCGCTACAGGTGACGGCTCAGGTTGCGCCGATGTTGAAAGCGGTTTTTCAGGTGCTTCTGCTACAGGCGCTGCGTTCGGCGGCGGCAGTGGTACCGGCTCGTCGGCCCGAGCTAGCAGCAGTTGCTCAGGAGTTTTAGTCCACCGCCAGTGCAAATCAGAAATGCCACTGCCGGTAATACCGCCAGTGCGCAGAGTTGTGAATGCTCCGCAGGCAAGCAGGATGGTGGCGGCCAGCAATGCGCGCCGAGGGCCGCTGGAAAGGCGACGGGTGGCGACTGCCCACAACACCAATGCAAGACACAGAAGCGGGGTTCCGAGGATGGGCAACATCATTCCCATTCCCGCATTCGCAATGGATGGGTGAACGAGGTACTTTATCGCGAATAGCGCGACTGCCATCACCACAAGAGCGCCTATGCGCTCCGACCAGGGCGCGCGGCTGAAGAACAACCACCACACGAGGATAACCAGTCCGGCGGCGACCCCACCAAACATCCCGATCATCATGCTGTCGGGTATGATTACGGGTACGACAAACATGAGGATTGCAAGCAGCACTGCGACGACCACGCCGGGCCACAACCGGAGCGGCTTTTGAGCCGTCGGTTCTTCGGTCGGTGCGCTGTCTATCATCTGGTTTTCATTTCGCATGTGATCGTTCCTTTGCAGTTAGGGAATTGTTCGGTCTTGCCTGCTGCTTGACTACGCAAGAATGCAATTGGTGGAGTGCAAAATTAGATCGGGTTTCAATTTCAGCCACGTCAGCCCAATACGCTCCTCGGCAGGCCGTTTGTTCCCTGATTTCTGGGCGGACTGTATCTCTGACTTTAGGGTGGTCAGTCAGACGATATTCGACTATTGCCCACATCTCAGACTCAGCCCGGTTAACCTATCCCTTAGACGCTGTTTCTACTGGCCGTGTATTGCCTACTGCTACATGAGAACTCATTGCGGATTGTTGCTTCCAAGAGGTGTTTTGTCGAGTATTCTCATCTCGTAAGGAACGGCGATAGGTTGCCCTTTAAGTTGAGCACGGGAAACTGCATCAATAAGAATGTGCCTAAGGTCAGGGCCGAGGAAAGCTTCCGCTAAATGATTGTTTTTGCATTCCGCGGTTTGATTCATGACTTTGCTGCCCTTGAAGGAATAGTCATCACCACCACAAAATATAAACTCTGGTAAAGCGACGGTGTACATTTTACTAGCATTATTTTCCGACAGCGCTTCCCATCTGTCTTTCTTCTTGATCCAAATGTTGCTGACTCGGTTTTCATCGTTCTTGCTGCGATCAAATTCAAATCTTACCCCAGACACTTGAAGGAAGCGGCCATTACCATACTTGCGCGTTATTGCGTGCTCAAGTGTCCTTTTTAGGTCTTTGCCGCTGATACTGATGTAGGTTATCCGCGTTGGGAACCCGATGGTGCGTAGCAAATGTGCGACGCGAATGTCGTTGCAAATCCTGTCATCAATACGGATCGTCCCACTGCCGAGGATCGCGGCATCAATCGCGACTCCAGGAAATGCCAGGCGCATCTGGTCAACTATATAGTTCCCCAAGTTGCTCTCTTGATTTCTGATAGTTTCCTCTCGACCGTCAAGGCAGGCGGTAGTGGTGCCGATGACTTCGTCGAGTTGTGGTATGCGCTGCTTTAGCTCGGCGTGGTAGTAGTCTTCGATCTTGGTTTTGTATGCGCCGTCAATCTGGATTGATTCGTTGACATTGATCTTTTCCGGGTGCACGGTGAGCTTACCGTTTTTCATACCGAAGTAAACTCGCCAAATGCTGCGGGCGTTGGAATCGCCTTTGGTGATTAGCGCGCTCTTCTCATCGAGGTCGTATTTCTGTGCAGTGTGTTCATGGCCGCCTGCTATCCACATAAATTTAGGGTGTTCGCTGCGAAGCGCCGCTACCTTCTTGTCATCATCTACCTCCAGGTGTGTAAGACCGACGATGACGTCCGCGCCCTGTTGCTCCAACTCACTGATCTCTTTCTTGGCGACTTCCGGGTACTTACTAGCGACCGCCGGCCATCCAATATCTTCGCTTTTGTAGTTACCGGAAATAGTGAGAGCGAAGATGCCAACCTTCATACCTCCCATCGTTACTACCTTGTTCCGCTCGGGAAATCTTTCCAACTTAGTCAGATCGCCTTTGGCTTCGAAATTGATATTCGAAGAGAGCCAGGTAAATTCCGAGCTTCTCATTGCGTTATCAAACGCCGAGGCCTTTTTGAAATCGAATTCGTGATTGCCGGGCACCACATACAGGTGTGCAAGTTTGGAGAGATAGTTCAGCGCGGCGACCATTTGATGCCCGCCGAAGTACTCGCTTTCGAGAGAGGGCGAAAGAAAGTCACCCGCGTGAAATATGAAGACGTTCTTGTTCGCTTGCTGTGTTTGCTTGACCAGCGACGCGACACGGCTCAGCCCGCCAAGTTTCCCATTCTCAACCGCATCAATCCGGTAAACATCGTTGAGTTGAATGATGGCAAATGCGGGCGTGAAATCAATTCCCGCTGCCGCCGGTGCAGCCTGCTTGCTTGTGAGTCGCAAGTAAATTGCGCCAGCCACTCCGATCAACAAGATCAATAGCACTAACAGCCCATTAAAGTGGCTAGATAAAAGAACGAATAACTTTCTCTTCATTAGCATAGGCACTATCCCTTGTCAGGCGGAGAAGGGTTAGGGTGCGAATAGGTGTATGCGTGCGGACGATAGTTGCGGTAAAGAAACCGGCACAGGTCACGCCACACATCACGCTCGTCAGCGAGCGTGGGCGGGAGTGAGATGTGCATCTGCTTTAGCAGTTCAAAGCGGTAAAGATCGAAAGCAGCCTTGATTTGTTGAGCGAATAGCAAGGCGTTGCCGACTGCCCCGTGGTACGCAGTCCGGGCGACTAGCAGGCCACCCCAAAAGCAGATCAGAAACAGCCACCACTCCGCCCGCACGATGAGCAGGTATGCTCCGCTCAGAACTGCAAAGGCTATACTCAATGACGCGATCACCAGCATGAAGTCTAGCGCCGTTCTCACCTCTGCGATCAAGTTGATGAAGCGTTCCGGGAACAGGTTATACAGACGAGGCCAGAGCAAAACAGAATCAATTCTGTAACGGTCCCGCGGATAGAGTTCGGCGTTCTTGAGAATATTACCCAGGAGTGTCGGCATTACGTGTTGTTGCTGAGTAAGCTGCGGGTAGTGCAGATAAATCTCTTGATAGCTTAGGAGACTGGTTAACGACTCCCTAGGGGGGCTCACTTGAACAGTGGGTCTCACTTCAACCGCCAAGTCGTCGCAGTGAAGAATCTGAGAGTTGCGGAGGTCGGTTAAAGATTCTCCAGGGGGAGCGGCTAACGAATCGGGCGGCGAGTTTGTGTATGTCACCGTCTGTTTGCTGGCCGACTCCTTATAGAGCTTAGCTAACCTCTGTCTGTGTCGCCTTGTGCCAAGCGCTTTGAAGAATCGCCCGGCGGGGAAATCCCAGTAGCCTTCGTAAAGCTTTAAGATCGCGGTCAACTGACTGCCCAGCACGTAACCGAATATGATTACCCAGGCAAGGAAGCCGATTATTTCAATTGTTAGTAGGGTCGCCTCTTGCTGGTTCCAGGCTTGCGCCGCTTCAGCAAGCTGGCCTTTACCGGCAAACCACACAATGACGAGCAAGGCCCAGAAGATCAGGCTCGGAAAGAACAGGTTCAACAAGAAGCGCCGGTCAAAAAGGCCGGTCACTTCTTTAAGAACAGTGCTAAACATTTGCACTCCTTATCAACTCAACTTGACGCGATGCGGTAACAGTTTGGTGTTCTTGCACCAGGGAATGTCATCTTCGTCAATAGAGACAATCGTATTGGGGTAGCCGCACCCTTCCTCCTTGCAGAAGAATATGCCCTCCGGTACTCCGATAACACCGCCAAGTCCCGAATCCCCGATGGCGTAGCTTGCTGCCTTTCCACTTGCGACTAGACCGATCGCCTGAGTACTAAAGAACTTTGTAGGCAAAACCCCAGCAATTCCTGCGGCCGCCATAACCACCAGTCCATTAGGCTGGAAATCAAGCAAACCAGAAACGCGCGATTCCATAATCTGCGCAACCGTGGTTCCGCTAGGAATGATGATTGTAGGAGGGAGCGCGGCCTCCACACTTATCAGCTTTGGGGCATGATTCTCTAACGCCCAGGTTAAGTCCTTGCGCATGATCACCGAAACGGGATTGTCGTCTTGATCAACGACAATCCCATAGCGGTTCCCACTTATTCTGGAAATGGCATCTGCGGGGCTAAGGTTCCCGGCCAACACGGCGAAATTGGTTTTAACAGGGTCTTTGATATTCACAAGTATGTCCTCCTTTTCTAGGATCCAAACAGGCTATCGGAACGGGCGCGGGCCTGGTGTATTCGCCTGCGCGCAGCAAGCGTCCTTACAAATATAAGGTGAAAATGGGTGATTCGTTTCACCGGCCCAGGCAAACTTCACCATATCGTTGCCATCAATGGCTCGAACGGGCCGGAATAATTGGTTGTACTATACCCTACCGCGCAGTGGCCTTTGTCACTTCAGAGGTTGCGCTCAAATACCTCACTGGTTTGGTGCGGCGTCAGACCGTGTATCCGCTGCGATAGGCTGGGTCTACCAAACTATTCGCCTTCTCGTTATTGGTCACCTTCATCTGAGTCGTATCCCACACCAGCTTCTCGCCAGGCAGCCGTTGCGCCATACAGCCGAGCAAGAAAGCTTCAGTGACAGGAGCCTGAATCTCGAAGTTGGTCAGTGCCGCCGCGCCTTCCTTGCACGCAGTGATCCACGCATCAATCGCGCCGTCTCTGCGCTGTGCCTGCGCGCCTTGTCCGGGAGCGCCTTCCGGTCTCGGCGGAGCCGCGTACTTCGGCGAGGCCGGATAGACGCGCGGGTTATCGCCATTGAAGCCAGCCAGGATGAGGCCCTTGTCGCCGACATACATCACGCCTTCCTGCCGGTGGCGGAACTGCCGGGAATCCTGTTCGCCGATGCCCGCCGGGCGCGGCGGATGCAGTCCGCCGTCGTACCAAGTCATGTGTACTTCTCCGCGGCCTTCGCGGGCGGGGAAGTCCAGATGCACAATCGAAGCCTGCGGGAAAGTCTCCTCGTAAGACTCACCCGAACACGCCTCGACTACTGTGGGCGGAGTCAAACCGAGAATCTTGAAGACGCCCGCGAAACTGTAACAGCCCATATCGCCGAACGAACCGCAGCCGAAGTCGTACCAACCGCGCCAGACAAAAGGCAGATAGGCTTTGTTGTAAGGGCGCATCGGCGCCGGCCCGACCCACATATCCCAGTTGAGATTTTGCGGCACCGGCATAGTCTCTTTCGGGCGGTCAACTCCCTGCGGCCAATAGGGGCGGCTAGACCAGTTGTGCACCTCACGCACGCGCCCGATAGCGCCATCTGCAATCCAATCAGCGATTAATTGATTGCCCTGCGTGTAGGGATTATTCACCGGCAGCGCAGTCGCAACTTTCATCTCGCGCGCTACCGCAGCCATGCGGCGTGCTTCTCCAATCGAGTGTGCCATCGGCTTCTGACACAAAACGTTTTTGCGCTTGCGCATCGCCGCAATCGCAATCGGCGCGTGCCAGTGGTCGGGCGTCGCCACGTACACGGCGTCCAAATCTTTCTCTTTCTCCAACAACTCGCGGAAGTCTGAATAAGCAGTGCAACCTTTGTAAGTCTCCGTCGCATTGCGTGAGCTGTAATAAGCCTCGACGAGTTTCTTTGCCGGTTCGCGCCCGCCGATGCCGATGCTCGTCGAAAAGCTCTTTGTGAGTTGAACAGTGCCGGGAGAATTCCAATCCTCGCCCCAAGTCTCGAAGCCCGCACCCAACAACCGCCGCGCTGCGGTCAGCATCGCATTCGAGTTGTATTCGGCGTACTCCTTACTGCCCTGATTGACATCGCAGACGGCGACGACCTGAATCTCCGGCAGCGCCAAGAGGTTCATCATCACGGCCATGCCCTGGCGGCCTAGGCCGATCACAGCCAGGTTGATCTTCTCGCTCGGTGGCGTGTAGCCTGGCCCGCCCAGCACGTGACGTGGGACGATGGTAAGGGCTGCGGTAGTTGATGCCGCAGCCGTGAACTCTCTGCGTGTCCAGCGACGTTTGTTGTTTTTGTCCATTGCTCGCCTCCTAAATCTGGTTTTGTGTTTGAGAGATAGACTCTATTTCCGCACGCCTTCTACCACACTGTAAGCTGATGGCGTAGGCACAATCCGCGTTAGCTCAAAACCTGCTCGCGCAAGCAGGTCGCGATATTCTGCTTCGTTGCGTTCGCAACCCGATAGGAACTGCAGCATCTCCAAATCGAGAAACTTGCTAACCCCAGGCTCATTACGTTCAGGCAACACCATTTCAACGATCAGCACTTTGCCACCGGCTGTCATTCCTGCGTGGCAATGGCGCAGGATCGTCAAGCACTCCTCATCGCTCCAGTCGTGAATGATATGTTTCAGGATGTACGCATCGCCGCCCGCCGGAGCAGTTTGAAAAAAGTCTATGGCAACGGTTTCGCAGCGCTCGGCTACGCCTCGTTCTTCCAGCACCGCTTTTGCGCCAGCAATGACCGAAGGAGCGTCACCAAGTACGCCTTTCATCTGTGGATACTTTTCCAGGATCGCAGCCAGCAGTAACCCGTGTCCGCCTCCCACATCCACCAGCTTGGTGATGCCGGTAAAGTCGTAAGCACTGAGGACAGCAGCCGACGAACCCAGGCTCATGCTGGTCATCGCATCATTGAAAATCTTTCCTTGAGTCGGGTTTTGTTCGAACCAGGGAAACACAGGCATCCCGAACTTATGTTCAAAGGCGGGCCGCCCGGTTTGAATGCTGTGGGGAAGTTGCGCCCAAGTCTCGAAATTCACGTCATTGGCTATGAATGTCGCAAATGCGCGCAAGCTTTCCGGCGCATCGCTGCGCAATAGTTCAGAAAGTGGCGTCAGACTGAAACGCCCGTCGGCCTCTTCGGCAAAGATTCCTGCGCCAGCCAGTGCGCGCAGCATCCGATACAACGAACGCGGGTGCGCGCCGATGGTCTGCGCCAGTTCGTCGGAGCTCTTCGGGCCATCTTTGAGTAAGTCAGCAATGCCGAATTGCGCAGCGACCGAGATAGAACGCGCGAGCGCAAAGCCGAAAACCATGTCCATCAATTGCGCTGATGGTGGAATTGCTTGATTGATTTTTTCTGTCATAGCTTGTTTCCTCAATTATTCAAAGTGGCTCTGCCTAGTCGTGCGACGCCAATTACTATGGTATTCTTTGACCGATCCAAGGAGGTGTTATGCAATCAACCGTTCCCCAAGCTCTTCCCCTACTTCGTCAGCTTCCACTCTCAATGCCACAGGACGGCGCGCTCAATCTCGAACTGGAACAAGGTGTCCCTATCTTGCGCATTGCTGCGGTTGCTCAGGACCGCATCGAAAGCCTGCTACACAAACAACAAGAAGCAACGTTGACAGCGGCAGAAGAAACCGAACTGCAAAATTACGAAGAACTGGACGATTATCTTAGCTACCTCAATCGTCTGATCCGCAACCTGACACTCGCACAGCCACAGAATTTAGTACATGCCTCGTAAAATTCCTGAAGCCATTCAAGTACAAGTTCGTCAGCGGGCTGGGTATCTCTGCGAATACTGTCACACCAGCGAGCACTGGCAGTACGTGCGCTTTACAATGGAGCATCCGCACCCAGTTGCTGAAGGCGGCGCAGATCGGTTTGAGAACTTGGCGTTGGCTTGTTTCCATTGCAATCGCCGCAAATCCGCAAAACAAACTGCCCTCGACCTTGCCAGCAGTCAAACCGTCCAACTGTTCAACCCGCGTATCCACAACTGGAAAGAGCATTTCATTTGGTCTGCCGATGGTTTGCGCATCATCCCGCTAACCGCTATTGGCAGAGCTACAGAGGCGTTGCTCGAACTGAACCGGGAACGAATTCTGGCAATTCGAGCGGCGGATGTAGCAGTTGACCGCCATCCACCCGCCGATGACCCGATTCAGCCCGCTACATAATTCTACAGCGGTCTCACCCAAATATTCCGAAACCGCATCGGATTGCCGTGATCCTGCAAGCGCAGCGGCCCTTTCGGCGGATGCGCGATATATTGCGGCGCGCGGTCGTTCCAGGTTTCGCCGTAAATCTCGACGTTGTTCTGCACCAGCACGCCGTTGTGCAGCACAGTCACGCGCGCGCGCCGCGTGACCTTGCCGATTTCGTCAAAGTGCGGCGCGCTGAAGATGATGTCGTAGCTCTGCCATTCGCCCGGCTTGCGCGAAGCGTTGACCAGTGGCGCGTGTTGTTTGTAGACCGAGCCGGCTTGCCCGTGAAAGTAGGTCGGATTCTGGTATGAATCGAGCACTTGGATTTCGTAATGGCCCATCAGGAAGACGCCGCTGTTGCCGCGGCCCTGACTATCACCTTTGACTTCGGCGGGCGTGGCCCACTCGATGTGCAACTGGCAATCGCCGAATTCCTCTTTAGTGGCGATGTCGCCCGTGCGCGCAGCGACTTGGATGTAGCCGTCCTGCACTGTCCATTTGGCTTCGCTACCATCACGCACGCTCTTCCAGGCGGAGAGGTCTTTGCCGCCAAAGAGCACGATGGCGTCTGACGGCGCATCGCCCGGTTTTGCGCCAGGCGTGATGACGGGCGGCTCTTTTTTGGGCGACGGCCAGGCCGGTTGCGCAGGCGGTAATTGTGGCGCGGTTTGCTGCGCAGGTTGTTGCGCGTGGCTGTTGGCAAAAGCGGCCAACAGTGCGGTCAGCATGATTGCGGCGAAGGCCAGCCAGGGGCGGGCGTTGATCAGTTTTTGCATTGGTGTTCTCCTCGAGTGGGTTGATGCTTACTGCTTAGTGATAGTTTCATCCAGATTGAGCAGCACGTTGGCGACCATCGTCCAGGCAGCCATCTCCGGCATGCTGCACGGCGACGTGACCTTGATCTGATTTTTGATGACACGCTCAGCTTCAGTCGCGTGCGCATTGAAGTAGTCGAGTTGTTGTTGATAAAGCGCGGCCAAGCGATCAAGCTCTGCCGCTTTTGGTTGGCGCGACACACAGAGCCGTAACCCGTACGCTGCTCTCGCACGCGTATCGCCATTCGCTTCATTCAACATTCGCTGAGCCAATGAGCGCGCTGCCTCGAACATTGCTTCGTCATTCAGCGCATTCAGCGCCTGCAACGGCGTGTTAGTGCGCGTGCGTTTGACCGTGCAGAACTCGCGGCTCGTGCCATCAAAATTGAGCGTCATCGGGTAAGGTGAGCTACGCCGCACGAAAGTGTACAGCCCGCGCCGATAGCGGTCTTCGCCTCGGCTGGTCTGCCATTTCTCGCTGCTGTAAGGCGCGCGCCAAATGCCTTCCGGTTGCAGCGGCATCACCGAAGGGCCGCCGACCTTGCGTGCAAGCTGGCCGCTAATCGCCAGCGCGTTGTCGCGCAGCATCTCGGCTTCCAACCGAAAACGCGGCCCGCGCGCCAGCAGCCGGTTGTAGGGGTCTTTTTCCAGTAGCGCAGGCGTAGCGTTTGAAGATTGGCGATAGGTTGCAGAAGTGACGAGCAGCCGCACCAACTTCTTCATGCTCCACTTACAACCATCGGGTTTCATAAATTCAACCGCCAGCCAATCAAATAACTCAGGATGCGAAGGCAATTGACCCTGCGAACCAAAATCCTCGCTGGTTTCAACCAGCCCGCGCCCGAAGATTTGCTCCCAAAAACGATTGACTGTCACGCGCGTCACTAGCGGGTTGTTCTCATCCACCAGCCACATTGCCAGTCCCAAGCGATTGACCGGCGCGCTTTCTGGCCAACTGTGCAAGACGCGCGGCACGTCGGCATAAACCTGCTCGCCTTTGTTCAAAAAGTTGCCGCGCTCGCGGATGAAAGTAGAAGGCCGTTCGTAGCTGCGGCGCTCCTGCATCACCAGCGCCGTCACGATATTCAAATCCTTCAACTCATCGCGCAGCTTTTCCAACTGATCACGCACGGCCTTGAACATTGGCGCAGTGCTGCGGAAACGGTCGGTGAGCGATTCCTGTTGTTTGATCGTCCGTTGATTGGTTGCCATTTCAAGCCAGCGGCGTTGATTGGCGGAGACCGCCACGATACGTGCGGGTTCTGCTGTGTCGGTCACTGAAAGCCGAAAACGCCCGATGCTCTGGCACAATGCACCGCCCTGATGTTTTAGCTTGATAGTCAGAATCGAATCGCCGCCGAGCGTCAATGGCGCAGCAGGAATAAGCACGGCCTGACGCGGCGCGCGCCCTCCTTCATCGCCTGTCACGTTGACAAACCAACCTGCCGGACGATCCGTTGCTGCATTGCTCAGGTTGCTGCTGAAAAAATCTCTGAGTTCGATGCGGTAGGCCGAGTCATTCACTCTGATGTCTCTGAACGTGATGGCTTGCGTCTTGCCTGGTTCTGTAGCCGAGGCAAGCGTAGCTTCAACACCGGTCAACAAGAAGTTGCCATACGGGTCGCGCCCCGGCCCACCTTGTGGCAAGCTGGCGTCAGGCAAGGCTTCGATACGCAAGCCGGTCAGCTTGTTCAAACTCGTCTTCGTCGTAACGACATAAACATCGTTCTCCGCTTTCGCGCCAGACACGAGCACCGATTTGTCGGCCTGCTTGGTCAGCGTCGCGCCGCTTGATGATTTCGCTTCGTTCGGCTCCAGCGCCGTCCAACGCTGCGGTTCATCCAACAGCTCACGCTCCCATTGTGCCTGCGCCGCCAATGCTTCAGGCATTGGCGCTTTCAGCTCTGCTTCCAGTTTCTTGATCTCGTCGTTGACGCGTTTACGCTTGGCTTCTTGTTCAGGCGTCGGCAGATCGAGCACCGGTTCCAGCACAAAGCGCGTGAACTCTTCTTTGCCCGCGCCCTGATAAGCAATCTCGTGCTCCGCCGTTTCAAAGAAAGCAAAGAGGCGATAAAAGTCTTTTTGCGTAAACGGATCGTACTTGTGGTTGTGGCACTGCGCGCAGCCAATCGTCGAGCCCAGCCAGACCGTGCCTGTCGTGCTCACGCGATCAATGGTTGTCTCCCAACGTGCCTCATACGGATCAATGCCGCCTTCCTGATTGATCATCGTGTTGCGGTGAAAGCCGGTCGCAATCCGCTGATCAATTGTCGCGTTCGGCAACATATCGCCCGCCAACTGTTCAATCGTGAATTGATCGAACGACATGTCCTTGTTCAACGCGTTGATCACCCAATCGCGATACTTCCACATCACGCGCAGGTTGTCTTTTTCGTAGCCGTTGGAATCGGCATAGCGTGCCAGATCGAGCCACGGACGCGCCCACCGCTCGCCGTAGTGCGGGCTTTGCAGCAAACGATCAACAGCCTTTTCATAGGCATTGGGCGACTTGTCGGCCAAGAAGTCATCAACCTCTTTCACGCTCGGTGGCAAGCCAGTCAGATCAAGATATACACGGCGCAACAACACGGCCTTGTCTGCTTCCGGCATCGGTTGCAAACCTTCCTTCTCCAACCGCGCCAGCACGAACGCATCAATCGGATTACGCACCCAAGCTTTGTTTTTTACTTCCGGCAACGCCGCCTGCACCGGCTTCACATACGCCCAATGTCTGGGCATTGCGGATTGCGGATTGCGGATTGCGGATTGCTCTGTCGCCCCGTCACCTTCCGGCCAGACCGCTCCTTCATCAATCCAGCGCCGCAGCAATTCAATCTGCTCCGGCTTCAACGGCTCACCGCCCAATGGCATCCGCTGTTCACCGCCTGCGCCTAAGACGCGCGCCAGTAAACGCGACGCCTTGCTATTGCCCGGCACAAATACTGCGCCAGAAATCCCACCCTTCAACGCTGCTTGCTTGCCATCCAACCGCAACTGCCCCGCCGCCTTCTTCGCGCCGTGGCATTGCACACACGTGGCGGCAAAGAGCGGCTCGATGTCGCGTTTGAAATCAATCTTCTGTGTTTGGTTGAAAGCTGCCGCGCTTTCGCTCAACTGAGGCCATAAGGTGTAGCCGAACGCAGCCAAGAAGAGCGCGCAGATGATGGACTTGAACTTTCTGTACATAGGTGGCCCGAACATTGAAAAGTTGTTTGTCGTTTGAACGCCAGCGCCACTGGCAGGGAATCGTTTGCGCCGAAAAGATAGCACAGGTGATGGGGAGATGAATAGAAAGCTGAAGCCAAATTGCGCACGTTCGTAGCTCCGCGTTTACGCGGGTAGCTTGCAACCTCAACGCTGACCGCGCAAACGCAGAGCTACGAACGCGCGTTGACCTGTTAAGCGCGCACCGCAATCTTCCACGCGCGGTTGTTGAGCGGCTCAGTTGTGACCTCGACATCCAAAAACTTCCGAATGATTTCAATGTTGGTCGTCGTGTGGCGCGAAGGTGGCAACGTGGTGAACGCCCCGCCCCCAGCGAGCGCCATCGGTATCAGTAACTGATCGGCCAGGTATTCGCCCACCGCAGCTTCCGAAACCAAATAGCGCCGCGCCGCCTGCACCGCCTGCGCCGCCACAGCCTCCGCCGCCACGCCGCGTTCGCCAAAGCCGGTGAAGACTTCTGTCACGTGCTCGCATTCGATTTCGAGCGCCACCAGATTGCCCGGCCCCTGCGAGTTTTTAGCCTCCTCGACGTGCAGCCATTCGCTCGGCCAGGAGAGCTTCTGCGCCACGATCTTCAACTCGCGCTCGGCGATCTTGCGCGGCAGATTAGCGACAATCGCCCGCCCGCAACGCGAGACAATCTCGCCGCGTTCCAGCAATTCGAGGCGTTCCAACCGCTGCGTTGGCGTGATCTGCACGGTGAATTTGCCGCCGCCAGCCGGATAAAATCCATAGCGTTCTAATGCCGTCTCGACCCGCGCGCCCATCCGGTTGATCAGCGGCAAAAAGGATTTCGTCAAGAAATTGAAAGGTGGTGCGAATGGATTGTGCGTCCCGCCTTCGAGCGTCAACCGGCTCGGCTCAGCGGCCCGCAGCAACGCGGGCAAAATCGTCTGCAAGACCAGCGTCGCACTGCCCGCCGTGCCGATGGCAAACGCGTACTCGCCTGCCGTCACGCTGCCTGGCGCAAAGGTCAATTGGGTAGAGCCGATGCTGTCACCTTCGACTTGCGCCTGGCTGATCTGTGCAGCAGCCTTGACCGCCGTCAGGTGCTGGCGCAACAGTCCCGGCTGCTTGCGTCCGGCGCGAATCTGTTCGATGCGGAATGGCTGGCCGGTCACCAGCGACAACGCTAGCGAGGTGCGCAGGATTTGGCCGCCGCCTTCGCCGAATGAACCGTCAATCGTAATCATAGAATTTGTTAGTTGATGAAAGGCTGAGCAGGAAACATTGATTCCTGTCAGACACTCGATTGGGTTGGTTGCGGCTCTGCCGCCTGATGTGCGGTAAGGCTGTGCCTTACCGGAGGGCCGTCTTTTTATTCTGGGGCTCTGCCCCGAACGGTTGGGGCGTAGCCCCTAGAAACTAAGTGCATACCTTTCGGAAGGTCAGAGACCTTCCGCACATCAGGCGGCAGAGCCACTGTCAGGCGTTACAATCCCGAGTTGCTCCATCAATGTGGTCAATGTCGCTTGGCGCAATGCTGCCGAATCTACCTGCGTCCTCATCCGCGCCGCGTGCAATGAGATAAGCAATGAGTCCATTCTAAATCCAGCATAGCCCATCAACTGATAAGCCCTCGTTCAATTTCCTTGAGTAGCTTGGAAGTCATGGATAGAAGCATTTCGATTTCTTTGATCAGCAACGAGACTCTTGTCACTGTTTGAACCCAGCCAAAACTTGAAACCCCTCCAAAATTGTCTTCAGAGAGCTTCATCGAAACAGGTCCTGAATCTGAATGTGCGAACTCTCTATCCCTCAGAGCAAGTATCTTGGTATGTAGATTTTTCTCTTCTGGTGTGAACGATAACAAGTAATCATCGGTTAGTTTACCAACGGCCGGGAAACTCGTATCAGTCTTATTGTATTTGAAAGGTCTTGAGTAGGCGATAACCAAAGCTGTATTGAAAGCCTTCAAGGCGGTTTTCATGTCTATTTCTGATGATTCGTGAAGTTGGTGCCTCAGAATGTAGTTGGCAAAAGCCTCCGCTTCTTGAATGTCTTCTTGCGACATCCGCAGACGCCGTTTACTTTCTTCGTTGCGCATGGTCTATTCGCCTCTCTTGGTGAATCTGAATCCTTGAAGCTGCTCAATCTTAATAGACTTTTGCTGCTATTTCATAATCTCAGATTGGGGTGAGCTATTGAGCCTTCCGCAAATCACTGCTAAGCTGCCCGCCATCTCAAATCGCAATCCAACTCATTGGCTAACTGAAGGAGAAAAACCTGTGAACAAAGCCCGCATTGCTCTGTCTCTCTTGTCGCTGCTCACCTGCCTGGCTCTCGCAGTTCTGGCGCAAACTCCCACTCAAGCTCCGGCGCAACCCGCCGAATTGCAATTGCCCACTGGCTTCAAAGCCACCGTCTTCGCTTCCGGTCTGGCGGGCGCACGCCTGATGGCCGTCAGCCCCGATGGCGTCCTGTACGTCGCCATACAAGGCAAAGGCGAGGTCGTCGCCTTGCCCGACAAAGACAAAGACGGCAAGGCTGACAAGGTCGAAGTCGTCGCCACCGGTCTGACGCGCCCGCATAGCTTGGCCTTCAACAAAGGCTATCTCTACATCGCCACCAACCCGGCGGTGCTGCGCGTCAAATACGCCAACGGCAAAGTCGAAGGCACGCCGGAAAAATTTATTGACCTGCCCGTCTCGACCACGCCGCATTGGACGCGCACGATTGGCTTCGACAAGAGCGGCAGGCTGTTCATCGCCATCGGCTCGTCTTGCAACGTCTGCGAAGACGCGGACGCGCGGCGCACGACGATTCAGGTTTGCAAGATTGACGGCGCTGCGCCTGAATGCCGCCCCTTCGCCAAAGGTTTTCGCAACGCCATCGGCTTTGATTGGGACCCGAAGACGGGTGTGATCTGGGCCGACGATATGGGGCAGGACGGACTCGGCGAAGACTTTCCGCCTGACGAAATCAACCGCGTCGAGGATGGGAAAAACTATGGCTTCCCTTACTTTGTTGGTAACAACACCCCGAACGCCGGACTGAAAGATGCGAAAGGCTCGTTGAAAGCGACAGAAGCCACCCCGCCTGCGTTGGAATTACCTCCGCACTCATCACCGATTGATTTGCGGTTTTACACCGGCAACAAATTCCCGGCTGCCTGGCGTGGCGCGCTGCTCGTGGCAGTTCACGGCTCCAGCCCGACTGCTCGCAAAGAGAAGATCGGCTACAAAGTCATCCGCGTCGTTTTCAAAGACGGCAAGGCCATCGGCACGGAAGATTTCATCACCGGCTGGTTGCAAAACGGCCAAAGCAACAACGGGCGTCCGGCGGGATTGATTACCGGCGCGGATGGTGCTCTCTACGTGTCGGACGATAACAAGGGCTTTATTTATCGTGTGAGTTACGGGAAATAAAACCACTCAAGCGTCTTGATTCACTGAAGAGCGCGAAGAGAGGCTCCCCTCTCTTCGCGCTCTTCCTCTTTGCCCAAACAGCATTCAGTCGAGGAAGACGACCAGCGCCGCGCCTGGTGCCAGATACTCCGTGTTCATCAAAACGCGATGCCAGCCGTCCAGCAGCAGCGTTTTGTGATCGCGATGGCGCACGTAGCCTTTGGCGTAAACCGTGGCTGCGCGTGTTCTCAACTGCCAGCGGAACTCCTTGGCCTTAGGGTTTTCCGCAATCAGCCGAGCGTATTCCTCTGCCGTCAACCCTGCCGGGTATTGATCGCAAACACGCACTTCAACGCCGCCAACGCGAAAGACGTATTGGCAATAATGCGCCCGGCCACGACCGTTGCTGAGCGGTTCGTGTTGATGAACCTGTTTGGGGTCTACCACCAAGTCCGGCGCAGGAATGAAGAACCATTCACCCTGACGCCTGAACGCTTCATTGCGCCGCCGCATACGTTGGCTGGTGTGTCTGACTTTTTCGGCGACCGCTTGTTGTACCTCAGGTGGTTGCAACGCCTGCATCGCCGATCTCACGTCGGTCACGCCTCGCACTGGCACGGCGCACACGAACAGATGTTGTTCATCTTGCCCACACAAGAATTTGTGTTTGCCTTCCGCGCGCCGCGCCATCAACAGCAAGTGATGAAGGTCAGGCCGGACGTTCACCACTTCGTATTCGACCTCCTCTTGCGGGTCGAGCCGTAAGAGGAAATATTCGCCACGCCGGTCGCGCGCTACGTCCAAACCAGTGCGAATGCGCCAGCGTGCGCGAGTTGCCAGACTGACTTCCAATCTGGCCTGCATCAATCCGAAATGTTTCTGCAACAATCCAATATCCATAAAGCTTTCTTTCTCCGATTCAGGAAAAATTTGGATTGGCGCAAATGCTTTCGGAGGTGTCAGTCAATTCCGACAAATTACCGAATCAGCAGTTACGCCGTGATCACGGTGAATGACTCGCCGTGTTGCATTGCCTTTGGTATTTGTTCGTTGACTCTTGCATTTCATACCTCCGTAGTTTGTGGCGATCACGCAGATCGCCGAATTTCTCGTCGCGGCTCTGCTGCTACAATTTCGAGTCAGATTGAGCAAGAACGGTTTTGAGAGCCGTCTCCCATTCTTCAAACCAGATCTTCAACAACATCCGGTCAGTTCTTCTACTGCCAAACCAGCCGAGTGGTGGAAGATCAACCTGCCAATCAAACTGCTGCGCTTGGTTGGCCAATAATTGAAGCTGTGTTATCGCTTCGGTTGCCTGTGTCGAGCCTGTGCGAGCTACCCAAATCTTCCCTTGCGCTGCGCCATTGTCGAAAGCGTCAAGGTCACAGCAGCCAGCGACACAAAACGTCTCGCTGTTGCTTAGCAAGTCCAGCAACGGATTCGGAATTTCAAGCTCGCTCTGACTCACAATCATCAGCCTTTCACACACACCACCTGGCGTAGCGTATGCACAACCTCGACCAAATCGCGCTGCGCCTGCATTACGTCGTCAATTGACTTGTAGGCCATCGGCGTCTCATCGATCACCGCTTCATCCTTGCGGCATTCGATGCCCGCCGTAGCCCGTTCGTGATCGGCGGTGGTGAAACGGCGCTTGGCTTCGTTGCGTGACATCGCACGACCAGCGCCGTGCGAGCACGAATGGAAACTTTCCTCGTTGCCCAAGCCGCGCACGATGTAGGACCGCGCGCCCATCGAGCCGGGGATGATCCCATAATCGCCGAGCCGCGCCCGCACCGCGCCTTTGCGCGTGACCAGCACTTCTTCGCCGTAATGCGTCTCGCGCGCGACGTAGTTGTGATGGCAGTTGACCACCTGCGCCTCAGCCGTGAAGGGCGGCACTTCGCCCGCTTCGCTGACGGCGTCAATGACCTGTTCCATCATCAGCTTGCGGTTGTAGAGCGCAAACTCCTGCGCCCAACTGACGGCCTCGACGTAATCGTCGAAATGCTCCGCGCCCTCTTCAAAGTAGGCGAGGTCTTTGTCGGGCAAGTTGGCGATGTGTTGGCGCAGGTCTTTCTTGGCCAGCTCGATGAAGTAAGTGCCGATGCGATTGCCCACGCCGCGCGAGCCGCTGTGGAGCATGAACCAGACGCGGTCGGCTTCATCCAGACAGACTTCGATGAAGTGGTTGCCCGTGCCCAGCGTGCCCAGATGGTTCACGTGGTTGCCGCGATCCAGCCCGCGATGCTTCTCGATGATTGCCTGGTAGCCCTGCTCCAACTGCCGCCACACGCCTACCTGACGGCGCGGCAATTCGTGCCACGCGCCCCGATCATTGCGCCCGCCGTGATCGGTGCGACCGTGCGGCACGGCCTTTTCAATCGCGCGGCGGATGTTGCGCAGATTGTCCGGCAAGTCGTTCGCGGTCAACGTGGTTTGGATTGCGCACATGCCGCAACCAATATCCACGCCCACAGCCGCAGGCACGATGGCGCCCTTGGTTGCAATTACGCTGCCGATGGTGGCTCCAATTCCCCAATGCACATCGGGCATGGCGGCGACCCATTTGTAGATGAACGGCAATTGCGCGACGTTGAGCAGTTGCTGCTTCGCTTCGTCTTCCATCGCGACGCCTTTGATCCAGGCTTTGATAGGAGCGCCGGTTGGTGGTTCGATTAGTTTGTAAGTCGTGTTTGCCATTTTTATTGCGCCTCTTGTATGAGCTTATCCATTTCTTGCTGAATAATTGACTCCGGCATCTTTATCTTTTGCATCCATCGTATCGCAATTTGAGTGAGTTCTTGATCAATCTAATTCAACTCATTGGCGTTTTTAGTTAGCTCCTCAATCATCATGCTTCTTCCCTTGATTGTCATGAAATGCCCAGCTCTCTCCCAAAAGTAATTGTGGGCTAGCCAGTTTCTTTGTTTGAGCGCATTGCTCAAATCGGACTCGAAATTGAGGCTAACGACGCCGGATTTTCTTAACTCGGTTAGTAACGCGCCCAACGTTTTCTTAAACAAAGATTCAAGAAGCTTGTCATATTCTGTTCGGGTTATCTTTTGAATGCCTGGCCCGTATTCGGTCGCCAATAGGATAGCTAGTGATCGCTCGACGCATTGTGCTTGGTACATCGCCAGCCCGTAGCGAGCGTAGACTTCTTTTACCTGTTCTTCGACGAGGTCATTCAAATCCATAAAATCTCTCCATCGGTTATGAAATAGATATGCTCGCGGTCGGACTCGAACCGACAACCGGCTTGCGCCGTTCGGACAGTTTGGAAAACGCGATTCCCTTGCTTGTTTGTCCCCGCCTGACGAATCAGGCCGCTATAGGTTCTGCCTCAACCTCTGTCAGTGACCACCCATCCATAGTTTTTGGTGCGCCTCTTACATTTCGGCTACGCGCGCGTGTTGGTACAGAACGGGGAGCGTGAGCGACCTGCCCGCTGGACTCCGAGTATCAGCCAGCGGCGCAGATTCAGCGCTATGATCTACCCAATTCGGTTAATTGTGAATACGCAGGTCGCTCACGCTCCCCGTTCTGTACCGTTGTCCCCTCAATTGAATTGCGACGACAAGAATTGATGAAACGTTTACGCGCTCTGTCTACTGAGCTACTGCGCCGCAAGCGAAATGGCGCAGGCGGGATTTGCACCCGCGACCTCGTCATTTGGTAGATGTAGTTCCATCGAGCATTCGTCGCAAATTTAGATTGGCGACAAGATCGGCGAGAGTTCTCCCCCACAAGTGAATGGAGGAGGCGGGATTTGAACCCGCGATTACCAATGTACTCCCAACCAGCATTCGCCAATTGTCAAAGACGTTCTGCTTAAAGCCCCAACGGGGCGCAGTATGAAAGCCCAGGGCAACGCCCTGGGGAAACAGGGGTGTTCGGTGCAAGCCCTGAAAGGGCGAAATAATCTGCGCCTATTTCGCCCTTTCAGGGCTGGTTGCTTCTCGCGCGTCTGACCTAGGGCGTTGCCCTGGGCTTTTGTATTGCGCACCTTTGGCGCTGAAGTATGCAATTCAAATAAGGCCGACAAGAATTCGTTGAGACACGTTTTTGTGCAAAACAAATGTAGTCCCAACCGTATTCGGCCTCAGCAACTTCAACCCTGGGAGCGCAGGCATCCTTGCCTGCTAGGATTGGATGGCTCACCTACCGGAAACAATGCGCTTGAACCTCGCCCCAGCAGGCAAGGATGCCTGCGCTCCCAGGGACTGGCTGAGGACGCTTGGTATCAACCAGCGACGACAAAGTTTTGATGAAACGTTGTCCGTTTGCTCTACCAATTGAGCTACGACGCTGTTACCAACGTCGCCGGGACTCGAACCCGGAACCCAACAGTTAATGTAGTTCCATCGGCATTCGTCGCCGAACTTTATTGCACTTCAAAGATGTGTCTGAACCGCGCGCTACGCGCGATGACACCGCTGTTCAAAAACAACTCAGACATTTATTGCGAAGTGCGGAGTGTGGAAGGCGGAATTAACCGAGGACGCTGTTAGCCACACCCCGCATTCCACACTCACAGGCTGATTGCCTCGATCACGCCGACCCAGTGATCCGCGTTCAACCGGCCCGCCGCGAACTCCGCGATCACGTCAAAGACCTGATCGGAGAAGCCGCCGACGTTGAGCACGTCCTCGCGTTCGGCGGCTTGCGTAGTCGCGTAAGGCTGGATGTCCAAGCAGACCAGCCGCGCTTGCGGGTTGCGCTGCTTGAACTGCGCCCACTGCTTCAAGGTTTCGGTCGCCGAGTTGCCGTACCAAGTGCCGCGCGGCGCGTCCACCCACGATTCGTTGTCCGAAACGTAGATGAGCAGGTCGCCCGCTGCCTTGTGCTTGTTCAGCTCGCGCAGCGGGGCGCTGCAATTGGTGCCGCCCGATGGCAGTGCGGCCAACTTCTGCGCGTTGGTCAGCACGCTGTCGCGCGGGTTCAACCGGCACTTGACCACGTCATCCGAGAAGGGGATGACCTCGGCCTGCGGGTTCTGGCGCAAGATGGCCGCCGCGACCAGGGCCGCGATGTCCAGACAACGCACCTTTGACGTTGCCCCTTTACGGACACCAGTCACCGGCGATTGCATCGAACCCGAAACGTCAGGGAAGACGTGGACCTTACCCGTCACCTTTGGAACATTGCTGATCGCAATTTCCATCGCGTCCTGCAATGCTTCGCGAATGACGGAAGGAATCTTTTCATCCGCCATCGTATACGCCGTCATCAACTGGTACGGGAAGACGCGCGCCTTGCGAATCAACTGCGGATCGCGCAAGCGTTCCGCAATCAATTCGGTCAGGCCCTTTTGTTCAAAGACGCCGTGACGCGCAAAGGTGTTCAAGTTCATGCGCGTCATCTGCCAACCGGCGTGGCGTGCGATGGCCGTCCATTCCGCCGTGCCCAAATCAAGTGCTGTCAGCATCTGGAACGGAACGTCTGGCGCTACGCCGCGCTCACCGGTCTGGGCCGACTTGAACGCCTCGAACTCGCGCACGATTGGCGGCAAGGCGTCGGCATTGAATGCGCGACCAATGAAGTAGCCGTACAGGGCTTCACGGCTCGCGCTCTGGGGCTTCGGGTGGATCAGCTTGATGATGTCCGCGAACGAAGGCGCTTGGCCAACCGAATCCTTGAACAAGGTTTCGTCGCTACGCGTGTTCAACCATTCGTTGATCAAACGCTTTGGCGCGGAGCCGAGCGACTTGCGACCCGCCGCGCCCGAACGCATGAGTTGGACGAAATTGCGCAGCATCTTGCCGTTATCAATCACGCGCGGGAAGGCGGCGTTGAACAACGCCTTGTCCTTAGTCGAAAGCACCGCCAACAGGAGCGCTGGCATATCCTTCATCAAACCACGTTCGCGCGCATAGACGGCGCAGCGGGCGATGAACTCGGCTTCGACCTGTTGGCAAAGCTCGATCACCTTGCCCAACTGTTCGTCGGCGCTGGCATAGAAGGTCGAGTTGAAACAGCCCGTCGCGGCGTACTGCGCCAGTTGATGCTTGGGCGACAACTGATAAGCCTGACCGCCCGCTTCGTTGACGGCATTGGTCTTGGGCAACAGCTTGCCTGCGATGGTCTGGAACAGCTTCTTGTTTGCCATGTGCAAAACTCCTTTCGGACAAATCATTCCGTTGCGGTTGCAATCTCTTGTTTGCGACGGTTGGAGTAATGGCAGACGGCGTGCCAGAAGTAGTGGCGGGCTTTGAAGTAAAAGCTAAACGACTGAAAGGCAAGGGCGAATGAGTTTCGAGATGGATTTTTAGCAGTTGAGCGTGCAAAATGGCGGCGCAAGTTTTGTAGCTTATTCGCTAGTCACCTAGCGATTATTCGCCAGACAGTTTTGTGTACCGTAGACTGTCAGTCTGCGGAAGACTTGGTGTTATACCCTCCGGTTCCAGCGGGCTTGCAGCCGAGTCTTCCGCAGACTGACAGTCTACGGTACAAAAAGAACCAATCTCTTTATGGCAAACAAAAATCTCGTCGTCATCGGCTTGCTCGGCCCTACGCTCGACACTGGCAAAGGGCCGGAGCGTTGGGAGAAGTGGCGTCCGACCGTCGCGCTGTGTCAGCACGAAGACCTGTTGGTCTCGCGTTTGGAGTTACTCTATCAACCTAAATTCAAACCATTGGCCAATACAATCATGGATGATGTCGCAATCGTTTCGCCCGAAACGACGGTGAGGTTGGTCGAGATTGATTTTGCTGATGCATGGGATTTCGAAGCCGTCTACGGCGCACTGCACGACTTTGCGCGTAGCTATGCGTTCAACCCAGAGCGCGAGGAGTATTTGATTCACATCACGACCGGCACGCACGTCGCGCAGATTTGCATGTTTCTGTTGACCGAGGCGCGCTACTTTCCGGCGCGACTGATTCAAACCTCGCCGGGCCGGATGAAGCGCGGACGTGAGGCGCCGGGCGAGTACGAGATCATTGATCTGGACTTGTCGAAATACGATCGGCTGGCATCGCGCTTCAGACAAGAGCGCGATGCTAGCCTCTCTTTTTTGAAGGCGGGCATCGCCACGCGTAGCAAGGCGTTCAACCAATTGATTGCGCGGATCGAAGAGGTGGCGATTCGTTCGCGCGCGCCGCTGCTGTTGATGGGGCCGACCGGGGCGGGGAAGTCCAGCTTGGCCAAGCGCATCTTCGAACTCAAAAAACACAAGCATCAAGTGAGCGGCGCGTTTGTGGAGATCAACTGCGCAACAGTGCGCGGCGAGGCGGCGATGTCGGCCTTGTTCGGCCACGTCAAAGGCGCGTTCACCGGCGCGCTACGTGATCGCCCCGGCTTGCTCCGAGCGGCTGATAACGGAGTGCTGTTTTTGGATGAGATTGGTGAGTTGGGTTTGGATGAACAGGCGATGCTGTTGCGGGCGTTGGAGGAGAAGACGTTTTTGCCGTTGGGTGGTGATCGTGAGGTGAAGAGCGACTTTCAATTGATTGTGGGGACGAATCGGGATTTAGGTGCGATGGTCAGCGCAGGGAAGTTTCGCGAAGATTTGCTGACGCGCATCAACCTATGGACGTTTTGCTTGCCGGGTTTGCGCGAGCGTGTGGAAGACATCGAGCCGAACCTGGAATTTGAGCTGGAACAATTCGCGCGGCGCAATGGCACGCTGGTCACATTCAGCCGCGAGGCGCGCGCGCGGTTTTTGAAGTTCGCGGTTTCGCACGAGGCGCACTGGCAGGGCAATTTCCGCGATTTGAATGGCGCGGTAGTGCGAATGGCGACGCTCGCGCCGGGTGGGCGCATCTCGACGGCGGTGGTTGAAGAGGAGATTGAACGTTTGCGCACGCAGTGGCGCGCTCCTGTGCGAAGTGCTGACGAGCAGTTGCTGGAAACCTTATTGGATGAAGAGAAATTGGCCGGACTCGACCTATTTGATCGCATGCAATTGGCCAGCGTGGTTGGGATTTGCCGCCAGGCGCGCACGCTTTCTGAAGCCGGGCGGATTTTGTATTCAGTCTCGCGCCACAAGCGGCGCACAGCAAACGATGCCGACCGGCTGCGAAAATATCTGACGCGGTTTGGCTTGAGTTGGGAGCGTGTGCGTGCAGCAATTTAGTTGGTGGTTAGCCAGCGTCTGGCGTAATATGCGAGCCAGCAATTAGCTTCAGCTTTAATGGTTAGACTAGCTGGGAGACAACACTGCTCCGGTCTTTACCGGAGCCAGCAGCGGTTTCAAAAACTGAAAGGAGATCACCAATGTTTACGCGAATTGTTTGCAGTGCGCTTATGCTCTTGGCGTTCGTGGCCAGTCTCTTTGCCCAGGACTTCCGCGCGACCGTCACCGGCATTGTGTCCGATCAGAACGGCGCGGCTATTCCCAATGCGACCATCAAGGCAATCAACGTCGAGACCAATGAAACCAAGGAAGCGAAAACGTCCGCCGGTGGACACTACACCCTTCCTTACCTCAATCCTGGCACTTACAACGTGGAAGTCACGGCTGGTGGCTTCCAGACGCTGCGGCGCGAACAGATCGTGCTGCGCGTGGCCGACAAGCTGAACCTGCCGCTGGAAATGACGGTCGGCAAGGTGAGCGAGACCGTCACCGTAGCGGGCCAGCAAGAAGTAGTCGAGAGCGGCTCGGCTGATCGCGGCCTGGTCTTCGATCCCATCAAGGTGCAGGAGTTGCCGCTTAACGGACGCCAAACCTACATGCTCTTGCCGCTCACGCCTGGCGTCATCTTCACGCAAGAGGTCTTCGGCCCGACGGGCTTTTCAGGCACGCGCGGTTGGGACGTGAACAGCTCTTACAAGATCAACGGCGCGCGCACGGGGCAGAATCTCTTCTTACTCAACGGCGCTCCGATTAGTGATCGCAATGGCAATTGGCTGGTGGCGCCCAACGTCGAGGCCGTGCAGGAATTCAAGGTGATGACCAACACTTACGACGCGCAGTACGGGCGTTTCGGCGGCGGCGTGGTCAATACAACCTTGAAATCAGGCACCAAGAGCTGGAACGGTGACGTCTTCGACTACTTCCGCAACGCCGTCTTTGACGCCAACTATTTTCAGAACAACCGCACGGGACAGCCCAGGCCCAAGCACAACCAGCATCAATACGGCGGCGTGATGGGCGGCCCGGTTCGCAAGGACAAGGACTTCATCTTCGGCAGCTTCGAAGGCTGGATCGAGCGCATCGGCTTTCCCACGCTCCAGAGTGTTCCGCCGGAACTGTTGCGTGACGGCCAACACTTCACCGATTTCGGCATCACGATTTACGACCCGGCCAGCACCCACGTCTGCGGGACGAAACCGAATGAGACGGCGGCCTTTTGCACAGTCAACGGCACGCGGCGCACTTTCGTGCGTGACCCGTTCCCCAACAATGTGATCCCGTCCACTCGCCTTAGTTCTATCGGGCAGAAGCTCGTCGCCTACTACCCGAAACCATCGTCCGGGGTGGAACGGAACCTGAACAACAACTTCGTCAATGGCGGCAATGTCGGTCGCTACAAGTATTACCAGCCGATGGCGCGCTGGGATCACAACTTCAGCGAGCGCGACAAGTTTCATTTTGTCTTCACCTTCCAGCACGGCCAGGAGTATCGTGACTCGACGGGCTTCGGGCCGCCCGCTGGCAGCGGCGATGTCGGTTCGCAACGCACCGATCAAAACTACATCCTCTCCTGGACTCATCTGCTTTCGGCGACTGCGGTGCTGGACGTGCGCGGCTCCTTTGGCCGCTTCACCAGCTTCTTCCCGCGTTACACTGACTTCAGCTTGACTGCTCAGGCCGTCGGCATGGCAGGGATGATCCACGCCCCGTCGTCTACGTTGACCACGGTGCCGCGCATCCAGATGGGTGACTTCACCACGCTGTTCGCCGCCGCTGGCAGCAGCCTGTTCACTTGGAGCACGGACAACCAGTGGAACTTGGCGCCGAGCTTGACGCTCTCGCGCGGGCGACACACGTTGCGCACCGGCTTCGAGTTTCACTACTACTTAGCCGCGAGTGATAACCCAGGCTATGCGAACGGCTCTTTCAACTTCACTTCGGGTTGGACACAGCAATTCCCGGACGTGCGGCGCAACGCCTTCGACGGTAGCTCGGTGGCGAGTCTGCTGCTGGGGACACCCGCCTCCGGCTTCATTGATTGGAATGACAGCGCCTATCGCACGCGCCCGTATTATGGCGTTTATCTGCAAGATGACTGGAAAGTCTCGCAGCGCCTGACCTTGAATTTAGGCTTGCGCTACGACGTGCAGATTCCCTGGAAGGAGCGCTTCAATCGCGTCACGCGCGGCTTCGACACGACGACCAAGAATCCGTATAGCGATCAGGTTATCGCCAACTGGCGGAGCATCCAGGCAAGCTGGACGGCGTGTGCTGGCGGCGACGCGACCAAATGTGCTTCCGGCATAACACCGGCGCGCGCGGCTCAATACCCGTACCCGGCTCCGCCATCGCAACTGACGGGCGGCTTCCTCTTCGCGGGCACGGGCGGCCAACCCGAGCGGCAGTATGACACCGACTGGACAAACATCGCGCCGCGCATTGGCGTGGCCTGGAAGATTACGGAGAAGACTGTGTTGCGTGCTGGCGCGGGCGTCTACTATCAAGCGCCCACGCAGACCGGTGTTGTTGTCGGCTTCAACCAGTCAACGCCGTATACGAGTTCGCTTGACGGCCAAACGCCTTCCGCCGGATTGACTGGCCCTTACTCGCTTGTCAACCCGTTCCCGAACGGGCTGGCTCCCGCGTCCGGCGCCAGTCTGGGTCTTTCGACCAGCGTCGGCAATGGCGTCAGCTATGATCCGGCGCACTTCAAGATTCCGCGCACCTACCAATATTCCTTCGGTTTCCAGCGCGAATTGCCGAAAGGCATTCTGGTCGAGGCTTCGTTCGCGGGCAACTACCAGGTCTATATCAATTTCGGCTACAACCATAACCGCTGGAGTCTGGCGGACAACACGACAGGCTTTAACGACAACACTTTTCTGAATCTGACGGTGCCGAATCCATTCTTCGGCATTCTGCCAATCACCTCCGGTTTGGGCTCGAGCGGCACGACAAGTCGGCAAAATCTGTTGCGGCCCGACCCGATCTTCACGGACATCACCAACAACCTTATTCAGAAGGGGCACTATCGCTCCGACGCCTTCCAACTCAAAGTCGAGAAGCGCGTGCTCGGCGGCGGCAACAAAGGCATCCTGACCTTCGGGTTGGCCTACACGCTGGCCAAAGCTTACGAGCAAAACCACCGCTTGAACGACTGGAACACGGCGGAGGGGCCGATCTACGAGTTGGACAACACAGATAAGACGCACAACTTATCTTTCCATGGTGTATGGGATTTGCCTTTTGGCAAAAATCGTCACATACCGGTCAGCAACCCTGTGGTTGCCGCGTTCGCCAGAGACTGGACTTTTGACTGGATTCTGCAATACGTCAACGGCTATCCAGTCGGCTGGCCCAACCTGCGCAACAATTGCGCCACCTGGAAGGCAACCAAACAGGATGAGGATCACTGGTTCAATAACGACAAGAGTTGTTACACCCAGTTCCCGACCTTCAATGTGCGGACGGTCCCGGATCGCTTCCCAGACATTCGTAACCCGGCGAAGCCGCAGCTCAACCTTGCGCTCAACCGGTCGTTCCCCTTTAAGGAGCGTTACCGCTTCCTGCTGCGCTGGGAAGTCTTCAACGTGACCAACACGGTGATTCGGCCTGGCCCCGACACGAACTTCACCAGCACGACGTTCGGCCAGTTGCCGAAGATTCAGAATAACTTCCCGCGCGTGATGCAGGTCGCGGCGAAGTTCTACTTCTAGCCGCAGTAGAGCCAAATTAGCGTAGGGGCAGACCTGCGTGTCTGCCCTGAAGCGGCGAGCTTACAAAGGCCGGGGCAGACACGCAGGTCTGCCCCTACCATATACGCAATCGCAGACTGAGTTAATTCGGAGAGCCACGCCGGTCTCGCACATAATCAGCGCGAGACTGGCGCGCCTTTTTCACGCCAGACCAACTGTCCAATAAAATCTGAAAACCTGCTCCTGCCACCAGTTGTCATCTGCGGCAGTCGTGGTAAGCTGACCGCACAAAGCTGTCATCACAAATTGCTATGCGCAAATCACCGACTGCCGATACGGTCATTACCCACTATCGTCTCTTGTCCCAGCTTGGTGCGGGCGGCATGGGCGAAGTCTACCTGGCCGAAGACACGCGATTGGGCCGCAAAGTCGCGCTCAAGCTCCTGCCCGCCGAGTTCACCAAAGACGCCGATCGCGTGCGTCGTTTTGAACGTGAAGCGCGTGCCGCTAGCGCCTTGAATCATCCGAACATTCTGACGATCTACGAAGTCGGGCAAGCCGACGGTCGCCATTTCATCGCGGCGGAATTCATCGAAGGCAGTACCTTGCGCCAACGCCTGTCCCAATCGCGTTTGCCATTAAACGAGACCTTGGAGATTGCTGTTCAAGTCGCCAGCGCCTTACAAGCCGCGCACGATGCTGGCATTACCCACCGCGATATCAAGCCGGAAAACATCATGCAGCGGCCCGATGGCTACGTGAAGGTGCTCGATTTCGGCTTGGCGAAGCTGACTGAGAAGAACGCGGGAGCAAAAAAGGAGCATGCCGCACTCTCTCACGCCACTGCTCCGGGCATGGTACTGGGCACGGTCAGTTATATGTCACCGGAACAGGCGCGTGGGCAGCGGGTGGATGCGCGCAGCGATATTTTCAGCTTGGGCATAGTGCTTTATGAAATGCTGACCGGACACTTGCCGTTCACCGGGCAGACAATGAGCGACACGCTCGCAGCGATTTTGCAGAGTGAGCCGCCGCCGCTCACGCGCTACGTGACCGGCCTTCCCAGTGAGCTGGAAAAAAGCCTGGACAGCGCGTTGAGCAAAGACCGCGATATTCGTTGCCCAACGGTCAAGCGCCTGCTCGGCGAGTTGAAACAAATCAAAAGCCGCTTGGAGTTTGAAACCGAGTTGGCGCGCGTCAGCCAATCCGATTTTGCAAACGGCGAAGCCGTTACCTTGGCGATGACGCAAGAGAACCTGAGTCGAGCGGCGAAATCAACGCGCGCCACCGCCACCACCCGCCGCCCACGTGTGCGCAAGACGATTGATTCGCTTGCCATCCTGCCGCTACAGAACGCGAGCGCCGATCCGAATATGGAATACCTCTCTGACGGCATCACCGAGAGCATCATCAACAGCCTCGCGCAATTGCCGCGCTTGCGTGTCGTGCCAGGCAGCACGGTCTTCCGCTACAAAGGGCAGCAGATTGATCCGCAAGCAGTCGGGCTGGAATTGGGCGTGCGCGCCGTCTTCAGCGGGCGCGTGCAACAGCTTGGCGAGACGCTCATCATCAAAGCCGAGTTGATTGACATCGCGCACGAATCACAGCTCTGGGGCGAGCAGTATCGCAAACGCCTGACCGACATCTTCGCCCTGCAGGAAGAGATTTCGTGCGAGATCAGCGAGAAGCTGCGCCTGCGTTTGACCGGCGAAGAGAAGAAGAAGTTGGTCAAACGCTACACCGAAAACGCAGAGGCCTATCAACTCTACCTCAAAGGCCGCTACTGCACCCACAAACGCACGACCGATTGGATCAAGAAGGGCATCAAACATTTTCAACAGGCGATTGATCTCGACCCCAACTACGCGCTGGCTTACGCTGGCTTGGCCGATGCTTATGCCTTCCTGGGTTCTTCGACTGGCGGCTACGCGCCGCGCGAGACTTATCCGAAAGCCAAGAAGGCGGCGTTGCAGGCGCTCGAACTCGACGACACGTTGGGTGAGGCGCATTCCTCGCTGGGTTTCTTCCGGCTGCTTTTCGATTGGGACTTCACCGCCGCCGAGCGTGAGTACAAACGCGCGATTGAACTCAGCCCGAACTACGCGAACGCGCACGACGGCTATGGGTTTTATCTGAAGGCAACTGGTCAGCACGAAGCTGCGATCCGTGAATGCAAACTGGCGCAGCAACTCGATCCACTCTCGCCCTTCACGACTTTGAGTCTGGGCTGGGCCTATTACTTCGCGCGCGACTTCGATCAATCGCTGGCGCAAGGACGCAAGGTGCTGGAACTCGACCCGAACCTGGGTTTCGCGCATTGGCACGTAGGGATGGGCTACCGGCAGAAAGGCCGATTTGACGAGGCCATTGTGTCTTTGCGCAAGGCGGTCAATCTCGCCGGGGGCAGCCCGAACTTCATCGCGCATCTCGGCCATGCTTACGCCGTCGCGGGCAAGCAGCGCGAGGCGCGCCAGATGCTGGCGGAATTGGAACGGTTGGCCAAGCGGCAGTATGTCTCATCGTATTACTTGGCGATGATCCAGCTTGGGCTGGGCAATCTGAAGCAGGCCTTTGCTGCGTTAGAGCAGGCGTATGAAGAGCGCGCGGGCTTTCTGGCGTTTCTCAAGGTTGAGCCGATGTTGGACCCGTTACGGGGAGAGGCGCGGTTTGCGGATTTGTTGCAGCGTATCGGGCTGGCGCAATGAGTTGGTTGAAAAACAGCGATGATCTGAATTGGAGGTGTGATATGAAATTCAATCGGCTGCTGCTGTGCTTGGTTTTCCTGTTATCTGGCAACCTAGTCATTGTGCGCGCACAAGAAGCCCATCAACACGATCATCAGCACGATGCTACGGAAAAACTTGGGCAAGTCCGCTTTCCCATCTCTTGCGGCGCGCAGGCGCAGCGGCAATTCACGCGCGCTCTGGCACTGCTGCATTCATTTCAATACAACGAGTCTGAACGAGCATTCGCTGAGGTTTCAGCGAATAATTCGCGTTGCGCGATGGCAAGTTGGGGCGTGGCAATGGCCAACTATCACCCTCTC
Source organism: uncultured Acidobacteriota bacterium (assembly GCA_963699175.1). Classification (GTDB taxonomy): domain Bacteria; phylum Acidobacteriota; class Blastocatellia; order RBC074; family RBC074; genus JACPYM01. The sequence continues at coordinate 914,630 of OY969418.1, read as the reverse complement.
TGGGTGCCGCCAACCCCGGCGGAATTACAGAAAGGCCAGGAGGCAGTTGAAAAGGCCAAAGCCGCCAGTGCCGGGACACAGCGCGAACGAGATTACATCGCCGCCATCGAAACTTTTTACCAGCACGCAGATAAACTCGGCCATTATGAACGTGCGCGCGCTTACGCGGCCGCGATGGAGCGCCTCTACCGGCGCTATCCGCAAGACCGCGAAGCTGCGATCTTCTATGCGCTCGCGCTCAACGGAACTGCGCCTGCGAGCGATAAGAATCTGGCGAATCGGCAGAAAGCCGCGCAGATTCTCTACCGCCTATGGCCGCGCGAGCCAAATCATCCGGGTATCGCGCATTACCTGATTCACAGTTATGACTATCCGTCGCTTGCGCGTCTGGCGCTACCTGCTGCGCGGCGTTACGCGCGCGTCGCACCTTCGTCGGCGCATGCGCTGCACATGCCTTCACACATCTTCACGCGCCTGGGGATGTGGCAGGATTCGATTCAATCGAACCTCGCTTCTGCCGCCGCCGCCAAGCAACTCATTGCGAAAACACAGCCGGGCGTAGCGTCGCAGGATCAATTGCACGCGCTTGATTACCTGATGTACGCCTATCTGCAAGGCGCGCAGGATGAGCAGGCAAAACGCATTCTCGACGAAGCGCAAGCTTACAGCACGGTGGAACAGGTCGTCTTTCAAGCGGCCTTTGCCTGGACAGCGATTCCGGCGCGTTTCGCGCTCGAACGGCAACGGTGGAAGGAGGCCGCCACGCTCACCCTGCAACCAGCGAGCTTCCCCTGGGAGCGTTTTCGTTTTGCGGAAGCCAATCTCTGTTTCGCCCGCGCGCTTGGCGCTGCGCACATCAGCGATGTGGCCGCCGCACGCCAGGAGATTGAAAAGTTGGCGGCGATTCAAAAGGCGCTTAGCGAAGTCAAAGCCGGATACGATTGGGCCACGCAAGTCGAGATTCAACGCCGTGCGGCCTCGGCCTGGCTGCTGCACACTGAAGGAAAGAATAGCGAAGCTGTGCAGTTGTTGCGCGCAGCGACGGAACTGGAAGATGCAACCGACAAACATCCAGTCACACCCGGCGCGCTTTTGCCTGCCCGCGAGTTGCTCGCAGACTTGCTGATTGAATTGCAAGAGCCTGCGCAAGCATTGAAGGAATATGAGACCGTGCTTCAAGCAACACCGAACCGTTTCAATAGCCTCTTTGGAGCGGCGCGGGCGGCTGAACTCTCAGGCGCATTGCAAAAGACGCGCGCTTACTACACGCGGCTCGTTACGCTTTGCCAACGCGCCGATGGCGGCCGAGCGGAGCTCAGAACAGCACGAGCATTTTTGATCAAGGGGAAGTGATCCAGAGTGCACGGGCTGTCTGGCCTTTCTCGAAGGCTCAGCCAATGTTGGACCCATTGCAAGCGGAGGCTTGGTTTATGGACCTGTCGCAGCCAGTTGGATTGGCGTCTAAACCAGTCACGCATAGCATCCACGAACTTGTGCTTTAACAGTAGTGACGTATGATGCAACCCGTTGTACAACTACGCGGAGACATCAGCAACTATGTCAGAGGAAAACGAACTTATCGAAGAATCCCTGCGACTGAAAGAGTCGCGCGCGCGGCGCGGCCATTGGAAACGCTGGGGACCTTACTTGAGCGAGCGCGCCTGGGGTACGGTGCGCGAAGACTATTCGGCGTATGGTGCGGCTTGGAGCTACCTGCCGCACGAACACGCACGCTCGAAAGCTTATCGCTGGGGCGAAGACGGGTTGGGTGGGATCTGTGATCGGAAGCAATTCATCTGCTTCGCGCTGACATTGTGGAATGGGCGCGATCCATTTTTGAAGGAGCGGCTGTTTGGCTTAACTGGTGAGCAGGGCAATCACGGCGAGGATGTCAAAGAGTATTACTACTATCTGGACTCGACGCCGACCCATTCGTACATGAAGTTTCTCTACAAGTATCCGCAACGCGCCTTTCCCTACGAGGAACTGGTGAAGGAGAACACGCGACGTGGCAAAAGCGTCGCCGAATTCGATTTGATTGACACGGGCGTTTTCGCCGAAGACCGTTACTTCGACGTTTTTGTTGAATACGCCAAAGCCTCGGTGGATGACAACCTGATTCGCATCACGGTGGCCAATCGTGGGCCTGAAGCCGCCTCGCTAGAACTCTTACCGACTATCTGGTTTCGCAATACCTGGCGTTGGGGCATCACGGAGTTTAAGGACAAAGCTCGGCCACAGATGCGCGTAGACCTCAGTCCCGAAGGCACGCGCGCCATTAAGTTGGAGCATTTCTATCGCGGCAAACACTGGCTGGTCTGTGACGGCGAGCCGGAGCTGCTTTTCACTGAGAACGAGACAAACGCGCAACGTCTCTACGGCGTGCAGAACGTGATGCCTTATGTGAAAGACGGCATCAACAACTGCGTCGTCTACGGCCAGCGCGATGCCGTCAATCCGCAACAGCTAGGCACCAAGGCGTCGGCGCGTTATTCGTTGAACCTCGGTGCAGGCGAGAGCGTGACGATCAAACTCCGCCTGACTGATCACAATCCGGCGGAGTTCACCTTTGACGCGTCGTTCGACAAGACATTCAAGAAACGCATTGCTGAGGCCGACGAGTTTTATGATTTGCACGCACCGCTTGGCTTGAGCGAAGACATCAAGCGCATTCAACGCCAAGCCTTCGCCGGGATGCTCTGGTCAAAGCAGTTTTACTACTACCACGTCAAACGCTGGTTGCGCGGCGATCCGGGGCAGCCAGCGCCGCCCGCGGCGCGCTTGGAAGGGCGCAATGGCAACTGGACGCACTTGCACAACGAAGACGTCATCTCGATGCCGGACAAGTGGGAGTATCCCTGGTACGCCGCGTGGGACTTGGCCTTTCACTGCATTCCGCTCGCGGTGATTGATCCGGACTTTGCCAAAGAGCAACTTATCCTGATGCTGCGTGAATGGTACATGCACCCGAACGGCCAGATACCGGCTTACGAATGGGCCTTCGGCGACGTGAACCCGCCGGTTCACGCCTGGGCAGCCTGGCGCGTCTACACCATCGAGCGTAAACGCACCGGCGTGGCCGACCGGCAATTTCTCGAACGCATCTTCCACAAGCTGCTCATCAATTTCACCTGGTGGGTCAATCGCAAAGACAAAGAAGGTAACAACGTCTTCGAGGGCGGCTTTCTCGGTCTGGATAACATCGGGGTGTTTGACCGCAGCGCGCAACTGCCGACGGGTGGCTATCTGGAACAGTCCGATGCGACGAGTTGGATGGGGATGTTCTGTTTGAACATGCTGGTCATCGCGCTCGAGCTGGCGAAAGACAATCCGGCTTATGAAGACGTTGCGTCGAAATTCCTCGAACACTTCATCTACATCTCGCGCGCAATGAATAAGCACGGTGGCGGCGGCCTGTGGAATGAAGAGGATGGTTTTTATTACGACACGCTCAACCTACCCGATGGCACGCACTACCCACTACGCATTCGCTCGATGGTCGGCCTGATTCCGCTCTTTGCGGTCGAGACGCTCGAACCTGAGCTGCTGGACCTGCACGAAGGTTTCAACGAACGTATGCTCTGGTTTATCGAGAATGCGCCCGAACTCGGCCAATACATCGAAGCCCAGCAGCGGCGTGGCGGCTTGCGGCGCATCTTCTCGCTGGTCAATCCCGAACGGCTCAAGCGCGTCTTGCAGGTGCTGTTGGATGAGCGGGAGTTTTTGTCGCCCTATGGCATCCGCTCGCTGTCGAAGTATCACGAGCAGCACCCCTATACGCTGACCGTTGGCGGCCAAGTGCATCGCGTAGATTACGAGCCTGCCGAGTCAACGTCCGGTTTGTTCGGCGGCAACTCGAACTGGCGCGGCCCAATTTGGTTTCCGGTCAACTACCTCATCATCGAATCGCTGCAAAAGTTCCATTGGTATCTCGGCAACACCTTTACCGTCGAATGCCCGACGGGGTCGGGGCGCTACTTGAACCTGTGGGATGTGAGTATGGAGTTATCACGACGGCTGACTGCTATTTTTCAACAAGATGGGCAACGAGATGGGACCAGCCGGCCCGTGTTCGGCAATAACGCAAAAATGCAGCAGGATGAACACTGGCGCGATTACCTACTCTTTTACGAATATTTCCACGGTGATACGGGCGCGGGTTTGGGAGCGAGCCATCAGACGGGCTGGACAGGGTTAGTGGCGAAGCTAATTCAGCAAGTCTTCGCGCCAGAGCGAACGCGGGCGACGGGTTTACTTGATCCGAAGGATTTGCCGCTGACGGGCTTGCTTGATCCAAAGGATTTACCGAAATGAATCGCGCGCCAGGAACCGTAAACTGCCCAGTCTGTGGAAGACTCTGTATCGCATCCTTGGATTCCAGTGGGTAAGAAGTCGAGTCTTCCGCAGACTGGGTAGTCTACGGTACAGCTTCTTAGCCCCGCCTTTCACAAATTTTTCGCCTTCCATAATTGACAAAGCGAAGGCTTCGGCGCTATAAGACCGCCGTCGTATGTGAACGATACCATATACATCTGACAGCAGACCCTGAATGAGCAAGAAAAAGAATAGCAAGGAATTCGCAAACGGAGACAAGCCGCATCCGACTATGGTGGACATTGCCCGTCAAGCCGGGGTTGCGCCGATGACCGTCTCGCGCGTTATCAACGAGAGTGGCTACGTTAGCGAAGAGATGCGCACTAAGGTGCAGCAGACTGTTAAAGAGTTGAATTACCACCCGAACGGTTTGGCGCGCAGTCTCAAGCGTCAGCGCACGCAGGTCGTCGGCATTTTGCTGCCGGATATTGCCAATCCGTTTTCAGCACAACTGGTCAGCGGCATTCAAGAGATGCTGATGGCGCGCGGTTACAGCTCTTTTGTCTGTATCAGCGAGCGCAGCGCGGCGCGCGAAGAGGCCGGCATCCGGGCGCTCTTTGATCACCGCGTGGACGGAATCATCGTGGCCACGCGCGAAACGCCAGGCGGGAATGAGTTACTGGCGCGGTTGACAGAACGCAGTCTGCCGATGGTTGTGGTTGGGCGGAATTGGCGTCACGCGCAAGTTGACCGTGTTACAGCGGATCATTGGAAAGGCGGCTATGAAGCGACCAATTACTTGATTGCCGCCGGACATCGGCGCATCGGCTTTGTCGGCGTGACACGTGCAAACGGCGCAGAGTTGCAACGCTTTCAGGGTTACTTGCAGGCATTGCGCGAGCACGACCTTGAGTTAGACGAGCAATTGATTATTGGCCCGGAAACACTCTCCGGGCCTGGCTATTCCACACAACAAGATGGCTATCAATGCATGCAACGTTTGCTGGCACTCACGCGCAAACCAACGGCGATTTTTGCGCGCAACGATTTCACCGCAATGGGCGCGATGTGCGCAATTCACGATTCAGGCTTGCATGTGCCAGAGGACTTTTCCGTCATTGGTTTTGACAATGTGCCGTTGGCGGCCTACACCTCACCGCCACTCACGACGGTGCATCAGCCGACGCCGGAGCAGGGACGCCAAGCGGCGACTTTGTTGCTCGAACGTATTGAAGGAGATCGCGCCAAAGCGCGGCGCGAGATCATCCTGGATTGCCAATTGATCGTGCGCGGGTCCACCGCCCCGCGTAAAGCTGTGCGCCGTGTTGCCCGCTAATCCGTTACAGGTTTTCTGATAACGATAACAGGAAAGCTAATGTTCGATTCTGAGCTCAAACCTGGGGACTATGCAGCGCGTGCAGCCAGTGCCACGCAAGGATTCAAATTGCGCGGGCTGCGTTGGTGGATTATCGGCTTGGTCTTCCTGGCGACGCTCATCAACTACATTGACCGGCTGACGATCTCCGTGTTGGCCCCGGTCATCACGGCGGATTTAAGGTTGACGAATCTGCAATACGCCAGCTTGAGTACGTGGTTTCTATTGGCTTACACCATCAGCCAGGGAGTTTCCGGCAGACTTTATGACCGCGTTGGTACGCGGCGCGGTTTTACTTACTCAATCATCGTTTGGTCAATTGCGGCGATGGCGCACGCCTGGGCACGCGGTTTGGCAAGTTTGAGTGTCTTTCGTTTCTTACTCGGACTCGGCGAAGCGGGTAATTGGCCGGGAGCGGCCAAGACTATTGCTGAATGGTTCCCGGTACGCGAGCGCGCCTTTGGCATGGCAATCTTCAACAGTGGCGCAGCTATCGGTTCCATCGTTGCGCCGCCCGTCATCATCTGGTTGCAATTGCAATATGGTTGGCAGGCGACTTTTATCATTACAGGTACGCTCGGCTTCCTGTGGCTCGCGTTGTGGCTGGCATTTTATCAACCGCCCGCGCAACATCGGTGGCTTACGGTCGAAGAGCGGGCCTTGATTGAATCATCCAACGTGGCGCTCGCCGCACACGGTGGCGCGTCGAATGAAGCTTCGTCGCTGCGCTGGCGCGACCTGCTGCGTTACCGCCAAGTCTGGGCAATTGTGTTGGCGCGTTTACTGGTAGACCCCGTTTGGTGGCTGTTCATCACCTGGTTGCCGCTGTTTCTGAACAAAGTCCACGGCTTCGATCTGAAGAAGATCGGCTTGTTCGCCTGGGTGCCGTTTGTGGCGGCAGACGCGGGCAGTTTGTTGGGCGGCGCGGCTTCGGGCTATTTGCTCAAGCGTGGCTGGAGTGTTGACCGCGCGCGCAAAGTAACTATCGGTTTTGCGGCATTGCTGATGCCAGCCGGCATTCTGGCTGCGCGCACACCAGACCCCATGTTGGCGCTGGCGCTGATTGGGGTGGTGCTTTTCGGGTTTCAATTCTGGATCAACAATGTGCAGACCCTGCCGAGCGATTTCTTCAGCAATAAGCAGGTCGCTTCAGTCGCGGGTTTGGGGGGCACCGGCGCGGGCATCGGGAGCATGATCTTTATCTTGACGACAGGTTGGGTGGTGGATCATTTCGGCTACACGCCGATTTTGACGGTGGCCGGAGTGTTGCCGCTACTTGGTACGGCGGTGCTCTTTGCGCTAACGGGCACGATCACAAAAGTCGAATCTCGCAATCTCAAATCGCAAATTTCAAACTAAGGAAGTGCAATGCGAAATTATCTTGATCTTTCTGGCCGGGTCGCGCTGGTGACGGGCGCTGGCTCTGGCATTGGGCGCGCGACGGCGCTGGCGCTGGCTGAACAAGGGGCGGCTGTGGCCATCAACTATCACCGTAACGAAGCAGGCGCTGAAAGCGCGAAGCAGCAGATCATCGCAGCCGGTGGGCGCGCCATTGCGCTGCAAGCCGATGTGACCAAGCCTGCGGACGTGCGCCGAATCGTTGATGAGACGGTTGCCGCATTTGGCCCGATTGATATACTGGTCAACAATGCAGGCTCACTGGTCGAACGGCTGCGACTGCTCGACCTGACCGAAGCACGCTGGGATGAAGTTATCAACCTGAATTTGAAGAGCGCGTTTTTGTGCGCGCAAGCTGTTGCTGCCTCAATGATTGAGCGCAAGGCTGGCGTGATTATCAACGTCACTTCGATTGCCGGGCGCAACGGCGGCGCGCTCGGCTCGATTCATTATTCGACTGCCAAGGGTGGGATGATTACTCTGACGAAGGGGCTAGCCAAAGAACTAGCGCCGCACGGTGTTCGCGTGAACGCCGTTTCTCCCGGCGTGATTGACACGCCTTTCCATGAACAGTTTTCGACGCCCGAAGCGATGCGCAATTTCGCCAACGTCATTCCGCTCGGGCGCGTCGGCAAATCTGAAGAGATCGCACAGAGCATCGTCTACCTGGCGTCTGACGCCGCGAGCTATCTGGTGGGCGAAACCATCGAAATCAATGGCGGCTTGCTGATGGACTAAAGCAAAGGCCGCTAGAGTACCCAGATCGGAGAGCATTATGAAGAAAAGAACCAATGGCAGTTTTCTGCACTATGCAGGCATCGCGTTATGTGTGTTGCTGTTTTGCCTGAGCGCTCAGGCGCAGGAGTCGCGCGGCAGGATCATCGGGCGCGTCAACGACCAGTCGGGTGGCGTCATCCCGGGCGCGGAGGTAAAGGTCACCAACATGGCGACCAACGTCGTCGCGTCGGTAGTGACCAACTCGGCGGGCAGCTTCAACGTGCCGTTCCTGCTGCCGGGCGAGTACCGCGTCACGGTCGAAATCAAAGGCTTCAAACGCTTCTCGCAGGATGGCGTGCAGGTGCGCGTCAGCGAGACTGTCGAACTGAACGTCAACATGGAACCGGGCGCGGTGACCGAGAGCGTCGAGATCAAGTCGCAAACGCCGCTGCTCGACACAACTACGCCCTCGCTCGGGCAGGTGATTGATCAACGCCGCGTGCAGGAACTGCCCATCTGGTCCGGCAACGCGAGCGAGTTGACGCTGCTCGCGCCGGGCGTGGTCAACGCCACTGATATGCGGCTGCGCAAGGCGGGCTTCAACAACGCGCCGTCGCAGATCACGACCGACGGCAATGGCCAGTACAACAACGAATTCACGATTGACGGCGTGCCCAACACCTTCGCTTCGGGCAACACGGCGCGCGTCGCCTTTAGCCCGCCCGTTTATGCGATCAAGGAGTTCAAGATTCAGACTTCGGCTTACGACGCCAGCGTCGGCCACACCATCGGTGCGCTGACCAACCTGGGCACCGCCAGCGGCACCAACGAGTTTCACGGCGAAGCCCACCTGTGGGAGCGCAACGCCGCTTTTGACGCGCCGAACTTTTTCAATAACAAGAACAACACTGACATAGCTGTCTATCAGGATCACCGCTACGGGGCTAGCATCGGCGGGCCCTTCTGGATTCCGAAGGTCTACAAAGGCACGAACAAGACCTTCTTCTACTACGCCTACGAGGGGAACAAGTGGGGTGGGCCAGGCACTTTCACCGGCACCGTGCCGACGGCGTTGCAGCGCGAGGGCGACTTCTCCGAACTGCTCGCGCTCGGCAGTCAGTATCAAATCTACAACCCGTTCTCGATTCGTCCAGCGGCTAACGGGCGCTTCAGTCGCGAACCTTTCCGCTGCGACGCGGCGGGCAATCCGCTCACGCCACTGGCCAATGGAACGCAACCGGCGGGCGGCACAGCGTGTAACAAGCTTCCCAAGCAGTTGCTCAGCCCGGTTGGGCTAAATCTCGTCAAGCTGTGGCCACTGCCGAACCGTACGGGCACGTCGAACGGGCTTAACAATTTCTTCCGCACGACCAAAGCGATCGAAGATTACTACGTACACTTCTTCCGCTTTGACCACTCCTTCAACGAGAACCACCGCATGTTCGCGCGCGTGCATTACGACTGGTGGCAGGAGGACAAGAACGATGACTTCGGTAATCGCAACAATGCGCTCTTCCTCAACCGCATCAACAAGGGCATCGCGCTCGACGACGTTTACGTAATCAACCCGAAGACCGTGCTCAACGTGCGTTACGGCGTGACCTATCAGACCTTCCCCGAACGCCGCGCGAGCCGCGGGACTGACTTGGCGGCGCTGGGCTTCTCCTCGTCGCTCGTCAATCTGGTAGACAAGTCACTGGCGACGCTGCCACGTATCTCCGCGGGCGCTTATTCACAAGTCGCGCGTTGGGAGACGGGTGACGGTTACAATACGGGCTTGATTCACACTCTCGCAATCGGGATGACGCGCTTGCAGGGCAATCACAATCTGAAGTTTGGCACCGATATGCGCCTCTACCGCGCGAGCGGCAACCGCTTCCAGTTGTCCACCGCGCCGGATTTCAGCTTCGGCACCTTGACACGCGGGCCGCTTGACAATACAGCGGTAGCACCTATCGGCCAGGAACTCGCCTCGATGCTGCTCGGCATACCGGGCGGCTCAATGGGCTTCACTGCGAGCTCCGCGACGCAGGACAAATACTACGGCATCTATCTGCACGACGACTTCAAAATCACGCGCAAGCTGACCGTCAACCTCGGCGTGCGTTATGAATTGGAGACGCCGCTGACCGAACGCTTCGACCGGCTGGTCGCGGGCTTCGCTTTCGATCAATCGAATCCGCTCGAAGCGGCAGCGCGCACCAACTACGCGCGCGCTCCGATCCCTGAACTGCCGGTTGACCAATTCCGCGTGAAGGGCGGCTTGACCTTCGTAAATCAGAACGGGAACGGGCGCAGTCCGTTCAAGGGCGAGAAGAACAACTTCATGCCGCGCGTCGGCTTGGCCTGGACGATAAACCCGAAGACGGTGCTGCGCGCGGGCTTCGGCATCTTCTACGACACGCTCGGCACCAACACGACGCTGCCGATCCAGACCGGCTTCTCGCAGACTACGCCGATCCAAGCCACGCTCGACAGCGGCCAAACCTACGTCGCCACGCTGGCCAATCCGTTCCCCAATGGCTTGACCGCGCCAACGGGCGCGGCGGGCGGCTTGTTGACCAACATCGGGCAGGGCCTCTCGTTCTTCGATCCGAACTTGAAGAACTCCTACTCGCAACGTTTCTCGCTCGGCATCCAGCGCGAATTGCCTTTGGGCTTTGTGGCGGATGTCGGCTACGTTGGCAACCGGGGCACGCGCATCGCAGTCTTCCGCAACTACAACGCGACGCCAGCGCGCTTCTTGAGCACGCTTCCGACGCGCGATCAGGCGCGGATTGATTTCCTCTCGGCCAACTTCGTTAATCCGTTCTCCGGTCTCAACTCGATCTTCGGGGCCAACATCTCGCGTGCCAATCTGCTGCGTCCGTACCCAGAGTTCGGCGACATCACGGTCGAGGAGCCGATTGGTTATTCCTGGTATCACTCGTTGCAGACCCAGATCGAGAAGCGCTTCTCGCAGGGTTACACCTTCCAACTCGCTTACACCTGGGCGAAGACGATGGAGGCTGTCGAGTTTCTGAACGCGACTGACCCAACGCCTTATGAATCCATCAGCAGCTTCGACCGCACGCATCGCGTCGCGGCGAGCGGCATCTGGGAATTGCCCGTCGGTAAGGGCAAGCGCTTCGGCAACAATTGGGCGACGCCGGTCAACTTCGTCATCGGCAACTGGCAACTGAGCGGCGTGATGACGCAACAGTCCGGTGCGCCGCTGGGCTTCGGCAACCGCATCTTCACCGGCGATCTGAAAAACATCAGGTTGTCGGGGGATCAACGCACGGCTGAGCGCTGGTTCAATGTTGACGCCGGTTTCAACAAAGTCGCGGCGCAGCAGTTGGCTAGCAACCTCCGCACCTTCCCGCTGCGCTTCGGCGGGATTCGCGGCGACAATCAACAGCGCTGGGACTTCTCGTTGACCAAGACTTTCCCCCTCACCGAGCGGTTCAAAGCGCAGTTCCGTGCTGAGGTCTTCAACGCCTGGAACCAGACAAACTTCGCCAACCCAAACACCGACCCGACGAGCACCGCTTTCGGGTCAATCACGGCTACGCAAGGCGACTCGCGTAACTGGCAGTTCGCGTTCAAGCTGACGTTCTAAATCCGGCTCCGGAGGAGCCGAATGTTTATAGCTTGAGAGTGGCTATTTTTTCCAAGCTCCGGAGGCGCGACAGATCAGATGGCGCGCCTCCGGAGCTTGTGGATTATCTGTCGGCCCAAGCTATCAACATTACGCGCCACTGGCGCTGGGAATATGAAACTCATCACCAGTCTGTCACTGTTTTTACTCCTTGCCACATCTGCATTAGCGTGGCAAACGAAGCCGCACGTCTGCTCGCTCGATGCCGATCTGCTGCAAAAATCAAAGGCACAGTTGAGCGCCAAAAACGCGGCCTTCGTTGCCCTGCGTCATGCGGCCGACCAAGCGTTGAAAGCTGGGCCGTTTTCCGTCACACAAAAAGAACGTACTCCGCCAAGCGGCGACAAACACGATTACCTTTCGCTCGCGCCTTATTGGTGGCCCGACCCGAAGAGCAAAGACGGGTTGCCTTACGTTCGGCGCGATGGGGAAGTCTTCCCCGACAGCAAGCGCGGCACGGATGCCAACGTAATTGGCGCAATGGCCGGAGCGGTCGAAGCTTTGGCGATCACTTACTACTTCACCGGCGAAGAGCGTTATGCCAGGCAAGCCGCGCTGCTTATCCGTACTTGGTTTCTTGATCCGGCTACCAAGATGAATCCAAACTTTAGCTACGCCCAAGCCGTGCTGGGCCACAACGAGGGGCGCGGCGCGGGTTTGATCGAGAGCCGCCATTTCATCAAGATCGTGGATGCTGTTGGCTTGCTCAATGGCTCCAGCGCTTGGACAGAGAAAGATCAGCAGGCTTTGATCGTCTGGTTTCGCGAGTTCGTCAACTGGATGCAGACCAGCCCGAACGGCAAAGACGAGGCCAAAGCAAAGAACAATCACGGCAGTTGGTACGCCGCGCAACTGGCCTGCTTCGCGCTGTTCATTGGCGACAAAGAGCTAGCGCGGCAAACCGCTGAGGCCGCGCGTGCCCGCATCGCCTGGCAAGTCGAACTGGACGGCAAACAGCCAGCAGAGTTGACGCGCACACGCACGCTCGGCTATTCGGCTTTCAATTTGGTCGCGTTGCTGACGCTGGCTGAAGCGGGTAAACAGGTCGGTGTTGATCTCTACAGTTATCAAACCAAAGATGGGCGCAGCATCCGGCGCGCGCTCGACTACATTGCGCCTTTCGCTGACCCGGCGCAAAAATGGCCGCACGAGCAGATCAACAACCTTGAGAATGCGCGCGCTGATCTGGCTTATCTGCTGCATCGCGCGGCAATCGCTTTCCGCGAGCCGAAGTATGAAGACTTGTTGACAAAGCATTTGGCAAAAGAGGCTGAGCAATCACCATGGCAATTGCTCTGGCCGCGCTGAGGTTCGTGTGAGAATGGTTATGCGTAAACAGATTCAACAGCGGCTGACATTCCTGCCCGTGCTCGGGCTGGCGGTTTTGGCAATTGCAGTCTGCGCGCAAGACGCGCGCGAATCGCTCGGCCCAAAAGACAAAGCGGCGCAGGCGAAAGGGCCACATCCGTTGACCGAATTGATGGGCAAACTCAATTCGTCATTGCGTGCGGAACTGCGCGGCAAACATCCGCGTGTCTATGTTACCGAAGCTGGCTTGAAATCTTTGCGTGAACGCGCGCGGACTACGCATCACGAACTCTGGCAAAATGCGTTGCAACAAGTGCGCGCGTTGAAAAATGAACCGCCGCCCGCGCCTGCGCAGGAACGCCGCGCGCAGAACGAAGTCGGCATTGGCATTGCCGAGGCCGCGCTGGCTTACAAGATCGAAGGCGATAAGAAATATCTCGACGCCGCCAAGAAGTATTTGGAAGCCGCCGTCAGTTACGACGTGTGGGGCTACACCTACAACAAACCGAATGTTGATCTGGCTGCCGGTCATCTGTTGTATGGCATGGGCTGGGGCTACGATCTGCTCTATCACGACCTGACCGAGGCTGAGCGCGCGCGCTATCGCGAAAAACTGGCCAAACAAGCGCGGCTGTTGTTTGACTACTACAAACCTAAACCCGGGCGTAGTTATTCGTACAGCCAGAATCACGTTTTCATTCCGCTGGCTGGCTTGGGCGTGGCGGCGTATGCGCTCTACGACGAAGTGGCCGATGCGCCGGAGTGGGCGAAGTTGACGCGCGCGATTTATGACCGTGTGTTGGCGACTTACTCGCAGGACGGGTATTACTACGAAGGCTTTGAATACTGGGTCTTCTCGACGCCGTGGCTGGTGCATTACCTGGATGCGCACGCGCACGCGACGGGCGAGGATTTGTACGAGCGGCCAGGTTTCAAACAGATGCATTTGTATGTGGCGCATTCGCTGTTGCCGGGCGGGAAGTATGTGTTTGATTTCGGCGACATCTACGAAGGGCCATTCACGCGCGCGGGCCAAGGCGATGAGTACAAACGCGCCAATCCGGGCGGGCGCTTTCACACGAATTACAACATCCTTTATCGCCTCGCATCACGCTTTCGCAGTGCCGAAGCGCAAGGTGTGGCTGCTTGGTTAGCGAGCCAAAATCAATACAACGCCGAAGAATATTGGTCGCTCTTCTGGTTTGACGCGAAGGTGCCGGTGCGCTCGATCAATCAGCAACAGCCCTGGCATTACTTCCCAGATCACGAGGTCGTCTTCTGGCGCAGCGATTGGACCGATAAAGCGACGGCGTTCGCTTTCAAATGCGGGCCACCCGAAGGGCATCACACGGCGGCTCAACTCAAAGCTTTTCCCGATTGGCATCTTTCAGCCGGGCACGCGCACCCAGATGCCAACAGCTTCATCATCTTTGCGCGTGGGCAGTATTTGACAGGGGACACAGGTTACGCAGGTGTGCCGATGACGGAGCATCACAACACCGTACTGGTTGACGGCAAAGGGCAAGCGAAAGAAGGCAAGGGCCACGATGCTTTTGAAGAAGTTTCGTATGAGCGGTTGAATCAAATTCGCATTGCAGAGGTGCAGCTCGGCGCTGGCTTTGCCTATATTCGTGGTGACGCGCTGGCTGCTTATGAACCCGGACTCGGTCTGACGCAGTTCGAGCGGCATTTCTTCTTCACTGCGCCCAACGGATTTCTGGTGCGTGATGTGTTAGCAGCCAGTCAGCTGCGTGTATTTACTTCGCTGCTACACGCTGATGAGAGCGTCGAAATAAACAGCGAGCGTGCCTTCACGCTCAAGACCACCACCACTAATTTGAACGCCATTGTTGCGGCGCCTACAGAGATGCGCTTGAAAATCGAGCCAAACGTGCTGACTGCTCCCGGACAGCCCGGCTCGGTGGATAAAGGCGAAAGACAGGAACGTGGCAAACGCGTGGCAATCTCTACGGTAGCGCCCGTCAGCAAGGCGCAATTTGTAATTTCGTTGGAGATTGCAGAACGCGGAGCGCAGTAACGCAACGTTGGACAAGCTGCCGGACTTGTCGCTTGCTCCGAGCTTCGTCAAACCCGATATGCCGGGCAACTTGCCGAACAGTCAAATCACTCTTGCACGCTTACCTAAGAAAGCGCAGACTAACTCAGCCGAGTTTCCAACAACGCTTATAAAACTTTTTGTTCGTCCTTCGATTTCTAGCAGGCCATGTCTATTATTCGCCCTGAAACGCCTTCCGACCTTGCGCTGATTCGCCACGTCAACCAAGCAGCCTTTGGCCAGGATGCGGAAGCTGATTTGGTCGAACGTTTGCGCGCGAACGGCAATTTGACGCTGTCGCTAGTAGCCGAATTGGACGGACAGCTTGTCGGACACATTGCGTTCAGCCCCGTCGTGGTTGAGGCTAATCCAATGGATGTGGCGGTCGTGGGGTTAGCGCCGGTGGCGGTCTCGCCAAACTACCAGCGCAGCGGCATTGGCTCGTTGCTCGTGAAAACCGGTTTGGCCGAATGCCGCGTACTTGGTTACGACGCTATCGTCGTGTTGGGGCATTCACATTACTATCCCCGTTTTGGCTTTGTGCCAGCCAGCCGCTTTGACTTGCGGTGTGAATACAATGTGCCGGACGAGGTTTTCATGGCGCAGGAATTACGCACGGGCGCATTGGCCGAATGCGCTGGACTGGTGCGCTACCAGGCTGAATTCAATGAGGTATGAAAAGTCGTATGCAAACCGAAGAACAAATCAGTTGGTTTCCTGTGCCCGCCGAAGACGAAGTGCATGAGAGCTTGCGCGGGCTGTTTCGCAAGGCGAAAGAGAAAGTCGGCTTTGTGCCCAACGTCTTTCGCGTATACAGCTTCCGGCCTGAACGCTTGACGGCGTGGTTCGGGCATTACAAACAACTGCACGAACCGACCGAACATTTGAACGCCGCCGAGCGCGAGATGATCGCGGTGGCGGTTTCGATGGCGAACGGCTGTTTGTATTGCCTGGTGGCGCACGGCGCAGCATTGCGCGAGGCGTTGGGTGACCCGATCAAGGCCGACCGCATCACGCTTGATTACCGGCGCGCCGGGCTGGATGCGAAGATGGAAGCCGTGCTTGATTTTGCCGTGAAATTGACCAAACAGATGGTTGAGTGTTCGCCTGACGATCTCGCACATTTGCAGAGCTTCGGCCTGACACAAGAAGAAGTCTGGGATGTGATCGAGATCGCGGCGATGTACAACTTCACTAATCGAATGGCGGCGGCGACGGGGATGATACCGAATCGGGAGTATCACGCATTGGCACGTTGATGTACCGTAGACTGTTTAGTCTGCGGCAGACTTGGCCAAGTGATAAGCGGGATTCAAATTATAACTCCATCAAACCATCCGCAGACTAGACAGTCTACGGTACAACCTGAGGAGCACCACCTATGTCAATCAAAGATGAGCTTGCACATTGGGAAGCAGAATTGTTTGGCGTCGAGCTGAGCGATCTGACGCTGGGCGAGTTGTTCGACCAGCGTGTCGCTGAAGCGCCGGACAAAGAGGCGCTAGTTTACAGTTACCCAGAAATTGGTTTGGATCTGCGGCTCAGCTATCGCCAGTACCATGACATCGTCAATCAATTGGCCAAAGGGCTGATTGCGCTCGGCGTCAAGAAAGGCGATCACGTCGCGGTCTGGGCGACCAATGTGCCGGAGTGGGTCTTTTTGGAAATAGCGCTAGCAAAAATTGGTGGCGTGTTGGTGACGATCAACACCAACTACCGCACCGCCGAGCTTGAGTATGCTTTGCAACAAGGCGACATCAAGGCGCTCTTTATGATTGAAGAACTGCGCGGCAATTCGTATCTCGAATCAATCTACGCGGTCGTGCCAGAGCTTAAAGAGTTGGCTGATCCGATCAACCAAGAACTGCAGAACGACAAGCTGCCGCGCTTGAAGCGTGTGGTTTTGATCGGCGATCAGTCGAAGCCGGGCGTGCTACCTTTCGCGCAAGTAATGGCACTGGCCGAGCAGGTTTCCGATGAAGCCTTGCAAGCGCGCCAAGCTGCCATCAGTCCGCACGACGTGGTGCAGATGCAATACACCAGCGGCACGACGGGCTTTCCGAAAGCCGTGATGTTGACGCATTACAACCTCATCAATCAGTCGCTCGTTGCTTGCACGCGCGGCGATTTGCGCGCTGACGAACGCTACGTGACGGCGATGCCTTTTTTCCATATCGCTGGTAGCCTGGGCGCGATTGTTTACTCGCTCTATCTGGGTTGTACGTTGATTCCGATGATCTCATTCGATCCGCTCAAACAACTTGCCTTGTTCACATCTGAGCGTGGCACGTTCACTTTCGCCGTACCGACGATGCTGGTGGCGCTGCTCAATCATCCACGCTTTGCCGAATATGATTTGGCGTCGCTGCGCACCCTCTTCACTGGCGCAACTCCGGTGCCTGTCGTTTTGATGGAGCAGGTTAAACAAAAAATTGGGGCGGATTGCTCAATCGTCTTTGGTATGACAGAAACCTGCGGCGCGGTGACGCAATCCTTCTACACCGACAGCTTCGAGTTGAAGGCCGCGACCGTCGGGCTACCGACTCCGCATACTTCGATCAAGATCGTCAATCCGGGAACGGGTGAAACCTGTGCCCTGGGCGAGTCGGGCGAGTTGTGGACGAAGGGTTTCTCGAATATGAAGGGCTATTACAACCTGCCTGACAAGACGGCTGAGACTTTGGATGCGGACGGCTGGCTGCACACGGGCGATTTGGCGACGATGCGTGCGGACGGCTACATCAACATCGTCGGGCGCGTCAAAGATATGATCATTCGTGGTGGCGAGAACATCTACCCGGCGGAGATTGAAGCCTTCCTGATGCGCCATCCGCAGATCGCCGAGGCCCAACTTGTTGGCCTGCCCGACCAGTTTATGGGAGAAGAAGTTGCGGCGGTAATTAGACTCAAAGCAGGCGAGGCGTTGAGCGAAGACGCAGTCCGCGAACATTGCAAAGCGAACATCAGCCGCCATAAGGTGCCGAAGTACATTCGCTTTGTCGAAGCATACCCGTTGACAATGAGCGGGAAGGTGCAGAAGTTTGTGTTGCGTGACCAGTTGATTAAAGAGCTGGGGTTGGATGATGCGGCGAAGCTGAAAACGGCTTGAGGTATGCAGTAAAATGCTTGCGACGCTTTTTAGCCTTGCGTGAAAAGGAACTTGAGATGAGGCCGCAAACCATAGCTCTGCCAACAGGCGTACTACAGCGAATAGAGCATGGCTGGATCATCAGGATGTCAGGAGAGATTGCAAAAATCTTCGGCATGCCTGAAGGTTCAATGATGGTGCTTGTGGTGTATCAGGCAAATATCATCGCGATGATGAACCTAGCGCTACAAACTGAAGCTGCCAGAGAAAAGGGATCGCTCTGCTGTCTCGAAATGCCGCCGGAGATAACCATTGCCGCAGGCTTGACTGAAAAATCAATCCTAGCAATTGGTGCAAGCCAGGGGACTCTGCAAGTTAATGTTCTGCCGCCCTTTACTACTGAAGTCGAATGGCTTGAGCGCATATGGAATGAACACAATGACGAAGTTGATGTGTGGTTATTTCCAATGCCCAACTGTACTGGTGAACTCAAATGAAAACAATTCGCATTGCCAACGGACAAGGCTTCTGGGGTGATTGGCTCGAAGCGCCAATTCAATTAGTCGAACGCGGCCCAATTGATTATTTGACGCTCGACTACCTGGCCGAGATCACGATGTCCATCATGCAAAAGCAGAAGTCACGCGACCCGAATGCCGGGTATGCGCGCGACTTTCTGTACGTGGTCAATCGCGTCTTGCCAAAGTGTTTGGACAATAACATCAAGATCATTGCCAACGCGGGCGGCGTCAACCCACAGGCTTGCGTGGCGGGTTTAGCCGAAATCGTCAAGAAACTCGGCTTGTCAGGCAAAGTCAAAGTCGGTGTGGTGACAGGCGATGACATTATGGACAGGCTCGATGAACTGATCGCACAGGGCGTCGAGCTGAAGAATATGGAATCAGGCGAGCCGCTCTCGACGATTCGTGAGCGTGTCAAAAGCGCGAACGTTTACTTCGGGGCGGCTCCGATGGCCGAAGCTTTGGCGCAAGACGCGAACATCGTTGTGACGGGACGTTGCACCGACACCGGTTTAGCGCTCGCGCCGATGATTCATGAATTGGGCTGGTCACTGACTGACTGGGACAAACTCTCGGCAGGCACAGTCGCAGGACACATCATCGAATGCGGCGCACAAACGACGGGCGGCAATTGCCAAGCGGATTGGCAGACGATCCCAGATTTTTGGGACATTGGCTATCCGATTGTCGAGGCTAGCGGGGACGGCAGCTTCGTCGTCACCAAGCACGCAGGTACAGGCGGGCGTATCACTGTGCCAGGTGTAACCGAGCAGTTGATGTATGAGATGGGTGACCCGCACAACTACATCACGCCCGATGTGATCGCCGATTTCACGACGATCAGTTTGACGCAGGACGGCGAGAATCGCGTGCGCGTCAGCGGCGTGCAAGGCAAACCTGCGACTGACCTGTACAAGGTTTCGATCAGCTTTGCCGATGGTTTCAAAGCGGCGGGCGGCTTGATCTATGCGTGGCCGGATGCGTATACCAAGGCGCAGGCGGCAGACGCGATGCTGCGCAAGCGGCTGGATGTGTTGGGACTGAAGTTTGAGGAAATGCTTTCGCAATACGTCGGTGTTAATGCAACGCACGAATGGTTAGGCGGCACGCCGTCACAAGACATAGCCGAAGTGATGTTGCGCGTTGGGGTGCGGGCGAAGGAGCGCGCGCCGGTTGAACGCTTCACGACGGAGCTTGCGCCGTTAGCCTTGGCGGGGCCGCCGACAGTAACAGGCTTTGGCGGCGGACGTCCGAAGGTCGAAGAGGTCGTGGCCTACTGGCCTGCGTTGATGCCGAAGACGGCGGTCACACCAAAGGTTGAGGTGATTATGATATGAGGGCTTTGCGACTCATCACTGTATTGTTGGCGAGCCTAGTTTCTCTTGTGCAGACAACCGGAACAGCGCAGAGTCCGACGCGCAAGATGGCTTTGACCTTTGATGATTTGCCTTATGTTACCAGCGCGGGGCAGCCTTTCTTATCCAATGCGCAGCGTGTTACGCAACAACTTCTCACGGTCTTGAAACAACATCGTGCTCCTGCCATCGGCTTCGTCAACGAGGGCAAGTTGCAAAGCGGAGGCGAACTGAAATCGCGTGTCGCTTTGTTGCAGCAGTGGCTGGATGCCGGGATGACGCTGGGCAACCACACCTACTCGCACCCTGACTTCAACCGGCAAACGGTCGAGCAATTTCAGGCAGAGATTCTCAAGGGCGAAGTCATCACCCGGCGCTTACTGGCCGCCAAGAAACTTGAGTTGCGCTACTTCCGCCACCCGATGACGCACACGGGTGACACAAAAGAGAAGAAAGAAGCGATTGAAAAGTTCCTGGCCGCGCACAGCTACAAAGTCACGCCGCACACGATCGAGAACAGCGACTTCATCTTTACCGTGCCTTACTCTCGCGCATTGCAGCGTAGGGATGAGGGGCAGATCAAACGCTTGCGCGATGCCTATCTCGATTACACAATAGCCGCTACCGAATTTGCCGAAAAGATTTCGCCGCAGATTTTCGGGCGTGAAGTCGCACAGACCTTGCTCTTGCACGCCAACGACATCAATGCCGACTGTTTGGATGATTTGCTCGAACGATTGGAGGCGCGCGGCTATCAGTTCGTCACGCTCGACGAGGCGATGGCCGATCCGGCATATCAAACGAAAGACATCACGGTGTCGAACAATGGGCCGACCTGGCTGTGGCGTTGGATGAAGAGTTTGGGAATGAATCTGAGCTTCAAAGATGATCCCGACTCACCGCGCTGGGTGACAGATTTATACAATCAACGGTGAACTTATGCAGATCAAAACCGTATTTACTGACAGCGCGCCACGCCCTGCCGGTCACTATTCGCAAGCTACGGTCTACAACGGCTTGGTCTTTGTCGCCGGGCAATTGCCGATTAAGCCGGGCAGCGCGGAAAAGACGGTCGGCACGATTGAAGAACAAGCTGAGCAATGTCTGACGAACATGCGCGAGATTTTGCGCGCGGCAGGTAGCGATCTGGATCGGCTGTTGAAAGTGACAATCTACATTTCTGACATCAGCCTGTGGGGAAAGGTGAACGAGGTCTACACGCGGATGCTTGGTGAGCACAAACCGGCGCGCGCCGTGATTCCATGCAAGGAGTTGCACTACGGCTATCAAATTGAGATCGAAGCAGTTGCCGCGCTGAATGAGTGATCGTGTCCGACAAGCTGGTGAGCTTGTCGTGGTTTTGACAGTGTGTCCAATTCGGAAGCCAGCGACAAGCTCACCAGCTTGTCGGACACTTTGAAGGAGCGGACGATGCCCAAAGATTTCACCACCCTTTCGTTAGCAGAGACATTGGCCGAGGCCGAAGCGATTGCGCAAGGTGCACAGGAAAGCTTGAGCCAACTTAACGCGGAGCAGCTTAACTGGAAACCCAATGCCGAGTCCTGGAGTGTGGGACAATGCCTGGAGCATTTGATTGTCGCTGACTACGCAATGTTTGGCGCGTTTGACGAGGTTCTCAGTGGACGGAAGCGCGCGACGCGCTGGGAACGCATGCCATTGCTCCCCGGTTTGTTTGGCAGACTGATGGTCAAGGCAGTCTCACCACAAGCGACACAAAAGCTCAAAGCGCCCCCCAAGATACAGCCCACCACCAGCACGATTGACGTAGAAATCGTCAGTCGTTTCGTCGAGCATCAACACGAGTTGATTAGCCGGCTACAGGGCTTGGAAAATTTCTTCGTAGAAAAGATCGTAATGACTTCGCCTTTGATGAAGTTGATAACCTACAGTGTGCTCGATGCCTGCCGTTTAATCGTCGCACACGAACGTCGCCACTTGGCGCAGGCAAAACGCGTGATGGAGACGACTGGCTTCCCGCAGTAAAACTTGGCAAGCGCAGCGAAGTGATTGAGAGCACGAAGATAGCTGGCAATCGTCTTCGTGCTCTTTTTGTGTAGTAGGACTGTTTATGAACGAAGTGAAAGAGTTAAACACCAAAATCTCGGCGCAAAACAAAGGCGGCTTCTGGGCGACACTGCGCGAGGCCGTCGCCGGCAGCGAGCAGGATTTTACTGAAGGCAGCATCGGACGCGCGATCTTTCTGCTCTCGGTGCCGATGATCTTGGAGATGGCGATGGAGTCGCTCTTTGGCATCGTGAATGTCTATTGGGTGGCGCATCTTGGCAAAGAGCAAGCCGCCGCCGTTGGTATCACCGAGGCAATGTTGATGGCGATTGTCTTTACCGTGGCGATGGGTTTGAGCATGGCGACGACCGCGGTGGTCGCGCGGCGCATTGGTGAAAAAGACCCCGAGGGCGCGGGGCGTGCAGCGGCGCAAGCTATTTTGCTGGGCATTCTCGTAGCCATTCCCATTGCGTTGATCGGCTTGTTGGGCTATCGCCAACTTTTCTCTTTGATGAATGCCGAGCCCAATGTGACGGCGGCGGGCAGCGGGTATTTGCGCATGATCTTCGGCACGAATGTCGTAATCATGCTGCTCTTTCTGATCAACGCGATCTTTCGCGGCGCAGGCGATGCGGCAATTGCCATGCGTGCGCTGTGGCTGGGCAATGCGATTAACCTGGTGCTCGACCCCTGTTTCATTTTCGGCTTAGGACCATTCCCTGAACTAGGTGTGACAGGCTCGGCGCTGGCTACAACTATTGGGCGCGGGTGTGCAGTCTGCTATCAATTTTATCGCCTGTTTGGCGACAGCAGCCGCGTGCCTTTGCGCGCGGCACACCTGAAGCCCGATTTCGGCTTGATGAAAAATATGGTGCGCATTTCGCTTGGCGGAATGTTTCAGATGCTGGTGGCAACGGCAGCCTGGATGTTTCTGATGAGCATCGTCGGCAAATTCGGTAGCGCGGCACAGGCTGGTTATACCGTGGCGCTTCGCATCATCGTTGTCGCCATCTTGCCGTCGTGGGGTATGAGCAATGCGGCGGCGACGCTGGTTGGGCAGAACCTTGGCGCGCAGAAGCCGGAACGCGCCGACCGTTCGGTCTGGCTGGCCGGGCACAGCAATGCGGTCTTTTTGCTCGGCGTCGCGCTGGTTTTCATCTTCTTCGCCGAATTTATGATTCGGCTGTTTACGAGCGATGCGGCGGTGATCGGGTTTGGCGTGGATGCGTTGCGCTACATCAGCTATGGCTACGTCTTTTACGGTTACGGGATGGTGATGGCGCAGGCTTTCAATGGCGCGGGCGATACAATGACGCCGACGATTTTGAATGTGATCTGTTTCTGGTTGCTGCAAATTCCGCTGGCCTACGGATTGTCAAAGTGGACGGGCTTGGAAGTAAAGGGCGTCTTTCTGGCGGTTACGGTTGCCGAATCAATCCTAGCTGTGCTGGCGATGCTGGCATTCAGGCGCGGAAAGTGGAAAGAGATGAAAGTGTGAGTTGGCGGGCAAACTTCACGAACCCGTTGGCGTGCAGCAGCGTATCTCTGGCAAAGCGCGAAAACATGAGAAAGGACAGCTAATGCATTGCCCAAATTGTGGAAACCAAGCGGCAGCGGAACAGAAATTCTGCCGCTCCTGCGGATTGGAGTTGCAGGCGATTGCCCAGTGGGTTACACAACAAATATCTGGGAGGACCGGTTCCCAGCCTACCAAAAGCGATGCCGCGCAAGTGACGCGTATGTTCCGGCTTCTCTTCGCTGGGGTTTGCGTGTTGATAAGCGGTATGGCGTTGCTGGCGGTGAACAAAACGCTCATCAGTGATGCGGCAGTCGGCTTGGCTGGTATCTTTACGGTTTTGTTGGGGGCGCTAATTGCGTTTTATGGTGTGATTGGGCCGATGCTGCGTACACCAAAAGCTGTTCGTCAAAAAACACAGCCAACCGAATTGCCAGCGGCTGAGACGACTTCCAAGTTGGCATTGGCACTTGGTGTTGAGCCAGTGCTGAGTGTTGTTGACGATACCACACGAACGCTTGAACCTGTCGCCAGCAAGACGAGCGGGCCGTTGTAAGCGCAACTCATTTGGCAATGTTGAATTCCATGGCCTCGCCAAATTTGAGCTTTACTGCTTGTGGCTGCAGCAGGAGCGGCTTGTCCGGTTGATAGCTTTCATCCAGCATAAAGATTTTGTTCAAGCCTTTGAATTCACAACTCGACTCGTCCAGCTTCGCGGCCTCGCGTGATTGGCCGAAGACATCGCAACGCGCTTCAATCTTCTCAACTGCTGACAATTTAGTTCCCACTGGCAATAGCACAGTAGAGCGCATGTAGCCGCTGCGCTCGATCTTAAAACCGTTGATGCCCCAGTCTGAAGGATACCAGTGCGGATCGCCTTTGAGCTTAACCGCAAAGCTAATAGCAGCGCTGCCGCGCTGCTCCGAGCTTGCGTCAATGAACAGGTAGCGGCGTAGGTCGGCGATCAAGCGTCCGACGGCGCGCTGCGTGGTGATCTTCTCTTCGCGCAACATCTCTTCAGCCATCACACGATACGTCCACGGGTGGCGATCCATCACCTCTTCGCGCGAAGCTTGGCTCAAATCGAAGGGCAACGGACGCGGCGCAAACCGCACAGTCGAAGTCTGGTTCTCAGCGAAATTGTTGTTGTCTGAAGCCGTGAAGAACAAAGGATGGTCAGCTTCATACTGGCCGCGAAATTCGGTGTCCTTGTGATTGACGCCTTGGAAAATCGTTTTGAGCGCATGTCCTTGTGCGTCAAGTTCAATCTCGCAGACGTACTCGATGTCCGTCGTGCGGCCCCAGCGCGCCATCAAGCCGCTCGTCTGCGTCCCGCCATCTTCATTGCTGAAGATGACGGTGTAACGCAACAACGTATTCGCGCCTTTGCGCAGAGTTTCGTAATAGGCCAGCAGCGGTACATCGCTGAATTTGCCAATCGTATTGGGCCGCGCGAATAAGATCGGCGCGTGTGCGAGCGCTTGAAACTCCGGCTGGCTGCTGTCAACGGTGATGAGCTTGGCATCCTGGACGTTGATGGTTGTCGCCTGAGGCGCTGATTGCTGGCGGTTGAAGTCAATGCGCAAAGTATGCTCGCCTGCTTGCAGCCGACCGAGCAGCAGTTGATAGCTAAAGCTGCCCGCACCATTGAAGAGCAGTAGGTCTTGGTGATAACGGCCATCCACAAAGATCGTCACTGCCGCAGCCTCCCGGCCTTTTTCTCGCCAGGAGGTGTTGAGGGCGTTGGCTGTCAGGTCGAGCAAGACTTCCGCTTCGTGGGCGACTTGAAACCTTTTCTCAAGCAAGGTTTGGGCAGAGGTGGTTAATGTGGCACAGACCAGCACCAGACCTGCAAGTAATGGCAGACGAAGATTCATAGTTGATGCTCTATTTATTTAGTTCCCAAAGGCGAATGTTGCGAAACCGCGCGCGCGCCGTATCACCCCAAGCGCCCTGGCCGCCGTGCACCTGCAACCCGATGTAGCCTTCACGTGGAAAGCGTTCTCGACTGTCCTTGAAGTCAATCGTTTTGTAGCCGTTGAGCCACGCCTGCACGTGCGCGGGCTGGCCTTCGATGCGAGCGCGCAGCTTGTTCCACTGATCTTTCTTGAAGTAATCGGGCCAGCTCTTGTTCTGTTGAATGAAGCCACCTTCAGCCGGAGCGTACAAACTGCCGATGAAGCCGTCTTGGCGATAATCAATCGTGATCTGGTAGCCCATACCATCATCACGTGTGCGCAAGAAGAGACCGGTGTCAACGGGGAAGTCGGCTTTGAATTCGAGTTCAATCTCGAAATCGGAATACTTCTTCTCTGTGCCAAGCAAGCCGCCTTTGTGATCCGCTTCTTGATTGGCGACAAGCGCGCCGCCTTCAATTGCCCAGACACCGCCATTGCCATCGTGCACGGCCATCGGCTTCCAACCGGTCAGTGATTTGCCATCGAAGATCTTCTGCCAGTTGGCAGCGTTTTGTGCAGTCGCAATCAATGCGGCGCAGAGCAGTGAAATTGCGAGTAAAGGTAGTTTGGGTTTCATCTGATTTTTGTCCTCTCGAAAGGCGCTCAGCCGCCAAGCGGTGAATGAGCAATGGCGTAAGGCTGCTGCCGTCACCAATGAATGATGGTGACTTTAGGCAGGCCGATTACCAATTAAGCTTTGCCGGGAAAAACTCAGCAATCAAATCTTCGTAGAAGGGCCGCAACTCTGCGACGTTCGGCTCTGTCTCGCATTTGGAGTAGAGATCATAGGGATTGAACGCGCGCACCCATTTCAGCAGTTCCCAATCGCTCTCCTTGAGCAAGTGCGCATACGCGCCTTCGCGATGCACCGGGTAGCACGAGTGGTAGCGAATCATCCACAACGCCTCTGGTGGCAAATAATCCTTTACTACGTGGTAAAGATACTCATCGTGGCCCCACGACAAGTGCACCTTGTCCAAGCCGCAGCCCGGTTCATAGAGGCCATTTGGAGTCGAATAGACCGGATGATGCGCGTCCGCGTTTTCGGCAAACAATTCGTGATAGACGATCTTATCTGAAAACGCGCAACCGACCGGGAAGGTGTCACCCACCACGGCCCATTGCGGCTCATCAAAGAAGCAAAGCACCTTGCCCATATCGTGAATCAGCCCGGCCAGGACGAACCAGCGTGGATGACCATCTTGCCGGATGGCCTCTGCCGTTTGTAATGCATGGACAATCTGCGGCAGCGCCAAATCAGGGTCACTGTCGTCCACCAGCGTGTCTAGCCGCTCCAGCGCTTCCCAAATGCCCATCTGCAATTTGTTGCGCGATATGTATTCGGCCTTCTTGCCAAGCACGAAATCGAGCGTCTGGTTTTGATGGTTGAGCCGATAGAGTTCCTTGACGCTACTGCGCGCCGCTTGTTCGTATTGGCGATAATTTTCAGTGTTGTTGAGATTGTCGAGAAAAGGTTGGTTGATTGCGATAAGCTGTTGATTCGAAGTTTTGATATGCGACATCTTTTAGCCTTAAGTTCTCCTTGTTTAACAAAGCGTCAATCATTTAGAAATTGAACGAGTTGAATAATACGCAATTTAGCGCTGTCAGCCAAGTTCCCCCATTTGCTAGCACAGTCTGCAACTGTCCGGTAGCTGGAACCCCGCCCAAGCCGCTTTCATAGGTTATTTGCCCAACTCACGAACGCGCCCTGCTGCAATACCGGCACGCTGGTGCTGCTGTCCAGTTGCGCGGCCAGCTCGACATCGTGGGCGAAGCCGCGTTCACTTAGTTCTTTGCCTGAGGCGCATTGTTTGAGCAGCGGTAGTAGGTCAAGTTGCGCAAGTTGCCAGGCTGCCAATGCCGCCGCCGCTTCGGGCGAGCGCGTTCCGGTCAAACAACTGATGATGCTGCCAACTCCCACCAAGTCTTCAAAAGCCGGGCGCAGGCTGCCATCCGCCCAGCGTTCACCACAGGTGATGATCGCGATGCGCGACCCGTAGCTGAGCGCTGCTTGCGCCACTGCCGCGCGGTTGCGCAAACAGCCAAGCAGCGTTGGCACTTTGCCGGTTGCCAGACTCAAGGTCGAGCCATTGGGTGAAGGCAGTACTAAACGCGTGCCTGACGGAATTGCACAAAGTGAGGCGGGCGAAAGGGAATAACCACCACCGCGTTTGGTCGCCAACTCAGCTTGCAACGATTGAGCAAAGGCGCAGGCGGATTCGTCGTGCCAGCGATAGGGAAACACGCTTGCGCCTCGACTGACAGCAATTTCAACGCACGTCGAAAATGACAAGACATCCACGATCACGACGACATCGCTGATGGGCGCAAGCTGTGCGACCCCTTGCTCACCCCATTCGCAGCGCACATCAAATTCAGCTTGGTCGAATAACATTTCGAAGTATAAGTTGGATTAGATCGGTTGGCATGATGTAGGTCGAGGCAGGGAAAGCTCAAGAGTCTTTGAAAAGTGCTATGCCGTACCGGGAGCGTGAGCGACCAGACCCTCGTAGTTGCGCCATTGCGCCTTTGATGGAGGGGCCGGTCGCTACCGCTTCCGGTACTGTATCACTCGCTTACCACAGTAGCTTCAAACCAAACTGCAACTGCCGTGGCGAATTGGCCTGCGACGAGATCTGGCCAAACGTGGTGGAGGTGACACTCGTGTTCGGCGAACCGAACCGAGGCGTATTGAAGGCGTTCAAAGCTTCGACGCGGAATTGCACGCGCAGCTTTTCAAGCGGCGCGAACTGTTTGAACAGCGACAGGTCGAAGTTCTTGATGCCATCGTTGCGAATGTTCACCGCCGGGCCGACGTTGCCAAACGTAAACGCCACCGGTTGGCTGTAGACGCTCGTGTCGAAATACTTGTTCAACCGTTCGTCCACTTTGCCACTCAGGTTTGGATTGTTGCCGTTTGTGTTCGGGCGCGTCAGCGGGTTGAAAATGCCTGCTGAATTAGTGGCAGTGATTGTCAACGGCGTGCCGCTCTGGAAGTTCGTGATGCCGTTGAATTGCCAGCCGCCGATGAAGGCATCGAGAATGCCTGGCGCGCTGCTGCCAAACTTCCGCCCTTTGCCGAAGGGCAGTTCATAAAGGTAGCTGATGACGAAGCGATGCGCGATGTCAATTGAGGCCAGCCCCCGGTCGCCGCGAATATTGTAGCTGTCCTGATGCGTCAGCCCTTCCTCGATGTTCTTCGCCCAAGTGTAATTGCCGTCAATCTGCATGCCGCGCGACAGCCGTTTGCCGAAGCTGACTTGCAGCGCGTGGTAATTGGACGAAGCGCCGCTCGAATACAGCGGCGTGAGGTCGGTGAATTGCGGGTACGGCCGCAACAACTGGGCGCGCGTCGTCGTCGCTGACGGGAAAAAGCCGAGCGTGCCGAGTCCGAAGAATGGATTCGGCACCGACTGATTCAAAGTCGAACCGAGCGAGAGATATTTCGGGTCGAGTTGATTCAGGCTCAGTCCGCCTTCACCGTTGCGCGAAAGCTGCAAGCCGCGCGTGCCGACATAGGCCACCTCCAGGTTCATCTGCCAAGGCAGTTGGCGTTGGATGTTCAGGTTCCATTGCTGGCTCCACGGCGTGATCGTGTCCTGCAAAACGGATTCGAGGTTGGCGCCCACCTGGGTTAGCAGCCCGTCCGCGGCGCCGGGCAAAGCGCGGAAACCCTGCGGATAGGGATTGCGCAACAGATTGAAGGGCGTATTACCGTTGTCGTTCGTCGTCTGCCACGGATATTCAATGCGGAAGCCGAACGGTCCGACCGTGCCTTGCGCCGCCTGATTCGACGGCCCGAAGATGTGCGCGTAACCGGCGCGAATCACCGTCTTTTCATTCAACTGATACGCCAGCCCCAAACGTGGCGCGAGGTTGTTGGTGTCTTTGAAATACTGGTGACGTGGCTGGCCGTTGACGCCGACGAAAACGACCCCGCCTTTCAGGTTCGGGAACGCGGTCTGCTTCGACGCCAGCGGCGAGGGCGCGTTGAGGTCATAGAAATTGAAGCGGTTGTAGCGCTCCGTGCGCGGCGAATCAAAGTCGTAGCGGACGCCGAGATTGAGCGTCAGCTTTTGGTTCACGCGCCAATCGTCCTGCACATAACCGGCGTAATAGAAACTTTGCGCGGCGACGTTCTTCCAACCCTGAATCAAGGTGTTGCCGCTTGTGCCAGCGCCGAGCAGGAAGGAGGCAAAGCCTAAGCCTGCGCTGCTGCTGGCTGCGGTGGGGCTGGGGCCTTGCGTGAAAGCGGCGTTGAAACCGAAAGTGCCGGCATTGCGCGCTTCCCACACGTTGACGCGAATCAGGCGGACTTCGCCGCCGTACTTCCAATTGTGTTGGCCTTGCGTGCGCGTGAGCGAAGCGAGGAACGGATAGCTCATGAAGGCGTTGAAACGATGGTCGTTGCCGCCCAGACTGGTCATACCCGACACGCTGAAAGCCGGGAACATTTGCCGGTCAACCACGTTATCAATCGCCGCAGGTAGACCCAGGCTAGACGGTTTGAAGCCCAATCCCTGATTCGAAAACACGAAGAGAGTGCGCGCAAACCCAATGCGTCCTGTGAACACCATCGAGGGCGACAAAGTGTGCGTGTATTCGGCGACAAAGTTGCGCGCGCGGTTTTCCTGTATTACGCGTCCTTCAGCGATGGTGATTGCTTCGGGGAAGGCCTTAAGCGGCACGTCCTGCGTGTAACGATGCGAGTAGCGGGCAAAGAAGGTTTGCTTCTCCGAGAAGCGGTGGTCAATACGAAAATCGTAGTTGTCCAGATTGAGTTGAGCCGAACCGCTGGAGATATAGTTATTGGCGTTGGTGTTCGCATCGCCGGGCTGGTTTGGCAACGGGAAATATTTCAGCACATTCAACGCGACCGGATCG
This sequence comes from uncultured Acidobacteriota bacterium, assembly GCA_963699175.1. GTDB lineage: Bacteria > Acidobacteriota > Blastocatellia > RBC074 > RBC074 > JACPYM01. Next base: position 884,472 of record OY969418.1, on the reverse strand, counting down.
AGCAGCGCTGCCGGAATCTTGTTATCGGTGAACTGATCGCGGACGAAGGTCGTGCCGCTAGCGCGCGTCGTGAAGGGGTTGAAGATGCGAATCAGCGCGCCTGCTTGATTGAACGTCTTCGAGAAATCGCCGTTGCGCTGTTCCAATGTCGGCACGCTGCGTATGGAGGAGGCAAAAGTGCGCGCGCGCAAGCCTTCATACGAACCCATAAAGAAGGTTTTGTCTTTGATGATCGGGCCGGTCGCGTGACCGCCGAATTGGCTGCGTTTGAAGCTACCGAGCGGGCGGCCTGCTCGGTTTTGGAAGAAGTCGTTGGAGTCAAAGACCGAATTGCGCAGAAACTCATACGCGCTACCGTGCAACTGATTCGTGCCCGATTTGAAGACGACGTTGAGCACGCTGCCCAGACTGCGTCCAAACTCCGCCGGATAGGTCGCGCCCATCACCTTGAATTCCTGAATCGCGTCAACTGACGGGAAGATCGAAATGCCCGTGAAGCCGTTGACCGTTGGGAAAGAAGCGGTCACGCCGTCAATCACCGTATCCATCATTGTCGGACGCGCGCCATTCACCGAATAGCTCATAGTGTTGTAGTTATTGCCAATGCTACCCGTCACACCCGGCGTCAAAAAGATCAGCGAATAGACGTTGCGCGTGTTGAGCGGCAATTCGAGAATGCGGCGGTTGTCTACCACTTTGCCTAGCGACGACGTCGTGGTTTCCAACACCGGCGCTTGCGTGGTGATCTCGACTGTCTCGTTGACCTGGCCGACTTCGAGCGTGAAATCCACCGTCAAGGTTTGTTGAATCTGAATCGTCACGCTGTTATGCACCGCGCGACGGAAGCCGGTCATCTTGGCTTCGATGCGATATTCGCCTACAGGTAGGGGCGGCGAAGTGAAGTAGCCTTCGCCGTTGGTGACGGCGGCAAACTGTTTATTGGTTTGTATCTGTGTGATGGTGATTTGCGCCCCGGCAACGACTTCGCCACTGGCGTTTTTGACAGTCCCGACGAAGGCGCCGGTAAAGGATTGCGCTAGCACCTGTGCTGATAACAGCCAGAGTGCAACGCAGGCGAGCAATGCGACAGAGAGCTTTGTTTTCATAGTGGACTCCTGAAAGGTGATTGAAGTACTGGATCGCGAACGAAGAACGCTTGATGTAAATTAGCGCTAACGCTGATAAAAGACCCGTTGTTGGGTTATAGGTTGTCTTCGCCTTTTGGGAAAGACGTTGTGCTATGCGAATTGGTTCATTCCAGCAAAACTGCCTGCGCGCCCGATCGTCGCCGGGCCATTTGGTTGGGTTAAATCTGAATTAAATCCAGATTAAGTGACGATTGCGAGCGTGATTGTACAATGCTTGCACACGTTTGCACAGCGTTTCCAAGTTTAGCGCGACTGTTTTTTCAAGCTGATGAGCCGCGCAAACAGCCTGTAGCTGCCCGGCCATCCATTGTCAACACAATATCCAGCTCGCCTACGTCGGAGTGGGATTATTGATGGCATAGGGCTGCGTGTTCGATGTGCCACGGCCAAGCGTAGAATTAACCACCTTACACTAGCTATGCCTACTGTAGTGATGTCGCTGGCCGGAAAATAAAGCGCGCGAATAAAAGCCCAACCATTGTTCAGCCTTTTTTCAATCGCTTCTTTCAATGCTAGACTCCGCGCGTTGTTCAATGTCTCAAGCCAGTGTTTAGGAGCTTCTGTTCAAAACCATTGCAAAGGAGTGGATGTATGCTACGCCTCATTACCGTCACCTTGCTCATAACTGTTTTCGCCGGTTCGAGCGCCGCGCAGGAACGCGCGAACTTTACCGTTGGCACCGCCACTGCCGCGCGTGGTCAGAAAGCGACCGGTGTAATCGCAGTGCCCGCCGGAAGCGACGCTGCGACGAACATCCCGGTCGCCGTCTTTCACGGCGCGAAGCCAGGGCCGGTGCTCGCCCTTGTTTCCGGCGCACACGGGACTGAATATGCCTCGATCATCGCGCTTGAGAAGTTGATCGGACAACTCAATCCGGCAGAACTGAGCGGCACTGTGATCATTGTTCCGCTTATCAATCTCCCGTCATTCGAACAGAAGGTGCCGCACCTCAACCCGGTGGACAGTAAAAGCATGAATCGTTTCTACCCCGGCAAAATGGACGGCACGCAAACCGAGCGCGCGTCATTCTTGATTACCAAGCAGGTCGTAGAACAGTGCGACCATCTGATTGATTTGCACGGCGGCGATCTGGACGAGAGCCTGCGGCCTTACAGTTACTGGACAAAAACCGGAAACGAAAAACAGGATCAAATCTCACGCGAGATGGTGCTCGCTTTCGGCCTGGACCACATCATTATTTCCGCCGACCGGCCCAAAGACCCGCAGGCTTCACGCTATCTGGAAAATACCGCTACTACGCGCGGCAAGCCTTCCATCACCGCCGAGGCTGGTCACGCGGGCACGGTCGAAGCCGATGATGTCGCGGCGTTGGTAAATGGCTGCTTGAATGTGATGCGCTACTTGAAGCTGCTGCCGGGTGTGGCCACCGTGATCGAGCATCCGGTTTGGATTGAGAAGGTCGTGCCGTTGCCGAGTGAACAGACAGGCATCTTCTATCCGCTCGTGCGGCGCGGGACTTACGTCGAGCAGGGAATGAAGGTTGGCTACGTCACCGACTACCTGGGCAAAGTAATTTTTGAAGCGCGGGCGTCAGCAGCGGGCGTCGTCTTGTATATCTGCGCGGTGCCCTCGATGACAAAAGGCGCAACCATTGCGAACATCGGCGTGGTGGCGCGCTAAAGGAGTGAGAACGATGATTGAACTGACCAAAGAACGAAGCTCCCTTGATGCGACTGAGATAGGCAACACTCTGACACCGGAGTCGGACGATGCGGCGATACCTAAAGAAGCCCAGGCCGCACCGCTAGCCGGAAGATTGCTCTCACTCGATGTCTTTCGCGGTTTGACGATTGCCGCAATGGTGCTGGTCAACAATCCGGGCACTTGGCAAGCGGTCTATGCGCCGTTGCAGCACGCGAAGTGGGATGGCTGGACGCCGACCGATCTGGTCTTTCCGTTCTTCGTCTTCATCGTCGGTGTGGCGATTCCGTTGGCGTTTGAGCGACGGAAAACTGCTGGGGGCAGCCAGCGCGATCTGTACAGCAAAATTGCGCGCCGCACGGCCATCATCTTTGCGCTTGGGCTGTGGCTAAATGCCTTTCCATTTACTGGGCCTTGGTTCAGTCATCTACGCATTCCCGGCGTGCTGCAACGTATCGCGCTCTGTTACGGCGCGGCGGCGTTGATCTTTTTGAAAGCCAGGGTGAGGACGCAAGTGTGGATTACAGCGGCATTGTTGCTCGGTTATTGGGCAATGCTGAAACTGATTGCCGCGCCCGGTTATGTGCGCGGCGATTTGACGATGGAAGGCAGCTTGGCTTCCTGGGTAGATCGCACACTGCTGACCGTGCACACCTACAAGCCGCTCTATGATCCCGAAGGCATTCTCAGTACGATTCCGGCAATTGCGACAGCTCTATTAGGCGTGCTGGCCGGACAGTGGTTGATGCAGCGCCGCGAGGCGTTCGAGAAGGTGGCGGGATTATTTGCGGCGGGCGCGTTGTGCGTGATCGTCGGCTTTGTCTGGAACTGGGGCTTTCCGATCAACAAGGCATTGTGGACGAGTTCGTATGTGCTCTTCACAGGCGGGCTGGCGCTGCAATTGCTGGCGCTCTGTTATTGGGCGGTGGATTTGAAAGGCTACCGGCACTGGGCCAAGCCGTTCGTGGTCTTTGGCGTGAACGCGCTGGCGCTGTATGTTTTGTCGGGGATGCTGGCGGATCTTTTCACCGTCGTACCGACGACAAAACTGGATGAGACAGAAGGCAATCTGAAGACGTGGATTTATGAGCGTGTCTTTGAGTCTTGGCTGTCGCCGATCAATGGGTCGCTGGCGTTTGCCCTGAGCTATGTAGTGTTTTGGTGGTTGTTGATGTGGGTGCTGTATCGGCGGAAGATTTTTATCAAGGTGTAAACAGTACAGTACCAGGAGCGATAGCGACCGAGCTAGCCTGCAATTAGTGATTTGAACCACGGCAACAAGCTATTCAATCTCAACGCACTGTCACACTTACGGCATTCGCAATCAAACCATCCACCGTCATTTCAATCATTACTTCACCGCGTCCCACCAAGCTGCGTGGCAACAGCAGATTGACTTGATCAAAGCCAACAAAACCGCCTTGCGCGCCCACATAGCCTGGTTGCACTGTAACACCGCCGATGCGCGCAGTGGTGGCTTCCAATGAAGAGCGATTCCGCAGTCCTGTGCCAAAAAGAATCAAAAAGACTTGATCGCCCTCCGCACCAAGGTCAATCGGCACAGCCACGAACCGCTGCGCCACAGTATCGAATTGTGCGACTGGCTCGAAGCTTTGCGCGCCATCAGGCTTGACCCGCAGTGCAATGGCGGCGGCAATGCCTTGCCCGGTAGGGTTGGCAGCGAAGAGCGCAGGCGCAGTCGCTTCGATCTGTGCGACGGCGCTGACCGGTTCACCTTGTGATCGGGTGACGGTGATGGTTGCCGCGCCGGTCGCAGTGCCAGGCGGGATTTGCAGGTTGATCTGATTGGGCGAGACAAAAAAGAGCGACGCCAAGCGTTCTGTGCCCGCCTTGTCCCTGACCTTAACGCTCGTGCCTTGTAAGTCAGTGGGCAGTGGCAGCGTGCTGGCTACCTCTGCCTCTGTTGCCAGGGAAGTGCCGAAGATTGCGACGATGCCTTCGGATGCGAGTTGCGCGCCGTTGAAACTGGCGGCAGAGACGGGCGCGATGGTAACGATGTCAGGCGTCGTCACTTTCAAGATGAACGCATCGCTCAAGCCGCCGCCGTAGTTAGTCTGCAATGGCAGCGCCGTAAACAAGTTGGTGCCTAGCATCTGACCGGTCACGAAAATAGCGCCACCGGAATCGACCGCCAAGCCCAGGCCGCGTTCTGCAAAACCGTTGTTGCCGGTGAAGCTAGTGCCAAAGTAGCTTGAAAAGACGAGCGCCGAGCCTGCCGGATTGAGTTTGGCCAGAAAGGCGTCATCATCACCGCGCCGCTCGGCTTGTAACGCACGCACGACAGGAAAATTTGTGGAAGCCGTCTTGCCAGTAAGATAGGCGTAACCGAGCGCGTCTACGAAGATACTGCCGACCGGTGTTGGGTCGGAGATCAAACCCGTATTCTCTTCTTCACTGCCGCCGAGGAAAGTTGAATAAACCAGGCCCGTGCCGCTGGCATTGAGTTTGGTGACAAAAGCATCCGAAGCGTTGGCGTAGTTCGGTTGCAAGGCATTCTTTACAGGAAAGTCAGCGGAGAGCGTGTAGCCCGTGACGTAGGCATTACCAAAACTGTCGAGCGCAATGCCACGCGCTCCATCAACACGCGTGCCGCCGAGAAAGCTCGCATAGATGGTCCGGGCCGCGCTCAAATCGAGCTTCGCCACAAAGCCATCTTCGACGCCACCGAAATTGCTTTGCACTGCTTTGACGTTAGGGAAATTGGGCGACGCCGTGAAGCCTGCCACATAGGCATTCTGCAACCTGTCTACTGCGATCCCGTAGCCTGCTTCATCATCGTGTCCACCGTTGGCAGCCGGTGTGCCACCTAGATAGGTTGAGGCGACGAGCACGCCATCCGGGTCTAAGCGCAGCACGAAAGCATCACGCTGACCGCGCAAAGTCGCTTGAATCGGATTCTTGGTGGGAAAGTTGGTCGAGTCGGTGCGCCCAGTGATGTAGGCGTTATCGAACCGATCTAACGCGACAGCGTAGGCTACGTCCGACAACCCACCACCCAAGTAAGTCGAATACAAAAGTACATTGCCACTCGTATTGAGCTTGACGGCAAAGCCATCGCCATTGCCACGCGCAATGGCTTGTGTGGCATTGACCGTCGGAAAATTGAGCGAGCTGGTCTCGCCGACAAAGTAAATGTTCTCGCCGTTGTCCACTGCAATTCCCAAGCCACGATCATTCGAACTGCGCCCACCAATGTAGGTTGAAAAGAGAACGCGCGTGCCCGTTGGGTCTAGCTTCATCACGAAGGCATCATTCGCACCATCGAGCATTGTGTCGAAAGGCGCTTTGACCGGAAAGTTAGGCGAAAAAGTTTGCCCCGTCAGGTAGATGTTGCCCGCATGATCCACTGCAATGCCGTAAGCGAGGTCTGTACTGTTGCCGCCGAGATAAGTGGAGTAAACGATCAGCGGATCAATCACGAGTGGCAAGTTGTCGTTATACGGGCCAAGCTGAAAGCCAATTTGTCCTTTTTTGATGACGTAATCAGCGGTCACGGGCGCGCGTCCTTGCGCGGTCATTTGATAAGCCACCGGGCGGCGCTGGCGCATGGCCTCGCTGCCGGTGTGCAAGAGCAGGTCACCATTGTCAGCCAATTCAAGCTTGTCTGCGCCACTGAAGGCCAATTTGATCTGTTGCGGGTCAGCGTGTGGTGCGACGATGAAGTCGTATTCAAGTTGTCGCTGGTCTTCCGAGCCGCCATAAAAGATCAGATCAATCCCTGGATAGAGTTGGCGGTAACGCACGCGCGCGAAAGTTTGCACGTCAGTCTGCCATTGCCGCGGATCAGCGCCGATGAAGTAGTTGCTTTTGCCGGGTAAGGGATCGAATCCTTCGAGAACAGGGTGAGGATTGGCATTGAGCCAACGCAACTTCAGTGAGTTGAAATTTGAGATGTTAGATTTAAGATTCGATTCAACACTCGGCTTGAGTAAAACTACCTCACTTTCGGCGAGGCACAGCGTGTAGTGAGAGCCGCGCGCGATAAAGCGTTGCTCGCGCTTGGCCGGATGGCCATCCGTTGCAAAAGCCAAAGGCAACTTGGCGAGTTTTTCAGCCGCGCTTGCACGTGTGATGGCTGGGTTGGAATTTGTCGGTAAGTCCACAGCCGCAGGATAGCGCAAAGGGAAGCGCCAGACCCCGGCGCCACACAACAAGGCCAGCAAAACAAGGGCAGCCCTTTGCCAAATGCCAGAGCGAATTTGCCAAACCAGCTTAGACAAGTAATTCATAACCACAGATGCGGGGCGGGTGTGTTCAAATCAGTCTCAGGGCACGAAAGCGAGGCGACAGTATCTGGTGTGATTGGGCTTGTCGTCGGGCGTTTGTGGTCGCCGAAGCGAAGCAACTTCGTAGCTGCGAGGTGGATTATAAACAATCGAGCTAGTCTTTCAAGGCGAGACTTGGATTGTAGTGGGCGGGAGAAATGGATTTGGCAAAGCCTGGGTCGAGTGCTACACTCCGCGTTTGCTTTGCGCAGGCAAAGCCGTTGCGGTGCGCCCCACGACAGTCGAGCGCGCCGATTTCTTGTAGTGAAGGGAGAAGTACCAGCACCCATGCAAGCGTTGATTCTGGCTGGCGGAAAAGGCTTGCGCCTGCGCCCACTGACGATTCACACGCCGAAGCCGATTGTCCCGATTGCCAATCGCCCCCTCCTGCTTTATCAGATTGAATTGCTCAAGCGCGCGGGCATCAGCGAGATCACCCTCTCGCTCTCTTATCAGCCCAACAAGATCGAAGAGATTTTCGGCGACGGCTCGGAGTACGGTGTCAAAATCCGTTACACTGTTGAAGCTGAACCACTGGGCACGGCTGGTGCCTTCAAACACGCGCAGTCCACTATTAAAACCGCTACAGTCGTACTCAACGGCGACATCCTGACCAACATCAATCTGGCCGAAGTGGTGGCATATCACCATCGCCAGGCAGCGCTCGCCACCATCGTCACTGTACCGGTCGCAGACCCCACTCCATACGGCATGGTCGAAGTTGACGCAGAAGGGCGCGTCAGCGGCTACATTGAAAAACCCAAAGCCGAAGAGATCACCTGTGACACAATCAACGCGGGCATTTACGTGTTGGAGCCGCGCGTACTCGATTTGATTCCTGCGGACGAAAGCTATTCGTTCGAATACGGCTTATTCCCGCAATTGATCGCGGCGGGCGCGCCATTTTATGCCTACACCGCGCGCGCCTATTGGCTTGGCATCGGCGGGCCGCGACGTTATCTGCAAGCGCACGATGATTTACTCAATGGGCGCGTCAAGCATTTTCAACTAATCCGTCAGCTGGTGCCGCAAGGCGCGAACTGGGTGGGCGAGGCAGTGAAGCTCGACGCACATTCGATCGTGCACCCCAGTTGCACGCTCAAACCAGGCGTCGAGATCATCAACTCGGTACTTGGCGCGAATTGTGTGATAGAAGAGCGCACGCGCATCGAAGATTCCGTTCTTTGGGCTAACATTCGTATCGGACAAGCCGCGCTGGTGCGTCATTCTTTCATCGGCAAAGGCAGTATCATCGGACGCAATACTATAGTTGATGGCGCGGTGTTAGGCGATAAATCAGCGCTGACGGACTACACGACGGTTTAAAGCTGTTTTCAGATGAGGGGCAGTTAGCTAAGAGTTAGAAGAATGAAAAGGCCGGTGGCTGACAGAACATGTCCAAGTTATCTGTGCTATTTGTCTGTGTAAGATGGTAGTGAACAGAAATAACTATTTATCTAAAGCTAGATAATCGAGTAACTCGAAGTATCAGGTTGACTTGTTGAATTGCCCGAATAAACGTTGTTTGGCTTCAACACAACATAAACTTCTTTATTGGTACGCCGCTACAGAAATGGCAAATGCAATGACCACAATGACAGTTATTTTGTTTGCTGGTGGAGTTGGCCAGCGTCTATGGCCGTTGAGCCGTCGGAATAGCCCGAAGCAGTTTGCACAACTCATCGGGTCAAAATCGTCGTTTCAAATAGCGGCCGAAAGGCTGATAAACCTTGTGCCACCAGAACGGATGTACGTTGCCACGAATCAGCTTTACTTCGAGACCCTTCAAGCGCAGGCACCCGAAATCCCGCTGGGCAATTTCATCCTCGAACCGACTCGCCGCGATGTGGCTGCTGCTGTAGCGCTCGCATTTTTCTCGTTGGAAAAAGACGGCAAGCACGGCCCTGTGCTCTTCCAATGGACAGACAACTATGTGAAGAATAATGAACAATTACTGGCGGCCATAGAGGATGGGCGCCGCCTGATTGAAGTTGACCCGGAGCGGTTGATATTTATAGGAGAGAAGCCTCGGTTCGCAAACGAGAACTTAGGCTGGATCGAACTCGGCGAAGAACTCGGTCAAATCGGAGACAGACCATACCACTCCTTCCGGTCTATGCACTACCGCCCACCCAAGGATGTTTGTGGAGAGATGTTCGCAAGCGGGAAGTATGTATGGAACTCTGGGTACTTCGTAACCTCGGTTGAGTTTATGACTGCTGCTTATCGCTCACTTGCGCCTGAACTCGCCTCGGCAATTGAGGAGATTGTGTCATATAGAGGTACACCGCGAGAGCAAGAGAAGCTGGACGAGTTATACCATAAAGTTCCCGCACTGCATTTCGACGAAGCAATCCTGATGCGTTTATCCGAAAGACAGGCAGTGCTTTTGCGCGTTGATTTAGGGTGGAGTGATCCAGGCAGTCTTTATGCTCTTAAAGAAGCGCTTCAGGATGCTCCAGGAGCTACCATCTGCCAAGGGAATGTGGTAGACACCGAAACAAAGGACTGCTTAATTTACAATAGCGTCCACACCAAGCTAGTTGCGGTCATGGGGTTGGAAGGTATTGTGATCGTTGATACGCCTGACGCCTTGCTGGTAATACATAAGGATTCCGTGCGACATATCGGCAGATTGTTAGATCAGCTAGCAGCGCATGGATGGGATCATCTTCTTTAGCTGTTACACTTGGTTTACTTTGACCGTAGGGATATTGTTTGGGCAATATTTCCCCGTCGCAGGTAAGGACACGTTTCTAGTGTAATAAGTACATCGGATATGACAGTGTTTCCCAATTGGTAGTTGGGTGCAATCGCCTCGAAAGCATCAATGAAGCCGCTCGGGTTGCGCGGTGGTTTGCGAAAGCGAAGAATTGTTGAGTGTATAAACTGCGGTGCACTGGCTTGAGCGAGTATTCCCATTGAGCTCTGACAAAAAGTTAAGACCTGTTGCCGTAGGCGAGCGATTTCCTGGGTCGGGTTTAGGATTGGAAGAAACGCAGCTTTCCTAGCTATCACAGGCGGGCCAATATGGATAGTAAAAGGCCTTGTCTCTTGAGTCGCAGCCGCAATGAAATTACCAAGCATTTCTGAAGCAGTGTGAATTTCGTGCACTTTGTCAGGAGGGGGATTAAGCTGAGCTTGAAAGTGCACGGCGGTAACCAGGGTAATGTGAGTTTGCTCAAAAGGATATAAGTAGAGCCCATCATCAAGCAATGCTAACTGACTCTTCAAATCCTCGTAGCTTGAACGGAAGCAATTGGGTAGCGGCCAAGTTAGTGTTACGTTAAGTCCGTATACTGGAAACTCTAACCCGTCTTTCAAGAAACGATCTTCTTCGAACCCCAGCTTTAGTATTTCGGTACGTGTTTTACTTAAGGAATCTGTGTCCCAGTATGCCGCTGCATAAGAGTGCTTTGCCATAATTAACTCACCCACATTGCTATTTGATTGCCGAGCCGCTCCTAAACAGGTAGTCAAAATGTTTCTCTACTACTTGATAATCGTGACTTCCACGGGGACACATTATGATGGAAAAGCCACAGAGATGCTCCAAGTTGTCGATTTTTCCAAAGTGAAATGGCTCAACGAAGGCTACATCCTGATAAAGAATCATTCCAAAACTGAGGAGGCTTTTTGAATATCGGATCTCAAGGTTGCGAATCTTTTCGAGCGGTACGCCGGCATCAAGGTACTTGCCCTTTAGCCACTCATTCATCTTATCCGTATCTACGTCCAGAAGGCGACGCCCTTTTGGCTTTCCAGGAGATTCAATACTTGCGCGTTCATCTGCCTGCGGTGATGTGGGATCTAGCACAACCCCTTGGAACTTAACCCCACGCTTCAGCGCCTCTACAAAAAGAAGACGTTCACCTGGTCTGGGCTCACGATCGAAAAGGTTTCGACCGGTAATCGCGATAAACCGGACAAAGTCTCCCTCCTTACATTGATCGAGCCGGTCGTCAGATATGAAATGACGTTTCGAAGGTTCCTTTTCGCTCAATGGGATCAACTCAGAAACAAGTGATGGGGTAATCTTAGACGGTATATTCTTAAGTGCCTCTTCTAGGCTAGGCCACCACGTATCAAAGAGCTTTCCGAGGCTATCTGGCGGTATTTGGGTTCCAACTGCATCATTGATACTCCGAAACAATGCTTGAAATCCTGCCCTGTCCGCTTGAGCTACCTGGAATGCGCTAAGTGGCAATTTGACTCTTTCAGGAGAAACCTGGAATAAAAACGGGATAACGCGTGACCGGTCTACTTTCTTTGAGATTACACCAGCCTCGAAAAACATCCAGGGAGCCGTCAAGTTCTCAGGCGTAAGACAGAGAATGCCACAATCGCTCTCCTCGAGCCATTGTAAAAGCCTCTCCAACCATTGGTCTCCTGCCGGTAAATCTCGCGAGGAAAGTTTAAACTCAACGCGCTGGAGCATAAGTCGAAGCACTTCATGCAATGCCTCAGCTACAGCCTTGCTACGCTCACCAGACCAACTGATAAAGACCCTTTTTTGAGATTCCGTTTGAAGTATTTTTCTTTCTTTTGGCATGGGCTAAAAGCTACTCCTTTCCGGCCATAGAACACTATCCCCGCTAATTGGGCAAAATATAGGGCATTGGCAAAAAAATGTCTAAGGTGACCAACGGCTGGCTCACTTATTCAGCTATCAAAGTCGGTTCACAAAATTGCCGCGCCCTGCTCGACAAACAAACCTTTTTGTTTCGCCATCTGAATGGCACTTGGAGGGATTTGGATATATTCTTCGAGTGATGATTCATCCGCTGAATTTGATGGATAAATGATCTTACAATGCCTGCACTTGATTCGGGAGACCTCATGAGCACAAAAAGAATTAGCCGGGCAACAATCGAGATTGATAAAAGCAAAACTGAAGAAATTGCATGCGACGTGGTAATAACGGCAGCCGGAGCAAGCTCCAAAGAATTGATGTCAAAGTGCGACTCAAGCATTGACCTGGACGCTTACTTTTGGCTGGATCCCACAACCTTGGTCGAAACAACAAATCCGTTCGATGCGGACGGTGTTTATCAGTTTGTTTGCCCCGAGAACGGAGTGGCACCTAACCGGTTCTCGGCTATCGCAACTGATCGAGGCAGAGCCATCATCGCTGGTGGCTTGGGTACACAGATGCAGATGGTACGCAACACGATTGATCGTTTCCTGCCAGCCGCTGAAATCATCGAGCGACTTAACTGCAACCGAGCGAAATTCTCTCGCGACGGAAGAACTGGGAATACCCGCTTGCCTGACGTTGTCTCGGCAACTGAGCTTAGAGGAACCACCGAAAATTTATTGTTTGCGTATCCTGCTAAGATGAGCCTTTTTCTTCGCTGCGGAGAGCTGGCGATGCAGAGCTTATCCACCATTTGTGAGCGTAAGAGTAGAGTGCTCATCATTGGTGGTGGGGTGGCGGGAGTAGAAATCGCCAGGCGCACGGCACAAGCTGGTTATCAGGTCACACTCGTCGAAAGCAAGAACAGATTGTTTACAGGGCAATCCTCGCGGCTGGGAAATCAAGGTCGGTTGTGGAGAATCTTCGGTATCGCTAGAGGTGAGGACACTGATACAGTTCTGAACCACATTGAGGAGGCTCAGGAGCTTACGTGTACGGTACCTCAAGCTGTTCGCCAAAACGTTTGCTGCAAATACTGGGTGCATCAAGAAAGAGATAAAGATTTTCTGTCGCGACTAGAGGCTGCGGCTAAGGCGGCCTGGAGAAGTGGTATACAAGTCAAATGGAATCGTAATCCGAATCCTGCCGGCCTTAGTGGTGTTTTGAGCTGCGGATATGTCGAGTACGACTTCGGTGCCACTGGTAATGGAGACGGTGCCGTTGATGCGGAAGGCATTCGCGACTGGTTGCTACAACGATTGGACAAGGTGACAATTCACTACAACTCCGAACTCATCTCCGTTTCCTGATGTGGAACGCGACTCTAAGCAGACATGGTACTCTTTGCAGATAATGATAGCGGAGCAAGCTCCTCAAATAACTCAAGCAATGCCTTTGCCGTCTGGGCCGGATCGTGGCGCACAAGTGAGGTGGCCGACATAACGTCTCCCGGATTGACCAGCTTGACTCCCAAGCGATAAAGCTCGTCAATGTCTACCTTGACTTGGCGAGCTTTTTCTTCCTTATACTTCAAGGCCATTTCAGCAGGCACAGGCCCTTGGTGGACGAGTACGGCATCGGGTACGCGGCCCGCGTAGTGCACGATCTTGGCCACGTGCTGGGAGGCCGTGTAGTCGTCAGTCTCACCATATTTCGTCATAAGGTTAAGCACGTAGACCAGTGGGGCGTGCGCTTGTTGAAGGGCTTCGGGAATTCCCTCGACCAGCAGATTTGGAATAGTGGAGGTGTAGAGATCGCCGGGTGCGAGCACAATGAAGTCGCTTTCCAAAATAGCTTGTACAGCCTCCGGGTTGGCTTGCGCTGGCGGATCCAGATAGACGCGCTGGATTGGAACCGAAGCGTCGTGCTCGGGGACATTGATGTTCGCCTCGCCAGCCACCAGCGTGCCGTCGGCAAGTTCCGCATAGAGGTGCGCGTGATCCCAGGTAACAGTAATCACCTTGCCCCGAATCTTGAGAATGCGGCTGATGGCTTCAATTGCTTCTTTCTCAGAGCCGAGCATCTTGGTGAGGGCCAGGATGAACAAGTTGCCGAAACTCCGGCCTTCTAGCGGAGGTTCGAGAAAACGGAAGGAGAATAGATCACGCAGCAGCTTGCTCTCTTCCGAGAGCGCCACCAAACAGCGCCGCAAATCCCCCGGCGGCAGCACCCCGAATTCATCGCGCAACCGCCCGGAGTCACCGCCTGAGTCCATCATCGTCATGATGGACTGGACAAACAGTTTTTCATACGGCCCAAGTCCCGATAGTACGCTGAAAGACCCAGTTCCGCCCCCAATGACTGTGACTACGTAGCTCATGAAATGATTTTCTTTCAAATTTGGCAACGCCGCAGCTCTGCGCCAATAACTAAACCTATTGTCCCTGTTTTGCCCAATTCTTGAGTTCTGCTAGCAAGGGCAAGTCCTTCATTTTCTCAGCCCATTGGTCACTAAGATAGGCTAGCGGCGCTTTCAGCGCGGGGAGCGGATCGGCGCCTGGAGTCATGGCCGCGATTTCCTTACTCAACCAAGCAAGCAAATCATCCAGCCGAGTGAACCTTCCCTGCGTCAAGGCTGCTTGTAACTGTGGCACGGTCCGCTGCTCGAAATCCAGCTTGCGGTCAAGATCAATAATGTCAGGCAAGAGCAGACCCACCTCGCTCAGCGACAGGCCAATGCGGGCCAACAACTCGTTATAGACTAGGCGGGCCATCTTGTCGGCTTTGGCGCGCACCTCGCCTAACAACTCCACGCCCCGGGCAGCCGAGGGTTGGCCATACGGCAGCAGTTGGCAATAGAGCTTTAACTTTGGTTCTGTGCCGGAGGGACGGATGGTGACAATGAAGGCTTCCGTGGAGAGCTGTAAGACGTTGCGCGGGAGCTTGTCTGTCTCGCTCACGAATGCCCCGAACGCCTCCTGATCCCAATAATCTACGATCTTGCTCACGCCATAACCACCAATCTTGTCGGGAGGAGATTCACGCAACGAGGTCATGATCCGATCCCTTTTCAAAATTCCCTCAACGCCGGTCATCGTAATCGAGCGGCTGACATCGTCGTAGCCGCCGAGTTCTTCCAATATCTGACAGTAGTAATCCAGGAAGGTATGTCCCTGCTGACGCAACCTTTGATGGAGAACTGCCAGATACATACAGGCAGGCGTAGCGTCTTTGTCCCGAATGGTGGGGATCATCACGCAACCGTGGCTCTCTTCTACCGCCAGGACAAGCTGCTCAGGCGCGCAGGGGACAGCGGCATAGCGTGGCTTGCGCTGCGAGGCAGGCCGCGCTAATTCTTTCAACACGTCCGCAACGTACTTGAAGCCAACTAGCAAATCATCTATCAACAACGAATCGCCAGCTCGTTCGACCATCTTGCCCACGATGCGAGTGGTTACCAGGGTTTCTATGACAAGGCCGCGGCGTTGCGGGCCTTGCGGATCAAGCATGAGAAAATAACAAAGGATGGCGGCAATCTGGTTGCCGTCGAAGTGATACCAGGAGCCATCAGCCAGCCTGATTTCCAGTCCAACCCGGTCGGCATCCGGGTCGCTCGACAAGACGATCTCCGCATTGTTTGCCTCGGCAAAAGCCTTGGCTGGTTCGGTCGCTTGCGGCACTTCTGGGTTGGGCGCCTTAAACGGGATTACGGAAAATGCGCCATTGGGTCCTTGATCAGGCGGGGTCAGGATGGGGAAGCCCAACTGCTTGAGTGTATCGCCCACCGTCGTTAGCCCGCAGCCACACAATGGGGTGTAAACAATTGGCACGTCCGGTTGCGGGGTGTGGATGTTGTCGTACAACTCGACGTAGGCCTCAATATAGGCTTGATGCAATTCTGCTGGAATCGCCCGGATCAAGTTCTGCGCGAGCGCCTGTTCGAACGGTAGGATGCGCACATCCGTCGCTTGCTCCATGATCTCGACCAGTCGTTGGTCGTTAGGCGCTACCGGTTGGCTCCCGTACTGATCGTAGACCTTCAATCCATTGTCATCCGGTGGATTGTGAGAAGCCGAAAGATTGATTCCACCCACTGCTTTGAGGCGGTCAATCGTGAAGGATAACTCCGGCGTGGTCAGCACCGCTTGCTTAGCGCCAGGTTCGGGAAAATAGGCTGTGATGCCGTTGCCAGCATAAATCTCGCAGGCGAGTTTCCCCAGCGAGCGGGATGAAACTCCCAAGAGCGGATGCTCTTTTCCCAAAAACTCATACACGCCCGCAATGTCCTTGAAGATTCGCACGTCATTGGCCACCACGACGGCGAGGTTTTGCTGCTCTGGAAAGGCCGCGCGCAAATATTGGCAGTGCCCCTGGACAGTCATCGCGACCGTGGTGGGGTTGAGCCGATTAGGCCCATAGCCTACTCGACCGCGCCGCCCACCAGTGCCGAATGGCAAGACCTGCCAGAAGGCATCGAAGAGTAACGCCAGATGCTTCTCTTCCAGGTGCTGCTCGACGATTTCTGGGTAGGCATAGGGAACTTTACCGGAAAGCCACAGGCGCAGACGTTCTGCCGCGCCTCGCCCTAGTTCCCCGTATTTTTCAGCCAGCAAGTCGCAAATATTATTTAGTTTCATAACAATTCAATCAATGGTTAAGGTATAGGACCAAACTATTGCTCGAGAGGGTTGGGATTTGCCCGGAATATTTTAGAGCCATAGGTATCGCCTTTTTGATAAACCTAACGGCGGGATTCAGCAAGCCACCATTACTTGCATTTATCCAAATCAGGTTTCAAAAGTCAATTCAAAATCTGCTGATTCTTTTGTTGCACCTAGTGCAGCGCAAAGGCTTGAGAGGCACGGCTGATCTCACTTAGATGTGGCTGGAATATTCAGCCCATATTGCGGATTTGCCGAGAAAAATTTCTCGTGCTAAAACTTTTCCACTATGCCTGAACTCCCCGAAGTCGAAATGGTCGCGCGCCACCTGCGCGCCTTGCTCGTAGGTCGCACCATCGTTAAAGCCCAACTGCACTGGCCGCGCTTAGCACCGGAACATCCGCCGCGTCAGTTCGCTGCCTGGCTGAAAGGCGCGCAGATCGAGAGCGTGACTCGACGCGGCAAATACATCCTCACTAACTTTGCCAACGGGCGCACGCTGCTCACGCATTTGCGGATGACGGGCCGCTTTCTTTACGTTGAGGAACACACGGCAGCGCCGCCGCACACACACGCGTTCTTCTGGTTGGAGAATGGCAAGAAGCTACTCTTCAATGATGTGCGCAAGTTCGGCAAGATGCACATCGCGCGCACCGACCGTTTGCACGAAGTTGCGCAGATTGCAGTGCTTGCGCCTGAACCCTTCAGCACGGAGTTCTCACCCGACTATCTCTTCAATACGCTCAGGCGTACCGATCAACAGATCAAGCTGACGCTGCTTGATCAAACGAAGGTCTTGGGCTTAGGCAACATCTATGCGGCTGAAGCGCTACATCGCGCCCAAATCAATCCGAAGCTGCCTGCGAGCAAGCTTTCGCGGCCACGTGCCGAGATATTGCACGGCGAAATCGTCAACGTGTTGAATGAAGCCATCGCCAACGACAGCACCTTGAACACCGATCCGACCGATCTGGATGTGGGCTACACGGGCGGCGTCTATGAAAGCATGACGCACGTCTATGAACGCGAAGGCATGCCGTGCTTGACTTGTGCGAAGCTGATTCGCCGCATTGTACAGGGGCAGCGATCAACTTATTACTGCCCGCAATGTCAGCGGCGCTAAGTGAGAATCTTTTCCGGCACGCTTCAAAAAACTTCACCCGCCACGTATGATTGCCCGCATGGTTGCGCTGACCTCACAGGCAGATGAAACCCCGATAGAATGCCAGTCGTATGATTGGCGGCAAGGGCTTTGAGCGGGCATGAAAAATCGTCCTTCGTCACATCTCGTTATATTGCTGTTGTTATGGGGGCTGACCGCGCTGGCCTATTTCGCGCTCTACCGCGCCGGGGTGACGCGTGGGTTTGCGCCCTCGCTCTTGTTGGCCGCGCGCGATTTGCTGCTCTTCCTACCGGTCTTCTTTACCTTCGTCTGGCTTTCGCGTCGCCATCGCTACGCGGGTGATTGGACGTTGTTCACCGCGGCTATCCTGCTCTTCAGCCTCGGCCAAGTCATGCAATACCGGCTCTTCACCGATCCCGAATACAGCGCGAGCCGAAAATCTGTGGTGCGGCTGGAGAAGATGAATACGCTGCGCATGCGCTTCGTCAATGAGCACTACGACGCGACCAAAAAACAGGCGCTTTTTGGCGATCCCAATTTCAACCTTGCCGTTAATGCGAACGAACAGGAAGAAGAACAATACTGGACGCTAAGACATATTTTCACTTCGCTCTCGACCTGGATTTTGCTGGCGGCTTTGCTGGGCTTTGCGCTGGCTTTCAGCTTTACTAGGCAGGACGGCGTGTTGTTGTGGCTGCAACAACACAGCTTTTTCATCGGCTTGGCGACTGCAATACCGTTCGCGTTGATTGCGATCATCGGTTCGAGCGCGGGTAAATTCCTGGGCAAGACGACGCCGTGGGAGCCGGTGAAGATTTCGTTTCTGATCAGCTACGCGGGTGTGCTGACGGCGCACTATCGTCATCTCTCGCGCACCTACTGGGGCTTGCCGCCCGCGCGCTTTATGTTGCCATTTTTGATTGTGGCTTTGCTGCCGGTGATCCCGTTCTTCGCCTTGTCAGACTTCGGCCAGATGCTGGTCTTCTTTGGCGCGTACCTGACCCTTTATATGGTAGCGGTCAAACGCTTGCCGCAGGTCACGCTCGCGCTGCTGCTGATCTTCGTGGTGGTCACGAGTTCGATCTTGGTCGCGGGCACTTACAACACGATCATTGATGTCTTTACCGACAAGACTCCTGTGCCTGCGGTCGAGCGTGTGAAGGGACTGGTCAGCAAGGGCCTGCCGCGTCGCGTTCATCAGCGGTTCTATTTATGGTTGAACGCCGGTACGCCGCCTGACCCTGAAGAACATTGGTGGTGGCAACGTGAGGCAGAAAATGCCGAGGGGCGCGGGTTGTCGAACGAAGAAGCGTGGTACAATTCCTACGCCTTTCAACCCTCGCAAGCCTTGTTTGGGGTGAGCGATGGTCGCGTGCTTGGCGCAGGGCTGGGACGCGGGTATCCTGAGATCGTGCCGATTGCCGATTCCGATTTTATCTACGCGGCGATTGCCGAAGAATTGGGCTTGGCGGGCGGCGCGTTGGTCATCTTTGCATTTATTGTCCTGGTTATCGCCGGGATGCGCGTGGCGATTGAGGCGCGTGATATGTTCACCAAGCTGATCGCCGCAGGCATCACGGCTTTTCTAGGCTTTCAAGCGGTCGTCAATATTGGCGGCGTTGTACGCCTGTTGCCGATGACTGGGATTACGTTGCCCTTCGTCAGTCACGGCGGCTGGTCATTGCTAACGAGCTTTTTTATGCTGGGCGTGTTGATGGCGATTTCGCATAGAAATAATACTGTCAATCCTTCATCCGTTGCCGGTGCCAACTGATCACAGATAAACCATGCCAATCAAAGTCACAGTCGGAACCGTCACTGATCGCGGTCTGAATCCGAAGCGAGCGGCGAATGAAGACCGCCTGCTTGCCTTGGCACAGGCACGCTTATTTCTGGTGGCCGATGGCGTCGGAGGCAGGCGCGGCGGCCAAGTCGCCAGTCAGACGGTGGTGGATGTCTTCAAGCAAGCCTTCAGCGAGCGGCCACGCCAGGGCAACGATCTGTTGGCGGCGTTGAAGCAGACAATCCACCTGTCTAATCGCAGCATCCACGATTCCTCGAGCGAATTGCCTGACTTACGTGGTATGGCAACGACGGTGGCGCTGGTCGCGGCAATGAATGACACGCGCGCCGTCATTGGCCACGTCGGTGATAGTCGCGTTTACCGCTTCGACGGGCGCGACCTGATTTGCGAAACCGAAGATCACAGCGAGGTCAATGACGCCGTCCGCGCCGGAGTGTTGAGCGCCGCGCAGGCCGCACACCATCCGCGTCGCAACGTCATCAACCGAGCCATCGGCGCAGATGCCGAAGTCGAGGCCGATTTCAAGATCGTGCCGCTCAACGAGCGCACCAGCTTTCTGCTCTGTAGCGATGGCATCACACGCCATCTCAACGATGCCGAATTGGCCGAGTTGATGCGTTCACGCATGCATCCACAGAAGATTTGCACGCAGTTGAAAGAGATTTGCTACGAACGTGGCGCGGAGGACAATCTGACCGCCGTCATCGTAGATTTTGGCGAGCGCACCTATGCCGATTCTCAAACGCGTCCGGCAATTTCACGGGCGAAGACGACTCCGCCTCCTGGCTCACGTTTCCAGGTTGACTTCAGCGATTCGCCCAGCGCGCTGACGACTGCGCCGAATGCGCGTCAGCGCGCCACGACAGAGATCGAGGCGCATCAGACTGCACAAGCGGCGCGTGGAGGCCAGGTGCCTCAGCGCGATGCGCCAGCCAGCAGTGCGCGCGAACCAGCAGCGGTCTCCGGTAAACAGCCTGAGGCGAAGGGCAATTCAAGTATTACTTTTTGGGGCGACTCGGCAACGACAGCTTATGAAAAACCGGTAGTCAAACCGACCAATACCAAGACAACAAGTTCTGCCGGGCGCGGCCTGGCAGGGCTGGTCTTTTACGTCCTCTTGTTGGCGGTGGCCTTTGGCGCCGGGCGGTATTACGAACAACTTGTGTCGTGGATAACCGGCGAGCCTTTGCGCGTGGAGAATCGTATCACGCTGGGCAACCGCACCAACGATCCCGAAATCGCGGCAGCGCACGCGCTGTTTGATCAACACCGCTACGGAGAAGCGCGCGAACGGCTGGCGCAGTTGCTCGCCAAGAAATCTGACAATGCCGAAGTGCGTTATTGGCTGGGTCGCACCAACTACGAACTGAAACAGTATGCCGAAGCGGTCAAACACCTGAATGAAGCGGCGCGGCTGGATGCGCGCTTACCCGATGTTTACTTGCATCTTGCGCTGGCCTATTCGGCTTTAGGCGATAAGAAGAACGTGGATGAGGCGCTAAAGAAAGCCGTCACCACTATGCCTGCGCAGTAAGAATAGAGTTTGAGTCTTATGCCTGAGTTGCGACTCGAAAATAGCTTGGTGGACGAACGCTACGAGGTGCGGGAGCGCCTGGGGTTGGGCAGCTATGCCGAAATCTGGGTGGCGTATGACCATTATGCTGATGGGCGCGCGGTCGTGCTGAAGGCGTTGAACACCAGTTTGCAAGGCACGCCCGATGCCGACTTGGAACGGACGCTGGTCGAGAATTTTCAGAACGAAGCCGTCGCGCTTGATACGGTGCGCCACCCACACGTCATCCTGCGCTTGGGGCATGGCACAGCGGCTGATTTGCGCGGCGTGCCATTTCATTATCTGGTGCTCGAATACATGCCGGGCGGCGATCTGCTGCGGCTCTGTCGCCATCAACCAGGGAATCGCATCTCGCTTAGTCAGGCGCTTTACTATTTCAAACAAGCTTGCGAGGCATTGGCCTACGCACACAGCCAGGGCATTATTCACCGCGATGTGAAGCCGAACAACTTGTTGCTGAGCGCAGATAAGCGGACTTTGAAGGTGGCCGATTTCGGCGTTGCCAAACTCACTACCGGCGAAGAGGCCGAGATTACGCGCGTCGGCGCGGGCATCTACGCGCCGCCCGAACATCACCCTGACGAAGCGACTGGGCGGATAGAACGGCTGACGGCGGCGGCGGATGTCTACTCGCTGGCCAAGAGTGTTTACACGGTCGTTTGCGGGCGCGCGCCGAGCCAGTTTGCCTGCCAGACGATCACAGCTTTGCACGCCGACCTGCAAGGCGAGGCGTGGGCGGCAAGCTTGCTCAGCGTATTGCGACGCGCCACTGCGATTGACCCGGAAGATCGTCATGCCACGGTGATTGAGTTTTGGAGCGACTTGGCTAACGTCGCGATCCTGATGCATGAGGACGAAGTGACACAGGTCAAGCCACGATTAAATATCAGCCAATTCGACGTGCCGAGCATGCCTGCGCAACCTGAATTCAACCCTGTGCTGGCCAGTTCGGGTTCGCAAGCTACAGCTACTGTTTCTGCGGCTGCGGCTGTTGCGCAAATTGAGACAGCCACACCCGTCGCCACCATCGGACAGCCGGTAGTCAATCACTTTGCCCCGCTGCCACTGGCCGCGACTGATAGCCGCGTGTCGAAGCCCAAGATCGTGGTTGACCTCAAACCGGCCAAGACGGCTGCGCACGTAGCGCCGCCGCCGCAAAACGGCAAAGTGGCAAAGCCGCCTGCAGTTAAACCAACTCAAACGCCGACTTTCTCTTCGCGGCTGTTGCAGTTTCTCTTTACCGGGTTTGTCAGGCAGCTTTTGTTTAGAAGCTTATTGGCTGTTGCGTTGTTAGTCTGTCTACGGATGGGCTTTCACTTTGTGCGTGACAATGGGTTGCCTTTACCGATTGGCACGACAAGTCGGATTGAAGTGGTGGCCGAAGAGTTGAACGTGCGAGGCGTGCCGAGCACAAACGGTGATTACATGGGCGTTGTCGTGAAAGGCACGCGCCATCGCGTGCTGGCAGAGAATGAGCAGGGCTGGATGAAGATCGAAGTAAGCGAGTGGAACGAAGCTGAGAAGCATGTCAGCGATCAGAGACAAGGCTGGATCAATGGCAATCCGCGTTATGTGAAGGTGATTGGACGGCGCTGGTGGTGAGCTTAGAAGGAAAAGTTAAATGGCCGTTTCATTGGAAAAAGTAATTGAGCAGGTCAAAACCTTGCCACCTGACCAGCGTGCACAGTTGCGCGACTGGCTCGAACAAGATGTACAACGAATGGCGAAGAAAAGCACGCCTCCAAAAGTCTTCAGTATCTCGCCGGAATTGCTCTGGTTAAAAGATAATGGGCGGAATTACATTGGGCAATGGATCGCGCTGGAGGGCAACCAACTGCTCGCGCATGGGAAAGACCACCGCGCTGTGTTGAAAGCTGCACGCGCAACCGGCGCACAGTCGCCTTTGATTCATCTAGTTGAAGACCCTGATATGCCTATTGGGAACGGATTCATTTGAGGAGGTAGTAAAGTGAGCTTGCAACTCGGCTATGATTTACTGCACGAGTATGATCCAGGTAAAAGCGGCATCACTTTAGAGGCCCTGTTGCGGAGCGGAACTTTGACCCAACGGTTATGGGCGAAAGTTGATACTGGCTCAAGTTACTGTGTCTTTCAACGGGAGATTGGTGAAGCGTTAGGCTTGGACATTGAAAGCGGTCTTGAAGAGTGGATAGGAACACAAACAGGTTCAATGCGCGTTTTTGGCCACGAGGTAACGCTTGAAACTTTATGGGTCAGTTTCCACTCAATGGTTTACTTCGCCGCACATTATGGTCTGCCGCGCAATGTGTTGGGCCGTTTTGGCTGGCTGCAACGCTTGAAGTTCGGCCTCGTTGATTACGAAGCGAAACTTTATCTTGGTCTTTATAGTCAAGAATAACGGCTGAGTGTGCTTTCTGAGCAGTGAGTTTATGAGTATTGCAAATCTGCTAAGTGATTTTCGTCGTTGGCTGGATGGAGATGAAGCCGCCACCTTCGCGCCCGATGCGCCAAAGCCACGCCGCGAACTAGAAGAGTTTCTGGTTTCCATCGCGCGCGAGATTGAAGTCGTAATGCAGCGCGAGATGTTCACACCGCCCGGCGGCCCGACCTACATCCCGCGCGAGTACCTGGTTTTTCTGAGCCGCGATGACGATACGCAATGGCAAGGTGACAAACGCGAAGGCTTGCAACGCGGCCTCTTCCACGTGCTCTCCGAACGCGCGAAAGAATTGGTCGGCGACAAGGAGGTGCAGACCAAAACCTTCGCCGTAGAGTTGCGCGTGGACGGCACGCTGGAGAAAGGCAAATTCCGCGTGCAGCCCGTCTGGGACACTTCGTCGCCGAAGACCGAAGTCCGGCCCCGCAAGAAAGCGGAAACGCCGCCGCCCATAACCGAGGTTATGGAAACGACCATCGAAGACAACGAAGCGACGATTGTGCGTCCGCGTGCGCCGCTCTTTGCAGTTGAATATACTTTGTCGGGTGCGGCGGCGGAGACGGCAAAGTTCTATCAAAACAAGGTTACCATTGGACGCGGCTCGAAAGATTTTCGGGTGGATTTGCGGCTGGACGGCGATCTGGAGATCAGCCGTAAACAGGCGACGTTGGAGCGCCGGGACGACGGTACATTCACGATTACTTGCGAAGGGCGCAATCCGTTGGAGATTGACGGTCAGGAATACCCACAAGGCGAAAGCCAGCCGGTGAACGCCGGACAAACTTTCAAGATCGGGAAATATGAATTGAAGATTGTGTGAGGAGGAAGTAAACGCATCATGCATTTTTTGCGAAAGCCAATTACGTTCATCTTTATTTTAGCCCTGCTTGTTTTTGCGCCAGCCACACGCGCCACGCGCCCGCAAGCCATCATCGAAAAACCGCAACAGGCCAAGCCAGCAGAAGCGCCGAAGCTCAGCGAGTTCGGACAACTGATCCAGCGGCTGTCGGAACGCGCTGGCTATTTTGGCTCGGACAATCTGGTCTCGAATGAGCTGTCTTACGAGCACGTGCTTGGCAAGCTAAATACAACGGGGGTGACTGGCGGCGCATATCTGGGTGTCGGGCCGGATCAGAACTTCACCTACATGGCGCAGATCAAACCGAAGCTGGCAGTGATGATTGACATTCGGCGCGATGCAATGTTGCAACACTTGCTCTTCAAGGCGCTCTTTATGATGTCGCGCAACCGCGTCGAATATCTCTGCAATCTCTTCGCCAGGCCCATTCCCAAAGATACCAAGCGGTGGGAGAACAAGACGATTCGTGATCTGGTCGAATTCTTTGACCGCACGCCGCTCGATCCGAAACTGGCCGAGAAGCTAAAGCTAGAAGTGCACAAAAAAGTCACTTCGTTCGGTGTTGATCTCTCGCCGCGCGATTACGAGACCATTGCCGACATCTATCGCGCGTTTTATGAAGATTGTCTGGAAGTACGCTACACCATCCGCGACCGCGCCACAGGACGCTTTTTCCCGGCCTACCGCGATCTGCTATTAGAGAAAGACCTCGACGGGCAGCATCGCAATTATCTAGCTACGGAAGAGAGCTTCCAGGTCATCAAGCAGATGCAGGATCGTAATCAGGTCGTGCCCATCACAGGCGATCTTTCGGGTGTGAAAGCGGTGCGCGCCTGCGGCGATTACCTGAAAGAGATTGGCTTGAAGGTCTCGGCCTTTTACGTCTCCAACGTTGAATTCTACCTGTGGCGGCAGAGCACACTGGATCGCTGGGTCGAGAATTTGCGCGCTCTGCCGATTGATGACAAGAGCGTGATCATTCGCAGCTATTTCAACTATGCCTATTACACCAACGTCCACCCGCAGACAGTGGAGAATTCCTTCAGCGTGCAGTTGCTGCAAACGATTGACAGTTTGGTAAAAGATCAAAGCGGTGGCGGTTACGAGTCCTACTACGATTTGACTACACGGCGGAGTTTGGAGTTGAAACCCTAACGTTCCCTGGGAGCGCAGGCATCCTTGCCTGTTTGCGCGGGCTGTTTAGTCTGCCGGAAACATCTTGTGCCGCCTCATGCAAGCAGGCAATGATGCCTGCGCTCCCAGGTGCGCAAGATTACAACTCGCCTGCGTTCCATACTCTGTTTGCGGCGAAGTGGCTGAACTTCAAAAAAATGCTTGGGGTGTTATAATCGCCGCTTAAGATTCAAAGCAGGTCAAGAAGGCAGGAAGAGATTATGAAGAAGAGCTTTCCGCAATGGGTTCGAGTTAGCGTCGTGCTTGGCACCGTGTTATGGCTGGCCACGGGCGCTTCCGCGCAAAAGGGCGTTGCCGATCTGGATGTGCAGCATTACAAGATTGACGCTGAGTTGCAGCCCTCGGCGCAACTCTTGCGCGCACAGGCCGAAGTCAAATTCACGCTGCTGACTGACACGCGCTCAGCGGTTTTCGAGATGAATGGCTCGTTGACGATCAAGCGCATCACGCGTCTCAATGCCACGCCGACACCAGCGCCAGTTGCTTCCGCCGGCGCCGCGCGTCCCAATCCACGCGACGTGAAGAATGCCAAGCCGGCAGCTACCAATCTGGCCCCGACGCCAACTCCCACGCCTGCCGCGCTTGAACTGCAATTCATTCAGGACAATCGCGAGAACATGAATGTGCGCATTGACCTCGGCGCAGTCGTCCCGGCCAATCAACCAGTGACGCTGGCTTTCGAATACGAAGGCGCGCTCGAATCGGCGACTGGTGGCCCGATTAATAACGCGCGGCTCGCTTTTGTGGGAGAGCAAGGCTCTTACCTCTTTTATGCCGCGCGCTGGTTCCCATTCCATGAGTACGCAGCAGATCGCGCCACCTACGAGATCAAGCTGCGCGTGCCGAAAGGCGTCGTCGTCGCGGGTTATAGCGAACAGCCGGTGGTCGAGACAGCCATCGCGCCAGGGGGCGAACCGGCAAAACAAGACAAGGCTAAAACGACTCCGGCACAGCTTCCTGGCGCACAGATCAACGTGCCCAATGCGCCCGTCGTCGCGCCACAAATGGTCAGCTACACTTTTGTCAGTACCAAGCCGATCTTGCCCGGCAATTTTGCGGCGGCCAAGTACATCGTCAAGAACGTCAAACATGCGGGCTTTGACGTGGATGTTTATGTCAAAGTCGGTGATGAACAATTGGCGGACAATGCGGCCAAGATTATCGGCCAGCATCTGGAGTTTTATTCATCCAAGTTCGGGGGTTCTCAATTTGGCAACAAGTTGATCGTGGCGCAGACCGATGATGAGACGCTGGAGACCTACAGCGGCGCCGGCATCATCTTTCTTTCACCGCGTGTGCTGAGTGTGGCCAGCGAAGAAAAGCTGGGGCGCGAAGTCGCCTATCAGTGGTGGGGACAGGCCGTCGGTTTGCGCTCGTTCGATGATATATGGCTATCACAAGGGCTGGCCGAATTCAGCATGTTGTTAGCCAATCGCGACAACACCAACGAGACGCAATTCCAACAGGCCGTGCAAGCAGAACTGGAAAAGGCGCTGGCTTTCGAACAAGCGGCTTCAATTCGCAATGCGCCGAAACAACTCGATGACCAGACGCCCGCCTACCGCTCGGTCATCTTCAACAAGGGCGCGCTCGTCCTGTATATGTTGCGGCAGTTGATGGGCGAACAGAAGTTCGATCAGATGCTGCGCGATTACTACAAGAAATACGAAGGCAAGAATGTTACGCTCGATGAGTTCGAGGCGTTCGTCTCGGCCGCTGCCGGGCGCAATATGCGCTTCTTCTTTGGCCAGTGGGTAGATTCGACCGGCGTGCCGGAGTTCCGTTCGGAATACGTCGTGAAGCGCACCAAAGACGGTTTCCGCGTGCCGGGCACAGTGCGGCAGGAGTTGGACAACTTCGAGATGCCGATTGACATCTTGCTCAAGACAGAAGCCGGCAACGAACGCCAGACGGTTTATTTGAAAGGCACCTCGATTGACTTCGACATTCAAACCAAGAGCAAGCCGGTCGAAGTCATCGTTGATCCCGACTACAAAGTCATCAAGAGTTCGGAAGAACTGCGCCAGGGCGTGATCGTGCGGCGCGGCATCGAGCATTTCCGCGAGCAGGAATACGTCGAAGCCGAGCAGCAGTTCCAGGCCGCCATCAAGCTCAGTCGCAGCCATTCGTGGGCCTGGTACAACCTCGGCGTGTTGTATATGACGCAGCGCAATTACTCCAAGGCGCTTGATGCGTTTGACCAAGCTTTGAACGGCAACCTGCGCCCTGACTACATTGAAGTCTGGTCGTACGTCTATCGCGGCAACGCCTGGGACGCGCTGGGGCAACGTGAGCGCGCCGTCGCCGAATACAACAAGGCGCTCAGCAACGGCAACAACTACGAGAACGCGCAAGCCGCTGCGCAGAACTATCTGCAAACGCCGTTTGACCCGAAGAAAACTCGCACCGGGAGCGAAGGGGATTGATGCGAAGACAGCTTGCTGGAAGATTGACCTGTTTGCTTGTGTTGAGTATCGGGCTGGCTCTGGCTGTAGCCGGACAACAATTGCAGCTCGATAACGGCAGCGCGAAGCGGGGCGGCGACACCAATGGGACGCGCTACCAATACATCTTTGTGAATGAGCGGTTCACCATCCCACGCATCGAAGTCAGCTTTGATGGCAAGGGAGAGGGCCAGTATTCCTTCAAGCGCAAAGACAGCGATGAGATCATCAACAAGCTGACGATTTCCGATACAGTCTTAGGTCAGATTCGCGCCTTGCTTATCGAATTGAATTTCCTGGACAGCAAAGAAGATTACCAGCACAAAAAAGATTTCTCCCACCTCGGCACCATGACCATCACTTACGCGCGCGGCGGGCGCGAGCGGACTACGCAATTCAACTACACCGACAATCAGGCGCTCAGTCACTTGGCTGAAATCTTCCGCAACATCGCCACGCAGGAGATGCGCGTCTTCGATTTGGAAAACACGCGCCAGACCGATCCCATCTCAATGCCCGTCCAAATGCGCCAGTTGGAAAGCGAACTGAAGGGGAAACACCTAGCTGATCCGCCCAGACTCATTCCTTTGTTGAAGGACCTCAAACAGGATGAGGGAATTCCGTTGATCGCGCGCAACCATGCCGACCGGCTGATTCAGATGATTCAAAAAGGGAAGTGAGATTGCAGACGCTTTTCAGACATCCGCTCAGCGATTCTCGCCCAGCTACTCGCGCAAACTCGGCGGGCGCATATTAGCCCAAACTTCTTCGATGTAGGCCAGGCATTCCGCTTTCGATCCTATCTTGCCCGCGTCTTTCCAGCCCAAAGGAGTCTCGCGGTGGGCAGGCCAGATGGAATATTGATCCTCGTGGTTGACGACGACTTTGTAAATCGTGGTGTCTTCTCGTTCATCTGGATTCATAAGTGCCCTTTGCCGGTTGTTGAAGATGGTAGCCAGCGGCAATCACTACCAACTCGTCAAGCCGAGCCGTTTGAGCGAATGCGCCGTCGGATAACCAGTGGCGGGCAGCCCGTAGTTTTTCTGAAATTCCAGCATCGCCTGCACGGTCTTGTCGTCGTACACGCCGTTGGGTTCAGCCTTGTAGAAGCCACGTTTGGCCAACTCGTACTGAATCTCCAGGACACGCTGTTGCGGAATGACCAGATCGTTGCGCTTGACGGGCTGCGAGTTGCCCTTGCTTGTGATTGCGCCGAAGGGCGTGAGTGGGCGGGCGTCGGGCAAGGTCAAGAGCTTAGTTAGCGTTGGTGAGGTCGAGCCGTACTCAGTTACTTCAATCTTGTCGGGCTGGGCGATGCTGTAAGCAGGCGATTCAGTGTCGCTACTTACTTCGCGCGGACGGCGAGGCTGCAGCGGCTCTGGCTGTTCGTCAACGCGTTCTTCACTACGGCTTGGTTCGCTATGCTGATAAAGCTGGCGTGGTGGTTGCGATTCATTGCGGCGTGGCGAATTGACCGACGTTTCACGCCGAGCGGGTGTAGTGGCTTTGCCGAATTTGCCGCGCCGCTCGTTGGCCACAAACACGGCTGGAACCAAATTGGCATTGGGCAGTCGAGAGACTGTACGGTTGTCACTGGCATCATTGGCGCGTTGCTTGGCCACTGCATTCTTAGGCTGTCCTTGCTTGCCAGGTTTCAGTTTTGCAGTTTGGCCAGAGACTTTTGCAGTTGGTTGATTGCGCGCGACATTCTGCTTCTTGCCCGGATTTTTATCTTTGCTATGAGCTTGTTTGCTTGTGGCTGTTGCTTTGCCTTTGGCCGGTTCGGCTTTTGCGACCAACGTGCCTTTCTTGCCTTTCTTTTCCGGCATGGGCGCGCGATTGGCAGCGATTTTAGGTTTAGGCCGCACCTGATCCGCTTTGGTTTTCGCGCTTACGATTGCTGGGCTAACGCATAGACTCAACATTAAGCATGCTGTGAGGAGCAATTGGGGAGCATTGGGGAAGTTCTGCATAAAGCACCACCGGTCTTTGTTTCTGTTTGCAGGCTGCCAGGAGCTTCCCTTCCAGACCCAACACCAAAGCGTGGCAGCTTACCAAATAGCTAATCCAGTTTTCATCAAGTTATTGCTTGTTGAACGAAATGAAGAAGCGCGGCGTCGGCTCCGCACGGTCACGGTAGATCAATAAGACTACCGGATCGCCCGACTTGAGCCGATTGAACGCGCGCGTGTAATCCGCTTTCGTTTTGATTGTCTCGCGATTAAATGCTTCGATCACGTCGCCGTTTTTGAGTCCCGCATCGTCGGCCACGCTGCCCGGGGTCACGTTTGCGACGTAAGCGCCGCGCACGTCGCTGACCGTTTTACTGATACCGAGCTGTCCTGTCAACTCGCTGACGGTGATTCCGATGGATTGTGCACGGGGTTGTTCTGCTTTGATTGCCGCAGCCGGGCTTTCGACGGACTCGCCACCGGGACGGCGGCCCACTGTGATCGAAAGTGTCTGCTCGCGCCCTTCGCGAAAAACCTTGAGTGGAGCGACCGTGCCGACCGGCGTAGTACCGACGCGCCGCATCAAATCCTTATCATCGCGGATGCGCTCGCCGCGAAAGTCCAGAATGACATCGCCCATCTGCAAGCCCGCTTTGGCGGCAGGGCTAGGCACGGCACGCCCATCTACAAAAACCGTCTCGCTGATGTTGCTGACAATCGCGCCGTGCGCTGCGGGCAAACCGTAAACCTTGGCCAATTGCGGCGTGACTGGGTCGGTGACCGCGCCCAGGAAGCCGCGCACCACGCGGCCTTGTTTGACGAGTTGCTGATAGACGTGCATCGCTTCATTGGAGGGCAGCGCGAAGCCTATGCCGTTGTAATCGCCAGTAGTAGTCGCAATCGCAGTATTGATGCCGATGACTTCGCCTAACAGATTGATAAGTGGCCCACCCGAATTGCCCGGATTGATCGCCGCATCGGTTTGCAGGAAAAATTGGAAGCCACGCGCAGCACGTTTGTTCAGCTCAACCGCCTCGCGGTCTTTGGCGCTGATGATGCCCGCCGTAACAGTTTGGCTCAGATTGAAGGGCGAGCCGATAGCCATCACCCAATCGCCGACCCGAGCATTATCTGAATTGCCTAGCCGAGCAGCGGGCAGTTCTCTTGGCGAGTCAATCTTGATGACGGCGAGATCGGTCTCAGAGTCGCTGCCGACGACACGGCCCGGCAGTTCGTTGCCGTCATAAAACTTGACGATGATCCGGTCGGCTTCGGCGATGACGTGCTGATTAGTCAAGATGTAACCCTGCGAATCAACGATCACGCCAGAGCCATTGCCACGCCGCGCGCGTTCGCGTCCGCCATAAGGTTCAAGCTGCGGACGTTCTTCGACAATGTAATCGCGGCGGCTGGCACGCATCGAAGGCTGCGAAACAGTGCTGATGTTGACGACCGCCGGTTCGACCTTGCGCGCAATCTCGACAAAGGCCGAAGACATTTCGACTGCGGCCTCGCCGTCGCGCGCAATCGCCGGGCGCTTGGTCGCCGAGAAGACCACCCCAATGACAACGCCGAGCGCGAGTGTGCACGCAGCCACAGCAATGATGACCGCACGGTCGCGTGTGCGGCGATAGCGCTCTAGCACAACGTCTGCTGCTTTAGTGGATGAATCGTGGTGCATAAAACTCCGGGTCGTAGGCGTTCTTTCAACGCGCTTGCTTTCAATTGCTTCGTCAAGGGCCGTCAAAAGGGGATGACAACGAACCGTACGTGATGAGATGGGCGAATTATAGCAAAAGGCGTTATTGAAATGATAGCCGTAGAAACAGAGATAGCCAGCCGCCACGTGAGTAACGGCTGGCTAGGATTCTGCTGGCTTCAAGACAA
The DNA here is from genome assembly GCA_963699175.1 of uncultured Acidobacteriota bacterium. Classification (GTDB taxonomy): domain Bacteria; phylum Acidobacteriota; class Blastocatellia; order RBC074; family RBC074; genus JACPYM01. The sequence goes on along the minus strand of OY969418.1, from coordinate 852,884 downwards.
AAAACTAAGGCTTCTTCGTCTTGGGCGGAGCGCCTCGCTTGGCTGGTGCTTCGGACTTGGGCGGTTGCAGGTTGTTGCCAACGATCAAGTCCTTGAGCACCGCCTTGACTTCAGGCACGCGCGGGTCTGCGCTAGGCGCATTGTCCAGAAACTTCTGGAACGTATTGGCCGACTCCTGGAATTTGGCGACGCTCGCATAGGCCAGCCCGAGTTTGTACATCGCGTCAATATTGTCGGGATTGGCTGCGAGAATTTCCGAGTAAGCCGCGACAGCTTCCTCAGCTTTGCCGGATTCAAAATAGACTTCCGCTGCCGCCAATTGGAACTTGATCTTGTCGGCCGGGAGTTCGGAGAGATCAGCCGTCTCGCGATAGGCTTTGACCGCCGGGTCAACCAACTCCATCACACCGACACGCTTGGCCAACAGACCTTGCGAGTCCGCCTTCATCTTTAGCGTGCTCGCCTTGCGTTTCTTGGCGTCGGCGGCTTTGGCCGGGTCGGCCATATCTTTCTCCACCAGTGCCAGTGCCTTATCTGCAGCGTTGGCGGCGTCATTGAAATCCTGCTTGGCAGCATCGCGTTTTGACAAATCGCCCTTGATGCTGTCGTTGAGATTGGTGACGCCGCGGTTGTAAAGCACCAGCGCCAAATTCGCCCAGACAGCGTATTGATCGGCATCGAGCTTCGCGGCTTCGTTGAAATCCGCAATAGCGCCAGCCCAATCCTTCGCGTCCTTCTTCGCCACGCCGCTCTCGAAAAACTTCTTCATGTTCTCGAAATCTGCTTTGGCTTTTTCGTTAGAGGCTTTGGCCTTTTCGTACTCTTCCTGCTGTTTCTTAAGCTCCGCCGCGCTCGGCTGCTTGGCCGCGCCAGCGCCCGCTGCGCCACCGCCTGCCGCAGGCGCGCTGCCCTTGGCCGTCTGGAAGCGCTTCAAATCTTCCTGCGTGATTTTCTTTCCATCGCCAGGGTTGAGTTCGATCTTGAGCGGCATGTCGCGGTCAGGACGAATGCCGGTCAGGAAGGTCGGCTCCTGGCCGGGGGCAGAGATCAAGATTGTATAGGTGCCGACAAAGGGCACACCTGCGTGCAGGAAGTGACCTTTCTTATCGGTTTTAACTGGATAGTTGCCTTTGATATCGGTGCGCACGATTTCGACTTCGGCGCCGACTATCGGCTCAGTCGTGCCTTTCTTTAAGACGTTGCCTTCGATGCGGCCTACCTGTGCGAAGGCGCTCACCGTCAAACAGGCTAATGCGACAACCGTCAACCACAGGGTTTTGACTTTCATTATGTTCCTCCGTGTGATGCTCAATGTGCTTGCTACTCGTGCCAACAAATCGCGTGCTGTGTTGCGCGCCGCGCTTTAGTTGTGGCCTTGCGCGTGGTCTGCGGCTCCGGCTCAATGCCGCCAATCGCCTAGCTCCACGCAATCGCTATTTGCTGACAACTACTCACGAAACGTTTGAATGTGTTTGATGAATGCAAAATCAGACCGGACGAATTGTAGCTTAGGAATCTGGCTGATTCAATTGAGCGGAGGGAATGAGGGGAGACTTTTTACTTTCTCCCCTGCTACACAGAAAGTTTAGTAAAGCTTCTCGCCCGGCGGGGTGACGCCTTTCAACCGCAAATAGATGGTCGTTTGGCCGCGATGATGAGTTTGATGCTCAAAAGCCGCGGCAAGCAAAGCCGTGAGCGGACGATTCATTCCTTGCACAGGCGTGCGTGTATCGAGCTTGGCATCATCGAGCTTGTTGATACCGTTAATCATGAAGTCGTAGCTTTCCATCACGACCTTGGTCAACGTCGCTTTGGTTTTTAGCTCGTCGAGCTTCTCCAGGTTTTTCCCCTGGTAAGGATTAGTCTGGCCCGTATAGCGCGCGCCGAAGAGGAAATTGGCGGCGGCCAGATGGAGCATCTGTTCGGCAAAGCTGCGAATCTCTGGCGTTGGCTTGAAGCTCACGCCAGCTTCCGGCATCGCATCCAGATATTCTTTCGTGTAAGCGCGCGCGCGCGCCCATTCTTGAGCCATGCCTTCGAGGCGTGTTTTGGGATATTCCTTAACGGGCGGCGGTGCGGCGCCTTGCTGCCCGCCTGCTGCCTGCTGGGCGAAGGCGACCAGCCCGAAGGCGAGGTTGAGCGCCAGCGCGCCGACGAAGTAACGCAATGCTGCAAATCTCTGCTTCATAAAATCACCTCTCGGAGAAATGGATTTGGGTTGTTGGATTCACGATCAGTGCAGTCACACACTGGCATTCTCGCGGTCTCATGTAGTCAGCGTCAAGCGTAGAGCTGTGATATGCGCGAAAAGAAAAAGGCTGGATGATTATTCCAGCCTTTTTCTTGATTTAATTGCGGGGGCGGGATTTGAACCCGCGACCTTTGGGTTATGAGTCGGTTTTGACGGCTTATCCTTTCCTCTTCTGATTTCTCCGCAATGCCATAAAATCAATCACGACAGCATTTCGACCGTTCCAGCTTATCTCTCGTTTTATCCTTGTGCGCCGCCCATTTGTACCCCGAACTGTACCCCGACACTCTGAGGAGGTTTATGCCTAGATCGAAAACAAGATCAATCATTCGTCGCAAAGACCGGCCTGGCCTTTGGGTGCGATTTATTTATGAAGACGAGCTTGGCAAAAAACGTGTGGTTCAACGCAGAGTCGAGAGCGTCACGGCAGGGAAGACTCTGCTCAAAAAATTGCAGCGCGACATCGAGCAACACGGCGGAGCTATTGTTGACGGTGACAAGATGAAGTTCAGCACGTTGGCTGAGCATTTCAAAAAGGCCAAAGTCTTTGCGCCAGTGGTCAAAGACGGGCGCAAGGTCGCTGGCCTGCGTTCGCACGCAAGCGCCGCCTCTCGCATCAAGATATTGGTTGCCCACTTCGGCAATCTGAGAATTAAGGCCATCACGCACGCCGCTATCGAAAAGTACAAGCTCCAGCGGCTCGAAACAGAGAGGCGTAAGGCCATCAAGAAAACAGAGGCTGAAAAAGAGCAACCACCCGAAACGCTCAAGATTGCTACAGTCAATCGCGAGCTTCAGCAATTGCGCACGATGTTCAATTGCGCCAAGCGGCAAGGCTGGCTGGCACGCAATCCTTTCGAGACCGGCGAGCAGTTGATTGTGATTGCGCACGAAGACGCGCGCGACCGTGTGTTGAGCCGGGAAGAAGAGGAAAAGTTGTTGGCGGCCTGTTTAGACACGCGCGCCCACCTTCGACCAATTGTCATTTGCGCGCTCGATACCGCAATGCGATGCGGCGAGATTCTGAAACTGAGATAGAATGATGTAGACCTAGCCCCACGGCTCATCAACGTGCGCGCCACTACGACGAAGACAGAGCAGTGGCTGTGTTGATTGAATTAGTGGGCGGCTGGTTAGTTGTTTTTCTTGCTGGGTATTCTGCCCTCTCCAAGCTCTAACAAGTCTTCTTTTGCTTGTTCCAGCTTGGCTGTTCTCCGGCATTGGTTGGTGGTCAGATGACCATCACGCCATAAGGCATAAACAAGATAGTTTTCTCCCGTCTGAAAACGGAAGTCTTCGGCCATCAAGATGATGGTTTCGTCCGGCTGCTTTACTTGTGAAGTATATATTTCTATACTCATCTGCGTCCGATCCCTTCCACCAAGTCTCAACTTTGAATTTGACAACCAACACTTTGCCATCTTCCGAACTGGCTGAATTGGCTTTTAGATTCGATTTATACTCTTGCGCAATTGCTTCGCCTGAGAAGACAGATGCGGCTTGCGTGAGTTCTTCGGAGACTTTGTGCCGCTTCATATACCGTAAAGATACAGCTTGATTTGATTGCGCTGCCAATAAGGTGACAACAAACACAAGCAGAAATAATACTCTGTACGTCATGGTCATGGACTCTGGTTAATCTCTACTGTCAGTGCTGCCAATAGACAAGCCAGTCTAGGCCAACGGGTAGGTCTTGAAAAGAGCGACGGCCATCTCATGCGAGGCATCCGGCACCCGCGCTTTGCCACCTTCCTTGCACGATTCGACCCTGACAGGCTTGTAGGACAAGGGCTGAATCACCCTGGGGCATCCTGTACCTTATGCGCGCGCTGATACCGATCAGCCAAGTGAATGGCGCGTTTTAATTGGTAGCGGAAACTAACTTCTACTTCTAATGTATTTTGAGGCCGGGAAAATCACACTTATAAGTAGTGGGGCGGAAGCGATGATGCTTCAACTAGCTTACTTGCTAGGACAATGATCAGTCTGTAGCACTTTTGCTGAGCGAGCTATAGGACAAATACCTACTTTAAGGCTTTTTACACGTCTGGTTGAAAAGTGTAGGTATGTTCGAGAAAGGTGGAAACTTGCAAATTCTCTTAGCCGAAGACAACGCCGTTAATCAGCGTGTAATAACTCTCCTGCTAGAGAAACACGGTCATACAGTGGTTAGCGTCAACAACGGCCGCGAAGCGGTGGAGGCTCACCGGGAGCAGCAGTTCGATCTGGTGCTGATGGACATTCAGATGCCCGAGATGAGCGGCATAGAGGCCACGGCCCGCATCCGCGAACGAGAGCGGTCAGGCATCACGCGCACGCCGATCATCGCCGTCTCGGCCAACCTGCCGGGCGTCGAACGCGAACGGTGTTTGGCCGCCGGGATGGACGATTACATTGCCAAGCCGATCCGGACGGAGGAACTCCTCCAGGCCATTGCGAAAACGACGGGAAAGACTGTTAACCCAACCGGCGCCTTGGGCCGAGCCAAACCCCAGCCGGGCATAACAAATAAGAGGGTCCTCTTTGTGGGTGACGAGTTGGACGTTTTGGAGGAGCTACGGCGTGGCCTTCGCCCCTTGCAGGATGAATGGGAGATGATCTTCGTCGGCAGCTGGGCGGAGGGTCTGGAGCTGCTTGCGCGGCAGCCTTTCGATGTGGTGGTTACCGCAGGCGCGGCCGACTTTTTGACGGAAGTAGGACACCACCAACCGCAAGCCGTGAAGATCGCCCTCTCGGACGAGCCTCACAGGAATCTGCTTAGCCAGCCCTTGGCGCACCGATACCTTCCCAAAGCTTGCGATGCCGAGACGCTTAGGGAGACTATAGAGCGCGCCTGCGCTCTGCGCGAACTGCTCTCCGACGGCGCGCTTCGGGAACTCGTCTCCCAGATGCAGTCCTTGCCCAGCCTACCGGCACTATACCTTGAGATGATGGAAGAGTTGCGCTCCCCGAACTCCTCGATAAAAAAAGTCAGCCAGATCATCGAGCGCGACTTAGGCATGACGGCGAAGATATTACAGACCGTCAACTCGGCCACCTATGGCATTCGGCAGCGCATTTCTAGCCCGACCCAGGCGGTCAATTTGCTGGGCCTAGACACAGTGGCCGCACTGGTCCTGACAATCCAGGTTTTCTCAAAGGCCAAAGAGGGACAATTGCCGGGGTTCTCGCCCGCCGCATTGTGGGAGCAAGCCTTCCAGATCGGGAAGTTCGCCAAACTAATCGCCCAGGCCGAACATCAGCCATCGGACTTGATTCAAGACTCAATCACTGCCGGCCTGCTGCATGACGCCGGGAAGCTGGTCTTGGCGGCGAACCAGCCGCAGCGGTACGCCCGAGTGTTGAGCTTGATCCACGACAAGGGGCTCTCGACCAACGAAGCTGAACTCGAGGTCTTCGGGACGCTACACTCGGCGGTCGGTGCCTACCTGCTCTGGCTGTGGGGTTTGCCCGACTCGGTGGTGGAGGCAGTGGCTTACCACACCCGCCCTTGGCCTAGTCCTTCGCGGAGCTTCAGCCCTTTGACGGCCGTCCACGCGGCCAAGGCCCTGGCCGACAAGCGGCGACCGCAGAAGCGGGGCTTACACGCCGTGTGGTTAGACCTTGACTACCTGACCAGACTGAGGCTGATTGACCGCATCCCGGTGTGGCGTGAGGTCTGCGCGCAAGCCGACGACGATGAGGATAGGGCTTGACAGCAATGTTTGAGCTTTGGAAATGACGTGCCGCTCTTGTCCTTCGGCTTGAGTGGGCGTATAGCGTGACACGATTAGGAGCAAATTTCCTAAAGTTGATTGCGAAAGCCCGGAAGTAAGCTGAATCGCTTCCGGGCTTTCGTGTTTATCGCCCATCAAGAGATTCAAGCTTTATGACGGGTTAAAGTTCAGCCAGTGGAGGCAGGAATTTTAATTTCTGCCACCAGTTGAAGAGCCTTGAGCCTTGCGATAAAGAGAAGGGATGAATACTCCACGAATCGAGAACGACACACTCATCATCCCATTCGATAGCGATCCCAAATACTATCATTGGAAAGGCGGACAGTCCCAAATGGAAACGCTCGCAGAACTCAACGCGCCCGCCAATCTGTTCGCCAGATATGCGCGACACAAAGAAGGACACACCGGGGAAATGTGCGGCTGTGGCAAACCCGCTAAGACTACGAGCGAAGTTTTCTATTGTGCCTCGTGTGGCGCGTGGTGAGAGAAGAATCATGCAAGATGAACTCTTCGGCAGTGTAACGTGGGATGAGCATAGGCGGATCGGCCAAATGTCTCTGGCAAACGGGAAAACCGCTAGGCTGGAAATTGATGTTCCAGACGATGAGCCGATCCCTGAAGCAACTTTGAACTCTGTGCAATTCGTTATAGCGAACGAGCCTCAGATCAGACACAAAATCGCGGCTTCAATGACCGAGCTTTACAAGGATTGGAACGACAACCAGACGATTACTCCTGAACGGCTCGCACAAAAGATCAATCTTATTGACGTTACATTTTGGGATGACGGCGGCGGACAACTGTACTACGAGCCGGAAGATGATATGTTTACGGATCATTGTATTTGTGCTTTCTTTGATGCACATGGTGAAATTGATGAGCCACAGCTAGAGGGATAAGCGTTGCCCGCCGTGTGAATTCAAACCTTACAGACATAATGTGTGGTGGCCATAGCCCTGAAAAGCTAAAGGGGAGCTTTTCAGTTCCCCAAATTCCGCAGCGTCCTCAGCCATTAGGGTATTTCCGCTGCGAGTTGGGCGCAGCTTACATCAACGTCTCCGTCTTGCAAAGCGCGCTGCTCTTGTCTTCTGTAAAGGTTCGGCCTAGACTGCGCGCATCTTCGGCAGGTAGTTCCATGAATCAACAGCGTATTCCTCAACTGGACGGACTTCGGGGCGTAGCTATCGCGTTGGTATTGGTCTGTCACTGCGCCGCGCCTCTCTTCAATCCCGCGCCTGACACTCCGGCTGAATGGCTGCAAAATCTGGCTTTTCGATTCACGGCGAGCGGAGTTGATCTGTTCTTCGTGCTATCGGGCTTTTTGATTGGCGGCATCTTGCTCGATCACAAAGACGCGCCAAATTATTACCAGGCTTTCTACGTGCGCCGCGCTTGCCGCATCCTACCGCTTTACGTCGCGCTGCTGGCGGTCTTCTATCTCGTTATCCTAGTCCCACAATTTGCTGCGCACCGGGGCGCACAAAGTCCAATTGCCCCGATTTATTACCTAACACTTACACAAAACTTTGCGATGGCGGAACTAGGAGCAAGCGGGGCGGCCTGGCTCGCGGTGACGTGGAGCTTAGCCATCGAAGAACAATTCTATCTCGTTGCGCCGTGGCTGGTGCGTCGGTTGAGCATGCGTGCTTTGGCGAAGTCTCTGGTCGTCGCGCTGGCGATCTCGCTGCTCGTCAGGTTCGCACTCGGCACAAGCGAAGAAGCCGGATTCAGCATCTACCGACTCACGCCTACTCGTCTCGACGGTCTTGCGCTTGGCATGCTGTGCGCAATCGCAATGTGCAGCCCGACGCTGATCGAACAATTGAAGACAAAGCGAAGTGTGCTGATCGGTCTGCTAACAGGTTTACCAATCGGAGCAGTACTACTGACCGGTTATTATTCGTCGTGGCTGGGCCGGGTAGGCTGGCTTGCGCATCTCGGCTATACCGCAATTGCGCTGGCCTACGCGGCAATGCTGCTACTCGCGCTGTTGTGGCCAGCTCAAGTTTTGTGCTGGAAGCCGCTCTGCCGCTTAGGTCTGATGGCATACAGCGTCTACCTCTTTCATACGGCGGTCAACAGCGTGTTTCAAAAGGCTATCGGCGTAACGACGGAAAATCTCACCGGCTGGCACGGTTGGACGGCTTCAGTATGCGCAACGGTGGCAGTGTTCGGTGCCGGTCGCTTTTTGTGGCAATGTTTCGAGCGGCCGTTTATAAGGCTCGGCCATCAGGTCTGTTATCAGCAAAAAGAAAAAGCTGAACAATTCGTCCAGCCCTTGGTTCTTCGTTAATCCTTACCTGACGTTTTCTTTATTTAGTCGCTTTGCCGACCACCTTCACAGATACCGCTCCACCCCCTCCCACCTTGCCGGGTGGCAAAAGCTGCGGTACTGCTCCGGCGGCGCTTCAAACGCCAGGAAACGAATCAGCTCCAGCACTGTGATCAACTCGCCGTCCAAGCGCATCCAGCCATCCAGCGGCGAAGTGTGCTGAAACGTCAGGATGTGAAAGCCGAAGTAGCGCGGATCGTGTTGGCACGCCTTATCAATCTTTTCGTAAAGCCAACACTGATGTGGACGCGGCGAAGCGCCGAAGCGTTTCTCTTCAATGAATAAATATTTGCCGCTGTTGAAATGCGCCCAGGCATAATCCACGTTGTAACAGCGGAAGCCGTGTGCGCTGTCCAAGCGGTGCGCGTCGCGAATCCATAAACCAAACTCCGTGCTATGTTCATCAATTCTCCATCTCGTCATCGAACCGTGTCGCAAAAATCGCGCGAGGCTTCAAGTTGATCGTGAGAGCAGCCGGACGTAAGGCGCTTGAGCACCTCTTTAGTTCTGGCCTTGATGCTAGGCGTCTTGTCTTTCTTGTTTTTCATCGGCTCACCTTCTGTTGCGCGTCCACATTCTTGAGGGCCTGCCGGATGACGAGCGGCATGATCTGCTCGACCAATTCGGGCCTGGTTTCCCATTGGGCGAGATTCACGACCTCTTGCATAGAGTCGGCAAAATCGCCGTAGAGCTTGCCGGGGATGTAATCCCGATAGCGTTCAAGCGTGGCGAAGGCTTGGCCTAATTCCCGACAGGCGCGCGAGTCTAATTCGCCTTCGTCCTCGACACCCCTACTAAGCGCGCGGAGTAACGCATCAGCCAATGTCTCGCCGTCTTCTCTGCCATGATGGTTGGCTACTTCGTCAGTAGCTTCCTGAAACCACTTGCGTGCGTGCGCCGGTGTGGACGGATGTTTGAGCAGCGTCATAAGCGACGCAACGAAAGCTTGGATTGTGGCTATGTAGCTTTGCATTGTGAACGAGTCCTTTCTAGTGAAAGGCGGCGAGTAGTAAGCTGAGATTGGAACGATAGCTTGCCACTGCGCCGCAGTGGCTGGTTATCGGGGCTTGCCAGGTGCTGCTAACACTTGGCAAGCCCTTCGTGTTTTAGGCGACAACTTCAGCACGCTTGCGGCGAATTTGACCGTCAATCCGCTTCACGCCACGCGCATCGCTGACCGTTAAGCGCTTCGTCTCGACAACATCGTGGCCTACGCCCGCTTGCCAGTTACGCAAGGTGCGCGTCTCGCCTGTCGCCTCGGAAGCTCCGAGACGTTCGACGTAGCGCAGCATCAAGCGGCGAGCGATGGTGTGCTTACAAAACTTGTGACCGTTCTGCGTGGCTTCGCAGGCGTGGCCGTCATCAACGACGTAGAGCTTCTTTGAAATGGTTGATTGAATGCGCAGGATGCCCGCGACGAACGACCAGTAAACGGCCTTTTGGATTTCGATCACAGCGCGGTCAATGGCGCGTAGCAAAGCGGCATTGCCTTCGGATTTGGCTTTCGCGGCTTCGATTGTTTGCTGCCAGATTTGGGGATTGAGGAGCATCTTTAGCACTCCTGATTCGTTGTTAAGGGGCAATGCATTCAACGAAGGAACCTATCTCGCAGCGATATGGATTCGCCAAGTTAATTCTATCCTTGCGATAGGTTTTTCTTTGGTATATAAACTGCCTATATGGAAGAAAAGTTACTTACGACAGTTGAAGCCGCAGAGCGGCTTGGGATTACTCCAATTCGAGTTAGGCAGCTAATTCAGGCAGGCCGGTTGCCTTCACAGCAATTCGGCAGAGACCACGTTATTAAGGAATCCGACCTTGCCCTTGTCGTTGATCGCAAACCCGGCAGGCCAAAGAAAGCCGACGATGGTGGGGCGGTCGTAGAAGGGCAAAAGGTGGCTGAAAACAAAGCGCCAGCTCGAACAGCGAGGTTGAGAAAAGCCAACGCTAACACCACAGCGGTGGCAACTCCGATCACTGCGGCGGAGATAAAGGCGGGTGACGCGCTGAAGGAACTACTGAGCGAAGCTAAGCCAAAGAAGAAAAAGACAAGGAGAAGTCGGCGCGGCGGGAAGGGAAAGACTTCGAAGAAACGCGCGACGAAGGAAAAATAGAGAGGCTAGCCTTCTCGCGATACCCTCTGCGGGCATTAAATAAAATAAGACCGATGCGACAAAGACTTTTGATGATGGGTGCTCTGTTTCTGCTATTAGTGAAGCCTTGCTTTACTGAACAAATTATCATCAGGAATGCAGCAGAGCTTGTTAAACCCGCTCATCTGATTGCGAGAGTAAAGATACTCTCTGTGTCAGGCGGAAATTCAGCACAGCGGCCGATCCAGGTTGCGCTTGCAGAAATCATTGATCCAATTAAAGGAGCGATAGCTGGGGCAAAGTTCGATCTTGAGTTCAATGATGCCGTTATTTGTCCGTATGTAGCCTTTGCCAGAGGCGAAGATGTATTGCTGTTTGCCATGCGTCAAGAGAGCGGTCGTTACGTGTCGCTGTATTCTGGTGCTGGGAAATATCTAATCAATAGCAACCGGCTTCCAGCTTGGAAGTTGGGGAAAGATACGAACTATGTCGAAGTAAGAGCGCAGATACTGCGACTACTTACAGAGGGATCGAACATCAGATCAATAGAGCCTAAGCTGACGAAGAAACGGGCGACGAAGAAATGAGTCCAATAAAGCTGGCTAGACTGAAAAGAAAGCTTAGGCGTAACTTTGTTTTTTTGGTGTATACGTTAGCGTGGATGGTCGCGCTAGTTTTGGTGGTGGAGATTTTGGCGGGCTACAGCCTCTCTCGAAATCTTCCATAACATTCAACGGGTGTGGCTATTGCTTGAACTGCGCCGGGCTGCACAATCGAGGAAGGATTAGATTCAAACGGGTGTGTTACCTGGCGCTATAAACACAGGTAATGCATTTAAGTCCTTTGTTCTGTAGCGTGTTACCCTCTGAAAAATGATGCCTGACAAATGCAAGATAGCAGAAGGGTGAGGCGAAACCGGCTAGGCCGGACGGATCATCAAGCGCGGTGAAGAAAGAGTTGATACGTTGAATAACGGTAGGTGCCTCAGAAAGGACACAGCCAATGGATGAATATTATTTGGCCGATGGGGCGCGGGCGGTAGGCCCGCACTCTTTGCGCGAACTGCAAGAGCTTTACTCGATGGCAGCAATCAACACAGTTCAACGCCGGTCTGTAAGCGTGGCGAAGCAAGCTGGCAAACTCTGGGCGCTTTCTGTGACTTGAACGCGCCAGAATCTCAGCCGCTTGAGCTTAATTTTGATTACTTCCAACCTAGCCAGGCGGTTGCCCAAGCTCTTCACGTTGAATCTATCGAGTCAACGGGCAGCACGGGTGATTTACAAGACGATCAAACCGAGACTGCCGTTGTAGTAGCCACTGATGAACAGAAGGAATCGCTTAAGGAAGAAGGCGAGGCGCTGCGGCAACACCGCACCACGAAGCATCAGCTACTTAGACAGGTACGCGCAGAGCTAGACGCTTTATGGGAAGCCCAAAGAGAATCAATCATTGCCCGCATCCGGTTTGAGCCGTTGGAAAAGTCCTATGAGGTCACACGAAAAAAGAACCGGGAAAACTACCAAGCTATTGAGACGAGCGCGATTGATTATTGGCGGCGCTCAGGTTTGCTGACGTATTGGATACGTGAATTGACTTGGCGTGATCATGACTTCACTTTTAGGCTGAGAGGCAAGACTGAAGCTGAAAAATACGCCAGCTTGCAACAGTGGCCTGAAGAGACGGGACTGGCTGGCTGCTATGCGTTTAAGACTGGCAGAGACTACCTGTACATCGGCCAAGCGTCCGTGTTGAAAGACCGCTTCAAGCAGCACGAAAAGAAAACGTACTTCACTTATGCCAACGCGGTCAGAGTGATAATTCCGAAACACAAACGCTGACTGAACCAACTGGAGCGGCTGATGATTTTGACGCATCAGCCAAGCGATAACAGTGACACTGGAATTGCTGGACGCAATCCTGTTGATGACTGCCTCGACTTCATCAAGGGAGAGATCAAAGAGCTTGTCACAGATTTCTAAGGCGGGTATCCGCGTCAGTAAAGGCGACGAAGAAATAGCTTTTGATGGTTACCCGCATGGGTATTTTGAAACTGAAAATTGCAGTTGATCTTTGAAAAACGAGAGGCGAGGCTGAGAAAGCCAACAGGGAAACGGGAAACGTTTTGTACCCCGCCTTGGACCCCAAAAGCAAAAGCCGCTGAGTCCAACAGGCTTCAGCGGCTCTAAGTGCTTTAGATTCTGATTGCGGGGGCGGGATTTGAACCCGCGACCTTTGGGTTATGAGCCCAACGAGCTACCAGACTGCTCCACCCCGCGTTAAAGCGAAGCCGTGACTTTACTCATCGAAGTAAACCCTGTCAATAGGGCCAATAAATTTTCCCGGCTACGTGAGTTGCAGCCAATCTTTACTCGCTAGACGCTTTGCCGCTAGCGGCCTACACTGCCAGCGCTACCTATGATCTTGCGCTACGCGTTCGCTTGGGAAAACTATTTACTGCTTGCCCGCACACTGCAAGCGGCGCAGTTGGTGCGGCGGCATTTGCCTGCACAGGGAAGCTCGCCCACGTTAGCTTTAGCCATCGCAGCAGTCGAACCTCTCTATTTGCAGCCTCAACCCGGCTGGCATATTTCCGACGCGGAAAAGATTGCGCGTTTCGCCGGGTTTGTTGTGGGGGTGCCACAGACCTGGGGGCGTTGCGTGCAACGCTCGCTGATCGTTTACCGGCTGCTCAATGCCTACGGCATTCCAGCCCGTCTCTGTTTCGGCATCAATCGTCAAGACCAGCAACTGGATGGACATGCCTGGGTGGAAAAACTGGCTGAGCCACGGAAAGCATTTTCTGAAAGCAACGATCCGTACGAACACTTCTTGCAGGTCTACACGTCTCCATTGCCATCCGAGATTTGAAATTTAACCCGCAACGCGCATCCTTCAAAATCAAAAGGCAAAAACAAAAGGCCGAAGGCGCGCTGTTTGAGCGCAACGGCCTTCAGCCTTTTTCTTTCTGTTCGTTACTGCCTGCGCCTACTTTGCTGGCTTCTTGTACTTGTTGATCAATTCCTGCATGCCATCGGTCTTGCCGTCGTGGCGAAAGGCGTAATATTGCTTCAATTGCTCGAGTATCTGCTGTTGCATGTTCTGCATTTGCGGATTGCCCTCGGCAGCCGCTACGCCGCGCGCGTACCAATCAATCACCTCATCCATCTTCTCCAAAGCCTTATTCAGCAGGTCAGACTTCCTGTTAGCTTGATATTCCTTGGCCAGCTCGTTGTATTCATCATTGGCGATGTTGCCCAACAGCGCTAGCGTTTGGAGATCGTAGGGGTCAAGTCCCACGGACTTTTCCAGATTGTCTTTGGCCTTTGCACGATCATTGGCAAGATAGGCCAACACTCCCTGCGCTTGATACAAACGCGGCATCTGTGTGTTGCGATAATCCGTCCAAAACTTCGCGTCGGTCTTTTCCGGCTTCTTATCGCCTTCCAGCATTTCAAGCGCCTTGGTCAGGTGTTGGCTGGTGGCTTGCGTATGCTTCCAGGTTGGCCCTTGCTTCTGTACCTGTACCGCACCGTTCCAACCAAGTTGCGCATGGACGAAAGCATCGTCCGGATGCGTGGCCAGATACTTCTCGCCTTCGGCAAACGCTTCATCAAACTTGCCTGTCATCGCGTAGCCGTCAATCATCGCAGGTTTGACCAAGTCGGCCTCACCAGGTTGATCGAAACTGGCGCTGAACTGTTGTGCCAATTGCAATTTTTGCGCGGGGTCTTTCTCACTGATGATCTGGTTGGCCAGGTAATCGCTTAGCTTGCCGCGCAGCGGACTCTTCTTGAATTTCTTGTTGAACTCGACTGCCAACTTGACCTTCTCCGCCGTGCTCGGCGCCGAGTTGATCTTCTGTACGGCTTTGCCTTCTTCCTCAGAAACCTTCGGCTGATCTTTCGGCTTCTCTTGCGTACGCGCAGCCAAAGCAGAGACAGCCAATGCGCTCAACAGCGCCAGCGCAGCGCAGACGGAGAATATACGCATTGTTGATAACCATCGCATCTTCATCTAGGAACCTCGTGTTGAATTGGATTTAGGATTTCGGCGCGTTGCGCGCTCGCCGGGCATTATAGCGTGCGGCTCGGCGTCTGGCTAATGATTGGAGATGAATTTGAGGATGTAAAATCGAAGAAAGATTTTGCGTGGCGCGGGTGCGAAAGGCTAGACTGTCTACGTAGTAATTCACGCTGGTACGGGAAGTGGTTCAAGGCCGAATTGCCGTTCCAATCTGGTTAAGCCAACAATCATTGGGGGAGTCATATGAACTCGGCGAAACCGATCTCTTTGGTTGTTTTCTGTCTACTCTTGCTCAGCTTCGACCTCGCCCACGCGCAGGAGCGCGCTGCCGGAACCGCAACGATTGCCGGGCGGGTCACTGTGGATAGTGGCGCGCTGGCGGGTATTCAATTGCTCTTGCGAGAGCACAAAGAACAAACGACGCTGCCGCCCACTCAAGCGCCGCCGCTGACCGCCGTCACCGATGCCGATGGCAACTACCAATTCAACAATGTGTCCGCTGGAAAATACTCGCTTGCAGTGCACGCGCCCGTCTACGTGATCGAGCGTAAGGAGGGCGGTGGTGGTACCTTCCCGTCCATAATGGTCGAGGAGGGCGCGAACCTGCAAAACCATGATTTCAAGTTGCGGCGCGGCGGCGTCATCACAGGAAAGCTGACCGACGATGAGGGCTACCCGCTCATTGAAGAACTGGTGTATTTCATGCAGGTCAACGAAGAAGGCAAACCACTGGGAGAAAGTGCATCAATGCCTACGCGGGTAAAACCGACCGATGATCGTGGCGTTTATCGGTTGTTCGGGATCGAGCCTGGGCGTTATTTGGTTTGTGCCGGTGGGGGCGGCAATTCGTTGGCAGGTTTCACGGGCGGGCAACCGGAATTCAGCAAGACCTTCTATCCCGGCACGACTGATCAAGCGCGCGCGCGCGTCATCGTCGTGCGCGCGGGTGTGGAGACGGAAGAGATCAACTTTGCGCTCGTGCGCGCCGGAGCGAAAAAAGGCTTTGTCGCCAGCGGGCGAGTCATTGAGTCAGATACGGGCAAGCCGATTACCGGCTTGATGCTCTTCTACGCCTCGTCAGGCCGAGAGCGGTCGGAGAGTGAGGAAAAGAAGGAAGAGAAGGCGGAAGCTGGGGCTGGACTCGGGAATGGCATGACGACCACCAACGCGAATGGCGAATTCCGCTTTGAAAACGTGGCGAATGGCGCCTACAGCGTCGCAGCGATGAATATGGAAGCTTGGATGGGCAAGGGCAGTGACTTTTATGCCGAGCCATTGAGCTTTGAGATTCGTGACGGCGATTCCACGGGGTTAGTGATGAAGATGAAGCGGGGCACGACGATTAGCGGCACCGCCGTCATCGAAGGCGCGCGCAATGCTCAGGAAAAGGCCAAACTGGTGGGGATGATGTTAGTGGGCCAGCCCAGTCGTGAAGGGGCAGAGGCGCCTTCCATTACTGTGGGTCCAGATGCGATTAGCTCCACTTTTCTTTCAATGGCGGTAGGAAGTGTACAGTCCGATGGCTCGTTCCGGCTGACCGGCGTGGCGTCGGGCAAGTACAGAATCGAAGGGCATAGCCTGAGCGAGCGGACATTGCAGTTAATGCGGATGGAGCAAAACGGCGTAGCGGTCGAGCAAATCGAGGTGCAAGGACTAACGCCCGTGACCGGTGTGCGCTTGGTCTTCGGAACGGCCAACGGGGTGGTGACGGGCCGCGTGGAAGTGCGTGGCGGCATGCTACCAACAGGGGCGAAGATTTACGTCGAGGCCAGCGAGAAGAATGTGTCTAACTCGTCCAAGATGGCTCACGCCGAGGCCGATGCGCAGGGACGCTTTAGTTTGTCGGAATTGTTGCCTGGGGTTTACGAAATCAGTGTGACTAATATTTTCCTGCCCCCTTATCAGGAACCTCTCCGCATCGAGGGCCAGAAGCAGACGGTGACCGTAACTGATAAGTCCCGGCAAGAGATCGTCCTTTACGTTGATTTGAAAGCAAAGGAGAAGAACTAATGAGACTCAGCCGCTTGCTCCCGTGGCTGGCCGCGTTGGCTCTGCTTGTGACCTTGTCTACGTTGATCGTTGCACAACGGCCCAGCGGTAAGATCAGCGGGCAAGTTATCACCGAAGACGGAGAGCCGCTGCGGCGCGCCTACGTGACCATTCTGAGTGCTGGAGCCGATCTGACCAAAATCCTAAGCGGGCGGTTGGCGGTTGCCACCGATGCCGCGGGCCGCTTTGAAGCCGACGGCCTAGTTCCCGCGCCCTACTATATCGTGGCGACTGCGCCCGGCTATCAACTGGTAGAACCTTTCAATCCAGCCGCACCCGAGTTGCACTACATTGGTGAAACCGTAACGCTCAGGATGCGCAAAGGCGGCGTGATTACAGGCCGCGTAACCAACGCCACTGGCGAGCCGGTCATCGGGGTTTTCGTCAGCGCGCTGCCAGCAGAGACCAATATCGCAGCCGCGCTTGGGCTATCAGCGAATCCAGTCACGAGCGAACTCAGTGGACGCGAAACCGATGACCGTGGCGTCTTCCGCTTGTATGGGCTAGCGCCTGGCAAATACTTGGTGGTGGCTGGGGCCAACGGCTTTGAATATTCTCCGACGCCTTTTTCCGGTCGCGTGCCGACTTTTCATCCTTCCGCCACCACGCGCGCTACGGCGACGCCTGTGAATATCGGCGGCAGTCAAGAGGTCGGCGGGATTGACATCCGCTATCGGGGCGAACGCGGTCATTCGATCAGCGGCAAACTCTCCGGCGGCAGGCAAGCCAGTGGAATGGTGCCTTTGAAAGAGCTGGCGTTGGTACTGTTGAAGCAGGTCAACGCGCCAGAGATCGTGGCGCTGACTACCGTGCTTCCTATTGGTGGATTGACCGGCTATGCCATTTATGGCGTGCCGGATGGTGAGTATGAAGTCTGCGCTACGCAGACCCAATTGGCCGAAGAGGGGCAGGCGGCCTCTGCGCCGCGCCGCGTGACCTTGCGTGGCGCAGACCTGAGCGGAATTGATTTGGCGTTGGCTCCGCTGGCTTCGATCAGCGGCAAAATCGTGCTGGAAAAACTACCCCCCGAGCGCGCGGCTGCGCCCAAATGCGAGGCTGGGCGCGGGGCTCAATTGGATGAACTGGTCTTGTTGGCGCGCAAAGATGAGCCTGCCGACAAGACGACGCTGGATTTCACCGCACTGGGTTTGGTTGCACCTAACATTCCCAGCCCGCAAGGGAGTTTCACCTTGCACGGACTGACTGCCGGGCGTCATCGCTTGCTGGCACAACTGCCCGATAAAAGTTGGTATCTGAAGGCGCTTGCCTTCGCGCCCGCCAAGCCCGGCGTGCCTGAGCCAGTGCGAAATGGCTTGTTGCTCAAAGCAGGAGAGAAACTTACCGGACTGAGCCTCACAGTTGCCGCTGGTGCAGCGAAATTGACAGGGACAGTCAAGGCAGCGGCAGGTGCGAAACTGCCCCTGCGCACGCAAGTGCATCTGTTACCCGCCGAAGCCGAAGACAAAGATAACGTCTTGCGCTTTGCCGAAGTGGTAGCCGCCAGCGATGGCGCATTCAGTTTTGAACATTTAGCGCCGGGCAAATATCTGCTGCTTGCGCGCGCTGTGCCCACTAGCGAGTCGCCTGATCAGCCTAAACGCTTAGCCGCCTGGGATGTGGCGGAGCGTACGAAGATGCGTCGGGAAGCCGAAGCTGCTAAGGTCGAGTTGGAATTGAAAGCCTGTCAGCAAGTGACGGAATTAGTTTTGCGCTGGAAGTAAGGCGAACAAGCAAAAGATGATGAAAGCGAAAAGGCAGGCCGCCGCGTGGATGACCTGCCTTTTTCTGTACGGCTGACATTTAACGCACACGGCTCTGGTGCGAGCCGACGATTTGCCAACCGCCTTGCCGCTTGTTGAAATTGACTGTGTAGCGGAATTGCATGGTCGTGTCTTTGCCGTTTTCCTCGTAATAGACCGTGCCCAGGAAGTTGGCGACCGCCGATGAGCCATCGTCGCGCAGCCGGTAATTGTCAATCTCGAACTTCTTAATGTGCTGATCGAGCCGTCTGGCTTCGGCGATGCTCTCGGCTTTGTTTAAGACCTCGCCGTTTGGCCCGATGGCTTCATAATCATCAGCGAACGCGCGTTCCAGAAAGGCTGTGTCGTGCCGAATTTGCGCATCGGCGGTCTCGCGCAGCAGCGCCAAGACGATGCTGTCGTCATTCGGGTCTTCCTTGAGCATCCGCATTACGGCGGCGGTGTCATTCAAGTTGAGCGGCGCAGGCGGCGGCGGCGGTGGCGGCGGTGGTGGCGCATCGTTGGTGGACTTCCGGCTAGAAGCCGCTTTGATGTTCGCCAATGTTTCCAGCGCCGCTTTGCGCGCGTCAGCGCTCTCGTTGTTTTGGGCGATCAGTTCCAGTTGTTGCAAAGCTGTCTGACGGAGTTCGGCTACATCCTCCCAATGCCAGATGAAGCCTAACGCGCGAGAGTCACTTCTTTGCCCCAGATGCTGGATGATCATCTCCCTGGTTTTGCCATCAGTGCTGCGAGTGTAAAGCTGAGTCAGCGCGCCTTGGCTGCCGTCGCCTTCCGTTTCAAGCAATCGTTGCACGGCCTGTTGGCGAAGCTGAGTATTTGGCTCTAGGGTGGCTAGCTCAAGCAGCTTTTCCAGAGCTTTTCGCTCGCCTAGATAGCCGATCAACTTGCTGCGCAGAGCAATATCGCCCGTGCCGTTGTAAATCTCGCCGAGCGCCGTAGTCGCCCATTCATGCTCAGATTCGACGAGTTGGCGGACGGCCTGCTCACGCAATTGTGGATCGTCGCTCGAAAGCGCCGTGCGGACTAATTTGTTATAAGCGCCGCTGTCGGTCATATACTTGACCAGCAACTCTTTCAAACTGCCGTCCTTCACGGCGGTCAGCGTAGCGTTGTACTGCCGTTGCAATTGTTGCGCAGTAGTCGGGCGATTGGGGACGAGCAGCCAAGCCAACGAAGCAATCAGCACGGCTGGCAAAACCAGATAACGCCATTGTCGCGCGAGCACGCGCACGCGATTTGTGTTCAAAATCATCTCGATTCTCCTTTCTAAAGCTTGTTTGGAAGTGAAGAAAGCCGGTTGGTGCAAGCTGTAGGCAGCCAGACTACTGAGCTTTCCTTTGAGACTGTGTTCGGCGGCCTTGACTAAACTTTCCGCATAGGTGGCTGCATCGGCGCCGTGATGAATGACCGCGTCATCACAGGCCATCTCCCTTTCCAGACAGAATTGGCGACAGGCGTAGCGCACCAGCGGGTGGAAATAGAAGATGATGTTCAACCCCAGCGGAAACAGATTGGTGAAATGATCGCGCCGCGCCAAATGCGCCAGCTCGTGTGCAATCATCGCATTGCGCTCTTCTGCCGTCGTCCACTCGGCCAAATCGTGCGGCAGCAAAATTAGCGGCTGCCAGAGACCAAGCAACACTGGTGAACGAATCTCAGCGGACAGTCCGAGCGAAATAAACTGAGGCAGCTTCAACGCACAACCCAATTCCGCTGGCGTGGCCAGTCGCGCTTGTTGACGCGCCCTGTGCAAGCGTGCGTAGCTGCGCGCGTTGCGCACGAAGATCAAGAGCGCGCCGACGAACCACAGGCAAAATGCTCCGGCTAAGGTTTTAGCCAGAGCGCGGCTTTTTGGCGCGGCCGCTCCAATTACGGAGTGTCTAACCTGAAGTGTGGCATCGGTGCTCGGTGCGATGACTAGACGCGGCAACTCGGCAGCGTAATTCAACGCTGGATTGTTCCACCGTTGCCTTTCCGATAAAGGCAGCTTCGGCGACAACTGCGTCCAAAGGGGCAAAGTGAAGACTGCCAGCAAAGCGATGAGCCAGATGTGTTGGCGTAACGCAGGCGTCTGCGCACGCAACAGCTTCAAGCCAGCCCAGACGCAGGCCAATAAAATCAGCGCCTGCCAACTCCACACCAGCAATTCCAACGCTCCCTGATTGGCAAACTTCAACAACATCTCCATTGACAAATTCATCATTTGCCTCCTCTGCTGGGTGGTTTTTGCTTAGCAGCGGCACGAGTCGCGATCTTCGCGCGCACTTCGCTCAAGTCGTCTTCGGTCAGATCGCCTGTCTCGACCAGATGCAAGACCATCGCCGCCGCCGAGCCGCCAAAGACCTGTTCGATCAAATGGCTCAGCACGCGGCGCTGTGCTTTCTCTTGCTTGGCCTTGGCGCGGTAGATGTGCGCCTTGCCTTCGGCGCGGTGCGTCAGATGGCCTTTGCGTTCGAGCACACGGATAATCGTCAGCACGCTGTTGTAGTGGCGGTCATCGGGCAAGGCTTCCTGAATCTCTTTGGCGGTCGCCTCGCCGCGCTCCCAGATCACGCGCATGATCTCCACCTCTTTATCGGTAAAAGTCTTTGAAGGTTGTCTTGGCATAGTTGCGTCCTCGCTTACGGTTCGATCAACTGATAAATACGTTGCGCTGAGGCTAACGTATTTATCAGTTGGTGTCAACGTATTTTTACGTTGTTGGCGCGGACAAGCGTTTTTTGACCATAGGAAGGGAAAGCCAGAGAGCCTGGCACCAAGCGGCTATTGCATTTTACCGGAGTGTTGCTACACTGCGCGTCATCCCGCGATAATTCCAACGACCAAATTGCAAACGACTCGCTACGGTATGCCGCCGTAGCCAAATTTCTTTCCAAACCAGTGAGGCGAACTATGAGGAGTGAGCTTTACAGGGTTGCCGAGCCGTGGCTCCGGCATCTGTTTCAACTGGGAAGGGAAGTGACGCAGACAAGTTTGGTGCTGGGAATGGTGCTGGTGTTGTTGCTCTGTTTGCTAACGACGCCTTTCCAGAGCGCACTGACAGAGTCAGTGGCGCAACAATTCAACGAATCCGCAATCAACCGTCTACAAGTAGCCGCGCAACAGACGAACGCGCCAGGCCGGCGTGTCGGCATCGGCGCTTCATTCAAAGGCCCGGTCGGGTTACAGCTTTACAGCCTGCGCAACGAGTTCAAACGCGACGGCGTGCCCGCCACTTTGCAGCGTGTGCGCGCAATGGGTTTTCGTGAAGTCGAAACGGGAAACTTCTACGGCTTGACGGCCAAAGAATTTCGCGCCGAATTGGACAAGGTAGGATTGCGAGCCGTAAGTTTGCATACCAGCTTTGACAACCTACGCACCAAACTCAGCGATGTGGTCAGCGATGCCCAGACGCTCGGCGTCAAGTATGTCGCCAACGCCTGGATTCCGCATCAACGGCCATTTTCGCTCGACGCGGCGAAACAAGCCGTGCTGGTCTTCAATCAGGCGGGCGCGGTGTTGAAAGCCGCCGGGTTGAAGTTCTGCTATCACCCGCACGGTTACGAATTTCAGCCGTATGGTGAAGGCACGCTCTTCGATCTGCTGGTGCAACAGACCAAGCCGGAGTTGGTCAATTTCGAGTTGGATGTTTTCTGGGCGCTGCACGCGGGGCAAAACCCGGCCAAGCTATTGCAGGCATATCCGAAACGCTTTCTGCTCCTTCACCTGAAAGATTTGCGCAAAGACGTGGTGGGCGATCTGACTGGCAGCGCGCCTGATGATACGAGTGTGGCGCTTAACGCTGGCAGAATGGATTGGCCAGCGGTTTTGCGAGCGGCGAAGCAGGCAGGCGTGCGGTGGTATTTTATCGAAGCCGAAGAGCCGGAAGCCGCTACAAATATCCCAATCAGTTTGACCTTCCTTGAACGCTTGCGATTTTGAAGATTGGTACGGTACAGGGAGCGGCAGCGATCTGGTGATCCCGATTGTACCCACGTTAGGACACCAGGTTGCTACCGCTCCCTGTACCGTACCAATGTCCAGTTCAGTTGCTCAGCGACCAAAGCGTAAACTTGCCGGGGAAGCCTTTCATCTTCACATTCTCGTGCTGCTCCCACTTCAAGCGTTTGTGTTGCACAGCGCCGAGCCGGTCAATGTCATCTTTCGCTCGGTCGCTCAACCAGATTTCAGCGTCTTGAATAGCTCCGACCACGCGCGCCGCAAAGTTTACGGTGCCGCCGAAGACATCGCTCTCCTCAACGTGCATCGGCCCGATGTGAATACCGGCGCGGATGCGCACCTGCGGATGGCCGGTGTTCCCTTGCAAAGCGCACGCGTAGTCCAGCGCCGCGTCCACGGGCTTAAACGCCGCCATAAAGCTGTCGCCGATGGTTTTGATTTCGCGGCCTTGGAACTGGGCAATCAGCCGTCGGCTCTGGGCAAAGTGCGCGCGCCTAACTTCGTTCATAGCTTCGTCCCTGATCTCTTCTCCCAGCGCCGTCGAACCGACGACATCGGTGAAGACAATCGCCAGCGTCACCCGCGCGCCTCCGGCCCATTCGTGGAAGCTGGCCGTGCTCGTCTCGCCTTTGGCCGACATCACGAAGGCGTCGAAGTCGCGCTGCCGGTCGGCGGATTTGTCCATCGCCTCGACTTGCGATTGGAAGTGCAGGCGTTCTTTCGGCTCGGCCAATGACACCGTTACCCCGCAGGGACAAGTGAACTCATTCTTCCCTTGAGCGCGCAGCAGCCTCACGTATTCATCGGGCACCGGGTGGCCGTTGGCGCAAATAAAGAACCGCACCAATTCCACCGTGCCATCCAGCGCGCGGCGCTCAGTGTGGGCCAGCACATATTCCTCGAAGTGGAACCGAGTTTCCGCGCTGGCCTTTTCGTCGAAGAAGAGAATCAAGCGACCGCGCGCCTCGGCGAACTCGTGCAGGAACAGCCCGCACTTGCCGCCCGCCTTGGTGGAGAAGAGCGCCGCGTTGCGCCACATCTCCGCCCGCCCGGTGGTGAACAATCCGCTGTGACCCAGCCGCACGGCCAGCGTCGCGTAAAGGCTCTGCACCGGCCCGTCGAAGGTGATCGCGACCGCCTTGCCTTTCGGTTCGGGCGCGTCTTCGTAGTCGCGATTGAACTGCGATGGAAAGACCAGGTAGCGCCCGTCATCCGCGTTCTCGCGTAGCGCCAGATCGTGCCGGACGAGTTCTTCCACCGTCGCGTGCAACAGCAACTGCTCCTGCCCCGCGTCTTTGACCTTCTGTTCATCCGGCACGTAAAACTTCCCGGCCAGCGCGATCTCTTCGGCCATTGAACCGAGGCCGTCCGGCTCCTCCTTGGCCGTGTTGACCATCGCGGAGGCGTAGGCGTCCAGCAGTTCCGGTTGCAGCAGCACATAGCCGCCAAAGGTCAGGCGGCGGATCAGGTCACGGTTTTCCAGCCGCCCGATGCAGGTGTCGAATTGGTCGCGGAGAATCTCGCGCGTCGTCGCAGCTTCTGGTTTTCGGTTGAATATCTTCTTCACTAAAGAGCCGATCACCGTCGAGCTTTCTTCCGGCTGGTACTGAATCATCTCGCTGTAGAGTTCATTGGCAGGTGTAAGCAGCCGCCCCGTCTTTTTTACCTCCAACAGGAACTCTTTGATGTCGGCGAACAATTGCGAGGACGAAACCTCCGGCAGGTTCTCCCATTCGATGGCCTGCTTGATGGCGGCGCGCAGTTCCTCGATCTCCCAGCCTTCCTTGGCGCTGGTTTTGAAATAACCGTCAAAGTTGAATTCTTCGAGTAAGGCCTTGAGCCGCTCTTCGCCGATGGAGACGCCGCCGCGATCATTGCGGGCGGAGACCAAAAACTTCTTCATCGGCACGCACGCCGCGCCCTGACGCTGTTGTGCCAGCCGCAACGCGCGCTCCCAGTGCCGGACGCCCGCCAGCGGGTCTGTCTCGCTGCGCGCGTCGAAGACCACCAGCGCGACGGCCACTTCGTTGAGGTGCAACTGGTGGATAACGCGATAGCCCGGCTGTCCGGCCAAATCCCACAATAGTGTTTCGCGGGTCTGCGTGACGTTGTTACCGATTTCTACATCGCGCGAATCGAATGTCCAGACGCGCCTTCCTGGTGTGGAGTCCGTAGCCTCAAATGGTTGATTGTTTAGCACCAAGCTAAGGCCGGATTTGCCTACGCCGGTGTCGCCTAACAACACCACCTTGGCATTGACATAATGCGCGCTTGGCTCTGCCACTTGGCCGAGCAGAATAGCGAGGTCTAGTTCATAGATGTGAATAATGCAGTCGCGCTCCTTTCCCAACGTGCTGGGGTCCGAACCGACCGTTGCGAGAATCGGCAGGCGTGGGTGGAAGGCCAAGCCATTAAACCAATTAACTGAAAATAGGTCTGAGATAACTGCAACGCACACTCCAGACTCTACCAACCAAAGGCGGATGCTATCACCTTTCGAGGCGAGCAATCGCTGATCAGATGAGAAACTAACGCTGATTACCGTTCCCGTGTGCCCTTCCAGCGTACGAAGTAACCGTCCGCTGGCCACTTCCCAAAGCTTGACTACGCCGTCATTGCTTCCGCTGGCCAACACGCGGTCTTCTGAGCTAAAGGCAACGCATGGAACTCCCTGCTGATCTGAGAGAATGCGAATAGGATTTGGGCTAGTAATATCCCAAAGTGAAACTCCATTTCCACCGACCCCACTCCCACCTGCCAACATCCGCCCTCGTGAGTCAAAGGTTATGCCGTAATTGCCTTTGGACTCACCTTCTAGAGCAGCAAGTAACTTGCCGCTTGCTGACTCCCACAGCGTGATGCTATTGACGCCGCCACCAGCCAGGGTACGGCCCGTTGGATCAAAGGCAACACTAAGGACCATATTTTCTTGCTCCTTCAGTGTGCGAAGCAACTTGCCAGTGGCTATCTCCCACAGCCTAACTGAGTTGTCATAACTTCCGCTGGCCAGAATGTGGCACTTCGGATCAAAGGCGACGCTGTAGACTGAGTTCTCGTGCCCTTCCAGAGTGCGGAGACATTCGCCCGTCTCGGCATCCCACAGCCGGATTGTATTATCGTCTGACGGGGACGCCAGCATCCGCCCGTCCGGTGACCATGCAATGCGCCCGATACTGCCGGTGTGCCCCCGCAGCGTACGCACGAGTTTCACGCCCGGCGGCAGATTCTTCCGCACTTCATCGTCAGCGCGCTGCCATAGCTCTTCTTCCTGTGTCAGTTTTTGCTTCGGCTTTGAGCGAGCTTTGCGCACAGGCTTCGCCACAACAGGAGATGCCGCTACTTGTTCTTGCGGTCGGCAACTCGCCAACACTTGCGCAAACGCATCCTCCGTCTCGTCCCGGTAATCCACATACTTGTAGCGCCGCAGCGTGTCCGGCAGTTTGCAATCGGCCAGCAACAGCGGGATGAAGCGGCGCTCGGTGTTGAGCGGATCGCGAAACAGCGCAGTGCTGTGCTCCAGCCTGACCCAATCCGACGCCAGCGCCGCCGGGGATAGGCAGAGCAACAGCGTGCGCGACGCTTCCAGCCCGCGCTCAATGGCCACGTAGATGTTGTCGCCCGGCTGGATGACCCATTCATCGAACCAGACGCGCAAGCCCGCCGCGCGCAACGCTTCGGCCAGCCGCCGCACGCGCGGCCTGTCCTGCGAGCTGTAGCTCAGAAAAACATCGTAGGAGAATTGGTCATTTACAGATATTGGCATAGGCCTTAGGCTCTTTAGAAAACTGCGGGACAAAGTACGGACTCAGGCTCAGGCGTTTAGAGTTCAAGCTTTAGCTTGCTGACGAATTTGGCGCCAAATTCGTCAGCAAGCTAAAGCTTGAACTCTAAACACTCGTCGTCCGAGGCTCGCCGTATCCTGAGCACATCGTCTGAGTCACACATCGTTCCAATCTGGCTATGCTTCACTGTAGACCGAAGTGAAGCGCCAGCACACGAGAAGGCAGAGTTTCAACGTTTGTAAATCACACCGCCCTTCATCACAAACTTCACCCGCTCCAACTCCGTCACATCTTTCAACGGATCGCCATCCACCGCGATCAGGTCGGCATAAGCGCCCGGCGCAATCGCCCCCACGCGTTCGTTCCAACCGAGCAAGTCTGCCGCGTTGATCGTCGCCGCCTGAATCGCCTGCAAGGGCGTCAAGCCCCACTTGACCATGTGTGCAAACTGTTTGCCGTTCCAGCCGTGCGGGTAGACGCCCGCATCCGTGCCGTAAGCGAGCTTGACGCCAGCCTGTGCCGCCTTCTGGAAGTTTTCACGTTGCGTGCGCCCGACCAGGCGCTCTTTCTCGATGATCTTTTCTGGGTAGCCCAGCTTGGAGAACTCGGCGAGGATGAAATCGTCGTTGTAGATGTCGGCGACCAGATAGGTGCCGCGCTCCTTCATCAATTGAATGCCTTCGGCGTCAATGAAGCTGCCGTGTTCGACGGAGGTCACGCCCGCGCGGGTGGCGCGTTTGATGCCTTCGGTGCCGTGCGCGTGAGCGGCGACTTTGCGGCCCCACATGCGGGCCTCTTCGACCAGGGCGTTCATCTCTTCTTGGGAATACTGCGGTGCGCCGACTGATTCTTCTTCGGATAAGACACCAGCGGTAGCGATCATCTTGATGAGATCGGCGCCGTGTTTGATCTCGAAGCGGATCAGCTTGCGAATCGCGTCCGGCCCGTCGGCGATGCCGCTGAAGTTGCTGAAGTCCAGATAAGGCGAGAAGCCGTTCAAATCGCCGTGCCCGCCGGTCGCGCCGACGGTGAGTGTGGCTACTTGCATGCGCGGTCCGACGACTTTGCCCGCGTTGATGGCCTCGCGCAGCGCCACGTCAATGAACTCGCTTGCGCCGACATCGCGGATGGTGGTGAAACCAGCTTCGAGCGTGCGTTTGGTGTAAACGTGCGCCGTCACCGCCGTGTCAATCGGGCTTTTGCGGAAGCGGTCGGTGTAATAATTTTCGGGCTGCGAGGTAACGTGCGTGTGGCAATCAATCAAGCCGGGCAGCACGAACTTGTCTTTCAGGTCAATGACCTCTGCTCCGGGCGGCACAGTGACATTTGGGCCGACTGCCGTCACCTTATCGTTTTCAATCAGGATGAAGGCATTGTTGGTGACCGTGCCTGTTTTAGGATCGAGCAAGCGCCCGGCTTTGATCGCGACACGTTTGGGCGCGGGCTTTTGTTCTTGTGCCTGAGTGATGAAGACTGAAAGCGCCAGGCAAGTGGCGGTGACGAACAACAGCGTCAGTTTTTTCATGTCGCAGATTCCGTTTTGATAAGAGTAGGAAGAACGCCTGGGTACGCAGCGCTTCCAGCGTGCAGACGTGATGATTCGCTAACTGGCTACCATTGTGTCTCTCTGCAAGTCTGCACGCTGGAAGCGCTGCGTACCCAGGTTGTACTTATTTCAACCCTGCCAGCACCCCCTTAACGTAACCGACCGATTCGGCCAGTCCGGGAACTGGGTCTTTGCCGTCCTTCTCGTACTCGAAACCGGCCAAGTCTTGATAGTTGATCTTGAGCAGCGCGGCCAGAATCGCTTTCTGATTGAGAATACCGCGCCCGCTTTCAATCGGCGTATTGCGATTGCCCAGCGCGGAGATGTCTTTCAAGTGCAGATCGTAGAGCCGGTCTTTGCACTTGACGATGGCCTCTGCCGGATCAACGCCTGCGCGCGCCGTGTGGCCGACATCAATGCACAGGCCGATACGCTTGTCGTATTTTTCAGCAATTTTCCAGATGTCATAAGGTGAAGGGAAGTTTTTGTCTTCCGGCCCGTGGTTGTGGATGGCCAGTTTGATATTGAACTCTTTGACCAGTTTATCAAGTTTCTGAACCCAGAGGTTGAGATCGCCCGCCTCACCGCTCGGGGAACAGACCATGGTCTGAACACCAACATCGCGGGCGTACTCAAAAGCGCGGCGCATGTCGGCTTCGTCATTCTTCATGCCGACATTGCCCACGCTCAACGGAACAAGACCCGCGGCACGGAACATCTCAGCGCGCTGTTTGCGCTCTTCAGGCGTGTGCGTCAGGTCAACGTGATTTTTGACGTTCTTGATCGAGATGTATTTCAGCCCTACGCGCTGAATGCCTTTTATTGCCTCTTCAATCGGCAATTCGCGCACGGTGTAGGTGGCCACACCGATCTTCAGCCCGCGCCACGGATCGGCTGCATTGGTTGCAGCTTGCCCGGCGAAATGTTCAAGTGAAGCGAATGGCAGCGCGGCGGCGGCCATCGCGCTGGTTTTGAGTAAGTCACGACGTGTAAGTTGGTTCATTGATGTGTCTCCTCGAAAGTAACGGGAATGCTATGTCTGCTAGTTGGGTACTCAACTGGCAATCAGCTTGCGATGCGCAGTGAATGCTGTGCCCAAATCTCGCACGATTTGATCGTGTACAGCTTGCATCTGCTGGTAAAGTTGTACCTGCTCAGACGCCGGTTTAGCGCGCGTCGTTTCATCCAACGCGATGTACTTGTCACAAAGCTCTTCGATTTTGGTCGGCTGGCCTTGTTGTTTGCGATAAGCCCACATTGCTTGAATAGCGGCACCCATCGCCGCGCCTTCTTCGCTCTTAGTGCAGACGACTTCGGCATTGAAGACGTCCGCGAGAATCTGCCGCCAGACGGCGCTCTTCGCCCCGCCACCCGTCGCGCGAATTTCGTAAGGCTGAATGCCCAGCTCGCGCAGCCGGTTCAAACCGTAGTTCAATCCGAGCGTCGTGCCCTCCATTGCCGCGCGCGCAAAATGGCTGACGCTGTATGTCTGTTCGCGCAAACCGAAATAGACACCCGTGCCGTTGGGCACGTCCGGCGTGCGTTCGCCTTCAAAAAAGGGAATCAGCAGCAAGCCGTCATTGCCCGCCTGGGTTGAAGCGGCCGCTTCGGACAACTGCGCGTGTGAGAGGTTGAATCGTTCGCGCACCATCTCCGTCGCCACTGTCACGTTCATCGTGCAGACGAGCGGCAGCCAGCGCCCGGTCGAATCGCAGAAGGCCGCAATCTCGCCGCGCGGGTCAATTACCGGATACTCGCTGCAAGCGTAGATGGTGCCCGAGGTGCCGAGGCTGACCGTGACCACACCCGCGCGCACGTTGCCGGTGCCGATAGCGCCCATCATATTGTCGCCGCCGCCGCTGCTGACGATCACGTTTTCACTTAAACCAAAATCAGCCGCGAGTTCAGCGCGCAATGTACCAGCCTGTTCGTCCGAAGCAATGAGTGGCGGCAGCATTTCGCTGATACGCGGATCAATTGACTCAATTGTCACACGCGACCAAGCGCGCTGGCGCACGTCAAGCAAAGCTGTGCCCGACGCATCGCCGCATTCCATTGTCTTTTGCCCGGTCAGCCAAAAATTCAGGTAGTCATGCGGTAACAAAATCCAACGCAGCCGCGCAAAGTTCTTTGGCTCGTGCTCCTTGAGCCAAAGAATCTTTGACGCCGTGAAACCGGCAGGCACGCCGTTGCCGACAGCGTCAATCGTTTTCTCAAGTCCGCCCAGACAGGCAATGATCGCCTCACACTGTGTGCTCGTGCTCGTATCACACCACAGTTTCGCGGCGCGGATGACTTGATCGTGTTCGTCCAGCGGAACAAAGCCGTGTTGTTGGCCTGACACGCCAATGCCTTTGACCTGCGCGCGGTCAATGCCGGCTTGATCTAAGGCTGCTTTGATCGTGTTGCTTGTGGCGTCAAGCCATTCTTGCGGGTGTTGTTCTTTGTGGCCAGCGGGCAAGCCTTCGATCAGCTCGTAAGACTGGCTGGCGCTGGCGCTGACTTCACCTGATTCGGCATTGAGCAGAATCGCTTTGGTGCTCTGCGTGCCGCTGTCAATGCCGATGAAATATTCGCTCATCTTCCCTGACTCTTTCGGTTTGGTGTGTTGCGTGATGCTTGCCGGATTGGTCGCATCCATTAAACGCAATCGCTGCGCGAGAGGCAAGGGGCGCGGGCCAGGCAATGACAAATATTTCCGCCAGGTCGGCAAACTATGGCTGCGGCGTCATATCTTGACCGATTTTGCTGGCGTGATATGCTTCCTTCAAATAAGCTTATACATCGGCCCGGTTCAAGCAATGTCGAAATTAAGTCAAGGAGCCATAAGTTGAAACGTAAGTGGGCGGTAGTCATTATAGCCGTGGCTGTTTTGTCAGTAGGGCTGGCAGTCTTTCTGAAATATCGGTCAGGCGGCCAACAAAATAATAGAGATCCTCTGAGTCCGACTCCGCTAAGCGTTCGGCTTACGTGGCTGCATCAGGCTCAATTCGCAGGTTTTTACTTAGCCAGTGATCAAGGGTTCTATCAAGCACTAGGGTTAAGTGTTGATTTGAAGCCCGGCGGCATTGAATATCCTTCAATTAAGATGGTCACGGCTGGTAGCGATGAAATCGGAGTGGCTGGCGCTGATCAAATCGTACTTGCTCGCTCAAAGGGGGTGCCAGTTGTTGCTCTCGCAGCAATGTATCAGAAAAGCCCTGTTGTCTTATTTTCATTAAAGCAGAGCGGGATCACTTCACCTAAAGACCTAATAGGTAAGAGAGTCGGTATCAAATATGGAGATACCACTGAAGTAACGGTTCGGGCTTTATTGCGGAAAGAAGGTATTTCCGACAGGGATATAAAAGAGGTGTCAGTGTCCTACGATCCTGCACCGTTAATTCAGGGTCGAGTGGACGTACTATCGGGATTTGCTATCAATGAACCTATCTCGCTAACTGAAAAGGGGTATGACATCAACCAGATATTGATAGCAGACTACGGGGTGCACTTGTACGCGGACGTGATTTTCACGACGGAAGAGGTGCTGGCGAAAAAACGTGGCACCATCACTAAGTTTCTCGCAGCCACTATTAAAGGCTATCAGTACGCGATTGATCATCCTGATGAAGCTGCATCTGCAACGGTGAAGCGTAATACTAACGCAAAGCCAGATCACGAAAGGCGGATGGTGGAAGCCAGCGCCCCTTTATGGAAGCCTACCGGGAAGAAACTTGGTGAGATGCAAGAGTCTGATTGGGTACAAATAGTAAGTATGCTTAAGTCTCACGGGTTACTTAAGGAATCGCTCAATCCGAGCCAATTTGTCAATTACGACTTACTGATGGAAGCATATAGGAACAATCAATAATGCTCAGCATCAATAATCTTTCTATCAGTTTTGGAGACCTGCAGGTACTAGACTCCATTAATTTCTCGGTTGGCCGGAACGAAATAGTTTCCATAGTTGGCCCTTCTGGTTGTGGGAAGAGTACTTTGTTGAGGTGTATAGCTGGGCTTATTAGTCCCTCGTCAGGAGAAATAATTTTTGACTATGGAGAAGTATCATCTCTGCCGCAAGTATCTCTTGTCTTTCAGCGCCCAGTCTTATTGGAATGGCTGACGATAGGGGAGAACCTACGGCTGCCGTATAAGCTCGGTAATCGTGAGTATGACGCGAAAGCTGTAGCAGATTCACTAAAAGCCTTCAACCTCGAAGGCTTCACCGATTATTTCCCTAGAGAGATTTCAATTGGAATGGCGCAGCGAGTGTGTTTGGCACGGGCGATAGCCGAAGACGCTAAGCTGCTCTTGCTAGACGAGCCTTTTTCTGGGCTTGATGAGATAACTCGCCAGAATGTATGCATCGAATTGTCGAATACACTAAAGAATCGCAGCGCAATTTTCGTTACTCATTCGATCCACGATGCGGTATTTCTTGGACATCGTGTGATTGTCTTGAGCCAATGGCCCGCCAGGATCAGTTACGAAATCACCATTGATCTTCCGATGCCGCGAACTGATGAGCTATGGCTGAGTGATAAATTGAATCCATATCTTACTGCTGTACGCAATCAGATGACGAAGAACCTATGAGAAAGATCTGGCCTCCAGTGTTGGCTCTTATCGTCGCTGGTATTACGTGGGAGTTGGTGCGTTATTTAGCAGCGCTTCCACCTATCATACTCCCTTCGCTAAAGAGTGTCTTCGAGAGTGTATTTACAATTCGAGATTTACCTATTCACTTTGGCGTAACAGCGGCTGAGGCTATTACAGGCTTCATAATCGGTAACATTGCTGCCGTACTGATCGCAATAGCAATCATCAGGTGGCCAAACTTAGAGAATGTGATTGTCCCTTATGCCATTGCTTTGAAAACAACGCCCGTAGTCGCTTTCGCGCCTATCCTACTGCTATGGTTGCACGAAGGGTTTATGTCCAAGGCGGTTACTGCTGCCGCCGTCTGTTTTTTTCCGACACTCATAAACGGGGTTCGTGGGTTAAGGGCCGTCGAACAAGATTATCTTGATTTATTCCAGAGTTGGAAGACCAATTGGGTACAAACTTTAATGTATCTCCGGTTACCGTCGTCACTGCCATACTTGTTCGCCGCAATAAAACTCTCATCATCATTAGCGGTGGTTGGCGCAATAGTCGCAGAATTCGTTGCCGCTGATAAGGGACTTGGATTTTTGATTGTCATCTTTTCACGCCAATCAAATACACCTGAGATGTTTGCTGCCATATTCATCTCCACGATCCTAGGGATCGTCTGGTTCATTGTCATTGTTATCATCGAAAGAGTGATGGCTAAGCGATACGGATTTCTGGTTCAAAAGGATGAATTTTTTTGATGTAAGTGACGTGTCTCATCTCATCAGGTCTCGCCTCGATCTGCTCGCACACGTCGGCGAAAAGCTCATGCAAATCTGGCAACTCAGCAGCGCACTCCCGCTAGTCGAGAGTTTACTCGCGTCGAAACTCGGGTCACTGTCTTTCCGATTAACGCTTGCGCAAAACAAAACGGAGTGTACGTTTGCAGTCTTGATTGGGCAAGTAAGTCACCGCTCTACGCTCTGCAAAGTTTTTCTCTCCCCGCCGGTCTGGAAAAGTTCGGCGCGGGCGCTATAATCCGCGCGGCCCAACCAAGCAGTAAGCAGTACAACGGAGAAAGTAGAGATGACTCCTGCTTCACAGGACATGACCCAGCTTCTTAAAGCTTGGAGCGAAGGCGATCAGGCGGCGCTTGATAAGTTGCTACCTCTGGTCAACGCCGAGTTGCGTCGCTTGGCCGGGCACTACATGCGACGCGAAAGGCCGGGCCATACCTTGCAGACTTCGGCGCTGGTCAACGAGGCCTACTTGCGCTTGATAGACCAGCGGCAAGTGCGTTGGCAGAACCGCGCGCACTTCTTTGGCATCGCGGCCCAGTTGATGCGGCGCATCCTGATTGACCACGCGCGCAGCTACCATTACCAGAAGCGCGGCGGCGGGGCGCTGAGAGTTTCGCTCGATGAGGCTGCCGCAGTGACCGAGGCGCGCGCCGCTGAGTTACTTGCGGTTGACGAAGCGTTGGAGAAATTGACGGTGATGGATGCGCGCAAAGGCCGCATCGTCGAGTTGCGCTTTTTCGGCGGGCTGACTGAGGAAGAGACGGCAGAAGTGCTGGGTATTTCTTTGCCAACTGTGCAACGCGAATGGCGCGCGGCCAAAGCGTGGCTGCATCGGATGTTGACGGAAGGCAAAACTAATGACACCTGAACGAATGCGGCAAGTCGAAGACATCTTCCACGCCGCGCGCGAACGCGCCCCCAGCGAACAAACGGCCTTTATCGCACAAGCCTGTGCCGGGGACGATGCATTGCACCGCGAGGTCGAACTGCTGATTATTGCTGACGAGCAGGCAGTGAGCTTGATTGAACTCCCGGCCTACCAACTTGCCGCACCGCTACTGATCGGCGAACACGACAAATCACTGATTGGCAAGAGCCTCGCGCATTACCAGATCGTCGCGCTGTTGGGCCAAGGCGGTATGGGCGAGGTCTACCAGGCGCGTGACACTAGACTCGACCGTACGGTGGCTTTGAAGATTTTGCCTGCCGAAGTGGCAGCGGACGCGGAGCGGATGCGGCGCTTCATCCGCGAGGCGAAGGCGGCTTCGGCGCTCAATCATCCGAATGTCGCGCACATCTACGAAATCGGCGAGGCGGAAGGCTTGAGCTTCATTGCGATGGAGTGCGTCGAGGGGCAGACGCTTGCGGCGAAGATCAACGGCCAGCCGCTTGAGGTCAGCGAGATTGTGGAGATTGGTAGTCAGATCGCCGACGCGCTGGACGAAGCGCACAGCAAGGGGATCACGCACCGCGACATCAAACCGGCGAACGTGATGCTCAACGAGCGCGGACAGGTGAAGGTGCTCGACTTTGGTTTGGCGAAAATCGCGCGGCCAACGCAGCCTATAAGCAGCGACATTAGCACGCTGGCGAAGACTGCGCCGGGCGTGGTGATGGGGACTGTGCCGTATATGAGTCCGGAGCAGGCGCTGGGACGCGAGGTGGATCAGCGCAGCGACCTGTTCAGTCTGGGTGTCGTGCTCTACGAAATGGCGACGGGACGGTTGCCCTTCGCTGGAACCAACACGAGCGAGCTACTGGATCGCATCCTGCACGCGCAGCCGGAAGCGATGGCGCGCTTCAACTACGACGTGCCTGCCGAGCTTGAGCGAATTGTCCGAAAGTGTTTGGAGAAGGAGCGCGAACGGCGCTATCAATCGGCGCGCGAGTTGTTGGTTGATCTGAAAAATCTCAAGCGGGATAGCGACTCAAAGGCGGCGATTACAGAGCAAGTCGCAGCATCGCCGAAGCGTCGTCTCAGCCACCAGAGTTTGGCGGTGATCGCGCTGGTGATCTTGACGCTCGCTGGCGGGGCGGCCTGGGGGCTATACAAGTTCGTTGTTCGGGATCAATCCCACACCAGCAGTTCAAAACCTGATCCCATAGTCATTCCCATCACCAGCTCTCCGGGAAGCGAAAGCCAACCGGCTTTCTCACCTGATGGCAAACAGATCGCTTTCGTCGGGGACGGCCCGCAAGAAGATAATCCTGACATTTACGTCAAACTGGTAGACGCCGGGGAGCCGCTGCGATTGACGACCAATCCCGCCCCTGACCTCAACCCGGTCTGGTCGCCCGACGGCCGCTACCTCGCCTTCACGCGCGAAGGCGCCGGGAGCGGCGTCTATCTTGTCCCAGCGCTGGGCGGGGCGGAACGCAAACTGGCTGACATCTTTCCGAGACGCCCTTACTATCAACTCAGCCTGAGCTACTCACCCGACGGAAAATTCTTGGCGGTGGCCGATAAAACTTCGGCGGTGGAACCGTACGGCATCTTTTTGCTTGATGCGCAGACTGGCGGAAAGCGACGTCTGACTTCACCGCCTGCCGGGTCGGTGGGTGATGAATGCCCTGCTTTCTCTGCTGATGGGAAGAGCCTGGCCTTCGCGCGGATGCTCGGGGTGGGCATGAAAGACATTTACGTCGTGCCCGTAGCCGGTGGGGAACCGAGGCGACTTACTTTTGATGACACCCAGACAGCCGGTCTGACCTGGACATCTGATAGCCGTGAAATTGTGTTCTCGTCGAACCGTAGTGGGATCTTCCACTTGTGGCGAGTTCCTCTCGCTGGCAGCACTCCCACCCGCGTCAATGTGTACGCGCAAAATCTTTTGCACCCGACGACCTCTCGTCAGGGAGACCGGCTGGCTTGGACGCAGCGATTTTCTGACTCAAACATCTGGCGGATTGAGATCACCAACCCTACCGGACCGAAAACCGCACCAGTGAAGCTAATCGCCTCCACGATGAATGAGAGTAACCCTCAGTACTCCCCCGATGGGCAGCGGATTGCCTTTGCGTCCAACCGGTCCGGCAGTTTTGAGATTTGGGCTTGTGACCGTGAGGGTAGAAATCCGATCCAGTTGACGAGCCTGGGTACCCCGGACACCGGCACACCGCGCTGGTCGCCTGACGGACAGCAGATCACCTTCGATTGTATGTTGAAGGGTAACCGGGAGATCTATCTCATCAGCGCCAACGGTGGCCAAGCTCGCCAACTTACGACGGAACC
Source organism: uncultured Acidobacteriota bacterium (assembly GCA_963699175.1). Taxonomy (GTDB): domain Bacteria; phylum Acidobacteriota; class Blastocatellia; order RBC074; family RBC074; genus JACPYM01. The sequence goes on along the minus strand of OY969418.1, from coordinate 816,786 downwards.
TGCGGAAGATACCTGTGCGAGCTGGTCGCGGGATGGACGGTGGATTTATTTCTGCTCCAGCCGGAGTGGCAGCTTGCAAATCTGGAAGATGCCCTCGACGGGCGGAGCGGCTATGCAGGTGACTAGGCAAGGAGGCTTCGAAGGCTTCGAGTCGCCCGATGGCAAGTATTTCTACTACGCCAAAGGTCGCGTAACCCCAGGCATCTGGCGCATTCCCGTCGCCGGCGGTGAAGAAGCATTCGTGCTTGATCATCACGAGGCCGGGTACTGGCGCTACTGGGCGGTCACGGAACAAGGCATCTATTTTGCCACCGCCACAACGCCTACTCGTCCAGTGATTGAGTTCTTCAGCTTTGCCACCCATGAAGTAACGCCGGTCGCTATCATTGAGCGACGGATTGGAAGGGGCTTCTGGGGGCTGGCAGTTTCTCCTGATAGTCGCTGGATTGTTTACGAGCAGTTAGATCAGAGCGGCAGCGACATTATGCTGATGGAAAACTTCCGCTAAGATAGCGTCCAGACTGGACGATAGCGGGCGTTCGCGCGGCTGCAAAGGGAAGCCGAAGATCGCAACAACTTTGTCACTGCACTCAATGTCGGGCCTCTCTGGGATAGCTATCGCACCGACCCGCGTTTTGTGGCGCTGGTGCGGCGCGTCCGACTCGCGCCGTAGGCTAAGGATTTCGCAGCCGCCGCGCAATCTTCAACGATTTTTTGCCATCAACAATCCATGTTGCAGACCGGCGATGTTCCGCGCGTTTGGCGAAACTTGGCTGGGCTGCCAGTTCAACAAGCAAGTGGCGCTCGGCTGTGCGTTGGCTTCAGCCCGCGCCACAAACGTCAGGCTGGCGGAAACGATGCGCTTTCCATCGCGGGGTTGCACCACAGACATATTGGGGTGATAGAGCAAGCGTTCGGGCAGCCGCAATTCGCGGCGCATTTGATTGACGTGCGCGTCGCACTCGCCGATCTGATTCATATCTCCGCGCGGGTCCTGCAACTTCAAGACGCCGTGCGCTAATTCGTGCAACAAGGCAAGGCCTATCTCGAAAGCAGCTTTGGCTTCGCGCGCGCCTGACAGGCGCTCGAAGTCAGCAAAATCAAGCTGCACTCGGTAAATGGTCAGGCGCTGGCCCGTCTCGCCGACCTTCCGGTCTTCGCCTTCGTCAATCCGCGCAAAGGCTATTTCCGGCGAACTCTCGTGGCTTTCCAGTTCATACAGATTTGTGCTGTCCACCGCCTGCACCAACAGCACGCGCGCCGTCGCCGAACCGCCCACGACGTGCTCCCGATTGCCGAGCATCAACACGCCCTGCTGGTCAAATCCCAATTCGACGAAACCGGACTTATGCCGCAGACTGTCCCGCACCATCTGAAGCTGCTTTTCATTCAGACGGAGAGGGCTACGGCTGTTGCGAACCCTACTGCTAGCGAAGTCATTTGGTGATTGCGCATTGGTGACGGTGGCAAATGCGGCGACTAGCACGACGGTGAATGCGATCTGTTTGAACATGACTCCTCCTTGTCGAAGCGCAGCCGTCACGGCGTTTGGGCACACTTGTCCAGTCGGCTGGCCAAGCCAGCCTTGCGGTGGTGACTGCAATGTTGAATCGGGGGCAGGCCGAAAAGGCTGAGCCGGTCATTGAACAGGCGTGTCACGGCTTCGTGCCAACCTCTCGCTGCCTTCATTGCCTAACGCGAGAGCCTGGGGAAATCCCATCACAGTTGGGAAGTTTTTTTCAGGTTTAGATCAAACCGCTGGCAAAGGAACCTATTCAGCTTTATGCGCGTGTCTAGCGATGGATGCGTATCAGATTGCTTAGTCGTCGTACTGCCTTTGTCGCTGCCCATGATCGTCAGGCGCTGCAGGATGCGGCCATAGCTCGCCGGCTCATCGCCAATCACCTTCAACGTGAACGCCGCCACCGCATCACAGAACAACTCGCACTCCCGCATCAATTGCCCGTCTTTCTCTTTCATGGCTTTGACGCGCTCATCCCAAATGTACTCGTGCGCCAGTTCGTGGGCGACGATACCGCGAATCTCTTCGTCGCTGGCAATAACCATTAGGCGCGTCGTGATGATGATAACGGAGCGCTCAACCAGATAAGCTTTCGGCTGTTCTGAGCGCAGCACATAAATCGGCATCTGGCCGCGCTCGTGGTAATCGAGCACTGGTTGCAAAGCAACTTTGAGTTGGTCAATACGCTTGCTAGAGGCGCTGGGCAGCTCCTTCGATTCAACGATCTTATTCACTAAAAACAAACCGGGCACATAAGCAGTTTGGCGCATCTGCTGCAACCGTTCACGAATTGCGTCGGGCGTGAGGTCGCCGAGACGGGTGACGGCGCTGGCCGCTTCCAGCCCTCCCATAGACTCGGCGGAATTGCCCGCTACTTCGGTGTTGGCCTTGAAGTATTTCTGCGGCTGTCCGTTGCTGGTGACTGTCAGCGTGGCAATGAGAATGGCGGTGAATGCGATCTGTTGGAACATGGCGTCTCCTGGTAAAGCGCAGCCGCCGCGCAATCGGCATTTGGGCACACCTCGACCAGAGGCCGCCGCGAGCTAGCCTTGCGATGACTGCGGTTTTGAATTAGGAAATCTGTGAGGCAGGTCAGAGGATGCTCAGGTGTTTAGCCCGGCGCTAGTCACGGCTTCGTGTCAGCCTCTTGCTGCCTTCACCGCCTAACGCGAGAGCTGTGACAAAACCCCATCACTGTTTTGGAATTTTTTGGGCTGGATGTGAAAGTGTTGCTGAGTGTTGAGGGTGCGCGCGCTACGGAACCGGGAGCGATAGCGACCGGGTGGACTCATTGTGTGCACCACCGAGTTTACCCGGTCGCTATTGCTCCCGGTTCCGTAACAAAACAGTCGGCTATGCTCAGTCGCCAGCCAGAATGAGGCAGGAATCACCGAACTCGTGCGTGAGGTAGTTCTGTTCTTCAAGATGTTGGCTGATGCTGTTCAGCAAAGACTCAGACAAAAAAGCCTGGAGCAGTTGGTAGTGGCTTTCAGATACGTCGTGCGTGCCGGTGAGCAAACCATCTACGAATTGAAGTTTGTGAGAGGGGCCAATCTTTAACTCAGTGAGTCCGCGCAAGCCGAAGTTGGCGCTTTCAAGGGCGCGAACAACAGAGGTGCCGACTGCAATGACGCTTCGACCATTGGTATGGGTTTGCCTGACGGCTTCCATCGTAGTTGCCGGGATGTCGAATTTTTCGGCAAGAGGTAAAGCCCCATCAATCGCCTCATCGCCTGTGGCTGATAGACCAGCGCCGTGAGTGAGAGTGACAATTTGAATACTCTTTGCCTTGAGCCTCAGCAGCAATTGCCAATTAAGGACGTGTCCCGCACTGGGCATTTCCACCGCCCACGGGCGACTGCCGTAAACGTTTTGCACCGCCCAGAGCTTAAGCTCGTTATTCAGGTATGAGTATTGAACCGGCTTCCCGTGGCGGTAGATACCGCGCCAAAGGTCTTCACCCGAACGATTGAATTCAAACTCTAGCAATCTAGTTGAGAGCTTGCTTTCGCTAAGAACTGTGGCTTTGAAATCTTTTGAGAAGATGATCTCCTCGCCTTCCTTCAGGCGTGGCGGGGACGGTCTGTGCTCGGTTGGCGTGCGCCAGTCCCCGACGCCGAAGATGACGGCTTGCCAGCGCCGCTCGCCCAATTGTGTCGTCAAACGGATTTCCAGTTGATGATTGTCTACATCTCGTGCTTGAAGCGAGGCTGGCAATGTGGCCGCGTCGTTCACGACCAGTAGGTCGCCCGGTTGTAGATAATCGGGCAGAAACTCAATCGAACTGCCCTGCATCTCGCCTTCTTTAACAACGAGCAGTTTTACTTTCATTCGATCAGACCTGGGCGAACGCGCTGCTTTCATCAGACACCTCCCATTCTGAGGCGACCAGACGCGCCCCACTTTCGATTTTGTCAACGTGTTGGATCATCAAAGCAATCTTCTCGGCGACAGCGCCAGCCGATTGCAGGCTCGTGGGATCAGCGTCCGGCAGCGCGTCAGCGTGCATCTGCGTATCCATCTCGCCTGGGTCAACACTGAAGAAGCGTACGCCAGTGCCGGCCAATTCCAACGCCGCGATCTGCGTCAGGTGATCCAGCGCAGCTTTAGAAGCGCTGTAGACGCCCCAAGCCGGATAGGCTTCGACCGCCGCGTCGGAAGAAATGTTGATGATCACTCCCGTTTGTCTCAAGATCATTGAGCCTACGACAGCTTTGATAAGCCTAAACGGCCCGACGGTATTTACCTGAAGAACTCGCTCGAAGTCTTCGCAGTCCGTGTCAGCTAGCAGCCTCAAAGGGACACGCCCAAGCGTGCTCGCGTTGTTGATCAAAATATCCACCGGCCCTGCCTGGGCCGCTGCTTGACCCGCAATCGGGTAAACACTCTCCTTGTCGCCGACGTCAGCCACAATTCCGAAAGCCTGGCCACCACTTCTTCTGAGCGCGTTGACGGCTTCGTCTAGTTCAGCTTGCTGGCGGGCGACGATGACCACTTTCGCGCCTCTTGCAGAGAGGCTAACCGCCAGCGCTTTTCCCAACCCACGGCTCCCACCGGTAATCAGAACTGATTTCCCATTCAAGTCAGACATATCAAATCCCTCCTTTTCCTACGCAGGCAGCATACCCGCTGCCCGTTGATATGTCGTCGTAATTGACAATATATTGGCGGAATGCTAATTGGATAGTATGCAAGACGCGATTGCTGGATACATCGCTCAGAACATTAAGCAGCTAAGACAAAGCCGAAATCTGTCGCAGGAGCAGCTTTCAAGGTTGTCCGGCGTGCCTAGACCCACTTGGTCTAACTTGGAGTCGGGCACCGCAAATCCTACGGTCTCTGTGCTCGCCAAAGTCGCAGCCGCGCTCCAAGTGCCGGTAGAGGAATTGATCAGTCCACCAAAAGCCCAGGCCAAATTGTATCCGGCCGATTCAATTCCCAAGCAACGACGCGGTGGCGTGCTTATCCGCAAACTTCTGCCGGATCATTTACAAGGACTCGAGCTAGACCGAATGGAGTTGCCGCCCGGCTCGCAGATGGTCGGTGTGCCGCATCGTATGGGGACACGTGAATATCTGGCCTGCGAGTCGGGCCAGGTGGAACTTGTCGTCTCAGGAGAGAAGTACGAGCTTACGCCCGGCGATGTCGTGGTGTTTCGTGGCGATCAGAAGCACTCGTATGCGAACCGTGGGGCAAAGGTGGCAGTCGCTTATAGCGCAATCGTCATAGGAGGCTAGGCCGCGTATCTTTGTTGCAAATAAGGGGCTTATCGTCTTGGCAAAATGTCAGCCTCGTCTTAGTGCAACTTTCAGTGCAACACTTGCGCTTGTCGTTGATTGATCCTTTCACAATAAATCTTGGGTTATCCCTCGTTGTCAAAACTATCAAAAGTCAGTTTCTGATTTTCAAAATGCCCAGGCGGGCAACCATCAAAACCATCAAAACCTGTCTACGGGCAGTTCCGCGCTCTACAATTTGCCGGGGCAGATAAAACTCTCAAGTTATGCGAACGCATTGATCAAAATGAGCGCTACGCCCCCAAGGCCACCGACAATACCGCCAATGGCGACCTGCCCGAGCGTGTGTCGGCCCAATGCCACCCTCGACCATCCAACGCCCGCAACCAAGACCACGAACGGTAGCGTGAGCGTGCTACCTGCGGTTATTACGGTTGCGGCGCAGAACGTACCCAACATCATATGCAATGAGATCTTAGTCCAGCGCGTGATTACCGCAGCCGCAACCAGCATGCACACCCCAGCGCCGAAACCACGCACCACTTGCGCCGGGACACCGAGCAGCCACGTCATCACGGTGCTTGTCATAGCGATTCCAATGGCCACTGGATAAAAGGAGTGCCGTTGCTGCTCGTCAGACACGTCATGATCTGACCACTGGCCGGAACGCACGCGGTATGCGATCACGGTGAGCATCGCAATGACTGTGAATCCGGCAACGCCGACTCCAATCCACGCTGCGCGCGTGGTGAGGGCCACTGTGGTTGGGATAAGTATGAATGGATGACCGACCAAGGAAAGGATGGTCGCTGTTCGATGTAGAGCTTGGTGGTCATCAAACATAAAGCGCATCTGGCGCGTCACCGCGCGTCTTCTTTGCCTTTTTGTTCTGCTCGTCTGCCATCGTGAAAACTCAAAAATAGGGCGGGCAGTACATCACCCGCCCCAAGTTGAACCTTGATTAGCTAAGAAGTAACTCGTTAAGGGCAATTCCGCGCCTTCCTGAATTCAACCGCCATCTTGGCGCGGGTGGCGGCTTTGTTGAAGTTATCCCAGGTAGAATCACCGCAATGATTACCGGACCTCGAAATCGGCTCGGCAACCGCGATCAACCCAAATACCACTCCGATCAACGCCCCAAGTCCGCCCCTGCACGCAACTCACTTGGCTACGCTGGCGTAGCAAGGTCACGCGCCTCCCAATCCCCTCGCTGCACCAATGACGTTTCATGTCGCCAGACTCACAGTAGACAGTTTGCGCAGGGCGATTGGAGTCACGGTCGTTGCGGTCTCGGTCGTTGCGATCTCGGCCTGGCCCGCCATAGGATACCAATCCATAAAGTCTCAAATTGGGCCGGCGTCTTCCCCAATTTCCCCTGCCGTACCAGACCTCGACACTGTCAATCCTGCGGTTGTCGCCCGGTAGGTCAATCGCTCGTGTCTGACCGCCCGAACGGATACGATCACGAATGTCGACTTCCGAGTCCGCGCCGTTTTCGAAGTGCACCACCACGCGTTGGAATTCAATATCGCCCCCTTGGACGCGCAATTGAATTGCCTGGAACGCTCCCCTGGCAGTCACTCGAATGTTGTCGCGATCTCTCGCCCCGTCTACATTCGATTGCCCAAGATATTCCCAGCGTTCTCGACCATAACCGCCCCGCTGGGCGTTGACCATCAAGGTGAGCCCGCTTAACAAGATCAACAAACTAATTACAAACAGCCATTTCTGATACTTCATTGAAACCTCTTTCACAGGCAGCTTGCCTGCATTCATCTACAACTTATTGTTTAGACAACGTTCCACTCGGCCTGCTCGACCGAGAGAACGCTTACTCTGATTTGTAAGGCGAGCCGCGCACTGCTTTCACGTATTACTTAACCCGCCATCTCTGCTTCACCAATTTCACCATTCGCTTCGAAAAAAGCACAAACGGAATGTCCTGTAAACATGTCGCCTTCAGGATCGTAGTAAAGAGTTCCGCCGCCGTCATCCCAGAAGGAAACGTCAGTGAGGTTGATTTTTTGTGCAAGCTCTTCAGGAGTAGTAATGTCGTCGTCGCACCAATCCTTATAATTCTCCATCACTGAGGCTGCAATTTTGAGACGAACATCTGGTTCGTTTGCTATCAGGAACTGTACGCTGTTTAGCGTCGCCTCAGGGATTGGCTCGTCGTTAGCAACATCTATTTCTAGCTTAGCGATCTTACCGTTTGCTAGAGTCAACTTCCCAACCCTCCGGTCTTCGTCCCACATTACGTTGCTGAAGAGTTCATCTTCCATATTCTGCCAGCCTGTGTGTGGCCCGTATCGCCTCTTCGTCGGGCGTTGCTTCGCCGGCTTACTCTTCTCCACACCTTCGTTCCTGCTCGCGTTCTCTGATCTCCAACACCGGTATCCTTGCACTTCCGGCAGTCGCAGTCCTCGCGCAGTTTGTCCGCCCGATGTCCGCACGTGTCACAATAGGCTGCTTTGCCTTCTGCGACATCGTTCATCATGTCGCACCACGAACAGCTTATGCGCAATATTTGTGGCATCAGTTCTTTTACTCATCCACTGGTTCTTCATCTGGAACAATCGGAGGCTGCGGCACGCCCGGCAGCTTGATGGCATCGGGCGAATCTTCAGGCGGCGGCAATTGCTCCGGCGGTGGCGGCGGTTTGGGCGGTGGCGGTTTTTCTTGTTCGTCAATCATTGGGTTCCTTTCTTCGCCGCGCGTTTCTTCTTCGCATTCGTCTCGGCTTTCTTCAGCTCGCCCTGGCTTACCCGAACAGGCTCGCCAGCCGCGCCTGCTCATATCGTCGCCGCTCGTCTGCTATCTTGAATTTCAGAAATGCGCAAGTAGGCAACAATCAAAACTTGTCTACGGGCAGTTCCGCGCTTTCCTATCAACCTATCAAGACTTAGGCGTCAGGTGCTTGACCGAGACAATCTCAGCCTCGCCATCAAAATAACGTCGCAGGGCTTCTGCTTCTTCTGCCCGAAACACTTTCGACGCAAACATTGAGTTGTTAAATGCCAGGGCAAAATAGACAGTCAGGGTATCGTCTGACTGTGAGTATTCAATATAAGCAATCTGGTCACAATTGACGGTGTAATCACCCACCTTAATTAACTTGGCCATGTATTTCCTTGTCGCGCGTTTCTTAATCGTCTTCTTTGCGCCATTGGTTTTCTTGGGCCTGCTCTTAACGTCCAGCTATTATCCAGGTAATAACTGAACCAACTATCAAGATAAATAAAAAGATCAGTGTATGTGCTTGATGATGACGCCAGAGGCGTCGAACTTGGCGCGTCAATCTCTTTGATGAATGCGCGCGTAGCTTCTTGCCTTGCTCGGTCTGCAACTTATTCGCAAACCTTCCTTCCCGCCCGCGCTCGCGGAGTTCTATCAACCTCTTATTCTCAGCGCAGACACGGCAGTCACATACCTCGCGTAGCCTGTCGGTCCGATGCTGGCAGGCGGCACAGTAAACCGCCTTGCCTTGCTCTAAAGCGTCACCAACATCGTTCATTGCGCCGCACCAAGAACAGCTAATGCGGATTATTTGAATTTGGGGCACCATGACACTTTCTACAATAATTACGCTCAGAAGAGTGGCTCGGCATCGCGCCTGTCTCGCAGCACCTCACTCTTTATTCGATTTAGTACCACCCTCACCCACTCTTGCGGCGTCAGGTGTGCGCCGCGCCCAGTCAATCCTGATCCCTTCCCTTGCGCTCTTCTTCGTAGTGGAGCACTAGCAACCGCTTTAGCTCGCTGCATTTCTGACAGTCGCAAGCTTCGCGTTCAATGTCCGCCCGATGGTTGCAGTTCGGGCAGTAGGCTTTTACGCCGTCCTTTTTAGCCTGCGTCAGATCGTTCATTTGATTGCACCACGAACAGACGCGTCGTATCGCCAGCATTATTCAGTTTCCCACTTATACCGCACCGCCCTCGATTTGAGCTGGCAGGTCAGCACAAATCAATTCATCAACCTCCCCCCCCGCGTGCGTCACGACTACCTTATCAGCCACAATCTCAGGCAGAGTGATCGCCGCGCCTCTTTGGTCAGTCATCTCCGGCAGCCGCTGGCCCCACAACACCGCGCCGTCGGGACAGACCACGACGAAAGTTTGTGGGCCTGGATTGGCTCCGTAATCACAACGAAACAGAGACACGCTGTCCTTAAACACTTCGACCGATTTCAATGCTGGTGCGATAGCTGTGCTCATTGGCCTTCCTAACTCTCCTGGGGATCGTTCACGTCCGGCACTATCGGAGGTTGCGGCGCGCCCGGCAACTTCATCGTATCTGGTGGATCTTCCACCGGAGGCAATGTCTCCGGTGGAATTGGTGGAATTGGTGGATGCGGCGATTTTTCTTGTTCGTCAATCATTAGTTCCTTTTCTCCATCGCACGTTTGTTCGACTGCTCACGCGGAGCATTGACTTGCAACTTTATCCCGCGCTCGTCACAGTAAGCCCCGATCTCTTTTATGACCTCGTCAGCCGGGAAAGACATACCATGTACAAGACCCGCCGACCAGATTACCTCTTCGCCTTTCGGGAGTTTTTGCAGCTTCTCCTTTAACGCTTCGACGCTACCCACACGGCTTCTTTGTGCGGTGACTTCATCCTTGGTCTTGAGCCGGTTGGTGCCGACGAGCAATGCGAAATACCAGTCGCCATAGGCGCGCCAGCTATACATCTCATAGCCTTTCATCGAGTGTGGCAAATCTGTCCCTTGGGATTGGGCAGGCAGGGGCCGGCCTGTGCCGAGCAGACACAGCGTAAGAAAAAGCTTCATCAAACAAAATGTGCGTTTCACTTACTACCTTTTATATCTACTTCTTTGCCGCGCGCTTCTTCGTCGCCTTCTTTGCTCCGTTGGTAGTTATCTTCGGCCTCTCTATTGCGATGTGATTCTCAGTTGGACTGCTCGCCACCCATAATTCCCCCGCGACCCGCTGCACCTCGTCATCGAATGAAAGCTTCTGCCAGGTCGCAGGCGGCTGTGAGCCACGTCGCTCAATCTCCTCAGGGATTTGGTTCAAACGGTGCGCGCTGACTGCGCCAGCCTTCTGACCGGCCAACCAGAATGACAGGCGTGTCAACTAGGAGTCGGTCAGTTATTCGATGAATCTGCGCGTATAAACGCCAGGTACCTTAATTCCGACCAGTGTCGCAGGTTCGGGACGGCGTACATCGTTTACTGCTGCCATCATTTTCTTGCTTTCTTGGCAGGCTTCGTCTTCGCCCCTGCCATAGTGGGCAACGTTGGTTTCTTCTGTGCGCTCGCTAGATGGCTAATTTCGTGTGAAAGCTCATCAACAAGATTCGCAACCGGGTCGAGTGCAATCGGATACAAGGCCACTCTCTCGGCCCAATGAGCGTCATCGTCGCAAGGCAAATGCAACAAGTACGGCTCACAAGAATCTGCCACATGCACCATGTGCATTAAACGCTCTTCCTCCGGCAAGCCCTCAGACGCCTGCCTAAGTGCTATTTCAAGTCGCGCTTTGATACCCCTTAAAATTATTGCTAGATGCTCGTCACTCATTGTTATTTGCTGACTTTCGTCTTCGCCGCGCACCTCTTAAGCGTGTGCCTTCCGCTGCGGTTATCAACCCTTTCCCTTTCTACCAGACCCGCCGCGCTTCAACGCAGTTGTGATCTTACCTGCCGCCGCCGATGGCAATTTACCTTGTTGGCTACCCCTCGTACCCACTGGTCTGTCTTTCGAGATATTCAATATCAGTCGAAGATCTGATTCCTTGATAAGCCAATCTCTCCCCCGCCTCTGAGCGGGAAGCTTTCCTTGCCTGATAAGTAAACTTATTTGCTGCGGGCTTCGATCAATCTCCTGCGCAGCTTCATTAGTTGTCAGTAGCCTGTCAGTTTCTTGATTCGTCACACTCGGTTCATTCTTCTCCTCTGGCTGGCGTGTCTTGCTCGAAGTCATTATTAGTGCCCTTTCTTCGCTGTTCCCTTTTGATCTAGGAAGATTTAAGCCCGCCGCATGTTCTGCGCCTCCGGCCCTTTCTTCCCCTTCACGATCTCGAATGTTACCGAGTCGCCTTCTTTGATTTGATCCAGACAGGCCGATTTGTGGACAAAAACATCCTTGCCCCCATCATCGGGAGTGATGAAGCCAAAACCCTTAGCCTCATTGAAAAACTTCACAGTGCCTTGTTGCATTTTCAATTGCTCCTGATGTTGTGATTCACCGCCTAAGCAGTGTGGTGTTTTACTTTTTCGCCGCGCGCCACTTGGCGGGCTTGGCTGCGTTGGCAGCCGCTTTCTTCGGCCTGCCCGTGGGGAATGGTGGATGCGGCGGCGGCGCTGGCCTCATCTCGGCTTCGTCGGCTTTCTTCGTCGCACTAGGTATGCGCCCAGCCTTTGGACGCTCCATCTTTAGCGCGCTTTCTGGTATCTGCCACACTTTGCCCATTGGCGTGTCTACCGATTGCGCGCCGGGAACGAGTCCTCTCTTCAGCCATCTCACTATCGTCGGATAGGATATGCCAGCCTCTTCAGCGAATTTCACGGCAGTCAGCAAGCGCTCTTTTCTCATGTTTCTAAGCTTAACACCCTGTTACGGGTTCCGCCAAAGTCTACGAGCGTTGCCCGAAAAGGACAAGAGATGATTTGACACCCTATTACACTTTATGCTTGAAATATGTAATAGGGTATAAGACATTATCCCCTGTCAGGCAAACACAAACGGAGGCACACACAATGATTCTCAACAGCAACATCTGGGCAGCGACAATTGAAACCGCGAAAGCCAAATCCGAAGGCAATGCCGCGATGCTGCGTTCGATTTCACGCGCTGTCTACGAAATTCAGAAGGCCAGTTATTGGGCGTTCGCCGCTGGCATCCTGACCATTCAATCAACCACCAGCCGCAAGCTCTACACGGTAGATGATGCGCACACCTGCGAAGCTCTGGCCAACGGTCACAAGTTCTGCAAACACACAGTTGCCCGCCGCTTGATGCAACGCTACATCGAGCGGCTCGGCGCGACGGAAGCGCAAGCCGAGACGAAGCGCGTACAGAACTGGTCTGCCGAGACTGGCCACGTGGTTGTCGAGACGAAGCGCGCTTCGATGCTGACCGAAGCTGGCCAAGCCGTAATGGTCAAGCGCACGGTCAAAGGCGAGAAGTACAACGGCATGGATGTGTAACCTCCTCCGCCTTTCGCGCGAAGGCCACACACACAGCGAGCGGCGCGGCGTTCGCCCTTCTCATTGAAAGCTCACTATGGCTACCAGGACACGCAGAACACCCACGAAGCGAACGCCTAAAGCGAAGCCGCCAAGCACCGAAGCGCCACAGCAACTATTTGACTTGGGTCAAGTCGTCACACTGGAGTACGACGACGGGCATATCGGTCAATGCGTGATCGTCAAAGATGTCTACGAGGGCGAAGACATGGTTGTGCTCACGGGCGAAGACTTCAGCATCGGACAGGTGCGCATTTACGACATGCAGCGCCTGCACTTCGTTGATGAAACCAACAACGTTTTACTGCGTTGGGACGAGGCGCGGATAGGCCGACTCCTGAAGCCGGAGCTAGAAACGCAAATCAAAAAACCAAAAGGAAAAGGAAAGGAATCACTCGCAAGGACGCGAAGACGTTGATGATTCTGGAAGCGAACCACCTCTTACCCGCGATGGCGTGGGCAATGGGTCAGGCCGTAGAAGACGATGGTTACGATGAAGGCGAATAACACGAAAGGCTTGGCGAGCTCCCCTCTAGACACTCGCCAAGCCTTTGATCAACTGCTGGCGAGTGTCCACTACTCGCCAGGTTTTAACAACCTTCCAGTGATAAGGCGGCTTATTCAGGAGGCGAGCAGCCTATCACCACCCTTCCCATAAGGAAACCTCACGATGCTAAAACAACCCATTTTAATCAACGGCGCGGCGCACGCAGACGCCGACACCAACCCGCTTCCCTTACTCGCCCACGTCATGCGCGGCAAGGCTGCGAACGCTTATGACACGCTGGCCAGTTCGGACAGCTACAGGCGCGTCTCTGGCAGGCTCAAGCTGATTGACCTTTGCGCCGCCACACTCGCCGCCATCTCGACGGCCTACGCGAATGGCTACTCCCACACAGCCCGCATTGGTATGGCTGGCGCAACCGTGTTGGCGCTGCTGGCCTTCGCCATTGTCGAGTTTTCGACCTTCACCCTTGAAGATGGATTGCGCGAGACGTTCAAAGGCGGTACGCAACGCTTGCTGGCCAATCTCACCTATTGGGCAATTCGCGCGACGATGGTCGCCAATGGTGCGCTGCTCTCTTGCTTCATCGCTGGTGTCACTCCGCCCGCGCAGCTCCGCTTCTGGTCGCACTGGTCGTTTGCATTCCACCTGGCCGTGGGCTTGGTGCTGATTCCGCTGATTCGCAACGCCGATCCGGTAACGGCTCACCGTATGCTCGAGCTGAAGGCGGAAACGGCTCACGCTGATTTAGTCACCACAAGGAAAAGCGCAGCCATCGGCAACCCGGTTGTGCTCGCCTCTGCCCGTGTGCGTGGCTTCTTTGATGCCTTAGCCTTGGCTTGGTCGCTGCTCTGGCAAAAGAACGGCTTTGCGGCGAAATATGCCGCCGAAGTGGACAAACTGAGGTTTCAGCAATTTGGTTGGGCAGACGAGGCGCGGAGCCTGACGGGTGCGGACGAGGTGACGAGTGATCTTGACCCAAAAGCTTGGCGCCGGTGATTGAGGCCCCGCCGGTCGAAGAAACCGGCAAATCATCGGCGGTCAACACCACACGCACAAAACGTGGTGTAGGACGTGGCGGTAGCGGGTCTGATTTAACCCTGCCTGAATTGGAGCACATTCAATGGGAGAAACGCACCGACCGGCCCGGCTTCGGTTGCTGGCATACACCACAAGGGCCGAACGCACCACGCCAGACGAAAACCTCTCTCGGCTATGTTGGCAAGCGATTGCTCGCAGAGTGGGCAACGTTATTGTCGAGTGAACGCCGCGCGGTGGTCGAAGAGTGGATCAGGCAAGCACGGCGAGGGAAGGGCGTTGATTGAAGCCAAAGCCGAGACGAAGGAAAAGAGCCGGGACGGTCGCAGGATCATCGCGGCTCTTTTGTATTTTGGGAATTGAAATAGATTGATTATTCAATAGAAACCATTTACTAACTTTGCTATGTTTGACTCAGTGTTCATGCGCCCAAACGGGAGGGATGAACACAAACAGGAATGAAGATATGGACACCTACAAGCAGGACGTTACCCTTTTCTATGAGGCATTCAACAAGAACGATCCGGCGCTCTTCGACAGCATCCTGAGCGAGAGCTGGGTTGATATTCCGATGGCTCCGGGGCAGGCCGCCGGGCGCGCAGGTATGAAACTAATGCTGGCCCAGTTCACCGCAACTTTTCCTAATTTCAAGGTTACGATCAGGGAGGTTCTCCAAGACGAGAACAAGGTGATTGTTCGTTCCGAAATCACCGGCACGCAAAGAGAACCATTCATGGGTTTTCCGGCCAAGAATCGGACTATGGCCATCCAGGCCGTAGATATTCATGAATTCAAAGACGGGAAGATTGTTCAAACCTGGCACACGGAAGATTGGATGACCGGTCTTCACCAATTGGGCATTTTCGAGAAGTAGCGATTGTCAGTCGCGTTTATTTGCCCGTGGCTGAATTTGCCATTGCCCTACAGCCTGTCAGGGTCGAATCGTACAGGGAAGTAGGGGTGTTGGGCTGATTCTGCTGTTTCTATAATAATGCGTGGGAATAATGGAAGGTAAAAGCGCAGGAAAAAACGGGGAGCCAATCACCATCACCAGCAGCAACACCACCTGACTCCCTCAAAAGGCTTCTTGCCTGATAAGACGGAATCCGCCGACAAACCCCGCCACATCTGAGCGACAAAAATCAACCGCGCCGGACCAAGACCTATCTCGGTTATGTGGGGAAGCGGCTGCTGGGGAAGGGGGAAGCCTTGCCAGAAGATCAGCGGCAGTTTCTGATAGAGCAGTGGGTTGCGGATCGCCGACGAGAGAAGGGCATTGACTAGACCTCCTTACGGCAGCGCCTTCAGTGTCAACACGGGATGAATCTCCCACGCGCCGACCGCGACCACCGGGCGAAGTTCCCCCAGGCGATGATGCTGGCGGCGCGTGGCTATAACTTTCGCAAGCTGACAGAGGTTTACTGTCGAGAGCCGATCCAATAAGGACCTGGGTTGGGCCACCCTTGTTTATAGCCGCCTGCTGGCAGGTAGAGAAAGTCCGTGGCTAGGGCAGACAATTAAGGCCTAGGCGAGGAAAACTTAAAAGCTGGCTCCACGGAGCTAAAAGTGGTTGTACGCTAAGACCCGGCGGCCAACAGCATTACCGTTACATTTTCCCCTATTCTTCCTACGCACCAAATTCCAAAGCGATGTCTACACATCGTGGCAGCTCTGCCAGCAGTGCAGCGGCTCGGCTCTCGTCGAGCTTGAGGAACTGGGCGGCCGGGTGGGCGGCTACAGTTTCAAGCGGGAGACTCGCGAGTAATTCCTCCAACTCGGCGCGCGGAACGCTAAGGATGATGTCGGTAAAGAAGTCGGCGAAGGCAGCGACAGCGACGAAGGATTTATCGGAGGGGGCATCCTCGAGACGGTGGTGATATGTCATCACCCCAATGATCGTCTCCGGTAGCCGCCACTTCTCGCCCACCAAACGCCCGACGCGCGGGTGATAATCTTCGATGAGATCTTCGACGAGCTGTGTGGGGATGTGGGCTGAACTAGTATTTCGGACTAAGGTGTCCTGGATTAGCGAGTAAAGTACATTCGCGCCAAAGTCCATCAGCAAGCCGCCCAGAAATCCCAGGTTACTATCAAGCCCCACTCTAGCGGCGAGAGCGCGCGCGACGAAGGCCGCCACTGAGGCGTGTGCCCAGAGCCGTCGCTTGTGGCTGGCGAAAGGGCCTGTCCCGAGACGCTGGGACAATAGTGCGGCAGCAAAGACGATGTTGATGACCTCCTGCGCCCCCAAACGCTGGACGGCCTGCGCCAGCGAATCTACGCTCCTTGCCGCGCCGCTCATAGCTGAGTTGGCGTAGCGCAGGATGCGGGCAGCGACCGCCTGATCAGTGAGGATCAAATTCCCCAGTTCGCGCAGCGAAAAATTTTCATCCAGCATCAGTTCAAGCACGCGGGCGGCGAGTTGCGGCATGGCCGGTATATTAAAGTCCTCCCGCAGCATTCGATCAACCACCTCTAGCCGAAGGGAGTTGGTATGTCTAAAGATCTCGGAGCGTCTACCTGCCTGACCAAGCTTAGCTGGCATGAGCGCAGCGGCTGGCTGTGGATACTGGTTTAACTCGCGTACCGCCTCTTGCAGGAGCGTCTCGGCAGAAAGGTGCAAGTTGACCGCCGAGACCCACAGCGGTAACAGCGGAGCGGCGTTGAAAATAAATTGGCCGGAGCGCCAGGCCAGCGCTGAGCCGAGCAGTGCGCGCGCCTTTTCGACGCTGACTGAGAGGCTGCCGCCGGTGCGAGCGGCTAGCGCGAGCTCGCCCTTGGCAAAGTAAAGCTCTACACTCGGTCCAGCAGCCGTGAGTGGCTGTGTCTCCCTCTGGGGGCTTTGAGTAATAATTAGCTTTCCCGTGCGGCGCGTGTAAGCGAGCCATTGAATCAAATCGGGCAGTGGTAAGTTCTGAATTTCACCTTGCATCATGCTCCTCCTATTCAACGTGTATGTTTAAGGAATCCCGAACGGCCTCCTAAAATGGTCTGGGTTTCTTCGTCGTAGCTGACTTTCAGAGAAATGTTGAGGCCTTGCAACGACTGCTGAAGCGTTCTCAGGTGTGCCTGGATCGCGGGCGTAGGCCCGGGCGGGACGGTAACAAAGCGGGGCGTGATCTGGCTGCTCGTAGGCCCTGATTCCGCCTGCCTACGTGTTCTTACTTCCCATTGGTCCGTAATGGACTTGGTCGAAGCAAAATAATTAGTGAGATTGATCTGCATAGTCCCCTCATAAGACAGAGTTCCGCAACAATGGCAATCGCAAGTTTCCTAAGATAGGCGCTCGTGTGCCAATGGCGAGCTTAGCGCCAGCCAAGACGCTACTGGCAGCTTGTCAATCCGAGATGGGATGACAAAGTGTAGAGCTATGGCTTGGCACCAGACCGTGCGTGTCTTAGTTCAAGAAGGGGACATTTTTCCAAACGACTAAGATGACTGTGAACAAGGGTGATTTTTAGGACTAATGTCTGATTCTGTTTGTAAACCGTTTCTTACTGCTTTAATAGAATCACGCCTACAACTTCTGCGTAGTGCTAATCTGCTTATCGGAAGCCAAGGTAAAAAACTTAACCCCTTTTACATTAAAAATAAGGCAAGGCTGAAAAACAAACCGGGGACGACTCTTTCCACAAAAGAAGTTCGCCTTTCCTCAGAGAAGTATCATCAGGCGCAGCAGTTCTATTTAGATATTATCAGCGACGAAAGGCGGGACGAGGAGATGATGGCAGCGGCGCGCAGAGAAGAGGATAGCTTGAAACGAAGCAGCGAATAGTGATTAACAGCCTTGGGGGAGTTGTTGTTTTACTCCACAACTAAAGGCCTCAGCTTGGTTGGCAAGCAATCAGACACACTTACGCTGATAATCGTTCAATGTTCGAGGCAAGTGGACTGCTTTGAGTAATGCAAGTAAGGCTCTCAGCGAGCTTTTCATTCTCAAAATCAAGCACAACTATGATGGCTTCGTTGTCTTGCCACGAAAAAGGCTCAGCACTGAGAGTGTGCCTGCCTACTTGACCTTGCGGTGTGCGCGTCCAAAAGCGTGTGACGCCGAATCCGGCTAAGCAAGCCACTGTCAGAGACGTAGCAATTAACTTAAAGAGGGACAGGCTGACCAACATTACTGCCCCCAAGGTGACTACGATCTTCGCAACGCGTCCCCATGACGGCGCATATATTCTTATTGTTCGCAATGAGAGAAACTCCTAAGCCAGTATTGCAATCACCGCAACAGAGAGCCTTGAGACTACTCTGATGATTGCCACACCAGTTCAACACCTAGCACCATTGAAGCAGCCTTTAACTAGCAGACTGCGTACAACCGATTACCCTCGCAAATTCGAAGCAATCGTTCCCAATCGAGAAGACGCCCGCGCAGGAACCTGAGCAGTTTCTATGCGCCCTCGTCCGCAGAAGACGAAATTCGGTAGCGAAACCCGCCAAGCAAGAGTGCTGATTTTTCATTCTGGCGTGAAAAACCGTGATTGGGTCGGAATCTGTCCTACAGCTCGCTCAACAATAGTCATAACTCATCCAAAAAAACTGTCGGATGGTTATTGGGTAATGAACCTCAAGAATCTCTCAACTGCTTTGCGCTAACTTCTTCACGCTGCAAATCCACGCTAGCCCCGCGGCACATTATTCAAAGAGCGTGGCATATTGACATCGGAGGCATTATTGAAATGACTAACCACACCTCACAACAAATCACGCATCTGCTGCTGGCCTGGGGGAACGGCGACGAGGGAGCACTCGGCCAGTTGATGCCACTTGTCTATAACGAACTGCGCAAGGTGGCAGCGCGCCACATGCGCCGCCAGCGCCCTGGTCACACACTGCAAACGACGGATTTAGTCAACGAGGCTTACTTGCGGCTGGCTGACAGCAGCAAAGTGCGCTGGCAGAACCGCGCACACTTTTTCGCCGTCTCGGCACAACTGATGCGGCGCGTCTTGGTAGATTGCGCGCGCGAAAAGAACAACCTCAAGCGCGGCGGTGGAGCACGACAGGTCTCGCTAGATGAGGGGCTGGTGATCGCGCCGGAGCGGGGTGCGGACTTACTGGCATTGGACGAAGCCTTGACGCGATTGGCGGCGCTCAATGCACGCCATGCCCAAGTCGTAGAGTTGCGTTATTTCGGCGGGCTGAACGAGGAAGAGACGGCAGAAGCACTCAAAGTCTCGTTACGCACGGTGCAGCGGGATTGGAACCTCGCCCGTTTGTGGCTTTACCGAGAGTTGGCGCACAGATGCGATGCTGAGGCTCCTATCGTAGAATCAAGTCTGCAACCCTTACGAAGAAGAAGCCACAAAAGTGTAACTGCGGGGTGGCAATCACGCTAAGCATGTAAACCAAGCAGCCGCGCCAGCCTCAGATAGTAGGTCTCGGATTGGCAAAGAAGAGATAGGCTGGCCAACTCTTTGCAAAACAAAACATGGCTTGTGTAAACTCTGCCCAACTCGCAGCGGAAATTTCTTATGGCTGAGGACGCTGCGGAATTTGGGAGACTGAAAAGTCTCCCTTCAACTTTCACTCAACCCATCTACGTCAACACGCAAGGCAAACTATCACCGTTCAAGATCAAAAGGCCCGTGTTGAAGATTGCCCAACTTAACAAGGTGGCACGACGGCAGCGCTGCGCGGTCAAGACCGGAAACGCGGAACAATGGATGCTGAAACAAAAGACAAACTGAAATCAATCTTGCTACGCACCAAGCTGAGCCAATTCGTCAGCGCAGATGAGCAGGCGTTTGCCCGGCAGTGTTGGCGAGAATGGCCGAAGGAATATTCTGCGATCCAAACTGAAGAAGTTCACCCAAAGGCTGCCAAGCGCATCGCCAGCACTCAACGAAGAAGCCAAGCCAACCCTACGCAGCCGCGCACTGGCCGACGCGATCAACGGCGCCAACCGCCTGGACGGCGTGGTCAGCGCACTTAAGCTCGTCAATGGGCCAGATAAACACCAAAGCCTGGAAGCAAAGCAGAGATTGCGCAAAAAAAAGAAGGGGACAGCCCCTTCAATCAAGCAACCTACAGTAAGCATACTATGCTGATAAACGATCAACGCCTGATGAAGCGTGAACACCCTCAGTAAGGCAAGTCAGACTCTGCGCAAGCTTGTCATCCTCAAATTTAAGCACGACGATAACAGACTGCTTGTCTCCCGATAAAACAAGCTCATCTTCTAAGGGGGGCGGCTCGCCATAACCTGATGGCTCTTTCGTCCAATGCATCAAATAACGCGTGATACTAAAGCCGACCAGGCACAATACCAACATGGTAACAGGGATCATCGGCCAGTTTTTGAAAAAGAACACAACGGCCCAGCTAACTGCTAGCCATTCGGACAAACCGAGCAGGAAGCCTTTAGCGATCATATCAGCCACCGATTTCGACTTACGAAATAACACTAAGGCTGAATACGCCCAGCCCACCAAAAAGAGGCTGGGCTTGAACACCGGTGACGACAGGCTGATTCCCGCCAGTCCCTGCAACAACAGCGCACTCATCAACAGGATTAGGTAGCCGGACAGCAGTCCAGCGCCAGCGGCAACTGTCAGCCTTGCAATCCGCGCTCTCAGCGGCTCAGCCACGCCTATATGTTTCATTGTGACAAACTCCCTTCAAGACAATTCAGCTTCGGAACGTCGGCTGGGATGCGCTGAAAGCACCGACCAGACGAGATCAGCATCTCGTCTGGTTAAAGTGGGCGTGTAAGAAAAAGGATTACAAACAAAACAGCATTAAGCTATTTTTCCGTTTATTTGCCCTCTGTTGAATTTTCCCTTGCCTACAAGCCTGTCAGGCTTGAATCCTGCAGGGAAGGCGGCAAAGCGCGGGCGCTGATGATAGGTGGAGATGAATCAGTCGCGCCGTGGTTGACGCGTGAGCGGTGGAGTAGGAATTGAGTAGGCGAAAGGGGCAAACGTTCAACACGCTCGCCCCTTACTGATTTCAGCAACTTCCGTCTAACAATTCGGCGGGAAGATTGGGATGGTTAACACTGCCGAAGACGTCAGCGTCAGTTTGTGCAAGTTGTGCCCTTGATTGAAGGCATTTGCCGCCGTCCCCGCGTTCGCGTTGAAGTTGAGCTGTGCTCCCAACAGCCCGATGTCTGAGAGCGAATAGAACTTTGCCCAACCGCTCCGACCCGCTGGAATGAACTGCTCGAAGCGTGGCGCAGTGCGTGGGAAGTTGCTACTCAACGAGGAGCGGAACTGACAGACGCCTGCGGTGAAGGTGAAGCTCAGCGGGTTCTCTGCATCATCGTAGAGGATGCCGAAGAGTGAGCCGAGCGTTGAAGCACCGGCTGCCAGACTGCCGCCCAAGCGATTCAACACGATCAGCGTGTCGTTGCCATCAGCCCTTGACGGAACGTTGGAGGCGGCTAGCACGCGCGGAGCACGGTTGTAGCTTGTTCCATCAAAGCTCAACAGTGCTGTCACCGAAAGCCCGTTGCAGGCAGGCAAACCACCAGCCAACGCCGCAAACGACTCTGCCGCCAAGTTCGCTGCGTGTCCACTTGAGAGCTTCACGTACTCGTCACCAATCAAGTAATTGAAGTTGACCGGACAGCCCGTGACCAAATCAGAAGCCACGGCGACAATGTAGCCAGTTGTGCCTGGATCAATGTCTGAAGCGAGGAAGCTGGCAGTCTGGTTTGGCGTCAGACAGACCAGACTGTCAGCGATTGAACAGGTGGCGCCGTCCACGAAGAACAGATGCACCGCGATAGACAAGCCCGGATTGGTATTGGTGAGCGAGATGCGCGTGTTCTGTTGATTGGGAGCAGCGATGCTCGACGAATAGAGATTGTAGACGAGCACGCTACCTGCCTTCTGATCGTTTACCTCACCTGTTGCCGGGTACAGCAGACCTGGCCCCACCGTCGGGCAGTTGACCGTCGTGCAGGCCTGCACATTGAGGGTCGGCCCGCCGTTTAAGCTGACCCCCAGTAGCGAACACAGCGTAGTCCCGGTGACCACAGTGTCGCCGACCTGCGCCGTGTAGCTGACGACTGCCGTCTGGCCCGGGGCGAGTGTGGCGGTGTAGTTGACCAACATGGCGGTGAGAACTGAGCAGGTGCCGGTGTTCGCCACGCAGGAGCCCGGGACGGCTGGCAAGGTAGCGGGCAAGGCCACCAGGGCTCCAACTGTGACCGAAGCTGCGCCGTTGTTGGTGATGGTGAAAGTACCGGTAACGGCATTGCCGGGGCCAGTACAGGCTAGCGGATCAGTTACCGAGAATGTCACGGGGTTGACGATGACCCGGAAGCTGCAGGTGGCGGTGATGCCTGTTGCGTCTGTCGCGGTACAGGTGACGGTATTCGAGCCGACAGGGAAGCTCGAACCGGAAGGTGGCGTACAGGCGACGGTGACACCGGGACAATTGTCCGAGGCTGTCGGGGTGTAAGTCGCAGTTGCGCTCGTTCCTGCCGTCGCTAGGTAGATGTCAGCCGGACAGGTGATGCTCGGCGGTTGTGTGTCGTTGACCCGCACAGTGAAGCTGCAGGTAGCGGTATTACCCGACATGTCGGCCACCGTACATGTCACCGTGGTGGTGCCGCGCGGGAAGAAGGAGCCAGAAGCAGGCGAGCAGACTGGCGCGCCAATCATGGGACAGTTATCACTCACAGTTGGTGCCGGATAATTGACTACCGCGCCACATTGGTTCGGGTCATTCGAGGCCGTGATGTTGGCCGGGCAGGTGATCAAAGGCGGCTGCGTGTCATTAACTGTGATGGTAAAGCCGCAACTCGGCCCGGCAGTCGCAGTGCAAGTGATAAGAGTTGTGCCCTTGGGAAAAAACGAGCCCGAAGGAGGCGAGCAAGTGACCGTGCCGCAAGTGCCAGTGGTAGTCGGTGCCGGATAAGTGACCACCGAGCCACATTGGTTCGGGTCATTCGAGACCGTGATGTTGGCGGGGCAAGTGATCGTACATGCCGGCGGCGGGCAAGTAGTCGCGCAAGTGAAGCCATCCGTAACGCTGATCGTATCAACTCTCCAGCCTGTTCCCGTACTGACGCTATTATCAGTCGCCAAGCGCCACCGCAACTGAATATTCTGCCCGGCCGCAGCGGCTGGCAGGTTGACCGTAGTGGTGATAAAACCACCCGAGTTTCCGCTCCAGGCTTGCCGGCCACTAATCGGGCTGCTGAAGTTGATGCTAATGTTATCCGTGTAGCCACCTGTCACGAAACTGCCCCCAGCAGTAATGATGTCGGTAAACGCCCCGGCGCCGATTTTGATCTCGAGCACACCACCATCGAAAGGGTCTTCCAAGTCAAAGTTGTTACGGAAGGTGAGCCGTGCCGCATTGCTCGTGATCGCGATGACCGGTGAGTCAAGCAGATTGTCAGTGATACAAGCCTGATTATCGTGGAAGGCGGCGTTCGGCGCTGTGTCCGCCGGCGGCGCAGGGGTGCCCGCATTTGAGGTTACCCAAGGGGCGCCTAACGCGCAGCTCGCGCCATTAACAAACGTTGACGACCAACCGGCTGGAAGCGCAGGCGCAACAACGCCATCGAAGTTCTGAGTGAAGGCGACGCTTTGCGTGCCGAGTGTGAAGGTATAAGTCACAGTGCCAAGGTTGGTCGCGCCGTCTTGGAATTGAAGGGTTGCCGTAATAGTACCGCCACAGCTTCCGCTGGCTGTGAAGGTAAAATTGCGGCAGACTGGCGGGCCGCCGGCCACTAACACACCGTAGTTCTGCGGGCCGCTCGGTGAGGTTACTCCGCCAGTCGTCTGAAGGGTGCCGATGAGATTGGTCGTGTTCCCACTACCAGTGTTCTGCACGCAGAAGCTGATTGTCACAGTCTCGTTCGGATCAATCGCCCCGTTGGCTGGCGTGCAGCTCTCAGAAACAAGGGTTGCGCCTGCCGAGACAATAATCGCAGTTTGTAAGAGGCGCCCACCCATCGCCTTGGCGGAAGCGGCTGAACGCGCGCTAGCACTGATGCGGCCGTGGTTGAGAGTCCCGCGAATAGTCTGGATAGCCTTACCCGGAGAAGCGAGTACTGCCGCGCCTAAATGGGGCAGTGACCAGCCGACCGCAGCCAGCAGCATGAAAATGACAGACAGACGTAAGTAATAACCGATGCGCGCGTGTGTGGTTTGCATAATAAATATCTCCTCTGTAGTTAGGCCTTGCAAGTCCCAGTACTGCACCTGCTGCTCTTGACTGGATGCCTGTTACGACGATTGTGATTAACTGGCTATTAGCCCACCGTGACCAGACGAGCACGGCTCGCTTAACTATCGGGCACTGAATAGGCGAGCTAATAACTAAACTTCTACTGCTGAATACGGCTCAATCAGGTGATTTTCCAGTGAAGTGATCGAGCAAAGTTTGCGCCAACGTAAGACGGCTTTCTTCAGAGTGATGCTTGCCGGATGTGAAGAAAACCCGCTTGCTTGCGGGAGTGTAAGGGGAGACTCCGCTGAGCACAAGCGCCCTGGCGCTCTTTTCTACTGCCTACATTTTGCGCCATAAATGCCCCAGGTTGTTTTTGCCCTTCCTACAGCCTGTTAGGGTTGAATCGTGCAGGGAAGGCGGCAAAGCGCGGGCGCTGAGTGGGGATTGCATAGCGCCGTCATTGAGCAATTAGTTACGGCGAAGCTGGCAGGAAAGAGGGCTAGCTAATCTAAAGGTCGGAGCGGGGCGGGCATTACGTTTGTGGGAAATTCCTGGCTGACCGCCCCATACTCTTCACAAGTAGATGCTCCAATTGTGGCGATCATGTCCTACGGCGGGCTGGTCTGCTGTCCCATAGGGAACAAGGCGCAAAATACATGCCTGCCAATCTTTATTTTCTGCAAAGTACAATATTAGACGGCCAATTATTCCCATTTCACCGATCATCAGCCTAACACCTGAAAAATTACCAGAGAGCAAGGTGCTACAAGAGTTTACTTGGATAAACCAGGTATTCGATTCAGTAACACGCTCCCTTTTGCTATTGGAGGTTTAAGATGCAACCCACCCGTTGGCGCATCCTTTGCATTGATGACGATGAGGATACTTGCAGGATGATGCAAGTCTTGCTGGGAATGTGGAACTATGAAGTGGTGGTGGCAAGTACTCCCACTGCTGCGCTTCACCAAATCCAAAGCGAACCCTACGACGCGTACCTGCTCGACACCTTTTTCCCGGAGGTATCAGGGGTTGACTTATGCGAGCAAATTTGCGCAGTCCCCGGACATGCCCCGGTAATTTTCGTTTCCGCTGCTGCCTATGAAAGCGATAAGCAGCGCGGTTTGGAAGCCGGAGCATTAGCTTACCTCACGAAACCCCTGGATTTTGACGCGCTGGAAATAACGTTGGCACGGCTGCTGCCTCAAGCCCTGGAGAATGGACATGGAAAGCAGTTGAAAGATAGTCGTGAGGTTAACGCGCTCGCGCTTCACAAGGGGCTAGGTGAAATGAAAGCGGAGCGGGATGAAACCGCAACACTGAGGGACAAATATGATTCAAGAAACACCAAAATCTGACTTATTCAAACAAAAAATGCGTGAATCGCTGCGGCAGGAGACCCTTAATTCCTGCGCCGTTTCAGTAGCGAAAAATGCTAACGTATACGCCTGTGGCGACAATGACGAGTTGGTTTACTTCATCGAGAGCGGACAGATCAAACTGCTCATGACCTCGCCTGAAGGGAAAGAATGCCTATTGGCCATTCATTCAGCAGGAGATATTTTTGGCGAGTTGTGTCTGTCCGGCTTAGGCGCACGGTTGGAAACCGCGACGGCGATGGAGGAGTCAGTCGTCAAACAAATTCCTTGTCCCAAATTCTTTGCGCGCTTGGAGCGCGACACATTGTTCCCAGGCTTCGTACAGTACCTGGCTGTGCGGATTGCCGATCAGCAGCAGATGATTGCCAATTTAGTGACGGTGGACAGCGAACAGCGGCTGGGCCAAACGCTGTTGCGCCTGGCGCGCACCCTCGGCAAGAAAGACCCGCGCAGCATCCGCATCGAGTTGAAGATCACGCACGAGGAATTGTCGGAGATGGTGGGCACAACGCGGCCCCGGATCAGCGTGTTTATGCAGCGCTTTAAGAATCTAGGGCTGATCGAGACGAACGCCAATCACTTCCTGATTATCAAAGAACACAAGCTCATGGCTTATCTAGCGCAGATTGCTTAGCATTACGCCGTCACACTATTTCTTCCCAACCTTGTCCAAAATTGAACAGCAAGCTCTCTCAGGTAAGAGCAACATGATTGGGAACCGAGTTAGGCTTACTCCTTTTATCAGGCCCTCTGGAATCCGCCAGACCTTCTGAACCACACAGCCGGTGTTACAGGAGGCACAATGCCAAATCATTTACTGTTACAAAATCTTCAAGCGACTTGCCAGAATTCAGGCTTGCGCTTTCTATTGATGTTCTTGGGAGTCGCAATCCTGCCAGTCATCATTTTTGTGAATAGCGGGGCCAACGCTTCGCCTCAGAATGCGGCCAATCTGTTTTGGCAGTTCCTGACTCTAGGGGGCTTGCTCTTTACAGCGTTGCTATTTGGCTGGGTCTTCTTCAACCGTAAGACCCGCAGCTTGTCCATTTACTCGCCAACGCCTGCCGCGAAATCTGATGCCGACCAAGGTGTCATTTAACCTTCAAACGTGCACAGGAGAGCACACCAATGAAATCTAACATCATCGAGAACAATTTCTGCAAGGTTCTAGTTGCCACTCAGCGTGCAAAGCAGCTTCAAAGGGGAGCGCGAGCACGCTTGCAAACTGACCATCTGAAAACGACGACCATCGCGCTTCAAGAAATCGAGCAAGGGCTAATCAGCTTTGATTTTATCCCTGCTCTGGAAGGTTCCGAAGCACGCCGTACTTAGTGGCGCAGGTATATGAATATGTCTATGAAGCTTTATGTCGGTAATCTTGCTCCCGAAATAACAAATGAGCAGTTAGGGAATCTATTTGAACAAGCGGGCAGCGTTGATTTTGGTTTGGTTGAAAGCGACTACGTTTCAGGGCGGTCGTATGGCTACGGTTACGTCACGATGGCTTCTACGGGAGAAGGTCTAGCCGCCATCATGCTGTTCAACGGAAAAGAGGTTGATGGTCGAGTTCTCAATGTCAATGAGGCTGAGCCGCCGCTGACTCGCGCGGCAGGTACAGGCAGTGGGACAAGGAAGGAGAACAGTTATGCCGCAAGCCGTGCAATTCGCTGGCAGCGTTCTTGATGGTGAAATAAAAAGTAGCTACGCAGGGGGCGGCCTGGCGCGTTCCCAAGACGAGATGGATAGCCAAGCCTCCCCACCCAAATAAAGAGCCGCGTCCAATATTGGACAGCGCCGCCTCTTAAACGCTTGGTGTGAAATAGCGGGTGATAATTGCCAGGAAGGCAAGGGACAAACATAGTTAGTCGAGTGTGAAAAAGTCAGGTTGTTGCACAAAGGCGGGGGTTTTCAACGAACGCCCGCCAGAGCTTTTTCAAATTCCACGCGCACCCGCTCAGCATCGCATTGATCCGATCCCCAGCCTCTCCCAGCAGATGATTGCGTTCCATCCCGTGATCGTGCTTCGTATGTCCGATCACTGGCTCAATCGCACTGCGGCGGCGCAGCAGCTTGGTCAACCTCCGCGAGAGATTCCGCCGCCCGGAAAGGTAAACCGCCACTGCTTCAGGATGATGTTTTGAACCGCGATAGCCTCGATCCACGAACGCTTCTGTCGGTTTCACCCCGGTTAGTTGCTCAACTTGCTCCACCGCAGGTCGCAAGGTAGCGCCGTCATACGGATTGCCTGGCTCAGCATCAATTCCCACGATCCAGTTACTGCGATTGGTCGTCACCACTCTGACCTTGCAGCCAAATTCATAGCGCTTGTGCGCCTTGCCTTTGGCGATGCAGGCGACCTCCGGTGCGTGTACACTGTAGAGCTTGCCGCGATCCTCACGTTGTTGCTCAAAGATACGCCGCGCGATCATCAACAAGCGCGCCTGCCGCTCAGTCAGTGGCCCAACAAAGCGCTCCAGATTGCGCAGCACCCGGCCCAGATATGTCCGCAGCTTCTTGGTTTGCGCCCGTGCACGCTTCAACTGTTGGGCTGCTGCGTAGCGTCCTTGACGAGCCAAGGCTTGCTTACCAACCCGCTCGTAACTTTGGCGCAGTTGGCAGGGCAAGCTCCACGCTAAGCGCACTAACGCACGCCGCGCCTTGTGGTAGAGCCGTGCATCAGTGGGAAAGGCGATGGCCTTCTCCTGTACAGTCGTGTCCACAATCACGCGTTGTAGTTCGCTTGGCTTGAGCAATTGCGCGCGTTGCGCCGTGTCGAGTGATTGCTTGAGCAGTTGCTCGATGCCCTTAGCCCCTACGCGCTGCCGCCATTTCACCAGCGAAGTCGGCACACACGGCAATTCGTGGCGGAAGTACTCTTCGCCACAGAAATACTGCCAGTAGGGATTCTCCACCCAACTCGCCAAGACGACCTCATCACTGACGTGATAAAGGTGCTTCAAGTAATGCAAGCCTACTAAAAGCCGCGTCGGTAAAGCGGGACGGCCCACGCCTTCAGCGTAGAGTGGGCCAAACTCGTCTTCAAAGACCTGCCAGTTGATGGCAGCCGCCAAGCGAAACAAGGGATGTTCTCGATTGAGCAATTCCCGCAACGAGGTTGCGCCCCTAGACGGGTCGAGATAAGCGGGCTTTCTCCATTTCATCAAATCACCAGTTTTTCATCCTTTCCAAGTGTTTGCTGGTGATTTTATACCCACTCGCTTTGCCTTATCATCCACGCTCTCAATGTCTTCCGACTTTTTCAGGGACAACTAGTTAAACAGGCCAAAACTTCTAAACAAAAAATAGTCCCGCCGCAGCAAATAATGCTGCGGCGGGACTGTCGCTTAACGAAGACGACGTGGCGCAGTTATGGCTTAACGAAGGTATTGCGCAGCGTCTCTAGATTCTCGATTACGACTTCAAACACATCGCCATCTTTTAGCAACACAGGCGGATTGCGAAAGACACCGACGCCTTCCGGCGTGCCCGTCGCAATCGCATCACCTGGTTCGAGCGTGATCGCCTGTGTGATGTAATGAATCAAATAGGCCACGCCAAAGATCATCTTGCTGGTGTTGGATGATTGCATCACTTCGCCATTGAGAATGCCTTCAATCTTCAAGGCTTGAGGATCAGGAATTTCATCCTTGGTCGTGATGAACGGGCCAATAGGGCAGAAGCCATCCAAGCCCTTGCCACGCACCCACTGGCCATCGCTGAATTGCAGGTCGCGCGCGCTCACGTCATCCAAGCAAGCGTAGCCGAAGACATAATCCAACGCCTCTTCTTGCTTCACCTTTTGCGCGCGGCGACCAATCACGACGGCCAATTCGGCTTCGTAATCAATCTTCTCGCTGATGGCATGCAGCGTGACCTTCGCATTGTGCGCGGTCAGCGAGTTGATGAACTTGGTAAAAATCAGTGGCGCGGCGGGCGGTTCGCTGCCGCCTTCAATAGCGTGGTCGTGATAGTTGCGGCCAATCGCCAGCACCTTACCCGCATTGACTGCGGGCAGATATTCAACCGCGTCGGTCGCATAGGCGGCCTTTGGGGTGACGTTCTTCGCTGCGTGCAAAGCTGCCGAGCCTTTGCGGATGAATTCGAGCATGGTAGGCGCAACTTCGGTGATGTCTACGATGACTTCGCCATCGAGCTTGCCCAGACGCGCTTCATCGGAGGTCTTGGTTTTGAATTGTGCGAGTTTCATTTACTTATCCTTTGTCAGTAATTCGTTGATTAAGCCTCGGCGCTCTCGAATCTGCGCCGCTGAAATTCGTCAATGGTCACGGCCAGTACGATGACCGCGCCGATAATGATCTTTTGAATGAAGGGCGAAATTTGCAGCAGGTTGCCGCCGTTGGCCAGCACGCCCATTATCAGCGAGCCGATGATCGTCCCAATCACTGTGCCTTGTCCACCATTCAAACTGCCGCCGCCGATTACGACAGCGGCGATGACATTGAGTTCGTAGCCTTCGCCGCCATTCGGCTGCCCCGTTACCAAGCGCGATGTTTCAATCGCACCCGCCAAGCCGGAGAGGCCGCCGAGGATGACGTAATACAGAATCTGATAACGCGATACACGGATGCCTGCGTAGCGCGCGGCTTCGATGTTGCTGCCCATTGCGTAACAGTAGCGCCCAAGTTGCGTGCTGCTCAACGCGAAATGTACCAGCAATGCGATTGCAATCACAATCAACAAGGGCAGCGGAAAGACGCCTAAAAAATTCTTTTCTGCCAGAAAGCCAAAGCTCGGCGGTAAGCCTACGACTGCATTGCCGTCACACAAATACAAGGCCAGCCCGCGATAGATGCCCATCGCGCCGAGCGTGACAATGAAGGCCGGGATTTTCATCGTAGCAACGGCTGAGCCATTCAAAAAGCCGCAGGCCGCGCCGACCGCAATGCAGATCAAAAAGCCTGCGGCGGATGGCGCGTGATGGGTCATGGCCAGCGCGCCTACCACGCCTGCCAAACCTACAATTGAGCCGACCGACAGATCAATCGCGCCCGAAACCATCACCATCGTCATGCCCATCGCCATAATCGTAATGACGGCGGTTTGGCGCGCGATGGCCGCGAGGTTATTGGAAGTGAAGAAGACCGGGTTTTTATCGAGCAGAAAGTATTCACCAACCGGAATCAGCACGCACAGCGCCAGCAGGCTGATGAAGGGGAGAAAGCGTTTGAGCCAATCGGACATATTAGTCAGTGATTAAGGTTTTTGGCGTTCAAGTTTGCGGGCGCGATTCAAATGTACTGCGCCAAGCAGAATCAGCAACACTGGCATTGACTTCAGCCCCAGATTAGCCGTTCGTTGCAAGTTAAGCACTGCGACCACGACTGCAAGTACGAAACAGAGAATGGCGATCAGGCGACAGGTTTTCGCAGACATCTTAAAAGCTCCTTTGACAAATCATTCAACAGCGGCGTATCGCAGTATTTCTTCCTGGGTCGTTTGCTTGGCGTTTAGTTCGGCCACGAGCCTGCCACGGCGCATTACCAGAATGCGATCTGCCATACCTAGTAGTTCAGGTAAATCGGACGAGACCATTACGATGGACGCGCCGCCTTCAGCCAGTTCATTGATCTCACGGTAAATTTCTGAGCGCGCCGCTACATCTACGCCGCGCGTCGGCTCGTCGAGCAAGAAAACCTGGCTGTCGGCGAAGAGCCAGCGCGCCAACAGTGATTTTTGTTGATTGCCGCCGCTCATCCGCCCAACGATCTTGTTTGGGCTGGGCGGGCGGATGCTTAGTTTTTGAATGTATTGATTGGCAGCGGCCAACTCGCGTCTGCGCTGCACGCGCCCGCCCGCGACCAGCGCGCGCACGTTGGCTAGGGTTATGTTGGTGGTCAGTGGCAGATTCAAACATAAGCCGGTGCGCTTGCGGTCTTCGGTCAACAGGCTCAAGCCGCGTTTGATCGAGCCATTAGGTTGTGTGTGCGTAATGGCTTCGCCACGCAATTCGATAGTCCCGCTCGTCGCTGGATGTGCACCGAAGATGGCTTCGACTAATTCGGTACGCCCTGCGCCCGCCAGCCCCGCAATGCCTAGTACCTCGCCTGCGCGTGCTTCAAAGCTGACGTTCTCAAACTTAGGCAAGCGCGTCAGACTCTGCACACGCAAGGCAACGCCTTTGATCTGTGCGTGGCGTGGTGGAAAGATTTCCTTTAACTCGCGCCCAGCCATGTGGCGGATCATTTCGTCAGTAGTGATTGCGCCCCACTGTCCCGTGTAGACCACTTGCCCATCGCGCAGAATCGTCAATTGGTCGGCAATCTCGTTCAGCTCCTCCAGCCGGTGCGAGATATAGATGACGGCTAGTCCGCGCTTTTTCAAATCGCGGATCAGGCGGAATAATTCTTCGACTTCTTGATTAGTGAGCGAAGAAGTTGGCTCGTCCATCACGATCACGCGGCGCGCTTCAACGATGGCGCGCGTGATTTCGACCAACTGGCGTGACGCGGCGCTCAAGCGGCCCACGCGTGCTTTCGGATTGAGTTGGAAACCGTACTCGTTGAGCAATTGTTGCGCCCGTTCATTGAGTTGCCGCTGATTGATCAATCCGAACTGCGCGGCCCGCAACGGCTCTCGCCCGAGGAAGATGTTCTCCGCCACGGTCAAATGCGGCGCGAGCGAGAGTTCTTGATAGATCATTGCGATGCCAGCCGCCAAGGCTTCCGCCGGGCGCGCGAACTGCACCGGTTGTCCGTCGAGTAAAATCTCGCCGCCGTCTGCCCTGTGTACCCCGGCGAGGATTTTCATCAGCGTGGATTTGCCCGCGCCGTTTTCTCCGACCAGCGCCAAGACTTCGCCAGCGCGCGCCGTCAGGTTGACATTGGCGAGTACGGTATTGCCGGAAAAAGCTTTGCTGATGCCGCGCATTTCGAGCGCAGGAGTTGAGTCGCTCATGTCTATTTGGTCAATCGCTGCATATCCGGCGTATCCATATTCTCTTTGGTCAGCAGTTGGACGCCCGTGTCAATGCGCTTCTCAACCGGTTTACCCGCGAGTTTATCAACAAGCGTCTTAACGCCTTCGTAACCCATCTTGAACGGGTCTTGCAGCACGAGCGAGTCAATCGCGCCTTCGCGCACGTTCCGGCCCAGGTCTGCTGTGTGATCGAAACCCACCAACAAAACTTTGTTTGCCAGATCACGCTGGCGCACCGCGCGCACCGCGCCAACGGTTGACGATTCGTTCGAGGCAAACAGCCCTGTGAGATCGGGGTGAGCATTTAATAGGTCTTCGGTGACTGCCAGCGATTTGGCCGCGTTGGCTTCGCCATAAAAGATCGGTTGGACGATTAAGATGCCAGGGAACTTGGCTTTGATTTCGGCGATAAATCCCTCTTCGCGTTCGTCAGTCGAAACCGAACCTTTCTTGACGCCGAGGACGGCGACTTTGCCTTTGCCGCCGAGCTTCTCGCCCAGGCGTTGCGCCGCAACCTCGCCGCCTTTGCGGTTGTCGGTCGAAACGTAGGAAACATAGCCCTGCCAATTGATGCCCGAATCAATGATCGTGACAGGAATGCCCTCGCGATTGGCACGCTCGACAATGGGCACGAGCGAATCGCCGTGCGAAGGCGCTAGGCAAATGCCGTCCACCTTTTGCGTGATCATGTCCTCGACAATGCTGACTTGGCCGGCGTAATCAGTTTCCGAAGCCGCGCCTTTCCAGATGATCTTCACATTGAACTCTTTCCCCGCCGCATCCGCGCCTGCCTTAATGGAAAGCCAGAAAGAATGCGAGACGCCTTTGGGAATTACGGCAATCGTCTTTTGCCCGCTTTTGCCGTTTTTGTTGCAGGCGGCAATCAAGGCCAAGCTTAGTAAGATGGAAGTAAAGAGAAATAGTTTTGCTTTGGTCATTTTTGTTCTCGATCTCAAATCAGGAGTCCAAGTCTTGCGTGTCTAAGCGGCCTTCGTCTTGCAACAACTGAAACCGCTCAATTGTCTCGCGCACACCTGCGGCCAACGTTGTAGCGGGTGACAGTTGCAGCGCCTGACGAATCGCAGTGTCATCAAGGTGCGAAGGCATGGGAATCGCCTGCTCGGCAAAGGTGATTGAACCTTGGGCCGGCGGACGATGTTTTTCGATCTCGGCTACGATGTCGGAGAGCGCGACTGTCTCGCCGTGCAGGTTGAAAACGTGCGCGCCAGGCAGTTCCGCCGAGGCCGCGCGGATGAAGGCATCCGCCGTGTCACCCACGTAGAGAAAATCTGTTTTGCCGCCAAAGCCGATGTGATAGGAACGGCCGACCACCGCAGCCTTCATCGCTTTGGTTGGCCCGGAGGTAATGCCGAAATCGCGCCCGACACCATAAACCGTCAACGGACGCAGGCCGACGCTGTGCAAGCCGTGATCGAGGAAGTAAACGCGCGCATTGTCTTCATTGCAACGCTTGAACGCGCCGTAATGCGTCGCCATCTTGCCCGCCTCATCCTCTTTGGCTATGTGGCCTTCTTCTGCCTCGCCAAAAACCGCGGCGGAACTGGCGTAGGCGACACGTTTGACTTGACCACCGGAAGCGCGCGCAGCTTCAAAGATGTTGATTGTGCCGACCACGTTGATCATTGCGCCCAAACGCGGATTGGCGCGACAGACGGGCACTTGCACGCCTGCCAGGTGAATGATGTTGGTGATGCCATGATCGTTGACGAGATTGATGATGGTCTGTTCATCGCAAATATCGCCTGAGACAAAGGTAGCCTGTGCGATTTCCTCGTCGTCCATAATCAGCCGTAGCCGTTGCGGGTCGGCGCTTTTATCAAAGATGATAACGCGCACAGCTTGCGCCAGCAGTTTTTTCACTACCCAAGCGCCTATAAACCCGTGCGCGCCGGTCACTAGATAGATCGGTTGAGACATGCTCAGTGCCTTTTTAAGTTGAAAGTATTGTTGCGGTCGTTGGTAAAACCGGCGCATCATAGCATGCGCAACTCGAATGCGGAATGTAGATTTAATCAATTGGTTGGCTTTAGCTGGCTTGACGCTGCGCTTGCCTATCGGTGAGTATGCCTTCCATTTTATTGGGATCAGTACGAAAATGACTAGGCACTATATAAAAGGAGTATCCGAACGTGAAGCTACATAGTTTGCTCAAAGTGCTCGTGCTGCTTACGGTCTTCTGCGCTGCGTGCGGAGACCGAGCGAGCACGTCTACGACTGGCGGTAGCGCTACTCCAGCGGCTACGACTGCGGCCAAGCCGCTTCCCGATGTTGCGGCGTTGCTGAAAAAATTGGCTACTCAGGACGGCGCCAAAGACTCTACGGCGGAAATGCGCTTGCAGGTTGAAGAGGCCGATGGAAAGCGTGAGGCGCTCGAATTTCAGTTGCAACGCAAATACGACGCAGATAAAACCGCCACTTTCTTGAAGGTCACCGCGCCCCGCGAAGAATCTGACAAGGCTTTACTGGTGATCGAGAAGCCGCAGCAGGCGACAGAAGCCTATTCCTATCTCGCGGGCTTGAAAAAACTCGCGCGCTTGAATTCGAGCAACACGCTCAACTTCCGTAACTCCAAAGTGTCTGTGCAAGAATTGTTGGGCTTGGAATTGAACCAGTACGACTTCAACGCTGGCGCACCAGCCACGCAGGAGGGAGTCGAACTGATTCAGGTCGAAGGCAAGGCCAAGCCCGACCTCAATCTGGCTTATCCGCGCTTGCTGGTCTTTTTCAGAGCCGATAATCAGCAGCCCGCGCGCTTCGAGCTTTTTGACGATCGCAATGAAAAGGTGAAGACGATCAACGTCGAAGAGGTCAAAGCCGTTCAGAATCATCAGACCATCACCAAGCTGATGGTCGAAGAGCATCTGACCAAGCGCAAACTCAAACAAGAAACGCGCAGCATCAAATATGACCAAAACTTGCCCGGCAAAATCTTCACCGAAGAGCGCCTCAAGAGTTTTACCACTGACGCCAGCCAAAAGCTGACTCAATGAGGTTGTACACAATGCAGGACGAGGCTGCGACTTTCGGGCAAGGTATCACGGGGTTTGCTAACTTTGTGGTTGCCCGCCCGCGCTTGGTGATTGCGCTGGTATTGGTTGTCACGCTCGGGTTGAGTCTGGGCTTGCTGCGTGGCTTGGAGCTGGACGTGTCACCGCTCAGCTTTATCGAAGGCGGCAGCCCGGCGCGCACAGATTTTGAACGGACGCGCGCTCAATTCGGCGATGACAAGTATTTGATCGTTGCGGTCGTTTGCGACGATGTATTCACGCCAGCCAATCTGACCAAGCTGCAAAGGCTGCATAAACAGATTGCCGCGATACCTGGCGTCGGTGAAGTGCTCAGCCTGAGCAACGTGAAGTATGCGCGCAGCTTGACTGATGGCGTGTCGGCGGAAAGGTTGTTGCCGGAAGGCGCGCTGGATGAAGCGCGGTTGAATGAGGCGCGCCGCGTGGCAACGACCGACCGGCTGTTTGTCGGCAATTTGGTTTCTGCCGATGCCAAGACGGCGGCTTTCAATATCTTGCTCAAGCCTGAGCTGCCTACGGCGCAACGCCACGCCTACACCGGTCAGATTTACCAACTCACCCGCGACGCCGGATTTGACGCCAGCTATTTGGCGGGTGACCCGTATGCGCAATTGCGTGCTACCGAGGCCATCAAGCGCGACCTGCGCGTCTTTTTGCCATTGACTCTGCTATTGCTGGTGGGGGTGTTGTGGCTGAGTTCCCGCTCTCTGACCGCTGTCATATTGCCGCTGTTGGCTATCGGCGTCGGTTTGTTGTGGCTGCTTGGGTTGATGGCGTGGTGCCGCGCGCACTTCACCATTCTAGGATTGATGCTGCCGACCTTGATGTTGGCCATTGGCTGCTCGTATCTGATTCACGTGCTCAATCAGATTGGGATTGAAACAGCGCAATCAGCGCATCTTACGCTGTCTTTGCGTTTGCAGCGGGCGCTGAGTTTCATCACGCTGCCGGTGATAGTTTCGGCGCTGACGATTATTGCGGGCTTTCTTTCTTTGGCTTTGACAAAGATTCCGGCGGTTCGCGCGACGGCCGTCTATGCCGCGTGTGGCGCGGCCTTTACGATGCTGCTCTCGCTCACTCTTGTGCCGGCGTTATTGGTCTTGTTTGGCGAGCGCACGCGCCTTTTGCGCATTGGCCTGAAGGGAAGTTTGGCGCATCGGTTAGAAGCCACTGGCCGCTGGGCGACAGCGCATCATCGGTTTTTATACGCGGTGACTGTGTTAATCGCTGTGGCTAGCCTCTTCGGTATTTGGCGCGTCAAGATCGAAGTAGATTTCTTCCACTTTTTCAAACCCAACTCAGAGCCTGTCATCGGGCTGGCCGAAATCAATCGGCGGTTATTGGGCGCGGTCAGCTATGATGTGATCGTCGAAGGCCGCGCGCCCGGCGCCATTGAAGACGCTGGCGTATTGCGCAGGATTGCTGAGCTACAAGCCTTCGCCGAAACACGTTCGCCGCAAGTTGTCGGGATTGACCGCACGCTGTCAGTCGTGGATTTCGTCAAACACATCAATCGCGCTTTTCACCAGAATGATGCCAGCTATTACACTGTCCCCAGCGATAATCGCATTCTTCAGGAACTGTTTTCCGACCGTGACCAATTGAAGAGTTTCCTCACGCCGGATGGGCGCAACGCGCGCATCCTGGTGCGCAGCAGTTTGTCGAGTTCGAACGCGATGGCACTGACCATTCCAGCTCTCGAACAGAAAGGACGCGAATTGTTGCCAGAGTTTCACGTCTACGCCACCGGCACTTTCGTATTGCTCAACCGCACCTCGGATCAGATTGGCCGCGAGCAGGTACAGAGCATCACGCTCGCGCTGGTCACGATCTATTTGATGTTGTCGCTGCTCTTCAAATCGCTGCGGGTTGGTTTTACTGCGCTAGTGCCCAATTTGATTCCGGTTTTGTTCTTCTTCGGCTTTATGGGTTGGCGGGGTATTCCGTTGAATTTGACGACGAGCTTGGTGGCGAGCTTGGTACTGGGCTTGGCGGTGGACAATGCCGTGCAATTCGTCGTGCGCTTTCGGCGCGTACAGCAGCCTGGCCAAGATTTACGCGAAGCCATCGTTACGACTATGCGACTCTCCGGGCGTCCGATTATTTATGCAAACGTGGCTTTAGCTGTGACCTTCGCCATCTTTGCCTTGTCCAACTTCGAGCCGGTCTCTTCGTTTGGACTGCTCTCTGCCGTGACGATCATCGGCTGTTTGATCGAGGATTTGGTGCTGTTGCCTTCGCGGCTGACCTCGCCTATCTTTCGCGCGAGGTAGTGGCGCAAGCGGGAGAGAAGGTTTGGAGTCCCGCATGCAGGCGGAAGCTTGTGTTGACCAGCCCGGCCGTCTGCAGCCGGTACGCCACACTCACTACCTTGCGCCACTACCCGCACGGATTGGGGCGTCACTAACGACCTCGCTCAAGTTTCGGCCGAGGCAACACAAGCGGTATGTAGCTTCCGCTGGAAGATTGAGCAGTGCACCGCGAAGACAAACAAGTCACTAGACTGGAGCGTTGCCAATGCCGCAAAGCCAGAATCCAACGCAATCATATCGCTTGCGCGTTTCTAGTTTTGGTCAGGCCCAAAGAACTGGCGACGGATGCTGGTCGCATGGCGTATCAACGCGGGAGCGCGCAGAAGGTGAGCAACCTGAGTACTTGTAGTGTTTTCATTGGGGGAAATTCTTTTAAGGCTGAAGCACCATTGCAAGTTCAACGTTCAGAGTTTGACGTTTGCCAATCGGCTAGCCGGGTTCAATCTGAGTTGGCGGCGCAAGAGGAGAAACCTTGCAGTGATTGAGTGGCAGAGATGGCCGAAGCATTACACGAAAAGCGAAGTGAACCGGGAAGACTGCAAAAAGCCGCCCATTTAATTTTTTTTGGGATGTTTCTTCTTGCCTCCTTCGCCTCTTTTGTGACATAAAAACGCCCGCACCAATCCAAGCCATTGAAATCTTAGGCATCCAAGAACAAGGTAAATCGTCCACCGCAGGTCGTCTTACGATTGAGTTCTTACGTCTGCAGAACCAAGTAAAGATGGAGCGGAACAAAGCTAGCGCATAAACTTCAAAAGGAGAATTCAGGCTATGACCCCAATTGCTGCCAAACAGACATTCATCATCTTACTCACTGCCGGCGTTTTATTCTTCCTCGCCGGAGCCCTTCACTCAATGAAAATGAACTTCGCGTTATTTTGGAGCCTTTCCAGCTTCCTTATTGCAGGGCGGCTAATTCTTGGCTCGCGCGGGGATTAGAATGAATCACGCGCGAACGTAGCAAACTGCGTGGCTGAATGCTCTATGCCGCGCTGCCTATCGGCCTTCTAGCGTTCAATATGGCGGTAAAGCGGCGCGCGGCGGTTGCGCAATGGTTGAGAGAAGCGAGAAGAGGGAAGGGGCTTGTTTGAAGTTCTTGCCGGCGTTTTGTAAGTTATAAGTCAGTATCGCACAACGCTACGACAGTCCTAGGGGCTATCGGAACTCACGCCGCAGGAAATTTATTCCTGAAATAATTCTCTTCCTCTTTTGGACAAGAGCACCGCAAGCGTATACCCCCCGGCCACTATCAATACGACATAAAAGATTGACCAGCCTCTGCCTGTTGCGGATGACCTATCCTGAGTCAAAAGCAAGGCGCTATTGAGCCCAATCAAAAGTATGGCCGCGAGTAGGAGTCCCCACATCCGCGCGCCGGTTTCAAAGTTCCAGAGGCCGAACCCCGTCTGAATGAGCCATAGCGTGGGATAGACGAGGATCATAAAGATACCAAAAACAGAACCAAGACCTCCTTGATTGGTAGCACTTTTGATCAGGCCAAGGCTCGTGAGGGTGCCGCCGAGCAGCACCAATAAAATAAAAGCTGCAACAACCAAACCGATGCTGATGTAGATCACTGCCACAGCCTTAACGTGGTATTTCATGGCTCAACTTTACTCAGTCTGTTAGCCAGTCCCATGCGAAAGCCCGGAAGCCGACCCTGATCGCTTCCGGGCTTTCGCCTACAGCTTTAGGAGTCTACTCTTAATCGTGTTGCGTTATACGCCCACTCAGGCCGAACGACAAGAGTGGCTTGCCATATCAGCGGCTCAACCATTGATACGTCATCAAGGGCCAACGCATTCACCGCGCGCGAGACCGAGTAGACTTCCATCTCTTCGTCAGGATAGGGAGAGAGCAATTGCAGCAGGTCAGGGACGCGCGCGGCAGGATCAAGCTACAGAGCTTCAGCGGCGCGCTTCAGAATGGTAGGCATACGGCTTTGCACGGTAGCGGCCAGTTCGTTCGGCTCAGTCATGATGATCGTGCAAGTGCGGATGCTCCCGCTGTCTGGCGCTTTCCATTCCCCCCACAGTCCGGCGAACGAAAACAGCCCATTGAAGAAGCAGAGCATGCTGGCTCGGTCTTTGCATTAGGCCGGTGAAGCAGGCGCTACGCTGTATGCCTGCTGTGCTAATGTACAAAGGGCATCCATTGACGATGGGGAGCGGCGTACTCCCCAGAAACAATCATCGGAGTGAGGAGGGCAGCCGTGTTATTACTCGCTTTGGTCGCAATCGTACTGATCGCGGGCCTAATCGCTGTGTTGCTGGTCAATGAAAGCGCGCGCATTGCATTTCTAGCCATCGTATTAGGCTGGCTGGAACCTTGATTGAACGGAGAGGATTGCCCGAAAGGTGCGGTTGAGTCCGGACTTTTTGGCTGAAGCTGTGGGCCGTTTGGACGGAGTTTTCGGGGAGTTTTGTTACCCAGACCTTACCAAAGAAAAAGCACTCGCAGACGAGAGCCTGCAAGTGCTTGATAAGAAAAAACGACCCGTACGGGATTTGAACCCGTGTTACCGCCGTGAAAGGGCGATGTCCTGGACCGGGCTAGACGAACGGGTCAGCGAACAATTTGAAAAGAGCGCCGCAAACGAAGCCGCGATATTACTGGCCGAGTAAGGCTCCGTCAAGTCACTGCCCGGATTTTTCCGCTTCAGCTTTTCAAGCCCAGGCCCAGCACTTCGCGGCAATAGCGCAGACTCTTTTCCAACTCGGCTTGTTGGTATTCCTGCTCGGCCAGCCGCCTGTCTTTGCCCGCCGGAACTTTGAAGGCCTCGCGTGCTTTGCCGCGTTTGGCCAGTGCCGTGAAGCCTAGGAATTCTTGCGCACGGATGTCGCGGTAGTGCTGCCAGAAATCCGGGTTTTGATACGGGAAGGCGCGCACGCCGCCCGAAATGATCTCCAACTGCACGGGCACGCTGGGGCACAACTGCGCAAAGCGGTCAAAGTATTTCTGCCAATCCACCAGGCCTTCGCCCATCGCTGTCCACATTACGGCTGCGCCTTCTGCCGTCTCCCATATCATCGAATCCCGAATGCCGGTCGAAGCCGCATAAGGCCCCAGGATTTCCAGATTGTGCAGCGGGTCTTCGAACGTCCAAGTCGCGTTGCCGGAATCAAGCGTCGCGCCGACATAGTCGCGCCCACACTCTTCGATCAAATTGACCAACTCCCATGCCTGCATATCGCCCGCATGGTTTTCAATCGCGAGCTTCACGCCAGCATCGAGCGCCCGCGTGCGCACCGCTTTGCAAAGCTGGATCGTGTCTTTCCAACGGGCTTCGAGTCCGCCCGGCAGCTTGCGATCATCAAACGTGCCTTGAAAGCAGCGTGCCACGCGCGAGTTCAACGCCTGCGCGACGCGGATCAACAGCGTAAGGTGTTCTTCTGCTGTGCCATATTTGTTGCTGAAACTTTTTGCCGAAGGGCAGATGCTGCCCGTGCCGGCTTGAAGCTCGATGCCGAAGTCGTCGGCTCTCTTCTTTATGTCTTTCAGATAAGCTTCGCTGTGGCTCTCGTACACGTCCAGGTCAGAGAAGAGCACCGTGTCTACTCTCTGCTTGGCGGCGTAATCGAGCAACTGCGGCGCTTTCCAACCGAAGGCGCGAATCGCGAAGTTGTCGAAGCCGAGTTTGAGATTGCGGCGTTTGGGTTGAATCTGTTCAGTCATAGGCAATGCGGCTCCGGTGATGACAAGGGATTTGACGAATTGGCGGCGCGAATGATTTGCCATAGATGTGTTCAAGCATAACAACGATGAGTTGGTACAAAGTATGGGTAACTCGACAGGAAAGCAAGACAGAAGACTTGCTCGCTTGGGTATAGTGTAAGAAAAAAGGCGGTGTGCATCTCGATGCACACCGCCTTTTTATGCGAGGTCGAAGTTCTGAAGCAATAGCCGTTGGCAATCACTTGCCCGGCTCATTTTCGTCGTGGCAACAGCAGGAACAAGCCGTCACCTGACTGATGCGGTATTCGATCTCTACTTCCATGTCTTCAGTGCGGTTTCCGCCCAACTCCAATTTCACCCGCTGAAGATGCGCGCCAGGTTTTTCCCCGCAACGAACAGTCAAGGTGCCTGGCTCGGAAACGCTCCAGGGGCGGCCTCCTTCGAGAACGGCTGGCAGCCCTTTTTCATTCATTGGATTCTCGACCATTTCTGTCATCAGATCGAAGGCCCGGCCACCTTTGCAAGGGACTTCGAGGAGCCCCGCCTTAGTGTTGATTGGCATCCAGCCTTTCCAAAACTCGCCTTTCCGCTTGCCGAGTTTGATGTAAGCGCCGTTGCCTGTGGGATAGTTGACCATGTTGCCGTCTACGTGAAAGGTGAAGCTCAACTCGGCCCAGCCATCGAACAAGCCACCCGGTTTGCCGCTGATATGCCGCAACCGTTGCGCGCGAACTTCAAACACGCAACTGCCACAGCTACAAGACGGCTCTTTGATGATAATGGGTTGCGGCTTTTCGGCAGCTTTATCGCCGCAACATTGACAAATGTTGATACAGCATTTTGACTCTTTGGGTTCTTCTTTCACAGGTCCTCCAAATTCTCCGCAAGGAATGCGGAAGATAAGAAATTCGTCGTGGTTGAAACCGCCGAACGGCACGTAGGGCGATTGCGGGTATTTGTTGCGCGGGTCTTTCCCGCTGTCGTGCCACATCCAGCGGGCCTCTGGCGGAATGCCTTCGACAAGCTGGTTCCAGGGCGGCCCGCCATTGGCGGCGCCGACAAAGGGTACTTTCCAATCGCTCGCTTGCGCCGACGCCAGCGCCGCGTTGATCTCCGTCAAAGTGGGGAACTGAGTGTTCCCTTTGTTGGACTTGGTGGGCAACACGCGCCAACGCGGATCGCCAGAGTGAATCGTCAAATCACCGGTAAAGCTACCGATAAATCCTTGCAGGTCGCTGTCATCGCTCCAGGCGCAGACGTAGAGGTAACATTCGGGTGTCGGCTCAATGGGCGGCAAATCTTCTCCCCTCCAAATCATACTGGCTTTGGTGTTGGTCGCTTCCAGGAGAAACTGCTTTACCTGATGGGCGTCACCGTGCCAGACGGAATAAGAGTTGTCGCAAGTAAAATGACCGGTAATCTTTGCTGCCATAGCTGCCTCCTTTCTTACTTGGCATCCTTCGGAATGGCCACCAAGATGATAATGATGATAATGATGATGATGATGGCCTGCGGGCCTTGTTCGGCATGTTGCTGTTGCAACCGCTTCAGCCTCGAGTCTGCGGAAGTCAGCTCCGACGCGGCGCTTTCGAGCGTGCCCCCCGCCTTTAACCTGGCCTCGAATTTGTCGAGCTTTTGGCGGAATGTTTGCAAAGCTTTCTGGTTGCTCTTCAACTCCGTGGCATAGGCCTGCGCATTGGTGTAAAGCGGGGAAACGCGTGCTGCGCCTTGCCGGGTGCCGTCTTGCCCAGCCAATACACCTTTTACGTTTAAGGCGCTGGCAAGTAAGCCAGCGGTTGAAAGCTGGACAAAATCGCGCCGTTTGAGGTTGTGCTGCTTGGCTTTCGAATTCTTCATACGTTGCTCCTTTG
This sequence comes from uncultured Acidobacteriota bacterium, assembly GCA_963699175.1. Classification (GTDB taxonomy): domain Bacteria; phylum Acidobacteriota; class Blastocatellia; order RBC074; family RBC074; genus JACPYM01. Next base: position 773,428 of record OY969418.1, on the reverse strand, counting down.
GGTAATCTCTCGTAATGAGAGAGGGTCAATGCAATGTAGTCGGGATGCTGTCCGCGCTACGCTTCTATCGTTCACACAAAGGAGAGGTGCTGAGGGGTGGGCGATATTACTGCGGGCCGAAACATTTTTTCAGACTCAAAAAGCGCGGGACACCCTGAGCCAAAAAAAGGAAAGCGGCGCGCAGTCCAGACGGACTACACGCCGCAAGCTTGGACGGACGCCAGTGTTTTACTTACTGATGTTACGCAGCGCGGAAAATCGTTTTAGGCTTGACGCCCTTCTCAGCGCCGGAGGCGCGGTCGGAAATTAGCCGGTGGTGGAGCAAAGCGTAACCACCGGAAAGTCGAACGCCGCAATCTCGCGTCCCGGCTGGGACGCTGGACAGGACATTGATTTCGCGCCAATTGTCTATCCTGCGCCCCTACGGGGGCGCGGTCAGTTGACGCGTGTTACCGCTGGTTTCACTTCGTTCCACCACCGGCTAATTTCCGCTGGGCCTCCGGCACAAAAACCTGTCAATTCCACACTCGACTTTCTTACTGCGTAACATCAGTTACTTATTTTTTGATAGGCGTCGGTTGGGCAGTCTGCTTAAGGTCTAACGGATTGATTGTCACTGGCACGCACTTCACTTGCACGCGAAAGCGTTGACGCACCTCATAGACCGAAACGAGCGCGGTCTCGTTCGGCTGCCTAGTCACCGCGCCAGTATCTGCCGCGCTCAGCAACTCCAAGATTATTTCGTTATTGCTGTTTGGAGCTGCGCCTTGGTTGAGGCGGAAACGAACCGGAAGGGGCACGGCCTCGCAATCTTTCTGAGTCGGCAGGCTCTGCACACCGCCTACCTCTACTGGGTTGACTGGCACGAGATTGGAATTGGGTACGGCAACAAGCTGGTAATACAACGTGCCGGTTTTGCGCCGGTTGATTCCCAGTGGCAAAACGAAGTTGGTGGCGCAATCAGTCACTTTGACTACCACGATCTTTTCACCCTCAGCAGGTTTGGCGGAGATAATGCCCCAGGGGCGGCGCTCGCCGCCCGTATTGGCTGCAAGTACCGGTTCATTATCGCCTTCCCCCATCAATTCCATGCACGGGGTTAATAGGTCGGGATTCCCATCCCTCTCCTAGCGTTGGGATCATCGTTCTTTTTCACGTCTGCTTGTTTCTTCGGCTCAGACTGGTTGGCTTGTTGGGCCTTCTTTTGTTTGCTGCGTTGTTGCGCCTGCGTAGAGGCCCAACCCACCAGCAGCAGCACTACGATTCCCGCGCCGGTTAACCACAATTTCATCATCGAACTTGTGTTGTTTTGCATCATCATCACTCCTTTGTCTCTCGACTCAACTACGGCTTTCGGACATTGTTGCTGTACTGGCCGTCACACCACGGCCAGCCTATACCCCAACTACGACGGGGCATACATTGATGAAAGAGGCTTACGTCGGGCGGATATTACCGGCGGCTGAAAAATATTCAGCTCGCCCAGTGCCAGAGTTCAGCTTGTCTTTGTTTTTTGCTCGAGGCGGAGTAGCATTCTCCGGCGCAAGCCTGGCGAAAGCAAGATGTGCACAACGCTTTCTACCCATCAGCAAGAAAGAGGAAATTATGCAAACAGTCATTACCAGCCACGACGGCGTACTGCGCGCACTGCTGGCCGCGCTGCTCATCTGTCTACTGGCAAGCCCGCGCCAAGCCCAATCCGCCGACGAGCAACAGGTGCGTGAGCTAACTCAGGTCTTTTACCGCTCTTATGAACGACGGAACGCCAGCACAACGTTGGCATGGTGGAGTGGCCAAGCGCCGGGGCTAACCAGCTACAAACGGCAGCTCGAGAATCTCTTTGCCAATAGCTCCAGAATCGAGTTGACCAGATTGACGGTGCGGCAAGTCGAGTGGGATGGCCCTGACGCCAAGGTGCGCGTAGACGTGGAATTCAATGCCGTCGCAGCCAAGACCAATCAACCATTCCCCGAATGGGCCAAGCTCAAAAACGTGTTGGTCTGGCGCAAAGAGAACAACGAGTGGAAGCTCTGGCAGGAAGTCTCCGCTTATGTTGCGCTGGCGCAAAAACTGCTGAGTGCGCCGACCGTAGAAGCACCCCAGTCCTTGCTTGCCGCCGCGCCAGAACTGTATGACACAGAGTTGGCGCGCTATCTGAATCGGGCTGGTAACGGCACGCGTTTCAGCAATCAAGACTTGACGCTCAAAGCCTTTCAACTAGCCTATGAAATCGCCTGGCAAGTCGGGGATAAGGAGCGCGCCGCCACCTCGCTCAATAATCTTGCGCTCGCGCATTTTGACGTTAAAGCTCACTCTACGTCGCTCGACTTTGCACAGCGAGCCTTGCAGCTCAATAGCGAGCTGAACAACCCTGCCGGCCTTGCTGACGCGCTTGATTCGGTCGCCAATGCGCAGCAGGCGCTCGGTCAATACGCCGCCGCAAAACCCTATTACGAACGTAGTCTGCCACTCCGCCAAACGCTGCCCGACCTGGCAAAACGCGCGAATTTGTTCAATAACTTTGGCGCCTGGCATCATCATCAAGGCGCTTACGACAAGGCGTTGGAGTTTTATCAACAGGCGTTGGGATTGCGGCTGACACTGCAACAACAGAACCCGTCCGACACAATCAACCTAGCCGAACTTGGCACCTTGCAGAGCAACATCGGCTTGGTCTATGCGGAGCGGGGCGAGCACGCCCGGGCGCTCAAGTTGTTTGAAGAGAGCCTGGCGACCGCTCGCGCCCGCGAGCGTGGGGAAGGGCCGGTGCTCAACAACATTGGCACGCTCTACCAACGACAGGGCAATTATGATTTAGCCGAACGCTATTATCGCTTGGGGTTACAAGCCAATGAACGGCAAAAGGCTCAACGGGAAATCGCGGTGTCGCACAATTTTCTTGGCGATATTTATCGAGCGCAAGAGCGCTGGCCGCAAGCTTTGGAACATTACCAGCGCGCGCGCGCCATCGGCGAGAGCCTCAGCAATCGCTCCTTGCTTTATAAAACTCACAACCTCATTGGCGCAGTTTTACAAGCTCAACAGAAATACCAGGCAGCAACCAGCCAGTTTCAGACGGCGCTCTCGCTCAGCCGCCAAATCAACCTGCCCGAAACGCTGGCCGAATCAAACTACAACCTGGCATCGGTCTATGCCGCTCAACAGGATTTTGCCCAGGCGCGCGTCTTTGCTGAACAAGCACTCGAATTTTCCAGCCAACTCAACATGCCGGAATTGCGCCAGCGCGTTTGCACCAACGCCGGAAACATCTACCAAGCGCTCAAGCAGCCGGAGCAGGCGCGCCGGGTGTTGATGGAAGCCATCGCCATTATTGAACGGCTGCGCGGTGAAGTGGCCGGAGATGAACAGAATTTGCAGTCCTTTTTTGAAAACATGACCGCGCCGTACCTGGCCTTGACCGAGCTATCGTTGGCGCAAGCTAAACCGGCTGAGGCGCTCGCTTATGCTGAACGCGCCAAGGCGCGCGCGTTGCTCGATGTCTTGCGCAGCGGCAAACTCAGCTTCTCGAAAGTAATGACTCAAGCTGAACAACAGCAAGAGCGCAAACTGCTTGACGCACTCGCTGGACTAAACCTGGAATATCACAACGTAATGCAAGCAGCGCAGCGCAACCCACCTTTGCTCGCAGGCCTGACACAAATGCTGAACGTGGCGCGACTTGATTACGAAGATTTCCGCACACGCCTCTACGCCGCGCATCCTGAGTTGAAAATCCAGCGGGGCGAAGCGCAACCATTGACGCTTGCCGAGGCCAACGCTTTACTGCCCGACGCGCGTACGGCGCTGTTGAGCTATGTAGTGACAGCAGATCGCGTGCAATTGTTCGTCTTAACCAAGGCGCAAACGGGCGAGGCGCAGTTGCGCGTTTTCCCGCTGGTAGTCAAACGCGACGAGTTGGCAAAACAGGTCGAGCAGTTTCGCCGCCTATTGGCCGAACGCGATGCGCGTTATGGGAAGCTGGCTGGGCAACTTTATGCCGCACTCTTGCGACCGGCGCGGGCGGCTTTGCCAGCACAGGCTCGGCTGATGATCGTGCCGGATGGGCCATTGTGGGAGTTGCCGTTTCAGGCATTGCTCGACGAGCGGGGGAGACACCTGTGGGAAACGCACGTGATTGCCTACGCGCCTTCGTTGACAGTGCTGCGTGAAATGGCGAAGCTGCGGCGGCCGATCACTGGCCAGCCATCATTGTTAGCTGTCGGCGATCCGGCGTTGGGTGGCAAAAGTCTGGAACGCGCGCAAGCCTTGCTGAGCGGCGCGCTTGATCAATTACCGGAAGCCAGAGCGCAAGTGGCGCAATTGCGGAAGTTTTATGACGCGCAGCACAGTAAAATCTTCGTCGGTGTAGCCGCAGCCGAAGCCGCCGTCAAAGCCCAGGCAGGCGCTTATGACATTCTGCACTTCGCTACGCACGGGATTTTGAACGACCGCAATCCGCTCTATTCGCACATTCTGCTGGCGCAGGCGGATGGAGTGACGACAGACGCCGAACCGCGAGCGGCCCAGCCGCGAGAAGATGGATTACTGGAGGCCTGGGAGATTATGCAGATGGATTTGCGCGCCGAGTTGGTGGTGCTCTCGGCCTGCGAGACGGCGCGGGGGCGTGTGGGCGCGGGCGAAGGGATGATCGGCTTGACCTGGGCTTTGTTCGTAGCGGGCGTGCCGACGACAGTGGTCAGCCAATGGAAAGTGCGCGCTGACAGCACGGCGGCCTTGATGGTCGAGTTCCACCGATTGTTGCAAGCGCGAAAGTCGCAACGCACACCGTCTCCAACTTCAGCCTGGACGAAGGCCGAAGCCTTGCAACAGGCTGCATTGAAGCTGTTGCGCGGCGGGCAGTATAGGCATCCGTTCTATTGGGCAGGGTTTGTGTTAGTAGGGGATGCGCGCTAAGGCCAGCGCGCTGTGGGTTCGACAAGCTCACCAGTTTGCCGGACGGTTTGCGCGGCCAACGCGCCTGGAATTTGCGGGCGAGCGCAACTATCAAGTATGCTCGCCGCGCAATTTTCTTCTGTGCAACCCGAACAGTACCTCATATCCGATGCAACATCGTGCAACCTTGATGGAAGAGCGTGCGGCCTCCGTTCAACTCGATCCACTCTTACGACCTTTTGTCGAGGCGCAGGATGAGGATCTGGCCGCAGCCAGGTTGGCAGAGCTGCTCACGTTCGTTACGCCCGCCATCAAAAAGATCGTCGGGCGCAGCCAGGCTCCGGAAGATGATCTGCAAGAAGCTATGCAGCAACTCATCGGAGTGTTATGGGCCTGCCGTTGCCAGCCGCAGCAACAAGCCATCGGTGATTTCCAGCGTTATGCCGCGGTGGTGGCGGCGCACGTTTGCCGCCGCCGGTTGCGCGCGGAACATCCGGCCTATCACACGCTGAAAGCCTCGCTGCGCCACACGTTTCGTAACGATGCGCGTCTAGCGTTGTGGGAAGCGCGCGAGCGCGAATGGGTGTGTGGGGTGGCCGAACTACGCGGGCGGGCGGACGTGGATTTCAGCAGTCCGCGTTTGACGAGTTTGCTGCACCAGCCGACCGCCTACGATGAAGAGATCTTGCCGGGACAGGATGCGCAGCGCGTGCCGCAGGCGGAATTGCTCTATGCGCTGTTCGCCTGGGTCGGACACGCGGTCAATTTCGATCAATTGGTGCGGATCGTTTTTGAGCTGCGGCGGCTGGAAGACTTGACGCCGGTCAGCAGCGACGAGGATGCCGAAGCGCGCCCGTTGAGCGAAGTTTTGCCTGCGCTGTCGCCCCTGCCCGAGGCCGAAAGCCAGTGGCGACAGTTTCTGGCAAAGCTCTGGGCTGAGATCGAACAGTTGCCGCCATTGCAACGCATCGCGTATCTATTGAATTTCACCGCGGGCGAGGGCGCCTTGGAAATCTTCTGGCTGCATGGTGTGGCCAGCGTGCGACGCATCGGCACGGCAGTCCAGTTGACCGAAGAGCAATTTGCACGCGTTTGGCAGGAGTTGACGCCAGCCGCGTCAGGGCAGGCGCAATGGCAAAGTTATGACGAAAAGTTCGCGCTGCTCTGGCGCCATTTGCCGCTCAACGATCAGGTGATTGCGCGATTGCTGGGCACTGAGCGGCAGAAGGTCATCAATTTGCGCAAAGCAGCGGGCGACCGGCTGGCGCGGCGCTTGGCGATCTTTCGCAGTAACGGATAATAATTCGGTGGCAGAGTAATATCGGGTGGCGGTTGGCATCATTATGGTCAAGGATTTTATTCCGGGCTACCCTTGCAACCTCTCCCCGTGGTTTGTTCAGACGAATTGACAGGCAGATTACGCGCAGACTTCAGTTCGGTTGCCGGAACAGTGAAGAGGTTCTTGTGTCAGAGCATGTTTCCGCACAATTGATCGAACGTTACCGCCAGCGGCGGCTTGAACCGGTGGAACTGCTCGCGCTTGACGAGCACGTCTCGGATTGTGCTGCATGCCGTTTGCAAATGCGCGCAGCTTTGCCGCTGGAGGCGGCTAGGCGACATTTGCAGGCCAGCGTGCAGCGCGCGCCACAGGCAGATGACCATCCGGCATTGGCTGAATTACGCGCTCATTTGCGCGGACAGTTGGCTGAGGTTGACCGCGAGTTGATCGAAAGCCATCTTGAATTTTGCGCTGCCTGTCAGACGCAGGCGCAAACACTACGTTTCGCCAGCCAGGCAGAGCCCCCGCGTGGTTTCGGCCAATGGCTGGCGCAGGCTTTTGGTAATCGGCTCGCGTTGCCATTGGCCTGGCGGGTTGCGGGCGCGTTGGCGTTGCTCACTTTGCTGGTCTGGGGTGTCTGGCGCTGGCGAGCAGGCAGCTTCAAACAGCAGGAATTTGCTGGCGGCAATCCAACTCCGGCAGCCACGCTTGCGCCAAGCCCGCCCGCGCCTGCGTTGCTCTGGGCGCTCAATGACGGAGCTAAACAAGTTACGCTCGATGCCGCGGGCAAGCTGAGCGGGTTAGAAACGTTGGCGGCGTCGGAACAGCAACTGGCCCAGGCTGCGCTCACCACCGCGCGAGTGGAGGTGCCGCAGACCTTGGCTGAACTAAAGAACACCGGCAGCAAGTTAATGGGCCAGTCGCCGGCTGATCCCGCGCAAGCGTGGGCTGCGGCAGGCAACGCGACGCTACGTGCGCCTTTCAGCGAAGTGCTGGCGGAAGACCGCCCCGTGCTGCGCTGGCAAGCTTTGGCTGGCGCTGAAAGCTACGTCGTGACGATCAACGAACCGGCGGCCAATTACCGTGAAGTCGCTGTCAGCCCCAAACTCACTACGACCCGTTGGCAGGTTAGTCATACCTTGCCGCGCGGGCGGTTGTACATTTGGCAAGTCGCGGCGCTTGTCAATGGCCGCGAAGTCAGTGCGCCCGCCCCGCAAGCGCCCGAGGCTAAATTCAGAGTGCTTGCACAAACACAGGCGGATGAATTGGCCAATGCACGAAAGAATTATGCCGGGCAGCATTTGCCGTTGGGGTTGCTCTATGCGCGGCTAGGATTGCTGAAAGAAGCCGAGCGCGAGTTGCAAGCATTGGCTGCTGACAATCCACAAGCTTCTATTGTGCAAAAGCTCTTGCACGACTTGCGCAGCAAACGGCCTTAGACCGGTATGGTTCGCCGCCTTGGCGCGCAGCATTGTGCTCTGCGGCGAATCGTGCGATGTTTTCCGCCACAACCTTTCCACTACAAATTCAAAACCGAGGATGACTAAGATGCTTCAAGTAATTGACCGTCGTGAATTCATTAAGCAAGCTGCACAAACCGGCGCAGCGGTAGGACTCACTGCAATGGCAACTAATAAACTGCGCGCAGCTCCCAAGCAACTTTTCCGCATTTCGCTCGCGCAATGGTCGTTGCACAAAGCGCTGTTCGCCAAGCAACTCGACAACCTGGACTTCGCCAAAACGGCCAAGCAGGATTACGGCATCAGCGCCATTGAGTACGTCAACCAATTTTTTAAAGACAAAGCGAAGGACACCGCCTACTTGAAAGAGATGCTCAAACGCACGAAAGACCTGGGCGTGGAGAACCGGTTGATTATGTGCGACGGCGAAGGTAATCTAGGAGACCCTGACGCAGCCAAACGTCAGCAGGCCGTCGAGAACCATTACAAATGGGTCGAGGCCGCGAAGTTCCTCGGCTGCAAGATCATTCGCGTCAATGCGGCGAGTCGGGGCAGTTTTGAAGAACAGCAAAAGCTCGCTGCGGACGGTTTGCGCAAGTTGACCGAGTTTGGCGCGAAGCTGAAAATTGCCGTCATCGTCGAAAACCACGGCGGACTATCCTCCAACGGGCAATGGCTGACGGGCGTAATGAAGCTGGTCAACCATCCGATGTGCGGAACACTGCCAGACTTTGGCAACTTCCGCGTGAGCCGGGATGAAGAGTATGACCGCTACAAAGGCGTGGCCGAGATGATGCCTTACGCCAAGGCCGTCAGCGCCAAGACGCACGACTTCGACGAGCAGGGCAACGAGACACACACAGACTATCGCAAAATGACCAAGATCGTGCTCGACGCGGGCTACCACAGCTTCTTCGGCATCGAATACGAAGGCGAGAAGCTGAGCGAGCCGGACGGCATTCGCGCAACCAAGAAGCTGTTGGAGCGCGTGCACGAAGAGATATTGAAAAAGTAGCAACCCATGTCATCTGTCAGTGGCCGGTCGGTTGTAACTGGCCACTGACATCCCTTTTTGATCTATGAAGTACCAAACCTTTTCTGCGCGCCTACTGACAGGTGTGCTTGTTTCCATTGCATTCGTCACCCTCCTCCTTGCTCTCCCACAAACTTCTCAAACCGCGTCGCGTACTTTTACGCTCGCGCCGCCGCCCAACTGGATTATCAATGAGCCTGTCGCGCAGGTTTCTGCCGAGCAGCGTGAGGAAGCGCGCAACGGGGTGGCCTATTTGCTCTCGGATCAGCAGATGCGCGTAAGCGGCAATACGGTTGAGCGATATTTTCATCACGCTTATCAGGTCATCGCGCAGCCGGGCGTCGAACACGTCTCGCAGGTCGAATTCAGTTTCGACCCATCCTATCAGCAGCTTGTTGTCCATCGCGTCCAGATCAAACGTGGCGGGCAGACGATCAACGCGCTAAAGCCCAAAGAGATTCGCATGCTGGAAAAAGAGGAAGAGATGGAGCAGCAACTCTTCAACGGCACGCTGGCGGCGATGTTGATTTTAAATGATGTGCGCGTGGGCGATGTAGTGGAGTACGACTATTCGGTCAACGGCGCAAACCCGGTGCTGGGCGGGCGGTTTGCCGACGTAAACTACCTGGCCGAATCGGAGCCGGTCGCGCGCTTGCGTTATCGCCTGCTCTGGCCGAGCGCGCGCAGTTTGCAGCATCAAATGCGTGAGTTGGAACTCAAGCCAGTGGTGAAGACGATGGGTGCAGTGACGGAGTACACCTGGGAGCGCACCAACGCGCCTGCGACGGAGTTGGAACCCGACGGGTCTGTGCCTACCGAAGGAGTGCCGGAGTTGCACTTGAGCGAATTCAAAGATTGGGCAGAAGTCGCCGCCTGGGCCGCGCCGCTCTATCGCGCCACTCCACCGCCTGTCTTACAGCAACTGGTTGAAAGTTGGCGGCAGGCGTCGGTTGAACCGGAAGGACAGCTACTGGCGGCAGTGCGCTTTGTGCAAGATGAGATTCGTTACTTGGGTATTGAGAAGGGCGCGCATTCGCATCTGCCGCATTCGCCCGCGCAAGTGCTCGAACGGCGTTACGGCGATTGCAAAGATAAGGCGTTGTTGTTGGCCACGGCGCTCAACGCGCTCGGATTCGAGGCTCATCCGGCCTTGGTCAACAGCGCACTGTCGGGGCATCTGCCAGAACTCCTGCCATCGCCCTTTTCCTTCGATCATGTCATTACGCAGGTAAAAGCCAACGGTAAGACCTACTGGTTCGACGCGACCGCCAGCTTGCAACGTGGCGGGTTGGCGCAGCATGTCAATCCTGAATTCGGACACGCGCTGGTAGTTGGCGCTGCTGCGACCAAACTGGAAGAGATGCCGCTGTCATTGCCTGCACAGCCGCTCAAGCTGGTCAGAGAGCTTTACACCGTCAGCGATGACAACCGCACAGCCGCGCTCGCAGTCGAGACGACTTATCGCAGCCTTGATGCCAATGCGATGCGCGATCATTTGGCCAAGAAGACGCTCAATGATTTGGCCAAAGAGCGGCTGCAAAGTTACCAGCAACGTGACCGCAGCATCACCGCCGATGGCAAACTGCAAGTGCGGGACGACGCCGCGGCCAATGTCATCGTCATTACCGAACGTTACCGGGTTGCGCGGTTCTGGCATGACGGCGCGCGCAACTTTGTGGCCGACCGCATTGTGCAAGAACTGCCTTCAATCAAACCGGATACGCAGCGACCTGTGCGTCTTACCTACCCACTGGATGTCGAGCACCAGATTGAAATCCATACGTCTGCGCCACTCGCACTGAAAGAAGGCGAAGGCAGCGTCGCCAACGTGGCGTGGCGTTTCGATTATCGCCGCGAACAAACGGGCAACACGCTCAAGCTCACGCACCGTCTGCGCACGCTGTGCTCCAGTGTAAAAGCTGACGTGGCGGAGCGGCTGGTCAATGATCTCGAGAGCGTCGAAGATTGCAGCAATCTGCGTTTGACGAATCAGTTGCCAGCCTTGTCAACCGCCGGAATCCTGCAATTCAACTGGGTGTCATTGCTTGCGCTCGCGCTGTTGTGCCTGTCCGTCATGACCTTTCTCGCACTGAAGGCGCGGCAGGCTAAACGCCACCCCTTGTTGCGACCAAAACTCAATATCATCGTGTCGCCGGGCAGTGAGCCTGCTTTACCGCTGAGCCTCAGTGACGAAGCAGCACTGGCTGAACGCTTGCTGGCGTTGCGTTGCGAGTGTGGCAGTGACTATCAGTCTTCGTCACAAGGTTGGCAGCGCGCGCGGATGTCGTACGATGGGCGGCGGTTGGAATTGGTGCAGCTCAACTGTGGCGCGTGCGAACGCGAGCGCGATGTCTATTGCGAGTTGCCGATAATTCAACAGTCAGCCACTGTGCTAGAGGGAACGAGCTGCGCAGACTGAATTTCCACTGAGGCGCTGCGTAATACACAAAATTCGGATACGCCTTTCACGCCAAGCTCGCTACCGACATAAGTTGTAGCGGGCTTGGCGTGAAACTACCGTTCCCAACTTGCGAGTTGTGCACGTTCGAAACGTTGGGTTGTTTGCGCTGAAGTAAAATCCTCTGCGCGCTCCAAGAGCCGCCTGCCAGCCTTTTTGAGTCTGAATGGCGACCAGTAGTCGCCCGCTTGCAGGCTTTTCACATAGAGCGCGACGATGTATTCCTCTTGGTGAAGTATTCTGGCGTACTCGCGGAATTCTTTCTCGGTGTAGCCTTCGTGAGGAATTTCGTCACCGGACAACCCCTCTTTCAACCCGCGAAGAATTTGGCGTATCAAGTCAGCTTTAATTACCATTCCGTCATCCATCCTTTCACCCTTAGCTTTTGATCAGGCTGCCAACTTCAGAGGTTTGCCTATGGCGTTGGGCGCGTTGCGGCGATATTAAGACAGCCAGCCTTGCGTTGTAGGAGTGGCCGAGAATGTCAAATCGTTACGATGAACCTGCCGTATGCCGTGCTTAGTTGCAGGGCTGTGACACCTGAATCACAGCGCCAAGCAAACTCTTGGCACGAAACTGATTCTACCCTGCGGCAAGGCATGGTAGTATGCAGCGCGTAAATCTTTCACGAGGTGAAAAACTTATGCCCAATTGTCCTGTTTGCCGTAGCCAGAATATGGAAACCGCTAAATTCTGCGGTAACTGCGGCAACCCCTTCCCACGCACATCCGAGACGACGTCATCCCTATTGAAATGCGAGCAAGGGCACATTTACAGCGCGGTTTACGCGAACTGCCCATATTGCCCGCAGCCAGAGGCCGTGAGCAGCGGCGCTTTCGAGACACGGATTGAGGAGTCAGTGTCTTTTGTCGAACCACCACCACCGGCTGCCCCACCGACCGGCGATTTTGCGACCCGGATTGAAGCGCCGGCGTTTTCTGACAGCGATTTGGTAACGCGCCTCGAGACGCCGATCCCCAACGAATTCATCAACCCGCAGGAAAAGTCTCAAGCGCCGACTGACGATCTGGCCAAGCGTGCGGCGGAGAAGCCGCCCGCGCTGGCTTCCGCGCCGATGCAGGGCACAGAGTTGTTGAGCGAAGGGCCAGGCTTTGAAACGACGGTCGCTGAAGGGCCGCCTGCTATACCGGCAGTGCAATCCGTGCCAGTGCCACCTGCCGTGCCACCGCCGGTTCCGCAGTCACCACCAGCGCCCCCTCAAGCCACGCCGCCGCCACAACCGACCACGGCTTCCGCTGGTAACCGCAATACATCTGTGATGTCATTGGATGACGCCAAGCGCGCGCTTGGTACGAAGGGTAAATTGGTGGGTTGGCTGGTCAGCTACACGCGCAATCCCGATGGCGAAGATTTCAAGCTGCGCGCGGGTTACAATCGGCTGGGCGCCAATCCCGCCTGTGACATTGTGTTGGAAGACGAGACGGTCAGTGGTTCGCATGCCATCATCGTTTTCCGCGAAGGCCGCTGTCTCATCAAAGACGACCTGTCGCGCAACGGTACCTTTGTCAATGGCAAAGAGATCACCGAAGCCCACCCTTTGCAGAGCTACGATCAGATTCGCATAGGGAACACGACGCTGACTTTCGTGGCGGCACAGAATGCTTGAACAATTGCGAGACTGGCAGGCTTTGCGCAATGCGCCGCGCTGGGCGTAGAGCCTGTCTCTGGCGAAAACATTTATCGGTAAGCTAAAACAGCGCCTCTTTTCTCCCACGCACTATGCGCTACCAGGTGATCGTAGCTCAGCAATCCGACATCGGGCTTGAGCGCAAAGAAAATCAGGACGCCGTCGAAAGCGTTTATGACGAACGCGGCGATTGCCATTTGCTCGTCGTGTCGGATGGGATGGGCGGGGCCGCCTGTGGCAGCCTGGCCAGCCGCTTGGCGGTCGAAACCATCAGCGACACGTTCTTTGATGACGACGCGCGCACCTTGCCGGTTGACACGCGGCTCAATCGCGCCCTGATCGCCGCCAACCATCGTATCTGGAGCGAAGCCAACAGCCCCACGCCTAAACAGCCAAACTGCCGTGGCATGGGCGCGACCTCCGTGGTGTTGGTGCTGCTGAATGATAATGCTTACCTGGCGCACGTGGGTGACAGCCGTATCTACCAGATTCGCCCCGACCGCATTGTCCGTTTGACGCGGGATCATTCGCAGGTACAGCGGCTGCTCGACGGTGGGTTGATTAGCGAAGAGGAAGCGCAGCGACATCCTGGACGTGGCAGTATTGAGCGTGCCCTCGGCCCGCGTGAAATCGTCAGGCCAGAAATAAAACCGGAGCCGGTGCCGTTGCGCGAAGGTGATGCGTTTCTACTCTGTACGGATGGGCTGAGTGGCCTCGTGCATGACGAAGAGATTTTTAGCATCGTGCTCAACGCACCTTCGCAACAGGCCTGCGAGACGCTGGTGGCGTTGGCCAAACAACGCGGCGGCTATGACAACATCACGGTCGCCATCGCGCGCATCGGCGATGAAGTGACGCGCGCCTTCTGATTATTATGTCCGACAAGCTGCCGAGCTTGTCATTGACTTCGCCTTGCGCCAAGCCTGAAGCCCGCGACAAGCTCGGCAGCTTGTCGGACATTCCCCCATGACTAAACTGCTGATTGCGACCACAAATAAGGGCAAGATCGCGGAGATCACGGCTTTGCTGGCTGATCTACCTTATGAAGTTGTCGGCTTAGACGACTTGCCACACGCTTTGCCGGCAGTCGAGGAGACGGGCGCAACCTTTACCGAAAACGCGCTGCTCAAAGCGGGCTATTATCATGCGCAAACGGGTTGGCTAGCGCTGGCAGACGATTCGGGATTGGAAGTTGACGCATTGGGCGGGCGGCCCGGCGTCCATTCGGCGCGTTACGCGGGGACTGGCGCGAGCGACGCCGACAAGGTGGCAAAGCTGTTGGCTGAAATGGCGAGTGTGCCTGAATCTGAGCGCACCGCGCGCTTTGTTTGTGTGATTGCGTTAGTGGAACAGGGAGTGCACGAGACCTTCACCGGTCAATGTGAAGGCGTGATTGCTGTTGCGCCGCGTGGCACTGGCGGATTCGGTTATGACCCAGTCTTTGTTACGACAGGTTCAAAGCACACTCTCGCCGAATTGACGCGCGCAGAAAAAGCTGCAGTCAGTCATCGCGGTCATGCATTACGGCAAGTGCGGGATTGGCTAAACAAATCTGGCACAGCCTCTTAATCACTCAACCGGCTGGGTGGTTTCAGTTGCCGTTGATGAGTGTCTTCATCTCGCGCCCGAACTTTACATCAATCTTGCCAGAACGTTCTTCAACGACCAGGCCCAGACCGAATTTGGGATGTTCGATGCGGTCGCCTACTTTGAAACGCTCCTGCATTGAGTAAGCCCGCGCTGGGCCGGCTTCACTTTCTAATTCCGCGACCGATTTTCTAGACGTATTGCCACTGGTGCGCGCGCGCGTAGTACGCGTGGCCGTCTTTTTTTCACGATACAGATGATTGCTTTGGCAAGTGCGACATTGCACGCGCTTGACCTCGCCCGTTGCGTCATTAAGTGCCGCAATCACGTGTTCACGCATTTCTTTACAGCGCCCGCAATACGCTTCAATATCCCCGCCAAGCTGCGCCCGTTTAACGATACCAAGAGAATTTTGCATGGGAATTCACTTCTAAATGGAATGAATGATATTGCCGTTCGGCAATTAGGTTTGAGGTGATCTCATCGGAACAGTACATAAAAATAAGGCCGCCAATTTACCGCAGCAGACGGCAGAAAGCAAAAGCTCCTCCTGGGCTTGAAAAAATAATCTGGACAAAAAATGCGCGACTTGCTCAATCAGTGGACGGCTGCCACTTAGGATGATTGCCATCCGCCAGCCATTTGGTTTGCCCGTTGGTATCCGACAGCACGATTTCATTACCGTCATCGTAAACAAGCAAAGTGTTCCCCGTATTCCATTCAAGCGGCAACGAGACCATCATCTCGAGTGAAAGCTTCAACTGTGCGCCGCCCCAACGATCTACCAAAAAGAGCCTGCCATAACACAACCCGGTTTCGGAACACGATTGTGCCGGATTGAAGATTACGTAGCGGCTGTCTGCCGACCAGGTGGCTTCCAAAATGTAACGCCCGCCCGTGGCTTCGGCGGACGGCTCGAAGCCGTCGAGCGCGTTCAGATTCGACACCTGCCATTTGCGTCCGGTCGCGATTTCGGCCACAAACAATTCTTCGTTGGCTCCGGCCACCTCTTTGAACAAAATATATTGTGTGTCGGCCGAAACTGATAGATCGCCCACCCGCCGCACGATGGGCGCGACGGCTGAAGCGAGCGCGCTGTAATCATCCACACTCAGTTCGCGCGTCTCGCGTTCGCCGATGGTGACGCCGTACAAACGCGACGCAGCATCAGCATTGAGCGCATGCACGATAATCGTCTTGCCGTCGCGCCCCATTTCCAGGCGATCAATCGTGACGCCCGGCGGCACGGTCAATTCACCGCCGCTCGCCAAGTTGCCGGTCTCCAACGAGACATCGAAGAAACGATTGCCGACCGCGAAATAACAGCGTGTGCCGTCACGCGACCAGAGGAAATCCTGAATCACTTCGCCCGCTGGTGCGATAGCAATCTGGTGCTTTCCCGTGCCGTCGCTGTAAATCGCCCACAAGTTGCCTTCGTGCAAATAGCCGATGTAAGGCCGGGATTTGGTGGCGGACTTGGGCGTAGAAGCCGGTGGTTTTTTTTCTCCGGCGCCTCGGCTGGAACAAGCCGTCAACAAAGCAAAGCACAAACAACTAAATAGCAATTTGGCCAATGTTTTCAGCACGCGTGAACAGTTCTCAGCAAAAAATGACAACCGCACAGACGTTGCGCCGAGAGTTGTGGCTGCGCCCATACGATGCCACCGTATCAAGGGAATGCTTGTGGGAGAGCTAATCAAGTGCGTCATCATCGCTAAGGCGCAGACAAAGATCAAGCGCCAGCTTCAAACAAGGTGTTTGTCGCACGACTGAGCATCGTGTAAACTGCTGCCCGATTCACAGAAGCATACGGTTTCGTGAATAAATCAGGCAATCAACATAGAGCGGTCGGTTTTCTGCATAAGACCGCGCAGTTATCAACCGACTATCTCCGTCGCCCTCTCGGCGCGGCGTAAGTAAAGGAATGCAGACCTATATGAGCAAAGTAACTTACTGTTCACGTGGCGCGCTGCTGCTGCTCTTGGCAAACATGGCAACCGCTTGCCATCAGCCATCAGCGGCCACCACTACTCCTTCAACAACGGCCACCCCGGTGGCGCAAGCCGTCAACCAACAAGCCCCCGCGCCTGCACCGAACCCAGAAGACAGCATGCCGCGCGTGAAGGTCGAGGACGCGAAGGCCGAAGTCGCCGCCGGTCAGGCCATCATCATTGATGTGCGCGGCACCGAAACCTACAAGGTTTCGCACATCAAAGGCGCCCTTGATTATCCGCTGGCGCGCCTTGAACAGAGCGATTTCAAAGACCTGCCAAAGGACAAACGCATCATCGCCTACTGTACCTGACCGGCCGAACACACGAGCGCCCGTGCGGCGCTGCTCTTGCAAAAAGCCGGTTACAAAGATGCGGGTGCCCTGCTCGGCGGTATGCCGGCTTGGGAGGCTGCTGGCGGCGAAATGGTGAAGGCTCCGCCATCCACACCCCCGCCCGCGGCAACTCCGAACGCTCCAAATGCGTTTCCCGTAAAACCCGACGCAAAGCCGCCAGCGGGCAAAAAGCCGTAGGGCTATTTGTGGTAGAAAGGCTAACGCCGGTGCTGCATGGCTTAATCAGCTATTCAGCACCGACGTTTGTTTGATAGCCGCGTGAGGATCACTCCGTCTATTTTTTTGCTTGCTTCAGATATGCGCGCAAGAACTGACCCGTATGCGAAGCCTTGAACTTCACGATCTCTTCAGGCGTTCCCATTACGATAATTTCACCGCCGCCCACGCCGCCTTCCGGCCCCAGGTCAATAATCCAATCCGCCGTCTTGATCACATCCAGGTTGTGTTCGATCACGATCAGCGACGCGCCTGCATCGAGCAAGCGGCGGAACGATGAAAGCAACTTGTTGATGTCGTCGAAATGCAGTCCCGTTGTCGGCTCGTCAAAAATGTAGAGCGATTGATCGCCCGCCTTCTTGGTCAGATACGAAGCCAGTTTGACGCGTTGCGCTTCACCGCCCGACAACGTAGTGGCCGATTGGCCCAGGCGCAGATAGCCTAGGCCGACATCGTCGAGCACTTTCAGCTTGCCGGCGATGCGCGGCACGGGTTGGAAGAAAGCGATGGCTTCGCGTACGGTCAGGTTGAGGACTTCGTGAATATTCTTGCCGCGGTATTTGATTTCAAGCAGCGCGGATTTGAAGCGCGTGCCCTTGCACTCTTCGCAAACCAACTCGACATCGGCCAGGAACTGCATCTCGACCGTCACCGTGCCATCGCCCTGACAAGTTTCGCAACGCCCGCCCGGCACGTTGAAAGAGAAGTGCGAGGCATTGTAGCCACGCGCCTGCGCCTCGCGCGTACCCGCGAAAACTTCACGGATCAGATCGTAGACCTTGATGTAAGTCACCGGATTCGAGCGTGGCGTGCGTCCGATGGGCGATTGGTCAACCAGTATGATGTCATCAACGTATTTGCCGCCTTCGAGCGCGGCGAACTGCCCGACCTGTCCTTGCCAATCACCACGCTGGTGCTTCAAGCCCGCGTAGAGACAATCGTGCACGAGCGTAGATTTGCCGCTGCCCGACACGCCGGTAATGCAAACGAGTTGGCCCAGCGGGATTTCGACATCAATATTCTTCAGGTTGTGTTCACGCGCGCCACGCAGGTGGATGGAGTTCTTGCTGCGCGGGCGATGCTCTTTGGGCGTTTTGATCTCTGACTCGTGGCGTAGGTAGCGGCCCGTCAACGAGTTTTCGTGTTTGAGCAAGCCCGCGAAATCACCTTCATAAACGACCTCGCCGCCAAGCTCGCCCGCGCCCAGCCCGATGTCCAGTATGTAATCAGCGGAGCGCATCATTTCGGCATCGTGTTCGACTACCAGCACCGTGTTGCCGATGTCTCGCAGATTTTCGAGCAGTGCAATCAACCGCGCACTATCGCGCGGATGCAGCCCGATGCTAGGTTCATCCAACACGTACAATGCACCGACCAACGATGCGCCCAAGTGCGTGGCAAGCTGAATGCGCTGCGCCTCACCACCCGACAGGGTCGAGGCCAAACGGTCGAGCGTCAGGTAATCTAACCCGACATCGTTCAGAAATTTCAGCCGCGCCTTGATCTCTTTGAGCAAGCGGTCGGCAATCGCGTGCTGTTCTTCGGTCAATTGCAAGCCGTCAAAAAACACCGCCGCGTCTTTGATCGAAAGCGCGCTGACTTCTGACAACGATTTGCCGTTGATCTTCACACTGCGCGCTTCCAACCGCAGCCGCCCGCCATCGCATTCGGGACAGCGCGTGTAGCCGCGATATCTGGCCAGAAAGACACGCACGTGCAGCTTGTACTTCTTCGTTTCGAGCCAATCGAACAACCCGCGCACGCCGTCAAAGCCGTTGCGCCCTTCGACGATGGCTTTCTGCTGCTCGCGCGTGAGTTCCGCGAAAGGCTTATTCAACGGGATGCCTTCGCTCTTGGCAAAGCGTTTCAACTCATTGAACCAATCATCATATTGCGGTTTGCTGAACGGCTCGATTGCGCCCTCGGCCAGCGACAAGTCGCGGTTCGGGATCACCAGATTCATGTCAACGCCAATCGTGTTGCCAAAGCCCTGGCAATTCGGGCACGCGCCGAACGGATTGTTGAAGCTGAACAGTTGCGGCTCCGGCACCACGTAGCTGAGGTTGCAGCGCTTGCAGGCAAACCTCTCAGCATAGCTCAGCGTCTGTGGCTGCTCGCCGACTGCTTGAATCACCGCGTGCCCGTGCCCATCGCGATAGCAGGTCTCGATGGAATCAACCAAGCGGGTGCGGTTGTCGGGACTCACGGTTAAGCGATCCACCAACACATAAACGCCATCGAAGTTTTTGCCGGTGAAGCTGTCAGGCGTCTGCAATTCGATGGTCTGTTGATCGGCCTGTCTGAACAAACGCGTGAAGCCGCGCTGCATCAAGCTCATCAAATGCGCCTGCACGTTGATCGTTTGGGTCGTCTTGGCCTTGCCGCGTTTCTTAGTTGCACCACCCGCCGCCGCTTCAGCCGCTTCTCCATGCACATACTCAGTTCCGGCTGCTGCGGGGAAAAGCACGAAGAAGCGCGTGCCTGCAGGCAATTGCAACACTTCGTCGGCGATGGATTGCGGTGTATCGCGTTTCACTTCCTGCCCGCAGTTGTAACAGATCGTCGTGCCGACGCGGGCAAAAAGCAGCCGCAGGTAATCATAGATTTCCGTCTGCGTCGCTACAGTCGAGCGCGGATTGCGCGTCGAGTTTTTCTGATTGATCGCAATCGCCGGACAGATGCCGACCACCTCGTCTACATCCGGCTTGTCCATCCGTTCTAGAAACTGCCGCGCGTAAGCCGAGAGCGATTCCACATAGCGGCGCTGGCCTTCGGCATAAATCGTGTCGAAGGCCAGCGAAGATTTGCCCGAACCGCTGACGCCGGTGACGACGGTCAACGTGTCGAGTGGAATCGAAAAGGTGATGTTTTTGAGGTTGTTGACGCGCGCGCCGCGCACAATGATGGCTTCCTGTTGGGACATCTACTGCTCCTACCAATGACAGTTTGCTACAGATAGAATCTTGTTGTGAGAATGAAACAGCAATATTAGCTGACGGTCGCTGGCTTTGACAAACCAGCCGCAAAAATATCGCGCGGTGCGGTACCGGGAGCGTTGGCGACCGGGTGCTGCCGGTCGCCAACGCTCCCGATACCGCACCAAAGCCGTCGCCATTTGCTCTTGTGTCCTCTTGTGCCCTCTTGTATTGGATGCGGTGAATATCTTAGATTGCTCATCATCAACCACAGACGACACATCAACACGAGCACCAATCGAGAAGTAAGATGCAACTGTATGAGTTGCGCGAACACATATTGAGGAGACTGTAGGACACATGACTGCTGAACAAGAGCAAGCGGAAGAGCCACTGCCCGGCTTGGCGAGCGACCACTATTGTGTGTATGAACCGATTATTCCGCGCATTCAAACCATGCGTGTGCTGGTGGTCAACGATCTGATTAGCGAAGAAGCGCAATACTCAGACCTCGCCCGCCAACAGAAAGATTTTGACGCCAAACGCTGGGTTGACTTGGAACGCAAGATCGCCTCGATGGCGCTGGCCAACATCGAAGGCAACGTGGACAAACTGGTGCGCGAGCCTGAAGTGCGCACCATCCATCTTTCGCAACTCAACGACGCCTCGGTGGCCGAGTTCGATCCCGACGCCATCTTGTTGAGCGGCACGTTGCGTGACTTCGATTTTTACGCGCCGGAATTGCTCGAAGACTTCAACCGTTTCATTCAGCGAACCAGCGTGCCGGTGTTGGGAATCTGCGGCGGTCATCAATTGATCGGGCAGGCTTTTGGCGCAGAAGTCACGACGATAGACGGCAAGCCGCCGAACGTGCGACGGCAAGGGCGGCTGATCGAATACCAATACCGCTTCATCAAGATCACCGACGTGCAAGACCCGATCTTTGCCGGGGTCGAGGAACGCCCTTACTTGCAACAAACGCCCCGCTGGCAGAGGTACACCGAGCGCCGCCACCTGCTGCGCGTCTGGCAAAATCACGGTTTGGAGATTGACCGCCTGCCCGCCGGGTTCAAGCAACTGGCGCGCGGCTATCTGTCGGAGTACCAGATGATCGTGCGGCGCACGGCGGAGCAGTTGATCTACAGCGTGCAATTTCATTTGGAGAAGTCCTTCCAGGATTGGCAGACGGACAAATACTGGGAGCATCGCAACGAGAGCCGCGACGGGCGCCTGCTCTTCGATAACTTCCTGGTCGAAGCCTTGAAGTTTCGCGGCAAGGGCGAACAGTTGATGCAAAGCGAGGCGAGCGCGCCGTTGCTCGTGAAGCGGGCCAAAGCGGCGACGACTAGCAGTCCGGGTGATGTGCCAGCAACAGGATTTTAGTAAATAGCGCGTGGGACGCGCGTTCAGAGTACCGCCTTTAGGCGGTGCTTGCATTGTGACTCGCCGCCTAAAGGCGGTACTCTGAACGTATATGCATTGCAATGAGTGACAAGAAGATCAAAATAAATGTGCTGTTATTTGGCGCGTGCCGGGAAGCGGCGGGCACCGAGGAATTGGTTTGCGAGGTCGCCACACCGGCTACAGTCGCGCAGGCGTGGGCGGAATTGAAACGCGGCTATCCGGCGCTCGGCGGGTTTGCGCAATCGGTGCTGTTTGCGGTGAATGAAGAGCACGTGCGGGCGGAGCAGGTTTTGTTGGAGGGCGATACGTTGGCGGTCTTTCCGCCAGTGTCGGGCGGGTGAGAAGAGCATCTGGTGCTAGAAACCGGAAAGCATTTGATAGTGGAGAGATGGTTTCCCGCTACTAACTGCTTGCATCTGATAGTAGCTGTTTACAACTGCCCGTCTAATCCCATGTTAGATTTTCCATCGAAGTTTTCGGAAAGGAGAAGCTGTAATGTATGACCTTTTTATCTCTTATTCGACAAAGGGCGGATTAGCTCTGGCGAAATCCCTTGCCAACAGTTTAGAGAAGGATTTGTGGAAATCAGTTTACGTCGCAGATAAGGAGATTATTGGCGGTATATTAAATGAGCAGATAAGAAATGCAATAAGCCAATCCAAACGAGTCCTCATTATCTTTACACCAGATGCCGTTGATTCTGACTGGGTCCTAGGTGAGGCAGAGCTTGCTCGTGAGATGGGGAAAGAGATCGTTATCCTTAGGAGAACGGATGTGCCACAAACAGCCCTGCCAATACCTCTACAAAAAATCACATCCATAGTTTTCAACGATGAAAGCGATTTATATATATCCATTATAAAACTAGACTGGGGAATTCCCGTCATAATTCCCTGTGCTGGGAAAGCCTCTGGTTTGTACCCTTTTAACGTAGGCATGCCGAAAATTCTTTTCCCTGTAGGAGAGAGGCCTATTTTGCATCATATCGTAGATAAACTAGAACCAAAGTTGTTTTCAAAAGTCATTCTACTTACAGGATATTTTTCTAAGATGGTGGAGTATTATGCTAGCCTCCTGAATACTGATATTCCTATTGAATGTGTAACAACGACAAGTGAGAAACTACCATTAGCTTTAAAGAACATGAATATAAAAACAACTTTTATGCTGTACTTCTCTGATATCATTTTGGAAGGGGATGTTAACTGGGCGGGGTTTATCAAGCGTCATGAGAGAGATAAACAAGACCAGGGAGTTATAGGCACACTAATGACTAGTAAAAAACATAAGCTTCTCGTCGGACGTGTAGAAACTGATGGTCAAGACCCACATTTGATCAGTGGTTTCGCAGAAAAACCAGATAATTCTATGGGGTATAGTATAAATATGGCTGTGTCTATATTTGAGCCAGAATTCCTTAGCCTTGTGAGAGAAGATGATAAAAGCCTTTTCGGAGATACTTTCACCCATGCGATGAAAGATAATTACAGGTTTTCCCATTACGCCCATGATAACTGGCTGCATATTCAAACACTCAATGATTGGTATGTGGTTCAAACGGCCTATTTTGGAGAAAGAAGCGAATGGTGAAATAAGAAGTAAGTGAGTCATTCCACGCCAGTGACTAATAACTGAGGAGGCAGAAATGAGCACAATCTTGGTGACAGGCGGTTCGGGCTTCATCGGCAGCCACTGCATCCTGCAACTTCTGGCCGCAGGCCATCAAGTGCGCACCACAGTGCGGAGTCTGAAGCGCGAGAGCGACGTGCGCGCCATGCTGAAGGAAGGCGGCGCCGAGCCGGGCGAGCGCTTGTCCTTCAGCGTTGCCGATCTCGAAAGCGACGCAGGTTGGCCGGAAGCCGTCGCCGGTTGCGAGTACGTGTTGCACGTGGCGTCGCCATTGCCTCCTCACGTCCCGAAGCACGAGGACGAGTTGATCGTGCCCGCACGCGAAGGCACGCTCCGCGTGTTGCGCGCCTCGCGCGACGCTGGCGTCAAACGCGTGGTGCTGACCTCCTCGTTCGCGGCCATCGGTTATGGACAGAAGCCAAGGCCAACGCCGTTCGACGAGACGAGTTGGACAGACCCCAACGGGGATGACGTGCTCCCCTACGTGAAATCGAAGACGCTGGCCGAACGCGTGGCCTGGGATTTCATCGCCAACGAAGGCGGCCAGCTAGAGCTTTCCGCCGTCAATCCGGTGGGCGTCTTCGGCCCGGTCTTGGGGCCTGACTATTCGACCTCGATCCTCATTGTGCAGCGCTTGATGGATGGTGCTGTGCCCGGTTGCCCACGGCTCTATTTTGGCGTTGTTGATGTGCGCGATGTTGCCGACTTGCACATACGCGCCATGACTCAGCCTGCCGCCAAGGGCGAACGCTTCCTAGCCGTCGCCGGAGATTTCATGACAATGCTCGACATCGCAAAGGTGCTCAAAAGTCGCATGGGCGCAGTGGCCAAAAGAGTGCCGACACGGGAACTGCCTAATTGGATGGTGCGTCTTGCCGCGCTGCGTGACCCGGCGGTGAAGCAGATACTGCCTGAACTGGGCAAGATAAAGAACGCTACCAACGAGAAGGCCCGGCGTTTGCTGGGTTGGTCGCCGCGTTCGAACGAGGAGGCTATCGTCGCCACTGCCGACAGTTTGGTGCGGCTCGGGCTTTTGAAGAATAGCCCGAAAAATGCCTCTTGAGAGATTTCCCAATCGCTATCCTTGGCGGCTTAACTTAGATTGCTCTTGGTTGATACGGTGGGCTGTCGAATAAGATACAGACGCTATGAACGAAGACATTTTCGAAATTACCCGCGAACCAATAAACAAACCCGACTTAGAGAAACGCTTGCTGACCGGAGCCGCTGGAGAGGTAGTGACCTTTGACAGCACGGTACGCAACTAAACGAGCAGTACTAACCAGCTAGACAGGAGAAAACAAAATGAGTAAAGGAATTTCCCCATTCGATGAGAATGGCAAGCCGGTGGACTGGTGGTTTATTTACAAAGTCCCGCAGCTCAGCCGGGGCGCAAACAGTGACAGCGCCACCGGGTACGAGTACGTGTACTACGACCCGAACCTTTCCAAGGTCGAAAAATCGCCGAACGTCCTTAATCAGGGCAAGGGAGCGCTCAACCTTACGCTGAACTCTGTTTTTAAGAACCCAGCAGCCACAACCGGATGGGTATTGTACAACGATGAATTTCCCGACAGTATCAAAGACTCGGACAACGGCAATCTGGGTCATACCAAAGGCGTGATCGCGTTCGACACCGCGTCAAAGACCGCCTTTTGGCTGCTCCACTCGTGGCCGAAGTTCTCCGACCCTGGCGCGACTGAAGACCCAACGCCCAAGTATGGACAAACTTACTTGTGTGTTTCGCTGGACATTGAAACTGCCCGCAAGATTGCTACGCAGATGGCCGATCATCAGGAGCCACAAACCTACCTTCCTCGCCAGGCGAATCTGCCAAAGACCGATCCACTTTTTATCCTAACTCAGCCGCTGAACCCCAAGCCTCCCGCTGAAGCAGACGTACTCAACGTGGAGACACGTGGCGGTATGTCCTTCAAAGTGATTGCTAAGAATCGCCAATGGAATAAGGATTTTTGGAACGATTTGGTGGGGCCGACGCTGAAGGCGGATATGGATGTGGAGACCTGGATCCGCGGGGATGTTCCCCCGATGGCGGACTCGGACGGTATCCACAAAACTTTTGACGTGAAGTTCATCAACTTGAGTCCGCTTGGGGCACATTGGGTCTGGCCCGAAACACACGACCACGCTAAATGGGGCATCACCTTACATTCCGACTGGGTTTGTGTCGGCGACATCAACCGCATGATTTCGCAGAGAAAACGTGGCGGCGGGACAATCGCTTTCCAAAACGAAACGCTATGGAAGGCTCTGTCAAAAACGAGTCTCGTCGTCGCGCCGCCCGGGCATACCAGAGCGGAGGCCCACGCTATTATCAAAAGCACGCATGGCTCGGAAGCTCCTCCGAAAGCGAAGCCTGCTGCCAAGAAAAAGCCAGCCGCCAAAGCCAAGAAGGCCAAGGGCGGCTAAAAGAATACGGAGACTATGAGCGAAGACATTTTCGAAATTACCCGCGAGCCGATAGACAAAGCCGACTTGGAGAAACGCCTGCTGACCGGAGCCGCCGGAGCAGTCGTGACCTTTGACGGCACGGTGCGCAACCAAACGCAGGGCCGCCGCGTGGTCAAGCTGCAATACGAAGCCTACCCGCCAATGGCCGTAAAAGAGATGCGCAAGGTTGGCGCGGAGTTGCGCGAGCGTTGGCCCGACATCGAACGCATCGGCATCGTCCATCGCTTCGGCGAGTTGGCGGTCTCTGAATCGAGTGTCGTTATCGTCGTCACTTCGCCGCATCGCAAGGTCGCGTTCGAGGCCTGCCATTACGCGATTGACCGTGTGAAGCAGACGGTGCCGATTTGGAAGAAAGAGATTTTCGAAGATGGCGAAGCTTGGGTCGAAGGGCAGCGGCCTGACGGGGTTTAGGTAATTCGCCGAAAACAAAAAAGACAGGCGTCACAAGCTGCATCAGTGGGGAATTAAATCCTGAGCAAGCTTGTGACGCCTGTCTATGCGTTTGGGGACGAAGGCCGCTCAACACCAGGCACCACGGTTCAATAGTGTTGAGCGGTCTTCGTTAGGGCAAACCCTCGCCGGACACACTGAGGCCAGTCGAGTGTGTCCGGGCCAATTGGCCTAGCAAGTGGTAACTCGGAATATCAACCAGACTTGCTCAAACAGTCTGATCAAGTGGCGTATTCAATAAAGCAAGTGATGGCCGCGCTGATGCTAACGCCATTGAATCTCAAGTTTGTTCAAATCGTTTGCGTACTGTTTTGCCATATCCGGATTTGGCAACGATGGGTGAATGCTGTGAGCGCCGGGCTTGGGGGATGGGGAAAAAGTTGTTAATGACAACGACACCGAATTTAATCGGAGGTTAGGGCACGAACAATCGCAGCGGGACATTATCAAAAGCTTTGCAACTTATATCAGCAAAGCTCGCCTACAAGTGGGCGAAGACCGAGAAACATTACGCAGCCAATTAATCATTTCGTAAAAGTAAACCCTCTTGCGGGCCGTGTGTAGTCTTCGTATGATGCGTTGGGTTAAGTCATCACGCATTGAATTAACGTTTTTGAGATTAAGGAGTACTCAACATGGCTTTGATTCGCTTTACTGCCAACCAGGAAGACCTTTCGACAGATCGCGGTTTTCAATTCAAGTTTTTCTGTGACAAATGTGGCAACGGCCATATGACGCAGTTCCAGACCTCCATCACTGGTGTGGCGGGTGACATCCTACGCGGCGTGGGCAACGTGCTCGGCGGCTTCTGGTCGAGCGTCGGCAACAATTCTTATGACATCCAACGCGCCGTTGGCAGCAAGGCGCACGATGACGCCTTTACTACTGCCGTCGAAGAGGCGAAGCAGTATTTCCACCAATGCACGCGTTGCGGCAAATGGGTCTGCCCGGACGTTTGTTGGAACGCCAAAGCGAATATGTGCGAAGAGTGCGCGCCGGATTATCAGGAAGAGTTCACTGCGCACCACGCGCGCGCCAAAACCGAAGCCGCCCGGCAGCAGCTTTACGAGCGCGCGCAGCAAACCGATTACACTTCACAAACCGATATGCGAGCAGATAGCGTGCAATCCGCAGCCTCGCGTCCGACAGTTGCGCCGAGGATGGATGCCGCAAATGCACCATCCGTCGTTGGCTTGAGTTGTATTAGTTGTGGCGCAGTTTCCAACAGCAAGTTCTGCCCGGAATGCGGTCAGCCGATGAATGCGAAGCTGTGTTGCAAGGCGTGCGGAGCTGAGTTGGAAGGGAAGGCGAAGTTCTGTAAAGAGTGCGGCGCGAAGATTGAATATCAAAGTTGAGCGGGGCCGCACCGCAGATCAGTTGGGCGAGGCTGGGGCAGTCGCCAAATTGGCTATCCCGGCCTCCTGTTGTGGTTGCTCAGACCATTTGATCAGTTTCAAATCCTCGACAAAGATCGCATACAACGCTGGCACCAGCAGCTTGGTCACATAGTTGGCCAGAATCAATCCGCCAATCTGTGCATAACACAGAGCTTCCCATAACGGCCCGCCATTCAGCGCGAGGGGAAGCAGGCCAAAGACCGTCGCGCCGACTGTGATGAAGACGGGACGCAAGCGCGCTAGTCCCGCGTCCAGCAACGCCTCGCGCAAAGGCACACCTTCTTCGCGTTTCTCTTCCACAAAATCGAAGAGCACAATCACGTGCGAAACGATCACACCGATCAGGCTGGCGATGCCCAGGAAAGCCATGAAGCCAAATGGCGTGCCCATCAACGCAAGCGCTGCGAACGCGCCGACCAGCCCAAAGGGAATTGCCGAAAAGACCAGCAGCGGTTTGATCGCGTTTTTGAATTGCACCGCCAACGCCAAAAAGATCGCCACAATCGAAACCAACATAGCAATGCCGAGCCGTTTGAAACCTTTGACGCGCTCTTCCTGCTCGCCGCCGATCTCAAGCTTGTAGCCGAGCGGCAACCGCTGCGCCAGCTCGTCGAGTTTGTCTTTAGCCTGTGCAAAGACTTCTGACGGCAGCTTGCCCGGCACTGGCAGGCACGAGACGGTGATGGTGCGGAATTGATTGCGGCGAATCAGGCGCGCCGTTTCGAGTTGATAATCAACTTTTGAAATCTGACGCAGCGGCACGCGATTCGCACTCATCATCGAATAGACATACATGTTTTGCAGGTCTGACAACCGGGCGCGCTCTTCCGCGCGCAGCCGCGTGACGACAGGAATTTGTTGGTCGCCTTCGCGCAGCGTGGTCACTTGCAGACCGTTGATGCCGGTGGCGGATGAGGCGGCCACGTCGAGGTTGGTCACGCTGGCTAGATTGGCTTTATCTGCGTCAATTTGCAGATTGGCGATAACGCTCTCCGCGCCCCAGTTGTCGCGCACGCGGTCAGCAATCGGCACAGCGCGGAAGACATCTTTGACCTGTTCGGCATAGGCGCGCAGCGTAGCAATCGCTTCGCCTGAAATGCGCACGGCGACCGGGATGCCGATGGAGCGCCCGATTTCAAGCTGGCGCACGTCAACGCGCGCGCCAGGGATTTGCGCCGACAATACCTGTTGCAATGGCGCGACCAGCTTGGCCGTGTCGCGTTTGTCGTTGGTCTGTATGACGATCTGCGAGTAATTGAGCTGCGGCTGTTCCGGCGGGACCGAATACCAGAAGCGTGGCCCTCCTCCGCCGACGAAGGTTGTCAGCGAAGCCAGCACCTCACGTGGTTTACCGTCCTTGCCCGGATGCTCCTTGCCGTATTGCTCGGCAACGTTGCGAACCGCGCGCTCGGCACGTTGCGCAATGTCGTTAGTGGCCGAGAGCGGCGCGTCTTCGGGCAAATAGACGTCCAGGTAGGACAGATACGACAAATCCTTCGGGAAGAAATCCCGCCGCAATTGCAACAGCAGCGAGCCACCCGCCAGCAAGAAGACCAACGACGCACACACGAACTTCCAACGGTGCTCCAACGCCCACAGCCCCGCGCGATAGTAGAGCCGCGTGAAGCCGCGCTCTTTCTGTTCGGCCAGCGTGCGCTCCGGCCTCTTGCCTGGACGAATCAGGTAGTAGGCCAGCAGCGGCACAAAGGTCATCGAAACAATCCGCGAGGCGACCAACGAACAAGCAATCACCACCGGTATGCTGTAGATGAATTCGCCGGTCAGGCCTTCTACCAACAGCAATGGCAGATAAGCGACGATGTTGGTGATGGTCGCGTAAAAAATCGCTTTGGCCAGTTTGGTCGGCCCCAACCACGCGGCAATCTTCGGCCGCACGCCTTCGGCAATCTCGCGCTTGATCGCGTCGTTAGCGACGACCGGATCATCCACCAGCAAGCCCAGCGCGATGATGAGCGAAGCGATCGAGACCTGCTGAATGTCCAAGCCCAGCAGTCGCATCATTCCGAAGGTCATCGCTAGGGTGAGTGGGACCGACGCCGCCACCAGCGCCGCCGAGCGCCATTCACGAAAGCCTATCAAGGCGATGATGACAACGAGCGCGATGGCTTCGTAAAGGCTGCGCATAAAGAGCGCGATATTCTCTTTGACTTGCAACGGCTGGTCGGAGGTACGCGCTAAGATCAAATCTTGCGGCAAACGTTGTTTGAGCAGCGCCAATGCTTCATCTACTGCTTTGCCAAAGTCGGCGATCTGTTCGCCCTGTCGCAATGAAACTGCCAGTGTGATGGCGCGCGTGCGTTGCCATTGTCCCCCCGCGGCGCGCGAAGTGTAGTAGTTCAAAAAACGCGGCGGGTCTTCATAACCGCGCGAGATGTCTACGAGGTCACGCGCGTAAACTAGCGCGCCCGTAGCCGTAGACGTCACGACGGCATCACCAATCTGCTTTTCGCTTTTGAATTCGCCGGAAGGCTTGATGCCGAGCGATTTGTCGGCTACTTCAAACACGCCGCCCGAAGTCGTGATGTTGCGCGCGCCCAGCACTTGTTGCAGCACGTTGGTCTGCAAGCCATAGGCCGCCAACCGATCTTGCGAATAGTCCAGAAAGACACGCTCCTTTAGCGTGCCGGAGCGTGTGACTTTAGAAACCTGCGGCACAGTTTGTAACGTGCGCACGATCAAGTCAGTATATTCATCCAACTCGCGGTAGCTGTACTTGTCCGCCGCGCCCGCGCGCAGCTTGGCCTCGGTCTCTTGCGGGTCACGAATCACGACCGGTTGCCACACGTCGGGTTGAAACCCGGCGACGGGCAAGCGTTCGCGAATGAACTTGGTGGTTTCGGCGATGATCGTCTCGTCATCGTGCGCGCCTTCCAGATCGAGGCCCAAAAAGCCCGCGCCAGCGAACGTCCTCACATTGTCGGCCAGCCCGAAATCTTTTATGTCACGCGCCAGCTCGTCTTGCGCAGTGGCGACGCGCCGTTGATTCAAAGCGGCGGGTAAGCCAACCAACAACGCCGCCCGTTCGGCGCGTTGTGCTGCTGGCAAGTCGGCGCGGACTTGTTCGAGTTTGGCGCGCACGCTGGCGGCGCGTTGTTTGACGCTGACTTCGTCGGCGCGTGGGCTGGCGACGGTCAACATCAGAGCGGCGGTGTCGCCAAAATCTTTGAGAAACTCGATTGGCCCTGCTCCCGGCGGCAGGTTGCGAATGCTGTCGAGTTTGAGCCGTAAGTCGTCAAACTCTTTGGCAATGTCTCTAACCCGCTCGTCAACTGACACGTAGACGACGGCTAGGCCGTTGCGCGCGACCGCATCCAGCTTTTCAACGCGCGCGTTGGTGGCGAGCTTCTCTTCGATTTTGCGCACGACCTGTTGCTCGATCTTTTCCGCGCTTGCGCCCGGCCAGTTGCAGACGGCGACGGCTGTCTGCAACTGGAACTGCGGGTCTTTGCGCTTGGGCATTGTCTGGTAGCCGTAAACGCCCCAGAGCAGCGTGACGACGAGCAGCACCCAAGAGAGTTGGCGGTGCTCGGTGAAGAAGCGCGCCGTGTTGTTGGCGGATTGTTGATGGTTGTTTGACATAATTGACTCAAACTGAGCGCCATACCGTGGGAGCGCATACCCTGGGAGCGCACGCGGCTCGCGTGCGCGGCTTCGAGCAGCATACGCTTTCCCCGGCAGGTGAACTCATCCAGCACTCGCACGCGAGCCGCGTGCGCTCCCAGGGAGGCATCACTCGATCACTTGCACCTGCTCGCCGTCTTTCACAAACGCCGCGCCTTGCACAATCAATTGGTCGCTCGCTGCCAAACCTTCGAGCACCGCGATCAGGTTGCCATAAGCCTCACCGAGCTTGACGGCGCGGCGATGCGCAATCGTCCGGGTCTTGTTGCCTGTCACTAGCATCACTGTATAACTGCTCGGGTTATTCGGGTCGCTGACAATCGCGTTGAGCGGTACGACGACAACGGGCTTGCTCTGGGCTTGCGCGTCGGGCACCAAGAGCGAAGCAATCATACCGGCGCGCAATTGCGATGGTGGGCGTGGGATGGTCAATTCGACTTCAAAGACGCGGGTGCGCGAGTCCGCCGACGCGGCGATGCGCGTGATCCAGCCTTTGAACTCGACGCCCGGCAAGGCTTCGGAGGACAACAGCAGTGCCGTGCCGGTGCGCAGGCCAGCCACTGTGACATCAGGCACGCCAAAGATGGCTTTAACCTCACCCGCTTCGGCAATGGAAAGAATCGGCGCCCCGGGGGCGACCAGCGCACCAGTTTCGAAATTGCGCCGCAGCACAAAACAATCGAAGGGCGCGCGGATGACGGCGTCACTCTGGGCGAGTTGCGTTTCGGCCAGCACAGTCTTGGCGCTGTTGATGCGCGCTTGGATGACTTGCACTTGGGCGCGCGCAGCGGCGAGTTTGGCTTGGGCGACTTCGTATTTCGTTTTGGCTGCTTCGTGTTCTGGACGCGTCAGGCTGCTGGCCTCAAGCAGGATGGTGGCACGCTCAAGATCGCGCTGCGCTTGTTTGACAGCGGTATCGGCCTCGCTGACTTGGGCTTGATTGGCAGCGAGCGCAGCTTGCGCTTCACTGATTTGTGCCTCGGCGGCTTTGACTTTGTTGCTGAATTCATCGGCGCGTAGGCGGGCGAGCACCGTACCTTTGCCCACCCAGTCGCCTTCTTGCACTGCGCGCTGTCCGGTTGCGCCGCGCAGTTGCAATAGCTCCGTCACGTAGCCGCCGCTCTTGAATGACAGCTCCAATTGCGCCGACGGCTTGATGGTCGCCGAATAGCGCGTGCCTCCGCCCTCCGCGCCGGTGGGCAAATAGTTTTGCGCCGCTTGCACGCGCACGGGCGTGAGCGGCTTTTCGTAGGCGGCGGTGGCTTTATTGCAAGCCGCGCCGAAGAGCAAAAGGGATTGGCAGATGAGCAAGCTCAAGCCTTTGTAATTCATCTTCATTGTTCCCCCAGCGCTTTCTCAAAATCTGCGCGCGCCGTCAGAAAGGCGAAGAGCGCCTGTTGATATTGATGATTCGCCTCGGCGACAGCGGCCTGCGTTTGCAGCACATCTTTCATCAACGCGGCTTCTTGTTTGAACTTGTTGAGCGCCACGCGCAGCTTTTCGGTCGTGGCGGTTTGTGACGCTTGGGTGACACGCAACAGCGCGCGTGTTTCTTGCAACTTGCGATAACGCACGTTCACATCGAGCAGGACTTGCGTCTCAGCTTCGCGCAAGACGTTGTCGGTTTGCGCGAGGTTCTTTTCTGTCTCATGCAATTCGCGGCGCTTGCGCCCCCAATCGAATGGCTCCCATTTGACGGCGACGCCGATGAGTCCGACCTGCCGTGGGAGGAATTCAAAACCGAGCAGCGGGAAGTATCCGGCGGTCAAACCAACGTCTGGCAGCCTTTCGGCCTGTTTTAGCTTGCGGGTGAGCGTGGCTTGTTGCTGGCGCAAACGCGCTTCTCGCAATTCGGTGCGTTGTTCGAGCGCGCGGGTTTGCGCGGCGGACAGATCAAAATCGAAGCTCGCCGGTTCCAACACTGGCGCGGTGTTGAAGAGCGTGCGCAAGTCGCGCCCCATTAGTTGATTGAGTTGCTCTTGTTGCGTGGCGAGCGCGTTGTCGAGGCGCGTGGCTTCGTACTCGTCATTGGCGAGTTGCGTTTTTACGTCGAGGCTTTCCGCTGTGAGTAGGACTTGTTGGGCGACGTATTCGCCGACGACGCGGTCGAGTTCGCGGTGTAGCTTGAGCGATTCGCCGAGCGCGGAAAGCGCGCTTTGAGTTTGCAACATCGCGTAGTAAGCGCGTTTGACTTGATTGGTGATCTGGCGGCGCTGGGCGGCCAATTTGTTCTGCGCGAGTTGCTCGTTGATCTCTTGCAGTTTGACGTTCAAGTTGATGCGCGGCAGTTGCGTGAGCGGTTGCGTGGCGCGCAAGCCGATGATCGCTTTAGGCGCGAAGGAGGAACTGATCTCGGTGTCGCGTGTGGGGAAGGGCAGTCCCGTTGGCAGCGTGCCGAGCGCGCCTTGTTTGAAGCGAAAGTCGAGCGGCGCGAACGGTTGAAAAGCGAGTGCATTGACCTCGAATTGCGGCAGCTTGAAGGTCTGCGCGTTGAGCGTACGCGCGGCGGCTTTCTGAACTTCGAGTTCTTCGTTTTGGATGAGACGGTTGTGCTGCAACGCTTGTGTGATCGCTTGATCGAGCGTGAGCGTTTCGCTGGTTTGGGCAAAGGCTGGCAAGGCAGTGATGAAAAACAATAGATGGATTGTGAGGCACAGCAGAAAGAAACCACGGGGGGCACGGAGGGCACGGGGAAATTGAAAGGTTTTAGATTTCCCCGTGTCCCCCGTGTCCCGCGTGGTTGAAGCTAGTCGGGATTTTGGTTTGGCGGCCCCCCTCATTGTTGACTCCTTGCCTCACTGAAACTTTGAATTGCGCGCAGAATCACCTCTTGGTTTTGGCTGACGGCTTCCTCGCCTTTCGCTAAAACAGTCGGCAGTGCTTCGATGGCGCTGAAGCTCACCGGTTTATCAAAATTGATTTCGATAAAGACGATCTCGAAATGCGGCATCTCAACAGCCAGCAACATCTGGCTGCGTTTGAGCGTTGTCATCGCGTTGTCAATGTAGCGATTGAAGCAATCGAGAAAGCCTTGCGGTGCGGTCTGGCTGCGTTCGACGAAATCAATCGCGATGATGATGTCCATACTGCGTTTGACTGCTTCCAGCACGGGCACAGGCGCGCTGTAGACGCCATCCGCCAGCCACTTGTCGTCGTGTGGCAAGGGCGGCAAGATGGGGAAGAAAGCGCCGGAAGCATAGACGGCGTCCGCCACTAAACCCCGGCTCAATACCATGCCTTCGCCGGTCAATAGGTCGGTGGTTTGAATCAGTGTGCGAGGGCGCAAATCTTCGAGCCGTTTATCCGCCCAAACCTCACGATAGAATTCCCGCATGCGGTTGGGTTTGATGAAGCTGGAAGAGAGATCGAAGCGCCCAAAGCGTGGGCTGACAAGCTTCAAGAATGAGTGGTAGTCGTAATCGCCAAAAAAGCCGGTGTCGAGCAATCCAGCCGCCATCCTACGAATTTCTGCGGGCGTCAATCCGGAGGCAATCGCCGCGCAGATGATGGCGCCGCCGCTGCACCCGACCAACAGGTCAATTGTGATGCCGGCTTGTTCGAGAAATTCAAACAAAGGCACGCCGGCAAAGGCCTTCATGCCGCCGCTGCCGAGCACGACGGCGACTTTGGGACGCGGGGCCTCGGTAGCTCCTGTTTGGTGCCGTTGTAACAGTGTCTGGGTAAAACGCGCTGTCATAGTTGTCTATCTTCGAGCGGTGGCAGTAGGCCGGTGACGGAGTTGAGGGTGAACGCCTCGTCGCGTGAATCGTAGATGCGGAAAATCATCACCAGGCCAGCGATCTCGAAGACCTTCTTGACCCGCTGGCTCATCGAATGAAAGATGATGCGCCCGCCCGCCGCCGTCATCTGTTTGAAGACGCGCAGCATCACGCGCAGGCCCTGGCTGGCGACGTAATCCACTTGTGCGAAATCAAAGACCAGGAATCGTTCGCCGCTCTCAATCAGCCGCAGTAATTCGGTTTCAAACTGCGGCGGCAACTTGCCGTCGAGCGAACCAAGCAAGCTGATCTCGAGCTGCGAGCCGATGCGTCTTTGCACGATTTGCATGTTTAGTAAGAAGGGCAAAGATCACACCGATCCTCAATCTCTGCCCCTCTACCCTCCAGCGGTTAATTGCTAATGCTAAAAATGCGGCGGCCAATGCCTGTGATGTTCGTACCTTGCGTATTGATGATGAGTTTGAAGCCGTCGCCATTGTCATCTACCACCAGATCGCCGCCGGTGCCCGTAGTAAAAACTGCCGAGCCGGTGCAATCGGGATTGAGAGTATACGTGCCGGTGAAAGTGCGCTTCATAACGCGCCCGGCGAAGCTGGCAGTATCCGCTGCTGAAAGCGTGCCGTCGGCTTTAATGTCAATTACGCCGACCGCGCGGTTTTCGCCAACGCCAGTAATTGAGCCTTCGAAAACGTAAGAAAAACGGCCCGCCAGCGCCGAAGCGAGGCACTGGCGCGTCCTCGCACGGTCGAATGGGTTGTCTTGGGCCGCCAATTCCTGAGCTTTGGCAACCGGTGCGATGCTGTACTGGAGAGTGCGAGTGAGCAGACCAGTGATTACTAAACCCGTAACAAACAAAGCGCTGATGAGCAGCGCGCGAACGGAGACAGTGATTTTCATTTGCTATTCCTCTCTTTGGTTTGGGCGCTTGGCCCTTTTCGAGCACACTTCGGCCAACGCAGGGTAGCCTCATTCTTCGAGTTAGGAAGAAGACTGACCAAGCGGCCTCTTGAGATGCTCTTGTCGTTGGTCGTCGGAATATACGCAGGGGCGAGAGAGTTGGATTTACTCAAGGCGGTGAAAAACAACCGCGGGCGCCGAGAACGCGGCTAGTTGGGCTTAGGTATCGGCTGGTTCACGTCCACAACTGTTGCGCTAACAAGTTCAAAAACGTTCCTACGTCAGTTACCACGCCTATCGTCTGCTGCGAGCCGCGATCAGATAGCTTCGTCACGACTGCCGGATTGATGTCCACGCAGACCATGCGCACCCACGACGGTGTCATATTGCCGACGCCGATGGAATGGAGCATGGTCGAGAGGCAGATGATCATCTTCGCGTCTACCAGTAATTGTGCGTAGGCCTCTTGCGCTTTGAGCAGATCCATCTCGGTGTCGGGCAGCGGGCCATCGTCGCGGATTGAACCGGCCAGCACGAAAGGGATGTTGTGTTTGACCAGTTCATACATAATGCCGGAACGCAGCGCGCCCGCTTCGACTGCCCCACGGATCGAGCCGTGGCGGTTGATCGTGTTGATGGCGCGCATGTGATTCTTGTGACCCTCTTCGATGGGGTTGCCGTGTTCCAGGTCTACGCCAAGCGAGGTACCGAAGAACGTATGTTCGATGTCGTGCACGGCGATAGCGTTTCCGGCCAGCAGGGCATTAACGTAGCCTTTGCGAATCAAATCGCAGAAGGCTTGCGCGCCGCCCGTGTGCACGACGACGGGGCCGGCGACGAAGATAATGCGCCCACCTTCGGCTTTGATCTGGCGCATCAACTCGGCGATCTTGCGCACGGCAGTTTCGGCGCGGCGTTCGGAGGAAATGTCGTTGGCCATGAAGGCAAAGCCAAGGCGGTCGCGTTCTTTGAATTCGGGTTGAATGCGAACGCCGTGCGCGCTACAGACAATCTGCTCGCCTGCTTTTACCTCGCGCAGCTTGCGGCATTCAGCTTGTTTACCATTGGGGTCGGCGCTAACGACAATGACAGCGTCCATTCGTTGTTTGCCGACTTCGAGCCACGCGCCGCCACTGCGCACGTAGGTGCGATGATTGGTCGTCGAGTAGAAATCGTCCGGCACGACTTTGTCCGAAGGCGCGGGTTTCAAGACAGCGTCTTCAGTCTCGGATTGGTAGCAGCCGAGTTCGACCAACTCTTCGAGCGTTTTGTCGAGCAACTCCTGAGTTGGAGCGAGGACGCGCAGTTTCAAGTGCGAGAACTCGTCGTTGGTGCGCCCCAGGCGGAAATCTACGACTTCATAGACCGCGCCGCATTCGATCACGCGATCCATCACGCGCGACAGAATTTGCGAGTCAACCAAGTGGCCTTCAGCTTCGACAATTTCAGCATAATTCATTACGGCAAACGTCGGGCGTATTGACGGCGCGCCCGCACTCTCCAATGAGATTGTTGAACAAGCGAGCACGCTAACGCCTGACTTGCTTTTTTTCAAGCAAACAATCGGATGGTGTGGCGTTCTATTGGTGCCACGTCCGCAAGTCAACTAGACTGGTTGTAGCAATCAATCGAATAGACGCCGACGAACTCGGGAGGGCAATATGCGCATCTGCACGGTCAATCTTTTCTTGGCAGCCTGTCTCAGCTTAATGCTCGCCGTTGGCGGCCTCGCGCAATCAAACAATCGGCAGCGGTATCCCAAGACCAAACCGAATGCCGCCCCGAACGAGCCAGCGCAGAAAGAACAAAAGCAAAAAGAGCAGAAAG
Source organism: uncultured Acidobacteriota bacterium (assembly GCA_963699175.1). GTDB lineage: Bacteria > Acidobacteriota > Blastocatellia > RBC074 > RBC074 > JACPYM01. Next base: position 736,134 of record OY969418.1, on the reverse strand, counting down.
CCACTGAGCCGGAAGAATTACCCGCTTCAGTGCGCGAAGCGGAGGCGATTAAGCTTGAGACCGATTTGGTAACCGTGCCCGTGATTGCCAGCGACTACAACGATGTTTATGTACCCGATTTGGCCAAGCATGAACTCACCGTTTACGAAAACGGTGTCAAACAGGAGGTCGCCTTCTTTGCCACCGTCAAAGAGCCATTCAGTGTGGTGTTGATGCTCGATACCAGTGGTAGCACGCAGGAGAAGCTTGCCCAGATTCAGAAAGCTGCGAAAGATTTTGTCGGACAGTTGCAGCCGCAGGATCGCGTCAAGATCGTCGGCTTTGACGATCAGATCAATGACTTGAGCGAGTTCACCAGCAATCGTGATGTGTTGCACACGGCGATTGAGCGTACACGCGCAGGGAAGGGCACCAAGCTTTACGATGCGATGAAGTACGTGCTGCACACACTCGCCAGCGTCAAAGGGCGCAAGGCGATTGTGCTGTTTACTGACGGTGTGGACAGCTACAGCGATGCGACGGCCTCGGCTGACAATCTGGCGCAACTAGAAGAGTCGAGCGTGCTCGTCTATCCGATCCGCTACAACACGCGCCGCGAGACCGAGGCGATGCTGCGTCAGCAACAACAACAGGGCACGGTCGGCAACGTCCCTGGCCAGAATCGCCCGCCTATCGGAACCACACCGCCAACGACTGGCGGCGGCGACAATCCCATACCGAGCGGGCGGCCCAGTAGCAAAGACCCTTATGGCTTGCCACAACCACGTCTGCCGCTGCCTGCTCCGCGTGGGCGTTATCCCGATGGGCGTTACCCGGACGACCGTAACCCGCGTGATCGTTACCCAGATGACCGCTATCCAGACAATCGTTATCCGGATAATCGTTACCCTGGTGGTAGGCGTTACCCGGACGACCGCTATCCGGATGATCGTTATCCGGGGCAGCGTAATCCCGATCAGCGATTCCCTGATCCTTCGACTGGTCGGCGCGGTGGGGATGATGGGCTTTCGACTATGCTCGATAACATGTACCGGACGGGGGCACTCTACTTGAACGATCTTGTTTCCAATTCAGGTGGCAAGCTGCATTATGCCGAAGACCTCAGTTACTTGCCTGATGCGTTTGCCAAGATTGCAGGTGAACTGCGTAATCAGTATTCGCTCGGCTATTACCCGACCAATCCAGCGCGCGACGGCCAGTACCGCAAGATTCAAGTGAAGACTACGCGCCGCAATATCGTTTTACGGGCGCGACCCGGGTATCGTGCTCCACGAAGTTGATAGCTGATCCATCAGCATCGTTGAATATTCAAAAAATCTGCTACTTTATTATGGATTGGTGAGTGACACAGCCTTGTTAGTAGCCAAGAGAAGCAGTGACATCAACAAAATGGACAGGGAATATCTCAACCCCAGGAAAGCCATGTAAGATGAGATAGAGTTGACCAACGCGGCGGCCAATCAATCGCTCAAGGTCAAATCCAACGAGGACGGTCAATTCATTTTGCCCGCCGTCCCGCCCGGCGAATATACTGTCCAAGTTAGTAAGACAGGGTTTCGCAAAACCACGCTGAACAATTTCAAAGTAGACGTCGCCAAGTCCTACACCGTGCCGATCACGTTGGAGATTGGCAACCTAGAGCAGACTGTCGAAGTCACAGCTAGCGCTGGCATCGAGTTGCAAACGACCGATTCAACCGTCGGCAATGTAGTCGCTGGTAAAGAGATGCCATTGTTACCCGCTTTAACGCGGCAGGCCAACGACCTGCTGCGTATTCAACCTCTCGCGACGCCAGGCGGCGAAGTCGCCGGTTCGCGCAACGACCAGACCACCATCACGCTTGATGGCATTGACATTTCTGACCAAAACACTGGCGGCTTGGGCTCGGTCATTCCCATTCCCATTGATAACATCGAAGAGTTTCGCGTCGGCGTAGCCAATCCCAATGCCTCATTCGGACGCGGCGCGGGCGGGCAAGCCTCCATCATCAGCCGCCGCGGTACCAGCGATTATCACGGCCTGCTCTTCTGATATCACCAGAACGACAACCTGAACGCCGCGACTTGGGCGGCCAAACGCACCATTACGCAAACCGTGACTGACCCGAGGCTGCGCGCCAAGCAACAGGAGCCGGAGTTGAAAGACAACCGCTTCGGGTTTCGCCTTGGCGGCCCGGTCATCCCTTGGAGCGAAGCCTGGAAGAAGAATCTCTTCTTCTTCGCCAACTACGAAGGCCGCCGCTTCCCACGCACCAGCCAGATTTTGCGCATTGTGCCGACCGAAAGTTTGCGCCAAGGCATGCTGCGGTTCCGCGATGCTTCGGGCGCGGTGGTTTCGTAATTTGAAGACCGCGCGGCTGTGTGGGCCGAGTGGCGACCAGCCGTGCGATCCGCGCGGCATCGGCATCAGTCCGGCGATTACCAATCTCTTCCGCAACCCGCCAGCGGTCAACGACCCAAGTTCGGGCGATGGCTTTAACACGGGCGGGTTCCGTGGCATCGTCACCAATCCACTCAACAATAACTTTTACAACGCGCGGTTTGATTACAACCTGAACGACCGCTGGCGCGCTGATTTTGCCTTCCGTTATTTCAACCAACTGTCCATCCAGCCCAACCTGATAGACATTCGTGGCGGCAACGTAGAGAGTCGTGATGCCCAGCCGATACGGCAGAATATGATCAGTGCGGGGTTGAGCGGCCTGCTCACCAGCAATTTGTCGGGCGAATTCCGCTTTGGCTGGGTGCGTACGCGTACGGCTACTGGCCGGCTGCGCCCGAACGGTTCGGCAGCTTTGTTAGCAATTCCCGGAACCGAGACGGGCATTACGAACGGTCAAACTCATGTCGCGCTCGATCTGGGCGCACGCGGCGGCGCGCAGAATTTGCTCTCCGAGCCGATTGACGTGGACACGCAACTGGCGCGGCGGCAGACCAATGACAACCGCAACTTTCAATGGAACGCCGATCTGAAGTGGGTACGCGGCAGTCATACCTGGCAATTCGGCACGCACGTGCGTTTCTTGCCGGTGTTCCATACGCGCGATGACAAAGTGTTAGGCGCGTTGGGTGCGTTGGTGGCGCAGATTGATTCCGAAATCGGCAACTTCTCGCTGCCTAACACCGTGCGTCCGCCGAGCTGCTCGGCTACGGTAACGCGCAACTGTCTGGCCGCGAGCGACGTGCAGACGTGGAATCGCACGCTGGCGTCAGCGCTGGGCATCATTGACAACATCAGCATCTTGACGGCGCGCGACGGCGAGCTCAAGACGCTGCCTTTCGGCGAGCCGTTGCAGACCGACACCAAATTGTGGACGCCGGAGTTCTACTGGCAGGACGTGTGGCGCGTGCGCCCGACGTTGACGCTCAACTACGGCCTCAGCTATGGCTGGCAGCGGCCACCCAGCGAGCGGCTCAACCGGCAGAGCATACAGGTGGACGGGCAGACGCTGACGGCGCAAACGGCGCGCGAGTTTCTAGCGACCAAGCAGGCGATTGCGCGCGAGGGCGGCATCTACAATCCACCGATAGCGTTTCAGCCGGTCAAGAACGCTGGTCGCAGCGTCTTCGATACCGACTGGAACAACATTGCGCCGCGCGTGGCCGTGTCGTGGAATCCGGCTGGTGGCGGACTCTTTAGCAAATTGCTCGGCGAGCGTAAGACTGTGGTACGTGCAGGCTATAGTCTGACCTATGACCGGCAGAACACCATTCAAAGCGTAGTGATTCCGACACTCGGCGTAGCTTATGCCCAGACGCTCAATGTCACGGCGCCTTTCTGCAACGCGAGCGGCGCGGGCGGCACAAGCTGCAACGCGGCGGTAGGCAGCGCTAATCAAGCGCTCAGCGGTTTCCGAGTGGGCGTGGATGGCCGGATTCCGCTGCCGGTGGTGCCGACTTTGAGCGTGCCGGTCTCGCCCTTCTGGGGGCGCAACGCGAATGGTTCGTTGACGCTCTTCCCAGAGGTGGTCTCCTTCCAGGTAGACCCGAAAATCCAGGTCGGCGAGAATCACGCGCTCAACCTGACCGTGCAGCGCGAACTGCCCGGCAACTTGATTGTCGAATTCGGCTACGTGGGCCGCTACGCCAACAAACTGCCGCAGAACATGAATCTGGGCCAGGCGCCGTATATGCATCTTGACCGCGCGTCGGGCCAGACCTTCGCGCAGGCCTTTGACGCCGTCGCAGCCCAGTTGCGCACAAACGTCGCGGCCGCTAACGTCACACCGCAGCCCTGGTTTGAGAACCAGTCGCCGGGCGGCACGCGTGCATTGGCGGCAGCGGCGGGCAGCAACTTCATCAACGGCAACATCAACAACATCTTCCTGGCGATTGATCAGCGCCGGATGACTGCTGGCTTGCAGCCGTTCCAAAACTACCTCTCACAGAGCTTCTTCTTGCGTTCCAGCACGGGCAGCTCCAACTTCAACGCCGCCTTCGTCACGCTCAACAAGCGTTTCTCGCGGGGCTTGATGGCGACGGTCAATTACACGTTTTCGCGCTCGCTCGATCAGTTCGGCGCAAACCAGAATGCGGCTAACACCGTACCCAACAGCTTCGATCTGAACGCTGAGTACGGCCCTTCGCCGTTCGACACAACGCACATCGTCAACAGCACGTTCCGCTACGAACTGCCGTTTGGCAAAGGCCGCTTCTTCAATACGGGAAACGTGTTGGATAAGCTTGTAGGTGGTTGGTATGTGTCGGGTATTACCACGGCGCGCAGTGGTGACGCGCTCACCGTTGTACAAGGCACAGGCGTGTGGGGTGGCAGTTTATTCTTAGGCTTCAACTCAGGCGCGATCCCGACGGTTGATCCAAGCTCGTTTGGCAACGATGTCAATCGTGGCGTGGCTGGGGGCGTGGTAAACATCAATGGGGTATCTACCTCAGTTGGCACAAATGGCAACCCGACGACGGCCGGCACTGGACTTAACTTGTTTGCCAGTCCTGAACAGGTTTTCGCCAACCTGCGCCGAGTCGAACTGAGCCGTGATGGCCGAGCCGGACGCGCTAATCCTTTCCACGGGCCGTCGCGCTGGAACGTAGACCTCTCGTTGGGCAAGACGACCAAGATCAAGAAGTCGTTCAAGGTGACTATCCTCGCCGACTTCTTCAACGCGTTCAACAACGTGATCTTCGCCAATCCAACGCTTGACCTGAATAACTCGCGCGCCTTCGGCGTGCTGACTACGCAGTTCATTCCGCCGGAGCGCAACAACACGGCGGCCAGCCGCTGGATTCAGCTCGGCTTGCGTATTGAATTCTAAACGTACCGGCGGGCTGAGGCTCGCTGCCTAAATGCTAAAAGTCGCGCCGTTCTCCCAGATGAACGACGCGACTTTTAGTTTTTGAGCTTGGCGCACCGGCAGGCGCACGACGGCTCAATATTTGGGCATCTTCAGGTCAACCTGATCGGCCCACGCCAGGATGCCGCCCTTCAAATTTCTGATCTTCTTGAAGCCTGCTTGTTTGAGCACCTCATACGCCTTGGCGCTGCGTCCGCCCATCTTGCAATGCACCACGATCTCGTCGGCGCTGTCGAGTTCATTGACGCGGGCAGGGAACTGACCGAGCGGAATCAAGCGCGCGCCATAAGGTTCCAGATTACTGATCTGCCACTCGTGCGGCTCGCGCACGTCAATGATCGTGAGCGGCTTGCCACTGTCCAGTTCTGCTTTGAGCTGCGCTGGTGTGATTTCCCAATCGGCAGCTTCCGTTGGTTTGGCCGCTTCCTGCGCAGGTGGCGTGATGCCGCAGAAGAGGTCGTAGTCAATCAACTCTTTAATCGTCGGATGCTCACCGCAGAGCGGGCAATCCACATTGCGGCGTAGCTTCAGCTCGCGGAACTTCATCTTCAAAGCATCGAAGAGCAACAGCCGCCCAATCAATGGCTCGCCCTCGCCGATAATCAGCTTGATCGCTTCGGTCGCCTGGATCACCCCTATGATACCCGGCAGAATGCCGAGCACGCCGCCTTCGGCGCACGACGGCACCATCCCCGGCGGCGGCGGTTCGGGATACAAACAGCGATAGCAGGGGCCACCAGCCTTCGGATAAAAGACCGATGCCTGGCCGTCAAAGCGAAAGATCGAGCCGTAGACATTCGGCTTGCCCAGCAACACGCTGGCATCGTTCGCCAGGTAGCGCGTTTGAAAATTGTCAGTGCCATCAATAATGACGTCGTAGTCTTTCACAATGCCAAGCGCATTCTCTGCACGCAACGCCGTCTCGTAAGTATCAATTTGAATGTGTGGATTGATGTCTGACAGGCGATCTTTGGCCGATTGGATTTTGGGTCGCCCGACATCCTTGGTGCCGTGGATGATCTGCCGTTGCAGGTTGCTGTGATCCACGACATCGAAATCCACTAAGCCCAGCCGCCCAACGCCCGCCGCTGCTAGGTACAAGCCCAATGGCGAACCAAGCCCGCCAGTGCCGATCAACAGGATGCTCGCGGCTTTGAGCTTACGCTGACCTTCCATACCGACTTCGGGCATGATGAGGTGGCGGCTGTAACGCGCGATTTCTTCTTTGGACAATTCGGGCAAAGCTTCTTTCCGCAAAGCCTCTTCGGTGCCCACGCCACCGGCAATCGCTGGAATGATGCTGATCTCGTCGCCTTCTTTGATTGGCGTGTTCTCCTGCTGTTGATGGCGAATGTCTTCGTCGTTGACGTAGACGTTGACGAAGCTGCGCAGCTTGCCGTTATTGTCGTACAGATGCTTTTTCAATTCGGGATGCTGCGCAGTCAGACTGGTCAGCAAGTCGCCGATAGTCTGACCTTGCACATCAACCAGTGCCGTTCCGCCAGCGTATTGACGCAAGGCTGTCGGAATCGCAATTTTGGGCATACTCTCTCCTCCTCTTGAATGAGTGCAGGCGCGGAAGCCTACGTAATAATCTCTTCCTCGTCAAATTGCGAACGGTCTGCGCGTACCGTCCAAGCGCGCACTTCCTCCGCACGGCCAGCGCGCACTGAAACAATGAGATAAGACCATTCTGTAAACGGCGCGTGTTCAAGATCGAAACCCGACGGCACTGCCGGATGATCGGGATGTGAATGATAGTAGCCCCAAACACCCAGGCCGCGCTTGGCCGCTTCACGCTCTGCTTTCATATAGTCGAGCGGATTGAGTTCAACGCGATTGTGGCGGGAATCCTTGCGAATGTTCTCCAGCGGCAAGACTTCGGCAATCACGTACACGTCATCTTCAACCATCCCCAGCAACAAGCCACCGCACTCTTCTGGAAAAGTGCGTTCGCCGTGTGCCCGGATGGCTTGGAGATGTTCGGCAGTCAACTTCACGCTCATGGCTTCAGTCATTCGTCCCAAAACTTTTCGCTCAAGTAGCGGCTGCCACCATCGCAAAGTACAGTAACAATCACGCCTTCTTTGATTCTCTCTGCCACGCGTAAGGCCGCGACTATGTTGGCTGCCGCTGAAACGCCGACAAACCAGCCTTCACAGCGCGCCAGTTGTCTGACCATTTCGTAAGCTTCTTCAGTGGCCACTTCAAGCTCTTCATCTGCCAAGCTCGTGTCGTAGATGCCGGGCACGATGGCCGTTGGCATGTGCTTCATGCCTTCCAGCCCGTGATAAGGCGAATCGGGCTGCATCGAGATCAATTGAATCTCCGGCTTGAGTTCGCGCAGGCAACGTCCCGCGCCCACAAACGTTCCGCTCGTTCCTAAACCAGCGACGAAGTGGGTGACACGGCCAGCCGTCTGTCGAAATATTTCCGGGCCGGTCGTCTCGTAATGCGCTCGCCAATTGGCCGGATTGTTGTACTGGTCGGGATAGAAATACACTCCTGGGTTTTCCGCCACCAAGCGTCTGACTTCAATGATCGCGCCATCCGTGCCTGCCAGCGGGTCGGTCAGAACTAACTCTGCGCCATAAGCGCGCAGGATGCGTTTCCGCTCGGCGCTCGCGTTCTTCGGCAAACAGAGCTTGACGCGATAACCCATGGCTGCGCCGATCATCGCATAAGCGATGCCGGTATTCCCACTGGTCGCGTCAATAATAGTCTTGTCTGGCGTCAGCGTTCGGGCTTGCAAGCCTTCGAGAATCATCTTGAGCGCGGGCCGATCCTTGACCGAGCCGCCGGGATTCGCCCATTCCGCTTTAGCGTAGATTTCTACGCGCGAGTTAGGATTGAGCTTCTTCAACTCCAAGAGCGGCGTATTCCCGATCAACTCGGTCAACGATGACGAACCGGCACTGACTGCAGCAATGCTGCCCGCGACAGACATAAGCTCCGACTCAAAACCTACGCAACAAGAGAACGCCGAGCGTCCCTGTTGGCGGCTTGCCTTCTTTTATTTGCCAGGTTGCGGAACGATGCGCAGATACGGCTTGAGCGTCTTCCACCCGCCGGGGAATTTCTCTTTCGCCTGTTCGTCAGAGACCGCCGGGACGATGATGCAATCATCGCCTTGCTTCCAGTTGACGGGCGTCGCCACACTGTACTTGGACGTCAATTGCAACGAATCAATCACGCGCAGCAACTCGTCGAAGTTGCGGCCGGTGCTGGCCGGATAGGTCAGCGTGAGCTTGACCTTCTTGTCCGGCCCGATGACATAGACCGAACGCACTGTGAAAGTGTCGCTCGCGTTCGGATGGATCATGTCATACAGGTCTGCCACTTTCTTGTCGGCGTCGGCAATAACCGGAAAGTTCAAGGCGTGGCCTTGCGTCTCTTTGATGTCCTCGGCCCATTTGAGGTGCGAATCAGCCGGGTCAACGCTCAGGCCGATGATCTTGACGTTGCGCTTCTCGAATTCAGGTTTGAGCCGCGCCGCTTCGCCGAGTTCGGTTGTGCAGACCGGCGTGAAGTCTTTGGGATGCGAGAAGAGCACCGCCCATTTGTCGCCGATCCATTCGTGAAAGTTGATCGGGCCTTCAGTGGTTTGTGCCGTAAAATCTGGTGCGACATCGCCTATGCGAATGGACATAAACTGACCTCCTTCAAGTTGGTTGGAAACGAAATAAAGGGAGAGACAGCCGGATTGTGTTACCGGCAACAACAACAGCGAAAATAATTGCAGGCTTTGTGTTGTTTAGGAAGACGTTTCATAGGAACGCTGGAATCATAACGGCCTAAAATTGTTTGTCAAGGCCGGACAATCAGCGCCGCTTTGCTTGACAAAATTTCCCGCGCCGTTATAAGGTGCGCCTCGTAAAGCTGATCGTGGTGATTTAAGGCAAATTGCTCCACGTTAAAAACGCGCTAAAGAGCCTGAGGATTTTAAGCTCGGCGCTCATGAAAGCGCGGGGCTTTTTCAGTTTCTGGGACTTTGACAATTTTGAGTGGCGATTTACGGTGACTTGCTCCACGGAAAAAACTGCTAAAGAACCGCGGGAACTCCAAGCTTGAAGCCCTGCGCTGATCTTTAGCGCAGGGCTTTTTCAATTTGTAGCGCCGCTCCTCTTAACCCTGGGAGCGCACGCGAGCCGCGTGCGCTCCCAGGGTCAGAAATCAATCGGGAGGGAACCAATGAGTTTTGTGAAGGGACTGAAGTGTCGTGAGTGCGGCCAGCCTTATGCGGTCGCGCCCGTGGCCATCTGCGAAGAATGTTTCGGGCCTCTGGAGGTGGATTACGACTATGACACCATCAGAGGCGTATTGACGAAGGAAGCCTTGGCCAGTCGGCCAAATACCATGTGGCGCTATCGTGAGCTACTGCCGCTCGACGGGCCACAGACCGTGGGCTTGCAATCGGGCGGCACGCCGCTCGTGCGGGCTGAGCGTTTGGCCAAGGCGCTCGGCGTGGGTGAGTTGTACATCAAGAATGACGCGGTCTCACATCCCACGCTCTCGTTCAAAGATCGCGTGGTTGCCGTAGCTCTCTCAAAAGCGCGCGAGTTCGGCTTTGACGCAGTTGGCTGCGCTTCGACGGGCAATCTGGCCAATTCGGTGGCGGCCAATGCGGCGGCGGCGGGGCTGACGGCTTACATTCTCATCCCCGACAATCTGGAAAAGAGCAAGATCATCGCCACACAGATTTACGGCGCGAACCTGATTCCAGTGCGTGGCAATTATGACGAGGTGAACCGCCTGTGCAGCGAGATCGCGGGTCGCTATCGTATCGCCTTCGTGAACGTCAACCTGCGACCTTTTTATGGCGAAGGCTCAAAGACCTTTGGCTACGAGATCGCCGAGGCGCTCGATTGGCAAGCGCCTGACGCTGTGGTTGTTCCAATGGCAGGCGGTTCGCTGATTACGAAGATTTACAAGGCTTTCAATGAACTGACGAAGCTCGGTTTGATCGAGCAAACGGCAACGCGCTTCTATGGCGCGCAGGCGACCGGTTGCAATCCGATTGCCGCGGCGGTCAAAGCAGGCACGCGCGACATCCGCCCCGTTAAGCCCAACACGATTGCCAAATCGTTGGCCATCGGCAATCCGGCGGATGGTTATTTTGCGACCGGCATTATCTCGAACACAGGCGGATGGTCGGAAGACGTGAGCGACGAAGAGATCATTGCCGCGATGAAGTTGCTAGCCGAAACCGAGGGCATCTTTACTGAGACTGCGGGCGGCACGACGCTGGCCGTTACCCAGAAGCTGATTGAGCAAGGGCGACTGACTGCTAAAGATCGCATCGTTGTCGCGATTACCGGCAATGGACTCAAGACGCAGGAGGCGCTGACATTGGCCGATCTGCCATCTATCGAACCGAAGCTGACAGCCTTTGAGAATATAATCGGTGCCGCTAGTAGCGCGGCTGCGACGGCAGCCTAATAAGGAGGAACGTTATGCCACAGACTGTTATTATTCCGACTCCACTGCGCAAGTTCACCAACGAAACGGAACTGGTTGAGGTGCAGGGCGCGACGGTCGGCGAGATCTTCAATCAGCTCGAAGTCCGCTTCCCGGGCTTGCAGGCGCGATTGTGCGAAGAGTCCGGTGAATTGCGCCGCTTCATCAATGTCTATGTTGACGGCGAGGACATCCGTTTCTTGGAGCGGTTGCAAACGCCAGTGCCAGCAACGGCTGAAATCTCAATCGTGCCAGCTATTGCTGGCGGTTGCGCGTGAAATTGATGGGCCCCGGATCGGACGGATGAAACGGATTCAAGCTGATCTACGCAAATCCGTTTCATCCGTCCAATCTGTGGTCTAAGCGCCCTCCACACAAAATATCACACCTATCTGCTGCCCAATTGCCGGACGCTACTGTCAGAAAAACCTGACAAACGCTCGATCAAGCCGACAGCCATTTCAATCTCAAGCCAGCGCTTCGTCCGCAAACTCAACGCTTGCTTCACTCAACTTTGTGGCCTGACCTTTGCACTTCGCCACTGGTGGAAAGCGCATGAGCTTTCCTAAAGCTATTCAAAGGCGATCTGTTTAAGAGGAGAGTATGGGTAATCTACGATTGAGTTTCTTACTGGTTGTTTTGTGCTTGGGAATTTTCACTTCAGTGCAAGCGCAAACAACGCGAAAGGATTCGCACGGGCATGGCTATACATTCTTTGCGCCAGGCGGGATCAGTGATTCATCAACTGCAACGGGGCACGTTGGCGTAGGTGGCGAAGGCATCTTTGGCAATGGCGTTGGTGTGGGCGCTGAGATCGGCTATGTGACGCCGCTTAAAAGTTGGGGCGATGGCTTCGGCTTGTTTTCGATCAACGGCGCTTATCATTTCAAAAACGATAGCAAAGTCGTTCCTTTTGTAACAGGCGGGTATTCAGGCTTTTTCCGTGATGGCTATGCGAACGGCTTCAACTTCGGCGGGGGTGTGAATTACTGGATAAAGGAGCGCGTTGGACTGCGCTTCGAGTTTCGCGATCAAGTGCCTGGCAACACCGATTTGGGGCATTTCTATGAGTTTCGCTTTGGCGTGACGTTCCGTTGAAGACCGATCTAACTGAATTAGCCCGTGGGCAGAATTAAAAAGAGTGCTCAGCCACAATGCTTTGCGTATACTCATTGCGCCCCGCAGCAGGCACTATCTTTTTCGCGTTAACCCCAGGTAAGTTTGAAACCGCAGCTTTAACCAATGAGGGAAACTTGCCATGAAGACTACTTGGTTTTGTTTGAGCAGTCGTCTAACAACTTTAGCTTTGTTCCTAATTACCGGAACTGTTCTTGCTCAAGAATCCGCGCGCCAAAGCCTGGCTGGCGGAGAAGCCCCCAAGAATAACATTCGAACTGAAACCGCTGCGCTCTTTCCTTATCGCCCGATGAACATGTGGCAAGGCCAGCGTTTTATCTTCCTGCCGTGTCCGAAAGGGAGTGAGAATGGAAGCTACGATGACTTCACTGGCACGCGCAAACGGAAAGATTATGCCGGGCGTGTAGCGAAAGTAGTTTCGGTCAGCGACTTTGGTGGACGCGTCCATCTGGAATTCGAGTTGGAAGACAACGGCGAGCACGTGCGCGCACGCACTTTACCGAATAAGGAGAGTATCAAAGGCTTACTATTGATGGACGATTTAGAAAAAGCGCGCCAGCAATGGAAAGGCCAGACGCTTTGGTACAAGCAGCTTTTGCTCGCGACCTATGACGAACAGACCGATACGCTGGGCAGTCTCAAAATCAAAAAGTATGCCCCGGTCAAAGTCGTCGAGATCAATCCCGGTTGGGATGAAGAGAAGCCATTACGTTTTGTCTTGGAGAGTGGCAACGGTCGGCTTGGGTTTGTTGATGTCAACTTGAGCGGCACGAACGTGCACAGCGGGGTGCGACATCTGAGCCGCTTCGAAGAGTATTTCCTGACCGAAGACCCGAAGCAGAAATACAAATGGCCTGCTGGCATTTGGCTAGCAATCGAAAACAATCGTGTCATTACTGGCATGTCGGCAGAGCAGGTGCGGATAAGTTGGGGTGAGCCTGAAAAGACCACCCGCACGGCGGCAGGTGAACAGTGGACTTACACAACGGGCGTCCTGACTTTCAAAAATGGCGTGTTGGTGAATATACAGTAGCGTAGCGTTGCCGCTGTATTGACACAATCTAGCAGCTTTCATACTGTAGCCGCGATGGCAACCAAGTTCTGTCCCACCTGTAGGCAAAATTTCTCGACGGCGGATACGTCGTGTCCGCACGATCAGACCATTCTCTCGTTGCCTGACCCTTATCTATTGCTGGGACGTACACTGCTGGAAAAATATCGGATTGATGCGCTGGTCGGCTTAGGTGGAATGGGCGCGGTCTATTGCGCCTATCACACAGGTCTGGATCGCCGTGTTGCCTTCAAAATCCTGCAACCCAACATTGCCGTCGCCGAAGATCACCTGGTCGAGCTATTCGAGCGCGAAGCCAAAGTCGCCGGACGCTTGATACATCCGAACATCGTTGATGTGAAAGATGCCGGACGCACGCCGGAGGGACTGGCCTACATCGTGATGGAATGGCTCGAAGGGCGTACGCTTGACGACGAACTGCGCGCGCAAAGGCGCTTGAGCTTTACGCGCACCGGGGAAATCTTGCGGCAGATCGCCGCCGCGTTGGCCGAAGCGCACTCGAAGAACGTCGTGCATCGCGATTTGAAGCCCGCCAACGTAATGTTGGTGCGCCGCCACGACGGGCAGGAATTAGTCAAGGTTTTAGATTTCGGCATTGGCAAAATTCTCAACGAGACGGGCGCTTCGGTCTCGGCGGTGATGGGCACGCCCAGTTATGCCAGCCCGGAGCAGTTGCAGTTGGGCGGCAAGATTGATGTGCGTTCGGACATCTATTCTTTGGGTGTGATCTTGTATCGCATGCTCAGCGGGCGGTTGCCATTCCAAAGCAATGCGTTGTCGGAGTTGGTGCAGATGCAGTTGATGATGCCCCCGACTGCGTTGCGAGCCTTGCGACCGGAGATGCCCGCTGCATTGGATGATTTGGTGATGCAGATGCTTGCCAAAGACCCGGCGCAACGCCCCGCCGATGCGTTGTCCGTTGCTTGGCAATATGATGACGCGCTCAAACAGCTTGGCGCGGTCGAAGAAGAAACAGGCAATTGGAATGAACAGGCAGCGACACTGCTGCAAGATACGCCACGCTCCCCATTGCCACCCAGGCCGAGTTGGCAAAGGACTGAAGCGTTGCCAGAAGCGCCGACGCCGCGCCGGTTTGAAGTAAAGGCCACGCCGACGAACTCACAAGCCGCCGCTGGGTTGGCTGCAAGTGAGACACAACCGCCCAAGCATAGATCAATGTTGTTGCCAGGTGTGTTGTTGGGTGCCACGTTGGTTGGCGGCGGACTGTTGCTCTTCCGCTACGGTTTTGATGCGGGGGCTGACAGCCTCAGAGGACGTGATACGCACGTTGCGCAAAATACCGTTACCCCGACCGCTACAGCGACTCCCAACCAGACACACACAACGGAGCAGATCGCTAGAACTCGCAGCACACCCAAAGCGCAATCGCCAACGCCCGCGCCGGTGACTCCCACTCCGGTTGCGAGACAGCAGGAGTTACCGCCGCCTCTCACCAGTGTGCCAGCGCCACGACCCCTTGGACGGCCAGGCAATGAATTACCTAGATCGGCTCAGTTGCCGCCTGCCGGACTCGAACAGCGCGAGAAAATCAATCGTCAAATTTCGCAGCAGCAACTGGAGGTAGCACGCCAACTTTATGAGCGCAGGCTTTACAGGCAGGCATTGCGCACTTGTAATAATGCTTTGCGACTTGATCCGCAGAACACCGGGGCCGCGGCTCTGCAGAAAAAGATTCGTGAGGCCATGAAGATTTTGAATGAGCCTGAGCGATAGATTGAGTGCTTCGATGAAACGATTATCGCCCCTTCTTCTCATCCTGATTTTTACAGCCTTCCTGGCGGGCCTAGCCACCTCTGCTGCCGCATTCCAAGCCCAACGGAAAGAGCCGCCGCTCAAGCTGAATCAGATTGAGCGGTTGCTTGATCTCAAGTTTGAAGACAACTTGCTTGCGGCTGAGATTACCCAACGCGGTATTGCTTTCAGAATTGATACGCGGACTATTGAACAACTACAACGCCGTGGCCTGGGCACGCAAGCACAGCAGGCGCTCTGGTTTCAGGAAGAGCAACAAGCTTACTCCGCCTTCATGGACAAGTCGGCGGATGTGGCCAAACGGGTGGCTTTGGGCGAAACATTCTTGCGTTTGTTTCCGCGTAGTGAGCATCTCCCTGCGGCTAAAGCGGAGCTAGCAGCCCTTGAGTTGGAAGTCTTCAAGACCAGCTTCCAAGTCTATTCTCAAGCGCCTGATTTGCTCAAACTCGGCCAGCTTTTTGAAAAGGGAGGGATGGTACTCAGATACCCAACCGACCCTTCCATCATTTTGCTGGTGAGAACCTATCAGGCAGTGGCGGCGGCCAAAGGCGTGCTGGGGAACTTCTACCAGGATGTAAAACAGAGCCAGGCTTTGACCAGGAACGCGATTCAGCTGCTGGAAGATCGCCCACCCGCCACTGCGCCGCCTACGCTGCAGCAAGAATTACGCGAGCAATATCTGGGCGAACTCTATCGGGCGCAGGCGCTCTACCTGCTTAGACAGGCTGAGGCAGAGCCGGAACAGGCGCTCGACTATGTGGACAAAGCCATTCAAGCTGGGCCAACGAACGTGGCGAAAGAGGCGATAACCTTTTGGCTGCGCGCGCTGGCGCGAGACGGCACTTACCAGAAACAAGCTCAGGCATTGTCACGGCCGAGCTTGTCGGCGACCGAGAGGCAAACGATCTGCGCAAGCTTGAGTGGAATCAGAGAAAGATTGGTGGAAGATTACACGCGCGTAGTGGCGCTGAGCGCAGATGCCAAAGGGCGCTCTTTGCAGGACGAGGCCAATGCTGCGTTGAAGAAATTGCTCAACAGTCCGCCACCTTGCGCAGAGCCAGCCGCGAATCCAACAGCGTTGGCCGAGGCAAAGAATCCGTCAACGCCCGCAACGAGCAGGCGGGCACGCAAGGTGAAGCCTGACGAGCCGAAGCTGCGCACTATCTTTATCAGATCAAAAACGGCTTTCCTCAATCCCCGTCTGCTGGAAGAGTCCTTGCTCAAACAACCGGACTTTCAAACCGGCGGTTGGCGCATTATCCGCAATCAAAAGGAGGCGGACTTGGTGGTGGAAATCAATTTGCCGTTTCTGTCATGGAATTGGACGTTTGAAGTGACCCAGCCCGAGATCGCCACACTATTGGCTACCGGCGCTGTGCATGAGGCGCTAGCCACTCAGGCAGTGCCACGATTGGCGCAACAGTTGAGCGATGTTTTCAAGCGATTGCGCGAGCAATAAGCCGTTAGACAGCAAAACTTAGTTGACATGGATTTAGCTAGCGTGTTAGAAAGCGTGCGTCTTATTAAGCTTAATGTGCTTGACGTTTTACGACCCATTAACAAAGTGCATTTCGTATTGTTAGCCACCCGAAATAAAACTTCTGATCCGATCCCCAGATTAAGCTTTTCGACAAAAATGCAATTGCTGTAGGCGCATTGTTTTGAAAATGAACGGGCGAGAGAAACAAACTACAGGTGCTTGCAATTCTTTTGCTGAAAAACTTCAATGGCTGCCAATCCATCCCCAATCGAAATCGGCTAATGCGGCGCGGGTATCCTCATTAACCAAGTCCATTGCCGAAGAACTATTCGGATTGGCCTGAGTTAAACCGAATGTTTTGCGGGGCTGTTCCCAAATCAACTCCATCAAGAGCCACTTGGTTTAAGCTGGTTCAGGCAATTGTTGTCCCGACGAATGCGCGCCTCACAACGCAAAACCTTTTACCAGGGACAATCGTTGAAGGAGGGGATATGTCTCAGGCTTGAATTTATCTGCATAGAGTAGGCGCAAGCACTTATTCATAAACTCGATCAGAGTGATTGGCAGATAGGGGGGAGGGTTAAACCGTGAGCTACTCAAATCTAACTAAGTGTACTAAACCTAGTTCAGGCAGATGGCAACACTATCGTGGATGTTGGCACTTATTGCTTGGAGTTGTTTTGCTTTTGGCCAACACCGCACTAGCACAGAACCGCACTAATCCAGCTAATGTGCCTGCCCCTGCGGCCCCAGCAGGTCAGCCGGCGGGCCTCCCCACTGGCGTGCTGGTCAATCCTGACGAAGATTACCGGCTTGCGCCGGGTGACACGATTGAAATCACTGTGGACGACGCCTCGGAATTATCACAGGTGATTCGCCTGACCGCGTCAGGCAGCTTCGAAATGCAATTTCTGGGCGTCATCAAGGCGCAAGGCAAGACGACGCACGAACTGGCGCGCTTCATCGCCACTCAATTGCGTGAGCAGGATTACCTCAAGCAACCGCAAGTCAAAGTCAACATTAAGCAATACAGCGGACAAATCTTTTTCATTCAAGGCGCCGTGCAACGGCCTGGCTTGTATCAGATGGAAGGTCACCCCTCACTGCTCAAGCTGATCAGTTTGGCGGGTGGGCTGATGGAGAATTACAGCGCCACGGCTTTCATTTTACGCCCTATCAAGAAAGCCAATACGCCGAGCGAGGCCCAGCCTATCAGTGCGAATACTAATCAGGTTGCGCAGAACGGCGCGGGCAACGCTGGCAACAGCGATGACAATGAACAATACGAATTTATCAAAGTGCCGCTCACGCCGATTTTTCAACAGGGACGCTTCGATCAAAATGTCAGGCTCGAACCGGGCGATATAGTGAACATCCCGCCGGCAAAAGTTTTCTTTGTGGCTGGCGAAGTCCGCGCCCCTGGCCAATTTCAACTAAAGGAAGGCACCACGCTGCGTCAGGCTATCTCACTAGCGCAAGGTACGACCTTCAGGGCCGCGTTGAATAATGGAGTGATCTTCCGCGATGATCCTGAGACCGGCAAGCGCGAAGAGATTCGCGTAGACATCGGTTTGGTGATGAGTGGCAAGAAGCCCGACATCGCCATCTTTCCGAACGATGTGGTCATTGTGCCCAACAGTCGGATGAAATCGGTTAGTGGTGCCTTGCTGCAAGCGTTGGGCGTTAATTCGATGCGGGTTCCGATCCCGTAGCACTAAAATTAAGCAACCCGCATTTATCCACGAAGATAAGGTCTCTTATGGAAATTGTTCCCTTGCCACCAGACGGCCGCAGAAAACCGGAAGTGGGCCAGGCGCACAACGGACAGCCGGGGCAGCCCATGCTGCAACAGGGCGGGTTCATTATGCCGCCGGTGTATGGCGAAATCTCCAACACCCCAGGCGGCTACCCGTATGGCTACGATAAGCCACCGAAAGAAGAGGCGTTCAACTTGCGCGAATTCACGCGCAAGATTTGGCGGCACAAATGGCTCATCTTGGCGATTGTTTCGGTGGTGACGACCTTGACCGCGTTGCGCGTTTCGCAGGCTAAGAATGTTTATCAGTCTACCGCCACCATCGAGATCGGGCGCAAGAACTCCATGCTGGGCAAAGACAGCCTTGACTATTACTTTTACGGTGCTGATGAACAGGAGATAAAAACCGCGATTTTCTTGCTCAGCAGCACGCCTTTGATCGAGGATGTGGTGGTCAGTCTCAAGCTCGATCAAAATCCCAAGTTTCTCGAGGTGACCGAGCAGCGTTCGTTGCTGGACCTTTTCAATCGAAAAAACGGCCAACCTGAAAGCTCGAATAAAGACACGCCCCCGCTGACGCCTGTAGGGCAGACCGCGCTCAAGCTCAATCTGGAGCCCCGCTCTCGCGAAGAGAGCGAGCAACTAGCGCCCTTTGTCATTATTTTAGGAAGCGGCTTAAATGTCGGCCAACTGCGTGGCACACGGCTGGTCAATATTTCGTATACGCACACTGATCCGGAATTGGCTGCGGTCATCGCCAACGGCGTGGCGCGTATTTTTAGCGAGCGCGTCTTCAAAAAGCAGATCAACAAGTATGAGAATACGTCGAGTTGGCTCGATGAAACCACGCGCAACTTGCAAGCGCAGCAACAAAAGGCGGAGCAGGCGCTGGCTGATTACACGCGGAACAACAATATTTTCGCCACCGACGCTAAAGACAATTTGACGACAACCAAGCTAGCAAACTTAAACACGGAGTTGATGAAGGCAGAAACCGAGCGGATGCTTAAACAGTCGCTCTACGAAGAGGTCAAACGCGGCAATGTCGCTAAGCTGCCCGAAGCCTTCTCCAACGCCAGCACCGTCGCTCTTCAGCAAAAACTTGGTGAATTGACCGTACAGTCGGCGCAACTGAGCGTGAAGTACGGCTCACGCAACCCCAAAGTAATCGAAGTCCAACAGCAGATGGAAGCGCTCCGCAGGGAGATTGACCAGTCACGCCAAACGCTGGAAGAAAAGCTGAAGGCTGACTATGAACGCGCAATGCGTGACGAGACTTCACTCAGGAGCGCGCTCAACCGTGCTAAAGCAGAGGCGGTGCAACAGAACCAGTCGGCCATTCAGTACAGTATCCTTCAACAACAACGAGAAACTGCGAAGGCGCTTTACACTGACTTTCTGCAAAAGACCAAACAGGCGGACATCGAAAAGATGGAGCAGAGTAGAAACGTGTCTATCGCACAGCCGGCCACGCTTGGTTTAATAGTTGGCCCGCGTCGAACTCGGACTATTCTGATCGCCCTGTTGCTGAGTCTGACGCTAAGCATCGGGTTGGTTTACCTGCTCGATCATCTCGACAATCGCATCAAGACGGTCGAAGATGTCAATCGTTACGTGCACCTGCCGGCGCTCGGCGTGATTCCAGCGATTGACGACAACGCGCCGCGCAAATTTTTGGCGACTGGCCAGATGGCCGCCGGTCCACACGGGTTTAAGCTGACCGGCAGCAACTCGAACGTTACAGCCTTGGCTGACCGGCAAGCCTCGCATTCGGTAGCCGAAGCCTATCGCGCGTTGCGCACCTCGGTTTTGTTGGCGGCTGCCGGGCGTCCGCCCAAGACCATCCTCGTCACCAGCAGCCAACCAGGCGAAGGCAAAACTACGACGACGGTCAACACGGCGATCTGTCTTTCACAACTCGGCGCGAAGGTCTTACTGGTGGATGCGGATATGCGGCGCCCGCGCGTCCATAAGGCGTTCGGCATGAAAAACCGGCAAGGACTTTCAACCTATTTATCGAGTGATGTTCGGCTGCGAGATCTGATTCAGACAAGCAGCATCCCGAATCTCTCGGTACTCCCCTCCGGCTTGGTGCCGCCCAATTCGGCTGATCTGGTCAGCTCGGAGAAGATGCGTTATTTGCTGCAAAAGCTCTCCAATCATTACGACCACATTTTGGTTGATTCGCCGCCTGTGCACAGTTGTACCGACCCGGTGATTCTTTCACGCCAAGTAGAGGGCGTCATACTGGTCGTACACGGCGGCAAGAGCACACGCGAAATGGTGGGTCACGCGCGCCAGGAGCTAATCAACGTCGGCGCGAAAATCTTCGGCGTGGTGCTCAATAACGTCAATATCGCAGATAACGGCTACGAGTATTACTATCACCGCTATTATTACGGACGTTACAAAGACGAACAGAATCACTTGAGAGGCGCTTGAGCCGTTTTTGCTTGTATGACAAGCCGGTGTCTTGACACGCACGCGCAATTGAAAGCTGATCTAAAGAGACCGTGCCGAGTCCTCGCCGAATGATCTCTTTTGCCCAAGTCCAGGCTGCTGTGATAGCCTCTGTCACTACTTCAGACCGTTCAATCAATTCAAATCGGGCATCAATAAAAGCAAGAAGGAAGCATTATGTCCAAGCTCTCAATTCGCGATCTCGCTTTACAGGGGAAGCGCGTTTTTATCCGCGTTGATTTCAATGTACCCCTGGAGGATGGCAAAGTCGCCGACGACACACGCATCCGGGCTACGATTCCTACGATTCAATATGCCACGGACAAAGGCGCGCGCGTCATTCTGGCCTCACATCTCGGTCGTCCGAAAGGGCAGCACAATACAAAGTATTCGCTCAAACTGGTGGCCGCGCACCTGGCCAAGCTCTTGGACAAGCCGGTCGCCTTCGCCAGCGATTGTGTCGGCGCAGAAGCAGCTAGTGTGGTCAATGGCTTGAAGACTGGAGAGATTGCATTGCTTGAGAATCTGCGCTTTCACGCTGAGGAAGAGGCCAATGACGCGAAATTTGCAGAACAGTTGGCCGCGCTATGTGACGTCTACGTCAACGATGCGTTTGGCGCGGCGCATCGCGCGCACGCTTCGACCGCAGGTATCACCAAGTTCGTCTCGCAAGCCGCAGCCGGGTTTTTGATGGAGAAAGAACTGCGCTATCTGATCGAAGCTTTGAGTAATCCGCCACGCCCATTCATCGTGATTCTGGGCGGCGCAAAAGTCTCCGACAAGATTCAAGTCATTGAGAACTTGCTCAAATCGGCTGATGCAGTGTTGATCGGCGGCGCGATGGCCTACACGTTTTTGAAGGCGCGCGGCTACGAGATCGGCAAATCTTTAGTCGAATTGGACAAGCTCGAACTCGCGCAACAGCTCGAAGCTCAAGCCAAAGAGCGCAACGTCAATCTGCAATTGCCCGCTGATCACACAGTCGCGGCCAGCCCGAATGACGGGGCGAACGCTAAAAACGTCAGCGTGCGGGAAACGCCCGCTGAGTTGATGGGACTCGACATTGGCACGGCGACACGTGCCGAGTACGCGGAAATCGTCGGCAAAGCACGAACTATCATCTGGAACGGCCCGATGGGAATGTTTGAAAAACCGCCCTTCGATCAAGGCACGCGCACCATAGCGCAAGCAGTAGCCGAAGCTTCAGAAAAGAACAACGCGACTTCGATCATCGGCGGCGGCGACAGTGTGGCGGCGATTCAGGAAACCGGCTTGGCTGATAAAGTCACGCACATCTCGACTGGTGGCGGCGCGACGCTCGAATTGCTGGCTGGTGATGTGTTGCCTGGCGTCGCTGCACTGACCGAAAAATAACTTTCAATCTACTGATTACTACCAATGAGAAAACCCGTTATTGCTGGCAACTGGAAAATGTATAAGCTGATTGGCTCGGCCATCGAGACCGCGCTGGCCCTGAAGCCGTTGGTCGCCAACGCCAATCATTGCGAAGTCATCATCGCGCCGCCTTACACAGCGCTCAAATCAGTCGCCGACCGGCTGGAAGGCTCGAACATCAAGGTCGCGGCGCAGAATGTGGCTACCGAAATCAAACACGGCGCGCACACTGGCGAAGTCTGTGGCGATATGCTCAAAGACGCAGGCGCATCGCACACCATCATCGGCCACTCCGAGCGACGTACGCTCTACGGCGAGACGGATGCGAGCGTCAATCGCAAGGTTCGCGCCGCGCTGCACTTCGGTTTAACACCGATTGTCTGCATTGGCGAAACGCTTGATCAGCGCGATGCAGGACAGGCCGAACAGGTCGTTGGGGCGCAATTGGCGGGCAGTTTGGCTGAGTTGACAGCCTCTGACCTGATACGTATTATCCTCGCTTACGAACCGGTCTGGGCGATTGGCACAGGGCGCACAGCCACTCCAACACAAGCCCAACAGATGCATGCTTTCATTCGTCAGTGGCTGACTGACAAGTTTGGCGCAGAGGCAGCCAACGCGTTACGCATCCTCTACGGCGGCAGCGTCAAGCCCGACAATATTGCCGACTTGATGCGTGAAGCCGATATTGACGGCGCGCTGGTTGGCGGGGCGAGTCTGGAAGCCGAGAGCTTTGCGCGCATCGTGCATTACGACCGGTGAGACCAGCGAACAACTGAGTAGGTAAAAGCTTTGATCATCATTCTTCTTAAGGGCATCTTTGTAATCACCTGCATTTTCCTGATTCTCTGTGTGCTATTGCAATCAGGCAAAGGCGGTGATGTGGCTGCGGCTTTTGGTGGCGCGGGCGCGCAGTCAGCCTTCGGGCCGCGTGGCGCAGCGAAACCTTTGGAAAAGGCGACGGTGATTGCCGCCATCCTTTTTATGCTGCTTGCCTTGATCTTCTCGCTGCCAGGCTTTAACGGGCAGAGTTCAGTAGTGCGTGAAGGCGCGGCCTTGCCCGTTTCTACTCCTGTGCCTGCACCAAGCCCGTCGGCGTCACCGGCAGCCTCGCCTGTGGCTTCGCCCGCAGTTGGCCCAAGTGCAGCGGCGAGTCCGGCTGGTTCACCGAAAGGGAAATAGCTCTTTAAGTAAGAGTGATTGTTCTTTGACCAGGCAAATTTCCGGGGATGTGGCGGAATTGGTAGACGCGCACGTTTGAGGGGCGTGTGGGGCAACCCGTGAGAGTTCGAGTCTCTCCATCCCCATCGGAATCTGAAAACATCAAAGGCCGTTGGTAACGATTATGTTATCAACGGCCTTTGATGTTTTTGGTGCACAGTTCATTTCTTTCTGACATACATTCCATCAAAAGCCGCATTCCAAGTCTTACCCTCATCGCTTGACTGCTCCCAGTATTGCCGCACGCGCTCCGGCCCTAGATTGAAAAAGGTCAACCGCTGCAGCATCTTCTTTCCATCCTTGCCGATGGTTACGCCTTCGTAGCGCAGCGTGTCGTCCTTGTATTCGCCAGCGAGTTCCAGAACGTTGCCTTGGCTGCTGACCCAACGCTGATACCACTTGCCAGTGGTCGCGTTATAGTAGTTGAAACTCTTTCCGCTCCCGCCCTGCATATCCGTCCAGTTCTCCAGAATGATGCAACCGTCCACGATTTTTTGCACGCTGTTGGCGCCGACGCGTTGCCCTTGCGGATTCCACACCTCCCATTCGCCGACCCAGAAATCGAACTGTCTGTGTTCTGGGGAGAACAGACAAGGCGTGACTTGCTTGGCAACGGTGTCCAAGATTTCCTTGAAGCGCGCATCGTCGTGCAGGCTGGCCAGATCACTATCCGTGCTGATGCTTCTGCCGCCTGGAAAGCCAGCGTCGAGCGCACGCTTGAGCCACTCAATTGCTTTATCTTTCTCGTTCAGTCGGGCGTAGTCGCAGGCGATGTTGTACAGCGCAAATGTTTGATTATTGCCTTTGAGTGCCGCGCATTTTTGAAACGCTTCAATTGCACTCTCAAATTTGCCCAGTGAATGGCGCGACAACCCGAGCCGATACCACGCCTGCGGATTGTCAGGCTCGACTTTGACGACCGCTTCATAAGCTTGCGCCGCTTCGACCCACTTCTGCGCCTGGAAAAGCACGTTTGCCTGTTGCATCGCGGGCGAAGGTTGTGGTGACTGTGCTAACGAAGACAGTGTGATTAAGCAGACTGCTAGCAAACAGAGAAGCAGGGATTTCAAAGACTGTGATTCCATGCAGGGCGCTCCTTGTATTTTTGTGGCCAACTGATTTGGAAGATCATCGGTGTAGTCTTCAGTCTATCGGATTTGAGGCGGTGAATTGTTAGCTTTGGATGAGACGTATGTAAAAAGATGTGAAGAATGTCTAGTCGTGATAAATAATTTGGCTTCGGCTTGTGGCTAATACCCATTCAAGCTGTATATTCAAGTTCGAGCCAAACATCTGAGCGCCAGCCTGACAGCATCTTCGGGACGCTGAGGATGGAGACAATTCAAGTTCGGAGCAACAATGCGACTGCGCAAGATCAACACTTTTCTCAAACGTCACCGGCTGGGGGTTATCACTTTTGTGGTTGCAATGCCGCTCGTGGCCGTCAGCGTCGTGCAGTATCGCTCGTTGCGCACTTTGGAACAGACGCTGCCAGTCTACCGGCGGGAGTTGATGTCCCAGTTTCTCTCGACCGTGATCAGGGAAGTCAATCAGGTTTACACTGAAAGCGCCAACCGCTTGCTCGGCATTCCTGCCGAGGCCTTGTCATTTAACCGGCCCGGCATCGTTGAAGAAAATGCCGAGCAGACCCGCGCCCTTAACGCCGCCGCGCGTGTGGCGGAGCACTTCAAGCAGCAAAGGTTTCAAGGTGCGAAACGCTATTTCCTGGTGCTGGCGACCGAGCGCAACGGCGAGAGCGGCAACGCGGTGCTCTTTTATAATCCAGCGCGTCAGGCAATGGAATTCGATCCGCAAGCCCCGGAAATGCGCGCGATTAATGTCGCCTGCACGCCTTACCTGTTTTATATCCGCGAGCGCACTATAGTTATGCCAAAGCCAGTCACCATTGAGCGCGACCCCATACACCCGCTGATGCTGAAGCCGATTCTCGACAGCGGACGGATGATTATCGGCGTTGCCGGGTTTACGGTGGATCAGGAGTGGCTCAGGAATGAGGTAGTGATCAAATCCATCCAGCGTGCACTGCCGAGATTCTTTCCCGCCGAGCAGCGGGACGCCGTCGTCGTTTTGTATTACTCGGATGAGTTGGTCTACTCGACACAGCCAGAAGATAAGCGCGAGCCAGAAGTGTCCACTTGGTTCGGCCCTCTCTTCGGTCGCTACGGGTTAGGGATGCGTATGCGCAATCTGAGTGTTGAACAATGGGCGCGGCGTAACTTCCTGCTTAATCTCACGCTCTCACTTGTGATGACGTTGGCGCTGGTGGGCGGTTTGCTGTTGGGCTTGCGCGCTGCGGCGCGCGAGTTGAAGTTGTCGCAGATGAAGACAGACTTCGTCGCCAACGTCTCGCACGAATTCCGCACGCCACTCTCTTCGATCCTGGTGCTGGCCGAGCTGATGAAGTTGGGGCGTGTCAAAGACTCCAGTGAAGTGCGCGAGTTCGGCCAGTACATTGATTCGCAAGGTCGCCGTTTGATGCAGCTCATTAACAACATTCTGGACTTCTCGCGGATCGAATCGGGTCAGAAGGATTTTCAGTTTGAACACGCTGACGTCCGTGAAGTGGTGAGCGAGGCGTTGGCTGCCTGCGCCGGACAACTCAAGCAGAGTGGCCATACTATTCAATATGAACCGCCACCGGTGCCGCCGCCGCCACTGTTGCTGGACACGGACGCGCTGACACTGGCGTTGACCAACTTGCTCGATAACGCCATCAAATATTCGAGCAATGCCAAGGAGATTGTCGTCCGACTGAGCCGTAACAGCGATGCGGTCAGCGTCGCTGTGACCGATCATGGCATCGGCATCACTCGCGAAGAGCAGGAGCGCATCTTCGACAAATTCTATCGCGTTGGCACCGGCATGGTGCATGACGTGAAGGGGAGCGGGTTGGGGCTGGCCATCGTCAAACATATCGTTGAAGCGCATCAAGGCAAAATAACCCTTGATAGCGAGCTTGGGCAGGGCAGCACCTTCACCATTCACCTGCCAATTACCAAGCCCAATGTGGGGCTCCACAATCAAGCGCACCACGATGAGATAGTGTGAGATAAGCAGGAGGTTTGAGCCATGCAAAGAATCTTAATTGTGGAAGATGATCAAGTGTTGGCGATCGCTTTGCGCAAGGGGCTAGAGTCCGAAGGCTACTTGGTGGAAATCGCCAGCGACGGCTCGGCGGGGTTACGCGGAGCCAGCGAAAAGGATTTCGACCTCATCGTCTTAGACGTGATGTTGCCTAGGCAAAGCGGCTTCGATGTCTGCGAGAAACTGCGCGCCACCGGCAATAAAACTCCCGTCATCATGCTCACCGCGCGCAGCCTGGAAATCGAAAAAGTGCAGGGCTTGAAGATCGGCGCGGACGATTATGTAACTAAGCCCTTCAGCCTGATGGAACTTTTCGCGCGTATTGAAGCTGTACTGCGGCGAAGTTCCAGACGTTTCGATGAGCCTGAGAGCTATCAATTCGACAGTGTGACGTTAGACTTCAAAAAGTTCGAAGCGACCAAAGGCGGCCTCCCGCTCGAACTTTCGCCGCGCGAATTCAGGATTCTGAAATTCTTCATCGAGCACCGTGGCGAGGTCGTCAGCCGCGATCAATTGCTCAACCACGTCTGGTCGTACAACAGCTTTCCTTCGACGCGCACCGTTGATCAACACATTGCCAAGCTCAGACAGAAGATCGAACTCACACCCAACAACCCGCGGTTTTTAATCACCGTGCATGGCATCGGCTACAAGTTCATCGGCTGAGATAGCTAGGGTGTAGTACCGTAGACTGTCAGTCTGCGGGAGACCTGGTTTCCTACTTACCAGGACCGAAGGGCGTGGCGTAGGGGCTTCCGCAGACTGATTAATGCATCCCTTTGGGGCGTCTTTGCACACGTTTTCAGCTTGTCTTCCTTGACACCTATCAAAGCTAGGCATAGATTGCCCGCCAGCGTTAGCAAAAGTAGCGAAAGGATATTGAACTTCAGCCTGAAGTCACAGAATTGAGACGATTTCTAAACACGTTTGAAAGATGAGTTCAATCTCGATCAAAGATATTGCTCAAGTCGCGCAAGTCTCGCACTCTACGGTCTCGCGGGCGATACACCACAGCCCGTTGGTCAACGGCGAGACCGCCGACCGCATCCGCCAGATTGCAAGTCGGATGGGCTATCGCCCCAGCGCCGTCGCGCGCAGCCTGGTCACCAAGAAAACCTGGACAATCGGTGTCGTGGTTACGACGATTGCCGACCCGTTCATTGCTGAGTTAGTTAGCGGGATTGAGGAGATGGCCAACGATCACGGCTACTCGGTCTTTCTCGCCAATTCCAACGCTGATCCTGAACGCGAACTGCGCGTCGTCCATTCCTTTCACGAACGGCGCGTGGACGGCATTCTAGTCACCGCCTCGCGCGTGGGAGCGCTCTATCTGCCGCATCTTACGGAGTTGCAAGCGCCGATTGTGCTCATCAATAACCAGCATCCCGGCGAGTTCGCTCACTCGGTGGTGATTGACAATGTCACAGCCAGCCGTGCTGCGACCGAGCACCTTATTCAGTTAGGTCACAAACGCATCGCCTACATCGGCGACCGCTTTGGCTTTCAATCGGACACCGAGCGGTTCACCGGCTATCGGCAGGCCCTCGCACTAGCCGATCTCGCTTTCTCGCCTGAACTGGTTGGGCACGGTGATGGCAACGCCGAGAGCGGTGGCCCGGTGATGGAGACACTGCTCAAGCTGAGCGAGCCGCCGACGGCTGTCTTCTGTTACAACGATATGACGGCGCTCGGCGCATTGCGGACGATTCGCGCACGCGGCTTGAGCGTGCCCGATGATATTTCGCTCGTGGGGTTCGATGATCTTTTCATCGCGTCCTACCTCCAACCACTGCTTACTACCATCCGCCAACCACGACGGCAGATGGGACAGATGGCGATGGAGATGCTGCTCAAGCTTTTTGCGGGCGAGCAATGCAACGCCAGCATCAAGGTAAACGGTGAATTGATTGTGCGAGAGTCAACGGCCCCTATCAAAACAGGAAAGGATTGAGATATGCCTGCTGGCAGAGAATTATTGATTCGGCCCAAGCCGCTGAACGGCTCATCAGGTGACACGCAGTTGATCAGGCCCGAGGCAGTCGGCTTCGAGTATCTGAGCTTTCGCGTGCGGAAACTTGTTAATGGAGACAGTTATTCAGGTGAGACCGGCGCGAATGAGTTATGTTTGGTTGTCTTGGGCGGGCGCTGCTCGGTCGAATCATCGGCCGGGTCATGGTCAAATTTTGGCGGTCGTGCACACGTGTTCAGTGGGTTGCCATACGCGCTTTACCTGCCGATTAACACCAGCTTCACTGTCACAGCCGAGACCGATTGCGAGCTGGTCTTCTGTTTTTGTCTGGCTGATGAGGCTTTTCCCGCGCATCTGATCACGCCCGATGAAGTCGAAGTCGAAGTGCGCGGCGGTGCGAATGCCACGCGGCAGATCAATCACATTCTCAAGCCTGAATTTCCCGCGCATCGCTTGCTGATCGTTGAGGTCTACACTCCAAGCGGCAACTGGTCGAGTTACCCGCCGCACAAGCATGACGTACACAACCCGCCGGGCGAAGTGGATTTGGAAGAGATCTACTACTACAAAATTGACCGGCCCGAAGGCTACGCGATTCAGAAGGTTTACACTGGCGACGGGCGGATTGATGAGACGCTAACGGTGCGTGATGGCGAACTGGTGTTGATTCCTGAAGGCTATCATCCGGTCGTGGCTGCGCACGGCTACAACGTTTATTACCTGAACGCACTTGCCGGTAGCGCGCGCTCCATGGCCGCCTCGGATGATCCGGCTTACGCTTGGGTGCGCCCGACGTGGACGGAGCAAGACCCACGTGTGCCACTGGTGACCGCGACGTAAGTTGATGAAAGGACGGCGATGAACCGCAGCTATGACATTTTGTGTATGGGCCGCAGTTGTATTGATCTCTACTCGAACGACATCGGCGCGCCCTTTGTCGAGATCAAAAGCTTTGCGGCCTATGTCGGCGGCTGCCCGACCAACATCAGCGTCGGCACGCGACGGCTCGGCTTGCGTTCGGCCTCGCTCACCGCAGTCGGCAATGATCCGGTGGGCGATTTCGTCTTGAACTTCCTTAACCAAGAAGGCGTAGTCACTGAGTTCATCCCGCACAAACCTGGGCGACGCACTAGCGCAGTGATGTTGGGCATCGAACCGCCTGACAAGTTCCCGCTGATCTATTACCGCGACAATTGCGCCGACATTGAATTGACAATAGACGATGTGGTGGCCGCGCCGTTGGCCAACAGCCACATTCTGTTAATCAGCGGAACAGGTCTTAGCCGCGAGCCGAGTCGCAGCGCAACGCTTTTTGCTGCCGAGCAGGCGCGCGCCGTGGGGACAAAAGTTATTCTCGATCTGGATTTTCGCCCCGATCAATGGCACGACGCGCGCGCTTACGGTGTGACGGTTCGCTCGGCGCTGGGTTTGGTAGACATCGTCATCGGTACAAGTGAGGAGACCAAGGCGGCTGTGCTCAAAGAACAGTCGTCAGTTTCGGTCGAGCATTCGCAGGTCTCTGATGCGCACGTTGCAGGCGACATCCGGCAGGCCGTCGCCACAGTCTTGGCCGCCGGGCCTGAAGCTCTAGTAATGAAGGCTGGGGCCGAGCAGACGACGGTTTTCTTGAGCCGTGGTGAGGTAATCGCTGCTCCACCCTTTCCGGTCGAGGTCTACAACACGCTGGGCGCGGGCGATGCTTTTGCGAGCGGCTTTATCTACGGTTATCTGAAGGGCTGGGATTGGCGGCGCGCGGCGCGCATGGGCAATGCTTGTGGGGCTATTGTCGTGACGCGCCACGGCTGCGCCAACTTCATGCCTTATGAACAAGAGGCGCTTGACTTCGTCAAAGAGCGCGGAGGTTTTTGAAGATAGCTATGAGAACAAAACGACTGACGATGGCGCAGGCGCTCATCGCTTTTTTGAAGCAACAATACGTCGAGCGCGACGGCCAAGAGCAACAATTCTTCGCCGGTGTCTGGGGCATCTTCGGCCACGGTAACGTTGCGGGAATCGGGCAGGCGCTCGATCAAGAGCGCGACTTTCGTTACCACCTCACGCGTAACGAACAAGCAATGGTGCACACAGCGACGGCGTTTGCGAAGATGAGCAACCGGCTGCGCGCCTATGCCTGCACATCATCTATTGGGCCGGGCGCGACCAATATGATCACAGGCGCGGCGACGGCGACGATCAACCGGCTGCCGGTGTTGTTGCTGCCAGGTGACATTTTTGCGCGCCGCAATGTTGCGCCGGTATTGCAGCAACTCGAATCCGAACATTCGCAAGACCTCTCGGTCAACGATTGTTTCAAGCCGGTCTCGCGTTACTGGGATCGTATCAATCGGCCCGATCAATTACCGTTCGCGCTATTTGAGGCGCTGCGTGTGCTGACTTCTCCAGTGGAGACCGGCGCAGTGACGTTAGCGCTACCACAAGACGTACAGGCAGAGGCCTGGGATTATCCGGCGGAGTTGTTTGAAAAGCGTGTCTGGCACATCCCGCGCCCACCCGCCGAGCGCGTGATGCTCGAACGCGCAGCGCAGATGATTCGCACCGCCGGGCGACCGATGATTGTCGCTGGTGGTGGTGTGCTCTACAGCGAAGCCAGCGACGCGCTCGCACGTTTCTGTGAGCAGACAGGCATTCCCATCGGTGAGACGCAAGCGGGCAAAGGCTCGCTCACTTTTGATCAGCCGCAAAACCTCGGCGCCATCGGTGTGACTGGGACGCCGGGCGCGAACATCGTTGCGCGCGAGTCTGACTTGGTGATTGCTGTCGGCACGCGCTTGAGCGATTTTACCACTGCGTCGAAAACCGAATTTCAAAACCCAGATGTGCGCTTTATCAATCTCAACGTTGCTGGCTTTGACGCGCACAAACATGCGGCGCTACCGCTTATTGCTGACGCGCGCGCAGCACTTGAAGAACTCACTACTGCTCTGTCCGGCTATCGCGTGAGCGACGAATACGCCGTGCAGATCGCGCGACACAAACAAGAGTGGGAAGCCGAGACTGATCGCCTCTTCAACCTGCGCCATGGGCCGCCGCTCAGCCAAAGCGAAGTCATCGGCGCGGTCAACGCTTTTTCGCAGCCAAAAGATGTGGTGCTCTGCGCGGCGGGCAGTTTGCCGGGCGACTTGCATAAACTCTGGCGCACACGCGATCCGAAAGGTTATCACCTCGAATATGGCTATTCGTGTATGGGCTACGAAATCGCTGGTGGCTTGGGCGTAAAACTGGCCGATCCGGCGCGCGAAGTTTATGTGATGGTTGGCGACGGTTCGTATTTGATGATGGCGCAAGAGATCGTCACTGCTGTCGCCGAGGGCTGCAAGCTCAATATCATCTTGCTCGATAACCACGGCTTTTCGAGCATCGGTGGTCTGTCGCAGGCTGTTGGCGCGGGCGGCTTTGGCACGGATTACCGCTTTCGGCATAACGATACGGGGAACTTTGACGGTGAATTGCTGCCCGTTGATTTCGCCGCCAACGCTGCCAGCTTAGGCGCGCATACGATTCGCGCGACGACGCACGAAGATTTGCTCAAGGCATTGGATGAAGCGCGCAATCAAACACGCACAACCGTTGTCGTCGTTGAAGTGGACAAAGAGAAGCGCGTACCTGGATATGAATCGTGGTGGGATGTACCGATTGCTGAAGTCTCTGAAATTGCCGCCGTGCAGCGCGCGCGCGCGGAGTACGAAAAAGCTATCAAGAAGGAGCGACTGTTTCTGTGAGTAAAAAGATCAATGTCGGACTTATCGGTGTAGGACGAATGGGACTGGTTTATGCCGAGGACTTGGCCTACCGCGTCCCGCAAGCCAGGCTGGTGGCTGCTTCGGATGTCAACCCCGCCGCCGAAGCAAATGCTCAAGCCTTGGGTGTGCCCAAATGGTATCCGCAGTATCAAGACTTGATTGACGACAAGGAGGTTGATGCCGTCGTCATCATCACGCCGACCAGCAGTCATCGCGACATCATCGTTGCGGCGGCCAAAGCTGGTAAGGCAATCTTCTGCGAAAAGCCGCTCTCAATCTCGCTCGAAGAAGCGCGCGAGATCGAGCAGGTTGTCGCCGAGACGGGCGTCTTCTTTCATATGGGTTTCATGCGTCGCTTTGATCGTGGCTATCGCGCGGCAAAAGAGAAGATGGAACAGGGTGTGATCGGCACGCCCGTTCTCTTCAAAGCTTCATCGCGCGACCCATTTCGGCCCAGCCTGGAATATCTCGACCCGAAACACAGCGGCGGAATCATGATCGACATGGGCATTCACGACATTGATCTGGCGCGCTGGCTGATGGGCGAAGTCGCGAGCGTCTATACAGTCGGCGGCGTGCTGGCTTATCCCGAAGTCAACGAAGTCGGCGATATTGATAACGCTGTCGTCACCCTCACTTTCGCCAACGGCGCGCTGGGCGTGATTGATCTCAGCCGCAGCGGCGTTTACGGCTACGACATTCGCGCTGAAATTTTGGGAACGAAAGGCACGCTCAAAGTTGGCTACCTGCGCGAGACGCCTATCTTGGTGATGAACAAAGAAGGCATCACGCACGACACCGTGCCGTACTTTATGGAGCGTTTCGAGCGCGCCTACATTGATCAATTGGTGGACTTCATCGAGCACTTGCAAAAAGGCTTGCCGCCTTCGATCACCTGCGCCGATGGCGTGGCGGATTTGGAAGTGGCTTACGCGGCAACTCTTTCCTACAAAGAAAAACGCCCGATCACCATAACGAAGACCTAACAAGCGAAAGATAGAATCGCCGGCGACGCATTGTTTCAACCAACAATTTGGCCTGCCGGTGAAGCTGAGCTGGGATAGACAACGCAAGAGTCACCATCAACTTAAACGGCAGTCCGTAGTCTGCTCAACCCTGATAGGAGGACAAGAACCATGGGTAGAAGACCTCTGTTTACACTGTTGTTCGTGCTGTTGTGCTGTGGCCCGCTCGTCGCGCTGGCGCAGCAAGAGACAGCGACAATCACCGGCGAAGTCAAAGACGCTTCTGGCGCCGTCGTGCCGAAAGCTTCGATCACCATCACCAACACCGCAACCGGCGTCAGTCTCAAAAGCGAGACCAACGATAATGGCAGTTACACCATTCCCAGTCTCAAACCCGGCCCCTACTCGGTCACAGTCGAGAAGGGCGGGTTCAAGAAGTTCGTGCGCAGCGGTATCACGTTGCAAGTCAATCAGTTCTCACGCATTGATGTTGGCTTGGAAGTCGGCGATGTGACCAACACCGTCGAAATCACCCAAGCCGCCGCCTTGCTCGAAACCGAAACTTCGGCGCGCGGTTCGGTGATTGACCAAAAGAAGATCGTTGACTTGCCTTTGAACGGGCGGGACTATAATCAACTCGCGCTGCTCTCGCCGGGCGTGCTGCCGGGAACACCGCGTCTGGCTTCGGTCAACTTCAAAGGCGTGCTCAACGTCAACGGCAACCGTACTTTCAACAACGTCTTCTTGCTCGACGGCGTTGACAACATCTCTTACTCCAATTCATTCCGTGGCGAGAACGTTCAACTTGTGCAACCGTCAATCGAGGCGTTGCAGGAGTTCAAGATTCAGACCAACGCATATTCGGCGGAGTTCGGCCGCAGTTCCGGCGCGGTCGTCAACGCGACGATCAAATCGGGCACCAACGGCATTCGCGGGAGCGTCTACGAATTCCTGCGCAACGATGTGCTGGATGCCAACAACTTCTTTTCTAATGCGCTCAACGCACCCAAACCACGCCGCCAACGCAATCAATATGGCGCGGCGGTCGGTGGCCCCATCGTCAAGAATCGCACCTTCTGGTTTGCCGATTACGAAGGCTTGCGTGACCGCGAAGGCGTGCCGCGTGTGCGCCTGGTGCCGACGGCGGCGGAGAAGGCTGGGCTGTTCAGCGCAGAGGTGGTTGACCCGTTCGCAACGGGACGACCTGCCTTCAGCAAGAACGCGGCAGGCCAATGGGTGATTCCGCAAAACCGTTGGGACCCTGTGGGCGCGGCCATCGTCAAACTGATTCCCGATCCCAACGTGCCGAATTCGACCATCTACGCTTCGACGCCCGTGACCAGCACGCGCCAGGATCAATTTGATGTGCGCGGGGATCACCAGTTCGCCAGCAACATCACTTTCTTCGGGCGTTACAGCTTTGTAGACACCAACACGTTCCGCCCTGCGCCACTGCCTGGGTTGGGCGAAGGTTCGTTCAATGACGCTTTCGGCGCGAACAAGAATCGCTCGCAAGGGCTGGCCTTCGGCTTGACGTGGACGTTTTCGCCCTCCTTTGTCGGCGATTTTCGCCTGGGCTTTGCGCGCGGCAACTACTTCACCACGCCGCCAAACTTCGGCACCGATGGCGCTGCGGCAGTTGGCTTGAAGAATGTGCCGAACGATCCCGCGATTGTCGGTGGCGTGCCCAAGGTCAACATTCAGGGCTTCGACGCTGTGGGCCGCCATACTTCGACGCCGCAATTCCAAACGCCGCGTTCGTGGAATCCGCGCGCGAGCTTGAGTTGGTTGCGCGGCCAACACTACATCAAGTTCGGCGGCGAATTTCTGCACGTCCAGACCAAGATCAATGATCTGAATGCGACCATCGGGCGCCTGAATTTCGAGAATCGTTTCACCAACCGCGCCGTGGGCGATCTGTTGTTGGGCCTGCCGTCGCAATTGGCACTGACCAGCTTCACCGTCATGGATCAGGGACAAGACATGCAGTTCTACTTCATCCAGGATGATTACAAGATCACGTCGAAGCTGACGCTGAATTTGGGGTTGCGTTACGAGTTCGCCACGCCGCCGCGCGAAAAAGAGAACCGCTTTGCCAACTTCGACCCAGTGGCTGGCAAGGATGTCTTTGCGAAAGACGGTGGCATCTTCGAGCGCGCCTTGATTCATCCTGACCGCAATAACTTTGCGCCGCGCTTCGGCTTCGCCTATTCGCCGACTTCGCGTTTGGTGGTGCGGGGTGCTTATGGTGTCTTTTACAATCATACTGTCAGACAAGGGCGCGAAGGCTTGCTCGGCTTCAACCCGCCGTTCCTGGTGGACAATCTTTTGCAAACGAGCGTGTCAGGCGCAGCGGCAGTGGCTACGGCAGCGCCGTTCCGTTTAGTCAATGGTTACCCGGCGGGATTGCTTGATCCAGCCTCGCTGGCGCCGACCATCTCGCGCCGCGCGCAAGACGCCAACCAGCGTACAGCTTACGTTCAGCAATACAACTTCGGCATTCAGTATGAACTGATGAAGGACCTGTTGCTCGATGTGGCTTACGTTGGCAACAAGGGGACGAAGCTAAACGGCTTCCGCAATCTGAATCAACGCGCCGTGATCACCAACGCGAACGGCACGCAGGCAGCAGGCAATCGGCCTTATCCTGCGTTCGGCGACATCCAATGGATGGAGAGCCGAGTTGGGGCGAGTTACAACTCGTTGCAGGCACGCTTGGAGAAACGCTTCTCCGGCGGCTTGACCGGCTTGGTCAGCTACACTTGGGGCAAAGCGCTGACCGGCGCACCCGATCACATCTCGACTAGCGGCGGTGGCGCAGGTTTCGACACCGGCACCTTCCGCGAGCCGCAGGATGGCAATAACACGCGCGCTGATCGCGGGCTGGCCGAATTCGATGTCAAGCATCGCTTTGTCGCCAGCTATATTTGGGAACTGCCCTTCGGTCACGGTCGCCGTTATGGCAACGATTGGCACAAAGCGGCTGATCTTTTGCTCGGTGGCTGGCAGGTGACCGGCATCCACGCCTTGCAGGGCGGGCTTGGATTGACGGCGACACTGGGTGGCTCAAGCGTGCTCAACATCGGTGGCGAGCGGCGCGCGCGCCCGAACTTGATTGGCAATCCCGAACTATCCGATTCGCAGCGCACGCTGAATCGCTGGTTCAACACGGAAGCCTTCCAAGCGGCGTTTACTCCGTCACCGCAAGCCTTTGGCAGCGCAGGCGTCGGGATCATGCGCGGCCCAGGCTCGGTCAATTTCGACTTTACCTTTGCGAAGAACTTCCACTTGACGGAGCGGCGCTACTTCCAGTTCCGCACCGAACTGTTCAATGCGTTCAATCGCGCCAATTTCGGCCCACCGAATATCGCGCGTGATTCCAGCGGCTTCGGTCAGATTCTGACCGCCGCCAATGCGCGCATTATTCAATTCGGGTTGAAGTTCTATTTCTAGGTTGGCTTGCAATTGTTTGTAGTGTAGGGGCAGACCTGTGTGTCTGCCCCGGTAATGGAGTACCAACCCAAGCCGGGACAGACACACAGGTCTGCCCCTACACGGATTTGCAAGCTGATCTAAATTTTTGGCAACTGGCTATCTGCTTTAGATCATGCCGACATTCATTTCACTTCACCCTGTAAGGTTGTGTGTCTGCTGCTTGGCGTTATTGCTAGCGATGACAAGCATGAGGAACTTCAGCCGCGCGCAAGAAAACACGGCTGAAGCTCATCACCAGCGCGGCGTCGCGTATCACAATCGCCGTTGCTTGGACGATGCCAGCCGCGAATATGCACGCACGCTCGAGCTTGATCCGCCGCGCGATCTAAACGCTGAAGAATGGCGGGTTGCCCGCCGCTTCGCGCCGCGCATCTACACGACGCCAACCGAATTCTTCCCGCTCAAAGATTTCGCCGTCATCTTGCATCCGACCGCGCGGCAGATCGCTTATCACCTCTTCTGGGAAGACGACATTGATTTCCCCGAAGACAACGATCCCTGCGATCACGAATTGATGTGGGTGCAGTACTCGGCAGACGGCAAATCAATCGAGAAGATTTGGACCTACTTTCACGGACGCATCTTGGCGGGCGGCGAAGCGGCACTCGCCGATGCGCGACAGCACGGCCAGCGCCCGCGCATCAACACGCAATGGGGCAAGCATGGTTCGATGCCGCTCGGTTGGGAAGAGCTGAACATCACAGCCAACGAGGGCGATGCCGAGAAAAAATACTACCCGGTTGGACAACCGATCACGCTCAAACGTTATCAGGAAGGCACCTACCACAAGCTGGCTGAAGAAGGTCGCCGCCTGGCCAATCATCCTCTCGGCATTCGCCTGGGTTGGCCGACGAAGTTCGTTGGCAGTGAGCGCGACTTCATCAACTTTTCGCATTTGGTTGAACCGCTCGCACTGCTCGACAAAAAGAAGCTGGCTAAAGTTACGCGTTGGAATAGCGCGACGATCAACCAACACTTTCTGACTTACAACTTCAGGCCGAAGACCGAGTGGCCCACAGATAATCGAACGACTCAAACCTCAAATTTGAAATTTGAAAGCGCGCCAACGCTCGACGATTTTCGCTTGCCGCCAAAATCCGTCTTTGATGCTGCCATGCCGCGGTATCCGAACGTCTGGTTTTATGTGGATGCCAAGCTGGCCCAGTCTTACGACGCGGCGGTCAAGCTAGTGACAGAGAACTTGCGCACGACGATGCGACTGCGCGAATTCTATGGGCCGTTCGACAACGCTGAAGGCTGCGATTTCGAAGTGCGACTGGAACACCTGCAGCCGTGGGAAGTGCGCGAACAACGTGCACTGCAACACTCGCACGCCTTTCACATGCGCTATTACTTCTCGGCGTTGGGGAGACAGAAACTTGAGCAGGTGAAAATAGCTGAGCGCAACTTCTATCGCTTCGGGGCGAGCGTGCATTACGAAGTCGAACACACCAACCCGAACCATGCTGATGTCGAAGCTTGTCCGATTTGCGGGCGCACGGGTGAATACGCGAATCTAAAAGGCAACTTGGTGGAATTGGCGCACGACCCGCTCGGACTCGAACTGGTTTTGACAGGCAAGGTTCGCGGTGAGACAGTGCGGTTTGAAGACTGGGAGCAACGCACAGTGGGAAGTGTGGAAGGGCTGAAAGATAAATTTGCCGTCCAGCAGTTTACTTTTCCTGCGCAGACGGGAGACAAGAACACCTTGCGACTCGGTGTGGTTGTGATCGCAGCGAAATAAATGGCGCAAAGTCCGACAAGCTGGCAGCTTGTTGTGGCCTCCGGTATGCGTCCAAGTCGGAAACTCCGACAAGCTGGCAGCTTGTCGAACATTCTCCAAGGAAAATTTTCAGATGGCTGCAACAATGCAGGCGGTAGTTTTTCACGGTGAGGGCAAATGGGGTATCGAAGCAGCCCCGCTGCCACGCATCAAGGCTGACGATGACGTGTTGCTCAGAGTTGAGCGCGCCAGTATCTGCGGCACTGATATTCACATCCTTGCCACGCCGCCTGGTCATCCGGCGACGCCCGGCAGCATTCTCGGTCACGAATACGTTGCTACCGTAGCGGAGACAGGCGCGGGCGTACAGCATCTGCGACCCGGTGACCGCGTAGTGATTGATCCAAACATCACCTGTGGTCTCTGCCAATACTGCCGCCTGGGAATGTCAAACATTTGCGAAAACATGACTACGTTGGGTATCTTCCGGCACGGTGGTCTGGCTGAATTCAATCTTGCCCCGGCAAAATCGTTGCACAAGCTGAGCCACGACGTGCCGCCCGAACGCGCGACGCTGGCCGAGCCGCTCTCCTGCGTGCTGCACGCTTTCGAAAAGGCCGTGCTCATACCTGGTGAGAGTGTCGTGATTCTGGGTGCTGGCCCGATTGGTCTGATGTTTTTGCTGCTTTGCCAGACTGCGGGCGCAGGCAATGTATGCTTGGTCGAGCCAGTGGAATTTCGCCGCCGTACGGCTGTAACGTTCGGTGCAGATGGTGTGCTCGATCCGAAAACCGATAACGTCGCCGCCGAGATCAAGGCCGCCACAAAAGTCGGCGCTGATGCGGTCATAGACGCCGCCGGAACATTGTTGCCCGAAGCCTTGCAATTGGTGCGGCCCGGCGGGCGCGTGATTCTGTTTGGCATCAATCAACACGCCGAGCGCCAATTCAACCAGTATTTCACCACGCGCTACGAAGTCACGATTTTAGGTTCATTCATTCAGCGCACGGAGTTTCCCAAAGTCGTGCGCCTGTTAGAATCTGGCATTTTGCCGTTGGAGAAACTGGTCACTCATCGGTTGGCGCTCGATCAAATCGGCGAAGGATTTGAAGCAATGCGCGCGGGCGAAGCGATCAAGGTCGTGGCCGCGCCTTAAACGAAACAAGCAGTAGGTGAAAAGATGGGAGTCAAAATAGGCACTGCCCCAGTCAGTTGGGGCATTATGGAAGTCGAGGGATGGGACGGGCAACAAGACTATAGCTCAGTGCTCGCTGAGATGGAGCAAGCCGGTTATAGCGGCACAGAGCTTGGGCCTTACGGCTACTTTCCTACGCAACCGCGGCATCTGATGGCAGAGTTGGTAGAGCACGGGTTGGAATTGGTTTCGGCTTTTGTACCGATTCCGCTGGCCGATGCCGACCGCCACGAAGCTGGTTTTGCTGAAGCGCTGCGCACCGCTGAACTGCTCGCTAAGTCACAGGCGCGCCTGATTGTGCTGGCCGACGTGATGAGCAAAGAGCGCCTGGCCGTGGCCGGTCGCGTTGATGAAGCCCGCGACGGGATGAGCGATGCGCAATGGGAAGCCGCCGCACAAATACTGACGCGCATCACCCAGGCATGCCGCGAGCTTGGGTTGGACGCGGTGTTTCATCATCACGCGGCGACTTATATCGAAACGCCGCGCGAGATCGAACGCTTGTGTGAGAGCGTAGACGCAAAGTTGCTCGGCCTCTGCCTTGACACCGGGCATTACTTTTACGGTGGCGGCGATCCGGTTAAGGCGGTGCGCAAATACGGCACGCGCATCCGCCATCTGCATTTGAAAGACGTGCGCCCAGCGGTACTCGAAATGGTGCGTCACGAAGGCGTGGATTTCTTGGAGGCTGTACGGCGTGACGTATTCTGCGAGTTAGGCGCGGGCGCGATTGATTTTCCTCAAGTCATTTCAGATTTGATAGCGACGGGTTTTGCTGGTTGGGCGATTGTCGAACAGGATACAGACGCTACCAAACCTGGCGTGCGGCCTTTGGAGAGCGCCATCCGCAGTCGGCGCTACTTGCGGGAAACGGTCGGGTTGTAAGGCAGCCTGGGACCGCAGGCATCCTTGCCTGCTGTATTGCGGCAGCGCACATTTGATCCGATAGGTCGAACAATCCACCCAAGCAGGCAAGGATGCCTGCGCTCCCAGGGAACTGGCGGCGTGCTCATTTCTTTTGAATGGTGTGCAGATGGAAAACAGTTTCGCGCTCCAAATGCGCGACATCCGCAAGACCTTTCCCGGCGTCGTGGCGCTCGACGATGTCAGCCTGGAGTTGCGGCGTGGCGAAGTGCACATCTTGCTGGGCGAGAACGGCGCGGGCAAATCCACGCTGATGAAAATCCTCAGCGGTGCGTATCAAAAAGACGGCGGACAAATCCTCCTCAATGGCCAGGAAGTCGAAATCAAAAATCCCAAACATGCGCGCGAACTCGGCATCGGCATCATCTATCAAGAACTGAATCTCGTCCCGCATCTCTCGGCGGCGGAAAACATTTTTCTCGGACGCGAGACGGTCACGCTGCCCGGCTTGATTGATCAGAAAACTATGGCTCAGACGGCGCGCCAACTCTTGACCGGCCTGGGCGTAGATTTCGATCCGCGTCGCCAAGTCAGAGAGTTGAGCATTGCCGAACAGCAGATGGTCGAGATCGCCAAAGCCATCTCGCTCGACGCCAGGATTTTGATTATGGACGAGCCGACCTCGGCGCTGACTGAAAGAGAGATAAAAGAACTGTTCGCGCGCATTCGCAAGCTCAAAGCCGACGGCGTTTCGATCATCTACATCTCGCACCGAATGGAAGAACTGTTCGAAATCGGCGACCGCGTCACCGTGTTGCGCGATGGCCGCTGGGTCGGCACGCGCGAAATTGCGGAAGTCAGCAAGCCGGAGTTGATCCGCCTGATGGTCAACCGCGAATTGACCCAGCAATTCCCGAAGGTGGCTGCACCGCGCGGCAGCGAAGTCCTCAGAGTTGAAGATCTCCGCCGTGCTGGCGTGCCCGAAGAGATCAACTTCTCTCTCTACGAAGGAGAAGTGCTTGGTATCGCCGGGCTGCTCGGCTCAGGGCGGACAGAGTTGGCGCGCGCGATATTCGGCTTGGACAAAATGGAGGCGGGCCGCGTCTACATCAAAGGCCAATTGCAAAAGATCACCTCGCCGCGCCGAGCGATCAATCTCGGCCTGGGCTTTTTGACTGAAGATCGCAAGACGCAAGGCTTGGTCTTGCCGCTCTCGGTGCAAGAGAACATCTGCTTGCCCAGCGTCGAAAGATTTTCGCGGCTGGGTGTCGTGCGCGCCAGCGAAGAGGCGCAAGCCGCCGCGCAATACCTCAGAGATTTGCGCATTAAAGCCACTGGCCCACACCAGCGAGTGCTCAACTTGAGCGGCGGCAATCAGCAAAAAGTCGTGCTCAGCAAATGGCTTTGCACACGCGGCCATATCTTGATCTTTGACGAACCTACGCGCGGCATTGATGTCGGCTCGAAGGCCGAGATTTATCAACTGATGAATCAACTCACGGCGGCAGGCGCTGCGGTGATGATGATTTCGTCAGACCTGCCCGAAATTCTAGGGATGAGTGACCGCATTCTGGTGATGCATCAAGGGCGCATCAACGGAGAGTTTTCAGCCGCTGAAGCGACACAGGAAAAAATATTGCACTGCGCTCTGGGAGAATCGGAATGAAACATAAAAGCTT
Organism: uncultured Acidobacteriota bacterium; assembly: GCA_963699175.1. GTDB lineage: Bacteria > Acidobacteriota > Blastocatellia > RBC074 > RBC074 > JACPYM01. Next base: position 694,319 of record OY969418.1, on the reverse strand, counting down.
CCTCGCGCTCCACGGCAGACAGTTTGGGACGCTGTTTGGGCTGTTGGCGCTGTGCGTGGTTTTGTGGATATTGACGCCGTACTTCCTCACCGTCTCCAACCTGCTCAACATCGCCGAACAGACGGCGATTATCGCGATAGTCGCCACCGGGATGACTTTTGTCATCATCACGGCGGGCATTGATCTTTCGGTCGGCTCCGTGCTGGCTTTTTCCGGTGTGGTGATGGCGAAATTGCTGCACGCTGGGGTGCCGCTGCCGCTGGCATTGGCCGTGGGGGTGGCCGTCGGTTTTTTGAGTGGGGCAGTCAATGGTTTGCTCATCACGCTGGGCCGATTGCCGCCGTTTATCGCTACGCTGGGGATGATGAGTGTGGCGCGTGGGGCGGCGCTGATGTTTACCGAAGGACGACCGATCTCCGGTTTTTCAGACGGCTTCCGTTTTCTGGCAACTGGCAAGTTGCTGGGCATCCCCATGCCGGTCATCGTCATGCTGGCGGTCTATGCTATCGCGTATTTCTTGCTCACGCGAACGAAGCTGGGCCGTTACACTTATGCCATCGGCGGGAATGAAGAAGCGACGATCTTATCGGGCGTCAACGTCAAACTGTACAAGACGCTAATCTACGGCATCTGCGGCGGCTTAAGCGGGCTGGCCGCGATTTTACTGACCGCGCGTTTGAATTCCGCGCAGCCGATTGCGGGGATGATGTACGAACTCGACGCGATTGCGGCGACGGTCATCGGTGGCACCAGTTTGATGGGCGGCGAGGGCAACGTCTTCGGCACGCTAATCGGCGCGCTGATTATCGGTGTGCTCAGGAATGGATTGAACCTTTTGAGCATCAGCTCGTTCACGCAACAAATCGTCATCGGCCTAGTAATCATAGTCGCGGTGCTTTTAGATATGACCTTGAAGAAGAGTAAGCGGTAATCCTGGGAGCGCACGCGGCTCGCGTGCGCGTGGTGATGTGTTCACCTACCGGATAACGCGCTACTTTGCGAGAAACTCCGCACGCGAGCCGCGTGCGCTCCCAGGAATCACAAAAAATGAAAAACCTACTACTCATTATCTCGGCAGCCACACTGTTGCTGCTCGGTGTCGCGTGTCAACGCAATCAATCCGCATCAGACGGACGTCCCACTATCGCGCTGGTAGTCAAGACGTTGAACAACCCCTTCTTCAACGATATGCAGAAAGGCGCAGAAGAGGCCGCCAAGCGCTTGAACGTCAACCTGCTGGTGCAGGCCGCCGAGCGCGAAGTAGATGTCGAAAAGCAGATGCAGATTATCGAGAACCTGATTCAAAGCCGCGTCTCGGCGCTCTGCGTCACGCCCAGCGGTTCGAAAGAGATTGTCCCAGCCATCGTCAAAGCCAATCAAGCCAATATCCCAGTAGTGATCCTGGACACGCGCGTCAACCCCGAAGCCTTGCAAGCGGCGGGCGGAAAGATCGCCACCTTCATCGGCTCGGATAATCTCGAAGGCGGCAAGCTTGCCGGAGAATTTATGGTCAAGGCGCTCGGTGGCAAAGGCAAGGTGGCCATCCTCGAAGGCATCCCCGGCCACGAGACCGGCGACTCCCGGCTGAAGGGCTTTCGCCAAGCGGTCGCAGGCTCGCCCGGCATTCAAATCGTCTCCTCGCAAACGGCAAATTGGGAGCGCGACCAGGGCTACAACGTATTTCAAAACATGCTGCAAGCGCAGCCGGAGATTCAGGGCTTGTTTGCCTGTAGCGACTTGATGGCACTCGGCGCAGTCGAAGCCATCGCGGCAGCAGGAAAGACAGGCAAGCTCACTGTGATTGGCTTCGATGCTTTTTCAGAAGCGCGCGAAGCGGTGCTGAAAAACGTGATGGGGGCCACCGTGGCTCAATTCCCGGCGGATATGGGGAGGCAAGGAGTCGAGAGCGCAGTACGCGTGTTGAAAGGAGAGAGCATCCCAGCAGAGAGCACGGTCAAGATTCAATTGGTGACCAAGGAGAATGCCGCCGTGGCTGCCAAATAATATGGAGTGTTCGGCTCGACGCAGCTTTTACTTTCGTCAGCGAAGCATTTGAGTCACAGCAGAGTCTCCGAGCAGCAAAAGAAAAGCTGCGTCGAGCCGCAGCACTCCATAGGTTGCGCCAACCCCTCAAATAAGCGAGAGCTATTCAAAAATGAAACGCACCACGGGCAAAGGCAAAGCAAGCAAATCCGCTGTCGCGGGAAAGAAGCCGCACAATATTGCACTGATGATGCGCCGCATCCGCCGCGCCGTCGAGCCGTTTGCCAAGGCGGCGCTCTTTGAGTTGGCGGCTGAAGGCTTCACTTCGCCCTTCGAGCAACTCGTCGCCTGCATCATCTCGATTCGCACACTGGATGAAGTCATGCTGCCGACGGCGCGCAAGCTCTTTGCCCACGCGCGCACGCCGCTCGCAGTGAGCCGTCTGACGCCGCAACAGATTGACGAGTTGATTCGCGCTTGTAGCTTTCACGAGCGCAAGGCTCAGCAGATTCACGCCATCGCCCTCCGCGTAGTAGAGGACTACAACGGCAAGCTGCCTTGCGATGCGGAAGTGCTGCTCTCGCTGAGCGGGGTTGGCCCCAAGTGCGCCAACCTGGTGCTCGGCATCGCCTGCGGCCAGCCGCGTATAGGCGTGGATATTCACGTCCATCGCGTGACCAATCGCTGGGGTTACGTACAAACGCGCACACCGGAGCAGACGACAGTGGCGCTCGAAGCCAAGCTGCCGCGCCGCTATTGGGTCGAGATCAATGAACTACTCGTACCTTTCGGCAAACACATCTGCACGGGTACGCTGCCGCGCTGCTCGGAGTGTCCGGTGTTGGAGTATTGTCAGCAAGTGGGCGTGACGGCGCACCGCTAACCGAAAACCTGTTAAGGAGGCATCGCAATGAAACCACTTAGCTCTTGGCGCTTATGCTTCATCCTAGCCGCGTTGTTCATACTGATAGGCGGGCCGCAACATCCCGGCGGTACGATGGCTGAAATGCTCACGCATCCGAAGTGGGTTCTTTCTCACTTGCTTGTGCTGGCGGGTTTCGTTGCCCTCTTGGTTGGACTCCTGTTATATCAGCGAGCTACTTCATTGCCCAGCCGGACGCAACGCTGGCTGCGCTTCGCCATCATCGGGACAGTACTGCAGGCCATTGAGATGGTATTTCATACAGCGGCGGTCGTTGATCACCATAACCTGATCGCAGGGAGTGCGACACCAGTGCTGACCACGCATCTCTGGCTAGCGGTTATCTTCTATCCGATCTTTGGGCTGACGCTTGCCGGTTTCATCATCGCCGGAATGCGTGATCGCGTGCTGGGATCGGCGTGGATTGCTTGGCTGGGCATTTTAGGCGTATTGGCTCACGGGGCAGCGCCGCCGCTCGTCATCTTATTGAACATCGAAGGAGCCAGGATACTCTTTCCATTCATTATGGGCTTCGCTCTTTGGTTAATCCTTGCAGCGCTGTGGCCGCTGCGTGTGAAAGCGGAGTTGGTGAACCCCTCGTGATTGTGATAGGTGGTCATCCCGTAATAAGATCGCATGACATCTCTGATCGTTTTCTTGCTTGATGAGCCAGCAGTCTAAAGTCCCCAATAGCGAAACCGAGCCTCTCTTATTGAAAGGTCTTAGCGTCAGTATAGTAGGAGGATCTAAACGCACATGCCGAAACCAAATGTAGCCCCAGAAGTAATAAAACAACAACTTGAGAACGAACGGACGATTTGTACTCTCTACATTGATAGCGCCAAGAGCTACACGCAGCTAAGCACTGGCGCGTTGTTGCTTTCCTTAGCTTATGCGCATGACTTCCTTAGCATTCAGAAGCCACAGTTAATTCACAATTGGCCGTTAGTCATCACCTGGCTTTGCTGGCTTCTCGCAGTACTTATGGGCATTACTTACCAATATTCTGTTGTCAAGTATCTGGAGACGATGACCCACGATGAAGAGCTACTCTACTACAATCGTGTGCATCCTTCCTTTGTCCCAAAGCCACTTATAGATAATCCATCTTGGCTTTATGGTTTCATGATGCTTTTCTTCTACGTTGGTATTGTGTTCTTTAGTTATGTGGCCGTTGCTCAGCGTAGGTAGATGAAAATTGTATTCAGCAACACCTCCCCCGGATCGTGACTGTACTCCCAATACATAATTTCACGGAGACTTTGAGGAATGAGCGCTAGTGTTAGCGCTCACCTACCCAGCCGCGAAGTGGTCTGGGTGACTACCAACTCTACGGTAAAAACCTGTCTCAGCCCACAATTCCATCAATGCATTGAAGGCTATGAAAAACGCGCTCACCAACCCTTCTTCCGCGCTCGAAAGGAAATCATTCATCACGATCCTCGAAGCCAATAAACTCGCCAACGAATCAGGCTGATGTGTCTGTTCTTTCCCGCCCCCGCAGGGGCTAAACAAAAAGGAGTTTTGAGATGAAAAGACTAAAACTGGCCGTGATGGCCGTGATTGCGCTGGGTGCGAGTGCCAGCGCCTGGACTCAGGATATTATTACCAGACCGGCGAAACCTATCGCGCAACTTGAAGCGCAAGCCGCACGTGAGCCGAATGACGCGCGGCTGTTGCACCAACTCGGTGCAGCCTACTTCTATCAAGCGCGGGATGGTGAGCGGGCCGTGCTTGAAAAAGCGATTACCAATTTGGAGCGCAGCCTCACGCTGGCTCCTGGAGATATGGCGGCGCAGCGCCTGCTAGGTATAGCTTACTTGACGAAGGTGGGTGATCTACCGCGGCAGACGCCGCTCCAGGAGATAATGGCGACCCTTGAGCGCTCCCTGACGACTTTCGAGAAAGTATTGGAGCGCGCCCCGCAGGACGCCATCGCGCTCAGCACCCACGGTATGGCGCTCACGACCCTGGCCCAATTCAAGCAGAGTCAAGAGCTGCTCGTAAAGGGCGTCGCGGAGTTGAATCGCGCCGCCCAAGCGAACCCGCAAAGTCTCGCGCCCCGCCTGAACCGAGGCTTCACGTTATTGAATTTGCCGCCCGTGGTCGGCGATCAAAAGACTGCCATCGCAGACCTGAACGCCATTCTCGGCGAATTGCCCAAGGGCTTTAACGAGCGGGCGCAAGGCGTGCTGCGCGTCTTGCTCGGCGACGCTTATCTGGCAGCGAAGGACGCGACGCGGGCAAAGGCCGAGTACGAGATTGCGGCTGGACTCTCCTCACCAGGTGCGACAGAGGCACAGGCACGGCTGGCAACGCTCAAGGAAGGCCAGTCCGTCGAGCAGGCCAGCGCGCGCTATCGCCAAAGGCTAAGCGACTGTTCAATGTGCCATGCCAGTCGGTAAGAGCTTGGCAGGTTTCGTCTGAAGTATCAGCGCACTGATGCTGAACAACCACGAAAGGGGCAAAGCACAATGAGATGCCTGAAGACCGTTGCTAGCCTGCTCTTGATTCTTGCGCTCTTGCCCTCTGCTGGCGCGGGCCAGGCTAAAGTCGGCGCGCCCGCGCCGGATTTCGTGCTCAAGGATCAGTACGACCAAGAATTCAAATTAAGCCAGCGGCGCGGGACAGTTTTGCTGATCATTTATGGTGATCGCGAGGGCAGTTCATTGATAGACAACTGGGCCAGGGCGGTGCGTGAAAAATACACTCAGGAGCGAGTGAAGATCGTCCCGATTATCAGCTTTGAGGGAGTGGTGCCTTGGCTCCTGCGTGGCTATGCCAAAGGGAAATTTCGCGGAACTACGCCTCAGGGGCAGCCCAAGAGCGCAAAGCTGCTTGATTGGGATGGTGCCCTCACTCGACAATATGGTTCGCGTGAAAAACTGGCTAATGTCTACTTGATTGACGCGCAAGGAGTGCTTCAATATGCCGCAGCAGGGAAGGGCTTGACGCAGGAGACTGAACCGTTGCGGCAGGCGATTGAACGTGTCCTGAAAGCCAAATGATCGGCCAAATAATATGAGCATCGAGGTCGAGAGGAAGGACGGATGAGGGACGCCTATTTGATGGCGCAGACGTTGGGTTTTGCTACGGGCACTGCTCTGAGCGTGTTACTCCTGATCCTCGTATGGAGGGCCGAGCGGTTGGCCGGCAAAACGCGCCGCGGTTCAGCCGTGGTGGCTTTGGTGCTGCTGTGGAACGCAGGGAGCCTAGTGAGATACACGGCACTGCTCCTCGGCTTCGAGTCGGTCGCGCCGCTGGCCAATGCCTGCGCCTATAGTGCCTTGGCCACCCTGCCTACCGCCGCACTGCTGGCGCTGCCCGCGCGCTGGGGCCGCTCCTGGCAACATTACCTCGGGCTGGGGTTGCGCTACGTTTCTTACGCCAATGCCGCTGGGTTGACGCTCGGACTTTTCGCGGTCGCACTGAGGCTAAGTTTTCCGCTCTCCTTTAGCACGCTGAGGTTGCTGACAGCGTACAACTTCATGTTCCATCTCGGCGTGATCTTGCTCCTCTTTCGAGGTGCGGAACAGTTCACACACACCGCGCGCGCCTTTACGCGGGCTTTGCTGCTACTGGCGTCTGGCTTGGCTTTGGGTTTGCTGTCGAGCTTCCATCTGGCGCTCGGTTCTACCGCGGTCATGGTGATTGAAACCTTAACGCAACAAGTGACTATTCCTATGGCCATTGCCACGTTCGCGTTTCTGTCACAGTTCCGCTTCGCCGATGTCTTTATCAAGCGGAGCCTGACGATCTTGGCTGCCGTTATCCTGGCCATTGTCCATGCAACATGTGTCATCGCTCCGCTCACGCGCGCCATCCGCGCCTCCACGCCACGGGGGGAAGCCGGAGCTTGGGTTGCCGCAACGCTTCTCTGGTGCGCGTTGCTGTTGCTCTTTCCGAGATGTGAGCGCGCGCTCAATCGCGCTGCCGACCGCTGGCTCTTCAAGCGACCTGATTACCGGCAATTGGCGAAAACATTTGCGCGCGAGATCGAGCCTGTGGCCGATGAATCAGAATTGCTCGCACAGGCGGCGCAACACATCCAAACTGCGCTGGACGCGGCTGCGGCGCGCGTGATCCCGCGCGCCGAGTTGCCCACGCTCGACACCGAGCTTGAGTTGTTGCCCGGCGAAGTTACGACGCTGAGCGGCGGTCACGCTGTGCTGCTTGGCTTGGGCGAGGCGGAAGTCAAAGCACTGGTGCCAATCCAAGTCCACTCACAAGTGACGCACCTGGTGGCGATTGCCCCAGGCGAGCGAGGCCGGAAATTACTCAGCGATGAGCTTGGCTTCCTCATAACACTGGCCGAGCGGATTGGGCGCAAGCTCGAAGCGCTCCACTTCGAGCGCGAACGCCGCGAGCAGCAACTGCGCGAGGCGCGCTGGCAACACCTGTTGACGGAATCCCAGTTGAAGGCGCTACGCGCTCAGGTCAATCCGCATTTCCTTTTTAACACGCTCAATACGATTGCGGATTTAATCAGCTCGGAGCCGGAGAAAGCCGAGGCGATGACCGAACGTCTGGCGACAGTCTTTCGTTACGTACTGGCGCGTACCGAGGGCAACTTGATTGCGGTGAGCGAGGAGTTTGAATTCCTGCGAACTTATCTGGAGATCGAACAAGCGCGGTTTGGTGATAGGCTGCGGGTTGAGATGACAGTTGATCCACGGATTGCCGCAATGCTCATCCCGCCGCTTATTCTTCAGCCCTTAGTCGAAAACGCAATCAAGCATGGCCTGGCGTCAAAGCTCACAGGTGGCACGCTGCGCATTTGTGCAACTGATGAAGGAGAGCGCTTGCGTTTGACAGTCGAAGATGACGGCGAAGGCTGGCGCGGCCAACGCCTTCACTCACACATCCAGGGCGGGGTGGGGCTGAAAAATGTGACCGAACGTTTGCAGACGCTCTACGGAGCGCGCGCCAGCCTCGTTGTTCAGAGCGCCGCCGGAGAAGGGACGCAGATCACCGTCACGATACCCAAAGATGAAACTCAGAACTTTGATCATAGACGACGAAGCATCGGCCCGCTCGCGGCTGCGGAAACTGCTCGGCGCGCGTCCTGAGTTGGAAATTATCGGCGAAGCGCGCGACGGGCTGGAAGCCGTGACTCTGATCGGACAGTTGCAGCCTGACCTGCTCTTGCTCGACGTGCAGATGCCGGGCTTGAATGGCTTCGAAGTGCTGCAATCGCTCCCCGCAAAAGTGCGGCTGCCGTTGGTCATCTTTGCTACCGCCTACGACGAATACGCGCTGGCCGCCTTCGAGGCCAACGCCATTGGCTACCTCCTCAAACCGATCAATCGCGAGCGACTCAGCCAAGCTGTCGAGCGTGCTCACAAGTTGTCGCTCAGCGCGACGCAGGCCGATGACGAGCGCGAGCGGATTCGCGCAGTGGTCAAGCGCGCCGCGTCGCCATTGCAGCAGATCGTAGCGCGCAAGCGTGACCGCTTCGTGTTGCTCCGGCTAGATCAGATTTTCTTCTTTCGAGTTGAAAGTGGCTTGCTCAGGGCCAAGACTGAAGCGGAGAGCTATTGGACCGATTACCAGATCAACGAGTTGGAAGCGCGCTTGCCCAGCCCGCCTTTCTTCCGCGCCCATCGCGCAGTGATCGTCAATCTGCAGAAGGTCAAAGAAATTGCGCCTTTTGCTAAGAGCAGCTACCTACTGCTGATGAACGACCGAGCAGCCAGCGAGATTCAGGTCAGTGAGCGACAGTCGAAGAAGCTGCGCGAACTGCTTTGGGGTTAAAGGCGCAAGCGAGTTCGAGCCGACGGTTCACTCGTTCAACGCAGGGAGTCGAAGATGCTGCTCAGCAACACCTCGCCAGGGTCGTGACTGTGCTCCCAATACATAATACCGCCGAGGCGCTGCGCTTTGACGAACGCCGCCTTTGCCTTGAGCGACTCCGGGTCATCGTACGAAATCAACGTCGCGCTGTCGGGATTCCAGAGGTACGGCGCTTTGGCCACGCCATCCCACTGGCGTTTGAAGCCCTGCTTGTCGAGGTAGTCGCGCACCAGGATTGAGTAGGGATACTCGCCCGCATATTTTTCAAAAGGTTGATTGATCCCGTTGTTCTCCGGCTTCACCCCCGTCCAGCCTCTCCCGTAAAACGCCGCGCCGATGACCAGCTTCTTTGGTGGAATACCGGCTTCCAGGTGTTGCTTCACCGACGCCTCAGTGTTGCGGCCAGCATTGGCATCACTCGATGACCGGTAGAGACCAGTCAGGTGCCCGGTGGTCTTCGCTCCGCTGGTGTAAAAGTCGTAGGTCATGATGTTGATCCAGTCCAGGTAGACGTGGAGCTTGTCCATCTCGGTGTGCTCGAAATATCTGCCATTGGTCGAGGCGATGGTGAGGGTGTAGCGGTCGGCTCCCGCGCGTTTGCGTTCGTCGCTGAGCGCGTCGAGTTGTTGCCTGATCGTCTTCAACATCAAGGTGAAGTTTTCTTTGTCCTCCGGGCGATACTTGATCCCAGGGCCAGGCTGTCCCGGATACTCCCAATCCAGATCAATGCCGTCCAGCGCGTACCGCTTGATCAGATCAATCACGCTCTTGGCGAACTTGTCTCGCGACTCATTGGTCAGCGCTGCGTCGGAAAAGTTGTCCGCGCCCCAGCCGCCGACTGACACGATGATTTTGAGCGCCGGGTTCCTGGCCTTCAGCGCCTGAAGCTGGCTCAGGTGCGCGGGCGCGTTCGGATTCCTGAACATCAGCTCGCCTTCTTTGCTGACCAGCGCAAACGCGTAGTTGATGTGCGTGAGCTTCTCCGCGCCGATGCCGTAGATGTTCGTGCGCCCGCCGACATAGCCGATTATTTTGTACTTCGGCTGCGGCGCTGAAGTGGCGCTCGAAAGCACGGCGTTGAGGCTGCCTACCAACAAGGTCAAGATCGGGACAATGCGCCACCAAGTCGGCGCAGAAGATAGACGTTTCAGGTTAGGGAAGCGGGTCATCATTTCACTCCTGTGTTTTGAGGTGACAATAGATCATTCGTGCTTTGAGTGCGTAGCCGCAAACTTTGGCGAAAAGTATAGCCTGTTCATTCATCCTAGCGAAGATCAGGTTCCGTCTGGCGCGATGGTGGTGATATTTTGAGAGCATGATAACGCTGCCGACTGAAAGCGCCAGCACCAAACACGCTGAGCTATTAACGCGGTCAGATACCTGGTCAGACTTGCGCAAGATAATAAGCTTCTGGCTTGTCACTAGGGTTTCGCTCAGCCTCTGGGCGCTCTTTTGTTCACATCTCTTCCCGCGCTCCCCGTTGGAACAACAGATAAATATTTGGCCTCCACGTGTGCCTTTAGCCGGCTGGCTCAACCGTGTGTTAGTCGCACCCTGGGACCGCTGGGACGTAGAATATTTTCTGAAAATAGCCACCTACGGCTACAACACAAGTAATGGCACCTCATCGTTCCACCCGCTTCATCCACTCTTAGCCAAGCTTGTCGGAGTGGTGTTCGGCGGCAATAACCTGCTCGGCTTATTTTTGCTAAGTAACGTTTGTGGCTTGCTGTTTTTGCTTTGCTTCTACCAGCTTGCGCGCTTTGATTTAGTGCGATCCGACGCCCGCCGAGCGGCAATCTATCTCCTTTTTCTGCCGGCCGCTTTCATCATCTTTACTCCCTACACCGAATCTCTGTTCTTGCTTTGCAGCGCGTATGCCCTACTCACAGCTAGGTGTGGTAGCTGGTGGTCAGCCGGTATCGCGGGAGGGCTTGCAGTTCTGACACGCCAGCAAGGCCTATTTTTGGTTGTGCCTTTGGCGTTGGAGTTGTGGGAGGCTAACGGACGTGACTGGCATAAATTTAGGTCGAACTGGCGGGCGGCCCTTTGCTTGACGTTGATTCCCGTTGCCTACTTGCTTTGGATATTCTATCGCGCCCTTGCGCTCAACGATCTGAATTTCGACATTAGCGACCCTAGAACCTGGATTTACGGCCTGCTAGTCAGCGAGCGTACTACCGTGGTTGTAGCAGAACAGCGATTCATGCTCCCCTGGAATGCAATCTGGCTGGCTTTGACAAAGCCAGGCTCTGACAACCTTACTGACCTAATCTCTGGGGCGAGCTACTTACTATTATTGTTGGTAGGTTGGCGTTGCTTATGGGGAATGCGCCGGTCTTACCTCATTTACTCGGTTATTATTATTTTTGTCAGCCTCTCCTTTCATACGGGCTTTCCCAATTCATATATGGGGCTCCCGCGCCATTGCCTTCTTGCCTATCCCCTAGCTCTTCCGCTCGCAACCTACGGGAGAAGTCGGCTGGTGAACCTAATATTAGTTGCCACTGGGCAAGTTTGGTTGTTCGGGCTGACTTTGTTTTACTGTTGTAAGATCCTTTGGGTGCCATAGCTGGCCTAGCAATAGTGATATTTTGAGTACGTCGCTGATCCAATTACTTCAATCCGATTCCGTCTCGCGCGCTGGTGGTGATATTCTGAGCCGCGCAGAAACCCGAAGCGGTTTGATTTCAATCATCGGAGGGCAAAGCAAGTGAGCAGTCAAAACTCTACGGAAATTCCGTTGCGCGTATTGGGTCGCACTGGCGTGCAAGTCAGCGCCATCGGCCTCGGCGGTTATCATATCGGTAAGATGAGAGAGGATCGCGAGGCCATCCGGCTGGTGCAGCAAGCCGTTGACTCGGGCATCACGTTTATGGACAACGCCTGGGAATATCACGACGGGCGCAGCGAAGAGTTAATGGGCAAAGCGCTCGCGGGCCGACGCGACCAAGTTTTCCTGATGACCAAAATCTGCACGCACGGACGCGACCGTCACGAGGCGATGCGGCAACTGGAAGCTTCGTTGCGGCGCTTGCAGACCGATCATCTGGATTTGTGGCAGGTGCACGAATTGGCTTACGACAACGATCCTGAACGGCATTTCGCGACGGGCGGCGTGATCGAGGCGTTAGACGAGGCGCAGCGCGCAGGCAAAGTGCGCTTCGTCGGTTTCACTGGGCATAAAAGCCCGGAGATTCATCTGAAGATGCTCAGCTACGATTACCCGTTCGACACTTGCCAGCTTCCGTTGAATTGCTGCGACGCGACCTTTCGCAGCTTTGAGCAGCACGTGTTGCCGGAGCTTGAGCGACAGGGCATTGCGGCGCTGGGGATGAAGAGTCTGGGCGGCGGCGGCGATATGGTGAAGGCCAAACTTGTGACGGCGCAAGAGGCATTGCGCTATGCGATGAGCTTGCCCGTGGCCACAGTCATCAGCGGCATAGATTCGCTTGAGGTGTTGCAGCAAAATCTGAAAGTCGCGCGTGGCTTCACGCCGATGAGCGCGGCGGAGATGCAAGCTTTGCGCGAGCGTTGCGCGACACTAGCGGCCGATGGCCGATTCGAGTTGTACAAGGTGACGGCCAAACACGAAGGGCCGATTGGCCGCGAGCAGCACGGCTTCCCGCCGCAGTCTTATATGGAAGACTGAAAGAGATGCGATTACTCGAATACGCCCCGCAATTCAGCGCCGCAGACGTCAGCCGCTTTGCGCAAGAGCTTTATGCATTGCGTGCCTCAGCGACGCCCTTGCCTAGTGAACGCGATCAGAACTTCCTGCTTGAGTCCGAGACTGGCGAGAAGTTTGTTTTGAAGCTCGCTAACGCACTGGAAGCCCCGGCACTACTCGATGCGCAACAGCGCGTTATGGAGCAGTTGTCACGCCACACTTCCTTTTGCCAGCGCGTGCTTCCTACTGTTGCTGGTGAAACAATCACAACCCTTCAATCTTCGGCTGGCCGAACGCATCTGGTCAGGTTGGTGACGTATTTGCCAGGCGTTCCGCTCGGCGACATCAAATGGCATGCACCAGCATTGCTGCGTGACTTGGGACGATGTCTCGGTCAAGTAGCTCGCGCGTTGGCGGAGTTCGATCACCCGGCCATCCATCGAGACTTTCACTGGGACTTGGCCAACGCATTGACGGTGGTGCGTGAATACGAAACGCTGATTGACGATGAAGAGTTGCGCACGCTGATCGGTCAGCTCAGCGCCGAGTTTGAATCGCAGGTCGTGCCGCTGTTGCCCAAGCTGCGCCGCAGCGCAATTCACAACGACGCGAATGATTACAACGTGCTGGTTGGCGGTGGTGACGATCTTTACTCGAAGAATCAGCGTGTGACCGGGCTGATTGATTTCGGTGATCTTCTCTACAGCTTCACTGTGGCGGAATTGGCGATTGCGGCGGCGTATGCAGTGTTGGACAAACCTGATCCGCTGGCCGTGGCTGCGCAGATCGTCGCGGGCTATCACGCGGAATATGCGTTGACCGACGCAGAGCTGGCGGTTTTGTTTAGCTTCATCCGCATGCGTTTGTGCCAGAGCGTATGCATCGCGGCGCAGCAGATGAAACAGCGGCCCGACGATGAATATCTGGCGATCAGTCAGCAACCGATTCGGCGCACCTTGCCGAAGCTGGCGGCGCTTCATCCGCGCTTGGCTGAAGCGGTGTTTCGTCAAGCCTGCGGGTTGACGCCGGTACGCAACAGCGAAGCTGTGACTGAGTGGTTGCGGGCAAATGCGAAGACGTTTGCTTCGCCACTCGACGTGGATTTGCGCAAGGAGCGTTGCCTGGTTTTTGATCTGAGCATTGCCAGCCCGTTGGTCAGCGGTGACGTGCGCGAGAATGCCGAGCCGGAACTGACGAAGCGATTGTTCGGCGCGATGGCGGTGGCGGGCGTGAAGATCGGGGTGGGGCGCTACGACGAAGCGCGGATGCTGTACACCACGCCACTGTTTACCAACACGCAACATCCGACCGAAGAGAGCCGGATGATTCACCTGGGCATTGATCTGTTTGCCGAAGCAGGCACGCCTGTCTATGCGCCGCTCGCGGGCACAGTTTACGCATTCGCCAACAATGACGCGCCGCTCGATTACGGCCCGGTCATCATCCTTAGACACGAGACGGATACCGGCGACGAGTTCTTCACGCTGTACGGCCATTTGAGTAAAGAGTCATTGGAAGGCTTGCGCATCGGCAAAGCGATTGCGCAAGGCGAGCAATTGGCAACGATGGGTATGCCGGAGGTGAATGGTGGGTGGACGCCACACCTGCATTTTCAGATCATCACTGACCTGCTTGATGCCGGGCGCGATTTCCCCGGTGTAGCGCGTGGGAGCCAGCGCGAGGTATGGCGCAGCTTCTCACCCGATCCGAATCTGATTCTGGGCATCCCTGAAGATCGCTTTCCATCGGCTGAGCCGAGCAAGGCGGAAACTTTGGCCGTGCGTCGCCAGCGCGTCGGGCGCAACTTGAGTATTGGCTATCGCGATCCGGTTAAAGTCGTGCGGGGCTGGATGCAGTACTTGTATGACGATGAAGGGCGCTGCTACCTGGATGCTTACAACAACGTGCCGCACGTCGGTCATTGCCATCCGCGTGTGGTGCAGGCGGCGCGCGAGCAGTACGGCATCCTCAACACGAACACGCGTTACTTGCACGATCATTTGAACCGCTTTGCTGAAAAGCTCTGCGCGACTTTGCCCGAGCCGTTGAGCGTGTGTTTCTTTGTCAACTCGGCCAGCGAAGCAAATGAGTTGGCGTTGCGTTTAGCACGAGCGCATACGAAGCAACGCGATTTGATCGTGCTCGAAGCGGCTTACCACGGCCACACGAACACACTGATTGACATCAGCCCGTACAAACACGATGGCCCTGGCGGCGCGGGCGCGCCCGCGTGGGTGCATACGGCTCCGGTCCCAGATGTCTATCGCGGCGCGTATAAAAAAGACGATGCGCGCGCGGGCGAGAAATACGCGGCGCACGTGCAAGAAATCATTGAAGGTTTGCGCAAGCAGGGGCGCGGGCTGGCCGGATTTATCGCTGAATCGTTGCCGAGCGTTGGCGGGCAGATTGTTTTTCCTGGTGGCTACCTGCAAGCAGTCTATCGCTACGTGCGTGAAGCAGGCGGCGTGTGCCTCGCCGATGACGTGCAGACCGCGTACGGACGCATCGGCACGCACTTCTACGGCTTCGAGCAGCAAGGCGTAGTGCCGGACATTGTGGTGCTGGGCAAGCCCATCGGCAATGGGCATCCCTTGGGCGCAGTCATCACGACGCGGGAGATTGCCGACTCATTCGACAACGGGATGGAATTTTTCAGTACCTTCGGCGGCAGCACAGTCTCGTGTGTGGTGGGGACTGCTGTGCTGGATGTGGTGCTCGAAGAGAAGTTGCAAACACACGCCTTGCGCGTCGGCAATCGTATGCTTGAGGCGATGCGAGCTTGGGTTGACCGCTACCCGATTGTCGGCGATGTGCGCGGCTCTGGGCTGTTTCTCGGCGTTGAGTTGGTGCGTGATCGTGAGACGCTTGAGCCTGCGGCGGAAGAAGCTTCGTTCATCGCCAATCGGATGCGCGAGCGTGGTATTCTGCTAGGCACCGACGGGCCGTTTCACAACGTGGTCAAAATTCGTCCGCCGATGCCGTTCAGTGAAGCTGATGCGGATTGGCTGGTGGCGACGATGGAGCGGATTTTGGCAGAGAGCTTTGACAAAGCGACATGGCCGCCGGTGCGGTACGGGGAGCGGTAGCGACCTGGTTCTTGCGGTTGCGTCCCATGTGGAGAACCAGGTCGCTACCGCTCCCCGTACCGCACCGCGTATCTACACAATGAGTGAAGAGCAACTCAGATTATCGAAATTGATGGCGCAACGCGGCCTCTGTTCGCGCCGCGAAGCCGACAGCTTTATCGAGCAGGGCTTGGTCAAAGTAAACGGCGTCATCATCAACCAACTCGGCACGAAAGTCGCGCCCGACGTGCAGATCGAACTGCTGGGCCGCGCCGTCCGCCAACAACAGCAACTCGTCACGATCATCCTCAACAAGCCCGTCGGCTATGTCTCCGCGCAACCGGAACCAGGCTATACGCCAGCGATCACGCTGCTCACGCCTGCCAATCACTTCGGCGACCGTCCGCAACGGCTCAAACCGGAGCAGTTGAAAGGGCTGGCAGTGGCCGGGCGGCTGGACATTGATTCGCAAGGGCTGTTGCTCTTCACCCAGGACGGGCGCATCGCCAAACAGATCATCGGGGCCGAAGGCAAGCTCGAAAAAGAATACCTGGTGCGTGTGGGCGGCGGGTATTTGGACGAGGCGCGGATGAAGTTATTGCAGCACGGCTTGACGCTGGACGATAAACCGCTCAAACCCGCACGCGTAGATTGGGTCAATGCGGAGCAACTGCGCTTCGTCCTGACCGAAGGGCGTAAGCGGCAGGTGCGGCGGATGTGCGAGTTGGTTGGGTTACGCGTGCTGGGCTTGAAGCGCGTGCGCATCGGCAACTTGCGGCTGGGCGATTTGCCGGAAGGGAAGTGGCGCTTTTTGAAAAGCTGGGAATGCTTGGAGTGAATTCGGAAACAACAGATCGGATGGTCGCGTATCTTGCATTGCGCTTGCGGCAGCCGATATGGCTCGTTGGGGCGCTGATGTTTTTTTCTGCGCAGTCAAACTGATCAACCATTGAGGTGTGTATGTTTTGTCCAGGATGCGCCATTCAAATCACAGACGATACCAAGTTCTGCAAAACTTGCGGTGCCAACTTACGCGGTGTGCGCGAGGCGATGACGGGGCGTGTCGAGCCGTTTGACTGGTCTAAGACCTGGGTGGCAGAGATGTTTTTAACCGGAGAGGAAAGGGAACGGCGACGCGGCGTTACGCCCGCCCAGAAACGCAATAATGAGATCAAGGCTGGCGTGATCACCACGCTGGCTGGCCTCGGCGCGATGATCTTCCTCTACTTCTTTATGGCTGCGGTTGCGAATAATGAGAGCGGCGGCGAAGCGGAAATCGTGCGTCGTGTCTGGCTGGCTGGCATTGTGCCTTTCCTCGTCGGCATCGGTCTGCTCTTCAACGGCATCTTCCTCAACAAACCCGGTCTGAGAGCGCCAGCGCAGCCACCATCACCCAATCAGCTTCCTGCCAGGCCGACCAATCAACTCGCCGAATCGTCGGGCACGGATTTCAGCGTGGTCGAGCACACTACGGCGCACCTACCGGAAAAGAGAGAGGCCATTTATGCGCACCGGCGAGAAGAGGATCTGTGAACTGATCGGGTTGCGCGTGCTGGGCTTGAAGCGCGTGCGTATCGGCAAGCTGAAGCTGGGCGATTTGCCGGAGGGGGAGTGGAGCTTTTCGAAAAGCTGGGAAAGCTTGGATTGAAGTGCTGGAGAGAGTTTGAGCGAGGTTGCGTATGGGGAGTTCAACACTAAAGTCGAACTTTTACCTGTTCCTGCGTGCGGAGAGCCTAATAAAATCAAGCATGTGGCTTTTGCAAGTGCAACAGAGAATAATTCTGTTGCACTTGTGCGACCAAGCATTCACTAGCCAAAAAATCGTGTTTTGTCTAATTGTGAGATTTGAAGTGTAAAACCTGACTCAACACCCCAACCATTTCCAGAATTATTTCATCTAGCGAATATTCACATTTCCATTGAGGGAAGTCCTCTCTAAATTTTCTAGTATCGCTAATGTAACAAATATGATCCCCGATACGGTGTTGTTCAATATATGTAGTGGATAAAGTTCTACCAGTCGCTCTTTCTACTAAGTCTATACATTCGAGAACCGACGCGCTATTATTGCGTCCCCCGCCTATATTATATATTGCCCCTTGTCTTGGATGCTGTATACACAAAGCAATGCATTTTGCTACGTCATCAGCATGTATTTGATCGCGTACTTGCTTGCCTCTATAACCAAATACTGAATAATGCCGATCAAATACACAGCATTTGATTAAATAATTCAGGAATCCTTGAAGTTGGACACCTGATTGGTATGGCCCCGTAACACAACTAAGCCTTAAAGAGGTTGTCGCAAGCCCGAAATACCTTCCATATTCCTGAACTAAAATATCTCCCGCCAATTTAGATGCACCAAATAGGCTATGAGTGCTGCTATCTATGGAGCAGTTCTCATCAAAGCCCTGATAATTGTTATTATCTTTAAAGTCCCATCGTGTTGGTAATTCTACCAGAGGCACATGATTAGGGTTATCGCCATAAACTTTATTTGTGCTCAAATAGATAAATGGAGCATTTGGCGCATACTGTCTCGTTGCTTCTAATAAATTGAGTGTCCCTACAGCATTAATTTCGAAATCTTCATAAGGGATTTTGGCAGCCAATTCATGAGAGGTTTGTGCTGCGCAATGAATAACCGCATCTGGCCTAGCTTCTCGCCAAATCTTTGAGATAAGATCTTTATCTCGAATATCAGTGTTATAGTGGGCAAACGTTGAGATATGTTTTTTTAAAAACGATAGATTACTGGCAACGCTTCCTTCTAATCCCAAAAGGCGCTCGCGATAATTATTATCGATTCCAATAATTTCCCAACCTAAATTGTTTGCAAGCTTGGAAAACGCAGAGCCTATCAGTCCTCCGCAACCTGTAACAACTACTCTCATTATGTTAATCTACCTATTATAATTCCTGTTACTGCTGCAACGGTTGTTTAAGCTCAGAAGCGTTACGCTTCTCAGTTCTAATAAAGGTAGCAGTCCCCATACTAGGATTGAACCCCAGCCATTGTTGAAGATATATACATAATTTCAAATATAGCAATATATTTGTCTTTCTAGTAATATCAATACTCGGACGATCATCTGCTGTTAGACCATACAATTCTACTCGAATCATCCCATCTTGCTCTTCCGGGTCATATAAAGTCATTCCAAATGGTGCGCCATCTTCGTGCTCAATTAATATCAGCCGTTGTTCTGGTTGAGCAAGTCCCTCATTCTCGAGCTCCAATAATAATGAGTCGTATTTGGAACGCATATCATTAAATCCTGTTCTGAGACTCGTCGCACCTATCATCTTTTCATAGAAGGCAGATCGCGTGTTATCCAGCAAGTTTGGCACAATAATTATTACTTTCCCGTTGCTATTGCGTAGTATCCTTTTTATGTCTCCTGTTTCAATCAAAAGTATTTGGGCTGTAGCTCCACAAACAATCAAAGTTTTATGTACCTTGGCCATTTGAGCGCGCCAACTTTCGCGTGATTCATGCCTGTTTGTGTAGAATGCTCGAAGTTTAGTAGGTTCTTCAGGTAATAACGTTTTTAGCGATCGAACAATTATTTCAATCCCAAGAGTGGTGGCAATGATTGCAACCGAAATTTTAATTGCACCCAGTTCGTTAGTCCAACCCAATTCAGGAAGACATAAAACTGCCGCACCGGCAACTACAAGCGCCAATGCTAAGCCAACTTCTTGCGTTTTTTCAAGTACAAGCCGCCGAAGCTTACTAGACACTGATGGTGCTCCTCTTAACAAGCCATTAAGTATTTAGCTTTTGCCTATGAGTATGAGTAATTAGACAGAATACAGATTCTGAGCAATTTCCTACTGTGTAATGTTTGAATTTAAGATTCGCCCGTTTTTCAGGGAACGGCAAAGACTTGTTCCCATGTGAAAAGTAATGGCGACCAAAACGAAAACTGACAATACAGCAGGCTGACTGCCAGACACAAGAGCAACGCGCAACAAACTTCGCCATCCATTCCGAATGCAATAGCCTGACAATTGTGTTGTACTCGACGCGAGCCAGCCTCCATTTTGGGCTGCAAGCTGCGCCACACAGCTTATCCTTCAATGCCAAACACCACCGCGCGTTGCGCGACGGCTTTCTTTTCCTTGCCGCGCACGAAGACGCGCAATTCATAAAGTCCGGGCTGGAAGTTGCTCAAACGCATTTCGCTGCCGAAGAGCGTACCTTTCTCGTCACGGTCGAGTAGGCGAGAAGTGAGCGGAATGGCTTCGGTCTGTGCGATCTTTTGGTCGCCTTGCCAGATTTCTGTTTGCAAGCTCAACTCCTCCGGCTTGGCGGCCTGTGGAGAGTTTGGATAAAGGCGGAACAAGTAGATAAAACTCTCATTGGGCGCGTAGAACTGTATGCCTTGAACGCTGCGCGTGCCGGGCGGTGCCGGCGCATTCTTTTTGTTTAGCGCGGTGGGAGAAAGATTTTGCGCGCCTTCGATCAGCAGGCTGCTGAGCGTCAGTTTCTTGCGCTTGAGGTCGGGGACTTCGACGATTGCTGTGGCGGTGCCGATGTGTTGGGTTGAAGCTTCGTAAGCGCCGACGCGCACTTGATAGAAACCCGGCTTGAGTTCCAATCGCTTGGTGTAGTGCACGCCGTTGCGGCGCGCTATTTCCGCGCGCGCTGACAGCAGATTGCCTTGCAGAGTTTCCGCGCTGTTGTGGATGAGTTTGCCGCTGGAATTGAAGATGGCCAGCGCGATCTTTAGGTCGAATTGTTGGCGGTCGTTGCTGGGCTGGAAGTTGATCGTTTGCCCGTCCAGGAAAACGTGCAAGGTGGCTTGGGCTGCGTCGTATTTGGTCTCGAAATCTTCGGCTATTGCCGCCACGCCGATTTCGGTGGTGGCAAGAGGCTCGAACATCTTTTCCGTCATGCGTTGGTCTGGCGTCTTGGCTACGTTGACTTTCGGTTTGGCGAGCGCCGCGGGCAGATAACCACGTTGCGCACGGACGCGGTATTCAGGGTGATTTTTGACTCGTATCGTCAGCTTGCGAAATTTGTTGAGATTGCCTTCCAGCTTCGGATAGTAGGCCAGCGTGTAGAAGATGCGATTCTCATCAAGGGCGCGTTGTGCGGCCCCGGCCAGATCGTTCGTGTTGTGCAGGAACTGCCCGCCCGTATCCGCGGCCAGCGCGTTCAGCCCGTCTTGTAGTTCGGATTCGCCTGCGGTGGCGTAATGAAAGTTTTGCTGGATTCCCAACTCCGCGCCAAAACCGGGGGGCGGAGTCAAACCTTTTGAGTCAATCGAATAGATGACTACGCCTGCGCGCGCGGCGCGGCTGGTGACTGCTTCAAGGTCACTGGTTTCTGTCGAGCCTCCGATGTCGTGCAAGGTGAAGCCATCCGAGAAGAGCACAATCAGTCTTTGGCCTGGCAAGGTGGACAGACGATCAACCACTGAACGAAGCGTCAACAACGTTGCGCGTCTACGATGAGTGGCGACTTGCAGAATTTCGCGCGCGCGGGCTTGCGCCATGCTTTCGAGCGTGCGCCGATCCATGCCTTGCAGTTGATCTTCAATTGTGATGATACGGATGGCTTCGTCTATGGCTTGACGGTCACCGCGATCAACCATGGCAGCGATATAGGGGTTGAAGGCGCTGGCGCGTTCGGTCGGCCCGGCATTCAATCGCTCAATCGCAAAACGGAGCAGACGGCGGTCGCGGGTGAACTGCTCGCCCAAGCCGAGCGTGCCGTAGCTGGTGACAAGCGCCGTCATATCCTGTGGGCTGAGCTTTCCATCCACCAGCTTGCGCATCGCCTGTTTGAGATAGAGCAGATTGCCAATCGCTATGTGTAAGGTATCGGCGAAGAGGACTATTGTGCGGGCGGGTGGTGTCTTCTCTGCCATCGTCGGCAGCGGATTCGCTGCGGCTGCTTTGCTGCCTGCTGCGTCCGTGCCGGGCAGTTCAGTGGCTTGATAGAAGCTGACTTCTTGTGGTTCATTGTTTTCGAGTAGCTCGAAGTCAGCCTGTTTCAAGCCCGTGACTGGCTTGCCTGCTTTGTCTGTCACTACGGCGCGCACTTCGATCAATTCGGTGGTGACGCGAATCGTCTGATCTTGTTCTTTCTTCTGAGCTTCTGTTTGGCTCGTGTTTTTTGGTGTTTGCGTTTGGCTGTGAACAGTGAGCAGACGTAGGCTGAACGTTGCGCAAATGCACAACAGGATTGTTGTGGCCGATTTCAACATTTGAATTTCTCCGTAGTATGACGATCAAAAAATGCGTACTTACATTAGGTGAGCTTGGCCTTGCCTTTGCCCGCGCCGCTGTGAATTTCTTGTAGCACAGAATTAAGCTCTCCGCCGATCAGAATCGCCGCGCCCGTGAAGTAGAACCAGAGCATCAGCACCATCACACCGCCCAACGCGCCGTAGGTGGCATTGTAGCGGCCAAAGTGCGCGACGTAAAACTTGAAGCCCAGCGAAACCAGCAGCCAACCACTCAACGCGAAGAGTGCGCCCGGCGAGGTAATGCGCCAGCGTTGCTCGATATTCGGCGCAGTGTAGTAGAGCAGATCAAGCCCCAACATCAGAAAGCCGATGATGCCGAACCAACGCACGATATGCCAGATCGTGCTAAAGACTTCGCCATAGCCGTAAACGTTGGCAATGCGCTCGCCCCAGCTTTCACCGAAGAAGAGCAGTGCGAGCGCAAAGATGATGGAGAATGCCAAGCCGCAAATCAGCACGATGGCCAGCAAACGTTCTTGCCACCACGCGCGCCGGTTGGGCACGTCGTAAGCTGTGTTGAGCGCGGAGATGATAGCTTCCATTCCGGACGACGACACCCAGATGGAGAGCAGAATGCCGAAGCTGAGCAGCCCGGTGCTTGGTTGCGTTCTGATCTGTGTGAAGGTCGTGTCCAGCATCGCAAAGGCATCGCGTGGCAGCACGTTTTGCAGATAGGCGAACAGGTCTTCGAAGAAATGCGGCAAAGGCACGTAAGCCAGCAAGGCGGTCAGAAAGATCAAGAGCGGGAAGAGCGAAAAGAGCCAGTAATAAGCCAGTTGCGCGGAGCGCCCGAAAACTTCGTCTTCGAAGATGCGGTTGTAGACAGCGATGGCCACGTAGCGCCAGTGGTCTAGTCGTGGCGCGGCAGGCGGAGGCTGGCCCAGTGGTAAAGTGTGCGCGACTGGTGATGTGTGTGCACCAGAGCTTTGTTTGGCGTGGCGAAGCTGTCTGCGGATAGCCGCGTCCGAGCGTTTGCGTTTGCTGTATTTTCTCAAGCTCTTCTCCACCGGAACTCATGAAATGGAGGGCATTTTAGCCTGAGCTTGCGAAATACAACACTGCTATTCCTCACTTGATGTTGATCTGCACAATGTTCGCTGGCTTGCCGTCCACCGTCAGCCTTACGTCCACCTCACCGCGCCCAATCAAACTACGCGGGATCGCGAGATTGGCTTGATCCAGTCCGATGAAGCCCGGCACTGCTCCAACAAAAGTCACCGTTGCATCCGCACCGCCGATTTTCGCCGTTACGGCAGCGAGATTACTGCGAAAACGCAGTCCTGTTCCAAACAACACCAAGAACGCTTGATCAGTAGCAGGGCCGAGATCGAGTGGCACAGGCGTAAAGCGTCCCGTCGCTGCATCGAACTGCGCCACTGGCTCAGTGCTCTGTGCGCCATTCGCCTTGAGCCGGTGGACGACGGCTGCCGGGACGCCTTGCCCACTGGCGTTGGCGGTGAATAGCCCAGGTGCGACCGGCGCGATCCGCACCGTGCCGACTGAAAGCGTGCCGTTGCCGCTTGTGATTGTGATGATTGCCGCCCCTATAGCCATGCTAGGCGGGAGAAGATAATTGATCTGCGTAGGCGAAACAAAGAAGAGTGGCGCGAGCCGTTCAACTTCGGTGCTGTCGCGCACTTTGACAGTCGTGCCCGCGAGCGTAGTCGGCAATAGTGCGTCCTGCGCGTTCAAGGCGTTTGTCGCCAAGCCTGTGCCGAAGGCTGACACCATAGATTCAGGGGCCAGTTCTGAGCCAATGAAGCTCGTTGATGACACATTCGTTACCACATTGGCGATGGTCAGCGTATTGGTTTGCACGTCGGCGCAACCCGCTTTGCTAAGCGTAATCGGGCCACTAACGGCTCCTGTCGGGATGGTCGCTGTGATGCTGGTGTCATTGTTGACAGTAAACTCTGCGGCCACATTGTCAGCAGCTTTAACGCCGGTCACGCCGGTAAAGTTGGCGCCGTTGATCGTCACGCGCGTGCCCGCCGTGCCACTGGCGGGATTCAGACTGCTGACCGTTGCGCACGCCGAGGCAAGGCGCGCGCGGATGCCGAGGTTGCCAGCAAAATTCAAATCATCTATCAGCCAGAAGGTCAGGCCGTGGATTGCCATGTACGAACGCTTTTGCAGAGGTGGTGTGACATCGAGCGCAATAGGGAATTGGCCCGGTGCGGAAGTAGTCCGGAAGCCGACGATAAAATCCCCCGACGCGATGGTAAAGGCCGGGAAATCGTAGGTGGCGAACTGCCCTCTGCCCTGGATGACGGACTGTAGAGTCTGGAAAGTCGTGGTGCTAATTTCCTCGTCACCGGCGGCCTTGCTGCCGACCAGCAGCGTGATGGGCGTCCCAACTGGCGGGGCTGCGCTATGGAAGAAGATCGAGATGCCGGTCAGCGTAGCTGGGTAGCTGAATGGTGTAAGACGATTGACGTAGCTCTCTGGCTCTCCCCTCGTCGAACGTAGCGCACTTTCAAAACCACCATCGTCAACATACAGCTCGTTTGGCGACCCGGTGCCGCTTGGCCCGGTCGTCGTGATTTGTCGCTCATCAGCATTGACTTTGAACGTGTCATTTGTCCCACGCGCAGCCGCACCTGGTTGTGGCGAGAGCCAGATGAAGCTGCCCAACAGCATCAGCGGACAAATCAACGCCAACCACAAAGCGCGCGCGCGGTGACGACAGGCCAGATGAAAGAATAGATTTCTCACGCCAGTTTCCTACATTGTGCTGGATTCAATTGACTCTAGTCGCCGTTGAGGGTTTGGGATCAGTAAAGCGACCTGTGAAGGCGCAAGCATACCTTGCGAGAGCGTTGCTGAAAAGAGCGGTGGCGACTACGACTGCATTATTTGATATTGACTCGCACAGTGTTCGCCGCCTTGCCATCCACCGCCAATACCACATCCACCTCGCCGCGTCCGATCAAACTGCGCGGGATTGAGAGATTGATTTGATCCAGTCCGATGAAACCCGGCACTGCTCCGGCAAAAGTCACGGTCGCATCCGCACCGCCAATCTTCGCCGTTACGGCAAGGAGATTGCTGCGGAAGCGCAGCCCTGTTCCGAACAACACCAGGAAAACTTGATCAGTGGCAGGGCCGAGATCAATCGGCAGCGCCACGAATTTATTTTGCGCTGTGTCGAAGCCCGCCACCGGCTCGAAGCTTTGTGAGCCATCGGCCCCAACGCGCAAGGCTGTTGCTGCCGCCAGCCCGCGTCCGCTGGCATCGGCGGTGAAAAGGCCTGGCGCTACCGAAGCGATGCGCACCGTTTCAATCGAAACAGTTCCATCTCCGCTGGTGATGAGCACCGTGGCCAAGCCAGCGGCGGTGCCGGGCGGAACCTGATAGTTGATTTGAGTAGGCGAGACGAAGAAGAGTGAAGCGGCGCGTTCGACACCGGCAATGTCCCTGACTAACACCCGCGTGCCAGCTAGTGTTGTAGGAAGTGGAAGCGCAGCCGCCAACTGGGTAGTTGTGGCTAGTCCGTTGCCGAAGGCGGCTACGATGGATTCGCTCGCCAGTTCCGTTCCCGCAAAGCTCGCAGCCGAGACGTTCGTGACCGCGTTACCAATGACGGTCACGGTGAAGGCGCAGGAAGCCGCCTGCCCGGTGGTGCTAGTCCGCTGGCAGTTGACTGTGGTAGTGCCAACTGAAAAGGTTGAGCCGGAAGCCGGATTACAAACGGTGTTGCCACTGGCGCAAGCAACAGAAGCCGTTGGCAGTGGATAGGTCACTACGCGACCCGCGCCGGAGGTGGCTGGCATTGAAATGTTCGCCGGGCAAGCAAGCGTCGCGTTGTTGGCCGTGACCATGACGGTCTGTTGACAAGCAGCTGTGTTGCCTGCCGTGTCCGTCGCTTGCCAGGCGATCGTAGTCGCTCCCAATGGATAAGCAGCAGTGAGCGGTTGATTGTCGCTGCGTGTGCTGATGAATGTCAGACCGGCGCCGCAATTATCGCTGGCTGTCGCCGTGCCTGGATTGAATGACGCAGCACATTGATTCGCGTCTGTCGTACGTGTGATGTTGGTTGGACAAGTCAGGCGTGGCGGCTCGCGGTCTAGCACGCGCAATTGAAAGAAGAGACGCGACCCAACCAGTGTGACGCAGTTGAGCGTGTAATTACCGACCGGAAAAGGCGGGCGCGCCGTCGTCTGACAGTGCATCGTAGCGCAATCGCCCGCCGGTGAAGCGAGCCTGAAAGTGGCGTTGCACAAGCCTGGGTCAGTGGTGAGTGTGACCACGCCAAGCGTAAAGCTGATGCTCACTGTGCCACGATTGATATTCCCGTCTTGTAGTTGGAAGGTTGCGGTCAGCGTGCTGCCAATATCCTGAGCGGCGGCGGTGAAACTGAAACTTCTCCCGACTGCAAACCCGCCCGCGCCGAGCGCACCATAGTTTTGCGACGCGCTCGGCGCCGTAACGCCGCCTGTCGCTAATAGAGTCGCAACCAATTGTTGGCTGGTGTTGGCCGTGCCGGTGTTTTGCAAGGCGAAGCTGACTGTAACGGTCTCGCCCGGATCAATCACTCCGTCCGGCGAGACGCACGGCTCTTCAGTGAGTGTGGCGCTTGCGATAATGATACGCGGTTGATTGGCTTGTCCGGCCTCGGTCTTCGCTGCGTGTAATACCATTGGCCAGTTGGGCGAAGCGAGGAAGAGCGCCACTAGCAACCCTCCTAACCCAAAGGCCCATAAGAATCGTCGGCCGCAGATAAAGCCAGTGGCTTCGTGCTTGGCCAGCATGGTTGATACCTCCTTACCGAATACTGACTTGCACAGTATTGGTCACTTGCTATTCACCGTCAACACCGCGCCTGCTTTACCATTGTTATCGGGTTGCGTAGAGAATTAAGACGCGTTGTGTTGTTCTCCGTCCATGGCTTTTTGTGACGCGTGTAGAAAGCTGTGGTCGCTCAAGCGCAGCCAAGAATGCTATCGTCGGTTGGATTACACAACGCTGGAGGGCGAATCCGCTAGCCCCGGACTGAGAATCGCCATCATTGCCGATTGCCTATGTCTCACCTTGCGCTATAATGCCGAGCCATGCGAGTCAAGAACCCTCGGTCGGTGATTACGCCGGAACAGATTTTGGCCGCTTACCAGCAGGG
The DNA here is from genome assembly GCA_963699175.1 of uncultured Acidobacteriota bacterium. GTDB lineage: Bacteria > Acidobacteriota > Blastocatellia > RBC074 > RBC074 > JACPYM01. Next base: position 667,507 of record OY969418.1, on the reverse strand, counting down.
TTATTTCCCGATGGCGCGCGGGCGATACGGCCGGATTGACTGGTTTATGGCCGAGCCGCGCACTATCCTGCCGCTCGATGACCGCTTTCGCGTGCGCCGCTCGCTGCGGCAAGCCATGCGCAAACTCACCTACGAAATTCGCATCAACACATGTTTCCCTGAAGTCGTCTACGCCTGTGCGCGGCACAGCGAGGTGACAGAAGAAGAAGTTTGGCTGAGCGATGAGATGATCGCGCTCTACCTCGAACTGCACCAGCGCGGCTTTGCCCATTCGGTCGAAGTCTGGAGCGCAGGCGAACTCATCGGCGGGCTTTACGGCCTGTCGTTGAAGGCCGCGTTTTTTGGCGAGTCAATGTTTACGCGCCGCCCGTCGGCTTCACAGATCGCGTTGGTGGCGTTGGTCGAGCGCTTGCGCGCGCGCAAATATTTGCTCCTCGATGCGCAGATGCGTACGCCACATATCAGTCACTTCGGCGCGCTCGATTTGTCGCATCATGAATATCTGGGCTGGCTGTCCGAAGCGATGCTCGGTGATTGCCAATTTGTTTGAACCCGTTTGACGGATTCGCATGGTAAAATGACCACGCAAGGAGAACAAAACTATGCAAACTGAAAGATACATTCGTGACTCTTCGTATGTCGGTGATCAACTACGCTCGGATGCGGCTGCCATCAAAAACCTGGCGCTGGCCGTCTTCGCCGGACTGGCTGTGATGCTCATCGGGTTGCGCGTGCTGCCAGAGGAAAGCACACCATTACTGGTCAAGGTGATGGGGTTGCTCAGCGCCTCAATCGCGATGGGTGCGGTGGGCGCGTATGTCGGGCGCAACATACAAGGCTGGCTAGCCATTATCGGCTTGGTCGTGGCGATGCTCGCTTTGATCTTCATCATCCCGGCGGCGGGTGGTGGGTTGGTCGGCACGGTGTTACTGATGGGCTTTGGCTTTGTCGGTGGGATGACATTGGGGCCGTTGGTCTCGTTGGCGGCGGCTGAAGAAGGGGCGGGCATCGTGATTCAGGCGCTGACTGGCACGACGGCGATTATGCTGATTACAGGCTTCATCGCGCTGGCGACTGGAATTGATTTCAGCTTCCTGGGGCCAATTTTCTTACTGGCAGTGCTGGGACTGATCATCTTCGGCTTGATCGGCTGCTTCGTGCGCTTCTCGCGCCGGGTGAGTCTGGGCTATTCGCTGTTGGGCATCATCGTCTTTTCGGCTGGCTTTCTCTTCAAGTTCTCGCGCTTGGCGCAAGATGAGAACACCTGGAATGCGGCGGTGCGCCACACTATGAGCCTCTATCTGACCTTCATCAACCTGTTCAGCTACATCTTGCAATTCCTGCTGCTGAATAAGCGGCGTTAGCTGGGATGGGGCGACTTAAGGGAAGGGGCGACGGGGTGAGTTGAGATTCTTCTCGCCCCGTCGCCCCTTCCCTCATTCGCCCCCGTCTCCGCATGTTATTCGCCAAATATATTTCCAAAGCTCGTCCCGATACTGCCTCCCGTACCACCGGATTGATTGGGGAACATAGCGCGCAACAGACTGCCAAAAGCTTGCAGGTTGCGCGTTTGGATCAAAATCTCACCCGGCCCCATAAACTCTGCGACAATGCCTTCGCCGCTGGTGAGACTGCGCAGCCAGCCCGCTTGCGAGGCCTTGCGCAAGCTGTATTGCAGGTGGCCTTCCCACGCGACCAAGTGGCCGGTGTCCACCACGTAGCGTTCGCCAGGTGCGAGCCGTTTGCGATGGATCGCGCCGAAGGACGAGACCAGCAATAGACCGGTTCCCGTCACTTGCAACACGAACAAGCCCTCGCCGCCAAAGAACGACCGCGCCCCACCCCAACGAGTGTCAATCGCCAAACCCTGATCGCCCGCCAGGTACGAACTGGATTGCACATAGAACATCTGGTTCTGCATTTCTAAAGCCGCGATGTCGCCGGGCGCCGGCGGGGCAAAGGTAACTTCACCTGCGCCACCCTGCGCCGTGAAGGTCGAAACGAAAGCCGATTCGCCGCCGACCATGCGTTTGAATGCGCCCATCAACCCGCCCTTCAGTTGAGATTGCAAATCCACGTTGGCTGACATCGAGACCATCGCGCCCGCTTCGGCCTGAATGGATTGGCCTGCTTGCAGCTTGATGACCGCGAGCGAGAAGGCTGGTTGATGCAGAATCTCGTAATTGTAGCCGCGCCCGCTGCCGCGCCCGTCGGCATCAATGTGAATGCCGCCTGCCGCGCCATAGCCGCCCGCCGGGCCGCCACCATAACCGGCTTGTTGAGGATTGTTGCCTGCCTGAGGAGCCGTCACAGGCGTGCCGCAGTTGTTGCAGAAACGCGCGTCAGCAGAGAGTTGCGTACCACATTTCGGACAAATCATCTGAACTTCCTTTCCACGTTGATAGTCATTGGTTGATTAGCCTGGGAGCGCACGCGGCTCGCGTGCGGGTGATGGATGGTACACCCGCCGAGCTATCGCTACGCTACTCAACCCTGCACGCGAGCCGCGTGCGCTCCCAGGAACACGCTGCGCTACTTTAGCACGCGCAGTCTGTTGGCTGACAAGCAGCAGGCGGCGGAAAGTATGAAAGGCAGGTCAACTCACATTGTGCCGAGTTGTGCGCAGAACAGTGGTGTATAGATTGAGCCGCTAGGATGAAGTTGGCTTTGCATCAGCACAAGCTCAGAGACGGTGAAAGCGAGCAGCGGTAATTGATAAGCCTCGGTGCGGCTAACAAGCTGCTGAATATTTTTCATTGTCTTGACGCGGCCCAAGGTCAGGTGTGGGTGAAAGGGCTTTTCCTCACGCGCGAAGCCCAGCGTGGCGAGTTGCGCTTCCAAACTTTTATGCAAGGCTTGTAGGTCAGCCGAATCCCCTTGTAGCCCAGCCCAGACAACACGCGGGCGCCGCGCATTGGGAAAAAAGCCCGTCTCTTGTGTGGTGAGCAACAACGGCTTGCATCCGCGCGTAGCTTCCAGGCAGGCTTGCTCAATCAACTTGACTCGCTCTGAACTAACTTCGCCGAGGAATTTGAGTGTCAGATGCAAATTCTCCGGCTTTGTCCAACTTACTTCAGCCTGCGCTTGTCGTAGTTCTTTTTGCAATGAGGCTAACTGAGCCTTGATTTCATTCGGCAATTCAATTGCCACAAACAACCGCATAATCACCCTCCAAACAACAAAAGAGCACGAAGTCTGGCTGATCTTACACCCAGTGCTTCGTGCTTTGCGACGTACTGTCCGACAAGCTGCCGAGCTTGTCGCGGGTTTGGCAGCTTGTCGGAGAGTAGGGAGGGTTAAAACCTGTAGTTGTAGCGGAAGCCGAAACTGCGGCCTGGCGCGTCCATTCCCCAACTGATGCCGCGATAGTTTTTGTCGTTGAGATTTTCGAGGTCAACGATTACATCGTGGCGTTCGCCCACGCGAAAGCCGCCACGCACGCTGAAGACCAGAAAACCCGGAATGTAACGATAAAGCGGGGCGCTGTTAGCCGTGCCCAACACGCGGTTTTGCACTTGCGTGAGCGTCTCGCCCGTCGGCGACAAAATATCATCCGCCGTGCCGAGGCGTCCGTCTGCACCCGCTCCGATCAGCCCGCGCACCAAGGCGCCGCGCGTGAAGAAGTTGGCGATGTTAGCGCGCGAGCGTGTCGCGCCCGTGCGCCGATCACCGAGATCGAGCGTGGAGAGCCGATCCTGCTTCCGCGCGCCGAATACGTAAGGCTCGATCCAGAAGCGTTTGCCTGCCGGTTCATAACGCACACGAGCGTAGCCTTGCGGCGCGGGCGTGCCGCCTTCGATATTGGGCGCCAGGCCGGTACGCGCGTCTTCGGCGTGCAGATAGGTGAAGTTCTGGCCGAAGGTCAGCGAGTTGGTGATGCGTAAGTTAAAGCTTTGCTCGATGCCGTAGATGCGCGCCTTGTCGAAGTTGGAACGAACCAGCACCGGCACGGTTGAGAGTGGTACGAAGACCGCCCCACTGGCCGTTTGCGAGGTGATCGTTTGATCGCCCAGCCGTTTGCCGACCGCGCCCGCCGGTAAGATCAAAGCCTGATAGGCGACGTTGTTGTCGAGGTCGTTGACGAAGCCGTTGAAATCAATGTCAATGCGGCTGCGTTGCAAGTGAATGCCGCCTTCATAACTCCATAGTGATTCGGGTTTGAGTTGGCCCACCGGGATGCCGATTGAGACTGCACTGGCGTCGGCAGTCGAACCGACAGTCGCGCCCGCGCCCGCTAAATCGGCGGCATTGGCCTCGAAGCCTGCGCCGGTCAATCCGAGCGTGCCCAGGTCGGTAATGTGCGGTATGCGGACGCCGCGGCTGACCTGCGCCGAAAGATTTAGCCCTTCGAAGATGGTCACTACTGCGCCAAAACGTGGCGTGACGGCATCGGCGGCCAGCGAATCGTCAGGCCAGAGCGGTTGTCCATTAACTAGCGGCGAATTAGCTGCGCGCGACCGGTAGGCCGCGCGCCCATAGCGTACTGCGCCTGTCAGCCGCAGGCGTTCAGGAATGGCCGTGAATACGTCTTGGACGTAAATGCCGCCGCTCTTGTAAGTCACGCGATCAGGCACGCGGCCCCGCGCAACCGTCGCTACGCCATTTACCGGATTGAGCGAGTATGAATCCGTCCGTATACGGTCGTAATAGAATTCGCCGCCGATGATCAAGCTGTTGTGGCGGGAGTGCTCGGTTGCCTGTCCCTGGAAGCCATGCACGACTGTCCGCTCGGGCTGGAAAGTGATGGCGGCTGTCGGGCTGCCGTTGCCGCCTTGATTTACACGCTCTTCACGTTGGGCATTGTAGGAATACGAAAGTGAGACCGTCTCGAATAAACCGGCACTGATGTGCTCGTAACGACTATAAAAGAAGTCGTTCATGAAATTGCGCAGGTCAGCGATCAAATTACCGTCGCCACCCAGCGTTTGATCGAAACGCTTGCCGCCGTCAATCTGCGCGCGGTTGTAATGCACGGAGAGAAAATCATTCGGCGTAAGTTTGTAGGTCAGCTTGAACAACCCGCCGTATTGCGTAAAAGCCGTATCGGTCGAACGCTTGCCGTCTAAAACGTCGGAGCGAATACCCAAGAACCGATTGACTGCCGCGTGCGAATCAAAGCCGCCGCCACTGCGTAGCGTGCTGCTGCGATGGCCGTACAAGTTGAAGAGCACGGCCAACTCAGGATTGCCGAAAGTGACCAGCGCGTTGCTGCCGAAGCCCTGGTCGGCATAGTTGTAATGCGTGCTGAGGTTTCCGTGCGTCTCCCATTTGTCAGCAGTGAAAAGCGGCGTGCGCGAGATCAGTTGAATACTGCCGCCCAAACTGTCGCTGCCGAATTGCGCGCTGTTCGGCCCGCGCAAGACTTCCGCCGCGCGCAGACTAGAGGTGTCATTCAAATTGAAAAAGGTGTTGATGCCACCGCGCATCGCCGCCGTCGAGTAGCGAATGCCGTCAACGAAGACGACCACTTTCGCGCCAGTCATGCCACGCACGAAGACGCCGCCGATGGTCGCGCTGGTGCGTTGCAACTGCAAGCCCGGCTCTTCGCGAAAGGCTTGCGCCAGGACGGAAGACGCACGTTCTTGCAACTTCTCTTCATCAATCACGTTGACCTGCTGCGTGGTCTTGTCAGGGTCCTGCACCAGACCGACATCGGCGGTGACGGTGACTTCAGCCGTCAAGGCTTCGAGGCCAAGCTTGATTTCAAGCTTGCTATCGTCGCCTGCAGGAAGCTGCACAGCGCGGCGGCGTGGCGCAAAGCCGCGCGCGGTTACTAGCGCTTCGTATGTGCCCGAGGCGAGCTTGCTGATAGTGAACTTGCCTTGAGAATCGGTAGCGCCGGTGGCAATCACAGTTTGCCGCCCGCTCAACAGACTGACCGTTGCACCTGCGACCGGGGCGTCCTGGTGATCCTTTACCACGCCTGACAAGGTATGGTCTTGCGCATACAAGCAAGCATTGAATAGAACAATAAGAAGTAGGCTCTTGAGCAAAGCGGAAAGAAGTTTTCTATTACATATACACATAAGCATTTCTCGGAAAATGTCCGACAAGCTGCCAGAGCCTGTCGCGGTCTCGGCATTTAGACGCAACTGGAAATCCGCGACAAGCTCTGGCAGCTTGTCGGACAACGAATTTGATAAGGCGGAATCGTTCAGAGGCAAACCTGATCTTAGCCAGGGCAAGAAGCTACTACCAGCGGTCGTAGCTACGGCTGACCAAGCAAGACTCTAAGTTCGAATGATTATTGCAAACCACGCACGAAAACTTCCAGAAGTTCGTGTGCGCCGGAGAGCAAGGTGGGGTTGCTGATGACGAGGAACGCCAAACAAAAGATCGCTCCGAGAACGAGCATTTGCAAGGCTACGACACTTTGCGTGACCGTCTCGTAGCGTGGATTGGCGGTCTCGGCCATTTGCACCAGGCGTTGCACGCGGCGGGTTAGGAAACTAGCATCGGCGTCAATAAACGAGACGTTGATCGGCGTGGCGGGCTTCATTTGCATTGGCACGAGGCGCGCGATTTTGACCAGCGCCGCTGCCAGATTCAAAGCGGTTGATTGGCTAGTCCGCGCCGCATATTCGTCTGCTGCCTCCTCCGCCGCTGCGTCCCAGGCACGATCGAGTGCGCGGCCACAAGGCACTAACGTCAACACATCGCGGCAGGCGCGCAACAACGCCCGTTTGCCGTTGTCGCGCGCGGCCAAGTGCCCAGCCTCGTGTGCCAGTGCCGCCGCCAACTCCGCTGGATTTAGTTCGGCCAGCAATTTTTCAGCAATAAACAGACGCGGACGCCAAGTGCCTACCAACGCCATTACGGGAAAGGGGTGGCGTAAGCGGTAGGCCGGCAGCGCGAAAGTATCCGGCGGCAATGGCTCGGCATTTTGCAGCCAATTCCTCAATAAGCGGCGCGTCACCAGCCAAGTGGCAATCCCACGCCAACTCGCCAGCAATAAACCGGCGGCAGACAGGCAAGCTAAACCTGCTAGCTTGAAACTCACTTCTTCCTCAGTGTGGCGTGGTTCGTGTGCGACATAAGCAGGCAAGAGAACCAGACAGACCACAACGGTGGCTGTGACGGCTGGTAATAAACGTAGCGTAAAGAGCAACCGCGCGCGTGCCGTCGCAGGCCAATCGTTCAAGGCCGGAGCTACACAATGCCACAATAGAGATGTCGCCAACGAAGCCGCGCTATTGAGCGCCAACAAGGTTGCCAAAGCCAGACAGAGACCAAGTAGTTCGTACATAAACCAATCCTGGTAGAGACAGATCAAACTCAGCCGTGTTCTTCCAACTTACGCCGTTTTGCTTGAATCAGGCGGTCAAGCTCGTCTAGTAGTTCCTGGTCGTGCTCAGTCACAGCATCCACAATACAAGCTAATAGAGGCTCAACGCTGTGCGTACCATGCCCCAGCAGGCTGTCAATTGCACGGCGCACCAGGCCACGCTCTAATTCCGCAGGTGAGAACCGCGGCGAGTAGATAAAGGCGCGCCCGTCCTTGCGCCGCTCCAGCAGCCCTTTCTTGTGCAACCGGTCAAGCGTCGTCATTAAGGTGGTGTAGGCCAGCCGCTCACTGAATGCCAGATGAATGGCGCGCACGCTGGCCTCGCCGCGTTGCCAGATCATCTCCATCACCTCCAGCTCGAGCGGCCCTAGGTGTGCGCTGAGGTGATCGCGCAGTTTATGGAGTTTTGCTGTCGCAAAAGGAAAACTTTTCATATACAGCCTTAGTCATAATCGTCGGACAATTGCTTGGTGTCTCTCTCCTTCAGATGAAGTGGCTCAAGATTAACCCCAAGACTAGCAGAACCGCACCGCAAACGATCTGCAAATTCTTTTCAGCGCGCCGCGAGAGGATTACGACCGCGCCGCAGACGCTAATATTTAGAAATAGAGCCAGACTAAGTTGGCCACTCAAAAGCACGCCTAACACGATCAGCACGCAGGCGATCACCGTCTGCCAAACGGTTGCCACGAAGCGCGAAAGGATCACCAACCCGCTCACGATGGCCGCATTTAGAAATAAGGTCTGATAGGTCATAACCCCCCCCCTGGCACTACGTTAAGGAATTACGTCGCGGGAGATAATAGTTTAAGGCCGCGCACCACGCAAAGTAATAAGCGGCAAATTGAGCGAATGTTGCCTATGTCACACGCAGCCTATGACCTCTGTCGCCGTGCTCTTGCTGAATTCCGGCTACCTTGCACCTGACGAGAAGGAAGGAAGTTGAAAACGAAACCTGAAAAACAACGCGGTGAGTACCGCAACAAGGAGGCAAAGGAATTATGAACGTGCAAAAGATCAAACAATACGCATTCGCTTTAGCTTTGGCTGTAACCTTCATCATCGCCCCTGGTATGTCGAACATGTATGCGGTGCAGGCCAAAGACAAACACGAGAAGGAGCGTAAAGAGAAAAAGTATCACAAGGATCACGACGATGATCGCGATGAATGGCGCGAGCGCCGCCGCCGCGATAACGACTGGTGGTTCTATCGTCACCGCTTGCATCGGTTCGACCGCTTCCATCGGGGCTTTGTGTTCCGCCACCGTTTCTAATCAAGGAAACGAATAATTTGGGGCAGGAGAAAGACGGGCACTCAACTTAGAGTTGAGTGCCCGTCGCTGTTTTTGTTCATTGGCGGGATGCATGGCCAAATCGTCCCAATCCAGCGCCTGACAAATTTTTCTGCATCTTTTTGCACCCTCGCGTCACCCACCCAGCGTAATGCCAAGTGTAAGCAGGAATGCGACAATCAACGAGGCCCCCGACAAGCTTGCGGGGCACAACCTCGCAGGACAGAGAATGCAGCAAATCGCTTCGGGAGGCGCTTCGAGTGTGGGAGGTGAGACGCTCACCCAAGCCCGGCAGGGAGATCAGACGGCCTTTGCCGCGTTGGTGCGCGAGCATCAGGCGATGGTCTTTAGCGTCGCCCGTAATTTTTTACGCGACCGCGCCGTCGCCGAAGAGTTGGCGCAAGAGGTCTTTCTACACCTTTATCGCAACCTCGCCGCCATCGAATCGCCGGAGCATTTGAAATTCTGGCTGCGCAAGGTGACGGGGCATCGCTGCATTGATTACGTGAGGCGCAATCGCATGCAAACAGTCGAATTGGAAGAAGTCAGTGAGCCGGCAGCCCCGGTCAAACCGTCTGATCCGTTTTTGCAGGAAACGTTGCGCCGCTTTGTCGCCACACTACCGGCGACCCCGCGTTTGATCGTTACTTTGCGGTATCAGGAAGACCTTGACCCGACAGAGATCGCGGCTGTGCTTGAAATGCCGCTCAACACGGTTAAGAGCCACCTGCGCCGCTCGTTGGCGATTTTGCGCGAGAAGGTCAGCCGGACATTAGGAGAGCCAACGGTTTAGGAGAGAAGACGTATGAGTATCGAGTTGGAGAAGGCTTTGCGCGAGGCCTTGCAACGCGAGGAGCCGAGTCCTGATTTCACTGCGCGAGTGATGGCGCGTCTCGCTGAACAGCCTCAACCCGAGCGTGTTGTGCAGCGCGGTGAAACTTTGAGTTGGTGGCAGAGGCTGACTGGATTCTTCCAGGTGTCACAACTGCGTTGGGCTACTGTGGGCGCAATGGCTTGTTTGCTGGTGATGGCTGGCTTTGGTGTTCACCGTTATCGCGAGCAACAACGCCAACTGGCCCTTGAGCAAGCCGAAGGTGAGCGAGCCAAAGAGCAAGTCTTGCTGGCATTGCAGATCACCAGCGCCAAGCTCAATGTCGCCCAGCAAAAAATCAGAGAGAGTAGCGCGCGTGAGCTGACTGCCTCGCAGCCAGCCCGCCAGTGAAGTTGTAAGGAGATGGTTTATGATCGCTTGGTTGTGGATTGTGCTGGTCTCTAACGTGGTCTTTTGGGGCGTCTTTGCTTGCCTAGTCTCGCGGCGGCGTTCGGACGTGACCGTGACATACGAGCGAAGCGAAAACACGCGGCACGCTGAGAACGACAGCCCTGCGCTGCGCTTCTCTTACTACTGCGGTTCTCCTATTCGGCAAATCAACAGTTTTAGAAGGAGGGATAGTCTGTGAATTACACACGCATTGCCACTTGGATTTTGTTTGCCTGTGCGGCGCTGGCCTTGTTCGCTTTGCCGGTCGGTTACGCGAGCGGGTCGAAAGCCCCAGCCAAAGAAGTCACCTTTAACAAAGACATCGCGCCCATCTTCAACACCAAATGCGCCGAATGTCATCATCCAGGTGAAGCCGCGCCGTTTTCGACACTGACTTACAAAGATGTGCGCCCCTGGGCCAAGTCCATCAAAGAGAAAGTCGTCAATCGCGAGATGCCGCCCTGGCACGCCGACCCCCACTTCGGCGAATTTGCCAACGACCGCCGCTTGACGCCACAACAGATCGAAGCCATCACCGCGTGGGTAGATCAAGGCGCAAAGGAGGGCAACGCAAAAGACCTGCCGCCTGCGCCGCAATTTATTGATGGCTGGGCCATCGGCAAACCTGATGTCGTCATTCCGATGACCGAGGAGTTCACGCTCGACGCCAAAGGGCCGGACGAATATCAATACTTCGACATCCCGACCAATTTCACCGAAGACAAATACGTGGTGATGGCCGAAGCGCGGCCCGGCAATCGCAAGATCGTGCATCACATCATCGCTTTTGTCGTGCCGCCGGGGCAGCTCAATATGGCCAAAATGACGAAAGAGCAACGCGACAAGGCGCTGGAAATGCAGCTCAAAAATTCGCCGATGTACCGCGACGGCTCCCTGATTCGCTTGAAGCCCGATCAACCGGTCTTTGACGATTTATGCAACGCACCAGTGGAGAAGCGCCGCGACGCTTTGGATACCGACTCGTTTCTGGTCGGCTACGCGCCGGGCCGAAACGTAGATCGCTGGGAGCCAGGCACAGCAAAAAAGATCCCGGCGGGTTCGATGCTACGCCTGCAAGTGCATTACTCGAAGGTGGCTGATTCGGTGCAGAAAGACCGCTCGTTGATCGGCCTGGTCTTTGCCAAAGAGCCGCCGCAGCGACAGGTCTTCACTGCTTCAGTGCAAAACAATTGGTTCCAGATTCCGCCCAACGCCGAGCGCCACAAGGTCATGTCTTGCTGGGTGCCGAAGGAGAATTGGAAGATCTTCGGGCTGGCGCCCCACATGCACTATCGCGGCGCGGCGATGGAATACAAGGTCACTTATCCAGACGGGCGCGAACAGGTCTTGCTCAACGTGCCGAAATATGATTTCGCTTGGCAGACCAACTACGTGCTCAAACAACCGCTCGTCATTCCGCGCAATAGCAAAATCACAGTGACGGCCTATTTCGACAATTCGGCCAAGAACAAATACAACCCCGATCCGTCAAAACCGGTGCGGCACGGCGAACCGACTTACGACGAGATGATGATGGGCTTCTTCGATTACACCGTCGAAAAGCCGCCTGTGGCCAAAGTTGATCCGAAGATTTATGACGTCTACGTGGGGCGCTACGACATTGGCAACAATCGTGTCTACGTCATCACCAGAGAAGGCGACAAACTGATGACTCAGATCGCAGGCAATCCGGCGTTTGAATTGTTCCCAGAAACAGAGGCGCAATTCTTCTGGCAAAACATTCGTGGCCGCCTGATTTTCGTCAAGGATGAAAAAGGCGAGGTGAATGAAATTATGTTCGATCAAGGCGTCACGCCGGGACGCGCTAAACGGATCAAAGAGGCACCGGCAAGCAGCGGAAAGTGACTGGAAATTACCCTTCATCAATATCAATCAAGGAGCAAACTATGAAAACCTTCGCACTCAGATTGCTTTTGTTCGCGCTGTTCATCAGCGCGAGCGTGACCGTGCTGGCGCAAGACCCGGCGCGCATTCAAATGGATCACCTCGACCGGCTCTTTCCAAAGGCAGTTGAAACGATTGACGTGACGATTGACAGCTCGCTGCTCAGGCTTGCCTCTAAGTTCCTGCAAGACCAGAAGGCTGATCAACAGGCCGTAAAAGAAATCCTGGCGATGATCAAAGGCGTCTATGTTAAAGGCGTCGAATTCGACAGCCTGGATCAATTTACTCAACAGGATGTCGAAGCCTTGCGCCAGCAATTGAACGCGCCCGGTTGGTCGCGCATCGTTGGCGTACGCAGCAAGCGTGACGGCGAGAACGTCGAGGTCTTCCTGATGCACGACAGCGATGTCATCAAAGGCATCGGCGTGCTCATCAATGACCCCAAGAAACTGATGATCGTCAACGTCGTCGGCCCGCTCGATCCTGAAAAGATCAGCCAATTGGTGGGCCGCTTCGGCATCCCGCAAATTGATCTGGACTTCAGCGGGGCAAGCAAGTGGAAGAAAGGAGATAACTAGCCATGACCAAGCTGCGCCTGTGTCGTCTATTGAGTTTACTGTTGGCCGTCACGCGGTTACTGGCGCTGCCCGGCGCAGCTTTGGCCAATGGCGTGCGGGGTAAAGGCTTCAGCGGTGTGGTCAAACACATTGAGGGCCATTACCGCGCGAAGAAGACCAAAATCCCGCTGCTCGGGCTGGCCAACTTTGCCGTGAAGGTGGTTCGCCCCGCTGGCGTGAAAGGCTTCAAGCTCGCCGTGTTTCAAGATCAAGACTTTTCGCCACGTGAAGGAGAAACCTCCTTCGTCAGCGTGATGCGCGAAGCCTACACGCCGGAAAAAGGCTGGAAACCCTTGGTGCAAGTCAACTCCAAGCGCGATGGCCAGAATCGCGCTTACATCTTCATCAAAGAGAACAAGAAGGATGTCGAAGTCGCCGTGACTACGTTGGCCGAGCGTGAGGCTGCCGTCATTCAAGTCAAATTCAGCCCGGACAAGCTGGTGCAGTTTTTAGACAACCCGCGCATTATGGGCATCTCGCTGGGCAAATCGCTGCGCGGGCAAACAGACGCGGCCATCACGGGAGCGCTGAATCCGTCGAGACCGCCCGCGCCGCCGTCTTTACCGAACGGTTCAGTTGCTTTACCGAGCGACATTTCGACATCGGCCGCCGAACCTGCGACAACAATGGAAGCCGCCAATGTGCAACCAACCACGCGTCCTGTGTTGAAAGATGCGGCGAAGGAAGGCGGCGGCGAAAACGCTGCGGCGGCGAATACGGCTGAGACGCCCACCAGCAACGCTATCGAGCCGAAAGACCCGAACGCAATTCGCATCGAGACTCGCCTGGTCAATCTTAATGTCAAAGCCTTGAACAAAGCCGGACAGCCCCTCACCGATCTCAAGCCCGAGGACTTCGCCATCTTTGAAGACGAAGCCAAGCAAGAGATCGCGCACTTCAAGCCGTCCAACGCGCCGGTTCATCTGACGTTGTTGCTCGACTTGAGCGGCAGCACGAAACCCAAGCGCAAGGCGATGGTCGAGGCCGCGCACAAATTCATCGAGGCGCTGCCTGCGCATGATCAAATGTCCGTCGCCGCCTTCACGCGCAAATATTATCGCTTGAGCAAATTCACCAGCGATAAAGTGGCGCTCAAACAGGCGGTTGAAAAGATCAAAGGCATCGAAGGCGGCACAGCCTACTACGATGCGATGTGCGAGGCGCTGCTTGACCTGAACAAACTCGGCGACGCACGCAAAGCCATCGTCGTGCTGACTGACGGTGAAGACGAATCGCTCTTCGGCAGACAGCCGACCGGCTTCACTTTCGAGCAGATGCTCAACCGCGCGGCAGAAGAGGATGTGACGATCTATCCGATTTACTTTCGCGCCTCGACCAATCCCTATCAAGCGCTGGATTGGATGTTCAATGGCCGTAACCTCGGCAACAATCGAGCGCAGGAGCGCAGCAACGTCGCGCGCAAACAGCTTGAGCAAGTGGCCGATCAAACTGGCGGCGAAGTGGTCAACGCGCAGAACGAAAGTGAATTGGCGGCGGCATATCAGCGCGTAGCGACCGAGTTGCACCTGCTCTACAGCTTGGCTTATTCGCCGGACAAACTGAAGCACGACGGCTCCTTCCGCAAGATCGCGGTCAAGGTCAATCGTGACGCGGCGGTGGCGAAGACACGCAAGGGTTACTATGACAAGTAGACACTCACACAAAGGTAATCCAGCATTATCCAGCGTAGGGGCAGACCCGTGTGTCTGCCCGGGTGATTGGGCTGAATCCGGGACAGACACACAGGTCTGCCCCTACGCTAAACGCCGTAGATGGTTGATTCACACTCTTCTGTTGGCGACGTTACTGTGTGCGCCAGCACTCACGACAATGGCGAAGCCCAAAGGCTTCAAAGCCATCGTCAAGCACCTTGAGTCGCAGTACGGAGCCAAGCGCAAACGCATCCCCTTTCTCGGCGCAGCGAACTTCGCCGTCAAGTTCGTACATCCGGCGGGCGTCAAAGGTTTCAAGGTTGTAATCTATGAAGGCCAGGACTTTTCGCCGCGCCCACAAGCTACCCCCTTTGCCACGGTGATGCGCGAGGCTTACACGCAAGAGTGGCAGCCGCTGCTGCAAAGGCGCTCGCTACGCACAGGCGCAAACCAAGGCACATACATTTACGCCAAACCCGCTGGCAAAGATGTGCAGTTCGCGGTTGCTATCTTCGAGCCGCGCCGTGCCTACGTCATCGAAACGAAGCTGAATCCCGCTGCGGCCATGAAATATCTGGGCAATCCGAACCTGTTGGGCGATGCGCTGCTCAGTGGTTTTAGAGACGACGCCCGCCTGGCCGCGAATCATGATCTGCAGAGTAAGGGAGAGATCAGAGACCTGGGAGAGCTTGCGCAACTCAGCCGCCGCGCCGGGCAAACGCCAGACAACAATCCCGCATTAGCTCCAGCGCCACGGCCTGTTCTGAAGATCAATGACGAAAAGCTAAAGGAGGGAGTTGCCACCGCAACTCCAAGCGAGACTGGCACTGAACAACCTGCCAACGCCAACGAGGTAAAGACCGGGTTGCCGGGCAAAGATGCGATACGCATCGAAACCCCGCTTGTCAACTTGAACGTCAAGGCAGTGGACAGACAGGGACAGCCGCTGGCCAACCTGACGCAAAGCGATTTCCTCGTTTATGAAGACGGGGTGTCGCAAGAGATCACGCACTTCACCTCGGTTCACGCGCCAATGCACTTGGTCTTGTTGCTAGACTTGAGCGGCAGCACCAAAGACAACCGCAAGGTAATAGCCGAGGCGGCGAAGAAGTTCATTGATTCATTGGCTCCCGACGACCGCATTGCGCTGGCTGCTTTCACCAACAAGTTTTATGCACTCTCCGATTTCACGACGGATCGCGTGTGGTTGAAGAATATGGCTGACAAGATCGGCACGATTGAGGGCGGCACCGCTTTTTATGACGCGATGTGGAAGACGCTGGATCTGCTCGACCGCGTGCGCGAGCCGCGCAAGGCGATTGTCGTGCTGACCGACGGCGTGGACAACTCGCTTATGCGCTTCGGCGGTGAGATCAAACGTACCGAGCATACTTTTGACGAATTGCTGGCGCGCGTAACAGAGCAGGATGCGGTCATCTATCCAATTCAGCTTGCTGGCTTCTATCGCAATCTGAATCAACGTTTGGCAAATCTGCCAACGCGCGTAGTCCCCAATGGCCGGTCAAATGTTAGCGTAGAAATCAGGGCGCGTGTGCTGGGCAACATCCAACGCCCCTTCGAAGTGGCGCGCGAACAATTGCAATCACTGGCCGAGCAGACCGCCGGCACGCTGTTCACCGCCAAGGATGAGAGCGACTTGCAGGGAGTCTATCAGCAAGTCGCTGCCGAGTTGCGGCAACTTTACAGCCTGGCTTATTCACCCGACCTAAAACACAACGGCACCTTTCGCAAGGTTACTGTGAAAGTCAATCGTGACGAGGCGCTGGCCAAGACGCGGAAAGGATACTATGACAAATAAGCTTTCAATCGCACTGGCATTGCTCATCTGCTGCGCTTTCAGCTTACCAGTTAAAGCGCAGGAGGCGCGGCTACAACTCGATCAACTCAACTATCTGGCCAGCCGCGCGAAAGAGACGGTCGAAGTCACGATGGATCGCCCGGCGGTGCAATTGGTGGCTAAACTGGCAACTCTGAATGGCAATGAGCGGAACAAGCTGAGAGATTTGGCTACGCGCCTACAAGGCGTCTATGTCCGCGGCTACGAGTTCGAGCACGAAGGGGAGTTCAGCGAGGCTGATGTCGAGGCGATCCGTGTGCAACTACGCGCGCCCGGTTGGCAGCGGCTCGTACAGGTGCGCGAGCGCGGCGGCGGAAACAACGAGGTCTATGTCATGCCGCGCGCGGACGTAGTTGAGGGCATCGCGATCATCTCGGCTGAGTCGAAATGCCTGTGTGTTGTCAACGTCATTGGCTCGCTGAGTCTGGATGAATTCAGCCTGCTCGACCGCGAATTCGGTGTCACCAAGTGTGGTGGGCAAGCTAACCGGCGGCAAAACCGCGAACGCAAGCGGGAGCGATAAATTTAGGAGTGGTTGGTAAAGTTTCTATGAAGTCATTTTTGATCACGGTGAAACAACTCTTTGGGATCGCATTGCTATTGTCGCTAAGTGCAACCTTGGCGCACGCACAGGACCCCAAAATACCTATCGAGCAACTCGATAAGCTAGCGAAAGTGGCGGAAGAGACGGTCGAAGTGACGCTGGATGAACGGCTGATCAAATTGGCTATCAAGTTCCTTCCCAAGGACCCGACTTACAACAAAGTGCGCGAAGTCGTCGCCGGCTTGAAAGGCATCTACGTACGCGTCTACACCTTTGATAAACCGGGCGAGTATGATCAGCACGAAGTCGAGCAGTTGCGCAATCAATTACACGCCCCTGCCTGGCGGAAAGCCGTCGGGGTACGCAGTCGGCGTGGCGGCGACAATGTTGACGTGCATCTGTTCATGCAGGGTGATGACATTGCCGGACTCGCCATCATCGCCGCCAACCCCAAAGAACTCACCCTCGTGAACATCATCGGGATGATTGATCTGGAAAAGCTCAGCCAACTGCAAGGCCAACTCGGCATTCCCAAATTCGATATTGATTTTGGCAGCAAGAGCAAGCCGCGCGATGAATAGGTCTCATCAGCCACCTGAAATAATAGTCAGAGGTCTGCCCTCTGCTACAATGCGCGCATGGCCGACGAAATCCTGACTATTGAAACGCCTGAGCACGTCGAGTTGGAGTTTGCGCTCGCCTCAGTCGGCAATCGCTTTATCGCCTGCGCGATTGACCACGCGCTGCAAGTGTTGGCGATCACGATTGTCTCGATCCTGGCTTATAACCTCAGCGATGGCGCGCGCCGCTTGGGCAGCCGAGTGGCTAGTGGTGTCGAGGAAGGGAATCTGTGGTTGCTGGCGCTGATGCTGGCGTTGATCTTCGTGATCTTCTTCGGCTATTTCACCTTTTTTGAAACGTGGTGGAGTGGACAGACGCCGGGTAAACGCTGGCTGAAGTTGCGTGTGATTCAAGAAGACGGGCGGCCCATCGGCTTCTTTGGCGCGCTGCTGCGCAATCTGCTGCGGATGGTTGATATGATCCCGCCGCCGCTCTATTCGCTGGGCATCATCTCGATCTTCGCCAGCGCGCGCGCTAAACGCCTCGGCGATTTTGCCGCTAATACTGTCGTCATCAAAGAACGTTCAGCCGAAGCTCCCACTTTCGACGAAGTCTTTACCAGCGAGGTGATTGACACGGCGATGCGCCGTGTCGCGCCACCCGTAGATTTTCGCGCTGACATTCGCGCTGTCACCCTGTCAGAAATTCAAGTTGTCGAAAACTTCCTGCGCCGTCGTTATGACATTCCCGAACAACCGCGCACTTGGCTGGCCTGGCGCATTGCTTCGCCACTTATCGAAAAGCTTCAGCCTGAATACAGCCAGCAAGGGTTCAACTACGAAGGTTTCCTCGAAGAGCTACTCGCGCGCTACCACGTGCAGCGCCACTGATCACAAATCATTCAAGCAGAGTTCGGAATCTCATAGAGCATCTTCAACGTATAAATCCCCGTGTTGTGGGTATCGCTGAAGACGAGGTGGTAGGCGTAACGCCCCACTGCCGCCAGATCCAATAACTTGATGCCAGAGAATTGTTCCGGCGTCAGGTTCAAGCTTTGTTCAGGCGCGTGGCCCTTGCAATGCGCACATGGGCATTCGGCACGCAATACATCCAATCGGTGGCGGCTGACGTGGCCGTCGTCCCAGGTGATTTGTAAAACCGAGTCATCATCGGTCAGTTCTAGCGCTTCGGGAAAGACGTTGATAGCGGCGTGTTCTTGACTTGCGGATTGCATAGTTTGATTCCTGTGCTAAATTTCTATTGCGCAAGCCGGGATTTAAGCATCCCACGCACCGCGCAAGCAAATGACTGGAAATTCTAGCTTGCCTCGAGAGGAGAAGACGTTGGCTGATAATCTGGAGTTGGAAGTAAAGCAAGAGCGCAAACAAGCGCGCAATATTCTCAAAGAAGCATGGTGGCTCATTCCCAATCTTCTCAAGCTGCTCTATCGCCTGTTCAAAGACAAGCGCGTGCCCACAGCGGAGAAGGCGCTGCTGATTGGCGCCATGGTTTACGTTATTTCACCGCTCGACCTCATACCCGATGTGATTCCGTTCATTGGTGAAGTGGATGATCTGTATCTGGTCGCATTGACGGTGATCCGTTTGCTCAACCGCGCACCCGCTGACGCAATCCGCGAGCATTGGCACGGGCCGGGCGACATTACGGGTGTGGTGGATAAGATTGTGCGCGCCGCGCAGTACGTGTTGCCAAAGCGTGTGCAGCGCATTCTGCTGGGTCGTGTGGAGATTGCGCCGAAGGTGTTGAAAGGCGGTGTAGTCGCTTCGCCTGCCGCGCCAGAGCCGATTGATTCAGTGCCGCGCGACAATCGTCGCACGTCCTGAAGTACAGTCACGAAGCGCAGGAACTAACTATGGTCATCGCATTGGCAGGTAGGCGTGTGGATGCGCCCAAGACCGCGCCACTTCGCTTCCCGGCAGCGCAGGCAGTCCTGGTCAAACAACGGATTCGAGAATTTCTGCAATCCCACCAAGCCCGCGCGTTGGTCTGCGCGGCGGCGTGTGGCGCAGACATTCTGGCGTTAGAAGCGGCAGGCGAATTAGGGCTGCGCCGGTGCGTGGTCTTGCCGTTCGACAAAACAACATTCCGCAATATATCGGTCGCGGATCGCGGCGGCGATTGGGGCGCGCGTTATGACCGCATCATTGCCGACGTGGAAAGCCACGGCGACTTGGTCGAGTTTGCGCATGATAAAGATGACATGCGGACCTACTTCACTGGCAACCTGGAAATCCTTGATCAAGCGCAGCAACTCGCGCAGGAATTGCAAACCAGTGTAGCGGCGCTGGTGGTGTGGAATGGTGAAGCGCGCGGGCCGGACGATGTGACCGGGCATTTCAAACAGACAGCCGAGGAGCGCGGATGTGGTGTGGCAGAGATTATTACGGTGTGAGTTGGGCGAGGAAGATTTGCAAGTCAGGCGGCAACGGAGCCGTGAATTCCAATCGCTCCCCATTCACCGGATGCGCAAAGCTCAAACGAGCGGCGTGCAGAAAAGGTCGTTGTAACTTGGCAATGCTTGCGCGCAGCTTTGGATCTTTAAGCTGATTGGCGCGCCCACCGTCATAAGTTGTATCTCCTATAATCGGGTGTTTGATCTGTGCCAGGTGTACGCGAATCTGATGCGTGCGCCCGGTTTTGATCTCGATGTCGAGCAGCGAGAACTCAGCGAAACGTTCGACTACGCGATAAAGCGTTAATGCTGTGCGCCCATCTTTGACCACTGCCATCTTTACTCGGCTACGCGGATCGCGGCCAATCGGCGCATCAATGCTCCCTTCATCTTCCTTGACCTGCCCATAAACGAGTGCCGTGTAACATTTTTTGACCGTCCGCGCTTCGAATTGTGCAGCCAGGCTTAGGTGCGCCTGGTCAGTTTTAGCAGCGACTAGCAAGCCCGACGTGCCTGCGTCCAACCGGTGCACGATACCTGGGCGCGAGACGCCACCACGCTTGGGCAAGTCAGCGGCTTGTTGTTGCAGGTGATAGACCAGCGCATTGGCCAGCGTGCCCGACTTCACGCCCGCGCCCGGATGAGTGACCATTCCGGTGGGCTTGTTGATGACGATGAGAGCGTCATCTTCGTAGACGATGGCGAGCGGGATGTTTTCTGCTTGAGCTTCGATGGGCGGCGCTTGCGGGATTGTTCCGGCGATCAACTCGCCTGCGCTCAACCGGTGGCTGGGTTTGATCTGTTGCGCATTGACGAGAATTTTGCCGTCGCTGATGGCACGCTGAATGGCGGAACGACTGGCCGTGGTGAATTGCGCGGCGAGAAAGAGATCAACGCGTTGATCTTGCGCTTCTGGGGGAACACGGAGTGAGAGAGCGGGAGAGCGGGAAAGCGGGAGAGCTGGAGACAATTCATCGTCAAGAATAAATGTATCTTCGCCCTCAATGTCACTTGTACCTGTGCTTGATGACTCTTCGGTTGAGTCAGGCTGCGCAGCATTCTCCCGCGCTCCCGTTCTCCCGCGCTCCGGCTCCTTTTTTCTTGCGCTGATCATTCGACGTAAAACTCTTTCGGGTAGCGTTCGATGGGCGCGCTGGTCTTGCGCGCCAATGCGAAGATGTTGTCGCTGCGCAGGTGCGTGGGCAGGTTGACCTCTTCGAGCAATTTCAGAATCGCCGGGTTCGAGCGCAGCCAGACATCTTCGGTTTCGAGTTCGATAACAGTAAAACCGGCGGCGGCAAGTGCCAGGCCGACTTCGTAGGGCGCGTACTCGCGGTGGTGCTGGTCTACCGGCGTGCTGCGATTGTATTGCGAAAGCAGGTAGGGCGCGCAACCGATCAAGACGCCTTCGAGTGAACGCGCGCTGGCGATATTGGGCGTAGTCAGCAAGAGGAAGCCGTCATCCTGTAAGACGCGATTGCATTCCCAGAACATATGCAGCGGGTCGCGTTGCAGGTGTTCGAGCAATTCACAACAAAGCACGACGCGAAAATAGCCGTCGGAGTAAGGGAATGGATCGGCTTCAACGTTGAAGTTCCGCAGCTCGAAGGTGTGGCTCTCGCTACCGTTGACTTGCTTGAGCGTTTCCTGCACGACTCGCTCTTCGCTCTCCCAAAAATCCGCGCCGTAGATTTCCTGATAGCCGCAGAATTTTTTGAGCGCGGGCGTGAGATGCAACAGGCTGCCAAGTTCCAGCAAGCGGTCGGTCGAACGTTGTGGCGGCGGGATACGTTGCAAGGTGGCTACAAAGCGGCGCAGGTGATGCATTGTGTAGTCGCGCTCATCTGCATCGTGAATGAAACTCAAGATATAATCCACGACTTCCTGCTCGTCCGGCGTGAACTCGCTCAGCTTTTCTTCCGCAACCTTTTTCCAATCGAGAATCTTTTGGTAAAGCGTGGCATCGGTCACTGGCAGCTTGGTCTTGCCGATCAGTCCGCTACTCTGCGCCAATTTGCGAAAGGATTGCACCTGCTGCGCAGGTTCAGTTTCGGCCAGAATTTGTTGCGGCTCGACTGCAATGGGCGTCGCGTGGCTGCCATTGCCTTCATGCTTAGCTTCGTACTTGGCTGCTGTCGGTGTCTTAGTAAGTTGTTCGCGCAGGGCTTTGATTTCACGACGCTGTTGATCCAGGCGCTGCTCAAAGATTTGCAACATCACGTCGGTGCGGTCAATGATGTCGGCGCGGTTGAGCTTGAGATTGTAGTCGGTGCGCTTTTCGTGAGTCTCCATGCGCGCGTCGGTGCGTTTTTCCATTGCCTCGAAGCGTTCGTCGAGTTGTCGCTCGATGCGCGCGAAACGGTCATCCAGACGATTATCAACTGCGCGCGTGCGGTCGTCGAAGCGTTTGTCGAGTTCCGCCTGTCGCTCATCGTTATATTGCCGAATAGCAGCTAACTGCGTGTCGTTATGCTGTTCGATAGCGCTCATCCGCTCATCGGTGCGCTGTTCCAGGATGGCAAAGCGCTCTTCAAAGCGGGCGTCGAGTGAAGCTTCATAATTGCTGGCGCGTTCGGCGGCGTGCTGTTCTTGCGTGTCTTGCCGCTCGTCGAGCCGCTGTTCAATCGCACCAAAGCGTTCATCCGAGCGTGTGTCGAGCGCCTGCTCATAAGCGTTGGCGCGCTCACCCGCGCGTTGTTCAAAGGCGTCAATGCGCTGATCGAGTTTTTGTTCCTGCGCTTCGAAGACACCCCATAACTCACGGGTGAGCAGCATACGCAGGTTTCGCAGGATAGCTTTCAGGCGATTCATTTGATCACTATTTCCGATGCCAATAATTATAAACTTCGTCGTAAACGGTCTGTGTAGCGCGGGCGGCGCGCTCCCAAGAGAATTGCCGGGCGCGTTCCAAACCGGCGCGTTTGAAATGCGCGCGCAGATTCAGATCGCTCAATAAACGCGCCATTGTGTGTGCCAACTCGTGCGCATCTTCCGGTGCGTGTGTCAGACCGGCGTCGCCGACGACTTCGGGCAAGCTCGTGACATTGCTGGTGATGACCGGCGCACCGCAGGCCATCGCTTCAAGCGGCGGCAGACCGAAGCCCTCGTAAAGCGATGGATAAACAAACGCCTGCGCCGCCGAATAAAGCGCCGGCAGATCGGCGTCGTCTACGTAGCCGGTGAAGCGCACTTGGTCTTGCAGCTTCAATTCATCAACTAGGCTAAAGACCTCGTCGCACAACCAGCCGCGCCCGCCACAAAGCACCAATTGCGGTTGGTGTTCGGTCGTGCGCAACAATTCATCGTAAGCACGGATCAACGTCAGCAGGTTTTTGCGCGGCTCAATCGTCCCGACGTACAGCAGAAAATCACCGCGCAACCCATGCTTTTCCAACACAGGCTGGATTTCGTCTTCGCGTTGCGGGCGCAGGTGTGGTCGCGCAGCTTCGGGGATCACGCGTAGCTTGTGCTCTTTGATCTTGAGCCGTTCAATGACCTCGCGCTTTGTCCATTCGCTCGGCGCAATGATCAGCGTCGCACGATGCGCCATGATCGGAATACGCCGCTTGCCGCGTTTGACGTTCACGTCTTCGTGCGTCTGCGCTTGTGTAAAGAGCGAGAGGTCGTGAATCGTGACGACCGTCGGGCAGGGCGCGAAGACCGGGATACAGTAGTTCGTGCCGTGAAAAACATCGAACGGCGAGATGCGTAACAGCGCGGGTAAGCCCACCAACCACCAATGCCGGAAGATCGAGCGCACGGGCAAAAATTGTTTGCTCAGATTTGCCGGGTTGCCATTTCCGTTGTGGCCGCCATTGAACGCAAAATCGAAAGGAGAGAGCAGCGTGTACTGATGTTCGCTGTGCTCCCGCGCCAGCGCTTCGGCTAGCGCGTCGGTGTAATGTCCAATGCCTGTTTTTGCCGCCACCAAGGGAATCGCGTCGAGGGCCACTCGCATAGGTTAAGAAGCTTACTCATCGTACTCCGGTTTGGCAAATTCAGCGGGACGATTAGTCACAGTTTGCGCTGTCGGACAGTTGCCTTTAGGATTGCCGCCGGAGGATGAATTCTGAGCCGCCGTCGCGCTTTACCTATTTGAACAATATGAATAACAGTACAACGATTCGTCAAAAGATTCTGGACGACACCATCCAGTACAAACAGCAGATGGCCACCGGTTCTTGGTGGCACAGCATTGATCTAGGCAATGGCGTGATTACGCCCGGTATACATTCGTTGGCCGAGTTGCAAGACAATTTCCAACGCTTCAAGTTGCCGGAGAGCTTGTCAGATAAGCGTGTCTTGGACATCGGTTGTTGGGACGGCTTTTATAGTTTTGAGACGGAACGGCGTGGCGCGCGCGTGACTTCGGTGGATTGTTGGCGGCCAGAGAATTTCTTCAAAGCCAAAGCCGCCTTGCATTCGCAAGCTGAGTTTCACGAATTGAGCGTCTACGACGTGACGAAAGAGCGGCTAGGCGCATTCGACATCGTCTTCTTTCTCGGCGTGCTCTATCACCTGCGTCATCCACTGCTGGGGTTGGAGCAGGTCTGTGAGGTCACACGCGACTTCGCCATCATCGAATCGCACGTGGTGGACAAGTTACACGCGACGGCAGACCCGGTGATGGAGTTTTACGAATTCGATGAACTGGGCGGGCAGTACGACAATTGGTGGGGGCCGAACGTCGAATGCCTCTCGCGTATGGCGCGCTCCGCCGGGTTCGCGCGCATCGAGTTGCTGCGCGCGGAAGAGACGCGAGCCACGCTCAAAGCCTATCGCCGCTGGAATGATTTTCCGGCAGACGCCGCGCCTGCTTTGGATATTCACGAGTTATTTAATGCTGTCGTCTATGACCAGCGCTTTCCGCGTAAAGGACGCCACGCCG
The DNA here is from genome assembly GCA_963699175.1 of uncultured Acidobacteriota bacterium. GTDB lineage: Bacteria > Acidobacteriota > Blastocatellia > RBC074 > RBC074 > JACPYM01. The sequence continues at coordinate 643,231 of OY969418.1, read as the reverse complement.
CGCTTGCCCTCTTGGTCGAAGGCTTGCCCGCACATGCTCAACGCTGGGATGTGCGAGTAGAGATTGGCGGCTTCGGCATTCATCCCAACTACGTCGGCCCGCCAGGCGATCCAGCCAAAGCTGGTCTGACGCAGATCAACGCGCCAATGCCACTGGGGCTAGAGCTTGGCAAGGCGACTGTGCGAGTGTGGCACGAAGAGCGGCGCGCTGACGATGCGGAGATTGAAGTGATTGAGGGAACGCAGTGGTGAGGAAGAATAGATAGGTGAGGATTGAGGCATCAGGCGATTCTCGATCCTCAGACTTGTGGCTATTGACGCTCGCCGCGTGGCGTTTCGCGCCCTGCTTCGAGCGCAGGCAGATTGACCGGACGCTCGAACTTGATGCGCAGTACTGTGCCTGCCGCGAGCTTGAGGTCGTTACCCTTGGTCATCAGCACACCGCCGACCGCGCCAACGCCAATCGCGCCTGCAACTGCACCAATGCCGCCGCCCGCCGCGCTACCGATAATCCCGCCCAGGCTGCCGATGCCGCCACCGATGCCAGCATTTTTCGCGGTGCGACCACCGTTACGCCCGCCGCCGACTTTGCCTTCGTCATCTTTCGATTTGTACTTCTCGTCGTTGGCGTAATCGTCAATCGCTGTGACAACGGTAGAGATTTTTTCCGTACCGTAAGGCATGCGCATCGTCTCGAAGACGACTGTCAAGGTGGCTTGTTTCTGCGGGCGTTTGGCTGCCTGAACTTGTGTGACGCGCCCGATGAATTCGGTGCCGCGCGGGATGGCAACGCGCCCGTCACCGGAGCGCACGGCTTCGTAGAGCACGCCGATTACTTCGTCGCCCACTTCACTGAGTTTGGAACTGAGCTGGGTTTGCAGCGAAAGACGCGCGGCTGTGCCTTCGCCGATGGTGATATTGGTTTCGCTGGCGGCCTGCGCCTGCGCGATGATGTTGCAGCTCAACAGAGCGATGAGCGGTGCGAACAACGAAAGAACACGTTTCATGCTTAACCTCCAAAAAAATCAGGGGTGGGTTATCGTTGAGCTTAGAACGCATTATGCCACACACGCTTGCGTGCGTGGTGGTTAAAGTTCTCCAAGTGAAGCGACTCGGCTACCAGCGTCGGCGCACATCGCTGCGCATCACTTCGTCAATCTCTGTATCGCGGGAACGTGTGCGCTCGCGGTTGTGCTCGTCCTGTTCGCTTGCGCCTGTCGCGCGGCGGAGCAGGCGCAGCGCGCCATCGCGCGACTTCTTGATTTCGCGCCGCCCGTCTTCCAATTGAATCTCGATGGCCTGTCCGCCCTCGAGCACGCGCAACACCTCACCGTATGCGATGCCATTGCCAAAGACGTAGGAAACTTCATCGCCTACGCCGTAGTTGATGCTTTTGGATTTGTTTGAAGCTACCATGATTTTCACTCCTGAAAGATTGGGTTGTCGTTGCCATCCTAATCCATCTGTGCGCGAAATTCACTGCCAGCGAAAGATTCGCAACGCCACGACAAATGTTACCAGCGTCCACGCCAGCAGGATGCCGATCTCTAGCGAATTGGCCGCCAGTGGCGCGCCCTCGTTCATCACCGCGCGGAGCGCGTCGTTGACTGCGGTGAGCGGTAACGCCTTGATAAACGGCTGCACAAAATCGGGGAAGCGCGCGGCGGAGAAGAAAGTGCCAGAGAGCAGCCACATCGGGATAATCGCCAGGTTCATCAGGCCTGCCGCTCCTTCGATTGTTTTTGTTCGCGCCGCCACCAATAAGCCCAGGCCAGCGAAGGTGAGGGAGCCAAGCACCGCAATCAGCATAAAATTCAGGAACGAGCCATGCAGCTTGACGCCGAAAGCGAAATACGCGAAGCCCAGGATGACAGCGACTTCGGGCAGCAGCAGGAGCAAGCGCGTCAACATAAACGAAGCCAGATAATGCCAGCGGCGCATCGGCGTGGCAGACAATTGTTTCAACAACTTTCCTGTGCGCGCCATCACGATAGCAAAGCCCAGACCCCACAGGCCGTTGCCCAACAGATTCATGCCGATCAATCCCGGCACTAGAAAATCAATGTAACGCGCACCCGGTTCGGTGGAAGTTTGTTCTTTAATGACAGCCACATCGGCGCGTCCGGCGGCGCGTTGTACAACGTCATCCACCAGCAAGCGGGCGCTGCGGCTCTCCGGGCGCGTCGGATCGAAGCGGTATTCAACTGCTGGCGACACGCTTGTGGAGGCGGCGCTGAGCACGAGCGCGACTTTTCCGCTGCGCAAAGTTTTGGCGGCCTCTGCTGGTGTGAGCAGTACTGCCTCCAATTCCGCCGAACGCGAGATGGTGGCCGCGAGCGAGGCAGCATTAGGCGAGTTGCTTTCGACTGCGACGCGCATTTTTGTCGGCGCAGTATTGCGGAACGCGATGCCAAGCGCGCAAGCCATCAGGATGGGAAAAACAAATGTCCAAAAGAGCGCTTCCGGTGTGCGCATAAGCTCGCGCACCCGCAGCAGCATTAGCTCATAGAGCGGGTGTGAGCCGGACGTTGAGGCAGCGGACACAGTTTGCGAGATTGATTCATTTGGAGTGTTTGCTACGGTGCTCATTTTGTTCTGTAAATGTCCGACAAGCTGCCAGCTTGTCGTAGGCTTCCGAATGCGCCAAACCCAGAGTCAGCGACAAGCTGGCAGCTTGCCGGACAGTCGGTCTTTCACTCATCGCGCAATTGCCGCCCGGTCAGATTGACGAAGACATCTTCGAGCGTTGCCTGATGCGTCCTGAGTTGGTCGAGTTTGACTTGTTGCTTTTCCAGTTCAGCCAATAGGGCGGGCAGCGTCGCGCCAATCTCTGAAACGGTCAACGCATAACCGTGCTCTTTGGCGCGCGTGCCAGTGACACCAGGCAAATCCGTCAGCGTTGAAGCATCGAATGCCCCCGCGCCGTTGATGGTGAATTCAATGATTTGATCTGCGCCGAGCGAGGCGATCAGTTGGGCTGGCGTGCCAAGTGCAATCACGCGACCATGATCCATAATGGCAATGCGGTCGCACAATCGCGCAGCCTCTTCCATATAATGCGTCGTCAACAGCACTGTGCCGCCTGCCGCGCGAAACCGTTCGACCACTTCCCACAATTGCAGTCGTGCTTGCGGATCGAGACCGGTTGTCGGTTCGTCCAGAAACAGAATGTCCGGCGCGCTGACCAGCGCACACGCGACGGCCAACCGTTGGCGCTGCCCGCCGGAGAGCTTGGCCACGCGCGCGCCTCGTTTCTCTTCCAATGAGACTAGGCTGATGACGTGCTCGACCATGTTGCCGTGTGTGTAGAAGCTGCGGAAGAGCCGGACAGCCTCTTCGACGGTCAGTTTGTCGGGCAGCTTAGCTTCTTGCAACTGCACCCCGATGCGTTCGCGCAAAGCCTGATCCTGTCCCGTGCCCCAGCGCAGGCCGAGCAACTCGACCGTGCCGCTGTCGGCGGTGTTGAGTCCTTCAAGAATCTCGACAGTCGTGGTCTTGCCCGCGCCGTTCGGCCCTAACAGTCCGAAACATTCGCCCGCGCGAACTTCCAAATCCAAGCCGTTGACGGCTGTGACGTTGTTGTATTTTTTGATGAGCGCCTGGCAGCGGAGCGCGATACGCTCAGGGTTGGTTGGCTTCATGATCTTGGGTTTGATTTGAGCACGGTTCAGCGATATGTGCGCCACGCTTGCTCGTCCAAATGTGGCAATGTGTTGAACGCATCAAGCGAGAGACGGTCACGATTGAAAGTGAACTCGGTCAGCGAACAATTGCGGATGCGCCAGTTGATTTGCAGCGCCTGTGATTCCGGCGCTTGCAAGGCTGTTTGCACAGCCAGACCAATCACACCGCCAGATGTGAAGACCGCTACGCGCCGTCCGCTGCCTTCCTGGGTGATGATGTTTTTCAGTGCGCTATGCACACGTTCACGAAAAGGTGTCCAGGTCTCAACGTCTTCCACTTCAATCTCGCCACGCAGCCACCGCGCCGTCAACACTTCAAACATCTTTTGAAAATAGCGATTGCGTTCCGGCGTATTGCGATGCTGCTGAAAGTCATCGTGCAAGCTACGAAACTCCGCATCGCTTTCGGCCAAAGCTGGTGCGAGCCGTTGCCACAGTCCGGTGGCATCGTACTCGTTCAAGGCAGCAGCGTTTTGCACTTCCGGCCACGAGCGTCCGACAGCCGTAAAACATTCACGGACGATTTCTGCTGTCCTGCAATGGCGCACCAGCGTGCCGCAATAGACTTCGTCAAAACTGACGTTTTGCCGCAACCAGTACTCGCCGAGCTTGAGCGCTTGCAATTCACCAAGCTCGGTCAAGCGATCAGAATCTTGCTCGAATGCGCGTGCCTGGCCGTGACGAATGAGTGTGAGTTGTCCCATAACTACCGGTTACTGCGCAGTGTTTACGTTTGCCTGCAATTTGCGCATGCCGCGCAGCCAGCGGTCATAGTCGCCCGTCTTGCGTTTGATGTATTCGGCGACTTCGGGGTGCGGCAAGATCAGGAACTGTTCGGCGGCGAGGCCTTGCACGACTGCTTCGGCGACGATTGCCGGATCGAGCGCCGAATCGCGCAGGAAGTTGGTGATGCCGTGGAATTCGCCGCCTTCGAGCATGCGCGTGCGCACACCTTGCGGACAGAGGCACGAAACTTTGATGCCCTGGTCGCCATAGGTAATCGCCAGCCATTCGGCGAACGACACCGCTGCGTGTTTGGTCACGGCGTAGGGTGCTGCGCCAATTTGCGAGAGCAAGCCGGCAGCAGAAGCAGTATTGAGCAAGTAGCCTTGCCCGCGTTCAAGCATCTGTGGCAAGACAGCCCGCGCGGCGTAGAGATGAGCCATCAGATTGATTTCCCAAATCCGCTGCCACTCGGTGTTCGAGGCTTCAATCCCGCCGCGTGGGCCGCCAATGCCCGCGTTAGAGCAGAAGAGATCAATCGGGCCGTAGGCTGCATTGGCCCGCTGCACGAGGGCGATAATGTCAGCCTCGTTGCTAACATCGGTTTGCACGGCCAGTCCGCCAATCTCTTCGGCGATCTTTTGGGCGTTGGCCAATTCGAGATCGGCGACAACAATGCGCGCGCCTGCTTGCGCGAACCGACGGCAGAGCGCGGCTCCGATGCCGTTTGCGCCACCAGTAACGACGACGACTTTATCTTTGAGTTCCATAGACTATTCGTACTTCCTCAATTCGATTTTGGCGATGGCTTCGCGGTGAACTTCGTCCGGCCCATCGGCCAGCCGCAACGTGCGTGAATTGGCCCAGGCCGCGGCCAAGTTGAAATCGCCACTGACGCCACCGCCGCCGTGCGCTTGGATAGCACGATCAATTACGCGCAGCGCGACATTGGGTGCGATCACTTTGATCATCGCAATCTCGGCAGCCGCGACTTTATTGCCGACAGTGTCCATCATATAGGCCGCTTTGAGCGTGAGCAGCCGCGCCTGTTCAATCTCCAGGCGCGAGGTAGCAATGTCGGCGCGGATCGTGCCTTGGTCGGCGAGCGGCTTGCCAAAAGCGAGGCGCTGTTTGACGCGTTTACACATTGTTTCGAGCGCGCGTTCAGCAACGCCGATCAAGCGCATGCAATGATGAATACGCCCTGGCCCTAAGCGGCCTTGCGCAATCTCGAAACCGCGCCCTTCGCCGAGCAAAATATTTGAGGCAGGTACGCGGACATTCTCAAACAAGACTTCGGCGTGGCCGTGCGGCGCATGATCATAGCCAAAGACTGAGAGCAGGCGTTTGACGGTGACGCCAGGTGTATCCAGCGGCACGAGGATCATTGATTGTTGTTTGTGGCGTGCCGCAGATGGGTCTGTCTTACCCATAAAAATCGCAATCTTGCAGCGTGGGTCTCCAGCGCCGGATGTCCACCATTTGCGCCCGTTGATGACATATTCGTTCCCATCACGCACAATGCTGGATTGAATGTTCGTGGCATCGGACGAAGCGACATCTGGCTCGGTCATCGCAAAGCAGGAGCGCATCTCGCCCGCGAGCAGCGGTGCCAACCACTGTCGTTTGTGCTCCTCCGTGCCGTAGCGCACGAGCACTTCCATATTGCCGGTGTCTGGCGCAGAACAGTTAAAGATTTCGGACGCCATCGTCGAGCGTCCCATAATCTCGCAGAGCGGCGCGTATTCCAGATTGGTCAACCCCGCGCCATATTGGCCGTCAGGATCGGATTCGACTGGCATGAAGAGATTCCACAAGCCTTCAGCGCGGGCTTTGGGCTTTAGCTCTTCAATGATCGTCACTGGCTGCCAGCGGTTACCTTGGCGCGTGTTCTCCTCGATCTGTTCGTAGAAAAGGTGTTCATTCGGGTAAACGTGCTCTTCCATAAAAGCATTCAGCTTCTTTTGCAGGTACTTGACCTTCTCGGCATATTCGAAGTGCATTGCGGTTTCCTTTCGCAGTGAAATGATGACGTGGTTGGAATACTGCGTAGTCGGCGGCGAGTGTACCGAATCGGTTGCAGAGAGACAACCAACTGTCACGTCAAAGCGCGCTTTTCTTTGTGCGACAATGTGCCTATAGTTTGCACGCTCACGTTGTGACTACTCGTGCCCTGAGATGCTATGACTGCAACCGACATCTATTCCGACTACGACGACTTCGCCTGGTTCTACAATCGTTATTGGGGCGAAGAATTCTGTCGTCCGGCGATGGCGATCTTCGATATTTTGCTTTTTCCACAGTTGCCTGCTGGGTGCAGCGTATTGGATTTGTGTTGCGGCACTGGACAGTTGGCCGCGACTTTGTGCGAACGCGGTTATCGAGTGACTGGGATGGATGGCTCAGCGGCAATGCTAGAATTTGCGCGCGGCAATGCGCCGGAGGCCGAATTCATTCGGGCTGATGCGCGTTCGTTCACTCTGCCCGAGCAATTCCAGGCCGTGATCGCGGCGTTTGACAGTCTCAATCACTTGATGAACTTAGATGAGTTGACGCAGGTCTTTCGAAATGTGCACGCGACTTTGGTGGATGATGGTATCTTTCTTTTTGATTTGAATATGGAAGACGAGGCGGAACACTTCGGGCAAACCCTTGAGATGGTCGAAGACGATCACGTTTGCGTGGTGCGTGGTAGTTACGACGGTCAGGCGAAATTGAAGGAATATGCCGTAACGATGTTCCGTTTGCTGGAAGGGAATTGGCAGCGTACTGATCTATGCTTATGGCAGCGTTATTACGGCGAGGCGGAAGTGGTGGCGGCTTTAGCTGAAGCGGGATTCAAGCAGGTAAAAACCTATGATGCAGGACGTGAATTCGGGATGACGTTGAGTGATGGGCGGATGTTTTACCTGGCGCGTAAGGAATGAAGTATTGGGAAGTGCGGGACAAATGAAGGAACGTTTCACTTGCCCCGCTCGACAAGCCATCACTTGTTAAACACTTTGACCTTGGCGATGAATGAGCCGTTATTGTCTTTGAGATTCCCTTCGTTGACGCTCAGAAAGAGCACACCATTGTGGGCGGCGACAAATTCACCGCCCACGCCGACCAGCACGAAATCGTCATTGTCGTCGCCGATGACCGCGATCAAAGCGCCGGTTGGGCGGTTGAGCATCAGCTTACGGCTGTCATTGAGCGTGATGCCGTTGGGGCCGGAGCGTTGATTGTTACCGAGATCAACTTCACCAGAGGCATTGATCGCCACACGCTGACCGCGCTGCACGCGAATCTCAGTGCTCGTCCAATCGGCGGCGGCTGCGATGCTGACAGTCTTTTCAGCCATCAAATTGGGCGGTTCGCTAGAGCTTGAGGTTCTTATTTCGCTATTAGTGTTAGGGACAGTGGGCGCGGTTGTCGAAGACTCTTTGGTCAAGGAGGCTGGTGGGTCAGCCGGGCGCAAAACAGATTGTGAATCGCGCGACTTTTCTGGACGTGCAGCGTTTGATTCCGTGTTAGCAATAGGGCTACCCGCTCGTGGCGCGCCTGTGTCGTTGGCATCGAACTCCACACTTTCGATCTCATCAACAGGGATAGCGTGTTGTGAAGAGGAAGAGCCGACGTAAATAATAATGATGAACTTGCGTTGATTGTAGCTGGTGACTTTGCCCTTGTAGACGCTACCATCTTTCAACTTGATCGTATCAGCCAACGCGCTGGCTGAGCCGAACAGCCATAATCCGGCAACAAGACGAATCATGACGCTCAAACGGAGCAGGGTGTTTTTATCTTTCACTTTTCCTCCCAACAGTGATAAGGGGTTTATTTAGGTGGAGACGCGCAGGGAAGCTTAGCACAAAAGTTTTAATATTTGCAGCGAATGCCGCTTTGGGAAAGGCTTTGAGTCGGCTGACCGCAAGCAGAAAAGTCAGTGAGAAAAAAGTAAACTGCCTTGACTAGCCTGTTGACCGTGAATATACTCGTCGCGTCTTAGGCAGTGAAGAGTTTCTTGTTTAAGCCAGTCCTGGCTACTAATCTTTGCTGCTGACGTTTCGCTTCGTTAAGATCATAACGCCTGTTATCATTTGATTGAGAAATTACCACTGGGCCAATGGCTGAAACAAAGGGAAGCGCCATTGGCAGCCTCGCTCCGGCTTGAGGCAATTGGTGACGATTTACCTCCCTCCTTCTCCTGCTTGATTCCCACGATGTGAAATCGTCGCATCGTGGGATTTTTTTGTGCGCAGCTTCCATTCGGTTCAGGCCTAGCCGTTTTACGGGAAGATCCCAAGCTCCCAATAAGCCCGCGCAATCTTTTCCAATGCGCCGTAAAAGGCGGCTGTGCGCAGATCACGCATGCCGGGATTACTTTGCTTGGTTTCACGAATCTGCTGATAGGCTACCACCATTGTTTCTTCCAGTCCCGACCTGACGAAGTCGAGTTCGTCTGGCCCTTTGACAATCTGTGAGCGTTGCTCTTCAGTCAGCTTTTGACCGGTTAAAACCTCTATGGCATGGAGCATTCGGCGCTCCTGCGATTCTTCATAACGTTTGCCGATGCGCCCAATCCGCACGTGCGAGAGATTCTTGAGCCATTCGAAATAGGAGACTGTCACGCCGCCAGCATTGGCGTAAACGTCTGGTACGATCAGCACTCCTTTGCCCAGCAGAATTTCTTCGGCCTCCGGTGTGGTTGGCCCGTTCGCACCTTCGACGATGATGCGCGCCTTGATGCGCGGCGCATTCTCGGCGGTAAGCTGGTTTTCGAGCGCGGCCGGAATCAGCACCTCGCAGTCCAATTCGAGCGCGTCGGTCGAATTGGGGATGTTGGTCGCGCCGGGAAAATCCAGGATTGAGCCGGTTGCTTTGCGATGTTGAAAGACTTCCTCTTCGTTCAACCCGGCGAGATTGGTGATCGCGCCTTCGCGCTCGGCAATCGCGATGATGATCGCCTCGCCTTCCTCACGGCAGAACTTGGCGCTGTGATAACCGACGTTGCCCAGCCCCTGTACGACGATGCGTTTGCCAGCGATGCCCGGCGTCAAACCAATCGCCTGCATATCATCCGCCTGCAAACAAGCTTCGCGCAGCGCGTAGAAGACGCCGCGACCGGTTGCTTCCTTGCGGCCCTGCACTCCGCCTTGCGAAATTGGTTTGCCGGTCACACAGGCTGCGGCATCTAGTTGGCCGGGATTGAGCGCCGCGTAGGTATCGGCGATCCAGGCCATCTCGCGTTCGCCAGTGCCGTAATCGGGCGCGGGCACATCAATGCCGGGGCCGATGAAGTTCTTCTTCGCCAGCTCAGCGGTGTAACGCCGCGTAATGCGTTCAAGCAACTCAGGCGCGTATTTGGTCGGGTCAATCTGCACGGCGCCCTTCGCGCCGCCATAAGGCACATCCACAATCGCGCACTTGTAAGTCATCAACGCAGCCAGCGCTTTCACTTCGTCTTCATTGACTTCAGCGGCGTAGCGGATGCCGCCTTTGCAAGGTAGTTTGTGATGGCTGTGTTCGACGCGCCAGGCGTGGATCACTTCAACCGTGCCATCGTGATGGCGCAGCGGAAATTCAAAGTGATAGACGCTGTTGCAATGTTTGATCTGTTCGAGCAGGCCTTTGGGTTGTTGCGAGAAAGAGGCCGCGTGGTTTACGTAGCGGAGCACATTTTCAAAAAAGCTGGTGTGAGCAGTCATCCCTGATTCCTTTCGTGATTATTTCTTTTCCTCAGTTGATGGCAATGCTGCGTTCTGACAAATTACTTGGCAGCGCAAGCGCGAATTATAGCCTCTGCCTGCGGGGGCAAGCCAACTTACCGCGCACGTCACTCGAACTCTTCGCTAAAATAAAATTGCGCGACCTGAGCTTTTTCGCCGCTGGAATCCGCATGTAGTTCGGTGAGGCAAGAAACCAAAGGCTTCGTAGAGCAAGAAGCTAAGCCAATCGGGCTGTAAGCAATTGGGTTTGACATCACGTCTCTGAGGCAGGGTTTCTATTGCCGAGCAACAGCTCGGGCAAGTCCGGTAAATACGTCAGCGGGAGCCGTCGCGGTAATGCGGCTTCCTTAACCACAACAGACAAAGCAAGGAGTCAAGCTTATGCAACGAAGAATCGTAGCCTTAGTGTTGTTTGTCGGCGTTGTCATCGTCGGCCATTCAGGCGTCACCCGCGCCTCGAAACAAGATCAAGACCGAGTCCCCTCACGCAAAAGTCCCGAAGAATTTCAAGGCCGCGAACTGGCCAATCTGGAAAGTGCACGCGCCGAGCAGGAACGATCCGATTTGGGTTTGGCGATGGCTCCGGTGCCGGTAAACGCGGGCTTTGGCAAGACGCGCTTTCTGATTGGGTTGGGCAGCTATCTGACCAACACGATGTGCATCAGTTGCCATACGAATCCGACTTATGCGGCGGGCGGCAATCCGTTTATGGGGCAACCGGAAAAGGTCAACGCAGCAAACTATCTGGCTGGCGGCACAGCTTTCGGCCCCTTCGTCTCGCGCAATCTGACGCCTGATCCGAAACAAAATAATTTACCTGCGGGGCTGACGTTGGAGCAGTTCACCAACACGCTACGCACGGGCGAAGACCTCAAAAAAGTACATCCGTTTATCAGCCCGAAGTTGCAGGTGATGCCGTGGCCGGAGATTGCCAAATTGAGCGACCGCGATATTGAGGCAATCTATGCCTACTTGAGCGCAATCCCGCACGCTGACCCTCTACCTCGTTAAAACGAAATTCGAGCAACCAGCCCCTACACAGCGCGTGAGAGCGACGCAACAAGCAGACTCGCGTGCTGTGTACTATTACTTTTGCGTTGGTGTGGTCTTCAGGAAGGCACGATATTGGGCGACCTTGTCAGGCTTGCCCCAAGCTTGATAGAAGAGAATCAGCCGGTCGAGCGCCTGGCGCGTGCGGGCGGCTCTTTCGCCGCGGTTGGCCTTGAGGATCGGGTAGCTTTTCGTCAACAGCGGCTCGGCCTCTTCATAGCGTTTCAGCGCAATCAGGCAGCCGCCCAATACACTCTCAGCATCGGCAATCAGCCAGTGGCCGGCCGGCAGCGCTTTGCGCATGGTCTCCACCGCTTCGCGCAAAAGCGGTTCAGCGTTGTGCGCCTCGCCCTTCTCAGTCAACAGCCGCCCCAATCCGACCAGCGAGTGTGCTATGTGGAAATGGCCCTTTGGCAGCAGCTTGCGCCGCATCTGTAGCGACTGGCGCAGCATCGGCTCAGCCGCTGCGTAGTCGCGTTTGTCACAGAGCAGCATGCCCAAATTGGCAAGCGTGAATGCGACATCAGGATGCTCTTCGCCGTACAGTTTTCGGCGGATTGCCAAGGCTTCACGATAGAGCGACTCGCTCGCTGCATGTTGATCCATTTGTTGGAGCAGTAGCGCCAAATTGCTTAAGTTGATGGCCACTTCCGGGTGTGAGTCACCAAGCAGTTTTCGTTGTAACGCCAGTGCCTGACGTTGTAATGGTTCGGCAGCTTCATAATCGCCCCGCTCTTGCAGCAGCAAGGCCAGATTGTTCATCGTCAGCGCCAGACTTGGATGCTCTGCGCCGAAGAGTTTTTGCTGAAGTGCCAGCGACTCGCGGTAGAGGGCTTCGGCTTCGGCCAAGTTGCCTTTTCTTTGCAGCGTCACCGCCAAATTGCTAAATGCCGTGGCCGTCTCCGCGTGCTCGTAGCCGAGTGTGCGGCGATAGAGCGAAAGAGCTTCGCGCTGCATCTGCTCTGCCGCGTTGAGGTCGCCTTTATTAAACAACAAGAGAGCCAAATCGTTGAGTGTACGCGCCACGCTGCTGTGCTCGTTGCCGTGTAGTTTCCGTTGAATGGCCAGCGCATCACGAAACAATTTCTCGCTCTCCGACAAATCGCCTTTCGCGCGCAGCAGATTGGTCGCCAAGCTGGCCAGGCCGGTTGCTACCTCGGCGTGTTCCGCGCCGTAGGCCTTGCGGTAGATTGCCAGCGCCTCGCGATGCAATGCCACCGCTGCCGCGTAATCGCCCTGATTGAAACGCAGTTGCGCCAAATGCGACAGCGCTGCTCCCACATCCGGGTGCTCATTGCCAAGCAAACGGCGTTGAGTTTGCAAAGACGATTCGAGCAGCGGCGCGGCACGGTCATATAAACCCAAGCTCAGATAGGCATCGCCCATCGCCTGCGTCAGCCTGGCTTGTGCTTCCGGCTGATCTTTCAATTCCTGCGTGATTTTCTCAGCGCCACGGTCGAGCAACTCGCGCGCGGTCACAGTATTGCCTTTCGACTCGCTCGGATTGTTGACTTTGAACAAGTCAACCAAGAAGCCCGAGACCTTCTCGGCTTTGTCGCGTTCCAGTTGGGCGCGGTCGCGTTCGTGGCGGATGCGCGTCGCCTGCGCCAGCGTCGTGACGAGAAAGGCCAGCAACAACAGGCCGATCAGCGCACCCACAGCGACGCCTGCTCGATTGCGCCGGACGAATTTGTCGAGCCGATAGCGCAGCGTGTCTTCCCGCGCAATCACGGGCAAACCTTCCAGGTGACGGCGCAGGTCTTCCGAAAACTGTTCAGCCGAAGCATAGCGACGTTGTGGCTCCTTGCGCAGCGCCATCAGCACGATGTTGTCCAGATCGCCTTGTAGTTGGCGGCGGAGCTTTTCACTGGCCAGCCGCTGGCGAGTCTCGACTTCCGGCTCAGCATCTGTCTTGCGGTTCGATTTGGTTGTTTGCGTGCGGATGATCGCGGTGCTGGGCTTTTGCGGTTCGGATTCGCAAATGACTTTGGCTATCTCGTGCGGCAGTGCGCCTTTGATTTGATACGGGCGCTGCTCAGTTAGCAACTCATAAAGTACCACGCCGAGCGAATAGACATCGCTGGCCGTGGTGATCGCTTGGCCACGCACTTGTTCGGGGCTGGCGTAAGCAGGCGTCATCGGGCGTGCCCAGGTTCGCGTCGGCGCAATTGATTCGGGGAACAACTCCGGCTTCAAAACTTTGGCGATGCCGAAGTCGAGCAGCTTCACCGTGCCGTCGGGCATGACTTGAATGTTGGAAGGTTTGAGATCGCGATGCACTACCAGATTCTGATGCGCATAATGAACTGCCGCACAGACTGTGCGAAAGAGTTTCAAGCGTTCTGCCGTAGACAGATTACGATGCTGACAGTATTGGTCAATCGGCTCGCCTTCGATGTACTCCATCACAAAGTAAGGCAGGCTGTCGCGCGTCGTCCCGCCATCGAGCAGCCGCGCGATATTCGGATGAGCGAGCGAAGCCAGAATCTGACGCTCGTGGCGAAAGCGGCTGAGAATTTCATCGGTGTCCATCCCGCGTTTGACTAGCTTCAAGGCCACACGTTGTTTGAATTGTGCATCATCACGTTCGGCCAGATAGACTGCGCCCATACCACCGTGACCAATCTCTTTGAGCAGCTTGTACGGCCCCACACGCGTGCCGATGAGCAGTGCAGCGTTTGATGCTGGCAAATCCAGTTCCGCAGTAGACGCTGCGTCTGATTCGAGAAACTGCTTTGTGTCGAGTTCAATCGCCAGCAGCGATTCGACCTCTGAGCGCAGTTCGGCATCGCCGGCGCAGGCTCGATCCAAATAGGGAGTGCGGTCACCTGCTGCGCAATCTAACGCTGCCTGATAAATCTCTTTGACACGTTGGTAGCGTTCGGGCGTCATAAAAGCTTGGACATCAGACTTCATACTATTGCTGGTTGTGCATACAAGGATTTCAAGGCTTGCGGTCTAAGGTCTGACATCTCGACTGATTTGCCGGTAGAGCCAAACTTTGGCCATGCTCCATTCGCGTTTGATAGTAGCGGGGGAGATGCTAAGGACGGTGGCGGTCTCTTCAATCGAGAGTCCGCCGAAATAGCGCAACTCGACGATCTGGCTCTGCTGCGGATCAATCCTGGCCAGTTCGCTAAGCGCATCGTCCAGTGCCAGCAGGTTCAGGTCTTTCTGTGCTGGCACGCCGATGGCTTCGTTGAGTTCCAAGCGTTCTTCACCGCCGCCACGTTTTTCAGCATTGTGAGCGCGCGCGTGATCAACCAATATGCGCCGCATCAGTTGGGCGGCGGCTCCGAAGAAATGGGCGCGGCTCTCCCAACTGACTTGGCTCTGATCTATCAATTGCAGATAAGCTTCGTGCACCAGCGCGGTCGGTTGCAATGTATGCCCCGTGCGCTCACGACGCAGATAGCTGGCAGCCAAGCGGCGCAATTCATCGTAGACGAGGCTCATCAACTTATCGCGCGCCACCTCGTCACCTTTACGCCAAGCGTGTAGCAATGCTGTCAGGTCATCAGGTGTGTCTGCCGCCATATAGCTGCCTTATGGTGAAAAAATGAGTGAAGAATTCAGCGAAGCGGGCAAAGCATAGGCGCGCTGATTCATTTAGTCAATTCCGCGCGCTCGCCGTGTCAGCAGCCCGCGCGTGAGCAAGGGCCGGGGCTATGAGAGTCAACGCCCTTGCTCACGCGCGGGCTGCTGACACGATTTATAATTACCTCGCCGCTTTAATTATTCTTAGTGGGTGAGTTTCATTCATGGAGATGAAATCACGCTAGATTTTTTCAGAGTAGCTCCAAAGTGGCTCTGGAGAACAGTTTTGGCATTGTCCAAATGTGATCTGTGATCCCTGCCGCCATCATCGGAGTCCGTTCCCGGTATTTTTTAGCTTCGCCTTTGACCTCTTCTCGCAGACCGAGATGAGGCTTAACGAAATGGTAATAAGCAAAGGCAAGGTGGAGTTGTTGCTCCAAGCACTCGCGCTTCTTTGAAAAAGCAATCGTCTTACGCACCAAGCGGCGGTTCTGATGCCGCATCGTCAGATTGTTGCGTTCGACGAAGCTCGTGTTGATGTGCTTGCTCACCGGCGAGCGCCTGAGCTTGGCGGCTACGGCCTTCCGCGTACCGAAGACGACACGCGTCGTAATCTCAACTACGCGACCTCGTTGGCGTCGCTTGACGACTTGTGCGTAGAGCAAATGCTTGGGCGCTTTGAGCCGCGGCTTGCGTGGCCGCCCGCGTTTGCCAGTGCGCGGGAACTCTTGGCGCAGGCCGTAAGCTTCGAGCAGCGCATTGTCATATTGCTCTAGCTCATCGGACGTGAATAAGGGCAAGTGCCCATCTGAACGATCGCGCACACCTTTGACCAAGCGGTTGGCGTTCGCTTGGACGTGGCGGCCCACTACAAAGTGGAGCACGACTTTGTGGCGCGGGTCGAAGCCCACCCAGACCCACTGGTCGCCATAGATGGCCTGGAGTTTTTCCAGGGTCGACAGGTGCGCCTCCTTTTTTTGACAAACGACCAGAGTTCATCCAACTGGCATTCTTCTAGGTGATAGTCTTTGATCAGGCACTCACTCACGCGTTGGCAGTGCGCGGCCGCTTGCTCAAGGATCAGCGCTACCGTGTTCTTGTCGATGTCAAAGATGCGCGCGCAAGCACGGATGCCGTTACCTTCGGCGAGCGCCTTGAGCACACGATAAATCGTCTGCTCATCAGTATGAAAGCCAGCAAAGACGCTGTCGTGACGCGCACTGAACTCACGGCCACATTTCAAACAGCGATAGAAAGGCGTGTGGTGTGGCCCATAAGTACGGATCAACTTGAAATCTTGCTCGACGGTTTCGCACTCGTTCGGGCATCGCAAAGGGTGCGTTGCTTTCATTACCTGCCTCAATTGAAAAATGGGTTGAAGATGCTCCTTAGGCTCTCAAACCCCGATCAATTGGGCAAGATCGTCCATGAATGAAACTCACCCATTAAGTAATTATTCGCCGCAGAAAATTTTACGGTGCGGAGCAACCTATGCACTTCTTGACCGCATCCTGTTGGCTCACTATACTTCACTGCGAATGAACAAAACTGATGCCCCCGCGAATCAAGCGATGCCGCCTTCAATCTTAGAAGGAAAGTTGAAAGCTGACGGGTTGCGCTTTGCTATCGTCGCCAGCCGCTGGAATGATTTGATCGTCAGTCGTCTGGTTGGTGGCGCACAAGACGCTTTGTTGCGTTTAGGCGCAGCAGCCGAGCAAATCACGCTGGTTCGTGTGCCAGGATCGTTTGAAATTCCGTTGGCCGCCAAGAAGTTGGCGACCAGCGGGCGTTACGATGGGATTATCTGTGTTGGAGCCGTGATTCGCGGTGAGACTCCGCATTTCGATTACATTGCGGCGGAAGTTACCAAAGGGATTGCGTCGGCGACAATGTCCACTGGCGTGCCCATCGCGTATGGAATTATTACCGCTGATACGGTTGAACAAGCGATCAACCGTGCAGGCGTGAAGGCGGGCAATAAAGGCTTCGAAGCGGCTATGTCAGCCGTCGAGATGGCCAACCTGCTCAAAGAGCTGTGAAAAGAAGTCGCCAAGGTTTGGGCCGCTCTGGCCAAAGTTCAAGCCTTGTTGTTCCCCCAGACTTATCTTCGCAGTCTCAAAGATGAAAACTCAAAACGGCAGTAAATTGAAAACTATTATGGGTGCTAGGCGTAGAGCGCGCGAATGCGCGCTGCAAATGCTGTTCGCGTACGACATTGCGCGGCCATCGGTCACGGAGTTAGTCGAGACCTTTTGGGGGGAAATGGCCGAAGCAGGAGACGACGTGAAAGAGTTCGCCAATGAGCTAGCGGTTGGCGCGCTCACCAATCTCGAAGAGATTGATGAGCGCATCCGTCTGCGCACTGAGCATTGGCGCATCTCGCGTATGGCTGTAGTAGACCGCAATCTACTGCGGCTGGCCGTCTACGAATTCCTCTATCAGACACACACTCCGAAGACTGTGGCGATCAACGAGGCGCTCGAAATCGCCCGCCGCTTCTCGACCCACGAAGCCACACAATTTATCAACGGGATTCTTGATGCCATCAAACGCGACCTGGAAACGCCTGCTGCCACGCAAGGCCTGCGCGGAGCAGAGATGGCTCATCAGGCAAAGCAATCAGGTTGAAGCTTGAGTATTGCTGATCATCTCAGATTTGGTGAATGACTAAGTGGTCGGCTACTGCTTAGACGGATGCGACGGACGACCTGTCCCATTCGTCCAATCCGTAGCCTATCTATACTTCCCACAAGCGTTGAACGCCCTATTCCAATTGCAAGCAGCCAGCCAGCAGACGTTCAAAAGGAACACCCTTTTGCTTCCGGTCAGGGTGTTAAAGTAAAATTCCCACTTGAACTAACAATCAAACTTCTGGCAATCAGTTATGCGAAATTATTGTTTGTCTAAAATTCTGTTTTGCACATTGATCACGCTGCTGGCTGGGCTGACGGTCTTCGGCCAAAATCCGCCATCAACCCAAGAGCAACAGAAACAGGAAACCATCAGAATCCTTTCGACCCTGGTCACTATGCCGGTGGTTGTCACGGATAGTTACGGCCGCTTTGTGACGGGATTGAATAAGGAGAGCTTCACTGTGCGCGAGGATGGAAAGCCTCAGAAGGTCGAAGTCTTCTCCGCCACCGAAGCACCCTTTAGCGTAGTGCTGTTGATTGACACGAGCCGCAGCACAGTGCGCAAGCTAGGCGCCATTCAGAAAGCGGCGGAAACTTTTATCAAGCAACTCCAGCCGCGCGACCGCGTAATGGTGATGACCTTTGACGACCGGATCAACGTCATCAGCGATTTCACTGGCGATGTCAGCACGCTCAGGAAAGCTATCAAGGCGGCGCGCACTGGCTATTCGACCAGGCTCTACGACGCTATCAACTACGCAATCACCGAACAGCTCGCTAAAGTGCAAGGCCGCAAAGCCATCGTCGTCTTAACCGACGGGGTGGACACGGCCAGTAAGCAAGCGAGCTACGACAGCACGGTTGATCTGATTGCCAGCTCCGGCGTAATCTGCTACGCCATTCAATATGAAACTCGTAACGAGGGTGCAGCGCCGTTGGCCCCGCTCCGCCTACCCGGAAAATCGTCTTTCATGGCCAGCCCGGCTGCCGGTCTGCAACCTAAATTTGTGTTGCGGAGTACTACACTACAGCTCAACGGAGAATCAGGTGAAAATTCATTTTCGTCTGCCAGTCCGTACGATTTTGCGCTACAACAATCAGGCGTAATAAATAGCCAGAAGCCAGTGGCCAATCCTGATCGAGTTCTGGTGGCCTCGGAATATCTGCGCACGATTACTACTGTTTCCGGTGCACGCATTTTGCGCGCCGAGGGCTTTGAAAATACCACTGCGGTGCTGAGCCTGATTGCTGATGAATTACGCCATCTGTACACGCTGGGTTATTACTCGTCAAACGAGCAACGCGACGGCAAGTACCGTAGGATTGCGGTGAGCGTCAGCCCCAATCCTTTGTCAGTGCGTACACGCGACGGCTATCGTGCTCCGAAGGATGAGGCTGACAAGGCTGAACCAAATTCAGCTACCGGTAAACCAACTGCCCCAGTTAAGCCCTAGAGCGCGGACGACAGCCACAAAGTTTAGGCTCATCGAGGCAGGCATCTGTTTAGCGCATCAGCAAAGATGCGTTTGACGATCAACACAGCCCAGATCGCATTACCCTGGGCTTCATCCATCCAGGGGAATTATGCAGACACACACAGCCTTCCAATCGTTCCGCTCGTCAAAGTGGTTTAAGCCTGCATTGGGCCTTGGTGGTTTAGTCGTCATTGTCTGCCTTGCCCTGCTCGTCGTGCCGCGTTTGATTGACATCAACACCTATCGCGGCACGGTCGCGAGCCAACTTGAACAGCGTCTGGGAAGATCGGTCAAGCTGGGAAATCTGTCGCTCCTCAGCTTGCTGCCCGCGGTCAGCGTTAAGGTGGACGATGTCGCCATCGGCGATGATCCAAGCTTCGCATCAGGCGATTTTCTCAAAGCGAAAACCGTGCTCGTGCAACTTGCTCTGATGCCCTTGCTGCGCGGCCAGTTTCAAGTCACCGCGCTAGACCTAACCGAGCCGCAGGTGACAGCTATCAATGCTGGCGCAGGCAAGTGGAATTGGAGCACGCTCAAGCCGTTGCAAAACTCCGCGCCGGAACCTGTACAACCGCTGCTCGATATGCGCCTGCGTGAAGGTTACGTAAAGTTGATTGACCGCAATGCTGCGCCAGTGACGGAAGAGGTTTACGAGCATGTCAATCTCACTCTCGACGGCTTTTCAGCGCAGCAGGCCTTCGCCTTCAAGCTGGCCTTGCACTTGCCTAAAGCAGCCGAAAGGTTTGAAGTGGCGGGCACAGTCACGCCCAGGCCTGTAGCCGCCGCCAACAACAAATTTACCTGGCAAGGGCAATTGACCAACCTGTCGTTGCGCGTACCACAGTTGAAAAAGCCGCTGGAAAATCTTGCGGGTGATGTGAGTGTTGGCGACGATCTATGCCGGGTGGATAACCTGCGTGCTCAATTCAGTCGCAGCCAATTGACCGGCTGGCTGGAAATCCAGCACTTTGATCGGCCCGCTATGGCTTTCGATTTGAAAGCCGATCAAGTGTACGTCACTGAGTGGCAAGAGGCGCTGGCAAAGTCCGAGCAGAAAACTGCACAGGCCACACGCACGTCATTGCGCGCCGAAGGCCAACTCGCCATCGGCAAGCTGGTGGTTAACGATCTTCACTGTACGGACGCGCAGGGCAAAGCAGTTTGGCAGAACGAGACGCTCATGCTCGATCCGTTTCGCGTAAAATTTTCTGGTGGCACGTATCAAGGCCTAGTGCGCATCGAACTGGCTGGCGGCTCGCCGGACGTGGCGTTGCAAGGTCGCTTCAACGAGCTAGACTTCAATCAGTTCCTATCAGCCACTGGCAAGCCGAGCACTATTCACGGGCGCGCCGATGGCTCGCTCAATGTGCGCGGACAAGCGGGGGCAGCGAACGCCTTCGCCAAATCGTTGACAGGAACCGGTTCAATAGCGATCCACGATGGCAAGTTCACTGGCTTCGATCTCAATAAGCAAGTCGGTGTCTTAGGCAAGCTCGTGCGCATGCCCGGCGGCGGTGGCAGCACCAACTTCAGCCTGCTCAAGACTAACCTCAGATTCGAGCGCGGCAAGATCGGCACGAGCGATTTGGAACTTGTGATGGAAGATGTCCGCGTCACGGGTGATGGCGCATTGCAACTCGGCGAGCCAATGACGGTTGATTACGAATTGCTCGCCCACTTGAGCGCGGGGTTATCGAAGTTGGCTATGCCTGATCTTCCGATTGGCGGGAAAGCTGCTGCTCCAATCACAGAAGTGTTTAGCATTGCTGGCAGCGCCCTCACGCAAACAGGCAACTTCTTTATGGATCAGAGTGGTCTGGCCGTGCCGTTGAAGTTGAGTGGGCCAATTGACCATCCAAACTTCAGCTTGAACAACTCTATATTGCAGCAACGAGCGGCGACACGTGTGAAAGAGCGCGCGCTCCCGCCGTTAGAAAAGAAACCGGCTGAGACGTTGAAGGGCGTGCTGGATATGTTCAAAAAGAAATCTTGATCTAAATCGAAGCACGGCAACATTGGAACAGCGGCAGTGGACAGGATAGACAGGGTTTCCCAGGATTGGTTAAGCGCAGTAGCCGTTCCAAACTTCTTTCATCTTGCACAATCCTGTCAGTCCTGTCCCGCTGTTTTGTGGTTTGATTTTGCACAGGCTATTAACTGCTCTCCTTTTCCTGTCGAAGCAACGCCTGTTTCCTTTCCAGCCCCCAACGATAGCCAGCCAACTCGCCGCCCTCACGCACTACGCGATGGCAGGGCGTAATGATCGCCGCCGGGTTGGTCGCACAAGCTCTCGCCACTGCGCGTGTTGCCGTAGGCTGTCCGATACGGCGCGCTAACTCGCTGTAAGAAATGGTCTGGCCGTGTGGGATGCGCCGCAGCTCTTCCCACACACGTAGTTGAAACGCAGTGCCGCGCACGTCGAGCGGCAGATCAGGATGTGGCAATCGGCCTTCCAAATTAGCGATCAGCGTTTGCACGTGGTGTTGCAATTCGACCTCATCGCATTCGATGTCGGCTTGTGGAAATTCAGCCGCCAAATCGTGTCGTAGCTTTTCCGCATCATCGCCCAGCGTGACTGAGCAGATGCCCTTCTCCGTCGCCCCAACGAGCAACAAACCCAACGGACAATCAGCAATCGCATAGTTGATCTTCATACCTTTGCCTCCCTTACGATAAACTGCTGGTGTCATTCCCAATTGTTCGGCGGCTTTTTCATAGAGCCTACTACTCGAGCCGTAGCCGGCTTCGTATGTCGCTGTGCTCACGCTGTCGCCAGCTTGCAGGTGCGCTTTGAGAACCGAGGTGCGGTGCGCTTCGGCATATTGGCGTGGTGTGATGCCCATCAGCTTTTTGAACAAGCGTTGCAGATGGAATTGGCTGAGTCGTACCTCGGCGCTCAACGTGGCGAGATCGGGCAATTCTTCGGTTGCCGCGTCTATTAACCGGCAGACGCTTTGAATTAGCTCTGCTTGCGGATCGCGCGGCTGCGTACGGTCGGGGTGACAGCGGCGGCAGGCACGAAAACCGGCTTGCCGCGCAGCTTCAGGCAGCGCGAAGAAGCTGACATTCTCACGCTTCGGTTGCCGCGAGGCGCAGGAAGAGCGGCAATATACGCCGGTTGTTTTCACACCGTAATAGAAAAGCCCGTCGAATTGTTGATCGCGCTCCTGCAAGGCTTGCCAGCAGCGGGCATCGTTCAATTGGTTGTTAGCGGTTTGAGTCATTGTAGCAGTTGTCATCGCATTTTCTCCTTCTGAGTTGATGAACGCGATCTTGACATGGCTATGGCTAGGTGATCTATCCGAATCTTGTGCTGCAATTCAATGCTAATAAATTGCAATGATTGAGGAGTAATTATGGTGCTTCCGAAACTTTACCGTTTTTGATCATAAAATCCTTGATAATTCCCGGCGCATTATTTGCGGCTATCCTGATGTTATAGACTTTCTCTTCAATAAGCGGAGGAGCCATTCCATTCTCTGGGTATATTTGTTTATAGCCAGGCGGTACCTGACCATAAGTTATTGCCCCCATCTTCTCAACAGAACGATCAGAGTTAGGTGTGGCGGGTTCAATTTCCCAATAAAGGAAAGCTGTTTCTCCTAATGCCTCTCTTTGCCTTTCGGGGCCGCGAACCCGTAGAAGTCCTAGAGAACCGCTTCCAGTCATAACAAATTTAGGTGGATTACCACCTTCAAAGGTGAGGGTTGTGGCTCTTTCACACGCCACGTTCAGGACAGTCAACAGCACGACGAAAAAAGTTAAGATCAAAGCAGACTTTATCATTACTATTACTCCGCTATTGCTTACTCGAAATGAACGACCCAACTAGGGATTGACTGTCTCGCTTTTTACTTCCGACCGCGCGCTTTCGTTGCCCGCCGTGTCCACCGCAGTGACTTGGTAGAAATAGGTTTTGCCCACTTGCACGCGATCATCACGGAAGGTCGTCGGCAGGTGCAGCCTGGCATTGAGCTTGACCCATTTGTCAGCGGGCGCGTTCGCGTCTTCCGAGCGATAGATGTTGTAACCCGCCAAATCGGCTTCAGGGTTAGACGGCCAGAAGAGCGAGACCTGTGCATTGATCGAGGCAATTGTGATCGAAGCCGGCGCGCCAGGCGGGAAAGTATCACGCGGTGTAAAGACCAACGGTGCGCTCGCATTGCCTTCGATGGCTTCATTCAAATTGGCATTGCCGGGTGTAAACGACAGCGAGCGAACTTCATAAGCGTAGGGTGTGCCGAACTGAAATGCTTTGTCTACGAAACGCGGTTCCTGGAGCGGCTGCGCGTTGAGCCGGACGAGATTATCGCCAGTCTTGCGGTAAATGTTGTAGCCCGCAATATTGGCCGGGCGGTTGCCATTTTCATTGGCCACAGGCGGCGTCCAGGTAATGGCAATCTCGGTTGGCGTCAGTTGCGTAGCCAGGCCGGTTGGCGCCGCAGCCAACTCGATTAGCGGCGTGATCATGGCGTAATTGGAAAAATCCGCTGCGCGCCCATCTTTATTGTACAAGCGCACCGCATAGCGATAGCGCAGGCCTTTTGCCTGTTGCGTCAACTCAAGCAGGTCTGGCCGGGTAATAGTTGAAGAGCCAGCCGGGACCTGCTCGCCAGGAATAGTGGCAATCACTGAAGCTCGTTCACCAAAAGCTTCCTGCGTCAGGCCCAGCGGCGCGCTTTCCGGTTCGATCAAGCGGAAGATGTCAATGCGTTGCAAGCGTTCAGAGCGTGGCGGACGGCTGATGGGAAAACTCAGGATCAAGCGCGAGCCTTGCTGCACGACCTTCAATTCATTGACCATTAGCGGTGCGCGCGGTATCGGCGGCAGCGGATCACCGATCTTACCGCAGCCAGAGAACAGTAGATAGAAGGCAGTAGAGAGTAGACAGAATAAAGCGGGCAATGGTTCACGCCGCGCGCTTAACCTACCATCCACTGTCTTCTGTCTACTGTCTTCTGTCTTCTTACAGGATGTACCGACTGAGGTCTTCATTCTTCACAATGTCCGCCAGCATCTTGCTGATGTACGCTGCGTCAATGAGTTGGTGTTTTTCGGGCAGGTCGGGCGCTTCAAAGAGAATCTCTTCGAGCACCTTTTCCAGGATGGTCTGTAAGCGACGCGCGCCGATGTCTTCGGTCGTCTCGTTGACCTGGAAGGCGAACTGCGCCATCGCGTCAATCGAATCCGTGGTGAATTCGAGCGTGATACCTTCAGTGTCGAGCAAGGCGACGTATTGCTTGATCAGCGCATTCTTTGGCTCGGTCAGAATGCGTTTGAAATCTTCGATGGTGAGCGGCTGCAACTCGACGCGAATCGGGAAGCGGCCTTGCAGTTCGGGAATCAGGTCAGACGGTTTTGAAACGTGGAAAGCGCCCGCCGCGATGAACAAAATGTGATCGGTGCGCACCATGCCATATTTGGTGTTGACCGTCGTGCCTTCGACAATCGGCAGGATGTCGCGCTGCACGCCTTCGCGCGACACGTCGGGGCCGTGGCCGGACTCGCGCCCGGCGATCTTGTCAATCTCGTCCAGAAAGATGATGCCCGACTGTTCGACGCGTTCGAGCGCGATGCGTGAAACGGTGTCCATATCCACCAGCTTCTGCTTTTCCTCTTCGAGCAGGTACTCCATCGCCTCGTCCACCCGCATCTTGCGCTGCTTGGTCTTGCCGCCAAAGAGGCCAGGCATCATATCTTTCAGGTTGATGTCCATCTCCTCGACGCCCTGGTTGGTGATGATCTCGAAGGAAGGGAAGTTTTTTTCGCGCACTTCCATTTCAACGATGCGCGTGTCAAGTTTGCCTTCGCGCAATTGCTGGCGCAGCTTTTCGCGCGTGCGTGTGTAAGTCTCCTGCGCTGCCGAAGGCGTGTTGGCGATTTGATCTATCGAGGAATCGAACTCGCTGAGGTTGGTTTTGCTCGGCGGCAGCAACATATCGAGAATCTGTTCTTCGACATTCTGCTCGGCTTTGTCGGCAATTTCATCGAACTTCTCGGCCTGCACCAAGTCAATCGCAATCTCAACCAGATCGCGGATCATAGATTCGACATCGCGCCCGACATAGCCCACCTCGGTGAACTTCGATGCCTCGACTTTCAAAAAAGGCGAGGACGAGAGCCGCGCCAAACGCCGAGCGATCTCGGTTTTGCCGATGCCGGTCGAGCCGATCATGATGATATTCTTCGGCATCACGTCCTGCGCCATATCGGGCGTCAGCTTTTGGCGGCGAATGCGATTGCGCAGCGCGACGGCCACGGCCCGCTTGGCTCCGTTCTGACCGATGACGTGTTTATCGAGTTGCGCCACGATTTGGCGCGGCGTCAGTTCGTCCAAACTGAGCGGCTCTTCTATTTCGCCTGAAAGGTAAATGACCATTGGTTCAAATCTCTTCAATCACCAAATTCAAATTACTGTAGATGCAAATCTGTCCTGCGATGTTCAGCGCAGCTTCGGCAATGTCGCGCGCAGGCATCTGCGTGTGCGCCGCCAAAGCTCGCGCCGCCGCCAGCGCATACGGCCCACCGGAGCCAATCGCCACAATCCCGTCATCCGGTTCGATCACATCGCCGTTACCTGAAATAACCAGCGTCGCCGATCCATCGGCCACCAGCAGCAAGGCTTCCAGATTGCGCATCATCTTGTCGGTGCGCCAGTCTTTAGCCAATTCGACTGCCGCACGATTGAGTTGGCCGTGATACTGTTCGAGCTTTGATTCAAAACGTTGGAAGAGGGCAAACGCATCAGCGCTCGCCCCGGCAAACCCGGCAATGACTTTGTCACTATACAAGCGGCGCACCTTACGCGCGGCAGCCTTCATCACTGTGTCGCCCATCGTAACCTGCCCGTCACCCGCGATGACTACTTTACCGTCACGACGCACGGAGAGAATAGTTGTGCTGCGAATGCGTGGATGATAGCGCTTTGATTTCAACGGAGATGACATAGCAGGCACTATAAGGACGGCTTCCGGGGCTTGTCAAGAAAGGGGTTGTGAGAGCTAATCAGCGGAGAGCGCCACGATAGGTGGTCACTGCAACTCAGCGTCCAGGGCAGGTAATAGCCGGTTGTAATCCCCCATGGTAAGCGGGAGGAGATGCGATGTCCTTTCTATCGTTCCACAAACTTATATGTGAACCCGTGTCGGTCGGCCTGCTCAACCAGCCCTTCCAGCAAAGCCTTTGTAGTTTGGGCTCTAATATCATTCGCGTGTTCAATGAAGAAGGCGGCGCGGATCAAAATCAGACCATTGAACTCCAAGATCATGAGAACAAGTTGCGGGTCATCCGCGAACTCATAAGACAGTTCGATCTGCCTGTGTGAGCTTTCTGGCGTCAAGTCGGCACCAAATGGAATTAGGCAAAGTAGATCCTTGTTAGACATTTTTACAGCGTTGATGAGCGCCTGACTATCGACGGAGCGACCGATAGGCACCATGGCGACTGAGGGAAGATTCTCCCAATTACGCTCAACCTTCGTTCGAGCAGTTGCCCCCGCTTGCTCTACTTTTGCCTTGATCTTGAACAAGATCGCCAAGAACCGCCCATGCAGAGGGCCGCCAGTGCCAATTATTTCCTTGGGGATGCGCTTGAACATCTTACTCTGCATGTACTCCATGGCTGGCAGCGGGTTGTCGAGATCAGCCAAGTGGTCTGCTTGGTCAAGCAGACTGCGGGCCTCGTCGAATGAAAGAGGCTTGTTCCCAAACAATGATGACCAAAAACCCATGATCTGTACCTGCTACCCTCTACTGTAGCGAAGGAAACTGAAGGACGTTTTAGCGACAGCCGGTATTCAATAGTTCAGTTGCCATCTGCCTGCGCCGGCACCCCAGTTTTTCGTGCACTCAATAGCACGAAGTTGGCCATTCTGGCAAAATCTTCGTCGGCGAAAGAGACATAATCGCGGCGGCCGTTGGCGCGCAAATAGTTCGCCTGCCGTAACTGGGCTCGGCGAAAAGCGACTGCTGGGGACGCCCCTTGTTTGAGCATTGTGTAGAAATTGTTGGAAAAGTGCAGGCTCTGATCGTCATCAGCAGCCCAGAGAGAGGCGATCACAAACTGAGCGCCAGCGCCAAGAAATGCATGGGCAAGAGACTCCGGGAAAGTTGTTGGCCCTTCACTCCTGGCTGTATGGCAAGCCCCTAAACTGACAACTTTAGCGCGGAGCGGCACGCCTAAAACCTCATAGAGCATCAAGCGCCCATCCGGGTGTTGATCGTCCGGCTCAAGCGCAAGACAAGACGCAAGCGGGCTGACCGGATCGCACTCTCCATGGCAAGCAAAGTGGATCACATCAGCCTGTGGCAATACGTCGAATAAGACTCGTTGAGGGGTGGCTTCGGTTTTGAATAGGACCATGCCCTTCATTAACTTAGCCACCTCGCTTACCTCTGGCCCTGCATTCCCCAGGTGGCGCTTAGGGGGGCCTGGGTGGCCGATAGCAAAGGTACGGAAGGGGGAAGGTCTAAACTGCCCTGCGCCGGCCAAACTCGCGCTAGGGATAATGCAGGTCTCCCATCGCTCTAACACCAGTTGACCCATTGCATCCAGCCAGGGGAAAGGAACTTTCCAGAGGGGGCCGCTGGCTACCACATAAAGTCGTTGTCCGGCTAGCTTGATGAGCAAATCAACAAGCTCCGCTGGCAAGAGCCAGTCGCTGTATTGACGCATACTTGCTCTTAATGACCCTTCGGCACTAGGGTTCGGGAAAAGACGCCGTTTGGCAATTTCACGAAACTCACGCATGTTATCCACAGGTAGGCGGAGGACCAGTAAGTCCTGCCGAGAGATAACGCCTACGTGTAGTGCGGCCGGGCCAGCATAATAATCAAGTACGATATCGCCATCACTCAGGCTCGCTTGTAAAGCAGAAAGATCAAAGGGGGCCTCGCTTTCAATTTGAACTGCTTGCGCTCGGAGAAGCGCATTTCCCGAGACGCGCTGAGCAAATTCCCGCTTTCGACCTTGCAGTTCATCCTCCACTTGGCCTCGACTCGCAAATAAAGCGTATTCGGGGTACTGCTGAAAGATTTCGGCAGTGGCTTCATTCAATAATGACGTGGGATTTCCTTCCTTCTCCACTCCCATTTCAGCAAGGGTGCGGGTTGAGCTTACCCGTTCCTTTTGGCCTTTGAGGTCTAGCCTTTCGAGCCAGCGATGCAGGCTCCGGATGCGTGTCAGGAGCGCCTCGGTTTCATTACGCTCGGATGTTGGTTGAACGCCTGCCAGATTGCGGGCAAAGTCCTGCTGTGAACGCGCCCTGAGGTATTGAGCTAGTCTTACCATGCGCGCAGCCACATCTGGCGATGCCGGTCGCACGCTGGTCAAGGCGAAAGCGGCAATCTCGGCCAAGCCCTCAAGCAGGTCGTTTGCTTTGCCCAGCCAACCAGCTCGAACTTGAGGGTCGTCATAATTTCTTGTCAGTGACCTGAGAATGTCCACCGCATTTTCCATGCAATCAGTGGCCGCCAACAAGGCTGCGGTTGGATAATCAAGGCCATGCCGGGCACGACAAAGATGCAAGATTGCTTTCTCCTGCCAAAGTATGGCCATGCGAGGCTGCTTATAGAGGGCCCTTTCCAGTAATCGTTGTTGTGCTTCAAGACTATCCTCCACTTCGGCATAGTTCACGGCTTTGAGATCGGCCATAGCACGTACGTGGCGACATTCTCCAACAGTCCATTGAAGCAAACTGCCGAAATTCCCAGGTTGATTGAGAAAACTATGGGGTCCTCCATATTCCTGGATGATCTCTGTGAATCCGTTCTGAATCTGCCGAAGCGCCGCCCTATCTCTTCGCAAGGTGGCGAGGATACTTTTAATCTTCAAGGTGTGGATTTTGGTTTGCAGTGTTAGGGATTCATTGTTGGCTAATTCAAACTGCTGACGGACGGAATCGAGTTGCTGAAGCGCTTGCTCAAGTAAAGCTGGATCAGGCCCTTCGGCTTCAGCTTGCCCCAGTGCCAGGCTGACAAAATCGCCAGCGGCGCCAGCCCATTCGCTCCACTGCCGCAGGTGTTTTGCTACTTGAATAGCCTTGAGTAGATTTGTTTCAGCTTCCTCCCACCAGCCACAGCCGTGATACGCTATCCCGCGCGTGTGGGCAATCCAGCCTTCCGCGTAAGAGTTGTATACGTGTCCCTCGCGCAAATAATTTTCAGCCGCTTCCAGCGCGCGCAGTGCTGGCATGTAGTCATGATCGAAGCAAAGAATCTCAGCCCGGACGTTCGAGCGACATCGCCAGCCAAGTAGCGTCGCTGCAATGATGAGCCAAGCGGATAGCCTCGTCGGCTGCCGCTAGAGCGTTATCCATCTTGTCCTGTCGCATCGAGGCGCGCGCCAGAGCGCTGAGAAGATAAACGCGCCTCAGATCCGATCGGGTATGGCGCGCCAGCAACTGTCGTGCGAGGGCTTCGAGCTTTGTGTTTTGCCCGGCTGTACTGAGTGCGTGAGCTTTGGCTTCGAAATCATCGAACTTAGCGTCGGAGATAGTCGAACCATTTGGTGAGAAGTTTAGGTCGGCAGGGCTGAGGTTCCCGATGATTCCTGGCGGTAAGGGAGACAAAGGTTGACTGGAAGCGGACTGGGGCGTTTCGTCGTGTGCATATTTCCGAATGAGTGCCTCTGCGTCCGCCGCTGAAGCGGTTGGGCGAAGCAGAATCTCCAACAACTCAGGCGCAACACGATCCGTCGGATCAACCCGCCCTGCTTTGATGGAAGCGCTACAGGCCCCCTCCACATCATTACTGAAGAGACACAGAATTGCCCGGCCCGTTTCTACCTGAGCAACGAGAGCAGGCGGCACGTTGTCGTTGACCAAGCTGTCAAACTGACTGACCGCTGACTGCGCTAGATTGAGTTTCGATAAGTCTTCCTGCAGGAGAATAGCCCAAACTTTGTAAGCCAGGCACTTGCATTTTGTTTCAGCTTCGTGAGCCGCTTGCAGTGCGGCTGAGAGCGATTCCTCTTCAAGGACATATTTCCGCTTTTTACCGGCTGCGATGGCACGGTTCATATACATCATGTAAACCAGATTGACACGATCCGGGCCTGACGGTGCCGGTGGGAAAGAAGGCTTTGCCACAAGGCTGGCCGCTTCGTTGAGGAGTTCCAATTCCTTCGCTGTACGATCATTTCCCTGCGCTGAATGATCGGCCCACTTCCGCATTACGTCCGCGAGCATTATTAGTAAATCGAACCGCTCCTTGGCCGTCGCCCCTTCAGCTTCATTCAACGATGGCATCCTTTTTAAGGCGGCTATCAACTTCTTTTCTGCGGCAGCGAAGTCGCCTGCGTTGACCAAGCCTAGGGCAGTTACTTGCGCAAGAAGGGGGCCCTCTGCCAGAGAGCGCAGCGCCACGCCAACCATAGTTATAAACAAAGTGGTGCCCACAGCGATGACAACCCACCAGTGCCAACTCATAATCGGCCTTTCTGACGCAAGTGCCGTCACTGCGCTCAATCGCTCAAGCGCCCAAATTCTTCAAGCAATCACGTCGAAGTACGTGCAGAGTGCTGTCCAGCGGTCTCCTTCTAAACCACGGAGTCGCGCCAGCAAAGTGTTAATGTCGGTCGGCTGCAACTCGCGAGCTGGTTTTGAGCCGACCGGCAGCCAATCTAACCCCAATAGTTCGTCGGTAATAATCGCTAGCAGTTGCTCACGTCCCGGTACGCCAGTAACCAAAAAAGAATCGAAGCGGGAGTTTTCCTGCGGCAGGACGACACGGCCTTGGGGTAAGTAAGTGTCTGGGGCAAACTGCGACGGGCAGAGACAATAGATTTTGCCATCCGGCCCTTCATCCAAAAGCAGCAGATGACCTTTCTGCTCTGCCTCAATGATTAAGCGCACATGGCTACCCAACCGATAGCCGTACTTGGCTGAGTCTGGCGAAGCACCAAGGCCGCGCTCAATGCTGTCAGCAGGCACTGGCCAGATTCGGTTGGTGAAGCGCGCGAGCGAACACAGCCCTTCCCAACTCCAGACCAGGTGGGGAAGCTCCATCCCTTGGTTTGCTGTCACCGGATATGAATTCTCCGCGCGGCATTCAACTCCAGTGCGTTGCAGCACCTGCAGCAGTTGCTGCAACCATTCTCCAACTGGGTGATCCAGCACTTCGATCCATTGCCAGCCTGCGAGGAAGTAAAGCATCTGATCAGGGAAGCTGGTTCTTTCAATGATAAGCGGTAACAGTGTTTTTTGGCATTCACCGGCTACTTGCAGTTCCTGATTTACCGCCCATGACCCCATTGCGCCGTCGGAGCACATCAGCAGAAACACTTTGCACGATTTAATGCCGCGCACGATCTCCGCTGCCCAGCGAGTTGCGCCTGATATCTTGTGGCGATCCACCCACACTGATACACCTGCGGCAGCGAGTTGATCGGCGATGAATAGTACTCGCTCGCGGTCGCGACTAGAGTAACTGATAAAGACTTCAGCATCAGTTGCATTAGGATTATGCGGCATACGGCAGTTTTTCCTCTCGTTCTCGCACAGCAAGCAATTTGGCAATCAATACCACTAACAAATCGTTGCGCCGGCGCAAAATGGGACGGGCGGGAACCTCGTTGCTCGCCTACGACCGGCGGGTGTTGGCTCAGAAATACAGTGCTGACGGCTTCCAGCGCGAGCAATTCTCGCTCAAATGAGCGGGGAAGTATAGCGGGAGTAATTTTTCGGTTGTGGCTGTCGCGCGATCTCTGGCTGAAGACCGGGAGCAGGCGTCATTGCGCACCCGATTTATCTAGCACCATGGCGCGCCGCGCCTTCAGCAAAAACGCATTGACCTGTTCGTAATCTGGCCTTTCAGGCAAGCGCGTGAAGGTCAGCGCCCCATCGAACTCCTGGTGCAGCCTCATCCGCAACTGATTGACTTCGTCCCAACGCATCTCGCCGCGTCGAATTGCTAGCAGCAGGTCGCGTTGCGTGCCGACGTGCACGGGTACGTGGCCGTCGCGCAGCACAGTGATGCCAGCGAGCAGCAAGCGAATCAGGTGCATGGCGTGCTTCCATTTGATTGAACCGCTCGAGCGCAAGTCTTGTTCGAGCTTCTTGAACTGCGACATCACGTAGCCGTTGTAGGTTTGATAGACCAATTGTGAAATGAAGGCCTGCCGCATTGCCAGCAGGTTTTGCGCCAGCGGCGTGGCGTGCTCGACTATCGGCGAATAGAGGCATTCGAGAATGTTCGGATTGGCCTTGAGCGCGAGGATCAAAAACTTCTGCAATTCCCAATAACATTCCTCCGTCTCCTGGTTTTCGAGCTGTTCCGGCACGCCGTAGAGCGACCAGTGCAACTCGGCGGGCGGTAGATAAATACCACGACGGTCAGTATCGGAATGCTCGTGCGACAGGCCATAAGCGCGCGAGCCGACGACGCAGCAGTAGATCACATGCTGGTAGAGATCGTAATCCGCCAGCGCCTCAGTGGCAGATGGCAGCCAGGCCAGTTGATGGTGTTTGCGAATCGTCAGTTCATTGCGTTGCAGCGCCGTCTCTACGCCGTTGGTGAAGAGCACACGATAGGCGTGTTGATTGTCGGTCGGCGCTTGTGTAATTACGCCAACGGCTCCAAGCGGACAGAGCACTTGCCCGGCGGCATCGAGGACTTGGATGCGCGCGACGACTTGGGTGCCGGCAGGAATGATTAGACGCAGATTGGGAGCAGGACTTTCAGTCACAATTTATTTGTGGGTGGAGATGCGCGAGGTTGCAGCGGAACATGACAACCATCCCTCACACAAGTTAATGCGAGTCGGGCGTGGGTGTTGGTTTGGGTGTTGTGCGGGGACGTGCGGAAGATTCCTCTGAACGAGGTTGTTTATCAGGTGTCGTTTCCGACTTAGTGCCCGGCGCGTCGCGCAATTCGTTCTTGTTCTCTTTCTCCTGCTCGACTTCAGGCGGGCGATTGCCTTCGCGCGTCGAGGCTGCTGGCGCTACTACGGCTGCTGGCGCCGCCGCAGGCAGTTTGGCGATTGCCTCTCGCAAACCGGATTGCGCCGAAGGGGAAGCTGGGCGTAGCTTGAGCGCTTCTCCGAATTTTTGCCTGGCCTCATCGTAATGCGCTTCAGTCAGTGCGGCGCGCGCATTCGTGAGGAGGTTAACGAATAGGCGCAGATTGGTCACACGCGCTCGGGCGACCGCAGCAAAGGGCGTCGCTGAGTTGGCCTGCACGAAATCTTCGTAAGCTTTGATCGCCTCTGTATAACGCTCTTGCTGTTCGGCTATTCGTGCCTGATTGAGCAGTGGTGAGGCTGGCACAGTAGCTGTTTTCGGCGTCGGCAAGTTGAATAGCGATCTAGGCGTAGCGTGTTGCGCTAGGTCATCTGTAGCGACCGGAGTTGGCGTAATCGTATCGCCCGGCGCAGGGCTTGCTACAGCTTGTTTAAGTGCGATGTCGGAGGCGCGCCCTTCATTGGTGCTTGGCGAAGAGAAGAAGTAGGCGCCAGCCAGCGCACCGACAAACATTGCGGCCAGGGCGGATGGCACCAGCCACCATTCACGTCTGGATTTGCGCACGCCAGGGAATTCTGGAGGCTCGACCATGATCGGCACAGTGCGCGGCAGCGCCGAAGTTTGTTGCGAGGCATAAACTGCGGCGTCGTGCTTAGCCAAATCAACGCGCGGCAGCCGATCCAGCGCCGTTTGTTCTGGCACTGCTTGCTCAGGCGGCAGAATTTGAACTTCCGGTGGTGATTTCGGAAATGGCACGGTTGTTCGCCTTGCAGGACTTGCTGGCGCTTGTGTCGGCGAGAGCGGCAGGGGCGGCTGGCTGCTTTGAGTGGCGCTTTTCAGCGCGTGAATGCGCGAGGTCAACTCGCTGGTATTGATTTGCGGCTCACAACTCAGAATAGCGCGCAAAAAGTCAGCGGCAGAAGCGAAACGCTCTTTCGGATTGCGCCGAATGGCGCGCGCCACTGTCAGCGCCAACGTCGGCGGCACGTCGGGGCGGATTTCTGTGAGTGATTGTGCTTCAGCCTCGCCGGTCAGCCGGCGCGGATCGAGCGCCCCACTGCGTGACCAGTTTGTAAACGGCACGCGTCCGGTCAACATCTCGTAAAAGGTCACGCCCAGGCTGTAAATATCCGAAGCAGCATCCGGCGTCACACCACGCAGTTGCTCAGGCGCGAGGTAATCGCTCTCCTGCAGCGTCGCAGTTGTGCGCTCCTTGCCGCTGAGCACTTTGTTGGCAATGCCGAAATCGGTTAGGCGCAAGCGCCCGCGTGGGTCGAGCAGCAGATTGCTCGGCTTAATGTCGCCGTGTGCTATCCCCGTGCGATGGAAGTCCGACTGATCCTGATAGCTGAAACTGTGCGCATAGTCGAGCGCTGCCAGCGCTTGCTTGACCAGATAGACTGCTTGCTGGACGGTGGGCAGGCCCTGCCGGTTGAGCAATTCGCGTAGGCTCGAAGCCTGCACAAATTCCGTTACGACGTAGTGACCATCCTCAAGATTGAGAAAGTCGTAAACCCGTACGATGTTAGGGTGCTGCAATTGCCGCTGCACGAAGATTTCGCGGCGGAAGCGGGCTTTGAGTTGCACCTGGGTTGAAGCAGGGAAAGCGGCGAGATTGACAGTCTTGATGACTACCTCGCGCGCTTGGTCTACGGTCTGCCCACGATAGATCGGCCCTAGACGCCCCTGCGCCAATTCGGCAGTGATTTGATAATTCCCGATGAGCTTACCGATCATTACTATCGTTGTGCGCACTCATGGCGCAATGAGGTTGATATGGGCCGTCGTGGGGCGAATTAAGTATTAGTTCGCGGAAAATAGTAACGGGGTTGACGGGGGCAGTTTACGGAAACCAGACGCAAAAGGCAAAAGGCTTGTGTTGAAGACAACATTTTGTACAGGATTTTTTATTGCGCGTTTTTGGCTGTCAGTAGCCTACCTAACCACTGCTTGATAAACCGCCCGCGAAATCGCCGCGATCAATTTATCGCTATCCTTCTCTTTCTCGATGCCGCGCGTGAGCACGACAATTACATAAGGTTTGCGTCCTCCCGCATAAACAATCGCGGCATCGTGGTTGTGCTTGGTGATCGAACCGGTTTTGTGCGCCACGCGTGTCTCGCGCGGCAAGCCTGCCGGGATGCCGTCATTGAATTGCTGCCCGCTGAGAATTTCGATCATCTTGTCGCACACCCGCCCATTGGCGAATTTGCGTTCGGCGATGACCTTGAGCAGCACCATCAAATCGTTAGCCGTCGTCGTGTTGTTGATCCCGGCGCGAAAAGCTTTGCCATCTTCCACGCCGCGTTTGACCTGCATATTGGTCGCGCCGAGGCCGTGCGCCAGATCATTCACTTTGTCCGCCGTGACCTTTTCGATCAGTATGTTTGTGGCCAGATTGCTGCTCCACTGAATCATGTGCGAGGCCAGCTCGAGCACGGTCATCGTCTGGCCGACACGATTGTACGGCTCTTCGTCGCTGTCATCTTCGCGCCGCAAGCGGTACTCGCTGCCGTCCGCGACGCTGAAGAAGCGGTTTTTGACCTCGACCTTTTCCAGCAGGTTGAGTTTCTTGTCGTTAGCGCGACGAAAGACTTCCATCATCACCGGCAACTTCATCGTACTGGCCGCGTGGAAACTCTCGTTTTCATTGAGCAGGAAAGGCTGTTTGGATTCGAGATCGTAGACGGCGACGCCCACTTTCTCTGCGCCACTAGCAGCAATCAGCCTTTCAAGCTCAGGCTTGAGATTGGAAAATGGGATTTGAGCGTGCGCGGCGCACACCAGTGAGCCAGCGATGAGAAACGTGATGAGAGCGAAACGCATGGATGACTCCTCACTCTAATTTGAGATTTGAGATTGCTTGGCCGGTAGAATGTAGCCTAGTCAACGCAAACTTGCCAATTGCTGGTTTACAACCACGACCTGATCTGCTACAAGATGTGCGTCCCGATCAAACACAAGCGCTGCTGATTGACCTCCTTCCAAGCTGAGCGCCATACCCCGTTGATTGAAGCACAAACCAGCCGAACTACACACGCACACCACACATCTTACACAGGCACAGCCTGTCCGTTTTCAATGAATGTTTATGCGTAAAAATCTCTTTGTCTATCGTACGCCGCTTGTCTTAGCGACACTCGGCGTGTTCGCATTGCTCACTACCTTCGCTCCATCCATCGCGCGTAAGAGCCAGGCGCAGGTCGGTTTCTACGTCTCTACTTTTGCGGGCATTCCGCAAGCGGGATACTCCGACGGGCGCGGGCCTTCAGCGCGCTTCAACGCGCCGCTCGGCATTTGCATTGACGCCAATGACAACCTGATCGTCGCCGATTTTCGCAACGCGCGCATCCGCAAGATTGCGCCGGATGGAACCGTTACCACTATCGCTGGCAGCGGGCCAGGCTACGCCAATAATTACGGCACGGTGGCCAAGTTCAACGGCCCAGCAGGCGTCGCCATTGACCGACGCGGCAATATCATTGTGGCCGACTATGCCAACAATTGTATCCGCATGATTGACCAGAACGGCTTTGTCTCGACAATCGCTGGCAGTAGGCAATACGGCTCGCAGAATGGTGTCGGGTTGGGCGCGAAATTCGCTCAGCCAACCGGCGTTGTGGTGGATGAGAACGACAACATCTACGTGCTCGATTCCGGCACGAACTTGGTTCGCAAGATTGATCCAACACGTTATGTGACGACCCTTGCTGGCAATTACAACGGCTATGCCGATGGGCAAGGCAATGCGGCTTCATTTAGCTTTAGCGGCGCGGCTCCGCAAGTTTGTCTGGATGGGCAAGGCAACCTGGTCATTGCTGACTTTTTCAACAGCCGCATTCGCAAAGTTACGCCTGACGGCAACGTAACGACGATTGCGGGCGGAGGCAGCGGTGATGGCCCGGCCTTGGAAGCCGGTTTCTTCTTCGCCACCGGGATCACACGTGACCGCGACGGAAATTTCATCATTGCCGATTGGCACAACGCGATTGTGCGCAAACTGGATGTACAACGCAATTATGTCTCGACCATTGCTGGCAGTGGCGTTGAGGGACATGCTGACGGCCCAGCCTTGCAGGCGTCTTTCATTCGCCCGGGCGGAGTGGCGGTCAACTCGCGCGGCGAAATCTTCATCAGCGATTACGCCGACCAATGCATCCGCAAACTCGGCGGTTTTGTTGCGCCTACGCCGCGCCCAAGCCCTTCTGTCACGCCAACCGCAACTCCAACCGTGACCCCCATTCCTACGCCCACTCCAACTCCGTCGGTATCGCCAACGCCGACGCCTACAGTTTCACCAACACCCACACCAACACCGACTCCTCCGTCCGGTGGTGGCACACGGCTCAATGTGATCGTCAATCCGAGCTTTGAGACGGGTGATACGAGTGGCTGGCGGCTCTTCACCTTCTATATCGAAGGCGGTGGAGCATCTGTGATTGCTGATCCGCAGTTCATCACTGAGGGGCAACACGCACTCAAGTTCCAAGCCAATGGCCGCCGGCTGGCAGATTCCTGCGCGCAGGATCTCTCGTTGCCGCCAGGCAATTACAGCTTGAGCTGTGACGTTTTTCCCGGCTACGGCACGATTGCCACGTTGGGCGTGAACTTCAACACTGGAGCACCCGGCATAACTGCCACTTCGCCACAAAGCCAAAGCGCGCATCTAGTCGTCAACTTTACCGTGACCGATGATAGCGTGCCTATCACGATCTATGCGGTAGGCAATCAGAATCGTTACGTCCGCAGCAATTACTACGTAGACAATTTCGTGCTGATCAGACGTTAGCCAGACGCATCAGGATGAGCAGGGGTGTTAGGGCGAGTGAGTAGGTGCTTGTGCAAACGGCTTCTTCTCTCTAACACCCTTTCTGTTTTGTTTGTACGTAAGAACATTGCTGTTACTATTGGTTACGCATAGTACCGTAATCGCCGAAAATAGTGCTTGACGACTTGCTAGAAATAGGAGTATAAAGCGCATTCGTTTTAGCTTAAGGTAACTTGCAAACATTAAACGGGCATTATGAAACAAGCACATCACAACAGAATATCGGCCAGCTTGAAAGCGACCGGGTCGTCCTTATGGCGACCGAGTAGCTTTATGCGCGTTGGCGTGTGCTTCGGCTATCAGCCCGGCTCATCAGCCAATAGCGAGAAGCTACAGGGAAGGACGCGAGTCGAACGTTATATCGGCTTCGATCGGCTTTGCCTGACATTTAGTTGATTCTGCGGGAGCGGCTTTCTCCCGCTCCCAAATCCCAACTTAATCAAATATAAGGATTTGAACAAGGAGCGGACCGCTTCAGCGTGATGACTGAAATGGCTCGCTTTTGGTTTTGTTGCCGGCTTTCCTGCACGCAACTGCCAGCAGCCGGAGAGGCCGAATGGATCGGCAGCGGACTGTAAACCCGTTGTGGCCGTGAGCGCCGCAAGTAGGTTCGATTCCTGCCTCCGGCATAGGTGTGTCTACGCATAGGAGTATGGTGTAACTGGATAACATCTCGGTCTCCAAAACCGAGGCTCCGGGTTCGAGTCCTGGTACTCCTGTTACTTGTGTTATTTCGGAGACGTGGCGGAATTGGTATCGCGCCGGTTTGCTAAACCGGGGAGTAACATAACTCGTGTAGGTTCGAGCCCTACCGTCTCCGCTGAGTTTGCCCGAAGTTACCAGCAAGGTCTTGATTGAATACCTTGCTAGTTACACGTGTGAATTGATTGAGTTACGGAGAGCACGCCTAACTGGTAGGGCAGTAGTCTTGAAAACTACCGAGGTAATACTCATCAGGGTTCGACTCCCTGGCTCTCCGCTTTGAAAGTTACTATGCCGGTGTAGCGCAAATGGCAGACGCTCTGGAATAAGAAGCCAGATTTTGCCGGTTCGAATCCGGTCACCGGTACCTTTAGCCTGGGTACGCACGCTTCCAGCGTGCTGGGGCTGAGAAGCCATACTTAGGTGTGGCAGGAGAACAACCCGATGCCAGCACGCTGGAAGCGTGCGTACCCAGAGGCGGACGTGGCGCAACTTGGAAGACGCGCGGCGTTGAGAACGCCGTTGTTGGAGGTTCAAATCCTCTCGTCCGCATTTCGGCAGGCGTGGCGCAACTTGGTAGACGCGGCTGTCTCAAACACAGCTTGTTGAAGGTTCAAATCCTTCCGCCTGCATTTGAACTGTATCAGTCGGCAGTGAAGCGGGAACTACCCGGTCGCTACCGCTCCCGGTACTGTACCTGCGGATGTGGCGCAACTCGGTAGACGCGCTGGTCTCAGAAGCCAGTTGTTGGAGGTTTCCTCCCATCCGCACTCTCACGTCTGGCCGAGTGGGTTAAGGCGCAGGGCTGCAAATCCTGTCAGATCGGTTCGATTCCGATGGCGTGCTTCCCGGATTTGCCGAGGTGGTGAAACTGGCAAACACACGGTGCTTAAACCACCGCACAGCTTGCGGGTTCGATTCCCGCCCTCGGCATTCGACGCGGGCGAACAAGTGTTCGGCTGGGTCTCATAAGCCCGGCGCGCTGGGAGCGTTACCCAGGCCCGCAATCTTTTGGGGCGTTAGGCAAGCTGGTTCAAGCCGTCAGCCCTTCAAGCTGAAGAACGTGGGTTCGAATCCCACACGCCCTACTGAACTGTGAGCCTGTGGCCTAATTGGCAAGGCAACGGCCTTTTAAGCCGTGAGATTTGGGTTCAAGTCCCAACAGGCTCATCACACTCGCTCCTGTAGCTCAATTGGCAGAGCGGCAGGCTTATACCCTGCAAGCACCGGATCAGTGCGCGATTCAGGTTCGAATCCTGGCGGGAGCATTTGTGGCGGACATAGCTCAAACACGGCAGAGCACCGGTCTGTGAAACCGGAAGGCATCGGTTCGAATCCGATTGTTCGCCCTGATTTTCAGCGAAGGCTTCTCAGTCACCAACCTGCTGGTAAAATTTCGTCTGTATTTTTAAGCCTATGCCGATTGAATGATGATCTGGCGCGCCGATTATTGCGGAGCACAGCGCACAATTTCGACTGAGCAATGTGCGTTGGCAGCAATTGAGTGCGAGACCGAACCGAGCCAGAAACGTTGCCAGCCGCTGTAACCATGCGAACCGACAACGATCAGATCGGCTTGCCATTGCTCGGCCTCGCGTAAGATCACATCGCGCGCACGTCCGCTGTGAACTTCGGTAATGATTTCAAGCGGGCTGTCGGTCAGCCGCGCCGCCGCCGCTTCGACGGCTTTCTGCGCTTGTTCCTGGGCAGCTTCTTCGAGCTGCGCATAATAACTATCGGGCAGTGACCACGTTTCCGGCGTCGGCATAAAAGGCAACTCGACCGCCGAAACGAGCTTGATGCTACTGCCAGACGGCCAGGGGCGTGCGGCCACCGATGCGACTGCTGCATTGCTGCACGCAGAACCATCAACGGCTAACAAGATTTTCATACTGGGCCTCCTTTGCTAAGAAGGGTTGATTGAACGTTGTTTGGTAGCGATTTAACCAGCTTGTGACTAACGATTTCAACGTATTGTAGACGGCGTGACACCTGATGGAAAGCGGCGGCTTCGCTGTTCCAATATTGCTGCGCCACCAAAACAAGCCTTAGAAAAGGGATAAGCCGGCATCAACCGAGAAAGAGCAACAGGAGGCCACCTACCACGACGAGGCTGTAACACAACGCCACTTTTACAAACAACTGGCGATTGCCAAGCACAGCAATGGCGCCAGCTTTGAAAACCTGATTGGCGAGTGAAGCAATCAAAATCAGTTTCCAACCCTCCGCTGCACTCAGCCGCTCGCTCTGGACAAGTTGTGAGGTTGACAGCGTGATGGCATCCACATCAGTCAAGCCCGAAAGCACTGCAACCACATACAAGCCCCGATTGCCAAAATGCGCCTTGACCGCGGCGACGCCAAATAGAATGGCTGCATAGAGCAACCCGAACAGCAACGCGGCTTTCAATTCCGAAGGGTTTTCCTGCTCCGGCATCTCATCTGACGTGTCGTGATTAAGTAGCCACAGCACAACTGCACATGCCGCCAGTAACCCCAACATCGCTGAGAGTGGCAACGCGGCTACTGGCAAAAAACGAGGCGCCACTGTCGCGATTTCCAGTTGTAGCCGCGCATAGACGACTGCCGACGCGATCACGATTACCAATGCCGCCAAGTTGGCGGTGTTCGGCGTACTGCGCGCACGTTTCGCATAGCTGACTGTCGTCGCGGTGCTCGAAATCAACCCGCCGAGGATGCCGCCCAACACCACGCCCGCGTTCGTGCCCCAAAACTTGTAGACGATATAACCGCCCAGGCTGATACCAACGATCAATGCGACCATCCACCAAATCTGGCGCGGGTTGAGCACGTCGTATGGCCCGTAAGTGCGATTGGGCAAGACCGGCAAGATGACCAGCGAGATCAACGCGAGTTGCATAATCGCTTTCAAGTCGTTTGCCTCTAACCGCGCCACTGCCTCGTGCAACTGGCCTTTGAAATGTAGCAACACGGCCACGACTCCGCCTACCGCGACCGCCAGGGCGCGTTGACCGCCGATCAAATACGCACCCACGGCAAACATCAACAACATCGCTGCTTCAGTGGTCATCCCGATATCGGGCTTGTCGGCCTTAAGCTCAGCCTGCTTGCCCAGTGCGATCAGGGCCGTCAACGCCAATAGCCCCGCACCGATCACCCAGCCACCAAATGATGAAGCGAGCAGCCCGCAAAGCGCACCAAAGAGCGTAATCAGCGGGAATGTCCGCACGCCGCCCAACTTTGAAGCGGTGCTTTCGCGTTGCAGCCCGACCAGCAGTCCGAGACCCAACGCGATGCCGAGTTGTTGAAAGAGATAACCTAGTTCCATTCGGTTCGACTCAAAGCTGGACGACCGCTGCGCCGCGAATTGCGTCGTGTTTGAGCGCATTCAAGGCGCGATTGGTTTCGGCCAGCGTGAATAGCTCGACTTGAGGCTTGAGCGGAATTTCCGCTGCCACGTGCAAGAAGTCTTCGCCGTCCTGCCGCGTGTTGTTGGTCACGCTACGCACGACGCGCTCGTGATAGAGCAGTTGATAATCAAGCGGCGGAATCAAGCTCATGTGAATCCCGCCCAGCGCCAGCGTGCCGCCTTTCTTCAACGCTTGCAAAGCCACAGGCACAAGCTCGCCCGCCGGGGCGAAGATGATGCTGCTATCGAGTTTGACGGGCGGCTGTTCATTGCCCTGTCCAGCCCACACTGCGCCCAATTCGCGCGCTAATTGTTGATGCCGCGCATCGCGCGTAAACGCATAGACCTCCGCGCCCCAATGCCGCGCCACTTGAATCGCTACATGCGCGGCGTTGCCGAAACCGTATAGCCCCAGCCGCCAACCTGGGCTTGGCCCCGCGAGGCCCGACAGTCGCAGCGAACGGAAACCGATGATGCCCGCGCATAACAACGGAGCAGCTTCAACATCGCTGAACGCTTCGGGAATAGCATAAACAAAAGCGGCGGGCGCGACGATGTATTCAGCGTAACCGCCGTTGACTACGTGGCCAGTGAAAGTCGCCGTCTCGCATAGATTCTCTTTGCTTGCGCGGCAGTATTCGCACTGGCCGCAGGTTTCGTGCAGCCAGGGAATGCCAACGCGTTGACCGGCCTTAAACTTCGTTACCTCTACGCCGAGCCGTTCGATGCGCCCGATTACCTGATGACCGGGAATGATTGGCAAATGACGCTGCGGCAACTCGCCTTCGATAACGTGCAAGTCGGTGCGGCAGACACCGCAGGCGCTGACTTTCACCAAGACTTGTTGGGCTGCCGGTGCAGGCGTTGGCACGTCGAGCAGTTCAAGTGGGTTCTGTTCGATGGTGGCATTGCGGCGTAGTACACAGGCCTTCATCTGATTATTCTCCACTGCGAAGCTTTGCGCGTGATTGTTTAACAGAGCAAGCAAAATGCCAAGCTGTAGCGGATTTTGTTGGATAGCTCAAAAGAGTGGCTAGCTGATTGACTAACGCAGTAGCTTAAAAGCTAAGAAATTGACTCAGCATTTAGCAGACTAATTGGCACGCTGAAAGTTATGTCCTGCCAGCACAGCGGTTTGAATTTGCGGGTTTGCTCTGGCACGGCGGCTGCCTAAATAACGTGCGTGATGGCAAGTGGTGCAACTGGGAGCACGGCGGTCTCTGAAATCGCAGCTTGCAGGTTCGAATCCTGCCTTGCCAGCTTCTTTGCAAATTGTACCTGTAGCTCAGCAGCGTAGAGCGCACGCCCGATAAGCGTGAGGTCGAAGGTTCAAGTCCTTCCAGGTACATGGGCCAAGTACATCGGGGAGCGTAGCAAAGCGGCGAATGCACTCGCCTGTCGAGCGAGCGATCGAGGGTTCGAGTCCCTTCGCTCCCGCTGCCGGATCGGTAACTCAAACGGCGAGAGTGCCTGCCTCTTAAGCAGGAAGCTGAGAGTTCGAGTCTCTCCCGATCCATGACTTGCGCTGTCGTGGCAGTTGCACGCGACAACTGCCGGGTTGAACGCGACAACCACGTCGGAGCGGCAGGCGGTTGGCTTCGGCCAATGGCTTGCCGCTCTTGCAGCGATGGGATTGTTTGAATTTCTTGTGAGGTAGCCAAGCTGGTAAGGCACTCGTCTGTTAAACGAGCGATGCGTGGGTTCGAGTCCCACCCTCACAGCTTTGGACGGCGAATGCTGATGGAACTACATCTTTGAACCATGTCTCGTTTCATCGTCCCTTGTCGCCGTTGTTAGTGAGCGGAGCGCAACTGGATGCGCGCCAGTCTACCAAGCTGGAGCTAGCGGGTTCGAGTCCCGTCGCTCACTCTTTGCCGACGTAGCTCAAGGGCAAGAGCAATCGCCTCGTAAGCGATAGGTTGTGGGTTCAATTCCCACCGTCGGCTCTGCGATTGGGGGATCGTCTAACTGGAAAGACGGCAGACTTTGACTCTGTTGATCGTGGTTCGAGTCCACGTCTCCCAGCCACTTGCAGGAGCGTAGCTCAATCGGGAGAGCGCTTGTCTTACACACAAGAGGTCGTGAGTTCGATTCTCACCGCTCCTATCAGTTTGATTTTAGATTTTGGATTTAGCGGCTGATGTCCCGTAATCCAAAATCTAAAATCCAAAATCTAAAATTAAACTATGTTGGGGTCGTAGCCAAATTGGCAAGGCGCTGGTCCTGCAAACCAGTTATTGCGAGTTCGAATCTCGCCGACTCCATTTTCAGGATGTGGGGTAGCGGTGGCCCACCTGCCTTGGGAGCAGGCCTACGCAGGTTCGAGTCCTGCCATCCTGATTTTTTTGGCCTGACTTTGTCCGTGTAGCTCAGGTGGATTTCAGAGCGCTGGTCTACGAAACCAGAGGCCATAGGTTCGAGTCCTATCACGGACATTTTGGTTGGTTAGCATAACAGGCAGTGCGCTCGGTTG
Organism: uncultured Acidobacteriota bacterium; assembly: GCA_963699175.1. Lineage (GTDB taxonomy): Bacteria > Acidobacteriota > Blastocatellia > RBC074 > RBC074 > JACPYM01. The sequence goes on along the minus strand of OY969418.1, from coordinate 599,070 downwards.
AAGCCCGAAAGGACGAGGTTCAAGTCCTCGACCAACCATTGCAACTGGTGATGTAGCTCAGATGGATTTGAGAGCGCTGGTCTCCGAAGCCAGAGGTCGTGAGTTCGAGTCTCACCATCGCCGTCGTGAAGTTGGCCGGATAGCTCAGTAGCGTAGAGCGTTGGCCCGACATGCCAAAGGCCGCAGGTTCAAGTCCTGCTCCGGTCATTGTTGCAACCAAGCCAGCATAGCTCAGTCGGTAGTAGCGCTTGCGTGGTAAGCAAGAGGTCATCGGTTCGATTCCGATTGCTGGCTTTGGTCGGTCTTGAGTGGTTGGCTACAAATAATGGTAGCCTGATTGAGCCAAAGCCCCATATTTTGTTATGATGCGCGCGCCAAAATCAGGCAACCGTTAGTCAGATAGTATTGAGATCGCCAAATCTGCGGGTCTGTAGTCTAACTGGAAAGGCACTCGTCTTCTAAACGAGTCATTGCAGGTTCAAGTCCTGCCAGGCCCTTGAGCAATCGGAAGGGAAGTCTGTATGGTTCTCTCACGCAAAGTACTCCTGTTGAATGCTTCCTACGAGCCATTGAGCGTCGTCACTGCGCCCAAAGCGTTGACGCTGGTCTGGCGGCGTGTGGCTGAAGTCTTGGAAAAAGACCCAGGCCACACCATTCGCTCGCCGCGCTTCGTCTTCGATGTGCCGTCAGTCATCCGCTTGACGCATTACATTGACGTGCGCACGCGACAGAATCGCGCGACGCAGCGCACACGCATCTTTGCGCGCGACCGTTACCGCTGCCAGTACTGCGGCAAAAAGGGCACGGCGTTCGATCTGACGCTCGACCACATCATGCCGCGCTCGCGTGGCGGCAAGACGCTGGCGGAAAACCTAGTGGCGGCTTGCAAGATTTGCAATAACCGTAAGGGCGACCGCACGCCGGAGGAAGCCAGAATGCCGTTGCTGACCAATCCGGCGGCACTCTACTACGGGCTGGAACGCACGGCCTTGCAGCAGGCCGCAGAACACCGGCCTGAATGGCGCAAGTATCTCTTTCTTGAATATCAGGAAGAAGCTATGACCGCTTGAGCTTGGCGGTGAGTTGGATAAACAGAACGCTGGTGGAGCAGCCAGACTGCTTCGCCAGCGTTTTTGTTTAGTCGCCTTTGACAGCCAGGCTGATGCCCCCTTACAAACGCTGCTGGTTGGAAATTCTTTGTGAGAGAAGGTTGCGATGAGTGAGTCAACAGAATTGATTCAAGTGCGGCGCGAGTTGCCGTTGGGCTGGATCATTATCAACCGGCCGGCGGCGCGCAATGCAATGAACGCGGCGATGTGGCGGACGTTGGGCGAGGCGGTGCGCGCTTTGGCGGCGGATGAGGCCGTCCACGTCATCATCCTGACAGGCGCTGGCGAAAAGGCTTTTATTGCCGGGGCCGACATCGCCGAGTTGAAAGCGCAGAGCGAGAGCGCCGAAGCAATTGAAACCCACATCCGCGACTCGCTGGCTGGGTTGCAGTCAATCACCGATGCTGCCAAACCAGTGATTGCGATGATCAACGGCGCTTGTTTCGGCGGCGGCGTGTTAATCGCCGTGACTTGTGATTTGCGCTTTGCCAGCGCGCAGTCCCAATTCGGCATCCCGGCAGTCAAACTCGGCGTGGCTTATCCGATGGAAGAAGGCGTGGTGCGGTTGGTCAATCTGATCGGCCCGGCCAATGCGGCGGATGTCTTGTTGTCTGGTCGCAGCTTCGACGCCAATGAGGCCCAGCGGATGGGTCTCATCAATCACTTGTTGCTGGCTAGCGAATTGGAATCTTACACACGTGAGTACGCAATGAATCTCGCTGCTGCCGCGCCCCTTTCGCTGGCGGCGCACAAATTGGCCATTCAACAGGCGCTGCTGCCGGTTGCCGAACGCGATCAAGGGGCCTGTGCCGCCGCCATTCAGCGCTGTTATGAAAGCGCGGATCAGCGCGAGGGCTTGCAGGCTTTTCTCGACAAGCGCCAGCCGATTTTCAAAGGGAGATAGGTCGCGCGAAAAAGAGACGGGGCAAGCTGGCCGCTTGTCCCGTCCTTTTGCTAAACGCTGTCTAGCCTTAACGCGGTGGCACAATATCGAACGTACCTTGCATGAGAGGATAAATGAACACGACTGCTGCTCAGAGGTGCCACTGGCTGCGACGAGACTCCAGAGAAGCTAGGCGCAATGAAGCTGTTGTAGAAATCAGCGTTTGCAACAACTGATCCCACCCTCTTATTTGCCGGTAGGTGGTAGGTGCTTGACGAACCAGTCTGTTGTCTTCGACCGGGAGTCAACGTCGGCAGGGCCGCCCGACTTGAAGGAGTGGTCCACTTGAAGAAACTCCATCTTCTGAGAAAACCAGTCCTACCTGAACTGAGTGTAAAGGTTGGGTTGCCAAACAGGAGGCAACCCAACCCTACGCGGCTGTGCTTCTGGTGCTGACTATGGTCTGGCTACTACACCGCAAGGATCCTCCTGGCGATCCCTTCCTGTCCCTGCGGTCCATTGCCCCGGAGGGGATCGGGATCGAGAATGGGATCGTAAGGTGGAGCCTTTCCTGGGTCTCCTACAGTTGCCTGCGTCCTATCGCAGTCGCTGCTTGGGTCGAAAACCCCGGTGCTCGGCCCGGAGCTGCCGGGTTCCCCTCCTTGGCCACCGCCGCCATCTGTGCCTCTGGTTCCGCCAGGTCCCCCAGATGCGTCCATGAGTGGGGCGTCGACACGGTTGATAAAGTCTTTCCCAATTATCGTGATGATTCCTCCCTTTCCGCCCGCCCCTCCATGTCCACCTCTACCACCTTCACCGCCTCTGCCGCCATTACCACCAGTTCCGCCATACTCGCAATCCTCACCTGCGCCGCCTTCGCCTCCTTTCCCTCCTCTCTGTCCTTGCCCGCCTCTGCCTCCATTGCCACCTTTTCCTCCTTTGGCTGAAAGAGCAACAATGACGTCAAAGGAATTCACTTCGATAGTTACGATAGGGGCATGGCCACCGGGACCTCCCGACCCGCCTCTGCCGCCTGATGCGCCATCTCCACCCGTGCCACCTCTTCCGGCACAGTCATCACCGAAGAATCCGCAATTTGCGTCCTCTCCGTGGGCGCCTTGTGCGGCCGGGTTCTGGTACTCGAAGCCTGGTTGGCCCTCGAGAGGAGCCGCGTCCCTACCATCTGCTACGATATTAATAAAAATCGCCATTTAAAACCTCCTATTCGGTGTTAACCTAATTGCCCGCGACTGCCCACGGTGGTGTTACTTTAACAGTGGTAGTAGTACCAATGTCCAGGAATGAGCCAATCGAATTAGCCCAGATCTTTATGTAGCTACCTTGTAGGACCACGCGTCCTCTGCGATGTATCCGGACGTCATGTGCTAACAGAGACTGGAGTCCAGGGTCTACTATTAAGCTGGCATTTCGGTTGATCGTTATGTCTTCAGCAATGACCGCAAGAACCGGTTTTTCGAGAAAGATCCTATCGTCCAGCCTCGATACCCATTTCCTCGTGATACTTGCTATGGGGTCATCCCACGGCACATGAGCACCGAGATGGTCGGAAAGCAATCTCCCCAGAGTTGGGTTATGAGTATTGCGGATACGGTTATATGTAGACCGGAGACTGCCTTTGAATGACTCGGAGGTGTGTGCAGATTGATACTGACACTCGCAGTCAGGAGGAGATAGTTGGGAAGCCATGCTACTTGCTAACCTGTAGACCTCCTCGTTGTCGGCAGTGATGGCCTGACGAACCTTTTCTTCATGGAGTCTCCGAGGAACATACCCAAGTAGTTGTAAGTCCTCGTAGGATTTGAGATGTACCCGAACGAAGAAATTTGCCAATTCGGGATGGGACGGGGAGAGTAGTAGTTCAGCGTTCTCTGGCACTACTATCTGCCTCACTTCGTGCCTGAGTGCCTCCTTTGCGGTACATAACTTAACCCCCGCATAGGCGTTGTCAAACATCTTCCTATCCACGCTTTCAGTGTTCATGTCTTTATCTCCTTTTCGCAAACTAGATCATGTTGAGGTCGGGTAAGGAGGCTGGCATCGCTGCCGCCCCTTCCCCTAAGAACCGTGCGTGCGATTTTCACCCACACGGTCAAGCCTTGAGTGTCGTTGGCGGTCCGGTGCAATGAAGGGTTAGAGGTCGCGCTCGACTGTGCCGCTCAGGGCAAGAACACCAGAGCGAGAGCGAGAGCTGCCGGGATCGCCTGAGCGAAGAGTGTCCCGATCTTGACCCTTCGACTGCTGGCAGTGGCAGCGCCATACAAGCCCGCGATCAACACACAACAAAGAAAAAATACTATGACGCCCGTTCCATCTGCGCGAAGGCTGAGGCCCCAGACAAGCCCCGCAGCCAGAAAGCCGTTGTACAGCCCTTGATTCGCAGCGAGGGACTTTGAGGCAGTGGCGAACTCCTGCTTCAAATCGAAAGTCCGCAGGCCGAAAGGCTTGTCCCAGAAAAACATTTCAAAGACCAGGAAGCAGACGTGCAGAGCGATTACCAGCCAAACGAAGAAATTTGCGATGGTTGTCATATTTGTCATCTATTGCTCCTTTGTTATGCCTTTATCTGACCACTAACGGCAGTATTAAGCCGCGACAGTAGGCAACGCTTCGATTTTGCCCACGCTAACTGGCGCTACACGAGATGTTTCTTAAAGAAGTCAGCCGTACGCTGCTTCGACGACTTGATCGCGGCGGCCCCACGAAAGCCGTGTCCCTCGCCGGGATAATCATGACGTTCGAAGTCCGCCCCCTTCACCTTTCCGGCTTTAGCCAGCAAGCGCACCAGTTCATCGCTTTGCTTGCTTGAGACGATCTGATCTGCGTCGCCGTGATGAATTTGGACTGGCGGCAAGTCGCCGAGGTGATCGTCCAGGCCATTGAAAGGCGATGCGGAAATCGGAGCGTAGAACTCGACCACGGCGCCAACGGCCAAGCCCGTTTTGCGCTTCGCTTGGCGCAGGACGAGGTGGCCGCCGAGCGAGAAGCCGAGCAGGCCGGGCTTAATCTTCTTGTTCACCTCGGGCCGACTAGCCGCGAAGTTCAAGCAGTCGCCCAGCGTGTCCAGCCATTCGTCCCGATGCAGCGCATAGACGGGCGTCACCGTTTGAAAACCTTCAGCCGTACTGGTGCGCTCAAAAAAGTGCGGAAGCAGCGCCACGAACCCTGAACTCGCCAAATGCTCCGCGTAATTCCGGATTGCCGCGCCCACGTCGTGGCCGAGGATTACCCCCAGCCCCTCCGTGCCGTAGGCTACGACCACCGCCGGATGCAACCCGCCCTTCGCAGGTAGGAACAACTCGACGGAGATAGGTTTTCCACCGCTATTGAATGTAGTCATTTGAATCTCCTTGTGGCCGGGGTCGGCCTGAAAATAATTCTCGCTGTAAACTTTTGCTTTCTTATTCGAACTCCTTGGGTTTTGCGCAGGCGAGGGTTTACACTCACCGCCTGCGCGTCCTTTTGAATGGCGAGGTGCTCTTTGCGCCCTGGCCATCGAGCAACTCTTGCTCTCACTCTTCTGAAACGAGAACCCGCAACTAAACCGGAAAGCCTATCGAAAAAAATTTATGGAGACCTCCGCACCGTCAGTCAGTCAATTGCTACAACGCTGGAGCGAGGGCGACCGCAGCGCGCTCGACCAATTGACGCCGCTGGTCTACGACGAGCTACGCCGGATGGCGCGGCGCTACATGCGTCAACAGCCCGTGGGTCACACGCTGCAAACGACGGCGTTGATCCACGAGGCTTATTTGCGGTTGATCGGGCAGCAGGAGAAGCATTGGGAGAATCGCGCCCATTTCTTTGGCGTCGCGGCGCAGGCGATGCGCCACATCCTGGTGGATTACGCCCGTGCGCGGAAGATGGACAAACGCGGCGGCGGCGCTCAGCAGGTCTCGCTGGATGAAGCTTTGACCGTCGGCCCAAACGGCAATGATGATCTGGTGGCGCTCAATGACGCGCTGACCGCGCTGGCCGCGCTTGACCAGCGCCAGAGCCAGGTCGTCGAATTGCGCTTCTTCGGCGGACTGACCGAGGAAGAAATCGGCGAAGTCTTGAAAGTTTCGCCGCGCACGGTGCGTAGTGACTGGCGCTTGGCCCGCTCGTGGCTGCTGCGGGAATTGGATCGAGAGAAGCGTGATGACGCCTGAACGGTACAAAGAAGTCGGTCGCCTCTACCACGCCGCGCTGGAGCTTGAGCCGGGGCAATGGGCGGCTTATCTGACCGAGGCCTGTGGCGGCGATGAAGCTTTGCGGCAAGAAGTCGAAGCGCTGCTCGATTACGAGGGGCGCGGCGAAAGGCTGATTGACCGGCCTGCGTTGGAAGCGGCGGCTCGAGCGCTGGCTGAGGATCAAATCAGGGCAGGGAGCGCGTTTCTGGCTCCTTCCTTGATTGGGCAGCGTGTTGGCCGCTTTCGGATCCTGTCGCTGCTGGGCAGAGGCGGGATGGGCGAAGTCTGGTTGGCCGAAGACACGCACCTCACTCGCAAAGTCGCCGTTAAATTACTGCCCGCCGAATTCACCACTCAGCCTGAGCGCTTGCGACGCTTTGCGCAGGAAGCGCGCGCCGCCTCGGCGCTCAACCATCCGAACATCATTACCATTTACGAGATCGGTGAAGTCCAAACAGAAGCCGGAGCCACGCACTACATCGTCACCGAGTACGTCGCGGGGGAGACGCTGCGCCAGCGAATGTCGGGCGCGCTCCAAGACATAACGCCTCATCGGATGAGGCTATCAGAAGCGATTGACGTGGCCGTGCAGATTGCCGCCGCGCTGGCTGCCGCGCACGAGGCCGGCATCACCCATCGTGACATCAAGCCGGAGAACGTGATGGTGCGACCCGACGGGTACGTCAAGCTATTGGACTTCGGACTGGCTAAATTGACTGAAGCCACATTGCCCGGCCTTGATTCACCAACTCTGACATTGGCCCGACACAGCACCGAGGCAGGCACATTGATGGGCACGCCGCGCTATATGTCGCCGGAGCAGGCGCGCGCTGAGAAGGTGGATGCGCGCACAGACATCTTCAGCCTGGGCGTGTTAGTTTACGAGATGATCGCTGGCCGCGCGCCATTCGTGGGCGCGACGGAGAATGACACAATCGCCGCCATCTTGCGGGACGCCCCGCTGCCGCTCACCCAGCACGCGCCCACGGCGCCCGCCGAACTGGAGCGCATCGTCAGCCAGGCGCTGCGCAAAGAGCGCACCGACCGTTATCAAACGGCGGGAGCTTTGCTCACTGACTTGAAAGAACTGAAGCAACAGATTGAGCTGCAGGCGAAACTGGGCGAGTTGGGGTCAGTCTTCCCGCTTGACTCCAGCAGCCAAAACATTCCCGTGACTACGAACGTTACGCGCGAGCCTTTCAAGCTCTTCGCGCCTGCGCTACGCGCCATTGCCGCCTGGGTCGCGCGGAGCCGCCGCCCCGTGCTGCCCATGCTGAATGAAAAAGACTTGATCCTGCTGGCCGATTTCGAAAACAAGACGGGCGATGCAGTCTTCGACGGGACACTCAAACAGGGGCTGGCGATTCAGTTGCAACAGTCGCCGTTTTTGAGTCTGTTTCCCGAAGAGCGGGTGCGCCAAACGCTGCGGTTGATGAAGCGCTCGCCCGAAGAACGTGTCACCGCCAGGATCGCGCGGGAGATTTGCCTACGGCATAACCTCAAGGCGCTGATCGCCGGTTCAATCGTCCAACTCGGCAGCCATTACGTCATCACGCTGGAGGCCATTCAGGGTGAGACCGGCTTGCCACTCGAAACCGAGCAGGTCGAGGCCAAGAGCAAGGAGCAGGTGTTGCGTGTGCTCTCGCAGGCGGCCTCCCGGTTGCGCGCCAAGCTGGGCGAGACCTTGAGTTCGATCCAGCAGTTCGGTAAGGAGTTGGAAGGGACTACGACGGAGAAACTGGAAGCTTTTCAGGCCTACTCGTTGGGCTATGAGCAGACTCTCAACGGCAGGCTGGTGGACGCGATCCAGCTTTACCGGCGCGCCGTGGAACTTGACCCTGACTTCGCCTATGCCTGGAGCATGCTCGCTATCCACCACAGCATCAGCGGCCAACTGGGGTTGGCGGCTGAGTATGCGGAAAAAGCCTATGCGCTGAAGGAACGCGTGAGCGATTACGAGCAACTCCAGGTCGCCTTTCGCTACCATTACAATTTCACCGGCGATCTGCACAAGGCGCTCGAGGCGGCGATCCTGTTCAAGCGCATGTACCCGCGCACATCCACGGCGCCGATTGATCTGTTAGTCATTTACGAGCTAATTGGGCGGCACGACCTGGCCGTCGCCGAAGGCCACGCGGCCATTCGCCTCAACCCCACGTTTGCGCCTGCCTATTTCTATCTGGGTCGGGCGTTGCTGCGCGTGAATCGTTTTGCGGAAGCCAAAGATATTTTCCAGCAAGCGCTCGAGCAGCAATTTGATCTGACCAATATACACTCCGCCCTCTATCTGATTGCTTGCGCGGAGGGCGACGCGACGGGCATGCAGCAGCAGCTTGCTTGGGCGCAGGGGAAGCCGGAAGAGTACGTTGCGCTCGACTGGCAAGCTGGCGCGGCAGCCTGCGCGGGACAGTGGCGCCAGGCGCAGGGCTTCGCGCGCCGTACGATTGACTTGGCCGCGCGCGGCAACACGAAAGAGTTGGCCGCACGCTATGCGACGGAGCAGGCGCTGCGTGGTGTTGTGTTCGGAGATTGCCAGCAAGCCCAAGCCGACGCGGCGCAAGGATTGCAGTTCGCCAGCGGGCGCGCCTCGCTGCCACGCGCGGCGCTCGCTTTGGCCTTGTGCGGCGTGGCGCAGCCGGTCAAGTTACTGATTGAAGAGTTAAGCCAGCGCTATCCCGAAGACACCGTGATCAATTCGATCTGGCTGCCCACGATTCGCGCGGCGCTGGAACTTCAACGTGGTCACGCAGCGCAGGCCATAGACCAGTTGCAAACCACGACGAGTTACGAAGCGGCGGCGGAGTTCTGGCCGCAATCCCTGCGCGGGCAGGCGTATTTGCAATTGAAGCAAAGTGCCGAGGCGGCAGCGGAGTTTCAAAAGATTCTCGCGCACCGAGGCTATGCGCCGCTTTCGCCATTGTATCCGCTCGCGCATCTGGGCCTGGCGCGGGCGGCGGCGCTCACGAACGATCTGGCGAAGATTCGCCAGGCCTTTGAAGATTTCTTCGCGGCTTGGAAGACTGCCGACCCTGAACTGCCCGTGTTGCTTGAAGCCAAGACCAGCTACCAAAACCTGAGATGAGCTAGAACACTAGCCCTTAGCGGCGCGGCTGCGCTCAACGCTCGATAAAAAGCCAGCCTCGCGAAGCGATTGGTTGCAATTGGTTATGCCGCTTGACAGTCGCGCGCGCCGTTTGTTACTTTGCCGCCTCTTGAAATTACAGGCTGGTAGCTCAGGGGTAGAGCACTACCTTGACACGGTAGGGGTCAGCGGTTCAAATCCGCTCCAGCCTATTTCTTGGGACGCCTGAGTTTTTCAGGCAGATTCTTATTGTTCAACGTCAGCTCCCGAAGAGTTGCCGCTTATGCAGAAACGATTTACGACACGTCGAACTAAGTAGCTGCGAAGATCATCCCTAACGATCATCGCGGCATTTTCTGCATGGTAACCGCTGGCGTAGGACCTTACCTGAAGCAGTTATTCCCGTTTATGCGGTAGAGCTTTTGGGACTGTCCTTACAGCAAATTTGAGATTTGAAATTTGAGATCTCAGATTGAGGTTTCAGATTTCAGGCGGCAGCCTTCATGAACTTAGGCTGCAACCGCCACATCAATTTGGGTGAGACAGCAATGAGTGAAGTACAAAGACAAGCAGCATCACAATCAATGATTGGTTTATCGGCGTTCGAGGCTATCAAGCAGCAAGACCGCGAGGCCGCTAAGAAGGCTGTCGCCGCACGTTTGTTTCGCCACGGCGTAAAGCAGGACGAGCCAGTGGATTTGAGCTACGTGTTGCAAGCGGGCGAGACGGTTGAGCCGTTGACGCCCGAATCAGGCAACGACGCGCTCGAAGTTTATCGCCATTCGACGGCGCACTTGATGGCGGCGGCGGTCATGGATTTGTATCCGGGCACGAAGCTCGGCATCGGGCCGTCTTTGTTGGACGATCCGAAGGGTGGCTTCTTCTACGATTTTCAGCGTCCGGACGGCGAGCGGTTTACGCCCGAAGATTTGCCGAAGATCGAGAAGCGCATGAAAGACTTGATCAAGCGCAATCTCGAATACAAACGCGTCGAGCTGCCGAAGGCCGAGGCCGAGCAGAAGTTCGCCGAGATGGGCGAGCCGCTCAAGTGCGAGTTGATCGAAGAGAAGGGCGGCGCGACGGTCAGTTGCTACACGATTGAGGGCACGCCGTTCGTGGATTTCTGCCTGGGGCCGCACGTGCCATCAACGTCAAAGATCAAGGCAATCAAGCTGCTCTCGATTGCAGGCGCGCATTGGAAGGGCGATGAGAAGCGCGAACAGATGCAGCGCATCTACGGCACATCCTTCTTTTCGCAGGAAGAGCTGGACGAATGGGTCAAGCAGAAGGAAGAGGCCGAGAAGCGCGACCATCGCCGCTTGGGGCAGGAGCTTGATCTGTTCAGCTTCAGCGACGCCATCGGGCCAGGCCTGGTGCTATGGCATCCGAACGGGGCGCTGATTCGCAAGGTGATCGAGCAGTTCCTGAACGACGAGCTTTACCGGCGCGGTTACAGCTTCGTCAACACGCCGCACGTGACGCAATCGGAGTTGTTCCGCATCTCTGGCCACCTGGAGAATTACCAGGAGGGCTTGTATCCGCCGATGACGGACAAGGAGAACGAGCAAATCGAGTATCGGATGAAGCCGATGAACTGCCCGTTCCACATCCAGATTTACAAGTCCCGGCAACGTTCGTATCGCGACCTGCCGCAGCGTTATGCCGAATACGGCATGGTCTATCGCTACGAGCGTTCGGGTGTGACGCACGGCTTGATGCGGGCGCGCGGCTTTACGCAAGACGACGCACATCTATTTTGTACGCCGGAGCAGTTGGTGCACGAAGTGCTCGGCTGTCTCGATCTGGTGGATTTCGTGATGAAGGCGTTCGGCTTCGAGTACAAGGCCGAACTATCAGTGCGCCACCCGACGGATCATTCCAAGTACATAGGTGCCGATGACGTCTGGAATCAGGCTGAAGCGGCATTGACGGATGCGCTGAATCAGTATGGCTTGCCGTACCAGCGGATGGAGGACGAGGCCGCGTTTTATGGCCCGAAGATTGACTTCAAGGTGGTGGACGCGATCAAACGCACGTGGCAGCTCTCGACGATCCAGGTGGATTTCAATCTGCCACAGCGGTTCGGCCTCGAATTCATCGCGTCCGAAAACAAGCCGCATCAGCCGATTATGGTGCACCGCGCCATCTTGGGTTCGTTCGAGCGGTTCTTCGGCATCTTGATCGAACATTACGCCGGGGCCTTCCCGGTCTGGCTCGCGCCGGTGCAAGCCATCGTGCTGCCGATCTCGGATCGTTTCAACGAGCAGGCGCAGAAGGTCGAGGCCGAATTGAAAGCGGTGGGCCACCGGATCGCGGTTGATTTGCGCAGCGAGAAGATCGGCGCGAAGATTCGCGATGCGCAGCTCAAGAAGATTCCTTTCATGCTCATCATCGGCGAGCGCGAGGCCGAGAGCGGCTTGGTGGCTGTGCGTGACCGCGTCAAAGGTGACACGGGCGCGGTGCTGGTGGCTGAGTTTAGCGCGCGGCTGAAAGAGTTGGTTAATGCGCGCGCTTTGCAAACGTAAGCAGTGATCTCAAATTTGAGATCTGAATTTCCTAGGAGGTGTTTCTATCAACACTGGTTTCAATCGTGGCGGGGGTTGGCAGCGGCGCGACCATCGTGCGCCGAGTGTACGTATCAACGAACGCATCCGCGTTAGAGAGATTCGCGTCATTGATGACGAAGGCGAAATGATCGGGGTCATGACGCCGCAGGAAGGGCTGAGGCTGGCGCGCGAGCGTGGCTTAGACTTGGTCGAAGTCGCCCCGCAAGCGCAGCCGCCGGTCTGCCGCATCATTGATTTCGGCAAGTACCAATACGAGCAGAAGAAGCGTGCCCATGAGGCTAAGCGCAAGCAGGTCGTAATCGAGGTCAAAGAGATCAAGTTTCGCCCGGGGACCGACGATCACGACTACAATTTCAAGATGAAGCACGCCAAAGAAATTTTGCAGGACGGCAACAAGGTCAAAGCGACCGTCCGCTTCCGTGGCCGCGAGATCACGCACAAAGAACTCGGCCTGCAACTGCTCGACCGGTTGGAGAAAGATTTGGCTGACAGTGGCGCCATTGAAGTTCGCCCGCGTGTCGAAGGCATGCAGATGACGGCGATCTTCAGCCCTAAGAAGCAAGACAAGCAACAACAGGACAAGTCGAAAGACAAACGTCCAGAGCGCGCAGGCGAACCAAAACCGGGGAATCCCTAGCCTGCTATTTTGTTCATTTTCATTTCATCTTCTATTTTTGAAGGGAGGACTTATGCCTAAACTGAAAACACACCGAGGCGCGGCCAAGCGATTCCGCACTACTGCGACCGGTAAGATCAAGCGCGGCCATTCGCACGCGCGTCACATCCTGACCAAAAAGCCGACCAAGCGGAAACGCCTGCTCGACATTGATGCACACGTCTCTGAGAGCGATCAGGCACGTGTCGAAGCGATGCTGCCGTATGGCCGCAAGTAGGAATCTCAGATTTGACATTTGAGATTTGAGATTAGTTTTGATTTTTATCGGAGGGGATTATGCCTCGCGCAAAACGCGGAAATAAGCGCCTGGAGAAGCGCAAAAAACTAGAGAAACTTTCGAGTGGTTACCGTGGCACTAAGAGCAAACTCTATCGCTCGATGCGTGAATCGGTACAGCGCGCACTCAAATTCGCCTACGTCGGGCGCAAGGTCAAGAAGCGCGACTATCGCTCGTTGTGGATCATTCGCATTGGCGCAGCAGCGCGCCTGCACGGGTTGAACTATAGCCAGTTTATGCACGGCTTGAAATTGGCCGACATCAATCTGGATCGCAAGATACTGGCCGACTTGGCTGTCAATCAGCCGAGCGCCTTTGCCGACCTTGCCGGGTCGGTCAAGCAGGCGCTGGAACAGGTCAAGACTGCCTAGCACTGTTTTCCATCTCCTGAAGATGGTCGGCCCAAGATCACCGAGCAATTGGCGGTCTTGGGTCTTTGTTTAAGGATGAAGGATGAGTGATCGTCTTACACAACTCCGCGCCGATTTCGAGCAAGAGCTGGTGTCGGTGAAAGCCGAAGCCGACGTAACTGACCTGCGCGACCGTTGGGTCGGGCGCAAGAGCGGCCTCTTGACCGCCGAGATGAAGACGCTCGGCCAACTCGCGCCGGAAGAGCGCAAGACTGTCGGGGCGCAGCTCAACGAACTAAAAACCCAGTTCGAAGCCTCCATCGAAAAGCTGCAAAACGATTTTGCCGCACAGCGCGAAGCCGAACAATTGGTCAAAGAGCGCATTGATGTGACGCTGCCAGGTCGCCGCATTGCCGCTGGGCATTTGCATCCGATCACGCTGCTGCGTCAGCGTATCGAAGACATCTTCGTTTCGATGGGTTACGAGATCGAAGACGGGCCGGAGATCGAAACCTCGTTCTACAACTTCGAGTCGTTGAACATTCCAGCCAATCACCCGGCGCGTAGTCCGCAAGACACCTTCTATCTGGCGGGCGAGCACGGCGAGCGGCTCTCGTTGCGGTCGCAGACTTCGACGATGCAGATTCACGCGATGCAGAAGCGCCGTCCGCCGCTGCGTGTGGCCGCTCCGGGCCGCGTCTTCCGCCGTGACACGCCGGACGCGACGCATAATCCGATGTTCTATCAGGTCGAAGGCTTGCTGGTGGATCGCGGCATCACGCTCGGCGACCTGAAAGGCACAGTCGAAGAGTTCGTGCGCCGCCTGTTCGGGCCGGACACGAAGACGCGCTTCCGCCCCTCGTACTTCCCGTTTGTCGAACCGGGCGCGGAGATTGATTACACCTGCTTCAAGTGTCACGGCTCCGGCTGCCGCGTGTGCAAACAGTCAGGCTGGATCGAGATGGGCGGATCGGGGATGGTGCATCCGAATGTGTTGCGCGGGGTGGACATTGATCCCGAAGTCTATTCCGGCTTCGCGTTTGGGTTGGGCTTGGATCGGTTGTGCGCGTTGATGTACGGCTTAGACGACATTCGGTTGTTGTACGAGAACGATGTGAGGTTTTTGGAGCAGTTCACTTGAGGAAAGTAGGGAACACTGATGCAAGAACTACTTAAAGAGTTTCAGGAAACAGTCGCTACTGGTTATGAGCGATTCAGTCGAATCAGTGAAGCTGAGAGCGCCATCAAACCTGCGCCCGGCAAATGGTCGAAGAAAGAGATCATCGGCCACCTGATTGACTCTGCGTCGAACAATCATCAGCGATTCGTACGCGTGCAGCTTTACGATGATCTGGATTTGCCAGGTTATGAGCAGGAGCGTTGGGTGGCGGTGCAGGATTATCAAGAGGCAGCTTGGGCCGATTTGCTGTTACTGTGGAAGTCGTTCAATGAACACTTGGTGCGCATCATTGCGCTGATTCCTGAAGAGAAGTTGTCGCGGACGTTCCGGGTAGCGGGCGAGGAACCCGTGACGCTGGGGTATTGGGTTGAGGATTACTTGCGGCATATGCAGAAGCATTTGGGTCAAATATTGGGCTGAAGCTACGGAGTGTTGGTATGCGTTGTTACTTGTTGGTTTTCTGCAGTGTTTTTCTAGCTTGTGTTGTTTGTGTATCAGCACAAGAACAGGAGCAGAAACCACAAACTATCTCTACCTCTTCAAAAGAAATCCCTGTCTTTCTGAAATTCGAAGGCAATAAAGAAGTGAAAGTTTCAGGAACGGCGGTGTTTACACCAAAGCAAGCTAACTCAGATGACACATTGACGGGGGAGCTTGTCTACACGATTTCTGAATCTGATCGTCAGAGCATTGCACAAAGTCTTATCAGGCCGCTGAATGCAATTCCTGGCAGCATTACTCTCAAAGAAGTTCAAGCTGTGTTTGAAAAGCATGCGGAGTGTCCTGATCTACAATTTGAGTTTGCTCCTATCAAAACTGCCATTTGGGGAGTGGAAGTAAACTCTGATCGTTTTGTACTTAGCTTTGTCAAAACTGACCAAGAACTCTCGCAGCTATTTTGCCGTTGGGCAAGAAATATTTTGGTTGGGATGGCCAATCCAATCTGTCCTTGTAAAAGGATCAATGCTTTGCTCAAAGGTGAGAAACTTGAACAATAATCGCGCTTATGAAGATCAGCTACAACTGGCTCAAAGAATTCGTGGACATTGACATCGCACCGCGCGAATTGGCGGCGCGGTTGACGATGGTAGGTTTGGCCGTAGATGCCGTCGAAGAGCACAGCGGCGACTCAGTGCTTGAAGTTGATCTCACCTCGAACCGGCCCGACTGCCTGTCGCATCTTGGCGTCGCGCGTGAAGTGGCAGCCTTGTTAAATAAACCATTGAAGCGTGACGAGGCAGCAGGGCGACGCGGTGATGCCTCTCTCAAGACGAGCGCGTTGACTTCGGTGGAAATCACTGCACCTGAGTTATGCCCGCGTTACTCGGCGCGACTCATCAAAGGCGTGAAGATTGGGCCGTCGCCGGAGTGGCTGGTCAAACGGTTGGAGGTGATGGGCCAGCGCAGTGTAAACAACGTGGCCGACATCACCAACTATGTGATGTTGGAGTTGGGACAGCCGCTGCACGCTTTCGATTTCGAAATGTTGCGCGGCAGACGGATCATTGTGCGCCGAGCTACAGCGGGTGAGCGCATCACTACGCTCGATGGCGAAGAACGCGAGTTGACCGATGCGATGTTGGTGATTGCAGACGCTGAGCGGCCGGTGGCGTTGGGTGGCATCAAAGGCGGCGAAGATTCGGGCATCAGCGAAAAGACGGTGAATGTATTGCTGGAGGCTGCTTATTTCACACCAACACAGATTCGCACGACTTCGAAGGTGCTAGGACTGAGCACTGAAGCATCTTATCGGTTTGAGCGCGGGACTGATCCTGAGATTGTCGCTGTGGCCTCTGACCGGGCCGCGTGGCTGATCGCGGATATTGCGGGCGGCGTGATCTCTGATGAATTGCTGGATGTCTATCCGGGCCGAGAGGCGATTCACTCGGCACGACAGCCGATTCCGTTCCGTTGCTCGCGTTATCGAGCGTTGACCGGGTTGGAGATTGAATTGAATGAAGCGGCGCATGTGCTTGAGTTGTTGGGCATGCCTGCGCAGCTTGATATGACAAACGAATCGTTGACGGCTACCGCGCCGACGTGGCGAGTTGATGTCAGCATTGAAGAAGATTTGATTGAAGAAGTCGCGCGCATTGCTGGCTACGATAATGTGCAACCGACGTTGCCGGGCAGCGCGGGTGCGGGTTCGCTGTTGCCGGGCGAACCCGAGCGACGAAACGTGCGGCGGGCGCTGACAGCATTGGGCTATCACGAGGCGGTGAGCTTCAGTTTCGTGAATGCCGAGAGCGATACGGCCTTCAGCGCGGTGGGCGACCCCGGGCGTGTATTCCTGAGCAATCCGATTGATGTGGAACTGGCGCAGATGCGCACCAATTTGTTGGGTGGATTGCTGGGAGCGTTGGAGCGCAACTTTAACCAGGGGACGCGCAACGTGCGGCTCTTTGAATTTGGCAAATGCTTTGCGCACGCGGATGCAGAGCGTCCGGTCGAAACAGAGAAACTGGCACTGGTCGTTACGGGCACGCGCAATGCTGACGATTGGCAAGCGGCAGTGGCGCGCGTGGATTTCTACGACGTGAAAGGTGCAGTTGAAACCTTGGCTGAACGGCTTGCGCTGAAAGGATTGCTGTTCGAGCCGGCGACGGACAGCAGCTATTTGCATCCGGGGCGGGCTGCGTTAATATCCGCCAGCTTCGATGGAAATTGGCACGTAGTCGGGCGCGTGGGTCAGCTTCATCCCCGCATCGCAGGCAGTTACAAGTTCAAACAACCGGTCTTCGTGGCGGAATTGGATTTCGGCGCGCTGCTCAGTTCTGAGCGTGCCGAAGCGCGTTATCGGCCTTTGCCGAAGTTTCCACAGGTGTTGCGCGATGTGGCGCTGTTGATTGATACGAGCGTGAACTACGCGACGCTCGAAGCGGCGATTCACGCGTTGCAGATTCCCGAACTCACGAGCGTCCGCCTCTTTGACCTGTACGCGGGCAAGGAACTGCCGGCGGGCAAACATTCGCTGGCGCTATCGCTCTGCTATCGTGCCGCCGACCGAACTCTGACGGATGAAGAAGTGAATGCCGCGCACGAACTCGTGGTGCAACGCTTAAAAGAGGCGTTCGGCGCGGAGATCAGATGAGTGCGGAGTGTGGAATACGGAATTGAGTTTTCGCTAGGCCGTATTCCGCACCCCACATCCCCCATTCAAAGGAGGGCTTCACAATGACTGCTGCTGGAATGGAGAAATTTGCGCACCTGGAAGACAAAATCTATCGCACGGTCGAGTTGTGTAATCGGCTGCGGAGCGAGAAAGAACAGGTCGAGCGTGACAACGGTTTGCTGCGCGCCGATTGCGCAAAGCTGATTGGCGAGAAAGACCGGCTGGAAACGCAAGCGCAGCGATTGCTGGCGGAGCGCGATTCCTTGCGCTTGAAGGTCGAGGCAATGCTCGATGCCGTGGTTGTGCTGGAGATGGAGAGCGAGTTGAAGCGTTGATTCTGGGCTGTCCGACAAGCCGCATGGCTAGTCGAATGATTCGGAATGTGGCGCCTTACGAGGCAAGTGACAAGCCAGGCAGCTTGTCGGATATTTTGCGAGGAGGCTCAAATGCCCAATTTTGAATTGAACCCGCCACACACTGTCAAAGTCGAAATCTTCAATCAGAGCTATTTGATCCGTCCGGAAGACGGCGATGCTGGGCGCACGCAGTCATTGGCGGCCAAAGTTGACCAGCACATGCGCGACATCGCGCACGGCGCGGCTACGGCGGACACCTTGAAGATTGCGATCCTGGCGGCCTTGCATATCGCCGACGAATTGGAGCAGGCCAACGAACGCTATGAAGCGTTGAATCGCAAGCTTGCCGAACGTAGCACTGAATGTGCTGACGTGCTCGATCAGGTGCTGAAGAATCAGCATTAGCGCACTGGTTGCACAAGGTTTTCGGATAATCCGCAACCGCTCCCACCTTGTATTCGTCTTTAAGCTTGGCCTGATCTCGCAAGGATTTGAACGTCATTTTTACGGAGGAAATGTGAGAATAATTTGTTTACTAAGTTTGTCACTGGCGCTGGTCTTCTCATCGCCAGCGCCTGGCTTGCACGCGCAGGGTAAGGACAACAAAGCTGCTGCGTCAGTCAAAGTTGCCGAAGCGCCCAGCAGTATCGAAACGATCACCGCCAAACAGTTGCAAGAGATTTTGACCTTTATCGCTTCCGATGAGATGGAAGGCCGCGACACGCCGTCGCGCGGGCTGGACACGGCGGCAAAGTTCATCGCCTTCAATCTATCGCGCTGGGGTCTCAAACCGGCGGGTGACAATGGGACGTTTTTTCAACGCTTCACGTTACGACGCGGTCAGCTTGACGGCGGGCAGACGAAGCTTGAGCTTAACGGGCAGAGCTACAAGATCGGCGACGATTTTATTCCGCGCCCGGTGCTCGGCTCGGCCAAAGGGCAGCTTGTTTACGTCGGGCACGGTTTGGTGGTCAAGGCGAAGAACATCAATGCTTATGAAGGCATAGATGTGAAAGACAAGATTGTGGTCGTGGCTGAAGGCGCGTTTCCGCAGGGCGTGCAGCCGGGCGATCTGAAAGGCAAGCCGGGCGTGGATTACGATACCGCGAGCAGCTACGCGCGCACGCATGGCGCGAAGGGCTTGCTTGTTGTGCCAAGCCCGAACTTGGTTAGCCGTTGGGAGATGATGGGGCGTTTCATGATCAACTCCAACCGTCCTTCACTTAGCCAGCCGCAAGAAGCTAATGATTTACCCGCCGCGTATGCTTCGCAGAAATTGTTGGACGCGATTTTTCAAGGGGAACAACTCGATGGCGCGGCAGTCTTGAAGCAAGCCGCGACTGGCGAATTTACTGCGCCCTTTGCGCTCAAGGCTGACAAGCACGTGAGCTTCAATGTTGCTGGCAAGCTCGATACCTTGCCCACGCAGAATGTGGTAGCGATTTGGGAAGGCAGCGATTCGACCTTGAAGAACGAGTACATCGCCGTTGGCGCGCACTACGATCACGAGGGCGTGCGCCCGACTTCTGACGAAGGCAAGACGGATGCGTGGACGCGCTACCGGCTCTTCCTCGAATCCGCAGGCAGATTGGGCGGGCCGGATAAGCTATGGAACGGCGCGGATGACGATGGTTCCGGCACGACAGGGCTATTGGCGATTGCCGAGGCGCTGGCGAAAAGCCCGCGCCCGAAACGGTCGGTGCTGTTGGTTTGGCACGCGGGTGAGGAGAAAGGTTTGTGGGGGTCGCAATACGTGACCGACCATCCGCCGGTGCCGCTCAATCAAATCACCGCGCAGCTTAACATTGATATGATTGGGCGCAGCAAATCAGCGGGCGATAGCAAAGAGGCCAACAAAAACTTGAGCGTGGCGGATGAAATCTATGTCATCGGCTCGAAGATGATGAGCACAGAGTTGGGCGAGTTGAGCGCGGCGGTCAATGAGCGCTACCTCAAGCTCAAGTTCAATTACAAATATGATGATCCGAATGACCGCGAGCGGCTGTTCTATCGCAGCGATCATTTCAACTACGCGCGCAAGGGCATTCCCATCGTCTTCTACTTCGATGGCGTGCACGAGGATTATCACGGGGCGGGCGATCATCCTGACAAAATTGATTACGTGAAGATGGAGAAGGTGACGCGCACTGTCTTTGCCACGCTGTGGGAACTGGCGAATCGTGCGACGCGGGTGAAAGTGGATAAGCCGTTGCCTGCGCAGTATTCAGGTAATTGAAATGAATTGGTACCGGGAGCCGTAGCGAGCGTGGCGAACTAACAAATGAAACCCGCTCGCTACGGCTCGCGGTACTGACTTATCTGAGGTAACGAAACCCCAGCCAAGCGCCAATATAACGAAAGACCGTCCACTCATTCGGACTCCACGTCGTACCATCAGTTTGCCAGGCGGTGTCGCCGGTAAAAGCTGGCGCAATACGCAATGGCACGCGCACCCAGCGTTCGGGAAACGCCGCCGCGTAATCTCCGGCGCGAAAGATATGGGCATCGTAATGCAAGTAATGAATGAATTGACCGGGCGCGTCGTTGTAAGCTGCACGGACGCGGCGCGCAATCTGTTTATCGCCAGCGAATGGCTGCGGATAGTATGAGTAGATAAAATCCTGTCTTCCTGTTTCGATCAGCAGCGGGCGTGGCGCAATCAGTGCAAACAGGTCAGCGGATTCAATGTATTCGCGGATGTCGGCGTAGTGCCAGTTCCAACAACCGTGACTGCCATAATATTTCAGCACGCTGAGGTCAGGTGAAAACCCAGCAGGCAGCGTGACCGTAATGCGCGGATCGAGCGCCCCGACGTAGCTGGCAATCTCGCCGCCGAGCGAAAGCCCCACAATCACGATGCGATTCGGATCAACATCCGGGCGCGAGAGCGCGTAATCGAGTGCACGCATGACATCCCACGTGCGCTCTCCATCTTCTTCCCAATCGGTGTACAACTCAGGATTCAGTGTGCCAGGCGGCAACACCGGTTTGATCGAAGTGTGCAAGCCGTTGCCGTGCGCCGAGTCATCGCCAGCCGCGTAGGTGCCGCTGCGATAGCCAAGCTGATCGGCCCGCGTGTTGCCGCTGGAAACTAGGTCGCTGAGTGGGCGATGTGAAATGTCCACGGCTAACACCATGTAGCCCTGCCGCGCAAAGGCGTCGCCGTACCAAAAAATCGAATCCGGCTCCATCGTTTGCCAGGCGCTGCCGGTGTGACCGTTCACCGCCAACACCAATGGATATTGAGTCTGGCCGCGAATGCCGCCGCGTGGCCCGCCGTTGGGTTTGGCCAGGTAGGCGTGAGCAAGCCGTTCGATAGCCGCCCCGCCAAACGGGTTGGGTAATAGGTAGCGGAACGACAGCTCTGTGAGTGTGTAATCCTGCGGGTTGGCGTTTGGATTGTCATCGCGTTTCGGCTGTGGATTGCCGAGCAGCGGCGAGAGCCTATCGCGCAACACCCTAACCTCTTGCTTTGATGGCGCGGGATTGCCAGCCATTATCAAGTGCAGCAGTTGATTGCGTGTGCGCGCCTGCCAGTTCATCCGTTCGCGTGGAGTTTTACCGGCAAAGCCATAGCCCAAGACTTCGGCGCGTGTGCCGCGCCATGCGTAAGCCACAGGAGAATTGGGTTGCCGCAGTACGCCTGATGCATTGCGTCCATTGACCACGCCTTCGTAAGTTTGGCCGCCAGCGGAAAAACGTAGATTGGCTCCGTCCCAGCGCTCAATTGTGACATCATCTTCTAGCCGCTCGTTGTAAGCATTGCCGCGCGCGTAAAACTTCAGTCGTCCTTCGTAGCCGCTTGCCGTAACGCGGGATTTATCAATGCGCAGCCGAGCGCGGTCGCCGGTCTGCACGATTTCCATGTCATAGACTTGCGGTGTGGTGGTGGGCGTCAGATATTCGTAATTCCAGCCGGTTGCATGCCATTTGAACGCGAATGGGTCAGTCGGCTTGGCAGCGTTCAGACCGCTGTGTGCATAGCGTGCGACCAGTACGCCTTCGACGATCTTGCCGCGATACCATTGCCAGAAGCCCGCGCCGTTGCGGCGGAATTCGAGCGTGCGCGTCGCGGGATTCCAGCTTATGTTGTCGAAGCGTTCGAGAATCGCGCCTTGCTCATCGAGGCGCACACCCTGATAAACGCCGTTTTGATTTTCGAAGCGCCAAGTCAGTCGCTCGCTGCCGGTATTGATATACCAGCGGCCAATGAGTGTGCTCGTGTCAGCTTGAGCAAAGCTGATTGAACAAATAAGCCCTGCTTGAAGCAACAGCGCAAAGAGCGCAGTCGGTAGTTTCAGCAAACCTTTCATTAAACGAATTCCTTTGCAAGCAAGCGCGCACATCCCGACGCCCACTTTCGGGCAAACCTACTGGGCAGATGTGCAAGGACAGCCAATATTGGGACGCGATGGGGCTGTTTATCGCAGGAACAACGCAGGGATGCGTATCGGTTTATTGTCGTGTGCGGCCTGCGAGAGATGGCTGTTCACCTCTGCCAATATAAATACAGTTTTTGCGGAATAATTCCAACTGAAAAATTGAAGGAGTGTGAGGTTAAGAGATGGATAAGTTGACGCTGTATCAAATAGAGCCTTAGAATCGCGCCTGCTCGAACAAGCAGTATTCAGCATCCAAAACATCAATCATCAAAAGTAGGAGCAATCACCCATGCGTCGTGACATTACCAGTTGGTACAGCGAGCGTTTGTTTCAAGAAATGCCGCTGGTGGCCTACGGCCATTACGGCCCGCCCGTCTTGATGCTGCCGACAGCGGCGGCGGACTACTTGGAATACGAACGGTTTTATCTGATTGATTCGGTCAAACATTGGCTGGAGAACGGGCTGGTCAAAATCTATTCGGTCAACAGCGTCAACCGGCTGGCGTTGCTCAACAAGCACGCGACGCCTTGGGAAAAGATCGAATGGCTCAATCGCTATGACTCCTACCTCACAGAAGAAGTCTTGCCGCTGATTCGCCGGGATTGCGGTGACGACGCCAAACCACTTGTCGCCGGCATCAGTCTAGGCGCCTATCTGGCAGGCAATACATTCTTTCGCCATACCGATCTTTTCGGTGGCTGCGTCCTGCTGAGCGGCAGCTACGACATTCGCAGCTACCTGGACGGCTATTACAACGAGAGTGTCTATTTCCACAATCCGGTAGATTACTTGCGGAATTTACACGACGAATATCACCTGCCTATTCTGCGGCGCGGTGATCGCAGAATCATCCTCTTCAGCGGGCAAGGCGCATTTGAAGCGCCAGAACGTTCGCGCGAGTTGTCTGATATTCTAAACAGCAAAGGAATTCCCCACTGGCTGGATGTGTGGGGGCACGACGTGAATCACGATTGGCCGTGGTGGCGCAAGGCAATGCCTTACTATTTTGGGAAATTGTTCGGATAGGCTAAACTGCGCTTTCGGTTTATGCCTGCTGAGCCCAGCGGGTAAATAGAAAAACTACTCAAGGAGAAGTGAAGATGAAAAAGTTAGTCACCCTAGCATTCGCATTTATCATTGTTGTCGCATTAGCTGCCGCCACGTCTGCACAAACTGCCAAGCCGGCCAAGACCGCTGCAAAGTCTGCACCCAAGTCAGTCAAGTTCCTGGGCAAAGGCGACGGCATCAATACCTGTCCCGTGACGGGTGAGGAGATAGCAAGCAAAGACGTACACGGCGCTTTCTACGGGCGCGAAGTCTACTTCTGCTGCGCAGGCTGCTTGGCCCAAGCGAAGAAGAATCCGCAGGCTTACATCAAACAGACCGAGGCTGCGCAAATCGCCGCCGTCAAGCATCTGCCGCCGAGTAAAGGTCACGGCCACGCCGCCGAGCACGCTGAGCATGCCGAACACGCCGCGCAGGCCGAAAGCAAATTCGTGGGCAAAGGCGACGGCATCGAAACCTGCCCGGTGACTGGTGAACCGGTCAACAAGAATCTGAAGGGCGAGGCAATGGGACGCACCTTCTACGTTTGCTGTGAAGGCTGTATAGAAACGGTCAAGGAGAAACCGGAGGCTTACTTGAAGCCGCTGCCCGCCGAAAAGAACGAGACGCCTTTTCTAGGCAAGGGCGACGGCCTTACTACCTGCCCGGTGACCGGCGAGCCGATAGACAAAGCATTAAAGGCTGAAGCTAATGGGCAAACATTTTATGTTTGCTGCGCCGGTTGCATAGAAACTGTGAAGGCCAATCCGGCGGCTTATTTGAAGCAGCCTGCCAAGAAATAGACGGCACTTTCGATCTGTGAAATTGACAAAGCCGAAGCGCACTTCCAGTGTGCCCTTCGGCTTTGTGCTTTTTCGGCGGAGATGGCACTGGCCTTGCTCAGTCCTCGTAGTTGAGCAATTTTCCGCAGGAGTTGAGAATTAAGCCATGTCACGACCTACTCACATCCTTAAACACGAGCATCGCGTGATCGAAAAGGTTCTGCGCGCCATGGAAGGCATTTGCTGGCGGTTGGAGAATGACGAGCCGGTGCCGCACGAAGCGTTGGCTCAACTGCTCGATTTCATCAATAACTATGCTGACCATCTGCACCACGCCAGAGAAGAAAAATATCTTTTCCCCTTGCTGCAGCGCAACGGCATTCAGGATGAAGAAGGGCCGCTCGGCTTCCTACGGCTTGAGCACGCTACCGAGCGCGCCTTACTACACGAATTGGAACAGGCTGTGGCCGAGCTGAATCAACAGGGCGCTCTTCATTTTGTTGTGACAGCACGCCAATACACCCAACATCTCACCAGCCATATCCAACAGGAAGACGCGATTTTGTTCAGTCTGGCCGAAGAACTGCTCGACGACCCTGACAAAGACGATTTACTGCACTTACTCATTCACGTCGAGGATCAAAGCTGCGCGCACTCAACACAGCATTACGAACAGTTGGCCGAACAATTAGATGCGGCGTGGACGATTTGAAAATGTCCGACAAGCTGCCAAAGCTTGTCGGGGACTTGGCGCTTCGCCAAACTGGAAGCCCTCAACAAGCTTTGGCAGCTTGTCGGACAGCAGCACATTTGGTCTAAGCTACGCCATCAATGGCTGTGCGGATGCGGATGCTGTTCGTAGTGCTGTCGCAGCAAATCCTTCCCGTAATCATTTCCATTCGGCGTCCGCATCACGGTATGAATATGCTCACGGTTGACT
The DNA here is from genome assembly GCA_963699175.1 of uncultured Acidobacteriota bacterium. GTDB lineage: Bacteria > Acidobacteriota > Blastocatellia > RBC074 > RBC074 > JACPYM01. Next base: position 574,139 of record OY969418.1, on the reverse strand, counting down.
GCGCGCGGATCACTGGCTAAGTGGCGCAGGTTGATAGGCAATTGATGGTCGAATTCGATCAAGATCACAGGGCTTTGAATCCGATAGTAAAAGACGCTCGTCGGCTCCGTCCCGCCGATCCAGGCGAACCAGGTATTCTCAATGTGTTGCCGCACCTCGCTCAGCTTCACCTTTGCGTGTCCGTCGTCCATATTCCCGACATACAAGTTAATCAAGCCGAGAAGCTGTTCGCGCTGTTGGGCTGAAAGCTCTGCCGCGCGAAGCCCTGCGTAATCGAGCACGACGTTGTCCTTCCACGCCTCGCTTACATTATTGTTGCCGGTTTTGGAGACGCTGATGATCGCCTTCTTGCGCTGCTCTTCTGTCAGGGCGTTGATCATTGCCAAGCCTGTGTTTTGCTCTTCTTGCAACACGACCGTTCCTTTGAACTTGCCTGAACGCGCGATGACCGGTTCGGAACCCATGAAGCTCGGCGTCATCACGACCTGATCGCCCAATACAAAGTAATTGATGATCGCGTGATGGCCATCAAGCTGCCAACCCCACGGCTCTTTCGCTGACGGCGTTCCCATTATGGTGATGTAGTAGCGCCCCTCGCCATATTGGGTAAAGTCGTTGTTGTTTAACTCGCCCAAGGTTTCGTTCAATCGCATGATGTCGCGCGTCTGCTTCAATCCACGGGCACTGAGCGAGGTGCGCATCAGGCCAATGGCAGCCTCACGCTGGACTTCGGTCATGTCGATGAAACACGTGCCTTGCCGCAAGTAGAAATGCTGGTTCATCCACTTGCGCCATTCGGGGTCATCCACGCCAAACAGCGTCTTGGCGCGTTGTTCGGGCGACAGGGAAGCCAGCAGCTTCTCGGCGGCTTTGCGCACCGGTTCAGTCGAAACGCCGGTTGAGCGGATGGCAAACAGCCCCGGCTCGAGCTTGCCGTTGGTGGTGATGCCTTTGAAGGCTTCGGCCAAGCCACGCTCTTCGGCGCTCTTTGACATTTGCCGGAAGCGCTCCGTTACGTCACCAGCTTGCTGTTGTGAGCGTGATTTTGCGCCATATCCCAGCAACATTATCAGGAGTGCGAAACAGGGCAGCGGAACAATCCAAGACTTGATTGTTCGCAGTGTAATTTTGCTTGTGCTCAGCATTTTGGTTCTCCCTTTCTTGGATGACGCCCGTCAGGAGCGCCTTGCTTAATCGCAGTGCTCTTGTGCCAACGCCCACTTGATACGCGTGTATGCAATGCGGAAGCCTTGTCGCTCAGCATTGCGTTGCGAAGCGCTGCCCGGCAATGCGCCAATCATCGCCAAGTCACAACCTTGCTCAACCGCGTAACGCAACCGACTTTCGAACAGGGCCAATTGAGCGCCCTGCTTTCGACCTTCGGGAATAGTGCTCGCTCCAGCCATCAATGCCACGCCGTCGTGGATAAACAAACCACCAGTAGCGATGGCTTGCCCATTCAACTCAGCCAGGAACGATAGTCCGGATGCCCGCGCTGCGCTCACCTGCATTAGGCTTACCATAGAGTCGGCAAATTCGTTTAACTCGGCCCATCCTTTGACCGCCGTTTGTGCCCACAACTCGTGCTCGTCTCCCTTGATCAACCGCACTTGAAGCTGCTCGTTGCGTGATGTCGGAGGCTGAAAATCGCGCCCGATAGGTTGATACATCACGCTGGACAGTTCAATTGGATGGTAGCCGCGCTCGCACAATAAAGTCAGCAGCGAAGCGTCGGCCAATGGGCTGATCTCGTGATAAACTGGCGCGCCGTGTCGTTTGAAGAAAGTTTCGATCTCGTCCAGCACAGTTGCTGTGACTGGCTCGAAGACGCCGAGGCCGAAGGTTTGTGTACACGGCGATACCGCGCCATCGAACATCGCATACGCGCCCGCCACCTCAATCCACTCTGCGCCGCTTTCGGGAAAGACCTTTGCCCGCGCTTCGACGAATTCAGCATTGGCGCGCGCTTCGGTGCGTTCCAAGCGGCGCGCCAATTCGATGTCGGAGAAGGGAAATAATGTTTCGTTGCTTATCACGGCTTCCTCATTCAGCTTCAGGTTTGTATGCTGCGCTAAGTTTGGCGGGGGCGCTGCGCCGCCACGATTCTACGAGCATTTGGCGCAGCACATCTGGTCGCACAGTCGCCAGTCGCACGAGCACATAAGGATAGTTGAGATAATGATCCGTGATGTAAAAGGTCTGCGGATCGAGCTTCATCAATGCATCGCGTTCGTTCATGTGAATGTGGATAACGATAGATTCGCCGCTTTGATGGAAGCGGACAAACAACTTGCCCTGCACTTTGAACGCTGGCGTGCCATACGAGCTACCTTCCTCAGCGCGGGGCAGCTTGCGGGCGATCTCGCGCACCGTTTCCCAAGTCGCTGCTTCGCGCGGCCCAAGCGTTACTTTGACCGTATCGCCGATTTTTACTTGTGCAGCTTCTTGCAGTTTCTCATCAACCAGCAGAAAGAATTTGCGCGCACGCGGCACGATGACGCCCTCGAAATTGACCCCGTTCAAGCTGCCTTTAACGTGATGACCACGCCGCCCGCGCCGGAGCGAGGTCGCAGGAATCGCCCATTGCGCAGCCGGATCAAAGGGGACTTCGACTGCTGCTTCCTTGTGACCATCAAGTAAGGTGGCTTTGAAATGTGTTGTTTTCACGTTCCCTCTCTCGCTGGTGTTAGCGACGTGGCGGCAATATAGCATTCAGTGGTAATCGGTGAAATAGCTAGAGGCAAGGTCTTTTCATTCTGCCACAGAGGCACGGAGACACAGAGTTTTGAAATTGGTCTGACGGGTAGGTAGCGTCTGCGCATTAACCTGGTTTATTCCCTTACTTGTCGCTGTGTCTCTGTGGCTAACCTTTCTGAGAAAGAATAGACCCTGTAGCTAGAAGTTGGCAGGTGCTAGGTTGTGCAGATTTGCTTGAAGGCTGTACTGCTAGGTGGGCAGCGGGAATGGCGCTCTAGATCAGATTCCCAGCGAGTGAATAGCGGAAAAATGTCCGGCAAGCTCACTGAGCTTGCCGGACATTCAATCAGAATTATTCTGGTATGCCTGCCAATTGCTTGTGGGCCTCGCGTTGTCTTTTAATTTCGGCGATTCGACTGTCCATTACATCAGCGGCGGTCTTTTCTAGTTTGCGATATTGCGCGAAGTCCTTTTCCGCTTCCGTATCCTGCCACAGAGCAATTTTTGTCAACCCACGATTCAGATAAGTCGCGCTGTAGCTCGCGTCCAACTCGACTGCTTTATCATAGTCGGCCAAGGCTGCCTCGAAATTCTTCATGGCAAAATACGTATTCCCACGGTTGTTGTAGGCCACAACCATTTTGGGATCTAGCGCGATGGCTTGACTGAGGTCTTTCAGCGCGTTTTCATACTGTCCCTGCGTAAAACATACGCTCCCGCGATTGAACCAAGCATTGGCAAGCTTGGGATTGACTTCAAGGGCACGATCATAATCGGCGAGGGCGGCGTCCCATTCGCCTCGTCGTTGCCGCGCCAGCGCACGATTGCCCCAAGCTTCGGAAAGTTTCGGGTCGAGTTCGATGGCCTTGCTGGCATCGGCCAATGCGCGGTTCGCATCTCTCTTTTCAAGATAGACGCTGCTGCGATTGACGTAACCCGTTGCTGCGTTCGGCGAGAGTTCGATGAATTTAGTGAAATCGGCAATGGCGTCATCGCAGTCGCCTTGTCGAAGATGTACTAAGCCGCGATTGTTCCAAAGGAGCGGATTGCGCGGATTGAGCTTGAGCGCCTGAGCGCAATCGGCCAGTGCCGCTGCCAGTTCGTTTCGCTCATAGCGGATGGCGCTTCGGTTCAGATAGGCCGCGGCATCGCGTGGATTGATTGACAGGGCTTTGTCAAAATCGGCCAGCGCCTTATCCGTCTCATTCTTGGCGAAGAGTATAACACCACGATTGTATATGGCTACTTCGTGGCGGGGGTAAATAGCGATGGCCTGATTGAAATCCGCCAGCGCCTCTTCAATCTCTCCTTTGCGATGTCTGGCTACGCCCCGGTTCATCCATGCCTCGGGATTGCGCGGGGCTATCTTCAGCGAGCGATCAAAATCCGTCAGCGCCTCATCAAGCTCTCCCTTTTGCAAGCGCACCAGCCCGCGCCCGAAATATGCCGCCGCCGAGCGTGGAATGGGGACGATTAGCCCGCCGAACTCCAGCATCAGATTGTCTTCTCCGTTACTTGGTTCAAAAGCCTTGGTGTATTCCAGACTGTCTTCAATGGCTTTATTGAAGAAGTTGAGGGCGCCGTCCAGATCACCTTTTTGAAAACGCTCAACCCCGCGTTTGTAATAGCCCGCGTCCCGTTTTGTAGATTGTGCTTGAGAAACTGTTGCAGTTAGGGCGAGAAGAATAAGCGACATGGCGACGAGCATTGTTTGTTTAATCCGTTCTTCAGCAGTCATAAGCTTTTCTCCCTTCCCAAGTGGAATTCAAAATTGCCCACCGTAGGCAGAGCACGGCCAGCACACCGTAGCTTGTCTCTTGGTGTTTGATAGTGGTGTTACTGAATTATCGACTGTGGGAAAAAAGCTGATCTGTTATCCAGCAAGTTGGCTGCGTCAGATGCAAACGCGCCTGATTGAATTTTTTCATCCCAGCTCAGCCAGTTTATCCCCGTCTCTTTCTACTCTTTCGAACCTATGTCTTTCTCTGTCCTTCTACTGCAATTCCTCATTTCTCAACTGACATCTGCGATGTTGCCTCACGACATCGCGCTGTCTTTGCGCGGTTCCTCTGCAAATCCTGTGCGCAAATCAAGACAATTTTTAACGCAACAACAAAAAGTGAATTGAGCGAGTTAACAATAGGGGAATAAGAGAGATGCCGAGCTAGGGAAGTCTGAGAACCGGGCGGCTCGGCGACTTCCCACAGGTTTCATCATTTCAATCAAGAGAGAAGTTTCACGGCTACTTTTAGATGTCGTTGGTTACTTCTGAAGCCGAGCCAGGGCAATTGGCATTGGAGAGCGTGACCCGACCGCACCCTAGCGAGCCAGCGTACTGTATTAAAGCAACCGTGTTCGGCAGGAATTCGCTTTCGAGCTTTGGATGTCGGATTCTTCTGAAATGCCGCGATGCTGCGCTCAGTGTCCAGCGACGCGCGGATTCTTCAACGCCTGAATAGAGGTTTCGAGCGAGGCTTTCAAGGAAGGATCGAGTTTCAAACATTCGGCAAAATCTTTCTCGGCCTCGTCATTGTGTTCTGTGCGCAAGCGCACCAAGCCACGTAGTGCCCACGAAAGCGCGCGGCGCGGATTGAGTTTGATAGCTTGGCTGTAATCGCGCTCCGCCTTGTTGAGCGCTCCCTGCTCTTGAAACGCCGAGCCACGATTGTGGAAGGCCGCCGCATATTGCGGATTGAGTTCAAGCGCGCGGCTATAATCGTTAACGGCATTGGGCAAGTCCTTCTTCTGATGATAGGCGCTGCCGCGACTGTGCCAGGCGAGCGCGTAATCCGGTTTGAGTTTCACCGCTTGATCATAATCAGCAATCGCAGCTTCCAAATCACCGCTATCCTGCCGGGCATTGCCTCGGGTGTTCCAGGCCTCGGCATAATCTGGCTTCAGCTCAATTGCTTTTGAGCAGTCGGCAATCGCCTGCTCAAGCTCGCGCCTCAGATAATGTGCGACGCCACGATTGTTGTAGGCCTGCGCAAATTGAGAATCGAAGGTGAGCGCGAAAGTATAGTCTTCAATCGCCCCATTGAGGTCGCCTTGTTTCTGCCGTTCATTACCACGGTTGTAATAATCGGTGGCAGAGTGATTGCGGGACTGGGCCTGCACTGAAAGTTGGCAAGGGGAAGTGAACAGGCTGGCCAGTGAAGCCGCCAGTAGATAAAGCAAAGCTTTGGTTGATGTCATCTCGACTCCTAGTTGTGAGTAATCCCGTGGCGCTCAGTAAGAAATAGGAAACACCGAATCAGCCAGAAAAGCTGACTTGTCAGGTGAGACGTGACCTCTGAATTAGTTTGTCAGTCAGTATTGAGGCGAGACTTGCGTGAAAGAAAATTCAACGCAATGGGCGCGTGAGCGGTTTGAACCACGCGTCGTAGGGCGGAGACTATGACAGACTTGCGCATCTGTCAACAATGTCCAGCCGCGAGTAGTGTCCTGATAAAAAGTTGCAGACGGCTGACACCTCAGCGGGAAGCACTGGGACAAGCCTGTTCACCGCCGAGGCGCAGAGTGACGCAGAGCTTGCGCAGAGAACTGCTCCGCACCCCTCTGCGAACTCTGCGCCTCGGCGGTGAATGCCTATTGATCTCGACGTATCTTTTTCCTCACTGAACAACTTTCTATTAGGACACTACCCAGCCGCGCCTTTGGCGAAACAACTTTTTACAATTTACTTGGCCCCTCCTGTCGTACACGCGATTACAATGCCCGGGTAAGAACACGTTCGGCTTTGTATAAAGACCAAAATTCCAATAACGCTCTAGCGCGGGTCAGCGCGCCATGCCTTTCGTTGTCATGAGAAACTTTTGTGCGCTATGCCGCACTAACTGAATCGCGTGGCATAGGAATGAAGGATTGATGGCTGAAGATCACGGCAAAGCGCGAGCTTCAATCCGCGAGATCAGGAGGAAAGTTATGCTCGGAACACTGTGGCAAGACCTGCGCTTCGGCGCGCGTACTTTGCTCAAGCAGCCAGGTTTTGCCTTGGTCGCTTTTATTACCTTGGCACTCGGCATCGGCGCAAACGCCGCCATCTTCAGTGTTGTGAACGGTGTGTTGCTGCGTTCGCTGCCTTACAAAGACTCTGACCGTTTGATGCTACTGTGGGAAGCAAACAAGAGCGTCCGGAGCAATCCCGTCTCGCATACGAACTTCCTTGACTGGCGCGCGCAACAGCAGTCGTTTGAATTTATCTCGGCTTACTCCGGGCGCTGGGGCGGGCCAGAAACGATCATCGGCGGCAGCGAGCCTGAGCGCGCTTACGTAGTCAGCGTCTACCGCGACTTCTTCAACGTGCTTGGCGTTGTGCCCGTCGTCGGCCGCCTCTTTCTGCCGGAGGAAGGACAACCTGGCACGACGCCGGTCGTAGTGGTCAGCCATGGTTTCTGGCAGCGGCGTTTAGGTGGGAATCCTGATCTGACCAACAAACGACTTCAGATTTACGGTCGTAGCTATAACATCATCGGCGTACTACCGCCTGATTTCAGCTTTCCTGCCGAAACAGATTTGTGGATTTCCAAAGAGCAGTTCGGTGGCGATTCTAGCTCGCGTTCGTCACATAACTATATCGGCATCGCGCGCCTGAAGCCAAACATCACACAGGCGCAGGCGCAAGCCGAGATGACGGCAGTTGTGCAGCGCATTGTCCAAAGTGATTCTGAGGATAAGCAGCACGATGATGTCAACGTGATCTCAGTCAAAGATCAATTGACCAACTCAATCCGTTGGGGACTACTGATCTTGTTTGGCGCGGTTGGCTGTGTGTTGTTGATTGCGTGCGCGAATGTGGCCAACCTGATGTTGGCGCGTGCACTCAGTAGGCAGAAAGAACTGGCCATCCGCGCGGCACTAGGTGCAGGACGCGCGCGGATCGTGCGGCAATTGCTGAGCGAAAGCCTGCTGCTGGCTTTGGCAGGCGGCGCGCTGGGCTTATTCGTCGCCTACTGGTTGGTGCGGGTACTTGTTGCGCTTGGTCCGGCGACCATACCGCGCCTAAACGAGATTGGCGTTGATGGGCGCACGCTCGCCTTCACGCTTGGTGTTGCATTGCTCGCCAGTTTGCTTTTCGGTCTAGTGCCCGCGCTACGGGTCTCAAATCCTGATCTGAACAGCTCGCTCAAGGAAGGCGGGCGTGGTACCAGCGGCAGTTCGGGTTTCGTGCGTAGTGCGCTGGTGGTGGCTGAAATCGCTTTGACATTGGTCTTGTTGGTAGGCGCGGGCTTGCTCATCCGCAGCCTCGCGCACGTGATGCAAATCAAGCCCGGCTTCAATCCGACGGGCTTGCTGACGATGCAGGTCTCGCTGCCCCAATCTGAATACAGTGATGGCACGCGCAAGGTCGCTTTCTATCGGCAACTGTTCGAGCGTCTGAAAGCAGTGCCTGGCATAGAAGCGGCGGGGATGGTCAACAATCTGCCGATGGGCGGAGTGAATATCAACGGTCAGTTCGGCATCGCTGGCCGGTCGCCAGATCAATACGGCTATGCGAATTATCGTGTGGTCAGTCCCGCTTATTTCCGAGCATTGGAAATTCCGCTGGTCAAAGGTCGTTATTTCAGCGAACAGGACAACGAGTCTGCCGAACCTGTAGCTATCATCTCACAGCGTGTGGCCGACACTTTCTTTCGCAACGAAGACCCGCTAGGCCAGCGCGTGTTTTCCGTCAACGACATCGCCTCACGCGAAGAAATCAGTAAACTCGAAAACTGGCCGAAGATCGTTGGCATTGTGGGCGACGTGAAGCATTACGGCTTGGAGGGCCGGAACGCGTCTGACCTTTATGTTTGCTACATGCAGCGCCCGCGCCGCAGCGGGGACATGATCGTGACCGTGCGGACAAACGGCGAACCAACGAAGTTCTCGGCGATCTTGCGGCAAGAGGTGAAAGCGCTCGATGCCAACTTGCCGGTGAGCTTTGAGGCGATGGATGAAATCTTTACCCGTTCGACGGCTGACCGACGCTACAACGTAATGCTACTCGGCACCTTTGCAGCGCTGGCCTTACTGCTGGCCGTCATTGGCATTTACGGCGTAATGTCTTACGCCGTGACGCAAAGCACGAAAGAGATTGGCATTCGCTTGGCGCTCGGCGCGCAAACACACGATGTGATAAAACTGGTTGTTGGGCAAGGCTTGGTATTGACGGCGCTAGGTGTAGTAATTGGACTCGTAGCTGCTTTTGCATTGACGCGGTTGATGACAAGTCTACTCTTCAGTGTAAACGCGACCGACCCCATGACGTATGTTGCAGTGGCGCTCTTGCTGTTAGGTGTAGGGCTGGTGGCTTGTTACATCCCCGCACGGCGCGCGACAAAGGTAGACCCGTTGATCGCGCTCAGATACGAATAACTCGAAAGGAGAAATCATCCGTGAAAAACTTAGGACGAAATGTGCGCATCTTCATTCGAACCGGGGTGCTTGCGCTCGGCCTCTTTATCGGTGTTAGCGTTGCTGCTTATGCCATTCGTTGCCCGGCGGCTACGGCGCAAAAGCCGGTCGGACAATCACAAGCGTTGAATGCTAGTCAGCCTGTCGCCAAAATCGCTGAATCAGCCAAAGAGACATTTGAGCGGCTCAAGAAGCTCGAAGGGAAGTGGACGGGCCGCAGCACCAAAGGTTGGACGGAAGCGATCACTTTCAAAACCATCGCGCAAGGTTCAGTCGTGCATGAAAGCTCTTTCGACGCGCATCCGAACGAGACGATGGCGACGATGTATTACCTGGATGGGGAGAGACTACTCCTGACTCACTACTGCGTCTCGAAAACGCAGCCGCGCTTGCAGGCCACGGCTTTTGATGACGGCGGGCGGAAAGTGACTTTTACTTTCCTCGATGGCGGCAACCTGCCGTCACGTGACAAAGGGCATATGGACAAAGTGGTGATCAATTTTATTGACGACGGCCATTTCACCTCACAGTGGACGTGGTTTCAACAAGGCAGTGAGAAGTGGCTGGAAGAAATCAAATACGAGCGGGCGAAATAACGCAGCATTGGTTGCGGCAAACACCTACTCGTTGTTTGCCCGAACTTTTTACGGAGGTGAGTGATGTCTTCGAATCAAACAGGGAATTTGCTCAGAAGCGCGCCGTATTTCCCGATCTCCAATGTTGAACAATCGGTGACATTCTATGAGCAAACCTTGGGCTTCCGCTGTGAATACTCAGCAGGCACGCCGCTACAGTTTGCCATCTGTAGCCGCGACGGCCTCGCGATCATGCTGCGCAAGGTTGCGGCGCCTGAACTGATCACCCCGAATGAAAAGCAAGGAGGAACCTGGGACGCTTTCTTCTGGGTCAGCGACGCGCAAGCCTTACACGCAGAGCTTGCAGCAAACGGCGCTGAGATAGTCTATGGCCCGCTGATCCAGGAAGCGTATCAGATGAAGGAATTCGCCGTTCGCGATTGCGATGGCCATGTGCTCGGCTTCGGGCAGGCGCTCGCTTAGCGCAGTTACGAGTGGATAAAGACATTCCCCTCGCCAACGTGCGTACGATGGAGCAAATACTCGAAGGCTTGATCACGCGCGAGCAGTTCAGTGTATGATGCTTGCGATTCTCGCCGCGCTGGTTCTGGTGCTGGCACTCGAAAGTAGACCCGATTATCGCTCTCCGCTATGAATAGCAGGCACAATGAGAATTCTTCCGCGCCTATCACGACCTAGCCTCAAACCACTGCGCCGCACATTGCGACGCTTAAGCCGTCATCTGACGGTCGCGCGTGTTACGTTCATTGTCGAGTGGCTGATCTTCGTCGCAGCTTTGCTCCTAATACTGACAGGTCGCCGCGCCGCGTATCTTGACCAGTTCGGGCGACGCACCGATTTGGTCGCGCTGCTCGGCTTGTTGGCTTTGTTGGCGTTGTTACACACGCTTATCAGGCGCCATCTGCTGCCACGCCTCGAACGCTATTTCTCGCCCGCGCCATACGACGAGCGGCGCATCCTCTTCGATCTTGGCCAGGAAGTGCACAGCGCCACCAGCATTGAGCAGCTTTACCAAGCTATTGCCCAACGGATCAGTGAAACATTTGAAGCCGCCGATGCCTCGATCTTCGTGCGGGATGAAACGAGTGGTGATTATCTCTGTCGCGTCTCCTCCTCGCAGCCAGCCCTTAACAGTGAGGCAGATGAGCAGCCAGCCAAAGAGATATTGAAACTGGCGCCGGATGCTTTTATCGTGAAGCGACTCCGCCACATGACCGTGCCGCTCGTTATCGAACCGACAGAGTTCGAGACATGGACGCGAGCTTTCAGCTCGGCTTCGCCCGCGTTGCGCGCCGCTCGTGAGCAAGAGCGCGCAACGTTGCAACAGATCAAGGCGCATTTGTTCGTGCAACTCAGATCTAAAGAGCGGCTGGTCGGCCTGCTCTCGCTCAGCTTGCGGCGCGGACAGTTCCAGTACTCTCCTGCTGACAAAGAGGTGTTGATGTCAGTCACCGCGCAATTGGCGTTGGTGATTGAAAATGCGCGACTGGCCGAGCGGATGGTGGCGGAAGAAAGACTGAGGCGCGAATTGGCGTTGGCCGCCGAAGTGCAGCGACGCCTGCTGCCCGCGCAGCCACCCGAAGGCGTGGCAGTCGAACTCGCAGGTTTCTGCCAACCCGCGCGCGGCGTGGGTGGTGACTACTACGACTTCATTACTTTCGACAATCAACAACTTGGCATCGCCATCGCAAACGTCGCGGGCAAGGGAATAGCGGCGGCGCTGTTGATGTCCACCGTGCAGGCCACGCTGCGCAGTCTCTCGGTGGACAACCAACATACTTCGAATGGTTCGCTGGCCGATATGGTGGCGACGCTCAACCGGTTGCTCTGCAATTCGACAGGCGGGACTAACTATGTGACCTTCTTTTACGCGCAATACGATGAGCGGACGCAGCGGCTGGCTTACGTCAATGCAGGCCACAACCCGCCTTTTTTCTTTCGCGCCAACCAGCCAAAAGATTTCCGGCAACTCAATTCAGGCGGCATGTTCGTCGGCATGTTCGAGCATTGCATTTATGAGCAAGAGGTCGTGCAGATGCAGCCGGGTGATGTACTGATCGCTTTTACTGATGGGCTGTCAGAAGCGCATAACGCGCAGGGCGAGGAGTTTGGTGAGGCGCGCATCCAGGAAGCCCTAGCCGCGAGCGCGGGACTGTCGGTGAACGAAATCCGCGATGAGATCATACAGCAAGCGAAGACGTGGGGTGCGGGCGCACCGCAGTACGACGACCTGACCTTTGTCGTGATGAAAGTGAAATAGGCTTGCCGGTGCTTTCGAGCCTTTGTCCGGTGGCAATAGTCTGCCTCTTATGCCAGTGCATCACTGCTAGGGCTTGGCTGCGGGGGCAGCGCCAAGCGGTTGTTCTTTGGCTTTCTGCGTGGCGATGGCCTCGGCAAACCAAAGCACTTCAGCGATGAAAGCCTGGGCGCGCTTTTCGTAAGCGGGGTCTTTCGGCGTGCCGTCTTCCTCAAAGCTATCCTGTACATACGAGATTGGCAGACTTGCGGGAATTGGGAAGGCCCCCATAGCTAAAATGACCAGCCGCAATTGAGCCAAGCAATTCAAACCGCCAAACCCACCTGACGAGACTGTGACGATGCCGATTGGTTTGCGACGGTATTCTGGCCGGAGGTATTCCATCGCATTCTTGAGCGCGCCCGGATAGCCGTTGTTGTATTCAGGAGTGACGATGACCAGCGCATCGGCGCGCGCGATTTTGGCGCTGAATTCGCGCAGCCCTGGTGGCGGATCGTCGCGCAAGTGCAACCGCTCTTCCATAATTGGAAAGTTGTATTCGAGCAGGTCGAGAATTTCAGTCTCGATTCGTTCTGACTGCCGCATGCATTCGTAGACGAAGCGAGCCACTTTCGGACTCTGCCTGCCACGACGCGTGCTGCCCAGGATGATTGGGATGTAGAACATTCTGATTGTCCTCTCCTTACTCAAATGCTTAGCTTGGCAGCCGCCAATGCTCGAGCAGCGGGCCTTTCTTACCAAAAACTGGGTCGGTCACAGGTAACGCCAAGCGGGCGATGTTTTGGTCTGTAAGCGGGCGTTCGCCGGGTTTGCCGTAGTTCATATCTACGTTTTGCTGCGACGGATACGCCCCCACGACGTGAAAGTCGCTACTCGCGCCGAGGTTCTTGTGGCCGACACCAGCAGGGATGACGATGACATCCCCTGCGCTGATGGTTTCAATCACGCCCGCTTCACCGCCCAATTGAACTTTGGCCGAGCCGCCGTAAACGAACAACGCTTCGTGTGCCGTGCTGTGATAGTGGTGGTAGCTAAAAATGCCGTTGCGCCAGTCGTTGCCCCAATCGTGCAGGTGCAGCAGCGCCTCGATGGCAACAGCCGGGTCGTATTTAGGGAGTTCGAGCGCGCCCTGATAGATCAACACTGGCAGACGACTGTTGGGAATTGTGCCAGCGTCTTTGAGCAGACGAGTAATGATACGTGACTCTTTGGTTTTGGCGGGCGCGTCTGCTGGTTGATTACTTGGGGCCTGCGCCTTAAGGACGATGGCGCTCAGCGCGCCCGTAGTCAGAAAAGATCGTCGGTTGATTTTCATAAGCGTACTTGTGGTGAAGAATTATGATCACGGTGTGCCTGGAATTTAGCACTTTGCGGTCTAAAGAGCTAAGACCATTGCTAGGCTTTGTTACTGATTTGCCAAATTTTTCAGCGCCCCACCAGTCACGCGGAAAACCGTCCATTCGTCCATCGGCACAGCGCCCAGGCTCTTGTAAAAATTGATTGATGGCTCGTTCCAATCCAACACCCACCACTCCAACCGCCCGCAACCACGCTCAACCGCGAGCTTTGCCAAGTAAACCAGCAGCGCTTTGCCGAAACCCTTGCCGCGATGTTGTTCGTCTACAAAGAGGTCTTCAAGGTAAAGACCTGGTTGCCCCAGGAAGGTTGAGAAGTTGTGAAAGAAGAGCGCGAAGCCGACCGGCTCTGCCTGGTAATACCCAATCACGACTTCGGCATAGGGATGCGTGCCGAAGAGCGTTTCGCGCAAGCCTTCTTCGGTGGCGGCTACTTGGTGCGCGAGCTTCTCATATTCGGCTAGCTTTTTGATAAAGCCGAGAATAAGCGGCACATCTTCAACAGTCGCGGGCTTGATCGTAAAGTCTGACATCATGCTTTTGCCTCCCTCACGTCACTCGATAAGTCTCCAAAGACAAAAGCGCGCGGCTGATTTCGGCACAATCGGTCGGCTGAAAGATGCGCTTGAAAGTGAAAGCGTGCGCTGTCTCTCCGTGCTGTCGCAGGTGTTCCAGCCGTTGCTTGGCCTCTTCGACGGTGGGGATGTGCCCGGCGCTGATCCACCACATCGTCATATGCATACTCTCCATCTGCTCGAACCACTCTTTGCGCTGTCGGAGCATTTCACGATGGGCGCTGCGGTAAACGTAATCTTTGAACTGCTCGATTGATTCCCAGACCGACAGATTGAACAAGATACGGTCGTCTTCATACGGGCGCAGATAGGTGGCGTCGCCCGCTTCGGTTTGCAGTCGCCAGACAAAGCCCGGACTCTGATCCGCCAGCGCGTTGATTTCAGCCAGCCGCGCTACGAAGCCCGCCATTTCAGGCTGGTCTAAGGGCGCGCGCATTCTGGCGATGTTGACTTGAGCAATGTGGTAAAGCGGATTTGTCATAGCTTGTCTCATCCCCTTTTATTTGCGACGCTGTTGACTATATGCGAATCACCACCTTCACGTCTTGCGGACGAGCGCAGGTTTTACAAGACTTTTGCAATTGGCACATAGTTTCACCTCACTTTGAGGATTTTTACAGCCGTGTTTACTACACTCCAACTCGGTAGATTGAACGACCCTATCAAACGGCCGCGCTGGGATGCAGATTCGACCTACCTTGAACACCGCCACGCTTGACTGAGCCTGTGGCTGCGGCGGTTCCACATTAGACGAAAAATAAACCTCAGCCAGTGCGAAGATAGCTCAAGCCGCCAAGTTGGATTACAATCACCGCGAAATCATCATCACGGCTTTTCGTTTACAGAACCTAAGCAAATAGGTAGTGGCTCAAGGTGGTGAGTGTTGAGTACCGGCTGCAGCCGGCCGAGTTGGTCAACGCAAGCTTCCGCCTGCAGGCGGGACTCCAAACCTTCTCTCCTGCTTGCGCCACTACCAGCAAATATTTGGGTGGGGCTGCACTTTGGCAATATTAGCCAGCCGTCGTCCGTGGAGAGACAACGTGAAGAGTAATCCGCAGACACTAACCGCGTGGTTATTGCGAGCGACAGACGCGGTCGAAATACTCGCGTTTGGCGCGGTGATAATGCCCCGCGCTTGGATGGAGACCTCGCACACTAGGCTAGGTCTCGGCGTGATGCCGGATGGCCCAATCATCATGTTCATGATCCGCCAAGCTTCCTACTTCTATGGCGCGCACGGTATCTTACTCTGGCTTATGGCCTCGGACGTGGTGCGGTTCCGCCCGCTCGTGCGCTTTACCGGCATTATGTTTCTGCTGGCCGCGCCAGTCTTCCTTATCATTGATTACACCGCCGGGATGCCGGCCTTCTGGACGGGGGTAGACACAGTATCATCCGTGTTTTTAGGAACGGCGCTGCTTTGGCTCACTCAGGGAAGGGGCGAGTCTGAGGGACAAATTCACGCCACCGAAACCTCGAGTTAGACGCTACGAGTCAGAGAATATATGGAATGATTGAGTGGTTCGATTATTTTCAGGTCGTTAGCTTGATCTTCCTTTTTCTCGTAACCACGGGAAGAGCGCTACATCTGCGCGTTACCCAGCACGTCAACCCCATAACAATTGGCATTGGTAAGCAGGGACTGCGTCGGCTTGTTGAATTAGGCTTCTTGATTGGACTCGTCCTTTGGGTCGTCAGCGTGCTTTCATTTGCACTTCATCTTGAGTTTAAGGAGAGGCCTTTGCTTACGTTGTTAAACAAGCAGTTGTTAGATTGGCGCTTGGCAAAGCTGCTCGGTGTAGCATTGCTTACCTGTGGTCTTATCATTTTTATCCTGGCGCTAGCTTCTTTTGGAAACTCGTGGCGAGTGGGCATTGATGAAAAAAAGCCGGGCGAGCTTGTCTCAGGTGGAATATTCGCAGTGTCACGCAATCCAATCTTCCTGTCCATGATTCTTTATACGAGCGGTGCCTTTCTGATTGCTGGTAGGCTGCTCTTATTGCTTTTTGCCGTATTGGTCGCAGTAGGGGTGCACTATCAGATACTTCAGGAGGAAAAGTTTTTGCTCAAGCTGCATGGTAAAGCTTATCAGGATTACCGTGCCAAAACGGGCCGGTATATTACTCTTCGCTGGGCCAATCGCGCTTAATCTCAAGCTGTAGCGACAAGGTGGCTACCTATGTTTATGCGATACCTTTTGTTGGTTTGTCTGTTGGTGCTGTTGCCTGACAATCTTTTGTCTCTGGCGCAGCCGACACATCGGGTGGCGGCAACCGAAAAGCCCAAATACAACGTGCTCTTTATCGCCTCGGACGACCTGCGCCCGGAACTGGGCTGTTACGGCAATCCGATTATCAAGACGCCGAACATTGACAAGTTGGCCACGCGTGGCCTGCGCTTCGACCGGGCTTATGCCCAATATCCACTGTGCAATCCTTCGCGCACTTCGCTGCTCACTGGTCACTACCCGACCCAGACTGGCGTGCTGGACAACGAAACCTGGTTTCGCGCGGCGCATCCAGATTTCGTTTCGTTGCCGCAGCATTTCAAAGCACACGGCTATGCGGCCTTACGCACCGGCAAAATCTTTCACGGTGGAATTGACGACACCGAGGCGTGGACTGAAGGCGGCGAAGCGCGCGGCTTCGCAGGTGCACGGCGTCCGCCCAACACCAGCCCGAATCGTGCCGAGCAATCAGATCGCATCATAGTGCTTCAGGGAGAAGGTGAATCGAACGGTGATTACCGGACGGCCACGCGCGCGATTCAATATTTGGAGCAGTACAAGAGTGAGCCGTTCTTTCTGGCAGTCGGCTTCGCTAAGCCGCACAGCCCGCCCACTGCGCCCAAGAAGTTTTTTGATCTATACGATCAGACAAAGATACCGTTGCCATCCGATTTCGCTTCGCGCCCAGCGGCCCCGCCCGGCTTTCCCGAAATTTCCATTCCGCGCCGCAATGCCGATCTTTTCATTGGGCGTGACGCTTCACCGGACGAAGCGCGCGAGATGATTCGTGCTTACTACGCTTCAGTCAGTTTTATGGATGCTCAGGTTGGGCGCGTGCTCGAGGCGCTCGACCGGCTCAAACTGCGCGAGAAAACAATCGTCGTCTTTTGGGGCGATCACGGCTATCACCTGGGCGAGAAGGGGAAATGGTCGAAGGCTAATTCACTTTATGAAATCGGCACGCGCGTGCCACTCATCGTTGCCTTGCCACAAGCGCAAGCTCGAACGAGTACGCGCATAGTGCAATCGCTTGATTTGTACACGACGCTTGTTGAACTCTGCGGCTTGCCGCGCCCGTCCGGCATTGAAGGCCATAGCCTGGTGCCCCTGTTGCGCAATCCACATGCAAAGTGGAGTCATCCAGCCTTTACCGTGACGCTCTTTCAAGGCAAACTCGGCAAATCTGTTCGCACCGAACGTTGGCATTATGTCGAATGGGATGAAGGCAAGGCGGGCGCGATGCTTTTCGATCATTCACGCGATCCGCTCGAAATGAAGAACCTCGCTGGCGATCCGGCTTTCGCGCAAACTGTGCAAGCAATGAAGCGATTGTTGAAGCAGTTGCCTTCAGCTTCGTTGCCTAAGAGCAATGAGAGCACGCGCCAAACGGGTGTTGAGTAATTCGCTCAAGGCGAGTGTTTAGAGTACAAGCTTTAGCTTGCCAGTGAATTGTTCGCATTCCGCTAGCAAGCTAAAGCTTGTACTCTAAACACTCGCTGAGCCAGGCTTGGTTATAACCTCAATTAGTATTTGTTGCAGTTGTCAAAAAATGAATTCATCAGGAGTGTTTATGCAAAAAGAAAGTTGTGACATCGGATTGATCGGTCTAGCAGTAATGGGCCAGAACCTGGTTTTGAACATGAACGACCACGGTTATCGTGTGGCCGTTTTCAATCGCACCGTCGCCAAGGTAGACGAATTTATCCAAAACGAAGCTGCCGGTACGCAGGTCGTTGGCACGCATTCGATTGAAGAGTTTGTGCAATCGCTCAAAAAGCCGCGCCGCGCGATGCTGATGGTCAAGGCGGGCGACACGGTTGATCAGATGATCGAGAACCTGCTGCCGCATCTCGAAGCCGGCGACATCATCATTGACGGCGGCAATTCGCACTATCCCGACACCAATCGGCGCACCAAGTCACTCGCCGAGAAGGGAATTATTTTCATCGGCACCGGCGTTTCAGGCGGCGAAGAAGGCGCACGCTTTGGCCCATCAATTATGCCCGGCGGCAACCCCGAGGGCTGGCCACACGTGAAAGAGATTTTTCAGGCGATTGCCGCCAAAGTGGAGGACGGCTCGCCCTGCTGCGATTGGGTGGGCGAGAACGGCGCGGGCCACTACGTCAAGATGGTGCACAACGGCATCGAGTATGGCGATATGCAGCTTATCTGCGAGGCTTATCATCTGCTGAGTACGGGCCTGAATTTGAGCGCCACGGAGTTGCACGAAGTCTTTGCCGAATGGAACAAGGGCGAGCTGGACAGTTACCTGATCGAAATCACCAGCGAGATTTTCGCCAAGCAGGACGAAGACGGCACGCCGATGGTGGACAAGATTCTGGACACTGCCGGGCAGAAAGGCACTGGCAAGTGGACGGGCGTTAGCTCGCTCGATTTGGGTGTGCCGGTGACGCTGATTGGCGAGGCCGTTTATTCGCGGTGTCTCTCTGCGATGAAAGACGAGCGCGTCACCGCTTCAAAGATTTTGACCGGGCCGCAACCGGTAGCGCCGCAAGACCGCGCAGCGTTCATCGAAGACGTGCGTCGCGCGCTCTACTGCTCCAAAATGATCTCGTATGCGCAAGGCTATATGTTGATGCGCGAGGCAGCCAAAGAGCAGGGCTGGGATTTGAATTATGGCGGCATCGCGCTGATGTGGCGTGGTGGTTGCATCATCCGCAGCCGCTTTCTCGGCAAGATCAAAGAAGCCTTTGACAAGAATCCACAGCTCACCAATCTGCTGCTCGATGATTTCTTCAGCCAGACTTTGAACGAGTATCAAGCAGCTTGGCGGCGCGCTCTTAGCAAGGCTATTGAGTACGGCGTGCCGACGCCAGCGTTTTCCACGGCGTTATCATTCTTTGACGGTTACCGCACGGCGCGGCTGCCTGCAAATCTGTTACAAGCTCAGCGAGATTACTTCGGCGCGCACACCTACGAGCGCGTTGACAAACCGCGCGGCGAATTCTTCCATACGAACTGGACTGGGCGCGGCGGTCGCGTGGCGTCCGGAACCTACAACGTTTAGGTGTTCAAACTATGCATTCCTTTACACGTTGGATCATCATCGCTCTTGCGCTTGGGCTGGTTGCCCCTGTTGCAATTACGCGCGCCGTCATTCACGACGGTGCGCGTAATCAGCAGGACCCGAGCAAAGAGGAAGTGTTGCAGGTGCTACGCAAAGCCGTCGAGTTTTACCGGACGCGGGTTGCTAAGGAAGGCGGCTATCACTACTACTACGCCGAAGACCTGAGCTATGGCCGCTCCGAACACGGCGAAGGCCCGACACAAGTTGAAGTACAACGCGAAGCCACGCCCATCGTCGGCCTGAGCTATCTCTCCGCTTACGAAGTCACCGGAGACCGTTACTATCTCGAAGCTGCGCGCGACACCGCCTACGCTCTGGTCAAAGGTCAGCTTTGTTCCGGCGGTTGGGATTACATCATTGAGTTTGACCCGGCGAAGCGCAAGCGCTACTCGTACCGCGCAGATCGCAAATGCGACGGGCCAGACAACACAAGCAGTGCGCAGGATTCACCAACTACTCTGGATGACAATGTCACGCAAGCTGCCGTGCGTTTGTTGATGCGTGTTGATCTGGCGCTCGATTTCAAAGACCAGGCGATTCACGACGCCGTCCGTTATGCGCTCGCTCAACTCAGCAAAGCACAGTATCCGAATGGCGCCTGGCCGCAGCGCTATCGCGAATTTCCTGACCCAGCGAAATTTCCCGTCAAGCAGGCGAGCTATCCGGCGACTTGGTCACGTACCTGGCCGAGCGCGCAGTACCAGCAGTTCTACACCTTCAACGACAACACCATCAGTGACGCGATTGATCTGTTTCTGGAAGCGGCGCGCATCTACAACGAGCCGCGCTATCGCAGCGTAGCCGAGAAAGGTGGAGGCTTCATCCTGCTGGCACAGATGCCGGAGCCGCAGCCAGCTTGGGCGCAGCAATATGACTTGAACATGCAGCCAGCCTGGGCGCGCCTCTTTGAACCACCTTCGGTCACAGGCGGCGAATCGCAAGGCATCATCAAAACGTTGTTCACACTCTACCGTGAGACGGGTGACAAGAAATACCTCGAACCGGCGGCCCGCGCGCTCGCTTACTTGCGCCGCTCTGTCTTGCCACCGGTCGAACACCGGAGCGAAGCGCGCGCGCGCATTCCGCAAGGTGCGCCGGTACTCGCACGTTTTTACGAACTCAAGACCAATAAGCCGCTCTACATTACCAAAGGCACGCAGATCAACGTGCCGGGCAAACCTGTGATGCGCGTGAGCGGGTACGAACTCAGCTACAGTGACGAATCGGTGATACGTCACTACGGTGTATTGGTCGGCGGAGGGGAACTGAACGCAATTGCCGCTGAACTCGACTATCTTTCGAGCGCTGACCCCGCCACCGTCAAACGTCCGGTCAAATTGCATGGGCTTTCGCCGTGGAGCACGCTCACGCGCAATAGGGCGGCCGCGCTAAGATCAGATGCGCTAATCACTCGCCTGCTCAGCCAACTCGATAGTCGCGGCGCGTGGGTCGAAACAGGCTCCATCGGCAAAACCGGACAAGTCGTTTCGGTTTTTGCGGCTAAAGAGATGGTCGTCAAAATTGGTGACCGCGTGCTGCCGCTCAAGGAGAATGAAACGCTTGAAGTCTACGAAGGTACGGAGCGCCCGCGCGAGCGCATCATCCGTTCGAGTACATTTGCTGAGCACGTTGAAACGCTTTGTGCGTGGCTGACCGCGAACAAAAAATGACAAAGACTCTGTTGCTGGTTTTCTTGCTGCTGCTGCTGCTTGGCCTGCCTCAGGTCAATGCGCAGACGCGCCCCAACGTAGTTATCATTCTGGCCGATGACATTGGTTATGGCGATGTGTCCTGTTACGGCGCGACGGCGGTGAAGACGCCAAACATTGATCGGTTGGCCAAAGAAGGTTTGCGCTTCACTGATGCTCACGCGCCAGCAGCGACGTGTACGCCGTCACGTTACGCAATGTTGACGGGCGAATATGCCTGGCGGAAACCTGGCACAGGCGTCTTGCCCGGCGACGCGGCGCTGATCATTGAGCCGGGGCGCACCACGCTAGCCACGTTGTTCCAGCGCGCGGGTTATAGCACTGGCGTAGTCGGCAAGTGGCATCTCGGCCTCGGCCCCCAGGGTGGGCCAGATTGGAACGGGGAGATCAAACCCAACCCCAATGACATCGGCTTCGGCTATTCGTTCATTATGGCGGCGACGGGTGATCGCGTGCCGACTGTCTACGTCGAAAATCGCCGCGTCGTTGGCCTCGATCCGGCTGACCCGATCAAAGTCAGCTATGCCAACCCAATCGGCGATTGGCCGACTGGCAAGGCCAATCCTGAACAATTGAAAATCCATCCGAGCCATGGCCACGATCAAACGATCACCAACGGCATCAGCCGCATCGGCTATATGACTGGTGGCAAAGCGGCGTTGTGGAAAGATGAAGAGATGGCCGATGTCTTTGCGCAAAAGGCCGTCGCGTTTATCGAACAGCAGAAGAGCCAGCCCTTCTTTCTCTACTTCGCTTTGCACGATCCGCACGTGCCGCGTGTGCCGCATCCGCGCTTTGTCGGTAAGACTACGATGGGGCCGCGCGGCGATGCGCTTGTGCAAGCCGATTGGTGCGTGGGTGAAATCCTTGCGGCCCTGGATCGGCTAAAGTTGGCCAATAATACGTTGGTGATCTTCACGAGCGACAACGGGCCGGTTGTGGATGACGGCTACAAAGATGATGCAGTGGCCAAGCTGGGTAATCACAAACCCGCCGGGCCGTTTCGCGGCGGCAAATACAGCAGCTTTGAAGGCGGCACGCGTGTACCTTTGATTGTGCGTTGGCCGGGTCAAGTAAAGCGCGGCGTGTCGGATGCGTTAGTCTCGCAAATAGATTTCACGGCCTCTTTTGCGGCTTTACTCGGTCAAATGCTCGCGCCAGCCGATGCGCCTGATAGCTTCAACGTGTTGTCTGCGTTGTTGGGCAAAACGAAAACTGGCCGCACTCATCTGGTTGAACAGGCAAGTGCGCTCGCCTTGCGGCAGGGGCAATGGAAATATATTGCGCCGAGCAATGGGCGAAAGCTCAATCCGGAGACCAACACGGAACTCGGCAACGATCCGGCTGCCCAACTTTATTATCTGACTAACGACAAAGGCGAAACGAATAACCTGGCTGACCAGCAGCCGGAGAAAGTGAAAGAACTGGCGGCCTTGCTGCAACAGATCAGGCAAGCAGGCCGCAGCCGTCCATGAATTCGAAGGAGAGCACAATGAAACCTTACACCCACACTCGATTACATTTCTCAATCTTGTTAATTGCATTGCTCGTCCCGTTGCTCTATCTGTGCTGGGCCGAACAAGTCACGGCACAACGCACAGCGGTCTATTATCCCGCGCCTGGTGACAAATGGGAGCGCAAGAAACCTGAGCAAGTCGGGCTGAACCCCACACTGCTGGCCGAAGCCATCGAATTCGCCAAACAGCAAAAAGAGCCGAAGACCGTCGCCGAAGTAATCGCCGCGCGCCAACGCCAGGAGAGTCACCCCGAAATCATTGGCCCCGTCAAAGAACGCGGCGAGATCAACGGCCTCGTCCTGCGCCACGGTTACATCGTTGCGGAGTTCGGTGATACCGAGCGCGCGGACATGACCTTTAGCGCGACCAAGAGTTTTCTTTCCGCCGTCGCCGGTCTGACTTATGACCGTGGGATGATCAAAGATTTGAACGAGCCGGTGCAGAAGCTCGTCAAAGACGGCGGCTTCGATTCACCGCACAACGCCAAGATTACTTGGCAAAACATGCTGCAACAGACCAGCGAATGGGAAGGCTGGCTGTGGGAGAAACCCGCGACGATTGACGAGCCGCGCGGGCACAAACAACAAGAGCCGGGCACGTTTTGGAACTACAACGACGTGCGCGTCAACCGCCTCTCGCTGGCGCTGCTGCGGTTGTGGAAGAAGCCGCTGCCGCAAGTGCTCAAAGACGAGATCATGGATCGCATCGGCGCGTCTTCGACCTGGCAATGGAACGGCTATCGCAACTCGGAAGTCGAAATTGACGGCAAGAAGATTGTCTCGGTCAGCGGCGGTGGGCATTGGGGTGGCGGCTTGTTCATCAGCTCGCGCGACATGGCTCGCTTAGGCTACCTATTTCTGCGGCGCGGCAATTGGAATGGCAAACAGCTTATTTCTGAAAAGTGGATCGAACTGTCAACCAAGCAATGTGCAATCAATGAAGACTACGGCTTCCTCTGGTGGCTGAAGCAGTGGCCGGGCGATGCGCGCATCACCTTTGCAGCGCGCGGTGCGGGCGGCAACGTGGTTTGGATGGATCCAAATAACGACTTGGTAGTCGTGCTGCGTTGGGCGACCAATCACGACGAGGTCTTCAAGCGCGTGCGGGCCGCAGTTGTGCAAGCTAATGGCAGATAAATGATTGAAAGCTGTAACTCCGCGCGACGCGCAGCCGTCATCAACGGTACACGGAAGTTTCCCAAAATCACCAACCAGGAGATAAGAAGAATGTTTAGTCGTCGTATCGCCAAGATGCTTGCGCTAGCTGTGACACTCAGTTTATCGCTGACCGCCGTGCCCGCGCAGAATCGCAAAGCTGGCAACTCGATCGTGCAGGCCGAAGATTTGCAAAAATGGCTCACTTATCTGGCTTCGGATGAACTGGAAGGCCGCGCCACTTTTTCGGAAGGTTTAGGGCTGGCTGCTGCTTATCTGGCCGAGCAATTGCGCGCCGTCGGGGTCAAGCCAGGCGGCGACAACGGCTCCTACTTTCAACGCGTGCGCGTGCTAGGTGTGAAGAGCACAAATCGCTCGACGTTGACCGTAGCAGTCAATGGCCAAACGCGCACCTTCAAAGACGGCGACGGAATCACCTTTCCCAAAAACGTTGGCGGGAAACGCAGCTTCACGGTCGAACAGCTTGAATTTCTTGGTTACGGGTTGGACGCCCCGCTCGCCAAGCACAATGATTACGCGGGCAAAGACGTGAAGGGCAAAGCCGTCGTCTATCTCGGCGGCAATGGCCCCGCCGGACTTGGCCAGCAATATCGCCGTGCCATCGGCGGGCGTGCTCGATATGCAACAGATCAGCGACAAGCCCTCGCCAGCATTGGCCCGGCTGGTGGCGGTGGTTTCGGTGGCCGAGGTGGCGGCGGAGCAGGCGGCAATCGTGGAGTTGAGCAAGGTGACTTCACTACAGTGCAACGGCTGGACAGTCCGCTACCGCCGAACGTGACGGCGCAGGATGCCTTCTTTGAATTTCTCTTCAGTAATGCCGAAGTCAAATATGCCGAGTTGAAAGAGAAGGCTGCGAAGCAAGAGCCGCTGCCCAGCTTTACGCTCAAAGGCGTCACGCTCAGCTTCAATCTCGATGCCGATTATCAAGTTGTGCGCACGCAACTCACGCGCAACGTCGTTGGCGTGCTTGAAGGAACTGATCCACAGTTGAAAGACACCTACGTTACCTTTGGCGCGCACTACGATCACGTCGGCTATGCCGAAGGTGAAGTGGTCAATGGCGCTCGGCAGGGCGCGGTTGGGCGTGTCAAGCAGGGCGCTGCCGAAGATCGCATCTGGAATGGCGCGGATGATGACGGATCAGGATCGGTTACACTGCTCGGCGTTGCCAAAGCATTTGCCAGCGGGCCGAAGCCGAAGCGCTCGCTGATGTTTTTGTGGTATGCAGGCGAAGAACGCGGGCTGTGGGGCTCGCGCTATTACGCTGATTACTCGTCTGTGCCGCTCGACAAGATTGTCGCCAATCTCAATATGGACATGGTCGGGCGCAACCGCGACGACAAAGCCGAAGAAGCAAATTCAGTCTATTTGGTCGGCTCTGATCGTATCAGCACCGAACTGCACAACATCAGCATTGATGCCAACGCTGGTCTGGCCAAACCGCTCAAGCTCGATTATGAGATGAATGATCCGACCGACGTGGAACAGGTCTACTATCGCAGCGACCATTACAGCTACGCGGCCAAAGGCATTCCAATCATCTTCTTCACGACCGGCTTGCATCCTGATTATCACGTCAACACCGACAGCGTCGAGAAGATCAATTTCGAGAAGATGGCGCGCGTCGGGCAGTTGGTTTACGAGACTGGGCGGCGTGTGGCGAATTTGGATCACGCGCCGGTGCGTGATAACAAGGGGCCGCGCGTGGGCAAGGATAGCAACGGAAAGATCACTCCGTAGAGTAGTCAGTAAATCGAAACGACTTGCTGATAAGCTCGATACAATGGCTTGGTCGGTCTTTCGGCGGACACGAATTCTGCTTTGACAAAAGCGGCGGACGCCAAGTGAAACGCATCCATTGCGCCCAACGCGTATTGGCAGGCCAATTGATAGGCATCATCGTAGATGTCTGCCGGGTCAATCCAAGTTTGGACACGGCGAAAGAATGTTTCGTAGAAAAGGCGTTCTTTCCCGCGTCCAAAGTGAATTGCCAGCGGAATTACTTCCATCCGTGAGAAGAGGCTGGAAACAAACTGGCAGTTGGGGTCGGTAATGATAGCCAAAGCGCGCGTCTGGATTGAGCGGTTTGCACCTGTTGCGGCCTGCACCAAAACATTGCTGTCAAGGTAAGTCAGCATTGGCTGAAGCGCTCCCGCGCATGATATCTATTAACTGGTTGATCTCTTCGGTATTGCGTGTGCCTTGTTCGGCGGCAATTTCCGCCGCCAATCTCAACATCTCCTGTCCGAACTCAGTATCAGTCATATAGCTGAGATCGTCAGGAATGACGGCCTGGCGCACTGCTTTCGCTTGTTGAGTCTTTCGCTTAGTCATCTTGGTCGTCACTGCGCTCTCCTTTCGAGCACAGCATAGACGATTGCGGCTAAGCGGCCAATCTTGCTCAGGCACAGGCCAAACTCTAGCTTCAAATGAAAAGGAATCATGATGGTAACTATCAACTCTTTTGACGGTGGCGAATTCGACGCCTATCTGTCATTGCCTCCAAGCAACTCCGGGCCTGGCATCGTACTCTTGCAGGAAATTTTCGGAGTCAACCAGGATATGCGCTCAATCGCCGATTGGTACGCGCAGCGAGGCTTCGTTGTGGTCTGTCCTGATCTCTTCTGGCGACAGGAACGCGGCGTGCAATTGACCGATCAGACCGAGGCCGAATGGCAACGCGCTTTCGCGCTCTATCAAGGCTTGGATGTAGACAAAGCTGTTGAAGACGCAGGCGCGGCGCTGGCCTTTCTGCGCAACCATCCGGCCTGTACGGGCAAAGTAGGTTCAGTCGGCTTCTGTCTCGGAGGAAAGCTCGCGTATTTGTTGGCCACGCACTACGCGCCGGATTGCAGCGTGGGCTATTACGGCGTCGGCATTGAAAGCATGCTGGATGAGAGCGCCAATCTAAAAGGCCACTTGATGCTCCACATCGCGCAGCAAGATCAGTACTGCCCGCCCGAAGCGCAAGCCGCCATTCATGCGGCACTAGATCATCATCAATTCGTGACGATTCATGACTACGTGGGGCAGGATCACGGCTTCGCCCGGGTTGGTGGCGCGCACTTCAACGCACATGCAGCGGAGTTGGCCAACTTGCGCACGCTCGAATTCTTCGTGCGCCAGCTCAGCGGTGGCGCGGCGGCCAATCTATCGGCATTGTGGGATGACCACGTCAAGTACGAGTTTGCCACGCGCGATACGGAAGACACGCTGAAGACGATGGTCGCGGATGCTTACGTGAATCACGTGCCTGTGTTGACGGGCGGCGTCGGGCACGACGAGTTGCGCGCGTTCTACTCGCAACGCTTCATTCCGCAGATGCCGCCAGACACTGCCATGACGCCAGTTTCGCGCACCATCGGCAAAGATCGCGTAGTGGATGAGATGGTCTTTGAGTTCACGCACACGATCAAGATGGATTGGATGTTGCCCGGCATTGCGCCAACGGGCAAACACGTCAAAGTCCCGCTTGTCGTGATCGTCCACTTTCGCGATGGCAAGCTGGCGCACGAACACATTTACTGGGATCAAGCTTCGGTGCTCGCGCAACTCGGCTTGATTGACGCTGCCAAGTTACCGGTCGCCGGGGCCGAGAGCGCGGAGAAAGTGCTCAGTCCAAACCTGCCAGCCAATCGCTTGATGGAGCGCCAATGAATGAGGAATCAGCACCGCGAGCGGTAGCGAGCGGCTCAGACTCCGAAACGATGGCGGGCCGCTTGCGGCGCGATTTGGGCACGCTCGAATCGTACGCCGCGCTCTTGGGCATTCTGATCGGGGCTGGAATTTTCACTGTCACAAGCTATGCCTGGACGTTGACCGGGCCAAGCGTGATTCTGGGTTACGTTGCGCTTTTTCCGGTGATTCTGGCGACCTCGGTGCCGTATGCGGCGTTCCTTTCGATGCCGCTCGGACGCGAGCCGGGCGGTGAATACACACACATCTCGCGCACACTGGGCAATTATCGGTTGGCCTTCGTCGGCGCATGGCTCAAGATCATTTCTTACATTGGCGCAGAGGCATTTTTAGCAAATTCGCTGGCCGATTATTTAATCGCCTCAGCAGGTGGCCGCCTCAACGCCACGCATCATTTACCGCTTGCACTTGTCAGCCTCTTCATTTTCTACTTGGTGCATGTTGTCGGTGTGCGCTGGTTCGGACGCTTGCAAGTAGCGATGTGCTCGCTGCTGGGCGTTTCGTTGATCGTACTGATCGTGCCAGGTCTCTTTGCTATTCACCCGATCAACTATCGTCCTTTTGTCACGCACGGCATTGGCGGTTTTATGGCGAGCCTGGTGCCGCTCTTCTTCTCTTACGCGGGGTTTGAGTCATTGGCGCAGACGGCGGGCGAGGTCAAAGACAGCACGAAGCAATTGCCAATGGTTTTTCTCAAAGGTCTCACTCTCACCGGTTTGATCTTTGTGTTGATGTGCGTAGTCGCATTCGGCGTCTTGCCAGGCCCACGCTTAGGAGCCAGCAATGCGCCGATGGTTGAGGTGGCGGCGCTTTATTTACCAGCAGGTGCGGCCTTGTTTGTTGGCTTTGGTGCGGTGATGGCGATCACTACCTCGATGAATTCGACGATGCTCGTGCCATCGCGTCTGGCGCTTATTCTCGCGCAAGATGGTTTGGCGCCGGGATGGCTCGGCGCAATCTATCCGCGCACAGGCACACCGGTTTGGGGATTGACGTTGACACTTGCCTTAGCCGTATTATTGCTCGTCAGCCGTCAAGTTTCGCTGGTGTTGAATAGCGCCGTCTTTGCGCTGGTGATTTTATACTTTCTGCACAGCCTGACGTTTCTGTTGTTGCCGCGACGCAATCCCAAGCTCTTTAGCTTGATTACGTTGAATATTTCCGTTGGGTGGCAACGCGCAGCGGCGTGGATTTCGTTACTGGCAATGGTCGGTTTGATCGGAGTGCAAATCCGGCAAGACCTGCAAACGCTGTTCAACACCAGTCTGCGAGAACGCATCGTCAACCATACGCTGACCAGCGTAGAGTTGGTGCTGGCCTGGGGCTTGGTCGGACTGGCGCTTTATGCTTATAGGCGACCACGCGGCATCAGCAACACTTTCAAGTGAGGTGAGTAACGATGGAAATAACCGGAACAAGAGTGCTCATTACAGGCGCAAATCGTGGGCTTGGCCGCACCCTCGCCATTGCTTGCGCAAAGGCAGGGGCAAGCGAGATTGTCGCCGGAGCGCGCCAACTTGAAACGTTGGCAGACCTGAAGGCTGAGCTTGCAGCTTCAGGTGTATTGCTTACACCAGTGCAATTGGATGTCGCGTCAGATGACGATGTGCAAGCGGCTGCGGCGCTTGGCCGCGTGGACATCTTGCTCAACAACGCTGGCATTGCGACCTTCGGTGGGGTGTTCAAGTCTTCGCCGGAAGAGATGCGGCGCGAGATCGAAGTCAACTACTTCGGCGTTCTCCGCTTGGTACGCGCCTTCGCACCCGCGATGATCGAACACGGCGACGGCCTGATCGTCAACGTCGCTTCAATCACAGGCAAAGTCAACCTGCCAATGTTTGGCACATATAGCGCGACCAAAGCGGCGCTGCTCTCGCTCGGCCAAGGGATGCGCGCCGATTTGAACCCGCACGGCGTCCGCGTCATCACCGTCTTGCCGGGCACGATTGACACAGACATGGCGCGCGGCTACGACGGCCCGAAGATGCCAGTCGAGCAAGCCGCAGCGGAGATCATCGAAGCCATCCGCCACGAAGATACAGAAACCGCCATCGGCGATGAAGCGCGTGGCGTACTGGCCGGACTGGCTGCTGACCCGCAGGGCATCGAGCGCGCCTTTGCGCAATACAGAGCTTGAAACAAATGTCTGAACCAATCTTCAATCGTCGCCGCGCAGAGTTTCCCACGCTCGCATCGGGCATTCATCTGTTAAGCCACAGCCTCGGCCCCTTGCCACGCGCGGCGCGTGAATCAATGCAGGCTTACTGCGACTTGTGGCAACACCACACCAGCGAAGACGCCTGGGCCACAAGCTGGTGGGAGTTGTCCGAACAGGTCGGCGACCGCATCGCGCGCATCCTGGGCGGCGCGCCCGGCACAGTGCAGGTGCAACCGAACGCTTCGGTCGCGCTCTCCACTGTAGCGTCGTGTTTTGATTTTGGTTCCACGCATCGCAACAAGGTCGTCACCACGGCGCTGGACTTTCCTTCGATGGGCTATGTCTGGGAAGCGCAGCAACGCTTAGGGGCGCGTGTGCACGTCGTGCTATCAGATGACGGGATTAAGGTTCCGCTGGAACGCATTCTTGAGGCGATTGACGAAACGACCTGTCTGGTCGCGCTTGCACACACGTCGTATCGCAGTTCGTACCGCGTAGACGCGCGCGCCATCGTCGAGCGGGCGCACAGTTGCGGCGCGCTAGTCTTGCTGGATGTCTATCAATCGGCGGGCGCGTTGGAACTGGCCGCCGCCGGCTGGGAAGTGGATTTTCTGATCGGCGGAATGATCAAGTGGCTGTGCGGCGGGCCTTCGTGCGGCTACCTGTACGTGCGGCCCGAACTTCAAGCGGAGTTGGAGCCGCGTCTGACCGGTTGGGTCGCGCACGCAGAGCCGTTCGCCTTCTCGCACGAGGGGATGCAATATGCGCCAGCGGTGCGCCGCTTCGCACAAGGGACACCCAATATCCCCAGCCTCTATTCCTGCTTGGCCGGATTGCAGATCACCGAAGAGGTTGGCCTTTCTGCCATCGCGCAAGAATCGCGGCGGCGCACAGAATGGATGGTCGAGTTTGCGCTTGAGCGTGGCTGGCAATTGAACAGCCCGCTCGACGGCAACGAACGCGGTGGCTCCGTGATGATCGGGGTTGAGCAAGCGCCGCAGGTGGTCGAGCGGTTGGCCGAGCGCAAAGTTTTTGTTGATTGCCGCCCAGGTGTGGGCTTGCGCATCTCGCCGCACTTCTTCAATACGGACGAAGAAGTGGAAGAGGCGATGCAGATCGTTGCTGCGACGATAGCCTGACTCACCGCGCTTATTCAGACGCCACGAACTTTTGTTTGCATAAGCTTCACTTTAAGATGATGGTCGCTAAACCAAGCTAACTCGTTACCTTTGCGAGGAGGTCTCAATGCTAATAACTCAAACGAGAATGATGGCCGTTAGGTTTGCCATTGCCACGCTGCTCGTCGCCAGCGCCGCTAGTGCCAAACAAATCAAGAATGCCGTTCCCGATGTCGCCCGCCCGCTGCCATTGTCGGCAGTGCGTTTGACCGGTGGGCCGCTCAAACGGGCGCAGGATTTGGATGCCGAGTACCTGCTCAAGCTTGAACCCGATCGCATGCTGGCCTATTACCGCAAACGTGCTGGATTGGAACCCAAGGCCCAAGGATACGGCGGCTGGGACGGGGATGGCAGAAACCTGACGGGACATATTGCCGGGCACTACCTGTCCGCCGTGAGTTTGATGTATGCCGCAACCGGCGATGCGCGCTTTAAGGAGCGAGCCGACTACCTAGTCCGTGAGTTTAAGGAAGTGCAAGATAAGCACGGCGACGGCTACCTGGGCGCGCTGGCCAATGGCAAGGAACAGTTCATCGAAGTCTCAAAAGGCAACATTCGTTCGGGTGGCTTTGATCTGAATGGTCTCTGGTCGCCCTGGTATGTGCTGCACAAAACTTACGCGGGCCTCAGCGACGCTTATCGCTACACAGGCAACCGTACCGCGCTTGAACTAGAAATCAAGTTTGCCGCCTGGGCCGAAGGGATTCTCTCCAAGCTGGACGACGCGCAGTTGCAGAAGATGCTCAGCACCGAGTTCGGCGGCATGACCGAGTCGTTGGCCGATCTGTACGCTGACACAGGCGACAAACGCTGGCTTGATCTTTCGCATCGCTTCGATCACCGCGCTGTGCTCGATCCGCTCGCGCGCCAACAAAACATCCTGCCTGGTCTGCACGGCAACACGCAGGTGCCGAAACTGCTCGGCTCGCTGGTGCGTTACGCTTACACGGGCGACAAGACCGATGGTGATGCATCCCATTTCTTCTGGGACATTTTGGTCAATCATCACAGCTTTGCTACGGGCGGTCACGGCAAAGACGAATACTTCGGCCCGCCCGATCAACTGAGCGACCGTGTGGATGGGCGCACGGCTGAAACCTGCAACGTCTACAACATGATCAAAATGACGCGCAAAATGTTCGCGCTTCACCCCGACATCAAATACGCCGAATTCCACGAGCGGGCCTTGTTCAATCACATTCTGGCTTCGATGGACCCAGAGGATGGGCGGACTTGTTACATGGTGCCCGTCGGACACAGTGTCCAGCACGAATACCAAAACATGCTCGGCAGCTTCACCTGCTGCGTCGGCTCGGGCATGGAAAGCCACGCACTGCACGGCTTCGGTCTCTACTATGAATCCGGCGACAAGCTTTGGGTCAATCTCTACGCGCCTTCGACGGCCAAGTGGGAAGCGGCGGGCGTAGACCTGGTGATGGACACGAATTTTCCTGAAGGCGAAGCGGCGACATTGAAGCTCACACTCAAAGCGCCCAAACAATTCACCCTATCACTGCGCCGTCCTGCCTGGGCTGAGGCAGGCTTCACCATCAAGCTCAACAGTCAGCCCGTGCCGCAGCTTTCCAAGCCTGGCTCCTACATCGAGTTGAAGCGGAAATGGAAGACCGGTGATACGGTAGCCGTGACGCTGCCCAAGACGCTTCGTCTGGAGCCGTTGCCCGATAACCAGCGCGTGGCCGCAATTATGTGGGGGCCATTGGTGTTGACTGGTGATTTGGGGCCGGAACGCGGACGTGGCGGACGTGCCGGGCAACCCGCCGAGCCGCCGATCACTGCGCCCTCGCTGGTGTCGGCGGACCGACCACTGCCGGACTGGCTCAAGGCGATCACTGACAAGCCAGGCAATTTTCGCAGCGAGGGTGTGGGGCGCGAACGTGACGTAGAACTCGTGCCATTTTACCGCCTGCATCGTCGCACCTACTCTGTCTACTGGGACTTGTTCACACCGGCGGAATGGGAAAAGAAAGCCGCGGTGCTGGCCGCCGAACGCGAACGGCAACGCAAGCGCGAGGCGGCTACCGTAGGCCTCGTGCAGCCGGGCGAGATGCAGCCGGAGCGCGATTTCAACCAGCAAGGCGAAGAGACTACACCAGTCCGCGCAGGCGGACGGCCTGGCCGCAGCGCGAAGAAATGGTTCTCCTTTGATCTGCCGGTGGACGTGGCTCACCCGATGACTTTGATTGCGACCTACCACGGTGAGGAGCGGGCGACACGCACCTTCGAGATTTTAGTGGACGGCGTGCGCGTCGGAGAGCAAAGGATAGAACGGCATCGCCCCGGTAGCGGCACCAAGAGCTTCTTCGATGTCGAATACGCGATTCCGGCAGATGTTGTGAAGGGCAAGCAGAAGGTGACTGTGCGCTTCCAGGCGACGGGCGGCAATGAGACGGCGGGAGTCTTTGGCATCCGTATGATTCGCGCTGATGCAGAGCGGTAGCCGCCGTACGCCGCTTCGCGCAAGGGACGCCCAACATTCCCGGCTTCTATTCCTGTCTGGCCTGGTTGCAGAAGGTTAGCCTCTGGTATCGTGATATTATTCCCGCCTGCATTATTACCAAGGCGGCGCAAATGGAAATTGAGATTTGTAATGTACATGAGCTGCAGGAATGGGATGCTCGCATCGGTGGGCTATTTCAACGGCACGAACTTGACTATGTACTAGGTGGGGTGAGGCAATCGCTCAAGCAATTGAGGCCGTTTGATGCGGCTGGCATCACCCTGTTCGCCATTAGATATTCACTTCCGCCCATCGCGCGTGGTGATGGACAGATGCGTGTGATGCAATGGGACGAGCTCGCGCCTATAGCAAACTTAGTGACACAATATCTCATCACCGACCCCATCGGCTTCAAGCCCCCCGTCGAGGACGACTATCATAACTCTACCTTGATCCCGCCCGTTCTTAGACTGATAGGCAATCAACTCCCTTACAATATCCCTCTTTTTGGTCAGTACGCGCGTTCGCTTAAACTATTTCACCAAATTCCTCAGCAACTGCGTGGACGTTCTGGCGTTCAAGAATTCGACATTGACTCTGCCTTCCAGAAAATAACCGGAGTTCCGATAGTGAACTTTATAGATATTGGGTATCTAGTGTTCATTGCGGCTGTGAAAAATCCGGGATTCACAGGCGGATGGTTTCAGAAGGCCCGTGATCAAGGGATGCGGCTAAATGACGATGTCGTAATTAGAGTGCTTGATCAATTTGCAGCCGATCAATGGCAATTGAGAGAGTTGTACGAAAGGTACAAGCAGCCTGATCGAAGGTATGGGATGTATGACTTCAACCCGCTCTGGGTTTACCCGATAGTGAGGCCTTGGCCCAAGAGGGAGTACACGACCTTAGACGAAGATCGTCTCATCGCACCGCTGCCTGGGCTTATTCTGACTAGGCTATCCGAAGGCATCTACCATCAACTGTTCAACCGTTATAGGGATGAATTCGCAAAATACTTTGGATATGTCTTTGAGACCTATGCAGGCGAGATTTTACAGCACTCTATTTCTAGCACGACACAATTCCTGTCTGAGAGCGAGGTTAAACGCCGTTATAAGGGCGGGAAAGTTCCGGACTATGTAATGATTGATGGAAGCATGGTTATTCTTGCCGAGTGTAAAGCCACCGGCTATCAGAGAAAGGCTTTGGCCACAGCCGATGCGGTAGCGATTGATTATAGTGTAAGCCGAATCATCGAAGGGTTGATTCAATTGCATGAGTTTAAGGAGGCTTGTGAAAAGCGTGTGCCGGGGCTTGAAAGATTGCACAATTGCACTGAATTCAAGTTACTTATCATTACATATGAGCCATTCTATATTGTTAATAGTACTCCCTTTAAGCAGGTCGTTGATGAGAAGTTGACCAGCGTGCTGACGCCAAAAAATATTCGTATTTCCCCTTGGTACGTTCTTGGCATAGACCAAATAGAGAAAATGCAGCCGCACTTGGCGGATGGCGTCGAATTCGAGAAAAGCATTGACAAACTTATCGGCCAACAATCCTTTCATGATCTTTTGGGCGAGCTTGCACAAGAGACAGGGCGTAGTTATAAGGACTCACTTCTTTACGAAATAGAGAAAGATATTTATCAGAGACTTGAAATTCCGGTCGAGCATGACAACGATATTCATCAGGCTCTTTGACCAATTTGCAGCATGCGCTTGCGACCGGACATGACACGGTGAAATTCTCTTGCTCTGCCGCGTGAAAATCAGGCTTTTGCATTATTTTCCACTAGCTGACCGGACATTATTGGGATGGTGTTCGGTCAGTAGCACTCACGTGCTTGTAGTGGTGGTGATGAGAACAAGCAGGATGAGCTTACCGATAGTGTGCTGAGCAACCTTAAAGCATCTCTGACTTTCGACATCAATTCAACGCCCCACTAACCGCATCGCTCCCACCGCCATTGCCTTACAAGCCAAAATTAAATGTTCAATCTCGCAGTGCTCATCCGGCTGATGCGCCAACTGCAAAATGCCTGGCCCATAAGCTACGCACTGCTCCACTCCGGCAATTCGCGCAAAGTGTTTTTGATCGTAAGTGCCGGGGCTGGCAATCAACGGTGGGCGGCGTCCAACCGTTGAAATAATCGCGGCTGACAGCGTTTGCACCAATTCAGACTCAGCGGCAGTCATAGTCGGATGCACGACCAATAGATCATTCAGCGCATAACGCACTTCATCATCTTGCTGGCATAGCTCATCGAGGATGGCGCTGATCTCGTAGCGCACCTCGTCAAGCTTTTCTTCCAGTAAAAACCGGCGATCAAAAATCGCACGACACAAATCCGCGACGCAGGGCGTTTGAAGCGCGTCTGAAGGCTGTCCGCCCGCGATAGCATTGACGTTGATGCTGGCGGCGCGCGCCGCGGCAGGCTCGACAGGCATTTGTGTGATGCGCTGGCCGAGCTTGGGTTTCAATTCGCGCTCGATGCGTTCGATGAAGCGGGCCATCCGATCTATCGCGCTCGCGCCTAGGAAAGGCATGCTGCCGTGTGCGATGTGTCCGTGCATCACGACTTCAAACCAGTAGACGCCGCGATGCCCCAGACAGATGCGGTCGTAGCCAAGCGGTTCGGTGATGACTATGTAATCGAGCGACTCGCGCCGGAAGTAGCCGTGTTGCGCCAAATAAGCCACACCGGCCAAGCCGCCGCTTTCTTCGTCAACGGTGGCGCTCTGTTCAATCGAACCGGCGAGTTTGACGCCCGCGCGCCGGATGGCTTCGACGGCAAAGATTGAAGCGGCAATTCCGGCCTTTTGATCGGTCACGCCACGGCCATACAGGCGGCCATCACGCACGAGCGCAGCAAATGGATCAACCGTCCAACCGTCGCCCGGCGGCACGACATCCAGGTGGCCGTTGAAATGTAGTGTCGGGCGTGGCTGCGCGCCTTGCATCCGGCCAATCACATTGAGTCGTGGATATTCGCGCGTGCATTCCGGCAAACCTTCGGCCTCGACGTATTGGATGTCGTAGCCGAATTGTTTCAGCTTGTCGCCGATCAAGGTGGAGCAGTCGGCGTAGTTCTCGCCGGGCGGGTTGATGGTTGGGATGCGGACGAGCTGTTGCAGGAACTCGACCATCTCGTCGGCCAGTTCGTCAATGCGATTGAGTACGGTTGTCTCGGTCGCAGTCAGCAAGATACTCCCTCCCTGGGAGCGCACGCGGCTCGCGTGCGAGGGTTGGATAGTGTAGGAGTTGTCCGGTAGGTTTACCTTCCACGACTCGCACGCGAGCCGCGTGCGCTCCCAGGTTCAATCCATTTTCTCTGTCTGCTGAGCGCGCCAATAGGCACTGCTCCACAGCCAATCTTCCGGCTTTTCGCACAGACCGGCTTTCATCGGATTATTCTCGATATAAGCCAGTGCGTTGTCGAAATGGCGCGCGTCGCGAATGTAGCGGTCGAAAGGTTCATCCTGCCAAAGCTTCCCCGCGCGACCGAATAGCTTGTTGATCTGATGCACCGTGTAGCTTTTCCACGAGTGCACGATCTGGCTCAGCTTCCAACCTGGCTGAGGAGTACACAAAATATGCGTGTGATTCGGCATCACCACCCAGGCGTGCAAGATGTAGCGCTCTCCAGCGAAATGCAGCCAGTTGTCTTGCACTATTTTGGCCGCACGTTCATCGCGCAACAGACAACTACCGTGGCCTTGATCAAGATACGCATCAATGCGCTTGCGCCGTTCGACTTCATATTCCTTTTCTGGCAGATAAGCCAGTTCCTGTTTCCAAGCTTCTAGCACTTCCTGGGGCATTGAGTCCCACAGGCGACCACAGACCAATTGCGTCATTCCCGCGCGATCTACGTGCGGCAAATAACCGCGCGAATACCAGCCATCCAGGGCTTGAGCTTTGGGAAAGAATTTGCCTTTTGGAAATGACATTGCTCCTCCTGGGAGCGCACGCGGCTCGCGTGCGAGGCTCGCGGTATGACGTACTGAAAAGAAAGTGAGCAATCCCAGCTCGACTATAGATGCAGTGTGCAACGTCCCCGGCAGGCCGTCCTTCTCCACTCCTCGCACGCGAGCCGCGTGCGCTCCCAGGTTACAAGGGCGGTGTAAACCTTCCATCCACCGCTGTCCATCCACCATCTACAAACAACACTGTGCCCGTCACGTAGCTGGCAGCGTCTGAACTCAAATAAATCACCGCGCCAGCCATCTCGTCCGCACTAGCCCAGCGATTGAGAATACTTTTGGCCGCGTAGGCTGCGTACCAATCGGGCTGGCTCTTGATGGGGCTGGTGAGCGGCGTATCCACCACGCCCGGCGCAATCGCATTGACGCGCACGCCCCGCGCGCCGAGTTCCGCTGCCAGTGTCCGCACCATTTGCACGATGCCTGATTTGGTTGACGCGTAGATGCTCTG
Source organism: uncultured Acidobacteriota bacterium (assembly GCA_963699175.1). Taxonomy (GTDB): domain Bacteria; phylum Acidobacteriota; class Blastocatellia; order RBC074; family RBC074; genus JACPYM01. The sequence goes on along the minus strand of OY969418.1, from coordinate 536,620 downwards.
TCCGGGTTCGACTGTTTGCGAACGAATCGAAGAGATGGCAATGATGCTGCCGCTGCCTTGCGCGGCCATCAACTTGCCCGCTTCGCGCAGCACGAAGAAGGTTCCTTTCAAATTCACGGCGATCACGCGGTCGAACTCTTCGTCGCTGTATTCGATCAGTGGCTTGCGCACGTTGACTGCTGGCGTGGTTACAACTATGTCTAAACGCGCGTGTTCGTTCATCACTGCTTGGAACAATTGGCGGACACTTTCAGCTTGAGTCACGTCAACTAGCGCGGCTGAGCCTTGGTTTAATTCACTGGCAGTCGCTTGCGCTGCGTCCAGTCGTGCGTCGGCACAAATGACAGACGCGCCGTGCGCCGCCAACCCGCGCGCTGCTGCTTGGCCGATGCCGGAGCCTGCGCCAATGACGACGGCGACACGCTCATCCAGGCGAAAGAGTTTTTCGTAGTCCATATTTTGCTATTAGCTACCGCTGGCCTCTGCTTTCACTTCGTCACCGCTGCCAAAAAACGCTCGACAGCATAAGTGCTGATTTGACCGCAGGGGCCGCTAAAATTGAAATCACAGCCGTGTGTGGCCCACGGCAAACGCAAAAGAAAATGGGGTTGGCCCGCTTGTGCCAAGCGGCTGTCGAGCCGCTCGCTCAGCACAGACGGAAACAATTCATCGCGCCCACCATGAATCAGCAGCGTCGGCGGAAGGCTGGGAGCCACGAAGTTGACTGGCGATGCAGCATCATAAGCGGCTGACGCCTGTTCGGGATTGCCGCCGAGATGGGCAATGAGGATGTCACGCGAGTCAATCACGCGCGGATTGCCTGGGTGCTCATAGATGTAACGCAAATCCGTCATCCCGTAATACGACACCACGCCGCGCAGTGCCGGGTCGTGCGCAGTGTAGCCGACCAATAAGGCAAGTTGCCCGCCTGCCGAACGTCCAAGCAGAACCAGGCGTTGCGCGTCCAATCCCAGTTCAGCCGCATTCGCCTTCAAATAAGCTATGGCGGCTAGTACATCATCGCGCGCGGCAGGGAATTGAAAAGCCGGGCTTAAGCGGTAATTGATCGAAGCGACCACATAGCCGCGCGCGGCCAGATAAACATTCAATGGGGCAAGCTGCGTGCTGTCGTAACGCTGCCACGAGCCGCCGTGAATCACGATCACGCCTGGCGCAGCCGTATGCGGTTGGGGCGGCTGATATAGATCGAGGGTCAATGGCTGCTGTTGTTCGCGTGTGACGTAAACGACGCCGCGGGGCGCAACTGGCGGCGACGAAACACCGCGCACGAAATCCAACGCAACGAGCGGCGCTGAACGCGGTGTAGCATTTGGCGCTGACCTGACCTGCGCCGCGCCAAATGCGCTCTCCAAATTTGCAGGCAGATGTCTCGCCACCAGCCACGCGCGCGGCAGCGGCGAGAGCGCCAGCAAAGCAGCCAGCAAGCCCAGCAACGCACCAATGCGCCCACTGCGCGTGCGTCGCCAGCCTGGCAGCAAGGGCACCAGCGCCACCAGCGCCAGCACGTAACCCCATTCCGTCACGCCAATCGCCAGCATCCATAAATCGCCATTCGGCGCAGGGAAAACCGCCAGCCAGGCAATTGAGAGGCAAAGCGCGCCAAACAACAGCCGCCAGATGCCGAAGCGCGAATAGCGCGGGGACGGTTGCCGCCCTTTACCTGTTTCTTCGGTATTGATCGCCATTGCGTGTTCATCTCCCTTTCGGCTCGTAGGCAGCCAGCGAAAGCGGCGCAGCCAAAGCCCCCGTCGTCAGCACGCGCACTGCTGCCGCACGCAATCGGAGCCTGACTGTCGGTTTATTTGTCCTGGTGGTGCGCGCATCCTAGCAACTGCTTTTTACGAAAGTCAATTGCGGATTCCTATCTTTTGAGTAACTATCTGCTACCCAACATAGTCATAAGAGGGAACAGCACTACTTTCGGAGGCAATGATGAAAAAACTTTTTGGGCTGGCAATGGCGCTGCTATTGCTCGGCCCCATCGCGGGGAGTCGCGGACAGCAGGCAGGCACGGCGGAGCTACGCGCAGCGAATGAGGCTTGGTACGACGGCAAGTATACGACCGCTTTGCGCGACTATCTGCGTCTGCTGCAAAGCGCGGGTGGCGATCAGTTCGTTGAAGCGATTGCCAAACAAACCGGCGAGCTATTTCAAACCGAAGAATTCACCACGGACGGGCGCGCGCCGCGCTTGAGTCCGGCGGGCAATCTGATTGCTTATGAGACCGGCAGCACAGCGGCTGCGGTGACGCGCATCGTTTCGGTCGCCGGACATACTCTAGTAGCGGAACTGCCGGGCCTTGGCGTCGCCTTCTCGCCCTCGGAAAAGAAGGTGGCTTATCTCAAACTGCCGAGCAATGACGAACTCAAACAGGCGCAGGCTACGCCCGACAATCCGGCTGAGCAGGGCCAGGCGCGCAACGCATCGCAACAGCGACTCAATTACCTGCAAGCGAAATATGGGGTGGTTGTACTGCGCGATTTGAAAACGCAGCAGGAGATTACGCTGCCCACCGGCGACCTGCTCAAAGCCTCACTCACTTTTGGGGCTGATGACGAGACTGTCTATTTTGCCGGCGGGCGCGAAGGCGAGACCGCGCGCAATGACATCTACACGGTCACGGCTGCATCGGCGCAACCTGTGCTTGTGACTGAAGCCGATGGGTTCAAGACCGCGCCGCAAGTTGCACCGGGTGGCAAGACGCTGCTCTATTCGGTTCCAGGAGCGAATCCATTCGCGCCGCCACGCAATCCTGGCAATCAAAACGCGGCAGGTGCGAATGCGGGGCAAGGGCAGCGAGGGCAGGGCGGAGGCGGACCGCCTTTCGGGTCAACGAAGTTTGGCGTTGTGGATTTGGCCGGCCACAAAACGACAATCATCAACGGCACGGCCTTTACGCTTTCCGCTGACGGCGCGGCAGTCGCTTATGTAAATCGTGCCGGGCAGGAATACAGCCTCAACTTATTGCCCATCGGTGGCGAACCAGCTACTTTGCTGAAGACGACAGAGCGGCTTGATGCGCCCGCTTTTTCGCCGGATGGGCAGCGCCTGGTTTATCAAAAGATGGCGCGCGAGGATTGGGAGCTTTACTTGATCGGGCGCGATGGCAAAGACGAGACGCGCCTAACGCGCGAGATTCAACACGATATTCTGCCGCGCTTCATTTCCAGCACGCGCGTCGTGGGAATGATCGGCGAGCCGCGCCATCGCCGCGCTTATCTCTACGACCTGACCGACCATACGCGCACGCAGCTTTTCCACAACAACACAGTACGCACGATCTCGCCCGAATATGCCTGGCAGGCTAGCCCTGACGGTACGAAGCTGTTGATCTGGGCCGACCGCGATGGCGATACCGTCTCGCCGGAACGCGGCGTCTATCTAGTTCGCCTGGATCGCAAGGTGACGAAGGCTGAATTGGTCGCCCGATTGGAAAGGAATCTAGCTGCCGAGACCACACTGCAAAACGAAGGGCAGCGAATGTACGCGCCCATCGCGGCTGAAGCGCGGCGTGTGCTTGAACAAGCATCCACCAACCGCATTTACGAATACGAGAAGGCTCTTTTTGATTTCGATTCCAAACACATCAGCAAGCCTGGCAACAGACAGGCGGCAGAATATCTTTTCGCCACTTACAAATCGTTCGGCTACGAGCCGGAGTATCAATGGTTCGAGCCGCGCCAGGCGTTGGGCGGCAAGACTTGCAACGTCATCGCCAAATTGACGGGCACGGAAAATCCAGAGCTGATCTACGTGGTCAGCAGCCATTTCGACTCTGTCGCCATCGGGCCGGGCGCGGACGATGACACGTCGGGCACTGCTGCTTTGCTCGAAGCGGCGCGCGTGATGACCAAACATCCGCAACCGGCCACAATCATCTTCGCCTCGTTCACTGGCGAAGAGGCGGGCTTACTGGGCAGCCGTGAGTTTGTGCGCGTCGCACAAGTCAATAAATTGAAGATTGTCGGCGCGCTCAACAACGATATGATCGGTTGGGCCAACGACAACCGCTTGGACAACACGATTCGCTATTCCAACGATGGCATCCGCGACATCCAGCACGCCGCCTCGTCGCTCTTCACGCGTTTGATCACCTACGACGCGCGTTATCATCGCAGCACCGACGCGACGGCTTTCTTTGAAGCTTACGGCGACATCGTCGGCGGCATCGGTTCGTATCCGGTGCTGGGCAATCCGAACTATCATCAGGCGACCGACCTGCTCGAAACGATCAATCATCAATTGATTACTGAAACCAGCAAGACGACGGTTGCTACGTTGATGCTGCTGGCTTCCAGCCCCGCGCGCTTGAAGGATTTGAAGGTGGCCAGTTACGACGGCAAGACAGCAGAGCTTGTATGGGCGACTGCGCCGGAAAAGAGCGTGACCGGCTACATCGTCAGCTATTGGTCACCCAACGGAACGCCGCAGCGTGTGAAAGTCAGCGTGCCGCGCGTGACGTTGCGCAACGTGTCGGCGAATACAATCGTACAGGTCAAGGCTGTCAACGCGCGCGGCTTGGAAGGCTGGGATTGGTCGCGCGTTACGCTCACCCAAACCAAGAACGCGAGCGCAGGTTCAGGGCAGTAAAGAAGCGGCCTGGGAGCGCACGCGGCTCGCGTGCGCGGGGTGAAAGGTAGACATACCCGAAACTCATTACGTTACACAATCCCCGCACGCGAGCCGCGTGCGCTCCCAGGTGGACGAAGACAAGTCATCAAATCAGGAGGTAAAAACTCATGCAGCAATACAAACGTTTCACCCATCCATTTTTCACCTTTGCGCTGTGTTTCAGCCTGGTCTTTACGCTGCTCGCTCCGATGGGCGCGTTCGCGCAGGACAGCAAAGCGCAAAAGGCCGAACAAGACAGCCGCGTGAAGAGGGCCAACTACGAGCTGGCCTCGCGCTGGACGGCGCAGAAGGTCGGCAAGCTGGTCTTCGACACGGCGGTCACGCCGCATTGGTTGGAGACCAGCGAACGCTTCTGGTATAGCTACGAAACCAGTCAGGGCAAGAAGTTCTATCTGGTTGATCCGCTGCGCAAGACAAAGAGTCCACTCTTCGATGCCGCAAAGATGGCGGCGATGTTGACCAACCTGACGCGTATTCCGTATGACGCGCAGCACCTGCCGATCAACACGTTACGTTTCGTCAAGAAAGACACAGCTTTTCAATTCGATGTGAACGTGCCGCGCGAAGCTGAAATTCCCGGTTTGAAAAAAGAAGAGCAGACCATCACGCGCACCGTGTCAGAAGGTGGCGAGAAAAATGAACCGCAAGGCAGAGGTGGCAGGGGCGGACAAGGGCAACAAGCCCAGACTCGCCCGATCTACTTTGAATACGATCTGGCTACGGCCAAGCTCGTGTTGCTGCCCGATTACCAGCCGCCACGCAAAGCGCGTTGGGCTTCAATTTCTCCTGACGAAAAAACAATCATCTTCGCACGCGGCCAGAATCTGTTTATGATGGATGGTGACAATTACGCTAAGGCTTTGAAGAAGGAAGACGACACATCCATTGTCGAAACACAACTCACCACTGATGGCGAAGAGAACTTCGGCTATGCGCGCCGCCTGCGCGAAGAAGAGAAGGGCGCTTATCGCTTTAGTGAAAAGAACAAGACGCCGCGCGTGCCTGCGATTCAGGTTGCTTGGTCGAAAGACTCACGCAAGTTCTCTGTCAACCGCAACGATCAACGCAAAGTCGCCGATCTCTGGGTCATCAATTCGCTCGCGAATCCGCGCCCGACGCTCGAAACCTATCGCTACGGCATGCCGGGCGAAGAGAATCAACCGCAAGCGCACGTGGAAGTCTTCGACATTGCCAGCAAGGCGCGCGTAGAGATCAAAACCGGTCGTTTCAAAGATCAACAAGTCGCCGTCTACACCGCCCGCATCACTGCGCTCGAACGCGAACGCGCGCGCGCCGTCCAGGTTGATCGCACCGGCGAGCAGGACAATCAGCAACAAGGCGGCGGCCCGCCAGGCTCAGGCGTCGAACCGAAATGGCTGAGTGACACGTCGGACAAACTCTACTTCAATCGCACCAGCCGCGACCTGCACAAGATTGACGTGTGCGTCGCCGACACCACGACCGGCGAAGTCAAAACGCTGATCGAAGAACGCCTCAACACCTACGTCGAGATCAAACCGCTCGTGCTCATCAACAACGGCCAGGAGCTTGTTCATTGGTCAGAGCGCGATGGCTGGGGCCATTACTACTTGTTCGACAGCAATGGCACGCTCAAAAACCAAATCACGCAGGGAGAGTTTTACAGCGACACGCTTGAGAGTGTGGACGAAAAGACGCGCTCGCTGATCTTCGCCGCTAATGGCCGCGAGCCGAACGAAGATCCGTACTACGAACATGCCTATCGGATCAACTTTGACGGCAGCGGCATGAAGCTGCTCGATCCAGGCGACGCTTCGCACACCCTGGCCCTTGCCGATTCGGGCAAGTATTTCGTAGACAACTCCTCGCGCGTCAATTGCGAGCCGAAGTCTGTGCTTTACGATCAAGCGGGTACGCTGTTGATGGAGCTAGAAAAGACTGATCTGAGCGCGATGAATGAAGCCGGGTTCAAATTTCCCGAAACATTCAAGGTCAAAGCGGACGATGGCATCACAGACCTTTTCGGCGTGATGTACAAACCCTTCGATTTTGATGCGAGCAAGAAGTACCCGATCATCGCTTACGTCTATCCTGGCCCGCAGACCGAGAGCGTGACTAAGACCTTCACGCCGCGCAATGAGCGCATGGCGCTTGCTCAGTTCGGCTTCATCGTCATCGAAGTCGGCAATCGCGGCGGCAATCCGCAACGTTCGAAGTGGTATCACAACTACGGCTACGGCAACCTGCGCGATTACGGGCTGGCTGATAAGAAGGCCGCGATTGAACAACTGGCGCGCCGCCACGCCTTTCTTGATATTGACCGCGTTGGCATCTACGGCCATTCGGGCGGCGGCTTCATGTCAGCAGCGGCGATGCTGGTCTATCCGGACTTCTTCAAAGTCGCTTTCTCGGAATCGGGCAATCACGAGAACAACATCTACAATCGTTGGTGGAGCGAGAAACACCACGGTGTTAAAGAGGTCACGGACAAAGACGGGAAGATCAAATTCGAATACAACATTGAGAAGAACTCTGAGTTGGCCAAGAACCTGAAAGGCCATCTGATGCTGGTGACGGGAGACATTGACGACAATGTGCACCCGGCCAACACCTATCGCCTGGCCGATGCGTTGATCAAAGCCAACAAGCGGTTCGACTTCTTCATCCTGCCTGGCAAACGACACGGGTTCGCCGATGCTAGCAGCTACATCTTTTGGTTGCGCTCAGATTATTTCTGCAAGCATTTGCTGGGCGAGTCGGCTGACAGTATTGATATGGTCGAACTCAATCGGGAGCGCGAGCAGACCGGCGATAAGGGGCGGGGCAATCGCGGCACCGCGCCGGATGATATGCAATAAACCTTAACTGGATTAACCGGGCACGCAACTCTTTCCCTTTTCCACTTACAGCTTTCCACTTTTCTTCTGCAAGTAGTGGGGAGTTGTGAGTGGAGAGGGGAGAGTCAGAACGCTCTACCTCAAGCGCAGTATTCCTGTCATCGGAAAGTGATCAGAAGGCGTGCGTCCCTCACGCATGGTACGATCAATCGCGGCCTTGATGACTTCCCACTCTGCCGAGACGCCGATCCAATCAATGCGCGGCCCGCCGGTCGCTTCCACTTTGAAACCTGAAAACGTCCCTTCGTTTGGCGCGCGTGTCGGATGCGCAATGCGATAGGTGTCGCGCAGCGGCGAGGGCTGTCCATCGCTAGGATCGAACAATGCTTTATAGGGATCGCTGCCTTCGCCCGCGTTGAAATCGCCCGTCACAATCACGCTGCAATTCTTGCTCAATTCGGCCACCCGGCGGCGTAGCAGCCGGGCCGATTCGAGGCGCGCCTGTACTCCGCGATGATCGAAGTGTGTGTTGAAATAGGCCAGCGGTTTGGCCTTCGGCTGCTGCCGATCACGCAGCTTGACCCACGTGACCATGCGCGTCAACGCGCTGTCCCAACTTATGCTGCCGGGCTGATCCGGCGTCTCGCTCAACCAGAAATGACCGCCGTCGAGTTTCTCGAAGCGGCTCCGTTTGAAATAGAGCGCCGCCATTTCGCCCTTTTCTTTGCCGTCGTCCCGCCCAACACCCAGCACGTCGTAGCCCGACAGTTTTTCCGCCAGATAGTCACGCTGAAACCCCAGCGTCTCTTGCGTTCCTAGCAAATCCGGGTCAAAGGCTTTGATCGTTTCGATCAGAAATTCTTTTCGCTTGTCCCAATGGTTGTCGCCATCCGCTGCCGTACCGTAGCGGATGTTGTAGCTCATCACGCGCACCTCGGACGCTCGCCCCTGGGCTTGGCTTGTTGTGGGAGCACAACTGAGCCAAGCCAGCCACATCACAAAGATCAGACGCAATACGAACATCAATCTACCTCCTGCAATGCAGTTTTTGACATCTACTCCGGCCACACGCCAGCTTTCATTTCACGTAAGCTCAGCTTGTGCGGATCAATTACTACGTGTTTCACTTTCTTGCGATTCCACGTGTAGGTGATGTGCACCAATCCGTCGCTGGTCTGAATGACTGCCGGATAAGAATACTCAGCCGAAGGCGGACCGGGTTCCAGCACCAGCGCAGCCTTCCAAGTCTTGCCGTCTTCGCTGAGCGCAACATTGAGTGGCGCGCGGTCGCCCCACTTGCCCGGTTGTGTAATGACGTGGTTGTAGACCAGCAGATGGCGGCCATCTTTGAGCGTCACGCCGTCAATGCCTGAGTTGGGATTGGGCAATGCCGTTGCACTCAGCTTGCCCCAAGTCTTGCCATTGTCCTCAGACCAAGCTTCAACAAGTTTCCCCTGGCGACTGCGAAAGAGCGCCTGAAGTTTGCCACCTTTGTGAAAGAAAACCGTTGGCTGAATCACGCTGAAATCCTTGCCGTCATTGATTGCTTCGGTGCGCTGCCATGTCTTGCCCAGATCAGCGGTACGCTCGAAATGCACGCGCCAGCCTTTATCTTCGCTGCTGGATGGGCAGAGTAGTTCGCCGTTACCAAGCTCGACGGGTTTGTTTTTGATTGGCCCGGCGATGCCGTCGGGCAATCGCCGCGGCTTGCTCCACGTCTTCCCGCTGTCATCCGAAGTCGTCAGCATCCCCCACCACGCAGACGGGCTGGGGCCGACTTTGTAGAAGAGTAGCAGCGGCCCAGACTTTGGCTGATGCAACACCGGATTCCATGTGGGATAACGTTTTTCGGGCGATTCGATCCCGTTGGCAACCTCGATTGGAGTAGTCCACTGGCCGTTTTCATAGCGCGCTACCCAGATGCCGACATCGGGATGCTTCTCCTTTGTCCCGCCAAACCACGCTGCCACCAGCTTGCCTTTGGATTCGGCGATGGTCGAGGCGTGACATTCAGGGAAGGGAGCGGTTTCGTAGATGAATTCGCTTTTGATGACGCCAGGCATCAGGCTTTGTGACGATGCCATCAAGGTCAATGTCGTAAGTAGTGAGATGAGAAAGACTTTTTTCAGAAGCTGCATTGGGTCTTGTTCTCCTTGTTCGTGACTGCTAAAAATCATCCGGTCGGATAACGTGATCAGATGGAGAAAGATATTAAACTTCTATCGAAGCTGTATCAATTGCAGCAAGGAGGTTGGATGATTACTCGCTCACTTGGTTCCACCGGCCCCCACGTCTCTGCACTTGGCCTGGGTTGTATGGGAATGTCAGACCTCTACGGCCCGGCCGACGAGGCTGAAGGCATTGCCACGATTCATGCCGCGCTTGATGCTGGCATTACCCTACTCGACACAGGCGACTTCTACGGCATGGGTCACAACGAGATGCTGTTGCGCGAGGCCTTGCGTGGCCGCGCCCGCGAGCAGATCGTGCTCAGCGTCAAGTTCGGCGCATTGCGTGACCCAAAAGGCAACTTCGTCGGCGTAGATGCGCGGCCTGCTGCGATGAAGAACTTTCTTGCCTATACGCTGCGCCGTCTTGGGACGGACTACGTTGACGTGTACCGTCCGGCGCGGGTTGATCCGGCAGTGCCGATTGAAGAGACGGTCGGCGCGCTTGCGGAGATGGTGCAGGCAGGCTACGTCAGACACATCGGCCTGTCCGAAGCGGGCGCGGAGACGGTGCGCCGGGCACACGCGGTGCATTCAATCGCTGACTTGCAGATTGAGTACTCATTGTTCTCGCGCGGGATCGAGGACAAGATTTTGCCGACTTGCCGCGAACTCGGCGTCGGCGTGACGGCTTACGGCGTGCTGTCGCGCGGTCTGCTGAGCGGCCACTGGTCGAAGGAGCATGCCGGGGTGGCGAATGATTTCCGTCGTCACAGCCCGCGCTTCAGCGACGAGAATTTGGAACGCAACCTTGCGCTCGTCGAGTCGTTGCGTGCGGTTGCAGAGGCAAAAGGCGCGACTGTCGCGCAGGTTGCGATAGGTTGGGTGCTGTCGCGTGGCTCAGACATCGTGCCGCTGATTGGCGCGCGTCGGCGTGACCGCTTGGCCGAAGCGTTGGGGGGGCTCGAACTCGATCTGACGGCTGATGACCTTGCGGCAATTGAGCGTGCGGTGCCGCCGGGTGCTGTTATGGGTGACCGCTACGCTGCACAACAGATGGCTATGCTCGATAGCGAACGTGGATGAATTTGCTGGGCTTGCCAGAACCTGCTCTGTGATTGGACCACGACGAGCAGGTTCTGGTTTGCAGTCATTTAGCTGTTTACGTGCCGCGCCGCTCTAGCGACTCGGCACGGGCACGTCCCCGCTTACGCCCCACGATTGCGTGATTACTGAGTAATTCGAGCTACGAAGGGCATACCAAACGCCATTGCCCGGTCGCCAGACGGCGAAGTCGGTTCTTCCATCTGTGTCGTAGCTGCCCGGTACTGGCACATCGCCGGGCCCACCCCATTGCTGTGCTAAGGCCGAAAAATTCGAGCTACGAATAACATACCAAGTGCCTTCAGCCGGACGCCAGACAGCGTAGTCAGCCCTCCCATCGTTATCGTAATCACCGGGCACCGGTACGTCGCTGGGCCCACCCCATTGCTGCGTAGCGAACTGGCCATTGGAACTGAAGAGTATCCACCAAACGCCAGTCAAAGGCCGCCAGACCGCGATGTCGGTTTTCCCATCGTTGTCGTAATCGCCAGGCACTGGTATGTCAGCCGGGAAACCCCACTGCTGAGTGGTGAACTGGCCATTGGAACTGAAGAGTATCCACCAAACGCCGGTCAAAGGCCGCCAGACCGCGATGTCGGTTTTCCCATCGTTATCATAATCGCCAGGCACTGGTATATCAGCCGGGAAGCCCCATTGCTGCGTTACCCCCTGACCGGTGCTGCTGCGGATGATGTACCAGATGCCGTCGGATGGCCGCCAGACCGCAATGTCAGTTTTCCCATCGTTGTCGTAATCGCCAGGCACTGGTATGTCAGCCGGGAAACCCCACTGCTGCGTTACCCCCTGCCCAGTGCTGCTGAGGATGATGTACCAGGTGCCGTCGGATGGCCGCCAGACGGCGAAATCGGTCTTGCCATCACCATCGAAGTCTTTCTTGCCCTGTATCATCGCGAATGCTCCGTAGACCACCCGCCATACTTGCCCACCATTACCACGTTGCAAGTAATACAAAGCGCCATCCGGCCCAACCTGCAGATCCACCGGATTACTCAAGCCGGTGGCAAACGTGCGCACGCTTTGCGGGAAGAATGGGTCGAGGTAGCGAACCCATCCCATACAAAGATCGGTGAAGAAGTACTTGCTGACATATTCCGGTGGGAAGTTCCGCAGCGGCGGGTTATAAAAAGCCGCACCCACAATCGCGCAACCACCGCTTGCATTATGAGCGTATTGATAAATCGGATCAGTAAAGCTCGCATTAGGTGGGTTGCAATTACCCTCGCAGGTCGACCAGCCGTAATTTCGACCGGCTATTCCGTTATTGATCTCTTCCCAAGTAACCTCGCCGACATCGTTGATGAACATCCGCGTGAGGCCGGGTAAGGATAGGAAGTTGAAGGTGAACGGATTGCGGAAGCCCAGCGCCCAGATCGCCCGATTATTCCCGGTAGCTGACCCAAAGAAAGGGTTATCCGCCGGAATCGTGCCGTCCGCGTTGATGCGCAGCATTTTGCCCAGTAGGTTGGTGAACGTTTGCGAATTCGACGCATTGGCATTGTCACCCACTGAGATGTAAAGCTTGCCATCCAGGCCGAAATGAATCGCGCCGCCATTGTGATTAGTAGCGCCGCTCAAGTTGTTGAGGTCAAGGATAACTGTCTCACCAGCCGCCGCCACATCGCCGGTTGCCGTGAAGCGGCTCACGCGATTATGGATCGGCGCGACAGAAGTTGTGTAGTAGACGTAGACAAATTGATTGTTGGCGAAGTTTGGATCGAAAGCCACACCCAACAGTCCTCGTTCGCCCGTCGAATCAACCGACAAAGTCAGGAATGGCGTTGCGAGCAACGTCCCATTCTTGATGACGCGCAAGCTGCCGGTTTGTTGGCAGACGAAGAGCCTCCCGTCCGGCGCAAACGCCATTGCCGTCGGACTAGCTATATTTGCGCCTGCGCCTCCGAATTGTGATTCGGTAAATCCGGGGGGTAAGCTGGCAGCATGAATTGAAGCTGCACAAAGCAGAACGCAAAGGCAGATGTGGAAGAACGAGTATTGGGGGTGGGTTGCAACTGAAAAATCAAACAACCTGTGCATCGAAAATACTCCTGAATCTCTGTTCAAAGACAGCGGCGAATGTGTGTGGGTGATGAATAACGCGGGGTTGGGAGGCAGGTGTTTAAGGGTGAAATTGAGATACCCGCCCGCTTTGTTCTAAGGGTGCGCGCAGACTATCTTACTTTGGGGTTGGCTATGTCAATAGATTTTTTACCAACGTTGTGCTGTCGAATTGTGTAATGACGATGGGCTGGCTTGCGCACTAATACGTGCGAAATCACCGTTGCTCTATCCAAACAATTGGTGTGCGCTGTGCCGGTGCAGATCCTTCTTAGCCCTGCCTCATTGCCAGCCAAACATTTCTCGCAACTGACTTTCTTGCCGCTACGTCCTTCACAAAGGGTGGCTCTGTCTGACAAAATAGCAGTTCACTCCGGTAGAACAACTCAACAAGTTAAAAACTGACCTGCAAAGTAAGTCTGTGGCTCCAGTGTGGTTTAGGAAGAGAAAGTAATTCTTTTATGCAAAAGCTGGCAGAAATCTGTATCAAACGCCCGGTCTTCGCCGCCATGATCGTCCTATCGCTCGTGGTGGTCGGCGCGGCAAGTTATTTCAAACTCGGGATTGATCGCTTCCCGTCCATTGACGTGCCGACGATTTACATCCAGGCGGCATTACCCGGTGCTTCGCCTGAAGAGATGGAAACGAGCGTGGCGCAGGTGATCGAAGAGGAGGTCAACCGAGTCGAAGGCATCGAGCAATTGCGTTCGGTCTCGCGGCAGGGTGCAGCCTTTGTCGTACTCACTTTTGATCTGAATCGCGATATTAATGTGGCCGCACAAGACGTGCGCGACCGTGTCCAGAGTGTCTTGCGCCAGCTTCCGCCGGGTATGGACCCGCCGATTGTCAGGAAGTCTGACAACGACTCTCAACCGGTCATTACGATTGCCTTGTCCGGTAACCGTGCGCAACGCGAGTTGGCAGAGATTGCCGACAAACGCGTCAAGGTTGATCTGGAGCGCGCCAATGGTGTCGGCGAGGTTTTTGTCAACGGCGGCCCGAATCGGGCGATCAATATTTGGGTGGACGCGGATCGTCTGGCCGCTTATCGCCTTCCGATTACACAAGTGCGCAGCGCGCTCATACGTCAGAATGCGGACGTACCCGGCGGCAACGTGGATGCCGGATTGCGCGAGCTGACTCTGCGCACGATGGGACGCATTGTTGACCCGCGCGATTTCAACGACATGGTCATCGCGACGGTCAATGGCACGCCCATACGCGTGCGCGACATCGGGCGGGCTGAAGATGGGACGAAAGAGCGTCGCACGCTGGCCCGTTTGAATGGTGTACCAGCCGTGACGGTCGGCGTGATCCGGCAATCCGGCTCGAACACGGTCGCCGTGATCGAAGAGGTCAAGAAAAAGCTGGATGTCCTACAGCGCCAACTTCCGGCGGACATCAAGCTGGAAGTAATTCAGGATCAGTCGCGTTACATCTACAACGCGCTCCACGAAATCAACACGCACTTGGTGCTGGGCAGCATTTTGGCCAGCTTGGTCGTGCTGTTGTTTATGCGTTCGTGGCGTTCGACGGTGATTGCAGGCATCGCCATTCCGACTTCAGTGGTTTCCACGTTCGGGATGATGCGGGCGCTCGATTTCACGCTCAACAGCGTGACGATGCTGGCGCTGGTTTTGATGGTCGGCGTGGTGATTGACGACGCGATTGTGGTGCTCGAAAACATCTTCCGCTTCATCGAAGAGAAGAACATGCACCCGATGGATGCGGCGCGCGAGGCGACCAAAGAGATCGGACTGGCCGTGATGGCGACCACGTTTTCGCTGGTGGTCATCTTTTTGCCAGTCTCGTTTATGTCGTCTATCTCTGGGCGTTTCTTGTATCAGTTCGGCTTGACGGCCTCGGTGGCGATTCTGGTCAGCTTGCTCGTCTCATTTACTTTGACGCCGATGATGAGCGCGCGCCTGCTGCACCACGAGGACGCGGTCAAGGGGGGCGAGCACAGCCCGGCCTCGCGGCGTGGCTTTTACGCGTGGATAGATCACTTCTACACTTCGATGTTGCAACTGGTGTTGCGGCATCGGTTGATAGTCACTGTGCTGGCGTTGGCCGTCGTCGCTACTTCTGTGCCGCTCTACAAACAGGTCAGGCAAGAGTTCATTCCCTCCAACGTGGACGAGGGCGAATTCACCGTCAATTTGAACGCGCCGGAAGGCACGAGCTTGGTTGCGATGAATGATGCGATGCAAGCAGTCGAAGCCGACCTGCGCACGATGCCGGAAGTTCGCTTGATGCTGGCCTCGGTCGGTGGTGGGATGGGCGGCTTTTCCAACTCGATCAACAATGGCGACATTTACATCCGCATCCCGCCGCACGAAGAGCGCACGGTCAACTTCAATAAGTTTTGGGCGGGCCTCAAGCGCGGCCATCCGTTGGACGTGTTCAAAGACAATTACTCGTCACGGGACGTGATGCAAAAGATTCGCGCAAAGCTGCGCAAGTACACACACCTGCGGCCCTCGGTGCGCCCTCCGCAATCCATCAATCTGGGCAGCGGCCCGTCGGAACTCGATTTCAGTTTGCGTGGCCCTGAGTTGATGGTGCTCTACGAATCTGCCAACAAGATTCGTGACTGGGGCGCGCACAACGGTCTGCTCGATCCTAACGTGTCACTCGATTTGAATAAACCGGAGTTGCGCGTGAAGATTGACCGTGTACGCGCTGCCGATTTAGGCGTGGACACGACCGAGATTGCGACCGCCTTGCGCTTGATGGTGGGTGGCGACGACCGCGTCTCGCGCTATCACGACGAATCAGTCAACGAAGATTACGATGTCGAGTTACGCTTGGAGCAAGGCGACCGCAACGATCCTGAAACGATCTCGCGCCTCTTCGTGCCGTCTACCAAAGCCGGGTTGGTCTCGCTCGATAATATGGTGACCCTCGAACGCACGGCGGCTTCCTCGCGCATTGATCGCCTGGATCGCCAGCGCGTGGTGGGTGTGCGCGCTTCGATTGCGCCTAACTATGGCTTGGCTGATCGCATGGAGGCGTTACGCGTAGAGTTTGCGCGTTTGGGTTTGCCGTCCGAGTATACCTACCTAATTGGCGGGCGCGGGCGCGAGTTGGAGCGCACTTTCCGCGAATTCATCTTCGCGTTTCTGCTCTCGGTGGCCTTTATGTACATGATTCTCGCCTCGCAATTCGAGAGCACAATTCATCCGGTCACGATCCTAATCAGCTTGCCGCTCTCTGTGCCGTTTGCGCTTCTATCGTTGTGGGCGATGAATGACACGTTGAATCTCTATTCGGCGCTCGGCATTCTAGTGCTCTTCGGCGTGGTCAAGAAGAACGCGATTTTGCAGATTGACCACATGAACGGACTGCGCGCCAAAGGTATGGCGCGTTACGACGCCATCATTCAAGCCAATCGCGACCGCTTGCGCCCGATTCTGATGACGACGCTGGCCTTGGTGGCCGGTATGGCACCACTGGCGTTGGGCAGCGGTCCCGGTGCAGAAGAACGCCGTTCGATTGCGATTGTCGTCATTGGTGGGCAGAGCTTATCACTACTGCTCACCTTGTTGATGACGCCGGTTGCGTATTCGCTCTTCGACGACCTCGGCGTACGGCTGCGGCGGTTAGTGAAGATTAGACCTCACGCGCCGGAGGGCAGCACCGTGCCTGCACCAGATGTAACTGTGGTACGTTCGTCGGAGGCGGGCGATTAGATCGGTTTGCAATTGGATGTAGGGCAGGTTAGGAACCTGCCCTACATGGGTTTCGCTAAACATTGATTGAAACCATGGCAGGATAGGAACCTGCCTTACGCTGATCTGAAATCCGCGCTAGGCTGACGATTTTTACTTGAGCAAAACGAAGGGCGCGGTTCTCAGAGATGAGAACCGCGCCCTTCGCCGTTTTCACTGTTGTTTCTTTTACGGGTAGTGGCGCAAGGTGGTGAGTTTGGAGTACCGGCTTCAGTCGGCCGGGCTGGTCAACGCAAGCTGCCGCCTGCAGGCGGGACTCCAAACCTTATCTCCTGCTTGCGCCACTACCCTTTTACGTGGCAAAAATCTGTGTGGGCGTTATTTGCAAAAACTCCAAGCCAGGCGCAGCCAGCACCTCAGCACCTTTCATCTGTTGATGCGATGTGTACTCGCCATCATGCAACTGCGTGTGGACCCAGACGCTCTGATCGCGCCGGTCAATGATCCAGTAAGTGGGAATTTCCAACGCGGCATAAATGGCCAGTTTGGTAACAAGATCGTTGTCGGCGACCTCGCGGTTGGAGAAAGAGAGCACTTCAACCACCAGCAAGGCAGGCGGTCTGCGATCAGTGTACCAATAATCCTGATAGCAGATGGTCGCATCAGGATTGATAGCACTCGGCCCCGCGCCTTCTTCATTCAAAAAGCTCTCTGGCACTTCAAAGAAGTTAGTCGAGCCAGCGATTAAACAATCAAGTGCTTCAATCTCTGCCACGTGTGGTGCACAGAGCATAATGAAGTGGCTGGCTAAATATTGATGCTCTTTGTCCGGTGGGGGAAACACTTTGATCTCTCCTTTGATTAGCTCCAAACGCCGATAGGCTAAGAGTTCGGCGATAGCTTTGAATTCTGCGAGCGTGAAATAGGGCAGGCATTGAGTTGGTGTTTTGCGAACGGGTTTGCTTTCTGTTGCAGTGGTTGCCATAGCTCATCTCCTGGTTTGCGATTATAGCCGCGCGCTACCATCATGTCTCGCTCAGTTCCAGCCATTTCACCAAGCCTTCCAATGGCTGCTGACGGAACATACTTTCGAGCAAATCCTCTAACTCATCCGCGACTACGATCAATCGGCGATACCGTTCCAGCACGAAGCCTTCACTGATAGCCTGCTCCACCAGAGCTAAAAACGGGTCGAAATAACCAGCGACGTTCAACACGCCAATCGGCTTCTGGTGAATACCCAGTTGCGCCCAGGTGATCGTCTCGAACAATTCGTCAAAGGTGCCAAAGCCGCCCGGCAGCGCAATAAAGGCGTCCGACAATTCGACCATCAACGCTTTGCGCTCGTGCATCGTGTGTACAACGCGCAAGTCTGTGACTGTTTCATTGAGGCGTTCTTTCAAGGCCAGCGAATGTGGGATAACGCCGATCACTTCGCCCCCGGCTTCGATCACCGCTTCGGCGCATGCTCCCATCAGCCCTAAACTGCCACCGCCATAAACCAAGCCGATGCCGTGTTGCGCTAGCCTGCGGCCCAGCGCGCGAGCCTGTTCAGCATACTCGGCGCGCGCTCCACTGCTTGAACCGCAGTAAACACAGATGCGCGCGATTTTCCGTGCACTCATCAAATCCTTCCTCCTTTTATTTCCGTTGCGGGGTCGCCGTGCGCTAGAATCGCCCGGCTTGCAACAGCAATATACTTTCCAATAACAACGAGGTTTTGTCTATGCACAATCTTTTCCCCGGGCGTCTTGGGCTGCGCACCGCTGCGGTCTTGCTACTGCTGGCGTTCAGCTTCAATCCGCGTGTTAGCAGCGCAGCGGATGAACGCGAAGAATTGCTGCGCAAGATGGATGCGCAGACGCAGCATTACGGCGATCTCTCTCGCAAGATTTGGGAGTTTGCCGAGGTCGGTTACAAAGAAAAGCGAAGCTCCGATCTACTCAAAGCCGAGCTGCGCGCCAACGGCTTTCAAGTGCAAGAGAACGTCGCCGAAATCCCGACGGCCTTCACTGCCAGCTTTGGCAGCGGCAAACCGATCATCGGCATCATCGGTGAATACGATGCGCTGCCCGGCTTGTCGCAAGAAACTATCCCTGAAAAGCGTGCGCGTGTGACTGGCGCGCCGGGGCACGGTTGTGGGCACAACCTGTTTGGAGTTGCATCGGCTTTCGCAGCCATCACCGTCAAAAACTTGTTGGCCGAAAAGAAACTCAACGGCACCGTGCGTTTTTACGGCACGCCTGCCGAAGAAGGCGGCAGCGGTAAAGTATTTATGTCGCGCGCTGGTGTCTTCAATGATTGCGACGTGGTTTTGGTCTGGCATCCCGGCGATCAAAACGCGGCCAGCTTGAATAGTTCGCTCGCCAACATCAGCGCGAAGTTCCGGTTTTATGGTACGGCGGCGCACGCGGCAGCCAGCCCCGAGCGCGGGCGCTCAGCATTAGATGCATTGGTTCTGATGGCGCACGCGGTGGATATGCTGCGCGAGCATGTCCCCTCAACAACGCGCATGCATTACGTCATCACCAACGGTGGTTCCGCGCCGAACATCGTGCCCGATTTTGCCGAAATCTACATGTACGCGCGCCACCCGGATATGCCGACGCTCGACGGCATCTGGCAGCGCATTATCAAATGCGCCGAAGCGGGCGCACTGGCCACCGGGACGCAAATGAAGATGGAGATCGTCGGTAGCGTTTATAACCTGCTACCCAATACGCCGCTGGCGCAATTGTTCGATAGGAATCTGCGCAGCGCGGGCGGCGTCAAATACACGCCCGAAGAGCGCGAGTTTGCGATAAAGCTGCGCCAAACTTTTTCACTCGAAGGCGCAAAATCCTTAGGCAGTGAAGAGACAGTGCAGCCGTTGCGCACCGAAGATGAGGGCAGCGGCGGCTCGACCGATGTCGGCGATGTAAGTTGGATTGTACCGACGGCGGAGTTTAGAGCCGCGACCTACGTGCCCGGCACCCCCGGCCACAGTTGGCAATCCACGGCCTGCACCGGCTACAGCATTGGGCGCAAAGGCATGGTCGTAGCGGCGAAGACGCTGACCTTGAGTGCAGTGGAGCTTTTCCAGAACCAGGCATTGATCGAAGCCGCCAAGGCCGATTTCAACAAACGGCGAGCCGGGTTTGAATATCGTTCGCGCATTCCGGCCAATCAGAAAGCGCCGCTCAGTTATCGTGATAAAGAGTGAGTTGTTAATCAGCATTCCCGCGCTATTCAAGTGAACTGAGTGTAGTACCGGGAGCTTGAGCCATTAATCACCGCACAAATTGGTGATTTACTCACTCCCTAGTATGTGATTGAAAAACCGGCGGTTGAACCGCGCTTACAACATCGGTATCAGCTCTTGGTAAAACAACATTTGCGTGCCGCCGACAGTACGGCGACAGGCTTGCGCGTGCCCGCCGCTGACGGGTCGCGCAAGGCGGCGGACTTGGCGGCGGGACGCTTTTATGACAATGCGCGTGTCTCTTTAGCGGCGCTCGGCGCGCCCTTAGTAGCGCGCGCGCACACGGACTTGGCAGTCGCCTGCCGGGCCTACGCCTTGTGTGTGCATGATCAGGCGCCCTTGCATTACACGCGGCACCACGCGAAAAAAGATCGCCAGGTGATGTATAGCCGCGCCGATCTCGGCTATGACATGGCCTTGGCGCTCTTGCTCTCCGACGCTGACGGCGCAGCGCTGGCCGTGCCCTATGTGGCCCTGGCGGCGGCCGACGGAGTGCACAGCACGCGGCGTGCGGAGTCACTCAAGCCACGTCCCTGGGTGGATGAAGTCAATCGCACCATGGGTTATCTGGCACAGCAGGAGTGCGCCCGACCACTCGTGCATATCATTGATCGGGAGTGTGACAAGCTGCTGCACTTGCGCCGCTTCGCGCGCTGTGGCCGGCTCATCCTGATCCGCGCCAACGACGTGCGGCGCGTGCAGCACCAAGGGCAGAGTCGTTTGTTGAGCGAGGTCGAAGCCACGCTCAAAGACGACTTTCAGTACGCCCGGCAAATCCAGTACAAAGGCAAAAAAGCCTGGCAATACGTGGCCGCAACCAGCGTCGTGTTGACCCAACCGGCGCGCCGCGTACGCCAGCGTCAGGGCAAAACCGAACAGCGCAACCTGCCTGGCGCACCGCTCACTTTGCGCCTCGTCGTCGCGCAAGTGCGGGACCAAGACGGCCAGGTGCTAGCGACTTGGCGCTTGTGGACCAACTTGCCGCCGGAGGTAGACGCCCCGACCGTCGCCTTGTGGTACTACTGGCGCTGGCGCATCGAGTCCTTTCATAAGCTCTTGAAGCGCGCGGGCCAGCACGTCGAGCCATGGCAACAGGAGACGGTCGAGCGCATCGCGCGGCGCTTACTGATCGCGGCGCAAGCCTGCGTGATCGTCTGGGCTTTGGCACAGTCCGACGACCCGCAAGCCCACGCCTTACGCGCCTTGCTGGTGCGCTTGAGCGGACGGCAAATGGGCCCTGGGGTTGCGGCCACCACCCCAGCCCTGCTGGCTGGGTGTTGGAACTTGCTGGCCATCCAGGACGCGCTGGATGAGTACAGTGTGCTGGAGTTACGCCAGTACGCTAGCTTGCTCAACGCCATGCTCGGCTTGCCTTTAGCAAGCGATGGAGGCACTGAAATACTCAAAGAACTTGTGATGTGATTAATGGCGTCAGCGACCTGGGCCTTGATCAAGTATTTACTGACCGAGACTCAGGTCGCTCACGCTCCCCGTTCTGTAGTGCCGCAAGTCGTACCTGGTGCTTACTTCTTTTCAGGCAGCAGCGTCACCTTCACATAGTTGTTCGTGTTGAAATAGGTCTTCGCCGCTTGTTGAATCATCGCCGCGTTGAGTTGCTTGTGATACTCCGGGATACTCCAAAGCCCGGCGGGGTCTTCGCCGTGCTGATACTTCACCGTGATTTGAGACAGCAGATAGTTGTTCTGCTTGCTGTTGTTCTCGAATTCCCGCAGGAGCGCTTCTTTTTCATCGTTCACTTGCTTCTCGGTCGGGCCGGTTGTTTTGAACCGCTCGATCTCTTGCAGGACGCGCTTGATCAGATCGTCCGTGCGTTGTGGGTCGCAGCCAAACTGAATAGTGATGGAGTATTCTGGTTTGGGAAGCTTCTGATAACTCGGGCTGACGCTGATGCTGTAGGTGCCGCCCAGTTCCTCGCGGATCGTTTCCAACAGCTTCGTTTGCAGTATCTCGGTCATAGCCCGAATGACTACGCGGTGCATTTGGTCATATTCGAACGACCCGCTGAACACAAGCGCCGCCTGGCTCTTTGGCTCGATGCCTTTCTCAACCTTCTTCTCGACAATGCCGTTCGGCGCCCGCACGCCCACATCTTTCCACGTCTCTTTCCGGCGGATGGATGGCAGTGCACCTAGATACCGCTCGACCAGCGGCTTGATCGTTGGCAAGTCGAAGCTGCCGACGAAGATGAAAGTGAAGTCGCTCGCATCGGCGAAGCGGTCTTTGTAGAAGGCCAGGGACTTGTTCAGGTCCCATTCGTCAACTGTTTCTGGCGTCATCAGTCGTCGCCTGAGATGGTTCTGGTAGCTGGCGTTAATCAGCGCTTCATAAAAGGAATATTCGGGGACGACTCGCTGATTCGCCAGCATGGTTTTCGCCTGTGACACCTGCACGCTGAAAGCAGTTGCGTCAGCGCGCGGCTGTGTGAATCTGAGATAGATGAGCTGGAACATCGTCTCCAAATCCTTGCGCGAACTGCCGCCGCTCAGCCCCTCTTCGAGTTCGCCGATGAATGGCCCTGCTGTGGCAGCTTTTCCTGTCAGCATTTTTCGCAAATCGGTGATGTTGAACTTGCCCAGTCCACCGGCGGTGATGACTTGCGTAGCTGTGTTGGCTGGGATGTAGTCCTTGTCGTTGGCGAGCGAAGTGCCGCCGGGGCTGGTAGCGCGAAAGAGAATCTCATCAGCTCTGAAGGTCGTCGGTTTCAGCACGACCTTTACGCCGTTGGACAGCTCCCATTCTGTAATGCCGATGGCTTCCTTCGTCGTGGTCTTGGCAATCGTGCCCGGCGTGGGAAGCGCGTCGAGCAGCGCCGTAGCAGCAAGCGTGTCCACATAAGGTTTCAATTCTTTGGTTGACGCGGCTTTGACCGCAGCCGCCAGCTTCGCCTCGTCTGGAATCACTAGGCCATTTTTTTCAGGAGCGCGCACGAGGATCAGGCGGTTCTGTTCGGGGAACCATTCTCTGGCGAGTTTGTTGATCTCGTCGAGTGTGATCTCCGGTATGAAGCGCATTTGCAGTGCGTATTCGTCGTCGGCAGTGGGCAGCGTTTCGTTTTCGAGAAAGTTGCGAATGTATTCTGCGGCACGGCTGGCGGATTCGCGGTTATCCTTTTCGGCGATCATACGCTCGCGGTTCCGCAATTCACTCTGTTTTTGTCGCTGCAATTCGGCAGTGGTGAAACCGAAGCGCGCCACCCGTTCAAGCTCGCTAAGCAGGGTCTCCAACCCACGTTCGATGGCGTTCTCTTTGACCAGCGCACTGAGCGAAGCCTGATCTTTCCGCCCCAGGAAACTCCCGCGACCCGCGAAGGCTCCGAGGATGGGTGAATCGGGTTGCTGAGCCAATTCAGCAAACCGCGCGGAGAACAGAGCGGAGAAGAGCCGATTGACGATCTTCTGCCGATAGACACCAATCGTACCTTGCTCGCGTGTCGGCAGGAGCGTATCAATCTCGACGGTCGTCGAGGTCATTTCCTTGTCCGTCGTAATCGCATAGGCCGTGTCGGGACGATCCGGTACATCGTAGGTGGGCCGTGGCCGTGGCGCGGTTGCTGCCGGAAGCGAAGCGAAGTGAGCCGTGACCAGCTTCTCAATCGCGGCTTTGTCGAAATCACCCACTGCCACCACCGCCATCAGATCGGGCCGATACCAGTCAGCATAGAATTTCTTCAAGCGTTCGGCCTTGCCGCCCTGAATGATCTCTGGCTTGCCGATAGGCAACCGGTCGGCATAGCGCGAGCCTTTGAGCAGGATCGGGAAAATCTTGTCCAACATGCGCATGCCAGCGCCGCGTCCCAGTCGCCATTCCTCCATGACGACACCGCGCTCTCGCTCAATTTCGCTCGGCTCGAAGCTGATGTTGTGCGCCCAATCTTCCAAGATCAGCAGCGCCCGATCCAAGGCCTCGGGCTTGTCGGTCGGGACTTGCAGCATGTAGACCGTCTCGTCAAAGCCCGTGTAGGCGTTGAGATCAGCGCCGAAGCGCATGCCCAGCGACTCTATGAATGAGACGACTTCATGTTTGGGAAAGTGCTGCGTGCCGTTGAAAGCCATGTGTTCGACAAAATGGGCCAGCCCCTGTTGGTCGTCGTCTTCCAGAATTGATCCTGCTTTGACCACCAGCCGGAGCTCAGCGCGCTTTTCAGGCTTCTTGTTGGCACGGATGTAGTAGCGCAGTCCGTTCGCGAACTTGCCTATGGTGATTTGCGGATCAACAGGCATCGGTTGTGCCAGCGACTGGGCTTGTGACTGAGTCGCGGTGGCTTGTTGCTGTGCGCTGACTAAACAAGTCGCAGCCAAGAAGACTACAGTTAAAAACGTCAATTGAGTGCGAGTGCGGAACGTCATGATTATCTCCAGAGGTTGAAGCCCATCTTTACGGTGAGCTTGCTGTGATTCGGCAATGAGCAGAGGCAGCGATTATCTGTGCAGCGTGAATAGCGCGTCAAGATGTTTCATCTGAAGCTTACTTTGATGACGTTTGAGACTTGTCCATCTACTTGCAGCACGACATCAACCTCGCCACGACCTGCCAGCGTTTTAGGAAGCCGTAAATTGACTTGATCCAGCCCGGCAAATTGACCTTGCGAGTCTGCGTACAGCACTTCGGCATTTATCCCGCCTAGCGTGGCCGTGACTGCCGCGAGCGAGCTGCGATAGCGTAGACCAGTGCCGTAGAGAATCAGAAACGCTGCTTCATTGCTGCTGCTGAGATCAATCGGCGCAGCCAGGTAGCGGTTTTGCACAGTGTCGAAGCGTGCGACTGGCTCGAATAGTTGCGTGCCGTCAGACTTCAATTTCAATACGACCGCCGCCGCTACACCCTGCCCGTTGGCGTTCGCTGCAAACAGGCCGGGCGCGA
This sequence comes from uncultured Acidobacteriota bacterium, assembly GCA_963699175.1. GTDB lineage: Bacteria > Acidobacteriota > Blastocatellia > RBC074 > RBC074 > JACPYM01. The sequence continues at coordinate 512,010 of OY969418.1, read as the reverse complement.
CAGGGTTGACATTGATTGTGCCCAGGCTGACTGCGCCCGCTTCGTTGTAAGCGATGAGGGTCGCCGCGCCGGTTGCCGTACCTACTGGCAACTGAAAATTGATTTGTGTAGGTGAGACGAAGAAGAGGGGAGCAAGACGCTCGACGCACGTGCTGTCACGCACCTTGACGGATGTGCCGTTGAGCTTGGTCGGTAATGGCAAGACTTCATTGCTGGCCGGAGTAACTGCCAACTCTTTTCCGAAGAGGCTGACGATAGTAGCGGGCGCAAGCGATGCTTTGAAGCTGGCGGCAGAGACGGCGCTCAACTCGTGAATAGTTTGATCGTAAGGAAAGAGAAACGAAGAAGTGGGGCGCGTCACCGGCACGCATTCACCGGCCAGTAGTTCCTTCACCGGTTTGCCATCGGGCCAGTTCCCCATAAAACGCTGCTGCGTGTTGCCGTTGCCGAGTGCGATCAGTTTACCTTGTGGGTTGTCCGTGAAAGCGTAATCTGCCAGCGCATCAAGCAAGCGCCAGATGCCGTAGTAATCCAGTGCGTTCGGCGTTTGCCCGGACGGTGTGCCATGCGAGGCTTCGAGTTCAACATTGTTCCAAGCGTCATTACGCAGCAGTACAAAATCTTTTTCACTGGCAGGCAATTTGACGCGCTCGAAGACCTCTTTGGCGATGCGGTGATCGCAAATGTCGTCTGACTCGTAGACCTGTATGAGGAGTTTCGCGTGCGCGGGAAAATCAATCAGTTGTTTAGTCGTGATTTCGTAGACGTACCACGGCGCCATCACAAACAAGCAGAGTCCATTGCGCCCCCAGCCTCGCCCGACCGCGCCGCGCTGCATCATCGCAAACGATGCGCCGCCGCCAAACGAGTGGCCGATGAAACCGACGCGCGTCAGATCGAACGATTGCCCATAACGGCGCACGGCCTCTTCAAAGCCCGCCCAGATCGTGTCGTAGCGTTTGCTGTAAACACTGTCGCCCAGCGTCACGAGTTGAAACGGCGAGAAGATGACCGCGTAACCTCGGCTCACAATGTGATTGATGAGGGGGTGATAGCTGGCCGGGTCGGTTAGGCTGAAGCCGGGCGCGAAGAAGATTACGGGCACGGGAGCAGTGGCTTCGACGGGGCGAAAGACGTGGACATTTTCAGCTTGGAAAAGCGGGCTGGCAAAGCGTTCGTCGCTGACAGTGAAGTTGCCATTCGCGCCGTAGCCGCTGGTAATGGGCGGAATTTGCGCTTGAGCGAAGGGGGCGAGCAGAACGAGCAGTAGAACAAACAACAGCTTACACATCTTGCATTGAATGGATAGATTTTGCTTGGCGCACTGCCAAGGAGAGCATCAACACAATCGGCAACGAGATGAAGATGCCCACGATCCCCAGCAGCAGTTCGCCGATCCAGAAAGTCATAAACAGATTGAATCCTAACACCCCAAAATACAACCCGACAGGCCCGAGCGCTTTGTAGCGATATACCTTCACACCCGCTTGGTCTTGCGCTTTGAATAACAATTTTTCTAGCCAGAGATAAAGCCGCAAGATCGCCAGACAAACAAAGAACCAGCCGAGAAAGTTGGCAATAGTGATGCCGAAGTAAACACCGCCATCAGGGTAATAATAAATCTTGCCCAGAAACCAGCGGTCGCCGCGTAGCGTCAGCGGGTCAATAATGACGTTGAGATAGGTCATCAGAAAGGCGGCTAAGAACGTAATCGCCCACGAACTGCGCACTGCCTGGCGATTGAGGATGTGTATGTCGTATCCCTTAGCTTTCAGCCTTCCGCACAACAATATCGCCAATTCCCAACTGACATAGGACAAAAACGAGAACGAGAGCGAATCCATAAACGGCACGCCCGCTATCCACAGCTCTTTGTCATTGGTTGTGTTGATGTAGCGATACGTCCCGAAAGGGAAGCTGTAACCACCTACTGCCGAACTCCACTCGCAAATGAACGCGACGATGTAGGCAAGCACAGTGTAAAACACGGCGCGCTTCCAGCCGATGTGGGTGATAGCAAGGAGCAGGTAAAAGGAGAGAAAGATGAAAACGTAGGGACGGTAAGCGATGGTCGAGAGCAATAGCCAGAGCGTGTGCAGCATTGGTTTTACACGAGGAGGCTGTCTGCCTTCAGTTTGAGTTGCGGAAGTGTGGTAGAGGTAAAACGCTGGCCGCGTAGGATGATCCTGACTTCCTGATAAAGACCGCTGGCTGGGCACGTATAAATCTCCACGTAATCAATGGAAAGGTCAATCAACCAGACTTCAGGAATGCCGGCGCGCGCGTAAGCTGGAATTTTGAAAGCTGGGTCTTTTTCGGCAGTCGTATCGGCAACTTCGATGGCGACAAGTATATCGTCAGGAGTAGGGTGACCTTGCTTATAAAAGTCAGCGCGCTGCTTAAGTAAAGATAGATTAGGTTCAGGCTCGGAATACTCGTTCAACAAAATAGGATTTTGTACTCTGACAATCGCCATCCGGCTCACTTTGCGTTGTAAAAAGGCATTCAGCTTATCAACACAGGCGGCATGACGTGGGCCAATGGGTGCCATTTTGATAATCTCCCCATCCAGCAGTTCGACGCGACTGCCTTCGTTGAGCACACCGGTTTCAAGCAGGCGATGATAATCCGTCCCGGTAAAGCGGTGGCGTTCCAATTGAGCGTACATACATTTTCACTGAAGAGCAGGAGGTTTTGTTCCCGCCTGCTCTTCGCCTCTCCGGTGAAGCTATTTTGTCACGACCGGCAGCTTAATGCCTGAGGCAAACTGCTTCGACCGAAAGATGCGTTGCGTCGCTGCAATGTAATCAGCATCAGTCGCCTTGAAGATGTTCTCGACGTACTTCTGCGGATTGCGGTCAATCACCGGGAACCACGTGCTCTGTACTTGCACCATAATCTTGTGGCCCTTCTTGAAGCTGTGGTCTTTGTGAATCAGGTCAACGTTGAACTCGGTCACTTGGTTCGGCACCAGCGCCTGCGGTTTGTCGAAGCCTTTGTAGTAGCGCCCGCGCAGCACTTCACCCGTGACCATAAACTGATAGCCGCCCATCTTGAAGTTGTCGGCGATCTGTTCGGGGTAAACATCAATCAGCTTGACGATCCAATCGCTATCGCTGCCCGTCGTTGAGGCGAAGAGTTGCGCGATGATGGCGCCCGCGACGGTAACGTCTTCGGTCAATGTGTCGGTCTCAAACGTCAGCACGTCCGGGCGATTGGCGACGAAGCGTTGATCCTCGGTCAGCCATTCGCGCCAGCCGGAGCCGCGGCCATAGGTCGGCTCTATCGGGCGCTTGCGATAAGGCACGGGCGATTTCGGGTCGGAGACATAACTATCAAACGCTTTGTCGCTCGTGTCGGTCGGCGCATCAAACGACAACTTGCCATTGGCGTGGAAGTAGAGCTTACGTTCGGTCGTCTTATGGAGCGGCGGCCACTGGTCGTAGCTCTTCCATTCGTTGCTGCCGGTTTCAAATATCTGCGCTTCTGGAAAATTGAGCGAGCCTTTGCCGTGCAGGTGGTAGGCGAACCAGGGCGCTTGAATCTTCTCGCGGAAATATTGGCCGGTCGCTTGTTTGAATTCGATGTTGCCCAACTTGTCGCCAGGGCCGCCACCCCAGCCACCGTGATTCCACGGCCCTACGGTGATGTAGTTTTGCTTATTCTTGTCGTTCTTTTCGAGCGCGCTGTAGACCTTCATCGGCCCGAAAAAGTCTTCTTGATCGAACCAACCCGCGACATGCAGCGTCGGCACAGTCACGTCCTTCAAGTACAGAATCGCCGAGCGTGCTTGCCAATAGTTGTCAAAGCTTGGATGTTCAATGAATGCCTTCCACGTCGGCAGCCTCGGCGTGAAGAAATTCGACAGCGCGCCCTTCTTCAAATACCACTCGTACATATCGTAGGTATCAAACGTCGGACTGTCGCCGCCCTTCGTATTCTCTACGCCGTAGACATATTCATAGCCATAGGCTAAACGAAAGCCTCCTTGATGAAAGAAATCGTCGCCCATCCAGGTGTCGCCCATCATCGCTTGAGGTGACAAAGCTTTCAGCGCGGGATGCGGTTCGAGCAGCGGCACGGCGGCCAGCCAGCCAGGATAGGAGACGCCATAGATGCCGACGCGCCCGTTATTGTTTTTGACGTTTTTGACGAGCCAATCAATCGCGTCGTAGGTGTCGGATGATTCGTCCACTGATTTCGAGTCGCGCTTGTCGCGCGGTGGGCGGTTCATGAAAAATTCGCCTTCTGATTTGTATTTTCCGCGTATGTCTTGAGAGACCAAGATATAGTCATCTGCGAAGGAAGAAGGCCGGTTGCGGCAACGGCTTGTATTGACGCCATAAGGTGTGCGCGTCATCAAGAAAGGCAGCGGCTGTGTGGAGTTTTTCGGCGCGCAGATGACGGTGTTGAGCTTGACGCCATCGCGCATCGGGATCATCACCTCGCTGGCTTCGTACTCGATGGGCGCGGCTTGCGGCGCTTGCGCCGTTGTTTGCTGCGTGCCAGGCACAAGCAATAACAGCAAAATGAAACTCAAGAACTTCAACATAGAATTTTTCATCGGATTTTCTCCCTCTCGGCTCTATTTCACGCGTTTCAGTTTCACTACGCGTCCAGATAAGTTCCATTCGGCAACGTACAGATTGCCTTGATTGTCCCAACTCAAACCATGTGGCGCGATGAATTGGCCGTCCACCCACTGGTCGGGCGTGATCCGATTGGTGGCCTGTTTCGCAGCGTTGCCACTGTCGCCGATGTGCGTCACCAGCTTGTTGTCTTTGTCGAGGATTGTCACGCGGCCTTTCAAATCGCCAATCGCCAGGTCAGTGCCGCGAATGTTCAATACCGAAGGTCGGCGCAAAAAGTCGTTTTCAGTGCCGTCCAATGTCTTGAGATGTTTGCCTTCAATCGTGAACCATTGCAAACGGTGGTTCTCGCGATCTGTGACCAACACCGTTGGCTCTTTGCCGCGCCGGTCAATGATGATCTTGTGGGGCGTGTTGAACTTGCCGTCTTCCTTGGCTGCCGTAGCCTTGCCCCCCCACGAACTGAGGTAGTCGCCTTTAGCGTTGTAGCGGTGAACGTAGTTTGCTCCGTAACCATCAGTCACATAGAAATCACCATTCGGCGCAACGGTGATGCCGGTGGGTTTGAATTCGGCCTTGCTCTTGTAAACACCTGATTGTTCCGGGAAGCCTTTGACCCAGACACGCTCGCCATCAAGTGTGAGTTTGGCGAACTCGTTGCGGAAGAGGCTGACCAGATAGATGAATTCCTGGTTGCCTTCTTTGTGAAGCTGCATGTCGTGCGTGCCATTGCCGTCTTTGTCTGGTTTCCACTCTTTGCCAATCGAGCGGATGAAGTTGCCAGCTTGATCGAAGACGAGAATGGAGCCTTCGCCGTCGGTGCTGAAGTAGATGCGATTTTTGGCATCCACTACAACGCCACCGTGTGTGCTGCCGTACTTCAAGCCTTCAGGCAACTTGCCCCAGCCGCGCACCCATTCGTACTTGTGATTGCCTGTGCCCAGGATGATTGGCGCATTGGTCTGTTGCTCGGCACGCGCAAGTAAGAATTGTGGTGCAAGTGCCGACGTCGCCAGTCCTGCGCTAAGCTGGCGAATAAAAAGTCGGCGGGAAGAATGTTGTGATGAAATAGATGACATTGATTGCCTCCGAGTGGGTGTCAGTAAAAATTCAGATTCAGATCACGCCCAACGCGCGATAGTTTTGCACTTCAGCGCTGGTGAAGCCAAGCTCTAGCAGCACCTGATCGGTATGCTCGCCTAGCGTTGGCGCGCGCCGTTCAATCGCGCCCGGCGTCTCCGACAACAATACCGGCGTATTGGCGAGCGGCACTGGCGCAGGGCTGCCAGGGTAATCTACTCGCTTCAACAACTCGCGCGCTTTGACGTGTGGGTCGTTGAGCACTTCATCCAAGTTGTAAACTGGGCCGCAGGGGACGCGCGCTTCTTCCAACTGCTGCAACGCTTCTTGGGTAGTGCGCTGCTTCGTCCAGGTGGTCATAGCCTCAGTAATCAATGGGTGATTATCGGCACGCGAAATGTCATCAACGCAACGTGGATCGTCAAGCAAATCTCCACGCCTGACCAGCCGCGCCCAGCGTTTGAACATCGGATTGCCCATTACCTGAACAACTATCCAACCGTCGCACGTTGGATAAGCGTCGGACGGCGCCACGTGAAAAGCCGTGTTGCCTTGCTGCGTGCGCTCAACACCAGTCACGGCGCGTTCGGCCAGCAAGGTTTGCATAAACGTGACGCCAGTCGTCAGCAAAGAAGCTTCGACGATTTGGCCGCGCCCACTCTTTTGCTTTTCGTAGAGCGCGGTCATCGTCCCAAAAGCCGCGTGGAGCGCCGTACCAAAATCTTCAAACGGCACCATACTGCGCACTGGTGTACTAGGGAAACCGGTCACACTCATCGCGCCTGACATCGCCTGGGCGACTGGATCGAAGCCCACGCGCTGCGCATACGGGCCATCGAAGCCGAAGGCGGAAATCCGCGTCAAGATGATGTCGGGCTTGATCGCCATCAGCGATGGGTAATCAATACCGAATTTGTCCAAGACATCTTGCGGCAGGTTGGCGATCACTACGTCGGCGCTAGCGATCAAACGCCGCTTGATTTCTTGGCTTTCGCTGTGCGACGGATCGAGCGTCACACTCTTCTTATTGCGGTTGAAGCCGAGGAACATCGGCCCTTCGCCGCTCTCTGTGATGGGCGCGATGTAGCGGTCTTCACCGCCTTCACGCCGTTCGAGGCGGATTACCTCCGCGCCAAAATCGGCGAGCAACATTGCGCAGTAAGGGCCAGCGATGTAGCGGCCAAAGTCGAGCACGCGGATGCCTGATAGCGGACTACTCATACTGGTTGATCGCTTACCTCCAGCCGCTGCCGCGCTGCACGCAACAGCAAAAAGCAGAGTCCGGCGAAGAACAGGATGCCAATCACATCTGCCATGTGCCCAAACCTTTCCCAACCGTGCACGCCGACCTTATCCAGTATGAATTGAATGAGCGAGACCTTTTGCGTCTGGCCGTTCACTATCACGTCCTTTTCGACCCCGTTGAGCAGCGCAATCAAGACGCCAGTCAGCGAGCCGCCCGCTACCAATCCGGTGCTATAGAGCATGCCCGAACTGACCTCGGATTCGCCGTGCGCATCGCCTCGGCTGCCGCTCCATCTGTCGGCCAAAGCTCGCAGCAAGCCACCAACAAAGATCGGGGCCGTCGTCGAAATTGGCAGATAAGCGCCGACTGCGAATGACAACGAGCGCACCCCACACAACTCGACCACTACTGAAATGAAAGCGCCGACAAAAACCAATCCCCACGGCAGGTCTTGTGCCAACAAACCTTTGATGATCGTGGCCATCAATGTCGCCTGCGGCGCGGGCAGGCGTTCGGAGCCAATCGCGTGCGGAATGCCTTGGAATTGCATAGAAGCATCCAACGCCTGCACGGTTAGGCCAATAATGAAGGCGGAGACCACCACGCCGATGATCAAGCCAATCTGTTGATAAACCGGTGTCGCGCCGACAATGTATCCTGTTTTCAAATCCTGGCTCGTCGCACCGGCAATCGCTGCCGCAATACAAACCAACCCGCCAACCGCCAGCGCCAATGCTTGATAGCTTTCGCCATTCCAACCCAGGCTCACGAAAATCAGACAGGTTGCCATCAGCGTCGCGATGGTCATGCCAGAGATGGGGTTGGATGAATTCCCGATCAGACCCGTAATGCGCGAGCTGACAGTGACGAAAAAGAAGCCGAAGACCACTACCAGCAACCCCATCAGCAATTTGCTGCCAATCGAATTGCCCGGCAATTGCGGCAGCAAGGCAACGATGAAAACCAGCGCCAGCGAGCCGATGATGACGTAAGTGATCGGGATTTCGCGCTCGGTTCTTTCAACTGCTCCCCCGGCCTTTAGATCGCGCAGGCTCTTAAAACTTTCGCGGAAGGCGGCGGCGATGGTGGGCAGAGTGCGAAGCAGCGTCATCAGGCCAGCGGCAGCCACTGCGCCTGCGCCGATGTAACGCACATATCCCAAACGAATTTGTGAAGGCGACATGTCGCGGATCAAAGTATCGCCCACGCCCGGTTTGAGCACGGCTGGCAAGGCGTCGCCGATAAGCGTGATGAGCGGAATCAAGACCAAATAAGAAAGCACACCGCCAGCCACCAAGACGCCCGCAATGCGCGGCCCGATGATGTAGCCGACGCCTAAATACTCCGGCGTGATTTCGGCGCTCACGCTTGCATTCGGGAAACTCGAAGTGTGCGCGGCGCGATAGGTCGGCGCCTCTTTCCAGAGGCCGAAAATGCTCATCAGCGATTTGTAGGCGAAGGCAACGCCGAGTCCGGCGAAAACCTTGCCTGCCATCGAGCCGCCTTTCTCGCCAGCAATCAGCACTTCGCCGCAGGCCGTGCCTTCAGGGTAGGGCAGCGTGCCGTGCTCCTTGACGATCAACGAGCGGCGCAGCGGAACCATCATCAGCACACCCAGCGTTCCACCTACCAGCGACAACGTGAAGATGTTGAAGTAATTGAAGAACGCCTCGCCTCCGGCTAGAAAGATCAACGCCGGAAGCGTGAAGGCCACACCGGAGGCGAGCGATTCACCCGCCGAGCCGATGGTCTGCACGATGTTGTTTTCCAGAATGGTGGATTTGCCGATGCGTTTGAAAACAGCGATGGCCAACACCGCAATCGGGATCGAGGCCGAAACGGTCAAACCAGCTTTGAGCGCCAGATAGACCGTGGCCGCGCCGAAGATCAGGCCGAAGAATGCGCCCAAAATGATGGCGCGCCAGGTAAATTCGGGGATAACTGTGGATGCGGGAACGTACGGCTTGAACGTGGTTGCGCCGTCACTGCCGGGCGCGGGAGTCTCGTTGCTTTCGACAGCCATGGGATGCCTCCTTAGATGGACCGATTGTGGTGGAAAAGTTGGTAGTGCGTCGCCGTCCAGCGTAGAGACAAACGCCAGTCTGTCGCTACGTTGGTTGTACCGTTTCGATTGCTTCAAGCAACTGCAACAACTGCGTGTCCGGTTCTGTTTGCAATACCAGTTCGGGATAATCGCGCACACAGATCAGACAGCCCGTGTTGCAGCATTGTGTGCGTTCGTTGGCTGGCAACGCAGGTGAGGACGCCGACGCTTGGGTAGCCGCTGTCGGCGCCGCGTATTCAGTCACGTAATCTAACACGCACACCGCGCAACCCGTCCCACAACAAGCGGGGAGTTCCGACTGGGCTGCTTTGTTTGTTGTGCTGACCTGCTCTTGCATAATCCTGGTGAATGCCCGCAAAACCTCTCGCACTATATTAAGAGCAGGTGTGGCTGTCAATTGCGCCGCTTTCACTCTTTGCTGTATGCTTTCAACCACTCATATACACGCGCTACCCCCGGCGCCCTTTGATGCAGCTTGTCAAGTCGGTCGAAAGCCTCGGGCAGAACTAGCTAAAGGTTTACTTGTCCTAGGTCTATCCGGCCAGCTTTCTGTGAGGATGCCATGCGTTACTGTCCCCATTGCCAGTGCTGTTTTCGTGACGGCGTTGAATTTTGTCTCTACGATCAAACGCCCACGCACGCTGCCGAGGGCTTACCTTTGGTGATTGACGGCAAGTATCAGCTCGAGGCCTTGATCGCACACGGCGGGATGGGGTCGGTCTATCGCGCGCTGCATGTCCAATTGGAACGCCCGGTCGCCATCAAGATTTTGCGCGCCGAATTTCTGGCCGATGAGACAGTCCGCCACCGCTTTCACCGTGAGGCCCTAGCTGCCGCGCGTCTCAAGCATCCGAACATAATCGCCGTTTACGATTTTGGCAGCTTGGCCAATGGCTGTGCCTACATCGTGATGGAGTTGGTCGAAGGGCGCAGCCTGCGCGAAGAACTACGCCTGCTGGCTGCGCATCATAGCCAGATGCGGCCTGAGCGTGCACTGGCTTTGTTGCAGCAAATCTGCGCCGGGGTTGAAGCCGCACATTGCCACGGCATCATTCATCGCGATCTCAAGCCGGACAATATAATGATCGAGACCGTGCCCAATGTTTTAGAAGCTGGCAGCGAGCGCGTGCTGGTGCTTGATTTCGGCATCGCCAAACTCAAACAGCCGGAAGGCGCGGTGCAATGTTTGACGGATGAAGAGACTGTTATCGGTACGCCCAACTACATTTCGCCGGAACAATGCACGGGCTTGCCGGTGGACGCGCGTTCGGATGTCTATGCGTTGGGCGTGATCCTTTACGAGATGTTGACTGCGCGTGTGCCTTTTAGCAATCCGAGCACTTCGGCGGTGTTGCTGAGCCATTTGCAAGAGCCGCCTACGCCACCTACGCGCTTTTGCACAGGCTTGAGTCCGGCGGTCGAGCGCGTGGTGTTACGTGCCCTGGCCAAAAGCCCGCAACATCGGTTTGCTTCGGCGGCGCAATTGGCCGAAGCGTTGACTGCGGCTGTCTTGCGCGCGGGGACTGAGATCATCTCAATCGTAGATTGGGAAGAACCGGCTACGCGGCCACGCCAGCCGCGCGTGATTTTGGAACAAGCCGCTTGGGCGAGCGAAACGGAAGAGCCTGAGCCTTCATTTGAGCCTTTGACATCAATGCCCGATGACCGCGAAGGACGGCCAGTCATCTCGGTTGCCTTTGCTGATACGGCGACGACGTTTGAGCGCGAACCGAGCTTGTTGATCGAGCGGCGGTCACGGCGCGGCCTCTATGTCATTGTGGCGGGTCTCTCGCTAGTAGCGATTGGTGCGCTGGTAGACTTCAATTCCCGCTGGCTGCAAGGGAGTTTGAGCCGGCTCGTTCAATCGCAGTCGGCTTCACCGGCGACGGCCAAACTGAGCGAGCAGGCCGTTGTAACGCAGAGCACGCCGTCGTCCTCGCCTGAAGCCGTCGCGTCAAACTCCACCGCAACAAATGCAGTGGCTGAACACAGTACGACAGCAGCGGAGACTCCAGCCGTCACACCCGCGCCAGCAACGCTGGTGAAGACTTCGACAGCCAGCAAGGCCGACCAGGCGATGGTGCTGCAAGCGCAGGTCAAGACTTTTTATCGTAGTTGGGTGCAGACGGCGTTAGATACCGATTGGGCTGAGCACGCGAAGTTTTATGCTGAGCGCGTAGCTTATTACAATGAAGGCTCTCAGCCGCGCGCACAGGTGGTGGCGCGTAAACGTCGCGTATTGGGCGGACTGGACAAATACTATTTGCGCTTCGCGGGCGAGCCTGAGATTAACTTCATCCCCAACAGCGATCCGCCTGAAGCGCAACTGACGTTTGATAAGCAATGGGATTTGCAACGCGGGGGGCAGCGCACGGCGGGCAAGTCGCAAACGCAATTGGTGCTGCGTTACGAAAATCAACAATGGCGCATCGTGGGCGAAAAACAGCTCAAGCTCTATCATCAGAGTGCCAGCGTGCGGCGTAACGCTAAAGCTGTCGAGCAAAAGTCTCCGGCGAAGAAATTAAAACTTGCGCCCCAATCCAAGCGTGTAGCGCAACAAAAAATGCCCCAACGCAAGCCGGATGTGGCGCGGCCAAAGAAAAAGTAGTTTGAGTGTGGTAAAGTTTGCGGCATCGCAATACCGCAGACATGAGCAAGACCTTTATGAAGCGTGGCATCTTTTCCGCCTTACTTTGTGCGACCTTGGTTAGCGCAGTAGCGCTCGCTCTGGTCGCGGCTGCTTTCAAGCAGCCTCGTATGGCGCAGCGTCTGTTCCTCTCTTCCAATCGAACCGCCTGGCCCGTGGCTGCCCGCTCCAACGCTGAAATCATTGCGCAAGCCAACCAAGCCGTAGTCACGGTCATTGCCACGCGCGCTTTGCGGCAACAGGCCAACTACAGCGGCAACCTGGTTCCCCAGCAATACGAGATCGCGCCGACCCAAGCGCCCGACCAGAATGTGCAGCGTGGCACGGGCACCGGCTTCATTATTGATGCCGACGGCTTCATCGTCACTAACGATCACGTCATTCGTGGTGCAGATCGCATTCGCGTCCGCTTGAATGACGGGCGCGAGCGGCGCGCAGTCGTACACGGCTCTGATCCGGCGACCGACATCGCCTTGCTCAAGCTCGAGGCCGATCAGTTGGTTGTCTTGAACTTGGGTGATTCGGACGAAGTGCGCGTAGGTGACCCAGTCATCGCCATCGGCAATCCGCTCGATTACGAACATTCGGTGACGGCAGGCATTATCAGCGCGAAAGGGCGCAAAGTTTACAACAACGAACCTTTCGAGGATTTCATTCAAACCGACGCGGCCATCAATCGCGGTAATTCGGGCGGCCCCTTGCTCAACCAGCAAGGTGAAGTGATTGGCGTCAACACCGTCATTCGCGTAGATGGCAGCGGCATCAGCTTTGCCGTGCCGAGCAACGTGGTCAAACGTGTGATCGCACAATTACGCGCCAAACGCACCGTCACTCGCGGTTATCTGGGTTTGACGCCAATCAGCCTGACACAGGAATTTCGTGAGGGGTTGGGCCTGGGTAATTTGCAAGGCGTGCTCGTGGCCGATCTTGCGCCGGAAAAACCAGCGGCGCGCGCGGGCTTGCAGGTTTACGATGTAATTACGCACTTTGATGGGAAGCCTATCACCAGCACCGACGAGTACTTTAGCCTGGTGGCCAACACGCTGCCGCAGCGACAGGTGGGTTTGACCGTCCTCCGCGCTGGCCAAAGTTTGAAACTTACGGCTGTGCTCGAAGAGCGCGACAAGGACGATGGCGAGAAGCAGACCGAGCGCCCGGTAACAGCGGCGCAAAGCGAACCCTCCATCGGCTTTTCTGTGCGCGAGCGACTCAGCGAAATCACGCACACCTCGCTCACGGTCGAAACCTCTGCCGAGGCGCAGAGCAAGGTTGAGATTAGCGAAATTGACCCGCTCGGCCCGGCGTCTGAAAGCGGCCTGGCCACCGGGCAAATCATCCTCGAAGCCAACCGCCAGCCCGTGCGCACGCTAGCCGATTTCAATCGCATCGCGGGCAATTTGCGCAACGGTAGTGTACTGATTATGCGTGTCAATGCGCCCCCGCAGTCGGCCAACCGGTTGGTGGCCGTGCGCATCGGCGGTGAGTAAGCGCCGCAGCTTGTTATCCTCCTAATTTTCCTTGCCCAATTCTTTGGCACGTGCCTGCGTGCTATACTGCTGAACTGCTACGGAGCAGATCGGGTGATTACTGGGTACGCCACGCTTCGTTTGATTTCAAATTTAAGATTTGAAATTTGCGATAAGGCGAAACGTGGCGCACCTGGAGGAAAGTCCGAACACCATAGGACGGCAGGCTGGTTAACGGCCAGGCGGGGCGACCCGACGGAATAGTGCAACAGAGAATAGACAGCCCTAAGCACGCTTTCGAGCGTGCCGGGCGCTGGTGAAACGGTGAGGTAAAGGCATCACCAGCGGCGGTGGCGACATCGCCGGCTAGGCAAACCCCCTGCGGTGCAAGACCAAATAGGGAAGCGTTCATGGGCTGGTCCGGCTCAGTTCGCGCTGCGCTGAATTTCAATTTTCAGCTTTGGGATTTGAAATTCAGCGCAGCGTGACGCGCTTCCGGGTAGGTCGCACGAGCGGCGTAGTAATGCGTCGCCCAGATGAATGATCACCTCGCGTCGCGTCATTGCCAAACGGTAATGACGCGACGCGGACAGAATTCGGCTTATAGATCAGCTCCGTAGCATTGCATCATTAAACTGGTCATCAGAATTTCATTTTTGTTCTCAAACGATTATGCGTTCCTTTCTTGAACTCCTGAAAAAAAATGGCTCGATTGTATTGATCGGGTTGCTCATCGGTTTGTTTGGCGGCTTCAAGCTCGCCAACGCCAAGTATCGCGGCGAACAAGGGGCGGTCTTGAACGCCCAAGCTAGCCGAGCGGCAGCCAATCTGGGTAACGCGAATGCCGGTGGCGGTTCCGGTATGAGCAACCAAGTCTCCGCTACAATCGAACAGGCGCGCGCCAAGCCAAACGACCTGAACGCGCAGTTGGAGGCCGCCGACCAATTCCTGCAAATCCAGCGTCCACAGGGCGCGTTGGAATTTCTGCAACAAGCCAGCAAGCTCAACGCGGAAGATTCGCGTGTGATGACGGCGACGAGCACCGCTCATCTGATGCTGGGCAACTACGACGAAGCGACGACCTGGGCGCGCCGTGCGCTCGGCAAAAAGCCGGATGATCTGGGTGCGAAACTCTTGCTGACTTTTGCGCTGATCGAGTCGCGGCAAAACTTGAATGAGGCCGAGCAACTACTGGTGCAGATCGAAGCGATCAGACCGGGCGACAAGATTCTGGCCGACGCGCGCGCCTCATTAAATGCCGCGCGCGCCAGTGGGGGGGCTACGCAACCTAGTAATAAGACGCTCCAACACGGCCCGGATGCACCCAAACCGAATAGCGGAGGCCCGCGTTGACCTTTATGTTTCGCCTGATCATCTTCACGCTTCTCTTTTGCTTCGTGGTCTACGTGCTGAAGATGATCGCGCGTTTGAGCCACAAGCTGCGCGCTACGATGACCGATGTGAAAAAGCTGCGCCAGGTATTTGAAGGCGGCCCAAAAGTGAGTGCCGAGATGGTGCGCTGCCAAAGTTGTGGGGCCTTCACCTCTGCCAAAGACGCGGTGGTTATTTCCTCAGGACAAAGTCGGCAAACTTTTTGTTCGCGTGATTGCATGCAGGCACACGTGAAACGAGCCTGAAGTCGGCTGGCTTCAGGCTCTTGTTATCTCGCAACCCAAGTCAATCTTTCACCAAGCGAGTTGAGCTATGCGCTTACGTCGTCGGCTTCAAGTTGCCCTTTTGTTAAGCGGTCTGTGCCTGGTCGGCCTGACGCAATTCAAGCGTGCTACTGCGGCACAACGTGACAATTCACAACTCGCTCAACAAGCTGTCGCGTTTTTGCAAGCGCGCTGCCAGCGTTGCCACGGCGAAGATAAAATCTCCAAGCTCGACTTACGCTCGCGCGAGACTTCGCTGCACGGCGGCTCGCGCGGCGCGGCCATTATCGTAGGCAAGGCGGAACAGAGCCTGCTCTACCAATTCATCACCGGCAAACAACAGCCGCGCATGCCGCTCGGCGAGGAATTGAATGGCGCTGAGATTGATCTGTTGAAACAATGGATTGACGCCGGGGCAGAGTGGGCAGAAGTCAAACCTGCCACGGGAGAGAATCGCAATACACCCAAACGCCTGGATTTGTACAAAGGCCGGCCCATTACAGATGAAGAGCGCAACTATTGGGCTTTTCGCAAACCGGTACGCGCGCCTGCGCCGGCAATCAAGAACGCGGCTTGGGTGAAGAATCCGATTGATGCTTTTGTCTTGGCCAAGTTAGAAGCGAGCAGCTTGCAACCGTCAGCGCCAGCAGACAAACGCACACTGCTGCGGCGCGTGACCTTTGATCTGACCGGGCTACCGCCAACACCAGAAGAACTTAAAGCTTTTCTCGCTGACAATTCATCTGATGCTTACGAGAAAGTGGTGAAACGGCTACTCGCTTCGCCGCGTTATGGCGAACGCTGGGCGCAGCATTGGCTCGATGTGGCGCGCTTTGGCGAAACCAACGGTTACGAATTGGATGCTGAGCGGGAACAGTCGTGGCGTTATCGCGATTATGTCATCCGGTCGTTGAATGAGGATAAAGCGTATGACCGTTTTCTGTTGGAACAGATTGCGGGCGATGAGTTAGAGCCGCAGAGCTTTGAAATGCACGTCGCCACGGGCTTCCTGCGTGCTGGGCCACAGCACGTTGTCGCCGGAAACCAAGATGAGGCCTTGAACCGGCAAGAGTGGCTGACCGAAGCAATGCTCGGCATCGGCAACGGCGTGCTCGGCTTGACGGTCGGTTGCGCACGTTGCCACGACCACAAGTTCGACCCCATTCCACAGGCTGATTACTACCGCCTGCAAGCCTTCCTTGCCGCGACCGACAACCAGGATTTCAAACAGCCTACCAAAGAGCAACAACAAGCCTACCTGGCAGCCTACACCGCGCATCAAGCCAAACTGAAACCGATCAAGGAACAGCTTAAGGAGATTGAGAAACCTTACAAAGAGCAGCTTGAAGCAGCGAAGCGCGCAAAGCTGGAACCACAGTACCGCGCTGCATTGGATACACCCAAAGAGCAACGCACCAAAGAACAGCAAGAACTGGCCAGATTTGCCCAGCGCATGCTCGAGGTGAAATACGAAGAGTTGCTCACAGTGATGCCAGCCGATGTGCGCGAACGCCGCGCGGCCTTACGTCGAGAAATGCACACGATTGAGTTGTACGCTCCAGAGCCTTTGCCGGCGGCTTTGGGCGTAGCGGATAAGCTGACACCAATTTCGGCCATGCACGTTTTGAAAGGCGGCGAGGTCAATCGGCCAGGCGAAGTCGTCTATCCGCGGTTTTTGAGCGTGAGCTTACCCAAAGACGCAGCTTCGATGTTGTGGGTCACGCCGGTGCAATATCGCGAGGCAGACGGAACGCTCAAGCATTCGACGGGGCGACGGCTGGCCTTGGCGCATTGGTTGACGCAGCCGGAGCATCCACTTACTTCGCGCGTGATAATGAACCGTTTGTGGCAGCACCACTTTGGGCAGGGAATTGTGGCCACGCCAAATGATTTTGGGCGCAACGGCGCGCAGCCCACGCATCCCGAATTGCTCGACTGGTTGGCCGCAGAATTTGTCGCGCAGGGTTGGAGTTTGAAGCGCATGCACGAGCTGATGGTCTTGTCGAACGCCTATCAACAGGCGTCAATCGGCGATGCAGACAAAGCAAAAATTGACCCGGATAACAAACTTCTTTGGCGGATGAACCGGCAGCGACTGGATGCCGAAGCCTTGCGCGATTCGGTGCTGGCGGTAGCAGGCACATTGACCGAGCAGCTTTATGGCGCTTCTATCCGCGTGCCGATTGAGCCTGAAGTCTACGAGACGATCTTTACCGAATACGAGCCTGACAATCTCTGGCCGGTGCATCCAGACCCGCGCCAACATACGCGACGGAGTCTTTATTTGCTGCGTAAACGCAACGTGCGGCTGCCGCTGTTAGTAGCATATGATGCGCCGGATTTGATGAGTTCGTGTGGTGCGCGTAGCGTGAGCGTGCACGCTTTGCAATCGCTGACACTGATGAACAGCGAGTTTATGCTGCAACAAAGCCAAGCGTTAGCCGCGCGTCTGTTGCGCGAAGGCTTGAGTGAAAGGCAGCGCATTGCGCGTTTGTTTGAATTGGCATTGGGCCGTTTGCCAGATGCGACGGAATTGCAGACCACGCGCGAGTTTTTGCGCCGACAGACGGCTTTGATCGCCGGGCGGCAACTACGCGGTGAAAAGATTGTGCAAGTAACAGAGCTTGGCAAGAATGTTTCTCAAGCTGAAGCTGCCGCGTGGGTAGATTTGTGTTTAGCTTCCTTGAACTTGAACGAGTTCGCTTATGTGAACTAAAGCTTATGAGGTGTGTGATGAAAATGAAATTCTGGGCTGGTTTAGCATTGATGTGGCTGTCCTGCTTGGCAATGCCTGCGCAGGCGCAATGGCAGAACGGCAATCTGGCTTTACGCACCAATGGCAACATCTTTCAATCCGGCGACCAGTTGCGCATCGAAGTCACAGCACTTGATGAGATCATTGAATCTTTTTCTACACAGGTGGGCTATGCCTACAACGAAGAAGTTGAAGAAAAAGACGACGATGGTAATGTGACGCACAAGCAGGTCGAACGTACACGCCAGCGCGATTCAGGGCCGGTGATCGAGAGGCTGGGGAAGTATCAATCCCTCCTGCTCGATGACCGATTTCATTTTGGTGACTCAAGCCCGGCAGGTTGGTACGAGGTGCGCGTCTCTATCTTTCAGGCAAATACCAAGAAGGTGCTGGCGACCTTGCGCACTTGCGTGTTTTATCAAAGCGCCAGTGCCGATGAACCAAGTAAGGGTGATTGCGATCTGTTCCTGCGCAATATGAAGCGGGTCAACAACGAAATGTTTTGGAGCTTTGATGGCCAGTTCAAACTGAACGCACGGTACAGCGTGGTATTGTTTCGCGCCAACCGCGTGCTCAAGCATATAAACAGCGGTGGATACGCTGGACATGTGCGCGAATTCAATCTTGCCTCGGCGGAGTTGGAAGGTTTAACCGGCCAGTCTTATGACATCCTGGTGCACGATCATCAAAGCGGACGTTCGTCTACACTGGCAAAGGCTGCCATTCCCTCAGCGCAATGAAACCGGATATGAATAAAGAACAAACGCATATTCCCGCCGCTACATCGCGCCGCGAATTTCTTTCTGGCGCTGCAAACGGCTTTGGCTCATTGGCGCTGGCCTCGTTGCTGGCGCGTGATCTGCAAGCCAGCGAGCAAGGCAAAGCCGCGAAGATTGTCAGTCCGCTCGCACCCAAAGCGCCGCATTTCGCCCCCAAAGCCAAAGCCGTCATCTTTCTTTTTATGGTCGGCGGGCCAAGCCAGATGGAGACCTTCGATCCGAAACCGGTGCTGGACAAATTGCATGGCCAGCAACTGCCGCTATCGTTCGGCGAGATCAAGAGCCAGTTCGTCAAACCCGGCACGCCACTGTTGGGCAGCCACTGGAAATTCAAAAAGCACGGCCAATCGGGCGTCGAAGTCAGCGAGTTATTTCCGCACGTTGCTTCATGCATTGATGACATAGCAGTGCTGCGCTCTTGTTATACCGAAAGCTTTGTCCACGCGCCCGCGATGTATCAGATGATGTCCTGCCGCGTGTTGCCAGCGCATCCCAGCCTAGGCAGTTGGGTGACCTATGGCTTGGGTAGCGAGAGTGAAAATCTGCCCGCTTATTGCGTGATGACGCAGCCAGAAGGCTTGCCGGAAGGCGGCGCGCCGATGTGGGGCGCGGGCTATCTGCCAGCGGTTTATCAGGGCACACAGTTGCGTAATGGCTCAACACCGATCCTGCATCTCTCTTCAGCAGGTAAGAGCAGCCGCGAACAGCAGGCCAATCTGCTCAAGTTCATGCGCCGGATGAATGAACTGAAACTGCGTGAAGACGATAGCGAACTGCAAGCGCGCATCGCCTCATACGAACTGGCCTTTCGCATGCAGCAACACGCGCCGGAAGCGATAGACCTCAGCAAAGAGACTGAAGCAACCAAGCAGCTTTATGGCTTGGGCGATGCACCGACCAACGAGTTCGGCACACGCTGTCTGTTGGCGCGCCGATTGGTCGAACGCGGCAGCCGCTTCATTCTGCTCTTTTCCGGTGGCGGGCCAGTCAGCACGCAATGGGATGCACATGACGATATCAAAGGCAATCACGAGAAGATGTGCCGCTGGACGGATAAGCCGATTGCGGGCTTGTTGAAGGATTTGAAATCGCGCGGCCTGCTCGATTCAACGCTGGTCGTGTGGGCAACGGAGTTTGGCCGTACGCCTGTATCAGAGAACGGCAAGGGCCGCGACCACAATCCGACGGCATTTTCGATGTGGCTGGCAGGCGGCGGCGTGAAAGGCGGCCAAGTGCTCGGCCAAACGGACGAGATCGGCTACAAGACCGTGGGCGAACGCTTCCACCCGCGCGATATTCACGCCACGATCTTGCACTTGCTCGGGTTGGATCAGATGCGGTTGACCTATCTGCACAACGGAAGAAATGAACGGCTGACCGATTTTGGCGGCAATGTGATTGAGCGACTCTTCGCTTGAGGGGCGACAGCCGGCCATCCTTCGTTACTCAATGCACGCTAGCAGGAAGCATCGAGCTGTGTTTGTCAGAGGCTGTTGCCCAGCCATCGGCGATGTTGTTGATGAAGCCGTGAAATTGAATATCTTCGCCTGACAAGACCAGCAGCACATCACCAACTTGAACGCCAGGGTTATCTAGCTTGAAACGTACCGCGGTGGCCATTCCGTTTTCCTGCTCGACGGTCTCATACGTCAATTGCTCGAAGTCAATCACCAATGTCTGTGAGTTGACCGGTTGGCTTGTGTTATCCGGCATTACCTATCCCTTCTGCTATTAAACTTGTTTGTCAGCACTCGCATTCTTTCATCTCGCCGCTAACGAGGCAACCAGCGCGGCGGCTGAGAGTTGTTCCGTGTGCGCACGAAAGTCCTCGGCTTTGCCTAAGCGACGGTAAATTTCGGCCACCCGCGTAGCCTTGAATTTATTGCCTGTATTGTAAACGACGAGCGGTGTGAGTGGGGCGAGCGTCACCGCCGTTGCAAAATCGCCTGCCCGCCGCAGCCCGGGAATCGGCAGCGTTTGTAGAAATGCCTCGTCACTGCCGTCAGCAAACTGATTAGCATCCACAATCATGCGGTCAACGTGTGGCGCAAGACCTCGCGCCAACAATGTCCACAAACCTGCTTCACCCACACCGAGCACCGTCAACTGGGGTTGGGCGCTCTGGCCTGCGACCTCTTTCAACAACGACTGTTGCACAAAAGCCAAAGCGGTCAACACGTCTTGCACACGATTGGCGGCTGGCATGCGATTGTAAGTAGCAATGAATTTGTACTTGTTGACTTCCGTTTGGTCGGCAAAGCCAGTAAAGACTTCCAGGTTGGCTACTGTGTGGTTGGCTTTGAGCAAGGCGGCGATTAACTCCGTCGGTGGTTGCTTGGGTGGCGCTATAACCAAGGCCAAAGAGGTTGTTCTCCCAGTCGCTTTGCCTGTGGCTGGTTGATAGATCGTAAGCTTTACGCTATCGCTAGCCGCTTTGCGCGTTAATTCAACCGTCTGTGCTTGGCCAAGCGGAGAAGCGAGGTTTTCACGTCGCAGCACCGTGATCTCTTCAGTCCGTGGATAAGCCGCCATCAGCGAATACTTGAATGTCTCACCAAACTGGGCGCGGAAGTTCTCGATTGCAGCCGCTGTATTCGGCTGAGCTTCAGTCAATTGCCGTTTGGCCGCGTCAATCAAGGCTTCGGCCAACTGCTCTTCGTTCAACTCATTTGCCGGGCGCAAGCGGCCATAGAAGACCATCAAGTCGGTCAGCGGCGCGGCGCTCACACCCCTTTCTTTGATCGGCGTCATTTCGGCGCGTCCCTTCAACCAGTGCGCAAACCAGCCATAAACGGCCTCACGGCTCTCCTGGTTGTAGTTGTGCGGCGCATTCATCTGCACTGCTTGCACGCGGTCTTCTGCGCCGAAGAGCCGATAGATTTCGCGGATGGCTGGGTATTCGACGCGCAGCATATTCTTTGTCCAATCTCCGGTGGCTGATACCAATAACATTGGCCGAGGCGCAAACAGCGCTGCAATTTCGACATTGTTGGTATCAATGCGCAGGTTGGGCGCATTCTCGCACAGGCTGCCGCCTTGCATAATTGCAGAGACCATGTTGACCGGCGCCGCAACTTTGATGCGCTCATCCACTGCTGCCAGCAAGAACGTTTGCGTCCCCCCGCCCGATTCACCCGTGCAGCCGATGCGTTCGGGATCAACCTCCGGCAGCGTCAACAGGAAGTCCACCGAGCGGATACTATTCCAAAGTTGCAAGCCCAGCAGGTTGACGCTCCACAATACTTCGCGCGAGGTGCCCTCGCGATGACCAATCGCAAAGCGATGGCTGATCGCAGAGCTATCATCGTAGCCGACCATATCCCAGGTGAAGGCCACATAGCCTTGCTGGGCAAAACTGGCAGCGCGCATCGGCCCCGAATTTAACTCCTGATTTTCCAAGCGCCCGTAGCCCCAATGCCCATGCGGGCAAAGCACTGCAGGTACTTTGCCGTTAGGCCTTTTCGGGCGATAAACATTGCCGCTGACGTAATGACCGGGAAAGCTCTCGAAATAGACTTTCTCAACCGTATGTGTGCCACGATCAATTTTGTTGAAAATCGTCGGGTTGATAGGCTGTTTGTCGGGCGCGGGCAACAGCCCCGCGCTAGCCAGAATCTGCTTGCGCAACTGCTCAGCGCGCGCCTGCCATGCAGCGCGGCTTTGATAGCGCGACAGTTGATTGGTGAAATCGTAATCGAGATGTCGGATTTCCATAGCTCGGCGATCAGCATTTGGTGTTTGTGCCAATGCAATCGCGGTCGAATCTGTGAGCAGTTGCAACCCGCAGATTAAACAGACTAACAGGCTAATCAAAAAGTGCCAGCGCAGTCCAGCAGCATAACTCAACTTATTGCGATTGTTCATTGTCTTCTTCCATTTTCCGGGCTTGATCTTCGCCCAATCTTTCACGGAGGAACTTCACCGAATTTTGGTACGCTTCATCAATCTGTTGTTTGCGGTATTGCTCGAACGGTCGCCACTCGTTATCCACCAGCACTTCGAGCACGCCACTTTCAGGGTTTTGTCTAGTCGGTAAGGCCATAAAACTACTCCTACTGGTTCTCTTGCGAGAATGTAGCTTGCGCCAAACGCAGAAGCTGGGCAGGTTGGTGCTCATCTTTGGCTTGGCGCAACCAGCGTGTGCCGCAGATGTGGCATTGATAAATCCCTGTCATTGGATCGGCAACATCGCTTACTCGTTCAAGAAAACGAGTAAGGTAAGCATTCACTGCCGCACCACGTAAACTCTCGGTTTGTGCACAAGCGCATTCCATCTTTGGTGACATTGAATCAGTGTTGGATGAATTCAGTCGAGAAATCTAGCATAGGCCAGAGCAGAATAGAATGTCGGGGACTATTTGATTTTTATTGTTGACGAGTTATTAGTGAATATGTAGAATCCGCAGCGTTGTTGCTGGACTTCTACTTTCAACGTGAACTGGAAAAACGAAGCTAAACCAACAACGTTTAGGCGGCATCCTTCCAATTCTCCTCCCGTAATTGGCCTAAAATACCCCAAAAGATTTATCAACTACCCCCTAACAGGGATTTAGGCACTTCCAAAGCGTAGTTAGAAGTAGCTATCAGTTAGCTGGCGCAAGCTTTGTAACTCTGGCCGTCGGCCCAAGCTAGCCTTAATAACTGTATCATCCTGTCAGCGCTGAATCGAGTAACTCAAGTGGGAAACATCGCTAAACTGTAGCGTAACTAAGTAGAGCGAGGTGTAATTGTCCTGAGTTGTAGGTAAAAGGCAAAGGTAAACAAGACTGAATGAAGGTGCCCCTTTTTCAGCCCACGACTTTTGCCTTTTACCTATGCCGCAGGGCAAACCAGTTACCTCGCCTCCTTTTTGCCTACTCCTGCTCAGCCGGTCTGGCGCGCGCAAGCAAACCGACCGGCTTTTTTTAATTACTCGGCAAACTCGGCAACAACCGGCGTATGATCGGAGGGGCGCTCCAACGCCCTCGGCGCAGTATCTATCCAGCAAGCCGTACAACGATTGGCGAGCGACGCAGTAGCCCATATATGATCAATCCGCAGGCCGTGATTACGGCGAAACCCACCGCCACGATAGTCCCACCAGGAGAAAAGCCCCGGTTCTTGCTGATGCTTGCGGAAGAGGTCAACCAATCCCCAAGCAGCGATCTTGTTCAAAGCTTCGCGTTCAGCCGGGCTACAAAGTATTTTGCCGTACCACAGAATCGGATCGTGCACGTCACGATCTTCTGGCGCGATGTTAAAGTCGCCGCATATCAAAACCGGCTCTTGCGCCGAATGCTGTTGGTCAAAATAGTCCTGCAGTTTCGCCAGCCAGTCCAGCTTGTAGTAGTATTTGTCTGCCCCTACTTCTGAGCCGTTTGGTATGTAGACATTGATTACCTTGATATTGCCGGTTGTAACTGTAAGTAACCTGCGTTGTGCATCAAGTGTATCATCGAGAAAACCCTTTTGTACCTGACTGATTTCGGATAATGAAATGGTTGCCACGCCGTTGTAAGTGGGTTGGCCAAAAAGCTCGACTTGATACCCTAAATCCACGAAAGCTTGCGTGGGGAATCGTTCCTCAGTGCACTTGATTTCCTGCAGACAGAGCACATCGGGGCGATTGGTTTTCACCCAGTCAAGTACGTGCGGCAGTCTGACTGCCATCGAATTAACATTCCAGGTCGCTATCTTCATCGCTCTTTACTCGCTAGTTGGTGGATGCCAGCGTGCAATCAAGGCGTCATAAACGGTCACACCCACCACGCCACCAATGAGCGGCCCGACTATGGGTACCCAGAACCAATAATTGCCAGCGCGGAATACGTCCGGCCCCCAGCCCGCCACTGCTGTAAACAAGCGCGGCCCCAAATCGCGTGCCGGGTTGATTGCATAGCCAGCGTTCAAGCCAAAGCACATGCCGATTACCACAACCAACAAGCCGACAATCAACGGCGCGAGGTTGCCGGTTGGCCCAACATTACGCGCGTCGCCAATTGCTCGGATGACTAACAAAAGAATGGCCGTTCCGACAATCTGATCTACCAGCCCGCCAAAAGTGGAGAGATAGGGTTGTGGGTAGGTGGCAAAGATTCCGGCAGTGGCTTTTTCACCAGTGATCTGCCGTTGTCCACCATCGAAGGCGTTGAAAGCTTCGCGGTAGACAAAAAAGCTGGTTGCCGCGCCCATAAAAGCGCCGATCAATTGCGCCAGCATATAGGGCAATACCTTGCGCCACTCAAACTCACGCTTGACGGCCAGCGCGAAAGTCACTGCCGGATTGAGGTGTGCGCCGCTGACGCCGCCTGCGACGTAAACCCCCATTGTCACGGCGAGACCCCAGGCCAAGTTGATGGATAGATACTCGCCGTTATTTTTGCCACTCAGGATGACCTGCGCTACTACCGCAGAGCCCAAACTTATCAAGACAAAGGTGCCTAGTAGCTCCGCGAACAATTCGCGCCTCAAATTATCTCGTTGCATAGTTGTGTGAAGATGATGATAAGTACTGCTTCGCGTTATTTTGTGTCGTTGCTGCGTGCGGCGGCCGTTTTTTGTAACTGCTCCAAGGTGGCAGGCCCGCCGCGCGCGCCTACGATCTGTTTTACTTCGAGCTTGTGTTTCTGAATAGCATCGAGCACGGCTTGGGCGTAGGCCGGGTCGTTGCTGGGGAAAAGGTCGCCCAAGAACAATATGCCCTCGCCCACGATGAAAAGGCCCAACATGCCCGCCGCATGCGTGTTGGGAATCTCGATAGCAGTGATCGTGCGATTGCCTTGCGACAGACTGCGTGTGTTTTCAATCCAGAGAAATGGCGGCAGCTTCTTAGTCTTACTCTGCACGTCATCGTGCGAAGAAGCGGAGAGGAACTTCTCCAGAAAATCTTTGTTGGTCGCAGCCGAAGCAATGCGCACGCCTTCAGCCGCGTAGGCGCGTAATCCCGCCACCGTGTCATGATGCCAATGGGTCACGCCAACCACGATGAGTTGCTTACCGGGCAATAGCTCTTTAGTCAGAGCCATCACTTGCCTGGAGCGAGCTTCGCTGGTTGGCGCTTCGACAATGAAAGAGTATTCGCCCATTGCCACGGCCAGCGAGCCAATGGTGCCGCGAATGTAGTAGATGCCTTCGCCCAGCTTGTCGTATTTGAGCGGCGCAGATGGTTGTTTCAATGCTTCGCGGTCGCGCGCCACACGTTCCAGCCCTTCTTTCATCATTGGCTCGTGCGCTTTGAACCAATCGCCTTCAGGTTTGTTAAGCTCGACGATTTGGTCATCTATGGTCCAGTTGCTGATGCCATTCTGTGTGTTCACTCCTTCTGTACGTAGGGGCAGCTTGACGCCGTTGATCTCTTTCCATTTGGAGTAGCGATATTCCAAGGCAGCTTTGCCGTGCACGGGCACAACCAAGTCAGACTCGATCTTAGCGAGCAACCCGCTCGTCTGATCTACAAACAACCGCCAATCACGATTCTGATCGTTGAAAGAAATGACGTAACACAATCGCTCTTGAAACTTCTGATCGGGCAGCCGTTTCAACTCGGCTCTCTTTTCCAGCGCAGTGAATAAGGGGCCAGGAAAAGTCATTTGCCGGTTGCGGTGCTGATACAGATCAACCACCGCTGCGCCCAAATGATTGTGCCGGTCACCAGTGAGGTTGGCCCCCCAGGTTGGAGTAGTGATGTTGACGTAAGTAGTGTTATCGAGTTTGCGCAGCCAGTAGCGGCGTCCGGTCGTAAAGTCCACCCAAGTCGCAGTGATAAAAGTCTCGCGTGGTAAGCGCGGGAAATCTTCGTTGAAGGCAGGGAAGTAACTCTGGCCGATCTCCTGGCGGGTGTTGACTGCCTCGGCGTAAAGCGTCTTGACGCTGCTCAGCTTTTCCATGCCGCCGATGGCAGCGATGGTCTGTTGCAAAATCTCTTCGGCGGTCTTGTTGCTTTGCGCCTGCGCGCGGTCAGCCAGCAGGTGGCAGAGCATCAGCGCGACCGGCAGGGCAACGAGCGCAAGCTTTCGAAAATTCAAACGCATAGGGCCTCCAGCGAACGGGAGCTTATTAGCTTCATATTGCAACATTGACTTGATCAGACGGAAGTGCGACAGGAATGCGCGCATCATAATTGGCTATGGTGGATTTGGCAAATCGCGTGTCGGCCAGCTGCAAAGGTGTTATGCTGCGCGCAAATTTCGACACATCACTTGTCCAATTTGGAAAGGGAAGCAAGACGCTATGCGAATCTTGTCTGTTTTGTCTTTACTCGTTTTGACCTTGTCAGGCGTGTCAATGTTTATCCACTCCGGTTCATCTGCCGCCGCAGAATTTGATCTGTTAATTGCCAATGGACGCATCGTTGACGGCACCGGCAACCCCTGGTTTCAAGCCGACCTGGCGATTAAAGATGCCCGCATCGTGGCCTTGGGTAAGATTGATAGCCAGCGCGCTGCACGGACAATTGATGCCACAGGCAAGATTGTCGCGCCCGGTTTCATTGATGTACACACGCATATCGAAGGCGGGATCAACCGCTTGCCGCAGGCCGAAAACTTCCTGCGTATGGGCGTGACTTCGGTAGTGACTGGCAACTGTGGTAGCTCGGCGCTGCGCTTGGGTGAATGGTTCGCACAATTGGAGCGAAGCGGTTTTTCACTCAATATCGCCACCTTGTACGGCCACAACACCGTGCGACGCGAAGGCATGGGCGGTGACTTCAATCGCCCGCCGACGCCGGAAGAGTTGAACAAAATGCGCGAGTTGGTGGAACAAGCGATGCGCGATGGCGCGGTCGGCTTTTCGACCGGGCTGGAATACGTCCCCGGTACGTATGCAAAGACCGATGAGATTGCCGAGTTGGCCAAAGTTGCGTCGCGCCACGGCGGCCTCTACGCCACACACATGCGCAACGAAGATGCTACCGTCGAGCAATCCATCAAAGAATCGCTGGAGGTAGGCGCGCTAGCCGGTTGCCCGGTCGAAATCTCGCATTTCAAAATTTCGAGTAAAGCACGCTGGGGCGCAAGCGCAATCACGATCAAAATGGTTGAAGAGGCGCGCGCACGCGGCCAACAAGTAACAGTAGATCAATATCTCTATCCAGCGAGCAGCACTGGCATCGGCATTCTCTTCCCGTCCTGGTTGTTTGAAGGTGGCAGCGAGCAGACGAAAGAACGCTTGCAAGACAAATCCACCCGCGAGCGCGTCAAACGCGAAATGATTGCCAAAGCCGCACAGGACGGCTTCAAAGACTTCTCGTTCGCCTACGTCGCTAGCTATCAACCCAATCCAGCTTTCAACGGCAAGAACCTTGCCGAGATCACACAACTGGCGCAGCAGAAATCCGACCTAAACTCGCAGACCGAACAAGCGATTGAAATCCTGCAAGCGGGCGGCGCTCAGATGGTGTTGCGTAAAATGTCAGAGGAAGATGTCGAGCGTATCTTTCGCCAGCCGTTCACCATGGTTGCATCGGACGCGGGCGTGCAAGATGTAAACAGCGCGAGCATTCCGCACCCACGTGGCTTCGGCAACAATGCGCGGACGCTGGCTGTTTACACGCGCGAGAAGAAGTTTGTCAGCTTGGAAGAAGCGATTCGCAAGATGACCTCGCTGCCCGCACAGACTTTCAAACTCTGGGATCGCGGTTTGCTGCGCCCGGGAATGGCAGCGGATGTATTGGTCCTTGACGAGAAGACGGTGCAGGATCATGCGACATTTCAGCAGCCGAAGCAGTACGCGACGGGCTTTGATTACGTGATCGTCAACGGGCAGGCCGTAATTGAAAAGGCGCAGCATACCGGTGCTAAGTCCGGGAAGATCTTGCGTGGCGCAGGCGCTAAGAACTGAGCGTCTGATTGCCGTAGCGGTCGTATTTGTAACGCTGCGCATACGACTGTGGCAGCCACCCGCCGTAGCTGCTCACCCAACTCGCCAGCGGCGATTCGATGACCGCAGTCAGCCGGTTCAACTCGTCGTAGCCGTAGTAGCTGACGCTGTCCACCCAACTATTGACGCTGTCATCGAGCGGGGCGAGGTGTTCGGCGCGCCAGACGTTCCCATTGTTGTTGGTGCAGTCATCGCCGAAGGCCGCTGGGTTCGTGCCGTAGTAAAGGCGCAACTCACCCCGGTTGCGCGTCAGGTTCGAGCCGTCGTCTGTGATGCCCGTGCCGAGGCGGACGCTGTAGAGTTGAAGCCGGTTGTTGTAAGACTGCCGGTGGTAGAGCAGGGCATTGGTGCCGAACTGCTCCTGCGCCATCTGTCCCGCCGCGTTGTATTGGAGGCTGGTCGCGTAGCCGGGCGGTGAATTGACGCCGTGCAGCATGTGAGTACGCAAGCTGTTGAGCCACCTCCGCACCGAACGTCCCATCATATGGGGCTTGCGCTAATGCCTTCATGGTTTGAATGTTTGCCAGTAAGTTCTGCTGCAAAAGCCAAGAGGCAGCTAAAGAGAAAAGCCAACAGCGCGCGTTTCCACCAGTGGGCATATGCCTGAGGCAGCCTACGTGGAAGCGCAACAGTCCCCTAAAGCCCGCTCCGGTGTGCGCGGGAGTCTGCGCCGAAGGCGGGGTGGCTCTGGCCCCCGCGCACGCCTCTGCTTGTATAACCCCACTGCTACTTCAATAATTTCACAATATCCAATTTTGCAACTTGCTCTTGTGCCTGTTCTATCTCTGATTTCGTACCTATATAAAACACGCTAAACACAATACGGTCTTCACTGTAAGCATCCTTCTTAACTGTGCCAATTGCTCCCATAAGGCCTACGGTTTTATCTATCGGCACCGAGTTAATATTAGCAAAAGTGGGAACCTTATTTTCGGTGGCTATTCGCTCGTAATAATACTCTGGAAACTCCCTCCAACCAGTATCAATGTTGAACTGTGTTCTTAATATACCTGTTTGTGGTATTTCGTAAATTCGCTTATTGCCATCATATTTGACCGGCATGCTATCCTTTTGATCGTACACGACTATTGCATACCCCTTGAAATTCCTCGGTACGATTATGATTTCGGTTTCTCCTATATACCCACAGCTTGCCAGTGAGAATGATACCAGGATAACAAGTAACGATATTGTCTTCATCTATTAAATCCCTCCTGCACTTTCTTGTTCCAGTCTGCTACAGAGTAAGTAGTGTTGCCCTCTCTTACACCTGTAAAGTTTCCTTTTTTATCAAATAAAACTTGCATATTCACGTTAAATAGCGGCTTCTTATTGTCTCCCAATAAATCAAAAACGCCACCATTTTCTTTTTTAGCGCCCAGAAACACCTTTGTTTTGCCTGATTGATCTGTGATGAATGCCTCCGTACTTGGAAATACATCACCAGTAAAAGAGCCTTGGATGGTCAATGTTCCAGTTTTTAAGTTCTCAGTAAAACTAAGTGAAGCCTGTACATCTAATTCGGGAGTAGCAATCCCGGGGTTATTGGGTCTTTACCCGAGTGGCTAAAATTAAAAGAGGCCGTGTCTCCCGTAAAACTAATACCGTCAATTGAGCTTTTCGGCGTCCCTACTTTCCCAATCGGTGGAAGATATAGTGGATTTCCAGGCGATCCCGCTCCATAAAACATGGTGGCGTCGCTTATAGTTTTAGGTTGCGAAACATTGCATGCCGAAGGATCAACAGTAAACGATGAGTAAACCCGAGAAGTACCTGAAAAAGATGCCCCTCTTCCATCGCCATAAAACAGGCCTCCTGCTACGCTTGATGGAGAAATAAATGAGCGAATTTGAACAGCCCAAGGGTATGCACCATCTGGATCTATGTACATGAGAGGGTTATTCAGGACATAGGTATATCTATTAAAAGATTGAGGAAACATCGGCTTTGCACTGGCCATCAATGGATCAACACTGGTGAAACGCCCCATTCCCGAGTTGTAATATCTCGCCCCAAAATAATCCAATCCAGTTTCACCATCCCGTTCTTTTGACCCGAATTTCTGGCGCACAATGTCCGCCGTGTACCCAGTGCTCGCATCTCGCACTCCCATCCCCACGAACAACTCTTCGCCGAACGGCAAATAGTCATGCCGCTTCACTCCTGCCAACGAACCACTCTTATCCACCACCATCCGCGTGCTGCCGATCTGATCCTGTACCAGCCACTGCCATTGCCTGTCCCCGACCTCACTGCTGTCGTAGACCACCAGCAACTGCCCACTGCGATATCCATATTCCTTTTGTACTGTCGTCGGCGCGGTGGACAAGTATTCTGCCAGCAACTCGCCGTCGATGCCATAGACATACCACCATTCCTGCCCGCTCGCCGTGCGTTTAACCCGCTTGCCATCGCCGTCGTACACATACGTCCCGCCCGGCGCGCTCGTCATCTTATTCTCGGCGTCATAAGTCCGCGTGCCCGCGCCCGTAGTATAGCTGTCGTAGAACAGATTGCCCGCCTTGTCGTAGCGCATTTGCTCGCCGCTCGTCTCATCGCCTGTGTCGTTGGTCGCGGCCACTAAACGGTTGTTGGCTGTCTTCGCAGTGAAGGCCTTGCGATTGATCCCAATGCCCCACGTCCCGGTGGTGCTCAGCGTGCGATTGCCGTAGCGGTCGTAGTTGTAACGCTGCGCATAAGACTGCGGCAGATAGCCGCCGTAGCTGCTCACCCAACTCGCCAGCGGCGACTCTACCACCGAAGTCAGCCGGTTCAACTCGTCATAACTGTAGTAGCTCACGCTGTCCACGTAATTGTTGACCGCGTCGTCCAGTGGCACCACATGCTCGGCACGCCAGACGTTGCCGTTGTTGTTTGTACCATCGTTGCCAAAGGCGTTTGGATTGGTGCCATAGTAGAGGCGCAAGTCCCCCCGATTCCAGGTCGCAGGCGCGCCATTGTCAGTCACACTCGTCCCCAAGCGAATGTCGTAGAGTTGCTGCCGGTTGTTGTAGCTCAGCCGATGATAGAGACCGGCGGGCTGATTGGGCGTGCCGAAATGTTCGCTCAGCATTTGACCGGCGGCGTTGTAGCTCAGTTGGTCGGCGTAAGTGCGCAGGCTGCCATCGCCCAACGTGCCCGTGAAACTGCTCAAGCGCCCCGCCTGATCGTAGCTGTAGCTGACCTTGCGATTCGCGTTCGCCGGATAGGTCTGTTCGGTCATTGCCCCGGCCTTGTTGTAGGTAGCTTGCACCTGATAGTTGGTCGTGCCCGTGCGCTGATACTTGACCGTCACCCGGCCCAGCGTATCGTAGCCGAAGTAGTTACCCTCGCTCGCCGTGCTGCCGCCGTAAGTGACGGCCACCAGCCTGCCGCTGGTCGGGCCGTGCGTGTAGCTGGGCGCGCCGGAAGGCAGCGACTGATTGTCGTAGTAGTAAGTGACTGTGGGCGTGGAATCGGTGTAGGTCTTGGAGGTTGGGCGGTTCAGGCCGTCGTAATTGATCGTGATAGTGATGCTGCGCGCGTCGGTCTTCGTCCGCAGATTGCTGGCGTTGTCGTAGGTGTAGTTGATCTGGCCGCTCTCAGGGTTGCTTGCCTGTGTCAGCCGCCTGAGCGGGTCATAGCCGAAGCTGCGCGTCTGCGTCGCGCCTGCGGTGCCGATTTGCTGGGTCACAGTCGTCAAGTCATCGAGCGCGTCGTAGGCGTACTTGGTGCGGTAGCCCGCTGTCACCTCCGAATGATTTGGGAAGGAGATTGCCTCAGTCGCGCCGTCAGGCGATCTGATCTCCCACACATCGGTCAACTGGCCGAGCGCGTTGGTCTGGCTCAAACGCTCCTTTGCTGCCTGGTCTCTGACCAGCACTCGGTTGCCGCTGTAGTAGGTGTTGACGGCAGCGTTGTCGGGCGTCGTCACACTCAGCACGCGACTCAGCGCGTCGTAGAGAGTAGTTGTCCACAACGGCGTGTCGTCCGACCGGTAGGGATTGGAGACTTGATAGGCCCGGCCCAAGGCGTCATACGTGGTTTTGGCGGTGATGTAGGCCGACGAAGTTTCATACGTCCGCCCCTCGCTCGTGCGGCCCAGTCCGTCGTAGAGCGACTGGCTCTTGAGCAGGTTGTCGTTATAACTGTCGCGGTCGCTGGTGGTAGTGACCAGATTGCTCGCGTCGGTATAGGCGAAGGTCGTTTGATTCTTATTCGCGTCGGTGGGCGACAGCGTGTTGGCGCGGATAACCTGCGTCAAACGGTCGAGCGCGTCGCCGTAGACGAAGCTCGACACCACATTGTTCGGGTCTTCGGCGTCCACCGGCTTGCCGAGGTGGAACTCGTACTGCGTGTACATGGTCTGCCAGACTGTACTGCCGACTTTTGTCTCAACCTTTGTCGGGAAAGCGTAGCTCACTTGCGACCCCAACTCGGCAGCGCCACTGTTGGTGCGCGCCTCGCCGTTGGGCGCGCCGTAACAATCGCTGAAATCAAAGACCGATGTCGTCCGTGTGCCGTCGTAGCGATCCGCGCCGATGGCCGTCACCACATTGCCCGCCACATCGTACTGCGCGAAGGTGCTGACGACCGAGCTACCGCCGCTGTTGAGCCAGCGGTTGACCTGCGTCAGGTTGCCGCGCGTCTGGTGGCTGGCAGGGCAGGCGGCGACTCCGCTGCACGGATCAAATGTGTACGTCAGACCGGTCGGCCCGCTGATGTTCGACCGTGGCACCAGCGCCGCGTGATTGGCACCAGTGTAGTTGTCATATTCGTAGACGGTCTTCGCCGCCCATGTTTCCGTCCCGGTCGAAGGGTTGACCGCATAGACAGTCTGCTGCGTGGGCAGACTTCGCAGATGTATGAAAGTGTCAGTGGCAGAGACGGGAGGAGGGTTGTCGTAGACAGCGCTGTTGACAGAGTTGGTTGCCAGGTAATCGGTGTGCGTGTGGCGCGTGGCGTAGGTGGGTGGCGCGCCGGGGCCATAGTCATATTCCCACACGTCAACGGGATTATTGTAATTGTCAATCATTACTTTCCCAAGATCAGGCCCCGGCGTTGGATTGATGGAAGTTCGCTTGGCCACTAGGTTTGGACTGACGTTGCAGAGAGCATTCGTCGTCTCGACGATGCGCGGGTCTTGTGGCGGTGCGCTCGGATTGGTAGGGTCAGTACTAACCCAGATCACCGCCGCACGCTGTTGCCAAGTGTGTACCACGCGCTGCAGCAGGTTCCCGCCCGCGTCATTAACATCGGTCTGGTACTCCCGGCCTTCCCTCCAAGAGGCATAGCTCGTTGGGGGTCCGTAGAAAAATACAAAGGGCAAGCTGTAAAAGTAATGCTTATCCTGGGCCTTCACAGTTTGGCTAGAGTCGAGGTGTTTGACTGTGACGATGATTCCCGAGCTATTACTCCCCTCGCTATATGCCGTGCTGCCTTCCAGCGTGCTTCCATCAGGCAGTACGCGCCGCTCAGTCACTCGTCGGTAAACGAACATCGCACCAGTATATTCATCCGCCGGGTCAGGCCAATTGGCAGGCACGCCCCACTCGCCATCCGCGCCTTCGGTGCCAGCCGGCTGGCCGAGCCCGGCGCTCCAGTCGTACTGATACTTCCCGCCGGTCGGTAACGTAACCTGCGCCAACTCGGCGTGCGAATTATATTTGAAGAAGTAGCTCCGGTTGTTCGGTAGCTTCACTTCGCTGATCACGATCGGGTCGAAATTACCCAGGTTCAACTCGCCAGCATTAGTATCCATTGCCCCTGGCGGGAAGAGTTGATCATGTGTCCTGATAGGATCGGTTTGGGGATCTCGGAGTACGGTCGAGAGGCTAGCATAGTAAACGCGGATTTCGCGTGACGCATTGTTATAGCCAGTGTAGGTAATGCGGTCGTAGGCTTGGCTTGGCGGGTTGTAGTAGCTGATGTTGATCTGTCGGTTGAGCGAGTCAGTAATGCTTGTGACACGCTCTTGGCTGTCATAGGTGAACGAGACCTTGTTGCCGTTGCGATCCCGTATCCAGGTCACGTTGCCGGAGTCAATGCGGTAGCGCGTTCCGTCGGGCATCATCAGGTGACCGGATGCATAGATGAGGAAATTACCTGTTTCTATGATGTCGTTATCGGAGATGAAGGTGACGGCTGTGCCATCAGCACTCTTGAAGACTTTCCCACGTGACAATCCCCAGGGATTCGTGCAAACGCTAGTGTGGGGTTGTCCATCATAGAGTTGGTCGCGCAACTCGTACTCGGTGCCGTCAGCGGCAACGAACGATAGACGAGTGAGGGTGTGGGTAGGTGGGTAAAAGACCGTATTACAGCCATGCGGCGAGTAAGACACCACGCGTCCGATCAGCTTACCAACACCATAGCCTGGCTTATCCCCAGCGTACCAGTCAGTGTTGTAAGGGGCATAGAAAGCCTGATAATAGCCGGGGCCGAGGGTCTCGAAAATATTCTTGGCAATTTTCCAGTGGATCTCGATGGGCAGCGTCATGGTATAACCAGCCGTGCCGCGCCCGCCAACCTGCATCAGTGGCAGTAAGAAGTTGAGGTTGCCATTATAGAGATTGACCGTCTCGAACCCACTCAGCGCGTAAGAGCCAGCCGGGGAGCCGGGCGCAACGCTCGGAGTCGTGGCACCTGCGTCTTGTTGCGCCCTTAGACAGGGAGCAAGAAACAAGAGCAGCAAGGTGAGTGCGTTGGCCCGGACGATAAGTGCCAGAAGGCGAGAGTAGGCGGTGGCAGTGGGTCGAATCATGGTCAATTCTCCGGTGACAAACTCAATCGGTATTCTTTAGAGGCGTGGCAGTGCCGGGCCTCATTTCAGCGAGTCAGCAATCTTTCCATTCAATCCGTTCGTTGTGCCTCAGCGTGCAGTGATGGTGATGTGGCAGACCCACTGCGGATTCTCTGCCACCGTCAACAAGTAAGTGCCGGGCGTCAAGTTGACGACCTCTTGCCAGCGAAACCTCCCCTGCGGCAGCGGCACATTCTTCAGGCGCGCGCCAACCTCCCGGTCAAGCCGGAAGTTGACTTGTCTGAAGCCGCTCGCGTTATTGACGAAGAAGAAGACGGGGCCGGCTTTGCGCGTGAGCTCTTTCGGCTCGAAGCCGAAAGAGCGAAGCGTGACAATCGCTCCCTCGACCGGAACGGAAGGCGATTTGGCTGGGGCAAACCTGGCTCGTGTGTTGATTGCAAGCATCGTACAGCTAGCCAAAGCAATCACAACAAGCGCGATCCTAAGCAAGCCAGTCTGTAGGGGGCTACGAATTCTAAGAGCTAATCTCGATTGAATCATCATCGGCAATTCGCTACAAAGATAGTTAAGCCGAACTGCAAAACGATAGAAGTGGCGAAGCATAAGAATTCCTCCTTGATTATGGATGATTATTTTGTGGTTAATTCGGCTTCTTCTGCGTCTGCGCCTTCTCGCGTTGTTGCTTCAATTGGCGCATCAACTCCGGGTTGCGCGCCCAATCAAGACTTTTCTCCTCATCCTTGCCATACAGTTCAGGGTGCAGGAAATAGCCTCTCTCGCTCTCGGATTTCAGTTCTTCATTGGGGATGCGGTGTTGGTTGGCCCAGGCATCCTGGCGCACTCCCGTCACCTGCCAAGAGACTTTGACGTTGGGCTGACTGGTCGCGATCTTGAACTGATTGCCCGTGATCTCTTCGGCAATGATGGCTTGCGCAAACGTGCCGATGACCGTGAGTTGATAGCGGAAATCGCGGTTCAACGCTTCAAAGTAATCCGGCAACGTCACCACCGCCGCGCTGTTAGCGTCGGTCGTCACATTGCCGTTGTAGATGTTCAGCATGTAGGGCGATTCGACGAACGAATGCGAGAGGAATTTGTTTTCAGGATCAAGTGGGTGATCAATCTTAAACGAGCCGCCCGGCTTAATCAGCGTACCTGTAATCTCCGTGATGCCTGAGATGTTAACTCTGCCATTAAACTGGGCTGCCTTGCCATCAGTCGTGTTGGCGTTCATGCCAACTACCGCAATGCCACTTGAACCCGCCTCACCATAAACGCCGTAGCCCGAGACCCCCGCGACGGTGTTGGCTGAGCCAAACACTCCGTAGCCGAGATTGACCGAAGTTACCCCCCACACTCCGTAACTGCCTGCATTGGTAGTTTTCCCATACACCCCGGCTTGCGGAGCGCTGCCATTAGTCTCGCCGTAGATCGCGGTGCCGCTGCCGCCAGCGACGTGCAGTTTATAGCCAGGATTACTCGTACCGATGCCGACATTCCCGGCGCCACTGAGATACATAAATGTACTGGCGGGCAAGCTGCCAGCACCGACCGGGACTCGTTGGATCTGGAAGGCGTCGACGGAATCTCCTGCATCGAGCTCAAACCTCCAACCCGGGGCATTGGTATTCCATTTAAGATAGCCTGCGCCACCCCAGTACATATTTGCCTGAAAAGCAATGTTGCCATTCGGTCCAGGACTGCCAGACAGGTTGAGAATGTTTTCTGCCCAGAATCCTTGCTTGGCGTTAGAGGCTACGTTACCGGGGATTGACATATTACTCGTGAAAGCGGTGCTGGCATTGACTGTGCCGGCTACGTCAATCTTGGGGTAAGTAACGTTTGATTCGGCGACAATCGAATCGCCGATCCCGCCGCTCGTGTTAATAAACTTGGCCAAGCTATTGAGCGTGCTTGCGGGCGCATTCGGCGTTAGCCGGGAACCTTCTTCTGTCCCAACTGGCCTATTACCTTGCTCGGTGACAGAACGGCCTTGTCCATCTCGCTGTATCCCTGCCCGCTCGCTGAGACTCCGGCCTGAAGCGACATAGGCAGTGGTCTGGACACTGCCATCAGGGAAGACAATACCTTCACTGGTGTGAATCAACCCGGCCACATCAAGCTTAGTTTGTGGATTCTCCACGCCGATGCCGAGCTTGCCATCGGGAGTAAGCCGCATGTGCTCAACATCTTTGCCCGCGAAGAAATCACCCGTGCGAAAGCTCAAGCCACCACTTCCACTCACCAATCGCCCTTGCTGCCCGTCGTGGGCTAAGGCGGTCAGGGGCAGTGCTACGCCTTTACTCG
Organism: uncultured Acidobacteriota bacterium; assembly: GCA_963699175.1. GTDB lineage: Bacteria > Acidobacteriota > Blastocatellia > RBC074 > RBC074 > JACPYM01. Next base: position 474,821 of record OY969418.1, on the reverse strand, counting down.
GCAGCGCCAGGAAGTTACCCAGATCACTACCCGCCAGCAGGTTGAGCGGCTTGATGTCCTGTGGCGATTGGGTCGCTTGAAGCATTGGCTGGCCGTCTTGCAGCACGACCGTGCCCTGTTTTCGGCTGGCGCGGCCATAAAGCGCCCTGACCGTGACCACACACTGATAGGAGCCGTCAGCGAGGCGCTGCCCCTGCTGATCGTGCAGGCCCCAGTCGAGCAGGTTGCCGAGCTTGAAGTCCGAATCGTAGAGCGTCTGCCCGTCAGCGGCGAAGACTTCGAGTCGCATCTCGTAGACCTTAGCTGGGGCGGTGAAGCGCACGGACTCGGAAGTCGCGGCAGCGGTCACCAATGGCAATTGGGCTTGGCGTTCTGCCGGAGCTTGGGCCAGAGTGTACGGCGCGCCCAAAGCCCAGAGCAGACAGGCCATGCTGATAGCGAGCCAGGAGTGTTTGAACAGGGAAGGCTCTCCCATAAGTGAATGACGCGGTCTCGACCGAAGCTCGAACAACATACACGACTCCCTTCTTGTGACGTAAGTTCACGGGCAGTGTGGTCAGCAGATGGCCACAGAGATTTTGATCAAGTGTTACGCGGTAGAACTGAAATTAGGCAGGCGTTTTTGTATCACATTCCTGTCAATTCATCTGGCGCGAATGGCGTGAATGGCGCGAATGGCGCGTCTTTATTTTTGCCGCTATCGCGCGACTGTTGGGCCGAGACACACTTTCTCCTGACCGCCGAAAGCAGCGCTCATTACTCCGCACTTTGTCGTGAACGGCTGAGGGCCAGCCACAATGGCTCGGTCGCGCAGGCCTTCAGAGGTTGCAGTCACAGATGGCTCAATTCATCTGCCGCGTGCAATGACGCAGATGCTCATTGACCGAATGCAAATCCACTTTGTACTTTCTGCCGACCTTCACGGCGACGATCCAGCCGTAGTCAATCCAATGCTGCACGGTACGTTGCGGCACGCCGTAGCGTTTAGCGACGCGGGCCGTGCTGATGAAGCGGTCGGCGCGTTCGAGAGCGGGCAGGCTGCAATAGATCGCTAGTAGTTTTTCCTGCTCGGTTTCGAGCAGGCCGTATGGTTGGGGCAAAAGAGGCTGGGCGAACGCCTCTCGGCGATGTGGTTGTTGAAGCTTCATGGCACACTCCTTGAGGTTTGGAAACGCCTGAATGCCCGGCGGAACCATCCAGCACCCGCGCCTGAAGTCGTGGCTGTTGGCCGTCACGACCGAGGTGACGAGCGGTTGATGTGTATTGCTTGAATGGTTGGTTGCTCGCAGCTTGCTTTGTGCCGAGCGGGCTGAGGGTACACCAGTTATCGAAGCACGGGCAACCGCTTTGGCAATTTGCCGCCAAGTCACAGTATGTCGTTCGTTGAACAGCTTGGCGGCCTTAGCGTCTTCGTTTGGCAAGCTTGGACTGAACCTCACCTTGGGTTCCGGCCAAGCTACTTTACCGTCAAACAATTGAAAACCGATCCAAGGAAAAGGCTGACCTTTTATTTTGTGCCTCACTTCAATAAAGGGCTTTCTTCGGGTAGAATCCCCGTTCAATCAGATCACCGAAGAATTATCAGACAAGGACAAACGATGGAGAGTATCCAAACCGCCCACGCCCCGCAGGCGATTGGGCCTTACTCGCAGGCTGTCAAAGCGAACGGAATGATCTTCTGTTCGGGGCAGATTCCGCTCGATCCGGCGACGATGCAGATTGTCGAAGGCGACGCGGCAGCGCAAACCGAGCGCGTGTTGCGTAACCTGCAAGCCGTGCTGGAAGCTGCCGGCTCATCAATGGAGCGAGTGGTCAAGACGACGGTCTTTCTGCTGGATTTGAATGATTTCGCGGCAATGAATGAAGTTTATGCGGCTTTCTTTGGCAATAATCGCCCGGCGCGTTCGACCGTGCAGGTGGCGCGCTTGCCGCGTGATGTGCGAGTGGAGATCGAAGTGGTGGCGTTGGCGTAAACGGCTCAGTGAAGTCAAAGAGTGTTGTTAGCAAAAACCTCAGGCATGAAAACGAAAAGCGCGAACCAGAAACTGACAGGCAGTTTTAGCTCGCGCTTGCAAAAGAAGTTGAACAGGAAGGTCGGCTACGGCGCTTTCACAATTTTGCCAGCTTTGAGACAACGCGTGCAGACTTTGATGCGGTGCGCCGCACCACTGATGAGCGCACGCACCGATTGCAGATTCGGATCGAAGCGGCGGCGCGTTTTGTTATTTGCGTGGGAAACATTATTGCCGAATTGCGGGCCCTTCCCACAGATTTCACAACGTTTGGCCATAATTTACCTCCAATAGTTCAATGGTTATTTCTGTTAGTAATGATAACTGCTTGAAACGAAAGCGTGACTTATAACAGATGCCCGCAAGCCGCGTCAAACCGGCTTGCGAATTGCAGTGGGCCGCGTTATCCAATATCCTAGCTGTGAACAAACGAGTAAATAAGGAGCAAAAGAGACTGTGCGTAAAATTTTAATTGCAGCATCCATGGTCGGCTTCGCGCTGGTCGCCTCAGCTTGTGGAGGCGGCGGGGCTGGCTCGGCTTCCAGTAGCAAAGAGACTGCCGCTACCGTCAACGGCACCAATATCACGGTTGAGCAGGTTGATCGCATCACGGCGCAACGCGCTGGGGCGCAAAAGAATCAGCTCTCGCCGCTGGAACTTGCGGCGGCGCGTTTGCAAGTGCTTGACGAGATGATTCAACAAGAGGTGCTTTACCAGCGCGCCCAAAAAGAAGGCATCAATCCGGCTGATCAAGAGATCAACGAGTTTATTCAAAAAGGGAAACAAGAAGGCGGCTTGACCGAAGAGGAGTTCGACAAACAACTCAAACAGAGCGGCCAGACGCAGGAGCAGTTTCGTAACGACGTGCGCCGGCAGTTGGCGATTCAAAAACTGCAAGACAAGCTGGGCGCTCAACTCAAAGTGCAGGATCGCGAGATCACTGATTTCTTCAATTCCAACCCCAAACAGTTTGTGGCGGAGCCAGGTGTCGGCTTGTCTGATGTCATTGTTGACCCGGCTGACAATGGGATGAAGAACGATGTCAAAGGCGATGTCGCCGCGCAACAGAAGATCAACGAAATTCGCCAGCGGCTCAACACCGGCTCTGATTTTGCCACCATTGCGCGCGTGCAATCGGAAGATGAAAGCGCAATGCGCGCTGGCGATTTAGGCTTTATTCGCCAAGCTGATTTTAGCAAGCTGGCGCAAGCCGGGCTGCCGGCGGAGATCGGCAATCAACTTCTGGGTAAGAATGAAGGGGATTATCTAGGCCCGATCAAAGATCAGCGCGGGCGCTGGCACATCTTCAAGCTAACGCAGAAGCGCAGCGACAGCCGCCAATTGACGCTGGACGATCCCGACGTACGCAAGCAGATTTCCGATTACATATTGAACCAGCGTCGTTCGCTACTTAACGAAGCGCTGCTAACGCGCGCGCGCGATGAAGCCAAGATCGAAAACATCTTGGCGCAACGCACGCTGGACAATCCCAACAGCTTCGGTGTTTTGCGGCCAGTCTCTTCTGCGCCGCCCGCTGCGTCGCCCGCCGCGTCGCCTGCGGCCTCGCCGTCTCCGAAGAAATAACCAAGTGATTGGCGGCCAATGGTCAGTCGAATTGCTTGCACAAGCTCAACTGACCATTGGCCACTAACCACTGACCGCCATGCTGTTCCGCTTATCCGAAGTCACCAAATCTTATGGCGCGCAGGAAGTCTTGCGCGGCCTGACGTTCCAACTCAATCCAGGCGAACATGCTGGGCTGGTTGGCCGCAACGGCGCGGGCAAGACGACTATCTTCCGCTTGATTACCGGTGCGGAGACACACGACAGGGGCGAGTTGGAGCGGCTGAAAGGCTTACGCATTGGTGTCTTGGCACAGCACGTAGACTTTGCTGGAGCCGAGACGGTGCTAGATGCGGCGCTTGCCGTCTTCAGTGAACTGCGTGCGTTGGAAGACCGCATGCGCGAACTTGAACATGCCATGACGGAAGCACAGGGCGAGACGCTCGACCGCGTGATGCACGATTACAGCGAGGCCCAACACGCCTACGAGCGACAGGGTGGTTTCAGCTATCACGCGCGCGCCGAAGCGGTCTTGCTCGGCCTGGGATTTGCCAAGTCGGACTTTGGCAAACGCGCCGAGAGCTTGTCGGGCGGCGAGAAGAATCGTCTCGGCCTGGCGCGTCTGTTGCTGCTCGAACCCGACGTACTGTTGCTGGACGAGCCGACCAATCACCTCGATGTCGAGGCGGTCGAATGGCTCGAAGAGTTTTTGGCAAGCTACAAATCAGCCTATCTCATCATCTCGCACGACCGCTTCTTTCTCGACCACACGACTAGGCGCATCCTTGATTTGGAAAACGGGCGCGTCGAAAGCTACAAAGGCAATTACAGCGACTATCAGGTGCAACGCGAAGAGCGCCGCGAGCAACAGCAGCGCGCTTACGAACAGCAACAGGAGATGATTGCCAAAACCGAAGACTTCATCCGCCGCAATCTCGCCGGGCAAAAAACGAAGCAAGCCAAATCGCGCCGCAATATGCTGGCTCGCCTCGAACGGCTTGATAATCTGAACGATCTTGAGACCACCAATTTTAAGCTCAAGCCAACTACGCGCACTGGCGAGCAGGTTTTGGTTTTGGATGAGTTGGCAATTGGTTACAACACGAAACCATTGGCGCGTGACCTAGCGCTTTTGTTGAGACGTAGCGAGCGGCTGGGCATTATCGGCGGGAACGGCACTGGCAAGACTACGTTGCTGCGTACGCTGTTGGGTGAATTGCAGCCGCTCGGCGGAGAGGTGCGCTGGGGCGCTGGCGTCAATTTAGGCTATTACGATCAGCGGTTGCACACGGTTGACGATCGCAATATCGTACTCGAAGAGCTACGCACGGTGGCTACTGCATCAACGCCGGATGGTGAGTTGCGCGGCTTTTTAGGGCGTTTCCTCTTCAGTGGCGACGACGTATTCAAACCGGTCGCGGCTTTGTCGGGTGGCGAAAAAGGCCGGTTGGCGCTGGCAAAGCTGATCTACTCGCGCGTCAATGTGTTGGTGCTGGACGAGCCGACCAATCACCTCGACATCGCCTCATGTGAGGCGTTGGAAGATGCTCTGAACGATTATGACGGGACGATCATTACCGTTTCGCACGACCGCTATTTCCTTGACCGCGTCGCTACACAGATTCTCTTCTTTGGTGAGCGGGGTGTCGAATACTTCGATGGCGGCTACAGCGAATTTTACGAGGCGCATCATCGCGCGCTGGCGGAAGAACAGGCGCGCTTGGCCGAACTTCAAAAGGCCGAGCGCGAGGCTCGCAAGGCCGAAGCGCCAAAGTCGGTTGGCAAGACTAACAAGGCGCGTCAGAAAAGCGCGCCAGCCGCCGAGATCGAAGCGCAGATTCATGCAACGGAAGCTGAACTAAACCAACTGACTGAGTTAATGTCTGCTGAAGATGTTGCGCGCAATCACGTGCGCTTGGCCGAACTCGGCACACGCTACCAGACGTTAGAAGCCAAACTTCAAGAACTTTTTCAGACTTGGGAGCAGGCGCTTGAAAGTGAAGCTGCCGCTGCCGCTGCCAACTGACCAGCGCCTTATGAAAACGATTGCTGCGCGTCTGCTCGATCAACTCAAAATTACTTATGAGTTGCGCGCTTACGAAGTCAACGAAGACGAACTGGACGCCGTGACTGTGGCGCGCAAAGTCAACATGCCGCCGGAGGCCACCTTCAAGACGCTGGTGGCGCGCGGTGATAAATTAGGTGTGATAATGGCATGTATTCCCGGCAATGCGGAACTTGATCTGAAAAAGTTTGCAGCGGTGACGGGCAATAAGAAGACAGAATTGGTGCCGGTCAAAGAGATTCAGTCGCTCACGGGCTACATCCGGGGTGGCGTCTCGCCACTTGGCACGAAGAAAAAATATCCGCTCTGGCTTGACGAAACGGCGCTGATGCACGACCTTATCAGCGTGAGTGCCGGGCAACGCGGCTTACAAATGATTCTCGCACCCCAAGACCTGCAACGCGCCGCGCAGGCCACGCTGGCCGATTTGGCCAAGCTTGGGCCAGCTTAGCCCTTCAAATCGAAAACGACACCTGAAGGTCTTACAAAACCTGACTGAGTTGAGTGAGGCAGGCAGCTTGCTAAGCCGAGGCGTGCAATTGCGCCTTGAGCAGAAAGACATAAATTACACACACGCGTGGCGTCGAAGCAATACGCCACGATGCAGAAGGAGAAAGACGAATGCCACGACGTTGGTTGTTCAAAACCGAACCGGAAGAATATTCATACGCCGATCTGGAGCGCGACAAGAAATGTGTTTGGGACGGCGTAAGCAACAACCTCGCGCTCAAACATCTGCGCGCGGTGAAACTAGGCGATGAAGTTCTGGTCTATCACACCGGCAACGAGAAGGCGATTGTCGGTGTTGCCGAAGTCATTAGCGAGCCTTACACAGACCCGGCGGCCAATGATGAACATTTGGTGGTCGTGAATCTCAAGCCGAAGCGCCGGTTGGCGCAGCCATTCACGCTAGCAGAGGTAAAGGCAATTGAAGGACTGAGTGAGTTTGACCTTGTGCGGTTGCCGCGCCTCTCAGTGATGCCGATCAGCCCGGAATATTGGGCGCTCTTGCAAGATCATCTCAAGTTTTGAATCAGGGTGCGCACTGACTATCTCTGTCAGTGCGCACCCTTCACGCACTTTACTACTTCAGCTTTGCAATCTCTTCAAAGTACTTCACGAACATCTTGATCCCGCCAGCGGTTTGTCCCCAGTCGTAGTTTTCGTTTTTAGCGTGATAGCCATGCTCAGGCAAGCTCAGACCGAGGAAGGTAAACGGCGCCTTCAAATATTTGTCCATCGTCACAATCGCGCCGATGGAACCGCCCTCGCGGGTGAAGGCAGGCTCTCTGCCAAAGGCGAACTTCATTGCCGTGCGCGCTGCGTCCGAATAAGGCCCGGTGAATGTGCCCAGGAATGGTTCCAATTTCTGGATGACTTCAACCTTCACGTCGGGGTTGATCTGTTTGACAAAATCTTTGACTAACTTGGCAATCTTCTCTGGCCTTTGATCCTGCACCAGGCGGCAACTGATCTTGGCCTCGGCGCGATAGGGCACGATGGTTTTGACGCCAGGGCCGCTGTAGCCGCCCGTGATGCCGTGTACTTCAAATGATGGCATCGCCATGAAGCCTTTGAGCACATCCGCTTCAGTTTTCATGTTCGGACGAATGGATTTCAACTCGTGCGCTTTCTGGAAGCCTTTGGTAGTAAAGCCAGAGTTGACGAAGCTGTTGAGTTCAGCCTTCGTGGCCGGTCGCACGTCTTCATAGAAGCCGGGGATTTTGACCTTACCAGTCTTCGCGTCGTAACACTGACTGATGACTTGCGCGAGTTCGCCAATCGGGTTGCGCGCGACGCCACCGACCAGACCTGAGTGCACGTCCTTCTCGTGCGTCTGAAGCTTGAAGACAAATGCCTGCAATCCGCGCAGTCCGTAAGGCACGGCAGGCTGCTTGCGCGAAATCCAGATCGTGTCCGAAACGAGCACCGAATCAGTCTGTAAACGTGCCTTATTGTTTTTGATGAAATGCTCGAAGTTGGGGCTGCCAATCTCTTCTTCCAGTTCCCAGATGAATTTGTAGTTGAGGGGGATGCCGTGTTCGACTGCGTAACGCACGCCGAGCATTGCGGTCAACGCTGGGCCTTTGTCATCAGTCGTGCCGCGCCCCTCGTAGCGGTCGCCTTCTTTGAAGAAGGTAAAGGGAGCTTTATGCCATTCCGACGCATCGGCTGGTTGCACGTCCATGTGGTTGTAGACCGTCACCGTCGGGTTGTTTTCACCGGTGACGAGCGAGCCGAAGACCACAGGATTGCCTGGTGTGGCGACACATTCGGCTTTTGCGCCCATATCGCGCAGATATTGCGCCGCCGTCTCGCCGCATTTGACGATGTCAGTTTGGCGTTCAGGATCGCTGCTAATGCTGGGGATTTCGACCAGCGTCGCCAGCTTGTCTTCAAACTCAGCGCGTGAGTCGCGGACGTAACTGTTAATATTTTGATAAAGTCCGTTGGTGCTCATTCTTCCTCCGTAATTATTCGATGAGTTGGTAAATCCTCTTACTTGTAAAACCGCAGGTTATCCAGCAGCCAGCGACAAATCACTTTAATTCTCCAATGTCAGATTTGGATTGAAGGGTGGTTTTATGCGCCACCTGGCGGACAGCATAATGGCAGTATCAGGTCACGAACTTGAGCGTCGTCTCACCGATCTTGACCAAATCGCCATTGGTCAACGCCACGGGTTGCTGCGGTTTAAGCCGGTTGCGCCCGTTGATTATCGTGCCGTTGGCGCTGCCCAGATCTTCGACGAAATATTGCGATCCGCGCATGGTAATCCTGGCATGACGGCGCGAAACACGCGAGGCCGGGTCGTATTTAGACAGATCTACGCCAGGGCGAATGCCGCGGTGCGGATCGAGCCGGCCTATCAGGGTTTCGCCGTCTGGTGTGACAGGGAACTGCACATTGCCTCCTTCGACATCCAGCACTACCAATCTGGCGTTGGTCAGTTCGACTTTTGGAGCGTGTTCACCAAAATAGATACGATACAAATCTGCGGGCGTCATCTCGTGGCCGCAATGGTAACAGGAGACGCGGTTGTGGTTGCTGGCCGAGCCGACCTGGGTGGCGTAAATCTCGTCTTCGCGAATAACCTCGTCCAAAAGTGCCACGCGCGCACTTTCATCCAACTCGTCCCAGTTAAGGTCACGCGATTTGGCCAAACGCCGCAGTTGCACTTCGGCAAAATCCAAACGTGCTGCGCGCAACAACCGGTCGTCTTCGGCCAGCATGAGCAACAGGATGTGTTTATGTTCCGGGGCGAGTTGTCCGACCCACTCGCGTAATTGTTGTTCCACTGACGTGGGACTCGACATATTGCTTATCCTTACGGTCTCCTTAAAGCAATTCGTGGGATGCCGTGGCGCATTGTAGCTTGTTCGGCGGCTAGAAAAGAAGAGGGAAGATTGAAGAGTGAGGAGCGCTCCTCGCTCTACTGTCCTGCACGCCCCTTATTCTGTTTAGGTTGAATTACCAGTGTAAGCGGTTTGGCCGGAAAATCGGAGCGCTGCGGCGAAGCGGTCTCAATGCGGCCTACCACAAAAATGGGGTGCTCCATCGCTTGTACCCAAGGTTCAGCGCTTAATTCGAAACGTTGTGTCTCCTGTTCCTCGGTAATCAGCACGCCATTAAGCCCTGCGTCTTTGACGATCACGCCGGGCGGTAGGTTACGAATATCGAAGGGCACACGACCCTGAAACCCTTGCTCGCGTTTGATCTTAATACTCAGCCAGGATGTGCCGCCCGGCTCGATCACGACGCGCGGTTGTTCAGCCCAAACCAGCAATTCAGGCGGCGCAGCCCCGGAAACAACCGCAATCTTTTCAGCGGTCTTCCAGTCGCGCACGATCTGTTGGGCGTTGGCCGTGGCGACGCCTTGCACACACAAGGGAAAGCTGAGCGCCGGGCTGACTGTCGGATCGGCAAGCAACAACAACACAGTCGAATTCATCCCCGCGCGAATCGTGCCCCTAGTTGCAGTGAAGCCGTTGGGCAGATCGAGCAATTTCACCTCAATGTCGCTGTCAAAGCCCTCAGTGCGAAACGCCGTGACAGTCAATGGCAAGGCTGCGCCGCGCGGCACATTCGGATTTTCGGGATCAACTGACAGCACGAAATCCGGCGCAGGCTGGCGAATTGTCAGGCGGTAGGCAAATCGTTCGCCCTGCATCCCGCGCACGTCCCGAATCCGCACCGTGTATGAGCCATCGGCAGGCGCAGTGAATGACAGGCGCGAATCTTTGCCATACATCGGCCCGCCATCGTCGTTGCGATAATAAAGCGTGACCACCGGCAACCCATTCGACGACAATTGCGCGTCGGGCGGATGAATTGAAACTTTGTAAAGTGAGGTATTGGCCGCGTGCGCTTCCGGTGTTGTGTCGAGAAATCCTAGGCGTTGCCCGGCGAAGCTTTTGAAGAAAGTATCTTCGTCCGGCCCTTTGGGTAGCGCGTCCACTTGCAACAGCTCATTGCCGATCAACAAATAATCATTGACGTTGATGCCATTCCAACTGAGCAAGCGAATGCCGCGCGAAGCCGAGTCGCGGTCGTTCAAGGTTTGCTGCGTTTCCAGCAGGCAGCGCAACAATGCGCGCGGCACCAGCTTGCCGGCGGCGTCATAAATTTCAATCACCGCGTCAAGCGGCGAGCCGTAGCGTTGAGCTTCGACTTCCAAGATCAACGGTTGCCCTTTGCGCGCCGTGAAGCGGTAGAAATCTTGGCCGGGACGCGCGGGCGTCGTATCTGACCCATTCCAGTCTGGCCCATTCCAGATTCTGCCATTGATTGTCACCGGAAGCGTCACGGATTGTGGCACGGCCAAGGTCTTATCCGCGCTCGACTCGACGATCTCAGGCGCGCGTCCAATCGCTAAGCGCGCAGTGTTGTAGGTCTGGCCCTGCGTGGTCACCAGGTTGAGTGCAATGCTGTCATTCCAATTGGCATTGGCTGGAGCTTTGACTGTCGTTTTGCTTACGCCCAAGTTGAAGCCAGAGACCGCCATTTCACTGGTCGCAGCTTGTTTGACTCCCAGTGGAAAAACGTCGGTCAGAAAGGGCAATTCGCCGATGTTCAGCCGGTACGCATACTGTAACTGCGCGCTCATTGCCGGTTGGCCATCTTTCTGCAAATCGGTCACGCGCAGCGCATACTCGCCGTCTGCTTTTATCGTGTAAGCCAGCAGCGCATCGCGTTGGCCAGTGTAATCATTGTTATGCGCAAGTAGTCGCCCCTGGTCATCAAAGAGCGTCAAAACCGAATCGAGCTTCGAACCGAAGCCTGAAGCCACCACGTTGCAAACAATCTGTTGGCCAACTTTTGCTTTGAATTTGAAGTAGTCGTTGTCGCCTTTGCGCTGCATCTCGCCAACGACTGTCGTTGGCAACATCAATGATTGCGCATCGGCTAGCGAATCGTTCATCTCCTTTTCAGCCGTTTCGCGCAAACCGCTGATGTAGATGCGTCCCAAACTGGACGTGCCGAGCGGCGTTTTCAAACGAAAGCTGTAGATGCCCAGTTCGGCTTCTGGCGTGACATTGATTTCGATCTGCAAGCGATTACGCGTGGCGCGGTCGCCTTCAAACTTCTTAGTTGGATCGTTGGAGGGGCGAGGCTGCTCGCGCGCAACTTCGGAGTTGAGCAGTATGCTGCCGGAGATACCTGGTCGGTTCCACAAGATTTCACTGGCATCGGTGAGATTATAGCCTTCGACGGTCAGCACAGCTTTGCCACCGCGCCGTGCGCCTGTGGGTGAAATAGTCGTCAAGTACGGCGGCGCGATCTGCGCCCAGGTCACGGTGGCCGTCGCAATGAAGATCAGAACGAGCAGCAGGAATTGTTTTTTCATAGCATACATAAACCCTGGCCGCGCACGCGGCTCGCGTGCGCGGCTACCGGCGTTTGCCCATGTTGAGCCAGTCACTATCCCGAGGAGTTCCCGCACGCGAGCCACGTGCGCTCCCAGGTTGAATAGCCTTGCCCGTGTGCGGATCGTAGAAAACCAGTGTGCCATCATAACGTCCTACCGCCAGCCGGTTGCCATCAGGGCTGAAGGCTAGCGCGAAGACCCAATCGGGTTGCACTTCGCAGGTGTGCGTCTCGACGAGCGTCGCTGCGTCCCACAGTTTGACGAGTTTATCTGCGCCGGTCGAAGCCAGCAGCTTGCCGTCGGGCGAAAAGGCCAGCGCATTGATGGCATCTTCGTGCGCGATCATCGAGCGCAACAGCTTGCCTTCACTCGCGCCCAATTCCCAAACCCTGATGATGCGATCTGCGCCTGCGCCTGCCAGCAATTTGCCGGAAGGGTGAAACGCAACGGCATTCAGCGCATCGAGCGCATCGCTCAGCGTAAACAATCGCGCGCCGGTCGCCACGTCCCAAACTTTCGCAGTGCGATCAGCCGAAGCCGAGGCGAGCCGCTTACCATCCGGGCTGAAGGCCAAACCGAAGACCGCGTCTGTGTGGTCTTTCAAAGTTTTGAGCTCGTCGCCCGTCGCCACACTCCACAGCTTGATCAACCGGTCGTAGCTGCATGTCGCCAGCATTGCGCCATCCGGGCTGAAGGCAATGGCGAAGATATTGTCACGGTGACCACGCCAGGCGCGTAGTTCCTTGCCAGTGCTGACTTCCCAAAGCTTGATCTCACCGAATTGGCCTGGGTTTCCGCCTGCCGTTGCAAGCAACTTGCCGTCAGAGCTGAACGCGATACTGCGCACTTCGCTGCTATGCCCGGATAACTTATTGAGCAGCGTTGTGCCATTGGCATTGCGCAGCTCGATTTCCTGATAACGGCCTACGGCGAGCCGTTTACCCTCTGGTTGAAATGCTAAACTGTTGATGGCTGCGCGCACCGGCACGCTAGGTTTGATTTCCGGGATTGGCGCTTTCGCCGAAACCGCTTCTTTGCTTCTCACCGCCACGGTATTGGTTGAGCTGCCTGCGCCGTGCGCCCCAGCGTCAATCCAGGCTTTGATCTGCTTGATCTCGTTGGCATTGAGGCGGTCGCCCAAGGGCATCTGCGGTTTGATCGCACCTTCGAGCATTTTGACGAGCAGGCTCTCCGCGCTCTTACCCGCCACAATCGGTGAGCCGCGCTTGCCGCCGTTCAGCAAGGCTTCATAGCTCTCCAAATTCAAGCCGCCTTGCCGCGTGGTGTGATTGTGGCAGGCCAGGCATTTTTCCTGAAAAATAGGCGCGACCACGCGTTGATAGCTGACTTCCTGCTGCGCCGCTTGGCTGGCTAGACAGACTGCGCAAAACAATGCGGCGGCGCTAAGCTTTAAGTAGATTTGTTTCGGCGTGGGAGAAGACATTGCTTCAATGATTGAAAAGAAACTCCTTACTGGTCAGCACCGCCCAAGCCAAATCCTCGATGGCTTGACGGCGCGCAGCTTGTGCGGGCTGCGCAGTGCTGCCTTCGTTCCTGCCTTCAGCCAATGCTGTCAGCAGTTGTTTCATTTCTGTCTGACTTGGCGGGCGGCTCAGCGCAGCGTTGTAAAGATGATTGATCACCATCTCATCGGAGACGCCGAGCTTGCTAAAAGTCTCTACAATGCCACCGGGCGCGCGTAGCTTCTGATTGATCGTCTCGCCGTTAATGACGTGCAAGGCTTGCGCGACCGAAGGTTCGGAGGATCGTTCGCTCTCCACAGTCAACACGCGCGGCGGTTTGCCGAAGACAGTCAGAAAATACGAATTGATTCGAGCGTCTGGCAACTGCATCGCTTTTGTGCCTGCTCCTAAACCTGGGAAATCGGTCGGCACGCCGGTCACTTGCGCAATGGCATCGAGCAATGCTTCGGCAGGCAAACGGCGAATGATGTAGCGCGAGTAATATCGTTCATCTTGGTTGTTGGTCTCGTTCGATTTTGAAGAACGCTGGTAGGCCGCCGAGTTCATGATCGCGCGAATCAAGTGCTTCACGTCAAACTTGTGCTCGGTGAAGTCTTTGGTCAGTGCTGCCAACAACTCTTCATTCGAAGGCGGGTTGGTCGCGCGCATATCGTCTACGGCTTCGACCAGCCCGCGTCCCATAAAATTCTTCCATACGCGGTTGACGAACGAGCGCGCGAAATAAGGGTTATTCGGCGAGGTCAGCCACGCGGCCAGATGCTCGCGCCGGTCTTTGGGGGAATCAAAGGCCAGGGCTTCGCCATCCAACGGAGCTGGCGGCAACGGCTTGCCCAGGCGCGCCAGATTCTGTGGAAGACTCACTTCGCCGAATGGGTTGGTGTAAACCTGCACGTCACCATCGCGCGTACCATTCTTCATTCCAACGTGGGCAAACAGGTTGGCCATCTGGTAGTACTGCTTCTGCGTCCACTTTTCGAGCGGATGGTTGTGGCAACGCGCGCAAGTGATGGACATACCCAGAAAAGCCAGCGAGAAATTCTCGGCCAGCTCGGTCGTCTCTTTGTGCAGCACATAATAATTGGCCGCGCCGTTTTCCAATGTGTTGCCGCTGGCTGTGACGATCTCACGCACGAATTGATCGTAAGGCTTGTTACTAGCGACGCTCTCCCGAATCCAGTTGTAGAACGACCACATCGCGTTCTCGCGCAGCAAGCGCGACGAGACCAACAGCACATCGGCGTGACGGTTAGTCCAATAATCAACGTACTCCTCGCGTTCGAGCAGCGCATTAATCAGCCTGGCGCGTTTGTTTGGAGCTTGATCGCTGATGAACTGCTCAACCTCCTGCGCCGTGGGCAGCGTACCTGTCGCATCCAGAAACGCGCGGCGGGCAAATTCACGGTCGCTCGTCTGTTCTGAGGGAGCGATGCGCAGCGTTTGCAATTTTTTCAGAATCAGCTCGTCCACATAATTGTGGCGCGGCGCATTAGCAAAGACTTCGGGCTTGATTGTGTGCGGAAAGGGATTGGCGACACGCGCAAAGGAGACCTGGCTTTGATACCAAACACTGATGGCGGTTTCACCGTGTCCGGCAATTTTGACTTTGCCCTCTTCATCCACATTGGCCACGCCCGCGTCTGCGGTCGAGTATTTGACCCAGCGCGTCACGTCCTCAGCGTGTCCGTCAGAGTATTGCGCCAACACTTTGAGTTGCTGCTCAGCATCTTTGCCGAGTGTGGCTGCGCGCGGTGTTACTTCCAGCTTGGTAATCTTTAGATCAGCCTCACTAGGCGGAATCATTCCGTTAGTAATCCACTCAGCAATGACTTTGTATTCGAGCGAATTGACTTCCAACCGCTTGCCACCGCCGTGCGCGATGGCCATTGTCGGTTTGAGTAATAACAAGCTCTTGGCCGGTTCGAGCTTGTTGATGCGGCGGCCCAGCGATTGGCGCGAAAGCACATTGAAATCCAGCTCCGGATCGTAACCGCGCAGCGTCAGCTTGAAGCCATTCTTGCCCGCCGCTGCGCCGTGACACGCGCCAGAGTTGCAGCCTAGTTTGGTAAGCACAGGGATGACGTGGTTGCGGAAGCTCCAGCCGCCGGGTGGCGCTGAAATCTCGGTTGCTGGCTTAGTCGTGTCCAGTGTAATGGGGAACGCGGGCCAGACCGTCTCAGCCTTTGCCAATGTGGGAAGACTGGAATTAACCGCTGTCCATGCCACAGCTAGCAAACATCCCAACGTTAAGACCGAAAGCTTGATTTGTCTCGTCAACTTAGAACAGTTCATGGATCGGATTAACACCATGCTCGACCACTCGAATCGGTCGCCCTTGCAACCCGGGCAATTCAGTCTCCAGATCAATGCCAAGCGCGTGTAACATCGTCGCCGCCACTTCACCCGGCGTTACGGGCCTGTCTTTCGGATACGCGCCGATCTCATCGGAAACGCCGACGACTTGCCCGCCTTTGACGCCGCCGCCCGCCATCACCATTGACCAGCATTGCGGCCAATGATCGCGCCCGCCCGCCGGGTTGATCTTTGGCGTGCGCCCGAATTCGCCTGTCGCCACAACCAGCGTGTTTTGGAGCAGGCCACGGTCGTGCAAATCTTCGAGCAGTGAAGCGTAGCCGTTATCGAACATCGGCCCGACCAGTTCGCGGTAACAGGCAATCGGGCTGAAAGGCGCAGAACCGTGAATGTCCCAGGTAATCTCGTTGAAGACCGTCTCGAACATATTGATCGTTACATAACGCACGCCACGTTCGATCATCCGCCGCGCCAGCAGGCAACTCAGCCCGAAGCGATTGCGCCCGTAGCGGTCTTTGGTTTTGTCATCCTCCTTGCTCAGATCGAAGGCCTCGCGCATCTTGGCCGACGACATCAGCGTGTAGGCTTGCTGGAAATTATCGTCGAGCAGCCGCGCATCCGGGCTGGCTTCAAACTCTTTCACCGAGCCGTCAATCAACTCGCGCAAACGGCGGCGGCGTTCTGTCCGCACCGCCGAAATGTAGGGGGGCGGCAACAAGTCCGGCACTTTGAACTGCGGCGAAGACGGATCGGAGTTGAGCACGAATGGATCGAACTGTTTGCCCAGAAAACCTGCACTGTGACCGTGCGGTAGATTCCCGCCCGTATTGCCAATCGGACGCGGTAATAAGATGTGTGGCGGCGCTTCGCCACGCGGCCCACGCAGCTTAGCCATTACGCTGCCTACACTCGGATGTTCGATGCCGCCTTGAAAGAGCCGCCCGGTTTGCATCATCTGATGCCCGGTGTCGTGCACGGCGGCGGCGGTATGATAGACCGAGCGGAGCAAAGCGTATTTGTCAGCATGCTGGGCCACGCGCGGGAAAATCTCGCTGATCTCGATGCCTGGCACGTTGGTCTTGATCGGCTTGTAAGGGCCGCGAATCTCAACGGGCGCGTTGGGTTTCATATCCCAGCAATCGAGTTGGCTGGGGCCGCCGACGAGCATCAGGAAGATGCAGTTCATCTCGCGTTCAGTCTTGACCGCACCTTGCGCTTGCAGCTTGAAGAGATCGGTCAACGAAAGACCGAGCAGGCTGAGTGTGCCAGCATGCAGAAAATCGCGGCGGCGCAAGCCATCGCAAAAGCTCACAGTCTTTTCGGCATCGAGTCGGAACATAGAGCAAGGCTCCTCGCAGTTGAAGGGACTTTACGCTTGGTAAGATCGGCAAGGATATAGCACAAATTGTTGGGCAAGACTAGATGATTGTCTGGCCGCCCGGCGCACGCCGTAAACCGGGTTTTTAGCCGTGAACGCGAAGCTTAACCGTTGCCCTGGCGTTCCGCAGCGGTTTTGAGTATATTCACGCCGTGCCTCGCAAAACCCCGTAATTACCATCATTGCAATATACAATTCGCGGCTTTATCAAAAGGAATTTGTTGTTTTCCTTTGGTTGCCGTGTTGTGTCATCGAAGATGATTCTTGTGCCCTCCGATCATCCCTAAGGAGAATCCCGGATGCGTACCTTGCACCAACAAACATCGGCCTATAGCCGCAATTCGCTGTTTGACTCCGGCGCGAAACGGGCTGTAAATCGCCGGTCATCGCCCAACGCCTCTTCTGAAAACTCCTTGTCGGACCAAGGAGAGCAGGCGAAATGGAAAATGCTCTCGCGCTCGCTCGCTGCTGGGTTCGGCGCGCACTTTCTTGTTTTGCTGTTTTGCTTACTGACGGGCTTTGTTTCAAGTTTAGCGCAAGGCTTACTCTTGAGCAGTCTGGTTGGCCTGACAGTTTTTTGTCTAGGCTTGGCCTTCTCGAAAGGCAATCGTTGAAAGACGGGCTGAAAGATTTCTCGCGCGGAGTCTCACTTCAGCATACGCCGAGAAAACACGTTGATCGGCGCGGCTATTATTGATGTGCCCTGGTCAGCATAGTTGGCTTGCCTACTCGTCCAGCTTGTGCCACTCGCGCCCCTCGCGCGCTAGCAATTCGTCCGCTTCCTTCGGGCCCCCCGAGCCAGCGGCGTAATTGGGAAATGAACGCGGAGGCAGCGCGCTCCAAATATCCAGCACCGGCTCGATCACACTCCAACCGGCTTCAACCATATCGGCGCGCTGGAAGAGCGTCGCATCGCCGACCATACAATCATAAAGCAATCGCTCATAACCGGTGCTGGGCGTGCTGCCAAAATAATCCACGTAGTTGAAATCCATTTCGACTGCGCCCATCCGCATAATCGGCCCAGGAACTTTCGCGCCAAAGCGCAGCGAGATACCTTCGTCGGGTTGAATGTGAATCACCAGCCGATTGGTACGCAGCCGTTCAATCGGCGTGTCGCGGAAGAGCACGAACGGGGCGCGCTTGAATTGAATGGCAATCTCGGTCACACGCTTGTGCAGATGTTTACCTGTACGCAGGTAGAACGGCACATCGGCCCAGCGCCAATTGTCAATCATCAGCTTCATCGCCACGAAAGTTTCGGTCGTCGAGTTCGACTTAACATCTTTCTCCTGGCGATAGCTTGGGACACGCTGCCCGTTCATTTCGCCTTCGCCATATTGGCCACGCACGGTGTTGGTCAAGACCTCTTCCGGCGTAAAAGGCGAGATCGCGTGCAAAATCTTGGCCTGCTCATCACGCACCGCGTCGGCGCCGAACGAAATCGGTGGCTCCATCGCCGTCAACGAAACGAGCTGGAACAGATGGTTGGGCACCATATCGCGCAGTGCGCCGCTCGTTTCATAGTAGCCGCCGCGCGTCTCAACGCCGACACTCTCTGCCGCCGTAATCTGCACGTGGTCAATATAGCGGCGATTCCAGATCGGCTCGAAGATGCCATTACCGAAGCGGAAGACCATAATGTTCTGCACCGTCTCTTTACCCAGGTAATGGTCAATGCGATAAATCTGCTTCTCGTGCAGAACTTGTTTGATCTCGCCGTTGAGCGTGTGTGCCGATTCCAGATCATGCCCGAAGGGTTTCTCGATGATGACACGCCGCCAATGCCCATCCTCCTCTTGCGTCAAGCCAGTCTCGCCCAACTGCTGCACCGCCGCGCCAAAAAACTGTGGCGCGGTGGCCAGGTAATAGAAGTAATTCCCGTGGCAGTGATGTTCCTGGTCGGCTTGCTGGACGATCTCTTTCAGCTTCTGGTAGCTCTGCGGGTCTTGCAGGTTGCCAGGCACGTAATAAATGCGTTGCAGAAACCAATCCCAGATTTCAGGCTCAACCTCCGCAGTCGCAAAGGTTTTGATGTCTTGGCTGATCTGTGTGCGGAAGGCTTCCGTCGTCATCTCCGGGCGTGAAGTGCCGACAATGGCAAACTCGCGCGATAACAGATTGGCCTTGGCCAGATTGTAGAGCGCCGGGAAGAGTTTGCGCTTGGTCAAATCACCGGTTGCGCCAAAGATGACCATGACACAAGGGCCAGCCGGAGCGCCGATAAAGGTTTGGGCGTTGTTTGAATCGTTATTTTCTTGAAGTGCCATGACCGTTTGTCCGTTTTGAAGAGGAAGGTGGTTGTTTGATTTCTCCGTTTTGTTTCGGATATTCAAAGAGGTCTGCTACCTGGCAGGCGAAGCCAGGTGGCAACGGGCTTTTCAACCTGTCGTTTTTGTTTAGTGTTTCGATCAAACGCAAACGGCGTTGCTTGCGACGATAAATTTCTGCGTGTCCGATCAGCCAGTCGAGAATCCAATACTCTTCGACTCCGCGCCGCGAATAAAGTTTTAGCTTAGCTTCACGGTCACGTTTTTCGTTGGTGCTGCCTGGTGAAAGCACTTCGATTACCAATTCCGGCGCCGCATGCAACTTACCATCATCGCCTAGAACTTTTGCAAGCCGCTCGTAGCTGCACCAGATGACATCGGGGGCGACGTTATCGTCATCGGCAAAGATGATTCCCGGTGCGCCAGTTGTTTGGCCGAGACCGGTTTCGATGCTCCAAGCCGCCAGTAAATGAGTCACGTTACTACACGTCAGTTGATGGTGATAATGTGGCTGAGTAGACATATAAAGCTCTCCATCAATAATTTCGTAGCGCCGCCCTTCGATCTGCGGCAGCAGTTCAAAATCAGCAGTCGTCCAGCGCAATTCCGTATTCATTGCTTTTACCTCTCAGCCATTTCGATCTACGCGTCTCAAACCTCGGCTCGATTTATCCGCCTGCCGGTTTCTCAATATGCCCGCCAAACTTGTTCCGCATCGCCGAGAGCACCTTGTCGGCAAAGGTGCTGTCTACCCGCGAACGGAAGCGCGCGAACAAAGAAGTCACCAACACATCCACCGGCACAGCCTCTTCAATGGCCGTCTGAATCGTCCAGCGCCCTTCGCCCGAATCTTGTACGAAGCCGGTGAAGTTCGAGAGCGTCGGGTTTTCCGCCAACGCCGAGGCCGTCAAATCCAACAGCCACGAACTGACTACGCTGCCGCGCCGCCAGACTTCTGCGATGTCAGCAACGTTGAAATCATAACGATAATCTTCCGGCAACTCCGGCTTGCTCGCATTGGCAAAGATGTCGAAGCCTTCAGCATAAGCCTGCATCAAACCATATTCGATGCCGTTATGCACCATCTTGACGAAATGGCCCGCACCGGCTTTGCCACAGTACAGATAGCCTTCCTCCGCCGTGCTCTGCATCTTTTCCCGCCCAGGAGTCGCGTTAATCTCGCCGCGCCCTGGCGCCAGGGTTTTGAAGATTGGGTCGAGTTGCGCGACGACCTGCTGTTCACCGCCGATCATCATGCAGTAGCCGCGCTCTAGTCCCCAGATGCCGCCGCTCGTACCAACATCAACGTAATGCATACCTTTCTCCGCCAACGTCTTCGCCCGCCGCACGTCATCTTTGAAGTAAGTGTTGCCGCCATCCATGATGATGTCGCCGCCGGACATAAAGCGCGATAGCCCATCTATCGTCTTTTCGGTCGGCTCGCCCGCCGGCACCATTACCCAGGCTGCACGCGGTTTGTGCAGCTTGTTGACAAAATCTTCGAGCGAACGCGCGCCCGTTGCCCCTTCGCTTTCAAGTTGTTTGACACTCTCCGCGTGCATATCGAATACGACACACTCGTGCCCGCCACGCAGCAAACGACGCACCATATTGCTGCCCATCCTGCCCAGACCAACCATACCCAATTGCATTTTCGTCAGCTCCTTATTAGTGAAAGAGTTCAGATGGGAATTGTGAATTACTAGCAGCAGTGTAGTCGCAAGGCCTATGCCTGACAAGCTTATCTGTAAGCTTGCTTCACTCCGTTTGTCATCAATTCTTGAAATGTTCAGTGATAGACCATGCGGCCAGATATTTGGCTTGAAGAGAGGAATAGGGCAGGCCTTCAGTTGCTCAACCGCTGCTTTACTTCTCGGCTGAATTACGGTATCAGTCATTCGAATTTGCTCGGCTGGGCGCTTAGTAGCGTTCAAAAAGGAGGCTATAAATGAATCAAGAAGTGCCGCGTTTGTTGTTATTAGCGGAAGGGTTTGCTTCAGGTGAGGAATTGCTCTGCTCGCTCCGCCAGCAGTACGGCAATGGAAGCGACGAGCCACTAGATGCTACAAAAATTCTTGAGCAGATCAAAGCCGGTTCTCAGCCTTACCAAGTCGTCCTACTAGACGATCTGGCTTTGCCCGCCAATGGTAGCGATCCGATGAAAACGTGCCAGTCCTTGATCACTGAATTCAAGCTACGTTGCCCACAGGCCGAAGCCATTCTCGTTACCGGACAGGCCAGTGGAGGTGCTCTACCCGCACTGCCGGTTGGCCTACTACGTCCGTTGTCCCCACCGCTTAACTTGAAAGACCTGACACAGGCAGTGCGAGAGGGTGTCGAGTATCAAAAACTATGTGAAGCTACTCATCAGCAGCAAGTGCTGGGAAGACTGATGGAATCGGGTGCTGCCTTGCTGAGTGGCCGTACACGCCAAGAAGTGCTTGAACTCATCCTGCTTGGTGTGCAGGAGTGTGGCTTCGACCGAGTGCGACTTTATCTGCTTTCACCTGATGGCCAGATGTTAGTTGGGGTGGCGCAAGTCGGGATGGCAGAACATCATTTGGCTGATGCCAAATGGCCGGCAGCTACCGATTACTACTTCCAACAAATGCTTCAACAGGCGCGCCCGTATATTTTTCAATCATTGCCTGGGCGTCCTGACCCAGAAGAAGAGCGGTTTGACAAGGCCGACGTAGAAGAATGGGCTTCAGTGCCTTTGGTGTTGCGTGACAGAGTGATCGGTCAACTTTCCGCCGACAACAAATTCAGCCGCCGCCGAATTCAGGAAGTTGAACTGGCACCGCTCGCGCTCTTCGCCATGCAAGCGGCGGCGGCCATCGAAAAGGCCGGTCTGATTGAGCAAGCTGAGCGCAAGGCTGAGCAGTTAGAGGCATTACGCCGAACCACCCTGACTATTACTTCGACCTCAGTACAGAAACGGCAGATTTTGTTGCCAGCCATTGTTGCCCAGGCGGCCGAGTTGTTACGCGCCAAAAGCGCCGGGCTTTACGAATACCACTCAGAGCGGGAAGAGCTGGAGTTGATCGCCGACCATAATCAGCCCGCGCAGATTGGCCGCATCCTGAAACTCGGCGAAGGCGTGGCCGGCTGGCTTGTGCAAAGCGGCGCACCCTACCGCATCGTCCCCGATGGCAAGACTGACCCGGCAGGCGCGGAGGTCTGCGGGCAGAGGCGCCACTTTGACAAAGTGCTGGGAGTGCCTTTGAACTGGCAGGGCCAGATCATTGGCGTGCTTTACGTGAATGATGAGGCCGGACGCGAATTCACGATAGAAGACGTGCGGTTGCTGGGTTTATTTGCGGAGCAGGCTGCGATTGTGCTCGCCAATCAGGAACTCAGCGCACGTGATGAAAAGAAGCTGAAGCTGTTTGAAAAGCTGGCCCAGGCCACCACGGAGATCGTGGGACAGATTGGCAAACGAGATGTGCATGAATTGTTGACGCTGGTTGCGCAACACGCTTGTGACATTTTAGCAGCAGAAGTTTGTGGCGTGTTGCTGCTCAAGAGCGAGGATGTTTTGAGCCTGGAAGCCAGCTATGGCCATCTGCCCGGAAGCTTTGAGCAAGGCTTGAAGATTCCCATTCTCAGCGGGAGCAAAACCGGCTTTACAGGGCACATCGCGCAGGCAGGCAAGCTCATCAATCTGCACGGCGGCGAGTTGCTTGAGCACCCCGCCGTGCACAAACACGAGAACAATTTCACCCAATCGGGCTTTTATCATTCGGTCTTGGCCGTGCCGCTGAAAAAGCCGCAGGAAAAGCCGATCGGTCTTTTGCACGCCTTCAACAAGAAAGATGGAAACGGACAGGCGCATCCCTCGCTGGCTTTCACTAAAGAGGATGAATGGATCATCAGCATTTTTGCCGAGGTGATCGTGGTGTGCTTGGAGAGCGCCAGGCTGGTCGAACACCGGAAGCTCCTGGTCAGGAACCAGCCGCATGCAGTGATCGCGATTGATCACAAAGGCAACGTGACGGAGTTCAATCAAGAGGCTGAGCGCATTCTCGGTTATACAGCCGAAGAAGTGCTGGGTCGTAAGGTGAGCCTGCTTTATCACAACCCAACTGAACCGAAGCTGATCGGCCAACTCTTGAAGCAGCGCTCGGACAGCCCGTTGCACGGCTACGAAACAATGATGCGCACAAAACTCGGCCAGCCGTTACCGATTCGGCTATCGGCTTACTGGCTGTATGAGCGCGGACAACGCGTCGGTAGCGTGGGGATTTTCGAGGACTTGTATAAAGAGCGGCTGGAGCTGACGCTGCGCGCCATCCGTACAGTGGCCGAGGCGGAGGATTTGCGCGGCGGCTTACAGCGGCTGGCTGAGTTACTCATAAAACGTTTCCCCGGGGCGTTCTGCCGTATCCTATTGTTTGACGAAAGTGAAACTCTGCTGGTGGCGCACGCGGCAGCCTATCAGCCGGGCAATGGTGGACCGGAGAATCCTCCGGCGGCGATCAGCAATCAGTTTGCCGTCGAAGAGTTTCCCGAGCTAGCCGAACTGTTGCAGGCGGGCCAGCCGGTCAGGCTCAAGTACAGCAACCCGCGCGTCCGGGCAAATCTGCAAAAGTTCAGCGAGATGTTGGGCTTTAATCAACCCGTTCAGTCGCTCTTGCTCATCCCGCTCAAACTCGGTGAGCGCGTGCTGGGGCTGCTCGATCTGGGTGAGTTCTGTCCTGAAGGGCAGAGCCTGTTTACCGGCAAGAACAAGGATAATGTAGACCTCGCTGCCGCCATCGCGGCGCAATCAACTTTCCTGATCGGACGCATACAGTCTGCCGAGCGCGGACGCGCACAATTGCTCTCTTTCTACGATGTGAGCAGCAAATTGATCGCGCAGAAAAATCCTGACAAGTTACTGAGCGAGATTGTCGAGGAGACACTCAAGGCCGCTGGCGCGATCAGCGTTGACTTGGTTCTGATCCCTAAGCTAGGCCGTGCCGAGACGCCCATTTCCATTCCCCAGCGGCTTCCCCACAAGCCCTTGGACATACGTCACTATGGGGTCTCCATGAAGGTTTTTGAAACTGGTATCGCTAAGTATTTCCCGGATTTGAGCAAGGAGCGGGGAAAGCTCAATCCCGAGTTGATAAATAATGCCAAAGCGGCCATTTGCCTGCCGCTGTCTTTGCCGTACCGGCGTATTGGCGTGATGTGGCTCCGCTACAATCACCTGTGGCATTTTACCGAGCAGGAAATCGTAGCCCTGCAGCTTTATGTCAATCAGGCGGCGATGGCTTATGAAAATGCGCAGGAACAGGCGCGCTTGGAACGGCTGCGCCGCGCCGCCGCCGAACTTGCCGGCGAGATGGAATTGGACAAAGTCCGCGCTCAAATTCTGGCCAGCGCGCGCAAAGTTTTGGGGGCAGATGCAGTGATCTTCGGTTTCTTCGATCACGAGCACGATACCTTTGTGCGCAATCTTTCCAGCGCTGATGGCATCCCACCTGAGATTTGGGAGAAACATCGCGCCATCAGCACGGGCAAGGATACCACTGCCTACCGGCTCTTGGAGAAAGGCGTCGTCTCAATCAACGACGTGAGTGATCTAACGGAAAATGCGCTGCTCGGCGAAACGACCAAGAAAATGCTGGTCGAGATCGGGGTGGTTAGTTTTCAGGCAATCGCCCTCAAGGTTGGCACAGAGCGGCTGGGGCTGGTTTGCGCGCTTTACCGCCAACCGCACACCTTTACGGAAAAAGAGCAGTTGAGCGCGACCAGCTTTGCCAGGTATGCAGCCTTGGCCTTGAAAAAGGCCAGACTGGTTGAGCAGGTGAAAAAGACGAACCAGGCAGCCACGGCGGTGGCCAAGATTACGATGCGGGGCGAACGCCAGGCCACGCTCAAAGCGATTGTGAGGGAAGTACGTGAGGTGATCGGTTGTGACGTAGTAGAACTCTTCGAATATGACCGGGATAAAGAACTACAGTTGCCGCCGACCGTAGCGGGAGTTTGGCATCCTGAGAAAGACTTCAACCCGGAAGAAGAGTACAGGTTGGTTTATCAGGTGTTGAATGAGAATAAGCCGCAGAAGATCGAACAGGTCTCCGCTCACGCTGAATTCAAGGATGGCAGCTTTGCAAAAAATGAGAAGATCGAATCTTTTGTGGCCTTTCCGCTCTATGCCACCGGTGTGAAAGTCGGCGTGATTTTCATCAGCTACCGCACGCCACACCATTTTACGGCAGAAGAGCTAGCGACAATCGAACTCTTTGCCAATCAGGCGGCTCTGGCTATTCACTATGCACAATCCACTGAAGCCGACGCGCGGAGGCTGCGCGAGTTGGAAGCGCTAGAAAAACTCTCTGACCGACTGCGGCGTGCACAGAGCTTGCAGGATATGATGGATTGCACAGTCGAACTGGCCACCAAAGAACTCGGCACCGACTACTGCAACTTGATCCTGCCTGACCGAAACGGTGAACTCCATCTGCGCGCGCAATTCGGCTGGGAGCCGCCGCTGGACTCTTATTATTTGGAGTCGGGAACTGGATCGCAAACCGGATACACGATTCAGACTAGACAACCAGTCTCAGTGAATGATTACTCAACAGAGGGTCGTTTCAAAGTCTCCGAACTTTTGTTTGCGCGTGGCCCCAAATCTAGTCTAAGTATGCCAATGTTCCGCGACGGACAAGTTGTGGGGGCCTTGCTTACCTACTCTATTAAGTCACGCCAGTTCACCGAAGAAGAGGTGAGATTTTTCGGGCTGATCGCCAACCACGCTGCAATGGCCCTGCGCGGGATGGAACGCTACGAAGACCTACAGCGCCGCGATAGGCATTTGGATGCTGTTCATAATTCCAGCCGGGCTATCCTCGCTAGTTTTGGAGATGAACAAGCGGTGCTGGACCAGGTTATAAAAGAGGCAGTAGAAAGCGTAACCGGTATCAGTCGGCCAAAAGCCGTGATTGGCTCCTTGCAACTTTACGATGCCGACCATAACGAATTGGTGATAAGGAGCGTCTACCCGACGAAAAGCTTCTACACATTGCAGAGAAGTGTTGAGAATGGCCGCTGGTCACTCGACAAAACGAAA
This sequence comes from uncultured Acidobacteriota bacterium, assembly GCA_963699175.1. Lineage (GTDB taxonomy): Bacteria > Acidobacteriota > Blastocatellia > RBC074 > RBC074 > JACPYM01. The sequence goes on along the minus strand of OY969418.1, from coordinate 448,810 downwards.
GCGCGCAATGGCAGAATCGGAGTGACGGGCCGAACGATTCATGAAGGTTGCTCACAATTAGTCGGCGACGTGAGTCAAGACCCTGATTACATCGAGTCAAACGGAAGCTCCAAATCTGAGTTGAGCGTACCATTGATGCAGGGATACAAATCCATCGGCACAATCAACGTCGAGAGCAAACAACTCAATGGGTTTGATGAAGATGACAAGATGGCGCTTGAAGCGCTGGCAGAACATGCCGTCATTGCTATTCAAAACGCGAAGACTAAAGTCAGAGTAGATTCCAGTACTGCGCTTGCTTGGATGGGGATGGCGAGCAGTGTTTGGAGACATGCAGTGGTGTCTCAAACCCTAGTTATTAAAGAGCAGTCACAATTCCTTCGTCACGACCTTACACAGGAAGTCACCCCAGCAATTTTGTCACGTGTCAAAGAAAGACTAGCAATGATTGAGGAGTTGGCCGACGAGGTTGTGGCAAAGCCCATGACTCCAATGCTCTCTAGCAAAGAGGGAAGCTCTTTGGCCGAGATTAATCAGATTGTGCGAGACCGCATCTTGCGGTTGCAGGAACAAGAGCCCTACAAATCGGCAGGACTTATACTCGATTTGCGTTCATCAAACAGTGATACTATTCGTGTGAGTTCTGACTGGCTTCGCCGGGCTTTGGACATTCTGGTTGATAATGCGGTTGAGGCTGTCCAAGGAGTTGAGGTCAATCAACGCTCAGTTTGCGTCAGCACACTGACAGTTGGAGAGAGAGTCAAGATAATCGTTGCTGACAACGGGCAAGGTGTCCCAGCCGGCACGCGAGATAAACTTTTCCAGCATAGGATAGAAAAGCCTCCTGGTGCCAAAGGATTCGGCATGGGATTACTGATAGCTCAGACTATTGTTGAAGCCTATGATGGGGATATTAAATTAGATAAGACAGGTCTAGAAGGGACTCAGATGACGATTACCTTTCCACGGATTACCAAGTGCGCTTAAGAATGTGGTTGTGGAAGAACCTTGTTATCGTAATTGGAAAATGAAAGGGAAAGAGAATGGCAAACAGAATCGTTTTTGTTGATAACAATCAGGCTTTTCTCAAAACACGGAAAGAGTTTCTAGAACTGCGGGGGCTTGAAGTAATTCCGGCCACAACTTTAGAGGAAGCAGAGTTTGAGTTAGCCAGGACAGATATTGATTTAGCCATTCTAGATATTCGCATGAGTAATGATGATGACGACAAAGACATCTCTGGCTTCCAGCTTGCTGCAGACCCGCGTTTCCATGCGATTCCCAAGATTATTCTGACGGGGTATTTTGACAAAGCACAGATGGATGGAGTGTTTGCTAATCACCTCGGAGACTTGCCACGATTTATTGAGTTTGTAACTAAACAAGAAGGGCCAGGAGTGATGCTGGCTGCTATAAGTAGAGTCCTCTCTCTCAGAGCTTCGCTTAATTACCATCGAACTGAGGTCTCCCCAAAGATTGAAGATGAAGATCGTAGGGTCTCCACTAACTCTAACGAGGTATTTATCATTCATGGTCATGATGAAGCGGCAAGAGATAGCGTGGCGCGCTGTATTGAGAAAGCTGGATTGAAAGCAGTGATTTTGAAGGAAAAAGCCAATGAGGGAGGGAGTCTACTCGAAAAACTAGAAAAATATGGGGCTGTAGACTTCGCAGTTGCCATCTTAACGCCAGACGACATCGGCAAGTTAAAGAGCGATACTGGTAATCCTAATGATCGTGCCCGGCAAAATGTTATCTTTGAGCTTGGTTACTTTATTGGTAGATTGGGGAAGGCCAAAGTTTGCGCGCTTGTCAAAGATGATCCTGAAATCCCGTCTGATTATGTTGGGATTATGAACTTAAGGATGGATTCACAGGATCTCTGGAAATGGCTTTTGCTGCGAGAGCTAACACAAACAGGACTTTCAGTTGACCACAAAAAGTTTTACGAGTAAGGCCAAAATCACCCTAGTGTGTCTCCCACTTATTTCTGCGCCCTAAGAAACGCCAGCAAATCAGTCAACTCCTTCTGCGTCAACCCAACCACAATCCCATCCGGCATCAACGACACCGCCGACGGCTTGATCGAAGCCACCTCCTCACGCGGAATGCGTACTTTATCGTCCGGCCCTGCGATCAACACGATGGCATTGGCCTCGCCGCCTTCGTACTCGCTGATGACGCCTGCGTAGACCTTGCCATTCGTTTTTGTCGTCACGATGCGCGTCTCGCGTCCGGGGACGAAGCTGGCGCTGGGGAAGACAATGGCTTCAAGAATGTCGTGACCGGAGCGGATCGAGCCGACGGCGGTCAAATCGGGGCCAACGTCGCCGCCCTCAGCGCCAATCGTATGGCATTTGGCGCAGGCCACTTTGTTGCCGAAGAAAATGCGCCGCCCATTGCCAATGTCGCCACCCGCTGTCAATAGCGGCTCCAAGTCTTTCAAGCGTTGAATGCGCGCCGCGGCCTCTGACTCGAAGCGCGCCGAGAGATGGTTGGCTGCGTTGCGCGTTTTATCGGAGAAGTGTCCAAATACCTGCGCGATACGTTTGCCGCCGATGGCTTCCAAGTTGACCGATGGCTGGTTCAAGGCTGCGACGAGGGTTTGGCCGACTTGGTCGTTGTTTGTAGCGCGGAAGGCATTGAGTAACGGCGACAGAGTTAAGGCGTCAGATTGTGCAATGAAGCAATTGGCCAGCAGCAATAGTTGCCGATCGTCTAGTTCGGCTTGTCCGATGCTTTGCGCTGCTGAGAGACGTAGCGCGGCCTCATTCTCAGCTTGCAGCATGCTCAGCAAAAACTCGAACGCGGAGGGCGAAAGCTTTGGTTCTCGCGTCACCAATGCGCTCAGCGCAGCCACGCGCAGAGAGTTCTGCTCTCCGTCGTCGATGGCGAGGCGTTGCAACTCGTCGTCCAGTTCGGCCACGCGACGTGAGCGGATGAGAAGCAGCGTGCGAGTGCGCAATACCTCATCATTGCCTTTAAGGTGTCTGGCGAGGCTGTTGATCCAAGCCGCGGGCAGTTGCTTCAACCGGCAGCGGTCAATTGTATCGAGCAGGAATAAGTGGCGCTCGGCAGACAGCTTTGGATCGTCCAACAACTGCGCCACCATCGTTTGCACCGGCGTATCGGCGGCAAATGCTAACAGCACTTCGCGCCACGGCTCGGCTTCATCGGTGGCAAATTGGGGCGCGCGCAAGTGGGTGCGCAACAAATTGACTACGCCAGCCGCCCAGTCAGCGTGATGCGAGACGACCCAGAGCGCGGCGCGGCGCAATTCGGCGTCGGCGTCTTCTAACATTGGGATAACCTGTTGCCGTTTCAACAGGCCGTCGTCCATCTGATCCAACGCAATCAGCGCGGCTTTGCGGATGCGGGGTTGCGATTCTTTGAGCGCGGCCAACAGCGTGGGTGTGTGTTTGAGTTGCAACAGCGCGTAGATGATTGAATGTTCGATGAAGCGATCTTCAGTGTCTGCCGCCGCGAGCAAGGCCGAAGCCGTGCGTACATCGCCGATTTGGCCGAGTGCCGTAGCCGCCGCTCTGCGCACGAGCGGCTTATCGGTTTTCACCATCTGACTGAGTTGGCCTACGGCAGCGCGGTCTTTTGCCATACCAGCCATGTGTGCGGCGGCTGTGCGCACTTGTGCATCGGCATCATTCAACGCTACACGCACGGATTGCTGAGCGTTTGGCGTGCCGATACGTCCCAGCCCGAAGACTGCGGCGGCACGCGCTTCTACCAATTTTGCTTGTTCACGCACCTTGGCCAGCGCAGCTATCGCCGTCTCACCGGCGGCGACCAATAATTCCAGACTGCGTTCACGCACCACTGGGCGCGCTTCTTCCAGGTATCCAGCTAATTCAGCAGGCGGCAGCTTGGCAAGGTTGAGCTTCAGGCCACGCGGGTCAGCAACACGCGGCGCACCGGCTTTGCGAAGGCGGTACACGGCTCCACGCCGCTCCGGTTTGTGGTATTTCGAGAGCGGGCAAGCGTCTACATACCAGCCGCCAGTGTCCAGGAAAATGAGGCTGCCGTCCGCATCTTCGAGCACATCAGTCGGGTGAAAGTCTGGATCGGTTGATGTGATGAAGTCGCAATCGTCAGTGCGAAACGTCGCGCCTTCACGATGCAATACGTGGCGCTGGATGCGATGCGGATTGAATTGTGCGCTGAAGAGATTGCCCTGGAATTCAGCGCCGAAGACTGCGCTGCGATATTGCATGAGCCCGCTCGGCGCGATGCGCGCAAATTTACTCATCACCGGCATCAACTCGCCCGTGCGTTTGAACTCGCTGATGGCCGGATGCGGTTTGGGATAGACGCCGCCTTCGACAAAATGCATCAGAGCATCGCGCTGGCCGTTTTGCGGATCAATGAAGTAGGTCATCGTGCCGATCATCTCGCCTGCCGAAGTGAAGACCAACTCAACCGGATTGTCGAAGCCGCCGCCCGCCACTCGTTCCAGCCCAGTGCCGTCAGGACGGCAGCGCCAGATGCGCGCGGCCAGGCCTTCCAACGTTGCGCCTTCTTTAGTCTGAATCTTGTAGCCGTGCCGCCCGTGCGTCAGATACATCCAACCATCAGGCCCCAGAAACGGGCCGTGCAGGCTGGCCGTGTTGCGGATGTTCCAGCCGGTCAGAATAACTTCGCGCTTTTCTGATACGCCGTCATTGTCTGCATCGTCCAGGCGAATGAAATCGGGTGGGGACGCGACATAAAGGCTGCCGCGATACCAGAGCGCACCCATCGGCAGGCTGAGCTTGTCGGCGAAGACTTTGCTCTTGTCGTAAACGCCATCGCCGTTTGTGTCTTCGAGCACACTGATGCGACATTCCGGGTTCTTCGGCATGTCTGCACCCTTGACGTTCTTGCCCGACGATTCGGTCACGAACAAGCGACCGCGGTCATCGAGCACGGCCATCATCGGGTACTGCACTTTGTCAGGGCCAGCGATTTGTTCGACGGTGAAGCCTGGGGGCGCCTTGATCACGTTGGTTAAATCCGCGTCGTTGTTTTTGAAGCTTGAGCAGGCAGAAAAACAGATGAGAATCACGATGAAGCAGGCTTTGATGAAATGCTGTCGTTCGATGAGTGGCATTTGCCGATGAACCTCCTTCGTCTCAAAGCCCCGGCAGGGGCGATATGAAAGCCCAAGGCACCGCCCTGGGAAGCAGCAAAGTTATTTGAAGCCTGCGCTCCCAGGCTTGCGCCACCAACTGTTCTACTCCTGAAAACAGCAGCGATAAATACGCACACGCTTCGGCTTTGCATAAACCGCCTGCACAAACCAGCTTTTGCACAAACCGAAAGATGCCTTTTAGCTTGGTGGATTCTCCTTTGTAATCCTGAGTATCACCCGTTTAACTTGGCGACGTGCAAATCTTATAGGCATAGGTAGATTGGCGCTTTCTATCATTGTGAGCGCATCTAGCAGCGCGGTAAGTTGACTTTTCCTTCTCTCGTCCAGCGATGCTAGAGCAGCGTCTTGTTTTATCGTCTCTCTGATCTTTTTTCTATTTTCCCTGGCGAGTCTTCCTTCCTCATAGCTTTTATAGGCGTCTGCTAAAGTCTTAATGCCTTCCGTTGTGACCTTAAACATATTCGGCAGGCTTTTCAAAAATAACAAGATCACAATTAGCGCCGCCGTGTCCCAATGCCCATACAGTATGCGGAAGATAATTTCTAATTCGCTCTTGTGAATTTCAGCGATGCGTAAGCGCCCTTCGTCTCGGTGAGCGTAACTCATAATACCGTCTGGGCTCAGCCTGCCATAAAGCCTATCAATGAGCGATAAGTATTCAGCGAACTCCCTAACCGGAATGTCTTCGCCTTCAATGATAACGACAAGTTCTACAACGGAATCAGCAGGTGTGTTCTCCGGCACAAATGCGGCTACCAAATTAGGGAGTAGTGTGTGCGGTACTCTTGCGGGCAAATTTCCCATATTCAAAGCCCTGCTATCTCTGAAAAACAATCTTGGTTGAATGGTTGCTGCTAGCTGCTGACCGCTGGATTCTGCAAGAACGAGCGCGAAATAGCAAAGGCACACGCTTCAGTTATTTCGCCTTTTCAGGACTTGAGATGTTCGCACGCCCAGACCCGGCGCGTTGCGCCGGGCTATTATATTTTGCCCCGTTGGGGCTCAGCGGGGCATTTATCGCCGAGATTGTCAGCTTCTCCAAACAAGCAGCCGCAGCCCATTCGCTACCACCACGAGCGTGCTGCCCTCGTGCAAGATCACGGCTTGGTTGATTTTGACCCAGCCAAAGATAGACGCGATGATCAACAAGGCGCTGACGCCTAGCGCTACCACTAAGTTTTGAAAGATAACGCGCGTAGCGGTGCGCGCCAACTCAACGGCAAATGGCAACTGCTTTAACCCTTCGCTCATCAACACCAGATCAGCGGTCTCCAGCGCCACGTCCGAGCCGGTGCCGCCCATCGCGATGCCTACGGAAGCGGCGGCCAGCGCGGGCGCATCATTCACACCGTCACCGACCATTGCCACGCCGCCCATGCTGGCGAGCTTGCGCAACTCGGTGACTTTACCTTCGGGCATCAGCGAGGCACGCGCCTCATCAATCCCGGCTTGCTCGGCAATGGCAGTGGCCACGCTCTGATTGTCACCAGATAGCATCACTTTGCGTTTGATGCCGATGCGGTGCAGAGCCGCGAGCACGTCTTTAGCTTCGGGTCGCAGGGTGTCGGCGACGCCAATGACGCCGAGGTATTGCACGCCACAGCGGACAATTATCGTCGTCTGGCCTGCTGCTTCCAGCTTTTGTACGGTGGCCGCCGTCTCTTGCGGCATCACTTCATCGTGGAAGAGCGCGAGGTTGCCAATTTGGACAGGTTCGCCATTGACGACAGAGCGGAGACCTTTGCCGTGCACGGCCTCGCAACTCGTGGCCGTACCGAAGACGAGGCCGCGCGCTCTGGCGCCTTCGACGACGGCTAGCGCCAACGGGTGTGAAGAGTGTGATTCGGCCGCCGCCGCTGTGGTTAACAGTTCGGTTTCGCTGATGCCCGTGGCAGGCACGACTGTGACGATGCGCGGTTTGCCGATGGTCAACGTGCCGGTCTTGTCAAAAGCGATGGTTGCGACTTTGCCGAGCGTTTCGAGATGCGCGCCACCTTTGATGAGTACGCCGCCGCGTGCGGCGCGCGCTACGGCAGACAATACAGCCGCTGGCGTCGCAATCGCTAAGGCACATGGCGAGGCGGCAACCAAGAGCGAGATACCACGCAGCACGGCGTCCCGAAGACTGAGTTGCTGAACAAAGTAAAGAAACAACGTCAGCAACGGCGTGACAACCAGTACGACAGGCACGAAGACACGTTCGAGTTTTTTGGCAAAGCGTTGCGTCGGACTTTTTTGCGCTTCGGCTTCGGTGACCAGGTCTACGATGCGCGCGATCACCGATTCGGATGAGCGCTTGGTGACTTCGACTTCGAGCGCGGCTTCAGTATTGATCGTCCCGGCGAAGACTTGCTCGCCGACGCCCTTGGCAACCGGGACAGATTCGCCGGTAATCGTCGCTTGATCGAGCGAGGAGTGGCCGACACGAATCACGCCGTCGAGCGCCACGCGGTCGCCGGGTCGCACGACGATAATGTCACCGCGCTGCACCTGCTTGACCGGCAGCTCTTTGATCTCCTCGCCGCGTTTGACACGCGCGGTTTCAGGACGCAGCCGGCCGAGCGCTTCCACCGCGCGCCGCGCCTTGTCCATCGCGCGGTGTTCGAGCGCGTGCCCTAGACTAAAGAGAAAGAGCAAAAACGCGCCCTCGAACCATGCGCCGAGCAGACACGCGCCCACGCCAGCCAGCACCATCAACGTTTCTATGTCGGCGATGCCTTGCCGAATTGAAAGTAGCGCACCGCGCACTGCAAAGAAGCCGCCTGCCGCCAGCGCCAGCGCGTAGAACAGTGTCGGTACTAGCACAGGCGTGTTGAGCAGTTCGCCGCAGAGCAAGCCGAGCGCGATCAGTACGCCTGCCGCGATGACCAAGGGCATTTCCAGCTTGGGCGCCAAGCCGCCACTGTGCGCGTGGTGCGAGCAGACGTGACCGTGCTCAGGCACTTCCAACTCGAAGCCGAGTTTTTTGACGCGCGCTTCGATGTCAGACAGGTTGGTGGTTTGTGCGTCGTACTCAAGGACGAGTCGCTCCGCCGCGTAGGCTACATTTGCCGTCAGCACACCGGGCAATTTGCGCACGGCCTGTTCAATGGCGTAGCCGTTTTGCGCGGCTTCCAACCCGATTACAAACCAAGTTTGTTGGCGGTAACGCTGGGCCACCTCCGCGCCGACGGTTTTGACCAGCGCGGCCACTTGTGGAAGCGTGACGCGGCTGTGGTCGTAATGCACGCAGATTTCGTTGTGATCGCCGTCGCGCCGCAGGTGCACGTCTGAAATTCCGTGCTGCGCTTCAAGCAATTGTTCCAGCTTCTCGAACCTGCCGAATTCATCTGTCTCGCTGGGAATAATGACACCGAGCGCGAGTTGGCAAGCGTGGCCGCCGGTCTCCGCCGTCCGTGTGCCGACCGGGCTTTCGCGGTGCGCGTGATCGTGATGATGATCGTGGCCGCAGTCATGATCGTGATGATCGTGATCGTGATGATCGTGGCCGCAGCCAGGGCCGTGTTCGTGCTGGGCGTGGTCTGTGTGTTCGTGATGTTCGTGCGTGCAACCGGCGTGGTGTTCGTGATGATGCTCGTGCTCACACTTTTCGCCGTGTTCGTGGTGATGTCCGTGATCGTCTGTCTCATCGTGTTCGTGCTGATGCTCGTGCTCGTGCTGGCAATGCGGCCCGTGTTGGTGGTCTGCTTCGTGATCGTGTTGGCAGCCAGGGCCGTGAACGTGCTCTTCTTCGTGCGTGGTCTTTGTAGCCATTTGACGCCTCCTTTGATGATGGCGCGTTAGTGCCGGTGGCGTTTGCCACTGTGTTTGTCGGGACTCTTAGCGAATGCGCGGCTGGTTGGCGGCGGTGGCGGCGGCTCAGCGTGATCGTCTTCTTCTTCGTGATCTTCAGCAGGGATGGGTTGCGTGAAGCGTTGCCCAGCGACTTCTAGCGTGAAGCTGGCGCAGCCCGTCGGCACCTTAAACTCCAGCACCGCAGGCAGTCGCGCTTCATAGACTTTCAACACGTTGCCCTGATCATCGTAGACCGTGCCGCCCGCCGCGACAGTCATCGTTTCGTCCACCAGCACGGCGACCAACTCGGCCATCTCTTCCATGCGATCCGCCACACGGTGGCACCAGAGGTGGCCGACACCGGGATAGTCTGCGTGACAAATCTCTTCCATCTGTTCTTCGTCCACTTGCTCGCCAACGCCGACCAGCACGAAGTTGATGCGAGGCAGTCGTCCGGCGGCAATTTCTTTGGCGACTTGCGTCGAGTAGGCTGTCACGTCGGCGGCGTCGTGAAGCTGGCTGTCGGTGATGATGACAGCTAAACCGCGCCGCGCGCCGTTGGCAACTTCTTGGCGAATATGCGCCACATAATCACGCAAGACCGGCAGCAGGACGGTGCCTTTACCGTAAAACTGCGGCCCGGGGAATTTGTAACTCTGCGCCTGTGCGCCTGACAGATCGCCAACGACTTCGATCTCCGCGCCGCTGCCGGTCGCCCAATAAGCCACGCGCAAGACGCCGTCGCGGTCTTTGCTGGCCAGATATTCGAGCATCCAGCGCATCTGTGGCTCGACCAGATTGCGCACTGGCGCAAGTTTGGCCAGGACGCCGCGCGGCCCGTATTCGTCTTCCATGCTGGCCGAACCGTCCATGTATAAAGCGACATCAAGCCCTTCGACTGTCGGATCGTGCAGCAACGTAGCAATTACGTTGCCGTTGCGATTGTGCACATCGGAGAAAGGTTTGACGATGACTTCGTGTTTATGTGCCATAGTGATTGCTCTTCTGCGGAAAACGTACCTTAGACTGTCCAGTCTGCGGAAGATTCAGTGTTGCGCCCGGTAGTGGGGAAATGGGGTGGGACGTAGGGGCAGACCTGCGTGTCTGCCCCGGTCTTGCACCTCTGCCGCTTCAGGGCAGACACGCAGGTCTGCCCCTACGCTATCCTCATCATCCCACCCTGTTTTCCCACTACCACATCAATGATGATCTTCATCCTCGTCTTCATCGCCGTGATGATCTTCGTCCTCTTCCGGCAGCGGCTGCGTGAAACGCTGTCCGTTGACTTCCAACGTAAAGCTGCGCGCGCCCTCAGGGATGTTGAACTCTAGCACCGCAGGCAGCCGCGCCTCATAGATTTTTAGCACGTTGCCGCGATCATCATAGATTGTACCGCCCGCCGCGACGGTCATCGTCTCATCCACCAACACGGCGACCAACTCCGCAACTTGGTGAATCTCCTCGGCGATGCGATGGCACCAGAGGTGGCCGACGCCAGGGTATTCCTCGTGACAGATCTCTTCCATCTGCTCTTCATCCACTTCGCTCCCGACGCCGACCAGAATGAAGTTGGTACGCGGCAACTGACCGGTCGCGATTTGATGGGCAATCTGGCGGCTGTAGGCTTTGACATCGTTCGCATCGTGCAATACTCCGTCGGTTACGAAGACTGCACAGCCGCGCCGCGCACCTCTAGGGATTTGGGCTTTCAGGTATTGAATATAATCCTTCATTGCGGGCGCTAAATAAGTCGAACCACCCAATTCAGCCGGGCCAGGGAATTTGTAGCTATAAGCATCACTGCCCAAGAGATCGCCAACGACTTGAATCTCTTTGCCCGTTCTACCGCAGGCCCAGTAGGCGACGCGCAAGACGCCATTGCGATCTTTGGTGGCCAAATACTGGAGCATCCATTGCACCTGCGGCTCGACCTGATTCGGCAAGGTGACGGTCGGGTTGCCGAAGAGCCATTCCAACAGCGTGCGGCTCTTCTACTGGGACGTATACTCTTCGCTCATGCTGCCTGAACCGTCCATGTAGATGGCCATGTCCAGCCCTTCCACGGTTGGGTCGTGCAAGAGCGTGGCGCGGACAGTGCCGTGTTCGACGTGCAAATCGGAAAACGGTTCGACGGGTCTTTCGTGTGACATACGTGCCTTTCTGCTGCTCGTAGCATGCGGCGCAAAAGCAGCTATTCAAAATCCTTCATCCAATCCGGCTTAGCCTTTGCGGCAGGCTTGTCCGGCGTTTGTGGGTCATGCGTTGAATGCGTAGCGAAATCCTCCATCCAATCCGGCTTTGTCTTGGGCTCCTGCGTAGCGGATGTCGTCGCGGTCGAAGTCAGACTTGGCGCTGACTGACTTGGCTGGCGATGGGTCGCGATGAAGTCCTGTATCCAGGTTGGGAGCCGCTCGGGGTATGTAGGGATGGGTGGTTTGGGAGGTGACGGGGCAGTCGTTGCGGGAATCTTGATCTGTATTGGTGTGTGTGGTTGTTGGCGCGCGTGACGATAGGCTTCAGGCGGGGCAAGCCGAACTCGGTTGCGCAGTGCCGTGGCACGAGGTGAGGGCCAGCCAGCAAAAGTATCCAACGTGCGCGCCGCCAGCATGACGAATTCATCGGTGCTGGCTTCCGGAGGCAATTCAAGCCGTTCGCTCATCAAGGTGCCGAAGGCCGAAGCCAGCCAGCCTTGAAAGCCTTCATCAGCCGTCTGCTTTTTCCTCGCCGTGTCGCCGTTGATTTCGTAGCCCTTTGATTGCAACTCTTGTTCGAGCAGGTAGCGGCTCGGAACCGGCAAGGTCGTGTCGCATAGTGGGTGGCGCACGCCCGCACTGCGTAAATCGTCACGCAGTGCGCTCAGCACGTCATAAGCTAATTGCCGCACCGTCACCTCATTGCTCACATCATTGATAATCAATTCCGGTGGCAACAGCGGGTAGGCAAGCACAAAGCCGCGCCCGCGCTCTAACTCTTCCTCGCGATCCGCTGGTAGCAAGAAATGAAAACAACGCGGTGAAGCCTGTTCAGCGCCGCTCGTACCAACGTAGCGAAATGCGTACTGCGCGCCTTGCGCCAGCGCTTCTAGCAGATCAGCGCGCGTCACGGTCAATTGACCTTGCCTTCCTGCGGGAGGCTGTCCGGCGCTCGTTGGATAAGGGCCAAACAGAGTGCCGTACAAGTAGACCGGGTCGTTCAAACCGGGCGCTTGGACTGGCTGTTCCAGAAACTGTACGTAAAACAAAAAGAATTCGGCGACTTCGAGCAGGCGTTTGCGCTGCATCCCAATCATCTCGTGAAAGGCCAACTCGGCTTGCAACGTTTCAGGCAGTGCGGCGCGGTTTTCATCAGGCATAGCCATCAGATTGCCAACTGCGTCTGTCGCCACAATCCACTCGCGCTCGACCAGATGAGGCCCGCCCACAAAGAACGCATCAAGGACGTGCGCAGGCGGCAGCATCTCCGCGAGCGGGCGGACAACACCGTCTGCGCGACTGACAAAATACTTTGGCAGCAAAGGTTTCGCCATCTTCTTGGAAAAGAGCCTGGAGTTCTAAAGTTTGAACTTCAGGCCTTTCATCAAAACCCTAGCCCTTTGGTGCCGGTCTTCACTCGCAACAACGCCGTGTTCGCCGTGACGTACAACACCGTCCCATCTTCGCCAAATGCGCAATTGGCCGTATTCACGCCTGTTTCAATCGAACCAAGGTGCGTGCCATCGGGCGCGAAGACTAATACGCCGCCTGGCCCCGTCGCCCACAGATTGCCGCTTGCGTCTACCTTCATCCCATCAGGCAAGCCAGGGCGCTTCTCTTTCACCCAAGGCGTGACATCTTTGAAGACCTTGCCATTGGCGAGCGTGCCGTCGGATTTCACGTCGTAGACCATCCAAATCGCTTTGTCAGGATCGGAGCTGGCGACGTAGAGCTTCTTCTCATCCGGCGCAAGAGCGATGCCGTTCGGGCGCGTGATCTCTTTGGTCAACAGCGTCACCTTGCCGTCTTTGCTCAGACGATAGACGCCGCAGAAATCCAACTCGCGCGCCGGGTCGTCTGCGCCTTTCGGCAAGCCGTAGGGCGGGTCGGTGAAGTAAAGATCGCCATTCGATTTGAAGACTAGATCGTTTGGGCTGTTGAAGCGCTTGCCGTCGAATTTGTCGGCCAATGTCGTCTTGGTCTTGCCATCGGCTTCGAGCCGGGCGACGCGACGGTCGCCGTGTTCGCACGAAACGAGCAGGCCGTCTTTGTTGTAGGTCAAGCCATTCGTGCCTGGCTCTTTGCCGGTGAATGGCTCTTTGCCGGTGTAGCCTGCCGGTTGCAGAAAGAGCGTCTCGTCTTTGCCTGGTGTGTATTTGAAGATCGCGTTGTTGGGGATGTCGGAATAGAGCAGGCAGCTATCCTTTTTGTTCCAGACCGGTCCTTCCGTCCACTTGTGCCCTTCGGTCAGCTTCTCGATCTTAGCATCAGAAGCAATGAGTTTGTCAAAGCGCGGATCGAGGCGCACGAACTTACCCATTGCATACGGCGCGGGTAGTTTTTCAGTCGTTGCCGTTGGGGAGGCTGCGGGTTGAACCTTCTCCGCCGTTGGTGGCGTAGCGGGTGAACAAGCTTGCAGCCCTAAGCTGCAAGCGAATGCGAGTGTGACAACACATAGCCGCAGGTTTGTCATCGTCAATTCTCCTCTTAAAGTCGTGATTGAATGATTGAATGCAGGCAAGCTTTATCACGAGTGTTGGCTGAGAGTAAATAGCGAGTTGGAACGTCACTGATGAACCTTAGCGTTTTTCTGCTACTGCTAGAATGTGAGGGCCGTTCTCTTGCGATATGTAATTGATGCCGTCCACTAAGCCGGGCACGAAATACGCTTCTTTGATGAGGCTTTGCACGGTTTGGCCCATCTCTGCCAACAAGTCCGTTTGTGAGTTGCGAATGTCTTCATAGACTTTCATCTGCACTTGTTCCGAGTGCAGAAGCAGTTCATAAGCCAGCACCTCGAAGCCAGCCTTTTCAAGTAGTGGGCGATAATCGGCGATGGCTTGTTTGACGAAAGGCATCGGAATGTGTTGCTCCCAACTGGTAAAGACGAAGCGTGCGCCGCGTCGCAGTATCCGTGCGACTTCGACGAACGCAGCTTGCTGATCCGCTGCCAGCCAAATTGCGTCGGTTGAAACTGCCGCGTCGAATGCTTCATTTGGTAAACCAGTCTCGGCAAAATTACCGATGGCAAAACGCGCATGCGTTTCTAAACCAAGTCGCCGCGCTTTTGCTCGGGCAATTTCGATGGCGGTTAGTGCTGGGTCTATCCCGGTCAACTGTGCGCCGGTTTGATCGGCTAGCCATAAGCCGAGGCTGCCGTTGCCGCAGGCCAAATCAACCAGCGATTGGCTCGGCGTGATATTCAGCCACACGCGAATGGTTTCGAGGTCAGCTAAGGTCACGAAGCTGTAAGGCGCGATCTCTTCTGGCAAAGCCGCTAAGTCATTCGCCGAGCGGAAAATCTTTTGAATGGTCGGACTATTGGCTTGGGCGCGATAGAAATCGCTGAAGCTGTTTATCTCCGATTGCAAATTTTCTTGGCACATCCGATTCAATCTCACTTTCGCAAAAGCAGACGGCGCGATCTGCCAAGGAGTGCTTATTTGGACGACGCGCGGGAATCGCTAATAGAGTACGGCTGAACGAGGCCGACAGATTTAATCCGCGCTAGGCTTAATCTGAAAATTACCTGCTGCTGACACGCGCTTAACGCCAGGTTGCTAATCTGCCTGTCTAATCGTTTTTACAACTACGCGTTTACAATTCACTATCGCTATGATGACGAATACTGCTACCATCGGCACGCTTTACCAACCAGATTTCTAACAAGGAGAACCCATCATGCAAAGCACCCGGAGCTTGCTCCAACTATCTGCGTCTGTGTTGCTGGCTGTCTGCTTTCTGCTCGGCGCAACGCCGGTCTTCGCGCAATTCGATTCTGCTACCGTGCTAGGTGCCGTACACGATGCCAATGGCGCAGTGCTGCCCAATGTGACGATAACACTGAGAAACGTCGCTACCGGCATCAGCGCTTCTGCGCAGACCGATGGCGATGGCAATTATCAATTCATCAACGTCAGGATCGGCACCTATCGCGTCAGCGCCGAACTGAAGGGCTTCTCCACCGCTGTCGTCGAAAAGGTCGAGGTCGTCGTCAATGCTCGCCAGCGGGTAGATTTGACGATGCAGCCCGGCGCGGTGAATGAAACCGTCGTCATCACGGACGCGGCGCAACTGCTGGAAACCGAATCGAGCGTGCGCGGTCAGGTCGTGCAACGCGAGCAGATCGTCAATCTGCCACTCAATGGCCGTTCCTATGCCAACCTCGTACTGCTTGCGCCCGGCGTGCGTGAGTCGAACCAAAATGCTGCGACGGGCGGGGGACGCGAGGCCGCGTTCAACGTCAATGGGTTGCGTAATACCTTCAACAACTTCCTACTCGATGGCGTAGACAACAATGCCTACGGCACCAGCAACCAGAGTTTCTCTTCGCAGGTGGTGCAAGTTTCGCCCGACGCTGTGGCTGAGTTCAAAGTGCAAACCAATACATATAGCGCCGAATTTGGACGCAGCGGCGGCGCGGTGATCAACGCGGCTTATCGCAGCGGCACTAACCAAATTCATGGCAGCGTCTGGGAATTCCATCGCAACACCGTGCTCAACGCGGTCGGCTTTTTCAAACCTGTGAGTGGCGTCAAACCACCGTTGATTCGCAACCAATTCGGCCTGGCCATGGGCGGCCCAATCATTAAAGACCGCACTTTCTTTTTCCTGGATTACGAAGGCTTCCGGCAGGTGGCCAAGGATGTTTCGTTTTCGACGTTGCCGACGTTGCAAATGCGGCAAGGCATTCTGACCGGTGATGTGCGCGTGCCCTATGATTTCGTAGACTCGACCGGCGCGACTGTGCGCGCGGGCACCATTTTCACCGCAGGTCAGCGTATCCCGATGACGGCGTTGGCGCGCAAGGTGCTCAACGAATTGCCTGCGCCGAATATCACCGCGGGCAAGACCGAAACGAGCTTCGCCAGCAATTACAGTGAACTCGTCACCAATCGCAATTTCAACGACAAGTTCAACCTCAAACTCGATCACAATTTCAGCACCAAACTCAACGGTTTCGTGCGCATCAGTCATCGCAAAGTGAACGAGTTCAACGGCCCCACGATTCCTGGCCCATCGGGCAGTGGCGGCAACGGCTTTATCAACGTGCTGAATCAGCAACTCGTCTTCGGCTCGACCTATGCGCTCAGCAATGGCTCAGCCTTTGAAGCCCGCCTGGGCGTGTCGAAGATCGAAGGCGGCAAACGTCCGCCGCTCTCAGGCGGACCGAGTGTGCGCGAACTTTATGGCATCACCGGTTTGCCCGATGACCGTTCGATCACGGGTGGCTTGACGACGCAAACCGTCACTGGCTTTTCGCAATTGGGGCGGCAGGCGACCAACCCGCAATTCCAGAATCCGTTCACGATCAATCCGCGTTTCAATTACACGACCACGCTGGGCCGTCACAGTTTGAAGACCGGCTATGAATACCTGCGCGTTGATACCGACGTGCAAGACACCAATCCGCTGATGGGGCTGGACACCTATTCCAGCCAGTTCAGCCGCGCCACGACCTCGGCGGCAAACACCGTCTTCAATCTGTCCGACTTCTTCTTTGGCGCCCGTTCGCAATATGAATTCGCCGATCTGCTCGTAGTCGAGATGCAACGCCGCTTGCATTACGCCTATGCGCAGGACGACTTCAAGGTCAACCAGAAGCTCACGCTCAATCTCGGCGTGCGTTACGAATTCGCTACGCCTTACACTGAGGCGCAAAACCGGCTCTCCAACTTCGATCCGGTGACGAAGACGATCCTTAGAGCCAAAGACGGTTCGCTGTATGACCGCGCGCTGGTTGATCCTGATTACAACAACTGGGCGCCACGCCTGGGCTTCGCTTACAACCTGCTCGATAAGACGGTGGTGCGTGGTGGTTATGGCATTGGTTACGTGCATTTCAACCGCATTGGCAGCGCCGATTTGCTGGCTACCAACTTCCCGCAAATTACCCGCGCGAACGTGACGCAAAACGCCGCCTTGGCGCTTTGCACCGGCACCGTTTACGCCGACAATTGTTTCCGCCCGACGCAGGCTGGCTATCCAACCGGCTTGCCGAACAACGTGGTGCTCTTCACGCCGCGTGAGACGCGCACTTCCTACATTCAGAACTGGCAATTGTCGGTGCAACGCGAATTGCCCGGCAATATGCTGTTGGATGTGGCTTACGTCGGCAATCACGCGGTGAAGCTGCTGTTGCTCGCTGATTACAACCAGGCGCGTCCGTTGACCACGGCGGAACTGGCGTTGCCTGCCGCGCAACGTCCATCATTGGATGCGCGCCGTCCGATTCAGGGCTTCCGCTCGATTTCGGTCAATTTGTCGGGGGCCTATTCGAATTACCACGCGCTGCAAGCGAAATTCGAGCGCCGTTTCTCGAAGGGCCTTTACCTGCTCAACTCCTTCACCTGGTCAAAGGCGATTGATAACGTCGCACAGGTCTTAGAAGAGCCAGGCGGCAACGAAGGGCGTCCGCAAAATCTATTCAATATCGCGGCGGATCGCGGCCCCGGCGCTTACGATCAACCTTTCAACAACACAACCAGCTTTGTCTGGGAATTGCCTTTCGGCAAAGGGCGCGCGTGGTTGGATAGCTTGCCGTATGCACTGGATGCGGCGTTGGGTGGTTGGACGCTGACCGGCATCAACGCGATGTATAGCGGTCAGACGGTCAATTTCCGCTACACCCCCGTGCCTGTTACAGCCAACCTGCCATCGTTTATTGGCGGCCTCGCCTTACGCCCGAACTTGGTCGGCAATCCGCTGCTGTCTGAAGGCCGCACGATTGACCGCTGGTTCAATACCGAAGCGGTGTTCCTGCCCACACAAGATCAGCCCTTCGGCAACGCGGGGCGCAACCTCGGACGCGGCCCGTCGGTTTATCAATTCGATCTGGGCTTGCAGAAAAACTTCGCGCTGCCGGTGATCAATGAAGTCTCGAAGCTGGAATTCCGCGCAGAATTTTTCAATCTGCTGAACAAGACCAACTTCGGCACACCCAGCGGCACGGCAACTAGCATCGTCCGCAACGCGAGCGGCGCGGTGACTTCGGCGGGCGGTTTCGGCACGATTCGCACCACCTTCCCCGCGCGGCAGATTCAGTTTGCTTTGAAGCTTTCTTTCTAAGTTGGCTTTCGGACAGTGAAATAAAATAGCTACGGGTGAAAGAGCATGGAGTTCGAGCTTTAGCTTGTGAGCATCGGATGCTACAGGCTAGAGCCTGAACTCCATGCTCTTTCACCCAGTTTTTGTCTTGCTTGAATCAAGTTGGAACTTTTGCTTGGCTAGCTGCGTTACTAGACAGACAGCGCGTAAAGAGCATTTCCTAAGTCTGACCGATCTCTCGAAATCACAATTCAATAAGGAGAAAAACTATGGGCAATCAACTGAAACACCCCGCGGGCAATTTCTGCTGGTTCGAACTGGGTACGAGCGACCAAGCGGGGGCCAAGGAGTTTTACACCCAACTCTTCGGCTGGAACTTTGAAGATCAACCCTTGCCGCCGGAGATGGGCGGAACTTACACACTGTGGCGTGTGGGCGACAAAGAGGTCGGCGCCTGCTACCAATTAGGGCCGCAGATGGAAGGCGTGCCGCCACATTGGATGCCTTACGTGTCGGTAGAGAACTGCGACGCGGCGACGGCGAAAGTCACTGAGTTAGGCGGGACGGTGCTGATGGGGCCTTTCGATGTGATGGAGCACGGACGGATGACCACTTTCAAAGACCCAACCGGGGCCACTCTTTCGTTATGGCAGCCAAAAAATCATTATGGCGCGGATCTGGTGGGCGCGCCCAATTCGTTTTGCTGGGGCGAACTGTCAGCCATTGATGCGGCCAGCGCCAAGCCGTTTTACACGGGGCTGTTCGGTTGGTCGTTGAAGGAATCAACCGATCCCAGCATGCCCTACACTGAATTCAGCAACGGCCCTCAACCCATCGGTGGCATTCTGGACATGAGCGGGCCAGGGTTTGAAGGCATTCCGCCGCATTGGGGCATCTATTTTATGGTGGAGGATTGCGATGCGTCGGCAGCGAAGGCTGCTGAATTGGGTGGCAAGCTCATGGTGCCACCGACAGACATTCCTCACGTGGGTCGTTTTGCTTTGATTCAAGACCCGCAAGGTGCGGTCTTCTCAATCATCAAGTTGACGACACCGATGTAGTCATTCCTAGGAGCGCATGCGACTCGCGTGCGCTCCTAGAGCGGATTTCAGATCATCGTAGGGCCGGTTCCTAACCTACCTTGGTTTCAATCAATGTTTAGCGAAACCCATGTAGGGCAGGTTAACAACCTGCCCTACATCCAATTGCAAACTGATCTAGACTCATTTTCTCCCTACCACTAAAGGTTGCGCCTCAGCCTCACGACGATAAAAAACACGCGGACGCTGCACTTCTCGAATTTTCTGCATCTTCTGCTTAAGCAGCAGACGCTCGCCCCTAACCTTGGCCTCTTGCATTTGAGGCACTGCTTGCGAGGCGTAATCGAACCACTCGCGCAACAACACTTGGCCATCACGCGGACGCAGGTCGGCAGCCAGCTTCTTCAATCCATCTTCGATCAACGCATAGGTCAAGTAGCCGTGGCCGAGTGCCGAAGCCTCTTGCGCCACTTGATAGGTTTGCGAGGCGGTCAGTACGTGCATCCCTTTTTCATAAGCCAATTGCGCCAAGCCCTTCGTGTTCATCGGGCCACGCCGGTTCTCTTCA
The DNA here is from genome assembly GCA_963699175.1 of uncultured Acidobacteriota bacterium. Taxonomy (GTDB): domain Bacteria; phylum Acidobacteriota; class Blastocatellia; order RBC074; family RBC074; genus JACPYM01. The sequence goes on along the minus strand of OY969418.1, from coordinate 429,046 downwards.
CTGTCGAGCGCCCCCCCGGAGTTGCAGGCATCAATCACCAACAAGATATTCCCGGCATCAAGTGGTTCAAACAAGCTTTCCAATTCCTGGTCTGAGACCGCCAGTGGAAAGACCTGCTTCAGAGCCGCTTCAGTCAACTCCTCGCGTTTGCCTTTGTAACCCAACTCAAAAGGCAACAGATAGAAACGCGATTCCAGCGCCACGCCGTGCCCAGCGAAATAAACGACTACCGCGTCTTCCGGTTGCGCGCGTTGCAAGCGTTGCAACTCCGGCGGCGCACCGGCAGGCAACGCCTCGCTCGTGTTGCCCGTCAGCCGTTTCAAGGCAGCAACCAAATTGGCCTTTGTCGCTTGCTGGTCGAGCAGCAAGACCGGTTCGATGCGCACAAAACGATTGAGCGCCGTTTGTTGTTTGAGCCATTCGGCGCTGAAGTCTTTCGCGTCATCCACCGCAAATTTCAGGTTGAAGTTAGGATTGGAATATTGGTTGAGGCCGACCGCTAACACATAAGCCGTACCGCGCCGTTGCAAACTCGAAGCCCCAATCAAGTGACGTTCAGCGTCGGCGCTCTTAATGTTGTCGCGGTTAAAGGCGTAAGCAGTCAAACGATTATCGCCTGCGACCATCGTCACGTCGCATTCGAGCGCGGTCTTCGCTTGCCCTTTGAGCACGTCGCCGTGCCAGACTTTGACCAGCGCGCCGTTGCGGAACAAGCGCATGTCCTGCGCTCCGCTCCCGCGCGAGTGTTGTCTGTCAGGCGCAGCCTCTGCGACTTCAAGGCGTATTTTCGCAGTGCGATTCGTCGCAATTGAAGACGTGACACCCGCGCTTTCAACTACTGAAAGCTTGATGTTGGGTTGGCGACGGTCGCGCATAGAGATTTGTTCTTTCGCTGGCGGCCTTTTGCCAGCGAGCACGTCAGCTAACAACTCAGGGTAGAAATATTCGTTGAAGAACAATTCGACCGGCGCGACATTGAAAGTGTCGCGCGCAAACCGCCAGAGGATTTGATGCCACGAACTGGGCGAGCCATCAAACAAGCCATCGGGCGTCGCCACGATCCAATCATTGCCACCGTGCAATCCCGCAATAGTCGCGGCCAATGTGCCCGTCGCAGTTTGCCAGAAACGTGCGCTGCCATCTTCGCCGCCGGAAGCCAGCCATTGGCCGTCGCTGTTGAATTGCAGCGCATTCACCGCGCCCGCGTGTCCAATGAGCGTGGCGCGCGCGTTCCCAGTGGCGCTGTCCCACAAAAGGATTTCGTTGTTGTCGTTGCCCACTGCCAACAGGTTGTTGTCAGGCGCAAAGGCCAAGCTTAAAACGCGCGGGCTACGTTGATTACCAGCCGTGGAATTACTGAACGACCGCACTTCGTTACCTGACGCTACGTCCCAGACTTTAACGTTTGGCGCTACGCCGCCTGCCGCGACCATTCGGTTGTTGGGGCTGAAGGTGACGGCGTAGAGCATACCAGTATGATTGAAGACTCGCGCCGGTCTGCCCGCCGCCGTCTCCCACAATCTGACCGTTTGATCGGCGCCAGCCGAGACCAGCCATTTGCCATCGCTGCTCAAGCTCAACGCGTTCACGTCACGTTGATGCCCCGTGAGCGTAGCTAACTGTCTACCCGTCGCTACCTCCCAGCCTTTGATCGTGCCATCCACGCCGGCAGAAAAGATTCGTTGACCGTCCGGCGTAAAGACCAGTCCATTGACGCCGTTGCTACTCGCGGGCCAGCTTTTTACCACGCGCGCGCTGCTCACATCCCACAGTTTTATCTCGTCACCGAAACTGCCCGTGGCCAGCAACTGGCTATCAGGCGTGAAGGCCAGTGAAGTGATGCTGCCAGTATTGCCAAAGAGCACTGCAACAACACGACCTGAGTACGTCTCCCACAACGTCAGCGAAGTGTCTTGATTGCCGGTGGCAAACCAGCGTCCGTCGGGGCTGAAGGCCACAGCCTTGACTGCATTGACCTGACTTTCGAGCGGGATTGCGTCGGCTTGCTTCGTTGCATCACGCACGACCACGTTGCGCGAGCCATCGCAAGCAGCCAGCCATTCGCCCATTGGGCTGAAAGCCGCAGTTTCATAACGGTTGAGGTTTTCGCTCACAGACAAAGTCGCAAGCTCGTTGCCATTGGCTAAATTGAAACGTTTGATCGTGTGATCGGCGGCGCAGATCAGCAATTGAGTGTCATTAGCGGCGAGGGCTACGGCGATAATCGGCGTGGTTTGATTCGTGAAGCTTTTGAGCGGTTGGTTAGCACGTGCGTCCCACCAGTGCGTTACACCATCGTTGCCACACGTCGCCAATCGCTCGCTGTTCGCGCTGTAGACCAGGCCGCGCACCCGCTCACGATGCGCATTGAGCGTGCGCTCTTCGCGCCACGCACTGGTATCCCAAAATTTGAGCGTGCCATCCGCGCCGCCTGCGACCAATGTTTGGGCGTTGGGGCTAAAGGCCAGCGCTGTCACCCAGGCGCGCGAGCCGCTCAAGCTGCGGACTTCACGTTGCGCCGCAACCTCCCAGATTTTGATGGTGTAATCGTCCGTGCCGCCAGAAGCGAGCCAACGCCCGTCACGGCTGAAGGCTAGCGCGCTGACGGCCTTTGTGTGACCCGGAAGCACAGCCTTCTCTTCGCCTGTTGTTACATCCCACAGCCGTAGCTTGCCATCAGCGCCACTCGCCGCCAGCAGTTGCCCATTAGGGCTGAAGGCCAGCGCCTTGATGACAGTGTTGCTGCCATTCAGCGCGCGCAATTCGTGTCCCGTTGCGGCTTCCCAAATTTTGATCGAGCGGTCAATGCTGCCCGTGGCAACGTAGCGCCCATTGGGGCTGAAGCTGATGGCCTCGCTCTTTTGCGCGTGACCGGTTTGCAGAATCAATTCAGGTTTTTCGGTTGACTGCGGCGTTTGTGCAAAGAGCGCGAGGCAAAGCAGCAGAAGGCAAAAGCAGGAGCGCAAAACCTGGGAGCGCATGCGGCTCGCGTGCGGGGGTGGGGAAGGCACACCTTGATTGAAGCGTAAACTCGCCGACGTTCGCACGCGAGCCGCGTGCGCTCCCAGATCATTTGCCTTCGTCTTTCGCATAAGCACTCACTTGATATTGAGCTGTACTATATTAACTGCGCGCCCTTCGACAGTCATAACAAGATTCACGTTGCCACGTCCGACCAAAGAAAGTGGCAATGGCCCTAGATTGATCTGATCCAACCCGATCAAATTGCCCTGCGCTCCGAGATACGCTATTGGCAGCGTGACGCCGCCCAGCGTCGCGGTCGCAGCGTCCAACGACGTGCGACCACGCATGCCGGTGCTAAAGAGGATCAGGAAATCCAGCTCACCTGCCGGGCCCAGCTCGAGTTGGCGCGGTACAAAGCTGCTCCCATTGAATTGAGCTACCGCTTCGGTCGTCTGCTGGCCATTGCTCTTCGCGCGCAGCAATAAAGCCGCCGGTACACCTAGCCCGTTGGCATTGGCGGTGAAGATACCAGGCGCGACGATTTGAATATCGAGCGCGGCAACAGAAAGCTTGCCGTTGCTGGCGGTGATCATTGCGGTTGCTATGCCGGTTGCTATGCCTGGTGGGAGCTGGCAATTGATTTGGCCCGCTGAGACGAAGAAGAGTGGCGCATCGCGTTCTGCTCCAAGTCGGTCGCGCACTTTGACCGTTGTGCCTGCCAGCGATGTTGGCAAGGGCACCGTCGAGGCGCTGATTGTAGCAGTGGCCAAGTCAGTGCCGAAGATGGCTATGATCGCTTCCGCCGCGCCGAAATTGGGTACAAAGCTGGCGGCAGAGGTGCCGACGGCAGGCGCGCTTGTGGCGCCGGTTTGTAAGATGGTGAAGGTCAGCCCCGCAATCGTCAGCGTGCCAGTACGCGCTGCCGTGCCGGGATTGGCGGCGACCGAAAAATTGACGCGCCCGTTGCCCGTCCCGTTCGCGCCAGAAGTGATCGTGAGCCACGCGTCGTTGCTCACCGCATTCCAACTGCAGGAACTGACCGCAGCGAGCAGATCAACTCCGCCCGTGTTGCTCCCCGATGAAAAGGTCGCAGTTGTGGCCGCCAGGGCGAAGGTATTGACCGTGAGCGTCGCGGCGTTCGTGGTAACCGAGCCACAGGTGTTGGTGAAGACGGCGCGGTAACGCGCGCCATTTTGCACAACGCTGGCGGCGAAACTCAGTGTTGCGCTGTTGGCGCCCGGCACGTCAACAAAGCTGCCGCCACCGTCGGTGCTGACTTGCCAGCGCACTTGAGCCGCGCCACTCGCGGTTGCAGTAAAGGTTGCCGTGCCATTGGCGCAGACGGATTGATTGTTGGGCTGCGCCGTCACGTTTGGCGCAGTGTTGATTGGAATCGTGCTGGAACCGCTGGCGCTGCAAGTCGCGCTGGTGCTGACAGCCACAATGAGCATCATGCTGCCAGTCGCTCCAGCCGTGTAAGTGATGCTGCGCGTGCCTTGCCCGCTAGTGAGTGTGCCGCCGCTGATCGTCCAGTTGTAGCTCGCGCCCATGCCCGCATCCGGTACTGAGGCCGCGTTGCCGGTCGAACTGGCGCAGACTTGCGCGGGCGCGGGAGTGATCGTTGTGTTTGGTATTACGCAGGCTTGCGCCGTAATGATCTGGTTGGCGTAATTCTGCATAACCTGGTCAAGCTGTAGATAGGGCAATGACAACGCACCGGGTGGCGCAGGCGGTTGATATGCGAATGTATAATCCGCGCCTCCCAAGCGATTGCTTGGAGTCACAATGGCATCAGCCCCGGTTGGCACTCTGCCGGCGATCAGGAAATTACCGCCGGCTGGCATCTGGTAGCGGCCCAGCACAGTCTTTTCACACGTGCCATCGCTGCGCAGCGAAGTGCAGGCGCAGTGAAACTCGGCAGCCGGGTCGAGCAAATTGGTACTGGCTTTGACGCAGGGATCACCGATGATTGTTCGCGCGCTTGGCGTAATGCATTTGATCGGATTGCCCATGCTGTCCTGACAGGTCAGCAAATCATCGAAGATTTCATACGGCACAGAAAATTCCAGATCAACATCCGACACGCCTGTGCCGCCCGATGTGCGGACTTGGCCTGAGATCGTCCAGAAAGGCGCTTCGGCGACGAACACGTTGCCGGTGCAATTTTCGCAAGTCATCTGACCGCCTTGTTCAGGCGCTGCCAGCTTGTCTGAAAGCCTGTTTGTGAAAGCAAACCCGCTGCCTTCTTCGATCAATGTGAAAACAGCGGAAGTAGGGAAAAAGGTCGGGTTCAAATTGCCAATGGTGGCTGAAGGCGTGACGCGATAGCGGCAAGTCAACTGACCCTGTTCCGGCGCGTTGGGCGTTACGACCGTTTCAGTCGCGCCAAAGCTTGCAAGCTGAGCCGCGCCACAACAACTTTGCGACACGCTGGTAGAAGCTGTCGAGCCAGAGGATTGCTTCTGGTCTGCACTGCGTCTTCCTTGCAGTGGAGTGCTGCGCTGCACTGTGACCTGAAAGCTGCAAGTATCACCGGGGTTCTGATTGACGGCGCAAGTGACTGTCGTCGTGCCAAGTGGGAAGGTCGAGCCTGAGGGAGGCGTACATTGAGCCGAAAAATTGCCCGGCGAGACACTCGGTGAGGGATATTGGACGGGTATTGGAACTCCATTCGGGCTTGTAGCGGTGATGTCTTGCGGGCAAGTGAGAAAAGAGTAAACAACTTGGAAGCTGCACGAGGCCGTGCCCGCCTGGTTGCTCGCCTGACAGGCAACAGTGGTAACGCCGGGCTTGAAAAACGAATTGGAAGGCGGCGAACAGTTTACTGCTGTGCCCGCCGGGCTGGTAGCAGGGTTGATGTACGCAACAGTGCAGCCATCCGCTGAAGGATTGGAGATGCAGCTTACGCCACGGTCGCCCGCACAATTGATCGAGGGCGGAGTGGTCGGTGGCGTTGGGCTTGGCGTCGGCTTGATGACCAGCCCACCAAAGACGAACTCGCCGTTGGGAGAAGTCGTGATCGTCCGCTTCTCACTACATCCAGGAGCCGAGCCTGGCTCTGGCGCAATCGTCAAGTTCGCCACGATTCCTTCGCCATTGTGCAGAACGACTCGACCGCTGATCGAACCCATCCGCGCCAGATTCGGCGCCGTGAAATCACTGCCATTGTTGCGAACGATATGCGCTTCACTCGGAATGCCATTGGCATAAATCGTCAGCAAAGCCAGACCCGGAGCAAAGTTGGGGAGTTGATTGAAATTGAACGTGGTGTTTGTCCACCCGCCGTTGACCGTGAGGAAAACCATTTGCTCGTTACCGAGACTGCGCAGTTGTGCCAGTGGATAATTGCTCGCAGAACTTTGCGCGCCGTGCCCAGCCGCTTCAGAAATGCCCTGGAATTGCGCGCCGTTGGCGGTGAGCAAACTCTGCGTCGTTTTCACAAAGCTGATGATCGGTCGCCACTCCGTCAGAAAGCCCTGCCCGATATTGTAAAGCTCGGAATGTTTGAGCGGTGTGTTGGCGCAGTTGGGCGGAACCTGTTCGGCATTGCCACCGACTAGGAGCACTTCACCCGAAGTTAGCAGCGTGGCCGTGTGATCGCTGCGTGCTTGCAGCGGCTTGCTGACCGTCACGACCGAAGTAGCTGAGCCGAGCGGCACGGTTGGGTCAAACAATTGCACGACGGGATTGGCTGCGGGTTCGCACGAAGAAGTAGCGGTGATCGCGCGTCCGCCGACCAACAAGACTTTGCCGTTTGGCAGTAACGTGGCCGTGTGCTCGAAGCGACTCGCCGTTGCCGCCTGCGTGCGCTCAATGCTGCGCGTAGCGATGTTGTAAATTTGCGAGTTGCCAAGCACGCTGTTTTCAGCCGCCGTCGCCCCGCCGCGTCCGCCAGCGATGAAGACTTTGTTGTTTGGCAGCAGTGTTGCCGTGTGCAGGTAACGGAAAGCGGGCACCTGGGAATTGGTGCTGTCAACAAAAGTGAGATTTGTCCACGCACCGCTTGTGCCCGCTGGAATGAAGAGCGCGCCAGTATTGAGCGCCGCAGTGTTTGTTGCCAGCCCGCCAAAAACGAAGACAGTGCCGTCCGTCAACAAAGTTGCCGTGTGATTGGAACGCGCCTGACTCAAATTGGGCGCGTTGCTCCAACTGCCATTCACGCCATTGTTTGGATCGTACAACTGAGCGCTGGCTGTGCGCTGTCCGTTCGCGCCGATGCCGCCGACGATGAGCAACAGATTGTTTGGCAACAGCGTCGCCGTGTGTAGCGTGCGCGCCACCCCCGGCGCAGGTGTGGCAGTCCAGGCGCCGGTCGCCGGGTCGTACAGTTCGGCACTATTCAAGATTTGTGTTGCAGTGTTGCCGCCTACGACTAGCACTCTGCCGTTGGGCAACAATGTCACTGTGTGGTTGTAGCGCGCCTGATTGAGTGAGCCGGTCGCCGTCCACGTCCCCGTGTCTGGGTCATAAAGTTCGGCGCTATTCAACGCGGCGGGCGCAGTGCCAAGCAGACTCTGTCCACCCGCCACCAACACTTTGCCATTTGGCAACAGCGTCGCACTGTGCGACGCGCGAAGGACGCTCAACTCAGAAGTCGTGCCCACCGTGTTCTTCGTTACGCTCCAAAAGCCATTGGCATATTCGTAGAGTTCTGCGCCGAACAAGGCCGCGCCGCCGCGTAGTCCGCCCGCCAATAACACTTGCCCGCTAGGCAACAATGACGCGGTGTGATTGCTGCGAGCTTCGACCAATACGAAGGGTTGAGAGCTCGCAGCCACGGGCGCGCTACTCCATGTCCGACGCGTGTAATCGTAAAGCTCGGCAGTGTTCAGCGCAGTGCCCGCGCCGTCGCTACCGCCCGCCACAAAGACGCGCCCGTTGGGCAAGAGCGTCGCTGTGTGTGCGCGCCTGGCGTTAGCCAGATTGCCGCTCAGCGTCCACGTTTTACTTGCCGGATTGTAGGTCTCAGAAGTGTTGAGCGCCGTCGAGCCATTCAATCCGCCGGCAATCAACACTGTTTTGTCGGGCAGCAGGGTTGCTGTGTGCTGGCGTCGTGGCGAGTTCAAATCGCCCAGGCGCCGCCAGCGTCTTGTGGTTGGCTCGAACAACTCAACTGTCTTCACTGTTGCCGCGCCGTTGAATCCGCCCGCCACTAACACGCCCCCGCCCGCCAACAGTGTCGCCGTATGTTCGGCGCGCACGTCGGTCAAACTGCCCGACGGATTATTCCCCGGATCGAGTCGCGTCCAGACGCCGGTGGCCGGATTGAAAAGTTCGGCGCTGCGTAAATAGCCGGAGGCATTTTGCCCACCCGCCACCAACACTTGACCATTGTTGAGCAGTGTTGCCGTAGTGTGGAAGCGCGGCGCCGTCATCCGTGCGGCGCTCTTCCACGAATCGCTTGATGGATCATAAAGCTCCGCTGAGTCAAGAAAGCCGCTGCCGCCTTGCCCGCCTAAAACCAACACCTGCCCGCTGCGCAGCAACACGGCGCTGTGACCATGCCGCGCGTTGCTGAGTTTGTTGTTGGTTGGCCACCACGAGGCCATCACCGGATCATAGACCTCAGCCGTGTCGAAGATCGTTCCGCCGCCACGCCCACCTACCACCAATACTTTGCCGTTTTGCAAAAGCGTCGCCGAGTGGCCTTCACGTGGGAGGCCTAGCGGGCCGGTGGTGAAGTCAGGCGCAAAATTCTGTGTTGGTGATTTGCTGAATGAATGAACGTGTGGTTGCAGCAATGTGTAGCTTCCTAGCAGGCAAAGCAGCATTAAACGTAAGGAGTATTTGAATGACACCGAAGATGATGTTGGAAACATGGCGTGCTCCTCTTCAACAATGAGGCCGAGCCTCAACGCGTAGGGGAGTATGCGGGGAGAGCAGGATAGCGATTCACTCGTACATAGGCAAGCGCGAGTCCTACTCATTCATAGCGGTTAGCGTCTGACTGGTACAAGATGAAAACTCGGCACGCAGGTGTTTAGAGTACAAGCTTTAGCTTGCTAGTGGGATGCGTACAATCCACTAGCAAGCTAAAGCTTGTACTCTAAACACCTGCGCCGCTGTGGGCACGTTACTGGTTATTGCTCGTTCGCAATCGTCATTGAATATTGAGCAGCACCATATTTGCCGTCTGACCTTCGACGGTCAGAATAAGATTCACGTTCCCGCGTCCCGCTAAACTTCTCGGCAACGGCCCTAGATTAACCTGATCAACGCCGACAAATTCCCCTTGCGCGCCGATGAACAAGAGCGGCAGATTGACGCCACCCAGCGTTGCTGTCGCATTGGCCAACGAGCTGAAGCCACGCATGCCTGTGCCAAAGAGGACGAGGAAGACTTGGTCGCCAGCCGGGCCAAAATTGATTGGGCGCGGGACGATGTTGCCTGCCTGAAGCTGTGACAATGGCTCAAACGATTGCTGGCCGTTACTGATGCGTAACAACAGCCCTGCCGGAGCGCCTTGACCAGTGGCGCTGGCAGTGAAGAGGCCAGGCGCAACTACCTGCACGTCGAGCGCCGCCACCGAAATCTTGTTATCGCCGGAGGTGATGATCGCGGTCGCCGCGCCTAACGCTGTGCCTTGCGGAACTAGATAATTAATCTGGCCCGGCGAAACAAAGAAGAGTGGCGCGTTGCGTTCAGCGCCGAGGCTGTCGCGCACTTTGACCGTCGTGCCTGCCAATGTAGTTGGCAAGGGCAGCATCGCGGCGCTGACCGTAGTGGTGGCCAGCTCTACGCCGAAGACCGACGTGATGGCCTCCGCCGCACCGCGCAACGCTGCGAAGCTGGCGGCAGATGTGTTGGTAGCTTGTGCGCCGACGATAAAGGGAAGAGCCGTAGTAGCACCTCCGCCAGGTGGAGGCGTGAAGATCGTCACTTGATTGATGCCCGTTTGAGCAATGTCACTGGCTGGAATTGCCGCCGTCAGTCGTGTGTTATTGACGAATGTCGTCGGGCGGTCGCTGCCATTCCAGCGCACGATCGTATTGTTGGCGAAGCCGCTGCCGATGATCGTTAGCGTGAAGCCCTGCCCACCGACGATGGCTGTGTTGGGAGACATCGCCACGAACATCGGCGCTGGCGGAGCTTGATTGATCGTGAAGGTCTGACTGTTGGACGTGCCACCGCCTGGCGCGGGATTGAAGACTGTGACGATTGCTGTCCCTGTCGCGGCAATGTCGCTGGCTAGGATGGCAGCAGTCAGTTGAGTCGTGCTCACGAAGCTTGTGTTGCGGTCGGCATTGTTCCAACGCACTACTGCGCCATTGACGAAGTTTGTGCCATTGACCGTCAAAGTAAACGCCGCGCCGCCTGCTGTCGCAGTATTCGGATTGAGTGAAGCAAGCGTTGGCGCAGGGTTGGGCTGGGTTACGGTAAAGCTGAGCGCATTCGACGCACCGCCACCCGGCGGTGGATCGAAGACATCAACCATGAATGTACCCACCGTCGCCAAATCTGTTGCGGTGATCTGCGCCGTCAATTGCGAGGCGCTGCCGAAGTTGGTCGCGCGCGCGCTGCCTTGCCAGCGTACTACCGAAGTGTTGGTGAAGTTCGCGCCCGTTACTGTAAGCGTGAACCCCGCGCTGCCTGCTGGCGCAGAGTTCTGGCTGAGTGCGTCAAGCCGGGGCGCGAGAGCCGAGCCGGATTGCGTTACTGTGTAAGTCAGCCCGGCAATCGTCAACGTCCCAGTGCGCGAGGTTGTAGCGGCATTGGCGGCCACACTGTAATTGACGCGACCATTGCCCGTGCCTGAGCTAGGCGCGGTGCCGGAAGTAGAAGTGACCGATGTGATAGTGAGCCAACTGTCATTGCTCACTGCATTCCAAGTGCATTGGCCGACTGTAGCGGTCAGATCAACTGCGCCTGTGCCGCCCGTTGCGGGAAACGCCGCATTCTGAGCTGCGAGCGCGAATGCATTGACCGTTAGCAGCGCGGCATTGGACATCGTCGTGCCGCAGCCGCTGTTGATTGTGACATCATAACTGCCCGCGTCCGCGGAAGTGACAGCATTGAGCGTAATGCTACTGTTGGTTGCGCCGTTGATTGGCGCACCATTCTTGCGCCACTGATAGGTAAGCGGGGCCGCGCCATTTGCCACGACGTTGAAAGTTACTGACGCGCCGACGCAAGCCGCCTGGTTGGCCGGTTGCGTGCCGATGCTCACCCGCGGATTGACTGTCAGGATTGCAGCGTTGGTGTTGATCGGGCCGCAAGAATTTGCGAAGACGGCGCGATAACGCGCGCCGTTCTGTGCCAGGCTGGCCGTGATATTCAACGTCGCATTGTTCGCGCCCGGCACATTATTGAAGTTTGCGCCGCCATCCGTGCTGATCTGCCATTGGACGGACGATGAATTGTTGGCTGATGCAGTGAAAGTGACTGAATCGTTCTCGCAAGCTGTTTGATTGGCCGGTTGTGTCGTCACGGTTGGCGTGGTGGCGATGGGAATATTTAGGGCATTGCTGGCCGCGCATGTTGCAGCATTGGTAACCAGCAGCGTCAGCATGACGTTGCCAGTTGCGCCTGCTGTATAAGTCACGGTTTGCGCGGTCGCGCCGCCGGTGATCGTGCCATTGCTGATCGTCCACATATAACTACTTGCGCCAGCCGGGCCGCTCGCTTGGTTGTTGGTCGAGTTTGCACAGACTGAGGCAGGCGCAGTGATAGCAGGCGCGTTAGGCAATGCGTTGACGATCAACAACACATCATCGCTCGTAGGCGCGCAGCCAGTGCCGCTCGTGACGGTCAAACGGAGAGTGACAGTGCCGTTGCCTGTGACGTTGACATTGGTCGTTACCGCATTTGGCGTGACGATTGTTGCAGCGGCTGTGCCGGTGAGGTTGATCACGCTCCACGTAGGCGAGCCGTTCGCCACCGCGCCAGTGACGGTGAATGCCGTCGTGCCACTCGCGGATTGACAGAGCGCCTGATCGGCTCCCGCGTTGGCAGTGGGCAGCGGCACTATAGGAATCGCGATGGAATTGCTGGTGCTACACCCTGCCCCCACGCTGACAGTCACATTGAGCATGACGCTGCCTGCTGCACCAGCAGTGTAGGTAACGTTGCGCGTGTTTTGTCCGCCAGTGATTGTGCCGTTCGTAATCGTCCAGTTGTAAGTTGCGCCAGCGCCAGCGTCGGGTACGGAAGCCATATTGCTAGTCGAGTTGGCGCAAACCTGAGCAGCGGCTGGCGTGATGTTCGCGCTCGGCGGAGTGCAGGCAGTTTGCGCCGTGATTGTTTGGTTGGCGTAAGTCTGCTCCACACGGTCAATGCGGATGAAAGACTGCGGCGGCAAACCCGGCGGCACGAGCGGTTGATAACTGAAGCTGTATTGCGTGCCACCCGCACGATTTTGCGGCGTGACAATGGCATTGGCCCCGTGGGGTACGTTGGCGATGGTGAAAGTGCCGTCGGGGTTGATCTGGAAGATGGGCCGCTGCCAATCAAAAGGAGACCAACGCAAGGCCAGGTTCGGTTCCGCAACAGGCAATGGCGGAGTCGGATAGCGCGCCAGCACAGTTTTTTCGCAGGCGCCGTTACTTTCCTGTGTGCACACACAATGGAATTCGGCAGCAGGGTCGAGCGGATTGGTGCTGGCGCGGGTGCAAGTATCGCCATTGATTGTCTTCGCCCCAGGCGTTGTGCATTTAATCGGCGCGCCATTTTGGTAGCAAGTGAGCCGATCATCCAGGATGGCGTAGGGCACAGAAAATTCCAGGTTCACATCCGCGACCGCCTGACCATCCGGCTTTTGCACGCGGCCGGAGAGAACATAAGTCGGCCCATTCGAGACAAAGATATTATTCACGCAGTTAGTGCAATTCTGCTCGCCGGTCTGCGTCGGCTCGCTCAACGCATTGGTCGCGCGCTCCGTCGGTTCAGAGAAGCTCAGCGTATTGTCCACCATATTGAAGATCGCCGCAGTGGGGAAGAAATTGAGCGTGCGGTTGCCGGCGGTCGCTGTCGGAGTAATGCGATAGCGACAAAAGGTCTGGCCCTGCTCCGGTGATGAAGCCTTCGCCAATTCATTGGTTTGGCCAGTTGACGAAGACTCGTCGAGCGGCGTCGCTATCGGGTAGTTTGCTGCCGGCGGAGTCGTGACTAAAGGCCTGGTCGCAAAACCGGGGCCAGCCGGGAGTACGGTCACGTTGAAACCACAAGTAGCCTGTTGATTGAGGCTTTGATTAGTTGCTGTGCAAGTGACGCGTGTCGTTCCGACGGGGAAGGACTGGCCTGATGTGTGAGAGCAGGTTGTTGTAGTTCCTTGCGAGGGATTGGCGACTGGCGCTGCAAAGAACACTGGCGCAGTTGGGATTGTGCCAGGATTCGCGGTGACAGGCGCAGGATTAGGCGGACAAGTGAGAGTGAGCGTGGTTGGTATGACGAGCGTGATGGCAAAACTACACGATGCGCTGCCACCCGAATTGGTAGCCGTGCAATTGACGTTAGTCGTGCCAATTGGGAACACTGCGCCTGATGCCGGTATGCAACTGACCGTCGCGCCAGCGGGGCTAGCAGTAGGAGTTTGATACGGCACGGTGCATCCGTTCGCCGAGGCGCAGTTGAAAGAGAGATTAGGCCCGCAACTGATGGTCGGCGGTGTTGGCCTGATCACCAGATCGCGGAAGGCGAAGTCGCCGGTTGGCCCGGTTGTGATTGTGCGCGCTGTCGTGCAACCAGCAGGCGAGCCTTGCACCGGTTCGAGCATCACATTGGCCACCAATCCTTCGCCATTGTGCAAAATAACTCGTCCGCTGATCGAACCGGTCGGTGGCGCGTTGGGGAAGCTGAAATTGCTGCCGTTGCTGTTGACGACACGCGCCAGGCTCGGAATGCCGTTGGCATAGATCGTGAGCAACGCCGGGCCAGGCGCAAAGTTTGCAAGCGCGTTGTAGTTGAACGTGTTGTTCGACCAGCCGTTGACGCTATTGACTGGCAGAAAGGCCAGGCGTTCGCTTCCTAGGCTGCGCAATTGCGCGACCGGATAATTAGTCGCAGAGCTTTGCGCGCCGTGGCCCGACGCTTCGGAGATGCCCTGGAATTGCGCGCCGTTGATGGTCAGGAAATTTTGTGATGCGGAAAGGAAGCTGATAATCGGTCGCCAGTTCTCTTGAAAGCCCAATCCTGTGTCGTACAACTCACTCTGATTGAGCAGCGTGTCGGCACAGTCGGGAAGCACCTCAGCCGCCTGTCCACCTGCAATCAAGACTTGGCCCGTCGGCAATAACGTGGCCGTGTGCGCATTGCGCGCTTGGAGCGGGTTAGCGACTTGCGTTACCGCCGTGCCTGCCGGCACGAAGGGATCGAAGAGTTGTGCAGCCGGAATGGCGGATGGATTGCCACAACTGCTGCCCGATGAGCTGATCGTTTGTCCGCCAAATATCAGTACCTTGCCGCTTGGCAGCAGCGTGGCTGTGTGATCGAGGCGGCTGGCAACGGTCGCTCGGTCACGCTCGAAGGTGCTCGTGCTGATGTTGAAGATGTCGGCAGTCCCAATCGCAATACTGATATTGCTCGCATTAGTTCCGCCGCGTCCACCTGCAATCAAGACTTTGTTAGTGGGCAGCAGCGTGGCTGAATGAGAATGACGGAACGCAGGCGCTGCCGTAGAGCCAGTGTCAGTAAAGCTAAGAGAAGCCCACGAACCGCTAGTGCCTGCCGGGGTAAAAATCGCTCCTGTATTGAAAGCTGTGGTGTTGGTGGCAAAACCACCAAAGACGAAGACTGTGCCATTGGGCAAGAGCGTAGCCGAGTGATTGGAACGCACCGCTGGAAGGGGAGGCCCGTTGCTCCAGCTTCCATTCGCGCCTCCGTTCGGATCAAACAATTGAACACTGGCCGTCCGCACTCCGCTGAACCCAATGCCTCCCACCACCAGCACCAATCCATTTGGCAACAAGGTCGCCGTGTGAGAATAACGCGGCACACCCGGCGCTGGCGTGTTCGTCCAGAAGCCCGTCACCGGGTCGTACAATTCGGCAGTGCTGATGCCTGGATCGTTTTGCCCGCCGATGACCAGCACTTTGCCGTTTGGCAGCAAGATCGCCGTGTGATTGAACCGGGCATTATTGAGCGAGCCGGTTGGTGACCACGTCCCCGTCGTCGGGTCGTACAGTTCCGCGCTATTGGATGCAATCAGCGGGCTATTCGAACCCACTCCGCCCGCCACCAGGACTTTTCCGGTGGGCAACAGCGTGGCCGTATGTCCGGCGCGCGCTATGGCCAATTGCGTTGTTGCGTTGGTGGAAACATTCTTCGTCAAAGCCCAGGAGCCAGCGGCGTACTCATATAGCTCGGCGCTATTCAAAGCTGTGCTGTCATTGCCGAGTCCGCCTGCTATCAACACTCGCCCATTCGGTAGCATGGTGGCCGTATGGTCGCTCCGTGCGTCGCTCAGGTTGAAGAACTGCGTGTTGGGAAAGGGCGGAGGCAGTGGCGCACCGCTCCACGACCTGGAGAGATAGTTATAAACCTCTGCCGCATTGAGCGGACTGCCCGCCCCATTCTTTCCGCCTGCAACCAGGACGCGGCCATTAGGTAACAGCGTCGCCGTCTGCGCACTTCTACCGCTTGCAAGATTGCCGCTCGCTGTCCACGCGCTGGTCGCTGAGTTATAAGTTTCGGAGCTGTTGAGCGCCGTTGCGCCGTTCAGACCGCCCGCTACTAACACCGTGCTGTCGGGCAACAGCGTCGCCGTATGCTGGCGGCGTGGCGTCGTCAAGTCGCCAACTCTTCGCCAGCGGTTCGTGTTCGGCTCGAATAACTCTGCCGTCCGCAGTGCCGCAGTGCCGTTAAAGCCGCCCGCGACCAACACTCGCCCATCGGTCAACAACGTCGCCGAATGTTCGGCGCGCGCGTCGGTCAAATTGCCCGCCGGATTGTTTCCCGGATCGAGTCGCGTCCAGTTGCGCGAGGTTGGGTCATACAACTCGGCGCTGCGCAAATAGCCGCCGCTGTTCATCCCGCCCGCCACCAGCACGCGCCCGCTGGTCAATAATGTTGCGGTTGCGTGAAAACGCGCCGTATTCATCTGGCTAAGCAGGGCGGGTTGCCAGTTATTGTTCGACGGATCGTAAATTTCCGCCGAATTGAGAAACCCGTTGCTGCCTTGCCCGCCAATCACTAGCACTAACCCGTTGCGCAACAGCACGGCGCTGTGCCCGTAACGCGCGTTGCTGAGCGTACCGGCTGAGGCCCAAGTAGCGGTCGCCGGGTCGTAGACTTCCGCGGTGTTATGTATGGTGTTGCCGTTACGTCCGCCCGCCACCAGGACTTTGCCGTTTTGCAAAAGCGTAGCTGTGTGGCCTTCTCGCGCTGTGCTGAGTGCGCCGGTGTTGATTTCAGGAGCTAGGCTCTGAGTGATTTGTGATTGGTTGGATGAAAGTACACTTGGTGGTCGCGCGTGTAACAACGCGCTGGTTGCCAGCAAGCACAGCAGCGTAAAGCGCAAAGCATGTTTGAATGAAACTGAGGATGATGACGAACGCATGGCTAACTCCTTTCGCGAAACAGTTATCTATCGCTCAACTCAAAACTCGTACTTCAAGGCAAATTGAATGCGGCGCGCTGGCGTCAGCGTGCGCGTCGCCAAACCAAAGCCGGGCGCTTCGAGCAAACGCACCGGGATGCTGAAATTGGTGTGGTTGAAGAGGTTGAAAAATTCGGCGCGCAGGCTCAATCGTTGCTGGGCGCTAAACTTGAATTGCTTGATGACTGCCAGGTCAACGACAGCCAAGCCGTCCGCGCTGAACGTATTGCGTCCAACGCGCCCATCCTGACCAATCGGCGCGAGCATGCTGAACGTATCGCTCGCGGTCAACACCAAAGGCTGCCGACCATCACCAGTGACGGACAAGCCGCTCGTTGTATTCAACCGATCAGTCAAATTGCCGTCGAGGTTGATGTCAAACAGGCTGTTGACCGTGAACGCCGGCCCCGTGTTGAATTGCCCTGTGCCCGCCAGTTGCAATCCATCCAGCAGCCAGTGCTGGCCAAGCGCCGAGAAATCGTAGGTGAAGTAGTACGCGAACCGATGGCGCAGATCGAAATTGGCCGAGCCACGTTCAGCAGGTAACTGCGCACTGTTTTGCGGCAAGCTGTATGCCCCCGCCAGATCGAAGACATCCGAGACCTCGTCAATCGCGTGCGCGTAGGTGTAGCCCGCTAGAAATTCCAGCCCGCGTTGCAGCCGCCCGCGCAATTGCAATTGCAGCGCGTCGTAACGCGATTCCGCATTTCCCGCAAACAGGTAGACCGCGCCGACGCCGCTGACCGAACGCGGTGGCGTGACGATGCGCCCGTTAATGGCTGGCACGCCACCGGCAACCAAACTGGCTGGCGCGAGTACCGCTCCTGGCCCAAGATTGGGCGTGGTGAAGCGCAGCAGGTTGCGCCCCAACGTGCCGACGTAAGCCAACGAGGCCGTCAGGTTCGCGTTGAATTGTTGCTCGAAGGCGAATGAGTAATGATGGCTCGATGGCGTGTCCAGTTCGCGCGTCGGCAGTGTGAGGCCGAGTGCGTCGGGGAAGGGTTGGCCGCCAGCGGCGCTGCTGCCATTCAAATAGTTGAGCACGCCATTGACACCCAGCGCCGCATTGAGCTGATTGATCGTGCCTTCTCTGACAATAGATTGATTGCCGATGACAAAGCGCGCCGGGTTGATAAAAGTGATCTGTTGATTGGTATTGAACGCGCGCAGCCCGCCGAAATTGAGTGTCAAGAACGTCGGGAAGACATTGCGCGATTGGCTCACGACCGCGCCCAGCGCCTGATCGTAAAAGATGCCGTAACCGGCGCGGAAGACCGTCACGCGGTCGCGTCCGAAAAGTTTGGGCGCGTAAGCCAGCCCCAGGCGTGGCGCAAAGTTGTTGCGATCCGGCTCGAAGATTTCAGTCCGCCCGTCAATGAAGGTGCGCAAGCCCGGCGCTTGGTTCAACGCCGGATCGGTGAAGGTGTGCTCAATCAAATCGTTCACCTCGAACGGCGGCGTGTTGTATTCGTAACGCAGGCCCAGCGCCAGCGAAAGATTGGGCCGCAGCTTCCAAGTATCCTGCGCGAAAATGTCGTCTTGATAGAAACGCAGATTGATGTTCGCGCCTTCACCCACGCTGTTGATGGTGAGGAAGAAAGCGCTGGGCGCATCGAGCGCCACCAAATCTTCAGGCCGCAAATACGGTGTCCGATCATTCGGGCCGGGGAGTCTGATAACGCCGTTATCATTTACCAAGCGCGGCCCACCGTTGTAGACGACCAGCGGGCGCGCCACGCGTGGCAGGTCGCTGTTCAACTCGCTGCGCCGGAAGTCCGCGCCGAAGGCAAAATTGTGATCGCCTTTGCGCAGCGTGAAGACATCGGCCACTTGATAGGTGTTGTTGACGCGCCGTTGCGGGAAGTTGAAGACGTTTACGCCGACGGGGCTGAAGCCAGCCACGCTGACTTGGCCGAGTGGGAAGACCGATTCAAACTCTTCGCGATCGCGCGTGAAGATCACGTCGCGCGTATTTGCGTCGCCCACCGGCACGGTGCGATTGGTAAAGACTGGCGCGTCGAGCAGGAACGGCGTATTGCTCGGTTGCAAGAACTGCGTGTCGCGCACTTCATCAAAGCGCAATCGCGTGCGGCCATACGAGAGACGCACTTGATTGAACTTCTCTGTCACTGAGTTTGGCGCGCTGACCTGGCTGTTGAAGAAGAAGGAAAAATTCTGCGCACGCACGCGCGGCTTGAGCGTCGAGAAGAGCGCGCCGCCCGTGACGGGAATCTCGCGCCAATCATTGGTGAAGTTGTAACGCCCGGTCGCGCTCTGCGTGCGTTCATGCAGTTTGAAATTGTGATCGAGCTTGGCCGAAAAGACCGTGCCACGCGCGCTCGCGGGCAAGTTCTGCGTAAAAGTGTTACGGCCATAAACGCCCTGTGGGTTATTGGGAAAAGGGAAGAGGCTAAAGATGATCGGCGCATTGGCTCCGACCGGGCGCGCTAAAACCGCTCTGCCAGTGAATGGGTCGGTCGCCAACCCCGTCGCGCCGCTGCCCAGCACGCCGCGTTGCTCGAGCGTTGGCACAGCAAAGCTCTCTTCGTGTGTGGCGTTGATAAGCTGCTGCTCGAAAGAAAAAAAGTAGAAAGTCTTTTGCTGAATAACGGGGCCGCCCAGCACTGCGCCGACTTTGCCGAGCGTGAAAGAATCTTCGCCAGCGCTCTGATTAGTCACAGTGATGGGCGTGTCAACCGCCACGCCATTGACCAATTGGCGCAACAGCACGCGCTGATTGACGCCCGCACGCAAGGCCGTTGTGTCAGTGCCGTTGGTAGTGTCGAAATAGTTGCGCGCATTCAAATGGCTGGTGTTGAGAAACCCATACAAATTGCCGTGCACGCCACTGCCGCCCGATTTGGAAACAGCGTTGACGTTGCCGCCGATGTTGCGCCCGAACTGCGCGGGCGCAAGCAAGGTGATGGCCTGATACTCGCGCACTGATTCGATAGTCTGCGGCACAAGCGCCGTGAAGCCTTGCCGCCGCACGCCGATGTCTTCGTCGTTATTATCCGAGCCATCCACCGTGAAATTGTTGCTGCGTGAGCGCAGGCCGTTGACGGAAAACTGACCAGCCGTGCCGACACCCGGCCCTTGTCCCGGCCCTGCCACTACGCCAAGCGTGGGCGGCGCAGGCGCGACACCTGGCAAGAGCAACGCCAATTCATCAAAGGTTCGCGTCAACGTCACATTGCCAAGCGGCAGCAGATTGATTAGCGATTCGTTGAATGATCCGCTGCGCTGGCCGTCGGTCGTATTGATCAAGGCGCGAATTGAGTTAATGGCAGCCGCAGCACTAGGCGTAGTCGCGCTAGCTGGTGGCCCTGCTGTTGCCGGTGGTGCTGGTGGCGTTGGTTGCGTTGGCGTAGTCGGTGGCGTGGTTGGCGGTGTGGTTGGCGGTGTGGTTGGCGTAGGCGCGGGCGTGGCGACTGTTGTTGCAGGTTCGAGTGTGACCGGTACGGGCACGACTTCGCCAGTGCGCGCGACGTTGAGCCGTTGAATAACTTCGCGCGTCTGATAACCAAGGAAGCTAACGCGGATGCGATAGAGGCCTGGGGTGAGCAAGCCTTGATAAAAGCGTCCGCGCGAATCGGTGGTCTTGGTGATAATGATGCCGGTTTCGATGTTGATGATCTCGGCAGTCGCGCCCACCACTGGGTCGCCAGTCTGGCTGCTGGTGACGGTGCCTTCAAACGCGCCGGTCACAGTATCCTGCGCAAAGCTGGCTGGCGCGGCGCACAACCAGAGCAAAGGGATAAGCAAACAGCCTAGGGACTTTCTCATAAGGTTCTCCAAGTAATTTGGCCCAAAACATGAATTGGCAAAGAGACGAAAGGGGCAAACTAAAAATGCCAACCGGCGCAAAAGCAGCGGGGATGCGTAGCTAGGTGGGAGTCAAAAGGGGCGCAGCTTGCGTTCTACTACGGCGGTTTTTTCAAAGTGCTGGTCTGGCTAATCGCGTCGTTACGCCACTCAACGGATAATTCACGGTTACTTGGCGCGCTTCTTGGCGGACTTACGTTTTAATTGAACGAGTTCAGCACGCAATCGTTCCAACTCGGCTTCGACTGCTGAGGCCCGCGCTTCAGCTTGCTGGCGCGCGGCGGCGGCTTCTGCGGCTTGCGCCTCGGCTTGACGGCGCGCGGCGGTTTCTTCTGGTGGCGTAGGTAAGAACTGGCCGGTTTGCGGATCAAGCAAGCGCAACGTCTTGCCCGTATTGACCAACTCCAAGCCCAGTTCTAAGCTTATCGTCCGATTGCCGGTGACGGCTGCTTCGACATATTCCTTGCCGCGCAAACGAAAGGCGCGCAGCGGCGGCTTGAGTTTATATTCTGGATCGAAGATAAAATACTCCGCGACGCCGAACCAGGCATACAACTGCTTCTTCCATCCCAAATCTTCTTTTGTGGTTTTGCGCGAAGAGATTTCAATTACCACGTTCGGCGCGTGCCCTTCTTCCCAAAGTTTGTAGATGCGCCGTTCGTGTTTAGCCACGCCACGCACAACGAAAACATCGGGAGCGACACATTTGGTCGGATCGCCTTCGATGTAGTAAAGCAGTAAGTTGCCCGACACGTACACGTCTGGCTCGCTCGCAAAGTGATGCTGGAGCGCGGCGATCAGGGCGAACATCAAATCGCGATGTTTGTCGGTTTCTGCCATTGGCTGCCCATCCGATTCTGGGTAATCAATCTCTTCTTCCACCTCAGCGATCTGTTTATGCTTGCGGACGCTCATAACTCACCTCACAGTGGGCGCAACATAGCACGGCGTTGCTCCGCGAGACAATCTGTCAGTTACATGGTTGATGTCAGAACGCATTGTCTCCCTCAGAGCGAGTTTTCGTGAGTCGCAACGCCACGCCGATAAAGCCGGCTCCCAGCATACTCATGCCCAGCAAAAAACAGAGGGCGCCTTGTCTCAAACTGCGCGGACGGTACACGAACTCGACTTGATGCTCACCGCCAGGCACCGTGACCCCACGCAGGGCGTAGTTAACGCGCTCCACTCCTGCTTCACGACCGTCAATCAGCGCTATCCAACCGGGATAAAAAGTCTCGCTCAAGACGAGCAGACCGGCTTGCGCATTACGCGTGATCAATTCGATACGCCCAGGCTCGTAATGAATGACATTGACCTCTGCGCCTGATGCCTTGCCGTGCGGCTGCAAGCCCGCGCTGCCAGGCGCGTCTGCCTCCTCCAACAACGCAGTCTCCGTAGGGGCGAAAGCCACGCCATCGGGGAAGTATCCTTGCTGGATTACCGATAGCGTTTGTGGGCCAGGCAGTATGCGCGTATTGCTGGCGAACCAAGCGCGTGGCAACACACGCAGGTTTTCGTATAGCTCTACCTCGGTAAAGTTTCCCAACCTACGCCACCGTTCGCCGGGCATCGCTAAGCTTTCTACCGGCGTGGCGCGACCCGACGCCGTGTCGCAGAGCACGGCGCGCGCGATTACCAAATCGCCTTCTAGGCCGGGATGATCCAATTCTACGCGCTCGATCTCTGAGCGGGTGAAGGGGATGCGAGCCAAATAGCGGTGCGCCTCGAAGCCATCGGCGGGAAAAGACTCAGCTATCGGCGCTCGGTGGTGGCGGATAACAGCGCGCACGTCCGGGCGATCATACGCCCACTCGGCTGTATCGCGCCCGGCCCGCAAATCGGCCTCGATCACCTGACCGTCTTTAGTGTGCAATCGAACGCGCGCCACGGGTGATTCATCGGAAAGCCCCGCAGAATTGGCCAAGGACGAGATGATGATTAACTCCGATGCGGGTTCGCCATTAGCTTCCAATTCAAGATGGCCCTTAGGATTTAGTGTTCTCTCCGGCGCATCGGCAGGGAACCGGACGCCAGCTATCATGACGGTAGGGCGATTTTCATCGGACTTCTTCCGCTCTCGGAGCAGATACTTTACGTTAAGTAGATCTAGCCCATAATTGTGAGTGGAGAAGATTTCTTGATCTCCAATGACGCCGAAGATGTCCATCTCACCGGCAAGTTGAGCCATACGAATCAAGCGCATCGGGTCGTAACCGGCGGCACTTTGCAGGCTGCGTGGAATTGCCATATTGCCATGGCAAAGCGGTTCGTAATTCGGGTAGTAGGGGTTAGGCGCTTGCGACACGATACGGAAGCTGCTCAGGTCCGGCTCGCGGGCTTTGATCGCTTTGATTGCTGGCGGATCATCAAGGCTCGCAATGAACGCATATCCAGTTGAACGCCAGTAGGTGAACCAGCCGAAGCAGGTCAAATCGGCTAGCAGTACGGCGATAACCAACACGGCGGCGGCGTTTGTCGGTCGTCGGGCATAAAGCCATAAAACGATCAGTCCAAAAATGAAGAAGCTCAGCGGAACGAGAATTTCGGCATTCCCTAAGGCAGTCGCACCTGCTGGCGGTTGCCCTAGCCGATGGGCGAAGAAACGGTAAGTGACGACAGTGGCTACGACCAGCAGGGCAACACTGCTGGCGCACCAGCGCATTAACCTGCGCACCGCGAATTCTCCCCTTGCAAGCGCGTCCATCCCCAGCCCGGCAAGCATCGCCAGCGCGAAGCTGAATTCGTAAAGGTGGCGGTACGGCCCGCGAAAGAGATTGTAGATCGGGACGTGATAGAGCAGGCGATGAAGCTGGAAAGGCAGATGCGAGCCGAAACTCAAGAGAAGAGCTACGACGGCTACCCCAACCCAAAACCAGGCGAGCCGGCGCGCTTTCGACGCCCAGGCGCCCAGAGCCGCCAGCGGCAGTGTCAGGAGCCCGACATACCCGTGCACAAACTTGTGCAGCCACCATTCGTCCCAACCAGGTACGTGATAGAGTCCGGGCAAGGCTCCACCGAAGAAATAAGGTGCGATGAACGATAGCAGCCGCCGTGGCGGCATGGAGAAAGTTGCGAATGCTTCGTAAGAGAGGGCCGCGCGTTCCCCTTGCAGTTGTAGCTCGCGGGCGGGCAACAATTGAAGGGCCGACAGCAATGCTCCGCAAACGACCATCATCGCAATTGCTGCAACGAAGCGCATTCGCCCGCTCGGCGGCAGGGTGCGCCGAGCAAAGAGCTGAAAACCGAAATACGCCGCGCCGACCAGCCCGACGTGTACGGTCGCTTGTGGCAGCCCCGCGAACGTATGTAGCGCGATGATCACAGCCCCGCCAGTCGTCCATCCCCAGGCTTCTCGCCAGGAGCTAGCCCGATATACCTTTTCCATCACCCAAAGCAACCAAGGCAGCCAAGCCGCCGCCGCGATGAAATTGATCTGTTCAGCCAGACTGATCATGAAGCCGCCAAAAGTGAAACTGACAGCGGCCAGCAAAGCCGCAGCACGCCCCAGCCGCAAGACGCGTGCATAAAGGTAAGTGCCAACCAGCGTGAGTTGGTAGGCGCTGATGACGACTGCATTGATAGCTGCGCCGGGCGAAAGCACGGCAAAGAGCCAGTTTGGCGGGTAAAGCACGCCGGGTTGTGTCGCGGCCAGTAGCGGCATCCCGGCAAATGTGTATGGGTTCCAGAGTGGCAGCGTCCCTTGCCTGAGCATTTGACCGCTCAACATTCGCAGCGGCAGGCTGTAAAGCCAGGCATCGCCAGCGGCCAGCAGAATCTCCCCTTTCACCGCCGGGTAGAAGTACGCCACTGGAACTGCTACCAGTATCAGAGCAACCAGCAAGCGCCGGAGCGTAATTTGACCAAAGATAACGTTACGATTCAGATTCATTGAACCCTAAAAGTCCTATTGAAAATCAAGGCAGAGCTTGCTTGGCCTGCTTTGAGGAAAAGAAAAAGAGCAAGCACGCGCCTAAAGCGGCTAATGACGTGATGAGCAAACCTAGGCGGAAGCTCATCGGGCGATAGTAGACTTCAATGCTATGGTGACCCGGCGGCACAGCTACGCCGCGCAGTAGATAATCTGCGCGCAGCAATTCAGTAGCTTGCCCGTCGAGCTTGGCATACCAACCAGGGAACGCCACCTCGCTCATCATCATCATCGCTGGGCCTGCGGCATCCACAGAGATGGTCAACGCGTTCGCCGTCCTGCTCGTAATGGTCGCTTGGTCGAAGGACGACTGGTTATTGGTAGCGTTCAGCGCTGTGCTCGCCAGCAAGATGGCATCGAGCTTGGCCGCAGTTTCAGGAGTAACCAGCGCAGTGATCGTGGGATCGAAAACTTTTCCGAAGTTGTCTGTGGCCTCGCCACGGATGAGGCGCAATTGTTCGGCCTCAGTCCGGACTTCCGCACGATACGTCAGCCAGGCGCGGGGAAGTACGCGGAGGTTTTCGTAAACCTGAAGTCCTTGGTAGAACGGAATGGGCTGGGCCAGTTCGACCGCGCGCCAACGATCCGTATCGTTCAGGTTTGCACCAAAGTCCGCTTGTGCGGGAAGTAGGTGTTTGGTTGCGGTGTCTTGTAGCGTCAGGTGCTTAAGGCTGAGCGTGACATCAGCAGGAGCCTGTACCGTAACCTTTACGGCGCGTGGGCCGGCACATTGGGCCACCGCCTCTGGCAATGGCAGGCGCGCCAAATAAGAATGAGCTTGAAAGCTGCCGGCCTCATCGCCGCGCCAGCTTTCGGCCACGGTTGGGCGAGCGTGCTTAATAATGGCTCGTACATCGGCACGCTCATACGCCCACTCAGCGGTCTCATGCCCCGCACGCAATGGCAGCTTTACTTGTGCGCCGGAAATGCACGTTATGGTGATCTCCGCCACTGGTGCGTCGTTGCCAATCCCCGCCGCATTGGCGAGTGTGGAAACAAGAGCCAGCAGATCAGCGGTGCCGGCCGGGGTAGAGAAGCTTGTGCTCTGGCCGGAGCGCAACTCAACCTTGGAAGCTTCATCAACCGCGAAGGGCACACCTCCGATCTCAACGATCTCCCGCGCCAGCGCAGGTGGAACGAGGAGCGGCGCGGGAACGAGCAGGTAACGAACATTCAATAGGTCAAGTGTGCGGTCAGTTGCTGCGAGGATTTGCCAACGTTCGCTACGTCCAGCTTCATTGATATTGGTAAAGGCACGGTAACGCTCGTCGAGCAGCGGATCATAACCAGTGGTCATCTCGTGTCCGGCGAACAAAAAGGGATTGAACTCGCCTTCGTCAGGTTTAAGTAGCAAGTGATAGCGAAACGGCGCTTGCTCGAGTTCCCGCACGGCCAAGTCGCGCGGGATTGCCCGCCCGACAGATTCTTCCAGGCGCGGGCCGCTTCTGACGGGGGCGAAAGTGGCATAGAGATAGTAGTCGCCCAGCAGCGACGCCAGCAGCAACGGAAACCAGCGCTGTCGCTGGCGTGTGTAAAGGAAAACGGCGAGGGCGGCGGTCAAAAACATGGCTGTTATGACCGGAATGACAAACTCCGCCCGCGCCTCACGCAAAAAGTCGGCGGGCAGGAAGTGCAGGTCAGGAAGCGCTCGAATAGCCGCTTCAGCGTGGTCTGAATAACGGAGCAGGAGCGTAGCGCAGCCCGCACAAAATAGCGTCAAGCCAATAGCCATACTGATCACTACTCGTGTCAATTGTCGCGCCTCTTCGCGCAGCAGTTGATCTATGGCAAAGCCTGCCAGCAAGGCAACCGCCAGTGTCACCTCCATCCAATGACGATTGGGACTGCGAAAGCTGTTGAGCAGCGGCACGCGATAGAGTAGCCAGGCAAGCGGCCACACGTATTTGCCCAGCGCACATAAGGCGCCGAGCAGAGCTACCGTTCCCCAAAACTTAATCTGCCCGCCTCGCTTACCCCAGAGCGCATATACACTGGCGCAAGTCAGCACGAGGGCCAACAAACCTAGATAGAATTGTCCTTCATTATGCGTCCAATAGCTGCCCCAATATGACAGATGGTAGATACCGCTCCCTTGGCCATGAAAAAAAGGAAACAGCGTGTTCAGGAGTGAAAGCGGGTGGAGCGATTGCCAAGTGAAGAAGTCGAACGATGGCTGTCGCCGCACTGATACTCTGCTCAACTCCCAGGCTGGCAGTATCTGTATCGCCGCCAGCGCAATGCCAAGCGCGTACACTGCCGCACATTGCCGGAAGAAGCGCCCCCGCCGCGCGCTCTGATCGCCGCGCCCAGGCTCACCCTCACAAAATCCGCGGAAGGCCACATAGCCGAAGGCAAGCAGCGCCGCATAGGCGAACGGCTGCGGGTGGCCGGCGAAGAGTTGCCAGGCGACAACTAGCGCCCCCCAGGCCGCGTCGCGCCAACGCCCTTGCCGGTGCAGACGCTCAATGCAAAGGAGCACGAGCGGAATCAGCGCCAGTATACGCGTCTGACCAGGATAAATGCTGCGTGCGACCGCAAAGCTGTTGAGCGCATAGATGGCAGCGGCGAAGATACTTGCAGAGCGATTTAGCTCAAGGCTGCGCGCGAAGGCGAAAGTGGCCAACAGCGCGATGATGAAACTCAGTTCTTGATCAAGGGTGAGTGCCCGCGCTGTGACACCGCCCAGGTAAAGCAGATGTATTGGATCGAGCAAGCCCTGTTGCCAGCGTGCGAAGAGCGGCATCCCCGCATAAAGATGTGGTTGCCACAGCGGCATCGCACCGCTCCGCAAGAGTTCATAGGCGTAAAGCTGTGTAGGAAAGCATTGGGACAGAATATCGCCGTAGCCAAGCGTCTGCCGACCCAAGGTTTCGCGCCAGAAAAATACCGGCGGCACCAAGAACAATGAAATGGCCGTTAGCCACGTCTTATGGCGTGCAGATAAGCGCATACAACTCGGCCTTCAGGTCGCTCGTGAATGAAGGTTGCTACTCACAAGCGATGCACGGGTCATCAACAGCAGAAGAAGATTCTCCCAAGCTTGCCGATTTGTCCTGACACGCGGGCTTAGCCTAAGTGTCCTCCACTAGAGCTCCTGGTTATTTCTTGCGCTTGCCCAGAATCTCTATGCCTAGCTTCTCCAGAAAATTGATCGGCTTGTCGCCCCCGATCAGCGCAAAGATGTAATCGCACGGAACGGTGGCCTTTTCCTGTTCGCTCTTGGGATCCATCAGAATCACTTGGTCAGGTTCAATACGCTTGATTGTTGTGCGGAAGTAAGCTTTGATCTTGCCCGCGTCCAGACAGTCGTAAAAGTTCATCTTGTTGCCGAGCTTCAGATCGCCCTTCAAATCGCTGCGGACAATGAGTGTCACCTCTGCGCCGGTCGCAAAGCTGATCTGGCTCCCTTGACGTTCAAAGCCGGTCAATGCGACGGCGACTTCAACGGCGGAATTGCCCGCGCCGACGACCATGCACTTTTTGCCGATGTAGTCTTGCGGGTCGCTGAGTTTGTATTGCACCTTGCTGTCTTCGGCGGTGACGGATGGCATCGGCTCGCCGCACTTGGCGCAGAAGGCGCGGCGGCTTGGCGACTTGGCGCCGCAATTGGCGCAGAAGAGTCCAACGTTTTCCACCATCATCTTCAAATCCTCGCCCGGCACTTTCAGCAACATTGGCGTGCCGCGATTGCCGATGGCCAAGATTACTTTGCGCACAGTGTAACTTGCACGCTCTTTCAATGCGCCTTTTTCAGTCAGGATGCGGAAGACGCTATTCTCGAGCTTGATGTCCTTACAACTTTCGCGCTCGTTGATCTTGATGGCTTCGCGCTTGAGTGTGGATTGCCAGGCATTGAGCATGGACTCTTTGAAGTTACCTTCGCGCTTTAGCGGGTCGGGCAGTAAGGGCAAGCCGCCACGCGCTTCGACGGTGTCGGGTTTGTAGAAGACGAACTTGCCCTTGCCATAAGTGTTCTCAATCGTGGCCGCGACTTGATCTTGTTCCAGTGCGAGATAGCGCAGCCCTTGTTGCTTGGCGATGACTGTTGCCGACAGGCCCGCCGGCCCCATACCAATGATAGCCACGTCGTAATCGGCTTGCACGTTAGCTCCTTCGCGCGCGAGTTCGGCTTTGACAGCTTCGACCACTTGGCCGCCTTCGTTGATCGCGTTCTTGATGAGCGGAACGCCGGAGACATCACCGATCAAATAGATGCCGGGCACGTTGGTCATAAACTGCTGATCGCGCTTTGGCACCTGACGTTCGGGAACTTTCTTGTCGCTATGGACGAGGACGCAAGCTTTCGGGCTGGTCGGGCATTCGACCTGGCAACTGGTGTCTTCCAAGCATTGCTCTACGTTGACGGGTGCGGCCACGCCGTCCGATGTGATAGCCAGCACGTCATGTGGGCAGGCCTCGACGCAAGCGTGACAGCCGATGCAAAGTTCTGGATCAATTACCGGGCGCGGGAAAAGCGGCCCTTCGGCTTTTAGCCGCTCTTGTGTTGGGGTCAACTTGATCAGCGAGGGACCTCGAACATCGGACCGTTGTGTCACCTCTTTGGCGTGCCAGAAATATTTGCGCCGGATAGTGTCAGCCGCAAAGAAGACCAATCCTGCAATGGGCAGGAGCGCGAGCAATCCGACCCAGGCGAACCACGGCAACGCGCCGAAATTGCGCCAGGACGGCGCGTCAACGCTATGGCGCAGCGTATAGGCCGAGCCGCCACGTTTAGCAGCGGCGCTCAAGTTGAAGCTGCTCACGCTCTGGGCGCGCGCACCCAACATAGCTAGGTATTTATCAATCTCGCGCTGGTTATCCGGGGCCAGTGCAGCAAGCTGTGTGGTCTGGCCATGTTGTTGATGGCAAGTTTCGCAACGTGCCAGGCCGCGCACCAGCCCCGTTGCCGCTTCCGGCTCTACGTGGCATTTGCGGCAAGCTTGTTTAGGCGCTTGATGCTTACCGTAATCTGACAGTTTGTCTTCAACACCTGCTTGATTGAAATGGCAGACTACGCAGAGGTTCAAGTTCTGTTTGCCGTCCTGATGCAAGTAGTGAAATTGATTGTATGAGTCGGTATCACTGTATTGTTCCGGCGTTAGCAACGGCTTCTGCGGATTCTGGCGTTTCCAGCGCTCAATCGCTTTTTGCCATTTCACCAGGGACAAACTCCAAAACTCACCGCCTTTGCCACCGGGTTTTAGCTTGGGATAACCGGTGAGCTTCCCGCCGTGCGGAAGGGGCAAGACCGTACCGGCAGGCCCGACCTGTCCTGCTTGTTTGATTTGATAAACTCCGTTATGGCAGTTGTAACAAAGACCGTAGTCGAGCAGCCCGACTTCCTTAGCTGCGCCCATGTGCTCGATGTGGCAATCAGTACAGGCCAGTTGCTGCTTGAAGTGGCCTTGAATGAGAGTCGCCGGGACAAACGCGGCCTTCTGCGCTGTGGCCTGTGTCTGATGGCAATCAATGCAGCGGTCAAGCATCCCGGCTGCGGGCGTATGACAGCTTGTGCACGAATTGCTGTTGGATTGATGCGCGATGTTGCGGTTGAGCAGCGCCGCTTGCGTAAAGCGAGTGGCGTGCGCTGTCGTCAGCGGTTTCGGTGCGAAGGCGTTGGTGTAGACTGCCATTGCGACCAATGCCACAGCCGCCGCGCCCAAAGTTCCCCAAACAAAATACGACTTGCGCCAGAGCCTGGCTAGATCGAAGTTCGGACGCCAATTGAATTGCGCCTTGCCGTAACTTTGTCCGCCGCGCGGGTGCAGCGGAGTTTTGGCTTCGATCTTGCCCGCTTCACGTTTACGCTTATCCCAAAACAGATCGAGCGCCTGTTGCGCGCGGGCTGGCAAGTAACCCGTAAGCAAGCCCTGACCCTGGCTGGAGAAGAGTTTGGTATTGCCGCGCGCGGCCACCGACGGCATTTTGATGAGCATGGTCTTGTCGCTCGTCGCACCTGCGCCAGGCGCTTGCAACATGGCCGTGCGCGATTCGAGCGGCTGCACTTTCAGTTCCAGCTCGACTGAAAGCGCGAGTGCGTCTTCGACGTAATTGATCTTGATCAAATAAGGGCCGATCTGGATTACGTCGTCATTGAAGAGCGACACTTTATCAACATTCTCGCCGTTGAGCAGCGTGCCATTGCTGCTCGAAAGATTGAAGAGCCAATAGCGCCCGGCGTTTTCCTTATCCTCGACCACGCCGGGAATGTTGGCCGCTTTCGTGATGCCAGCATGCGTGCGCGAGACGGCGGGGTGATTCAACACCAGGTCGTTGCTGATCAATCGCCCGATGGTCAGCCCGTCGCTTTCGATGAAGATATCATCAACAATGCTGTCTTTTCTGCGGATGATGAATCTGCTCTTGATAGCCATAGAGGTTTAACGCGCCGCGAAATAGATCACTTGAATGATGTGCACCACCAGCAACGCCAGCATCACCGCCGTTGTCGCTACGTGCGGCGGCAACCAGAGTTTTAGCAGACGATGCAAGTAGACCAGCGCATCAATGCGCCGCAGCGTCGCGGCAGTTGTGATGGCTTGCTCGACTTGGCGGTAGCCCTCGCGCACTTCGTCCAAGGCTGCTTTGAATTTTTTCCGAAACTCAGGTTGAGCAAACGCCGCAAGAATCTTGTCTTCTTTCTGCTTACCGGCCAGGATGACGCGCGCCTCGGCTAGCGTCGTTTCCAATCCATCACGCTGCAAGGTTTCGCTGAGCGTCTCTTCGCGTGCTGTGACTGCCGAAGCCGCAAACATTCCTTTGGTGCGGCGCAACATTACTTCGAGCGGCTCACGCTTCAAGTACTGCCGGAAGAGATAGCTGAGCGTGAACAGTTTCGGTTTGATTTCTTGTCTGACCAAAGCGTCGAAATGGTGCGCGCCGGTTTGCGATACCTCGGCCAACTCCTGCTGCAACTCCGCCCGTCGCTTGAGCAGGTCGTCGAGCAAAAGCGGCGAGCCTTCGATCTGCGTGAGGAGACGCGGCGCGAGTTGATAACAGAGAATGCCGAACAATCCAGTCAGGATGACCAGATCGAACGAGATCATCAAAGCCGTCGTTAACAGCCCGCCCGAATGGCTGCCGCCGTGCAACACAAGTTGAATGGTGGCGATCACGCCAAGATAGGCGTGCACCAACAACCAGTAGCGCAGCGGCCCTTTACGCCGCGTGTAGATCACACGCCGGTACGGATAGAGCATTGTGCCGACGATACCGAACAGACCCGCCAGTCCGGTCAGCCAGCGTATATTCAAAATCCAAACGAGCGGTTGCCCCAACTCATAGCGCCGAAGACCTATCAATGTAGCCACCGTCGTCACCACAGTCAGCAAAATTCCCAACACGTGCAGCAATCGCTTTGGTCCATCGGAAAGATGGATGTTGCGTCCGATGGCTTGTTGCGGGCCGGTGAAGAGCAAGCCCTTGAGTTGGCCTATCTCGGTGAAATACTCGCGCGGGTTGATGCGAGCGAGCGCGCCGGTCGGACAGTTCTCTTCGCAACTGTACTTTTGCGTTTTACTACCCGGCGGGTTGAGCGTCTTGCGGTCGTTACAGAGGTTGCATTTGACCGCGACCAGATCGTCAAAAGTTTCTACTGCCGGTGGCAAGGGATCAGGCGTGAGCCTTAAAAGATCGCGCAACTTGGCCTTGATACCACTGGGCGGTGGCGCAGGTTTAGTCTGCGCGCGCGGGATCATCGAAATGGCATTGTATGGGCATTGCGTAGCGCAATCGCCACAGCCGATGCAGGTGCCAGTGTTGATGTCAATTTGCCCTTTACCAAACCGCTCAATCGCGCCGGTTGGACAACCCGTCAAACATTCCGGGTCTTGGCAATGCATGCAGACTTCGGGTGAGAGCACGCTCTGCGCAGCGCTTAGGGCCGGCTTTTTCAGCCGTGTGATATGCACGCCACGTCGCACCAACCGCGAATTTCCGTGAATGCGATGGCAAGCCATCGAACAATTGCCGCAGCGCACACACAAATCCATATCCATCACCAGCAGGTTCGTCGCGTCAACTAAGCCTGTGGCGATCAATTCCTGCTGCGCGCGCAAGCTCTGTTTGCGCACCTTTGGTTTCAAGCCCTTGCCCTGCGCAATCAAAGGCGCTGGAACATAACCGGCCAGCGCATTAGCCAGCGCGCGCGCCAATTCGCTGTTTTGGCGTAGCCTGACGACCGGGATTTCAAAGACTTCGGTGCGTCCCAGCAAGGTGACTGTTTCAGACCAGGTTGTGTTATCGCTCAACGCTTCCAGCCCAAAGCAATAGCCACTGCCGAGAAAGGCTTCCACCTCGCCTTGCGCAGTCTTTTTGGTGCGGCGCAGCCAACCCGATTTGATGAGATAGAGACGCGTGATCGGCGCGCCTTCGCTTAAGAGTACGTGGTTTTTCGAGAAGGTGCGGAATTGCGCGCTCTCCTTCAAGGCTGTAGCCATTTCCGGCGTAAGGCTGAACTGCGCCTGCAAATCATCCACCGTCGCATCGCGTCCGTGCTTGCGATAAACCTCGTCCAGTTCCTCGCCAAACTTTGGCAGCTTACGCAACAAGCGCAAGGCGGGACGCTGAATTTCCAGCATCTGCGCTGCCTCATTAGCCGACACCTGAATGGTGGCGTTGCGCGGCACGCCTGCCAGCAACGACATCTGGCCAAAAGTTGCCCCGCTCGGTAATTCGGCGACCTTCTGATTGTCTTTCAACACGTCTACTTTGCCGCTGACCAAGATGTGGAAAGTGTTGCCACCCCAATCGCCTTCATTGAAGATGACCTCGCCCGGCTGATAGTTGAGCAGCTTGACGTAAGGGCCGACCTTCTTGCCGTTGTAGTTGCGTCCGTAGACGACTACTTCCAGATCGAGTTCATAGGCGTAGTGGCCATCGTGCTCGTCCAGCAGGGAAGCGATGGAAGGGAGTTGCTTGATGGCGTTGATGATTTCACGACGGCTCGTTTGTTCAGTCGGCATAGCTATAAGTACGGGGCCGGTTCAAAAAAGGATCGTCTATTACTATGTTATTAGCGGGACGGCGCGTTAAATCCTGAGCTGGCCGAAACGAAGTAGCTGACTGGATAAAACAATCTTCTCCAGGGCATCTTAGTTCAGCAGGCATAGATTATGTCTGCTGGCGCAGGTGTCTTCAAGGGAAGATGTGCTACAAACGCCGGGCATTTACTGTAACCGCGTCAGTGCGCTGAGCAAGTTGATGTAACGCGCGTTGGCTTGAATGCTTACTTGATTGTTTGGCTCAAGCCATGCCGATAGGAAAGTCGGTGGCGTGACATGACACTTGGTGCACACAGGTTCTTTAGCCTGTTGATGGCAACTCCAACAAGCCGATGTGTGACGCTGTCCCTGGCCGGTGCTGATTTTCATGATGTCCACGCGCTTGGCGCTCTCTGGCCCCACCGTGCGATGGCAGCGGTCGCACGAAGATTTCAGATGCGTCGGACTATGCCTGAATTTGAAGAGCTTGAAGGGCGCTTCAGGCCCGCGCACAAAAGTAACCGACAGTGCGGTATTGATGTGACACGTGCCGCAATCAGCAAATTTCTGTTGGGCTTGATGTACGTGGCAGGCGAAGCAGGCCGTATGATGCGGGAAGCTGCCCTGTATGCCCTGCGCGTCGAATTGATGACAGGTCGAGCATTTGGCCTTATCTGCGTCACCGCCCATCTTTTGCGCGTTGAGATGGGTCTTGTGCGAAAAGCCAGGGCGGTTACCTCCAATGCCTTCTATCCCGAATTCATTCAAGCGCGCCGGATAGCTGACCAACAAAGCTTGATTGTTTTCTGTGATGCCGCCGCGATGGCAGGACGCGCACAGCGGATTTGAGTTTAGCGTCTCAGGCGCAGTTAGTTGAAACGACTCTACCGAGTGGCATTGCGTGCAGGCATCGTGAAAAGGCAGCCACGTAAGTGTCCGACGTCCCGGTTGGCCCAGCTTGGCATCTGTCGGCTTGGCCGCATCACGTGCGTGACAAGTCGCGCAGCTTTCCAGCGGGCCGTCTGGTTTAACGCGATGCTCTTTGCGCAGATGATCGAAGTAGCCTTTGCGCCGATCGGTGACGAGCTTGGCATCATTGCCGCTAGGCTTGGCTGGTTGGGTTGTAGTCTTAGGTGAATCAGCGGGCGGCGCTACGACCGTACGTTGCGAACTGCGACAGGCGAACAGATTGGCGGATAAGATCGCCACGCCAGCGACGAGAATGAAAAGCTTGTATTGATGGATTACTGCATTTCTCATACGGCGGCTCGGTTTGGAAACGTCCGACAAGCTGGTGAGAGCTTGTCGCTGACTCCGAGTTGTGTCAAACCGGAAGCCCACGACAAGCTCTGACAGCTTGCCGGACTCTGTACATCAATTATCGCGTCGCAGCGTCCGCAAGACGGCGGCACTTAGTGGTTCAGGCAAGCCAGGCTTGCGGCGCTCGTTGTGACACGAGCTACAAGAATTCGTTCCAGGCGCTTTGATGTCGTTCAAATTCTCTGCCCGCACGACGGCGCTGTGACATTCGGAGCAAAGATAGTCAGAGGGCTTTTTGACCGCAGCCTCGCTCTTTTTTACCGAACGCGTATCTAACTCGTGATCCGTGTGGTGGAAGTCTAGCACCTTTGCATTGGCAAAAAGCAGCGGCGTTTGTTGTTTGGCCGCGCCCGGCTCGGTCAACACGTGACAGCCTCTGCAATCTGCGGGCACGGGAAACTCTTGCGTCTGCGCCGGCTTTTGCAAATGACAGGTGAAACAAGTGACGTGGCCCGTCTCCATCGTCAATTCGGGCGCATTAGCCGACATCGCTTGATTGCGTGCGTGGCAATCAGTGCAGAGCGGGGCCGCGCCGATGGCGAGTTGCGACTGTGCTAACGCGCTTGAACGTTGATTACCAGGCACGAGTGTTAAACCCGCGGGCAATGTCTTGCGATGCGCGACGTGCGAAAAGTCTGAGCCGAAATCGCTACGCGCGCGTGGCGTTTGAAATTGCTTGAACAGCATCGGCTGCGAGGTCGAGAGCGCGTTCTGTTCGTGGCACATCCCGCAATAGCCCGGTTTGGTAAAGAGCATCAGCGCGAAGTTGTGGCACTGCACGCAACTCGCGTGGCCCGGAAACGGCGAAAGGGGCACATCCTTTACCTCAGGGCTGGGCTTGCCAAAGACCGTGTAAGGCGGTTGAGTTGAGATTAAGTGACATTCGGAGCAAGCCAGATCACGATGTCCTTTCAGTCCTCTTTCGCCAGCTTTAGCGTGCGGGAACTTGCCGCCCCTTTGCGGTTGCTGAGCAAAGCGGGCGTTTAACACACCCGTGCCGAAGTAGGCGCAGCACGCCAGCAGACTGGTGAAGATCAAGATGGCTCGTTTAAGGCCTCGCATATTCATTTTGACGCGTGACAGCCGCTGCACGTGATGGGCGCGCGGCTGTTGCGCTGCTGCTGATTGTTGGCACGATGACAGCCGATGCAACTGTCGTGAAATGTGCGCTCGAAGTACAACTCATCGCACTGACAATTTTTCGGATTGCCCGTGTTGTCACATTGCTGGCCGCAACGCGTGTTCGGATATTTGCCATCGCCTTTGCCTTCGGTCTGATGACAGACGGTGCATTTCCAAAGTTGCGGCACACCTTGTTCATTAGTGGTGTGATGACAACCTGAACAAGTCGCCGCCGCGCCCGCTTTAAATGGCCAGTTGGGATCGGGATTGCGGCGTCCCTGATGCGCCTGATGATCGAAGCGCACTGCGCCGCGTTCGCGCACGCCGCGCACGTTGAGCAAGATAATCGAACTATCTGTTTGTGATTGTGCAGTCGTTGTGGGCAAAGCGCCGCGCCCGGCCACCAACAGCGCGGCCACTGTGTAAAGCACAACGATCAGCAGTTTCACTCTCATCGCCGTTCACTCCGCTGTTCGTCCCACTTTCTCAAACGACGGTCACGCCGATAGAGCCAGACCGCCGCCAGCGGAAGCGAGAAGCTTAACAAGCCAAGCAACACGGCTTTGTTTTGCTTCAATGGTTGTCTCAACCAAGTCGAAGATCTGCCGCGCGGCGCGCCATACCGATTGCGCAGATCGCGGTTTTCCGGCACCGTGTACAACTCCATCTGCCCGGTTGCTCCCTTGCGCATAAAGAGCCGCAGCAACTCTTCAGCATTGAATGGACGTGCGCCGCGCCGTCCAAAAACGGAAAGCTGATTGCCATCCTCGTCAATCGCGCGGTCACGATCAATCCCTTCGGAGATCGCCAACGCCGGGCCTAGCGTATGCTTGCTCGCGATCAAGCGCGGCGTCGGACGCGGGCTAAAGCCATAATTGCCCGGCGTTTCTTCCGGCGAAGTCAGTTGCACAATGCGCATCCCATTATGCCCGTCGGCGATGTAAGCAAACAGACTCACATAAGTCATCCCCACCTTCACATCGTGCGCATCATTGATTTGACCGTTTGCGTTGTAGACCTGATCGAGCTTCGGCTGCTCAGGGTTTTCAATGTCGAGAATCGCCAAGCCTTGCTTGCCCGCTGCAACATACGCGTATGTACGCACCAGATAGATGTTGCGCGCGTCTTCCAGCCTGACCATTGCGCCGTTGACCAATTTCGCCTGCGCCGGGTTGGTCACATCAACGACCTTGACGCCCTCGGCATCGCAAACGAACGCATAGCGGAATTGCACTTGCACCGCGCGCGCGCCACGCAACGGAATCGTCGCCACGGCGCGTGGCTTAAGCGGCTCGCTGATGTCAACGATCACCAAACCTTGATCGCAAGTGATGTAAGCGTGAGTGCCCGTGACGACAATGTTGTTTGCGCCTTTCAGCAAACCGTTCGGATTCCACGCCAACGCGCGCTTGATAAAGTTGTTGTTCGGATCACCGTCGAGCAGCGTGGCCACACCGGGGCCGTGATCTTTCTCGTCCAGCGGGTTGCCAATGACGACCAAGCCTTCTTCGCGGTCAGTGCCGTAGAGGTAAGCGTAGAGTGGGTGAATAGGTTGCTTGTCATCGCGGTACACACCTTCTTCATTTTCAGGACGGAACTGCCTGCGTGTCGGTATCTTCAAGACAGCGCCTACTGTGGCTGTCGGATCAACCGCAATCGTCGCAGGCGAGGCGATGGCCGTAGCATATTTCGAGTTGACATAGAACTTCTGCCCCAATGGCGAGAAGGGCGCGGTTGTCATCCGTTCTGAAAAACCTTTTTGGTCAACGTTGGCTACATCGAAGAAGCGGAAGCCACCCTTGCCACATGCTGCATAAAGATATTCGCCACGCAGTTGCAGGTTGAGCACTTCGATGTCGCGCTTGAATTTCAAACCATCGCCGATGTCATTGCCCGGGTGTTCGAATACCTCTTTCAGTTCTTGATGATGTTCTTCGTGCTTCTTGTATTCTTCAGGGAAGGCAATCTTGTGCATCGTGCTGCCGATCACAGCCTGTGGCTCTTCGCGCTCTGTAGCGACAACGGCTTCATAACCTTCGTGACCGGCCGCCACGTACACAAAGCGTCCGATGAAGTTGTAGAAATTCGTCCCCTGCATCGTCGCCATCGCCATCCAAGCGTTGTTGTCATTCTTTTCAGACAGATGGCAATCGGTACAGCCTTTCGTCTCTTTGGTACGCACTGTGTGCGGGAAGTGTGAAGAGAAGGCTTGTCCACTGTAGCCTTCTTCCGAAACAGTTTGCTGTTGAAAGTAAATCCATTCGCGTAGCGCATTTTGCGAACTGACTAAGACAGCGCAAGCCGATCTGACCGGTGCAACACGTCTGCCCGTGACCGTACCATCCTTGCCGAGCATGAAGACATCGTCACGCAAGGTCTGGAAGTTGTAAGCCACCCAGTTGCGCAACTCCTGCTCGCCTTCGTTGTGCAGCATCGGCTTCTCTTGATTGGCGGTCATCTTCAAATGACAGCCGAAACAGCTCGGCGTCCAAGAGAGGTGGCAAGAGAAGCAAGTCATATTCTGATTGCTGTGCGCCAACGCATCGCCCGGTCGCGGCGGCCCCCAAGTCTTGCCGTCCTTGTGAATGGTCTTGGCCAGCGCAGCCTTTTCGTTGTAATGGCTGTTGGCCGGATCAATCGAATCTTTGATCTGTCGGACTTCCCATTCCTTACCTTGCTCGACTGCCGAGCGTTGATAAAGCTGCCCGTTCTTTTTGTAGAAGCGATCCTGATTGAATGGCGTCATCCGATAATCGAGCAGCCGGTTGCCGCCCGCCGCCGCCGATGTGCGCGCTTTCGCCGAAGTCGGGTCGGCGCGTTCAAAAACACTACCGTGACAATCCACGCAATCAATCTCGATGGCATTGCGCACCTCGCCGTAAAGCTTCCCATTGCCATGATTATCTTGCTTGAAATGGCAATCCACACAGTGCATACCTTTTTCCAGGTGAATGTCTTTCAGATGGACTGGCAGACCTTGCCTGTCAGCGGGGTTATCGGTTGATTCACGCGTCGCGCGTTGCAGCATTTCGGGCGTGACTTTGCTCTGGTCAATGATGTTATCTTGGGCATCGAGCAGATTACCTTTGCGATCACGTTTGAACACATAGCGGAAAATCCAGCCGTGTCCGGCAAAGTCGGCAAACTGTGTGTTCTTGCGCATAGGGCTGGAGTTGAGCTTGTCCAGGTTTTCGAGAAAGCTCACGTCGCGCCATTTGCCGCGCAAAGCTGATTCCTCAGGATTGCGCAGCAGAATATTACGCTGTTGTTCGGGACTGAGTTTTTGCGGGTCGTACATATCGCCCGCGTCAGTTTCCAGATCCCACCAAGTCGAGCCGTAGTAGGTCATCAACACATTCGTGCCAGGATGGACGTGACAGACGACGCACTGACTCGACGGAATGGCGCGCGTGAGTTGGTGGCGCACCGGATGGCCGCGCTCGCCTTTATTTTGCGCATTGCACAATGCGGCGTCAGTCGAAAAGCTCTGTCCTGTGTGACCGAACTCGGCAAAGCGCGCTGAATGTTGTGGGTCGCGGTCGTTGGCGTAAACAACGTGACAGGCCGTGCAGCCGCTCGAACGGTAATCGCCCGGCTGATCGTTCGTGCCCATCATCGAAAGCATCGGATCGAGCAGGCGCGACTTTTGCAAACCCAGCCAGACCGGATCGGTCGCCAGAATCGTGCCCAGGCCGCGCGGACTGAGCAGGTTTTGTGTTGGTTTGCCTGGTGCTTCTTCTGAGAGGGGATTGCCGATTTCTGCCGCCTTGCGCCCGCCGCGTTCAAAGGTGCGCAGGATGTTGCCCATCTGCGTTATTTCCCAGCGCGGCAGCGGGTCAATGTAGGGCAACACGCCTTTGTTTTGCGTCAAAGCCGCGTCGGGTTGTGGCGAGGTCTGCAAGCGTTGCTGCGTGCCATCAGGGCCGTAGCTTTCGCCCCAACGCGCATTCTTGAACGGGAACGCGCCATTGTTGTAGAGCGCCGCTTCCCACAGCATCGAGCCGGTCGTCATCATACTGCGCTTCACGTTGTGCACGTCAGTGCCGTGGCATTGCGTAGTGCCGCAACTCAGGTTCGCAATGCGCAGATCGCCCGGATTGACGAAGCGCATCCACTCCGGGTCTTCTTTCAACGTCAATGTAGTTGGCCTGACGGGATTGCCTGAAGAATCTTTCCAATAGTCTGAATAACGTGGTTGGACGTGCGCTTTCTTCTTGAGCTGCTGGTACGGCTCCGAAAGAAAGGGAATACCTACCGCACGCCGCACCGTTGCATCGCCACCGTGACAGTCAATACAGCCCAGACTGATCTTGCCGTTGTGCATGTCTTCGATACCACTGTGGCAATCATTGCAGCCACGACTGCGAATCTCAGCCTCACACGGCGTCAGCGTCCACTTGGTGCGATTGGTGTCTTTGGCGATGCGCTCGCTCTCTTGCGCTGATAGATTAGGATCACAGGGAGAAGCCGGGCGATTGAGTTGGGCGTCGCGGTCGCAGGTGGTGCAGTCTTTGGCAGTCGTTTGTTGCTTGGCACGCGTGGTCAGCGTGAGGCCAGGGAAGCTCATGAAGCCGTACAGACAAAGCGTCAGCAAAATCAGCAGGAGTTTGAAGGGTTTTGGATTCACTGCTTTCATGGAAGCTTCTCCGGCGGTATCGGCCCGCCAACAATCAATAGGTAAACTTCAACTTTACGAACACCGAATAGAGCATCTGCGGCTTTTGCCCGCAACCTTGCCCCGCGCAATTGGAACTGAAAATGTCTTTGAAGCCTGTGCCCGGCACGAGAGAGGTGAACCCACTCAAGACGATGATGTTTTCGTTCAGCAGCGGGCGATATAAAACACCGAAGCCGTAATCAACGCCAATGGGTCGGCGAATGCCTGGTTGAAATAACAACTCAGACAAAGTCTCTGTGTGGTGAAAGTGCAGATAGTTCGCGTTCAAAATCGCGCGCAACTTTGGCTTCAACTCAGCTTCAATCCCGATGTTGTAGACGAAGATGCCAGGATTGACGAAGTTCGATTGGCCCTGCGTCTTGCTGCTGCGCAAACTGGGCAACAGGCTGTCCGGCGTCGTTAACAGCACGCCTGTGTTGAGAAAAGGAATTCCCTGGCTGTTAAAGTAACTGAACTTGCCGCCGGCAAATTCCACGTGATCGAGCACCGAATCGAAGCCACGCGCCTTGTCGTCAAATGGTTTGTCATCGCCCGAAGCCCACATAAACGAGCCTTTGAAGCGCAGCCAGTCACGGTCTCGCGAAAGCTCCAACGCCGCCAGTTGTGCGTTGATGTCGGTTTTGCGCCCTGCAATCTGGTTGAACGAATCGCGCCCGAAGACTTGGTAGAAAGCGTGATTGATGTTCCAGGCCTCTATGTGACCGTCCCCGGTGAAGCCTAAGTAATAAGACTTGATGCCGTGTGGTTTGATTGTGCCGATGAGCGCTGGGCGCACGAGAAAATCGTTCTGGTCGAAGACGCGGCTGGGCCGGTCGTCGTTGTAATGGAAGCTGAACTGCGTAGTGTAGCCTTTGACGAAGGTGTCTTGCCGGTAAAGATTGGCAATGGCTACAAACTGGTTGCGAAACTCGTTGCGCTTATCGTTAAACTGCCGCGTGAAGAAGCGCGTGTTGAGCTCGCTGTTGGTGTCCTTCTCAAGCATATAGAAGGATGCCGCGTTGAAGTTGTAACGGTTGTTGGCGAACTGGCCGAACAGGCGGCTGCCCAGGTTGAAGTCGTTGAAGATGAAACCGCGAAAATCGCTGTTGAATTGCTGAATACCCGTGCGCAGAAAGGTCGAATCGAAATACGGACTCTTGCTGTCTTGGCTGCCTTTGCCGCGCAGGAAGGGCAGCAGCTTGGTCGTATCGCCCAGTCGCACCTCGCCAAACAGTTCTTGAAAGCCCACGTAGTTGTCGGCGCGATTCGAGCCGAGCACCGGATTGACGTTGACGATGCTGCGTTCTTGCGTGGCGAGATAATTGAAATTGATGACCGGCGTGAATTTGAAGCGATAATCAATCGGTTTGAAAGCCGCGTCGCCGTGAAAGAACTCGATTGAAGTGATGAGATTTTGATTGGCGAAGAACTGTCCACCACGCCCAAAAAACTCAGCACCGTTAGGCCGCTCCGAACTGACGTTGCTGGGTAGTGGAATGCGCCGCCCGGTCAAGAACGACTCGCTCTCCAATGTCAGTACTAAAAAGTTGTGTTGGCCAAAGATCGGGTAATCGCCCTTGAAGACGTTTTGATTGTAAGGATCTTCGAGCTTGCCTTTTTTGTAGCGCGGGTCATCAGGAAAACCTATCCGCCAGCGGTCGGGACGCAACACGGCATTGACATCAAATTCACCGGGCGAAGGTTTCTCTACACGCGACGGCCCGGCATAGCCCGACGGCTTGTCCATCGGATTGCTGACCGGATCAGTGACGGGCGGTTTGGGTATGCCTTCGCCCGTCGGCATATCATCAGCCGGTGGCGGTGTCAGGCTGGTCACGGCCACGACAGGCGCGACTGCGCCTCGATTGTG
This sequence comes from uncultured Acidobacteriota bacterium, assembly GCA_963699175.1. Taxonomy (GTDB): domain Bacteria; phylum Acidobacteriota; class Blastocatellia; order RBC074; family RBC074; genus JACPYM01. The sequence goes on along the minus strand of OY969418.1, from coordinate 386,848 downwards.
GCACTCGCCGCAGGTGACGGGAATCTTTTTGCTGGCGTACTCCGGCTTGGGCTTCTCTTCGCGATGACAGGTGATGCAAAGGCGATGATAAATTTCGCGTGAATTGAGTTCGATGTCGCGGTCTTCCGGGTCGCGCAGGTTTTGTGGCGCGGGCACGGGATTGTCGGAGTAGCCTTGTTCGCGGTGACATTGGCTGCACTTTTGAAATTGTTCGCGCTTGAGGATGCTCTGCACCGTGTGGTGGCAGCCGACACAAGCCAGATTCTCCGGCGCTTTGTGGACGAAATCTGCCGCGCGCGTTATCAAGCCTTCGTGTTGTTTGTGATTGAAGCGTACGATCCCGCGCCGCCCCTGAACATCCAGAAACATATCGGCAGCCTGTGTCTGAAGTGGCACAGGCGTGGCTGCAAAGGAGCGGGCCAGTGAGTAGAGTGAGAAAGTCGCAGGCAGCAACAAGGCCGCGGCGTAAAGCGCAAGGATGAGCAGCTTCAGTCTCATTTGTCCTCAGACAGTCGAAAACAACCTGCAAACAAAAAGCCGACTACTCAAGCACGGTGGAACTGGTAAAGGTGAGGGAGAACGCAACTACAATTTATGTTATGTCGCGCGTCGTAATAACATCGCGGCTGATTCAAAGTCAAGAAATGAATGATGGGAGTTTTACGGCAACAAAACTGGTAGTAGATTCGAGGGCATGGGATTATACTGCGCGGCAACGCGCGCACCCCAAGCTGTTACGAATGTCCGACAAGCTGCCAGAGCTTGTCGGTGACTCTGGGTTGCGCCAAACCGGAAGCCCACGACAAGCTCTGGCAGCTTGTCGGACATCTTTATTAAGGGGACTCGGATGTTCGACCGAATTGTTCAGCCCAACTATCGCAACATCGTTTTGTGGAGCTTGGCCTTGCTCATTGCAGCGGCGAGTGTGGCTTATACCGCAGGCGCGCGTGCTTGGCTACGCGCTGGCGACGATCCGCCGGTTATTGATGCACAGGCGTGTGTATATGAAGCTGCAACCCAGCGCCTGGTAATTCGCGGCAGCCAGTTTCAAAGCGGCGTGCGCCTTTCGATCAATACGCCAGCCGGGTCATTGGCATTTACTGCGTTGAGTGTCGCCGACGCCTCCACCATTTACGTCGAAGGCGTCAGCGAGGCCTCGCTGCAAAACGGCGTCATCCTTACGCTCACCAACCCCGGCAATCTAAACACCACGACTGTCGTTTTGAATTCCGTGCCGACAGCTATTAGTGTGCCTACTCGGCGGGTGGGCACGACGGGCGAGATGGTGGTCAGAGAAACGCTGCAACAAAATCAGCTTTCGCAAGCCGAGGTCGAACAGATTATCGCCCAGGCAGTGGCGCAGGCCGAAGCCAACGGGCTTAAAGCATCAATTGCCGTGGTGGACGCGGAAGGCCGCCCACTCAGTGTTTTCAATATGACCGGCGCGCCAGCCAGCACCCGTGTCGGAGTTGGCAACAGACGCTGCACGCCGAGCGGCAATGCGCTGCCACCACTTCCTTGCGGACTCGAAGGCGTGAGCGTGCCGATCTGCCTCGCCGCCATCTCGAAGGCCGTCACGGGTTCGTTCTTGAGCAGTCAGGGGCACGCTTTCAGCACGCGTACGGCCAGCTTCATTGTGCAAGAACATTTCCCGCCGGGCGTGAACTTTCAAGCGAGCGGCCCACTCTTTGGCGTGCAGTTTTCGCAACTACTGTGCAGCGACGTGAACCCCAAAGCGCCGCTGGGCTTGTCGGCAGACCCAGGCGGGCTGCCGCTTTACAAAAATGGCATCAAGGTTGGTGGCCTCGGCGTTGAGGGCGATGGGCGCTATACGGCTGATATTGATCCGTCTGATAACGACGTAAGTTTTGAGGAACTGGCTACGTTGGCGGGCACGCGCGGTTTTGACGCGCCTGCCACAATCACTGGCGACAAGATCATCGTCAATGGCATTCGCTTCCCTTATGTCAATGCTGCTGTGCCGCCGCCCGCCAGTGTCAGGCCGTTCAATCAACTGGCAGGCGCTGTTACGCCGTGTGTATGTTTGAATCCGCAGAATCCGACTCCGGCTACTTGTTTGGCCCCGCTTACCACCCGCAGCAGCCAGCCTAGCGAATTTATCCCGGCCACCTTGCCCGGCGCACCCACTGGCCGCATCAATACACGACTCTTTCCAAACGGCGTGAACTCCTTTGGTGGAACACCTGACCTCCCGCGTGAAGAAGTTATTCGCCTGCTCACACAAGCTGCCAAGCAAGCCTCTATCACGCGCGCCGCCATTCGCCAGCCGCAGAACAGTCCGGCGGAGGTCAACATCACGGTTTGCGATGCCGACGGTAAAATCCTCGGCATCTTCAGCACGATTGACGCGCCGCAATTCGGCTTCGACGTGTCGGCCCAGAAGGCTCGCACCGCCGCGTTCTACAGCAATGCCGCAACCGCTACACGATTGCGGCAAGCGGGCTTGGGCAAGTACGTTGATGCTGCCGCGAATGACGGCTTACGGCTGGATGGTTCAGTGGCGATTACGGATCGGGCTGGAGGCTTCTTGAGCCGCCCCTTCTATCCCGATGGGATTGATAACACACTGCCAGGGCCGTTCTCTGTGCCAATACAAGATTTCAGCCCGTTCAATGTGGGTTTTCAGCTTGATGTGGTGCGCGAGAATTATTTTGAGAACGTGATCAAATTCATTCTCAGTCTCAACACCAATAATCCTGATCTCGCGGCGATCATAGATGCACTCACTCCGCCGTGCGGCAGCCCGACTCTGGCCGCACTGGCTAATGGCGCGCAAATCTTCCCGGGCAGTGTGCCGATCTATAAAAATGGCAAGCTAGTCGGCGGCCTCGGCATCAGCGGCGACGGCGTAGATCAAGACGACATTATTTCAGCAATGGGGAGCACAGGGTTTGAAGCGCCGTTGGAGATTCGCTCTGACCGCGTCTTCGTGCGTGGCACTCGCTTACCTTACGTGAAGTTCCCGCGCCATCCGAATCTGTGAGAACTTCAAGCCAGACAGGTTGACCAAACCTCGCGCGGCAACAGATGCACGCCGGGCTTGGCTGTCGCGCCCGCTTGCATGATGTGACCGATGCCTGCGGCCAGCACTGCGGCGGTCAGATCAAACGAGGTCAAACTGTCACCTTTGCCTGCCGTCAGGTTTGCCATTGAGCCGCCAGCGAAAAGGTAGATTTTGCGGTCGCCGATTTGAAAGGCCTCAACGAAAGGCAGCACTTCTTGATGCGGGTAAGTGCGCAACGCGGCTAACTCGATCTCATCGGCGTGATGGCCGACATTGAGTAGAAAAGCTCCGTCGCGTAGCTGAGCAAAATGTTGCGCCGTCAAAACGCCTGGTGTGCCAGTCGCCGTCACGATCACGTCAGCTACACGCAAGGCTTCATCCAACTGTCTTACCTCCCAACCTGCATACGCCGCTTCAAGCGCGCGCGCCGGATCGCGCTCAGCGACCCAGACCAAGCCGCCAAAGGCCCGTGCCATTTCAGTCACGCCGCGACCCACTGAGCCAAAGCCAACTACCAAGACGCGTTTTTCATGCAGCGAGAGACGGGTACGGTCAAAGAACGCCTGCCACGTCGTCAAGCCAACCATGTGCCGGTTATGGATTCCCGCCTTGATCGGCAAGTCGTCGCAATTGAAGACCGGGTAGCACAGTCGCAAGTTTTGCACGCGACTGATGCCTGAGCCGGTGCCTTCCAAGCTGGCCTGCACGCCGGTCGGCGTCGGAATCCGCTGATGCCACGACGCAGTCAACTCCCCGCCCATCTCGCACAGATGTGTCGGCTGCCAGTCGAGCGCACGTTGTATCGCCGCCACGCTGGCCGCGGGCGGCATGCCGTGCCAGGCTTCAGCACGCGCGCCATTTTTGACCAGCCAGTTGACCACTTCCAGTCTTACTGTGTAGGGATTACAGGTGGTGAGAAAAAGCTGCGCGCCACGTGCCAACAGCGCCTCGAAAAGTGGAATCATTTTGATTTCGAGATGCACGCTACACGCCAGCCGCACGTTGTTCATCTCTGGCAAGCTGGTTAGCACACGCTGCAAGCGTGGCATGTGCTGGCGTATCCAAATAAGTTCTTGTTCGATAGCTGATGACATTGCAAAAGAAAAGCGTGTGCGATTGGAACCGGGCAGTTTTGCCGAACTGCCCCTCCATCGTACACGCTCTGTGAGCCAGATTGAAAGTCTTCTACTTACTTCTTCGGGAAATTAGGATCGGCCTTGACCTCTTTGATTTGATCGGTGTGGCGCTCGCTATGACCGGAAAGTAAGAACACCCATTGATACGCATCTAGGTCTTTGAAGGCCGGATGCGGGGCGATATGACTGCGCAAGTCTTCCTGCGTAGTCTGCACATATTTGATAGTGATGTCGCGGCTGGCCTGGAAAGCTTTGACCAGATCCGCCTGTGTCGCCCAGCGGTTAGTTGGTTTGAGCATCTCTGGTGCTTGAGCCTTTTGGCTACGGTCGGTAATCATTTTACGTAGCATCGTCTCCTTGCCTTTTAATGACTCTTTCTTTTCTGGCGCGGCAGGTGATTTCATGATTTGCTGTGTGATAAGTCCGAGGATGGTCTCTTCACTAATCGCGATGTGTTCGGCAACTTCTGCCACCGACCAGCGATCAGGGGCGGGTTTGAATTTCCATTGGGCTTCACTCAAACCTTGCACCGAGTCGAGAAATTTCTTGCGAGTCTCTTCCAGATAAGTCACGGCAGCCTTACGCTCCTCATCGGTTAGCGTGGACTTGGTTGCAGTTTGCGCGAGCGCAGGCAAACTCAGGCAAGCCAGCATGAAAAAGACGATGAGCGTCAAGGTAAGCAGGGAATTGCGTTTCATATTCTTCTCCTTCAAGGTAAGTCGTGGTTGATCGCTGTACGTACGAGACGTACAGTTGGGTTGCGTTTGATTTATACAGGCGGTTCCCGAATCGGTTTGCTTTGGTTTATTTCGCCATCCAGTACGGCGGCTGACTGCTTTTAGCAACAACGCTCAATCAGAGATTCAATCCAGTACCGATTCTTTGTTTGTTGCGATTACCTTAGCAGGTAGAGCGTGAATTGAACAGCAGAAGTCGGTGTTTGTTTGAAGCAAGCGGTGTAGGGCAGGTTCTCAACCTGCCCTACATCAGGTTGACAGGTTGAGAACCTGCCCTACATTTCATGAGCCTCAGTCAAGTCGTTAGAATGTGAACTTCACCGCCAACTGCAACTGGCGTGGGTCACCTACGCCCTGACGCAGGAAGCCGTCAAAGTTGAACAGCCCCGGCGTCGTCAGCGGATTGACCAGATTCCTGTTGTTAAAGGTGTTGAACATTTCCACCGTTGGGACGATGGCATAATGCTCGGCGAATTTGATCGGGCGCGAGACGCGCCAGTCGAAGGAGAAGAACTCGTTGTCTTTGCGCGTCGTGTTGCGATTGGTCGCCGTGCGCGCGCCGGGCGTGATTGGTTGCGCCGAGCGCGCCTGAATACGCGTGTTGACCTCAAAGCCGCCGGGCAGTTCGCTGTAGAGCATGAAGTTGAACTTGTGCCGGATGTCGCGGTCAGAGAGCGCGTAATCGAGTCCTAGATTGTTGATGTTGAAGTAGCGGAACGAGAACGGATCACGCTCATTCGAGTCGTCATCAAGGTCTTTCGACAACACATAGTTGCCTTCCAGTTGGAAGCCGCGCGAGAACCGTTTGCGCAGACCCACCGTGAAGCCGCGATAAAGCGATTTGCCGAGCGCGCTGGTCACGGCGACTTCACCGAGTTGCGGGTTGAAGATGCCATTCTGATTGGCGTTTAGAAAGCGCGTCAGCCAAACGCCTTTCGAGTGCGTGAAGTCTAGATAAAGCGCCGTGTCGGGCGCAATCTGCTGCTCGAATTGCACATTGGTCGTATAGATGCGCGGGTTGCGATAGTCGCGGCTGAAGACACGCACGCCACTGAAGAGCGGGAATTGCCCTGGCGGCAAAGGCGCAGGACTAACAACCCCTGGCCAGACGGGGCCAGGCACACCGCTGGCAATGATGCTGGAATCGAGATAGATCGTTTGTTGTTGTACGCCATTGGTGGTGATCGAACCAACCTGCGTCAACATATTTTGCCGCGCGTTGTAGATACCCCACGAGGCGCGCAGCACCGATTTGCTATTGTTGCGCAAATCCCAGGCGAAGCCCACGCGCGGCTGAATCATCTTCCATTCATCATGCAGCGTGCCGTCCGAAGGGAAGCGCGGGTCATTCAAAAAACGCCCGTAGGCCGTTTGGCTCGGTGGCACGACCGGATCGGGGAAAAGTTGCGCTTCCCAACGCAGGCCGAATTGCCAAGTGAAGCCCGGACGCCATTGGAACTTGTCCTGCATAAAGAATGCGAACTCTTCATTGTTGATGTTCGACGCGCCCGCCGCATCAGTTGCCGGGCCGTTCAAGCCCGCGCCTTGCAAATACAAAAGCAACGGGCCGCCGGTCGGCGTCGAGCCAGCCGGACACGCCGCCGTCGCCGCCACATAAGCGCCGTTCGAGCAGCCTTTGATATTCGGCCCAAACCCTGGCCCCAAGGAAGCGGGCGAGGCATAACGCAGGAAACTGGTCACGCTGTCGAAGATATAGCGTGCGGTGAAGAAGCCGCGAAAGATTTGTGCGTTGTTGCTCAGGATCGCTTCGCCGCCGAACTTCAAGGTGTGTTTGCCGGAAAGGATTGAGAAGTTGTCTTTGAACTGATGGCGTTCGAACAACTCGTCCACGTTCGGCTGCATGAAGAATGGGTTGCCAAAGCGGAAGTTCGTCGCAAAGCCAATCGCGGTGTCAGTGGGTACGTTTGACTTGATGGACAATCGCGGACGGTTTTCGCGCGAGTAGGTGTAGTGGAATTCATTTAGCTTCGACGCAGAGAAAGTCGTGAAGAGGTTGATGTTGACGGCGTGAATCTTGCCCGTGCCTTCGATGCCATTGGCCGATGTGCCGTAAGTCGGTACGTCAAAGGTCTCGTTCTCCTTGCGCGAGCGGCTAAAGTTGTAAGAGATGCCCAAGTCGTTGGCCGCATCGAGTTTGAAATCGAGCTTGCCGAGGAAGGCCGAAGTGTCAACCGGCTTCTTGATCGGCAAGCCTTCGTCCTGTTGGCGCGTGGTCTTGAAGAAGTTGAGCAGCGCCAGGCGCTGGCAATCGGCGCTGCCGTTGATCAACGCTTCGTTGGCTTGAATCGTCGGAGTTTGAATCGAACACGGCGCGCCAATAGGGACGCTCAGATTCTCGCGCGTCAGGTTGCCGAAGATTTGCTCGAAAGCGCCGAAGAAAAACGCGCGGTCTTTTTTGAGCGGGCCGCCAATGGTGCCGCCGAACTGCTCGCGATGAAAATCCTTGAGCGGTTTGCCGTCCGAGGTGTCGGAGGCCAGTGCTTCAAGACGTTGGAAGTGAAACAGACTGCCGCGCAATTCGTTAGTGCCCGACTTGGTGATGACGTTGACTACGCCGCCGGCTGTGCGCCCGAATTCAGCAGAAGCGCCCGTGGCGACGACCTGGAATTCCTTGACGGCTTCGAGTGTGATGTCAATCGCGGCGCGCTGACCGCCGACCTGTTCGCCGAAGAAGCCGTTGTTGTAATCGCCGCCGTCCAAACTGATGTTGTTGAAGACGCCGCGTTGCCCGGCAAAGTTGATCACATCGCCGTCCGGCCCTTGTGTGATGCTGACGCCGGGCGTGAGCGTGAGCAGGTCTTCAAACTTGCGCCCCAGCACGGGCGTCTTGGCGACCGAGGTTTCGTTGAGCGTGCTGCTCGACTCGGTCTTGACCGTGTCTATAGCCGGTGAGGCAGAGATGGTGATGGTCTCTTCCACCGATGAGACCTTCATGGCCAAGTTGAGTGTGATTGCCTGGCCGACGGTCAGGTTCAGGTTTTCCTGCACGAGTTTAGCAAACCCTGGCTTAGTGACCGTCAGCGTGTAACGCCCAGATTGCAGTTGCAGAATGCTGAAGCGTCCGTCTGCATCAGTGGTCACGGTTTTCGTCAAGTTGGTGTCAATATTTTTGGCTCCAATGATTGCGCCGGGGACAACCCCGCCGCTTTGGTCAATGACCGTGCCTTGAATTACGCCTGTGGTGATTTGTGTTTGCGCAAAGGCTCCGCACGACAAGAATAGCGAGAGCACCAAACCGCAAGCACTGAGTCCTGTGGTTCTCTTCATTTGGTATCCTCCTTCTAGGATGTACAGCCTGTGTTGTGGTTGATTGAAGGTCGCGCCGTCATCGCAAATCAAGACGGAAACTGCCCACGCAGTGGAGCCTGATTTGGTGAATCACCGCCGAAAAGAAAAACCTAGCGCGCCGTGTATTATTGATCGTCTAGTAGGTGCTTAGCTATAGTGCGCATTGATTGTAGTGAGTGCCCTAAGCGAAGGGCAAGGCCGGAGGTAATATTAGCGATGTTAAGTTTGTGTGAGGTGTCAGGGCTTATGACTGACGATGACCAACAGCAACGGTCGCCCGAGATATTTCCGCGCTGCTGGAATGGTTTCGACCAAGGCCTCATCGCAATCAAATTCGTGTTTGGTCAGATTCACGAAGCCTGCTCTGCTAATGGCTTGCCAATAATCCTCCGTCGTGTGCAACTCAGCGCCCAAGCGATAAGCTATGCCTTCTTTCTCAAAATTCGCTTCTTTGCCTGCTTGCGCCAGCCACGGATGATAGACTGAAAAGACAAAACGCCCCCCGAGTTTCAATACTCTGAAAATCTCCGCGCAAGTGAAGTTGAGGTTGCTCAGATGTTCACCAATCAAAGCGCACAACACTGCATCAAAGCTTGTTTCTACAAAAGGGAAGGGTTGTTGCAGGTCAGCCTGCTGCAACTGAAGCTGAGGATATTTCGCTTGCGCTACCGCCAGCATTCCGGCGGAGAAATCAATGCCGGTTGGCCCTGCGCCGGCCTCTAGCAACGCGGCTAGATTGCGCCCTGTGCCGCAGCCCGCATCGAGTATGCGCTCGCCCGGTTGTGGCTGTAAGAGCGCCACTGTGTGTCGCGCATCCATTGCCACGACTGGATTGGGAGTCGTGTCGTAGGTCTCTGACCAGAGGTTATAGCCTTCGCGCACGCCGACACGTTTCGTGTTGCTCATTGCTTGTTATGAAGTCTGAACCAAATATCTGTCCAGCCATTCCAAGACGAGTTGCCGCATCGCTGGCAACTCCTCGTGTCCACAATCAAAGAGTTCGATCCGGCAATCTTCGGTCTTGCCGTATCGCTGATAAAGCGGCAGCAAATAGTCGCGCACGCGCTCGACCCCGGCGGGCGGCGTCAGCAAATCCTGTCGCCCATTCAAGCTCAGATGCGCGCGCGGCACGATCAATTCGTTGATTTGCGCCGTTTGAAAATGCTTGAGCAGCGACGGGACGTAGTAATAGATGCCGTGACCTTTCAGGTTTTTGATCTTCATCAATTCTTCAAAGTCGGTCAGACAACAAAGATCAATGCAAAGCTTGATGCGCGGATCGAGCGCCGCCAGCCACCACGCTTTGGTCGCGCCCATCGAGAGTCCAAATGCACCGATGCGGTTGGGGTCAACTTCAGGCCTGCTTACCAAATAATCCACCGCGCGAAATTCATCAAACAGCATCATTCCAAAAAGCACACGCCCCTGCCAGAGCATCTCTTTGAACGCGTCCCACTCACCATTGCGCCCATCCTTATCGTGCATCCGCTCGCCAAAGCACCAACTATCAATTGCCAGTGTGACGATGCCTTTTTCGGCAACGACTGGCGCGTAGGCGGGCAACACTTTGCGCCCCGTCAATAACTCATCTTTGCCTGTCGGATAGGTGCCGCCATGCCAGTGAATGTAAAGCAGCCCAGGTGCACGCTGTTGCCGTTTTTCGGGTATCAGCAGCAACGCGGGCACCGGCTCAAGACCGTTCAGATCAAGTACCAGATGTTCGAGCGTGTAACCTGGGCCTTTTTCGGTTCTAAGCAGCTTGGGCGGCTGCGGGCGATGATTGAGCGGCAGATCACCAAGCAAGCTCCACAACGCGCGCCGCCGTTGTTGCTGATAGGCAACGAAGGCTGGCTTGGATTTGAATGTTTGTGGGTTGGTAAGCATTGGCACGCTCGCGCTCGTGATGAGCGTCGCCGCAGTTTGTTCGAGGAAATCGCGACGGGGTAATGATGGAGAAGACACGCTGACACCTCCAATAAGTTATTCAATTCTCGTTCGAGTGCTGGCCGCGCCCCGCGTGATCCTGCGTCCGATAACGTCCCAGCTTCACCCGCAACACAACTAAGGAAAGTAGCGTCAAAAGCAGCAAGACAGCCGGGAACAGGCAGCCTCCTCCTGGCCAGGCTAGCTGACATCAAAGAGCTTAACTTTGACATTAGGCATAAGGGGAAGACAATTCAAGACGTGCAGGCGGGCAACTTGCGTGCGCAACTCATCAGTGTGCCAAAGCCTAACCCAAAATGAATGTGCCACGCCATTGACGACAAATAGCGAATCGCTCTGCACAATCGGCACAGGATTAACCAAGCCACCAACTCGCAACGCCGCATACAGCTCCGGCAGATGTTGCGCAAATTCATCACGCTCAACAGTCGCACACCCTTCGTCAAGCTCAGCAGGCGGCAACTCGACCGGTGCAGTTGAGATCAATAGCAATCGCGCCGCGGCAGGGGATGATTCGTCACGCTTTCGATGAAGAGCCATGATTCAACAAAACTGAAGTCTGCATTATCGCCACCCGAACCTCCTAACAGTTGGGCGGGAAGATGGGAATGGTCAGTGTCGCCGCTGATGTCAGCGTCAGCTTGTGCAGGTTATGCCCTTGATTGAAGGCATTCGCCGCCGTCCCCGCATTCGCGTTGAAGTTGAGCTGTGCACCCAACAACGCAATGTCCGACTGCGAGTAGAACTTCGCCCAGCTACTGCGGCCCGCCGGAACGAACTGCTCGAACCGAGGCGCTACGCGCGGGAAGCTGCTACTGAGCGACGAGCGGAACTGGCAGACGCCGGCCGTGAAGGTGAAGCTCAGCGGATTCTCCGCATCATCGTAGAGGATGCCGAAGATCGAGCCGAGCGTTGAAGCTCCGGCTGCCAAGCTGCCGCCCACGCGATTCAACACGATCAGCGTGTCATTGCCATCGGCTCTGGACGGGATGTTCGAGGCCGCCAGCACGCGCGGCGCGCGGTTGTAGCTCAGTCCATCAAAGCTCAGCAGCGCCGTCACCGAGAACGGATTACACGTTGCCAGCCCGCCCGCAATCGCCGCAAAGCCTTCCGCCGCCAAGTTGGCGGCGTGTCCGCTTGAAAGCTTCACATACTCGTCGCCGATCAGGTAGTTGAAGTCAATCGGGCAACCAGTTATACGGTCTGAAGCCACCGCGACAATGTAACCAGTCGTGCCCGGATCAATATCCGAAGCCAGGAACGAAGCTGTCTGGTTCGGCGTCAAGCAGATCAGACTATCAGCAATCGAGCAGGTCGCCCCATCCACAAAGAACAAGTGCACGGCGATAGCCAAGCCCGGATGGGTGTTGGTGATCGAGATACGCGTGTTCTGCGCATTGGGCGCAGCAATGCTCGACGAATAGAGATTGTAGACCAGCACCGAGCCTGCCTTCTGATCACTTACTTCAGCCGTGTCAGGGAAGAGCACGCCTGGCCCGACCGCCGGGCAGTTGACTATCGCGGTGAAGACCAGCGGGTTAGGCGTAGCCGTCACGCCACCCACGGTGGCCGTGCTGCTGGCCGTCAGGACCGTGCCGGTCGCCACGTTGCTCACCTGCGCTTGGTATTGCACCGTTATCGCTCCGTTGGCCGGAATGCTGCCAGTGGCGCTCAGGCTGAGTCCGCCTGGCGCGATGGCGCAACTGGCGCCCACTCCGCCCGTCACCGTGCAACTGCCCGGCAAGGCGACCAGGTTGGTGAGGTTCGTGTTCAGCATGAACGCTTGCTGCGTGCCGTTCGGATTGGTCAACTGAATCGTGCCAGTCACGACATTGCCCGGCCCGGTGCAAGCCAGCGGGTCGCTGAAGTTGCCTGTCAGCACCCCAGCCGACACCCCGACCGTCAGCGTATCCGTGTCAGTGGCGCTGTTATTGCCGCCGTTCGGGTCAGTCGTTCCGCCCGGCGCCGCCACCGTCGCGGTGTTGACCAGGTTGCCGCTCGGCGCCGCCCCAATCGTCGCCGTCACCGTGTAAGTGAGCGTCGAGCCAGCCGGCAGCGTCACCGTGTCGCTAAAGTTGGCCGCGCTGTTGGTCACGCCGTCGCAAGCCGTCGCGCCGCCCGTCGCCCCGCTGCAGACCCAAGTCCACTGGGTCACCTGCGTCGGTTTGTTGTCGGTCACGACCGCGCCGGTCGCCTGTGATGGCCCGGCGTTGCTGACCACGATGGTGTAAGTCACGGTGCCGTTCGCCGTGTAAGTCGTCACCCCGTCAGTCTTGGTAATCGAGAGATCGGCTGACGGGTTGAGCGTGTCTGTATCAGTCGCGCTGTTATTGGCGGGGTTCGGATCGGTCACCGCGCTGCTGACCGTCGCCGTGTTGGCGAGCGAGCCAGTCGCGCTCGGCGAGATCGTGCAAGTCGCCGTGTAAGTTACCGAGCTGCCCGCGGGCAGAGTGAGACCAGTGTTGTTGATGTTGCCCGCCACCGGGCCTGTGGTGTTGCCCGTCGCGCCACCAGCCGCAACGCTCGTCCACGAACAGGTGAGCGAGGCTGGGAAAGTGTCGGCCACCGTCGCACTCGTCGCGGTGCTCGGCCCGGCATTCGAAGCCACGATGGTGTAGGTCGTCGAGCCACCCGGCGTCGCCGTCGTCACGCCGTCAGTCTTGGTAATGGCGAGATCGGCTGACACCGCAACCGTGTCGTTGTCAGTCGCGCTGTTGTTGGCAGGGTTTGGATCGGTCACGGCGCTGCTGACGGTCGCTGTGTTGGAGATTGTGCCACTGGCGCTGCCGGAGATCGTGCAAGTCGCTGTGTAAGTCACCGAACTGCCCGCGGGCAGAGTGAGACCCGTGTTGTTGATATTGCCCGCCACCGGTCCTGGCGTGTTGCCCGTCGCTCCCCCAGCGGCGACGCTCGTCCACGAACAGGTGAGCGAGGCCGGGAAGGTATCCGCCACCGTCGCCCCCGTCACATTGCTTGGCCCGGCATTCGAAGCCACGATGGTATAAGTCGTCGAACCGCCCGGCGTGACCGTCGTCACCCCATCCGTTTTGGTGATGCCGAGATTGGCTGACGGGTTGAGCGTGTCAGTGTCGGTCGCGCTGTTATTGCCTGGTGTCGGATCGGTTATTCCGCCACCTGTGGCAACTGTGGCCGTATTGCTTAACGTGCCGGTCGCGCTCGCCGCGATCGAGCAACTCGCTGTGTAAGTGACCGAACCGCCCGCGGGCAGATTGGCTGTATCGTTGATGTTGCCGCTACCGCTCGCCGTACAAGTGCCACCGCCCGCGCCCACGCACGTCCAAGTGCAGGTCAGCGAGGCTGGGAAGGTGTCCGCTACAGTTGAGCCAGGCGCATTGCTCGGCCCCGCGTTGGAAGCTGTGATGGTGTAAGTCACCGAACCGCCCGGCGTCGCCGTCGTCACACCGTCGGTCTTGGTGATGCCGAGGTTGGCCTGTGCCGCCAGCGTGTCGGTATCGGTGGCGCTGTTGTTGCCCGGCGTCGGGTCAGTCACGCCGCCCGGCGCTGCCACGGTCGCGGTATTACTCAACGTGCCAGTCGCGCTCGCTGAGATTGTGCAACTTGCCGTGTAGGTCACTGAACCGCCCGCTGGCAGGTTGGCTGTATCGCTGATGTTGCCGCTACCGCTCGCCGTACAAGTGCCACCGCCAGCGCCCACGCACGTCCAGGTGCAGGTCAGCGAAGCCGGGAAAGTGTCCGCTACCGTCGCCCCTGTCGCATTGCTTGGCCCCGCATTAGAAGCTGTGATGGTATAAGTCACCGAGCCACCAGGCGTCGCCGTTGTCACGCCATCAGTCTTGGTGATCGCCAGATCGGCCTGTGCCGCCAGCGTGTCGGTGTCGGTGGCGCTGTTGTTGCCCGGTGTCGGATCAGTCACGCCGCCGGACGTTGCGACTGTTGCCGTGTTACTCAACGAGCCAGTCGCACTCGCCGAAATCGTACAACTCGCCGTGTAAGTGACCGAACCGCCCGCAGGCAGATTGGTTGCATCGCTGATGTTGCCACTGCCGCTTGCCGTGCAGGTGCCGCCGCCCGCGCCCACACATGTCCAAGTACAGGTCAGCGAAGCTGGGAAGGTGTCCACTACAGTTGAGACAGGCGCATTGCTCGGCCCGGCATTCGAGGCCGTGATCGTGTAAGTCACCGAACCGCCCGGCGTGGCGGTCGTCACGCCATCCGTTTTGGTGATGCCAAGATTGGCTTGGGGGGTGAGCGTGTCGGTGTCGGTCGCGCTGTTGTTGCCGGGCGTGGGATCGCTCACCGCACCGCCGCTGACCGTCGCAGTGTTAGAGAGCGTGCCGGTCGCGCTCGCGTTAATAGCGCAACTTGCGGTGTAAGTCACTGAACCGCCCACTGGCAGATTGACCGCGTCATTGATGTTACCTGAACCCGCCGCCGTGCAAGTGCCGCCACCCGCGCCCACACACGTCCAAGTACAACTGAGTATCGCTGGGAAAGTATCCGCCACAGTTCCGCCAGTCACCGGATCGGGGCCCGCATTGGAAGCGGTGATCGTGTAAGTCACCGAGCCGCCCGGCGTCGCAGTCGTTACGCCATCGGTCTTGGTGATGGCTAGATCGGCAACTTGGAACAGTCCAACGAGGATCGGATCATGGTCGGAAGCGCGTTGGGCCGTGGCAGACTGGAAGAGGACGCGCGGCGTAACGAGCGCGGAGCCGTCGGGTTTCTCCTCGAAAGTCTGCTCGGCTGCACCGTCCTTGATCTCGTCGTTGTAGTCAAACAATGGATTCTCATCGGCGTTGATGTGCCACGGCGCTACGCCGGTGACCTGCGGAGTGAGGCTGGCGCTCGACCATGCGTAGTCGATGTGACCAAGCTGACCGTCGAAGAGATACGAGTAGGCAGCGGAGCCGAGGAATGCGGTCTCGAGATCGCTGAAGCCTGCTCCTGTGATGGCTGCCGCCAACGTCTCCTGCGGATAGGCATTGAAATCGCCGAGCATCAGCACGTCCGGATCGCCTGCCGCCGGAATGACCGTGCTGTTGACCCAAGTGATAAGGCGGTTCGCCTGAGCGAGGCGTGTAGCCGCGAAACAGGCCTGACCATCGTTCTGATCGAGATCGGCGCCGCTCGCGCCGCCGCAGCCTTTGGATTTGGAGTGATTGGCAAGCGCGGTGAAGCGTTTGCCGAACGCGGGATTGAGTGCGTCGACGACATCGAATGTCTGTGCCGTCGGTGGACGATTGTGGACCGGATCCATGTCCGAGAGCGGCGCTCCAACAGGGGAAAGGACTCCCGTGCGATAGATCAGCAGAACCCGGATCTGGTCGGTGCCGAGCGCTCCGCCCGTGTTCACGAACGTGTACGGATGGGTTCCGCCGCAACGCGTATTGACGTCGCCGAGAAGGTCGGTGATGGTCGCGTTCGTGGCGTGGTTCTCGATCTCCATCAACGCGGCCACGTCCGGATTTAGGGAGCAGAGCACGATGGAGGTGCGCTCGCGTTGGCGGTTTAGCTCCGCCGTGCTATCGGCGCCGCGCACGTTGAGCGTCGTGAAGTAGTTCAGCACGTTCACGCTGGCCGCGCGGATGGCACCGCCCACGGCCGGCGGCGTCGGCGGACGCACGTTGACAGCGGTGAAGGTCGCGGGCGATGCGGCTACGGGCCGGACGCGCCATTCATTCGGGCTGGTGCCGCCGGAGAACGAGTAGTGCAGAATGCCGGTGAGGTTGCTGATGGTGTCACCGCCGCGGAAGAAGTCTGTTCCTTGCACGCCGGGGCCGGTGTTCGTGGCATTCCTGGCGCTCAGTCCGCCGTTGGCCTGCGGGTGGAAGACGAACTGCAGGCCGTCGGTCAGATTCAGCACCGAGTTCTCGACGTTGTCGTCGTCGTCGAGGTAGACGCGGCGGCGGTTCAGGTTGTCGTTGTGGGCGGCGAATCCGGCCACACTGGGCGGATTGGACTCGTTGAACGTCCGCGGGCGGGTGCCCTCGTAGAGCTCAATGCGTCCATAGCGCGCCTGCTCGAAATACTCCGAGACCGTGAGCGTGTCGACGAACGTGACGAGCATGCTCTCTTTCGGCTCGTAGAAGTCGTCGATGACACCGACGACAGGCAGATCGATCGTCGAGGCCGACACCTGTGCGAGGTTGTTGCCGGCGTTCGTGATGACGACCGATCCGGCCGTAGTAGCCGTGATCTCGGTGAGGTTGTTGAACTCCGAGACCGTGCCGGTGACCTGCACTTTCTGTCCCTCGGCCACGTTCGTCGGACAGGCGCTGCAGAAGACAAAGATGCCTTCCGAGGTCGCCGGGTCCGCGTCGAAGTCGGTGTTCTCTTCCTGAACGAAGAATCCAGACAGACGGTTGTCGTTCGTGATCGGCTGGAAGTCGCCGGTGACGACGCCTTCGATGGTGACGGTGGCGCCGGGGATTGGAGTGGCCGCACCGTTGCCTTGCACGTCATGGATGAAGACGATGACCGGCGGGAGATTGACGACGACGCTGACGACGCAGTTCGCGGTCTGCGGAACGCCATCGTTATTGGCCCACTGGATGGTCACGCTGTATGTATTCGCGGGAGTGGCCGCGGAGACGCTGAGCGTCGCGTTCGCCGTGCCGCCCACGCCACCGGCGGGCGTGAAGCCGGTCAGCGTGATCGTGCCGGGGTTGGAAGGCGCGATGCTGGTGATTGTGGCGCTGGTGACCGTGCCGTCCGCGTCGCTAGCGCTTACGCCGCTGGAAGTGGCAGTGCCGACGGTGGTCGTCAGCGAAGCTGGGCAGGTGGGGACGACGGGTGCGTTGGCGACCACGGCCTGCGGGGTAATTGAGAAGTCATCTACTGCCAGACCGTCATCCGCGCCTGTGGCGTCTACGTCATTCCAGCGAATGAAGAAAGTCGCGCCATTGAGAATGTTCAGGGATGAGATAGTCGAAGATAGGGCAGTGCGATTGGCAGCAGCGTTACCATCAAGCGCGCCTGCCGTGCCAGTGGTTATCGGCGGGTTGAAGTCGAGCGCGTTGGCATCTATCCATGTGCCGGTCGAGAGGTCTGTTGCGTCAAGGCTGTACTGGAAATCCATGCGGTCGGCGACAGTGCTATGAACCCCGCCAAAACGCCATTGTTCACCTGTATAGGCGATATCAAGCGCGGTAATCGTGGCACCTGTGTTGTTGGTAAACTTCGCGCCGAAAAGTGGGATGAGGGTGCCGCTGCGCAGTTCGCCCAGCGCGCGTTCGGTGTTGGCCGCAGCGCCGTAGCTGTAAATGTCGCCGGTGGTGCTTCCGCCAGTGTCTACAGCGTACTGCTCGTTGTCGCGTGCGCCGCCGCCCTGCTCAGTGATGTACCAGCCCGTGGGCAGCGTCGTGTTCGTCGTGCTGCCGGCAGTGTTAGAGAGAGTGACGAAGTTTTCGGCCGCTGCTGATCCCAGAGTTGTAAGACTTATCGAGCCAGTGCCGGTGTCAGCCGTAATTCGCCGGGCATGAAGGAAGACTACCGATACAACGATAAAGATAGCTAGCAGCCAGGCCGGGACTGCTGTACTTTTGGCTGCGGGCCAGAGGCGCAAACGCCGCGTTATAAGTGAGCGCAGTTGATTGAGCATGTGTGTGTAGATGTGCAATATCCGTTTCATCGGTCTGTCCTTTTCCGTTTAGCATGTGACGAGCAGTGAAATGCTCTTGGATCGTCCAGTGCCAATTGCAAGTAAAGTGATTTGTTCGCTTAACTACTGCGCTGCAAAAAAAAGACCCAATGAGGTTGCAGCACACTAAAGTGACAGTATTTCTTGAATCAGTCGCCCTTACCTGTCACGCGCGGCAGTTTACGTCGTTTTAGTTTGCCCGTCCAGCCGAGCGGCATCTGCTCAAACTTAATTTTGCGTAAAACCTTGTAGCCTAATACGTCAATTCTTTGTTTGAAAAAACTCGTTGACAGATTCTGTATTTAGACATAGTCTAAGCGCCGATGACGAGATTACAGCGCAATGCAGTGGAAAAGATGACGCAATCGCGTGGTCTGAAAATGACCCCGCAACGGCGGGCGATTGCCGACTACTTGCAAGCTGCTCATCATCACCCGACCGCGGATGAAGTCCTGCAAGCTGTCAATCGCAAATTCCCGATGACTTCGCGGGCGACGGTTTACAACACGCTCAATTGGCTCAAAGAGGCGGGCATGATCAGAGAGGTGTTCGAGGGTGGCATGGTGCGCTTCGATCCAAATACGGCGCGACATCATCATTTCGTTTGCAACTCTTGCGGTAAGGTCGAGGATGTAGAGTGCGGTCTGCTTAGCGCGCTGAAAATTTGTAAGCTGCCTGATAGCCAAATAGTCGAAGACTACGAGGTTACATTGCGTGGGTTATGTGCTGCGTGTCAGCAGAAGTAGCCAGCATCGCGTGAGGCTGGCTCACATTATTCGAGTGCAACAAAGATCATTTGTTGCTTTTTTTATGATCACTGATTTAGACGCAATCTAAATCTAAACTCAATTCAATAAGGAGAAACATTCATGTTGACGGTTGGAGACAAATTTCCGAATTTCAAACTTAAGGGCGTAGTTAGTCTGGAGCAGGGCAAAGAGTTTGCCGAAATCAGCAATGAGAGCTACGCCGGTAAATGGCAGGTCGTCTTTTTTTGGCCGATGGATTTCACCTTCATCTGCCCGACGGAGATCGCCGAGTTCGGCAAGCGTAATCCTGATTTTGCCGACCGTGATGCGCAAGTGTTGGGTGTGAGCACTGACACGCACTTCGTACACTTAGCTTGGCGTCATAATCACGCTGATCTCAAAGCTCTGCCATATCCAATGCTGGCCGATACCAAGCGCGAGCTTGCGACTGCGCTTGGCGTACTGCACAAAGATGATGGCGTAGCTTTGCGGGCTACGTTCATCGTTGATCCTGAAGGCATTATTCGTTGGGTAACCGTCAACGACCTTTCAGTAGGCCGCAACGTGGATGAAGCGTTGCGCGTGCTGGACGCGTTGCAGACCGATGAACTTTGCCCGTGCAATTGGAAACAGGGCGAGAAGACCCTGGGCAAAGCTGCTTAACGCTCGAACAGTTTCTATCAAGCAAGGAGAAGGAGGGAACTTATGCAACACCTAGAACAACTGCGTAACCAATTACCCGAAGCGGCCAAAGACATCAAGCTCAACCTGCAAACTGTCTTTCAGTCATCTTTGCTAACCCCTGCCCAGGCTTGGGGCGTCGCACTTGCGGCGTCCCTTGCCACGCGCCAGGCTACGTTGACACGCGCAGTGCTAGCCGATGCTCAGACGCAAGTTGAGGCCAACATTCTCGAAGATGCCAAAGCCGCCGCGACGTTAATGGGAATGAACAACGTTTATTACCGCTTCCGTCATTTGGTTGGCAAAGAGAGCTATAGCCAGAAATCTGCCCGGCTGCGCATGAACTGGATTGCCAAGCCACTCGGCAGCAAAGCGGACTTCGAGCTATTTTGCCTAGCGGTCAGTGCGCTGAATGGCTGCGAAGTCTGTATCCGCTCGCATGAGAAAGTTGTGCTTGAGGGTGGGCTCAATGAAGATCAGATTCACGACGCTGTGCGCATAGCTGCGACAGTTCAGGCCGCCGCCATCGCGCTCGATTTTAATCACGTGTGAGGTTACTGCCCAGCAGCTTACTGCCGGGCAGGTCATTGAAAGGTCAGTTAATGGGTGGAATTGCGTCCGATAACGAATAAGTTGTTTGAGCGCGCGCTGTTAAAACTCAGCGCGCGCTCAAACAAAACAACAAGACAATTAACACACTCAACCATGTAGCTTGACGATTCCAGATGCCGCCTCGTAAACTCGCCCCCTACTACCTCACACAAATAAATCATTCAAGCAGGTGAACCCAACCATGCCACATAATCTCTTTAACACACTTCAATCGTTCGATCTTAGTGATGGAAAGCAGGGAAGGCTTTACTCACTTCCGCAACTCGAAAAAGAGGGTGTCGGCCCAATTTCCAAGTTGCCCATCAGCATCCGTATCGTGCTCGAGTCTGTCCTGCGCAATTACGATGGCAAGAAAGTCCGGGAAGAAGACGTGCGGGCATTGGCCAACTGGTCGGCCAACGCTGAACGCACCGCAGAAATTCCTTTCATTGTTGCGCGCATTGTCTTACAGGATTTCACGGGCGTGCCCTTGCTTGTTGACCTTGCTGCTATGCGCTCGACCGTTGCCGAACTCGGCAAAAACCCCACGCTGATTGAGCCTCTCGTGCCTGTTGACTTGGTGGTTGACCATTCCGTTCAGGTTGACGTCGCGGGCACAGCAGGCGCATTACAGCGGAATATGGAGATCGAATTCGCACGCAACCGCCAACGCTACGAGTTTTTGAAATGGGGCATGCAGGCATTCGACACCTTCAAAGTCGTCCCGCCAGGCATTGGCATCGTTCACCAAGTCAACCTCGAATATCTGGCCAAGGGCGTGCTCGAAAAAGACGGCGTCTATTATCCAGACACGCTGGTTGGCACTGACTCGCACACAACGATGATCAATGGCCTGGGTGTCGTGGCCTGGGGTGTCGGTGGTATTGAGGCTGAGGCTGGCATGTTGGGGCAACCTGTTTACTTTCTGACACCCGATGTGGTGGGCGTGCACATGACCGGTGCGCTAAAAGAAGGCGTCACCGCAACCGATCTCGTGCTGCATTGCACCGAGATGTTGCGCAAGGCCAAAGTTGTCGGCAAGTTTGTCGAATATTTTGGTGAAGGTGCTACGTCGCTTTCACTGACAGACCGTGCGACTATTGCCAACATGGCTCCCGAATATGGCGCAACGATGGGATTCTTTGGTGTTGACGAAGAGACCTGCAATTACCTGAAAGCCACAGGCCGCACTGAAGAGCAAGTCAACGCTTTCCGGCAATATTTCAAAGCCCAAGGATTGTTTGGCATTCCGCGCCAGGGTGACATCGAATATAGCCAGGTTTTTGAACTCGATTTGGCGACAGTCACGCCGAATCTGGCAGGGCCAAAACGTCCGCAAGACCGCATTGAGTTGTCCAATCTCAAGGAGAAATTTCTCGACCTCTTCCAGCGCCCGCTGACTGAGAACGGCTATGGAAAAGCCCCAGAGGAATTTGGTCATCGCTATGAAACAACGATCGGCGTACGTGGCCGATCGGACAAGCCACTACTGGGTGGTGGTGAGCAAGAGCCTGCGACTGTGCCGGACGCAAAAGGTGAGGGTATTAGTCTAAAAAATACGAGCACACAGACCGAAGTCGAGATGATGAACAATCGCCCAACACCGGATCGGGTTGAAGATGTGCCTGCCCAGGCCTTTCCCGCCGCCTCGGTCGAATTAGGACACGGTGACGTATTGATCGCCGCCATTACATCTTGCACCAACACCTCGAATCCAAGCGTGATGCTTGCCGCAGGACTGCTGGCAAAGAAGGCTGTCGAGAAAGGGCTGCGCGTTAAACCACAGGTCAAGACCTCACTTGGTCCAGGCTCGCGTGTCGTTTCAGCATACCTGCAAGAAACCGGGCTGCAACCTTATCTAGATCAGCTTGGCTTTAACGTTGTCGGGTACGGCTGCACTACCTGCATCGGCAACTCTGGCCCGCTCGATCCCAAGATCGAAGAGGTTGTTACCGAAAACGATCTGGTTGCAGCCAGCGTGTTGTCGGGCAATCGCAACTTTGAAGCACGCGTGCACCAAAGCATCAAGGCCAATTTTCTGATGAGCCCGCCGCTAGTCGTCGCGTTCGCGCTGGCTGGCCGAGTTGATATTGATATGTCGGAGGAGCCTATCGGTATAGGTAGAGGTAACCAGGAAGTTTACCTTAAAGACATCTGGCCGACTTCGCAAGAAATTGCCGCCGTGATGGATGCGGCTATGGATGCGGCCACATATGAACGGCTCTACGCGGATTTCACTGCTGAGAACCCACTGTGGAATGAGATTCCGTCGAGCGCTGGCGAGGTTTATCAGTGGAATGAAGAATCTACCTACATTCAGCCGCCACCTTTTTTTGAAAACTTTTCGATGGAGCCGGGTGTCGCGCACGACATCATCTGGGCGCGCGCGCTGGGTATCTTTGGTGATTCGGTTACGACTGACCATATTAGCCCTGCCGGCTCGATCAAAGCGAGCTCACCTGCTGGCCTCTACCTACAAGCGAGAGGGGTGAAGCCCGCCGATTTCAACAGCTACGGCTCGCGGCGCGGCAACGACCGCGTGATGACGCGCGGCACCTTTGCTAATGTCCGCATCAAAAACCTGATGGTTCCAGGCACAGAGGGTGGCGTGACCAAATTCCAGCCCGGCGGAGAGCAAATAGCAATCTTTGACGCCGCGATGAAGTACAAAGAACTCAACACTCCACTCATCATTATTGCAGGTCAGGAGTATGGCACAGGTAGTTCGCGTGATTGGGCGGCGAAAGGCACGGCTTTGCTTGGCGTCAAGGCTGTCATCGCGCAGAGCTTCGAGCGTATTCATCGTAGTAACCTCGTTGGCATGGGCGTCTTGCCGCTGCAATTCAAAGAGGGTACGTCTGCACAATCGCTTGGTTTGGATGGCACAGAAGCCTATGACGTTATCGGACTCGACACCGGCATCAAGCCCCGCCAAGAGATCACACTCGTCATCCACCGGCAAGACGGTAGCCGACAAGAAGTGGCGTTGACTTTGCGCATTGATACCACCATTGAGATTGATTACTACCAACACGGCGGCATCTTGCCTTACGTGTTAAGACAGCTCGTTTCGCAGACCTGATGCCCAGCAGTCGGCCGCCACCTATAAACGATGTGAGATACCCTGACGAAAAACGCTCGACGTTACACGTTGCCTTAGTTGAGCCAGAGATCCCGCCCAATACCGGCAACATCGCGCGTCTCTGCGGTGCAACATACACTGCGCTGCATTTGGTAGGGAAGCTAGGATTTCGCACGGATGATAAGTACGTGCGCCGCGCCGGGCTGGATTATTGGGAGCACGTCGAAATTCATCACCACCGCAGCCTACAAGATCTCTATCAGTCTCTTCCACAAACGCGCTTCCTCTATTTCTCGACCAAGGCAGAGCGCACCTACACCGACTGGACATACCTGCCGCACGATTGTCTTGTCCTTGGACGCGAGACGCGCGGTTTGCCCGAGGAGCTTTTGCGCGCAAATTGGGAACGCTGTCTGCTTATCCCGATGCCGAATCCTAAAATTCGCTCGCTCAATCTGGCCACATCAGCGGGTATCGTGCTTTATGAAGCACTACGTCAACTCAACATGGCATAGCAGGGAGCTGCAGCAGTGACTTCTAAGGAAATTCAGTGAGCGAGCTTGACGTGGCTCACAATCCGCCAGTCACCCGAAGGATCGGGCTTGACCTCAGAAAGACGGTCTCGGTAAACAACAACCGTAGCTTGATACCACAAATAAATCTGTGGCAACTCCTCGGCCAAAGTCTTTTGTGCTTGCGAAAATATCTGTTGGCGCTGCTCACGACTTGCGGTTAATGATTCATCAAGCAGCTTGTCGAACTGTGGGTTGCTGTAGCGCGAGCGGTTTTGACCATTCGGCGGAATTGAGCGTGAGTGATAGGCGAAGCGGAACATATCCGTGCTCTGGTTTCCTCCAACCATCACATTGTAATAAAGCTGAAAGTTACCGTCGGTCATATCTTGCGTCAGCTTTTGCCGCTCCAATGATTGCAACTCCAAATTGACGCCGACGCGGCGCAACTGAGCCTGTAATGCCTCGCCGAGCTTGCGCGCAATCGAGAGCGTCGAAGTCTTCAGCGTGAGCTTGAAACGCGGCTGGCCATTGACCGATTTGAAACCAGCTTCATCAAGTAACTGACCGGCGCGTGTCGGATCATAGTTGTAAAAGCGCACTTCTCGCTCATAGGCAGCCTGCGTAACTGGCAGAATGCTCGAAGCGGGTTTTGCCTGCCCACGCCAAATCTCCCGGATGATCGTCTCCCGGTCAATGGCGTAAGCGATTGCCTGCCGCACACGCAAATTTTTCAGAATCGGGTCAAGCAGGTTGACCCCCAGATGCGCGAGGTTCGTGCCGTCCGTAATGATAACCTTGACGCCCGGAGACTGTTGTAAAGCTTCGATGGTCACGGGATCGAAGTCTGCATTGATAGCCAGATCAACCGTGCCCTTACGCAGCTCACTTTCTCTAGTGCTATTGTCCGGCACGATCTTGATGCGCAGCCGCTCGAAGTCCGGAACGTCCTTGAAAATACTGGTCGTAAGCGTTGAGGACAATCTCTTGGTCTTCTGCGTAGCTAACGAATTTGAACGGCCCTGTGCCAACAGGTTGTTTGGCTTGCCGACTGGAAGAACCTTCAGGGATGATGCCAACAGGAATGAGATCGTTAGGGAGCCCGGGAAATGGATTGCGACAATGGAAGACAATAGTCAGAGGATCAACCACCTCAATGGAAGCCAAGTCCTGCTCGAAAGAGGCGCGTTTGACGAGACTCTTATCTGCCAACATTGTCTCGAAAGTATATTTGACATCAAGCGAAGAGAAGAGCCGTCCGTCGTGAAATTTGATATTGGGCCTGAGCTTGAAGGTGAAAGTTTTGTAGTCCGGCGAATTCTCTACGCTTGTGGCCAAGTCAGGCACCGGCTCAAAGTTCTCACCTTTGCGCATCAGGCTATTGAAGACAAGCTGGCGGAATCGCTCGGCGGCAGAATCTGAACTGGCGCGGGGGTCGAAAGTTGGCACTCGTTTCTCGATGAGCATCATCAACTCATCCTTGCCCCCCCCTCTGGAGCAAGACAGACTGTTGAGCAAAATGACTGCGACAACGAGAACTGGCAGCTTGAGCATTTGCACAGCGGAAGAGACCAACTTTTGATAAATGCATTTCAAAGGTATGCGACCTTATTACACAGGCAGGGAATTGAGGCAACTCCAAAAACCTACTTGGGTTTAGACTCTTCGCGCTCGCGCTGACTACGCTTGGTGTCCATTTCACGAACCCATTCGTCAAACCGGGTCTGTTGTTCAAAGGAAAGAATAGTCCGGATCCTTGTGCGCGTCGCTTCACGGACAGTTTGGTTTTGTAAGCGCATCTGCTCACGCACTTGCTTATACTGTTTGCGGGATTCGCTCAGTATTTCTTCAACCTGCGCGCGCTGGGTTGTTTCTAGCCCTATGCGCTTGGTCAACTCATTGGCTACGTCTGACACGCTATAAGCAGGTTGAGGACGCTGGCTGTAAAACAAATAAGTTGATAGCCCACCAGTTGCTGCACCTAAAAGAAAGGCTAGTCCGATAACCAATTGCGCTTTTCTACGAGGATCAACGGCCATAATCTATCTCATCTGAAAACAAAAATGGATCGCGGTGTGTGGAATCCGCATTGTAGGTCAAAACTTCTTCAAGTCCTACGGGGCTTTGACTTTGATACTTCAGGCCAACCCCCAGCGACAGCAAAATAATTGCTGCAGCGCTAAAGGCAAGCAACCAACCTCTTAACGAGAGGATGGCCGACTCCAGGGTTATGGTGAATTCCTCGTCGCGCAAGCCGTGGGGAATTCGTAGTCTTGCTCGCAGCTCTCTCTCTAGACTATCTATCTCTGCTATGGAGCGGTCCTCACGATACACTTGCAGCATTTGATCAAGGTATTGATCTGCTTGTGACGGACGGTTGAATAAGAATCTGAGTGGGTTGAACATGACTATCGCCTCTTTAGCCCTGCTGGCCTGTTTTGCTAAGCTGTTTACGCTGTTCAGTAAGAGTCAGTTTCTGAAAAACACGTCGTAGATTATGCCGCGCCCGGAAGGCTCTGATTTTTACTTTGGCTTCTGACCAATCAAGCATTTGCGCGATTTCGCGTATCGAGTAATCGTGCGCGTGCAGAAGTGTCAACACTAATTTATCCTCAGCAGACAGTTTAGCAAGAAGTTTGTTGATGATCTCAGAGGCATTTTGTCTATCGTGTCCTCCCACAAACTCGTCAAAGGAATGAGCTAAAAGCTTACTTTCTAGCCAGTTAGTTTCGTCCTCGGTTAAGTCTGTAATGAGCATTTCACTTCTTTTCTTGCGCCGCCGGAGTTCGTCATAACAATTGTTAATAGCGATTTTGGCTAGCCACTGTTCAAACGACGCCCCATGGCGATAGCTAGCTAAGGAGAAATAGGCCTTAGCAAAAGTCTCTTGCGTAATATCATCAACCGTTTCCTTAGACCGGAAGAAATGCCAGGCAATGGTGATTATGCGACGGAGGTGCCGCTGAAATAAATATTCATAGGTATTAGACTCTCCAATTAAGACTCGCTCAATTAATTCGTCATCTGTCAATGATTGGAAATCCGGTTCACTCTGTTGTCCTAGGCTGATAATCTCCCGATCCATCTCTTCTGCTATACAAGTCAAATGGGTCGAGTTTATAACTCCAATGAAAGAGGACACTTTTAGCTCCAACTGTTAGGAAACAAAACCTTGTAGATTCGACTAGATACTGGTCAATTACTAAATGTCTCATATAGTAAACCCCATATCCTACAAGATGTAAAGATGGATAAGGTCTATTCATTCTCTTCAAGCCCAGCTCTTTCAAAGTCAGTTTTGGCGGCGTAGATATTGACAGCGGCGGCACGGCAGCTTGGCCAACTGGAGTGACTCAAGTGACCCGCGTGGCGTGTGTTTCCCCCTGCTACCGCTTACGCCCGCAGCAATCAGAGATTGGGTGGCAGGACTTAGAGATGAATCACGCCAGCTTTGGGCCTAGCCCGGAATCGGCATGCCCAGGCAGAATGGTTAGGCCGGCTAGCATGTGCGCACTCATCCGCGGCCAGCATGATGGGAGTTAGTCGTGTCTTGCGCTTGCGGTTCCGCTGTACGGGGCCTCACTCACTTATCAGCTAGGGATTTCATCGCTATATCCCTCGCTGGATATAGTATTACAGTGTTTCGCCAGCGAAAAGGCGCTGTCCAGCTGTGTGTCTCACTTTTGATTACACCTCCGCTGTTGCACTGGTGAGACATTTTCTTGTCTTTGCAAAGGTTTCATGTTATCTTTCCTGTGCAAGACTGTTTTAACGACCCATAGAACGTCAAATAATCTGGGAAGAGGTAAGCAAATGAGTATTGGTCGTGAGGACTTAATTAACGTAAAAGAGCTTGGTAGGTATATAAAACGAAAGAGGGAAGCTGAAAGACTCTCCTTACGAGCAGTAGCTAAAATCACTGGCGTAAGCCCATCCACTCTCTCTCGAATTGAAACGGCAAAAGGCTTTATACCTGATGCTCCTACACTCGCGCGCCTTTCACAGTGGCTTCAAATCCCAATTGAACGAATAGTTGGTTTAGCAAGTAATAACAAATTGGAGAACGCTCCCATTGTTTATTATCAGAATGAGCCTATGCCAGCAATTGTCGAGGCCCATTTAAGAGCTGATCCTAACTTAACTCCAGATACAGCACGGGCCTTATCAGATTTGTTCCGCGTCGCTTATGAGGGATACTGTAATGCTGGAAAAGCTCAGCGGTGATACCCGGGAGTTTGAAAAAAACGCTTTACGCATCCGCAAATTTGCCGGTTTATCCCCTTATGACAAACTGGATCCTTATGATTTGGCAACGCGGCTGGGTATGACAGTAGTAGACATAAAGAATGTTCCTGGCATCTCGGATCAGACGGTAAAAACATTATTGCTAGAAAGGCCTGATGAGTGGTCAGGAGCCTCTTCGGGTAAGTTGGCTAATGGGTTAGTTCTGATCGTGTTAAACACAACGCAGTCGCCACAACGGCGTAAAGCTACATTAATGGAAGAGATATGTCATGTTTTGCTGGGTCATCAGCGTAATCGCTTGTCTGCAGAGTTGCTTGGCTCCAGAGATTACGATAAAAAAGATGAGATAGAAGCTTATGCAGTAGGAGCAGCGGTACTTGTGCCACTGGCAGGACTAAGCTATTTTATTAATCAAGGAATATCGCTGACAAAGATAGCACATCATTATGGGGTTACTAAAGCGTTAGTGGAATATAGAATTAGAATTACCGGGATTGCTGTTACATAAGATTTGTTATCGGACTCAACGAGTCCAAGTTGATGACGTCCTCTTACATACTTGATGCTTAAAGACAAATTTCTAATTCCCTCATATATATTAAAAGAATCCCTCCCGCCGATTGTGATCTCGTTTGCTATTCTTTCGATTCTGGTTTTTTGCCAGCACATTCCCCGTAACAGCGAGTTTATCTTCTCTCCTATTATTACTTGGAAAATCTCTGCTCAAATCCTACTCAACCTGCTGCCACCAATTTTCACATTCACCCTCCCAGTTGCTCTTGTGCTCGGCAATACTCTCACAATTTCAAGGCTTGCGGCAGATTCAGAGTGGTTTGTATTAGAAACCAGCCCCCTGACTTATTTACCTCGACTTGCACCATTTCTTCTCAGCGGCATAGTAGGGTTTGCTATGCTACTTACCCTTAATTGGAACATTGGGCCCCAATCCATCTCACGTATTAAGGCACTTCGTAGCAACCTAAATTTGGAACAAGCGGCCTCTCAAATTCAACCACAAATATTTAACTCCCAATTCCCGGGCCATCTGTTGAGAATAAATTCTGTGGATCGCAACACCGGTAATTGGGAGGGGGTCGTGCTACTGAAAAAAGATAACGCGAGTGGTAAAATTCAATTATTGACGGCGAAATCTGGTAGCCTCACACCTAACCCATCCACTACGGCTTTTGAAATTAAATTATCATATGGTATTTACATTGACAACCTTACATCAGTCGCAGATCATGTCACGAGCGCATTCAAGGAAAATACCATCAGAGTACTCACTACACCTCAAGGAGCCAACACAGATACAGCTATCACTTCAGCTAACCAAACAGCATTTACCAAGATGGGGGTACTGTTTAGTCAACTAAAAATATCTAAAGACAGTTTGATCAGAGGTGAGCTAGAGCTTGAGATATTCAAACGGCTAGCTCATGCCTTCGCCTGTATTTACGCAGTTTGTGTCGCTCTGGTTTTAGCAACCTCTCTTCGGCCAAGGTCAACAAAAAGAATCTTATCTATCCTTGTCGGCTTCCTACTCTTAGTTCTCTATTATACGGCTTTGACATTTGGGCAAAACTTAGCAATCAAAGGAAAGCTACCACGGCAATATGGTATATTATTAGGATTCTTGATTCCCTCTTTTGTCTTGTTGGCTTTATTTATCACATTAACGAATGACCGTTTAAGAAGTTTAGGTTTCCTAAATGGTCATCCAGTAAGTCCGCCTCAAGGAAGTATGGCTTCAGATGATAAAGTGACAGGCCGCAATCCATCAGCCTATTCGACCTTAAGGCCCCCAGTCTTCCTACAAGTAGGTCTAGGCTATTACTTAATACTTAGCGAATTCGCCAAGTATTTTATCCTTACTATTGTCATATTAACTATAACCATCTTATTGTTTACACTGCTCGATATTGCACCTTCATTAGCTAGAAATAGCATTCAGTTTAGTTATGCCGTGGGCTACTTAATAAACCTATCCCCACAGATAGTTTATTACATAACTCCTTTTGCGGTGCTTACTGCAGTCACAGCAACAGCTACCATTCTAGCAAGGACTGGCCAGTTAACTATCCTACTTTTCTACTCAGGCCATCCAGCCCGCCTGGTATTACCAGTATTGACTGCCGCTACCGGAGTTCTCTCTTTGGCACTCTATAGCTCGGACTCTATACTCCCTTTAGCCAATCGTGAGCAAGATTATCGCTACAACAAAATCAAAGGCAAATCTTTAGAGGGGGGTGGCATAGCTTTCGATCGACTATGGACAGCTACATCAGAAAACAGCATCTATGGGTATCGTTTATTTCAGGATAACGGACAAACTCAATTAAATGCGCTCATATTCCGCTTTGATAATCCAAATTATTATTTGAGTGAGGTCACATATATAGAGAAAATGCCCCTGGACAATAACACGACTTTTGTCACTGCGAATAGCTCAAATAGTTTTCGCTATCTAATAGGATTAGATGGAATGGCTAAAATAGAAACCTTAAATGCCGGCAATATTCCCGATGCGCTGAAAAATAAAGGGGCTATTTACGAGAAGAGCTATCATGAAGCAAGCAAGCTCACTTTTCAGCAATTAAAGGGTTATATCGATCAAGTAGAGCGAGCAGGACTATCAAGTACAAGATTGAAGCTAGAGCTTATGCAAAAACTAGCTTTTCCCTTTGCTTGCTTGACATTATTTTTTGTTTCTCTTCCTATTTGCCTTTTACAAATTCGACGGCAATATCAATCTCGTTCTTTAGCTATGGCGATTAGTATTTCTCTGGCATTAATTTTTTGGGCTGTCTTAAGTGTTTTTGAGGCAGCCGGCAAAAGAGGGATTATTCCAATTACTCTAGCGGTTTGGTCCCCACACGCCCTTTTCCTTGCATTGGCCGTTACAATCCAAATAAGGCTGCATCACTCCTGAGAATGCTCGAAGTAAGCTGGCGACAAAGGACAAAAGCTATGTTCCTGTTTGCCAGCTATTCATATATTCAATCATATCTGGCGTCAATAGATCTATTGCCACTCCCATAGCCTCCAGCTTGAGTTGGGCAATTTCCTGGTCTATTTCTTCTGGTAGCAAATGAATTTTTGGCTCAAGCTTACCTTTGTGCTTAAGCAAAAACTCGACCGAAAGCGCCTGATTGGCAAAGCTCATATCCATTACACTGGCAGGGTGTCCTTCTGCGGCGGCCAGATTCACTAAGCGCCCTTCACCTAACACAATTACGGATTTGCCATTTTTGAGGTGATATTCCTCCGTCCACTGGCGAACAGTTTTTACTTCCAAAGCAAGCTCTTTTAACCCCACAAGGTTTAGCTCAAGATCAAAGTGCCCAGAGTTGCAAACAATTGCTCCATCCTTCATTAGACCAAAGTGAGATTTGTCAACTACGTGACGATTACCAGTTACAGTTATGAAAACATCACCTAGTGCAGCAGCCTTCTCAATTGGCATGACGCGGAATCCATCCATTACAGCTTCAAGCGCCTTTACTGGATTTATCTCTGTAACAATTATGTTGGCTCCCATACCCCGCCCTCGCATAGCCACACCTTTTCCGCACCAACCGTAACCAACAACCACCAAGGTTTTGCCGGCCAGCAAGATATTAGTAGCACGAATAACCCCATCCAACGTACTTTGACCAGTGCCGTAGCGATTATCAAAGAAATGTTTTGTTTGCGCGTCATTTACGGCAACCGCCGGAAAAGTCAGCTTCCCTTCTCGCAACATTGCTTTGAGACGAACGATACCAGTCGTTGTCTCTTCGGTCGTTCCAATAATGTCAGGAATTTGATTAGGACGGCTTTTGATTAAAGTCGCCACTACATCTGACCCGTCGTCGATAATAATCTGCGGCTTGTGATCTAGCGCCATCTCAACGTGACGAATATAGGTCTCTGTTGATTCGCCTTTAATAGCGAAAACGGCAACGCCATAATGCTTTACTAATGCTGCAGCAACATCATCCTGAGTGCTGAGCGGGTTCGAAGCAATCAACACAGAATCTGCTCCAGCAGCCTGTAACGTTCTGACCAGATTCGCTGTTTCGGTCGTTACGTGAGCACAAGCAACCAGTCTAATGCCTTTTAGAGGCTGCTCTTGCGCAAACCGTTCTCGGATCAAGCGCAAAACCGGCATTTCACGCTCCGCCCATTCGATGCGGCGCTTCCCTTCATCGGCCAATTCAATATTCTTGATGTCGTAATGTGTGCTCATGATATTGTCCAATAAACACTTTCCTTTAAAATTGTGTCTAGCGCTGCGCGTCAGCACGAAGTCTTTCAGCTTTATCAGTAGCTTCCCACGTAAATGAACTTCCCTCTCGCCCAAAATGGCCAAAGGCCGCGGTCGCCTTATATATAGGTTGACGCAATCTGAGCGATTGAATAATACCTTGTGGGGTCAATTGGAAATTCGTTCGTACAATCTCGACTAGCTTATCCTCGTTAACTTTGGCACTACCAAAACAATCAAGATAGACAGAAACTGGTTCTGCCACGCCAATAGCATAGGCCAACTGTACTTGACATCGCTCAGCTAGACCCGCCGCCACGATATTCTTGGCTATATAGCGAGCCATGTAACAAGCCGAGCGGTCAACTTTCGTTGGGTCTTTGCCAGAAAAAGCGCCGCCGCCATGTGGAGCTGCCCCACCATAAGTGTCAACAATTATTTTGCGGCCAGTTAAACCAGTATCACCTTTCGGCCCCCCGACGACGAAGCGCCCAGTTGGATTGATGTAGTACTTAGTGCTAGCATCGAGCAAATGTGCGGGAATCGTCGGCTTAATCACATGGTCAATGATATCTTCACGGATCTGCTCAGCACCGGCTATGGGGCTGTGCTGTGTTGAAATGACCACTGTATCAACACGCACAGGCTTACCGTTATCGTATTCGACCGTTACCTGAGACTTGCCGTCTGCGCGTAGGTAGTCTAATGTTCCGTCACGGCGAATATTACTTAAACGGTGCACAAGATTGTGCGCCAATTGAATTGGTGTAGGCATTAGCTCGACAGTTTCATTACAGGCATATCCAAACATCAGACCCTGATCCCCTGCTCCACCAACATTAACGCCCATTGCAATATCGGGCGATTGCGTATTAACGGCCGAAATAACAGCACATGTATCACAGTCAAATCCGTATTCGGCATTATCGTAACCAATCTCTCTTACAGTTTCGCGTGCTATCTGCTGATAATCGACTCGGGCTGAGGTTGTGATTTCTCCACTGATAAGAATTAGCCCAGTGGTTACGAAAGTCTCACACGCCACCCGCGCAGTTTCATCTTGTTTTAATACCTCGTCCAAGATAGCATCCGAAATTTGATCACAGATCTTATCTGGGTGTCCTTCAGTCACGGATTCTGAAGTAAACAAAAAACGTCCTTGCTGTTTCATATTGCCTCCTGAATGTCATAATTGCTTGTTGTGAGTCTGTAACTCTAAGGATCAAAGCCTTGGAAGATGTCACACCAGTTGTTGGTCTGTCAAGATGGAGTGCACGAATTGGGTGTGACAGGGTGTAATCAAAAGTGAGACACACAGCTGGACAGTGCCCTTGTGCTGGCGAAAATGTAGTTGCACAACTACCAGCAAGGAGGCACGGAGACGAAAAACCTAGAAGAACGCTTGCGGGAGTATCCAGACTTAATATGAACGGATCAGCGAGTTAGTCGCCGTGGTTGAGAATGTGGCCGGTGATGTGGTCAAAGCCGATGAGGCTGAACAGCGTGTTATTGAAGAACTGCGGCAAATCGGCCAAAGCACCCTGCAAAACTGGGCCGAGCGCAAACAGGTGCAGATCGAGCGAGCCGCCGAAGCCGACCCGCTACTCGTACGCAAGGGGAAAAAAGTCTCGTCTGGCAGACCCGCTTAGGCTCAATTAGCGTGCAGGGACAGACCTACCGACGCAGTCGCCAAGGGCCCGTCGTGCGCCCCTTTGCGGCGAGCGCGGCCGTCAGGTGTCGGAGCTATAGCTTGGGTTTGCAGCGCGTCTTGGTGGACTTCGGAGCCGAAGAATCCTTTGCCCAGGCGGCTGCTCGCGTGCGCGAGCATTACGGGATTGAGGTCTCGCGCAGTGCGCTGCGCCGCTATACAGCAGCACACGCCGCCGCGCTGCTAGTAGAGCAGGAGGAAGCCCGCACGACCGGGCAACCGCCGGCAGGTGGCCACGCCCAGATGATCGGTCAAATAGATGGCGGGATGGTGCCCCTGGTGAGGACGCGCGCGGCCGCTGATCGCCGCAAGACGCGGGAGGTCTGCTGGCAAGAAGCACGCTTGGCCTTGGCACATGCATAAGGCAGTGTGAGCTCGCAATTCGCGACGATGCTCGGAGAGGTAGCGCAAGCTGGGACTGGACTGCGGCAATGTGTCGCGCGTGCCGGGGGCGGACAAGCGAGCGCCGTGTATTGTTTGGGTGATGGCGCGAATTGGATCAGCGCGCAAGTCAACAACATTTTGGTACACAGAGCAGCTATCTGGTCGATTTTTACCACGTCAGCGCATACTTAGCGGCAGCGGCCAGCCCGATTGCTGGTGCGCAAGCTAAGGCCTGGCGGCACGAGCAATAGGAACACTTGTAAGCGAACCGTAGCTTGCGCGTGTTGGCCGCACTCAAGCCGCACTTGGAGCCGGAAGCCTTGGCGGATGAAGTAGCTCCAGTGCGTTGTTGTTATCGCTATCTACTCAAGCGGTTGGAGCACTTGAATTATCGCGATGCGCTCGCACGCGGCCTACCGATTGGGTCAGGTGAGATCGAAAGCGCGCATCGTTATGTGGTGCAGAAGCGCTTGAAATTAGCAGGTGCGTGGTGGACAGAGGAGCAGGCAGCCAAGATGTTAGCCTTACGTGTCACGCGCGCCAATGGCGATTGGGAGGCATATTGGGAACGCGCTCGTCAAGCGGCAGCCTGATTTTGCGTCTCACTTTGAATTACACCCGGTGTGACACCCACGACTCTTTCAAAGTCGCTTTCAGCTACGGTTTACAGAGCGTCGACAGATGCTTCAAGTTGCTCTGAATATTATCATAGGCCAAGCACTGGCTAAAGGTAAGGCTTGCGACTCACTTTCAGCCTCTGTGGCAATGTGTCTTACACAATGCCGAGCGAAGTAAAGGCATTGGCCTCACTACATCGCGAAAAGTCGCTCAAAACTTTATCTTTCAATGACGAACTCGCCTGACAGTTGATCTTTGATTTGACCTCGCCGAGAGTAAGTGTCTTGCCTCCACCCCCCTGTTTGACAGTGGGCGACTCCTGCACCGTCCGATTGCAAACCCGATCCGGTATGTGCAGGCGGCAACTAGCCATCCAACCGCTCATCTCCCAAGTTGGGTAATGCCACATTTATGCTGCCGACCAGTTCGCTAGCTTGCCTGACGCTTGCCTCTGAGAAATGACGCGCTACTTCAGACTCCACCTTTCAATTTTCACTTTAGCTTTGAGCGTGGATGAAACCTCTGATAAGCATGCTTAAGGCCCTCGTTGGTTAAGTGCGTATATATTTGTGTAGTTCCAATATTACTATGGCCAAGCATTATTTGTACAGATCGTAGATCAGCACCATTCCCCAGCAAGATAGTAGCAAAACTGTGACGCAGTATGTGCGGAGTAATATATTCAATTTGAGCTTGGCGACCATAACCCTTTATGAGCTTCCAAAACTTCTGCCTCGAAATATGCGCACTGCCAGCTTCAATAAATAGATAATTACTACTGCTCCCCCGCAATAATCTCTGTCGCGCTACGCAATAGAGTTTCAAGTAGTTGATAGCTGTCCTGCCGATGGGCACTTTTCTGCACTTTGACCCTTTACCGACACAGCTAATTATGCCTTTGCTCCAATCAACATCTGATAGCTTTAGATTGATAAGCTCAGACACGCGCAGCCCCGATGCGTACAAAACCTCAAGCATAGCTTTATCTCGTAACCCAACATCCGAATCAATATCCGGTTGTGCTAATAATTTCTCTACCTCTTCTGCGGTAAGAAAGTGAGGCAAAGTCTGCCAACATTTACGAGGTTCAATTAAACTCGCAGGGTCTCTATTCAAAAAGCCTTCGGCAAGCAAGAATTTATAAAAGCTTCTGACAACGGAAAAGGTTCTTGCCAACGTCGCGTCGCTCATCTTCATTTCGCCTTTAAGGTAGACAAGGAGTTGCACTAGATCAGATCTTTCAACCGAGAGTAAATCTTTTTCTTTATTTCTGACGAATATATTTAGCTTGGTAAGATCGTTTCGGTAGGCCTCGAGCGTGTTAGAAGACAATCCTTTTTCTACTCTCAAATAAGTGAGAAAGCGATTAGCTAAGTCGCTTTCCGATTGACTAGCAGGCCTTGCTTCACTTGATTCACTTCTTTTTGAGTTTTGATTTGACATTGTCCCCTAATTGAGATCACAAAGAGTAAGCAGTCGATTCTGCCAATTAGGCCGGGATAGCATTAAGTGTTCTCACGATAATCTCTCCGCAGCGGAATTTCCCATTACGTACAACCTTCAACAGGTTGCGCTTCCATTATGCGTACAGGCATGCAGTGGCGACTGCTGCCTAAGCTCGACTTTATCTATCACACTGCATAACACACAGCGCCAGATCATTCCACATAGCGCTGACAAGCCGCAGCAATGTTAGTTTCCCCAGCTAGGCGAAGAGGGAGAGCGCCAAGTTCCGCAATGCCGCCATCACTTGCGACGCCTTGCCGCTGCGGATCGTGGAAGCGTCTTCACCGTAGGTCACGTCGCGCACCCAGTGCAGCTTGTTTTCAATGGCCCAGTATCCGCGCCAAAGTGCCAGCAACTGTGCAGGCGTATCCTGAGCAGGCCGTAGCCCGCGCAGGCTCTAAGCTTGTCACGCCATAGACCACTTCCGCACGGCTCACCTGCGTGCGTTTGTCAGTCACCTGACATTCCAGCCGCAGCACTTGTTGCAAACCAAGCCAGTCCGAGCAGCCAGCCATCACATGCGTGGCCTGTAAGCGGCGCTCCTCAATGCGCGTTCAGCACACAGCCTGTCAGCACCAACTGCGCCGCCCAAAGCCGACTCGACGGCGGCTGCCGTCACCCCAGCCAAGACGCGCTGAATGGCAGATTGTGATGGTCCGCGCTGACGCTTAATCCCCAAGCGTCGCAACCGCGTGGCCCATAATTCCTGCCCCACTTACCAATGGCCGCTTGCGAGCGATAGCCGCATAACAAAGTCACACAGATCAATCACAAGACCGCCCACAACTCATAGCGCCGCCCACTGGCCTGGCGAAAATCGGTAATCTCTACTAGAGCCTCTTGCAAAGACAGCTTAGTGCTATTCATAGGTTATCCTCCGTTGAAGCTTTTGGTTTCGCAACGCCACTCTATGGAGGAACACCTCTTTTCTTGAAGAGAATGAATAGACCCTACACAATTACTTGCTTTGCAGCTAATTTGGTAATATTATCAGACTCTGAGTGTTTAACAAACTTTCTTTTTTCAAATCTCGATATGCTGTTGTACGAGCTTGCAAAAATTCTAGGTTGTACAGTAATTGGAGAAGCCAAAATCGAGATTACTGGTGTTGCCCCCATTGAACTCGCGCGACCTGGGGATCTTACCTTTTGCAGCAATATTAAGTACAAACGATTTTTGGTAAATACTCAAGCTAGTGCTGTTATTGTACACAATCCTGATTATCTACCTGCTGGCTTAAGTGCCCTAATTTCTAACAACCCCTATTTAACTTTTGCTCAGGCATTAGAAATTTTCTATCAGGAACAGGCTGTAAAAGTTGAGATCAGTCCTTGGGCTTTGGTCTCGCCTACTGCTAAGTTAGGGGCTAATGTTACAATTGGGCCTTTTACTGTCGTTGAAGATCAAGCTAGCATTGGAGATGGCGCTGTCATATCATCTCATTGTGTAATTGGAGAAAAAGTGATTGTTGGTAGGGAGTCTATTATTCACTCACATTGTGCAATAAGAAAGGCCTGCCAATTGGGCAATCAGGTTATTCTTCATAACCACGTCACTATTGGTAGTGATGGATTCGGTTATGCGCACCAGGATAACAAATCCTGGTATAAAATTCGACAGTCAGGCACTGTAATAATAGAGGATAATGTTGAAATCGGTGCCGGCACAACTATAGATCGTGCGGCCATGGGGGTTACCCGAATCCAGCGTGGCACTAAGATTGACAACCTAGTTCAGATTGGTCATGGATCAATTGTCGGGCGAGATACCTTATTGTGTGCGCAAGTTGGATTGGCAGGTAGCTCGCATATCGGCAACAATGTCATATTAGCTGGCCAAGTTGGCGTAGCAGGGCATTTAACAATTGGAGACGGAGTGATTGCGACAGCCCAAACAGGGATCCCCAATTCAGTGCCAGTTGGCAAACAAATTTCAGGATACCCTGCAATTGACACACGTGACTGGCGACGCGCTGTCGC
Organism: uncultured Acidobacteriota bacterium; assembly: GCA_963699175.1. Taxonomy (GTDB): domain Bacteria; phylum Acidobacteriota; class Blastocatellia; order RBC074; family RBC074; genus JACPYM01. The sequence goes on along the minus strand of OY969418.1, from coordinate 348,772 downwards.
AGCCTTTACTCAGCTTCCTGAGTTACTCAAGGAGTTGAGAAAGGTGAAACAGCGACTATCTACAATCGAAGAAACAATAACAGCTTATTCTGTAGTGACATCAGTTTTAAACATAAAAGATCATGAACCTCAAAATTGAGAATAAATCATCCATCAATACCTCAAGTAACCTTGAAAAGATAACGATAAGTGTTTTTCAAATAGTGCCTCGAGAACATTATAGAGGACTTCAACGCATTGTTTTCGTAGATCAGATTGCAATAGAGTCTAGGCTGGTGGCAGACTTAAATGATCTTCCAGGACTTTACCATCCTAAGCAAGGAAACATTCAACCGTGGTGCGAGGTCGCAATGGGGAAATTATTACCAGCTGATAGTTTATTTAAACGACTAGCAGCGCGCTTAAATTTCAAAGCCAATCTTGCCTACTTACTCCTTACACTGCAGGCACAACATTACTATTTAACGCTGGCCCATGGGATCAAAAAAAATCAATATGAAGGCAAAATCAGAACATATGCGGATAAATACCATAAGATTTGGCGCGATAACCGAGGAGGCTGGCGAGCTAAATTATTCAAGCCCCTGCGACCGTTAATAGAAAAATGGGTCAAGAAGCTAAGACGTAAATACGAGGTCGAACAACATAAAGCTTAGAAGCTATCGGTAATAATATACTTGCCCCAATCGTTATTCGACCAACGAACCTCCTACACTAGATTCGCTCCCAACGGAGATTCAATGAACAGGCCGCCCACTGCGGGATAGTCTGTCAACCCGTCGAACTGGCACGCGTCCCCCAGTCCAGCCATTGGCTGATGCGGTCGTCGCGGTCAATTTCAAAGAGGTCAGCGAGTTGCTTCACCGAGCACCTGCCAACCTCAACGGTCACAAATTGCCAGAATTCCTACTGGAAGCAATAGTACTGGAGCTTCTCTAGCCGATTTCGTTTTTATTTTATATAGAGTCTAAGAGAATTTCGTGTCCGTCAAATCGGGACCATCTCAATTGAGCCTTATTCTTTACGTTGCTCTACATCTTCCAAAGCTAGCTTTAAGGCCTTCAGCAATTCTTCACGAGAAACCTGTGAACGTCTGAACTTAGCCTCAATAACGTACTCTCTATTGGGGGCTTGATAGCGATAAGAAAACGGTTGGGTCCTAACTTGTTTATTTGAGCGTACCTTACGCACCTCATCACGAGTCAACCCTCGCTCCACAATTCGACTGACGAGTTGCCTCATCAAGTCCTCATTTGGCTGTCTAACTACCTGCAATAATAAAGATTTGGCACTAATGTCAGCGCGCCGACATAGAGCCTTTACCTCATCTGGCATAATTGCAATAGCTAATGCCTCAGTAATAGACGAGCGGGCTTTGCCAATCTTTTTGGCTATTTCTTCGTGCGTATAACCAAACCGTTCGACTAGAACTATTAATCCTTCAGCTTCTTCAAAAGCTGTTAGATCCTTGCGTTGCAGATTCTCAATCAGAGCAATCTCAGCCACTGCTCGATCATCAACATCCATCTCAATACAAGGTAGCTCACTCAACCCTACTTCCCTGGCTGCTCGGTAACGCCGCTCACCGGAAATAATCATAAAACGCCCTCCAACTTGCGAAGGGCGGACTAATAATGGTTCAAGAACACCTTTTTCCTTAATAGAAGCGACCAATTCTTCTAGATCGCCAAATTCAATACGAGGTTGTTGAGGGTTTGGCTCAAGCCGATCAATCGGAATCATCCGTCCAATTGGAGCGTTACGCAATGAGGCAAGCTCCTCCACATAATGACGGTCATGACGCATTTTTAGGCTAGTCGGCAACCCTCGCTTAATAGACACGGCGTATTACCTCTTCGCAAAGACTGGCATATTCAATTGCACCACTCGAGACTGGTGCAAAGGTAAAGATTGATTCTCGATAAGCTGGACTCTCCTCTAATCGCACCGAACGAGAAATAGTTGTCTCAAACACTTTGTCGCCAAATACTTGGCAAATCTGGTCATAAATATCCTTTGACAAAGTCGTACGCTTATCATGTAGTGTGACCACTATACCGAGGACTTCAAGCTGTGGATTGGGTCGAGCTTTTATCCGCTCGACTGTTTCTAACAAATCATCTGTACCTTCGAGGGCAAAATATGAAGACTGGATTGGGACAATAAGATGAGTTGCAGCAACCAACGCATTGACGGTGATTAATCCAAGGGTTGGTGGAGTATCAATAACCACAATATCATAATGCAAATTCACTGGGTCTATTCTGTCCTTAAGTCTAAACGGAGCATCCAGTTCCCCAATGAGTTTACCTTCAAGTTTTGCAAGATTAATTCGAGCAGGTAGAAGATCAAGATTTTGCATCTTGGTCTGTTTGACAACCTCGGTAAAAGGTAAGTCGGTATCAATTAAGAAATCATAGACCGATAAATCAATAACTTGCAGATCAAGAAAAGAGATCGTACTATTAGCCTGTGGATCTAAATCAGCTAGCAAGACACGCTTCCCTCTTTGCGCAAACGCAGCCGCTAAGTTAATCGCTGTAGTAGTTTTGCCGACTCCCCCCTTTTGGTTAGCGATGGCAATTTTTATAGCTTGCAACGGTTCCTCTCAAGACCCCGCTCGTCTTAGACTTATGTCATTATAATTATCGGTAGTTAAATGCGGCCCAATCCTATTCTTGAAACCTAAATCTGTCAACTGAACTACCGGCAATACGTATTCGTGGGTGTAATCAAAAATGAGACACACGGATGGACAGTGCTCTTGTGCTGGCGAAAATGTAGTTGCACAACTACCAGCAAGACAGCGCGTCATTGAAGAATTGCGCCAAATCGGCCAGATCGCCTTGCAGAACTGGGCCGAACGCAAGCAGACGTTGGTCGAGCAAGCGGCTGAGGCCGGCCCGCAACTGGTGCGCAAGGAAAAAAGTCTCGTCTGGCAGACCCGCTTAGTACTACAGTTGCAGATAGCTGTAAGTCCTTATAAATGAGTCGCTGCTATCTGCAGCCAAGCGGCGTGCTTTTCCCCCCGCATTCTGATACAACTCGTCCGCTTCAAAGACTGTGCCTGGCAAGACCGCTTGGGGCTGCTGTTCGTAAAGGCTCTGTTGCACGCAATCCGGGCTGGCGCATTGAGAACGTGCTCTTCCGCTTGGGGCTGCTGTTCGTAAAGGCTCTGTTGCACGCCCTGGCGCAGCGTATGCACCTGCTTGCGCGAGCAGGCGAGTTTCCGTGCCAACCGTACCGTGGACTTACCTTTGGCGATGCCGCGCAACAAGAGCACTAATTGCGCCGGCGACTGTCTGGTCTTGGCAAAGATCGTCCCGCTCAGCAGCGTGTAATAACGGTCGCAGTCTTTACAGCGATAGCCGGTGAAATGGCCGCGCTGCCGTGCGACGCGGCTTTGGCTACTTTGACAGTGCGGACAACTCAACCCATTTGGATGGAGTTGTTTTTCAAGCCAGGCCGTACAGGCTTCGTTATCGAGCAGGTCGCTAATGGGAAAGTCAATCATTCCCTTACGTCCAAACGCGCGCGCCCTTCTATTGTCTTAATAAGAGCAGGTCGCTAATGGGAAAGTCAATCATTCCCTTAGCCTACCTGCAACTCACGCAAACTGGCTACACATGAACCAAATCTTTTACCCAGGTCGCCGCAGGGGTGCGCGAGCATTACGGGATTGAGGTCTCGCGCAGTGCGCTGCGCCGCTATACAGCAGCACACGCGGGCGCGCTGTTAGTGGAGCAAAAGGAAGCCCTGGCCGCCGGGCAACTGCCGCCCGGCGGTCACGCCCAGATGACCGGTCAAATAGATGGCGGGACGCTGCTCCTGGTCACTACGCGTGTGGCGGCCGATCGGCGCAAGACGCGCCAGGTCACCTAGCAAGAGGCACGCTTGGCCTTGGCACATGCACAAGGCAGTGTGAGCCCGCGTTTCGCTGCGACACTGGGTGATGGCGCGAGTTGGATTAGCGCTCAAGTCGAATAATAGTTCGGCGCACAAGGCAGTTGTGTGTTCGACTAGAAGCGTCCGCTCTCATCCGAGCCTTCTTGTTCTCGGATATAGCGTTTGATTTGTTCTTCATTGAGGCCGATCGTGGACACGTAATAACCGCGTGCCCAGAAGCTCTCCCCACTGAAGTTGCGTGCTTTGCCGCGCAAACGGGCGATACGGAAGACGGGCCCAAGTTTCTGCCGAAATGCCCAAACAGCTCCTGGCGTCGTCGTTTGGGCACAAACACAACCTGATATTTGCAATCCCACTTCGAGTGGGATAAACTTTGCGCATTCTCTGACATAAAGTTCTCCCTTGGATCAGGCCTATCAAGCTCCCAGGTGAGAACTGACTCCCGGAATGCTCAAAGCTTTTCAAGTCGCACTGGTCGAACCAGTGGCTTACCCTTTGCGATTTCAGTCAGTCTCCGACAACGACGTTTGAAAATGGCAACTACTCCACGCTTGTCGGTTTGGTCTACTCAACCATTTGACTATGCTGAGACCTCAACACAAAGCAGCCTAAAGTCTCCGCAGTCTACATCTTATAATCATTTACATCACCTATTTCTTCGGGCCACTCTACCTCTTCATCTACATCGATATCCGATTCAACATTATTCATTTGGCTATTATGGGAGGCCTGAATCACTTCATCTCTCACAAAAATTGGACAATCAGCACGCAACGCTAACGCGATGGCATCACTTGGACGGGAATCAATAATTACGAGCGAGTCATTAATAACAATCTCAACAATGGCGTAAAACGTATTTTCACGCAACTCGGTAACGATTACGCGTTTAATATCCCCTCCCAATTGGTTGATAATATTTTTGAGTAAATCATGAGACATGGGTCGTAAAGGAGCAACTTTTTCTATCTCCGAAGCTATAGAGTTAGCCTCGAACGGGCCAACCCAGATTGGTAACATAAGTTCACTTTCTAAGTCCTTTAGCAAAATAATTGGCGAATTGGTAGTGGGATCTATCAAAAGACCTCGGATTTTCATCTCTCTTTCCATAACTCAAAATCTCCGTTTCGGTAGTTTGGGGACAATCTGGGCAGGCAACCAGAAAACTTATTGCTCTTCGACCCAGAACAAGCATTTTACCCTATTAAAGTATCTCCTAACTGGCAATAGATGCGAGGCGTCAACTAAATTTCAACATCTCGCGCGCGTGCTTCTTGGCTGTATTAGTGATTTCACTACCAGCCAACATCCTGGCCAGTTCCTCAACCCGACCATTATAATCAAGCAACAACGCCAAGGTTTTTGTCCGGTTACCACTAATCTCTTTAGTGATCAGGAAATGAGTATCAGCATAGCGCGCGAGTTGGGCCTGATGAGTCACACACAAAACCTGATTCGTTTGAGCGAGTTTGCTTAACCGTAAGCCAACGGCGTCAGCCACTCTTCCACCTATACCACTGTCAATCTCATCAAAGATAAGTGTTTTGGGAAACTGGGTGGGGACAATGATTGTTTTCAGTACCAACATCAAACGTGAAAGCTCGCCGCCAGACGCGACATCGCGCAATGGGCGCAATCTTCACCTGCATTAGCTGAAAAGTAAAACTCCAACATCTCTTTACCAAAACGACTAATAGCTTTCTCTTTTCCGGCCGCACCTAGCCATCCTTCAAGTTGCCCATTTAGCTCGGTAGGTGAAGGCTTAATAAATTTAACCTTGAAGTTCGCCTGTTCAAATGACACTTTAGCTAATTCAGAAGATGACAAATCCTCAAATGTCTTTGAGTTAGCGACTCTCTGCTGACTCAAAACATTGGCTTGGCTATGATATTCATCAACCCTTGTCCTTATTCTTTCGATTAACTCTTGTGCCATAAATTCATTATGTTCAATGTTAAATCGTTTTTCTTCTGCTTGCTTTAGAACATTAACAATTGTCTCTATTGAAGGCCCATATTTCCTTTTAAGCCGATCTATCTCGACTAATCGCTCCTCAACTTCTCGTAAGCGATTAGGCAATACATCAATAGATTTAGCATAATTCCTTATAAAATAAGCAACATCCTCCAAAGCATACCGGGCATTCAGCAGTTGCTCTTTAGAGCCAATAAACTTTTCATCTACTTGAGCGAGTTCTTCCAGTCTTTTCAGGGCATTGCTTAATTGAGCCAAAGTGGATTCCTCGTTATCATAAATAATCTTATAAGCCTCATCGCAAAGGGTTACTAGTCTTTCAGCATTGGCCAGGGTTTTCCGCTCAATTTCCAACTCGGTATCTTCGCCCGATTTTAATCCCACTTTGCTAATCTCATTGATTTGATATTCCAGCAAGTCCAGCATTTGCAATCGTTCAGCTTCTGTGCGCCGAGAAGATTCTAGTTCGCGAACCAAGGTAAGGAGATCTTCGTAAGTTGCCTCGACCCGGTGACGCAGGGGACTAACCGCAACAAAGGAATCAAAGATCTTTAGTTGATTTTCCGCCACCAGTAAGCTTTGCTGATCACCTTGCCCGTGTATATCAATGATGTGTGGCTGTATGGACTTCAGCAATAGAGTAGTTGCAGATTGATTGTTAATAAAGACACGCCCTCTGCCACTGCTGACAATCTCGCGCTTAATAACCATTTCTTCGCCATCAACGGCGATACCTGAGTCAGAAAGTAGGCTTAGAAGCGGAGTGTTGCCCGCCACCTCAAAGACCCCTTCGACGAAGGCCTTTTCTTCTCCAGTTCGGATAATTTCCTGAGTTATGCGATTGCCTGAAAGAATTTCTAGTGCATCAATCACGATGGATTTGCCCGATCCAGTCTCGCCGCTCAAGATATTTAAGCCAAGGCCAAACTCAAGCTGCAAACTATCAACTACTGCTAAGTTGGAAATATTGAGCAATTTGAGCATAACAAAATTGTTAAGGTTATTCTCCTTTGCCGATGCCAATTTCACCACATGCTTTTTCGCACTAATCTGGGGAAATCTTTATCAACTATTTGGCTGAGATTGATTCAAGTTTACTTTGTAACCAATTCTCGCCATTTACGCAACCGTGAAGAAAGATTATACTCATTGGCAAATCTTTTGTGTTGATCAGAGCGAGCCCCTTTCGCTCCTAATGGTTTAGCCAATAACTTTTGGGCAAAGCCGTTCATCAATCAATGTTGGAGGAGATATGATGAAACAATATATGCCGTGGATTTTAGTCGCGCTACTATGCGTCTTGGTCGGTGCAAGCTCGCCTACTAGCGGAGAAAAAGAATTAATTATCCGCCTGCAAGGAGAGGTGCTGGTGCTTCAACGCCAACTTAGAGATATGCAGGAAGCCTTCGATAAAGCCCAAGGGCAGTCAACTGCCTCTTTACAGAGGTTAGTAGAGACTTCCGAAGGATCGCAAAGGACGTTAGCCAATCTCGAAGACTCCTTCAAATCAACCCAAACTTCTCAAGTCAACAATTTGGCGGGGACCAATGCCCGCTTGACAAAAATTATAGATCAACTCTCGACTAATGAACAAAAGTTCAATCAGGTCGGCCAGCAAATTCAGCGTCTGCGTGAAACCGTTGAACAATATCAGCGGCGTCTTGAGAACGAAAAAGCTGCCGAAAAAGAGCGGGCTGAAAGACAAGCCGACGCAGTTCCAACCATAACTAGTCCAGATCAACTCTATTCTTTTGCTTACAATCTATATAGCCAGGGCAAATATGAGCAAGCTACCGCGAATTTCCGCCGCTATCTGGATGTTTATAGTCAAACTGAGGCTGCTGACAACGCCCTATTTTGGATTGCAGAGAGTTTGAATGCGCAAGGAAAAACTAGTGAGGCGCTCAAAGAATATGAGCGTTTGCTGGCTAATTATCCTAGAAGTGATAAGGCGGCGGCTGCACAATTTAAGAAAGGTATACTATTCCTTCAACTTGAAAGACGCGAAGAGGGAGTGAATACTCTACGTGCCGTAATCACACAGTATCCAGTTTCACCCGAGGCGGCACAGGCAACGCAGGAGCTAACCCGTCTTGGAGAAAGCTTGGCTGCACCAGTTCAACCACCTACAAAAAACAATGTACGCACGCGCAGTAGCAGGATCAACCCGTGATCTAATTTGCTGCGCATGACAGCAAACCATAACCCTTCAGCACAGGAGACAACGCCATGGCATCTTTCAACAAAATCATCATTGTCGGCTATCTTGGGCGTGACCCTGAGATTCGCTATACCCCGCAAGGCGATGCTTTTTGCAGCTTTACCGTTGCAACTACAGAGCGTCGCAAGGACAATACAGGTGAAATGCAAGATGTGACGACTTGGTTTCGTGTCACAGCTTGGCGCCGTACAGCAGAGCTGGCTAATCAATATCTGTCCAAAGGTAAGCAAGTTTATGTGGAAGGTAAGTTAAGACAGTCAGAATACACAGACCGCGATGGCAATCGCCGCACTTCATTGGAAGTCACCGCTTCAGAGATTCATTTCCTTGGCACTAGAGGGGATGAAGGTGGTGGCGGAGCACCGGCAGTAGCGAAGCCAGCGCGTCAGTCAGCTACTGACATCAATGACGAGCCGCCTATGAATGATGACGAAATCCCATTCTAACTCAGTTAGTTAAGTCAGATGTCGGCTCGCCGACATCTGACTTAACTAAGGTAATAATATACTTGACGCACTTGTCTCTTTCTGGTAGAGTACTCTTATGGAACAAGAACTCTACACACCGAAGACGATTCAAGAGGCGATTGTTTACTTTTCCAATCCTGGCAACTGCCTTCAATACATGATTCCGCTTCGTTGGCCTAACGGCACCACTTGCCCGCATTGCCAGGGCGTAGAGCATAGCTTTATTTCAACCCGCCAAGTCTGGCGCTGCAAAGCCTGCAAAAAGCAATTCTCCATCAAGACGCAATCCATTATGGAGGACAGTCCGCTTGGCTTGGATAAGTGGCTCGTCGCCATGTGGCTTATTGGTAACGCAAAAAACGGCGTTAGTTCGCACGAACTGAGCCGCGCGCTTGGCGTTACGCAAAAATCTTGCTGGTTTCTCGCACATAGAATCCGCCTTGCATTTGAAACCGGCACTTTTGAAAAGATGTCCGGTCAGATCGAAGCCGATGAAACCTTTGTCGGCGGTCTTGCGAAAGAACATGCACGCCAGCAAGCGCAAGGCTGTAATTCAAGGTCGCGGCCCGGTCAACAAAGCCATCGTCATGGGCATGCTGGAACGCAACGAAGAAAAAGGCGCGAGCCAGGTTGCCGCTACAGTCATTCCAGACCGCACCGCCGAAACGCTTCAAGAGCAGATTTGCTCAACCGTTGAACCGGGCAGCGAAGTTATCACTGATGAGTGGGTAGGCTACGATGGTTTGAGCCTTACATATATTCATCACATGATTAACCACAGTAAGGAATACGCTCGCGGTGAAATCCACACCAACAGCATTGAAAACTTCTGGACGCTATTCAAGCGTTGCTTGAAAGGCACTTGGGTTTCCGTTGAAGATGAGCACTTGCACCGCTACGTCAGCGAGCACGAGTTTCGGTTCAATGAGCGTAAGGGCAAAGACAAAGACCGCTTTGTCAAAGTCGTCAGTAATATCAATGACAGGCGTATTACCTACAAACAGCTAATTGCTCGCGGTAGCGCGCCGGTGGGCCGTCGTGGTAAAATCCCCAACAAGGTACGCAATGAAAAAAACGAAAAAGCCTAAACCAATCAACCCTGATGCCTTACCTGAGCTCATCGAAGACGGGCAAAGTTTTTCCCGCTTTGATGAGCTAGCTAGGAAGTTATTGCGCGTGCCAAAATCGGAGGTTGATAAAAAGCAAGCCGAATACGAGCAACAACCGAAGCCGACAGGGAAAGACCCATTCAGAAATAAGATCATCCCCCCGAAGTGACGCGCCTTTTTCATTTATCCCCAAAGCGGGTTTGTAGCTCTTCTTTTAACCGTCGCGCCATTTCTGGCCCCTTAGCGGCCTTGTCCGTTAGCCCACAGCTATCATAGATATGCCATACAATATCAAACGCCTCACTTAGTAATCCGTCACTTACTTGATTCGCGTCAATCTTAGCTATCTGTTTTGATTTCGGCTTTGCGCTTTTAGTCCTGAGACATGCAACCGTTGTCAGCACGTAGAACAACACATTATTCCGATGTCGCCGCTCTGATTCGACTCTCTGTAGATACGCCTCTACCTTCTTGCGTAGCATGGCGCAAGCGGTATACAGGTCAATTGGGTGCGTCTTTGAAAACACCTTCTTGTAAAGCGTCTTCTTTTTATCCTTTTTCTCAAAATAACGCGCGGGACGCGCACGTGCCATATCAGGCTCTTGAAGTAGTATAGCAATCACTGATTGGGCTAACTCTGTAATACCTACGATCTTGGACAATTGAATATCCTTATTGCGCCAATAATTCTTTCTTCTATCGTAGAAAAGTCCGCATCGAGGTAGAAGCTTTTCTATATCTCTATGTATTGGGTCTGTAGCATACAAAGAGGCGGGCGGTATACTTGTCTGACTATTAGTGGCACGTATAACTTTATCTTGAGTCTCCGTATACGTTGAATCAATAATACGCACCAGCACGATCCGCTCATCGCCGCCTGAGGCTTTCCCGCCCCGGAAGTATTCAAATATCTCCTGTGACGTTTGCAATCCATTAACGATTTGAGGATCACGAATTTTCAAGTCTTTCAGGTCGCCGCCCGTCTTTGATGCTAAGATCGTGATGCCGTTATTTAGCCACCAAAAATCTTCTTGGTTGCTAGGCTGACTAAGTGTTTCGCGGATTCCCTGATTAACTGTAATGTCTCCTTGATAGTCACGTACATTAGATTCAAATAGGTGGTCAATCAACTCGCCGTTTTCTGTTATGAATTGGAAATAGTCGCTTAGCTTAACAAAGGCGACATAGCCGCCTTTGGCTGACGGCATCGAATCCACGCACTTCAGCGAAAATTCTGTTTGGGGCGGCTTAGTTGCAAGCTCAATCAGCCCCCGCGCGCCAATAAAATGAAACTTGCAATCTGTAACAGTTGGAAGCAAGTTTTTAGTATACTGCTCAATGTCTCTAGCTTTCCTGTCTAGTAAATCTGGAATGTCTTTTGCGCTACTTTTTGTTATCAAGAAGTATGAGACATTAAATGTAGGGAATTTAATTGCCAGGATTTTATGCGCCCCCCTAAACCGCTCAATAGCATCAAGTGTAGTCGCGCAGGCAAAAACGTAGAAAAATTGACAGCCGTCGCGTTCCACGGAACGGCTCATGTGGTGGGTACGCACGCGGCAAGTTTGCTGCGCAGGTACTGCACATAGTCCGGCGGCAGCGGCACGGCCAGCACTTCCGCCAGCAGCGGTACGAAGTAGTGCAGTGAGCGGATGGGACCGAGCGGCGGCAGCGCGGGATCGCGCAGGCTGCGGCGCGCGGCGGCTAAGAGCAGTGCGGCTTCGACTGTTCCCCAGGCGAGGGCTTGCGCGTACCACTGTGCCGCCAGTTGGCGGTCGCTGCGGCTCGTGCGCGCCGGCGTTTGCGGCAGACTCAGGTACAGCTTGAGAACCCGGGCGATGTATTCTTTTTCGGCCGTTTTAGGGTTAGGCATAGGGTTGGTTGCGGCGTGCCGCAGCTTCACGTTCGCTCTCACGCACGCGGTAGCTCTGGCCTTCAATCGTGGTGATGTCGGCGTGGTGCGTGAGGCGGTCGAGCAGCGTGGTGATGCAGGTGGCGTTGGGGAAAACTTCGTTCCAGGTTTTGAAAGCGCGATTGCTGGTGATCAGAATCGAGCAGCGTTCGTAGCGGCGGTTGACGACTTCGTACAATAAATCTGCTGCCGCTGCGTCGTAGGAGAGATAGCCGACTTCGTCAATCACCAGCAGCGCGGGGCGCGCGTAGCTGCCGAATTTGCGGCGGCGTAGTTGCGGCGAATCACAGGCCAGATCGGTGAGCACCTCGGAGGCCGTGCGAAACAAGACGCGGTGCCCGGCTTGCACGGCGGCCAAGGCGATGTTTTTCGCCAGCATGGTTTTGCCGAGACCGTTCGCGCCCAGCAGGATGAGATTGCGCTGGGCGTGAATGAATTCAAGACTGAGCGCGCGTTCCAGCCAAGGGCGATCAATTTTCTTCGGCCAGTTCCAATCAAAATCCGCGATGGGGCGAAAGCGGCCGAGGCGCGCTTGGGTTAGCAGGCGTTGCAGGTTGCGTTGTGCGTGGTCGGCGAGTTCGCGTTGGGCGAGTTCCTCCAACAACACACGCGGCGCGAGCCGTTGGCGCGTGGCGCGTGCGACGATGTCGTCGAGTTGTTCCGCCGTCGCGCGCAAATTTAGTTGGCGCAATTGTGCGGGCAGGTCATGCGTGCTCGTCATCGTTTTGCGTGAGCTGGTCATAAGCCTCCAGGTTGTGCGTCGGAATCGAGAGCTCAGCCAGATGTGGCGCGCGGCTCAGATCAACTGGTAAAGGCGCGCGCGTCCCGCGCTTCAGGCGACTGAGAATAAAAGCTACGGAAGTCGCACGCGGCGTATTTTGTGCGAGGGCTTCGCGCACGGCATCAGCTAAAGCTGCCGCGCCGTAATCATCCAACAGCAAGAGCAATTGCGTGGTTTGGCGTGCCGGCGCTTCGCCGCGCTGAAAGGCGGCGTCGAGAAAGAGGGCGATGTCAGGGACTGCGTGTGCCAGCCGACCCGTCGCAGTCGCGCCGAGGGCTTTGCGTTTCTCTTCCAACAGCGCCTGCAGATGCGCGGGATCTTCAATCCGTTGATGGCGGTCATAGGAGCGCAGCTGGCGCGCGATTTCGCGTGCGCCGTCGAGCAAACGTACTTGCGTCGCGGAAGCGACCAGCGTGAGCGTGCGACCTACATAGGTGTGTGGGATGGAGTAATCATTCAAGTCAAAGCGGATGTAAAGCGTCTTGCCGCTGCGGATGGGTTGCACCAGGTCGGTTTCAAAGGGATGTGCGGGCAGCGGTAGCAAGCGCAGTTTTTCCGCTACGCATAATGCGCCAACCGTGCGCGCATCATCGCCCGGCCACGGACGCGCGAGCGTGACGCGGTCGCGCCAGTCCCACGCTGGTTGATTGAGCAATGGCAAAGTGACGAAGGGACGCGCGGCAAAGCAGGATTCACGCACATAACGAATGGTGCGTTCGACGCGGCCTTGCTCGTTGCCGCGTCGCGGCTGGCACGGCAGCGCGGCGAAATGATAGTGCCCGCAGAGTTCGAGCAGCCGCGGCTGAAAACGAATCTGGTCGCCGTGGCGCGCCAGGACTGCGCTTTTCAAGTTGTCATACAAAATGTTGCGTGGTGCACCACCAAACCAGGCCAAGGCATTGACGTGCGCCTGCAGGAAGTTCTCCAGCCGCTGGTCAAAGAAGAATTCAAGATAGAAGGCGCGGCTGTAAGCGAGCGTCAGCACGAAACACGAAAGCTGACGGCGCGCCTGCCCAACTTGGACGGTACCGAACGCAGCCCAATCTACTTGCGCCTGTTCGCCGGGCAAGGTCGTCAGGCGAAAGAAGGCTTCGCGCGTGGCCGGACGCAAGGGCTTGACCGCACGCCGCAACTGGTGAATGGAGCCCGTGAAGCCCCGCTCACGCAGCATTTCCAGCAGACGCGTGGCGCGCAAACGCGGGTACTGCTGCAAGGTCGCGCGCATGAATTCGGCATACGGGTCGGTGCTACGCGGCGGCAGCGTACGTGCGGCGGGCAGTGTAATGCGCAGCGCATTTTTGACGGTCTCGGGATGCAGTTCGAGCGCAGCCGCAATTGTGCCGACCTTCCAATGTTCGGCATAAAAGAGGCGGCGAATTTCCGCGACGGTTTCTGGTGCAATCATCATGTTAGCCAGTGCTGACGAAGGGATTGAGCCAACGGCCGACACGCCCGCACCAACGGCAAACAAGCGCGCCGAGCGCCGCCCAGCGGGGCTACGCCCTTGCAGGCCAGCACCAGGCGGACGTGTGCACGATGCCGGAAACGGCGGTGGCTTGAGAAGCATGATCCGTCACGTTTTCTTCGTCAGCGGCAGGCGCGCGTGCAAGGGGTGGCAGGTCGGCAGGTAATGTTTGAGGCACTGGTCGTTGTGCCAGACGGCGGCGATAGGCACGTTGCCGGTCACGATGATCAAGGCGACCGGCGCCGCTGCGCTGATGACGTTGGCGTGCGCTGCGCCGTTGCTGCGTCCGCGCCCGTGCGCGACACTGAGCACTGCAATAACGCTGCCCGCGATCGCAAGCGCGACAGAGAAAGAAGCGCGCGCCACAGCCTGGCGCGCGGCAAAAGCGTTGCCGGAACGGCGCCTGCGCGCCGTCTGCGCTCATGGGTGGCGCGGCCTCCTTTGCGTAGACAAAGGCTGCCACCAATGGCACGATCACTCCATCGGCTATGGAGTTGGATACCGTTCGCGGTAGGCAGCCCAAAGACGGAACCCCAGTTGTTGACGCAACCAGGGTTCACTATTTTGCGCGTACTCGTACCGAAAAGGAATCACTTCTTAAAGCGCTGCGCCTGCGGCGATGATGCTGATACTCCCGCTTTTCGCTGGCCGCCCATGAAAACTTGCCGCAAGCCTCGCCAGCGCCTGCGGCGATGATGCTGATACTCCCGCTTTTCGCCCTTACCCCGTGAAACGCGACGGCTGTCAATTTTTCTACGTTTTCCCGTGCTCGGTTACACCTGGTGGTAGTTGGCTCGTGATGATCGTGCCGTGCAGTTGATAGCGATCTTCAATTACTTCTAGCAAGTCGTGCCGTTCCGGCGGCGCTAAGGCTTGCAGCCCGAAGTCATCTAGAATCAGCAAGTCCTGCCGCGCCAGTTGCGCCAGCCGTTTGTGATAAGTGCCTTCGCTACGCGCGATGCGTAAGCTCTCCAACAAGCGTTGTGTCCGTTCGTATCTCACGCCTAAGCCCTGACGGCAGGCGGCCAGCCCTAGTGCTTGGGCGATCTAGCTTTTGCCGACGCCGCTCGGGCCGGTGAGCAAGACGCAATGGGCTTGCCGGATCCAGGCGCCAGTCGCCAGCGTGGCGAGCATGGCCTTATCCAAGCCACGGCTGGTGCGCAAGTCGAGGTCTTCCACGCTGGCTTGTTGGCGGAAGTGGGCGCTGCGCAAAAGGCGCTTAAGTCGTAGCGCTTCGCGTTGCGCGCGCTCGGCCTCGACCAACAGCGCAAGCGTTCTTCAAAGGACAGTTGGTGGAGTTGCGGTTGCTCCCGTTGTTGTTGGAAGGCCTGCGCCATCCCACTCAGCTTGAGTAGCCGCAGCGGCTCGAGTGTTGAACGCTGTTGGTCAAAGATCAAATAAGGCCAAAGCAAGCACTCTCGCGCTTTGCTGAAGGCCTTACGCCAAGCCTTCACTTCCGTCACAGAGGGCGACCTGAAGGCTTGGATTATTTACTGCGGCTATGCCGTAAACTGAACTGTAACCCGCTCCAAATTGTCGAGCGCGAGCATAGCTTGAGTATGCTCAAGCTATGCTCGGTTTCTCAAAGAACTTTCGGAGAGTATTTCAACTCCCCACTTCGGCTCTTGAGCCTTCATTATTATCACTTGGCTCAACTGTTTCCAACAGTGACATCTGATTGATATGTTTACTCGGCTTCTTCAAATGCCTTGCAAACTTCGGTTTTCCTGTTACGTCTAGCTCATTCTGTTCGAGGTTGGTCAATATTTCCCGCGCTCTTTCAACTACGGATTGTGGTAAGCCTGCCAGCCTGGCGACTTCAATCCCATAACTCTTGCTAGCACTGCCCGGCACAACGCGGCGCAGGAAGATGATGTCGCCACCAGATTCGGAGACGGCGACCTGATAGTTTTTGACACCTGGACGCAGCTTAGCCAACTCGGTCATCTCGTGGTAATGCGTGGCAAAGAGCGTCTTGGCGCTGCGGCGGGGGTTATCGTGCAAATACTCAGCAATTGCCCAAGCTAGTGAAAGGCCGTCAAAGGTCGCCGTGCCGCGCCCCACCTCATCTAGCAGAACAAGGCTGCGAGGAGTGGCCGTGTTAAGAATGTTGGCTGTTTCGGTCATTTCCACCATAAAGGTCGAGCGGCCAAGCGCCAAATTGTCTGAAGCGCCGACTCTGGTAAAGATGCGATCCACCAGCGCCAATTCAGCCGAGGTAGCAGGGATGAAGCTACCAATTTGGGCAAGAATGATTATCAGAGCAGTCTGTTTCAAATAGACCGATTTGCCGCCCATATTAGGGCCAGTAATAATAAGTAGGCGATCCGTCGTGTTGTTGATAAATAGATCATTGGGGACAAATCGCTCTCCCAAAGTTTCAATGATTGGATGACGACCAGCCACGATCTTGATCTCATCTCCTTCGTGAAGCCGTGGCCGCGTATAGTTTCTTTTGGAAGCAACTTCGGCCAGTGAAGCCAGACAGTCGAGTGTGGCTAAAACGCGAGCTACGCCTTGAATTCGTTTTACTTGACGAGTAATGGCCAGCCTGATTGAGGTAAACAGCTCTGTTTCTAGCTGAAGAATTCGTTCCTCAGCGCCTAAAACCTTTACCTCATATTCCTTCAGTTCTGGCGTGGTATACCGCTCGGAATTTACCAGGGTTTGCTTGCGTTCGTAATCGGCAGGCACTTTATCTCTGTGTGCATTGCTGATTTCGATAAAGTAGCCGAAGACATTATTGAATTTAACCTTTAGCGTGGAGATGCCAGTGCGACCGCGTTCGCGCGCTTCAATCGCGGCGATATAACTTTTCCCGCTTTGAGCCAAATTTCTTAGTTCATCAAGCTCCGGATTGTAGCCAGTGCGAATCATGCCTGGCTCGTTGCTTGAAGCTGGCGGCTCATCCGTAATAGCCTCAGCGATAAGCGAGCGAACATCTTCGAGATCGTCCAGATTCTCAGCCAATATTTGTAAGAGAGAAGAGATTGATTCTGAGATGGTATGGCGCAGCGAAGGAATGGCCTCAATGGATGAACGCAGAGCGACCAAATCGCGCGCGTTGGCTCTGCCCAGAGTTATTTTTCCCGCCAACCGCTCTAAATCCGTCATAGATTCCAATTGACGGCGGATTTGGTCACGTTTGATCAATGAGTTTTTCAGCTCAGCGACGGCGTCAAGTCTAGTTTCGATCTCCCTGATTTTGACAGAAGGACGTAGCAGCCATTGCCTGAGCAGACGCGCTCCCATGCCAGTCATTGTCTCGTCCAAAATATCAAACAAACTATGCCTTGACTGCCCGCCAGCAGAGGAGACCAATTCCAGGTTCTGGACTGTCGGAGCATCCAGGAGCAGAAAATCGCTCTGTTCGAAATAGCTGATTTCGCTTAGATGCGAAGCTTGAGTGCGTTGCGTTTCATTGACGTAATGAACTGCCGCGCCAGCCGCAGAAATGGCGAACGTCTTTTCATTCAGCCCAAACCCGTCCAACGATGCGACGCCAAACTGGTCGCGTAACAGCGACTCGGCGTGTTCAAAGCCGAAAAGCCAATCATCGAGCGGCGTCAAGAGCGATTGGTGCAATAGGGAAGCCGAATCCGACACCAGCGTTTTTTCCTGAGTCGCGTGTTTTTCGCGTTCCTGCGGATAATGCTCTGATGACTTCAATGCATTATTGAATAAAGGGACGAGCGAATGTGGGAAGAGTACTTCTTTGGGCTCAAAGATCGCTAACTGCTCCTGTAGCAATTGCCAAGCCTCGGCGCCAAGAAATTGAGTGGTCAAAAATTCGCCGGTAGAAAGATCCAGCAGCGCCAGCCCCATGCCTTCACCAGCACCACAGACTGAGGCAAGATAGTTGTTTTGTTTACTCTCAAGCAATTGGTTTTCCAGCGCAGTGCCTGGCGTAATTACTCGCACTACTTCGCGTTTGACTAATTTGGTCGCTATCTGTGGAGCTTCTGCTTGTTCGCAAATGGCTATGCGGTAGCCCTTTTTTACAAGTTTGGCGATGTAGTTAGTGACTGCATGATAGGGAACGCCACACATAGGGATGGGGGAGCCATGTTCTTTGTGGCGCGCGGTCAACGTGATTTCCATCTCACGTGAGCCGATGAGCGCGTCGTCGTAGAATAGCTCATAAAAATCACCCAGCCGGAAAAAGAGTAGAGTTCCCGGATATTGCTTCTTGATTTCGTGATATTGCCGAAGCATCGGAGTCAGTTGGGACGGCTTATCGTTTGAGGTCATGAGCTTAATCCTCTTACCAACGAAAAGAATTCATTGCGAAGGCTGATTGTTGTCAAACAAAGTGCAATATAGCCTTCGCATTGCTGAGCTGTCAATTATCTGAAATTAGACATGCGCACCAACCAACTAGAGGAATGGCTTCCTGAGTTGCTGAATGAAGTGGTCACTTGGTTCCCAGGATTCTTGCAAAGTCACCGCGCTAAGCCAAAAATTAGCTCAAGGGCCGCAGGAATGCTTGCGGCGAAATGTCGGCGTGCGTAGGCAAGGTTCGTGCAGCCGACCTTACGAAATAGCCCAATGATCAAATTGTTGAAGACCGCCGACCTCTGCCGCCATCGCTGACTTGAGCCAGCGTACCAGCGGGATGTTGCCACGAAAGGTCTTGCCATCGGGATGCAAACGTTCACTGCTCAGCGTTTGCAGGCTGCCTAATGATTGACTCGCGGCCGCTTCGACCTCGGTAGTAATAAGCCGGTCTGCCACAAACGCGGCCAAGCACTTGCGTGGGGTATGCGCTTCTACTTAAGCCCAAAGTGCCGCAGCCACAGCCACAAGGCCGTACGCTCGGCCACTCATTGCGCAATCGCTGCCGAGGTATCCGCCCCTACAAGCTTGGCTAGCAGGAGCAGTACCAATTAACCAGGGTAACAGGTAATGCCCACCCCACGTTTTTTACGCCGATCTATTAAGGCCTTGAGTGCGGCTGCCAGACTGCCGAATTTCCGAAATTCGCCTGCCAAGCAAACGTGTTATCGTCAGCCCTGATCAAGACTGAATTCAATCTTGAAAGCCTAATGGCTTTATATTACTATCCCGTTACCTGCACATCCTGTCTGAAGTCAGACGCCGAGACTCTAAACTCTTTTCAGTTAAGGAGGACAAGCCGATGAGCATTCCAACGACAGAAGCGGCCTTGAAAGAACTTCTGATTGCAACCGATGAGCGTTATCGCGCCTTGGCAAACGAGCACCGCCAATATGAAGTTCGCCTGCACGAGCTATCTTTACTACAGTTTCCCAGTGAAGACGAGCAAGTTGAGGAGACCCTTCTGAAGAAAAAGAAGCTCTTTTTAAAGGATCAGATGGAGGCTATCGCTTCTAAGTATAAAGCGAGTCAGACTTCCCACTGATTTCATGGCTAGCTTTGCACTGCAACTGCATTCATGAACTCATAAAGAGGGCGGGCGCACAAACATTGCGCTCGCCCTCTTTATGCTAGAATGTCAATTAAGCGTAATATCGAAGGGGCTTTTCACTAGAGCAGCAAACTGAACGATGGAGAAGAGGCTGTGACAAATTCCAATGAAGTAAGCCTTGGTTCGCCGACCCGCCGCGGCATCCGTAAAGGGATCTATTTAATCCCCAGTGCGTTTACCATAGGAAATATCCTTTGTGGGTTTTATGCAGTAATTAACTCGACGAAGGCTTACCAGCAATTGGACTCTACTGCCGCAGTTCATCTATTTGACAATGCTGCGCGCGCTATTGGCTTCGCCGTTCTTTTCGATGGGCTGGATGGCCGCATTGCCCGAATGACCAAAACGACAAGCGAGTTTGGTGTTGAGTTAGACAGCATTGCAGACGTAGTAACTTTTGGAGTTGCGCCGGCAGTGTTGGCCTACACATGGGGGTATGGCTCAACGCCCGGTCTGGAAAAATATAGTTGGGCGGTTTCATTCTTCTTTCTGATCTGTGGCGCATTGCGTTTGGCACGCTTCAATGTGATGGCCCACGCGCCCAAATTTACGCTCTCAGGCAGTACGCCAAAACTCGACAAACGTTATTTCGTTGGCTTACCGATCCCTCCAGCGGCTGGAATCTTGGCTGCTATAGTGCATTTTTCTCCGACCCCTTTAGCGGTTTACCCGCCGGAACCAAGGCAAATCTGGAGTTGGGCTTTGCTGGTTGGCATGGGGTTATTATCTGTGCTAATGGTCAGTAACCTACGCTATTCAAGCTTCAAAGACATTGGGTTTCATACCAACAAGCCTTTTATCGCCCTGCCTTTTTTCTCACTCATCCTGGCCTTGATCTGGTTCCACTCACAAATCATCTTGTTGCTGATGGCCATTTCTTATGTTTTACATGGCCTCTTGTTCAAGGTTTGGGCTTTGCTCAATCGAATACGCAGGCCTTTGGCAAAGAGCGAAGAGAATGTTGAGCAAAGGGAAGATTTGGTTGAACAATTGAAATCTTGAATTGTTCTCCAAGTGAGGGTCACGTATACTCATCTCTACCTGCCAATTATTATCCCGTTGAGGAATCGAAGGTGTCCAATAATTTTGAGACTATAGTGATTTTGGACTTTGGAGCGCAGTACACTCAACTGATAGCTCGCCGAATTCGTGAAATAGGGGTTTACTGTGAGATTCATCCATATAATCTGTCTATTGAGTCGTTACAGCAAAAACGTCCTAGGGGAATTATTCTCTCGGGTGGCCCAAGTTCAGTTTACGAAGAGGGGGCTCCGCATTGCGCCATTGAGATTTTGGATCTCGGCGTGCCTATCCTGGGCATTTGCTATGGGCTGCAATTGCTCAGTTACTTTTTAGGGGGGCGTGTCGAGCCTTCACCGCGCCGTGAATATGGAGCAGCGAAAGTCAGCAGCGTCGCTACAAGCTCTTTATTGCAAGGATTACCTGCTGAATTTCAAGTTTGGATGAGTCACGGCGATCATGTAACCGTTGCCCCACCGGGTTTTCAGGTTATTGCAACCTCAGAAAATTCACTTGGTGCAGTTGCCAATGTTTCTAAATCACTTTATGGTGTCCAATTCCACCCTGAAGTCGTGCATACCCCGGATGGCAAAACAGTCCTCAGTAACTTCGTTAAAGATATCTGCGGGTGTCGTGGAGATTGGACGCCGTCGTCTTTTATTGATTCTGCCATCAGCCAAATTCGCGAACAGATTGGTGATGGCAGGGCGATTTGCGGTCTCTCAGGCGGCGTAGATTCTTCTGTAGCTGCAGCCTTGGTCTCGCGCGCTATAGGTGACCGATTGACTTGCATTTTTGTGGACAACGGTGTGCTTCGTAAGAACGAGTTTAATAACGTGCTTAATGCGTTTAAGCAGTTTGGCGGGTTGCGAATTAGGGGGGTTGCTGCTAGCGAACGATTCCTCAATGCGCTTAAAGACGAAGCTGATCCAGAGCGCAAAAGGAAGATTATCGGTTATGAATTTATCGAGGTCTTTCAGGATGAAGCAGTAAAACTAGGCCACGTGGATTTCCTAGTACAGGGAACTTTATATCCTGACGTGATCGAATCTCAATCGGTGAAAGGCCCTTCGGCAGTAATTAAAAGCCACCACAATGTAGGGGGACTGCCAGAAAAGATGAGGCTTAAATTGGTTGAGCCTCTGCGAGAATTGTTTAAGGACGAGGTCCGCATCGTAGGACGTACGCTCGGATTGCCAGCCGCATTACTTGATCGTCATCCTTTTCCTGGCCCTGGCTTGGCTGTCAGAATTATAGGAGCGGTGGACGCTGACAAAGTTAGAATCCTGCAGGACGCTGATCAAATCGTTCAAGAAGAGGTTGATCAGTCAGGCCTTTATCAGCAACTTTGGCAGGTTTTTACGGTGCTACTTCCAGTTCGTTCAGTTGGTGTTATGGGCGATTATCGTACTTATGAACAGGCGATTGTAATTCGGGCAGTAGAGAGCCAAGATGGCATGACTGCCGATTGGGCGCGTCTTCCATATGATTTATTGAATCGGATGAGCCAGCGGATTATTAGCGAAGTGCGTGGTGTTAATCGAGTCGTCTATGACATAAGCTCTAAGCCGCCGAGCACGATTGAGTGGGAGTAATGTTATGCTTAAACCGGCAACTATCGATTTAAGCGCTTGATTTTATCGTGGGCGACGAGTGAAATACAGGCTTAAGTCCAAGCCTTAAACTGGGGAGTCATAGATATAACCATGGCTAAGCAATTTGTTCACCTCCACCTCCATACCGATTACAGCCTTTTGGATGGAGCGATTAAAATTGGCCCTTTGGCGAAACGTGCTGCTGAGTTGCAAATGCCTGCTGTAGCTATCACCGATCATGGAAATCTTTATGGGGCACTCACTTTCTATAACAAGATGCGTGAAGTCGGGGTGAAGCCAATTATTGGTATCGAAGCTTATATTGCGCGTGGTACCCGACACGACAAAGGGGGAGAAAATCTCCCACCCGGCGAAAAAGCCACCAATCACATTGTATTATTAGCCAAAGACCTGAAAGGGTATCACAATCTGGTTAAACTCTCATCTTTCGCTTTTACAGAAGGCTTCTGGCGAAAACCGCGGATTGACCGCGAATTGCTTGCCCAATATGGCGAGGGAATAATCGGCCTCTCCGCCTGTATCAGCGGGGTCCCACCCGCTCTATTATTACGAGAAAGGTTCGATGAAGCTGCAAAAGCCGCGCTTGAATTTGAAGAGATTCTTGGCAAGGGGAACTATTATCTCGAGATACAAGAGCATGGCCTTGATGCGCAAAGACGCATCCGAAAGCCCATGGTTGAACTCTCCCGTAAGACTGGTATTCCGTTGGTGGCTACAAATGATTCCCACTACTTAAACTCAACGGATGTTAAAGCACATGACACCCTTCTGTGTATCGGCACGGGTAAGACCATAAACGATCCCAATCGCTTAACCTATGGGGCCCCAACATTTTACTATCGAACTGCTGAGGAGATGTGGGAAGTATTTGGCGAAGAGCCAGAAGTGCTTTTGCGTACTTTGGAGATAGCTGAAAAGTGTAATGTGGAATTCCCAAAAGCTATTGATCAAGTTCCTTTTTATCCAGTGCCGGATGGCGACACAATCGAAAGCTATTTTGAGAAAGTGACCTGGAATGGTTTTGAAGAACGCCAGCGTGAAATTTGGCAATCGCTTGAATCTGCAGGATCTTTACGCCACTCACTCACGAAATACAAAGAGCGGTTAGCACACGAAATTGCTACAATCAAACGGATGGGGTATTCAGGGTATTTCCTGATAGTTTGGGACTTCATTAATTACGCGAAGAAACATAATATCCCTGTTGGCCCGGGAAGAGGTTCTGCTGCTGGAAGCTTGGTAGCTTATTGCCTAAAAATTACCGACATAGACCCACTACAGTATGAATTGCTATTTGAGCGATTTCTCAACCCTGAACGAGTAACTATGCCTGATATTGACATTGACTTCTGCGTTCGTGGGCGAGCAGATGTTATTAATTACGTCAGCGATCTATATGGCAGGCAGAACGTGGCTCAGATAATTACTTTCGGGACAATGGCATCGCGAGCAGTTATCAAAGACGTTGGGCGGGCTTTGAACATGTCTTACCCCGAGGTTGAAAAGGTTTCCAAAATGATTCCGCCACCCGTGCGCGGGCGCAATGTTTCAATTGATGATGCTATCAAACAAAATGCAGACTTAAAGCGACTTATAGAAACCAATGAGCAAATTGCTGAATTAATTGAAATTGCAAGAAAATTGGAAGGTAATGCTCGCCATCACTCTGTACACGCGGCTGGAGTTGTCATTTCACCAAAGCCTATTCACGAATTAGTGCCGGTTTGCAAGGGCCAAAATGACGAGCTAACCACGCAGTTTGTCATGTCAGATCTAGAAAAAACCGGCATGCTCAAAATGGACTTTCTAGCACTGACCACTTTAACAATCATCGAAGACTGTCTCATCTCAATTGAGCGTGGATTTGGCCAGCGCCCCGATTTAGCCAAAATCCTGCTTAATGACCCAAAGGCTTTGAAACTGTTTGCTGACGGATTGTTAAACGCTGTTTTTCAGTTTGAAAGCTCAGGGATGGTAGAAATCTGCCGCAAG
The DNA here is from genome assembly GCA_963699175.1 of uncultured Acidobacteriota bacterium. Taxonomy (GTDB): domain Bacteria; phylum Acidobacteriota; class Blastocatellia; order RBC074; family RBC074; genus JACPYM01. The sequence continues at coordinate 324,863 of OY969418.1, read as the reverse complement.
TTGAAGCCGGAAGGACTAGAAGATTTATCGGCATTAAACGCTTTGTATCGTCCTGGCCCACTGGATGGTGGAATGGTGGATGACTATATTGATCGGCGCCACGGCAGAAAGAGGGTCACCTACATTGTCCCGCAAATGAAAGAGATTCTCGAAAATACGTATGGCATTCTAGTCTACCAAGAGCAGATTATGCAGTTGGCACAGAAACTGGCTGGGTATTCATTGGGTGAAGCAGACCTGATGCGCCGCGCAATGGGCAAAAAGAAGAAGGAAGAGATGGCATTGCACGAGGAGAAGTTCATTAACGGTGCTGTCGAGCGTAGCATCCCTCGTGACAAAGCAGAAAAAATCTTTTCCCTAATGGCCCAGTTTGCTGATTATGGATTTAATCGCTCACACTCTTTTGCCTACGCTTATTTGGCTTATCAAACTGCCTACCTAAAGGCTCATTATCCAACCCATTTTTACGCAGCAGTCCTCTCCAACGAACTGACCAATAGCGAAAAGCTCACTCGCTATATTGGCGAAATGAAGATCTTCGGGATTCAATTGTTACCACCAGATATTAACACTAGCCAGGAGGGCTTTACCGCAGTCGCACAGGCGATTCGATTCGGTTTGGCGGCAATTAAGGGGATTGGAACAAGCGCGGTGCAGATGATTCTTCAAGCTAGGCAGGCGGGCGGTGAGTTTCGTTCCATCTTCGATTTTGCTGAGAAGGTTGATCAGCGCGCCGTAAATAAACGTGTCTTGGAATCATTGGTCAAAGCCGGAGCCTTCGACCAGCTTACAGCTAATCGTCCGGCACTAATGGCCGTAGTTGATCGGGCAATTGAACATGGGGCACGTGCGCAACGTGACAAAGCCTCTGGCCAGACTGGACTGTTTGCGGCATTTGTCAATTCTTCATCTGATACTTTATCAGAGCCTCCTTTACCGGATGTCAAACAGTGGACACTTAAAGAAGTGCTTGCCCACGAAAAGGAGGCATTAGGATTTTATGTTAGTGGCCACCCCCTAGAAGATTATGCTGAATCACTTCGAGGCTTGACTACGACCGACGTTGGCAATATTGCCGAATGTGAAGATGGTGAGATTATTACGTTGGGAGGCTTAATTGTAGATTTGGCAGTGAAGTTCACAAAGAAAGGTGATCGGTTTGCTCTCTTTCGAATCGAGGATCAATTCGGATCGGTCAAGATTGTTTGCTGGCCAGAAACGTTGGCTCGTTATAAGGCCGTAGTCCAAAACGATATGACTGTGTTAGTGAAAGGCAAGCTGGAACTGACCGATGAAGGAATGGCAACAATTGTGGCGCAAGAGATACAGCAACTTGAGAGTGCTCGTGCTGGAGCTGCTAAAGCCCTTTATATAAGGCTTGCTGAGGGTGATGTTGGTGAGGATCACCTGGCCCTATTAAGTAATCTTCTGAGCACAAAGCAGGGTAGCGTCCCTGTCTTTTTTGAATTGCTGACTTCGGAAAATATTCTGATTCGCCTGCGCGCCAATCAATTTTTGCGTGTTCAGATCACACCACAATTAATTGAGGATATTGGTACTATTTGTCCGAAGTGGCAGGTAGTGCTCGAATAAGCTAAACAAGGTCGTTTCAATATGAGTTTACGAGAGGTTAATGTTCCCCACCTAGAACCGATTCAACGTGTCCAGTTAGCGCGTCATGAAAAACGTCCTTATGCTCTAGATTTTATTGAGCGCATCTTTACTGATTTTTGCGAACTCCATGGAGATCGAAAGTATATGGATGATGGCGCTATTATAGCTGGAATGGCCAAATTCAATAATCGCTCAGTTGCAGTGGTTGCGCACCAAAAAGGCCGACACATAAAAGAACGACAAGAACGAAACTTTGGCATGCCGAAGCCTGACGGCTATCGCAAGGCACTACGCGTAATGAAGCTTGCAGAGAAGTTTAATCGCCCCATTTTCACTTTGATTGATACCTCAGGTGCTTATCCAGGCATTGATGCCGAAGAGCGTGGACAAGCAGAGGCCATTGCCCTCAATTTGCGTGAAATAGCAAAGTTGAAAGTCCCGGTGATTGTTACCATCACAGGGGAAGGTGGATCGGGTGGGGCACTGGCTGTCGGTGTAGGAGACAAAGTAAGTATCCTTGAGAATGCCGTCTATTCAGTGATTACACCAGAAGGCTGTGCTGCGATTCTCTGGAAGGACGCAGGCCAAGCTGGACATGCTGCTGCTGCTATGAAAATGACTGCGCCGAATTTGTTGCAAATCGGCATTGTGGATGAGATCATCCCTGAACCAGCAGGTGGCGCACACGAAGATTGGGACACAGCGGCGAGGCTCTTGAGTGAATGTTTGCAGAAGTCGCTCACAGAGATTGAATCTTTCAGCGATGCAGAGAGAGCTTCACGCCGGTACCAAAAGTTTCGCCGAATCGGCCAGTTTGTCGAAGGGTAAAGGAGTTAGTTAAGGTAATAATATACTTGACGCACTTGCCTTGTCTAAGGCAATATTTAGTCCTCGGAAATCAGGAGGCCGTTCATGATTAGCCTCCAAAATCAAACACAAGGATTAAATATGACACCCAATGACGTAAAGGTCTTAAACGAGATTCTTGAAGGAAAGCGCACCCAACTCGCTCCTGAAATGTCCGAGCCGGACTTTTTCCAGTTTTTTGCCGCACAGCAAGTGCTCCGAAATTATCAGATTGACGCCGATGATATTCAATCAGGTTTAGTTGACGGCGATGGTGACGGCGGCATAGACCTGTTTATCTCATGGTAAACGGCAAACTGATTCGAGATGAGAGCGCCGTTGAAGACTTGAGGGCGCTTAAACAAAATGTAGCTATAGATTTGATTATTATTCAGGCAAGCATGGAGCAAGCCTTTGAATTAACTCGCCTCACTCGCCTGAAAGACACTAGCGACAACATATTTACACTTGATCGTCAATCGTCAGAATTTACCGAACCATACAATGATGCTCTGCTTGATGTAACCGAGCACGGGAAAACGTAGAAAAATTGACAGCCGTCGCGTTTCACGGGGTAAGGGCGAAAAGCGGGAGTATCAGCATCATCGCCGCAGGCGCTGGCGAGGCTTGCGGCAAGTTTTCATGGGCGGCCAGCGAAAAGCGGGAGTATCAGCATCATCGCCGCAGGCGCAGCGCTTTAAGAAGTGATTCCTTTTCGGTACGAGTACGCGCAAAATAGTGAACCCTGGTTGCGTCAACAACTGGGGTTCCGTCTTTGGGCTGCCTACCGCGAACGGTATCCAACTCCATAGCCGATGGAGTGATCGTGCCATTGGTGGCAGCCTTTGTCTACGCAAAGGAGGCCGCGCCACCCATGAGCGCAGACGGCGCGCAGGCGCCGTTCCGGCAACGCTTTTGCCGCGCGCCAGGCTGTGGCGCGCGCTTCTTTCTCTGTCGCGCTTGCGATCGCGGGCAGCGTTATTGCAGTGCTCAGTGTCGCGCACGGGCGCGGACGCAGCAACGGCGCAGCGCACGCCAACGTCATCAGCGCAGCGGCGCCGGTCGCCTTGATCATCGTGACCGGCAACGTGCCTATCGCCGCCGTCTGGCACAACGACCAGTGCCTCAAACATTACCTGCCGACCTGCCACCCCTTGCACGCGCGCCTGCCGCTGACGAAGAAAACGTGACGGATCATGCTTCTCAAGCCACCGCCGTTTCCGGCATCGTGCACACGTCCGCCTGGTGCTGGCCTGCAAGGGCGTAGCCCCGCTGGGCGGCGCTCGGCGCGCTTGTTTGCCGTTGGTGCGGGCGTGTCGGCCGTTGGCTCAATCCCTTCGTCAGCACTGGCTAACATGATGATTGCACCAGAAACCGTCGCGGAAATTCGCCGCCTCTTTTATGCCGAACATTGGAAGGTCGGCACAATTGCGGCTGCGCTCGAACTGCATCCCGAGACCGTCAAAAATGCGCTGCGCATTACACTGCCCGCCGCACGTACGCTGCCGCCGCGTAGCACCGACCCGTATGCCGAATTCATGCGCGCGACCTTGCAGCAGTACCCGCGTTTGCGCGCCACGCGTCTGCTGGAAATGCTGCGTGAGCGGGGCTTCACGGGCTCCATTCACCAGTTGCGGCGTGCGGTCAAGCCCTTGCGTCCGGCCACGCGCGAAGCCTTCTTTCGCCTGACGACCTTGCCCGGCGAACAGGCGCAAGTAGATTGGGCTGCGTTCGGTACCGTCCAAGTTGGGCAGGCGCGCCGTCAGCTTTCGTGTTTCGTGCTGACGCTCGCTTACAGCCGCGCCTTCTATCTTGAATTCTTCTTTGACCAGCGGCTGGAGAACTTCCTGCAGGCGCACGTCAATGCCTTGGCCTGGTTTGGTGGTGCACCACGCAACATTTTGTATGACAACTTGAAAAGCGCAGTCCTGGCGCGCCACGGCGACCAGATTTGTTTTCAGCCGCGGCTGCTCGAACTCTGCGGGCACTATCATTTCGCCGCGCTGCCGTGCCAGCCGCGACGCGGCAACGAGCAAGGCCGCGTCGAACGCACCATTCGTTATGTGCGTGAATCCTGCTTTGCCGCGCGTCCCTTCGTCACTTTGCCATTGCTCAATCAACCAGCGTGGGACTGGCGCGACCGCGTCACGCTCGCGCGTCCGTGGCCGGGCGATGATGCGCGCACGGTTGGCGCATTATGCGTAGCGGAAAAACTGCGCTTGCTACCGCTGCCCGCACATCCCTTTGAAACCGACCTGGTGCAACCCATCCGCAGCGGCAAGACGCTTTACATCCGCTTTGACTTGAATGATTACTCCATCCCACACACCTATGTAGGTCGCACGCTCACGCTGGTCGCTTCCGCGACGCAAGTACGTTTGCTCGACGGCGCACGCGAAATCGCGCGCCAGCTGCGCTCCTATGACCGCCATCAACGGATTGAAGATCCCGCGCATCTGCAGGCGCTGTTGGAAGAGAAACGCAAAGCCCTCGGCGCGACTGCGACGGGTCGGCTGGCACACGCAGTCCCTGACATCGCCCTCTTTCTCGACGCCGCCTTTCAGCGCGGCGAAGCGCCGGCACGCCAAACCACGCAATTGCTCTTGCTGTTGGATGATTACGGCGCGGCAGCTTTAGCTGATGCCGTGCGCGAAGCCCTCGCACAAAATACGCCGCGTGCGACTTCCGTAGCTTTTATTCTCAGTCGCCTGAAGCGCGGGACGCGCGCGCCTTTACCAGTTGATCTGAGCCGCGCGCCACATCTGGCTGAGCTCTCGATTCCGACGCACAACCTGGAGGCTTATGACCAGCTCACGCAAAACGATGACGAGCACGCATGACCTGCCCGCACAATTGCGCCAACTAAATTTGCGCGCGACGGCGGAACAACTCGACGACATCGTCGCACGCGCCACGCGCCAACGGCTCGCGCCGCGTGTGTTGTTGGAGGAACTCGCCCAACGCGAACTCGCCGACCACGCACAACGCAACCTGCAACGCCTGCTAACCCAAGCGCGCCTCGGCCGCTTTCGCCCCATCGCGGATTTTGATTGGAACTGGCCGAAGAAAATTGATCGCCCTTGGCTGGAACGCGCGCTCAGTCTTGAATTCATTCACGCCCAGCGCAATCTCATCCTGCTGGGCGCGAACGGTCTCGGCAAAACCATGCTGGCGAAAAACATCGCCTTGGCCGCCGTGCAAGCCGGGCACCGCGTCTTGTTTCGCACGGCCTCCGAGGTGCTCACCGATCTGGCCTGTGATTCGCCGCAACTACGCCGCCGCAAATTCGGCAGCTACGCGCGCCCCGCGCTGCTGGTGATTGACGAAGTCGGCTATCTCTCCTACGACGCAGCGGCAGCAGATTTATTGTACGAAGTCGTCAACCGCCGCTACGAACGCTGCTCGATTCTGATCACCAGCAATCGCGCTTTCAAAACCTGGAACGAAGTTTTCCCCAACGCCACCTGCATCACCACGCTGCTCGACCGCCTCACGCACCACGCCGACATCACCACGATTGAAGGCCAGAGCTACCGCGTGCGTGAGAGCGAACGTGAAGCTGCGGCACGCCGCAACCAACCCTATGCCTAACCCTAAAACGGCCGAAAAAGAATACATCGCCCGGGTTCTCAAGCTGTACCTGAGTCTGCCGCAAACGCCGGCGCGCACGAGCCGCAGCGACCGCCAACTGGCGGCACAGTGGTACGCGCAAGCCCTCGCCTGGGGAACAGTCGAAGCCGCACTGCTCTTAGCCGCCGCGCGCCGCAGCCTGCGCGATCCCGCGCTGCCGCCGCTCGGTCCCATCCGCTCACTGCACTACTTCGTACCGCTGCTGGCGGAAGTGCTGGCCGTGCCGCTGCCGCCGGACTATGTGCAGTACCTGCGCAGCAAACTTGCCGCGTGCGTACCCACCACATGAGCCGTTCCGTGGAACGCGACGGCTGTCAATTTTTCTACGTTTTTGCCTGCGCGACTACACCAGGAACTTGGCATGCTTATCTGGAAGAACCAACATTGGCCGATGCTATCCTGGATCGTTTGTTTCATCGTGCTTACCGCATCGAATTGAAGTGCACTTCTTTGCGTAAGAAGGAGATACGCACTTGACGATGGTGAAAGGCTGAAGTAACAATCTACCCGGATTCGCTCACAGGCAGCTCAGAATTTCACGTGCCTCGAATTTGCCATTCACTATCATCGTAATACGTACAATGGCCAGGCAGAGCGACTCCTGCTTGTCAGAAATCACGCCGATGATTCCCCCCCAAAAAAAGGCCAGCACCTCTTCAAGCAACGCTGCAATTTCGCCACTCGCGCTCGACAACAGATTGCGTGCCACCAGTACACGCCGACTTACCAGGTCACGCAGTAGCTGGAGCGTTTCATTCCCTTTCTCCGGTGGCACTCCATCCAGCGCCAGCAGGATACCCTCGCGCGCGTAACTGCGCTAGCAGTTGCTTATCATCCCTGGCGTGGGTGCTGACCAGTGCCAGAAAGACTTCGCTGAGCAATTCCACCCCCTTGAGCGAAATCCGCACTGGCAGTGCTTTTGACTTTGCGCCAGCGTTTGGTGTGTGCGGTAGCGCAACTCACCGACGCGCGCGACCACGTCCAACCCGAAGTTGTAACCCTGTAGCGCCAGCACAGCTTCCTGCTCCGGACGCACACTCGCGCCGCGCCACACACAGCCAGCACGGCGACATTCCTACCAGTGGCTGATGACTTTCAACTCACCCTTTAGCGTGATGAGGCAGCGTTGCTTGCGATAGCGTTTGGCGCGCGGCTGCTGACATCCCAGACAGTCGCAGGCATTCGGATAAAGATGGACTTCCTCACGCTGGGCATGATCGCGGGCTTTTTTCATGGCTGGCACTTCCTCCGCCATGAATCTAGCGCAATCTCTTTTCAAAGACTCGCTCTTTAGCGCCAGGTGATCTATTTACCCATCTGAACAACTTTTACAACGGTAGTTTTTTGAGGCCGTTCGACGGGAGTTTTGCTCGCGTCCACGACCACGACTTCAAACTCGTGGTAAGCGGCACGCAACTTCTGCTTGCTAGGCTAGAGGAAACGATTGGCTTTGATCAAGGCGTTCTCGACGCGGTGAACAGTCCGGCAGAGGGTTGCTTCCAAACTCTCTTTGTGACAGTGTACCTACAACTCAATCCAGTTAGCCCACTGAAATTCTCAAAAAAGTAGTGTTAGGTCGGCGCGCCGACTAACACCAAAAGTCCTCTATTCTCAGGTGAAAGGCGCGCATCTCTTAGACAATACTTCAGGGGAACTGTATATATCTCTCAACTCACTCATAAGGCGGCTAACTCACATAATATAACCATTTAGTTCGAGTTCGAGCCACTTACTTCAGGTTACATCTTAGCCACTATACATATATTTATCTTAGCTACGTTTCCATCTATTACTGTAAGCCGTCGCTATACTCCGAGCAGGCATTAGTCGCCCACTAAAGTTAATCGCCCAGCGCATAACCGATCGCTTGCCTCACATACCCTTTATAAGCAAATGTATAAACACGAAGGTAATCATATATATAGTTATAGCGATATTGCTGCTATCCGTTGCTTGCTTAGGTGATTATGTTAATATGGAGATGCTTTCTAAACCTATACCGTGTAATTCAAGCCGTTTTTCATGCAAAGTTTATAAGGAGGTTACTCAGGTGCCGAATCCATTTGCAATGCAGACTTCGCAGCAAGAGGGTCTTTCAATCATCACACTCGAAGGCTTTGTTGATGCACACACCGCACCGCAATTCGAAAGCACCGTTCAAACTGAAATCGAGGCCGGCCGCACGCGCATCATCGTAGATTGTGCCCGACTCAACTACATTTCCTCCGCTGGATTAGGTGTCTTTATGAGCTTTATTGAAGAGGTGCGGGAATTGGGCGGAGATATTAAGATCTGTGGGCTAGTACCGAAAGTCAGGCACACTTTCGACATTCTGGGCTTTCAAGATATTTTTGAAATGCTGGACGATCTGTCATCCGCGATGCAGCGTTTTGCACAAGAGTGAGCCTATCTTTAAGCGCCGGAGGAATAATTGCGATGGCCGACATCGAGAGAAAGTTTACGTTGCAAGTCCCCTCTTCAACTGAGAATCTTGCGCTCATTCGTGAATTCGTCGTCACGGTCGGCGGACAGGCAGGGCTGGCCGAGAGCGATATTCCTGAACTCGAATTGGCGGTGGATGAAGCTTGCGCGAATGTGATTGAGCATGCTTACGGTCATGATGTCACGAAGGATGTCACTATTCGTGTGAGCTTTGACGACTTGCTCTTACGTATCTCAGTAATTGATGAGGGTCATGGCTTTGACCCGGCGCAAGTGCCAGAGTCACAACTTAACCAACTTGTGCAGGAACGCAAGTCAGGCGGTCTTGGCATTCGGCTAATTAAAACGTTAATGGACGAAGTAGAGTATCAGATTGCGCCAGGCCAAAAGAATGAGTTGCATATGACTAAGAAGATTCGCAAATAATTTCATCACAACCGCCTCTTCGTTATCAGACTCGTGTCTTATGACCACCTCCCTTGATGCTTCTAAGTTGGAGGCGCTGCTTGAATCGGCGCAACTACTCCATTCCTCGCTTAACTTGGACGATCTGTTACGCCACCTCTTACGCTCAGTAATGGGCAGACTACTCGTAGCAAAAGCGTTCATTGCGGTCACGCACGATGACGTGATGAAGTTGGAGTTGGTACGTGGCCTGACTAAGTTGAAAGTCGGCAATCCTTATCGGGAGGAAGAGGCGCGCGCAACTGGTGTAGACCTGCTCTTTCCGATTGGCGATCAAGACGCGCCGGTTGGATTGCTAGGTATTTGTCAGCCTCTAAACAAACAACTTAATGAGGAAGAAATAGACTTTATCAGTGCACTATTGGGCTTGGCTGCCAGCAGTATCGCGAATGCACGCGCGCATACCAAGCTTAACCAAGCCAATCAAGCTTTAGATCAGAAAATCCAAGACATGCAGGCGCTGATTGACTTGGGACGTGGATTGACTTCCACATTCGAGCCGGAAGAAGTCGCTCAGTTATTGATGCTGACCCTGGCTGGGCGTTGGGCAGTGCGCAAGTATACGCTGGCAGCCTGGAAGAAAGGCCATTTGCCTGTCTTGCGGCAAATGGGTATGAGCCTGGAAACGCTGACTCTCCACGACGGTTACGGTTATGATCCGGAAAAGCTGGCTGAAGCATTGCGTGTGTCTGAACTGCCTGATGGCTGGGTCAAAGAGAGTATCCAGCAAGAACAAGGTGAAGTCGTCTTTCCAATCAAAGCGGGCGATGATACGACCGGCGGGCTGGTCGTGTTAGGCCCACGCCCTGGCGGCTTGCCTTATTCTGAGAGCGATCTTGAATTCGGTGCAGGTTTAGTTGCTCAAGCTGCTGTTGCGTTTGAAAACTCCTGGTTCTTCCGCGAAGCCGTCGAGCGCAAGAAAGTCGAACAGGAGTTGGAATTAGCCGCGACGATTCAGCAAAACCTCTTCCCTGCCGAGCTACCCAAGCTGATCAATTTCGATTTGGCCGCGCGCAATCGCCCGGCGCGGCAATGTGGAGGCGATTATTACGACGCACTTGCGCTTGACCATATCAAAACGGCCAACCGACATTTGATCTGCGTTGCTGATGTTTCGGGGAAAGGGCTGCCTGCGTCATTGTTGATGAGCAACATGCAAGCAACGCTACGTGCCTTGCTCGGCAGACTTCCTTCACTGACCGAATTAGTCACGCATACTAATTCCCTGCTTTATGCCACCACGCCATCTAATAAGTACGTAACGGCCATTCTGCTGGAACTGGATACCGATACAGGCCAGTGCCGCTATGTCAATGCCGGACATACTGATTGTTTGCTCCTACGCGCCAGTGGCGAAGTAGAATGGTTGAAGTCCACTGGTACACCTTTAGGGTTGATGGCGCCTGACATAGTGGAATTGCTACAGCCTTACGAAGAGCGTGGCTTTGAGTTATGCCCCGGTGATCTGGTCGCGCTCTTTTCTGATGGGGTCACCGAAGCGCAAGATGAACACGAGAATGAATTTGGCGAAGAGCGCACGGCCAACTTTATCAGACCCATTGCCCGCGAGCAGGCAGAAACGATCGTCGAGCAAGTCTTCAATGAGCTTGACCGGTTCGCAGGCACAGCGCCGCAGTATGATGACATCACCTTGATGGTGATCAAACGACTGGCCTGAAATCCAACACCCTTAACGCTATCAGTGGCGGAGATCATCAGCTTCTTGTCAGCGACGCTGACCTTTGGGTCGAGAGCCAACGGCACGATGACGGTTTGCCGCATCGTGCCGAAGGTCAAGTACAGCAACCCTTCGGCAACGGATTCAGTCACGCATCAGAGGAGAAGATCATGAAATGGAAATTCCGTTTAGCTTTAGCAATTGTGTTGCCAGTCCTTGCGATAACAGTCGCGCAATCAAGCTTATCGCAGGAGCGGGCCGCCAGCTTGCCCGCTGACGATTTGGCGCGCGGCAAGCGAATCTTCGACGGCCAGTGCGCGCTCTGTCACGGTATCGGCGGCGCGGGCGGCAGAGGCCCGGCGCTCAATCTGCCGAAATTGCAACGGGCCGCCGATGATTTCGCCTTGTTCAGAATCATCAAGCAAGGCATCGAGAGTTCCGAGATGCCTCAGTTCTGGATGCTGACCGATCAGGAAATCCGGCAGGTTGCGAACTATGTGCGCTCCCTTGGTCGCATTGAGCCGGTCAAACTGACTGGTGAGGCGGCGCGCGGCAAACCGCTCTACGAAACCAAAGGCAATTGCGCCGCTTGCCACATAGTGCGCGGGCAAGGCGGCATCTCCGGTCCTGAATTGACGGAGATTGGCGCGCGCCGCAGCCCTGCTTACTTGCGCGAGGCGTTGCTTAATCCGAATGCAGCGACCCCGGATGGCTTTCTAGTGGCAAGCGTGCTTACCGCCGATAGTCGGCGCGTGCGTGGCGTGCGCGTCAACGAAGATTCGTTTAGTATTCAGCTTCGTGACGCGAGTAATCGCTTTCACTCCTTCCGCAAATCCGATCTCAAAGAGTTGAAGAAAGAGTTTGGCGTCTCCACTATGCCGAGCTACAAAGATGCGTTCACCACTTCAGAGCTTGACGACTTGATTGCCTACCTTTCAGAGCTGCGAGGTGACAAATGAAAAACATCCCCTTGCTCATTGTCTGCCTTTTGCTCTGCGCGTTTGTCCAAGCGCAAGTTCCCTATCAACGCCTCAGCAATGCTGAACGCGAGCCGGGAGCGTGGCTGACCTATTCAGGCAATTATCAGGCGCACCGTTTCTCGTGGCTCAAACAGCTCACACCCGCTAATGTCGCCGGGCTTAAAGCGAAGTGGGTTTACCAAATTTCTGAACGAGGCAGGTTTGAGACTTCGCCGATAGTCGCGGACAGCGTGATGTACCTGACTGAGCCGCCGACGCGTGTGACGGCGCTCGACCTGCGCACGGGTCGCAAGCTTTGGTCGTGGCAACGCCAGCAGGCACGCCTGGCCAAGATGCTTGGCTTTGGCCCGACCAATCGCGGCGTGGCGATTCTCGATGACACGGTCTATGTTGGCACGCTCGATTGTTACCTGATTGCACTCGACGCGCGGTCGGGCGCGGTGCGCTGGGAGACTAAGGTCGAAGAGAACAAGCTTGGCTATTCGCTCACTGGCGCGCCGTTGGCGATTGACGGCAAAATCATCGTCGGCATCAGCGGCGGCGAAGCAGGCATTCGCGGCTTTCTCGATGCCTACGACGCGAAGACTGGCAAGTTGGCTTGGCGTTGTTTCACTATTCCCGGTCCCGGCGAGCCTGGTCATGAAACCTGGCAAGGCGGTGAGTGGAAGATGGGTGGCGGGCCAACTTGGGTAACAGGTTCTTACGATCCCGAACTCAATTTGCTCTATTGGGGCACGGGCAATCCTGGCCCCGATTGGAATGGTGATGTGCGGCCTGGCGATAACCTTTACACTTGCTCGTTGCTCGCGATTGATGCAACAAGTGGCAAGCTCAAGTGGCATTTTCAATTCACGCCGCACGACACACACGATTGGGATGCGACAGAGGTTCCGGTCTTACTCGATGCGTTGCTGAATGGACAGCAGCGCAAGCTCGTAACGATGGCCAATCGCAATGCGTTTTATTACGTACTCGACCGTGTGACGGGCGAGTTTCTGCACGGCTCGCCTTACGCCAAACAAACGTGGGCGGCGGGGCTGGATGCGAAAGGGCGGCCCATCGTGCTGCCTAACACAGACCCGACGGTTGAAGGGACGTTAGTCTGGCCGGCGCTGAATGGCGCGACCAATTGGTACAGTCCGTCTTACAGCCCGCTGACGAAACTCTTCTACGTTTCGGTGCGCGAGCGCGGCTCCTACTACTACAAGGGCGAAGTCGAGTTCAAACCGGGGACGTTCTTTGCGGGCGGCGGCGAACGCGCGATTGATGGCGATGACAAAGCCTGGGGTGCAATTCGTGCGCTCGAAGTCACGAACGGAAAGTTGAAATGGGAGTTTCGGCTGCAAACGCCGCCGTGGGCGGGCGTGCTAGCGACGGCGGGTGGCCTAGTCTTTGGCGGCTCGAACGAAGGCAATTTCTACGCGCTCGACGCGCAGACGGGCAAACCGCTCTGGGATTTTCAAACTGGCGGTTTCATTGCTGCCAATCCGATCAGCTTTTTGATTGACGGCAAACAACACGTCGCCATTGCAGCGGAACACGCGCTGTTTGTTTTCGGGCTTCCCTGACGCGCAGCACTTCAATGATGACCCAGACGGCACACAAAAGGCGGCTCTGGCTCGGCGGTCTATTTTTCGCGCTGATGTTTTTCTATGTCGGCGTGAATATCTATTTCCACGCTCTCCAAATCGGCAGCTACACCGGCTGGCGCGGTGAATCTAGGGACAGGCTACATTTTTACACCACTAGCGTTGATCCGCACGGCCCTACTGCCGCCTTGCAATCAGGCGATGAGCTAATTGCCCTTAACGGAATCAGTCCGGCGCAAGATATGAGCATCCTGGAATGGCCGGATCGTGTCGCACCAGGCACGCCATTCAGCATCACTGTGCGTCGTAATGGACAAGTGCTAACTTTCTTCAACAAAACAGCAGCTTACCTGCCTGGCCAGGCTCAGTACGATCACTCCGATCTAGTTTTCCAGTTGATCTGCCTGCCTTTTCTGTTGACCGGCCTGACCGTTTTACTGCTCAAGCCCGATAACCGGCAGGCTTGGCTACTATCGCTGATGTTGGGAACGTTTGTCGGCGTGGCGAGCAGTTCTTATCCTTACTCTGTGCTGCCGTCAGTCGTAGAGTTGTTGGTCACACTCGCCAAATTCTTTGCGCTTTGGTTCTTTCCACTCTTTCTAGTTTTCTTTCTCAACTTTCCCGAACGGCCACCGCTGTTGCAACGCTTTCCGCGCTTGGAGTCTTGGTTGTACCTGCCACTGTGCCTGTTTGTCTTACCGCCGTGGCTTGCTGCCGGTCACTTGCCAACAGCGTGGGTTGATTCGCCAGTCTTCCAATGGTGGTTTGAGCACGGCGCAGGAACTTGGCTGATGGGGACGATGACGGCTTATGTGGCGGCGGGCTTGATCTGTCTGATTGCCAATTATCGCGCCGCCAATCACGAAGCCCGCAAACGCCTGCGTGCCGCCATGGCCGGTAGCAGCGCCGGATTCTTCATGCTCTTCCTGCTGGTGATCGAAGCCACATTTGGTTTGCGAAAGCTGGCGCTCTGGCAACCCATTTCAGGCTGGATTCAAACACTTGCCCCCTATGCACTGCCGCTTATTCCGCTCTCTTTCGCTTATGCCATTATCAGACACAAGGTTATTCCCATTAGCCTCATCCTTCGGCGCGGTGTGCGTTATCTGCTGGTTGCGCGTGGCTCGATTCTATTGGAGATGGTAACGGTGAGTTTCTTGCTCTGGATGTTGATGGACAGATTCTTCAGGTGGCTCAATCCATCATCGGGCCGCGTAGTGGGTGTCATTTCTGCCATAGTCGCCATCGTCGCCTGGCAATCAATCCATTGGGCGCATCGGCGCTGGCTGGCTCCAATCATTGATCGCCGGTTCTTCCGTGAGGCTTACGACGCTCAGCAAATGCTGAGCGAACTCGCGCAATCGGTGCGCTCAACGACGAGCGTGCGGCAACTGCTCGAACTCGTTGCCGAGCGCATCCAGAAGGCATTGCATTCGGAAAACGTCACAATCTTTCTGAGTGAGGCGAATTCTCATTGCCTGGTCAGCGAGGTTTCTTCAGATTACAGCCCCTCCAGCAAACAAACGATCAGCGCGCCGCGAGCGCTTAAGCTCTCCAATGATTCACTGATCGTTCGACAGCTTAATGATACTTCACAGCCTCTGGCGCTTGATGCGGATAAGCTGCTAGCAAGCCAGTCAGAAGCTGAAACGCTGCGCGAAATAAACGCTGACCTGCTGTTGCCGCTTGTCAGCAAAGAGGGGTTACTCGGTGCAATCTCGCTTGGCCCGCGCGCTAGTGATTTGCCATATTCGCGCGAGGACAGACGCATGCTGATGAACGTAGCTGTGCAAACAGCCTTGGCGATTGAAAACGCGCGCCTGATTGAACGAATGCTTGAGCAGGAACGAAGTCGCCAGGTGTTGGAAGCCGAGAACGAACGCCGTGCTCGTGAGCTGGAAGAAGCCCGCCAATTACAGCTCTCGTTGCTGCCAAAGAAAATACCGCAGTTACCAAACCTGGAAATCGCCGCATATATGAAGACCGCAACGGAGGTCGGCGGTGATTATTACGACTTTCATCTCGCGGAGGATGGTACGCTGACGGTGGCGGTTGGCGACGCGACCGGACACGGCTTAAAAGCTGGCACACTGGTCTCGTCGGTCAAGAGCCTGTTTGTCTCACTCGCCGATAACCCGGACATTCCTAAGACTCTCGAGCGCATGAACCGGACGCTTAAACAGATGAACCTGCGCTCGCTCTTTATGGCGATGACGCTGATGAAAGTGCAAGGCGGCCGATTGTCGGTAAGCATTGCCGGGATGCCGCCGGTCTTGCTCTATCGCGCCGCTACCAAGATGATAGAGGAGGTGCTGATGAAAGCCTTGCCATTGGGCGGACTGGCGGGCTATCAATACCAGCAGCAAGAAATCGCGCTGGCCACTGGCGATGTCGTAGTGCTGATGAGTGACGGACTACCGGAGCGATTCAACCCAGCCGGGGCAATGCTCGATTATGACGCAACCAAGCATGCGTTTGCTGAAGCGGCGCAACAATCACCGCAACGGATCATCGAGCATCTGGTCAATGTCGGTGAAGCTTGGGCCGCTGGGTGTGCACAAGCTGATGATGTCACTTTTGTCGTCTTGAAGGTGAGAGAGAAAGCCTTATGACAACACGAAAACGCCGCTGGCTGGGCACAATCTTTTTCGCCTTGATGTTCGTGAATTTCGGCGTTGCCGCTTATAGAAGCGGGCGGGACGTGGCAGGCTTGAGCCGGAGCAGTTATGACGGCTGGACGGCAAACTTACGCCCGGATGGCTCCGCCGAGATCATCCGCGTGGATCAGAGTGGGCCGGCAACCGCTTTGCAACCGGGCGATGAATTTGTCTCGATCAACGGTGTGGCGTTACACGATGACCAGCAAATTATCAACTACAACCGGCGTGTCAAAGCCGGCACGCAATACACGATGGTCGTGCGCCGCCAAGGGGAGTTGCGCGAATTCACGCTCTCGACCACCTACTATCCGCTGCGCCGCTATTGGGGGCCGGCTCTAGACATCCTGGTGCAGCTACTCTTTCTACTGACTGGCCTGGCCGTCTTCTTGTTCAAGCCGGGAGATCAACAGGCGTGGCTATTGGCGCTCATGTTGGGCACGTTTACGGGCCTGTTCAACAACTCACTGCCGCCATTGCCGTTGGCGCTGCTGCCAATTGTGGCGCTGGCACGCATTATGGGCTTATGGTTTTTGCCCGTCTTCTGCCATTTCTTTCTGGTTTTCCCCGAGCGCTCGCAACTACTACGCCGCTTGCCGAATTTGGGACGATGGCTTTATTTGCCATTCTTTTTGATCTTGCCTTGGTTTGCTTTCACGCGGCTTAATATCGTCTTCCGCGCGCACGAGCGCTGGGCGCAGTTTTTCAGCAATTCGTGGTTGCTCAACCAGCGCTGGGTGGGCATGTTGTCGCTAACGGTGGCAATTGTGTATTTTGCCGCCGGGCTGGTGGTGCTCTTCAACAGCTATCGTATGGCAGGCGTAGAGGCGCGTCGTAAACTACATGTGGTTGTTGTAGGTAGTGGCGCCGGATTTCTCAACCTCCTGATACTCGTGCTGTGGGAAAACTTTTTCCGGGCACGCTTTCCCCAAGGTCAAGACTGGATCGGGACTGGGATGCAATTCACCCTGCCGTTGATCCCACTCTCGTTCGCTTACGCCATCGTCAAACATCGGGTGATCCCGGTCAGCCTCATTATCCGGCGCGGTGTGCGCTACTTGCTGGTCGCGCGCGGCTCGGCGCTGCTGGTCATCGTAGGCATAAGCGCGCTGCTCTTCTTTGTAATGGACTCATTCTTTCGGCTGAGCGGTCTGCGCGGGCGTGCAATTGGAGTGATCTCTGCGCTCGTCGCGATTTTGATGTGGAACGCCGGCATCTCGCTTCATCGCCGTTTGATAGCGCCCGCGATTGACCGCCACTTTTTCCGCCAGGCTTACGACACCCAGCAAATCATCGCCGACCTGACTCAATCTTTGCGCGCGGTGACTGGCTTGCCACAATTGCTCGAACTGGTGGCAACGAAGATTCAAAGCGCACTGCAAACGGAAAACGTGACAGTCTTTTTGCGTGAAGGGGCGGCTGGCGATTATCACAACGTCTACGCGCGCGCCCACCACTCCGCCACTAACAGCACAGCCACTCTGGCAAGCGAGGGGGGGCTGCCACACGACGCTGAGGTCTTGAAGCAATTAGCCAAAGACTGGCAACCGCTCGAAGTGGATTCATTCAAGGAGCAATTAAATATAAGCAGCAACAGCCGGCGCGCCGACGGAGGCGCGGTAGTCGAATGGGAAACGTTGCACGCGGTGAAGGCTTCCCTGCTTTTGCCATTGGCGACGAAAGACGAGTTGCTGGGCTTCATCTCGCTCGGCCCGCGACTGGGCGACTTGCCTTACGCTGGCGAAGACAAGCGATTATTGATGTCTGTCGCCGGGCCTGCGACCTTTGCCATCGAGAATGCCCGCCTGGTTGAGCGCATGATCGAGGAGGCGCGCGAGCGACAAGAGTTGGAAATGGAAAACGAGCGGCGGGCCAAAGAGTTGGAAGAGGCGCGTCAGCTACAACTCTCAATGTTGCCGAGGTCTGTGCCGCAGTTGGCGCAACTCGACATTGCCGCGTATATGAAACCGGCGACCGAAGTCGGGGGCGACTACTACGATTTTCACCTGGCTGAAGACGGCACATTGACGGTGGCGGTAGGCGATGCGACCGGACACGGGTTGAAGGCGGGCACCATGGTCACGGCGGTCAAAAGCCTGTTCGAGACGCTCGCCCATCACCCTGATATTTCGCAGATCTTCACGCAGGCGAGCGGCACGCTTAAACATATGAATTTACGCTCGCTGTTTATGGCGCTCACGCTAGTGAAGTTGAAAGGCCATCAATTGTCGGTGGGCATTGCCGGCATGCCGCCAACGCTGATCTATCGTGCGGCTACTGCTGCGGTAGAAGAGGTGCAGATGAAGGCCTTGCCCTTGGGCTGGATGACGGGTTACCAATACCGGGAGCAGCAACTGGCGCTCTCGCCGGGCGATGTCGTGGCGCTGATGAGCGATGGCTTGCCAGAGCGTTTCAACCAGGCGGGGGAGATGTTCGATTACGGCGCGACGAAGCGCGCGTTCGCTGAGGCGGCCAGACAATCGCCACAACAGATTATCGAACACCTGGTCAACGCTGGCGAAGCGTGGGCGGGTGGGCGGGCGCAGGATGACGACGTAACCTTTGTCGTGCTGAAAGTAAAATGAAAGTAGCCTCCCACAAACTCCTAATCACACTTGGCTGTCTGCTCTTCGCATTGCTGTTGCTGCCCGCAATAGGCGGTTCTTACTCAGTGCTCGTGCATCAGTTCCACTACAGTTGGCGCGGCTGGGATTCGATGCTCAAAGATGGCCGCATCATTATTACAGGCATCAGTGAACGAGGGCCGGCAACTGCGCTACGCGTCGGAGATGAAATCGTTGCGCTCAAGACTGACTCTCCTGAAAAAGCCAAGATGCCGGTAGTCGTCACCGATTTCTGGCCGGTACAGGCTGGCACCAAGTATTCACTCGTGATCCGGCGCGCCGGGCAGGAGCAAGAGATTGCGCTACAAACGCGGCCATTCAATCCAACGGCAGCCTGGCTGACGCGCGGCATTGTTATGCCGCTTATCAGACTCTTCTTCCTGCTCACTGGTCTCGTGGTCTTCCTGCTTCGCCCGGCAGATAAACAAGCGTGGCTACTGGCCTTGATGCTAGGCACGCTGGCAGCCTTGATACCGATAGACACAAATCATCTCAGCTTGCAGTTCTTGCGGTTAGTGAGCCTGGCCCAGCTTGTGGCCTTCTTCTTCTTGCCGGTTAGTGTGCATTTCTTTCTGGTCTTCCCGGAACGTTCACCGCTGTTGCGGCGCTTCCCTCGCTTAGTGCTGTGGCTTTACGCAGTCTTCTGTCTGCTGACATTGCCGGGATTCGGGCTGAGAATATTGCGAGGGGTGTTGCTGCTCGGTCAAAGCTTGATTTGGTTGTCACGCCAACCAGCGCTCCAGTTGGCCAGCAGGCTTACGACTCTCGCTTTTATGGTCGCTACGCTAGCGGCTCTGATAATTAATTACCGCGCTGTCGGGACTGAGGCGCGGCGCAAGCTGCACGTCATTGTGCTGGGTAGCGGCCTCGGTTTAATCAACATATTCCTATTGCCAGCGGGAGAGTTTCTGCGATTGACTCCACGTTTCCCGACGCTGTGGGGTTGGTTCGATGCGGCTTTGCCCCTCACCTTACCCTTGATCCCATTGTCATTCGCTTACGCCATCATCCGGCACAAAGTGATTCCGGTCAGCCTGATCATCCGGCGTGGCGTGCGTTACGTGCTGGTATCGCGTGGCGCGGCGATTTTGTTGATGGCGGTGGTCTGGATTGTGGTGACCATCATTTTGACCGCGCTTTTCCAGCGGCTACGACCGCCTGGCATTGTGATTGGCGTGATCTCTGCGGCGGTAGGCGTGATCGTGTGGAATGCGGCCAGCCGTTTTCATCAGCGTCATCTTGCGCCGGTAATTGATCGGGCTTTTTTCCGGCAAGCCTACGACGCGCAACAAATGCTCGCCGAGTTGGCGCAATCGCTGCGCACCACCAACAGCTTGCCGCAACTGTTGGAACAGGTAGCCACGAAAATTCAGTCAGCGCTGCAAACCGAGAACGTGACGGTGTTTTTGCGCGAGGAAAGGTCAGGCGACTATCGCAGCGCCTACGCCTGCGAGTACAACCCAGCCAATCGGTGCGCGATAGCAAGCACGAGCGAGACCCGCTTGCCGCAGACTGGCAAAGTGGTAGAGAAACTTGCGCGGAAAGGCGCGCCGCTGGAAATTGAATTGAACGGCAGCGACGAAGAATTCGGCGAAGCTGAGCGCGAGACGCTGCAACAGATCAAGACGAATCTGTTGTTGCCGCTCGTAGCCAGAGACGAACTGCTCGGCATCATTTCGCTTGGCCCGCGCCTAGGCGACCTGCCTTATTCCAGCGAGGACGAACAATTGTTGATGACGGTCGCCGGGCCTGCCACTTTTGCCATCGAGAATGCCCGCCTGGTCGAACGCATGATCGAAGAAGCGCGCCAGCGCCAGGGATTGCAAATGGAAAACGAGCGGCGCGCCAAAGAATTGGAAGAAGCGCGCCAATTGCAGCTCTCGCTCTTGCCGCAGAGCGTGCCGCAATTGCCGCACATGGAGATCGCCGCGTACATGAAGACCGCGACCGAAGTCGGGGGCGACTACTACGATTTTTACTTGGCGGAAGATGGCACGTTGACCGTCGCGATTGGCGACGCGACCGGACACGGCTTGCGCGCTGGCACGATGGTCACGGCGGCCAAGAGCATCTTTGAAACCCTGGCGCATCACTCCGATCTCACGCACATCTTGCAGCGAGTGAACCGCACGCTCAGACGGCTGAAGCTGCGCTCACTTTTTATGGCGCTGGCGATGGTGAAAGTAAATGGCCGCCAGTTGACGGTGAGTAGCGCCGGCATGCCGCCCGTGTTGATCTATCGGGTGGCGAGCGGCGAAGTGGAAGAGATTATGTTACGTGGTATGCCGCTCGGCAGCGTAGCAGACTATCCCTACCAGCAGCGCGAATGGACGATCTCGCCCGGAGATGTCGTGGTGCTGTTGAGCGATGGATTGCCGGAACGCTTCAACATGGCTGGTGAGATGTTTGATTACGAACGCACAAAGTGCGCGCTGGCTGAAGCAGTCAGCTATTCACCACAACAGATCATCGAACACTTAGCCACGAGTGGCGACGCGTGGGCCGAAGGCCGTCCGCAAGACGATGATATCACCTTTGTAGTCCTAAAGCTGAAGGAGACTAGCGCAGCGGCGTGAAACGTACAGGCCATCCCTGCGAATTGAGTTATGGGGAAGATTGTTCCGGTGTCTCCGATTGTTTGTTATCAGCTATCAGTATTCTGCGTAAATAAACCATTAAGCCTAAACTCGCGATGAGACAGCCTAAAGCCAGCAGGCGAAGCGCCTGGAACATTTTGTGCGGCACTAAGAAACTCGGACGCCACTCCTGCAACACGAACGGCTGAGCTATAGCCAGTTCGCGCAAGTCAGTGGGTTTAAGCGGTGGCGCGTCGGCAGGCTGCGCAAACCACCAGTGCGGGGCAGGTGGCCAAAATGATGGTGACGTGCTCACGCCGCGGCGGGCCTCAAACCAGAGACTCAGCAGCTTGTAGTTAAACCGTATATGGTTCCACGCCGGATCATACTGCAATGCAGTCAGTGTGGACTGCGAGGTGCGGCTCGCCGCCTGATGCAGTTTCGTGTAAGAAATCAACGCGCCGGGCAGCGAAATTAGTAGCCCCAGCACTGCAAGTGCCAGCAGCGGGAGGTCGCGTCGCGGAGGACGTTCAACACCAGTTCTGGCCAGCGCCAAACACATCAGCAATGGGGCGATAGCCGAATGCAGATAGCGCGGCCCCCAGGTCTCATCAGTCCACACTACGACGAGCGCGAAACCGCCAACGAGTCCACCGAGTACGAGCAGCGCGAAACATACCAACGTCCGGTTGACGCGCCAAGCCTGTGGCAAGCGCCACAGCGCGAGGCCGACAAGTGGAGCGTAAAGCAAAATGCTCTTGTTCGCCGAGCCAAAGTAAGAGAAAGCTTGCAGCATTGCGCTGGCCGGGCTGTCAACCATGAGCTCGCGAAAAAAATTTGTACTTTCGGTTGCACTCGCCCAATAAAGCGCCTTGAGGTAATAATTCAGCGAGAAGGAAAATAACACGATAATGGCGATTAACGCTGCACCGCGCCAAGCTTGTTTGGTTGGCAAGTCACGCAGGTAGACCCAGCTCAAAAATGCTATGGCAGGGAACAAAAAACCGCCGTTCAGCTTGACTGTCACAGCCGCCGCCGCACAACTGGCAAAGGCCAATAGCTCAAACCGGGTGTGGTGCGCGCGTCCTGCCAAAGCAAGATAGGCCGCCAAAAAGAGGCTGAGTGATTGCGTAGTCTCCAACCCGATATAAGCGTACGGCCAGAGCATTGTAGTGAAAGCGGCGGCTAGCGCCAGCCAATAGCTCCAGCGCATATCTTTAGTCGTCTCTCTCGCCCAAACAAAGAGGAGGGTGCAGAGCGCCGCGGTGGCTAAAATAGGTTGTAGTGACATTACGCGTCCCAGCCACTTTACCGAAGCGCCGAAAAACAAATGACTGAGTAAAGCGAACGGCAATTCAAAAAGCTGTTCCAGCCCGCCGTGTCGTGTCCACATCATAGGCGCAAGCGGTCGGTGGCTGACCAGGTTGATCAAATTCGTAACGAGCTGATTAACCGCGGTCAGGTTTTCGCCGTTATAACCCAAGCCCTCAATCGTGCCTGGTGAGAAGGCAAAATAGGCCAGCGTGACAGCGACAAAGAAGACAGTCGCGGGTCTGCGCTTCAAACGAGTTATTAGGTTATCGGCAGTTTGCACTGGCTCTGTCGCAATAGGCTTAAGCGTCATAATTCGAGTCGTGTGTAATAAGGTGTTCGCTAAACTTCAATTCGGCCTGCTGATGCGGCTGCCATTCCACCCCCCACTTCGTTTCAAACTTAAGGCGATTTTCGTCAAAGAGACGATCATAGCTGCCACTGCGTATCAGTTTGCCAAAAGCGGCTTGGCCAAAGTGGTGAACGAAAACGTCCTGCGCGCAAACTACGCGATAAGCGTTTTGCTTCACGCGCAGTGAATAATCATCATCCTCGAACATCCCGATGCCAAATTGTTCATCTAGCGGCCCGACTTTCTCGAAGACTTCCCGTCTCATTGCCAGGCAGAACATCGCCAACATAAAAATGTCGGCGACTTGCTTGTCGTGGAGCCAGGTGAAATGCTGGGCGAACGCCTCCATTTCGGCCCAACTTCGATAAGTCACTTCGACCTTTGCCTCATTGCCGACAAAGTTGGTCACGGGGCCGACAAGCCCGACTTGCGGATCGTCGAGGTGGCGCAGCAGTCTGCTCAGCCAGCCCTGCGGCACGATCGTGTCGTTATTGAGCAGCACCAGATAGTCCCCGGTCGCTTGCGCTATGCCTTGATTGTTGGCCTTGGCGAATCCGTAATTCTCCTCGTTCAGAGTGATTTTCAAGTTGTCATATTGCTGGATGAGCGTGCGCAGATATATTTGAGTATCGTCGGAAGATTTATTGTCAACCACGACGACTTCGAAGTTCGGATAATCCGTATTGCGGAAGACGCTTTCCAGGCAGAGTTTCGTCAAGGCCAGGTTGTTGTAGGTGACTATAATGATGCTCACTTGCGGAACGCCCTCCTTAAATTCGCTGATGATCTGTTTGTAGCGTTCCGCCCACGTATGCTGCTGTGCGAGAGACTTGCGCCGCAATACTGTCTGTGGATCGTTCTCAGCTATGGCTTGATCCAATTTGGCGGCAAAGTCAGCAGCGCCATCGGCCAGATAAACGTAGTCACGGTAGGGCGTCAATTCAGGCAGCTTGACCGAGACTACGGGTTTGCCGCCGCTTAAATATTCGTAGAGCTTTACCGGGTCGGTAGCCTCAGTAATCGGATTTATTTTGAACGGAATGATGCAAGCATCGAAGTGAAAGAGGTACTGCGGCATCGTCTCGTACGGCTGCTGTCCGAGCAATTGTACGTTCGGCAAGCCGCGCAACCGCGCAACGTCTACGTCAAAAGTGCCGCCGAGCAGCACGAAATGAAAATGCGGCCGTTGCCGTGCGAGTTCCGCCATCAACTCAACATCGAACCAATCAGCGATGGCGCCGTAATAGCCGACAATTGGGTGCTTGTTGTTTTCGAGCAACGCGTTGGGCTGGCAGCGTTCGGCAAAGAAGTCGAAGTCCGCCGCGTTACGCGCGAGCACCATTGGGCGCTGAAATGTTTGCCATTTGTCGTAAAGCCGCTGCGCCGTTACCGCCAACAAATCACAGCGCTGCACCAACTGTCTTTCCATGGCCAGCAATGGCGGCTCGATACCTGGAAAATTCTCCCATTCATCCATACAATCGTAGACTACGCGCCAGCCCCAACGACGCTTCGTTTCCAGCGCCACGTGGCCCCACGAAGCGATCATCACATAGCCGATTGCCTCATTGATGTTGTAGGTGCGCCGCAATTCATCGAGTGATTTAAGCGCCAGTTCGGCGTCTTTCTTTTCGATGACTGCACGATAGATTTCCGGGGCTGAGCGCGCGGCAAGGTAGACTTCGAAGACGTTTTTTTTGATTTCTTGTACGGCAAATTTCGGCTCGGCGTAGGGGCTGCGGTATTGCGATATGCTGATGTAAAAAACGCGATGGCCGTGCGCGGCGAACTGCGACATCAGTTGCTGCGGACGTTGGAAGCGAAATGACCAGTCAATGATTGAAAAACAGATGACGTCAGGACGGGCAGTTTCGGTCGAAGTCGGCGGGCGTTCGAGCACAGCATTGGCCTCGGCCTCGGGTATGTGTGGCAGCAGCGTGACGGCTTCGTAAAAGTCGCCGCGTTTGAATGATCTTTGCAACGGCGTTTTAGCTGCCAACAATCGTGTGATGACGAGGTCGGAGATTATTTTGACGCCAAAGCGGCTGCGCACGAGCTTGACTGTGCGGCGGCGCCATTCATAAGGAATTAGTATGCGTAGCGATTCGCGGAAAGCGGCATAGCGGCTTGGCCCAGCTTGACCCAAGACCGCCTTGACCTGTTCGAATCGGGTGATCGGTTTCTCCATGAATCGCAATCTAGCATTCTCGAACTGAGGTGGCTAGGCTGGCAGGAGACACACGAATTTGAGTGCCGACCGGGTTCGCGGCGTAGGTCGAGGTTTGGCGTCAGGCGTTTCCTGTTTTTGCTGGTTACTGAAGCGCGCCAAGCTGTCTGAGGACGCTGGCGAAATCGAGATAGACTCTTTCACCTGCCAATTTGCCTGCATCATCAAAGGTAAAGATGGCACAGGCTGGGACGCTGACATCTTTGTCTGTTGCAGGAATCCCATTCCATTCAGCGGTGTGTTTACCGGTAAAGAGAATTTCGAGAGTAATAGCTTCATCACCCAGATGGCGCCGTACTATCTCAATGTGTAGGTTCGAGAAGCTGCCCTGCTCGCCAAAACCAAATCCGGCGTAGAGCCCCTGAATCGTCGCACGCCCGTTGATTTCAAGCTCGTTGAGGCCGAAGTAGGGTTGCTGGCCAAATGTTTTCATGATGGCGCTCAGGTCGTGATTGTTTTCCGCCAGGCAATGATCTTCGACCAATTTGAGCTGGGCCTCGCGCCGGGCGACAGCAGGAAAAGTGGACATTGAATTGTTCCTCCGTAATTTGCAGTGACTTATGTGATGTCGTAAACCGAATACGATAGTCAGGAGCCGCGCGGATTTTGATTTTTCAAGGCGGTCTTTGGCTTCGACCGGCTGGACTCTCTCCGCTCGCTCCGTTAGATTGCACGTGCAAATCATTCTCGTTTCGCATGCCGATTCCAACCGGAACACGCTTTGACCGTTATCAGATTCTTGCCCCGTTGGGGATGGGCGGAATGGGTGAAGTTTATCTCGCGCTCGACCCCAAACTGGGCCGCAAAGTTGCGCTGAAGTTGTTGCCGGAGAAATACACCAAAGACCCACAACGGTTGCGCCGCTTCGAGCAGGAGGCTCAGGCAGCCAGCGCGCTCAATCATCCGAACATCATCACGATTCACGAGATTGGCGAGGCCGAAGGCATTCATTTCATCGCCACCGAATTCATCGAGGGCAATACGGTGCGCAGACTTTTGGCCAAGCAGCGGCTCAGCATCAACGAAACACTTGAGATCGCCCTTCAGGTGACCAACGCCCTCTCGGCAGCCCACGCCGCCGGAATCGTGCATCGTGATATCAAGCCGGAAAACATTATGGTGCGGCCAGACGGATATGTGAAGGTGTTGGACTTCGGCTTGGCCAAACTTGCTGACAGGAGTGATCTGCCTCAACCACCAGTAAGCACAGACACGAGTCCGCTCCTGGTGCTCGACACACCAACTAACGACGAAGAACTCTACCTGGAAACCATCGAGCAGCTTTTGGCTGATGAACAGACTGACAAGAACAACGATGAACAGGCCAGCGATCAGGCCAGCAAGCACAAAAACGACCAGCCAACAGATGGCCCAGCAACGTCAGATCAACCAGCATCCCAATCACAAGTGCCACCCAAGCCGTTATCAGACGGAGGACAGGCGACGGCGACTGATGTGAATCTCGGCAATACGCTACCGGGGTTAGTGATCGGCACGCTTCACTATATGTCACCCGAGCAGGCGCGTGGGCTGCGTGTGGATACACGCACAGATCTCTTTAGCCTGGGCACGGTGTTGTATGAAATGCTCACCGGGCGGACTCCGTTCAATCGGCCAACGCCCAAGGGGGTGCTTGCAGCGATTCTGACTGAAGAGCCATTGCCGATCTCGCATTTTCGGCCAGAGACGCCTGACTTGCTCGATTGGATTACGGCAAAAGCATTGGTCAAAGATCGAGAAGAGCGTTACCAGACGGCGCGCGAGATGCGCAATGATTTGAAGCGGCTGCAACATCGGCTGGAGATTGAGACGGAAGTAGCGCGGAACAGACGCAGTATTGCAGAGTCTGAGTCAGTCAACCCAGAATGGAGCACGACTGGCTCAATCCAATCGCTTTCGACGGCTTCACAAAAAGTCGCAGCCGTCACTTCGCAAACTGAACAAGCACACCCAACAAATCTTATTTCAAGCTCGACCTCGCTGACTTCTAGAATCAGCAACTATCGTCAAAGACATCCGCTCCGCTCATTGACCCTTTCCCTTTTGATTTTGGGCATCGTCGGGTACTTAGGCTACTTCAGCCACAGCTTCGTTATCAGCCGCAGGGTTGGCCCGCTGCAATTCCAACAGATGCGCCCCTCACGTTTTACCAGTAGCGGCAAAGCGCAACGCGCAGCGATTTCGCCTGATGGAAAATACGTGGTCTATGCCACTGGCGAGTCGCGCGGCCAAAGCTTGTCGGTGCGACAGGTGGCCACGCCGAGCGGTATGGAGATTGTGCCGAACGCCGACGTGACCTATCGCGGGCTGACTTTTTCGCCTGACGGGAATTACCTCTACTACGTCGTGCAGGAGGGCAATGATCCGATCCAGGTGCTCTATCAAGTTCCCGTGTTGGGTAGCACGCCGCGCAAGCTGCTCAGTGATATTGACAGCCCGGTGACGCTTTCGCCCGACGGCACGAAGCTGGCTTTTATCAGACGTGCGCGCGGACAACAAGAAGACGTGTTGATGATCGCCGACAGCAATGGAGCCAACCAACAACGGTTGGCGACACGTACGGGTTCGGAATTTTTCCAAATCTATGGCCCGGCGTGGTCACCTGACGGCAAGACCATCGTCAGCCCTGCTGGAAGTAACGAAGGAGGTCGTCATACATTTTACGTGGCGGTCAATCTAGCGGATGGCAAGATGCAGAAGATCGCTGATCTGCGCTGGTCGAATGCCGGGCGCGCGGCGTGGCAGCCCGATGGCCAAGGTTTGATCGTCAGCGGCACCGAAGCTGGCGCGACTCAATCACAGGTTTGGCAGATCGCCTATCCAAGCGGCGAGGTGCGCAGGATTACGAACGACTTGAACGATTACCGTGATTTGAGTCTGACGGCGGATGCCCGCTCGCTAGTAACCGTGCAGACCCAGGCGCACGTCAACGTTTGGCTTGTGCCAAGCGGCGAAGCGAACGCAGCGAAGCAAATTACTTCAGGCGTGGGGCAATACAATGGCGTGCGTGGGCTGACGTGGACGCCGGATGGGCGCATCGTTTTCGTCTCGCGCCAGAGTGGCGGTCAGGACATTTGGATCATGAACGCAGACGGCTCGAATCAACACCAGTTGACTACTGAACCGCGCGCGGAGGTTTATCCGGCGGTCAGTCCTGACGGGCGCTATATCGTATTCAGCTCCGCGCGCACAGGCAATTCCAACCTGTATCGCATGGCGCTCGACGGCTCGAATCAGACGCGATTGACCAAAGGGGCGGGTGAAGAGTTTCTGGACATTGCCAGTGACAGCCAATCAGTTATCTACACGTCCACCGGTTCAACAATGTTCACCTTGTGGCGCGTACCGATTGAGGGCGGCACACCAGTGCAATTAACCAACAAACTTTCGCAATGGCCCGCTGCATCACCCGACGGCAGGTGGATCGCTTGTTGGTATCGTGAAGAGACAAAACAACCCTGGCGCGTTGCGCTGCTTCCGGCGACAGGTGGCACACCAAGCCGATTTCTCGTTACGCCGTCCACGGCTGACCCTGCGCTGCCAGTGCGTTGGTTGCCAAACAGCCAAGCCATCAGCTTTGTAGATAATCGTAATGGTGTGTCGAACGTTTGGTCGCTGGCCTTGAAGGGCGGTGAGTTGAAACAGTTGACTAATTTTAGCGGCGAGCAAATCTCCTGGTTCGATTGGTCGCGCGATGGCAACCAACTCGCCTGTTCGCGTGGCCTGCTCGTCAACGATGTAGTCTTGTTGACTGCTAACCGCTAGCGTATACTGCCCGCCACTAAACACCCACAAATCGTCAACTATTGAATTTACCCAGGTGACCAGCCCCGCGAATCATCAGGTCGCAAAGACATTCCAGAGAGCAGTATGACAAGGCTTCATCAACTTCACCGTTATAAACTTTCGCTACTGTTGCTTGTCCTATGGCAGGCCGCTTGGCCGCTCAGTTTGTTTAACGGCAACTCTGCCCTGGCGGCGCCAGGCAAACAAGATATTCAGCCCTGGAATCGGCTCTACGTAACCAATTTTCTCTCTAACAACGTTTCCGTCGTGGATCTCAACGCTGGCAAGGTGATGGCTACTATTCCAGTGGGCAATGGGCCAACCGGGATGGCCGTCTCGCCAGACGTTGAGCAAGTCTATGTGGCCAACTCGCTGTCTGGCACAGTCTCGGTGATCTCAACAGCCATCAATCAAGTCACCGATACAATTCCGATTCCCAGCTTTTATCGAGCCTCCGCGCCCTTCGGATTGGCCATCACACACGATGGGGCAAAAGTTTACGCAACCAATCTGGACGACGGCACTGTCCGCGTGATTGACACGCGCAGCAAGAAGGTCGTTGACACGATCACGAAAGCTTACGACTGGGCGCTCCGCTACATCGCCATCTCGCCCGACGGCGAGTATGCCTGGGCGATTGGCACGGGCGATGGCAAGGTGTCAGTCATCAAGACTGATGACAATGAAGTGGTGGCAAAAATCTGGGGCTTGCCGAGCGCTCGGCACATGGCTTTTACACCCGATGGCACGCGCGCTTATATCACAGGCGAGAAATTCAGCCACGTTTATGTGATTGATACCAAGACTTACTCGCTCCTGACGGTTATCTATTTCCCGGCTGGCGCCACGACCAACACGCTTGATATAAGCCAGGATGGCCGCTTTGCCATGATCTCCAATTTCTATGGCAACCCGGCAAAGCTGGACATTGATCCCAAATCACCCACCTATCACAAGATTCTGGCCGAGGTGCCGCCCAAGAGTTTCTATCAATATTGCATCGTTATCTCGCCGGATGGCCGCTTCGCCTACTTGAGCAATCAGGCAGATCGCGGCAGCACTCCTAATTCGATCAACATCATTGACCTGAATCCGCAATCACCCACACACGACACAATCATCAACAGTATTCCGGTCGGCCAGCAGCCTTGGGGCGTTGCCATTGTCAGGCAGCAGCCGAACAACACGGAGACTGACAAGTGATGGGCGCGACGGCGAGCTTCAATTCATCAAGTCGCAAAAGTCCAGATCGCGGCTTCCAACTCATCGAGCGAGAAGTGAATGGCTTCGGGCGCGAGCCGCAGCGCGTACTTCCGCAAATCGCTGCACTCGTAAAGCACTGTGAGCAACATCAGGCGCGCACGCAAATCCGGATCAAGCTCCGTTTCCTTGTAGCCGTAGGCAAGTAACATAGCCCTTTGCAGTTCGCGGTTACCTTGCACCATCAGGACACCGGGCGCAACGAACTCGTATTCGTGAAAGCCGCAGAGCGAATCGCCGAAGTCTACTAGCCCCGTGATCTGCCAGCGCCCGACCTTTTCCGCGAGCAGCAAGTTGCCTGCATGAATATCGCCGTGTAGAAACATCTGCCTATGGTTCGTAGGTAATAGCCCCACGCGATTGGCAATATAGCTCGGCAAGCTTTCAAGCCATTCTGGATTTGCGTTACAGGCTGTTTGACGCTCGACTGAGGTACGCGCTTGCTGCTCTATGAACCCACACCAGTCACGAGCTAAAGCAGTTTGTGATAATGGAGCGTCGTAGGCGTGCAACTCACTCATTGCGATGCCGAGACGTGAAATAATTTCCAGTCGGTCACGCTCTCCGATACGCGCCCAGACTTCGCGCGAGGCGTGACCTGTGAGTTGCGTCATTACCAGATACGACCAGCCTTCGATTTCTCCGGTATACAAAACTTCTGGCGTAGTGATGCTGAGCCTGCCGTGTGCGAACTCGAGCGCCGCAAGTTCTCGCTGATAATTTTCGCGGAACGGCGCGAAGATTTTGATGACCAGAGTTTCGTCAACGAAGAAGATGATGTTTTCGCCTTGTGGCGAACGGCGCAGGCTGACGTAATGGATTTTATGTCGCGAGCAAATAGCAGAGGCGGCCTTCACCCAGATGCCGTCGTTGAAGCAATTTGCATAACTGGCGGCATCGGCAATGGCGGGAAGTCCCAGGCGCATCATATTAGCAATCGTGTCTGCCGGTAAGCTGTCGGTATGCCAACATCACCTAAGATTGATTCAGCTAACTTTACCTCTACGGTTTCTTTAGCGCGTTCAGCCGATCTGCAAGCAGCGAAGACTGGAATACGGCCTTCAGCAACTCTTTCGTAAAAAGGATGCCTATTTGAACCTCTTCCTCGCCGATTTGATCGAAAGTAGCCAACTCGACATGAGCGGCGTCATTACCGAGCAGCCGCAGATTGTCGATCCCATCTAATAACCCTGTTGGAACAATAACCTTAGTCTTCAGATCGCGGATCTGGTCTATAAGTCGTTTCCCTGTAGCTTTCTGGTCCTTGCAAAGCCCTTCGAGCGTCTTCCGAACCATGATTGCTGCCGCGACATAACAACCAGCGGCATGACAAGTAATAGCCTCTTCAAGCGCGTTCACGATCTTTGCAGGTATCTCGGTTGCATCAAAATCAATACGCTCGGCTGGGTAAGACGATTCGATTGTTGGGGGAGCATTTACGACTCCTTGTACCTTTCGATAGACGATAACCATAAGCTGACGGCAGGCAAGGTTAGGACATACTCTATATCCAACCCACGGGCCACCACCGGAACTGCCGGGAGTCGTCACGATGAAGTCATGAGTGTTCTTGAGCAAGTCGAGCGTCGCTTGTCTGTGGCATGAAGGACACCGCAGGTTGATCGGTAATCCATCAACGGATGAAACGGTACTAGGGACTTTAATGAACTTGTTCATCTTACATCTCCTTTGCTGAGGCGAGCTACTTAATGGAGGCACGAGGCGGGCTTTTAGGTCATTCGCTCCATCCTTATTCAGCGCAACCTCGGCACCGCCACCGTAAATGATACCGTGATCAACCGCCCGCTGCGTTGAAACTGCGACCAGATACGATAATTACCAGGCCGTGGAAAGAAAGTCTCAAACGTCACATCAGGCCCGCCCGTCAATTTGCTGCGGTCAACGTCTTCAGCAATCATCTCGCTCGGATGCGAGTGCAGGTAATCCGTCGCGTCCTCACTCAAAACCAACGTGTGCCCCCACGCGCCGAGGTACGGCTGCAAATCGCTCACCGGCTGCCCGGTCTGCGCATCAACCAAGTGATAGCGCAACTCTGCCGGTTTCCCCGCAAACGGCTGCGCCGGTTCAAAGTGCAATTCGAAGCGCGTGCCGTCCACGGTCTTCGTCAACACTTTGTCGGGCACGAGCCGCGCTTGCGCTGATAACAAGTCGCCGTTGAATCCCGCTGTGACCAGCGATTGATGAATGACCTGTGGCGAGCCTCCTTTGGGGAAGAAATCGCAGAAGATTTTGTAATAGCCCGCGCGCGACAACTTGGTCTCAATCGTAAAGCTGCCATCGGCTTGTTGGGTGGGATGGATGTGCTGAAACTCTTCGAAATCCTGGCTGATGACAAAGAGGTGGAAGGGCATGTCGTGCAGGATGTTGAACTCTTTGATCTGCTTTTCGGTCAGCGGATGAAGGATCGTGAAGCGCAGCTTGACGCTCGAGCCCGCGCGTGGAGCCTTGGGCAAGCTCTCCATCCGCACGATGTATTCGGAGGTCTCTGGTGGCGCAGACTTGACCAGTTTCATCTTGCACTTCGGACAAGCACCTGGTTTGTTGTCGGTCACTTCCGGGTGCATCGGGCAAAGATAGAATTCATCGCTGCCCGATACCGACGCGGGTTGTGCCACCAGCTTCATCGCGCACTTCGGGCATTTGCCTGGCACTTTGGCTTGCACGTCCGGGTGCATCGGGCAAACGTAAACGACCGGCTCAGGTTGTTGCACCGGGTCTTGCGCAAAGGTGATGAATGGCAAACTCGTCGCGGCGAGAGCCAGGCTGCCTTTGAGAAAAATCCTGCGCTGATTGGTCATAACTACTTCGCCCATTTATATCTGAAATCCACCACTGACCGCTTGCCATCTTGCCCGGCGCGATCCAGCGAGATAGTCAATTCGTTTACAGACAGACGGTGATAGATGATCTTGAGGTGTTTGTCCTGCGCTTCAAACGTGGCCTTGTCTTTGGCGAGATCAACCAGTGCGAAGGTAATCTCTTCGGGCTTTTCTTCGCGCGGAACCATCGCGGCGCGAAAATGCCGAATGCGCAAGACCGGGCCGGTCGCGGTCTGTTCGATCACGCATAGCTCATACATCGAAGCCTTGCCATCCTTCGCCATCCGCATCATCCCGATCATGTTGTTGCCGGCTGGCGTAGTCCAATGCTCTTCAATATCGAAACCGCCCTCCTGCGCAAGCCACTTGCCGGTCACGAAACTCAAGTCTTGTAAAGTAACTTTGCTGAGGTCATCGGCGCTGACACTATTTGAACTAAGCAGCACCATGCTCAATACGAGTCCCGAAAAAAGTCTCAACCATTGCAGCGTGCTTTTCATAAGCTTTGTCTCCTTCTCGTCTGTCAGTTTACTTGAAAAGAATGTGCTTCTCTGGGAGCGTGCGGGGCGTGGCGCAGTGTATCAGCCGGGAACAACTCACATCCCGCACGCGAGCCGCGTGCGCTCCCAGGAATTACGCACAAGCTTCAATTTACTTACCTGCTGCCTCGCGCATCCAGTTTTGCAACTTCTCCATATCCTTCGCAATGGTGCGCGCCCCAGCAAACAGCACGCCCGCCAGCACCAGCGAAATAATCGGCACGATATAAAACGCCGAATGCAGGCCCATTGCGCTGTAAGGCATCGGCACAACCTTGATGCCCTCAATCGCCTGCCCCGCTGCCCGCATCGCCTGCTTGCCGTAATGGTCGCTCAAAAAGCCTAGGATGTACGTGCCGAACGAACCGCCAAGCAAATACATCGCACAAAAGTATAAAGCCATGGCTGTACCGCGCAAACTCGGCTCGACGACGTCCTGAATTGCCGGATAGACAGTCACGTAGTAGACGTAGATCAACATCCACCCGACACCCATCAATAACATAAAGCTGGTCAAGTCACCCTTAGGAATGCCTAGTGCAAGATACACACACGGCGTCGAAACCAACAGCGACAGCGCGCTCAGCAGCATACGTCCGTTGGGGCTTTTCTGACGCGCCCAATCTGCCAGCGCGCCGCCGACTAACAAGCCGACCACACCGACTGCGCCCAAAACAATTGCCGCGATGAAATTGGCCTTCTGAATGTCCAGTGCGTGATAGCGCCCCAGGTAGAGCGGCATAAACGAATTGACCGCGTAGGCGTTGAAGTTGTGCAGCGCACCCGACAAGATGATCCACCACATCGTCGGGATGCCCAGCACACGTTTATACGGCGAGCCTGCGCGCTCTTGTGTGATCTTCACCGCTTCTGCCCCACCACGCTCAGGTTCTTTGATGCGCAACGCCAGGAACGCCAGAATCAGTCCGGGAATTGCCGCCACAAAAAACGTCATCCGCCAACCATAGGCTTTGGCAATAATGCCGCTCAGCATATTGCTCAAGAAGATGCCGATGGGCAGACCGAGCATGAAGATCGAGATGGCCCGCGCACGTTTGTTGGCCGGATACAAATCGCCGATCAGCGAATTGCCCGTCGGCGCACAAGTCGCCTCGCCAATCCCCACGCCCATGCGCGCGGCAAACAGCGACGCATAGTTCCACGCCACGCCACCCGCCGCCGTGAACAAGCTCCAAAGCGTCACGCCGATGCTCAGAATCTTCGTGCGCGCGCCACGATCAGCCCAGCGGCCCAGCGGGACGCCGACCAGCGCGTAGATCAGCGTGAAAGCCGTTCCGATGATGCCCAGCTTGGTATCGCTGATGCCCCACTCTTCGGCAATCGGTTTGCTGACCGAAGCAATGACTTGCCGGTCAAAGAAGTTCATCGTGTTGATGGCGAACAATACGGCCAAAGCGAACCACGCTTGCCGGTTAGCTTCTTGTTGTGATGCAGTCTCTGGTAGCTTGCTCATAGTTTGCCCGTGAATTGATGGAGTGACAGTCCCTGGGAGCGCACGCGGCTCGCGTGCGTGAGACGCGTGCCGCTACACCATTTCAATGTGTCTCTTTGCCAGCCACGCACGCGAGCCGCGTGCGCTCCCAGGTTCGTTGTTGTTGAATGCTTGCGCGTGATTTGGGAAAAGCGGGCGTTATTGTCGCTGAAGCCTTCCACTTTGACAACGTGCAGCGGACGAATTCGTTGACAGGGTCGCGCCGCGTAAACTAGCTTGTCAGCGCAGGCCACGCGAACGAAAATCGCGCGTTGGCGCACAAGCTAAACCAAATGTTCAAAGATAAACGCCTCGTTCCTATCTTCATCGTCGTCTTCATAGACCTGCTGGGCTTCAGCTTGATCTTGCCGCTGCTGCCTTACTACGCCAGCAGCTTCGCCGCTTCGCCACAAAGGATTGGGTTGCTCATCGCCTCATATTCGATCTGTCAGTTTTTGGCCGCGCCGTTTCTGGGCGATTGGAGCGACCGCTACGGACGGCGTCCGCTGCTGCTCTACAGCCAACTCGGTTCTTGTTTGGGCTTTATTCTGTTGGGTGTTGCGCCCAGCTTGCCTAACGCGCTCGTGTGGCTTTTTGTAGCGCGCATCGTTGACGGTCTTTCGGGTGGGAATTTGACCGTTGCCCAAGCCTACATCAGCGACATTTCTGCGCCGCAAGACCGCGCGCGCAACTTCGGAATGATTATCGGCGTCTCGTTCGGACTTGGCTTCCTGTTGGGGCCGTCGTTCGGCGGCTTCCTCTCGCGTTGGGGCTACAGCGTGCCTGCTTTTGCCGCTGCCCTACTCTCAGTCGCCAGCATTTTGGCGACTTACTTTCTACTGCCGGAGACACAGCATCAGCACGATGAGCAGCGCGCGACGGGATTGAAAGCCTACACGCGCGTGCTGGATTACCTGAAGCTGGCAGAAGTGCAACGTCTGCTGGGAGTCTTCTTTTTCACTGTGCTGCCGTTTGCGCTTTACGTGACGATGTTTGCGCTCTTCGCCAAGACGCAGCTCAACTTCACGGCAGAGCAGACCGGCTACTTCCTGGGCTTCGTCGGGCTGCTCGGCATTATCTGGCAAGGCGCGGTAGTGGGCCGCGTCGTTCGTCGCATTGGTGATCACAAGACGATGTTGCTGGGCTTGTGTTTGAGCGGAGCCGGTTTGTTCTACTTGGCGTTGGTGGACGTGTGGTGGAAATTGCCTTTCGTCGCCGTCTTCTTCTCGCTCGGCCACGGGTTGGCGCGCCCATCGCTGACAAGCTTGATTACTCAAGCAGCGCCGCCACACAGGCGTGGTGGTGTGTTGGGTGCGACGACTTCGTTGGAGAGTTTCTCGCGCATTATCGCGCCGATTCTGGGTGGGTGGATCATCGCGGTGCATCCAGCATGGTTGGGTTGGTTGGGCGGAGTGTTGTATGCAGTGGCAGTGATGATTGCGTTGACGGTGAGTGTGACTGAGATTTCTTCTCAAACAAACCCGGCTAGTGAGACCTGATTTATGTAACTGATGTTACACAGTAAGAAAGTCGGGTTTGGAATTGACAGGTTTTTGTGCCGGAGGCACAGCGGAAATTAGCCGGTGGTGGAGCGAAGTGAAACCACCGGTCACAGGCGTCAAGTAACCGCGCCCCAGTAGGGGCGCAGGATAGACAATTGGCGCGAAATCAATGTCCTGTCCAGCGTCCCAGCCGGGACGCGAGATTGCGGCGTTCGACTTTCCGGTGGTTACGCTTTGCTCCACCACCGGCTAATTTCCGACCGCGCCTCCGGCGCTGAGAAGGGCGTCAAACCTAAAACGATTTTCCGCGCTGCGTAACATCAGTTATGTCATGACTCACCTTCTTGCCACAGCAACAGAGCCAACCCTGCCAATCTTGGTTGGCGAGACCTCCTCTCTCATTTATAATCCCCCAGCCCTCTTTTGCATCGCTGCGTTAGAACCGACCGGCTAACGCCACCCCGATTGCTCATTTGCAAGTCAACATTATGCTGAAAAGAATCGTCCCCTTGCTCGTAGTTTGCTTGATCATCGGATTAGTATCTCGCTTGGATGCTATCAAAGCTCAGCGCTCTGATAGTTTCAGCGCGGCACAATCCAGTCAACCAACCGCGCTACCTAATTTCGACATCCGCGCCAATCTCGATCGATCGCTGGCTGAGCCGTTGCCGGAACGCGAGATCGCATCAACAAACAAAACATCCACAGCCGCACGCGCAATTCATTCAACCGAGCCGCGCACGAGCCGCCTAGTGCAAACACATCCGCACGCGCAGATGCAGTTCAGCTCGCTGACCAACGCACCGAGCCGACTGTGGAGTTTTGCCGACGGCTTAACCGAAGCGACCCAGGAGGCCGCCAACACCGACCGCGCCACACTCGCACGCCGCTTCATCAAAGAAAACACTGAGCTATTTCATTTGAACGCAACTGAAGCTGATTCGTTATCAGTCGCTCGACGCTATCAAGATCAGCATAACAGCGCGGCGCATGTGACGCTGGCGCAGTCGCACAAGGGCATCGAAGTTTTTCAAGCCGAGTTCACTTCTCATTTCGACCGCGCGGGCGCATTGGTGGCCGCCAGTGGCGAACTCATTCCTGGCTTGGCGCAGAAGATCAATCGCGTGCAGCCGAAGCTAACCGCGATTGAAATATTGCGGCTGGCTGCGGCGCATGCAGGGCTGACCGGCTTGGGACAAATCGAATTGAAACAGGCAGCGGAAGGCTCAAACGCACGGCAGCTCCTGCAAAACTCGGATGCCTTTGACCGTGAAGTCGAAACCAAGTTGGTTTACTTCCCACTCTCTGCGACGGAGGTGCGGCTGGCGTGGCAAATGATTCTGTGGCGACGCGAGACGCCCGATGTTTACTTGCTACTGCTCGATGCCGAGCGCGGTTCGTTGCTCTATCGCCATAACCTGACGTGGTACGAACAGGGCCAGAGCGCGCCGCATGGTTTGGTCTTTACCAAAGACAGCCCGCGTCCTGACTCGCCACATCTGGCTCTGAATCCAGCCACGATTGTGCGCGGGGACTTGCCGTTTCAACCTGCGTCCTTCAATGGCCGGACGATTTTCGCGGCCAACGATCCACATTTTGATTGGTGGGCGGGCGCGGTGACGACTGGGTTGGTTGGCAACAATACCGATACGTACCTCGACCGCGACAACAACAATGCGGCTGATGCACCGCGACTGACAGCGAGTGATGGCAACTTCTCATTTCCGCTCGATCTGCTGCAAGCGCCGACGGCAGCGGACAATCAACGCGCAGCACAGGCCAATCTGTTTTACTGGGTCAATCGCTATCACGACATTTTGTACAGCTTCGGCTTCACCGAAGCTGCGGGCAATTTCCAGACGAACAATTTCAACTTGGGTGGGCGCGGCGGTGATCCCGTGAGAGCCGAAGTGCAAGATGGTGGTGGGACAAACAACGCCAATTTCTCAACTCCGGCGGACGGTTCCAGCGGACGGGTGCAGATGTACCTCTGGTCGGGCAATCCACAACTCGACGGCAGTCTCGATCAAGGCGTCGTGCTGCACGAATTGACGCATGGGTTAAGTAACCGGCTGGTGGGCAATGGCACTGGCTTGACTGGCACACACGGGGGCGGGATGGGCGAAGGCTGGTCGGATTACTTCGGCATCGTTTTGATGCGCGAGGCAAATGATAACGTAGATGGCAGCTACGCAGTTGGCCAGTACGTTTTCAATAACTACGCGCGCGGCATCCGCCGTTATCCGTACAGCACCGACAAGCGCGTTTTTCCGCTCACTTTTGGCGACATCAAATCAAGCACAGAAATCCACAACGTCGGCGAAATCTGGTGTAACGCGCTGCTCGAAATGCGCGCGCTGCTCATCCGGCAGATGGGCTTTCAGGAAGGCCAGCGCCAGGCAATTCAGCTTGTGGTTGATGGTTTGAAGCTCACGCCTCTGTCGCCCACTTTTCTGGATGCGCGCAATGCCATCCTGCTGGCCGACAAAATGAACAACGGCGGCACGAACCAATGTTTGTTATGGCAAGCCTTCAGCAAGCGTGGAATGGGTTGGTCGGCACGCACGCTTAACGCTGGCGATGGTCGCCCGGAAGAATCTTTCGATGTGCCGCCTTCGTGCAGTGCGGCAGGCACGTTGAGTCTGGATCGCCGTGCTTACTTGAGCGGCGAAAATCTCAACATCACGTTGGGCGACCGCAACGCCACAACGCCAGCGCGTGTGCGCGTGGAAAGTACTGTGACTGGCGATCAGGAAACGGTCACGCTCAGCGCCGATGGGACGCTGGTCGGTTTGTTCAGAGCTAGCGTGCGCGTGGCGAGCGGCGCGGCGCAACGTGGCGATGGAGTGTTGCAGGCAACGCTCGCAGCGCACGACAAGCTGAAGGTAACTTATGACGATGCGGACAACGGTAACGGCGGTGTGGCGCAGGTGATTGCCCAGGCAGATTTGGCGGGTGAACGAACGACATTTGAAGACACAGTCGAAGGCGCCAATCCCGGCTGGCAAGTCATCGGCGCAACGGCTGGCACACCTGGTACTTGGGGCGTGAGCACTGTGCGCTCGGCTTCCGGCGCGCAGGCATGGACGGATAGCTCTAATGGCAATTACGCAAACAACGTTGATACTTCGTTGGTCTCGCCGCTCTTCGACTTTAGCAACGCGGCAGGTGTGACGCTGACCTTTGCGCACAGCTATACCTTTGAAACCGGCTTTGATTTCGGGATGATCGAGTTTTCATTGGATGATGGCGCAAGTTGGCAACGCGTGGTGTCGTTCACCGGCACGCAGAACAGCTTTGCGCAAACGCGCGTGTCGCTCGATAAACTCGCCGGTATTCAACGCGCGCGCTTCCGCTTCCGTGTGCTGACCGATCCGGGAGTGACGGCGGATGGCTGGGTGATTGACGACATCCGCTTGATTGTCCGCGCTGCTGATGCCTCGGCGGCATTGACACCAGTCATTGCAGAAGTCGTTCCCGCCTTCGGATCGCCTAGCGGTGGCACAGCGGTAAAGATCAGCGGAATTAACTTTACCGAAACCAGCGACACGCGCGTCTTCTTTGACAACGCGCCAGCGACCAACGTGAACGTGCTCGGCGGTACCGTGCTGACGGCGACTGCACCTGCGCACGCGTTGGGCGCGGCCACCGTGCGCATAGAAAATCGTTACGGCGCAACGGTGCTGGTCAACGGCTTCACCTATTACACGCGCCCAGCCAGCCCGCCGCAACCCAAAATCACGAGCTTTTTCCCAACTTCCGGCTCATTGCGTGGCGGCACGGTGGTGACGATTACGGGCACAGATTTCTCGCCAGAAACAACCGTTAGCTTTGGCGCTCAAGCAGCGCGTTCGGTCACCTTCGTCAGCACAAACGTGCTGCGCGCCGTCACCCCCACATCGCAATCCGGCAGTGCCGGCGTCGTTGATCTCAGCCTCGGCATTCCACCGGGTGCGAGAACGACGCTGACCAATGCGTTCAGCTACGTAACGCCGACGGCTCCAACTGCGCGGGTGCTGACGCCCAATGGTGGCGAGCGATTCTTCACCGGCAATACGATTACGCTGCGCTGGCAGTCGAGTGATAATCGCCTGGTCGCCAGTCATCGCCTTGAGCTACAACGTAGCCTGGGGCCAAACACGCCTGCGTTCCAAAAGGTCAGTGACATCGCGCTCAATTTGCTGGGCGCGGCGCAATCTTTCAACTGGACGATTCCGAATACGCTCGCGCCCGGCGCGCTCTACCGTCTGCGCGTCATCGCAGTAGATGATGAAGGGACGGAAAGCGACGCTTATTCGAGCAATGATTTCACCATCGAACGGCGCTGGCTGACGGCGCAACCGCTGCCGCAATCAATGCAGCGCATGGCCGTCGTCAATGATGGCAAATACATTTACACCATCGGCGGACGCAGTTCAGCCAACAGCGCCACCACGCTCACTACTGTGCGGCGGCTTGATCCAACAGCCATCACACCAGAATGGCAAACTCTCGCGCCCTTGCCGCGCGGTTTGAATGCGGCGGAGGCGGCTTACCTGAACGGCAAGATCTACGTGCCAGGCGGCATCAATTCTGAATTGCAGGTAGAACAACAACACTTCGTCTACGACATTGCCAGCAATACTTGGTCAATCGCCGCTGCGCCGCCTGCCGATCTATTTCTTTACGCAGTGGTCAGCGACGAAGCGCGCGGTGTTTATTACCAGATCGGCGGACTGACTAACGGGCAAGATACAGTCAAAGCTGTGCGCGCCTACGATCCGCGCACCA
Organism: uncultured Acidobacteriota bacterium; assembly: GCA_963699175.1. Lineage (GTDB taxonomy): Bacteria > Acidobacteriota > Blastocatellia > RBC074 > RBC074 > JACPYM01. The sequence goes on along the minus strand of OY969418.1, from coordinate 283,683 downwards.
ACACTTGGCGCGATTTACCACCGCTGAAGACGGCGCGTTTCGCACACGAGGCTGCGCTTTTCAATGGCAAGCTTTACGTTGTAGGTGGCGCGGACTCCGGTGCACTCGCTGACGGCGAGGTCTTTGATTTTGCGACGCAAACGTGGTCGGCCATCGCGCCGCTCGCGCGCACACGCCTCTACGCCATTAACGGCATAGGCGCAGACGATGGCGGGCGGCCACTCTGGTTTGTCGCGGCGGGCGAAGAGGCAAGCGGGTTGCCGGCGTTAGGTAATGTGGAAGCTTATGACTTCAACAGCAACCGTTGGCTCGCGCTCGATAATTCGTTCAACCTGCCGACCGCGCGAACGGCCCTGAGCGGCACGGTGCTGAATGGTGCGCTGTACGCGCTCGGCGGCGGCTCTGCATCGAGCGGCACGACCACAAATGTGCAGGCCAACGAAAGCCTCAAGCTCACCAACGTCGCGTTGGCCGTGCCGAATCAGCCGCCGTTGCTGACAGCGCCGGCCTCATCGCTGGCCTTTATCAACGCCGAACTCAAGTTGGCTGTCACGGCTAATGACTTAGGGGCGAACGCGCCGCTTACACTGACGGCGCAGGACCTGCCCAGCGGGGCACGCTTTGAAGTCAGCAACAACGGCGATAATCAAGCGCGCGGCTTGTTGCGTTGGGCGCCACAAGCGAGCGATGCCGGGCGCAGCTTTGCCATCAACTTCACCGTCAGCGATGGTCAATTGAGCGATGTCAAAACTGTCATCGTGCGCGTCGTAGCCGCTTCGCCATTGGCTGCGGTGAGCGCTGCCGATTATCGCGGGGGTCAACTTGCGCTTGATTCCATCGTCTCGGCTTTCGGCGCCAACCTGGCCAACGGAATCGAAGCCGCCCAATCCTTGCCGCTGCCGGTGGCGTTGGCGGGCACAATGGTCACGGTCAATGGCGTACCTGCGCCGCTCTTCTTCGTCTCGCCTACGCAGATCAACTTCCTGATGCCGCCGACGGTTGAACTAGGCGCCGCGCAAATCGTCGTGAGCAATGCGGCGGGCAGCTACGCGCTGGGCACGGTCGAGCTGGTGGCGGTGCAACCTGCGCTCTTCACTGCTAACGCATCAGGGCAAGGCGACGCAGTAGCTTTGGCCACAGCCGACGGCGTCGGCTTCCAAACACCGCCCTTCGACGTGTTGGTCAATAACCGGGCAAATATTTTGTTACTCTTCGGCACAGGCTTGCGCCGAGCTTTGACAGACAACCCAGCAGATGCGAATGGAGTGGCCGAAGCATTGACCGTGACGATTGAAGGGCAAACTGCGCGCGTGCTCTATGCAGGCGCGCAAAGTGGATTGGCGGGACTCGATCAACTCAACATTGAATTACCGGCGAGTCTGGCGGGCAAAGGTACAAGGCGCGTTGAAGTGTTGGTGACTGTCAACAGCGTAGTGGCGAATCGGGTGACAATTCAGTTGAAGTGACTCTAGTAAAAGACTAGAAATGAATCCCAACGATGCGATATTTCAGGCTCTATTTGAGGCCACTTTTCTTCTTAGATCATATAGAATGATCAGGGTTGCATTTGTAGCGCTTCGCGCTGTGTTGAGCCTGCAACATAACATGGTTAGCACACTGAATCAGTAACTCGACTTAACCTTTTGTGGTCAAGATAGCAAAGACTGTACTTAATAAATTGCGTTCGTCGATTTGAGCCAATTTTTTCAATAAGCGTAGCGCATCTTCAACGATTGTGTTTGTATTACAGTTAATAATAGCTTCTTGATACGCTTGTCTCGCTTGTGTCAAAAATAAGTGCTGCTTTCTACGTGGGGTTAGTAGCCCTAAGGCAGACAATGACAAGGCGCGTGTATATTTTGCACTGTAGTAGTTAGCAGACTTAGCTAATAAGCCGTCAGCAGAAAGAATCGACTTGTTAAAAGCAATGCGTGCGTTTTCATGCTCTTGTAAGCAAGCAAGAATTAGCCCCTGCAACATAATAGTGCGATGATTATTCCACAATACATCTTGGTCAACTGCAGTATTGATTACCCGTAATGCTTTAGATTCGCAATTCATGTGTAATAAGCTCTGAGCTAAGGCTGCCCCCCAAATTTGTTTAGCTGGTGGCATTCTGATCTGCGTCGCAAGGTCCAGTGCTGACGAAAATTGGGAGACCGCGGCATCGTACTCCTCAAGCGCAAGATATATCTTGCCAATTCCGCCGATACAATATAATTTTATAGAAGTCTCTCCTATGTCATTCGCAATAGTTATAGCCTGATCGTAATATTCTTTTGCCTTTTTATATTCAGCTATATCTCGATATGCAAGACCTAAATGACTTAGATGATACACTTCGCCTAGCCGGTCTTTTATCTTTTGTGCAATCACAGTAGCTTGCGTGAGGTATTTGATTGCTTTTCCATACTGTCCAACCTCTCCGAGAGACCTTCCTAAACTACCCGTAGCTCTATTTTCGCCAATTCTGTCCCCAACCTCGGCGGCAGTTTTCCGTGCTTGTTGATAAGTTTTAATAGCCAGATCATGGCAAACTAGCGTGCGATATATATGACCTAAATATCGCAGATGCATGCTTTCGCTATATTTATCTTTGTATCTGCGCGAGATCTGTAGGGCACGTTTACAATATTCAAATGCTCTTTCGTGCTTCCCCAGAAAATTATATGTTCTAGCCAAGTTACCGAGGCTTTCACCCTGATTACCTTCACTCAAACTAATTAATGATTTGCGCGCGAATAAAACTGCTTGTTTACCTGGTTTAACTGCCGGCAAATTATAATTCCAAGCTTCGCTAACAACTCTTAACACTTGATTATACGTGATCACACATTCCATTATATCTTGATCTGCGTACCATTTACCTACTCGTTCGAGAAGCGTTTTGTGTTCCACCACCACTTTTGCCCCCTTATTTATGATCAATGCTTTTTCAGAGCAATTTATAGCCTTACTGAGTTGTCCAGTATTAGTATATGCGTTACCCAGGTTACTTGTGCATATTTGATTCAAAAGCGCCGTCTTGGGCTTGCCCTGTAATAATCTGTGTAGTCCAATTGCCAAATTGTAAAATCCCCACTTGTAAAGATACTCTGTATCTATAGTAACTAATAACCATCCCGCTCTATCATAATCCTGCCCTGCGTATCTAAGGTCAAACTCTGCGAGTTGAGGGGATAAGTCTTCAATGCTTTTCCACCTTCTACGTGCCAAGCGAGTCTGTTGGAAATAGTTAGCAGCCCGGTGTAATAAAGCAAACTGCGTGAATCGTATGGTTTTTGTCTCATCACGATCTGAAATGTCACCTACAGGTATGCTATTCAGTGCATAAGCCCGGTCAACCGGATGCAAGTAATAGAGCGCGGCGTCTTTCCGGACAAAGTGCGTGTTAACTAATTGTGCTAAAATTGCTTCGATATTCGTAAGACGTAAGTAAGGTTGCAGTAAATAAGTAATAGCGGTTAATGTCACAGGGCGACTGTAAATCGCCAAAGCCTGCATTACAAGTTGCGACGTTGAGTCAAGGCGGCTGAAGGCTTCACCTACTAGTTCTTTCACCACACTGTTAGGTAGAGTATTTACATTATCTCTCAGGATATCCTCCAGTGAGGTATTACGATCAACCGAGAGGATCGCAAAAAGTGCCTCCAGTGCGCGGGGATTGCCTCGTGTACGCTTGCAAGCTTCATCTAAGACTGTATCTGATGCTGACTTCAAACCAAGCTTTCTCTCTACATCCAGTTCACGTAAAATATTCTTAGCATAGTTAGGCTCAAGCCCTTCATCCAAATCAAGTTTACGTTGTCGTCCTGGTTGTATCAACATTAGCTCGCGCGGTGCGATACGTGTTGTAACAATAACTTTGACTCCATGATGCGGCGCCTCTAACAATACTCGCAACGCGTCATTTAATTCTTTATCTCTGATGTTATGACTTTTAGAGTCAATTATATCTTCTATATTATCTAACAAAAGAATAGTGCGGCCACTTGGAAAAGCTTCCAGTAAGGCTTTTATTTTGGCTTTTGTACTTATTCGAGGCTTTTTGAATAGTGTATTTAGCGGCTGTACAATCTTTTTAGGCAATAGTTTACATAAATCTACGTAAATATTAGGTGTATTTGTGCGCCGTGATCCATGGGCACTGAGGTAAATAATGCCATCAACTTCCATATCTCCAAGGTCATCAGGTAATTGGCCATTTTCAAGAGATTTTAGCACACGGCATACCAATGAGGTCTTGCCAACCCCGCCACGACCTATTATCGTCATCAATCGTAGAGATTCGTCTCTCAAAAACCCAGCTATTAACTTTGTTTCAATGTAACGATCTTGAAAGTATATAGGAGCAATACTAGCTGGAGAATTGATAAATCTGCCTTGTGTAGTATTGCTTGTCAGTTTGCTGGGCCTACGCTCGTAACCCAAGCCAGTTGCGATGCTTTTTTGTATGCGCTTTGATGTAGCTTCTGGGTCAGAAATGATTCGTTTTTGTTCTTCAATTTGTTTTTCTAACTGAATAATGTCATCACTGATACGCGTTTGTTGTGATTCATTATCTTCACGATGTAAGTCACGTAGAGCGTCAGTTAGGCGACACTCCAACTGCTGCAATATGCCTTCCGGTGAAGACAAATGCTGCAGAGCGTTTCGTAGGTGTGCCAGGGCCACCTCGAAGTTCGTCGTAAAATCAATATATTGTCGCGGCTCTAAGAGAAATGGCATTTCAGCATCTGCGTGCAGTTTGATAGGAATTATAGGTTTTTTGTATTTAAGCGCTCGCGTGTACTCCCTTTTACAAATTGAAAGGGGGGACACACTATCGCGCGTCATCACAAAGATTAGGCTGTCACACGTACGGATAGCTTCGGCGATTTGCTCATCCCAATCCATCCCTGGAATCAGCTTACGCCGGTCAAGCCACGCTAAGATTGGAGGGGGGCCAGCAGAAAGTGCATCGCAAAGTTTAAGCGCAAATTTTGTTGATTCAACAGAAGAGTAGCTAATAAATTGATGGCGGTTCATTATTTATTGCTTTATGTCAAAACTGGTGAAAATTGAGCTTTATATTAGGTGCTCTAGATATTTCATATTCTTGAGTAGAAGGAGAGACACCATAAATCTACATCAACATCAAAAACTCGAACGGTAGTAATATTCGTATATGTGTTGAGGTCCGCAGGCTCAAGTATTACAGAGATCATTAATTATGTACGTGGAGTCCAAGGTAGATAGCACTGCTATCGCTAGTATTACCCAAACGTATCAACACTACAATCCGGGTCTATTGAACTGCTCGCAGAGATTCCTCTTTTTCGCGCAGGCCCCTCAGAGGGACCACAATCCGGTAGTTTTGAACTGCTCGCAGAGATTCCTCTTTGTAAAACTTGAATCGTACTGGACGTTTGTTCGACTGCACAGGGCAAAGGGGAAGTTGGCACATGGTGAATGAAGTGCCCGTAACGGTTTAAACAGTAATCAGTGTAGCACCTTGTGTGCAAAATGAATTCATGCCAGGCCTCATCAATAGCTACCGATGAGGGTGCGTATCCGCAATTAGCGGCTGTGTCTAAATATGCCTCCAATTGATCAAATAACGCGGTCGCCTCTGGCAGAGATATATTGTACTTGCCGGCAAATCGCTGAATGACCTCTTTGGGGATGTTATTCATATCTGCTCCTCAGTTGGTGTTTGCATTAAATAGTAGCGAGAGCCTGTCGAATTCTCACGCTGTCAAAAATCCTTCTCTGTAAATTATCATAAGAACGATGTCCAGATAATCGTTCGCTTGTTAGCACGCACAAGCACTTGCCTTAAATGAAGGCTAAATCAGTCGTCTAGACCGAATGTAACATTGGGTGAATATAAGGCTTAATTTTACGCGATGAAGACTGTAAAGGCCAAGTAAAATAAGATGAAAACGTAATTCATCAGTTACGGGCAAGGGGTTAAGCCGCTTCCATAAGACAGTGTGCTGCCGTCGCATCAACAAAATGTAGTAAGACCAGCCGCGTCCGAGCGGGGTTTCTACCGCTTAACTGCTCTCTGCTGGAAACAGCAATTTCACCATATCCAAATTGCATCAAGTACTAACTCATCCAGTGCTCGTTTGAAATCCTGGAGCGGTTTTTTGAAGCGATTCTTGAGCGTCTGCATCACGCTCATCAGTATTTCGCGCGTCTTGGCCCCAGCCTCTGATTACGAGCCGAAGCTTACTTTGCGAGCGCTCACCACCAGACGCAGTTCCCGCTCGGCACGGTTGTTGTCAGCCGGCACGCGCTGATCTTCCGCCTACTGATCCAGCCGCGCGGCTTGCTCGACAAACAGGCCCTGCATTCGGCGCACGCCCAAAGGCTGCCCCTCAGCTTTCATTGCTCTCCTCACCGTTTTATACTTTTCAGGCAAGCCTCTGGGTTCAACTTCTCTCAGCCCGTAACTGAGTGATTACGTGAGTGCCGACAACTACCAGCTCACTATTGCCCAAACACACTACGCCACCCAGCCAACACCGCTAACCGAATCCCCACCCAAACCATCAACAGCGCGCTGCCGCTCTGCTTAGCCACTTTCAGCACCGCGCGCCGATGCAGCTTGATCAAAATGGCGCTGCCTTCAAAAAACTTCGCGGCACGCCGCGCCTCGAATAAACGATCCGCTATCGTCCAATGCGAAACCTGCAATGAGTTGCGCGCATGATCGGCATCCAGCAACGCGGTCGCCAGTTCATACACGAAGCGATCCCATTCGCGTAGCGCGCTAACGTTGACGTGCTCCATTCGTTTGGCCGCCTCATCATATTTATCATTGAGCAATTCATCCACCGCCAGCAGCAAATGGTGCGGGTCAGTCGTATGATCGGGCGGCAAAGTCAGCGCGTGGCGACTGATTTGATAGCCCTCGCGTTCGCGCCCGGCTTGGCGTAGGGCCAGCACCAGGTTCCACAGCATCCACGGCTCCAGCTTCTCGCGCAGTTGCCAATCGCCCATCCAGTTGATCGCCGTCTGAGTGTCGCCGATGTCGTGATAGAGATAGCCGACCGTCGCCCAAGCGGTGTCGTCACTGCGCAGATCGGCTTGATATGCGCTCACGTATTGCCGAAAGCGATGCTTCTGCCGCGCTTCGGCCAAGGCTTCCAGCGACGCCAGTGAAGCGCGCCGCCACTGTTCGTCGCGCGCGGGCAGCGACTCCAAACGGCCCTGGCACTTGCTCCACTCTTTGCGTTTGGCGCAACGTTCGACCCACAAGATGGTGGCATTGGTATTGGCCTGTAAGGTATCCAAAAACGTTTCGAGCACTTCATCAATCGTCTGCTGCCAGCGCGCTTCATCGCTTGCTGCGACGGCTTGATCAAGTGCATTGCGGCTCTCGCTTTCCGATAAACACAGCTCGCGGAAGCGTTGGCGCGCGCTGTCGTAGTCTTCGCGTTTAAGGGCGAGCTTCAATTCACTCAACGTGGCCTGGTCGCCGCCGATGTTTTGCCGCAGCAACTTGGCCGTCTCTGCCGCGGCGTCAAGCTCACCGTCTTCCAACTGCAAGTCGAAGAGCGTTGTCACGGCGTAATCGTAATTCGGGTCGAGTTGCAGGGCGCGCTGCAAAATCTGCTTCGCGCCCGCGCGATTATCATTGCGCAGCCGCGCTTCGGAGAGATAGCCAAGCGCCAGCGGATAATGCGGCATCAGTCTGGCCATCGCCTCGGCGGCTTCGAGGTAAGCGCCGTGTTCGTCAGTTGTGCGATACCATTCGGCCAGTTGATACCAGGCTGGGAAGTAATGTGGCTCATCTTTGACCAACTCGCGCAGCAGCTTCACGGCTTCGATCACTTCGCCGCGCTCGGCCTCGACGTTGGCCGCCATAATGCGCAAGTCGGCTGGCACCTGTTCGCCAAAGACCGCCGGGCGACAGGCGGCGCGCGCTTCGTCAAAGCGTTTGGCTTCGGCCAACAGCCGCACGCGCAAGCGGTAGCCGTCCACCAGACGCGGCTGCAAGCGCAGTGCTTCATCAATCGCCGCCAGGCGTTCGTTCAGCGCGCGCGGATCAGTAATGGTGTAGGCCAGCGTTAGCCAAGCTTGTGGCGAACCGGGCCGCTGGCGTGTCAGACCGCGCGCCAATTCGACCGCCAATTCAGGTCTCTTCAACTCCTGCGACCAATCACGCAACATACGCCAGCCCCAATCGTAACCGGTGTCGAGCGTAAGCGCGCGCTGAATGCGCTTCAGCGCCTCTTCCTTCTCGCCCAGATGCCAGAGCACGTCGGCCAGGCAACCGTGATTGAACGGGTCGAGCGGCGTCAGCGCGCAAGCGCGTTCCAACACCTCTTTGCCTTTTTGTCGCTCACCGGCGCGTTCGTGGGCTTCGGCCAGTTGCTGCGAAGCTGCGCCCCAACTCGGATTGATGCGCAGCGCGTGTTGCAAAGCTTCGATCTCGCCCGCCGGGTTGAGCCGCACGCGCTGTACTTGCGCCAGGTTTAACCACAAACGCGGCACCAGCGGGAAACGTTGTGTCGCTTGTTCCGCCAATTGCAAAGCTTCGTCGAGCCGTTGCAGATCAACCAACTGCTCGATCATTGCCGCCCAAGCCAGTGAGAGATCAGGGCGCGCGTCGAGCGCCTGTTGCAGCAACTGCAACACCTCTTCGGCATCCAGCGTGTCTTTGGCCTGTTGCCGATAAGCCAACAGGCCGTCGCCGAAAGTCACTTGCTGAAACAGCTCTTGCCGGATCAATTCGAACGCAGCGCGGCGCTCGGTCGGCGTGTGCGAGAGCGAGACCAGTTCGCTGATCGCGTACTCGTTATCCACCGATAGTTTAATCGTCTGCTGAAATGCTTCTTTGGCAGCCGCGACATTGCCTGCCGCAGCGTGTACCGTGCCGATGGCGCCGAAGCTGTACTGACTCGCCGGTTCGAGCTGGCGCGCGTACTCGGCCTCTGCCAATGCTTCTTCGTAGCGGCGTAGTTGGGTTAGCCGATAAGCTAACTCGCGCCGCGCCCATGAATCCAGCGGGTCTACCTCAACAATGTGGCGCAAGACGGTGACAGCCTCTTCCGGCTCATCGCGCAGCCAATCCACCAGCATTTGGTGCAGCGGCACGTTGTGTGGAAAGCGATTGACGGCCTCACGCAAAAAGGCGCGGGCTGCCTGTTCGCCTTCTGTTTCTGCCAATAGGCGCGCAACGTTGCGATTCGCATCCGTCGCCAACGGCTCGATCTCCAACACCTCCTGCCAGAGTCGTAAGGCTTGGGGCAATTGGCCCTGATACACGGCGATCATTGCTGCACAGCGCAACCAGGCGGAGTGGGCCGCTTTGCCTGCGGCCTGTGTGAGCAACTCCGCCGCACGGTCGAAATCACCGTGGCGCGCGCGCGTGTCGGCGGCATAGAGGAGTAACTCGCCGTCTTCGGGGCGCAAGCGCAGGCCTTCATCAAGCACTTGCAACGCGCGCGTTTCATCATCCACTTGCTCGTGCGCGTAAGAGAGCGTGCGCGCCGGAAAACCCGAACGTTTGCCGAAGCGCCGGAACCGGTCTTCCAACATCTTCAGCGCCGTTTGCCGTTGGCGCAGATGGCGCGCAGCGATGAAGTAGGAGTGCACGTACTGTTCACTGGTGTCTTTCAAGCAAGCGGCGAAGCGATACAGCTCGCAGGCTTCGGCAAAACGCCGCTGCGACCAAAGCAGGTTAGCCAACAAATAAAAACTGTGCGCATCCACTGAGCGATAGCGCAGCACGCGATACAACAAGCGCCAGGCTTTCTTCTGGGTGCGCGCGTCGTCGCTCAACTCTTCGGCATACTGCTGCCAGAAGAGCGGATCGAAGAAGCGGCGCGGGTCTTTCTTGCGGCGCTCCTCTTCTTCCTCGCTCTCTTCCTCTTCTGTTTCCGGCTCGTCGCCTTTGCGGTGCAATTGGCAGAGCTCTTCCAAATAAGCCAAGCGCTCGCTGCGCCGGGCCAGCGCGCGCAGGCTGTAGATCTTGCTCATCTTCAGATTGGCATCTTCGGGAAATTGTTCGAGCAGCTTTTCGACGCTAGCCAGAATCTGCGGTTGGTCTTCGTCGTACCACGCGATCACCAACCGCGACCAATGGGTCATCCGATGCTCAGGATAGGCTGCATGCATCTGCTCCCAGATTTTCTGCGCCTCGGCACGCCGATGTTTTTCGAGCGCGTCTTGCAGTTGATAGTGCAGGTCGTACAACCCTGCGTCTCTCAAATCCAAATCTTCGAGCAGGTGCGCTTGCTCGCTTGGCACCAAAGCCATCCCGCGTGGCCCGGTCGAACGATAGTGTTTGATCAATCCTTCGCCCAACGCTTCGCCCAGGCTGCTGACATAAGGGTCACGTAGCAGCAGCGTGCCGCGCCGTTGGTCGTAGCCGATGACCGCTTGCAGATGCGCATTGCCCGGATCAACCGTCGCCAGCGTGAAGGGCACGCCACGATCAATCAGCTTCACCGCTGCGTCGAGATTGACGCAAAACTCGCGCGTTACGTAACCGTTCTCTTGCGCCCACTTGCGCTCGCTGTAATCGGTCGTGCCGCCGTAGCAAATCTGTTCAGCTACGCTCAGGTGCTCTGCCTGTTTTTGCCAGTAGCGGCCCAACATCGTCAGGGTCGCGGGCGCGCAGGTCATATGATGTTGGCGAATAAAACTGACCGGCAGCACTTTGCGCTGCGCCGTGTCGTCGGCCTGCTTCATACGCTCCACGACTTTTTTGAAAAAGTAGCTGTCGGACTGCTCCGCCAATTGCAACGCCGTCGCGTAATCGCCGCAATAGTAGGCCGCATCGCCGCGCCGCGCGTTCAACCATTTCAGGTCGCTCTCTTCGAGTAGCGGCGACAACTCAACGAAGCGCTCCCAATTGGCGCGCGCTTCCCTGTGCATTTCCAGATCAGCTTGTAACTGCGCCAACTGCGCCACGATTGAGCCGCTCTCCAGTTTCTCAGCCGCTGCCTGCAAAAACGCCAGCGCCTCTTGCTCACGATCCAGCAAAACATACAACTGCGCCGCCGCCTGCACCGCCGGGCGATACCAGGGGCGCATTTGCAAGGCATGCTGAGCAGCTTGTAATGCTTCTTCGTAGCGGTCTTCCAATTCAAGTAGCGAAGCCTTCTCCACCAAGACATAAGCTTCTGTTGGATCAGCCGCTTCAGCTTTTGCCAGCCACTTCTCAGCCTCTTCAAAATCGCGCAGATGTCCCAACACCAAGCCATACAACCCGTACCAGTCGGCCTGTATTGCCGGGCTAGCGTTCTGCAATTCGCCCTGTTCTTTCAGAAAGAGCCAAGCGCGCAAAGGCCCGTGTTTATCCAGCAGCACCCGCGTATAAAAATACTTGGCCTCGGGGTTTTGCCGATCTTTGCGCCAAGCCGATTGGTGCAGCCGGTGCGCCAGTTTGCTCGAACCGAGCGTGTAGGCCATGCGACCGGCCAACACTTTCGCGTCCGTGCCTTCCCATTCAGCCAGCGGGGCGAGCGTCTGCGCGGCGCGATAGGCTTGCAGGTAAAGCCCGCGGTCATACAAGTCCAGGATTGGTTGAAACTGTGAAGCCGAGATCAACATCAACAAATTGGAATTGCGCGTCACGCATTCATTAAGCGGCGCGCGTTGAAATTGGATGGTCGCTATTCAGTTCTAGGAGATCCCATAGATTCCCATATAAGTCTTCGAAAACGGCGACCGTGCCATAGGCCTCTCTTTTCGGCTCTCGAATAAACTTTATCCCTCTGACTACCATCTCGTTATAGTCCCTCCAAAAGTCGTCGGTGTTGAGGAATAGAAACACGCGTCCGCCAGTCTGATTACCAATGAAAGGCTCCTGTTCTGGTTTTGAAGCTCTGGCCAGTAACAACGTCGTGCCCGTTGAGCCAGGAGGAGAGATCACAACCCAGCGTTTATCTTGCTCAGGTTGATATGTATCTTCAACCAAGACGAAATGGAGCTTCTTTGTGTAAAACTCTAGCGCCTCATCGTAATCTCTAACGACCAAAGCTATATGGACAATCGCTTGTTTCATATTTTCGCTTTTTCGATCTGCACAGCTCGCCGTCTAACGCCGGGCATCATCCGCCGCCTCAGGAGAATGCCGAAGATGAGAACCTGCATGTTGGCGGTCGGGTGACCGTCGTTGTTAGGCTGCCGGGCGATGTCAGCGACTCCTGACGGTGTTGTGATCCTGCATGATCAACCACCGGCCACCCCGCTTTACCACAACGAAAGTCCTGATCTGGCGCTCGTTCTCGTGCCTGACTCCGTCCGGCGTAGTGTGGGTCGTGACCCTGCTGGGCACGGTCACGACTGCCACGTCGGGAGTGGCGAAACGGACCGACATCTCTTCGGGTGTGTCAGAGACGCCTTTGAGGAAAGTGGAGTGGACCTCATTCACCTCCTTGAGCACCGCCACCCGCCCGCGCGTCCACCCGCCTACCGGATTGATGTGGTTCCAGTCTTCGGTCGTGTACTCCGACGCGCGCCCGAAATCATCTGAACTGAAGGCATCGTAGAATGCTTGCACCGCCTGGCGCACCTGTTTTTCCTTGCGAGCCGTCTGGGCAAAAACACCTCCTACGAAACACAGAACCATCACAGCGGAAAGCAGAAGTCTCATATTCGTCCTTCATCTTTAGTCATAGGCCGCCTAACGCCTGGGATGAACTGCAGGCAAAAGCGACACGCCCTTTGCTATTCTCTTTGCAAAGGGCGTGTCGCTTTTGCCTGTCAGCTCCATCCCTTTGTTAGGCAGCACCGCGTTCCACTCCCGTTGCGATCGTGAATAGCGTGCGGGCTAGTTTCGTGCCATGAACATCCATCGATGTCCTTCTAGATCCTCAACTCGATATCGTCGCGCTGGCGGCCCATCCTCGGGTTCAGACAAGATAACGGCTCCTGCGGCCTTAGCCCGAGCATAGTGCTCATCGACGTCCTCAACACAGACGAGAACACCATCAATGATCCATGGCAGAGCGGACCATGAGGCGGCAATCTCGCAATTGCCACGATGTCGCTTGGGGCCTTCATAGTCCGCCGACGGACTGGCCAGACATGATTAGTCCATCCCCGATCGACATTTCTCCGTGAGAAAGCCTCCCATCGGAAGACGTGAAGCGAGCTGTCTCCGTGAATCCAAACACTTCCGCCAGCCATTCTAGGGCGGCAATGCCGTCCTCATAGGTCAAAAACGGAACCACGTCTGGCATCTTGCTCTCCTTTCGACATGCCACGAAGGTTTCGAATACCAAACACGCACGATGGCACTACCGAGCCGGCCGTGCCGCCTGCTATGAAAATAAGCCCTAAACTGTTGATCCTATTAGCAGGCTTATTTTCATCGGTGGTGGCGAATGACCGATTCATGGCCGCTAACTATACGTTTAACTGCCGCGCCATCGCTTCAAGCTCTTGGCAGTAGGCCACCGCTTCGGGCGCGTCTTCAGCCGGTGCCCAGGGAGCGAATTCTTTATCCAACTCCTGCCTGTAACCGCCCGCTGGCTGCCCCTTGACTTCATAAATCACCGTGTCGGCCAGCGCCACCAAGCTGTGCCAGACATGCGGCGGAATGTCCATGCCCACGCAACCCGTCTCAACAGATAGAACGCGACTGCGCGCGCCATCAAGCAGACCCGCTTCATCAAAAATCAGCACAGCCAGCTTGCCGCGCAGCAGAATGAAGCCTTCGCCCTTGTAGCGGTTCGCGTGATGGTGTGGCTGCACATAAGTACCGGGCGTCAAAGCGTTGAGCATGCGGTGCGCGTGCTCCCAATCATCTTCGTGCAAACGTTTAATGGCGCGTTTGCGCGGGCTGCTGCGCGCCAGTTGCAGCAGTTCATCGAGCATTGATTGGGTGATCGCGTGGATCGGTCTTTCGTTCATCGGCAGTTTGTACTCCGGTCTGGGCTGTCCAAACGGCGGGCTACGTTACGCCGCGAGACTGTAGCGCAAAACACCGGATTGCGCTACCGTGTCGGCGATGAAGAACAGCTTGCCGCCGGAGATCGAAGAATACCGCGACGAACACTGGCACCGCGAAGGCACACAACGCATCGAGACAGTAATCGAAGCCGAACGGTTTATCGAAAAAGTCGGCTTCACCAATTGCCTGACCGACACGCGTAAGCCTGGGCCTTCGCTTTACGTAGCCGTCTGTGGCCGCCGTGATGCCGTCATGCCACACAATGTGCAGAAAGACCCGGAGGCTTCGCACACCTGGGTTCTGAAAGACGACTTATTGCGGCGCGGTAAGGTCTATTACGGGAAACTAGCCAAAGCGCGTACGATGTTTCTGGCGCCGCGCCTGATCCCATTCTTCAATGCCCTCTGGGGCGTGCCGAAGAGTCAGGAGAAGAAACGTTTGAGTCCAAATGCACTGGCGGTGTTGAAAGTTTTGCGCAAGGAGTGGGAGAGCGCGACCAACGATCTGCGAGTTGATTCAGGTGTCACCGACCGCAAGGCGCTGACGCAAGCGCTCGAAGAACTGCAAGCAGCAATGATCGTCGTGCCGAGCGAAGTCGTTTATCAACCGAAATTCACTTATATCTGGACGCTGGCCGAGGCGCGTTTCCCTGAACAACTGCGCGAGCGCGTCGAGCGGCCAGTTGCGATGCGTGAAATCGCGCGTTGCTTCTTGCAGTGCGCAGGCATGACTATACCAGGCGAATTAGCACGCATCACAGGGCGGCCTCGACCGGAAGTGGGCTTAGGCAATCGAGCGTTAGTCAAAGAGGGCTTTGCGGTCTCGCCGTCACAAGGCACATACGTGCTAGCTGGCTTGAAATATTTTGCATCCGGTGAGCCGCCTACCTCGTCATAAGGCACGGTTGACCGGCTTGATTTACACGTAAAGAAAAGGGTAGTGGCTCAAGGAAGTGAGTTTGGAGTACCAGCTTCAGCCGGCAGGGCTGGTCAATGAATGCTGCCGCCTAAAGGCGGGATTCCAAACCTTCTCGCCCGCTTGCGCCACTACCAAGAAAAGGAAGTTGTTGGTTGATGAAATCGGGGTCGTTACGTTTGTTACTCTTAGTGCTTGCTTCGGGTTGGTTTGTCGCCCAACAGCTCACCCTGTCCAGTGCTGGCCAAACCCGGCGTAAACAGACAGCTCAGCAGTCAGCTACGAAAGAGGATTCATTCAAAACCGTTGTGCTGCCTTTCATCACAGAAAACTGCGTTGTCTGTCATAACGCTAGCACACAAAAGGGCGGCCTCAATCTCGAAGCTTTTCAAAGCACGGCTGACGTGAGCAAGCAGCGCGAACGCTGGGAACTGATCGCGCAGAAGTTTCAATCCGGCGAGATGCCACCGAAGGGCATACCGCGCCCTGACGCGCAACAGATCAAAGCCGCCGGTGCCTGGCTCGACAGCTTCTTTGCCAAACTCGACCGCGCGATCAAGCCTGATCCTGGCCGCGTGACGGCGCGCCGCTTGAACCGTGCCGAGTACAACAACACAATCCGCGATCTGTTGGCGGTGGACTTCAAACCGGTGGACGATTTTCCGGCAGACGATACTGGTTACGGCTTCGACAACATCGGCGATGTGTTGTCACTCTCGCCGCTCCTGATGGAAAAGTATTTGAAGGCCGCCGAGAAGATTGCTTACACCGCCGTCCCGCTGCCTACTGCGTTGAAACCGGCAGTCGAGCGCTTTACGCCTGAAAAGCTGAAACTCTCGAGCCAGGCGCGCATCGCGCCGCTTGAATTGCAGGTCACGCATCAATTCCCTACCGAAGCGGATTATGATCTGCAAGCTGATGTGGCAGGCGCGGTATTGCAAACGCTGACAACAGTCAAGCTGACGCTCTGGCTGGACGGCAAAGAGATCAAGGCCGTTGAATTCGACCGGCAGCGCGCGAAGCCATGGGTGTTTGGCGAGCGCGTGCGCGTCAAAGCGGGTAAACACACGTTGCGCGTCGCGCTTGAACAGGCCGAGGCCAGGCCGGAAGACAATGATCCGACCAAGGCGCGGTTGACTTTCAACGCGCTGCAAATTCGCGGCCCCTTCAACCAAGCGCCGCCTTCAGCGACAGCCAGCTATCAACGCATCTTCACTTGCGGCCACGCCTACGGCGAACACAAGGCGGCTTGCGCCACGCAGATTTTTAGCGCGCTGACCCGACGCGCGTATCGCCGCCCAGTCACGCCAACTGAAATCAACGCGCTCACGCGCTTTGTCACGCTGGCGCAAAGCTCAGGTGATTCATTCGAGCAAGGCGTGCGCGTGGCGTTGCAGGCGCTGTTGGTCTCACCGCAATTCCTTTTCCGTATCGAGCGCGAACCAGCGATCAAAAACGCGAGCAGCCAATACCGGCTGAACAATCACGAACTGGCTGCGCGCCTGTCTTACTTCTTGTGGAGCAGCATGCCGGATGACGAGTTGCTGCGGCTGGCCGATGAGCAGCAGCTTGCGCAGCCCGTCGTGCTCAACGCGCAAGTGCAACGAATGTTGCGCGATCCCAAAGCCGACGCGCTGGTCGAGAATTTCGCCGGGCAATGGTTGCAATTGCGCAACCTGGACTTGGTCACGCCTGATCCCGACCGCTTCCCGAACTTCACGCCTGAACTGCGCGAGGCGATGCGGCGCGAGACCGAACTCTTCTTCGCCGCCATCGTCAAAGAAGATCGCAGCTTGCTCGACTTCATTGACGGACGCTTCACTTTCATCAACGAGACGCTGGCCAAGCATTACGGCATCCCAGGCATCACAGGCAAAGAGTTTCGCCGTATCACGCTTGATGGCACAGAGCGCAGCGGTGTGTTGACGCAAGCGAGTATCTTGACCATCTCGTCTTATCCCACACGCACTTCGCCGGTAATGCGCGGCAAATGGATTTTGGAAAACTTGCTCAACGCGCCGCCGCCACCGCCGCCCGCCGACGTACCGCTGCTGGATGAAAAGGCCATCGGCCTGACCGGCTCGTTGCGACAACAGTTCGAGCAACATCGCGCGAATCCGACCTGCGCTTCGTGTCACGCGCGCATGGACCCGCTGGGATTCGGGCTGGAAAATTACGATGCGATTGGCGATTGGCGCACGGTTGATGGTAAATTCCCGATTGATGTGGCAGGTACGTTGCCCAACGGGCAAACGTTCAAGACGCCAGCCGAGTTAAAAGCAATCCTGAAAGCCGACCGTGACGCCTTCGCGCGTTGTGTGACTGAGAAGCTGTTGACCTACGCGTTGGGACGCGGGCTGGAACGCTACGATAAACCTGTTGTGCAAATGATTGCGCAGCGCGTGGCGGCAGATGATTATCGGTTTTCACGGCTCGTCTTGGAGATTGCCAACAGCTTGCCGTTTCAAATGCGTCGCAGTGAGACCAGAACGCAGTTAGTGAACAAGTAACAAGCGGAGGACCCGATGCTTACACGCAAACACCTACCTCGACGTACTTTCCTGCAAGGCGCAGGCGCGCTGATCGGCCTGCCGTTGTTGGATGCGATGATTCCTGCGTTCGCGCAAACGAAGACGACTAAGCCGCCGTTGCGGATGGCGTTCGTTTACGTTCCTAACGGCATCATCATGCCTGACTGGACGCCTACGCAGACTGGCAAAGGCTTTGACTTGCCGCATATCAGCGAACCGCTCGCGCCTTATCGTGAGAACTTGCTGCTCGTCTCCGGCCTGACGCTCAACGGTGGGCGAGCGCTGGGTGATGGGCCAGGCGATCACGCGCGCGCCGCCGCCAGCTTCTTGACCGGCGCGCATCCGCGCAAGACTGCCGGGGCGGATATTCACAACGGTGTTTCGATTGATCAATACGCCGCACAACAGCTTGGCAAAGCGACGCGCTTCCCTTCGCTCGAACTCGGCTGCGAAGATGGCAAACAGGCTGGCAATTGTGATTCGGGTTATAGCTGCGCTTACTCAAACAGCCTGGCCTGGCGCTCGCCCACTACGCCAATGCCGCCAGAGGTCAACCCGCGTGCGGTCTTCGAGCGGCTGTTCGGCGATCAGACCGACACCGGACTCAGTCAAGCCAAACGCGAGCTTTATCAAAAGAGCATCTTAGACTTCGTGCGCGAAGACACGCAGAAGCTGCAAGGCAAGCTCGGCTCAACCGACCGGCGCAAGCTCGATGAATACTTATCAGCCGTGCGCGAGATCGAACGCCGCATCGAAAGCGCCGAACGTGTTAATCAGCAAGCCACACCGACGCTCGAAAAGCCGACCGGCATCCCGCTCGATTTTGCCGAACACCTGCGCTTGATGTTCGATCTGCTGCTGGCCGCTTTCCAAACTGATTCAACGCGCATCATCACGTTGATGGTCGGGCGCGAAGGTAGCGGACGCAGCTATCGCGAGATCGGCATTCCTGACGCGCATCACCCGCTGACCCATCACAAGAACGAGCCTGAAATGGTGGACAAGGTGCGGCGCATCAACCGCTATCACGCCGAACAGTTCGCCGCTTTTGTCGGCAGATTGAAAGCTACCCAAGACGCGCAAGGTTCGTTGATGGAAAACGTGATGGTCTTATACGGCAGCGGCCTGAGCGACGGCAATCGCCATCAGCATAATGAACTGCCGGTGGTCTTGGTCGGCAATCGGGCGCTGACTGGTGGACGCCACGTGCGCTATCCGCAAGAGACGCCGATGACCAATCTCTACTTGGCCATGTTGGAACAGATGGGTGTGCAAACAGATTCGTTTGGCGACAGCAAGGCGCGGCTGGATGTCTTCCACGCCGCTTAGCTTGATAGAGCGGTCTCCAACTCTACGAACTAACCATCAAGCTGCAGCAGCGCAGGCAGCAATGCCGCATAACAGAAAGCCCACCGACCTGCGCCGGTGGGCTTTCTGTTATGAATTGTCAGTTGTCTTAGCGATAGCGCCAGAAGTTGCCGAAGCGGTCGTAGTAGCCATAGGCCTGGAACCGACCAAAACGGTCGTAGTAACCCACGATGCGGTTACCGCTACGATATTGGTAGCGTAACTGACGCTGCCGGTCTAGCTGCCGAATGCGCTGTAGCTCCATCCGCTCCATGCGCCGCTCAATTCGATCAGCCTGGCGCTCCTGACGTTCTTCACGACGCTCTTGCTGGCGCTGCTGTTGATTCCAGCGTCCTTGCGCCAAAGCGCTACTGGCGCCAATCCCCAAAAGCGACCCTGTCAAAACTACCGAACTTGCAATCTGCGTTAATCGTCTTTTCATAACTCCTCCTCTATTTCTGCCCGATTCCTTCAGGCGCACTCAGAATTGCATTCAACGTGCCAGAAATGAGTGGACGAGCTAACCCCTTTGATAAAGCCGCTTACGCAATAAGCTGAGAATACACCAACTGAAGCTAGCGCATTTGAGCATACAGTTTCGTGTAGTGGTGGTGCTACATGGGATACATCTATGCTGAAAATCAAAAAAAAAGCCGCGCCCGCTTCTCACGCGAGAAGCAAACGCGGCTATCAGGAGGTTCACCCGTAACTATATGACGTGAGACAGCAGAGAATCTTGCGCAAGCTGGCTCATTATTTCATCTGAAGAAAAGCCCTGCTGTGATTGAGCAACACTCGGCTGAGCAGCAATGAGCAAAGGCGGTTAGAGCTTGACGAATCCACACATACACCTTAGGTTGCAACACCACATAACTCATTAATCCGGCTGTGTGTTGCCAGCCATCACCACAAGGAATGCTCTATGACACAGAAAACCATTCTAGCGCTGCTGCTCACCTTATTGTTTTCGGCTGCGACTGTCGCCCAGACAGCGCCAACCCCGCCGGCCAAAGTCAACATCATCATTGATCGCGAGAACATCCGCTTCGCCCCACAAGAGTTGGCTGTTGAAATGCGCCTGGTGGTCACCGACCAGTCCGGCGCGCAACTTTACGACAGCGGACCGCTCTCGCTCTCCACGTTGGATTGGCCGCTGCGTGACTCCCAGGGCGAGGCCGTCAAGGGCGGGCTCTACCTCTACACGCTGACCGTCAAAGAGGCAGCGGGTGAGACCAGTCAGCGGCGCGGCTACTTGATCGTCAACCGCACGGGCGACGCCGACCGCGTCTACGTCGCCACGAGCGACAAGGTCGGCATCGGCGCGGCCTCGCAAGTGACCGTCGTCAGCAACGCTGAAGCAACCGTCGGCGGGGCTGAACTGCCAAGCCGTGAAGGTGGCGGTTATCTGGCTTCCGGGCGTGCCCTCAGCGGCTTGAGCGAGCGTGCAGGCGAGCGCCGCGGCATACAGGGCCGCGCCATCGCCCAGGCGGACAACCCGAACAAGCCCAACGGCCCGCAGAAGGAGGCGCGCTTAGCCCCCAGCGGCTCGTTTAATCAATTGGCCAAGTTCGCCGCCGACGGGACGAGCCTGGTTGATGCGGCGCTCTACGAGGCCGCTGGCAAAGTCGGCCTTGGCATCACCGCTCCGGGGGGCCTGCTGCACACCAAGAGCGCCAGCGCGCACGACCTTTACCTGGAGAATACCAAAGACCTCTCGATCTTCTTCCGCGCGGGTGTGCCCAATACGGTGCAGTTGACCGTTGGGACGGTGAGCGGTCAGTCGGCGCTGGATATTTCGCTGGCAACGGGCAAAGGCTTGCGGATGACGACGACGGCCTTCCCCGTCTACGGGGTGAATGACGTGTACTTCCAACTCAACACGAACAGCCCGGACCTCAACGCCTTCGCAGTGATCGAGTCTACCAACCTGAAGGGGCTGGCGTTGAGTGTGGCCGAGGCGCGCCCCTTGATTTTCGGCACAGCCCGTACTGAGCGGATGCGCGTGGCAGACACCGGCAACGTTGGCATCGGCACAACTATTCCCACGGCTAGGCTGCACGTAGCGGGCGGCGACATATTGTTTGAAAACAAATGGCGAACGGAGACAACGACGGTCAATCCGGGGCCGGTGCCTGGCCCGCCGAACCTGATCGGGGGCTTTCTCGGTACGGGCAGCAGCGGGGCGACGCCGGGCAATCGCGTGACGGCGAGCGTGATCGGCGCGACGATTGGCGGGGGCGGATATAACGGGACGCTCATCTTGTCTACCGGCGGATCATTTGGCGGTGACCGCAGCAACCGGGTGACGGACTGGTTCGGGACAGTCGGAGGTGGATCGGGTAATCGCGCGGGCAATGATGACGCCACGCTGGACAATGCTCGGTTTGCCACCGTGGGCGGCGGCTTCAATAACACCGCGAGCGGCCTTGCTGCCACCGTGAGCGGCGGCGCCAACAACACCGCGAGCATCAGTGGTGCCACCGTGAGCGGCGGCAGCAGCAACACCGCGAGCAGCGGCAGTGCCACTGTGGGCGGCGGCTTCGAAAACACCGCGAGCGGCGGTGGTGCCACCGTGGGCGGCGGCGAGGCCAATACCGCGAGCGGCCAATATGGCGTTGTACCAGGTGGTTTCGGCGCCCGTGCCAGCCATTTCAGCGAAGTGGCCTTTGCCAGTGGCTCCTTTAGCTCCCCCGGAGATGCGCAGACCTCGTTCTACACCTTGCGACAAGAAACGGCTAATACCACGCCCACCGAGCTGTTTTTAGCTGGCAACACCGAGCGCATCACGCTCGCGTCGAACCGCGCTCTCTCCTTCGACATCCTGGTCGTAGGTTATGCCCTGGGAGGCTTTGCGGGAGGCTATCAACTTCGCGGCGTCATTAAACGCATCGGCGGCGTTACCACTCTGCTCGATAGCAGCAAACTCATCCTGGGCGAGGACATCTCCGCCTGGGATGCTAATGTCGAGGCCGACAGTACTAATAACGCCTTAGTCATCAAAGTAACTGGCTCGGGCAATACCATTCGCTGGGTAGCGACGGTGCGCACGGTGGAAGTGCAGTTTTAGTCCTCCCTCAATTAAGTTTTGGTGTAACCGTAGTGCGCCATCCTGGCGGCAGCGCGCGGGTAGCCGAGTCTTTAGCCGGAGGATTTGGCCTCCTCGTGTTTAGTGAGCAACGACGCCTGGCGAGCCGAAGGGCTGGCGCAGCCGCAAACTTGTGTGTGTTTACAGTCACAGCCAATGGATGGCCAGGGAATTGTTCAGTGCTGATGTTAGGCTACCAACTCCTGAATCACTCTGCCCTCCACCACCGTCGGCACTTCCATCCGCCCATTGTGTTTGTACGCAGTCCTGAATTGATTCAAGCCGAGCAGATGCAGAATCGTCGCGTGAATGTCGTGCACATGCGCGCGCTTTTCGACGGCCTTCAAACCGATCTCATCAGTCTGGCCAATGATCTGCCCACCTTTGATGCCCGCGCCTGCCATCCACATCGTGAAGCCCCACGGGTTGTGATCGCGCCCGTCGCCCTTCTCGTTGAACGGCGTGCGCCCGAATTCCCCGCCCCACACTACGAGCGTCGAATCGAGCAGCCCGCGCGCTTTCAAATCGGCCAACAAACCCGCAATCGGCAGATCGCTCGACGCGCACATCTTCGAGTGATTGGCTTCGATGTTGCTGTGCGCATCCCACGCGCTGCCCGAGCCGGAATACAACTGAATGAAGCGCACATCGCGTTCGACCAGGCGGCGCGCCAGCAAACACATCGTGCCGTATTTTTGCGTGACGGGATTGTCCAGGCCGTAAAGCTTCTTGGTCGCTTCCGATTCTTTTGACAGATCAACGGCTTCAGGCGCGGCGGCCTGCATGCGATAAGCCAGTTCGTAGCTGTTCAAGCGCGCCAACAATTCAGTATCGTCCGGCTTGTCCGCGGAGTAGCGCCGGTTGAGTTGCGACAGGAAATTGATCTTGTTGCGCTGCTGCTCGTCACTGACGGTCTCAGGCGGCGTGACGTAATAAACCGGACTCCCGCTCGCGCGAAACTGTGTGCCCTGATAGACGGCGGGCAGAAAGCCTGCGCTCCAATTCTTCGTGCCGCCGAGCACCTCTGCGCCATCGGCCATCACGACAAAGGTCGGCAAATTCTGATTCGCCGTGCCCAAGCCATACGTCGCCCACGCGCCCATTGATGGACGACCGGCCAAGATCGAACCAGTGTTCATCTGACAAACCGAGCCGACGTGGTTCAAACCATCCATCCAGCACGAACGAATGATTGCCAGGTCATCCACGTGCTGTGCGATGTTTGGCAGCCAATCGCTGACTGGAATGCCGCTCTGGCCATACTGTTTGAACACGCGCTTGGTGGGCATAATCGTGTTGGACGCCGTACCCATCGCGGTGATCGGACGCCCGAAAGATTCGGGCATCGGCTTGCCCGCGAGTTCCAATAGCTTGGGTTTGGGATCGAAGGTGTCCAGGTGGCTCGGCCCGCCTTCCAGAAAAAGCCAGATGACCGATTTGGCGCGTGCTTTGTGATGCGGCGATTTGGGCGCGAGCGGATCAGGAATTTTGTCATCCCCTGCATATCCGTCTTCCGCCAACAGCGAAGTCAATGCCAGCGAGCAAAGACCCGCGCTCGATTGCCGCAGGAAGTTGCGGCGACCGCGTAGTAATTCCTCAGATGCTGTGAGCCTGTCTTGATGCATGACTAACTCCTTCAGGAAACCCGTTTGATCTTACTTCATCTGATAGCCACAGTCACCGCGTTGGCCGCTCGCGCCACTGCCGCGAGGTTGATTGTCACTTCACCGCGACCTTTGAGGCTGCGCGGCAACGCCACATTGATCTGATCGAGACCGGCGAAGCTCCCTTGCGCCCCGGCAAACGACACCGCCGCATCAACCTCGCCGAGCTTGACGTTCACCACATCGAGTGTGCTGCGATTGCGCACCCCTGTGCCGAAGAGGATCAAAAAGACCTGATCGGTCTCTGCACCTAAATCAATCGGCACGGGCACGAATTTATTCTGCGTCTGATCGAACTGTGCCACCGGCTCGAAGCTTTGCGCGCCGTCGGCCTTGATGCGCAACACTAGGGCAGCGGCCACGCCTTGTCCATCGGCGTTGGCGGCGAAGAGGCTAGGGGCGACTGCGACGACTTGCACTGGGCTTGTGCTGATGGTCAGGCCATTTAATGAAACAAAAACCGTCGCGTTGCCTAATGCTATGCCCGCCGGCACTTGGAAATTGATCTGCTCAGGCGAGATGAAGAAGAGTGGCGCGCTACGCTCGACGGCGTTCGGCCCACGCACTTTGACTTCAACGCCGTCAAGCTTGGTGGGTAGCGGGGACCTGTCGGCGACCCGCACTGAGTCGGCCAGAGCCAGGCCGAAGAGCGCGGCAATAGATTCAGGCGCGAGCGGGCCGGTGAAGCTAGCGGCGGAGACGGCCTTGGGTGTACTGCCTTGTAAAACAGTCACCTTCGTACTGCCAATTGTTATGCTGCCGGTGCGCGTGTTGGCCGAGTTGTTTGAGCTAATGTCGTAGCTGAGCGCGCCTCGGCCCAGTGTGCCGCCTGGCTCGTTGAGCCGGATCCAAGGCACGTCACTGCGCGCCGTCCAGCGGCAATAATCTTGTGTTGTGACGAAGACACCTCGCAGGCCGCCGTTGCTGGGCGCCACCTGATTCAGCTCAGAAGGCGCGAAACTACATGGGGCGATGGCAAAGCTCAGGGGGGCAGACGCGCCGCCGCCAGGGCCGGGCGTTGAGACTGTGACTTCGGCAGCGGCGGCGGTTGACAGGTCACTTTCCGTCACTGGGACGTACAACTGAGTACTGTTGATAAAAGTCGTCGCGCGGCTATTGCCATTCCACATGACCACGGAGTTCGGCAGGAAGTTGCGGCCAAAGACGTTCAAAGTCAGCCGCGCGCCACCGAGCAGGGCACCCGGCGGGTCAAGGCGCGTCAGCAATGGCGTGGGGTTGTTTGGCGCTACGACGAATTCTAGTGGGGCTGACTCTACGCCAGTGGTTGGCCCCGTCGGCGTAAAGACGGTTACGCGCGCCGTCCCCAAGCTGGCTACATCAGCGTCGTAAACGCCTGCCTGCAAAAGCGAGCCATTGATGAACTCCGTGCTTTTGTCTTGCCCATTCCAACGCACAATCGAGTTGGAACGAAATCCGCCGTCATCAACTCCGAAAAAATCTTTCCCGTAAACAGACAACGTGAAGCCCGTGCCGCCTGGCGCAACAGAATTAGGGCTGAGCAGCGTAAGCGTCGGCACAGCGACGCTGCGATAACCAGCCGTCACTACCACCCGCGCGATTAAATTGATCGGCGTTTGGTTCGCGGCGCGTAGTGGCTGGAAGCTCGCACCATTGTCGGTAGAGATGAATGAGCGATGTTGAGCAAAGTCGCTGTCGCCGGCGACGAGTAGGCGGGCTGATGATGATTGCACACCTATGTATAGATCGCCTGAATTGATGGTCGGGCCGTCCGGCAACATCACTTCAAGCAGGCGGTTTGCTGGCAAAGCCGGCACGGTGATCGTGTGGTCAAGCAGGAGCGGCGGATTGACCGGCGGGCGACCGGCACGCGCCGGATCGGCGAAAACTACCAGCCGCAGCCGCTCTCCCACTGGCGCAGACCCATCGGCGAGTGGTGGCAACTGCACGCGCACTGATTGCACAGTAAAGGGGAAGCGCGCGGGAATAAAGCGGTTGACTGCCAACGCGCCATTCAAGGCCAAGCTCGCTTCGCGCGTGTTGTCATCATTCGAAAGCACGTCCATCGAGCGCGCGTTGGGCTGCACCTCGTGACCAAAATAATCCAGCGCCAGCAAATCGTTTGCCGAAACGCCACCGCGCTCACCAGGCGCGTAGGTGGGGTCCATAATGCCCAAGTATTGTCCGGTTAGCTCGTCATCTTTCCAATGCCCGGCGGGCCGCCCGTCGCCGCCGCGCCCGTCTGGCCGCGCCGTTGAGAGTGGCAAATAAGCTCCGCCCGCAAAGAAGACCTGCTCGCCGCCAGACAATTGCGCGCGCGTAGCGTAGCTAAAAGTCTCAAGCGAGAGGTCTGGGCGAAGCCGAAAAATGTCCCAGACAGTCACCAGCGGGCCTTCAATTCCCACGTTTAGATCGGTAGGCCGTGCCTCGACATTGCCCACATTACTAAGGAAGCCGAGCGTGCGCCCGACTTCGCGCATCACCAGCGCCTCAAAATCGAGCTTGTCGGCATCAATGCCGTCACTTGCGTCAAAATCAAATTTGGCGTTTGCATTGAAGCCGATGAGATCTGGCACGATAAACTCGTTCCCAAAGCCTAGTATTCTGGCCTGCGGTGCGCTGAAGGTAACGGCCTGAGCCAGGCCCAGTTCTGTCACGAGCGTGTCTTTAGGGAAGGCAGCATAAAGGGCACGTTGCTGGGTATCGCTGGTCACACCTCGCAAATTCTCGCTCAGGAACGCATAGCCGTTGCTAACGCGTACGGTGTTCACCTGCGTCATAACGACAGTATTGGGCGAAGGGAACGCATTGCCCAAGAAAGTTGGGCCGAAGTCAATCTGCACCGATACGTTGATTGGTGTCGCGAGAAGTGACTCCCATTTTGCCAACGCGCGCTGCACAGCAGACTTGGCCTGCGGCACGGCCTCCAGTCCGGGTGTAGTGACAAGCGTAATTTTGAACTTATCTTGCTGACTTGCCGTGTGAGCCAAGTTGGCTGGCAAAAGCTTGCCACGCTCAGAATTTATCTTCAGTCTTAGCGGTGCGGCCTCTGCCTCTGGCAGTTGACAGCTCAAAGCTCCCTGCTTGATCTGATTGGTAACGAATATTTCTGAGGTCGTTTGTACCTGGGGATTGTCTTCATCAGCCTGCGCCGGTCTTTGCGCAACTAAGGCAAGGGCAACCAAGGTGATGAATGAAGCCAGAGCGAAAAGAGAATGGAACAAGTTTCGTCTCATCTGATATGTCCCTTGAGTGTTCAACAATCAAATTATTAGCAGACTTGGCATGATCGGGGTTGCGCAGCCTACGAAAAGCCAAAAAGCCCGCTGGCTAATTGAGCGCACCATTGCGATCTGGTGGTTTGGGCATAAGGGGGCCGGGAGTAATATAGCGTTCGACACAGAACCAGGAATGCTAGCACTCCCGCTCCAGTGCCTCGGCTCAATTCACGTAAAGAAACTCATTCGAGTTGAACAACACGTGACAGAAATCCACCAACGCCGCCGCGTGCGCAGGCACAACCGTGCTGGGACAATTCAACGGCAAAGCCACCGTCTGCTTCGCCTCAAGCCGCGCTTTGATGAGTTCAGCCTGCTGTTGCAAAAACTCCTGCGCCAGCTTTACTTCATCCAGCGTCGGTTTGCGCGCCAACGCCAAGCGATAAGCCGCAGCGACCTGCGCATTCACATCTGCTCCAGCCTCGTTCAACACACGACCAGCAAAGGCCTGCGCCGCCTGCAAGATCGCTTTGTCATTGAGCAGGTTCAATGCCTGCGGCGCCGTCGTTGTCAGCGTGCGGCGCGCGCAACTGTCGTGTGTGTCGGGCATGTCGAAAGCCTGGAACATTGGATAGCGCGAGTTGCGCCGCACAAAGGTGTAGATGCTGCGCCGATTCCGCGCGGCATCACTCTCTTTGCGATTCCAACCGCCGCGCACTTCCATCTCTTTGGGAATTTCAGGAAAGACGCTGGGGCCGCCCATTTGCGGGTTGAGTTGGCCGCTAACCGCGAGGATCGCGTCACGAATCTCTTCGCCGCTCAGCCGCTGTCGTCTGTAGCGCCAAAGCAGTTTGTCATCCGGATCGAGCTGCGCCGCTGCTTCATCAAACCTTGCGGCTTGTTGATAAGCGTTGGAGAGCATCAACGTCCGATGCATCCGTTTGATGCTCCAACCTTGTTCAACAAAGGTCGCTGCGAGCCAATCGAGCAGTTCACGATGCGTCTCAGGTTCGCGCATCGTGCCGAAATCGCTCGGCGTGCCGACAATGCCGCGCCCGAAGTGATAATGCCAAAGCCGATTGACCATAACGCGCGCCACCAGCGGATTGCTCGGATCGGTCAACCAGCTAGCCAATGCAGTGCGACGGCCCGTAGATTGAACATTGGCGCACGGTGTGACCGGCGCATCGCGGCGATCAATGATCGTCAAGAAGCCAGGTTGCACCTCTGCGCCATAGTTATCGTAGCCGCCGCCTTTCAACAAGTAATGCTTCGGCGCTTCCGGCCCGACATCGGTGATGCCAGAGCCGATGGGCAAGGGTTGCGGCTTAATTTCATCGAAGGCGGCAAGCTGTTTGCGCAATGCCTCCCATTGTTTTTTGGCTTCGCCTTTCAGCTTTTGCCCGAGACCATTGCCGTCTTCGTCAACGCCATAATGCAACTGCCACTGCGCCTTGTGATACATCAACCACTGCATCGTGTCGCGCTTTTCGGGCGGCGTGTTGACGGCGCGTTGAATCTCCTCCGGGTATTTCTCGAAGCTCTCATCGTAGAGCGCCTTGGTGACCGGCTCTTCGAGCTTGGCAAGCTGTTGGCGCAAGTCTTTGGTCTTCTCTTGCCAAATGGCCAGCCTGCGTTGGTACTCCGCCTGTTCGGCGGGCGAAACCAACACGTAATCATCTTTCGCTCGGGAGGCAGCAAAGAAGGCTTGGAGGCGGTAATAATCCTTCTGCAAGACCGGATCATACTTGTGATCGTGACAGCGCGCGCAGCCGTAGGTCGTACCTAGAAATACCGCGCCGACCGTGTCCGTAATGTCGTTCAGAATCTCTTGCCGCCGCTGCATCAGATTGCGCGCGTTGTACTCGTCCGGGTAATGGCGATTGAAACCCGTCGCGACCAAAGCATCAGGATCGTTCGGCCACAACTCGTCGCCGGCGATCTGCTCTTTGATAAAGCGATCGTAGGGCTTGTCCGCGTTGAACGATTTGATGACGTAATCGCGGTAGCGCCAAATATGCGGGCGCGTGTCGTCAGCTTTGAAGCCGTCGCTCTCAGCGTAGCGCGCCAGATCGAGCCAATGGCGGGCCCATTTCTCGCCGTAGTGCGGCGAAGCCAACAAACGGTCAACTACTTTCTCAAAAGCGCGCGGCGATTTGTCGGCAAGAAATGCGCTGACTTCTTCAGGCGTCGGCGGCAAACCCGTCAAATCAAAAGTCGCCCGACGCAAAAGCGTAACTTTGTCTGCGCGCGGCGCGGGTGCGAGACTCTGCTCTTCCAGCTTGGCCAGGACAAACGCGTCCACTGGATTTTTGGCCCAAGCGCGATTTTTGACGGCGGGCACGGCGGGCTTCTGAACTTTCTTGTAAGCCCAATGATTCAACTGCTCAGGTGTGAACGGTAGCTCGTCCGCCCACGCCCAGACGCTGCACAAAAGCGCGAGCGTGACGAGTACAGCTTTGATGCGAGTGGCGCTGCCCATAGCTTTTCTCCGGTGAAAAGAAGAAAGAGGTTTTACCAATTGATAAGCACGTGTATTCTTATGCCCGCTTCTCCTGAAGTCAATTTATTTCTCACATTTCGGAGCACTTTGGTAATGATGCGAGTCACCTTTTGGCTCTTCGTTCTCACGGCTCTGCTGGTCCCGATTTATGGAACAGTGGGCAAGCCACAAATCAGCAGCTTCGCGGGCACCGGCCAAGCCGGCTACAACGGCGATGGCGGCCCGGCAACCCAGGCGCAACTCGACCAACCTTACGGCTTGGTGCGAGGCCCGGACGGCGCGCTTTACGTTTGCGATATGAACAATCACGTCATCCGCCGCATTGACCGCCGGGGCATCGTCAGTACTATCGCTGGAATAGGCAAGAAAGGCTACGCTGGCGATGGCGGTTCGGCGCTGCAAGCGCAACTCAACGAGCCTTACGAAGTGCGCTTTGACAAACCGGGCAACCTCTTCTTTGTCGAACGGCTCAACCACACGGTGCGCCGCGTGGATGCCAAAACCAAAATCATCACGACCATTGCAGGCACAGGCCAAGCGGGCTTCTCCGGCGATGGCGGCCCCGCGACAAAAGCCATGCTCAATCAGCCGCACAGCATCCAATTCGATCCGCGCGGCGCTTTGTATATCTGCGACATCCTCAATCATCGCATCCGCAAAGTTGATTTGAAGACCGGCCTTATTACCACTTTTGCCGGGACGGGCGAAAAGAAACCGACGCCCGATGGCGCAAAGATTGTCGGCACACCCCTCAATGGCCCGCGCGCAATTGATTTCGACCGCAAAGGTGATTTGTGGCTGGCGCTGCGCGAAGGCAATGCGGTTTATCGTTTTGATATGAAGGCGGGCACGATCCATCACGTCGCGGGCACGGGCAAGCAAGGTTTCACGGGCAACGGCGGCCCGGCCAAACTCGCCACGCTCTCAGGGCCGAAAGGTTTGAGCATTGCGCCGAACGGCAACATCTATCTGGCCGACACCGAGAGTCATTCAATTCGGATGATTGATGTGCGCAAAGGCACGTTGGCATTGATTGCAGGCACTGGTGAGCGAGGCGATGGCCCAAACAATGAAAACGGCGATCCGCTGGCGTGCAAGATGGCAAGGCCGCACGGTGTGTTTGTGGATAAAGATGGCTCGATCTTTATCGGTGACAGCGAGGCACATCGCGTGCGCGTGATTCACCCTTAGCTCAGCGAGCTTCGCTTTTGACTTTAACTGCTTGCCGTGTGCGCGCAGTCAACCCAGGACGCGCCAGGCGAATCTCAGCCACGCTCGTCGCACGATCAATCTGATCTTTTTTGGAAAGATAAGTGAGCGTGTACTGCGCGCCAATTTCGCTGACCAAGTCGCGTGGCTTCCCGCTGAATTCTTTGAAATCGGCAGGTAGCCAATACTCGCCCCCACTTTCGACAGCCAGCGTTTTCAACTCATCAGCCGCTTTGTTTGTCTGTTCGGTGTACCGCTTGAGTTCTGCCTTCCGCTTGGACTTTGCCGAATTCCAGATTGGTAGCGACGTTTGCCAGCCTTGCTGCGTCTGAGTTGTTTTGGTGGCGTAGCGCGAATTTTTCTGCGCCTTCGATACTTCGCCGAGAACGATCCCAGTCCAACTGACGACAAAGATCGAAGCGCCTGTCGCCATCACCTGTTCAAACGCATGCTGTTTGGCAGTCAGGCTTGCGGTGTCTACACCATCCGTCACCAACACCAACACACGACGCCCGGCAGGCGCGGCTTGTAAGCGCGCCGCTGCTTGCGTGAGAGCGTCGTAGTAATGCGCTTTGAGGCCTGAGCGAAACTTGGCGCGCAACGCGTTGATCGCCTCGTCGTGGTTGCGCGTCCAATCTTGCAGCAGTTCCACCCGGTCGGAGTATTGCATGATCGCGAGGTGATCCGGCGCGGCAAGCTGATGCACCAAACTCTCAGCAAACTCTTGCGCCGCCGGGCGCGCAATGACTGAATAGTTTGTCCGGTCAATCTTTTTTTGCTCTTCCTCGTTTCGCCCACTTTTGAAAGTTCCCAGCGTATTGCTCAGATCGAGCACGAGCAGAACATTGGCCGGTTCGAGCTTGAGACTGGTGACTTGGCAACCTGCGCCGTCTTCGATCACGACAATGTCTCGCGGAGTCAAGTCCGTCACTGGCTTGCCCAGCGGATCGAAAGCGCGCAATGGCAAGCGCACCTCATTCGTCACGATGCGAATCTGTGGTTCCTGTTCTTTTGCTTGCTGAGATGGCGCGGTGGTTTGCGCCAACGTCACATTGGCGCAAACTGTCAAGCTCAACCAAACCACAAGCTGCATCTGCCGTCGAAACTCATGCATAAACGCTCCTGTCGCAACAAAGAATCAAGGCCTTCTGCCGGGATTATCTGTGCGTAGAACGTGGCGCTGAAGCCCGGCTTGCAACGCGCAAGCTTGACCAGCGACGCAGAAACGCGCAAATTATCCGCGTCATTCTTCCACATCTACCGAATACCCAACTCTAGGAGAGTCCATCATGAGTAAACTGACTCGCAGAGATTTCACCAAGACCGCTACGGCTGCCAGCCTCACGACGGCGTTGAGCTATTCCCGCGTCTTAGGCGCAAATGACCGCGTGCGCGTCGGCTTCATCGCGCTCGGCAATCGCGGCGATCAAGTGCTCGACGCCTTTTTGAAACAACAAGATTGCGAAGTGCCCGCAATCTGCGACATCTATCAGCCCTACATGGATTTCGCTTCTAAAAAGATCGGCACGTCGCCCAAACAGTTCAAAGACTATCGCAAGCTGCTTGAGTTGAAAGACCTCGACGCCGCCGCCATCTGCACGCCCGACCACTGGCACGCGCTGCAAATGATTCAGGCTTGTGAAGCCGGCAAGGATGTCTACGTCGAAAAGCCGCTCTCGCTCTGCGTCGCCGAGGGCCGCGCGATGGTCAACGCGGTGCGCAAACACAAGCGCGTCTCGCAAGTCGGCATCCACCGCCGCTCGTCAACATTTGTCAGAGAAGCCGCCGAGATCGTGCGCAGCGGTTACATCGGCCAGGTGATGATGGTGCGCGCCTTTCATATTCAGAACGAATGGCCCAAAGGCATCGGCAATCCGCTTGATGGTAAGCCGCCAGCCGATTTCGATTGGGAAGCATGGCTTGGGCCTGCGCCGTTACGCGCCTACAACAAGAATCGCACGTTTTATCGCTTCCGCTGGTTCTGGGACTATTCGGGCGGTCAAGTGACCAACTTCGGCGTGCACTACATTGACGCCATTCACCTGGCGCTCGGACAGAACGCGCCTACCTCAGTCACCGCAATGGGCGGCAAGCTGGTGATCGAAGACAACCGCGACATTCCCGACACGCTCGAAGTTTTGTGGATGTATCCGCGCAGCGACGGCGGCCAGACGCTGGTCAGCTTCTCGCAATTCAACGCAAGCGCGCCGCCCGCCGGCTTGAATCGCGGCGAGATCGAATTTCGCGGGACGAAGGGCACGCTTTACATGCAGAGCAACGGCTACGAAGTCGTGCCCGACGCGATCAGCCCGAATGAATTTTTCGCGCGCACGCCGCTGGATCGCTCGCTCGACCGTTGGAATCGCGGCTCAGCGACACAGATCGAGACTAAGAAAGGCACGGGCGATGCCGACACGAGCCATCACGCGCGCAACTTCCTCGATTGCGTGAAGAGCCGCCAACTGTGCAATTGCGATATTGAGATTGGTCATCGCAGCACTAGCTCGCCGCTCATCGGCAATATCGCTTACAAGACAAAATCATATCTGGAATGGGATGCGAAGGCGGAGCGGTTTACCAACAGCGAGGCGGCTAACAAGCTGCTGAGTTACAAGTATCGCGCGCCGTACAAACTATCGGCTTAGTCGAAGACTGAGACGGTGTTCAGAGTCCCGCCTTTAGGCGGCTGGCTTGGATGCCGAGAGCAACCGCCTGAAAGCGGAACTCTAAACACCGTTTCAAAGCCGCGTCCAAAAAAAGTTGCGGCTTTTTTGAGCAATCCACCAAAGATCATCAATCTATCTCTCTCTGACAGGAAATTGGCCATGACAAACCGACGCGACTTTCTCAAAATCACTTCTGCGGCTGCGCTGGCTGGCGCATTCGACAGACCGGCGTTAGCTGCAAATGGATTCAACGGCACACTCTGTCTTTTCTCCAAACATCTGCCTGAGATGAATTGGCAACAGCTTGCCCAGGCGGTCAAGAAACTCGGCTTTGGTGGAGTTGACCTGACCGTGCGCCCAGGCGGTCACGTACTGCCCGAACGCGTAGCTGAAGACTTGCCTAAAGCTGTTGCGGCCGTTCGCGCCGAGGGCTTGAGCGTGCCGATGATCACGACCGGCCTGACTTCGGCCAGCGATCCGACTGCCAAGCCGATCTTGCAAGCGGCGGGCAAGCTGCAAATTCCATTCTGCAAGCCGGGCTATTGGAAATATCAGTTCGTAGACGTGCGGCGTGAGTTGGAGAAGTTCGCCAGCGAGTTTCGCCCGCTGGTTGAGTTAGCTAAACAGAGTGGCGTGCAACTCGGTTTTCACAACCACGAAAGCAATCTAGGCGCGCCGCTGTGGGATGTGGCCAGTGTGATTGATTCACTCGATGCGAAGACGGCCGGCTATTACTTCGACGTGCGCCACGCTGTGGTCGAAGGTAGTGGCGCTGGTTGGAAGGCAGCGTTCAACTTGATCGCGCCGCGTTTGAAGATGATTGCAGTCAAGGATTTTTATTGGGAGAAGACCAGCAAGGGCTGGAAGATCATCAACTGCCCATTGGGTCAGGGGATGGTGGATTGGAAGGCGTATTGCAAATTACTCAAGCAAGTCAATTTTCAGGGGCCGATCTCATTGCATTTGGAGTACGAGATTGCGGGGGCGACCAAAGCGGCGTTGGAGGAGAATACTTTGGCGGCGGCGCAACGGGATTTGGAGTTTGTGAAGACGCAGTTGAAAGAAGTTTATACAACGACATAGGCTGTTTCTTGAATCGTGCCGATTTGCAAGTAGTGGGGCGACAGTGTGTTGATAGCTGAATAGTGGTAAAAACGTAAGGTTATACTCTTGCAGCCGCGTAGCGGCGACCTGAGTTTAGCCCGGCGTTTTCAACGCCGGGAAAGATAAGCCGTGAATTCCGCGTCGCGTCAGCGCCGCCTGATTCAAGCGTCGCTGACGCGACGCGGAACTACTGCGCACTGTACCGTGGGTTGAAAACCCACGGCTAAATTCAACTGCCGCTACGCGGCAAAAACGACAGCCTGACAGGTTTATCACTACTGAGGGCCGTTGATTGGTTGCTTAATCTATTGCCATACAAAGCGCGGCTTTGATAGCAACACACTATCGCCCCACTACTGATTTGCAGCGGCTTTGCCGCCCGATGTGCGGAAAGTCTCTGACTTTCCGGGAGTGATACCCTCACTATCCCGGTCTTCGACCCAAAGTGTTATGACAACTGAAAGGTTCAGAGTTTCGAAGGACACTCCAGCACTCTTCATCACTGCCGTAGCCAAAGACCGACTACCTGTCTTTCAGACAGATGCCATCAAAGCCATCTCTTGCGAAGCTATCAATAGTGCGCGCCAATCCTGCGGCTTTCTGCTTTTCGCTTATGTCATCATGCCAAATCATATGCACATGCTGACAGATAGCCCCCGCAAGCCTTCTGAGGTCTTGCGTTTCATCAAAGGCAACATCTCACGCAAGGTAATTGATTACTTGAAAGAGCACAGTTATGAAAGCTCACTACAAAAACTCGAACGTGAGTCGGGCAAACGCAATCATCAATACTCGCTTTGGGCACATGACACGAATGTCTTTTCTGTCTTTAGCGAAAGCGCACTGATGCAGAAGGTGAACTATATTCACTTGAATCCAGCGCGAGGAGGATTAGTTGAACGAGCAATTGACTATCATTGGTCGAGCGCACGCTGCTGGCAAAATTGTGCAGTTGATGATGAGCCGTTAAGCGTTGACATTGCGCGCATAGAATGGAGAAGAACCGGGTCGTAGACCCGAAAATGAGTGGTACTGTTCGCGGAAAGTCAGAGACTTTCCGCACATCGGGCGGCGGAGCCGCAAGAGGAAAACAGCAGAATGACTGAGCAAACCAGACGAGAGTTTCTACATAAGGGCATCGCCTCATTGATTGCTATGTCTGCCAAAACTTCTACCAAGCTAACTGATATACACATCGAAAACATCGCCTTCAGCTACGAAGAACACCGTTACCGCGCCCCTTACAAATTCGGCGGCGTCCCCGTTGATCGCGCGACGATTCTGAACGTCAACGCGACCGTGCGCACACGCAGCGGCAAACTCGTCAAAGGCTTTGGCTCAATGCCGCTCGGCAACGTGTGGTCGTTCCCTTCGCGCGAGATGCCGTACAACACGACGCTCAATGCGATGAAGGCGCTAGCCGAACGCATTGCGAAGATCACGAATGAGTATCGCGAGTATGGCCATCCGATTGAGACCAACTTTCAGCTTGAGCCGCAGTACCTAAAGGCTGCCAGTGAAGTTTCGCAAGCACTGAAGCTCGCGCAGCCGATTCCTAAACTCTGCACGCTGGTTACGGCCAGCGCCTTCGACGCAGCCATTCACGACGCTTACGGCAAGGCGCTCAACCGAAGTTGTTATCAGACCTATGACCGCGCGTTGCTGGGCTATGACCTGGCGCGCTACCTCAACGCCGATTTCAAGGGCGAGGCCTTGCAGCCTTACATCAACCAACAGCCGCGCCCGCGCATCTCGATGTTCCATTCCGTTGGTGGCGCGGATGCGGTCTTGCCGTCCGAATTGCAGCAACGACTCAATGATGGGTTGCCGGAGACGCTCTCCGAGTGGATCAAGTACAACGGCCTGACGCACATCAAGATCAAGTTGCAAGGCGAGGATTTGAAGTGGGACATCGAGCGCACGGTCAACATTGACCGCGTCGCCAACGAGACGCGCCCGCAAGTGGATTGGAAGTATTGCGTGGATTTCAACGAGCGCTGCCCGAACGTCGAATACGTGCTTGAATACTTGCGCAAGGTGAAAGAACTGACGCCGCGCGGCTTCGAGCGCATCTTGTATCTGGAACAACCGACGGCGCGCGATTTGAAAGCTTTGACCAAAGAGGGTCGCCAAAACCTGATGCACGAGGCGGCCAAGCTGCGCCCGGTGGTAATTGACGAATCGCTGACCGATCTGGAAAGCCTGCTGTTGGCACGCGAGATGGGCTACACGGGCGTGGCGTTGAAAGCCTGCAAGGGGCAGTCGCAGGCAATGTTGATGGCGGCGGCGGCGCAGAAGTACAAGATGTTTTTGTGCGTGCAGGATTTGACATGTCCCGGCGCGTCGTTGATCCATTCGGCGGGCATCGCCTCGCACGTGCCGGGCGTGAGCGGGATCGAAGCCAACTCGCGGCAGTATATGCCAGCGGCGAATGAGCCGTGGAAGAAGACGCAGCCGGGCTTGTTTATCGTCAAGGATGGAACCTTCGACACGTCAAAGCTGAATCGCCCCGGCTTGAGCGCTATCTGAGAAGAAAAGAACTCAGTTTCGAGATCAATCTTCAGCGCTGGTCACTACCAGCTCTGGCCACGCCGTTTCACCATCTGCGGTTTCATCCAAGACCCGAGTTGTGGCGCGCGTTCAACGATCTACTGCAGGCTTCGCCGGAAGCTCTGCGGGCCTGCAGCAGTGCTTTTGAAATCTGTCTTGCAGCACCTGAACAACTCGAACGGGTCGTCTTTACTTGATATTCAGTTGCACTGGATTGGCCTGCTTGCCATCTACCGAAAAGCGCAACTCAATCAGGCCGCGCCCGCTCAGACTGCGCGGCAGTCGGAGGTTGGCTTGATCCAGCCCAACCAGCTCACCTTGCGCTCCGGCGAAACTGACCTCAGCGTTCGTGCCGCCCAAGCTCGCTGTCACCGCGCTCAGCGCCGACCGATAGCGGAAGCCGCTGCCAAATGCGATGAGGAAGACCTGCTCGCCCTCCGGCCCCAGATCAATCGGCCCGGTCACTGCCTCAATGCTCTGCTGCCCATCGGCCTTGAGCCGGAAGAGCATCGCAGCGGGCGCGCCCTGCCCATTGGCATTGGCCGTGAACAACCCCGGCGCGACGGCTTCGAGATTGAACGTGCCCGCACCGACCAGGCTGCCCGCGCGCTCCACGCTGAGAGTTGCCGCGCCCGTGACCAGCCCCGCCGGCACCAGGAAGTTGATCTGTGTCGCTGAGACAAAGAAGAGCGGCGCTTCGCGTTCGACGCCCGCCGCGTCTTTGACCTTCACGCTGACGCCGCCCAATGTGGTGGGCAGCGGCAGACTGGCCGCGCTGACGGCACCTTCCGCCAAGCCGCCCGCCGCAAAGAGCGCAACGATGCTTTCACTGGAGAGCGCCCCCACCGCAAAGCTGGCTGCCGAAACTGCCGCCACCGTCTGTGGGGCCGTCGGCGCGGCGGCCAGGCTGAAATTGCGCGTGTAGATCAGATCGCCCACTGGTGTGCCATCGCCATTGGCCGCATTGGCTGCCAAATAGAAAGTCACCCGGCCCACGCTCTGCGTGGGCGCTAGCCAGCGGAAGCTCCAACTGTCCTGGTTAGCGGCGTTGGGCATAGTGCCGGTCATGGTGTGGCCGATGTACTGGCGCATCTCGCTGCCCACCGCCGCCGTTTGCAACAGGGTGCGGTTGCTCTCAAGCATGGCCAACGTACCGGCGCGGCGGCCCCGGTCATTCAGCGCTGTCAACGAAAAGCCGAAGCGCGCGCGGCCCGCTTGATTGAGCGTGACAGTCAGGCTGATCTCCTGATTGGGTTTGTAGCCATCGGTGGGCAGCCCCGTGAGCGACAGGCTGCCGCTGCCAGTGTTAATTGCCGTGCCGGTGTGGCAGAGGGTGCAAGTCTGTTCACCCGGCGCGCCGGTGCGGGGCACGGCGGAACCATCTTGAAAAGCTTGGGCAGGCGCCCCAGCTAGACTGAAGCCGAGCGCCAGTGCGCCGGCGAGTGAGCTAACGAGAAGTTTGAGCGAGTGAATTTGCATAAGAAGCTCCTGTTGACCTGAGCCGAAGCTCAGGAGTGATTGTGGTTCGGGCGGCACACCTGTGCGTGGCACGCCGCTGCACTGGCACACACTTCGGCCCGGCCAGCCTGCCTTACGCCAGCGGTCAAACGTCACTGCCCTGCTCCCGGCGTAGTGGATGAATCGAGAATCAGTGCACGTAGCTCGAGTAAATTTTCCTTGAGCACATAGCCGCACGCGCCCGCTTCAACGGCGGCGGCCCGCAGATGCGCATCGCCGTGTTGCGTCACGATGATGACCTGTGCGTCGGGAAACGCCGTGTGCAGGCGCCGCGTCGCTTCCAGCCCATCCACACCCGGCATCTCTAAATCCATCAGCACCCGGTCGTCCTGGTTGAACTGTTGCGCCGTATACGCCGCGACCGCCTCCGCCCCGTCCTCACATTCGGTGACGGCCTCGGCCAGATCAGCCACGACAGCCCGAATGAGCTGTCGCATCGGCGGATGGTCTTCGACGATTAAGACCTTCATGACTCTCCTGTGTAACGGTATTGCTTTCATTGACGGATGGGAGAATGCCTCAACTGGCAGGTGGCTGTAATCGGTGGAACTACCCTTTCGCATTGGGTAGAACTACGGATTTTGTTAGGTAGAAGTACCTAAGCTGAGTGCGGTGCTTAGGTAGTTCTACCTAATCCGTATTGCAATTGCGTGTACGGTGTCCGTAGCCCGACCGTCAGCGAGGGCTACATTGAAATGACGCTTCTTAATGCCAACGAGCGCAATGCCGAGGTAGCCCTCGCTGACGGTCGGGCTACGGACACAAATTATGGCTACAACTCCGCTTGATGTTCGAGCGCGAATTTGAGCAGGGCGTGGTGGCCTTCGAGTTCGAGTTTTTGGCTGATGCGGGCGCGGTGGTGTTCGATGGTGCGCACGCTCAGGAAGAGTTCGTCGGCGATCTGCTTGTTCGATTTGTATTCGGCGACCAATTTCAGCACGCGCCGTTCGATGGGCGTGAGCGCAGTGATTTGTGGTTTGCTGTCGGCCAACTGCGCCGCGCGGCGGCTGCGGTTGAGCAGGAAGCTGGTGAGTTGCGGGCTGACGTATTCCTGCCCGGCGGCGACGGCGCGAATACAATGCGCGATTTCGGTCAGGGCGCTGTCTTTGACGACGTAGCCTTTCACATTCAGATCGAGTGCCTGGTTGAGGAAGTGTTCGTCCTTGTGCATGGTCAGAAAGACGACTGCGATCTTGAGACGCGCGTCGCGCACGGCGCGGGCGACTTCAAAGCCGTCCCGACCCGGCATATCCACATCGAGGATGGCGACGTTAGCGTTGGTCGTGGTCAGCTTTTGCCACGCCGTTTCACCGTCTTCGGCTTCATCCACGACGACGAGTTGCGGCGTGCGTTCGATGATCTGTCGCAAGCCATGCCGGAAGATGGGATGATCGTCTGCAATGAAAATTTTGATTTCACCGGCCATTATGTTTTCCCTTGGTTTTGTCGTGCAGCGCAAGCCGAATCGTCACCGTTGTTCCTTGTCCTTGCTGCGAATCAATCCGCCATTCGCCGCCCAGCATCCGCACGCGCTCGGCCATCCCGGCCAGACCAAAGCCGGACGGTTTCGCGGCGGCAGCCAACGGTGAAAAGCCCCGGCCATTATCGTGAATCGTCAGCGTGACGGAATCAGTGGTGCGTTCGACACTGACGCGGACTTCCGTAGCCTGCGCGTGTTTGAGGATGTTGTTGAGACTCTCCTGCACGACGCGATAGAGCGTGATCGCGTCATCTTTGCTAAACAGATCGTCAAGCGGCACGAGTTCCGAGACAAAGCGAATCTTAGTCGTGGCCGCCACCTTCTCAATCATGACTTCGAGCGCCTTGGTCAAACCGAGGCGATCCAGGTGATAGGGCCGCAGGTTTTGCGCAATCTCGCGGACTTCTTCGATGGATTGAGTGGCGGATGAAACGATCCACTCGAACTGTTCCAGAAATTCCGGCGCGTTGTGGGCGGCGATTTGACCGAGTTGCGCGCGGTTTTTGACGATCAGCAGGTTCTGGCCCAGGCTGTCGTGCAACTCGGCGGCGATGCGCTTGCGTTCGTGCTCCTGCGAGGCGATCAACTGTCGGGCGAAGGCTTGCTGCGCCAGTTGATCGCGCCGGAGTTGTGTGAGGCGGTATTGCCACACGCCCGCCATCACACCAGCGACAGCCAACCCGACCAACGTGAGAAACCACCACGTTCGCCAGAAAGGCGGCACGACGGTGATGCGCACGCGCGCGCCCGTCTGGTTCCACGCGCCGTCAGCATTCGCAGCAATCACGCGGAAGGTGTAATTGCCCGGCGCGAGATACGAAAAGTACGCCGTGCGCCGCGTGCCCGCCTCCACCCAATCAGCATCCACGCCTTCCAGCTTGTACTTGAAGCGCATGTTTTCCGAATTGATGAAGCTCAGCGCCGTGTACGCTATCTCGAAATTGTCCTGCCCTGGAAGAATGCGGAGTGCGGAGTGCGGAGTGCGGAGTGCTGCTTCCCATTCGTCACTCGAAACGGCTTGGTTGTTGATGCGCATGTCTTCAATGACAACCGGTGGCGGCTGGGTGTTGGCTTTGACGTTGGCCGGATCAATCATCGCCACGCCGCCCATCGTCGGAAACCAGAGCTTGCCGTCGCGCGTTTTGACGCCTGCGGGCCAGCGTCCGCCGTTGCATTCGCTGCTCGGCATCCCGTCGCTCTTGGTGTAGGCCCGACTCGTGATGGTCTTGATCCGGCCTGCGGCAAAATCGAGCAGTTCCTGTTTGCGCACGCGGTAGATGCCACGATTGCAACTCAGCCAGAAACAGCCGAAATCGTCTTCCAGAATTTGAAAGACGCCGTTGTCAAAGAGGCCGTCTTTGGTCGTGTAGCGCGTGAACTTGCCGTCTTTGAAGCGGCCCAATCCGCTGTCATAAGTGCCGATCCACAACGTGCCATCGCTGTCCTGTCTGAGCGCCCGCACGGTATTGCCTGGCAAGCCGTCGCGTTCCGTCCAAGCGGTGAAGCGTCCATCCTTGAAATGCGTCAGGCCGCCGTAGCTGCCCAGCCAGAGGCCGCCTGCGACATCGCCAATCATGACTTTGGTATCATCACCGGCCAGTCCGTCTTTGGTCGTGAAGTGGGTGTGCACGCCATCTTTGTAGCGCACCACGCCGCGCTCAGTGCCGAACCAGAACGCTCCCTCCTGGTCTTCGTACATGGTCCAGCAAGAGCCCATTTCCAGCGGCAAAACTTCCTCGTTGAGGCCGCGCGCCAAATGCCCGTCAACGAATCGCTGCCGCCCGTTGGCCCAGACACGCCCGGCGCGATCCTCAAACAGAGAAGCGTAGTAAGACTGGGCGGAAACAGGGTCAGGGAGTTGGCTGAACACGCCGTTCTGAAAGCGGAACATGCCATCTTCTTGACTACCGATCCAGATGGTTCCGGCGCGATCTTCGAGGATCGGATAAACTTCGCGCGCCAGCAGGCCCTGCGCTTTGGTGTAAGCCGTGACGGCCTGGCGGCGCGCGCGGAACAGTCCGTTGAGCCACGTGCCAAACCAATAATTGCCTTCCCGGTCGGCATAGGCCACGAAAGTGTCGAGCCCCTCAGGCGGCTTCTGCGCCACAAGCTGGCTTTGCATGGAAGCCAGATCAGTCAGCCAGAGGCTGCCATCCTTTTTGCGGGAGCAGGCTTGCAAAGATGGTGACGGGCCGTAAACGAACTGCGCTTGCGCGCCCGGCAGACCATCCGGTTGCTGATTGATTCTGACCGCGCGCCCGTTTTCGTAGCGGAGCAAGCCTGCTGGTGAGCCGAACCAGGGAATACCGTTATGATCTTGCGCTGGCGTGCGCAGGCGGAACTGCAAGTCAGTCCCTGTCGTCCAGCGATGCAACTGTCCGCCCACGAAAAAGACCGCCTGGCCCGCGGCCATAAACCCAGGCGGGTGCTGCGCCTTGTCCGACGGCACGGGTTTGCCGGTCAGGCGCAGGTCATCGGCAGGCTGGAATTTTTCCGCGACCCTGCGAATCAGGCGCAAACCGAAAAACATCAGCAGATGGCCCTGCCCATCGCCGCCCAGGCTGCTAATGGCGTTGTCCGACAAGCCATGCGCGGTGGTGTAGGTGGTAAAGCGGCCCTGCTGCAGCCGCGTCAATCCGCTGTTTTCCGTGCTGGCCCACAGATCGCCCTGCCCATCCTCATAAAGCTGCAAAAAGCGGTTGCTGATGATGCCGGGTGAATTGCTCTTGTTGAAGACCGTGAAGCGCACCCCATCAAAGCGCACCAGGCCGTCCAGTGTCGCCAACCAGAGATAGCCATCGCGCGTCTGCACAATGTCGCGCACGGAGTTCTGCGGCAACCCGTTGTCCGCCGTCCAGTGATCAAAGCGGTATTGCGCGCGCGCAGACTGCGCTCCTAGACACAACGCGAGCAACCCTGACAGACAGGCCGCCACACGCCTGGCGATCAAGCGTGTCTGAAGTCTGGTTGAAGGTAATCCGCTAAAAAGCATAGGGAGGTGGCCTTTGCTTGCTGGAACATCAATCGGCAATCGCCATTACAAGGCCTCCTGATTGTAGGATGAACAACGAATGGAAAGTGGGCGCAGTCTAGCATTACACTTGTTTGCATACCATGCGAAGCCTGTGGAGTGTTGCGGCTCGACGCAGCTTTTCGTTCGGTGCTCAAATATTCCGCTTTGACTTGAAGGCTTCGCTGGCGAAAGCAAAAGCTGCGTCGAGCCGCAACATTTCATAAGCTGCGCCAAACCGAAATCAGCACAGGCTTCAGATCATTTCTGTTCAGTGCGCGCGCGCTTGGTCATTTGATATTGACCTTGACAACGTTCGAAGTTTTGCCGTCGGCAGTTACAAAGACATCCACTTCACCTCTGCCGCTCAGGCTACGTGACAGACGCAAGTTGATCTGATCTAGGCCGACCAATTGGCCCTGTGCGCCTGCGAAGCTGACCTCGGCTGTTTCACCGCCTACTCGGGCTGTAACCTTGCTCAGCGCGCTGCGGTAGCGGATGCCTGTGCCGAATAAGACCATGAAGACTTGTTCGGCAGGATTGCTAACATCGAGTGGAATAGCGACGAAGCGATTTTGCGCCGCGTCGAACCGGGTGATCGCTTCAAAGCTCTGTGACCCGTCCGCCCGCAGGCGCACGGCAAGTGCGGCGGCCAGGCCTTGCCCACTGGCATTGGCGGCGAACAATCCCGGCGCGACTCTGGCAACGCGAAGCGAGCCGGTTGTTGCCACCGCATTATTGTTTTTGACAGTGATAACCGCTTGCCCATCCGCTGCCGCCGCTGGCACCTGAAAATTGATCTGCGTGGGCGAGACGAAGAAGAGCGGAGCGGAATGTTCAAGGCCCGCACTGTCTTTCAGACTCACACTGACTCCGGCTAGCGTGGTTGGCAGCGGAAGCGTGTTGGCCGAAGCGCTGGTGGTCGAGAGCGCAGTTCCGAAAGCTGCTGCCACCGATTCTTTAGCCAGAAAAGTCGTGCGGTAGCTCGCGGCTGAAGCCGAAGCCAGCGTGGGAGTGGGAGCGCAAGCACCTTGGATGACGGCATACCGGCTGAAACCCGTCATCAAAAAGAGATCGGGTCGGCCATCTTTGTTGAAGTCATTGATGGCGGCTGAACTCACCCCGCCATAAGGATAATAACTGGTTTTGTTGATAAATCTGCCAGCGCCATTGTTTTGAAAAAGAGTGACGCCCACCAGAAACTCGTTACTCACAGCGAGGTCAAGCCGCCCATCGCCATTCAAGTCGCCTAGGGTGGCGTTGACCGGGCTACCGTCGAGGTCGTAACGGCCTGCGGCAGTAAACTTACCCGCGCCATCACCAAACCAAAGCGCCACTGCTCCTAAAAAAGCACTCGGGTGTCGTTCAGTAGCAATCAAGTCCAGCTTGCCGTCTTGATTGATGTCAGCAGCGGACAGAGTTGCTACCCGCCAGATAGTGTCGAAGCTACTGCCTGCGCCTAGCCGCCCGGCGCCGTCGCCCGGCAAAATCGTGATCTTGTTTTGGCTGTTGCTGCTGACAGCCAAGTCAAGTTTGCCATCCTGGTTAAAATCGCCTGCGGCCAATTGCAATGGGCTTTCGCCCGCCGGAAAGCGGGTACTGGAAGGAAACTTGCCGGTGCCATCTCCGAGCAAGATGGTAACGACATTATCGAGCGGCCCGTTGGCGGCAAGGTCAATTTTGCCATCGCCGTTAAAATCGCCAGCAACCATTGCGCCAGGCGCGCGTGCAACGTCATAACGACCGTTGATGGCAAATGCGCCGC
Organism: uncultured Acidobacteriota bacterium; assembly: GCA_963699175.1. Classification (GTDB taxonomy): domain Bacteria; phylum Acidobacteriota; class Blastocatellia; order RBC074; family RBC074; genus JACPYM01. Next base: position 239,239 of record OY969418.1, on the reverse strand, counting down.
TGGCGGTGCCCAGCGCAACGGCAATTTGATTTTCCCCTTGTACGGTTACGGCCCAATCGTCCCTGCCGTTTCCATTAAAGTCACGCACTAGCAGGCTGGTTGGGAGCAATCCCACATTGGCGGCGCTGAGTTCTGTCAGTTGGCCGGCACTGTTACCAAGCAGAAGCGAGACAGCGCCGATTCGGGTTTCTGGCCTCCCCGTAAAAGGCACGTGTAAAACGAGTACATCAGGGTTCCCATCTCGATTGAAATCGCCGCTGACGCTGCTGATTCCAACTTCTGTCAAAGCGCCTAAAGAGTTCTGGGCGACGGTGACAAAGCCTCCGCCCGGCTCTCTTAAACAGACATAGACCTTACCGCCACTGTCGCCGGTGTTGCTGAAGATCAAATCCACCTGGCCATCCAGGTTGACATCTTCGGTCAACAGGCTAGGCACGAAACTCGGCAGCCCGCTCAGCGTCGAGCGCCCGAAGCTGCCGTTGCCATTGTTCAAGAGCAGGTCAATCTCTCCCTCTTTGATCAGCAACAGATCGGCTGCGTTATCCCGATTGAGGTCTTTGGTATAAATTCGAGAATAATTGGTGGCGGCAAAATCAGCCGTCCGCATAAATTGGCCCGCGCTGGTGCTGAGAAAAATCACCAATTGGCGCGGATTGTTGTTAAGCACAGCTACATCGAGCCGCTGATCCAAGTTGAAGTCTGCGATGGCGAGTTCGAATGGCTCCGCCGTTGTAAAGCTGTTGAGCGGCGTAAACCGTCCGGTCCCGTCATTGGCCAGGATGGAAACGCTGTTACCATCCAAATGCGCAACCGCCAGGTCAAGCACGCCATCTTTGTTGAAATCACCGGCTGCCATAAAAGTAGGCCCGCGCTCCAACTGCGTCGTTCTGACCGCTCCGAACTTCCCCGCGCCGTTGCCCGGATAGAGATCAAGCGTGCGAGTCGAAGAATTGCAAACTAACAGATCAAGGTTGCCATCGCGGTTAAAATCACCGGCCAGCGAATGAAATGGATTACTCGCGGAGAGTAGGGCCGACTGGCCGAAATGCCCCGTACCGTCTCCCAGCATTAGCCCGACGTTGTCACTGCTGCTTCTGAAACTGATGCCGGCCAAATCAGGAATACCGTCGTTATTGAAATCCCCTGTGACTCCTTGCGTCAGAATCAATGGCAAAGTGATCGCTCCAGTGGCGCCAAACTTCCCGCTGCCATCACCCAACAAGACCGTGTTTTTGTTATCGGAGAAGACCGCCAAGTCTGGCAGATCGTCGCCATTGTAATCGCCGCTGGCCAAGTTGTAGGGACCGTAAGTGTCAGTTGGAAAATCCATGATGGCCCGAAAGACCGGGTTGGCGCAGGCCGTTGCTGATGTTTGAGCCAGGCCGACGGAAGTCTTTGACCAATAGCTGAGCGTTGAAATAATTGCGATAGCGATAACCCGCAAAAGCAAAAGATAGTTAGACCACTTCATACTTCCTCAAAAAATTAAGACAACAGCAACTCCAAATCTTCTCTGCCGAGATTACGAATCAAGCTGTTATCGGCGTTGATAATGGCTTCGGCCAAATCGCGCTTGGTCTTCTGCAATTCCAGCACTTTCTCTTCGACCGTGTCGCGCGCGATCAGGCGATAGGCAAAGACGCGGTTCGTTTGCCCAATCCGGTGCGCGCGGTCAATCGCCTGCGCTTCGACCGCCGGGTTCCACCAGGGGTCAAGCAGGAAGACGTATTCAGCCGCAGTCAAATTCAATCCCAGGCCGCCTGCTTTCAGGCTTATCAAAAACAGCTTGCAGTCAGGATCATTTTGAAAGCGCTCGACACGTGCTTGCCGGTCTTGCGTCTGGCCGTCGAGGTATTCGTAGACGATGCCCGCGCGGTCAAGCTGGCCTTTGACCAGCGCCAGCAGACTGGTGAATTGCGAGAAGACCAGCGCCTTGTGATCTTCTTCGATGACTTCGCTCAGTTGTGGAATCAATAGGTCAAATTTGGCTGATGACTCGTTGGCGCGCTTCTTATCAATCAAGCCAGGATGACAAGCGGCCTGGCGCAGGCGCAGCAACGCTTCGAGGATTTGGATTTTGGCGCGGCCCAAGCCGATGCTGTCAATGCGGCTGAGCAGCGAGTTGCGGTAATGGTCGCGCAGTTCGTTGTAGAGCTTGCGTTGCTTGGGTTCGAGTTCGCAAAACAGTGTCTGTTCTAGTTTGGCAGGCAGCTCTTTCGCCACCTGCTCTTTGGTGCGGCGCAGAATGAATGGGCGCAACGCCTGCGCCAGCAGCTTGCGCGTTTCTTCTTCAGGTGCACGCGCGCCAGTGCCGGTGAGTTTGAAAACTGAGGCCGTACCGAGCATGCCCGGATTCAAAAACTCGAAGAGGCTCCACAACTCGCCAAGATGGTTTTCGACGGGCGTGCCGCTGAGCGCGAGCCGATGGTCGCCGTTCAACAAGCGCACGGCTTTGGCCGAGGCGGTGTCGGCGTTTTTGATCGCCTGGGCTTCGTCGAGAATGACGTAATCGAACTGCACGTCTTTGAAATCCACGGCGTCGCGGCGCAGCGTGCCGTAGGTGGTCAGGATTACGTCGTAATCCTCGAAATGCTCGCCCGCTTTCTGCCTGCCGTGCCCGGTGTGATCGAGGATGCGCAATTGCGGCGTGAAGCGCGCGGCCTCTTGCTTCCAGTTGAAGACCAGCGATTTCGGGACAACGACAAGTGCAGGGGAGGTGGGGAGAGTGGGAGAGTGTGGGAGCGGGGGAGCGGGAGCGATTATGCCTGTTTCCGTTCTCTCCCCACTCTTCGGCTTTTTATTTTTGTTGGTTTTCTTGGCCGTTGTTTTTACTTCCGCGCTCACGCTCTCACGCGCTCCCGCTCTCTTTTCACGGCGCGCTTCGAGCAAGGCGAGCACCTGGATTGTCTTTCCAACCCCCATGTCGTCTGCCAGACAACCGCCGAAACTAAATTCGCGCAGGAAGCTCATCCAACCCAAACCTTCTTTCTGATAACCGCGCAATTCGCCGATAAAGCCTGCGGGCGGTTCAGAGGCTTGGACGCCGGCGAAACTTTTCAGGCGTTGTCGCGCTTGTTCAAAAACGGCATCACAAGTGGCGTCGGGTTGCGCAGCCAGCAGGGCGTCGAGCACGCCGACCTGGGTTTTGGTAAAGCGTAGATGATCTTCTTCCGCTTTGCCGAGTTTGGCCAGTAAGCCGAATTTGTTAAGCCAGTCTTCGGGCAAGATGCCGAACGTGCCGTCGTCGAGTTTGACGACACTCTCGCCGCGCTGTAAAGCCGCGAGCAAGGCGGGCAGCTTGGCCGTCATCTCGCCGAAATCAACCGTACCGTGCAGTTCAAACCAATCAATGCCAGAGCTGACCTGCACTTTCGTCTGGCCCGCGCTGCGGAAGACTTTGCCTTCGGCCTCGACGTGCCAGCCCGCGCCGATCATGACGCGCACGGCGCGTGGCAATTTGGACGGCGCTAAATCCCAACCAGGTTCTTTGTTGTAATAGTCAGCTTGCTTGTAGCGAAAGCCTAGATCGTAGAGCAATGTGCCTGCGCGTTGCTCGAAGTCTTGATCGCGCACGATCAGGCGGTGTGTGGCAGCTTCGTAAACACCGCGCCGCAAATCTTCACTTGCAACCACAACGCCCGCGTAATCGAATGACAAATTGCCGCGCAAGCGTTCCGGCTGATGCCCGTAAGGACTCTTGCCAGGCTTCCTGATGGTGAGCAGTGGTTGCGGCGTGAGCCTGACCTCTTCGTAACGAAAATCCTCCGGCAAATCGAGCGGCGGCAGTTGAGGATAACGCAGTAATTCTTGCAACAACTCCTCACGCTGCTCATACGGGATGATGACCTGCTCTTCCTTGCGCAGTAACGCGACCCATTGAAATGCGCCGTGGGCGTCGAGCCGCGCGGCGCGCGTACGTGTGAAGACAAAGCCGGATTCGTGCAGCAGGACTGGCTCTTTCAAACCCATCTGCTCAGCGCCACGCTTTAAGATGCCTTTCAATTCCCAGCCGTCTGGCGCAGGCGAAACCTCCAACCTGAAGTCCCAAGCCGCGCTCTCGTCCCATTCGACCTTCAACCATTGCGTCTCTTTTGCATTGGGCGTTAGGCGCAAGTAACAGCGTCCGGTTTGACAAATCAGCGGTAACACGACTTCCGGCAATGGATCGCCGAGCCGCAGTAAATAAGGCACTTGCTCGTAACGGTCGCGATAGTTGTAGCCGTAATGATCGCTTTGATAGTAACCGTAATAGCTGTAATGCTCTTTGGCTCCGACCAGGCGGGCAAAGATTTGACGGTCTTGCGGGTCGGTGATATGCGCGACTTCGGCGCGCGAAAAGCGTTTGTTTTTGGTCGTGCCCCAAGTGCCGTCTTTGCGGCGGTCGTGGTAGAAGATTTCGATGATGGGCGTGTGATCATTGAGCGTCGCCGGGACATCTAGCACGTATAAAACCTCGCGCGACTCTGGCCAAGCGCTCTTTTGCGCTGGCGTCTCGATCACGCGCCCGGTGCGACCGAGTGCGGAGAGTTGCTCTTTCCAGCTCGGCAATGGCTGCTTTTCAGGTGGCGCCGGAGGCGGGGTGGGAGTCTGAACAACCAGGACGGGTTTGGCTGCAATCCGTTTTAGCGGTGGCTCCGTGAAATCCTCATCATCGTACTCGTCGTCAAACTCGTCATCGTCATTGTCAATTTCGTCTTCGTCCAAGCCATCTTCCACCAAAGTCACCACGCGACCATTCCCATCACCGGTTAAAAACTTGCGCTCGTCGCTCAGCAACAACACGGCCCAGATGTGTTTGCACGGCCCGACATCTTCAAAGTAAGGGCAATCACAGCGCGCGATGATCTTGTCGTGCTCGCGTTCGAGCGTGACACGATAAGCGTCGCCGCCTTGTACCCTAGCCGCTACTCGCCAGGCATCACCGCGCTTGAGTTGCACCAAGCTGTTACGGAAGTAATTCTCACCCCGCCCGCGCACACCCGGCTCAAAGAAAGGTGAAAGATGTCTTGTCAGATACTTCGCCATCGTGAATCAAAAAAGAAAATAGGATTGATGAGCCTGCCATCGGACGCGCCTGGCAGACCGTCAATCCTCTCATAACAATCCTTACGAAGATAGATGTTATCCGTCGTTTATTGCTTTCCTCTTGCCTGACCGCCGCTTTTGACCAAATCACCCAGGCTTAGAATCGAGCGGCCGTCCGAGATAATCGTTTGAACGCCCGGCGCGATCTTCTGGACGTACTCGTATTGGATCAGCGCCGGGTTGCGCGAGAGCGCCTCGCCGCGCAGGCGGATGGAGTCGGCGTCGCCTTCGGCGGCGATGATCTTGCGCTCTTTCTCGATCTTCTCTTTTTCGAGTTCATACTTCTTGCGCTCGGCCTCTTGTTGCGCGATCTGCTTCAGTTCGATGGCCTTCTTGAATTCCCCTGAAAAGTCCACGTTGCGCACCAGCAGGCTGTCCAGGATCAAGTAGCTCTTGTCAAAAAGCGCCTTCAATTCAGTTTGAACCTCGTTCTGAATCTCCGAACGCTTAACGCCGTAAACGTCAATCACGGCGTACTTGCTGACCGAGGTGCGAGTGACACTACGTCCGGAGGGGCGCACGATCTTGGCTTCATAATCCGGGCCGATCTCGCGATGGAGTTGGGTGATCTTGAGCGGATCGGGATGATAAAGAATCGAAATGTCCACGGCTACTTCCTGCCCGTCGCTGGTCAAGGCCTGCACCGCATCGTCGCCTCTGAGCTGACCTTCGTTGGCCATCCGGCTCATCGTGTAGGTCGAAGTGCGCACGTCGTACATCGTCAACGACTGCATAAACGGCACGAGCACGGTCAAGCCCTCGCCGCGCGCGCTCAAGCCGCCGCTGACGTTGTTAAAGACCACCGCGCGATGTCCGGCGGGGACAGTCTTGAAAGTAGCCAATAGTAGGAGCAGCACGAAGAAGCCGATGATGATATAGGCTATGCGCCGGAATCCGCCTGCGCCCAGTTTGGTTTTACCACCGAAGCTTTCGAAGTTGGGATAGTTTGCTGGCATAGTTTCCTTTAGGGGGTTAGAGGGCGAAGCTGAACGAGCGGAGAAATTCACGCGAAGCAATCGCGCTCATCAGCTTGCCACGTTGCGCATCGCCGTTTGGAAAAGTGAGCGGAGTCAGCAAACGTTACGAGCGTTTGTTGGGACTACGAAAAAGTTTTAGCAAAGACCTCGCGTTCATCACCCAAATCGCGGGCGGCAGGAGTGATAATCGTTTTTGCGTTGATATGAATCTTCTCGCCTTTTGCCAAAGCTTGTCTGACATCTTCTTCGCAGACGAAGTCCACAGCTTTGGGCTTGGGCTTCTCCGCTGTGGCTGGCGGCGCGGGCGGAGGCGGCACGGGCATTGCCGCTTGTGCGCCTCCGCCCGGCTTAGGGTTTGGCGCAACCGGCCCGTTCGCCTCTGCCGGTTTACGCGCGGCGAGCACTCGATCAACTAATGCTTCAATCGTCGCGCGGTCTAGCGTAGTCTGTGGCCCATTCGCGGAATGATGGAGTGACACGGCGGGCGCAGCGATGACGGATGAATTTACGCTCGCTTCGTTTGCCGAAGTCACCGGGCGCGTCTCAAAGGCCACCCGCTTGATGTCCATCAGATGCAGCGGTGAGATGTTGTCCGAGGTCACGTTGCCGCCCCAGGAGCCACAGCCTAGCGTCATCGAAGGCGCGAGCGCAGTCGAAAAACCAATTGCGCCGTGTGTCGAAGGTGTGTTGACGACGACGCGTGCGGCAGGCATCAGCGTGCCGTAATGCAGCGCGGCTTCACGGCTGCGCGTGTGGATCGAAGCGGTGTGCCCCATCCCGCCGAAGTGCAAGATTTCATCGCAACGCCGGCTGCCCTCTTCCAAACCATTCACGACGTAATAGGCCAGAATCGGCGAGAGCTTCTCGATAGAAAGCGGATAATCGCGCCCAACGCCGCCGACTTCAGCAATCAAACAGCGGGTATTGGGTGGCACACTCAACCCAGCCCATTCCGCCAGCGTCGTAGCGGGCTTGCCGACGATCTTGGGGTTGAGGTGACGATTCGGGCCGACGACCAGTTGCGCCAACGCGTCGGCTTGCGCTGCATTTAAGAAGTATGCGCCTTGCGCACTGAGTTGCGCACGGACTTCTTTGTCCAACGACGCGTCTACCACCATAGCTTGTTCGGAAGCGCAGATAGTGCCGAAGTCGAAGCAGGTGCCCGCGAGGATGTCGCGCACAGCTTTTGCCGCGTCAGCGGTTTTTTCAATAAACGCAGGCACATTGCCAGGGCCAACGCCAAACGCGGGCTTGCCTGATGAATAAGCGGCACGCACCAAGCCTAGCCCGCCGGTCGCCAAAATCACCGCTGTCTGCTTGTGCTTCATCAAAGCTTCAGTGCCTTCGATAGTCGTTAGCTCGATGCAACCGACTGCCTCAGGCGGCAAGCCAGCCTGGACACCTGCTGCGCGCATCACATTGGCGACTTCGACGACGCAGCGTGTGGCCGATGGATGCGGGCTGAGCACGACGGCATTGCGCGATTTGAGCGCAATCAAGATTTTGAAGATTGCCGTCGAGGTCGGATTGGTGGAAGGAATGATCGCGGCGACGACACCGCGCGGCGCAGCGATTTCAACCACTGATTCGTTGTCACGTACTACGCCGACCGTCTTCAAGCCTTTGAAATAGTTGTGCACGTCAACGGCTGAGAACAGGTTCTTGACGTTTTTATCTGCCGGGTTGCCGTAGCCGGTCTCTTCGTGCGCCAGTTGGGCCAGCCGCATGGATTCGCGTTGTGCGGCCAGCGCCATCGCGTCGCAAATCGCGTCAATGCGGGATTGATTGTAGGTAGCCACAACGGCTTGCGCGCGCTGCGCCGCTTCAACCAAATCGCGGGCGGTTTGGATGGATTGCAGGTCTTTATCGGGCATGGGCCTTACTTACGCTTGCTTTCGTTACCCTCGCCCAGGGCTTTCGGCTCTGCGCCGCCAAGCCGCGAACCGGGACGATAACCGTTGCCAGGTAAGACACGTTCAACCTCACTGTGTGGGCGCGGGATAACGTGGACGGAGACCAGTTCACCGACACGCCGAGCGGCTGCCGCCCCAGCATCGGTCGCAGCCTTGACCGCGCCAACGTCACCGCGCACGAAGACGGTCACGTAACCGGCGCCGATGTATTCCTTGCCAATCAACACGACGTTGGCGGCTTTGACCATTGCGTCCGCCGCCTCCACTGCGCCGACAAAACCTTTCGTCTCGACCATGCCGAGAGCTTCCATATTCATTGAGCTATTCCTCCAAAAACTGCCGCGAACAAGCGTCGCGGGAAAATCATCTTGCTGTTGTCTGAGAGAAATTAAGTAGCGCGCGAGCATCATAATCTTAGGCTCGTTACAGCACAAGTTTGCCAATCATAAATGCGCCAGGCTGAGCTTGCTGCTCGTAGCATGCTCAAGCTAGCCAAAATCAATCGTTCCTATAATTAAAATCAAGTCTCTAATTGAAATCTTGTAGACGCTTTGCGACAAAATCCGTACACTAAGCCCGCGACGAGGTTTCATAGCGGTGTTGCGGTTAAGTTATCCGGCAAATCAGATCAGGTAATACTGCGGAGCTACTTCGTCCCAGGTACTTTGGTAAGTTTCGCACGTGCCCCGCTAAAACGTGCTTGTCCGCGAATGAGCGACTTTGAGTTTCCCGCAGGGGTCTGTCGCAGCAGTCAGGCTGTACCAGACTCAGCCCCCGTCAGTGCCCACAATCGCCCGCGCTCTTTCGCTTGAGTTGTAAACAATTCGCCCCCCGTCCCCGTGTTCCGACAATGCAGCCGACTCCGTAACCCCGGCTTGAGTCGCGATTGTCTGTAATGCCCCGTCATAATTGTCACTTTATTAAGTCCCCGGTTGGGTCTAACGAGATTCAACGAGCGAGAGTGCAATTAACTCCGGTTATGTCACCGCAGTTCGGCCAACAGGGCGGAACTGTTCGGCGACTCCTTACGAATCAGGAGAACTGAATGAAAACACAAACTACATTGATCACTTGCGCCATCGTACTCGGCCTTAGCTTGCTAGCGCTCGCCCCACAGTGGAAAGGCAGAGCAGCCGGAGCCGGGGCCTTAGTGCAAAACGGCTCGCAATCAGGCCCGCCGCCCAGCGTAACAATTTGCGGCACCGTGACTGAATTCCAACCCGCTTCTGGCGCTGGCACAGGCGTTTTGGTGATTGGCACCAGACGCCTCACCATTGCGGTTGGTGGGGCAGTGAGTGGCATCGCAGTAGGTGCCAACGTTTGCGCGACCTTCTGCTTTAACGCAGAAGGCCAGGTTGTCACCACCGATGGCGCGACGACCGCGAATGCCAGTGGCGAAAGCAAAATTTGCGGTATCGTGACAGAGTTTTCGCCCGGGTATTTCATCAAGATTGGCCCGGTGAAAATACGCCTGAATCCTGGCAGCCACATAACAGGGCTGTCTATCGTTACCCTCGGTGTTAACGTCTGCGTGACGGCCAAATTTGATGGCGCGGGTGCTCTGGTTGACGGCTCATCTATTACGGAAGCGCCCAACACCTTGCAAATCCGTATTGCCTCCTATGTACACGGTACTGAAAACGGTGAGGACGCCGTCTTTAATATATCGGGAAGCCCTTTAGTCTTGAACGTGCAACAGCCCATCCCGCCAGGAACCAGCGTTACACCACTCAACGAATTCTTCCCTACTGTCTACCCTGGTTTGGGGAGGGGAGATGTTTATGTCTTCTCCAGTACTGCGCCCAACAGCGTAGTGCGCGCTATCTCTTGCAATGAAAGTATCTGGGATCTCATCTTCGCCATCGGCACCAGCGGAGCGACAGAAGGCGATATGGTGACGCTCTCTTTGCAAAAATTCGATGGCAGCGGCCAAATCATTCTGGCTATGTTCACGGTGCAGGGGAACGGCGTGGTCGTCAATCAATTAGCCCCGGATGTGGCGTTGCAGCATATCACGGGAAGAAATTATCCGGTCGGCGCGTTCCTGCCTTTCCATACGGCAGCGAATGGTGAACTGCGCACGGACTCGCTTGCGCTGGTCTTTTTCATGGGATCGGCACGCTTGAATCAATGCCTACAACTGGTGGAGGAAATCAAACGCGCTGGTGGCGCAGGCAAAACTTCTATCATTAACGCTCAGGTCATAGTCAAACGCATGGGTGATCCCACCTTGAGCAGAGAGTCAACTTTTATTCCGACCGATCCGGTTTGCCCATTTGTTTGCCAGGCTTGCTTGCCGCCGACGCCGCAACAACCATTGCCGGGCAGTCTCTCCGGTTTTGTCTACTGTGACAGCAATGATGATGGCATCAAGCAGGCTGGCGAGATCCCCATCATTGGCGTCACTATCAGTCTCACTGGCGTAGACATCAATGGCAACGTCAATCAGACGACGACGACTGACGCCAATGGTTTCTATATCTTCCCGAACTTGATGCCTGGCGTTTTCAAGATTACTGAGACACAGCCCGCCAACGTCAACGATGGCAAAGATACTCTTGGCTCGCTCAGTGGCGTGGTGACCAACGATATGTTCTCCAACATTTCGCTGTCTTCGCAAGCGCAGGGGACTGATTACAACTTTGGTGAAATTTGCGCGGTCATAACGCCGACGCCGACGCCGACGCCAACGCCAACACCGACACCGACGCCAACACCAACACCGACACCAACACCGCCGCCAATGCCGATGAAGTGTGACACCCTCTGCTGGCGTTCGACGCTCAATTTTCTGCTCAATCCGAACTCCTGGCCGGGCGGTACAGTGCTGGCGTCTGGCTTTAACTCTAACAACCCAATCCCCATACAAAACAACACCAACACGATTCGCCTGATCTTGCAGGGCGGGATGAGTCCTAGCCAACGGCTCAACCGCGAATTCGTCACGGCGCAGATGAGTATGAATCTGGCCGGCGGCTCCAACTCTCCAGTAGTTTTCAATGTTTACTGGAGTCCGCTGCATTGTTCAGGGGTGAGCTTTGCGCCCATCACATTGAACAACGGCGTAACCTTTACGCCCGACAGTCTGCTCGACACGCTGATGAATCAGACCGTCCAGGTGATCCGTGGCACAAGTATGGGCAACCTCGCCCTTAACAAACCGGCAACCCAATCGAGCACGATTTTTGAAGGCGTTGCCGCACGTGCCGTGGATGGCAACCCCGATGGCAATTGGGAGAGCGGTTCCGTCATAAACACCAATTACGAGTTTCAACCCTGGTGGCAGGTAGACCTCGGCGGCATCCAAACGGTTGACTCAATCAACGTCTGGAACCGGACGGATTGCTGCAGCGATAACTTGAGAGAGTTTTACGTCCTAGTCTCGGATGTGCCATTCGCTTCGACCAGCCTGAGCGCTACGCTAAGTCAGCCGGGTGTGTCGAGCTACTTTACGACAGGTCCGGCTGGCGTGCTGACAACAGTTAGCGCCAACCGGACGGGGCGTTACGTGCGGGTGCAGTTGGCGGGAGCGAACCCGCTCTCTCTCGCTGAAGTACAGGTGATTGGTAAGTCCATCAATCCCCAACAGGATTTCGACGCTCTGGCAAGTATCTGGGCCTTGCTCAACGGCAAGTGCATCTTCTAGCCCAGCGCGGTACAGAGCACACAAACAATTCAGCCTCGGTCTTGCACAAAGACCGAGGCTGTTTTCATTGCGCGGGCTGGCGAAGTTTTCACTTCCGCCCAATGTCATGCCGATAAAACGCGCCCTCAAAATTGATCTGCCTGACTGCCTGGTAAGCGCGCGCTGTGGCTTCCGTCAAATCCGCGCCACGCGCCGTCACGCCCAAAACACGCCCGCCCGCCGTAACAACTTGCCCCTCCTCATCGAGCCTGGTGCCAGCGTGAAAAACCGTGACGCCTTCGACCAGTTCGGCTTCAGCCAATCCGTTAATCACCTTGCCAGTTGCGTAGCTGCCCGGATAACCGTTTGAAGCCATCACCACGCAGGTTGTCGTCTCGTCACCCCAACGCGGCTTAACGCGGCTCAACTCGCCACGCGCCACTGCCCAGCAAATCTCGGCAAAGTCGCTATCCAACCGGCGCAAGATCGCCTGTGTCTCTGGATCACCCATACGCACGTTGTATTCGAGCACCTGCGGGCCGGCAGCAGTCAGCATCAGCCCAATAAACAACACACCACAAAACGCGAAGCCCTCTTTCTGCGTAGCCGCCAAACTCGGCTCGACAATCTCACTGATAATCTGCTGCTCTGTCGCAGCATCAAGCAGACCCGGCGTAGAGAAGGCGCCCATCCCACCCGTATTCGGCCCACGGTCATCATCGAAAGCACGCTTGTGATCTTGCGCCACCGGCATAGCCAACCAATCCTTCCCGTCGGCAAAAACCAGATACGACAGTTCCCTGCCTTGCAATCCTTCTTCAATCACCAACCGCGCGCCTGCTGCACCTAGCTTGCGCTCCACCGACAAATCCTGCACGGCTTGCCGGGCTTCACGCTCGTCCATCGCAATGATTACGCCTTTGCCTGCCGCCAAGCCGTCTGCCTTGACTACCAATGGGAAAGCAAATTCTCTGATGGCACGCAATGCGGCTTCCGGCGTCTCTACTACTTGATAACGTGCAGTCGGAATGCTGTGTCGGGACATAAACTCTTTGGCAAAGACCTTGCTGCCTTCCAACCGCGCCGCCGCTTGCACCGGTCCAAAGGCCGCCATGCCGCGTGCCTCCAACGCATCTACCACGCCATCCACCAACGGCTGCTCCGGCCCGACTACGACCAAATCAATCTGCGCTTGTGCGACGAATGCGGCAATCGCCTCCGGCTGGTTCCCTTCAATTTTCGCAGGAGTCGTTAAGCGTCGAATGCCCGCGTTAGTGGTCGCAGAAAAGATTTGTTTGACCTGGGGGCTTTGCGCCAGCGCCCACGTCTGCGCGTGCTCGCGCCCGCCTGAACCGATAACGAGAACTTTCATGCTTTGCGATACCTGATTCTATTTGATGATCGTTTGTCAGCGCGTCACTTTACCCTGCCGCCCCAAAAGTTGAAAGCGCAATCGCGCTTGACAGCCCCCCTACCCCAACGAGTATGCTTCGCGCTTCGCTCAAGCGACTGAGTGAAAGCCTTTTGGAATGCACAAAGTGAAAGCGAGGTGAATCAATTATGGCAGAAGTGAGGCTGGGCGATAACGAGACGATGGAAAGCGCGCTCCGCCGCTTCAAGCGCAAGGTGCAACAGGAAGACATTATCCGTGAAGTTAAACGGCACGCCTTCTATATTCCGCCTGGCGAAAAGCGCCGCGTGAAATCAGCGCTCGCGCGCAAACGCAATCGCAAAAAAGTGCGCCGCATTTTCGATTAACCGCGCGTGGCATTTTGCTTTGCTCAACGGTTGCAGGCTTCTCAAGGCTTGCAACCGTTTTTCATTTGCCGACACTGGGCTGGCGCAAAAACCACATCCTGCTTGGCTCGCTGTGGCAAACTCTCTACAGTTGAGTGGCCCGATTGAACTCGCTCATGCGGGTATTGCTTGCAGAGACAGCCACTTGATGTGCCTTGGATAGCCCGCTGCAATTTGGCTTGCGATTTGCAGCACAAGAAAGCGTCTGGCAAACCTTACGCGAGCGGAGTTAAAGAAATCATTGCCTAAACAAACTACCCTGCACCAAAGCTTCAGCGCCACAGGTATCGGTTTGCATTCGGCTTCACCGGTCAGTGTGACAGTATTGCCCGCACCCGCCTACACAGGCTTTTTATTTCGGCGGATTGATCTGAATAATTTCGAGATTCCTGCCGCGCCGCAATATGTGGCCCACGTCAGCTATGCCACCACCTTGATGAAATCCGGCGTGATGATCGCGACGGTCGAGCACCTGCTGTCGGCGTTAGTTGGTTGTGGCATTGACAACGCCATCATCGAAGTTGATTCGCTGGAAGTGCCAATCCTTGATGGCAGCAGTCTGCAATGGGTTGAGTTGATCGGCCAGGCCGGCGTCATCGAACTGCCCGCGCCACGCGCTTATTTGCGTGTGCTCAAACGAGTGGAAGTCGGCGAAAAGGAGCGCGGGATGTCTATCGAGCCGTGCGCCGAGTTCCGCATCACCTGCGAGATTGATTTCCCGCACCCCTTCATTGGCGTGCAGACGCGCGAGATTGTGTTCGTCAATGGTAACTATGCCAGCGAGATCGCTCCTGCGCGCACCTTTGGCTTTGCCGACCAGATTGAAACGCTGCGCCAGAGCGGCCTGTCGCGTGGCGCGTCATTAGAGAACGCCATCGCGCTGACCCAAGATGGGATGATGAATGCCGAGCCGCTGCGCTTCGCAGATGAATTTGTGCGGCACAAGATTCTGGACATCATCGGCGATCTGGCCTTATGTGGTCTGCCAATCCTGGGCCACGTGCGCGCCTCACGCTCAGGCCACGGACTGCATACAATGCTGCTCTCAACTTTATTGCGTAACGACTCGGCATGGGAAGTAACCAGCGAATAATCAGCAGATCATTTCGCGCGGGTAGTGGCGCAAGGTGGTGAGTGTGGCGTACCGGCTGCAGCCGGCCGGGCTGGTCAACGCAAGCTGCCGCCTGCAGGCGGGACTCCAAACCTTCTCTCCCGCTTGCGCCACTACCTCCGTGCGGAGGGTAGACGGCGCTACTCGGAAACAGCGCACCTTGTGATCTCTGGGAAAGCTATTGAGCTTGATCAGCTTGCCGGGTTAACGTAGACACAAGTCACGGGGGCACAGAGAAAGTCAGCTAGTTTTCGCCGTAATACTCACCTTACGCTCTGTGCCTTCGTGACTCTGTGGCCAGTTTATTCCAACTCGAGCTGTAACTTTTTATTAAGACACCACGTCAGACAAGTAAAACAACAAGGCGAACTAGCGCGCAGCGAAAAAGGGTTAGATCATAGGTGAGAAGAAGGAACAGATGATAAGTCATTCTGAACAACCGCCGAATCGGCGCACGCGCGCCGTGAAGGAAGGAAAAGGAGGATGGATGCACAAGTTTTTAGGTTTACACAATGCTGTCGCATTCTTGCTGGCGCTGATCTTCTGGGCGCTGGCGGCCAACATGGAGAATCTCACGTGGGCTGAAGGAGGCCCTCCGCCCAGCGCGGTTTCGGAACACGTCATCATGATCTCGGTTGATGGCCTGGTACCCGACTACTACACAACGCCGGAACGCGCCGGTTTACGCGCGCCAAATCTCGCGCTGCTGAAGAAGGGCGGCGCCTATGCTGAAGGCGTCGAGGGTGTCTACCCTTCAGTAACTTATCCCGCACACACAACGCTCGTGACAGGCGTGCGACCGGCATTGCACGGTATTATTCAGAATCGTATCTTTGAGCCACCCACCGACCCGCAGACCGGAGCTTGGTATTGGTACGCAGATGCGCTCAAGTCCGAAACACTCTGGACGCTGGCGAAGAAAGCTGGCCTCAAGACCGCCGCGGTAGGCTGGCCGGTGACGGCACTGGCGGAGATTGATTATAACTACCCTGAAATCTGGGTGCCGGATGATAAGACCATCAACTGGGAGCGGGCTATTCCTTACAGTTCGCCGGGCCTGATCGAGAAAGCGCGCGCCGCCTCCAGCCTGGACAAAGAGACGAGCGCGGACGGTAGGCGCACGGCCATCAGCGAGTTCATCATCTCCGAATACAAACCGAGTTTGCTGCTGATTCACTTGATTGACCTCGACAGCGCTCACCATAAACACGGCCCGCGCACGCCCGAGGCCGTCGCGGTCGCCGCGCGCGAAGATGCTTATATTGGGCGCATCCTTGAAGCGACGCGGAAGGCGGGAATCTTTGAGCAAACCACCTTCTTTATCGTCTCCGATCACGGTTTTATGGCGATTGATAAGAAGTTTGAGCCAAACGTATTGCTGGCTAAAGAGAACCTGCTCAAGTCCGACGCTGCTCAAAAATCAAGCGGCTGGAAAGCTGCTGCCTGGCCGGCGGGCGGTTCGTGCGCCATCGTCTTACATGACCCCAAAGACAAAGAGACTGCCGCAAAGGTAGAGGGCATCTTCAAGCAGGTGGCCGCACGCAAAGGCGGGCCACTCTTGCGAGTGCTCAGCCGATCAGAGCTAGATCGACTTGGGGCCGTGCCAACGGCGACCCTGATGCTTGAAGCCGCGCAAGGATACTCGTTCGGAGAAGAGTCCACTGGCCCGGAGGTGCACGACTCAGGGGCAGATTACCGAGGCACGCATGGGTATCTGCCAACGCGCCCGGAGATGCGTTCGGCGCTCCTCATTTATGGTGCGGATGCGCGTGCCGGCGCGAAACTTCGATTGGCGCGGATGGTTGACATTGCGCCGACGGCTGCGACCCTGCTTGGGCTGAAGTTCCCTAAGGCGGAAGGGAGCGTAATAGCCGAGTTACTCAATGCTGGTGGCGCAGTTCGTAACCGGACAAATCGTTGACCGCGGCGAATAATGAAATGCTGATAACTGCCTGAAGCCTGGCGCAGGGTTAAAATTCATGCTGCCACAGAGACACGGAGGCACAGAGTTTTGCGCTTGGTCCGGCAGCGCGGGTTGGTCGCTACCGCACCTTTGCCCAAATTATCCTCGCCTTCTTTCTATGACTCCGTGCCTTTGTGGCTAACCTAGCTGAGAATGAATAGACCTTGGGTCAAAGTAGAAATGTGCTTTCCTCGAATACGATCTTTTGCTATTGTCTCCGCGCTGCTTTCAGCTAGGAATTTCTAGGCTGTTGTCAGCCAAAGCCCAAATCGTAAGCCCCATACTTACTAAATCAAAACGGGTGCGACCGGTCATGCCGGTTCAGAACCCGCTTGGCTTCCCCGTCAAGCCCCCCAGTAAAGTGAACCTTAGTTTGATTTAGACCAAACAAACATTAGTTAGATCGGTTTGCAATTGGATGTAGGGCAGGTGCTTAACCTGCCCTACATGGGTTTCGCTAAACATTGATTGAAACCAGGCAGGTTAGGAACCTGCCCTACGCTGATCTGAAATCCGCTCTAGCTGATCCTGCAGTGCTAAAAGTATTAGCCGGAGGTGATAATGAACAAGCCTGCACTACGTAGTGTTTATCTTCTCTTGCCCCTTCTTCTCTTTTGCGCAGTCAGCTTCTGGGCTGAATCGAGTAAGGCTCGCAGCCGTGTCGCCTCAGTTAAGCGTCCTCACTTATCGCAACAGACACGGGCTTCTACTACGCAAGCTGTCGAAGCAGACGTACAGGCCTTTGAACTTTATCTGAGCGCGCAAGGCGCAGCCTGCCGGGAATTGCCGGAACCGGCAGCGCAACAATTGCGTCGTCAACTCAAAGAGCGCGGCACGAAAACCACCCTGCTCGAAGTAGGCACAACAACTCGCGCCGCTCAACAACAAACCACGCAGTTAAAACTCATTCTGAACGGCACGTCACAACTGGAGAACTTTCCGGCCGCCAAAGCCGCGCTGCTGCGGGCGGCGGCGAAGTGGGAAGCTATTATTCAAACGGAGGGTGTTCCAGGAGGCGTCGAGTTTGCGGCAGCGGTGGCCATTGATTTCGGGCCAAACTTCTTCGGTCAGACCTATCAATCAAGCAATCTCATCGGCAATAGTTTGATCGGGCGACTAGGCTCCGTGTGGGTCGTTCCTTATTCCCAGTTTTATGTCGAGCAAGCGTTGAATCCACATCAAAACAGAATCTTTGCCGGACTGCCTTACCCAATCTTCACTGATATAGGTCAAACGCCCATCACGCGCTTCACCATTCCGCAGCGCATATCCATCGGTTTTCAGGTGCTACCGGACGACGTGGAATATAAGATCGGATTCAACTCAGCCGCCAAATTCGATTTTGATCCGAGTGACGGGATTGACGCGGACAAGCTGGATTTCGAAGCGCTAGCCTTGCGCGAGTTTGGCCGCATTGTGGGATTCATCTCTAACGTCGGAGACCGCGAGATCAATCTGGTGCCACGCTCCGGGCCAATTGATTACAGCTATTCATATCCGACT
This sequence comes from uncultured Acidobacteriota bacterium, assembly GCA_963699175.1. Taxonomy (GTDB): domain Bacteria; phylum Acidobacteriota; class Blastocatellia; order RBC074; family RBC074; genus JACPYM01. The sequence continues at coordinate 221,265 of OY969418.1, read as the reverse complement.
ATCTGGGATTTGTATCGCGTGCGCCCCGGTGTCACCTTGGAAGATGATACTTTCTCCGGCGCGACAGTAGAGCGTTATGAACTGGCTACGCGCTTGCAGCTTTCAGGCGGCGAGCAAATTATGTTCACGGGCGATTTGGAAGTGCCGCTTTCAACCGGGCGACCGGACGGCCAAGGCGGCGATGGGCGACCGGCAGGACATTGGAAGGACGATACGTTGACAGGCCAATACCTCGGCATTATGGATCCGACCTACGCGCCCGGCGAGCGCGGCGGTATCACCGCCACTGACCTCACGGCGCTCGGCTATTTCACCTACCGCGTCAAAGCTGAGACGCCGGTGTTGGAGGTCTTGTCGGTAGACGATGGCTCGCGCGAGCAGAGCTTGCCGGCGGACACGGCATTGCTGGTCAACCGTGTCACGCCCGCCCGCGCCCCATTCACTTTGCAATCCGTGCGCGTGCAGTTCGCCGACGGAGTGGCGCTGGCGGGCAAGTCGCTGCGCGTCGTCGCCTTCGCCGATCCGGTGCGTACCGGGCAGCCACTTAACAATCCCACTTTGTTAGTTGACCGCACCATCACGCTGCAAAACGTGCCGGAGAGCCGCCTGCTCGAAGTGATGCTGCCCAATCCGCCCGTGGTCAATGGCGGTGATCTGTACGTGGGCGTGCAAGCGCCGCAAGGCACGCTGGCGTTCGCCGCCGACGTAAATGGTGAAGCGCGCCTTCGTTCGTTCCGTTCGCTCAACAACGGCGCGAGCTTTCAGCCATTGCAGGCCACAGGTGGCGCGCCGCTCAACCTGATGCTGCGCGCCGCCGTAGAAGCCAAATATAGCGCCCCGCTCAATGCGCCGCCGGAAATCAAGCAACTCAGTCAAACTGCGGCTTTAACGACAGAAGAGCTTGAGCTACTGGTTTTTGGTCGCAACTTTCTGCCGCAATTGAGCGGAGGAAATACCTCTACGGCCTCCGTTGTGCGCATCAACGGCAAAGATCAAATCACCAACTTCTTGTCCGCTTCACAATTGCGCGCACGCATCTCGTCAAATGAAGTGCGCGGGAAAAGTAGCGTAACGATTACCGTCTTCACCCCGACAGCGAATGGCGGACTGGAATCGAATGCCGTGGTGCTCAGCGTCGCGTCCAGCGCGCCTGCTCCGCAAGTGACTAAGTTGGAACCGGCCCTCGCTGTCGTAGGTAGTCCGTCCTTAGTGGTCAAAGTGTTTGGGCGCGATTTCAAAATCAATTCAGTGGCACGCTGGAACGGGGTCAACCGCCAGACGGCGGCGCTCAATGGCTCTGAACTTTTGATGACACTGCCCGCCAGCGATTTGGCGAACGCGACACAGGCCAGCGTGACTGTCATGACACCCACGCCAGGTGGCGGTGTTTCAAGCCCCCTGCCCTTCAACGTAGGAGCGTGCACATACACGCTTCCCCAAAACAGTCTGAACCTAGGGCAATCCATTGACGGCGGACAACTGGGCGCTTTTATGTTGGAGACGGCGGCCCATTGTCCGTGGACGCTGCGCAGTAATGATAATTGGATCTCGTTGCGCGGCCAGACCCAAGGCACTGGGCGCTTCCCTCTCACTTTCCGTGCCACCAATAACACCACGGCGGCGGTGCGCACCGGCACCCTAACAGTCGGCCAACAGACCTTTACTGTTCGTCAAACGGCAAGCTTAAGTGCGTCGTCTGCCGCAAGCTTTACCACGCCCGGCGCGGCTGGGGCGATTGCCACAATCTTCGGCACGGGCTTGGCAAAAACAACGCAAGCCGCATCCACCAATCCCTTGCCCCTTGAGTTGGCAGGCACCAAGGTACGCGTGACAGACTTTGCTGGCGGTGTCTACGATGCGCCACTCTTTTTTGTCTCACCCACGCAGATCAATTTCCTCATCCCTGACGCTGCTATCACTTTCCCAGTCCAGCAAAACGATCTGGCCCTCGCTTGTCTACTGAGCGTGACCTTGGATGGTGTCGCGGTGGCGGAGAGCACGCTGGACTTGGTGGCGGTTGCTCCCAGCTTCTTCACCGCCGATGCCAGCGGACGGGGTTTGCCAGCAGGTGTCATCCTGCGGCTGAGAACCGATGGCACGCAGGTGTTCGAGCCTTTGGGTAGGTTTGACCCGACGCAGAATCGCTACGTACCGCGCCCAATTGACTTGGGGCCAGAGGGCGAGCGCGTCTTCCTGGTGCTCTTCGGCACAGGGTTTCGGCATACCTCAGGGGTAGCGGCAGTAACGGCGCTCTTGGGTGGTGTGCGTCTGCCGGTAACCTTTGCTGGCGCGCAGGGAAATTTGACAGGACTCGATCAACTCAACCTCGAGCTGTCTCGCAGCCTTAAGGGACGCGGGCAAGTGACTTTGAGTTGCACGATCAATGGGCGCACTGGTAACCCCGTAAGCATAGAGATTCAGTAGCACGAATTTATCCGAATAGAATCATGCGCATTCGGGAACGCGCAGAGCCTTGTTGCCGCGGCACTGGTAAAGCCGTTGTAGCAAGGCTCTCCTCTGTCGTGAGAGCCAGCTATCCCGGCTAATAGCCGCTTGCCTGCATAACCCAACCACGCCTTCGTGCTGCGGTGCGCCTTTGCGCCCTTCGGCGCGTGCCAGGCAGCCAAAGCAAGTGTCGGTCGCAGCCTGCAATTACGAAGATTGGTAGTAGAGACTGCAAAAGAGCTATCCTCCAATCGTCCCATTCTAAAGACAAAGTCTTGGCAAAGTGTTGAGCGCCTCTTTGCCTCATCAGCAATTCAGATCTGGCTAGAGCAAAGCCGAACTGGCAGGAAACTACTATAATGAAAGAAATACGTCTGGCTGCGCTGCGGGAGCCACACATTACGAAGATGGGTATCGCGACTGTGGCTGGGTTGCTTTCCGGCTATTTGATCCTGTTGATAATAGCATCATTGTTGTTCAAGCTTGTTGGAATCAGCCAGTTCTCATCGGTATTCAAGCTCAGCATCTTTCTACTGGGCTGGGCAGTTTCAGCATTTGTGTTGTTCCGCGCGGCAAACTCGGTGGCCGATATAATCGCCAAAAGCTGCTTGCTAGGGGCGGTTGAATGGCTGTTGGTAACCTTAGTCACTTTACTCCTCTTCAACTATTGTCCGCCCGTTCCTGTTGCGATGACGGCAAGTTGCTTGATAGGGTTTGTCATTGCCTGGCGCGGCCGGTCAGGCAAGCCGCCGAAGCCGCATTAGACAACAGTAGCCAAAGGCCAGAAAACCGGCGGCAGTGCATTCACAATTTGATCACTGCCTGTCATCCAAGCAATTGACCTATCAGATTGGCCGCAAAATTGCTCAACCAGCGACTCCTTCCTGAATTTGAATGAGGTATGGAAGTCCCTGAAAAATTTGCGCCAATACCGGCGCGCGTCTAAACTAGACCACTGATTGTAATCTGCGAACGCGAGGAGGAGAGAAGGCTGGCCAATGAGTGAAAGCAGAAAACTCACACGCGGTGAAGCCTGCGCAGTACTTGAGCAACAGATGCGCGGTCTCGAAGCTATGCCCCCGCCGGGCGAGTCACGACAATTCTTTACTGATCGCGACGCGGCGGACGTGCTGGCACGTTGGGTCAAGGCGCAAAACGTGGACGTGCGTGAAAGCTTCCAGGATCATTTTGCCTCAATCGTCAGCGACGGGGCGGATTCGCGGTCGGTGCGCTTCTTTGACGCGCTGCTCGCTACGCCTGAGCAAATAACGCTGGCAGCGTGTAGGACGCTCAAGCTCAACGTCGAGTGAAGGTGCGGTTCACCCGTCTTATTTTTGATTATCAAGTTTGAGTTTTCGAGGGTCGTACGCTGAGATTGTCTCAGAACAGTTGACATGGCTTTTTAGCCGGTTTACGGCGGTAACATTGGTTTAACTCCCGTACGGGTCGTTTTTCACTCAAAGCACTTATCGGCGCGCCGCTGGTAAGTGCTTTTTGTTGGTCATGCTGTGTTATCATCAGCACCAGGGCGCGCGAAGGCAAAGAAAACCAACAATATGGCGAAGACAACGCCAGCGAAGAAACGCGCGGCCAAGAAGGGGAGTTAATGAAGTGTTGCCGCGAATGCAAGGCATTGAATCCGCAAGTCGCACTGATCTGCATATATTGCAACGAAGCGCTGCCGACCGTCATACCTATTGGTCGTGATTGGCTGTCTAAATACAACCTGTCTCGCCTGACGAAGCAGAGAGTGATCTACCTCGGGGTGGCCATTCTCATCATACTGATAGTTGGGCTAATAAGGTGTTGATGGAGAAACGCAGAACAAAGCAGTAAATCACTTTCGCTGCCTAGGCAGCGAATCTCAAACACATCAGGAGTAATTGAAAATGCAACAAGGCACTGTGAAATTTTTCAATGAGGCTAAGGGTTTTGGCTTTATCACACCCGACGGCGGAGGTAAGGATGTTTTCGTCCACACTTCGGGCTGCCTGGATCAAATCAAAGAAGGCGACTCGGTAACCTTCGAGATCGTGCAGGGGAAGAAGGGGCCGGAGGCGCAGAACGTGCGGCGGGCTTGAGCCGTGCGGGATCACTAGCGCATAACAAAGAAAGGAAACCAATGACTGATCAGCAAGAAAAACCGCCGCCGCCGCCTCACCCGCCTTTTCCCACAGAGGAATTGCCGACAACTGATGAGTTGAGCGACGTGCCGCCGTTGCCACCGTCAGGGCGATTGACGCGGCCTCTACCCTCACCAAAGGAAGTTGAACTACAGGAGTAAAAAGAAGACTGATGGCTTTCAAAATCAGTTTAACTTGCTTGTGGTGCGACAGGCTGAACGATGCCACTGGAGGCGAGGCAATGTATTGCTCTGCCTGCGGTCATCGTGGAGACAAGGCGCGCGCCGATTGTGACTGCCAAAAGTGCTGCGACCCCAGCCGGATTTTGTATTTTCCGAGCAAGCGAACGGTAGAGCATGAACCCTAACACTTTACTGGCACGACTGGATCGAAGCCCGCGAAGAAGCGCGCCACGAAAGGCAAAAGCTGACAGATGGAAGGAATCATCAGAGAGCTCGGTTACTGAAGCGGCTGGCAGGCTCGACCTCAGTCGCCAGCGTGTATTAAGGCTGATTCGGAATAAACGATTAAAGGCGCGCGGCGCGGCAAATATCTATCTTATCGGCAAGATGGACTTGGCATTGGTTGCCGAACACAAACCAGGCAGGCCAAAGAGAGCCGAGACGAAGCCTGCCAAGAAACGAGCGATCAGAAAGGCAAGAGGCTGACACAATGAAACAGCGACCGATGTGTCCAATCCACGTTTTTAGTTCACTAACTGTGCTGTTAGATGATGGCTCTGGCTATTGCGGCGCTTGCCGTGTGCGCGTACATCCGTATAAGGCAGAACAACCAACGCCAGGTCATTTAACGATGGTACAAGTGCAATCAGTGGTCGCTCAGACCACGCCGAAGAAACGTGCGACGAAGAAAGGAAAGTAATGCCGCAACACCTCAGGAAAAGCTGTTCGTGGTGTAAGACGATAAACAATATTGTGGCTGAAGAGGCAATTTATTGTTCGAGTTGCGCGCACCGAGCGGATGTTTTGCGTGAGCATTGCGATTGCCGAAAGTGCAAGCATACTGAGCAGATGATGGCGAGTTGGGCGCGCGAGAATAAACGCAGGCAAGGCTGATGGCTAGTATTATTCGCTTAAGCTGTTCGTGGTGTGACGCGCCAGCCGATGGCTTACAGCCTGAGCCGGTCTACTGTTTCAACTGTGGACATCGGGCAGCTCTGGCACGCGCTGATTGTGATTGTCGAAGCTGCCGCGTGACCAAGCGGCTGTTTGTCATGCGCGATCAAGAACGTGAAAGAAGACGAACAGACCATTAGGATAGAGAAGCCAATGTCTACACAGCCGAGTAGATCAGCAGTAATGAAATTCAACTGACTACAATAACCCGGAAAGGCAAAAGACTATGTCACAAGAGAACGCAAGAATAGTTCAGGGCATATATGAAGCATTCGGCAGTGGTGACATCCCAACTGTCATCGCAGCCTTGGGCCCACAAATAGAATGGTGGGAAGCCGAGAGTTTTATCTACGCTGATGGAAATCCGTATGTCGGCCCGAACGCAGTCTTGGAAGGCGTGTTTATGCGGATCGGCACCGAGTGGGACGGCTTCGCGGTGTCGCCCAAAGAAGTGCTGGACGCCGGAGACACAATCATCGGGCACGGCTACTACAGCGGGACTTATAAACAGACCGGGAAGCAGGTGCGGGCACAGTTCGCCCACTTCTTCACGTTCCGTGACGGCAAAGTTGTAAAGTTTCAGCAGTACACTGACACTGCACAATTCTTACAGGCTACTAGCAAGTAGCCTGTTTTTTTAGATGTGCTGTTCTGTGGCGGAGACAAACCTACACAATATCGCGACGTTGAACGGGCAGAGCAATTTTGGCGGAATTATTAGCAAACGAACAAGCAATGAAAACTTGGGGGGAAGTATTAACAGAAGATTTGGTAGCATCGGCTGAAGACGCAGCGGCGCTGCTCAGGCTCACACTGGCAGAAGACCAAGATGATCCGCAAATCCTCATCACCCTGTACAGGGCATCGTGCGGGCGCGGGGCAGTATTGACGATCTAAGCTTGAGCCTGGAAGAGAAGGCCGAACTCGCCAGCTCGCTTACCCGCTTAGGTGCGCGCCGTTTAGAAAACTCACGCAGGACTTAAACGAAGACGACACAAAAATTATTCTGCCTCCTGGGGCTGACCGTAGTTTGCCAATAAAGCAGGAAAAGAAAAATGGCAAATAAATGATTGTTACAAGGATTAAGGCGAGACGATGACCGAAGACGAACCAACCAAGGACCTAACCAAAAGCCTGACCGACAGCAAAAAGCTGGATTGGCTGATGGAGACGATGCAGCGGTTTCTGGCGCGTGACACTAACCCATTGCCGCCGAACTATGACGCGCGCTTTACGGCGATGGAAGAGCGCCTTGCCGGACGACCTGCTGGAAGATTTGCAGGCCAAGTTTCGTGAATTCGTGGAGCAGTCAGACCCGCGCGCGCCTGACACTTGGGACCCTGAGGTTCTCTGTCTGACGGAGCGTCTCATACTCGACGGGCGGAGCGCCGACAATGCGACGGGTGAAGAGATGAGCCGGGCGGTGTTCGAGTTGATGAGCCTGACTTTCCTTGAATGGCACGGCGCTATGGTTAATACTCAACATGGGGGATCAGTAAGAGCCATTGACGAGAAAGCGACGCTATGAACCAAGAAGAAATCGAAAGAAACATCACCTTCATTATAGACCAGCAAGCCAAGTTCTTCGCTGACATTGAAGAGTTGAAGGCGCTAGGGAAACAAACCGATTTGAGGCTTGATGCAATTAGCCAGCGGCTCACTCGCGCTATCCGCCTGGGTGTAGCTGAAGCTCGACAGGAACGCGAGAAGCGACGTCAGTTGGAAGAAACTTTCACCGGGAAGTTGAATGCACTAATTGCCGCACAGATGAGAACTGAAGCGTCCTTGTCCACCTTCCAGTCTCAAGTTGGCCAGGCGTTGGCGGAGATGGCGCAGGCAATCACTACGACGAACCGGCGTATTGATGATCTGCCAAAAACGAACGGGCAAGTTTGATGTCTTTCTGGAAGAATAAAACTGCTTTTGTCACCGGCGCGACCGGCTTCATCGGCGCGCACGTGGCGCGGCTGTTGGTAGAGCAAGGCGCGCGTGTAATCTGCTTGCAACGTGACGCTGTGCGCGCCAATGCGCTCGACCTATTCGACCTGCGCCAGCGCGTGACAGTCGTACAAGGTCAGCTTGAAGATTACGCGTTGCTCGAACGCATTCTCAATGAATACGAAATCGAAGCCGTCTTTCACCTTGCAGCGCAAGCCATCGTCGGCGCGGCCAATCGTTCGCCGCTTTCAACCTTTGAGAGCAATATTCGCGGCACTTATTTCCTGCTCGAAGCCTGCCGCGTCAGCCAGACAATCAAGCGTGTCGTAGTGGCGTCGAGCGACAAGGCTTATGGCTCGCACGAAAATCTGCCTTACCAGGAAGACTACCCGCTGCTCGGTCTATTTCCTTATGATGCGTCGAAAGTTTGCACTGACGTGCTCACGCGTTCGTATGCTCACAGCTATGCGTTGCCTGTGGCAGTGACGCGCTTTGCCAATATTTACGGCCCAGGCGACCTGAATCTGTCGCGCATCATTCCCGGCACGATCCTTTCCGTCTTGCGCGATGAAGCGCCTATCATTCGCAGTGATGGCACACCGTTGCGCGAGTTTGTCTACGTTGACGACGTGGCGCGTGGTTATTTGCTGCTGGGGGAAAAGATCGAAATGGCGCGCGGCGAGGCGTTCAATTTCGGCGCAGGCGAGCCAGTACAGATGCTGTCCCTGGTTCAGCAAATCATTAAGCTAGCGGGCAAGGCGGGGCAATTCGAACCGCAGATCATGCTGACACAGAAGATCGAGCGGGAGATTGATGCGCAGTATCTTTCGGCTGAAAAAGCGGAAGCGCGGTTGGGCTGGCGCGCAGAAGTAAGTTTGGATGAAGGCTTGTCGCGCACAATCGAATGGTATCGGCAAAACCTGGGAGCGTTGAACTGAAAGCAGTAAAATGGCGCACTTTCAATGTCCGACAAGCTGGTGAGCTTGTCGCTGATTCCAGGGTGTGCCAAACCGAAGACCCGCGATAAACTCTGGCAGCTTGTCTGACATTTTCAGGAGGCAAAGATGAAACTCACACGACGCGATCTACTCAAAACCGGCGCGAGTGCGGCGCTTGCGACCACCCTCGACGCGCCGCCACTCAAGGCGGCGGCGCCATCAACTCAACGCATCCGCCTCGGCGTTTCGACCTATTCGTATTGGCATTTCAGTAGAGAAAAATATCCGATTGAAAAGGTAATCGAACACGCCGCGCAAACCGGCTTCGAGGGCGTCGAAATCCTACACCGCCAAATGGCAAACGAGACCAAGCCTTATCTGAACCAACTCAAACGCATGGCTTGGGACAACGGCGTGTCGCTCTTCTTCCTTTCCATCCACCAGAATTTCGTCGCGCCCGAAAAAGAGAAGCGGCAGCAGATGATTGATCACACCAAACGTTGCATGGACATAGCGCACTATCTGGGCTGCCCGGCGATTCGCTTGAATTCGGGCCGTTGGGGCACGATTCCCGATTTTCAAAAGATGCTCGACGCGGGCGGACAGGAAACGCCGCTGCCTGGCTACACTGACGACGACGCTTTCAAATGGTGCATCGAGTGTATCAATGAATGTCTACCCCACGCTGAAGCAACGGGGGTCGTGATGGCGCTGGAAAATCACTGGGGCCTGACGACCTCTGTGCCCGGCCTGCTGCGGATTTACAAAGGTGTCAATTCGCCTTGGCTGGCTATCAATTTGGACACTGGCAACTTCTTTGGCGAGCCGTATTCGCAACTTGAAAAGCTCGCGCCTCACGCCAGCATCGTTCAGGCCAAGACCTATTACGGCGGCGGTGTTTACTACACGCTCGAACCTGACTTCAAACGCATCGCTTCAATTTTGCGCAATGCCGGGTTCAAAGGTTGGGTCTCGCTCGAAATGGAAGGCAAAGAGGACGCCCAGACCGCCGTGCCGAAGAGTCTGAAAGTGTTGCGCGAGGCTTTTGCCAGTTAAACCGAACTGGCTTGCGAGGAGGTTAAATGGCCGACGCAAATCCAAGTCAACCACAGGCCAGCCGTCCGCACATGCCCGGCTATGGCATTCCTGATGCGAGCGAAGGACAAGGCTTGTTGCCATGGGAATGGGCGGTAGAGCGGCTAGAGCCAGCGCGCCACTATTGGCTTTCAACCACGCGGCCTGACGGGCAACCGCACGCGATGCCGGTGTGGGGCGTTTGGGCGGATGATCGTTTCTACTTCAGCACGGGCGGCGAATCGCGCAAGGCGCGTAACCTGGCTGGTAATGCGCATTGCGTCGTGAGCGTAGAATTGGCCGATGGCGCGGTCATCGTGGAAGGCATCGCCGCCGAGGTACAACCCGCAACCCTGCCGCAAACGGTGTTCGCCGCTTATCAAACTAAATATGAATGGGAACTCGATCCGGCAATGGGGCCGATCTTCGCCGTGCAGCCACGTGTGGTCTTTGGCTTCAGTTCAGTGCCGGGGCAATTTACCGGCAGTGCGACGCGTTGGCGCTTTGATAGCTGACGGCTGACGCCGGAAATCATTTCTCTTCTGGCGCGGCTTGTGCAACGTAACGAAAATTGCAAAAAGGCGCGCCTTGCATAATCGTCTGTGTGCGAGTCAGCGTAATGTTTTGGTTGAAGCCTTCGATCAACGCCGCGTCGCGATTGCACGAGAGCGTAGCACCCAATTCTTCCAAACCTAACGTCCGATACAGCTCGGCATAGCGACAGCGCGTCACATTGAATGAAAACTCGCTCTCATTCAATACCAACAACTCCATCTGCATTGCGTCATCTTTTTGCCAAGCTGATAGCGAGGCTGCCAGTTGCGGCAACGAATTGCCACCCATTGCTTGCGCCAACTCCCTGCCCTGCTCTTTGGCTATGCGAATAATCACTTCGCAGGCTACCGCTAACACCTCTTCGTGCCCGAAGCGTTCACCCAAGGCTTGCAGCAAAGGCGCGAGGATGCGCGCTTCGATCTCGCGCCGTTTGAGCACGCCGATTTCGTTGAGCGTATCCGGCTTGCTTGTCTGACTCATACGACCTCCATTGAGCGCCATCAGCCTGTGGCGTAAAGCTGTTCGATCCGATCAATGACGTACTCGCGCTCGAATCGTTCCAGCACCGACGCGCGCGCCGCTTCGCCAAACTTCACGCGCATCGTCCGGTCAACCAACAAGCGTGAGATGGCCGTCCCCAACGCCCAATCATCGTCTGGCTCGATCAACAAGCCAGTCTGCTCGTCTTCGACAAGCTCCACCATTCCTCCGACGCGCGCAGCCACCACAGCACACCCCGCTGCCATCGCCTCGATCAATGCCAGCGAAAAAGCTTCATTGTCCGAAGGCACAACGACCACATCAAAAGCCTGCAAGCGCATCGGCAGCTCATTGATGTAACCCGTGAACCGCACTTGTGTTTGTACACCTAAGGCTTCAACCTGCGCGCGTAGTTGCGCCGCATAAGCTTCATCTGCTTCATTCTTGCCCGGCGCGCCAACAATAACAAAATCTACATCCGACCAGGCGCGCTCGCGGATCAATTGTGCGGCGGCACTGATAAACAAGTCCTGCCGCTTGAGTGGCGTGAGTTGCCCGATCAGCCCAACCACCCAATTGTGTTTGAGACCCAATAGCCCACGCGCCACTTCTTTGCTGAGTTTGCCGACGCGCCGCAGGTCAACCCAGTTCGGGATGACAATCGTGCGCTCGGCCAGTTGCGGGAAAGCTTCGTTCAAGCGCGCCGCTACGCTGGCCGAGACAGCGATGAGCCGGCTGACTTCGCCAATCGTCCAGGCATAGACCGGATTGGCTTTGACAGGGTTGAAGTGATGACGCGTGAGAAAGAAGCGGACAGGCTGTTCGTGTTTGACCATGCGCGCCGCAATGCCACTGAAGATGTAATCCCGTGCCACGTGTGCGTGCAGCACTTCAATGCGCTCGCGTTTGATGGTTTCGGCCAATTGCCAAGCGCTCATCACGTCGAGCGCATTGCGCAAGCCCAACTCGTGCCAGTTCACCCGCGTGGCCATCAGCACTTCGCGCAAAGGCGAATTGGGGCGCACGGCCAGATGCACTTCGTGCCCGCGTTCGATCAACGCGCGCGTCAGATCGGCGACGTGGCGCTCGCCGCCGCCGAAAGCTTCAGCCGAACAGACTTGCAAAATCTTCATCGCGTGCCGCAGCGCCGCGCGCCGCCTCCCTTTTACTCCAAGCTTTGTTTCTTACTGCGCCTCTTTCTGCCGATAAGGACGGTCAACAATAACTGCAAACGACTTTTCTGCCAACTACTGAGGCAGGCTTACAGAAATAAAGATAGGGCACAGAGACACGGCGGCACAGAGCAAGAAAAATAACGATGACAGCCACTGAGTCTTCTCTGTGGCTCCCTGCCTCTGTGACAAGCTGATTTCCAGCGGTACATTAGGGTTAATAAACAAGCCGCCTTTGGCTCCGCTATTTTTTGCACTTAATAATGGACAAGGCTGTGCCTACTGTAGACAATGGCGGGCGTTAGCTTGCGTCCCACTTGAAACTACTGGCGCACTCGACTCAACTACCGATGTCATTACTTACCGATCTTTCACCCACCTATCTTGCCATTTTGGCTTTCATCTTTGGTTTGGTGATTGGCAGCTTTCTGAACGTGGTCATCCAGCGCGTGCCGCTGGGCGAATCAATCAGCCTGCCCGGGTCGCGTTGTCCGGTCTGCCACAAGGCCTTACGCGCAATTGATAACATCCCGCTGCTCAGCTTCGCTTGGTTGCGCGGACGTTGCCGCGCCTGCCAAACGCGGATTTCACCTATCTATCTGATAGTCGAGTTGCTGACCGCCTCGCTCTTCGCTGCCGTCGTCTGGCATACAGATGCAAACTGGCTGTCGTTGGTGCGGATGGCCTTTATTGCGGTGATGCTGGCGCTGATTTTTATTGATGCGAAACACAAAATCCTGCCGGACGTGATCATCTACCCGACCTTCGTCCTGACATTGGCCGTAGCCGCGTCGCGCAGCGGTGTGAATGCTCTGCTGACACCGCAAGTGGAATTGCTGATCTCCTTTGGCCGACCGATCAACGATTTTGTGCGGGGCGAGGCGGCACTCTTTGGCGCATTGATCCTTGCGTTGGCTGCGCCAGCTTTCTGGCTGCTCGACTGGCTGGACGTAGTGTTGTTCGACCGCTACTTTGAATACGAAGAAGACAAGAACGATGATACGACTGACGAAGCCGTGTTGACGGAAGAGATGGAAAGCGAAATGCGGCGCGAAGGTAAACGAAAGCGCGTCATCATCGGGACAATGATCCTTGGTGTGCTGTTGGCAGTGGTTTGGACTATTTGGCTCTACAGTCTGGCGCCCGCCAACTTGCCAGTCGCCGACCGTGCATATCACGGTTTGTTACGAGCTGCTAGCGGCGCGTTCGGTGGCGCGGGCGCCGTCTGGTTCTTGCGCGCTATCTACTTTCTAGTGCGCAAAACGGAGGGCATGGGCTTGGGTGATGTGAAGATGATGGCCGTGATTGGCGCTTTTCTTGGCTGGTATGCGGCCTTCGTAGTGCTGTTGTACGGCTCGATACTTGGCGCGGTCACGGGTGTGATAATGGCGCGGCGCAGCAAGGCCGGGATGAGAGTCGAAATGCCGTTTGGCGTTTTCTTGGGCGCGCTGGCTATTGTCCTGCTAATCCTGCGTTGAGTCAGCGACCACAGCCCAATCCACGCGATTAACGCGCGACGTAGCCGCCATCAACCATCAAGTGTGTTGCCGTGATGAACGAGGCCTCGTCCGAAGCCAAAAACAGAATCGCGTAGGCCACCTCGCGCGGCTGCCCGACGCGGTTGAGTATGTGTTTCGGCCCCTCTTCCGCCATGAACTCTTCCATCGAAATGCCCACAGTAGCGCGATGGCGCTCGGTCGCCTGCGTGACAATCGTGCCCGGACAAACTGCGTTGACGCGAATGTTGAAGGGCGCGAAATCCAAAGCCAGGTTGCGTGTCATCTGCAAGAGGGCAGCTTTAGTGGCGCTGTAAGTGACGAAGTTCGGCTGTGCGATGAAACCTGACATCGAAGCCAAGTTGACAATCGCGCCTTTGCCCTTGCCGCCATCGTTACGTTTCATTGCTTCAAAAGCAAATTTGGTGACGAGCGATGTACCGATGACGTTGACGCTTAGGCTGCGCTGCCAATCGGCGACTGTCGCTTCGACGCCTTTCAAGACGAAGGTCGCGGCATTGTTGACGAGCACATCCACCGAGCCGAATTGCGTCACCGCTTCAGCGGTCAAACGCTGCGCATCGTCTTCATTGGAAATATCGGTGTGGACGAAAGTCGCCTGGCCGCCCTTCGCATTGATGGCACGGGCGAGTGTCTGACCTTGCTCGTCATCAATATCGGCGATGACGACTTTAGCGCCTTCTTCAGCAAACACCTCGCAGGTGGCCTGGCCGATGCCAGCGCCACCGCCTGTCACAATTGCAACTTTATCCTTCAATCTCTCGCTCATAGTCTCAATCCAGGTGAAACACTTCCTTCAGCTCCAGCGCGACCGGGCTATTATCCTCATTGGTCAGCATCAGGTCTTTCATATAGGCCCACCAGCGTTGACAGACTTCCGTCTGCGCGATTTGCTGCCAACGCTCTTCTGATTCGATTTCTGCGAAGGCAAACAGATAATCCGATTCGCGTTCGAGATAGATCGAATAGTTGTGCACGCCGTGTGCTTTGAGTGTTGCTTCTAACTCCGGCCAGATCGGGTTGTGCCGCCGTTCGTATTCGGCTTGATTGCCAGGTTCGAGCCGCATCAGAAAAGCTTTGCGAATCATGATCGTCTCCTGCTTCAAGCGACTTTGCCCTGTGGATGGCGCTGCCACACGTCCGGCTCGTACAGTGGAATGAAGAGTTGCGTCTCGCGTTTGATGCGCTGACACGCGCGGTGAAACTCTTCCAGGCTCTCCTGAATGCCGAGTGGCTCGCCCTCTTCGATGTTTTTGTATTTGAAGACGCAGTCCGAAACGCCGACCTTGCCTTTGGCAGTTTCGATCACGTAGCACATCGAGGAGCGGTGATGCACGCCAGTCCAAAAGCACGACAAGCCTGGCGCGATTTCGTCTTCATCTTCCAGCAAGCGTACTTTCTCCCAGCCATCAAACATCAGGTAATGCAGCGTGTCTTGCGGAATGCGATGCCAACGCGACACATGCATCGGAAACTTCTCGGCGTGAAAATCTTCGATCCAGCCGCGTTTGGAGAGACAGATCTGCGCGTTTTTGAAGAGCTGAATATTGGCCGTCGCGTAAGATTGCAAGGGCGTGATGAGTACGTGTGTGACTTCTTCCGGCTTAATGCCAAGCGTGGCCAGTGCATTCAGCGGGCGCTCGCTGTCCTCGCGTTTCATACAACCGCGCTCACCAAACGCGCCGATCCAGCGCGCGTTCAAGTCGGTCAAATCCTCCGGCGGCCCCGTATTGATCACAGCCGTGATGCCATTGCCGCGAATCACGACCATCCAGAAATAGAGCTTCACCCAATCGTTCCAATGATTCATCCAATAAACTTCCGGGCCAGCGACTTCACACTCGCCCATCTTCAGAACCTGCACTTGATAGCTCATTGCTTCTTGTCTTCTTTTTCAGCCTTCTCCTTGTCAGACTTGAGTAGCCCCGCGCGTTCCTGCAAATCCCGCGGCGGGCTGATACCTACCATCATAAAAAGGAGCAGCCTCAATTCGTCGAGTTGTCTGCGCAACCAGCCCATATTTGCTCAATAAGTCGCTCGCCCGCCGGTCATATCGAAGGTGAAGCCTGTCGTAAAACTCGCGCCCGGCGACACAATGAATGTACAGAGGTTGGCAACCTCTTCCAACGTCCCGCACCGCTTCATTGGAATCTTGTCTGTCATGTACCTGACCTGCTCTTCCGGCAACGCCTCGACCATCGCCGTGCGAATCACAGCTGGCGCAAACGCGTTCACGGTGATGCCGGTCTCAGCGTACTCCTTGCCCTGCACCTTTGTCATTCCAATGACCGCGGCTTTGGAGGCCGAATAAGCCAGCATCCCAGCGTTGCCCTCCTTGCCCGCGATTGAAGCAATGTGCAGGATGCGCCCGTAGTTGCGTTTGAGCATGTGCGGCAAGGCAGCGCGCGAAGTCAAAAAGCTGCCGTTGACGTTCACCTCGAAAACAAACTTGAAGTTGTCGAATTCAACCTCATGCGTCTTGATGCCAGTCTTGCCCGTCACGCCCGCGCTGTTGACCAGAATGTCTACACGCCCAAATTGTTTGGCAATCTGATTGACGGTCTTGGCGACCTGCTTTTCATTCGTCACGTCCAGTGCGTACGCTTTGGCCTGTGCGCCAATTTGTTTGGCGGCCTTTTGCAATGGGCCTTTTTGCAGATCGAGCATTGCGACTTTTGCGCCCTCGCCAGCCAACCGCTCGGCGATGGCGAAGCCTAAGCCAGCGGCTGCGCCCGTAATGATTGCGACTTGATCATTGAATTGATTGTTCATTGTTTCCTTTTATCTATTGCTTACCGCGTGTATGGCCTGACCAATTTCAATTTATCTCGATTCAATTCCACGCCCCAGCCCGGCTTGTCCGGCAGATCCAGGTAGCCGTCTTTCGGCACCGGCTCGTCTACAAACAGATCGCCGAACAATGGCACGATCTCGTCCGCGGCTGGACTCATCATCAGAAACTCGGCGAAAGGCGCGTTCGGCATCGCGTACTGGATGTGATACGAAAAGACACTCGACCCGTGCGGAACGCAAGGAATGTCGTAAGCCGAAGCCATTGCGTAAATGCGCCGCGCTTCGGTCAAACCTCCCACCCAATTGATGTCGGGCTGCAAAACGTCGGCGCACTTGCGCGCGATCAGTTCGCGGAAACCGTAGCGCGTGTATTCGTGCTCGCCCGTCGTGATCAACAGCCAATCAACGCGGCGTTTCAATTCGGCGTAGCCTTCGTAATCGTCCGGCGGTAGACATTCTTCAATCCAGTGAAACCTGAACGGCTTCATCTCCTGCGCCAGCTTGATCGCGTAGGGCACGGTCAACGACATATAACAATCAAGTCTGAGCGGGAAATCCGGCCCCACCGACTCGCGCGCCTTGGCGATGACTTCGATGTTCTTGCGCAAGCCTTCATCGCCATCACCTGGCCCGTACGGACAAGGAATTTTGGCAGCAATGAAACCTAACTCTTTCGCCTTGTCGGGTCGTGCCGTCGTGGCGTAGACGCGCAAGCGATCTTTCGTCTTGCCGCCCAGCAGATTGTAGATCGGCTCGTCGTGCAGCTTGCCCAAGCAATCCCAGATGGCCAGATCAACCGCGCTGATGGCATGAATCGGCAGGCCCTTGCGCCCGTAAGGCAGCGAGCCGCGCCACATCTGATCCCAGATCAATTCGACGTTATGCGGGTCTTGGCCTTCGACGAAACGGTTCAGATGTTTTTCGATGATGTAGCAAGCCGGATAGCCGCCGATGCTGGTGCCGATGCCGATGATGCCTTTGTCCAACTCGACCTCGCAGACCACGGTGCCGAGTGCGTTAATGCCCCAGCTTGTGCGATTGGCTTTGTATTGTTCGTAGATGGACATCGGGTTGGCAATCGGCCTGTCTACGATCCAATGCCCTTTGCCTTGATTGTGGTAGTCAGCCCCCGCTTCGCCCGGATCAATGATGTAGGCGCGGACTTCTTTGATTTTTGCGTTTTTCATTTAGTTCATCCCTTCGGCAGCAGATCAGAAATCAAACTTATCAATATTGCTCTTATTGAAAATAAACGGCGCGCCCAGCATCACTTCATCACCCTTCACTTCGATCTTCCCAAGCTTGCCCACTTGCAATGAACTCACACCAAGTTTCAACTCGCCACTGCTCAACGCCTTCGCTGCCTGCACCGTCAAATAACCCAAGTCGAGCGTATTCCACAAGACCACGCTTTCAATTACACCGTCGTGCACATACGGCTTGCACATATTAGGCAGCGATAGCCCGATGACTTTGACATCCGTGCGCCCTGATTGTTTGACCGCCTCCGCCGCGCCAGGCACAGCAGGCGCAGCGATGCCCATAATCAATTTGACGTTCGGATAGACCTTCAACACGTTCTGCGTCTCGGTAAACGCGCGGTCACGGTCGCCATCGCTCGGCTGAATGGCGACGAGCTTCAGTTGCGGATATTTCTCGGCCAAGCGCGCCTTGATGTGCTTGATCCATTCGTTCTGATTGGCCGCGCTCAGGCTGGCCGTGATGATGGCAAATTCGCCCCCTTTCCCGCCCGAAATGCCGTTCAGAATGCGCGCCGCCTCGTCGGTCAGCGTGTAACCAATGCCTTGCGGCGTGGCTTGGTTAATCAGGAAATCGCGCGCGTCCTTTTGCGCGTCGGCATCCCAGGTCAAAACCTTAATGCCTTTCTCGCGCGCCTTCCGCAAGACAGTCGAGATGCCTGCCTGGTTTTCGACGCTCACCGCAATCACGTCCACGCCTTTAGTGATCCACGCCTCGACGACTTCGTTCTGCTTGGCTGCGTCCAAACTGGTCGGGCCGTCCCAAAGTAGTTCGACGCCCAACTCACGCGCTGCTTCCTCCGCGCCTTTGCGGCAACTGATGAAATAGGGATCGCCCTTCTCTTTGGGCATCATGCCAACGACAACCTTGCGCGCGGCAACAACGGAATTGTTCGGATTATAAACCGGTACGCCGTCACTCATCCGAGCGCGCAATGAATTTGCCAGCATCCAATTGCTGCCCGCAATGATAAGTGCCGCGCCCAATATTGCTGCGCAGATGATCGCTACTTGTGAGTTCTTCATTTCAAATTCTTCAATTTCAGATTTGAGGTTGTCGGCCTTTGTGACGACGCGGCGCCGTAAACCTGAAAGCCGATCTAACACAATCACGGCGACCAGCAGCACGCCCGTCAAGATGCCCGCCAATTCCGCAGGCAGCGCACTCAAGCGCAAGCCATTCTGTAAAACAACCAGCGCCGCCAAGCCAAAGAGCGTGCCCCAAATCGTCCCGCGCCCGCCAAAGATCGAAGTCCCGCCCAGCACCACTGTCGTGATCGCCATCAACTCGTAGCCTGTTCCGGCATCCGACTTCGCTTGTCCCAAATGCGCGACGTAGATGATTGCGGCTACGCTGGCTGACAAGCCGGAGAGCAGATAGATCAAGCGCAACCGCCGCTCGACCGGAATGCCCGAATAGCGCGCGCCTTCTGCCGAAAAGCCGATGGCATAAAGCGCCCGCCCGATGATCGTGCGATGCAGCAAAATCCAATAGCCGATGACCGCCAGCAAGAGCACAAAAGTTTGCGTCGGAACTACACCGCTCCAATAACCCTGGCCGAGAAACAAGAAAGACGCCGAAAAATCAGTGTAGTTTTCGACCGCGCCAGTCAGCCCTTCTGCCAGCCCGCGAAACAACGAGAACGAGCCGAGCGTCACGATTAATGGTGGCAAGCTGAATCGCGTAATCAACCAAGCATTCAATCCGCCACCTGCTGTGCCCAACAACAAGGCCGTCAACGCGGCCAATGGAATCGGCCAGCCATGTTTCTGACTCAACGCTCCAAAGACTATGGCCGTCAACCCCATCAGCGAACCGACTGACAGATCAATCCCGCCTGTGATAATGATCGGCGTCAAAGCCAACGCCAACAGGCCGATCTCTACACTTAACCTCACTAACTCAAAGCCGTTTGCGCGCGTCAGGAAGTTGCTCCCCATCACACTGAAAACCACGGCTTCAAACAATAGGAGCGCCAACAACGCCCATTCGTTATTCGGAAACGCGCGTTGCCACCAGGGCTGTTCAATGAGAAGCGGCTTCGACTCTTGCATTCCCCAACCTTATTAACGCGGCATCGGCAAAGACTGCTGCCAAGATGATTGCGCCTTGAATCGCCTTTTCCCAAAATGGATTGATGCCCGCGAAGGTCAGCGCCGTGCCAATCGTGCCGAGCAAGGCCACGCCGACCAGTGTTCCGATGAGTGTGCCGCGTCCGCCTGTGATCGCAGTGCCACCGACCACGACTGCGGCGATGGCTTTCAACTCCAAGCCCACACCCGCGTTGCTCTGAATATCGCTGAAGCGAACAGAATTGAGTAGCGCCGCCGCACCAGTCAATGCGCCCAACAACGTGAAGACGCTGAAAACCACTCGTCGCGGATTGATGCCGGCCAAGCGCGCCGCCTCTTCATCACAACCGACCGCATAGATTGCGCGCCCGGCAGCTACGTTTTGCAAAACCCACACGCCTCCGCCCCACGCAGCCAGCGCCAAAAGCACGATCAGCCATTGCCCGAAGCTTTGTCCAAGTCCGAACCACTGAAAGTTCGGCGGCAAGCCCTGCACCCACGCGCCTTCGGTCAGCCAGCGCAAGCCATCGCGCCACGCCACCATCGTCGCCAGCGTCACCACGATGGCCGGAATGCGCAGCCACGCGACCAACGCGCCATTGACTGCGCCCAATAAGGCGCCAAAAAAAAGCAACACGATAAACAGCAAAGGCAGCGGCAAACCTGTTTTGGCAAGTAAACCCGCTGCCACACTACACACGGCGAATTGCGCACCGACCGAAATATCAATCTGCCCGGCCAGAATCACGCACGTCATACCGACGGCTACCAGCAACACTGCCGCGTTGCTCAAGGCCAAATCTCGCAGATTACCAGGACTAAAAAAAGCAGGTGACACCACGGCTACCAACGCGAGCAATGCTAGATAAGCCAGCGCTACCGCAAGTTCACGTTGATGTTTGGTGAAAAGCTTGTTCATCCTTCAACTCAACAAATGAACCCGCCTCACAGCACCGGCCCCACGCGCCACGGCACGAACTCCTGGTGACCCAGCAACTCGCTCTTCGTCCGCTCGCCTGAAGCGACGCGCCGGATCAAGTCAAGAATCCGCTGGCCGACCTCTTCAACTGTCTCTTTCCCCTCAACGATGGTGCCTGCGTTGATGTCAATGTTGTCTTCCATCACTGAAGCGATGCGCGAGTTCGAGGCGATCTTGATGACCGGTACGACTGGAAAGCCAATGCCGGAGCCGCGCCCCGTGGTGAACACGATCATATTCGCGCCGCCCGCCGCAATGCCGGTCAGCGAGACTGGATCGTAGCCAGGCGTGTTCATCAGCACAAACCCCTTCCGGTCAATCCGCTCAGCATAGGCATAGACGCCAGTCAGCGCCGTTGTCCCGCCTTTGGCCACGCCGCCCAGGGCTTTTTCAGCAACGTTTGTAATGCCGCCCGCTTTGTTGCCGGGTGACGGGTTGTCATCCCACTTGCCGCCGAAACGGTTCAGGTAGTCGCGATACCAATTCACTACGTCAATCACTTTACGCCCGGTCGCCTCGTCAATCGCGCGGCGTGTCAGTAAATGTTCGGCACCCATGCATTCGGGGATTTCAGCGAGCACCGAAGTCCCACCCAAACGCACGAGCAAGTCGCTGCAATAGCCGACCGCCGGGTTGGCCGAAATCCCGGAGAATGCGTCCGACCCGCCGCAGTTGGTGCCGAGCAGGATTCGGCCTAGCGGCTGCGGGGCACGCTGCATCGTCTGGCACTGCTTGATAAGTTCTTCGACCTGGCGTACACCGCCCTCGATGGTCTTGCGCGTACCGCCCGAAGATTGCATCTCCAGCCCGACGATGAGCTTGCCCTTGCGGAAGGACTGCTGGCCGAGTTGGGCTGTGCCAAGATATTTCGAAATCTGATTGACCTCGCAACCCAGGCTAACCATCAGCACGGCCCCGACGTTCGGATGAAAGATCATCCCGGCGATGGTGCGCTCAAGCTGCCAGGTATCTTCGCCTTGCGAATGGCCGCAACCTTCCTGATGTGGAATGGCGACGACGCCATCTACCCCATGCGTTTCAGGCTTGACGTGCCGAAGTTGTTCGGCGATGCCTGCCACGACGTGACTTGAGCAATTGGACGTAGCGATGACGGCGATGTAATTGCGCGTACCAATGTCGCCATTCTCGCGCTGATAGCCCATAAAAGTAGGGACCTGCTCCGGCGGGAAGAACTCGGTGACAGGTGTGCGCGTCGCGTACTCGTACTCGCGCCCGCTAAAATCCGGCACTGTGTTGTGCGTGTGCACCCAATCGCCCGGCACAATGTCGCAGGTCGCGTTGGCGATGATCTCGCCGTACTTGATGACCGGCGCGCCTTGTGCAATCGGCAGCAGCGCGATTTTGTGGCCGGGTGTGATGGCCTCGCGCACTTCGATTTGGCTGCCACCCACTTCGATGACATCTCCAGCGTTTAAGGGCTGGCGCACTACGCCGACGTTATCGCTCTGCCTGAGTGCCAAGACAGGCTTGGCTGTCGCGCTGTCGGCTTCTTTCACTGTTCCTTCATTTTTCATGTTACTACCTTCATCCCTTCAAAACGTGATGAGCGAGCCTTGTTCTTCAAACAGGTGCAACGGATCGCTGAGGATTTCGACTTTATCCCTGACCTCTTCCAAGGCCGCGTCCGACACGTACATCTCGCTCAGATGTAGAGTGTCGGTGATGCGCACGATCTTCTTGCGCTTACGCGGATCGTGACTGCCACGAATGCCCCATTCTAGTGCTTGCGCATCGGTCGCCGCCACGATAGGCAGCGCAAAATGTGCATAAAGTCCGCTCGTGACACCATTGGTATAGGTCGCCTCCCAATCCACTTTGTCGAGCAGTCGCCGTGTCGTCACGTCTGCCAAACCAATGCCGCAGGCGTTGCCGTGCGAGGCCTTCGTCAAATCCGTGACGACGATGGATTTGATCTTTGGTGATTCCGGCTCCGGCTCGCCTGCGATTCTCAGGCGTCCGATGATGTTCGGGTCCATGCCCGAACCGCTGATGTCTTTGCCCAAGCGGTCTACCACCAGCACGTCAAATTCATTGAGCGGGAAAGTTGGCAGCATCTGTTTGGCGGTCTTTAGCAACGCTGGCTCGCGCGTCAAGATTTCCGCAGGTGTCATGGCCTCGATGATTGCAGTTTCATCGTATGCGTTTTCGACAATGCCGACGCCCAGTAGAATTTTACCGGTCGCCAAAATTTGTTTCCCCGCTTGCGGCATGAGCGTTTTCAATCCGTGGATGCCATAGCCATGAATTTCTAACGCCAGGCGTTCCTTGCCCAATCCGATCACACTCATCTTCACCAGACCGCTTTCGTATTCACCGTGAAAGGCTGTATGCGGCTTGATGCGATTGATGAGGATCACGCCATCCGACTCGAACGCGTGCCTGTCCATAAACAAGGGCAATTCCGAGCCGCCGTTGTCCAATTGCACAACTTCCATCGAAGAGCGGATCGGGCAATCCATCGTCGCTTCGGTGATGCCATACGTGGCGAGGATTTCGCGCTGGCCCTCTGCCGTAGCGCCACCGTGGCTGCCCATTGCGGGAAAGATGAATGGCTCGCCACCTTGGGCTTTGACACCATCGGTCACAGCCCTAGTGATGCGGGCGATGTTCGCCACGCCGCGACTGCCCACCGCGATGGCGATGCGCGCGCCGGGTGAGATTTGTAATTTACCGGAATTGAGTTGTTGGGCGACGGCTTGCTCGAGATTGGCAAGTGTGGGGCAGTCAAAGCGCTGGCGGATTTTGGTAAATTGACAGTTCGTCATGCTTCCCTTTACAAGTTTTTCAGCCAGATATTCCGCAACTCTAGTTTCATCGGCGGTCCCACGTGCATCTGGAAGCCGAGCAGGCCGCTCATTGCGCGCCCCGCCGCATCATCGTCTACCGCCTGCGCCATCAGATGCCCATTGAAAATGTGTGTGAGCACATTGCCACGCGCAATGATGTGCACCTGGTTCCAATCGTTGGTTTTGATCAGCGCCTTGAGTTCATCGCCGCTACGCAGATTGGCAATGATCTGCTTCTTGCCCGGCAACACACGAGTCATTTGCCCGCGCATCGCCAGAAATTGGCGGCCGCGCTCTTCATAAAGCTGCCCCGTGTACCGGTTCTCGAAATCAATGTCCGCCTGATAGCCCTTCAGCACCCACTTGCCTACCTCAGGCATCTCGATGCTGCGATACTGCACGCCGCTATTGGTCGAGTTCATGCGGTACTCCAATTTCAACTCGAAATCCTTGGGCTGTCCACCACGCCAAATCAAAAAGGTGTTCACCTTGACCGGCTTCTCCGCCGTACTCTCGCCGATGACGGTTTCATTTTCGACGCGCCAGAACTGCGGATCACCGTCCCAGCCTTTGAGCGTCTTGCCGTCAAAAATGGATTCAAACCCCGTGCGATCATCCATCGCCAAGGCATCAATGCCAGGGCCGCGACCTTGACCACCCGGGCCACGCGGCGGGCCGCCTTGCCCTTGTGGCGCGCCCGCTGGCGGGCCTTGTTGAGCAATGGTAGAAAAGGTCAGTAGTGCTGCCGCACACAACGCGGCGGAAATTGCGACAAGTCTCTTCATTTGATTCTCCGTCTATTTACAGTATCCATACCAGTGGATTGGTGACCAGGTACTTACGACTCCAGCATCCATTCAGACTGTCCTTTCGCTTGATCACCAGTCAGCCATTGCCAATCAAGGTGCATTCGCAATTGCCCGTCGGCATCAGTCTCGAATTTTCCCGAAGCCCGCCCAGCCTGCAATTCACCAGTGACAGTCAGACAGTGATAGAGCATCTCAATCGTCAACTCGCCTGTCCGACAAGCAATGACGCTGCCGCTGTCAATCGTTCCTCCGCTATATGCTCCAACCAGAGGGCCGTTTTCAGATACGAATGTCATGGTGGTCTGAGAGTTAATTGTGCCACCCTTTGAATTGGTGATGGCTTTGAATGTCTTTCCAACCAGGTTCATAAGTAGTCTCAATCGGCGCTGCTGCTTTTTGCAGCCAGATACACAACGAGATTCACTGCGCGACGCTCTCCCATTGCCGCGTTTTCGCAGACTTCAACACGGCGTCGGTCACATAGTCAGTGGCCAAGCCATCACGGAACGTCGGTGCGGCTTCTTTGCCTTCGCCGATCGCCTGCAGGAAATCTGCAAACTGGTGAATGAAGGTGTGTTCGTAGCCGATTTGCAGCCCCGGCACCCACCAACGATTCATGTAAGGATGATCGCCATCGGTCACGTGGACGCTGCGCCAGCCGCGCGTTCGCCCTTCATCGCGGTGATCGAAGTACTCGATGCGATGCAGGTCGTGCAAATCCCAAAAGGCCGAAGCGTGCTCGCCGTTGATTTCGAGCGTGTAGAGCGCCTTGTGCCCGCGCGCATAGCGCGTCGCCTCAAAGGTCGCGAGCGAGCCATTCTGGAAGCGGCACATAAACGCGCTGGCATCATCAATCCCGACCGGCTCGACATTCCCGGTCAGATTGTGCTTGCGCTCTTTGATGAAAGTCTCGGTCATGGCCGACACTTCACTGATCGGGCCGTTCAACCACATTGCGGTGTCAATGTTGTGAGCCAACAAATCGCCGGTCACGCCGCTGCCCGCGACCGCGACATCCAGCCGCCACAAGCCTTCACCACCCTGCGGCAAGTCCTGCGAGATCGTCCAGTCCTGCAAAAACTTCGCGCGGTAGTGGAAGATGCGTCCGAAGCGCCCTTCGTCGAGCAATTGCTTGAGCAACACGACGGCAGGCACGCGGCGGTAGTTGTACCAGACCGTGTTGGGAACTTTGGCGGCTTCGACCGCTTCGACCATTGCCTGTGCTTCGGCAGCATTGCGCCCCAGCGGTTTTTCGCACATCACCATCTTGCCTGCTTGTGCAGCAGCGATGGCGACCTCGGCGTGCGTGTCGTTGGGGCTGGCGATGTCAATCAGGTCAATGTCTTTGCGCTCGACTAGCTTGCGCCAATCGGTCTCGACCGATTCGTAGCCCCAGTTGGACGCGAAGGATTGCACGCGTTCTGCATTGCGGGCGCAGACGGCTTTGAGAACCGGCTGGAACGGCAGATCAAAAAAACGGCCTGCTTGCAGGAACGCATTCGAGTGAGTGCGGCCCATGAAGCCGTAACCAATTAAGCCGATGTTCAATGGTTTCTTTATCATTGGTTCCTCTTGACCCCTCACATTGCAACGTCAGGTTAAGCAGCCACTTCTAAACAGCAGACTTTGAATAATGCGATGAACCTTGGTGCTAGTAGGGGAATCTATTGCATCAATCCACTCTATAAGCTTTTTCTCCCCAAATTGCTGTACTGTCGGAGGGTATATTTTGAAATCAAAGTCCATCGCTTTTAATGGCGGATTTCCATATCCTGCAGCAGGGTCATACCCACTGGAGCTTTGGGTATCAAGGGTGAATTTGGCAATGCGCCCTGGGTACTTTGAAGCATAAGCCCGAACCAACATCAGTGCAGGGATTACATAGTTAAACCAGTCTTCCACCGGTTGAGTTGATCCGAGTTTTGGGTATCTGAATGAAGTGCCGCCAAGATTTTGCCACCCTAGCCGTTCAAGTGCTGATCGAAGATAGCTGTGGTGATTGGGTTCGTAATTTTGAAGATCAAATGTTAAAACGATAGGCATTGATTACTCCTGTTTTTCCAATCCCAACTGTTTGCATTCCGCATCGCATCACTGTCCTAAAGACTCGGTGCAGCCTGCCACACACTCAACTCGCTGCCCCGGCGGATTCAATCACTTGGGCAATCTGGCGAATTGTGGCGAGGCTGGCGGAAGCGTATTCCGACGCTTCGTACCGTTGAATCTGCTGCCGCTTGAGGCCCAGCTTTTCAGCCAATGCTTCTTGCGTGAGTCCGGCGGCGATGCGTGCGCGTACCAGCTTTTGCGGAAGCTGCTCGACTTCCCGCAAGCTGATCCGCCTGCGCCCCGAACGCAACCGCTCATACTCGCGCAATTCGCGCCGCAAGGTTGCCAATTGACTGGCGATCCCTTCTTTCTCAGCCTGAATGAGCCGCGGATGCGCGCCTCGATGCGAGGCAGGTCGCGTATCGAAATTCTTCAAGGTTTCGGCAAATTTATTCGCGGCGGCTTTGGTAATGCGGTATTCGCGTTCGTTAGCGATCATGACAACTCCTCATTCAATCGGATACCGATAATGCCCCGGCGCTGATTGCGGCGGTCACGTTGGAAGAAGCCCAGAAACAGGTGCTGTTCATTGGCTGGAGCCTGCGCGATGAATAGCTCGCCGCCGAATTTCGCTTTCTGTGCTGCGCGCTCCTGACTGAAATCCAGCAGAACAGGATCGAGCTTTTCTGGCACCACGCTAACTTTGCTCCAACAACCATCGAAGTCTGCTGGCTCGGCCTTAGCCGTGACAAAACTCCCACCCAAATACACTTCGCGGCAGCCAGCCTGCCGCAAATTGTCCAGCGCCCGCCTGAGTCCTGCCAGCAAAGCTTGACGATGAGCATTGCCGCCAAAGCGTTCGGCGACTTCTTCCCAAGTCGCCCAGTGGATGCCTGGCGGCAATGTCCCATTTCGTCTGAAGGGCGGAATCATTTATCAAAATCTTCAACGCAACAATATCATTGCCTGGCAAACGCGAACAAGCATCTTTAATTCCAGCCGTGCGCATCCCGCACCGCAATCATCGTCGCCAGAATGTTATTCCACGTCTGCGGGTCGAGCATCGTTTCATTCGAGAACATGCAGCCATCCCAATTGATGTGCTGCGTGCTGCGCGTCGGCTCGCCTTTTTCATCACGCAACCACAGCCCCGCGGCGCGCACTACATCCATCTTGCCGTTGGGGTCGTTGGGCAGGCAATGGCGTCCGGTCTTGTCGTGTGAGCCGGAGCCTTTCACCGTGGCGTCATTCTGCGCGACGTGGAAGTCTTTCACCCACGGGCGCAACACGCTGGTCATCTTGCCCAAGGCTTCATACAACACTTCATTGTTCGACCAGTCGTAGTCTGCGGGCAGCAAGCGGTGTTCGGGCGCGTTGTAGCCGAGCGTGAACAACATTGTGTGCGCCATGTCGGCTTGAATGCCAAGCGTTGCGGGCCGTCCCACTTGTTCGAGCAGTTCGTTCAAATACTTCCAGCTATGCATGCCGCCCCAACAGATTTCGCCCTCGGCGGCCAGGCGCTCGCCGTAGCTTTCGGCGATGTTGCAAGCCTCGCGGAAAGTGTTGGCGATCTTCTTGGTGTTGCCCGCCGGGTCTTCGGCCCAATCCGCTGGGCTGCATGACGAATCAACGCGCACAATGCCGTATTTGCGAATGCCTAGATCGTTGAGCTTCTTGGCAATCGCGCAGGACTTTTGCACCTGCGTCAGGAACGCTTTGCGCTCTTCTTCCGAGCCCATCGCCGAGCCGCCGCCGGTCGGCCCCCAGACGGGCGCGACGAGCGAGCCGATGACCAGACCGCGCGAGGCGACTTGATCGGCCAGTTCTTTCAGTTGGTCGTCGGTCGAATCAATATCGGTATGCGGCAGTGACAAGAAAATGTCTACGCCGTCAAATCTCTGGCCGTCCACTTCGGCCGCGGCGGTCAGGTCGAGCATCGTTTCAAATTCGATAATTGGTTCGGCGTCCGGGCCGCCTTTGCCAACCAGTCCCGGCCAAGTCGCATTGTGAAGTTTTGGGTATTTGTTTTCAGTGCTCATTGATTGCTCCTCAGAAGATGTAGCGTAGACTGTCCAGTCTGCGCCTGTTTCCGCGATTCACAAATTCCGAAGTCATGCGCAGACTGGACAGTCTACGCTACGTCACTTCTTACCCAGCGCCTGGGCAATCGCTGCTTCGGCGAGCGGGGCCATCACCGCATAACCCGCTTCATTCGGCAGCAGCCCATCGTTGGTCAACTCTTTCTTGAAATTGCGCCCCTCGGTCAGCGCCGCAGAGTAGTCAAGATAGACCGAACCACTCGTGGCGGCATACGACTTGAGCCAGCCGTTGATGCCAATGATCTTGCCCTGTGGCCTGAGCGATGTTTGTTTCACGTAACAATCACAAACTGGGGTGAGCGAAGCCAGCACGACGCGGATGTTGTTCGACTTGGCCAGCTCGACGATGGACGTAATATTCTCCGCCGTCATCGCCTGCGTAATCGGCTCGTAGAAACTGGCAATGTCGTTCATACCGGCCAGAATCACTACGACTTTAGGCTTCAGCGCAATTACATCCTGGCGAAAGCGCACCAACATTTGTGGTGTGGTCTGGCCCTGGATGCCGCGATTCAAATATGGCTTGCCCGGAAAGAACTGCGCCTTGCCGCGGCCCCAGTATTCGGTGATCTCGTCGCCTAGAAAAACCACGCGGTCTTCAGTGCGCGCGGGGCGCGGGAGTTCGGTGTTTTCGCTGCCGTAATGAATCAGCCCAGCCCAATCGCTCAGCAAGCGCCGCTGTGCTTCCAACCGCCGTTCGAGCGCCGCCGTAACAGTGGCGCAATCCTGTGGCGCGCGGGCCGCAACAAGGCCGGCCAGCACAACCAGACCCAACATTATTTTGCCGATCCAGCTTTTCATTACTTGAATATCAGGCGATCCTTCTTTGCCTCGATCTTCTCAGCGTCAACGCCGGGCACCTTCTTCAAGTCTTCGATGGATTTGAAAGCGCCGTGCTCCTTGCGGTATTGAATGATCGCTGCGGCTTGCGAGCGTTTGAGCGACAAGCCGCTCTCCAAATCAATCGCCTCGGCTTTGTTCACGTTGATCTTTGGCAGTTCATCGGCGGGGAAGTTTTTGACCAGATATTCGAGCACGGCTTTGGTTTCTTGCTCCGTGCTTTTCATACCGAAGGCGACCATCTTCTCGATAGTACGCTGCCAACCTGCCCGATCCTGGCTTTGCGAAAACGATTTATCCAGTTCGTGGCATTGCGAGCAAAGTTTTTGCGTTTCCGCTTTGCCCGGCCCATCTGGTAACGGTCTGCCCTGGCTGGCTGATAAGTTCACCCAAGCGTTGCCAGCGAAAAACGCCAAGCTGACACCGAACAACAACAAACGCCACCCGCGCGAAGCAGTGATTGAAGACATAACTACTTGTTTCATGCTTCAATGCTCCATCGGAAAACCAAACGCGTAGATCGTGCCGTCGTGCGTCGTCAGATAGATTTGGCCCATACCGCCAGACAGCGCTCCGCCCCGTGCAAACGAAGTAATCGTCGTACCGCTCGACCAGACTTCCTTACCGGTCAGCCCGTCGAGCGCATAAAGCACGGCGCGCGACGAACGCAGCGCACGTTGCGTCGCCGCTACCTTGCTGTCACTGGTACGAAACTCACCGCTCGAAGTCACGAAAACCACGCCATTGATAATCGTCGGCACGAGCGGCGTGTTCAAATCGCGCGAGACCCAATCCGGTTCGAGCGTCGTCGCGCCATTTTGTTCGACGACCTTCCAGGCCACCACAGCGCCTTTTGTCACTGCGCCGTTACTTGGCTTGAAGCCCAGCTCGGCAGCCTGCGTGCCCACAGTCGGCGCGAGAATCCAACGCGTGCCGCTGCGATCCTGCCAACTCGCCAACGCACCCGGCGCGAAGTCCGCCGTCTTTAATGATGCGGTTGTGGTGGAGAGCGCAGTTTTATGATCAGCGCCGCCCAGGCTCGTGCTGTCGAGCAAGTGAACGCGCCCGTCTTTGGTAGTCGCGGCGATCAGCGTCTTTCCTTTGTACTCGAAGATAACTGGCGTAGCAGAGAATTCCTGATTCCCTGCCGAATACCAGCCCTTCACCTTCAGCGTTCCGGTTTCGAGCGCCACGAGCGAGTTTGGTGATTCGCCGCCACTCGTTGTCGCCACGTAGACTGTCCCGTCGCCGCCAAAGACCGGCCCGGCTTGACCGGCAACATTGGCTTTCCAGGTGCTGACTTGTTTGGAAGCGAGATCAAGCGCCCATACGCCATTCGGCGCACTGCCACAATTCCCTTCGGTCACGACGTAGGCAACGTTGTCAACCACGATCAACCCGTTAGCATTGGCATTCGGCGGCAGGAAGTTTACGGGCGGCTCGAAATCGGCGCCGTTCGAGAGGTGCATTCCGTGCAGTTTGCCATCACTGGCGAGGGCGTAGACGAGAAAAGGCCCACGCCCAAATTGGCCGCCCGGCGGGTTAGCGGGATTGGGACGCGGGGGATTAGCCGGAGGTTGACTAGGCGGTGGGCCTGCCGGAGCCGGTTGAACCAGCGCCAATGTGACCGCTCCTTTGCCAGGCTCGCCAACTGCGCTTTTCGCCGGGTTACTGCGCCCGCCACCACCGCCTCCGCCCGCCAATGCCGGTATCGCAGCGAGAGTTGGACGCACCACGCTAGTCGTCATCCCGCCAGGGCAAGCGAGCGTGCCGGCCTGTGGCGGAGCACTTGAGGCCAAGTGCTTCTCCCATTCCATGCGTCCCAGGTCGGTGTCTATCGTAATGACGTTATCGGAGCTGCCACCCACAAAGCCGAGCATGCGGAAGCCCCGGTAGCCGATCAAACGTTCGAGCGTTGACGGCGGCGTCAAGGAGTTCAACTGTTTGGGTTGATTATTGAGCTTGAGCTTCCACAAGAATTTGAAGCCCGGCTTCTGCATTGTCGCTGGCGAAATCTTCGCATCCGCCCTGACCCAGGCCGAACGCTGGGCATCGCCATTGCTCGTCATCCAATCGCCGCCGCCTCGTCCCTGGGCTTTTGCTACAACCAGCCAAGCCAAGCCACAGCCGAAACAACAGATGAACACAGCAACAAATCTTCTCATTGTCGAAACTCCTTCAGAACATTGGTAGGACAGGTTCTCAACCTGTCCGTCACAAGTAGTGCAGGTTGGGAACCTGCACTACAGGTTTGATAATCAATGGTCAAGCAGCGCCACGCCCTTGATGAAATCCGCGCCAAAGCGGTCTTGCGCAAAACCGCGTGGCACTTCGTCGAGTCTGCGATAGCAATGCGTAATGAACTTGGAGACATTAATCTGGCCGCTGCTCAACAGATGCAACGCCTGCCAGTACGTGCTCGGCCGTCCATCCGTCTCGAAACCGCCCGAAGCGCCGATGGGCGAGACCAGCGTCGGCTCCAGAAACTGCACATTGTTGAGCACGCCTAAATCCACGCCGTGATGCCCGTGACCATAGAGCAACACGGTCGCCTGTTTACGCAGCAAGCCGGGCATCTGCTTGAACAATTGCGCTACGCCAGCAGATTCGATCAGGCAATGAATGCGCTCGCCATGCGTCAAATCTTGGACGGCTGGCACTAAATCGGTTTGCGTTGGATCGAGCGCGGCACTGGCGCCATAACCTAAGACCAACTCACGGCGCTGTGGTGAAGGTTCGCTGACGATCAGCAGCCCATCGAAGCCCAGCACATTGCGCAGGTATTGCGTGAACAGCAAGCCCGCTGGGCCTGCGCCGCACACCAACACGTTTCGAACGGGACGATCACCGCCGAAGGTGTAACGCGCCTGCGCTTGCCTGAGCATCGTGCTCGAATGAATAACGCAACCGAGCGGTTCAACCAGCGCGCATTGCTCCATCGGCAAATCGCTTTCCACCTTGACCGCGTTGACGGCCGGCACCGCGACGTAGTCGGCCAGCGCGCCTTGCAAGCCAGTGATGCCGTGCTCGCGATATTCGGCACACTGGTGCGAATTGCCGGTGGCGCAGTATTCGCACAATTCTGCTTTGGCACTGCTAACACAACTCAAGCCCTGATCAACTACGACGCGATCGCCAACTCGTAAATCGCTAACCGCACCACCTACTTCGACCACCGTACCACAGAATTCGTGGCCCATTATCTGCGCCTGCTCCGAGAGTGGAATCAGGCGGCCATGCGCGTCACTGTTGTAATTGGCATGGCCCTCGAAAATATGAAAGTCGGTGCCGCACAAGCCGACGCCGCCAACTTTCAACAGGACTTCACGCGGCTGTGGCGCAGGCTGGGCGATTTCGCGCACCTCCATTTGCCTGGGCGCGGTGAGTGCCAGCGCGCGCATCGTGCCCACTGCGGATTGCGGATTGCGGATTGCGGATTGATTGCCCATTTTGCTTAAGGTGTTGACTGCTCGCCCGCGCTCTTCACGCCGAAGCAGTACTGCATGCCATCAAACGTGTTGAGGTAGACCCGCCCATTGGCGACCGAAAGCCCGCCCCAATGGCTCCACGAGGTGATTTGATCACCGCTCGACCACAGCTCTTTGCCTGTCTGCGCGTCCAGCGCATAAAGTACTGCGTGCGACGAGCCTTTGATGCGATACTGCGTGCTGTTGTAAGCCAACCCGATGTCAAAGCGTGCTTGGTCTGTGTCTTCGCCGTTGCCATAAGCAAAGACGACGCCGTTGGCGATGACGGGCGGTTCAGCGTGGTTCATATCGCGCGAAAGCCAGGCGTGTGCGAGCGTCCATTTGCCGACTTTCTCTTCGACTTTGAAAGCGGCGATGGCGCCGTATTTGATCGGGCCGTTTTCAATCGGCGCTTTGAATTGGGAATGCTTCGGCCCCCAAAACGGCGTCAATGCCCAGCGCGTACCTTTGGCGTCTTCCCACGTTGCCAACGAACCCCAGATGCCTGCCGAGGCGAAGTTGACTTCTTCGTTGCAGATCAACGGCGTGCGATAGAGCGGCGTGCGATGGTCGTCGCCGCCGATGGAGTCGGTGTCCATTAAGTAAATGCGGCATTCTTTGCCCGCATCAATCATCAACTCCTTGCCTTTGTATTTGAAGATCGCGGGCGTGACCTGCATATCCAGGTCGCGCTTCCAGAGCCACTCGGCATTGGACGGGCCGTAGTAATCCACCAGCTTGCCAGCTTTCGTCGCCGGGTCTTGCTGCACACCGATGATGCCGTTGCCGTACACGCCATTCTCAGGGTTCCACGGGCCGTCACCTGTGCCCGTGTAGAGCGTGCCGTTGGAACTGATGGCGGGGCCGGTGCGTCCCCACATACCGCCACCCGCTGGCCCCCACGAGCCGACTTTATCCGTGGCCAGGTCGTAGATGTAGACCATATTCGGATTGCGCCCGCAGCCCTGCGCCGTATGCGTATAGATGACGTTGTTGCGCAGATTCAGCGCGTAAGGCTTGCCGTTGGGCGGCATGAATTTGGCAGGTGGGGCAATCTCGTTGCCCGTCGCCAGATCTACGCGGCGCAACGTGCCATCCCAAGCCGCGGCGTAGATGATGTATTTGCCGGGCGTCTCTGTTGGCCCGATAACTGGTGTTGCGGTGATGCCGCCGGGGCACAAGATGTCGCCCCGGGTAACGGGCGGCGGCGTCCAATCGGATTGGAAATGATGTTTCCAGAGCAGCGCACCCGTCTCGGCGTCGAGCGCGTAGAGGTTGTCGGTGACGCCCGTGACGAGCACGATCTGTTTCGGCCCGCTCGCGGTTGTCACGTTGCTCGCAATCAGCGCTGGCAATAGGTTGTGCATCTGGCGTGGTTCGTTATCGAGCTTGATCTTCCACAGCAGCTTCATGTTTTTGGCGCTGGTGGTGGAAAGCAGGCGCTCGTTCTTTTGCCAGGCGGTGCGTTCGATGTCGCCGCCGTCGGTCAGCCAGTCTGCCAGCTTGCCACTTTGCGCTTGCTGACGCGGGCTCCATCCCACCAAGCAACCCAGCAATAAGAGCAGCAGCAGGCCCGTTACTTTGAAAAACTTTCGATAGTCCACCTGGAACACTCCTTAGTTTGATGGCACGGAAACGTCAGCCTCCGTGGAGTATTTCATTGCTAAATTCAAGTCGTGATGAATACAGGAAGTTGTAATGCTAGAGCCGCTCACGCGGCTCTAGCATTATCTATAGTTGGCGGTAGGATTCAAACTGTCCGCGTTAGAAGTTGAGCTTCAACCCCATCACGATACGCCGCGAGTTGGCGGCAGACGTGTAGGAGCCAAAGAGCGCGTTGACCTGGTTATTGTTCACATCAAAGCGCGCCGTCGTGTCCACACCGGTGAATTGCGTGTGGTTGAAGGCGTTGTACATCTCCAGGCGGTACTGCATCCGCACTTTGCCTTCGCGCGCCAGGTTGAAGTTCTTGAACAACGAAATGTCCCAGTTGTTCGTGCCTGGCAGGCGGAACAAGTCTTTCGCGGCATTGCCTTTGCCAAAATCCCCCGCCACCGTTGGCGGAAGCACGGAATTGGCATTCAAATGACAGCCCACCACCAGGTTGCGCGGATCCGCCGCAGCCGCAGCCGTAGCAGCAAAAGCATGCGCACAAGTCCTGTCACGCTGACCGCTGGACAGGACGGGGTTGGCGATCAGCACGACACGGCTGTCCACGCCGCCGCCACTGGCACCGGTTAGGTCGCGCGCTTGCACGAGCGCATAGCCGATGCCGGAAGGCGCGCCGCTAATCAACGACGTGATGCCGGACACTTCCCAGCCGTCCAGCGCCTGGCGCGTGAAGCCGTTGTCCCAATGCTTGCTCAGACCGGGCACGCGATAGACATAATTGACCACGAAGTTGTGCGTGCGATCAAAGCCCGCTCTACCGTAGTTGCGGCTGTGCGGGTCAATGAACGGGTTGATGTTGTTGCCATTGCCGTCCACCAAATCCATCGCCTTCGACCAAGTGTAGCTTAAGCCGAACGAGAGGCTGGACGAGAAGCGCCGGTTCGCCTGCACCTGCAAGGCGTGATAGTTCGAGTTCGAGGCGAACTCGATGTAGTTGATGTCGCCATAGCCCTTGTACGGGCGCAGGAAATTATCCGGCAGCGGCGTCGTCCCGCCGGAAACGGTCGGGTCAATGCTCGCGGGCAGGAAGCGCTGGCCGTAGTTAATCGAATTGATGCTGCGCCGCTGCAACAAGTGACGCGCCAGCGAACCGACATAAGCCACGTCGAGCACCGTGTGGAAGCCGATGTCGCGCTGCACGCCAAGGCTGAAGTTGTAGACGGCTGGCGAATCGTAATCGCGCTGGATGCCGAAGACGCCCACCGGCGAGACGCTCAGAGGCGTCGCGAGCAAGTCTTTGATCGTGGTGAAATTGGCCGTCGCCGTAATCACGTTCGGCGGCTGTTCGACCAGTTGCAAGACCTGATCGTCGTTGAAGCGGTCGTAGAAGATGCCCACGCCACCACGTATCGCTGTCTTGCCATCGCCGAAAAGGTCGTAAGCGAAGCCAAGACGCGGGCCGATTTCAATCCCCGGCGCATTGAGCACGCTCTCTCTGACTACGTTCATGCCTTGGAACGGCGTGCCCGTACCCGCCGCAAAAGTGCCGATCTTCACCGATGGCAGCGTTTGTCCCGTGACCGGGTTGCGCGCCACACGGTTGTTGCCCGTACACGGATTGGCGGTCAGACAGAACGGCGTCAGCAAGGGTGGCTGCTTCGAAGCGTCATACAGCTTCGGGTCGAAGAGGGACAGGTTGTCGCCCGAGCTCAAGGTCGGCTGAATCCAATAGAAGCGCAACCCGTAATCAAACGTCAGCCGCTTGGTCGCCTTCCAGTTGTCTTGTAAGTACCATTCGACGTTCTTGTAACGCGCGTGGCCGTTCAGTTTCTTGTCAGCCTCGGTGTACGAGTTGACCACGCCGAGGACCGCGTTGGCGAACGGATGGCCCGTGTTGAGCGGGTTGTTGGTGTTGTTATCGAAGCTGAAGGTGCCGTTGAAGGCCGACGCGCGCGCCGCGTTGCGCGTCGTGTATTCCAGATAGAACCCAGCCTTCAGATTGTGCGCGCCCCAAATCTTCGAGACGTTGTCCGAGTAGTTCCAGATGTTGTTGGTGCCGAAGAAGGGGAAGCGTTGTTCGATGTTGAGTTGCGGCGCGTTGGAAATGACGCCGCCGTAGGTGACGTTCGGAACCAGACGTAGCGGGTTGCTCGCCGGATAGAACTGCGGCAGCGCCAAGCCAAGCTTGACGCGGTCGTTGCGGTCAATGCCGGCCTGATTGAGCGGGTCAACAGTCTGCAACGCGCGATTGATGCCGAAGGTGAATTCGTTAGTCAGCGTCGGATTGAAGCTGTGAATCAAGGTGCTGACCAGACCTTTGCTCTTGATCTGGTAGGCAATCGGGAATTGCGGCCAGACGTTCGAGGCCAGCACGAAGTTGAAATCACCCTTGAAAGCCTCGTAGCTCTCGATGCCGCGCGCGTAGAAAGTCGTCTTCTGCGAGACGTTCCAATCCATGCGCAGAATCTCTTCGCGGCGCGGTTGATCCACCGTGCTCTGGAAAACGTTGTTGTAATTGTTGGTCGGGTCAACGTAGTTCGGCAGCGGGAAGATGCTCAAGAGCTTCTGCCCGTTCGGATCAATTCGATTAGCCGGAATGACGTTGCCTGGGAAAGGTTGCCCAGTGTTAGGATCGCGGATCACGATCAAGCTGCCGCCGGTGTTGAAGCTCTTCGAGAAATCCCCGTTGCGTTCGAGTTGCGTCGGATAGGTGAGCGTGCCCTGCCGCGTGGGATAACGCCGGGGCAGATACTCCTGCGAGAAGAAGAAGAAGAGCTTGTCGCGGGTCTTGTTGAAGTCTGTGCCTGGAATGATGACCGGCCCGCCGATGTTGCCGCCCCAATAATTGAAACGATAACGCTGCTTGGGAATATTGCGCAGGTTGTTGAAAAATTCGTTGGCGTTGAATTGTTCGTGGCGTTTGAAATAGAAGCCACCGCCATGAAAATCACGCGTGCCGTTCTTGATGACCACGTTGATCGTGCCGCCGCTGCTGCGCCCGTACTCAGCTTGATAATTAGTCAGCAGCACTTTGACTTCGCCGATAGCGTCGAGGCCCGGCGCGAGATACGGCCCTAACTGCGAGCCGGTGTCGAGGCTCGAAACGCCGTCGAGCGTCAGGTTGAGCGTGCCGCCGCGACTGCCATTGACAGTGACGCCGACCAGGTTGTTCCAGCCCGGTGCTTCGCGGTTGGCCGTGTCCACCACACCCGGCAGCAAGCGCACCAGGCCCATGTAATCGCGCCCTTTGAGCGCTATGCTCTGAATCTGCTGTTCGTCAATCAGCCCCGCGCGTTCGCCGCTCTCCGTCTTCACGTAAGCGGCCTCGGCGGTAACGGTGACGGTCTGGTTCACGTCGCCGACTTCCAGCGCGAGCTTATGCACGTCCACGCGCTCGTTGGCGGTCAAGACGATGCCCTTTTGCTCAAACTTCTTGAAGCCATTGGCCGTGACGGTGATCGAATAGGTGCCGGGCAATAACTGCGTGGCGACGAAGTTGCCTTCGCTATCGGAATTGACGATGCGCACCAGCGCCGTCTCTTGGTTGATGATTTCGACTTTGGCGTTCGGCACGACGCCCCCGTTGGGATCATTGAGCGTGCCGGAGATTTGACCGGTTAGCCCCTGCGCGTTCGCACTCTGGCAGCAGCAAACGAGCGCAAGGAAGAGCAGAAAGAATTTAAGCCTGTTTGTCCTTGGTGACATAGTCTCTCCTTACTTTAGTGAATGGAGTTGATGGTTATGTTCACACGCCTTGCCACGCTCAGTAGACCACAGCAAAGCGCGCCGCCTACAGATCATCACAATGAAAACTGCTCATCCCAGCATTCGGCTAGAGGAATTTTGTTAGTCTTTGTCTTTTGGCAACACCGCGCTGAAAATCTCAGTCCGCCAGTTGGAAATCGAACCCCGCATCAGCGCACGCAACTTCGCCCCGCTTAGCCTGGGCAAAGCTTCAAGAATCTTTTCGTGTTGGGCAACGCTGACGAGGTACGACTCGCGCGGGCGGCGGTCCTTCATCAAAAAGAAGGCGAAGAGCGGCACCACGATGCGCTCTAAACATTCGACCAAGTATTCGTTGCCTGACATTTCCCAAAGTTTGCGATGGAACGCCAAGTCATTCTGATAAAACAACTCGAGGTTGAGCGCCTGCGCACCCTCTCTCATCTTTGCGGTAATGCCGCGCAGTTCTTCGATGTCGGCGGGCGAGACCCACTCCTTGGCCCACTCAATGGCCATCGCTTCCAACTCCACGCGCAGGCGGAAGATCTTATCCACATCCCACCGTTCCAGCCGGGTGACGGTCGTCCCCTTGTAGGGAACTTTCTGCACATACCCCTGATACTCCAGTTCGATCAGCGCCTCGCGCACCAGCGGAATGCCCGCACCGAGTTGCTGCGCGACCTTGCTCTCGACAACTGGCTCGCCGGGTTGAATGACGCCATTCAGAATCGCCTCTTTGAACGAAGCGACCACTTGATCCCGTTTCGAGACCGGCTGAATCAGCTTTAGCGATCTCTCTTTCATAAATTATTTCCGTGTTGCTAAACCTAGCCTTGAAAAAAGTGGGCGCATTCTACACAGTTCATTCTCAGAAAACAAGATCATAAGATGATCTGGCAATCTTTCCACTAAAAAACAAAGCCCAGAGCAGCGGAGGACTCTGCTCTGGGCTTGCGGTCAACGTCATCGTCAGAAGAGTTTGGCCGGACTCGCGTTTCATCACCGCCCGCGCCACTTCTCTATTCTATAGGCTCCAACCCTTGCGATATTCGCGTTGCAGGAACTGGTTGGCCGCGGCCACATTCGTGATCTTGCCGGCCTCGCCATCATAGTAAATGCGCACGCCTTGCCCAGTACGCATCGCAACTACACCGAGCAACATTGTTTCAGTCAGCCGTCCGGCATATTCAAATGGGCAGGTATTCTTCGCTTTGCCTCGGATGGCGTTGGCCCAATTCATGCGGTGAAGCGCTTGCCTATTGGCTTCATCACCGGACGCAATCCGCGGGAAAGTTTTTGGCACTTTCGCCGCCGCTTCCATCAAGGAAGCGGGATAGAGCTTCGGATTCGCGCCATAAGTCCCGTGCATCAGGAGGCCCTTCTCGCCGATGAAGATCACACCACCACCACGATCAAGCGGTACATCTTCCGGCAACAAGTCTGGCCGCTGCGGCATCAACCCGCCATCATTCCAAGTCAGCGTCACAGGCGGTTGCGCGCCACGCGCCGGGAACTTGTAGATGACCTGCGTGGCCAGCGGGTAGCTGACCGGGTTGTCCTTGTTGTCGGTGCCCCACGGGGTCGAGGTTGCTTCAATGGCAGTGGGGTACTTCAGCCCCAGTGCCCAGTACGGATGGTCAATCAAGTGTGCGGCCATGTCGCCAATCGCGCCCGTACCCCAATCCAACCAGCCGCGCCAGTTGAACGGATGATACATGGGATGAAAGGGCACTTCCGGCGCTGGGCCAAGAAATAAATCCCACTCTATCCCTGTGGGCGCTGAACCTTCAGCTTCAACAGCCGCTGCCAGCGCTCGATTGACTCGGCGCGACGTCCAGTCGCGCCCGCCGCCACCGCCTTGCCCACCCGCGCGCGCGCCCTGACCGGCGGCTGGCCCGGCTGCGGGCGCATCCGCCACTACGGGAATTTTTGCCGGACGCGGAACGCCTTGCGGCCAGATCGGGCGATTGGTCCAGACGTGAACTTCCTTTACCGGGCCGATCAACCCGGCTTGAATCCATTCGTTGATGAGCGCCGCGCCTTCGCTGGAATGCCCCTGATTGCCCATCTGCGTGATGACTTTGGTGCGCGCCGCCGTCTCACGCAGCACACGGGCTTCGTGCACTGACCAGGCCATCGGCTTCTCGACATAAACGTGCTTGCCCAGTTCCATCGCCGTTTTGGCGATTACCGCGTGTGCGTGGTCTGGTGTCGCCACGACCACGCCGTCTATGTCCTTCTGGGCTTCGAGCATCTTGCGAAAATCGGTGTAGCGTTTTGCTTTCTGGTAAGCCTCCTGCAACTTAACGGCATTTTGGTTGGGTTGACCGTCGCGACCTCTGGCGCGTCCGGCAACGGCTCTGTCCACGAAGCCAAAGTCCACATCGGCGAGCGCCACGATGTTCTGGCCTCCGGCGACGAGTTCAGTGGCGTCCGACGAGCCTTGGCCGCCACAACCGACGACCGCAATGTTGACTGTATCGCTCGGCGCTGAATAGCCCACACCGCCGAGCACGTGACGCGGCACGATCATGGCGCTGAGCGTAGCGCCGGTCGTTCCCGCCACGAATTTCCGTCGTGTAATCTTGTCTTGTTTCATTTTGTCACCTCTGGTTTGGTTGGTAGAAGTTTTCACGTTGGTGCGGTACAGGGAGCGATAGCGACTTGGTGAACTCGTGAAGTGTACGCTCCGACAGCACCAGGTCGCTATCGCTCCCTGTACCGCACCACTGTTGCCTGTTCCGAATTTAGAAATGCCCTAACGCCAGCGCCAAAATCTTTTCCTGCGTCGCTTCATTGCGCGACAACACACCCGCGAGTTTGCCTGCGTGCATCACTGCGATGCGGTCACTCATTCCCAAAATCTCCGGCAATTCGGACGAGATCATCAACACAGCCATGCCTTGCTCCGCCAAATCGCACATCAAGCGGTGAATCTCTGACTTCGCGCCCACATCAATTCCCTGCGTCGGCTCATCGAGAATGATAACGCGCGGCTTTGTCGTCAGCCACTTGGCCAATGCAACTTTTTGTTGGTTGCCGCCCGACAGATTGCTGACTGGCGCAAAGATCGAAGGGGTCTTCACGGCCAACTGCCGCACCGCTTCTGTTGCCCGCATGCGTTCTTGTTTGAAGTCGAGCCAACCACGCGCGGCGAATTGCGGCAAGCTGGCCAGCGTTGCATTGCTGCTGATCGGCAGCGGCAGAATTACGCCGTGTTTGCGCCGATCTTCCGGTACGTAAGCAATGCCGAGCGCAATCGCTCGCGACGGACTATCAATTACTACACGCTGGCCGTGCAATAATATCTCGCCTTCGTCCGCCGGTGTTAGGCCAAACAGCACGCGCGCCAATTCAGTACGCCCCGCGCCCACCAGTCCCGCCAACCCGACAATCTCGCCAGCACGCACGCTCAAACTCACCTCGTGTACGCCAGCCGCGCGACAGGCCACGTTACGCAGTTCAAGCAAGATGTCGCCTTGCTGCACTTCGCGTTTTGGAAATACCGCTGACAGTTCACGCCCGATCATCAGTCGAATCAATTCGTCGCGCGTGACGCCCTCCAGCGTGCGCGTCGCAATCGTCTGTCCATCACGCAATACCGTTACGCGGTCGGCAATCTGCTGAAGCTCTTCCAGCCGGTGCGAAATGTAGATGATGCCGACGCCTCGCGCGCGCAACTCACGCATGACGCCGAAGAGGTGCTGCGCGTCCTCTTCGCCAAGCGCCGCTGTCGGCTCATCCATAATCAAGATTTTGGCCGACGCGCCGAGCGCCCGCGCGATTTCCACCAACTGCTGCTCCGGCATCGTCAAATCACCCGCGCGCCGCTCCACGTCAATCTTTGCGCCGACGCGGGCGAGCAATTCAATCGCGCGCGCGCGCCGCACACGCCAATCCACACGCCGCCACAATCCGCCGCGCTCCTGACCCGCAGCAATGTTTTCCGCCACCGTCAATTCGGCGAACAAGGCCGGTTGCTGATAGATCGCGGCAACGCCCAACGATTTGGCCAACGCGGTCGTGTTCTGCTCCACGCGCTGCCCGGTGATTTCGAGCGTGCCGCCGTCAGCCTGTACTGCGCCCGTGATGATCTTGATGAGCGTGGATTTGCCTGCGCCGTTTTCGCCAATCAGCGCGTGGACTTCGCCTGCGCGCAACTCAAAAGAAGCGCCGGACAAGGCCTTCACGCCCGCGTAGTTTTTCGTGATGGAGTTTGCTTTAAGTAGCGGTGTCATCAGGGTGCAGTCGCTTGTTTGCCTTCAATCGGGCGCAACAAAAAATCTATCGTCTCTGCTTGCGTTAAACCTTGCGGCACAACGCGGCTCGGCGGCTGCGTATTGACCAGGCGTTCGTACAGCTTCCGCTCCATCGACTGGACAATCTTTTGATACTCGGCGCGCGCCGCCAGATTGGTCAGTTCTTCGGGATCGCGCTTCAGGTCGTAAAGTCGCCTGCTCTTGCCAGGCTTCGGATAAGCCGTCTCGTAACCATCGGCGCGTGCGATGTCACCCTTCGTGTAGATGAACTTCCATGCGTCGGTGCGAATCATCGCCTCTTCCCAACCAAAGAGATATTCGCTGAAAACTTCATCGCGCACCTTCTTCGCCTTGCCTGTGAGCAATGGTAGCAGGCTCTTGCCTTGTAAGCCTGCGGGATGCGAAACGCCGCAGACATCCAGAATTGTCGGCACCAGATCAACGAATTCGACAAGCGCGTCACTTACTTTGCCGCGTCCGAACCGCTGCGGATACGAGACCAGCAGCGGCGCGCGCACTGCTGGCTCCCAAAACGAATGTTTCTCGAACCGCCCGTGCTGGCCTAGCAAGTAGCCGTGATCGCCGATGTAAATCACCAGCGTGTTCTCGTCCAGCTTCAGCCGTTGCAATGCGTCGAGCACCAACCCGACATTCTTATCCAGATATGCCACCGATGTGTAGTAGGCCGCGACGATACCTTGTTTCTCCGCCTCTGTTAGTTCTGCGAAGACTTTCGGAACTTGCTGGCCGTCTTCCAGCCCTAGCTTGCCCACCGGCATTTGCTTTGGATCGAATTTGCCACCCCACTCGATTGGGAAATCGTACGGCGAATGCGGCTCGTAAAAGCTCAGCCACAGACAGAAGGGTTGCGCGCTCTGCTGTGTAAGGAATTCAATTGCTTTGCGCGCGAAGAAAGTGCCTTCGGCCTCCTCGTCGTATTGACCAATGGGCAGCGCTTCTGCATTCAGCCAAACGCGCGCCGGGTCTCTGAAAGGCCGCCATTCCGGTTTGACGCGCACGTCGGCAGGTACGGCGCGCGCGGATTTATCCTTCAAGTAGCGGCGATGGTCAGGACGATCAATGCGGTAATCGAAGCCGTGCTTCAGATCACTGTTGAAGTGCATCTTGCCGATAGCGCCCGTGCGATAACCGAAGCTCTTCAATTGCTCGGCAATCGTCACCTGCTCCTCTGGCAAAGGCGTTGAGAGCAAGGTCACGCCCGCCGCGTGCGGGTATTTGCCCGTGATGATCGTCGCGCGCGAAGGTGTGCAGACTGGCGAATTGGGATAAGCGTGATTGAAGCGCATGCCATTCGCCGCCAAGTTGTCCAGGTTTGGCGTATGTGCCAGGTGGCTGCCGTAAGCGCCCAACACGTAAGCCGCGTGATCGTCGCCCGTAATAAAAAGCACGTTCGGCTTGCGTTGCGCGTAGCTATAGGGCGCAAGCAACAAGAGTAAGAGCGCTACAATAGATCGAAGCGCACATTTTTGCCGCGTAGCGGCGGTTGAATTTAGCCGTGGGTTTTCAACCCACGGGAAGCTGGGCCAACAGCATCCCGCCGCGTCAGCGACGGTTGAATTCAGGCGTCGCTGACGCGACGCGGATGAGATGCCCCTCACTCCCCGGCGTTGAAAACGCCGGGCTAAAATCAGGCCGCCACTACGTGGCTGCAAATTCGGCATCCCATTTTTATCATTGCCCTTTTTCATTTGCTCAGCTTGCCCGCATTCGCGGCAAAAGACTCGTTCAACAATTTCAGCGCCGCCGTCACCAAAAGTTCGCCCGAACCTTCGGCACAACGCGCGCTCACCACTTCATAATTCCCTTCCGCATAAGCTGGCTTGTTTGGGATGTAGCCAATCGAGCCATTCGCCAATTCCGCAATCATTGTGTAAGTGAAAGGCGAGGCTTGTTTGATCGAAAGCCCCAATTCAACAAAGACCTCGCCCGGCAATGAAACCAGCGCCAATTGCTGTCCCAATGTAATGACTTGGACTTCGACTTCGAGCGGCTGCCCTTTGCGCGCGGCCACATCGAGCACTTGAAAAGCTTTGACCTTCTCCATAAAGGTCGTCTGCTTCTCGTTCAATCGTTTCACTACTTCATTGGCTTTGGCCAAGTCTTCTGCGCTGATCGGCGCGAGCGGCAACTGAACAATCTCGCTGCGTGTTTGCAGCAAGCCTTGTTTCAAGGATTGCAACTGGCCCCATGTTTTATTGACCGCGCCTGCCAGAATTGTGCCGATACGGAAAGATTCGGCCACGCCTTTCTGCGCGTCCAGCCAGTTGATGTCGCGATGATTGATGTTGCCGCACGCGCCGTTGGCAAAGAGCGTCAGCATCTCTTTGCCTTTGTACTCGC
Source organism: uncultured Acidobacteriota bacterium (assembly GCA_963699175.1). Lineage (GTDB taxonomy): Bacteria > Acidobacteriota > Blastocatellia > RBC074 > RBC074 > JACPYM01. The sequence goes on along the minus strand of OY969418.1, from coordinate 176,761 downwards.
CCAACAAACGCGCGAGCGCGCCGGGATAGTCGGCGGAAATCTCTGTCCCGCCCGTCGTATCAGGATGCAGTGCAAAGTTGACTAGCGTGGCGAGGGGCTTGCCTTGCGGCGTGTCGAAGTAGAGTAGGCCGACCGCCGGATCAATTGGGCCAGCGGGCTTGATGATGTCGGGATGTTGTTTGCGCGGGTTCCAACTGACCGTGCCATCGCGCATCCAGAAGCGGCGATTGAAGCTCACGCCGTCTGCGTGCCCAGTGGCCACATAGGCGCGTGCAGGTGTGAGTTTCTGATTAGCTTCGCTGACACTGCGCGCAATCAGAGATGGCAAACTCTCGGTGTACTTCAACCCCAATGGGCTTGAGCCGCCATCAAGCTGATCGCGCGCCGATTCGCGTGCAACCACTGGGCCGGTGTGTTGATGCGTCGCAGCAATTAGGATATTGGCCGAAGGAATGCTGGTTTGCTTTTCGATCAACTGGCGCGCGGCCTGCACAGTTTGGCGCGGCAAGCTCAATAAGTCACATTCGACCACGGCCACCTTCACGCCATTCTGCTCGATCACCAGCGCCTTGCTGTAAAGCTCGTCAAGCACGCCCGTCGAACCGCGCGGCTCGTAATACCCGGCGAGCGGCGTGCCGCGCGGTGGAGTAATCACAATGGCGCTGGCGCCTATACGCATTTCTTGAGCGCGCACGGTGACCACCGCGCTGATCAGCCAGCAGGCAATCCAGAAAAGAGTCCGCTTTGTCATCTAGCCAATCCTACATTCCAACTTCCACACAATTTATTGCTGCTCTGGCCAAATAGAATTCAGCAGCTCAGCCAGACGATAGCCTCCCCAAGCCACTCTCCGCTGAGCAACCGCTATTGCTGCCTGATTGTATCCGGCGCTGGGTACTTGGCGCTCTCTGATATTTTTATAGGCGGTATTTTGTGCCAGCTTTTCGCTTTCTTCCGACCATTGTTCAAAGCCAGTCACACCGCCTTCCTGCCAGTCTTCAGTATCAGCCGGAAATCTGCCGGTAATCCTAACTGCGACGGGCGTGATCGCCGCCAGCGAGGGCGGCGCAAAATTCGCACCGGTCTTCGGGAAATTCCCTATCCCGCCATCCCAATAGCTATGCAGATTGGAGTTCCGAAGATCACCATTTGCATTACGCAGCTTGATGCTGAAATCATTCCCGCCTCTATCTCCCTGTAAATGAGCTTGCGTTACCCGCGTCGCGGAATGCAGCGGCTGATGTACATCACCAACAAAGTGAATGACGAGGCGCAAAGCCTGGGCTCGCTCTTTATCGTCCGTGCTGGTTTTGAGCACATTCACGTTGTCTTTTAAGGCCGAGACAATATTCTTTTCTCCGGGTAGATTCGATGGCAACGTACTGCTGTCAGTGGTAAATGGATGATCAATGAAATGGAGTTCCTTCAAAAAATCGAACTCAGTAAAAGGCCTGAGATCATCTGCCCAATGCGCTGCGTTAACAAAGTCCAGGCTTTTGGAGGTTACCTCCACCGGGTTGATTTTGACCTTCAGCAATTTATCCACCTGGGCCTTGGCAGTCCGATTCAAGCGGGTATAAGCGATGCGGGCCACTAACATGTGTCCGCCAGCTCCCCAACTAAACCCCGGCAGGGGTAGGGCCAGGATAAGAGCAATGACAAAGAGGTGTTTCATCAATTTCGGTCGGGTTACGCGAAGCATAGTTGTTCTCCTAGATGCAATTGTTTCAAAGACACCAGCAGCCCGTGCGTGAGCAAGGGCCTTAGACTCTGAGTCCCAAGCTCGCGCGTGAGCAAGGGCGACTGACAAGTTTTCTCGTTTGACCACAGGTTGGGTCGGTCACAGTGCCAGAGAGCGTCGCCAGCAGTGTTTGTCGAACTTCGTCTCTAGACGCGTTTGGCTCCAGCTAAATCAAGCTACAAAACATTTGGCCAGGATTGACAGAATTGTGCAGGACGAAAGCAGTCGAGAGACTTATCACCATTGACCAATTCTGGAAAATCTTGTCTATCCTGTCTACTGGCCCTGTCCCAATGTTGCTGTGCTTCGATTTAGCCTAAATTGATAGGCGATCACTCATTTATTAGCAGGCAGAAAGCGGGCGAAACATAAGCCATCGTCTGGCCAACGGTCAAGCCGATGCAATTCTAAAACTGTTTGGCGGTTGGCTTGGGCGAACAAGATGCAACATCCTATTCGCCCATCGGCCTGATTTCTAGCGAGCGGCTTTAAGACTGGCGGCCGCGGAAGTGGTGACTCGCCAGTTCGCAATACTCTAGCGAGCCGATGACCGGTACTCCACACTCACCACCTTGCGCCACTACCCGAAATTCATTAGCGCGCGTTGCGAAAAAAAAGAGAGCCGCAGATGAATGCGCTGGCCAGGTGGCTTGCCATTCGTCTGCGGCTATAAATTTCCTCGCCAGTGGAGCGCAAGGCTGTCCCAACAGACGATTCGTCTGATGATTGGGTTGTGGTAAGGCGCCGGGTTTACGGATGCGAAAGCACGTCTTCGAGCCACTTCCGAATTGGTTTGTCGAGGTTCTGCCGGTGTGAACCTTCAAAGTAGCCGTCAATATGGCCAAAGGCTGCGTCGAAGTTGATCGTCACCGAAGCCGAAGTCATCAGCGCGGCAGTGTCGAGCATCGCGGAGCCAAACCCGTGCCCACCGGCGACGACATAGACTGCGCCGTGGAAGTTCTGAAGGTTGTTGGTAAAGGTCCGCTCACCCGCAAGGCCGCAGTTGACATCGCGGATTGTGCGCAGCGCAACGTAATCAACGAACCGAGCTATGTTCGTGCGGAGCTCGGCATCGTTGGCGAAAAAAAAGCGATCCTGCAGCGCATCGCCAGCGGCGAAAAAGTAATTCGGGCGCGGTGTCGTCGGCGAGATTTGCGCGGTGCTCAAGGCCGCCACGAAGGCCTGATGATTGGTGAACCCTGGCGGGAAGCCAGGCAGCGGCGATGGAGCGTTGGGGGCAACCGTCGCCAACTGCGCGACGAATTTGAAAGCAGGAAGTTGTTGACCTTCGTAATAGACGCCCTGGGCTAGTAGCCCGTCGAACAGATTGCAGAAGCCTTGATTGATGACGCGCACTTGCGCGTCGGTGTCATAAAGCGTGCCTTCGATCAACAAGGCACCCGCATAATCGTTAGGAGCCGCGTTGATCACCGCCACCCCAGCAATGCTTCCCAACGAAAGCCCGCCGACCACAGGTTTCTCGCCGGGATGCGCCAGGCCGATCTGCTGGCGGATGAAGGCGACGTTGTTCAGAAGGGTTTGCAATCCCCAGCCAGCCATAACCGAGCAGTCAAGGCTGCCGCTCTCGCAAGACCCGGCGGCGATCCCTTGCGTCCGCTGTGAATAGCCCCACACATCAAAGCCGTGATGGGCGAAGAAGCCGGCAAACGAGTCCTTGTAATCATTGCCTGCGGTGGTCTCGTAATTCTGAAAACCGCTGCCGAGCGGCGGCAGCAGCAAGATCGTGCCGCGAAGAGCTTGGGCGGGTACGTTCTTCACGACACGAGTCATGAAGAATCGGTTAAGCGGATTGCTGCCGTCTTGCACTGTAGTCACGGTCCGCGTCAGGTCGTTAGCGACCTCCGTGCTTTCCGTGTGAATAACCTGATATGTTTGGGCCGAGGCGATGCCGCCCCCCATTGTAAAAAGCAAGGCCAGGACGAGGGCCTTCAGGCTGTGAGCCACCGTCTGGCTGTGGTTATTCGAAAGGCCGTCGCCACCAGCCTTGATGTTCGCTTTGATTTTCATACTTATTCTTCTCCTGTTAGAGGTGGATGCTTGAGCTATGGCAAAGGACGCTACACCTTCGGCTTCGAGGTCAACGCTCAGCGCCGCTCACCAATACAGGCGAAAAAAAGAAGGAAAAAGACTCACTCACCGAAAATTTTTCTTCATTAAATTTTCGGTGACGTTTGTAGTAGGCCGCGCTTGGTGTCTTTCCTGAAGCAACTGGCTTTATAAAAATTGAGGCCGCACATTTAGTTGCGGCCCCTAAGTTGACTTTGTGTGATGCGGTTTATCCCTGCAATGGGAGTTTCAGCGTCAGGCCCGTCCCCCAGCCAGGCGCGGAGGCAATCTCCAACGCCCAGCCTAGTTCGGCCACCCGCACCTGCACATCGCGCAATCCGCCGCCCCGCCGCCTAAGAATGGCCGGCTTGCACAGCAGCTTACCGATTAAGCCGCTCCCGTTATCATGAATTTTGACTTCCAGCCGACGACCTTCAATTGAAAAGGCAATTGAGACAGTCGAACAGTAGGCGTGCGCCGCGATGTTCTGGAGCGCTTCTTCGAGGATCAAAATCAGGTGATGACACTGCTCCGCAGTAAGATTGATTCGCTCCAGGTCAGGCGGAACACTAAGCTGCATCTGGATGTCTTGGGCCTGGAACAGATCAGCAGCGAGTTGTCGGAAGCGAGCTATTACGTTCTCGAGGTTATTGTGCAGCAGGTCGAACGAGCGAGCCGTATAGCTCCACAAGTGTTGATTCGATCTGTCCCGGAAACTCGCGCGCGCAAGCTGGCTTATGTGTGGATCAAGCTCTTCTGTCGGACGGCTGGCCCTTTCGATGATGGCCGCCGCTTTAGAGAGAGCGTCATCTATCTCTTTAAGCCGCATTTCCTTCGGCCTGTTAGCCAATGTTTGGGTGTGATTGCAGCCACAAACACTTATATCAAAGCTAACCGCGCTCTTGGCCTTCAAGGTGCGCGCCAACACTCGATTGTGATTTGTCACCATCGGTCGGGGCGGAAAAGTTTGCCCAGCTTTCACGTTCGATTCAGTCCTCATACTTAACACTTATCTTTCCTCTTCAATATTGTCTTGAGCGGTGCAAACAGCGCCGTCCTCAGCTTCGCGGCCAGTATTCAACGCCGCTTACACACACAGGCGAAAACGTGAAAACGAATCACTCACTGCGAAAAGATTTTTTGAACTTGCAGGTGGAGATTAGATGAAGAGTGTGCGCAATTTATGGGGGACCTTCCGGCTCCGCAGGAGCCAAATGTCTATAGCCGCAGCATGGCTATTGCTTAAGCTCGTAGGAGCGAAACGTAAGCTGTCGCTCCTACGGAGCTTGGGTAATAAACCCCGCCAAACTATAAACATTATGCGCCGCTGGCGCTGAAGAGTTCGCTAAATTACTGAAAACATGGGCTCGAAAAAACAGTTCATTTAGCTGGATAAGAGAGATGGGCGTAATTGAGTTTTCAATACGCCCCAAGCTTGGCCAGTGCTATTTTCTTTATGGATGGGCAATCACCAACAGCGTCGGCGCGCGCTCGAGCGCCGTTTGCAAACACTGGCTGAGTGTAGCGGGGTCAAGCGCGGCGAAGCTTTCATCCAGAATCACCAACTCAGATTTTTGCAGCAGCGCGCGCGCCAAAAACAAACGGCTACGTTCGCCATGCGACAACTGCCAGCCGGTCTCCCCGACCATTTGCAGCAAGCCGGCGGGCATGCGCTCCAGCAATTCGCCCAAGCCCAGTTGGCGACAGAGCGTTTCGGCTTCGGCAAGATCTTGCGCGCGTGGCGGCCAGCCGCGCCCCATCAGCAGATTGAAAGCAAAGGTGCCGGTAAAAACATGGTTTTCGTGAAACTGCGGGGCCGCGACCACGCGCCGCCGCCAGCCACGCGTGCCCAGCGTTTGGTAATCCAACCCGCCTGCCAAGAGCAGCCCAGCCTGTGGCGTGCGCAATCCCGACAGCAACCCCGCTAGCGTGGATTTGCCGCCGCCCGATGCGCCTTCGAGCAGGAGTTTATCGCCCGCGGCGATGCTTAAGCTGCAACTGCGCAAGACTGCTTCGCCGTGCTCACGGTAACGAAACGCCAGCTCGTGCGCTTCCACCACTGCGGCAGATGGTTGAGTTGCGTCGCCCACTTCGGCCAACCACGCACCAGCCTCTTCCGCCCGCGCAGCAGCTTTGACGAGCGGCGCGACTTGTCGCCACGCAATGGCCGCGCTCAGTAGCGACGACAAGCTCGCGCTCAATTTCGCCAACGCTCGATAGGCCAGCAGCACGCCACCCACGCTGACTGCCAAGGCGGCTGGCGAAGCCGCACCTGAGACAAAGGCCGGACTCAAACCAAGCAGCGCAACCAACAGCCAGCCGCGCCCTACCACCGCTTGCAGCAGCGCCGTGCGATCCAGCATCGTCCCTTGCGCCAGGTAACGTTCGACCGCTTGATCCTCGCCGTCGTGCCAGCGCGCGGGAGCTTCCTGCGCCAGCCGCGTGCGATGGCCGACCATGCGTTCGATCAAATCGTTGGTCATCTCGAGCCGCGCCTGCGTCCAAGCCTGTCGCTGCCGCAAATGCCACCAACCCAACGCCAGCGCCAGCGCCAACCAACCGAGCAGCAACAGCACGTGCAGCCAGCCGCCCGCGCCAACGCTCAAGACCAGCGCAGCGGCGCTCAATTCGATCATTGCGACCACGCCGAGAAAGCCGCCGCTCAAAGTCAGCGACTCGACCGCGTTCGCTTCGATGACGCGCCCAAGCATCTGCCCTGCACCTTCGTGGCGAATCTCTTCCGGTTCAAGTCGCAACGCGCCGCAGAGCAACCGCTGTTTGAGCAAACTGCCCGCGCCAATGGCAAAACGCCCTTGCGCCCACACTGCCAGCAAGCGAAACGGCACCGCTGTCAGTAGCAAGAGCGCCCACGCCAGCAGCCAACCGCGATCCAACTGCCCGCCCAGCAAGCCTCGCCCCAACACCCACCAAGCCAACAAGCCCAGCGCAAACTGAATCGAGTATGTTGCGGCCAGCACGCCAAGTGAGCGCAGCAAGCGCGCCTGCCCGAGTTGCTTGACGAAGCCCGCGCCCGGTGTCAGTCGCAACAGCCAACACTCGTTGAGCCACACCTGACTCAAACGTTCGCGCAGCAACGCCGCGCGTGCAGTCGCCAAACGGCGGCGCGCCACGCCCGCTTGCAACAACAAGTCGTCCACTTCGCCGCGCAAAGGCTCTTCGTGACGGTGGCACAACAGCGCGCGCAGTTCCTCCAATCTGATCCGCCGCACTTTCAAATCCGGCGCGAGCACCGCAACTTTTCCACGGCCACTACCGAGCAAGGCTAGAAAAGAGTCTTCGCCGGGCACGCGCAACAAAGCTGGGCCAGCCGTCGCAAGCATGCGCTCGACTTCGCCGTACAGCGCGCCGACCTCTTCCGCTTCCAAGCCCAAGCGTTCCGCCGCCGCTTCGATCCACTGGCCGGAGACCTGCGCGGGATTGGGCAACTCGACGGCGTCAGTGGCCAAGCCACTCCGGCGTGCCAACGCATTGAGTGCTTCGCCCAACTGTGCTGCGGGCCAAAACAGATTCCGTAGATTCGTCATCACGCGCGCCGCCTCCTTTCATCCGCCAAAACTGTCACTCGCGTTTCGCTATGACTGCTCGCTTTCGACTCAGCCTGCCCACAAGTTTCAATCACTTGCCCACCGTCCATGCGCAAGCGCCGCCATTCGGCCTTCGCCCACAGACCCGCGCGCACAGCCTCTTCCGTTTGCAGCAACTCGCTGTAGCAAGAAGCAGGTTTTGCCGCCAATAAACGCGGACTGTCGTCTTCCACAATCTGGCCGCCTCCGATGACCAACACGCGCCCGAAGCCAAGCGTCTCGCTGACATCGTGCGTGATGCACAGCAGCGTCGCGTTGCGCCATTGTTCGCGCGCGCGCCGCAATAAGGCGCGCCGTTTGTTGCGATCCAAGCCGCGAAATGGTTCGTCCAGAATCACCAGGCGCGCGTCGTCGCGCAGCAGCGCCCGCCCCAATCGCACGCGTTGCCCTTCACCGCCTGAAACCAGCGCGCCGCCTTCGCCGAGCTTGGTCTGTAATCCGTCGGGCAGTTTTTCCAACACGCGGCGCAAGTCGGCCCCTTCGATGGCGGCTTGCGGATTGCGCATTGTGGATTGGTCATCAGCTCCGTAAAGCAGGTTTTCAAGCAGCGACCGATTCCAAAGCTGAATCGCCGGATCAACCCACGCTGTTTCCGTGCGCAGTTGCTCCAACCGTGCGCCCGCCAATTCTTCGCCATCAACCAACACGCGCCCGTTCGCCGCTCGATGCCAACCCAGCAGCAGACCAACAAAGCTCGATTTGCCCGCGCCCGACGCGCCGACAATCGCCACGTGGCTGCCAGCTTCGATCTCCAAATCAAGCTCGTGCAAAATCGCGTGGCCGCCGGCCAGCACGCTGACATTCTCAAAGCTGAGCGCCGCGCCGTTCGTAGCACAGTTTGAAGGACCGGCTTCAGCCGGAAAGGGCTTGGCATCTGAGTCCTTCCGGCTGAAGCCGGTACTCCGAACTGTCTCTACTTCTTCCGGCGCGCCCAACGGTTCGAGCGCGCGCAGCGTGACGTTGCGCTGCGCGGGATATTGCTGTGCGACGAGCGCAATCTCCTGGCCGAGCGCGGGCAGATTGAGCGCCCAATAGACCAAGAGCAACGCGCCGCCCGCCTCGCCGCCGCGCGATAGATGATCGAACAACAGCCACGCCGCCAAGCCGAAGCCTGACAAAGCCTCAACGGCTTCGATACTGAGCGCCGTGCGCAGTAAGCCGAAGCTGGCGTGCATCCATTCAAGCAGCAAGCTTTCGTGTTCGCGCCGCAGCGAGCGCGCTGCGCCGTGCGTGCGCACCGCAACCAATCCCAAAAGTGCGTCCAGATAAAACCGGCTGAGCGCGCCATTGTGGCTGCGGACGCGCAGTTCGCGTTCGGTCAACCGCGATTGCAACGCTAGCGGTAAAACTACCGCCAGCCCCGCGACTGTCAGCGCGACCCAAGCGCCGCGCGGATCTAACCAAATGATGCCTGCCGCCGTCAGCGCCAATTCAAAAACGAAGCGCAAAAATTGCCCACCCAATGTCGGCAGCGCGCGCAAGACCTGCACGCTGTGGCTGCGTTCGGCCATGTCTGAAATCAACCGGCTCTGAAAGTAACGGTCGCTCAGGCGCGGAATCTTTTCCAGAAACTTGAGCCGCAACCGCGCCTCCATCCGCCGCCCCGCGCGCAGCAGCCCTGCGACCAGCGGCAGTTCCAGACAAAGCAGCGCCAGCGAGAAAACGACGAGCGCCGCCATTGCGCCCAAACGCTGCTCGGTCAGGTTCAGCTTCTGGCTAAAGTTGAACAGCCCTTGAAAGAGCACTGCTTCAACCAGCACGCCACCCGCCGCCAACACGAGCGCAGCCAATACCATCAAAGGCGCAAGCAGTCCATCCGCGCGCAGCAGCTTGAACAACTCGCGGCCCGGCTGGCTGGGCTTCTCTTCCAACGCGGCAACCAACTCTGGCGAAAGCGCTGCTTCACGACTTGCTTCAGCTTCAACCTGCGCGCGTCGTCCGTGCACTTGCATCAACACTGCGCCGGTCATCGTCACTTGCTCTTCACCATCGTCGTTTGGTCGGGCGGGTCGCGCCATCCAGTAATTGGCGGGAATGATCTCGTCTGAGTTTAGAGTCCCGCCTTTAGGCGGAATGGTCGTAGTAGAAAGATTCCGGCTGAAGCCGGTACTCTGAACGTCGCTAGGAACAACACGCGCGAAAAAAGTTTTCAATACGTGCTCGGCTTGGCTGCCGCGCTTGATGCCGCCCGAACGCGCGATTGATTCGACCATGCGCGTGGCTGCATCCAGCGCCGCTAAACTGTGCCAACCAGCGTCGGCCAATGATTGTTCGATCAATCCATCAATCGCTTCGCCCGTCACGCCCAAATCACTCAGCCGTTGCTGCAAACCATCTAGAAAACTTTCCGACCCCGCCCACTCGCGCCAGTTTGCCGCCGGAATCGCCAGCGCGTGTTTGTACAGTTCGGCGCGCAGCTCGGCGCAACTCATCCAACGTCGTCCCGTCGCCGGGTCCATCACCTGCACCAAGTGCCCGTGCCTGCGCCAGACAACGATAAAATGCGTCGCGCCATTCGGCGTGCGCACGACGACGATGGCGGGCAGCGCGGCGGCTTCCGGCAACAGCAGATGGTCTTCGGGCAACATCACTTGCTCAGCTTCGAGGCCCAACTGCGCCGCAACCATTTCGAGCGTGTCAATCGAAGTGCCGTCCACATCAGTTTGGCAGGCTTCGCGCAAGCGGCCATAGCTGACCCGCACACCGAAGCCTTCCAGCAGGCATTTGAGCGCAGCCGGGCCACAATCCATCGCCGAAGTCTGCACGACTTCGGGCACGAGCCAGCGGCGGCGAGTTGTGGTGGAAGAGGTCATTGGTCAACTCCGGTTGCGGGCGATTGACGAGTAAGCAGCTTGCCGACGCTGCGCAACACCAGCGCGGCGGGCGAGATGCGTTCGACTTCGACTTCCAACTTGCCGGGCAAGCCGTGTTGCAGCGGGATCAGCGGCGCCGATGCGGGACGCACCGACAATTCGACGCGGACTTTGCCGGAACGCGGTTCGCTGGCGATATTGATGACTTCGCCCGCGACTTTGCCGTATTCGGCCCAGGGGAAACCGTCCAGCCGCAAGCGCGCGGGCTGCCCCTTGCGAATGCGGCCTAGCGAATCGGAAGGCGGGAATTCGGCGACCGCTTTCAATTGGCCATCGGGAATTACTGCGCCGAGCTTGTCACCAGCGCGGACAACTTGGCCAGCATGCAGTTCAGCGACTTCGCCGAGTTTGCCGGTGGCTGGCGCGATGATGAAGCGCTCGGCGATTTCGTGCTCCAGGCGTTCGATAGTCGCGTGGTGAGTTTTCATCTCGCCTTCGAGCACCGCCGCCTCGCGCTTCAAGCCTTCGAGCGCGACTTGCTGTGTGCTGTCCGTTGCGCGCTGATCTTTGTTCTGGCGATTGATGGCGAGACGTAAAGTATCAACTGCCGCGCGCTTCTGCTCTGCGGCGGCACGGGCGCGCACCAGCTCAACTTCAGCGACCAAGCCGTCGTTGCGCAACTGCGCTAAACGCCCGGCCTCATCGGCAGCGGCGCGCGCAGCGGCTTCGGCCTCATCCAATTTGGCGCGCGACTCATCCAAAGCGACCGGCGCGGCTTGGCGCGTTTCGCTCTGCACTTGTTGCTGCGCCACCGCCTGGCCGCCCAGCGCCGCGAGTTGGCCGCCCAGCGCCGCCACGCGCGCCTGCTCTTCGGCCAACTGCAAGCGCTGCGCTTCGGTTTCGAGTTCCACCAACACCTCGCCCGCCTTGACGGCGCGCCCGACTTGCAAATGCGTCAGACGCACGCGCCCGGCCATCAGCGCCTCGATGGGATGCACGGCGCTATCCACTTCCAGCCGCGCCGTCTCCGCCGTTTCATAGAGCGCCACGCGGGCCGCGACGAACCACAGCAACCAGCCGCCCAACAACAGCGTGACTAACGCAATCAGCCAAACCGAACGGTTGAAGCCATCTGCATTGAGTGCGCGTGTACAACGTGTAAACGGAGTCGGCATTGCATCTCCTGCGGCAAAGGTGGGACATGCTGTCAGCTTGTCCCACAAATTTCCCTTGTTTCAGATCGTCGGCTGCGCCGCGATATTTTCGCGGCAGGCCAGCAAATGCGGATGATCGGCGTCGAGCGTGCGCCCAAAGATTCCGAGCGCGCGCCGCAACAGCGGCTCTGCTCGATCGTGGCGGTCTTGCGCCTGATACAGCACCGCCAGATTGTTCAGCGTCAGCGCGATCTCGACGTTTCCCACGTCAAAGATTTTCTCCTTGATAGCCAGCGCACGCAGGTAATGCTCCTCGGACTCGGCGAAGCGTTCCTGCGCTTGATAAAGCACCGCCAGATTGTTCAGGTTGACGGCGATCTCGTAATGCTCTTCGCCGTAGGTGCGGCGAAAGATGGCGAGCGAGCGCTGGTAAAGCTGTTCGGCCTCTGCGTACTTACCCTGTCCGTCGAGTAGCGCCGCCAGCGCCGCCACGTCCGCTGCCACTTCGGGATGCTCCGGCCCCAGCGCCCGTTCGCGCATGATCACCGATTGCCGCGCCCACGACTCGCCTTCAGCGAAGTACCCGCGTGCGTGTTCCAGACCGCCCAGATTGTGATAAAGCGAAGCCGCCTCCAGACAAGCGTCGCCGTAATGTCTTTCCAGAATGGCCAGCGCGCGCATGTAACAAGCCTCTGCCTCGTCGAAGCGTCCAGCGAACTTGCCGAACATGCCCAGCTCGTTCAAGGCCCAAGCTGTAGGCAAGCTGGTAACGCCGAACCACGATTCGGCAAAGGCAAGTGCGCGACGGATGAACAGCTCGGCCTGCGCATAACGGCCTTGTGTCCGCAGGATGCGCCCGTAATTACTGAGCGATTGCAAACGCAAGTGCGCCACGTCTTCATCGCCGCTGTCTCCCAGTTCTGCGGCGATTGCAGTGGCGCGCTGGTAACAGTCTTCTGCTTCGGCATAAGCGCAGCGCGCTTCGTAAATCGCGCCTAGATTGCCCAGCGCTGCCGCCATGTCCGCCCAACTACAAAGCCCTGCGCCTGCGGCCTGCTCGAAGATGGCAATGGCACGGCGGGACAATTGCTCGGCTGCGCTACCACGCCCGGCGCTGTATGCCGCAACTGCCGCGTCGTGCAGTCGGCAGGCTTCCTCGATCAACTCATCGGTCGCGTCAAACTTGGTCTCCGGCGATAACTTCGTTCGTGTTGCTGTGTTCATTTCGGTCTCCACCACTACAGTCAATAAAAAGCAGCGAGAACAATCAGTGCGACAACAAATTTTCGCGATTGCGCTCGCTCCTCTTTGTCCTTCTCCTTTTCGAAGTTGATGATTGAGCTATCACGCTGAGCGTCGCGTCATCAGCTTCGATGTCAACGCTCATCGCTGCTCACCTAGACAGGCGAAAAAAAGAAGGACAATCGCTCACTCAAAGAAAACATTTCTGGCTGAATTCAGCTTCGTGCACCGCAGAAAAAAGCGAGCCGCAGATGACTGCGCAAGCCGTGTGGCTTGGCATTCATCTGCGGCTACAAGTTCGATCTCCAGTGGAGCGCGATACTGCGGTCGGCCTGACGAGACGATTACCGCTGCGAGAGGCTAGGAGAGGGTCCCGGAATTTTTCGACCTGTGCGAATCTCCCTTTTGACGCCGCTCACTGACAGCCGAGCGAGGCGCGGATTTCGGCGGCACCCGCGATGAGTTGATTGGCTTGCGCCCCGGTCAGCGTCTTTCCCGCTTGCGCCTGGCATAGATTGATATAGTCGGGCAGCTTGGCGCAGGCTGTTGCTAGGTCTGCATTGTTAAGTGCCGTCTGCACAGCGTTCAGTTTGAAGATGAGGTTTTTCTTGACCACAATGTTGATGTTCATGCCATAGACAATGATGGTCAGGTCAGCGACCGTGAGCGGGTTCACCAGCACCAAACTATGGTCTTGGCTTCCTCCCACGGCAAGCGCCATCACATTGTTGAGTCCGGTGGGAACCGTCGTTTGCCCTGCATTGTTTCGCCCCCAGGCAACGACTGTGCCATCTGACTCCAGCGCTAGGCTGTGACACAAACCACCAGCGATCGCCACCACATTGTTGACGCCAGCGGGGAGCGTTGTTTGGCCAAAGGTGTTATCACCCCAAGGGACGACCGTGCCATCCGACCTCAGCGCCAAGCTGTGGGTAAACCCGGCGGCAATCGCCACTACATTGTGGAGGAAAGCTGGAGGTGTCGCCTGGCCATAGACGTTATATCCCCAAGCGATGACCGTGCCATCCGACTTCAGTGCCAGGTTGTGATAGCCTCCGGCAGCGATCGCCACTACATTGTTGAGGCCAGCAGGGGGCGTTTGATTAAAGTCTTCGTACTGCCCCCAGGCGACGACCGTGCCATCCGACTTCAGCGCTAAGCTGTGATAGCCTCCGGCGGCAATCGCCATTACGTTGTCGAGGTTGGCGGGGACTGTCGCTTGGCCATAGTCGTTCCAGCCCCAACTAACGACCGTGCCGTCCGCCTTCAGCGCCAAGTTGTGACCAGTTCCGGCGGAAATCGCGACCACATTGTTGAGGAGGGGTGGGATATTCAATTGCCCTACGTTGCTCCTTCCCCAGGCGACGACTGTGCCGTCCGCCTTCAGCGCCAAACTGTGATGGCCGCCGTTGGCAATCGCCACCACCTTGCCGAGGTCGGCGGGAGGCATTGCCTGGTTATATTGGTTATCTCCCCAACCGATGACCGTGCTCGCTGTCTTCGCTTTCGAAATAGCCAATCTGTTGAGGTTGAAGTCGGAGGACAAGCCTTCGACGGAAACGGTTTGGGCCACCGCGCAGACGGTCAATGCGACTGCGAGCGCGACGACGGTTACAAAGTTTGTGAATATGTTTCTGAAGCTCATGGTTGTTTCCCTTCTCCTGATTCGTTGTTTGGGTTTGTTTTGATTTTCAAACCTGCCCTTCTTCTTTTTCGGAGTTAATGATTGGGCTATCACGCTGAGCAGCGCGGTCTCCACTTCGAGGCCGCGCTGCTCAGCAGTATCGTTGATTGTGACTATTGGATTAGCAGACGACGATGATGAGACCGGCCTTGACGCCGCTCTTCATCTTCAGGCCACGCGACACAGTCTGGTTGTGGTTAGGAACCAGCGCGCCAGCTTTGACGCTGCTCTTGATCTTCAATCCACGAGCCATCGTTTGGTTGTGGTTCGCGGACAGCGCGTGATCACCTGCTTTCACGTTCGTTTGGATCTTCATATTTGTCCTTCTTTCTCCATATTGATGATTGAGTTATCACGCTGAGCGTCGCGGCCTCAGTTTCGAGGCCGCGACGCTCAGCGCTCTTGTTTGATTGTGGTTGTTGAATTAGCAGACGACGATGATGCCAGCCTTGACGCCGCTTTTTACTTTCAGGCCGCGCGCTATCGTCTGGTTGTGGTTGTCGCCACCCGCCTTGCGGCAGCCTGCTTTGATGTTCGTTTCAACTTTCATTGTGTACCTTCTCCTTTTCGACTTTCATCATTGAGCTGTAACGATGGACGTTGCGTCATCGGCTTCGATGTCAACGCTCATCGCTGCTCAGCTACACAGGCGAGAACGAGAGCAGAAATCGCTCACGAGTCGAGAAGATTTTTTTGTTCGGAGGTTAGCGCTGTGGGCTGACCGAGAGTTTGGCTAATGCAGCTTCGCATTGGGCGAGGGAGTGTGCGACTTGTTCGCGACGACTGATGTTGAAGATGCTCGACACGCCGTGCGCGCCCCAACCGTCCCACACGCCGAGCGATTTGTTCAACCAGCCACGCGCCTCTTGCCAATGGGCAATGTGTTCGGAGGATGACGTGCGCAGGCGGGTGGCGAGCGTCGTGTGGTAGTGACCAAAGTTCGAATAAGTGTCAGCCAGCTTGTAGCGAATTCTAAGATCGGAAGGTGTCGCCAGCATTAAGTTTTCGGCTAGCGCTACTGCTTTTTCGTAATTCTCTTTTGCTCCGGCCAAGTCGCCTTGGTCAATGAGCGCGGCGGCAAGGGCATTGTGAGAGTCAAGCAGATCAACGCGAAACTGAGTTCTAGTCGGGTCAGCAGCGCAGATGGCTTGTTGCGCTTCGGTTGCTTGTTGAAGTTGTCGCCGCGCTTCGTCTCGCTCGCCCAGTCTATGCAAGGCTTTGCCGAGGCCGTAACGGTAGAGCGATTGGTTGCGCTGGAACTCGAAGTTGTCTGGCGCGGTCGCTAGCAGGGTCTGGGCCAGAGCCAACGCCTTACGGGACTCTTCCGCGCCTTGAACTGGATCGGACTCGTAGAGTAGTTCGGCCACGTTGTCATGAGCGATGCCCAAATCCGAACGAGCCTGAGCGTCTTTTGGATCAGCGGCCAGATTCCCTTCGGCAATGGCCAAACCTTTGCGGTAATACTGTAAAGCCTGCGGCCTGTCGCCGAGATTGATCGTTGTGTCATCACCCATGATTGTGCCGAGGGTGTTATAACTGAGCATTAGACTGCGACGGTTAAACGGGTTGCTGGAATCCTTTTGAAAAAAATCTTCGTAAATCTTCAGCGCCTGAAGATAACTCTTCATTCCCTCGGCGAGATCGCCATGTCTGACCAAAGCGTCACCAACGCGGTCATAGCCAATCGCAAATGTGATCGAGGCTGTATCGCTGGGGACTTCGGCGCGCCAACGCTCGGCTATCTGCACGCCGATTCGATAATGGCTTAGCGCGTCGGCCACCGCGCCGGTCTTCAGTTCGGCGTCGCCCAATCGGTTGTTGCCGCCAGTCAGCAGACGATAATTTCCCGGCCTGCCCGGTTGGAGCGTCAAGACTTTCCCGCCCACCTGCAGGCCCAGGCGAGAGTTCTCGATGGCACGCGCTGTCTCGCCACTGTGCATCTGAATGTCGCCGACTTTGTAGTAGTACCAGCTCAGAGGGCGTAGAATTTCGACCTCCGTCGGATTTTTTGCGGCGAGCTTCTCTGTCATCACCAACGCTTTGCTATAACTCGCCAGCGCCGCCGCGGTGTGGCCGAGGTTTGACGCAAAGGGATTACCTTGCACATCCCCGACTTTGACATAGGCGGCAGCCAATTCCAGTTGCAGCGACGTATTGCCCCCGGCCTCTTGCGCCAGGCTGTCGAGATATTCGAGCGCGGTCTTGACGACCATCTCGCGCGCTTCGGTCGAGCCGGGCAGGTTTTGAATCTTATCGTGAAAATCGAAGAGGAAGGTATTGGCCAACTTGCGCACTTGCTGAAAGCGCCGCTCGGCATGCCGGGCTTGATAATTGGCTACTGCGACGCCGCTAGTCAGGCTGGCAATGACCAGTGCTGTCGCCGCCACGCCCAGCTTGTGGCGGCGAATGAATTTGCCCGCGCGATAACCTAGCGTGTCCTGGCGCGCAATGACCGGCAGACCATCCAGATGGCGTCGGATGTCTTCGGAAAACTGCTCGACCGATTGGTAGCGTCGCTCAGGCTCTTTGCGCATCGCCATTAACACGATGTTGTCCAAATCGCCCACGAGTTGTTTGCGCAACCGGGCAGGCGCTGTGGTCGAACGGCTGACAGCCGAACTAGGCTTTTCAGTTTCGGTCTCGCAGATTGCGCGCTCGATCTCCAGCGGCGACCTGGTTTTGAATTGGTGCGGCCTGATGCCAGTCAGCAGTTCATAAAGAATTACGCCGAGCGAATAGATGTCGGAAGCAGTGGTGATGTTTTTCCCGCGCACCTGTTCGGGGCTGGCGTATTCGGGAGTCATCATGCGCAAGCCGGTGGTAGTGTGCGCCGCGTCGTCGGCTGTGTCCGGGTCAAGCAGCTTGGCGATGCCGAAATCAAGGAGCTTCGGCACGCCGTCTTTATTGATCAGGATGTTGCTCGGTTTAAGGTCGCGGTGGATAACCAAACTCTGGTGGGCGAACTGCGCGGCGGCGCAGACTTGGCGGAAGAGCTTTAACCGTTCATTGATCGAAAGTTGATTGGCTGCGCAATACTCGCCGATCGGTTGGCCTTCGACAAACTCCATCACGAAGTATGGAAGTCCCTCTTCGGTTTCGCCACCGTCAATCAAGCGCGCGATGTGCGGATGCTCTAAGCGCGCCAGAATGCGCCGTTCGCGGGTGAAGCGGTCGCGGACGAAAGCTGTGTCCATTCCGCCTTTGATGATTTTGATGGCGGCCCGCTGTTCGAACCGCTCGTCGGCGCGTGTGGCCTCGTAGACCGTGCCCATTCCGCCGTGCCCGAGCAAGCGCGTCACGCGATAAGCTCCCAACCGTTGCCCGATCAATTCGGCGCCTGCTTGGAGCGAAAGCGCCTGGGCCGCGTCACGAATCGGCTCCTGGATGAACGCGTCTGGCACTTCGTGATCGAGCAGCGACTCGACCTCGCGCCGCAACTCTGCGTCGCTGCCGCAATATTGCGTCAATGCCGCCTTGCGCTCATCCGATGCGCGCTCGATAACGGTCTGAAAGATCTCTTCGATTTGTCGCCAGCGTTCGGGAGTCATTTGCTCATCTGCTGGTGGAGCCAGGCTTGGGCCATGCGTAACTCGCGCCCGACGGTGGCCACCGAAATGCTTAGCGCCGCAGCGACCTCTTCGATACTGAAGCCGCCGAAGTAACGCAATTCGACGACGCGGGCTTTGCGCTGGTCAAATTCGGCCAATGCTGTCAGCGCGTCATCCAGCGCGACCAGATCGGCCGCCTGATCCTGTGAATAGTTGAGCGCTTCGTCGAGCGAGAGTTTCTGGCCGCCGTCACGCTTGGCCGTCGCGCGGGCGCGGGCGTGTTCGACCAACACCTGGCGCATCAACTGCGCGGCTACGCCATAAAAATGCTTGCGGCTCTGCCATTCCGGAAAGTCTTGTTTGATCAACCGCAGGTAGGCTTCGTTGATCAGCGCCGTAGGCTGCAAAGTGTGGTCAGACCGCTCGCCGCGCAAATAGCTGTTGGCCAGCTTACGCAGTTCCTGGAAAACGACCGGCATCAGTTGATCGAGCGCGGCACGGTCGCCCTCACTCCATTGACGCAGCAGTTGGGTGACCTCGTTCGATTGAGCTTGCATAGATTCTCGCCTGTCAAAGCGCAACGAGTTTTCACGACGAGGCATTCTGTGATTAGCGCCTGAGGCTGTCAAGCATAGCCTGAGTCTGCTTTTCAAAGCGGCAAACGCAATTTGGCCTGGCAACCCCGGCTGTCGGTGCGGTTCTCTAGCGTCAACGTGCCGCCGTGCGCTTCGGCGATCTGACGGCTGAGTGCGAGGCCAATGCCGGAGCCTTGCGGTTTGGTAGTAAAGAACGGCACGAAGAGATTGGAGGTGTTGGAGAGGCCCGGCCCTTCATCTTCGACGATCACTTCCAACGAGTTGCCGCTGCGCAGCCAGCGCACCAACACGCCACCGCCCATCTCGCGCGCAGCGTCCACAGCATTGCGCAGCAAATTGATGAGCAACTGTTCCAATTGATCGCGGTCGGCTTGAATCGTCACTTGTGGGCCGGGCAAGACTGCGACCGGCAGGCGCGTTTCCAGCGCTGCGACGTGCTGAATCCAAGAGCCGACTTCTAGCGATTGCAAATTGGGCGGCGGCAGTTTGGCCAACTGCGAGTAAGCGCCCATAAAGCGCGCCAAAGCTTCGGCGCGCGTAGTGATGATCGAAAGACCGCGTTGCAAGTCTTCTTCCATGTCTTCCGGCCAACCATCGCGGCGCGGGTTGCGGACAATTAGACTTTCCAGGCTGCCGGCGATGGATTTGATCGGCGCGAGCGAGTTATTGAGTTCGTGGCCGAGCACGCGCACCAATTTTTGCCAGGCTGATTGTTCTTCTTGTCTTAAAGCGCGACTGATGTCGGCGATGACCAGCAGTTGATGCGGTTTGCCCTCCTCACGAAAAGTACTGCGGCGCATGCCCCAGCGGCCTTTGCCACCAGGAAAATCGCCTTGCAGCGTACGCGCGGCCTCACCCGCCAGGCAGTCGGCCAAACCTACGTCTTCCGCACTACGCCCCAATAATTGCTCGGCAGGCCGTCTGAGCAACTTCTCGCCAGCGCGGTTGACCAACTGCAAGCGTTGCTCACTGTCGAAGGCAAAGACGGCGACTTCGATCTCCGCCATCACCGTGCGCAAAAATGCCGAGGCTTCCAGCGCGCCACGACGCTGCGTTTGTAGCGTCGTGCCCAGCGCATTGACCTCGCGCACGACATCGCCGAGTGCGTCGTTGAATCTGGCCGCACGCCCACGGATCGAATAATCGCCTTCCCGCAAGGCGGCCAGCAGATTTGACAGGGTCTGCAACGGCATCACCACGCGCTCGCGTAAGGTGAACGCGCAGCCGAGCCAGAAGGTCAAGATGAAGACCGTCAGCGTCCATTGCACCTTCGGCGTGAAATCGCCCTGCCAGAGCAGCACGAGCGCGACCAATGCGCCCGGCAATCCGGTCAGAAAAGAGAGCCAAAGGACGCGGCGCTCAAAACTTAGTTTGGCTTTGCGAAAGGCGGCTGGCGAGTGGGCTTTGGCGGACGTTGCCCCCAGTTGCAGGAAGGTAAACTGACTGTCGGATTGCTGCTCGTTTGTCGTAGCCATAGCCTTTGAATGATTGCCTAGCGCCAAGTAATTCTGCGCCTGGCAATCGCAATCCGCAATCGTTATAGACCGTATTTCTCCAAACGCCGATAGAGCGCGCTGCGGCTCAGGCCCAAGGCTTCGGCGGCCTTGCTGACATTGCCGTCAAATCGTTCGAGCGTCTTTTTGATGAGGAAGCGCTCGACCTCATCGAGGCTCATCTCTTCCAAGCGTCCGGCGCTCTCTTGCCCGGCGAGGTGCAGACCGAGATCGCTGGCCTTGATGAGTGTGCCCTGCGCCATCAATACGCCGCGCTCAATGGCGTGATCCAATTCGCGCACGTTGCCCTGCCAGTGATGCGACTCCAACGATTTCAACGCAGCGGGGTCAAAACTGGTGACGAGCTTGCGATAGCGCGCCGCGTGCTGTCGCAAGAAATGCTGGGCCAGCAGCGCAATGTCTTCGCGCCGGTCGCGCAAGGGTGGCAAGCGCAGTTCAACCGTGTTCAGACGGAAGAGTAAATCCTGGCGGAAACGCCCGGCGACGACTTCGGCATGCAGGTCGGCGTTGGTGGCCGAGATGATCCGCACGTTAACCTTGCGCGTCTTGGATGAGCCGACGCGCTCGAACTCGCCGGTTTCAAGCACGCGGAGCAGCTTGGCCTGTTGTGCCATCGAGATGTTGGCGATCTCGTCCAGAAAGAGCGTGCCGCCATCGGCCAATTCAAAGCGCCCGACGCGGTCGGTCTTGGCATCGGTGAACGCGCCCTTGATGTGACCAAAAAGCTCGCTTTCAAAAACGCCGTCCGAGAGGCCACCGATGTTGACGGTGACGAGCGGCTTGTTAGCGCGTGCTGAAATGTTGTGGAGCACTTTGGCAACGACGCCTTTGCCCGTGCCGTTTTCGCCAGTGATGAGCACGTTGGCTTCTGACGGGCCGACGCGCGCGATGACTTGCAGTATGGGCTGCATAGCGGGCGCTTCGGCGATCATCTCGGCGCGTCCCTCACCGCGCAGCAATTGGTTCTCGGCTTCCAGGCGTTGTTCTTTGCGCAGGGCCTGCCCCAATTCGATCTGCGTCCAGAGAATCGAGAGCAGCCGCGCGTTCTCCCATGGCTTCTGCACGAAGTCACGTGCGCCACGGCGCATTGCTTCGACCGCCAGATCAACGCTGCCCCAAGCCGTCATCACAACGACCGGCAACGTGCCATCGAGCATTTGAATGCGGGTAAGCAGATCAAGCCCTTCTTGTCCCGAAGTGGTGTCGCGCGTGTAATTCAAATCCATCAGCAGCACGTCGTAATCACGCGCAGCAAGCGCCGTCATAATCTGCTCAGGCGAGGTTGCAGTCTCGATCTGAAAACCTTCGCTCTTGAGCAACAAGCGCAGGGCTTCCAGCACGTCAGGCTGATCGTCGGCGGTCAGAATTTTCGGAGAGGAGGTTCGGGAATTTGCCATATTAGATAGTAACGTTAAAGCAGTCTGGTGAATCCGGCTTGCGCGAAGTGATGATCGGCAGTCAGAGCCTCAGTCAAACCTAACTCTTCCATCAGCACAAAGCTGATGCAGTCAATCATCCCCCAATCTTTGTCTGGCCGCGCTGGTTATAAACGCCAACCTGCCTCAATGAGTAAATCTGTAAGTGAGACGATTTCAACGCGAGTCGAAGCGTCCAAACGAGCTTTCAAGCCAACTGCCAAATGGTGCGACTTAGCACGCGACAACCCATTGCCAACTTCGAGCAGCACGCCTGCGTGGGTTACGAAATGCCAGCCGGCTTCGAAGCGTTCGTTATAGACCTTCGTCGCCTGCGCGTGCAAAACATCTGATCGGTTGACGAGCGCCAGCCAACCTACGGTATCCACAAAGAGCCGACTCATTTTTCTCGTTTTGGCAGCCCGTAAAGATAGTGGTCAATGTTAGCCGCCAGATCTGTGATGCCCAAATCTTCAGCCATTTCCGGCAAATTGAAGGCTGGGTCTGGTTCCGCCTCGCCATTAGTTTTGGCAACGGGCCAAACGGCAAGCTGAACATGTTGTCCTTCCGGCAAAGCAATTTCCGTTAAAGGTCGGAAGATTCCATTTTCGTAGACAGCTTCAACTGATGTCTGCATAAAGTTCGCCCCTAGCTTTCGCAGCGCTTTAGACTGCTACTCATTCACCATCCAGCCATCTTGCAACTGAATAACCCGGTTGCCGTAGGAAGCATTCACCTCCGAGTGCGTGACCTGCACAATCGTCGTGCCCTCGTTATTCAGCCGTTTGAACAACTCCATAATCTCCTTGCCCTGGCTTGTATGCAGGTTGCCGGTCGGCTCGTCGGCCAGGATGATTTTCGGACTGGCGATGACCGCACGCGCGACGCCGACCAGTTGTTGCTGGCCACCGGAGAGTTGCGTCGGATACAAATCCTTTTTGCCGACCATCTGGAACTTGTCGAGGACGTTGCCAACGATGCTCTCGCGCTCGGACTTCTTGACGTCGCGGTAGGAGAGCGGGATTTCCAGGTTCTCGTAAACCGTCAGGTGATCGAGCAGGTGATAACTTTGAAAGACGAAGCCAATATTTTTGTTGCGCAGATCAGCGCGCTGTTTCGTGCTGAGCTTGTGGATGGGCTGCTCCAAAAAGAAGTACTCGCCCTGCCAACTGTTGTCGTGCATGCCTAAGATGTGCAAGAGCGTAGATTTGCCGGCACCGCTCGGCCCCATGATCGAAACGAACTCGCCCGGTTTGATATTGAGCGAGATGCGGCGCAGCACGAAATATTTCTGTACGCCCTGCGGATAGAATTTTTCGATGTTCTCTAACTGAATCATATTTGCTATCTCTCCTGAATTGATGAAGCCGGTTTGTATGTCTGTCAATCAGCGTGCCAAGAACGCAATCACGCTCAACCTAGCTTCTGCCGAGATTTGTTCATAAAGCGGAGAGATAAGCAAGCCAGCCGGTGTCCGCTTTTGGAATGATCCGTTCCCAAAAGCGGGAAACTGCAAAGAGAATAGGAACTGGAGGAGACAAGTGATTTGCGCAGCAGTCGAAACCTATATCTAAATCCGCAGCAGCATTGCAAAATCTACGTCTCCTGAATAAAGTGACTCCAACATTCCCAAAAGCTATTTCCGAGGACTCGATTTTCGGAGGTTCGATGCTACGTTGCACACGGCTAACAATTTCGCTGTTGATGCTCGGAGTCGGCGCGATTCCATGGCTGACTGCGGCCAACCCCACCGCAGCCGGCTTGGCCCGGACATTCAGCCCAATGCCTGCGCAATTCAGCAGCAAAGACGAACCGACCGATGCCGAATTAACACGGAGATTCAGCCAAACTATCCGTTCCTTCGTGACCTCGTATTGCACTTCTTGTCATAGCGGGCCTACACCCAATGCCAGCTTTGATCTGCAACGCTACACGACGCTGGAATCCGTGATTGATGATTTCCCTCGTTGGGCACTGGTGCTGCGCAAACTGACGGCGAAGGAGATGCCACCTCAGGGGATGAAGCAGCCGCCGGAGGAGTTGCGCCAACTGGTGATCGAGTGGATCGCCGCTGTGCGCAAGAACGTCGCGCGCAAGCATGCCGGCGACCCCGGTCCTGTGGTGGCACGGCGGCTCAGCAACGCCGAGTACAACTACACCGTCCGCGACCTGACGGGAATTGACTTGCGCCCGGCGCGCGAGTTCCCAGTTGATCCCGCGAATCAGGCGGGCTTCGACAACTCAGGTGAGTCGTTGGCCATTTCGCCCGCGCTGATGTCGAAATACCTTGAAGCCGCGCGCCGGGTGGCGGATCACCTCGTCCTCAAACCGGATGGATTTTCGTTCGCGCCTCATCCGATGTTGGTTGAGACCGATCGTGAAAAATACCCGATCCAGCGGATCGTAGATTTTTATGACCGCCAGCCAACCGATTTCGCCCAGTATTTTGCCGCCGCTTGGCGCTACAAGCATCGAGTTGCTTTAGGGCAGCCCTCGGCAACTCTCGCAGGCATCGCTGCGCAGGCCAAAGTGTCACCCAAATATCTCACTATGGTCTTGCAGGCTTTGGAGCAAACGAAGGAAGAGGTAGGCCCGCTCGTCAAGCTTCAGGCAATGTGGCGCGAGTTACCTGTGCCGAAGGGCAATCAACTCGAGGGGGCCGATCTCGCGCGTGAAGGCTGCGTGCGAATGCGTGACTTCGTCGTCAAAATCCGTCGGCACACAGAAAAGCTGTTCGCCAACGTGGAAGCGCCAGGCTTCGGCGCCAATTTTCAACCGATCGCAATGTTCAGAAACCGGCAACTCGCGGCTCACCGCCGGGATTTCGATCCTTCAGCGTTGCGCGTCGAAGGTGAACCACCGCTGCAAGGCTTCGTCGTAACTCGCGGTTCCACGTTCGGGAATCGGGAGGTGGAAGAATTGAAGCAATCCGTCGCTGCTTACATCAAGGAGCGGCAGGAAGATCCCGATCTGACGGTTCCAGCCGGAGAGCGCGCCCGCTACGAGACCGCCTTCGCGCGCTTCAGCTCAGTGTTCCCCACTGCTTTTTGTCTGCGGGAACACGGCAGGTTTTATCCAATTACTTCGATGGATAAAGGACGCTACCTCGGCGCGGGCTTCCACAACGTCATGGGCTACTTCCGCGACGATACGCCGCTCAGCGAACTCATTCTCGACGAAAACGGAAAGAAGGAACTCGATGCGCTTTGGGATGAGTTTGACTTCACCGCCGATTACACCGTGCGGACCTACTTGCAATTCATCTACAACGCAGGCGAGGGCGGAGGAGTGCGCCGGAACGTAGACAGGCCCTCCCAAAACGAGTTCGCCAAGCAAGAGGTCATCTTTCGGCTGCGTGACCAGATTCTAGAAAAAGCGGCGACTGGAACCGACTCGATAATCCTGCAAGCCGTCAAAGATTTCTTCGACCTTACGAACGCCCAAATCCGCCGGGTGGAGCGCGCGCGGATGGAAGCAGAACCATGGCACTTGGACGCCTTATTGAAATTCGCGGCGCGCGCATATCGCCGACCGCTGGTGCAGGAAGAAAGCGACGACATTCTTGCTTACTACCGCGAGCTGCGTGAGAAGAAGGGATTGACGCACGAAGAAGCCATGCGTGGCTCAATCGCCAGCATTCTGGTATCACCAGACTTCCTTTACCGGGTTGATCTGGTAAGCGGCGGCCTCGGCGCATCCATGAAATCTGCGGGCAAATCTGCGAGTCAAACCGGAACAGCACAGTATCGTCCCCTTTCCGGCTACTCTCTCGCCAGTCGGCTGAGTTACTTCCTCTGGGCCAGCATGCCCGATGAAGAGTTGCTCTCTCACGCTGCGGCTGATGACCTGAGCAAACCGCCCGTGTTGAACGCACAGGTCCGACGGATGTTGAAGGATGGCCGCGTGAGTGCGCTGGCCACGGAATTCGGAGGTAATTGGTTAGACTTCCGCCGTTTCGAGAACCACAATGCGGTTGATCGCCAGCGCTTCCCCGTTTTTACGAACGAACTTCGTGAGGCGATGTTTGAGGAGCCGATTCGTTTTATCACCGACTTGATTCAGAATGATCGCCCCGCGCTGGATCTGTTATACGGCAACTACACATTTGTGAACCGCACTCTGGCTCAACATTACGGCATTCCGGCGGGCGCAGGTAGTCCTGACGAATGGTTCCGGGTGAACGACGCGCGTGCGTACGGGCGAGGCGGTCTGCTGCCGATGGCAGTGTTTCTGACCCAAAACGCGCCTGGTCTGCGAACCAGTCCGGTGAAGCGGGGATACTGGGTCGCTCGCCGCGCGTTGGGCGAGGCAATACCGCCGCCGCCACCCGTAGTACCGGAGCTGCCACACGACGAATCGAAGTCGGATCTGCCCGTGCGTGAACTGCTGGCCAAACACCGGGAAAATAAAATGTGCGCTTCCTGTCATGCCCGTTTTGATTCTTTCGGCTTGGCGTTTGAAGGGTACGGCCCCGTAGGCGAGCGGCGAACCAAGGATCTCGCCGGGCGCGCGGTGGATGTCAACGCCACGTTTCCGGGCGGCAATCAGGGCACTGGCCCCGATGGCTTGCTGACCTACATCCGCGTTAATCGCGAGAAGGATTTTCTGAGCAATCTATCTGAAAAGATGCTTGTGTACGCGCTTGGCCGCTCGCCAATGCTTTCTGATGAACCTCTGCTTGAGGCGATGCAGGCGAAGCTGGCAGCAAGCGGGTACAAGATGTCCGCGCTCATCGAAACCATTGTTACCAGCCCGCAGTTTCTAAACAGACGGACTTCGGAGTCCGCTCAACCGCAAGGTACAAAGACTGCTCAACAAAAAGGGGGGAATTAAGATGCCCGATCAACTGAACCCATCTTCCAATCAGATTTCCCGCCGCGCCATCCTGCGCGGCACGGGGGCCACCCTGACCTTGCCGTGGCTCGAATCTTTCGCCGCCCAAGCTAGAGACCATGAATACCGAAGCGTTTCCTAAACGCTTCGGAGTGGTCTTTCTCGGCTGTGGCGTCAACGAAGATCACTGGGGTTCTGAAGGGTCTGGCCCTGAGATGAAGCTGAGCAAATCGCTCTCGCCGCTGGAACCTTTGAAGAGCAAGATCAACGTGATTCACGGGCTTTATAATAAGGGCGCGATGGGCTTGGGCATTCACCCCCCGCAGACCGGCAGCCTGCTCACCGGCGCAACGCTAACCAAAGGCGCCGTGCTTCATTCGGGCATCTCGGTTGATCAGATGATCGCCAGCCGGGTGGGCCAAGAAACCCTGCAACCCTGCATGGTGCTCTCTTGCGAACAACCCATCACTGGCTTTCACGAAAGCAACTACTCGATGGCTTACAGTTCGCACATCTCTTGGCAAAGCCCGGAATCCCCGGTGCCCAACGAAATGTATCCTTCGTTGGCGTTTGACATGCTGTTTGAGAATCGCGGGAGCTTGCTCAACCTCAGTATCCTGGATCGTGTGAAAGAGCGCGCCGAACGTTTGAGCCGTAAGATCAGCGCGAGCGACAACGCCAAGTTGGATGAGTTCATGACGAGCGTACGCGAAGTCGAGCAGCGCGTCGAAGGCATGCGGAAGGCGAAGGAAAAAGCCGATGACTTGGCCAAGCTGAAAAACCGTCCAGTGTGGAGCCTGGAACGTCCGGCCAACGGTTTGCCGGAAGACTTACGCGAACACGCCAAACTAATGCTGGACCTCATCGCAATTGCGTTTCAGACCGACAAGACGCGCGTCGCCACGTTGATGATCTCGCGCGACCTCTCGGCCATGTACTACCCCTTCTTGGAGGTCAGTCAGGCGCATCACGGCGCTTCCCACTCCAATAACAATGACGAATACGAACGGATCACACGCTGGCACGTGAGCCAGTTCGCGTATCTGGCGTCGAAGCTCGATGCCATGCCTGAAGGCGACGGCACAGTCTTGGATAATTCCTGTCTGCTGTTTCTGTCCAACCTGTGGGTCGGCAGAACGCACAACAACTCGCGATTGCCTATGGTGCTCGCTGGCGGACTCGGCGGCACACTCAAAACGGGCCGTACGCTGGATTATGTAAAGGCCGGCAACGAGAACCGAAAGGCATGCAGCCTTTACCTCTCGCTGATGGATCGTATGGGCATCAAATTGGAGCGCTTCGGAGACGCGGACACTCGCCTAGAAAGCCTATAAAGGCTCAATGTGCCAGCGCCTGCTATAGCTTTCTTTCAAGAAAATGATTTTCTGCGAGAAGCCCGCGAAGCGGGCAACAGCATAAAGCCTAGGGCGTCAGCCCTGGGTAAAGACAGCAGTAGGCGACAAGCCCGCGAAGTGGGCGACAGATATTGGTCTGCCGCCCACTTCGCGGGCTTGTATATTTCCGCGATCTGCTACCCAACGCGATTACCGGAAAAAGTTTGATGAGCATAGCCCTTCCGAAGTAAGAAAAGTGTGACCAAACACTTTGCTTCAGGAGGACACTATGCTCATCCAGGAAACCATAAACGAACCCGATATGCTGCTCAAGCTGCTGGTTAATCTCGACGATCAATTGCAGGCCTTGCAACCGCAACTCGCCGCCCAACAGTTGCCGCGTGACCGTCGGGGCGGGCCAGCGCGCTTGTGTGCCGCCGAGGTGCTGACGATCATGATTTACGGCGCTTGGCTCGGACTGACCGACAAGGCCAAACTCTATTACTACTTTCAGCGGCACCACTGGGCGGAGTTTCCGGCCTTGCCCAGTTACAGCAAGTTTGTCGAAGCGACGAACCGCGTCGTGCGTGAAGCGGGCGCACTGTTGGGTCAGCAATTGCAAGCCAATCGCGCTGCGCAGCACGGCCACCCCGTGGTCTTGCAAGACTCCACGCCCGTGCCGGTTTGCAAAGTGGCCCGTGCCAAACAGCATCGTACCTTCAAAGAGCACGCGCGCAAATCGCGCAACGGGAGTGGCTACTGGTATGGTTTCAAACTGCACGTGCAGTGTGATCAGCGTGGGCGTTTATGTGCCGTGCGTTTGACGGCCGCCAACGTGGATGATCGGCAGTTGCTCGACCCCTTGTGTGAGTGGATCGAGCACGGCATTGTGGTGGGCGACCGCGGTTACATCTCGCAAGCAAGGGCAGAAGAACTAGGGCGGCGTGGAATCAAGCTCTTCACCCCAAACCGCAAGAACATGAAAAAACTCGCCACGCCGTTCCAAGTAGCGTGTCTGCAAGCCCGGCACCGGGTTGAAGAGGCGTTCGAATTTCTCAAGTGCTGTTTCGGCCTGATCCGCAGTACACATCGGGCGGATTACGCCTTCGCGATTCACTTGCTGGTGTGTTTACTCGCCTATTCGCTCTTTAACTTGCTGTTTCAATAAGCACTTTTTCCCGGTAATCGCGTTACCCAGGGTTCCGCTGCGCTCCACCCTGGGCTACATTCTGTCCACCCGCTTCGCGGGTTTAATTCGGAAATTTCTTTCTTGAAATCTATAGTACCAGGCTCTAGCAGCAAACTGAGCTACAGCCTCACTATTCGTAGCGCAGCGCAATCATCGGATCAACCTTCGTCGCGCGTCGCGCCGGTAGCCAACAAGCCAGCAGCGCCACCGTCGCCAGCAGCAAAGCGATCACAACGTAGGTCAACGGGTCGCTCGCTTTCACGCCGAATAGCAGATTCGCCATCAAGCGCGTCAAGGCAAAAGCGCCCACCAATCCAATCAACACCCCCACGCCGGTCAGCAACATTCCCTGTTTTACGATCAGCTTCAACACGTCAGCGGCACGAGCGCCGAGCGCCATGCGCACGCCGATTTCGTGCGAACGTTGTGTGACCGAGTACGAGAGCACGCCATACAATCCTACCGTCGCCAGCACAAGCGCGATAACGGCAAAGATGCCTAACAGCGTCAAGGTGAAGCGCCGCAGCGTCATCGAATCGGCCACAAGTTGTTCGACTGCCATCACGCGGAAGACGGGCAGGTCTTTGTCTAGATTTTTGATGACGTTGCGCACAGCGGGAGCTTGTTCGGTCGGCGTGCCGCTGGTGCGCACAGCCAGGAACATGCTCCCCTGCGAGCGTTGGAGGTGCGGAATGTAATATTGCACGCGCGACTCGCCCTCCAAATCTTTGTGTTTGACGTGGCCGATGATGCCGACGATCTCGCGCCAGCGCCGGTTATCTGGCGGCCCTTCAAAGCTGATGCGTTTGCCGAGCGGGTCTTCGTTGGGCCAATATTTGCGCGCCATCGTTTCGTCAATGATCGTTACACCAGGCGCATCAGCCGCATCGCGCTCGCTGAAGAAGCGCCCGCGTACGAGCGGGATTTTCATCGTCTCAAAATACCCAGCCGTCGCCGACCAGCGGTCGCCGTGTGGTGGCGATTGGTTCGATGGTACTTCACGGCCTTCGATGCGGAAGCTGCCGCTCGAATTGGTGCCGCTCAGCGGCAAGACTGAGACAGCGCCAGCCGACTGTACGCCCGGCAGTCGCCTGATCTCTTCAAGCGCTTGTTGATAAAAGCTCGCGCGCTGATGCGGCTCACGATAACGGTCAGGCAGCGCCACGCTGAGCGTCAGCAGATTCTGTGGCGCGAAGCCTGGGTTGACCTGTTGCAAACGCCAAAAACTGCGCATCAACAAGCCCGCGCCAATCAACAGCATCAAAGCCAGCGCCGTTTCCAACACAACAAAGGCGCTGCGCAGCCAGCCACGCGTGAGGCTCGCACCCGTGCGCCCGCCCTCTTTCAATGTCTCGTGTAAATCGGCGCGCGTCGCTTGCCAAGCGGGCATAAGTCCGAAGAGCACGCCGGTCAACACTGACAGACCGAGCGTGAAACCCAGCACGCGCCAATCCAGACCGATTTCGTGGACGCGCGGAATCTTGAGTTGTTCCAGTTTCGTCAGCAGCCTGACGCCCAACGTCGCGAGTCCGAGTCCAAGCAGGCCGCCGACCAATCCCAGCAACACGCTCTCGGTCAGCAACTGCCGCAGCACACGCCAACGTCCTGCGCCTAAGGCCGCGCGAATGGCAATCTCTTTATGCCGCTCCGCCGCGCGCGCCAGCAGCAAGTTGGCGACATTTGCGCAGGCGATCAACAAGACCAACGTGACCGCGCCGAGCAAAATCCAGAGCGGCGTGCGAACGTCGCCGACGATCATCTCGTTGAAGCTCTGAATCGTCAGCCCCCAATTCTGACGCGTGGCTCCCGGCTGATATTGCCGCCGCAAATTATCGGCAATGGTGTCCATCTCGGACTGCGCCTGCTGAAACGCGACACCGTTTTTGAGCCGTCCCAGCACGAAGAGAAACTCATTGGTCAGATTGTTAGGCGTCAACTGCGCAGGCGTAAAAGTCAGCGGCACCCACAAATCAACCTGCACGCCCAGTTCGCGCCCGAATTGAAAACCGCGCGGCATTATGCCGACCACGTTGTAGTTTTCGCCGTTGAGCGTGATCGTGCGGCTGAGAATGTTTGGATCGCCGCCGAAGCGCCGTTGCCAAAACGCTTCGCTCAACACGGCGACGCGATTGCGCCCGGCCTCTTCCTCTTCCGGCAAGAAGGCGCGCCCTTGCGCAACCTGCGCACCGAGCAGCGGGAAGAAGCTGGCCGTGACTTGCAAGCCGTTTAAGCGCTCCGGTTCGCCGCCACCTGTCAGGTTGAAGTTAGCCATAGTCAACGCCGTCAGATTGTCGAACGACTTTGCGTTATCGCGATAATGCCGGTAACCAAAGGCCGAGACAGAAGCCTTCAAATTAATCTGCGGGTAATCATGATTGATCTGCACCAGCCGCTCCGGTTCGTAATAGGCCAGCGGACGCAGCAGAATCGAATTGACCACGCTAAAGATCGCGGTGTTTGCGCCAATGCCCAACGCCAACGTGATTACAGCAATCAACGTGAAGACAGGTTTCTTCCACAGCATGCGCGCGCCGTAGCGCAGGTCTTGCAAGAACGTATTCATAATCACCTCAACGAAAAATGATGCCAGCGAGCAAAACCAAACGCGGGACAAGCGAAAAGAGTTTCAGCTAAAACTTTTCCGCTTGTTCCGCGTCTTCTTCCCTGCTCGATTCAGAACTAGAAAGCGTTCAGTTCTTTTTGGGTGGCGGGCTTTGCCAGAGCACATTCACGATCATCCACTTGCCCTCGTATTTAGCCAGGTGGAAATAGTCTGTGCCCCACTGCGCGACGAGCTTGGCCGACGCGGTCTGATCCTGTACTTCGAAGATCGTGATCTCTTTCGGCGCGTCTTTTGGCAGCTTGCCTTCTTTGTTCCAGGTCTTGGCGACATCAATCAACCCGGCAAAAGTCATCTTGCCGTTGGTGTAGCCTTCTTTGCCTCGCTCGCGCCAATAACCGCGTTTGGCCAGATCGGGGTGGACGCTGCGTTCGATGCGCGCCGGGTCAACATTGTAGACACCTTCGACGTAATCGAGCACCGCTTGCCGCACAGCCTCGCGTTCATCGTTTGACTGCACTTGCGCAGCATAGCCTGCGAGCGCCAGTGCGATTATCAAAGCAATCATTGACAGCTTCTTCATCTGGTTCTCCTTCGTTGTCCTTATCATTCGTACCTGAGTGCGATCATCGGGTCCAACTTCATCGCCCGCCGCGCCGGAATGTAACTGGCGAGCAAGGCCACCCCCAGCAGCAACAGCGCGATCAGTCCGAACGTCCACAGATCTGTCGGACGTACACCGAAAAGCATCGTCGCCATCAGTCGCGTCAAACCAAACGCACCCGCCCAGCCGAACGCCACGCCGAGCGAGGCTAACTTCAAGCCATGCCCGATAACCAACCGCATTACATCGTTTGATTGCGCGCCCAATGCCATACGCACGCCGATTTCGTGCGTGCGCTGTGAGACGGCATACGAGATCACACCGTAGATACCGATAGCTGCTAACACGAGCGCCACCGCCGCAAAAATCCCGAGCAGCAACATATTGAAGCGTCGTTCGGCGAATGAAAGCGCCATCAGCTCAGGCATCGTTTGCAACTTCGTCACGGGCAGTTGCGCATCAACCTGCCAAATTTGTTTTTTGATCGCGTCGGCGAAAGCATGCGGTTCGCCCTGCGTCCGCACCACCAACATATTCCAGCGTTTCCACGGCGCGCCCGCTTGCGTATAAGGCGTGTAGAGCGCTGGTTCTTCCGGCGTGTCCAAACCGAAATGCTTCACGTCACCGACGACGCCAACGATGGTGATCCACGTATCCGGCGGATTGCGCGCCCAGCGGACGCGCTTGCCCAGCGGATTCTCGTTCTTGAAGTAGCGCTCGACCAGCGTCTGGTTGGCGATGCCCACGAGCGGCGCTTCCTCTTTGTCCTGCGGCGTAAAGTCGCGCCCAACCAGCAGCGGAATTTGCATCGCATGGAAATAATCGCCCATCACGCTGCGTGTCTGCACGTTCGGCTCGTCACCCGTCGGCAGGTTCCAGCCTTCGCGCGTAAAGTCGTGATTGAGCGATTCGTCACTCATCGGCAATTCGCTGATCAATGCCGCCTGCACGCCGGCTAATGAGTTGACGCGTTCGAGCACCGCACGACGAAACTGCATCTGTTTGGGAATCTCTTTGTAGCGCGTCTCTGGTAACTCCATGCGCATCGTCAGCAGGCTGTTTGGATTGAAGCCCGGCTGGACTTGGCGCAATTGCCAGAAGCTTTTGATGAGCAGCCCAGCGCCGACCAATAGGATCAGCGCCAACGCCAACTCAATTACGACCAATCCGCTACGCACACGCTGGCGCACACCACCGACAGTGCCGCGCCCGCCCTCTTTCAATGACTCGCTCACGCTCACGCGCGCCGCCGCCCACGCTGGAGCCAAGCCAAAGATCAACCCGGTCGCTACTGACACTGCCAGCGCGAAGATGAGCACTCCCGCGTCAACTTTGATCGCCTCCAAGCGCGGCAGATTTTCCGGCTTGAGCGAAACCAGTAGTTCAACGCCCCACCACGCCAACATCAAACCGGCAGCACCGCCCAAACAGGCCAACAACACGCTCTCGGTCAGCATCTGCCGCGTCAAGCGCCAGCGGCTCGCGCCCAGCGCCATCCGCACCACCAGTTCTTGTTCGCGCGTCGCGCCGCGTGCCAGCAACAGGTTGGCGAAATTCACACAGGCAATCAGCAAAACTAATCCGACCGCGCCGAATAAGACCCAAAGCGCCGTCCTGGTATCGCCCACCATCCGCTCGTGCAATGGGATCAATGTCGTCCGGCGATTCTTGCTCGTGTCCGGATTAGCCTCACCCATGCGTTGATCGAACAAGCGCTGTTCGTTCGTCGCCTGTTCAATCGTCACGCCTGGTTTGAGCCGCGCATAAACACTCAGGAAATGTACGCCGCGAAAGGCTGCGGCCAGTGGATAAGCGACTTGTAGCGGCACATACAACTCGGCCTCGTCGCGCGGCGATTTGAAACTGGGGGGCATCACTCCGACGACTGTGTAGTTGTTTCCGCTGAGCGGCAGCGTCTTGCCGACGATTTGCGGGTCGCCATTGAATAGCTTCTGCCACAGCCCGTGGCTGAGCACGGCGACGAATGCGCCGCCCGGTTTATCGTCGTTGTAATTGAGCGTACGCCCAAACGCCGCGCTGACGCCCAACACGTTGAAGAAGCCACCGGTGATCATGCCACCGCGAATTTGCAGAGGCTCGCTGCCACCTGTGTAATCGAGCATCTGCCGCGTCGCGCCGCCCATCTCTACGAAGGACTGGCTCCACGCTCGCAGATCGGCCAGCTCTAGCGCCGATTGATTGCCGCGCAGCACGACCAGCCGCGCTGGTTCTTGATACGGCAGCGGCTTCAACAACACCGCATTGACCACGCTGAAAATGGCTGTGTTCGCACCAATGCCCAACGCCAGCGTCAAAATTACCACCAAGGTAAAGCCAGGCGCGCTCAACATTCGGCGCAACCCATAGCGAGCGTCTTGCCACAGATTTCCCATCTTTTCTTCCTCGCTTGTGAAAGCCTGATGTACAGACAGATAAGCTGGTGAGCTTATCGCCATCTCCGATTTGGGCGAACGTCGAAGACAGCGACAAGCTCAGCTAGCCATTCGAACGTTTTTACTGCCTACGCAAATAGACATTGCTGCGGTCGCCTTCGACTGACAGACGCGGGCCGCCGCCATTGATCGTGCCCTCGACCTGATCGTTTCTGAAGCTGTTCGTACTGAGGGAGAAATCGGTGCGGAAGTTTTCGCGACGCCCTGTGCGCGCGCTCACCGAGAGGCGTTGTGCGTTGGGCACACTGACTTCGACTTCGCCACGACTGACGTTTAAGCGTGAATCGCCTTCGATAGCAAAAGCAGCGATGCGGCTGTTGGTGCGGTCGGTGTTCAGATTGAGACTGCCGCGCAACGCGTCCAGCCGAATCTCGCCACGATCAACTTTGATTTGAATCTCGCCCGCCAACTCGCGGGCTTCCACCGGCGAGCGGTCGGTTTGAAGCTGCAAGCGCCCGGCGAAGCCTTGCACATCAACGCGCGAGCGGTCGGCAGTCAGCCGCAGATTCAACGAACGCGGCGCTCTGATTTCATAATGAATGTTCGGCAGCGTCCGGCTCTGGTTCCACCGCTCAAGGCTTTTATTCGGTACGGCGTCAAAGTTCGAGCGGATCGAAAGTCTGTTTGCATCGCCGGTGATTTCGACCTGCGCGGCTTCGACAGCGCGGCGTGCATAATCAGCGTCCATATTTTCGTCCGGTTCGATGCGCGCGTAGACAGAGACCTCGTTGCGCTCCCACGAAGTCAGCTTCACGCTGCCTTTGTCCGTGTCGAAGACCAATTCGCCACCCGGTTGGAACGGCACCGCGTGACGGAACTCTCTGGTTTGCCCGGCAGCAGTAAGCGTCAGGGCCAGCAGTAAGAACAAGCTCGATGCGATCAATCTCTTCATTGGTTGATTCCTCCTTCGAATCATTCGTAACGCAACGCGATCAACGGGTCTACTTTTGCCGCGCGTCGTGCGGGCAAATAGCACGCCAGCAACGCCACGCCTGCCAGCAACAAGGCCAGCAGCGCAAAGGTCAACGGATCGGTTGCGCTTACTTCGTAAAGCAAGGTTTTCAGCAAGCGCGTAAGAACAAGCGCCGCCACTACGCCCACCGCTACACCCAGCAAGGCCAACGTCATGCCTTGCCGGATGACCAGCCGCAACACATCGTGCGACTGTGCGCCCAACGCCATCCGCACGCCAATCTCACGCGTGCGCTGCGAGACGGCATACGAGATCACGCTGTAAATGCCTAGTGTCGCCAACAGGAGCGCGACGGCGGCAAAGATGCCCAACAACAGCGTATTGAAGCGGCGCGGTGCGGTGGTGGCCGCAATCACCTGAGCCAGCGTTTTGACATTAGTGAGTGGTTGCTCCTTGTCGAGCGCCCAAACCTGCTGCCGAATCGCTTCAATGCTGTTGGTCGGATCGTTAGCGGTGCGCACGAGTAAGTGCAGCGCGCGGTCTGAGCGTTGCAGAAATGGAAAATAAAAACCCGGCCCAGGTTTGGAATCCACCGTGCGTTGCGGCATGTCTTTGACGATGCCGGCGACGGTCGCCCAAGGATTTTCGGGGCGCGGCATACCGAGCGTGAGACGTTTGCCGAGCGCTTCTTCATTCGGCCAGAAGATACGCGCCGCACTTTCATTGATAATCACGACGCGCGGCGCTTCGGAGTTGTCGCTTTCGTTGAATTCGCGTCCGCGCACTAACGACAAGCCTATTGTACGAAAATAGCTGGGCATGACTGTTTGCCAGCCGGCCAGATTGGGCCGCTTCATATCGAGTGGGCGGCCTTCGATAGCAAACGGATCGGTGATCGCCGCGCCGCTTAGTGGCAGTGTCGAACTGGCGCTGGCAGCCTCAACGCCGGGCAATGCAGCTATGCGCGGCAACAGGTCTTGGAAAAATGCGGTTCTTTGCGCGGCTGTTTGATATTTCGTACTCGGCAATGACAAGCCAGCGGTTAAGATACGCTCGGCTGGCACGCCTGTACTGACGCGCTGCAACCGCAGAAAGCTGTTGAGGAGCAGACCCGCTCCAATCAGCAGCACCAACGCCAAGGCCACTTCGCTGACTACCAACAGATTGCGTAAGGTCGAGCGCCGCCAACCAGCACTCGATGTCGTGCCGCCGTCTTTGAGTGTCTGCTGCAAATCGAGTTGCGAGGCTTGCCACGCGGGCGCGAGGCCAAACACGACGCCAGTCAACAGCGCCAGCGACGCGGTAAAGGCCAGCACGCGCCAATTCAAACTGATCTCACTCACGCGCGGCAAAGCCTGCGGTTTGAGCCACGTCAACAGATCAACACCCCACCACGCCAGCAACAAGCCAGCAGCGCCACCCAAGCCTGCCAACAAGACACTTTCAACCAGCAGTTGCCGGATGAGCGCCGCGCGACTCGCTCCCAGCGCGCCGCGAATCGCTAACTCTTTGTGCCGCGTCGTGGCGCGCGCCAGCAACAGATTGGCGACGTTGGCGCAAGCAATCAACAAGACTAGCCCCACCGCCGCAAAAAGAACCCACAACGCGCGACTGCTCTTGCCAACCAATTCTTCCAGCAATGGCACGACCGTGATGCGCCAACCCATCTCGCTATTATTCGGGCCGCGATAGCTGGGATAGCTCGCGTCCATCCAACGCGCCACACCGTCCAAATCAGACTGTGCTTGCGCAATCGTGACGCCTGGTTTGAGCCGCGCAACCACAGTGAGGTAATAGGGCCGCTGACGCTCGCTGATCTGTTCAGGCGTAAAGCTGAGAGGCGCCCACAAATCCACACGTCCGCTGCCCAACAAGTCTTCGTGCGGAAACTGAAAGCCCGCTGGCATCACGCCCACAATGGTGTAACTCTGTTCATCGAGCATCAGCCTTCGTCCTAACACGTTTCGCTCACCGCCCAACACGCGCTGCCAAAAGCCATAACTCAACAAGACCACCGGCGTGCTGTTTGGCGTTGTTTCTTCAGCTTGGATGAGACGGCCAAACAGTGGCTGCGCGCCGATCAGCGGCAGTAGATTGGCCGAGACACGCGCTGCCAACACCGGCTCCGGTTGCGCCGCACCAGTCAACGTCAAATCGCGCAACGTGTACGCGGCCACTTGATCAAAGCTTTGATTACGTGTCTGGTAGTCCAAAAACTCTGCCGCCTTCGCGGGCAAGCGTTCCATATTGAGCTGCTGAAAATTGCCCCACAACAGCACGAGCCGCTGCGCCTGCGCATAGGGCAGTGGGCGCAACAACACAGCATTGACCACACTAAAGAGGGCCGTGTTTGCGCCGACACCCAGCGCGAGCGTCAACACTGCAACCAGCGTGAAGCCTGGCCGCTTCAACAACATTCGCATGGCATAACGCAAGTCTTGCCAAAGAGAGTGCATAACTTTTCCTTTCGCCTTCCGGCCACCCGCGTGACTCAAAGGTTGTGGCCACGACGACACAAATTGTTGGTAGCGAGTTAAAACAGAGAACCTATTTCTCTGCTAGCCAAATGCTGTGCCAACGAAGCTGAGCGCATAAATGCTGCGGCAAGTAGATTTGATTGTGTAAGCGAGAGGATTGGTCAGCAATCAATTGTGCGCTTTCGGGATTCGCCAGTCCCAATTTCGCATCACTCTTTGTTTGCCTTTTGCTCGGCACTTCTCTATCCTGCGCGCAACCATTCAACCACCGCAACAATCACGGAGGACGCTAA
The DNA here is from genome assembly GCA_963699175.1 of uncultured Acidobacteriota bacterium. Lineage (GTDB taxonomy): Bacteria > Acidobacteriota > Blastocatellia > RBC074 > RBC074 > JACPYM01. Next base: position 138,726 of record OY969418.1, on the reverse strand, counting down.
CTATGTCAGAGCAGAAGCCAGAGCAAAAAATTGATCGCAGACGCAGAGATTTTCTCCTCGGCGCGGCAGGCAGTGTAGCCACTACCGGACTGTTCACCGCCGAATCCTATGCGCGCATAGTCGGCGCGAACGAGCGTATTCAAATGGCTATCGTCGGCGCGGGCGGGCGCGGGCGCGGCGATTTGCAATCGTTTCTGAAAGTTTCCAGTGAGGTCGAATTCATCGCCGTGGCCGATGTCTACGAACCACATCAGAACAACGCCCTGAAGCTGTGCCGTGCGGGCAGCAAGGCGACCTACGATTACCGCGAAGTACTGGACAACAAAGAGGTCGTCGCCGTGCTCAACGCTACACCAGACCACTGGCACGCGCCTGTGTTGATGGACGCAGTCAAGTCAGGCAAAGACGTATACACAGAGAAGCCCTTCTCGCTCTCTATCGAACAAGGCGTGCAGATGGTCAAGGCCGTGCGCGCGACCAAACAGATCGTCCAGGTCGGCATGCAGCGCCGCAGTTCCGAAGCCGTGCGCGGCGCGAAGAAGCTGGTCGAAGACGGCGTGTTGGGCGAGGTGGTTATAGCGCGCGCGCAGTGGTATTGGAATCGCAAGCCAATGCCGCAGAAGCTGGAACTCGCAGGCAAGCTCGATTGGGAGCGGTTTCAGGCGACGGCGCGCAAGAAACATCCGCTCGATGAGCGGCGCTACTTTCACTGGCGCAATTTCATTGATTACAACGGCGGCCACTTGACCGACCAGGGCACGCATTTGATGGATGTGATCCAGTGGTTCTGTAACAAGGGGAAACCGCCCGTCTCGGCTGTCTGCCAAGGCGCGGTGATGCAGCACAAGGGTGGCGATGCGCCCGACACGTTCAGCGCTGTTTACGAATATCCCGCGTTTATGGCGACGTGGACGCTCTGTTACAGCAACTCGTATCACAACGGCTGGCAGATCATCTTGCAAGGCCGCAAGGCGACGATGGAGTTGGATGACGACGGCTATCGCGTTTATCCCGAACCGTGGGCCGAGACCAACAAGGCGCCGCAGCCCCTGCACGAATACAAAGGCGGAATCCCAACCGAACCGCACGTCAAAAATTTCCTCGACTGCATCAAGTCGCGGCAAGAGCCCAACGCGCCAGTCGAGGTCGGTCACAACGCCGTGACCGGGCCGCATCTGGCTAACTTGGCGATGTGGCAGAAGCGGCGGGTGGTCTTGAGCGAAGATGGGACAACGACGGCGAAGCTATAGATCGGTTTTTAGCAGCGTAATCGCAAGCACGCGTATGAGCAAGGGCTTGAAACTTCGAACTAAAGCCCTTGCCCGCGCGGGCGTGTGGGTACATATCATCACTGGGGGCAATGTCACTATTGTTGAAAAAATCATACGCTAAGGCTGACTTAGGCTTGTCATAGCGTAAAGGCTTTTGCTTCAACCAGACACTCCTCTTCACAGCAGGCCCTCATTATAACTATGCCAAACATACCGACACTTTTGCCGCATGATGCCCCTCAAGAGGTACAAGACCTCTACGAGGACTTCCACCGGAGAATGTCCTTTCCGGCGGCTCCAAATTTCATCATGACGCAGGGCCATTCCCCTACAGTGGCGCGTGGGACTTGGGATGTTGTGCGGAACGTACTGGTGAGCGGGGAGATTCCTCGCTGGATCAAGGAAATGATCTTTGCGGCGATTTCGAAGGATCGCAACTGTCACTACTGTGCAGCGGCGCATATTGCTTGTTGCCGGATGTTGGGAGTGAACCCCGAGTTGCTTGACAGTCTCGTGCGTGACATCAACTCGATTCCTGCCCCGAAGCTACGCGATATGATCCTTTTTGCGGTCAAGTGTTCCAGAGATCCGCAGAGTCTGACCGAAACAGACTACAAAACGCTCCGCCAACATGGGCTCAAGCAGTCTGAGGTTGTGGAGGTAATTGCGATGGCGGCCTTATCCGTCTATGCAAACATTATTGCCGACGCGACTGCAATGGAAGCGGATGCCATGTTTGACCAGCTCTAATTGAAACCAGATGTTCTTCCGCCATCATAAACCGGCACCGCCACTCTCCGACTTCGTAGACATCTTGTGGCTCTACGAAGGCTACACGCAGCCGCACGCGAAGGAGCGCCTGTTGCCGACTGGCACGTTCGAGTTGGTAATCAACTTGCAAGAAGACCAGGAGCGCATTTACGACAAAAACGATCACAATAAATTTCAGCGTCTGCGCGGCACATTGGTTTGCGGCGTACATTCAGAATTCTTCGTCATTGACACAGCCGCGCAATTAGCCGTGCTGGGCGTGCATTTCAAACCGGGCGGCGCGTTTCCCTTTCTGAATCTGCCAGCGGGCGAGTTGCATAACTTGCACGTTTCGTTGGAAGACCTGTGGGGTGCGGCGGCCAATGAGTTGCGCGAACGAGTGCTGGAGGCTAAGACCGCCGAGGCGAAGTTTCACGTGCTCGAACAAGCGCTGCTGGCACAGGCATCACGGACTTTGGCACGCCATCCGGCGGTGAATTTCGCTTTGCGGGAGTTTCATTGCGTGCCACATGCGCGCACCATCGCAGACGTGACTGGCCAGCTCGGTCTCAGCGCGCGCCGCTTTATCCAGGTCTTTCACGAACAAGTCGGGTTGACTCCGAAACTCTTCTGCCGCGTCAGGCGCTTCCAACAAGTGCTGAGCCTGATTCAGCGCGCGCAACAGGTGGACTGGGCTGATGTTGCCGTGTCTTGTGGCTATTTCGATCAAGCGCATTTTATCCGCGATTTCCAAGCTTTCTCTGGCCTCAATCCAAGCGTTTACCTCACCCAACGCAGCGAACATCTAAATCACGTCCCGCTACTCGACTGAGGTCAAATTTCTACAATACGATGTGCATTGTCTTGAGGCATCTTACATGCGACAAGCGCAACCGGTTTAGGATTTTGGAGGACATACATGAGCAACGCGAAATCTGTCCCTGACGGCGTCCCAGTTGTGATGCCGATGTTAGTATGCCGCGACGCTACGGCTGAGATTGACTTCTGCAAGACCACGTTTGGCGCGGTTGAGTTGGTGAGCCGACCGGGGCCAGATGGGAGCGTAGCGCATGCGGCGCTGACAATCGGCGGAGCTATGGTCATGATCGAAGCCGAGTGGCCAAGCTTGGCGAGCCGTGCTCCGCAGCCGGACGGTAGTTCACCAGTGCTCTACGTCTATGTCGAAGACGTGGACACAGTGGTCGAACGTGCGGTGGCTGCCGGAGCAAAGGTCTTGCTTCCAGTGAAGAACCAGTTCTGGGGCGACCGCACCGGGCGGATTGTTGATCCGGCCGGGCACGTGTGGACCATTTCCACGCGCGTCGAAGAGACTTCACCGACGGAGCGAGAGGAACGCTGGTCCAGCATCCTCAAGAGCTGATGTGGTCGCAACCGGCAGGACTCGTAAACCGGCAGCCAACGTTGTTGCCTAGCTCGATTAGGCGCGTATACATCATCTGTAATTGAATAACAAAGGAGAATCCATGAGCAGCAAAGTAAACTATCGCCCTGAAACACATCACAATCTGACGCCTTTTCTGGTCGTGAATGACGGCGCTGCCGCGCTGGAGTTCTACGCGGCGGCCTTTGGCGCAAGAGTGCTTGACCAGATGACTACGCCCGAAGGTAGAGTGCGGCACGCCGAGCTGATCATCGGCGATTCGCCGGTGATGCTTGGCGAACATCAGGACGTCGCCGTGCAGGCGACGCCGGCCTATGCGCCAGTGAGCATTTATGCTTATGTCGAAGACGCTGATGCTCTCTTTGACAAAGCCGTCGCCGCAGGAGCGCAAGTAGTGATGCCCGTGAGCCAGAAGTTTTACGGCAATCGCGAGGGCGGCGTGACCGATCCGTTTGGCATTACTTGGTGGCTGGCTACGCGCGTCGAGGAATTGACGGAGGAAGAGATGGAGCGGCGCGCCGCACAGTAGGCTATGTCAGACAAGCTGACCGAGCTTGTCGGCAGTCTCGGTCTTTAACCCATTGTGTGACTGACCGAAGTGTCCGACCGACTCTGACAGCTTGTCTGACATTCTTCGAGGAGACTTTCATGCAAAACCGTCAAGCCGCCGTGCGGTTCATTCTCGTCACCATTGTGATTGATATGCTGGGCATTGGGATGATCATTCCCGTTTGGCCCAAACTGGTCACGACGATGTACGGCGGCACACTCAGCGAAGGTTCGACGGTCTTCGGTTGGTTCATCGCCACCTATGCGCTGATGCAGTTTCTCTTTGCGCCGATCCTGGGCAATCTCAGTGACGCGTACGGACGGCGGCCCGTCATTCTGCTTTCCTTACTGGGCGCGGGTTTGGACAATTTGTTGATGGCGTTTGCGCCGAGCCTGGGGTGGCTCTTTGTCGGACGCCTCATTGCAGGCATCACGGGAGCGAACATCGCGGCGGCTAATGCCTACGTCGCAGATGTCACCCCGCCCGAAGAGCGCGCGAAAAACTTCGGTCTGATCGGCGCCTGTTTTGGCGTCGGTTTTATTGTCGGGCCGGCGTTGGGCGGCCTATTGGGCAGCCAGGGTTTGCGCATGCCGTTTATAGTGGCGGCGGCGCTGACACTAATCAACTGGCTTTACGGTTGTTTTGTCCTGCCCGAATCGCATGCGAAAGAGAACCGCCGCCCGTTTGATTGGGCGCGCGCCAATCCGCTCGGCTCGCTCGGCGCATTGGCGCGTTACCCGCTCGTGTTGGGCTTAGCGGCGACGATTACACTTGACCGGCTGGCGCACGATTCGCTGCCGAGCACTTGGGTGCTTTACACCACCTATCGCTTCAACTGGACGCCTTTAGATACCGGCCTGTCGCTCACCCTGGTAGGCGTAATGTTTGGGCTGGTGTCGGGCGGCTTAACGGGCAAGCTGGTCAAATTGTGGGGCGAGCGCAGGGCGCTGATTACGGGGCTGTTGATCGCTTCGCTGAGTTATCTGGGCTATGGCTTGGCGCCGCGCGGTTGGATGATGTACGTCATCATCATAGTGTCTAGTCTGGGCGGGATCGCTGGGCCAGCCATCCAATCGCTCATCACCAAAATGGTTTCGGCCACTGAACAAGGCGCGGTGCAAGGCGCGCTGAGCAGCATTCAAAGCATCGCAGCGATTCTGGGGCCAGTGATGGCTACGCAACTCTTTGGCTTTTTCACCTCGAGCGCTGCGCCAGTGCAACTGCCGGGGGCTGCGTTTATTGCAGCGTCTTTGCTGGTGGCGATTGGCGCAACGTTGGCTGTGCGCAACTTGTGGCGTGCTCCGATAGCAGAAGCCGCAGTAAGTGATTGAAGCTTTTTTGATTCAAGAAGGAGAAGCTATATGACAGGCAAAGTGAAACCAATTCCAGAGGGCTTCCACACTGTCAGCCCACGTATGTTCGTCAGAGGCGCGGCTGCTGCCATCGAGTTTTATCAGCAGGCATTCGGCGCAACTGAATTGGGCCGTTTCGCAGACCCAAGTGGGAAAATCGTCAACGCTGAAATCAAGCTTGGCGATTCGATCATCTCGCTGGCTGAAGAGTCGCCCGAATATGGCAACTACAGTCCACAATCGCTCGGCGGCGCGACGATGATCCTTACACTAAACGTTGAAAATGCTGATGCGGTGTGGAATCAAGCCACATCCGTAGGCGCAAAGATAATCTTTCCGCTGGCGGATCAGTTCTATGGCTTCCGCCAAGGCAGGCTAGAAGACCCCTTTGGACACCTCTGGATCATCTCTACGAAGATTGAAGAAGTATCGTCGGAGGGATGAAGATGAAGTAGGGCGTCAACTACTGCGCAAACTTGCCAAAATAGCCTTTGAATTCATCCACCGGCATTCCACCCGCTTGAGCCAATTTCTCCAACCAGTCCGAGTCAGCAAAATCTTTCGGATTCAACCGCACCATGTAATCACGCGCAACGTGGTAGCTTTCCGTCGCCACGTCAACCGGGCGCTGTTTGCCGCGCCCGCTGGCGTGTTCGACCACATCGCTGAAAGGTACGGCCTTGAATTCCCCGCCCTGCATCGTGATGACGGCATCGGAACCGCCTTGATAAACGAAGCGCGCGGCGGCATAGCCCAAGTCGCGCGCGTATTCGGCGTCATAAGGGATTGGCGGCGCGCTACGCAATTCATAACCAATCGTCTTGTCCACAATGGTGACTTTGACGCCGCGTTTTTCCAAACGTTTCTGTACTTCGCTCTTGACCTTGCGCGCCAGATCAATCTCGCCTACGCGGATGTGCCCCTGCGCGTCGCGGTCAATCGTGGCGAGTTCGGTCAGTTCCTTTTCGCGGAACAACTCGGCTAAGGCTTCGGACAGGAGCACGACGCCGTGATTCGCGCCCATCGCGCGACGCTTGATGATCGAGCCTTCGACGATGTCGGCCACATCGGCCAGCGAAATCCGCGTGCCGCCGAACTCTTCGGGAATGACCGTGCAAGTGGCGCTGGCCGCTGCGCCGATGCCCAACGTCAAGTTGCCGGTCGGTCGCCCCATCGTCACGGCCAGATACCAACGCCCAGTCGTCTTGGCGTCGGCCATCAAACTCTTGACAATGTCCGCGCCAACATGCCGCGCCGTCTCGTAACCGAGCGTCTGCAATGGCGCTTCGCCGAGCGCAGGCAGTGAGAGATCGTTGTCAATACTCTTGGGCACTTGCACGACCTCAATCCGCCCTTCGCTGTGCCGCGCGATAGCGATGGAGCTAGCGACCAGATCATCGCCGCCGATGGTGATGAGCGCGTCAATATTGAGCTTTTGCAGCGCTGCGATAGCATTCTCCAAGCTCTGCGGGTCGCGGGTCACGTCCACGCGCGATGTGCCCAGGATCGAGCCGCCATCGAGGTGAATGCGCGAGACTTCGTCCACGGTCAGTTCGTGCTGTTCGTCGGTGTAGCGTTGCGCCAAATATTCAAACCCATCGTGAAAGCCGATGGGCGTGCAGCCCTGTTTGATTGCTTCGAGTGCGATGGCCGCGATCACACCGTTCGAGCCGGGCGCTGGGCCACCGCCAAGTAAAATACCAATGCGTTTAATTGCCATATTTTTAGTAGACAGTAGACGGTAGACAGTAGGCAGTAGAGAGCGGCCACCGAGTGGTTACTGCCTACTGTCTACTTTCCAAATCTTTTCCGTAAATCCTCAATTGTTGTGTTGCCAGCGCGCGCGAGCTTTTCGACCAGCTCGTCGTCCGCTACGTCCGCCGGTTCGAGGCGGATCATATACTCGCGCGCAACCCGGAAGTTTTCGCTCTGCGGATCAACGTTGCGCACGCGCGTTTTGCCGGTGTCCGGGTTTCGGATGTCAGCGAAATGCAGCGGTACAAGTTGCCCGTTCTGAATGCTGACCATCGCGCCACAGCCGCCTTGCAGCAAGAAGCGTATCGCTGAATTGCCCAACTCGCGGCAGTAATGTTGATCGAAGGGGATCGGGTCGCAGCAGCGCAGTTCGTAGCCAATGTTTTTGTTGGTCACAATCAACTTGATCTCGCGCTGTTTGAAGCGGCCTTCAATTTCAACTTTGACCTTGCGCGCCAGATCAATTTCGGCAAAGCGTATGTGGCCGTGCTCGTCGCGCTCCACGTCTTGCAAATCGGCCAACTCTTCCGGGTTGAGTTGATCAATCAAGCCTTCGGCCAGCACCGCAACGCCGTGAAAGCGACCTTCAGCGCGGCGCTTGATAATCGAGCCTTCGACGATATCGCAGAGTTTGGCGAACGGAATAATTTGATTGCCGAACTCCTCGCGGATAATCGTCAGCGTCGCACCCGCAGCCTTTCCCATGCCCAACGCCAAGTGCCCGGCCTGACGCCCCATCGCGACGACGATATACCAACGCTTGGTCGTGCGCGCATCCTCCATCAAATTTTGCACCAATTGCACGCCGACGTGGCGCGCTGTTTGGAAACCGAAGGTCGGGATGTGTGGCGGCAGCGGCAGATCGTTATCAATGGTCTTGGGCACGTGCACTGTGCGGATGTCAGAACGCGTGGCCACTGTGGCTGACGAAAGCGCCGTATCATCGCCACCAATCGTGACCAGATGCGTCACGCCCAAGCCTTTGAGCGTTTCGACAACGGCGGTCATTGATTCTTCTGATTTGGTCGGATTCTCGCGCGCGGTGCCGAGCACGGAACCACCGATCCAATGCAGGCGCGAGACATCGCCGACGGCCAACGGGCGCGCGCACGACGGATCGCGCCTGACCAAATGTTTGAAACCATCTTGAATGCCGACGACCTCAAAGCCTTCGTTGCAGGCCTTGATCGTCGCGGCGCTGATAACCGCATTGATGCCGGGCGCGGGGCCGCCACCGACAAGAATTGCGAGCTTTCCTGAAGCAGACATGCTTGAATTTCTCCTGCGTTGCTCGGATTTGTTTGCCACTCTGTGAGTGCTGTAAGTGCGATTGGAAGTAAGTTGGATTGTACCTAAGCCAAGTTGGTTTGACCAGCGGAGCAAGTCAGGCTTTCGCACTTGTGCAAATTCCGAGTCGAGGAGTATGCTGCGCCCATTCTTACTAGCGATAAATGGGTTGACGCGTCGGAACAGTACCGGGAGCGGTAGTGACCGGGTTGGCTTTGAGCCATTTCCACTGACCGAAGCTAACCCGGTCGCTACCGCTCCCGGTACTTCATCCACTGCTAAGGAGAACAGCATGCAAAGCTCGCACAAGCCGACCATTTGGGCATTGCTCTTAGGCTCGCTGTTATTGTTGGGCCTTGCCGTCGCCCACGATAGCCAAGCCCAACAAAGAAACAATGCCGATGAGGAAGAAGCCAACACAACTTCAAAAACCATGCGGCCCATCATCCGAGGACGCCATTACGCCGCTACTTCGATGAAGCCGGAAGCGACGCGCGCGACCGAACGAATACTCGAAGCGGGCGGCAATGCTTTCGACGCCATCGTGGCGGGTCAGGCTGTGCTGGCTTTGGCCGATGCTGCAATGAACGGCCTCGGCAGCGATGTGGTGATTCTGCTCTACGACGCTCGGGCTAAAAAGGTCTTTTCGATCAACGCCGAAGGGACTGCGCCACAGTTAGCCACCATTGAGTGGTATCAGAAAAACAATGGCGGCAAGCTGCCACAGAGCGACGGGCTGTTGTCGGGAACAGTGCCTGGAGTGGTGGATGCCTGGTACATTTTGCTTGACCGCTGGGGAACGATGAGTTTTGCGCAAGTGCTCGAACAGGCGATTGACATAGCTGAAAACGGCTTTCCGATCAGCAACGGGCTGGCCGGCAACATTGCCAACTCGCGGAAAATTCGCAAATATCCCTCGACCATGAAGGTCTATCAACCGAACGGCCAAGCGCCCAAGCCCGGCGACATCTTCCGCAATACAGACCTCGCGCGCACGCTGAAAAAGCTGGTAGAGGCTGAAAAACAGAACGCCAGTAAAGGGCGGCACGAAGCGTTGAAGGCCGCGCGCGACCGCTTCTACAAAGGTGACATCGCGCGCGAGTTCGCGAAGTTCTCTGAAGAAAACGGCGGTCTATTCCGTTATGAAGATTTCGCCAGCTACACGGCCAAAGTGGAAGAGCCGGTCTCGACCGATTATCGCGGTTATCGTGTCTACAAGAACGCTTCGGCCAGTCAAGGCCCGGCGGAACTTTTCACGCTCAATCTGTTGGAGGGCTACGACCTCAAGACGCTCAAGCACAACAGCGCCGAATACATTCACACCAGCGTCGAGGCGCTCAAGCTCGCCTTTGGCGACCGCGAGAAGTATCTCGGCGACATGGATTTCATCACGATTCCCTACGAAGGCCTGCTCTCGAAGGACTACGCCAGCGAACGCCGAAAATTGATTGACTCGAACAAGGCCTCGTTGGAACTGCGGCCCGGTACGCCAGAAAAATTTATGAAAGACAGCACCCCACTCAATCGGCCTGTCAACGTCAATCGCTCCGGCGAAGCCGATCACGAGGGCGATACCAGCTACATCGCGGCGGTTGATAAAGACCGCAACATGGTCAGCTTTGAGCCGAGCCTACATAGCGGCTTTGGCACAGGCGTGGTGATGGGCGAGACTGGAATCATCTTCAACTGTCGCGGCGATTACTACTCGCTGGTGGCAGGCGAGGCCAACGCGCTCGCGCCGGGGAAACGCCCACGCAGCACATTGCAAAGCACATTGGTGATGAAGGACGGACAACCGCACATGGTTATGGGCAGTCCGGGCGGCGACGATCAGATTATGCGGACAATCCAGACCTTCCTGAACATAGTGGATTTCGGGATGAACGTGCAGCAGGCGATTGAAGCGCCGCGCTGGACTACGCGCAGCTTCCCTGCCTCCCCCTTCCCGCACACGATGTATCCGGGCGATTTGTCGGTTGAGGCACGCGTGCCCGAAGCAGTGCGGCAAGCCTTGATCGCCAAAGGCCACAAACTGCGCGCGGCCGGCGCGTGGACGATGGGGGCGAATGCCGCAATTGTTGTAGATTTGAAGACTGGCGTGTTGAGTGCAGGAGCCGACCCCCGCACAGACGCTTACGCCTGGGCTTGGTAATTGATGTGGTAGTGGCTCGAGCGGGAGAGAAGGTTTGGAGTCCCGCCTTCAGGCGGAAGCTTGCGTTGACCAACTCGGCCGGCTGAAGCCGGTACTCCAAACTCACCGCCTTGCGCCACTACCAAAAAAACGCCTCGGACAATCCTTTAGGCTAAATCAAAGCCAGCAACATTGGGACAAGGACAGTAGACAGGATAGACAAGATTTTCCAGGATTGGTCAATGGTAATAGGTCTCTTTTCATCCTGCACAATTCTGTCAATCCTGGCCAAATGTTTTGTGGCTTGATTTGCATTGACGGCAACCTCAGCATCTGGCGACCGGCAAGGATGTTTTGCCTGGATGATGGAGCTATCTATTGACTAGGCTGTAGTGTGTCACTATACTGCGCGCCGTTCGGCTTTTATCATACTCATTTTTGCAATCGCGGCTTTTCCAGCAGTCAGAGAAGACCGCGAACGTGTAACCTCAAGCGCAAGTTCGTTGGAGCAGCAGAACTCCAAGCCTGTGTCGCTTTTCGATTATGGTTCAATCTTCCGCTAGCTTAGCCCGGTAGCGGTGTTAACGCCTTTTCAGCTAGTTGTATATCTAAGCCAAGGATGCAAAGAGTCTTCACTCTTACCACACAAAAACTAAAGGAGGAATTGGTCAATGGCATTCTCAGAAACGCTAGTACAAATCGCACTCACTGAACTTACGTTCTGGACAAACGGCAACCATCGCGAATGTTTGAAAACCCTGCCTGAAAATGACTCGCGCAAACATGTTGGAGAAAAGCGCGTCGCCAGGTATTGGAAAGAAGGGTTGGGTGTTAATGGGCTTAACGGTTGTTCCACACAAGCCTGGTCAGCGGCCTTCATCTGTTGGTGTATTCGACAGGCTGGAATGTCTCTGCCTGAGTTCCCTTTCAGCCCGGGCCATCACGCTTACATTCGGTGGGCCATCAATAATACTAAGCTGAATAAACCTGATAAGACCTACTATGGCCGCCGTTTCGCTGAATATGCTCCCAAGCCTGGCGACCTGATTGCTCAATGGCGCAAAACCCGTTCCAGCGCCCCCGACCCAAACATCACCTTTGACGTGCAGCCTGATGACTTCTATCCATCACATTGCGACATCGTAGTGGCAGTCAGCGCCACCGCCATTGAGACGGTCGGCGGGAACGTCAGCCAGCGGGTAAAGAAAACAATCTTTCCAGCGCAGAACGGCATTCTTTTGCCGAAGAAAGAACTGATCTGCGTGTTAGAAGGTAGAAAGCTATAGCGCCTCCTCTGTAGTTACTAAAACCAGCATACGTTTGTTTGGCATGTGATATGGCCAAAGGCTTGTTGCTATCAACTCACATCAATTACAAAGAAAGGAATTGGTTATGAATAATCCTCAAAAGGCCCCCCGCCTCAACCCTGACAGGCCAAACCCCGAATTACCCGTGAAGTGGTTGCTGGGGCCACAACTATTGAACAGCGCAAAAGGCATCCTGCTATACGTGGCTTACGGGAAAAAGCTCGATTCACGCCAGTGGATGGAGGCTAATGTTTTCCCTGATCCAGACGAAGACACGGCGTTACGCGAGTGGCAACGACTAGAATTGGCCCGTAAACAGCCTGCCAAGGCAGAGCCGCAGGCGGAACCAAATTCTGATGAGAAAAAAAAAGGAGAGTTTTGGTTTGACTACATCGCCGATACGGGCGACGGTATGAAAGCTACCTACAGCATCGCCTATCTCTGCTTGAGTAATTTATTCGTCCTCGACTCCGACCTGCAACAACTCAAAGCTGGCGATCAAATTGATATTTGCTTGAATAAAAACGCTCATCTTGGAATCTTGCCACGCGGAGAATTTCTATTCGTCGGCGGTGATACCACCTATCATGTTTCGGACTACATGACGTTGGCGAGCCGCGTTAAAATCCCATTCGAATATGCCTATCAGGATGTGGCTGAAGACCGCCGCAAATCCGGCGATCTTATCCAGTCTGACGCTGGGTTTATTGATCCTGAGCAAGAGCCTAACCGGCCGATTTTCGGTATCCCCGGCAATCACGATTACTATGATCAGCTCAATGGCTTTCAGCGACAATTCCGCATCCCGGTGATGGGCGACCCAACGTGTGGCCGGCTTCCAAAGGCAGAAACACCAGAGCAATTGGCCAAACAACCGCAACTCTACCTACCAGGCTTCACGCGCTGCCAGTTGGCAAGCTATGTCGCGCTACAGTTGCCGTTCGGTTGGTGGTTGTGGGGACTTGACACTGAGGTTGGGCAGATTGACCAACAGCAACAAAAATTCTTCTGCGAGCTATACCAGAAAGTTCACCCTAACTCTGACAGGCTTACTCCGCCGAAGCTGATCGTGGCCACCTCCGCGCCAACAACCGTGTTTGGCAAGCTGGCGGATCCAGAAGACGAAAAGTCTACTGATGCCTTCGAGCAGTTGGATCTCGAGCAACTCTTCCTGCCTAGAAAATCTCAGGATGGCAAATATGAGCCGCTCAGCACTGCCGGAGACACGCGCATGCAGCCAGGCGAGTGTCGCCTCGATATCTCTGGCGATGTACATCATTACGCTAGGTACTGGGGCCCGAAACCAGTTAAACCTGCGCAACCCGGGCCCGTTCGCAAAGGCGCAACTACGAATGCGCCGACTGCCGACAGTTATGCTTCGGTGGTATCGGGCATTGGCGGCGCGTTCCATCACCCGTCAAAGACTTATATTGATGAGATACAGGAGCAGGTGCTCTATCCTTCGGAAGATGATTCTACGGCAGAAGTCGCCAAAAGAATTTTCAACCCCTGGATTATCTCTACTGGAGGCTACGTTTGGCTTGCCGGAATGATCATCGCCTTCACCATCTGTTTTGCGGCCACTGTGACACCGAGCAGCCGAGACTCTATCAACGCTCTCTTCTCCTCAGACAATCGCAAACTGCATTTCGGCGAGACTTGGAGCCTGTGGCTTGGGGGAGTGCTGTTATTCCTTTCACCCTGGCCACTAATGCTGCCGTTTCTTCCAAAGATAAGCAAAATTCTATTTAAGCAAGCGCCAGGGGGTTCGATAGCTACTGACCGGAAGATGCAGGCAAAGCCCGGCCAGCCTCTCTACGTTGACGGAGAGATCCACGCCCAGCCTGAAATGCCGCTCTATGCAATCTCTGCAAGCGCAGTGTTGTTGCTGCTAGTTGGATTTCTTTTGCTCGGCTACAACCGTTTGAGCATGCCGCGTTTCGGCAACAGCTTAATTATTCAGCATTCGCTACTTTGGGCGGTGGCGGCTATTGCGCTGAGTTTGCGTTACAGCGAGTTCCTTTTCAAAAAAGCGCATGACAAGCCTATTCAATGGCACGACTGGGCTTTGACCTGGGTGCTAACAGGGTTCGGCCTGCTGAGCATGGCATTAGGCTCATGGTTTTTTGGCAAGAAGTCAGTGCCGGCGTATTTGGTCTCTGATCTCCTGTTTATCTCAATCGTGGTCGGAGTGTCCGTAGGACTAATAGCATTGCCCATCTTTGCGGGCGGCGAATTATGCCAGCCGAAGCGCAAGATGGTCGGTGAGTCGCTTAGTTGTGGCAGGAAAATTTTGCGCGCGTTGTTCGGCCTCTGGCATGCCATCCTGCAAATTGGTGTGCCATTTCTGCTGACCAGACAATTGATGTTGATGAAACCAAGCTGGGCAATCGGGCTTTGTCTGGTAGCACTATTGCTGCTACCGGCATTGATGTGGTGGATTGGGAGTTCACTACTAAAAGCGGGGCAGCGAAAATTGCTGGCGCTTGCCTGGGTAGTTTACGGCGCGTTAATGCTAATCCAGCCCGGGCTGTTGGCTAGGGTTGGGGCATATTCCAAACCACTCTTTCCAATTGAGTTGGTCGAGCCCTGGAAGGGTTGGCTTGGATTGATGCCGCCATTATTTGGTGGTTTGATCGGTCTAGTCATGGCTTGTGTCTGGTTCGGCTGGTATCTGGGCGTCTGTTTTGCATTCGGCGGTCATAACAACGAGGTTGGCGGCGCGTGCCGAATCGAGCAGTTCAAGCAATTTATCCGCTTTCGGCTCACCGAAGAAGGGCTGACCGGTTATGTTATCGCAATCAAGGACCCACACAACCCGCGAGAAGATCAAGTGGCTAGACGCGAAAAACTCAAGCCCGAAATTATTGATGTCTTTCATCTGCAGGTGAAAAAGTAGCTGGTGCGACATAACAATGAATTTTCCTGTCATGCCTCATTCGGCTTATCAGGACTAATTGCAAACGTAAAATGGAGGTCACTATGGATTTTGACAACAGTTGGCAGGCATTGCTTGACCCTGGCGCGGCGACAAGGTATTTCGACGTGCACGGCCAAACCAGATTCGAGGCCGAAGCTTCACACTTCAGCCCGCTCAATGCCTGGTGGCTGGCGGAGCTTTCACGCCTCGTTTACCGGCGCGGTGTAGGGGATACACGCCCTCCGCATAAGGGGCGATCACGCAGCGAGATTCTGGCAGACGTGGGGTTGCAGGAAACTCCCATCATGACTGAGCGGGCGCAGGCCATCCTCATCAAACCACTCAGTGCAACTGCGCCGCAGTTCAAGTTGTTGGTGTTTCGCGGCACGGATGATCTGATGGATTCGCTCACCGATATAGATGTCATGCTGGACAAATGGGCCGGGGCAGGACTTGTTCACCAAGGAATCAATCAGGCGTTTGAAACCATCTGGCGTCAGATCGAGCCGCAATTAACCGGCGACAGCCCCCTCTTCTACACCGGTCACAGTCTGGGCGCAGCCCTGGCTACGCTGACTGCCGCACTCAAACCGCCGCGCGCGCTTTATACCTACGGGTCGCCCTTAACCGGCAACAGCGATTTCACGGCCTCACTGTCTGGCGTGCCTGTGTTTCGGGTGGTGAATAATCGGGACGTGGTTACTACGGTGCCTCCTCCTCTGGGCTATCGCCACGTCGGCGAGTTGCACTATGTAACACACGATGGGCGGATCATTGTTAATCCTGATAACACCACAGTGGCGTTGGATCGGCTGAAGAGCGACACCACAGCGCTCCTTAGCCGCGAGTGGCATAGACATTTCACGGATGCGCCTGAGTTTTTGGCTGACCATACGCCGCAGAATTATGTAGCACATCTCGAGCGAGCTTTTTAAGCCCGGCGTAGGGAGTTGGCCACCTGAGTCTTGGCAGTAAGCGGAGTTACCCAACTCAAGCTTTATTTGTCCGCCAGGTACTTCGCTATCCACGCCAACTCGCGTTGCAGTTTGTCCAGTTGATAGCTCGGCACTGCCAGCCCGTGCCCTTGATCGGGATAGATCACCAATTGCACTGGCACGTCTAATCGTTTCAGCGTGCGATAGCTCTCCTGCGATTGGCCGAGCGGGACGCGCTCGTCTTTCTCGCCGTGAAAGATCAGCGTCGGCGTCTTGGCATTGGGCAAATAAGTCAGCGGCGATTGCTCATCGAACATTTTGCGCGCTGTCCACGGTGTGCCGCCGTGCAGCCGCTCGCGTTGCTGAGTGATGTCTGCCATGCCCCAATACGAGACCGCGTTGGACAGGCCGGCGCCGTAGACTGCGCATTTGAAGCGGTTTGTGTGGCCGATGAGCCAGCCGCTCAAATAGCCTCCGTAGCTCCAACCGCCGACGGCTAGCTTGGTCTCATCGGCGATGCCGCGTTTGATGAGTTCGTCAATCCCGCTCAATACGTCTTCGTAATCCACCTGCCCGGCCTTGTGCTTGTTGGCCTGCGCAAACTTTGCGCCGTAATTCGAGGAACCGCGAAAGTTGGGCATGAAAACAGCATAGCCACGGCCAGCCAGCGCCTGCGCAGGCGCGCTCCACGAGGCGTTGAAGCTGCGTGTGTAGGCGCTCTCAGGTCCGCCGTGAATGTAGGTCATCAACGGATAGCGCGTGCCCGACTCATAACCGACGGGATAGAACAACAGACCTTCAAGCTCGGTGCCATCGTTTGAACGCCATTTGATCGTTTCGACCTGCCCCAACTCGAAATCCGCTGCTTGCGGGTTGAGTTGGGTGAGTTGCATCGGCAACAGCGTGCGCGCGTTCAAACCCGCCACTTCGCTCGCCAGGCGCGGGTGTTCGTAACTGTAGACGATTTGCAAACCATCCAGGCTCGTTGCAAATGAGCCGACGACGCCTTCGCCGCGCGTCATCATCTGCGGCGGGCGGTCAGCCAGATCAAGGTTGAAGAGTTGGGCATAAACGCCGACTTCGGCTTGGAAGATCAACTGCGCGCTATTGTGCAGCCAGCGATAGCTGCGGATGTAGCCGTCGAAATTGCGCGCCAGCACGCGCGGCTCGACCGCTGCGCCCACGGCATTGATCGGGAAAAGATGAAGGCGCTCCGGCCCGACACTGGTATCGCCGTCCGCGTGCGCCAGCCACGAAACCCAGCGGCCATCGGGCGAAAAACGCGGCTGCGATTCTGCGCCGTTGCCGCGCGTGAGTTGGCGCGCTTTGGCTGAATCGTGCGGCGCATTCTGCCAATCGAGCGGGATGGTGAAGACTTCGGTCGTGTCGTTGCTTTCGAGCCTGGGCGTTTGGCGCGCAGTAAAGACAAGTTGTGTGTTGTCGTATGACCAACTGAGCGCCGTGAGGTGGCGTGCGCCTTTGGTGAGTTGTTTGACTTGCCCGGTTGCGACTTCGACCACCCACAACTGTGCGTAGCGCGGCTCTTCGTCCACGACGATGGGCGGTTTGTTCTTGGGCTTCTCTTTCGGCTCAGGCCGGGCTTCTTCAGCGATGAAAGCGATGTAGCGGCTGTCGGGCGACCATTCGAAGGTTTGCACGGCGGTTTTGTGTTTGGTCAATGGTTGCGCTTCGCCGCCTTGCGGATTGATGAGATAGATTTGCGCCAGCGTTACATCACCGCGTTCGGAGAGAAAGGCCAATTGCTGCCCGCTCGGCGCCCAGCGCGGCTGATCGTCGCGGCGCGGATTGAAGGTCAGCCGTTGCGCCGCGCCCCCGATGTCGGCCAGCGCCGTCCAGATGTCTGTGTTGAAGCGGTCGGCTTCACGATCCCACGCTGAAACTACAAAGGCAACGCGGCGCCCATCCAGAGCGAGTTGCACGTCGCTGGCGCGGTTGAGCGCAACAATATCTTCAACCGTCATCGGGCGTCTGTTTTGCGCGAAGACCGGCATTACAAACGAGCAAGCAGCTAACCAAACAACAATGACTAAACGGCGGCAATAGTTATTCATATCTTTCCAGTGGTTGATGCTTCGGATTTAGATGAATTCAGGCGGTAGGATTATAGAGCATCCGTGCGCAAAACACCGCGTCTCACTGCGTGAACCCGATACTTTTGAGCAGATTGCTGAAACGCGGATCGCTGCGCAAAGGATCAAACTGCGGGTCTACTTTCAACTGCGTAACATCTTCCTCGCGCAAGGAGACGGCCTGCGTCAACAATGCCAGCGCCTGTTCCTCGTCGCTCAATGCAACATAGACCCCGGCGATGAGATAGAGCGGCGCTGTGCCCGGCGCGGCGTTCCGCCGAAGCTCATCGAGCGACCGGCGCGCCGCGTCCTGGTCCCCGGCGAGCGCCAACGTCCGCGCCTGTCGCAAGCGCGTCGCTGGTGTGCCTTTATCCAGCTCGAGCGCGCGTTGAAATTCCGCCAGCGCTTTGCCGTAGTCGCGGCTTTGCTCGTATGCCGTCCCTAGCAGCACGTGCACGCCGGGGGCGTTGGTATTTAACTCCAGGGCTTTTTTGAATTGTTGGATCGCCTCGTCGTAGCGCCGCTCGAAGTAAAACACCGCGCCGAGGTTGGCGCTGATCGCGGTCGAGACGGGATCGAGTTCAACGGCGCGTTTGGCTTCGACCAGCGCTTCCCGGAAACGGCCCAGGCTGTAGAGAAAGTTGCTGTACCACTGATGCGCCGTCGCGTAATTGCTATTCAGTCGGAGCGCGTGTTTATAGGAGTCTTCCGCTTCTTTCCACTTCCACTCATATTGAAAGTAGATGAAGCCGAGCGCGGCGTATGGTTCGGCCAGATTTGGATCGAGTTGAAAAGCGCGCGCAATAGCGTCCTTACCCGCGGCGGCGGCCTCATCGGGTGCCAGGTCGCTGTAGATTGGCGCGAGCACGTAACTGTCGGCCAGCGCGGCATAGGCGCGCGCGTAGTTGGGATCGAGCAGCACGGCGCGTTGAAAAGCTTCGATACTCTTCTTGAGCGCCTCGCCCTTGCGTTGATTCCAGAGGTGGCGGCCTTTCAGATAGAGCTTGTACGCTTCAGCGTTCTCGGTGTCGTGGCTGGCCAGGCGCTGTTGTTCGACGCCGGTCAAGCGCAAGTGCAACTGCTCGGTGATACGGTTGGCGATGTTGCGTTGCAAGCCGGGCAACTCGCTCGCCTTACTCTCGAATTGCTGCGACAACAGCACAGCGCTGTTTTGTGTGTCCACCAACTCTACGTTGATCGAGAGTTGTTCGCCGCGTTGAGTAATGCGTCCATTCAACACAGTGTGGACGCCGAGCGCCTGCCCCACCTCGCGCGGGTCTGGAGCTTTTCCTTTATAACGAAAGACCGAGTTGCGTGCGATCACTTTCAGCCCGGCGGCTTGCGAGAGGCGTTGAATCAGTCCTTCAGTCAAACCATCGGCCAGGTATTCGCGGTCGGTTTCGTCAACCCGGCTGGCTTTGGTGTACTCGAAAGGCAGGACCGCAATAGATTCGCCTTGCGCGCTGTGTTGCGAAAAGTAATACACCCCGAATAAAGCCAACAAGCTCACTACTGCCAGCAGCACATAGCTGCTGCTTGACCAGCCCTTGCGGCGTAATTGCGGCCACATTTCAGCTTCTGTGCGAACTCCATCAGGCTGCGGTGAAGTGGCGGTTTTACCCGTCGTGACGCGCTTTTGCCCGGTGGTGAGCTGAGCTGACGTTTCACTGCCTGGTGAGACTTCGATCTCTTCTGTCTCGCTGGTGATCTGTGCGGTCTCTATAGCCGCAGCGGCGGCGTTGTTGATGGCCGCTTCCTTGCCGGATTGCGAGCCGGTTTGCGGCGTAGACTCCAACTCTTTCTTCAAACTTTTCAGGTCTTCAGCCAACTCGCGCGCCGATTGGTAACGCAGGTTGCGGTCTTTCTCCAGCACGCGATTCAAAATGAGTTGCAATCTGTGGAGCACGTTGAGTGGCGCGGTCAACGATTGCAGCGGCAATGGCTCCGGAGCTTGTGCTAACAAGGCGGCCAGCACATCACTCTGCGTCGGGCCGGTGAAGGGGCAATGGCCGGTAATCATCTCGTAGAGCACCACGCCCAAGCTGAAAACATCCGTGCGCCGATCCACGCGTTGGCCGCGCGCTTGCTCCGGCGACATATAGTTGACCGTGCCTATAACTATGCCGGGCTTGGTTTCGTATTGTTCGGATTCCAGGGCGGCGGCGGCAGGCGCGCCTTCGGTCTCGATCAGCTTGGCGATGCCGAAATCGAGCACCTTGATATAGCCGTCAGGCCGCAGCATCAAATTTTCGGGTTTGATGTCGCGGTGCACGATGTTGGCGCGATGCGCGGTATCAAGCGCACTGGCGATCTGCAAGGCAACGCTGATAGCGATGCCGAGCTTGAAGCGCCCACGATCGAGCAAGCTACGCAACGTGCGGCCTTCGACGTATTCTGTGGCCAAGTAGTGGACGCCTTTGTGCTCGCCAATCTCGTAAATGGTCAGAATGTTCGGATGATTCAAGCTCGAAGCGGCGCGTGCCTCTTGCTGAAAGCGTCGCACTCGCTCGGGGTCGCGCGTGGAGTTGCGCAATAACAGCTTGAGCGCCACGCGCCGCCCCAGCCGCGTGTCTTGCGCCAGATAAACGCGTCCCATTCCGCCGCGCCCTAGTTCGAATTGCAATTGATAATGCGCCAGCATCCTGCCATCCAGTTGGCGCGTGTCGGGCGAGCGTAATTGTCCAGTTTGCTCAGGCGCAGTATTTGGCAATCCCGCCGTTTGGCCTGCGCCGAAATCAGCGCGAAAGGAGGCTTGGTCGAAGTTAGGACGCAACGGGGTCGGCTCAGGCTGGGGCGGTGGCGGCGCAGGTTGTTGCGCAAAGAGCGGACTATAGGTCGGTTGATCGAAACTCACACGTTTCGATGGCTGCTCAAAAACGGGTCGGCGCGAGGCTTGATCGAAGCTCGGTCGTTGTGGCGGCGTGGCCTCAGACTGGCTTGAACCGCTGGAAGGCGGCGCGCCGCTGTTTGCGTTCTGTTGCATCAGCGGTGGCAGGTGGCCGGTTTGCCGCTCTGACTTCAAACGCTCACTGCCGCTGGACAATTCATTGATCAGCTCTACGGTCGAGTTCCCTGTGATTGGCCTGGTGCCACGGGGAGGCAGATCGGCAGACGGCGGCGGCAACAGCGCATCAGTCGGTCGGTGGTGTATATCCTGCTCCACTGGCTTAGCTTGCTCGGCTGCATTATCAAACCTATCCTCTGGCAGCTTGCCCCCTGATGGCTGCGAGAGTTTGCCGCTTTTGCGCGGCGGTTGCCACCATTGCTCCAAGGGCTCGGTATCAGGTTTCGATTCGGTTGGCGGCGCGGTTTGGCTGACTGATCGAGCAGAATCCGAGGCGGTGTAATAGCGCAGCAAAATCTCTACCTCCTGCTGCAGGAGTTCATTTCCTGCGCAGGCTTCGGCGATAAACAAGTGGCGCTCTTGCTCAGGCCGGTTGAGCGCCGCTTGGACGATGTGGCTGGCTTGCTGCCAATCCTGAGACTCCATGATGCTATAACGTGTGTGATTGATGATGGGAATGCTTGCTCAGCGGAATACGCCAGCAGTTCATTGCTGGCAGCGCAATGCGATCTAAGGCGGGGCGCTGTTATGGTGTTGGTCGAAGGAATTGGGCGCGCCTTCCATCCCGGGGCCAACTCTTCACGCCCTGCAGACACTCATTGTTCATTGCTTGGCGCGCGGCGTCAACTTGATTTGCTAAAAAGCCACGGAAAAACTCGTCACGCAGCTTGCATTCGCCAGCCGCTCTATTCAGCGGGTGTCCATTGCCCAGCCTTGATCGCTTCGCGATAAGCCCCCGCCACTTGAGCGAAGGGCAATTGAAACACGTCCGCAAAAGTCGCGCGCCACTCCTCCGGCTGGCCAATGTTTATACGCAGAAATTGCCGAAAGCGCTCTTCGCCAAACTGCGCGCGCAGATATTCGATAAAGTAACGTTGCGTGGCATAAGCAAACCGCTGATCCCACGGCTCTGCGTGTTTGGCCGGATCAAGATAACCGGCCAGATCAATCTGTTTGGCGCGCGTCAAAAATTCATCACGCTTCACATAAATAGTTTGCCGCCCGAACGAAACGGCCAAGCCTTCGCTGAACCAGGGTTGCTCGTTGAGCTTGTACGCACTGCGCATGCTCGTGTTCTGGCTGAGGAGCGCGTGCGACAATTCGTGGCGCAAAAACTCAGCGACACTGAAACTTTTCTCCTTGTACTTCGGCGTAATGTAGATCGCATCGCTTGTCGCCAGCGCCACACCGCCCAAGGCATGTATGTTCCCCATCCACGGTAAACTGCGCTCACAGGCACGCCAATCTTTGCACTCAATCACGCGCACGCGTCGTTTGTAGGAGAGACCGTGAAAAGCCTCGGCCTCATTCATCATCCGATCAACCATCCCATAATCATTCGAGACCGGATTTCGCTCGCCGACGTAAACATCCGCACGCGCATAGCCGACGTGATTGTAACCAAACTTCAACGGCGACCAGGGCAAGAACGGGCCGAAGGGAAAGGCCAAGGCCAGCGCTAGAAAGCAGCATAAGGCCAGACCGGTAACAATCTTTGAACGTTTTGTTTTCATTGTTGTGTCCTTGTGGTAGCAGTAGCCCGCGCATCAACAAAGTCAATCCGAGATTTCAAATTTGGATTTGAGCTTCAAATCACCCCAGCCTGAGCGAACTGCCGGATTGTTTCGTCAGCGTAACCCAACTCGCGCAACACTTCCTGCGAATGCTCGCCAAGCTGTGGTGGCGGCAGTTTGATTACGCCTGGCGTCGTGGAAAGTTTCACCGTCGGCGCAATCTGTTTCAATGTGCCAGCGGTCGGATGTTCCAACTCGGCAATCATCCCACGCTGCCGAATCTGCGGATCGTCCAACATCTCGGCCACGTCTTTGACCAACGCGATACAGGTGTCCACGCCTTCAAACGTCGCCAGCCACTCTTCCGCCGTTTTGGTTTTGAAGACCTCGCGCAACGTGGCAATCAACTCCGGCTGCGCATCGTTGCTGAATTGCCGGGCAATAAAATCTTCGCGGCCCAATACGCGACAAGCCTGCTCCCAAAACTTCGGCTCCAACGCGCCCAGTGAAAGATAGCGTCCGTCCTTTGTTTCGTAGAGTTGGTAACACGCATATTTGCCCGACAAGCCTTCGTTGCCACGCAACGGTGCTGCGCCGTTGGCCAGCCAACTGGCAAAGGGAACATAGAGTAGCGACAACACGCCATCCATCATCGAGACATCCACCATCTGCCCCGCCCCCGTGCGCTCGCGCGCTTGCAAGGCCAGTAAAACGCCAATCACCGCGTGCAGGCTGCCACCTGCCAGGTCAGCCAACTGCACACCCGGAATCACGGGCGGCCCGTCTTTCGCGCCAATCACACTCAACACGCCTGCCGTGCTGATGTAGTTGACATCGTGTCCGGGCTTCGCGCGGTACGGCCCCTCTTGCCCGTAGCCGGTGATCGCGCAATAGATCAAACGTGAGTTGTGCTGTTTCAACGTTTCATAGTCTACGCCCAGACGCTCCATCACACCGGGGCGAAAGCTTTCGATCACGACATCGGCTTGCTGCGCGAGCTTCAAGAAAATCTCGCGCCCGGCGGTAGTCTTCAGGTTGAGCGTCAGGCTGCGTTTGTTGCGATTGGTGACTAGAAAGTACGCGCCCGGCTGTTTGATTCCCGCGCGCGAATGGCGCGCCGGATCGCCCGTGCCTGGCTCTTCGATCTTCAACACGTCCGCGCCAAAATCGCCGAGCATCATCGTCGCTACTGCGCCAGGCAAAAGGCGCGTCAAATCCAAAACTTTTATTCCATCGAGTGGCCGCATTGCTGACCTTTCCATCAAGTTATTTGTCAGGCCCCGCCGCATAGTACGACTTGCGTCCCCACACTACATAATCGGGATGACCGAGCACTTCGATCTTCACCTTGCGCAGCTTGCCATCGCGTTTCGTATTCGTCGGGTAATAGCCGATGATGTAGCGCCGATTGATGTCGTTGAGGATGCGCGTGTAAATTGGTGCGGCCAGCGCAGGCGTTTGCAAATAGTCCGGCCAGCCGCCCGAAATCTTCGCCACCGTCGCGAGCGCTGTTTGCTGGTGCAGCCGCGCATCGGCTAAGCGTTCGAAAAACGCGTCCGGCAACGAACTTTCATCAGCGGTGCTCATTGGCCCACTCATTCCCGGCCTAAAAGCAGAACGGGCCAGGCGTGTTTGCTCGTGAATCAAACGCGCGCGTGTCAATTGCTCTTCGGGCGAAAGCCCGAGCAGACGCAGACCAGGAATCACTGAGTAGATAGTCACCTGCGCTCGCTGCGCGGCAGTGCAAATATCTGTGAGGCTGAATTCCGTGCTGCGTCTACGCGCGAAGGGTGGCGCATACTGTGCGAACGGCTGCAGCGCAGTCAGTTCATCACCATCAGTCTGAAAGATGATAATCGGGCGTTCTTCACCGGCGACCAACTCGCGTAGTGCAGCAAACAAAGCACTGTATTGCGCACTGCGGCCAGTCCGTTGCGCCTGTGCCTTCTCTTTCAAAGATTCCAGTTGGTCTTTGAGTCTTGCTTTGTCGGTCGTGAAATCCTGAATCAATTCAACATCGTCGGTCACGATGGCCAGCCGATCTTTCAGGCCAAGTTTGTCCACCAACAGTTTGGCTGCTTCGACGCTGGTCTGAATGTAAGGAAGCTGGCTACCACTGTAATCAATAATCAGCACAATCGAGCGCGCCTGTGTCGCATCGTTACCACGCGTGAATGTCCCTATTTCTTGCGGCTTGCCGTCCTCCGCAACTACGAAATCAGCTTTACCAAGCCCGTTGACGTAGCGTCCCTGCTTATTCACCACCAACACGTCGAAGACCGCCAGCGTCGTCTCGATCCGAATCGCCTCTTCGGCTTGTCCGGTCGCACGTCCGCCCTTTTTCTTTGGCTGGTTCACCTCAACGGCAGCTTCTTTCTTCGGGTCCCAACGCAGCCGTTCCAAGCTTGAGCCGAACTTTTCGCGCCTCGGCTGCTCTTGTGCGATTACAAGGCTAGGTAGCGCTGCGTGCAACCAACCGTCAGCGCCTGCCAACGCGATCAGCAAGAGACATAGAATGATTCGATAATGCATCGTGTGCCTTCTCCAGGTTTAGCGATTCAGCAGCTTAGCTTCGCCGCTAAATTCAGCGAGCGAGTCCGGCTTGATGAAAGCAGTCAGCGGACAATCTTTCAAGTCCCTGATGCCCATCACGACCGCCGCAGCGTTGAGCCGCGCGCCAGCAGGCGTCGTGTGCGTGTGGGCTTCGAGGAAGTAGCGGGCCTTCACTTGTTCAGCCCCGCTCGCTTCATATCGCCTGGCGACAAGCTCGTTGAGGTCAACAAAGAATGCGCCTGCCGCACGAGCTGATTCCGCCGCCCACTTGCCGTAATCATTCGCCGCGCGCGCGACCTCGCTCTCCTGCCAAATATTGCGCGGCACCGGCGAAAGCACAATCGGCGTGGCGCCTTTGGCTTTGGTCTCAGCAATAAATTGGCGCAGATACCAACCATAGGCATGCACGACTTCCTTGTGCCCAGTCGCTTCCAACACCACTTCCTGCGTCTCGTCGCCATTGCCTTTCAGCGAAGCACGCGCACGCCCGGCATTTAACGGCCCGCCGTCGTTGTGGCCGAACTGCATCAGCACGAAATCGCCGGGCTTCAATGCGGCGGCGGCTTGCCCCCATAAGCCTTCAGTCCAAAACGTGCGACTGCTGCGACCGCCGCGCGCGCGGTTTTGGATGCCGAGCCTTTGCGTATCGAAGAATTCAGCGATGGGCGTGCCCCAACCTAGCAAGCCTTTGGTCGAGTTGTTGACGGTGGAATCGCCGATGATGAAGAGGGTCGGCATTCGGCGTTCTGCCTGTTGCTGCTCAGTCGCGGTTGCTCCATTCCACAATCCAAACTCGGCGACGCCAAGAACACCAAAGGCCAACAACACAGCAAACAACAACAGTCTCTCGTTTCTTTTCATCACTCTCACTTCCCTATGGCTTTTTGTTGATCAACTCTTTCTTGCCCTCTTCGCTGCTGACATCAAAGCGCCGGAATTTGCCGTAGCTATAAGTCGCGCGGCTCGTCAGCGCCAATTGCGCGGCGTTTGTGTCGCGGTTGCGCATGTTCGAAAACCAGGAAAAGACAAATTTCTTCGGCGTCAGAATGCCCAGCTCGCTCGGCTGATATTCCTGCTCCCAACGAATCATCACCTGCGGTTGTGCAAAGGCCGTGTAGTCGGCCACCAATTCCACTTCCTGTTTGCACAACTGTCCCGTCTCTTTATCAAGCCACAACTTGCCGCGATAGCGTGTCCGGACGTTGACCCGATTGCGCAAGCCCGGAATATCGTTGAGCACTTCTTCGGGATCAGCGCCCCACACAGCGCGGCTCTGCGCCAACTGTTCGAAGACGATAATCACCGTGTCGCGCTCATTGATCGTCTCGCGCCCAGCGACTAAACCTCGCACCGCCGCGCGTAACGCTTTGAAGAGTCGCCCCTGCGTAACCGTATAGCCCCAGAAGCGGCGTCCGATGTCGTATTTGAGCCAATCGTCATTCAGCTTCGCCATCTCGTTGCGCAGCGATTTCATTTTTGTCAGGACTTCAAACAAATCAGCGGCGCGCTCTTCATAATTGGGAATCGGCTCACCATCCACACTGCGCACGTTGCGGTACTCGGCAATCAGATTGTCGTCGCGCGCTGATTGGTAAACCAGCAGATCAGAGATCACTGTGCGCTTCTGTCTTAGCTGGCCTGTGACGTCGAAGACTTCCATCAACTTGGTCTCTTCGGCCATCAGGTTTTTGAAAGTGTCTTCGTACTTTGTCGCTTCAACCTGATGGCGCGCCAGCCAGGTTTCGGCGTCAACCTGGGCATTGACTGGAAAGCTGCAACCATAGGCCAATGCCAGCAGGCACAAAGTCTTCTTCACCGCCGAGACGCAGAGCACGCTGAGGAAGCGCGGAGAAAACTCTCTGCGCCCGCTCTGCGTCCTCTGCGCCTCGGCGGTGAACCAAACCTCACGCTGAAACCAATCTCTTGGCGCTCGCCTCTTAAACATAAGACCCGCCTGTGACCAGCAGCACATGCCCAGTCACGTAATCCGACAATGGCGAGGCCAAAAACAGCACCGGCCCTGCTGCTTCTTCTGGCGTGCCCGCACGAGCTAGTGGAATATGCTGTTTGGCCATTTGCCGCATTTGATCGGGAATGCCCAACTGAATTTCGTTCTCTCCGATATGCGCCGGGGCCTGCGCTTCTTTGGCCGCCGTCAGGCGCGTTTCGATAAAGCCGTAGGCCACGGCGTTGACGTTGATGTTGAAGCGGCCCCACTCTTTGGCCAATGTTTTGGTCACCCCGACAATGCCCATCTTGCCCGCCGAGTAGTTGGCCTGTCCCGGATTGCCCGCCACACCCGACGTAGACGAAACGTTGATGATCTTGCGCTGGACGCGCTGGCCTTCGGCGATCTCTTGTTTCGCCACCTCGCGCATGTACGGCACAGCAGCGCGGATGATTTTGAAGGGCGCAGTCAGGTGAACCTCGATCATCGCATCCCACATCTCGTCAGTGATGTTTTGCAAGACGGCGTCCCAGGTGTAACCCGCGTTGTTGACGATGATGTCGAGTTTGCCAAACTCTTCGACGCAGGTCTTGACGATGCGTTCGGGAAAGCCCGGCGCAGTCACGCTGCCGACACACGCAGTAGCGTTGCCGCCAGCGGTTTTGATCTCATTGACAACGCCTTCGGCCACTTCACCGTCGAGATCGTTAACCACGACCGACGCGCCGTGTTGAGCGAACAGAATGGCGACGGCTCGGCCAATGCCGCGACCGGAGCCAGTAACGATGGCAGTTTTGCCTTCGAGCAATTGCATTGATTCAGTGTTCTCCTTACCTAAGATTGAAGAAAGGTCGCGCGAATTTTCGCCGATTGCTTGAGATTGGTAAACCTGTTTGGTCGGCTATGACAATTCATTTTGCTCAGCGCAGGAACTGCTGCGGGCATATTTCCAGATTATTTCAGCCGCAGCACAGCAAATATCTTGCTCTTTCGATATAGCTCACAGAAAATAACCACGATGCCGCCGTACAGCCTGAGATGAATAGATAAGCTGGCCTCGCACGATTCGCTCTCGCCAACGCGTGGCAGTTATGGTGAAAGCCGCTGTTCCTTCAACGATATGCCCAGAAAATTTATCGGTGCGGTCAATGATTGCAGCCGATTTCTGCTCGGCAGGTGACCAACCGCTACAACGATCAACCTACATCGCAGCAAAGAAAGGAGTCCCTTATGGCCAAAAAGATTGATAGTGAATTCCGTCCGATGAAAGTTCAGGTTCGCCCCGGCTCAACAGCAGACAGGTATTACAGCGCGCGTGCCATCGCAGACGGCATCGCTCCTTCGCCGGACAACGACCTTATTTTCCACGGCGGAAAGACGGTGCCGAATATGCAATTCCAAAATCTCTACCTCGGCGGCAGCCAATCCTGGCAGGAGTCGGATATTGCCTCGATTGACAAAGCTATTACCATTGCGATGGAGGATCGGCGCTTGAACAATGTGATGTTGCAATACTTCCCAGGCAAAATTATTTCCTGCACGGCGCGCACGTCACAGATTCTGCCGGGGGCGAAGCCCGCAACTGTCTCGCAGGGCGACGCCGAAGCTTTGATCACCAAGCTATTTCGTAACGGCCAACTCGGCACCAGCGACCTAGACGCTACGATTTTCAACTTCGTCCTACCGAGTGGAACGGTGTTGAACATGAATGCGGCGCAGACAGGTGGCTTGGCGGCTAGCAAGCGCGCGACAAAGACTGCGGCTGTCAGTCGCACGGCAAGTTCGTTGAATGGGCTGGGTGGCTATCACGGTTCAGTTCATGTGAAAGACGCGCAGGGGAAGAGCGTCACGCTCTATTATTCGACGAATGTTTTCTCGGAGATACGGCCCAACGGGCGTCCGAATGGGATCGTCGTGTTCGATCAACCTTGGAAAAACGTGGTGGGCACGCTCTATCACGAACTCAACGAATTCCGCACCGACCCGGATGTGGATGACGCGATTGGCGCGGGTAACAATCCCGCCTTCCTCGGCTGGACTTCGCGGCACGGCGAAGAGATCGGCGACTTCCCGATTGCGGCCGCCAATCCGCTTACGCTTGTTTTCCAGGAAGTCAAAGCGGTTAACAAGAAGTTCTTCCTGCCCGTGCAATTTCAATACTCGAACGCCGTGCATGGGCCGGAAGGGCCGCGCAGCAGACCGCACAAGTAAAATATGGGCATAAAACTCAGGAGCGCACGCGGCTCGCGTGCGCTCCTGGGCCAGACAAACCGCCTACTTCTTCAACTCACCTGAAATCGTCTCCAGTCGTTGCTGTGCGAGCAAGCGATTGAACTGTGCCAAGTCTTCGCGCATCACTTTGCCCAACTCTGTCTGCAACGCAGTGAGGCGCGCTGTCAGCTCACGAAACACCACGTATGACTGTGCGGTGGGCCGCCCATCGCCTGTTTCGATACTGCGGCGCAACGCGGCAATCTGATTGTTGAGTTTGATCGGGAAGTTGAGTGGGTCTTGATTGCTGCGGTTGCGCACTTGATAGATTTCTTCTTCAACTGCGCTCAGTTTTTTGCTCAATACTTCGGCAGCGGAAGTGATTGCAGCGTCTTTGGCTTTTTCGGTGCGGTCGGTGAGCTGTTGCTTGAGCGCGCGAATCCGGACAACCATTTCGTTCGCCTCGCTGGTCTTATCGCGCACTTGCGTGGCTAACTCGAACTGCTTAGCCAGATCATCATCAGTCACCCATGTCAAACGTGGATCACGCTTGATGGCGAACGATTGTGTCTGCGTCTGGCCATTGGCAGTCAGGCGGACTTGATAGGTACCGGGCACGGCCAGCGGCCCGGATTCAGGGCGTGCGCTCCACATAATCATTCCGTCAAACACTGTTGCGCCAGGATAGCGCAAATCCCAGGTGAAGCGGTTCGTGCCTGCTTTGCGCGTAGGTGGGCGCGGGCCTCCGCGCGGGACAGGCGAATCTTCATCATCACCGCCAGCCTCAGCACGGCCAGCGCGCCGCTTGTCATCTTCCTGCGTGCCGGTGAAGGCGCGAATCAGCTTGCCCTGTGCGTCGAGAATCTCAATCGTCACTTTGTCGGCGTCTTTTTTGAGGTAGTAATCAATTACCGCTTGATTGACCGAGCGATAAGCCGTGCGCGGTTGGAAGAGTTGCCCGTCGGCAGCAGCCACCGTCGGTGTCAGTTGCCGCAAAATTCCGATGTCGTCCAGGATGTAGAATGACCGCCCGTGCGTCCCAATCACCAGATCGTTCTGCTCGACAACTAAGTCAGATACCTGCGTATCGGGCAGACTCAGCGCGAGCGATTGCCAATGCGCGCCGTCATCAAATGAAACGTAAATGCCATGCTCTGTGCCTGCGTAAAGCAAGCCTACGCGCTTCGGGTCTTCGCGCACGACGTGTACGTAGTCGTTGCCGGGGATGCCGCTCGTGATCTTTGTCCACGTCTTGCCAAAATCGTGCGTGCGGTAGATGTAAGGCGCGCGGTCGTCGAGTTGATAGCGCTTGGCCGCGAAATAGGCCGTGTCGGCACGGTGCGGAGAAGCTTCGATGATGCTGACGCGCGCAAATTCGGGCAGGTCGGGCGGCGTGATCTTTTGCCAGTTCTTGCCGCCGTCGCGTGTGACATGAATAAAGCCGTCATCTGAGCCTGTCCAGATCAAGCCCTTCTGTACAGGCGATTCGGCCAGCGTGAAGATCGTGCCGTAAATTTCGGGGCCGTTCTGGTCTTTGGTGATCGGCCCGCCCGAATCGCCCAGCGTTTTCGGATCGCCGCGCGTCAGGTCAGGGCTGATGCGCTCCCAACTCAAGCCGTCGTTGGTCGTGCGCCAGAGGTGTTGCGATGAAGTGTAGAGCGCGTTCGCATTGTGCGGCGAAAAAACAATCGGAAACGTCCATTGCCAACGCTCTTTCAAATCCCGTGCGGGCATGCCTGAAAAGAACAACGGATAAACTTGAATGTCGCGCGTGTGCCCTGTCGCACGATCAAAGCGCGTAAGCAGCGCGCCCTGACTGCCTGCGTAAAAAAGATTCGGATTCGCCGGATGTGGCGCGATGTAGCCGCTCTCGCCGCCGCCCACGGCGTACATCACCGGGCTGGTGCGCCCGCCTCTGCCGCCGCTCTCGCTCGACACACAAACGGTCGAGTTGTCTTGTTGTGCGCCGCAAACGTGATAAATGAAATCCTTCGTCGTCGCCACGTGATAAAGCTGCGCGGTCGGATAAGCTTGCCCAGTCCACGTCTCGCCGCCATTCATCGAAACGTTGCCGCCACCATCGTTGCTGTTGATCATCCGCCGGTTGTCATTGGCTGCAATCCACAGATCGTGGTTGTCGCCATGTGGTGTGCCGATGCTTCGATAAGTCTTGCCGCCGTCGGTGGATTTGAAAAAGCTGGTGTTCATCACGTAGACCGTATCGCGCTCTTTCGGGTCGGCGTAGATGCGCGTGTAATAGAACGCGCGTTGCCGCAAGCGCCGGTCTTCGCTGACCCGCTTCCACGTCGCGCCCGTGTCATCAGAAACAAACACGCCGCCATTCTCATTCTCGACGATTGCATAAACGCGCTTGCCATCGCCGCCCGACACGCTCACGCCGATCTTACCGATGATTCCGGCTGGCAACCCCGGATTGCGCGTGACCTCCGTCCACGTCTCGCCGCCGTCGGTGGATTTGAACAAGCCACTGTCAGGGCCGCCGGACGACAAGCTCCACGGCGTGCGATAGACATCCCAAATCGCTGCGAACAATACATCAGGATTGTTCGGATCGAAGTTCAAATCCACGGCGCCCGCGCCGCTGCTCTTGAAGAGCGTCTTGCGCCAGGTCTTGCCACCATCAGTGGATTTGAAGACGCCGCGCTCATCGTGCTTGCCATAGGGATGGCCGAGCGCGGCGACCCAAACGACATCAGGATTTTTCGGGTGCACGCGTATGCGCGCGACGGCTTGTGTGTCGGCAAGCCCCGTGTGCTTCCACGTCTTGCCCGCATCGGTAGATTTGTACACGCCGTCGCCCTGCATAATGTTGCCCCGCAAGGCGACCTCACCCATACCGATGTAGACAATGTCGGGATTCGATTCGGCCACACCGATGGCGCCGACTGATGAGCTTTTGATCTGCCCATCGGTCACTGGTCGCCAAGTCGTGCCGCCATCCGTAGTCTTCCACAAGCCACCGCCGACTGCGCCGAAGTAGTATTCATTCGGCCGGCTCGTGCTACCAGCGCAGGCGATAGAGCGACCGCCGCGATTGGGGCCGACGTTGCGCCAGCGAAGCGCGTTGAAAAACGACGCATCGTAACCGGCGGATGATTGCGCCTGCGAGACACGCGTTGGCTGAAGGCTGAACAGACAGACAACCAGCAACAATAAAATAAATGTGGGATATGGCGATTTGCCTTGCGGGAACATCTTCGATTCCTCCTGAAGTCTGAAATGAATTTCGTGGCAAAGACTGGCGATTATCTCGTTCAGTTGGGCTTTACGATCTGTTTCTTCTCGTCTTCCTGCCCAGTCGTGCTGAAACGTTTGAACGCGCTGTACTCATCGGTAAACCGACACTTCAAGCCCAGCTTGCGCTCTCCACCTTTTTCACGCCAGGCATGGAAATTCCACTCAGTCAAACTACGTTGTGGCACGGGGATGCCGTAATCACTGGGCGCGAATTCCATCCAGTCGTGCATTGCGACTAACGGTGTAGTTGTGTCGGCATACTCAATACAGTTGTCACGCTCCATTCGCCACAATTCCCCGGTTTGTGCATCGAGCCATAAACGGCCACGCCAGAAGGCCCGCCCTCTTTTGAACTCGTCCCCGACCTGACGCGAAAACAGTTCAGTGTCAGGTTGTGTCTCGCTCTCCTTGCGGCGATACGCTATCAATAAGCAGTCCCGTCCCAGCACCTGTTCACGCCCAACCACTGTCAGGTCATATGAAGACGCAGTAGTAATTGCTTGTAGCAACCAAACCGGCATGATGGTTTGATTGAAGCGATAGAAGCGAAAAGAGTGTTCTGTGTTCTTTTCTTTAATGAGCGCAAATTCCTGTCGTTGTGTTTTAGCCTGCGCCAGCTTCGCGAAGAAACGCTGAATTTGTCGCTCGTCTTCATTCGCCCGCTTGCCATCAATCAGGTTGAATAACCGGCATTCCTGAATGAGCTGCTCGTCAAAGCGCGATTGGTAGACGATGAAATCGGCCAAGGTAGTACGTCTATCATCCAGCTTACCATCACG
This sequence comes from uncultured Acidobacteriota bacterium, assembly GCA_963699175.1. GTDB lineage: Bacteria > Acidobacteriota > Blastocatellia > RBC074 > RBC074 > JACPYM01. The sequence continues at coordinate 105,649 of OY969418.1, read as the reverse complement.
TTTGAAGACTTCGGTCGTGCGCGTTTCTGTCGCGGTCAAATCGCGGAAGACCCGCTTGTACTCGGCAATCCGCTCGCGCGCTTTGGCGAGCAGGGCGGTTAAATCCGGCTGTGTCGAATCCGTCAGTGTTTTTTGAGCGCGGCTTTGACTAAGCAATATAACGCAGCTCAACAAAACTGCCCAGGTTATCCTCACAAGCATTGTCGCCTTACCTCTGTTTTGAATAAGAGCAATCTGGCTTTAACGCGGAAACAAACGATTCAAGTCTTCTGTCGTAGGCTGCGCCCCATACTGGCACACCTCAAAAGCTTCGGCATACTGAATAGCGCGCCCTTTCTCCGCGCCGTACCGCTGCACCAACAACTCGCGGTAGCGGTTTGCTACGTCGGCGTCGCGCGCAATCAGCCACTCACGGATGAAGCTCTTGCGTCCCTCGTCATCGTCCGGCACGCCCGGCAGATAACGTCCTTGCCACGAATCTTTGTCGGCGAATTGCGAAGGAATAGCTTCGATACAGGCGCGCTTCTGTTCAATTACGTCGTCAATGGCCACGATGATGGCCGGGTCGAACGGATACGGTTTTTTGAAATTGTCCGAGTAGTAAAGGATAACCGGATTTCGCGAGCACGGCGGCACGTCGGTCGCAAAGAAGGGCGCGGCCACCAAAACGGCGGCGTCTTCTACTAGCACGCCCGTGTAGCGATGATCTGGATGATAATCGCAAGTGCGATGACAAAGCACGATGTCGGCCTGCCACTCGCGAATCAGCCGTGCGATGGTGCGCCGGTTTTCGAGCGTCGGCAGCAATTCGCCGTCGTGGATGTCCAGCACTTGTGACTCGATGCCGAGCAGTTCAGCGCAACGTTTGACTTCAGCGGTGCGCCGCAATGCCAGCGGCCCGCCTGCTTGAGCAAAATGCCCGACATCGCCGTTGGTCGTCGCCACGAATTTGACCTTGTGCCCCGCTGCTGCCCATTTCGCCGCCACACCGGCAGCTTTCAATTCGCAATCATCCGGATGTGCGCCGAACGCGATAATGCGTAATGTCATTGGTTGCCCTCCTAGCTATTTCAAAACATTCACCTTCAAATTGGTCATCCAATTGCCCGCCCGATAGATGCGCTGCGTCGCCTTCTGAAAATCTTCGTCTTTGGCCTGATAGATGTTCAGAAACTTCTGCGGATTGCGATCCACCAGCGGAAACCAGGTACTCTGAATTTGAATCATGATTCGATGGCCACGCTGGAACGTATGATTGATGTCCGGCATTGCAAACGGAATGCGCGTCGGTTCGTTGGGCTTGAGCGCTTCGGGCTTCGACCAACTGCTGCGATACTTCGCACGCATCGGCTCGCCACGCACCAGCATTTGATAGCCGTCCATCGCGCCGCCTGCACGATCCGGGTAAACGTCAATCAGCTTCACCACGAAATCCGAATCAGTGCCTGAAGTCGAAGCGAACAGCTCAACATTAATCGGCCCGGCAAGTGTCATATCTTGCGGCAGCACGTCGGTTTGATAGACCAACACGTCAGGCCGCGTTCCTGCGAAGCGCTGGTCATCGGTCATGTACTCATAGTTCATGCGAACAGCAACGCGGTTCTGGAATGGCACGGGTCTGTTCGGATCGCTGATGTATTCGTCGTAGGCCGCTCGCACATGTTCCATTGGCGGTGCAAACGCCAGCTTGCCATTGGCCTGCAAATACAAGCTCTTCTGCTCAGCATTCTTCGGCGGCCACGCCTCGTAAGTCTTCCATTTGTTCGTGCCACTTTCGAAGGTGTAGGCCTCCGGCAGCTTCATTTCGCCTTTGTCTTTGAGGAAGTAGAGGAAGAATGGGAACTCGATGCTCTCTTGATAAAAGGCCGAGGTGTTCGAGCCGAAGTTGACATCGCCGAGCGATTCGCCGTTACGCCGCGCCCAGCAACCGTGACACCACGGGCCTTCGACCAACACGTTCCAAGCTTTCGGATTGTTCTTTTCGATCTCGCGATAAATCCAGAGCGGCCCCTGCACGTCTTCGGCATCGAAGAAACCGCCGACGGTCATCACGGCGGGCGTAACCTTCTTCAAATGCTGCGGCACGTTCTGCGCCTGCCAGTAGGCGTCATAATCGCCGTGCTCCATCCATTCGTTCCAGATTTTGATCTCGTTCTTCATGTACTTTTGCGCGTTGGACAGCGCACCCATCTCCAGGAAGAACTTGTAACCGTCCTGCGTCCCGTGATCGAAGCGCAGCCTATCGCCTGGCACACTAGGCCCCGTGCGCGGGCGACCGAAGCCGATGATGAAGTTGAAGGCGTGCGGCAGGAAGAACGCGCCGTTGTGGTGCATATCGTCGCCCAACCAGTTGTCAGCCATCGGCGCTTGCGGCGAGACTGCTTTCAACGCGGGATGTGGATCAATTAAGGCTTGGGCGGAGTAGTGACCAGGATACGAGATGCCCCACATCCCGACGCGCCCGTTGTTGTTCGGAATGTTTTTGAGCAGCCATTCAATCGTATCGTAGGTATCGGTCGCTTCGTCCGTATCTTGCGGGCCGTTCTTCTTCGGCTTGAACGGCTTCATCCACCTGAAATCGCCTTCGGACATGTTGCGTCCGCGCACGTCTTGGTAAACGAAGATAAAGCCTTCTTTGGGAAACAATGGCGATGGGCCAAGTTGGCCGCGATAGGTATCCGGCCCATACGGCGCGACGCTGTAAGGCGTGCGCTGCATAATCATCGGATATTTTTGCGAGCTGTCTTTTGGCACGTAGACCGAAGTGAACAGCTTGACGCCATCGCGCATGGCGATTTGATATTCGTGCTTGGTGTAATTGGCTTTGATGTCATAGCCTTCTTGCGCCTGCGTGGGCAGCAGCCAATTGACTGCGCTGAGAACGCAAACACACGCCAGCCAGAATGTTCGTGGGTGATTTAGTTTCATTGATTGATTCTCCTTAGTCGTCTGCTGGGCCAAGTCTAAACGAGAAGTAGTGATAAGTGAAAATAACTGGACAAGTAGCATGGCTTGAGGTCCAAAAAAATCGGTCAGCAGTCCATTCCAATTGCTTGCAACGGTCTGAGGGCTGCACTACACTCCGCACCGTTCCGCAATGAGCCAATGCAGTACTTGGCTCCTCTTCAGCAGTATCAGCAGTACCATTTGCCAATAACGCCTATCTGGCCACATCCGGCCACATTTGGGAGGATCGTATGATGAATCCGTCTTTTCGCCGTGCCGCTCTTCGCCATTGCCTCGCGCAAAAGAGCCGCTTACCGATTTCAGTTTTGCTCGGGGTTGCCATCTTGTTTCTCAGTAGTTTCACCATTACTCGAGCGCAACAGGCAACGCCAACGCCGACGCCGACCCCGACGCCGACACCTACCCCGACGCCTACTCCAACACCGACTCCTCCTCCCACAGCCATGCCCGGCAGTAGAGTGCTCGAAGTTGCCAATTACAACTATCGCAACGCAGAAGAAGGACACGAGAAACGAAGCGCCGGACTCGATAACATCATCATCATTACTGTCCGTAATCTGGAGGCGCTCGTCCAGGAAGCGAAGAAGTGCCCGCCACAGGAGCCAGATTGTAAGCCAAAGGAGATCGCGCTCTTTCTCAATGGCCGCGTGCTCAAGGGGCTGACGCCCGAATCGGGCGGGCCGACGTTGGACACGAACTCGTCGGATGGAAAGCTGACCTACCACTTAGACCGTGTGGCTAAAGAGCCATACAAAGAGGATGCGCAAGAGCAGTGGGGTGATCTGCTGGGATTGAGCTATGAGGATTTGCGTTTTACGCGGCAGGTCGAGGTCAGCGTCGGACTGGCTGATTCTTATCCTATTCCCACTGACGTGAAAATCGAAGCGACCGAGCCGAGCAAACAGTTCTATCTGATTCGTGTCCGTGCGTGGCGGCTAATAGTCTGGGCAATACTGTTGGCGTTTGCGATCTACTTTTTCCTGCAAAAGGCTTGGTACTCAGACCTCTTGCGTGATCGTACGCCGGTCTACTGGGGCAAACAAAAACCTTATAGCCTGAGCGCGTGTCAAGCAGCCTGGTGGTTTTTGCTGATCATCGTCTCGTTCGTTTTCATTTGGCTGGTAACGGGGCAATACGATCTCTCGCAAACGGCGCTCGTGCTAATCAGTGTCGGCTTCGGCACCGCCTTGGGAGCCACCGTGATTGACAACAACAAACGCGACAAGCCTGCCGATACGCAGACGGATGGCAATGGATTACAGCAAATGCTGGCCGAATTACAACAACTCGGAGCGGAACTCACCAAAGCGGAAGTAGAGCACGGCAAAGGCTCGAAGGAGTTCGCTGATGCACAAACGAACTACGACAATAAATTCAAGGAACTGAAAGCGAAGTTCCCGAACGCCGTCGGCTCGCCCCACGAGGACTTTCTCACCGACATTCTCTCTGACGCGAGCGGCATCAGCTTTCACCGCTACCAAATGCTTATCTGGACGGTTGTGCTGGGCATCTTCTTCATCTACAAGGCGCTGGGTCGGCTGGCAATGCCAGACTTCGACCAGACCTTACTGGCGTTGATGGGCATCAGCGCCGGAACTTATCTGGGCTTCAAAATCCCTGAAAGCTCCACTGCGCCACTGCCACCTAGCCTGGCCGCCTCAGATCAGAATGATGGCAAGAAGGCTGAGACCAAGACGGATGAGACCAAAACTGATGAGACTAAAACTGATGAGACTAAAACTGACGAGACCAAAACTGACGAGACCAAAACTGACGAGACTAAGACAAACCCATAGTCCGTCAAACCGGTTAGCCTGTCACGTCTAACCTGGGTTGTTTGGTTCGAAGCCTCAGAGCTTGCGATAGCCGCAAGGCCCGCCAGTCCGGTCGCCTGACGGGTCTTGCATTAAAGGCGTTGTGAGGCGCTAACGTTCAACGCCCTGCGGCTTGCTCTTTCCGCATGTGCTTTTCAAACCACGCCATCAAATACAACTGCTGCGCCAATTGATGCGATGGCCGCCGCCAGCCGTGAAACTCTTCAGGCATACGCACCAGCAGCGTCTCTTTCTTCAACATCTTCAACGCGCGATAAAACTCCTCGCTCTGCCCCATCGGTGTGCGCAGGTCGGCCTCGCCCGTCATCACCATCGTCGGTGTTTTGACGTTGGCCACGTAATGCAGCGGCGAGCGCACGGCAAATTCCATCGGGTCTTCCCATGGGCGTTTCTGGAATTGATAGTACCAACTCGCGCCATCGGTCGTGCCGACGAACGAGTGCCAATCAATCACCGGGCGCATCGAAACCGCCGCCGCGAAACGATCCGTGTGACCGACGATCCACGCCGTCAACACACCACCGCCGCTGCCGCCGCAGACGAACAGGTTGCGCTCGTCAACGAAGCCTTTCGCCAACGCCGCATCCACACCCGCCATCAGGTCGTCGTAGTCTTTGCCTGGATAGCTGTACTGGATGCCGTTGACGAAATCCTGGCCGTAGCCGGTCGAGCCGCGCGGATTGGTAAACAAAACAGCGTAGCCGTTCGCCGCGAAGTTCTGGAACGACCAACTCCACGCCGTCGAATACATTGACCACGGGCCGCCGTGAATCCAGAGCACCATCGGGTACTTCTTCCCTACTTCATAGTTCACTGGTTTGATGAGCCAGCCCTGCACCTTCAGGCCGTCTTTCGACGTGTACCATAGCTCTTCCCACTGGCCGAGCTTGACGCTGCTCAGCACATCAGTGTTCACGTCCACCAGCTTGGTAAACTTGATTGTGCTGCCTTGATTGTGCTGCGGCATGAAGGTGACTAACGCAGGTGGTTCAGTAAGCGTGCTGCTGATGGCCGCCATCTGGCCTTGATTGGCGACGGAATACCCGGTGAGATGCGTGCCCGTCGTTGTCTTCCCCAACACGCCATCTGCAAGGGCTATCCAACAGAGATCGGTCTTGCCCTTTGATTCGACTGTGAAATAGACACCGTTCGAGGTTGCGCCACCAACCAAGGTTTTGCGGCGTGCTGTCCAGTTTGTCCACCAGCAGCTTTTTGCCGCTGCCGTCGCTGTTCATCAGGTAGAGGCTGCTGACGTGATTGGTGTACTGCTTCTCGTCGTAGCCGACGTAAGCGATGTACTTGCCATCAGGTGAAACCGTCGGGTTGCCATCCGGCCCTTTACGGTCGGTGAGTTGTTTGACTTCGAGGCTGCTGAGATCAATTGCATAAATCTCGCTGTCGCCACGCAGATATTCGGCGTCAGGTTTGCGAATACCGCTGACGTAGAGTTTCTTGCCATCGGGCGACCAGTCAAAGCCAGTGTGATTGAATTTGCCGCTCGTGATCTGGCGCGGCGTGCCGCCGAGCGTCGCGTCAATCACAAAGACATGCGTGTTGCCCTTTGGCGTAGGGCCGCGTCCATCCGCTGCCCAAGACAGCCGATCAACCAGCACCGCCGGGCGCGCCCATTCTGCGCCGCGCGGGCGGTCGGGCAACTTGATGCTCAAGATCGGTTCTGTATCGGGCGCAAACGCCGTAAAAGCGATCCATTTGCCGTCAGGCGACCACTTGATGTTAGACGGCGCTTGTTCCAGGCGCGTAAGCTGCGCCACCTCGCGCGTGTCGAGCCACATCACGTGCAACTGATTCGTGCCGTCACGGTCGGACAGGAAAGCAATGCGCTTGCCCTCGGGCGACCATTCGGGCGAGCTATCGTTGCGTGCGCCACTGGTCAGTTCGCGGATGCGCGTGCCGTCCAAGTCGGTTATCCAAAGGTTGCTGCGCGATTGGTCTTTGACTTTATCCACCCAGGTGCGGGTGAAGATGATCGTTTTGCCGTCGGGTGAAATCTGCGGGCTGCCGACCGATTCCATTTCCATGAATGTTTCTTTGTCGAGCAGGCGCGGTTTGTTTTGAGCAAAGGCTGGCACGGCAGTAAGCAGCGTCAGCAGCAGACAAATACTGATGTGATTGATCTGTCGTCTGTTCATACGGGCCTCCAATGTTGGCTAGTCGTAAAGCTTGATCGGTTTGCAATTGGGTGTGCGGAAACACTCTGCGCGCATGTTTGTAGTTCCGCCTTTAGGCGGGGTTGGCACGATGCTCAAACCCCGCCTAAAGGCGGAACTACAAACATGGTGATCCGCTTCAATAGTTAATGCGACTGCGCGCGTGACGCCTGTACGCGTGCGCCTTCGTGCAAAGCATCCGTCTGATTGGTAATGACTGCGTCTGTCTCGTTCAATCCGGCAGTGATCTCAACCTCTCTGCCCAGATCGCGTCCGACAGCTACCTTTTGAGCATGTACGGTCTGATCCGGGCGCACGATCAAAACTTGCGTGCCGTCGGCTGTGGCTGAAAGCGCGCTGACTGGGATCAATAGCGTGCGTTGCGCTGACGGCAGCGCGAAATTCACGTTTACATACATGCCCGGCAGCAACTGCCAGCTCGGATTGGGAATGCGAACCTCAACCATCAAGGTGCGCGAAGCCGGATCAATCGAATGCGAAGTGCCGACCACTTTGCCACTGAATTTCTGCTGCGTTAATTCTTTGACTTCGACTTCGGCATTCAGGCCGGGCTGCATCACGGCGAGATAAGTTTGCGGCACATTGATAAAGACGCGGATCGTGTCGGGCCGCGCGATACGAAACAACCCGTTGCCGTTGGCCAGACTGCCGCTCGAATTAATCAGCGCCCCGACTTCGAGGTTGCGCGCCGTGATAATGCCGTCATAAGGCGCCACCACGCGCTCGAAGGATTTCCGCTCGGCCAAACGTTGTTGATTGGCCTGCCGCGCGTTGACACTGGATTGCTTCGCTTCAATCGCCGATTCCTGCGCTTTGACGGTAGCTTGGCGTACCCGGACGCTAGCTTGTGCGGCTTCGACATCGGCCTGACGCGCATCGAAGACGGCTTGTTTATCGTCGAGATCTTGCCGCGACACTACGCCTTGCGCGACAAGCGATTTGGAGCGGTCGAGATTTACGCGAGCCAAGACCAAATTGGTCTGCGCCTGCTTGAGCGCGGCTTGGGCTTGTTCGTGTCCGGCCTGCGCTTGTGCCAGTTCGGCACGGGCCTGCTCCACGGTCTGCTGCGCCTCGGCAGTTTGTTGCCGTGCTTCGTGAAACTCCTGATCAGCCTCAGGCACATCAATCTCAGCCAGCAATTGTCCCTGCTTCACCTTCACACCCATGCCAGCGTACCAGCGGCGCACATAGCCGCTAGTGCGCGCGTAAATAATGGTTTCCTGAAGCGCCTGCGTAGTCGCAGGTAAGGTCAATTCGCTGGTCGCTTCGCTCAGATGTGGCTTGACGACAGTGACGGAAGACAAAGCCTGCTCTTGCTCACGCACCTGCGCAAACAATTCCGACCGGTGTCTAAGACGTGGCACAATGCCAATCACCAGCAACAAGGTTATTAAGCAGACGCCTGCGACCAGGGCAGGTTTAATGCCGCGCCCGCGCTTTTGTTGGGCGATTTCAGACAAGCGCGTTTCCGAACTTGTCGGGGCGGTCTTCTTGGCTGGCAACTTGCCCGCACTCATGAAACTTCTCCTTCTCTAAAGCTGACTTGAAACCCAGCCCCAGTGGGGCGAAATGTTTATAGCTGGCAATGCAACCGAGTTTTCAAGCTCCGTTAGGAGCGACATCTGACAGATGTCGCTCCTAACGGAGCTTGAAAACAAAAAGCTCTCAGCTACAAACATTACGCTCCTAGCGGAGCTACTAAGACTCCGATAAACAGCTCTACCTATAAATGAGCCTTTCACTGCACTGCACTAAGCGGCTCACTGGAATAATCTGCCTCGAATTCTTCTTCAACATTGCTAAGCGGTTTGTGACGCAACACGCTGTAAACAACTGGCACGAAGAAGAGCGTGGCGAAAGTAGCCACTATCAACCCACCAATCACGGCTCGACCGAGCGGCGCATTTTGTTCGCCGCCATCGCCAAGCCCTAAAGCCATCGGGAGCATGCCGATGATCATCGCCAGCGCCGTCATCAACACAGGTCGCAAGCGCGTGAAGCCTGCGGCCAGCGCGGCGCTGAGCGCATCCAAACCTTCCCGTCGTTGATCGTTCGCAAACGTGACCAGCAAGATGCTGTTCGCCGTCGCCACGCCAACGCACATAATCGCGCCCATCAACGAAGGCACGCTGATCGTCGTCTGCGTGACAAAGAGCATCCACGCGATGCCAGCCAACGCGCCGGGCAGCGCCATCAAAATGATGAATGGGTCGAGCCACGATTGAAAATTGACGACCATCAAAAAGTAGACCAGCAGAATCGCAAAGAGCAATCCGAAGCCCAAGCCCACGAATGACGAACGCATGTTTTCAACCTGTCCGCGCATCACAATCGTCGAGCCGCGCGGCAACTTGGGCTGAAACTCCGCAATCACGCGGTCAATCTCGCGCGCCACCCCGCCCAGATCACGCCCCTGCACGTTGGCATAAACATCGAAGGTCGGCTGCACGTTGTAATGATTGAGCACCGCCATCGCCTGGCTGTGTTCGACCGAAGCCAGATTGCTCAGCAATTGCGGTGCGGCCTGGCCGCTGCCGGTGATGGGCGTGCTTTGAATTGCGTCTACTGAATCCAATTTATACTGCGGCGTCTGCACGGCGACGATGTAGTTCACACCATTTTCCGGATTGAGCCAATAATTGGGCGCGGTCTGGCTGCTCGAACTGAGCGAGGTCAGCAACGATCCAGCGACATCGCGTTGCGTCAAGCCGACTTGTCCGGCGCGCGTGCGGTCAACCTTGACGCGCAGTTCTGGCATATCCATGACTTGGTGTAAATGCACGTCAGCCGCGCCTGGAATGCGTTCGACGCGCTGCTCGATCTGGCGCGCGATTTCGTAATTCCCTTTCAAGTCGCGTCCGACGATCTGAATATCAATCGGCGCAGGCAGGCCGAAGTTTAGAATCTGGTTGACGATGTCTGCCGGTTGAAAGAAGAAGGTCATCTGCGGGAACTCTCGCGGCAAATCGCGGCGCAGTTGTTTGACGTACTCCGGCGTGCCTCGATGCTTGCCCTTGAGCGCCACCAGGATTTCTCCGTCCGACAAGCTGACTGTCGCGCTGTCGGAATAAGCCAGGTTGATGCCGATGGAAGGTATGCCAATGTTGTCCAGAATCAGCCCCAACTCGCTCGGCGGAATCAGGCGCCTGATCGCGTCTTCGACTTGCGCCAAACATGCGCTCTGTTTCTTCCAAGCGCGTTCCGGCGGGCGCGCGCACGTGCAGCCGAAATTGGCCCGCATCCACTGCCGGGAAAAAGTCTTCGCCGATGAATGGCAGAAAGAGAAACGAGCCGCAGCAGAAAGCGAGGAAAGCGACAATCACTATGCGCCGATGCAGCAGCGCCCAAGCGAGCGCGGCGTGGTAGCTTTCGCGCAACCGCTCGAACCAATGATTGAAGCCGTTATGCAATCGGGCGATCAAGCCCGGCGATTCGTCTACGAATTCGCCGTCTTCGTGATAGAGCTTGGCCTCATCGCGCAACAGATACAGCACCATTGTCGGGATCAGCGTGCGCGAGAGCAGGTACGAAGCCAGCATGGCAAAGACGACGGCCTCGGCCAGCGGCGTAAACATGGACTTCGCCGCGCCACTTAAAAAGACCACTGGCACAAAGACGATACAGATTGCCAGCGTCGAAACGAAAGCGGGCACGGCAATCTGTTGCGCGCCGTCTAGAATTGCTTGGCGCAGTGGCTTGCCCTGCCCCAAGTTGCGATGGATGTTTTCGATCTCCACCGTCGCGTCATCAACTAGAATGCCGACCGCGAGCGCCAGCCCGCCCAGCGTCATCACGTTCAATGTCTGACCGAGCAGATTGAGCACGATCACCGAGCACAAGATCGAAAGCGGAATCGAAATTGTCACAATCAAAGTGCTGCGCCAGCTTCCCAAGAAGAGCAAGATCATCGCGGCGGTCAGACACGCGGCGATCAAGGCTTCGAACATCACGCCGTTGATGGCCGAACGCACGAAGATGGATTGATCGAAGAGCAGATTGACCTTCAACTCGGATGGCACCGTCGTCATAATGCGCGGCAATGCCGCTTTGACGCGGCTGACGATGTCCAGTGTCGAAGCGCCGCCGCCTTTCAAAACCGTCAGCAAAGCCGAACGCCGCCCATCCTGCCGCACGATATTGGTCTGCACTTGCGAGCCGTCGCGCACCTGCGCCACATCGCGCAGGTAAATCGTCGCATTCCCCACCTGTTTGATCGGCAAATCGTTGAGCGCGGCGACGGTTTCGGGGCTGCTGTTGAGCCGCACGTTGTATTCGCGCATGCCGACTTTGGCCGTCCCGGCTGGCAGGATCAAATTCTGCGCGTTGAGTGCGGCGCTGACATCAGAGGCCGAAAGCCCTTTGGCGTAGAGCGCCGGGCCGTCAATGTCCACCATGATTTGACGCGGCTTGCCACCGTAAGGGATCGGCAATGACGCACCCTGTACCGTCGCCATTTGTGTGCGGATGAAGTTCTGGCTGTAGTCGTAAAGTTGCTGTTCGGTTAGCGTCTCGCTGCTCACACTGGCTTGCAGGATGGGCACGTTCGAGACGTTGTAGCGCACGATGAAAGGCGAGGTCGAACCCGGCGGCAGGATGCGCAGGATGGATTGCGCCATCGCCGTGATTTGCGCCACTGCTGCTTCGATCTTTGCGCCGGGGTGGAAGAAGACTTTGATAACGGCCACGCCATTGAGCGATTGCGATTCGATGTGCTCGATGTCGTTGACCGTAGTGGTCAGCCCGCGTTCGCTCGGCGTGATGATGCGTTGCGACATCTCTTCGGCGGAGATGCCGTTGTAAGTCCAGATCACTGCCACGACCGGAATATCAATCTCCGGGAAGATGTCGGTAGACATGCGGCCAATCGTCACCGCGCCGAGCAGTGCGATTAGCAAGGCAGCTACTACAAAAGTATAAGGACGCCGCAGGGCGAGTCGTACAATCCACATAACGCTTTGAGCAGTTTTTCCAGGTGGCTGCGGCCAACACCACAGCCTTCGTTTGGCCAGTCATTCTTTTGTTGTGACGTTCAATGACCTGCTGAGGTTACGCCTTCCTGCCGCCTGAAAGCAAAAGGATTGGGGTAGAAGAAGTAGGACAGGATTGACAAGATTTCCCAAGATTGGTGAGTGGCAGCACGGTCAACCTTCTCCACATCCTGAACAATCTTGTCAATCCTGTCCAAATATTTCTTGCTTCGATTTAGCTCAACCGACCACTTCACGCGATACTTCGCGCTGTCGCATGCGCCACAAAGCCAGCAGCGCGCCTACCAGAATGACCAGACCGAAAAGCACTCGCGTCGTTGGCCCCCACACGGTCGCCAGTGTCCGCACCTCGCCATTTGCGGCCACCTTCTGAACGCGCAGGTACGGCCCGATGCCAACCGCTGCCAACACCATTACCGGCGATTCCGGCAAGCTTTCCAGCACGTATAACTCATCATTGACGACCGTAACGCCGGTGGGACGCCAGAACCGGCCCGTCTCAAGCGTCACAGTGACCCGATTATCAGTGCCGATCTTTCTGACTACACCTTGCTCGGTATCGGCGACAAAGACGTTGCCGTGCGAGTCGGTAGCCAGACCCAGGATGCGCGGATTCTCGCCGCGTGCAATGCCTGCCAACGGACAATTGCCCAACGTCGTCACTGTCCCATCCATCCGCACCCGCCGAATGCATGCGCCATCGCGCAGGTAGAGCGTGCCATCGCCACCCAACACCATCGCTTCGACAAGAGTGAACTTCGCTTGCTCGCCCAGCCCGTCGGCGTGGCCGCGCTCACCACCGGCCAGCACAGTCACTTGTCCGTCCAGCGCGCGTTTGAGCAATCGCACATGTTGCGCGTCGCGCTCGACCGAAAAGATGTCACCCGCCGTATCTCGCAATAGCCCTGTGCCGCGCGGCGGATTGGCGGTAGGCCCGCTCAATTCCACCAGCCTTTCTTTTGCCGTCAATTGCCACTGGCTGCGGAGCCACTGGCCAGTCGCTGCCTCGTAAGAGACGTGCTCGCCAAACAAATTGTCACCTTGATCCAGAAACAGATCGTGCGAATGTTTCCCCTTGATGATGGGCACGAGCGTGCCGCGCCGACTGATCTTCCAGACGCGATTGCGGTCAACGTCGGAGAAAAATACTTCGCCCTCGCTATCCACACGAATGCCCCAACCTGGATGCGCACTGACCGGTGGCAGTGGCAACCAACTCAACAGTGCCGAAAGCAAAACAACCAACAATGTGCGACGCCAAAAACAAACCTTCATAATTTAATCACCCCAAGGGAGTCGCCTTTGTAGCATTCACCAATCCGCAGCGTCAATTTCGCGCTTGCCGTGTCTCTGTAGCGTATGGCATCTTTGCCGCTCATTTTCACTGCATCTTCAACTCATTAGGCAAGGAGCAAACACATGCAAGTCGGTTTTATCGGTCTGGGCATTATGGGCCAACCCATGGCGCGCAATCTGCTGCGCGCAGGCTTTACACTCGTCGTTGCCACGCGCACGCCCGGCAAAGCGGCAGCCTTCGCCGCAGAAAACGCCGCGCTGGGCCGCGTCCAAGCCGCTGAGACACCTGCGCAAGTTGCCGCCGCGTGCGACCTCATCATCACTATGGTGACTGACACGCCCGATGTGGTTGCGGTCGCTTATGGCGATGACGGCATCTTTTCTGCTGCCAAACCTGGCACGATCATCATAGATATGAGCACCATCTCGCCCAGCGTCACGCGTGACCTTGCAACCAAAGCGAGTAAACAAGGCTTGTACTGGCTCGACGCTCCCGTCTCCGGCGGTGAGAAAGGCGCTATCGAAGGCACGCTGACGATCATGGTCGGCGGCGTGCCAGAGGCGGTCGTTAAGGCCAAACCAGTGCTAGACGCGATGGGCAAACGCATCACACATTTCGGCTTGGCGGGCAACGGCCAAGCGGCCAAGCTCTGCAATCAGATTATGGTCTCGGTCAATCTGCTGGCCGTCTGCGAAACACTGACCTTCGCGCGCAAGGCAGGTTTGGATTTGAACCTGGTACATCAGGCGCTGACCGGTGGCGCAGCCAATTCCTGGTCGTTGGAAGTCTTGGGCAAAAAGATGATTGACCGCGATTTCAAACCGGCTTTTATGGTCAAGTTGCAGCAGAAAGATTTGCGGCTGGTGATGGACGCAGCCACTGGCAATCACACGCCGCTGCCCGCCGCTTCGCTGGCGCATCAACTCTTCGCCGCAATCGAGGCGGAAGGGCGCGGCGCTGATGGCACACAGTCATTGGTCAGAGTTTTCGAGCAGTTGGCAGGCTTATCTAGCTAAGGATCGCAAACGCTCAAACGCACATTGGCCCTTGTCAATTAAGAATTGACAAGGGCCAATCGCTTTACACTACAACCTAGCTGAAGCGTGCCTTAGTGAACTACTTCTTTGGTCTTCTTCACCACTTTCTTCGCACCTTTCTTCACGGCATCGCCAACGTCTTCGGCTTTATCGCCGACTTCCTTGACGCCTTTCTTCACGCCTTTTTTGGTTGCATCGCCCACGTCTTCAAGCTTGTCGGCCACTTCGACCAAAGCAGCGCCCGTGGCATCCATAGATTTATCCACCCAGGATTCATCGCGCAATTCGACGTCACGCTCAGTGTCGCGATAAGTCACGCGCGCCGTGCGCTGGCCCGTCGCATTGGTAGAACGGGTCACACGTGAAAGCCGCCCGGCCTTGAATGTACGGGCTTCAGTCTTCGTACCGTCGCTATAAGTTGTTACGACCGTCGTCGAGCCATCTTTGTTTTCTATCGTGTTGGTGCTGGAAACAGTGCGCGCCGGCGGGGCTGTCACTGTCGGTGACACCACCGGCGCTGGCGCAGTTGAGACCGGCTCGTTAGCCTCGTGGCATGCACTAGCCAGCCCAATCAATAATAGCAATGCGATCAAACCTTGATTCTTCATATCCTCTAGCTCCTCCAGTTAGTGTGCGCAAACACGCACGGCGTTGTACACCACTTCGCCCGGGCAAGCGAAGCACGGTGAAAGTTAAACTGCTAGGGGATTATGCAGGGAGGGATTGAGAGCTTAACATCCGACCAAATGCTGAAACAAGCGGACGTTTCAACGCTCCAAACGCAACTTCAACCCACCGCGCACCAAGCGCGGCATACCCAGAGTTTCGAGCGGCGTGCGTCCTGTCGCAAAGCGTTTATCCAACAGATTCTGCACCGCGACAAAAGCTTCCAACCAACGCACCAGCGGACGCGACACCATCAGATCAACCACCGCATAGCCGCCCAACGGAAACAGGTTCTGATCATCATCAAACTGCCTGCCTATTGCGCGGAATTGGAGCGCCGCCGTCCCGTAGCGAGGATGCGAGTAGACACCTTGCAAAGTGAATTGATGCCGCGCCACCTGCGGCACCCACAGCCCTTCGAGCCGCCTATCCTGCGGCGCTTCGCGCACTGTCGCGTCGGCGAAGAGATACCCGGCAGTAAGCTGCCAATGCCGATTGAAATGAAATTCGGTCTCGGCCTCGATTCCACGCGAACGAATGCGTCCCAGATTGCGCCGCTCGCGTGTAATCAGCGCAGGCGTCACCGACAACGTAAAGTTCGCAATCGGATCGCGCGTTCCTGTCCAGTAACCTGTCAACCGCATCCGCAGGTGTTGAATGGCAGTGACCGTAGCGCCCACTTCGCCGCCCGTCAAATGCTCCGCCGTCAACTTCTCGTTCGACTGCGTCAACGTATCGCCCACGCGGAACGAACGATAAAGCTCGTTGAGTGTTGGAGCACGGAAGGCTCGATAAACCGCGGCGTGCAGGTTTACGCCTTCGCGCGCAGTGTATGCCAGCGCCAGGCGCGGGCTGAATGCATCTTCCGAACGCGACTCGAAAAAGCGCGGACTCACCGCTCCCGTCGCCAACGTCCGCGTCACCGACGCCGCCGAAGAGTTAAGCCAATTGTCGTAGCGCCCGCTGGCGGTCAAACTCAAACCTCGTGTCAGTTGAAAGATGCCTTGTACAAAGCCGCCTGCGCGCCGCTGCCTGCCACCTGCGCTGACAAACGAAGTCGCGCGGTTGTTGGTAAAGACGGTTTCATCACTCGTGCCGCGCACACCGCGCACGTCTACACCGGCAACAAACAATTGCTTGCCCCAACTCAGCCGCGACCAATTGAATGACAACCCCGCATCGCGCGCAGGCACGAATTGCAGCCGCGACAAGGTCTCCGAATTGCGATTGGCAGCCACCGCCGTAAAGCTTTGATGATAGCGTTGCTGATTGCCGAACAGCGTCAACGTCCACAAGCTGCCATCGCCGGTACGCGCGCTCCCGCCTACGGCCAGGGATTCAGTCGCCGTGTTGTTGAACTGCAACTGCGTACCATTCTCGCGGTCTTCATCAAACAAAGTGCCGCGCGCAAAGACATAACTGTTCTCGTTGAAATCGTGCTGCAAGCGCAGCATCAACGCCCGATGCTTCGACGCCGCCCGCGTATCGGCCGTCCCTCGTATCTCCGGCCCCAGCAGGAAATAGCCATCCGTGCGCAAAGCTTCGCCCGAAACAGCTACACCCAAACCTTTCCACTTCTCGCTGGCAAAGAAGGACAACTCGCCCGTGTCCCGCGTGCCGTAGCTCGCTTCCAGATTCACATGTCGCGCCGACGGCGTGCGCGTCAGCAAATTGATCACACCGCTCGTCGCATCCGAGCCGTACAAATCCGATGTGCCGCCTCGCACGACTTCAATCCGTTCAAGCGCCGTGCGCGGCACACGATCCCAATAAACCCAACCGCCAAACGCATCGTTGAGCGGCACACCATCCTGCAAGACCAGCGTGCGGCTCGCGCCACTCGCGCCCGCTCCGCGCAGGCTCACACCCGCCGTCGTCGGGTTGGCTACCAAGCTGCTGGTGCGCCGGAACAAGCTAAAACCAGGGATTTGGCGCAATAGATCATCGGTTGTTTGCGCGGCGGCGTTGCGGACATCTTGCGCATCAAGCAGGCTGACGCTGGCTGGAGTTTCATCCACGCGCACGGCGGCGCGGGCGGGGGTGATGGTGATGGTTTCGGAGAGCGATGCAGGTTCAAGCTGGATGTTGAGATCGGTTGGATTCGCGCCGACCGTCAGGCGTTGCGAGAAACGGCTGAACCCATCGGCCATGACACGCAGTTCGTAATTGCCTGGCGGCAGTGCAAGGCGAAAACGACCGCCGCCGTCAGAGTCCGTCTGAGAAACCGCTTTATCGCCCGCCATCGCCGTGATGTGCGCACCCGCTAATGCATCGCCGCGCGCGTCAGTGATTCGACCAGCAATGGAACTTTGAGCTGACGCAATGATAGAGAGCGTCAAGCAGGCAGCCAATAAGCAAATGATGCGAACCTGATTCATAGGTCTCCTGTCATTCCAACAATCCTGAAGCTGCCAACACGCGTTGCGACCATTGCCCAGCTTCATGCGCGATTGACGCTCGTTTTGCGGCATCAGCCCAAACGTCTGCCAGCGTGTCTTGCCACTCTGACAATTGCTGCTGTAGTTCAGCTAGTTCGGCCTTCACTTTCAAGTTGCCCTCTGCCGCCGTCCACTCAATAAAATGACTACTCTCCAGCATTAGTCTCCCAACCGCATCGCGCAGCGCGTCGTGCGTGGAAAAAGACTCAACTCGCGCCAGATTCGCAGCTAATCCTCCGAGCCGAACGGGCAAGGGGTCGCGCATAAACCTCTCTCTCTTCGCGGTTAAATCTCTCATACTCCCTCCAATAAATTTCTCAATATTGTCTCAACTCGGCTGCGAATTGCTGGATCAAGCAACATCATCGAGGGGTTGTTTTGTCTAGGGCGAATATTAAGCATTGCTTCAAAGCGCACCTCTTGTACAAGCGGAATTCAGCCTGCACCCCAAATGTCTTCTTGCTGACTGCCAACAGCGAGCAACACCGACTCACAGTCGGAGTGAAGTTCACCGCCACTAGCAGCAATACCGCGCTGAACGTCTACGGCAAGCTTGATGTAGTCTTCCAGTAGTTCAAGCATCTCATCAAGCTGCTGTTTCGTAGCGCGAGTTCGCAGTAGATAGATCAACTGATCTCCCCGAATAAGCTATCTTGCTTGGGCCACAGGTGAAGGCATTGGTGTCGCCAACGGCAGCGGCTTACTCTCCGCAATCCCCTTGCCCTCTTTGAGCACATGCAGTTGATTAACCGCGACTATCTTCAGCGTCTCAACTGTATTGTTCGGCCATTCAACCTCGACGCGCTCGATCTTCTCATTCCGCCCTAACCCAAAAGTCAGCGGCAACTCGCTCTGCGAACAATAGCTCGACCCGCTGTGCACGACTTGCCATTGTTTCGAGCCGTCGCCCGCGTAGACCGCGATCTTTGCGCCGATGCCGTCGCGGTTCGCTTTGTCGCCCACTGTCTTGAAGCGCACAAAGCGTTGCTGATTGCCGCTTTCGTTCCGCAGCAGATACGCCGGGCCGCCGTTGGTCGTTACCAAAATATCCAGGTCGCCATCGTTGTCGTAATCGCCATAAGCCGCGCCGCGCGCGACAATCGGCTTGGCAAACGGCTTGCCCGCCTTGCGCGTAGCTTCGGTGAACTTGCGTTTGCCTTCGTTGTGGAAAAGCTTCGGCGCCATCGCGTAGCTGATCTTCGGCTGCACCTTGTTGATGTCGTCGGCGACGTGGCCGTTGGCGAGGAAGATGTCCGGCTTGCCGTCCAGGTCGTAATCGAAGAAGAACAGCCCGAAGGTCAGGCTGAGCAGCGTCGCTTGACCAATCGTAGATGACGGGGCTTCATCAATGAACAAGCCGGACTTGCCTTCGTTGTGATAGACGCCCAGCATCTCGTTCGAGAAGTTGCCGACGATCAGACTCGGATAGCCGGAGTTGTCGTAATCGGCAAAATCCACGCCCATTCCCGCGCGCGCCTTGCCCTCTTCGCTGAAGGCCACGCCCGCCGTTACTGCGGTTTCGGTGAATGTGCCGTCGCCATTGTTTTTGTAGAGTTTGTTCGGCTGCGTGTCGTTGGCGACAAAGAGGTCCGGCCAGCCGTCTTTGTTGTAATCGGTGGTCGCCACGCCAAGCGATTTGCTGGTCGGATCGTAGACACCCGACTTCTCGCTCACGTCCACAAACTTGCCGCCAGTGTTGTGGTAGAGCCGCGAGCTTTGGCCCTTGTAGCTTTCGGGCGTGCAATAGCTCTTGTTCGTGCCGTCGAGGCTACAGTGAATGTCTTTCTCAATCACCCAATCCACGTAGTTGCAGACAAACAGGTCGAGCTTGCCGTCTTTGTCGTAATCGAACCAGGCAGCGCTGGTCGAAAACTCTTTCTCTTTGTCCAAGCCGACCTTCGCGGTTACATCGGCGAACTTGCCGTTGCCCTGATTGCGGAAGAGATAGTTCTGGCCCAACGCGGTGACGAAGATGTCCACGTAGCCGTCGTTGTCGTAATCGCCAATGGCCGCACCCAGCCCGTACATTGGCTTGGCTAGGCCTGCGGATGCTGTCACGTCGGTAAAGCTGCCGGTTTTATTGTTGTGATAAAGAGCCATCACCGAACGCCGCTTTTTCGGCGCGTCGTCAAAATCCATCGAGTTGATGAGCAACACATCCTGCCAACCGTCGTTGTCGTAATCGAGCCATGCGCAGCCGGAGCCGGTAGTTTCGGGCAGATACTTGTTACCGTAAGCGCCGTTGTTGTGGCGGAATCTGATCCCGGCTGGTGCGGTCACGTCGATGAACTCGACTGGCGCAAGTTTATCGGGGATTGGCGGCAAAATCTGCGCGGAGGGAGAGGGTAACGCCGAAGCTTGCGGTTGCGTTGTGGCAATGGGCGACGCAGTCGCAGCTACATTGGCAACTGGTGGCGCAGAGGCTGGCTTTTCGCAAGCTGTGACATAAAGCAAAGTAAATACAAAGACGAGATAACCAAGTAAAGCTTTCATGACTTTCGTACTCCCGCGCTGCTCGCGGTAATCAAACTTGCGCTGACGACAATCGTGCTGGCTCGCGCCCGACTCCCAGCGCATCAGCCACGCGATTGATGTAATTGAACCACGACGCGATCAGGGTTATTTGCAAAATCGCCGTGTCGTCGAACCCGACTGCGTGCAGCCGCTCGTGGAATTCCGGCGTGATACGCGTCGCGTCTTTGGTCAACTGCACGACGTAATCCACCATCACGCGCTCCGCTTCGGTGAGCGGCGCGGAAGTGTAATCCTCGCGCAGCGCGTTGACCAGTTCTTCATCTAAAGTCACCCTACGCAGAAACTCTGCGTGCGAGACGATTCAGTAATGGCACCGGTTCGTGACCGAGACCATCGTCGCAATCATCTCGTGCTGACGGCGACCGAGCGGCAGGTCGGGCGACATCAGCGTGCCGAAAGTCGAGAAGGCGTGATAAAGCGTCTCCGGCAGCAGGCTGTGCGAAGCCACAATGCCCGCCGTCTCGCCATCGGCGGTCGGTTGCACCGGCGTGGCGTATTCGATTGGATACAGCCCGCGCTGCGCTTCCATCGCGTGCCGCAACTTCTCGTTGGCTTCCGACAAGGGGATTGTCCGAATCCATGTCATAGGTTCAACTTCCTCTCTTGACGACTAAAAATCAGGTAATAAACCGGTGCGCCTAAAGCGACAATCGCCACGCCGAGCAATGCCTGTTTGGGATTATTACCCGCCAACAAGACCAGCAGCAAGGCAACCAGCGCGAGAAAAATCAGCGGTGTGATTGGATAGCCGGGCACGTTCAATGCCTCGCGCTGGCGGTAATGTCGCACAAAAACCGCTGCGACCGTCAGCGCAATAAAGATCACGGTAACGAAGATGAAATAGGCGATGATTTGATTGAAAGTTCCAAGCGCCACCAGCAACGCCGCCAGCGCCGCTTGGTAAACAATCGCGCGTGCCGGAGTGCCAAAGCGCGGATGGAGCCCGGCAACCGCCGGAAAGAAAACCCCATCGCGCGCCATCGCATAGTAAACACGCGGCGCTGAGAGCACAATCCCGGCCATGCTGCCCAGCACCGAAACGATGACCACGCCGGAAAAGATCGCCCCGCCAGCGCGGCCAAAGAGCGCCTCGCCAGCCTGTGCCGCAAAGGTCTCGCCCGAAGTCACCTGTTCGAGCGGAATCAGGTAGAGAAAGACTGCGCTCGTCACAACATAAACCAGCGTCACGGCAATCACACCGAAAACCAGCGCGCGTGGCAATGTTTTATTTGGCTCGCGCATTTCGCCCGCCAGCTTGCTCAAATCCCACCAGCCGCCGAAAGCGAAGAAAGCGCCGATCATTCCACCAGCCAGCGCAGCGGGCAACGGCGCTGAGCCAAGGTGCTGGGCGATGAATGGCGTGAAGTGTGACAGATCACCGAGCCTGAAGATCACTGCCCAGCACACAATGACGGCCAGCGAGCCGAGCTTGAGCACAGTCAGCCAGCGCAGCAAGCCCGCGCCGAGCTTGACGCCGCAGATGTTGATCACCGCCAAGCAGGCAATAGCACCAATAGCTACCGACTTAGCCGCGAAAGGCGATAAGTTGACGAGATAGCCGACATAGCCTGCTAAGCCAACAGCAAGCGCCGCCGTGATGCCCGGGTCCATCACGAGCAAACATTTCCAGCCGTAAAGAAAGGCCAGCGCCGATCCGTAAGTCTCACGCAAATAAACGTAGCCGCCGCCTGCCTCAGGGAACCGCGCTCCAAGCGCGCCGTAACACAACGCGCCGCACAACGCCATCGCGCCCATCACCAACCACACTACCAACAACCAGAACGGCGAGCCGAGCGATTTCGCCATGCCTGCTGGCGTGAGAAAGATGCCAACTGCAATGACTTCGCCCACAACCATTGCTGAGGCTGAAGCCAACCCGAGTTGTCGTTTGAGGCCGTCTGTTGCCGGGGCCTCCGTTGTTGCGAGAGAGTGCGGGGGGATTGAATGGCTCATGTTGGGGATGCCCATGCCAGCGGGCATCCGAATTTTAGGGAGTCAGACGCACGCCGAGTTGATAAACCGAAGTATCGCGATGATAAAGTTTCCAATCGAACCAATAATCTTTAAGCAGCGGTACCTTTTGTAATTGTCGTCCAGTTAATTGTCCGCTGATCGCTTTACCGCTGAAATCCCAGACCGTGCCGGTCTCAGCGTCAATTATCTGCAATGGTGTCGCTTCTGCTTTAACAAAAAACTCAAGCACGCGGCCATCAACCTTGCGCTCGAACACGCGCGCAGATTGCTGATCGTCACCTACAACCAGAAAGAGCGACACGCCGCCCAATTCATCCAACGTCAGCCGCTGCTTCACCAAATCCGCCTGCGGGTAGGCTCTCGACTTGCCGTTCACGGTCAACCCAATTACCAACTCACGTGGCGGCAGCGCGTCCTTCGGATCAAGCGGCGTAACAACGCGCATCTTCCCGATGCGCGTCTCCCAATCCGCTGTTTCGTACTTCGCTTGATACTTTGCATCAGGCCGCAAGACGCGCCCCTGCGGATGCTCGCGCTTCCAGACGGCAAAAGAGATTTCGTCTACAAAAACCTGTTTGAGCTGTTTGCCTTTGAGCGCACCGTGTATTGCTTCGCCGCTTACCTGTTGCCACCACGAGCCGGTCGCCTCGTCGCGCATGATGAAGTTCTGATTGTTGATGCCCGCCAAGTGGAACTTGAGCGGCCGTCCGTCAACTTCGGTTTCCCACACCAGACCGGTGTGACAGAGCGTTCAGTAAGTAGCCGTTATCGGCCTGCCTCCTACCACATCATTGACCGTGTGATGATAAGCCATTTGGCGCACCGGATAGGCCACAGCATCGCCATTAAGCTCAACCGCCATCACCATGTCTTGGTCGCTGATGAAATCGGCTTCGCCCGCTTTGGCGTAGGCGATGGACGAGATCGGTGCAAACATCCACTCAAAATGGTTCTGTCGCGCGAACCAAGTCACCACGAGCAGCGGAATGAACAGCACGATCAAAGCCAGTTTGCGCAAAACACCTTTGCGCGCGCGCCAAAGTTGATAGGCCAGGACGAGCGCCACAATTGCAACAATCGCCGTGATGACCGGCGCCCAGCTTTTCAACCAGTACGAGACTTCTATGCCACGCGCGGTTTGCGCGCTGAACGGCTGAATGTGCCAAGCGGGGATGAAGACGACAGCGAAAGCCGTCAGCATCAAACAGACTAGCAGTAGCCAGCGCATCGCTGTCTTTGGCTTGATTTGATTGGCAGTTGCCGTCTGTTCCATTGAAAGATTCGAATGCGGGTAAGCAGTACGGTATCGGCGGCGACACTTTAATTGCCTGCGTTTGCCAGCACGTGATGCCAGCGTGCGATTATTGTTGATTGAATCGGCAGCGATTGTTCTAAATCTCGGGGGGAAACGCAAGCGGGGCAGACAAGTAAAGGCCGTTTGTCGAAATGAGATTCAACAAACGGCCTTTAGCCGTAGAACAAGTCTGGAGCCAGGAGCGAGGCACATGGATCAGATCGTGACCTGCGTGCGGTCGAGCTTAGCGAGCCAGGCTACTGATCAGCCTTTTATCAAAAATTGTGCAAGCCCTATTTCTCCTGAGCATTGCTAGTGCGGAAGCGGTCACCCAATCCCGCATTTCGCATGAGAAACCGTTTGGTTGCTGACCGTCCACCGTCAGGATTGACGACCGCAATCTTCACCGGTGTGCCGAGGCGGCACTCGCTGCTACAGTTGCAGACCACTGCTGTATGTGCTGCGCCTGCTTTCGCCGCACAACAGCAAGTCGTTTGATCTACATATTCCTGCCAATCAGAAATTGAGAAAACCTGTCTATTGCCTAGTTGCGTGTCCTTGAGAAAGTTGCCGTTGATCTCTATGTAGGCTCCGGGGCGCAGATCGCTGCCAGTGATGGTCAATTCACCATCGTTTATCCGAATCGCCGAGATAGTTGGCGACGACGGACGCAGCACCTGGCCATCGTAAGTCAGCCCGATGACGTTCTGACACATCTCTTTATCGGAGACCGGCCCAAAGGGAATATCAATCGCCGGGTGATTGAGCTGGCGCACAAAATCATC
Organism: uncultured Acidobacteriota bacterium; assembly: GCA_963699175.1. Classification (GTDB taxonomy): domain Bacteria; phylum Acidobacteriota; class Blastocatellia; order RBC074; family RBC074; genus JACPYM01. The sequence goes on along the minus strand of OY969418.1, from coordinate 81,644 downwards.
CGTATTGTCGTAGAAGGCGCGCACATTGATCGTAGTTCCGGCGGGCAGACTGATCGGCTTTTTGAGCAGGTAGTTTGCCTGGTGCTTGAAATCATATTCGACATCAATCAAACACTTCTTCTCGCCGTTGGGAAGGATCGCTTCAGTGCTGATGTCAGTGCCGAACTGATGCATATGCGGCGCCATCGAGTAGATGGTGAAAGCATCATTGATGGTCTTGGTCGCATTAATCTCGTGGTGTTTGGCGCCCGCCGGAATAACGAAGTGTTCGTTGTTGACCCGCACCGAGACGCGTTCTTGATAGACGGGCGTACGCGCCCAGCGTATCCCGATGGTGGTCTTGTCCGGGACCACCACATCCTGCCAGGTCGTGTAGTGCACTTCCATGATCAGGCAAGCGCCTTTCGGCACCTTGATGGCGATGCCCTCCTGCATAACTAGCGGATTGGCCCCCGGAAACCACATGCCGACCAAACTCGGCGCGTAGGGCATTTCACCCTCAAAACCAATGCCAGGGATTTCCGGATTCGAGGCGGCAAAGGCCTTTTCCTGTTCGAGCGACCCGCAGGTCGGATCAATAAAGAGCGTCACGTGATGCACGACATTGATCTGCCGGCCCAGGTCGCCCGTGCCAACCTGCGCCTCAAAGCTGGTAAAGTAACGATCCGACTCGAAGTTGGTTTTAATGGGAAAGCGGCGGAAGAAATCTTTATTGAGGCGCGCCGGCACGTTAAAACCGTCCGGGCCATTGTCTATCTTGAGGTCCGGCTCCCCGGCCCTCCAACCAAAAAACAAGCTGGTTGGGTCATCATGGCCATGACCGTCATCACCGAATATCATTGGTGGTGGCAGGTCGCTGCGGTTTCCTTCAGGCATTTCATTATTCACCCAATCCACAAACGTGGCGATTTCGCTGTCCAGCAGGCGGCGCGGGCCTTCAAAGGTATTCACATCGCCGCAGCCATTCTCGACGCGCGCATTGGAGACGCTATGCGGCATGCGACGCGTGACGACCGCTGATCTGATGGCTCTGGCATACGGATAAGCTTCTTCGTAGGTCATCAGCGAGAAAGGCGCAGCCCCACCCGGGTGATGACAACGCTGGCAATGTTGCTGCATCAGCCGCACGACCTGATTCGAGAAGGTGACTTCCTGCGTATGTCGTGCAGCCTGTGTTTTACCTTGGTTGTCCGCGCTCAAGGCGAGCCAAGACACCATGAACAACAAGACAATTGTGTACATCAGTAATCTTTTCATACTTAGTTCCTCTCTCCGCGTGCTATGTGACACTTCTCGCTACGCAACTATTTTTGGTTACGGGGATTGACGGGGCGATGCAAGACAAGGGCGATGGGGGGCGATCTAAAGGGACAGGGATGTGATTGCTGTGGGTGTTCGGGGAAACACCTTGGGTCGGAGACAAGCCGACTGATGGGTTACTTCGTGAAGAGTCGGCGGACTAGCTCCTTTTCAAACGGCGGCAAATTACCACGATTGCAAAAATTTTGGTAACACTATTTTGTTCGCCCTGGCCTGCTGCGCGAATTTTCCTGTGTCTGGACAAGAGTTCCGTAAAAAGAGAAGGCCGTTCGCTGAAGCAAATTCAACGAACGGCCTTTTGCCGGAGAACGCCCTCGAACTAGGCGCGCAGCACTTTGATCAGATCGTGATCGTCGTGCCGTCGAACTTGGTCAATGTCATTTCGACATTATCGTTGTAGGTAAGCTTTTGTTCTTCAAGGATGCCGATGACTACGGCTTCGCCAAGCTTCATTCCGTTGATGGCATCGGTGCGCCAATGAATGCCAGCCCCATTGCGGCCAAAGGCCACGTTCGTCGCCACCTTGTTGAGTTCGCCGCCAATGGTGAGCGGCGGGCCTTCGTAAGGAAGGAGCGTGGTGCCGTCTGCGCTTACCACCTTCGGATTCTTGACAGTATCCGATTCATCAAAGAACGCCTTGAGTGCTGTGACGCATGCCCCGGCAACCGTCGCGTGACCTGAGCCATAGGACGAGTGCGTCGGCGAGCCTTCGGGGAAAGCTTGCGGCAGCAGGTAAGTGCCATACTTGTTGAAAACTTCGGTGACGGCGCGCGAAGTCAGAATGTCTGGGTGGAGCGGGTAACTCGCCTTGCCCGCCAAGTGATTATGCACGCGCCCGCCGTATTCTTCGGGACGCAGCCGATGATGCACGAACCATTTCTGATACCAAACTGCCTTGAGCGCGCGCGTCGCCACTTCGCAGACCAAGCTGAGAATGTGCGGCCCGCCGCATTGCGCAAACGGTGCCTGCGTCTTTGAATTATAGAGCGGTAGACCCGGGTCGAGGCGTGTATTCTGCCCCATGATAATCAGGCACGCGTGCAGATACGCCTGGTAAAGCGCGTCAACGTGCACCCATTGAGCCATATCGCGCAGATTGCGGATGTAGCGCGGTACTGGATCGTATTGGATGGTGGCGCTCGGATCAGCTCCGTTCTGCACGTCCAGCCAATCCTGGTACTTCGTCATATAGTCAAGGCCAGCAGTTAGTGTCTTCTCCTTTTGCGAGACGAAGTTGGCGCCGAAGTTGAAGTCCAGCGTTAAAAATTGCGAGAGCCAAGGACCAGTCAGGTCGCCCGGTGTGTTGCCGCGAAAGATCGTGCTGGGTGTGACGCGCCCGTTGACTTTCGCCCCGCGAAAATCAGAAACCGTCGAAAGCTCCGCCGCCGCACGGGCAATCAGTGGGTCGCTGCCATAATCGTTGAAGTTGATGTCACGCGCGAGCGCCATCCAATACAACTCGACCGCTTCGCCTGCGGCTTCGGCGCTGGCGAGCGCGGGTGGCGGCGCCATTGTGACGTGATGCGAATCCGGCCCTTCCAAGTCCATCGCCAAGCCGGCTTGCGGGCTGGTCAGCTTACGGCCTAAGCCAAGCGTGACTTGCTCGAATAGGTCAGGGTTTTGCGTCGTGCGCGCGGTGGCAAGTGTGGCATACGCTGCCTGGTCTACTTCGCCCAGTTGATTGTGCGGCAAGGCTTTGGTGTAGCTGCCGATCTTGTTCGGGTAGCGGTCGTCATCGCCGTTGGTGATGTGATAAACAATTGGTTTTTCACGCGCCAGCTTGGCTGCCGCCGTCCGGCACTTGTAGGCTTTCATGTAGCGGTTTGAGGCCAAGTTTCCTGGCTCAACCCCGAAGGCAAAGGTCGGCTCATCACAGGCTTGTTTGGGAGGGGCTCCGAATTGAGCCAAGGCCGGCTGCCCGGCCATCCCGGCGGCAATGGTCGCGGCGGTCGCTCCACCTACTTTGCCCAGGAACTTGCGCCGGCTGGAAGCGGGCGGTTTAGGCGCAGTGGTAGAAGGCGATTCCTGCGCAGCGTCGGCGTCAGCCAGCGCGACAGGACTCGTGGTGTCAGAGCTATTCTTCTTCATCGAAATCTCCTTTGGATAATGAGGTCACGGTTGATTAGTGCAAGTAGAAGTCGCTTTACGCGCCCACTCAGCGCGGGCGCATTACGGGGAATGATTGGGGCAGCGCCAATATCGGGGTGCGCAAAGAGAGGGTATGCAAGATCTGAACGCACGTGTTATTGCCTCACCGCGCTAAGGTATGGATGCGTCCTTCGCTACTTTGTACTTAACAGGAACTTGCGACGTAAGCCGACGGGGATACGCTTACTCGTTTGTGGATTTACAGGGAGGCACAGATCGGAGGCAAACCGGCTAATTAGGGGACTATCTGTGAAGAATCGTTAGCTTGGCGCCTTCGCGACCAGCGTCAAATTACCACGACTGCAATTTTCTTAGCAACGTTTTCTTTAGCTTAAATGTGAACTTTTTGTCCGCTAATGAAGAAGCACTTCGGAAAAACCATTGCTGCGCACGAATGAGGTGCGCTAGTATGCCCGCGTTCACCGGCATCTTCAATTCATTCATCCCTCTTTACTCACTGCTCTAGCATTACACCTCGGTAGTTCAGCGGCTGAGCAAAGGCGTGCCAGGGGTGATTTTTATCTTCATCTGTCGCTCACTGCTGGTGCCCGCAGTTTGAAGTCTGGCAGAAAAATCCACATCCAATTGGAAAGGAATGGAAATAATGAAGCTCACGATTAAGAAGCTAAATTTCAGTCTTCTGTGTCTGGTCTTTTGCTTGAGTGGAGTTGTGCAGACGTTGCTGGCTCAGGAAGTAGAAAATGTACAAGAGAGTGTTCAATCCGCTGCTCAGACCACCGCCGAGGATAATGTCGTTTTGCGCTGGGACGACGCAGCTTTGCAAGCCGTCCGCAACACCCGCCTGGGGCCGCCGATGACGGCCCGCGCGCTCGCCATCTTGCATACGGCGATCTATGACGCCTGGGCGGCTTACGATGCGGTGGCGGTAGGCACGCGATTGGGCGCAACGCTGCGCCGCCCGTTGGAAGAGCGGACGCTCGCCAACAAGCAAGAAGCCGTCAGCTTTGCCGCCTACCGCGCGCTGGTGGATTTGTTCCCGACACAGAAGACGCTCTTCGACGCATTGATGAGCAGTTTGGGCTACGATCCCGCCGTGACAACGACCAACCCGGTGACAGCCGCAGGCGTAGGCAATGCAGCGGCGGCGGCGCTGTTGGATTATCGCCACAAAGACGGCTCCAACCAACTCGGCGATCTCAATCCGGGCGCGTACAGCGATTACACCGGCTACACGCCGGTCAACACGCCCGACGTGGTCAGAAACCTCAATCGTTGGCAACCGCTGCGCTTGCCAAACGGGACGGTGCAAACCTATTTGGTGCCGTTTTGGGGACAAGTGATTCCCTTCGCGCTGAAATCCGGCTCTGAGATTCGCCCCGAGCGAAACCCGGCGCTCTTCCAGCATACCAACTTCGGGTGGCCCTTTCGTCGCCAGGCGTTGGAGTTGCTCGGCATCAGCGCCAACCTGGACGACCGCACCAAGATGATTTCTGAATATTGGGCGGACGGCCCTGGTTCGGAAACCCCGCCCGGCCATTGGTGTCTGCTTGCGCAGGGCGTCTCGCGCCGCGACGGGAACAGTCTGGACAAAGATGTGAAGCTGTACCTCGCGCTCACCAATGCACTGCTCGATGCCAGTATCGCCGTCTGGGATTGCAAACGTTTCTACGATTACGTGCGCCCGATCACGGCCATTCGCACCTTGTTTAGAGGCCAACTCGTGCGGGCTTGGGCCGGGCCGACCAAAGGCACGCAGCTTATCTATGGTGAGACCTGGCAGCCTTACCAAGTCTCGACCTTCGTCACACCGCCCTTCGCAGAGTACGTTTCAGGCCACAGTACCTTCAGCGCCGCTAGCGCCGAGGTGTTGAAACTCTTTACGGGCAATGACGCGTTTAACGCGACGGCCAAAATTGCTGTTGGTTCTTCCAAGATCGAGCCGGGCACGACACCAGCAACCGAGATCACGCTCACTTGGGATACGTTCACCACGGCAGCGGCTGAAGCGGGCATCTCGCGCTTGATTGGCGGCATTCACTTCCAGGATGCCAATCTCGAAGGCCAGAAGATGGGGCGCAAGATTGGCTCCGCCGTCTGGCAAAAAGCGCAGAGCTATATCGAGGGGACTGCCGCATCGAATTAGCTGAAGCGGGTGCGCAACCATAGTACAGGGAGCGATGGCGACTTGGTGATTCCGATAGTATTCACAGCGGAGAGCCAGTTGGCTGTCGCTCTGTATTGTACCGCTTAATGAACTAGCCGTTTTTTCACAACACCACCGCTGACATCTGAGATGGGATGAACAACGATGAAGGCCGACTCGTCCAATTCGTGAACGATGTTTTTGACCTTGTGTATTTCCAGCCGCGTGACCACACAAAACAGCGAATCCTGCTCCGCTTCGGAATGGCCGCCGCGTCCTTTGAAAATGGTTACGCCGCGTCCCAGGTCGTTCAAAATCGCGGCTCTGATCTCGTCGTTGCGCGTTGAGATGATGATGACGCCGTTGTATTCCTCGATGCCGTGCAGAATGAAATCAATCGTGCGCGATGCCGCAAAGTAAGTCAGCATCGAGTAGAGCGCCGGTTCGATGCCAAGCAGCAGGGCCGCCACCGTGAAGATGAGGATGTTAAAGATCAGAATCACGTCGCCGACCGTGACTGCCGCCCTTTTGCTCAGCAAGAGCGCAGCAATCTCAGTTCCGTCCAACACGCCACCACCACGTATCGCCAACCCGATGCCTGCGCCCACAAAAAAGCCGCCGAAGACCGCCGTCAACAACTTGTCTTCCGTTACATCCGGGTATTTGATCAAAGCCAGCGCGGCGGCCAATCCGGCAATCGCCAACGTGCTTTTGAGCGCAAAAATTTTGCTGACTTGCCAATAGCCGACAATCACGAACGGTACATTAAAAATGAGCAGCAAGACCCACAATGGCACGCGCGACAAAGCAGCGACAAGCATTGAGATGCCTGTCACTCCGCCGTCAATAAACCCGCTTGATAGGAGAAAGCCTTTCAAGCCAAGCCCGGCCGAAAGGATGCCCAGCACGATAAACGCCGCGTGTCCGATTTCCTGACGAACTTTCTTCATATTTCGCTTTAGCGCGTCTCCACTACCGGTATACGCTTCTGCCGTTGTGCCGTTCGCTTATGAGCCTTCACAATCGTCGTTGGTTGTGGTCGAAAATACTTCCCGATGTTGAGATGTGTAACATTAGTGTAACTGCAACCACGTCGCAAGCTGGCATGCCAGGATTTATTCATTCTCGGAAAGTGTCCGACAAGCTGCCAGCTTGTCGCCGTCGCGGCTGGCGAACCATTGGTTTTACCATCACGCCTGCGACAAGCTGGCAACTCGTCGGACGGCCGGGCAGCTTGCCTGTCGCGAGAATGAATAGACACTGGCGGCCCTGCCATCTTTCCCTACCGGTTGCACATTCCTTGTCACAAAGTGTAACTTAGCGCCGCCTGCTTAAGGAGACAACCGGGCCGCAAATCCAGACAGCGCAGGCAACGATCACATCAGCAAGGAGACGATATGCCTAATACACGCATCATTGCCATTAGTAGCGCGCTCTTTGTCTCATTGCTTGTTTTCGCGCCGTTCCAGGCTTCCCTGCAGAGAACCGATGGCAGGCGCACGCCAAGCCAGAGCAATGATCAGAAAGGCGACGTCTTCTCCACCAACAGCCGCGGCGGCGGCGGCAACACGACGAAGACAACCGGCACGCAGGGACTCAATCACGGTAGGGGTGGAAACAAGACCTGTCAGACGACAAGAAACACGCCTGACTATGACCCGCGCACTTGCATCGCAGCGAAGCCGGACTGCGTGCTTTCATCCGATCCTCAGCGTGTGTTTGCGGAGATTGACGACTTCTGGAGAAAACAGTTTGCCGCCCGAGGGCTGCCTTACAAGTCGCCCCGTTTGTTTATTGACACAGAATTTGACGAGTTTCCGGTTGTGCAGTCGCTCTATTACAGTAAAAAGATGGCGATTTTTGTCAATCCCATTGACCTGAGAAGATATAGCCAAGTTGATGGGAATGTGCTGGCGCTGTGGCTGGGTCACGAATTTGGCCATCACGTGCAACAGCAGTTGCCCTACCCGGCCGAGCACATTCTCCAGGAACTCCAGTCTGACGAACTGGCAGGAGTTTTCCTCCGCTACCTGCACGACAAAGGGTGTACGCTCTCTGCCGCCGGAAAAGAGGATGACTTGGCGCGGCTCGAAAAACATTTCCGGGCGATTGGAGATCCAGCAGGCACGTCGCCGGGGGATGCACACGCACACGGCAACCCCGCAGAACGCTGGTTCTACTTCCGCAACGGCTACCGGAATGGAGAAAGTGTGTTAAGAAGACTAATGCCAGTAGCGCCACCACGACGTCCCGCGTCTGTGGGTCGGCCCGATTGAGCGAGTAGCCGACACCGCAAAAATAACATTCACCTTGTAGCCGGCACGCGAGATCATCAGTTACCGTCAAGCACGGAACTTGAGCCGGCTTTAACAGCTAGATAAAAGGAGTCATTGTTTTTCATGCAAACGCTGCTCATCACCGGTGGCGCAGGCTTCATCGGCGCGAACTTCGTACATTTCGTCTTAGCGCAAACCGCGGCGCGGCTGGTTATTCTGGATAAACTGACCTACGCCGGCAATCTGGCGAATCTGGCTGAAGCGCAGCAGGACCCACGCGTCACGTTTGTGCAGGGCGACATCGCCGACCGCACGCTGGTGCAGCGGCTGTTTCGCGAACAGCAACCCGACGCCGTTGTCAACTTCGCCGCCGAATCGCACGTTGATCGCTCGATTGACGATCCAAGCCCGTTTATCGAAACCAACATCACTGGCACGTTCGTGCTGCTCGAAACGGCGCGCAAGTTTGTGCGGGAATTAAGCACGACTGAGCAAAGCGCCTTTCGTTTTCTACACGTTTCGACCGACGAGGTTTACGGTACATTGGGCGAGACGGGCTTGTTCAGCGAGACGACGCCATACGCACCCAACTCGCCCTACGCTGCTTCCAAAGCTTCGGCAGATCACTTGGTGCGCGCCTGGCACGAGACTTATAAGCTGCCGACGATTATCACCAACTGCTCGAACAACTATGGCCCGTATCAGTTTCCTGAAAAGCTGATTCCGCTGATGCTGCTCAACGCGCTCGAAGGCAAGCCGCTGCCAATCTACGGCGACGGTGGTAACGTGCGCGATTGGCTCTACGTGGAAGACCATTGTCGCGGCATCCTGTTGGCTTTGCAGCAAGGCGCGCCGGGCGAGAAGTACAACATCGGCGGCGGCAACGAGCGCACCAATTTGCAGATCGTAGATCGCCTGTGCGCCGAGGTTGAAAAGCTGCTGCCTGCCGCTGACAATCCGGCGCTGCAAGCACAAGGCAAGCCGAGTTACTTGGATTTGAAGACTTATGTCGCCGACCGCCCGGGGCACGACCGGCGTTATGCGATTGATGCGGGCAAGATTCGTGCGGAACTCAACTGGCAACCACAATACGATTTTGAAAGTGGTCTGGCCAAGACCGTGCAGTGGTATTTCAACAATCGCACCTGGTGCGAAACCGTGCTGCAAGGCAAATATCTACGACAACGCTTGGGAACTGGAGGTAAGTAGACAGTAGACAGTAGGCAGTAGCTTGAGACCGCAAATAATTGTTCAACGAGTACTGCCTACTGTCTACTGCCTACTGTCTACTTTATGAAAGGTATCGTCCTCGCCGGAGGCTCCGGCACACGGCTCTATCCGATCACGATGGCGGTCAGCAAACAGTTGCTGCCGATCTACGATAAGCCGATGGTCTACTACCCACTCTCGACGCTGATGCTCGCGGGCATCCGCGACATCCTCGTCATCACCACGCCGCAGGATCAGGCGCAGTTTCAACGGCTGCTCGGCGACGGCGCGCAATACGGCATCAATCTCAATTACGCCGTGCAGCCGAGTCCCGACGGCCTGGCGCAGGCCTTTATCATCGGACGTGAGTTTGTCGGCACGGACAATGTGGCGCTCGTCTTGGGCGACAACATCTTTTACGGACACGGGCTGCCCTTTGATTTGCGCCACGCAACGGAACGACGAATGGGCGCGACGGTCTTTGCCTATCAAGTACGCGACCCCGAACGTTACGGCGTGGTCGAGTTCGACGGCGCTGGGCAGGCGCTCAGTTTGGAAGAAAAGCCCAAACAACCCCGCTCGCATTGGGCCGTGACCGGCTTGTACTTTTACGACAACCGTGTGCTCGACGTGGCGCGTGACTTGAAGCCCTCGCCACGCGGTGAACTCGAAATCACCGATGTCAACAAGCAGTACCTGGCTTGGGATGAGTTGCACGTCGAGAAGCTGGGGCGCGGCATCGCCTGGCTCGACACGGGCACGCACGAATCGCTGCAGCAGGCTTCGAGCTTTATCCAAGCCTTGCAGGAACGGCAGGGCTTGATGGCCGCTTGTCTGGAAGAGATCGCCTATCACAACGGCTGGATGACGGCGGAGGAAGTGCAACGCATCGCCGAGTTGATGAAGAAGAACGAGTACGGCCAGTATCTGCTGCACATGTTGCAATCCGGGCCTGTCGTAACGCAGGAGGCGCGCGCGTGATAAAGTTCATCCCGACCGCCTTACCCGGCGTCATCCTCATCGAGCCGCAAGTCTTCCCCGACGAACGCGGCTTCTTCCTGGAAACTTATCAATACGAAAAGTACGCGAAGGACGGCATTGACGCGACCTTCGTGCAGGACAATCATTCGCGCTCAGTGCGGCACACGCTGCGCGGTTTGCACGCGCAACTGCGCCGCCCGCAAGGCAAGTTGATCCGCGTGATCGAAGGCGAAATCTTCGATGTGGCGGTGGACGTGCGGCGCGATTCGCCGACCTTTGGCAAATGGGTTGGCGAGTATCTTTCAGCGGAAAACTTCCGGCAGATTTATGTGCCGCCCGGCTTCGCGCATGGCTTCTGCGTGACGAGCGCGGTCGCGCAGGTCGAATATAAGTGCACCGATTATTACGACCCAACCAGCGAAATCACCGTGCTCTGGAACGAGCCGACTATTGGTATCGAATGGCCGGAAAGCCTGCTGCAAGCCGAGCCCCTCTTGTCGAAGAAGGATCAGCAAGGCAAGCCGCTGGCAGAGTTGATGGAGGTGTTGCCACGCTTCGCTAAAGAGTAGCTGTGGCTTTGTCCGACAAGCTGGTGAGAGCTTGTCGCAGGCTTCCGGTTGAGCGCAACCGGGAGTCAACGACAAGCTCTCACCAGCTTGTCGAACATAGGAAGAATGCGCGATGAACTCACCGATTGTTTCAGCAAAGCGTTGGCTCATTCTGTTGCTCTATTGTGGCTTGCTCGGTCCGGCAATGCTGCTGTCAAAAAGCAGCCACGCTGCTGGCCGCGTTGAGCCTCATCATAACGTCAGCACCGTCGCATTGGCGGCTAACGAGGAGTTGCTCACGGACGACGGGACGGCGGAAGTCGTCATTGGAGGCGACAATCTGATGTGCGTCAACCGCCTGACGCCATCGGCTTACCCCGCAACCCTGCAGACCATTCGTATCTTTTTTGCGCGCAATTCTCAATTGCCTGACCCAGCGGGGGCGCAGATCACAGTGGTCGCCTTTGCCGGCGCGCCCGGTACAACACAGCCGCCGAGCAATCCCACGTTCCTGGTCAATCAGTCGGTCACAATCCCTGCGCTTCCGCCCAACGGCACTTTTATTGATTTCCCCATTCAGAACGGCCCGACCATCAACAGCGGCGATTTTTACGTAGGCTTCCAGTCGCCCATCCCGAGGGGCAACGTCTTCTTTGCCGCAGACAGCAACGGGACGCAACAGCAGCGCGCTTTCGCCTCGCAGAATAATGGCCAGACGTGGGATGGCCCATTGACGATCACCGGCGGCGTACGAGTGAACCTGATGGTGCGGGCCGTCGTGATGAATAACGCGCAGGCCGCCCCGCGCATCAGTGTGCCGACGGTGTTGAATTTCGGCAGCACCCTAGTAGGAACGACCCAAGACCAAACGCTGACGGTGACCAACACGGGCAACGCCCCGCTCAGTATCACTGGTGTGATCTCCTCCAACAACACACAGTTTACGACCGCCCCACTGACGCTGCCGCTGACCATCCCGGCGGGCGGCCAGGCGCAGATCGTCGTGCGCTTTTTCGCCGCGAGCGTGGGTGCACAGAGCGGCACGCTCTCCATCAACAGCAACGACCCGACGCGGCCAACAGTCAATATAGCGCTGAGCGGTGTCGGCGGCGCTCAGCTCAACACCTCGACGGTTTTCCTCACCTCGGGCAGGTCCGAAATCAGCGCGATTCCAGGGCCGCCGCTGGGCGCGGGACTGCTCCACCCTGTGCAATACGCGATCTTCGTGCCCCCCGGCGCGACGCAGTTGAAGATTGACCTCACGGGCACGCAGGACATAGATCTATCGGCGCGCTTCGGGCAACGCATCGCCATCACCGGCGCCAGCCTGCTGGCCGATTACCGCTCGAGCAACAACGGCGTCGGCGCCCCCGAATCCATCAACGTCACGCCGTTGAGCAATCCCCCGCTGCAAACCGGGTTGTACTTCATCGCCGTCGCCAACTTCGGCCCCGGCGCAACCAATTTCACCTTGACCGCGACGGTCACAGGCGGCACTGCGCCAGGCAATGTCTTTCCCGTTTCAGCCGCTAGCTATATACCAATCGAATTGGCACCCGGCATGATAGCCGCAGTCTTCGGCACCAACTTGGCGACGGGGACGCAAGTCGCCAGCGCGCAGCCACTGCCCACTAGCCTGCTGAACACGACGGTCAAGGTCATGGACAATCTGGGGATTGAACGCCTGGCGTCACTTTTCTTCGCCTCGCCCGGCCAAGTTAATTTCCAAGTCCCGCCGAGCACCAGCACTGGCGTGGCCTTCTTCACCATCACCAGCGGCAACGGCACGATTTCGACCGGCCTGGTGCAGATTAGCAACGTTGCGCCCGGCCTCTTCGCCGCCAATGCCAACGGGCAGGGAGTGGCGGCGGCGCTGGTCTTGCGCATCAAGGCTGACGGTTCGCAGAGCTTCGAACCAGTGGCGCGCTTCGATGCTGCGCAAAACCGCTTCGTCCCGCTGCCGATTGATCTGGGGCCGGCGAGCGATCAAGTCTTCCTCATCCTGTATGGCACAGGCATTCGTGGTCGCAGCAGTCTGGCGGCGGTCTCCGCTACTATCGGCGGCGCCAACGTGCAAGTTACCTTCGCCGGAGAAGCGCCCGGCTTTGTCGGACTCGATCAAGTCAACCTGGGGCCTATCCCGCGCAGTTTGATCGGGCGTGGCGATGTAAATGTGGTCTTGCTGGTAGAGGGGAAACCGGCCAATATAGTCGTGGTCAACATCAAATAGGTAGTGGCGCAAGCGGGAGAGAACGTTTGGAGTCCCGCCTTCAGGCGGCAGCTTGCCTTGACCAGCCTGGCCGGCTGAAGCCGGCACTCCAAACTCACCACCTTGCGCCACTACCATCAAATAAACGTGCCCATGAAAATCCTCATTACCGGAGCTAATGGCCAACTCGGACGCGCCTTGCCAAAAGCATTGCTCGGCCACGAAGTCGTTACGCTCTCACACGCGCAACTCGACATCTCTAAGCTCAACCTGGTGCGTGACGCGCTCGACTGGCACCGCCCCGACATTGTCATCAATACAGCGGCTTACACCAACGTAGACGGCGCAGAAGAGGATCAAGAGAGCGCCTATCGGGCTAACGCGCTCGGCCCACGCAACCTGGCGATTATCACGGGCGAGGCCGACGTGGACTTGGTGCACCTTTCGACCGACTACGTCTTTGACGGCGCGGGCAAACGTCCGCTGCATGAGTTCGACCCGGTCAACCCGCAATCGGTCTACGGCCACAGCAAGCTGGCGGGCGAACAGCAAGTCGCGCTCTTCAACCCGCGCCATTACATCGCGCGTACCGCCTGGCTCTATCACAACGATGGTCGCAACTTTCCGCTGACGATGCTGGCACAGGCCGCTAAGCCGGGCGTCGAGCACGTGCGCGTCGTCAACGATCAAATCGGCTCGCCGACCTACGCGCCGCATCTGGCGATTGCGCTTGCGCAGTTGATCCAGACCGAAGCTTATGGCGTCTATCATCTGGCCGGGCAAGGTAGCGCGAGTTGGTATGACTTGACCTGCGAGTTGTACTATCGCTGCGCCATTACGCTCTCGGTTCATTCGGTCAAAAGCGAAGAGTTCCCGCGCCCAGCCAAGCGCCCGCAGTATTCCGTGCTGACGACGCTGCAAGACCCGCCGATTTTGTTGCCGCCGTGGGAAGAAGGGTTGGAAGAGTTTGTCTGGGCCGTAAAGCGAAAAGGGTAACTGGGAGCCAACAATGGAGCGATTGCCTTATGCCGTGCCGATTTGCTCACCATCCTCTGGCATTCAGCGCGACCATGCTCGAGGGTCTGTTGCTGCTGGCCTGCTCAGTCTCGCCGACCTTCGCGCAATTTCGTTTCGATCATTGGACGACTGAACACGGCTTACCGCAAAACGGGATCAACGCCATCACACAAACGCGCGATGGTTATCTTTGGCTAGCTACCAACGACGGACTGGTGCGTTTTGACGGCGTGCGCTTTACGGTTTTCAACCACGGCAACACGCCCGGCTTCGAGAACAACCGGCTGAATTCGCTTTAAGAAGATCGGCAGGGGACTTTGTGGATCGGTTCGGAGGAGGGCGTACTGATACGCTATCAAGCGGGCCAGTTCACTTCTTACACGGCCCGGGATGGTCTGCCGCCTGACTCAATCGTGCGGATTGAAGAGGACGATGCGGGTGGCCTTTGGCTCATTGGGTATCGAAACTACCTGATCGAGTACCGGGAAAACCGTTTTATCGCCCATTGCCCGGCGGATTATTTTCCCGGTGTGGTTCTGCCTTCTGGCCGGCGAAATAATTTGTGGTGGTCGCAAGACGAGCACAACCTCCACGTCTTCATACGGGGACGACGGCTCAGCCTGACCATGCAGGGTGGTCTGCCCGGCCTACCAGTCGAGAACATTTACGTAGATCAAGCTGGCACGCTATGGCTTGGCACTCGCGGAGGCGCAGCGCGGGTGAAGAATGGCCAGGTGACCGCGCTCCCACCACACAAGTATCTGCCCCTCGGCTGCGTTAATTGCGCAGTTTACGAAGATCGCCAAGGCAATCTCTGGTATTTCAGAAATCAACAATTGAACAGTCTGCATGATGGCGTAATCACGGCTCATTCGGAGGTACATAACTTCACTTTTATTTTATATGAGGACCGCGAAGGATCAGTCTGGTTCGGCTCCAACGAAGGGCTGTATCGCGCTCGCGCGTTGCCGGTGCGCACGCTAACGGAAGCACCGCGAGATTACGGCCTGACCAAGTCGATCTATTCCGTGCTCGAAGACCGCAGTGGCAACGTCTGGCTGGGCAAATTGGGCGGCGGGTTGAGCTGCTACCGCGCAGGCGGGTTCACCCATTACGTTATCGGTGAAGAATGGCGGAGGATGTTTTGGGAGAAGCCGGCTTGGCAGCTTCGCCAGTTCGTTTATGCGGAGGGATTGTTCAGCACCAAAATCACTTCTCTTTATGAAGACCGCGCGGGCGTCATTTGGGTCGGCACTGAGGGTGGTGTGAGCCGGTTCGCCGACGGCAAGTTCACGCGCTACTCCGATCAACACGGACTGGCCGCCACCTGGGCTATGCTGCAAGATCAAGCGGGCGATTTCTGGTTTGCCACAACCACAGGCTTGGCGCGGCAGCACGACGGCAGCTTTACCATTTACACAACCAAAGACGGCCTGCCCGATGACGAATGCCACGCCCTGCTCGAAGACCGGCACGGGCGCTTGTGGGTTGGCACTTATGGCGGCCTGGCGCGTTGGGAACAGGGCCGCTTCAGCGCCTGGACGGAGCGCGACAAATTGGCGGGCAAACAGATTCGCAGTCTGTATGAAGATGCGCAGGGACGCTTGTGGATCGGCACTTACGACGGCGGACTGACGAGCTTCAAGGAGGGGCGGCTCAAAAGGGTGATACAGGAGCCACAGGGCCGCAAGGACAACCAGGAGCGACTGGGCCACAGGGACCTTCAGGCCAGCAAGGACCCGCTGGCGCAACCGGTGCTACAGGCCCCGCCGGGCCTCAAGGGCCGATTGGGCCACAAGGACCAGCAGGGCCGCAGGGGCCGCCGGGAACATCGCCAGATCTATCGCCATTAGAAGCGCGGGTGACTGCGCTTGAGGCAATAGTGAACCCGCCACGCGCGTACGTTACGAATTACAATGGTAACAACGTGTCAGTGATAAACACATCCACTAATACCGTTGTAGCGACAGTGTCAGTGGGCGCTCGTCCGAGCGGTGTAGCAGTCAACCCGTCGGGGACTCGTGTCTATGTTGCAAACGGTAATAGCAACAACGTGTCAGTGATAGACACGGCAACCAATACCGTTGCGGCGGTTGTCTCAGCCGGGTCTTATCCAAATGCCGTGGCAATTAATCCGGCTGGGACTCGCGCTTATATCGCCAATTATCTTGGTAACGATGTGTCAGTAATAGACACAATAACCAATACCGTGGTGGCGACTGTGTCAGTGGGGGTGGGACCCCAGCCATATTGGGTGGCAATCAAAGCCCTACCTATTACCTATACAGTATTAACGAAGCTGGATTCTGCCGCCTAGAATAGAGCAATGTAGAAGAGGGTCGTTAGGCGCATTGTTAGTGTGCCTAACGACCCTCTTCTACAAAACAAGACGACTTCAACCTTACATCTAGCTACCTAGTTTTACCGGTAGTGGCGCAAGGTGGTGAGTTTGGAGTACCGGCTTCAGCCGGCCGCGCTGGTCAACGCAAGCGGCCGCCTAAAGGCGGGACTCCAAACCTTCTCTTCCGCTTGCGCCATTACCATTTTACCTACCTACAGTCCACCAACCCTATCCCTCCACAAAAATCGCTTGACTCCATAATTGTCTAGTGTATAGTTACACCATACAATTCATCGCAACCGCAAATTTGGAGGCTGGCAGATGTTGATTACGGTAGACGCCGAAGACCGCCGCCCGATCTATCAACAGGTGGCGGACGAGATCAAACGCTTGATTGCACAAGGCACGTTGGCCGAGGGGGCAACGTTGCCGCCGGTGCGCCAGTTGGCGGCGGATTTAGGCGTGAACCTAAACACGATTGCCACGTCTTATCGTGAGTTGCAGGCCGAAGGCTTGATTACAGTCAAGCACGGTTCGGGCGCAGTTGTCACCTCACGTCAGACCAGCCAGGCCAGCCGGCCCAGCGGCGATGAATTGCGTAAGCCGTTACGCGCGGCCTTGACACAGATGTGGCTGGCCGGGATGCGGCGTACAGACATTATGCGAATGGTGGCAGACGAGTTGCGCGGTTTAACGAAAGGAGCGAAGTGATGCACGAGGCGTGGTTGATTGTGCTTGTAGCGGTCTTGCTACTGCTGCGGCCGCTCTGGCTGTGGCAGCTCTGGCGCGCGCCGTTGCAACAGGGCGCAGGGTCGTTTCTGGGCGTAGAGGTCGAGCCGGGGTTTTATCAACAGGCGGGCGCAATACTATTGCACCGCTATCGCGTTTGGCTGGCCCTGCCACTGGCGCTGGAATCCCTGATCGTGCTGGCGCTGCTCTTGAGCGGCAGATTGGTCTACGCGCTGTACGAACAAATACCTGGGGCAGCGGTGCTGGTGGTCTGGGTCAATTTCACGCTGTACCAGTTTATCGAGCGCGCCCGGCTACTCGCACCCGCAACGCCCGCGCCTGCGGTGACCGGCGTGCAACTATCGCTTGCCCCGCGACGCTTGCGCGACTACAGCGATTGGCGCGTGGAAGCGCTCATCATCGGCCTGACGTTGCTGGCGCTGCTCTGGCTGGCGAATCAATGGCTCAACTTCTTCCCGGCGCGCGCGCCGGCCAAGCACTCGGATGCCAGGTTGTTCAAGCTGGCGATTTTCCTTTTCTACATGCAAGCGGGAGTGCTGTTGCTCAAACTATTTTTCGTGCGTTGGCGGATGACGCTGCCACTGAATCGGGCTGAAGATTTGCGGCGTTGGCGCGCGGCCTGGCTGACTTTTCATCTGCGCGTCTTCGATGCTCTGCGTCTGTTGATGGCGTGGGTGCTCTGGTGGGTGTTGGCGTTCGCGACCTTGAAGCGCTGGTGGGGCGTCGCACGAGTGAATCCGGTTGGACTGGCATTGGCGTTGGTCACGCTTGTGCTCTATCTGCTCTATTACTGGCGCGAACAGCGTTGTTTAGCCGCGGTGGCACGCGAGATCAAGCCGCACGAATTGCTCAAAGAGTATCCACTCCCAGCGGCCAGACCGGTGCCGGAAGGCCGCTTTCTGGCGGGTGGAGTGTTATATCTCAATCGTGACAATCCGGTGATCGTGACGCGCAGTCCGCAAGGGCTGGCCATCAACCTGGCGCACTGGGGCACGCATCTTTGGGTGGCTTATCTGTCGGGGCTGATGTTGCTCATAGTCTGGCAAGTCAGCAGATGAACGGCTTAACAAAAGGAGCAAAGTGATGGAAAACTCCTGGCTGATCGGATTATTGGCGCTGTCGCTCGGTATGCGATTGCTCTCGCTGCGGCGTTTTTGGCGTTTGCCGTTGCGGCACGGCGCGGGCTGGTTTTTAAGCGCAGAGGTCGGGCCGGATTTTTATCGCGGCGTGGGCGCGCAGTTGTTACGCCAATACCGGCGCTGGCTGCTAGCGGCGTTCGTAGTTGATCTGCTGGTGATCGCGGCCCTGGCGCTGAGTGGCAAATTCTTTTACGTCCTGCACGAACAATTCATCGCCATTGTGCTGTCTGTCGTCTGGTTCAACTTTACGCTGATGCAGTTTGCTTATCGTGCTAAGGCGCTGGCTGCGCCAAGCCCAAGTCAACCGGCCACAGCAGTGCAGCTTTCGCTCGCGACCCGGCGGCTGCGCGATTACACCAATTGGCCGTTGGAAGCTTTGCTGATTGGCTTATTGCTCGGCGCGGGGCTGCTGTTGTTGGATTGGCGCACTGGATTCCCTGGTTTGATTCCGGCTCACGTGCGCGCGGAAGCGAGGCCGGACTTGGGGTTGTTTGGCACAGTCTGGCTGCTGTATCTGCAAGTCGGGCTGTTGCTGTTGAAGCATCTCTTCGTGCGTGTGCGGATGAAGCTGCCGATGAAACGTGCGGAAGATTACCAGCGCTGGCGTGAAGCATGGCTGACTTATCATCTGCGTGTATTCGATGCCACACGCCTGCTCTGCGCGTTCGTGCTGCTCTGCCTGGCAATCAACACCACGACGACGGTTGAGCCGAGTTGGAGTTTGGGGGGTTGGTTAATCCTGGGCGGCAGTGTGGTGTTGGCTACCTTTCTGTTCTACACCATCCGCGAACAACGCCGGTTGGCCGTGGTTCAGCGCGAGATCAAGCCGATAGAATTGGTCAAAGAGTTCCCGCCTACGCCTGTAGCCGAAGGACGTTTTTTGGCTGGCGGCCTGCTCTATTTCAATCGAGATAATCCGGTAATGCTGGCGCGCAGTCCGCAGGGATTGGCGCTCAATCTGGCGAACCGCAGCACCTATTTGTGGCTCGCTTACATGGCTGGTTTAGTGTTGCTGCTAACATGGCAAGCCAGCCAATAAACTTACTCCATCACAACAAACAGCGAGGGATCAATGTTACGAATCGCAGGCATAATCTTTACCCTGTTGGCGCTTTTTCTCGTCCCAGCACAGAGCGCCGTAGCTCAAACTACAACCGCAGCGCAGCCAAAGCTGTCGCTCGAAACTTGTCGCTTGCCCGGCTGGAATGAGGACGTGCGCTGCGGCAAGTACGAGGTCTATGAAAATCGGCAGACCAAGAGCGGGCGCAAACTCTCGCTGCGCGTCGTAGTTGTCCTGGCACTCAGCGCACAGGCCGCGCCCGATCCGATCTTCTATTTTTCTGGTGGGCCAGGTGGCAGCGCGGTCGAAACGATCACCAGAGCGGGCAAAGCATACTTGGAAAGTCTGCGGCGCGAGCGCGACTTGGTTTTTGTAGATCAACGCGGCACCGGCAGCTCCAATCCGCTCACCTGCAATATGCGCGATGACAAGAACGATATGGCGGCTTTCTTCGGCGAGTTATTTCCGGCCGAACGCTTGCGCGCATGCCGTGCAGAGTTGGAGAAGATCGCTGATTTGAAGCTCTACTCGACGCCCATCGCGATGGCTGATCTGGACGAAGTGCGTGCGGCGCTTGGTTACGACAAGATCAATCTGTATGGCGCATCGTATGGTTCAACGGCGGCGCTGGCCTACTTGCGGCAATATCCGCAGCGCGTGCGCACGGCCACAATCTTAGGCGTCGCGCCGCCCGATATGAAACTGCCCTTGCCATTTGCGAAAGGCGTACAGAATGCGTTGGAGCGCGTCTTTGCCGATTGCGCGGCGGAAGTGCGCTGCCGCGCAGCTTTTCCGACACCGCTGGCTGATCTGGAAACGGCGGGCAAGCAACTGGAGAAAGCGCCAGCGAGTTTCGAGGCGCTCAATCTATTCACGCGACAAATGCAAAAGGTCAAACTCACGCGCGCGGCCTTTGGCGAAGCGATTCGCGCCATGCTCTACATTCCGGAATTTTCGCGCTGGTTGCCTTTGGTGATACATCAGGCGGCGCAGAGTGACTTCACGCTCTTCACATCCGTCGCGTTTCAAAGCATGCGCAGCCTTGACGATCTGATCGCCCGAGGCATGCACTTCTCCGTGACTTGTGGCGAAGACCTGCCGTTCATCACCGACGCTGAAGCTGTGCGCGAATTGACTGGGACGTTTTATGGCGATTACCGGTTGAAGGCTTATCGCCGCGTCTGCGAAATTTGGCCGCGCGCCGACGTGCCCGCGAGCTTTGCGGCTCCGGTCAAAGCGGACGTGCCTGTGTTGTTACTGACTGGCGAGGCCGATCCGGTCACGCCGCCGTGGCTGGCTGAAGCGGCGGCACGCCAGCTTTCCAACAGCCGTCATATCGTCGTGCCGCACACCGGTCACCATTTTGACTTCCCTTGTGTGGATGCGCTGGTCACGACCTTCCTGGCGAAAGCATCAGCTAAAGAATTGGATGCTACTTGTTTGGCGCAGATTCGTCGCCCGCCCTTCATCACCGAAGAGATGCTCAGGGCAATGGCTAGCGCGCAGATGGGCACGCAGAGCAAAGCGGTGGCAAATGAACAGGTCTGGCAGGGCGTGCTCGATGTGGGAGCGGCGAAGCTGCATATAGTGCTACGCATATCGCAATCGGCGGACGGCAAGCTGAGCGGCAAGCTCGACAGCCCGGATCAACAATTGGCGGGGCTGCCGATTGACACAATCAACCGAAAGGAGCAGGTGCTGCGTTTTGAAATGGCGCTACTCAATGCGTCCTACGAGGGCAAGCTGAACGCCGACGGTTCTGAGATTACGGGCCAATGGAGTCAGCAGGGACACAGTTGGCCGCTCAATTTCAGCCGCGCCGACAAGCCAGTGAAGTAGGTACGGAGATGGCGCGGAGAAAAACTCTGCGTGCTCTGCGCCTCTATGGTGAATCGGCCTTGATTTGGCTCCCACTGGTTTTTGTTTAGCCTTTTTTCAAAGACCATGGCGGTTGGGAATTAGTGGAAACGTGCTTCATTGTTGTCGTGCTTCGATTTGGTGTTTAGATCGGTTTGCAAATGAGTGTACGGATCAAACCACGGGGAGCACGGGGCACACAGGGAAACACCCACCTTGACCGCCTATGCCAGCTTTCCCCGTGCTCCCTGTGCTCCCCGTGGTTGATTTTGCCGTACACACAATTGAAATCCGATCTAGCGTTTAGAATAAGCAGGCGAAGATGGTGCAGTTGAGCTTCAGGTAAGGTGCGCGCTTACCCGCAATTTCTGAGGCTGCCGCTTACTGGAAGAGCATTTTGAGCCACAGCAAATCTGGCTTACAACAACCGTTTGTGTGCCGCTGTTTGCTGATCACCAATCGCTAATCAACTCCTGAAACGCGCTGGCTAATGCTCGTTATGGTATGCGCGTTACACTTGTTGAAGTAATTCTATACAGACGCCCAGCCCTTTCTATTTCTCTTTTATTGTTGGAGTCAGTTAAGTCTGCCTGCATCTGCAATGACCAAAATGCTTATGCTCAGCTAGCTCTTTTTTGGAAAAGACTCAGGCATACAAACTGCAATAGTCATAAGCGGAGGTGAGATTATGCGAAGACTAAATATCATACTAACGGCTTTGTTTGTTATAGCAATGTCTGCTTCAGTTGCCCTGGCGCAACGATCCATCTCTGTACAGCCGGGGCGTTATGAAATCCAGATTCCCTTAACAGGCAAAGTGCTCGACTTGAGACAAGAGGACATGCGCTCGGTGCAGCAATATTACCGTGGCAACGTTGTGAATCAGCAATGGGATATTGAGTCTGCCGGGGGCAATTACTACTACATCCGGTCGGCGCAGAATGGCGCTTATCTAGGAATTGAGGGAACGCCACGTGAAGGCGCCCGAGTCGCCGCCGCGCCTGGCAACCGGCAAGATACCTGGCGAATAGTAGAACTGGGCAATGGTAACGTGATGCTTGTTCATAGATCAGGAATGGTGTTGGACTTGACTGAGGGATCTAATCGCGATGGCACACCAATGCAGGTGTGGAGTCAGGCTGAGAATACACATCAGCAGTTCCGGCTGATGCCAATCACTCTTACGAGTGCTGGTTACAACCAGGGACGTTCTGGCCGTTTTGAGTATAACGAAGCCTATCGTGCGGGTGTCAGCGACAGAGAAGCCAATTTGAACCAAAATTTCCGTCGTCACCGTGCAATGTATGACCGCTTTACGGAGCGTGACTTCGAGCAAGCTTACAATGCCGGCTACATCAGCGGACGACGAGATAACGACACGTATAACGATGACAGGAGTCGAATGAGCCAGAGCGAGCGGCGCATCTACGAGGCGGCCTATCAACTTGGCCAGCAGGATGCGCGTAATGGCTACAATGCAAACTATCGTCGCTACAGTGGACGCTACAGCCGGGTACAGGAAGAATTCTTCCAGCACGGCTATGAGGCAGGCTATAACAGCGGCGCTCAGTCTAACAACGATCAGTTCGATCTGAATCGTTTGACCACGTATGAACGCCGCGCCTATGACGAAGGTTATCGCCTAGGCCAACAAGACGTGCGCAATGGCTATTCGCTGAATTATCGCCGGTACAGCACTCGTATTACCGACAACCGGCTGGAGCGTTTCTTCCAGCGAGGTTATGAGGTGGGCTATAACAGCATCCGCCGGTAATAAAGGCTTTTGCTAACTGATGGCGTCTTCACACGAGTCGCCGCACAGAAAAGAGTTCGAGTAAGGTGTCTGTGAATCTTTGATATCAAAGATATCAAACTGATGTTACGCAGTAAGAAAGTCGAGTGTGGAATTGACAGGTTTTTGTGCCGGAGGCACAGCGGAAATTAGCCAGTGGTGGAACGAAGTGAAACCACCGGTCATAGGCGTCAAGTAACCGCGCCCCGGTAGGGGCGCAGGATAGACAATCGGCGCGAAATCAATGCCCTGTCCAGCGTCCCAGCCGGGACGCGAGATTGCGGCGTTCGACTTTCCGGTGGTTACGCTTTGCTCCACCACCGGCTAATTTCCGACCGCGCCTCCGGCGCTGAGAAGGGCGTCGAGCCTAAAACGATTTTCCGCGCTGCGTAACATCAGATCAAAGACTCGCAGACACCTGCTTTTTTTTCGCAGCTATTGCGATTATTTCCCTCTGTTTCGTATCCTCTCTACCTGCTCACAAGATTACCTTCACAAGGAATTACTAAACCATGCGATTGCAAAACAAGGTCGCGCTCATCACTGGCGCTTCGAGCGGTATCGGTCGCGAAACGGCGCGGCTCTTCGCCGCTGAAGGCGCACGGATAGTCGTCGCTGATGTAAACGACGAGGGTGGCACGCAGACCGTCGAGTTGGTTAAAGCGCAAGCCGGCGAGGCCGTCTTCGTCCGCGCTGACGTGTCAAAAGCCGAAGATAGCGAGCGGATGGTGGCAGAGGCCGAGCGCCAATTCGGCAAGCTCGATATTCTGTTCAACAACGCGGGCATCATGCATCACTCCGACGATAACGCGATGACCACCGAAGAAGCCATTTGGGATTTGACGATGAACATCAACGCGAAGGGCGTCTTCTTCGGCTGCAAATATGGCATCCCCGCGTTGCGCCGGGCGGGTGGCGGCTCGATCATCAACACGGCCTCGTTCGTGGCTTTGCTCGGCGCGGCGACGCCGCAAATCGCTTACACGGCCAGTAAAGGCGCGGTGCTTTCAATGACGCGTGAGCTAGCGATCATCCACGCGCGTGAAAACATCCGCGTCAATGCGCTCTGTCCAGGGCCGCTACGGACGGAGTTGCTGATGAGCTATCTGAACACGGACGAGAAGAAACAGCGGCGGCTGGTGCACGTTCCGATGGGACGGTTTGGCGAAGCGAAAGAGATTGCGTACGCTGCACTCTATCTGGCGTCGGATGAATCATCATATGTGACGGGCACGGAGTTTCTGGTAGATGGCGGCATCACGGCGGCTTATGTAACACCCGAATAACAGTGAAGACGCAACACCTACTTATCATTGTTCTGCTCTCATTACTTTCAGGCGGCGCAAACAAAGCGGCGCAAGGCTCTCTGGCCTGGACGATTGAAGCTGTGCCCTGGCCCGCAGCAGACGCGCTTTTCAAGCAAGACCCGTGCTGGCTTGGGGCAGATGATGCTTATTCGGTTGACTTGGGCGGCGGACGAGTGCTCTGGCTCTTTGCCGATGGCTTTATTGCGAGGAGCGCAGCAGGGAGCAGGCGCGAAGCTGAAATGATCCGCAACAGTGTAGCAATTCAGCAAGGCTACGATCCGTCATCTGCTACGATCAAATTTTACTGGCGCACGCGAAACGGCAAGCCGACTTCATTCTTCGCTGAGTCTGGCAAAATCTGGCATTGGCCGGGACACGGTATTCGGCTTGGGGATAAACTGCTGATCTTTCTGATGCGCATTCGCTCGGTCAAAACGGGCCTAGGTTTTGACAGCACGGGCTGGTCAGCCGTCGTAGTTGACAATCCGGATGATGAGCCGCCGCAATGGAGAATGCGCTGGTTGGCTGCGCCACAAAACGACTTCAGAGTGGTGATCGGCTCGGCCAGCGTGCTGCGCGCTGATGATTTCATCTATGCGTTCAGTTCGCAGGAGACGCGCGGGCACAATATCTATCTCATCCGCTGGCCCGTCGCTAAAGCTCAACAGGGCAATTTGCTCGAGCCTGAATGGTTTGCTGGAACGGCTGCTGGTTGGATCGCGCAACGCCAGCTCAAACAATTACCGCCCGCGCTCTTCACCAGTGGACAAACTGAGTTCACCGTACATTCTGAACCGCGATTGAACGGCTTTGTGCAGATTCAACACGAAGGTTTTGGCGGGGCCGACTTGGCGTTGCGTTGGGCCGCGCAGTTGACTGGCCCCTGGTCGCCCTTGCAGAAGTTTTACCGGCCAACCGAGTCGGATAGAAAAGGGACTTTGGTGTACGCGAGCAAAGCGCATCCTGAGTTGGCCGGGGCCGACGTGGTGCTGACCTACGTGGTCAATCACAGCGACTTTGGCCAGTTGGTCGCTGATTCCAGCATCTATTACCCGCGTTTTCTCAAAGGAACCTTTAAGCGAAAAGAACCATGATGAGCGGACAGATTCAACAAACGATCACTCCGATTGACGGCTCGGTTTACGCTGAACGCGCACTGGCTTCCGCCCAACAGATTGAAAACACGTTGTCGCAGGCCGCCACCGCACAGCAAGCGTGGAAACGCACCACTATCGCCGAACGAGTAGCGATTTGCCGACGGATGGCCGCTTGGTGTGTTGAGCACGCCAGCGAGATTGGCCAAGAACTGACGTGGCAAATTGGCCGCCCCATCGCCTACAGCCCGTTTGAAATCCGGCGCGGCTTCAATGAACGCATCGCTTATATGTGCGACATAGCCGAACGCGAACTCTCTGACATCGCCATCGAGCCGAAAGAAAATTTCCAACGCTTCATCCGCCGCGAGCCGCTCGGCGTCGTACTGGTGCTGGCGCCCTGGAATTATCCCTGGCTCGCTTCAGTGAATGCGATTGTGCCAGCCATTCTCGCTGGCAACAGCGTTGTGCTGAAAATCGCGCCGCAAACACCGCTCGTCGCCGAACGCTACGCCGAAGCCTTTGCCGCCGCAGGCTTGCCCAACGGAGTTTTTCAGTACCTACACATTGACCACGACCAAGTCGCCGAAGTCATCCGCGACTCGCGCATCGGCTTTGTCGCCTTCACCGGCTCGGTCGCAGGCGGGCATGCAGTGCAACGTGCGGCCAGCGAACGCTTCATCGCGACGGGCTTGGAACTCGGAGGCAAAGACCCGGCGTATGTGCGCGCCGACGCGCCGCTCGCGGCGACGATTGAAAATCTGGTGGACGGTGCGATGTTCAATTCGGGGCAATCCTGCTGCGCCGTCGAACGCATCTACGTGCATCAGGATGTCTACGAGCAATTCGTCGAGGGCTTTGTTCAATTGACGCGCCAGTACCAACTCGGCAACCCGCTCGATCCGGCAGCTACGCTAGGGCCGATGGTGCGGACGGATGCGGCGGACAAAGTGCGCGCGCACGTCGCCGACGCGCTGCAAAAAGGCGCCCTGGCATTGCTCGATGAAGCGCTCTTCCCTGCCAGCCAAGCGGGCACGCCTTACCTTGCGCCACAGGTTTTGACGAACGTGGATCATTCGATGCTGGTGATGAGCGAAGAGACCTTCGGCCCAGTCGCTGGCATTATGAAAGTGCGTGATGATGACGAAGCTGTCCGGCTGATGAATAATAGCCAGTATGGGCTGACGGCTTCGATCTGGACAACCGATGTCGAAGCGGCGCTGCGCATCGGCGAGCAGATTGAAACCGGCACTTGGTTGATGAACCGCTGCGATTACTTAGACCCCGCGCTGGCTTGGACAGGCGTAAAAGATTCAGGGCGCGGCTGCACTTTGTCAAAACTGGGCTTTGAAGCTTTCACCCGACCCAAGTCATTTCATCTGAGGCTGAGTCTATGAAAATCGGCTTGCTTGAATGCGATCACGTCCTGGAACGGTTTCGTCACATCGGCGGTGATTACCGCGACATGTTTGCAACGCTGTTTGCGCAACACGCGCCGTCAATCAGCCTTCAATCCTTCGACGTTTGCAATGGTGAGTTCCCCGCCACGGTGGATGAATGTGCAGCCTATGTTTGCACAGGCTCGCGCTACTCTGCTTATGACGACGTTGATTGGATTCACACGTTGAAAGATTTCATCCGGCAATTGCGTGATGCACGCCAACCCTTTGTCGGCATTTGCTTCGGCCACCAACTGCTGGCCGAAGCTTTAGGCGGCCAAGTAACTAAAGCTGAATATGGCTGGGGTGTAGGCGTACACAGCCTTGAATTGATAGGGCAAGAAGCGTGGCTGCAACCGGCGCAACAACATTGCAAGCTTCAGTATATGCACCAGGATCAAGTGCAACGCCTGCCGGACAACGGCGCCGTGCTGGGCCAGAGCGCGCATTGCCCCGTAGCCCTGTTTCGCGTTGGCGCAACGATGCTGGGTATCCAGGCCCACCCCGAATTTCCGGCAACCTACAGTGACGCACTATTACTTGATCGCATTGAGCGCATCGGCGCAGAGCGCGTGCAAGCTGCACGTGAAAGCCTCACGCAGAAAACGGATGAGGTGCTCGTAACACACTGGATTGCCGATTTTCTCAGACAGCAATCCTATAATCGAATGGCTCCTGCTTAATCAGTAGAACTGTAATCAAACGTGTCTGTCGCCACGCCCAAAGTATCGTAAGGGTACGATTGAGGCCGGGGTGGTGGCTAACCTATTACGCTGACGAGGCCTTCAATTTTCGAGTTCCGCCAACGTATTATTGATAAGATCAACATCTTGCGAGGGGATGGCGCGTTTGGCCGCTTCCCGGAGATAAATTTTTGCACGCTGGCGCAAGTCTGGGTACTCAGTTCCAAGGATGCCAATGATGTCTACGTATAGCCACACCATATCTTCTGGGTCATATTGGAGCCCGTTGAAAAACATCCAAGAAGCATCTCTTAACTCAGTTAGGCAACGACCACGAATTTCCTCTGATTCTATTTGCGATTCTGCTGCTGCGATTTGCCCAAGTAGCTCTAAACATCGCTGACGGGCGTGAATTTTTGAGAGGGGTAGCCCTGCTAGAATTAGCTTCAGGGAATTCTCCGCGGCAGGGAATAGCATTTTATTTAAGCAAACAACCCCGTCTAACCTCCAGTAGGCTTGGTTTGCCTCTGCTTCTGATGAAGCCATAATCAGCCCCATAACATCTTCGAAGGTTACTCGTGCGCCATCAACGCCAGTTTCACTCCAATCAAGTTGCGCGTTTTCCCAAGGTAGCATCAACATATCTCATTACCTCTTTACCTTATATCGAACAAATTGGAGCCGAGAATTGCTGTTAGTGATGTACAGGTGTAATCGTGAGACACAATTGCACCTTGTAACAGCAACTACTCACTCCGCTAGAATGTCAAGTGACAGAAAAAGCTGACAGCAAATAACTACCTATGATCTATTTCAAACTTCCATCAAAGTTTTTGTCTAGTGGAGGTGGAGGAGGTATATCAGATTTAAATTTAGTTCCCTCAGGAAATACATCGCGCCCATAGTTGGCTTCGCATCTTTGGCAAACAGGGACTTCGTCTCCTGTACGTGGTCTTATGGCCTCAGTAAAGCGAACATCCGTTTTGTTACCTCCGAGCGCGTCTACTACATGGTCTTCCGCACATTTCCCTCCACCGCAAGCACGCGCGGCGACTTCGCCTGTCTGGGTGTTATATCCGGCTGAGACAGTTGCTGGACGCTTTTTGGCCGGCAAGGTTTTCAATTTGTCAGCCAATTCATCACGTGCAGATCTCGCCTGATCAATAAGATTATTACCGCCGCCGCCGCCGCCACCGCCGCCGCCACCACCACCGCCGCCGCCGCCACCACCACCGCCGCCAAACTTCGACAGCCCGTGCTCGACCAACTGCACCGCACAATCCAGCACCGTCGCGGTATCAATCTCCTGCGTCGCAATCCAATCCGCCGTCATGTTGATCACGCAATTGTCCGCAATCGCGATCAACTCGACCGCTTCCAGCGCCTGTGATTCGTAGGCCCGAATGATATGCTGTTCCGCCAACTCCAACAACCCGCTCGGATCGCGCCAGTTCACCGGGTCGGCACCCACGTACAGATACTTGTGCTGACTCGCCGGTTGGTTCACCCAGCCGAGGAATGGATCCATCGTGCGGAAGCGCCCCCGCGTCTGATCGTAGTAACGCGCTCGCTGATAATAGAAATTCAGGTCAGCATCGAACTGCTCGCCGTTATAGAGATAGTTGTTGGGCGTTGTCCCTGTGCGCTCAATCAAATTGCCAAACGCATCATAGCTATAAGTATCAGTCACCACTCCTGCCGCATCCGTCAGCAATCGTACATCCAGCTTGCCATCCTGCTGGTAATAGCTGACCTGCCAGTTGCCAGTGACCAAGCGTCGCTGGCTCAAGGGAGTCGTGCCGTAGGTGTAGACCCGCTGCACCTGCCCGTTGACGACTTCTTCCGCAACTTGGAAGTAGCCAGTCGGATTGACTCCGCTGATCAGGTAGTTGGTCGTCACCCCGCCCACTGTCTTGCCGACGCGCCGCCCATCTCCGTCGTAGGCCAGCGTGATCTGCCCGTTGTTGACACTCTTCAACCGGTCTTCAAAATCGTAGCCGTAGCTCTTGCCGTCCGCCTGAATAGTGTTGCCGTTGGCGTCGTACACGTCGCCGCTCAGATGGTCAGCCGCGTTGTAGTTGTGGGTGGTCGAGGGCAGCGCCGCCAGCGTCGAGTTGCGTTGCTTGCGGTTGCCGACTTTGTCCAGCACATAACCGACAATCCCGTTCAATGACTGATTCGCGCTATCGGTGGTGATCTCGCTGGTCAACCGGTAGGCATCATCATAATCGTAGTTCACTGTTCTAACGCTGTTTTCTGTTACCGTCGCGCGGTGTCCGGTTGGCTTGTGCATGTAACCGTAATTGGCCAGCGTCTGTGCGCCCTTGCCGATGCGCGCGTTGGTGAGCAGGTCGGCTACGTCGTAGGTGTAATCTGTCTGCACTCCATTTGGCTGCAACAGACTCTTCAAGTTGCTGACGTTGTCATAGGTGTAGACCGTCTCGCCCGGCGTGACGCGCCGGTCTGTCACCTTCTCCAACCGGTTCAGCCGGTCGTAGCTATACTCCACCCACGTGCCGTTGGTGTTTGACGACTTGGTCGAGGTCAGGTTGTCTGCCGCGTCGTAGGTGTAAGTCAGCGTCCCGAATGGCGTCTGTTTGGTCAAGTAACGATGGCGATTGTTCGTGGTATAGATCGTCGTCCCCGTACCGTCGGTCATCGTCGCCCGGTCGCCGTTTGGCGTGTAGGTGTAGCTGATCGTCGGCTCGCTCAAGCTGGCGTCCGGCACCACGCTCGTCAACCGATTCAACGAGTTGTAGTTGTAAGTTGTCGTCTTGTTGTTGAACCCGATCTTGGTCTTGAGGTTGCCAACTTCGTCGTAAAAATACTGCTCGTTCAACGGGGCGTCTACGATGCGTCTGGCCAGCACGTTGCGCGCGTTGTAATCGAGGGTTACCACTCGACCTTCTGCATCGGTTGTACGGATCAAGTTGCCGACTTCGTCATAACTGTACTTGGTCTCCTGGTTGAGCGGATCGGTGATCTGGATCAGTTCGCCGCGCAGGTTATAGCTCCTGCTCGTGAGCTTGCCCATCTCGTCGCGCGAGGTGATCAGCCGATTCGCCAGGTCATAGCTGAATTCCAACGCAGTCTGGTCGGGGTAAATCAACTTCTGCAAGCGGCGACGCGCATCCACCACGTAGCGCGCCTCGTGTCCATTCGCGTCAATCAAACTGGTGCGCCGCCCGGCGGCGTCGTATTTGATCTGCGTCACCTTGCCGTTCGCGTCGGTGATGGTTGATACGCGCTCTTTGCAGCCGCACGCCGGGTCGTAGGCGTAGCTGGTCGTGTTGCTCCGCTCGTCGGTGATGGAGCTGAGGCGTCCGGTAGCGTCGTAGCTGGCTGAAATAAAAGTGGTGTCCGGGTGCGTCAGCTTGGTCAGCCGGCCTTCGGTGTCGTAGTTGTAACTCGTCACATACCCGCTCTGATCTTTGGCCGTCAGCCGCTTGCCGCGATAATCGTAGGTGAACTCCTCGAAGGTCGTATCGGGATAAGTAATCTTGGTCAAACGATTGGCCGCGTCGTAGGTGTAGGTCGTGCGCCGATTGAGTTGGTCAATCGTCGCCGTGACGTTATTGTTCCCATCATATTCGTAACGCACCGGGGCAAAGCCGAAATCCGCGTGCTGGGTGACGCGCCCCAGGGCGTCGTAAACGAAGTTCTCCGTCCAATTGAGCGCATTCGAAATTTGCAGCAACCGCCCCATCTGGTCGTACCTGTAACTGGTCGTGAAACCCAACGGGTCGGCCTCGCTGACCAGGTTGCCGAACGCATCAAAGCTATAGCTGGTCGTGCCGCCAGCGCCGTCGGTATAACTCACCCGATTGCCGTGGCTGTCATAGACAAACCGCGCCACCAAGCCGATGCTGTCGCGCACTTCGACCGGATTGTTGGTCAAGCTATAACTGACCGTTTGGGAGTTACCCGTCGCGTCGGTCGCCGTGATGGGCATGCTCAGCTCATTGAAGCTCAAACTCTGTGTATTGCCGCCCGCGTCGGTGA
This sequence comes from uncultured Acidobacteriota bacterium, assembly GCA_963699175.1. GTDB lineage: Bacteria > Acidobacteriota > Blastocatellia > RBC074 > RBC074 > JACPYM01. The sequence goes on along the minus strand of OY969418.1, from coordinate 50,368 downwards.
TCGTGATCGGGTTGCCGTTGCTGTCGTAGCTGAAGCTGGCGGTCTGGCCGAGCGCATTGGTCGTGGTCAGGCGCTGATGGCTGGCGTCGTAGCTGAAGTAATTCGTCTTGCCGAGCGAGTCGGTCTCCGCCAAGAGCATGCCATAAGCATCGTAGCGGATCACGTGCACGCCGGAATCGGGGAAAGTGACCGTCGTCGCGGTTGAGAAGTTGATGGTCGGCCCCTCCGGTTCCAACATCAACTGGTTGCTGGAGCGTGTTTTTGCCAGATTCTGGCCACCGTTGGCGAAGGGCACGGTGAACGAACCGCCTACCAGATCGTAGCTGTAACTCGTCGTCTGGTTGACGGCATCCGTCGTAGTCGCCAGCCGCCCGTCCGGGTAATACGTCATTGTTGCTTCGTTGTTGCCGCGCGCATCTTTGGCGGTGAGTAGGTGGTGACCTGTGTCGTAGGTGTAGCTCGGTTTAAGCGCGACTCCGGGCAATTCGGCTTCAAACAATTCGCCCGCCGCGTTGTAACTGTATTTGTAAACCGCATTCGTATTGGTCGAGCTATCAATCACGGCGCTGATCTGGGTGATGCGGTTCTGCGTATCGCGCACAAAGGACACACTTCGCCCACCCGCGCTGCTGGTAATGCCCGTCGGCGTGATCGTCAGCGTGTTGCCGTTCGGGTCTTTGATCTCTTTCAGCGTGCCGTCCGCCCCCATCTTGTACTGGCGTCCGTGCGGGTCGGTGTAGAAATAGGTGGTCGGCTGATAGACGTTGGTCAGCAAACATTTGAACTGCCGCCCTGAGCGGTAGAACAAGCCACAGCCGTCGCTCGTCAGCTTGCCGTAAAAACCCGGCTCCGACGCGTATCGCTCGCTGAACAGATAGCTCACCAATCCGCCATAGGACTGCGGGATAAAGCTGAAATTGACGCGCTTGCCCGACACTGGGTCGGTGAAGGTGACGCCGTAATCCGGCCCCACTTGCAGACGTGTGGCGTAGACATCCAGCATCCAGCCATAGCCGAAATCGCCCTTGAGGTTGCGCTCCAGGCTGTCGTACTTGCGCCCGATGACTATCGGGATGCCGCTGACTGGCACCGTGAATTCCTTGACGCGGAAGGCCATCCGCCCCGGTTTGTTCCGGCCTATCACATTGACCAGCACTTGGCTGATGAGTTGTTGACCGCCTGAATTAGTGCCTGTCAGGCTGATGACGTAAGGGCCGTTAGGCAGTTGCGTCGGGTCAATCGTGGTCAGCGTTGCCCCTGGCCCACCTGACACATTGCTGGCAATCACCCGGCAATTGCTCGCCGGATTGGTGCCGTCACACAACTCGACTGTGCCTGTCGTCAGCGTCACGCCTGCGACCAGCGTCAGCGGCACGCTATTGCTGATCGAACTCTGATGTAGGGGCGTGCCAATCCAACCTTGCGTAGTTAGTGGAATCGGCACCACCCAGGTAAAGCTTAGCTGATTCGAGGTGAGCGATTGCGTGCTGTTCTGCGCTGTCGCGGTCAGCGTATCAGTGCCTGCGTTCGTACCCGCGTAGCTGAACGTCACAACCCCGCTGGCATCGGTTTGTCCGGTCGCGCCGGGGTTGTTTGGCGCGTTCGCGCCCGTCAGATTGAAGCGCACGCCGAGGTTGGGGATCGGCTGATTCGCGCTGTTCTTCAGCGTGGCCGTCACGGTCACGTTAGTGCCGGTCGGGTTACTCGTCTGATTGAGCGTCGTCAATGTTAGGGTCGCACCCGTCAAACTCGGTTCGGTCAAGGCGCTGACGGTCACGTCATCACTAACCGTGTTGACCGAATCGCTGACCGTCAGCCGGAAGACGTACGTGCCCGCCTGTTGGAAGACAACACTCGTCATCAAAGCATTCGCAGCGAGTAGTGTCGCCGCTGCCGGGCCGCTTACCTGCGTCCATTGGGTGGTCAGACGCGGAGGCACCGGCACGCCATCATCCGAAGCCCCTCCTTGCAACGTCGCCGTCGCTGGCAGCACGACATTGAAATCCGCTCCGGCATTCGCTACGGGCGGCAGATTGCGACAGACCGAACCGGCGATGTAGCCATAGATCAGCGCCAGATCAGCCGAAGCTGGCGCATGGAAGAAATCGCTGAGCGACGAGGCAATGCGCCGCATACTGGTGAAGTCCACTACCCCTTGCGCGCCAAAGGCGACACTGATGATGCGGATATTGGCGGCCTTGGCGGCATCCACAGCCGACCAGATGAAAGGATCTGCACCCGGGCTATTAAACCCATCCGAAAGCAGGATGATGATGGGTTGCGCGCCAGCTTGGTGTCGCACGCCGGTCAATTCCTGCTGTGCTTTTTCAATCCCGTCACCGATGTTCGTACCGGTGCCCTCAAGCGCCACAATCGCGTCAATCTTCGTTTTGGCTGCGTTGCCATCGCGCGTCAATGGTTGGTCAAGCGTGGCGGGGTCGGCAAAACTCACCAACCCTACTTGATCGTTGGTGGAGAGTTGTAATTGGTTGATGAAACCCTTGGCGGCATTCTTTGCGTCGGTGAGCGACTGGCCGACCATAGAGCCGGAACGATCTATCACCAACATCACATCCAGCTTGGCCGTGTTGGCTAGGCAACCGACCGTCACCGTCACGTCGTCGCTCACGGTGAACTGTGTATCGCTGGCCGTTAGGCGCAAAACATAGGTGCCCTGTTCAGCAAACGACACATTCGTCACCGCCACGCCTGCATTGGCAAACGTGACTGCGCCGGGGCCGCTTACTTTCGCCCACGCGACATTCAATGGTGTATTCAACGGCAACCCGTCATCGGTCACAGCGCCGAAGAGGATGGTTGAATTGGTGGGTGTGACGACGGACAGGTCTGGCCCGGCGCTGACAATAGGCGCTTGGTTCGTCGCGTTGACGCGCACGACGACATCATCGCTGACCGTGAACTCGGTGTCGTTGGCCGTCAAGCGCAACGTGTAGTTTCCGGCAGTGCCAAATGTGGCAGTGGTCAGCGGCGCTTGCGGGTTGGCGAAAGTGACTGTGCCGGGGCCGCTCACCACGCTCCAACTGGTCGTCAGCGTTACGCCATTTGGCAGCCCGTCGTCAGTGGCCGAGCCAGCCAGCACGACCTTGTTGGTAAAGGGCAATGAGATCGCCACATCCGGCCCCGCGCTCACGACCGGCGGCTGGTTGTGCCCTTTCACGATGACGAAGGTAGTGGCGGTGACGGTCGTCAAGAAGTCGGTAACTGACAGACTTAAGGTATAGCTCCCCGGCGCAGCGAATGTCACCGTCGGGTTCAACGTGAATATGTTGCTGAACGTAACCATGGAGGCATCCCCCACGGTAACGCCCCAGGCGTAGTTCAACGGCTGGAACTGCGGCAGTCCGTCATCCGTCACGGTGGCTTGCATGGTGACGCTATTGTTGGGCAGCACCAGCACTCGGCCAAGCCCGGCATTGACCACCGGTGCGAGGTTGACCGTAACTTGCTGGTTCGTCTCAATCGTGTAAGGCGCATTGGTCACGCTCAGCCGCAGCGTGTACAAGCCGGGAGCGGAAAACGTCACACTCGTGGTGAGCGCATTGGGCTGGCTGAACGCAACATTGCCTGGCCCCTTGACCTTGCTCCACACATAGGTAGGCGTGGCCCCCGCTGGTAAGTTGCTGACAAAGCCTTGCAGGTTGACGACATTGTCCGGCCAATTGATTGACCCGGTGCTGTTGGTGGAACTCACGAAGAAGGGTATTGGCTGATCGTCCGTCCAGACGTAGATCGTGACTTCGTCAGATCTGACGGTCGCGCCGTAGGTCGCGGTCAAGCGCAAGACATACGTGCCGGTCACCGGCAAAATTGCGAAGGGACGTAAAATGTTATCGCGGCTGAAAGTGGCTGTCCCCGGCCCGCTCACCATCGTCCATTTGAAGGTGACGGCGCCGCTCAGCGTGTCATCCAACAACAACCCTTGCAAGCTCGCGAACGCAGCTTCATCAAATGGATCCCAGTACTCTGCGCGATTCGGCCCCGCATCAACCAATGGCCCGACCGGAGCCGTCAGCGCCACGGTCACATCATCGCTGCTCGACAACACCGAATCCGATACGGTCAGCCGCAACACATAGACGCCCGCTTGCGAGAAGGTCGCCGTCGTCGCGGCACTATTGGCATTGCTGAACGTGACGGTGCCCGGCCCGCTAACTTTACTCCAAGCGTAGGTCAGCGCCGCGCCCGGGATGCCGTCATCCGTCGCTGTACCTGACAGGCTGACACTGGTAGTCGGCAGTTCAACCGTTTGATCCGGCCCGGCATTAACGGTAGGTGGTTGATTGATAGTTATGACCACCTCGTCGCTGGTACTCAATACGCCGTCGCTCGCCGTCAACCGCAAGATGTATGTCCCCCGCGCGGAGATCGTTGCAGTTGTAACTGCGCTGTTAGGATTGCTGAACGTCACCGTGCCGGGGCCGCTCACCTTGCTCCACGTGACGGTCAACGCGCCTGAAGGCAAGCCGTCGTCACTGGCCGTGCCTTGCAAACTGACGGTGGTAGTAGCCCCTAAAAAGGTCTGATCTGGCCCCGCATTGACCACGGGCGGCTGATTTTGCGCGTTCACCGTGACGCTGACATCATCGCTACCACTCGCCAACGTATCTGAAGCCGTCAGCCGCAATGTGTAGCTGCCTGCCTGCGAAAACGTTGCGTTGGTGACCAACGCATTAGCCGCGCTGAAGCTCACATTGCCGGGGCCGCTCACCTTCGTCCACGCGTAGCTGAGCACGCTGGCGGGCGGCAAGCCGTCATCGCTCACCGTGCCCGTCAAACTGACAGTGTTAGTCGGCAGGATGATCGTTTGATCCGGCCCGGCGTTGACTACCGGCGCCCGGTTGACGTATATCGTCACGTCATCGCTCGCGCTCAACTGCGAATCCGACACCGTCAGCCGCAACACGTAAGTGCCATTTGCCGAAAAGTGCGCTTTCGTCTCCAGGAGACTCGCATTGTCAAAAGTGACCGCGCCCGGCCCGCTCAGCTTCATCCACGTGTAAGCGAGTGGCACGCCTGCGGGCAGCCCGTCATCGCTCGCCGTGCCTTGCAAGTCCACCGTGTCGGTCGGCAGCGAGATCGTTTGATCCGCACCCGCATTGACGGTCGGCGCTTGATTCTGTTGCACCACCGTCACCGTCAGTTCGTCATAACTCGTCAGCAGGGTGTCGGAAGCCGTCAGCCGCAATACATAGGTGCCAGCCTGAGTGAAGCTGGCTGTCGTCGTCAGGTTGATGGGCGCGCTGAACGTGACCGTGCCGGGACCACTTTGTTTGCTCCACGCGTAAGTGACCGGCGCGCCTTGCGGCAAGCCGTCATCGCTCGCGGTCGCTTGCAGGTTGACTGAATTCGTCGGCAGCGTGATCGTCTGATCAGCTCCTGCATCCACTGTCGGCGGGCGGTTGAGTGGCGGCGCGGGCAGATCGTTCTCGGTTACTTGCAACACACCATTGCCGCGCACCTTCAGATCGTTGCTCGTCACTGTGCCGCGCAGGCGGCTGTTGCCGGTGACATCAACCAAGCCTTCCGGGTTGCGCACGACGGCATAGAGCGCGCTGTTGCCATCGAGCGTCAGCGCGCCTTGATAAATCCGCAGCGCCAATTGGCGTGGCAGTTGCGAATCACCGGAGCTTCCACCAGTCAGCGTCACATTGCCTTTGACATTCAGGATGACTGGGCCAGCCAGCCGCAGTTCGCTGTTGCCCGTGAGCGTCAACGCTTGCAGGTTATACACGGTCGGCTGTGTCGTCCCCGCCACGCCGAGTATCAACACGCAGCGGCTGCTAGCGGAAAAACTGCCGTAGCTGCCCGGCGGCACGGCCAGTGGCCCGGCATTGCCGCTCAAGGTCAGATTGCGCAGCGTCGTCCAGTCGCCGGGGCTTTGGTTGTTATTGGTCAGGCTGACATCGCGCGTGCCGGGCGGGTCGGGCGGCGCGCCGACCGGCGTCACAGAGATCGGATCAACCCGCGTGATCAGAAAGCCCAGTGAGGCATTGCCGCCAAGCGTAATTGTATAACCCGTGGGTGACGCACTGCCGCTGCCCTGGATCGTGCCGTCGTAACTGGCGCTGCCGGTCAGGCTCACGGTCGGCGTGCCCGGCGTCAGCAGGTCGGAAGTGATCGTGTCATGCCCGCCTAAGGTCAAGTTCGTCCCGGCCAGCTTCCAAACAGCGCCCTCGATGCGCCCGCTGCTTAGCAGCAAATCGCGGCGCACCACGGCAATCTGATTGTAGTTGCGCCCGACATCGGCAATCTCTTTCACACCCGCCGGAGCAAAGGTGATCTGCTTCCACGACGCGACCTCCGCAATCAACGAGAACTCGAACGCGCTGCCGTTCCAATGCAAGCGCCCCAACTTGCCCGGCGCGGCCTGTGCAACCAACACATCACCGATCATCCCAGTAAAAGCATCATCCGGTGCGCCCCAGAGTTTCTGCCCCGTCGCGTCCACACCGTAGAAGTTTTCGAGCGCCGGGACGACGCGCAACTCCGCAGGGTTGATGCCGAATTGATGCGCCGTGCTGTTGCCTTGCGCATTTACGGCGTAAACCGCGCCTGTCTGTGGCGCGCCGACCAGAATCTTACCGGCCCATGGCCCGTAACGATCAACGTTGTTGAGCAGCGTCGTCACGCCCGCGAGCGGCGTATTCAACGTTGCCACCAGTGTCGCCTGGCGTTGCGCCGTCACGCGCCAAACTTTGCCAGACGTAGTTACCGCAATGACGTGCCCACCAAAAACGTCCGCCCGGTCAAGATACAAACCGCTGACCGTGCCGCCTTCGTTCGGCAACGTGACCCAGGGGTTTTCAATCGTCGCCCCGTTGGCGCTCAGACGCGCAATCACGCCCGCGGCGAGCGTCCCGCAAAACATTTCGCCGACGTTGAAGCCGCCCCGGCTCAGACCTTGCCCATCGTCGCGCGCCGTGGCGATTTTCAATTCCCCACCCAGGCCGGCCACGTTGGAGTAAGCCGCGTGACTGCCATCTGCTGCAATCAACTCAAAATTGCGCGGCTGCCCCGCTGGTGCGTTGGCCGAAAGCACGAGCTTGTTGTTGGCTTGGTGGTAGTCAATGCCGACGTGGCCGTTGAACGCCGTAATGAGCGGCGTCAGCACGATGCCGGACTGTTGGGCAACAGTGGTCTTCTTACTGGCGGGCTTGCTGATGTTCGCTTTGCTCGGAACTTTGTTGGTGGTTGGGCGCACGTCGGTCGTCGCCGCCAAGGGCAGCGCGGCGGATTGCCAGACCAGCAATAGTGCTAGCGCATTGGCGATTAAACGACGCCATTTGGGCCTACCGCAACGGAAGTTGACACGTGGGAAGGACAAGCTGCGCAAAAGGCTGCTGACGTACTGCATAGGGCCGACTCCTTAAATGACAAAAGATTGATAAAACCGAGACTCGACGGGTACCGAGCTACTCAATCTAATAAGCGTGAAGCGTGGTCAAAAGCGGCCACCAAAGCTAATTTTTTCGCCTGCTGTCGTAATTTGCTCAAACCGTTGAGTCAGAGTGGAAAACAGCAACCTGTTGCTCGGCGCCTGTAGTTTTGTTCCGTTGGGTTGAGATGCCAGAAAACGACCGCGGGTTTATCTCAAGCTAACAGGCTGTCTTACGGCCAAACCCACGCGCAAATAAGCGAAGTTCGCTAGCCTGTCAACTCTTGGTATCAACTTTTTCGAGCTTGGGGTCAGCCCGGCAATGCGTCTGCGTCCTTGCGCATAATTAACAGGCAAAGTAGGCTGACGGGTAAGCAAACATCTGCTGTCACCTTCTCAACTACACCTTGTGAATAGGAAAGAAAAAATGAAGAGGCACCTCTTTTCGCTCTTGTTATTCGCATTGCTGACGAGCTTTACGCTGCCCACTATGTCGCAGCAACCGCGCGGCGCACGGCCACCGAACATCGTCTTTATCATGTCCGACGATCACGCGGCGCACGCGCTGAGCGCCTATAGCAGCAAGCTGATTCAGACCCCGCACCTTGATCGCCTGGCCAAAGAAGGCATGAAGTTCGAGAACGCCTTCGTGACCAATTCGATCTGCACGCCGAGCCGCGCCGTAATCTTGACCGGCAAATATTCACATCTGAACGGCGTGCCGGTCTTCAATCACATTGATAACGCGCAGCCAATGTTACCGAAGTATCTGCAGCAGGCTGGCTATTACACGGGCGTGATCGGCAAGTGGCATCTAGGCGGTAACGATCAGCAACGCCCGGATGAAGGCAAGCCCGTGGGCTTCGATTACTGGAACATCTTGCCGGGCCAGGGCGCTTACTTCGATCCGGTGATGATCGAAATGGGCCAACGCAAAAAGCTGACCGGCTACACGACTGACCTCATCACCGATCTGGCGATTCAGTTCGTGCAGCAGCGCCCGCCGGACAAGCCGTTCTTTCTGATGTATCACCACAAAGCGCCGCACCGAAACTGGCAACCGGACGAGAAACATCGCAAGCAATATGAGAATGTGAAGGTGCCCGAACCGGCGACTTTCAATGACGACTACAAAGGCAAAGCCGACGCCGCGCGCAACTCGACGATGCACATTGACGTTGATCTGAACGACACTGATTTGAAGATGAAACCGCCTGCTGGCTTGAGCGGGCAGGAACTCAAGCAATGGAAGTATCAGCGTTATATGCGCGACTACCTAGCCTGTGTGCAGGCAGTGGATGACAACGTTGGGCGCTTCCTCGAATACCTCGACAAAAACGGGCTGGCGGAAAATACCATCGTGATTTATACCTCAGATCAAGGCTTCTTCCTGGGCGAGCACAACTTTTTCGATAAGCGGTTTATGTACGAAGAGTCGTTGCGCACGCCCTTCCTCATCCGTTGGCCAAAACAGATCAAAGCAGGCAGTGTGAGCAAGGGAATGATCTTGAACTTGGATTTTGCGCCGACCTTTCTCGACGCGGCGGGAGTGAAAGTTCCCGCCGATATGCAAGGCCGCAGCTTTCTGCCCCTGTTGCAAGGCAGGCAGCCGAAAGATTGGCGAACGTCGATGTACTACCGCTATTATCATCCGGGTCATCATAATGTCGCAGCGCATTATGGTGTGCGCACGCAGCGCTACAAACTGATCTACTTCAACAAGCTCAATCAGTGGGAGTTGTACGATCTGTTGAAAGACCCGCGCGAGCTGAAGAATGTCTACGGCGATCCAGGCTACGCGAAGATCATCGAACAGTTGAAGCAGGAATTGTATCGGCTGAAGAAGGAATTTAAGGACGATGATCAGTTTGCCGACAAGCTGCCTGTAGATGACGTTGGGTGAACGACAACCAGTCGGCGCAGAATTCTCTGCACTCTCGTTGCGCTCTGGCTGCGTTTCTTTGCTGTAGCAAGTCTGTAATTTCTGTTTAAGGAGAAAAACTATGCATCGCAAACTAAACGCATTGCTCGTTATCGTTCTGCTGCTTTTGCAAACGACAATTGTCCGCGCGGACAAGGTTGACGATTACGTCAAGTCTGAGTTGCAGAAACAACGCATCCCCGGTCTCTCGCTGGCCGTCGTCAAAGAAGGCAAGATCATCAAAGCGGAAGGCTACGGCCTGGCCAACGTCGAACACAACCTGGCAGCCAAGCCCGAAACGGCCTACAAAATCGGCTCGGTCAGCAAACAGTTCCTGGCTACCGGCATCATGCTGCTCGTCCAAGACGGCAAGCTGCGCGTAGACGACAAGATCAGCCAATATCTCGACGGCACGCCCGAAACGTGGAAAGACATCACCATCCGCCATTTTCTGACGCATACGTCGGGCGTCGTCCGCGAGGGGCCGGGCTTCGACCCCTTCAAAATCCAGAGCGATTTCGACGTCATCAAAACGGCTTACCCGCTGCCGCTGCGCTTCACGACGGGTGAGAAGTACGAATACTGCAACGTCGGCTACTTCTCGCTCGCCGAGATCATCCGCCGCGTCTCAGGCAAAGGCTGGGATGAATTTCTCAACGAGCGCGTCTTCGCGCCGCTGGGTATGAGTGCGACGCGCACGACCAGCACGAAGGAGATTGTGACCAATCGCGCCGATGGGTACGTGTGGGATAAAGACAAGCTGCAAAATGCGCCCGAGTACTTTGCCTTGCGTCCGAGTGGTGCGTTTCTTTCCACCGTGCTCGATCTGGCGAAGTGGGATGCGGCGCTCTACACCGACAAATTCCTCAAGCCAGCCACGCGCGAACAGATGTGGACGCCGGTGCGCTTGAACAGCGGCGCGACTTACGCTTATGGCTTCGGCTGGGAACTGTCTCCGCTGGGCAATCACAAACAGGTGAACCACGGCGGCTCGCTGCCGGGCTTCCGCGCGCAATTCGCCCGCTTCGTAGATGACAAACTCTCGATCATCGTGCTGACCAATGCCGACAATGCTCAGCCGCAGGTGATTACGCGTGGTATTGCGGCGCTCTACTTCCCCGATTTGGCAACTGCGGTGAAGGCTGCCGGAACAAGATAGCTTATGCCGATTTCGCTTCGCACGGCGCGGGAGGAGGATGTTCCGGCGCTGGAACAACTCATCTCCCGCTCCGTGCGCCAATTGAGCGCGGGCTATTATTCTGACGCGCAGATTGAGAGTGCGTTGCGCTATGTCTTTGGTGTGGATACGCAACTGATCGCCGATGGCACTTATTTCGCGGTCGAAGTAGACGGATGCATCGCCGCCTGTGGTGGTTGGAGCAAACGCAAGACGCTCTACGGCGGCGACCAATTGAAGTCGGGCGAAGACGCGCTGCTCGACCCAGCGACCGAAGCGGCGCGCATCCGGGCCTTCTTTGTTGACCCTGACTTCGCACGGCGCGGCATTGGCAGACAGCTCCTTACAGCTTGCGAAGAAGCGGCGCAGGCCGCGGGCTTCCGCAGGCTGGAAATGGGAGCCACGCTGCCAGGCGAGCCGTTGTATGCGGCAGCCGGTTATCAGGCCATTGAGCGGATTGATTTACACATGCCCGATGGTGTAATCCTTCCGATTGTTCGGACGGGCAAAACAGTCAACGCATGATCATCCTCAATGACGCCTTTCGCGCGCGCCGCGTGCAACCGGGAGAGATGGATTTATTGTGGGCCAATGGTTGGCGTCACTTTGGCGTCTATTTCTTCCGTTATTCACTGGCCGAACATAACAGACGTATTTGCAGCGTGATGCCGCTGCGCATTGAGTTGAGCCACTTCACACCTTCGCGCAGCCAGAAACGCATCCTGGCAAAGAACCGTGACGTGCAGGTTGTCATCTGCGATACTTTCATTGACGCAACGAAAGAAGCCTTGTTCGAGCGCCACCGCCAACGCTTCAAGGAAAACGTGCCCGACTCGCTCTACACTTTTCTGTCGCACCAACCTGCCTCAGTTCCCTGTCGCAACCAGGAGATTTGTGTTTACGCGGGCGAGCGTTTGTTGGCCGCCAGCTTTCTCGACATCGGCGAGGAAGCGACTTCTGCCGTTTACGCGACCTTCGAGCCAGAGGAGCACAAACGCAGCCTGGGCATCTTCACAATGTTGCGCGCGATTGAATACTCGCGCGAGTTGGGCTGTAGCTATTACTATCCTGGCTACGCCTATCGCGAATCGAGCGTGTACGACTACAAGAAGAACTTCGCGGGCCTGGAGTATCTGGATTGGGAAGCAGGCTGGAAGCCTGCTGTACCGTAGACTGTCAGTCTGCGGAAGATTCGGTCGCTTACCCACTGGAACCGGTAGGGCAAAACACGCAACCTTCCGCAGACTGACAGTCTACGGTACATATTATTTTGGAGAGATTGAGCTATGAAAAAACTACGCTGGGGCATTTTGAGCACATCGAAGTTCGCGCAGACCAAAGTCATTCCCGCGATGCAGCATTGTCAGCACATGGAAATCGCCGCCATCGCTTCCCGCGACCTGACCAAAGCGCAGGCTGCTGCTGCGCAGTTCAACATCGCCAAAGCCTACGGCAGTTATGAAAAGTTGCTGGCTGATGCCGAGATTGATGTGATCTACAACCCGCTGGCCAACCATCTGCACGTGCCCTGGTCAATCAAAGCGTTAGAAGCAGGCAAGCACGTGTTGTGTGAAAAACCGATTGGCTTGTCCGCCGCCGAAGCGCAGCAATTGCTCGAAGTATCAAAACAGCATCCGCAACTCAAAGCGATGGAAGCGTTCATGTACCGCCTGCACCCGCAATGGCAGCGCGCCAAACAGATTGTCAAGGCGGGCGGCATCGGTGAATTGCGCACAATCCAATCCTTCTTTTCTTATTTCAACGCTGATGACAAGAACATTCGCAATCGGTCTGACATTGGCGGCGGGGGGTTGATGGACATCGGCTGTTACAACATCTCTCTCTCGCGTTTCATCTTCGACGCCGAGCCGCAGCGCGTCTTGGGCATCATCGAATACGACCCGCAATTCAAGACTGACCGACTGGCTTCAGGCATGCTCGATTTTGGGCAAGGCACTTCGACGTTTACTTGCTCGACGCAGCTTACGCCGTATCAGCGCGTCAATATCTTTGGCACGACCGGCCGCGTTGAGATCGAAATCCCCTTCAATGCCCCGCCCGACAAGCCATGCAAGCTGTGGCATCAATTCAGTGATCAAATCGAAGAGGCACAATTCCCGATTTGCGATCAATACACCCTTGAAGCCGATCAGTTTTCGTTGGCCGTGTTGAATGACGTGCCTGTGCCGACACCGCTGACGGATGCGGTCGCCAATATGCGCGTGATTGATGCGGTGGTCGAGAGCAGCAAGAGGGATGGCTGGGTCAAACTATGAGGATTTTTGATCTTCGCTTTTTCTCAGCCAAAGATAGGCCACCAATCCGCCCGCGATCATACCTAGCAAATCGCATTGCAGATCGTTGGCCGTGTCATACGAACCGTGAATGCGCCAGCCTGGATCGGGATGCATGTACTTGTCGTCCCACAGTTCCAGCACTTCGTAAAAACCCGACAGCGTGAAGACTATCGTGATGGCAAAGAGTGTCACCAAGGCCAGCGGCAAATGGTAGTTGAACCGCTTGAGGCCCGCATTCAACAGCCATACCATCATCGGCATGACCAGCAACGGCACTGCCGTGTGCGTGAATTCGTCATATTGCACCCAGGCAAACTTGCGTTCGTAGAGCTTGAAGATGTTGCCCAGCCAATCGAGCACGATGGAAAGCCAGAGCAAGATCGGCAGAAAACCTGGCATGCGCACGCCGTAATGCATCTGCACGAAGTAGCGAAACGCGACGAGTAAGACCACGCCGACCGGCAGGCTGATATAGCCGGGCAAGTAGGCCATGCGAAAGAGGAAGTAAGAACCAGCCAGAAAAAACGCTCCGATAATTGGGATTTCAAAGCGCCGCAGCAATTGTTTCATAAAGCAACCCTCGCTCTTCAGGCTCTTGTATAGTGTAGGGAAATTAGCAAAGCGAACCAAGTCAAGCCCGCCACCACAGTCAGCCAATTGCTCGCACGCCGCAACGGCGTGGAGCGAAAATCGAGCACGACTCGATGCTCGCCCGCAGGCACAGCCAAGGTGATGTTGCCAACCGCGCCACGCTCGATCGTCACAGCTTGGCCATCGAGCAAGGCCGTCCAGCCAGGGTAATCGGTAGTGCGCACTTCCAATTGTGCTGCCTGTTTTGCTTGCACGCGCAACACACGATATTCCGGCTGCCAAGTAAGTACTTCGATCTGGCCAGCGTCACGCTCAGCAAACTGCGCTTCCGGCATTTGCGGAACCTTGCGTGGCGACTGCGCAGGCAACGTCGCGTAATTGTAATGTGCCGGGTTCGGCCTGAAGGCTTCGCTGCGCACCATCGGCCAGACGACAAGCCGGAAGCTTACGCACACGGCAGCCACAAGAATCGCAACAACGCCGAACGCGGGCAGCCATCGCTGCTTGCCGCCTGATTGAGCTTGCGCGGCGTGCCAACAAGCTCCGGCCAATAAAGCCACGGCAAAGCTGCTCAGTCCCAGCAGCCGCCACGAAAAGACGCCAATCTCCAACTGCGGGATCAAGCGACCCAGCGGCGCAGAATAGCGTAGCATCAAAAAGCTCGCCAAGCCGCCAGCCACGAGCCACAAAACCGCTGGCTGAAATCTTTGCGTGATTGCCGAACCAAGAGAAACGCGGCCAACGTACCGTAGACTGTCCAGTCTGCGGAAAATTTGGTTGTTCCCCCGCTGATGCCGAAGGGTAAAAAGCCCAGTCTTCCGCAGACTAGACAGTCTACGGTACAGAAAAGCCACACTACTCACCAACAACAACGCGCCGACATTGAAGGCCCAAAGCCAATCAATCCGCGCAATGAAAGCATCTCGGTGATCGAAGCGCGTTTGTTGAAAATCGAAGACGTAGGTCGAATGATAAGGCCACGTCTCTGCCACATCGCCCGCGTGTATCAGATGCTGTTCTAGCAAGGCCGGGAAAAAATAGGCCGCTGCAAGGCACGAACCGAATAACAAAGCCAAGCTCATCAGCCGCAACGCACGCCATTGTTTGCGCGCGACAGCAACAATCAACAGGCACAGACCAAAGACTAAAGTGAATTGATACGCTGTCGGCGGATGCGACCAGAGAAACGCGCCAAAGCAGCCCGCCAATCCCGCTACGTTGCGCCACGTCTGTCTGACCTCAGACAAAAGCTTTTCTGCAAAGAGCAAACACAAGGGCACCCAGACAAAACTTAACTGCTCTGCCAGCGCGCCACGTTGATATTGATTGATGAGATGATAAGGCAGTACAAGGTAGATCGTCATTGCCAGCAATGCGCTACCGTGTGATAAATGACGGCGCGCGTAGGCATACAAACCCAGCCCCGAAGCAAACGTCATCAACCAGTAAGTTGCCAGCCACACCCGTTGCCAGTCGCGCAAGAGCAGATGACAAAGCGAAGTCAGATAGTAAACGCCCGGCGGATAGAAGCTCGTAGTGGGCGCGCCGTAACCGGAATGCGTATCTTCCTGCCAGCGCGGATAAATGCGTCCTGACGCCAGACCACGATAGAAAGATTGCATTTGATTGAAGTGCATCCACGCATCGTGCGTCACTGGCATTTCGCCACCGCAACAGCCGACGGCGCGGTCTTCGCCGATGTAAAAGAATGGGACTACGGCAACGGTTGTTACGAGTGCACACAGCAAGAACGCGCCAAGAGTTTTTCTCCATTCGCGCACACTTTCGAGTTGTTCAGGTAACACCGAGAGGCTTGCTTTCATTGGCGGCAGATTGTGGCACAGCTAAGCAGTGGACGCCAAAGCGGTGAGGGTACAGTACCGGGAGCGATAGTGACCGGGTAATTGTGGTTGCGCCTATCACGGAGAACCCGGTCGCTATCGCTCCCGGTACTGTATGACGTATGGTTCAGAAGCGAATGCCGAAACCCACGCTGGTCTGCACACTGTTGCTCGTCTTGACTTGGCGTGCACCCGGACCGGAGCTGATGGTTACGCCGTTATAGGCCACCGTCGTATTGCCGACATCCAGCCGCAACAGAAAGTGCTCCGAAGGATAGACCTCCAGTACGCCGCCCGCGTCGAGCGCGAAAAAGTTTTGATGGCGGTGGTCAGGCCGAGCTACAAAATCGCGGAACAGCCCCGGTCGTACTTTGAAGAAGAGGCCGACTGGGCCAAAACGCTTGCCGACTTTCACGCCGAAGAAAGCTTGGGCTTGGCCGAAGTCTTCAAAGTAATAAGGGAAATACGCGCCTTCACTGTCGAGCGCGAGGTAGTTTGTCAGGTTGTAGCTGAAGCGTCCGCCGAAACCAATCGGCTTAGTCTGGAAGGTGTCGCCCAACTTCGGCACAGTCAGAAACGCGCCGACTTCTATTTTGGGCGGGTCAGCTTGGGCAATTACGTTTGTGGTAATGAAGAAAAGCGAGCACACAGCAACGAGTAAGCTTAGCAATAAATGTTTAGGCATACATCTCCCTCTGATTGGTCAAGATTTTCCGCTGCCCCGAATCGCAAGCGATGTGCCGAGCCGTAAATGCCTTTTAAGTCAGGCTGCGCAATAGTCTGCCAGGCTGCGCATGTCGGCTTAAAATATCAACTGAAAGATTCACCTGACAGGAAGCAAGCTGGCGTTTGATGTGGTAAATTACCAGCGAAGCTTTCCCGCAACTACCAACCAATTATTGAATGAGGACGAATGGATATGGACGCTTTTCGCGACAGCATGCTGCAACTGATTACGCAAACCTCCACCAACCTGCCGCCTGATGTGCGCCACGCAATGGCGCGAGCACTAGGTGAAGAACAAGGCGGGCGCTCGCTGCAAGCCTTGAACGTGATCGCCACCAACATTGACATGGCCTGCGACAACGAAGGGCCAATCTGTCAGGACACGGGCTGGCCGACCTTCGAGATCAAAACGCCCGTCGGCGCGAACCAGCTCGTGATGAAGAAAGAGATTCGCGAAGCCATAGCCGAAGCGACCAAGCGCGGCAAGCTGCGCACGAACTCGGTGGATTCGCTGACTGGCGCAAACAGCAGCGACAACCTGGGGCCGGGCACGCCGACGATGCACTTTGACCAGTGGGAAAACGCCGACGAGATCGAAGTCAAACTGCTGTTAAAAGGTGGCGGCTGCGAGAACAAGAACATCCAATACTCACTGCCGATGGAGATTCCGCATCTGGGCAAGGCCGGGCGCGATCTGGACGGCGTGCGCAAATGTTTACTGCACGCGGTCTGGCAAGCGCAGGGGCAAGGTTGCAGCGCCGGAGCCATCGGCGTCTGCATCGGCGGCGACCGCGCGCAAGGCTACTTGAACGCCAAAGAACAGCTCTTCCGCACGCTGGACGACACCAATCAGATTCCAGAACTGGCGAAGCTGGAAGATTACATCGTGCAGACTTCGAACACGCTCGGCATCGGCACGATGGGCTTTGGTGGCGGCGTGACTTTGATCGGTTGCAAGATCGGCGTGCTCAATCGCCTGCCCGCGAGCTTCTTCGTTTCGGTGGCCTACGATTGCTGGGCGTTCCGGCGGCTGGGCGTGGTGCTCGACGCCAAGACCGGCGCGATCAAACGTTGGCTCTATCGCGACGACAAACAACCTGCGATTACGATGTCAAAAGGTGCCGGAGGTAGTGGATTCACTCTCACCGGCAAAGAAAAAGTCCTGCGCACGCCGCTGACCGAAGAACAAGTCCGCACGCTGGAAGTCGGCGATGTCGTGCTTGTTTCCGGCGAGATGTACACCGGGCGCGACGCCGTCCACGCGCACCTGATGAAGCACGACCCGCCGGTAGATTTGAATGGCTCGGTGCTCTACCACTGCGGCCCGGTCGTGTTGAAGAACGGCAACTACAAGATCACCGCCGCCGGCCCAACGACCAGCATTCGCGAAGAGCCTTATCAAGGCGAGATCATCAAACGCTACGGCGTGCGCGCCGTCGTCGGCAAAGGCGGCATGGGCGCGAAGACACTGGCAGCGATGAAGGAGCACGGCGCGGTTTACCTGAACGCCATCGGCGGCGCGGCGCAGTATTACGCCAAATCCATTGACGAGGTGCTGGGCGTGAACCTACTCGAATTCGGCATACCGGAAGCGATGTGGCATCTGCGCGTGACCGACTTTCCGGCCATTGTGACGATGGATGCGCACGGCAATTCGCTGCACGCGGATGTGGAGAAGGCTTCGGCGGCAGTGTTGGCGAAGTTGGCTGAGCCAGTGTTTTGATTTTGGTTCGCAGGAGGAATTGCAGATGAACGAGTTGATTTTCCTGGTTGAGGATGCGCCTGAAGGTGGGTTTACGGCACGCGCATTGGGCCAGGCAATTTTCACCGAGGCCGATGATCTGCCGAGTTTGCGGGAGCAAATTCGTGATGCGGTGCGCTGTCATTTTGATGAAGGACAAGAGCCAGGAGTGATTCGGCTGCATTTCGTTCGTGAAGAAGTGATGGCCGTATGAAACTGCCTCGCAACTTGTCCGGCGCGGATCTGGCGCAGGCATTGAAAAAGCTCGGCTATAGTGTCACGCGGCAGGCTGGCAGTCACATGCGTTTGACCACGCAACAGCAGGGTGAACATCACGTGACTATTCCCTGTCACGATCCGGTGCGGGTCGGCACTTTAGCGTCAATTCTGGCTGAGGTTGCCGACCACTTCGGACTTTCACGTGAAGAATTGGTTGACCGGCTCTGGCAGTGAGTCGCGTGCAACCAAACAAGAGCAAATGTCTATGAGCAAGAAACGAGCTAAAACTGTCAAGCCCGTGGACATTGAAGAGATTGCCGAGCAGGCAGCACAAGGCCACGACGTGTCTGAGCACTTTACTGGCCAGCATTCAACCAAATGGTGCGTCAGTATTGATTTTCCATTGGAGTTGTTACGCGCCATCGACGCTGAATGCAAGCTGGTCGGCGTCACTAGACAAGCCTGGATCAAGCTGGCCTGCGATGAACGGCTGCGGCATATTCACTCCGCCCGGGTTGGCTCTCCCAGTGTTCCAGCCAAGCGCGTCTGACATGTTTGCTCGGTGTTTTGTGTTTTGAGTAGGGAGGACAAACCGATGACTGTACATACTGAAGCGATCTACGAACAGGGAGTGTTGCGACCTCTCCAGCCACTGGAACTGGACGAGGGAACGCGAGTCGAAATCACGGTGGTGCCCTTTGCCCCAGCAGGCAAGCAGCCTTACGAAATTCTCTCCGCCATTGCCGCGCTGCCGCTGGAAGTCGTCCGCGAAGAGCGCGCTGGACGCGAGCACGACCGATGTTTGTACGGAACGCCCGACGCCGAGGAATAGTCATGATCTTCGTGGATACCAGCGTGTGGTTTGCGATGGCGGTGCCTTCAGACCAAGATCATGCCGCTGTCGCAGAGCTTCTCAGGCAAAACACCGAGCCGCTGCTGACGACCGATTATGTAGTGGATGAAACTCTGACGTTGTTGCGGGCGCGCGGCTACACGCAGCGAGCGTTGGCGTTGGGAACAGAGTTTTTCAGCGGCTCCATCGCCACGCTCTACTATCTCACGGAGGCAGACGTGCAGGCTGCTTGGGGCATCTTCCAAAAGTATCAAGACAAGGAATTGAGTTTCACCGACTGTGCCAGCAAAGTGGTAATTGAACAGATGAAGATTATGCGGGCAGCTTCGCTCGATCATCACTTTCACCAGTTTGGCAATATCATTATGCAACCTTGATGGCTGTCACCAGCCCGCCGAATCGAGTATTTAAGCAACTGGTAATCGCAGGAGCTACCCATAATGCCCAGAGCCAACGAACGCATCGGCCCTTATCAACTCATCCGCAAACTCGGCGCGGGCGGGTTCGGCGAAGTCTGGCTTGCCCGTAATGTGCAGGCGTTGTATGCCCCTGAAGTCGCGCTCAAGCTGCCGACCAGCGACACAATTGATCTCGCAGCCATTCATCGTGAAGCCTCCATCTGGGTGCAAGCCAACGGGCATCCCAATGTCTTACCGATGATCGAAGCCAGCATTTACGACAATCGCGCCGTGATCGTCAGCGAATTCGCGTCTGACGGCTCGCTAGAAGGTTGGCTGGAGCATCACGGCAACCAGGCTGTTCCTGTCAATCAGGCGGTCGAATGGACGCGGGGCGTCTTGAGCGGGCTGGCTTATCTGCACGCGCGCAAAATCGTGCATCGTGATCTGAAACTGGCGAACGTCTTGTTGCAATGCGCCACGCCGCGCATTGCAGATTTCGGTATCTCGCGCTTGTTGCGCACAAACAATGTCAGCACCAGTGTCATCGGCACGCCGTTTTATATGGCCCCCGAAGCTTTTTGGGGCAGGCGCGATCAACAAACCGATCTATGGGCGGTTGGCGTGATTCTGTATCAACTGTTGTGCGGACATTTACCGTTTGAGGGGCGCTATGTGCCTGAAATACAGCATCGCATCAGCAATGAAGAGCCGCCGCCTGTGCCCCACACTGTGCCTGCGTGGTTGCGAGCCGTCGTCAAGCGCGCGCTGGCCAAGAACCCGGATGTACGCTTCGCCACAGCGGAAGAGATGCGCGCCGCGCTGGTCGAACCACATATTACTCCGCCGCAACCACAACCAGCGCCACAGCCAGACCCGCCCGTCTATTTTGTAACTCCAGAAACTGTGCCAAGACCGCACCAGCCGCGCCCTGTGACTGTGCCACAACCGCAGCCGTTACAACCGACTATTCCTGTAATACCGGCTGTGCGTCGTTCGCGTGCTTTGCTGGCGGGATTGGTGGTCACTGGGTTGATTATGTTGACAGGCATCGGTTATTGGATAAGGCAGACTACAACCAGACAAGAATTCACTGAGATAATCAATGGCGTCAAGATGGAAATGGTGCTAGTGCCTGGCGGCTCGTTTATGATGAGTTCGCCTGCATCCGAGCAAGGTCGTGATGAGGATGAAGGCCCGCAACATAAAGTGACCGTGCCGAGCTTCTACATCGGTAAGTATGAAGTGACGCAGGCGCAGTGGAAGGCGTTGATGGGCAACTATAATCCATCGCGCTTCACTGGCGATGAACTGCCGGTCGAGCGAGTCTCGTGGAATGCCGCGAATGAATTTTGCGAGAAGCTGTCGCATGCAACCAACAAGACTTATCGTCTGCCGAGCGAGGCCGAGTGGGAGTACGCTTGCCGCGCAAAAACCACCGGAGCTTATGCCGGTAATTTCAACTCAATGGCTTGGTACGACATCACCTCCGGCGACAAAACTCATCCTGTTGGGCGGAAGCAGCCGAATGCTTTCGGTCTTTATGATATGCACGGCAATGTGTCTGAGTGGTGCGAAGATGTGTATCACAACAGTTATGGTGGTGAGCATGGCACACCGCCTAGTGATGGTAGTGCTTGGTTGACTGGCGGCGAGAAACCATTACGGGTGGTGCGCGGCGGTGCGTGGAGTAGCAATTCAGGGGGCTGTCGCTCCGCTAGTCGTAGTAGCTTTCCCGGCAACTCCCTCCGCGACGACTGGCTCGGTTTGCGTGTTGTGGTTTCGGCGAAGACTCAGTAGTGCCATTGTCCTACAACTGCTGATCGTGATGGCTGGAATCAAGCAAATTGAGGCTTACATCAAACCAGACGGCACCGCTCCCTTCACCGTGTGGTTGACATCGCTCCGGGATGCCGAGGCTCGCCATCGCATCAACGCCCGCTTGGCCCGTGTGCGCGCAGGCAATTTGGGCGATGCCAAAGGGGTGGGTGAGGGCGTGTCGGAACTGCGGATTGACTATGGCCCGGGCTATCGCGTTTACTTTGGTCAGGATGGCGTGCGCATCATAGTGCTGCTTTGTGGCGGCGATAAACGCACGCAAGCAGCGGACATCAAACGAGCCAAGTCTTACTGGCAGGAATATCAAAAGCAAAAGAAGGTGACGCGTGATGAATAAAACGAAAGGCAAGCGCAGTAGTTTGACGGTGAGCTATCGCGATTACCTGCTAGATTCGCTACGCGACCCGCAAGAAGCCGCTGGGTATTTGAACGCGGTGTTAGCAGAAGGCGATCAAGCCGCTTTCGTGCTTGCGCTGCGTGATGTGGCCGAAGCTTATGGTTTAGATGAACTCGCGGCGAAAACGCAACTCGACCGGCAGAGCCTCGTGCGCGCCTTGTCCTCCCGTGGCAGCCCCAAGCTGGCGAATGTGGCGACGTTGCTGGATGCGCTTGGCATGCAATTGATGATCGGCACAAAGCGCGCCGCGTAAGCTCGTCCGGAGTATAACCAGGAGTAAACGTCTCAAGGGAACACTATGAAAAGATTACTTGCAGGCTACTTTATCATCACATTGTTGGTCATTGCTCTGTCTTCACTGGCAGCAGCCCAAGCGCCGAATGGCGGTAATGATCTGGCAGCGGCGCTCAATGCCGAAGCGGAAAAGAGTTTCAAATCGAATGAGCCGGGCGCGGCGGTGATCGTTGTCAAAGACGGTCAGGTCGTCTTTCGCAAAGGCTACGGGATGGCCAATCTGGAACTCGGCGTGCCCATCGAGCCGGATATGATCTTTCGCATCGGCTCGATCACCAAACAGTTCACCACTGTGGCTGTGTTAATGTTGATGGAGCAGGGCAAGCTCAGCTTGAGCGACGAGATCACCAAGTTCCTGCCCGATTACCCGACGCAGGGTCAGAAGATCACCGTCGAGCACTTGCTGACACATACCTCTGGGATCAAGAGCTACACCGAACTCCCCGAATTCGGACAGCAGATGCGCAAGGATTTGCCGCTCAAAGAGCTGATTGATGTTTTTAAGAACAAGCCGATGGACTTCGCACCGGGCGAGCGCTGGAACTACAACAACTCGGCCTTCGTGCTGCTCGGCGCGGTGATCGAAAAGGCTTCGGGGCAGAAGTACGCCGATTTTGTCGAACAGCAGATCTTCGCGCCGCTGGGCATGAAGCAGACCAGCTTTGACAACACGACGCGCGTCATCCCGCGTCGCGTTGCCGGCTATCAACGCAGCGGGAACAACTACATGAACGCCGAATATCTGAGCATGAGTTTGCCGCACGCGGCTGGCTCGTTGATCTCCTCGGTGGATGATCTGGCCAAGTGGGACGCGGCGCTTTATACCGAAAAACTGGTTAAACAGGATTCGCTCAAACGCGCCTGGACGTCTTACGTGTTGAAGAACGGGAGGCCGACCAATTACGGCTACGGTTGGGGGATCAGCACGCTGCAAGGCCAGCGGATGATTGCGCACGGTGGTGGCATCAATGGCTTCACTTGTGACGCGGTGCGTTTGCCCGATGCGCGTGTGTACGTCGCTATCCTGACCAACCGCAATGGCGGCGTGGGCAACCTGGCGCAGAGGCTCGCCGTTATGGCTAGCGGCAAGGAGTGGCGCGAGCCGGTAGCGGTCAAAGTGCCGGTGGCCGCGCTCGACAAGCTGACCGGTGTTTACCAACTCAACGAGAAGGATGAGGTCGTGGTCACGCGGCAGAACGAAGCTCTCTTTATTGAGATGCCGCGTCGTGGCAAACAGGAGGTGCTGGCGCTCTCCGAAACCGAATTCTTTCTCAAGGTACAACCGTCGGCGCGCGTGAGTTTCCAGCGTCAAGAGAATGGGACAATCTCTGCCGTGCTGATCCGTGCTGGCTCAGGCCCCGATGATGAAGCGAAGAGAACTGATAAGCCGTTGCCTGCGGCTAAGGCTCCCGTCACAGTTGATCCGGCGGTTTATGATCGTTATGTGGGTGAATATGAGATTGCCCCGAACCTCATCCTCACGATCTCCAAAGAGAACAACAAACTGATGGGGCAGCCTACGGGACAGCGAAAAGTCGAATTGACGCCTGAATCGGAAACGAAATTCACCGTCACGCAAGTCGGCGCTCAGATCGAGTTCACGATCGAGAGCGGTAAGGTGACGCAATTGACTCTCATTCAAGGCGGGCGGGCGACG
This sequence comes from uncultured Acidobacteriota bacterium, assembly GCA_963699175.1. GTDB lineage: Bacteria > Acidobacteriota > Blastocatellia > RBC074 > RBC074 > JACPYM01. The sequence goes on along the minus strand of OY969418.1, from coordinate 27,021 downwards.
CCAGCGAAGAAGATCAAATAGTCAGGTTTCAGTAGTAGCGCAACCTGCCGAGGTTGCGGTGTTCCCGTCAGTAATCGCTTGAGAAGCAACGCAACCTCGGCAGGTTACGCTACGCTTGCTGCGTTGGCATTTAACTACATTTTGAAAGGTGGCTCGTATGTTCAAACGTTCAATCGCTGTATTGAGTTTCTTGCTCGTGTTGACTTACACGGCGCAGGCGCAACGTCGCGTGCCGACGGTGGACGATTTGCTCAACGTCAAAAGCTTGGGCGGCGCGCAAATCTCGCCCGACGGCAAATACGTCGCCTACACAGTCAATCAAGCCGACTGGAAGCAGGACGCCTTTGTCACGCAAGTCTGGCTGGCCGAAGTGCAGAGCGGCAGGACGTTTCAATTGACGCGCGGCGAGAAATCGGCGGGCAATGCGGGCTGGTCGCCCGATGGCGCTTGGCTGGCGTTCACCAGCAACCGCGTCGGAGACAAGAACCAGCTCTTCGTCATTCGCCCCGACGGTGGCGAGGCGACACAATTGACCAAAGCGGAGAACGGCGTGAACGATTACGCTTGGTCGCGTGACGGACAGCGGATTGCTTTCACCAGCAGCGACGCCAATCAGCAAGAGGCCAAAGCGCGCAAAGATCATCTGGGCGATTTTGAAGTCGTGCGTCGGGAATATGTTTATTCGCATCTTTGGACGCTCGACGTGGCCGAAGCGTTGAATGCGCCTGTGACCGGCACGCAGCGGACGCGGGGCAAGGAGCTCAATGTCACCGTGTTCAACTGGTCGCCTGACGGCAAACGCATCGCCTTCAGCGCGACGAAGAATCCAGACCTCATCAACGGTGGCACGGCGGACATTTACCTGTACGAATTCGCAGGTGAAGCCTCGAGGCTGCTCGTGGCGCAACCCGGCCCTGACAACAATCCGAACTGGTCGCCCGATGGTAAGCAGATCGTTTTCTCTTCCGCGATGGGCAATCCGAAGTTCTTTCACGCGAACTCGCGGCTGGCGATTGTGTCGCTTGACGGTGGCACGCCACGTTCGATCAGCGATGCATTTGACGAACAACCGGGTTTTGTCGAGTGGAATGCCGACGGCCTCTATTTCGGCGGGTTGCAAAAGACAGCGGCGCATCTGTTCAAACTCGATCCGGTGAGCGGCAAAATCACGCGGGTCAGCCAACCCGACAACTTAATGGTTCGCGCCGTGTCGTTCAGCAAAGATGGGAAGTTGCTGGCGTTCACTGCGCCTTCACCGACTTCGTTAAATGAAGTGTATGTTTCAACGGTCGCAGGCTTTGCGCCGCGTAAGCTCACTGCAATGACAGATCAAGTCAAAGAGTTCACACTGGGCACGCGCGAGGTCATCGCGTGGCAGAGCAAGGACGGCGCGCCAATCGAAGGCGTGCTGATCAAGCCAGCCGATTTCGACCCGAACAAGAAATACCCGCTGCTCTGCGTGATTCACGGCGGGCCGACCGGGATTGATCGCCCGACGCTGCTCGATACGAATTACTATCCAAGCGATATTTGGGCGGCCAAAGGTGCGCTGGTCTTGAAGGTCAACTATCGCGGCAGCGCGGGCTACGGTGAGAAGTTCCGCCAACTGAACGTGCGCAATCTTGGCGTGGGTGATGCCTGGGACGTGTTGTCGGGCGTGGATTATCTGATCAGTAAAGGCTGGGTGGATGGCAACAAAGTCGGCTGTATGGGTTGGTCGCAGGGCGGCTATATTTCAGCGTTTCTGACGACTTCGTCCGACCGTTTCAAAGCCATCTCGGTGGGCGCGGGCATCTCGAATTGGGCGACCTACTATTACAACACCGACATCACACCGTTCACGATTCAATACCTGGGCGCTGATCCGGCGATAGACCCTGAGATTTACGCCAAGACTTCGCCGATGAGTTACATCAAACAGGCCAAGACGCCGACGCTGATCCAGCACGGCGAGTTCGACAAACGCGTGCCGATTCCCAATGGGTACGAATTGCGGCAGGGCTTGGAAGATCGTGGCGTGCCGGTTGAGATGATTGTCTACAAAGGCTACGGGCACGGCATTACCAAGCCGAAATCGCAGCGTGCGGTGATGCAACACAATCTGGCGTGGTTCAATCATTACATCTTCGGCGAGGCGAAGCCGGATTTTGCTAAGCCGGAGTTGCCGAAGAAGGAAGAGGCACCGAAGGCAGGTAATTGAGAGGCAATCGTTATGAGTACCAGAGCAGTTAAAGCGCGGAAGAAAGACTTCACGCTCTCGCTCCCTGAAGAATTCGAGGAGATAGTGATTACTCCCTTGGAGGAATTTAGCGAGGAAGAGTACTGGCAATTTTGCGCCAGGCACAAAGACCTGCGCATCGAAATGACGAGCGAGGGCCAAATGATCATTATGATGCCGGTTGGCGGCGAAGGCTCGCACCGCAACTTTATCCTGACAACGCGCTTCGGCGGTTGGGCGGAAACCAATGAGGATGGCATTGGCTTTGATTCTTCCGGTGGATTTCGACTGCCTAATAAAGCCAAACGCTCGCCCGATGTCTCCTGGATCAAGCGCGAACGTTGGGAGGCGCTGAGTACAAAAGAGCGCAAGAAATTCTTGCCGCTTTGCCCTGATTTCGCCGTCGAGCTGCGCTCCGAAACGGATCGCTTGAAGAAGTTGCAAGAGAAGATGCAGGAATACATTGATAACGGTGCGCAGCTTGGCTGGTTGATTGACCCCTTCGAGAAGAAAGTCCACGTCTATCGCCCTAATACGCCGGTAGAAATTCTGGACAACCCAGCGGAAATCTCTGGCGAGCCTTTGCTGAAAGGCTTCACGTTAAAACTGGCTGGCATTCTCGACTGAAATACTAAGCAGGGTCTATTCATTCTCAGCCACAGAGGCACGGAGGCACAGAGTTTTGAGATGGGTCTGGCAGGGCGGATTGCTAGCTTCTGCGATTTTGCCGCCTTTACCTCCCTACTTTTCTCTGTGGCTCCGTGACTCTGTGGCTAACCTTTCCGAGAATGAATAGACCGTGAAATACTAAGCAACTCCGTTGAAATCCCTGTAGGCTTCGATTACGCTGTGCGCCCAATCCGCACTGCACATTCCTAAATAATCAGGAGCAAGTTTCTATGACGATGACGATGATGAATACCCCGCTGACGATGTCGGTATTGATGGATCGCGGCCCGCTGCTCGCGCCCGATGTCGAGATTGTCTCGAAGATGCGCGACCGCACGCATCGTTGCACCTATGCCGAATTAGGCAAACGCGCGCGCCAGTTGGCCAATGCTTTGACCAAGCTCGGCGTCAAACAGGGCGACCGCGTGGCGACGCTGGCTTGGAACAGTTACCGCCATTTGGAGGTCTATTACGCCGTGCCCTGCATGGGCGCGGTGCTGCACACGTTGAATCTACGGCTGTCGAGCGCTGATCTGGAATACATCATCAACCATGCCGAAGATTCGGTCGTGTGTGTAGATGAAGACCTGCTGCCGATTCTGGAAAAGCTCACTGGTAAAATCCCGACGGTCAACCATGTGTTGGTCTTCAGCAACACGGGCGAATTCAAGACCACGGTCGAGCACACGCGCAACTACGACACGCTGATCGCCGACGAGCCAACCGAATTCACCTGGCCGGAGATTGACGAGAACTCGCCGATGGGCTTGTGTTACACCAGCGGCACCACGGGCAAGCCCAAAGGCGTGATGTATACGCACCGCTCCAACTACATTCACACCGTCAGCGGCGCAATGCCCGATATGCTTGGTCTGAGCAACAAGGACGTGACGATGGCCGTCGTCCCGATGTTTCACGCCAATGCCTGGGGCTGGCCCTACATCGCCACGATGCTCGGTATCAAGCAGGTCTTCCCCGGCCCGATGATGGACGGCGCTTCCGTCTGTTCGTTGATTCAACAAGAGAAGGTCACTTTTACCGGTGGCGTGCCGACTATCTGGCTGGGTGTGATGAATGAGTTGCAAGCCAATCCCAACAAGTATGATTTATCCTCGCTTAAAACAATGGTCTGTGGTGGGTCGGCGCCGCCGCGCGCAATGATTGACTGGTTCGAAACCAATTTCGGCGTCACCTTCATGCAAGCCTGGGGCATGACTGAAACCAGCCCGTTGGGAAGCGTTTGCCATCTGAAACCGCACATGCGCAACTGGCCGCGCGATAAACAACTTGATGTCAAACAACGCGCGGGCACACCGGCCGCTGGCTTACAGTTGCGCATCGTGGACGACGACTTCAACGAAGTTCCGCACGACGGCGTAGCGATGGGACGTTTGTTGATTCGTGGCCCGTGGATCGCAGCGAGCTATTACAAAGAAGATCCGACGCCCGAAAAATTCCCGCAAGGCTGGCTCGACACTGGCGACGTGGCAACGATTGACGAGGAAGGTTACATGGCCATCGCCGACCGCTCGAAAGATTTGGTCAAGAGCGGCGGCGAATGGATTTCTTCAGTAGATTTGGAGAACGCGATTATGGCCTTGCCCAATGTGGCCGAAGCCGCCGTCATCGCCGCCTTTCATCCCAAATGGCAGGAGCGCCCGTTGGCTTGTGTGGTAAAAAAAGCGGGCACAGAACTGACAAAGGAGCAAGTCTACGAACACCTCGGCAAACATTTTGCCAAATGGTGGATGCCCGACGACGTTATTTTCATTGACGCAGTGCCCAAGACCAGTGTGGGCAAGTTTGACAAGAAGGTCTTGCGCGAGCAGTTCAAGGATTATCATTTGCCGACAGCAGAGGGCTAAGTGTAACTTCAAAAGCGTATCCGGTGCAGTACAGGGAGCGGTAGCGACCTGGTTTCTCCGAGCTTTACGAAACCGGAGAAACCAGGTCGCTACCACTCCCTGTACCGCGCCACATCAGCCGATAGCTTTATGGTTCAAGAAAATCTCCGAATCTTTTTCAAACTTTTCACGCACCCACAAGCCGCAATAGGTGACTTGATAGATCGCGGGGACTGGTTGTTTAGCGCGCTTGCTGCTACAGCCGTAGCGCTGCTGCTCACCCTGACGATCTCCAACCGGTTATATCACGACTATGAAGCCGTGCCGGTCAAGCAGCCTGTTCAAGCACAAAGCAGCCGCGCACCTTCTGCTGCAACCGATGAAGAAGACTCGGAGGACACGCAAAGACATCAAGCGCGCCTCTTTCAACAAACACAGCGACTGCCTCTGCCGTGGCTCGGTCAAATTGGTTGGTGGGCGCTCTCATTCAATCCGTACAGCATGTACGCCATCGCGCTCTCGTTGGCGGCGCTCTACGTGCCCGCTTTGATATTGCTGCTCGTGCTGATCGAACGCGCTGGCACATTTAGCGTGGCGTTTCAACGCGATTACGGCTCGCTGTTGATCTGCGCATTGATGGCATGGGCCGTCGCACATTTGCCTAGCGCGCTGTTGGGAGTGGTAATATCTACTGGCGACGATGTCACAGCGCTGGCCTTGTACCTAGCGGGCAATCTCTACTTTGCCGTGCTGATGGCCGTCGCGTTGCGCACGGTATGCGGCACGAGTTGGCCAACAGCGCTACTGGTCGCGTGTGTGGCGGGGCTGGCGTTGCGGTTTGATTCCTGGCTCTTTTCGATTGTCACCTTCTCGCCATTTCTGACCATCATCTGGCTGGTTCCGCTGGTGCTTGGCGCAGTCTACGGCGTGCGCGCAGCGCATATTCAACGGCAAAGTTTTCGCCGTCATCTGGAATCTTGCACGATCAACGAACGCGACGCCGAAGCGCATTATCAACTCGGCCTGATTCACCAACAGCGCCGCCAGTTCAAAGAGGCCATCGCGCGCTTCAAACGCGCAGTCGAGATTGACCCGAAAGAGCCAGATGCCAATTTCCAACTTGGACGCACGGCGCGTGAGGAGAGACGATTGCAAGACGCGCTCAACCATTTTAGCGTCGTCCTCGCACACGATGACAAGTACCGCCAGAGCGAAGTCTGGCGCGAAATCGGCGCGACCTATCTGGCCGCCGGGATGTATCAGGAAGCCTTCGAAGCGTTGGAGAAATACTATCTGCGGCGGCCTTATGATCCCGAAGGGCTTTATCATTTCGGCGAGACATTGCAGCATTTGGGCAAGCCTGACCGTGCAGCAGAGATGTTCCAACAGTGCATTGAGTCGGTGAGCACCATGCCTTATTACCGTCGCAACGAAGTCAGCAAATGGCGGCGGCTAGCGCAAGCCAAACGGCACGTGCCGTAGACTGTCTAGTCTGCGGAAGACTCCGCGTTAGGCCCTCTGATTCCAATGGGTGAAGATCGAATCTTCCGCAGACTAGACAGTCTACGGCACAGTATCCGCGGCAATTGTTATGAAGAATATTCGCGCAGCGTCCGTGCAATTCCAGCCCGTCGCCAGTGACAAGTCAGCCAACCTCGCTAAGATTCGAACTTTTGTCGAAGAAGCCGCAGCCAGACAGGTAGACCTGATCGCCTTCCCTGAAATGTGCATCACCGGTTACTGGCACGTCCGCAAATTGGCGCGTGAAGAGATCGAGGCGCTGGCCGAGCCAATCCCGGCTGGTCAATCAACTGAGTTGTTACTTTCGCTTGCTATCAAGCACAACATCACCATCGGCGCGGGATTGATCGAGCGCGCTGAAGATGGGTCGCTCTACAACAGCTACGTAGTCGCCATGCCCGATAGCCGCACCGCCTGCCACCGTAAGCTGCACGCCTTCGAGAGCGAGCACATCAAATCTGGCAGCACGTACACCGTCTTCGACATACCACAAGGCTGCCGCATCGGCGTGCTGATCTGTTACGACAACAACATTATCGAAAACGCCCGCATCACGGCTTTGCTAGGCGCTGAGGTTCTGCTGGCTCCGCACCAGACAGGCGGCGTTCGCTCGCACAGTCCACGCGCGATGGGGCCGATTGATCCGGCGTTGTGGGAGCAGCGCGCAGAAAATGCGGCGGCGATTGAAGCCGAGTTCCGTGGCCTAAAAGGCAGAGGCTGGTTGATGCGTTGGTTGCCCGCGCGGGCGCACGACAACGGCATGTTTCTGATCTTTAGCAATGGAGTGGGCCTTGATGATGACGAAGTGCGCACAGGTAATGCGATGATCCTTGATCCGTATGGTGAGATTTTGGTGGAGACGTGCAAGGCGGCGGATGCGATGGTCATCGCAGACCTTGACGCAGATGTGCTGCCGACTTCTTCGGGTCGCAGATGGTTGAGAGCGCGGCGGCCTGAACTGTATGGGCCGTTGTGCGTGCCGACTGGCAAAGAGTTGGATACGCGGATTGTGCGATTGGAAGGCTGAAGGAGCGCGAGCAAACCGGCGCTGGCTAAACTCCAGATGGCCGATGCCGTATTGAGTTTTCTTCAAGCTTGACCTACACTCCGCGCGTCGTTCGGCAAGTTTTCAGCAGTAACACAAGAATGTTTGCCCTATTGCTTCGGTTCAATCCCTAACATCAATCAGCGATCAACATTAAGAACATGGTTCACTATCCACACAAAGTGACATCCGGCCAAAAAGGAACCCAAAAGCTGTATAGGCAATACAGCGACTGTCTGCTTTGAAATCATGGAGGTAAAGAGTGGTTCTCGAGCCTTTGCATCCTCATCATTTGCTTTCCTGGATGGCGATCCCGGCCTATCCCAGAACCTACATTCTCGGCTCCTTCGCACGTCACGTAACCATCTACTCTCAACAGATGAGGGCTTTTAACCTCGTTGATGCGCTCTGCAAGACTGGGCAGTTGAACAACGGTGTATCAGTCGCTGTTGTCGGCGGTGGGATTGCTGGCTTAACGGCGGCGGCGGCGGCGGCCTCCAGAGGAGCAGAGGTGACGATCATCGAGAGGGACGAAGATTTCTTTCCGATTCAGCGCCACGCGGGTGAGCGATATCTGCACCCCCATATTTATGACTGGCCGTTGTACGAACTGAAAGAAGGGCAAGAAAGCAAGGCAGATTTCCCTTTCCTTGGGTGGGAGGCTGACAAAGCTGAAGACATGTTCAGAAAGTTGAAAAAGAGTTGGGAAGATTTTTGCGAGAACTGTAAAAAGATGAAACGCCCAAAGGAACTCATGAGAACTGAGTTCATCAAACTTTCTTATAACTCTGATCGCGATCATTTAGAGTTGACCATACAGGATAAGAACCAGACGGATATTCATATAGCTCAAATCGTCATTTTTGCACTCGGCTTTGGTCGGGAAATGGAGCGTGCCGACATCCAGAAGTACTGGGATAATGCGCCATTTGATTCCGTACCTAAAGAGACTTTGAAGTGGCTGGTCACAGGGTATGGAGACGGTGGCTTAACTGATCTGATGCGCCTTTGCATCAAGGATTTCCGACATGATGAATTTGTGGAGAAGTTCGCCAAAGATTCCGACCTGATCCAAAAGCTAAAAGACTTATTCAATAATTACATGGGGAAAAGCGTCAGGAAAACTTTCGAAGAGCTAGACTTGCATCTCGACAAAACACCATTGATTGTAAGCAACAATCTTCGCTCGAATACAGATGTCACTCTCAATGCACCTGATGACTACCTGGAATCTGACAGCAGCTCGATTCTCAACAGATTCATCGTTTACCAGTTGGAGAAACTGGGGAAGTTCAAAAGACAAGAGGGCTGGGTGAGAACACCGATTCCGGACCCAAAATCTGATAAGTACAGGATCATATTTATCGATAAAGATAAGAAAGTCATTGCTACAAAACAATTCAATCGTCTTATTATTCGACATGGCCCTGAGCCTCCCTTTGGTGAAAAGAGGTTTCCTGAAATTTGGGAAGCGAGCAAAGAATTGCGGGAGCGTTGGAAGGGACAGTCGCAAAACAATGATCGAACCCGCGTGCAAATATGGGATCCGGGCGATTACGACTTAAAGAAAGCACCGAACCCGATCTTGATTAAGAGTGCGTCTGATCCCGGTGTGGATCTGCAGTGTCTCATTCTCGAATCTACCAACCTGAGAGAGGAAGGGGACCTAGCCGAATTGGCTGAAGCGGGGCTTAAGGGCAATAAGAATAAGATCAAGCTGGCACTGGGACGGAAGGAAGACGACCCGGACATAAATATGAAGTTTGAGGTCGTCAAGATCAACGAGGCGCTCTCCGGCCAGAAAGAATATAATCACGCCGTACGCACGCTTTGTCAGGCCGATGTAGCGATCATTGATGTTACCAATTATGAACCAGGGGTGATGCTGTTTCTTGGTATTCGCTCTGCCGTGCAACGCGGCGTGACGCTTGTGACAACCAACAAGGAACTCGACTCCGCCGAGTGGTCGAAATTGCCGTTCAATCTCAAGGAACTCTATCCTTTATCTGTCTTGCCGCGAACTCCGAACATAAACTCTCCGGAGCATCCCAACAACATCATTGGAACTACAGTCGCAAGAGCTCTCGATCAATATCACTCACTATCATTTTATCAGGATTTACCTGCATATGAGTCGGTGCGGCGGTTTGAAACCACGCCCAACCAGGAAGCCCAGAGCATTCTCTGGCTTTGCTCATTCGATCCGGGATACAAGCCATGCGAACGATATATTCAGAATGGTTTCAGCGCAGAATACAGTGAAGAGACATCCGACGGCGACAAAAAGAAATATAGGTTAGAGCGCATCATCGAGGTCATTTCACCGCAACTTGTCACGCAGAGGCTTTATAGCGCCATTCGCCGCACTGGGTTGTGTCTCGTAGACTGGTCGTTGTGGAAGGCGAATGTCTTCTTCGAGCTCGGGGTGCGTATCGCCGTGAGCAGTATGGGACCGGTTTGCCTTTTAGCGAACGGACTTAAGGGTTTTGCTGAGGGAGATGAAAAGAATGAGGAAGTCAACAAGCAGTGCGAAGCGCTCAAGAAACTTTTTCACCCTATCAAGTATGGAAAGAAAGGCGAAGAGTCAAAGCTTTTTCGTGACATAAGGGATAGACACAGGGACATGCAGGATTACGAAACTCCTGGTCGCACTTTTTACGCGGCCGCCCCGACGTTCGGGTCTTTCGCTTACAATCATACTTATAATATGGTGGGCACGTATTTGCCTTTACACAATGAGCCAGGGGCGTCTGCCGCGCACAAAGTTTTGGAAACTGTCGCGGACGCCTTGATCGGCGTCTCCATCACCAAAAACCCGAGCCTGCCGGTGCTCTATGCGAACGTCAACGAATCTTTAGATAAGCAAGTCAGGAGCGCGGCCAAGGAACTCCTGATCGCCGCATGGTATTATCTGAGCAAGCGGTATTCGCTCGACGAGTTGAAGCAGCAAGCTGGCTTGCTGGAGCAATATACCGATTTGAGCAATCGTCTCTATAACCTGCTCGAATGGAGCGACGATGCGAAGGATAAAAACCTTCAGCGTAGGGTTGAGCGTGTGCTCAACAGGCTTGAATAAATCGAGCCCGAGGAGATTAGCAATGAGCGACTTATCGAAAAGATTGGAACCCTATAAACAGCGATCACGGCGTCATCGTAATAGCGCGATCAAGGCGCTGGAAGATGGCGCTGCGGTGAAAGCCGCGAGTGAATTTAAAAGATCGCACGAAGTGATGGATGAGGCGCTTCAATACCTTCGGGACTTAGGTGCTCCTCACTTGAAAGCCGCAGAAGAGGCAACTGAAGGTGAGATAGCAGTTGCCGAACAGTTGGCCGACTGCTGGGGCATAATTGGAGGCGTGTACCGCGCGCAAGGCGATTTGGAGGGCGCGCGAGTAGCGTATGATAACGGATACGCGTACGAATCAAGTAAGCGCTTTAACATACTCAATACCTACAATCGAGTTAACCGGCTTGTGGTGCGCATCCTCCAATGTCCCCAACTACTCTCCGACCCGCCGCCGCTCGTTACAAACGTAGCAAAGCATGAGAAGCAGACCATGCCCGAACTGCTGGGCGAGGCCTCCGAGGAGATTGAACGTCAGCTCCGCAAAGGACGACAAGATAGAGCCTGGGCACTGGCCGACTGCGCAATGGTTCGGCTGCTCGGCGGACTGGACGGAGTTGACCGCACACTGAACGACCTTGATAGCATTAGTAAGAACGACCCTTTCCCTTACCATAGTATGCTCAAGGTGATCCGAGAACTCACGCAAAGGCAACTTCCAATGAAAGATAAACTCATTGCTGTCGGTGAGCGCCTGAGACAAAAGCTACCACAAACAATGCAGTAAGAGCCTCTCGCCTCAAATGCGATTACCTGATTGTTAAAATATCATCGTTGACATCAGAAAGCCGCGTGACTATTGTCTCAACGTTGAGTGTTACAACGATGCCGGGCAACCTTACGCGCATTTCGCTTGCCGGGCGGCTCAACTGATCGTCTTGAACAATCAAGGTGAAGCACTGAAGATTGTCGCTTGATTGCGGACAGAACGATGAATACTTCACTCGCTGAAGAAACTGTTGGCGTGCTCGGCTCAGGCAGCAAAGAATACAACAAACTCGCCAAGCCAGTCGGTACACTCTTAGCCCAGCTTGGCGTGAATCTGCTCACGGGCGGAGGGCACGGTGTGATGATCTCGGTCAGCCGGGCATTCACTGAAGCTCCGCGCGCGCGTGGCATCTGCATCGGCATCATTCCCTGCGCGAGCGAGCGTAAGCGCAACCTACCAAAGGCTGGGTATCCTAACCAATTTGTAGAGCTGGCGATCTATACGCACCTGCCGTACAGCGGCGAGTTGGGCAAGGATGATCTTTCGCGCAACCATATCAACGTGCTCTCCTGCGCGGCCCTCATCGCGCTGCCGGGCGGTGCGGGGACGGCAGCGGAAGTATCGCTCGCAGTAGATTACCGGAAGCCGATCATCATCTACTCTCCTGATCAGAGCTTGGTGCAGCACTTTCTGTCATCGGTGCGCCGCGCCACTACGTTGGATGCGGTTGAGCAATTCTTGAAGGAGCACATCATTGTTAAGTAGTGCTCTGAAACTATGGCAACGCAAACGCCACAAATGAATCTCCCGACTTTGTCAACAACTTGCCACCACCACCTGCCGCAATTGCGACAAACTGCTTCCCTTTCACTGCATATGTGCTCGGCGTAGCATAGCCTCCCGCTGGCAAAGTAGTTTCCCACAACACCTGACCCGTCGTTTTATCAAAAGCGCGGAACTTTTCATCCTTCGTGCCCGCGACAAAGATCAGTCCGCCCGCCGTGGCAATCGCGCCGCCGAGGTTTTCCGTGCCCGTCGGCGGGATGCCGCGTTTGGTCAACTCTGCAAACTCGCCCAGCGGCACTTGCCAGCGGATTGCGCCGCGATTGAGGTCAATCGAGTTGAGCAGGCCCCAGGGCGGTTTGACTGCCGGATAACCTTCACGGTCATTGAAACGGTCGTAGCCGCTGATCTTGTACGGGTAGGGTTTGTCGGGCGTGGCGATCAGGTTCATCAGGCGCGGAATGTTGTTGCTGTTGGCGTAGAGCGTGCCAGTGTCAGGATCGAAGGCTGCGCCCGCCCAACTGAAACCACCAAACAGACCGGGCAGCACGACCGTGCCCTGCAAGCCTATGGGTGTGAAGATAGGGCCGTGAAGCAATGTCTTGAGCTGGTTGAGCACATATTCGTGCGCCTCTTTCGAAATGTCTGTGGCCATCTCTTCGGTAAAAGCTTGTGGCACGGGTGAGGGCGGTTTGGTTGGGATGCGCTGCGTGGCAGCAGTTTGCTCGCCCGGTAGATCAGAGGCGGGCACAGAGCGTTCTTCGACATCGAATAGTGGCTGACCTGTCTGGCGGTTGAGCAGAAAAACGTAGCCGGTCTTGGTGATTTGGGCGACGGCGTCAACACGCTTGCCATTGTGCGTTACAGTGACGAGCAGGGGCGGCGCGGGTAGGTCGTAATCCCAGATGTCGTGCTTGACGATTTGGTAGTGCCAGATGCGTCGGCCCGTGCGCGCGTCGAGCGCCAGCACTGAATTGGCGAAGAGATTGTCACCGTGCCGGTCGCCGCCGTAGAAGTCAAAGGCAGCCGAGCCGGTTGCGACGAAGACCCAGCCGCGTTTGACATCAACTGTCGCGCCGCTCCAGGCATTAGCCCCGCCACGCTCTTGCCAAGAATCTTTGGCCCAAGTGTCGTGACCAAACTCGCCGGGGCGCGGGACGGTGTGAAAGCGCCAGAGTTCTTTGCCGGTGCGCACGTCAAAAGCGCGCACGTCACCGGGGGCTGAAGGCGCGGGGCCTTCGCCGACCGAAAAGCCGATGATGACGCTATCTTCAAAAATGGCAGCCGGGGCCGTAGCGCCGTAAGTGAGCTGGCTCAAGTCGCGCTCAATCCCAGCGCGCAGCTCAATTGTGCCATTCTTGCCAAAGGCGGGATCGGGCTTGCCCGTGCGCGCGTCGAGCGAGATCAGCCGCCCGTCGGCAGTGGCCAACAGAATGCGTGCGAGTTTGTTTGTGGCCTGTGACAAGCGTGAAGCAGAGCCGCTCGCTGACAAACGCGGTTCCGTGCTTGGGCCTTCCCAGTAGGCTACGCCGCGATTGACGCCGCCGCCAGCCGGATAAATCTTGTTTGGCGGGGATGAAGCGAAAGGATCGAACTTCCACAGCTCGCGCCCAGTCGCCGCGTCCAGCGCCACTACCTTCACCTTGGCAGTCGTGATGTACATCACGCCGTTGATGACAATCGGTGTGCATTCAATGACGGTCTTGTTCTCCGGCCCGGCATCGCCTGTGTGATACGTCCAGGCGACTTTCAGTTTTTTGACGTTGGCGCGGTTGATCTGGCTGAGCGTGGAGTAGCGTTGCGCCCCTTTATCGTTGCCGACGTTGGGCCAATCGCTTTGGGCCAAGGCTGTGAACGAGAGAGCAGTCAGGCAGAAGCTCAACCAGCACCAAGAGTGCCGCGCAGCAAAAACGGGATGTTGTGTGGGGAATGAGTCGAACATGCACATAACCTGAAGAGTGTCCGTAATTCCGAGCCGATGCTCTCCGTGATTTTGCAAGGTTTCGGAGCGCCAGCGGCGCGGGATGTTTATAGCCGTGGGCGGCGTTCATTCTCCTAGCTCCGTAGGAACGACATCTAACATTTCGCTCCTACGGACCTAGAGAGCAATAACCACGCGGTTACTATAAACATTTGGCTCCTACGGAGCTGGTTTCAACCCTCTCTGAATTGCGCTCAAGCTTCAAACATCTCGCTTATTCTGGCGAGAAGGCTTTCACTTCGCCCGGCTTGCGCAACATCTTGTTGACTTCGCCGACGTGCATCTCTTCTTTGGCAATCATCTTGCGCGCGAATTCTTCGAGCACGACGGACTTGTCTTTCACCCCTTCGAGCAGCTTGTAATACAGTGCCAAGCCGCGTTTCTCGGCTTCGAGCGATTCGAGCAGGATGTCGCGAATCTCGTGCTGTTGGGTTTCGAGCAGTGAACCGATTTTGAGCGATGGATGTTCGCCCAATAGCGTGATCAACTCACCCGCTTCGTGCGCATGCGCCAGACTTTCGCCAGCCTGCGCGCGTAACCAACCGACAATTGGGATGCGGTTGTAGCCATAGACCATGAACGAATAGTGCGTGTAGCGCACCACTCCGGCCAGCTCGGCTTCGAGAATCTGATTGAGCAGGGCCAGCGCCGCCGCCTTATCGAAATTGTCTGCCATAATTCCCTCCGTGGTTTTATAAATTTTATTGGTTTGCCAATTGTGGGGAAAGTAAATGCGACTGCCCTGAGTGTTGCACAGAAGATTTTGCTGCGCAACGCGGCGGCCATTTGCCCGGCCTCTGCCCAGTAGCTAGAATAGCGCGCGTCGTATTCAATCAAATTCAACTAGGCACTCGTCAAACCTCATGGATTTTCTGGACTTCGCTTTTGCGGAACGGGTCGAGCAGGCGGAGACGCTGCCCGCGCGCTGCTACACAGACCCGGCCTATCTTGATCTCGAAACCAAGCAGATCTTTCATCGCACCTGGCAGTTGGTCGGGCGCTTGGATCAAGTCGCTCGTCCAGGCAGCTACTTTACAGCGGAGGTCGCGGGCGAACCGGTCTTGCTCGTGCGCGATCAAGCGGGCGAGTTGCGCGGCTTTCACAACGTCTGCCGCCATCGTGCGAGCCTGGTGGTAGCAGGCTCCGGGCAAGCTGACAAGCTCCGTTGTGGCTATCACGGCTGGACTTATGATTTGACCGGCAAGCTGATTGGCGTGCCCGATTTTGAAGGCGTGGAGAATTTCGGCCGCGCGCAATTTGGCTTGGTGCCGTTGCAGCTTACGACTTGGGAGCAGTTCATCTTCGTCAAAATTGATCCGAGTGACGGGCGCAGCTTGCTGGAATACTTGGAAGGCATTCCGCAGTTGACGCAGCACATCAACTGCGCGGAGATGCAATTCGTCGAGCGGCGCGATTATGTGATCGAATGCAATTGGAAAGTCTACGTGGACAATTACTGCGAAGGCTACCACGTGCCGGTTGTCCATCCGTCGTTAATGCGCGAACTGGATTTCCAGCGCTACCGCACGCTCACCGGGCGGTTCCATTCGCTGCAAGACGCGCCGATCAAGCACGGGAATGATCCGCAGCGGCTTTATCAGCCGACGGCAGCGCAGACCGAGGCAATGTATCTTTGGGTATTCCCCAACTTGATATTCAATCTTTACCCTGACAACCTGTCGGTCAATTTGATTTTGCCGCTGGGCCACAATCGCACGCTGACCATCTTCGAATGGTTCTTTCATTCGCCCGGCGCGCCTGGCATGGCCGAGAAGATCAAGCGTGCAATCGCCTTGAGCGACGAAGTACAGGCGGAAGACATTCGCGTTTGCGAAGCGGTGCAAAAAGGCTTGCGCTCAGTAGCGTACGAGCGCGGGCGGTATTCGGCCAAACGTGAGCGCGGCGTTCATCATTTTCATTCCCTCTGGTACGAGTTTATGCGACAGGACGTATAACCGTGTCAGCCAATCCAAATTTCAGAAATGATTGAAAACAAACTCCGATTACTCAAAGAAAAAAACGAGGCCGCTGAAGCCGGTGGCGGCGCAGCACGCATCAAGCGCCAGCACGCTGAGCACAAGCTGACGGCGCGCGAACGCATCGAGTTTCTGCTGGACGACGGCACGTTTGAAGAGTTCGACAAACTCAAGCTGCATCGTTGCCTAGATTTTGGCATGCCGGAGCAGCAATACCCCGGCGATGGATTTATCACAGGGCACGGCCTTGTTGACGGGCGCGCGGTCTTTGTCTTTGCGCAGGACTTTACGATCTTTGGTGGCTCGTTGTCAGAGACCAATGCGGAGAAAGTCTGCAAGATTATGGATCTGGCGATGAAGGTCGGCGCGCCGGTCATCGGACTGAACGATTCGGGCGGCGCGCGTATTCAAGAAGGCGTGGCTTCATTGGGCGGGTATGCGGACATCTTCTTGCGCAACACACTGGCTTCGGGTGTGATCCCGCAGATTTCGGCGATTATGGGGCCATGCGCGGGTGGCGCGGTCTATTCGCCAGCCATCACCGATTTCACGGTGATGGTTAAAGATACGAGCTACATGTTCATCACCGGCCCCGACGTTATCAAGACCGTCACGCACGAAGACGTGAGCAAAGAAGAGTTGGGCGGCGCGATGACGCACAATGCGACGAGCGGCGTGGCGCACTTTGCGGCGGAGAATGAAGAGGAATGCCTGCGCTTGATCCGCGAACTGCTCTCGTTCGTTCCGTCGAACAATATGGAAGACCCGCCGCGTACGGCTTGCGGCGATCCGGTTGAGCGGGCGGATGAAACGTTGAACACGGTTGTGCCACCGGAATCGAATAAGCCATACGACATTCGCCAGATCATTACGAAGGTCGCGGACAACGGCTACTTCTTCGAGATTCAGGAGCATTTCGCGCGCAACATCGTGATCGGATTTGCGCGGTTGAACGGTTACTCGGTCGGCATCGTGGCGAACCAACCGGCTTACCTGGCCGGAGTGCTCGACATTGACGCGAGCGTGAAGGGCGCGCGCTTCGTACGCTTCTGCGATTGCTTCAACATCCCGATCATCACCTTTGAAGACGTGCCGGGCTTCCTGCCAGGCGTTAATCAGGAATATGGCGGCATTATTCGTCACGGCGCGAAGCTGCTCTATTCCTATGCCGAAGCGACCGTGCCGAAAATTACGGTTGTGACGCGCAAGGCCTATGGCGGCGCGTATTGCGTGATGGGATCGAAGCACATTCGCACCGACATCAACTTTGCTTATCCGACGGCGGAGATTGCGGTGATGGGCGCGGAAGGCGCGGTGGGGATTTTGTATCGCCGCGATTTGGCTGGCGCGGCAGACCCGGCGGCGGCGCGGCGCGAGAAGATCGAAGAGTATCAAGACAAATTCGCTTCGCCTTACGTCGCCGCCGAGCGCGGCTTTATTGACGAAGTGATCGAGCCGAAGTACACGCGGCAAAAATTGATTCGCGCGTTGAAGCTGCTTGAGAACAAGCGTGACAGCAATCCGCCACGTAAGCACGGCAACATTCCGTTATGATCAGATCATTGGGGCTATCAATGATAGCCCGTTTATCCAGGCAAAGTCATTCGTATTGTGCGTGGCTAAAGTGAGTTGATGAATTAGCGCGGTTGCCGCCACGATGGAAGCGCCGAGTGTCATTTTGCGTTGTTGGCGCAAACGAATGGCTTCGTCAACAATTAAACTGGTAAGCGGTAAGACTACGGCCTGCGTAAAAGAAGGCTTCCAATAACTGTTTCTCAGTTTGGCTCAGTTGATGATAGCCCAAAACTTCTATTTGACCGATGATTGAGACCGCAGGCGCATGCTAGCGGATAAAGTTTCTAGCTTTGCTACCCGACGGCTTGGCAGCATAGATGATGATGTTGCTGTCGGCGAGCATGCTCACTCCCGCTCTGGCAAGACTCGGTCTTGACGTATCTCACGTTGCCACGCTGCGGGATCATCAATTTCCTTGAATGCGTCCTGGCTAGCAAGTTGTTCGAGCAAGTCGGCCATCTTTGCGCCACGTTCGTCTTCCTGCTTAACTTCGGAATCTTCGAGCTTGATGAGCTTAGCGATTGGTCGCTGCTCTGCGGTCAATACGACTTCGTCTCCCGCAACCAATTTGGCGAGCAAGGCATTTAGTTGAGCAGGCCAATCTCTAATTTCGATTTGTTGCATAACGAACCTCTTTGCGGTTGGTCTGACGGTGTGATTATGGCTTGAGCGATAAACCAACGCAACGGCGAGTTCCCTGAGGCTTTAAGCATCTCCAAAAGAAAGGCGGATTTCACTGCAAAGTGCGTGAAATCCGCCTGAGTTTTATGAGGAGGAGAATGCCTTTAAGCGGCGCGTTTCTTTGCCTTCGCGCCAGTCGTCAAGACTTCAATAGCTTTCTTAAGCATCACATCTTCGCCGGACTTGGGCGCGACGATATTGGGTGGTGGCGTGCCAGGTGCGGGCGGCGCGGCTTGCTGCTGCTTCGGTTGCTTGTTCTCGTTCTCAGTCTCGTCTGGATTGACTTCCGCCAAATCCGCCCGCTTCACTTCAACATTGGGCGTGACGTTCTCGGTCATAAAAATCTTGCCCGACGGTGAGGCGTAGCGCGCCACGGTCAACAAGAAAGCCGAACCATCATCCAGCGGAAACAGTTGCTGCTCCGAACCCATACCGAAGAGCGTGCGTTCGCCGACCACATCGCCGCGCTGGCTTTCCATAATGGCGGCGGCGACGACCTCGGCTGCGCCAGCGCTCGTGCGGTCAACGATGACGGCGACGGGCAACTCGGTCAGATCGTTGTCGGGCTTGGCGTCGAAAGTCGCCAGCAGTTTCTCCTTGCGGCCAATCGTTTTGACAATCGTGCCGGACTTAATAAAGTAATCGGCCAGCGTGACGCCTTCACGCAAATCGCCGCCCGCTGAGCCACGCAGGTCGAGCACGATGCTCTTCGCGCCTTTCTTGATGACTTCTTTGACTGCGCTGGCCACGGCTTCAGCTTGGCCCTTATTCAGGATCGGCACTTTGACGTAGCCAACTTGCGTTTCCAGCGCGCGTGTCTCGACTGAGGCGTTCCCGACCGCGCTGCGCACGAGTTTGAGCTTGTCAGTCTTGCGGTTGATCAGCGAAAGCTCAACAGCGGTTCCCGGTTGTCCGGCCAACAGCGATTTCACGTCATACAAATCCAGATCGCGCGTCGCGTGTCCGTCAATGTATTCGATCACATCGCCCACGCGGATGCCCGCTTTCTCGGCAGGCGAATTCGGCACTATGGCAATCACGTAAGCGAAGCCTGAATATTGGCCGATGACCATGCCGGTCATGTCCGCATTGTGTTTGCCGGATTGGTAGTCCTTGACCTGTTGCGGCAGCAGGTAAGCACTGTACGGATCAAGACTGTCGGTCAGGCCGCGCAACGCGCCAACGCGCACTTTCTCCAGATCGGGCTTCTCAACGTAATCGCTGATGATCTTGCTAACGACCTCTTCAAAGATGCGCAGTTGCGGATACGGCCCAGTCTCGGCAATCGCGCGGAAGAGCGGATTGTTCGAACTGGAAAGCATGCCGCCGACGATCGAATAGAGGGCGATAAAGGCGGAAACTGAAATCAAGGTCAACTTGCTGCGAATGGACATCTAGGCTCCTTACTGAAAACCATCAAGCTTAGTGGTGACTACGCCGTGGGTCGCATGATTACCTGAAGCTAAGCTCGCCTTGTCTTAAAAAATCAAGCTCGGAATGGATGATACACCCGTAGAAAGACCGGCGCAAGCAAGGCCACTGTCGTAAGTAGTAGATAAAGGCTTTATAAGCACGACATCTTCGGTCTTGCTCCCCACGAATCCAGGATTTTGGAATGGCTCGTAGTTGCAGGTGTTGTTCACTCTTGATTCACCGCACAAGGAGGAACCCCAATGAACGGATTTCTTGGCACCGGAGCGACCTGGCGCGCCGATTTGAATCTGGTGCTGCAATTACTGATGGGCCTGGCGCTGCTGCTAGGAATGTGGCTCGCGCGGCAGCAGCGCTTTCGCGCACACGCCGTTTGCCAATCGTCCGTGATGCTTTTCAACCTACTGCTGATTGCGTCGATCATGTTGCCGTCCTTCCGGTTACAGACTCTGCCGCGTTTGGCCACGAGCTTGCACAAAGCCGATGTCACCGTTGCCGCTTTGCACGCAGGTCTTGGAACCCTGGCTGAGTTGCTGGGGTTATACGTAATCTTAGTCGCAGGCACCAAGCTCTTGCCTGAAAGTCTGCGCTTCAAGGATTACAAACCGTGGATGCGCACCACGCTGGCGCTCTGGTGGATAGTGATCTTGTTGGGCGTGGGCACTTATTATTTCTGGTATCTCAAGCCGGTCGCGGTAAGCGTATCTAGTTCGACAGCCCAGCCAGCCAATTCCGGTGCCAAACGCGTAACCATTCGTCTCAGCAACTTCAAGTTCGAGCCCAAAGAGGCCACCATCACGCCCGGCACGACAGTCGAATGGATTGACGAGCAGGGCAATCACTCGATTGCAGCCGATGACAGCTCATTCGAATCTGACATTCTGGATGCGGGCGGACGCTTCGAGCACAAGTATGACAAGCCCGGCACTTACCCCTACTACTGCACCTTGCACGGTAGCAAAGGCGGGCACGAGATGGCGGGCGTCGTGATTGTCAAATAGGCGTTGCCAAAAACACCGGCCAAAACAAAGGGCCGCTTCGGTGTGCGCTTCCCGAAGCGGCCAACAGGAGGATACCCCCTCGAAGAAACACCCGCTGGTGTTTTTCTCAGTGAGTATTGATTTAGACGACGCACTTTTGGGAGTGGTTTCGCAATTTTTTCCCAGCTTGGAAACACTGCTTTTTGCTGTTATTTTCGCTGGAGGCTTACGTGCCTTGACGACCTAACGCATGCCTCTTCGCAAGCTATTTCTCTCGCTTCGCGCCGTTTGGGGCTTCCACCATTTTGATGAAGTACTAGCGATAGACCAATTTCGCGTTTTCCACCCCCCATGCATGGAAATTTGAGCCGCGCGCGCGCGGTCTATATAATGCTCGCCGCTCGTCTGACCGATTCAACCATAGGAGAGAGAATGTCCAAACCATTTAGCTTGCTTGGCCCGTCCGTCCTAGTCGTCTGTCTTGCGCTCAGCTTGCTGCCTTCATCACACGCTCGCAGCCAGACTGCTGCGTTTGATGTGCGCGCCAACTTCACAAAATCCGAACACCAGATTGCGATGCGTGATGGCAAAAAGCTTTTCACGGTCGTCTACGCGCCCAAAGATACTTCACGCACTTATCCGTTTTTGATGGAGCGCACGCCTTACAGCGCCGGACCGTATGGGGCGGAGGCATATCGCAACTCGCTCGGCCCCGTGCCAACTGCGATGCAAGAAGGTTACATCTTTGTCTACCAAGATGTGCGCGGCACGTTTCTTTCGGAAGGCGAGTTCGAGGACGTTCGTCCGTTCATCCCAAACAAGAAATCAAAGAACGACATTGACGAGGCGAGCGACACCTATGACACGGTAGACTGGCTGATTAAAAACATCCCCAATAACAACGGGCGCGTTGGCGTCTACGGCATCTCCTATCCGGGTTTTTATGCCACGATGGCGGCGCTCTCGGCGCATCCGGCCATCAAGGCTGTTTCGCCGCAGGCGCCCGTGACCGACATCTTTCTCGGCGACGACGATCATCACAACGGTGCGCTTTTCTTGTTTGAGTCATTCACCTTCCAAACCTTTTTTGGTCTGCCACGACCACAGCCTACACCCAATCAGTTCAAGGGATTCGAGATGGGCACGCCTGACGGCTATGCGTTCTTCCTGCGCGAAGGGACGCTGGCGCAACTTAGGCAAAAGTATCTCAAAGACCAGAACAAGTTCTGGAACGATGTCTTCAATCACGGCAGCTACGACGAATTCTGGCAAGCGCGCACGCCATTACCGCACCTGAAAAACAACTTCAAAGCCAGCGGGGCCGCCATGTTGACAGTCGGTGGCTGGTTCGATGCGGAAGATTTGTATGGCCCGCTCCACGTTTACGCGGCCATTGAGAAGAATAATCCTGGCGCGCACAACATGCTGGTGATGGGGCCGTGGTGTCACGGCTGCTGGTCGCGTGGGCCGGGCGATTCCTTTGGTAACATCCGCTTCGAGGTCAAAACCGGCGAGTGGTTCCGCGAGCAGATCGAATTGCCCTTCTTCAATTTCTACCTGAAAGACAAAGGCGAGTTCGGCCATTCAGAAAAAGGGGCTGACGTCTGGGCATTTCGCACAGGCGCGAATGAGTGGAAGAGCTTTGCCGAGTGGCCGCCGAAAGATGCGCAAGCCAAAGCGATCTATTTTCACGCCGACGGCAAACTCTCCTTCAACGCGCCGAGCGAGACCAAAGAGGTGTTTGACGAATACTTGAGTGATCCTGCCAAGCCAGTTCCCTACTCCAACACCATCGCCAACAATCGCAACGCGAGTTATATGATCGAAGACCAGCGTTTTGCCGCCACGCGGCCCGACGTGCTGGTTTATACCACTGATACGCTCGCCGAAGACCTCACGCTCGCTGGGCCAATCACGGCGGACTTGTTTGTCTCGACCACCGGTACAGACGCCGATTTCATCGTCAAAGTGATTGATGTCTATCCCGACAACGCGCCCAACAATGCGCCCAGTGGAACGCAGACCAAAATGGGCGGCTTCCAAATGCTTCTGCGCGGTGAGGTGATGCGCGGCAAGTTCCGCAACAGTTTCAGCAAGCCTGAGCCTTTCACACCCAATCAACCTGCCGAAGTGAAATTCACCTTGCAGGACGTGCATCATACCTTCAAGGCTGGACACAAATTGATGGTGCAAGTGCAAAGCTCCTGGTTCCCGCTAGTGGATCGCAATCCGCAGAAGTTCGTAGACATCTACCGCGCCACAGCAGAGGATTTCCAGAAGGCGACACAGCGCCTCTATCGCTACGGCAAGCTGCCATCACATTTGCAAGTAGGTATTTTGAAATGAGAGGTAGGATAAAGGCAGTACCGCTTGCGGTACTGCCTCGGCTGCTACAAGCTGATGCGCCTGGATGGCGCGCCAATGTGAATGTGTGCGCCGGTAGCCGAGCCGGCAATTGGGCCGCGAATAGCCAAGAATGAGATCCCGGCTGCGCGCAAGTAGGCTTGCAAGGCTTGCCCTTCATCACTGTCAGGATGCACTGCCACGTCCAGCGCATTGGTGTGGTCAAAACCCATGCGGTTATGCGTCTCGGTTTGGCCAAAAGCGCTCACGGGCAAGGCGCGCCTGAAGGTTTGACGGAAGTAGGCATCCACTTTGGCGTAGTCGCTGGCGAGCGACCAAGCCGAGCGCCCCGTATAGCGCACGAGCAACAACCTTGAATGCCCTACCTCGGTCAGTTCTTTTTCAGGTGGTTGCTTGGCCAACTGCTCGGCAGCCGTGACTTCGGCCACCAATTGGTCAACTTCATTCAGCCGAGAGTTTGTTTCTTCGATCTTCTTTTGTGTCTCTTTCAGCGCCAATTCGCCCTCTTCGACTTCGCGCTTGGCAATAACGCCGAGGTCGAGCAACTCTTGCCTGCGCTTCAACGAATCTGCCGCCCGCCCTTCGTCCTGCTTTTGCAGTTCCAACAAGCGCTCCAAACTTTCGCGGTAATTTTGGGAAGCCTCCATCAATTTCGCACGTGATGCGGCGGCGGCTTCCGCCAGTTCTTTTGGCGATTGCGCCGGAGTGCTTGGCTGTGTGACGGCTGGTGCTGGGGTTGGTTTGGGTTTGGTCTTCGCGCCAGCTTTGCGGCGCGTCTGCGCACTGCCCACCGCAGCGAGTGAGAGCGTAATAATAATAACTGCTATAGTCTGTCTAAATCTCAATCTTCCTTCTCCTGCTAACTTGTCACTTGCCACTTACTATGACTAAGCTTAGTGGGAAAAGGTTTCACTGGCAAGTCCTCACTCTTCGTCTAGCCAGCCTTAACGCACTGCTGCTAAGATGCGTCGCATTATGCACAAAGTACTGCCGCCACTGCGTCCCGGTCTGGACATCTTTCCTTCACCAGTAGCCGAAAGGCCAGGCTGGGTTTTCCGCGACCCTTTCAAATACACCGATCAGGTTCTCATTATCCCGCCGCTGCTCGCCGCTGGTTTAGCGCTTTTTGATGGCGAGCAAACCACGCTCGACTTGCAAGCCCACTTGAGCCAGCTCGCCGGACAGATGGTGCCGCGCGAGACGCTCGAGATTATGCTCGAAACACTGCAAAGCAACGGCTTTCTGCTGACTGAAGAGTTCGAGCAACTCAGAGCGCAACGCCACGCCGAATTTGCCGCCGCGTCATTGCGCGCGCCAGCGCATGCCGGTACTGGCTACCCGGATGAAGCCACTGAACTGCGGCAAACTTTTGGCGAATACTTACAAACCAATCTGGGTGAAGCCCACAAACCGATCATCGGCCTAGCCGCGCCACACGTCAGCCCCTGGGGTGGGTCGGCCTGTTACGCCGCAGCCTACGGGCGCTTACAGAACGACGCGGCGCAACAGGCGCGCCACAAGACCATCGTCCTGTTGGGCACTTCGCATTACGGCCAGCCGGAACGTTTCGGCCTGACGCACAAGCCCTTCACGACTCCTTTCGGCACTTTGCAGCCCAACACTGAATTGATTGATTGGCTGGCGACACACGCAGGCGAGGCGGCGGTGATGGAGGATTATTGCCATGCAGTCGAGCACTCGTTGGAATTTCAATGCGTCTTCCTGCAACAGATGCTCGGCGCTGACTTCCGCATCCTGCCGATCCTCTGCGGCCCGTTTGCCAAAGCCCTGCTGCACGGCGAGCCGCCGGAGCGCGACGACCACGTTTATCGTTTCTTCGACGCGCTGGGCGAGTTGGCCGAATTGCACTCGTCGGAGCTTTTCTGGGTCTTAGGCATTGATCTGGCACATATGGGCAGACGTTACGGCGACCGGCTGACCGCGCTGGCTGAACAAGGAGAGATGCTCGAAGTCAAAGAGCGCGACCACGAGCGGTTGCAACACATCTGCGCCGGGCAGGCGGAAGAATTCTTCGAACTGGTCAAGCCCGAACAAGATGAGTTGAAGTGGTGTGGGTTCTCGCCGCTTTACACTTTTTTGCAGGCAGTGCCGCAGGCGCGCGGCGAGGTGCTGCGTTACGATCAGTGGAATATTGATGAAGAGTCGGTGGTGAGTTTCGCCGCGCTTGAATTCAGCAATGGCGCTTAACTTTCGCGGTTGTCGCTCTAACGCCAAGTAAGCTGGCGATAGATGTCGCCCAATTGCAGTTCAACGCCAACGGACGAAAGCCGAAGAGTATCGCTGAGTTGATCAAATTCACGCTGTAACCAATCGTTCTCAGTCTGTTTGATAAATTGCGTTACGTGTGGACGGCGCTGCGCAATCAGCAGGTATTCGCGGAAGCTGGGGATGGATTTGTAGTAAGTGAATTTCTCCCCGCGATCAAACGCCTCAGTCGAAGGCGAGACCACCTCGATAAGTAGCGCCTGATTAACCAATACATCAACCCCATTGATCTGCTCGTAGACAGCCTCGCCGCAGAGTGCCGACAAATCGGCGTAACGATAGGGCGGGAAGCTCGGCACTTTGATACGCATATTCGCCGGGAAAAGCTGGCAGCCGCGCTCGCTCAGCAATACATCGAGCCGCGACGAGAGGTTGATCTCAATGCGCGCGTGTTCTTTGCTGACGCCGCTCATCGAAAAGACTTCGCCGTCCCAATACTCCAACCGCTCATCCGAATTGCGATCTAATTCCAGATACTCTTCCAACGTGCACTTTTGCTTGCTGACTGCTGACATTGCGGAAACTCCTTTCTGCTTTGCGGCGCGCCAAGCATAGCGCGATTGCTTGTAACTCTCAATTTTCGCTGCCAAGATGTTTGCGCTATGTGTGGAAGATACACTCAACGTCATATTGCCGCAGCCGTCGCCGAACACTTCGGCCTCGATGCCGCGCCTGATTTTATTACGCCGCGTTACAACATCGCGCCGACGCAAATCGTGCCGGTGATCACAGAACGTGCCGACACAAATGGACGTAACGCGCTCGCCTGCAAATGGGGACTGGTGCCCTTCTGGTCAAAAGACCCGGCGCTGGGCCACAAGCTGATCAACGCCAAAGCTGAGACGCTGGCCGAAAAGCCTTCGTTCAAATATGCGTTGGAGAAGCGCCGTTGCCTGATTCCGGCGGATGGCTTTTACGAATGGGACAAGCGCGTCAAACCATCGCAGCCGATGTTTATTCATCGGCGCGATGACGGGCTGTTCGCGTTTGCCGGGCTGTGGGAAGAGTGCAAACTGCTCGATGGCGAAGTGCTGCGCACCTGTACGCTCATCACGGTCGAGCCGAATGAATTGGTGGGCGCGTTTCATCAACGCATGCCCGCACTGCTGCGACCAGAGGATGAAGCCGCCTGGCTCGATCCGGCTGCAAAAGTGCGAGAGGTGCTGCCATTATTGCGGCCATACGTGGACACGGAATTGGAAGCCTGGCCTGTTTCAACCGCCGTCAACGACGTGCGACGCGATGAGCCAACGTTGATTCAACGCTGAAAGCGTCGCCAGCCAGGCGCAGATTTTAGCGTTACGGCCAGCCATTTTCTGCTACAATGCGCCCGTCGTGAATGACGACCCTTAATCAGGAAAGCCAGAGTGAAGCTAGCGGTTGTTCCCCCCCTACAACGATGCTTTCACGGCTCAGCTAAACCAACAACCAGCCCAAAAGGAGGCAACGGCCATGAGGATTTTCAGTCACCATCGGCAGCTATATAGCACGCCGGTCTGTCTGTTCTTCTTGTGCAGCATAGTGCTGGCGCAAGCCCAGTCTGAGACGGGTAAGCCGGTCAAGCTGGCGGTAGAAGCGCAAACGAAGACAGTCGCCACTGGCGCCAAAACGTCAATTGGGATCGTCTTGCAAAATTCCAGCAGCCAACGAGTGAAGGCGCTCAAGGATTACGAAGTCGAAGTCGAAATCCGCTCGCCTTCAGGTAAGCCTGACAAACAGAAGATCAAGCTTGTAGCCGGTCAAGATTCCGCCAAGTTCGAAACGACTTTCAAAGAGCCGGGGTTATTTGAGTTGCGCGCGCGCCACGCCGAGTTGCGTGAAGGCAGCCTCGTGC